>NZ_JAKVTW010000009.1 GCF_022489065.1 Vreelandella neptunia | reverse complement strand
TATAGCGTTGAAAAAGCACTGCGCTCGGCGGTGACACTTGGCTTGGTAGGCGCAGGCGGTATCGGCGTTGAACTGGCTGCCGCTATGCGGTTATTTAATTTCGACCGTGCTTTGACCATTATTTTAGTGATTTTGGTCGTCGTGATTGGCTTTGAGCAGCTCTCTTCGCAAATCAGAAAACGCGTCATTTAATATAACCAAACCATTAAAACCATATTAAAGACAAATGAAAAACCGGTGTGGACGTATCCACACCGGTAAAGATCGAAACATGCGAGCTAACTTAAAGCTAAAGAGCTAATACAAAGAACTTATGCCAAGAACTTACTCCAAGAACTTATTCCAAGAACTAAAGCAACACTATCGCCAACATCACTCTATTAATTAGAAGTGATAGCGAGCGCCTAATGCGTAGTACATATCTTCTTCGAAGTCATTAACGGCATCCAGGTTACGATCGTTAAGTTCGAGGAACATATCGAAATTACTCGTCAGCTTGTACATAGAGCCTAGCGCCCAAGCGTTACGCTCATCGCTAGCACCATCTACTTCGATGTTGTAGTAATCAGCGAAGAACTTCCAGGAATCGATAGCGTAAGTAGCGCCAACGCCGATTTTATCGAAACCGCCACCGTTAACATCGTCATCACCACGAGTTTCATACCCTACACGAGCAGCGAAAGCGTCCGTAACAGCAAACTCGCCCGTAGCACCGTAGCGCACTTCACCGTTACCGCCACCGCGTACCGTATCTTCCACATAGCCAAGCGCTAAGCGAGCAGGACCTGTTTCGTAGACAACACCACCCTGAGTGGCGATAACGGATCCTTCGGCAGTCTGCTCGGCTTCAGTCAAACCACGCTCAGAGAAGTGCTTAGCAGAAATAACTGCCTGAAAACCACTGAGTTCTGGTGTTTTGTAGCCAATCGAATCGCCGCGAGCCTGTACACCACCACCCGCAAACTCATAGCCACGCTCAACGTACACGTCGAATGGCGTCATTACGTAGCTATCGTAGAAGCTGTCGTAGTTACCGGCCATGAAGGTACCAAACTGCTGGCTTTCCAAGCCTAGGTAACTGTTGCGCACTTCGTCGAAACCAGAGTCCTGGTTGCGCTCATCACCGGTAAAGCGCCACTCGACACGCGCAAATGCACGTAGATCAGTGGAGATTTGATGGCCAGCAGTAATTCGCAGACGAGAGCCGAAATTACGGAACTCTTCACCGTTATCAACACCGTCATCAACACCGCCGCCTTCAAACCCCATGGCAATACGGCCGTAGATTTCCAGGTCGGTACCATCTTGATCATAAACGGTTGCTGCTTGTGCTGCAGAGGCTGCCAATAAACCGCTAACGGCCAGGGCCAGTGTCGTTTTTTTAAACATGATTGTTCCCATTGAAGTAGTTAATGCTTGCGCTTTGCGAAGGCACAATGAAGGACGAATAACGCCTCAACGCTGAGAATCTTAAAGGAGTTATATTTCATTAAGTTTAAAGTTTTAATTTTTTGGGAACTTATTTTTTATTCCTCTATTAAATAAAACTGCCATCTTATTTTAATATTTAACTGCTATTTAAATGGGCGGCCATTATTTTTCTCGTATTGTTGCAACCTAAGGAGCCTCTGATTAACGTAATGAGCGCAGACTAGACAAGGCAATAATCAACGAAAAAGCGGAGTTTACGAGCCGTAAATGAGCATTTTGATCGGACTCGCGCACGAGGCAATTTTTAACACCGTATCGGCAAGCGCGATAGTTAATCAGAGGTTCCCTAATTTTTATTGGCATGTCATCACTTATTCACCTGCTTGACTCGGCAGTGTCATTCTTCCCGCACACACTATGTGAAAACGTGATAAAGGGATGAATCGCTCATGCGGCTCTGCATTGTTAGTGAAACATGGTCACCGGACATCAACGGCGTTGCTCATACGCTGAGCCGGTTAAGCTATGAACTTAACCGGCAAGGAGTGCCGGTTGACGTGATTCGCCCGCAGCCACGGGCCGCGGGGAATGCGACTGGCATTAACCGCGAACTACAGGTGCAGCGCCTCGCTTTACCCGGCTACTCTGATGTGCAAGTAGGGCTGGTTAGGCCCGCAACACTGCGACGTTTCTGGCGTAAGCACCGCCCTGATGTTATTTACTTGGCAACGCAAGGCCCACTGGGCTGGGCGGCAAGACAAGCGGCTCGGCAGCTCAATATTCCTCTGGTAGCTGGATGGCATACTAACTTTGATCACTACTGTGAAGATTACGGTGTCACGTGGCTGGCTTCGACCACACGGCGCTATTTGCGCTACTTCCATAATGGCTGCGACCTAACGTTAGTACCTACTCATCAGCAGGCTAAAGCACTTCAGCGCCAGGGGATTCGGGATGTCCATGTACTGTCACGCGGCCTAGATGGGGAGCGCTATTCACCCGCCCACCGCGACCCTGCATTACGCAAACGCTGGGGCGTTGGTGAGCATCAACCGGTCGCCCTTTACGTTGGCCGGTTAGCTGCTGAAAAAAATCTTTCATTGCTCCATGAAACCCTTCAAGCCATGCGCGAAGTGCGCCCCGATATCGCCCAGGTGATCGTCGGCGACGGCCCCGCACGGGCACAGCTTGAGAAAGCGCTGCCCGATGCGCATTTCACCGGCTTCGTGGGTCAAGAGTCACTCGCTCGCCACTATGCCAGCGCTGATGTGTTTATCTTCCCTTCTCTTTCAGAAACCTGGGGGAATGTGGTGGCAGAAGCCATGGCCAGCGGCTTAGCCGTGGTGGCTTATGATCATGCTGCCAGTGCCGAGCTCATTAACAGCGGCCACAACGGTATCACCGTACCCGCTGGCAATGGCGCTGCTTTCCAACAGGCAGCCGTAGAACTATGCCAACACCCGGCAGATTACGCTCGCTTAGGTCGAGTAGCACGTTTACGTGCGCTGGAGCAGAGCTGGACGGGTATTGCTGAGCAGTTTTTGCGTTATTTACACCAAGCCCAGGAGGCTCATCATGCGCCCGCGTCCGCTTGTCGTATTCGACCGTCTTGACCTGCTGGAGTGGCAGTTTTGCCAGCGCGTGTCGCGGCTCTCACTCAATCGCCCCTGGCGCCTAACGTTGCAGGCTGCTAGCCGATTAGGCGACTGGCCTGTCTGGGTACTACTGATCATGGCCCAGCCTTGGCTGCAGCCAAATGGCGCATGGCGCGTAATGCAGTACAGCGTGATTGCCCTGTTTGCCGTTGCCGTTTATCGGCTGGTGAAAACTCGCTTATGCCGCGAACGGCCCTTTATTACCTATGGCGAAGGAATAGTGTGCTGTGAACCGGCACGTGATCGCTATAGCTTCCCCAGCGGCCACACCATGCATGCGGTAATGTTTAGTGTCTTAGTCGCCGCCCACACGCCCTGGCTGCTACCGGTGGTGTTGCCATTAACCCTGCTGATAGCGATTTCCCGCGTGGGTTTAGGGCTGCATTATGTCAGTGATGTGCTGGCGGGCGCTGCCTTGGGCTACGCCTTTGCCTTGGTTAGCCTTTACTGGATGGGGTAAAAACCCTCGTTTTCGCGAATTTACTCATTAAACGCTACTTTTAAACCAACCTCGTCATTTTTAACTTCCCTGCTAAGCACGCGTTAGGCTAAGCAGACATCAAGGAGTGATGTAATGACCATGACAGTTGGTGAGTTATTTATAGCGCTAGTGACCATTGCGGTAGTCCTTTTAGCCAGCAACGCGCTACGGCTAAAGCTGCCCTGGTTAAGGCGCCTCTTCCTTCCTAGCTCGGTCATTGGCGGCCTTCTCCTCCTACTGATGGGCCCCGATGTCATCGGCCGCGCCATGCCCACTATTTTTGAACAGAGCCCCGGGCTGTTTCCTGCCTACGTGCAGGAGAGCTGGGCTGCCCTGCCGAGTCTGTTGATTAATGTTGTCTTTGCAGCCCTGTTTATTGGCAAAGTGATCCCTGGCCTGCGCACTATCTGGCTGCGTGCAGGGCCTCAGGTCGTTGTCGGGCAAACCATGGCGTGGGGCCAGTATGTTGTCGGGTTGAGCTTGGCGCTGCTGGTATTAGTACCCGTTTTCAATATGAACCCAATGGTCGGGGCGTTAATAGAAATCGGCTTTGAGGGTGGTCATGGTACGGCGGCAGGCATGGCAGAGACGTTTGAGGAGTTAGGCTTTGAGGAAGGGGCCGACCTTGCCCTGGGCTTGGCCACGGTGGGTATTGTGGGAGGGGTACTCATCGGCACGGTGCTAATCAATATTGCTGCGCGCCGTGGAATCGTAAAACTCAACGATGAGACCGATAATGCTGAGGATCCAGACGAGTTAATGCGCGAAGATGAGCGCCCTTCCACTGAAGAATTCAGTGAGTTCAAGAAGGATCTGGCTCAAGAGGCGGGAACGACCGACCCACTTAGTTTGCATATTGGTTTAGTGGGCATCGCGATTGTCATCGGCTGGCTGATTCTTTCAGCTTTACAGTGGTTTGAGCAAGTCACCTGGGCTCGCGATGGCGGTTTAGAAATTCTTGCCCATGTGCCGCTATTTCCTATCGCCATGATTGGCGGGGTCATCGTCCAATTAGTGGTTATGCGGTTTGGCTTAGAGCGCCATGTGTCTAGCCGCACCATGTCACGCATCGCCGGAACGGCGCTGGATTTTACCATTGTGGCGGCACTCGCCACCCTATCGCTCACCACCTTAGGCGAATACTTTCTTCCCTTCCTGCTCCTTTCTTTAGCGGGGATTGCCTGGGGTTTATTCGTATTAATCGTTATCGCTCCCCGTGTCATTCCTGAGAACTGGTTTGAACGTGGGGTGGGTGACTTTGGCCAATCAATGGGGGTCACCGTCACCGGCCTACTGCTGATGCGCATGGCGGACCCTAAAAATGAATCTGGGGCGTTAGAAAGCTTTGGCTATAAACAACTGATGTTTGAACCCATTGTTGGCGGTGGGCTTTTCACCGCCGCCGCCCTGCCGCTAATTGCCGAATTTGGCGCCCTTGCAGTGCTTATTTTTACCGCGTTACTAACCATCGGCTGGCTTACATTTGGCTTGCTCTATTTCGGGCGTATGGTTCCCGATCGGGGCAAAGGCCGGTGGAAAAACTAGCTGTATAATGGCGTTATCCAGACGCAAACACGCCCGCTAAAAGCGGGCGTGTTTGAGTTCGACTAGCCAAAGCTATCTAGACAAAACCATTGGTTAGATGTCTGGCGGCATATCATCACGTTCATCCATACTGGCCATAAAGGATGTCTTAAACATCATATACACCCCTACCCCCGAAAACCCTAGGAATAAAACAAACATGCATAACATCAATGCCATGGCCATAATCTTGTCCCTGATAGTGTGCGGTCGTTACGTTGACGTTTTCTAACCGCTGCAGTTTGATTTCATCAAAGGATAGACCAAAACACTGCTTTTATGTGTACAAAAGCTATGCAAAAACCACGACCCAATAGAAAGATACTATTTATCAAACACTTAGTTTATTTTATGCACGCAAAAAAACCACCTCATTTTCACGAGATGGTCATTTCGCATCATTCCATTCCCTAGCTTGATGAACAGCGCCTCCTTGCGCTGCAACCAGTGAGTGGGCGGAGTGTCCCTTAACATCCTGTTCACTTATCGGCATCCTGCCTTCCTTGTGCCTGTCCGCCCACTCACTTAGTTACTGCTAACAATTATTTAAACGGCTAAACCTAAACAACTGAACATCTAAGCAACTACACTGTAGCTGCAGGGTCTGAGCCAAACTATGCCAATGTTAAAAATTTACATTTAAAATCAAACGCTTGAAATAAATAAAAATTACTTAAGAGCACCGATATGTATTGGCATTGATGTGCAGAACTGACACATGCGACATAAGCACACGATATAAAGGCGATTTTTCTCGCACTCAGCCATAGCGGAACGCCTCGGCAGGGATTATTTTACTGTTTGGTGCTTAGCCGCCCCCTCGGCAAGGGGTTCGATCTTCTGAGCTCAGCGATACTCATGCCTTTAAGGAGTCCGCCATGACACGCGCCATCGCCCTTGGTTTAATAATGCTCATCACCCTGCTACTGGTCAGCGGTTGCAATACTATTCGCGGTGCTGGTGAGGATCTTCAACAGGGTGGCGAAGCTATCCAACGTGCAGCGAGCTAAACATCATGATGACCGTGTACCTATCCCATGGCCTGGAGAGCGGGCCGGGGGCATTGAAAACCCAAGCTTTGAAAGGCGTGGCCGAGAAGTTGGACGACTGCGAGCCCGTGGTGATGGATTACCGGGGAATGGCAGAGCCCCAACAGCGACTCCAGCATCTGTTACAGGTACTGGCTGAGCGCGGAGACGACCCGGCTTTCTGCGTGTTGGCAGGCTCAAGTTTAGGCGGATGGCTAAGTGTTGCTGCCAGCGCGCAGCAACCTGTGCTCGGCTGTTTTCTGTTAGCCCCCGCGCTAGGCTTAGACGACTACCCTGAAACGTCACTCGCCATCCAGGCACAGCACACGCACATCATTCACGGCTGGCGTGACGATGTTGTCGCTCCTGAACCGGTGATCGAACGTGCCCGCCTGCAGCGATTATCACTGAGGATGGTGGACGATGATCATCGCCTTCACGCCAGTCTCGATACCATTCTGCTCGATTTCGAGCGCTTCCTAGGTCAGTGCAGCGCCTCCTCTCACTACGAAACATAAGCCCTGACAAAACAAACATTCGACACGAGCACTCCAAACCTATACAAATGGTGTACATCAGGAAGCCGAGAGCGAGGAGATTGTTCATGTTAGGCATGTTTAAGCGCGATCCCAAAAAGAAATTACAGCAAGAGTATGAGCGTAAACTTCAAGCTGCCATGGAGGCGTCACGCAATGGCGATATGCGCGCCAATGCCACGCTTACCGAAGAAGCCGAAGCTTTACTGGCCGAGATCAGGCGCATTGAAGCGGCACAATAGCCTTATCAGCAATAGACAACGCTATGCTGCACTGGCCACCACGCTACTGCTGGGTTTAATACCCACAATGACACTGGCTGCATGCCCTACTCAGGGCCAGTGGTGGATGGAAGAGCAACCGCTGACAACACGCCAGGTGCTAGCCACGGCAGCCCAGCAGCGAGTAGTACTGCTGGGGGAGCAGCACGATGAAATAGCCCACCACCGTTGGCAACTGCATACCCTGGCGGGACTGCATGCGTTAAATGATGAGATGGTGATTGGCTTAGAAATGTTGCCGCGTAGCGCCCAGCCTAGCCTTGATGCGTGGGTCGCAGGTGAGCTGGATGCGGACAACCTGTTGGAGCAGGTTCGTTGGGAAGAGGTTTGGGGGTTTGATGCAGCCCTGTATATGCCGATTTTAGAGTTTGCTCGGATGGCACACATCCCATTAATCGCGCTGAACATCGATTCCGACCTGCGCGAGCGGCTGGTGAATGATGGCTGGAATAGCGTACCCGCTTAAGAGCGTTATCAAATTCCGCCTCCCAAGCCCGCCAGCGCCAGTTACCGCAATCGGCTTACAGAGGTGTTTAATCAGCATGCCATGGGCGATGCCCACGAGGCGCGTGAGCGTTTTATTCAGGCACAGCACACCTGGGATACCGCCATGGCCCAGCGCCTGGCTGAGGCCACGGAGGACGGCGCACTAGCTGTGGGCTTAATGGGGCTTGGTCACGTCACGTATAACGAGGGCGTGGCCTACCAGCTAAACGCCTTGGGCATTAATAGCACACTAAGCCTACTGCCCTGGCAAATGAGTGACGGCGCGCTTCCCGAAACAGCATACGCAGATGCGGTGTATATCCTAGCGGACGAGTAGCGCTTAATCGTCCGCAAGAGCCGGTAACAGTGTTTTCAGTTTTCGGGTCAGCGTATTGCGCCCCCAGCCTAGTAGCTCGGCGGCTTCACCCTTACGGCCACCGGTATGCTTTAGCGCTGTTTCAATCAGAATCCGCTCAAAATCAGGTACCGCCTCTTCCAAAAGATGCGTATGGCCTTCAGCCAGCGCGTTATCCGCCCAGTCACGAAACGCCGTGCGCCAATCGCCATGGGCACTGCTTTCAGAAGCGCTCGGTGAACGTAGCTCGGGCGGTAGATCCTCAACCAGAATTTCACGCCCTGATGCCATGACCGTCAGCCAGCGGCAGATATTCTCCAATTGCCGCACGTTGCCTGGCCATGGCAAGCGCGTCAGGTGCGCTTCCGCTTCACTGGTCAGCACTTTGATATCGGTCGTGAGCTCTTTGGCCGCTTCGGCTAAAAAGTGCCGCGTTAAGCGGGGAATGTCTTCACGCCGCTCGGCAAGTTTGGGCAGGTGAATACGAATGACATTTAAACGGTGGAATAAATCTTCACGAAAACGGCCATCATCTACCAGCACCTCTAAATTTTGGTGCGTTGCGGCGATAATTCGCACATCGACTCTTACTGGCGTGTGCCCCCCAACGCGATAGAACTCACCATCGGCCAACACCCGCAATAAGCGGGTTTGAGTTTCAGACGGCATATCGCCTATTTCATCTAAAAACAGCGTGCCGCCATTGGCCTGTTCAAAACGTCCTTGGCGCTGCTGAGCGGCACCAGTAAAGGCTCCCTTCTCATGGCCAAACAATTCCGACTCGATCAAGTCGCGGGGAATTGCCGCCATGTTCAAGGCGATAAAGGGCTTACCCGCTCGTGGGCTATGCTGGTGAAGCGCTTGAGCAACGCGCTCTTTACCGGTCCCCGACTCGCCGTTGATCAGTACCGTAATGTGGGAGTGGGAAAGGCGACCGATAGCGCGAAATACTTCCTGCATCGCAGGCGCTTCACCGATGATCTCAGCATTTAAGCCTTCAGGTACGGTTACCGGGCGCTGGCGTTCACGGGCGTGGGCCACGGCGCGACGCACAAGCGCGAGGGCTTCATCCACATCAAACGGCTTGGGCAGATATTCAAATGCGCCACCCTGATAAGAGGCCACCGCGCTGTCTAAATCGGAGTGCGCCGTCATAACGATGACCGGTAGATCGGGATGCGCCTCACGCACCCTGGCCATCAAATCCAGCCCATCGATGCCTGGCATACGAATATCGGTGACCAGCACGTCGGGGGGGCTTTCCAGCAATCGGGCAAGCGCCGTATCTGCGCGCTCGATACACTCAACGTCAAGATCGGGTTGCGCCAGTGCGCGTTCCAGTACCCAGCGGATAGCGCGGTCGTCATCGACAATCACCACCCGCGCAACATCAGTACGTGTAGCCTCAGTCATGACGCTTCTCCGGTAAAATTAATACCAATGGAATCAGTAAACGAAATTCGGTATGTCCGGCTCGTGAGTCGCATTCGATCAATCCTTGATGTTGGTGCAAAATCGACTGGGCAATAGAGAGCCCTAAACCGCTGCCTTCCGCGCGCCCTGACACCATGGGATAAAACAGCGTTTCCTGCAGTGCATCGGGAATCCCGGGGCCGTTATCAATGACCGCGACTTCACTGACTAACCGGTGGCGCTCTGCACCAAGAGTGAATTGACGCCGGGCACGAGTACGCAGGATTAACGTAGGTTCTAGCGTTTGCGCATCGCTCATGGCCTGCACGGCGTTGCGCGCGACGTTGAGCACCGCTTGAATCATTTGTGATTCGTCACCGGAAAGGTCAGGCAAACTGGGGTCATAATCGCGGCTAATCACCACGCTGGGGTGTTCGGCAATCAGCAGCGCCCTCACTCGCTCCAAGACCCGGTGAATATTGACCGGCTCATGTTTGAGAATACGGTTGGGGCCAAGCATGGAGTCGACTAAATCACGCAGCCGATCCACCTCTTCCACAATGATATGGGTATATTCGCGCAGGGCCGGGTCGTCTAAATCACGCTCTAGCAATTGAGCCGCCCCGCGAATCCCACCCAGCGGGTTTTTTACTTCGTGGGCGAGCCCACGGGCTAATATCTTGATCGTTTCTTGACGGGTGGTTAACGCCTCTTCACGGGAGATTTGCATCAATCGATCCCGCGGCTCTACCTCTAATAGCAGTTCATCGTCCGATAAAGGCGTGACCGTATAGTCGACGGTGAGTGGCTCACTATTCAGCGGCGTGATGCGTGCTTCGCGCTGAGTGTAAGGGTGAAACGCATCCCGAGCTTTGGCCAAAACATCATCAATGCTTTCATCACCGCCAAGTAGCGTATCCAGACTAATTCCCTGCACACGGCTAAGGCTGACGGCCAATAGGGCTTCAGCGGCGGGGTTCATCCAGCGCACACGCAACTCCCCGTCCAGCAGTAATACCGCCGTGGTGAGATGTTCAAGCAAACGCTGATGCATGGTGTTGTCCTGAGAAATTGCGTCTTCCATCGCCGTTACAGACCTACAGGTGGATGATCAGTGAGGGAACTGCAAAAAGCGCGCCAATTATGCCTTTATGCCTATTTGCACGGCTTGTGGGCATGGCATTGAGAGGTGGTGAATCGTTTTAGCGCAAGTGAAGCACCAAACCCATTCGATAATGCACTATTTTAGTGCATAAAGGTTTTCACAAAAGCGAGTGAAAACGTCTTTAAGGCACCGTAATCGTCACCGCTGGCGTACGATGCTGCAACCGCTGGCTGCTATCCAGTAACTCCGCTTGAAGCTCATAACGGCCCGCTGAGAGCCCGGACAACCAGAACACATCACTGTGCAGCGCGGTTTGACTAATTTCACCGTTAACGAGCAGTCGCACCTGGTGGTCATCACGCAGCGGTGGCGCAATAACCACTTCCACCGCGGTGCTCCTCTCCATTAACCGTGCGCCTTGCTGGGGCAGAGCAATCGAAAAATGGTCATAGGGCATAAAGGGCTGCCCCGGTTTACCGCGGGGGCGCGCAGCAGGCGGCACTGCACGGGCAGACGCCGTTTGCGCTCTTGATGCGGCTGGCAGGCTGGGCAGTGGCGCCAGCTCCAGAGCCTCGCCACCGCGTTCAGGGTTATCGGTAAAGGTCACCTTACCGTGCTCATCGGTGACCCGATAAACCGTCTGAGCGAGAGCCGTATCCGGTCTGACAGTGCTTCCAACACTCAATACAGTGGCAACTAAGGTGCTTATCGCTAACGTCTTCTTCTTACCCATAGCGCTCCTCACCGCTCATATTCACCCCAAAACAAAGAAACCCCGCCGAAGCGGGGTTTATGACAACACTTACCACCGCCTAGCTGATAGTAACAGCCAGGGGTTGGTAGTGCTGATTAGCAGCTGTAGTACATATCAAACTCAATCGGGTGCGTGGTCATGCGAATACGCTCCACTTCTTCCATCTTGAGTTCGATGTAGGCATCGATCATTTCATCGGTAAACACGCCACCTTCGGTCAAGAAGGCGCGGTCAGCGTCGAGCGCTTCGAGAGCTTGATCCAGGCTGTGCGCCACGGTCGGTACTAACTTGCCTTCTTCTGGCGGCAGGTCGTACAGGTTTTTGTCCATGGCATCGCCAGGGTGGATCTTGTTTTTGATACCGTCGATACCCGCCATCAACATGGCAGAGAACGCCAGGTAGGGGTTAGCCGTCGGATCAGGGAAGCGTGCCTCTACGCGCTTGCCTTTCGGGCTAGCGGTATATGGAATACGGATAGAAGCAGAACGGTTGCGGGCACTGTAGGCCAGCATTACCGGTGCTTCAAAGCCAGGTACCAGACGCTTGTACGAGTTAGTTGAAGCATTAGTAAACGCGTTCAAGGCACGGGCGTGCTTGATGATGCCGCCAATGTAGAAAAGCGCCATTTCAGACAAGCCAGCGTATTCGTCACCGGCAAACTGGTTTTGGCCATCTTTCCAGAACGACTGGTGAACGTGCATACCAGAACCGTTATCGCCTACCAGCGGCTTCGGCATGAAGGTCGCCGTTTTGCCATATGCGTGAGCCACGTTGTGGATCACGTATTTCATTTCCTGAACTTCGTCAGCTTTCTTCACCAGCGTGTTGAATTTAACGCCGATTTCGTTCTGACCAGCGTTGGCAACTTCGTGGTGGTGAACTTCCACGGTCTGGCCAATCGCTTCCAGGGTGTTACACATAGCACCACGGATATCGTGGAAGCTATCAACCGGAGGAACCGGGAAGTAGCCGCCTTTAACGCGCGGGCGGTGGCCTAAGTTGCCGCCTTCTACCTGACTGTTGGTCGCCCAAGCGCCCTCGTCAGAGGTAATTTTGTACATGGAGCCCTGAATATCAGATTTCCAATGTACTTCGTCAAAGATAAAGAATTCAGGCTCAGGACCAAAGAAGGCGGTGTCGCCCAGACCAGTGGACTCTAAATAAGCCTCAGCGCGCTTGGCGATGGAGCGCGGGTCACGATCATAGCCCTGCATAGTGGCCGGCTCGATGATGTCGCAGCGCAGAACCAGTGTCGCATCTTCGGTGAAGGGGTCGAGGTAGCCAGTACCATCTTCCGGGCTCAGAATCATGTCGGATTCGTTAATGCCCTTCCAACCTTCAATAGAAGAGCCATCAAACATTTGGCCATTCTCGAAGAATTCTTCGTTCACATCGCGAGCAGGCACGGTGACGTGCTGCTCTTTACCGCGAGTGTCGGTAAAACGCAGATCTACCCATTTAACATCGTGTTCTTCAATTAGCGCGAGAGTCTTGGCTGACATAGTGTCCTCCGGTATGAGCGTGGCTTAAAGATAATGACTGTAAGCTACCGATAAAAGTGTTGTTCGACAAAATACGCGCTAAACCGCACGTTTGTCATTCTTGTTCGCTCAACGTTTGCCTGACATTTTGTGCCTGACATCGATTAACAAATCGCTCAGCGAGCATTTCAGACCGGCTATCGTTTTAGCACGCCGCAAGGCTTATGCCTACGGCCCGCTAGCCGCTTCCAAATACAATGCAGAGAGCATGCCAACACTGCACCAATATGGCATAGAAAAACAACAACTAATTGTTTTTTAACCGTTAAAAATTGGATTTTGATGCCTCTTGATGACGCATAAGGCAAGAAGGGAGCTACTCTGAGAACTAAAAAAAGCCTTAACGCACCAAAATGAATCGAAAATAGTTGCTCTTGCACCAATTTATAGCATTACGAATAATGAACACTCTTTTTTAGTTCGCAAACATTTTACTTGCTACCCAAATAAGCCAGCTACTACAATAAATTACAATTTGATAGATTTGCTCACAATTGGAGTCGGCAAATGGGATCGGTCTGCTTTATCGTTGATGCCATCATTACAGGTGCATTATTGCCATGCCACTTACACTCAATTCGCAAATCAGAATTCGCTGGGTCTATGCATCCTATTCTGGTGACCGGGATTCAATACAACACGCGCCTGGATTATATCGAACAGCACTATAATACCCACTGTCTCGCCACCTTTGCATTGCCCCTAGGTGCTCGCTTTAACGAAGCCGCATTTGCCAGCCAAGCTGATTGGCTAGTCATCGCGCTACAAAAACAGCCACTTCCTTCTAGTTTATGGGATTCACTCTACTCCGAGCTAGACACTTCAACGCTTGATGCACTAATTATTGGCTTAGATCCTCCGACGTTTTCAGAAAGAATTTTGCAGCGATTATTGGCGAGCGCTCTCTTGCTCCCGCCCTACATAGCCGTTAGGAGAAGCTGGTTCGAACGTTTAGGTGGGTTTGACCCTGAACTGGGAAAAAATATAGCTATCAATGATTTACTAAAACGCCTATATACTTGCCCTACCCGTTTGAAGACCTACAACTGCCAATTAATCAGCCAAGAAAATTTAATAGGCAGCTCGAACTAAATTCCTACCCCAATGCGGTTTACACACCCACTCCTAATACGTTTTAACTTACCTTCAGTCGTTTACCAAATAACATCGCGCCCAGCGTGGTGGTATTGGCTAGCTTATTCAGTGCCACCGACCCAACTACGCCTACCACCATGAGCAGCAGCGCATAGACGCCAATCGGCAGAGAAAGGGGTACAACGACCATGTCGGTGAGCACGAAAAACATCGGGTGGGCCAAGTAAATACCGAACGAATACGCATTGATGTGGCGAACCCATAAAGGGGCCGGGCGCCCAGCCAAATAGCGCATGGCGCAGAGCGTAAACAGCACGAAGAAGGGAATCACCCAGACCTCTTTCGAAGAGAACGCCAGCCACCCCGCAAAGGTCGCCGCAATGATTAGCGCCACCATCAGCGCCAGCCACGCTGGATGCGCCAACTGCTGCATCCAGATGGGCCGTTCTGCCAATACACTCTCAGGGGCTAGTGGGTAGTAACGTACGAGCACCAACGCCAGAAAAAACACATAGATCCATCCCAACGGGGCAATCCACAGCAGGTAGCCGGGCAGATCAACGTCAAACCAGTAAGCCAAGCCCCAATACGCCATGCTGATCACACAAGCACCCCACAGCCACGGCACCGGATTCAATCGCCATAGCTGCCAACGGGTAAAGAACCAATACGCCACGTAAAATTGCATCGCGATGATCAAAAAATAGCCGTGCCAACCAGCGTAGACATAGTACTCGACCGCATTAGCCAAAAAGCCCACCGGCTCATCAGCTCCTTGCTGCCTTACCCATTCAGCCGTAGAATAAATAAAGCCATACACGAAGTACGGCACCATCACGTATTTAACGCGCTGGAGGAGAAAGCCCTCTGGGACAGATTTATCGTAGCGAACGGCAAACACAAACACCGCAATAAACAGGAAAATAGGCGTGCCCAAGACCAGCGGAATCCGCATCAAATCAGTGGGAATGTTATCAACGCGCTGATTTACATGATCTAGCAAATGAAACAAAAAAACGGCTATACAGCCGTAAGCACGCAACCAATAAATCTCTTCAATTTTCCGCATTGGGCCTCCTGCCACTACATAATCCCCCCCTTACTATCCTGAATGACTATGCTGAATGGCTATGATGAACATCTAATGCCGATGTGCTGTCCGACCCTATTGAACAGTTTTAATTCCCGGAGGAAACGTGTTCAAAATCAAGCTGCCGCACTGTTCATACCGATGTCATGCACTACTCACCGCCCTGATTGGGTGGCTAACGCTTAGTACGCATAGTTTAGCCAGCGAGGTAGAACACCATCAGTTTTTCTCTCCCACGCTAGGTTATGACTACCCGTACAGTGTTTATTTACCGGATAATTATGACGCTCAAGCGACAGACGCGTACCCGGTTGTTTATATGCTGCATGGCTCTTTTGGCACTGACCGAGACTGGGTAGCCCGGGGTAACTTACAGCAAACCGCCGACAGACTAATACGCGCAGGCTTCATTCCCCCTGCCGTTTACATCATGCCAGGCAGCCGCAGTTGGTGGGTGGATGGACACAACGAACCCGCCCGTAGTGCGTTTTTTAATGACCTAATGCCGCACGTAGAAGCCACCTACCATGTGGGCCAAGAGCGCCGTCTACGTGGTGTCGCGGGGCTTTCAGCAGGCGGCTACGGCGCACTTAATTTTGCTCTAGAACGGCCAGATTTATTCGCCGCAGTGGCCGCATTAAGCCCCGCAAGCTACGCCCCCTTACCGCCACGTAACTCCTCCGCCTGGCGCCACCCAGCGTTTCTTGATGAGCAAGGGCAGTTTGATCGCGAACTTTGGGAAACCCTTAACTACACCGCCTATCTAGAAGAGTACCGCCTGAGCGTGACACCACGCGGTACTGAGGAAGAGGGTGATTTCTCACCCGTGCCGCTGTATATCAGCGCTGGGCGCAGCGACGTTTACGATGCAGAGTTTCATGCCCGCTTGCTACGCCAAGCGATGGAGCGCATCCAACCCAACGATGTGCGACTCGACCTATACCCCGGGGGCCATACCTGGCAAGTATGGCGCGCTAGCCTACCGGCAGCGCTTAACTTCTTATTTCAGTACGTGGGGCAGCCCAACACTGTAGCGGCAACGGAAGAGACGCCTGCACAAGAAGTCTCTGCTGAAGAAAGCCCTGATGAAGTAAGCGGTTGAACGCACTACACTAAGGCCACAACCAACGTGACAAGGAAGACGACGATGCATCAGCATGTAGAATGGGATAATCCAGGTAGCGCCAGCGTAGCTGAATATTTTAAAAACGACCCCGACCATAACGCCCCCGACCCAGGCGACATTATTTCTGCCCGCTATCAAGGTGTTACCGTGCGCGTAAAGGTAGAAGCCTACCGAGAAGATGATGCCGTCAGCATTGGCGAAGTCGCCGCCATCATCGACGCCAAAGGCGGCCGCCACCAAAGCCACAGCAAACTCGAAGTCGGCCACATCGTCAGAGTCCCCGATGACAAACGCGCCATGGAAACACCGCCAAAAGAAGATTGAAGCGTTAGCGTTTTCTACACTCAGCTTCGATAGCCGCCCAAAGCGGTGGCTATTTTAGTGAGCTTGAACCCAAGCAGCACATACCTAACAAAGTGCGGATGGGGAGACTTGAACTCCCATATTTATGCTGAGCTGCCTGGGGGGCAGCACACTTTGAGTAATTTAATAGAGGAAATACACATTTCGAGAAGCGCGGCGTAAGCGCTAATGCACTCGCGAAAGCATCGCGTAGCGTTAACTCGGGCACAAACTCTAAAATGTCCACCATTACCTAACATCAGCATTAATAGCTTCTTATTTAGAAGATGTTTATCTGCAACAACCCTGACTAAGTAACATCTGACGTTTCTTCTTTAGCCAGCTCATCGAGTACATTGAAGACTCCTTCCAAATCTTCGCTGTACGAAGCTATATAATTAAGTGTAACTACAAGTCTATCTTCATTCTGCAGAGACTGTTTAAGAATTTGCTCCTTATTCGCATTCCAATACTGCCCCATTTCCTTAGGATCAAGACCGCCAGCAAGGCTATTTTTTGTTGCAATATATCCTTTATCACCTTCACCTATAAAGAATGAATGACTTAAATTTGAAAGACAATAATCAAGAAAATGGAAAATATTGTTCTCGTCAAACTTTGGACTGAAGCATACCTTAAACACATAATCATTCATTAACTTTGCTATGATTCCTCTGTCGGTGGAACCGCTCTCATCATAATATCCACAGCCCACGCCTGACCCATGGGGCGGCAGCGAATTACTCAATTGGTAAATCACAAAAGTTTTGATGCCCGAACGTGTCATGGAAATGCGCTGACCAAGCGAAATGCTATTTTTCCCTGTTTGATCTTCGTTACTTGAAGCTTGTTCTCGCAAAGTCCCATTTTCGCCTAAAAAAATATTATCTGGAACATTGTCTGCTTCTGTAAAGAAGTTATGCTTCGGATCAATATAGGTTTTCTTAAATAGCGCAAATACTTCCTGAGATAGCTTCCTCATTCCCATTAAAGAAAGCTCACTAACCAAGCCAGTTGTCTTAGCATGGCTATCAATATCTATAATGAGAGCGGATTGCAGGTTGTATAACTGTCCCTGACGATCTGCAGAGCAATGTAGTCTAAACATCATGAGGTCATGCCAGCCAAGTACCCCTCTGTCACTAGTAGCGAGACGATGAATCAGGCCCTTACCCTTGAATAGGCCTTCACCAAAAATTCTCTGAGCAATCTCTACGATATTCTCTGGCGTATTCTGAGGGCGTCGGCCCAATTTTCTACCCCAGCCAGAACGATCCAATAATATCAACAGTGAATATATCGACCTGTTTCGCAAACCTCTATCATAGAGATCAATCATGGAATAGAGAGGCAAGTGCTTGACAAGCGAATCGATAGCGTCTTCAGCAGCGCCATGGCTAAAGTTTTGAGAATTATTAACAAGTACCCTCCAAAATTCATCATGTACATACTCGCCATGTCCCAAATTAAAGTCAGAGGACGACAAAATCGACTCAATTGACGATCCATTGCTGACCTTCTCTACAGCCTTTTGGTATAGAGCAAAAGTATCTTGTGGCATTGGCGTTACGAATCGAACAATTAGATTGAGGTATTTATCAAGATTTCTTAAGTTAGTTCTATTGAAACAGGCGCGTGACGAGGTGACCTCCTCATTTATAGAACTAGAATTACCAAGATTTAAAGTTTTCACGTCGAAAAGCTGCTTCAAAAGAAACCCTGCAGTTTTGGTTTGCTCTGCTATCAGCTCTGTCAGCTCTTCATGATTCTTAAAACTTCTTGCTTCGTAATCTTGACGCACCGAGAAAACCCCACAACGTCCTTGTGTTTCTTCTGCATAGATGCGCCGGAACAAACCAGGATAATGTAAATGTAAAAGCATCAAATTAATAAGATCTTGCTTACTAAAATCCGTTTGACCTAGTGCACTTTTTTCGATTTGCATTAGCAACATGGCATTGACGAAACGCTTTAACTTACGCATATTCCCAACCAATGGTAAGTACTCAGCAGCTAAAGCACCGTCCATTATATCTGCTAACTCGTTAAGAATTTCACTGAGTTTAACTATAGTATCGGACGGGATTGTGCTTAGTTGGTTTTCCTTTTTTTGCCAATCTTTACGTAGAAAATCGCGAATGCTTGAGCTATCTACAAACAAACTCAATTTTACTGTTACAAATTTTTCCAGAAAATCTCTTGCTCTCACTCCTTGGCTTCCGACAAGTTCCTCCGTGTCATAGCATAAAATATATGTAGCCTGAGAAAGATTGAAAGTTTGACGTGTTGCGAAAAGAACATTGTTCACAGCTATTGCATCTAGACGATCAAGATCATCGATAACAATTATCACGCGTCGACCAATTCGCTTAAGAACCTCGTCAATATCATCTAGCAATTCGTCTACAGTTTCTTGTGTCGGTTGCAGGGATAGCTTAAAGCCCAAAAATGAAAAATCAGCTTTACCCTTTATCAACCGAGAATACCGAGATGCCGCTGGCCGAAACTCAGGAGCGAAGACTTTACGCTGGATCGAACTAGACAAGTCGCGTATCAAGCGATCAGTTAGATCAGGTTCTGATGCATAACGAAGCGGCTCGAACCGGCAAACAATGACTTTATCCTCAGCCTCTCTCCAGAAATGCTCAGCAAGATTTATAAAGCTTGTCTTGCCCACTCCCCATGGTCCATCAACTCCGAAGATAAGACCTGGGTGGGTTCCACTATCAAGAACAGTTTTCGCAAATAACTCCGCTTGCGTTTTACTCGCAAGTAAATCCTCACTTTTATTTCCAATTGCCTCATCTGAAATGAAATACTGATGTCGAGGAGTTTTTTTAGATCTCGCCCGAAAATCTTGAATTAATGGCGAAATTAACATCGTACATAGCAGAAGCAAGATTGCTGGCGCCCAATAGGGATCAGCATTTTTCAGCGCTTCGTGAGGCTTAGCCAACCAGGGAGAGACCATTACGTTTATCCAAATACCCATGCCTATTGCGAGCAGCAAATCAAGCCGAAAACTTTTGCTCACTCGAATAGTGGAGGTATGAGCGCCGCGCTTATACCCGTAGGTAAGACATAGCAGCACTATAAATAATATCCCTCCGGTCATTATCAAGGGAGGTACATCAGATAAGATTGGCGCAAAGTTTGCGCCAAGATAGAATGCTACTCGCCAAATTTCCGCAACTATGAAACCAATGACAAGCGGCTTTGCGAATACCAGTATCTCCGGCATATTCATGGTTGGCTTGGTAGCCATCTTTGATTTCTCCTAGAGGCTGAGTTGCGACTTCCTTGCAAATTAATAAGAACGTTCAACATGTTAGAAGCATAAATCTGTATGGTAGGCCCTTTTTACCTTTACCTATAGTCATCAAAAAAAGTCATCCATGCCGCGTCCTTGGTTATCGTCTTCTTCCATCTAACCATCCTTCACCCTGCAACGCCATTGATCTTAGTCATACTTAGCTCAGCCTGATTCCACGCTAACGACTAACCAACTCCGTGCTACGCTTAGCGCTATCGCTCTCCTTTATAGGCCTTTCACATGCATCCTTTTCGTCTTCTCACCGCCTTGGTTACTACGCTGGTGATCGCCCTGCCTGTCTCTCTAGAAGCCCAGGCTCAAACCAACGGGCATTGGAGTGAGTACGATGAGGTATTTGAGAACGGCGCCAGCCACGCCAACGTTTGGCAGTGGGGCTGGACAGGCATTTATGGCACAAGCCTGGCGGTGAATGCGTACCAATCCAGCGAGGCGAGCGACCCGGATGACCGCTTTGATGCCCGGGTGGGCGTGGTGAAATCCGCCCTGGCCGTGGCCGGTATGCTGACCGACCGCCAGCCGCACCCGGCGGCACTGGCAGAATATGAGCGCTTGAAAGCCAGCGGTGATCTCAGCGGCGTGCAGGCGCTGGGGTTACAGCTTGCCCAAGCAGAGCGCGAGCGGCGTGGCTGGGGTGCCCGCGTTAGCTCATTGGTGGTGAATGGCGTAGCGGGCGCGGTGATTGCTGCTGATGGACGGGGAGACGATGGCGCAATTAACTTTGCCACCGGCATGCTGGTCAATGAGCTACAAATCTGGTCGCAGCCGAATCAGGCGTCTTCCGCGATTAATCGCTTCCAACCCGCTAACCTTTCGCTGGGGCCGATTACGATTCCCGGTGAATACGCACTAAACGTGGGGCCACAGCAGCTTGGTGCTACCTGGCGCTACTGATTACTGATTAATTCCCTCCTCTCGTTAATGCTCTAAAGCGCTGCTGGCTTGCCTTCAGCGCTTTATTATTGCCAGCGCGGCGTGAACGCGTAAAATACCCAGCAATTTTTTTGGCTTTGCCAAACGTTATGTTATAACCTATTTGATATTACACGAGGCCGCTTGATGAGTGAGCATACGCACCGCCATAACAAGGAGGGCCCCTGCCATTTCTCCTTGATGTCGCTATCGGCTGTTAAACGGCTGCTGTTTGTTGCCGTGCCGCTGTTGGCACTTTGGGCGTTGGTGGTTTGGGCTGGCGGGTGGTTGGGATGAGTGAGCGCTCGTTATCACGCCTACAGCTGCACAATCTGCACTTGGCCCAGGCGCGCCGCACGGTGCTGGAACATATCGAAGGCGACTTTAAACCGGGGGCGATTACCGCGCTGATTGGCGCGAACGGTGCCGGTAAAAGCACGCTGATTCAGGCCATTATGGGTGAGCTTCGGCCTATTAGCGGCGAAGTGGTCTGCACCGTCGCCAAAGAGCGCCGGGCATGGCTGCCCCAGCAGTTGGCGCTGGACCTTACCTTTCCGATGAGCGTGGAAGAGCTGGTGATGACCGGCAGTTGGCCCAGTCACGGCGCGTTAACCGGCTACTGTGCGGGGCACTACCGCAAGGGCCGCGAGATTATGGCGCGGCTGGGTATTTCGCACTTAGCCCACCGCCCGCTGGGTGAGCTTTCCGGCGGCCAGCGCCAGCGCGCACTGATTGGCCGCACGCTAATGCAGGAAGCAGAGTTGCTTCTGCTCGATGAACCGTTTGCCAATGTGGATAGCGAAACCGTGGATATTCTGATCCGCATCCTGCGCCAGATGGCCGATGACGGCGCGACGATCATTGTCGTGCTGCACGATATGGATCACCTGCGCCGCCTGGCCGATGAAGTGCTGATGCTAAACGGCGGCCATGGCCGTTGGGTGGCGCCCAGTGCACTCAATCAACACCATGCACCCGCCCAAGTGGTGCCGTTTACCTTGGGAGGGCGCCATGCTGGATCTGCTTAATGTCTGGTTTATCAGCCCGTTCGATTACGGCTTTATGCGCCGGGCGGTGGTGGGTGGTTTGGCGCTTTCGCTGGCTGCTCCGCCGCTGGGAGTGTTTTTGGTACTGCGCGGTATGAGCCTGATTGGCGACGCCATGGCTCACGCAATACTGCCCGGCGTGGCACTTGGCTTTTTGCTGGCAGGGTTTTCACTGCCGATTATGAGCATTGGCGGGGTGCTGTTTGGGTTAATGGTCGCGCTGTTGGCCGGGGCGGTGTCAAAAATGGGCGGCCAGCGGGAAGATGCCGCCATGGCGAGCTTTTTTATTATCTCGCTGGCCGCAGGCGTGATGCTGATTTCGCTGGGCGGTAGCAGTGTTGATCTTACCCATGTGCTGTTTGGCTCGATCTTGGCGATCAACTCGACCGCGCTGCTGCTGATTGCGGGTATCAGCACGCTAATTGTATTAACCCTGGCGGTGGTGTTCCGCGCCCTGGTGGTGGAGTGCTTAGACCCGCTGTTTTTACGCGGCCAGAGCCGCCGCAGCGGTTGGGTACACAGCGTGTTTTTGGGCCTACTGGTGCTGAATTTAACCGCTGGCTTCCAAACGTTGGGCACACTGATGGCGGTGGGCTTGATGATGCTGCCCGCCACCTCGGCGCGGTTTTGGAGTAAGCGCTTAGAGGGGCTTATCGGCATTGCGATTGTGCTGGCCATGGTGTCGAGCACTGGTGGCCTACTGCTCTCGTTTCATCTGGATATTCCTTCCGGCCCGAGCATTATTCTGCTGGCTGGCGTGGGGTACCTGTTTTCGGCCCTGTTTGGTCGTTACCACAGCTTGGCAGCCAAGCTTCGGCGTAAAACAACGCCGCTGGCTGTTGAGCACGGCTCTTAATTGTCCGTTTCATGCTTAACCGTAAGGAGTGTTGTATGTCGCTTGGCTATTTATCATATCGGTCGTCGCGCTGGTTAGTGGGCGTTTCCGCTATGCTGGCGCTGCCTGCGGCCATGGCTAATGATCGCGTTCAGGTGGTGACCAGTTTCTCTATCCTGGCGGATATGGTGGAAAACGTAGGCGGCGACCACGTTGACGTGACCTCCCTGGTGGCTGCCGATGGCGACGCCCACGTTTACTCCCCCAGCCCTGGCGATGCACGCTCTCTGGCCAACGCTGATTTGGTGGTCTTCAATGGGCTTCTGTTTGAGGGCTGGATGGAGCGTTTGATTAGCGCCAGCGACTACTCAGGCCCGTTGGTCACCGCCACCGATGGCATCGAGCCGCTCTCTTATGCTGGGCATGATGAACACGCAGATCATGACGATCACGGACATGATGCCCATGAAGAGCACGATCACGCAGAACATGCGGGTGAGCACGCCGGTCATGACCACGGCAATCAAGACCCCCATGCTTGGCAGGATATGCACCAGGCCGAAGTGTATGTTGCCAATATTCGTGATGGGTTAATCGCCGCGGATGCCGACAACGCCGATGCCTACCGTGCCAATGCAGAGCAGTACTTACAGGAAATGGCCGAGGTAGACGCCGAGATTCGGGCATTGATTGATGAGATCCCTGCCTCCACCAGCGTGATTACCGGCCACGACTCCTTTGGCTACTTCTCAAGCGCCTATGGCGTGAGCTTCCTATCGCCAGTGGGCCTCTCGACGGAAGCCGATCCTAGCGGCGCCAGCATGGCAGCATTGGTAGATGTGATTGGGCAGGAGAACGTGAAGGCGCTGTTCCACGAGAACATGACCAATCAGTCGATTATTACCCAGCTAGCCGAAGAGACCGGCCTGCCGATTGCTGGCACGCTTTATGCGGATGCGCTGGCAACAGAAGGCGAAGCCAGCACTTACCTGGGCATGGTGCGCCACAACGCCAATGTGCTGCACGATGCGCTGGCCCAGCCCGGGCATGATGAGCCCGGTCATGATGCGCATGAAAACAGCCACGATGACCACGACCACAGTGAGCATAGCCACTAAGTGGATCTAGCCAACCAGTATCTATGACGCTCAATGCGCTGCTCAGGCATTAATTGCCGTGAGCAGCCACTCGCGAAAACATGCCATGGCGTGAGTTTCAGGCCGTGTCTGCAGGCGAGTTAGCCAGTACCCCCCTAAACTGACCGTGGTGTTGAAAGGTTGTACTAGTGCGCCGCTGCTTAGTTGCCGGGGAAACATCAGCGGAGGCGCCAGCGCCACACCTACCCCTTGCAGGGCTGCTTCCACCATAGCGATGGAAGAGTCGAACACAATGCTTTTGGCCATGGGAAAGCTGCGGGGTAGCCCCGCCGCCAATAGCCACTCTGTCCACTCATCGGCGCGATAAGAGCGCAGCAAGGTCTCACCCAACACATCGTCAGGGGTATTAAGCCGTGCGGCGATAGCGGGAATACACATGACCGATAGCGACGCTGGCAGCAGCGGCTGCGCCGCGGTCGCGTGCCAGGCACCGGTGCCAAACCTTATCGCAAAATCGAGCCCTTCGGCCGCTATATCGGCTCGATTGTTATGGGTAGAGAGGCGCAAGTCGACAAAGGGGTACTGGCGCTGAAAATCCTCCAGCCTTGGCAGCAGCCAGCCGACGGCAAACGTTCCCACCACACCAACGTTTAACACTTCCCGATAGTGGCTCTCGCCTACCCTTTCCAAGGTGTGCGATATCTGATCAAAAGCACTCTCTAGCACTGGCAACAGTAGCTCACCCTCTTGAGTAAGCATCAGCCCCCGAGGCAACCGCGTGAACAGCGGCACCTTCAACTGCGTTTCGAGTAGCTTAACCTGATGGCTAACCGCCGCCTGAGTCACGTGTAGCTCTTCTGCCGCGCGGGTGAAGCTCAAATGTCGGGCTGACGCCTCAAAGGCACGCAGCGCCTTTAACGGCAGATAGGGACGCACCACGTAACCCCCAAATTTTTCTAATGGCTCATGCAAAATATCGCTGTTTGTTAATCTTCTCAGCGCACCGTAAGTTAACCACTGCATCGCTTTATTTGGCTGGCAATACCAGCCAATTTTCTTGCGGCACTCATCACAACAGGATCTTGGTATGGGTAAGATGTTAGCAGCAAAATCCGGTCTTATCATGACAGCTTCGCTGTTAATGGGCGGCACTACCTGGGCGTCTGATACGGTTCAAAGCGCAGATATTGAAGCGCTGGTAAACGATACTATCGCCCCACTGATGGCAGAGCATCGCATCCCGGGGATGTCGGTCGCACTGAGCATTAATGGCCAGCAGCACTACTTTAATTATGGACTCGCTAATCAAGAAGATGGGACGTCTGTCACTGATGAGACGCTGTTCGAGCTTGGTTCTGTCAGCAAGATCTTCACCGGTGCACTCGCTGGCTATGCGCAGGCTAGCGGCGCCCTTGCGCTTTCCGATTCGGCCAGCCAGCACCTGGCAGCCCTTGAAGGCAGCACCTTTGATGAGATCACGCTGCTGGAACTGGGTACCTACACGGCAGGCGAGCTGCCGCTGCAGTTTCCCGATGCGGTAGAAAATGAAAAGCAGATGATCGACTACTATCGCCAGTGGCAGCCAGAGTCCGCCCCTGGCAGCCATCGGCTCTACTCCAACCCAAGTATAGGTTTGCTGGGTTATCTCACCGCTCAAAGCCTGGGAAAGCCCTATGAGACGTTGATGGAGGAGGCGCTGTTCTCCCCGCTGGGTCTTGAACACAGCTACTTTCAGGTGCCTGAAGCAGAACTGGCGAACTATGCCTACGGCTACTCAAAAGAGGACGAGCCGATTCGGGTGAACCCTGGCGTGCTGGATGCCCAAGCTTACGGTTTGAAAGCGAGCGCCGCCGATGTGCTGACATTTGTTGAAGCCAATATGGGTGAGGCTGGGTCTAACAGCGGAGTTGATGAGCCATTAAGCCAAGCCGTGGCGGCCACGCGCACGGGCTACTTTGAGATCGGCAATATGACGCAGGGCCTGGGCTGGGAAAGCTACACCTATCCGGTGGCGGTTGAACAGCTGCTGGAAGGCAACGCCCTTGAGATGATTTTGGAACCCAACCCTGCCAACCGCTTGACCCCGCCGTTAGCCCCCAGGCAGGAGGCGCTCTACAACAAGACCGGCTCCACAAATGGTTTCGGCGGCTATGTCGCTTTTGTGCCCAGCGAGCAGATCGGCATTGTTATGCTGGCCAACCGCAACTACCCCAACCAGGCCCGCATCGAAGCTGCCCACCATATCCTTACCGCGCTGACGGAAACCCCTTAAGCAAGCGGTCTAACAGCCTCACGCCGCCCCTTCGGGCGGCGTTTTAATGGCGACATGGCTAGCCTCAAACAACCGAAAGTTGCATTTTTTGCTGTCAATAAGGAAACTAGCCCCCCTCCTCCTGTTACTCACCTTCACTGCGAAGAGTCCTTTCCCATGCGTCTAAACGCCGATTTTAGCCACTTTGCCTGTGTTACCCCGGAAGAGTACCAGTGGGTCGACTCCCCCAGCGCGGGGGTTGAGCGCATGATGTTTGACCGCATTGGTGATGAAGTTGCCCGCGCGACCAGCCTTGTCCGCTACGCGCCCAATACGCAGTTTGAGCGACACACCCATGGCGGCGGCGAAGAAATTTTGGTGCTGGAAGGCGTGTTTGCCGATGAGCATGGCCGCTATGCGGCGGGTAGCTACCTAAGAAACCCCATCGGTACCGGCCATACGCCAAACATTGGCGAGGAAGGCGCGCTGATTTTTGTCAAACTGCATCAGTTCGACCCTAGCGACACGCTACAGCTGGCGGTGCCTGCTCATAGGCTGCCCTGGCAGCCGGATCGGCGTCCGCGCATTGCCTATAAGATGCTGCACACCTATAAGCAAGAGCGCACCAGCCTGGAGCGCTGGTCGGCGGGTACTTCTATCACCTACCCCACGCTGCTGGGCGGCCTGGAATTTTTGGTTCTGGAAGGCACGCTGAGCGATAGCGAGCAGAGCTACACAGCGGGCACCTGGTGCCGCTACCCTAGCGGCGCAGCACCGGCACTCACCGCTGGCGATGATGGCGTTATGATGTACCTCAAACGCGGCCATCTTCCGCCTGTTCAGGCTTGAGTTTAGCTTCAGGTTCGGGACAAGCCCAAAAACGGCAGTAGCGTCAGGGCGGCAATCAACCCGACCGCTAACAGCACCAGCACTACCTGCAGCGGGTGAGCGGCCAAGCGGTGCCACAGTGTTTCCGCGTCGCCCCGCTCAACCGCCGCTTGATGCTCACGCTGGGCGCGCTCCAGGCGCTCTGCTTGGTAGCTTTCTAAGGCGGCAATGGCCGCGTCGTGCTGATGCGGATTTCGCAGCCAGATAGCGTCAACACCCAGGCGGAAAAAGCCCGCCTGGGTTTCATAGGTATCAAAGCCATGGGTGGCCAGCAGGTCACGCACTTCCATGGCTTCTTCATCGGTAACGTGGCGCAGCCGGAACAGTAGTTCAGCCATTGGCGTGCCTCATGCGTCGCTCTTCCCCACCATCAGGTCTGCCTGAATCACTTCGATCCAGTAGCCGTCTGGGTCTTTAACGAAGATAACATCTTTCATCTTGCCCTGATCGGCGCGCTTAACGAAGGTGACGTCGTGCTCGTCAAACCAGGCCTGAGCCGCTGCCAAATCCGGTACGTTAAAGCAGATATGCCCGAAGCCTTGAGGTTCAGCGTTGCCATCGTGGTAGGCAAAGTCGTCCTTCTGTTCGGTGCCCCAGTTGTGGGTCAGCTCCAGCAGCCCTTTCTGACTAAACGTCCAGGCAGTGCGAGCTTGTGTCTCCTCCGGCACGCTGTCGCTGGGTTCCAGGTTGGCCAGGAAATAGAGCGAGAACTGCATCTCCTCAAAATCCAACCGCCGCATCACCTGCATGCCAAACACTTTCGAGTAGAACGCTAACGCACGCTCGGGGTCTTTCACCCGCAGCATGGTGTGGTTTAAACGGAAGCCTTGGGTTTGGGGTGGTGTGGCGACGACACCAGGATGCTGCTCACCTTGAAAACTCATTGCCTGTCTCCTTTAGCTGACATTCGCCCTAAAAGGCGTTGGCTTCATGTGCTGCATACCATGGGGGCTGGGTAACCATAATGCTAGCCCTAACTGGGGTGCAGGCTCCGCCAGAGCTGTATAGCGAGAGACCATTAATCACACTAGCAATCCTGCACAAAAACCCTACACTTATTATTCACAACTTTTACAAAATAGTTTTCCTGCATAAGACCGATGATTCCCATCTCGGCCCCTCAAGGAGTTTTCCATGAGTGCAATTGATATGACGCTGGGCGATCGTGTAACGCTTAAACAGCTTGCCTACGCTCTTCAGAATGGCTTTTCGCCGATTGTTGAAGTGGAATCGATGGATGGCATATACGCCGTGCGGTTTCACCATGCTAACGGGGTGTCGGATTTGTGTAATGCGGAAGGCAAAGTCAGTACTTTTTTAGGCACTGGCGAAATACGCGATACGCTGGGGCACATTGGCTTGACCCACGGCGTACTGACGTTCGCTGACCAGTGCGGTGACGAGATGATTGGAATAGAAGGTAAAGCCATGACACCTGACGAGATGCTTACCTACGGTACACGCATTTCGTTTCGCTAGATTGCCATCACACGCAGCCGGGGCTTTACAGAGCCAACCCAGGCAAGGATAGTAACCCTCGACAGGGGCGCTCACGATTAACGGTGGGCTGAGAAGCACCCTTTGAACCTGAACCGGATAACACCGGCGTAGGGAGTCGTGGTGCTGCTTACCACCTCCCCGTCGGGAGGATACTATGACGCTACCTCAGCTTGGCGACTACCTGGCGACGCTGCGCGCAGCGACACCGCTAATCCATTGCATGACCAACTATGTCGCCATGAACAGTACCGCTAATGTGTTATTAGCCACTGGCGCTTCCCCCGCCATGCTGCACGCCCCCGAAGAGGTAGCGGAGTTCACCGCTATTTCCGCAGGGCTATCGATTAACATCGGCACGATCTCTTCCCACTGGGCCGACGCGATGTTCACCGCTACCACGACCGCCGATCAGCACTCGATCCCCTGGGTATTAGACCCTGTCGCCGTTGGCGCGACCCACTATCGTCAATCGCTGTGTGCGAAGCTGCTCACAACTAACCCTAGCGTCATTCGTGGCAATGCTTCTGAAATCCTGGCGCTTAACGGGTTAGCCAGCCAAGGCCGCGGCGTGGACTCCACTGCCGCCTCTGGGCAAGCCGTGGACGCAGCGATAGCACTGGCTAAACAACACAATTGCATCGTAGCGATGACCGGCGAAAGCGACTGGGTGACGGATGGCACACAGCACTACCGTATTAACGGTGGCCACCCCTTGATGCCGCAGGTAACCACGCTAGGCTGTGGCCTTAGTGCGCTGGTGACAGCGTTTGTCGCGGCTAACCGTGATACCCCGCTGGAAGCCACCGCCGCTGCGCTGAGTTGCTTTTCCATCGCAGGCGAGCGCGCAGGGAACAGTGCCCAGGGCCCCGGCAGTTTTCAAGTCGCCCTGCTGGATGCGCTTTATCAACTTACCCCTGACGACCTTACTGCTCATACCCAGTGGGAGGCGCGCCGTGCCGTTTGATCTATCACTTTATTTGGTGACCGATGCAGCACTTTGTGACGCTTATGGCCTAGAAAAGACGGTAGAAGCTGCGGTCAGAGGCGGTGTGACCATCGTGCAGCTGCGGGATAAGCATGCCAGCGATGAACAGATGATTGCTCAAGCCAAACGGCTCAAAACAGTGCTGGCAGGAACCGGAGTGCCGCTGATCATTAACGATCGCTTACAGGTAGCGCTTGAGAGTCAGGCAGATGGCCTGCATGTCGGGCAGAGCGACGCCGCGGTGGAGGAAGCCCGCAGGGTGCTGGGTGAGCAGGCGATTATTGGCCTGTCGATCAATACCCTCGCTCAGCTTCAAGCGGCGCCTATGGCGTTACTTGATTATGTGGGCATTGGGCCCGTGTTTGCGACAGTGAGCAAACAGGATCACGCCCAGCCTATCGGTTTTGGCGGCTTGGCTTTACTGGTCAAAGCATGTCCACTGCCCAGCGTGGCGATTGGCGGGTTGAAAGCTGACCATGCCATTAGCGTGCAGCGAGCGGGGGCAAACGGCTTAGCGGTGATTTCAGCCATATGCGGTCAAGCCGACCCTTTCCAGGCGGCGCGCGCTTTTCAGACGGCTGTGGCGTCATGAACCAACTAGAGCAAATCGTTGCTTTCGTGCGGGTTGCCGAGCTGGGTAGCTATACCCGTGCGGCTGAAGCGCTGGATCTTTCCCGCACCCGGGTTTCACGTCAAGTGATGGCCCTTGAAGAAGCATTGGGGGCACGACTGATACAGCGCACAACGCGTCGGCTACACCTCACCGAGGCCGGAGAGCGCTATCTCATGCGTGCTCAAGGTATTCTGGTAGCGCTTGATGAAGCCGCTGCCGAGGTGGGCCAAGGCACCAGTGACGTGCGCGGCCGTTTACGCGTGAATGGACCGATGAGTTTTGGTACCCGTTACTTGGCACCGCTGGTCGCTCAATTTATGCACGCTCATCCGGCGCTTGAAGTGCGCCTGGATCTTAATGACCGCCGTGTGGATCTACTGGAAGAGGGGTATGACGTGGCGATCCGTATCGGCAGCCTGCCCGACTCCAGCCTGGTGGCACGCCGCTTGACCCGGTGCCGGTTACTGTTTTGCGCATCGCCTGAGTATCTTTCCAGCCACGGCGAACCCCGCAGTGTTCAAGCCCTTGCCGAGCACCGCTGCCTACGGTATCGCAGCGGCCAGAACAGCGCGGATTGGCAGCTACCTGCACAGCCATTAGCCGTGCATGGTCCACTGGAAAGTAATAATGGGGATGTGCTGACCCAGGCTGCGGAAGCGGGTTTAGGCATCGCACAGCAGCCCAGTTTCCTGGTCACAGAGAGCATCCTCAGTGGGCGGTTAGTGCCTATTTTAACCAACGAGCCAGCGGTTCGACTCGACGTTCACGCGCTCTACCCTGCTCGGCGCTACCTGCCCGCCAAGGTGGAACGTTTTATCGATCTGCTCACCGAGGCGTGGGGGGACCCACCTATCTGGGAACAGGCGATTGGATTGTCGCCTATTACACAACAGTGATGTGCATCACAAGCTGATTATCTCACCCAGACCTAGCGCTAAAGTAGCTTCATCAACCACATCGATGGACGCTATTCACATGACGACTCAATCATCACGTACAGCCTCACACTCTGCTATTACGCTTCTACGTGTAAGCCTTGGCGTTCTGGCGCTTGCTCACGGTTTACTCAAAGTGTTTGTATTCACCTTACCGGGCACGGTCGGCTATTTCGAATCACTGGGCTTACCGGGAGTGTTAGCCTACTTAACCATTGCTGCCGAAGTAGGCGGCGGTATCGCTCTCCTGCTCGGTGTGTATACCCGCTGGGTAAGTTTGGCACTGGTGCCGGTTCTACTGGGTGCCACTTGGGTACATTTGGGTAACGGCTGGATGTTCTCGAATGCGGGAGGCGGCTGGGAATTCCCAGTGTTCTGGACGCTAGCGCTTATCGTACAAGCAGGACTGGGTAGCGGTTCCTGGGTGTTAAATCGTCGCTTTGCCTAAACCTATCATTTAAGCCCTCACCAGCGCTTTCCACACGGTAATCGCTGGCACTGCTTTGGAGCGTCACTGATGTTACCTAGCCTGTTTATTTCTCATGGTTCACCCATGCTGGCACTGAATAAAACCGCTGCCCATACGTTTCTGCGTGAACTTGGCAGCCAGCTCTCACCCAAAGCAGTGGTCGTGATTTCAGCCCACTGGGAGAGTCACCAGCTACTTGTCAGCAGCAGCGTCAAACCGGAGACGATTCACGATTTCGGTGGGTTTCCGCGTGCGCTCTTTGAGTGCCAATATCCCGCGCCTGGTGAGCCCGAACTGTCCGATCGACTGGCCCTCTTATTGGATGCTTCGCCTGTTGAGCGCGGATTTGATCACGGTGCCTGGGTGCCACTCTCACTGATGCTTCCAGACGCCAATGTGCCGGTGGTTTCTCTATCGCTACCTGTCCACTGGGGCAATGCGGAGCTTGCGTCACTTGGCGAGCGCCTGGCGATACTGCGTGAAGAGGGAATTTTGATTATCGGCTCGGGTAGCCTGACCCATAATCTATATGAACTCATGCCTCAAGAGAGCCCGATGCCCAGCTGGGTGGGGGAGTTTGCGCGCTGGGTACATGAACGACTGGTCGCCAATGACCGCGCGGCGCTGCTTGACTGGGAGAACGCCCCCTACGCGCGCAAGAACCACCCCACGCCAGAGCATTTCTTGCCCTTGCTGGTTGCCATGGGTGCCGGAGGCAGCGCGAGTCAGCTACACCACAGCGTGGAACACGGCGTGCTGGCGATGGATGTCTACCAATTTGCTTAAGCCGTCGGCCGACGTTTCAGCGTTGTCCGGCGGTCATGATACGCCACCGCCAACCCGCTACCCATAATCAAAACGCTGCCGACCCAAACCCAAAGGTCGGGTATTTCACCCCAAAACCACCAACCAAGCAGTACTGCCCAAAGCATTGCCGTGTAATCAAACGGGGCGGCAATGGCCGCAGGGGCATACCGAAAGGCCAACGTTATGAAAGCGGTGGCCGCGACCCCCAGTATGCCTGAAGCGAAAAAACCCACCCAGTGCCATGGTTGCGGGGTTTGCCACACCCATGGCAGCGTTAGTCCAGTGACGATTAACGGAACAAAGGTCATGTAAAACAGCATCGCCCATAGGTGCTCACGGGCACCGTAACGGCGGGCAGTGATCATCATCAAGGCATAAAACAGCGCTGCAGCTACCAACACCAAAGCGCCAACCTGAAACGCATCGCCGTTGGGTCGGACGACAATTAGCACGCCAGCAAACCCCACTAACGATGCAATCAGCACCGGTGGGTCAATTCGCTCTCCCAATAATGGCACCGAGAGTAGCGTTACAAACAGCGGCGCCACAAAAGCGATGGCCGTGGCTTCCGCCAAAGGCAGCAGCGTTAACCCCCACACGAAACAGACCATAGTGGCGGTGTAGATCAATCCGCGCAGAAAATGGACGCCCGGTCGCTGGGTGCGCAGCTTACGCAAACCGCCGGCAAAATGGGCAAGTAGTGCAATCATCGGTAACGAGACTAACGCACGGAAGAAAATAATCTGCAGCGGTGAATGTGTTTCACCTAACCATTTGGAAACGGCGTCCCCCAAGGCGAGAAACAGTACGCCCATGCACATGCAGAGTATGCCCTTCAGTGAGGTGGTCACCGCAATCTCCTTGTTTAAGATTAGAAGCAATAAAAAACCCCGCCAATGCATGATTGGCAGGGTGTCGTCACCACGCCTGCTTATAAGCTGGCGTTAACGACCATGCAATCCATCCCCTGGGAGTGCAGCTCTCGACAGGCTTGGCGTGCACGCTGTTCATCCAGTGCCACTAAACGTGCGCGATAAACCGGCGTTTGGCCTTGCACGGTATCTATTTCTACACGCCCACCGACGCCTTGTCCGATGCGGTTGGCTGCCTGCTGAGCAAGGTGCCGCGCCTGCATCTCCTGGCTAAAAGCACCTACCTGAATCCCCCAGTTGCCGCCTGTCTCGGAAACCGAGGCCATTTGACGCTCGCGCTCAATAAAAGCACGCAAGGGGTCGGGCTCCGCCACCGTATCACTTGGCTCGGGACGCTGAATAACCGCAATATTGGCCAACTGCTCTTCGAGATCCACACTGGGCGGTGAAGTAGGTGATGGTGATAGCGTGGTCGTTTCTACCACGGCGACGACGGGCTGACGCTGTGCTGGCTGAGGAGGAGCGGCTGGCCGGGCGGGTGCCAACGCGGGCGGCCCAAATGACATAAACTCCTGTGCTACATTGGTATTGGCTACCCAGGTTTGTTGGTCGCGGAGTGACGCACGCATAAAGCTGCGATCCAACAGGTTAGCCATATGGGTATCTCGAGACTGGGAAGAAAAACCACCCATGACGACCGCCATCAAACGACGATTACCGCGTACTGCCGTGGTCGCCACGTTAAAACCAGAAGCACGAATAAAGCCCGTTTTGAGTCCATCAGCACCTGGATAGTCACGCACTAAGCGGTTATGGCTGGTATGGCGTGTGCCCCGATAGGTAAACTCTTGCAGCCCAAAGTAGTGATAGTACTGAGGGAAATCCTGCATGACCCGCACTGATAGGGTCAACATATCGCGAGCGGTAGTCACTTGGCGATCATCCGGCAAGCCTGAAGCGTTACGAAAAGTGGTGGCCGGCATACCAAGTTCACGCGCTTTGGTAGTCATCATTTGGGCAAAATGGGCTTCACTACCGCCCAACGCTTCAGCGACCACTGCGGCCACATCATTCGCAGAACGAACCGCCAGTGCTCGGATGGCCGTATCCACCGGGATAGAGCTACCGGCCGAGAGCCACAGCTTCACAGCAGGCTTGGCAGCGGCATAGGGGGAGACCGGAAGCGGCTGATCCAGGCGTAAAGTGCCTTCTTCCAGCGCTTCAAAGGTCAAATACAGGGTCATCATCTTAGTCAGTGAAGCAGGGTAGCGCTGGTCATCAATATTCTCAGCGTACAGAACTTCGCCATTATCCAAGTCAACGACAATGCCCGCATAGCGTGGGTTGTCAGCTTGAACGCTGGTCATCGTCGCCAAAATGATCAGCAACATCATACTCAATGACCATGCCGCCGACGCTCCACCGGCGCTTTTTACCCTCGCATACATACCCGCCCCTTGCTTGTTATCAATGCACTGTGACTGACCCAATACCTGACTACCATGCCATACTCAAGGCGCAACGCAAGGCTTTCACCTGCCTGCATGGCAACGCTTACCTGGGTTAATAATAGGTCGAGTATAGGTGATTAATAAGGAGAATAACCGCCGTTCGGCTCAGAAAAAGCATAGAAGGCAAAATAAATGAGCGCTAAAAAAAACCGACCCACTAAGGGGTCGGTTTTCATTCGCTACCAAAGAAGCCTGGAACAGAGGATTACTCTTCTGCCGCTGCTTCTTCAACAACCGGACGATCTACTAGCTCAACGAACGCCATAGGCGCGTTGTCGCCGGTGCGGAAGCCGCACTTAAGAATACGGACGTAACCGCCCGGACGCTCGGCATAACGCGGACCTAATTCGTTGAACAGTTTACCGACGGCTTCTTTAGAGCGCGTGCGGGCAAACGCCAAACGACGGTTTGCAACGCTATCCTGCTTAGACAAGGTGATCAGCGGCTCGATAACGCGACGCAGCTCCTTGGCTTTCGGCAGGGTTGTCTTGATGACTTCATGCTCGACCAGCGAGACAGACATGTTCTTGAACATGGCCTGACGATGCGAGCTGGTGCGATTCAGATGACGACCACTCTTACGATGACGCATGGTTGTAATTCCTTACCAAACTGGGACTCAAGTCGACGCTCACGCGGAGGCCTTGTCGTCCTTCAGGCTTGCCGGTGGCCAATTTTCCAACCGCATGCCAAGGGACAAGCCGCGAGCTGCCAATACATCTTTGATTTCATTCAAAGACTTTTTACCGAGGTTCGGTGTCTTCAACAGCTCAACTTCTGTGCGCTGGATAAGATCACCGATGTAATAGATATTCTCGGCTTTTAGGCAGTTCGCGCTGCGAACGGTCAACTCAAGATCGTCTACGGGGCGCAATAGAATCGGATCAACATGATCCTCTTCCTCTTCGACTTCCTGTTCTTTATCAGCTTCCAGGTCGACGAAGGCGGCCAGCTGCTCTTGCAGGATGGTCGCACTGCGACGGATAGCCTCTTCCGGATCCAGGGTACCGTCGGTTTCCAGATCGATAATCAGCTTATCGAGGTCGGTGCGCTGCTCTACACGAGCGGCCTCAACCGAATAGGAAACGCGGCGGACAGGGCTGAAGGTGGCATCCAGCTGCAGGCGGCCAATAGCACGAGTCTCTTCATCAGAGCCACGCGAGTCAGCCGGCTCGTAGCCACGACCCAGCGCTACCTTAAGCTGAATTTTCAGCTCGGCACCTTCATTGACGTGTGCAATGATGTGGTCCGGGTTGACGATTTCGACGCTATGATCAAGCGCAATGTCGCCAGCGGTGACGACGGCTGGGCCCTGCTTGTTCAGCGTGAGCACCGCCTCATCGCGGCTGTGCATTTTGATCGCAACATCTTTCAAGTTCAGGAGGATCTCAATGACATCTTCCTGCACCCCTTCGAGCGCACTGTACTCATGCTCGACACCGGCGATTTCAGCCTCTACCACAGCACAGCCGGGCATGGACGAAAGCAGAATGCGACGCAGTGCATTCCCCAGGGTGTGACCAAAGCCACGCTCGAACGGTTCGAGCACGATTTTGGCGTGATGTGCGCTGATTTCTTCGACCTTGATGTCGCGAGGACGGAGAAACTCTGTCACTGAACGCTGCATATGAACACCTTTCAGGCTGCCAAACGGATACTTGGTACTCGGTACGACCTGGCGCTGGCCTTAAACCCGCACCAGATCGACAAGAAACAGAACGCTGCTTACTTGGAGTACAGCTCGACGATCAGGTTTTCGTTGATGTCGGCAGACAGGTCACCGCGTTCAGGCAGAGCCTTGAAAGTGCCTTCCATCTTCTTGGCGTCGATTTCGATCCAAGCGATATCGCCACGGTTGGCCGCAATGGACAACGCGCTTTGAATACGTGCTTGGTTTTTCGCCTTTTCGCGAATGGAAACAACGTCACCCGGCTTCACTTGGTAGGAAGCTACGTTAACGGTGCGGCCGTTCACGGAAATCGCCTTGTGGCTGACCAGCTGACGCGCTTCTGAGCGAGTCGAGCCGAAGCCCATGCGGTAGACGACATTATCCAGTCGGGATTCGAGCAACTGCAACAATACCTCACCGGTCGCGCCTTTCAGGCGAGCAGCTTCTTTGTAGTAGTTGCGGAACTGTTTTTCGAGTACGCCGTACATGCGACGTACTTTTTGCTTCTCGCGAAGCTGCAAGCCGTAGTCTGAAAGACGTTGACGACGCTGGCCGTGTACACCCGGGATTTGCTCGGATTTACACTTTTTCTCGAAGGGAGTCACACCACTCTTCAAAAAGAGGTCTGTGCCTTCACGACGAGACAGTTTGCACTTCGGTCCAATATAACGAGCCATGAATCTGTCTCCTTAAACGCGGCGTTTCTTCGGCGGACGGCAGCCATTATGGGGAATGGGCGTCGCGTCTACGATGCTTTGCACGCGGAAGCCGGCGGCGTTCAGTGCGCGCACGGCGGATTCACGACCGGGACCTGGGCCTTTAACCAGTACGTCTACGTTTTTCACACCATACTCGGCTGCAGCAGTTGCTGCACGTTCGCTTGCCACTTGAGCAGCGAACGGGGTGCTCTTGCGAGAACCACGAAAACCCGAACCACCGGCAGTCGCCCAAGAAAGAGCGTTGCCCTGGCGGTCTGTGATCGTCACGATCGTGTTATTAAAAGAGGCATGGATATGCGCAATTGCGTCCACTACCTGCTTTTTAACCTTTTTACGGTTACTACGCGGGTTAGCCATGTTGATGTCTATTCCTGTCGTTACGCCGGCTCTCTATTAAAGAGCCTGCGTATTATTTGCGGATCGGCTTACGCGGGCCCTTACGGGTGCGCGCGTTAGTCTTAGTCCGCTGACCACGCAGCGGAAGACTACGACGATGACGCAGACCACGGTAGCAGCCTAAGTCCATGAGACGCTTAATGTTCAGCGTGACATCACGACGAAGGTCGCCTTCTACGGTGTACTTACCAACTTCAGAACGCAGGGTGTCGACTTCTTCAGAAGACAGATCCTGGATCTTGGCAGTAGTGGCAATACCAGCTGCAGCACAGATGTGCTCAGCACGGGTACGGCCAATCCCGAAGATATAGGTCAGCGAGATCGCCGCATGCTTGTTGTCCGGGATATTGACGCCTGCAATACGGGCCATCAGCTTACTCCGAAATTTGAGCGGCTTGCTCGTTTATTCATCTACAAAAGGCGCAACAGCATACCCCTTTAAGTGCCCTAAGGCAAGGGGTATGCTGGCACCCGCTTAATACAACCCAGGCTATTAACCCTGGCGCTGTTTGTGCCGTGGTTCGCTGCAGATGACGCGGACAGCGCCATTGCGACGAATGATCTTGCAGTTACGGCACATTTTCTTTACGGAAGCTCGAACTTTCATCGATCTTTCTCCAAAAACCGGCTCGCGGCACGCCCCCTCACTAACTTAATAGGGGTAGACGGCGCCTTAGCGCATGATACCGCCGCTACCGTAGCCTTTCAGGTTGGACTTCTTCATCACTGAGTCATACTGATGCGACATGAGATGCGACTGCACCTGGGCCATGAAGTCCATGATGACCACGACTACGATTAACAACGAGGTACCGCCGAAAAAGAACGGCACGTTCCACGCCACAATCAAGAACTGGGGCATCAAGGAAACCGCAGTGATATACAAGGCACCGAACAGGGTCAGACGTGTCATGACCTTGTCGATATAGCGAGCGGTCTGCTCGCCGGGGCGAATGCCCGGCAGGAAAGCACCTGACTTTTTAAGATTGTCAGCCACATCCTTGGGGTTGAAGACCAGCGCTGTGTAAAAGAAGCAGAAGAATACCACTGCCGCCGCGAAAAGCAAGATGTAAAGCGGTTGACCTGGGCCTAATGCCTGAGATGCACGCTGCAACCACTCCATACCTTCACCGGCACCTACCCACTGACCAATAGAGGCCGGGAAGAGTAGAATACTGGAGGCAAAAATCGCCGGGATAACACCGGCCATGTTGACCTTCAAAGGCAGGTAGCTACTTTGCCCTGCATACATCTTATTGCCCACTTGCCGCCGTGGGTAGTTAACCTTGAGACGGCGTTGGCCGCGCTCAATGAAGACTACAAAGGCGACAGTCGCAATACCTAACGCTGACAACGCTAACAGCGGCAGAACATTCCAGGCCCCTTCATTACGGGCAAGCTCGAACGCTTGGCCCACGGCACTGGGCAGTCCAGCGACAATACCGGCGAAGATCAGCAGCGAAATACCGTTGCCGATGCCCTTCTCGGTAATCTGCTCACCTAGCCACATCATAAACACCGCACCTGATACGAACGTAATCACGGCGGTGAAGTAGAAGCTGAAGTCAGCAGTGTACGCGATGCCTTGGCTAGCCAGACCGACGGACATGCCGGTAGCCTGGACAAATGCCAGTATCACCGTGCCGTAGCGGGTGTACTGGCTAATCTTGCGGCGGCCAGCCTCACCCTCTTTCTTGAGCTGTTCAAGATGAGGAGAGACCGCAGTCATGAGCTGCATGATAATCGACGCCGAAATATAGGGCATTATACCCAGGGCGAGGACACTCATGCGCTCCAGGGCGCCACCCGAGAACATGTTAAACATGCCCAAGATGGTGCCCTGTTGCTCCCTAAACAAGGCAGCAAGCTGGTCAGGATTGATACCGGGAACGGGAATGTGGGCACCAATACGGTACACCACGATGGCGAGGAGCACGAAGCGCAAACGCGCCCACAGTTCACTCAGACCGCTGCCCATCGCCGGCATTTTTCCTGACTTGGCCATTTAGTCCTCTACCTTGCCGCCAGCGGCTTCGATCGCTTCACGGGCACCTTTGGTGACCTTGATTCCGCGAACGGTAACCGCTGTTTTCAATTCGCCAGAAAGGATGATCTTCGCGTGTAGCGTAGAGTCCTTTAGCACGTTGGCTTCTTTCAAAGTCGCCATGGTGACTTCGCCACCGGCAACTTTAGCAAGTTCAGCCAGGCGTACTTCTTCAGAGACCAAAGACTTTGCAGACGTAAAACCGAATTTCGGTAAACGACGCTGCAAAGGCATCTGACCGCCTTCGAAACCGGGCTTAACACTGCCGCCACTACGTGATTTCTGACCTTTGTGACCACGGCCACCGGTCTTACCAAGACCGGAACCGATGCCACGACCAACGCGCTTTGCAGCGTGTTTGGAGCCCGGAGCCGGGCTTAGGTTATTGAGTTTCATGGATTACTCTCCCTCAACGCGCACAAGGTAAGTTACCTTGTGGATCATGCCGCGTACGGCAGGGGTGTCTTCCAGTTCAACCGTATGACCGATGCGACGCAGGCCCAAGCCTTTCATAGTAGCCTTGTGCTTGGGCATAATGCCGATGGTGCTGCGGATCTGGGTAACCTTGATCGTTGCTGCCATGGTGCCTTACCCCGTGATCGCTTCGACAGACAAACCGCGCTTAGCGGCAATGTCTTCCGGTGCTTGCATGGCAGAGAGACCTTTAACAGTCGCTCGAACCACGTTAACCGGGTTGGTGGAACCGTAGCACTTGGCCAGTACGTCGTGGACACCGGCAAGCTCTAATACAGAGCGCATGGCGCCACCGGCGATGATGCCGGTACCTTCGGAAGCCGGCTGCATGTACACCTTGGAAGCACCGTGACGGGCTTTTACCGGGTACTGCAGCGTGTGGCCAGCAAGGTTCACCTTGACCATGTTGCGACGAGCTTGATCCATCGCTTTCTGAATCGCGACCGGCACTTCACGCGCCTTGCCACGACCAAAACCGACACGACCTTTACCATCACCAACGACGGTCAGTGCGGTGAAGCCGAAAATACGACCACCCTTGACCACCTTGGCGACGCGGTTGACCTGCACTAACTTCTCTTGCAGATCACCGCTTTGCTGTTCGTTCTTCGCCATCGTAAAACCCTTTAGAATTCCAGGCCGCCTTCACGTGCGGCGTCGGCCAGCGCCTTGACGCGGCCGTGATACTTAAAGCCAGCACGGTCGAAGGCCACCTGGGTGATGCCTGCTTCTTTAGCGCGTTCGGCAATCAGAGCACCTACTTTAGAGGCAGCATCTGAATTACCGGTCGCACCCTCACGCAGTGCTTTGTCCAGCGTAGAAGCACTGGCTAGCACTTTGCCACCATCCGGCGAGATAATCTGCGCATAGATGTGACGCGGGGTACGGTTGACGCACAGGCGATACACGCCCAGCTCGCGGATCTTTGCGCGAGCGCGGCGGGCACGACGGAGACGAGATTCTTTCTTCGCGTTCATAACCCTGCCTTACTTCTTCTTGGCTTCTTTGCGACGCACCTGCTCGTCGGCGTACCGTACACCCTTGCCTTTATACGGCTCGGGCGGACGGAAAGCGCGGATTTCCGCGGCGCACTGACCGAGCTGCTGCTTGTCCGCGCTTTTCAGCACGATCACGGTGTTCTTCGGCGTTTCCGCTGAGACACCCTTAGGCAGTTCGTAGTCGACCGGGTGCGAGAAGCCCAGTGAAAGATTGAGCGTCTGGCCCTTAGCTTGGGCACGATAACCGACGCCAACAATTTCGAGAGTTCTTGTGAAACCCTCAGATACGCCCGTTACCAGGTTCTGAACTAAGGCACGGGTAGTCCCGGCCATGGCCCAGCTCTTGGCAGATTCGCTCGGGGCGAAGGTCAGCTGGCCATCTTCTTGAGCAACCACTACATCAGAGTGGATAGTCATAGATAGCGTGCCTTGGCCGCCTTTGGCGGTCAGCTGGTCAGCATTGATTTTAACCTCAACGCCGGCAGGCACTTTAACCGGATATTTCGCTATGCGGGACATTCCAGCCTCCTAGAATACGGTGCAGATGACTTCGCCACCGACACCCGCTTGGCGCGCGGCACGATCGGTCATGACACCATTAGATGTGGTGACAATCGCGATACCCAGACCATCGGCGACCTTAGGCAGGTTGTCCTTGCCCATATAACGGCGCAGGGACGGCTTGGAAACCCGCTGAATGTGCTCAATTACCGGCTTACCCTCAAAGTACTTGAGAGTCACGGTCAGCTCAGGCTTAACACCCTCCGCTACCGTAAAGTCAGTAATGTAGCCTTCTTCCTTTAGCACTCGGGCCACTTGCACTTTCAGCTTGGAGGACGGCATGGTTGCCGTCTCCTTGGTGGCCATCTGCGCATTGCGGATACGAGTAAACATATCCGCCAGAGTGTCTTGCATGCTCATTTAATGTGCGCTCCTGATGATTCTACGTGGCGTTACCAACTGGACTTCTTCAGTCCAGGAACGTCGCCACGCATGGCGGCTTCACGCAGCTTGTTACGGCCGAGGCCGAACTTGTTGTAAAAACCGTGCGGACGACCGGTAATACGGCAGCGGTTACGCTGACGCACCGGGCTTGAGTCGCGCGGCAGTTGCTGCAGCTTCAGCGTCGCCTCGAAGCGGTCTTCTTCAGTCGTGTTAACGTCTGAGATGATCTTCTTGAGCTCAGCACGCTTGGTGGCATACTTCGCCACCAATTGCGTACGCTTGAGCTCACGCTCTATCATACTTTTCTTAGCCATGATCCAACCCTTATTTCTTGAACGGGAAGTTCAGCGCGGTTAAAAGCGCACGACCTTCCTCGTCGGTGTTGGCGGTCGTAGTGATAGTGACGTCCAACCCCCGGATGCGATCGATCTTATCATACTCGATCTCCGGGAAGATGATCTGCTCACGCACACCCATAGAGTAATTGCCGCGACCGTCAAAGGACTTCGGGTTGAGACCACGGAAGTCACGCACACGAGGAATCGCGATGTAAACCAAACGATCCAAGAAGTCCCACATGCGCTCAGCGCGTAGGGTCACCTTGATGCCGATTGGCCAACCTTCGCGCACCTTGAAGCCCGCGATGGACTTACGTGCTTTGGTCACCAACGGTTTTTGACCAGAGAGTTTCTCTAGATCGCCGATGGCATTGTCAATCAACTTTTTATCGTTGACTGCTTCGCCGATACCCATGTTCAGAGTCACTTTCGTGATCCGTGGTACCTGCATAACGTTGGCATAGCTGAACTCTTCTTTGAGTTGAGCTGCTACCTCGTTTTGATAACGTTCTTTCAAGTTCGCCATTTTGCTACCCGACTCGCGTTAGGCGTCGATCTGCGTCTGCGTCGACTTGTAGATACGTACCTTGGTACCGTCTTCCTTCACTTGGAAGCCGACGCGATCCGCCTTACCGGTCTCCGAATTGAAGATGGCTACGTTGGACGCGTGAATCGGAGCCTCACGCTCGACGATACCGCCCTGATTACCCGCCATGGGATTTGGCTTGGTGTGACGTTTAATCATGTTCACACCGGACACCAAGAAGCGGTTTTCTAATACCCGCTTAACGGTGCCACGTTTGCCTTTATCCTTCCCGGCGATGACGATGACTTCATCGTCACGTTTGATCTTTTGCATATCCGCCTCGCTCCTTACAGCACTTCAGGCGCTAAGGAAATGATCTTCATGAACTTTTCATTACGAAGTTCACGAGTCACCGGCCCAAAAATACGGGTACCGATGGGCTGTTCGTTGGTGTTATTCAACAAAACTGCCGCATTTCCATCGAAACGGATGAGCGAACCGTCGGGACGACGGACGCCACTACGGGTCCGGACCACGACCGCTTTTAGCACCTGGCCTTTTTTGACCTTGCCACGCGGAATCGCTTCCTTAACCGTGACCTTGATGATATCACCAACGCGAGCGTAACGACGGTGTGAACCGCCTAACACCTTGATGCACTGCACCCGGCGCGCTCCGCTGTTGTCGGCGACATCCAGCATTGTCTGAGTCTGAATCATCGGTTTTCTCCAAACCTAATCTGACTGCACTGATTGACAAGCCTTGGGATTAACCCTTGGCGTGTTCAACCACCTCGACCAGCGTCCAAGCTTTTTTCTTGGAAAGCGGACGGCACTCTTGAATAGAGACCGTATCGCCTGCCTTAGCCTGGTTCGCCTCATCATGGGCGTGCAGCTTGGTGGAGCGCTTAACGTATTTTCCGTAGATCGGGTGACGCTCGCGCCGCTCGATCATAACGACGATGGACTTATCCATCTTATCGCTCACCACTTTACCGGTGAGCGTACGCGTTGTTTTCTCTTCGGCCATCTCAATCACCTGCCTTCTCGTTGAGCAAAGTCTTAACGCGGGCGATATCCCGACGGACCTGCTTGAGCAGATGAGTCTGGCTCAGTTGGCCAGTGGCCTTCTGCATGCGCAGGTTAAACTGCTCGCGGAGGAGTTCGAGGAGTTGCTCCTGGAGCTCTCCTGCGGACTTTTCACGAATTTCCTGGGCTTTCATCACATCACCGTCCGTTTCGCAAAGGTGGTGGATAAGGGCATTTTCTGTGCGGCGAGCTCAAACGCTTCACGAGCGAGCTCTTCCGACACGCCTTCAATTTCATACAGGACCCGACCCGGTTGGATCTGGGCAACCCAGTACTCAACTGAACCTTTACCTTTACCCATACGAACTTCGAGCGGCTTCTTGGAGATCGGCTTATCAGGGAAGACGCGGATCCAAATCTTACCGCCACGTTTTACGTGACGTGTGATCGCACGACGGCCTGCTTCGATCTGACGCGCAGTAATGCGGCCGCGACCAGTAGCTTTTAGGCCGTATTCCCCGAAGCTGATCTTGCTTCCGCGATGCGCCAGGCCACGGTTGCGGCCTTTCATCATCTTGCGGAATTTCATACGCTTGGGCTGTAACATCGACTCGCTCTCCCCTTACCTGGAACCTTTCTTCTTGGGCGCGTTGCCGGCAGGCTGTTTGGCCTTGGCACGTACTTCCTCGATACCGCCGAGGATTTCACCCTTGAAGATCCACACTTTGACGCCGATAACGCCGTAGGTGGTGTGAGCTTCGTAAGTGGCGTAGTCGATATCCGCACGCAACGTGTGCAGCGGAACGCGACCTTCGCGGTACCATTCGGTACGTGCGATTTCAGCGCCACCAAGACGACCTGACAGCTGAATCTTGATGCCACCAGCGCCAAGACGCATTGCGTTCTGTACCGCGCGCTTCATAGCACGACGGAACATGACGCGACGCTCAAGCTGACCCGCTACGTTAGCAGCGACTAGCTTGGCATCCAGCTCCGGCTTGCGAACTTCTTCGATGTTCACATGCACGGGAACACCCATCATCTGGGTAAGATCGCGACGCAAACGGTCGACATCTTCACCTTTTTTACCAATCACGATACCCGGACGGGCAGTGTGAATGGTGATGCGGGCGTTATTCGCCGGACGCTCGATGTGGATGCGGCTAACGGAGGCGCTTTTAAGACGCTCTTCCAGGAAGCTACGCACTTCGAGATCGTTATTGAGCTTATCGGCGTAAGCGCCGCGCTCAGCATACCAGACAGAAGCATGGTCTTTGACGATGCCCAGTCGAATGCCTGTTGGATTGACTTTCTGACCCATCGGTCGACTCCTACTTCTCGGCTACCTTGACGGTGATGTGGCACGTGCGCTTCAAGATACGATCCGCACGCCCCTTGGCACGCGGCTTGATACGCTTGAGCGTCATGCCCTCATCGACGCAGATGGTCGAGACACGCAGCTCGTCAATATCCATGCCGTTATTTTCTTCCGCATTCGCAATCGCGGATTGCAGCACCTTCTTAACCAGCTTGGCAGCCTTCTTCGGTGAGAAGGTCAGCAGGTCGAGTGCCTCGGCGACAGGTTTACCGCGCACCTGGTCAGCCACCAAACGGGCCTTCTGGGCGGATAAACGAGCGCCAAGCAGCTTAGCTGTGACTTCCATCTCTCAATCCTCTCTGGCTTACCGTTTGGCTTTCTTATCCGCCGCATGCCCACGATAAGTGCGGGTAGCAGCGAATTCGCCCAATTTGTGGCCAACCATTTCCTCGGAAACATGCACCGGGACGTGTTGGCGACCATTATGGACCGCGATAGTGAGGCCTACCATATTGGGCAGGATCATAGAACGACGCGACCAAGTCTTGATCGGTTTGCGATCGTTCTTCTCCACTGCAGCCTCTACCTTCTTCAAAAGATGAAGGTCAATGAAGGGACCTTTCTTTAGTGAACGTGGCACAGCCGTTACCTCTTAATGTCTTGGCAATTTAGATCAACGCGTCTTATTACGACGACGAATGATCAGCTTGTCGGTGCGCTTGTTCTTACGCGTCTTGTGACCCTTAGTCGGCACACCCCATGGGGATACCGGGTGACGACCACCACTGGTGCGGCCTTCGCCACCACCGTGCGGGTGATCGACTGGGTTCATCGCGACACCGCGAACAGTCGGACGCACGCCTCTCCAGCGCTTCGCACCGGCCTTGCCAAGTTGACGCAGGCTGTGCTCAGAGTTGCTCACTTCACCCAAAGTCGCGCGGCACTCGGCCAACACTTTGCGCATTTCGCCAGAGCGAAGACGCAGGGTGGCATAGTTACCTTCACGAGCAACCAACTGGGCGCTTGTACCGGCACTGCGAGCAATCTGCGCACCTTTGCCCGGCTTGAGTTCGATGCAGTGCACCGTAGAACCCAACGGGACGTTGCGCAGCGGCAAGGCATTGCCTTTTTTGATTGACGCGTTAACACCAGATTCCAGCACGTCACCCGCGCTGACACCTTTCGGTGCAATGATGTAACGACGCTCACCATCGGCATACTTCAGCAGTGCAATGTGCGCGCTGCGATTGGGATCGTGCTCCAGGCGCTCAACGGTGGCAGGAATGCCATCCTTGGTGCGCTTGAAATCGATCAGCCGATAGTGGTGACGATGACCACCGCCCACGTGGCGGGTGGTGATACGACCGTAATTATTCCGGCCGCCGGACTTGGACTGTTTTTCTAAAAGCGGTGCATAACCACGGCCTTTAAACAGTTCCTCGCCAACGATCTTGACGACGTGGCGACGACCGGCGGAAGTGGGTTTGGTCTTGACGATTGCCATTATCCGTACTCCTGCCCTTATTCGGCGCCTGAGAAGTCTTCGAGCGTTTCACCCGCAGCCAGGGTCACATACGCTTTGCGGTAACCCTTACGTAGGCCAACACCGTTCGCAGTACGCTTCGTTTTACCCTTCATGTTCAGTACCTGAACACTGCCGACCTTCTTGCCGAAGAGTGCTTCAACGGCCTTCTTGATCTCGGGCTTGGTAGCATCAGATGCCACCTTGAAAACGTACTGGTTGCGCTCGGCTGCCATCGCGGCTTTTTCGGTCACGTGCGGTCCAAGCAGAACCTTGAATACGCGTTCCTGGTTCATGCCAGCTTCTCCTCGAATTTACGCAGGGCGGAGACGGTAATCAGGACCTTATCAAAGGCTACCAGGCTTACCGGGTCAGCTGCCGCGACATCCACCACGTCAACGTGGGGAAGGTTGCGTGCGGCCAAATAGAGCTTCTCATCAATTTCTTCAGTGACGATCAACACTTTTTCAAGGTTGAGCTCTTTCAGCTTGGCAGCTACCTGCTTGGTCTTAGGCGCATCGACGATGAACTCTTCAATCGCAACTAAGCGCTCTTGACGTACCAGCTCAGACAAGATGGAGCGCATCGCTGCACGGTACATCTTGCGGTTAACCTTCTGGGTGTAGTCTTGCGGACGAGCCGCGAAGGTTACGCCGCCGCTACGCCATAGCGGAGAGCGGATAGTACCGGCACGTGCACGACCGGTGCCTTTCTGACGCCACGGCTTTTTACCACCGCCACGAACGTCTGAACGACTCTTTTGTGCGCGGGTTCCCTGGCGGCCAGCTGCCAAATAAGCAGTAACAACCTGGTGAACGAGCGCTTCGTTGAATTCTTTGCCAAAAGTGGCGTCGGCTACTTCAACGGTACCCGCGCCTGCAGCAAGATTCAGATTCATTGGTAATTATCCCCTTCAGCCTGCTTTCACGGCGCTGCGAACGATAACGTCACTACCGGGAGCACCCGGTACGGCGCCTTTGATCAGCAGCAGGTTACGCTCGGCGTCGACACGGACGATCTCAAGGCTTTGAACGGTGCAACGGGCATTACCCATTTGACCGGCCATCTTTTTGCCTTTGAAAACGCGACCCGGAGTCTGACACATGCCGATAGAACCCGGCGCGCGGTGCGACAGAGAGTTACCGTGAGTCATGTCTTGGGTACGGAAATTCCAGCGCTTAACAGCACCCTGGAAGCCTTTACCCTTAGAGGTGCCAGTCACATCAACCATTTGACCAGCTTCGAAGAGGGATACGGTGATTTCGCCGCCCACTTCAGGAATCGTTTCGCCTTCTGCAAGACGAAATTCCATCAGTGCACGACCAGCTTCAACACCCGCCTTGGCAAACTGACCAGCCTGCGCTTTGGTGAGGTGCTTAGCTTTGCGAGAGCCAGATGTAACCTGAATCGCTGCGTAACCGTCAGAATCGACAGACTTAACGCGTGTAACACGATTAGGATCAACTTCAATAACGGTTACGGGCACGGATGCGCCGTCTTCGGTAAAGACACGGGTCATTCCGGCCTTTTTACCGACTAAACCGATAGTCATACTCAGTCTCCTATAGTGTACGGGGCTATCACCCGCTATGGCTGCCCTTTCCAGAGCATTCCACTAGCACATTGTATGGCGCCTCACGGCGCGGCGGCTGCTGCTCATACTAGCTTGTCATTACAAGCGATGAGCGCTGGGCCGCGAAGTGACTAGTGTAATTAGTTGAGCTTGATTTGCACGTCAACGCCTGCGGCGAGATCAAGTTTCATCAAAGCATCAACAGTTTTCTCGGTCGGCTCAACAATGTCGAGCACACGCTTGTGCGTACGAATCTCATACTGGTCACGCGCATCTTTGTTGACGTGCGGCGAGATCAGAATGGTGTAACGCTCGCGATTGGTTGGCAGCGGAATCGGTCCACGAACCTGAGCACCAGTACGCTTAGCGGTTTCAACGATCTCCGCTGTGGACTGATCGATCAGGCGATGGTCGAAAGCTTTCAACCGAATGCGAATCTTTTGGTTCTGCATTTGCCCTAAACTCCAATGGATGTCGACGGCGCGAGCCGTCTACCCACGCATTCAAAGGATGCGCATTATAGGCACGCCATAAGCCCATGTCAAACATTTGCTGATGGTGCGCAGAAAAGGGGGCTCATCAGAGCCCCCTTCATCACTCAAGCAAGTAGCTTACTTGACGATCTTGGCCACAACGCCAGCACCGACAGTACGGCCGCCTTCACGAATAGCGAAGCGCAAACCTTCGTCCATTGCGATCGGAGCGATCAAGGTAACAACCATCTGAACGTTGTCACCCGGCATGACCATTTCAACGCCCTCCGGCAGTTCACAGGTACCTGTTACGTCAGTGGTACGGAAGTAGAACTGCGGACGGTAGCCCTTGAAGAAAGGCGTGTGACGACCACCCTCTTCTTTGGACAGTACGTAAACTTCTGCTTCGAAGGTAGTGTGCGGGTTGATGGTGCCCGGCTTGGCCAATACTTGACCACGCTCGACGTCATCACGCTTAGTACCACGCAGCAGGGCGCCAACGTTCTCACCAGCACGACCTTCGTCGAGCAGCTTACGGAACATTTCAACACCGGTAACGATCGTTTTGGTGGTGTCGCGGATACCCACGATTTCCACTTCTTCGCCCGCTTTGACGATGCCGCGCTCTACACGACCGGTAACAACAGTACCGCGGCCAGAGATAGAGAACACGTCTTCGATCGGCATCAGGAACGGCTGGTCGATAGCACGCTCCGGCTCAGGAATGTACTCATCCAGAGCTTTGATCAGATTAGCAACGGCGGTAGTACCCATGCCGTTCTCATCTTCACCGTTCAACGCCATCAGCGCAGAACCAGTGATGATCGGCGTGTCGTCACCCGGGAAGTCGTACTGGTCTAGAAGTTCACGAACTTCCATTTCTACCAGCTCGAGCAGCTCTTCGTCATCGACCATGTCCGCTTTGTTCAGGAACACAACGATGAACGGTACGCCAACCTGACGAGACAGCAGGATGTGCTCGCGAGTTTGCGGCATCGGGCCGTCTGCGGCAGAACATACCAGGATTGCGCCGTCCATCTGCGCAGCACCGGTGATCATGTTCTTGACGTAGTCAGCGTGTCCTGGGCAGTCAACGTGAGCGTAGTGACGCTCTTCAGACTGATATTCCACGTGAGAAGTAGCGATGGTGATACCGCGCTCGCGCTCTTCAGGAGCGTTATCGATGGTATCAAACTCACGCCAGTCGCCGCCGAAAACCTCAGCAGACACGCGGGTTAGGGCCGCAGTCAGAGTCGTTTTACCGTGGTCGACGTGACCAATGGTGCCGACGTTGACGTGCGGTTTGGAACGTTCAAATTTTTCCTTAGCCACTGCTATAACCTCTTTACGTTAGCTAACGGTTAACCGTTTTGATTGATGACGGCTTCAACGACGCTGGAGGGCGCCTCGTCGTACTTCGAGAACTCCATAGAGTAGCTCGCACGGCCCTGGGTTTGTGAGCGCAGATCGGTTGCATAACCGAACATCTCGCCCAGCGGCACCGTTGCACGAATGACTTTACCAGAAGAGGAGTCATCCATGCCCTGCACCAAGCCGCGACGACGGCTCAGGTCGCCCATGACGTCGCCCATAAATTCCTCGGGGGTCACGATTTCGACCTTCATCACCGGCTCCAGCAGCACGGCCTTGGCCTTCCTGGCACCTTCTTTAACTGCCATAGAAGAAGCAATCTTAAACGCAGTCTCGTTGGAGTCTACGTCGTGGAAGGAGCCATCGAACAGCGACACTTTAACGTCAATCATCGGGTAACCCGCGATGACACCGTTTTTGAGCTGCTCGTAAGCACCCTTCTCAACCGCGGGAACGTATTCCTTAGGAACCGCACCACCCACGATTTCAGAGTTGAATTTGAAGAAGATTTCGTCTTCGCCTTCACCCTTCTCTTCTTTAGTCAGCGGCTCGATACGGAGCCATACGTGACCGTACTGACCACGACCACCTGACTGACGTACGAACTTGCCTTCTTGCTCGATGCTGCCGCGAATCGTTTCGCGATAAGCAACCTGCGGCTTACCGATGTTAGCTTCAACCTTAAACTCGCGACGCATACGATCAACGAGAATATCCAGGTGTAGCTCACCCATACCAGAAATAATCGTCTGGCCGGTCTCTTCGTCGGTCTTAACCTGGAACGAGGGATCTTCTTGAGCAAGTTTGCCCAGAGCGACACCCATCTTCTCCTGGTCAGCCTTAGACTTAGGCTCAACGGCTACAGAGATAACCGGATCCGGGAACTCCATGCGCTCGAGAACAATTTTGTTGTCGATATCGCACAGCGTATCACCGGTGGTGACATCCTTCAGACCGATACAGGCAGCGATGTCGCCAGCCAGTACCTCTTTGATCTCTTCGCGAGAGTTGGCGTGCATCTGAACGATACGGCCAACACGCTCTTTCTTCTGTTTAACGGAGTTATATACGCCGTCGCCAGATTTAAGAACGCCCGAGTAGACGCGAATAAACGTCAGTGTACCAACGAAGGGGTCGGTAGCAATTTTAAATGCCAGCGCCGCGAACGGTGCACTGTCATCTGCCACACGCGTATCGACGGTGCCGTCTTTATCATCCAACTCACCTTCGATCGCCTTAACTTCTGTCGGCGACGGCATGAATTCGATAACGCCATCCAGCACTGCCTGAACACCTTTGTTCTTAAACGCAGAACCACAGGTGACCAGAACGATATCGTTAGCCAGGGTGCGCGCACGCAAACCAGCCTTGATCTCTTCGATGGTTAGCTCGCCGCCTTCAAGATACTTCTCCATCAGCTCATCAGAGCCTTCGGCAGCTGCTTCGACCATCTCTTCGCGGTACTTTTCTGCTGTTTCTTGTAGCTCAGCAGGAATATCCACGAGGTCATAGGTCATACCCAGACTTTCTTCATCCCACAGGATAGCTTTCATCTGAATAAGGTCGATAACGCCTTTAAAGTCCTCTTCTGTACCCCAGTTAATCTGGATCGGCACAGCTTTGGCACCTAGGCGCTCTTTCAACTGCTCAACGACCATGAAGAAGTCAGCGCCGGTACGGTCCATCTTGTTGACAAAGACCATACGTGGAACTTCGTACTTGTTAGCCTGGCGCCATACCGTTTCGGTCTGCGGCTGAACGCCGGAAGAGCCGCACAGTACGACAACCGCACCATCGAGTACGCGCAGCGAACGTTCAACTTCGATAGTGAAGTCAACGTGCCCCGGGGTATCGATAATGTTGATACGGTGCTCAGGAAACTGCTTGTTCATGCCCTGCCAGAAACAGGTAGTTGCAGCTGAGGTGATAGTAATACCACGCTCCTGCTCCTGCTCCATCCAGTCCATGGTCGCAGCACCGTCGTGTACTTCACCCACTTTGTGGGAAAGGCCGGTATAGAACAGTACACGCTCAGTCGTCGTGGTTTTACCCGCGTCAACGTGAGCGACGATACCGATATTACGGTAGCGATTTAGTGGAGTCTTGCGTGCCACGGTGAAACTCCCGTTTGTTGGCGATGCTCGTTAATTTAGCGACGTATGCAAGCGAGGCTTATGCGACCGCCGCCACCCTAACAGGGTAGCGGTTAGGTATTACAACAGAGCGACTCAGCAAACACTTCGCCATGCTGAACAACGTGCATATAAAAACCCTAAAGCCATACTTAAAAACGCCGTACTTAGAAACGCCGATTTTAGATACGCGTACCTTAGAAACGGTAGTGCGAGAAGGCCTTATTGGCTTCTGCCATGCGATGCACGTCTTCGCGCTTCTTAACGGCAGAACCTTTACCTTCAGCGGCATCCAGCATTTCACCCGCTAGACGCTGCACCATGGTTTTCTCACCGCGACGACGCGCCGCGTCTACCAGCCAACGCATGGCTAGCGCTTGGCGACGAGACGGACGTACTTCAACCGGCACCTGATAGGTCGCACCACCTACACGGCGCGACTTCACTTCGACCATTGGCTGGATAGCTTCCAGCGCTTTGTCGAAGATCTCCAGCGGATCTTCTTTACTACGCTCGGCAACCTTGTCCAGCGCACCGTAGACGATACGCTCAGCTATGGACTTCTTGCCGCTGACCATCAGGTGGTTCATGAACTTCGCCAGACGCTCACTTCCGAACTTAGGATCCGGCAGGATGTCGCGTTTAGCTACTACTCTTCTTCTAGGCATGATAAGCCCTCAATTAAGGATCTTTCAGGTAAACCCGAGACTCCTGCTACTTACCCTAAGGCAAGTGCCGCCCGACCTTACTCTTATCAGACCGTCAAATTCGTGATAATCGTTACTCAACACGCCCAACTAACGTGGCCGTGCTGTACAGCACCCCAGCCCTTAGGACTTAGGACGCTTAGTACCGTATTTAGAACGACCCTGACGACGGTTTTGTACGCCGGAGGTGTCAAGGGCGCCACGAACGGTGTGATAACGCACACCTGGCAAATCCTTTACACGGCCGCCGCGAATCAAAACGACAGAGTGTTCTTGAAGGTTGTGACCTTCACCACCGATATAAGAAGAGACTTCAAAGCCATTCGTCAGGCGCACACGGCAAACCTTACGCAGGGCCGAGTTAGGCTTCTTCGGGGTGGTGGTGTAAACGCGCGTACATACGCCGCGTTTTTGCGGACAGGCCTGCAGCGCTGGCACGTCACTTTTGGTGACGGGGCGCTTGCGCGGCTTGCGCACTAGCTGATTAATCGTTGCCATGGTGTTTAGCTGACTCCAATGGTTGCCTTGCCTTTTAACAAGTACGGGCAGCGGATGCGGGCGCACCCACCCCACTGTTAAAGGCTGCGCATTCTAAAGGCTGACCCTAGGTTTCGTCAAGCCTTGCCGGCGGTTTTACCGGCAAGGTGACGCTTTTCAGGTCAGCTATTCGTTTTACTTACTATTTTCACTACTACTTTGGGTGCCAGCTCTACAGCTCATCATCAGAATCGAGAGCGGTCAACTGAGCACCTAGCTCCTGCTCTACCTCGGTTGCCGAGGGGTTGAACAGTTGCTCAACGTCTTCGCGCTTGCGACGACGCTCTGCGTGGTGAGTCAAGCCAGTACCTGCCGGTATCAGTCGACCCACTACGACGTTCTCTTTCAGGCCGCGCAGGTAATCGCGCTTGCCAGTTACCGCCGCTTCGGTCAAGACGCGGGTAGTCTCCTGGAAGGAGGCCGCAGAGATGAACGACTCGGTGGCCAGGCTGGCCTTGGTGATACCCAGTAGCATGCGCTGATACTTGGCTGGGAATTTCTTCTCTTTTTCAAGACGTTCGTTCTGTTCCAGCACGCGAACTAGCTCAGCTTGATCGCCGGTGATGAAATCAGAGTCGCCTGAATCAGTAAGCTCTACCTTACGCAGCATCTGACGCACAATCACTTCAATGTGCTTGTCATTGATGCCTACGCCCTGTAGGCGATAAACGTCTTGCACTTCGGCAGTGATGTACTTGGCCAGTTCCTCAACACCCAATAAACGCAGGATGTCGTGAGGATTGCTTGGGCCATCAGAAATCACCTCGCCCTTCTCGACGGTCTCGCCTTCGAAAACGGCGATTTGACGCCACTTCGGAATCAAGGCTTCAAACGGATCGCCTGATTCTGGGGTAATCATTAGACGACGCTTGCCTTTGGTCTCTTTACCAAAGCTAACGACGCCGCTAATTTCCGCCAGGATAGAGGACTCTTTCGGCTTACGCGCCTCGAACAAGTCAGCAACCCGCGGCAGACCACCGGTGATATCTTTGTTCGCCGATGCTTCAACAGGAATACGCGCAACCACTTCACCGACACCGATGGTAACACCATCATCTACAGAGATAATGGAGTTGCCCGGCAGCAGGTACTGTACTGGCGTATTCGAGCCAGAAACAGAGACGTACTCACCTGCGCTATCCTGCAGCATGACCATCGGACGCTTGTCGCGACCAGCCATGGGGCGAGCAGCAGATTCGATAACCTCGATAGAGGAGAGACCAGTCATCTCGTCGACGCTACGGTGCATGGTGACACCTTCGTCAAGATCGATGAACTGTGCCTTACCTTCTACTTCAGCAACGATCGGATGGGTATGCGGATCCCATTTGGCGACAATCGAACCAGCATCTACGACATCACCGTCACGTACCGAGAGCTCAGCACCGTAAGGCAGCTTGTAGTACTCACGCTCACGGCCATGATCATCAGCCACTGCCAGCGCGCTTGAACGCGATACGACGACCAGTTTGCCGTCAGCACGCTCTACATGCTTGATGTTGTGCAGGCGAACTTTACCGCCGTGCTTAACCTGTACGCTGTCGACTGCAGAAGAACGCGATGCTGCACCACCGATGTGGAACGTACGCATGGTCAGCTGGGTACCCGGCTCACCGATGGACTGTGCGGCGATAACGCCGACAGCTTCACCGATGTTGACCTGATGGCCACGCGCCAAGTCACGGCCGTAACACGAGGCACACACGCCGTGGGCTGTTTCACAGGTAATGGTGGAGCGCACGATGATTTCGTCGACACCCATGGTATCGAGCTCTGCACACCACTTCTCATCCAGCAGAGTACCTTTAGCGAGCTGCACTTCACCAGTGCCCGGATGGATAACATCCTGGGCTACGACGCGGCCTAGCACGCGCTGGGAAAGTGGTACAATAATGTCGCCGCCTTCGATGATCGGGTGCAGTGTCAGGCCATTTTCGGTACCACAATCGACTTCAGTGATAACCAAATCTTGTGCTACGTCGACCAGACGGCGCGTCAGGTAACCGGAGTTGGCAGTTTTCAGGGCCGTATCCGCAAGACCTTTACGTGCACCGTGGGTCGAGATGAAGTACTGAAGTACGTTCAGACCTTCACGGAAGTTGGCGACGATCGGCGTTTCGATGATCGAGCCATCCGGCTTGGCCATCAGACCACGCATACCGGCAAGCTGACGAATCTGGGCAGCAGAACCACGAGCACCGGAGTCGGCCATGATGAAGACGCTGTTGAACGAATCCTGCTCAACCTCGTTGCCATCACGATCGATAACGGTCTCTTTCGAGATACCGACCATCATTGCCTTGGCGACTTTGTCGTTAGCCTTGGACCAGATATCGATAACCTTGTTGTACTTCTCACCTGCGGTTACCAGGCCAGAAGAGAACTGGTCTTCGATCTCTTTAACTTCCGCTTCCGCCGCGTCAACAATTTCCGTTTTCGCTTCGGGAATAACGAAGTCGTTAACACCGATAGAGGCGCCCGACCACGTTGCAAGACGGAAACCGGTATACATCAGCTGATCCGCGAAGATGACGGTCGGCTTAAGACCCGCACGACGGTAAACTTCGTTGATCAGGCTGGAGATCGCCTTCTTCTTCATCGGCTGATCAATCAGCTCGAAGGGTACACCTTCAGGCAGAATGCGGAACAGCAGTGCACGACCGACCGTGGTGTCATAAATACGGCGGTGGAAGCTACGCTCGCCGGTCTCTTCTTCAACGTCGATCTCGTCCAAACGCACTTTCACGCGGGCGTGAAGCGATACAGACTGAGTACCGAAGGCGCGCTCGACCTCATTAAGATCAGAGAACACCATGCCTTCGCCTTTGGCGTTGATCTTTTCGCGGGTCATGTAGTACAGACCCAGAACAACGTCTTGCGACGGTACGATGATCGGCTCGCCGTTGGCTGGCGACAGTACGTTGTTGGTCGCCATCATCAGCGCACGGGCTTCAAGCTGCGCTTCCAGGGTCAGCGGTACGTGTACCGCCATCTGGTCACCGTCAAAGTCGGCGTTGTAGGCGGCACATACCAGCGGGTGCAGCTGGATCGCTTTGCCTTCGATCAACAGCGGCTCAAACGCCTGGATGCCCAAACGGTGAAGCGTCGGCGCACGGTTCAGCAGTACCGGGTGTTCGCGAATAACATCCGCCAGAATGTCCCACACTTCCGGCAGTTCGCGCTCAACCATCTTCTTGGCAGCTTTAATCGTTGAGGCATAGCCCAGCGACTGCAGCTTGGAGTAGATAAACGGCTTGAACAGCTCAAGCGCCATTTTCTTCGGCAGACCACACTGGTGCAGGCGAAGGGTCGGACCAACGGTAATAACCGAACGGCCTGAGTAGTCAACGCGCTTACCCAATAAGTTCTGACGGAAACGGCCCTGCTTACCTTTGATCATGTCGGCAAGTGATTTCAGCGGGCGCTTGTTAGAGCCCGTGATCGCACGACCGCGGCGACCGTTATCCAGCAGTGCATCGACCGCTTCCTGCAGCATACGCTTCTCGTTGCGCACGATGATGTCAGGCGCATTAAGATCAAGCAGACGCTTCAAGCGATTGTTACGGTTGATCACACGACGATAAAGGTCGTTCAAATCAGAGGTCGCAAAGCGCCCACCGTCAAGCGGTACCAGCGGACGAAGATCCGGCGGCAGCACGGGCAGCACTTCCATGACCATCCACGCCGGCGCATTGCCAGAATGGTAGAACGCTTCAAGCAGCTTCAAGCGCTTAGACAGCTTCTTGATCTTGGTTTCAGAGTTAGTCTGCGGAATCTCTTCACGCAGGTGGTTAATCTCTTCTTCCAGATCGATGTCTTTGAGCAGTTCTTGAACAGCTTCGGCACCCATGCGGGCATCGAAGTCGTCGCCGAACTCTTCAAGTGCTTCAAAGTACTGCTCGTCGTTCAACAGCTGACCACGTTCAAGCGTAGTCATGCCTGGGTCGATAACGACAAAGCTTTCAAAATAGAGCACGCGCTCGATATCACGCAGGGTCATATCGAGGAACATGCCGATACGAGACGGCAGCGATTTCAGGAACCAGATATGCGCGACCGGTGAGGCCAGCTCAATGTGCCCCATGCGCTCACGGCGCACGGCGGCTTTGGTTACTTCAACGCCACACTTCTCGCAGATAATACCGCGGTGCTTCATGCGCTTATATTTGCCGCACAAGCACTCGTAATCTTTTACCGGGCCAAAAATCTTGGCGCAGAACAGACCATCCCGCTCCGGCTTAAAGGTACGGTAGTTGATGGTCTCAGGCTTCTTCACCTCGCCAAACGACCAGGAGCGAATCATGTCCGGCGACGCGAGGGTAATCTTGATCGCGTCAAACTCTTCGGACTGAGACTGCGATTTGAGTACTTTCACCAAATCTTTCATGTGACGGCTCCTAGCTCTCTAACTCGATATCGATGCCCAGCGAGCGGATTTCCTTCACGAGTACGTTGAAGGATTCCGGCATGCCTGCCTGCATGGTGTGGTCGCCATCCACGATGTTTTTATACATCTTGGTGCGGCCTTCGACGTCGTCCGACTTGACGGTGAGCATCTCTTGTAGCGTGTAAGCGGCGCCGTATGCTTCCAACGCCCACACTTCCATCTCACCGAAGCGCTGACCACCGAATTGCGCCTTACCACCCAAGGGCTGCTGGGTAACCAGCGAGTAAGAACCGGTAGAACGCGCGTGCATCTTGTCGTCTACCAAGTGGTTAAGCTTCAGCATGTACATGTAGCCGACGGTAACCGGACGATCAAAGGCGTCACCGGTACGGCCATCGAATAGGGCCATCTGACCCGACTCGGGGATATCCGCCAGCTTCAACAGGTGCTTGATTTCGTGCTCTTTGGCACCGTCAAACACCGGCGTGGCCATCGGCACACCTGCTTTAAGGTTCTTCGCCAAGGCGATGACTTCATCGTCAGTTAAGGAGTCGAGATCCTCAATGCGAGTGCCAGGCGTGTTGTACACCTGACCCAAGAAGTCACGAATCTCAGCGACTTGCTGACCGCGTGCATCACGCAGCATGGCTTCGATTTTGACACCCAGGCCGCGAGCGGCCATACCCAAGTGGGTTTCCAAAATCTGACCAACGTTCATACGCGACGGTACGCCCAGCGGGTTAAGCACCACGTCAACCGGCTCGCCCTTCTCGTCAAACGGCATATCTTCGATCGGCATGATCGCCGAGATAACACCTTTGTTACCGTGACGGCCAGCCATCTTGTCGCCCGGCTGAATACGACGCTTAACCGCCATGTAGACTTTAACGATTTTCAGCACGCCCGGCGCAAGATCATCGCCCTGGGTCAGCTTGCGCTTCTTATCTTCAAAGCGCTCGTCCATCTCTTTACGACGGTTTTCAAGCTGTTCGTCGGCCTGAGCCAGTAGCTCATTGTAAGACTCATCCTGCATGCGCAGTTTGAACCACTGCTGACGCGGCAATTCATCCAGGTAGGCTTCGTCGAGCACATCGCCTTTCTTGAGGTTCGGTCCGCCATTAACGGCCTGACCATCAAGGGTACGCTTTAGGCGCTCAAACGTGGCGTCTTCAGCAATACGGTAGGTCTCCTGGAGATCCTTACGCACTTCATCGAGCTGCGTACGCTCAATGGATAGCGCCCGAGAGTCTTTATCAACGCCGTCACGGGTAAACACCTGAACGTCGATGACCGTACCTTTCATGCCGGTCGGGGCACGCAGCGAGGTGTCTTTAACGTCAGACGCTTTCTCACCGAAGATGGCACGCAATAGCTTCTCTTCGGGCGTCAACTGGGTTTCACCCTTGGGTGTCACTTTACCGACCAGAATGTCGCCGGGGCCAACTTCAGCACCGATATAAACCACGCCCGCTTCATCCAGCTTGGAGAGTGCAGACTCACCCACGTTCGGGATATCGGAGGTGATCTCTTCAGAGCCTAACTTGGTGTCACGCGACACACAGGTCAGTTCCTGAATGTGGATCGTAGTGAAACGGTCTTCTTGAACTACCCGCTCGGAAAGCAGGATCGAGTCCTCGAAGTTGTAACCGTTCCAGGGCATAAAGGCGATGCGCATGTTCTGGCCGAGCGCCAGATCACCCATATCGACAGACGGGCCGTCGGCGAGAATATCGCCACGCGCCACGTTATCGCCAGGCCGTACGATGGGGCGCTGGTTCATGCAGGTGTTCTGGTTCGAGCGGGTGTACTTGGTCAGGTTGTAGATATCAACCCCGGCTTCACCGCCGATGATTTCATCTTCATTAACCCGTACCACCACACGACGTGCATCAACGGAGTCAATCAAACCACCGCGACGCGCTACTGCACAGACACCGGAGTCACGGGCAACAAAGCGCTCCATGCCAGTACCTACCAGCGGCTTCTCGGCACGCAGGGTCGGTACTGCCTGACGCTGCATGTTAGAACCCATCAAGGCGCGGTTAGCATCATCGTGCTCAAGGAACGGAATCAATGCCGCCGCTACCGATACGACCTGACGTGGTGATACGTCCATCAGCGTCACTTGCTCAGGACGCATAAAGGTCGTTTCGCCGCGGTGACGTACCTGAACCAGGTCATCGCTCAGTTTGTTGGACTCATCTACCGCTGCCGACGCCTGAGCGATTACAAAGTCGCCCTCTTCAATCGCCGAAAGGTGAACGATGTCATCCGTCAACTGGCGGTCAACCACTTTACGGTACGGCGTTTCTAAGAAGCCGTAGCTGTTAGTGTGGCTGTAAGTCGCCAGTGAATTGATCAGACCGATGTTCGGGCCTTCCGGCGTTTCGATCGGGCATAGGCGCCCATAGTGCGTGGCGTGTACGTCACGTACTTCGAAGCCAGCACGCTCACGGGTCAAACCACCGGGGCCGAGTGCGGACACACGACGCTTGTGGGTAACTTCCGAAAGCGGGTTGTTCTGATCCATAAACTGAGAAAGCTGGCTGGAGCCAAAGAACTCTTTCACCGCCGCCGCAACGGGCTTGGCGTTGATCAAGTCTTGGGGCATCAGGCCTTCGCTCTCTGCCATGGAGAGACGCTCTTTGACCGCGCGTTCTACGCGCACCAGGCCAACGCGGAACTGGTTTTCAGCCATTTCGCCTACGCAGCGAATACGACGGTTACCCAGGTGATCAATATCGTCCACGTCACCGAAGCCGTTACGGATATTGATCAGCTCGCGCAGCACATCCAGGATGTCTTTGCGATCCAGCACGCCGGAGCCGGTGTCGGTATCACGACGCAGGCGGCGGTTGAACTTCATGCGGCCAACGCCCGACAGGTCGTAGCGGTCCTCAGAGAAGAACAGGTTATTAAATAGCGTCTCGGCAGACTCTTTGGTGGGCGGCTCGCCGGGGCGCATCATGCGATAGATTTCAACCAACGCTTCAAGCGCTGAATTAGTCGCATCCAGCTTCAAGGTGTCGGAGATGAATGAACCGCAGTCAAGGTCGTTGGTGTAGAGCGTTTCCACCAGAGTAATGCCACCCTGGGCCATACGCTCAAGCACTTCAGGGGTGATCTCGGTGTTGCACGGGCAGATCAACTCGCCTGTTTTAGAGTCGATTTGATCTTTTGCCAGTGTTTTGCCGAACAGGTACTCCATCGGTACGTCCAGACGCTCAAGGCCGGCTTTTTCAAGCTGGCGAATGTGCTTCTGGGTGATCCGACGACCCTCTTCAACAATGGTCTCACCGTTGCCATCTTTAATATCAAAGGTGGCGGTCTCGCCGCGCAGACGCGACGGCACCAGCTCCACAGAGAAACCGGATTTCTCAATGTGGAACACGCTGGTTTCAAAGAACTCAGCAAGAATCTCTTCGGTGTTCATACCCAGCGCACGCATCAATACCGAAGCCGGCAGTTTGCGGCGACGGTCAATACGTACAAAGACGTTGTCTTTAGGGTCAAACTCAAAGTCTAACCAGGAGCCACGGTAAGGAATAACGCGGGCTGAGTAGAGCAGTTTACCGGAAGAGTGGCTCTTACCCTTGTCATGATCGAAGAACACACCGGGTGAGCGGTGGAGCTGGGAAACAATAACCCGCTCAGTACCGTTAATAACAAAGGTACCGTTCTCGGTCATTAGGGGGATTTCCCCCATGTAGACTTCCTGCTCTTTGATATCTTTGATTGCTTTGTTCGAGGAGTCGCGATCATAGATGATCAAGCGAACCTTAACGCGCAGCGGTGCGGAGTAAGTCACGCCGCGTAGCTGGCACTCCTTAACATCGAACGCCGGCGTGCCGAAGCGGTAGCTAACATACTCAAGCGCTGCATTGCCGGAGAAGCTCTCAATCGGAAACACGGACTTGAAGGCCGCGTGCAGACCGACTTCGTGACGCTCGTCGGGCGAACGATCTTGCTGGAGGAAGTCGTAATAGGAATCAAGCTGGATCGCCAGCAAGTAAGGCACATCCATCACTTGGGGCAGTTTGCCGAAATCCTTGCGGATGCGTTTTTTCTCAGTATATGAGTAAGCCATCTGTATTCCCCAGCTTGTTCACCATGGGTGACCGATGCGTGGTCATCTGCCCTGCGAGCTTCGTCAGACGCAGACAGCAAGCTCCTAAATCGGTAGCTCGCCGTCGAAAATCTAGTTCGATAACTCAGTCGTCGATAACACTATCTTCAATAACGCCATCTTCAATAACGCTTTTCCGTTTCTGTCGTAGCTGCTCTGACAATGAGCGGCCCTGCTGTTGTTCAATATCAGCTACTGTTCAACATCAGTTACAACAGAAAAAGGCCGGCAGCGGGATATCCCGCCGCCAGCCGTGGAAGCTTACGCAGCGCGTAAAGCCGTCCGCACAAGAATTACTTGAGCTCGACGGTTGCGCCCGCTTCTTCCAGCTTAGCTTTAGCTGCTTCAGCGTCGTCCTTAGACAGACCTTCTTTGATGGTCGCCGGAGCGCCGTCAACAGCACCTTTAGCTTCTTTCAAGCCAAGGCCGGTGATCTCACGTACTGCTTTGATCACGTTAACTTTCTTGTCGCCAGCAGCGGTCAGAACAACGTCAAATTCAGTCTGCTCTTCAGCTACTTCGCCGCCAGCAGCCGGGCCAGCCATTACGGCAGCCGCGGCAGAAACGCCGAATTTCTCTTCCATTGCTTCGATAAGCTCGACAACTTCCATGACGGACATGTCGGCTACAGCATTGATGATATCGTCTTTAGACAGTGCCATTGTTTCATTCCTAACTTTGCGGGAGTCTCGGTCAGCCGAGGACTCAGGATTCATTGCTCGGTTCAGGCAGCGTATCGATGAAATCGTTCACGCCACCTGCAAGAAACGCTGCTTAAGCAGCTTCTGCTTCTTGCTTCTGGTCGCGCAGTGCGGCCAGAGTACGAACCAGCTTGCCAGCGGAGGCTTCTTTCATTACCGACATCAACTTGGCAATTGCTTCGTCGTAAGTCGGTAGGGTTGCCAGACGGTCGATGTCAGCAGCCGGAATCAGCTCACCTTCGTAGGCCAACGCTTTTACTTCGAAGTCCTTGTTCGTTTTAGCAAACTCTTTGAACAGACGAGCGGCAGCGCCCGGATGATCAGTTGAGAAAGCCAACAACGTAGGACCAACGAAGCTATCGTTTAGACACTCCCACTGAGTGCCTTCGAGAGCGCGGCGAGCCAGCGTATTACGTACAACACGCAGCTCTACACCATTCTCACGCGCTTGCTTGCGCAGATCGGTCATTTTACCAACCGTAACGCCGCGAGAATCAGCAACTACGACGGAGAGTGCGCCCTTGGCCGCTTCACTGACCTCGGCAACAATCGCTTTCTTGCCTTCAAGTGCTAGTGGCACAGTGATCACTCCTTCGTGCCGGAACCCAAGAAGGTTCCGGTGGTTACCATCTCTTTCCGCCCTTAATTGCAAAACGATCTGCAATGCGGAAAGCCTTGGGGATGGTGCTCACCAGAAAGCTTTCAAGCTTAACCAACTGGCGGCCACACCATCTGCGCAGGCGCTTATGAGGCAATTAAGCCGCCCCTGTATATACACAACACTAAGTGTACATACTAAGCGCGGCACCTGCGGTCTTTGACGATGCCCCGGCCAGTGTTCATAACCAAACGGGGGACCGCAAAGTTCTTGCTCGTTTCCTACAAAAAAACCAACGATAACTCGCTTATGCGAAAGCAGAGTGATCGATTGTTAAACCCGGGCCCATAGTAGTGGACAGAGTCATTTTTTTGAAGTAAATGCCTTTAGACGCGCTCGGCTTGAGGCGCTTAAGGTCTGCAACCAGGGCTTCCAGGTTGCCATTAATTGCTGCTACGTCAAAATCCACTTTACCCAGGGTAGTGTGGATGATGCCGTTTTTGTCGGTACGGAAACGCACCTGACCCGCTTTGGCGTTTTTAACCGCAGTCGCCACATCAGGCGTTACGGTGCCAACTTTCGGGTTAGGCATCAGGCCGCGCGGACCAAGAATCTGACCCAGCTGACCAACAACGCGCATGGCGTCTGGCGAAGCGATAACGACGTCAAAATCCATCACGCCTTTTTTCACTTGCTCAGCTAAGTCATCCATACCCACGATGTCGGCACCGGCTTCTTTCGCGGCATCGGCATTGGCACCTTGGGTGAAGACCGCAACGCGTACATCTTTACCTGTACCGTTAGGCATGACGGTAGCGCCACGCACAACTTGGTCAGATTTACGCGGGTCAACGCCTAGGTTGATAGCAACATCGACCGACTCTTTGAATTTAACAGTCGACAGCTCGGAGAGCAGCGCGACCGCTTCTTCAATAGAGTAAGATTTAGTAGCGTCTACTTTTTCGCGAATAACTTTCGCACGCTTAGATAGTTTAGCCATGATCAGAGACCCTCCACGTTTAGGCCCATGCTGCGAGCGCTGCCAGCAATGGTGCGCACAGCGGCATCGAGATTCGCAGCCGTTAAATCAGGCTCTTTAGCTTTAGCGATCTCTTCAAGCTGTTCACGCGTCACGGTACCAACCTTCTTCTTATTCGGCTCACCAGAACCGGACTTGATACCAGCAGCTTTTTTCAGCAGCACGGCAGCAGGCGGTGTCTTGGTAACAAACGTGAAGCTACGGTCAGAGTAGACAGTGATCACGACTGGCGTCGGCAGGCCCGGCTCAATTTCTTGAGTCGCGGCGTTGAACGCCTTACAGAATTCCATGATGTTCACGCCGTGCTGACCCAGCGCTGGGCCTACCGGCGGACTTGGATTGGCTTTACCTGCAGCAACCTGCAGTTTGATATAAGCCTGTACTTTCTTGGCCATCTTTAACACTCCAGTTGGGTAGTAGCGCCCGAAGGCTCCCCGGTCCTAGCGAAACAGCTAAACAAGCCATTTCACACGAATTAAAACTTACCGCTTACTTCCATTCACGACTTACTGCTCACTACTAACTATTTACTACTCACCCGTTACTCTTTCTCAACCTGAGAAAACTCTAACTCAACAGGCGTAGAGCGCCCGAAGATCAGCACGCTGACCTGCAGGCGACTTTTTTCATAATTCACTTCTTCGACAACGCCATTGAAATCTGCAAACGGCCCATCGACAACGCGTACTGACTGACCCGGCTCAAACATCGTTTTAGGCCGCGGCTTGTCAGTACCATCTTTAACACGTAACAAAATAGCATCTGCTTCGCGTGACGTAATCGGCGCCGGCTTCTCTTTCGTACCGCCGATAAAGCCCATTACACGCGGCGTTTCATTAACGAGATGCCATGTTTCGTCGGCCATTTCCATCTCGACCAGCACATAGCCAGGATAGAACTTACGCTCGCTCTTGCGTCGCTTGCCGTCACGCATCTCGACGACTTCTTCTGTCGGCACCAGAATTTCGCCGAAACGATCTTCCATACCATACATTTTTACACGCTCAATCAAGGAGCGCATAACATGCTTTTCAAAGCCAGAATAAGCGTGAACGACGTACCAACGTTTGGACATGAAAACTCCTAACCAATGACGCCGGACATCGCCCAGCCAAGAAGAGTGTCGATCAACCACAGCATCAGCCCCACCACCAGAACCGCCACCAGCACGATGGCAGTGGTTTGGATGGTTTCGGCACGGGTCGGCCATACAACGCGCTGAATCTCTTTCTTGGCGCTTCTGGCAAGCTCTACTAAATCACGACCCTTGGTAGTGGTCAGCGCGATCAAACCCGCAATCACGCACAACACCACCACACCAAGCACGCGGTAGAGCAGGCCAATATCGGCGAAATAGGTATTACCAACGACTGCAACGACAAGCAGCGCCACGACCGCCGCCCATTTGAGCCCGTCATGGCGCGTCTGTTGCACCTCGGCGCCATGTTTTACAGAACCAGGCTTCATAAAAACGAGACTCCTCAGGGTGCGGCGAACGATAAAAGAATTCTGGAAAAAGACATACCAACCTGGGGAAGGTTGGCAGGCCAGGAGGGAATCGAACCCCCAACCTGCGGTTTTGGAGACCGCTGCTCTGCCAATTGAGCTACTGGCCTGTATCGTCGTACTGATTTTTACAACAACTATTCTTTACAACAACTATTCTTTACAACAATTATCTACATCCTACATCTATCGATAAGCGTCTTTTTCAATCGCCTATACAACAGCGGGCGCCATGGTAGCGAAGAAAGCCACTTCTGACAACCCCTTCTTTACGCTCAGACGCTACTCAAGCCACCTGACCGCAGAGACAAAAAAAGCGAGCTTCGCTCGCTTTATCTGCAATATGGAGCTCATGGACGGAATTGAACCGTCGACCTCACCCTTACCAAGGGTGTGCTCTACCCCTGAGCTACATGAGCTAAACACATCAACTGGAGCGGGCGGCGGGAATCGAACCCGCACCATCAGCTTGGAAGGCTGAGGTTCTACCGTTGAACTACGCCCGCAGAACCTGTCTTGAATGACAATCCGCTACGCGCCGCCTTATAGCCATTTACTTTTACCAAGCTATAAATCGTAGACAATGCCCGCTACCGGCTTTTCATTCAGCTGCACCGACTAAATCGCTGCAGCTTAATTTTGGTGGAGAGAGAAGGATTCGAACCTTCGAAGCTTTCGCGGCAGATTTACAGTCTGCTCCCTTTGGCCACTCGGGAATCTCTCCAACGTGGCGGCATATTATGCCAGCCTTCAAAAACGTGTCAAGCCTGATAATCGTTATAGCTATGAAAAGCTTAGCTTAACAACGCTCTGAATATCAGCACTTTCAACACCGCGAGACGCGTATGGCTCGCCTTCGAACGCGCTGCATTCTGTCAAAGCAGCATTGAGAATGCAAGTCCCGCACGAATCTTTTCTAGCGACACGGGCTCAGGCACTCGCGGTGCGCCTGACATCTTACCCGCACGCTCTGCAAAGGTCATTGGAAAGCACGCCTCCAAACCGCCATAAACCATATCTGGCCACACCGCATGAGGCACCTGCACGCCTCGCGAAACAACCCGTGCATCACCGCCTGTCAACAACATCGGCAGTGCCACACCCTCTTGATCGCACACTTCGCTGTAAATGCGGTTAATCGCACTCACAGCGGCCATATAAATACCGTGATTAACCGCATCAACGGTGCGTCGGCCTGGCTCTAGCAGCTCGTCGGCCTCGCTTTCAGGGTCGATAGCCACATTGCGGGTACCGAGCTTTAAGCTCTCCTTCATCAGCCGTAGGCCTGGGATGATAAAGCCGCCAAGATGCGCCCCACCGGGCAGCACAAAATCAATTGTAATGGCGCTTCCGCAATCTACCGCACAACAGCCGCCTGCCAGCTGATAGCCGGCCAGCGCCCCCATCCAGCGGTCAACGCCTAGGCGCCCCGGCTCTTCGTAGCCATTAACCACGCCAAGCGCCTCATGGGTAGAGTGCGCCACATGGACATGACGCACCCGGCGGCGCAACAAAGCCACCGTCTCTTCCAGCACGGCTGCCCTGGCAACGCTTGATATACGCACCGCTTCGACAACATCAAGATCGGGAATATCGGCCCCAGGTCGCCACTCTTCGCGCGTCCACACCGCCCCTCGCGATCTTATCTCGCTACTCTCGGCATCCTTGAGCCGCCATTTAGACAGCGTGTTGCCGATATCAAGATCCAGAATCATAAACGCCTGCGCACGCTAATCTCACCGCCGGCTAGGCGTCGCGAGTGACCATTTTCGGTAACCCAAAGGTTACCACTCTCATCTACGTCTCCGGCGATAGCATCGCTGGCCTGCTGCCCTTGAATCACTCTTATTGGCTGCCCAGCATAGGCGTGACGCTGATTCCACGCCCCCCGCCAGGCACCAAAGCCATGCTGCTCAAAGTCAGCCAGCATTGCCAATAGCCCCGCCACCACATCTGACGCCAGCTGATTTCGCGAAATATCCGGCAGTCGCTCAAAAAGCGCTGCCACAGGCTGATCAATGGCAGCTCGTTGGCCTGCGGGCAGCCACAGATTCATGCCCATACCAATGACCACCTCGCAGGGGCCTGCCGCATCCCCAGTCACTTCTATCAGAATACCGGCCAGTTTACCCAGCTCATCACCCTCGGCATCGCCCTGCTCAGAGAGCAGAATATCGTTCGGCCACTTTAGCTTAGGTGCCACGCCATGCTCTTCTAGCACCTGTGACACCACCACCCCAACGGCAAGACTCAAACCCTCTAGCACCGCCACGCCTGACTCAAAACGCCAGCCTAACGAGAGCATCAGACTCTGCCCCCATGGAGTGGTCCAGACACGCCCACGCCTGCCACGCCCCGCCGTTTGCAGCTCGACCAAGCATACTTCCCCATGCCCCGCGCCCTGCTCAAAGCGCTGACGCACGTACTCATTGCTGGAGGGTAGCTGATCTTCAACAAACAGGCGTGTTAGGTGATGGCGTGCCTGAGCCGGCAAGCGCTCGACAATTTTAGCGCCTTCCAAAGGCTCCAGCCTTTGCGCCAATCGATAGCCACGTCCTTTGACGGCCACCAATTCGACGCCCAGCGCTTCCAACTTTTTTAACTGCTTCCACACCGCAGCACGAGAAATACCCAGCGTTTCACCCAGCTGCTCGCCAGAGTGAACCTCGCCATCGCTTAACAAACGCATCAGGTTGCCGATGGTCATGCTCCTGCCCCAATGGGAAAAGCGCTATTCTAGCGGATGAAGGTTCGCTGCGAAAACTTTCCGGGGCGCGACCAAGGTCGATAAGCGCTCCGGTAATATCAGCGAAGCCTTCGACATGGTAGAATGACTATTGGACGCAAGCCCTGAGCCAAGATGGTCGGCAAATTGCCAGCCCTTGCGACCCGCATTTTCCGACCCGTGGACAAACGGGTGTTCACAAGAGTTCTCTCTCAGCATGCAAAACCAGCAAAACTCCAGCGCGGTTAATAACCTGCGCAACGTCGCGATCATAGCCCACGTTGACCATGGCAAAACCACTCTGGTCGACAAACTCCTGAGCCAGTCCGGCACGCTTGACCGTAAGGCAGAAGGTCAAGAGCGCATCATGGACTCTAATGACCAGGAAAAAGAGCGTGGCATTACCATTTTGGCCAAGAATACGGCCATTCAGTGGCAAGATAGCCATGGTAACGGTTACCACATCAACATTGTGGATACACCTGGGCACGCCGATTTCGGCGGTGAAGTTGAGCGCGTAATGTCGATGGTCGATTCGGTGCTACTGTTAGTAGACGCCGTCGATGGTCCGATGCCACAAACTCGCTTTGTGACCCAAAAAGCTTTCGCCCAAGGCCTGAGGCCGATCGTGGTGGTCAACAAAATTGACCGTCCTGGCGCCCGCCCTGACTGGGTTATCGACCAGATTTTTGATCTGTTCGACAACCTGGGCGCTTCCGACGAACAGCTCGATTTCCCGATCATTTACTGCTCTGCCCTCAACGGCATTGCCGGTATGGATCCTGAAGAGCTGGCTGACAACATGGATCCCATGTTCCAGGCTATCGTCGATATCGTTGAGCCGCCTCAGGTTGAGCTCAATGGTCCTTTTCAGATGCAGATCTCCGCACTGGATTACAACAGCTACGTTGGCGTTATCGGCCTGGGCCGCATCAAACGCGGCGCGGTTAAACCAAACCAGCAGGTTTCGGTGATCGGCGTTGATGGCAATGTGCGCAAAGGCAAAATCGGCCAGGTCATGACCCATATGGGCCTTGACCGGGTGCAAACCGATGAAGCGACGGCCGGCGATATCGTCTGCATCACCGGCATTGATGACCTGTCGATTTCTGACACGTTATGCGATCCGGCCAACGTCCAAGCACTGCCGCCGCTGTCTGTCGACGAGCCGACTGTTTCGATGACCTTCCAGGTCAACGACTCACCGTTCGCCGGTAAAGACGGCAAGTTTGTGACCAGCCGTAATATCAAGGATCGCCTTGAGCAAGAGCTGATCCACAACGTGGCGCTGCGCGTTGAACAGGGCGAAACCCCTGAGAAGTTCAAGGTTTCTGGCCGTGGCGAACTGCACTTGTCGGTGTTGATCGAAACCATGCGTCGTGAAGGCTTTGAGCTGGCGGTAGGCCGCCCAGAAGTCATCATCAAAGAGATTGACGGTGAGAAGCAGGAGCCTTACGAAGAGGTCATCATCGACTGTGAAGAGCAGCATCAAGGCTCGATCATGGAAGAGCTTGGCTACCGTAAAGGTGAAATGACCAACATGCTGCCGGACGGTAAAGGACGGGTTCGCCTGGACTTCATCATCCCTGCACGTGGTTTGATCGGTTTCCGTGGCCAGTTTTTAACCCTGACCTCCGGTACCGGCATCCTGACCAGCCGTTTTGATCACTACGGCCCGCTGAAGCCTGAAGCCTCTATTGAGCGTCGTAACGGCGTATTGGTCTCAATGGTTGACGGTAAAGCCCTTGCCTACGCCCTGTATGCACTGCAAGAGCGCGGCAAGCTGATTATCGATCACGCCACGGAAGTCTACGAAGGCATGCTGATCGGTATCAACAACCGCGCTAACGATATGGTGGTTAACCCCACTAAAGGCAAGAAGCTCGACAACATGCGCTCCACCGGTAACGATGAAAACATCGTATTAACGCCTCCGGTTAAGTTCTCCCTGGAGCAGGCCATCGAGTTCCTTGACTCCGACGAGCTTGTCGAAGTCACGCCGGTGCACATCCGCCTGCGTAAAAAGCTGTTGAAAGAGACCGAGCGTAAGCGTTTTAGCAAGAAGTAATACGCTCATCACCATGAGCACCCCAAAAACCCGCGAAAGCGGGTTTTTTTTGCTTTCTCACTTCTACGCTTATATTAGTCCCTAACGTTACCCTCCTTGCCAATAGAGCCCCCTTAACGCAGCCTAAACGCTAATACGCTGGAAAGGTGACGCGTTCTATCGCACAGTAACGTTAAATTCAGCGCGTCCAAGGCACGCTGGCATCTCTATATTCATACAGGTGTTTGGATACTACCCCATCCTGCACCCAAACACGGACACTCTTACCCATGAGCGGTCAAAACGTCTGGACGCATAAAGGTACCTTTCTCCTTGCGGCGGTTGGCTCCGCCGTCGGCTTAGGCAATCTGTGGCGATTTCCTTACCTAACCGGTGAAAACGGCGGCGGCGCCTTTATTTTGGTGTACGCGCTGACCATCTTCGCGGTCGGCATCCCGATTCTAATTGCCGAGATCATGCTGGGGCGCAACAGCCGACAAAGTCCGATTATGGGCATGCGGCATCTCACCAAAACCCACGGCACCTCACGGGCCTGGGAAACGATCGGCTGGCTGGGCGCAGCATCGGCGTTTCTGATCTTAAGCTTCTATTCGGTCATCGCCGGTTGGGCGATCCATTATACCGGGCTAATGCTGACCGGTTCGTTGGTGGGGGCTGATGCGCAAACCATCAGCGATGGCTTCGATGCCCTGCTAGCGGCGCCCGGCCTGATGACGCTCTACCACACTATTTTCATTGCCGCGTCGGCCTTGATCGTCGGCATGGGAATCCATAAAGGCATCGAATCGGGGCTACGGATCATGATGCCCGCGCTGTTTGTCATTCTGCTCGTGGTTCTGGCCTATGGCGTTATCAACGGCGATGTAGGTGCTGCGGCTAACTTCCTGTTTACCTTCAATATCGCCGACCTTAGCCTTGAGGGCTGGTTACAGGCCATGGGGCAGTCGTTCTTTACGTTGAGCTTGGGCATGGGGGCCATTATGGCTTACGGCGCCTATATGCCCAGCGATGTATCGCTGACCCGAACCGCCTTTGCCGTGGCTATCGTCGATACCGCCGTGGCGATGGTCGCTGGCTTGGCCATTTTTGCCCTGGTATTTGGCGCTGGGTTAGAAACCGGCCAAGGCCCTGGGCTGATGTTTGTCACCCTGCCGCTGGCATTTGCCGAAATGCCATTTGGCGCGCTAGTCGGCGGCGTGTTCTTTATCCTGGTATTGGGCGCCGCCATCAGCTCCTCTATTTCGCTAATCGAGCCGGTTGCCGCTTTCCTGGTCGAGCGCTTTGATATGACTCGCCCACAGGCCGTTACTATTATGGTGATTGCCGCCTGGGCAATGGGCCTATTGACGGTCGTCAGCTTTAACATCTGGGCCGAGGGAACGATTTTTCACACCCTGTTTGGACGCACTGCCTTTGACTTCATCGAGCTACTAACCAACATATTCATGCCGGTTGGCGGGCTATTGATTGCCCTGTTTGCTGGCTGGGCGTTGACCCAGAGCGAGGTGATGAAAGAGCTGGGCAGCAACGTCACCTGGTTTAAGGTCTGGCGTTTCCTGGTACGCTTTGTGGCACCCGCTGCTGTCGCTTTTGTGTTTTTACGTACTATCCCCCAGGTGGAGGGCTATCTTATCCCCACCGTTGGCGCACTGCTGATTATCGGCGCGTTTGCTGCCAGCCAGCGGTGGCTCAAAAAACCACGACAAACAACTTAACAACAGTACGCAGGCGGCTTTTTAGCCGCCTGTATCGCGTGGAGACACCATGACCCCTCTTATTGAAGTACAGCGAGTCAACAAAGCATTCGGCGGCTTACAGGTGATTAACGACTGCTCTATTCAAGTAGAGAAAGGCTCGATCACCGGCATGATTGGCCCTAACGGTGCGGGCAAATCGACGCTGTTCAACCTGATTGCCGGCTCGCTGACCCCCGATAGCGGTCACGTACTGCTGGATGGTGAGGACATCACCTCACTCAGTGCCGATCAGCGGTTCCACAAAGGGCTGCTGCGAACCTTCCAGATTGCCCACGAATTTAGCCAGATGAGCGCGCTGGAAAACCTGATGATGGTACCGCCCAAGCAAGCCGGTGAAAGCCTTTTCAGCGCTTGGTTAAAGCCAGGCGCGGTGCGTCGGGAAGAGGCAGAGGTGCGTCGTCGTGCCCTGGAGGTGATCGACTTTGTTGGCCTACACCATGTTCGCAATGAACTGGCAGGCAATTTATCCGGTGGTCAAAAAAAGCTTCTAGAGCTTGGCCGCACTATGATGACCGATGCCAAAGTGGTGCTGCTCGATGAGATCGCGGCCGGGGTGAACCGCACGCTGCTGGGCGATTTGATCGGTAATATTGAGCGGCTCAACCGTGAGATGGGTTACACCTTTTTAGTGATTGAGCACGATATGGAGATGATTGCCCGCCTCTGCGACCCGGTGATTGTGCTAGCCCAGGGCAGCGTGATGGTGGAGGGACATATCAACGAAATCCAGAACAACCCCGAGGTTATTGAGGCCTACTTTGGCACCGATGCCGCTTAAGTGTGACGTTTCCGCTACCTACCAATGACTACAATGATATCGCTTTAAGTAAGCGACCTTGCTGAGAAACTTTGCTTATGTCATCAACAACCAGGCCATTAATCGACGCACGCGATGTGCATGGCGGCTATGGCGGCATGAATATCCTTAACGGGGTAAACATGACGCTGGAGGCCGATGAGGTCGGGGTAATCGTTGGCCCTAACGGGGCTGGCAAGTCCACCATGCTAAAAGCAGTCTTTGGCCTGCTGCGCGTTAATCAGGGCGAGATACTGCTTAACGGACAGCCGATTCAAAACTTACCCCCTAACCAGTTGGTTCAGCGCGGCATGGGCTTCGTGCCCCAGGAGAAGAACGTTTTTCCCAGTCTTTCGGTGCAGGAGAACCTGGAGATGGGCGCGTTTTTAAAGCCGCAGAACGTTAAGCGTATGCTGGCTCAGGTGTATGAGTTTTTCCCCCCTCTGTATGAAAAACGCCGTCAGCCCGCCGGAGAGCTTTCCGGTGGGCAGCGCCAGATGGTCGCAATGGGACGTGCGCTAATGGCTGAACCGAGCTTGCTGTTGCTCGATGAACCCACCGCCGGGCTATCGCCGCTCTACATGAATGAAATATTCGACCGCGTCAAACAGATCAACGCCGCTGGCGTGGGTATTTTGATGGTGGAACAGAACGCCAAACAGGCACTCGCGATCGCCGATAAAGGCTTTGTGCTGGCCGCTGGCCAAAACCGCTTTAACGACACCGGGGCGGCACTGCTCGCCGACCCCGATGTCGCCAAAAGCTTTTTGGGCGGCTAGCCCCAGGGAGAAACGTGTGAACGAACTGGCTTTTTTTATTAATAATGTGGTGATCGCTGGCAGCGTCAGCGGCTCCATTTATGCCATTGGTGCGATCGGGGTAACGCTGATTTTCAGCATTATGCGCTTTGCTCACTTTGCCCATGCCGACATGATGACCTTCGGTGCCTTTATGGTGCTACTGCTGACAACACTGTTTCCGGCAGCAGGCGCCAGCATCGGCGTGCCTACCGCAGTGTTGATGCTGCCACTGGCGATGCTTCTCACCGCCGCCTTAGCCGTAGGCATCGACAAGACCTTCTATAAACCGCTGCGCGCCCACGGGGTCAAGCCCATTGTATTGGTGATTGGCTCGCTCGGTGTCACGTTGATTCTGCAGGGCTTGATTCGCCTGTTTTCAGGCACTGGCGGGCAGAGCCTTTACGTGGACGATCGCAAGGAGATTTTTCGCCTGGCGCTGCCTTTCGAGGGCGCCCGCGCGCCGATTGTGATTACCGAACCGCAGATTTATCTGTTTGTGATTACTCTGTTGGCGGTGGTCGCACTCCACCTGTTCCTTAACCGCTCGCGGTTGGGCAAGGCAATGCGCGCTATGTCGGATAACCCTGAGCTGGCCCAGGCATCAGGGATCAATACCAATACCATTGTGGCGGTGACCTGGATGATTGCCGGGGCGTTGGCGGCGATTGCTGGAACGCTGCTCTCGCTGGATGTTACCTTCAAGCCCGACTTGAGCTTCTTCCTGCTGCTGCCCATTTTTGCCGCCGCCATTGTCGGCGGCGTTGGCCACCCTTATGGCGCCATCGCTGGTGGTTTTGTGGTCGGCTTTGCCGAAACCCTGGCGGTGTTTAACTGGAACGTGCTGTTGCGCCCTTTCAGCGATAGCTTGCCCGCCTGGCTAGAGCTACCGTCGAACCTCGCCTTTGTGGGCACCGAATACAAAATTGTGGTGCCGTTTTTCATTCTGGTAGCCATTCTGGTGTGGCGTCCCACCGGTCTCTTTAAGGGCAAGGTGATCTAATGAGCGATTCAGCAAAAACACGCAACCCGGACTACACACCAAAAGATGCTACTCAAGCGCGCCGCTTCCCGCTGCGCGAGCTAATTCTGTTTGGTGTGCTGCTGGTGGCTATTTTAGCGGTTTACGCCATCATGGGAGCAGCCTATAGCACCCGAATGCTCGTTGAAGCCGCTTGTTACGCCATACTGGCACTGGGCTTAACCATTCAGTGGGGCTACGCAGGGCAGTTCAACGCGGGGGTAATGGGATTTGTCGCTCTAGGCGGCTTCTGTGCAATGTTCTTTAGCGTGCCGGTCAACGATGCCTTTTGGGGCTCCGCGCTGCCCGGTGAGTTTGGCCGCGTGTTGCTGTATGGCGCTGCCGCTATCCTGTTGATCGTTGGCGCCAGTAAGCTGGATCGACTGGGCGTACCCAAGCCCCTGCGTACGTTTATCGCAGTGGTATTAGGCGTCGTGCTTTATCTGGTGGTGATTAGCCAGTTGCGTGAGGTCACTGATGCGATTGAAAACCAGGCAGGTTTTGTCGGCGGGCTAGGCTTGCCGCCCTGGATTGGCTGGATTGTCGGGGGCGCCTTGGCGGGCGGCGTTGGCTACTTTATTGGTCATATCTGTTTGGGGTTACGCAGCGACTATCTGGCCATTGCCACCCTGGGCATTGCTGAAATTATCAAAGCATTTTTGAAAAACTCTGACTGGTTGACCCGCGGCACTGCCACGGTTTCCCCGCTACCCTGGCCCACACCGGGGCCTGCCGAATTAGGTTTCACGCTCTCGCGGGCTATCTACCTTTCGTTTACCGCGGTGATCATTGCAGTGATCTTCTTTCTGCTCAATCGCGCCTACAACGCCCCATGGGGCCGTATGATTCGGGCGATTCGCGATAACGAAGTTTCCGCTGCGGCCATGGGGAAAGACATCAATAAACGGCGTCTGGAAATCTTCGTGCTGGGCTGCATTCTGATGGGCTTAGGCGGCGGCATACTGGGCACATTCAACAGCCTCTTCGACCCTCAAGGCTACCTGCCGCTCAACCATACCTTCCTGGTGTTGGTAATGGTGATACTTGGCGGGCCGGGCAATAACCTGGGCACCATTTTTGGCGCGGTGGCGGTGTATATCATCTGGATTATGTCTGAGCCCCTGGCGCTGTTCTTAATGCAGTTAGCGGTGTCCTTTGGCGAAGGCGCTTTCGGCTGGGATGCCCCCGGCAATATGGATAGCCGCGCTTTACAGGCACGGGTGCTGGTGATTGGCCTGCTGATCACCATGGTGCTGCGCTTCGCACCCAAAGGGCTACTACCCGAGAAGATCAAAAGCCACGGCTGATGCTCTCAACGGATGGCCTATAAAAAATGCCCGGCTGATAACAGTCGGGCATTGTTGTGTTTAGTGCCACTAGTCGGTCGGAACAACCCTAGGCGGGGGCGCTGTGAACCCATCCATGGGCGCTACTTTCGCCATCTGACCGCCATGGATGGCGGAAATGCCGGAAAAGGAAGGAACAATTTCCGGCCCTGGCGAAAGACCCCCGCTACGGATTGATTCCGCCCTCAGCTCAAGCTGGCCAAACTAATTACAATTTCCGCTTAAAGATCAACCTGACCTTTGCTGGTAAAGGTCCCGTCCTCGACAGCCATCTCGACCACCACGCCAGGCACGTCGCCGTTATCATCGAACTCATGTGAGCCGGAAGCGCCTTCATAATTAATCTCGGTGCCGGCCGCAATCAACTCAACCGCTTTTTCCCACTCGCCGGGCAGAATCACTTCGCCCGGGGCGCTGGAAACGTTGCGCAGTGCGTCAGAAAGCCCTTCACGATCAGCACTGCCGTTCTGCTCGATAGCTAGCGCAATCAGGAAGGCGGCGTCGTAGGCTTGGGCGGCAAATACTGCGCTTGGGTCTAACTCAGCAGCTTCAGCGGCTTCGATGAAGATATCGGTGCCGGGCAGATCAGGACTGCCGGGGCGAGTAGCGATCATGCCATCCAGCACATCTGCACCAATCGCATTGATCAAGCTGTCGCCGACCATGCCATCAGCCCCTACGTATTGGGTAAACATGCCGCTTTCATAGGCTTGACGCAGTACGGTCTGACCGGAGGTATCGGCATAGGCCAGTACGACGAGGGTCTCCACGCCACTCACCGAGAGAGAGCCTAACTCAGATCGATAATCCGCCCGGTTATCTTCGTGGGCAAGATTTTCGGCAATTTCACCGCCGCCCGCTTCAAAGGCAGTGCTAAAAGCGTCAGAAAGGCCTTGGCCATAATCGTTATTAACGTAAGTCACCGCCACGGCATCGATGCCTTTTTCGAGCAGCAGCTTAGCCAGCATTTCCCCCTGGAAAGCATCTGAGGGCACGGTGCGGAAAACAAGGTCGTTATCGTCCAGCTCGGATACCGCTGGGGCGGTAGACGCGGGCGAGACCATCAATACACCACCAGGAATGGCCGCGTTGTTCGCAGCCGCAATCGTGGCACCCGTACATAGGGCACCGACAATCGCTGTCACGTTCTCAGAGTTCACCATACGGTCAGCGGCGTTAGAAGCGGCCGAGGCATCGGAGCAGGTGGTATCGCCAGATGGCATTACCAGCGTTTGGCCGTCTAGAATCCCACCTTGCTCATTGATCTGCTCAACGGCCAGTTGGGCACCTTCAAAAATCGGTGGTGTTAAACTTTCAATTCCCCCGGTAAAGCCGCCCAAGAAGCCAACTTTGACCTCTGCCTGTGCTAATCCAGTCATTGCCAGGGTTGAGGCCGCCACAGCGGTGGCTAATGCGCGCTTATTGATCATATTATTTGTCGCTCCCAGTATCGTAAGAGGTTGTTCAATTTTTTAGTGTGCCCCAGCGGACAATCGTTAAGGCTGCTATTAATCTGGAACTGGAACGCCAAAAACACAAGCACCAGTTTCTAACGCTACTTCGCAAAATGCGCTACAGCCAACGCTCAAACTTGAGCGTGTGGCTCAACCAGGCGTTGAAATGGCGCCAAACACTCCCAGGCTCAGCAGTTAAAACGTGCATTTCACCATCGCGCTCCAAGTGCCAGTTCAATTCGCCCTGGGGTGTGAGTTCCACACGATAGCTCAGCGATGGGTCTCGGCCTAACGCCACTAACTCGTTAAATGCCTGCATCAGCGACTCGCTGCGCGCCAGCACACCCACTTCTGTATTCCAGTAGATGGAGCGAGGGTCAACGTTAAACGAGCCGACAAATAGCTGGTCGTCAAAGCGTAACGCCTTAATATGTAGCGCCGAAGCAGAGGCCCCGGGCACTCGCATATCATCATCCGCGCCTGCTTCTTGCTCTGGGCGCAGCTCAAAAAGCGCCACTCCGTGGGATAACAGCTCTTCACGCCAGGGCGCGTAAGCACCGTGCACCACGGCGGCATCGGTGGATTCGAGTGAGTTGGTAATAATTTCGACGGTGACACCCTGGTCGGCCAACTCGGTCAAGCGCTGCACCCCTTGCTCGGTAGGCACGAAGTAGGCTGAGATAATGACCAAGTGCTGATTAAGTGGGGCAGCAGCGGTTAAATCACCCAGCAGAGTGTCTCGCCACTCAGGCGTGGCAGATGACAGCTTGCCAGGGGTATCCCACATCGCCAGCCCTTCGCCCCAGTGCAGGGTTTGCCAAGGCGGTGCGCTGCGCGGCTGGCGGCGCAGTTCGGTAAAATATTCCGAGTCGGCATTGTTATCCAGCCAATTCTCAAGCTCCGTGTTCAGCGTCTGCCAGGCACCCTCTTCCACCGCGTGATAGCGTTCAATGGGCTGCGACAGGCCGTGATTCCAATACAGGTCAAAACTATCCGACAGCGCTGGCACAACGTCACCAATGGTGACAAAGTCCAAATCGGCGAAATTGCGCGAGTCGTTGGCATCAAAATATTCATCGCCCAAATTCCGCCCACCCACGATGGCGACGCTATTATCCGCCACCCAAAGCTTGTTATGCATGCGCCGATGCTGTTGGGCAGGATCCACCACGGATGCCAGAATGCGGGTGAGCATATGACCACGGCCCATCGCTAACGGGTTGTACACCCGCACATAAATCCCCGGATGACTCGCCAGTGCTGCCAAGCGGTCGCCCTGGCCAATGGCGCCGATATCGTCGACCAGCAGGCGCACCCGGACGCCCTCTTCCGCCGCTTTAATCAGCTGCGCCAAGATCAACCGCGTGGTTTGGCCATCGCCCAGTAGATAGGTTTGAATATCTAGCTCCCGCTGGGCTTGGCGAATCAAGCCCACCCGTGCAGAGAAGGCGTCTTTACCATCGGCCAGGAGCGCGAACCCGTCGGGGTCTGACTGCTCTGCTAACGCCTGATGCGCTTGGCTGCCCAACCACGTATTACGCGCTTCTGATGGCGCGAGCGCAGTGTGATGTTCGCGAACCACCGCGTGGGTACACCCCACCAACAGGCTGCACAGCGTCACTATGCTCAACCATTGACGCCAACCCTTGGCATTAGGCATCGTCATGGTCATGGTCATCCAGGCGCTCTGCCCAACGCTTGCGGGCGAGATTACGCCGGTATAGTCGCACCAGCGCAATCGTTAGCGCAGTGACCAGCATGGCGGCCAGTACAACACCCTGCCAAGGGCGCGCACCGTCCCCCATGATGGTTTCTAGGGTAATAATCAGTATTAAGCCAATCGCTTGGGAGCCGATCGCTAGCGCGCGCAGCCTATCAAAAGCGGGTGGGGGCATAACGTCTCCGTAATTTTCAGCTCGCATGATATGGTCTCCCAGTGTACCTGCTTCACAGCATGCTTAACTGGAAACCGAAGTTAAAAAACCTAAGTTAAAAACCTGAACTGGAAATCCATGAACGCCATTGCTCTCGGCCCGCTACTGATTTCGCTGCCCCGCCTTTATGCCGTTGGCTGCGCACTGCTGCTTTTACTCGCTGCGCGGTTTTTATTAGGGCTGCCGCGCCCAGCCCAGCAGCGCTGGTTTACCGGACTGATCGTTATTTGGCTAGTGGGCGCACGGGTCGGCTATATTCTGCTCAATCTAGACAGTTACAGCGCGGTACCACTGGAAGCGTTAAAGGTATGGCAGCCCGGCTATCACGGCCTTTGGGGCATGGCTGCAGGGTTAATATGGACGGCCTGGACGCTACGTGCGCATCTGCTCGCCATGGGCGGTGCGTTGGCCTTGCTGATCGCCGCTTCCAGTCTATGGCTGGTACTGGTCACCTTGGCACCGCTTGGTAAAGCGTTCGCGGTTGACGCCCTGCCCGAGGTCACCTTGGAAGATGTAGAGGGCAACCCGGTACATTTGCCATCGCTCATCGAAGGCGGTGATCTGATTATCGTTAATTTGTGGGCCACCTGGTGCCCGCCCTGTCTGCGTGAGATGCCGTTGCTTGAAGAGGCGGCCCAGCGCGATGGCGTTAGTGTCGTGGTCGCTAATCAGGGTGAAGACCTACTGCCCATGGTGCGCTACCTGGATGAGCAGCAGCTCGAGTTTCGCTATGCGCTGCGCGACCCCGGCCAACAGTTGATGGCCCTTTTCAAAGCACCGGGTCTGCCCACTACGGTGCTATTTGATGACCAGGGAAATACCTTAGATGTGCATGTGGGCGAACTTACCCGCGCCCATCTGGATCGCTGGTTACAAGATTGATGCCGATACACCTTAATCCCCCCGCTGCTTTGCGTTAGAATCCCCCGCCCTGTTGCTGCCGGTGCTCCCCTCCGGCGGCAGTCGACCCGTTTTGCAGACTCCTCCGAGGCATCATGAGCGATTTTTCTCCCGGCCAACGCTGGATTAGCGACGGCGAAGCTGAGCTTGGGCTCGGCACCGTGCTTAACTGCGACGCCCGTAGCGTTACCATTTTGTTCAGTGCCAGTCAGGAAACCCGTACCTACAATACCCGCCAGGCCCCGCTTACCCGCGTTATGTTTGGCAGCGGCGACCGCGTACTCTCTGCCGACGGCTGGCAGATGGTGGTTGATGACAGCAAAGAATCCGATGGCCTGATTACCTATATCGGTGAAGATAGCGAGGGTAATCTGCGCGAACTGCCCGAGGCCAAACTCGCCGATACCATGCAGTTCGACCAGGCCCGCGACCGCTTACTCACCGGCCAAGTCGATCGTAATGACTGGTTTGATTTGCGCTTTCGTACCCTGCACCACTATCAACGTATTGAGCAGCACAGCGCGCTGGGCTTTTCCGGGCCGCGTATCGACCTGATACCTCACCAGCTTTACATTGCCAATGAAGTCGCCAACCGCCATGCGCCCCGGGTTCTGTTGGCGGATGAAGTGGGCCTGGGTAAAACCATCGAAGCCGGCCTGATTTTGCACCGTCTGCTGCTCAACGGCCGCGTTGAGCGGGCGCTGATTCTGGTGCCCGACAGCCTCACGCATCAGTGGCTGGTCGAGCTACTGCGGCGCTTCTCGCTTAACGTTTCGCTGCTGGATGAAACCCAGAGCCAGGCTCACGGCAGCGAAAACCCCTTTGAGAGCGCTCAGCTGGTGTTAGCCAGCCAGGGCTGGCTATTTGCCAACCCGCAACGTCAGGAGCAGGCACTGGCCAGCCAGTTCGACCTGCTGATTGTGGATGAAGCGCACCACCTGGACTGGAGCGAAGAGGGCAGCGGCCCCGGCTACCGCTGCGTTGAGCAGCTTTCGACCGTGATTCCCGGCCTGCTGCTGCTCACTGCCACCCCCGAACAGATGGGCATCAAGAGCCACTTTGCCCGCCTGCGATTGCTGGATGGCGAGCGCTACCACGACCTGGAACGCTTCAAGGCCGAAGAGAGCCACTACACCGACGTGGCCCGCGCCATTGATGCGCTGGAGGCACTGCCCGGCAACCCTGATGCTAGCGCTCACGTTTCCGCCGTGGCGGATGACCGCGACAGCCAGGCACTGCTGGCCACGCTGTGTAATGAGGAGGCGAGCAAAGAGCAGCAAGACAATGCTCGAGCCCAATTAAGCGAAGCGCTGCTTGACCGCCACGGCACAGGCCGGGTGATGTTCCGTAACAGCCGCCGCCATGTTGGGGGCTTTCCCGAACGGCGCTTAAATTTAGTGCCACTAGCCCTGCCCTCGGCCTACCGCCGAGTGGTTCGCCGCTTAGAGCGTGACGACGACTACCTCGACGAACTGCTGATCGAGACCGGCATGGATCACCCCGATGTGCTGATCTATCCCGATGCGGCTTATCGCGAGATGAGTAATGATCCGCTCAACGGCGAAGACTGGTGGCACATCGACCCGAGAGTTAACTGGCTGCTGGAAAAGCTTAGCGACGATGGCGAGAACGGTTTTGCCAACGAGAAAGTGCTGGTCATTGCCCACCACCGGGAAACTGCTGAAGGCCTTGCTGAAGGACTACGGGTGCTGGGCGGCTACCATGCGCCGGTGTTCCACGAAGACCTCTCCCTGATAGAGCGTGACCGCGCGGCGGCGGCTTTTGCCGATGAGGATGAGGGCGTACAGGTGCTGGTGTGCTCGGAAATTGGCTCAGAGGGGCGCAACTTCCAGTTCTGCCGCCACCTGGTGATGTTCGATATGCCCCAGCACCCGGATCAGCTCGAACAGCGCATTGGCCGCCTGGATCGTATTGGCCAACTCCATGCGATTGAGCTGCATATCCCCACCTTTGAAGGCAGCCCCGGCGAGCGCCTGCTGCGCTGGTACCACGAAGGTATGGATGCGTTCAGCGCCCCCCACGGCGTCGGCAACGACCTGTTTGATGCCTTTGGCGACGCCCTGGCTGACGCCCTGCTGGATGATGAAGCGCTTGAAGAGATCATCGCCGAAACCCGAACCCTGTTTAGCGCCAAACTGGCGGAACACGATGCGGGCCGCAACCGGTTGCTGGAACTCAACGCCTGCCGCCCCGCACGCGCACAAAAGGTGATCGACGCGGTGCGCGAGCTTGATGATGACGTCGCCCTGCCGCGCTACCTTGAACGGGCGCTGGACATTTTTGGGGTAGAGAGCCAGGAGATCGGCAAAGGGCTCATGCACCTGCAGCCCAGCCAACATATGCTGGATGGCTTGCCAGGCTTGGTGAAAGGTGAAGAGGGCTTTACCGCCACCTACAGCCGCGCCCAGGCGCTGGCCCGTGACGATGTGCAGCGGCTCTCCTGGGAGCATCCGCTGCTGCGTGAAATGATGGGCCGCGTACTGGACGGCACCATGGGTAATTCGGCGCTCGCCCTGCTGCGCCACGACGCCATCCCCAGCGGTCGCTTGATGGCCGAGCTGGTGTTCCGCACCCACTGCCCGGCGCCCAAAAAGCTGCACCTTAACCGCTTCTTGCCGCCCACCGCGGTGCGACTGCTGCTGGATGAGTCTGGTGCCAACCTGACCAGCAAGATCTCCTTCACCGGTTTGGGCAAAAACCTTCAGAAGGTCAACAAATCTCTGGCCCGGGATTTGATCAAGAGCCGCCACGACCAACTGCGCGAGCTGCTGACTCAGGGTGAGGGTGAAGCCGAGCGACAGCTGCCCAGTATTGTCGAAAATGCTGAGGCGCGCATGCGCGCCCAACTGGATGCTGAGATTGCCCGTTTAACCGCGCTGGCGGAGCACAACCCTGCCGTACGCGGCGCAGAGATCGACGCCCTGAAAAACGAGCGCCAGGCGCTCAGTGAAGCCATTGAGAACACCCGCCTGCGGCTGGACTCAGTGCGGGTGATTATCACCGTCGATGCTGACCGTTAATCATCAGCGCTAAAGAATGGCCTTAAGCGCCTTGTTCAGGGTTGGATACTGAAATGTAAATCCAGCTGCCTCAAGGCGCGCGGGGCGCATATCAGCCCCGGTCAGCAGTAGCCGCGACATTTCTCCGAAGCCCGCTTTCAGCACAAAAGCGGGTACCGGAAAAATGGCCGGGCGATTGAGATGACTGGCCAGGGTTTTAGTAAAGGTGGCATTGGTCACCGGATGCGGGGCGCTGCCATTGAAGGCGCCGCTCAAACCCTCTTGATCGATAAGAAACAGGATCGCCGCGACCAAATCGTCGCGATGAATCCACGGCATAAACTGCTCGCCACTGCCAAAACGACCGCCTAACCCTAACTTAAATGGCGGTAGCATCTTCTGCAGAGTGCCGCCGCCCGCCTCTAACACCAACCCCGTACGCAAAATCGCTAAACGCACCCCCAGTGCCTCTATGGGTTTAGCGGCAGCTTCCCACTGCTTGCAAAGACGATGGGCGAACTCATCGTTAGGCATGGTCTCTTCGGTCACCACGCGCTTGCCCTGATCGCCGTAGTAGCCCATGGCAGAGCCCGACACGATGACTTTTGGCAGCGGCTGACCGTTGGCTTTTAGCTGTTCGCACAGCGCCACCAGCTGCTGGGTCGCCGCCACACGGGAATTAATCAGTTTAGCTTTCTGCTCCTCGCTCCACCGCTTGGCCGCAATGGGCTCACCGGCTAGGTTAATTAACGCATCCGGCGGCGATTCTATAAATGCTTGGGCGCTATCGCGTATATCACAGTCGCTGGGTAAGCGGCTGCGTACTTGATGAGGGCTACGGGAAACCACCTGCACCTCGTGGCCCCGCTCAATCAATTGCTGGCAAAGCCGCTGGCCGACAAAACCACTGCCTCCGGTCACTAGTACGCGCATGGAAATACTCCTGTGGATGGCATTGCTGGGTATCCGTTTGGCAGGTAAATTAATCGATAACTAAATTGTACGATATTTATACAAAACTGCTACGATAGACCGCCTGTTTAATTCACCTAACACGCTGTTAAACGCCGCGAGGGATCATGGCTACACTGCCGCTTACTGCTCATCACTCGATCGCCATTATCGGGGCAGGTATCTCAGGACTCGCATGTGGGCAGGTACTAGCAAACTGCGGCGCTAGCGTCACACTATTTGATAAAGCCCGCGGCCCTGGAGGTCGCATGTCGAGTAAGCGTAGGCCACTCGCAACACTCGATTTAGGTGCCCAGGCATTCAGCGTGCGTGACCCCGTTTTCCAACGCGCCGTCGATGAATGGCTCGCTGTCGGCTGCCTAGCCCCTTGGCCAACACGCACCTATCAGGCTAGTCCAAATGGCTGGCAGGCGCACAATGATGGCCAAATGCGCTTCACCGGCGCCCCCAGAATGAGCGCCTTAACCCGCCATCTAGCTGACTCACTGACGGCACTACCCCGTGTCTCACTGCATGCCGACACCTCTATCGTTAGGCTCCAACGCGCGCACATGGGATGGCAGTTAGTCGACGCTGCCGGCATTAGTTTTGGGCCATATGATCGGGTCGTGATTAGCGCACCACCGCCTCAAGCCCATAAGCTTGTGGCGGCTTGGGACGATAACTTGGCGGCAGCGTGCCAAACGCGGAAACAGCGTGCCTGCTGGGCGGGATGGGCCATTTTTGACGGCCCCATTCCGGCAATACCCGGCGTGGAACCAGACTGGCAAATGGTGCGAATAGCGCACCACTCCCCACGCCAAGTGCTTAACATCGTGTCACGTAATCAAACCAAACCAGGGCGTGAAGCTCAGCCTGAGAGCCTCAGCCTGCTAGCCCATCTCGACTGGAGCGAAGCGCATTTAGAACTATCCGCGGATGAAGTCGCTGAGCAACTAGTAGCCGCGCTGAAAAGGATTCTCCCCACCTCAACAGCGTTACCTAACCTGATTGAAATAGGCGCTCATCGGTGGCGTTATGCACAGCCAGCGTCCTCTTCTGAACATGCATATTTATACAGTGAAAACGGCCTAGCCTTATGCGGCGATAGCTTTCGTGGAGGGCGCGTAGAAGATGCATGGCTTTCTGGACACGGCCTGGGAGAAGCACTAATAGGTCGGTCGGTCTAATTGTTAGAATGTTTTACTGGCTAAGAAGCATTCTTATAAAGGTTGTACCGAGTAGCGACAAGTTGTACAAATGGGCATACAGTATCGTGCTAATGTTCAGCTCTTTATCAGGCAACTTTTACATGGAACATGCTACACCTTCGCCACGGCGAACAATGACAGTCCCCTGCAGCCCCTGGCTGCAGTTAACCAAGAGGTACTGGCGCCCATGAGTCTCAAGGCGACCCACCCACCCGATACGCCACTCTATCCGATACGCGAAGTGTCTCGTTTGACGGGCGTTAATTCGGTCACACTGCGCGCCTGGGAACGACGTTACGGATTAATACGCCCCCAGCGCACACCGAAAGGTCACCGGCTTTACGCTCAAGACGATATCACCCGCATCGAACGCATTTTGCAGTGGCTCAATCGTGGTGTGCCGGTCAGTCAAGTCGCCGACTTGCTTGACCAGCCAGAAACAATTGAGACGCCCACGCCCGATGCGGGCGACTGGGCTAGCCAGCGCCAGCAACTGCAAGCCATTATCGAAGCCCTAGACCTCCCCAAACTGGAAACGTTTTATCACCAGAGCCTAGCGCTCTATCCGCTCAGCATTGCTATTAATGAGCTGTGGCAACCGGTGATTTTAAGCCTTGAAGCGAAGTGGGCCATTCAGGCAGATCAGCTTGTTCGCCGTACGTTGGAAGCGTTTTTGCGCAGCCAAGTGGGTATCCGCTTGCATTATGCCAACCAAGCTACCCGGGGCCCGCTGATTCTGCTCAACGCCATGCCCGACGACCCCGGCCCGCTTTGGGTGTTGATGTCGGCACTGATGGCCAGCGAGCAGGGCTACCGGGTACAGATGCTGGACCACTCACTGCCCCTTGAGGATCTCCCTCAGGCAGTCGCGCGGTTACACTCATCGATGGTGCTGCTATCCAGTGGTCAGCGCGAAAGTGATAGCTATATTCACCAAGCGCTGCCCAAGGCAGCAGCGACGCTAAACGTACCGATTGGCGTATGTGGCGAAGTAGCTCGCCTACGCGAAGCAGACCTGCGCGATGGCCCGGTACACATGCTCGGCGATGATCTGCCCCAGGCGATTGCTCGCCTGCGACCGCTGTTACGCGAGTCTGGCGTACTCTGACCCGCACGCGCCTACCCTGGCCGTTCGCTCTCTGGCGACCGGCCATTTTTTTGCGCCGCAGGAGCCCCGGAGCCCCCCTATAACAGGAGAGCCTATGAAACGGCAGTTAATTTGGCTGCGCAGTGACCTGCGCATTGACGATAACACCGCGCTGGCCGCCGCCGCGGCTAAAGGTCCTGTCATAGCGGTCTTTTTGCGCAGCATCCCCCAGTGGCAAGAGCACGGGCACGGCGCCAACAAGCTGGACTTTTGGGCTCGCGGTGTTGCCGCCGTTAAGGCAGCCCTGAACGGTTTGAATATTCCGCTGCTTCATCGCGACATAGAGCGCTATGACCAAGCACCGGACACACTACTTGAGATCGCACGGGAACATGGTGTTGACCAGTTACACTTTAACTATGAGTACGCCCTCAATGAGCGCCAGCGGGACCAGTCCGTGCAAAACGCGTTTAAGCAGGCTGGTATTGCCGCCCATGGCTACCATGATGCCGTGGCATTTGCCCCCGGCAGCCTGTTAACCGGCAAAGGTGATTACTACGGCGTTTTCACACCGTTTTCCAACGCTTGGCACAAGCAGGTCAGTGCTGATCAGTTGGCCCTGCGGGATACGCCCAAGGTGCAAACCGCCCTGGATATTAAAAGCGATCCATTGCCTGCTCTGCCCGAACTCGATAGTACGCCGATCGATGGTCGCCTATGGCCAGCCGGTGAAAGTCCTGCGGCGGATAATTTAGCGCGTTTCTTACGCTTTCGGGGCCGACACTATAAAGCGCAGCGTGATTTGCCCAAGGTACGCGGTACCAGCGAGCTTTCACCGTATCTGGCATTAGGCATGATCTCCCACCGTCAGTGCTTGCAAGCGGTGATGGCGGAGAATGGCGGTCATTTAGGTGATGGTGATTTAGGCCTGACCACCTGGGTCAACGAACTGGTATGGCGCGAATTTTATCAGCACGTTGCGGTGGGCTTTCCCCAGGTGTGCCGCTATCAGCCCTTCCAGGAGCACACTAAACAATTAGCGTGGCGTGACGACGAGGAAGGCTTTCAAGCCTGGTGTGAGGGGCGTACAGGCTATCCCATTGTGGATGCCGCCATGCGCCAGTTAGTCACCACTGGCTGGATGCATAACCGCTTACGCATGGTAACGGCAATGTTCTTAAGCAAGCACCTGCTGATTGACTGGCGGCGTGGCGAGACCTTTTTTATGCGCCACCTGGTCGACGGTGAGTTCTGTGCCAACAACGGCGGCTGGCAGTGGGCCGCCTCTACGGGTACCGATGCCGCGCCGTATTTTCGCATCTTTAACCCCACTACCCAGTCCACCCGCTTTGATGCTGATAGTGAGTTTATCGCCCACTGGCTGCCCGAGCTTGCGGAGCTTCCCGCGAAAGCGCGACATGCGCCGCCGCAAGACCTACTCACCGATGTAAAGTACCCGGCGCCCATTGTCGATCACAAAGCAGCCCGCCTGCGCGCGCTGGAGGCGTTCAAATCGCTATCTAAATAGTGATCCCTGTCATCCAAGTATTATTTTTTATCATTTCCACTAAACCCTTATTTTCACTAAGCCAAGAGGGAGTCAGTCATGGATGAGCCTGCGGCGCTGGAGACGTTCTGCACCTTTTTCAATAAACTAGACAATACCTGTACAGAAAAGCTATACGAGGTATATACTGAAAATATTGTTTTCAGCGACCCGCTGCACCACATTGAAGGTCGCGAGACGTTAGCGCGTTATTTTTCAACCATGTATGAAAATGTCGAAGAGTGCCAATTCGTTTATCACACTCGGCAAGTACAGGGTCAGCAAGCGTTTGTTACCTGGACAATGACCTTCATTCATCCACGTTTGGCAGGAGGAAAACCTGTAAGGGTTGAAGGTTGTAGCGCACTAACCTTTGCAGCCGATGGACGCGTTGAGCGCCATCGTGACTACTTCGATGCTGGCGCCATGCTCTACGAACACATTCCGCTGATGGGCAGCATCATTCGCTGGTTAAAAAACCGCCTTGCCTAGGTTTTAACACCCTGGTTTTACCATCATGGCTTTAACACCACGGCGGGGCGCACTAGGAGGTTTGATGAGTACATGGAAAACGCCCCAACGCATTTGGTTAACCGGTGCCACGTCAGGTATTGGTGAGGCCCTGGCGCGTAAGCTCATCGCCCAAGGTCACCACGTTGTGCTTAGCGCTCGTAACGCTGAGGCACTCGAAGCACTATGCCAAGGCCATCCCCATGCCTACCCCCTTCCCCTGGATATCAGTGACCGTGCAGCGGTGCTCAAGGCGGGTGACGCTCTTCGCGAGCGCTTAGGGGCGTTGGATTTAGCGCTGTTTAACGCGGGCACCTGCGAATATCTCGACGCTCAGCAGTTCGATATGGATTTAGTAGAGCGGGTTTTTAAACCTAATTTATTCGGCACCCTGTACGGCGTCGAAGCTGCCCTGCCCCTGCTACGCGAAGCGCGTAAAGAGGGTTTACCTGCCCGGTTAGCCGCCACCTCCAGCGCCTCGGCTTATTTATCGCTGCCCCGCGCTGAGGCCTATGGCGCCTCTAAAGCCGCAGTTAGCTACTTTTTTGAGTCACTGCGCCTGGATCTTGATCAGGAAGGCATTGATGTCAGCATTATTCATCCTGGTTTTGTAAAAACACCGCTCACCGAGCGTAACGACTTCCCCATGCCTATGCAGGTTACCGCCGAGCAAGCGGCGGATGCGATTATCGCAGGCCTGATAAAAGGACGATTGGATATCCATTTCCCTCGTCGCTTTACCTACTTGGTCAAATTGCTGGGTATTTTGCCTCCTGCCTTGCGCCGTCAGATTGGCCTGCGCATGACCCGTGCTCAGAAGGAGTCATCATGAGTACCCTGGTATCAAAAAGCACAGGGGCATCGCATCGTATAGCCATTGTTGGCAGCGGCATCAGCGGCATGGCCGCTGGCTGGTATCTCTCTGCACAGCATGAAGTCACGCTATTTGAGTCGGACTCGCGGCTTGGCGGTCACACTGCCACCATGGATGTCACCGTTGAGGGGCAGCCGTACGCTATTGATACCGGCTTTATTGTCTTTAACGACTGGACCTACCCGCACTTTCAGCGCTTGATGGCCACTCTCGGCGTCGCTTCCCAAGCGACAGAGATGAGCTTCTCGGTCCATGAGACTGCGCGGGACTTTGAGTATAACGGGCATACGCTTGGGTCACTGTTTGCCCAGCGGCGCAATTTTTTTAATCCCTCTTTTTATCGACTGCTGCGGGATATCCTACGCTTTAACAAGCAGGCTACTCGCGCGCTTGAGAGCAAAGAGCTGCCCGAGCACATGACCTTGGGTGAGTACCTAGACCAGAACCACTACAACCGCGATTTCCAACAGCGCTACTTACTGCCCATGGGGGCCGCTATTTGGTCGGCCAGCATTAGCGATTTACGCGCCTTTCCGCTGGCATTTTTCGTGCGTTTTTTTCGTAATCACGGCCTGTTATCGGTTAATCATCGTCCGCAGTGGTACACCCTGGTGGGCGGTTCCAAAAGCTATATCCCCAACTTAACGGCTCCTTACGCGTCGCGTATTCACCTTAATACACCTGTTACGCAGATTAGCCGTAACAGCACGGGTGTCACTATTACCACGCCCTCCGGTACGCATCACTTTGACCAAGTAGTGCTGGCCTGTCACGCCGATCAGGCACTAGCACTGCTGGGCGATGCCATCGATGTCGAGACAGAGGTGCTTAGCGCCATGCCGTATCAGGATAATGAAGTGGTACTGCATACCGACACCGCCCTGCTGCCGCGTCGCAAGCGCGCCTGGGCGAGCTGGAACTACCGCCTGGATCAGCGTGATAGTGGAGCGCGGGTATCAGTCACTTACGACATGAACATCCTCCAGCGAATAGAGAGCGACACCACCTTTTGCGTCACCCTGAATGACAGCGCGAGCATCGACCCAAGCAAGGTACTGGGGCGTTATACCTACGCGCATCCTCAGTTCACCTTGGCGGGTCAAGCGGCTCAAGCACGCCACGCAGAGATATCGTCGATAGCTCACCGCACTCATTTCTGCGGCGCCTATTGGCGTAACGGTTTCCACGAAGATGGCGTGTGGAGTGCGCTTAGGGTGGCCCAGGCGTTGGGGTGCGATGAAGCCGCCCCACCGTCTGAAGCGCCTTCCGCGCTACCTGCCCACGAGCTGCTAACGACCCAAGGCGTCGAGGGGCTGGGATGATTGCTACACCGCGCTCGCGTATCTATCGCGGCACTTTACGCCACCGGCGATTCACGCCCAAAACACACGCCTTTAGTTATCAGGTATGGATGGCGTGGCTGGATCTGGATGAACTACCCGACCTATTCGACAAGGTGCCTGGGTTTAGTGCTCGCCGACCTGCGTTGGCGCGTTTTCGGCGCGAAGATTATCTGGGCCCAACCGACCGGCCGCTTAAAACCGCCGTGCGCGAAGAGCTTGTTCGTCAGTTGGGCAGTACTCCCAATGGTCGTATTTGCGTACTGACCCAGCTACGCACGTTAGGCTGCATGTTTAACCCTATCTCCGTTTACTACGCTTACGACCACCTGGGCAGGTTGGCTGCGGTATTGAGCGAAGTGACTAACATGCCTTGGCGTGAGCGGACACGTTATGCCTCTGCTGTAGACCCTTCGCGCCATAGCCATCAGGCGCACTTTGATAAAGATCTTCATGTCTCGCCGTTTAATCCCATGGAAATGACCTACCGCTGGAAGTTTAACGCCCCCGGCGAAAAGCTCTTTCTACATATGGAAAACTGGCAGGATCAGCAGTGCCATTTTGATGCCACATTAACCCTTGAGGCCTCACCCGCCACCCGCGGCGCGCTGCTCAAAACCTTGGCTCGCCAACCGTGGATGAGCCTGAAAACCATTGCGGGTATTCATTTTGAAGCGCTTCGCCTGTGGCTTAAGCGCGTCCCCGTGTATAACCACCCCAAGCGCAAGGAGACTTCAAAGTGACGACCCTGCGTTCCACGCCCCCGAACCTTCAGCCAGTGGCGCAAAACCGTTTAACCAAATGGCTGAAACCTCGCCTAATGGCGCAGCTGGATACCTTTCGCGGCGGCCGCATCACCCTGATTGAGGGCAATCAATGCCATCACCTAGGGCAAGAAGGCCCGTTGCAAGTAACGGTAGTGATACGCCACTCACGCGCCTGGAAGAGGCTTGCCTTTGGCGGTACCGTTGGCGCGGCCGAGTCTTATATGGATGGCGATTGGGATGCCGATGACCTCGTCGCGCTGGTGCGGCTGTTCGCTTCAAACCTTGAGCATGTAAATGGGAAAATGGAGAACGGCAGCGCCCGGCTTGCCCGTTGGCTCCTGGGTGCCGCCTACCGTTTTCAACGCAACAGCCTGAATGGCTCTAAGCGCAATATCGCCGCCCACTACGATATTGGTAATGACCTTTTTTCAACATTTCTTGATCGCCATCACTGGATGTATTCAAGCGCTGTTTTCCCCTACCCGGAAGCAAGCTTGGAAGAAGCGTCAACCTATAAGCTTGATTTGATGCTCGAGAAGCTCGACGTTCAGCCCCAGCATCATCTGTTAGAAATTGGCACTGGCTGGGGTGGTCTGGCGATTCATGCGGCGAAAACTCGCGGCTGCCGTGTCACGACAACGACCATTTCAGATGAGCAGCACGCCCATACTGCCCAGCGTATTAAAGAAGAGGGGCTGGAGGATCGCATCACCCTGCTCAAGCAGGATTATCGTGAATTAACCGGCCACTATGATCGACTCATTTCAGTCGAAATGATCGAGGCAGTTGGGCATCAGTATCTCGACACTTACCTCACTAAACTCGATAGCCTGTTGACCGACGATGGACAGGCCATGTTACAAGCCATCACTATTCGTGATCAGCGCTTTGAAGAAGCTAAGCGCGACATGGACTTTATCAAGCGCTACATTTTTCCGGGCGGTTTTCTACCCTCGCACCACGCTATGTTAAGCAGCGTTATGCGCAAAACGTCGCTGAACGTGGTCGCTTTAGACGAAATTGGCCCTCACTATGCGCGCACCCTACGTGAGTGGCGACACCGCTTTGAAGCCAGCCTTGAGCAAATTCGCAAGCTAGGATATGACGAGCGCTTTATTCGCATGTGGCGCTACTATTTATGCTACTGCGAGGGTGGCTTTATCGAGCGCTCTATCGGCACTTGCCACTTACTGCTGGCGAAACCGGCGGCGAAACCGACTCCTCTTACGGGCGCGCTCTAGAATGGCATCACGCTCGTGGCAGACACTGCTGTTAAATGCTCTGCGTTTTGAAGCTGGCTGGCTGTTATGCGTAGTAGGCGGTTCAGGCGTTGCCGCGCTTGCAGGCGGTGGCTTGTTAGCCTGGCATCTATGGCGCTGCGCTTTGTCCGGAGAGTGGCGGTTTATTGCAGGGTTTGCACTGCTTGGTTTGGTGATTGATGGCGGTTTACATCTGCTGGGCGGTTTTGATTTTAATGGCCAAACACTGGTGTTGGGGCTGTTACCCCTATGGCTATGGATGCTATGGCCACTATTTGCCACGCTGGTTTATCACTCACTTGCATGGCTATGGCGCTATCCGCTGATAGCCGCGCTATGTGGAGCAGTTAGTGGCCCACTGTCTTACTATGGCGGTGCGCTGTTGTCGGAGGTTAGCCTTGCGGCCTGGTTGCTCCCTGTACAGAGTTTAATTTGGGCAGTGCTATGTGGCGGCATTAGCCTCTATTATCTTCGGATTTCTAAACGACATACCCAGTAAAGCCCTTAGAAATGATACTTATGGCGCAGCGGGATGGGTAAGAGGCTCAGGTACCAGACGCTTTTCTAACTCAACGGCAGGCAGCGGTCTCGAAAAGTAGAACCCTTGAACACTCTTGCAACCAGCATCTATCAAAAACTGGCACTGCTCTTTTGTCTCCACGCCTTCTGCTATCACCTCAAGCCCCATGCCTTTTGCCATCGCCAATACGGCTTTAACGATGGCGGCATCTGCTTGGTCATGAGGTAGTTCTTTGATGAAAGCGCGATCGAGTTTGATTTTATCAACCGGCAAGCGCTTCAAGTAGCCTAGCGATGAGTAGCCAGTGCCAAAATCATCAATCGCAATCGCGAAGCCTTGGTCGCGTAGCCCTTGCAAGCGTGGCCTCATTTCGCCCGCTCGCTCGTCTAAAAGCACCGATTCGGTTAACTCTAAGCCAATCTGGGAAGGGGTCAGCTGGTAGCGCTTTAAGCAAGACGCTAGCTGGCTTTCCAGATCGCCTTGAAACAGCTGCAGCGCCGAGATATTGACCCAGATCGTTAGTTTTGGCATGGCGCTATTACGCCAATGCGACTGCTGGGCACAGGCTTTTTCGATGACCCAGGCACCTAGCTGAGTCATTAAACCGTGACGCTCCGCCAGCGGAATAAAGTCGCCGGGTGAAATCATACCATCCTGTGGATGACGCCAGCGCAGCAGTGCTTCCATGCCGACTATTTCTCCGCTGCTAGGCTCATTCTGGGTTTGAAAGTGTAGTTCTAACTGGTCCCCAGAAATGAGCGCCGCACGTAAATCGCTGACCAGCGCTAATTGAGGGTTGTCCTGCTTGTCCAGCGCGGGTCGAAAACGCTGGCTATGGTTACGTCCCAATCGTTTGGCGCTATAAAGTGCTGACTCTAGGCGCTGGAAGAGCACCCCTGAATCGTTACCATCTTCAGGCACTCGACAGCTACCGATTGTCAGCCCTAAGCGTAATGGGTGGTCATCTATTTCAAACGGGCGGCCCATATGCTCGCGCAGAGACGCAACCCACTTGTCATGATCGTCAAAGGTTGTGGTACGCACTACCATAAACTCATCGCCACCCAATCGGCCGACAATGCTTCCCGCCATATAGCTGGTAAGCCGCTGAGCAAAGCGCGCGAGTAAGCGATCACCCTGCTCGACCCCCAAGCTATCGTTAACCGATTTTAAGTCGTCAATATCCACTAGTGCCATATCCAGGCTTTCGCCAGCGCGTATGTGGCGCAACCGGGACGCAAGCAGGTCGTGAAGGCGACGACGATTAGGCAGACCGGTTAATGGATCTTCGTAGCCAATTCGACGCAAATCATTTTCACGCGCCTTTTGCGCCGAAATATCGGTGAATAAATTGATGAAGTGGGTGATTTTCCCTCGCTTCTCGGTTACCGCGCGTACTTTTAGCCACTCAGGGTATTCATCACCATGCTTACGGCGGTTCCACATCTCGCCTTCCCAACGCCCGGTACTTTTTAGCGTACTCCAGAAGGTTTGATAGAAAGCCTTATCGTGGCGTGGTGCCGCCAGGGTGTCTAATTTAATGCCGATCACTTCCTGACTGGCGTAGCCTGTAATTTCAGTAAACGCAGGGTTAACAGCGATAATGCGATTTTGCGCATCGCTTATCACCATAGCATCGCTCGCAAGCCCTAGCGCATCTTGGGTTAACCGTAACCGCAAACGCTGCTGACGGACTTGGTTCCAGGCATCCCATAAACCCAACATGACAAAGGCTGACGCGACTAAGCGCAGCACAGGATCTGGAATCCATACGCAGGCAGGTAGTGCCGCAAGCGCAACCCATACCAACGGACGATTAAGAGAAACAGGAAGCCACATGGCGTTTCGCTATACCCTATACAAATTAATCCAGCTAAAAATTAGCGTGAGGTGCCATGCTGATTATGCCGCCCATAAACAGTGTTTTAATACGCATATTACGTCAACAGAACGTTTGTTGTGCATAATGGATGTTAAATCACCCTGACATGCCCGCTCTAATGCTATCGGCAACTACGACCAATTCTGTAGTTATATGCGATAAATAGCCTCTTACGTGCATTCAGCGGTTTCGGGAAGTAGACTAGCCCAACAACCAATTCGATATTCGGAACGATTCAGTGACCAAGCAACACTCCTTTGATCGCGATGAACTGCTGGCCTGCTCGCGCGGCGAGCTATTCGGCCCCGGTAATGCTCAGCTCCCGGCTCCTAACATGCTCATGCTTGACCGTATTAAGCATATTCATGAAGAGGGCGGAGAGCATGGCAAGGGCGAACTGATCGCCGAGCTGGATATCAGCTCTGACTTGTGGTTCTTTGATTGCCACTTTCCTGGCGACCCTGTCATGCCTGGCTGCTTAGGCCTAGATGCCATGTGGCAACTCGTTGGGTTCTATTTAGGCTGGCTAGGCCATCCAGGTCGTGGCCGTGCACTTGGCTGCGGCGAGGTCAAGTTCAGCGGACAGATCCTGCCGGATGCTCAGAAAGTGACCTATAGTATTAATATTAAGCGTATTATTACCCGACGCCTCATTTTGGGTATCGCCGACGGAACAGTTTCTGTCGACGGACGCGACATTTATCAGGCTAATGATCTGCGTGTTGGCCTATTTACCTCCACTGCGAATTTCTGAACAGGAGGCTCCCATGCGACGAGTGGTAGTCACCGGCCTTGGCATTGTATCTTGCCTTGGCAACGACCAACGACAGGTCCTGGACGCGCTCAAAACTGGGCGTAGCGGTATTCGTTTTAAGGAAGAGTATGCCGAGCGTGGCTTCCGTAGCCATGTGGCGGGCAGCGTCGATATAGACCTTGACGCACTCATTGACCGGAAACTGCGCCGTTTTATGGGCGATGCTGCTGCCTACGCCTATGTCTCTATGGCTCAAGCCATTGAAGATGCCGGGCTCTCTGAGGAGCAGGTCTCCAACGAACGAACGGGGCTTATTGCTGGCTCTGGCGGTGCTTCAAGCGCAAACCAGGTTGAAGCCGCCGATGTGTTGCGTGAAAAAGGCCTGCGCCGCGTTGGCCCTTACCGCGTTACCCGCACTATGGGCAGTACTGTGTCAGCTTGCCTGGCAACGCCGTTCAAAATTAAAGGCATCAATTACTCTATCTCTTCTGCCTGTGCCACCTCGGCGCACTGTATCGGTAGTGCGATGGAGCAAATTCAGCTAAATAAGCAAGACGTGGTGTTTGCCGGTGGCGGTGAAGAGGAGCACTGGACTCTCTCTTGCTTGTTTGATGCCATGGGCGCGCTCTCTACCCACTATAACGACAACCCTGCACAGGCCTCGCGCCCATATGACAAGGCCCGCGACGGCTTCGTTATTGCAGGTGGTGGCGGCATGCTGGTGTTAGAAGAGCTTGAACACGCTAAAGCGCGCGGTGCCAAGATTTATGGCGAACTGGTGGGTTACGGCGCGACTTCTGATGGCCACGACATGGTCGCACCTTCGGGAGAAGGCGCAATGCGCTGTATGCGCCAAGCGATGGCCACCGTTGAAGGTAAGATTGACTACATCAATACCCACGGCACTTCTACGCCTGTGGGCGATGTTGCCGAGCTAAAAGCAATACGCGAAGTGTTCGGTAATACAACGCCCGCCATGAGCTCGACTAAATCGCTCACTGGTCACTCTCTAGGGGCCACGGGTGTACAAGAAGCGATCTATTCGCTACTGATGATGCAGCACAATTTTGTAGCCGCTTCAGCAAATATCACCGATCTGGATGATCAGGCCGAAGGTTTTGACATCGTTACAGAATGCCGCGATGGCGTAACGATAGAGCGCGCCTTGTCGAACAGCTTCGGTTTTGGTGGCACCAATGCGTGTTTAGTCTTCCAGCGCTTTAACGACTAACGCTGTTAACAGCGCAGGCATGATGACAACGACAATGGCGCCCTCTGGGCGCCATTGTCGTTTAACATTAAAGGTGGACCAAGCAGATGTGTAACCAAACAGAAGTACGCTCTAACGTGAACTAGAACTAAGGGTAGGCCGCGGCACCTCCGAAATTTCCTGTAACTGCGCTTCTATCCACACTTCTACTTCCGCAAGCACCTCATCCGGCATGCGTCCCGCCGTCTCAATAGGCTTACCAATGCGCACACGCAGAACGCCTGGCCGTTTAACCCAGTGGCGTCCAGGCCAGCGTTCACCAGCATTATGGGCCACCGGTAAGACAGGCACTCCCGCACGACACGCCACCACGCTGCCACTTTTGTTATATCGCTTACGGATGCCTGGATCTACCCGCGTACCTTCCGGAAAAATTAGCACAGACATACCGGTACCGAGACGCTCCACGCCTTGAGTCAGCACCTGCTTCATCGCCCGCGCCGGTTTGGAGCGATCTAAACTGATCGGGCGTAGCAAACGCAACCCCCAGCCAAAGATTGGTAGGCGCAGCAACTCGCGTTTCAGCACGGTACATACGGGAGGCTTCATCACCTGCAGAAACACCGTTTCCCACTCACACTGATGATTGGCCTGAATCACACAGGGACCGCTGGGCAGGTTTTCTCTACCTTGAATGTCATAGCGCACGCCACAGGCGATACGAAACCACACCATCAAAAAGTAGTTATACAAATTGAGTAAGCGGTAGCGGCCAGACAGCGGGAGAAACGGCGCAATGGGTAGAAACAGGATGCCAATCATCAGCATGGCTAAAAAGTAGCCGACATAAAACACCAGGCTGCGAACCACATTTATCAAGCCGACGCTCCTGTATCGCTGACACGGTTATGGTCACGGGTTAAACACCACGCATCCAACATACGTCCCGCCTCTAATCGCCACGGTTTCTGATGGACACCAAAGACATCTAACACCCGACGACAATTTAAAACGCGTCGCAGCTTGGCATCATGATGATGTTTAAGCGGCTGCACCTCACCAAGAGAGACTTGCTCTCCACGCCCTTCAAGATGCGTTAACAGCTGAGTACGTACCATAGAGGTGAACGTAAAGGCGCTAACCGGCTCAGTTCCAGCCAAATGATAAGCGCCCCACGCGTCAGCACCACTGGCCTGCTGCTGCAACATACCGATCAGTGCCATAGCAACAGCATCCGCTGAGGTCGGGCAAAAAATCACATCCTCTGCGGCACGCACCGCCTTCCCGAGCACTAAGCTATCGATGATCTCATTGAGCCAAGCATGACTGCCTTCCAGCGCAAACAGCGGACCTAGGCGCACAATCAAATGGCGCTGAGACTCCGCACGGATACGATCACCGGTTTGTACCAGACGGCGCAAGCTGTCATCCCGCGGCGCTGGCACCACATGCTCATCAATGGGGACTTCCAAACCGTCTTCGTAAAGCTGATCAGAGACACACCATACTAACGCTACGTCTTGGGATAGACAGGCGTCCAAACAGATGTCTACCGCATCAGCATGGGCGGTAACATCCGCAGGCGCCATGTTTAAGGGGTGTGCCAACGGTGGAATAATCACAGCGTCAGGCGCAATTGCTGTCAGCCGAGACGGGGTAATGGTCGCCCCTTGTTCAATGACTAATTCTGTATCGGCGCGACGGCTTGCTTCCCGGGCCAGTGCCAAGCTTAAGCAGTGTCCGGCATCCAATATCAGCAGCTTCAAGACAGCCTCTCCTTGTCACACCCTGCCCTTAGTGGCTCATTGATGAATACCTTCAAAATGGAATCTCATCATCGAAGTCGTCGAAGTTACCCGGATCTGGCGCACCATAGCTGCTGTTCTGCTGGTTAGGCGGCGGAGCTTGGTTGCCCTGCTGCGGCGCTGGCTGCGGGGGACGAGGTGCCTGCTGTGGGTTCTGGCCGCCCTGCTGAGGATAACCGCCGCCCTGACTATTCTGAGCGGGGCTGTTCTGAGCAGGATTGTTCTGAGTAGGATAGTTCTGCGCTGGAGCGTGCTGAGGCGCAGAATTTTGGTCATAATTATTTTGCGGAGCGCCACCGCCCTGGAAGTCACCGCTACGTCCGTCAAGCATCTGCATATCGTTAGCGACGATTTCTGTCGAGTAACGATCCTGGCCGTTCTGATCCTGCCACTTACGGGTTTGCAAGCGCCCTTCAATATAGACTTTGGAGCCTTTTTTCAGGTACTGCTGAGCGATTTCGGCGGTTTTATTGAACATCACCACGCGATGCCATTCGGTACGCTCTTGGCGCTGACCGCTTTGGCGATCCATCCAGGTATCAGTCGTCGCCAGGTTTAGGTTGGCCACGGCGGTGCCGCTGGGGGTGAAACGCACCTCTGGATCCTGCCCGAGGTTGCCAATCAAAATGACCTTGTTAATGCCGCGAGCCATAAGGCGCTCCTTTAATAGGTGTCACATAGGATTAATTGCCAGCCAAGCCCCGTGTTACGGCCTCGCTAGATTAAGATTTTGGTGGTGCCATTAGCCTCGTCAACGCTGCCTGATCAAGCTGTTGGCGGTTCACTTTTAAATAGACCAAACGCTCTTCTGGCACCACCATTACGTCTTCGACGCCGACAACATCGGCTAAATGTTCCATTAATAGATCAAGCGCATCTGCCTGAGTCTCGTGCAGTGCCACTACTTCACTGGAGAGCGGTGGTGGTGAGGGCATCCGCCACATAGCAATCCACCAGCACAGCGCAAGTACGGCACAGCCGATAAAGACCGCGTTGAGCCCGCCATAATGCGCCAACAGACCACCCAGCGTACCGCCTAAAAAAGCCCCTAAAAATTGGCTGGTGGAGTACACCCCCATGGCGGTACCTTTCGCGCCCGCCGGGGCCAGTTTACTGAGCATGGAAGGCAGTGTCGCCTCCAACAGGTTAAAGCCTGTGAAGAACACAAACAGCCAAACGAACAGCCAATAACCTGGCGATAATGGTAGCCCCAGACCCGCTAAACTAATCACAATAGAGCCAATCGCCATCAGGCACATCAGCCGCATGCGCTGCTGCTTCTCGGCAACAATAATCAGCGGCACCATAGCCACAAACGATAGCGCCATAATGCCAAGATACGCCAGTCCATGATACTCAATGGCCACACCTGCGTTTAGCAAACGAAAAGGTACCGCCACAAATATCGCCATCAGCACTAAGTGCAGGGCAAAAATCGACAGATCCAGCCGCCATAAATCGGGGCGGGTGATCACGCTTTTGAACTGCTGACGATCCATGCCCACATCACGGTGGCGACGCCGCCGCGGCGCGGCAGGCACCCAGCGCCATAGTACCAGCAACCCTACCAGCGTCAGTAGGGCAGTAAACCAGAACACCCCGGCTAGCCCCGCCCAAGCAGCCAGCCATGGCCCCAGCACCATGGCGATGGCAAACGATACGCCAATCGAAAGCCCAATGGTCGCCATCGCGACGGTGCGAATTTCCTCACGGGTTTGATCCGCCAGCAGCGCCATGATAGCGGCCGCCACCGCACCGCCTCCCTGTAACGCTCGACCAGCGATTACTCCAGCAATGCTGTCAGAGAGCGCGGCAACGACGCTGCCAAGTGCAAAAATCACCAGCCCCATGGCAATCACCCGCTTACGCCCAATACGATCAGAGAGTAAGCCAAACGGAATTTGCAGCGTTGCCTGGGTTAAACCATAGATACCTAACGCAACGCCCACCAGCAGTGGCGTGGCCCCATCCAGCGTGTCGGCATACAGCGCCAACACGGGCAGCACCATAAATAGACCCAGCATGCGAGACGCATAAAGTCCGGCCAGACCGCTGATCGCTCGACGTTCAGAGGCCAGCAATAGTGCGGAAACCTTGCGCATAATGCCCCAGCGTATGGTGAAAAATAAAAATGTGGTGGATAAGCATGCGGTGAATATGCGTAACGACTTGAGACAGCCCCCTATTCTAGCGGTTTGAACTGACGCTGGAAACGTCGCGAGTTGACGCAGGTTATTAAAGCGGTTTTGCCGGGAGGGGTCAGACAAACGTATAATCACGCTTTTGCCGCGCGATTCGAGGTGTTGATGGACAGCATTCTGGTCAGGGGTGCCCGCACCCACAACCTCAAGCAGATCGATGTGGAACTGCCCCGTAACAAGTTGATTGTGATTACCGGCCTATCAGGCTCGGGTAAATCGTCATTAGCGTTCGATACTCTTTACGCCGAGGGGCAGCGCCGCTACGTGGAATCGCTCTCCACCTATGCGCGCCAATTCCTGTCGATGATGGAAAAGCCCGATGTGGATCACATTGAAGGGCTGTCACCTGCGATCTCTATTGAGCAGAAGTCTACTTCCCACAACCCGCGCTCGACCGTGGGCACCATCACCGAAATTTATGACTACCTGCGCCTGCTGTTCGCCCGTGCAGGCACGCCCCGCTGCCCAGAGCATGGCGAAGACCTTGAAGCCCAGACGATCTCACAAATGGTCGACCAGGTGATGAACCTTGCCGAAGGCACCAAGCTGATGCTGCTGGCACCGGTAATCAAAGGGCGCAAAGGTGAACACCTGCAGCTGTTAGCAGAGCTGCGTGCTCAGGGCTTTGTGCGCGCGTTGATCGACGGCCAAGTGCTGGAACTGGATGACATCGCTCCGCTGGATAAGCGCAAAAAACACGATATCAGCGTGGTGGTCGACCGTTTCAAAGTACGCGATGACCTTGCCCAGCGTTTGGCAGAGTCCTTTGAAACGGCGCTGAACCTCGCTGATGGCACCGCCATGATTCACTTTATGGACGGCGAGCGAGACGACATAGCCTTCTCATCGCGCTTTGCCTGCCCGGTGTGCGGCTACTCGCTGGCGGAACTTGAGCCGCGGATGTTCTCGTTCAACAACCCGGCGGGCGCCTGCCCAACCTGTGACGGGTTAGGCGTGCAGCAGTACTTCGACCCCGACAAGCTGATCAGCCACCCGGAACTCTCCCTGGCGGAAGGCGTAATCAAAGGCTGGGATCGGCGCAACATCTACTACTTTACCCAGCTCCAGGCGCTGGCCAAGCACTACCGCTTTGAACTGGAAACGCCCTGGCAGGAGCTTGCCCGCCATGAGCGGGAGGTGATCTTAAACGGCAGCGGCGACGAGCAGATTCCGTTTGTTTACGTGGGTGACCGGGGGCGGAAAGTGACCCGCGAGCACACTTTCGAAGGCGTGTTGCCCAATATGCAGCGCCGCTATCGGGAAACCGAATCCAACATGGTGCGCGATGATTTGGTCAAATACATCGCCGTGCAGCCCTGCGCCACCTGTAACGGCTCGCGACTGCGTAAAGAGTCGCGCCATGTTTACGTGGATGATCACAATATAGCCGAGATCGTGCGCTTCCCGATTGGCGAAGCGTGGCGCTATTTTGCCGATCTAAGCCTACCGGGGCGCAAAGGTGAGATCGCCGATAAAATCGTCCACGAGATCCATGCGCGCTTAGAGTTTCTGGTTAATGTGGGGCTGGACTATCTCAATCTGGAGCGCAGTGCCGATACACTCTCCGGCGGTGAAGCCCAGCGTATCCGCCTAGCCAATCAGATTGGTGCCGGCCTTGTCGGGGTGATGTATATCCTTGATGAGCCGTCGATTGGCTTGCACCAGCGCGATAACGACCGACTGCTAAAAACCCTTGAGCGGCTGCGCGATTTGGGCAATACCGTGATCGTGGTTGAGCACGATGAAGACGCCATTCGCGCCGCCGACCACGTATTGGATATCGGCCCTGGCGCAGGCGTTCACGGTGGTGAAATTGTCGCTCAGGGCACACCCCAGGACGTGATGGACAACCCCGACTCGCTGACCGGACAGTACCTTTCTGGCACGCGGGAAATCGCCGTGCCTCCCTACCGCATTCCCGGTAACCCTGAAAAGCAGCTGGTGGTACGCGGTGCTACCGGTAACAACCTGCAAAACGTAACGCTTAGCCTGCCACTGGGGCTGTTTATCGCCATTACCGGTGTCTCCGGCTCGGGTAAATCGACGTTGATCAACGGCACGCTAATGCCGATTGCGGCTCGCGAATTAAACCGCGCGACCACGCTGACCGCTGCTCCCTATGAGAAAATCGAAGGACTCGATCAGCTCGATAAAGTCATCGATATAGATCAGAGTCCGATTGGGCGCACGCCGCGCTCCAACCCGGCCACCTATACGGGTATTTTCACCCCGATTCGCGAGCTGTTTGCCGGCACCCAAGAAGCGCGGTCACGGGGCTACAAGCCCGGCCGCTTTAGCTTTAACGTTAAAGGTGGGCGCTGTGAGGCGTGCCAGGGCGAAGGCATGATTAAGGTGGAGATGCACTTTCTACCGGATATCTACGTGCCATGCGATGTGTGTAAGGGCAAGCGCTATAACCGTGAAACCTTAGATATTCACTACAAAGGCAAAACGATCCACGAAGTGCTGGCCATGACGGTGGAGGATGCGCTGGAGTTTTTCAGTCCGGTACCCGCTATTGCTCGTCGCTTGCAAACCCTGCTGGATGTGGGGCTCTCCTACATCCGTCTGGGTCAGAGTGCTACCACGCTTTCGGGCGGTGAAGCGCAGCGAGTCAAGCTGGCTCGTGAATTAGCCAAACGCGATACCGGCAAAACACTGTATATTCTTGATGAGCCGACCACCGGCCTGCACTTTGAAGATATTCGCCAGCTGCTGACGGTACTCCATCGCCTGCGTGATCATGGCAACACCATTGTGGTCATTGAGCACAATTTGGATGTGATCAAAACCGCCGACTGGATTGTCGATCTCGGCCCCGAAGGGGGCTCGGGTGGCGGGCAGATCATCGCCGAGGGCACGCCAGAACAGATCGCCAAACAGGACGTCTCGCATACTGGCCGCTTCTTAGCGCCACTACTAGCGAGAGGCAATCGCGCAACGAAGCGCTGATGCCTATTCGTTCGAAGGGTGGGCACAGTTGCTCACCCTCAACCGAACTAATCACACTCGTTAATACTTTTTGGCAAAGCAGCACGCAGCCAGATTGTTTATAGTACCGGCCAGATAATCATTAGCAGTCTTATGCAAGCCTCGCTAGAGGAATACATCATGAATGAAGAAAAAAGCTGTATTATCAAACACTTCAGCCACTACTGCTCACTGACTGAGGATGAGAAAAAACTACTCCTTTCGCTGGAAGAGAGCCCATCCGATATAAAATCGGGTACGCTACTTTGGGAAATGGGCGCTCCAGCCAATGAGTTCTGCACGCTAAAAAGTGGCTGGGCCTACTCCTACCGTCATCTGGAAAACGGTGATCGGCAAATTCTGGAAGTATTTTTGCCAGGTGACATCATTGGACTACGCGAATTTGCCTTCTCACAGCGCCTTGAGAACGTGCGTATGATCGATGACGGAGTGATATGCCACTTTCCGCATAAACGCATGCTCGAGATATTCCGCCAGTCGCTGCCACTTACCTCGGTAATGTTTGCCATTGGTAGCCGACAGCAGGCGCTCATGACCGAGCGGTTGGTCACCTTGGCCAGACGTAGCGCCCGTCAGAAAATGGCCCATTTTCTTTACGAGATGTATCTGCGACTGCGTCAAACCAATCCGGACCTTACCAATCAATTCCGCCTACCGCTCTCCCAGGAGCAGCTGGCCGATGTGCTGGGGCTGAGTCCGGTACACGTGAGCCGTACCTTTACGGCACTTAGCGAAAATGGCTTGGTGTTTCGAGACCGCCATCACCTGACGATACCGGACTTAAAAGCGCTCAGTGCCGAAGGGCAATTTGACGACTGCTATCTCACCGATAACGTCCGCCCTCTATTAGGCGAGTCTGCATAAAAATGGCCGCGTGCTATCAAGCACACGGCCATACTTAGACAGAGCCTTAACTCAACCTAACCACATTTTGACCAGCCACAGCCTGCATAGCAGGTAGGGCAGCCATCCATCATAATCAGCTCACCGCGGCATTCGGGGCAGTTACCCACCGTGGCTGGGCCGCTGCTTTCAGGCTTTTTTGGCGCTGAATGCTCACCGCCAATAGCCTCAACTGCACCCGTTTCAACCTCAGTGGCTTCCTCATCAGGCTGCCAAGCATGGCCGTGGGTCATGCGGTGGGCGTAGCGCTCGACTAACTGCTCCACAGGCACTTGATTACCGTCCCGATCCAGAAAGCCGCGGCGGTAGAGAATCTGCTGGATAGACCAGGCGATGGCCGCCACTTCTGAATCGTGGAACATCGGCTTGTTCCAGCGGTTCATGCCACAACGTACCAGCCCTTTGTCCCACGCCACCTTACGCAGATCCGCCACCGCCTGGGTGACGTAACCACCTCGCGCGGCCAGTGAGAGGCTGCGCATGGTCGCGGTGATCCACTGGTGCTCGCTGGAGAGCTGTCCTGACGGGAAAAAGAATTCTACCGGACGCTCAATCACAACGCGTTTGCCGCCAATCACGCCTTCCACCGGCATGAATGACACTAGCAGGTAGACTTTCTTGCGCCCTTCCGCCCCCACGTACGAAATCTTCTCCGATACGGCTTCCAGAGTGCCTTCTGGGCGTGACGGAATGCGCACCGTCAGCGGGTTTTCATCCTGTAGCTCAGGGGCAGGTACAGCCGGTGCCTGCTGCTTGATACGGTAACCGACAATTTTGGAGGTAATTTCAACAGCCATGGGATATCTCTCCGTTTAGCAAAGGTGTGCGTTAGTGAATAGTGGCGCTAAGCGCGGCATCACCATTTGCCGTAGGTGCCTTCTTTCAAGCCATCAAACAGGTTGGCAGCGTTGTGCTCTTCGCCGTCATAAACCACCTTCTCATCCCCGGTCAGTTCCAGGGTTTCGCCATTTTCCAGCTCAAAGACGTAGGTGGTGTTTTTAAGATCATCTTCGCGCACCAGTACGCCCTGGAAGGCTTCCGGGTTAAAGCGGAAGGTCGTGCAGCCTTTCAAGCGGCTTTCATAAGCCTGCAGATAGAGATCCTGAAACTGCTCAAAGGGGAAATCGGTGGGCACATTGACCGTTTTCGAGATTGCCGAATCGACCCAGTGCTGGGCAGCCGCCTGAACGGCCACGTGCTGTTCCGGTGAAATAGCATCGGCGGTCACAAAGTAATCCGGTAGGTCGCTGTCCACAGCGTCGGCGGCGATAAAGTGGCGGTACGCCGCTAACTCAAAAGAGACTACCTCGACCTGCTCTTTGGTCTTTTTGCCCGACTGGATAATATTGCGAAAGTAGCGGTGCGAGAACGAAGGTTCAATGCCGTTAGAGGCGTTGTTACCCATCGACAGGCTGATAGTGCCAGTTGGTGCGATCGAGCTGTGGTGGGTAAAGCGCGCACCATGCTCGGCCAGTTGCGCTACAAGCTCTGGCTCAAGCTCGGCCACTTGGGCCATATATTGGCTGTAACGGGCGTGCAGAATGCGCCCAGGCACTTGATCGCCCACTTCGTAGCCATCTTTGGCCAGCTGTGGGCGTTCACGCAGCATTTTAGGGGTAATGGTGTGCTCCTGCTCAAGCACTGGCGCCATGCCTTTCTCTTGGGAGAGCTCCAGCGCCTGCTTCCAGCCCTCAATAGCTAAATGACGGCTGACTTCATCGGTGAACACCAGCGACTGCTTGGAGCCGTAGGGGATTTTGAGCATGGTGAGCGTTGACCCCAGACCCAAAAAACCCATGCCGTGGCGGCGCTTAGCTTCGATTTCGCGCTGTTGCTGAGGCAGCGGCAAACCGGCAATCTCGACCACGTTGTCGAGCATGCGGGTAAAGATCGCCACCACTTTACGGTAGCGCTCCCAGTCAAAGCGCGGCTCGGTGCCGAAGGGGTCAATCACAAACTTGGTTAGGTTGACAGACCCCAGCAGGCAGGCGCCTTCCGGCGGCAGCGGCTGCTCGCCACAGGGGTTGGTGGCACGGATATCTTCGCAGAACCAGTTATTGTTCATGCGGTTAACCTGATCGATCAGAATAAAGCCCGGCTCGGCATAGTCGTAGGTGGAGGACATAATGGTGTCCCACAACTCCCGCGCCTTGATCACTTCAACGATGCGACAGGCGACGCGGCCTTCGGCATCCACCGTGTAACCCTCTTCGACTACCGGCCAGTCGCGGTAGAGTAGATCTTCCGGCTTAACGTCGTCTTTTTCACCCGGGTGGAGCGGAAAGGCCAGCGGCCAGTCGGTATTGTTCTTGACCGCTTCCATGAACTCATCGGTGATCAGCAGGCTAAGGTTAAACTGACGCAGGCGCCCCGCTTCGCGCTTAGCCTGGATAAATTCACGCACATCCGGGTGGCCCACATCGAAGGTACCCATTTGGGCGCCACGGCGGCCACCGGCAGAGGCCACGGTGAAACACATCTTGTCGTAGATATCCATAAACGCCAGCGGGCCATTGGTGCCAGCGCCAGCGCCGAAGACGAACGCGCCTTTGTGGCGTAGCGTCGAGAAGTCATAGCCGATGCCAGCGCCGGATTTCAGCGTCATGCCCGCATCGACCACTGAGTCGAGAATATCGCGCATGGAGTCGCGAATCGTGCGCGAGACGGTGCAGTTAATGAGGCTCACCGCTGGCTTATAAGCCTCAGCTCCCGCGTTGGAGAGAATACGACCAGCAGGAATAGCGCCATTTTCCAGCGCCCAGCGAAACTTTGGTAGCCACTCTTCGGCTTTGTCACCCTCCACCGCTGCGAGCGCGCGTGCGACACGTTCAAACGAAGCACCGACGTCCTGATCGACGGGTTGGCTATGACGATCCTTAAGGCGATATTTAGCATCCCAAATCTCCCGCGAGGGCGCCTGCATCGGGACATCATTAGAGGTCTTCATAGCCTTGGCAGCGGTGCTCATGTCGCAAAACTCCTTCACAACAGGGTGAATATAGCGCTTAAATCGTAGCGATTATACGTAGCATCGGAGGGAAGTATAGACTTGACTTCCCACCATATGAGGCGCTTTTTTTACTTTTTTCTACCATATATAGGAAAATCAGCGCGTTACTCTTTTGCCTTTCTGCAAGACGCTATAGACTGGATTTTATGTTAATCGCCTATTGGTTTTAGTAGATGGCCCTGATCATGACTGCACTTCGCCTCCAGCGTTTCCGTTTGCTCTCCTTAGCCGCTGTGGTGATGGCAGCCCCCTTGATGGCCGTTACACCGATGATTAACGCTGCCACGTTTAATACCGAGGACATGGCTTCCCACGATCATTGGCAATCAATGACGCTTTCGCTTGGCAACGAGGAGCATTATCGTGCGGTGGAAACCCACAGCTATTCAGACGCCACGCTTAGCCTGAACGCCAGCCCTGGGGTATGCGATTTACCCTGGCTGGAGATGCGGGTGACGCTAGAGCAGCAGCAAGGCGAGAGCCGTGCGGTCAAACTGGTACCCGCCCGGCTGCGCATTGACGAGCAGCCCATCATTGACACCATGGCGGAGTTTATTACGGAACGCGGCGATGATGGTTTTTATGCGCATTTTTACCTCAGCGACCTAGCAACGCTGATGGCGGATATGCGTCAGGGCGAACAGCTGTTTCTCGGCTTTGATCAGCAGGAACGCGAGCCTTGGTATATGACCTTTAGCCTACAAGGGGCCGATGCGGCGATTGCCCGAATGCTGGTTAAATGTGAAGGCGACGAAGCACAGCAGTAGTGAAAACAGCGCTTTAGTGAGTCGGCGCCATGGGCTCAAGCGCCATTTCAACGCGGTTGCGCCCACCATGCTTTGCACGGTACATAGCGTCGTCTGCCCGCGATATGAGGGTTTTACAGCTGTCACCCGGCTGCCAAACGGCAACACCGATACTCACTGTTACTGCTTGCTCAAGGCCCGCAATGTGCAGCTCTGCTACCAGCGAGCGCAGCCGCTCGGCTAAACCAACGGCAGCATCAACGTCGGAGTGAGTGGCCAGCACAATAAACTCCTCTCCACCCCAGCGGCCAAGGTGGTCACAGCCACGCAAAGAGCTCTCCACCAGACGCGCTAGGGCCACCAGCACATCATCACCTACGCTATGGCCATAGGAATCGTTGATCTGCTTAAAGTTATCTACATCAAAAAGCAGCAAGGCAAAGGCAGCTGCATAGCGCTTTGCAGCCACTAGTTCGGCATTAATCGCTTCTTCAATGCGGTAGCGGTTCCACACTTTGGTTAATGGATCAAAATGCGCTAACTGCTCTAGCCGCTGGTTCGCTTCAGCAAGGGCTTTACGCTCGCGCTCCAGATGCATATTCAGTGAACTAATTTCATAGGCCGAAATGGCCAACGTTAGGTCTTCTCCCAAATCGACCGCCGCTAAGCGCTCAACCCGCTGCCAAGCTTCACTTTTGCCCACCACCTCTTCATACCAAGCAACCGACGGGGTCACTATCGACGCAGGTAGAGGATTAGCTGAAGGTTGCATCGCCCAATATAGCGTTTCGACCTGCTCTGGACGAAAGAGTATCAACCACGCGCGCTGGGTAGCGTTCATCGACAGCGGTACTGCCAAGGCGCCACACTGTTCGGGCATGGCTAACGAGCAGGTTAACGGCTCTTTGGCGAGCTCGCGCGTGCACCAGGGGCCGCTATGCACGTGGGCTCTCTCAAGCCGTAAAACAAACTGACTTATCGCTTCCGGTGAGGGCGTCACGCCAGCTTGATAAGCGCCGCCATTCACCCAGAGCACAATGCCATGGGCACGAAACAACTTCATCCAGGTGGCCGCCTGTTCATGAAGTAGGCGCTGGGGGCTCTGCGGCTCACTGCGTGCCCGTGTACTCAGCACCAGGCTATCTTGTACGCGCTGTAAGTAGCGTGCTTCTTGACGCGCCCGCAGTAGCAGCATGCGCTGTGTGGCCATTTGCACCAAGGTGCGAACGGCATCGCGTACCGGTGGCTCGACTGAATGCGGGGTTGCCGAGTGGCAAAATACTAGCCCCCACAGGCCAGTATCGCCCTGCATTGCCAAGCTCAGCGAGCTACTCACACCCAAGCGCTTAAGATAGCGCTGCCTTTCTGGCGCCGGAGCACGTAAAAAACTGCCGCTTAGGGGTATAGCAGAAAAAGCGGGCATCAGCATTTCAGGGGGAGCATTAACGTCTTCAATCAACCGCACGGGATGATTTTCATAGCTTCGGCGCAACGTGATCGGAAAGTCACTGGCGGGAAAGCGCTGCCCCAGTAGCGAAGGCAGCCGCTCGCCCAGCGCTTCGGCTACGATCAAGCCATGCCAATCACTATCGAAATGGCACACGCTGACGCGATCATGACCGGTGAGCTGTTGAATAGCATTGACTAAGGAGTCGAGCAGCTCCTCCTGATGGGTCGCTTCTGCCAAATGCATCAATCGCTCGTTCACCGTACCCAGTAGGCGACGCTTCCCGAGGGGATTAAGTGGCTCAATCTCGACAATGACTTGCTCATCTACCCGGTAAGCATGCAGTTGAAAACGCACGCTGCTGTGTTTAGGACGAATAAACGCCAACGGACCGGGGAGGCGCTGCTGCCCCTGAAGCTCGCGACGCACCCGCTGGCTAAGGCGTTTGCCCAACGCACAGGCAAGACTTAGCTCCCCGTTTTCAGGGAGTTCAATGCCGGTCAAGCAGGCTAAATTTGTGCTGGTAGCTTGAATACGACGGCAATCAGCATCCAATACCAGCAGTGCACCAAACGACTGCAATAACGGGCGGAACATGGGCACAGGCGTAGCCTCGACAATCTATTCACCCTTCGACCTGCTGCCTGAGCAACAGCTCTACGCGCCGGTTGGCAGCTCGGCCATCCGCGGTTGCGTTCGGTTCCATGGGTTGGGTATCAGCATAGCCGACGGCCCGCATACGAGAAATATTGAACCCTTGGCTTTCTAAATGGCGTACGACGGCGATAGCCCGCGCTGATGAAAGCTCCCAGTTAGACGGGAAGCGGTCTGTCGAAATGGGCACGCTATCAGTATGGCCTTCTACAGAAATCTGCCCGTCAAAACGGGTGAGCACATCCATAAGACGCTCAACCACACTACGCCCCTGAGACGTCAATACTGCTTGGCCGCTGGCAAATAACAGGCTGGTATCAATTCTCAGCGTGACACCTTCGCGACCTTGCGAGACGCTCACACCGGGAATATTCAGCCCAGCAAACTGCGGCTGTAACCCTTCATGGCGAGGCTGTATACCCGTGGCCAGAGACGCTAGCGGCAGTGATGATACAGCGCTTGCTGAACGCATGAAAGCAGTATCCGCAGCTTCACCGCCGCCCGGTGGCGTGAGTGAAAGCAGTAGCACAAAGAGCGTGATAAGCAGTGTCAGCACATCAAGATAGCTGGTTAACCAGCCTTCATCGCCCTCACCCGCCGAGGCCGGTATTTCCAACGCATGGCGTGTATCACGGTCTAACATGGTGGCTATCTCTTCGCTGCCGAACTCACCGATACGTCAGGCCTTGGCTTTACGCTATTATCGCGAATTTCATCGTGGTAATTAGCCACGAAAGAGTTAAGGGTTTCTTCAATAAACGAGGGCAAGCGACGTTTGGTAATCAGTGAGATACCTTCCAATACCATGTTCATGGTAATCAATCGCTCTTCGGTGCGGCGCTCTAGCTTCACCGCAATCGGCTTAAACACTAAGTTGGCGAGTAAAATGCCATAGAAGGTGGTTAGCAGGGCCACCGCCATGCGGGGGCCAATCACCTGCAGGTCACCCGCATCCATCACCTCCAGCATATTCACTAGCCCCACCAACGTACCGATCATGCCAAACGCCGGGGCATAGGTGGCCATGGTGCGAAATATTTGTGCTTCCGCATGCTCCCGCGCTTTCAGGCGAGCAATGCGCCAGCGCAACATGTCAAAAATTTCGTCTTCTTTGGTGTTGGCAATCACCAACTGAATACCGGTGCGCAGAAACGGATTGCGCGTATGCTCCAGCTCACGCTCAACCGCGCGCACATCACCTTTAAACCATAGCCGCGACATGTCCACCAGCTCGCGGATATCGTCACGCATATAGGTATTTTCACGCCGGAATACCAAACCCACCAGACGCACAACGCGAAGCACTTCTTTTAGCGGGTAGCTGATGAAGGTGGCCGCTAACGTACCGGTCACCACAATGGCTAACCCCGGTAAATTGATAAAGCTTTCGGGGGACTCTGCGGTAAAAAACAGCACGCTCACCAGCAGCAGGATGCTGGCAAATATGCCTATTAACGTCGAAGGGTTCATCCACGGCTCCTTGCCGGTCACAAGTGAGTAAACAAGAGGTGTTATGCGGAGTCGTGTAAGCGCGCGCGTAAGCGACTCACGGCTTGGCTGTGCAGTTGAGAAACGCGTGATTCCGTTACGCCCAACACAGCGCCTACTTCCTTGAGGTTGAGCTCTTCTTGGTAATACAGCGCCATCAGCAGTTTTTCTCGCTCGGGTAGCGCTTCGATCGCGTCAATCAGCGTTTGCCGCTGCTGGCCATCGAGCAATTGCTCAAACGGTGAATTACTCAGCTCATTACTCACCGGTTCACCGCCATCCGCGACTAACTCTTCAAAGGGCAGCAGCTGACCACTGTTGGTGTCATTGAGGAGCTGTTGATACTCACTCAATGGCATATCAAGATGGAGAGCAATTTCGTTCTCTTCCGGCGCCCTACCCAGCTGTTGCTCTAATTGACGAACGGCACTGTCTACCGCTCGCGCTGAACGCCGCACACTTCGTGGCAGCCAGTCGCGGGTGCGCAGCTCGTCCATCATCGCGCCACGAATACGCTGGCTGGCAAAGGTTGCAAATGTCGCGCCTTGAGTAGCATCAAAGCGACCCAGCGCTTCTAAGAGCCCTACCATGCCTGCTTGAATAAGGTCATCGAGCTCAATGCTGGCTGGCAAACGGACCTGAAGCGTCAAGGCCTGACGTCGCACCAGTGGCATGTATTGCGTCAACAGCTCACTCTGTTTGATCCTGCCTTGTGCTGTGTACATGCTCTCGCCTCGCGGCTATACAGCCTTCACTGATAGTTCACAATCATTTGCAGCCCCTGCACACGAACCGGCCGCTGGCCTGGGCGTAAGGCAAAGCGAAAATGCAGTGGCTCATCGGCCGTCTGCCCTGCTAATGCAGTAGTAGAGCCCCGCATACCGGTTAACGCAACGCACTGCTCGGGATGGCACAACCAGGCGTTTAACAGAGCGCCAGGAGGATATTGAAACTGCCATTGAATACGCCCAAGCTGCCCGTGCTTAAGGTTAGCGACGGCGGGTGGGGCCGCGGTTTGACTCGCGCTTGCCCGATCACTCATCGCCACCATCAACCCTGGTATCTGGGTGCTCCAACTACCGCTGGCTGCCTGGGCACTCGCCGTTAATCCCGTCAGTAGCAATCCGATTAGCAGTAGCGCAACCTGCGAATGGGAGCCTCTTAATAGCCAGCTTAGCATGCTTGGTCCCCTCGGCGGAGTACGCTCATCGTGCAAGTACCAGTAGTTCCATATTTAAGTAGTACTCGGCGGCTCCACGCAAGTTATCAAGTAACCCCTGCCGCGGCAAATGCGGCTCGTGAAGCGCCAGTAAACGGCGTGGGCCACCCCGTTCATGAAGCTGCCGCAATGTCCGGTACATGGCGGCAAAGTCATCGGCATCACTGCTGATCCATAGCGCCCAGCGGTTGTATTGATTGCACAACTCAGCAAGGTCAGACGTTTCAGCCATTGCGATGTGTATGCTCCAATCATCAGGCTCACCGGCCCAGTTTCGGCCTAACGAAGACCACTGACCCAGGCGTGCTTTGACCCTGCTCACCTGGGCTGCACCACTACCCGGCAGCCCGACCACCATAAGCGGAATTTTGGGCTTTGGCGGGGCTTGCGCCTCAGGCTGCTCCGCGAGCGCTACTTCTGGCGTTAATGGCGGCAAAGGGGGTTCAGGCACATGCTCTGCCGCTGCCACATCAATCCCTTCCTCCGCTTCTTGCTGCTGGCGCTGCAAACTTGCCCACTTGCGCAGGCCCGATGCTTGATCTTGGTCGCTCACGCCACACCCTCTCGACTGACACTGCCCATTTGGCGAATCGCATCCCGCGCCATAAACGCATAGACCAGCGCATCAAGCATGCCGGTATCGCGACGACGACGGCTGGTGCCCGATAAGTTGAGTAGATCCCCGCGCAGCGTCTGCGCTCCCTCATCATCAGCGACATCGAGATGCCCTACGACTGACGCCATGCCGCTGGCCATGAGCAGGCGCACCTCGGCGTTTAGATCACCGCTGTCGGCCTCTTTTAACTGCTGCCAGGCGCGCCGCGTCAACGCTGATAATCCGTCGCTTTGCAGCTGCGTTACCAATAGCGAGAGCACCTCTGCTCCCAGCCGAGCCGGGGTAAGCCAATAGCGCCGTGCTACCACTTTGGCACTTTCTGGGTCACGAACTTCCCCGTACCAAGCGAGCAGAGCACAGCCAGACGCGTCTTCCACTTCGGCGTAGGCAGTCCATAGTTGCACGGATTGGCCACGAAAACGTAGGCCAACATGATGCGTCAGCACACTGTCGCTAAATAATTGGCGAATGGTTTGCCGCTCGTGGTGAAAGAGTATCCGATGACTGGGGGCTACTTGGCTGACCCAGGTCAAGTGCTGGGCTTCCAGCCACACCAGGGCATCGGGCTCGGGAAAGCGCGGAAGCAAGTGCACCGCTACACCGCTTGATGCCGACAGCGCGGCTAAGCGCGGCTGCCATCCTGCGGCGTGGCGATGCTGCAGCCAAGGTAGCGCCAGCCAGGCGCCATCACTGTCAAGACCTATGTCTGGCATTGCCCAGTCGCAGCCGCGCTCATTACGCCGCGCTGACCATGCCATACCTAAGGTGGTATCCGCCGCTGGATAGGCAGCGAGCAGTGCGTCCAAACGCTCGCCCTGAACACGGCTTGGCAGTGAGGCTAGATCCCAGACCGCTTCTAATTCGGCAAACCCTGTCACGCGCTGCCGCAGTCGTGCCATTAGCGATGACAAACGTCGCCCTTGCCCCAGCACATCCCGCGACCAGCGCGGCATCTCCATGGGGGTGTCGGCACTTTGTGCTCGTTCACGCTGCGGCATTGCGGTACTTAGTGCTTGATCAACGAGTGCCGCCGGGGCAGCAATGGCCATATCTTCAGGAACCTGCTGACCATTGGAACCAAACAGCACGCGCATCCCATGGCGCATGACAATGTCGAGCACGGGTGCCAGGCGGCCCGCTTCATCCTGTTTAGTAATAATGCAGTCATCTAACTCTGCGCCCGCCGCACGCGCGGCCTGGCGGTAACGCAAAACAACCTCTTCCAGGGTTTCAGGCTGGCTGGCGGCATTGAGCAGTAGCACCAGACGCACCCGCGAGCGCCCGCCTTGAAGGTGAGCAATCTGCTCTATCACTCGCTGATCACGCTGGCTCATGCCTACCGTGTCGATAATGACCCACTGTTTGCCCTGCAAGCGACCCAGCAGGTCATCAATGGGTTGTTCGGCGTCCAGCGCATACATGGGTGTGTCCAGTAGGCGCGCATAGATGCGTAGCTGCTCATGGGCTCCGATCCGGAAACTGTCAGTCGTCACCAGCGCCACCGGGCGTGTGCCATGGCGCATGACAAAACGTGCCGCCAGCTTAGCGGTGGTGGTCGTTTTACCCACTCCCGTTGGCCCCACTAGGGCGACAATGCCGGTTTGATCGAAGAAGCTTGCTTCATCACTCAGTACACACAGACGCTCCATTAACTGCTGACGCAGCCACTGCATCGGTGCTTCGCTATCTCCGCTCAGTGCTTTTAACGGCTCAGGCAACCCTGCCAGCAGCTCATCGGCGAGCTCATTGCCAAAGCCGACACTCCATAGCAGTTGGCGCAGCTGCGCGACGGTGCCCGTTGCCGCTGCCTGCTGGGGCGCAGAAGCGGCATTAGACGATTGGTTGCTGGCCAACAGCGCGCGCATATCCTGCATTTCTTGCAGTAAGCGCTCGCTCATCGCCTGCATCGGGTCTTGCGCCGGAGAAACTACCGGCGTTTCGGGGGGAGTTGGTTCAGGTGAGGGCTCAAAATGGTCGATGGCTTCATCCGCCATGGCCAAGATTTCAACGCCCCCTTCGGTACGCCGGTTAGCGACAATCAGGGCATCTTCACCGAGCGCCTCGCGCACTTGGCGCATCACATCACGACTATTGGCTCCCACGAAACGTCTAACGCTCATGACTTACCCTTTGCCTATGCTGGAAATGGATGACGCTAGCCTATCACGGCATATGAGTATCAACGTCCGCCGACCACGGTGGTCACTTTTAGCGTGCGGTCATCGGGAATCTCTGCCTGGGACAGCACGGACATATGGCGTAAACGACGGCGTAAGAAACGCGACAATACTGCTCGCAACGAGTGCTGCACGACAAGCACCGGTGGCTCGCCGGAGCTCTCATGTCGCTCTAAAGCCTGCTGCGCTTGGGTCATCAGGGTCTCTGCCAACCCAGGCTCCATCGCACCGTTGCCATTCATTGCCTGCACCAGCACTTGTTCCAACTGGGCATCCAGACCCATCACATTGAGGGTCTCTTGCCCGGCAAACCACTGCTGGACAATCGCACGGCCAAGCGAGACCCGCACCAGCGCCGTCAGCTCGTTAGGATCTTTTTGCTGAGTGGCGTACTCCGCCAGGGTGTCCAGAATAGTGCGCATATCCCGAATAGAGACATCTTCGTCAAGCAGGTTTTGCAATATACGCTGCAATACCGTCAGTGAAATCGCCTTGGGAATCACTTCTTCCACCAGGGCTTTTTGGTCATCGCCCATTTTATCTAGCAACTTCTGCACTTCCTGACGCCCCAGCATTTCAGGCGAATGTCGGTGCAGTAGATGATTCAAATGGGTGGCAATAACCGTGCTGGCATCCACCACGGTGTAGCCGTAGACCTGAGCATGTTCACGCTGATTGCTGTCAATCCAAACAGCGGGCAACCCAAAGGCGGGATCCTGGGTATGGGTGCCCTGCAATTCGCCTGAGACCTGCCCTGGATTGATCGCCAGCCACTTACCCGGTTGGGCCTCCGCACGACCAATTTCAGCCCCTTTCATGGAAAGGACGTAGGCGTTGGGGGGGAGTTCCAAGTTATCGCGGATGTGCACTACCGGCGGTAAGAAACCCACTTCTTGAGCAAACTTTTTACGCACACTCTTAATACGCCCCAGCAGCTCTCCTTTTTGACGCGAGTCGACCAGCGGTATTAAGCGGTGCCCCACTTCCAGACCAAGCGTATCGACCAGCTGTACATCTTCCCAACTGGCTTCGGGGGTCTCTTGTAAGGGTACGGGGGCAGCGGCAACTTCGTCTTTAACCAAGGCCTGCTCTTTTTGGCGCATAAGGAACCACGCCAAACCGGCCAACAGGGCGGTGAATAGCAAAAATACGAAATTGGGCATACCGGGCACCATGCCCAGCAGGCCCATCACCACGGCAGCCAAAATCAGTACTTGAGGGTTAACGAAGAGCTGGCTGAGCATTTGCTGGCCAATATCCTCGTCTGTATCAGTACTTACCCGAGATACCGTGACACCCGCCGCGGTTGAAATCACCAGGGCCGGTATTTGCGCGACCAGACCGTCACCGATCGCTAGCAACATATAGGTCTTGCCCGCAGCGGCAAATCCCATATCGTGCTGCAGCATACCAATCATCAGCCCGCCGATGATATTGACCACCATAATGACCAAACCGGCAATGGCATCACCACGGACGAACTTGCTCGCGCCGTCCATCGAGCCGAAAAAATCCGCTTCTTGAGCGACTTCAGCGCGACGCTTTTTGGCATCCTCTTCGCCGATCAAACCGGCGTTAAGGTCGGCATCAATGGCCATTTGCTTACCGGGCATCGCATCCAGCGTGAAGCGCGCGCCGACCTCGGCAATACGCCCGGCACCTTTGGTAATCACCATAAAATTGATGATGACGAGAATAAGGAAAACCACTAGGCCCACAGCGAAATTACCGCCGACCAGGAACGCCCCAAACGCTTCAATGACCTTACCCGCAGATGCACCGCCTTGGTGGCCCTCCATTAACACCACGCGAGTGGAAGCAACATTGAGCGAGAGGCGCAGCAGTGTGGTGAATAGCAATACGGCTGGAAACGCTGCAAAATCCAGCGGCTTACGAGTAAACATGCTGACCATTAGCACCATGATGGCCAGCGCGATATTGAAGGTGAACAGCAGATCGAGCGCAAAAGGCGGCAAGGGCACAATCATCATGCCCAAAATCATCAGGATGAGCAGAGGCCCGACCAGCAGCTTCATGCGCACATCGCCCATCCAGTCGCGCTTACCGATCATTTGGCTTAAGCCTTTCATGGTTGCGCCTCATTACCACCGGCGCTTGGCTCGGGGCTTTCCATTTCCGGGGGAACCGGCAGGTTATCAGGGGTTGGCGGCACCTCGCCTCCTTGTTGTGCTACTTGCTTGAGACGGTAGGCCCAGGCCATGACTTCCGCCACTGCGGTATACAGTTCGGCGGGCACCTCTGCGTCTAGATCCACGTGATGATACAGCGCACGCGCCAATGGCGCTGCCTGCAATCGCGGAACGCCGGCCTCTTCGCCAACCTCCCGAATACGTGCGGCCACCGCATCAGCGCCTTTTGCCACTAACCGTGGGGCACCCATGCTGCCCTCCTGGTAAACCAAAGCGATGGCGTAGTGGGTCGGGTTGGTTATGATCACGTCCGCCTGGGGCACTTTACTCATCATCCTGCCACGCGCCATAGCCTGCTGTTGCTGGCGGATGCGCGCTTTCACATGCGGGTCGCCTTCCGTCTCTTTGTGCTCGCGCTTGACCTCTTCCTGGCTCATGCGCAGCTTCTTGGCATTGTCCCAAAGCTGGAAAGGAACATCGATCAAAATGACCACGATTAAAACCAACACCATCAGCCCCGCCGCCTGAGCCGCCATACGCAACGCATTTGACAGCGCTTGCTGGATAGGCTGATCCATCAGCGCCATAAATTTGCCAATGTTGTAATACAAAAATAGAGCAGCCACGCCCCCAACCAGTACCGACTTGGCAATCGCTTTTGCTAACTCCACCAATGCCTGAGTGGAGAAAATACGCTTGACGCCTTTTATGGGGTTCAGCTTGGAAAACTTGGGCTGCATCGATTTACCTGATATCAGCCACCCTCCCAGCAGTCCCGGCGCCACTAATGCGATAACGGCTAACAGTAAAAAAAGCGGCGTCATAGCGAAAAGCGTACGCTGGCCAAGATCCAGCGCGTTGACCAGCATGGGTGTGCTTTCGAATGCCTGGCGACGCTCAAAGAGGAAGGCCTGCTCCATCACCGTGCCCAATTGGTCATAAAGCATTTTACCCATGCTCCACAAACCAATCACGCCACCTAACAGTAATAAAAACGTATTTAACTCGCGGGAACGAGGCACCTGCCCCTCTTCACGGGCTTTGCTTAGCCGCTTGGGGGTGGCCTCTTCGGTCTTTTCCTGGTCGCTATCGTTATCTGCCATACGGTTATCCGGCCAGGTGAAGCGGAGCTTATCACGTATTCAGCCGTCCAAAGGGACGGCTGAATGGCGTGTTCGCATGCCCGTAGGGCGTTTAACTACACACTTTAAAAGCCTAATTCGTCCAATAAATCGTCAACCTGATCCTGCCCAGTGACGATATCAGGCGCATTGTCCCTTACTTGTGGCCCATTCAAAAGCTCTTCGTTGCGCCGTGCATTGTCGCTTTTCCACTGATCCTCGGCCTTGCGCTGCATCGTTTCTCGTGCATGGGCACCCGGAGCATTTTCAATAAGCACCTGCACCAACTGATGTTCGATCTCTTGGATCACGTCCATCATCTTCTTAATCACTTGGCCTGTCAGGTCTTGGAAGTCCTGGGCCATCATGATTTCCATCAGCTCTTTGTTGGTCGCTGAGGTCATATCGGGCACGTCGCTGAGATAGCTTCGTGTCTCGACGACCAGCGCCTTGGCTTCATCCAGCTCTTTGGGGGCTTCAAACCATTCGGCCCAGCGTTTGTCCAAAGCGCTGGCACGATCTGCCAACTGATCCTGAAGCGGCTGGGCACGATCAATCGCATTAAGCGCTCGGTCTGCCGCCTGTTCCGTCATGGTCGCGACATAGTGCAAGCGGTCGCGAGCATCAGGAATGGCTTCTGCCGCTTTTTCAATCTCTTTGTCCAGCCCCAGCTCACGCATGTTCTCACGCAGCATGCGCGTTAACTTACCGATACGATGAATAAGGTCTTCAGCGGCTTCTTCAGACAGCTGGGCAGAACCGGACTGCTCATTCTGACTCATTATGTTGTCTCCTCGTTAACCAGGCACACAGGCCTAGCCGCTTTATTTACCCATTTTATCGAAGATCTTATTGAGCTTCTCTTCCAGGGTAGCGGCAGTGAACGGCTTGACGACATAGCCGTTAGCGCCCGCTTGAGCGGCCGCAATGATATTTTCTTTTTTTGCTTCGGCGGTCACCATCAGCACAGGAAGGCCTTTTAAGGCCTCATCCTGACGGATCTCCTTGAGCATCTCCAGGCCATCCAGGTTCGGCATATTCCAATCGGATACCACAAACTCGAAATTGCCAGCCCGCAGCTTGTTGAGCGCGTCTTGCCCATCTTCTGCTTCATCTACATTGGTGAAGCCCAGCTCCTTAAGCAGACTACGCACGATCCGACGCATAGTGGGAAAGTCATCTACAACCAGGAAACTCATATTCTTATCTGCCATCGGTCATCCTCTCGTCAGTACATGGCACAGGGGTGACTGGAAAGTACAGTCAGGGGTTAAAATGCTGCCTTAAAACTCTTCCCACTCTTCATGGTCGCTACGCTGCGCAGCGGGTCGACGAGCTTGCTGGTCGGCCCTGGGGGCAGGCATTACGTGAGAGGTCGAAGACGCAGACGGTAGCGCCTGATGGGACGCTGCCTGCACACCCAACAGCTTGAAGACGGCGACCGCCTGCTCCAAGCGATTGGCTTGTTCTTCCAACGAGGACGCAGCGGCCGACGCTTCTTGCACCAGTGCGGCGTTTTGTTGGGTGACTTGATCCATTTGGCCAACGGCTTGGCTAACCTGTTCAATGCCGTCGCTCTGCTCCTGTGAGGCCGCAGAAATTTCATCCATGATATCGGTGACACGGCGCACCGCGGTGACCACATCTGACATCGTAGTGCCCGCCTGCTCAACCAGAGTGGAGCCTTGTTGAATCTGGGTTACCGAGGCATCAATCAGGGTTTTAATCTCTTTGGCAGCATCGGCACTGCGGCTGGCGAGATTACGCACTTCTCCTGCCACGACCGCAAAGCCACGGCCTTGCTCGCCAGCACGCGCCGCTTCTACCGAGGCATTGAGGGCCAAAATATTGGTTTGAAAGGCAATCGAATCGATAACGCTGGTAATGTCGGCAACTTTTTTCGAGCTCGTCGAAATACCGTGCATGGTCTGAACCACCTGTGCAACCACTTGGCCGCCACGCTCAGCAGTGGTGGAGGCGTCGGCTGCTAGGGTACTGGCTTGGCGAGCGTTATCAGCATTCTGTTTTACCGTCGCGGTCATCTCTTCCATGCTGGCGGCGGTTTCTTGAATCGACGCAGCCTGCTGTTCGGTGCGCGATGATAAATCGGCGTTGCCACTGGCAATCTCACGGGTACCGTGGTGAATCTCGTTACTGCCTTCACGCACCCGGCTCACGATATTAGTTAGGTTCTGCTGCATAGTGCCCATGGCACCAAACAGACGGCCAATTTCGTTTTTACCCGCCTCCGGCAGTGGGTTCGTTAGATCAGCCTCTGCAATGGCATCCAGCCGCTGGATAGCGCCTCTTAGCGGCGTAATCACCGTGCGGCGCAGGCCCACGTAAATCACCAATGTCACCAGCAGGGCAAAAATCACGACCCCCGCATTGATCATCGTGAACAGGTTGCCCTGAGCCGCTGCATCCGTGCGAATGGTATCTACTCGTTGGAAACCGTAGGTCACGAACGCGGTCATGCTGGTAGCCAAACTACCCAAGGGCTCAACCAACTCATCACGTAGGTTGTTGTAGCGGGTGAGATCCATATATTCAAAGGTTTCATGCTGCTGTTTAACCAGCCCCAGCACGGTTCGGAAGTCTTCAATGAGGGCGTTTCCTAGCGCTTCTCCTGCAGGTGTACGTGGAGTCTCGACATAACGTTCAAAGCGTTGCTCGGCACGCTCAATACGGTCAGCGGCGACATCGACCTGGGCGTTGGACTGCTGAGTCTGGCCGACCATCAGGTAGTTTGAAGCAGTCTCCATCGCCAGCATGGCCTGGTTTAACAGTGAATCTGCGCGGTTAATCTCATTTAACTGCGAATCACTAATACCGCTTAGCGTTGCCAAGTTATTTTGCGCATTGCGATCAGCGACAACACTCAACCCCGCAATCACTAAAATCAGGGCGACAAAACAGGCAAGCGCCGCCACCACAGCAGCTTGAATACTCATATTGCGCAGTAAACGATTCATTGGAGTTCCCTTGTAAGCTTATTAAGTTTTTTATTCCTAGCGCTTTGCACTAGTGTTTAAGCTAAGTTCTGATGAATTGCGCTATACACGCTGCGCGCGGCCGGAGGCTGCGATCAGCGCCATCATGCGCGAGGGAATGTCATCTAACGCGACCACTTCCACCGCACCACCTACCGCAATAGCTTCACGGGGCATACCGAAAACCACACACGTTTGTTCATTCTGCGCAATCGTGGGGGCGCCCGCCTGGCGCATCTCAAGCAGCCCCGCCGCACCGTCCTTGCCCATACCTGTCAGTATCACGCCAATGGAATTTTTGCCTGCGTGCTGAGCCGCCGAGTGAAACAGCACGTCTACCGAGGGTCGGTGGCGATTGACCGGTGGGCCGCTGTCTAGTCGTGCCACATAGTTAGCACCACTGCGCGCTAATTTTAGGTGCTGATCACCGGGGGCAATGTAAGCGTGTCCGGGCAGAATCCGCTCTCCATCGGTCGCCTCTTTCACGGTAATCCGGCACAGCCGATCTAACCGCTCGGCAAACGAACGCGTAAAACCACCGGGCATATGCTGGGTAATCAAAATCGCCGGGGCGTTAGCCGGCAAGGGCTCAAGCACTGCCCGAATCGCTTCGGTACCACCAGTGGACGCACCAATAATAATCAGCTTCTCACTCGAAACGAGCGGTGCTTTCAAAGCTGCCGGCGGCGGGGTATTTTTATTCCGCGCCTGTCGCGGCCGTGAGCGTGCTGCGGCGCGTAATTTTTCGGCAATCTCGTCGGCATACTCCATCATGCCATTACGAATGCCGAGGCTCGGCTTGGCGACAAAATCCAGTGCGCCAAGCTCAAGCGCACGCAGGGTAATTTCCGAACCGCTTTGGGTCAGCGATGACACCATCAACACTGGCATGGGACGCAAGCGCATTAAGCGTTCGAGAAAATCCAGGCCGTCCATGCGTGGCATTTCGACATCAAGGGTCAACACATCTGGATTGTGCTGCTTGATCAAATCCCTGGCGGCGATGGGGTCAGGCGCGACGGCAACGACTTCCATATCAGGCTGGGAGTTAATAATTTCCGTTAACAAATCGCGAATTAGCGCCGAATCATCGACACACAGTACTTTGATCTTGGCTGCGCTCAAAGCACGCCTCCTATTGCTGTAGACGCCTGATGTGTGATTGCAACCGCTGGAGCCACAGCGCCTAAAGCGATCATAAAGACACGACAATTGTTCATTTCTTTGCCAGGGTATAGACGGTCTGGCCACGTAGTTTGAAAGCATCACTGATGTACGAGAAGTTTTCTGAATGGCCGGCAAACAGCAGTCCATCCGGCTTCATCAATGGCGCAAATCGCTTAAGAATTTTCGACTGAGTATCTTTATCAAAATAAATCATGATATTCCGGCAAAATACCGCATCAAAAGCGCCCTTAATTGGCCATTGCGGCGCCAGCAGGTTAAGCGGCAGAAATTCGACGAGGGCCGATACTTCGGGCCGCACTCGTGCAAATCCCGCATGATTACCGGTACCTTTCTGAAAAAACCGTTTTACTCGTGCCTCATCAAGTTTGCGCACCTGCTCAAGGGGGTATACCCCCGCGCGGGCCCGGGCTAAGGCATCGGTATCAATATCGGTGGCAATCACCTTGGCTTGCGATGCTTTCGCGCCTAACGTTTCCAATAGCGTCATGGCCAGTGAGTAAGGCTCTTCCCCAGTGGAAGCCGCCGAACACCAGATCGTCACCGGCTCTTGCTTGTTCTTTATGTGGTCAGCCAGCAGCGGAAAATGGTGCGCTTCACGAAAAAAAGCCGTCAGATTGGTGGTGAGCGCATTGGTGAACGCCTCCCACTCTTTGGCCTCGGGCTGGCGCTCCAAGCGCACCAGATAATCGGTAAAGCGCGTCATGCCATGGTGACGCAGCCGCTTCGCAAGGCGGCTGTAGACCATTTCGCGCTTATGTTCCGCCAGCACAATCCCGGCGCGCTGATAAATCAGTTCGCGGATACGCGTAAAATCGGCATCAGTGAGTATCAGATCACGTTCGATCTGATTACTGGAGGCCCACTGGCCAGTATCTGCCACCCGTTCTCGTTGTTCGGTCAAAACGCTTCCCACTCCTCTACTGAGGCTGTTTGCCGTTTAACGGGCGAATTAAGCGACGTTGCACTACGCGGTTGAACAGTTTGCGTCACAGGCATCTGCGCAACGCTTTTGGAAAGCGTTGCTGCAGGCGGGCGTAAAGCGCCGCTGCTGTTTAAGCGAAATGCTTCTACCGATAGCGCTAATAACACCGCCTGTTTCTCTAAAGAGACCGCCGCACGAGCAGTCTCTTGGACACGTAATGCATTACGCTGGGTAGCTTGGTCCATTTCGGCTACTGCTTGGTTGACCTGGGTAATCCCATTACTTTGCTCTTCGGAGGCGGCCGAAATCTCATGCATGATTTGCGTCACGCTACGCGCAGCTTCGGCTACTTCGCTGATTGCAGCTTCGGCTTTGGCTACCAAGCTTGCCCCCGCACTTACTTCACGGTTAGAGCCATCAATCAAGCCACGGATTTCTTGTGCAGCCCCCGCGCTGCGACCGGCAAGATTACGCACTTCTTCCGCGACCACGGCGAAACCACGTCCATGCTCGCCTGCCCGTGCCGCTTCTACCGAAGCATTCAGCGCCAGAATATTGGTCTGAAACGCTATTGAGTCGATCACGTTGATAATATCGGCCATCTGCTGAGAGCTTTGGGTAATCCGTTGCATGCTGTCGACCAGTTGCGCCATCAGCTCGCCTGTACTCGTTACCTGAATAGCATTGTTATCGGCTAAACGGCGGGCTTCTTGAGCGTTTTCGCTGTTTTGGCGCACGGTTGAGGTCATTTCTTCCATGCTGGAAGCGGTCTGCTGCAATGAGGCCGCTTGTTGCTCGGTACGCGACGATAGCTCTTCGTTACCACTGGCGATGTCCCGGGCTGCCGGGGTGACGACATCAATGCCACCTTTTACGTCGGCGATGATACTGCTGAGGCTTTTGCGCATGGTGTTAAGCGAGTCCATTAGTTGGCCCACTTCATCGCGCCGCCGCGGGGGCACTTTAGTCGCCAGGTTGCCGCCCGCAATTTGTAACGTAAAACGTGCCGCACTTTTTAACGGGCGCACAATCGCCCGCAGCGTCACCACACCGATCAAAATGAGCAGCAACAAACCCACCCCAAGCACCACCGCTTGGGCGCCCAGCATAGCGGTTTGCCCCTGTTGAGCATCAACGGCCATCGCTTCCGCCGCCTGCTGCTTCTGGGCAATCAGTTGGTTAACCATTTCCGATAGAGCGCGGCCATCGTTGGTCATTACGCTGATCACGGCATCCAAGCCTGTAAAGGCTTGATAGGTTTCTTCGGCCTGCAGAACGTTGGCTGCTTGAGCCATACCATTTTGCAAAAATGCCTGTAATTGTTGATCAAACTCGTCGGTAAGCTCTCCCGTATTCACCTCGCGAGCGTAATACTCCTGCCACACAGTAGAGATTTCGGCAGCGCTTTCCTCAATACTCTCCCCCATTTCAAAGCGCTGATTGATCAGCTCCATACGCTCAGGTTCAATCATCGCCTGACGCGTTTGGGCGATAGTTTGGTCGATTTGCTGTAAACGAATAACGTCGCGTAGACCATCATTATTTAGCTGGCTGAGGCGCTCTCCCGAGGCGTTTAGACCATATAGCCCTAAGCCACCACTGATGAGTAGCAGTACACCCGCCACCACAATCATACCGACCAATTTTGCACGAATGGTATCGAGACGAACCCGAGTTAAACGATTAAATACGCCTTTCTGCCGTAAGCGCCCTTTATCTAAGTAGAGCCGCTTATTGCGGCCTTCTCGTAGGTCAGCGTACGCCCGCTCGGCCTGCTCAATGGCATCTCGCGAGGCTTGAACGCGCACCGAGGTATAACCCAGCACTTGCTCCTCTTCGATAATCGGCGTCACGCTAGCATCCACCCAGTAGTGGTCACCGTTTTTGCAGCGATTTTTAACCAGCCCGCGCCATGTTTCACCCGTCTGCACGGTTTGCCAGAGGTTTTCAAAGGCTGCGGGCGGCATATCGGGGTGACGTATTAGGTTATGCGGTGCGCCAATCAGCTCGGCGTGTTCAAACCCACTAATATCGATAAAGGCAGGGTTCGCATACGTAATGCGGCCTTTGGTATCGGTACGCGAGACTAAGAAATCATCCTCTTTGAGCTCAATTTCACGCTGAGAGACTGGCTGGTTATTACGCATGTTCTACCTTTTTTAGTGTTTTATTATTCACAGCGAGCGTGCCCACCCCTACTAGGCAAATTAAATGCCGCCCACTATTCGGTTGGTTCCATTGATGGCTTATTAACGGCGTGGGATCGATTAGCTGCTGAGAGCGCCAAAGAGGATGAAGGCAAAGCGCGAGAGGTTAACGATGCAGCAACGCGGAAGCGCTCCAACACCTCGCGTAAACACACCGCCTGCTGGATCAACTGAGCAGGTTGCTGCACGGAGACCATCAAGTCTTACGTACTCTGTTCAGCCTGACGCACAACCCGCACTCGCGAGCATTTTCCGTAGCGCGCGAATGCATTATTCGATAGACCAAATCTGGCATGCTCCCTATGCCATGCGCTTTACGTCTTAGTGACTGCTGGTACTGTCGACTAGCGCCATCTCTTCGCTGGTCAGCAGTTTGTCGATATCTACCAATACCAACATGCGATCATCTAGGCTGCCTAAACCGCTTAGAAAATCAGACGAGAGCGTGACGCCAAATTCCGGTGCCGGTTTAATCTGATCAGGGGTCAACGTCATCACATCGGAAACGCCATCTACCACTATGCCGACGACGCGATCTGCGACATTGACCACAATCACGACCGTCTGGCCGCCGTATTCGACGTTCTCTAGGTGAAATTTAATGCGCAAATCAACGATCGGCACAATAACGCCACGTAGGTTGGTGACCCCTTTGATAAAATCAGGTGCATTGGCAATCCGGGTTACGTTTTCGTACCCACGAATTTCCTGCACTTTCAAAATATCAATGGCGTACTCTTCTTCACCTAAAGAGAACACTAAGAACTCACGGTTTTCCGCTTCTGCGGCGAGTACCGCCCCACTGTTGGCTTGACTCATGACGGCTCGGCCTCCTTGTAAAATTTAAAGTTTTGATTGTTCACTACTTTTTTCCCTGCTTCTTTTTTGTACCGGCTTAAACGGTGTAAACCGGTAATATCCAGAATTAACGCAACGCTGCCGTCCCCTAAAATAGTAGCGGCCGAGATGCCCGGCACTTTGCGGTAATTGTCTTCCAAATTCTTGACCACGACCTGCTGTTGCCCGATCAGTTCGTCTACTAACATGGCATAACGACGACCTTCGCCCTGCACAATAACGGCGATGCTTTTGGTTGGGTCGGTAATTGCATTGGCAACATCCAGCACTTCATGAATGGCGATAACGGGGAGATATTCGTCGCGCACCTTGATGACGACATCGTCACCCGCCATTGCGTACATATCGTCTTTAGAGGGCTGGAGCGATTCAAGTACCGTGGAAAGGGGAAGAATAAATGTCTCGCCGCCTACCTTAATGGACATGCCATCCAAAATAGCCAGCGTCAGCGGCAGCACAATACGTGTATTGGTACCTTCGCCTAGCTTCGACTGGATCTCGACACGCCCGCCCATGCTTTGAATGTTGCGCTTGACAACATCCATGCCCACGCCTCGACCGGAAACATCAGTCACTTCTTTGGCGGTTGAGAAACCTGGGGCAAAGATAAGCTGGAAAACATCTTCATCCGACATGGTTTCAGAGACGTTGAGGCCGTTTTCACGTGCTTTGGCGAGCAAACGGTCACGATCCATTCCGGCACCGTCATCGCGCACTTCAATCAAAATATTGCCGCCCTGATGGCGCGCTGATAGTGTTAATTTACCCACACGCGGTTTGCCAATAGCTTCGCGCACATCCGGCATTTCAACACCGTGATCCAGGCTATTACGCACAAGGTGCGTTAATGGGTCGGTGATCCGTTCAACCAAACTCTTATCAAGCTCAGTCGACTTGCCTTCGGTAATCAGCTCAATCTCTTTGCCCAGTTTACCGGCAGTGTCGCGCACAACTCGAGGAAAGCGACTGAATACAAACTCCATGGGAATCATACGAATCGACATGACCGCTTCTTGGAGATCACGCGCATTACGCTGAAGCAGGCTCATGCCATTTTGCAATGAGCTATTGCTAACAGACTGATCTTCTAAATCGCTAACCGTTTGATCCAGCATCGACTGGGTGATGATCAGCTCACCCACCAAGTTGATAATTTGATCAACCTTGTCTACAGAAACTCGGATTGATGACGACTCAGCAACCGCTTTTTTAGGCTTCTCTTTGCTGGCCGACTTTGCTGGAGCTGGCTTGGCGGTCGCATTTTCTGTAGGTGCTTGGGCAGCAGGCGCTGACACATCTGACTCGGGGCTAGCTGGCTCAACTGCAGCACCCCCCTCAATGGTCTTAATCTCAATCTGATCTGGCTCGATAATAAAGCACATAACCGCTTCAATATCGTCTGCACTATCACTACTTTTGAGGATTACCTCGTAACGCTTTGCGTCGCCCGATTGAGACTGCACTTCGCCTAGTTGCTCTAACTCTTCAACCAGCAAGATACGGTCTTTGTCGTCGACATTTAGTAGCGCTACCAGCAGATGCCCATCGGCTGCGTGCTCTTCCTCTTCTGTCTTGGAAGCAGGCGCTGATGAAGTCTTGGCGACTGCGGCAGGAGTAGCCGGCCCGTCTAACTGTTGACCAATTTCATCTAAAGCAATTTGTTGCAGCGTTTGGCAAATGCGCTCAAATGCTTCTTGGTTTGGCTCCTCTTCGCTGCGGTAGGCATCGAGTTGCTCATGCATGATGTCTTTAGCCTCTAAAAAGGTATCCACGAGGTCGGCGCGCAGCGTCAGTTCACCCTTACGTGCGTAATCGAGAAGGTTTTCCAAAATATGCGTGGTTTTCTGTAACACGACAAAACCAAAGGTGCCCGCGCCCCCTTTGATTGAGTGGGCGGCACGGAAAATAGCATTGAGCTGCTCACTGTCTGGATCATCTACATCCAGCTCCAACAAGTGCTGCTCCATATCCGACAGCAGCTCTTCTGCTTCTTCAAAAAAGGTGTCAAAAAAATCCGCTATATCCATTCACCGCTCCACCCTTAACGTCGCTTTTATGAAAGTCTATGACAGGCTCAGGTCACTCTGGATTTTGTGCCTGTGGCTCGTCTTGTTGTATTGATTCAATTTGCGCTTCGGTTGAAGCTTCTAACCCTTCAGTTGAAGCATCTGGCAGTGAAACCTCCGGCCCCGTAATGGCTGGATTACGAATCGCTTCAGCTATCTCAGGCAGCAGCACTACTAGCTCTATACGGCGATTAATGGGGTCGGTCGGATCAGTCTCAGGCAACAGCACGCGGTCTGCAAAGCCTGATACGCGTAGTAATTGACCTGGATCAAACCCGCCCGCGATAAGCTCGCGACGCGATGCGTTGGCGCGATCATTGGAGAGTTCCCAGTTACTGTAGCCGCGATACCCTCCTGCATAGGGCACGCTGTCAGTATGTCCACTAATGCTCAATTCATTGGGTAGCTCGTTCAGAAGTGGTGCGATCGTACGTAACAGGCTGCGCATGTAAGGCGCGACTTGATCGCTACCCAGCTCAAACATGGGGCGCTGATCGGTATCTAGTAGCTGTATGCGAAGCCCTTCGCGGGTCAAGTCAAAACGCATCTGGTTGCGCAGTTGGCGAAGCTCGGGATCTCGCTCGATGGCCCGCTCGATACGCTCTTGCAAATTCCTAAAGAAGTTTCGCTCCTGCATGCTTGGGCGAGTGCGTTGCATTGTATCGATACGCGCCCGCTCGCCATCGCTATGGGTGGGGTCAGGCCCGCCGCCAGGGATCGCGCTAGTGCTACCCGACCGATCCCCACCCGTAATAGCGTTAACAAGCGGTGTACTGAAGTACTCGGCTACACCACGTCGCTCTTCTTCGCTGGCAATACTTAAAATCCAGAGCACTAAAAAGAAGGCCATTAGAGCGGTCATGAAATCCGCTAGGGCAATTTTCCAAGCGCCACCGTGGTGAGCATGAACGACTTTTTTGCGCCGAATGACAATTGGGCGCTTGTCACCACCCTTACTCATGCATTACCGCCCTTTTTGGCATCTCTCACATACTCTTCAAGCTCAATAAAGCTCGGGCGCTCGGCAGCAAAGAGTGCCTTACGGCCAAACTCAACGGCCAACTGCGGCGCGTAACCGTGCAAGCTCGCGAGCAGTGTAATGCGAATACACTGGAGCATTTTTTCGGCTTCTTTAGCCTGCCGTTCGATATAACTTGCCAGAGGGCTGACAAAACCATAGCCCAACAAAATACCTAGAAAGGTACCCACCAGGGCATGAGCAATCATTTCCCCCATCTGACTGGGTGAAGCGTCCGCATACGTAAGCGTTTTGACCACCCCCATGACCGCTGCAACAATGCCGAAGGCCGGCATCGCATCGCCCACTTTGGCAATGGCATCAATGGGAACATGGGCTTCTTGCTCGAAGACTTCAATTTCATGCAGCATTAGCTCATCGATTTCCATTGGCTCCATCCCGCCGCTAACCATCAGGCGCAGGTAGTCCGTTAGGAAATTCATGATATGAGGATCAGCCAATACCGTAGGGTGCTCTTGAAACAGAGGGCTCTCTTGCGGGTTATCAATATCGCGCTCGATGCCCAACATACCCTCACGACGGATTTTCGACAGTAGCTTGTACTGCAGCGCCATGAGCTCCATATAAAGTGCTTTATCGTATTTTTTTGCCCGCTTGAGTCGGGGCAGAATTTTAAACGTTGCTTTAATCGCTTTGCCATTGTTAGCCGCGATAAACGCGCCTACACCTGCGCCGCCAATGATGAGTAGCTCCAGCGGTTGGTAAAGAGGGCCCAAGCTGCCCCCTGCCAGCACATAGCCACCAAACACGGAAAGCAATACGATCACATAGCCTAGAGGTATCAGCACAAGCAAGGTCCTTGCGGTATTCAGTATTAAGTAAGGGAACCAAAACTTAGCCACCAGATCTGATGTTTAAGAGATGTTCCATCCCAAGCACAATTTAGCCCTATCATACTAGGGCTAAGTTGACGTTTAATGAAAAAGTATCACTGGCTTTTGCGGCTATCTACGCCGTTACACTCATATTTTAGTGTTAAGCACTCACTAACTCTATTTATACCCTAATGGTAGCTAACAGGCGCGTGAATGCTGATGGTGTTACATTTTTTCACTATTCTCTTGCTGAGCTTTGCGCGTTTTACCTGCCCGTGAAGGTGGCTGACATATTCCACAAACGTAGTACTGAGCAGGACTATGGGCATGAGCCACAAATTGGCCACTGCAACGCGTGCATTGATTGAGCTGCAGCAAATCACTTTCAAAAAACCGCACTAAGGTCCAGGCGCGTGTTAACCCCAGCACCGGCTCCACCTTTTCCAACGACATTTGCTCGTCATAAAGCCGATATGCTTTAACAAAGGCATCAATTCGCTCACAGCCTGCCGTCTTTTTTAGGCTTACGTAAATATTGTAAAACAGTGACGAATGAACATTCGGGAGCCAGGTAATAAACCAATCAGTGGAGAAAGGCAGCATCCCCTTGGGCGGCGACATGCCGCGCACCTCTTTATACAATTTAATTAACCGCGTGCGGCTTAATTCAGTCTCTGTTTCCAGCACCTGCAAGCGCGCCCCTAGCTCAATCAGCTCGATGGCCAGCTGCACTTGGTGCATTTCATCGACCAAGCTTTTCTGGCTCACTTAACCTCCCCTGACGGCATTGGCTCAAACGGCTCACTCGCTAGCAGCAGCGATGCATGAAGCCCAGCCAAGCCTTGATCACGTGGATTGTCTGTGAGCTGACGCAGGCGCTCGGCACTCGTTTGGCTGAACCGGCACAGTAGCTGGCTAGTGCGTGCCAGTTTGGTTAGCTGACGTGCGTTGAGTGACACAATGAGCTCGGCCACATCGCTATCTATTTTCAGGCGAAACATGGCGGCCTCGCGATCTTCATCAAGCAAGCGCTGCGCCAGAAGCAAATAAGCTAAATTTATTTCCTGAATTTCATCGAGAAAGTTGGTTTGACTCATGATGTCCCATTAAACGACTCAGGCGCGACATTGTGACCATTATACTGGCGCCATTAATGACTTTTTATTACCTAACCTCATGGTTGCATACAACGTCTGTAATTGGCTACTAAGGCATTTCACGATGATTTAGACCTTCTTCTGACAACTCGAATACCCACACCAGCAGTTCTGCGACTATTTGGTAGAGCCCTGCAGGGATTTCAGCATCTAAATCAAGCTGCATTAAAAGCGCCACTAGTTCTGGCGCATCGTGCACATAAATCCCCTGGCGTTGAGCTTCTGCCATCATTCGCTCGGCTAGTTCGCCATACCCTTTTGCCACGACGCGAGGCGCGCGGTCGTTCTCTTGATAAGCTAATGCAACAGCTTGACGACGACGCTCACCCGGCGTAGCCATGGGCAGCCTCCGCTTCAATAAAGCGTGCACGCAGTTGCACTTTCTGAAGATCCAAGGCACTTAGCCGCTTCTCTAGTGCGGGCAATCCTGAATCAATCCTTTGATAAGCCGCGGCGCTTTCCGTGGTGAAATCAATACTCAATACATTTCGATAGAGCCATAGCGATGCGTTAAATGAACCCAAACTGGGAACATCTAACTGCATATCAGAGCGCCACCCGCCCTCCGGCTCACCATCCTGTTGCTTATTCTCTTGTCCCTCTTCGCGCGCAGGCAAATTAATCACTAAGGCCATAAAAATACCTGCCCAAACATCGCCCTCCCAGCGAATAGTAGGCATTACCAGCATTTCAAGCTGCTGGCGAACTAAGCTCTGAAGGCTTTCATGCACAATGTCGCGCGTTGGCCTATTGGCCAACAGCTCTGTCATTTCTCTTGCATGGCTCAGTTCAGCTTTCGCTTGAACACTCTCAGGCGCTGAGCTAGGCGTAGCAGCAGGCGCCGTACCAGTGGGTGAGCTGGTAAGTGGAACTGCTGCCACTAAACCTTGTCGTGGAGCCAAGCCATTTTCATGCGTTATAGGTACCAACGGCAGATTTGGCAGAATGGTCATCCCCTGCCCCGCCAGCTGCCCCCCAGGCGTGATCAATGGGGCTGATCCTGTTAGCGTATTTGCAACACCCAGCCCAACGGGTACCAATGGCGCCAACGGGCGCGGCCCAGGCTGCATCTGTGGCTCATTCATTAATTGCTGGCGGGTACCCTCACCTTGAAACCAACGCTTTAAATGCGCCTCGTAAAACAACCCGCTGTCGCGGATACTCGCCTCCAGTCGGGTTGCAACGGCACTGACTCCAGGTGCTTCCTGGCTGGTGATAAGGGCCGCTTCGGGTCGCATGACCGAGGGAGGGGCTGGAAAACGCAGTAGCACGTCAGCAATAGTTCGTGCGGCGGGGCTAAAATGGGTTTGGGTGGATCCAGGGGGAGTCGACAGTGGCTCACCGCGTGGTAGCGCTCTTTCACCACCAAGGGGGAGAGGCAAGCGCTTTAAATCATTTAACGGTGACGCTCGCCCATCCAAACGCGCATCACCCATCACAGCGCGAGGCCCTTCCCCTGGCGGAATAGGCTTAACCGGCTGGTCTAACGCCCGCTGTAGCGACACCTCACCCTGTCGCCCCAATACTTGGTGTAACAGCGTATCAATGAGAGGCGTGATTCCGCTCACGACGACCTCGAAGCATCAGTATCATCTGCGGCATAGGGAACACCAGCGCCTTGCTGGGGGGCATACGCGCGGTGCAAGTCTCGCTGACGTTGCGACACCCCTATGAGTTTCCCCAACTCATCCCGGCGAGCTACCAAGCGGCGCCGAATTTCGACATCGTGCTCAAGAATACTCTCAAGTAACTCAGCTTTACGTTGCCGGGCAGCGGATTCCAGCACGACTGTCGCATCTAACTCACGCAGCTCCTCTACCAACACGACATAGTTGGTGCGCTGATCAATGAGCTCAGCCCACTGCTCAGTATTGGCAAGCTCGTGCATATGTATAACGCTGCTCAATAGCGTTTCGTAGCGATCAAGTAGCGTATTCTGAGCATTTGGATCACGAGCTGTTGTAGAAGCTGACATTATTGCCTCACGCGCTCTGCTGCTGACCAATATCACGCCACGCTGAGCCAATATCCTCAAGCAAACTCTCAGCCTGATTTAAGCTCTCTTCATCGTTGCGCAAATTAGCTGCCAACAACAGGCGTGCAATATAGTCATAAAGCGATGATAGGCGCTCGGCAATTTCTCCCCCTTTATCCCGATCAAGGGCAGCTGCGAGACCGTTATTAACGATATTAAGCGCTTTTGATATCGACTTGCCTTTCTCCGCAACATTGCCAGCCTGCATATGAATGCGGGCAGCACGAATAGAGGCCTTAGCACCGTCAAACAACATCACAATAAGCTGATGCGGGTCTGCCGACATCACTCCGCTTTCTACGCCGACACGCGCATAAGCGTTAGCTCCACGCCCATAGGCGGCGCTACCGCGAGAGTAAGTCATAAACGGACTCCTGTACGTGGTTTGGTTGTCGCCAAAAGCGATGAACCACGAAAATAAAAGATAAATAACAGCGAACTAAACGCTACTGTTGTTATATATCGGCGCAAGCCTGAGCGACTTTAACGACTCGCAACTCTTTTTTTACCACGTCTTACGGGGGCAACAGAGAATGTCTATTACTTCCCACTACCTTGTAGGCTCAAGCGCTAGTGCGGCTATATCAAGTAGACACAGCAACCTCACCCACCGATCGCCCCAGCCGCTCAGTGATGCTATTTCTCACCACTGCGCCCACATTGTCACGCATCGGGGGCTCAGCTTGAGGCGCAAGCAATACCTCGGTGGGGTTGCCCTTCGCATCTATACGTAATACCCAGCCCTGCTGCTGACTAGAAAACCGTGCCAGCGAACCCACCGGCAAACCCTTGAAATGCTCGATATAGCGCTTGATCCAGCGCATATCGAATTGATGCGGATGCTGCAATAAATGGCGATAAATTTGCTGGGCAGTTTTAGCAGGACGATCAATCCGATCACGCCGCATTGCCTCAACTACATCCACAACAGCACTTGCCTTAGCGAGTTCATTGAGATCCGCCCCACTCAAGCCGCCAGGATAACCGCTGCCGTCCATGCGCTCATTAATGCCACCAATAACGGCCTGAACAATACCTACTGACAGCCATTGACAGTTTTGTAAGCGATCTATCAATAATTGCACATGCTCGCTAATCGCCACTCGATGACTCGCCTCAAAATGCGGTGCTTTAAACAGCACCTGAGGCACCAATGCCTTGCCAAGATCATGAATGAGGCCGCTGGCAACAATCGCTTTGCGTAAATCGCGCGGCATACTGGCACCCACAAAATCAAGTAAATGTATGGCCACCGCAATACCGTGGCGCACGATTAAAGGCTCGGGAGATAAGCAGCGAGAGGCGAATAACAATGCTTCACGATCCTCTTCATGAAGCTCTAATATTCGATCAGCATAAAGAGAGAGTTGACGACCATCGATATCACTACCTTGCTGCAGTGAAAGAAGCTGGGCATCCAAATAGGCGGCGACTTTTACTAGCCGACGCGCCATCGGTGTTGCATAGCGCTTTACATCTCGGCGACCAAGTAGCTCGCTCGCGCCCGAGTGCTTATTGGGTAATGCAAACAGCGGGGAGGGCTTACGCTCACTTTGCGACTCTTTATCATAACGCGCGGCTTCACGCTCAATTTCACACACAAAATACCAAATCTGCCGCTCTTGATCCGCACTGCACTCCACGAAATTAAAACCGACGCGTAGCAAATGCCGCTCCGCATCTGCTTTTTGATGGCGAGCATGGCCAAGCACTTCAAAATAAGTACCATCGGGGAAGGTAAATACCAACTTCAAGGGAGCAGAAGCTTCCGCCAACAGGCCACTCGCTGCCAACGGTAGCTCAAGTCGGCAGCCGTCCTGGGAAAGATCTTTCAGCTCACCGGCCGCCTCGGCATCTCCGCCACACAAACCAGCCGCCACTACCATGCCCATACGTAGCTCAGCGCGAAAGGATTCACGGCGCTGAAGAACGTCTAACGTCAAAGGGTAATCGCTACAACATAAAAAACGCCCACCGGCATGGCGCGTTTCAGTTAGATAGAGAAGCGGGGTTTGAACCACTTTCCCCTGAGCCTGCCCGCGCAGGTAAAAAGCAGCGCCCCCCTGCAAATGGTGAAGCAAATAGTCAACCGAAGAGAGATCCATCACCAAGGTTTGTTCTAAATGTTGCTCCATCAATACAATCGGCTCTGGTCGCGCATCAGCCGCGTCAAGGCAGAGCGACACTCCACCTGATTCGATTAACGTGTTCAGCAGAGACTCGATCACTGTTGTGTTTGCTATTGTTTCAAACTCATCCTGCTGCGCTGCCATTCTTGCCTCACTTTCTCTTATGCGTTAACTCATTCACCGCAAAGCGCAGAAGCATATCAGATGCCAACAGCGGGGCGTATGCACAAAGGCCCACAACCCTATACTGACATAGCATAAAGTTTTTCTTTGCCATGCCGATAAAAGTTTAGAGTCGTATATTGATATGCAAACATCCGAGCTAAGGCCGCCATTTCTCGCTATTGCACCATAACGGGTTGCCAAAGCTGACTTTTTAAGAGGAATGCGCAATGAGCTCACTACCCACAGAAGCCACTTCACCGATAGCTTCGACCCTTACCAACTTAAACCCAAGGCAGCGACTAGAAAGCACGCTGGCCCAGCTAGCACCGACAAACACGCAGCTTAAAAATGTAGACAAAGAAGAACGAGAAGCCTCTCCAGGCGAACTCATCGAACCCATTCAGCGCATTAACGAGGCTATGCGACCAAGAGGTTTGGAGTTTGAGCTAAGTGAAGAGTCATCACGGGTAATTACACGGGTAATAGATCGAGAGTCTGGAGAAGTAATACGTCAAATTCCCGTAGAGGAAGTCCTAAAAATTGCTGAGCGATTAGAAGAAATGCAAGGGCAAATTATTTCCTTGGAAGTCTAAGAACCGCAGCAGAAAACCGTACCGAGCAGACTCAGTAATTACACTTGCATGTTCATAACATCACGATATGCAGACACCAAGCGATTGCGTACCTGAAGCCCCATTTGAAAAGCAACGCTGGCTTTCTGCATATCGACCATTACATCATTCAACTGTAAATTAGGGTCGCCTGCCTGAAACGCCATTGCCTGGCTGTTGGCCGTCTGCTGAAGCCGGTTGATGCGCTGAATAGAGGCCTGTAGCTCGCCACCAAATCCACCTTGACCTGCCGCTGCTGAGGCCTGAGCGCCACTAAGGGGCTGCGTGGATGCTGCCTGAGTTGCCAAGCCTTGCATTTGCTGAAGCGCAGCCTGTATCGCGGGGGTGCTCATACGCCTACCTCAAATCGCAAAAAAGAACTAATGCAAAAAGCCTAACACCGAAGTGAATTACCTCATACGGACAAATACGCATGAAAAGCGAAGCTTATCTCTCCTTTAGGCTCGACTAGCCACCGGATAATGGCGTTCATCACAATTCCGCCTCATCTTTTTGGCGGATAACCGCGATTGACGGATATAGCCTATGCCTTCTTTGGTGATGCGCCTGGGCCGACGCCAGTTTTGCCTGCCCCTTTGGAGGGTCGCATGAGCGAAACCGGTGCAACGGCAGGCCGTCAAAACAGTACGAATCAAGCCGCTCCCCGCAGTGGAAATATTAGTGGAAGCACAGGTAGTGGAAATGCCGAACGCGACACCACCAGCGGCTCGACTTTCGAGCGAACGCTGAAGCAGCTGCGTGGCAATCCACTTGTGGCGTTACTTATCGCTGGAGCTGCCTCAATTGCGATTGTGGCGGCACTCTTTATGTGGGCAAGCAGCCCTGAATATCGCGTGCTTTACAGCAATCTGAGCGAAAGCGATGGCGGTAGTATCATCAATGAGCTGGATACCCGCGGCATCCCCTATCAGTTCAGCGAGGGTGGACAGGCATTAATGGTTCCTAGTGACCAAGTCCATACCCTGCGCCTGCAACTCGCTGAACAGGGGCTGCCACGCGGCGGCAATCTAGGGCTAGAGCTCATGGATAGCCAAGCGTTTGGTATTAGCCAATTTGCTGAGCAAATTAATTACCAGCGCGGCCTGGAAGGCGAACTTGCCCGCTCAATTGAATCGCTGGGGCCGGTGGAAGGCGTAAGAGTGCATCTCTCTATGGCCAAGCCTTCGGTGTTTATTCGCGATCGTGAGCCAGCAAAAGCCTCTGTTGTACTGACCCTTCTACCTGGGCGCGTATTGGGCGAAGGACAAGTTAGCGCCATTGTCCACATGGTTTCAGGCAGTGTTCCAGACCTTGCCGCTGAAGACGTCACCGTTGTTAATCAAGATGGACGCTTACTGTCTGCTGAAACAAGCAGCGGAAATGATCTGGATGGTTCACAGCTTGAATATATCACTGAGGTAGAGCGCTCTTATCAACAGCGCATTGAGCATATTTTAACGCCCATTTTAGGTCGTGATAACGTACGTGCCCAAGTCGCAGCGCAAATAGACTTCTCTCGTCGCGAACAAACTTCTGAACGTTACGGCCCTAATCAGCCGCCTAACGAAGCAGCCGTGCGCAGCCGCCAGCTGAGCCTAGCGTTTGATGGCGAAGATCCGCTGGCCACAGGCATTCCAGGCGCGTTAAGTAATACACCACCAGGCACCCTGCCCTCCCCCATCAATCAACCAGAGGGTGAGGAAGTCGATGGGCAGCAAGAGGACGTGCCCCCCGAAGCGCTACGTAACTTGCGCCAAGACGATGTTATCAACTACGAAGTCGATCGCAGTATTGAGCATGTTCAGCATCGGCTTGGTCAGATAGAACGCTTATCCGCAGCGGTGGTAGTGAACTACCGCACAGAAATGAATGACGAAGGCGAGTGGGTTGAAGTCGCCCTAACGGACGTTGAAGTTGCGCAAATTGAGCGCCTGGTTCGTCAGGCAATGGGCTTCTCCCAGCTTCGCGGTGACGAAGTTGAAGTTGTCAATTCGCCCTTCGCGCGCAGCATCGATGAAACCGCTGACGTTGAGTGGTGGCAGCAACCCAGCACCCTTTCAATGGCCGCCAATGCAGGTCGTTACCTGCTGGTTGCACTGGCCATCTTATTGCTCTATCTGCTGATTTTGCGCCCCTTGATTAAGCGCTATACACAAACACCTGTCATGGCCACAGCAATGCCTGGTGGCACCCTCGCAGCCAGCGTGGGCGGCGAGGAGGATGACGAAGCGGGCGAAGATTCTGCTGACGATAGCGATGAGACTTACGCTAAGCCGAAGCGTCGGCGTAAAACTTCGCTATATGAGCATAACCTCAATGACCTGCGTGAAATGGCTCAGGAAGATCCCCGCATGGTCGCGATGATCATTCGTAGCTGGATGAATGCTAATGAGTAGTTCAATTGCTGAAATGAGTGGGGCTCGCAAGAGCGCTATCTTATTGCTTGCACTCGACGAAGACAGCGCCGCTGAAGTCTTTAAATACCTTGGTGCCAGCGAAGTGCAAGAAATTAGTATGGAAATGGCCAAGCTAAATCAGGTCTCCCATGACGACATGAAAGCGGTGCTCGAAGCATTCCATAAAGAGACCGAAGATTTTGTAGCGCTAAACCTTAACTCAAGTGACCATATCCGCTCGGTATTGACGAAAGCACTGGGCAGCGAGCGCGCGACGAGCCTGATTGAAGATATTCTTGAGACTACGGGTAACAACTCGGGTATCGACGCTCTCAACCTCATGGAAGCCTCCATGGTGTCTGAGCTCATCCGCGACGAACACCCGCAAATCATTGCGACGATCCTGGTTCACCTGGATCGCCATCAAGCGTCTGATATTCTGGAACTATTTGAAGAGAAACTGCGAAATGACGTGGTGCTTCGTATCGCTACGTTCAGCGGCGTTCAGCCCGCCGCCCTGCAAGAGCTGACTGAAGTGCTCACCAGCATGCTGGATGGCCAGAATCTCAAGCGCAGCAAAATGGGCGGCGTTAGAACCGCGGCAGAGATCCTCAACTTGATGAATTCCTCCCAAGAGGAGACCGCTATCGAGACTGTGCGAGCTCACAGCGAAGACTTGGCGCAGAAAATCATCGACGAAATGTTCTTGTTCGAGAATCTACTCGACCTCGACAACCGTGCTATTCAGATGGTGCTTCAAGAAGTCGACACCAACTCGCTGGTGGTGGCGCTTAAAGGCGCTCAGGACGCTTTGGTGGACAAATTCTTGCGCAATATGTCCCAGCGCGCCGCGGACTTAGTCCGTGAAGACATGGAAGCCCGAGGCCCTATTCGCGTCTCTCAAGTTGAGACCGAGCAGAAAGCAATTTTGCAGGTCGTGCGTCGTTTAGCCGATTCAGGTGAAATCGTTCTGGCGGGCGGAGATGACGAGTATGTCTAATACTCACTCGCCCAAATTTGATCGCCATGGCGATTGGCGCCGCTGGCAAATGGATGAGTTAGCGACTAAGCCCAGTGAGCACACTGCTGAACGCGATGTGCCCACGGCACATCAGCGCAAGGTGCACGCGGCCCAAAAAGCGGCTGAGCTCGCGCGCCAGCGTGAAGAGAGTGAGCGCCAGGAACTCCATGATCGCATTCGTCTACAGGCTGAAGAAGAAGGCTATAAAGCAGGCTTTCAGAAGGGCCATGAAGAGGGAATGGAAAAAGGCTTAGCAGAAGCCGCCGAAAAGTCACACCTGGAATTACAAGAGCAAATACGCTTAACCGTTACGCCGCTGCAAACACTCAGTAAACAGTTTTCTGATGCGCTGGAACGTATTGATGACACCATCGCTCACGACCTTGTTGAGCTAGCCCTAGCGACCGGCAAACAGCTTGCCGGCGATGCACTTCATGAAACGCCTGAGCAGATTTTAGCGATTGTGCGCGAGCTGCTGCATACCGAGCCGCCTTTAGTGGGTCAACAACGCCTTTGGCTCAATCCACATGATCACACCTTGGTTGAGGAGCACTTAGGCAATGAGCTTAGGGCGGCCAACTGGAAACTGCAGCCTGATGATCAGCTGGCCCGTGGCGGCTGCCGTGTGACCAGCGCTCAGGGCGAAATTGACGCTACTTTTGAAAGCCGCTGGCAGGCTATTCAAGCTCAATTGCGCAAACGCGGCATTAATTCACCAGCCACTTCTAACGTACCTTCATCCTAGGCGGATACGCTATGGCAGATACCACCTGTCCCCATCGACATCGCTGGAGTAAGGCAGTGCGACGCACGCAACAACGCGTCAGCCATTTGCCACGCTACCGCAATAGCGGCCGCGTCATTCGTGCGACGGGCATGGTGATAGAGGTGGTTGGTTTGCGGGTAGCCGTTGGTAGCGCATGCCGAATTGAACTGCCCGGTAGTGATGGACGGCTAGCCGATAGCGACAAGCATGCGGAAGCCGAGGTGGTTGGCTTTGCCGGAGACAAATTGTTTTTGATGCCGCTGGAAGAAGTTTCAGGACTCATGCCTGGCGCACGCGTATCTCCATTGGATGAAGGCGGCAGCAACAGTGCACGACGTTTCCCCATGGGCGAAGGTTTGCTTGGCCGTGTGCTTGATGGTAACGGCAACCCGCTTGACGACCGCGAAAATATCGAAGAAATCCCGCGTGCGACACTCAGCACGCCCTCTCTTAACCCACTTTCGCGCGCGCCTATTGAGGCACAAATTGATGTTGGCATACGCGCTATCAATGCGTTGCTTAGCGTGGGTCGAGGGCAGCGGATGGGTCTTTTTGCAGGCTCTGGGGTGGGTAAATCGGTATTGTTGGGCATGATGGCACGCTATACCAAGGCCGATGTGATTGTAGTTGGCTTGATTGGTGAGCGGGGCCGGGAAGTACAGGACTTTATCGATAATATTTTAGGGCCTGAGGGTCGAAGGCGTGCCGTTGTGGTTGCGGCACCCGCCGATACATCCCCACTGCAACGCTTGCAGGGCGCTGCTTATGCGACCCGTTTGGCGGAAGGCTTCCGCGATGAGGGTCGCAATGTCTTATTGATTATGGATTCACTGACTCGCTATGCCATGGCCCAGCGGGAAATTGCCCTGGCCATTGGTGAGCCACCCGCCACCAAAGGCTATCCACCATCAGTGTTTGCCAAGCTTCCAAGCTTAGTCGAGCGCGCAGGTAACGCTGAACGTGGAGGTGGTTCCATAACGGCTTTTTATACCGTGCTTACTGAAGGTGATGATCAACAGGATCCTATTGCGGATGCTGCTCGCGCCATCCTAGATGGACACATTGTGCTATCAAGAGCATTAGCGGAAGCCGGTCATTATCCGGCAATCGATATTGAAGCGTCTATCAGCCGGGCAATGACCTCTATTACCTCAACGGAACAGCTTCAGGAGGCGCGAGCCTTCAAGCAGCTATTTTCGCGCTATCAGCGTAACCGTGACCTTATCAGCGTCGGAGCCTACAGCCCAGGCCACGACCCGCAGCTAGACGAAGCGGTAAACCGCTTCCCCTCTCTTGAACGTTTTCTACAGCAAAATATTAATGAGAGCGCAACGCTTGCAGAGTCTCGCCAAGCGCTGCACTCGCTGGTTGGAGGGCGCACATGAGTACATCGCAACTCGAAATGCTAACTGACTTAGCCAGAGGCGCACGCGACCAAGCGGGCAAAGTACTGGCCCAAGAAAGACAAACAGAGCAACAAACTACCGCTCAACTACAGTCACTGCTGAACTACCGAGCGGAGTACGCTGAGCGCTTGCAGAAGGCCATGAGTGACGGCATTGATCCTGCCACCATGTACAATTATCAACAGTTTCTAGCCTCTTTAGATGCCGCGCTGAGTCGTGCCCGCCAAGCATTAGCAGCGCAGCAGGCAAGCGTTCAGCAGAGTCAAAAGAACTGGCAACAAGAGCAGCGCAAGCTCTCTTCCTACGATACACTGGCGTCGCGTCGACTGTTAGAAGAGCACCGCCGCAGCGAGCGTCATGAACAAAAAACTAACGATGATTTGGTGACGAGCCGCATGGCTCGTCAGCATAACGACACTCCGCATTAGCGGTGCCAGGGAACTGAATATGAACATTCACCAGTTGCTTACGGCCAGCCAAAGTTCGCCTCAGACACAGTCTCAAGGCACCTTCAGCCGGCAAGACTCAGCCAACGGTTTTTTTCAGCAGGCGCTTTTACAAGCCTCTGATGCCCAACGCTTCTCAGCCTCCATGCTTGGAGAGGTGGGTTCTCCACAAACGACTTCACAGCCAGCACAGCTGGGGCAAGAAGCGCTCAGCGACCTCTTAGCGGATGCATTAGGCGGAGACGTTGAGGGTTTAAGTGCTGCCCTAGAAGCACTGGGTCTTGACGTCAGTGCGAGTGATTTATCTGAACTGTTGGCACAGCTCCAATCGCCGACATCAGATGCCGGATTAAATACGCCTACGCTAAGCGAGGGGGGTAATTCGCCTCTCGACGAAATAGCCGCTCGCCTTGCTCTAATGGCATCTTTCGCCGAGGGCGACACACAGACCGGCACTGCGACACCAATCAACCCGGCTTTGCTTGAAGCCATCACCCAACATCTAGATATTAATCAAACGGAAGCCGCGCAACTTGTTACAGCGCTTCATGTAGTAGTAAGTCAGCAACAGAAATCTCAACCGTTACCTGTAGATAACGTTCGCTTGAGCAGTGCCAGCACACCCACCATTGAGGCTCAGGTAGCACCAAAAGCACAGCCTGATACTTTGTATGCTCAGGGTAATACTTCTGTCGGCGCTGCGCCACAGATCAGCAGCGAAGCTCTGATGGGGGCTCTAATGACACAGGAGGGAGCACCTAAAGGAACTCAGGCTGGCGAGCACTTACTTACTGGATTCTCACTAGCGACTGGCAGTGGCCCGCTAGCATCAGCGCCATCTGCACAAGGGTTTACGCCTTCGGTTTCGCCGACACCCGCTACCTTATCAACGCCCTTTACCAGTACTGCCTGGCCACAACAACTAGGTCAGCAGTTAGTGCAAATTTCCCAGCGCGGGGGCGAACAACATGTCCAAATGCAATTGAACCCTGCCGAGCTAGGGCCACTCTCTATCTCTCTCAAATTTGGTGAGCAGGGTGCACAAGCACACTTTTTGTCTGCCCATGCTCAGGTTCGCCAAGTACTTGAACAAGCAATACCTCAACTAAGGGAAGCGTTGGCTGAGCAAGGTGTTTCGTTAGGCGAAACATCGGTAGGCGAGCAACAAAACCCTAATGCGCAAGCTTTTGCTCAATCAGGTGGTAACCGAGGCACAGGGGCACGCAGTAACGGTGGTGATGAGACCCTGGGAGAAGCACTTCCCCTAGACTCTGAAAGCAGCCCTCTGATAATGGACGGGCGGGTCGATCTCTACGCTTAATCATCGCCAGCAAGATTTATATGATTATTCTGGTTCCGAGCACACCAGATAACTAAACCAAAAGATAGGCTTGCCAAACGAGCCTGTTCATTTCATCACCAGCATGCGCTTTAGGCATAATGCTTTGTTAGTGATACGCATGGAGTTCACAGGAATCGCAAATGGCAGAAAAAAGCGGTGGGTCTAAAAAGCTGCTCTGGATAATGATTATCTTGGTACTGCTGTCGTCAGCAGGCGCAGCGGCAGCTATTTATATGGTTATCGACCAGCGTGATGGCAGTACAGAAAACGCGGAGTTACAGCAAGCAATGGAGCGTGAGCCGCCTATTTTTATGCGTATTGACCCCTTTACCGTCAATCTCGCCGATGACAGCTATGGCTCACGCTTGCTCTATACAGGCGTAACCCTTCGCGTCGGGAACGATGAAAGTAGAGCTATTCTTGAAGAGCATATGCCTCAAGTGCGTAGCCGTTTGCTCATGTTGCTATCCGGCAAGCAGGCAGATGAACTGACCTCAACGGAAGGTAAACAGCAGCTTGCTCAGGCAATTGTTGATCGCCTAAACGTGCCGTTAACGGAAAATCAGCCGCCGCTTGATTTGCGTGAAGTTTTATTCACTGAATTTATTGTGCAATAACCTCGGGAACTGGAGCCGTTCATGTCACAGGACGATCTACTGTCCCAGGAAGAAATTGATGCCCTGCTAAAGGGCGTTAGCGGAGACGATGAACCATCGTCTTCATCTTCCCAACCACAAGATGAACCGCGCATCCGCGCTTACGATCCGGCGACCCAGCATCGCGTGATTCGTGAGCGCTTACATGCGCTAGATTTCATTAATGAGCGTTTCGCTCGTTACTTCCGTAACGGGCTGTTTAACCTGTTACGCCGTAGTGCCGACATCACAGTAGAGTCAGTACGCTATCAAAGCTTTAGCGAGTTTTCTCGCAATGTCCCCGTACCGACCAACTTAAATATTGTGTCAATGAAGCCACTGCGGGGTTCTGCGCTTGTGGTTTTCCCACCTAACCTCGTTTTTATGGTGGTTGATAACCTTTTTGGTGGTGATGGCCGTTTTGTCACTAAATCAGATGGTCGCGAATTTACCAATACTGAACAGCGTATTATCCAACGCCTACTGAATCTTGCTATCGATGCTTATCAAGAAGCGTGGAAAGTGGTTTATCCACTAGATGTGAGCTTTTTGCGCTCAGAGGTACAGTCCAAATTTGCCAACATCACCAATTCACCCAATGAAATTGTGGTAAATACTAAGTTCAATATTGAAGTTGGCAACCTATCAAGCAATTTCCAGATATGTATGCCTTACGCCATGATCGAGCCGTTGCGTGACCTACTCGCCAACCCGATCAATGACAGCAACCACGACCAAGATGGCAGCTGGTCGCGCCGCATGGCTAGCGAGCTACGCCAATCAGAAGTAGAGTTAATCGCAGAATTTGCTCAGATACCTAGCCGCATCGCCCATGTCATGGGGTTGAAGAAAGGCGACGTACTTCCACTAGACATCCCGAGCTCTATCACTGCCAGTGTTGATGGTGTGCCCGTTATGCAGTGTGAGTACGGCAGTCAACGTAAGCAGCATGCGCTGAGGGTATTACATCTGATCGACCATGCTGCTATGAACAATGCATCTTCTAAAGAATTCGTTAAAGTGCCTACGCGACAGAAAGCCAAGGAATCCAAAGCATGACTGATCCCAATAAGCCTAATCAGAACGTCTCTGAAGACGATTGGGCGGATGCCATGTCCGAGCAAGAAGACACCACCTCCAGTGCCGATGCTGCCAGCGAAGAGGAAGATCCGTGGGCGGCCGCCATGGCAGAGCAGGAAGCGGCTGAAGAGAGCGAAGAGGCTGCGGCAGCTTCCGAGCCAGAATCTAAAGCGCCCGATGCCAAAGTAGCGAGTGATGATGTTTTCCGCCCGTTAAGCCCTGATAGCGGTTCCTCGCAGGCGCGTGAGCTTGAGATGATCATGGATATCCCGGTGAAACTCACCGTGGAATTAGGTCGCACCAAGCTAACCATTAAACAATTGCTTGAGTTAGCGCAAGGCTCAGTCATTGAGCTTGAAGGCCTCGCCGGTGAGCCGATGGATATCTTAATTAATGGCTACTTAATCGCCCAAGGGGAAGTCGTTGTTATTGAAGATAAATATGGGATTCGCATTACGGAAATTGTCACACCTTCCGAACGTATCCACAAATTGAACCGATGAGTGTTACAACCACGGCGTCTCAGAACGGCTCTTTAGATGCGCTAGGTAATGGTGGCGAAGCATTGATAGGGATGGCTGTACTTGGCAAGACGGCGGCCGCCTTGGCACTTGTTATTGCAATTATCTTACTCTGTACAGCGCTTTTAAAGCGGTGGAGCAATCATAGCACTCGCCATGGCGCCCATTTGCGTATCGTAGGTAGTACGGCGGTGGGCAATCGTGAGCGTATTGTGATTGTTGAAGTGGAGGATACTTGGTTAGTCGTGGGTGTTGGAGGGGGGCGGATTACTAAGCTACACGAACGTCCAGCGCCAGAAGAGCGCCAATCCATAGCTTCCTCTCCCTCATCTTCCCGCTTTGCACGACGTCTATCCAAAGCGATAGCCGCTAGCAAGCGTAAAGAGCCATCCCCTCCCTCCGATCCACATCAGACGCCATGAGGCAATGGATGCACCTTTCTTGGCCCTGTTCTATTCAGCAGCCTATTTCTAAGCACTCTATGTTTAAGCGCGATGGCCAGCGATGGCTATGGCTGATTTGCGCGATTGTGGTTTGCTTCATAGCTTTCCCAGCGCATGCTCAACAAATACCCGGGTTTGTTTCACAGCCATTAGACGACGGTGGGCAGCAGTGGTCGCTCTCTTTGCAAACGCTGCTGTTTCTAAGCTCGTTAGCATTTTTACCTTCCATGCTACTGATGATGACGAGCTTTACCCGCATCATCATCGTATTGAGCCTTCTGCGTACGGCAATGGGCACACAGGCTACGCCGCCTAATCAAGTACTGTTAGGAATCGCGCTATTTTTAACTTTTTTTATTATGTCGCCAGTACTAGCACAAGTATATGACAATGCCTGGGTACCACTAACTAACGAAACGATTAATTTTGAAGAGTTTTTGCTACTTGCCCAAGATCCATTTCGAGAATTTATGCTTGCCCAAACCCGGGAGCCGGACTTGGCTCTGTTCGTTCGCTTGGCGGATGTTGGCCCTATGCAAGGACCAGAAGAGTTGCCTATGCGTGTTTTGCTGCCTGCCTTTGTTACTAGCGAACTGAAAACCGCTTTTCAAATTGGTTTTACTATTTTTATTCCGTTCTTGATCATCGATCTCGTCGTCGCGAGTACCCTTATGGCGCTGGGGATGATGATGGTTCCCCCTATCACTATCTCCTTGCCGTTTAAGCTAATGCTGTTCATTTTGGTGGATGGTTGGCAGCTTATTATTGGCTCAATGGCAGAAAGCTTTTACATGATATAGGCCGCGTCGTTTTATACGGCACAGAGGATTTCGCTATGACCCCCGAAATGGTGATGAGCATTGCTTACCAAGGCATGCGTGTAACACTTTTGCTTGCTGGCCCTATGCTGCTGGCGGCCCTGTTTACCGGACTTATCATCAGCCTGTTTCAAGCCGCGACCCAGATAAATGAAATGACGCTAACCTTTATTCCTAAAATTCTGGCCGTGTTTGCCGTTCTGGTGTTAGCTGGGCCTTGGCTGATTGGTTTGATAACCGACTTTACTCACCGGCTATTTACTAACATCCCCAGCATGGTGATGTAGCGTTATGGTCGAAGTCACTTTCGCGCAGCTGCAAGGGTGGTTGGTGGCTTTTTTGTGGCCGTTTGCTCGCATTACTGCCTTTATGGCAGCTTCGCCCCTATGGGGACACTCCAGTGTTCCTAATCAAGCCAAAGTGGGCCTTGCTGCCCTCGTTGCCATTGTGATTGCGCCCATTCTTCCGGCCATGCCAGAGATCGCCGTCATGTCCTGGGCGGGCGTCGGGATTATAATCGAACAGATCCTGATAGGCTTGGCAATGGGTCTCGTTATGCACATTATGTTTGCGGTTGTTCAAGCGGCGGGGGATTTTATCGGCCTGCAAATGGGCCTGGCATTTGCGAGCTTTTTTGATACCTCGAGCGGCACCAATATTATGGTGCTATCGCGTATTCTGTACATGATTACACTGCTCATGTTTTTAGCGATGAACGGCCATTTAATGGTGCTTGAAACGTTGATTATGAGCTTCCAAACGCTGCCCATCGGCATTGGTACACTTAACCCAGATGCGTTTATTTTACTAGCTCGCTATGGGGGGACGATTTTTGCTTCCGGCATGTTATTGGCACTCCCTCTAGTAGGCTCACTGCTGACGATTAACCTGGCACTGGGCATACTGAACCGCTCCGCTCCTCAGCTCACGGTTTTTAATATCGGCTTTCCTACCTCTCTTATTGTGGGGCTGATATTAATGATGGTACTAATGACCGACATCAGCCGATTTCTGCAGCGGTTATTTACTCAAGGATTGGATTTTCTCCAAACTCTCATCGAAACAATGGCCCCCTTAACCTAAAATCCCCATGCTTTATAAGAAGCATGGGGATTTCCGTAAATCGTGTAAGAACTAAATGTTTTTTACATATAGTTAAACAGCGATAAACCTTTAATATCGACAAACGCTTTTTGCGCCGCCTGCATGCCTACTTGGCGCAAGCTGTACTCAGAGATAGCTTCGGCGTAATCAAGGTCGACTAAATCAGACAGCGTCTGTTCATAGTTCAGCATACGATTGCTACCGACCGCATCAATCACATCAAGCTCATTCAAACGAGCGCCTGCTGAGGCGCGTACGGTCAGTACGTTGTCTAGGCTGTTGTCCAGATCGCGCATGGCCGTGTTTAGGGTATTACGCAGATCCGCTTTCTTGGTGGCAGTGTCAGCAGGGTTTTCCAATACGCGGATAGCCTCTTCCATAGTACGGAAAAGATCAGGCTCACGCTGATCACTACCCGCTTGCGACGCAAGAATTGAATCGCCAGCGACAGGCGCTCCTTGAAGAGTAAGCGTTACGCCAGCGTAGCTCACCTGCTGAGCTGAGCCGTCCTGATCGCCAGTGTAAACATCTGTTTGAACAGCATTCCAGTCCGTACCATCGAATGTTTCAATATTGAATTCGTTATCGCTTGTAAAGGTGACACGAAAGTCTTCTCCATAGTTTGCGTCGCCTACATCGCGTATTTGCGGGCCTCCGAACGTCACATTACCCTCGTTAAGAGAACCATCTTCACGCTTGGCTTCCGCTACGTACCCAGCACCACTAGGAACACTCTTAAAGATAGTCTCGCCATTATCGTTAACCGGCAGCAGCCGCGAGGCATCCACGCGTTGCTCGCGAGTATTACTATCGCCCTGATACTGCACGTTGCCCTCGGCATCTTTAACAAACGGGGGCGCATTATCTTTATAACCACCAAACAAATACCGACCATTGCCATCGGTGGCATTAGCCTGGCCTAACATCGTTTCATAAACGCCTTTGAGCTCGCTGGCGATTGATTCACGATCCACGTCACTTAAGGTGTCACTTGATGCTTGGATCAACAAAGTTTTGGCACTGGTTACTGCATCACTAACGCTGTTTAAAATGCTCTCGCTCTGCGATAGCGAATTACGCGCCGAAATCCGTGCGTCAGAATATTGCTCGGTAACCGCTTTGGCCTGATCAACGCCAACTGCCCGCGATGCTGCTTGCGGATCGTCAGATGGATTCACTACGCGTCGACCGCTAGCTATCTGCTGACTGACCTTCATCAGGTCACTCTGCTGGCGATTCATAGACGCCGTGCTTTGCTCGAACATGGTAACGGTACTAATACGCATCACTTAAGCTCCCGAATTAACCGCGCAGGTTCAAGATGGTGTCCATCAGCGTTCCTGCGGTGTCAATCACACGCGCATTGGCCTGATAGTATTGTTGGTAACGAATCAAGTTTGCGGCTTCTTCGTCAAGATTAACCCCTGACTCTGACTGCTGCACCGCACGTAATTGATCCGTGAGACCTTGGCGAGCGTCTAAGTTAACTTGTGTGATATTAGTACGGTTACCTACATCACTAACTATCGACGCGTAGGCACCAGTTACCGAAGCACTACCGCCAACAATCGATTGAGTTTGCAGGTTTTGCAACGCCAGGGCGTTTCGGTTATCGCCAGAGGCAGCTATGATATTTTGGGTGACAGTTAGGGTCGCCTCCTCGTCTGGGAGTTCATCAAGAGTAAAACTGATACCATCAATAACAACCGTCTCCCCAGCGGCCAACTTATCTTCAGCCGGATCGAAGGGGTCGCCGTTAACGCTGATCGTTGCTGCAGGCGTGAGTGTTAACGTACCTTCTGAATCCACCGCCAGTTGATATTTCTTATTCTCAGAAAAAGCCACTGGAGAAGTACTTAAGTTGCTGACATCTAAATTCCCCGTACTCTTAAATGAATTAAGCGGGCTACCCTCTTCACCGTCAAATCCTGCGTCACCAGCGGCTATTTTATCTACATCAGCAATGTTGGTTTCCATGCCATTAGCGGCACGCCGCACCGGTTGGATTTCAAAACTGTCGCCATTATCCGGTTGTTCATTGAAGCTCAGTATTACACCACCAAATGACAGCGTGCTCTCTGCGCCATCCCAGGTAAAATCCTCGGCTCCTAGTTGTTGACCGCTATCTTTACGAAAGATCTGTGGCTCATCCGCCTCAAAGCGTACCGTGTAGTCGGTCGCTTTAAGCTGATCAATGCTGTTAGCGTCAAAAGCTACCGAGAGCTCTGCATCACCAGTATTATTACTATTGGCGTAGCTTTGTGGGGTACGTACATTAAAGAAGTCTTCGCCCTGTGCGCCGTCCAAATCCACGCCTAATTTGTGCTGCTCGTTAAAAGCCATGGACAGAGAAACCGCCAGTTGACCAATTTGGTTCTGGGTTTTATCTAAGGTTTCTGAACGAAAAGACATCAGTCCGCCTAATGAGCCACCTGTCAGTGTCGATTCGTCTAATTGGACTAAATTGCCACCACCATCGCGATATCCGACCACTGTGCGCTGGGGGTCATAATCGGCCTGCATCGCTTCCAACTGAAATGAGTTAGTACCTGTGACTAGCGGCTGACCATTGGGCAAACTGATGTTATAAGTTTTGCCATCCTGCACATTCAGGCGAAGATCCATGCGCTCGTTGAGTTCGGAAACCATATGATCACGCTGGTTTAGCAGGCTATTGGGGGCCTCGCCAGTACGCGCACGCGCTAAAGAAATCTCTTTGTTTAATCCTGCAATTTGCTGAGCAGTATTATTGATTTGGGTAATTTCATCTTTAATCTGGCTGTTTATGTTGCTCTGCATATCTTGCAGATAGCCATCGAAGGAGCGGAACTGAGAGCTCAGCGTATTAGCTGTACCCAGCACGCCCTGACGAGCCGCCGGATCAGATGGCGAACTGGCCAAGTCTTCTAAGGATGAGAAAAAACCCTGCATGAGAGGCGCTAAGCCTGCTGCGCGGTCTGCCAACAGATTATCAATTTGCGTTACTTGATTATAGTAAATATTTAATGCACTCGACTGCGTCTTTGCGCTATTTAATTGATTGGCAACGTAGGTATTGAATTGCCTTTCAATATCGTTGACCTTAACGCCGCCACTACCAGAGCTACCTTCGCCAAGCTGCGCAAGCTCACGATTATAGCCGGGCGTGTACACATTACTGATATTATTACTGCTTGTATTCAGGGCATTCTGCGCAGCATTAAGGCCGCTTAACCCGATCGAAAACATGCTCATGGTTCAATTCCTTAGGCCGATACCTATATCTTCTATAATTATCGGCACTGCGCAGAAAAACTTGAGGAAAGGGCTAGCGAGAATCTGCCAGGAAGTTACTCCCGGCACTAATCGGACCCATTGTCTTCATTACGGCCACTAGCTTGTCCGCATAGCGCGGATCCGTGGCGTATCCACCCCGCTGCAGCTCGCGTGCCGCTTGCTCGGCATTCGGCGCCTGGACAACACCGGCATAGCGAGGATTATTACCAATTAAGCCAGCGTAGTCGGTAAAGGCATGCTCATAGGACTCATAGACTCGGAAAGTATCGACAACCTGTGTACGTCGACCATTGATATATTCATGAGTCACTATATCGGTTGTTTCGCCCTGCCAATGGCGACCCGCTTTGATACCAAATAAATTATGGCTATTATTACCATTTGGAGTGGCGATTTCGTGCCGCCCCCAGCCTGTTTCAAGCGCCGCTTGGGCTAAAATCAACTCGGCAGGAACACCAGTATTATTACTGGCAGCCTGGGCCGGTGCAGCAAGTGTTTGGATGAATTGGCCTACCTGACCCGACGCGTTTGGCCCTTGCTGTGGCAGTATTGGTTCATCTACTTTTATGCTAGCTTCCACACCTTGGCGAATGGCTTCTAGCTCGGACAAGAAGCGACCACTGCCTTGCTGTCTTTCTGTTCCTATGGCATTTGAATTAGCCGCATAGGATTCATCGAGCACCCGTGGCGTGCCACGCGGAATGCCAGCTATCAATGCTTGCAGCTCTTGATCTGCATCTGGTTGCGTTTTTGAGATGGCACCTTGGCGCTCAAGTTGCTCGACGAGGACATCAGCAAGCCCCATTCCACGCGAGGCCATCACTTGCGACCACTGTTGATCCAGCATCGATTGATAGGTATCCGTCGCGCTACTGTTCATTAGCTCTGAGCTAGGCGTCGCATCACGCATACTCTTCATCATCATCTGAATAAAGAGCGCTTCAAACTGCTGGGCAGCACCTTGTACGCCCGCTTCCGGGTCGACCCGAGCAGTGTGCTGAAGCCGCTGAAAGCCGCTCATGTCTAAGGCGAACTGGCTGGTCATGTCATTAGCGCTCATTAAATGACCTCCAACTCAGCGCGCAGTGAACCTGATGCTCTTAATGCTTCCAAAATCGACATTAAATCCTGCGGTGTAGCGCCTAACGCATTCAATGCATTGACCACTTCGTTAAGCTGCGCCCCTTCTACAATTTGTAAATAGGCCTCTTGCTGATCAATTTCGATATCCGCATCAGGCACTACCACTGTTTCACCTTGGCCAAAGGGGGCAGGCTGACTAACGCCAAATTGAGTATCGATCATAATCGATAGGCTACCATGTGCCACTGCCGCCTGACGTAATGTGACCGCACCATTCATCACTACGGAGCCGGTTCGTGAATTCAGAACCACAAGCGCAGGCGCATCCATGGGCGTTACCTGAACATTTTCGATACGGGCCATAAAGTTGACACGCGCATTGTCATCGGTAGGACCATCAAGGGCGATCACTCGACCATTACGTGCATAAGCAACCGATTGACCAAACTCATTATTGATTGCCGTCACCATGCGCTGAACAGTGCCAAAATCAGAATCGTTGAGCTGCAGTTCTAGCATGCCCCCATTGCCCCCCAAATTGAGTGGCACTTCCCTTTCAACCAAGGCACCGTTGGGGATCCGCCCTGAGGCCTGCTGATTAATTTGTACGCTACTGCCCCCCGCCTGAGCACCCGCCCCACCAACTAACATGTTGCCTTGGGCAATGGCATAGGTATCGCCATCAGCACCTTTTAAAGGTGTCATCAAGAGTGTACCGCCCCGCAAACTGCGCGCATTAGCGATTGAGGAAACAACAATATCCAAACGCTGGCCTGGCCTTGAAAACGGCGGCAGGTCAGCTGTAACCATAACAGCTGCCACGTTGCGTAATTGTAAATTGGTGCCTGCCGGTATGGTCACCCCAAGCTGGGAAAGCATATTGGTCAGGCTTTGGCTGGTGAAGGGTGCTTGTGTCGTCTGATCGCCCGTGCTGTCAAGCCCTACCACTAACCCATAACCTACGAGTTGGTTATCCCGTACCCCGGCAAAACTGGCCAGCTCGCGAATACGCTCAGCCTGGGCGGGAAAGGCTAACAAACACATTAGTACTAGCACGCCCAACTGGCGAAACCAGGTGGTAAATGAACGGAGTCCATATACACGCATCACCACTGGCCGCAGTCGCGGGGATATTGAACGACTCATGCTTGAAGGGCTTACCATTAATAGCCTCGTCATAGTTCACTCCACATGGGACTAAAAGGGCGACACGTTTAGGAAGAAACGTTGTAACCAACCCATGTGCTGCGCTTCATTAATATAGCCATCGCCCACATACTCAATGCGCGCATCCGCCACCTGAGTAGATGGCACAGTATTTTGCGAGGTAATGGTGCGAGGATTAACCACACCAGAAAAACGGATAAATTCGGTTCCCTGATTAATGGCAATCTGCTTTTCACCCCGCACCCGCAAGTTGCCATTATTCATAACTTCTAATACCGATACTGTAATCGTCCCGGTAAAAGAGTTGTTGGCCTGCGAGCCACCACTGCCCGTAAAGTCATTTGCACCGGCAATATCGTAGCCATACTCTGCGAGTACATCGAGTATGTCTGGCAGTTGAGCCAATTCAAGGCTAGCGCTGCCACTTCGACCTGCATTAGATTGCGAATTTTTACTCGCGCTAACTTCTTCATCTAGGACGATGGTCAGAATATCGCCAATCGAGCGTGGACGCCGATCTTCAAAAAGCGGTTGATAGCCCTGCCTTGCCTGATAAATAGACCCATTGGGAATGGGTGGAGGACGATCAACGATACTGATCTGCTCCTGCTCACCCACCACGGAGGCTCTTGGAACTTGAGCACACCCGGCGATAACCAGTATTAGAAGCGCCAGACCCGCTAGCGCAATACGACGTGACATGTGGTGCAACTCCAGCATAACGCAACCTATAAGTAAGCCTGATGAGTAACGATCGTTACAGCTGGCTCAACCGCGCCAACATTTCATCGCTAGTTGATACGGCTTTACTATTAATTTCATAGGCTCGCTGGGTCTGAATCATATTGACCATTTCTTCAACCACATTGACGTTAGAGGTTTCTACATAGCCTTGAAACAAACGTCCAGCACCATTCATTCCCGGCATATTTTCATTTGGTGCGCCTGAGGCGCCTGTTTCTTGGTAGAGATTGCCACCAATACTTTGTAAGCCTGCTGGATTAATAAAGGTACTGACAGTGATTTGTCCCACTTCATTATCCAACGCAATACCTGGCTGGCGAACGCTTACCGTGCCATCTTCACCCACATTTACTGACAGCGCGTTAGCCGGTAAAAAGATAGCAGGCTCTACTGGATAACCATTAGCAGTTACCATTTGGCCGTTTTCATTCAACTGGAAACTACCGTCACGGGTGTAAGCAGTAGTACCGTCTGGCATCAACACCTGAAAGAAACCTTCGCCATTGATAGCTAGATCGCGTGAATTTTCTGTTTGCTCTAGCCCGCCCTGGGTATGCAAGCGCTCAGTGGCTACAGCACGCACACCGGTACCCACCTGCATTCCAGAGGGCAGGCGATCCTGAATATTGTTCTGCGCGCCTGGTTGACGCATATTTTGATACAGCAAATCTTCAAATACAGGCCGTGAGCGCTTAAAACCATTGGTGCTAACGTTGGCCAGGTTGTTTGAAATCACGTCTAGTTTGGTTTGCTGAGCTTCCAAACCAGTTTTAGCTGTCCACAACGACTTAATCATGAATAGTTTCCCTTTACCGACTGAGCATCATCAGCAATGAATGGCCAATATCAGCCTTGAATAGAAAGAATGCCATTGGCTCGCTGGGCATTTTCGTCAGCGGTACTGAGCACTTTCATCTGCATATCGTAACGGCGCGCAACATCAATCATCGAGACCATCGCATCAACAGCGCTAACGTTACTCCCTTCAAGCGCACCGCTAACTAGCTTGGCATTTTCGTCAGCGGGCAGGGCGCCAGGCTCACCTTCTTCATTCGGTTGGGCACGAAAAAGGGCATCCTCACCGCGCGTCAGCGCTCCTTCCACAGGTGTCACCAACTTGATCCGGCCAACCTCAACCAATGCTTCTGGGCCTACACCCTCGGGTATAGCGCTGATGGTACCATCAGCGCCGATGGAGACTTGCGCGCCTTGGGGAATAGCGATAGGGCCACCTTCACCCATCACAGGGCGCCCAACATTAAGCAGAACACCATCACTGTCAATTTGTAAGTCGCCACGCCGTGTATACGTTTCAGTACCGTCATCAGCCTGGACGGCCATCCATGCATCATCCTGCATAGCTACATCAAGCGTTCGCCCCGTATATTCAACAGGCCCTTGAGAGAAATCACTGCCGGGCGTGGTGGTCACTGCTGAGGTACGCGTGGCCAGCAAAGCTTCTCCCTGCACGGGCACGGAGCGAGCGGCCTGTAGCTGCGCACGAAAACCAGTAGTAGTGACATTCGATAGGTTATTACTCACCACCGACTGTTGATCCATACTGTTCTTGGCACCACTCATGGCGGTATAGAGCATTCGATCCACGGTACTTACTCCTTAACCCAATGACCGATTATTAAAGGTTAATAATGGTCTGCAGGAGCTCGTCCTGAGTACTGATCGTTTGTGAGTTAGCCTGATACGCGCGCTGGGCAACAATCATATCGACTAGCTCACGGGCCATATCGACATTGGAGGTTTCAACGGCACTCGCCTCAATCATGCCACGCAGACCCGTACCTGCTGCGCCTACCAATTCTTGGCCTGAGGCACCAGTGGCGGTCCAAAGGTTATCGCCTTCAGGCTTCAATCCTTCAGGATTACGGAAGCTAACCAGTGCTATCTGGCCTGCTGCAAGCGACTGTTCATTGGAGTAGTTACGCATGACGGTTCCATCATTTTCGATGGTGACGCCAACTAATGATCCAGAGGTATAGCCGTCTTGAGTCGTATCGTTAACGGTTGAGTCATTTGCAAATTGCGTCGAGCCCTCAAAGCTCATTGCAATATTTAACGCTTCGAACGGGTTGCCGTCCCCAAACTCACCAGCCGGAAAAGTAACGTCATCAAATACAGCATCATCCGAACCATCGGTAGCTAATGTACCATTCTGATTAAATGATAAGGTGCCTAGACCAACGTCATAGGTATTACCATCAGCAGGCCCACCCGACATGCGCCCATTCACGGCCCACTGATTTTCGCCCGTTTTGGTAAAATACAAAGAGAGGTTCCGTGCATTACCTTGTGAATCAAATACGGTTGCATTAGTAGAGTAGTTATAGGTATTGGCGTTATTTGCATCAAAAGCAGCACCAATAACAGGCTGTCCTGAATCCAAATTTAAAGATACAGCTAGTTCAGTGGTTGCATTAGCGGCCAAGTCTCCCGCTGGAACGTTCAACGGCTGAACATTGCCACCGGCCTGTACGTTGCCCTCAGCATCGGCCCCATAACCCATGATCTGGGCACCCTGGGCATTCACTAAGCGTCCATCAGCCGTCATGGTCAACTGGCCATTACGCGAATAACCCACTTCGCCATTAGGCTGTTGAAAACGGAAGAAGCCTTCGCCCGAAATCGCCAAATCCATATTGCGGTTAGTTGACTCAACATTACCTTGGCCAAAATTCTGCTGCACGGCAGCGGTGCGAACACCGAGCCCTATGCGGGACTCAGCATACACATCGGCAAACTGTACGTTAGAACTTTTAAAACCGACTGTTTGCGAGTTGGCAATGTTATTACCAACGGCGCCTAATTTTTGCTGCTGAGCGTTTAGACCACTGAGTGCTTGTGAAAAACTCATGCTGTTCCCCTAAGAAAGCTGTGTTTAATTAAATACAGGTTTTAATTAATAGTTAAAGAATTTGTTTAACGTCATTCAGGCTGATTTGGCCGTAGATAGCGCCTAAATCCAGCCGAACGCTGCCACTGCTATCATTAGGCGTAACGCTGTTTACTACGGCGTACTGCAAGGCTGTAGATTCGATTTTTTCGCCTTCAGCGTCAGTCGCTTCTAATTGAACCGAATAGCGGCCACTGGCAACCGATTCGCCCTGATCATTTTTTCCATCCCATTGGAAAGATTGAATACCTTCATCTAGTCCATCTAGGTCAAGAGTTTTAATGACTTGACCACCTTCACCCACGATGGTCGCTTTAACATTCGCTGCAGGTTGGGTCAGCTCTATACCAAAGGGCGTCGTATAGGAATTCCCTTCGTCATCCTGCTCTACTAAAATATCCTTACCAGACACCATAACGCCTTTGCCGATTAGGCCGCTCGCTTGCAGAGCTTGATTGGCATCCATTTGGCTAGTAATGCCTTCCAGCGTGCTATTTAACTCTTCAATACCGCTTACTGTATTGATCTGCGCTAGCTGCGAAGTCATCTCCGAGTTTTCCATCGGATTGAGCGGATCTTGGTTCTGCAGCTGGGTGATCAACAGCGTCATAAAGCTTTCACGCAGCTCATCGGATTGACGCGCGGAAAGACCATTAGCGCCGCCGCCATTTACGTTACTCAATACGCTAGTATCGATATTCATGGTTTACCCCTCACCCAGCGAAAGCGTCTGCATTAACATTTGCTTACTGGTATTAAAGACTTCAATGTTGGCCTGATAGGAGCGTGAGGCCGAAATCATATTGACCATTTCATGTACGGGCTCAACATTGGGTTTTGCCACGTAGCCCTCCTCATCCGCTGCCGGATGGTTAGGCATGTATTCCATACGCAGTGGTGAGTCGTCTTCCACCACTTCGGTGACTCGTACACCGCCAACGCCATAGCGATTGCCTTGTGCCTGAGTCTCAAACATGACCTGTTTTGCCCGGTAGGTTTCACCATCGGGTCCGGCAACGCTGTCGGCATTCGCCATATTGCTAGCGGTAACGTTCATTCGCTGAGATTGGGCGCTCATTGCCGAAGCGGCAATATCAAACGCAGAAAACATCGACATAATTTGTTAACTCCTCACGAATCAGGCCTAGGTTATTCAGGCTGCATGGCGTTTTTCAGCCCCTGAATACGACTGTTGAGCATAGTGAGCCCCGCCTGATAACGTACTGCGTTATCAGCAAACTGCGTGCGCTCACGATCCATATCAACCGTATTACCATCCAAACTAGGCTGATCGGGGATGCGGTAAAGTAAATCTGTATTGCCAGTTCCGCGCCATGCAGGGCCTTCTCCAGCAATATGGCTTCCTGCGGTTCTTGCCAGTGTGAGACCACCCCCGGCATTACTCGATACACTCTGAGCACCGTCTACTGCTTTTTTTAACTCACTAGCAAAATCAATATCACGCGCTTTATAGTTTGGCGTATCGGCATTGGCGATATTAGCAGCCAACACTTCATGTCGTGATTGTCGTAAACTCACGGCCTGCTGGTGAAAATTAAAGGCAGATTCCAGTTGATCAATCATGCCGACCCTCGCGTTGAGGCAAAAAATAAAATGGATTTTGTTGATGATGAAGAATACGTCCGTAGCTGTCAGCCTAAAGCATGGAACAGCTGGCGTTTCTACCAGCATTTCGCGTGATACGACTGCTACCTTTTCGTTACACTTGTTGAGCGGTTATTCTAATGACTCTCCTTTCTTTGCTCCCCAGCAAGCGGCCTCATCCCATGCGACGCAATCGCTTTACTCAGCTAAGCCAACACCCTTTCTGGGCTGTGTTGATCATTTTTGCAGGCATAACTGCTTCATATAACGCCAATGCAAATGATGATTACCTTATGCAGCAGGTACATCAATTTTTGTATGAAGAAACTCAGACGTTAGGCGAGGAAGTCGTCATTGACCTTCGCCCCCCGTCGCCGCACTTACCTGAATGCGTTCAACCAGAACCTTTCTTACCTAATGCGAATCAGGCCCCCTTGGGAAGAGTTTCTGTTGGTGTACGATGCGGTGAAGGCAGTCGACAAGTCCGCTATTTACAAGCTCAAATCGATGTCATTGGCAATTATGTGGTGGCCGCACGAGATATTGAGCGAGGTACGCTAATTACCTCTAACATGCTCAGCGAGCGGGGTGGCAACCTGGGCGACCTTTCAGCTCAAGCATTGACTGCGGAAGAGGACATCGTTGGTAAAGTAGCTCAACGCTCAATTCGTAGCGGCAGCGCTTTTTTGGCTCAGTACTTACAAGCGCCTGACCTAATTGAACGCGGCCAGCGCGTTACTGTCATAGCCCAAGGATCCGCTTTCCGTGTTTCACGAGAAGGCGAAGCTCTGGAAAGCGGTGCTCTTGGTGACCAAGTAAGGGTTCGTTTCGGTTCACGGGAAATCATGACAGCGCGCGTTGCTAGCGAAGGTATTTTAGTAGTGGATTTCTAGCTCACCGCCTAAAGTTCTCTCCAGCACTGCCGATAGTTACTATACTAAGCGCCAAGCGCATCGACGTTGACGATGAGGCAGACAACGTGAAAATTGATAACATTAATTCGCTATTACGCTCGAACCAAACTCAGCAGCGGGATGAAACCCAAAAAGCTGACAGCGTAACGCCAGCAACACCGGGCGGTACTGCACGTGAATCGACCCAACTAAGTCAATCAAGTATTGATGAGTCTCAAGATATCGATACCGCAAAAGTTGACGAGATCCGCGATGCTATTCGCGAAGGGCGGCTGGAAATGCGCGCAGACCGAATTGCTGAGGGTCTAATTGCCAATCTTAAAGATTTATAAGGGGCGCTTTAAATGAGCCTTGCATCTTTGCTTACTGACCAACAGCAGCGCCTTGATGCGTTGATTTCACTGTTGTCCAACGAGCAAAACCTTTTGACGCATGGCGACATTGACGGTGATGCGTTAACTCAAATCGCACTCGATAAGCAGTCAATATTATCCGAGCTAGAGCGAATTGAAACCGTGCGACGCAATGTACAAACACGTCTCGGTTATGATGAAGGTGCGATCGGCGCTAGATCAGCAGCTCAGGATGCTGGCTGTCAAACAGCATGGGAAAGCTTACTTGAAAAAAGTGAGCGCGCTTCACGCATGAACGAGCTAACGGGACAAATGCTGTCAGTGCGAATGAAACATAATCAGGCCATGCTTGATTACATTCGTCAAATTGCAGAAAAAACACTCTACAAGCCCGATGGCCGTAATAGCGCTCAGCCGGGTCGTATTAACGCCTCTGCCTAACAATCAATCATAGACAAACTCTGTACAAAGCGCTTCAATGAGGACAAGATCGTCCATTATTGGAGTTTTAATGCTGCCTCATCTTCCTAAAAACTTCATTGCCATTGTGACAGGCGCCAACGGCGGGATTGGCAGCGCTATACTGCAAAGCCTGCTTTCAGCCTCACAAACAGGGAATGTGATTGCGGTCAGCCGCTCCCCAATAGCTTTCGAACACCCCAAACTCGACACGATAGTGGCAGATATCACTACCAGCGCGGGGCGCGAAACGCTTAGTAAAAGAGTAGATGGCCAACCTGTTCATCTGCTTTTTAATGCGATAGGGCTGCTTCATGAAGAGGCCCAGGGCGTACAGCCAGAAAAGCGCTTAGAGCAGTTGGATGAAACAGCCTTTGCTCAAGTAATGCATATAAATGCGGCAACTCCAGCCCTGCTACTCGCCGCTCTAAAGCCATCCCTACAAGGCAAGCATCCTGCCATTATTGCCTTTCTTTCCGCACGTGTTGGGTCTATCACTGACAATGGATATGGCGGTTGGTACAGCTATCGTGCCAGTAAAGCTGCACATAATATGCTGATGAAAACGGCAGCCATTGAGCTCTCTAGACTTAATAAGCAATCTATTGTGCTCTGTTTACACCCAGGCACTACTGACACCACTCTATCAAAGCCGTTTCAAGCCCGCGTCCCCTCCGAGAAACTATTCGCTACCGGCTTTGTTGCTGAACAATTAATCAAGGTCATAGCTAAGCGCACACCCGACGATACAGGTAGCTTCTGGGACTGGGCAGGCGAACCTATCGAATGGTAAGTGAAAGGTAAGATATTTTCTTTCA
>NZ_JAKVTW010000086.1 GCF_022489065.1 Vreelandella neptunia | reverse complement strand
TTCGCAAGCGGCGAACCGATATGTGGATTCATATTCTAGCACTGCCTCTGCTGCTAGCGATGTTCTTCCATATCATGCTGGAAGCATTACTGGGTAGTGCCTGGCTGCCGCCTAAAATGTTGCTATTTAATATCCTGGCTTCTGCAGGCTGGGCCACCTACGTCATGACCCTGTTTATTAAATTTGTCATTCACGGCCTTAAAGCCAAGACCAAGTAAGCACTTTATGCCCACTGCCTTA
>NZ_JAKVTW010000085.1 GCF_022489065.1 Vreelandella neptunia | reverse complement strand
GGCACCCCGCGCACTATCGAAGGCCCGCTGTACGTGGCCGGCGCCCCGGAAGCGGACGGCTTTGCCCGCCTGGACGACGAAGCGACCGACGGCGAGACCATGTGGCTGACCGGCCAGGTCCGCGACGTCGACGGCACCCCGATTGCCGGTGCCAAGGTCGAGATCTGGCACGCCAACTCCCAGGGTGGCTATTCGTTCTTTGATCCCTCGCAATCCGAGTACAACCTGCGCCGCACGATCTATACCGACAGCGA
>NZ_JAKVTW010000084.1 GCF_022489065.1 Vreelandella neptunia | reverse complement strand
GTGGTGAGCGTGAGTGTGGTAGTGGAGACGGCAATATCGCAATTAATGCACCTATTCGACCATTTGCCAGCGTTATCGAGCACGATGCCTAATATTTCAGAAAAGTCGTGAGCCTCAATAGGCACTTGGTCTTTCTCGTGTGCCGAGTGGGTAAGGTTGAAAATGCGCTCAGGGTAAAGACTACGGAACATCTCGATGAGCCGTGAACTATCTCGCGTGACGTTCGCCATTCGACCCGCGTTAGGCCCTGCAATACGCGAA
>NZ_JAKVTW010000083.1 GCF_022489065.1 Vreelandella neptunia | reverse complement strand
CTCGCGTATTGCAGGGCCTAACGCGGGTCGAATGGCGAACGTCACGCGAGATAGTTCACGACTCATCGAGATGTTCCGCAGCCTTTACCCTGAGCGTATCTTCAACCTCACCCACTCGGCAGGCGAGAAAGACCTAGTGCCTATTGAGGCTCACGACTTTTCTGAAATATTAGGCATCGTGCTCGATAACGCTGGCAAATGGGCGAATAGGTGCGTTAATTGCGATATTGCCGTCTCCGCTACCACACTCACGCTCACCCT
>NZ_JAKVTW010000082.1 GCF_022489065.1 Vreelandella neptunia | reverse complement strand
GTCACCGTATCAGCAAGCGCCCACATGAATTACCTGATCAAATTGTTAAAGAGCGGTTTCGCTGCGTGGTTGCTGTGAAAGCAACCGGGCTGCCGTTGAACTGGCGGGCCTCAGCGAGGAAGGCGTATTCTACGCACTTCCTGGTGTTTGTCAACCGCCGTTTCCAGCGAGGGAAGCGAGCGATGAATCTACGCTAACCTCCTGACAAACCGAAGCTTTTTACACTTCATTCACCGCTGGTAACGCTTGGCGTCCCCGGCAGCGGATGCGTACTTTACGGTTTCA
>NZ_JAKVTW010000081.1 GCF_022489065.1 Vreelandella neptunia | reverse complement strand
GTGTCGGTGGCGTCGTAGGGGTTACCGGCGGCGTCTTCACCCGTCACTACGGCGGTGATGTCGCCTGGGGCCAGGTCGGCCACGGCGTCAGCCGGGACGTCAACAGCCCAGGTCTCGCCGTCGTCATTGACGGTGGTCAGGTAGTCGGTGCCGCCAATGGTGACGGTGACGGTGTCACCGGCTTGGGCAGCGCCGCCCACGGTGCCGTTGATGGTCTGGGCTTGCTGGGACTCGGCGTTGTTGATCACGTTGTCACCGCCGAACAGGTCGTCGGCAATGCTGATCGTGGCGTCGGG
>NZ_JAKVTW010000080.1 GCF_022489065.1 Vreelandella neptunia | reverse complement strand
GCAACCCAGTTGAATTCTTGGCGATACCCTCGCATCAGTTGTCCGATACTACTGGCGCCGAGCCCGAGTAGGATGAACACGATGCTGAAGCCGAAGACGAAGAAGGCACTGAGAGTCAATGCCTCTAAACGCCTGTCGGCTTTACCGGCACTACCGCCTGTGACCACCGACAGATAGGCCGGTAACAGGGGCAGCGTGCAAGGCGAAAAGAAGGAGACCAATCCGCCGATAAAGGCGCCGACCAAGCCGATGGAAGAGAGAGATTCCAATGTGTTATCGCAACTTAAGTTATGGAGAC
>NZ_JAKVTW010000008.1 GCF_022489065.1 Vreelandella neptunia | reverse complement strand
TACCAGCTACGATATCGACACTGCGGCCCCTATAGCAGATCCGATTTTAACAACGGCCGAGTTTTATAACGGTAATCTCACCATTAATGAAACCAACCAACTGCTTTTCAAAGCGTTTACTGTCGGTGGTGGTGTCACTGAATTAGCTTCAGGAGGATTTGAACAGACTCCTGAAGTCGAAGAAGCACAACCCTCTTTCGGTGGGCAAAACGGCAATGCATCGGAAGAGAGTTTAACGTTTGTACTCTCTTCGCTACCTGATTTCGGATCGTTGTACCTGAATACAGGTGATGGCTACGAACTTGCGACAATAAACAGTGAGTTTGATACAGAAGATACTCTCTACTGGGCAGTGACTCAGGAGCAGCTCATAACAGCGATGGAGTCTGTAGATAGCACCACGCTCAGTGGACGGTATGCGTCAGATTGGCGTGCCGGTGATGTTGATATTTATGGCTATAACTTAGATGGAACGAGAAATGATGGTTTAGTCAGAGGTCAATCTGGCGGACGGTTAGGTATTACGGACAATACCGGAGACCAACTTGAGGAGCCTGAACAGTTAGGTTTTCGTGAAGGAAAGTCCGAGACGATGATTTTCGACTTCCAGCGCCCCATTGGAGAGGCCACCGTAACGGTTGCTAATCTAATTGCCAGCGAAGGTGAGGTGGGTTCTGTTGCCGCTTATCTTAATGGTGAGTTGGTGGGGGAGTGGACGTTCAGTGGTACAAATGGTGCGCAATTAAATGGTCAAGATGTCGACTTTACTCCTGGAAATGGCTATGACAATGGCACATTTACTATTGAGGGAGTGATTTTTGATCAACTGCGCTTTACCGCCGAACCGTATGCTGATGGAACCACCGGTCAGGTACCAACCGATAATAGCGATTACTACCTATCTTCACTTGAGTATAAGGAAGTACCCCAGGCTGGCTTCCAGTACAAAGTGATTGATGAAGCAGGTAACGAAAGCGATACAGTCGATGTTGTAATTGGTGAGCCTAGTGCAGAAAGTGCTGTGCCTGATGACTTAGGGCCCAATGTGACTGTTGAGCTTATGGGAGCTGGTGAAGATGATGTTTATAATATTGATGAGCTAGCGTCTGGAACGGCAGGTCATGCTGAGGCGTTTATTGAGCTTGGAGGTACTGTAAAGGTTGGAGATGTCGTTACTGTCACTGCTAATACCGTTGATGGATCGATCATAAGTCGCCCAGTAACCCAAGCCGATTTAAGTAACGGCCTAAGTGTTCAGGTGCCTGTCTCAGAAGGTATGGCTAACGTCACAGTTACGGCAACTGTTGCTGATGCCGCAAATAATATTAGTAGTGCTGAAGATGCGAAAGACGTTGCTGCGGCACCTGAAGCCGTTATTGTTATCAACGAGCCTCTGTTTGGGGATGACAATGTGCTTAATAATAGCGAAAGTGATAGCGCTCACACTATTACAGGTACTGTCAGCGGGAGCGTTAGTGTTGGAGACGTTATTACCGTCACTATCGATGGAAATACGTTTGACACGACGGTAGCAGACGATGGTAGCTCTTGGAGTGTTGAAATTCCTGAGAACGTTATCAGCGAGCTTTCTAATGGTGAGGTGACGGCGTCGGTAGCCGGTGTTGATAGCTATGGTAATCCTTATAATGCTGAAACGAATGCTGCATATGATGTTCAGCAGCCTGCTGAATTAAACGTTGGTACGAACGGAAATGATGAAATAGTCGCTGGCGGAGGCGATGATCTGATTATGGGTGACCGTGGGGGCAAGGTTACCCTTATTGACCCAGCAACCAATTACAATATCTCTTTGATTGTAGATGTTTCAGGTAGTATGGGTAATGAATCTGGTAATGAAGGTTTTTCAAGGATGGCTTTGACTCAGCAGGCTTTGGTAAATCTTGCTAACCAGTTGGAGGACCATGATGGTACCATTAACGTTCAGTTAGTGCCTTTTTCAGCGAATGCACTTACGCCGGTGGTTATTCAGGATCTCAACTCAGGAAATGTTCAGCAGTTAATTAATGCTGTTAATAGCCTTCAAGCAAACGGTGGAACCAACTACCAAGCAGCATTTTTGCAGGCGGCAGAATGGTTTAACACTCAAAATGGTTCTCAAACAGCAGGTGAGTTTGAAAATCTGACTTACTTCCTGACGGACGGTGATCCAACCAATTACTACAACAGTTCTGGTGAAATCCGCGGTACAGGCAATAGCACCACTATTGAGACGTTTAATGCATCGGTAAAAGCATTCGAGTCGCTTTCAGACACTTCGTCTGTTAATGCCATCGGAATTGGAAAGGGGGTTAATGAGTCAATCCTTCAGTTCTTTGATAACTCCGATGTAACTAATTCTGGCTCACTGAACAGCGTATGGGGAAATTCCACTGTAATTGCTCCATATGGTGAAGTATCAATAGTTAATAATGCAGAGGATTTAGCTGCTGCCCTTGAAGGGAGCTCAGAGTTCGACGAGCTTGAAGCTTTGGGTGGGGATATTCTCTCTGGAGGCGAAGGTAATGATATTATCTTTGGTGACGCTATTAATACCGATCATCTCGAATGGACTAATCAAGACACCGGTATCTTCTTTGGTGCAGGCAGCCATGAAGGCCTTGGTTATGAAGGTCTCCGCGATTACTTGAAGTGGGAAGTAAATGATGGTGTCGCCCCCAATGACGAGCAGACCATTAGCTATGTACGAGATAACTGGCAAACGCTGATTAATGAGACGCGCACCGATGGTGGAAACGACAATCTAGACGGTGGAGCTGGTGATGATATTCTCATTGGTGGTGCAGGCAATGACTCTCTAATCGGTGGTGAAGGCAACGACCTCCTTTATGGTGGGGCAGGAGCCGATACCTTTGCATGGGAGTTTGGCGATCAAGGCACGGCTAATGAGCCGGCTGAAGATCAAGTAATGGATTTCCACGTAGGTGAGTTTGGTGTGGATAGTGAAGCAGACCGTCTGGATTTAGCAGACCTGCTTCAAGATGAAAGCAGCGGTAGTATTGATGAATACATCTTCGCCGAGCAGCAGGGTGAAGACACTGTGCTTCATGTTAAGTCTGACGGTGGCTTGGCGGCGGATGGTAGCAACGCTGATCAACATATTGTTTTGAAAGGAGTGGAAATGCCGCAGGGTGGCAACTCTTCAGACTTTATTCAAGGCATGCTAGACAACGATCAGCTAAAAATAGATCAATAAGTAAAAGCAATAACAAGGCCGCCCCAGGGCGGCCTTTCTGTATCTAGTTAGGTATGCTAGTAGATAATCCTGTATTGCTTTTACCCACAAAGGAAAGGCCCATGCTCTACACCAAACGCAATTCATCCAACGAGATAATCATGCTCAGTAAGGAGCCAACCTCTGAGTGCAGTGAAACTATCGCTCCAGACTCGCCTGAAGTATTGGCTTTTCTCGCTGATCAGCCCGAGCCATCGGCCCATTTTCTAGCGTCTGACTTGGCATTTGTAAGGGTCGTAGAGGATATATTGGAAGTGCTGTTAGAGAAGGGGATCATCACCTTCACTGACCTACCGGAAGCTGCGCAGGCGAAAGTGATGGAGCGTAAGTCTTTACGAGTAAAAAATAACGTCGACTTACTGGGGGGGGACAGCGACACTATTTAGTCGAACTTACTGCAACAGTGCCGCTACGAGACTGGGTAGCTCAGGCCTCATTATCCCACAGTGGGGCTTATGCGTGATGCACGCCTGGCCCGGTTGCGCCATCGACCCCCACCCGGAACAAGCAAACGAGTTCCTCATCGTCTGCAACCCCTTCCCCTATCACCTCAATGCCTAATGAGTGACATAACGTGGCCATGCCGCGCACGATGGTTTGCTGCTCGGTTGATGCATGCAGGGCGTGAATAAGGCTGCTATCCATTTTTAAATAACTAAGTCCCACATCGTGCAGGTCGGCGAGCTTGGTGAATTCAGCGCCGACATGCTCAATACCAAAGGTGCATCCAAGCGGACGTAAGGCGGTGCATAGACCGCGCAAGCTGCCAATGGCATGTGTGCTCAGTGTGGCGGGTACTTCAAAACAGAGCTGTTTGGCCAACAGTGGTTGGGTTGCTAATAGTGCACGCAGGTCATTAACAAATTGAGTATTAGTGATAGAGGCGGCGGAAAGGTTAATGCCAACCGGCTTTGGATCGGTTTGGAGGTTGCTTAAGGCTTTTTTGACAACCGCTAAGTCAAGCGCTGGCTCCATATCAAAGCGGGTTATCCAAGGAATGAACACACCCGCGGTTTGCCACTCTCCGGCAAGATTTAACCGTGCCGGGCACTCGTAGTGCAGTATGTCGCCTTTGGTGTTAATCACCGGGAAGTAAGCGAGTTCTGGACCTACCAGGATCGCTGTTTCCAACGCTGTACGCCATTCTGCATGAGTACTATAAAGGGAAACGCGTTCACGCTGACGCACCACCACCTGTTCAAAGGAGGTCAAGCTTTCAGCTTGAGCTAAGGCATCATCCAGAGTGGCTAAAAGCGTGCCACGCTCATCATGGGGGGCATAAGGCACAATCGCCGTCGGTAGGTATATCTCCACATTGGGCGCTGTGGCGGCTACCTCGGCCAGTGCTGCCATCACCTGGATTCTAAGTTCCTCTACATCATCCATAAGCGGCAGCATAAAGATAAAATCACTGCCGTTCAGGCGGCCAATTATCGGCTCAGCTGACGCGCTATCCAGCTGTCCCAGTTGAGACACTAGCGTCGCTAATAGCTGATCGGTGTCGGCGTAACCTAACTGCTCGTTGAGCGTTTCTAAATCCTGTACCCGGACCATGACCAGCATGCCCGATGCTCGAGCATCATCACTGCTCAATTGGGATGAAAGTTTGCCCATAAATACATCACGATTAAGCGCGCCGGTAACTCGGTCATGCTGTAAATGGCGACGTAACTCATCTAATTTATGACTTTCGTGACTTAGCATTTGATGAACGTTGGCAGATAGCACGTTCATCGCTTGGGTGACTTGGCGAAGTTCTAGTGTGCGTGGCTCTTTAATGGTGGTAAAGCGTCGGGCGCTGATATCTTGGGCCTGAGAGACTACGCGGGAAAGAGGGTGCTTAATACCACGAACGATCACGGTGGCAATCGCTAAACTGATCACTCCAGCGAGTAAAAACCAGGCGGCGAGCTCCAGCATGCTGCGCCATAAAGAGGTGTAGGCAAAACTGTGCTGGCTCTCAAGCTCCAACGTGCCGTATTGACGCCAACCATCTTGAATCGTCGCTATGCCGCTGGGCACATCAAACTCAACGAGCTGACGAAACCAGGCAGGCACATCGCCGCTATACTCTTCGGCTGTGCGCTCAATCAGCACACTATCGTCTGTGTCACGCAGCGTAATTTGGCGGTAATAGCCGGTATCGAATTGAGCGGCTATTAAAAGCTCCAACGTCACCAGGTCTTTATCCAGCTGGCTCATAGAGAGGGCTAGGGCAGTGGCATTGTCTTCATTCTTAATACGCACCTCCTGCTCGATATAGTCGCGACTGGTGGTAATACTAATGGCGAGGCTGCCAATGAACGACAGCAATAGCAGGGTAATAATGGCAAGCCAAAGTTGTTTAATAAGTGACATCGTGCCAATTCCTTTTAAATGAAACCCTGGGTTTGCATACGTTCGATGACGCTGCGCCAACGTGATAGTCGAGCAAGTGGGTCGGCGCGTGATTCAGATGAGCCGCCAGCCCAAAGCCCTTCGCTGTTAAAACTAAACAGTGGATCAAGATCAGTGCGCTGAGAAGCAGGAGTGATAGAAGGTACAATATTGTCTAACACCAATGGCTCTGCATCAGGTGTCGAGTAATAACCCAGCACCATATGGGCTTGGGTGATCTGACTACGCCCTATGCGCGCGCGAACATAAATCATACGTAGATACTGGCTAGTAACGCCCAATTGTTTAAGGGTAATGTACTTGGCAATGGAGTAATCCTCGCAATCGCCCTGGCCTTTACCTATCGCTTCCAATGGCGTCGCCCAGTAATCCTCTTGCCCCCATACCTGGATGTCGTCAACCCATCGGATGCGGCGATTAAAGAAGTCATTAACTCCACGCAGTTTGGTTTGTACGTCTTGGCTCTGCAGCTGTCGAAGCAGATCAAACCACTCTTCTAATACTGATAAACCAGGCTGCCCATACTGTTGTTGCATGCTTTGGCGTAAGCGTTGCGGGTCAAACGCTGCGGCAGGCGTTGGATGAATGCCAAGACCGGCGCCTAACCAAAGCGCGCCGACAGTTGCTAAGAACTGGCGACGCGAAAATGCAGGAGTGTTATGCGAGGGTGCAGGCATGAGTCGCCGTTAGTAACTGCCAAATAGGGCTTAAGATTACAAGCTGGCGAGTGGAAGTGCTATACCTCTCAGTCAAAAGGGTGGGCTTATTGAACTGCCGCCTGATGCGTTGTTTCTAATAGGGGGTCAATCAGCGGCTCAAGCTCGGGCCATATATTGTCGAGGATAATCGGCTGAGCATCGGCGGTAGGGTGAATGCCGTCGCTCTGCATTAGGGCATTATCGAGAGCAATATCCTCAAGTAAAAAAGGCACTAACGATACATCGTACTCTTCTGCCAGGGAGTAAAAGACACCGGTAAACGCATCACGGTACGCTTGACCATAGTTGGGCGGAATATCGATCCCCAATAGCAGTACTTGTGCGCCTGCCTCTTGGCTCTGCTCAATCATGCTGGCTAGGTTTGCCTGCATCTGATTGGGTGGCAGGCCACGCAAACCATCATTGCCGCCTAATTCCAGTAGAACAATATCCGGCTGCCGCTGTCCGATAATGTCAGCGAACCTTTGTAGTCCCCCGGATGTTGTTTCACCGCTAATACTGGCGTTAATAACGTGTGCTTTGCCTTCTAAACGCTGTGTTAGGAGGCTAACCCAGCCCTCTTCACGCTCTATGCCGTAAGCGGCGCTCAAACTATCACCCATCACCAATAGGGTGGGGCCAGAATCTGCGTTAACAGGCTCTGCGTTGATAGATGATGAGGCAAAGGTGACTATCAGCACTACCAGCCATCCGGTTACCATGCGGTTCAGTCCATGCCATGCCATAGGGATGCCACGCTTCATGTCTTATTCCTCAAGTTCAAGCTCCTCAGATAAAACCGCACATTCATCTACTGATAAATCGATTGCAAGCGTGTCGCCCCAAGGAGGGCGCCAGCCCACTTCAGACAATCAAACAACAAGCGATGTTCCTCAATCCTCAGTGGGGTCTGCCCCCAAAGCTGCCGGGCAGCCGGTGCTGCACGCGGATAAGCTGTCTAAAAAAGTCACCAGCGGAGAGCGCTCGCTGACTATCTTACACGACCTATCGCTCAGCGTAGCGGCGGGTGAGAGTGTTGCGATTTTAGGCAAAAGCGGTGCCGGAAAATCAACGCTGTTAGGGTTGCTGGCAGGTCTTGATACGCCAAGCGATGGTGAACTAACGCTATTTGGGCACGCGCTTAGCCGTTTAGATGAAGATGGCCGTGCAGCGCTACGGGCTGGAAGAGTGGGTTTTGTATTCCAAAACTTTCAGTTACTGCCTACCTTGAGTGCCCTTGAAAATGTCATGTTGCCGCTTGAGTTGTCACCGCGCGCCGGGGAGACACAAACCGCTGCCCAGTGGTTAGCGCGTGTGGGGCTTGGCGAGCGTGTAGAGCACTTACCGAAACAGCTTTCCGGTGGTGAGCAGCAGCGGGTGGCCGTTGCCCGTGCTTTCGTAACCGACCCAGAGTTGGTATTTGCCGATGAGCCCACCGGTAATCTAGATCCGGACACCGGTGCGCAAATCATCGATCTACTCTTCACGCTAAACAGGGAAGCGGGCACCACGCTTATTTTGGTCACCCATGACCATGCTCTGGCGCGGCGCTGTGATCGCTGCCTGCGATTGGACCATGGCAAGTTAGAAGCCGTACCTGACAACATCGTACCCACCGCCGCTTCGATTGACGAGGGGGCGCAATGAGCGATGTAAACTGGCGATTGGCCATGCGCAGCCTTAAGCGAGACCTGCGTGCAGCCGATGTGCGCGCGCTCTTTATTGCCCTGGTATTGGCCGTCGCGGCTTCCACCATGATCGCGTTTTTTCTGGATCGTCTAGAGCGCGGCTTGGAGCGTCAGGCAGGGCAAATGCTGGGCGGTGATTTAGTCTTAGAGCAGCGCGATCCGTTTTCAGCAGAGTTGCGAGAACGCCTCGAAAGTGCCGGGTTCGTCCTTAGTGACCAAGTCGATCTAGTATCGATGATTAGCCGCAATGGGCGTTTTCAACCCGCTAGCTTAAAGGCCGTGGATGATGTTTACCCTCACTACGGCGTCTCTTATGTGGATTTTGGCGATGGCACCGAGCAAATCGCCTCCGGTCCGCCGCCTGGGGAAGCATGGGCTGACCCCCGTTTGGTTGAGCTGGTTGAAATCGAGCTCGGTGACCGGGTTCAAGTGGGGCAAACCGAACTGGTCGTAACGGGGATTATTGAACGTGAAGCGGATCAGTCCGGCGGTTTTGGTAATTTCAATCCGCGCTTGATGCTCAATACGGCAGATGTCGAAGCCACTGGCCTAGTGCAGGAAGGCTCGCGGATTGAGTTTGAAATCTTAGCGGCAGGGTCGCCTGCAGCGCTTGATCAAGTGCAGGGCCTACTCGCTGAATTACGCCGGGACGGCGTAGAGGTGCGTGATGTAAGGGTGGATCGCCCACAGCTAGGTAATGCGCTGCAGCGAGCTGAAAGCTATCTTGGATTAGCCGGTTTAGCCGCGGTATTACTAGCGGGCGTGGCGGTGGCGATGTCGACTCGTCGCTATGTGGAGCGTCATTTGGATACCGCTGCACTGCTGCGCTGTTTTGGGGCCAGTCAACGCCAATTAGTGACCATCTTTACCCTTCAATTAATGGGGCTTGCGTTAGTCGCCGCAGCCATCGGCGCGCTGCTTGGGCTGATGGGTCAAGCGATACTGATTTGGCTATTAGTAAGCTTTCTACCCATGACGCTACCGCCACCTGGCCTTATGCCTCTGGGGTTAGGCGTATTTACGGCACTTGCCGTGCTAGTCGGGTTTGCTGGTCCAACGCTTCTGCGTATCAAACGGGTCAGCGCGTTAAAAGTGCTGCGTCGCGAGCTAGACCCACTGCCGCCCTCGGCTTGGTTGGTGGTTGGAGTTGCCAGTATCGTATTTGGTGGGTTGCTATGGCTCTATTCGGGCAGCCTGCCCCTAGCGGTCGGGCTATTACTCGGCGGTGCGCTACTACTAGGCGTGCTGTGGATGATTAGCGCGCTGCTGTTGAGCGGCTTACTGCGTTTAGTGCATCGGTTTTCCGGGCGTAGTGAGTGGTCGCAGGCGCTGCGTTTAGGCGGCCGCCAGTTGGCGCGGCGGCGTCAAGCGGGCTTGGGGCAACTGCTAGCGTTTTCAGTTACGTTTTTTGCTATGGCAATGATTGTGCTGGTTCGCGGCGACTTGCTAAGCACATGGCAAGATCAACTGCCTGAAAATACCCCTAACTACTTTGCCATCAATATTCAGCCTTCTGAGCGGGACCCCTTTGATGCGGCCGTATCGCCGCGGGTAGAAACCCAAAGCACCCTCTACCCGATGGTGCGAGGCCGTGTCATTGCGATTAATGACCAGTCACCTACCGATGCCGTTCCGCCAGATGCGCGTGGTGACAATTCGCTGCGCCGCGAACTGAATCTTACCTGGCAGTCTGAGTTACCGGAAGGCAACGAGGTAGTTGCGGGTGAATGGTTCTCAGCGCCTCAACCGGGCAGTGAAGAGGGGGGTGAGAGCCAAGGTTGGATGAGCGCTGTCGATGCGACGCAGCGGGCAACACCAGTCCCCATTTCTGTAGAAGATGGGCTGGCCGAAAGGCTTGGCCTGGGCATAGGTGATGAGATGACGTTCTCTGTGGGTAGTGATGAAATTACGACCCAAATTACCAGCTTACGCAGCCTAAATTGGGACAGCTTTCAGCCTAATTTCTTCGTTATTTTTCCGCCAGGGGTGTTGGAGCAGTTTGGCCATAGTTACATCACTGCCTTCCACCTGCCAGAAGCAGAGCAGGGGTTGATTCGTGAACTTATTACCGACTTCCCCGGTGTTTCGTTGCTCAACGTGGACGCCATTTTAGGCCAGGTGCGCGATGTACTGGCCCAAGTCACCCGTGCGGTGGAGTTAGTGCTCGCATTGGTGCTGTTAGCAGGCGTTAGCGTGCTGTATGCCGCGCTTACCGCAAGCCTACCGGTACGTGCTCATGAAAGCGGCCTGCTACGCGTATTTGGCGCAGGCAGCAAAATGATTTCACGAATTCAGGGGGCTGAGTACGCGCTGCTGGGCTTCGCCAGTGGTTTGATGGGCGCGGTGCTTGCAGAGCTGACCACGGCCGCGCTGTACCTGTATCTACTGGATCTAACCCCGCGACTTCACCTTGGGGTATGGCTCTTACTGCCCATCGGCGGGGCGCTATTGATTGGCGTGATTGGTCATGTGCTTTCCCGTGGGTTGCGTCGCCAAGCCCCAGCCGCCAGCCTGGGACTGCTCGGTGAAGCGTAATCGTTACCTTGCTAGCCAGAAGCCGACGACGGTGGCGCTGATGACGGCAACAAAAAAGACCAGATTACGGGCGCGGGTATCGCGACGTGGTTTCATAACGGTACCAACACTCTGTTGAGGTAAAATATGCCCAGCATGGTAACGTTTGTCGCTTATGCCGTCATCTTGCCTGCCTACTGATGCGGCAATCCGTAGGTTTGTTAGCTGTTATTCAGGATTTTTAATTGTGCCTCAATCTACTCCTACAGCGGCGCGCTCGGTGGCGCCGCAGCCGCTGTCTCTTGCTAATGGCCGCCTAGCGGCACTGAGTTGGGGGCGTGTTGACGCCCCAACATGGCTGGCCCTGCACGGCTGGCTCGATAATGCCGCCAGCTTTACCCGGTTAGCCCCGCTGTTGGTAGAAGCATTGGATATTCGTATTGTGGCGCTCGATTTTCGCGGCCATGGCCATTCGGCGCACGTACCCGTAGGTGCCGACTATGCGCTTTGGGACTATTGCCACGATGTACTGGATGCCATGGAGTCCTTGGGTTTGGAGCAAACCAGCTTGCTGGCCCACTCAATGGGCGCGGCAGTATCCTGCTTGCTCGCCGCTTCGCTGCCCGAGCGTGTCGAGCGGTTAACGCTGATTGACGGTCTTGGTGCGCTTAATACCCCTGTCGAAGAGGCCGCTAGCCAACTGCGTAAGGGGCTAATCGCTTATCGTCGGCCAATTTCGCGGGCGCCGCGCTACCCCGATATCGAGAGCGCCGTTGCCGCCCGTGTGGCGGGGGGCGTCACACCAGTGGATAGCATAACGGCAACACCGTTGGTGGAGCGCAATACTCAGTCTACCGCCGATGGTCATGTGCAGATGCGCACCGACAGCCGTTTATTGAAGCCCTCTTTAGTACGCTTTACCCCAGAACAGGTCATTTCACTGCTGGCAGAAATTAACGCCCCGGTGCTATTGATAGAGGGCGAACAGGGGATTCTGGGTAAGCGCGCCTGGGCCGTTCAGGCCCGCCAAGCGGTCAAAGAGTTAACCCGCCACGTGCTCCATGGGGGCCATCACTTACACTTGGAGCCGCGTGCGGTGGCACAAGTCGCCTTGGTGATTGGTGAACACTGGGGTAAGAGCGTTAGCGCCTAGGAAGGACAGTAGCATGAATGAATTGGCTCATTTGAGCAGTGGTAATAAAGTTGCCCTGGTGCTGGGTAGCGGTGGTGCGCGCGGCTACGCGCATATTGGTGTCATTGAAGCGCTTGAGGCGAGAGGGTTCGAGATTATTGCCGTGTCAGGTTGCTCGATGGGCGCGCTTATAGGGGGTATTTATGCGGCAGGCAAGCTGCCGGAATATCGTGATTGGGTGTGCCAACTCGACTATTTGGATGTGCTCAGGTTGGTCGATGTGACTTGGAGCCCTATGGGTGCGATGCGCGCCAGTAAAGTCATGAGCAAGCTAGAAGCGCTGGTGGGCGATATTTTAATTGAAGACCTTGCGATCCCCGTCACCACGGTGGCGACTGACCTAGTGCGTCAGCGGGAAGTGTGGTTTCAAAATGGTCCCTTACTTCAGGCAATTCGCGCCTCGATTGCTGTGCCCGGGGTAATCACACCGGTGCATTTGGGTGAGCAGGTATTGGTGGATGGCGGGCTTTTGAACCCACTGCCGATCATGCCCGTGGTGGCAGCGCATCAGGCGGACTTTGTGGTGGCGGTTAACGTGACTGCTCATAGCCCCTTACCGGTAACCTTGGAAGAGTTACTCCCCAAGGCGGAAGAAACGACCGATAGTCGCAGTGAAAAGGAGCGCGAGCGGGACCAGAATATGGGCAATTGGTTTGGCGATGTGCGAACCGCCACTCGCAAACTGTGGTCAGGGCTTGGTGCCAATGGGGAAGGGCCAAGCGAAGAGGGCGACGAGCTAGAAGAAACCACCGAAGCGCGAGGTAAGCGCGAGTGGAGTAAGCTCGATATGATTTTAGAGTCGTTTGATATTACTCAGGCGGCGCTGGCCAAGTACAAAGTCGCCGGCTATCCACCCGATGTGCTGATCGAAATACCTAAAACGGTGTGTAGCACCTATGAATTCCACCGCGGTCGAGATTTGATTCGATTGGGTAGGCACTTAGCTGACGAAGCGCTAGAGCGGCGCATGCCAAGCATCGCTTCCGATGCTACCGAGTAACACCTAATAACCCCGCTTGCGCAGAAGGATGTAAACCGCCCCGGTGCCGCCGTCTAGATCGATTGCCGAGCAGAACGCCAGCACACCGGGCCACTCCCGCAGCCAGGTGTTGGTATGGCTTTTGAGCACTGGAAAGTCCGACGTAGAGCCCCATGCCTTACCATGGACGACCAATACGCAGCGTAAACCTTGCCCGGCCGAATCGCGAAGAAAGCTCTCTAGCTCTGCTCGTGCCTCCTCCAACGTATGTCCATGCAGATCAAGACCCGCTTGCCACGCTGTTTGGCCGCGTTTTAGTTGGCTAAAAGTACGCCAGGGTAAATCTGGCACACAAAACTCTAAATACTCAGAGGGGCGAACGGCCTCGACTCTGCCGTCTGAAGTGCGCCCACTTGACTGTGGAGTACTGCTCTCGACAGCCGCATGTCGTCTAGCCTCATGGGCTTTGCCGTCCAGTTTGGGCTTGCCAGGATCGGCCTGATTGGTAGCAATACGGCGCACGCCCGCAGCCTTTAACGCATCGCGGAAGGCACTAATATCGTCATCATTGGGCAGGTGGCGGCGTTGCGTCATATCAGGCTCTGGTGGTCGAAAAGATGGCAGAAAAAAGTAGAGCAGTTAAAGAAGCACAGTATAGCGGGCTCAGCGTTGCTGTGAACCGGGCGGCGTGAAAGGTACAATCTTTTTATTCGTTGCATGAATAAAGCGTTATCGGCTGTATTCATCATTATCGTTATCCAGGAGCCGCTGTGACCACGCATCTAAACGTTGAGCATTCTCACTCAACTCTATCCCTGTCGGAGTCGTCGCTGGTGAGCCAGCTGTTTACCCTACGCGACTATCTGCGCTGGGTCTCCAGCGAGTTTTATCTGGCGGGCCTGCACTATGGCCATGGGACCGATTCTGCCTGGGATGAGGCGGTAGCGCTCTGCTTAGGCGCGCTGCACTTGCCGTGGAACATCGATCCTGGAGTACTAGAGGCACGGCTGCTGCCTGTTGAACGACAGCGCATTATTGCCCTAGCCCGTGAGCGTGTTACCACCCGCCGTCCGCTTCCCTATTTATTGGGAGAGAGCTTTTTTGCCGGCCATCCGTTTAGCGTCGATGAGCGCGTGCTGATTCCGCGTTCGCCGATTGCCGAGCTGATTGAAGATGGGTTTGCCGCCTGGTTTCCGGAAGAGCCGCCGGCCAGCGTGCTGGATTTATGCACCGGTTCTGGCTGTATCGGCATTGCGACGGCGCTTTATTTGCCGACCTGTGAAGTGGCGCTTGCCGATATCAGTCAGGATGCCTTGGCCGTCGCGCGTCAAAATATTACCCGCCATGATGTGGGCGACCGGGTTCGCGCCGTCGAATCAGACGTGTTCAGCGGTTTAGAAGGTCGACGCTTTGATTTGATCGTCTCTAACCCGCCCTATGTCGATGCCCGCGACCTTGCCACCATGCCTGCCGAGTTTCGCCACGAGCCTTCGCTGGCCCTGGGAGCCGGCAACGATGGGTTGGATATAGTGCGACACATTTTGCGCGAGGCGCGGGATCACTTAACGGAAGAGGGCTGGCTGATTGTAGAAGTCGGTAACTCTGATCGCCATGTGGAAGCGACGTTTCCCGACGTTCCTTTCCTGTGGCTTGAATTCGAGCGTGGCGGCCAGGGCGTATTCGCTCTGAGCGCCGCTGAACTCGACGCCCATGCGGCGTCTTTTGTGTGAGGAACTAACCGCCATGTCTGGCAACACGTTTGGCAAACTATTTACCGTCACCACCTTCGGTGAGAGCCACGGCCCTGCACTTGGCGCGATCGTTGATGGCTGCCCACCCGGGCTGTCGTTGTGTGAAGCCGATTTGCAGCATGATCTGGATCGCCGCAGGCCGGGCAGTTCGCGGCATACCACGCAGCGTAAAGAGCCTGATCAGGTGCGTATCCTATCCGGGGTGTTTGAAGGCAAAACCACCGGCACCTCAATCGGGCTGTTGATCGAGAATACCGATCAGCGCTCAAACGATTATTCAAAAATCAAAGAGCAGTTTCGGCCTGCCCATGCGGATTACACCTACCATCATAAGTATGGTCACCGGGACTATCGTGGTGGAGGTCGTTCCAGCGCCCGTGAAACCGCTATGCGGGTAGCCGCCGGTGCGATTGCCAAGAAGTATCTGGCCGCCCAAGGCGTACAGATTCGCGGCTATATGAGCCAGCTAGGTCCCATCAAAATCGAGTTCAAACAGTGGGAATCGGTGGGTGAAAATGCGTTTTTCTGCCCCGATCCTGAGCGCGTCGCTGAGCTAGAAGCCTATATGGATCAACTGCGCCGTGATCAGGACTCAGTAGGTGCTGAGATTACCGTGATTGCTGACGGCGTGCCGGTAGGGTTGGGTGAGCCCGTATTTGACCGTCTGGATGCTGATCTGGCGCATGGTTTGATGAGCATCAATGCAGTCAAAGGTGTTGAGATTGGCGCAGGTTTTGGCTGTGTATCCCAACGGGGCAGCGAGCACCGTGACGAGATGACGCCCGAGGGCTTTTTATCCAATCATGCTGGCGGCGTGCTTGGGGGTATCTCCAGTGGCCAGCCCATTGTGGCTCGCTTAGCGCTTAAGCCAACGTCCAGCATTACCACACCAGGTCGCTCAATTGACATTTATGGCCAAGCGGTCGATGTCATAACTAAAGGTCGGCACGACCCATGCGTGGGTATTCGTGCAACGCCCATTGCCGAAGCAATGATGGCCATTACGCTGTTGGATCATTGGCTTCGTCAACGCGGTCAAAATGGTGACGTTAGCGTTGATACACCGCGTTTAACTCAGCGCTAACAGGATACGGTGATATTGCCAGTTCGCTGCTACACTCAAACAAAACAAATGCATGAGAATCAGTCATGAAAAACAGTGCAGGAGCCGCCTATGAAGATTAACGTTGAGTTTGATCTTACCCCGGATGAGTTTCGCCAATCACTGGGGCTGCCTGATGTCGAAGCGTTTCAGAAAAATCTGCTGGAGAATATCCAACGGCAGATGGAGTCTGGCGTGGAAGGCTACGACCCTATGAGCTTAATGCGGCCTTTCCTGCAGCAACCAATGATGCAGCAGGGGCTTTCTCAGGGGCTGGCTAATTTCGGAACATACCAGCAAATGATGCTCGATATGCTGCGTCAAGCGGGCAGCGCCTCGTCGGCTCAAAGCAGTGGTGATGAAAAGGCGGCGGATACTAGCGCTAAAAATAATTCGGAAAGTGCTACTGCCAGTAAAGCAAAGCCAACGGCATCATCGCGTTCCCGCGCTAGTTCCAAACGCAGCGGCACATAGAGTGAAGCAAGCAGTTATCGCGCATTAACTTAACAGGCAGTTCGACACCTGTTGGGGTAGGGCAGAGTAATATGGTAAAGCGTTTCAAGCTTGCACAGTGTCGCTGAGGGCGACGCTGCTGTTGCAATGCAGCATGCCAAAGATTACTCTTTTTGCAGTGCAGCAAAGCTACATCACGGTGAGTCACTCCAGGGCTCATGCCAAGGAACGAAACAGGAGCAGACACTATGCAAGACAATATGATGGACGCCTTTAACGCCCAAACTAAGCAAATGTTTGAGCCCATGCGTAAAATTAATTCGCTGATGCTCAATAACATGGAAAAAATGACCCAGTATCAGCTGGAAGCCATGAAGCGCTACAGCCAGATGGGTACCGAGCGCATTCGTAGCGCTACTGAAATTCAGGATGCAGAAAGCCTGCGTGATTTCGGCACGAAGCAAGCTGAAATGATGACTGAGCTTTCCCAGCAGATGCAGGAAGACGCGCGGGTAATGAGCGAAATGAGCCTGCAGTTTAAGTCTGAAATGGAAAAGATGTTCAGTGAAGCCGGGCAGCAAATGTCTGAGCAAGCGAAGGCGGCTGCTAAGGGTGAACAACCTGCCAAGGCATCTAGCCAATCCTCGCGTAAAAGCTGATTAGTAACACCGTCGCGGCGCCTTAGGGCGCCGCGATGCATTTATGATGTGTTTCACCTATAAACGGGTCATTCATAAGCTTGTCATTAATACCTTTGACCATAGCGACAGCCAAAATAGTCGGGGCGCCCGAAGATAGGCGTAGGGAGAATAATATGCAGTCAGCATGGCACAATCCGTTTCAGGCCATATCTCAAGGGCTTTCTGGAGGGCTGCCCCAAGGGCTACCTGATGGATTATCTTCCGATGAGGTCGAGGCCTGGAATAATCAACTAAAAGAGATTGGTGAACAGTACCAAGGGTTGATGCAGGACCTCCTTTCCCGAATAGCGCCCAGCGAAGCTGCCGACTCGATTTACAGTGATATGCGTGAAAGCTTTGAAGCAGGCGCGCAATCCCTAATGCAAAATCCTACTCTGCTTTTGGAAACACAGACCCGGTTGTTACAAGATCAGTGGCTGCTGTGGCAGCAGGCCTTGCGTGGGATGGCTGGAGAACAAGTTACGCCGCTAGTAACCCCGGCTAAAAGTGATCGCCGTTTTAAAGACGAAGCATGGACCCAAGATCCGCATTACATGGCCATTATGCAGCAGTACTTACTGTTCTCGCAGATGGTGGAGGAGCTGGTTGAAAGTTTAAGTGGTTTAGACACCACTCAGCAGCGAAATTTGATGTTTTACGCGCGCCAAATGGTGAATGCGATGGCGCCGACTAATTTTATGTCCACCAACCCTGAGGTAATGCGCCGCACCATTGAAACCCGTGGCCAGAACTTGGTAGACGGTTTAGCCCGCTTACGCGAAGATTTAGGTAATTCCGCGGAAGGTATTAACGTTCGCATGACAGATCGCGGCGCCTTTGGCGTGGGTGAAAATATCGCCGTGACCCCTGGCTCGGTAGTGTACGAAAACGAATTGATTCAGTTGATACAGTACACGCCAACAACAGAAAAGACGTTTAAAACGCCACTGTTAATGGTGCCGCCGTGGATCAATAAGTACTACATTCTTGATCTGCGTGAAGATAACTCAATGGTTAAGTGGCTGGTGGATCAAGGCCATACGGTTTTCTTGATCTCATGGCGTAACCCCGGCCCAGAGCAGCGCGATATCACTTGGGCCGACTATATGCAGATGGGCCCGATTAGCGCCATAGAGGCCATTGAGCAGGCCTGTGGTGAAAAGTCGGTCAACCTCCTTAGCTACTGCGTAGGCGGCACGTTAACCGCATCTACTGTCGCCTACCTCACCAGCACGCGGCGTGGGCGCAAAGTAAAGTCAGTGACCTACATGGCAACACTGCAGGATTTTCGCGACCCTGGCGATATCGGCGTCTTTCTCAATGAGCGAGTGGTGGATGGCATTGAGCAGACGCTGCATTTGAAAGGCTATCTTGATGGTCGTTCAATGGCCTATACCTTTAACTTGCTGCGTGAGAATGACCTGTTTTGGTCGTTCTACATCAATAATTACTTGAAAGGTGAAACGCCCGCCGCTTTTGATCTGCTCTACTGGAATACCGATGGCACTAACTTAACGGCTGGAACACACGCTTGGTATCTTCGGCATATGTATCTTGAAAACCGCTTGGTTGAGCCAGGTGGCATTGAGCTGGATGGCGTGAAAATTGATCTACGTAAGGTGTCAGTGCCCAGTTATTTTGTGTCCACAAAAGAAGATCACATCGCCAAGTGGAACAGCACTTACTATGGGGCATTGCTACCCAAGGGGCCGGTTACCTTTGTATTAGGTGGCTCTGGGCATATCGCAGGTATCGTCAATCCTCCCCATAAGAACAAGTACGGCTACTGGACAAACGACGCCCTACCGGAAAGCCACGAAGAGTGGCTGGAAAGCGCTACGGCGCAGGAGGGCTCCTGGTGGCCTCATTGGCAGTCGTGGATGACCCAAAACGGCTATTCCGATAGTGAAAAAATGGTGCCCGTGCGCCAACCAGGGGAGGGAGAGCTCAAAGTGATTGAGCCTGCGCCAGGGCGCTATGTGAAAACGACTATCCCTGAAGTGCTAGGGGAAACCCCGTCTAAGACTTAGTTATATAACTGGGTTTTAATGGCATAGTTGATACTGAAATTCAAAAAAAAGCCCGCTGAAAATCAGCGGGCTAGACGTCACGGTCTTTTACGTCAAAAGGATCGATTTTGCTAAGTCTTTAACTACCCGTCCCTTAACTACTCAACCTTTAACCACGAAGGCTTAATTGCGAATTAAGTAGTCGAAAGCGCCGAGCGATGCCTTGGCGCCTTCGCCCATCGCAATGATGATCTGCTTGTAGGGCACGGTGGTCACATCCCCCGCGGCAAATACGCCGGGTACAGAGGTCATACCATGGGCATCGGCGATGATTTCACCACGGGGTGTCATTTCAATCGGTGAGCCTTTCAGCCACTCAGTGTTAGGCACGAGGCCAATCTGAACAAAAATACCTTCTAACGCGATGGATTTGCTCTCATCGGTGGTGCGGTCTTTATAGTTCAGGCCATTGACACGGCTGCCGTCACCGGTGACTTCGGTCGATTGTGCGTTGAGAATGATATCAACGTTAGGCAGGCTCTTGAGCTTCTTTTGCAGCACCGCATCAGCGCGCATCTCACCCATAAACTCAACTAGCGTGACGTGGCCGACAATGCCCGCTAAATCAATCGCTGCTTCAACACCCGAGTTACCACCCCCAATTACCGCTACCCGCTTGCCTTTGAACAGCGGACCGTCACAGTGAGGGCAGTAGGCAACACCTTTGTTACGATACTGCTGCTCGCCGGGCACGTTCATCTCACGCCAGCGGGCGCCTGTCGCCAGTACAAGCGTCTTGCTCTTCAGCTTAGCGCCGGACTCAAACGATACTTCGTGAAGACCGCCTTCTGTCTCGGCAGCTTTAAAGGAAGTAGCAAGCTGCAGGTTCATGACGTCAACTTCGTAATCTTTGACATGCTCTTCAAGCGCGCTAACCATTTTCGGGCCTTCGGTGTGTGACACCGAAATGAAGTTTTCAATGCCCATGGTATCCGCCACCTGGCCGCCGAAGCGCTCAGCGGCCACGCCAGTATTGATACCTTTACGCGCTGAGTAAATGGCTGCCGCAGCGCCCGCCGGGCCACCGCCAATTACCAGCGTATCGAAAGCGGCTTTTTCGCTTAGTTTTTTAGCATCGCGTTCGGCGGCACCAGTATCAACCTTGGCCAGAATCTGTTCGAGCGTCATGCGGCCCTGATCGAACGGCTTACCGTTCAAATAGACGCTCGGCACCGACATGATTTCGCGAGACTCGACTTCATCCTGGAACAGCGCGCCGTCGATAGCGACGTGGCGCACGTTAGGGTTGAAGATAGCCATCAAGTTGAGCGCCTGAACCACGTCCGGGCAGTTCTGGCACGACAACGAGTAATAGGTCTCGAAAAGCATCTCGCCATCTAAGGCGCGAACTTGATCAAGCAAATCATCAGATGTCTTAGGCGGATGGCCGCCAACGTGCAGCAGGGCGAGCACCAAGGAGGTGAACTCGTGGCCCATAGGAATGCCTGCAAACACCACGCCCGTCTCTTCACCGGGACGGTTGATCGCAAAGGAGGGCTTGCGCGCGTCCTGGCCGTCGCTATGTAGGGTAATTTTATTGCTTAGACTGCTGATGTCCTCAAGCAAGCCGAGAAGTTCTTGTGACTTGGCACCGTCATCGAGGGAGGCAACGATCTCGAACGGCTGAGTCACTTTTTCCAGATACGCTTTCAACTGAGATTTTAAATTGGCGTCCAGCATGACAGTAGCTTCCTCGCAGGTAACAGACGTATTGAACACACGTGTGTGACGGTGCTAATCATTGATACTTTTAAAAAAAACAGTTTTAAAACAGAACGCCCGGGAGAAACCCGGGCGTTGAAACTGCACGTGCTTGCGCTACACACCTAGGAGCAAGGGCGTGAAATCGATAGGCGGTTTAGATTTTGCCTACGAGATCCAAAGACGGAGCGAGTGTCTCTTCGCCTTCTTTCCATTTCGCCGGGCACACTTCGTTCGGGTTGGCGCGCACGTACTGAGCGGCTTTCACTTTACGCAGCAGCTCTTCAGCGTTACGGCCGATGTTGCCTGCGTTGATTTCAACAATCTGGATTTTGCCATCAGGGTCGACAACAAAGGTACCGCGCTCGGCAAGGCCAGCTTCTTCAATCAAAACTTCGAAGTTGCGTGAAATGCGTAACGTCGGATCAGCAATCATTGGGTACTGCAGCTTACCGATGGTGTCAGAGCTGTCGTGCCATGCTTTATGAGTAAAGTGGGTGTCGGTTGAAACGCTGTAAATTTCAACGCCCAGCTTTTTGAATTCGGCATAGTTATCGGCAAGGTCACCAAGCTCTGTTGGGCAAACAAAGGTGAAATCCGCCGGATAGAAGAAAAAGATCGACCACTGGCCCTGCATGTCCGCTTCAGTAATGTCGACGAACTCACCATTTAAGTATGCAGTGGCTTTAAACGGCTTTACTTCAGTGTTAATTAACGACATTCAGATAATCTCCAGGATTGTTGAATGAAAAATTAGAAAGTGATGATAATACTAACGGCTAACGACTAAAGGCTAAAATTAAGAATTAACATGCCATCAATAGTATTTCTCTATCGCTTGAGTTCAATTTGCTCAATGGACTAATGCCATTGCACTGGCTGATAAATGGGGTCACTAGTGCGGAATGCAAGAATTTTCCACATTGGCTTGCGGTAGGCGCCACTGCACCGCAAAATTCGCACGGTCAGTATAATCGCCTACGCTATTGTAAGTCGTTGCAACTGTAGGCGGCTGGCAACAGTCGCAGGTGAAGCTTGGGCTGGCATGGTTACATATTTGCGCGACTCGATTAAAAGCGCGTTGCTAAAAATGTGCGGCAAAAAAACGTGGCTAAATAGTTTAGACATTAGGAGCAGTGATAATGGGGAACATCCACAAACTTTCCGCGGCCGTTGCGGCCATCTCATTCGCCGCAGCGGCCAGTGCTGCCCACGCCGAAGAGGTGCGGGTGTTTAATTGGTCAGACTATATTGCCCCAGAAACGCTTGAAAAATTTACCGAGCGTACCGGCATTGAGGTGACCTATGACGTGTATGACAGTAATGAAATTCTTGATGCCGCACTGCTTGCCGGGCGCTCTGGCTATGATGTAGTAGTACCCTCAACGTACTATTTTACTCGCCAGGTAAAAGCCGGCGTTTTTCAGCCGCTAAACCATGAGCTAATCCCCAATTTAGAAAACCTCAATCCAGAGCTAATGACCAATCTGGAAACCATTGACGCCGGTAGCGAATACTCGGTTCCGTACATGTGGGGTACCAATGGGGTCGGTTATAACGTAGAACGCGTCAAAGAGATTTTAGGTGACGACGCCCCGGTGGATAGCTGGGCGCTGCTATTTGATCCTGAAATAACCTCCGCGTTGAGCGAGGCTGGCTGTGGTTTGTCAATGCTGGACTCCGCGGATGAGATGCTATCGCCTGCCATGGCGTATTTAGGCTTAGACCCATTAAGCGAAAATATTGACGACATAGAAGCTGCTGGCGAGCTGATTGCTGAGGTTCGCGACGATATGACCTATTTCCACTCGTCGCGTTATGTCTCCGATCTAGCGAACGGTGATATCTGCGTCGCTGCTGGTTACTCCGGTGACATCTTCCAAGCGGCCGACCGGGCAGAAGAAGCCGGACGAGATTTCTCGATTGCGTACAGTATCCCCAAGGAAGGCGCAGCCCTTTGGTTCGACATGATGGCAGTACCCGCTGATGCGCCGAATACCGAAAATGCCCACGCCTTTATTAACTTTATTCTTGACCCGGAAATTGCTGCAGAGATAACCGAGTATGTGCGTTATGCCAATCCCAACTCGGCAGCGGATGAGTATCTTTCAGAAGAAATCATTAATGATCCGGCCATCTACCCGCAAACCGATGTTATGCAAAATCTGTACGTACAGGCTGAAAAGCCCCAAGATGTGCTGCGAGCCCGTACGCGTATTTGGAATCGCGTGAAATCAGGCCGTTAAGGCGACATTTATCGAACAGCGAGCGGGACGTTGATACTAGACGTTGAAACTCCGGCTCGCTGTTTCTCTTTTTTATTGCCCGGAACTTCGGGCCTTTTGATGGGAGTGGCGAATGGTCACTACGCCCCTGTCGAACGAGCCTTCATCTGCTTCGCCAACTAATTCTTCAGCGTCACGTCCTCTGGGCAAAACCCCGCGGTTTGCTGAGGATGTGGTGCTGGAAGTTAAACGCTTAAGTAAGCGATTTGACGATGCGCTGGCGGTAGATGATGTCAACTTGCAGGTTAAACGCGGCGAAATCTTCGCGTTACTAGGTGGTTCTGGTTCGGGTAAGTCGACCCTGCTGCGCATGCTGGCGGGGTTTGAAACGCCCACCGAAGGTCGTATTTTATTGGACGGTGTCAATATCACCGCCATACCGCCGCACAAGCGGCCTATTAATATGATGTTTCAGTCATATGCACTGTTTCCGCATATGACGGTGGCGCAGAACATTGCTTTTGGCTTAAAGCAGGACAAACTTCCCAAAACAGATATTGAAGCTCGCGTTGCGCAAATGCTTAAGCTGGTGCATATGGAGCGCTTTGCCAAGCGTAAGCCACATCAGCTCTCTGGCGGCCAACGCCAGCGTGTGGCGCTGGCGCGTTCGCTGGCCAAGCGGCCAAAGCTGCTGCTGCTTGATGAACCCATGGGTGCACTGGATAAAAAGCTGCGCACCGAAATGCAGCTAGAAGTGGTCGAGATCATCGAGCAGGTAGGCGTTACCTGCATTATGGTGACCCACGATCAGGAAGAGGCCATGACGATGGCTGACCGTGTGGCGATCATGGCCGATGGTTGGATCGAGCAGATAGGTTCACCTATCGATATATATGAGAGCCCTGTGAGTCGCATGGTGGCGGAATTCGTCGGCACGGTGAATCTGTTTGAAGGAGAGATCATTGAAGACGCTGCCGACCACTGTCGCATCGTTGCACCCGCGCTTGAACGGCCTATATACATTGACCATGGTATTACCACCCAGGCAGTGGATCGTCGAGTGTGGGTCGCGCTTCGCCCTGAGAAGATTTGGTTAACCCGAGAAAGGCCCACTACAGAATACAACTGGGCGGAAGGCAAGGTAGATGATATCGCCTACTTAGGTGGTTTCTCACTGTATTACGTGCGCACGCAGTCTGGTCAGGTGATCAAGGTCAGTATGGCCAATACAGAGCGTCGCGGTGATCGGCCGACCTGGGAAGACAGCGTGTATGTCTACTGGGAAGATCACAGCACGATTGTTTTGAACCGCTAGCGTTTTACGCCGCTAACGTCTTGAATTGCAATAGTGGCGCATTTTCTTACCGCGAGGAAACTGCCTTTAATGAAGCCATCTCGTTCTTCAGCACGCTCTTCAGCAATGCTCAAACGCTTGCAACTAGGGCGGCGGGCGGTGATTGCGTTTCCGCTCGTATGGCTAACGCTGTTCTTTTTACTGCCCTTCGCGCTGGTACTTAAAATCAGCTTATCCGAGGCGGCCATTGCGATTCCGCCTTATGGCCCGCTGCTTGAATATGCTGACCAGACGCTGCATGTATTTCTCAATTTAGGCAACTATCTTTACCTGCTGACGGATTCGCTCTATATCGCCGCCTACTGGGGCTCGGTGAAAACTGCCTTTATAGCGACGCTGGTCTGTTTGCTGATGGGTTACCCGATGGCGTATGCGATGGCGCGGGCGCCGGCACGCTGGCAGTTGTTGTTATTGCTGCTGGTCATGCTGCCTTCCTGGACCTCGTTTTTAATCCGTGTTTATGCCTGGATGGGGATACTCAGTAACAGCGGTTTAATCAATAACCTGCTAATAGGGTTGGGCCTAATTGATTCTCCGCTGCGGATGATGAATACCCAGTTTGCGGTCACCATTGGCATCGTTTACGCCTACTTGCCATTTATGGTGTTGCCGCTGTATGCCCATCTAACGCGCCTGGATAATGCCTTGTTGGAGGCTGCCTCAGATCTGGGATCCCGCAAACTCAATACTTTTATAAAAGTCACCTTGCCGCTCTCTATGGGCGGTATCGTAGCGGGGTCGATGTTGGTATTTATTCCAGCGGTAGGGGAGTTTGTCATTCCCGAATTGCTTGGCGGTCCCGATACACTGATGATTGGTAAAGTGCTATGGGAAGAGTTTTTCCTCAACCGCGACTGGCCCGTGGCGTCAGCGCTGGCCATGGTAATGCTACTGCTGTTACTGGTGCCGATTGTCTGGTTTCATCGTTACCAGTCCAGGGAGCTTGAATCATGAGCATACGGCGGCCTAACTTCTCAACGGTCATGCTGGTGCTTGGCCTGCTGTTTCTGTATCTCCCTATGTTTGTGCTGGTGGTGTATTCGTTCAACGCTTCAAAATTGGTCACGGTATGGGCGGGCTTTTCCACCCAGTGGTACGGCGAGCTATTCCGTGATCAGCAGATTTTGTCGGCGGTGTGGACGAGTCTGAGAATCGCGTTTTTCGCTGCCAGTATGGCGGTTTGTTTGGGTACCGTGGCAGCCTTCGTGATGACGCGCTACGGCCATTTCCGTGGCAAGACAGCGCTCTCCAGCATGGTAACGGCGCCGCTGGTCATGCCAGAGGTGATCACCGGGCTATCGCTACTGCTGCTGTTTGTACAAATGGCGCAGATTACCGGTTGGCCAGCCGACCGCGGTATGGCGACGATCTGGATTGCTCATACTACGTTTTGTAGCGCCTACGTGGCGGTGGTGGTTGCAGCGCGTTTGCGTGAAGTGGATCACTCCATTGAAGAGGCTGCCATGGATTTAGGCTCACCCCCTGTGAAAACGTTTTTTTCCATTACGCTGCCGATTATCACCCCAGCGCTGGCAGCAGGCTGGCTGCTGGCTTTTACGCTCTCTCTGGATGACTTAGTGATTGCCAGCTTTGTGTCGGGCCCTGGGGCAAATACACTGCCCATGGTGGTATTTTCATCGGTGCGTATGGGCGTATCACCAAAGATCAATGCGCTGGCTACATTGATTATATTGATCGTATCCCTGGCAACCCTGCTAGCATGGTTCTTTATGCGTCGTAATGAAACCAAGCGCAAGGCGGCTCTAAAAGACGTTTAATGAGCATTACAGAACGTCGTCGTCGCGCCCAGCCACTACGCTATCGAGTTCGCCTGTTATCGGTGAGACGATAATCTGAAGCTGGATGGGCGCGCAGCACTGGTGGCAATCTTCCCAGGTGTCGTGGCTGCCCTGGGACGTGTCAATCAGGAAGGTCAGGGGAGAGTCGCAGTAAGGGCAGTGGAAGTCATAATTGACCAGAGCGTCGTCTTGCATTTTTGGCTACCTTTTAAATCGGATGCGCGTAATCAGGCATTTCTAAGCGATTGAGTGTAACAGTGTGTCCGTGAGGTAGGGCATCGTTGGATTGAATCAGGTAGGATATTGGCAGGTTCCTAAAGCAACGCAGTGAGAGTAGCGATGATGTTACGTAACATGGCAGTAGCGGCCCTGGTGGCCTTTCCGATGGTCGCGTTGGCTGAAACCCCCAATGTGACCGCTGGTGAATGGGAGTTTGTAAGTAAAACCAGCGTCAGCGGCGAAATGGAGATTCCGGATCAAACGGAAACCGAGCGTCAATGTATTACCCAGGAAGAGCTTGAGGGAGCCGAATTCGGTTTCATCGAGGAGGAAGAGGGCTGTGAGCTGCTCGATCAGGAGCTGAATGCGGACGGCCTAAGCTATAGCATGGTATGTCGTGCTGAAGGCGGCGAAGCGACCATTGATGGCGAAATGCGTTTTATGGGTGAGCGTATTGAAGGCAGTGTCGACATCCTGACTCAGTCACCCATGGGTGAGTTGAGCATGAACACCGTGATTGAAGGCGAGTATCTTGGCGAGTGTGAGTAATCTCCGCCGCTGAGATAACAGAGCGGTCGTTGACCAAAAGGGCGCCCCACTGGGCGCCCTTTGTGTTTGCCGCTGTCAGGTGTCTGGACCACCACCTCCAGGTGCGTTTGCAATTTCTTCCTCTAGCCGCCGCTTCACTGCCCCTGGCGAACCAGTGTGGCGGGCAAGTAAGTCGTAAGCCACAGGCACAACAAACAGAGTAAACAGCGTGGCTGAGCCGACCCCCGCCATAATCACGGTACCGATGACCAAACGCGATTCTGCGCCAGGACCCGTTGAGATAATCAACGGGATAGCACCGGCCATGGTCGTCACGGCGGTCATTAAGATCGGCCTTAAACGCGTAACGGAGGCTTCAATCAATGCTGCTCTGAACGCTTGACCCTCATCGCGCAGCTGGTTGGCAAACTCGACGATGAGAATGCCGTTCTTGGCGGCTAGGCCAATTAGCAGCACCAGACCCACTTGGCTGTATATGTTGAGTGATTGGCCGCTTAGCAGTAGCGCAAGCAAAGCACCGCTCATGGCTAATGGCACGGTTAGCATGATCACAAAGGGGTGAACCAAGCTTTCAAACTGCGCCGCTAACACTAAGAAAACCACCAAAGCGCCTAGTATCAGTAGGAAAGCGGTGGCACCGCTGGCTTGCTGGAAGTCGCGCGATGCCCCTGCGACATTGGTTTGGGCCTCTTCAGGTAGCAGCTCAGCGGCGCTCTCCTCTAGATACTCCAGCGCCTCCCCGAGCGGGTAACCATCCGCCAGATTGGCCTCGATAGTAATCGCCCGTATGCGGTCAAAGCGGTTCAAGGTGCTGGCGCCAGCAAAGTCGGAAAGGGTGACGAGACTCGCCAAGGGGATCAGCTCACCAGTGCGAGCCGAGCGCACCTGGATATTATCCAACGCCCGTGGGCTATTCTGGCTACCGCGATCACCCTCTAAAATCACATCGTACTCTTCGCCGTCATCCACATAGCGGGTGACATTGCGTCCGCCGAGTAGCACTTCCAGGGTTCTGCCAATTTCCGTGACAGTCACGCCAAGTGAAGCGGCGCGCTCGTAGTCAATGTCTACCCGCAGCTGGGGTTGGGTTTCGTTATAGTTACTTTCAAGCGCCATTAAACGTGGATTGCTCTCACGCACGTGATTCATGAGCCTATCGCGCCATAGCGCTAACTCTTCGTAGTTGCCGCCACCCAGCACAAATTGAACGGGTTTTTCGGTGCGCTGACCAAAGCCTTGGCGCATCACCGGGAAGGCTTGTACGCCCGGCAGCGTGCTGAGGGTTTGGCGCACCTCTGCCATGATGTCCCAGGCGCTACGACGACTACCCCAGTCGGCCATGTTGACGATGATAAAGCCGCTATTAAAGTTCTCGATATTGCCGTAGCCGCGTGGCGCGCGAACCACCACACGCTCTAACTCGCCGCTCTCGACCAGCGGCGTCATGCGGGCCTCGATTTCATCCATATAGTCCATCATGTAGTCGAAGGTAGCCCCTTCAGGGCCATTCACCAGTACGATAAAGTTGCCGCGGTCTTCCTGGGGGGTATATTCATTCGGTAACGCCGTGGCTAACCATGCAGTGGCTGCAATCAGCAGTATAAACATGGCCACTACCAGCCAGCGCATTTTGAGCATCCACTCTAGCGCCGTTTGATAGCGGCGTTGGGTACCGCTTAGCAACCACTGAACGGCTTTGCCAATGCGACTGTCGTGCATGCCTGGCTTCAGAATTTTAGACGCCATCATCGGTGTGAGCGTCAGTGCTAATAAGGTAGAGACCACGACCGCGGCGGCCATGGTAAGCGCGAATTCTGAAAACAGTCGCCCGATATCGCCTTGCAGCATACTCAGGGGCACGAATACCGCTACCAGGACAAGGGTGGTGGCGATAACCGCAAAAGCAATTTGGCGGGTGCCGCGAAAGGCCGCTACCAAGGGGGTTTCGCCATAGTCGTGCATGCGCCGATTAATGTTCTCAAGCACTACTATCGCGTCATCGACAATCAGGCCAATCGCCAGCACCAGCGCTAACAGCGTTAACAGGTTGATCGAGAAGTTCATGGCGGCCAGGGCGGTAAACGCACCAATAACGGCAATCGGGACAGTGACCGCTGGCACCAGCGTGGTACGTAGGTTACCCAGAAACATAAAGATCACGACGACAACAAGACCCATGGCAATAAACAGTGTCATTACCACCTGCTCAATAGCCCCTGAAACGAACAGCGAAGCATCGTAGTTCAAACTCAGTGACATGCCTTCTGGCAGCGTGCCCTGTAGCCGCTCAAGCTCCACCTGAACCGCTTCAGAAAGCTCAATCACGTTGGCCGTAGACTGCATGATCATGCCAAGCCCCACCATGGGGACACCGTTAGAACGGAATACCGAGCGATCCTCCACCGCGCCGACTTCTACCCTAGCAACGTCAGCCAGGCGAACCAGATAGCCATTTTCGCCCTGGTTTTGAGGAGAGGTGAGGGCGAGGCGCTGAAAGTCTTCGGCGCTAGCAAAGCTGCGCGGAAGTCGGACAATAAATTGGCGATCTTCGGATTCAATCGAGCCTGCGGGCAGTTCCACATTCTCGGCCCGTAGCGAATCTTCGATATCGCTTACGGTAAGCCCTCGCGCGGCGAGGGCGTTGCGGTCTAGCCAGACACGCATGGCATAATCGCTGCCGCCACCGACACGAACCCGTGCCACGCCTGGCTGAACCGAAAGGCTGTCGACCAGAAAACGGTTAGCGTAATCGGTCAGCTCGGTAATGGAGTAGTCTTCGCCGGAAAGGCTTAGCCACACCACAATCTCTTCGCTGCTATCGGCTTTGGTGACCTCAGGGTTGTCAGCATCATCGGGAAGGTTGCGCAGCGCGCCAGAGATGCGGTCGCGAATATCGTTGGCGGCGGCATTGATATCCATATCAATGTTAAATTCGATTTCAATCTGAGAGCGGCCATCCTCGCTACGCGAGGTGATTAACTCTATGCCTTCCACCCCGGCAATCCGGTCTTCAAGCACTTGGGTGATACGTGTTTCGACGACGTTGGCCGAGGCGCCCGGATAGCGAGTATCAATGGTGACGACCGGTGGGTCGATAGTGGGGTACTCTTGCAGCGGCAGGCGATTAAGCGCTAACAGACCAAAGGCGATAATCAGCGCTGCAATGACCATCGCCAGTACTGGGCGCTGAACGGAGATATCCGATAGACGCATTAGCGGTCGGCCTCCAGCAGCGCTCGAATACCTGTCTCGTCATCGGCGATGCCGATTACCCTCGCTTCTTGGCCATCGCGGGCAAGCTGTAGGCCATGAACGACAATTAAATCGTCGGCTGCCAAGCCCTCAAGAATTTCCACCTCGCCATTGCGACGCTCGCCGATCTTAACTTCACGCTGGGCCAGACGCGTGCTGCCATCAAGCTGTTCGATAAGCATGACAAAATGACGATCACCGCTAGGTTCGATCGCTGCTTCAGGGATCACGATGGTGTCACGCACTCGCTGCTGAACGATGACTTCCATTAACATGCCTGGGCGCAACCGACCGTCAGCGTTATCGAGTTCAGCGCGGACGTTGACGCTGCGAGTGACCGGGTCTACGCGAGTGCCAATGGTAGCGATATCACCGCTAAAGATGTCATCAGGAAAGGCGGCGGTGGTGGCATTCAGCATCAAACCGGGTGAAAGGCGGCCCAGAAACACCTCGGGTACGCTGAAGTCTAATTTCATCACATCGAGCTTATCGAGGGTCACTAAGTCCATTCCTGGGGTGACCAGAGCGCCGACGCTGATGTTACGAAAACCAACGCGGCCACTGAAGGGCGCTTTTATCTGGTAATTCGCTAGCTGTGCTTCAATGGCTTGAATGTCAGCATCAGCCTGACGCAACCGAGATTGGCTATCTTCAACATCAGCCCTAGCGGCTAAATTGCGCTGTTGAAGCTGCGAAGCGCGACCCGATGCATTCCGACGCTCTTCACGCAGCGCCTGGGATGCTCTCAGCAGTGCCTGCTCTTCAGCATCTTCTAGGCGAATAAGCAGTCGCCCCTCCTCGACCTGCTCACCGTCCTGGAAATTGATTTCGGACACAATTTCCGTGACGGTGGCAGATAGCGTGACGCTCTCATCGGCACTGAGTGTACCCAAGGCTTCCAAAGGGTCGGACCATGTGGTCATAACCGCCCGCGTACCGATGACTGAAGGGGCGGTCTGAGCATACGTCACATGAGATAACAGCAGCGCGATGGGAATGAGTGCGATGCGGGTAAGCAGTCGTCTGTGAAAGGGCAAATGCATAGTGTTCTCAGCGTTAGTAATATTTATACAATTATTGTATAGAGTAATTTATCAATGTAATAATTTTTAAGGGTCTGTCCCTGCTAGAATGCCTACCTTTTAACGCGTGAGTCGCCCCAATGAGCCTTCTTTTACGAGCTATTTATTATGATCTATGACGTCGTGATCATCGGTGCTGGCGCGGCGGGCTTGATGTGTGCGGCGCAAGCGGGCTACTCCGGTAAGCGGGTTCTAGTCCTTGATCATGCTAATAAAGCGGGCAAGAAAATTTTGATGTCCGGTGGTGGCCGCTGCAACTTTACCAATCTTGGCACGACGCCACAGCACTTTTACTCATCAAACCCTTACTTTTGTATCTCAGCGCTTAAGCGATATCGCCCAGAACACTTTGTAGAGCTGGTAGAACGGCATGGCGTTGAGCATGTAGAGAAAACCCCAGGGCAGCTGTTTTGTGCGACCTCGGCCAAAGAGATTGTCCGCACGCTGCTTACTGAGTGTGAGTGGGCGGGGGCTGAGGTAAAATTGAGCACCCAGATCACCCGTGTCGAAAGGCAGGGTAGTGCCATGCGGCTAGCGACTTCGATAGGTAAAATTGATGCGGGTGTGGTGGTGGTGGCGAGCGGTGGGCTCTCCATTCCAAGCATGGGCGCGACAGGTTTTGGCTACGACGTCGCACGTCAATTTGGCCTGGAGGTATTTGATACACGCCCCGGCCTGGTGCCATTTACGCTTAGTGACACATGGAAAGTGCGCGCTGCCGAGCTTTCAGGATTGAGTGTGCCGGTCGCTGTCAGTGCTGAAAACCGCCGCTTTGTTGACCCTATGCTGTTTACTCACCGGGGCCTGTCAGGGCCAGCGATGCTGCAGGTCTCCAGTGTCTGGCAGCCGGGTGGGAGCATAACGGTTGACTTGCTGCCCGATGAAGATGTGGCGCAGTCGTTACGTGTGGCTCGGGAAGAGACGCCAAAACGCCAGCTGTCGACGTGGCTTGGTGAGCGCTTCCCAAAGCGCTTGGCACAAGCGTTGCTTCAGTGGTATCCCGACCATGATCCTGCACGACCACTGGCTCAATATGCTAACGCATCGCTGGATGAGTGGGCGGGTAGGCTCAACGCTTGGCAACTGAAGCCAGCTGGAACTGAAGGGTGGCGAACTGCAGAGGTAACCATGGGAGGCGTAAATACCGATGCTATCTCCTCCAAAACGTTTGAAGTGAAAGCGTTGCCACAGCTGCGGTTTATAGGTGAGGTTCTGGATGTGACGGGAGAACTTGGGGGGTATAACTTTCAGTGGGCGTGGGCGAGTGGGGTAGCCTGCGGGCAATCCTGTTAGGCAACCCCACTCATCCTGGGCATTCGCATTGAGCTTTACGTAGCCACTTTGGCTAATAATTTAAGCTTCTTAAATAACATATAACCTGCGAGCGCTTTTCTACCGGCCGCCATGGCGCCACCAGGGTGGCGCATCATTTTGAACGCGGCAAATCCGCCAACAGCGTAAAGCGGTAGCCTGAAACTTTTCCAACTTTGATCCAGTGGCGAAGCAGCGTGCTGCAAATATTCGCTATCGACCAAAATATCAATACGTTGCTGTTCCAACTCCGCCAATAGCTGGGCTTTGCGCTCAGCGCGGCTCAATGGTTTAGTGCCGGGTTTAACGGTTTCTGCGGATGGTTTCATCACTTGGCTCCTCAAGCAAAGCTCGATCAGCGGCAAGCTGTTTGAGTGTTTCTTTTAAAAGCGAGTGACGCTTAGACTGGCGGATAGCGATAATTGCAAGCAGTAAGCTAGCGCCTATCAACACCCCCGCACTGATCGCAATGGCTGTAAGGCGATAACTATCCCAAAACAGAACCACGATTAGGGCCGTCAGAGTGGCAACGCCTAACAGCAGCAGCAATAAACTTGCCCCTGCCAGCAGGAGAAGAACCATTAAGCGGGCACGCTCTTCTTCTAACTCAAACACCGCCAAACGCAGGCGGGTTTCGCTATTAGCTATCAGCGAATTCAGCAAACGTTTGGCGGCAGAGAAGACGCGTTGGGTTGGACCCAAAGCCATTAGCGACGACCGAGCAGCATACCCACAACCATACCTGCTGCTGCACCAATACCAATACTCGTCCAGGGGTTCTCATGAACGTAGCGGTCACAGGCATCAGCTTGATGAGTTAGTGAGTCTCGCGTTTCGTCATAAATGCGCTCACCACGTGCTTCAAGGCGCGCGCGGGTATCTTTAAGGCGACGTTCTGCACGGGTACGAAGATCGTGCATTTCTCCGCTGGCATCTTTGGCTGTCGCGTTGACCAGCTCTTCAACGGTTTCGCTTAAATGGCGCAGATCATCTTTAAGTTGATCGGCTTGAGTAGAATAAGTGGGCTGACGTTTGGCCATGGAGTCTTCCTTTGACGAATGAAATTTAGGGCAGCTACAAGCATAGCAGCCACACGCTAACAGACAAGCAAATGCACCTATCGGTTCAACCCTGTTGCGCTAAACAAGGGATTTAAACTAAACCCTAGGCTAAGGCGATGCACGCGATGATCATAATCGATCATGCTTTCACCGTACCCATAATAGTACTGTACATGGGCTCGCAAACTGTTGAAAGCAGGCCAGCTGTAATCTATCTGTGTGCCAATATTGCCAGCGCTAGGGTTACCGCGTAACTGACCGCTCACTTCATGATTATTGTTCAGGCGCTTTGCAAGACGTACATCGCCGTACCCCATGTAGCGTTCGATATCTGGGTTGTCATCGTCCTCGTCTGATTCTGGTACGCGCCAATGAGGTGCCAGAGTGAACGCCCAGTCACCACGCTGAAAGGTACTTTCTAGATAAACACGGTTCCAACTGCGCGAAAGCGGTGAAGAGCGGCCATTGGATTGATGATTAATAGCCACTCGATTACGCGTATTTACCCAACCCAGCGCCTCCCAAGCATTGTCGAAATCGATAAAAATTTCGGGCTCGTAGTTAGTCTCGCGGAAGGGCGACGAGGCATCGGTGTTATAAGCCTGCCACCAGCTCCGCTGGGTGTAACCGAAAAAGACATCGCCGTACTCACCAAACACCTGTTCGGCGAGATTCACCTTGGCACTGAACTGAAATTTCAGCTCCACGCTGTCCGCCGAGGCATCTTCCGAAATACTGCGGAAGCTTTCACGGTTCTGGTTCGCGTTATAGCTGACCGGAAACAGGTAATTGGTACGGTGTGTGGTGATTGAAAACGGGTTTCGGCTCGACTCTTGCTCAAGCTCACGGCGTTCGCTTAAGTCTTCCCGCGCGGCTTCTACGGGTAACGGTTCGAACGGCATGCCTTGTGCGGCATCGGCAGGATTTTCTACTTGCTGCAGCTGTTGACGCAAATCATACAGTTCAGCGTTGAGCGCACGGATACGCGCTTCGATTTCCTGCTGAGACTCAGCCAGGGCATTTGCACTAAATGTAGCAAGGCTCAGCAGAACAATTAGTTTTGTTAACGACAGTTTTCGGGTGACCATCAAGGTGACTCGCAAAATGAATGAATAGGCAAATGCCATGGTTGTTTCTATCACGCCGCCTGCGGAAGTCAACACCTCTGATTGCGCTGGCTATCAGAACGTCTGACAATAACCTTATTATCCGTATCTGCGGAACTATCGATGTCAACGAGGCATATGAAACGTGGTTAGATGCGCCTGTAAGTGGATCGTAACGTGTTTATTCTTGCTGCTGGTCATTAGCAGTACCGCGAATAATCCAGCCCACGCCGCACTTCAGGCCAACATGCTTGAGCGCGTGCCGGAACAGGATGAGCTGGCCACAAGGCTTGCCCAGCTGGAAGCGCTTGAGGGTGCCTTGACCGCTCAACAGACCAGCGATAAAGAAGCCTTAGAGTCAGCGCTTGAAGCTTATGAGCGGTTAGCCTCTGTGGACGAGCGACTTGCGGCGCTGGAAACGCGCGTAGAGCAAGCTCCAGAACTACTAACAGATCTGCAGCGTGAGCTGAGCGAAGCTGAAGAAGCTTCGCAACAGCTTTCCGTTGCCGACTTGAGCGACCGCCCACTCGACGAGCTGGAAACACTGCAAACGGAAGCAGTGGTCGAGCTTCAGCAGTTGCAAAGTCAGCTAGCAGAAGTGAACTCTCAACTCCTGGCAGCGCAAACACTCCCAGAACGCGCCCAACAATCCATCGCTGAAACTCTCCAGCGCGCGGAGAGTTTACGCCGACAACACGATGAGCGCGAGGCTTTGCTAGCGGATCGTCAACTTTCTGCACTCAGCGATGCACGGCTTATCCAATTACGCCTTGAACGCGCCCTTGCCGATCGTGAAGTGAGCTTTTACCAGCGCGAGCTAAGTGCCAATAGCCGACTTCGTGAGTTAGCCCAGGAGCGACGCGATGTGCTGATGCTGCAGATCGATTATCAAGAGCAGCAGCTTAATATGTTGCAAGGCGTGATAGACCGTCAGCGCCGATTGGCCTCTGAACAAGCGATTGCCGATGCCGCCCGGGATAATCCGTTAATTGCCGCAGGGCATCCAGTGGTGGTGCAAGCTCAGCAAACCAATCAAACATTAAGCCTCGAACTGCTGAGGGCAACAGATCGCGCTAATAGCGTTGTACGCGAGAATATCGAAGCCCAGCGTCAGTTGGAGCATGTACGTCAACTGCAGCGCAGCCTGAATGAGCAAATTGAAGCGATCCGCGGTAGTCAACTGCTGTCGCGAATTCTACGCGAACAGCGCCAATCCCTTCCCCCATTAGTCGCACGTCGAGATTTGCAGGATGAAATTGCCGACCTGCGTTTGAAGCAGTTTGATTTGGTTCGCCAGCGCGACCAGTTACGCCAAAGTGACCAGTTTGCCACGCAGCGTCTGGCAGAGGCGGGCATAGAGGCAACGCCTGGATTAGTCGATTCACTCTCTCGTCTTTATCAATCACGTCGTGAGCTGGTCGAGCAACTGGAGCAGTCCTACGGCAGTTTGCTGAGTGCGGCAATTGAGCTGCAGCTTAATCAACAGCAGCTATTAACGACGACTAGCGAGCTGCGCGAAACCATTGATGAACAGCTATTTTGGGTCGCTAACAGTCGCCCTCTGGACTTTAACTGGCTGCGTCAATTGCCCAGTAATTTATTTTCAGAGTGGCAAGAGGGAGAGTGGCGCGCCATTTTGCCCACCCGTTGGCAAGGGCTCTCTTGGGAGGTTCTCAAAGGGGCTCCGATAGTATTGTTGGGCCTGGTATTGATGGGCCTGCGTCGAACAATCAAGGCTCGTCTGGCCACTTTGCACTCACAAATTGGCCGCTTGAAAAGCGATACGCAGTTACATACCCCTAAAGCGGTACTGATGAATGCGCTGCTAGCGCTTTCTGGCCCAATGGCGTTAGCGGGTATTGGGGTTGGTTTATTAAGCGCAGCGGGGCCGTTGGCAACTAGTGTTGCTCCGGCACTGCTTCAGTTAGCCCTGAGTTGGGGCGTAGTGGCATGGGTGCGCCGGCTATTGGTTCCTGATGGTGTGGCTGAGCGTCATTTTACCTGGTCACCTCAATACACGGCTCGCTTACGCCAACTACTAGGGGGTTTAGGGGTTGCTTTAGTACCTGTTATTGCCATTGCGGCGATGTCGGGCCAGATGGAAACCCCGTTAGCTCTGCGCCCCGTTGCTTTAGCGTTACTCTCGCTAGGTTTGATTGCGATGAGCTGGTGGCTGGCGCAGTTAATACTGGCGCATATCCCCATTTTCGGCGTTCATTTGTTTCGCCTGTTTTTGGGGCTGGCGATGGCATCGGTGCCGCTGATTCTTCTGGGATTGGTGGTCTGGGGTTACGAATACACCGCGCTGCGATTAGTAGGGCGCTTTGCCATTACTCTTTACCTGTTAGGGCTATGGGTGGTTGTGGAAGCAACGTTGGTGAGAAGCCTTGCCGTAGCCGCGCGTCGACTCGCCTATCGACGTGCGCTGGCGCGACGTCGAGCTCAGGTGCAAGAAGGTGCAGAAGGGGGGCTGGAAGTCGTAGAAGAACCTCCGCTTGATATGGCGCAAATCAATAGCCAGTCGCTACGGCTTTCCAAGCTAATTGTGTTGATTGGCTTTAGTGCTCTGCTTTATCTGGTCTGGGCAGACTTGCTTTCAGTGCTTGGCTATCTGGACAACGTGTCACTATGGGAGGCGCAAGAGGGGGATCTGGTTGATAACGCATTATCGATATCGGACATCTTTGCTGCCCTGCTGATTGTCGCTATTACGTTTATCATGGCGGGCAATTTACCTGGCCTGTTAGAAGTAATGGTGCTATCCCGGCTGTCACTGAAACAAGGCAGCGCCTATGCGATTAGCTCGCTGCTCTCCTACACCATTGTGGGCACGGGGATTGTGATGGGGTTATCGACCCTTGGCGTTTCCTGGGACAAGCTGCAGTGGCTGGTGGCCGCTCTAAGTGTGGGCTTAGGGTTTGGTTTGCAGGAGATTTTCGCCAACTTTATATCCGGTTTGATCATACTGTTCGAGCGGCCGATTCGTATTGGCGACACGATCACTATTGGTAATTTGCACGGTACCGTCAGCCGTATCCGCATCCGGGCGACCACAGTTACAGACTTTGATCGTAAAGAGATTATTATCCCCAATAAAACCTTTGTCACCGACCAACTGATCAACTGGTCGCTGTCAGATAATATCACCCGTGTGGTGCTTACCTACGGCGTGGCTCACGGCTCGGATATGCCTACGGTACACCAGCTGCTACGCAAAGCGGCAGATGAAAATCCACGCGTTCTGACGGATCCTGAGCCACAGGTTTTCTGTCTAAGCTACGGACAGCACAGCCTTAATTTTGAGTTACGTATTTTCGTCAACGACTTGCTTGACCGCCTTTTTGCCGCTGATGAAATTAACTGTCGGGTAGATTCACTGTTTCGTGAAGCGGGAGTGCGCGTGGCATTTGAGCAAATGGATGTATGGCTACACCCTGATCAGGGGGAGGCCATAAAAGTGCAGTCCGCTAATCATCTAACGCCTCCTTCCTCGACTTAATGCGCTTTTAAGCCTCGTATTTTACGGTTCTCTTACAGCGTGAAGGAGAAACTCCCGATTGCCATCGCCGCCGGTAATCGGGCTCTCCTGCCAGTGGCGTATGGTAAATCCGCAGGCGTGACAAGTGCTGCGAATATTAGCCTCAACGTCGGCATAACGTTTAGCGTCGCGCACCACACCATGTTTATCCAGTGCCCCTGGATTCAGCTCAAATTGAGGTTTAACCAGTGAGATCAATTGCCCCCCTGGCGGTAGCAGAGCGGCAATTTCGGGCAGAATCAGCGTTTGCGATATAAACGACACATCCATAATGGCGCGATCGACGGGGTGGGCAGCAAGTACGCTTATTAGTGTTTCATCGCTGCTCATATAACGCGCATTCAACCCTTCCAAACAGGTCACCCGTGGGTCGCTACGCAGTGCGGGTGCCAACTGCCCATGGCCAACTTCGACGCCAATGACATGGCGGGCGCCAAAGCGCAGCGCGCAGTCTGTGAAGCCCCCGGTTGATTGGCCAACATCGAGAATTGCGTGGTCGTCAAAGCGTAGTGCAAGCGTCTCCAGCACTGCCTCAAGCTTTAATCCGGCACGGGATACATAGCGCTCCTCTGGGTCATCTTCCACTTCAAAACGAGTATCTTCGGGCCACTTTTCAGACGCTTTAATTAACGCTTTGCCATTAACTGCGAGACGAATCCGGCCATGCCGAATAAGCCGCTGGGCGCGGGTACGCGAATTGGCCAGCCCTTGGCTGACCAATAGTTGATCGAGTCGCATCATCATGAATCAGTCTGTCGTTAAAAGGGCTGCTTATTCTACATCCGGAGGAGCATTAGGGCCTTGATCGGCCTGTAGTTCGACAGGCGGTAAGCGCGATGCCCCCCAGCTACGGTGCAGGTAATATTTAACATTCTCCAGCTCCTCATTGGTGACAGATATTATTTCACCGCGTTCGAGTGGGTCGTAATGATAAATATACAGCCGCGATGCAAAGCGTTCGAATGGCAGTGATGCTTCACCAAAGCGTTCACCGTTACCCGATGTGCTGACAATGACGCCGTCGCCCCAATCCTGTCCGCTATCATTGTTGGGGTTATAAAAATAGACCCGCATGACGTCAGAAGGGTCGAGAGATGCCCGCAATATGGTAATCGCATGCCAGCCAATAAAGCGCGCTGCGCTATCGGTGACGGCAATGCCCGCTGGCTGAGGATGAATCAGCGGTTGGTTGCCGTTGTAATAGGGGTGGTAGCTGGCGTAGAAGTGGCGCACGAAATCATCCACATCGCTTAACTGACCGGTGGCAACATCAACATTGATGCGGAAACCACGCCCAGACCACCAACCATGAAATTCAGGATTCACCCAGCGGTGAGGGTCGCCCTCCCGGCCAATGCAGCGTCGGCCCATCTCGGCATAAATGCGATCCAGATGTGGCACCACAATCAGCGAAACAGGGTCTAAATCCATCGGTAGTTCAGTCGCAACACCGGAAAGGCTCTCCATTGATGAGATCGCCTGCCCCTCAAAGTGCATAATGATTTCGTCATCGCGTGCCGCCCACGCCACCATCTGCAGCAGATAGTCTGGGTCATTATAGGCCCACATGGAGAGGGCGCGTGCCGATTGGCAGGTTGGGTTATTGCCCTGGCCCACGCCAAGCGGTAGTCCCAGCATGCACAGCACGCCTTCAATAAGGCGAGCCCGTGGGGAGACGATGTCACCATACGCGATAGTTAACCGCGACTGTGCCCACTCGGAGAGTGGTAGGTTGAGCTGGCGCCACATCGCTGGCGCTACCGGGGGTTGGTAGAGAATACCGCGCTCAAGCATCAGCGCCAGGCCATACACCGCTTGTGCAGTGGCAGGATATACACCGCCACGAATAAGCGCTTGAACCAGCTCCCGATAGCAGAGTAGGCAATCACGCCCGGTAGACGATAAGCCCAGTGCTTCAGAGAGTAAGTGATCCCCCTCTTCAAGCAGGTGGCGTAGCAGTACAGCGTGATAGGGCGATACTAGGCCGGTATCGTGCATTGCTCTGGCAAAGCCGGTGGACTCAGCCTGCAGCGCCGCCTGATCCATATGCTCCAAGCGATCGCGATAAACATCGACGCCAGGATCTTCCCGGCAGGCCTGAGTAGGCCCGTAAAGCGAGCTGACCAAACGGTCGGCGCCCTGGCCGCTGGCGCCCAGATCAATTGCCGGGTTGGCTTGGCACAGCGCGATTTGAGTGATCATCTGTTTGATCGCATCAACCTGGATAGGGCGCTGCTTTAAAATGCGCCAAATCTCATCAATCAGTTGGTCAACAATATGTTCGTAGCCAATACGATCGGCTAAATGTTGGAAAAGATGGCGAGGAATGGTCGCCAGTCGCCCCTGGGTTTCCCGCTCTGCTTCGCTGGGCGGTAAGAACAGCAGCCATAAATTAATCGCCATTACCTGGGTAAGGTAATGGTGCGCATGGTCTGCAGAAATCAAGGGATGAGCAAAGTCGCTTTTAGCGACAGCGAGGAGCCGAAGCTCGCTTAATGCTTCGATGACGACCACATTCGCATCCGCGCTTTTCAGCGAGAAAGTCGTCAGGGTCGGCACTAGATATTGGGGAGTTTCCCAATCGGAGCCCAAAAACACACCAGCGTCCTCAAACGCTTGCGCGCGGGACTCCAGTGCTTCACAACCGCCATCCTGAAGGAGTATTCGCCGCGCAGTATCCATGACTCGCGGCAGCTTGGCGGGCTTTGAGAAGGCGGGCGCCTGCGTAAGCAGGCGCACGGCGTCATCAAATTTGCTCAATAGTCCATTGAGCTTGCTATCTTCCTGAGAAGACGTAACTTGATCAGTCTCCACGGTGACTCCTTATCCCAGCATTAGCGGGGATTATACATAGAAGTCGAGGTCTTCTTGGCGTTTTAACAGATCGCGAATCGTATGCGCATCTTCGCCTTTAAAGTAGACCAGACCCCAATGGGTACCAAACGCGGTGCGTTTAGTAACGGTTTCTTCTACTGGTGAGGTTAGCTCATGAGACTCAAAGTAGGGGTGATCTTCGGTCTCTTCGGGAATTTCCAAGCGGCTGACCACACGACGGCGTGGGTAAACGCCAAAGCAACCGGCAAAGCCGTCGGCATCGACCACTTCTTTCGGGAAAAAGTTGGCCACTTCTTGTTTGGTGGTTTTTGGGTCGAACACCAGCATAGACGCTTGATAAGCATTGAAGCCATAAACACGCTCTAACAGTTCGAAAACTTTGAAGCCGGGCGGACGATACGCCACTTCACCAAAGTACATCTCACCATCGCTGGTGACAAAGTATTCGGGGTGGATCAAACCAAACTCAATGTCGAATGCTTTGATCAACTTTTCAATTTGTTGAGTGATCTGCTCGCGGTAAATCTCAAGCTCAGGCGACGCGGGCACAAATACCGAGTAACCCAGGGTCACGTACTCCGAGATATTCAAGAAGGCGATTTTGCCATCATGAATCCACGCTTCAACGGCAAATTCCCAACCGTCCAGGTGAGATTCCATTAACACCGGGAACTCTTCGTCGGGGATGGTATCCACTTCATCAGGCGTACGAATAACGCGGTGGCCTAAACAGCCCGCTTTATCAAACGCTTTGAGGTGAATTGGGTCGTTGGGGTCGCCATCTAACTTGAGTAGTGTCTGGTTAACGCGCTTGAGGAAGCGCACCACGTCTTCTTTATCGTGGGCTTCTTCGAAGATACCGACGCGGATGCCGCCTAGCTGGGCGCGACGCTTCATCAGCGCCTTGTCGCGTAACAGCAGTGACTGGCCATAAATACGTGGATTATCAAGTAGCAAAGAGTTGATAGCTCCAGCCCACTCTACCGTTTCTTCGTAGAGGGGGATCGCGACATCAACACCTTTTTCTTTAAGCGTCTCGGCGATTTCCATTGAGCGATCATTGAGACGCTCAAAATTCCAAGGCACGTACGGAATGTCATGTTTTTGGCAATACTCTTCCGCCCAATCAGGTGCAACGACAATGTAGCGACGGTCAAAATTTTCGGCCGCTTCAATCGCATTTAGGCTCCAGCCTAATAGAGCAATATAGCCCTTATTTGGATCCTTTTGCATGTTGATGACTCCTACTTGGTGAGTAAACAGAATTGCCAAATTACCTGTCCCACCATACACGAGGGGGGCATGAGCGGCTAATGAGCGCTTTATTCTTAGCATTAACGCAGACCTTGCCAACGGCTTACCTTAAAGGCGTAGCGGTAGGAATATGGTAAGCTAGGCGGTTCAACTTCATGTACAAATGGCAAGAGGGATAGGCCAAGATGGCGGCCAAGCCGATCTACCGTGTGGTGGTTCACCAACAGGGTGAAATTTGGGATTTATATGTCCGAGAGATATTTCAGAGCGAACTCTGGGGCTTTATTGAAGTCGAGGAGTTTGTCTTTGATGATGCTTCACGGGTAGTGGTTGACCCTGCGACCGAAAAATTGCAGCGAACCTTTGATGGTGTCAAACGTAGCTACTTACCATTAAATGCTATTGTGCGCATTGATGAAGTAGAGCGTGAGGGCCCATTGAAAGCGGTTAAAACTGATGCCCGTGTAGCAGAGTTTCCCCGTCCCTTTCCGCTGCCACCGCGCGGCGAAGGGTAAGCGTATGAGACAAGCGCACCGCTAAGTTAGGCGATAAGCGCTGTTGGCTTCGTCCGCCTTGCAGCGTTTTTAATTAGGACATGATTTCATGCACGTAAATAAAATTCGTTTTCGATATTACGCCGCTGCGGCTGGCGTTTTACTAAGTGTGGCGAGCATTAATGCTAACGCCCAATCCGACAACCAAGCGTGGGTGACCGACGAGCTGAGTACCTACGTGCGTAGTGGCCCAACGGATGGTTATCGCATTATTGGCACGTTAAATGCCGGTGAGCAGGTTGATGTACTTGAAACCAGCGGGAATTACACACGCGTTCGTAATAGCGAAGGCAATGCGGTCTGGGTGTTGAGCGACGAGCTTCAGCAGACCCCGAGTGCAGTTGAGCAGCTACCGGCGTTAGAAGCGCAGGTAGAGGAGCTAACCACCGAGCTTGATGGCATCAATGAAGCTTGGGAGCAGCGTGTTTCCTCAATGACAGAAACTCTTGAGGTTCGTGAGCAGCGTATTGCCGAGCTTGAGGCGAGTAACCAAGAGCTGGATAGTCAGGCTGAAGAGTCTCGCCAACAGGTAAGAGGGCTGCAGGCGCGCTTAGAGACTCAGGAGGAAGACCTCTTATTGCGCTACTTTATGTACGGGGGCGGTGTGGCTGGCGCTGGTCTACTGGTCGGCTTAATTGTGCCGCACCTGCCGCGTCGGCGTAAAAAGCGTGACCGTTGGTTCTAATCGCGCGCAACGCCCGTGCAGGCATGGCGTATTCAAAACAAGGTGGTTAAACCATGAGCGATCAGTGGCGCAAGCGTTGGCAAGAAGGGCGTATTGGCTTTCACTTGCAGCAGGCGCACCCAGCGCTATTGCGCCATTGGGATTCGCTTGGCGTCGCTCATCGTACCAAGGTTCTGGTGCCGCTATGCGGTAAAAGCCTTGATATGCGCTGGTTGGCAGATGAAGGGTATCCGGTGCTGGGCATTGAGTTTGCCCCTGAAGCCATTGAGCAGTTTCTGGCTCAGCGCAGCACGTCTGTGTCTCGGTATCGTCAGGCCGGGTTCAATATCGCCCGCCAGGGTAGTGTTGAGCTCTGGTGTGGGGATTTTTTCCATCTGCATATTCAGCAGGCTGCAGAGATTGGGGCGTTCTATGATCGCGCCTCTTTAATTGCGCTGCTACCGGCGTCTCGCCAGCGCTACGCGTTTCACCTTGCGCAGTTGGTGCCGCCCGGTGCCAAGGGTTTACTTATTAGTTTGGCGCATGGCGAGGGCGAGGCCGGGCCTCCTTATAGTGTTCCCGCCAGTGAAATTGAAAGTCTGTTTACGCCTAACTTCACGCTGACATTTCTTGAACAGGGCAACGCTGATGAGCGTGGCCGAATAGAGAGCGTGTGGGCGCTGGAACGACGCGGACCGCGACTTTAAGAGTAAAGAGGCGGCCCGCGTGGATAGTGCTTTTGCAGTAAGCGGTGCTTTAGCGTGCGAGTAGTCGGCCCAGTTCTGGGTCGCTGAAGGCGCGGTTCATGCCATCGCTAAGTAGATCGCTAAGCATCCGTGCGTTGCTGTCGGCATCGGGCTTAAGGGCGTAGCCCTGAGTGCGGCGCGAGGTGTACGTGCCCGTATAGGTAGTGCCCTTGTTTTGAGCGATAGCGCGGAAAACACCTTCAAGTCGCGCTTCGTCTACCAATGGCTGGCCGCTATCACCACGTGCGTAATTCAGGCTAGCAAGCTCCAGAGTTAAGCTCGGGCGTCCCTCGGCCTGCTCGGTGGTGGGGTTGAAGCCCATATCGCGTACCGCGAGCTCAGCTTCTTCTTGCAGACGCGGGATCAGCTCGTGGCTACTCACGGTGATGTGGGCTGTCGACATATCGCCGCCAGCACGGTTGCCAATAATGTCGCTCTCGCGGCCATCCTGGGCAATGACAGTCACCTGCTGACCTGAGCCAACTTGTGGTACTTCAGCATTTCGCTCGGGGGTCAGCTGTAAGTATTGCGGGCTCGTGCAGCCAGCAAGCCAAGCACTGGCAAGTAGAACACCTGAAAGTCGTAAAAAGTGGCGCCGAAGCATGGTCTTCCTCCGCTATGGCTAAAAGGCCAGTATAACGCGGGTAGCGGGTTTGCGGTATGCTCTGGCGTTGCGACTTTGTTCAGCTACTTTTAACGACTCGTTGTTTATTGAAATGGCACGGCCGCTGCTATTGCGAAAGAAGTGAAGTCAGCTAGTGCGCTAGGCTTTTTTTTGAGAATCGGGACTCACGATTAGCCAAACGGAAAGTAAAACGATCAAAGAGCCAAGTAAAAATCCGCTAGAAATCGTTTCGTCGAGAACTAAATAACCCCACAGCACAGCGAAGGGTGGCACCAAGAATGTAACGGTAAGCGAGCGTAATGGTCCAATATCCGCGATTAATCTAAAATAAAGGATATACGCTAGGGAGGTGCATACAAAACCAACGGCTAGGAGACTGATCCACACATCACCTTGAAGCCAATCGATGTTGGGGCTAGATGAAAGGTTCCAAAGCAAAAAGGGGGTTAGAAAAATGGTCGCGCCTATTTGACTGCCAAACGCCACTAGCGTTGGATCCAATCCGCCCTGTTGAGTTATCCATTTTCTAGTAAGAAACCCCGCAAACCCGTAACCAATAGTGGCGATGATACAGGCAATAACTCCAATTATAACATTACCTACAACATGTGACTCACCTACAGTAGTGATGACAGTGATGCCGATAATTCCTAGCATTACACCTAACCATTTTTTTATAGTTAAATGCTCACTAAAAATGAAGAAGCCGATCATAGCCCCCATTAAGGGCGTTGTAGCATTTAAAATAGCTGAATATCCCGCAGGGATAAAAGAGGCGGCTATGCTGTACATAAGAAAAGGAATGCCAGAGTTGATGGTGCCTAATATTAATGTTTTTCCAAGTTTTTCCTTATAATCTAAGCTTTTGCGGATAAAAAAAATAATTGCTGCTAATCCTATTAATCCAAAAAAAACTCTGAAAAAAGCTGTATTAATTGCCCCTATTGCTGGCGAAGAAATTCGCATAAACAGAAAGCTAGCTCCCCAAATAGCAGCTAATGTAAGGAGGCGGGTGTAGTCTGAAATCCTCATTGTCCAGTCCTGTTTTAAACAATTGATATTTTTTCTTTCCAGATTTTATATTCAGAAGGTAAACAAATGCTGCAAGGTCTGAATCCAGCGGTTTGTGCAGAATTTTTATTCAAAAAAAAACGCGATAACTAGTGTATCCTCCTCTCTGTATGGCCGAATTAGCGGATCTGCACTCTAAAGTGCCATATATTTTTGTTTTATAATGACCGCCATACAAACCTGGAACGTCGCTTAGATAATAAGAGATGCCATCGAATAATTTCCATTTTTTCATAAGGTAATACCTATGATAAGATTTTAGTAATTAATTATAATTAGGTTTTGTCATTTGCTTCATTATTGATAAGCCACTTTTTTCGCTCAATTCCCCATCGATACCCTGATAAATCACCATTAGTTCGAATTACCCTATGGCACGGTATAGCAACTGCAAGCCGATTAGCTCCACATGCTTGTGCAACAGCTCTAGTAGAATTGGGACTGCCAATGCGTTTTGCAATTTCAGAATAGCTGGTAGTTTCTCCCGGATTAATCTCCATTAGAGTGTTCCAAACGCGTTCTTGAAATGCTGTTCCCTGAATATCTAACGGTAAGTCAAGACCTATTTTAGGGTGTTCAATAAATCCCACAACTTGAGAAACGATTTGATCAAAATCGTCTCTAGTAGTTAGCTCTGCAGAAGAAAATTGATCTTGGAAGTCCTTAATTAATTTTTCTGGATTATCTCCAATAGAGATAGCGCAAATTCCTCTTTCGCTCTTTGCTACTAGTATTGAGCCTATGGAACATTCGCCAATTGAAAAAAGTATGTGAGCTCCATTGCCTCCTTTTTTAAAATTATTAGCGCTCATGCCTAAGCATTTCTGAGCGTTTTCATAAAAGCGGCTACTTGAGCTAAAGCCTGATTCATATATGTCATTAGTTATTTTAGTATCTTTGTTTCTTAGCTTGTTTCTAAGTTTTTTTGCTCTTATAGCTGAGGCATACTTTTTTGGAGTAAGTCCAGTATGCTTTTTAAAAATTCTATGAAAATGAGTAGTACTTAAACCGACCTGTTCAGCCAGGGCTTCAAGCTTAGGTTGTTGGTCTGATGACTCAATAATTCTGCAAGCGTTTAACACTAATTTTAAATGTCGACTGTTTAAATGTTTTTTATCACATCCAGTGCGCCGATGGAGTCGGTAACCAGCACATTCAGCCTCCTCTGAAGTATTGAAAAAATCGACATTTTCCCTTTTAGGTAGCCTAAATGGTGCGCTAGGGTGCGCGAAAACTCCAGTGGTTTTGACAGCATATACAAAATGGCCATCTGCTCTTGCGTCGCGAGTCACAACTGCAGTCCACTTTGATTCATCAGAGGAATACAAAGTAATTGCATTTTTAGTAGTTGCCATGATAGCTCCTATTTTCTTGCTTCCCAGCAATAGTATTTACGCAAGGCCATGAAGAAAAAAACCCGTTTCTTGCTATCATATTTTTATTTTAATAACATATTGATTTTTAAAGATTTATTTTTAAAATAATTAATGGGTTGATCCAAAGTAAAATTGCTAAAGCTATTCATGCAGTCGTAACATAAAGTACTTGATGGGCAGAAATAAGATGATCTTGACTCTGTATGAGGTCAGCTCGATCAATGAGAGTCACCTCATTGAGCATACTCAACGGGCGGTAGGTGATTGCTTTAACTCTGAGGGCGAGCGTGATTATAATAGTTTAATAACGTATCATTTATCGCTTTCATCTCAACAACAGTTCTAAACCAATGACAGTTTAGGCATGCGTTTCGGAGCCTACTAGACCTCAACATCTAGGAGCTTTTAAGCCAGAAGCTTTTGTAACTTATTGTTCTCCGTTTCAAGCGATCCAAACCGCTTATCATCATTCCCTTTCAGTTCGATATATTTGCTGAGTCAGTTGTAGAAGGTACCAAAGGAAACGCCTTTCTTGCGGCACAGGTCCTCTACCTTGGCATCTGCCTCATGAGCTTTGAGAGCGACAATGGTCTGTTCTTCGGTTTGCATGCTTTTTCTGCGAGAGATTTCCGTGAGCCAAAACTGGCTGAAAAACTGATCGAGTTTATGATGTTAATTTGAGGATAAGTAACTAAAAGGTATGGAGATGTGTTTTTTTTACTCGATCCTAGCGGCGACGCCACCCTTTCTCAGTTGCATCCGGGTTTAGAGTCTGAAGTTACTTTATCGTGTTTTAATGCCAGTTGCTCGGCATAGGCGGAATGGGTTAACCCGCCCAGTCCTTTCTTCGGTCTTTCCTCGTTATATTCTCGTCGCCATGCTTCGATGATGATTCTGGCGTGATGCAGGCTGGTGAACCAGTGTTCATTCAGGCATTCATCTCGAAAGCGCCCGTTAAATGATTCGATGCAGGCGTTTTGATTGGGTTTTCCAGGCTCGATTAAAAACAGGGCAACGCCACGTAGATGAGCCCACGCCAGCATCGCCGGCCCACAGAATTCCTTGCCATTATCCGTACGAATGGCGTCAGGGAGCCCGCGTTGTAAAGCCAGATGGTCAAGTATCCGTGTTAAATACAACCCACCAATGGCACGTTCAGGCACGATAGCCATGGCTTCATGGGTGGCGCCGTCGACAACGGTGAGGTTCTTTATCACGCGGCCTTCCGCCGTACAGTCAAAAACAAAATCCATCGACCAGACTTGGATGGCGGCACAAGGGCGACCAAGGGGCTTACGCACAGACGTAGGCACCTTCTTACGCTTGCGGCGCTTCACCTGCAATCGAGCGGCGCTGTAGAGACGTTCGAAGCGCTTATGATTGACCTGTTCACCGGCTTGACGCAGTTTCAGGTAGATCATGCGCCATAGCGGCGATGCCGGTGAGCCAAGGCAACAATGCGTTCACGCAGAGCCTTGTTGCGGTCAGGGGCCGCTTGATAGCGTAATGCAATGGAACTCAAGCGGATGACACGGAACGCCCGGCGCTCGCTTAGGCACGTGACACCATGCAGCGCGCCACGTCGCGGCGTGCAGCGGCACTCACCACTTTTTTCTCAGCGTCTCACGAGTGAGCTCCATCTCCAGTAGCGACTCCGCGAGCAGCTTTTTCAAGCGTACATTTTCAGCTTCGAGCTCGTAGAGTCGCTTGGCATCGGGGACGCTCAAGCCACAAAATTTGCTGCGCTATAGATAGTAACTGGCTTATGAGAAGCCGTGCCGACGGCATAGCTCATTGATGGGCAGTCCCGCTTCTGCTTCGCCCAGGAAGCCAATGATCTGTTCGTCGCTGAAACGCTTCTTCATGTCCAAACTCCTTACACATAGGATCGGACTCTAAAGTGTAGCGCTACTCAATCTGAGGTGACGTCGGCAGTATTATTATGGTTGGCCTCATTCCATTTGGTTGTACTTTATTTGACTAGCTTTTTCGATAAATAACATCATGCTATTGAAATTTAATGAATTTTCAGCTCGAGAAATCATCAATTATTTTTTTATAATTAAAAAGAATAAAAAAAATAATTCAAAAGTAAGAAAATAAAAAAAATCTTACAATACAAGTTTGTATTTAATTAATTCTCACTAATAAAAATTACAAAGTATAAATTGGGAGCAAAAAAATATTGATCAGAAGAGTATGGGTAGCTATAAATAAATAACCGGAAACAAAATTAGGACTTAGAAAATGAATTCAGAAATAAATAATGTAAATATGGGATATGGAAATTTAGAAATAACGGAAAGAAAAGGAGTGCTAAACCAAATAGGAAATACACCTTTAGTTGAAATTAGTAGAAAAATTGGCCCTCAAAAAAGGGCAAGAGTATTTGCTAAAATGGAGTTATATAATCCAACAGGAAGTATGAAAGACAGGATGGCGCTAGCAATTGTAGAAGAAGCTGAAAAAAAAGGGCTGTTAAAAAAGGGGGATACGCTAATAGAGTATAGCTCTGGTAGTACAGGAACTTCACTAGCTCAAGTATGTGCTGTCAAAAATTATAAAATTAAAATAGTTACTTCTAATGCATTTAGTTTAGAAAAACTAAACCACATGAGGGCAATGGGAGCAGAGTTAATAATGATCCCAAGCCATGATGGAGGCATAAATAAAAAATTATTTACGGAAATGATTGAAATGGCAAGAAAAATGAGTCTGCAGCCAAATATATACTGGCCAGATCAAATGAATAATTACGATATGCTAGAAGGATATAAAATTTTAGGTAAGGAAATATGGGAACAAACTAATGGAAGTATAAATACACTAGTACACTGTGTGGGGACGTGTGGTTCTTTAAAAGGAATTTCAACGGAAATTCGGAAATATAATAAAAATGTCAATGTCGTTGCCGTAGAACCAAAAGAGTCAGCTGTACTATCAGGCGGAGAGCCAGGTTCACATTCTATAGAAGGTATGGGAGCTGGCTATATAGTACAGCATTGGAATGAAAGCTTAGCTAATTCAATTGAACAAGTTTCAACCATAGAAGCTATGTCTATGGCAAGACAACTATCCGAAACAGAATCCATATTTGCAGGACCATCATCCGGCGCTAATTTAGCGGCTGCATTTAATATTGCTGCTAAAATGCCTGAAGATTCTATTGTAGTAACTATATTTCCTGATACAGGTTTTAAATATTTAAGCACACCTCTTTATAATTTAACTACAGAAGAGACTTAATATGAATAAAGAAAAAAAAATAGAAGTAAACTGGGATGAAGCTTACCTTGGACTGGAAGAGAAAGGTTTTTTTGTTATAAAAAATATTTTTAGTAAACACACATGCGATAAAATCAAAAACCTATACCAAGTTGATTCTTATTTTAGAAATAAGATAGTTATGGAAAGGTATAATTTTGGAAAGGGCGAGTACAAATATTTAGATTATCCGTTGCCGAAAGAAGTTGAAAAAGCAAGAAAATATTTATACGAAAAACTCGTGAATATAGCTAATGTATGGCAAGTTAAAATGAGGAAAGAGGAGCTTTTTCCAGAAGCATATCCTCAATTTTTAGAAATATGCCATAAAAACGGACAAAAGAGGCCGACTCCCCTAATTTTGAAATATAAAAAAGGAGATTTTAATTGTTTGCATCAAGATCTATATGGAGATATTTATTTTCCTTTTCAAGTAGTAATTCAGCTTGCAGACAGCATCAACGACTATGAGGGTGGAGAACTTGTATTAACAGAACAAAGACCAAGAATGCAAAGCAAAGCAAACGTAATAAGTATGCAAAAGGGGGATGCAATTGTTTTCGCTGTTAATGAAAGACCTGTTAATGGCAAGAAAGGAAGCTACAAAGTTAAAATGAGGCATGGCGTAAGCGAAGTTAAAGATGGAGAAAGGTACACATTGGGTATTATATTCCATGATGCAAGCTAAATGTGAGGTCTGTTATGAAATTAGCAAACTGCAGTGACTGGTATTCTTCAAACTTAAATGAAAAGAAATTACTCTATAATAATAAAAGAAAATTCCCAGCATGGCATTACGCTATGATGAATGATAAATCAAGGAACGAAGCAATCTATAGCGCAATTAAATCACTAAATTTAAAAAACAAAAATGTATTAGAAATTGGTACTGGTGCGGGCTTAGTTGCTATGTATTTCGCTAAGTGCGGAGCTGAACATGTTTATACATGCGAAATGGATAAACAATTATGTGATATTGCTGAGCAAAATATAAAAAAAAATAACTTAGAAAGTAAAATAACTGTCTTCAATATGAGCAGTACTGATTTGATAGATAGCAAAATTTTAAAAATAACACCTGATGTGATTTTTACCGAAACTTTAGAATGCGGAATAATAGGGGAAGGCTACGAACAAGTATCAGTAGATATCAAAAAAATCATGACTGAGAAAACTGTTATTTTACCCGATATAATAAAGCAGTATGGATTTTTGATTGATTCACAAGATATCAAAGAACAAAATATAGCTAATAACGAAAAAATGGGTGCGAATTTAGACTTAGAATTAATCAATCAATACTCAACTGTTTCATATTTTCCGGTTAAATATAATGCTTATAAAGCAAGAACTTTAACTGATATAGTTGAAATAGGTTCATACGATTATAAAAATGATTTTAGGCAAAGTAGAAAAATTAAAATAAAAGCCTATAGAAGTGGAATTTGCCATGGATTAATTACTTATTTCCATGCCAAATTTGGTGAACATTCTGTAACTAATGATGTAAGAGATAATAGTCACTGGCATCAAGCATTTCACCCATTTTTACACTCGATTGAACTAGTCGCCGGTAATCATTATCAGATTGAAATTAATGAGCTAGGTTATGTTGATCTAACTATACAAGGAGAGCGAAATGAACTCTAAACTTAATATTAAAGAAAATAGAATTACTGAAGATTTTTCATGTCAAAATACCGACCTTTGCCGTGACGCAATACTTAGTTATTGTAGCTCATATTTATTTGCAGATAATGAATTCAGATATGAAAAAGATTTTTATGGAAGAAGGATTAGGCCTCATATTGCTAAATTCTTAGATTTTTCAGTTCCTGCGAATCTAGATGAAATTAAAACATATAAGGTTTTTGCTGCAAATAGAATTTTATTTGCGATGAATGAAGTAGATTTTTTAATGTTACCAACAACAAAATTCAACCCTGAAGACTTTAAAGAAAGATATAGCGGCGAAAAATCTGCTCAAGCTTATTTAGCAATGCCCTTTTTAGAAAAATATTTATTTGATTTTTTAGATAAAGAGATTTTAATTTCCCAAAATTGGTCAGAAGTTTCGGTTTATAAATATTTCATGTCGTTTATACAAGAAGCAAGCGAAATTAAAGATTTACCATCAGCGGAAGCGATAAGGAATTCTAAAAATCCTGAAGCTGCAGCTAAAGATTGGCTTGTTCAACTAGCTCCAGATTTTCTAATAGAATCAAGCCCAATGGCACGATACACTTCTGGTAATTATGGCGAGTTAGCATCTTCTTTATTTAAAGTTATTATAGACGAGTTGGGCTATGGAGAACACGAGAAAAAACATTCAAGTTTATACCAGCAAACAATGATATCGGCAAATCTAGATCCAGAGCCGCATAAATATTGGCAATACTATTTAAATGGTAGCCTATTGTTAGCGAATTACTATAATTGTATCACACGTAATAAATGTAATTTTTTTAAGTACCTAGGTGCAATATTTTTAGCAGAAACAAGCTTTATAAAAAGCTGCGAGGTTTGGAAAAAAGTATTAAAACAAGCCATTCCAAATTTAGATGTTAAGTATTTTAATGAACATTGCCATATTGATGTGGACCATAGTCGAATGGTTTTAGAGAGCTTAGTTTTACCTGCAATAAGAAAGTATGGAGATTTCGCTGCTTGCGAAATTGTAAAGGGATTCGAGCAAGCTAAATTTATTGGAAATATTGCAGAAGAAGATTTTGTTAAACAAATTCAATGGAAAGACAAATCTGATAATAATAAAGAATTACATAATCAAATTTTTACTAAAGTAAAATCTCAGTTTGAAAAAGGAAATATTGATATGGCATTTTTGGATGAGCCTATCAATGAATTATCTATTACCCATAGCCATGATGGTGACGAACTATGCCATATTGTGTCTGGGGAAATGGAGTTCCTTAATGGATTTAAGCAATCAACCATACTTAAAGAAGGTGATGGTATTGTTATTGAACGCAATAGACTTCATGGAGCTTTAATAAATTCTGAAAATTGCGAATACGAAATATACAGTATTGGAGATATAAAAAAATGGACGTGAAATATTTAAATTTAAATAGACCTGCAAAAATTTTGATCACAATGCCGTCGGAAAGTAAACGCGCTATTATTGATATTAGTTTAATAGGCATAGAAATATTCAATGATAAATGCAAACACAGAGGTGGGCCTATCCACTTATGCTATAAAGATGAGCAAAATGTTGACCGGTGTCCATGGCATGATCATAAAATTAGAAATAGAAAAAAAATCGATTATATCTGTGCGGTATATATTTCAAGTACAGGCATATTAAAAATGGTTAATAACCAAGTTTTTGATGTGCCTTGGCCTGTCAAAATTTTATCCTAAATTACTGCAAATTTGGAGATTTTTAACATGAAGGATAAATATATAATTATAGTCGACCCTTACTCTTCCGGAGCGCTATATGCTGATATTCTAAAAAAAAATAATATACAACCTATAGCTGTTTTGAGCTCTGAAAAACCTCCTGATGTTTATTCAAAATCTTTTATACCAAATGATTACGCCATTACATATTACTTTGATTCTTACAGTGAAATCGAATTAATACATTTATTAAGGAAATTCGACCCAATTGCGATTCTGACTGGCTGCGAAAGTGGGGTTAAAATTGCTGAATTGATTGCACCCAAAATTTTACCAGACCGTTCTAATTCTGCTGAATTAGCAATGTCGAGATGGCACAAGGGTGAAATGAATAAGGCTATAACAAATGCAAATTTACCTAATATGAAACAGATTTGCAGTAATTCAATAACAGAAATACATGAATGGATCGTTTTCGAAAAACTGCAAGGTAAAGATTTAATAATAAAACCGCCCGCAAGTGCTAGTACCGATAGTGTTACATTAGTTAAAAATGGAGTTGGCTGGGAAGCTATATTTAATAAAATGATTGGTGTTAATAATCGCCTGGGGAGAAAAAATACTAGTTTGATGATTCAAGAATTTTTAACAGGTAAAGAATATGCTGTTGATGTTATAACTTATGCTGGTAAACACTCAATTTGTAGTATTTGTTTATATAATAAAGTTCAAATAAATGGTGTGATCGGTATATATGAATCAATGCGTTGGTTATCGCTTGATTTTAAAGATTGTGAAATAATTATAAATTATGCAACTAATGTATTGGATGCTTTAGGTATTATGTTTGGTGTAAGTCATATTGAAATAATGATGACTGATGATGGTCCTAAATTAATTGAAATTGGTGCGAGACCGCATGGTGGAGGACATCCAAAATACTCAAAAAAAGCGGTGGGTGATAGCCAAATCGAGAGGATAGTTCAATCTTATATTAATGGGGAATTATCAGATAAAAAATATGATTTAAAGTGCCAGATGATAGTTGTTTTTTTTATTTGTGAAAATGATTGTTATATATTTGGATTGCAAAAATTGGAGAAATTGAAAAAGTTAGATAGTTTTTTTGATATGCGTGTAAATATTAAAGAAGGAGATGAAGTGAATGCAACTAGCGATTTGTTTTCGAGTTTAGACCTTGGGTTTGTTGTCCTTTCTCATACCGATACGGAAGTTATTAAAAATGACTATTTGATTGTAAGATCGCTTGAAAAAGAAATATACGTTGATAAAAATTTTGCCAGGAGTTAATGAAATGTCTGATTATGCTGATCATATCCAAGAGTTTATTAGTATTTGCGATGAATTGATGCCTGGAGAGTATCACAAATTTTCTGTACCTAAACAAAGAGAAATGTATGAAAATTTAGCCAAGAGATTTGAACCTAAAGATAAAAAAGACGATGTAGAAGTTGTTGATATTAATTGCTTGTTAAATAATGAAAATAAAAAATTTCGCATTTACAAAAATAAAAATTTTGAGCATAAAAATAATGGTGTAGTTTTTTACATTAGGGGTGGAGGGTTTGTGCTTGGATCACTAAATACACATGATTATTTAATGTTAGACATATGTATTGAAACAGGAATGACTGTTATCGCTCCTGATTTTCGTTTGGCGCCTGAGTATCCATATCCCGCTTCATTGAACGACTGTTTAGATATATATAAATATGTTATTGCTAATAATAAAACTCTTGGCTTGAACTGTGATGAATACATTATAAGTGGCGATAGTTCAGGAGCCAATATGGCAGTGGTTTTATGTATGATGATAAGAGACTGTAACTATAAACAATTTAAGGCACAAGTTCTATTTAATCCAGTATTAGATTTTTCAAGGTGGGTTAACGGTGGTGATGATGCACCATTGCTGACCTCTGGAGAAATGGAGTTTTATACTAAATGCTACGTAAGTGATAATGATGTATACAGCGATTACATATCTCCTCTAATAAATAAAAATTTTAATAAACTGCCGCCAGCTTATATCATGGCTGCTGAAATGGATTCCCTAAAAGAAGATTCTCTTATTTATTTTAATGAACTATGTAATGTCAATATTAAAGCCGAGGTTGTAGTTGAAAAAGGCTTAGTGCATGGCAGTATTAGGGCAAGATATATGAGTGATGCTGCTTGCCTCGCTTTTAAAAAAGCATGCAAAAAAATGATTTCTTTAAATGAATTATGATTAGGGAGTTGATGATGAAAACAAGTTCTATAAATAAACTTGAATCTAACTTTGATTCTGCGATTTTACGCTTAAAAGAGTTTTTGTCGATTGAATCGATTTCAACTGATATAAACAAATTAAGTGATTGTCATGCTGCTGCAGACTGGGTTTTTAATGAACTCAATAGTATTGGGTTTAGAAGTAAAAAGGTCGTTGAAGGTGGCTTACCTGCTATTATTTCTCATGGTCCCGTTGTCAAAGGAGCTCCTCACGTTTTATTTTATGGTCACTACGATGTTCAGCCTGCAAATGATTTAGATGCATGGATCCTTCCTCCCTTTCAGCCCGATGTGGTTTATAGAAATGAAGTTAAAATTATTCATGGAAGAGGAGCTGCTGATGACAAGGGGCAATTACTCACATTTATTGAAGCTTGTAGAGCGTTATATGAATCTACAGGCATCCCAATTAATATTTCTTTTTTAATTGAAGGTGAAGAGGAAATTGGCTCACCCTCAATTGAAAATGTAATTAATAAATATCAAAATGAATTAAAAGCAGATGTCGTGTTCATTAGTGATACTTCAATGGTTGAAGATAACACCCCTACCATAGGATGCCAGTTGCGGGGATTTTTGGGAGAAATCATCACAATTAAAGGGCCGTCTCATGAACTTCATTCGGGAAATTATGGTGGGGCTGCGCATAATCCAGCAGCATTATTAGTTCGGGCTATTTCTAAAATATATGAAGATGATGGATCGATTAATCTTAAGGATTTTTATAAAGGAGTTGATGAAATTCCCTTTGAAATTTTAAAAGATTGGTTAAAACTAGATGCTTTTGGTAATTTTTACTTAGAATCTGTTGGCCTTTCTACTGCTTCTGGTGAAAAAGATAGGCATATAATTGAAAAAATTTGGTCACGCCCATGCTTTGAAATAAATTCTATCTTTTCAGGGTATCAAGGGGCTGGATTTAAAACAATTATTCCTTCTACGGCCACTGCCAAAATTAGTTTTAGGTTAGTTGATGATCAAGACCCTGATCATATAAGAGCTGTTTTTCGAAAACATATTCGAGAAAGTATACCGGGTGATTGCAATGTTTTTTTTGAATCTTATGGATCTGTAAAAGCTGTTAAAATGAATTGCCAGAGCTCTGAGTTTGTGTTGGCTCAAGAAAAACTTAGGGAAGTATGGGGTAGGAAATGCGTTTTTGCTGGAATGGGTGGATCAATACCAGCTGTTAGTTCTTTCAAAAAATATCTAGGTTTAGACTCTATGTTGCTAGGTTTTAGTCGTTCGAATGATAATATTCATTCTGCTAATGAGAAGTTTGATTATGAATGTTTTACAAAAGGGGCTTTGTCTTGGATGTTGATTTTGCAGGAAATGAAAGTTACTCCACCCGAATATGAAATATAGGGTATTGCCAATGATATGCGTGGACTTGTTTGAAAATGACGATATGAAGTTAATTAACCTGCTTCCACAAGACGGGGCAGCCTATTACCACGGCAAAATCCTGGATGCTTCTACCGCTGACATGTACTTAAACAAGTGCATTAACGAATTGAGCTGGGAGCATGATCGCGCTCTTATTTACGGTAAAGAGATTGTCACAAAGCGAAAGATGGCATGGTATGCAGATGATCCGGTCAACTATACCTACTCGGGATATACCAAAACGGCGTTAGTATGGCCGGATTTTTTGCGTGATATGAATCAGTTGGTGGAAAGCCACTGTGGAGATGCCTTTAACTCGTGCCTGTGTAATTTTTATAGCTCAGGGGATGAGGGTATGAGTTGGCACAGCGATGCCGAAAAGGATCTTGTCGAAAATGGGTCCATCGGCGCGCTTACGCTTGGCGGCGAAAGGAAGTTTTCATTTAAACATAAGGTAACAGGCGAGAATGTCTCGCTTACGTTAGAGCACGGTAGTCTGTTGATTATGAAAGGCGCCACACAAAAGAACTGGTTACACAGCCTGCCCAAAACCAAGAAAAATATTGAGCCGCGGGTGAGCCTAACGTTTAGGCAAATGCGCTTTTGAAATAGTCCGAGTAGTTATTAACGCAAGCCGCCCCGGGTTGGGGCGGCTATTAAAACGTTAGGCGACGCGTGTCTGCTCCGTCGTTTTCTCAGTGACTTTGGGAAAGCGGCGCCAGTGGCGGGGGTGAGCGAATAAGCGTTGCCCCCGGCGTAGTGCCAAGTGTTCAAAGTCAGTGTGGCGCACGGTGGCCAGCCAAGGCTGGGCGAGCCAGTCCGCTTCCAGCTCCACGCGCACTTCGGCTCCTACTGGCGAGATCGCCGTGATAGTGACCGGCAGATGGCTTTCCGAGGTCGGCTGCTCGGTTAAGCGTACTTCATGAGGGCGTAGCAACAGCTCCTCATGGCCATCGGGTAGATCAACGTGCCAGTAGGCGTCACCACAGGTCAACACGCCATTGCTCACTTTGCCTTCCAGATGATTTACATCGCCTAAAAACTCAAACACAAAGCGATTTTTTGGCGTGCGGTAGAGCTCATCGGGAGTATCGATTTGCTCAATGCGGCCATTGCTCATGACGACGACGCGGTCGGAAAGCTCCAGCGCCTCTTCCTGGTCGTGGGTTACAAAGACACTGGTGAAATTGAGTTCGTCGTGCAGGTGACGCAGCCAGCGGCGCAGCTCCTGGCGTACTTTGGCATCCAAGGCGCCAAACGGTTCGTCCAAGAGCAGTACTTCAGGCTCCACCGCTAAGGCGCGGGCCAGCGATACGCGCTGCTGTTGGCCGCCTGAAAGTTGGGCAGGGTAGCGGTCAGCCAAGTGCTCTAATTTAACCATTTCAAGCAGTCGGAATACTCGTGCGCGAATCTCACCGCTGCTGGGTCGGCGTTTGCGTGACAGCACGGTAAGCCCAAACGCCACGTTGTCGTAAACGCTCATATGGCGGAACAGCGCATAGTGCTGAAACACGAAGCCGATGCGGCGATCACGCACGTGCACGTTGGTGACATCGCGATCGCCAAACAGGATTTGGCCCGGTTGGGCAGTCCGGTCGGCATTTTCCAGCCCAGCAATGATTCGTAGCAGCGTGGTCTTGCCTGAGCCCGAAGGGCCGAGTAGGCCCACAAGCTCGCCTTCATGAATATCAAGGTTAATTGGCTCTAACGCCTGAGTATTGCCGAAATGTTTGGCGATGTTGTTCAAGCGAATGCTCATGCAAATGCCTCCCGGCGTGAAGCGCGCCATTCCAGCCCCGCCTTGGCGGCAAGTGTCAGTAGGGCAATCAATGCGAGTAAGGCCGCGCAGGCAAAGGCCCCCACGGCGTTATAATCCTGATACAACTGCTCAAGGTGCAGTGGCAGCGTATTAGTTTGGCCACGAATGGCGCCCGACACCACTGAAACGGCACCGAATTCCCCCACCGCGCGGGCGTTAGTGAGAATGACGCCGTAAAGCAGCGCCCAGCGAATGTTGGGCAGCGTGACGCGACGAAAGGTCGTCCAACCTGATGCGCCTAGCGTCACGGCCGCTTCTTCTTCACGCGAGCCTTGGGCCTGCATTAGCGGAATCAGCTCCCTGGCAACAAAGGGGCAGGTAACAAAAATGGTTACCATCAGAATGCCCGGCCAGGCAAACATCAGTTGAATGTCGTATGTATCCAGCCAACTACCTATCCAGCCATTGCGGCCATACAGCAGCAGGTAGATAAGGCCGGCCACCACGGGGGAGACCGCAAACGGGATATCGATCAGTGTCTGCAGAATGCGTCGGCCTGGAAAGCTGAAACGCGTGACCAGCCATGCCAGCGCAACGCCAAATACCAGGCATACTGGGATAGTTAACAGCGCAATCATCAGCGTTAAGCCAATGGCATGCAGCGTGAAGGTGTTACTGACATTGGTCCAAAAGACCATCACGCCTTGAGAGAACGCCTGAGCAAAAATAGCGACCAGTGGCAGTAACAAAAAGAGCGCTGACAGCACCAGAGCGGTAGCAATCAGCAGCCGCCGGATAAGCGGCGCATCACCAATTCGACGCATTACCCCTTACCTCCATGCAGACGACGCACAAACCGTCCCTGCCAAATGTTAATAGCCAACAGTAGCGCCAGCGATACGAACAGCACGACCGACGCAATCGCCGACGCACCTGCATAGTCATACTCTTGCAGCTTGACGAAAATCATCAGCGCGGTGATCTCGGTTTCGTAAGGCATATTGCCAGCGATAAAAATAATCGCCCCGAACTCACCCAGCGAACGTACGAACGCCAGACCCGTACCGGTCACTAAGGCAGGCCAAATGTGCGGCAAAATCACACGGCGAAAAGCAACGCCGTCAGTCGCCCCAAGTGACATAGCGGCTTCGTCTACTTCCGCAGGCAAGTCTTCCAGCACTGGTTGAACGGTGCGCACCACAAAAGGAATGCTGGTAAAGGCCATGGCCAGGGCGATGCCCACCCAGGTATAAGCGACTTGAAAACCTAGTGGTTCCAGCAATCCACCCATCCAACCACTGCCGGCATACAGGGTTGCCAGCGTAATACCCGCCACCGCGGTAGGAAGCGCGAAGGGCAGATCCATTAGGGCATCGAGTAAGCGCTTGCCAGGAAACTCATAGCGCACTAAAACCCAGGCCAGTAACAAGCCAAATATGGCGTTAACCAGTGCTGCCACTGCCGCAGCGCCAATGGTGACCATGTAGCTTGCTACCACACGCCCTTCGGTAATGATCGCAAAATATTCGGCCAGACTCAGCTCGGCAAGCTGACCAAACAAGCCTGTAATGGGAAGCAGTAGCACCAGCGAGATAAACAGCACGCTGATACCCATAGAAAGGCCAAAACCCGGCAGCACGCGTGTGCTGCCGGTTCGCCAGGTTGCGAGTTGACTCATAGTTCAGGCTGGCTCATAGGTGAATATTAGCGGCGCTGTAACTGGTCGAGAAGGCCACCGCTGCCGAAGTGAGTCTCCATTGCTTCATCCCAGCTACCGAACACGTCATCTACTTCGAGTAGTTCGGTTTCAGGGAACTGGTCAGCAAACTCTTCGACCACGGCTTCGTTATGCACCCGGTAGTTGAAACCCGCGAGCAGGCGCTGAGTCTCTTCGGTGTAGAGGTACTCAAGGTAGCTCTGGGCCAAGTCGCTGTTGCCGTTGCGCTCAGCGTTTTCGCCGACAACGGCAACCGGAAACTCGGCTAGAATGCTGACCGGCGGCACGATCACTTCGTAATCGTCGCTGCCGTACTCGCTGCGAATGTTGTTAACTTCTGACTCGAAACTAATCAGCACATCGCCAATTTCACGCTCGATAAAGCTGGTAGTTGCCCCACGGCCGCCGGTATCGAAGACTGCTACATTGGCTAAGAAGGTACGCATGAAATCTTCGATTTGCTCTTCATCGCCATCGAATTCGTTCTCAGCAAAGCCCCAGGCAGCTAGATAGGTGTAGCGGCCGTTACCTGAGGTTTTCGGATTAGGAAAAACGACGTCTACATCTTCTTGGACCAGATCGTCCCAGCTTTCGATGCCTTTAGGGTTGCCTTTGCGTACTAAGAAAGCAGTGGTGGAGTAGTAAGGCGATGCATTGTTCTCAAACGCGTCCTGCCAATCTTCTGCTACAAGGCCCGCATCCGCGAGTACTTGCACGTCGGTCACTTGGTTAAAGGTCACCACATCGGCTCGTAGGCCTTGCAGGATGGCACGGGCCTGTGCAGAAGAGCCGCCATGTGACTGGCTAATCGCGATCTCTTCACCGTGCTCTTCCTGCCACCACGCTTGAAATTCAGGGTTGATCGCGGCAAACAGCTCGCGAGCGATATCGTAGGACGAGTTGAGCAGTTCCCGCTCTTGGGCAACGGCGGGGCCGCTAACCGTAACGCCAAGAGCAATGGCAATCAGGCTGCGGCGGAACATGGTGGGCAGGGTCATAGAGAAACTCCTTCAAGCAGTAAGCGCAAAATATCGCCAAATAGGGATGTCGCAATATCGGCAAGGTTAAAACGATCAATGTGGAATTACAATCATGTTTTATATTCTATTTAAGAATATGCGTGTGATGGCTGTGCTTTGTCGCTGTTAAGTCCTTGGCGCGTGGTTCTGATAGGCGGCTCTGATAAGATAGGTGTTTGGCTTTGCTCTCTCGCCAGTGCTCAACGGCATGGAGGGTGGCTACTCTCATCGTCTGATTAATTAGCAGGAATGTAATATGACCGCTGCGCATGATTTTTTAATTGCCCCCTCGATTTTATCGGCCGACTTTGCCCGGTTGGGTGAAGAGGTCGATAACGTGCTGGCTGCAGGCGCGGATGTGGTGCACTTTGATGTAATGGATAATCACTATGTGCCCAACCTCACCATCGGCCCGATGGTGTGCAAAGCGCTGCGTAAGCACGGAGTGACTGCGCCCATTGATGTGCATTTGATGGTCAAGCCAGTAGACCGCATGATCAGTGATTTTATTGAAGCGGGCGCAAGCTATATTACCTTTCATCCGGAAGCGTCTGAGCACGTTGACCGTTCGCTACAGTTAATCCGTGATGGCGGCTGTAAGGCAGGCCTGGTGTTCAATCCAGCCACGCCGCTCTCCTACCTCGACTACGTGATGGATAAGGTCGATATGGTGCTGCTAATGAGCGTCAATCCCGGGTTTGGTGGACAGTCATTTATCCCCGGGACTCTCGACAAGCTGCGTGAAGCGCGGGCGCGCATTGATGCATCAGCGTTTGATATTCGCTTGGAAATCGACGGTGGGGTGAAAGTGGACAACATTGCCGAGATTGCCGCAGCGGGGGCCGATACCTTTGTGGCTGGGTCGGCGATTTTCAGCGCCCACCAAGCCAGCGACCCCCACGGATATGACTCTGTGATTAAGCAACTGCGGGCGGCGCTGGCAACGGCATAACGAGAGCAGTAAAACTTAGAGAACAACGGGGCGTTTAGTGCAATTTCATACGTGGTTTTAAATACGTATTGAGTTTGTCCACCAGCCAGGACAGCCCCGTTTTTGGCGCCCCGTGAATCGAGAGCTGATGCGTACGATATAACGAAGCATAAGCTTTTCGTGCCAGCCAGCCTTCTAAGAACAGTCCTTTGGAGGCGCCGCTCCGCATTAAATTGCCCACCGCATCATAGCGCGCCAGCGACACCAGTGAGCCATGATCACGGTAGCTAAAGTCATGTAGCGGCTTCTCTTCCAGCTTATTAACCAGATTTTTGGCTAACAACTTGGCTTGTTGATGCGCTGCTTGAGCGCGAGGAGGCACGGTACTGTCGTCTCCCATCGGACAACTGGCGCAGTCGCCAAGCGCAAAGATCCGCTCATCGTCAACACTTTGAAGAGTCCGTTTTACTTCGATCTGGTTCTTCTTGTTAGTGGTCAGGCCAAGCTCTGTAAGAAACTGTGGCGCTTTAATGCCCGCTGCCCACACATTAATATCTGTCTCTATTTCTTCTCCATCGTTGGTAACCAACTGGTGCGCTTGGGCCTCTTTTATCGCTGTATCGGTATGAACGGTGACGCCCATGCTTTCCAGCTGTGCTCTGACCGTTTGGCTGACCCGTTCAGATAGTCCCGGCAGCAGGCGCGGTGCTGCTTCCAGTAGATGGACGCTTATATGCTGATGGTCGATAGCCGTCACGCCATAGGCATTGAGCATACGTGATGCATCAAAGAGCTCGGCGGCAAGTTCCACCCCCGTCGCGCCGCCGCCAACGATCCCAATGGTCAGTTGAGTGTGTTGGCGCAAGTTGGGGTCGGTATAGCGTAGAAAGGTATTGATCATGTCACGCTGAAACGCTTTCGCCTGTTGAGGCGAATCAATGAAGTGACAGTGTTCGGCCACGCCGGGGGTGCCAAAATCGTTAGAAACGCTGCCCAGTGCCATTACCAAATAATCATAGCTTAGCTCCCGAGCGGGGAGTACCTCTTCACCATCTTCATCAAGGATGGGGGCTAACTGCAGCATGCAGTTTTCGCGGTCTATACCCGTTAGTGAACCACGCTGGTAGCGGTAAAAGTGAGCCGATGAGTGCCCGCGGTAATCCACTTCATCCATACTGGAGTTCAGCACGCCAGTGGCCAGTTCGTGAAGCAGCGGTTTCCAAACATGGGTGTTGTTACGATCGAGTAGGACAATCTCTGCGCGTTTACGCTTACCTAAGGTACGTCCTAGGCGCGTAGCAAGGGCTAGCCCGCCTGCGCCGCCGCCGACAATCACAATTCTGGGGATGGCCATCATTATCTCCTTGGCTAAATTAGCCCAAGCATAGAAGTTTCTTCGGCTTCTTACTAATGCGAAAGTTTGCCTTGAACAGGTAAGATGGTCGGCTTACAAGTCGGACTATCCTGAAAGTTCACCTTTAAGTGTGACGGTGCCAGTGAAGGTGTTAAGCCGCGAATGAAGCAAGAGGGTAATGATAAGGTGCATTCAATACTATATTCAGGACTACATTCTGTCCTTCAGGGTAAACGGCTGATTGCGTTCGATTTGGATGGCACCTTGATTGATTCAGTGCCTGACCTTGCTGCTGCGGTATCGCGCACGCTAAATGAGCTCGATCTCGATGAGCCGAGCGAAGCAGAGGTGCGTGATTGGGTTGGCAATGGTGCGCCGATGTTAGTCGAGCGGGCATTAACCTGGGCGCTTCAAACAGCACCTGAATCAGCGTTTCAAGAGCGTGCCTTTCAGACTTTTATGGCGCACTACGGCGCGGCGCCCAATGCGCTTACGACCCTCTATCCTGGCGTCAGACAAACGCTTCGGGCACTGCATGATAACGGCCTGACACTCGTGCTGATCACCAACAAACCAGCGCGTTTTATTGAGCCAATTTTGAATCACTTCGAACTGCTGGACTACTTTACGCTATGCATTGGCGGTGATTCGCTGTCTGAAAAGAAGCCTCACCCTTTGCCATTGTTGCACGCTGCTGATACCTACCAAATATCCACGTCAGAATGTGTGATGGTGGGTGATTCTCGCCACGATATCGCTGCCGGTAAGACGGCAGGCTTCACGACCGTGGCGTTACCCTACGGCTATAATCACGGCGAGCCCATCGAAGATAGCCACCCTGACTTAGTGCTCTCTTCGTTAACAGAACTGTTGATGACTGTACCCCACGCGACAAGGACCGCTTAATGATGACCCCGGAATATTTTCACGAGCTTAGCCAAGCAGGCTACAACCGAATTCCTGTTTCGCGTGATGTACTCGCTGATCTTGATACGCCGCTATCCACCTATTTAAAGCTGGCGAATACGCCCTGGACCTTCTTATTCGAGTCGGTACAGGGCGGTGAAAAATGGGGTCGATACTCGATGATTGGCTTGCCGAGCCATGAGCGCATTGAAGTGCGGGGCTTTACGGTTCGCCATATCAAAGAGGGGGAAGCCGTCGGCGTCGCCGAAGTGGAAGATCCGCTGGCATGGATTGAGACATTCCAGAGCCGTTTCAAAGTGCCCAAGCTAGATGACCAGCCACGTTTCGACGGCGGCCTGGTCGGTTACTTCGGTTACGATACGATTCGCTATATTGAGCCGCGACTACGCGGCGGGGCGGATAAGCCGGACCCGCTAAACGTGCCCGATATTCTGCTCATGGTGTGCAATGACTTTGTGGTGTTCGACAATCTTTCCGGGCGCTTGACGATCTGGACCCACGTTGATCCTGCCGAGCCGGAAGCCCTTGAGCGTGGCCAAGCGCATTTGAAACATCTCGAAACTCGCCTGCGCGAAGCGCATATCAGCCCTAATAACGCAGGCAGCGGTCGACAGCCGGTGAAAGAGAGCGATTTTAACTCCGGCTTTACCGAGCAGGGATTTAAAGCCGCCGTTGATAAAATCAAAGAGTACGTACTGGCCGGCGATATTATGCAGTGCGTGCCTTCTCAGCGTATGTCGATTCCTTATCAGGCATCACCGTTGGATCTCTACCGCGCTCTGCGCAGCCTCAATCCATCGCCGTATATGTTCTTTTTTAACTTGGATGATCACCACGTGGTGGGATCGTCGCCCGAAATTCTGACGCGCATGGAAGAGGGTGAGGTGACGGTAAGACCGATTGCCGGTACCCGTAAACGCGGTAAAACTGAAGAAGAAGATGACGCCCTCGAAGCAGATTTGCTAGCTGACCCTAAAGAGCTAGCCGAGCACCTGATGCTGATCGATTTAGGACGCAACGATGTGGGTAGGATTTGCCAAACGGGCAGTGTCGAAGTGACCGACCAGATGGTGGTCGAGCGCTACTCTCACGTCATGCATATCGTCTCTAACGTGACGGGCAAATTGAAGCCTGGGTTAACCGCGATGGACGCGCTGCGGGCTACTTTCCCTGCGGGAACCGTGTCAGGGGCGCCTAAAATTCGTGCACTGGAAATCATTGATGAAGTAGAGCCGGTTAAGCGCGGCATTTACTCCGGGGCCGTTGGCTATCTCTCCTGGCACGGCAATATGGATACTGCGATTGCCATTCGTACCGCAGTGATTAAAGACGGGCAGCTTCACGTACAGGCTGGCGCAGGCATTGTGGCCGACTCTGTACCCGAAATGGAGTGGCAGGAAACGCTGAACAAAGGGCGTGCGATTTTCCGTGCGGTGGCCATGGCTGAGCGGGGGTTAGATAACCTGTAATTGCGCCGTGCTCTGATAAATAACGCTACGGCCAATCACTCGGCCGTAGCGCCTCCCAGAGCGGTGTGCAGGACTTCCGCGTTATGGCGCAGCATGGATGAGTAGTTGGCGGCTGGGCCATCGGCACCACTAAGCGAATCGACATACAGCGGGCCAGCGAGAGGGAGCGATGCCTCCCGTGCCAGGGCATCCATATGGATGCTAGGTATCGTGCTTTCAAAAAATAGCGCCGAAGGGCGAGGACGATTCTCCGCAAGGTATTCGCTCATCTTGGCCATTGCCTGGGCACTGCCTAGGGTCTCGTGATTAACACCCCAAACGCCGAACGCTTCAAAGGTAAAGGCGCGGGCGAAGTAGCCAAGGCCCGCTTCGCTAGTCAGCAATCTGCGATTGGTTTGGGGAATGCCCTCCAGCCGCTCTTTGACCTCCTGATTTAGAGTGGCCAACGCCTTGCGAGCTTCTTCCGCGCGTGCATAAAACGCATCGGCCTGTTCGGGCAGGTGCTCGGCCAGCGTCCCCGCGATGACATCTATGTAGGCGGCTGCTCCGTCGGGATCCATCCACATATGGGGGTCTGGCTCGCCTTTGTATTGCCCAGTCGAGATCATTAGTGGCGAATAATCGGCTTTTTTAGCCACTTCCACTAGCGTCAATTGGTCGTCAGACATCGCTTCCACATGGCGTATCCAGGGCTCCAAGCCCAGCCCGTTATAGAACACAACATGGGTCTCTTCTAACGCGAGGACATTGGGCGGTGTTAATTCCCAGCGGTGAACGTCTTCACCTGCAGGCACAATGACGCTCACGCTGACCATGTCTCCCGCTACCCGTTTAACCAACTCCTCCATAACTGAAAATGAGGCCATAACGCGTAGTGATGTAGAGGCAAAAGCTGGCGCAGCACTCAGCAGCGTGACTAATAAGAGCGTACATACCCAGGTAACCCGCTTTGACATCCCACGCTCCTAACTGGCTAAAAAAATATTGCAGAAACCGCCGCAAAGGACGGCAGATAATAAAGACTGTGCTGGCCCGTTGCCAGTTCCCACCCAAGCGAAAACGAGAGAGAGGTATTAGCCAGGGAAGGATTCCCTCTAAGGGCAAGTGCCACTATGCTGAACAGTATTACACTCCTAAGCATAGCGTGCCTCATGACTGACCAAACGGTTTCTTCTTTGCGGCCTCGGCGCGGCCACCCCAAAGGCCGCGATTTATCGCCAGTAGCGCTAGTAACCTTAAGAGCGCTGCTGGGTGATGAGCGGGTGCAGCCTGGATTGCGCCAACGCGATCAGTTACTTGAGCATTTGCATGCTATTCAAGACGCCCACGGCTATTTGTCGATGATCGAGCTGCGTGCACTAGCCGCGTATATGAATTTGCCGATGGCAGCAGTGTACGAGACCGCTACCTTTTACGCCCACTTTGATGTGATACACGACGGTGAAACGCCCCCGCCGGATACCACGGTGCGGGTATGCGATTCACTCTCTTGCCAACTAGCTGGGGCAGCTCAACTGAAAGCTAAACTGGACGCGGGCTTTGATCCTGAAACGGTGCGCGTTCTTAGGGCTCCCTGCATGGGGCGTTGCGATAGCGCACCCGTGGTGGAAATAGGGCATCACCATGTGCAGTTTGCGACGCCGGAAGGCGTAGAAGCCATTGTGGATACGGGCCACTTTCATCCAGAAGCGATTTTATGGCAACGCCTGGACACCTATCAGAAGGAGGGCGGCTATCAGCTTTTGGCCGAATGCCGGGCAGGCAGCATAGGCATTAATGCACTCATGACCACACTAGAAAGTGCGGGCTTGAGAGGGCTTGGCGGCGCAGGCTTTCCCACCTTTAAAAAGTGGCAATTTGTGCGCCAGGAACCTGGACCCCGTTACTGCGTCATCAATGCTGACGAGGGCGAACCGGGCACATTTAAAGACCGCTACCACCTCGAAAAATCACCTCACCAGTTTTTAGAAGGTGCTCTTATCAGCGCCTGGGCGATTGAGGCTCAGGCTCTGTATATTTATTTACGCGATGAGTATCCCGGCTTGAATCGCGTGCTGCGTGAAGCGATTGCCGAGATTGAGCGCGCGGGGCTGAGTGAAGCCGGCTATATCGTATTGCGCCGCGGTGCCGGGGCCTATATTTGTGGCGAAGAGTCGGCGCTGATTGAGTCGCTGGAAGGCAAGCCCGGCAAGCCACGTCACCGCCCGCCCTATGTAGCTCAGCAGGGGCTATTTGGCCGCCCGACGTTGGTCAATAATGTTGAGACAGTGTATTGGATAGCACCGATTTGGCATAGAGGCGCCGACTGGTTTGCCAAGCAAGGCCGCAACGGTCGTTCTGGGCTACGCAGTTTTTCCGTCTCTGGTCGGGTCAAACATCCGGGCGTACATTTGGCCCCTGCGGGCATTACACTGCGCGAACTGATTGATGAGTACTGCGGCGGCATGGCCGAAGGGCATCAGTTGTCAGCTTACCTGCCTGGTGGTGCATCGGGCGGTATATTGCCCGCCAGCAAAGCGGATATCCCCCTGGATTTCGATACGCTTCAGGATCATGGTTCCTTTATTGGCGCGGCGGCAGTGATCGTGCTCTCCCAGCAGGATAACTTGCAGGCGGTGGCGACCAACTTGCTGGCATTTTTTGCCGATGAGTCCTGCGGGCAGTGTACCCCTTGCCGTGTAGGCACAGAAAAAATGCTGACCCTGCTGGAGCGTGACGATTGGGATGTTGGCCAACTCACTCGGTTGGCGCAGGTGATGCAGGACGCTTCGATTTGCGGTTTGGGTCAAGCAGCGCCCAATCCTGTGCTGGGGCTGCTGAAAGATTTTCGAGCCGAGCTTGCTCAGCAGCAGATTATTGTCAGCGATGCCGCAAATCATGTTTCTGAAAGGGGTACGCCATGACTGCTTCTTTTGCGTTAACACTGGATGGTCATGAAGTCACCGCTTACTCCGGTGAAACCCTATGGCAGGTCGCCAAACGCGCCGGAGAAACCATTCCCCACCTCTGCTTTAAAGACGCCCCCGACTACCGAGCCGATGGCAACTGCCGCGTTTGCATGGTTGAAATTGAGGGCGAGCGTGCTTTAACGGCGAGCTGTCTGCGTGAGGCCACGCCTAATATGGTGGTGCACAGTGCTCAATCGGAGCGCGTAAAAGTCGCGAGGGAAGGCGTGCTGGAACTGCTGATGGCGGATCAGCCTTCTCGTGAGCGGAGCCCAGATCGCTCCAGCCACTTTTGGGCCATGGCCGACCAGTTAGGGGTTGCAGAAGACGCCGTAAAAGCCTGGCTACCACCTCGACGTGAAGCGTTGGTGAGCCTGGATAAAGCAACCGATACCAGCCATCCTGCCATGCAGGTCAATTTAGACGCCTGCATTGAGTGTACGCTCTGCGTGCGCGCCTGCCGTGAAGTGCAGAGTAACGATGTTATTGGCATTGCTCATCGCGGCGCTGCGTCCAAAATTGTGTTCGATTTTGACGACCCCATGGGCGCAAGCACCTGTGTCGGCTGCGGCGAGTGCGTTCAGGCATGCCCGACAGGCGCTTTAATGCCAGCGACGCTGATGAATGCCACAGGGCAGGGCGATTCAAAGGCAGTAGACCGCCAAATAGATTCAATATGCCCATACTGCGGCGTGGGCTGCCAGCTGACCTACCACATCAAAGACGATGCCATTGCTTATGTAGAAGGACGCGACGGCCCCTCCAACCACAACCGATTATGCGTAAAAGGCCGTTTTGGCTTTGATTATCCTAATCACCCCGCGCGATTGACCACCCCGCTGATTCGCAAGCCCGGCGTTCCGAAAAGCTTGGATCCTAGCTTTGATCCAGCCCAGCCGCTCACCCACTTCCGTGAGGCGACCTGGGAAGAGGCACTGGCGGCTGCGGCAGGCGGTTTGGTTGCGCTTAAAACCGAGCGTGGCCCCACAGCACTGGCAGGGTTTGGCAGCGCCAAGTGCTCTAATGAAGAGGCCTGGCTGTTCCAAAAATTGGTGCGCACCGGCTTTGAAAATAACAACGTCGACCACTGTACGCGGCTGTGCCATGCAAGCTCCGTTGCCGCGTTAATGGAGTGTTTGGGATCAGGGGCGGTGACCGCCTCGTTTATGCAGGCGCTGGAAGCGGATGTCGTGATTCTTACTGGCTGTAACCCGGCAGTTAATCATCCCGTGGCCGCGACGTTTTTCAAGCAGGCTGCCAAGAACGGCACCGAGATCATTATTCTCGACCCACGGGGCCAGGCGCTAGATGCCTACGCCACACTGAGCGTGCGTTTTAAGCCTGGCGCCGATGTGGCGCTGTTCAATGCCATTCTCCACGTGATTATTGCCGAAGGGCTGTATAACGAGGCGTACATTGCCGAGCATACCGAGGGCTTTGAAGCGCTGAAGCAAAGTGTGGCATTGAGCCCGCCGGAAGCCATGAGCGAGCTATGCGGCGTAGAGCCTGCCGTGATTCGTGATATTGCCCGGCGCTACGCCAATGCCGAGAAGGCGATGATCTTCTGGGGTATGGGTATTTCTCAACATACCCACGGCACTGACAACGCTCGCTGCCTAATCTCGCTGGCGCTAGCCTGTGGTCATACTGGCCGCCCCGGCACCGGGCTGCATCCACTGCGCGGGCAGAACAACGTACAGGGTGCCTCGGATGCAGGAATGATCCCGATGGTGCTGCCGGACTACCAGCCAGTAGGCGATGCTCAACTTCGCTCCGCTTTCGAAGAGCTGTGGAGCATGCCGCTGGATGCCCAGCCGGGCCTAACGGTGGTGGAAATTATGGATGCCATTCACGCAGGCCTAGTGCGTGGCATGTACATTCTGGGCGAAAACCCGGCAATGTCTGACCCGGATTTACACCACGCCCGTGCGGCGCTGGGGAAACTTGAACACTTGGTGGTGCAGGATCTGTTTGTTACCGAAACTGCGCAATTTGCCGATGTGATTCTGCCCGCTTCAGCTTGGCCGGAAAAAGAGGGCACGGTAACCAACACCAATCGTCAGGTTCAACTGGGGCGTGTGGCTCTGCCGCTGCCCGGTGAAGCCAAACCCGACTGGTGGATTATTCAAGAGATCGCCAATCGCTTCGGTCTGGGTTGGGAGTACCAGCATCCTAGTGAAGTGTTTGAAGAGATGAAGCAGGGTATGGCTTCGCTGAATCACATCAGTTGGGAGCGCTTAGCGCGGGAGGGCTCGGTCACCTATCCCTGCGCTGCCGATGATGCCCCTGGTCAAGACGTGGTGTTTAGCGATGCTTTCCCACGTGCAGGAGGGAAAGCAAAATTTGCCCCTACACGGCCTTTACCGCCGGATGAGCCGGTGGACGACGACTACCCAACAGTGCTGACCACCGGGCGACAGCTGGAGCATTGGCATACAGGGTCGATGACGCGGCGCAGTGTCGTATTGGATGCGCTGGAGCCTGATGCCGTCGCCAGTCTTTCACCTGGTGAGCTCATTCGTTTGGGTGTTTCGCCGGGTGATCCGCTCACCATTACGACCCGACGCGGCACGATTACACTCGCCGCACGGGTCGACTCGAAAATTCCCGATGGCATGGTGTTTGTGCCGTTTGCCTACGCCGAAGCTGCCGCCAATTTGCTCACCAATCCGGCCCTTGACCCCTACGGCAAAATTCCCGAGTTCAAATACGCCGCCTGTCGACTGACGCGGGGCGGCACTTAACCCCTGCAATAGACCGCTTGGTTGCGGTATCATCGAGCAATTAGCAATTTCACCAACGCAATGGGGTAAGCGTGGCAATGGCGCAAGCACAGGCAGTGCAGAAAGTTGTGATGATCGACAATTACGACAGCTTCACGTTCAACATCGTGCAGTATCTGGGCGAGCTGGGCGCAGAAGTGATCACTCATCGTAATGACGAAATCACTATTGAGCAGATCGAAGCGCTGGCACCGACGCACCTAGTGGTGTCGCCAGGGCCCTGCACGCCCAATGAGGCGGGTATTTCCATGGCTGCCATCGAACACTTTGCCGGCAAGCTGCCTATTTTGGGCGTTTGCCTGGGTCACCAGGCGATTGGCCAGGTGTACGGTGGTAAGGTCGTTCGCGCCCCACAGGTGATGCACGGCAAAACGTCAGCCGTGTTGCACGATAACCAAGGCGTGTTCGAAGGGCTGGATAACCCCGTTGAAGTAACTCGCTATCACTCTCTGGTGGTTGATAAAGCGTCGCTGCCTGACTGCTTGGAAATGACTGCTTGGACCGGCGAGGAGGACGTTACGCCCGGTTTAGTCATGGGCCTGCGCCACCGCGAACTCGATATCGAAGGGGTGCAGTTCCACCCCGAGTCGATTCTTACCCGCCAAGGCCATGAGCTGTTGGCCAACTTTTTAAAACGCGGCTGATGGCCGGTTTCACACGCTTTTTTAGGGGCCCCTCTGCTCATGCAAATGCGAGACGCGATTAATGCGGTAATGCGCCGCGAAGACCTCTCTTTCGATGCCATGCACGCGTTGATGCGCCAAATCATGACTGGCGATGCTTCTGACGCGCAAATTGGCGGCCTGCTGGTCGGTTTAGCCATGAAGGGCGAAAGCGCCGTTGAAATTAGCGCCGCCGCGCAGGTAATGCGCGAACTAATGAAACGCGTTGAATTGAAGGCTGAAAACGTTGTGGATATCGTCGGTACCGGTGGCGATGGCGCGAATCTATTTAACGTTTCAACCGCTGCCAGTTTTGTCGCCGCTGCTGCCGGTGCTCACGTTGCTAAACATGGTAACCGTAGCGTTTCATCGTCCTCCGGCAGCGCGGATCTTTTCGATGTGGCAGGTATTTACCTGGATCTTAAACCCGATCAGGTAGCGCGCTGTATTGAGCAGGTGGGCGTGGGCTTTATGTTTGCGCCCAATCATCACCCGGCCATGCGCTATGCGATTGGGCCACGCCGCGAAATGGGCGTGCGCACGCTGTTTAATATTCTAGGGCCGTTAACCAATCCCGCTGGCGCCCCCAATCAGGTGCTGGGTGTTTACGCCGCGGAATTGGTGCCGCTCATGGCCGAAGTGCTTAAAACCTTGGGTAGCCGTCATGTGATGGTGGTCCATTCAGACGATGGTTTGGATGAAATCTCCCTGGCAGGCCCCACGTTAGTCGCTGAGCTTAAAGAGGGTGTGATTACCCAGTACACCATTACGCCCGAAGAGCTGGGAATTGAGCGCCAGAGCTTGGCAACACTGAAGGCCAGCAGCGCGGAAGATAGCCTGCGCTTGGTGAAGGCCGCTCTTTCAGGTGAAGGCGCTGCCGCCGATATGGTCGCGCTAAATGCCGGGGCCGCGCTCTACTGTTCAGGCGTTGCGGATACCTTAAAAGAGGGCGTGATGGTGGCTCAGGACGCGCAAGCCTCCAAACTGCCGCTCGAAAAACTCAAAGAGCTTTCGCACTTCACCAGCGTTTTTAAGCAGTAGGTTCTTAAACAAGATAAGTTTTAAAAAAAGAGATCAACATGACTCAACAGGCAACGCCAACTATTTTAACGCGCATTCTGGCTCGCAAAGACCAAGAAGTGGCTGAGCGTCGCCAAGCGGTCTCAGAATCAGACCTGCTCGCGCTGGGAGAGCAGCAGAGCGCTCCGCGTGGCTTTATTGAGGCGCTTAATACGCGCATCGCAACGGGCGATCCGGCGATTATCGCCGAGGTGAAAAAAGCCTCTCCCTCGAAAGGTGTTATTCGCGAAGAGTTTCACCCCTCGGATATCGCTAAAAGCTATGCCCAGGGCGGCGCTGCCTGTCTGTCGGTGCTCACCGACGCCGACTTTTTCCAAGGCCACGAAGACTATTTGATCGCCGCTCGGGATGTCTGCACGCTGCCGGTGATCCGCAAAGACTTTATCACCCATGGCTATCAGGTCTGTGAAGCCCGGGCGATTGGATCGGACTGTATTCTGCTGATCGTTGCCGCTCTGGATGATGCACAGCTGCGCGACCTACATCAGCAGGCCAATCAGCTAGGAATGGACGTGTTGGTCGAGGTACACGACGCCGAGGAGCTTGAGCGCGCCCTGGCGCTGGATCTAAAACTAGTCGGCATCAATAACCGTAACCTGCACACCTTTGAAACCAGCCTGAATACTACTCTGGATCTGCTGCCGCGCATTCCTGAGAGCGTCACCGTGATTACTGAATCGGGTATTCATACCCGCGATGACGTTGAGCTAATGCGCGATCATAACGTTAACGGCTTCCTGGTTGGCGAAGCCTTTATGCGCGAAAGCGATCCGGGCTTGGCGCTAAAAAGGCTGTTTTTCTAACGCTCGCTTTTAGTTTGACGACTTTTTGGTTCTCCAGCTGAGCACGGCAACGGTAAGGGCTGGCAAGAAGGTGACGGTAACAATTGCCGTACCGAGCAGCCCAAATAGCACAATGGCACCGACACCGCGGTAGAGCTCGGTGCCTTCTCCGGGTAGAAATACTAGCGGTGAAAGGCCGCACAGGGTGGTAAGAGTCGTCATGGCAATCGGCCGTAAGCGGCTCTCTACCGCCTGTTGAACGGCTTCCCGCACTCCCATGCTCGCCGAGCGTAGATTCTCCCTCGCCTGATGAACCACTAGTATCGGGTTGTTGACCACCGTTCCCATCAGAATCAAAAAGCCCAGCATGGTGATCATATCAAACGGCTGACTGATGGCATTCAAGCCAATTTTCGGCAGCTGCGCGCCCACGGTATTCATCAGCCAGAGTCCCACTATTCCGCCGGCGGCACCTAGCGGAATAGTGGCGAGGATAAGCAGCGGATAACCCCAGTGGGCAAAAATCGCCACCAGCAGCAGATAAACAATCGCTAACGCAATTAGCGCATTGCTGGTAAGTGCCTGGCGGGTGGCATCTAACTGATCCCCCGCGCCGGTCACGCTGACATTAATGTCGGCGGGTATGGCGCCCTCATTGCGCAGTGGCTCGATCACCTCGCGCTGCATTTGCTCGATACCGGCTTCCAGCGCCACGCTGCGGGGTGGAATGACGTCTAACGTAACGCTGCGGCGACCATCTACCCGCCGCAGCGTCGCCGTTCCCACCGTCTCGCGAATCTCGGCAAGAGTATTGAGAGGAACGCTTACCCCAGAAGGGGTATAGATGGGCAGGGTGGCGAGGGCATCCAGGTCGATATTGCCTGCTTCGGGGCCGTAGCCGTAAAGGTCGATTTTTTCATCGTCGAGATAGAAGTCATCCAGGTAGGCACCGTTGGTGAGCACCGCGACGGTGGTGCCCAGTGCATTGGTGTCCAAGCCGACTTCTGCCGCGCGCTCCCAGTTGGGATAAACCTCGATCAGCGGCTGGCCAAGATCCAGAGCGGAGGGCCGCGACTGAATGCGCGGGTTGTCGAACACTGTCTCGGCGCGCTGATAAATGGCATTGGCGGTGGTGTAGAGTTCGTTCAGATCGTTGCCGGCAATATCCAGCGTGATACTGCGCGTTCCGCCGTCATTGCTGGAGATAATCGAGCCGCGGGCGGCAAAGGCGCGCATATCTGGGTATTTCTCAAAGCGCCGGGTGAGGGCGTCCATCAACGCTTCAATGTGGGTGGGGTCGATGGTTTCCGCAATAATCCGCAGGCTTTGGGCTTCGGCTTGAATGCCCATGGTGCGAATCGGCGGAATGTCGGTATCGCCGCCCTCGAAGCGCTCAGGCTCAGCGCCCACATGGGGCTCCAGTTCTTGCTGAAGGATTTGGGCAATCGCATCCATGGTGGCCAAATTGTAACTTGCCGGGGCGTTCATGCTGGCAAAGGTTTTGGCCTCTTCGCCTTCGGGCAGGTACTCCGCCGGAGGCGTCAGCCAGACAAAAATACCGATACCTCCCAGGATGCCCAGCACGATAGCGAGAAAGCGCCGGGAAGCCGTGCGAATCATACCATCTACCACCCACAGGCAGCCGCGTACCCAGCGCGGCGATGACGTTGAAGCGCTCTCTTTACCGCGAAAATCGATATGCGCGCCCAGGGTGGGAATAACGGTAATGGCGACCACCATCGAGACAATAATCGAGGTCGAGATGGCCACCGCAATATCGGAGTAGAGCTGCCCGGCTTCCTGCTGAATAAAGAAGATGGGCACAAAGACTAAAATAGTGGTCAGCGTTGAGGCGAGCACCGCGGGCCATACTTGCTTGACACCCTCTAGAGCCGCTTCGAAGCGCGCCAAGCCACGTCGGCGCTGAGTCTCAATGCTCTCCAGTACCACGATGGTGTTGTCTATCGTCATGCCAATAGCGAAAGCAACGCCCGCCAGCGAAATGACATTGAGCGTACGGCCCGCCAGCAGCAGGCCTAGAAAGGCAGCAATAGTACAAATGGGAATGCCGATGACCCCGGCCACGGTGGCTCGGGCTGAGCGAAGAAAAGCGTACATCACCAGGGTGGCAAACAGCGCGCCAAGCCCCAGGTTGACCCAGACATTGGCAATCGACGACTCCACGTAGCGCACGTCGTCGCTGGAGAGCGTCATACGCATACCCTGCTCGGCTAGCAGGCCTTCATTAAGCGCCGCGACTTCATCGAGCATAGCGCGCTTGATATCAATCACATTGGCGCCCGGCTCACGGCGCACCTGCACGCTCAATGCCGGCTGACCATCCGAGCTGTAAGCGCGAGAAGTGAGTTCGGCGTAGGATTGGCGCACTTCAGCCACATCGCTTAGCCGGGTAACCGCGTCGCCGTCGCGGATGAGAATCAGGGCTTCAAGACTCTCTACATCCTCAAAGCGGCCTACGGTACGCAGCAGGTAGCGGCGTTTACCGCTCTCTAGGTTGCCACCGGAGACATCCTGGTTGCGGGCTTGAAGTGCATTTTGAATATCAGCGATACTCAGTGCACGGGCGGCTAGCGCCTCAGGGTCGATCAGCAGTTGCATTTGCCGCTCGGCGCCTCCGGAAACCGTGACTTCCGAGACGCCCGCAACGCTTTCCAGGCGCGGGCGAACGTTATCTTCCAGGTAGTCGCGCATGGCGGGCATGTCGAGCTGGCGCGGGTTGCCTTCCCGAGGGCCAACGTTAAAGTACATAAAGGCGTTGGCAGAAAAAGAGTTGGCGACAATACGCGGCTGGTCGACGTTGTTGGGATAGGAGGGCACTTGGCTGAGCGCGTTGTTAACTCGAATCAAGGTTTCGGTGAGATCGACGCCAAAGGGGAACTCCAGCTCGATTTCGGCGCTGCCGCTGCTGGCGGTGGACTCCATGCGCTGTAGGTTGGGCACATTGCGCAGAAACTCCTCCTGCTCAATCAAGATATCCTTTTCAATATCCTGCGGCGTAGCTCCCGGCCACTGGGTCTCAATACCCACCACGCGGGTTTCCAGGTCGGGGATCATCTGTACCGGGATGCGCCAGATGGCGGCGATCCCCAGAATCAAAAGGATCAGCGTAATAACGCTAACCAAGATGCCGTGACGAATGATGGCGGCAAACATATGCGGGTATCGCTCCTTTAGTCGTCGCTCAGGGACACTTCTTGCCCCTCTTCAAGCCGCTCATTACCGACGACGATGACACGGTCTCCCGCTGATAGGCCCTCATTCACGGCGACCTCTCCCTGGTAGCTGCTGCCGATCTCAACCCGCTGCTCGAACGCCTGCCAAGTATTATCACTCTGGCGAGCTAGCCAAACGCTGACGCTGCCATCAGGGCGGCGAATAAGGGCATCCCGCGGCACGCTGGGTCCGCTTTCGCCGTTAAGCTGTAAACGGCCTTCCACAGCCATCCCCGGTAGCATCTCCAGTGGCAACTCCGGCATCGCGCGAAGTAGAAACTGTCGTGAACTGGCATCAACGGGAATGCGCGCGAGGGTGCGCGCCGGGAGCCATTGATCACTACCTTCTAAGCGGACCTCTAGTTGAGAGCCTTCGAAGCGCTGGTAGGCAGAGAGTGGCACCGGGAAATCCAAGCGAAGAGACGCTAAATCGACCAAGGTGAGCAGGGTATCGCCAGGGTTGATCCACTCACCGACATTGCTCTCCCGGTGGGTGACCATGCCGTCAAAGGGCGCGCGTATCTGGTGACGCTCGAGTTGCAGCTGGGCCAAGCTGTAGTCGGCTCGGCGCGCTTCAAGGGTGGCCTGGGCCGCTGCTAAAGCACTTTCACGCTGGCGGCGGTCGCTGGCGGCAAAGTTTTGCGCCGAAAGTTGGTTAGCTTCGCTCACTAAACGTTGTGCTTCGTCGCGCTCGGCTTCGGCCTGGGACAGATCCGCGCGGGCGCGCTGGCTTTCCAGGCTAATATCGCGGGTATCCAGAGAGAGCAGCGGCTGGCCTTGAGTAACTGTGTCGCCCATCTCAACCGTTAGCTCGCTTACCTGACCCGCTTCAGCGCTCGACAGCTGGGAGGTTTGTGGGGCGCTGACGCTACCGGTCAACGGCAACACCTCTATCCGCGGAGAGTCAGCTACCACCTGCGTCTCAACACGATTTTCCTGTGCTACCGCCAGGGCCGCTAGGCTCAGGGTTAAAACAGCGCCTGCGCCTAGGCGAGTCAGGGAGGGAAATAGAGACAACAAGGCAGCTCCTGAAAAAACAAGTAAAGAACAGCGTGACAGCTTTTTACACTGCACGCCGTTAGCTCCCTCAACATTATACAAGGTTTAGTGTTTGTACAAATTTTAGCTGCGCTTTAAGGCAACGAGTAGTGCCTGTAAAGGGTGTTGCAGTACTTGATTCGAGTAGCGCTTCACCTGGCTGCGGCAGGAGTAGCCGGTGGCCAGTAACTTGCCAGTGTTTCCTTCAGCTTCCACCTGGGGCTGCCACGACTGGGCGTAGATGGTTTTCGACGTAGCGACGTTGCGGGTTTCGTGGCCATAGGTACCGGACATGCCGCAGCAGCCGGTGGCCATTAGCTCAAGCTCTAACCCAAACGCCGCAAATACCTGCTGCCACGCTTTAGGACTGCCCGGTGCGTTGGTCTTCTCGGTGCAGTGGGAGAGCAGCTTAAAGCCTGGGGCGGTTAGCTTGAGCTGGCTGGATGCTAACGTATTGATGCGCGTCGCCAGCCACTCCTGCAGCATCAGCACCTCCGGCACCGCGTCTTCACCTAACGCTTTTACGTACTCCTGGCGGTAGGTGAGCGTCATCGCTGGGTCGATGCCCACCAGGGGGATATCAAAGCGGGCTAGGGTGCGCAGCCGTTTGGCCTGCTTGGCAGCGGTACGCTCGAAGGCGCCCAAGAAGCCTTGCACCTGGAGGGGTTTGCCGTTAGCCGAATAGGGCATCACGAATACGCGTAGATTGAGACGCGAGAGTAGCTCTACCACGTCCATGACCAGCTTGGCTTCAAAGTGGGTGGTGAAGGCGTCCTGAACAATAATCACGCTGTTAGCGCGCTGTTGTTCGGTCAACAGAGCCAGCGACAGCGGCGTCGCTTCGGCAACGCCCCAAGCTCGCAGCTGTTTTTTAACGCTAGCACGGGAGAGCGCCGGGGAGTCGCTCATGCCCAGCGTACTGCGCATGAGATTTTCCACCCAACGCTGCCCCATCATCGCGTTATATAGCGGCGCGACCTTGGCCAGGGTAGGCAGCATAAACTCGGTGCCGCCAATCACGTAGTCGCGAATCGGGCGCAGGTAGCGGCCGTGGTAGACCTCCAAAAACTGCGAGCGAAACTGGGGGACATTGACCTTGATGGGGCATTGCCCCGCGCAGGATTTACACGCCAGGCAGCCCGCCATGGCGTCGTAGACTTCATGGGAGTAGTCGTGGTGCTGCTTGCGACTCAGGGTATTCGCCACCCGCTGTGGGAAGCTTTTAATAAAGCCCCAGCCGCCCTCGGCTTTCTTCTTACGCGACTCCTCGACCACATCAATCCCCGCCTGGGTCTGCAGGCGCAGCCACTCGCGGATCAGGCTGGCGCGGCCTTTGGGCGAATGGCGGCGATCTCGCGTCGCCTTCCAGGAGGGGCACATGGGGTCATCAACATCATAGTTGTAGCAGGCGCCGTTGCCATTGCAGTACACCGCGGCGTCGTAGGCCTGCCAGGCGCGTTCGTCGATCGTGCGGTCGAGCTGGCCGCGCATGGTTACGCCATCGACCGTCAATAAATCGGGGTCACTATCCTTGGCGATGAGCTCGACGCTTTCAGCGGGTGAGGCGATCTTTCCGGGGTTAAGCTGGTTGTAGGGGTCAAAAGCGGCTTTTACCCGCTGCAGACTGGGGTAGAGTTCGCCAAAGAACTTGGGCGCATACTCAGAGCGCACGCCCTTGCCGTGTTCGCCCCACAGCAGGCCACCATATTTCTGGGTAAGCGCGGCCACTTCATCGGACACCGCGCGAATCAGCATTTCCTGCTCAGGGTCTTTCATGTCGATCGCGGGGCGCACGTGCAGTACCCCCGCATCCACATGACCAAACATGCCGTAGGAAAGCCCACGAGCATCGAGCGCCGCGCGGAACTCGGCGATAAAGTCCGCCAGGTGCTCTGGCGGTACGGCGGTGTCTTCCACAAACGCAATCGGGCGCTTCTCGCCCTGTACGTTGCCGAGCAAACCCACTGAACGTTTGCGCATGGCGTAGACTTTTTGAATCTGCCCACGCCCTTCGGCCAGGGTATAGCCTAGCCGCTCGACGGTGGCGTCTTGGGTAAGGTGTTCAGTGAAGGCGCGCACACGCTCAGCGAGAGCGCTCTCATCGTTATCATTAAACTCGATTAGGTTAATGCCTCGAATCGGCGTACTTCCGGTGGCCGGGAAAAACTCGGCTACGCTGTCCCAGACAAAGTCTTCCATGGCCAGTTGCAGCACGGTGTCATCGACGGTCTCGATGGAGGTAGGCAGCGAGGCACTGGCTTTTAACGCTTTAGCATCCCGTAACGCATCCATAAAGCTGGTATAGCGCACATTGACCAGCGTTGAGTATTTGGGGATCGGCAACACGTTCAGCACGGCTTCGTTTAGAAAGCCCAATGAGCCTTCTGAGCCGCACAGCAGGCTGTTGAGATTAAGCTGACCTTCGCCATCGCGGAGGTGGGCTAAGTCGTAGCCGGTCAAGCAGCGGTTGAGCGGGGGGAACTTGGCCGCAATCAAGTCACGCTGCTGGTCGATAATCTCGGCGGCGGTGGAATGTACGCGCCCCAGTACGCCTTCCTGCTGGCGCTCAGCCAGCTCTTCATCCTGTGTTAATGCGCGGCTGTCTAGGTGTTTTCCGCCAATCAGAATGGTATCGAGTTCCAGCACATGGTCGCGGGTTTTGCCATATTCACAGCTACCCTGGCCGCTGGCATCGGTGGAAATCATGCCGCCAATGGTGGCGCGATTAGAGGTGGAGAGCTCTGGGGCAAAAAAAAGCCCATGGGGTTTGAGTGCCGCGTTGAGCTGATCCTTGATCACCCCGGCCTGAACGCGCACCCGGCGGTTCTCAACATCGATCTCAATGATGTGATTCATATGGCGGGAAACGTCCACCACGATACCGTCGGTGAGCGACTGGCCGTTGGTGCCGGTACCGCCGCCACGGGGCGTTAACACAATGCCACGATGCGTGGTTTGCGCAGCCAGTCGGGTTAGCCGTTCAATATCTTCGGCATGCTTGGGGTAGACCGCCGCCTGGGGCAAGCGTTGATAAATCGAGTTATCCGTCGCCAGCACCGTGCGGTTGGCGTAGTCGGGGGCGATTTCACCCTCAAAACCCCGCGTTTTAAGGGCTTGTAGAAATCGTACGTAATCTTTACCCAAACGTTCAAACGGGGCGGTACGCGTATCTAAGGATGCAATCATAGTTGATCAAGCCGTCAGTGCCGGGGGCGCAAAAAAATAAGACGGCTACTTTACCGCAGTGACTGCCCGGCTGCATCTTACGGTAGCGCTTTACCCCAAGGCTTACTCAGCACCCAGGGCTTCTTTTACCAGCGCTGCTGAGGCGTCAGACATCGGTAACGTTAGGGCCAATTCGTGGGCGCGGGGCGACATTTTGCGCCAGGTCATCTGCACAATACGCACCATGTGGTCGTGTTCTATCTTGCGCGAAAAATCGGCAAAGTAGTTCTCTAGAAACACTAGGCAGGCGCAATCCTCCAGCGCTTGTACATCAGGGTCGCGGCCCAGGCCTTTCTTGCCAATAATGGTTGCGGCCCGCTCGGCTTCTTCCCCTTGAAAGCCTGCGTCACGCATGAGTCTGGCAGTCGTTTCGCCAGCGCGCTTTCCCTGATCACGCCGCCAGGTTAGGTAGCCCACTCGCCCTTCAGGATACTCCTCCCGCGGTACTAGCCAGCGCTGTAGGTGCTGGGCGCGAACGGCTAAGCGCAGCACTTCATCCGGGGCATCATGCACACGGTCTAACCAGCCACTCATGCGTTGGGCGTAGGCCAGTTCCTGGGGCATAGAAGTACCATCCGCAAGCGTGGTAGAACGTGGATCCTCGGCATGGAGGGCGTCGATTGCGCTGAGCGTTTGATTAAAAGAGGTAGTCATGGCAACGGTGCTCGGCTTAGAAGTGAATATGAACTAGGTTGCCGAGAAATGGCGCGATTCACAACTGCAGAGTGAGGGGGAGGTTATGACAGAGGGGAGGCGCAGCACCCGCTGCTAACCACAACGGACGCTTTTCATACGCTATATAAAGGCTAACGTTAAGCTTAGCGGCGATTATAAACTTCTTCGTTGAGCTCACCCTCGCTCTTACCTACCAGCGTGGTGACCATTAAATCGCCCGCGACGTTGACGCTGGTACGGGCCATATCCAGGATTCGGTCAATCCCTGCGACAACGGCGATGGCTTCCAGCGGCAGGCCAATCTGCGCCATTACTATCGAGAGCATTATTAGACCTGCACCCGGAACTCCCGCCGTACCGATAGAGGCCAGCGTGCCGGTGGCAACGATCATGCCGTAATCCAACATGCTCAAATCTGTACCGGTCATTTGGGCAATAAATAGCACCACTACGCCCTGATAAAGCGCTGTGCCATCCATATTGATGGTGGCGCCCACGGGCAGTACAAACCCAGAAACCCCTTCAGAAACGCCAAGGTTCTTCTGCGCACAGCGGATAGAGACCGGCAGGGTGCCTGCTGAAGAGGCGGACGAGAACGCCACTACAATGGCGTCCAGGCTGCCCTGTAAATAGCGCATGGGGTTTAGTCGCCCCAGTAGAGAGATAAAGCCAGAGTAGACTACCAGTACATGAAGAATACTGGCCAGGTACACCACCCCAATGAGCTTAGCCAGCGGCAGCAAAATCTCTAGGCCGTACTGGCCCGAGACATGGGCAATCAAGCCGAACACGCCAAAAGGTGCGAACGCCATCACAATGCCAGTAAGCTTGTACATTGCCTCGGCGAAGCTATCGAATACCTTCATGACTGGCTCACCTTTCTCGCCAATCAGCGTCAGCGAAATACCCAACCCAATGGCAAACACAATGATCTGCATAATGTTGCCGTTGGCCAGGGCGTCCAGCGGGTTACGGGGCACTAAGTTAACCAAAATAGAGACCAGCGATGGTGCTTCGCTGGCCGCTATTTCTGAATCGAAGCTTAAATCAACCCCCACGCCCGGCTGCAGCAGGGTGGAAAGCACCAAGCCGATAGAGATGGCAAAAGCGGTAGTAACCAAATAGAGCGTAATCGTTCGCGCACCAATATGGCCCATCTTCTGCGGGTCGCGCATGGAGGTAATGCCCACCACCAGGGTAGAGAACACCAGCGGCACAATCAGCATCATAATGGCGTTGATGAAAATATCGCCGAGTGGCTTAAACACACTGGCGGTGTCGCCTAACAGCGCACCCGCCAAAATCCCCAGCGCCAAGCCTGCGAGAATCTTCTTCCATAGGGCAATTCGTCGCCACCAGGCAAACTTTCCTTGCTGTGCTGTTTCCTGCACTGCCTTTCTCCTGTCAAAAAGTGTGAAAACCTGTTGTTCAGCGATTCGCCAGTCGAATCGTCGGGCACTCTATCACTTTTGGCTAATGGGCGGGGATGGATATGCCGAGTGGTAATAGCACATACAGTCGATTCGATAACTGAACCTTACTGAGCGATAGTGCAAGCTTATTATGTGCCGCTACCTTCTAGCAGCGCTGCGCACTGCATTCGCGGGTGCGCCGTAGGCTTACCACGCGCTACTGGAGTGTGGCGTTATAATGAGCAGTGCTAGTGCCGACTTATCTGGTGTTGGAGCCTTTTGGCGTAGCTAAACGTATGCTTGGTGATACCGGCCATGGCTCCCCGCCGCGCTTTTGCCTACAATAGGCGCTTTTCTGCACGCGCATTGGCGCGTTGCTCTTATTGATTTCAGGCCAAGGGACAGGATTCATGCTCGATCCGAAACTGCTGCGCGGTGATCTTGACACGGTTGCTCAACAACTGGCCCGCCGGGGCTTTGTGCTTGATAAAGCGGGACTGCAGACGCTGGAGTCGCGTCGCCGCGAGCTGCAAACGCAAACCGAGCAGCTGCAAAACGAGCGCAATATGCGCTCCAAAGCAATTGGCAAGGCCAAGGCTAACGGTGAAAATATTCAGCCGCTGCTGGAGGAAGTCAGCGATTTAGGTGATCGCCTGGATAAAGCCAAGAAAGAGTTGGCCGAGGTACAGGAAGAGTGGGATGACGCCGTTAGCGGTATTCCCAACCTGCCTCATGAAAGCGTGCCTGAAGGTAAAAACGAAGACGACAACGTTGAGCTGCATCGCTGGGGCACGCCGCGGGTGTTTGATTTCGAGGTGCTGGATCACGTTGACTTGGGTAAAAAGTCGGGTTATCTCGATTTTGAGCTAGCGGCTAAAATCACCGGTGCCCGCTTTGCGGTCATGCGCGGGCCGATTGCACGCCTGCACCGGGCGCTGGCGCAGTTTATGCTGGATGCCCAAACCGAACAGCACGGCTACGAAGAGTGCTACGTGCCGTATATGGTCAACCGCGATTCACTCATGGGTACCGGTCAATTACCGAAGTTTGGCGAAGACCTATTCAAGCTGGATGACGAGCGCGAGTACCATCTGATCCCCACCTCTGAAGTCCCGCTCACCAACTTTGTGCGCGATGAAATCGTTGAGCTTTCGGCGTTGCCGATGAAGCTGACCGCGCATACGCCTTGTTTCCGAAGTGAAGCGGGCTCTCACGGGCGTGATACTCGCGGCATGATCCGTCAGCATCAGTTCGATAAAGTCGAAATGGTGCAGATCGTAGAGCCAGAGAAGAGCTATGAAGCGTTGGAGGAGATGCGGGGGCATGCCGAGGCGATACTGCAAGCGCTTGAATTACCGTACCGTGTTGTAACGCTGTGTACCGGGGATATGGGCTTTGGCGCGACCAAAACCTACGATTTGGAAGTGTGGTTGCCCAGCCAGGAAACCTATCGGGAGATATCTTCGGTCTCTAACTGTGGGGATTTTCAGGCGCGTCGCATGCAGGCACGTTTCCGGCACCCAGATTCCAAAAAGCCATTGTTGCTGAATACGCTGAACGGTTCAGGGCTGGCGGTAGGGCGGTGCCTGCTGGCGGTGCTTGAAAATCACCAGCAGGCGGATGGCTCGGTAACTATTCCTGAGCCGCTACGTCGCTACCTGGGCGGTGTGGAGCGTCTGGCCCTTTAAGCGTCCACTCAACGTTAACTCCGGCATCTATGCGAATGGTGCCGGGGCTGTAATCACTGGCGGCACCTGACTGGCTTGCAGCCGTGTCGCTTTCTGCCCGCATTGACATCATGTGCGGTTGGAAAATAGGTGATTGGGTTTCTTCAATGCGCTGCACATGACCCAGTTCGGCATCTAAGCTGTCGGCCATGAGATTCGCCTTGTGCTGGGCTTTCTCCAGCGCTTTAACCAGTGCTTCATCGGTGGCAGCGTCACGGTCTTGCAGATCGAACTGGACGCCGTCCAGTGAGTTAACGCCTGCTGCAATCAGTGCGTCTAATACTTCGCTTAACTGATCGAGGTCGGTAAGTTCGACAGTGACCGGGCGTTCCAGGCGAGTGCGCTGAAGGGTTTCATGTTCGCCATCTTCGTTGCGTGGCCCTTGAACATGCTCAGGATAGACATTGAGCGAGCCAGCCTTGATGGCTGTGCGTTCAAGGCCTGTGGCCTCCATCTGTTCGATTAATTCGCTGGCGCGGGTCTCTAATCGCTCGCGTGCATCGCTAAGTGCGCTACTATCGCTCTCTTCCAGGGTGGAAAGAGCCGGTGTGTTTTCCCACAAGCGTGCATTCAACGTCGCTTTGTCGGGTTCTACTTCCACCCAGGACTGCGCTTGAACGTGCAGGCTGGGTTGAGGCGGGTGTGACGGTGAGGCGTGTGCCAAGGGAGCACTGAGAAGTGCCAGCAGGGCGCCGCCTAGCAGGCCATAACTTAAAAATTGAGAACGTAGTCCTTTAGAGTTCGTACCTTTAGAATACGTCTCTTGAGAACCTGGCCTTTGAGAGCTAAGGGGGATTGCTTTCATAAATGGCTTCCTTAGTAAGCGGGCAGTAAAGCTGCCTTGCTAAATCCTGGTTTTAAAAAGCTGTTTCAATAAGTTAGGACAGACACAGCTTGGAAGCGTAGTCGTAGAGAAAGTTCAGCACGGAAGAGTGAACCCACAAACGTTGCTCATTGTTTGCATGGTTTGTGCAATATGAACAATGCAGCCATTATGTATGGATAACAGGCTAGGGATGGATTATGTCGAACTTGTCGGATGAGGATTATCGCAGTATTCCACTCAATGCCACCTTGGCTCTCGCCGCGTTGGTAGTGATCATTGCGGGTATGAAAGCAGGCGGTGACTTGCTGGTGCCGTTGCTACTGGCGATATTTATCGCAGTGGTGTGTACTTCGCCGGTGCAGTGGCTGCATCGCTGCGGCTTGAGTATGCGTATGTCGGCATTTCTAACGTTGATGGTTTTGCTGGCGTTTATATCGCTTATTGGCCTACTGGTGGTTAATAGCTTTAGTACCTTTTTGGCGGCGTTGCCTGATATTGAATCGCGTCTCTATGAACAGTATTGGAATTTACTCAATGCGCTCTCTTCACGGGGCTTGGCGATTAATCCTGATCAGATAAACTCGCTCTTTTCGGGAGAGGATGAAGGCTCTTGGATGCCAGAGCTGTTGAGTCAGCTTGGTAATCTTTTTATGCAGAGCGTGATTGTTGGACTGCTGGTCATCTTCATGCTGTTTGAAACATTAAATGTACGTGACAAAGTCTCTCGGGCTTTAGAGAACCCTGCGCCTAGCTTGAAGCGTTTCAGTGAGTTCAGCCTAACGCTAAAGCGCTACCTTGCCGTTAAAACCATGATCAGTCTAGCCACCGGTGTGCTGGTTTGGCTCTCCTGTCTGATTGTGGGCGTTGAGTTTCCGCTGCTATGGGGGGTGTTAGCCTTTGCGCTCAACTTTATTCCCAATATTGGTTCCGCGCTGGCCGCTATACCGCCGGTACTCTTGCTACTGATTGCGCAAGATGGTGGCGCTTTTCAAGCAATGCTTTTAGCTTCTGCCTATCTGATTATCAACTTTGTGCTCGGTAACTTGATTGAGCCTCGGGTAATGGGGCAGGCGCTCGGACTTTCTACCTTTGTCGCGTTTTTATCGCTGGTGGTATGGGGCTGGATATTTGGTGCGGCGGGAATGCTGCTTTCGGTAATGCTGACAATGACGCTGAAAATCGCCTTGGACAGCCACCCGGAAACGCGCTGGATTGCTCGGCTGTTAGGGCCTGGAAAGCGACGTTTAAAAGATAGTAGGGCGAGCGATGCGACCCTGCCGCCGTGGAGGCGCAAGCATTAGAAAAAATAATACCGCCGACACTGTCGGCGGTATTTATACGTGCTAGGTGCAGCTATCAAGCGTTTTGTTCGATGAACTGCGTTAGCTGTGATTTAGATTGCGCGCCAACCAGTGAAGCAACTTTGGTGCCGGATTTAAACAGCATGACGGTAGGCACACCGCGCACGCCTTGCTCGGCAGCAATTTCAGGTGCGTCGTCTACGTTGACACTAACCACTTTCAGGCTGTCCTGACGTTCTGCAGCTACTTCATCAACGACCGGGGCCATCACTTTACACGGGCCACACCAAGGCGCCCAAAATTTCATTAGCACAGGCTGTTCAGCGTTGAGGACTTCTTGCTCAAAATTGGCGTTGGTGACATCAACATTATTAGCCATTTGCTTCTCCCGTTTGCGTTGCTCTTACTGTTTCGTTGCCTCAAATGGAGCAACGGTCATTACGCGATTCATTAGCGCTCTTTCACCGCGCCTGAGTTCTTACCGCGCCAAGTCGTGGGCAGATGTTAGCGGGCGCGAAGGTTGCTGGCAAATTTCCCGTATAGAGATGTATCTGAATAGCAGAAATTAATAGATGCTGGTAGCGACATTTTTTTATAATATAAAAGTATCGTTCGGGTGTTTTTTATTCTATCTGGTGCTGTAGAGTGCGAAGCCAGCCCGTTGTCCGTCAAGCGCATTGCAGTTGCTGCGCAAGGATGTGCTTCAAGGCGCTACCTACTTAGATCTGTTTAGAGAATAAATAAGGTGAGGATATGAAGCTACAACAGCTACGCTATATCTGGGAAGTCAATCGACATAACCTCAACGTCTCAGCCACAGCGCAAAGTCTATTTACCTCACAGCCGGGAATCTCCAAACAAATTCGGTTATTGGAAGATGAGCTCGGCGTTGAGATTTTTGCCCGCAGCGGCAAGCATTTAACGCGAGTAACGCCTGCTGGTCAGTCGATTATCAACTTGGCAGGTCAAGTGCTGCGCCTTACCGATAATATTAAACAGGTTGCTCAGGAGCACAGCGATGAGCGTCGCGGCAGCTTGGCCATTGCAACTACGCATACCCAGGCCCGATACGCGCTACCGCCGATTATTAGTGAGTTTACGCTGAAATATCCTGATGTCGCGCTACATATGCAGCAGGGAACGCCCAAGCAGATCGCGCAAATGGTCAGTGAAGGCCAGGCCGATTTTGCGATTGCAACCGAATCGCTAGAGCTGTTTACCGACTTGGTGCTGCTGCCGTGCTACCGCTGGAATCGGTGTGTGCTGGTGCCTAAAGAGCATCCTTTGGCGACTTATGAGGGCCCGTTGACCCTTGAGGCACTTGGCGAGCATCCGTTGGTCACCTACGTATTCGGTTTTACCGGTCGCTCCCAGTTGGATGATGCTTTTAAAGCAAAGGGCTTAACGCCTAATGTGGTGCTAACCGCTGCCGATGCAGACGTCATCAAAACTTACGTGCGTCTAGGAATGGGGGTAGGCATTGTGGCGCATATGGCCGTGGATGAGGCGTTAGATGCTGACCTAGTAGCGCTTGATGCTAGTCATCTGTTTGCCAGTTCAACCACCAAGATCGGCATTCGTCGCGGTACTTTTATGCGCGGCTATATGTATGACTTTTTGGAGCGCTTTGCGCCACATCTAACGCGTGATCGTGTCGATGAGGCGTTAACAGCAGGCCCGCGTCATGAACAGTCGCTGTTTGATGACTTAGACCTGCCAGAATATTAAACATTAGGGAAGATTAGTGCTGTAAGTGCAGCCCGCACTCGCGCTTCTCTTCCACTTTGGTGGGGTCAAAGTAGTCGAAGTTGTTGGGCAAGTTATGCGCCTGAAGGTATTGGTACATATCCTTGGCGTTCCACTGCAGCAGCGGGGCGACTTTCAATAGGCCGTCGCTGTTGCGGCTAACCGGCTGCATTTTGGCACGCTCGGGTGTGTCTTCAGCGCGCAACGCGGTGAACCAGACATCGGGCTGCATTTCACGCAGCGCGCGCTCGAACGGTTCAAGTTTTACTTCCTGGGTAAAAGCCGCGTGGCGCGGGTCGTCTATGCCTGGCATGGGGCCTTCCAGCGCTTCGCGATGAGCGCGGGTACGCTTGGGCACAAAGCTTACTATGTTCAGGTTGAGCTGCTTGATCACCTCATCGGCGAATTGATACGTCGCTTCAGTGTTGTAGCCGCTGTCCATCCACACAATGGGGATGTCTGGGCGCACTTGGCTCACCATATGCAGAATCACCGCCTCGAAGGGTCGAAAGTTGGTGGTGCAGATAGGTCGTGCGCCCTGGGCCAGCGCCCACTCAACCAAGCCCTGCGGATTTTTGCTACCGTTGTTAGCAAATTCGTTATTGATCGCGTCAAGCTCTGAGGACATGCTGCCTCCTGTTCGGGTGTATAGTCATGGTGACTAGGCTATCAAACCCGAGCCCTGACTCCCCAATACCGTTTAGTTAGTCTTTTATATTCCTTTTTGATTTAGAAACGCCGTTGCTTATTCCAAAGCGCCAATAAGGTGGCGGATTTTATCCAGTGTTTCGGTGTACTCTTCGTCTGCTTGGGAGTCAGCCACCAAGCCACCACCGCCCCAAACATGCAGTCTTCCCGCCTCGGCGACCATCGTGCGTATGGCAATTGACGTATCCATGCTTCCCCGCACATCCACATAGCCCAGGCTGCCGCAATAGACGCTGCGTTGGCAGGGCTCAAGCTCATCAATGATCTGCATCGCACGAATTTTGGGGGCACCGGTAATTGAACCGCCGGGAAAGGCCGCCTCAAGAAGTGATAGAGGCGTGTAATTATCAGCCAATTTACCCTGCACTACGCTCACTAAGTGGTGAACATTAGGGTAGCTCTCTAAGCGGCATAGCTGTGGTACGCGAATGGAGCCGGGCTGGCATACGCGGCCTAAGTCATTGCGCAACAGGTCGACGATCATCACATTCTCAGCGCGATCTTTGCGGCTGCTCATCAGCTCTTCGGCCAATGCTTGATCCTCTTTAGGCGTAACTCCCCGCGGGCGGGTGCCTTTAATAGGCCGTGTTTCGACCTCGCCATTGTGACACTGAATAAACCGCTCTGGCGAAAGTGAGAGCAAGGCCTTGTCGCCCCAGGCCATAAAGCCCGAATAGGGCGTGGGGGTCGCTTCCCGCAGCTGTTGATACGCCTGCCACTCATCCCCTTGGTAATCGGCATAAAAGCGTTGCGCCAGATTGATTTGATAGCAATCGCCTGCTCGTATGTAACGCTGAACGGCGTCAAAACGTGACACGTACTGTTGATAGCTAAGCTCGGCCTTAAAGGGGCTGTTGAGTGCAAAAGCGCTGGGCTGTACGGGCGTTTGGCCAAGCCAATCCTTAACTTGCTCACGACGTTCCGGGGTGGCGATTAACCACGCTTGTTGGGTCACGTGATCAAGAGTAATACACCAATCGTAGAGCCCTAAGCGTGCCTGGGGTAAAGAGACCGCTTTCGCTTGAAGGCTGACGACGGATAACGACTCACGGCCCAGATCGTAGCCCCAGTAGCCAATAAGTCCGCCGAGAAAGGGGAGTTCACTGATGATATTCGGGAACTCAAGCTGATCCAGAAGCCACTGCTGAAGCGCAAATGCATCGTTGTCTATATGGGGTGTAACTCCGAGCTGATTAGACAAGAGACTCGCATTGCCGGCGCTGGACACTTCCAGTGTGGCAAGAGGGTCGCTGCTGATGATATCAAAGCGTCCGTTAGCCACGGGGCGGCCGCTATCAAGCAGCACGGCGCCAGGCCTACCGCGCAAGCAGGCGAATACGCCCAAAGGATCGGGAGAGTAGGGCAGGGCAGTTATCGTCAACGCCTTGATCATTAAGCAAACGTCTCGCCAGTTAAAGGCGAGCCATTTTAGAGGGGCGCAGACAATGACACCAGCGTTAGGCTTCGACGCCTTTCTCACGCAACGCTGTAAACACAAGCGCCATCAACTGGCTGATTGTTGACAGGTAGCCGCTAGCTAGGCTGATGAATACAACGAAAGGCGTATAAAATCGGCAAACAAGGTTGGTTGACGGTTCAATGGGCACACGCTAGAGTTTGATTACTTTTCAATTGTCGACAATTAACTATGGCAACGCTCGTTTCTGACACCCCAACCGCCGCTAAGATTTTATCTGGGTCACCGCGAACTGAAACAGCCCGCTCTGAGGCGTCTGCTACGGAAGCCGGGGGGCTTGAAAGCTCGCTGCCTGAGGTGCGTACGCTTGCGGAGCGGGTCTTTCATCAGTTGCAGGATGCCATCGTGCGCGGTGAGCTCGCCCCTGGCAGTAAAATTACCGAGCCGGGGTTATCTAAAACCTACGGTATTTCACGGGGCCCATTGCGCGAGGCAATGCGACGACTGGAAGCCCACCGCCTGATCGAGCGCGTTCCCCATGTGGGCGCACGGGTGGTTAAACTCTCAATGAAAGAGCTGCTAGAGCTTTTTGATCTGCGTGAAGCCCTTGAAAGTATGGCGGCGCGCCTAGCAGCGGAGCATATGTCGCCGGAAGAGGTACAGGGGTTGCGGGATGTGTTGGCACTTCACGAAGGCCAGGCCGACCTAAAGCGTGGTGAGGCTTATTATCAGCGCGAAGGCGATCTCGATTTTCACTACTGCATTGTTCAGGGCAGTCACAACAAGATGCTCATGAACCTGCTCTGCGATGACCTTTACTACCTTGTGCGCCTTTATCGCACTCAGTTTAGTGCCAGTGGCACGCGACCCCAGCGCGCCTTTGTGGAGCACCACCGCATTGTCGATGCTATCGAAGCGGGGGACGCGGAGCTCGCCGAGCTGCTGATGCGCCGTCATGTCAGCGCCTCCCGTGCCAACGTGGCGGATCGTTACGCCGCAGCCCTAGAAGAGACAGCGTCCAAATCGTAAAGCTAAAAGATAACTAAAAAATCAACTGAATTAGTGCCAAACCCGCACGATATCAGAACAACAGGAGTAACGCCCCATGTCCCAGATGACGCCCGGCGCCCGCTTTCGGGCCGCCCTCGAAGTTAACCGCCCGCTGCCGATCTTAGGCACTATCAATGCATACACTGCGTTAATGGCCGAGAAAGTGGGCCATCAGGCCATTTATCTCTCCGGTGGCGGTGTGGCCAACGCTTCGTTTGGTTTGCCGGATCTGGGTATGACGACCATGAACGATGTGGTGGAGGATGCCCACCGTATCTGCGGCGCCACCGAGCTGCCGCTGCTGGTGGATATCGATACCGGCTGGGGCGGCGCCTTTAATATCGCCCGTACCGTCAAAGAGGTGCAGCGCGCTGGTGTGGCGGCGATTCATATGGAAGACCAGGTAGCGCAAAAGCGCTGTGGTCACCGCCCCAATAAAGCGATTGTTTCCCAGCAGGAGATGGTCGACCGTATTAAAGCGGCGGCCGATGCCAAAATTGACCCCGACTTCTATTTGATTGCCCGCACCGATGCGTTTCAAAAAGAGGGACTTGATGCGGCTATTGAGCGTGCCAACGCCTGCGTGGAAGCGGGGGCAGATGCCATCTTCGCCGAAGCGGTTCATACCCTGGATGACTACAAAGCTTTCTGTGAACGGGTTAATGCGCCCATTTTGGCTAACATCACCGAGTTTGGCGCTACGCCGCTGTTTACTCAAACAGAGCTTGGCGACGTTGGCTGTCGTATGGTGCTTTATCCGCTCTCCGCGTTCCGCGCCATGAATGCCGCGGCGCTGCAGGTCTATCAAAGCATCCTCGACAACGGCCACCAAAAAGACGTGGTGCCTATCATGCAGACCCGCGACGAACTCTATGATTTTTTGAACTACCACGACTTTGAACAAAAGCTCGACGCGCTGTTTGCCGAGAAAGGCGATGACCAATAAACCAAGCGCCAGCTTAACGAACGACCATATTTGAAAAACACAATTTAAAATAAAAGCAGAGTTAGGAGACACAACATGGCTGATAAACCCGCAACAGGTGCAGGACTGCGTGGCCAGAGCGCCGGTTCCACCGCGCTATGTACAGTAGGCAAAACAGGTTCAGGCCTGACCTACCGTGGTTTCGATATCAAAGAACTGGCTGAAAAAGCCAAATTCGAAGAGGTCGCTTACCTGCTATTGAAGGGCAAGCTGCCCAACCAAGGCGAATTAGATCACTACATCGCCAAGCTGAAAAGCCTGCGTGGGTTGCCCGATGCGCTGAAAACAGTGCTTGAGCAGATTCCCAAAGACGCCCACCCTATGGATGTGATGCGCACCGGCACCTCAATGCTAGGCAATCTGGAAACCGAGGAGAGCTTCGACCAGCAGCAGGATGTTGCCGACCGGCTGCTCGCGGTGCTGCCCTCGATTATTTGCTACTGGTACCGCTTCTCCCACGACGGCGTGCGTATCGACACCGAAACTGACGATAACTCAGTGGGTGGCCATTTCCTCAACATGTTGCGTGGCGAACCCGCCTCAGAGCTGCACGCCCGGGTAATGAACGTATCACTGATTCTCTATGCCGAGCACGAGTTTAACGCCTCTACCTTTACCGCACGGGTGTGCGCCTCAACGCTTTCCGATATGCACTCCTGCGTCACCGGCGCGATTGGTTCTCTGCGCGGCCCGCTGCATGGCGGTGCTAACGAAGCAGCCATGGCAATGATCGAAAACTGGCAGTCGCCGGAAGAAGCGGAAAGCAAAATCATGGGGATGCTGGAGCGCAAAGATAAGATCATGGGCTTCGGTCATGCGATTTATCGTGAGTCCGACCCGCGCAACGCGATTATCAAGCACTGGTCCAAGAAGCTCTCCGACGATGTCGGCGACAAAGTGCTCTACCCGGTTTCCGAGCGGGTTGAAGAAGTGATGTGGCGCGAGAAGAAGCTGTTCTGTAACGCCGATTTCTTCCACGCCAGCGCCTACCACTTTATGGATATTCCCACCAAGCTGTTCACGCCGATTTTTGTGATGTCGCGGCTTACCGGCTGGGCGGCCCACGTGTTTGAGCAACGCGCAAACAACCGCATTATTCGCCCCAGCGCCGATTACACGGGTCCCGAGAAGAGTGAGTGGGTGCCGATAGAAGCGCGAGACTGATCCGCGTGCTGCCCGGTGGCTTGATCACCGGGCTTTTTTTCAGCCCCTTCTTGTGAGTCTGCCTGCTATGAATACCCAATACCGTAAACCGCTGCCTGGCACAGAGCTTGAGTTTTTTGATGCTCGTGAGGCGGTGGAAGATATCCAGACAGGTGCCTACGCACAACTGCCTTACACCTCTCGCGTACTGGCGGAACAGCTGGTGCGCCGCTGCGACCCTGAGCTGCTCACCGATGCCTTAAAACAGCTGATCGAGCGCAAGAGCGATCTGGATTTTCCCTGGTACCCCGCCCGTGTCGTTTGCCACGACATCCTGGGCCAAACCGCACTAGTCGACTTGGCTGGGCTACGCGACGCCATTGCCGAGAAGGGCGGCGATCCCGCCAAAGTTAATCCCGTCGTGCCGACCCAATTGATTGTCGACCATTCGCTGGCAGTGGAGCATGCAGGCTCAGAAGAGGGCGCCTTTGAGAAAAATCGCGCCATTGAAGATCGCCGCAACGATGACCGCTTTCACTTTATCAACTGGACCAAGACGGCCTTTGAGAATGTCGATGTGATCCCCCCCGGTAACGGCATCATGCACCAGATCAATCTGGAGAAGATGTCGCCGGTGGTACAGAACCGTGACGGCATTGCCTACCCGGATACCTGTGTGGGAACCGATAGCCATACGCCCATGGTGGATGCTCTGGGCGTTATCTCCGTAGGTGTGGGTGGGCTTGAAGCCGAAAGCGTGATGCTGGGGCGTGCTTCCATGATGCGCCTGCCGGATATCGTTGGCGTAGAACTAACTGGCAAACTGCAGCCAGGTATTACCGGCACTGATATGGTGCTGGCGATCACCGAATTCCTGCGTAAAGAGCGCGTCGTCGGGGCGTATTTGGAGTTTTATGGCGAAGGCGCTGACGCGCTGACGGTGGGTGATCGCGCCACAATCTCCAATATGACCCCTGAATACGGTGCCACGGCGGCGATGTTCTATATCGACGGCCAAACCATCGATTACCTGAAAATCACCGGTCGCGAGGACGAGCAGGTAGCGCTGGTGGAAACCTATGCCAAGCATACCGGCCTCTGGGCGGACAGCCTCACTGAAGTGACCTATGAGCGAGTGCTGACTTTTGATCTTTCATCGGTTACACGCACGCTGGCAGGGCCCTCCAATCCCCATGCCCACCTGCCTACTTCGGAACTTGCTCAGCGTGGTATTGCCGTGGGTCTTGAGGCGGCACAGGCAGAGGAGAAAGCCGGTAAAATGCCCGATGGCGCCGTGATCATAGCTGCCATTACCAGCTGCACCAATACTTCTAACCCCCGCAATATGGTAGCCGCAGGGCTGATTGCCCGTAACGCTAACAGGCTGGGTCTGCTGCGCAAGCCCTGGGTGAAGTCGTCGCTGGCGCCGGGCTCGAAAACCGTCAAGATGTACCTGGAAGAAGCCGGTTTAATGAGTGAACTGGAAAATCTCGGCTTCGGTGTGGTGGCCTACGCCTGCACTACCTGCAACGGCATGTCCGGGGCGCTGGAACCAAAAATCCAGCAGGAAATTATCGAGCGTGATCTCTACGCCACGGCGGTACTTTCCGGTAACCGTAACTTTGATGGTCGGATTCACCCCCACGCCCAGCAGGCCTTTTTAGCGTCACCGCCCCTGGTGGTCGCCTACGCCATTGCGGGCACCATTCGCTTTGATATTGAGAAAGATATTCTGGGTATCGATCAAGCGGGTAACCCCGTTACCTTGAAGGATATCTGGCCCGCCGATGAGGAGATCGACGCCATTGTCAAAGCGTCGGTAAAACCGGAGCAGTTTCGGCAAACCTATATTCCCATGTTCGACCTGGATAAGAGCGCCCGCGCCCAGGTGAGCCCGCTATATGATTGGCGGCCGCAGAGTACCTATATACGTCGCCCGCCCTACTGGGAGGGCAATATGGCTAAGGTGCGCACCATGAAAGGTATGCGGCCGCTGGCAATTCTGCCGGATAATATCACCACCGATCACCTTTCGCCTTCCAACGCGATACAGCTCAACAGCGCGGCGGGTGAGTACCTGGCCAAAATGGGCGTTCCAGAGGAGGACTTCAACTCCTACGCCACCCACCGTGGCGATCACCTCACTGCACAGCGCGCCACCTTCGCCAACCCCAAGCTGTTTAACGAAATGGTGCGCGACACCGACGGCAAGGTAAAGCAGGGCTCGCTGGCGCGGGTAGAGCCGGAAGGCGAAGTGACCCGCATGTGGGAAGCCATCGAAACTTATATGGCCCGCAAGCAGCCGCTGATTATTATCGCCGGGGCGGATTACGGTCAGGGCTCCTCACGGGACTGGGCGGCCAAAGGGGTCGCGCTGGCGGGCGTAGAGGCAATTGCCGCCGAAGGCTTTGAGCGTATTCACCGCACCAACCTTATTGGTATGGGGGTAATGCCACTGGAGTTTGAGCCCGGCACTACACGCATAACCCTAGGCTTGGATGGCACCGAAACTTTCGATGTTGAGGGCGCGGTTTCGCCAGGGGCGATGCTCACCCTGGTGATCCACCGCCAGAGTGGAGAAAGCGTGCAGGTTGCAGTGAAGTGCCGATTAGATACGGCTGAGGAGGTATCGATTTACACCGCCGGTGGCGTTCTGCAGCGTTTTGCCCAGGACTTTCTTGAGTCCACTGCTGCGTAAACGGAGATTTGTTAATGCCTCAGATTAAAATTCCCGCTACCTATATGCGCGGTGGCACTAGCAAGGGCGTATTTTTTAAGCTCAGCGATCTACCCGAGGCGGCACGACAGCCGGGTGTCGCGCGGGATCAGCTGCTGCTGCGAGTGATCGGTAGCCCCGACCCCTATGAGAAGCAGATTGATGGCATGGGTGCGGCGACCTCCAGTACCAGTAAAACGGTCATTCTGTCCAAAAGCGAGTCTCCGGAACATGACGTAAATTACCTTTTCGGTCAGGTCTCCATCGACAAGCCCTTTGTGGATTGGAGCGGTAACTGCGGCAACCTCTCCGCAGCGGTCGGCCCTTTTGCAATTGCCAACGGTTTGGTGGATTCGGCGCGTATTCCTGAAAACGGGGTGGCCGAGGTGCGCATTTGGCAGGTAAATATCCATAAAACCATCGTCTCACGGGTGCCCATCGTTAATGGGGAAGTGCAGGAGATGGGTGATTTCGAGCTGGATGGGGTGACTTTTCCAGCAGCCGAGATACCGGTGGCATTTATGGACCCCGCTGACGGCGAAGGGGCTATTTTCCCCACTGGCAATCTCGTTGACCAGCTTGACGTTCCAGGCGTGGGGATATTGAAAGCGACGCTGATTAACGCCGGTATCCCCGCTGTGTTTATTAACGCCGTGGATATTGGCTATACCGGAACCGAGCTTCAGGATGCGATCAACAGCGATAGCAAAGCACTGGCGATGTTTGAAACTATTCGTGCCCACGGTGCTGTGCGCATGGGGTTAATCAGCGATGTGAGTGAAGCTGCCAGTCGTCAACACACCCCGAAAGTCGCTTTTGTAGCGCCACCTGCGGATTACATTTCATCTAGTGGTAAAAACGTGCAGGCCGCCAATATTGACTTGGTGGTACGGGCGCTCTCCATGGGGAAATTGCACCACGCCATGATGGGCACCGCCGCTGTGGCAATTGCTGCCGCAGCGGCCATTGAGGGGACGCTGGTAAATCTGGCCGCCGGTGGCGGTAAACGAAACGAAGTCACCTTTGGTCATCCTTCTGGCAGTCTGCAGGTGGGCGCTGAAGCTAGCTTGACAGAGGGGCGTTGGCTGATCGAGAAGGCGGTGATGAGTCGAAGCGCACGCGTATTGATGGAGGGCGCAGTGAGGATTCCGGACGACAGCTTTTAGTCCATACTGAAATAGATGGTCATCCAGGAGGAAAGCATAATGACAGTTACTGCGTCAGCTACATCCGAAGCCAATGAGCGCCCTGATTACGATCCAGAGCTACAGACCATTGCCGACTATGTATTGAATTATCAAGTCGAGTCCCAGGAGGCACTGGAAACTGCCCGCTACTGCCTGATGGATACGCTCGGTTGCGGTCTGTTAGCGCTGCGTTTTCCTGAATGCACTAAGCATCTCGGGCCAATGGTGGAAGGCACGATGGTGCCGTTTGGGGCGCGGGTGCCCGGCACCTCGCTTCGCCTTGATCCGGTTAAGGCGGCGTGGGATATCGGCTGCATCATCCGCTGGCTGGACTATAACGATACATGGCTTGCCGCCGAGTGGGGGCACCCCTCCGATAATCTCGGGGCAATACTCGCCGTGGCCGATCATCTCTCCCAGCGGCGAGTGGCTCAAGGCGAAGCGCCGCTGGTGATGCGCGATGTGCTTAACGCTATGATCATGGCCCATGAGATCCAGGGTGTACTGGCGCTGGAGAATAGCTTCAACCGCGTGGGGCTCGATCATGTGGTGCTGGTGAAAGTGGCGTCTACTGCGGTGGCCGCCAAGCTTTTGGAGGCTAATCGTGAGCAGCTGCTGTCAGCGCTCTCCCACGCCTGGGTGGACGGCCAGAGCCTGCGCACTTACCGCCATGCCCCCAACGCCGGATCGCGTAAAAGCTGGGCCGCTGGGGACGCCACTTCACGGGGCGTGCGTCTAGCGGATATCGCACTACGTGGCGAAATGGGTATTCCCAGTGCGCTATCGGCGCCCCAGTGGGGGTTCTACGATGTTTTGTTCAGCCATGCCAATAAAGATTTGAGCCTCAAGCCAGAAGCTGACCGTCGCCTACGCTTCCAGCGAGAGTTCGGCAGCTATGTGATGGAGAATATTCTGTTTAAGATCTCCTTCCCCGCTGAGTTTCACGCTCAAACGGCTTGCGAAGCCGCAGTGATACTCCACTCGCAGGTAAAAGACCGCCTAGCTGAAATCGATAAGATCGTACTCACCACCCACGATTCAGCTATTCGGATTATTTCCAAAACCGGAGCGCTCGCTAACCCAGCTGATCGTGACCACTGCCTGCAGTATATGACTGCGGTGCCGCTTATCTTCGGTGAGCTGACCGCTGACCATTATGAGGATAATTTTCACGCAGCCCATCCGCTAATTGATCAGCTGCGAGACAAAATGGTGGTCGAGGAGAACGCTGAGTATTCGGCGGCTTACCACGCCCCAGAGGCACGTTCTATCGCCAATGCGGTGCAAGTCTTTTTCACTGATGGGAGTACGACTGATAAAGTCGTTGTTGAGTATCCGGTAGGCCACCGTCGACGGCGTGAAGAGGGTATGCCGCTGTTGGTTGATAAGTTTGAGCGAAATTTAGCCACCAGGTTTCCGGCGAGTCGTTGCCAAAAAATTGCCGAACTATGTCGCCACCAGGAAACATTAGAAGCGTTGCCCGTTCATACGTTTATGGAGGCGTGGACGATTTAAGCGTTGCGTTTCCACTATATCCAACCAAAAAATACCCGGTGCGCTTAAACGCTACCGGGTAGTGATGCGCTTATAAGACTGGTTTACTCTTCAAACGCCACTTGATCACGCATGCGGTCGACGGTGGCAGGGCCAATACCACTGACGCGGGCAAGATCGTCAGCGCTTTCAAAGGCACCGTTGCTTTCGCGCTCTTCAATAATCGCTTCTGCCCGGCTTGGGCCAATGCCTGGTAATTCGGCCAGCAGTTCAGCGTCGGCGGTATTGACGTTGATAGGCGCCACCTCTTGCGCCAGCACGCCACTGGAAAGACCCAAGCTGATGCTAAGCAGAAGTGCGGCTAAGGTGCCTTTAAGTGTCATATTCATCGTTAATGTCCCTTTTAATAATATTTAATTTGATTGCAGCACACGTTTCCAAGGTGGTTATCACAAACGGCCTACGTTGTCGGTAAATGTGATGAACGTTGCTGCATTAACAACTTAGCTTTTTCTAGTGAGTGAATATGTCAGCGATGTATGACAGCAGTTGTAAGTTTTTAGCCATAGAAGTATGGCAAAAGGCTTACATCTTGAGGGGGGCGGGAAGAGGGGCGAGACTGATATAATGTCGAAAATCGCGTTTGGAGTAACGTTGTGGTCACTGATTCCCCAATCATTATTGCGCTTGATTACCCTTCATTAGATGCCGCTCTGTGCATGGCGGATCAATTAGACCCTGCCCGCTGTCGCGTTAAGGTGGGCAAGGAGTTGTTTACCCGCAGTGGCCCAGCGGTACTGGAAGCACTTCATGGGCGTGGCTTTGAGGTGTTCTTGGATCTCAAATTTCACGATATTCCCAATACCGTTGCCAGCGCGGTACAGGCGGCAGCGGAGCAGGGCTTGTGGATGGTCAATGTTCATGCCAGTGGCGGTCGGCAGATGATGGAGGCGGCCGTGCAGCGCCTGGAGCAACACAGGTTAACGACCCACTTGATTGCCGTTACCGTATTGACCAGCATGCAGGCCACAGACTTAGCTGATGTTGGCATTAGTGCGCCCCTAGCTGAGCATGTTGAACGCTTAGCGCAGTTGGCGAAACAGAGTGGCATGCACGGTGTCGTGTGTTCGGCTCAAGAGTCCGCTCGAATTAAAGCCCTGTGCGGTGATTCATTTTTGAAAGTGACGCCTGGAATTCGCCCAAGTTTTTCCGTGGCGAATGATCAGCAGCGGATCATGACCCCTAGTCAAGCCATGCAGGCGGGAAGCACGCATTTAGTCATAGGTCGACCCGTTACTCAGTCCGAAGATCCTATGCTAGCCCTTCAGGCGATTGAAGCCGAATTAGGCGTTGGCTAAGCTCTGGCAGCGCTTGCCCCTATGCTATTCACCCTCTACGCCGATAACGGGCTTGATGGTTCCCCAATAGCGACAGCTAGGGCATTGCCACTGCAGTGCCTCACTAGCGAACCCACAGTGCCTGCAGCGGTGGCGGGTGCGATTAAGCAACAGCGCATCGGTATGGTGTTTGAGCAGCAATAAGCGCGTATCGGGAGAGGATTTACCGTTTAGCCGCTGGCTCTCAATATACAGGTCAATCAAATAATCCAACCCGCCCAAGCTTGGCACTGCGCGCAAACGTTCACCGACTAACTCGATGGCTTTATCAACGCCGTCGCGCTGATGAACGAGCTGACCAAGCGCAATGATGATGCTGGTGTAGGGGGCTTGTGCAAGCAGACGGTTAAGGTGAGCCTCAAACCCGGCCTCATCGTTATTGCGCAAATAAGCATTTTTGAGAGCTGGCAGCATAGTGGGGATATGGGCTATCTCCTGACGAGGGATGGCATCTAATCGCTCAATGGCACGGCCATAGTGGCCGTTATCCATCTCCAGTTCAGCCAAGAGTAGGGTGGCGCGAACACAGCTTTCATCCAGCTGCAGGGCTTTTTTAAGATGTTTTTTGGCAAGCGCCCGGCTGGCTTCGCTAATCTCTTCAATAGCCAATTCACATAGCCAGTGCGCCGCAGGGCGCCGCAGCTTGGGGTGCTGTTTAAACAGGGGTTGAATAACATTTAGCGCTTGCTGCCAAGCCTTCTCACGCTCCAATAAATCGACAAGCAGCTGTTTGGCCGCATAGCGGTGTCCTTCGTCGCTACTCTGTTCCAGCAGTGTATTGAGAAGACGTTGTGCGCGGTCATGCACCCCCAGCGCCATAAAGTCTCGAGCAAGCTCTAGCTGAATTTGTTCGTTGGTATGTTGCGATAAGGCGGGGCGTGCTAATAAATTTTGGTGGATGCTAACGGCCTTGTCAGCCTCGCCTCGGGCGCGAAACAGTTTGCCAAGTGCGATGTGCGTGTCCACCGTGTCGCTGTTAATAGCAAGCACGTTAATAAAAGTGTTAATGGCTTCGTCGGGCTGCTCGTTAAGCAGATAATTTAGCCCGACAAAGTAATCTCGCGATAGCGCCTGGGAAGACCCCGCAGGCGGTTGGGAGCGATGTCGGCGTTGTCCAGCTTGGCGGTAACCTAACCCATAACCGATGGCAATAGCGGCCAATAGTACGCTTAGCAGCGCGACATCCAGCATTTATGCTAGTTCCTTGAACCCCTGGGTACGCAGGCTATCAAGCTCTTTTTGTTGCTGTTTGTTATGACGCTCGCTACGAGCCAGGGTGGCTTTTAAGCGCACATAGACACCCAGCATAGCGAGCATACCCAGCACGACGCCAAACACCAGTGTCGCTAGCAACCAGACAGAGAGCGATACTGCTGGCAGCTCCAGCCAAATAAGATTCAAGGCGATCGTTTGCTGATTATTAACGGCAAACAGAATACCTACTAGCACTACTACCAGCAAAATAACGGCTAAAATCAGCCCTTTGATCCAACGCATGTGAGTTTCCTAGTCAGTGACGTTCACGGTAGCGCTATTGTGTACGACTCAAGCCGCGACGTCATCCCGCAGAAGGTCGGATAACGACATTGTCGCGTATTAGTAGCCAAGCGCTCGACTGGCATCTACCTGCTCACGTAGTTCTTTACCCGGTTTGAAGTGCGGTACGTATTTGCCTTCCAGGTCCACTGCATCGCCTGTCTTCGGGTTGCGGCCTACGCGCGGCTCTCGGTAGTGGAGGGAAAAACTACCAAAGCCACGGATCTCAACGCGACCTCCACTGGAGAGAGAGTCAGTCATGTCGTCCAGGATAATACGCACCGCCGTTTCAACATCTTTGGCGGATAATTCCGGCTGACGCATCGCAATTTGTTCGATTAGTTCAGATTTAGTCATCGGTTAGCTCCCTGCGAACATTGAAGGCCGTCATGTGCTCTCGACCTCACTAACATCAAATTCAGCATACTGCTCAATTCAGTATAAAACAATTCAGATAAAACAAGGTTCTAGACTGTTTAACAGCATAGGCGAAGGAGGGCGCTGGCGCGACCCCGCAGCTTAGGTATACTGGCCTTTCATTTTTTGTAATTGGAGCGGCTGACGTTGAACGATGACAATTCCCCAGCAGCCATTTTGCGTAAACGGCTTTACTGGCACTCCCGGCGCGGTATGTGGGAGCTTGATCTACTGCTAATTCCGTTTCTTGAACAGCGTTTTGATCACATTAGTGAAGAGGATCAGCTGGCCTACCAACAGTTAATTGAAGGTGAAGACCAGGACCTGTTTGTCTGGCTGATGCATCGTGAGTGGCCTGAAGAGCCCAGTCAGCGGCGTATTGTGCAAATGATCGTTGAACATGCTGAAAACACCGATAATTCTGCCTATCGTACCCTCTAGGCAGTGGCAGTTAACGCAGTGCTTTTTATTGGTTGGAATAGTGGTGCTGAGTTACTGGGTCGGCGGTATGCCTTCGGCGGTAGCGCTGGTGGTAATAGGGGGTGCTCTTGTTTGGCGTGATTACCTGCGCCAACCGAAAGGGGTGCTCTCTCTTACATCGACGGGGTCGCTGTTTCATGGCCGCTGGCTGCATAGCAATCAGCGGCTTGTTAAGCGCGATCCGCTACTGAATAAGCCTCAAGAAGAAGAGCATCAAGTGCGCTGTGACTATTTAGGGCCCTGGGTAATAGGGCTTTATGTGGGTAGTCAGCGGGTTTGGTTATGGCCTGATAGTGTGCCTGAGGGGCAATTGCGTGAAGTGCGCAAATTGTTTCATCGTCCCGGTCAGTAGCATCTCGTTCTAATCCCGGTGGGCTAAATCGCTGATGGACAGCGACGAGGCAGTGGCTAGCGGCTGATGTTGCGGCCAGTCGGTAGCGAAGTGTAGGCCGCGAGATTCATGTCGCTTCTGAGCCGCTAGCACCGTTAGCTGCGCTAACTGAAGCGCGTGTTGTAAGCGGGAGCCTTCCGCGGTTGCTACAGCGCCCTCTATCTCCTCCAGCGTCGTTAGCAGCGCTTTTAGTTGCTCTAACGCGGTATTGAGCCCTGCAACGCTGCGCACAATCGAGACATGCTGGCTCATGGTTGCTCTCATGCGCTGACGGATATCGCTTAGGACGGTTGAGGATAAGTCAGTGGTCTTTCGAGAGGGCTGAAATGCTGCGATTGGACAAGGTGAGCTGGGTTCTTGAGCGTCGCTTTTTTGTGCATTGGTTTTGCGCGCATCATTTAATAGCGCCTGGGCGCAGCTGCGTGCAAATACTAAACACTCTAGCAGTGAGTTGCTGGCCATTCGGTTGGCGCCATGTAACCCCGTGCAGGCTATTTCTCCAATAGCATATAGATTTGCGACGTCGGTGGCGCCTTGTAAGTCGGTAGCGACACCGCCGCAGCTATAGTGTGCGGCGGGCACCACAGGAATGGCTTGCTGAGTGATATCAATGCCACGTGAAGCGCAGTGAGCCAGAATGGTAGGGAAGTGGTGGTGAATTGCCTGTTCGCCTAGATGGCGAATATCCAGCCATACGTGACCCAGCGCGCTGCGCTGTATCTCAGCATCAATAGCGCGGGCCACCACATCGCGAGGGGCGAGCTCGGCGCGATTATCCAGCGCCAGCATAAATCGCTGGCCCGCCTCATTTAATAAATGGCCGCCTTCACCACGGACGGCCTCGCTAATCAAAAACGCCGGGCCTTCAGGATCAAATAGGCAGGTCGGGTGAAACTGTTGGAACTCCAGGTTCATTAACCGAGCTCCTAGCTCTGCGGCCATCATCATACCTTCACCGCTACTAGGCGCTGGCGTGGTGGTATGGCGGTAAAGGCCGCTTGCACCGCCGGTCGCTAAAACGGTGTGGCGTGCTGTAAGTGAGTGCCACTGATGGTTAGTATCACTCCCATAGGCGCCGCGGCAGGCACCTTGTGCATCCTTAAGTAAGCCCGTCACGGTTAAATCGTTGCGCTGAACAATGTTGGGGTGCTGCGCCACTTTGTTTAATAGAGTATCTACCACCGCGCGGCCGGTGGCATCGTCCGCGTGGATAATGCGCCGAGCATTGTGGCCGCCTTCGCGGGTGAGGTGATACGGGTAGCGTGCGGCGGGGTCTGTCTCTGGCGTAAAAGGGACCCCCTGATCAATCAGCCACTGAATTGCAGCAGGGCCGTGAGTAACGGTAAAGCGCACTGCTTCGGTATCACAAAGCCCGTCGCCAGCTATCAAGGTATCGTTAATATGGGCTTCTATGTCGTCATCAGGCGAAAGCACGGCGGCGATACCGCCTTGTGCCCACCGGCTGGCGCCTTGATCATCTTGGGCAGGTCGAACTAAGGTGACTGATTTATAGTCGGCTATTTCCAGAGCAAGGGTTAGCCCTGCAACGCCGCCGCCAATGATAAGTACATCGGATATTGGCGTGCTCATAATGCCTGCTCCTTCATCAAACTGCCTGACATCTTGCCAACTTGAAACATCGCTAGCTTTGAATAGGTAAACGCTAGAAGGCGGCATCATAGCGTGGCAATTAGCGTTTAGCGATGTTTGCAGTCAATAAAAAGCGATGTTTGGGTATGGCTAATAGCGATAACGTAGGTAGGGGTAATCACAGCAAACAGTAGCGTATGAAAAAAGCTAAAGCGGGGGGGGAAGGAAGCATCAAAAAGGGGCAGTCATGGACTGTTGGAGAGAAGTTAAATTGAAACTAAGAAATGGTGCCCGGAGCCGGACTTGAACCGGCACGGGGTTGCCCCCGAGAGATTTTAAGTCCTTATTGACGTCTTTGAATAACTTTTATGTATCAAGATTAGTTGCTAAATTACAGTGACTTGCATATCATTAGTCCCTAGATTGTATGCGTAGCTTTGAGTAAGACTGCTACATATAAGATACATATTTTACTAGGGGCTTGTCTGGAATGAGTAAGCTAAAGCTAACCAAAACCGTCGTTGAGAAATTGCAGCCCGTTGAAGGCAAGCAAGTCGTTTATTGGGATAGCGATATTGTTGGCTTTGGCGTCCGCGTCTCTCCTGGTGGCTCTCGTGCATTTTTCTACCAAGGGCGTCTGAACGGCAAAATTAAGAAAATCACCATCGGGAAGCTTGGGCGTATTACCGCCGAGGCAGCACGCAAAGATGCCAAGCGCATTCAATCTATGATGGAACTAGGCCAAGACCCTAGCCCATCAAAAGAAAAGACTCAGGAGTCAGCCACGTTTGGCGACTTAATGAGTGCTTATGTGGAATTGCTAGAGCAGCAAGGGAAAATGTCAGCGCGCAATGTCAAAAACCAGATTGCACGCGATATTGAAAAAGCTTTCCCGAAGCTATGGGGAAAGCCTGCCACCAATATGACGCTAGATGATTGCATGAGCATCGTTGGCCGTCTCAAAGATGAAGATAAACCCCGCCAAGCCGACAAAATACGCTCTTACATACGCACAGCATTTAGTGAAGCAATCAACGCTCGTGGCGATGTCAACATGCCCGCATCTATGCGGAGGCTAAACATTACCTTCAATCCAGCACGCGATATGCGAAAGGTTAAAGGTTCTAGCAACGCCAAAGATAGAGCGCTGACACTCGCAGAATTCCGAGCTTACTGGCGTCGTGTAAAAGCTTTGCCAGAGCCGCATCGCTCGCTTGCTATGCTGCACGTCTTGACCGGAGGGCAGCGCCAGCAACAGCTAACCCGCGTGACGCTACATGATATAGATCGTGATGCACCTAGTATGCAGATACTGGACTATAAAGGGCGTCGTACTGAACCCCGTATTCACGTTATCCCGCTTTTACCCGAGTCATTGAGCGCTATAGATCGCATCACCGGAGGCGGGGAGTACGTCTTCTCCTGCACTGGTGGTGAAAAGCCTATTCATAACGTCTTTTTGAACGACATCGTGAAGCGCATACGCACCGACATGGAAAAAGCAGGGGAGTTAGAAAAGGGGCATTTTACTGCCGGTTCTATACGTGCGACTGTAGAAACGAGGCTGATAGCCAAACCCTATCGAGTAGGTTCGGACGTATTAGGACAGCTATTAAGTCACGGGACTGGCGGGGTTCAGCAACGCCACTATCAACACCACAACTTTTTTGATGAAAAGCTTGATGCCCTGGAGAAACTTCAACGCATGGTAGAGGGGCAGCCGGAGCCTAGCGGTCAGGTGATTGAGTTTAAGAGGGCTAGCGCATGATGACGCCAGAGCAGGAATACATCACCATAGTTTACGCAAAGACTGACTACGACCAATGCCCGCTTATTACGCCTGGATATTTATATGAAGTGATTGATGAAGATTTTGAAATGGGTACTTTCAGAACATGCGATGGTGTTCAGGTTTGGAAAAAAGACGGCGACATTGGTTTTCAAGACTGGGAGCGTATTACTCAAGAAGAAGAAATCCCCCCCGGTGTTGCTCGGCTTGGTTTATCTGAAGAGAAAATAAGAACAGTTTGCAGAATTCTTAGAGATGTAAAAGAAGATATAGAAAACCTAGATCGCAAAGAAAAAGAGGCAGAAAAAGCTGCCTTTGAATACTACTTCGCAATGGGGCCGCGCATTAGTCTAGGCGAGCAGTTGGAACCAACTGACCATGTAGCCGCATTCGCAGAGTTTGATGCAGGATCTTATGATGCCGCAAAAATTATCGCTGCCGAGCTATTAGAGAAAGGCGAACCGCTACCTGAAAGGCTTGCTAGCTTTGTTGCTAAAGTTCTTAGGGGTATGGAACGTCCAAAGCCATTATATAAAGGAAAGACAGTTAGGGATGACACAGATTTACGTGATGATATATTGGTATATGCACTTTGGCGTCTTGAAAGGCTGGGTATCAATGCAGGCCATAATATGGCAAAAGGTCATCGAAAGCCGAGAAAAACTACAGTCGGTGTTTATGGGTGCCAGCTAGTTGCTCAGGCAATAAAAGAAGTCATGAGTAGTAAAGATAGGTCGCTTAAGTATAGCACATTGCAGACCCTGTATTATGGCGAAAAAGGCCAAGAGATAAAAAGTTGGTATGACATTCTTCCAGAATAGGGAAAGTGTATAGGATAAGCGATACCCTTATACCTAGACGTTAATTGTTTTGTTAAAAGCGACCATGGTCTTGTTCAAACACGAATGAGGCCAAGGCATGAAAACTGATACTTACATAGAGTCAGCTAACTTCGAAGGCGGGCAATTCCCCCCAGAGTCCGCTGTAACACTTCCCCGCTTGATGAACCAGCGCGACCTTGCCGCCTATCTTGGCAAGTCTACAGCGTGGTGTGAGCGCGCTCGCTGGGCGGGTGAAGGCCCCAGATTCATCAAACTAGGCCGTCATGTACGGTATCGCGCTGATGATGTTCTTGCTTGGATAGATGAGAGCACTCGCACTTCTACCAGTGGAGGCGCGCGCTCATGATTGATCCAAAGAAAAACCCCGCATCGGCTGCAACCGGCTGCGAGGCTCAAGATAAGTCTTTCAAAATCCATTCTAGCCGTACTCCACTATTCCCTGCAAACGGAAATTATGCCAATCATTGCCGTGCAGTCTTAGGATGTCTTCTCCCTGGTGGGAAAGTGGATCAATTCAGCTACCACGCTGAAACTGGCCTCCCTCTAGTGGACTACCGCACGCGCATTTCTAACTTGCGCCTTGAGTATCATTGGCCGATTGATGATGAGTTTCACGATACATTCGACTTCAATGGTGAACCGCGCCGGGTTAAGCGGTATTGGTTAAATCAAGATGCCATGTCCCTACTGTTTAAGCGTTACCCAGGCTTTAAAGATCGTTGCGCGATGTTTATGGAGCAGGGAGGGCGTAAAGATGGCTGATACGCTTTTGGATGTTGCTATCAACAGGGAGCCTTATGCTCCCTATATCCCAAGTCTTGAAGAATTGCCCCAAGGCGATATTGATGGTGTACCGCTAACATCCCTGCCTATCTGGTGTGCATGGAAGATTAAGCCGCCAAGAAAAGAGGGAGATAAGCCCGGAAAAGTTCCGGTATCACCAAGGGATGGCAGGACTAAAGGTTGGTCTTTGAAAGATGGGGATGGAGTGTCCCGCTGCAACCTAGATTTTTTTGATACTGCCGAACAAGCTATTCAATATGCCAATCAACATCGGTTACAGGGTATAGGCATTGCCACCAATCGGGAGTATGGGATTGCTGGTGGAGATCCAGACCATAGCCGTAACCCCGAAACCGGCGAAATGTCAGAGCGCGCCCGTGAAATTATCTTATCAGCGAATACTTATGCGGAGGTGTCACCTGGACAGGCTGGCTATCGGTTTATCTTCATTGGTTCGTTTGGTGGCTTTACAGGCAACCGTGACGATTTAGAATTTTACGAAGATGGGCGCTTTCTCACTATTACAGGCGATCATGTGGAGGGAACGCCGCGCAGAATTATGGAGCGTGATTTAACTGAATTGGGTAAGAAGCACTTTCCATTGGATTCAGCTAAGCCGACAAAGACTAAAACAGCTCGAACCGATCAGCCTGATTTAACTGAAAAGCCACCATCTAGGGAGAAGGTAGACCTTGATAGCCTAATGCTACCGAAGCATGTTGAAGAGTGGATTAAGTACGGGATAGCAGATCCAAGCTTAGACCGTTCAAATTGTTTGTTTGGTGCGGCAATCGAATTATTGAAAGCTGGTGTTAGTGAAAGCCAAACTGCTGACATTTTGACCGCGCCCGAACATGGGATTCATGTTGTTGCTCTTGAGCATTCCGCTGGCTCACACACAGCCGCACGACGATGGGTTGAGCGCTACACACTGCCCGAGGCTAGAAAGCGCGCAGAAGAGGCTAATGGTGGCTCACTGCCAGCACCAAAGCGCGCTTATATGGAATTGCTAACCGATGCCCAAAATATGGATGAGTTTACCCCGCCGGATGAGGTGAAAGATTTGGCGAGGGAAGCTGGTTCTATGGAGCGTTTAACGCGCGAGATGGTACTCAGGGCAATCAAAAAATCAACAGGGCTAAATATCAGTGACCTTCGCGCAATAACAAAAAAAGCGAAGCGAACAAGCATGAAGCCCGAAGGTGTAAGCAAAGCAAAGCGCCATATTCGGCCCATGATGATCGACTTTTTTCCCGACATTGTGACGGATGAAGAAGGTGAACCAGTTAGGGCGCTGCAAACAATACCCAATATTGCGGCGATGCTAGATCATTATGGGATTCAGGTCAGTTATGACGTTATCGCCAAGAAAGTGAAGGTCATCGTGCCAGGTGCCAGCGGTTCACCCGATAATGCTGACAATAGCGCTTTGAGTAGCGTCATTAGCCTAGCCAAGCTGAATGAAATCCCTACAGATCAAGTCCCCGCGTTTATTGCCACCATTGCGGACGAGCGACAGCATAACCCCGTAGCGGATTGGATCACTGGCGCGACATGGGATGGTCAAGATCGTTTGCCCCAGCTATATCAAACCCTGGTTCTCGCTGATGGCTACCCTGCCTCAATGCGTGACTTATTAGTTAGGCGTTGGCTGATAAGTGCCGTAGCTGCTGCGCTAATGCCGCGAGGCTTTAGAACCCGAGGCGTGTTGACCCTACAAGGGCCGCAATCTATCGGCAAATCAGATTGGCTCAAGTCACTTGTTAGCGATGTGCAGCTAAGAGAAACGGCTATCAAAGTGGATCACCTTTTAGACCCTGCTAATAAAGATTCAGTGCTTGGCGCTATCACGCATTGGCTGGTGGAGCTGGGCGAGCTGGATGGCAGTTTTCGCAAGGCTGATGTTGCTCGTATCAAGGGTTTTATCACCGCCGACATGGATAAGGTGCGTCGCCCGTATGACCGCTTAGAGTCTGAATATCAGCGACGAACCGTCTTCTTTGCCAGTGTGAACGATAGCCAATTTTTGGTCGATGAAACCGGCAACACTCGCTTTTGGACAGTAGCGGTTGAGCGTATCAATTCCCTACACGGTATTGATATGCAACAAGTATGGGCGCAAGTCGTGGAGCTATGGCGCTGTGGCGAGAAATGGTGGCTTACTCGTGATGAAGAAACCGAGCTAGAAAAGCTTAACCGTGGTCATCGAGTCGTTAGCAGTATCCGCGAGCTGGTAGAGACTGGGCTGGCTTGGGAGTCTCCTGCTAATTATTGGGAGAGAAGGACAGCCAGCGAGGTGCTAAAAACCATTGGCTTTGATAAGCCCACCAATGCGCAGGCGAGGGAGGCCGGTGCAGTATTGCGTGAGCGCGGTTGTGATTCTCGCATGTCTAATGGCGTCACTAGATTTATGGTGCCCAAACCCATGGTAAGCGGCTTTGCCAGCTTAGGTTAGAGTCGCCCTACACGTTGCCCGCTACCTTAACACTCACACCCGGCCAGTCGTGCCGGGTTTTTTATTGCGGTTTGAGTAGGGGAGGGTAGGGCATAGGCTCGAATTTAGGGTTGCCCTACACGTTGCACTACATGCTGTAAGGCCCGTGGTTGTGAGGTTTATGGTGAATGGAGTAGGTCAAAGTAGGTCTAAATAACAACATTAGGTAGAGAAAATAAAAGAAGTAGTTTTTAGTTAATGGGTATATGTTTTTTCCCAGTTGGTCAGTATGGGATTTTGCCCTACCCCACCTACTTTGCCCTACTTGATGCTGTAATTCTCCTCTCCCTCAATTGGTGGAAATTAATTCCATTTTACGGCGAAACATAAAGCCCAATAAAGCACCCGTACCCCTATTATTCATCACTTTGTCAGTTCATGGGGATATATAATCTCCTTAAAATCTATTCAAGTTACTGTTATATAGTAATTATCTCATATGCTAGTAAAATATGTAGCAGATAGGAAGCATTTACCCCTAAGTTAGGCCGCCGATATGCCCAAACAAAGCACCATTCCCGACAAGTTCAGCGCCGGATTTATTGACGCACTGGACGCACGCACGTCGATTGCGCAGGAGATGCGGCAACGGTATGCCGAGGTCGTCAGCGACCTTGGTGGAGAGGTGGCTATTGGGTACGTCAAACGCGGAATTATTGAAAGGTATTTATGGGCTGAGTATTGGCTACGGACGCAGGAACGCCAGCTTGCCGAGGGTAAGGAGATCGACATAGGCAAATACGTGCAGGCGAGCAATAACATCATTTCTTTGAGTAACAAGCTAGGGCTAGAACGCCAAGCGCGTGAAGTGAGCTTGAACGACTATATCGGGAAGGCCAACCAATGAACGTCTTACAGTTCCTCGATAGCCCAGAGCTAACCCCAGGCACGTTTGAGGGCGATAGCTGGGAACCGTGGCGCGCTGTTTTATCCGGTGCCTTCGCTATCCCGATGGATGCCAACCGCCGCGACCTGTTCAGTAAGCTAGCTGGTGGACGTACACCACCGCTTAATCGTGTCGCTGAGCTGGTCGTACTAGCCGGACGACGCAGCGCCAAGACCAACACCACCGCCGGTGTAGCCGTGTACCTCGCCACCGTTGGTGTGGCAATGGAAGGACTAGCGGACAAGCTAAAGCCTGGTGAGCGCGGTGTGGTGAGCTGTATCGCCGTGGATCGTGACCAAGCGAAAGTGCTGTTCTCCTATATCGCTGGCATCTTTGACGCATCGCCAGTGCTAGCGGCCATGATTGAAAAGCGCGGTGCCGAGTCGCTAGAGCTGAATAACCGTATCACTATCGAAGTGGCTACCAATTCCTTTAGGTCGGTACGCGGCAAGACGCGCATCGCCGCATTGCTAGACGAGGCTTGTTTCTTCGCTGATGAGCATTCAGCAACGCCCGATGTTGAGCTGTATCGCGCTCTTACGCCTTCGCTCGCTACTACCGGCGGGATGCTGATTATCATTAGTTCACCGTGGGCTAAGCGTGGTCTGGTCTACAACAAGTGGAAACAGCACTACGGCCAAGACAGTGACGACGTGCTGGTGATTCAAGGTGCAACTGAACAATTCAACCCCACCATAGATAAGCGCATTCTCCGCAACGCCCAGCAAGACGACCCTGAAAGCTATCGCAGTGAGTGGGGCGGTCAATTCCGCGATAACGTCTCGGGATTCATCGACCGCGCCCAGGTTGAGGCGGTGATGCGTCAAAACCCGCTGGAATTACCGTTCGTATCCGGCACGCGCTACATAGGCGTGGCTGACCCTGCTGGGGGCGGTGCCGATGAGTTCACGATGGCAATCGGCCATGTTGAAGGTGAGACGACCGTGGTGGATGTGCTACGCGCTCGACGTGGTACGCCTGCACAGATCGTTGCCGAGTATGCCCAGGTATTCAAAGACTACGGCATTAACCGCATCGTCACGGATCGCTTTGCCGGATCGTGGCCGAAAGATGAGTTCGAGAAACACGGCATCCAATGCGACCAAGCCGCCAAGCCTAAATCTGAGCTGTACGCCGATAGCCTAAGCCGCTTCAACAGCGAGCAAATAGAGCTGCCACCAGACGACACGATGATGATTCAGTTCTGCAACCTGGAGCGCCGCACGGCACGAGGTGGCCGGGATTCCATCGACCACCCCCCAGGGAAGGGCCACCACGATGATAGGGCCAACGCTTGCGCCCTGCTGATGGACGTTGCCAGCGGCAAAAAACCCGGCGGGCCAGCGATTCTATTAAAGCCAAGCCGTCGCTTTGGAGGTCGTCGCTATGGATAACCTGCTGAACCTCCCCGCTAATGCACCTGCGCATCAAGCATGGCTAGAGCTATGGCGCGTTGGTATCGACCTACCCCACCCACCAAAAGAACAGACCGCCGCGCAGTGGATCACTGCGTTGGCACTGACTGACAGCCTTTTGAAAAAGATTTACCTAACCGCAATCGAGGCCCAGGAGGGCCAGACCGTATGAATAAGCAATTTGTAGCGAACGTGACACCGAAAGAGCAAAGCATTGAACGCATGGTGGCCATCATCATCGAGGAGCTGAAACCGGCAGTCGGCGCGATGGTTGACGAAAAGCTGAAAGAGGCAGGCGTGGGCGGCAGTGCCAAGCCCGATATGGCTGCCAACCTGGCGTCGAAGTACACGTTGCCTGGCAGTGAGTTTGAAGCGCCCGACAGTGAAGCACCGCGAGCAAGCAATGGTCGCAAGATGCCGTCTCTAATGGATGGCTACCAGCTACCGGATTGAGCGCCGATGATGATTCCTATCACCCCGGAACAGCGCGATGAAGCCGAACGGGAAGCGTTGGCGGCCTTGCTCGACAACCTAAGCGAACGGCTAACCGATAGCTTCACCGCACAGCTTACCGAAGCGGGCCACAGCATTGCGCTGCTGGTGGCCCAACTTGACCGCCCAAACGCGACATTACATTGAGGTATGACAACGTGACTGATTTAACCGATAGCCCAGCGATTGAACGCGCCAATGAGTTACTAGCCGACCCCACCGCTAGTGTCGATGCCCTACAAGCCGCCCAGCGCGGTATCAGTGACCAGATGCGGGAAGTGCAGGCACAGCCACGCATTGAACCGGCCATGGCTACCAGCGTTGCCGAGCATAAGCGCATGACTGCCGAGCTTGAGCAGCAAGGCGTTTTATCCGGCATTCTAAGCCGCTTATACGGTCGTCTAAACGATGCCATTCAACGTGCTGTAGCGCGTGATGCTATCGACGGTGCCGACCAGTCGCGTAAAGACCTGGCTAAAGCACTGGACGCCCTGGAAACGGCCCAACGTAAAGCAGATGCAGCGCGTGCCGATGTGATGGCCCACACCCAAAACATGCAGCGTGATAAGTCTGCTGCTGGTCTAAATGGCAAAGGCAAAGTAGGCGCGACGGTTGAGCAAGTGGAGCGCATCATTGCCGCCGGTGCCTTCGACGCTCGCATGGGGCCAACGACCAGTATTAACGCTCTACGCCTAAAAATTCAGATAGACGGCGGACAGCCAGCGGTTGAGACACGTTACGTTGACCACGGCGCGAAGGATGCAGGGCCAGTAAACGTGACCCAAGCCGAGCGCGTCTAAACGTGGAGCCGGTAACGCTGGATTGTGATGCGAGCCTAGAGCCGGGGCCAAACGCCCCGCTCGATACTATAGAGCACGCAATACGTTGTGGTGACATATGGGCCGCAGCATTAAAGATTTACTTTAATGATGCCAAGTCAGCATGGAAAGGCCATAAACAAGCCGATTGGGAAAGCCTTGATGATTTGCTAGGCGACCAGCGTTTATTAGCTAACCTATGTCGCCCGATTGACATAGACCCGCAGCTAGTGGCAGGTGCGTTGCGAGAAGAGCTGTCATTGCTCGAAATAAACAGTAGGGCTAACTAAGGGGAGGGAGGTAAATATTTGAGATAAGAGATTCTACAAGCTGAAATGGTGCGGGTGGACGGACTCGAACCGTCACGGCCAATGGCCTCAAGATTTTAAGTCTTGTGTGTCTACCTATTCCACCACACCCGCAAGGTGCTACATAAGAGCTACATATTTTTTATCGGATGTAGCAACTAGATGTTTTAAAAGACTTTATTCTCATTTTGAGAGGATTTTAAGTCTCTTGCGTCTACCGATTTCGCCATCCGGGCTATTCATTACAAGAACATCACATCGCAATGTTGTTTTAAAGAGACCTTTAAAGCATCACTGCTACACAAAGATGGAGGCTGGAGTCGGAATCGAACCGGCGTACACGGAGTTGCAGTCCGCTGCATAACCACTCTGCCATCCAGCCTCAAGAGTCTATGGAGCGGGAAAGGTGATCCGACCGGGCTGGCGTTCCAGCTCACGACCCTCTCTTGCTTTACCACGCTATCCAAGTTGGAGCGGGAAAGGAGATTCGAACTCCCGACCCTCGCCTTGGCAAGGCGATGCTCTACCACTGAGCTATTCCCGCTCGACTCGAGGGCGAATTATACGGATCGCCGCCGGGTTGTCAATCAATGAATGGGTGCGTATTCATTATTTACTTATCAGCGGGTTACATCGAGCGGCTAAGATGAGGCCAAGCAGCTTTCAAGTACTGAATCATTGACCAGAGCGTCAAAAGGGCGGCTACATACAGCACGACAACGCCCAGCAAGGCAAACTCGTGCGCTGGGGGAAGTGCTAGCAAGATGAGTAGTGACACCATTTGCAGCGTTGTTTTCAACTTGCCAACCCAAGAAACAGCCACCATGCCGCGTTTGCCCATTTCAGCCATCCATTCGCGTAGCGCTGAAATGACAATTTCGCGGCCAATGATGACCAGCGCGGGTAGCGTCAGCACTAAGGTGTCATAACGCTCGATCAATAGCGCCAAGGCGACCACGACCATAAGCTTATCGGCCACCGGGTCTAGAAAGGCGCCAAAAGGCGTTGACTGATTCCAGCGTCGGGCTAAATAGCCGTCCAGCCAATCGGTAATGGAGGCCAATGCAAATAAGCCAGCCGCAACGGGCATGCTCCAGCTGAAGGGTAGATAAAACAGTACCACCAGCAGCGGAATAAAGGCGATTCTCGCCAGTGTCAGTATGTTGGGTATATTCATCGCAGGGTGCGATCCTTGCCGGAAAATCAGAGGGTTCGAAGTCTGGTGCTCATTCTATCCCCCTTGGCCGATAGCATCTATGCCAAGAGGCGGTTTATCCATTGAGCGCCCGGTAAATACTGTCGGCTAGCGATGCGTTAATACCCGGTACGCGGGCAAGTTCGTCGCGACTAGCCTTTTGTACGCCCTGGAGGCCGCCAAAAAAGCGCAGCAACTCACGTCTACGCTTAGGGCCAATGCCAGGGATTTCCTGCAGCGTTGAAGTACGCCTTGCTTTGTCACGTTGGGCGCGGTGGCCTGCTATGGCAAAACGGTGCGACTCATCGCGAATATGCTGAATCAAGTGCAGAGCGGGCGATGCAGGATCCAAGTCCAGTGGGTTGTCAGCCGTTTCTACAAACAGGCTTTCAAGCCCAGCTTTACGTGTCGTGCCTTTCGCTACACCCAGTAGCATAATATGAGTGATGTCGAGTTCTTTAAACACCTCGCGGGCCATATTGAGCTGCCCCTTGCCACCGTCGACGATCAGAATGTCGGGTGCCACCGCTTCACCGCTTTTAACCCGCTTAAGGCGTCGTGTAAGCGCCTGCTGCATAGCAGCGTAATCGTCCCCTGCAGCGACGCCTTCAATGCGAAAATGGCGATAGTCGCTTTTACGTGGACCCTGATGATCAAACACCACGCAGGAGGCAACGGTCGCTTCACCGTGGCTATGGCTGATGTCGAAGCACTCCAGACGTTGTGGCGTTTCTTCCAAGCCGAGCGCTTTCTGTAGCGCGGTAAAGCGCTGAGTCAGCTGCGTTTGATTGGCAAGTTGCGAGGCCAGTTGTTGCTCAGCGTTGGTAATTGCAAGCTGCTGCCACTGGGCGCGATGGCCGCGTACCTGGTTAGTGACGCGGATGCGCTTACCCGCCTGCTGGGTCAGTGCTTCTGCGATCAGTTCGCTGTCATCGAGTGGATGACTGGTGATGACTTCATTGGGTACATTATGGGGTTGTCCAAAGTAGTACTGGCTAACGACTTCGGTGAGCAGTGTCTCTAGCGGCAGATCCAGATCGTTTTTTGGCGTGTGATGACGGGCGCCCAGTAGACGGCCGTCGCGCACACTTAGCACTGAAACGCCCAGCGCACCGGGTCGTTGCGCCAGGGCAAAGATATCGGCATCACCGCCGCCGGTATCAACAAACTGGCGTTGCTGAAGCTGGCGTAGCTGCTGAACCTGATCACGAAGGCGAGCAGCCTCTTCAAAATCAAGTGCTTTGCTAGCAGCCTCCATCGCCTCCATTAATTCCTGGGTCACATTTTCGCTTTTGCCTTCCAGGCACATAACAGCGTGCTCAACGTCGCGCTGGTAATCTTCGGCGGAAATGTAATCGACGCAAGGGGCGCTGCAACGCTGAATTTGATACTGCAAACATGGGCGCGAACGGTGCGCAAAAACACTATCTTCACAGTTTCTGATATGAAATATTTTTTGCATCAGCGCGAGGCTTTCACGTACTGCGCCACTGCTTGGGTAAGGGCCAAGATAGCGACCATCGTCGCTGCGCTGACGAGCGCGCTTATACTCAAGTGCTGGATAAGTGTGGCGGTCGGTGACAAATACAAAGGGGTAGGACTTATCGTCACGCAATAAAATGTTGTAGGGCGGACGTAGTTGTTTAATCAGTGTCTGTTCAAGCAGAAGCGCTTCCGTCTCCGTGCGCGTGACAGTTACCTGAACATCGGCGATACGTCCTACCATGGCCTGGGTTTTGGTATTCAACTGGCCACGAAAATAGCTGGCAAGACGCGCTTTTAAGCGCTTGGCTTTGCCCACATAGAGGGTGTTGCTTTGGTCATCGAGCATACGGTAAACGCCAGGAGAGGTGCTTACCGAACTCAGAAACTGTTTTGAATCAAAGGTCATATTAGCGTGTCGGTACCCTATAACTGCAGGGGAAGATGGGGCTATATCTGGGTGGCGTCAAACCCCTCGACCAGCCCATGGCGGAGCGCTAAATGCGTAAGCTCCACGTCAGTGGCAACTTGTAGTTTATCAAACAGTCGATAGCGATAGGTATTTACTGTTTTAGGGCTTAGGTGCAGGCGGTCGGAGATGTCTTGTACGCGCTGACAGTTAACAATCATCAGGGCAATCTGTAGCTCACGGTGGGAGAGGTGGCTAAACGGATTATCTTCATTGGTAAAGTGGGAAAGGGCTAAACGCTGGGCGATCTCCTGACTGACATAGCGACGCCCATGAAAGACCTGACGTATGGCATCGGTCATCTCAATTGCATCCGCACCTTTGCTTAAAAATCCCGACGCACCGGCTTCCAACATGCGTCGCAGGACGCTGTCTTCCATATGTGCGGTTAAGATTAAAACCTTCACGTCTTCCATCGTGCGATGAATACGCCGAGTCGCTTCAAGCCCACCAATTCCCGGCATGCGAATATCCATCAACACGATATCGGGCTTTAAATGACGACACTGTGTCACCGCGCTTTCGCCGTCGTCGACCTCGCCCACAATTTTAATGTCACACTCTTCGTTTAGCAGGTGAGCGATGCTAGTTCTTACTAAGTGATGATCATCGGCGATAAGTACACTGATCAAAGGACAGGCTCCTGCATGGAAACATCATGGACTCAGGCGTTGGCCTTGTACGACTGCTAATTACATATAGAGTGCCACAGCTGGCGATAAAGGAGAATTAGTTAGTGCTGATGGTTCAAAAACTTGACCGAGATAAAGGTTCATCGTAGTATCCGCCTCGCTGTTGGACAGCAGTACGTGGGGCCTTAGCTCAGCTGGGAGAGCGCAACACTGGCAGTGTTGAGGTCAGCGGTTCGATCCCGCTAGGCTCCACCAAAATTCTAGAAAAAAGCCTCGTTTATCAAACGAGGCTTTTTTGTCTGCAGTAACTCGGTTATTCAGCGACCTTGCCCAGAAGTAAAAACTCGATCAGCGCCTTTTGTGCATGAAGCCGGTTGCCTGCTTCCTGCCAAACCACTGCCCGAGGATCTTCGAGTAGCGTATGGCTAATCTCTTCGCCGCGGTGCGCTGGCAGGCAGTGTAAAAACAGTACGTCTTGGTTCGCTTGATCCAGCATTGCTTCTGTTACTTGGAAGCCCGCGAAATCCGCTTCACGTTTAGCCTGCTCCTCTTCTTGGCCCATCGATGCCCATACGTCTGTAGTAATTAAGTCGACCTGCTTTACCGCTTCTTGCGGGTCATGCAGGAGAGTTACCTGATCACCAGCTGCCGCCATTATGTCTGCACGGGGCTCGTAGCCTTTTGGGCAGCATATGCGTAGATGAAAGCCGAACTGTCGTGCTGCATTGATCCAGGAGTGACACATGTTGTTGCCATCCCCAATCCACACCGCTGTGCGGCCCTTCACGCTGCCACGAAGTTCAGTCCAGGTCATGACATCAGCAAGCAACTGGCAGGGGTGATAATCATCACTCAGTGCGTTAATCACTGGCACGCTGCTAGCGCTAGCGTAGGTTTCTAGCCCCGCGTGGGAGAAGGTGCGAATCATTACCGCATCGACCATTTCAGACAGTACGCGAGCGGTATCTTCAATCGGTTCGCCGCGGCCTAATTGGGTATCTCGAGGAGAGAGAAATAGCGCATGACCACCAAACTGTGCCATTCCCGTTTCGAACGATACTCGCGTGCGCGTCGATGATTTTTCAAAAATCATCGCCAGGGTGCGGTTGGGTAATGGTGTATAAACAGGACCTTGGGATTTCAGATTGGTCTTGATGGTAATGGCGCGCTGGATTAAATAATCCAACTCATCCGGGGTCAAATCTAGCAAGGTCAGGAAATGGCGTGTCGCCATAAGGACTTCTCTCCGCGCAAAAACACTATCCTAGCGATGCTGCAGGGGATGCGCAACGCGAACGGCATGCGTAGAATGCCCATTACACGTTAAAGCCGAGCGCTCTACTCAGGTACTTATTGAGGTGCTAACTTCAAGCACTAACGGCAAGTACGAAGTGGGAAAGCATCGGTCATTGATAAGCGAGGAAATAGTATGAGCACAACTGCCGAAAACATTCAGCGTCAAATTAGCGAAAACCCGATCCTGATTTACATGAAAGGGTCGCCCCAACTGCCACAGTGCGGTTTTTCCGCCCAGACCGTTCAAGCACTGATGAGCTGCGGCGAGCGCTTCGCGTTCGTTAATATTCTGGATAACCCGGATATCCGTGCTGAACTGCCCAAAATTGCTAACTGGCCCACCTTCCCCCAACTGTGGGTTGAAGGTGAGCTTGTGGGTGGCTGCGACATCGTCGTTGAAATGCATCAAAATGGTGAATTGGAAAAACTGGTAAAAGCGGCTGCCGAGCGCGCCGGTGCGGCGGAAGGTGGTGACAACGCTTAAGCGTTGTTGCACATTACGCCTGTTCTAGGCGGTTGGCGGGCTGCGGTGCAACCGCTAGAATGATGTTTGTTCTCGCATAGCGCTGTTATGCGCCGTCTTTTTTCATGCATCGCCTTAGTTATGCACCGTGGCCCTTACCTTGCGCTGTTCGCAGCGTGAGGTAAGTCAGCCCGCCGAAGGAAATACAGCTTCATGAGCTATCAGGTTCTGGCCCGCAAGTGGCGGCCTCGCACATTCCACGAACTCGTGGGCCAGGCCCATGTTCAACGCGCCTTGGTCAATGCCCTTGATCAGGGCCGCTTGCACCATGCTTATCTGTTTACGGGTACCCGCGGGGTGGGCAAAACTACCTTGGCGCGTATTCTTGCCAAGTGTTTGAACTGCACGGCGAATGGGCGTGGTGATGAAGGCATTACCTCCACTCCCTGTGGTCAGTGCGATAGCTGCCAAGCCATTGATGAAGGGCGTTTTGTTGACTTGATTGAGGTTGATGCGGCCTCAAGAACCAAAGTGGAAGATACCCGCGAGCTGCTCGATAATGTGCAGTACGCCCCCACACAAGGGCGCTATAAGGTGTACCTGATTGATGAGGTGCACATGTTGTCTACTAGCAGTTTCAACGCGCTGTTGAAAACGCTGGAAGAGCCGCCGCCTCATGTTAAGTTCCTGCTGGCCACCACCGATCCGCAAAAACTGCCGCCCACGGTGCTTTCCCGCTGCCTCCAATTTACCCTCAAGCATATGCCACCTGAGCGCGTGGTCGAGCACCTCACCTACGTGCTAGGAGAGGAGGGCGTTGCCTTTGATGAAAGCGCGTTGTGGCTGCTGGGTAAAGCCGCCGAAGGTTCTATGCGCGACGCCATGAGCCTGACCGACCAAGCCATTGCGTTTGGTCAGGGGGCGGTGCGCCATGCGGATGTGGCTGCCATGCTGGGCACCTTGGATCATCGCCATATTTTGGCCCTGGCAGAAGCGTTGGCTGATGTGGATGTGCAGCGCCTGCTGGCTGAAGTGGCGGAATTAGCAGAGCAAGGCCCTGATTTTGCTGCCGTGTTGGATGAGCTTTCAAGCCTGCTGCACCGTTTGGCGGTGGCGCAGATGGTGCCAGATGCGGTGGATAACAGCCATGGTGACCGTGACATTATCCTACAGCTTGCGAGCCGCTTTACCGCAGAAGATATTCAGCTCTATTACCAGATTGGTATTCAGGGCCGTGGAGATATGGTGCACGCCCCTGATCTGCGTAGCGCGCTAGAAATGACGTTGCTGCGCATGCTGGCATTTCGCCCTCAGGGCGTGCCGAAGCCGCCGCGCACTCCGCTACCGCTGCGTCGTGAGCCGTCAGAAACGGCAGCGACGGGTACGAGTGATCAAGCGTCTGCGGCCAATACAGACTCATCTGCGCCAGCCCCCACGCCAACAGCTGAAGCCCTTTCAGAAGCCCTTTCAGAAGCTCAGCCAGATACTCAGCCAGATACTCAGCCAGAAGCTCACTCAGCGCCACCGGCAGAGCCTCAGTCTCAAGTGGACGTACATGCCGCTGAAGAGGAGCCTCCGCTGCAAGAGCCACCTCCTTGGACAGTCGAAGCTGATACAGCAGTGACTGAGATGGAAGCTTTCCAGCAAGCCCCTGAGCCAGCGGCGATGGCTGAGCCTGAGACAATCGTAACCCCTGAACCAGCCGCTGGGGCTGAGACTGTAGAGCCCATCACGGCTGAGGCGCCAACAGCTCAACCAGAGGCTCTTTCAGAAGCCATTCCCGAAACCGTTTCTAAAACCCAGCCAGGCAAGCTGGACAATGCTAAGTGGCTGGAGTGCTTTGATGCCCTGGGTTTGGGCGGCCTAACCCGCAACCTAGCGGGCAACTGTTTGGTGGAGAGTGACGACGGTACGCTGCTGACGCTTCGTCTAGACCCCAGCCAAGAGGCAATGCAGGCGGAAGTTCACCAAACGCGTATTGAGCGGGCGCTCAAAGAGCAGGGCATGCCCCGTAAAATAGCCTTTTACGTGGCTGAATTGTCTAATCGTCTGGAAACACCTCGCCAGCGTGAAGAGCGACTTAATAAAGAGCGTCACGCCCAGGCGGTTGATCTACTCAATCACGACCCCCATGTACAGAAGTTACAACAGGCGTTTGGTGCAAAGCTGATAGAATCCAGCGTCAAGCCTGCCGACGCGGTACGCTAAGCTTTTTTCATATAATCTTTCATACCGTATTTCATGCAGTTTTTCATACGGCCGAAAGATAGCTACAGACAACCTTAAAACCACATTGGAGATCAGACCATGCTTAAAGGTGGAATGGGCAACTTGATGAAACAAGCCCAAGAGATGCAGGAAAAAATGCAGCAAGCCCAGGAAGAAGTCGCTAAAGCCGAAGTCCAGGGCGAAGCCGGTGCGGGTATGGTCAAGGTCACCATGAATGGTCGCCACGACGTATCCAACGTCTCCATTGATCCCAGCGTCATGGAAGAGGACAAAGAGCTACTGGAAGATTTGTTAGCCGCGGCAGTCAACGATGCGGTGCGCAAACTGGAAGTTAACTCTAAACAGAAAATGGAAGAAGCGACAGCTGGCCTTAATCTTCCCCCCGGCTTTAAGATGCCGTTCTAAGCAATGCGCTTTTCTCCTCTCGTTGAGCAGTTAATGGACGCTTTTCGCGTACTGCCAGGCGTTGGGCCTAAAACGGCTCAGCGCATGGCGATGCACCTGCTTGAGCGTGAACGCCCAGGCGGGCAGCGCCTTGCTTCGATTATCCAACAGGCGATTGAAGAGGTTGGCTACTGCCAACGTTGTCGAACGCTCACCGAAGCTGACATCTGTATGCTGTGCGAAAGCCCGCGCCGTGATGATGCACTGCTTTGTGTCGTTGAGTCGCCTGCCGATCAGTTGGCGATTGAAGAAGCTGGTGGCTTTAAAGGGCGCTATTTTGTATTGCACGGCCACCTTTCGCCTTTAGATGGGATAGGCCCCGAGTCGATTGGTTTGGATCTGTTAGAAGCGCGTGTTGCTGAAGGGCTCATCGAAGAGGTGGTGTTGGCGACGAACCCTACTATCGAGGGTGAGGCGACAGCTCACTATATTGCCTCGCAGTTGGCAGAATATGGCGTCAAACTTTCGCGGCTAGCCTATGGTGTCCCCATGGGTGGAGAGCTTGAGTATGTCGATGGCGGCACCTTGAGCCGTGCGTTTAACGGTCGCCTGCCTTTTGCCAGTGAATAAGCCCACCTAAAACGCAAACGCTTTAGCGTTTGCGCCAACCTGGAAGAATGCTTTGTCCTCTCTTACTCCCTCTTTTCAATGGCTTGATACTCCAGAGGCGCTTGATGCCGCGTGCGAGCAAGTAGCCGATGCTTCTGTAATCGCTCTGGATACCGAGTTTTTCCGAGAGAACACGTTCTTTCCTGTGCCTGCGCTGATTCAATTCACCGCAGGTGAAGAGGCTTATCTGATTGACCCGGTGGCCGTTCCTTGTACCGATAGATTCCGTGCCTTGCTGCAAAATAGTGCCATCAAGTTACTTCACGCCTGCAGTGAAGACCTGGAAGTATTCCAGCACTGGGCAGGGGTACTGCCTGTGCCGTTAATTGACACCCAGGTAGTGCAAGGGTTTTTGGGTGAAAACCCTGGAATGGGGTATCAAAAGCTGGTCGAGTTCTGGGTCGGCGAAACGCTACCTAAAGAGGAGACTCGCTCAAACTGGTTAGTGCGACCGCTCACCCCTGCACAGTGCCATTATGCGGCGCTGGATGTGATTTATTTATTAAAAGTCTGGACGCTTCAGGCTGAAAAGCTCGCGATGTTGGGGCGCCGCGAGTGGGTAGATGCTGAGTGCGCCAGTTTGATTGAGCAAGCCGGACGCAGCGTCGACAACGATCAACAGTGGTATACCCGCCAGCGCCAATTATGGCGCTTATTGCCCCGTCAAATGGAAGCGTACCGGCTCATGACCACGTGGCGTGAAGGTGAAACCCGTCGTCGTGATTTGCCGCGTAACTGGCTCATTAGCGATAAATTACTGTTCGCCGTCGCTGAAAAAATGCCCAGTAATCGCTTTGAACTTGCTGAAGTGGAAGGCGTTAAGCCGGTGCTGATCAAAAAAGAGGGCGATACACTCTTGGCAATGGTGAAACAGGCGCAGCACTGCGATGAAGCGACACTGCCCAAGCGCTGGCCAGACCCCATGCATCCGACCTTTAAGTCTCGCTTTAAAGCACTAAAAAAGGCGGTAACCGGCAAAGCCGATGACTTGGGAGTGGCACCGGAAATGCTCCTACGCCGCCGCGATATTGAAACACTGGTGATGCAGGACTTGGCGGGTGAACCTCTCATTTGGCCGACCGGTTGGCGGGGCGAGTTTTTGAATGACGCGCTGGTCAAGGCCCTTGAGGAGCGTGCATCATGAGCGACAAATTGATTTGCGAAGTTTTTAAAAGTTCGCGTAAAGAAGAGATGTATTTATACGTTGATAAGCGCCAAGGGCTGGAAAATGTTCCTGAGCTACTAATGGAAACGTTTGGTAAGCCAGTGCCGGTGTTTACCATGTTATTGACCGCGGACAAAAAATTGTCACGGGTGAATGCAGCAGACGTTGTGGAAGGGATTAAGGACAAAGGGTTCTATTTGCAAATGCCGCCGCCTAAAGAGGCCTATTTACTCGATGTGCATCGTGCCCATGTCGCTTCGCGTTCTGATCTACGTTCTGATGATGAGTAAAGACCCCTTACCATGAATTTTCTTGCCCATGCTTGGCTCGTCAGGGCGGGGAGCGATGATTTTCTCTACGGCAATTTAATAGCCGATGGGGTTAAGGGGCGCGATTTAAGTGATTGGCCCGCGGCTACAGCGCTGGGCATTCGCCATCATCGCCGTGTGGATGCCTGGGTGGATAGTCATCCAAACGTTGTCAATGCGCGACGTCGCGCGCCGCCTGCTCAGCGCCGCTACGCAGGCATTGCACTCGACATGGTGTGGGATCATTTTCTAGCTCGGGATACAGAGGGGCAGGCTGACCAGGAAGCCATTGTCGAGCGCTGTTACCGGCTTCTCTCCGCGCGACCCGCACCAAATCGGTTGGCTAGCATGATGCCGATCCTTGTCGAGCACGACTGGCTAAGAGGTTACGCTGATTTTACATTCACCTGCCGCGCCGTGGCGGGTATTGGGCGGCGGTTGTCTGGCCCCAATCAATTGGCTGCTTTAGTGCCCTGGCTGCACGCTGAGTATCAAGCGCTGGAGGATGATTTCCAGACACTATGGCCAGCGCTATTGGCTGAACTAAGCCACCAAGATACACCATCGTAATAAAGAGTTTTTCCGTGACAATGAGGTAGGAGAAAATGGAAACCGCTATGCGCGAACGTTTCTGGGAGCGCTTTACCCTAGAAGAATTGACGCCTCAAGAGTGGGAAGCGCTTTGCGACGGCTGCGGGCAGTGTTGCCTGCTAAAGCTGCACGATGAGGATACTCAGGAGCTAGCAGTACTGAACGTGGCTTGTCGCTTACTGGATATTCACAGCTGCCAGTGCAGCGATTATGCGAATCGTTTTGAAACCGTTCCCGACTGCACCCAGCTTACCCCCGCCTTGGTCAAAGAGTTCACCTGGTTACCACAAAGCTGTGGCTATCGGCGGGTGGCAGAAGGGCGCAAGCTGGCGGGCTGGCATCCTCTTTTAAGCAATGACGCCGAGCGTGTACACCGTAAAGGCGTTAGTGTGCGTAGCTTTGCGGTGTCCCAGGATGAGGTGCCTGAGCAGGAGTTGGAGTCACACATCATTGCCGTACTGCCGATGTAACCTCTAGCGTTTTAAGCGCTAGGCTGGCGCTTAGGTGTATCCCAAATAGACAAAAACACCTCTTTTACCGGCGAAAGAACTTTTTTAGCTGGCGCTTGGTTAGCAGGTTTAGCGCTACGCTGGCGAGGTGTATCCCAAATTGTTGGAAAGTGGTCTTGGTATTTCATGGCTTCTGCTGACTCCTAAATAGCTGTCTTAAAAGGACTGTCTTAAAAAAACCGTTTTAAAAAAATGACTTAAAGCTAGGTTTAGACATAGCTTTTTTAGGCATGGATTTTTTAGACAAAGTTTTTTAGAGACAGGTTTTAGACATTGGTGTATGCGACTAAGGTTTAGTATGACGCAGAAATGTGGGCAAGTGAATGCTTTGTGGAAAATATTTTCATAAACAGTCGGCGTGCTTTCGGTTCGCTCGGCCACCACACTCAAAGAGTACCGCTCAAGGTATGACGCTAATCACCCTTCAAGTGGTCTTTCAGCCACACCTGTAAAGTCTCAAAGGGCATTGGTCGAGCAAACAGGTAGCCTTGAAATACATCACAATTTAACGCTGCCAATTGCTGTTGCTGCTCTAACGTTTCTACACCCTCGGCAACCACCGCCAATTCCAGGTGATGAGCGAGCGCAATAATGCCCTGTACAATAGCGGCATCCTTGCTGTTATTGGCAATATTGTTGATAAAACTGCGGTCAATTTTCACCTTGTCAACGGGTAGGTGGCGCAAGTAGCTAAGACTGGAAAAGCCGGTGCCAAAGTCGTCAATGGCAATACTGATTCCCATCTCGCGCAGGGCATGAAGCGTATCAATTGCTGCGTCGGTATCGTTCATCAAAATACCTTCAGTCAGCTCTAGCTCAAGCGATGTCGCGCTAAGCCCTGTGGCGTTAAGTGTGGCGGTAAGCGAGTTTAAAAAGCTTGGTCGATGAAACTGCATGGGTGATAGATTGACTGAAATGCGGCAGTAGCTGGGAAGCTGGGGTTGAAGCGTAAGAAAGTCACGGGCAGCGCGCTCCATTACCCATTGGCTTAAAGCAATAATTTGCCCTGTCTCTTCAGCAATGGGTATAAACAGCACCGGTGAAATAGCGCCTTTGCTAGGATGATTCCAGCGTACCAGTGCTTCAAAGCCCTGAACTTGGCCTCCCCGGGTTAATAGGGGCTGGTAATGGAGCTCAAACTGCTCGTTCAGAATCGCTTCCTGTAAATCATTTCTCAGTGTCACTCTTTGGGTTAGCTTTTGATTAATATCCTGAGTGAATGTTTGTAGCGTGTTACGCCCTTGCTGTTTGGCCTTATACATCGCCATATCAGCTTGCTGTAAAAGCTCTTCCGGTTGGGTCAACTGGTTGTCGTTAAGCGCAATGCCGATGCTCGCCGATAGGTAGAGTTCATGTCGGCCAATCCGATAGGGCCGCGCCAATGTTTCCAGCAGCCGCTCGGCAATTTCCTCTGCTTGTTGGGGGCTATTAAGGTCTGGCAGGAGTAATACAAACTCGTCTCCCCCGAAGCGGCACAGGGTATCGGAAGGCCTTATGGCCACCTCAAGCCGTCTGGCAACATTAATAAGCACTTGGTCGCCAATGCCGTGGCCTAGCGTATCGTTAATCGGTTTGAATTCATCCAGGTCGATAAACAAAACGGCTAATTGCTGATGATGGCGTCGGGCAAGTTCTACGTCGTGACGCAAATGGTCTTCAAACAGCGCGCGGTTCCCTAAACCTGTCAATGCATCGTGAGTGGCGTGAAACGCGAGTGCATTTTCGTGATCACGGCGCTCAGAGATATCATTAATACTCCCCACATAGTGGGTGACTTGACCGCTATGGGCGCGCACAGGCGACAGAAATAGATTGTTCCAAAACGCTTGACCATTTTTACGATAGTTGCGAAGCGTTAAGGTGATGTCGTGCTGCTGCTCAAGGGCATGCTGTATGTCTGCGATTTGATTTGGATCCGTGTCTTGGCCCTGTAGAAACCGGCAGTTGCGCCCTTTGGCTTCTTCAAACGTGTAGCCTGTGATAGCGACAAAGGCTGGATTGACATACAGAATCGGGTAGTCGGGCTGTTGAGCTTCGCAAATTAAAATACCGTTACTACTGGCCTCAATACTGCGTTGGTAGATCAGCAGTTGGTCTTCCTTTTGACGCAGTGCGGTTATCTCTTTAGCAATGCCGTAAACGCCGACGACGTGATCGTTTACGACGGTTGGTAAAAAGGAGACATCCAACTGGCGAGCACTGCCTTGTTGGCTGATCACTTCCAAATCAAAACGCTGGGCAGCGCCCTTCAACGCTTGCTGGAAAGCAGCATCGACCATGACGTGGTGTTCGGGGGCAACAATGTCCTTCCAGTGGCTGCCAATAATCTGTGCTTCACTAATTTCCAGCAGAGTGAGGACAGATCGGTTCACGCTCAGATATCTGCCGCTAATATCAAGGGAAAACACCGCGTCGGGGTTTTGCGTAAACAGGGATCGAAACCGCTGCTCGCTATCCTGTAGTGTCTCTTTAGCTTTAGAAAGCTCACGAGAGCGTTGGGCACGGGCAGAAATCAACGCAAAGCTGAAAACCAATTGATAAGTGAGTAGCAGCCCCGAGAGCCCCACGCCAGCGGCAATAAAGTTAGCGAGTATGGGCGGTTGATTGGTTCGCTCAGAGAGCGCTAAATTGACCACGGTGCCTCCCGGAAGCACCGCCGTGTGTTCCGCCAGCGTGTTTGCTGGTGACATAACAGAAGAAGCGGGAATAAGGCCGTCGCCGTTGTTCATCAAGTGTCCATTAGAGTGAAGGAAATGCAGTGCGTAGGCGCCATTGGCTGCACTGGTTTCCTGCTCAATGAGCAGGGCTATATCGATAACGGCGACTAACTGGTAAGAGTCACTGGGTGACCGAATGGAGAGTAATGCCAGCGTGGGTCGCTCAAAATCGGGAAACGACCACTGCCTCGAAGTTCGTTGCTGATTAAGCCAAGTCAGTGTTGCTAACGTAGTGAGTTGATCATCGAGCCAGAGTAGGGCACTGCCATGGCGGGCGCGACGCCAGATATCATTGGTATCAGGATTAAAATACGCAATGGCTAATATACTCGGGTAGTCGGTCCAGTAGCGCTCCACCTCTCGGCTACGCGAGGACGAATCCTCGAAGACCTGACGCCAACGCTCTGCCAGGCGCTCAAGCACCACCGCCCGGGACGTCAGCGTTTGGTCAATATTAACGGCAATACTCGCCAGATTTTGCTGAGCGCTTTGACGCATTTCCTGATACTGGTTCCAACTGACCAAAAACCAGCCACTTATACTTAGGCTAACGCCTAGAATGCCAGCTAGCACGGCGGCGCTACTTAGCGAGGTTTTTAAATGAGGAATGTGTCGACTCACCATTAACATGGCGACACCAAACTGAAAACAGAGCAAACCGGGGATTAACGCACTTGCTCGAGGCAGCCATACAGGTACGGGCCAGCCAAAATGAGCCGCTAATGTAATGAAGCCAACTAACCATAAAAACAGGCCTCCCAACTGCCAAACGCGCCGCTGCCAGCGACCTTGTGGGCCGACCCATAGACAACACGCTGCCATGATAAGTATCGGCGCTGCTTGGCTGGGCAGGCGGGGGTGCCCGCTTAATATAGAAATTGCGTAATAAGAGGAGTCGAGAGCGTTGTGCAGTAAGGTATAAAAAGCAATCGTCGCGAGTCCTACAGCCGTCGCTTTACGCCAGCGCGTGAAGTTTGCCATCACGGCGCTAAGCCCCAGCCCACACAGTAAAATAACCAGGGCACTGTCTGGAATCAGCGCAAGGGATTGCGGCTGGTGAACGTTCGGGAAAAAGCCTAGCAGAAAACTCCCCGTGCCAATGACGACGGTCGTGACCAGTAGCATGAGCAGGCCTGCCTGAAGAGCAAGCTCGCGGTTATTAACTTCCATTGGCAGTTATTCGCATCTCGGTTTTAAGTACTCGTGAGCGTAGATACATAAATTACCTTTAGAAACCAATAGGTCACCAGCCCATATCATCAACGCTAAAGAGGAGTATGTCTTTATTAGTTCTTATTTTTTATATAAATTTTTGAAATTAAATAGTTTTTTATTTTTTAGGGATAATCTTTGAAAGATTTTCTAAGCATAAAGAAGTAGAAGGTTTTCCGTAGAACACGCATGCGAGCATGTATTTGATAAGCAGAGTTTGGCTTAAGGCCTAGGCAGAGTTAGAAGCTCTTCAATTTCAGAGTCGTAGCCAAAAGCAGTAGTAGGTTCGAATATAATCTACATTATAAAACAGGTGCTTATTGGGCTATTCCATTTCTTGAAATGTCGCTTTGCACAATAAGGCGTGTAAACTGAGCGTTAACTGTTACCGATTAGTAAAGGACGAAAATGACCGCTGCCAGCTTCCCTCCAGTCTCACCACTTGTGGTGGGTATCGGCGCCTCTGCTGGCGGGTTAGAAGCCATTTCAAAGCTGATTAAACCGCTTGATCCCGATATGCCGCTGGCGTACGTCGTGTTACAACATGTATCACCGACTCATAAAAGTATGCTGGTAGACATTTTAAGTCGTGAAACCCGCCTGCGCGTGCAGCGCTTTGAAAATAATCAAATCCCTGAGGCAGGGGTCATTTATGTGGTACCAGCGGATACCAATGCCTTAATAAAAGAGGGAGTGTTTTATACCACCCCTATAAAGCCCCACGTGGGGCCAAAGCCATCGGTTAACGAATTTTTTATCTCGCTGGCGGCGGATGCCCATGAAGCCGCGGTGGGTATCGTCCTATCTGGTACGGGGTCGGATGGCACGGCTGGCTTGCGAGCTATTATGGCGGCCGGGGGTATCACCATGGTGCAAACGCCTGCCAGTGCTAAATACAACGGTATGCCGCAATCGGCGCTGGATGCTGGGGTAATCGATTATGTCATGGACGTTGAGTCCATGGGTGCGCGTTTGGCTGAGCTTTCGCGGCTTGAACGTCTATCCCATGAAGATAGCCATGCTGATGTGCCGGAACGCTTATTAGCATTATTAAAAAAGCACCGGCAACTGGATTTTTCCGGCTATAAGAAAGGCACCCTAAGCCGACGTATCAGGCGTCGTCTTATCGCCACCAACGTGGCTGATATGCAGCAATACTTAGCATTAGTTGAGTCAAGTCATGCGGAGCTAGAGCAGCTAGGCCGTGATATTTTAATTTCGGTGACGGCGTTTGTACGCGACAGATCCGCGTTTGACGCTTTGGATGGCGCTGTTAATAGCCTGATAGAGGAGTCCGGACGTGAGCCGATGCGAGTGTGGGTGGCGGGCTGCGCTACCGGCGAAGAGGCTTACTCGATTGCGCTAATGATTGCGGAGGCTAAGCGACGACATGGCGAGTTCAGCCGCGTGGTGCAGATATTTGCTACCGATATCGATGAGGATGCTTTGGAGATCGCCCGGCGAGGTCGCTACATAGCGGCAGCCCTTGAGGCATTGCCACCAGAGTGGGTGGAGCGTTACTTCACCGCTGAAGAGCATACTTATGAGGTCAACAAAGAGCTGCGGGATATGGTGGTGTTTGCCAAGCATAATTTGGTCGACGATCCGCCGTTTCTGCGTTTGAACTTAGTTTCTTGCCGTAATGTATTGATCTATTTTAATAATGAATTACAAACACGAGTGCTACAGCGCTTTCATTTTGGCTTAAGGCCGAGAGGGGTGCTTTTCCTGGGGCGCTCCGAAAGTATCGCCCAAACAGAGCGTTTATTTACACCACTGGATAGACGCGAACGTCTGTTTCGAAAACAGGGTGAAAGTCGCGACGTTGCCGTGCGTTCATCGAAAGGGACTGGGGAAAGCCAGCCTTTACGTCGGCGTGATCGCGATGTGCAGCACCTGTTAGATGCGCTGGTTTCGCATATGCAGGCTACGGTTGCCCTTTGCGATACCCAAGGCGGCGTCTTACATACAGCGGGTGACGTTGCCAAATTCCTGCATTTCCCTGCGGGTCGCACGCAAGTGGGTATTAGCGACGTGATTAATCCGGTTTTCCGTGGCGAGCTGATGGCGATGTTGCATCAGTTCCAGAAGCAGCGGGAGCCCCAATTAGGCCGTCGTCGACGCCTTGAAGAACGCTGGTGGCAGCTCAGTGTGCGGTCGCTCTCAGAGAGTGATGACGACCGCCGACTGCTGGTGATTCTGATGCCGATTCCCATTGTCGAGCCTGTTCCGTCCACGGATGTTTCTTTAGAACGGCTGATGGAGCCCCTGCCGCTGGAAAAAGGTAATAGCTTAGAAGATGAGTTGGTGGCTACTCGTGAACATCTCCAAGCGTTGATTGAAGAGCTGGCGACGGCGAACGAAGAGATGCAGTCGCTTAACGAAGAGGCGCAGGCATCTAATGAAGAGCTGCAAGCCACTAATGAAGAGATGGAGGCAGCCAATGAAGAGCTGCAAGCCACTAACGAAGAGCTGATAAGCCTTAATGAAGAGCTAAATGTAAAATCCAGTGAATTGACGAAGCTCAATGAAGAGTACACCTACCTCTACGATGCGCTTGATTTTCCACTGTTGGTTTTTGATACCGACCACTGTTTGAAGCGCTATAACGCCCCCGCAGCGCGCTATTTTAATTTCCGGCCCACCGCACTTCAGCGTCATGTAGCTGGGTTAAAGCTACCTGCTGCGCTCAATAATTTGGAAGAGCAGCTTACCAGTGTCATGGTCAGCGGTCTGCCGGAAGAGGGTGTGGTCGAAGTGGAAGGACGGTTGCTGCAGCGAGTGATGACCCCCGGTGTTAGTCGCGATGGCAAGGTGGAGCTGCTGATTGTGACACTGATGGACATTACCGATCTTAGCCATGTGCAGGCCAAGTTACGCCAATCTCAGGCGCAGTTGCATGCCCTCATGGAAAATAGCACCGTCATAATGTCGCTTAAGGATCTTAACGGTCACTACACCTTTGCTAATCCCCAGTTTTTAAATACATTTGGCTTCTCTCAAGATGAGCTTGTGGGTCATACGCCTTTTGAATTGTTTCCGGAACCTTATGCGAGCTCCTTATGGACATGTGACCTTGAGGCGCTTCGCTATCAGCGCATGGTAAATGCAGAGCATGTGTTGACCGCGCCTGAAGGGAGTGTGCGCATCTTCTCGGCGGTTCATCAAGTATTACGAGATGAGCAAGGCCGCCCCCACCTGATTCTGACAGAAGCTGAAGATATTACTTCACGCAAACAGGCCGAGCGTGAAATGCAGGTAGCCGCCAAAGTATACGAGCAAGCGGGAGAGGCGATTGTTGTCATCAATGCCTTAGGTAATGTGCAGTCAGTCAATGCTGCCTTCTCGAAAATCACCGGATTTTCCGCTCAGCAAGTGCTGGATACGCCTGCGCTTCCGCTCCTCTACAGCGAGCAAGAAAACGATCTAGATGTTGAGTCTTCGTCCACATGCCATATTTTATGGGAGCTGGTTCAGCATAATGGCTTTTGGCAAGGGGAAGTTTGGAACCGACGGCATGATGGCACGCTGTTTTCACAGTGGTTAACCCTTAACAGCATTGAGCCGGATAGCCATGAAGAGATGCTTTATGTGGCAGTATTCTCAGATATCACGCACATTAAAGAGTCTCAGCAGCATGCGGAGTATCTGGCCACCCACGATGCATTGACAGGGCTTCCCAATCGCACACTGTTTCAAGATCGCCTTCAAGTGGCTATTGCCCACTCCCGACGTAATGATCAAATCAGCGCGCTGATGTTCCTAGACCTAGACAACTTTAAAAGTATTAACGACACCCTAGGTCACGACGTAGGCGATGAACTGCTGATTCAAGTGGCGGCCAGGCTGCGTGAGCTGGTGAGGGATATGGACACAGTGGCTCGATTGGGGGGCGATGAGTTTACTATTATCGTCACCGAAACCACCATTGAAGGTGCCGAGCAGGTGGCTAAGCGGATTGTTGAATCGCTTTCCAAGCCATTTGAAGTCCGTCGGCATTCGCTATTTGTTACCTCCAGCGTTGGCCTAGCCTTTTGCCCCGATGACGGTGAAGATGTGGCAGGCCTCACCAAAGCCGCCGATACGGCGATGTATCGTGCCAAAGAGAACGGTCGTGACCGTTTTGAACTGTTCAAGCCTGAGCTTCAAGAACGCTTAATGCGTGATGTCGCCATTGAGCACGCCCTACGTGAAGGAATGGAGCAAGGTCGTTTGCACTTGGTTTATCAGCCTAAATTCACCAGTGCGTCTCCCTACCAACTAGTGGGGGCCGAGGCCCTGCTGCGCTGGAATGATCCGGTATTGGGCGCTGTGAGCCCTGCTGATTTTATTCCTGTTGCTGAAGCAACAGGCTTAATCTTGGAGCTGGACCGGCATGTCGCGCTGCTGTTGGTTAACCAACTAGCTCAATGGCTTGCCGACGGTATCGGCCCGCCTCCAGTGGCCATGAATGTCTCCGCTCGCAGCTTTCAGGAGGAGCGTTTCATCTCTCACTTGTTTGCCTGTTTGAAGCAGTACCGCGTTCCCCACGAGCTTATCCAGGTGGAAATCACCGAAAGTACGCTTGTTGACCGCTCCAGCGCGGCATTAGGTAATATTGAAAAACTACGTGAAGCGGGTATTAAGCTGGCGGTCGATGATTTTGGCACCGGTTACTCCTCTTTGGCATATTTAAAACGGCTACCGTTGGCAGAGCTAAAAATAGATAAAAGCTTTGTAGATGGCCTGGGCAGCGCAGATGAGAGTGATCAAGCGATTGCGCTGGCTATTTTAGGCATGGCCAAAGCGCTGGATATCCGTACGGTGGGGGAGGGCGTTGAAACGCAATCCCAACTGAACTGGTTGACCGCTAACGGCTGCGATTACGTACAAGGGTATTTATTATCAAGGCCTTTACCACTGGCTGAGTTTACCGTGTTAGTAGCGGCACATGCTTTGCCAACAAGTAACGATGATAAGGAAAGGAATTCCTAACGTGGCGATGCAAAAAGGATTTATTGAACAGTGTGAGCAAGAGCAACTGCATCTTTCTGGCGCTATTCAGCCCCATGGGGCGCTGGTGGTGAGTAACCTTCAAGGAGTTGTTAGCCATGTATCGGCTAATGTGACGAACCTACTCACTTTGGATGTGCGTATAGAGCATTTGCTAGATCAACCGCTGCCTGATTTTCTTGAGGAAATTCATACTAGCGCGCCGCTACTTAATAAAGGTGAGCGTTATGTTGGTCAGGGCAATATCGGGCAGCAAGAATTTGATGTGATCATCAGCCATAACGGCGAACAGTTAATATTTGAGCTATACCCAGTGGATGCTCATGCTGAGCTTATGCCAATGGGTGGAGAGGCTTACCCTATACCGGAAGACCGTCAAGCGCTGGAAGGCCAGTGCCAGCAGCTATTAGATTCGCTGTTAGCGCTAAGCGGCTTCGACAGGGTGCACTATTACCGTTTTATGCCGGAAGGCGATGGTGAAGTCACCGCGGAAGCCCGCCAATCAGACGTCAATGGCAGCTACTTGGGGTTGCGTTTCCCGGCCAGCGATATTCCCCAGATAGCGCGCCAGCTTTACTTAAAAAACCCATGGCGCTCTATCCCCAACGCCAGCGCTGAACCAGTGGCCATTGTTGGCCGTGATCAGACATCACATCCCAACCTTACCTGGGTTGATTTACGCAGCGTATCGCCTGTTCATCAAGAGTATATGGCCAATATGGGCGTTGGATCGGCGATTTCTCTCCCCATTACCCAAGCAGGTGAGCTTGATGCGCTTATCTCTTGCCACTGTTCGGAGCCCAAACAGTTAACCGTTAGCCAGTTACAGGCCATGAGTGCCCTTTCAGAAGCCTTTAACTTACGCCTGCGCGACTATAAAGCACGCCGACGGTTACAGGTACTTGATGGATTGCAGCGCCAGTTTGACCAAGCTAAGACAGTCTTAATGCGCCATGGTGAATTAGAGAGTGCTTGGCCTGAATTAAGCCGCTGGCTAATGGACACGTTTAGTGCTGATGGCGTTATTTTGCAGGTGGGAAGTGAGTACCATCAACGAGGAGTCGTGTTATCGGCGAGCGCAGTAAGCGTTGTAGCTGAGGCCGCCCGTTTTGAAACGTCCTCCGTATGGATAAGCGATAACCTTCAGCGCGACTGTGCGGATATGCCACTGAGTGAGATCGCGGGAGTTGCCGTGGTCAGTGACTTACCTCTGGATCAGTATCACAACGTTAATCTCTATCTTTGCCGGTTAGAACACCTCTATGAAGTCACTTGGGGCGGTAATCCAGACAAACCCGTCGACTATCGTCATGGCAGCAGCGCGATTGCACCCCGGCGATCGTTTGAAGCCTGGGTGGAGCAACGTGTGGGCCATAGTAAACCCTGGTCTTCCAGTACACGTATATACCTGCTGAAACTGCGTGCCTTACTTCAACAGGCAAAGTCATTTAGCTGGAAGGCGGATGAGTAATCCAACGCTTGGCGAATGGTTGAAGCGAGAAACACGAGCAGACCACCGTCGAGTGGACCAGCACCCCGCATTAAAACCGCTGCTAAAGCGAGATTTAACCCTGCCAGAATACGCCACTGCGTTAAGCACCCTCTATGCGCCGATCGCAAGCTTGGAAGAGGTGCTGAGCAGTGGTTTGAAGGCAAACGGTGCGCATTACCCGCTTACTCATCGCGCAGCGCTGTTGAAAGCGGATATTTACCAGCTAGGAAGGCAGGTGAGATCACCCCATGGCGCTTCGCCACCAGAAAGTATGGCTAGCCTGGTTGGCATGCTCTATGTGCTGGAAGGATCTCGTTTGGGCGGCACCATGATTGCCCGCCAAGTGAAGAGTGTGATGGGAAACCAGATGCCACTGCGTTTTTTCAGCGCTCATCCTTTACATGATGCGCAGTGGGCGGATTTTTGGCGCTTCGCTGAGCGCCACTGCCCACCCGCTACCTGGCCTGCTGTGCTGGCGGGGGCTCAGCAAGCCTTCATGCTCTTTATGCAGGATCTGGAGATGGATGAGCGTCAAGGCCCAACGCCCAAAGAATAAAAGCATCTTGCCGAGCAGTATCGCGCCAGGCTTTGAATCGCCCGGATGCGCCACCGTGGCCGCTATTCATATCAGTACGCATGAGAATCGGCGCCGATCCTTGCTGCTCTAGTGATACCTGGGCGTAAAATTTGGCCGGCTCCCAGTAGCTTACTCGGGTGTCGAACCAGCTGCCTTCAATCCATAGCGCAGGATATTTTTGTGGCTTGATATTATCGATCGGTGAATAGCCGCGGATTCTTGCCATGACGTCAGGCGCTTCCGGGTTCCCCCACTCGCTGTACTCTGCGGTCGTCAGCGGAAGTTCCGGGTTCTGCATGGTGCGCAGTACGTCCAAGAAGGGCACATCCAGCAAGGCAGCACAGAAAGCGTCCGGCGCACGATTAATACAGGTACCCACAAGTAGCCCGCCGGCGCTCGCGCCATAGGCCACTATACGCTGGGGATCGCTGACGCCTTGCTCAACCAGTGCCTCTCGCGCTGCCATATAATCATGAAAGCTGTTTTCCTTATGGGCCATCTTGCCATTTAGATACCAGGGCTCACCCCGTTCACCGCCACCTCTCACATGGGCGACGGCAAAAGCGGCACCGCATTCCAGCAGCTCTAACCGGGCGATAGAGAACCAGGGGTCAAGCGCCTCACCATAAGCGCCGTAGCCATACAGCAGCGTGGGTAAAGGTTGATCCGCTAAGTCAGCGCGCATGACTACCGAAACAGGCACCTGCTCGCCGTCATGGCTGGTGGCCCATAGACGCTTACTAACGAGTTGTTCAGGTTGAAGGCTGCCGTAAACGGGCGCACGTTTGAGTAGCGTTCGTTCGCCGCTGGTTAGATCAAGAGAGAACCAGCTGGTTGGCTGGGTAAATGACTCTTCGCGCAAACGCAGCACTTGGCTATCAAAGTGCGGCGCATCTTCCAGCAGTTGTGAACATGGCTGTTCGGGCAGGGCCAGATACTCATCCAGTGTGCAGGTATGCTCCGCGTTAAACACTAATCGCCTTAAACGTACCTGCGCTTGGTCATGGTCGCGCTCACCCAGCATCAGCCCCCAGGAGAACGCATCAACGCCTTCAAGCGTGGCCTCTTCACGGTGAGCGATTAAGGTTAGCCAATCTAATTGACGTTGGCCAAGTTGGCTTTCCGACAGAAAATCAAGCTGAAAGTGAGCGCCTGCTTGATTATGCAGTCGATAAAAGCTGCCCGGGCGATGGTCGATATGGTACTCGACCCCGGCCTGGCGAGGCTGAATACACAGCGGTGTTGCGGCTGGAGTATGCGCGGGCAGCAGATGAATTTCACTGGTGTCTTTCGAGCCACTTTCCAGCAGTAGCCATGACCGTGAACGCGTTTTGCCAATCCCAATCCAGAACTCAGGATCCTCCTCCCGCAGCACCAGCTCAGGCGCTAGTGAGGCGCTGGGGTCATCCAGGCTTAGCAGTATGCGCCATACGCTATCCGGGCGCTGGGTATCATCAAAGCGAGTAAATAGGAGAGTGGCCATCGTGGCGGTTTGGTCTTCCGCCCAGCAAAGGCCAGCGCCAATATCGCTGAGCAACTTCACGGGTTTACCATCAGGTAGCGCTTTCAACCATAGTGTAAAGCGTTCATCTCCCTGGGTGTCTTCTGTCCAAGCGAGCCACTGCTCATCGGGAGAAAGTGCCATGTCGCCCATGTCGTAAAAATCATGCTCGGTAGCGCGGGCGCTAACGTCGAAAAAGCATTCAAGCTGTTCGGGCTGATGGTTGGGGTGACGCCACCAGCAGGGGTAGTCGTCTTTGGCACCGGTCTCGCTCCAGAACGTAAAGTGGTCAAGTGGTGTCTTAAGGCTCGTGACGGCCAATTCACGACGCGCTAGATGGCTCTGGTATAACGCTTCTTCCAGCGGGGCAAGTGGTTCAAACCAATCGGCTTGTTGCTGGTTGGCGGCCTCAATAAAGTTGCTAACATCAGTGTTTTCGCGCTCTTCCAGCCAGTGCCATTGCGGGTCATTAGCGCGATAATAGCGCGCAGCGGGTAAGCCTGAGTGTATGCCTTGCTGTGCTTTCATAAATTGATAGGTACCATAACGGGAAATCAACGTCGGGTGAGTTCACCCACATGAGGGGTATTATGCTGTTTGCAAATTCAACATCACTGCTGTGGCTGAGTTACTACGGGCTTTCGCTGTTGGTGATTGTCGCGGTCTATTTTGCGCTCACTTTTTTGCCTCGTTTGCCACGCTTAGTGCTGACCTGGGCAGTCGCTGGGGCGATATGGGCGCCCGCCAGTTTTCGATTGCCGTTAATAGAAGAGGGTGAATTCTATACCGGTTGGGCACCAGCGGCGATGGTGGCGGCGGTTGGCTTTCTAGAAAATAATGGTGCAGCGCTGCGTGGTGGGCTTATGTGGCTGGTGTTGGGTATGGCGCTAGGTGCGCTTATTGGTGTTGCTCTGTGGTGGTGGCGTCGTTCGAGTAGCGCGGAGTATGTCACGCAAGAAGAGGAGCGTGAGGATGACCAGACGCCCCCACGCCGTCGCGAACCGGTGATTAATTGATGGATCGCTTAGTGAATTGTTTGGTGGCTTGGCATGTGTGAAGCGTATGTGTGAACTGCTGGGCATGAGTGCCAATGTGCCTACCGATATCTGTTTTAGCTTTTCGGGCTTTTTGCACCGCGGTGGGGGCACAGGCCCCCACCGTGATGGCTGGGGAATCGCCTTCTATGAAGAGGGCGGCTACCGCGATTTCCGTGACCCTCACCCGTCGGTTGATTCCCCCATCGCGCGGCTAATTTGCGATTACCCCATTAAGTCCAATGTGGTAATCAGCCACATTCGTCAAGCTAACGTGGGGGGCGTAAAGCTAGCCAATACCCACCCCTTCACCCGTGAAATGTGGGGGCGGCCTTGGTGCTATGCGCATAATGGTCAATTAAGCGGCTGGGAGCGCCTGGCATTAGGCAACTACACCCCAGTTGGCAGCACTGATAGCGAGCACGCTTACTGCTGGCTAATGGGCGAGCTACGGCGCGCTTTTCCTACCCCGCCAGCTAAGCTTGAAGTGCTCTGGGAACGTGTGCATCAGCTATGTGAGGAGCTCAGAGCATTAGGCGTTTTCAATATGTTGCTCTCTGATGGCTGCTATTTATATACCTTTTGCGCCACCAAGCTGGCTCACATCACTCGCTGCGCACCTTTTGGCGATGCGGAACTCTCCGACGCTGAAATGACAGTGAATTTTGCCGAACACACCACCCCCGACGATATTGTGTCGGTGATTGCCACTGAGCCGCTTACCCACAATGAAGCGTGGCAACGTATGGTGCCTGGAGAGCTATTGGTGTGGCGAGATGGAGAAATCCAGGCGAGATACTGTCCATAATAGATTTAGTATCTTACGTTAAGGGTAGGTGTCCTGATTTTGTCTGTCTTACACTAGGGCTAAAGTTGAAACGTAAGTTTCAATCGATCGTTTTACAGCTTGTTATAGGTCGTATATCGTTGGGCATCTGTACTTGGTCAGAACTGAACTGAGCCAGAACTGAGACAGAACTGAACCTAGCCAGAATAGCCTAGCGACAACAACAAGGTCGGTGATTGACGCCGACATGGATAGCGGAGATTGCCCATGAGCGAACACGCCAACGCCGCCGTTTTACGTGGCCCAGCGCTTGAAGGGTTGGATCAATACGATTCAGTCACGGATGTTTTCCAAACCGCAGTAGAACGTTTTAAGGACAAGCCCGCATTTTCCTGCATGGGGAAAACGCTGACTTTCGCCGACCTTGACCGCCTATCAGCAGACTTTGCCGCTTGGCTGCAGCACGAAACCGACCTTGTTCCCGGGGATCGGATCGCTATTCAGCTACCCAACGTGCTGCAATTTCCAGTGGCAGTCTTTGGCGCGCTTCGGGCGGGGCTAGTGGTGGTCAATACCAACCCGCTGTATACCGAGCGGGAAATGGCTAATCAGTTCAAGGACTCCAACGCTAAAGCCATTTTAATCTTGGCCAATATGGCGGATAAGTTGGAGAAAGTGCTCGATAAAACAGACATCAAGCACGTTTTAGTTACCCAATTAGCTGATTTACATGATGTGCCCAAGCGCTGGTTGATCAATGCCGTGGTGAAGCACGTCAAGAAAATGGTACCTGCCTACTCGCTACCCAATGCGATTGGCTTTCGCGATGCGCTAAAAAAAGGCGCCTCGCTAAGCCACACCGAGGTCAACAGAAGTTCTGATGATTTAGCTGCGCTTCAATACACTGGTGGTACGACCGGAATGCCGAAAGGGGCGATGCTGACTCATCGTAATTTGATCGCCAATATGCTGCAGGCGCGTGAAGCTATTGGCGCTCATCTGACCGATGGCGAAGAGCTGGTGATTGCTCCATTGCCGGTTTATCACATCTATACATTTACCGTTAACTGCTTGTTTTTAATGGAAACGGGTAACCACTCTTTGTTGATCACTAATCCTCGCGATTTGGATAGTTTTGTCAAAGAACTCAAAGGGCTGCCGTTCACCGCTTTCATCGGCCTCAATACACTGTTTAATGCGCTATGCAATCGTGATGATTTTAAACAGCTGGATTTTTCTAAGTTGAAGCTAACCATCTCAGGCGGCATGGCGCTAACCAAAGCCGCGGCGCAGCGCTGGGAGCAAACCACCGGCTGCCCGATTGCTGAAGGTTACGGTCTGACGGAAACATCCCCCATTGTAAGTTTCAATCCCACCGATGCGATTCAGTTGGGTACCATCGGTAAGCCGGTTGCCGGCACCGCCGTAAAAGTCGTCGACGCGGACGGCAACGATGTGGCGATGGGTGAGCCTGGGGAGCTATGCGTTCAAGGGCCGCAGGTGATGAAAGGCTACTGGCAGCGCGAAGATGAAACCCGGGTTTCTATTGATGAGAATGGCTGGTTCCACACCGGTGATATCGCTGTGTTGCAGGATGATGGCTATATACGCATCGTTGATCGTAAGAAAGACATGATTTTGGTCTCTGGCTTCAACGTTTATCCCAACGAGATTGAAGATGTGGTTGCCGCTCACCCGGATGTCCTTGAGTCGGCGGCAGTTGGGGTGCCGGATGAAAATGCTGGCGAAGTCATTAAACTGTTTGTGGTGAGCAAAAATAGTCAGCTTGATGAGAAAACGCTACGTGATTGGTGCAAAAAAGAGCTAACCGGTTATAAGGTGCCTAAGGTCATCGAATTTCGTGATGAGTTGCCCAAAACCAATGTGGGCAAAGTGCTCCGCCGCCAATTGCGCGACGAAGAGCCTTCAAAAACGTCATCAGATAGCCATTAATAAACACTCGATTAGCGGGCGAGGGCAGGTTGTAACAAGGGTCTTTCGCCATGGCCGGAAAATATTCCTGACAATTCCGGCATTTCCGCCATCCATGGCGGTCAGATGGCGAAAGTAGCGCCCACGGACGGGTTCACAGCGCCCTTGTGGAGACCTGGACTCGCCCGCTTACTGTTTGCTTTGTGGTTAGGCGTCGTGGAGATGAAAGCGTTACACTACGGAACTGTGTTTAAGACCCGCTCAATTGAGCGGGTTGATTTTTTATATCTCGAGTTAAATGTCTCCTGTTAAATGCCCAAGCGAATGGAAGCCGACTCAATCGTGACCACCGACACATCCCCAGCCCCTACCGATAGCCAACGTCTCGCGTCGCTGCATCAGGCGGCAGGGCATGTGATGCTGCGTGATGCCGAACGGCTAGAGCGGCGCCTGGCGGGTCTATACCGCCGTCAACGCGATAACAAGCCCATTAGTCGTGGTTTGGATGAAGTGCAGCGTGAGCTTGATCGCTCTCAGCAACAGCTCAGCCTGCGTGAAGCCCAGCAAGTGGCGCTAAACTATCCGCCTGAGCTACCCGTCGTTGAGCGAAGAGAAGACATCGTCAACGCGATACGTGATCACCAGGTAGTGGTGGTGGCAGGGGAGACCGGTTCAGGCAAAACTACACAGCTACCCAAGATGTGTTTGGAGCTGGGGCGTGGTCGCCGCGGTTTGATAGGTCACACCCAGCCGCGTCGCCTGGCTGCCCGCAGCGTTGCGGGGCGTTTAGCCGAAGAGCTTCAGGTCTCCCTGGGCGAGCAGGTGGGCTACCAGGTGCGCTTCACCGACCAAAGCAGCCCAACTACCCTAGTCAAACTAATGACCGACGGGATTTTGCTGGCCGAGACGCAGAATGACCCACTGCTGCTTCGCTACGACACGATTATTATTGATGAAGCCCACGAGCGTAGTCTGAATATTGATTTTCTGCTCGGCTACCTCAAGCGTTTGCTGCCCAAGCGGCCCGACCTAAAAATCATCATTACTTCGGCAACCATTGACGTTGATCGCTTTGCCAAGCACTTCGGCACGGCTAAAACGCCTGCGCCAGTAGTTGAAGTGACGGGTCGCACCTACCCAGTTGAAGTTCACTACCGGCCGCTGGTGCGCGACGAAGACGATGAAGAAGACCGCACGCTGCAAGAGGGCATTCTCCACGCGGTGGAAGAGATTGAAGCGATTGAGCGGGAAAAAGGCTGGCTGCACGGCCCACGGGATGTACTGGTGTTCTTACCCGGTGAGCGTGAGATTCGTGAAACCGCGGATACCCTACGCCGCGCCGAGCTAAAAGGCACCGAAATCCTGCCGCTTTACGCTCGGCTCTCCAACGAAGAGCAGAACCGCGTGTTTGCCCCGCACCGCGGGCGGCGTATCGTGCTGGCCACCAATGTCGCGGAAACCTCGCTGACCGTTCCCGGCATTCGCTACGTGATAGACCCCGGCCTTGTGCGTATTAGCCGCTATAGCTACCGCTCCAAAATTCAGCGGTTGCCGGTGGAAGCGGTCAGCCAAGCCAGCGCCAACCAGCGCAAGGGGCGCTGTGGGAGGATCGCCGAAGGCGTGTGTATTCGCCTTTACAGCGAAGAGGATTTTCTCTCCCGGCCTGGTTTTACCGATCCCGAAATTCAGCGTACCAACTTGGCGTCCGTCATTCTATCGATGCTGGGGCTCAAGCTTGGCGATATCGAGGCGTTTCCGTTTGTCGACCCGCCCGATAGCCGCTTTGTGAAAGACGGCTTCCGGTTGCTGTTTGAACTGGGAGCCGTCGATGAGCGACAGCATCTTTCTCCGCTTGGCCGCAAGCTGGCAAGGCTGCCCATTGACCCACGCCTGGCGCGCATGGTGCTGGCGGGCGCCGAATTTGGCAGCCTGCGGGATGTGCTGATCGTGGTCTCGGCACTCGCCATTCAAGACCCCCGTGACCGGCCTGCGGACAAGCGCCAAGCGGCTGATCAAGCTCACCAGCGCTGGCACGATCCGGATTCTGACTTTGTCGCCTTGCTGAACCTTTGGCACGGCATTGAGAATGCCCGCGAGGCGCTATCGGGTAATCAACTACGCCGTTGGTGCCGCGAGCACTACATCAACTACCTGCGCATGCGCGAGTGGCACGACACCTTCCGCCAGCTTCGTCAGTTGCTGCGCGATATGGATATCGACGTGCCCGCGCCCCCTGCACGTGATGAAGACGAGAGCGAAGAGCAGGCTAAGCAGGCACGACGTAAAACCTCAGGTAAAGTTCACCAAGCGCTGCTTTCAGGCCTACTCTCCAATTTGGGTACGCTGGTGGAGAACCGTGAGTATCTCGGTGCCCGCAATCGTAAGTTTATGATCCATCCTGGATCTGGGCTGGCCAAAAAGTCGCCCAAATGGATCATGGCGTTTGAGATGGTGGAAACCTCCAAGCTGTTTGCCCGCACCGTGGCTAAGATCGATCCACAGTGGATTGAGCCCCAGGCGCAGCATCTGGTCAAACGCAGCTACAGCGAACCTCATTGGGAAATGAAGCGGGCGCAGGTCGTCGCGTTTGAACAGGTAACCCTGTTTGGGCTGCCGATTGTGGCGCGGCGTCGAGTGCATTACGGACCCATCGCCCCCCAGGAGTCACGCGAGCTATTTATTCGTCGAGCGCTGGTGGAAGGGGAGTTTCACACCAAAGGCGCCTTCTTTGCTCATAACCGTGAACTGATCGATGAGGTCGAGGCGCTGGAAGATCGTGCTCGTCGGCGAGATATTCTGGTTGATGAAGACACCCTGTATGATTTTTACGGTCAGCGAATCTCGGCCGACATCGTCAACGGCAAAGGCTTTGAGCACTGGCGTAAACAGGCCGAGCAGCAGGACCCTCAGTTACTCCACTTTGATATTGATTCGCTTAAGGCGCGGGATGCTGATGACGTCACTCAGGCGCAGTACCCCGACCATCTCACCCTTGCTGGCGTTGCCTATCCGGTGAGTTACCACTTTGACCCTGAAGCCGAAGATGACGGTGTCACCCTTACAGTTCCCGCTGCCATGCTGCCGCAGGTGCCGGTGCATGCGCTGGAGTGGCTGGTGCCTGGGCTGTTGCGCGAAAAGTGTATTGCGCTGCTAAAGTCGCTGCCCAAAAGTATCCGCCGCCAAGTGGTACCAATCCCCGATTGGGTGGATGCGGCGCTGGAAACCCTGGTGCCCGATCAACGCCCGTTAACCGAGGCGTTGGGAGAGTTTATTCGCCGTCGAACATCGACGCGGGTTCACCCCGACGACTGGCGTCTAGACGTGCTTGAACCGCACCTCATCATGAATATTCGCGTGGTCGACCATGCCGGAGAAACCCTGGGCCAAGGGCGTGATTTACGCGCACTGGAGCAGCGCTTCGAGGCAGCAGCTAGCGCAGGCGCCCAGGCGTTGGCCGAACAGGTGAGTTCTGAGCCCGCCATCGCCGGGTTACCCAAAGAACCGTTGCCTACATCCCGTGTTACCACCCAGGCAGGAATTCGCGTAGAGGCGTATCCTGCCCTGGTTGCCGAAGCCGGATTTGCTAAAGCCAGGGCAGACGCAGAAAACGCGTTTAAAGTTGTCCTGTTCGATCATCCTGCAAAAGCTGATGCCGCGCACCAGGAGGGCATCGCTCGATTGGCAATTGCTAAACTACCCGAACAGGTTAAAGCGATTAAGCAACTGCCAGATATTGAGAAGTGCGCGCTGTTGTTCGCCAAGGTGGGGAGTAAGCAAGCCCTGATGGAAGACCTGCTGCTAGCGGTGTTTACCCAGGTCGTCGCTCAGCATCCTTTGCCGCGCTCAGAAGGCGAGTTTGATCAGCGACTGAACGCTACTCAGAATCAGCTTGTTGAAGAAGCAAAAGCACTGTTAGTGAAGGTACAAGACGCGCTGCAAGGGCATTTGGCAGTCAGTAAGGTACTAAAAGGTAAGCTCAATTTTGCCTTGGCGCTGGTGTACAGCGATGTTAGTGCGCAAATGCAGCGTTTGGTTTATCCAGGGTTTATACGGGATGCTGGCGAGTGGCTGGATGAATATCCACGCTACACCGAGGCGTCATTGGTTCGGCTCGAAAAAGCCGCCCGTGAACGCGGGCGTGATCAAATGATGATGCAGGATGTCCAGGCATTGGAAGCACGTTTTGACGCCCGTCGAAAAAGTGAGCGGCGAGGACGTATTGAAGACCCGGTGTTAGTGACGTTTGGCTGGTGGTTACAAGAATTAAGGGTGTCGCTTTTTGCACAGCAGTTGGGTACTCGTATACCCGTATCGGTAAAACGCCTTGAAAAGCGCTGGCAAGAGATCATCAGCGTTTAGCAAGTGGTTGAAAAAAGTTGCTGGAAAAACCGCTATTTTACGCACACAGTAACGTTATGGGTTCGTCGCAAGTTACGCGCTAGCCATCAATGGCCAGCCAGTCACGTCGGCAAGCCGCTTAAAGGAGATTGGCATGACACATGTGGTGATTACCGGTACAGGACTCTATACACCGGAACACGCCATTGATAATGCAGCCCTGGTGGCGGCATTTAATGCTTGGGTAGATGGTGAGAATGAGCAGCACGCAGCGGCGATTGAGCGCGGAGAGCGCGAGCCTCTGGCGCACTCAAGTAGCGAGTTTATTGAAAAGGCGTCTGGGATTCAGAGCCGCTATGTGCTAGATGCATCAGGTATCCTTGACCCACAGCGTATGCGACCTAAACTGCCACAGCGGAGTAATGACGAGCCCTCGCTTCAGTGTGAGATGGCAACGCATGCCGCGCGGCATGCGTTGGCCGCCGCTCAAGTAGATCCCGCCGACATCGAGCTAGTGATTGTTGCCTGCTCAAACCTAGAGCGAGCCTATCCTGCCGTGGCGGTTGAAGTGCAGCAAACGCTGGGGGCAGGTGGCTATGGGTTCGATATGAACGTGGCCTGCAGTTCAGCCACCTTTGCTCTGGAAACGGCGGCCAATGCGATAGCCTCCGGCAGCGTCAAACGCGCGCTGGTGGTCAATCCTGAGATCTGCTCGGCGCATCTTAATTTTCGAGACCGTGACAGCCACTTCATTTTCGGCGATGCTTGTACCGCTGTGGTACTAGAAAACAGCGCCGACGCCGTGGCTGTCGAGCAGTATGAAATTCTCGGTACGCGCTTGGTGACTAAATTTTCCAACGCGATTCGCAATAATGCGGGTTTCCTAAATCGCGTGACGGACAGTGACCCATTGGCCTTGGACAAGCTGTTCGTGCAGGAAGGTCGGCGGGTATTTAAAGAAGTTTGTCCGATGGTCGCCAAACTGATCACCGATCATCTGGCGTCATTGGAGTTAAGCGGAAGTGATCTTAAACGCATGTGGTTGCATCAGGCTAACCGTCATATGAACGATTTGATTGCGCGCAAAGTGTTGGGCTATGACCCAAGTGAAACCCAGGCGCCGATCATTTTAGATCGCTATGCAAATACTAGTTCAGCGGGCTCCATTATTGCGTTTCACCTCCATCGCGAGCAGTTCGATCAGGGCGATATAGGTGTGATTTGTTCGTTTGGTGCAGGCTATAGTGCTGGCAGCGTTGTCCTTCGTCGGTTGTAAACGTGCTGCGGAATTGTAAAAAAAGGAAAAAGTCATGGGGCAGAGGTTAAGTAACAACAAGTTAACGTTTACGTGGCGCTCAACAGGGTTGCCGCTACTGCTGGTGGCGTTATTAGTCATTAGCGGTTGTGCCAGCACGCAAACGGCAGACAACGCCAACCCAGATGACCCATGGGAAGGCTTTAACCGCAAAGTGTTTACGTTTAATGACGTACTGGATCGTTACGCGCTTAAGCCGGTGGCAAGAGGCTATCGCACGATTACCCCTGATCCGGTAGAAACGGGTGTAGGTAACTTCTTCTCCAATTTAGGTGAAATACGCACTGCGCTTAACAGTTTGCTGCAGGGTAAGCCTGCTAACGCTGGCCTTGCTACCTCGCGTTTTTTGATTAACTCCACCGTGGGTGTCGGCGGGCTGCTGGATTATGCAACGTTGATGGAAATTACTGCGGATAAAGAGGATTTCGGTCAAACGTTGGCGGTTTGGGGCTGGGAAGATTCACGCTATTTGGTGCTGCCTTTCTTAGGTCCCAGTACGCTACGTGATACCACGGGGCTGCCTGCTGACATAGCCTCGTATCCGGTGACCTATGTAGAAGATGATACCGTTCGCATAAGCCTGACAGCGCTCAACCTAATTGACACCCGAGCGGGGTTGCTTGACCAGGAGGAGTTGATTCGCGGTGATCGATACCGCTTTATTCGTGACGCTTACTTACAGAGCCGCCAGTTCGAGGTGAGCGATGGAGAATTGGGCGATGACCCCTTTGCCAGCGACACCTTCGACTTTGATGATAGCGACTTTGATAACAGTGACTTTGAAGACAGCGACGCTGGTAACGACGGCGTTGGTGGCGAAAACAGCGCCGATTGAGGCTTATGATGGAGCATTCTAAGCAGCTGATCGCGGTGATCGACGAGCCGGGTCGAGAGCGCGATGCGCTGGCCGAGGCGATTACCTGCGACGGCATGTGGGTATTTGCCGCAGAAGATATTGACAACTTGCCTGCGGGTACGGCGCTGATTGTGGCCCATGCGAGAGCGGTGCCACGCCAGCAGTGGTCGCAGTTAACGCGACGCTTGCCGACGCTGGTTGTGAGTGACTCGCGCCAGGATGCTGACCTTATCAAAGCGATTGACGTAGGGTTGGTGGATTATATTGTCCACCCTTTGCGCCACGCAGAACTACTGCGCCGCATGATCCGTAAAGCCATTGAGCTAAATGATTTAGCCCTAGAGCGAGAGCGAGATCACGCGCGTCTTGCTGAGTTGAACGAGAGCCTAGAGACGCATTTAGCGCTACTGCGTATGGATCAGCAGAGTGGTGGTCATATCCAGCGGCGTTTACTGCCCCTTCGCCCTAAAATCATCAATGGGGTGTATTACGACTATGTGTTTGCGCCTTCACTCTATCTGTCCGGTGATTTTCTAGACTACCAACGCTATAACGAGCGCTATAGCGCCTTCTATTTTGCTGATGTGTCGGGGCATGGTGCGTCATCGGCTTTTGTGACGGTGTTGCTCAAATACTTATGCAATCGTTGGTTGAGTGAGTGGGATGGCCAGCAGCCGGAAAGGCTACCGCCTGATTGGCTAAAGGCAATGAACCGAGAGTTGCAGGGTACTGATATAGGCAAACATGCCACCTTATTTGTCGGGGTTATTGACCATGAGGCGCATACTCTGCACTATTCGCTCGGCGCTCAGCTTCCCATGCCACTTTTAGCGGCCGAGGGGGAGCTAAAACGTCTTGAAGGCGAAGGAATGCCAGTAGGCCTTTTCCCCGATGTGGAGTATCCTTCGCTTAGCTGTGCGTTGCCGAACGACTTTCGTTTGTGGCTTTGCTCAGATGGTGTTTTGGAATGCTTGCCGGGTAAAACGCTCGACACGCGGCTCAAGGAGCTTGAGCAATTAGTAAGCGAGAGTGTCACGCTTGAGCAGTTGCGCGACCGGCTAGCAGAGACGAATGCACTCCTTTCAGAAGGGGATGCAGAGTTTGATGCCAACCAGGAACGCGATGCTTTACCCGATGATCTAACAATCATGATGGTGAGCGGATTTGGTCATGCTGATTGAAGAAGGCCGCATTAAAGCGGCGTTCGATTCTGGTGTTTTTGTTTTAAAACTGTGTGGCGATGTGCGTTTGACGCTCTGCGCCACACTCGATACCCAAGCCCAACGTCTCGCTGAGACACCGGGATTGCGTGCCGTACTGATTGACCTGCGCGAGGCCACCAACGTGGACTCTACTGCGTTGGGTTTTTTAGCCAAGGTCGCAATGGCAGTAAAAGGGCGCTTAGAGCAGCCACCGACGATTATTGTCGATAATGATGACGTCCGTAAAATGTTGGACGTAATGGGGTTTGCGCGCTTTTTTACCCTGATGGAAGCGCCTCTAAAGCAAGCAACAGCGCTTAACGAATCGCTTGAAGAGTTACCCGAAGAGCCTGCCGATGAAGAGGGGTTGCGTGATCGCATTCTGGAAGCTCATCGTATTTTGATGCATATGAACGAGCACAACCGCGAGCAGTTCCAGCCGCTGGTTGACATGCTCGAGTCGCAAGACGCCGCCACGCATCAATAACCCCCCGTCTTTAAACAGACCTGACTTTTCTCAGGGCTATCTCAGTTGGTGATCATTCGTTATCACTCACTGCGATAGCTCTGTGTAGAGCGTTTAGCCCCGACAAGTGTCTTAAAATCGGCTATGATTAGCGGCCTATCTATTCCAGCGCGTTCGTATCGCCGTAAGGAGACCCATGCACCTCAATCCCCGCCGTGTAGCGTTATTAGTCGCCGCGAACACAGCGCTTGCCCCTTTTGCGATCGACGCCTACTTACCTGCGATGGGAATCATCGCCGAGAGTATCGGCGCTAGCATTCATCGCACTGAACTCTCCATTAGCGTGTTCTTATTCGGCTTTGCGTTGGGCCAGTTATGCTTTGGTCCGCTATCGGATCGTATGGGTAGAAAGCCGGTACTGCTGGGGGGGCTCGTCGTGTTTATGTTGGCAAGTTTAGCCATCACCACGGTCGATACGCTCTCCTCGCTGCTAGCCTGGCGATTTGTGCAGGCGTTGGGCGGTGGTGCCTGTGTTGTAAACTCAGCAGCGATTGTGCGCGACTGCTTTAGCGGTCGAGAAGCCGCCAAAGTGATGTCGACAATGGCGATGATTATGATGCTGGCGCCGCTAGTGGCGCCCGCCGTGGGTAGCCTATTGCTGCATGTGGCTGGTTGGTGGTTGATTTTTGTATTTTTGGCCGTCTATGCAGGCTTTTTACTTTGGCTACTCGGAACCCGTTTACCTGAGACGCGGGATATGTCTCTCCCAGCGGCATCACCGCGCCAGGTAATACGCAATTACGCCAGCGTGCTAAAGCATCGTGAAGGGATGGGCTATATCTGCGCCGTGGCGGCTTCCTTTGCGGGTCTGTTTGCCTTTGTGACGGCGTCGCCGTTTCTCTATCTCGACTATTTTGGTCTATCGCCTGGCACCTATCCGCTCGTTTTTGGGGTCAACGTGCTGGTCATTGCCCTCTCTAACCGGGTCAATATTCACCTGTTGCGAAAGCGTACCCCGCAGCAAAACTTGCGGTTGGGCTTGCTCATACAATTGATCGCAGCACTGGGGCTAGTGTTAGTAACCGCACTCAATATGGCGTCGCTATTTATTGTGGTGCCGCTGATTATGTTGTTCACCGGTATGATCGGGCTGATTACTCCCAACGCCATCTCATCGTTACTGGATCATTTTGGCCATATAAGTGCCACTGCAACGGCGCTGTTAGGCGGCATCCAGTTTACCTGTGGTGCTCTCGCAGGAGTCATGGTGGGGCTGTTTGAAGTTGAGCACCTTTGGCCAATGGTGCTGACGATGTTAGGTGCCGCTCTGTTGGGGAATATCGGCGTGCGCAAATTAACCAAGGCGCCTGTAGCATTTGATCAACAGGGATGAGCGGTAGGTTGCATAACGGGAATGAACATTCGTGATAGATAGCTTGTTGGACTGGGTCAATATGCCGATGAGTACCTGGTTAGCCTGCGCAGCCGTGCTGCTGCTGGGAGCCTTTGTCCAGCGCGCCACCGGTTTCGGTTTGGCCGTTATTGGGGCCCCACTGTTGCTGATGCTTGAGCCAGGATTGGTGCCGGTCATTTTAGTGCTGTTTGGCTTTACCGTCTCGTTAATGATGGTGCGCCACTACTGGCATGAAGTGCGTTTGGATTCCATTGGCATGGCGTTAGTGGGGCGGCTGCCAGGTAATGCCCTGGGAATTTGGCTGCTGCTAGCCGCACCAATGGTGATCCTGGAAAAACTAATTGCCGTTATTGTGCTGTTTGCGGTGCTAGTGACGCTATGCCGCTTTAAACTGCCAGTAAATCGAATAACGCTATTCGGTGCTGGTGTGTTATCAGGCATCTTTGGCACCGTTGCCGCTATCGGTGGCCCGCCCATGGTGATATTGATGCACGGCTTGCCGGCTGACCGGGTGCGGGGGAACTTGGCTGCCTTTTTCATTTTGACCTCCATGTTGACCATTATTACTCTCGCTTTCGCTAACCAAATCCAGCTATGGCACTTCCAGGTTGCTCTTACCTTCCTACCTGCGGTGCTTATAGGTAACGCAGTGGCTGATGCCATTGCCCATCGCTTGGATAGACGTTTACTGCAAGGTGCTTCGCTGGCGTTGTGTACCCTGGCGGCGCTGGGTTTACTGTTATAAAGGAAAGCGAATTTCCCCGCAGAGCAAAAATTCTTTCCTCTATTACTCACTGTCATGAAGTTGTCATGGAACCAGTGCAAGGTATGCCTTGCGAAGGCCAGATCCCTACATGAACAGGAGTATTTCGCATGAACCGTATTCTAAAAACCACCGTTATCGCGGCTGCTGTAATGAGCGTTGCCGGTGTTGCACAAGCCCGTGATCAAATCCGTATCGTAGGTTCCAGTACCGTTTATCCGTTTGCCAGCTACGTAACTGAAGAATTCGGTGCCACTACCGGAAATCCGACGCCTGTTATCGAATCAACAGGTTCCGGTGGCGGTTTGCGTCTGTTCTGTAACGGTGTAGGTGAAGGCACGCCCGATATCACCAACGCTTCACGCCGCATGAAAGTCGCTGAGTTCGAGCGTTGCGAAGAGAACGGCGTTACCGATATTACCGAAGCTAAAATCGGTTCTGACGGTATCGTATTGGGCCAGTCAAGCTCTAACGACGGCGTTGACTTTACTCTTGAGCAGATCTTCCTGGCAGTCGCCGCACAGGTGCCGGTTGATGGTGAGTTAGTCGATAACCCCTACACCAACTGGAGCGATATCGACGCTTCACTGCCTGACCGCGAAATCTCCATTTATGGTCCGCCAACGACTTCTGGTACTCGCGACGCCTTTGAAGAATTGGTGATGGAAGCTGCTTCAGGTGACATGGATATCTACGGTGAAGAAGGCTATACCGATATTCGTTCTGACGGCGTTTACATCGATGCTGGTGAAAACGACAACCTGATCGTTCAGCGTTTGTCTGAAGACACCGGTGCCTTTGGTATCTTCGGTTACTCTTTCCTTGAAGAGAACACCGATACTATCAGCGCTGCCACTATCGACGGCGTAGAGCCTGAAGCTGATGCAATCAGTTCCGGAGACTATCCTATCGCGCGTTCACTTTGGTTCTACGTGAAGAACCAGCACGCTGAAGAAGTACCGCCGATGTATGAGTATGTCGACATGTTTATGAGCGAGATGATGATTGGCTCAGATGGTTACTTGAAAGATATTGGCTTGATCGCACTGCCGGAGGGCGAGCGTGAAGAGTGGCGTCAAGTGGTAGCAGACCGCACTACAATGTCAGCAGACGTTCTTAAGTAAGTCGTTAAGTTAGAAATGAAAGTGGTCGGCAGCGAAAGCTGCCGGCCTTTCGTTTTATAACAGCGATATATTGGCGTTTGTCACATTGTTGTAATGTTTGTGCCCCAAAGTAGTCGCCAATACGATTTCATTAAGTAATGCGAGAGAAATTCGATGCAGACTAACCAGCTTCTTCTGATTTTTTGCGGTGCGTTACTACTGCTGGGGCTGCTGGCGTTTTTTGCTGGCCGTTCAAAAGCCACCCGTTTACGCAGTGCGGGCACGGCTATGTTTGCTCAGCCAGATCAATACGCCTGGTTCACCGTGCTCTCGACTGCCGGGCCAGCCGTGCTAGTGAGTACGCTGGGTGCTTTTGTGCTGCTTCTAATGGGTGCCGATATCCCTACGCTCTATTTACTGGCGGCGAGTTTAGTCATCGCAGCCATAGGGCTGATGGTAAGTCTTAACCAAGTTAAACCTGATTTTCACGCCCGTCAGGCCATTGAGCGGGTCATCCGCATGGTCTTGGCCGGGGCAGCGTTAATCTCTATTTTCACTACGTTCGGCATTCTGTTTTCGATTATTTCTGAGGCGCTGCGCTTTTTCCAAATGCACAGCTTCTGGGAGTTCATTACCGGCACCACCTGGAATCCAGGCGCGAGCTTTTTAGCGTCAGCCGGCCGTGGCGATGGTAGTGGGGCTGAGTTTGGCTCGGTACCGCTATTTGCCGGCACCTTTATGATTACCGCTATCGCAATGCTGGTCGCTGTTCCTATAGGCCTGCTCTCCGCGATTTACATGTCCGAGTATGCACCGCGTAACGTGCGTACAGTTGCCAAACCCGTACTTGAGGTTCTAGCGGGTATTCCTACCGTGGTTTACGGCTTTTTTGCCGCGATTACGGTAGCGCCCATTATCGTCAACATCGCTGGTTTTTTTGGGCTTGATGCTTCCTATAACAATGCCGTCGCCCCAGGTGTCGTGATGGGCATTATGATCATCCCATTCATTTCGTCGCTGTCTGACGATGTGATCAACTCTGTGCCCGATAGTATGCGCCAAGGGTCGCTGGCATTAGGTATGACCAAAGGTGAAACCATTCGAGATGTGGTTATTCCTGCTGCTCTGCCAGGGATTATTTCAGCGGCACTCTTAGGCATGTCGCGTGCGCTGGGTGAAACCATGATCGTGGTCATGGCAGCCGGCATGCGTCCCAACCTTACGGCCAATCCGTTGGAAGATATGACCACGGTGACTGTGCGAATTGTGGCGGCTTTAACAGGGGATCAAGAGTTTGAAAGCGCGGAGACACTGTCTGCCTTTGCACTTGGCTTGGTTCTATTTGCTGTCACTCTCGCACTGAACTTGGTGTCTGTGCTGATGATCCGTCGTTTCCGCGAAAAATACCGCGTGAATAACCTGTAACGCTGAGGAACTGTTTCGATGAGCCATACTTTTGACGAAATCAGCCAGCAGCTAAAGCGGCGTCACCGTAAGTCTGCCCGCCTTAAATGGATCTCTATGGGTTCGTTAGGCTTAGCAGGCCTGTTTCTGATTCTGTTTTTTGCCGATATGTTAAGCAAAGGCTTACCAGCCTTTCAACAGGCGTATATCCAGACCGAGATTAGTTACACTGAAGAAGCGGAAAGCGATGGGCGGCAGGCGTTTGATCAAGAGCTGCTACCTTTAATCAGTCGTACCGTGGTGCGAGTGATTCCTATGGAATTGCGCAACAATCCTGAGATGATTGGCACCAGCGAAGCGCAGTGGGTGTTGGCAAACAGTGAGGTCGACCAGTATTTGAAGGGACACCGGCACCGTCTGAGTGAAGAAGAACAGGCAGCGCTGGATGAGCGTGTCGAAGCGGGCCAAGTTGACCTTCGCTTCAATAGCACCTTTTTTGGATCCGGAGATTCAAAAATAGCTGAGAATGCAGGTATTCTCTCGGCAGTGGTTGGCACCGTGATGACCATGATCGTGACGCTATTAATCTCGTTCCCTATCGGGGTGATGACTGCGGTTTATTTGGAAGAGTTTGCGCCGGATAACCGCATCACCCAAGCGATTGAAATTAATATTAATAACCTAGCCGCGATTCCGTCTATTCTGTTTGGTCTGCTGGGTCTGGCAATCTTTATCAACTTCTTTGGCGTCCCGCGCTCTTCACCATTAGCGGGTGGTATGACGCTGGCCTTAATGACGCTACCGGTGATTATTATCTCAACACGTACGGCATTGCGCAGCGTCCCGGATTCCATTCGTCACGCTGCCTTTGGTGTTGGCTGTTCGAACTGGCAAGTAGTGCGTGATCATGTTCTGCCATTAGCCATGCCTGGCATTATGACCGGCTCTATTATTGGTCTTGCTCAGGCGATGGGGGAAACCGCACCGTTAATAATTGTCGGTATGGTGGCCTTTATCCCTGATGTCGGCGCTTCATTTACCAATGCAGCCACCGTTATGCCTGCGCAAATATTTACGTGGTCGGGTGAACCTGAACAGGCGTTCGTCGAGAAAACAGCCGGCGGTATTTTGGTTCTACTCACCATACTCATCTCACTCAACGCCTTCGCCGTTGTGTTACGTAAGAAATTTGAGCGTCGCTGGTAGGCCAGCGCGATAGAGGACATGACTATGAATAGCCAAGCCCCCGTAGTGAACGACCAGCATGAACCCGCCGTTGGGCAGCCCTACACGCGTAATGACCAGGCCTGCCACGATTTGAGCATCCGGGTTCGCGATTTGAACCTGTGGTATGGCAAAAACCAAGCGTTAAATGACCTTAATATTGATCTGTTCCAGAAAAATGTGACGGCGCTGATTGGCCCTTCCGGCTGTGGTAAATCGACCTTCTTACGCTGCCTCAATCGCATGAACGATCTGATTCCTAGCGTGCGCACCGAAGGGTTGGTTGAGATGGATGGGCGGGACGTCAATGCTCCCAAAATGGATGAAGTAGCGCTACGCCGCAGAGTAGGAATGGTATTCCAAAAGCCAAACCCATTCCCGAAGTCGATCTATGAAAATGTGGCTTACGCGCCACGCATGCACGATTTGGTAAGCCGTAAAGCCGAGCAGGATGAGCTGGTTGAAAAAGCGTTGCGCAGTGCGGGCCTATGGAACGAAGTGAAAGATAAGTTACAAGAACCCGGAACCTCGCTATCAGGCGGCCAACAGCAGCGCTTGTGTATCGCTCGCGCTATTGCGGTACAGCCTGATGTGATCCTGATGGATGAGCCAACCTCGGCGCTTGATCCGATTTCAACGGCAACCATCGAAGACTTGATGGACAAGTTGAAGGAGGAGTTCACCATCATCACCGTGACCCACAATATGCAGCAGGCAGCGCGGGTGGCTGACTATACGGCGTTCTTCCACCTGGGGGAAATCATTGAGTACAACGACACCAAAGTAATGTTCTCAACCCCCGCTAAGAAAAAAACCGAAGACTATATTTCTGGTCGTTACGGTTAAGCGTTATTTTGACATGCAGGCCTGCCATGCTGGCAGGCCTGCCAAATAGGGCATTTTTTTAAGTCAGTATATATGTAAAAACATATATATTGGCGTTATGCTCTAAGCTTGATAATTATTCGCGGAGGAAATTCACTATGCCAGTACGTATCGGTATCAACGGCTTAGGCCGTATTGGACGGTTGGCGCTGCGCGCTCTTTGGGACGACGTTGCAGCGGGTGATGTCGAGCTTATCCGCGTTAATGACCCCGGCGGCGATGCGGCCATCTTTGCGCACTTGTTGGAGTTTGACTCGGTGCACGGCCACTGGGCGCCTGGTAACGGCATCTCCGCCCAGGAAGGTAGTATTGTTGTTGATGGCAAACCGATAGCGTTCAGTACCAATAAAGCCATTGGTGACAGCGACTGGTCTGGCTGCGATGTAGTGATCGAGTGTTCGGGCAAAATGAAAACCACCGAAAAGCTGCAGGCATACCTTGATCAAGGGGTAGGGCGGGTAGTGGTCAGCGCACCGGTAAAAGAGCCAAGCGTTCTTAATGTGGTGCTCGGGGTTAACGATCATCTTTACGATCCCGCTCAGCACCGGATTGTCACCGCCGCCAGCTGTACCACTAACTGCTTGGCGCCAGTGGTTAAAGTGATCCAGGAAACGTTTGGTATCCGCCACGGCTCCATGACCACGGTGCACGACATCACCAACACCCAAACGATTCTCGACGCGCCGCATAAAGATCTTCGCCGCGCCCGTGCCTGCGGCATGAGCTTAATCCCCACCACGACCGGTTCTGCAAAAGCGATTACCGCCATTTTCCCCGAGCTGGAAGGCAAGCTAAACGGTCATGCGATTCGCGTGCCGCTAGCCAACGCTTCGCTGACCGATATGGTGTTTGAACTTGAGCGATCAGTCACCGTGGAAGAGGTGAACGCTGCGCTGAAGGCCGCGGCGGATGGCGAGCTTGCGGGTATTCTTGGCTATGAAGAGCGCCCACTGGTGTCGATTGATTACCGTACCGATCCACGCAGCTCCATTATTGACGCGCTTTCGACCATGGTGGTCAATGGCACGCAGCTGAAACTCTATGCCTGGTACGACAATGAGTGGGGGTATGCCAACCGTACCGCCGAGCTGGCGCTAAAAGTCGGGCGTAAGCAGGTGGCTCGTGGCTGAACCAATGCTGGCACGCATAAGGGCGCTCCCGTTTGAAGTGCGCCAGTACATGTTGATTACTGGCAACTACTGGGCGTTTACGATTACCGATGGCGCGCTGCGCATGCTGGTGGTGATGCACTTCCACCAGTTGGGCTACTCGCCGTTAGCCATCGCCATGCTGTTTCTGTTTTATGAAGCCTTTGGTGTAGTGACCAACTTGGTTGGCGGCTGGTTGGGCGCGCGGTTGGGGCTCAATCGCACCATGAATGTGGGGCTTGGGCTACAAATTATTGCCCTCGCTATGCTGATGGTGCCCGCTAGCCTGCTGACCGTTGCCTGGGTAATGGCCGCTCAGGCGCTGTCGGGCATTGCTAAAGACCTTAATAAAATGAGCGCTAAAAGCGCCGTTAAGGTACTGGTGCCCAAAGAGAGCGCTAACGCCAATAGCTCGCTTTACCGCTGGGTAGCGATGCTGACCGGCTCTAAAAATGCGCTAAAGGGGCTGGGCTTTTTTTTCGGCGGGCTACTGTTGACGTTGATTGGCTTTCAGGCTGCTGTGTTTGTGATGGCGGTGATGCTTGGCGGTGTGCTGCTGCTTTCGCTATTCCGGCTCAAGGCAGATCTAGGCCGCCAGAAAGTGAAGCCGAAATTCTCAGAAATCTTCTCAAAATCACGTGCGATAAACGTGCTTTCCGCCGCGCGTTTTTGTCTGTTTGCGGCGCGGGATGTGTGGTTTGTCGTAGCTCTGCCGGTATTTTTATACGAGCAGCACGGCTGGACGCACTGGACCGTGGGCGGGCTACTGGCGGTGTGGGTGATCGGCTATGGCGGGGTGCAAACCCAAGCGCCCAAACTGACCCGATTGATCAAAGGCGATGTACGAGTGCTGACGGCCGGGTGGGCTGCCGCGTTGGCGGTGCTGGCCTTTTTGTTGGCGATGCTGCCGTTAGCGCAAGTAGGTTGGTTAGTGGTCGGGCTACTCGCGTTTGGGGTACTGTTTGCGATTAACTCCAGCTGGCACAGCTATTTAATTGTTCACTTTGCCCGCGCCGATGGCGTCTCTATGGATGTCGGTTTTTACTATATGGCCAACGCCATGGGGCGTTTAGTCGGCACGCTATTATCAGGCTGGCTCTATATGGCTTACGGTCTAAGTGCCTGCCTTTGGGTATCAGCGGCTTTAGTCGCTGCAAGCTCATTAATGGCACTGGCACTGGCACTACCTAGACAAACCGCATGATTCGCTCTTCGCCCAATTTTGGTTTAACGCTAACGCTGGGGAGTACGCAAACCCTGGCTTGGGCATCTAGCTACTATTTACCCGCTATCTTGGCGGTGCCCATGACCCGTGAGTTAGGAATGCCACCCAGTTGGGTGTTTGCAGCGTTCTCAGCAGCCTTGCTATTAACCGCTATACTGGGCCCCAGCGTTGGCCGTTGGATTGATATGCACGGTGGGCGAGGCGTGTTGATGGCCTCTAACGGTGTCATAGCTCTTGGCCTAGCCATAATGGCGCTGTCTCAAGGTGTGTCCACTCTAATGCTCGCATGGCTAATCACAGGCATAGGCATGGCGATGGGCTTATACGATGCGGCCTTTGCCACCTTGGGGCGGCTATTAGGTCGCAGCGCTCGTTCATCCATTACTGGTGTGACGCTATTGGCAGGGTTTGCCAGCACTATCGGTTGGCCACTAACGGCACTTATAGAGAATGAGTGGGGTTGGCGGGCGGCCTGTGCCGCTTGGGCGATGCTGCATATCTTTATAGGGCTGCCGCTTAACGCGCTTTTACCAAAGGCGGAGAGTAGCCACGCAGAAGATAAAGAAGAGCATCCAGTTCAACCGCCTGAGCGGCCCCGTGTGGCCATGGTGCTGTTAGCTTTTGTGTTTGCAGCCGGGTGGTTTGTGTCAACGGCGATGGCGGCTCACCTTCCTAGGCTGTTACAAGAAACCGGTGTATCACTCTCAGTTGCCGTGGCCGCGGCTGCATTGGTAGGCCCTGCCCAGGTGGCTGCGCGGCTAGGTGAGTTTGCTTTGTTACGCCATTTGCACCCGCTAGTGGCGGCGCGTGTGGCAACAACGCTCCATCCATTAGGGGCCGCACTGCTAGCAATATTTGGTATGCCCGCCGCAGGCTTTGCGCTACTGCATGGGGCTGGCAATGGCATGATGACGATTGCATCCGGGACTCTGCCGTTAGCACTCTTTGGGCCTACAGGTTTTGGTCGTCGTCAAGGGATTATTATTGCCCCTGCCAGAGCGATGCAAGCTCTTGCACCTTTGCTGTTTGGCTTATTGATAGAGCAACGAGGCGCTGGCGCTCTCTGGCTGACAACAGGCTTAATGCTACTGGCAACGCTTGCTCTGCTATGTGTTCGCGTTTCCAAAGGCCATCAAAAGGTAGCGGCCTAAGCTTTTATGGGGGCACCATCAATGTATAAGCGACGTAATTTCCACCAGCCATCAATCCCAAGGCGTAAATTTTCATTGGTAAGTTCGGGGGAAATATAGATGGTAACGTTGTCTTGATTGTAGCAATGAAAGTGCTGCGGATTCACAGGATGACATGCGTGGGCTACGGCAACACTGGCACTTCCTCCGCAGCATTCTTGCCTTGTTGAAAGGTGAACCGTGGTTGTTCCTCCTCTCTCTTTAATAAATGCCAACGCATTGCTGTCGATATTGATGACATGCCCCATCTTGTTACTCACGTCTTTCACTCCCGGGCGCATTCCGCTGTGACGGAGCGGTTTTAAAGGCGGGCGACACGTGGGCGGGATCAACGTGATTTTTATAGCTCGCCGCGGCTTCTGCCCACCACATTAGTTGGCCCAGCGTTCGCCCAAAGTAACTTTCCCAGCGCTCCTGATCCTCAGTAAAGTGGCCTTCATCGGTAAGCGTTTCCTGCGCTTTGGGTATGTGCACCATGGCGGAGACGGGTAGGCAACCAAGCTCCGAAAGAAACGAGCGCATTGCGACGGCGGCGCGAACGCCACCCCACTGGCCCATCGAATAGGTCACGATAGCGCTAGGCTTAAACGCAAATAGTGATGCGCCAAAGTGGTTAAGCAGATGGCTTAGCGCTGGGCTCATCGAATGATTGTATTCGGGGCTAACCATCACATAACCGTCGGCGCCACTGATTTTGTCAGCAAGCTGAGCTAAATCATTCGGTGCGTCGGCTTTTGCATAAGCAAAGAGGGGCCTGAAAGGCGCTTCCAGCGACAACGATAGCGGGTCAATAATCTCAGCCGTGGTATTGGGCAACGATGACAGCAAACGCTCGCAGGCTTTTGCCACCCGCTCGCCGAGTCGGGCGGGTGAGGGTGGCGTGCAGGTGCGGGTTGAACCGAGAAATACCAAATAGTGAGCCATAGCGCTTACTCCCGATTAATATGCGTCTGCTGGAAAATGGTGGCGGGTCTTATTTGCAATTCTTACCAGCGCCAACATCAATGGCACTTCGACCAATACGCCGACAACCGTGGCCAGCGCCGCCCCCGACTGTAAGCCAAATAGCGCAATGGCGGCTGCCACTGCCAGCTCAAAGAAATTACTTGCACCAATCATCGCCCCAGGTGCGGCAATGTTGTGTGGCAACTTCCAGGCTTTAGCCCAGCCATAGGCAATAAAGAAAATCAAAAACGTTTGAATAATCAGCGGAATCGCGATCAATACGATATGCAGCGGATTATTGAGAATAACCTCGCCTTGAAAGGCAAACAGCAGCACTAAGGTGATGATCAAGCCAATCGGGGTAATTGGGCCCACGCGCTTCATAAAGACGTTGTCGTACCATTCTGCGCCACGCTTTTTGATCAGGGTTTGGCGCGTTATATAGCCTGCCGCCAGCGGAATCACAATATACAGCACCACTGACAGGGCGACAGTGTCCCAGGGGACTTGAATATTGGAGATGCCCAGTAGGAAGACCACAATGGGGGCAAATGCGAACAGCATGATCAGATCATTAAGCGCCACTTGTACCAGGGTGTAAGCGGCATCCCCACGGGTTAAATAGCTCCACACGAACACCATGGCGGTGCACGGCGCTGCACCCAGCAGAATAGCGCCCGCTAGATATTGGCTGGCTACCTCGGCGGGGATAAAGGGCCGAAAGATCACCATTAGGAAGAGCCAGGCAATGGCGAACATCGTGAAGGGTTTGATCAGCCAATTAACCGTCGTGGTAATAATCAAACCTTTAGGCTGGCGCCTTACGCCCAGCAGTGAGGTGAAGTCAATTTGCGCCATCATAGGAAAAATCATCGCCCAGATAAGCACGGCTACCGGAATCGATACCTGTGCCACTTCAAAGCGCGAAAGTGTTTCCGGTACCGCTGGTATAAATTGTCCCAGTAAGATGCCAGCCACAATGGCCAGTGCCACCCAAAGCGAGAGGTAGCGCTCGAAGTTACCCATTCCTTCTGAGGTAGAGGGTGAAGCGTGATCGTCCAATGCTGACATGTGAAGATCCTTTTTAAATAGCGCGTTGATTAACCCGTTTGGAAACGTCTTCAGCGCTCTCTTTGCGTTCTGAATAGCGATCCGTGAGCAGGTCGCTGCGTTCGCGCACCAACAGCGTAAATTTCACCAACTCCTCCATGACATCCACGATACGGTCATAGAAAGGAGAGGGTTTCATTCGGTCGTTTTCGTCAAATTCCATAAAGGCTTTCGGCACTGACGATTGATTGGGAATTGTCAGCATGCGCAACCAGCGCCCAAGAATGCGCAGCTGATTAACCGTATTGAAGGACTGCGAGCCGCCACATACTTGCATGATTGCCAATGTCTTGCCTTGGGTAGGGCGCACGCCACCTAGCGAAAGCGGGATCCAATCTATTTACGCTTTCATGATGCCGGTCATTGCGCCATGACGTTCTGGTGAGCACCACACCATCCCTTCGGCCCATTGGGCTAAGGTGCGTAGCTCATCCACTTTAGGGTGGCTGGCATCTTCAGCATCCGGTAACGGCAATCCTTTAGGGTCAAAAATTTTCGTTTCTGCGCCCATGGCGGTCAGTAGGCGTGCGGCTTCCTCAACGGTCAAACGACTAAACGAGCGTTCGCGCAAAGAGCCGTATAACAACAATATTTTAGGTGCATGCTCGGCGCTTTGTGGAATGCCCAGGCGCTCAATGCTAGGCCGCTCAAAAAGCGCGGTATCGATGTTGGGTAAATCAGCTAGGTTGGGTAGGTTGTTTAGCGGCGACATGATGGCTACCTGTTTAGAGCGTTTTAGATTAGTTACTCCATGATATACGTTTTTCCGTATATTTCTAGCGTCGCCTTCAGGCTGCAATATTGCCGTCATGAACCCCGCGTAAAGTGGTAGCTGTTAATTACATTAGAGGCTATTTATTTATGTCTAAGCGTCGCGTGTTGTTTCTCTGCAATGCCAATTCTGCACGGTCGTTAATGGGGGAGGCGCTGCTTCGCCATATGGCAGATGATCGTTTTGACGCATTTAGTGCGGGTTCTGAGCCCGATGAACCACATGCACTGACGCTTGAGGCGTTGCGCAAACAAGGGCTTCCCACTGAAGGCTTGCGCAGCAAATCGTTGGATGAGTTTGAGAGCGAGACGTTTGATTTTGTCATAGTGCTGTGTGATAAGGCGCAGCAAGCCTGCAGGGATTGGCAAGGTCAGGCGGGGGAAGTGTTGTTCTGGGATATTCGTGATCCTCGCCTAATCGGCAAGTCAGATGCATATGAGCAAGCGTTACTAGAAATTCGTCGTCGCCTGCGGCTTTGGTTGCCCCTTCATAAGGCTGTTTAATCTTACTAAAAGGGGCAGGGCGATATGAAGTGGATTAATAATTTAAGCGTCAAAGCGAGTTGGACGCTTGTGTTGTTAGCGTTCAGTGGTTTGGTTGTCGTCATCGGTGCATTAGGCCTGTTCGCTAACCATTTTGGTCGTGAGGCCTTTACCTCGCTTCACGAGCGGGATATGGCGCAAATTAGCAACCTCGATAGTGCCTATTCTCAACTATTGCGTGCCCGTATTCAGATGAACCGTGCGGCCGAGCTAATCCGTACCCCTTCGTTTGATCGACCTGATCCCTTGATAGAAGAAGCTCAGCGGCTGCTTGATTCGGCCTCTGAGCACTTTGCTCAATTTGCAGCGAGCGATTTTGAAGCTGATCAACAGGTGCTGGTTGATCAATTAGCGACGAACTTTCAATCATTCGTTAACAATAATCTTAATCTTCAGATGATGATGCTTGAAGAGCGTGACATAGCCGGTTTCTTCTCGGGTGAGTCGCGAGTGGATGATAGCAGCCAACACTTTGTGCAAAGTGCCGAGGCTTTTTTTAGCGCTTCTACCCAGCGGGGTAACGGCTTGCTTGTGCGCTTTGAGCAAGTCTCATCACTGCTGTTTTGGGGCGTAATCGCCGTAATCGGTGCGGCGCTATTGGTGGTGTTGGTGGTCGCTTGGGGGGTGCGTAAAAATGTGCTTCGCCCATTGAAAGCGATCACTGGGCACTTCCAGCGCATTGCGAACGGTGATCTCTCCGCGCCTGTAACAGCGCACTCAACCAACGAGATTGGTCAGCTATTCAGTGAGTTAGATAAGATGCAGCACTCTCTGACGGCCACGGTTAATCGACTTAATGTGAGTAGCCAGCAGGTATATAGCAACAGTCAGGAGATGACCGAGCAGAACCAACTCCTAGCGAGCCAAACCGACACTCAAGTATCAGCTTTGCAGCAAATGGCGGCGAGCTTGGAACAGCTAACGGCCACGGTGAACCAGAATGCTGAAAGCGCGGCGCATGTTAATCAGTCAACCGCTGATGTCTCCTACAAAGCGCAGCAGGGTGATGAGGTGATTACCCAGTTTATCGCCACCATGGAGGCGATCAATAATCACTCCGAAGAGATTCAAAGCATTATTCGCATGATTGAAAGCATTGCTTTCCAAACCAATATATTAGCGCTGAATGCGTCGGTTGAAGCGGCGCGTGCTGGCGAACATGGTCGAGGATTTGCGGTGGTGGCTAATGAAGTACGTGCGCTGGCAACGCGGAGTGCCAATGCTGCCAGCGAGATTCGGTCGCGCATTGAAGCGTCGAGTGCGAGTGTCCAACAGGGTAGCGTGCTGTCTCAGCAGGCTGGTGAACATACGCGCTCGATTATGCAGGCTGCTAGTAACGTGAATACGTTGATGGCTCAAATAGCCAATGCCTCTGAGGAACAGCGGCGCGGAATTGAAGAGGTGAATCAAGCGGTGGCGCAAATTGATACCACTACACAAGACACCCTGAGCTTAGTCAATCAAGCATCCGAAAGCGCTGAGATGTTATCCCAGGAAGCGTTGCAAATGCGTGAGTTTGCTGGGCAATTTAGTGTCGCGGAGGACGGTGCTGAAACACGTTTGGCTGATATCGGTGATGGCAATGCTGAATATCCTGAATGGGAGCAACTTAGCCATCAACACACTGCTTTTCCTGATACTGAGAGGCAGCGCAATCCTCAAAATGATGTTATGACGTCCGCTTAAAATTCTGAAATCAACAATTTATGTTTATTCAGAGGCAGTCAGCGCTATCATGCGGTTTTCTCTGAGTATCTACTGTTTTGCTATTGATCCAACGGCTCATCACGCCCATCGTCTTTTTCTCTCAGCGTTTACTTAACGACCCTATGCTACTCTCAATGAGCGGCCTATGGGGCGTTTTGTGGTGGCTGCAGCCCCAGTCACTGGCTGACATGGCCGAGCGGATTCATTGGACAACGCTTGCGGTGCTGACCGGGCTTATGCTGCTTAGCCGCGCGCTAGAGCTCAGTGGATATTTAACGCTCTGGGGGCGTCAGTTGTTAGTCCATCTGAGAGGCGAACGACGCTTAGCAGTTGGTTTGGTGCTGTTTTCTGGTTTGCTCTCCGCAGTGGTCACTAATGATGTAGCACTGTTTATCGTGGTGCCGCTGACGCTTAGCCTAGCCAGCATGGCTGCGCTGCCCATTGGGCGATTAATTGTGTTTGAGGCGCTGGCGGTGAATGCAGGGTCATCGCTGAGCCCGATTGGTAACCCGCAAAATCTTTATTTATGGCAGCTTTCAGGCATTGGCTTTGGCGAATTTTTATGGGTAATGCTGCCGCTAGGAGTGGGCCTTATGCTGCTGCTCTTACTCCTTGTTCCCTTTGCGTTTCCAAAAGCGTCAATACGCTTGGAGGCAGCGTCCGTGGAGGCAACAACGCGGCAACAAAAGCCGCTATGGGCGGCGCTAATCGGCTACCCGCTTTTTTTGATTGCGGTCGACATGGGCTGGGTGTTGCCTGCGATGGTAGGTGTTCTGCTAGCGATGTTATTGGTAGCCCGGCGAGCGGTGTTCAGTATTGATTGGCTATTGCTGGTCGTGTTCGTATTAATGTTCATCAATTTAAGTGTCATCGGCGAGTTAAACGTCGTTCAGCAGGCGATTAACGTAATGCGACAATGGCCAGGTGGCGATATCAGCGTTGGCGTGCTGCTCTCACAGGCTGTATCCAACGTACCGGCAACGCTGTTGCTTACTCAGCAGAGCGAGTGGCAACCACTTGCCTGGGGCGTAAGTGTAGGCGGTTTTGGTTTGGCGATAGGCTCGATGGCTAATTTGATTGCCCTGCGCTTGGCTCGCCAGCCGGGGATCTGGACAGAGTTTCATCGCTGGTCACTGCCTATGTTGGGGCTTGCGTGGCTGTTTGCTGCGTTATGGAAAAACGCCCTGGCGTTATAGCGCCAGGGCGCGGTGCCCACTTCATGTTAGCTTTTTAGGGGTATGGGTTAATCGATGAGCTCGACGGCAACGGCAGTCGCTTCGCCACCGCCAATACACAAGCTTGCAATGCCGCGTTTACCACCTTTCGTGCGCAGCGCATGAATTAACGTAGCGATAATCCGTGAGCCGGTAGAGCCAATCGGATGGCCTTGAGCGCAGGCGCCGCCAAATACGTTCACTTTGTCATGGGGGAGGCCCAGATCATCCATGGCCATCAGTGTGACGACAGCAAAGGCCTCGTTAATCTCGAACAGATCGACATCATTAACGCCCCAGCCTAGCTTCTTCATCAGCTTTTCAATTGCTCCCACCGGCGCGATGGTGAACTCGCTTGGGTGGCGTGAATGGGTAGTGTGACCCAGCATGCGTGCTAAGGGCTTAATACCGTGCTGATCTGCCGCTTCCTGGCTGGCTAAAATCAATGCAGAAGCGCCATCTGAAATCGAGCTGGCGTTGGCGGCGGTAATGGTGCCATCTTTGGCGAAAGCAGGCCGGAGCTGGCGAATTTTGTCGAGTTTTGCCTGAAACGGCTGCTCATCGTATTCGACAAGGGTTTCACCCTGGCGAGTGGTGACAGAAACAGGCGCCATCTCAGCGTTTAAGTGGCCCGCGTTAGTGGCCGCCATGGCACGCTCAAGCGAGGCAATGGCAAAATCGTCCAGTCGCTCGCGGGTATAGCCGCGTTCTGTGGCCACGTCCTGGGCAAACACGCCCATTAGTTTGCCCGTTTCGGCGTCTTCCAGCCCATCCAAAAACATATGGTCTTTGAGCTCGCCGTGGCCCAGGCGATAGCCGCCGCGTGCTTTTGTCAGCATGTGCGGGGCGTTTGACATGGACTCCATTCCCCCCGCCAGCAAGATATCACCGCTGCCTGCTTTGATTAAGTCGTGGGCAAGCATGGCTGCTTTCATGCCGGAACCGCACAGCTTGTTAATAGTGGTGGCGCCATTAGCATCTGGAATGCCTGCTTGGCGCATTGCTTGGCGTGCTGGGCCCTGTTTAACGCCCGCTGGGAGCACGCAGCCCATAATGCCTTCGCTGATGGCAGCAGGGTCGATACCGGCATCTTCAATCGCTGCCTTGATAGCTATGGCACCAAGCTCGGGTGCCGACATGCTCGAAAGGCTGCCCATCATGCCACCCATCGGGGTGCGTTTGGCGGCGAGAAATACCACATCGGTGGGGTTGGTCATGGTCAATCTCCTTCAGGTTTATTGTGATTATCAGGTTGAGTAGTGGGTGATACGTTGACCCGTAGGCGGTGCTGTGGTTTTCTCCAGAGTAACCAAGCAAGCGCTAGTGTAAATGACATGAATGTAATGAATGCATCACCTCGCCGCAAGGAGTTGACGCGCCTTGCCGCCCAGCTATTTGTCCAAGAGGGCTTTGACCGCACCACTGTGCGTATGCTGGCGCAGGAAATGGGTATCAAGTCCGGGAGCCTGTTTCATCATTTTAAAGACAAGCAGGAAATTCTCGCTGCGGTTATTGAGGAGGGCACTCAAAATGCCTTGTTGATTGCGCGTAAAGCACTTGAGAACAGTGGCGCTGAGCCTGAAGTGCGCCTTCGCGCTATGGCCCGTGCCCACCTGGAAACGCTTTTTACCGATCGTAATGCCCATGTAGTGGCGCTCTTTGAGTGGCGTCGACTCGATCCTGTAGCGAGTGCCCATCTAAGTCATTTACGCGATGCTTACGAGGCGTTGTGGGTGGCTGTCATCGACGATGCTTTAGAAGCAGGCTTGATCCACGGAGACCGCTTTCTAGTCTCGCGTTTTGTGCTAGGAGCGCTAAATTGGACCGTGCGCTGGTACGATCCTAATGGCTCCCGCTCACCCGATGATCTCGCTGACGAGCTAGTCGCTATGATTATGCCTACGCCTACTTGAACCACCTCTTTTATACAGCTCCTACCAACGTCTAACGCTTTAATCCATCAGAGTGCTTGCTCTCTGAGACGATTACTTTTAGCGTTGCTTTTAACTTAAAGTTTCCGTTAACGTCAACGGATGATTTTAGCAGCCTTGCTTACCACCTACCTGTACTGCTTTGCGCTCATTACTAACAACAATTTCCAAAAGCATTATCCAACAACAATTATCAACCACATTAGAGAGCCATCATGACAGCGACACAACAACCACTGCCCGACTATCAGCACTACCTTGAAAATTTTTCCATTGATAGCGTGATTGCCCGGCTGGATGACCATCAGGATGGCATGCTTAATGCCTTTGAGGCCTGTTGTGGGCGTCATGTGCGGGAAGGGCGCGGCGATGTGCTGGCGCTTGTACAAGAAGATACGCAGGGTGATCTGCATACCCTGACGTATGCCGAGCTTGACGAGCAGAGCGCTAAATTAGCGGGTTGGTTTCAAGCGCAAGGGCTGGAGAAGGGCGATCGAATTGCCTGCATGCTGCCGCGTTCACCCCAGCTATTGATTGCGGTATTGGCAACCTGGCGCATTGGTGCGGTTTATCAGCCGCTGTTTACCGCGTTTGGCTCTGATGCCGTTGACTATCGGTTAGGGCGAGCAGATACCAAACTAGTGATTACTGATCACGCCAATCGCTATAAATTTGATGGTTTAAGCCAGTGCCCACAGGTATTAGCCGTCGGAGGTGCTACCAGCGAGCATGCGGATGATCAAGATTGGCAAGCTGCATTGACGCATACGTCAATGAGCGATAAGCCGCCCAGGCTTTCCCCAGAGCAGCCATTTTTGCAAATGTTCACCTCTGGCACCGTGGGCAAGCCCAAAGGGGTTGCCGTGCCATTGGCGGGTATGACGGCTTTTGCAATCTATATGGAACTTGCCATTGACCTACGTGACGATGACCGCTTCTGGAATATGGCTGACCCTGGGTGGGCGTATGGTTTGTACTATGCGATTACCGGCCCACTTTTACTTGGCGTGACCACCCACTTTTGCGAGGCAGGGTTCAGCGCCGAAGGCGCGCTGGCGTTTATGAAGCGCCATCACATTACTAATTTTGCCGCGGCGCCGACTGCTTACCGGCTAATGAAGGCGTCAGGGCTGTTTGATGACGCCTATCAAACGCTGGAACTGCGTGCAGCTAGTTCGGCGGGGGAACCTCTAAACACTGAAGTAGTAAGCTGGGTAGAGAGGTCGTTGGGCTGCCCCGTCATGGATCACTACGGCCAGACCGAAACCGGCATGACGTGTAATAACCATCATGCGCTTGACCATTTAAAGCATGTGGGGGCAATGGGCGTACCGATGCCAGGATATCGCTTGGCGATTTTGGACGCGGAGTATAAAGAGCTGCCCGCTGGCGAGCCGGGTGTCCTTGCTGTGGATATCAACAATTCACCTGCGCACTTCTTTCCAGGGTACACCTGGCAAGAGAAGAACCCCTTTGTAGAGGGCTACTACCTGACTGGCGATGTGGTTATCCGTAATGAAGACGGTACTTTCCAGTTTGCCGGGCGTGATGACGACATTATTACCACCGCAGGTTACCGGGTTGGGCCAACGGATGTTGAGAATAGTGTGATGACACACCCCGCTGTCGCAGAGTCAGCAGCCGTGGGACAGCCCGATGAGATTCGCGGCGAGGTCATAAAGTCGTATATCGTGCTGCGTGAAGGCTATGAGGCAAGTGACGCGCTCGCTGATGAGATTAAACAGCGAGTTCGCGAGCGCCTTTCGACCCACGCCTTTCCGCGCATTATTGAGTTTGTTGATGAATTGCCTAAAACGCCCAGCGGCAAGATACAGCGCTTTAAATTGCGCGCCCAGGCGGCGGAAGAAGCCAAAGAAGCTAAATAAACATAACGCTTACAGGGAATACGGTTATGCAGGTTAAGGATAGTACGTTTTTAATAACGGGCGCTGCTTCAGGGCTCGGGGCCGCCACCGCTGAACGGCTAGTCGCCGCTGGTGCTCGTGTTGTTTTATGCGACCTGAACGATAGTGTCAAAATCCATGCTGAGCAGTTAGGGGATCAGGCTCAAGCGTGCCTGGCGGATATCACCTCAGCCGAACAAATGCAGCAGGCGGTTGATACAGCGGTAGCGCTGGGTGGTGAGCGTGGGCTTTCGGGGGTGGTTCACTGTGCTGGCGTTGTTAGCGTAGCTAAGCTGGTGGATCGTGAGGGGAATCCGGCGGACTTAGACAGCTACGCCAAAACCATCAATATCAACTTGATCGGCACTTTTAACGTTATGCGCCTCGCGGCCGCCGCAATGGCCAAAAATGTGCCTAATGAGAGCGGCGAACGCGGGGTGATTATTAATACTGCCTCTATCGCCGCTTTTGATGGGCAGGTAGGGCAGTGCGCTTACAGTGCCTCTAAAGCGGGCGTAGTGGGAATGAGCTTGCCTGCGGCAAGGGAGTTATCGCGGCATGCGATTCGTGTCATGGCCATCGCCCCAGGTGTATTTGAAACGCCGATGATGAGCGAGATTCCTGATGAGGCGGCCCAGGCGTTAGCCGCCGCCGTACCATTCCCAAAACGGCTCGGTCGGCCAGATGAGTTTGCCCAGCTAGCTGAGCAGATTATTACCAACCCAATGCTTAACGGTGAATTGATTCGCCTGGATGGTGGTATTCGCATGCAGTAGGTAGTCAATAAGTAGGGGATAGGTAGGTAACAAAGGAAATAGAGCGACTCGTCGGCTTTTGGCTGGCGAGTTTTTTATTATTAGGGCTAAGGGTTTACGCAGTGGGCGACCAAAGTTCTAGAGTGTTTCAAGACTTAATTCAAACGCTCGCTTGACTCTGAGGTGCGCTCGCGCTAGTTTTCAAACATGTGTTTGAAAGCCTTCTGTCAATATACATTGATTGGCTTCCAAACCCCCTATTTTAGGAGAAGTGCGATGCCCAGCTATCAGGCCCCTATTCGTGATATGCGTTTCGTTATGGACGAAATGCTCGATTATCCCGCTCATTACGCGCGCCTACCAAGCGGTGACGAAGCATCGCCAGACGTTGTCAGCGCCATTTTGGAAGAGGGTGCACGCTTTGCTCGCGAGGTGCTGTTGCCCATTAATCAAAGTGGTGATGCAGAAGGGTGCCTGTTAGAAGGGGGGGAAGTAAAAGCGCCTAATGGTTTTAAAGAAGCCTATCAGCAGTATGTAGAAGGTGGTTGGCCTAGCTTGGCGGCCGATCCAGCGCATGGCGGGCAAGGGCTTCCCCCTTCGCTGGCGATGATGCTATCGGAGATGATCTGCGCTACCAACTTGGCGTGGGGAATGTATCCAGGGCTATCCCATGGTGCTGCTGATGCACTGCGTCATCACGGTACTGAAGAACAGAAGGCCACCTACCTCACAAAATTAGTCGAGGGTGTGTGGACGGGAACCATGTGCTTGACCGAGTCCCACTGTGGTACTGACCTCGGATTGATTAAGACGCGGGCGGTGCCCATCGAGGGTGACGCCTATGCGATTACAGGTACCAAAATCTTCATCTCTGCTGGCGAGCATAATCTGGCTGAGAACATCGTTCATCTTGTCCTGGCAAAATTGCCGGACGCGCCAGAAGGCTCAAAAGGCATTTCGCTGTTCGTAGTACCCAAGTACATGCCCGATGCCCAGGGTAATGTGGGCGAGCGTAATGGCGTTAGCTGTGGTTCGCTCGAACATAAGATGGGCATTCATGGTAATGCCACCTGTGTAATGAATTTCGATGGTGCAACGGGTTACTTGGTGGGCGCGCCCAATAAAGGGCTAGCGTGCATGTTCACCATGATGAACGCTGCGCGTCTTGGTGTGGGTATTCAAGGGCTAGGATTGATTGAGGCCAGTTTCCAGAATTCATTGAGCTACGCTCGCGATCGTTTACAGATGCGTGGCTTGTCAGGAAAGCAGGCACCTGAAAAGCCTGCTGATCCGATTATTGTTCATCCTGATGTTCGCCGCATGCTGTTGACCCAGAAAGCCTTCGCTGAAGGTGGGCGCATGCTGGTGCTGTATACCGCGCAAATGCTTGATGTGGTTGAGCACGGCGAGCCGGGTGAAGAGCGAGACCAAGCAGAAACGCTGCTTGGCTTGTTAACGCCTATTGTTAAGGCTTTCCTGACTGAAGTGGGTTTTGAATGCACCAACGAAGGCGTCCAAATTTATGGTGGCCATGGCTTTATCAAAGAGTGGGGCATGGAACAATTGGTACGCGATGCACGTATCACCCGCTTGTATGAAGGTACTACCGGTATTCAGGCGCTCGATCTGCTGGGCCGTAAGGTGCTCATGAGCCAGGGTGAGTCGCTAAAGGTTTTCACCAAAGAGATCCATAAGTTCTGCAAAACCGAAGCTGACAATCCAGCCCTTAAGGAGTTTGTCGAGCCGCTGGCGAAACTAAATGCTGAGTGGGGCGAGCTGACCATGGGTGTGGGTATGAAAGCGATGCAGGACCGCGAAGAAGTGGGTGCGGCAAGCGTTGATTACCTGATGTATTCCGGTTATGTCACGCTGGCCTACTTATTTGCTCGCGCTACTAAGCAGGCATCTGCCTCTTTAGAGGGTGACGATAAAGCCTTTTATGCCGCTAAAGTGAATACCGCTCGTTTCTACTATCAACGTTTACTGCCACGTACAAAAGCGCATGCGCAGATGATCCAAGCGGGTGCGTCCAGTCTCATGGCTATCTCTAGTGAAGATTTCGGATTGGGTTTTGAAATCTGAAACGTCGTACTAATGGCGTGAATTAAGTTACGCCAACGAGCACTCTCTGGTCAGGCGTTCTGATCGGTGGTTTGCGGCAGGAGGAAACCCTCTTGCCGCTTTTTTGTTTTTTTGCGCTTACCCTCTTGCCAACCCGGCCA
>NZ_JAKVTW010000079.1 GCF_022489065.1 Vreelandella neptunia | reverse complement strand
AGATGTCTTTTTCCATCTCAATGTCACGGATGCGCTTTTCAAGCTCGCGAATCCTGAGCTGATCGGGCGTCATGGGCGTTGCTTTAGGGCTTTGGCCATCACGCTCTTGGCGTAACTGACGAACCCATTTATCCATGCTCGAATATCCGACATTCATGGCTTCAGCCGCTTCTCGAACCGAATAGTGTTGATCAACGACTAGCTGTGCTGCTTCGAGCCGGAATTCAGGGCTAAAGTTACGTTTTGGTCTTGTTGCCATACTGCCACCTAGTGATGTCTTGGTGCATATTAGCACCTCTAATTAGGTGGCCAAATTCACTATGCCACTACA
>NZ_JAKVTW010000078.1 GCF_022489065.1 Vreelandella neptunia | reverse complement strand
CGTCAGATTAGAGAGAAAAATTGCCGTACATGCCGGATTCGTAATGGCCGGGAATGTTACAGGCATACTCTAGCTCGTTAACATTATCAGGAACACGCCATAATAGAGACCCAGTCTCACCAGGCGCAATGGTGACGCCTTCCATACTCATATTGGCCATATCGTGACCATCGCCGTTTGACATATTGGACATATCGTGGCCTTCACCGTGTGCCATATTCGACATGTCATGGCCTCCGCCATTGGCCATGTTTAGCATCATCTGGCGATGTTCTTCTTGGGCTTCTTTGCTACCAATCACAAATTCGTGTTCTAGATTGCCGGTGTTAGTAATTTCAAATTTAACCAC
>NZ_JAKVTW010000077.1 GCF_022489065.1 Vreelandella neptunia | reverse complement strand
ACTGATTTGCTGAGGGCTCCATTCGTCCATCAATTGGTCAGTGACCCAGCGAATCAGGCTGGGCAGCCGCTTCGTCACTTTCCAGGCAGTGCGTCGGCGCTGATCACTTGCCGATTGAGCCTGTTCAGGCGCATAACCACTGGTCAGACCGTTGCGCTTTATCTCGCGACTAATGGTGCTGCTATGGACACCAATGGCCTTAGCTATCTTTCGCTGGCTAATGCCGGTCTCAAGATAGGCAAAAATTTGGTATCGTTGGATCTGGGTCAGTTGTCGGTATCCCATGCTCTGCTTCACTTTGGTAGGTAAGGCAGAGAGGGTACCGGCGCTGGCCCTCCTGCCTCTACCTTGTGGTCCAAAGTGCTGCGCTTATTCTATGAATCCAGGAT
>NZ_JAKVTW010000076.1 GCF_022489065.1 Vreelandella neptunia | reverse complement strand
GCGCGCTTCGAGAACTACAAAGGCTTCCTGTTTGGCAGCCTGAGTGACGATGTCGTCCCGCTTGAACAACACCTCGGCGAAACCACCAAGATCATCGACAACATCGTCGACCAGGCCCCCGAAGGCCTGGAAATTCTGCGCGGTACCTCGTCCTACACTTACACCGGCAACTGGAAGCTCCAGGCCGAAAACGGCGCCGACGGCTACCACGTCAGCTCCGTGCACTGGAACTACGCCTCCACCATGGAACGCCGCAACTACGACGCCGGCGGCACCAAAGCGGTGGACGCTGACGGCTGGTCGAAGAGCAAAGGCGGCTTCTACTCCTATGAAAACGGCCACATGATGCTGTGGACCCGGCTGCTTAACCCGGAAGTGCGTCCGGTCTATCAGCATAAGGACTGGATCCAGGAGCAGCTG
>NZ_JAKVTW010000075.1 GCF_022489065.1 Vreelandella neptunia | reverse complement strand
CCGCGCTTTGAGAACTACAAAGGCTTCCTGTTCGGTAGCCTAAGTGACGACGTTCAATCGCTTGAGCAGCACCTCGGCGAAACCACCAAGGTCATCGACAACATCGTCGACCAAGCCCCCGAAGGCCTGGAAATCCTGCGCGGTACCTCGTCGTACACCTACACCGGCAACTGGAAGCTCCAGGCCGAAAACGGCGCCGACGGTTACCACGTCAGCTCCGTGCACTGGAACTACGCCTCCACCATGGAACGCCGCAATTACGATTCCGGTGGCACCAAAGCCGTTGATGCCGATGGCTGGTCGAAAAGCAAAGGCGGCTTCTACTCCTACGAAAACGGCCACATGATGCTGTGGACCCGTCTGCTCAACCCGGAAGTGCGCCCAGTTTATCAACATAAGGACTGGATCCAGGAGCAGCTA
>NZ_JAKVTW010000074.1 GCF_022489065.1 Vreelandella neptunia | reverse complement strand
TAGGCGCTTGAGGTTGTGGGAGCCATCCTGTTTAAACTGGTCAGGATAGGCGCCGTTCTTCTCATTTTTGGCTTTGAGCAATTGGCCGTCGTTTTTGAACGTCCAGCCGTGGAACGGGCAGGTAAAAGTGCCTTTGTTGCCACGCTTACGACGACACAGGGTGGCGCCACGGTGGGCGCAGGCGTTAATCAGGCCGTGCAACTCGCCCTGCTTGTCGCGGGTGATGACGATCGGCTGACGGCCAACGGTGGTGGTGAAGTAGTCTCCCGGCTCGGCGATTTGGCTCTCGTGGGCCAGAAATACCCAGTTGCCTTCGAAGATGTGCTTCATCTCCAGTTCGAAGAAGGCGGGGTCGGTGAACATGCTGCGGTGGCAGCGGAAGATGCCCTGGGCGGGGTCGTCCTGGACGGCGCCGCGCACGCGGGCTTCGAGCTGATCAAGCTGTGTGGTCATGATCTCTCTCCT
>NZ_JAKVTW010000073.1 GCF_022489065.1 Vreelandella neptunia | reverse complement strand
TGGCCGCTACACCGCGCGCAGCATTATTCCCTCCGGCTACGGCGTGCCCGAAGGCGCCCCCACCGATGTGGTGCTCAAGTCCCTGGGCCGCCACGGTGAACGCCCGGCGCATATTCACTACTTCGTCTCCGCCCCGGGCCACCAGCACCTCACTACCCAGATCAACCTGGCGGGCGATCCCTACACCTATGACGACTTCGCCTTTGCCACCCGCGAAGAGCTGGTCGTGCCCGCCGAGCGGATTGAAGACTCCGCCGAGATCGCCAAGCGTGACCTGGACGGCCCGTTCTCCCACGTGGTGTTCGATGTGGCGCTGGCCCCCGCCGAGGCGCCTGAGCTGCAGGTGCGTCACGCCCGACCACGCGCCAAAGAAGACGAGCAGGATCTCGCCAGCCAGCTCGCCGGAACCGCCAAGGTTTAACCCTTATACCTTGAGCAAGGCGGGCCTTCCCCTTGGCCCGTCTTAGCGAGACCTAACAGCGCGACATAATAAATACC
>NZ_JAKVTW010000072.1 GCF_022489065.1 Vreelandella neptunia | reverse complement strand
CAATACGGTGGCATAACCTGGGAATAGCGCTGATGCGTTAGACGATGAGCGTTAGGCCATCATCAGCGCGAGGCTATAGAGCGTTAAACCTTGGCGGTTCCGGCGAGCTGGCTGGCAAGATCCTGCTCATCCTCTTTCGCCCGTGGGCGGGCATGGCGGACTTGCAGCTCGGCGGCGTCGGTGGGGGCCAGTTCCACGTCGAACACCACGTGGGAGAACGGGCCCTCCAGGTCACGCTTGGCGATCTCGGCGGGGTCTTCAATCCGCTCGGCGGGCACGACCAGTTCTTCGCGGGTGGCAAAGGCGAAATCGTCATAGGTGTAGGGGTCGCCCGCCAGATTGATCTGGGTGGTCAGGTGCTGGTGGCCCGGGGCGGAGACAAAGTAGTGAATATGCGCCGGGCGTTCACCGTGGCGCCCCAGTGACTTGAGCACCACATCGGTGGGGGCGCCTTCGGGCACGCCGTAGCCAGAGGGAATAATGCTGCGCGCGGTGTAGCGGCCG
>NZ_JAKVTW010000071.1 GCF_022489065.1 Vreelandella neptunia | reverse complement strand
CGAATCAGCGGGCCAGGACTGGTACCGTTAATGGTAATTGGTTGGGCTTCTTGTCCGTCAATAGGCAACGATTCACGGCGGATCGCCAGCGATACCTCGGGCCCTTCTTCAACGCCCTGCGCGTAGACATTGCTGCGGCCCCAGGGGTTTGCCCAGGCGGGGGTTAATCCCATTGCGGCAGCGGAACCTATTCCTAGGGCAGCGCCGCCTTTTAGGACCTGCCGGCGAGAAAGCGGGTGAGAAATGATGCTTGAGCGTGCCATGTGTAACTCCCATCAATGATGAATGGCACCATCTTGATGGAAGAAGCTGAATCAAAGCTGAATAGTGATTAATTAATCACTTCAACTGCAAGAGGCAACGTAACCGTAACGCGCAGTCCACCCAGTGGACTACGCTCAAAGCGCGAGTGCCCTGAGTAGCGGGCAATTAACTGCGCAAGAATCGACAGGCCTAAGCCGTAGCCGGGACGGCGTTCATCCAATCGTGTGCCACGCTCTCCCAAGCGCGAAAGATCTTCTTCTGCAACGCCGAAACCGTCATCATCA
>NZ_JAKVTW010000070.1 GCF_022489065.1 Vreelandella neptunia | reverse complement strand
AGCACTTCCTAAGAAGTGTTCTTGTCAGCATGATATACATTGTTAAAGAGCAGCTGTTCAATGAACAGTGATAAGGCGGCGTGCGATAACTAAAACAGTAGTTACGACAACACAGCGACTTATCAGTGGTCACGAAACATTCACAAACGGTATTTAAGGTAAAGAGGTAGTACGTAATGGTGGAGCCAAGCGGGATCGAACCGCTGACCTCCTGCGTGCAAGGCAGGCGCTCTCCCAGCTGAGCTATGGCCCCATTAACGCATAACTTTTCCGGGTAATTTTATTCAGAACAAGACATTTTATGGCGAAGCATAGCCTGCTATGCGAGTCATAAAATAACGCCGTGCTGGATAAAATATAATTTGTGTGAGACTAGGCGCTTCAGTGCGACGCATAGCCTGCTATGCGAGTAGTGAAGCAACGACGTATCACGCAAATTGGTGGGTCTGGGCAGACTTGAACTGCCGACCTCACCCTTATCAGGGGTGCGCTCTAACCAACTGAGCTACAGACCCGGTTATTCAGCCATCACAGATTTTATAATCTGTAGCAGCTAAATTAACTACCGTTTGCTCTATTGCT
>NZ_JAKVTW010000007.1 GCF_022489065.1 Vreelandella neptunia | reverse complement strand
TCGCAAGGACGCCGAGTTCTGGATGCCCGCCTGGGACGACGACGACCAGCTCACCCGCGACCCGCACAGCGAGATCTCGTTGATCTACTACCCCAACCGCGACGGGCTGGAAGACCGGGTCTACCGGATCAAGACCGAGCGCAGCGGGGCGAGCACGCCGGAACCGCGCACCACCCACCAGGTGACCAACCTGGAAATCCTGTCGCAAGACGGCGACACGGTGGAACTGCGCTTTAACTGGCACACGCTCAACCACCGTTACAAGAAGACCGACAGCTTCTTCGGCACGTGCTTCTATACCCTGGACGTGTCGGGAGAGAGCCCATTAATCACAAGAAAAGTCGTGCAGTTGAATAACGACTATATCCACCAGGTCATCGACGTGTACCACGTGTGACCTGATGGGACAGGGATGTCGCTTACTGCTGTATTCTTAGCCAAAACAACTCCATAACAACTGAACCCTGGTGAAAATATAATGAAAACATTTAAAAAGACTTCCCTAGCCACGCTCCTTAGTGCCACTGCCATGCTGACAGCAGGAAGTGTCGTCGCCAATGAAGATGCGGTGAAACTTGGCTTGATGCTTCCCTATTCAGGTACCTACACCGCCCTTGGAGAGGCCATCACTAATGGTTTGAAATTGGCCATTGAGGAGGAGGGCGGTCAGTTGGGCGGCCGCGAGGTGGAATACATTGAGCTAGATTCGGAAGCTGATCCATCTAAAGCGCCTCAAAACATGAGCCGTCTGGTCAATGGCGACGATGTGGATTTCGTGATTGGGCCCGTACACTCGGGTGTTGCCATGGGCATGTTGCGAGTGGCCAAACAGACCGGTGCCATCACCATTATTCCTAATGCGGGATTGGGAGCCGCTACTAATGAGCTATGCATGCCAAACGTGTTCCGCACCTCGTTCAGCATGTGGCAAGACAGCTACCCCATGGGCAAAGTGGCTTACGATCAAGGGCATCGCAAGATTGTAACCATTACTTGGGATTACGCTGGTGGCAAGGAAGATTTGGCAGGCTTTGAGGAAGCATTTACCGCTGAAGGTGGTGAAATCGTCGAGCAAATTTTAGTGCCATTCCCCAGCACGGAATTTCAGAGTTACCTGACGCAAATTGCCAGTCTTGAGCCTGACGCGGTTTACACCTTCTTTGCGGGCGGTGGCGGCGTTAGCTTTGTTCGGGATTATGCCGCAGCCGGGCTCAAAGAAAGCATTCCGTTATTAGGTTCCGGCTTCCTTACTGAGGGTAATTTAACAGCCCTGGGCGATGCAGGTGAAGGCGTAATGACCACGCTGCACTATGCAGAGACCCTCGAAAATGACGCTAATCAGTCCTTCGTATCAGCCTACGAGAATGCCTACGGGGAAACTCCGGACACCTACGCTGTACAAGGTTACGACACGGGCATGATGCTGGTTCAGGCGCTTGAAGTGCTTGGCGGTGATACCTCGGATCGCGAGCGTTTGATCGATGTGTTAGCCAATGTGCAACTGGCGAGTCCCCGTGGGCCGCTCAGCTTCTCTGATTCCCACCACCCTATCCAGAATGTGTATCTGCGCGAGATTCGCGACGGCAAACATGAGGTCGTCAGTATCGCTTCCGAGAATCTTGAAGTCCCTGATGACGCTTGCCAGATATAACGGCATCTTGCATCACTCTGGGGCGGGGCAACCCCGCCCCTCATTCTGATTCTCGGAGGGATCTTATGGATCTCGCATTTTTCAGCGTACAGCTACTTAACGGTTTGCAGTACGGCCTGCTGCTCTTCTTAATTGCCAGCGGTTTGACGTTGATTTTCGGCATTATGGGAATCATCAACTTGGCCCACGGCGCCATGTATATGATAGGTGCCTATCTGGTTTACGACCTTACCCTGCGGCTGGGTAATTTTTGGCTGGCCATGTTGGCGGCCATCCCCATCGCTATTGTTCTGGGGCTCATCATCGAGCGCCTGTTTCTCGATACGCTTTACAAGCGTGACCATCTGTATCAGGTACTGCTGACCTTCGGGCTGATTTTAGTACTCAACGAAGCGCAGCGGATTATCTGGGGTGGCGATGTGCATCGTGTTGCGGTGCCCGCACCGTTTGATGCCAGTATTCAACTGACGGATAACCTGCAGTACTCGGTCTATCGCCTGTTTGTGATGGGCGTGTGCCTAGCATTGGCTGGGGTGATTTATTGGGTGATGCGCCATACACGGCTGGGCATCATTATTCGCGCCGGTGCCGCCAACCGCGACATGGTGGAAGGGCTGGGGATCAACGTCCGTACCCTCTTTACGCTGATTTTCAGCGTCGGTGTGGCGCTTACCGCCTTTGCGGGAATGATCGCCGCGCCACTCACCTCCATCGCGCCTGGCATGGGCGATAGCATTCTCATCACCTGCTTTGTTGTCGTGGTCATCGGTGGGATTGGTTCTATTAAAGGAGCCTTTTGGGGCGCCATTATCATTGGCATGGCCACCACTTTTGGGGCGGTGCTCATCCCCAGCCTCGCCAGCATGGTGATTTACCTGATCATGGCGGCGGTGTTGCTGGTGAAACCGCGCGGCCTGTTCGCGTGAGGAGATTAAGCAATGTTACATAGATATCCCAAGCGCGTTGCCTACATCATGCTGGTGTTAACGGCGTTGGTAGCTGCCTTTCCTCTCTGGGGAGAAGCCGTGTTCGGCAATCAGGCCAACTTCATGTTAGAGAAACTAACACTCATGCTAATCCTGGCGCTGTTTGCTATGAGCCTGGATCTGTTGGTCGGCATTGTGGGCTTAGTCAGTCTGGGGCATGCGCTCTTCTTCGGGTTGGGAGCGTACACCCTGGCGTTAGCCAGCCCTGACTTTAGTCCGGCATCAATGTGGTGGATGCTGCCTCTTGTCATGGGTGTCTCGGCTTGTGTTGGGCTAATCGTTGGCGTCTTAGTGATCCGCACTAAAGGCATCTTCTTTATCATGACAACACTGGCGTTTGGCCAGATGCTTTACTACTTCATTAGTACCTCCCCGCTGGCAGGGGGCACCGACGGCGTCTTTATCATGTTCCGCCCCAGTCTGACGATAGGTGAAACCTCGCTGGTAAACCTGGATAACCCTTACAGCTTCTTCTACTTCTGCTTGGGAATGCTGCTGATTGGTTTCTTATTTCTACGCTGGCTGACGCGTTCTTACTTCGGCCAAGTGCTCGATGGTATTCATGATAACGAGCACCGTATGCAGGCCTTAGGCTATGCCACTAGCGGCTACAAACTAGTCGCCTTTGTTATCGCTGGGGTGATGGCGGCAATTGCTGGCATGTTAGCGGCAATGCAGTATGGCTTCGCCAACCCGGCTCAGCTTGGCTGGCACACCTCTGGCGAAGTGCTGATGATGCTCATTTTAGGCGGTATGGGTACTATCTTTGGCCCCATATTAGGCGCCTTTGCTTACGAAATTTTGCTCTATATCTATGAGCATGCCACGACTCACTGGCCGATTTTGATGGGCCTGACCATTATCATTGCCGTACTGGTGCTCCCACGGGGTATTGCGGGCTTGATTATCGCGCCACCCTGGCGCAGCAAGCGCCAAACAGAACCCGGAACTGCGTCTGAGCATGGGAAGGCGCAGGTGGCTCTTTCCGCTAAGCCCACCCCCCAGCGCAAGGAGAGCTGAGCCATGAGCAACGAAATTGTTTTGGCCACCCAGGGTTTGACCCGGCGCTTTGGCGGTTTAGTGGCGGTGAATGACGTTGATTTTGATGTTAAATCCAACGAAATACATGCCATTTTGGGTCCTAATGGCGCCGGTAAAAGCACCTTGATCAATCTGCTTTCCGGGGAGATCCCGCCTTCTGAAGGAAAGGTGCTCTATAAAGATCGTCCCATTCAAGGAAAAAGTGCGCGGCAGATTGCGCGCATGGGGATTGGTCGTAGCCACCAGAAGACCAACATATTTCCGCGCCTGAATTGCCTGCAGAACTGCGAGCTGGCAGCGCGTATTCATATGGGCGGCGTGTTTGGTAGTTGGCGTTCGCGACACACCGCGCGGCAGGTGAGCGAGCGAGCTCAGGAAGTGTTGGATACCTGTCAATTGAATCACCGCGCTTATACGACCGCATCAGATATGAGCTATGGCGAACAGCGCCAACTGCAGATCGCAATGGTATTGGCGACGGCACCCTCGGTGATGCTACTCGATGAGCCGATGGCAGGAATGGGACGAGAGGAAACCGTTCAGGTCACTGAATTACTCGCGAGCCTAACAGATCGCTACACGCTGGTATTGATAGAGCACGACATGGATTCGGTGTTCCGGCTTGCAGATCGTATCACCGTTATGGTTGATGGGTGCGTTTTAGAGAGCGGGCCGACAGAACAGATACGCTCCAGCGAAAAGGTGCGCGATGTCTACCTGGGACGCCACGATGAGGGGGCAACCGCATGAGCGCTGAGCAAACCAATACACCATTGATTGATGCCCGAGGGCTGCACACTTACTACGGTGAGAGCCATATTTTGCATGGGGTAGATTTGACTCTAATGCCTGGCGAAACGCTGAGTCTTCTGGGGCGTAACGGGATGGGCAAGACCACGACGCTGAAGTCGATTCTTGGCTTTGTTCCACCACGCCGTGGCGAGGTTTTTATCAAAGGGGTCTCTGCCACTAAGCGACGTCCTTGGCAGCTGATTCGTCAAGGCATCGGGTACGTGCCGGAAGGACGCGGTATTTTTCCAGGTATCAGTGTGCGTGAGCACCTAATTATGGCCGCACGCCCCAATGCGCGTGGGGAGTCTCCTTGGACGCTGGAGCGAGTCCTGGATACGTTTCCGCGCTTGGGCCAACGTATTAACCACGATGGCTCTTTTCTCTCGGGCGGCGAGCAGCAAATGCTCTCGATTGGTCGCGCGTTGACGACAAATCCCGATCTGATGATTCTTGACGAGGCGACTGAAGGGCTTGCGCCGCTGATTCGAGATGAAATCTGGAAGATCATACGAGAGATCAAGGCAACTGGAATATCGACCATTATCGTCGACAAAAATATCGACAACCTGCTGGATATAGCTGAAAAACACTTGCTGCTGGTAAAGGGAGAAGTGGTCTATAGCGGTGATTCCCAGGGGCTAAAAGACAATCCTTCAATCCTTGAAACCCATCTCGGGGTCGCCTGACATGGTTCCGGCAAGTGGATGCTTGCCGGAATTGATGTTGGCTATCGCGTTAAATTCATTGATACAGGGAAATGTGTTGCATGCAATTTCACAAGCAATTGCTAAAGGACCTGTCGATTCCTGCAATCGCTGCTGGCTTTGTGGCAGTGCTGGTCTCTTACTCTGGCCCCTTGGCAATCTTTTTTCAGGCAGCTCAGAGCGCCGAGATATCCAACGCCATGATGACGTCTTGGGTCTGGGCAATCTCTATCGGCGCAGCTGTCTCGGGTATCCTTCTAAGTCTGTGGTTGAAAGTGCCGGTGGTTACCGCCTGGTCGGCACCTGGCACTGCGTTATTAGTGACACTCTTCCCAGGCCTGTCCCTCAATGAAGCGATAGGTGCTTACCTGACAGCGGCGGTTATTATTTTTTTGATTGGTGTTACCGGCTCTTTTGACAGAATTATTCGAATGATCCCTCCTGGTATCGCCAGCGCGATGATGGCGGGAATTCTGTTCCAATTTGGTGTAGGAGTCTTCGTCTCCTTGGAAAGCGTACCGGCGTTGGCGATTGGTATGATTATCGCTTATTTACTATTTAAGCGACTTACGCCGCGCTACAGCTTAGTGCTGCTTTTAATTGCCGGGGTTACTTTGGCGGTTTTGTTAGAAAGCGCAAGTCTGGAAGGTGTTTCCGTTCAGTTTGCGGACCCACAGTTTATCCGCCCCGAGTGGACATGGAACGCTACCTTGAGCCTGGCTATTCCGCTGGTCTTGGTTAGTCTGACGGGGCAGTTCTTACCTGGCATGGCCATTTTACGCACCTCAGGTTACTCCACTCCGGCCAAGCCAATCGTTATTGTGGCCAGTTTAACATCGTTCTTCACCGCTTTTTTCGGCGGTATCACGACGGTGATCGCAGCGATTACGGCAGCTATCTGCACGAGCAAGGAAGCGCACGAAGACCCTGATAAACGCTATGTTGCTGGAGTGGCGAACGGCGTTTTCTATCTAATTGGTGGCATCTTTGCTGGCACTATTGTGGCGCTATTTACCTCATTGCCGGGGGAATTTGTGGCTGTACTTGCGGGCCTAGCACTTATTGGCGCCATCAGCAGCAATATCAGTGCGTTTGCTGCCGAAAAAAACCATCTGGAAGCCTCTGTTATTACCTTCATTGCCACGGCATCTGGCGTTAGCTTTTTAGGACTAGGCTCTGCCTTTTGGGGAGTCGTTGTTGGCGCCCTTGCCTACAACCTGCTGCATCGACGTTTTAACTCGCTTAACCATAAAACCCAATAACAGTAGACACTACTTAAGCGGTAGTTGGAGTGTAATCATGGAAAAGATCGTTGTGGCAATTGATGATAGTGAAGGTTCTTTGCATGCACTGGAGTTTGGTCAGAAGTTTGCAAACCAACTAGGCATAGATGTAAGCGCTATCTCAGTGGTGCCAGTGCAGGATGAGATAGTCTCCAGGCGCGTTAAACTGCAGGAGCGCCTATCGGTGCATCATTTCGAAACAGTACACATTGATGTCGTTTCCCATGATAGCGCCAAGGAGTACCTCGGTGAGCTTGCCAGCCGTGAAGAGACCGGGCTATGTATGATGGCCCATGGTCGCCGCCCAGTGCCGGAAATGCTGATAGGAAGCGTAACTGCCGGTGTTGTACGTCGAGCCCACCGCCCGGTTTACTTGTGCGGCCCACGCTATGACAGCCGTGCTCACCAGCGTGTTGACGTATTAGCCGTTTGCGTCGATGGCTCTAAGCTATCAGAACAAATCTTGCCCTATGCCTCAGCCTTGGTGAAGCGGTTGGGAGCTCGTTTGCAGCTACTGCAGGTGATGGATGCCAATGGCGATAGAAAGCCAACGGTACTGGGCCATACCGATATCATGGAGTCAGCTTATCTGAGCGCTTTGGCACGCCGTGTCGAGATCGAGCAAGCGTTAGAGGTTGATTGGGAGGTGCTGCATGGTGACCCTGCGGCCTCTATCGTCAGCTACTTAGCGGGTAGCCATAATACGATGCTGGCCATGACCACCCATGGGCGTAGCGGCCTTTCGCAAGTAGTGGCTGGCAGCGTCAGCCATGAAGTGCTGCACGAAACGACTTGCCCGGTGGCCGTGTTGCGTCCCTAAAAAAGGATAATCACGGGTAACGGCCGGAGCGGCGGTTCTCCACCAGCACCTCTAAGATAGCGTTGGCTTCCTGCATAAGAGGCGAGGGTTTTTCGCCGCGCCGACGACTGCAAATAACGGGGGAGGTTATGGTCTTATCAGCTAATGTGACGTAGGCAATGCCATCTCGTTGCACGCGTTTCACCTGTTCCGGAACCAGCGTAATGCCGATACCTGAGGCGACAAGGCTGAGCGCTGTCTGAACCTCATTTGCCTCCTGTACAACCTCCACTTTTAGGCCTTGGCGGCGGAAAATGCCGAGTACCATGTCTGCCAGGCTAGGGCGTGGCTTAGCGGGGAAGAGAATGAGTGGAAAGCGAGCCAGCTCCTCGCAGGTAGGGGTAGTGCCCTCTAATGGATGACCGCTCGAAACGGCGGCAATCAATGGTTCATCGAAAAGAATCTCCTGCTCGACGTCGGGATCATCAATGCGTAGGCGTCCAAAGCCCATGTCGATGCGACCCGCTTTGAGCGCCTGAATTTGTTGTACTGTCGTAAGCTCTGCCAGCGAGAGTTCAACATTATCCAGGCGGCGTAAATCACGTACGAGCATAGGGAGCTGTCCGTAAAACACGGAGGGTACAAAACCAATGCCAAATAGTGCACGTTTGCTACGTGCCATGTGGCGAGTGGCATCAATGGTGACTTCCACTTTCTCTAAAATCTGCAGAGCGTGCTGCTGAAAAAAGACACCTGGCGGCGTCAAACGCAATCCTCTTGAGCTCCGTTCAAACAGTTCAGCTCCCACCTCTTGTTCTAATTGTTTGATTTGACGGGAAAGAGGCGGTTGAGACATATGCAACCGTTCAGCCGCACAGGTAAAGTTAAGCTCTTCAGCGACAACGCAGAAGTACCTCAGGTGGCGTAGTTCCATGATACCTCCAAGGTATGAGCGGCTACTTAAACAATATTGGCTTTGTTATTCGCTTGTTACCATGCTGGCGATGCTTTTCACGTATTGAAGCAACCTTAAATCCAGCCTAACCAAGCGCCATAACGCTACCAGCATTTAAACGTTTAAAAGCGAAATATCGACTACGACTTTAGTAATGAACGCTAGAATAAAAAGGGGCAGACCTGTCATGTATGCGCGTATTTTAGTTCCTATCGACGGATCGGAGAGCGCTAAACAAGCTTTGAAGGTGGCTTGTAAGCTTCTGGATAGAGAAGGCTCAACGCTCTACTTGCTACATGTACCTGAAACGCTTGCCTATGCGACCACACTGGTATGGGGCATTGGTGCTATTGATGCAGGCACTACACTTGCTGAACGCGAGAAGGTGGGTGAACAGCTGCTGATCCAGGCGGTGGGTTCCGCGCAGGCAGAGGGCGCTAAGCACATTGAAGAGTTGCTGACGCAAGGTGACCCCGCCCTCGCCATTATAGAGGCCGCCAACGCCAATAATGTCGATACCATTGTGATGGGAAGCCGAGGGTTAAGTGATTTAGCTGGAGTGGTGATTGGCAGCGTCTCACACAAAGTTGGCCACTCTGCCAAGTGTCCTGTGATTACGGTGAGTGAATAAAGAGTGATGCTGATATCTGCCCCCATCTCACCTTACATAGCTGTCATCCTCAATAAATTTACTTGCCGCCTAACGCGCCGTCGCCCATGCTTTTATTTGAATGGAATAGCATTGGCTATGAGTTAACAGGAAAACGTTAGGGACGTCGAAGAAATGGCAAAGTTCTTTCAGGAATTTCGTGAATTTGCGGTAAAGGGCAACGTAGTCGATATGGCGGTGGGTATCATTATCGGCGGGGCGTTTACGCTGATTGTGCAGAGCCTGGTGGCCGATGTGATGAACCCGCTGATTGGTTTGTTGGTGGGCGGTGTGGATTTTTCAAACCTGTTTGTGGTGTTACGCCAAGGGGCGGTGGGCGGCCCTTATGCGACGCTAGCGGATGCCCAGGCAGCGGGGGCGGTAACGTTAAACCTAGGGCTGTTTATCAACGCCGTGGTTAGCTTTACGATCGTGGCGTTTGTGGTCTTTCTATTGGTGCGTACCATCAATCGATTAAAGCGCGAAGAGGCGGTGGCGCCTGCAAGCCCAACAGAGCAGCCCTGCCCTTACTGTTTGATGGTGATACCGATCAAAGCCACCCGTTGTGGGCACTGTACGGCAGCGTTACCCTCTCTCTCGGTGGCTGATACATCCATTGACGCGCCTACCTCGCCCGCCAAGTAATCGCCCATGCAAAAGGGTGCCGATAAGGCACCCTTTTGCGTGTTACAACTCAACCACTATCATTGAAACAGCGTTGTTAAGCTCTTTTCTTGATCGTTTTGCTGTCTGTTTGTTTATTAGCCGGGCTTTTGCTATCACTAGCATCGCTAGGTTGAGGTAGCGAAGGTAGTGATTTGGCTAGCATTTCGACGCTATGACGGTAGTAGAGTTGGCTCTTGTTATGCTCACCAAGGCTTGCATAAAGGCGAGCAAGTTCAGCGCAGACTTCTCCATTGGGTCGCTGACGCTGGCTGGCTTCAAAGTACTCCCGCGCTTTTTCCCATTTGCCGGTGCGTAGCGAGAGACGACCGCAGGCGAGCAGTAGCTCGGGGTCATTGGGGCGTTCCTGTAGCCACTTCTCCGCTTTAACCAGTTGGCGTCCCGCGTCTACGTTCAGCAGGCCGTAGCGTTTTACTAACCGCGCATCCCAGTGGTTGTCCAGCGAGTGGTTGAGTAAGCGCTCGGCAATGGGCTCTTCGTTAGCTTGAATCAGCGCTTCAGTGTAGAGCACGATCAGCTCGGTGTTGCCGCGTAGGTAGTCGGGCATATCAGCCCAAAGGCCGCGCACGCGCTCGATGTTGGTGGGGTTTTGGGCTTCAAACACGATCAGCTCGCGGTAGGCCTTAAACTCCAACTGCTCGCGCTCTTGCTGAGTGATTAACTTCTGCGCTGCTAGGCGTGGAATCAAGCGCCGTAGGCCTTCCCAATCATTGACGCTCAAATGCACCTGCTTCAGCAGCTTGAGCACCTGTGGGTGGTTCGAGAGCTTTTTATCCAAGCGATTCAAAATTGCCAGCGCCTCTTCCGGCTGCTGACGCTCAATCATCATTTGCGCCTGCATTAAGCCCACGGCGGTATCGGCGCCCTCGGTGGTTAGCTGGGCTTGATTGAGATGCTCCTGGGATTTTGCGTGGTGGCCCTGGTAATGGGCTGCCAGCGCTGCCGATAGGTAGTTCACCAACGGTGTGCTGGAGTCATCGGCGGCATTCACCAGGGTTTTTTCAGCTTTCTTCCAACGGCCTTCAGTCAACGCTACCAAGCCACGCACGGTGCGCTGCATGGCGCGGCGGTTACGGGCGCGGCTGTTCCAGCTGCGAAAGCGCCCCATGGGGCGGATAATGCCGCTGAGGAGGCGAAGGACAAAGTGCAGAACAATAAAGGCAGCGAAGAGCAGCACCAAGCCAAACCAAAACGAGGTTTGAATAGAGGAGTCACCCACCCGGATGAGCCAGTAGCCCGGCACCGACATCATCAGGTGCCCAAACAGGGCACCGACGGCAAGGCCTGCGACAATGAGGAGAACAAGCTTTCTCATGAATCACCTCCGCTTTGGCCACGCGTCTCATAGCGGTTCTCGATAAAGCGTGCGAGCTCCTGCTGTGAAGCACTAATATCCGGCAGCTCCGGTTTTACCTGGGCTTGCTTAAGCTCTTGCAGCCGTGTGATAACGCTTTGTGCTTCTTCACGTGAGGTATCGTAGTAGCCGTTTAGCAGCTCAATGGCTTTATCGATACTCGCTTCATACAGCTCTTGCTCTTCGTTGAGCAGTGCCAACTGAGACTGCTCCAGTACTAAGCGCAGGCTCTGGCGCAGATAAGACTCTTGCTCCGGCGTAATGAGTGCTTCAAGCGCTTCATCGTGATGGCGAATGACCACCAGATCTTTGAGCTCTTGGCCAAAGCGAGCGAGCTGGCGCTGGAAAGTACCGGTAGGTGGCTGTTCGATACCTGAGGTTACCGCCTGTTCTTCAATTTCTTGAGAAAGACGCAGGCCTGAAATGCGCTCCTGCTGGGCATTCAGCGCCAAGTAAATGCCGGTGCGGTCAATCTGGGGCACGGCGTCAAGCGCTGCTAGCTCACTGGCAATTTCGCTACGTACCGTGGTCAGCGCTGGGTTGTCAGCATCGACAAGGCGTGCATCGGCAGTGCGCAGTAGCGCGGCCGCGCCTTCAACGTCGCCTTCTAACTGAAGACGCTGATTGGCCAGGCGGAGTAGATAAGCTGCTTCAGCATGTAGCCACTCGCGCTCGTCGGTGTCCTGCTCTTGAGAGAGCTGATCCAGCACTTGGCCCAACGTCTCGTCGACATCACTGCGGTAGTTATCAAATTCGTCGCGTAGCTCACCCATGGTGCTTTGGATCGCTTCATCGCGCTCTGCTTCGCCGCTGTCTAAACGCGATTCCAGGTCGCTAACCGCTTGCTGCGATGCGCTACCTTCCGCCTGTTGCGCTAGCTCGTCGATACGCTGCTGCTGGTTATCCAGGCGCTGCCAGCCTTGCCAAGCCACTAACGCTAAGGCAATTGCCAGAATAAGCACCAGGGCAATGGCAAGGCCGCTGCCCTTGCCACCACTGCCCTTTCCACCACTACCTTGTCCACCACCACCACCGCTCGCACTGCCACCGCTATTATGGCTGGGCGGCGGTGTAGGGCCATTGCCATCCTTATCAGGAGTAGGCTTTGCAGGAGTAGGTTTTGCTGCCGCAGAACTTGAATTGGAAGCGCTTGCCGGGGTGTTCGAAGGGCTGGATGCCGCCGCGCCACTTGGCTTAGATGGGGTAGTGCTGGTGTTTTCTTTATCCGTACTTTTTTTAGTCATGCTTTCTTTAGTCGTGTCTGAGGCACTGGCATTAGGGGGCGTTACATCTGCTGATTTAGTGCCCGTCTGAGGCGTGTTGGCCTCCAGAGTGCTTGGCTCTGAAGTACTTGTCTCTGAGGTGCTAGCGGCCGTTGAGCCCGCATTAGGGGATCCCTTGCCACGCCGCCGCGAACGACTATTTTTAGCGCCACTTTGTGATGGGGTCGCTGAGCTTTGCGAGGTAGGCGCCGTGCTCGGCTCGGTCGCGTCGGTCGTGGAAGCTGCTTTGTCGGTCGTTTTAGGGACGCCTTGAGAGGCATCGGCGGACGTCGGTTGTACATCGTCCTGATCGTTTACTTGTTTGCTCATCTGTCGCTAGCCCTTAGTAAGTTCCTTGATCGACATCGGCACCCTGTGGGTCGCAGGTCTCCAACGCCGCTATCAACGCAGCCGGCGTTGCTCCGGACGCCACCTTGAGGTCACAAAAACCCAGTATGCCAGCCAGTGTAGCCAAACGGCGACTGGAAACGATTAGCGGTTGGTTCAAGGCCGCCTGATTGCACCATTTTGCCAGATGTTCCAGCAGTTCGCTGCTGGTGACGATCAACGCCCGGTAATTTCCCGATAGCAGGTGCGTCTGCTGAGTAGATGCCAAAGGGAGAAAGCGGCGTCGATACACGGCAACGCGGGTCACTTGTGCTCCCCGTTCAGCAAGTTTTTCAGCGAGCAGTGGGCGGCCACCTTCTCCTGCCACTAGTAGAACACGCTGGTGCGCTAGCTGCTGCAACGATGCAAGCTCAAGCAGTGCTTCACTGGTGTCTTCACCCGCAGTGGGCGAGGGCACATGTACGCGAACACCCAGTCGATCAAACAGTGTACTCGCGGTCGCGCTACCCACACTATAGTAGTCAATGCCTACTGGCAGTTGAGGCCAGTAGCGATCCAGCGCCTCATCTAAACAGAGGGCGGCAAAAGGGCTGATGACGATTATCTTATGGTACTGATCAATATCTAACCATATGCGGCGCATTGCCGGGTCTTCAGGCAGTGCTTCGAGTTGCATCACATCTAGTGATTCAACGCTCTCGCCCTTTTCGCGAAGAGCAGTGGCGAGCGCTTCACCGCGCTCGCCGGGGCGGCAGATCAGTACCGGTTGGCTCATATTTCGCGGCCGTAAACCTCTGCCAAAATATCGCCAGCGCCCTGGTCGAGTAATTCTTCGGCAATGCGAATGCCCAGCGCTTCGGGCTCATGCATGGAACCACGACCTTCGGCGCGCAGCACTTCAGTACCCTCGGGGTTACCTACCAAGCCACGTAACCAAATGGTTTCGTTGTCGATATCAAGAATCGCATGACCCGCAATAGGTACTTGGCAGCCGCCCTCTAAGCGGGTATTCATGGCCCTTTCGGCACGTACACGTGTAGCGGTATCGGCGTCATCTAACGGCGCCAGCAGCGCAATCAGCTCGGGATCATGCAGGCGGCACTCAATGCCTAATGCACCTTGCCCACAGGCGGGTAGGCACACTTCCGGCGGCAGCGCCTGAGCAATTCGCTCATCCAATCCCAAACGCTTTAAACCAGAGGTGGCGAGAATAATCGCGTCGAATTCACCGGCATCTAATTTAGCTAGACGAGTTTGCACGTTGCCACGCAAATTAAGAATTTGCAGGTCAGGGCGGGCTTCACGCATTTGCAGGCCACGGCGCAGGCTGGCTGTACCAATACGCGCGCCTTCTGGAAGCTCATTGATGTTAGAGTAGTGATTAGATACAAACGCATCGGTCGGGTCGGCGCCCTCTAAAATAACCGACAATCCGAGCCCTTCAGGAAAGTGCATCGGCACATCTTTCATGGAGTGCACGGCGATATCGGCGCGGCCGTCCAGCATGGCGTCTTCCAGCTCTTTAACGAACAAACCCTTACCGCCAATCTTGGAAAGCGGCGTATCAAGAATTTTATCGCCCTTGGTAGAAAGTGCTACAAGCTCGACTTCTAGGCCACTGTGTTCCGCCATTAAACGGTCACGAACGTACTCAGCCTGCCACAAGGCCAATTGACTTTTACGCGTGGCAATGCGCAGTTTTGTGATTGATAGCACGTAATTCTCCCTATACCGCAGACACGGCGAGTCAAGCTATGATAAGTGTCATCATAAAGCACAGGGCGCCACAGTAAAAATAACGGCGTTAACGTTGGCTCTGCAAAGCACCCATTAGTTCCCTAGGAAGCCTTATGCCCATAGTGTTACCGCATGGCCAACTTGATCAGTTTTTCCTGCTTTCGCAGGATCTGTTCTGCTGCCTGGATTTTGAGGGTCGGTTGCTTCAGGTCAACCCAGCCTTTGAGTCGCTTTTGGGGTATTCAGCCAGTGCGTTAGTAGGGCGTCGTTGTGGGGTGGTGGTAGACCCGCAGGATCACTCGGTGATCGAAGCTGCCATGGCACGCATGCAGCGTGGGGAAGTGGTGGCGGCCTTTGAGGTGCGCGCTTTATCAGTAGTAGGCCAAACGCATTGGATTGAGATTACCCCCAGCGCCGGTGGCGATATTATTTATATTATTGCCCGCGAGGTCACGCAGCAGAAGTTGGCACAGGCGCAATTGCTGCGCAATCAGCGGTTGTTTCATATTGCCGGTGAAACCGCGTTTATTGGCGGCTGGTATGTCGATATGGCCGATGGCGTGCCTATTTGGTCTGATGAGCTCTGCCATATCCACGGTATGCCTGCAGGGTTCCAGCCATCCGTTGAAGAGGCTTTCAGCTTTTATTCGCCTAACTCTCGGGAGCGCCTGTTATCGGCGTTTAATGCATGTTGTGAGCGCGGGATCAGTTTTGACGGTGAGTTTGAGATCATTACTCGCCAAGGCAAGCATCTTTGGGTAAGGGCTATCGGCAAAGCGGTGCGCAATGAGACGGGTGCCATTATTCAGGTGCAGGGGGCGTCACAGGATATTACCGAGCAAAAACAGCTGCGTGAGAACCTAACTCAGCTTGCCCAACGACTGACCATTACGCTTGATAGTATCACCGATGGTTTTTTTACCTTAGATACCCAGTGGCGTTTCACTTTCATAAACCGCGAGGGAGAGCGAATTTTAAAGCGCTCTGAAGGGGAGTTGCTGGGCCAGAACATCTGGCAAAGCTTTCCCGATGCCAAAGGCAGCCGCTTTGATGACGAGTATCAACGCGCTGTAAATCAGCAGAAAGCGGTACACTTTGAGGCCTTTAACCCGCGGCTAGGTATATGGGTTGAAGTACATGTCTATCCCTCCGTCGAAGGCCTTACGGTTTATTTTCGCGATATTAGCGATCGCAAAGCGAGTGAACACCAGCTCAAGCTTCTGGAACGCAGCGTAGAATCAAGCACCAACGGCGTCATTATTGTTGATGCCCAAAGCAGCGACCTGCCCATGGTTTACGTGAATACCGCCTTCGAGCGGATTACCGGCTATTCACGTAGCGAAGCGTTGGGCCGCAACTGCCGTTTCCTGCAAGGCGAAGATACTGACCCCGCTACGATTAAGTTGCTTAGAGAAGGCGTTTCCGAGCAGCGTGAAGTGCACGTGGTGATCCGCAATTATCGGCGTGACGGCTCAATTTTTTGGAACGATCTCTATATCTCGCCAGTGCGCGATGAAATAGGCGATGTAACGCACTACCTGGGTGTTCAAAACGATGTTTCTGAGCAGCGCGAATATCAGGCCCAACTGACCTATAACGCTAATCATGATGCCCTTACCGGCTTGCCGAATCGTGTAATGCTTGGCCAGCGCTTGGAGCAGGGCTGCGTATTGGCTCGGCGCTATCAGCGCTTTATCGCCGTTCTATTTATTGATCTGGATGATTTCAAACCGATTAATGACACCCTCGGTCATGAGGTAGGTGACTTTATCTTGATCGAAGTCGCCAGGCGCCTTGAAGACGAGCTGCGCCCCTGGGACACCGTGGCACGGTTTGGCAGTGACGAGTTCGTTGTGCTGCTGCCTGACTTAGCCCATGAAAATGATGTGATACAGGTGGTGGAGCGGGTGCTGCAGCGGCTTTCACCCCCCTACTGGTATCGCGGCAGCGAGCTACGAATTACCGCCAGTATCGGGATCGCCATTAACGATGGCAGCATGAAGAATCCCCTCCAGTTGATCCAACAAGCAGATTTGGCCATGTACAAGGCCAAGCGACGAGGGCGCAATACCTACCACTGGTATACCGAAGACTTAAATCTTAAGGTCAGCGAGCGGGTGAGTCTGCGCAGCGCACTTCAGCAAGCCATCGAGCAGCAGCAGTTTACGCTGTATTACCAGCCGCAAATCCATGCTCCCAGTGGTCGCGTCGTAGGCGTAGAGGCCTTGATCCGCTGGCAACACCCAGAGCGGGGTAACATTCCGCCGTCTGATTTCATCAGTCTGGCAGAAGATACCGGGCAAATTATGCCGATCAGTGAGTGGGTGTTGAGCACCGCGTGCCAGCATGCTCAGGAGCTTAATGCCATGGGGGTCGGCCCGATCACTATGGCTGTCAATGTTTCCCCTATGCAGTTTCAGCGGCCGGGGTTTTTAGCCTCTATTGAACAGGTTCTGGCAGACAGTGGCCTTACGCCAGTGCTGCTTGAGCTTGAGATTACCGAAGGGGTGTTGATGGATAGTGCCGAGCAAGCGATCCAGGCATTAGAGGATTTACGCGCTTTGGGTGTGCATATTGCCTTAGATGATTTCGGCACTGGTTTCTCCAGCTTGAGCTACCTCAAGCGGCTACCTATTAATAGAATCAAAATTGACCGCTCCTTTGTGCACGATGTGATTACGGATCGCAACGATGCGGCCATTATTGATGGCGTTGTCGCCATGGCGGGCAAAATGGGGCTAGAGGTGTTGGTGGAAGGTGTAGAGACGCTAGAGCAGTTTGCTTACCTTGAACAGTGCCACTGCGACTATTTTCAGGGCTACTACTTCGCGCGTCCTATGCCTTTAGAGGCGCTTCGCGCATTCTTGGCCCAGCCGCCAGCATTTGCCACGTCACGCGCTTTGACGCCGCCAGGATAAAAACGGCGTGCCGCTGACCGGGGTGACTCTGGTACACTTTCCGCAACGACTCCCACTTTCCGTAACGACTTTTACGTTTTGTCAGCAGGATATACCTTCGATGAGCCAAGCTACGAATCAGTCTTGGGGCGGTCGCTTTAGCGAGCCCACCGATGCCTTTGTCGCCCGTTTCACCGCGTCTGTGAATTTCGACCAGCGCCTAGCGCGTCAGGATATTCAGGGCTCCATTGCCCACGCCACGATGCTTGCCCGGGTGGGTGTACTAACAGATGAAGAGCGCGATGCGATCATTAGCGGCCTGAATGAGATTCAGGGCGAGATTGAGCGCGGCGAGTTCAACTGGTCGGTGCCGCTTGAAGATGTGCACATGAACATCGAAGCGCGCCTGACCGACAAAATTGGCATCACCGGCAAAAAGCTCCACACCGGACGTTCGCGAAACGACCAAGTGGCTACCGATATCCGCCTGTTTATGCGCGATGAGATTGACGTCATCGAAGTGGAACTGAAGCGTCTACGCGAAGGCATGATTGAGCTGGCGGATCGCGAAGCCGACACCATCATGCCGGGCTTTACGCACCTGCAAACCGCCCAGCCGGTGACCTTTGGCCACCACATTCTGGCTTGGCAAGAGATGCTGGCCCGCGATCATGAACGCCTGTTGGACTGCCGCAAGCGTGTTAACGTGATGCCGCTGGGCGCCGCCGCCCTGGCCGGGACTACTTACCCCATTGATCGCCACGTGACAGCAGAGCTTCTAGGCTTTGACCGCCCGTCGGAAAACTCCTTAGACGCCGTGTCCGATCGTGATTTCGCCATCGAATTTACTAGCTTTGCCAGCATTCTATTGATGCACCTGTCGCGCATGAGCGAAGAGCTGGTGCTATGGACCAGCGCCCAGTTCAACTTTATCGACCTGCCTGACCGCTTCTGCACCGGTTCATCCATCATGCCGCAGAAGAAGAACCCTGATGTGCCCGAACTTGTGCGTGGCAAGACCGGTCGCGTGTATGGCCACTTGATGGCACTGCTGACACTAATGAAGTCGCAGCCGCTGGCCTACAACAAAGACAACCAGGAAGATAAAGAGCCACTTTTCGATGCGGTAGATACCGTACGCGATTGTTTGAAAGCGTTTGCCGATATGGTGCCCGCTATCGAGCCTAAAAAAGCCAGCATGTATGAAGCGGCGCGGCGTGGTTTCTCCACCGCGACGGATCTGGCCGACTACCTGGTACGCAAAGGCGTGGCCTTCCGTGATGCCCATGAAATCGTTGGTCAGTCGGTGGCCTATGGCCTCAAGACTGAAAAAGATCTCTCCGAGATGAGCCTTGATGAGCTTAAGCAGTTCTCCGCTACCATCGAGCAGGATGTGTTCGAGGTGTTAACCCTGGAAGGCTCAGTGGCCGCCCGTAACCATATTGGCGGCACGGCGCCAAATCAGGTGCGGGCTGCTGCCCAGCGAGCGCGTGAGGCGATGGCTGCGCTCAAGGCGGGCGCATGAAAGCGCTGGCAATCTTGACCCTTGCCGCCCTGCTATTAACCGGATTGGCAGGCTGTGGACAGAAAGGGCCGCTTTATCTGCCGGAAGATGCACCCGCCGATGAGCAGCCGTCTGAATAGACAGGCGTAGGAGAAGGGGAGAGCCATATGGATCATTTTAATTACCGCGATGGCGTGCTTTACGCCGAGGATGTGCCGCTGTCGCGGATTGCCGACGAGCACGGCACACCTTGCTACGTTTACTCAAAAGCCACTTTTGAGCGTCACTTTCGTGCCTATACCGAAGCGCTGGGCGGCCACCCGCATCTGATTTGTTACGCGGTGAAGGCCAACTCCAATCTGGCGGTGCTAGGCCTTCTGGCCAAGCTGGGCGCGGGATTTGATATTGTCTCGATCGGTGAGCTTGAGCGGGTGCTTAAAGCAGGCGGCGACCCGGCTAAAGTGGTGTTTTCAGGCGTTGCCAAGCAGGCTCACGAAATGGCTCGTGCGCTAGAAGTGGGCATTAAGTGCTTTAACGTTGAGTCGCGCCCAGAGCTCGAGCGCTTGAATCGCGTCGCCGGTAAGCTAGGCAAAATCGCGCCGGTATCGCTGCGGGTTAACCCGGATGTGGACGCAGGAACCCACCCGTATATCTCCACCGGTTTAAAGGATAACAAGTTCGGTATTCCGGTGGATGAAGCGCTGGATGTCTATGAACTAGCGGCTAGCCTGCCCAATCTGCAGGTTAAAGGCTTGGACTGCCACATTGGTTCACAGCTCACCGAAACAGCGCCCTTCCTGGACGCGCTTGATCGCTTGCTAATGCTGATGGAGCGCCTGCGTGAACGGGGCATCGAAATTGAACATCTAGATTTAGGCGGCGGTTTGGGCGTGCCTTACCGGGATGAGAAGCCGCCTCAGCCGTTTGACTACGCCAGCCAACTGCTGGCGCGTCTTTCCCGCTGGGAAGGCGGCGAGGCGCTTACGCTACTGTTTGAGCCAGGCCGTTCGATTGCCGCCAATGCTGGCGTTATGCTCACTCGGGTGGAGTTTCTCAAACCGGGAGAGACCAAGAATTTTGCGATTGTCGATGCGGCCATGAATGACCTGATTCGCCCGGCGCTGTACCAAGCCTGGCAGGCGATTGTGCCCGTCGATACACGCGAAGTGCGTGAAAGCGCCCTCTACGATGTGGTCGGCCCGGTGTGTGAAACCGGTGATTTTCTGGGCAAAGAGCGTGAGCTGGCAATTGCCGAAGGCGATCTGCTGGCAGTGCGTTCAGCGGGGGCTTACGGCTTTGTCATGGCGTCGAACTACAACAGCCGCCCGCGTGCCGCCGAGTTAATGGTCGATGGTGATAGCTGCCACGTGGTGCGCGCGCGCGAAACCGTTGCCAGTCTCTGGGCGGGTGAAGCGCTGCTGCCCGAAGGGGGGCACTGATGCTGTTACACTTCACCAAAATGCATGGCCTGGGCAATGACTTTGTCATGGTGGATCTGGTCACTCAGCGCGCCCGGTTGGACGAGGCCCAGATCCGCGCGCTGGCAGACCGGCGTTTCGGCATTGGCTTTGACCAACTGTTGGTTGTCGAGCCTCCTCGGGATCCCGAGATGGATTTTCGCTACCGCATTTATAACGCCGACGGCAGCGAAGTGGAAAACTGCGGTAACGGCGCACGCTGTTTTGCCCGCTTCGTGCGTGATCAACGTTTGACCCATAAACATGAAATCCATGTGGAGACCGCTGGCGGCCCGTTGGTATTGACCGTGCAGCACGATGGTATGGTGCGGGTGGATATGGGGCGCCCGCGGTTTAGTCCCTTAGCACTGCCGTTTGAAGCGCCTGGCGATCAACCGCTGCATCAGCTTGAAGTGGGCGATGAAACGCTGCAGATCGGTGTGGTCTCCATGGGTAATCCTCACGCGGTGATTCAGGTCGACAGTGTGGACTCAGCGCCGGTGGAACGGTTGGGGCCGTTGGTAGAGGCGCATCCCCGCTTTCCCAAGCGTGTTAACGTGGGCTTTATGCAGGTACTCTCACCCAGCGAAATACGCTTGCGCGTGTATGAACGCGGCAGCGGCGAAACGCTTGCTTGCGGCACGGGTGCCTGTGCGGCGGTAGCCAGCGGTATTCGCCAGGGGCTGTTAAAAAGCCCCGTGAAAGTTCATTTGCCCGGTGGAGAACTCAGCATTGAGTGGCCTGACCCAGAAGGGGCGCTGACGATGGTGGGACCGGCTACGCGTGTCTTTGATGGCCGCGTAGCACTTAATTAATTCGAGGAGAACGGCGATGTCACAAGCCCCCGAACCCCGCAAAACGCTCGATCCTGATCAAGTGGCGTTCTGGCTGGCGCGTCATCCCGATTTTTTCGTCGGTCGCGAAGGACTGCTGCAACAGCTGCAGGTGCCGCACCCCAACATCGACGGGGCGGTATCGCTGTTGGAGCGCTTGGTCTTTGACCTGCGTAAGCGTGCTGAAACCGCTGAAGGTCGATTAGAGCATCTGCTGGAAACCGCTCGCCATAACGAGTCTCAATACCGTCGGCTACGCGAAACGTTGATTGCGCTGGTCGAGGCGCAAGATCGTGATGCGCTGGCGCAAGCGTTGGCAACCCAACTGAGCGAGCGCTTTGAAACCCCCGCCATGGCGCTGTGGTGCCCGGCTACGCTAAGCGATAGTGAGCCAACGCCGCCCCAGCCACCGCGCCATGTGCTGGATCAACACGCCAGCGCACGCCTAGCCGCGCTGTTGGATGGCCGTACCAGCCGCTGCGTGAAACTTAGTGTCAGCGACTGGAAGTGCCTGCTGCCCCATGTCAAAGCGCCGCGTAAAGCGGGCTCCTGCGCTATTTCGCGACTCTCGGCGGGTGATCCGTTGGGTTATCTAGTGCTAGCCAGCCCCAGCCCCGACGCCTACCGGGCCAGCATGGACACGTTATTCACCGAGTATCTTGGGGATATCGTCGCCCGGCTGCTGGTACGTCTGGGCGATCATGGCTAAATCTCTTCTGGATAAGCCACCGATAGACCAGCATGTCGAGGCGTTTCTGGCCGCACTGGCGAGTCATGCAAGCCCTGCCACCGTGGAGGCCTATCGGCATGATCTGGCCGCGCTGTGTAAATTTACCCAGCGCCGCGATGTGACAGACCCTGCAGCGTTAGATACCGCCTTGCTGCGGGCGTTTTTGGGCTCGGAACGCAGCCGAGGCTTGGCGCCTAGAAGCCTTGCCCGGCGCCGGGCAGCGCTTTCCCAGTTTGCTGACTATCTGGTTAAGCAGGGCGTGCTGGTCGATAACCCAGTGGGTTTATTGCGTACGCCTAAACAACCCAGCCACCTTCCACGCCCGGTGGATGTCGACGCTTTAGCACGTTTTCTTGATACGCCTCACGACGGCTCGCCCTTAGGGGTTCGCGATCAAGCCATTCTTGAGCTGTTTTACTCCAGCGGCCTGCGTTTGGCCGAGCTGGCAGCGCTGGATCTTGGTGACCTGCAAAACAGTCGGGTAAGAGTCATTGGTAAAGGCGGCAAGCCGCGTCAGGTGCCGGTTGGACGCCGCGCTCAGCAGGCGCTGGCCGAGTGGCTGGGTTGCCGTTCAGCGCTTGCCCCCGTTGAGGAGGCGGCGCTGTTTGTAGGGCAGCGCGGTACCCGCTTGGGCCACCGGGCCATTCAGAAGCGCTTAGCGCAGCTGTCGCTCGCCCGAGGCTTGCCCGAACATCTGCACCCCCACCGTTTGCGCCACTCCTTTGCCAGCCACCTGTTGGAGTCGAGCCAGGATCTACGCGCGGTGCAGGAGCTGCTGGGCCACGCCAATCTCTCGACCACGCAAATTTATACCCGGCTAGATTGGCAGCATCTGGCGACTAGCTACGATGCCGCGCACCCCCGTGCCAGACGTGGACCCAGTCCCAAAAGCGATCCTAAAAGCGATTTTAAAAATAGACCTTCTGAGAGCAAGCCATGACGATGCTGAAGGCGATTACCTTCGATCTTGACGATACGTTGTGGGATAACCATGGCGTGATGGCGCGCACCGAAGAGGGGCACTACCGCTGGCTGCTGGAAGCGCTTGAAGCATGGCGCGCGGCACGCCAGGAGCCTGACTTGGCGCTAACCCAAGAAGCGGGTGGGCTGGATTACCTTCAGCGTCGCCAACAGTTAGCCAAACAGGTGCCTGAGCGGCGTGGTGATTTTACTTGGCTGCGCTTGCGTGCCCTTGAAGCCCAGTTAGAAGCCGCGGGGTTGCCCCGCAGTGCAGCGCTGCTTTGGGCGGCAGCGGCGATGAATGAGTTTCATCGCTTGCGCGTCCAGGTAACGCCACACCCTGAAGCGGCAGGTCTGCTGGCTGCTCTGACTGAGCGCTATCAGTTGGCCGCTATCACCAACGGCAATATTCACTTGGCGCGACAGCCGCTGGCCGCCTACTTTCCGGTCGCCATTGCCGCAGGGGAATTGTTAGCGCCTAAGCCTGACCCCACGCCGTTTCTTACCGCGCTTTCGCGTTTAAACGTGACCCCCGAATGCGCGATGCACGTGGGAGATTCGTGGCAGGAGGATGTGTTGCCCGCGCAGCAGTTAGGCATGCACGCTGTATGGATTTCTCAAACAGGGGATCAAGCGCTACCCCCACGTGTACATCGTATCGCCCATATTAAAGAGCTGCCCAGCGTGCTTGAAATGCTAGAAAGCCAGGGCTTAGAGAGGCATCATTCAGGGGGCGTATAAAGCCACTGATTGAGCTTCTGGGACAGCGTATCGACGCCATCGCGCTTGAGCGAAGAGAACAACTGGACAGAGACCAGGTCTTCCCACTCCTTCAAGCGCGAGCGCACTTTTTGCAAAGAAGCGCTGGCGGGCCCTTTTTTAAGCTTGTCAGCTTTGGTCAGCAGAATATGCACCGGCATCCCGCGCTGGTCGGCATAATCGAGCATCATTTGGTCGAACTCGGTGAGCGGGTGGCGAACGTCCATTAGCAGTACTAAACCGCGCAGACTAAAGCGGTTGCGAAGATACTCTGCTAAGTGCCTCTGCCACTCTAATTTGACCGATTCCGGTACCTTGGCGTAGCCGTAGCCGGGTAAGTCAACCAAGCGTCGTGTATCGTCATTCATAACGCTAAAAAAGTTGATCAACTGGGTGCGGCCCGGTGTGCGCGAGGTGCGTGCCAACCCATTTTGTTGCGTCAAGGCATTGATAGCGCTGGATTTTCCCGCGTTAGAGCGCCCGGCAAAAGCGACTTCAGCGCCGGTATCGTCCGGGCACAGGGCCAGGGTAGGGGCGCTGATAATAAAACTTGCCGTCGGGTAGTTCAGCCGAGGGACTGGGCTATCATGGGGGGTAGACATGGACTTAATCCTGAAAAACGAACATAAAAGCGGCCTGCTCAGCGCACTAACACACCATTAATACTTCATCATCGCGTAAAGTGAACCGCATGATAGCGACGTATAATAGAGAATTGAGAGCAGTACCGCGACGAATTACCCCTAAAGCAGACCAGGACTTGCATTCCCGCCGCTGGGGTGATTCGTTATAATGCAAGCGGTTTATATCTGCGACCTGGGGCGCTAGTGTACCATCGCCCTTAAGCTGACAGCGACCAACGCGATACGTTGTTCGTATCGGCGGAGCTAACCCTGGTAATTTGTGGAGCCTGGGAAGCGCCCAGGGTGCGTACCAGTCAAACATAAAACGGCATAGTGGAATAGCAATGAGAAAGTTACTGGCAAGCCTGGCAATTACCATGGGCGCCGTTGGCACCGCCCACGCTCAAACGGATCTTCAAGCCGATGCTGATGCATCTGCGGGACAAGAATTGTCGCAACCCTGTGCCGCCTGCCATGGCCAGCAGGGTATTAGCCCATCGGGTGCTTTCCCTAATCTGGCAGGGCAGCAAATGTCCTATCTGGCCAAGCAGATTATGGATATTCGCGATGGAAACCGCGTGGTTCCTCAAATGGCCGGTCAGGTAGATGATTTCTCTGACCAAGACGCCTGGGATGCCGCGGCACACTTTGCGCGCCAAGACGCCAATTTAGGGCAGACCAATGACGAAGACGCTGAATTACTGGCGCGTGGTGAAGAGATTTACCGTGCGGGCGATATGTCGAAAGGTATTCCCGCCTGCTCCGCCTGCCACACGCCAACTGGTGTCGGTATCGGCAGCGCCGTCTATCCTGGTCTTTCTGGTCAGCACGCTGAATATACGGTGTCTACGCTGCAGGCATTTGCGTCAGGTGACCGGGCCAACAGTCCTAACAACGTGATGGGCGATATCGCTTCAAAAATGAGCGATAGCGATATGGAAGCAGTGGCTAACTATTTGTTAGGCCTGAACTAGGTTTGTAAGAATTAGGTTTGTAAGAACTAGTCTTTCAGGAACTAGGCTTTTAAGAACTAGGTTTGCAAGAACTGAGCTTGCGAACGCACTGGGTTGAGAGTGCCTAAGCGCTCCTTGAGCTGAATGCGGGGTCTCATTTGGCGATGTTCGCTGTCTGAGGGAACCCGCTCATTCATACACGGTCTTAGTCCTCGCTTACCCATGGAGAATTGATACAATGTTTAAAACGCTAATGGTCGCGATGGCCGGTCTAGGATTTTCTGCGCTCGTGAGTGCCCAGGACGTGGTTGAAGGCCAGCACTATGAGCTACTTGAATCGCCGGTAGAGACACACGTCGAAGACGGTCAAATTGGCGTCACTGAAGTATTTTGGTTTGGCTGCCCACACTGTTACCGGCTGCAAACACCGGTCAATGAGTGGTATGAAACGTTGGAAGACGACGTAAGCATTGAGCATATGCCTGCCACTATGGGTGGTGATTGGAATACCCATGCAACTGCATTTTATGCCGCTGAATCGCTGGGTATCGAAGACGAGTTACACGCTGATTTCTTTAATGCTATTCACCAGGAAAAGCAATCTCTGACCGAGCCTGATGAGATCGCTGCATTCTTCGCCAATTACGGTGTTAGTGAAGAAGAAGCCAAGCAAGCGTTGACGGCTTTTAATGTACGTAGCGAAGTAAACGAAGCCAACAACCGCATGCGTGAAATGAAGCTAATGGGCGTGCCAGCGCTAGTTATCGATGGACGCTATGTTGTTACCCCTAGCTCTGCCGGCAGCCTGGAAAACATGCCGAAAATTGCTGAAGCGCTGGTCGAACAGGTGCGTGCAGAGCGCGCAGAATAACCGTGTTGCGTGAAGCGAGAGAGCATGATGAGGCAGCCGCCAGCGGAAAGCGTCCGCTGCTGTTGGAAGATGGCCATCTGCGGCTGCTGACGTTTAATCTGCAGGTAGGTATTCAGACGTCAGCGTACCATCACTATCTCACGCGGAGTTGGCAGCACCTATTGCCGCATCCGCGCCGCCAGCATCGGCTCGATATCATGGGTGAAGTGCTGAGCCGGTTCGATGTAGTAGGGCTGCAAGAAGTGGATGGCGGCAGTTTTCGCTCAAGCCGCGTCAACCAGGTGGAGTATCTCGCTACTAAAGCGGGGTTTCCCCACCATGTTCAGCAGCTAAACCGCAACCTGGGCCGTTTGGCTCAGCACAGCAATGGTTTGCTGTCGCGCCTAGTCCCTAGCCAAATAGAAGAGCACCGTTTGCCGGGCGCAATGCCTGGCCGCGGTGCGATTCACGCCCGCTTTGGTGACGGCCCGGATGCACTGCACGTGTTTGTTGCCCACTTGGCGCTAAGCCATCGTGGCCGTGTGCGCCAGCTCAACTATTTAAGCGAGATTATTCAGCCACTGCGCCATGTCGTGGTAATGGGCGACCTCAACTGCACGCCGGATCAACTGCATGCTCACGAGCGTTTCAGCACGTCGCTTCCGCTGCACCCTGTTAAACCCCTCTTCAGCTATCCCTCTTGGCAGCCACGCCGCGCGCTGGACCATATCCTGTTGTCGCAATCGCTAGAGGCGGCGGAAGTGCGCGTGCTGGATCACCTTTTCTCTGATCACCTGCCAATCGCGGTCGATCTCCCCCTGCCAGAGGCTTGTTTAGCGGCTATTCGTTCGAGCGTTTAAGAATTAACCTTTCTTGCCGGGTAAGGGCGCTGCATTGTCCGCGTATATGCGCTATTGTCTGGGGCGCTGACCCCCCTTAGTCGTTTTACGCGAGACACTTCCATGTCGGACACAACACAACTACCTGCGTTTATTGGTGCGCTGGACCGCGCTTCTGAGTGGTTCGGGCGTACCCTTGCGTGGCTGATCATCATTATGATGTTGATTCAGTTCGCGATTGTACTGCTTCGTTATGCTTTCAGTGTGAACAGCATTTTCATGCAAGAGCTCGTCATGTATATGCACGCGAGTGTCTTTATGCTTGCGGCTGCCTATACCTTCCGCCACGACGGTCACGTGCGGGTCGACATCTTCTATCGGGGGATGACACCGCGCCGCCAGGCTTTAATCAATGTGGTGGGTATTATTACCCTGTTGATTCCCGTCATGGTCTTCATCATTGCTTCCAGCTTGGGCTATGTTTACAACTCCTGGCGTATCTTGGAAACCTCCTCCGATTACGGTGGTATTCCGGCTGTTTATGCACTGAAAACCTTAATACCGCTGTTTGCCGTGCTGATGATTGTGCAAGGCGTGATTGAGATTGTGCGCAATGGCTACGTGATGGCAGGGCGAATAGTGCCTTCTGCCACGGGTGGAAACCATCTTGAGGAGCGTGTTTGATGCTGGAATTTATGCCGCTTATTCTGTTTGCCGCCATCTGTGGTGTTTTGATGTTCGGTTTTCCTGTGGCGCTTTCGCTGGCGGGAACGGCGCTGCTGTTTGCCGGTATGGGGCTAGGCCTGGAAGCCATGGGTATCGACGCCAACTTTGATAGTGGCTATCTCGCTGCCTTGCCTAACCGGCTTTACGGCATTATGACCAACCAGACGCTGTTGGCGGTGCCGCTGTTTGTATTAATGGGCGTCTTGCTGGAAAAATCCAAAGTGGCGGAAACGCTATTGGATGCCATGGCGCTGCTATTTGGTTCAATGCGCGGTGGTTTGGGCATTTCGGTGACGTTAGTCGGTATGTTGATGGCGGCCTCAACCGGTATTGTTGGGGCCACAGTGGTCACCATGGGGTTGATGTCACTGCCCACCATGCTAAAGCGTGGCTACAGCACGTCGCTGGCGACCGGCACTATCTGTGCCACCGGTACGTTAGGTCAGATTATTCCGCCTTCCATCGCGTTGGTATTGCTGGGTGACGTGCTGTCATCGGCGTATCAACAAGCGCAGCTGGATATGGGAATTTTTAGCCCTAAAACGGTCTCCGTGGGCGATCTGTTTATGGGCGCTCTGGTGCCGGGGCTGCTGTTGGTCGTGATGTATATGGTTTACGTGGGCGTGGTGGCGTGGTTGCGCCCGCATATGGCACCTGCTGCTGACCGCGAAGAGTTAATGGCTGAACTGGGCCACACCTCCGGAATTGGCATGCTGTTGCTCAAAGGTCTGGTGCCGCCCGTTGTGCTGATTGTGGCGGTACTGGGTTCGATTCTAAGCGGCTTTGCAACGCCGACCGAAGCTTCCGCGGTCGGTGCCTTCGGTGCATTGGTGTTGGCGCTGGCTTATCGTCAGCTCGATTGGGCGACGTTGAAAGATGTGCTGCGCTCGACGACTCACGTCACCACCATGGTGTTTATGATCCTGATTGGTGCGGCGCTGTTTTCGCTGGTGTTTCGTGCTTACGGTGGCGAACACATGGTGACCGATCTATTTGAAAGTATGCCCGGCGGCGTAGTAGGCGCGACGATCATCGTTATGCTGGTTATCTTCCTGCTTGGCTTTATTCTCGATTTTATCGAGATTACCTTCGTAGTGGTGCCGATTGTCGGCCCGATTCTACTCGCCATGGGTTTAGACCCTATTTGGCTGGGTATTATGATCGCCATTAACCTACAAACGTCTTTCTTAACGCCACCATTTGGTTTTGCGCTGTTTTATCTGCGCGGTGTCGCGCCGCCTTCAGTGTCCACGTCGGCCATCTATCGCGGTGTCATTCCGTTCATCCTCATGCAGCTAAGCATGCTGCTATTGCTGACCTTTTTCCCCCAGTTGGCAACGTGGCTGCCAGAGCAGTTTTAACGCAGGAGTGATCTGTTGAATAACATCGCTGTTATCAACGCAAAGAAGTGGCAACCTAACTAAAAGCAATTAAGCTGCTTATCTATGGCTTGTAACAAACCGTCTAGCGCACTGCGCTAGACGGCGTTTTCCCTACCCATAATAGTAATAATAGAAAGTAAGAGGGTTATCGTATGAAAGCCAAAGCACTCCCTGTCGCCATCGCCATGACGACCGTTCTTTCAGCTAGCTTGCTGGTGGTATCAAGCTTTGAGAATCACGCCCAGGCTCAAGAGGACGAGTTCCGCTGGAAAATGGTGACGTCCTGGCCGAAAAACTTCCCCGGTGTTGGCCAAGGGCCTGAACGTCTTTCCCAGTTAGTGGATGAAATGTCGGATGGTCGCCTGACCATCGAAGTCTTCGGTGCCGGACAGCTGGTGCCGGGATTCGAGGTGTTTGACGCCGTTTCCGACGGTACCGCTGAACTTGGCCACTCCGCTTCCTACTACTGGAAAGGCAAAGCCCCCGCTGCCCAGTTCTTTGCCGCTGTGCCTTTTGGCATGAACGCTCAGGAGATGAACGCGTGGTTAAGCTTCGGCGGCGGTATGGAGCTTTGGAACGAGCTTTACGATGATTTCGGCGTAGACGTGCTGGTCGCGGGCGCCTCCGGCGTACAGATGGCCGGCTGGTATAACAAAGAGATCAATTCGGTTGCGGATCTTGAAGGCTTGAAAATGCGCATGCCAGGCCTGGGTGGCGAAGTGATGAGCCGCATGGGCGTTGCCATTGTTAACATGCCTGGCGGAGAAATCTTTACCTCGCTACAGTCGGGGGCGATTGACGCGACGGAGTGGATTGGTCCTTACAACGACCTAGCATTTGGCCTGCATCAAGCTGCCGATTATTACTACTACCCAGGCTGGCACGAGCCGACGGTCATGTTCGAAGCGATTGTTAACGAAGAGGCTTGGGCCGAGCTGCCAGCGGATCTACAGGCGATTCTGCGGACGGCTATTAGTGACGTTAACCAAAGCGTATTGGACGAATACACGGCGCGTAATAACGATGCGCTGGAAACCTTGGTGAACGAGCACGATGTTGAGCTGCGCCGAATCCCTGACGACGTACTTGCCCAAGCCCGCGAGTATTCGGCTGAGGTTGTGGGTGAGCTGGCGGCGTCAAGCGAATTGGCAACGCGAATCTATGACTCTTATAGCGCTTTCCAGGATAAGGTCGAGGATTACCACGCGATCTCTGAGCAGGCGTACTATAACGCCCGAAACCCAGAAGGCGACACGGCCGAGTAGTCTGTCGTATTGGATGCAGTAAGCCGCCTTCGGGCGGCTTTTTTGTATCAGACCAGGCATGTTTTAAGCAGCACAAGGCGCACAGCTTGGGTATCCTAGGGGGATGTGATGTTTTTGCCTTAAAGGAGCCCCATGTCTACCGATTCTCGCCTTCGCAATGTGCTTACCATCGCTGGCTCCGACCCATCCGGCGGTGCCGGTCTGCAGGGTGATTTGAAAACCTTTTCGGCGCTGGGTGTGTATGGCACCAATGTGATTACCGCCGTGATCGCCCAGAACACCTGTGGTGTGGCGTCGGTGTATCCGGTACCAGCCCAAGCGATTCGTGGGCAGTTAGAGCATCTACTCGATGACGTCACGCTGGACGCAGTCAAAATTGGCATGGTGGCCAGCCGCGAGGTGGCTGAGGTGATTGCCGACGTATTGGGTCAGCGTCGTCCACGTTGGATTGTGCTCGACCCGGTGATGGTCGCTAAGAGCGGCGATATATTGGTTGATGATGCTGGTATCCGCGCCGTGCGGGATATTTTGGTGCCGCTCGCCGATGTGATTACCCCCAACCTGCCGGAGGCCGCGGTACTGCTGGATTCGCCATCGCCCACTAGCCTGGACGAGATGGAAGCGATGCTTCCAGGGCTGACGCAGTTGGGCGCCCCCTATGTGGTATTGAAAGGCGGACATCTACGCGGAGCAACCTGTCCGGATCTGCTGGCGACTCCCAGCGGCCACGAATGGCTGCCCGCTTCGCGCATCGCGACCGACAATTTGCATGGCACAGGCTGTGCGCTCTCTTCAGCCATTGCCGCTTGCCTAGCGAAACTACCACAGGATATCAGCACGGACGCACCGGTAACGGCTATTAGTGAGGCCAAACAATGGCTTCACCAAGCCTTAGAGGCGAGCGTGCGTTTAAATGTCGGTAAAGGGCGCGGTCCAGTGCACCATTTTCATGCCTGGTGGTAAGCCCAAACACTATTGGGCTATAGCAGAGCATCTAGTTGCTTGCGAGAAGTCGCATTGCACACCATGCTGAAGAGTGTTTGCTTAATGGCTTGTAAGGCTGAGCTGCTCAGCCGAGGAGCTTTTTGCTATGCCTCGTACACTTCTGTTTGCCACTGATCTCTCAGCCGACAATCGTGCCGCCTTTGCACGTGCGCTGCGTTTAGCCTACACCCAAGGCGTTCAGTTAGACGTACTCCATGTGTTGGACCCATATCTTCCACGGCGTGTCCTGCTGGATGTAGAGAGCGCGGTAGTAGAAGACATCACCACCACGTTGACCGATCTGCGCGAAGACTACGCGCTAGAGGCGCCGAAAACACTGATCCAAACAGTGACCGGTTCGCCCCATGTCGAGATCGTTCGCGAAGCTCACGAACGCAACGCCGAGCTGATAGTGCTGGGTATGCACCGCAAGCGTGGGCAAAAAGACCTGCTGGCGGGCACGACGGTGATGCGAGTACTCCGAAGCGCCCCTTGCCCGGTGGTAGTAGCTTCCTACCAGCCTACGCAACCGTGGGAGCATATTTTGGTGCCGATCGACTTTTCGCTCACTGCGCGACACACCTTAAAAGAGGCGCTGATTCGCTTTCCTGAAGCGACACTCACTCTGCTACACGCCTGGACGCTACCCGGCGAGCGTGAGTTAGGGTCGCAGGCAAATTATGCCCATTGGCGTGATCATGAAGTTCAGCGCCTGCGCGAACAACTGACCAGCGAAGTCGATAACCTAATGCGCGAGCTAGACGGCGTGCCCGATGTTGAGCTAGTGGTCGAGCAGGGCGCCCCCTGCGATGTATTGCGGGCGTATATGAAGCGCCACTCGCCGGATCTCGTGATGATTGGCAGTCGCGGGCAGCCCCATCACACCAGCCAGCTAACCGAGATGCTGCTGTGTGAGCCGCACTGCGATTTAATGCTCTGCCGCGCCTGGTAGGCACTCAATCATTAAAGCGCTTTGCGAAGACGCTATATATTGTACGAAACCTTTATTGGGTGTATTGCTATGTATAGTAATGCTGCCCGGAGGAGGTTTTATGTCCATGCCAATCAACGTCTACATGCCGCGTGTTCAGCGCGTCGTTCCAACGGCTTTACTGTTGGTGGGGTTACTGCTGTCCCCTTGGGTGATAGCTAGTAGCGTGTCAGAAAAGGGCGAGTCGTTTAGACAGGTTGTAGAAGAAGACGGTCAGCGCTATGTATTGATGGGCAGTGGCGTGTTCCGCTATATGATCTGGACGGCCTACGCAGGCGCGTATTATCAGTTGGAAGGTGAAACGCAGCCACAGCCCTTGAGCAATGTTTCACGACGCTTGGAGCTTGCCTATTTTCATGCTATTGAAGCCAGCGACTTTGCTGAAGCCACTGAGAAAACGCTCAAAGATACCCTTACGCTGTATGAATTCAATCAGATTGAAGAACCGCTTGCGCGCCTGAATCAGCGCTATCGCGATGTCGTACCTGGCGACCGTTACCTGCTTAGCTGGAACGGCGAGCAGCTGCGCCTAGCCCTCAATGGTGAGGTGTTGTTTGAAGAGGAGAGTGCCGAGTTTGCCAGCGCAATGTTTAGTATTTGGCTCGGCGAGCGCCCGTTGGGTGAAGATTTCCGCGATGCACTATTAGGAAGAAATTAACCCAGTAAGAAAAATTAACTCACGATGGTTACAATAACCGTTGGTTAGTTAAGGAGACGTGGTGTGAAGGCACTCATTCAGCGCGTAAAGCGTGCCAGCGTAGAAGTGGAAGGTGATGTTATAGGAAGTATCGATCACGGGCTGCTGGCGCTGGTAGGGGTAGAGAAACACGATGATGAGGCAGCGGTGGAAAAACTGCTGCATAAGCTGCTTCACTACCGGGTATTCAGCGATGCTGAAGGCAAAATGAATCACAACCTGCAGCAGGTGAACGGCGGCTTGCTGCTCGTCTCCCAGTTCACTCTGGCGGCAGATACCCGCAAGGGGCTGCGGCCGAGTTTCTCCAGCGCCGCTCCACCAGCCCAGGGCGAAGAACTGTTTAACGTGCTGGTGGCGCGGGCTCGCACGGCTTGGCCAAACGTGGCCACCGGGGAATTTGGCGCCGATATGCAGGTGGCGCTGATCAACGATGGCCCGGTAACGTTTTTGCTGGAAAGCTAGCTCGGTTTTGAAGACTAACTTTCCACGCCTTCGCTGGCGAGCAGCTCGGCTTCCATTGTCTCCAATGCCTCTTCAGCGCTGAGCCACTGCCGTTCTGACTCATCCAGGCGCGCTTTAATTTCAGCCTGCTGGCTCAGCGTCTTGGTGAGTTCGGCTTTACGAGCGCTGTCGGTATAGAGTTCTGGGTCTGCCAGCACTTGTTCTACCTGATCAAGTTCCTGCTGGGCCTTTTCCATGGCTTTTTCTGCCTGGTCACGCTGCTTTTTCAGCGGGCGCAGCTTCTCGCGCAGTTCGGCGGCCGCTTTGCGCGATGCTTTACGCGCTTCGCGGCTATCGCCGCTGGGTTGTTGGTTCTGGCGCTCGGCTTTTTCGCCGCGGGAGTCCCGGCGGCTCTCTTCCAAACGCGCTTTGAGCCAAACCCGGTAGTCTTCCAAATCGCCATCGAAGGGCTCGACGCGGTTATCCGCCACTTTCCAGAATTCATCAACTGTGGCGCGTAGCAAGTGACGGTCGTGTGAGACCAGGATAACCGTGCCCTCGAAACTGGCCAGCGCCTGGGTCAGCGCCTCGCGCATCTCTAAGTCCAGGTGGTTAGTGGGCTCATCAAGCAGTAGCAGGTTGGGTTTTTGCCAAGCCACCAGCGCCAGTGCCAGGCGGGCTTTTTCGCCACCAGAGTAGTTGGCCACTGTGCCGAAGGCGTCATCGCCCTTAAAACCAAAGCCGCCCAGAAAGTTACGGATATCCTGATCGCTGGCGGTGGGAGAAAGGCGTTGCACGTGCACAAAGGGCGTCGAAGAAACGTCCAAGCCTTCTAACTGATGCTGAGCGAAGTAACCAATCGCCAAATGTTCGCCGGGTACGCGCTTACCATTCAGTAGCTCAAGCTCACCGGTCAGCGATTTGATCAGCGTCGATTTACCCGCGCCGTTGGGGCCCAACAGGCCAATGCGGCTGCCAGGCAGCAGAGTCACGTTGACCTTGTCTAACTGGACGTTGTCGTCACTTCCATCGCCCGTTTTACCGCGATAGCCTAACTGCGCCTGGTCCAGCACTAGTAGCGGACGCGAGGTCTTATCGGCGGCGGGCAGGGTGAAGTGGAAGGGGGAGTCCACGTGAGCAACGGCAATATCTTCCATACGCTCGAGCATTTTTACCCGGCTTTGCGCCTGCTTCGCTTTGGTTGCCTGAGCCTTGAAGCGGGCGATAAAACGCTCTATCTCTTCCCGGCGCGCTTGCTGCTTGGCGGCTTCAGCCTGCTGCAGGGCGAGCTTTTCGGCCCGGGTGCGCTCAAACTGGGAGTAATTGCCGCGGTAAAGCTCCAGTGTCTGGTGATGCATATGCACAATGTGGTCGCATACCGCATCCAAAAAGTCACGGTCGTGGGAAATCAGCAGCAGCGTGCCGGGGTAGCGGGTCAGCCACTGCTCCAGCCACAGCAGGGCGTCCAAATCCAAGTGGTTGGTCGGCTCATCCAGCAGCAGCAGGTCGGAAGGCATAAACAGCGTACGGGCGAGGTTGACCCGCATCCGCCAGCCGCCGGAAAACGCCGAGAGTGGGCGGCTGAGGTCGGTCTGCACAAAGCCCAGCCCAACCAGCAGTTGCGCTGCCCGTGACTCGGCGCGGTAGCCATCCAGCGTTTCGATTAACCCATGCAGCTCGGCTTCACGATGGGCTTCACCCGCTTCGCGGGCAGCCAGTAAGTCGGCTTCTGCCTGGCGTAGCGCTACATCGCCATCAAGTACATACTCAATAATAGGACGATCAAGGGCGTCGACTTCCTGGGCCATATGCGCGATGCGCTGGCCGCCGCTCATCTCGACATCCCCCTGATCGGGACCAAGCTCACCCAGCAGTAGTTTGAACAAACTCGATTTACCGGCGCCGTTTGCCCCGATAATGCCGGCCTTGACCCCGTTGTTAAGGGTCACATCCGCATTGTCGAGTAGCGTTTGCGTGCCGCGTTGCAGGGCGACTTGGCGCAGTGCGATCATGCTTTCTCCCGGAAAAAGTGGGTCATACGATGCTAAAGACGATTGCGCTTGATTCTACCCGATTGCAGCGCTTACAGCAGACACCGTTATGGGATTTTGCCATAGCGCTCTATGCCAAGCCCGGCGTTGAAGAGGCTTGCCTGTCGCTTCAGGAGGAGGCCGGGCTGGACGTTTGCGAGGTGCTGTTTCATTGCTGGCTTTATGCCAGCGGCCTGGAAGCTACTCCCTCAGCACTCGCTCACCAGCGTGAACAACGCCGCCTTTGGCAGTGCCAAGTGACGGAGGTATTGCGCGGGTTGCGCCGCGATTTGAAAGCCACAGCTACCTCTAACGACTCCGTGAAGGCGTTGCGCGAGACGATAAAGCAGGCGGAGCTAATGGCCGAGCGTGAGAATCTTCAACGTTGGCAAACGTGGGCTTGCGAAGCGCAAAACCATGAGCAGCGTGTAGCTAACATCGCCGATATGCCGCAAGATGTGGCTAAATGGCTGCTAAATCAGCTGCTTTTTAGCCAAAGTGCTGATCCCGGTAGCGGCGGTTCAAATGAGCAAAATGGCTGCTTCCATTCGCTACAAACGCTTACTTACCAGCTTGACCCTCAACAAGGAGCGCGCTAGCCTGAATTTAAGCTGATTTTGAAATACCTAGCGTTATTCGACTGCTAGCAGACAATAAAAGCAGCGCCATTGTCGGTTAGCGAACAGCGATTAGCGAATAACAGTGTCGTGTTGAGATACGCGTGGATTATCTAGGTTCTTGCGCACTTCTATAGCGCGCTTACCACTGCAAGGGGAACACCGTATGAAGGCAAGCAAACCCGTATTTAATCGTTCTGTCACCACCAAATTAGTCACATCGGCAAGCGTGGGTGCACTGTTGATGGGCATGACAGCTGTCGCGCAAGCGGACAACTGGCGTTACGCTCATGAAGAGTATGAAGGCGACGTACAGGATGTCTTTGCCTATGCTTTTAAAGAGCATATCGAAGAGAACTCCGATCACACGGTTCAGGTCTACCGCTTTGGTGAGCTGGGCGAGTCTGACGATATTATGGAGCAGACGCAGAACGGTATTCTGCAGTTTGTGAACCAGTCGCCCGGCTTTACCGGTGCACTGATTCCTGAAGCACAAATTTTCTTCATTCCTTACCTGCTGCCGACCGACGAAGAGACCGTACTGACGTTCTTCGAAGAAAGCGAAGCCATCAACGAGATGTTCCCAGAGCTTTATGCCGAACAAGGCCTTGAGCTACTGAAGATGTACCCGGAAGGCGAAATGGTCATCACAACCGACGAGCCGATCAGCTCGCCGGAAGATATGGATAATAAGAAAATCCGTACCATGACCAACCCGCTTCTGTCAGAAACCTACGACGCCTTTGGTGCGACACCAACGCCGCTACCGTGGGGTGAAGTATATGGTGGTCTGCAGACCGGTATCATTGATGGTCAAGAGAACCCGATTTTCTGGATCGAGTCCGGTGGTTTGTATGAGGTGTCTCCGCACCTAACGTTTACTGGCCACGGCTGGTTCACTACCGCGATGATGGCCAACCAGGATTTCTATTCAGGCCTGTCTGAAGAAGATCAAACTCTGGTGCAAGAAGCTTCACAAGCGGCTTATGACCACACCATTGAACACATCCAAGGTTTGGCTGAAGAGTCGCTAGCTAAAATTCAGGAAGCGTCTGATGAAGTGACCGTTACACGTCTGGATGAAGAGCAAATCCAAGCGTTCCGTGATCGCGCGCCACAGGTTGAAGAAGCGTTCTTGGAAATGACTGGCGACAAGGGCCAAGAGCTGCTTGAACAGTTCAAAGCCGATCTTGAAGCTGTTAGCAACGAGTAATCAACCGCATACCGCATCGGTAAGATGGGCGATTAACCCGAAGGGGCAGCAAAGGCTGCCCCTTTTTTATGTTGTTGCGGTAAGGTGCAGGTTATCTAGCTGGGTTTTATCAACATTACCGTTGGTTACGTACATCTAGCGTTGAATCACCCACGGCGTCATGCCGTTACGCTAGTGATAATTCCTCGCTAAATAGGCAGAGTGGGACTGGAATAACGCTGTGTTAATTGTGCCAGCGGCACTGAACTGATGCCGTTAAAGCCGTTAGAAAGGAGTCCGGCCATGACCGACGAAGAGATGGAAAAGAATTACCACTCCGGTTTGCCGGGGATATTAGGTGTGATCGACACTGCAATTAGCAAAATGGAAGCCGTGATTCTTGCGATGGGCGTTTTGCTAATGGCGCTGAATACGGTCACCAACGTCGTTGCCCGCTTTGTGTTTGGCAACAGCATTATGTTTTCCGGTGAGTTAAACCGGATTTTGATTATTATGATCACCTTTGCGGGTATTGGTTACGCTGCCCGCCACGGTCGCCATATTCGCATGTCAGCTATCTACGATGCCCTGCCGGTAGGTGGGCGCAGAGTGCTAATGATCTGCATTGCACTGTTCACATCGCTCGTGATGTTTTTCCTGCTCTACTATTCGATTGTTTATATTCTGGATCTGTATAGCAAAGGTCGTGTACTGCCTTCCATGGGCTTGCCGATCTGGATTATCTACCTTTGGGTGCCGATGGGTTTTTTGATTACTGGTATTCAATACCTGCTGACCGCCGTTAAAAACTTCACCTCTCACGATGTCTATCTCTCGACGGGTGTGGTGGATGGTTACAAAGACACCGAAACTGAAGTTTGACGCACAGCACTGCACTCTAGGGGAATAGCTATGACGACAATAATGGTCTCCACTATGATTGCCCTGCTGTTGCTGGGCTTTCCTATGATGATCCCGCTGATTACCGCTGCGGTAATTGGCTTCTATATGATGTTTAACGGCTTCGGTCAGATGGATACGCTAATCCAGCAAATGATGGCAGGGATACGACCCGCTTCACTGATTGCCGTGCCGATGTTTATTCTTGCTGCCGACATCATGACCCGCGGGCAATCCGCGAACCGCTTAATTGATATGGTGATGTCGTTTATCGGTCATATCAAAGGTGGTTTGGCGGTGAGCACCGCAGCCTCATGCACGCTGTTTGGCGCCGTTTCGGGCTCAACTCAAGCAACGGTGGTGGCTGTAGGCTCACCACTGCGCCCGAAAATGCTGAAAGCGGGCTACTCTGACTCGTTTACGCTGGCGCTGATCATTAATGCCAGCGACATCGCGTTTTTAATTCCGCCCAGTATCGGCATGATTATTTACGGGGTTATCTCAGGCACATCCATCGGCGAGCTGTTTATTGCCGGGATTGGCCCAGGCTTGATGATTCTGATGATGTTTTCGGCTTACAGCATTATTTACGCCATCGTAAAAGACGTACCCACCGAACCAAAATCAAGCTGGAAGCAGCGTGCTGTGGCCGTGCAGCAAGCACTGTGGCCACTCGGTTTCCCGGTGATTATTGTTGGCGGTATTTATGGCGGTATTTTCAGCCCAACGGAAGCCGCTGCTGCCTGCGTGCTGTATGCCGTTTTGCTTGAGTTTGTGGTCTTCCGCTCGCTGAAAATGAACGATATTTATGCCATTGCAAAATCAACCGGCTTGATCACCGCGGTAGTGTTCATTCTGGTTGCCGTCGGCAATGGTTTCTCGTGGATTATTTCGTTTGCCCAGATCCCCCAGATGATCCTGGAAGCAGTGGGGGTCAATGACGCCGGGCCGACGGGCGTGCTGATTGCCATCTGTATCTCCTTCTTTGTGGCGTGCATGTTCGTTGACCCTATCGTGGTCATCCTGGTGCTAACACCGATTTTCGCACCGGCGATTGCCGCAACGGGCTTGGATCCCGTACTGGTGGGTATTTTGATAACGCTACAAGTGGCGATAGGTTCGGCAACGCCGCCCTTTGGGTGCGATATATTTACCGCCATTGCGATCTTTAAACGCCCCTATTGGGATGTGATCAAAGGCACTCCGCCGTTTATTTTCATGCTGATTTTAGCGGCCGCCCTGTTGATCATGTTCCCGCAAATTGCGCTGTTCCTGCGCGACGTTGCCTTCCGCTAAACAGCCACAAGGAGTACGCGAATGTTTAATCGCATTTTAGTCCCGGTGGATGGATCAAAAGGCGCCCTAAGGGCGCTGGAGAAAGCGGTGGGCTTGCATATGCTAACGGGTGCCGAGCTTTACCTGCTGTGCGTGTTTAAACATCACAGCCTGTTGGAAGCCTCGCTTTCCATGGTGAGGCCGAATCAGCTGGATATTCCAGACGATGCGTTGAAGGAGTACGCCACGGAGATCGCCGTGCACGCGAAATCGCATGCTATTGAATTGGGGGCTGATGGCTCCCGGGTGCGCGCCTTTGTTAAAGGCGGGCGCCCCTCGCGGATTATTGTACGTTTTGCTCGTAAGCGGGAGTGCGATCTAATCGTGATCGGTGCCCAGGGCACCAACGGCGAGAAGAACCCGCTGCTGGGTAGCGTCTCTCAGCGCGTTGCCGGCGCGGCGCACTGTCCTACGCTGGTTGTCTAAACGCGCTAAACCTCTCTCTCATTTTGTGGTCTTATTAACACCCACTCCCTGGAAGATGCAGCTCGGGGCAGTGGGTGTTAGTCTTTGCGTAACACTGATTTGGCGTTCAGCGCCGTTATATAAAAGATAAAAGGATCTTTCATGAAACTACTGCTCTCTACAACGGCTCTGACGGGTTTGCTTTTGGTTGCCCCTTTTGCAGCGGCAGCGCCAGAAACCGATGAACAGCGCTTGGCTTATAGCCTGGGTGTCACCCTGGGTGAAAGTATGCAGGCGGACATCGAAGACCTCGACTTAGAAGCGTTTAACGACGGCATGAGCGATGTTTTTGAAGGCAATGACTTGGCGTTGACAGAAGAAGAGATGACGCAGGCGCTAATGGACTTCCAAGAGCAGTCAATGCAAGCGCGCGAAGCGGAAGCCGAGGAAATGGCTCAGAACAATCTTGAAGAGGGTGAAGCTTTCCTCGCTGAGAACGCTGAACGCGAAGAAGTGACCGTAACGGATTCTGGCCTTCAGTATGAAGTGCTTGAGTCGGGCGATGGCGCGACACCTGGCCCGGAAGACACGGTTGAAGTGAACTACGAAGGCATGCTGCTTGACGGCACGGTGTTTGATAGCTCCTTTGAGCGCGGCGAATCTGTCAGCTTCCAAACCAACCAAGTGATCGAAGGCTGGCAGGAAGCGCTGCAGATGATGAGCGTTGGCGATAGCTGGATGCTATACATCCCTGCTGATATTGCCTACGGCGAAAATGGTCAAGGGCCTATCGGACCCAATGAAGTATTGACGTTCCGCGTTGAACTGTTAGGCGTCGAATAAGCGATGCTCTCAGCCCCCCACTTCACGACGCGCCCGATCGCTTACGCGCTACTTTGCATCGGCATAGGTGTACCACTGAGCGCCCAGGCTGAGACAGCCGATGAGCCGGACGAGTTGCCCGCCTTGGGAGCTGCTGTCGATCGAGCAAGCGTGGTGGGGGTATCATCGGGCGGCTATATGGCGACGCAGCTAGTGGTTGCTTGGCCGGAGCGGTTTAGCGGCGTGGGGGTGCTAGCGGCGGGGCCGTGGAGCTGTGCCCAAGGCTCGCTGAGCTTGGCGCTTAATCAATGCATGATGACCCGCCGCGGCGAGCCAGCCTTAGACGAGTTAGAGAGTCGTCACAATCGTTACTTAGCACTTGAACAGGTAGGTAGCGCAGAAGACCTTAGCCAGCTCAGAGCCTATTTATGGCATGGGGAAGAGGATGAGGTGGTAGAGCCCGTGCTGGGTGACCTGCTGGCTGAACAGTGGGAACGGTGGCTTGCCTCTCCTGATCAGTTGCGCGTTGCGCGTAGTGAAGATGCGGGGCACGGCTGGCCGGTGCGCCTACCTAACGATGCATCGCCTGGTCCGGAAGAGTGGGGCGATTGCGGCCAGGGCGGCGGGAGTTATGTGCTTGCCTGCGATGAAGATATCGCCGGTGACATGATGAATTGGCTCTACCCTGAGCGTGAGATACCCAGTGATGGCGAGCAGGGCGGTCAATTAATCGCCTTCGATCAATCTGAATTTGCGGTAAAAGGCTTAGCTGACACCGGCTACGTGTATATACCCGAAGGGTGTGAAGCGGGCGAGTGCCCAGTGACGCTAGCGCTGCACGGTTGCCAAATGAATGTAGAGGCCATTGGCGATACGTTTGTGCGTTACACAGGGTTAAATGCCTGGGCATCGGATCATCAGCAAATTGTGCTTTATCCCCAGGCCGAAAGCAGTATGGCGAACCCGCAAGGCTGCTGGGACTGGTGGGGGTTTGCTGAAAGTACGTGGCAACTAAGCCCTCAGCACGATACCCGTAACGGTACCCAGATGGGCGCGTTAATGGCGATGCTGGATCGTTTGCAAGCTGCTCCCGAAAGCGGATCAGAGTGAGCGGACTAACCGCCCAGTTCACTCTCCAATGCCGAGACTAAGCCATGGGGGGTGGGCGAGTAGAGTACCCGCTGAAGAATGTCACCCTCGCTGTTGACTAAAAAAAGCGAGGCGCTGTGATCAATGGTGTAAGCCATTGCTGAATCCGGTGCTTCGACTCTTCTCCAAATCACGCCATAGCGTGAAGCGACATCTTCAAGCTGTGCCTGACTGCCTACCGCACCAATAAACTCCTCACCGAAAAATCCCATGTACTCCTGCATGCGCTCAATCGTGTCGCGCTCAGGGTCAACGGTAATCATCACCGGCACCACACGCTCGCGCTGTGCATCAGTGAGCTGGGCCAGGGCTTGGCGTTTGACCGACTGCGTCATTGGGCAGATATCGGGGCAGTAGGTGTAACCAAACGACAGAATGGCGAGTTGGTCGTCATCCAACTGGGTCAACGAGAAATCTCCCTGAGTGGAGGGCATTTCTACGGGCCCACCCACGGGTTCGTCACTGTTGGGGGCGAAAGCGTATTGATAGAGGACGATGCCGCTGACCACGATTAATACAGCAGCCACTCCTGCGCCCATCCATAACGATTTACTTGCCATGTGCGTTAACTCCGAATCACGTCAAAATCGAACCAGCTGCCGACTTTACCCTCTGCGGTGTCCAGTATGACACGCGCTCGCCAGGGCATAACATTCTGGGTGCAAATCCCTACTTGGCCCTGGCCTTCAAAGTGGCCTGGGGTACTGGCGCTGAGGGCAAAACGGTGCAGGCCTAAGTCCATGTCCCTGCCCACAAAATCGACGTCAACCTGAGTGGCCGTCACACCATCGACCTCGACTTCCAGTGGTAATATCTCTAATGCGTCAATCCGCCCATCCGCTTGAACACGGAGAGTGATGCGGCCCTTATCGCCTAATGTGGCAGAACAAGGCGCTGCATGCAGGTTGCAGCTTGAAGCGGGTGGAAACCAGGTCACATCACTGTCTTGGTGCAGCCAATGGGCAAAGGCGTACCATGCACAGGCCGCCAGTGCTAAACCAGTGACCAGTATCAGTACCCTTAAAGCGGGGAAGCCCGCTGGGTATGCAGGTTTTGATATCATCTTCATGGCAGAATAATCGCTACGCAAGCCGTGAGGCGGGGAGTTGTCGCCATGGTAACAGTAATTGTGCCGATATCGCTGTGCTGGGATGTCGCAGGCAAAAGGGACGCAAATGGAGAGTATCACTGGCGCTTTAGGCCCACTGTTTCTATTGATCTTATTGGGCGCCGTTCTCGGCTATTGGCGTTGGCCTAGCGACACCTTTTGGCCACAGATGGAGCGGCTGATCTATTTTGTGCTGTTTCCCGCGATGCTGGTAGGAACGTTGGCGACTGCCGATGTGAGCCAAGTGCCGGTCGGCCGTTTAGCGCTGGTGCTGCTTGGCGCGATGGCGCTATTTGGCTTACTACTATGGCGTTTGCGCGGCTGGCTCCAGCTTACTCCCGCTGCGTTTACCTCGGTGTTTCAAGGTGCGGTACGCTTTAACACTTATGTAGGCGTTGCAGGCGCTGCTGCTCTCCATGGCAGTGTGGGTGCGACCACCGCTGCGGTGGCCGTGGCCTTGATGGTACCGGTGGTTAACGTGATGTGCGTGACAAGCTTTGTCGCCGCTGGCACACTCGGCGGAGCTAGCGTAGGTAAAAGTGCCATGGCGCTAATTAAAAACCCGCTGATTCTAGCCTGCCTGGCGGGCATTGGCCTGAACCTTTCGGGCGTTGGTTTGCCAGGCTGGAGTCAAGATACGGTGGAGCTACTGGGGCGTGCGGCTTTGCCGCTGGGGCTGGTGGCAGTGGGCGTGGCGCTGCGCCCGGCGGCGCTGTTACGCATTGACCGCGGTGTGCTGGCCACCAATAGCGTTAAGCTACTGCTCATGCCCGCGCTGGTATTGGGGTTAACGTGGGTGTTGCAACTGGATCCGGTCAGTCGCGACGTGGCGCTCCTGTTTGCAGCGCTGCCCACCGCTACGTCTGCCTATATTTTAGCCCGTCAGTTGGGTGGCGACGCTGAGTTGATGGCGGCCATTATCACCGGACAAACTCTCTTAGCCATGCTCACCCTCCCATTTTGGCTGCAATTAGTGGGGTAATCTTTGCGCCTCAAGAAAGTAAATAAAAAATATTCGTATTTGTATTGACGTGGTAAATGAGAACTATTACAGTGTGATTGTCAGCGTTTGATGAGACGCTGGCAGCCAAGACAGCTGGTGATTTAAGAATCAGCGCCAGTTTACGGTCATGGTTTCTCCCTCTCATTGCTAGTCACGGTCTTTTTGCCGCTCCTCTGGAGCGGCTTTCTTTTTTCTAGGCCCCGCACATTTACCCGTTTATTTCATGCTCCGCTGAATATAGGCTGCCTGCGTCTCTCCAGTCGCCTATGCTGTCTCTGTAGCTGCACTCTTACGTTTTTAACGGGAGAACCGCGCCATGCGCATTGCTGTGTTTAGTGCCAAAGCCTACGACCGCACGTTTCTCATGCGCGCTAACGCGGCAGAGCGCCACTCCTTAAGTTTTTTTGACGCACGCCTAACGGTCGATACGGCTCCCTTGGCCAACGGTTTTGACGCGGTTTGCGCCTTTGTTAATGATTGCCTTGATGCTGCCGTGTTAGAGCAGTTGCATAGCAGTGGCACACGGTTAGTGGCGCTGCGTTCAGCGGGTTTCAACCATGTCGATCTAGCGGCTGCAGAACGATTAGGCATAACGGTTGCGCGAGTGCCCGCCTACTCCCCTCACGCCGTTGCAGAGCACGCGGTCGCCTTAGTGTTAAGTCTAAATCGCATGACCTATCGCGCCTATAACCGTGTGCGAGAAGGCAACTTCGCCCTAGACGGGCTGTTGGGATTTGATCTGTATGAGAAAACGGTGGGCGTGATAGGCACTGGGCAAATTGGCTTGATCTTTGCCGATATCATGCATGGTTTTGGCTGCCGCATAGTGGCCAGTGATCCGTTACCTAATCCTGACGCTAAACCGTTTGTGGAATACGTACCGCTAGCCACACTGTATGAAAGCGCCGATATTATTTCACTGCACTGTCCCTTAACCACTGAGACTAACCATTTGATTGATGCCGAGGCCATCGCGCAAATGAAAGACGGCGTGATGATAATCAACACCGGCCGAGGAAGAGTGGTCGATACCCAAGCCGTAATTACAGGCTTGAAAAGCGGCAAAATCGGCCGCTTGGGCTTGGATGTTTATGAAGAGGAGGAACAGCTGTTCTTCGAAGACCTCTCCCATGGTGTGATCAACGATGATCAGTTTATGCGTCTAACGACCTTCCATAATGTGCTAATCACCGGCCATCAGGCTTTTTTCACAGCAGAAGCACTCACTAATATCGCCGAAACCACGCTTGCAAATATCGATGCTTTTGAAAGTGGAAGCGGAACCCTTCACCGAGTGAATGCCAAATAATCCACTTCCATTCATGGAGTGTTAGCGTTTCATCCACGCATTTAACTCATCGAAGAACGCTAAGCAGTGGCTGAGTTGATCAATTTCGATGAACTCATCGGGCTTATGGGCTTGGCGAATAGAGCCAGGGCCAAGAATTACTGAGGGAATGCCGCCCTCAATCTCGAACACACCACCTTCAGACCCATAAGAGACCTTGCCGCCACGCTCGGGAAGAATGGGTTCTAGCTGCTTGAACATCTCGCTATTGGTGGCGTCGCCCATGGCGGGGTAAGCAAACAGTTCTTGCCACTCAATGGCTGAATCTTCAGATTGGTGCTGCATTTCGGGGAGCAGGGCAGCCTCTACATCGCTGATCAGTGCTTGAATGTCTGTGGCGGCCGCGTCCTGATCAATGCTGCGTAGCTCAAAGGTGAAGCTGCAGGTATCCGGTGTCACATTTGTCGCCACGCCGCCTTCTATGATAGTGGTCAGGGTAGTAGCGTGAGGAACGGTAAAATCATTATCAAAGGGGCCATCTTGCTCATATCGTCGTGATCGCTCGGCGATCATGGTGATGATACGCGAGGCATACTCCACCGCGTTGACATGCTGGGGAGAAAACGATGAGTGTCCCCCTTCACCGCGCACCGTTACCCTCATTGCGATCTTACCTTTCTGGCCATTGATCAGTTTCATTTCGCTGGGTTCGCCGATAATCGCCAGGGCCGGTGGTACTTTGAGCTCGGCTAAGTGACGAGCAATGGCGGGGGCGCCCAAGCAGCCCACTTCTTCATCGTGGGAGAAGCAGAAATAGAACGGGCGCTGCAGTTCACCGTTGGCAAAAGCGGGTGCCGCTGCCATAACACAGGCTGCAAAGCCTTTCATATCGCAGGTGCCACGACCAAACAAGCGACTGCCGCGCTGCTCCATTTTAAAAGGGTCGCTGTTCCAGCTCTTTGGATTAGCGGGTACCACATCGGTATGGCCAGAGAGGGCGATGCCTGCCGCGTCGGCTGGGCCCAGGCGGGCGACCAAATTAGCTTTATTGCCGCTCTCATCTGGCAGCACTGTCACGACCGCACCAAGACTGGTAAAGAACTTCTCCATGTGATGAATAAGTTCAAGGTTGGAGTAAGCACTGGTTGTGTCGTAAGCGATCAGGTCAGCGAGGTGTGAAATCGCGGTTTCCAACTGCGGGTGAGCATTAGGCGTGGCGCTAACTTGCATAACGTTAAATCCTTGGCAATAAGGGAATCAATGGCTCAGGCGTTGGCCTTCTTAAGCTGCTGACGAATCGTTACCACCACGACGAATATTGCCAGTGAGGCGAATAGCCAGGTGATAGGCGATGACACCAGAATGCTTGGATCTCCACGAGAGAGCGCAAGGGCACGACGCAGGTTCTCCTCCAGCATCGGGCCAAGAATGAAGGCGATTAAAAAGGGGGCGGCGGGAATGGCGAACAGGAACATGAAAAAGCCAAAGACACCCATTGCCAGCAGTACGATCACGTCATACATACTGTTGGAGATCGAAAAAATACCGAAGACGCATAGCGCAAGCACGATAGGCGCCATCAAACCTGGGGGAATCCGCGAAATATGCGAGAAAAAGCGCATCGTTGCTTTGCCTGCACCAAATAGCAAAACAGATGAGAACAGCATGCCAATAAATAGCATGTAAACCTCATGTAGGTTGTTCTCAAACAGCATCGGTCCTGGGGTCATGCCGTGAATCATAAAAGCGCCCAGCATCACGCCAGTTATCACATCGCCCGGCACGCCCAGCGCTAACAGGGGAATCATGGTGGAACCACAGCAACCATTATTGGCGGACTCTGAAGCTGCGATTCCTTCCAGTTCGCCTTTGCCAAAGTTCTCGCGATTCTTTGAGCTGCGCTGTGCTTCCCCGTAGGAAGAGAACGCCGCTGCCGAGGGGCCAATGCCGGGAATGGCCCCCATCACAACACCAATCATGCTGCCTTTGAGCATTGCCTTTAAGGATCCGCGCAGCTCATCTCTTGTTACGTGGTTATCGCCCAGCTGCATGGGCTTATGGTTTTGGTTGTTACGAAACACAATAATCTTAAGCAGCTCAGGGATCGCAAACAGGCCAATCAGCACGGGCGCGACCGCAAGGCCGCTCTGCATGTCAACGGTGAGATCAAAGCGAAACGAGCCATACATGTCTTCGCCTACGGTGGCTAACAGAAGCCCTAAACAAGCCGATACAAGACCAAGCAGTAGCGAACGCCCCGATACACCCGCAACGGTAGTGAGCGCGAATATCATCAGCATAAAGTATTCGGGTGGCCCTATCCGTAGCGCGAGGAGTGCCAGCGGTGCGGCAATGAAAATCAGCGAGAGGTTGGAGATAAAATCCCCGGTACAGGACGAATAGAGCGCCATGTTAAGGGCTTTGCCCGCCTTTCCTTGTTGGGCTAATGGGTAGCCGTCGAGGGTGGTACAGGCGGCCGACGCGGTGCCTGGTGTCTTGATCAATATCGCGGATACCGAGCCGCCGTAGGTTGAGCCTTTGTAGAGCGCAACAAGCAGTAAAATACTCGGGATCGGCTGCATATAAAACGTAAAGGGCAACGCCAGCGTAACCGCCATGGTGCCGGTCATGCCTGGAATGGCGCCGATAATCACGCCACCCCAAATACCAGCGGCCATGATCAAAAAATTCTCAAGGGTGGCAACCGCCTGGAAGGCAACCAGCAGGTCATTGAGCATAGTAGTCAGTCCTATACGCGGTAAGTTAAATACCGATAGCCTTGAAAAGGCTGCCGACAGGGAAACGCGTATTGAGTGCGCTGGAGAAAAACAGGTAGAGAACCAGAGGGAGTGCAACGGCAACGATGGCGGCCACTACTTTGTGGCGCCAATAACCCGTCAGTATCAACATCGCCACTAACAGCAGGATGCTCGATAGCAAAAACCCAAGCAGCATCACTGAGCCAATGAAGAGCACGAAGGCGAGTACCGTCCAACCGAAGCGCATGAGTAGTGTGGCAAGCGGCGTATCGCCGCGTATTGAGCGGGCGTCTTCAGGATCGGCGATGGCTTCGGTTTTACGTGAAAACGTCAGCCCAACGAGCAGTATCCCTAGCACCATACCTAATATGGAAACCGTTCGTGGCCACATGTCAGGCGGTGGCGCAAACCCAGGAATAAAGCGCGGGCGGGGAACATAGGCTGGAATCAGTAAAAATAGAACGATACCGAACAGCGCTGTAATCACTAAACCGCGTGTTATACCCATGACCCCTCCAGTGAGTAAATGATATTTGTAGTGACAGCAAAGTGTTTAGCGCAGACTCACTCCAAGTAGCCAAACTGTTCTGCTAAGGTGCGATAAAACTCATATTGCTCCTTTGCATAAGTCTCCATATCGACACTACCGATAGTGGAAATTGAGCCGCGATCATCGGCACGGCTGAGCCACATTTCATCTTCAGTAACCTGCTCCATTACCTCGGCCCAGGTGTTCAGCACTTCTTCCGGTAGGTCTGGCGGGCCATACAGCGCGCTCCAGCCAATCACTTGCCCAGCCAGTTCATACCCCTTCTCTTCAGCAGTAGGTACGTCCGGTAGTGCTTCCATACGCTCTGGTGAAAACACCATTAATGGACGCATATCGCCACTCTCGATATGGGGCATTAGCGAAGCAGCAGCAATGGCGAGAAAATCAACATGCCCACCCAGTAATGCTGTCGCGAGTTCACCGCCACCCCGGTAAGGAATCAATGTTGCCGCCGTCAGCGGATCCATTTCCGCATCAGCCAGTAGTGACTGCACGGTAAAGCCATCTATGGCAGTGGCGCCGGAGGCGGCATAGCTCATCGCGCCAGGGTCGTTTTCGATGCCTTCCAGCAAATCCTCAACGCTTTCATAAGGTGAGTCTTCGGCCACCGCAAGAATCATTGGTGTGGCTTCAAGCGGGCTGATGAAGGTGTACTCATCCCAATCAACGCTGCTGTTTTCGTTTACCGCCGGTGACAGCGCCATGCCTACGCGAGCTAAAAGTAGGGTGTATCCATCGGGGTCTGCCTGTGTCACATCGCGAGCTCCGGTCATTCCACCTGCGCCAGCTTGATTAACGACAGTGACAGGCTGTCCTAAATATTCGCGAGCAGACTCCGCAAGAGCTCGACCAGCTAGATCAGAGGCGCCGCCTGGGCCATAAGGGACTACCAGCGTGACGGGTTCGGAGGGGTAGCTCTGAGCGTAGGCCGTGGAGGCAGCGAGTACCGTTGCTGCCGCTAAGCTTAAGGTGAGTTTCATACTTGTCTCCGCAATGGTTGTTGCATAGCTGTTATTGAAAGAGTTGCTACCAACGTTAATTGAATTCAGCGCTTTTAACATAGACAAGTATGAAATTTGTTGCAACAATTCAGTTTAGTATTCGTTTTTGTTCTAGTGGTGGCCCAAAGTTGCAAGCTTACTGTTTATAAAGGTTATTTTTATCTGCCATTAGGTAAGCTAATAGTTATTAAAGAGAATTTAAGATTATGAAAATAAAAGAGATTGAAGCGTTTGACGCCTTTATGAAACACGGCACTACGAAGGCTGCCGCAGAAACGTTAGGCATTAGTCAATCAATGGTGAGTCGTTTGCTGATCGGTTTAGAGGATGAACTAGGCTTCGCGTTATTCAAACGTAGCCGTAATCAGTTGTCGCCAACGTCAGAAGCATTTTTATACCACGCATCCGTTTTACGGCTTATGTCGAGTATTCGAGACACTCAAAAAGATGCGGATGCTATTGCCAATAACCAATTAGGCAGTGTCGTTGTAGCCGCGCAACCAATATTTTGCGATACCTTTTTACTCGATGTGATTAAGCGCTTTAAACAAAATCATCCTAATGTGGGTGTTCGAGTCATCGACGCTGGGTTGCAAGAGTTACTAAAGATGATCGACAACAATACCTGTGATGTAGCGCTCGGGATAACACTTGAAGCAGACACTTATGGGGCGACGGTTAGTAGTCTTGCGCGCTGTTCTGCTAGGTGCATCATGCATCGTACGCACCCACTCGCTAAACAAGAGGTGGTGGCTCTTACTAGCTTACAAAATCAGACATTCGTGGAGCTGATGGCGGATAGCCCATTGCGTGCCCGAGTGGACTACATTATGCAGACAGTGGATATTAAAAGGCATATTGCCGCTGAAATGCGCCATATGCGCGGGGTTTGCGCACTAGTTGATCGCGGGTTAGGCGTTGCAGTGATTGACCCCATTGCTGAGTTACTACTTCAGGGAACAGCCGTCGTATCAAAGCCTATGGAGCCAACCATTGAGTGGGAAATAGCCTTACTTAAATCTAAACACAAGCCATTAAGTAATGTGGCTGAATCCTTCTGCGAAGAGATATACGCTGAAATCGACAGTTTGCATCAAATGGGCATATTAACGTCGCTCAATGTAAGTTAGCAGCCAGAACAGACGACTTACCCACAAAGTAGAATGCTTAAAGGCTAAGCTAAGCTAGGCTAGCGGTAGGTAGATACAGCCCGCATAGGGCTGCTCAACTTAGCTATTGCTCGGTTTACCCTTCCCGACGATAAATCAAATCCCAAACCCCGTGACCGAGTTTTTCACCGCGGGCTTCAAACTTGGTCAGTGGTCGAAATGCCGGGCGCGGCACGTAAGGCGCGGTTTCGGCACTGGCGGTATTGGTATAGCCGGGGGCTGCTTCCATTACTTCTGCCATCCACTCTGCATAGGCTTCCCAATCAGTGGCCATATGGAAGGTGCCACCGGGCATCAAGCGGGTGCGAATCAGCTCTATAAACGCAGGCTGCACGATGCGACGTTTGTGGTGTTTCTTCTTTGGCCAGGGGTCGGGGAAGAACAGTTGCAGGGTGGTCAGCGAGCCTTCTGGCAGGCACTGCTCCAGCACTGCCAGAGCGTCTTCGCGGTAGACGCGAAGGTTGCTCAGGCCGCGTTTATCGACTTCATCAAGCAGTTTGCCTACGCCAGGGGCGTGCACTTCAATGCCGATAAAGTCGGTATCAGGGTGTGTCTCAGCCTGCTCAATTAGCGAGTTGCCCATGCCAAAGCCAATCTCGGCCACGCGGGGTGCCTGACGGCCAAATAGGGCGTCCAGGTCTTGGCGGCCATCGGCGATGGTTAGGCCAAAGCGCGGCCAAACGTCTTCTAGCCCACGGTTTTGTGCCTGGGTCATGCGACCCGCGCGGATCACATAGCTTTTAATGCCGCGACGATGCAGCGGTGCGTCCTGGCCTTCTGGGCCGGTGGTGGCGTCGCTGTCGGCTTCGGCGTTGCTTGTGTGCGCAGGGTTATTAGGTTCAGTCATGGGGTCTCGAATCAATTAACCGTTAATACGGCCAGCAAAAGGTGAAGAAGGATCAGCGGATTGACGGCGGGGCATACGGCCCGCTAAAAACGCATCGCGACCGGCTTCAACGGCCAGTTTCATGGCGTTGGCCATGCGTAGCGGATCGCGAGCGTGGGCAATGGCGCTGTTTAAAAGCACGCCATCGCAGCCAAGCTCCATGGCCATGGCGGCGTCTGATGCCGTGCCAATGCCCGCGTCTACCAGCACTGGCACGCTGCTTTGCTCAACAATCAGGCGCACGTTGTGCGGGTTCTGAATGCCGTGGCCCGAGCCAATGAGCGAACCCAGCGGCATGATGGCGCAGCAGCCCATAGCTTCCAATTCGCGTGCCACAATAGGGTCGTCGCTGGTGTACACCATCACATCAAAACCGTCGGCGAGCAGCGTTTCGGCGGCTTTCAGGGTTTCTACCACGTTGGGGTAGAGTGTGTGATCATCGCCGAGCACTTCCAGCTTGACCAGGTTATGACCGTCGAGCAGCTCACGAGCCAAGCGGCAGGTGCGCACGGCATCTTTAGCGTTGTAACACCCTGCGGTATTGGGCAGTAGGGTGTAGCGTGCGGGTGAAATAACGTCTAATAGGTTGGGCGCATCGGCGTCCTGGCCTAAGTTAGTACGGCGCACTGCAAAGGTAACGATATCAGCGCCGCTTTGGGCAATGGCAGCACCGGTTTCGGTAAAATCTTTGTATTTGCCAGTGCCAACCAGCAAACGCGAGTTAAAATCGCGTCCGGCAATGGTTAGCGGCGTATTGAGTAGTTGCGTCATAGTGTTTCCTTTAGCCGCCGCCAATCGCATGCACCACTTCTACGTGGTCACCATCGGCCAGAGGGGTGTCGGCGTGTTGGCTGCGAGGGACGATCTCTTCGTTAATTTCAACGGCAATGCGACGACCACTAAGACCCAGCTGTTCAACGAGGTCGGCAGCGGTTAGGCCGGTCGCCAGTGTATGGGGTTCACCGTTTAGACATATCTGTATAGACATAAAGGGGTGCGTCTCATTCGTCGTGGCAGTTCGTTCTCTATTGTAGCGGTTTAGCGCCGCGCAAGGTACGCCGTGGGTGCAATCAACGCGCTGTGCGCAAATGAATATGGGAGCAGGAAAGTGGAACAGAAGTGTAACGCGCAGCGAGTAGATAAAGTGTGGTGGTGTGTGGCAGCACTTTCGGGTGCCATGATGGTGATACTCGGGGCTTACGCAGCGCATGGGCTGGCGGCGCGTACTACGCAAGCTATGGTGAGTGCCGTCGAAACCGGCGTGCGCTATCAAGCGTGGCACACGCTGGCCATTATGATCGTGCTGGTGTGGCGCCAAGTGCAGCCGCTGGCCGGTCAGCGCTGGGTAGTGGCGCTTTGGGCGCTGGGTGTTGCGTGTTTTTCAGGTTCGCTCTATTTGATGGCGTTAGCAGGGTTGAGTCTTGGCATTGTGACGCCCATCGGCGGCGTTTTGCTAATGGCCGGGTGGCTTGCGCTTGCTGTCGTCGCGCTGATGGCCAAGCAGTAGGCACCTTTGTAGGCCAAATATTCGCGTGGCTGTGCACCGCGCTTCTTCCCTTTCATGAGCATCTCTATGTTTCATTTCGTTGTCGCCATTCCCTGTCTGATTGTTATTTTCCGTTACTTAATACCCCTTAAGTGGCCGCTCTGGTTTAAGGGCCTGCTCAGCGTTGTGCTGCTATTGGTGGCTCAGCACCACTGGCTGACGTTGATAGCCTTTGGTTCGATGTTTTCTCCTGAGGTACCAAGAATCATCGTACTCGCCGTCAATTGGATTTTCGGCACGATGCTATTTCTAGCGGTGCTCCAGATAGTGGTTGATGTGATGGCACTCGTGCTGATGGCCATAAAAAGAAAGCGTAACGCGATTCCATCGTTACTGCGCTACAGCATGGGAGCGTTGGCATTAGGCGTGGCTGCTTTTGCTGTTAGCCAAGCAGCGCGGGTGCCTGCGGTGAAGGATGTTGAGGTGACCATTCAAGGGCTTCCAGCGGCGTTCGAAGGCTATGAGATCGTGCAGTTAACCGATCTGCACATTAGCCGGTTGTTTGAAGCCCCTTGGGTTGAAGCGGTGGTGGCGCAGGCCAATGCGCTTGAGCCAAATTTAATTGTCATCACCGGCGACCTGATCGATGGCGACCTTGATGTGCGTCGCGCTGATGTGGCGCCGCTGCAGGCACTCTCAGCGCCAGACGGTGTTTATACCATTCCAGGTAATCATGAGTACTATTTTGGTTATCCCCAGTGGATGGCGTATTACCAGACGCTCGGCATGCAGGTATTGGCGAATCAACATGTTGTGATCGAAAACGAGGGCGCCAATTTAGTGCTGGCGGGTGTTACAGACTTTACGGCAGGAGGACATGCTTTTCCTGCACCGAATGTAGATGAGGCGATAGCAGGGGCACCAGAAGACTCGCCGATTATTATGCTGGATCATCAGCCCCGAAACGCCGCTGCGGCGGCCGCTGCCGGGGTGGATCTACAGCTTTCCGGGCATACCCATGGGGGAATGATCGTTGGCTTTGACCGGCTGGTGGCCAACGCCAACAATGGCTTCGTTTCAGGCGTCTATGATGTTCAAGATATGACCCTTTACGTTAATAATGGCACCGGGTTGTGGCCTGGGTTTGCTCTGCGTCTCGGCAAGCCCGCCGAGCTAACCCGCATCACGCTTCGTCAGGGGTAGTGTGCTCTGGTACCACTAAGCCCGCTGGCGTGTCGATATCGATCAAGGTGCCAGCATCCTGCACAGCATACGTGCGGTAATGGGCAGCGTTGTCGCGAATAATGTCTTTAGCACCGGTGCGGCCAGTTAGCGTTTCAAGCGCGGGCCAAAGAGTACGCCCGAAAATAACCGGATGCCCTGGCTTGCCTTCATGGCAAGGCCGCAGGATGGTGTCGCGCGTAGCTAATCGCTGTAACGAAAGCAGCGTCTCCTGCTTAATCCAGGGCATATCGCCCAATAAAATCGCCACCGCTTCGCCGCTATTCAGTTGGGCGTCGTGGCTAAGCGCCCTCACTGCTTCGGCGAGGCTTGCGCCTAACCCTAAATGCGCCTGATGAAGTCGAATCAAGGGCGTGTGTTCTGCCAGCCCTAGCAGCTTGGCGTCATCTTCTGCGCGCACTGCCACGCGCAGCAAAGGGAAAGCTTGTTCGGCCTTCGCGACAGAGGCTGCCAACAGCGAGCGGCCATCGGCAAGCTTCGCGCAGCGCTTATCATCCTTGCCATATCGGCGCGAATAACCCGCCGCCATCACTAAGGCAACGACATTGCTAGCGAGCATTGAAGAATCTCATTGATGGCCTTGTCAGTTTGGGGTGGGCGTATGTCTAGCGTAGCGCAGCAACTCAGCAAGAGTCAGGTTGCTTCCGCCAATTATGTCTATGCTTAAGACGTTAGAACATTCACTAAGCGACCGTAATGAGCAGGGAAGGCACCTATTTATGAATTCACAGAGTAGCGCGGAGCGCTCTAACGTCTCTTTAGTCGTCAATGGCGAAAGGCACCAGCTTGAACTGGATAATCGGACAACGCTGCTGGATGCTTTACGCGAACATTTAACATTAACCGGCACCAAGAAAGGCTGCGACCATGGCCAGTGCGGCGCCTGTACGGTGTCGGTGAACGGCGAGCGAATCAACGCCTGCCTGACGCTGGCGGTGATGCATGAAGGTGATGATATTTCGACGATCGAAGGAGTAGGGGGGGTCGAACATCTTGATCCCATGCAGCAAGCCTTTGTCGATCATGATGCTTTCCAGTGCGGCTACTGCACGCCGGGGCAGATCTGCTCGGCCAAGGCAGTGCTTGATGAGATTCAGGCAGGGCTGCCAAGCCACGTTACCAAAGATTTGAATGCGCCGATTGAAATCAGCGATGCGGAAATTCGCGAGCGGATGTCAGGCAATCTTTGCCGCTGCGGCGCCTATGCCAACATTCTCAAGGCCATTAACCAAGTTGCGGAGGCGCGCTCATGAAAGCTTTTTCCTATGAACGCGTAAGCGACCCGGCCCAGGCGGCAGCGCGTGCGGCAGAAGTGCCGGGCGCCAAGTTTATTGCGGGCGGCACTAACCTGCTGGACCTGATGAAGCATGAGATCGAAATCCCCCAGCACCTGATCGACGTAGGAGGCACGGGGCTTGACGATATTGCCCCGACCGATGAAGGCGGCCTACGTATAGGCGCGCTGGTCAGCAACGCCGCGCTCTCGGCGGATGCCCGGGTCCGCAAGGACTACGCGGTGTTGAGCCGGGCGCTGGTGTCGGGCGCATCGGGCCAGCTGCGCAATAAAGCCACGACCGGCGGCAATCTTTTACAGCGCACGCGCTGCCCCTATTTTTATGACACCGGTATGCCCTGCAACAAGCGTTCGCCAGGGGCGGGCTGTGCAGCTCTGGGTGAGGGCGCTACCACGCGGCAGTTGGGCATTATCGGCACGTCCGATGCGTGTATCGCCACCCACCCTTCTGATATGGCCGTTGCCCTGCGCGTGCTGGATGCTGAAGTGGAAACCGTGACGCCCACCGGGGAAACACGGCGATTGACACTGGAAGAGTTCTATCAACTGCCCGGCGATACCCCTGAGGTGGAAAACGCATTGGAGCAGGGCGAGATGATCACCGCTGTTGTACTGCCCGCGCCGGTTGAAGGCCGCCACGTCTATTACAAAGTGCGCGACCGGGCCTCCTATGCGTTTGCGCTGGTGTCCGTTGCGCTGATTCAAACCCCCGATGGAACGGGACGCGTAGCGCTCGGCGGTGTAGCTCCCAAGCCCTGGCGCCGTGATGAAGCCGATGCGTTATTGCCGCAGGGTGCATCCGCTGTCATGGAGCGCTTACTGGACGGCGCCCGCCCAACGCAAGAGAACGCCTACAAGCTTACCCTGGCAGAGCGAACGCTCGCCGCGCTGCTAGCTCAGGAGTGACCCATGGATTTTAATCAATCAACGGAAGATAATCTTTTCGACCATGCTCGCATAATCGGCAAACCGCATGCGCGAATCGACGGACTGCTCAAGGTAACCGGGCGAGCCCCTTACGCTTACGAGCGGCACGATGTGGTGGCCAACCAACTGGTGGGTTACCCGGTGTGCGCAACGATTGCCCGGGGAAAAATCACCCATATGGACGCCTCGGCCGCCCGTGCTGCGCCCGGTGTGGCCGCTGTTATCACCACTCTGGAGCTTGAGCCGCTGGCGCGGGCTGATAGCAATGTGGCCCACCTGTTTGGCGGCGCCACCGTTGAGCACTATCACCAGGCTATTGCTGTGGTGGTCGCCGGCACCTTGGAGCAGGCTCGAGGTGCGGCCTCCCTCATTGATGTGCGCTATGAAGAGGCGCCGGGCGTGTTCGATCTTGAAGATGCCTGGTCACGCCTACAGAACACCAGCGAACCGATCGCCCACATAGGCGATGTGGATGCGGCGTTTGACGCCGCGCCGATGACGCTAGATGAAACCTACCGCACCGCATCGCAAAGCCACGCCATGATGGAGCCCCACGCGTCTATCGTGGACTGGTCAGACGGCGGGCAGATGACGGTATGGACCTCGAACCAAATGATCGAGTGGACGCGCCAGGCGCTCGCCACCACCTTTGATATTGATGCCGACAGAATCCGCCTGGAAAGCCCTTACGTGGGCGGTGGCTTTGGCGGCAAGCTGTGGCTACGCGCTGATGCGGTGCTGGCCGCGCTTGGCTCCCGCGAGACCGGGCGGCCCGTCAAAGTGGCTCTGCCGCGCCCGATGATCTTCAACAACGCTACGCACCGCTCCGGCACCATACAGCGTCTGCGTATCGCGGCCGGGTCAGATGGCAAGATTACCGCTTTCGACCACAGCGCCATTTCCCATACGCTGCCCGGCGGCAGCGGTGAAGATGCCGTTAATCAGACCCGTTGCTTCTACGCGGGCGAAAACCGCCGCGTGGCACACCATCCTATCGATATGGGCCTGCCCGAATCGGCGGATATGCGTGCGCCTGGCGAAGCCTCGGGGCTGGCTGTGCTGGAGATCGCCATGGACGAGATGGCGGAGAAGCTCGGCATGGACCCCGTGGCGTTCAGGATTCTCAACGATACCCAGGTCAATCCCGAGGAGCCCTCTAAGCCGTTCACCGAACGCCACTTTGTGGAGTGCCTGCGTAAGGGCGCCGACACCTTCGGCTGGGCTAAGCGTAACCTTAAGCCGGGCGGGCAGCGCGAAGGCCAGTGGCTGATTGGTCACGGTATGGCCGGTGCCTACCGCGGCGCGCCCACCATGACATCGGGCGCGCGAGTGCGCTTGCAGAACGGGCGCTTGATTGTGGAAACCGATATGACCGATATAGGTACCGGCTCCTACACCATCCTGTCCCAAACCGCGGCAGAAACCATGGGCATGGAGATGGGGGACGTAGAGGTGCGCCTTGGCAATAGCGCCTACCCAACCTCTTCCGGCTCAGGCGGGCAGTTTGGTGCGACTAGCGCCACCGCTGGCGTTTACGCGGCCTGTGTCGCGCTTCAGGCGCAGATCGCCAAGCGCCTAAACGTTGACGAGGCGCGCTTTGAGAATGGACGTGTTGTCGCCGGGCAGCTAGATCTAGCGCTGGCCGACGTCGCCGATGGCGAAGAGATAGTGGCTGAGGATACGATCAATTTCGGCGACTTCAAGGACGAGCTGGAGATAGGCACTTTCGGTGCGCACTTTGTCGAGGTGGCCGTGAATGCCTATACCGGGGAAACCCGCGTGCGGCGTATGCTGGCCGTGTGCGATGCAGGGCGCATCCTCAACCCCATCACGGCGCGCAGCCAGGTGATTGGCGGCATGACCATGGGCGTAGGCGCTGCCTTGACCGAGGGCATGAGCGTGGATACCGAGCGCGGCTTCTTCGTCAACCACGACCTGGCAGGCTACGAAGTGGCGGTACATGCGGATATTCCCGAACAGGAGGTCATCTTTTTAGATACCACCGATGCTGCTTCATCGCCCCTAAAAGCAAAAGGGGTGGGTGAGCTGGGTATTTGCGGCGTAGCGGCTGCGATTGGCAACGCGATCTACAATGCCACTGGTGTTCGGATTCGTGAGTACCCGATGACGCTGGATCGAATAATTGAGCAGTTACCCGCAGCGTAAAGCCTCGGGTAGTGGCTGCTAGTCTGAACTCTATGCCGAAAGGCGAAAGCATTTTTAATCTTTTTTAAAACGCTTAGAGGCTTAGGGATCGTTTGAACGACCCTAAGCCTTTTTTATGCCTCTCGTTGCTCTATCATTTTGCTATTTATGACAACAACATCCGCAGCGGCATCCACAGCCCCATGGCAATCATTACCAGATTTTCGGTTAGCGACACAAAACCCAGCGGCACGTTGCTGTTCCCCCCGACGCAGGCGCATTTAAGCTCACGCTTATCGATATACACGGCTTTAAACACGGAGACCGCCCCCACCGTACCGACAAATAGCGCCAATGGTGCTGCAAGCCAAATTAACGCACCAGCAAGCATTAAAATACCTGCCAGCGTCTCGGCGTAGGGATAAAAATAGCTGTAGGGGACATAGCGCTGGGCCAACAGGTCATAGTTTAAAAACATACTGCTGAAACTTTCGACATCCTGTAGTTTTTGCAGGCCGAGCAGTACCATGGCCGTTGCAACGGCATACTCCGGCATGCGTGCCGTGAATAGCGTGCCCTGAGTTGCCCAGCTAATCGCCAATCCGATTAGCAGCGCAGTGACGAAGATAGCAATCACCGGCCGGTAAGTGGTTGCTTTTGCATTGGGGACGCTCATTCCCAGATGCTCACGCAACTCTTCATAGCCGCCGATGCGTTGGTCATCGATGTACACCTGGGGCGTCGTGTCGACATTTTCCTGTTGCTTGAACGCGTCGATCTCATTGCGAGAAGTTAAGGTGTGATCGTCAACCTTAAAGCCTTTGCGTTTGAGTAGATCAACCGTCTTCAAACCGAACGGGCATATATGCTCGGCGGTTTTCATCCGGAAAACCTGTGCGCTTTGCGATGTTGATGATGTCATGGCAACCTCCCTATTTATGCCTTGATCGAATCTATAAGCATAGTGCCTGGGGTCGCCCATAGGTCAAGCTCAGGGTGGCAAGGCTTGACCTTAAGGTAGCCCATGGGTTGTAAACTCAAAGCATAAAATTTTTACTGTTGAACGCGAAAGGTACCGCCTCGTTGGCTAAATATTTTTGTTGTCACTCACCTCATGGAGAGCGCTCATGAAACGTTTTACCGCTACGGTTTTAACTAGTGCTTTGGCCCTAGGAGCAGCCTCGGCTCAGGCTGCGTTGCCGGATGAAGCCACGCTGTACAAAAATCCGCAGTGTGGCTGTTGTGATGAGTACGCGCGCCACCTTGAAGAGCAGGGGGTTGAGGTGACAATCGTCGATGACGTCGAGCTAGGTGATATCAAACAGCAGGCAGGCGTTCCCTATGGTTTGGGATCGTGCCATACCATAGAGATGGGTGAGTATTGGATTGAAGGCCATGTGCCGATGGAAGCGGTTACCAAGCTGTTTGAAGAGCAGCCTGACGTTGATGGCATTGGTCTGGCGGGAATGCCCATTGGCACACCGGGTATGCCGGGGCCTCAGAGTGAGCCCTATAACGTTTACGCGTTTAGCGACCAGCAAGATGAGCCGTTTATGACGCTGGCGCCGTAATTGATCGCCGCTTAACGCTTCTCTGGCAGCGCATAGCTGGCGGAGACATGCACCACGGGTCGTGTTTCGTCGCTGGCTGAGAATATTTGTACCTCACCCACGGCTAGGCGACGGCCGAGTTTGATCAGCTTGGCGTGGGCAATAATGTCGTGGTCGCCGGATGCCGCACGTAGGAAGTGGCAGTTTAAGTCGCTGGTAACGGCCATTGCTTCAGGGCCGATCTGGGCCAAAATCGCGACGTACAAAGCGACGTCTGCAAACCCCATCATGGTAGGGCCAGAAACGCGGGGGCCGGGGCGCAGGTGCTCGTTACCAATGGTCAGGCGCATGGTGGCGCACATCTCCCCCACGTTTTCCACCTTGCCCATCCGTTGGGGAAAGACCTCATCCAAAAAGTGCTCAATCTGCTCGGCAGTCATAACGGTCATTGTTGTTATTCCTCGCTGTTTTTCTTCTAGGCATAGGGCCTGATGCTGCGGGCAGGTCGTAGAGAGGGTCTTATGCCATGGCCGGGAAATGTTCCTTACATTTCCGGCATTTCCTCCATCCTTGGAGGTCAGATGGCATAAGTAGCGCCCAGGGAGGGGTTCACAGCGCCCTCTCCTAGACCTGCCTGCAGCGCCACCTTGCCTTAACGTTAACGTAAACTAGCATAAATAAAAAAGCCCCAAGGCGCGAGCCTTGGGGCTGGGACCCGTCTGCAGGTGAGCTTACTTAGCCTTGTGAACCTGACGCCACTCGTGCAGTAGCGGCTCGGTGTAGCCAGAAGGCTGTACGCGACCTTTGAACACCAGGTCTGAGGCGGCTTTAAAGGCGGTAGAGCCTTCAAAATCGGCACTCATGGCCGTATAGGTCGGGTCGCCTGCGTTCTGCTCATCGACCACTTTGGCCATGCGCTTTAGTGTCTCTTCCACCTGCGGTGCATCGACAATGCCGTGGAGCAGCCAGTTGGCAATGTGCTGGCTGGAGATACGCAGAGTTGCGCGATCTTCCATTAGGCCAACGTTGTGGATGTCAGGTACTTTCGAACAGCCCACGCCATGCTCTACCCAGCGTACAACGTAACCCAGAATACCCTGGCAGTTGTTGTCCAGCTCCTGCTGCTTCTCTTCATCCGACCAGTTAGCATTTTCAGCGACCGGCACGGTGAGTAGATCATCCAGGTAATCGGGTTCACCTAACCCTTCCAGCTCGCGCTGAACGTCGGTAACGTTAACTTGGTGGTAATGCAGAGCATGAAGCGCGGCAGCGGTGGGAGAGGGAACCCAAGCGGTGTTGGCGCCGGCTTTCGGATGGCCGATTTTCTGCTCCAGCATGTTGTGCATCAGGTCAGGCATGGCCCACATGCCTTTACCGATCTGAGCGCGTCCACGTAGGCCGCAGGCAAGGCCGACTTGTACGTTGCTCTTCTCATACGCCTGAATCCACGCTGCGCCCTTCATGTCGCCTTTGCGTACCATCGGGCCTGCTTCCATCGCGGTATGCATTTCGTCACCGGTACGGTCTAAGAAGCCGGTGTTGATAAACGCCACGCGAGAAGCGGCTTCGGCAATACACGCCTTGAGGTTGACGGTGGTGCGGCGCTCTTCGTCCATGATGCCCATTTTTAGGGTATCGCGGCTCATGCCCAGAATGTCTTCGACGCGGCCAAACAGTTCATTGGCGAAGGCGACTTCTTTAGGGCCGTGCATCTTCGGCTTGACGATATACACAGAGCCGGTGCGCGAGTTACGCGGCTGGCTGTCATCTTTTTTCAGGTCATGCAGCGCGAGCAGCGAGGTGACTACCGCATCCAGGATGCCTTCCGGCAGCTCGTTGCCGTTCTCATCCAGAATCGCCGGTGTGGTCATCAAGTGACCCACATTGCGCACGAACATCAGCGAGCGACCGGGCAGTGTGACGCTACCGCCATCGGTGGTTTGCCAGGTGCGATCAGCGTTCAGTTTACGGGTAAAGGTCTTGTCGCCTTTCTCGATCTTCTCTTTCAGGTCGCCCTTCATCAAGCCGAGCCAATTGCTGTAAACGCCGACTTTGTCTTCTGAATCCACCGCGGCAACGGAGTCTTCACAATCCATGATGGCTGTTAAGGCGGCTTCCACCACCACATCTTTAACGCCCGCCGGATCGGTTTTGCCGATTGAGTCGCTAGGGTCGATCTGGATTTCCAGGTGCAGGCCGTTATTACCCAGCAGAATCGCTTCTGGCTTGGCGGCTTCGCCGGTAAAGCCAATCAGCTTGCCTGAATCCTTAAGCCCCGTCTCACGACCACCTTCCAGCGAGACTACCAAGTGCTCATCGCGAATAGCGTATTTCACCGCATCGCGATGTGAACCAGTGGCCAGTGGGGCCGCGCGGTCAAGCACGCCACGGGCGTAAGCAATTACTTTGGCGCCGCGTTTCGGGTTGAAGCTGGTGCCTTTTTCAGCGCCGTCGTCTTCTGAAATAGCGTCAGTGCCATAAAGAGCATCGTAAAGACTGCCCCAGCGCGCATTAGCCGCGTTTAGCGCGTATCGGGCATTGCTCACCGGCACCACCAACTGCGGGCCTGCTTGCACAGCTACTTCACGGTCAACGTTGGCCGTGGTCGCTTTTACGTTTGCCGGTGCTTCCGCTAGGTAGCCAACTTCTTTCAGGAAGCGGCGGTAGCCAGGCATATCCGTAACCGGGCCGGGGTTCTCCCGGTGCCATACGTCAAGCTGCTCTTGCAGCGTGTCGCGCTCTTCCAGCAATTGACGGTTTTTAGGCGTCAAGTCGTGAAACAGAGCATCCACACCGACCCAAAAGGCGTTTTCGTCAACGCCTGTTCCCGGTAGCGCCTGCTCATTGATAAAACGATCTAAATCGCCTGCCACCTGTAAACGGTGGCGCGTGATACGCTCACTCATGGGGTATCTCCTGTGAGGGTGCCCGTGGGAAATGTGTTTGCCACAGGCAGAGTAAAATGTATTTATGGAAAATAATTCCACACCTGCTCGGGCATGTAAACAGCGTAGACCCTAAAGCAGTAAAATGCTCGACCAAATGACTAGCAATTGGGTTTTGGGAACGCGACGCATCTGCCGCGTCTAGGCCAACGGAAAATGGCGATATGGAGAAACAATGATGCGTGATTTCCAACATCTGGAAGGCTTGTTTCGCCATGCCTCGGGTGAGATGGTCCTTAGCCGTCTCCTGCCGGGTGAAATACTGACAGACGCCATGCAGGACTACTTTCAGCATTATGGTCTTGAAGCGCTGCTACTTGATACCAGTGAGGTACATGCAGGGTTTATTGATACTGGGCGCTTTGCGCTCTGGTGCCAAGTGTGGAGTCCTCCCCAGCCGGTGGGCACTGCTTTTGTAGTGCACGGTTATTTTGATCATATGGGGCTTTACCGCCACTTATTAAAGCGTCTGCTGGCTAAAGGCTGGCGAGTCGTGCTGTGGGATCTTCCTGGCCACGGTCTTTCAAGCGGGGCGCGGGCAGAAATAGAAGACTTCGATGATTATCAGCACTGCTTGACGTATTTGCAGACCATACTGAAGAGCCAAGGCATGGCGCCTGCTCCGTGGTTAGGGGTGGGACAAAGCACCGGCGGGGCAATTCTCGCAACCGATGCGCTCACCCGCCGTGAAGATGCTGGTTGGGCAGGCTTAGTGCTGCTGGCACCACTGGTCCGCCCTTGGCGCTGGAGCCAAGCCAGTTGGCTTCACTTAATCGCCAGCCCCTTCGTAAAAGCGCTGCCGCGAAAGTATCGACCCAACTCCACCGATGAGCAGTTCACCGAATTTCTACGTGAAAGCGACCCACTCCAACCCGAGCGTTTAAGCGTGGCCTGGATTACCGCCATGCGCCGCTGGATGCCTCGATTGCTGGCGCAGCAGCCAAGCCAGTTGCCAACGCTGATTTTGCAAGGCGAACAGGATTTAACCGTCGACTGGGAGTGGAATTTAGCGATTCTGGCTGAGAAGTTTCCTAACGCCGAGATACACCGCCATCCAGAGGCGCGCCATCATTTAGTGAATGAGGCAGATCCCATCCGGGAGGTGCTGTTTGAAGCGCTGGATGGATTCATCGATAAAATCGGTAATCCATCATGAGCTAGGACGCTGTTTAAGGTATCAAGCCTAATTGACGAGTGCCACTAGCCCTTACATCAACATATTGCCACTGCGTTTTACCCACGCGCCATCATTAGGTGGCTAATGATTAAGTTGAGCAAAAAATAAGGAAATTTGATCCGTTTACGATTATGTAACTAAACGTTGCTGATAAGTAGGATGCAGCATGCGGTGGCGGTATATGAATGCGCTTGGGTTAGGTAACAATTATTTTATATTTTTTAACATATTGATTTTAATATATTAATTCCATTTTTTCGATGCGGGCTTTTTCATTTTAATGGTCATTCAAAATGAGATAGGTTAATTTTTACTAAGCCAAAAAGGCACCGATTGTTGCGAAGTGTGAAAGAAACGTGTAGAAAAGTAAACGTAAATATAGGTAATCGAAATTAGAAGCTTGTATACTTATGTCGTAGAGAAGTGAAGCCTTATAGCTGCTGACGCTAAATTGCTGTTTTTATTTGTATTGTCTTAAAAGCCAAATCATAATTAATTTTGTGCGGGCTGGCGTTTAGCCAAGGAAGGAAAAAGTGGCGGTATTGTTAAAGTTTTGTTTTTTTTTAATTTTTAAATATTGGCATTTTTGTGAGTAAGGTCAACCGAGGGGTAACAACCATGCTTTTTGCGATTAAAATGCTTTTTGGATTAACAAGACGCCGGAAGCAGTTGATCCAGCTCTTCGTTGATACTTGCTTAATTATGGCTAGCTTTTTTCTAGCTATGCTTCTGCGTCTGGATTCACTTGAATTCTTGGCGAACGATTCTGTGTGGCTTGCTCTTCCCGTCATGATTCCTGTCAGTCTGTTTATATTTATGCGACTGGGGTTTTATCGTTCAATTGTACGTTTTATGGGAATTAAGGCGCTTCAGGCCCTTTGTGCAGGGGTTTTGGGGTCTGCTTTGACTCTCTATATCGTCAGTATGGTGCTTAATTTACCCGTGCCCAGGTCGGTGCCCTTCATTTATACAATGTTGGCATTTATCACCATTGGCGGTATTCGACTTGCGCTTCGCTTGATGTATCAGCGGGGGCAGCAGTTACAAAAAACCCGAGTGCTCATCTATGGTGCGGGTGCTGCAGGGCGCCAGCTAGTGGTTTCTTTACGCCACGGACGAGACTACGAGCCTGTTGGTTATGTTGATTACGCTCCTCTTCTTCAAGGCACGCATGTACAGGGGCTTAGAGTTTACAGTCCCGATATGACGCCAAAGCTTATTGAAGATTTTGGGGTGGAAAAATTTCTGTTGGCTATTCCAGAAGCAACCCGAGCCCGCCGCCAAGAAATTATTGAATCGATTGAGCCGTTATCTATACCTGTGCAAACAATACCTGATATGGCGGATATTGTTTCGGGTAAAGCTAAATTCAATGAACTCCGCGATGTGCGCGTTGAGGACTTGTTGGGTCGTGATCCTGTTCCACCAGATCCAAAATTGATGGGGGCAAACATTACCCATAAAACGGTTATGGTAACGGGGGCCGGAGGATCAATTGGCAGCGAGTTATGTAGGCAGATCGTACGCCTGCTTCCCGAGCGGCTGATCATTGTAGATTCGTCTGAGTATTCGCTATACAAAATAGATCAAGATCTTGCTCAGTTGATTGAAAAAGATAATCTCAAAGTGGATGTTAAGCCTGCGCTTGCTTCTGTGCGTAACGGTGACGTTATTTCTCGCCTGATACGCACCTTTGATATCGACACTATCTATCACGCCGCTGCTTATAAGCATGTGCCATTAGTCGAGTTTAATCCGGCAGAAGGAGTGCTGAATAACGTTTTTGGCACCATGGAAGTTGCAAAAGCCGCTATAAAAGAAGGCGTTAAGGATTTTGTGCTTGTCTCTACCGATAAAGCGGTTAGGCCAACCAATGTGATGGGAGCCAGCAAGCGTATGGCTGAGTTGGTATGTCAGGCATACGCACACGAGCAGTCTGATACACGTTTTTCGATGGTACGTTTTGGCAACGTGTTGGGGTCTTCCGGCTCGGTCGTTCCTCTGTTTCGTAAGCAAATCGAGAAAGGCGGACCGATTACCGTTACCCACCCAGATATTACTCGCTACTTCATGACTATTCCCGAAGCTTCTCAGCTAGTGATTCAGGCCGGGGGCATGGCGACCGGTGGTGATGTGTTTGTTTTGGATATGGGTAAACCCGTTAAGATCGTAGAGTTAGCGATTCGGATGGTAAAGCTATCTGGGCTGAGCTATCGCTTTGTATCCGTGCCTGAAGATGCCAAAACGGTTAATGCTGACCTATCTGAAGTCCTAGTCGAGAAAAAAGGCGCCATTCCCATTCGGTTTACCGGGTTACGCCCAGGTGAAAAGCTGTATGAGGAGTTGCTCGCAACTGATAGCGCACAGAAAACGCGCCACCCCAGGATAATGACGGCTTCAGAAGATTTTTTGCCCTGGACAGCGCTTGAGCCTTTGCTAACGCAACTTGAAACGGCGTGCAAAAGTCAGGACGCAGCAAAGATACGTGAACTATTGATCGCTGCGCCTACGGCTTATCAACCGAAATCAGATATTGTTGACCACTTCTGGCTCTCGGCGGCAGTTAAACAAGGTACCGCTCCCAAGGCGCCAGTTGCGTCCTCTATCTCAGAGAGTGCCAAAGTTCCTGCTGCAGAAAGTAAACAAGCCTATTCTATGGCGGGTAGCGTAGCATCGCTAGAAGGCGGCGGGGCTCTACCCAACGTAAATCTGATGAGTGATGCCACGGGTGCTGGTCGAAAGTAGCCCTTTAAAAGCTTGGTTCTCCAAAGCTCTTATAAGTACTGGTATTAAGTGCTCAGCCAGTAATTTTTTAGCAGTGACGCTTTTTCTTGAAGCAGGTGTTAAAAGCCGTTGTGACGTTTAATCCTCTTGACGGGTTAAATCCAATCTGAATATTAGCAGTTCGTTTTGCCGGCCTCGAGGATGCGCCAATAACACCTCGGGGCGGTAGCGTGTCTAAAATTTATTAGCATGTTATGAACGTAGCAAACGAATCTAACAACACAGGCTGAGCACTGACTCTACGAGTGAGAGCAGGCAAGGCCTTCCGTTCAATTCACGCCCAGGTAGACCGTGTCATGAGAAAACAAACTATTTTTCGCTTGCTGACTGTGGCTTCGATTTCCTTGCTAATAACAGGTTGTGCTTTATCGCCGGGCGGTGATATTGACTATGATGCACCTGAGCCGCCAGATCTATCGCGAATCGTCGATATCATGCCGATTACACCAGAGCTGGTTTGGTCGCAGGAAACTCAAGAACGCAAAGTGCACCCAGTGACTGAAGCGATGCGTGAAGAGCTTGCAGACTACGAGTACACGATAGGGGCTGGCGATGTGCTGAGCATCGTGGTCTATGATCATCCTGAGCTGACTATTCCCACTGGCGGTGAGCGTAGCGCCGTTGAAGCAGGCAATATAGTACGTTCAGATGGCACTATTTTTTATCCCTTTATAGGTCGTGTGCACGTTGAGGGAAAGACCACTGAAGAAATTCGCGTTCAGTTAACCCGTGGTTTATCCGACTTCCTGACAGAACCTCAAATAGATGTCTTTATTGCAGCGTTTAACGCTAAGCGGTTTCATGTCACTGGTGCGGTTGGGACGCCGGGATCGGTTCCTGTCACTAACGTGCCAATGACCATACTCGATGCTATTAATGAAGTAGGCGGGCCGACAGCAGATGCTTTTTGGCATGAAATGTTTTTATTCCGCAATGGGACAGAAGAGCAACTATCACTTTACTCTCTATTAAGTGAGGGGGATCAGCGCCAAAACCGTGTGTTACGTGACGGCGATCTTTTACATGTGCCAAGTGCCGATAATCAGGGTGTTGCCATGTTGGGTCTTGTGCGCTCACCGGGTAATTTGCGCATGAACCGCGAACCTCTCTCACTCACTGATGCATTGTCGCGCGCGGGGGGTATCGATGAATCCAGGGCTGAGGCTTCAGGAATATTTGTCTTACGCCGTAACGATGTTAATGCTGCAAAACTGGCAACTGTCTATCAGTTAGATGTTAGCAACGCTATCGCTTTTGCCATGGCCAGTAGTTTTAAATTAGAACCCCAAGACGTCGTTTATGTCACGACAGCGCCTATAGCTCGCTGGAACCGTGTAGTTAGCCTGCTGCTGCCTTCTATTAACTTGCCGAATGACTTGGGCAATAGTAGCGATGGTCTAAACGACCTTCTTTGATATGACAAAACGTATCCTAATTGTCTGTACCGGCAATATTTGTAGAAGCCCGGTTGCCGCCGCCATGCTGCAAAAAGACAATGCCGACATCAGCGTGGTGTCGGCAGGTATAGCTGCTGGGCAAGGTGGTGCAGAGCCACGTCTAGCGGCACTGGCCCAAGCGGATGGCTATGACCTTAGCCAGCATCAAGCGCGGCAGGTAGACCGTAACTTACTTGCTGACGCTGATTTGGTGCTCGTCATGAGTGCCAAGCAAAGGCAGGTGATTGCCCGTTCGTGGCCTGAGATGCTGGGTAAAACGTTACTGTTTGGCATGTGGCGCACTGATAAACCTGTGAGCGAGCGAGATATTCCAGACCCATATCAACGCAGCGATGAGGTCTGTGAGCTTGTGTATGAGGAGATCAAAATAGCAAGTGTCGCTTGGCGAGAAAAGCTTAAAAATACCGGCAGCAAAAGTCTTTGGTAAATGCTTTAAAGCTTTTTTAATTATCCATTTTCGTGCATCCACCGATGCACGACCGAGAGTGTAGCGATCGAACCAATGTCAGACTCACCCCAGAAGACTATACCCGAAGAAACGATAGACCTGAGCCGTCTGTTTGGTGCGCTTTTTCGTAGAAAGTGGCTAATTATTGGCGTCACTCTGCTGTTCGCATTTATAGGCATTCTGCACGGTATGCTATCTACCCCTATTTATCGGGCTGATGCGTTAGTGCAGGTAGAACGGCGTAATACTGTCAGCCCTTTTGGTAATGTGGATAACGTTACCGGGACCGGCGCAGGGGAGCTAAATACCTCGGCTGAACTGCAGATTTTGCAGTCGCGTATGGTACTCGGCCAAGTAGTTGAACGGGTGAACAGTGATTTAATTATTTCTCCCGTCCAAGTGCCTTTTATTGGTGGCTTTATATTACGCCGGGGCATCCCCCGTCCTGCGTTTATGCAGGGTTATCCGCATATCTGGGGTGATGAAAGCATCAATGTGGCACGCTTTACTACCGCTGATAACAGTCGTAGCCGCAGCTTTATTGTAGAGCGTGGCCCTGACGATACCTACTACATCACGCAAGGCGATAACCGCGTGGCAACGGGGACACTAGGGCAGCCGGAAGTGTTCCTAGACGGTGAGCTTGAGTTGACTGTTGAAAGCTTCAATGCGGCCGAAGGTGCCCAGTATGTGCTAACACGCCTGCAGGAAACATCAGCCATCCGTGGTATTGGAAGCCGACTGGAAGTAGCCGAAGTAGGTGGCGCGGGTACGACAACCGGCATGATTCGTTTAATGATGTATGGCGAAGATCCCAGCGAGATTACGCGTAGTCTGGACGCCGTCACGCAAACTTTTTTGACCCAAAATATTGAGCGTCAATCCGAGCAGGCGCAGCAGAGTCTGGAGTTTCTTCAGGAGCAAGCCCCTGAACTTCGTGAGCAATTAAATTTAGCCGAGCAAAACCTCAACGATTATCGCGCTAATCTGGATAGTGTGGATCTTAGTAGCGAAGCGCAAGCCGCTATCCAGCGCTATATTGAACTGGATACACGTCTTGATGAGCTGGAGTTTCAAGAGGCCGAACTAGCGCAGCGTTTCACGCCGAGCCACCCCAATTATCAAGCGCTACTGCGTCAGCGTCGCCAAATTCAGCAGGATTTAGAAGAACTCAATGCCAGGGTAAATGAGCTGCCCGCTGCCCAGCAAGAGGTTTTGAGACGCACTCGGGATGTAGAAGTAACCCAAGCGATTTACGTTAATATTTTAAATAAAGTGCAAGAACTAGAAGTGGCCCGTGCAGGAACGATCGGTAATATACGTATTATTGATAGTGCTGTGGTTAATGGTCAGGTTGCCCCGAATGTCCCGCGTATTTTCATTCTTTATACGATTTTAGGCCTGCTGCTCATTACAGGCTATGTACTATTAAAAGAGCTGTTTAAGCGGGGGATTGAATCGCCAGACCAAATTGAACGACTTGGTTTACCCGTGTATGCCAACGTTCCGCAATCTTCCGCGCAGCGTAAGCTTAACCGCGCCTTGAAGCGTCGGGGAGAGAAATCATCGAAAAGCGTGGTGGGGGGTGTATTGGCCCAACGAGATCCTATGGATCTATCGCTGGAGTCACTGCGCGGGCTACGAACCAGTTTGCACTTCACCATGATGGATGGTCGTAATAATCGGGTGATGTTGACGGGGCCAAGCCCAGGTGTAGGAAAGAGCTTTGTAAGCGTTAATTTAGGTGCCATCTCTGCCATGGCAGGCAAAAAAGTCCTGATCATTGATGCCGATCTTCGCAAAGGCAATTTGCATCATGCCTTTGGTCAGGCAAGCACCGGCGGCCTGGTTGAATATCTGAGCGGTGAGGTATCGCTGGAAGACATCATCAAGCCAACGGGTATCCCGCAATATGATGTGATTACCCGTGGTGTTTCCGCCAGTAATCCTTCTGAACTGCTAATGCGTCCAGGTTTTGAGCAAGCACTGGAAGACCTTAGCGAACTATACGATATGGTCATCGTCGATACTCCGCCCGTACTGGCTGTCACGGATGCCTGTGTAGCTGGCAAGCATTGCGGTACTACCCTGCTCGTTACAAGATTCGACAAGAATTCAGTTCGTGAAATACAAATGGCTAAGAAACGCCTGGAAAGTAGCGGGCTTGAAATTCAAGGCGCCATTTTGAATGGCGTAAAAATCTCGTCTAGGGGTGCGTCAGGTTATTACGGATACGGCACCTACAAATACCAGTAGGTAAAGTCTGTTGTTTTAAAGGAAGTGAAATATGAAAATTCTTGTAACTGGTGCAGCGGGCTTTATCGGTTTTCACACGGCCACTCGTTTATTAGAAAGAGGCGACGAAGTCGTCGGCTTTGATAGTGTTAATGATTACTACGATGTTGAGCTTAAAGAGCGTCGAATTGAACAGCTACATAGCCTATCGCAAAAAACAGGAACACCTTTTCATTTCATTCGCGCCAATTTAGCGGACCAAGCTGCGGTAACTGAATGCTTTCAGAAGCATAACTTTGACCGTGTTATCCATTTAGCAGCGCAAGCCGGTGTTCGCTACTCCATTGAGAACCCGCATAGCTATGTTGAAAGCAATATTGTTGCGTTTACCAACGTGCTAGAAGCCTGCCGTTATGCGAAAACACCGCATTTAACGTATGCGAGCACAAGCTCTGTGTACGGCGCGAATACGCGCATGCCATTCTCTGAGCATCATGGCGCTGACCACCCGCTGCAGTTTTATGCAGCGACTAAGAAAGCTAATGAAATGATGGCGCATAGCTATAGCCATCTCTTTAAATTACCCACCACCGGTCTACGTTTCTTTACCGTATACGGCCCATGGGGTCGCCCGGACATGGCGCTGTTCAAGTTCACCAAAAGTATCTTGGCAGATGAGCTAATTCCGGTTTTCAATCATGGCAATCACAGCCGTGATTTCACCTACGTGGCGGATATCGTGGAAGGCGTGATTAGAGCCAGCGACCAAATAGCAGAAGCGAATGCTGATTGGAACAGCGATGAGCCTGATCCCGCCACCAGTAATGCACCTTACCGCCTGTTTAATATCGGTAATAATAATCCAGTTAAATTGAGTGCTTATATCGAAGCGCTCGAAAAAGCATTAGGTAAAAAAGCTAAACAGGATTTATTGCCATTACAACCAGGCGATGTGCCAGACACCTATGCAGATAGCAATGAGCTCAAAAAGGCAGTCGATTACCAGCCAACAACATCTGTAGAAGAAGGCGTTGCGGACTTCGTGGCTTGGTATCGTAATTACTATCAAGTGTGATGCTGCAAGTCTGATAACGAACGTTATTGTTTATTGACGTCAGGGGTAAATACATTACCTACCCCTGCTTATCATTGAAAAGTTAGGGGCTATTATGAAGGTTACCGTATTTGGCACAGGCTACGTTGGTTTAGTACAAGGGGCAATCCTGGCAGATGTAGGCCATCAAGTGATCTGTGTAGATGTCGATGCTGATAAAATTGAGCGCCTAAAACAAGGACATATTCCTATTTTTGAGCCAGGCCTAGACTCATTGGTAAAAGAGAAATTTGCGGCGGGTCGGCTGAGTTTTACCACCGACGCTGCCGAGGCCATTAAGCACGGGGATATGCACTTCATCGCGGTGGGAACCCCGCCGGATGAAGATGGTTCTGCCGATCTACGCTATGTACTTGCCGTTGCCTCTACCATCGCTGAGCACATGGAAAGCGATAAAATTATCATCAATAAATCAACGGTGCCCGTCGGTACTGCTGACAAAGTTCGCGCTTGTGTCGCCGAAAAGCTCGCCGAACGTGGCCGAAACGATTTGAAATTCGATGTGGTTTCAAATCCAGAATTCCTTAAAGAGGGCAGCGCCGTTGCCGACTGCCAAAAGCCTGACCGCATCATTATTGGTACGGAATCAGCTGATACCGTTGAGCTGATGCGGGAGCTTTATGCGCCGTTTAACCGTAACCATGACAAAATAATTGTGATGGATGTGCGCAGCGCTGAACTTACCAAGTACGCAGCGAACTGCATGCTAGCGACCAAAATTAGCTTTATGAACGAAATCGCCAACTTGTCTGAACGCCTTGGTGCCGATATTGAAATGGTACGTCAAGGTATCGGTTCTGACCCGCGCATTGGTTACCACTTTATTTACCCGGGCGTAGGTTACGGCGGCTCATGCTTCCCTAAAGACGTGCAGGCCTTGATTCGCACCTCGGACTCGATTGGTTTTGATGCCAAGGTACTTAAAGCGGTTGAGGCACGCAATTATGAACAGAAAACCACACTGTTCGAGAAAATTGCCGAGCACTACGAAAACGACCTAGCCGGGAAAACGTTTGCCGTGTGGGGGCTTTCGTTTAAACCCAACACCGACGATATGCGTGAAGCACCCAGCCGTGTACTGATGGAAGCCCTGTGGGCAGCCGGTGCCAGCGTTAAGGCATACGATCCGGAAGCAATGGAAGAGACCCAGCGGATCTACGGCACACGTGACGACCTCACCCTGTGCGGTACTAAGGAATCAGCGCTTAAAGAGGCTGATGCCCTGGTTATTGTGACGGAGTGGCAAAGCTTCCGTGCACCTGATTTTGAGCTGTTAAAGCAACAGCTAACACACCCTGTGGTATTTGATGGCCGTAACCTTTACGAACCAGAGCGTATGGAGCGCAAAGGGTTTAGTTATTACTCAGTCGGTAGGCGCGCTATTTAAACCATCAGATGTGTTAAACATTTAAGTGGGGTGGGGGCCATGTGGGAAAGCGCTAAACGGCTTACTCATAGCCGTGTTGTGCGCAATGTGGCGATAGTTGCAGGGGGCACCGCGGGAGCACAGGCAATAACGCTGGCTTTCTCCCCACTTCTCACCCGACTCTACAGTCCCGAGACATTCGGAATACTAGGCACTTTCTTAGCAATTTTTGCCGTCATGGCACCATTGGCCGCGTTCAACTTACCCATGGCCATTGTATTGCCAAGTCGAGATGAAGAAGCAATCTGTCTCGCAAAGTTGTCTATTGCTGTAGGGATGCTGAATGCCTGCCTCATCGCCGGACTGATGTGGGGCTGGGGCGATGGTTTTCTTGCCTTCATTGGTTTAAAGACAATAGCACCCTATATCTTTGCTTTGCCCATAGCGATGGGGCTCTCCGCGCTCTTAGCGGTAGCGATGCAGTGGGTTATCCGCAAAAAGCGATTTGCTTTCAAAGCTAAAATTTCAGTTATTCAATCATTTATAGTCAATAGTGCGAAGGTTGGCATAGGTGCGGTTTTGCCACTCCCGAGCGTATTGATTCTAGTCACGACGCTGGGCAGTGGCTTGCATGCGTTAATGTTGTTTAAACGTGAGTCATCCTTCACTACTGACTCGAAGCCTTCGTCTGTTCAGCCTCGTGTAACGCTGCGGACATATCGAAAGTTAGCGCTTCAGTACAAAGACTTTGTTTTGTTTCGTACTCCCCAAGCGACACTCAATGCAGCATCGCAAGGCCTACCAGTGATAGTGCTGGCCGCCACATTCGGGGCAGCGACGGCAGGCTTCTATTCACTTGGCAGAATGGTACTGGAAGCTCCCGCAAAGCTTCTGGGTCACTCTGTTGCCACAGTGCTTTACCCACGCATCAATGAAGCTGCCATAGAGGGGGAAAACATCTCTCTATTGGTATTCAAAGCCACCATGGCACTGCTAGGAGTGGGCAGCTTGTTATTTGGCAGCTTAATGCTGTTGGGCCCTGAACTCTTCGGATGGCTATTTGGAGCTGAGTGGCGTCAAGCGGGAAGCTTTGTGCAGTGGTTGGCACTTTGGACGCTGGTGAGCTTTGTGGCAAGACCCTGTGTTGCGGCTATTCCAGTACTGGGGTTAGAGCGATTTTTTCTACTACATGAAATCGTCAGCGCAGTGATTAGGTTTTCTTTACTGTTGATTGGAGTAATGCTCTGGGATAGCGCGACGATAGCCATCGCACTGTTTAGTGTTGCTAACGTTGCGTGCTATGGCGTATTGATTGGCGTGGTATTGCAAGTGGCAAAGCGTTATACGGCACCCGAGCAACAGGCTAAGCATTCATGAGTAAACCAGGTCACAGTGATCAGCCTCTCGTCTCCATTATTATTCCTTGCTATAACTCAGAAGCATACGTGGCGGAAGCAATAGAGAGTGCGTTAGCCCAAACCTACCCTCATTGTGAAGTCGTGGTGATCAATGATGGGTCGCAAGATGTTAGTGGGGAAGTAATCGAGCGCTATCAAGATCGCGTACGCTATATTCAGACAGAGAATTTAGGCGCCTGCCATGCCAGAAATTTAGGGCTAAGAGCAGCCATAGGCGAAAGAGTCCAGTGGTTAGATGCGGACGATGTGTTACGCCCAAACTGTGTTGAGAATAAGCTCTCAATGAGAAATGGAAACACACCCGACGGAAACCACATTATTCCAATTTGCGATGTGGCGGCTATGCCAGGTGGGACATTGCCCGCCATCTGGAATCGCCCACGCTATGATCTTTTCAGCGGACTAGGCTATGGTACCCCACCGACACCGGCGCCACTTCACTACAAGGCTGATTTACTTGCTATTGGTGGCTTTCGTGAAGACCTTCCCTGTGCTCAAGAGTTAGACCTACACCTAAGACTGCTGGCAAAGAGAAAGTGTGAATTCATTTCAACGGGCGACGTGGGCGTAGATATTAGAACCCACGACAATAATCTTAGTCAGCGCGCGGGCGTTAAGATGCATTATACCGTTCTGCGTATTTTAGAGCACATACAAGCTGACCACATGTTATCCGAGAAACATAAATCAGCCATTGCGCATCAGCGCATCAGAATGAGCCAGCAGTTATGGCGAAAAGGCCATAAATTGGAAGCCCTAGAAATTTATCGGCAAGCAGTAACGACCTTACCAAAAGGGATTCAACCGGGCTATTTTGCGAATGTTGAAGGTTGGGTACTGAAAGCAGTGGGGCTGGAGAAATTTGAAGCACTAAGAGGTTTCATAAGCGCTCTCTTATGAAACCACTCCTCAGTCGGTAAACAGCGCTTCATTCATCGTACGGAATCCTATAAGTTTATTACATGATCCCAGAAGTATGCCTACCAATCACCGTTATAGTTCCGACCTACAATGATGGCGGTTACCTTGGCGAAGCGCTGAGCTCAATTCTGTCGCAATCAACACCTCCTGAGATGCTAGTTGTGGTGGATGATGGCTCAGCTACCGCTGATGCTGAAGAGATAGTCACGGTATTAAAAGCGGAAAAAAATATTCATACCCAGATTGTTTATTTAAAGCAATCCAATCAAGGCCCCTCAGCAGCACGAAATGCAGGGCTGAAATTAGCATTAACACCGTATGTCGCTTTCCTTGACGCTGACGATCGAATGTTGGCAAGCAACCTAGCCACCATGTGGCAAGCCCTTAATGAGTTAGCCGATGACTATTTTGGTGTCTATGGAACCTACTGTGACCTTGAAACAGGAAAACCGTATCCCTTTGCCGATCTTGACGGATGTATAGCGCCAGATAAAGTGGGCAAAAAAGGGGGAGTTGCTGGCGGTGTTCATACGTATTTATTCCGCACCTATCATCTGAAAAGCGTTGGCGGTTTCGATGAAAGCCTGGTTAACAATGAAGATTTTGATTTAATTATTCGGCTGTTGCGAACAGGCTTAAAGTGCAAAGGTAAAGTCACCACTTGCTTTGAAAAACGGAATCGAATGGGCTCGCTCTCTCGTCCGTGGGAGCCTTTGCTAGCATATAATAATACCCTTCGTTTCCTGCAAAAAGCAGAGAAGAGTGGTTATTTTACTGATAAAGAACTTGTTCTAAGAAGGCGCAGCACACAGATGAACTATGCCAAGCTTCTAATGAAGCAAGGAAAAGAAAAAGAAGCAGTCAATATATGGCATGAAGTGTTTAAGATAAAGCCTAGTTCAATTCGTGAGTTTTACCATTGGGTGATTTATCAACGACTACGTTTTGGTAAGAAAATTGGCTAATGCTTTTTTAATAGTTAAAATTGGAAGTGCGTAAGTATTACTTTTAAGACTTTTATTTCTAAGAGTTAAGTAACACAACAAGGGAGTTGGTTGTTTAGTGGGAATACTTAAAAAAATATTGCAAAAAGCCTTTGGCGGCTCTGCAAGTAATGTCTTCAAAGGCATGAAAACGCTGGCAATAGGCAGTGGTATTGCCAAAATAATAGGTATTCTAGCAATACCTATTTTGACGCGTCTCTATAGCCCAGAAGACTTTGGTGTGCTGGCTATTTTCACAGCGATTATCACTATGCTGGCCCCCATCATTACGCTTCGCTATGTATTAGCACTGCCCTTACCACGCCACGATGGTATGGCTTTTAATCTATTGATTTTTTCAGCATGTTTAATGTTATTTACTTGCTTGATAGTCACTATATTCCTATGGGTGTTCGGTGGGTTTATATTGCCGATTTTTTCAATGGAAGTACTTATCCCGTGGTGGTGGCTCATATCATTGGGAATATTGGGCACGGTTAGTTACGAGATGCTGACACTGTGGGCAACTCGCAAACGAGACTATCGTGCGATTTCTAAAACAAATATTGGCCAAAGTATTTTGGGTTCTTTTACTAAGCTCTTATTGGGCGTTTTAGGAATTCATCCTTTTGGCCTTTTGATGGGGCAATTAGTTAATCAAAGTGGAGGTTCTGGATCACTTCTTAAAACATATAATAATGATTTTAAGAAGAACTGGCGACATTTGCGTTGGTCACGCATGCGTAAAATGGCATGGGTGCATAGAGGTTTTCCAATTTACAGAGTGCCCTCGCAGTTTTTGTTGATATTCTGTCAGCAAGCCCCGCTGTTTTTCGCAGCAATAGTCTTTAGCTCAGAAGTGACTGGGCAGTTAAGCCTGGCTTTAATGGCGCTAGTTTTACCATTAAGCTTGATCGGTGGGTCGATGGGTAAGGCCCTCTATGCTGAATCAGCAGCGCTAGGAATTAAAGAGGCAGCCAAAATCCATGAAATGGCCAAAGATGTTCAAAAAAAGCTTCTTATAGTTTCAATACCTGCAGGCCTTTTCCTCTTTTTCTTGGGTGAGACTGTCTTTACACTCGCATTTGGCGATGAATGGATACAGGCAGGCCAATTTGCGTCGGTTCTGAGTTTCTATATTGTATTTCAATTCACGTCGGCTCCTTTAATGCAGCTGATGAATTTACTAGCTAACCAAGCTGCTTTTTTATTAATTAATGCTACTCGCGCCGTGTTAATAGTGCTTACCTTTTATTTGGTTTATGTATTTGATTTAAGTCCGCATGAGTTTGTAGTTTCATACTCATTCTTAATGTCTTGCTTTTATATATATATATCTTTCTACATAATGCGAAGCGTTTACAAGGCAGGATTAAAGTCTTCTAAGGATTTAGTCAATGTTGAAAAATAATATTTACGACTTTGTTAGGTTGTTTATTGGCTCGCCATCTGCTCGCTGCAGAGCTCTTGTTAGATTGATGAATGTTTGTCGCGTCGCTAATTATATGAGGGTCGCAAAGTTTTTTTCTAATCGCTTGAAGGCTAAAGGTTTACATATTTCACATAAGTCGAAAATTGATAGAACGTTAAGTTTGCCTCACCCTATCGCTATAGTAATAGGTGAGGGAGTTGTTGTTAAGAAAAACGTAAGCATATATCAAAATGTCACACTAGGTGGTGCAAGATTAGGTGATGCTAAAGATGGCAATTATCCCACGGTCAATGAAGGTGCGGTTATTTTCGCCGGTGCTGTAGTAGTAGGAAACGTAACACTAGGAAAAAATTGCATTATTGGTGCAAATTCAGTAGTGCTTATCGACGTTCCTGATAATGCAGTATGCGCAGGAGTGCCCGCAAAAATTATTTCAGAAAACACGAAAAGGTTAAGTGATATATGAGCAAATTAAGCGTACATCCTGGAAAGCTAAATGGTTCAGTTAAGCTTTCTGGCGCAAAGAACTCAGCGTTACGGTTGCTCGCCGCGAGCTTGCTATCGTCTGATGAAATTACCTTAACGAATTATCCAGCGCCATTGTTAGATGCGCAAGTTCATGTCGATATGCTTAATCATTTGGGTAAGCAGTGTACTTTGAATGGTGAAGACAGCATTACCATCACAGAGGCCGCTGAAATTAAGAGTACCCTTTCCTGGGAAGGTCGCTCTATCCGCAATACGCTGCTGATTTTAGGTGCTCTCACTACGCGTTTAGGCGTTGGTTCAGTGCCGCTGCCTGGCGGATGTAAACTTGGCGAACGTAAGTACGACTTGCACGTTATGCTCTTAGAGCGATTAGGGGCTCGTGTATGGGAAGAGGGTGACTACCTTTGTGCTGAAGCAAAAGGCGGCCTGGTGGGTGCTGATATTTATCTTCCTATGCGCTCTACCGGCGCCACTGAAAACGCGATCTTATGTGGCACTTTAGCCCGTGGCACTACGCGAATTTGGAATCCCCATATTCGGCCAGAAATTCTTGATCTTATTGCGCTACTGCAAAAAATGGGCGCTAAGATCAAGGTGTTTGGCCAAGAGCATATCGAAATTACGGGTGTGGAAGAACTACACGGTGCTGAGCACAGCGTAATTCCCGATAACATGGAAGCAGTTACTTGGTTAGCGGGTGCGGTTATTAGCGGTGGTGATATTGAAATTCACAATTTCCCACACCAGGATTTAGAAGTTGTGTTGGCACACTTGCGTGCAGCCGGCGCGCAACTTTACAAGGGCGATAACTCACTGATTGTACGAGGCGGGCAATGCTACCCAATTGAAATTAGCACTGGCCCTCATCCCGGTATCAACTCTGATGTACAGCCTATCCTTGCCGCATGGGGCGCTAAAGCGCAAGGCGAGTCACGCATTGTGGATCTTCGCTTTCCGGGCCGCTATGCCTACGCAGAGCAAATGGCAAAAATGGGTGTTAAGCATGAAGTACGTGGCGACATGCTGGTTATTCATGGTTCAGGTGGGCAGTTACAGGGTGCTGAAGTTAAAGCACTCGACTTACGGGCTGGAGCTGCGCTGGCCCTTTGCGGGTTGATGGCAGAAGGCGAAACGATTATTACCGATGCATGGCAAATTGAGCGTGGTTATGTCAATTTTGCTGAAAAATTAGCATCTTTAGGTGTGAGTGCCAGATGGGTAGACTGACACAACAAGCGCTGAATGAACTTGAGAGCCTCTGCCCCGGCGGAATAGAACGCGATGTATCATTGGCGAGCATCAGCCAATGGGGAATCGGTGGAACGGCGGACACCGTCATACGTCCATCGACATCGCAACAGTTAGCGGATCTGCGCCGCTGGTTCTACCAACATGATGTCCATCACCTCACTATTGGCTCCACCAGTAATTTACTGTTTGCTGATGAGGGGCTTCGCGCCCCTTGTATACAGTTAGGTAATCGACTTTCACATGTCAGTATCGATAAAAATGTTGTCCATGCACAGGCTGGTGTATGGGTACCTAGCCTTGCGCGGCAACTGATGTTATCGGGCTTAACGGGGGGAGAGCATATTTGTGGCATTCCCGGCACATTAGGCGGGCTAGTGTGTATGAATGGCGGCAGCCAACGTAAAGGTATCGGCAGTCATGTGGAAAGCATTGAGAGTGTTGGTGTCACTGGGGAAGTGGTGCACCGCGCAGCAAGTGACTGTCGCTTTGCTTACCGTAGCTCTGTGTATCAAACCAATAATGAAGTGATTACCTCGGTCAAACTCAAGTTTGATGACGGGCAAGCTAAGCAGATTCGCCAAGAAATGCTCGCTATTTTGGCTGATCGTAGTCGCAAGTTCCCCCGTAAATTGCCTAACTGTGGTTCCGTCTTTAAAAGCAACCCTGCTATGTATGCTGAGGTGGGTGCTCCAGGGACTATTATTGAAAAGCTAGGGTTTAAAGGGTATAGCATTGGGGATGCTTTTGTATCGCCTATGCACGCTAATTTCATTGTTCATAACGGGCAAGGAATGGCGAAAGACGTCTTGTCGTTAATCAATGAAATTAGTGAAAAAGTACTTTTGGAAACGGGTTATAAAATGGAAGTGGAAGTTATCTATGTGACTCCCAATGGTGTTTTTTTACCAGCTGATCAAGCCGATTCTAAGTAAAATATACGTTTTTTGCTGATTTTATCATTGGTAAAGAAAATATAAAGTTTTGAATTGGTGGGTCGGTGTTGTTTATTGTTGCCATTTTTCCGAGTTAAACATTTACAATTTTTTGCTTAAGGGTAGGGGTTATCTATGTCTCTAGAGCTAGAAAAGACAAAAGTATTGATTGTTTGTGCATGGTACAACCGTGCAGATTACATTAAAGATACCCTGGATTCTCTTTTAAACCAAACATTTGATAATTATAAAATTACGGTGGTAAATGATGGTAGTAAAGATCCTAGAGTAAAAGAAATACTAGATAGCTATAATGACCCTAAATTGACCGTTATCCATCAAGAGAACACGGGGTTCGTAGGTGCTATCAGACGTGCTATTGAAAACACTGATTCTGAGTATATTGCAGTTCAAGGCGCTGGCGATGTTTCCTTTCCTGAGCGAATAAAAGCACAGGTTAATCTGTTAGACGCTGATTCCTCGCTGGGTGTAGTAGGCTGTAAACATAAGAATATTGTTTTCGGTGGCCCGAATGATGGTTACGAATCAACGTCTAAAACTATTAAAGAAAGAGCAACATTAGAAACTTTTTTAAAATTAGGAAATCCTTTTAGTCATGGCGACGTCATGTATCGTCGAGAGCTTTATCAAAAAGTTGGGGGCTACCGCGACTTTTTCAAGTTTGCGCAAGACCGTGATTTGTGGATAAGAATGGCCGCATATTGCGACATGGCCGTTGTTGATGAGCTTCTATACGAGCGTCGGGCATTCTATAGCGATGGCGTTTCTACTGATATCGATAAATTAATACTGCAAAAAGCATTTTCTAATTTTGCCATTCAGTGCCACTACAATAGAAAAACTATGGGTAGTGACTTTGTAGAAAAATATGGTCGGCATGGGGGCATGTTTAGAGATAAAAGTAAGCCCACGTCCGTGTTTATTGCAAAGAAATCGTTAGAGTGTCTTTTTAATAAAGACATTGATCGTGCTTTATATTTATCAAGCCTAGCTATTCAAGAATCCGTGAATTTTACCAGCGCCATTGCTCGATCAATGGCAAAGTTGAGTAGTATGAACTCAGTTTTTAGGCAGTTAATTCAATTTCTGTTAGGCCTTCATAGCTCTTCAAGTAAGTGGACTGTTAGAAGGTGAGCTAAAGTCTGATAATAAAAAAAAGCTAATAAATTTTATTTTAAACTAAGTAAATTTTTATCGATCAGGGTATATTAATGATTTGGCTAGTTACTTCCACCCTTAGTGATCATGAGTAAACTATTTATGACGGAAAATAAAAGCTTAATGATTATTACGCCGAAAACATACAGCGGCGGCGCTGAAAACGTAGCTGCTCGCTTGTCATGCTTTTTCGCGGGCTTCATGAATGTGCAAGTAGTTACTTTTGATGCGTCAAAAATAGATTATGATTACGCTGGCAAGTTGATAGATTTAGAGTTGGGAGACAATAAAGGTGCTTTGGGAAAATTAAGTAGTATTATTCAAGCAGCTTTTAGAATAAAGAAAATTAAAAAAGAAACAAAGCCAACGGCTTGTATTAGTTTGATCGGCCACCCAAATATTTCTAATATATTATCTAAAAATGGCGAGCTGTGTGTGGTTTCGGTAAGAACGTATTTGCGAAAATCGCCGTTTGCATTGAAAAGAATTTTCCAAAAGCTTTATATAAGATTTTTATACAATAAAGCGGATAAGGTTGTGGCGATTTGTGAAGGGGTTAAATACGATCTAATTAATTATTATGGCATCGAAGAGGCAAAGATAGACGTTATTTACCCTTATTTTGATACGCAAGAGATTCAAACTTTATCGTGTGATGAGTTAGAAGACGACGTGGCAGAAATTTTTAGTCATCCGGTCATCATTACTGTCGGGCGTATGACATACGATAAAGGGCATTGGCACCTCATAAAAGCATTTAAAGAAATAAAGCAACGTCAGCCGGAGGCGCGCCTAGTTATTCTAGGTAGGGGCGAGTTGGAAGATGATCTTAAATTACTGGCTAAGTCTACGGGCCTAGAAGAGCATATTCATTTTCTAGGGTATCGTTCAAACCCTTATAAATATATACGCGCTGCTACCGTATTTGCCTTTCCTTCGCTTATTGAAGGGTTTGGAAATGCACTGGGTGAGGCCATTGCCTGTGGTACGCCTGTGGTGGCCGCAGATTGTGACGTTGGGCCTAGAGAAATTATTGCCCCCAAGAGTGATTTTACTAAAAAGGCATCTGAGAATGAGATCCATGAATGTGGAATCTTAGTACCGCCATTTGATGAAAAGTTAAATTTAGATGGTAATGATATAAATGCAAATGAAGAGCATCTAGCAGCGGCGATTATTGACGTGTTAACGAATGCTGAGATGCGTGAAAAAATGTCTGAAGGGGCGAAAGTTCGTGCTGCAAGCTTTGACATAAAAAGCGTTACTAAGCAATGGCGGAATCTTCTTGAGCTACATTAACAGTATAATATTGAAATTATAATTATATCAATTATAGCAAAACGAAGTTTATCAAACGGTTAAATAAATTAATGACCAAGGCAAAAGTATGAGAATTTTACATATTATATCTTCAGCTGCTGCTGGAGGGGCTGAAGTATATGCCAGAGATCTTTCAATTGAGATGGCAAAACGTGGGCATGAAGTGTTTATTGTTTTTCTAGATCGTGCCTCGGAAGCAGGTAGGGACTTATCTTTTGAAAGCTCTTTTTTGAATCAGCTCCAAGAACATAATATTGAATTTGGTTTTATTGGTCAGAAAGCAAGAAAAAATCCATTACTAGGTGTTTTATCGCTACGTAATTTAGTTAAAAAATTTAAGCCAGATGTTGTTCACTCACATTTATATTATGGCGCTGTTTTTGCCTTGTTCTTAACGGGTGTGAAAAGAGTTTATACTCATCACAATATTCGCTTGAGAGCTAACAAGCATATTTATAAGTTGCTCGATTTAAGAATGGACGCTTACATAGGTATATGCGATGCCTGTAAGCGATTATTAGAAGGCGTGACGAAAGGACCTGTTCACCATATAGATAATGGTGTAGATGAGTCTAGAATCGTCAAAAAAGTACAATATATAGAGAGTGACCCTGTAAAGCTGGTGTTTGTTGGGCGCCTGTCGGAGCAGAAAAATATTCGCTTATTGTTAGAGGCAGTTGCTCGTGTAAAAGGGCACAATTTCTTGGTTATGATTGCAGGAGAAGGCGCATTTTTGCCTGAACTTAAAGCGTTAGCAGAATCGCTTGATATTACGTCGAAAGTTCGCTTCCTGGGTAATGTTATCGATGTTAAGTCGCTGTTAAATGAGAGTGATGTCTTTGTCATGTCGTCTGCATGGGAAGGACTGCCCATTGCTCAAATTGAAGCAACATTGGCAGGTTTGCCCGTCCTAGTGACCAATGTTGGAGGTTGTTCTGAAATAGTCACCAGCGTCGGAAATGGTGTCGTGGTTGAGGTAGATCTCGAAGAGTATTCGTCAGCACTAGAAACACTTGTTAATGACTACCCACTGCGCTTGCAATTTCACGAAAATGCCATGAAAAATTCCTGGATTTATTCGATTACAACTTCTGTCGACAAGCATTTAGATGTCTATCGGAGTTTATGATGATGGTTGGCCTCAATGACTGCTGATTTTTATGTTTTAATTATTTTCTTGCTGGCTGCGGTTTACTGCATTGGTATCTCTGTAATGTACCGTTGGCTATTGTGGCCATTAGTGCTTGCTTACCTTTTTAGAAGCTTTCTTTTTGTACTTGATTATTTAGCTATTTTTAGACCTCCTGGCGCTGATACCGATGCGTTGCGCTTTACGCGGATGGCATTTGAGTGGTCACTATTAAGTTGGCCAGACTTGTTGTCATTGAATTTATTGTTTAATTCATTATTTTATTCATGGCTCGGCGCCATTATTATGAAGTTGGTGGGCACCTCAGAGCATATTTTGCCGGTTATGAGTTTCTTGTTTGGTTTTGTGGTGGTGGCTACCACGGCTTTAATAGCTTATGACCTTTGGGGCAAGCGAACGGCTACAATCGTAGCTTTGATAATGTCACTTTATCCCTTTGCCGGATTTAACTCAATTTTGGCAATGCGTGAAGAAGTTGCGATTATGTTTTTCATATTGGGTCTATTCTTTTTCCTAAGATGGGTTGGGGGGAAAAGTATTATAGGTTTATTATGGGGTTGTATGTTTTTTGGTATGGCAGTTCTTTTCCATCCTGGGTGGATTGGTGCGTTTATAGGCGTAGGTGGTTATTTAGCTTTCTTTATTTATAAAACATTTAAAAATAAAGACATGTCGAAACTGTCTTTTCAAGATGCCGTTAAGGTGTTGTTGTCCGTAGCAATGCTGGTCATGTCAGTAGGCATGATTGGCTTGAGTGGAGGCATATCATTAGGTAAAGGTGTTGAAATTGGTGGCGATGAAGAGAGTGGAATCGGTGAAGCAATAGAGTCGCGTTTTGAAAGAGAGGCAACAGGTGGCTCTGCTTATCCAGCTTTTATTGCTCAAGGTAATCCCTTTACTCAACCTTGGCTAATACCAGGTCGTGTCATATATTTCCATTTTTCTCCATTTCCTTGGGATATTAGAAGCCCACGTCATCTATTAGGTATGGTTTCATCAGTTCTCTATATATTCTTGGCGTGGCGCCTCTATAAGGGGTGGGGTACGATAAAAAATCGTGAAGAGTGTTTGGCTATGCTGTTCATATTCGGTGCGTTGACGTTTATTTTTGCTATTGGTGTTACCAATATTGGTACCGCTACACGCCATAAAACTAAACTTTTAGGCATCTTTGTTCTTCTTGCAGCTTCTTCTTTTCACACTCTTTCAATTAAATTAAGGAGAGCCTGATTGTTGGACATTCTAATTGTTGCGGGTAACGCTCGTTCGCTGATCGCCAATCGTGGTGATCTTATTCAGGATCTTAAGTCGCAAGGTTTGACTGTGGCAGCAGCGGTGCCCAGTGCAGACTATCTCGCGGAAGTTGAGTCATTAGGTATTCCCATTTATCGATTTGAGATGGGCCGTACGGGTATGAATCCGGTGCATGATTTCAAGACGATTTTGTCGTTACGTAAGCTTATGAAATCATGTAAACCAAAGGCTGTTTTTGGGTACAATATTAAACCCGTTATTTATGGTAGCTTTGCAGCTAAATTAGCTGGCGTGCCACGTATATATTCGATGATTACGGGCTTAGGGCATGTTTTTGCTGGAGGCAATAAGAATAAATATGTCTTAAAAATAGCCTCCTTGCTATATCGAAGCGCCTTGTTTTTTAACACAAAAGTTTTTTTTCAGAACCCAGATGATATCAAAGAATTTAAAGATCGAGGTATTTTGACAGACTCTAATAAGGTCGTTCGGGTATATGGGTCTGGCGTCAATATGGAGCAGTACCCTGCACAGGCATTACCTACTGGAAACGTTACTTTCCTGTATATAGGGCGCCTTCTTTATGAAAAAGGTATTAATGAGTTTTGCGAAGCAGCCGCTCTGATTAAAGCTGACAATCCCCACGCTCGGTTTGTAGCAGTAGGCCCTCATGATCCCACGCTTCCTCACTCATGCAGCAATAGTGACCTAGAGCGTTGGAAGTCTGTCGGCGCCGTAGAATTTATTGGTGGTGTTTCAGGTGTTCGCCCTTGGATAGAGCAAGGCACGGTATTTGTCTTCCCTTCCTATTATCGAGAGGGAACGCCTCGCTGTGTATTGGAAGCGATGAGCATGGGTCGTCCTATTATCACGACGGATTCACCTGGTTGCAGGGAGACGGTTATTAGAGGAGAGAACGGGATATTAGTGCCACCACGTGATCCCAAAGCAGTCGCTGCCGCGATGCAGCGCTTCCTTGATGAACCTTTGCTGGCTGAGCAGATGGGTAAAGCCAGTATACGGTTCGTCGAGGAGTATTATGACGTTCGCAAAGTAAATCGTGTGATCATGGATTCTATGGAGTTGGTATGAATTTTATCGTCAAACGATGTTTCGACTTTGCCGCTAGTCTTATCGCTCTCGTCATATTCTCACCACTGCTTTTGGTCGTTGCTCTGTGGATTAAGCTAGATAGCCAAGGGCCGGTGTTCTTCATGCAACAGCGTGCAGGGCGGGGCGAGCAACCTTTTAAGATATTTAAGTTTCGCACCATGCTGCACCGTGCGCCTAATGAAATTGACCAACATCAAGAGCAGGTGGTAAGTGCTGGCCATGACCCGCGTATTACCCGGGCAGGGCGCTTTATTCGTGCCACCAGCCTCGATGAATTGCCACAACTGATCAACATCTTAATAGGTGATATGAGCGTGGTGGGACCGCGTCCGGTGTTGATGGAGCAAACTGAAGTGGTGCCGCCTAGCTATAAAAAACGCTTTAGTTTGCGTCCAGGATTAACCGGGCTTTCACAGGTGAGGGGGCGACGTAGCCTGGGTTGGCTCCAGCAGCTGGCTTTTGATGCTGAATATGTTGAGAAGCAAAATTTGGCGTTTGATCTCAAAATTTTACTGCTGACCGTTAAAGTGGTGCTGACGGGTAGCGGTATCTACGGTGAAGCAGGATTGAACTGGCGAACATACCGTGATCGTTTGAATGGCCAGCCTCCGCAGGACAGTGACGTTGAAGAGGCAATACGATGAGCCAGCTTAACTTTATGATGATTACCGCGAGCCCTGATGTCGCTGCTTTTATAGAACAGCATGGCGTGGCACGGATCTTCATGGATCAAGAGGTGCTGGGCAAGGCGGAGCGCCAAGGGCATCTGGATACGCATAAAGCGGCCCATACCCTGGAGCAGATCGCTGGCGTTGCCAGCGTGCTTAAGCATGCTGAGTTAATGGTGCGATTGAACCCTCTTCATGTGTCAACGCTTAGCGAAGTGGATGCGGCGATTGAGCATGGCGCCCAGCGTTTGATGCTGCCGATGTTTTCCTCGCGTGACGAGGTGGGGCAGTTTTTGGAACTGGTGAATGGCCGTGTGCCGATTACCTTTCTTGCGGAAACGGCCGCTTCTTTGGTTCGGTTACCCGATTGGCTAGGCTTGCTGACGCCTGGCTATGACGAAGTGCACATTGGCCTCAACGATCTCTCCTTGAGTATGGGCCTTAGCTTTCTGTTTGAACCCATGGCCGCGCGGTTATTAGACCCTGCTGCTGCGGTGCTCAATCAGGCGGGCGTGACCTGGGGTGTGGGTGGTGTTGCGCGGATCGGCCAGGGCGAGCTGCCTGCTGAAACGGTGTTGGGCGAGCACGTTCGTCTGGGTTCGGAGTGGATTATTCTTTCCCGCGCTTTTCACTCGGGGGCAGCCACATCGGCTGCCTTGCTTGAAACTCTCGATTTTCCTGCCGAGATCGAAAAATTACGTCAGGCGGAAACGTATTGGCGTGGCACTGACGAAAGCATGTTGCTCGACAACCAGCGTCAGTTGGCTGAGTGTGCTTACCGACTGGGTAACCGAGGAGCCGCGTGATGTCGCCTCAACCGATCCAGCGAGTGCTCTATCTACAGAAAGCCGAGGTGCTTGATCAGCAGCAGGCGCTTGTTACTCGTGCCTTGGAGGCCGCATTGCCGGATGCGGAAATCTTTTTTGCTGGCAGTGTAGAGGCTGTGCCGAGGCATGCTGAATTCGATGTGGTGATTACTCCTACGTTACCGTGGTTGCCCGCGGCGTTGGCAAAACTTGACGGCTATCGCTGGCTACATTTTCTCTCTGCTGGCGTTGAGAAGATCTGGGAAATGGACTTTGATAAAACCGGCACGCTGATGACCAAGAGCAGCGGCGTGCACGGTGCGCCGATGAGCGAATACGCCATTGGCGCGATGTTGTACTTCACTAAACAGTTTGGTCGCTTTCATGATCAGGCGAAGCAGGCGCTATGGCAGCGCAGCTGGCTTGGGGAGCTGTCCGGCTGTCAATTGACTGTTCTAGGGCTTGGACATATCGGCCAGAGCCTTGCCCGGCGTGCCAAGGCGTTCGATATGCAGGTGGTCGGTACTCAGCGTACGCCGCGTGCTATTGAGGGCGTCGATCGGGTGGTGGCACTTGAGGAGATTGGGGTTGAGCTCGCACGTACGGATTTTCTGGTGGTGTGTTTGCCGCTGACCGATGCCACTCGCGGCGTGGTGAATGATCACTTGTTAGCCCAGCTTAAGCCAGGCGCCGTGTTGGTCGATATTTCACGCGGTGGCGTGGTGAGTGGCGAGGCGTTGCTGCGCGCACTGGACAACGGCACGCTGAAAGGCGCCGCCCTGGATGTGTTTGAGCAGCAACCACTGCCTGCAGAGTCCCCGCTATGGAGACGCAGTGATGTGTTGATCACACCGCATGTCTCCGGCACAACGCCCTTCTATTTAGAGCGTGCGCTGGAGGTGTTTGTTGATAACCTGCGCGCTTATCAGCATGGCCAACCCTTTACCACGGCGGTGAGCATTGATGCAGGATACTAATATGCAGCAAGGCAACATTCTTGTAACGGGTGGGGCTGGATATATCGGCTCGCACACCGCGTTGGCTTTACTTGAGGCAGGTTATGAGGTCGTGGTGCTAGATAACCTGATCAATGCCTCAAAGGAGTCTCTGGTTCGTGTTGAGCAAATTACCGGGCGCTCCTTAACCTTTATTGAGGGCGATGTTCGCGATCGCGCCTGCCTAGACCAGCTGTTTAGCGAACATGCTATTCATGCCGTGATCCATTTCGCCGGGTTGAAGGCGGTCGGCGAGAGCGTTGAGCAACCATTGGCTTATTACGATGCCAACGTCAACGGTTCCGTGACGCTGTGCCAAGCGATGGAGCAGGCTGGCGTTTTCCGCTTGGTGTTCAGTTCGTCCGCCACCGTTTATGGACCCGATGCGCCAGTGCCTTATCAGGAAACCATGCCGCGCGGCCGAACGTCGAATCCTTATGGCGCCTCCAAGTCGATAGTCGAGCAAGTCTTGGAAGACGTGGTAAAGAGTGATGAGCGTTGGTCGGTGGCGCTGCTGCGTTATTTCAACCCTATCGGCGCGCATCCATCAGGTCAGTTGGGAGAGGACCCACAGGGCATTCCCAATAACTTGATGCCCTACATTGCTCAGGTGGCGGTAGGTCGACGCGACGCATTAACCGTCTTCGGCAACGACTATGCCACTGCAGATGGAACCTGTGTCAGAGATTACCTGCATGTCATGGACCTTGCAGAAGGGCATGTCGGCGCGGTGGGCCATCTGAATCAGCCGGGGGTGCATGTCTATAACCTGGGCACTGGCCAGGGGCTTTCAGTGCTTGAGATGGTAAAGGCGTTTGAGCGTGTCAGTGAACGACCTATTCCTTATCAGTTTGCTCCACGTCGCGAGGGTGATTTGGCAGCGTTCTGGGCAGATCCTCACAAGGCCCAGCAGGAGCTTGGTTGGCAGGCACGCCGCAACTTGGATGACATGATGATTGACACTTGGCGTTGGCAACGCCAAAACCCTCACGGTTATCGCACGGATAACAGTGATACGCCCTTAGGGATGTCGCACTCCTGAATATGGGTAACATTTGCGTGGGGGTTATCGGCCTAGGGTACGTAGGACTGCCGCTTGCTGTCGAGTTCGGTAAAGTCATGCCTACAGTGGGCTTCGATATCAACATAAAGCGTATTGCGGAGCTGAATGGTGGTATCGACTCTACCCTGGAAGTTGAGCCGTTGTTATTAGCAGCTTCTAAACAACTTCGTTTTGTCAGTAGCCTTGATGCTTTACGCGCCTGCAATGTGTATATCGTGACCGTACCAACGCCCATAGATAAGAGCCGTCGCCCTGATTTAACACTGTTGATCCAGGCCAGTGAAATGCTTGGAGAGATTATCTCCAAAGGCGATGTGGTGATCTACGAGTCAACGGTTTATCCGGGCGCTACCGAAGAAGAGTGTATTCCCGTTATTGAGCGAATTTCAGGTTTGGCCTATAACCTGGATTTTTTTGCAGGCTACAGCCCTGAACGTATAAATCCAGGTGATAAAGAGCATCGCATAACCAAAATTACCAAAGTGACATCGGGCTCAACTAAAGAGGCAGGAGAATTTGTCGATGCCCTCTACCGCCGCATTATTACGGCAGGTACACACTTAGTAAGCAGTATCCGAGTCGCTGAAGCCGCTAAGGTCATTGAAAACACACAGCGTGATGTGAACATCGCCTTGGTCAATGAATTTGCGGTTATTTTTGAACGGTTAAATATTGATACCGAAGAGGTGCTGCTTGCGGCGGGAACGAAGTGGAACTTTCTGCCCTTTCGCCCGGGGCTCGTTGGGGGGCATTGTATTGGCGTTGATCCTTACTACCTGACGTACAAAGCCCAGCAGGTGGGCTATCATCCGGACGTTATTCTGTCGGGTCGTCGTATTAACGACGGTATGGGGACTTACGTTGCCAGTCAGCTTATTAAGCAAATGATTAAAAAGCGTATTCAAGTAGAAAAAGCGCATGTATTAGTAATGGGGCTTACGTTCAAAGAAAATTGTTCTGATCTGCGCAATACGCGGGTCGTTGATATTCTTACTGAGTTGTCCGAGTACGATGTTACTTCAGATGTTTATGACCCGCATATCAATCAACAAGAGGCTGAGCAGGCTTATGGTGTTTCAGTCACGGCTTCTCCGGGGTTATGTGCTTACGACGCCATTGTATTAGCGGTCGCGCACGATGAATTTAGAGAGCTTTCGATAGCGACTATCCGTAGCTGGGGGAAGCCTGTTCATGTGCTATACGATTTAAAATACGTGTTGCCTAAGAATCAAACCGATCTGCGGCTTTAAGCATCGTGGCCCACTGTTCAACTAACAAGGTAATTGATTGAATGAGTGATATCCGTCGGCCTGCAGCCATAGAGGATCCCTTGAATAGCGATGATGACAGCAGAGGTGATTTGCGTCATGGCTCGCAATGTCACCCCAGCGAGCGGTATTACTACAGTACCTACGGCTTCACTGTTGTTTCGCATATCCCCTTACCGGAACTCACTCCGATAGACTCGTGTGATCAGCCCGATATTGAAATTGTCGCTGGGGATGTTGACCAGACACTGTCAAACGGGCGTCAGGTTAATCGCTGGTTACAAATGGGGGATGATCAGTGCCAGATGTGGATTGAAGGTATTGCAAATTACCGTGTCGAGAGTGGCAAGCGGATCGTTGTTGACCGGCGGGTTAAAGAACCGATGGCTGCAGCAGCTTCCCCGGCAGATGTCCGTGTTTATCTTTTGGGCAGTGCGTTAGGTGTGCTGGCTTATCAGCGCGGCTGGTTGCCATTACATATCAATGCAGTGCAAGCGCCCTCGGGCGCCGTGTGGGCGTTTACCGGGCCGTCTGGCGCGGGTAAATCGACCATGGGCGCATGGCTACATACTCGACTCGGCTGGCCGCAAATCACCGACGATGTGGCCGTGGTAAAGCCCGAGGATCAACTGCCGTTATTATATGCAGGCCCTCGGAAAATAAAGCTTTGGAAAGAAACGATGGAAGCACTGCAAATAGGCATGCAGGGCGCGCAGCGTGATTTAAGCAGGGCTGACAAATTTCATATCCCCTTAAGCAATACGAACGAAGCAACGATTTTAGCCCCCCTGCAGCACCTCGTCATTTTGGAGCGGGGCGCTGAGGGTAGCGAGCCTAGCTTAACGGAAGTGTTCGGTGATGAAGCCGTTGTCATGCTGCTTGATACGCTTTATCGAGCTGAATTCGGCCGTGAATTCATGGCACCCGAAAAAATAGTGCAAATGTGCGAAAAGCTGGCGGCAAAATTACATATCTATCGTTTCGCACGCCCGTGGGGGTTCGATGCCATGGCCGAAAATTTGGCACCAATTTTGAAAAAAGCGAAATTAAGCTAGTGACTTTTGTTGCTCTTATAGTAATATTAGGTATCTGAATGTAACTTTTGTTTTGCAGCGCGCTACGGTAGTGAAGCAAGCTTGCTGTCTGCGAAAGCGCATACAGAGGTCATTATGACAAGCATGGTTTTCTCAGCGCCTATCCTAGGCACCTTGAGCAGACCAAGTAATAAAAAGCAAAAGGAGCATAGGCATGGGAACGACTAAAGTACGTAAAGTTTATGAGCGTCCGGTGTTAGTGGAAATCGGATCAATGGCCGAAAAAACCGAGTTCTTCTTCTCACCTGGTTTCTTCGAAAAGCTGTTTGAATACAAGAAGCACTATTTCCACAAAAAATATGGTAATCATCATCCGAGCTTTCCGGACACACCGGATTTCTCCTAAGCTGTTCGCTGTTCGAAATGCTCGGGCGGAAGAGTTTTTTTGCCTGGGTAGTGCTTAGCGAAACGTCATTCGGCCTGCAGCGTTTATGGAGCTGCAGGCTTTTTGTTGTATGTTGTAAGCCAAAGAAAGCGATGACGAGGGCTGTTTAATACTCGTATATCTTAACCTACATTTTTTAAAGTGCTGATGAATGTTTAGTTGGTGTATCGTTGCCAACAACAGTGTGCTTGTCAGGATTTATCAAGGGAATCACGATGGCTGAGAGACGTGCTACCAGTTCAGCGGACGATAGTCTGTCAGAGCAAAAGGAAAGGCGTGGCAATTTACCTGCCATTAATCAGCGTTACTACTACCTTACCTACGGGCTCAAAATATGCTCTACGCTTGAGCTACCTGAGCTTCCTGAAATTGCCCCATGTGAACATCCGGATGTGTTAGTAACAACACCCGGCGTGGCTGATCGGCTTGAAGAGGGTTCCTATCTCACAAATTGGTTAGAAGTGGGAGATGACCGCTGTCAGATTACTGTAGAAGGCATAGCTCGCTACCGTGTTGAAGAGGGGCAGCGTATATTGCTTGACCGTCGAGTGCCAAGGGGAGTAGATCCTGTCGCTGACCCAGGCGACGTGCGCCTGTTTCTGCTAGGTAGTGCCTTAGGAGCGTTGCTACATCAACGTCATTGGTTACCGCTTCACGTTAGCGCCCTTAATACCCCTGCAGGGGCATGGGCATTTACCGGCCACTCGGGTGCTGGTAAGTCCACCATGAGCGCATGGTTACACTTTTCTCAGCAGTGGCCGTTAATTACCGACGATGTTGCGGTTATTAAACCAGATGACACTGAGCCGCTTCTTCATCCAGGGCCGGCACGAGTAAAGCTTTGGCGGGATGCACTGAAGGCGTTGGGAATTGAAACAGAAGGTCTTGTTAGAGACCTGATGCGCGCCGACAAGTATCATCTCATGATGAACAAAGGCGTACGTTATGATGCCCATCGCTTAAGTGCATTAGTTCAGTTAGAACGTGCCGATGAAGGTGAAGAAGCTAGCCTTCGGAAGTTGTCGGGTATAGAGGCGTTCAAAACCGTAATGGGGGCTATTTACCGCCCTGAACTAGGCGGTGAATTTAATACTGACGAACAGCTGATGCGGGAAAGTATACGCTTGGCGCAGCAAATTAGTGTTTATCGCTTTCGACGCCCTTGGTCATTAGAGGATATGGATAAAAACTTAAAGCCTCTGCTTGATGAAATTAACACTCAGGCAAATAAGTAGCCAGTTTAGAGTAAGAGATTCACTAGCTACACCTAGGCAACCATTGTTTAGACCACTAAGGTCTCTTTACTCTGCCAGGGTAGCAACGGGATGAATTCGTTAGCGTTGAGAGTAGGCTAAGTCGCTAAAACTGTCTACAATTCCTCGGAGAGGCTATTGACCTTGGCTGAAAAGTCAGTTTTTACGCCTCACCAAGAAAGAATAGATGGTATTCTTTTATGGATGATTATCCAGATCATCCTTCTAGGCGCAGAGTTAGTAGCGGCCACTGATTATCGAGATAGCATAAAGCTTACACCGGCGCACTTTCGGTATTACTAACCTTCTCCCTATAATGATCCAGGGTCTTCCACTAGTATCGATATAAATGTTTTCCCATGTTATTTTTGATAAAAGTGGTTTCTTTAGAAAATTCATCGTTTTCATGCATTTTAACTTTTTCAAAAGCTTCAGAAAAATCAAAACAATCAAAAACAGTAGGCCTTTTTTTCAACTCAGCAAACTCCTCTAACTTACATAATGCCGTTTCGAAATCAAAAAAAATATCTTCAAACCATATGTCAGTTACCTTGCTAGGGTCACATTTCTTCAGCATAGCAGACATTCGGTCATACCTAGGTAAGTATTCACTTACGAAATGAGAAGCTGCTTCACTAGGCATCATGGTGTGATATCGCTTTTTTCTTTTTAACAAAAAATCAATAAATTGATCTCTAGGGTCCCGCCTCACCACTACGATTTTAACATCACTCAAAATATCCGATATTATACAACCGTAGCGTTCATCAAATAAAAGTCTTGGTGTGAAAAGTTGGTCGATGACGACTTTTTTATCACTGCTAACACAGCTTTTCAATGAAGCAAAATACGTATCCATCATTTCTTGAATTTTTAGTTGTCTAGTAGATATTTCAAGACTATTCGCTTCATTAAGAAAAAGCTCTAGCTCTTTCAGCATGCTTTTTGTATGTAAAGAAAATCCTGGTAATCGCTTATCATATGATCGTTTCCCACTCCGATATTGATTAACTTTATCAATAATTCTTTGGGGAGCGCCAGGCAGCCTAAGTAAAAGAGAAAAAGCCACACGGCTGGCGGTAGGGATTTTATCTCCAAACCCTATAAGTGACCGTTTTACATTAAAAAACTCCTCTGCTGTTGGAGTCTCGTGCGCATATATTTTGGATGCAATATCATATAGGCCAGACTCACCTATACGCAATTCACCTTCCAATACGTTCACTTCCTCATAAGCAGAGACAATATCGATCCAGGGTGTAGATCCCGTTGATACGGATCCTCCAATTGAAATTATCATTATATACACCTGGTGATTCAAGTTTAAAATTGCTTTTGAATAAGCAAAAGATCTTATAATAAATATGTAATAATTTTATCATAATATATTAAAACAGCAAGTCTGATTAGACTTCAAGAAGATGCCGCCAATTGCGTATCATTAAGAAAAATGCATTGAAGTTAGAGGGTTGCAGTAATTTTATTAACTTTTTAAGTTGATTGGTTAATTCAATGACTATTAAAACAATAAAAATTCAATATAAATTGCTATTTTTTCTAAATCTCAGTAATGACGATTTTGATCTGGCGACCTGTCAATTTTAAGTAACAAGCTCAATATCAAATTCTTGAGGAAAAGTAGTCTTTAGTACCGTTGGTAAGTGCGTAAGGGATCCACTAACTCCTTCTAGGAAGTCATTGTTTCGATCGGTAGCTCCTTAAGCCATCGCTTGAGTAGCAAAGGGCTGAAATCACTAGTGTTGAAAGTAGTCAACGGTGAGCCACGCATGTTTGCTTGTACTCTCTGGTAAGCCAGATTTTCAATTCTGTCTTGATGGGATTTGAGGATTGCGAATCTATCCACTTAAAATATCAAATATATCAATTTCTTATATAGCAGCCGACAATGGTGTAATGCTGAAAGCTCTGCCCACCCGAAACGGGTATGCGGCCAGCTGTTACCCAGGCGTGGGCTTTAAATTGATTCGTTTCAGGGTCTCGGCAAAGGCCAAAGTATAGCGAGTAAGGGATGCGATAAATCCCTAACAGTAGGCGGGCAGTAATAGCTTGAGGGAAACAGTTAGACACCCAGGGGCAGTAGCGTGCAGTTAAGCGTACTACCCGAGCAATACGTAATGCCTGCGTCTCTTGTTTATCTTCCAAAATATGTGAGTAAGCACTTACACCTACCGCCTTGCCAAGGTAGGGAGCAATGCGCCGAAAAGTGAGGGTAACAATCATCAGCCTACTAATGCCAAGCATTAGCCAGACGGGGACGAACCAGCATTTGGTAAAAGCGGGCTTTAGAAAAAAACTGCCCACTTTATGGTTAGGCGATGTTAAGTTGCGGCGCAATTTTTAACCCTTACTTATTAACTGGCTCTATTAGATCGACCTTCATCAGGTCTTGAGCAAAGCGGATAATATCTTGCTGGCAAGTGTCGGTATCAATGTCGTACTCCTGGCAAATGGCATTCACTAGATCATCGATGCTGGCGGGTGTTTCAAGCAGTTCCCAGGCGCGAGCCCCAACACCTGAAATACCATAATAGCGGCCCAACTTTTCATTCATCATGACAAGGTCACCGTCCAAATTGGCGGCAATCATGTCAGGATTACGTTGTAAAAGGGTCGATGTGGAAATATCTGTATTAGAAATCAAGGTGTTAGTGGCGTTTGTAGAGGTCATCTTAAAGGCTTCATTGTGAACACGGAATTGGTTTGGTAATTCTATTACTTAACTATAGATAAAGCTTTTGAATAAATTAACAAAAATATTTTCTTACACGCAATAAAGCGCATGCCACATAAAGTGGCATGCGTCGCACTTACAAACGTAGTGCATCAAATCAAGAGCCTGGAGCCCAGGCAGTGTTATTACGTCCACCCATTTGATCAGCATTGGGTTGATCACCGGCTTCAGTAATGTCTTTCATCGCGCCTAGTTCTTGCAACATAGGGGCTTCATAGGTTTTGCGTTCTGTATTTAGCATGTCGATTCCCTTAGGTTGAGCGATGCCTTCCTGGAGGCAACAAACACACTATAGTAACTGTTACGTTACTCGTCCACCTATATTTGTTACATTTGATTACCGTGGCCTAAAATAATCACCCATTTGAGCGGTTTTGCCTAAAATCCGATATTTAATTAGCCATTATTTCTGTTAAGTGACTGATTATATTTGCTTTATTTTAATTTGCTTCTTAGTAAATTTTTTTTAAAAAAAGCCATTTTTTCACTCTTGATGCACTATATTGATTCAAGTGAGCATAAAAAATGAACCACATGAAGGCAGGGGGCCCCTAAATTACGTATCAATGGTGTTTTTTTGTAATCATATGTTTTGTAAAATTTAATTAATAATTAACCTGTTGGTAAGTGCATGATTTTACTTTTTTCAATGAAGCTACTTGAGTGAAAGTAGCTGCTGTAGCTCAGCTGATCATGGATCATATAGGCTTGATAAATAAAAAAAACCGCATGCCACGTAATGTGACATGCGGTGTATTACTTACAGCTCACTGACTAAATCAGGAGCCTACATCAAACGCAGTGCCGTCTTGGCCCTGGAATGTGTCGCTAAAAGCCTGACTACCATTTTCGGTAATCTCTTTCATTGCGCCTAGCTCTTGAAGCGAAGGCGTTTCGTAGGTCTTGCGATCCATATGTAACATATAGCTCTCCTTTAACAACAGAAATGTTGCCTCAAATGCGACAACACAACCACTATAGTAAGTTGGCTGTTACACGTCTATTATATTTGGTTGCGTTGGTTTACTCATTTTGTTCGTCAGCGTAGCGCACGAAGCGTCCTACCGACAAACCACGCAGCATTCTTGTTCGGTAGCGTAGTTCGGCCTCCTTGCCATCTAATGCGCCATGAGAGGGCCATTCGTCTAACGCTTTCTCCAGGCTTTCGATATCTAGGTAGTCGCCAGCGCTACCGTGCGCTTTAAGCTTTTCGATCTCCTCACGAATTTGCGGTAATGCGGTATCTAACTGTTCGTACCAATCCGCTGACTGTAAGCCGCGGGTTTTTACATCAAGAATTTCCGGCGGAAGTACATCTTTCATAAGACGCATCAGTAGCCATTTAAATTGCCCGCCCCCTACGTATTGAGATTCAGGGATGGCTAAACAAAACTCAATCAAGCGCACGTCGGCAGTAGGGTCGCGCATTTCAATACCAAAGGTGTTCGCAAGAGCGTTGTAATCACCATTTTCCATCATGTTGATCGATTGAATGCGCTGTTGGCGGCCTTGCCAAGCGGGCTGAAAGCTGGTGTCAACGCCAGCTTGCTTAGCTCGCTGTTGCGTACCCAGCTGCTTAGACCAAGCTGGGCGAATGGCTGAATATTTCGTTAACGACAATATCCTGCCACGTGCTGCTTCGCGCAGTCGCCATATAACATTAGGCCATAATGGGGCCAGGCACGGTCTCAGCAAGTTTCGCCATTTCAGCGAAGGCTGATGCTGGATTAGCCCTTTGCATACTCTATAAAGTGTTATCCACCGCCCCTTGCGCAATAGCCACGCCAAGTATGGGTAGCCTTCGTAAGAGATGCTGAAGTTACCCATGGAGCCTGTTAATAGTACTTTGATGCCGCGCTGGGCGGCATTTTTGCGAATCGCTATCCACCAGCCCATATTGCATATATTGAAGGGAGGACGATCTAGCAGCTCAACAACTTCCTGCAATTGATCAAGCGGCGTTGTCTCCCCAGTGCGGATCAACGTGTGCTCAATGTTGCTAAACCGTTTTACCAAAGCGCTGGCGCCAACGGACTCATCCGCGTGGCGCCCGCGTATCACTGGCCCGTCAAACCCTTCCCGTGGCACGGCGGTAAAGGCTGTTATTGATTGGTTGCGTTTGGCCAGTAATTTAGCCGCAGTGGCTGTCACTGTAGAGCTATCTAAACCTGAGCTGAGTTCTGCACCTATCGGCCCATTTGCTCGCAAGCGCCGATTAACCGCCTGTTCGAGCTGCTCTCGAAGCGCATCAACATACGCTTCGTCACTATCAAGCTTGAGCTCGTAGTCAGGGTCGAAGCGATGATAAAAATGCGTATTGACTTGCCCATTTTCAAACAAAGCTACCTGACCGGCTTCAACACGATAAACATCTTTATATAACGTCTCAGGCCCTGACGAAGGAATCAGGCATAAATAGTCGTGCAACTGCTCTTCGCTGATGGCTTTAGTAAGGCCGGGTATCGCAAACAGTGCCTTGGGCATTGTCGCAAACGCTAACAGGCTGCTTTGCTGATGCCAGTAAAGGGGACGCATACCCAAAGGGTCGCGGGCTAGCCATAGGCGCTGACGCTGCGGCTCCCAACATGCCAATGCGAAATCACCAAGTAAATGCTTAGGAGTTTCTGTGTCCCAGCGCAGGCAGGCTTGATAAACCAGCTCGCTATCGGCCATTAAGGCTGCTTGGGTCGTATCGATGCTGAGCTTTTCACACAGCTCATCGCGGTTATCTATCCGGCCATCAAACACCATGGCCAGTTTATCTGCCGCGCGCCAAAGGGGCTGTTGGTCTAGGCTGTCTTCTGGCGTAGTGCGTAACAAGGCGCGTGAGAGACCTGCGTTCTGCTGGTGCCAGCTATGCTGGGCATCGCGTCCGTAAGGCGTTAGCAGCGTCTGCATACGTTGCAGGGTACTGCGATCAATGGCACTCGCATCAAGTTGAATAAGCCCTGCAATAGCGCTCATGGTAAAGCCTCATTGGTTTGCGCTGGCACAAGCAGGTCGCCCAGCTTTTCAAATAACGTTTCTGCTACTGCTTCGGGGCTTCTAACGGTGACGGCGTTGTTATAAAAACGAGCTACATCTTGGCCTGTCCCAATCGCCGCCAGGCTGATAGGACTTTTCTCAATATCATTAATGATCAAGCGCAGGTGGCGCTCCAAAAAATCACGACCATTAGCCTGGGTGGTGGCTTTGTCGTAGGGCGCACCATCCGAGATAACGATCATGATTTTGCGCGGCTGGGGCTGGCGGCTGAGCCGATTGGCCGCCCAGTGTAATGCCTCACCATCAATATTTTCATGGCCAGGCATCTGTCGTAACAGCAAGCCTAAGTTATGTTTAGTTCGTCGCCATGGCTGCTCAGGGATTTTATAAATAATATGTTGTAGTGCATTCAGGCGTCCTGGCTGCTCAGGCTTCCCGAGCTCTTGCCAGCGTCTAAAAACCGGATTGTCGGCGGTGTAACGCGTAGTGAAGCCCAGGACTTCGCAGCGTATCTTACAGTTTTCTAATGTATGCACCGCTAGTTCAATGGCGATAGCCGCCATTTGCCGACGCTTTATGTCCATAGAGCCAGACTGATCGACCAAAAGTGTCACGCTGGCTTCTGGCATAAGCGCTTCTTTTTCTATACGGAAAACGCGCTGGATAGGCTTGTCGTCGAGTAACCTCGCTAAACGCCGGTTGTCTAACCTGCCATCTTCTTGATCGAATAACCAGCGGCGCTGACTGGCGGCTAACAGGCGTCTTTGCAGGCGATGAGCAAGCTGCTTGATACGTCGCTGGTCAAGCTGGTGGAGTTCTTTTAGCGCCTCTATATCATCAGGCTTTAACCAATAGCTGGCAGGCTGCACGGTATCCCAGTGGCGAGAGAAAACCGCGTAATTCTGTTTTTGGTCGTCTCGTTCAGAGAGTTCGTCTGCCAAGCCAGATTCCGTTAACTCTTCACTAGCAGACTCATCTTCCTCTGCCTCATTTTGATCATCTAAATCTTGACTGGTGTTGACCTGCGGTGGAGATGTTAGAGGCAGCGTATAAAAACGGGCAAGTTGTTGAACGATGGGCAGCACACTAGAAGCGAACTCGCTGCTTTCCTGAAGGTGATGAGACGCTATTTGCAGTCCATTTTTTAGCTCATCGTCACTTAGAGTAGGCATGGGGAGGGCAGCGGGTTGTTGTCCCCTTATCTGACGCAATGCCCGCTTTAATAAACTTTTGGGCGCAGGCTGTGGCTGCGCTGAAAGTAGAATCTCGTTATCAGCAGGCATTCCTAGGAAAATAAGGCGCGCAGCCTGATAAAGCGCAGCCATTTCTTTATTGGCAGGGGCCGTGGTGACAGGGTTCGCTAAATTGTGTGCTATACCAGGTAATTCTTGTATAGCAATGGTTTCCACTCTGGCACGCTCAAGCAAGCTGTACCAGCTTTGCTCATTATCGGTAAATCTGGTTTGTTGCTTTGCATCATGCCAGCGACGCCATGCAGCAAGTGCATCTGCTGCTCCACGGTGTTTTAGTGAAGCTGGCTGAGTGCTTGTCAAAAGGGAAGGGGTAATACGCCCAGAAGAATAGGTGCGCGTCCACGCCTCTAAAAGCGCTTGCTCATGACTGGTGCGCAACGGCATTACTTGGCCCTCATATCAGCTCAACATCAAAACAGCGTTGATAAATTTCAGAAACCAGTGAGCGCTCGACTTCATCGCAACGGTTGAAAAAGCTAAGACGCATCGCTTCATGGGGGTCATTGAGCAGTAAGCTATTCTCTCCCCAAGAAATCAATGTACGTAGCGATATAAGGGTGGTGACATCGCCTTGTGCAAATGCTTGGCGAAGAAGACCCGCGCAGGTAACCATGCGTTGAACTTGTTCGGAGGGTAATTCACTGAGCTTTCTTTGTAGCAGGTGCATTTCAGCTTCTTCTGACATATAACCAAGCTCGGTGGTCACGTGCCAACGGTCAAGCTGGGCTTGGTTAAGAGCCTGGGTACCTACATAAAGCCCTGAAGCATCTCCCTGGCCCGCAGTATTCGCCGTCGCAAAAAGTCGGAAAGAAGGATGGGGAGTAATCACTTGATTTTGATCAAGTAAAGTTAATTTACCTTGTGTTTCAAGTACGCGCTGAATCACAAACATGACGTCAGGGCGTCCTGCATCATATTCATCGAGAATAAGTGCGATGGGGCGCTGCATGGCCCAGACCAACATGCCGGGCACAAATTCTGTAACTTGTTTTCCGTCACGAATGACCACCATATCGCGACCTATCAAGTCGGCTCGGGTAATATGACCATCTAGGTTTATGCGTATGCATGGCCAATTTAGGTGAGCAGCAACCTGTTCGATATGCGACGACTTACCGCTGCCATGCGGGCCATACACATAGACGCGCCGATTTTGCGCAAAACCCATCAAAATGGCCCGCGTTGCACTCTCAACAAAATGAAAGTGGGGATCTATCTCTGGTACGTGCTCTTCAGCCTTTGAAAAATAGGGAATTTCCCAGGGCATTTGTACGTTAAAGACATCGTTAGCATTGCAGTGTGAGTCGGGTTGAGGCGTAGAGGTGGTCATAGCGTCGAATTGTCATCCTTTATGTGTTCTGATCATCTAGCGGACGTAGTTCAATGCGTAAAATTGACCTTGAACAGCGTCCATTTTGATGAAGATACAGCCTGAATCATTGAAATGTTAATTCTGTTTACATAAGGTAACATTAAATGTAAAGATAATAGTCAAATTTGATGAGTTGTCGCACCATACATATAATTAAATCGAGATAAGCTTGCATCACTAACGCCTCACTTTTGAGAGAAATGCCCTGTAAGTTGTTGTTTTTGGGTAGGGGTGACAGTGATCCCGCAAGCAGATACCCAAACAGTATAGGTTTTGATTGGTTTACAAATTGTCTGGTTCAAACGTTTTTAATTGATATTGATAATCGTTCATGAGCCGGTGGCCCCTTCCCAAGGCAGGAATAATTGAAGAATATGGATGAGCGTATGATGCCTGATTGTCCTGTCCAACACATGGCAGATCCTAACTTTCAGCTACTTTTGTTGTTATCGCGGCTAGATTTGAGTCAAGAACAGATTCAGGTGGCCAGCGAGCTCATCCCTCTCGTGCATGACTGGGAAGGGTTTATTTATCAGGCATCAGAGCGCTTTGTATTACCTGTTGTGCACGGGCATCTTAGCCGGTGGTGGAAAGATCAAATTCCGGTCGACTATCTCGATATAATGAAGCTCTACTCATTACGTGCCTTACAGCATAATTTGAATATTACATCGGAATTTAAAAATATAGTAAGGGATGTGCTATCGCCGCTAGGCATCCCACACCTCTGTTTCAAAGGGCCTACGCTAGCGTTTCAATTCTACAATGAGCCTGCACAGCGGCTATGCCGAGATGTGGATATCCTGGTTTCCAAAAATGATCTGCCGCGCATTTTGCAATATGCATTGAATAACGGATACCAGCCCCATGATCCAAAAGAATTGACAGCTAATGATGAAAGCGTTGCTTTCGTAGCACATCATCAAAAAGTCGTTACATTACTCTCACCACGTAACGTTGCTGTGGAATTTCATACTAAGATCGATAATACCGGATCCGTGTTTGATGCATCGCAAATGATAGCAAAGCGTCAACCTATCACCATCAATAATATTAATACCTTTGTGATGCCTGTCAGTGAGCTGTTTGTTTATCTATGCTGGCACCATACCAAGCACTATTGGTCTCGGCTGCATTGGTTAGTTGATATCACTGCGATGCAAGCCCATAAGGATTTTAATATTGAAGAGGTAATGGCATGTGCTGATCGGCATGCATTAAGCAGTACGGTAAGGTCATGTTTGGAAATGGTAGACTTTTTTAGTGCACCTACCATAAACGATATTGAAAATTTATCGCCTAATACCCGTGAGTTGGTGCGCACCGCTATCTTGGCAATGCATGGTGATATTGAGTTCGAACACTCCTTGAGCCGTACAAAGCCGACACCTGATTTTTCTTTTACCTGGCAAACCAATAGCGCTCATATCTGGCAATGGCGATTAACAGGCTGGAAGCGAATATTTCGTCCGACCTACGAAAATTATGCAGCTTGGCCACTTTCCCCGCGGTGGCAATGGGTATATCGCTGCATCCGTCCTTTTCATGAAGCTTATTCGCGTTTAGCTCAAAAATGAAACAACTAATTAATAGTGTGGGGCAAATTGAATGACTTCAGTTAATAAGCTTTTTGCGTCTTTTTCTTCGCTGATGCGTATTCTTTCTATCTCTTGGAAAAGTAGCAGAAAATGGACGTTGTTAAGTACTTTTTTTATAGCACTTGAAATCATTTCCGGACTTGGTGTGCTTTATCTTTTAAAGCAGATGGTCGACGTGGTAACCGAGGTGCTTGCTGAGCCAACGGCTGCAGACAATGTGGGTGAAGTATTACACTATGTGGTGCTAACAGGCTTGGGAACGCTTGCCTATGTCGTGGCAAGAGCGTTAGCCGGATTCGCCCGTGAAACTCAGGGAATGTTAGTCGCTGACCATGTCGACAATATGGTGCAAGAGACGGCAATCAGTGTCGATCTCGCTTTTTATGAAAGCCCGCTTTATCACGATACGCTGGAGCGGGCCCGCCAATCTGGAAGCCAGCGACCTGCTCAAGTTGCCAGCAATTTAATGTTACTGGGCAAGAATATTTTAATGTTGGCGGCCATCGTTGTAATGATTGCCACCATTAACTGGCTTTTATTGCCGATAATTCTATTTGCCATCGTTCCTGCATTAATTGCACGGATTTATTTTACGCGCATTCTTTACGATTGGCAGCGTAGAAGAACTCAAATGGAGCGTCGGGCAGGGTATTTAGATTGGTTAATGACCTCGGATATTCATGCGAAAGAACTTCGTCTTAATCAGTTAGGCAATTTTCTAAGGTTTAAATACAAACATATTCGCGACGATATTCGCGGTGAAAAACTTGCCATCAGCCGCAAGCGTACCATGGTGGAATCCATCGTTGCGGTAGTTGCATCGATGATATTTTTTACCTCGCTGGGCTACTTGGCTTGGCAGACCGCTCAAGGGCAAAATAGTGTTGGCGAACTAGTACTGTTTTTATTGATTTTTCAGCGCGCCCAAACAATGGGGCAAGAGCTTGTTCAGCAACTTTCCAAGCTTTATGAAGATCATTTATATATGGGCATGCTGTTTGAGTTTATGGATATGCAGCATACCGTTCCAAGGTCAACACAGCCTGTCAAAATTGTACACTCTGAAAAAGCTAACTTAAAACTAGAAAATGTATGCTTTGCCTATCCGGGAACTCATAAAAACGTAATTAAAAACGTGAATATGGAGATTAAACCAGGCCAGATTGTGGCGTTGGTTGGTGCTAACGGCTCTGGTAAAACATCGTTAATTAAATTAATGACGCGTTTGTATGATCCTACTGAAGGCAGTATTCAGATTAACGGAATCGATGCTCAGAACTGTGATATCGATGAGTATCGGCAGCTTTTCAGCGTGATATTTCAAGATTATTCGCATTATGCGGAATCTGTTCACGAGAACATTCGCTTTGGTCATATAAATGGTAGCGACGCAGCACAAACTGTCCCATGGGCTGCTGAAAACGCAGGTGCTGCTGCCTTTATTGAAGAGTTGGACGACAAGTACGACACCATGCTGACTCGCCTATTCGACAATGGCAAAGAGCTGAGTGTCGGACAATGGCAAAAAATTGCACTTGCCCGCGCCTTTATGCTTAAGTCTAATATTGTTATTTTGGATGAGCCTACCAGCGCGATGGATCCTGTCGCGGAATCGGAGCTGTTTGAAAACTTCCGGGAGCGTATTAGCCACCGTTCCGCCTTGGTTATTAGTCACAGATTGTCAACAATTCGATTGGCTGACTACATCTATGTGATGGACGATGGGGAGATCAAAGAGTCTGGTACCCATGAATCGTTGTTTGAGCTAGGTGGGATCTATCACGACTTGTTCAGTCGCCAAGCTAAATATTATCAACATGATCTTATTTGAATGAATACTATACAGACCGTACGGCAAGGATGGGCCGGCAGGACGCTTTCGTTAGTTAATGGCATTATTGTTTTTGGTTTTGCGGCAACGCTTGTGCTTATTCCGGTTTCATATTGGTGGTTTGGGGTTGCTGCCCTAGTGTCTTCGCTACTGACGTGTGGCGCTCTTATTAGCTATAGATATTTTCCACGGATATACACGTCGGATGACTACAAGTTGGCAGGCGCACTTGTGTTTTTTGGTAGTGTTTGGTGGTGGAGTGTATTGGATGGCAACAGCTTGCCCTTGGTGGATTATGAGGGATTCCATCGTCTCCACCTTTGGCCTTTTATAGCAGCGTTTGTTTTGCTAGCACTGCGTGTTTTCCCTCCTTCACCTCATTGGCTTTGGGTAGGTGTGTGCTGTGGAGCAGTAGGCACCGGCATAATTGCGATATATGAGAGAGTCTTTATTGGCTTAGAGAGAGCTGATAATGGTATTAACGCCATTCCCTTTGGTAATTTGTCACTCCTTATGGGTGTGCTTTCGTTAGTCGCAGGTATTTATTATTTCCAAAAACAGCGACAACTTTATTATTGGCTGTTGGTTTTAGCTATTAGTGCTGCTTTTATGGGGTTTTTAGCTTCTTTATTATCAGGTACCCGAGGTGGTTGGGTGTCGATTCCTTTTTTGGCTGCTTTGCTATTGCCAGCAACGAAGCATTTGATAAGTTATAAAGTTCGCAATATAGCTATTCTATTTATAGTGTTAATAATCGTCGCTATCATCGCCTACCCCCCGACAGGCGTATGGTTACGCTTAGTAGCTATATTTGACGATATTTATCAATACCTTATAACAGATAGTGCTAATTCCTCTTTAGGTGTTCGCTTCGAACTTTGGCGGGCCGGGTGGTATATGTTCAAAGAGAACCCAGTACTGGGTGTGGGAGAAGGAGGCGTACAGGTTTGGCTAGATGCATTAACAGCTAAAGGCACTCTTTATGAAAGAATCGCTGATTATCCGCAGCTACATAGCGATATGATTGATACCCTTGCCCGTAGGGGTGGGGTAGGGTTGATCAGTTTGTTACTGGTCTATATAGCTTTTGCAGCGGCATTTACTAAAAAACTGCTACAGGCCGAGGATAATATACGAGTGCGTCTTTTGGCGGTAAGCGGGACGATGGTTGTCATTGCGTTTTTTGATTTTGGTCTTACACAAGCAATGTTTAGAGACTTAAGAGCGTTTAGCGGCTTTTTAGGCTTTAGTGTCGCCATATGGGGCTGCTTAGGTTATCAGTTGCAGGCACAACCATTACCATCCACGTCATTATCGGCTAAACCGTCATCAGAGAGTGATCGTTTTCCTGAAATTAAGCCCACTGAATAAATCCTCATAAGGATTTATTCAGTGACTTGCCGCTCTGCCCAGATGCTTTTCTTAGTTATTGGGCGTTCAAGAACTCCTCCACATTGAGCAGTATTAGCTCATTATCATCGGCGTGACCCTCCTGACGACCAATTGAGAAAGGGTAGTTATTGTCATTGGCGACCACGATGGTGTTCTCATCAACGAGATCTACGTTCTCGATGGTCACAAACGGAAAATTAAAGGTGCCGTTGAGTGTGCCCCGCGGTGCAAGGCCGTCTGGATCCTGGATATCCATAAGGTCTATATAGGCGATTTTCTCAAGTACACCCTGTTCATTTGTACGCTCGAGGTCGATGAGATAGATGCGTTTGAACTCGGCGGGATTGTCTGCCCACTCTTCTCGCGGGTCTCCCTGACGGCTATCGCGCTCAATGATTAGGGCGCGAGTCCCCCCAATAAGATTGAAATCGCCAATAGCATGGTCTGCAGACTCGAGAGGGTAATAGCGGGTTGTGTCACCCCATTCGGCGGTTTCAGCATTGAGCTCGAACATTCTTAACACGGGGGTACCATCAATGCTTTCTGGGGCGTTGGCGGTGCTGTCCCAGATCGGCTTTTCCAGCAACGGATAGAGGGTGGCCTGGTCTTCGGCGAGAGCCATGCCTTCATAGCCGCCGGAGCGAAACACCACCACATCATCAGCGAGGGGCGCGCCGGGGTTCGGGGTAAGGGCTAAGGCATTGTCGGGGGAGCGCAATAGTATACCGCCAGGGTCTGTGGCCAGCACTTGAAGTACTTCGCCCTTATTATCGACTTGAATAATCCAAGGGCCGAACTCATCCCCAATCCAATAGGTATCGCCCACGGGCTGTATCGATTCAGGGTCAAAATCAGCGCCGGTTAAAAAACGACCTGGGGTGGCTTCATTCATAATCGGGAAGGGTACCTTACGGTTTGGATCCGAGAGTTGAACGGTTTCCTCAATGGCGACGCGTCCAGTGTCCCAGTCGGGCTTTATGATGTTAAACATCAGAATGACGTCGGAGGAGTTCGCTTTGGAACCGAAACCGTTATCGGTCAGCACCAGAAAGCGCCCATCGCCAAGCGAGCGAATGCCTGAAAATCCCTGTAGCGGCTGGCTGGGGAAGGGTAGTGCCAAGCCCGTGGCTTGCACGTTAGTGTACAGCTGCTCAACGCGCCCCTCTTGACCGGTAAAACGGCCTGATACGTTGTAGTGCCCAGCGGCACCAGCAGGAGGCGCTACAAAGGTGCTGCCGGGTAGTTGGGCATGACCCGTCAAGGTGGCGGTAAATAACTGCTGAGCGTCTGCTGCACTGGTAAACGCAAAGGCGAGTAGAGCAGTGGCGAGTATCGGTTTCATCATCGCTATTTCACCATTTAAGAGAGTGGAAGATTAGAACAGTTTCAGCGATCGCTAATTTTCCTCGGCGATAGTGATAATTGAATGACAAACAGCAAACGTTTTAATGTCAGCAAGCTTGCACGTCGAACTCAGCCGCTGAGTAGCAAAAAACACCTTGTTTAACAGGCGTAAATGCTAAATGGTGGGGTTGTTCAAATACGTTATTGAGAGAGGAGATGGTTATGGCGTCATCAACCCAAAAAGTACTGGTATTTGCGGGCAGTGCCCGAGAAGCGTCACTGAACAAGCAGCTAGCCAAGCTTGGCGCGAAGCGCATTGAGGCGCTTGGTGGGGAAGCAACCTTTATAGATCTGAAGGATTACCCCTGCCCTCTGTTTGATGAAGATATCGAAACCCAAGGTATGCCCGAGAATGTAGTAAAACTGCGCGAGATATTGGCAGAGCACCAGGGGGTGCTGATCGCCTCGCCGGAGTACAACGGTTTTATTACACCACTGCTGAAAAACACCCTGGATTGGCTCTCCAGACCCTACCAAGAGACGCCAGGACTTGGACTATTTGCCGGAAAGTGGGCCGCGTTGGTGGGAGCATCACCCGGTGGGCTAGGCGGTATCCGCGCGCTGCCGCTAGGTCAGCAGTTGCTTGCCAATCTTGGTTTAATCGTATTGCCCCAGCCGCTATCGCTGCCGAAGGCAGGCAGCGCGTTTAACGATTCAGGCGCATTAAATGACGCTGCTACCGGCCAGAAGCTCGACGCCCTCTGCCAACGGCTTGTCGATGTAATGGCGAATAACCACCCTTAGGCCCCTTTCAACATCCGATCCAACTGCCGGTAACCAATCGCCTCAATGAGGTGCGGTTAGTGGAGTTGCCACCAAGTGACTTGATCATGCCACTTGGTGGCGGCGGGCTTCTTCTAAATCGTAGATATTTTGCAAACGTAGCCAGTAACCTTCGCTCGTGTCGAAGATCTTGGATAATCGTAAATCAGTATCTGCAGTAATCGCTCGCCGACCCAGGGTGATTTCACCAATGCGGGTCGCTGGGACACCCATCTGCTTAGCCAGCGCATTTTTACTCAGCGCCATTGGCTGCATGAAATCTTCGTACAAAATTTCACCGGGGTGAATGTTAGGAAGTTTGGCCATTTTGTCACCTCTCTTTATGAGTGGTAATCGACTATTTCGACATCGAAAGTGTCGCTATTATGGAAGCGAAAACATAGATGCCATTGGTCATTGATGCGAATGCTGTACTGGCCTTCGCGGTCACCTCGCAAAGCTTCCAAACGGTTACCAGGCGGAATACGTAAGTCATCAATTGTGGCGGCAGCATCAAGCTGACGTAATTTCTTGAGCGCATTACGCTGCATATCTTGCGGCAGCTTGTGCGATGAGTTGCCTCCCGAAATCAAAGCGGCTTGCCGATCTTTGAAGCTTTTTATCATGCCCAATATCCTGCTGGCACTTGAATTTAGTATAACGCATCGCGTTATACTTTCCAGCGTTAAGCCCCCTTCAGCATCCTATCCAACTGCCGATAGCCAATCGCTTCAATAAGGTGCGGCTGGGTGGGCTTGGGCTCTCCCTGTAAGTCGGCGAGCGTTAGCGCTACCCGCAGTACGCGGTGGTAGGCACGGGCAGAGAGTTTGAGCTTCTCAAGTACGCCCGCCAGCCAGGCGCGCTCTTCATCATTAAGCGCGCAGGCGGCTTCCAGGGCTTTGCCACTAAGTTGGCTGTTGAGCGCGCCGCGTGCCATTTGACGCTCCCGGGCGGCCATTACCCGCTCACGCACGGCTTCCGAAGATTCGCCTTGGGTCTGCGCGGTGAGCTGTTCTGGCGGCAGGGCAGGCACTTCCACCTGGAGATCAATACGGTCTAACAGCGGCCCAGAAAGCCGCGCTTGGTAACGCTGGATTTGGCTGGCGGTGCACTGGCAGCGCTGGCGCGGGTCTCCCAAGTGGCCGCAGGGGCAGGGATTCATGGCGGCTACCAATTGAAACCGAGCCGGATAACGGCGCTCATGGCTGGCGCGGGCTAAATGGATCTCTCCCGTTTCTAGCGGTTGGCGAAGTACCTCTAGCACATGGCGGGAAAACTCCGGTAACTCGTCTAAAAACAGCACACCATGATGAGCAAGGGATATCTCGCCGGGTTTAGGTTTTGAGCCGCCGCCGACCAGCGCCGCTGCGCTAGCACTGTGATGGGGCTGGCGAAATGGCCTTTTGCCCCAGTCCGCTTCCAGCGGTAGCCCGCACACCGAGCGCACGGCAGCGACTTCCAGGGCATCCTCTTCGGATAGCGGCGGCAGAATGCCTGGCAGGCGGCTGGCCAGCATGGTTTTGCCCGTGCCGGGTGGACCGGCGAATAGGAGATTATGGCCACCAGCAGCAGCGACTTCCAGCGCGCGGCGAGCCTGCTGCTGGCCGCGTACGTCGGTAAGGTCATCTACCGGGGCAGTGGTTTTCACTGAGGCGCTGAGCTTGTGCGGGGGAATTTTCTCTTGATCGAGTAAGTGCGCCACTACCTGCCAGAGGGTGTCGGCCGGCAACACCGGTAAATCACCTGCCAGTGCCGCTTCATCGGCGCAGTTGCGGGGTATGATCAGCGCTTTTTTCGCTCGTCGAGTGGCCAACGCAAAAGGCAGTATTCCCGGTACAGCGCGCAGCTTGCCATCCAACGCCAGCTCGCCCGCACACTCCATGCCTTCCAATGCTTCTACCGGAATTTGCCCAGAGGCGGCCAAAATGCCTAATGCAATAGGCAGATCAAAGCGGCCACCCTCTTTAGGCAGATCGGCGGGGGCGAGGTTTAAGGTAATACGGCGGGTGTTAGGGAAATCAAAGCCTGCATTGACCAATGCACTGCGCACCCGTTCGCGGCTCTCTTTAACGGCGGTTTCGGGTAAGCCCACTAATGTCAGGCCCGGTAAGCCATTAGCCAGGTGAACTTCCACATGCACCGCCGGTGCGTCTAATCCTACCCCTGCGCGCGTGGCGACAATGGCTAGCGTCATCCCCTTCCCTCGCTGCTTTTAGATAAAACTCTAACCCGAATGTAAGCGAAATCTACATTACCTTAAGTACTTAACCTATCGTAATTAAGAACGCTTTGGTAGAGCTTAAGAAACCGGTTTAAAGAAGCTGAGGGTAACTTGACGAGGTAATGCGCTTGCATTAACTTTGTATGCATTACCTTTGCATTGCTATCAATCGGGGAGCGACAGTGAGCACGCTTATCGAAGACGATTCAACTCTGACAGATCGCTATCAAACGACTGTTCCGGCATCGATTCGCCGGGCGCTAAAGCTGAAACGCCGAGACCGTATCCATTATACCGTGCGTCCAGATGGTGAAGTGGTGCTGTCCCGGGTAAGTGATGAGGCCAAAAACGACCCTGTGATGGTCAACTTCCTTAATTTTCTGGAGCGCGATCTTCTGGCGCATCCAGAAAATATTCGCCCGGTGACCGCCAGTAGCTTTGCCGAGGCCGAACGGCTTACCGCAGGTATTGAGGTAGACCTCGAAGAGGCGCTCGAAGAGGATGATGACGACGAATGAAGCCTCTTGAGGTTAATGGATGGACGATTTATGCCCATCCGTTGTTCTTGGAACAAGTCGAAGCACTCACCTTGAAGGTGAAACATCTTCAATCGAAAGATCCTGCTGGTTATCGCAACAAGGCGGCCACCAAGCGCCTAGCCGCGATTATGAAGCTGGCCTTGAATGATATCCCCCAGGATCCATCCGGCAATCACTACCGCCAAGGAAACACGCTCGGCGCAGAGTATACGCATTGGCAACGAGCAAAATTCTACCAGCAGTACCGTCTGTTCTTTCGCTACGATGCTGCGAGCAAAATCATTATTTACGCGTGGGTCAATGATGACGCCACAAAGCGCGCTTACGACAGTAAGCATGATGCGTACACTGTCTTCCAGAAAATGCTCAGCAATGGTAATCCGCCGGACAGCTGGAAAGCCTTACAGGAAGCCTCAATGAGTAAATTTGAACGCATCAATACGCTCTTTGCGGGTGATGGTAACGAAAGCTAATGGCGGCACTTGGTTAGTCGCTAACCGCTGGCGCTGCCTCTAGCGCTCCCGTAAGTGCCCGGGCAAAACGCTGGGCGGAGGGAAGTGCGCCGAAGCTCCATACCGGCGGTAGGCGCAACAGCCTGTCGTTCTTAACGCTGGGAAGCTGCTGCCACAGGCCGCTTTTTGCTAACTGCTCTTCTACCCCCGCGGGCAGCGGGTCGATGATCACCAGCATTGCCTCGGGGTGGCGTGCTAGCGCTTCTACGCCCACCAGGGCAAACCCCCAGGCATTGGTCGCTTGATCCCAGGCGTTGGGCAACTCAAGCTGCTCCAGCACGGCGTTGTATAAGCTGTTTTCCCCGAACACCCTTACGTGGCGGGCATCCATAAACTGAATCATCAGTAGCGGTGGGGTTTCTGATTGGAGGGGGCGGGATTCGCGCAGGCTAGCCATCAAGTCTTGAGTTTGGGCGATCAGCGCTTCTGCCTGGGGCTGGTGCTCGGTTAACTCGCCTAGCTGGCGAGTCAGGGTTTGCATCTCCTGCCAGGTATCGGTGCCAGGGGAGTAGAGTGAGAACGATGTGACCGGCGCAATTTTCTCCAAGCGTGGCGTTAAACCCGCGAACATAGGCGAAATAAGCGTCTGTTCTGGCGGCACCTGGGCCAGCAGTTCCATATTGGGCTGCGTGCGCAGTCCCATATCGGAGGCGCTATCGGGAATATGTGGTTCGCCTACCCAGGCGTGGTAGTCACTCTGCTGGGCGACGCTGCTGACCGGTGCGTCAATGGCCAGCAAGGTTTCGGCAATGGTCCAGTCGACCGTTGCCCACTGGGCCTGGGCAGTTGAAAAGGTCATTAAGCAAACGGCGAACAGCCAGCAGCGTGCGAGTATTGAGAGCGCGGTGGTGTGGCGCATGGTGTTGAGAGGCCATCCGAAAAATAAGAGATGTATTTAAACGATAATATTTATTATTTGCAAACCTGTATTCAGGAAAAAATACACCCAGGCACGCTGGCCTGGGCGGGATTAAACACGCAAGGCATTTAGAACCGATAGTGAACGCTGGCGGTCAGGCTGCGCTCGGCACCGAAGTAGCAGTACTCCAGGGAGTTACAGGAAGCCACATATTCTTTATCCAGTAGATTGTTCACATTTAAGCGTGTTTCGACACCTTCAAGGCCGACATGGCTTAAGTCGTAGCCAATAGTGGCATCCAAAAGGGTGTAGTCGGGCACGGTTTCGGTATTGGCCCGGTCAGCGGCGATATCCGCGTAGTGACGTACGCCAACGCCCATATCCACACCGCTCAGCCAGCCTTCGTTGGCTTTGTAATGACCCCACAGTTGCACCTGATGCCTGGGTGAGTAAATCACGTTATTGCCCTGGTTGCCGTCGTCGCTTTTAGCGTAGGTGATATCGGTGAAGCTGTAGCCTGCCTGAAGCGAGAGGGTGTCGGTCAGTTGGGTTTGCGCTTCCAATTCCAGCCCCTGGGATTCAATCTCCCCCACGGCGCGGTATGGGTCGGTGGGCTGCTCTTTGGTAGCAACATTCTCCTGGGTGATGTGGAACAGCGCCGCGCTGTACTGGATGGCGCTGCCGTTAGGTTGGAGTTTGACGCCGGTTTCCCACTGCTCGCCCTCCATCGGTTGAAGCAGATCACCATTCTCATCCACAAAGCTGGTGGGGGTGAACGCAGTGGAGTAGCTCAGGTAGGGGGCGATGCCGTTATCGAACAGGTAGACCACCCCGGCACGGCCACTGTACTGGGTGTTGCTGAGGGAGCTGGTATCGCCGCTATCGCGATTGGCATTATCGATCTTCACCCAGTCGTAGCGGCCGCCGAGGGTGACACGCCAGTTATAGAGGGCGATCTGATCTTGCAGATAAACCCCGGTCTGATCGATCTCATGGCGTTCGCGTAGCGGGGCGTAAAATTCGATGGGATCGCTACCATAAACCGGGTCAAACGCATTGAGTGGCGGGAAATATCCCGAAGGCCACGACACCTCGTTTTCCCGCTGCTGGTAATCCACTCCAAACAGCAGGGTGTGATCCATAAAGCCGCTGTTAATGTTGGCTTCTAACTGGTTATCGAGCGTCCAGGCTTCTAGCGACTCATCGCTGCCGGAGTAGTAGCGGGTGAGTTCGTCAGATTCCGGTGACGTCCAGCCAAAGCCGTAGACCTGGTTGAGTACCACATCGGAATTGAGGTAGCGCATCAGTTGGCGGCCGGTCACCTGGTCGTTGAAGCGGTGCTCAAGTGCGTAGCCGACCATGCGCTGGGTGCGTTCAAAAGTGTCGTAATCCTCTTCACCATCAAAGAAGTTATTGCTGATATTGCGGCCATTATGGGCGACTACGGCGCCTTCATAGGGCACGCCGGAGTGGTAGCCGCCTTCCGGCTCATCCTGAAGATACGCGTCTACGGTTAAACTGGTTTTGTCGGTGATATCCCAGGTGAGCCGCGGCGCAATGGCGTAGCGCTGCTCTTCTGCCGGGCCAAACTGGGTGTCTGTGGCGCTGGCTATGCCGGTCAGCCGAAAGGCCACCCGCTGCTCTTCGCCAATCGGCCCGGTGAGGTCAAAAGCGGCGCTGCGCTGGTTGTTGTTACCGACCCGAAAACGCAACTCTCCGCCCTGTTCAAACTCTGGCCGCTTGCTGTTCAAAGCCACCACGCCTCCCGGGGAGGCGTGGCCGTAGAGCACCGAGGCGGGCCCACGGACCACTTCAATGCTATCTAGAAACCACGGATCGATGCGCATACTGCTATGGGAGTTGGCATCGCCCATCACCTTTAAGCCATCTAAAAAGGTGTTGCTCAAACTGCCGTCAGAAAAGCCGCGCAGTACCAAGTAATCGAAGCGGTTAGAGGCGCCTACCTGATTGCTATAGACGCCTGGTGTGTAGTCGGTGGCCCGCTGAACGGTATCCACACCGCGGTTATCCATCTGCTCCCGGGAAATCGTGGAAACACTTTGAGGTGTTTCGATAAAGGGCGTTTCTACCTTGGTAGCGGCTTGCTGAGCAGTCACCGTGACAGTGCCCAGCTCAGCGCTCTCTTGTCCATAAAGGGGGGATGCCGATAATACGGCGATGATGGCCACGCTGAGCGGGGGGCGTGACCAAGAGTGCATAGGTAGAAAGCGGTGATAGGAGGAGTACATGGAGTGGGCACCTGCGCAAAAAAATCGATTAACTAGATTGTTAATGAGAATTATTGCGCTTAATGGCGCTTAAAAGGTATGCGCGATGACAAAGCAGCTATGCGTAGTGCCAAGAAAGCATTTAACCAGGAACTTACGGTGTTAAGGGCTATGCAACAACTTAGCTGCGGTTGAACACTTCATGAGGTGCAATACCAAAGGCTCGTTTAAAGGCAGTGGCGAAATTAGTGGCGTGGCGGTAACCACAGGCATGGGCGGCTTGCTGCACGCTATAGCCGCGCTCTAAGTCACGATACGCCTGCGCTAGGCGGCTCTGACGTAGGTGATCAAACAGCGAATAGCCATAATAGGCACGAAACTTCTGGCGCAGGCTGCTCGGGCTCATCGCGACATCACGGGCTAAGTCGTTTAGGCAGTAGCGCTGGGTTGGATCATCGGCAATACGCTGATGCAGCCGAGTTAGACAGCCGCGGTCACGCGGGGTTAAGCGAGTCTCGGTTCGGTGGTTGGCGCAGTGCTCTTCCAACGGTGATAACGGGCTTTGCGGCAAGCCATGGCCGAGTAGTTGGAGCGCTAGCCCTTGCCATACCAGGGGTTGGTGGCAGGCGCTCGGTGGTTGGTCGATAGTGGCGCGCAGGATCGCAATAAGCGGCTCAGGTAGTCGCCAGCGATGCAGCAAAGCTTCTTTCGGTGCTAAGGGGAGGTCGTGGGGCGCTGTGGCAAGTACGGCTAGGTTAACCGTGCGCAGGCGCGGCTGTGCTGGCTGATAGACAGTGAGCGAGTGCTGGGGGGTGAAGTGGGCGCAAAGCCCATCACCTGCTGCAAATGCCAAACATTGATTACCTACCGTGGCGTTAATATGACCCTCTAGCACCACGCTAATAAACCAGGGCACCGTTTGGCGAGAAGCCGACCAGTAGGTGCGTTCAACCTGTAGATCCGAGAGCGTTAAATGCAGTGATGTAGAAAGACTAACATCGTGAACACGGCCCTGGGCAACGGGGGCAACGCCTTCGGATCTGCCTTCAATTCGATACTCAATACCAAAGCGCAATCCCAGCTGCGCCAACGATTGAGGTGTAAGAATATGCTGTGTTTGGCCTGCTGGCGGATGAGCAGCGAGTGTGTTCATGGGTTCATAACGCTATCGTCTTCAATCAAATGCATCAAATTGGCGCACCGAGGGGTGCCGTAACTCATCAATGAGAGAAGTTCTGCGCTAGCAAATACCACTTAACAGCGATGTTGGCAGCGGCTTGACCTATATTGGTGCTTCGGCTCGATTGGTTTCGCTAGGTAGCGTGTTAGTTAGGATGAGCGGAGCGCGGATGGTGTTGTGATAAGAGGAAGGTAACACTGACGTAAAAAATGTCAATGATATTGATTCTTGTTTGTTTTTGGTTTCTCCCAACGAGTGTCCACATGTCTCGTTCGAGTAACGCCTTGAGTGGTCGGCAATAGACGATAGCTCCCTATTGCCGATACTCGTGCTAAGTACCTGAGTTAGTAATGATCTAGCTGCTAGCTCGGTTTGCTGTCTTCACTAGCATCACTTTTTGGCTCAGTGGTAGGAATCGGCGGTACTTCTGCTTCAAGCGGTGTTGTAGCGGCGGCAGTGGAGGCTTCAACCGTGGCTTCAAGGTTAGCCACTTGGCGCTCAAGCGCTTCTACCCGTGAACGCGTGCGCTGCAATACGTCCATCAAAATATCGAAATCCTCTCTAGAGACAAGCTCCAGACGATCAAAGGCACCGCGCACAACTTGCTGCACACCCTTTTGGATATCCTCAGGTGCCTGTGAGGCGTTTTGCAAACGGTCACCAATCTGCTGGGCCAATCGGCTGATACGGTCTTGAGGCGCCATAGCTGCTCTCTCCTTCATAACTCATTAAATGTACGCATATTAAAAACGGCTTACCTGTAAGGATACGCAACAGTTGGCAAATTCGCATGTGCCGCGTGTATTTCCTGTTATGTAGCGTGTTTGCATCGAAATAGAGCAGGCAACATTTTCTTACGCTCTTTTTTGGTGCAATAGCGGTGATATGGAGATGCGTTTGTTGACCTGCCGTGCTTTAAGGGTCGTCGCTGGTTGGCTAATTGGCTGACTTTTAAGCAAAAAAAATCAGCTGGCACAGTATGCGCATTATCGGTTCAGGTGCTTATTTCTGGCGGCTGTGCCGCTACCAATCTAGCAGGACTTATCCAGCAGGGGAGATCCGGGATGAAACTCATCACCGCTATCATCAAGCCATTCAAGCTCGACGACGTTCGTGAGGCACTAGCTGACAACGGCGTACAGGGCATTACGGTTACTGAAGTTAAAGGTTTTGGCCGTCAGAAAGGGCATACAGAGCTGTATCGTGGCGCGGAATACGTTGTCGACTTTCTACCCAAGGTAAAAGTTGAAGTGGCGGTCGACGATGCTCGTTTAGAAAGCGTGCTGGATGCGATCTGTAGCGCAGCCAATAGCGGCAAGATCGGTGACGGCAAAGTGTTTGTTACGCCACTGGAAGACGTGATCCGTATCCGTACCGGCGAACGCGGCGCTGACGCCGTCTAATCACGGCTAAACCAGACATTAAACGGGGAACATACAATGAATGAGTTTACAGAGTTGAGCTACGCGCTCGATACGTTCTACTTCCTGATTTGCGGCGTGCTCGTGATGTGGATGGCCGCTGGCTTCTCCATGTTAGAAGCAGGCCTGGTGCGCTCTAAAAACACCGCTGAAATTCTAACCAAAAACGTTGCGCTGTTTGCCATTGCCTGCACCATGTACCTGTTGGTGGGCTACTACATCATGTACTCCAGCAGCGCTGGTGGTTTCCTACCTAACCTGGGCTTTTTGATTGGCGCTGAAAACAGCGTTGATGCAGTGACCGCCGGTGGCGATGACGCGCCTTACTACTCCATGCGTTCTGACTTCTTCTTCCAGGTCGTGTTCGTCGCCACCGCCATGTCGATTGTGTCGGGTGCCGTGGCTGAGCGTATGAAACTATGGGCCTTCCTGGCGTTTGCCGTAGTGATGACCGCATTTATCTATCCGGTATCTGGTTACTGGACCTGGGGCGGCGGCTGGTTGTCTGAAGTGGGTTACTCTGACTATGCGGGCTCAGGCATTGTGCACCTTGCCGGTGCAGCTGCAGCCCTCGCTGGTGTCATCGTACTGGGGCCGCGTAAAGGCAAATATGGCAAAGATGGCTCTATCCATGCCATTCCAGGGGCCAACATGCCGCTGGCGACGTTGGGTACCTTCATCCTGTGGATGGGCTGGTTCGGCTTCAACGGTGGTTCCGAGCTCAAGCTTGCGGCCGTCGATTCTGCTAACAACGTGGCGCAAGTGTTTGTAAATACCAACGCTGCCGCGGCAGGTGGTGTGATTGCAGCGCTAATTTTGGCCAAACTGTGGTTCCGTAAGGCAGACCTAACCATGGCGTTGAACGGTGCGTTGGCGGGCTTGGTCGCCATTACCGCTGATCCGCTTTCACCTTCTGCACTAGGCGCGACCATTATCGGCGCCATTGGCGGCATCATTGTCGTCGCTGCCATCGTCACGCTTGATAAAGTGAAACTGGATGATCCAGTCGGTGCGATCTCGGTTCACGGTGTTGTCGGTATCTGGGGCGTGCTGGCGGTGCCATTGAATAATGGCGATGCATCCTTCGGTGCTCAAATCATCGGTATTGCAGGTATCTTCGGTTGGGTCTTCCTGGCAAGCCTGGTGGTATGGCTAATTCTGAAAGCCATCATGGGTATCCGCGTTAGCGAAGAAGAAGAGTATGAAGGCGTCGATATCGCTGAGTGTGGCCTTGAAGCCTATCCCGAGTTTGGTATCAAGAAATAAACAGCGGTATTAAAAAGTAGTTTGATGCTGGTCAAATAAGTTGGTGTACTCCTTATAGCCTCCCCTAAGTGGGAGGCTTTTTTATTCTCTGCCAATAGCGGTGTATGCTGGTGGATAGCGGTTATCGGTTGCGCCCCTTGCAGCCGTTCAGCCCGACCCATTATGGCCACCCAGTTAGAGGATATCGCAATGAAATTGATCACAGCTATTATCAAGCCGTTTAAGCTCGACGATGTGCGCGAGTCGCTTTCTGACATCGGCGTACAGGGTATTACGGTGACGGAAGTGAAAGGCTTTGGGCGCCAGAAAGGGCATACCGAGTTGTATCGCGGCGCTGAGTATGTGGTGGACTTCCTGCCCAAGGTGAAGCTGGAAGTCGCTGTGGACGACGACATGGCCGAGCAGGTGATCGATGCCATCACCCAGGTGGCGAATACGGGTAAAATCGGCGACGGCAAAATTTTTGTCATGCCGTTGGAGCAGGTGATTCGTATCCGTACCGGCGAAACAGGCAAAGACGCCGTTTAAATGGGTGAACTGTGAATTGTAAGTAGTGAGTGGTAAGCGATTGATAAATTGTAAGAAAAAAAGTAGTACATAGCACAAAGCCCCTGTGGAGAATCTCCAGCAGGGGCTTTGTATTAGTGATGCGATCATTCTAGCGGCTAAACTTTTTTCTATTTACCACTCACTAATTACGATTCACTACTTACCATTGACGCCTTACTTCTCGACAAACGCACGTTCAATGACGTAATCACCGGGCTCGCCCATGCGGGGTGAGATATTAAGGCCCAATTCGTCAAGCAGCGCGCTGGTATCGTCCAACATGGCAGGGCTACCGCAGATCATGGCACGATCCTGGCGTGGGTCGATAGGCGGCAAACCGGTATCTTCAAACAGCTTACCCGTCCGGATATGGTCGGTTAGGCGACCCATGGTGTGGAACTCTTGACGGGTAACGGTGGGGTAGTACACCAGTTTGGCGGCAATATCGTCACCCAAGTACTCATGGGCGGGCAGCTCTTTGGTGATGAAATCGGCGTACGCCAGTTCAGAGACTTCGCGCACACCATGAACCAGCACGATTTTCTCGTAGCGCTCGTAAACATCGGGGTCTTGAATCAAGCTCATAAATGGCGCTAAGCCAGTGCCCGTAGAGAGCATGTAAAGGTTGCGGCCAGGCAGCAGGTCGTCGGTGACCAGCGTGCCGGTTGGCTTGCGGCTGACCATGATCTGGTCACCCACTTTCAAGTGCTGAAGGCGCGAGGTAAGTGGGCCGTCAGGCACCTTGATGCTGAAAAACTCAAGATGGTCTTCGTAGTTAGGGCTGGCAATGGAGTAAGCGCGCATCAGCGGTTTGCCATTCACTTCCAAACCAATCATGACGAACTGACCGGTTTTGAAGCGCAGGCTGCGCTCGCGGGTGGTGCGAAAGCTGAACAGGGTATCGTTCCAGTGGTGAACGCTAAGCACTTCTTCTAAAGCAAACTTACTCATGCCAGTTTCTCCATTAGCCGATGCTGGCGCTTGATCGCATCGGTCATATTCTTAAAAAGAATAAAAATGATTAAATATGTTGCCAGCAAGTCTAAGCAAAGGGTGGTATATCTGTTAAGCGAATTATATTGATAACGGTTATCTGAAAAATAGATATAGATCAAATACAGGCCAGATTATATGCACTACACCTTGCGGCAGTTGGAAGTCTTTGTGGCGGTCGCTCAGCACGAGAGCGTATCCCATGCGGCGCGGGCGCTCTCCATGTCTCAGTCAGCGACTAGTACCGCGCTTGCCGAGCTTGAACGGCAGTTCGACTGCCAGCTATTGGATCGTATCGGCAAGCGCTTAAAGCTCAACGCACTGGGGTTTCAGCTGTTGCCCAAAGCCGTCGCACTGCTTGACCGAGGAGAAGAGATCGAAGAGCTCCTACGCGGCCAGCAGGGGGTGGGAACGCTGGATGTAGGTGCAACGCTAACCATCGGAAACTACCTGGCCACGCTGCTCATCAGCGACTTTATGCAGCGCTACCCAGGCAGCCGCGTGCGCCTAGCAGTGCGTAATACGCGCCATATTATCGAAGGCGTTCGCCAGCACTCGCTGGATTTAGGACTGATTGAGGGGCAGTGCGACGATGAGATGATCATCAGTCAGCCCTGGGTGGAAGATGAGCTGTGTGTGTTTTGCTCGCCGCGCCACCCGCTGGCAGGTCGCGAGCACCTTGAGCTTGAGCAGTTGCTGCGTGAAGACTGGATCATGCGCGAAGAGGGTTCTGGCACGCGTATGACCCTAGAGCACGCCGCACGCCACCGCCGCAGTCGGTTTAACACTCTGCTGGAGCTGGAACATACCGAAGGTATTAAGCGCGCCGTAGAGTCAGGCTTGGGGATTGGCTGTGTTTCGCGCCTGGCGCTGCGCGATGCCTTCCGGCGCGGCAGCTTGGTGCCGCTGCCCACGCCGGAGTTGGATCTGAAGCGTCAGTTCACGTTTATCTGGCACCGGCACAAATACCTCACCACCGGCGTGCGCGAGTTCCTGCGCCTGTGCCGTGAAATGACCGCCGGGGCTAAACGCAGCGACGATATTGCACTGCCGCCGATTCCTTAATGAACGGGGTAAGCAAAGTTGCTACCAACACGTTTAACGTAAGTCGCTCACAGCAGTCTGAATATCTGCCAGCGAGGCTTTACTTAGGTCTTTCGAGAGTGAGTGAATCACCAGCTTCTGTGTTGGGCCATCGAGTTTGTCGCGTAGTAGGCCCAAAAATTTGGGTGGTGCCACCATAATGAGCTTTTCCATACTGTTGCCGACTCGCGCGTTATAAAGGCGCTGTGCGACCTCTTTCGCAAACAGCTCGTTCTCATGCTTGGTCGCTGTTCCCTCTTCGCCCGCCGAGCGAGAGGTAGAGGACATCGACTCATGCACATCGCCCCGACCGTCGGTGACCAGGTCACCCTCGTGTAGACGTCCTTCAGCGTGAACCATGCTCTCCTTTTCCGCCAACGTTAAGGCATCTCGGGTAAAAATACGTGCGCGAGCGGCATCGGCTACCACGATATAGGTTGTCATCGCTGTGCATACTCCATGTCGTTGATGGTCTTCTAACCATGGCAAGCGTTTGGCATTAGGTCAAACGCTTGCCTTGGCTTAAGCAACTTGGGTTACAGCACCTTGCTACGCAGCAAGCTGGTGACCGCTTCACCAATCAGCACCAGCACAATAATGGCAATCATGATGGTGGCCACGGTTGGCCAGGCAAAGGTGTCAATCGCACCTTGCAGGATGACCCCAATGCCACCAGCGCCCACCAGCCCCAGCACGGTCGATTCGCGGATATTGATATCCCAGCGGAGGATCACGATGGCAAAAAAGGCCGGCATCACTTGAGGCACGATCGCATAGGCGATCACTTTGGCTTTGGAGGCGCCGGTAGCTTCCATGGCCTCTACGGGGCGCCGGTCAATCTCCTCAATAGCTTCACCCATCAGTTTGCCGATAAAGCCAATGGAGCGAAATACGATGGCGAGTATGCCCGCCAACACCCCTGGCCCAAAAATCGCCACGAACAGCAGTGCCCAAATAATCGTATTCACCGAGCGGCTAGAGACCAGAATGAAACGGCCCAGCCATAAGCAGGCGCGGTTAGGCGTGGTGTTCTGGGCCGCAATATAGGCCACCGGTAGTGCCAGGAAGATGGTTAAGAAAGTGGCTAGTGTAGCGATATGCACGGTCTCGATTAGCGCCGCGATAATGCCGTTGAGCCCTTCCGCACTGGGCGGCCACATGCGTGCCCCAAGCCCGGAGATCTGGTTGGGAGCATCCCATACCCAGGGCCAGAAAATATCAATATCGCGTACCGCCCAAACCACTACCATCAAGGTCGCTAGCAGAACGGCGTAACGAATAAGACGCTGTTTGCGGTCGTAGCGTTGCCAAATACGATCGGCAAGCTGCTGTGCGTGATCTACCATATTTTTTTCCTTACCCAGCCGCTGACACCTTCACTGAGCAAAATGACCGCGATGATAATGAGCAGAATCGCAAAGGCGAAGTCGTAATCGTAGCGTCCAAAGGCGTTCATTAGCGTGCCGCCAATACCGCCCGCACCGACAATTCCAACTACTGCAGAAGCGCGCAGGTTGCTGTCCAGTTGGTACATGGAAAGCCCCACTTGGCGTGGCAGTATCTGGGGGAAAACGGCATAAAATAGAATCGCCACATATCCCGCGCCAGCGGCTTTCATGGCCTCTACTTGGCCCCAATCAATCTCTTCTATCTCTTCGGCCAGCAGTTTGCCTACAAAGCCAATCGAGTAGAGGGTTAGGGTCAAAATGCCCGCCAGCGGGCCGAACCCCACCGCGGCAACAAACAGAATCGCCACGATCACCGGGTGAAAGCTGCGCGATACAATAATCACCGCTCGTCCGATGATATAAATCGGCATCGGAGCAATATTGCGAGCTGCCATGACGGCAAAAGGAATCGAAAGAAAGACCCCTAGCAGAGTGGCCAAGATGGCGATTTGAAAGCTCTCTTTAAAGCCTGTTAGGAGCAGCTCGTAGCGCTCTAAGTTGGGCGGGAAGCCGCCGCTAAAAATACGCGCTGCGCGGGGCAAGCCTTCAGAGATACGCGCCCAGTTGAACGGCAGCGAGCCGAATGCCCAGACTAAATAGACGGCCGCGACGATGATTAGCCCATAGCGCAGCAGCGGGTTAGCGATGAACGGCGGTTTTCTCCAGGTGCGGGGCGCTGTTGAAGGAGCGTCAGACGAAGTCATGGGAGCGCTCCTCCACAGGCGGTTCGGTAATCGCATCGTCCGGCGCTTCAATGCCGCCGTAGATGGCGTCTAACGCGTCTTTGTTGAAATCAGCAGGCAACCCATCAAAGATCATCTTGCCGTGGCGTAGGCCCACAATGCGCTCGGTGTAGGTTTTGGCCTGGGCAACGTTGTGGATATTAATCAGCACCGGCAGCGACAGCTCGCTGGCTAGGCTTTGCAGCAGAATCATAATCTGCTCAGAAGTACGCGGATCAAGCGAGGCGGTGGGCTCATCGGCAAGCAGCACCTCAGGCTCTTGCATTAAGGCGCGGACAACGCCTACGCGCTGACGCTCGCCACCGGAAAGTTCATCAGCACGCTTGTTGGCGTAATGAGCGATTCCCACCCGCTCCATCAACACAAACGCACGCTCAATGTCGTCCTGGGGGTAGCGGCGGGAGATGGCTTGGTAGAGATTGACGTAACCCAGCCGTCCGGCCAGAACGTTCTCCATCACGGTTAAGCGATCCAGCAGATTAAAGCCCTGGAATACCATGCCGATCTTGCGCCGCGCGCGACGCAATTCAGCACCCTTCAGGTTCACCAACTCATTGCCGTTGAGTTTGATAGAGCCCGAGGTCGGCTCGACCAAGCGATTAATACATCTCAGCATGGTGCTTTTGCCCGCACCCGAGGCGCCTACGATAGAAACAACGCTGTTTCCCTCTACCTTGAGGTCAAGCCCTTTCAGCACGGCTTCATCGTGGCCATAGCGTTTGACCAGATTGGTAATTTCCAGCATGTGCTCGCTTCCATCGTCGAGAAAATAACCGCACCGCCAGCGGCGGTGCTGCACTTATTACTTGAAATCAGGTTTTACTCTTCCAAGTTTTCGGGCGTGTAGCTCACGTTATTGGCCGCTTGGATGGTACGAATCACCTGCCAGTTGTCCTTATAAGTGATGGGGATGAATTTCTCGACACCTTCAAACTCTTCGCCTAGCTCGGTGCCCACAAAATCAAAGGTGAAAAAGGCTTCTTCGATTTTTTCGACCAGATCTGGGTGTAAGTTGTGCGCGTAGTTGTACGAGGTGGTGGGGAAGCGGTCAGATTCGTAGATCAGGCGCACGTCCTCTTCATCGTAAAGCCCACGTGCCGCCATCCGCTCGACGACTTCAGAGGCCACAGGGGCCGCATCGTAATCTTGGGCTACAACGCCGAGCATGGATTGGTCGTGGCTGCCCGAATAGACCACTTCGTAATCCTCATCGGGCGTAATGCCGAGCTCAGGTAGCAGTGCGCGGGGCGCTAAGTTACCCGAGTTAGAGGTGGGGGAGGTGTGGGCGACACGCTTGCCTTTGAGATCCTCAACTTCATGAATATCAGAGTCAACGTGGGTAAACAGCTGCAGGGTGTAACCAAATTGGCCATCATCCGAGCCCATTAACGCAAACGGCACGGCACCGGCCAAATTCACCGCAAACGGCGTTGGTCCTGTAGAGAATCCGGCAATATGTAAGCGCCCGCTGCGCATGGCTTCAACTTGAGCAGCATTGGACTGCACCGCGAAGAAGCGCACATCCCGTTCGGTGACCTCAGCCAAGTGATCAATGAACGGCTGCCAGATGTCCGAATAAATAGCCGGGTCTTCTACGGGGGTGTAAGCAAAAATCAGCGTATCCGGATTAGCCCACTCTGATCATCGGCAGGGCGGTCGGCGACCATATCGCCATTTTCATCGCAATAAATAGTATCTAAATCTCCGCGCTCACACTCAGCGAAAGCGGGCGTTGTGAACAGGGCAAGCGGTAAGAGTGATGCTGCGGTAAGCATCGCAAGCGGGCGCTTGCGAAAGAGCGAATGTGCCATGGTAAGCCTCGTTTTGTGCGTTATTGTTGTGTTCTTGCTATGGATAGAGCTGTGTTCTCTTCACTGCGCTTTGCCACTATCGAAAACGTAAAATGTTTCGTAAGTGGACATTCCGCGTGAAGAATGGTTATTTTCGAAAGCAGACACCTTCAATCTAGGGTTTGTGACAAACTTATGTCAAATACTTTACAGCCTCTCTCCGACCATTGGCGCAATCGCTATTTATTAATGCGCCACGGTCATAGCCAGGCCAATCAGCAGGGCGTGATCGTAAGCTCGCCAGAGCGGGGAATAGAAAACTTCGGCCTTTCCGAATATGGCGAGCAACAGCTTGCTCAGTTAGTGGCCGATTGGCAGTGGCCTGTGCCGACCCGCGTGGTGCATTCTGACTTCTTACGGACCACCCAAACCGCCGCCCGTGTAGCTGCAAAGTTTGGGTTAGTGCCCAGCGTGGATACGCGCTTGCGAGAGCGCAATTTTGGCGAACTGGAGGGGCGTGGAGACGAGCATTATCCCAGTATTTGGGCACTAGATGCTCAAAGTGCCGATCATCAGCACCATGGGGTGGAGGCGGTGAGCGCGGTGGCCCAACGAATGCAGGCCGTAATAGCTGATTGGGAACAACAGGAAAGCGGCGCAACCATCCTGATCGTCAGTCATGGTGACCCGCTGCAGATTCTGCTCACGATGCTGGCTAACAAACCGCTTACCCAGCATCGTGAGCAGCAGGCTTTACTTCCCGCTAGCATTACGCAAATAGGCGGTTAAGCGCTGCCTTCTGCGGGCGGAATCCAGGCAATCATATCGACTTCCACATCAGCGCCGCCTGCCAAACCGGTCACACCAATGCAGGTGCGGGTGGGCAGTGGCTGAGGAAAGTAGCTTGCGTAGACCTTATTGACCTCGTCAAAGTGACCCATATTGGTAATAAACACACGGGACTGCACCACATACTCAAAGGCGCTGCCGACTTCTTCCAGCACAATCGCCAGGTTCTGCATCACCCGATGAGTCTGTTCGGTGAAGGTACCCAATAACATTTCGTTGGTTTCCGGCACCGTCGGCATTTGCCCAGTGATAAATACCAGATCGCCTACGCGGCAGGCGTGGGAAAATGGCGCGATAGGCTGTGGCGCGCGATCGATAAACAGCTTTTCAATCATGCTTTTATCCTTAGTTAACTGCTGTTTTTGCTGGCTTGTTTTACGTCTGTTAACCATCATGGGCCTCAAATGAGGCCCATGATGACGTACTTATCAACAGCTGCTTTGTCGTTTGGGCTGTGGATTAATGGCCCAGAATCTGGCTTAGGAACAGCTGGGTGCGTTCAGACTGCGGGTTGTTGAAGAACGGCTCCGGTGCGTTCTCTTCAATGATCTGCCCTTGGTCCATAAAGATTACCCGGTCAGCCACTTTTTTGGCGAAGCCCATTTCGTGGGTGACGCAGATCATCGTCATGCCCTCTTCCGCCAGCTCCACCATAACGTCCAGCACTTCCTTGATCATCTCAGGGTCGAGGGCGGAGGTGGGCTCATCAAACAGCATGACATCGGGGTGCATGCAGAGTGAGCGGGCAATCGCCACGCGCTGCTGCTGGCCGCCCGAAAGCTGCCCTGGATACTTCGTCGCCTGCTCGGCAATGCGCACCCGTTCTAGATACTCCATAGCCAGCGCTTCGGCCTCTTTGCGCGGCTTTTTCTGCACCCACATCGGCGCGATGCAGCAGTTTTCCAGTACCGACAAATGCGGGAATAGATTGAAGTGCTGAAACACCATGCCGACGCTGCGGCGAATCTGCTCAATACGCTTTACATCTTGGGTGAGGGGTATACCGCCCACCACAATTTCACCCTTTTGGTGCTCTTCAAGGTGGTTGATGCAGCGAATCAGCGTTGACTTACCGGAGCCTGACGGGCCGCACACCACAATGCGCTCGCCACGCTTTACTTCAAGGTAGATATCACGCAGTACGTGAAAATCGCCGTACCACTTGTTGACGTTGCGCATCTCAACCATCAGTTCAGACGCGTTGTTAGTGGCTGCTTGTGTCATGTTGAAATCCTACTCAAAATCGAAAGAAAGCGGCATTAAGCGTTTGGATAAGCCTACTGCTTATGACCAGTATTTAGCTTGCGTTCCAGGTACTGGCTGTAGCGCGACATGCTGAAGCAGAAGATCCAGAACACGAACGCGGCGAATACATACCCCTCGATTGAGAAGCCCAGCCAGCGGGAGTCGGAAAGCGCCGCTTGCACAATGCCCAACAGGTCAAACAGCCCGATGATCATCACCAGGGTGGTGTCTTTAAACAGCGAGATAAACGTATTGACGATACCTGGGATCATCATTTTCAACGCCTGAGGCATCACGATGAGCCCCATGCGTTTCCAGTACGTCATCCCCAGCGCCGCAGCAGCCTCATCCTGCCCTTTGGGGATAGCCTGCAAGCCACCGCGAATTACCTCCGCCATATAGGCACTTTGGAACAGCGTAAGGCCGATCAGCGCGCGTACCAGACGATCCACGCTGAGTTCTGAAGGTAGAAACAGCGGCAGCATCACCGATGCCATAAACAGAATGGTGATCAGTGGAACGCCGCGCCAGAACTCGATAAAAATCACACAGAAGGTTTTAACGATGGGCATGTTCGAGCGTCGCCCGAGCGCCAGCACAATACCAATCGGCAGTGCCCCTACCATGCCGACCGTGGCCAGCAGCAGGGTTAGCATCAAGCCACCCCAGCGGTGGGTAGAAACACGCGGCAGATCAAAGTAGCCGCCGTGTAGCAACACATAAGAGATCACCGGGAAGATCAGCAGCGCAAACAGCGCCATCCAACGCTTAAACGGCAGGCGAGGGATCACCATCCAGGCAATAATGCCCGCGAACATGGCAAACACGATGTTAGCGCGCCAATACTCTTCGCTGGGGTAGAGGCCATACATAAACTGGGAAAAACGCGCGTTAACGAATACCCAGCAGGCCCCTACGCGTGAGCAGTCTTCACGGCTATCGCCTATCCAGTCGGCATCAATGAACGCCCATTGAACCGTTGGCACCACCAGTAGATACAGCACGTACAAGCCCAACAGCGTAAAAATGCTATTAATCGGGCCGTTGAACAGATTGCCACGTAGCCAAGCAATCGGACCAATCGTGCCTTTCGGAGCCGGCTGCTGAGGTATGGTTTCTTTATTGTGAATCATGGGGTCGCCTCCGGCCTAGCGTTCGACCAGCGCAACGCGAGCGTTGAACCAGTTCATGAACATGGACACCAGCAAGCTGATGATTAGATAAACCGCCATGGTCATGGCAATGACTTCGATTGCTTGACCGGTCTGATTGAGCGTGGTGCCGGCAAAAACCGACACCAAGTCGGGGTAGCCGATGGCGGTGGCCAGGGACGAGTTTTTAATCAGGTTAAGGTATTGACTGGTGAGTGGCGGAATAATGACGCGCATGGCTTGTGGAATCACCACTAGGCGAAGCACAAGCTTGCGAGGAAGGCTAAGCGCTTGAGCAGCTTCCGTTTGACCATGGGGAATGGCCTGAATGCCTGAGCGGACAATTTCGGCAATAAATGACGCTGTGTAAATGGACAACGCCAGCCACAGGGCCAAAAACTCGGGAATGATGGTAATACCGCCGCCGAAGTTAAAGCCGCGCAGTACCGGCATCTCCCAGGTAATCGGTACGCCGGTGGCCACCAGTACCAGCAATGGCAGACCAAAAATAATCACCAGCGACATCCAGAAAACCGGTAAGCGCTTGCCGGTGGCTTCATGGCGGCGCTTATTCCAGACAATCAGCGCAATGCTGGCAATGATCGCCACTACAAAAGTAACAGGAATCAATCCAAAGCCTGACTCAAACAGCGGCTGAGGTAAGTACAGCCCACGCACATTGAGGAAAATGGCTTCGCCAAACGCCATGCTCTCTCGTGCGCTGGGTAACGTCCGCAGTACCGCGAAATACCAGAAGAAAATCTGCAGCAACAGCGGGATATTACGAAAGGTTTCGATATAGGCGTTGGCTAATTTAGCAATCAGCCAATTGGGCGATAGCCGCGCGATACCGACGATAAAACCAATAATTGAGGCGGCAATTACCCCCAAGCCCCCGACCAGCAGCGTATTGAGCAAACCGATCACGAAGGTGCGGCCGTAGGTGCTCTGGGAGGAGTACTCAATTAATGTTTGACCAATACCAAAGCCGGCTGTGTTGCCCAGGAAGCCGAAGCCTGTGGTGATGCCGCGGGCACTCAGGTTGGCTTGGGTATTGCCGATAATATAGATCAGGAAAGCCGCTACAACGGCGACCAAAATGAGCTGAAAAATAAGTGCGCGCTTAGCGCGATCTCGCCAAAACGGCGGCTTGTGGCCGGCGGGGCGAACGTTGGGTCTTACAGACATGGATGGCGTCTCCGCTACACGGAAGGTCAATCAAATGGCCCGCCTATGCCCTTAAAACAGATAGCTAAAAGGGTGGCGGGCCGGGGTCAAGCGAGACGCTTAGCGAATCGGGGGAGCGTACTGGAAGCCACCGTCGTTCCACAGGGCGTTAACACCGCGCTCAATCTCAAGCGGTGAATCCATACCTACGTTACGTTCGAAGCTTTCAGCATAGTTACCGACTTGGCTAATAATGTTGTAAGCCCAGTCAGCTTCAAGGTTCATGCCTTCACCGTAGTTGCCGTCTTGGCCTAGCAGACGAGCAACATCAGGGTTTTCGGAGTTCAGCATCTCTTCAGCATTTTCGCTGGTTACGCCGTACTCTTCGGCGTTAATCATGGCGAACAGCGACCATTTCACGATGTTGAACCAAAGATCGTCGCCCTGGCGAACAACAGGACCCAGCGGCTCCTTGGAGATAACGTCGGAGAGGATCATTGAAGCTTCAGGATCGTCTAGCTGAATACGCAGTGCGGCCAGCTGAGAGGTATCAGATGTTAGAACGTCACAGCGGCCAGCTTGGTAGCCACCTACGGTTTGCTCAGAGGTATCAAATACGATGGGGTTGAATTCCATGTCGTTAGCACGGAAGTAATCAGCCAAGTTCAGCTCGGTAGTAGTACCTGACTGGATACAGATAGAAGCGCCGTCGAGCTCATCGGCACCGGTAATGCCCAGGTCACGGGAAACCATGAAGCCCTGACCATCGTAAAAGTTAACGCCTGTGAAGTTCAGACCCAACGTGGTGTCACGAGTAGTGGTCCAGGTGGTGTTACGAGAAAGAACATCAACTTCGCCAGACTGCAGGGCGGTGAAGCGCTCAACGGCGTTTAGGGAAATGTAGTTAACGGCTTCTGCATCGCCAAGAACCGCTGCTGCGACTGCACGGCAAACGTCAACGTCCAGACCTTGCCAATTACCATCGTCATCCGGTGCTGAGAAGCCCGGTAAACCATCACTCACACCACACTGAACGGCGCCACGCTCAATGGTATCTTCCAAGGTATCGGCTTGAGCGGTCGCCATTCCTGCTAGGCTAATTGAGCCAGCAGACGCCAGTAGCGCTAGGTGTTTTTTGGTCAACATGTAGTTCCCCTCGAATTGATTGAAATCCGTCATTAAAATAGTTGTGCATGCCGAAGCATGTAACTAAACCTAGCAAGGAAGATGCCAACAAGGGTACAGGCCCACATTCAGCGCTTTTCAACGCTACTCAACGAATTCGAGACGAACGTCTAGGTGCAAAAAATGATACCTCCCGCCTCGCGTTGCACCGATATGGGGCAAAGTGAGGTGAGAGGTGACAAGAAAGGAGCGCTAAGGTCGCGCTTTATTCGGCCGCGAAGGCCTTGCGCATAAACGGCGGGAGGACTAGCGCACCGCGATGGGCATCAACGCTATAGTACTCAAGTGGCAGCGTGTGGCTTGTCGCAGCCTGTTCGCGAAACGCATTAACGTCAGTGGCTTTACCCGCCAAGGTCACGCTCCACCAGCCTGAGGGGTAAACCGGCTGCGGGAAAGGTAGCGTTGCAACGCTGTCAAAACCCGCTTCAAGCATATCGTTGCGCAGCTCACGAATGATCGTACCGCTATGGTAAAGCGGTGACTCGCTCTGCTGCACCATCACGCCGCCGCTTTTCAAAATACGGTGGCAGCGCTTGAGAAAGTCGGTTTTAAACAACCCCTCAGCGGGGCCAACCGGGTCGGTAGAGTCGATAATCAATACATCGATGCTCTCATCCGGTGCATCGTCCACCCATTTCACGCCATCGGCGAACAGTAATTCAGCGCGCGGGTCATTGTTTGACTCAACCAGCGAGGGAAAGAAACGCTCTGAGGCCTTGGTAACTTCTTCGTCGATATCAATTTGGGTGACTTTTTCGACGCCTGAGTGGCGCAGTACCTCTTTTAACGTGCCGCAGTCACCGCCACCGATGATCACTACCCGCTTGGGGTCTTGATGGGTAAACAGCGCCGGATGGGCAATCATTTCGTGATACAGAAAGTTATCGCGATCGGTCAGCATCACGCAGCCGTCCAGCACCATCAGGTTGCCATAGGTCTCGGTGGCGTAGACCTCCAGATGCTGGTACTGGCTCTGAACATCCAGCAGCTTTTCAGAGATCTTCAGCGAGAAGGCGCTGCCGTGGCTATCAAAGACTTCGGTAAACCACTGGTCGTCGCGTAATTCGCTCATGAATTGGCTCCTGAGTGCGCTGTGTTGGGTTGCGTCGGAATATCCTGATGATACTGCGGGCTTAGCTCGTGCAGCGCCTCCATAAAGGCGGTGACGTGGTCTGGATTGGTAAACTGGCTGATACCGTGGCCCAGATTAAACACGTGACCAGGGCCATGGCCGTAGCTTTCCAGCACGCGGGCTACTTCAGCGCGGATAGCCGAGGGGCGGGCAAACAGTACGTTGGGATCAAGGTTGCCCTGCAACGCGACCTTGTGGCCAACCCGGGCGCGGGCGTCGGAAAGCTCAGTAGACCAGTCGATACCCAGCGCATCGGCACCGGCGCAGGCGATATGCTCAAGCCACTGGCCGCCATTCTTGGTGAACAAAATCACCGGCACGTGGCGTCCATCGTGCTCACGGATCAAGCCAGAGACGATCTGCTCCATATAGCGCAGCGAGAACTCAAGGTAAGCAGGGGTCGAGAGCGCGCCGCCCCAGGTATCAAAAATCTGTACCGCCTGGGCGCCAGCACGAATCTGGGCATTTAGGTAGTCAGTTACCGCATGCGCCAGCGTATCCAGCAGCTGGTGCATGGTATCCGGCGTATCGTAGAGCATGGTTTTTAGGTGGCGGAAGTCTTTGCTGGAGCTACCTTCGACCATATACGTCGCTAGCGTCCAGGGGCTGCCAGAGAAGCCGATCAGTGGCATACGGCCGTTCAGCTCGCGGCGAATTGTCGACACTGCACGCATCACGTAATCCAGATCGCGCTCGGCATCGGGCACGCTCAGTGCGGCAACCTCTTCCTGGGTACGCACGGTTTTGCGAAATTTAGGGCCTTCGCCGGTTTCAAAATAGAGCCCCAGACCCATGGCATCGGGAATGGTTAAAATATCTGAGAACAGAATCGCGGCATCCAGCGGGTAGCGCTCTAATGGCTGCATAGTGACTTCGCAGGCCAGGTCGTGGTTGCGGCACAGATCCATAAAACTGCCTGCATCGGCGCGGCTGGCGCGGTATTCAGGCAGGTAACGACCCGCTTGGCGCATCATCCACACCGGGGTGCGGTCGACGGGCTGCTGCGCCAGGGCGCGAAGAAAACGGTCATTTTGCAAAGGTGTAGGAGTCATAGACACTTGCTCTTAAGAAGTTTGCCCGCATTGTCCTTGAGACACGTACTGGGTATAGGCATTTGCGATCGTATGGGGCAATTGTACTTGAAGATAAGCGCTATGGCGGGGTGCTCGGTGGCAAAAATCGTCGCACCCGAACAATTTTTCTCATCAAATTAACCAACTTTAGCCACTTTGCCACCGTGAGGCGGGCGCCGCTTCCTGGTAGAATACCTGCCCACTTTGCCAACGCTCGTTTGGTTAATCCGCGAGGTATCCTGTGACCATTCGCTTCATCGCCGCTTCCAAGCTGCCAACGCCCTGGGCAACATTCACCATGCACGGCTTCGAGGATGAGGCCACCGGCAAGGACCATATCGCCCTAACCCTGGGTGATGTGACCGGCGATACGCCCGTATTGGGGCGGGTACACTCCGAGTGTTTAACCGGCGATGCACTGTTTTCCATGCGCTGTGACTGTGGCTACCAGTTGCAGGAAGCGCTCAAGCGAATTGCTGAAGAGGGGCGCGGCGTGCTGTTTTATCTGCGCCAGGAGGGCCGCGGGATTGGCCTGCTGAACAAAATTCGCGCTTATAATTTGCAGGATCAAGGCGCTGATACGGTCGAAGCCAACGAGCAGCTTGGCTTTGGCGCAGATATGCGTCGCTACGATTTATGCGTGCCGATGCTCAACCATCTGGGCATTACGTCGCTGCGATTAATGACCAACAACCCACGTAAGGTGGATGCCCTCACCCGCGACGGTGTGAATGTCGTGGAGCGCCTGCCGATCACCACCGGCCTCAACCCCCATAACGAGCACTACCTCTCTACCAAAGCCGGCAAACTTGGCCATATGATGGCCCTGGACGACTTCACCCACGCCAGCGATGTGGATATTGAGCGTAAGGGGTGATAATAGTGAGGTCTAGGTTTTAGGAGTTCCCCCAAATGAAAGCCGCACGTGAAGAGCAGGGTGACGTCTTTACTGAAGAGCAGGGCGAATTCAGCGCTGCCGAAGAGTGGCTGCACAGTATCACTCACGGCATTGGAGCCTTACTCAGCCTAGTGGGGATGGTGGTTCTACTGGTGGCGGCGAGTTTGGCGGCCCACGTTGATCCATGGAAAGTGGTCAGCCTGAGTCTCTACGGCACCACGCTAGTACTGCTTTATACCGCTTCGACCCTTTACCACGGCATTCCGCATCGACGCTGGAAGCAGCGCTTTCAACTGCTTGATCACTGCGCGATTTATCTGCTTATCGCAGGCACTTACACACCCTTTCTGCTTGTTAACATGCGTGGTACTACGGGCTGGATCCTGTTTGCCGCCGTGTGGTCGCTGGCGCTGGTGGGCATTGCTTGCATACTGCTATGGCCTCAGCGCTTTTCAGTATTACGTGTGGCGATATATCTACTTATGGGCTGGATGATCGTGCTGGCGTCAGGCGAGATGGCGGCGAGCCTGTCAACGACCGGCATCTTTCTGCTTGCTGCAGGAGGAATCACCTATACGCTAGGCGTTATCTTCTATGCCGTGCGTGCGATCCCCTATAACCACGCTATTTGGCACGTGTTTGTCATAGCGGGCAGCGTCTGCCACTACTTTGCCATTTATAGCGCGGTTCTCCCTCACGTAACGGCGGCTTAACCTTCTGCCGCGGCCTTCTCTCGCGCGACGGCTTTGGCCATCGCGGGGCGCTGTACATGGCGTTCGCGGTAGGCAAGAAGCGGCTCGGGCAAGCGGTGCTTCATGCTCACCGCCCACGAAAGGGTGTGGGTTAAGAACAGATCCGCGAGCGTGAAGGTGTTACCTACCAGATATTCCTGGCCGTTATAGCGGCGCTCAAGAGCGCTCAGCGCACGCTGAAACTCCCAGGCGCAGACGGGTAGAATAGCGGGGACGCGCTTATCGGCAGGCAGGGCAAATTTATGCTTGGCCTGATTCCACAGTGGCTGCTCGATTTCGGTCACGATAAAGCTGAGCCACTGGTCGACCTGGGCGCGGGCAGCGGGATCGCTGGGAAGCAGTGTGCCATCACCATAGGACTCAGCCAGATAACGGCAAATCGGCACCGACTCAAAGAGATGAACATCGCCATCTTCCATGACCGGCACCTTGCCATCCGGGTGACGCGCCAAATGCTCGGCTGTTTGGCCTTCGCCTTTATCCAGCGCCACGTGGTGACACTGATACTCCAGGCCAAGCTCCTCAAGTGTCCAGGCTGCTCTAAGCGAGCGGGACTGGGGAAAACTGTATAGCGTGATCATGGCGTGCTCCTGGCGATAATTATCGATTTTTCAATCTAGCGAGCGTTAGCAGCGCTGTCGATGTTATATGCCCCGCTTTTAAGCTCCGTTATTAGGCGCCGCTATTAAGCGCTACCCCGTGCCGCGCGAATTCGCTCGTAAGCGTTGCCGATTTCGCTGGTGCGCGCCTGGGCGATATCGCGCATGCTTTCGGGTAGGCCTTTACCCGCCAGTTTGTCGGGGTGATTTTGGCTCATTAGGCGGCGGTAAGCCTTCTTAATCTCGGCATCGCTGGCGTCATCAGAAACACCTAGCACGCGGTAGGCATCTTTAAGTGCTTCTTCGCTGGAACCCTGTGAGTTAGCGGCGGCGCCGTGGAGCATTGCTTCGATCTGCTGAACTTCGGCGTCGCTGCAGCCTACGCCACGGGCGACGCGCAGAATCATGTCGTGCTCGGCGGGGTGAAGCACACCATCGGCGGCAATGGCGGAGAGCTGAACCTGGATAAAGACTTGCCGCAGTACCGGCTGGCGCTGGGTGAGGCGGTTTACGTTGGCAAGCTCGGCATCCAGATTGAAGTCGTCGGCGCGACCGCGCTCAAAGGCGGCGCGGGCCTTGGCGCGCTGCTCGCCCTGAAGATGCATCTGGTCAAACAGTTTCTCGGCAATATCCAGCTCGCCTTCGGTCACTTTGCCGTCGGCTTGGCAGAGGCAGCCCATTACCGAGAAAATCGACTCTAGAAAGCCTTCCTGAATACGCATACGCGCAATGTTTAAGCGTCGACTGATGCGCCGACCCAGCCACCAGCCAAGGCCGCCGCCAATCAGTAGCCCTACCGGGCCACCCGCTGCAAGGCCGATCAGGCCGAAAATAACAATAAGCAATAGCATGGCAATCTCAAAAGTAGTTTAAAAGTAATGGCTTATGGCAATCGCGCGCGTATGGCGCGCTCGATGCCTTCAATATCCAACTGACAATCGGTAAGCAGCTGTGCGGGCGTGCCGTGCTCTACAAAGGCGTCCGGCAGGCCAAGGTTTAATACTTCTACCTGAACGCCTTCGGCGTGAAGCAGTTCATTCACGGCGCTGCCTGCACCACCGGCAATCACGTTCTCTTCCAGGGTCACCAGCAGCTCGTGCTCATCAGCGGCATGCAGCACCGCATCGCGATCCAGCGGTTTGATGGAGCGCATATTGATGTGGGTAGCGTTGAGCCGTTCGGCGACGTCTGCCGCGGCGCTGTTCATGCTGCCAAAGGCGAGCAGCGCTATACGCACACCGTCGCTTGACGCTTGGCGGCGTACTTCTGCTTGGCCAATGGTCATTGGCTCAAGGTGAGCGGGAATTTCCACGCCAGGGCCGGTACCGCGTGGGTAGCGCACCGCGGCAGGGCCAGGGTAATGATAGGCCGCGCTCAACATGGCGCGGCACTCGGCTTCATCTGCCGGGGCCAGAATTACCAGGCCGGGCACACAGCGTAGGAAGGAGAGGTCCATGCTGCCGTGGTGAGTCGGCCCGTCTTCGCCCACTAAACCTGCACGGTCAATGGCAAAGGTGACGTCCAGGTTCTGCACCGCAACGTCATGGATCAGTTGATCGTAGCCACGCTGTAGGAAGGTAGAGTAAATCGCCACTACCGGCTTCATGCCTTCGCAGGCCATTCCCGCCGCGAGTGTGACGGCGTGCTGCTCCGCGATGGCTACGTCAAAATAGCGTTCGGGATACGCTTTAGAGAAGCGAATCAGGTCGGAGCCTTCGCGCATGGCGGGGGTAATCCCCATCAGGCGCGAGTCAGCGGCGGCCATATCGCATAGCCAGTCACTGAAGACATTGCAGTATTTTTTCTTGGCGACGCTCTTAACGACAGGTTTATTCACCGTCGAGGCGTTAACCGTAGTACTTGGCTTTTCCAGTTTGGTAATCGCGTGGTAGCCAATTTGATCTGCCTCGGCGGGTAGAAAGCCTTTGCCTTTGACCGTTTTGATGTGCAGAAACTGCGGGCCGTCGAGATCGCGCAGGTTTTCAAGCGTGTCGGTCAGCGTTTCGAGGTCGTGGCCATCAATGGGGCCTACGTAGTTAAAGCCCATCTCCTCAAACAGCGTGGCGGGGCTGACCATGCCTTTCATATGCTCTTCGGTACGTCGGGCAAGCTCAAGCGCGCCAGGCAGATGGGAAAGCACTTTTTTGCTCTCTTCGCGTATTTTTAGGTAGGGCTTGCTGGAGAGTACCCGGGCAAGGTAGGTCGCCATGCCGCCGACGTTCTCGGAAATCGACATCTCGTTGTCGTTGAGCACCACCAACAGATTGGCATTAACGTGACCCGCATGGGCCAGGGCTTCAAAGGCCATGCCTGCGGTGAGCGCACCGTCGCCAATGATGGCACACACGCGCCGCTTATTGCCTTGGGCTTTGGCCGCCAATGCCATACCCAGCGCCGCCGAAATCGATGTGCTGGAGTGGCCCACACCAAAGGTGTCGTACTCGGACTCAGCGCGGCGCGGAAAAGCGGCCAAGCCGCTGTGCTGGCGAATGCTTAGCATCGTTTCGCGGCGGCCGGTCAGAATCTTATGCGGGTAGGCTTGGTGGCCAACGTCCCAGACCAAGCGGTCCTGGGGCGTGTTAAAGGCGTGGTGCAGCGCAACGCTCAGCTCGACAACGCCAAGGCCTGCGCCAAAATGGCCACCCGACACGCCCACGCTATAGAGCAGGTAAGCGCGCAGCTCATCGGCCAGCTGGGCGAGTTGCTTGTCGTTCATGGCCCGCAGCGCAGCGGGGTGATCAAAGGAGTCGAGCAGCGGCGTAGTGGGGCGCTCGCGGGGGATTTCGTCGAACAGCTTCATGGGCATCGTTAGTGGTCGCGCTCGATCATATAGTGGGCTAAGTCGGCCAGCGGTGCAGCACGTTCACCCAGGGGGGCGAGCGCGGCAATGGCCTCGTCAATCAGGCTGTGCGCTTTGCGTTGAGCGCCCTCTAGCCCCAGTAGACTGGGGTAGGTGGGCTTATCGCGTGCGGCATCGGCGCCTGATGTTTTGCCTAGGGTAACGGTGTCACCCGTCACATCCAGAATATCGTCATGAATCTGGAAGGCTAGACCAATGGCGCGGGCGTAGCGAGTGAGCGCGCTTAATCGGGGGTCATCTACGGCGACCGCGACCAAGCCACCCAAGCGTACAGCAGCGACAATCAGGGCGCCGGTTTTGTGGGCATGCATATGGGCCAGGGCGTCGACATCCGGGTGGCCACCGACAGCGGCTAAATCCAACGCCTGGCCCGCCACCATGCCGTCTCGCCCAGAGGCCGACGCTAGGGTTTGCACCAAATTGCTTAAACGTGGGTGGTCAGTGCTGGCCAGTACTTCAAACGCTAGCGCCTGCAGAGCATCACCGGCCAGAATCGCGCTCGCTTCATCGAACGCCTTATGCACGGTGGGCTGACCACGGCGCAGGTCGTCGTCGTCCATGGCCGGTAGATCATCATGAATCAGCGAATAGGCGTGGATTAACTCAATCGCGGCGGCGGGGGCGTCTAGCGCCTCGTCTTCTGCGCCTAACGCGTGGCCAGCCATGTAGACCAGCAGCGGGCGCAGGCGTTTACCCCCAGCTAGCAAACCGTGGCGCATGGCCTCTTCAAGCCGTGCTGCTACCGCCGGGCGGGTGTCGAACAGTGCTGCAAGCGTGGCGTCTACACGGAGATTGCTGGTGTGGCGCAGGGTGGCGAGCTGGCTAGGCTGCATGGCTACCATGGGGGCGTCTCCTTGCTCTCATCCTCGTCCGCATCCTTGGGATCGTCGGGGCCTGCAAACGGGGCGACGTTTAGGCGGCCTTCGCTGTCTTCACTCAGCGCCCGCACCTTGAGTTCGGCGCTATCCAAACGCTGCTGGGCATCGCGGGTTAGCCGCACGCCCTGCTCAAACGCGGTCAGCGCATCCTCCAATGAGAGCTCGCCTGACTCAAGACGTTCAACGATGGTTTCGAGTTGTTCAACCGTCGCGGCAAAATCCTGCGGGGGTGATGTCGTGTCGCTCATTGGGGTATGCCTGCCAACCGGTATGTTTTTAAAATAAGCTGAAATAAGCGCACAGTATACACCGACGCCAGGGGGTGACGTCTGCCTTTCAGCCTACGCCTATGGTAACGACTTGCGGTTCATTCATTGTCAGCACGCACACTTTTCATCATCTACACCCGGCGTTTACGCGGCGGGCTGTGCTACGATATGCGCCTCCCGTGAACCGATACACGGCGCATGCCGCCGACCATAGAGGTTGATTCAGCCATGGCCAAAACGTCCCTGGACAAGAGCAAGATCAAGATCCTGCTACTCGAGGGCGTCCACCAAAGTGCGGTGGACAATTTTCACAACGCCGGTTATGAAAATATCGAGCATCTGCCCACATCCCTTGATGAAGACGCGCTGATCGAAAAGATTCGTGATGTTCACTTCATCGGTATTCGTTCCCGCACCCAACTGACGGAGCGCGTGTTCGAGGCGGCAGAGAAACTGGTCGGCGTTGGCTGTTTCTGTATCGGCACCAATCAGGTCGATTTAACCGCAGCCCTCACCCGCGGTATCGCGGTGTTTAATGCGCCTTACTCCAATACCCGTTCGGTGGCCGAGCTGGTACTGGCGGAAGCGATCATGCTGCTGCGCGGTATTCCGGAAAAAAATGCCCGGGCCCACCAGGGTGGTTGGTTGAAATCAGCCAAGAATTCTCACGAAGCGCGCGGTAAAACTCTCGGTATCGTGGGTTACGGCAGCATTGGCGCGCAGCTCTCCGTGCTAGCCGAATCGCTTGGCTTCAACGTTATCTTTTACGATGTGATTGCCAAGCTAGGCATGGGCAATGCAAGCCAAGTCGGCAGCCTTGAAGAGCTGCTGGGACGGGCCGATGTGGTCAGCCTGCACGTGCCAGACCTGGCTTCTACCCGTTGGATGATCGGTGAGAAAGAGATTGCTGCCATGAAACCTGGCGCGATTTTCATCAATGCCTCACGCGGCAGCGTGGTTGAAATCGAACCGCTGGCAGATGCGATTAAAGCAGGCAAGCTAAATGGTGCCGCTATCGACGTCTTCCCGGTGGAGCCGAAAGGCAACGATGAAGAGTTTGAAAGCCCGCTACGCGGCTTGGAAAACGTAATTCTGACCCCGCACGTAGGGGGATCTACCCTGGAGGCCCAGGAGAATATCGGGATCGAAGTATCGGAAAAACTGATCACTTATTCCGATAACGGCACCACCGTGACCTCGGTCAACTTCCCCGAAGTGGCGCTGCCCGCTCACCCGGATAAGCACCGCTTGCTGCACATTCATGACAACGTGCCGGGCGTGCTGTCGCAGATCAACCGCGTGCTGTCTGAAAACGGCATCAACATCTCGGGCCAGTATCTGCAGACCAACGAGAAAGTCGGTTATGTGGTGATTGATGTGGATAAAGCCTACGGGCCCCAAGCATTGGAAGCGTTGCGCGAAGTAGACCACACGCTGAAAATTCGTGCGCTCTACTCCTCGCAAAACAGCTAAAACGCGGGTAATAAAAAGACCATCGAAAACGGCGCCTCTCATGAGGCGCCGTTTTGGTTAGGGAAGCTGGTTCAGTTGATCAAGCTGATCAAGCCAAATCAAACAGCAGCACTTCGCCCGCTTGCTTGCCAGTGAGGCTAATCGACTCATCCGGCGTAAACGCCGCAGCATCGCCTGCGCTTAGCGTTTCGCCGTTCACCTCCATTTCTCCGTTCACTACATGCAGCCACGCATGGCGGGAGGTTGGAACGTCGGCCTGGTCGCCTTCGCTAAATAAGCCAGCGTAAAGGTTCACGTCCTGATTGACGCTGACTGACCCTTCGCGACCCTCTTGAGACGCCACCAGGCGCCACTGGCCCTGACGCTCGGCGATAGGAAAGGCCTTCTGCTCATAGCTGGGTTTAATGCCGAGCTGCTTGGGTTCAATCCAAATTTGCAGAAAGTGCAGCCCGTTCTCCTTGGAGTGGTTGAACTCGCTATGCAGGACGCCGGTACCTGCCGACATGCGCTGCACGTCGCCTGGACGCATCACCTCGCCGTTGCCCATGTTGTCTTTGTGCTCCATCTCACCTTCAAGTACGTAGGAGATAATTTCCATATCGCGGTGAGAGTGAGCGCCAAAGCCATGGCCGCCGGTTACGCGGTCTTCATTGATCACACGCAGGGCACGAAACCCCATATGGTTGCGGTCAACATAGTTGGCAAATGAAAAGGTATGAAATGAACGTAACCAGCCGTGGTCAGCGTAGCCCCGCTCGTTTGAACGACGAATAATCATGGTGTGCTCCGCAGGTTGCGTGAGGGAATAGTGACAATATACGCCTCACAGCGGCGGCGTGGAGTGAAGCTTTCAGTAAGGTTGTGTCGAATAAATCGACGTTTTCAGCGTCAGGTTGCGCTAGAATATGCGCGTCTTTATAACCCGGTCCGTCCTTTACGAGGATGACTACCTGGAGCTTTACATGTCAGACACCATTCAAAATCCGCCCATTGTGGTCGCGGCGCTGTATAAATTTGTCACCCTGAATGACTTCGAAGCGCTGCGTGAGCCTCTTCACCAAACCATGCTTGATAACGGCGTGAAGGGTACCCTGCTGCTCGCAAAAGAGGGTATCAACGGCACGGTAGCGGGTAGCCGCGAAGGGGTTGACGGCCTACTTACCTGGCTGACCGCTGATCCGCGCTTGGCCGATATTGACCATAAAGAGTCCTATTGCGACGAAACGCCGTTCTACCGCACCAAGGTCAAACTCAAAAAAGAGATCGTCACCCTTGGCGTGCCTGACATCGACCCCAACGACACCGTGGGCACTTACGTCGAGCCGGAAAACTGGAACGACATTATTGCCGACCCAGAAGTGCTGGTGATTGATACCCGTAACGATTACGAGGTGGCGATTGGCAGCTTTGAGCGGGCGATAGATCCTAAAACCACCACCTTTCGCGAATTTCCCGAGTACGTGCGCGAGCACTACGACCCGGAAAAACACAAGAAAGTCGCCATGTTCTGCACCGGTGGCATCCGTTGTGAAAAAGCCTCCAGCTTTATGCTTAAAGAGGGCTTTGAAGAGGTCTACCACCTGAAAGGCGGCGTGCTGAACTATCTGGAAAAAGTCCCGGAAGAGCAGTCGCTATGGCGCGGCGAGTGTTTTGTGTTCGATAATCGGGTCACGGTTCGCCACGACTTGAGCAAGGGTGAGTTCGAGCAGTGCCACGCCTGCCGCATGCCGATCTCCGCCGAGGATATGAAGTCGCCCGCTTTTGAGCCGGGCATTAGCTGCCCCCACTGCATCGACTCGCTGCCGGAGAAGACCCGCGCGGCGGCCCGTGAGCGCCAGCGTCAAATCGATCTCGCCAAACAGCGCGGCGAGCCGCACCCGTTAGGCCGTGATACCCGCTTAATGAAAAAAGCCTGATAAAAAAGCGTGTGCGCTAGACTGATGGGCAATGTGTTACTCACACCAGGAGTTCACCATGTCCATCATCTCTGATTCACCTGCCCCCATCCTGCAGCGTCTTGACCATCAAGGCGTTGTAACGCTGACGATGAGCTCGCCAGAGCGCTTTAACGCGCTCTCGGAAGCCATGCTGCAAGCACTACACGATGCCTTCACTGAGATTGCCGACGATAGCAGCGTGCGCTGTGTGGTACTTGCCGCCAAAGGCAAAGCTTTCTGCGCCGGGCATGATCTGAAACAGATGCGCGCCAACCCCGATAAAGCCTACTATCAAGCGCTGTTTGCCCGCTGTGGCGAGGTGATGCAGGCCATTGTGAATCTCTCCGTGCCGGTCATTGCCAAAGTGCAGGGCATCGCTACTGCCGCAGGCTGCCAACTGGTGGCGAGCTGTGATCTGGCGGTGGCGGCGCGCAGCGCCCGTTTTGCGGTTTCTGGTATCAACGTTGGGCTGTTTTGTTCCACCCCAGCGGTGGCGCTATCGCGGAACGTTGCCCGTAAACGAGCCATGGAAATGCTGCTGACGGGGGATTTTATCAGCGCCGATCAAGCCGCGGAGTGGGGGTTGATTAATCGCGTGGCAGAGGACGATGCACTGGATGAGGCAACGGATGCACTGACCGCCAGTATCTGCGCTAAAAGTGCTGTGGCGGTGCGCACGGGGAAAGCCATGTTTGCCCGGCAGCTCGCGATGCCATTAGATGAAGCCTACGCCTTCGCTGGAGAAACCATGGCCTGCAATATGCTGGCCGAGGATGTGGGCGAAGGGATTGATGCCTTTATCGCCAAGCGGCCACCGCAGTGGCGGCATCGCTGAGTTGTCGTTGCTGAGTGGCCATTGCTGAATGAATGGAATTCGTTTCCGTAAACGCGACAACGGCCATGTGGTCACGTTATCCTGACGCCCTTTGTGTTTTCAGGAAAGACGCCTTCAGCAAAGGCGCTTTTAGTCGATGGGAGCGCCTTTTTAGGAGCGTCTTTAGGAGAAAGCTAGGTGAGTGAAGCCAAGCGCAGGACGGTCGGCCGTCCGGCGAGTACCGCCAAAGCCAGCGGAGGGCATAGCCAGTCGTTGGTACGTGGCTTAACGCTGCTGGAGTATCTCGCTGCCAGTCCCCTCGGATTAGCCCTTTCAGAAGTGGCTGAGATGGCCGAGTTGGCGCCATCCACTACCCACCGGCTGTTGCAGGCTCTGCAAAGTCAGGGGTTTGTCACTCAGGAGAACGAGCAGGGGCTGTGGCGAATCGATGTTAAAACCTTTCGGATCGGCAATAGCTTCCTTGAGGCGCGCGATGTAGTCGCCACCAGTCGGCCGTTTCTACGCCGCTTAACCGCCGAAACCGGCGAAACGGCCAACCTAGGCATACGTGATGGGGCCACGGCGGTGTTTCTAGCCCAGCATGAATCGCCCCAGATGATGCGTATGATCACTCGCCTAGGCTCCCGGGCGCCGCTACATGCCTCCGGTGTCGGTAAGGCGCTGCTGGCGTGGATCCCTGACGACGAACGCGAGCAATTGCTGGATGGCCAAGAGCTTGCACGAGTGACCGCTAATACGCTCTACCAACCCGATACGCTGCAAGTGGAAACAGCGCAAATTCGAACGCAAGGCTTTGCCTGCGACCGCGAAGAGCATGCCATTGGCCTGCACTGCGTCGCCGCCTGCGTGTTTGATGAGCACGGCACGCCGCTGGCGGCGATCTCCGTGTCAGGCCCAGTGGCGCGTATCCCCGAGGCCCGCTTACTCACCCTGGGTGCCCTGGTTCGCCAAACGGCCGATGAAATCACCCAACAGCTGGGTGGCCAGGTGCCGCGCTAGAGGGCGCTACTGACGCTATGGTAAGCCTGTTTTTTATTGCCCTGGTAAGCGCCACGCTGCTACCCGGTGGGTCTGAAGTGTGGCTGGCCCGGCTGTGGTGTGTTGGCGAGCCGCCGTTAGCGCTGTGGTTTTTCGCCACGGCGGGCAATACCCTGGGCAGCATGATCAACGTTAGTCTGGGCCGCTATGCTCGCCAGTTTCAAAGCCGCCGCTGGTTTCCTGCTTCGCCGCGCAGTTTAGCCCGCGCAGAAGGCTGGTATCACCGCTTTGGCGAGCTGAGCCTGTTGATCTCTTGGGCGCCGATTATTGGTGACCCGCTGACCGTATTGGCCGGCATATTTCGACTGCCCTGGTGGCGGGCGCTGGCGTGGATTTTAGTCGCTAAGGGTACCCGCTACGCAGTGGTACTGCTGCTGGCACAACAGTGGCTAGTACCTCTGTGTCAGTGAAACGCCTTATTAATCAAGTCATGTTACCCTGTACAACTTTTTAACAAGCTGTACTGTTAGTGTTAGCAAGATGGTTAGTGTTAGCAAAATCGTTTGCCCTTAGTGTTACAGCGGTTATGTGCAAGCTTGCTTATCATCAGGCAGCCGTTAGATTAAAAAGAACACTCACCCAAAAGGAGGTTTAGGTGTGAAGCCACTTCGTTTATTACCCTGGCTAGGTGTCTGGCTTTTGGCAATGATTGCCATTGTGGCCACGCCAGCAATGGCGCAGAGCACGCCAAGCGAGCCGGCCAGCGCCGATGGCACCGCCTCATCCGAGGAAGCTGCGCCAACGTCGTACGAGGCATTGGCCAATCTCTTAGAAGATGAGCAGTCGCGACAAGAGCTGATTGAGATGTTGCGCAGTCAAGCCTCAGCGCTGCCCGACGGTATAGCCAACGAGCTTTCGCCAGAAGCTGCCGCCCAGGGCAGCGAGATAGCGCCGGAAGATGTCTCGCTGCCGCGCCAGTTAGCTGAACTCACCAGTCGTGTAGTTAGCGATGTGGGTGGTCAGTTTGAACAAGTGGTTAGCATTGTAGGTGGGCTTTTCTCGGGTGAGGAGGCAGACAGTGTCTTTGATATGACCGCGTTTACCAGCGCGGCGATCAATCTGGGCATTGTGATTGTCGCCACGTTTGCGATGTTTATGATCTTCCGTCGTTTAGCGAAGCCGCTATTTACTAAAATAAGTGGCTGGTCGCTGAACGGTAGTAATTTAACGCCCGTATTACGTTTGATTGCCTGCGTGGCGATAGCGGCAGTCATCGATGTGTTGCTGATCGCTGTTGCTTACGTTGGCGGCAATTTATTGGCCACCTTCGCCATTGGTGAAGCCGGAGAACTCTCTACCCGCGCTTCTCTGTTCTTAAATGCGTTTTTGATTATCGAATTGCTCAAAGCCGGGGTGCGGATGCTGTTCTCTTCGCGCTACGAAGGGCTGCGGCTGCTGCCTATTTCGGCTCAAGAGGCGTCCTATTGGAACCGCTGGCTAGCGCGGCTGATCGGCATGGTAGGTTATGGCCTGATGGTGGTGGTACCGCTGGTCAATTTCTACGTGGCCGCGTCGCTGGGCCAAGCCGTCGGTACGCTGATTATGGTGCTGGCATTTATCTACGCCGTGGTAGTGGTGCTCAAGAACCGCACACGCCTACGCGATAACGTGAATGAGATGGCGGCAAAATCAACGCTCACCGCCAGCCGCGTTTCACTACAGCTATTTGCCCGCACCTGGCATTTGTTTGCACTGCTGTACTTCTTGATTGTGTTTGTACTGACGTTGACACGCCCCGGCGATGCGCTGCCGTTTGTGATGTTTGCGACCTTGAAGTCACTGGCCGCCATCGTTGTGGGGCTATTGGTCTCCTCATTTCTTAGCCAGACCATTGGTCGCCGTATCACGCTGTCGGACGACCTGCGCCGCAAACTGCCACTGCTTGAAAAGCGCCTGAATAGCTACGTGCCCAATGCGCTACGCGTGCTGCGCACAATCATTCTGGTCGTGGTCATAATGGTGGTGCTGAATGCCTGGGGCGCCTTTGATCTAGCCGCTTGGTACGCCTCAGAGCGGGGGGGCAATCTGGTAGGTAACCTTACCAGCGTTGCGGTGATCTTGATTGTGGCCATTGCTGCCTGGTTGGGCTTGGCGAGTTTGATCGAGCACAAGCTCAATCCGGAAACCGGCCATGGGGAGCCAACGGCACGGGCCAAAACGCTGCTTAGCCTGTTCCGCAACGCCCTGGCGATCGCCATGGTGACCATTACCGGCATGATCGTGCTGTCGGAAATTGGCATCAATATCGGCCCGCTAATTGCCGGTGCTGGTGTGCTGGGTCTGGCGATTGGTTTTGGTGCACAGAAGCTGGTGCAAGACGTCATCACAGGGGTGTTTATCCAGGTTGAAAATGCCATGAACACCGGTGATGTAGTCACGGTCGGCGGCGTAACGGGTACCGCCGAACGGTTAAGCATCCGTTCAGTAGGTATTCGTGACCTGTCGGGCACCTACCACATTGTGCCGTTCTCAAGCGTCGATACCGTGTCTAACTACATGCGTGAGTACGGCAATCACGTGGGTGAATACGGTATTGGCTACAACGAGAGCATCGACGAAGCCATCGAGCAGCTCCAACTGGCCTTTGAAGATCTTAAAGCCAGCGAAGAGCACGGTCATAAGCTGCTGGCAGACCTAACCGTAGCCGGTGTGGTGGCCCTGGCGGATAGCTCCGTGAACATTCGTGTAGTGATCAAAACCACACCGGGCGACCAGTGGGGTGTTGGCCGCGCTTATAATCGCTTGGTGAAGCTGCGCTTTGATGAAGCGGGTATTGAAATTCCCTTCCCGCACACCACGCTCTACTTTGGTGAGACCAAAAATGGCAAGACACCGCCTGCCAATGTGCGGGTACTGGAATCGACCGCCAAAGAGAAGAAAGTGGAAGTGGAGCCTGATGCATCACCCGCTGTTAAGCATGATACCCAGCAAGGGGTACAGCACACTGCGGACGAAGATCATCACAAGCCCGACCATGATGACGTCGATGAAACCTAAATTATCGTCATCTTAACGTGTTAACGGGGCCACCTTCGGGCGGCCCCGTTGCGTTTTAAAGGGGTGGTTTTATTTAATGACCATAGTTTTCTGAGTGCCGACCTTCCAGGTTGATGGATTCACCGCCATCGACAAACAGAATCTGACCCGCCACAAAGGGGTTATTCAATAAGTAGTGCAAGGCTTGTACAAGATGTGCAGGCTCACCCTGTCGTTTAAGCGGAATTCCTTCAATTCGCCACTCCACATAGTCGCTGGTGCGCTGGGAAGCAGGCAGCACCACGCCGGGCGCAATACCGTTAATGCGAATGCGCGGGGCGAACTCCAACGCCGCCATGCGCGTCATCTCCGCCAAGCTCATTTTTGAAAGCAGGTACGCTGCATAAGGGAATTGGTGATAGGCCACTTTGTTATCGATGATATTGATCACCTGGCCTTCATCAACCGCTTCTGCAAAGTGGCGCGTGAGCAGCAGTGGGGTGAACATATTGACCCTGAACTGGCTCTCAAGCATGGCAAGATCTGTGGCCGCGATTGGCGCTGATGTATACGCAGAAGCGCTATTTAGCAGCACATTAAGACCAGGAAAGCGATTTTTTAATGCATGAATTAAATCACTTAGCTCTGTGTCTACGTTCTCGCTTAAAAAATCGCAATGGAAAATCTCACACTCACGGCCTTTGGCACGAATGCCTCGGGCGACCTCCTCGGCCTCTACGCGGGATCTGTTGACATGCAGAGCGATGTCATAACCTGCATCGGCCAGCGCCTCAGAAAAGTACCTCCCCAAGCGGGTAGCACCGCCGGTTACCAAAGCAGCTTGTTGGTGCATAAAGCGTTCCCTGTTGTTTTATTGGTATAGGTTGACTCTCTGCGTGAGTGCAGCGTTTGTCAATAACTTATACAGAGCTTGCACGAAGCACTAGCTTAAAGGTATTGATGGAAGGGCCCTGCAACAAAGCGGTTTTAAAAACAGGGCAGTTTTAGAAGACGTCACTTCAAACAGGATGTCGCTATGCCACCAATACCTCTCACCAACGAACAGGCAGCCGCGCTCCACGAGTGTTTAATCTCACTGGGGAGTAATATCGATCCAGACCACTATTTCGGTCAGGCGCTGAGGATTATTAGCCATGAATGTGACCTGCTGGCGCGTTCAGAAGCGATTCGAACCGCGCCTGTCGGGTACCAGCAGCAGCCTGACTTCTTGAATGCCGCTATGTTGGTAAGCACGCCCCTAGAGCGTGAGGCGTTTCGCGCCTATCTCAAAGAAGTTGAAAACCGCTTAGGTCGGGTGCGGGGAGTGATTAAATCGGGTCCTCGAACGATGGATCTCGACATGGTGGCGTGGGATGGGGAGGTGGTGGACGAGGGCTATTATCACTATGATTATGTACGAATGCCCGTAGATGAAGTACTCGCCAGCAGTGGCCGCACTTTAAATGACAAGAAAACCTCATGATTGTCACTCACGCGCCGATAGTAATGCTATAGCTGTCCGAAGACAGGCAGCTATCTTCCCCGGAGGCGCGCGTTGCTCAGCCTAAACACCAATGTGATGTCGCTTATCGTGCAGAATAATCTGCGCGGCAGTCAGCAATCCATGCAGACCGCAATGCAGCGCCTCTCATCTGGGCTGCGTATCAATAGCGCAAAAGATGACCCGGCGGGGCAGGCAATTGCCAACCGCATGACGGCACAAATCAAAGGCATGACTCAGGCGATCCGCAACACCAATGATGGCATCTCTATGGTGCAAACGGCGGAAGGCTCTCTCAACCAGATTAACGATAACTTGCAGCGCATTCGCGAACTGAGCGTGCAAGCGGCGAATGGCACCAACTCTTCTAATGACCTTGCTTCTATCCAAGCCGAGATTGGTCAGCGCATGGAAGAGATTGACCGCGTTGCCGGGCAGAGTAATTTCAACGGTATTGGGTTGTTGAACGAGACCAGATCATTAAATATCCAGGTCGGCGCGAACGCGGGCGATACCATCGCGGTGCGTTTTGAAGGTATGAACTTACAGGGGTTGGGGCTGGAAGGCTTAAGCGTACTGGACGATGGCAGTGGGTCGGAAAAACCAATCGATAGGGTCGATGAGGCAATTAAGCGGTTAGATCGCCAGCGCAGCTATATGGGAGCCGTGCAGAATCGCTTCGAGAGCGTTATTGATGGCCTGAACAACAGCATCGTTAATACTTCCGCCGCCCAGTCGCGCATTCAGGATGCCGATTACGCTAAGGAAGTCTCCAACCTTATTCGCGCACAGATCCTTCAGCAAGCAGGTATCGCTATGTTGGCCCAAGCCAACCAGCAGCCGCAGATGATTCTGCGCCTGCTGGAAAGTCTATAAATCAGGATTAGGGAAGCGTAGAGCAGCTTACCTATTCAATAATGCCCTGTTCCCGTGCCATGGCGTAGGCGGCCTGAGGGCCATTCCACAATGATGGCAACAGAATCAACGACACCGGAATCGCGGTGATAACGATAAACTGCTGCAACGCTCCAATCTGACCCGCACCCATATACAGCAGTACCGCCGCCATTAGCGCCATGGCGATGCCCCAGAAGGCCCGCATTACCGGGTTTGGATTGTCATGCCCCGCGCCAACCACTGCGATCGCATAGCTCATTGAGTCGCCGGTGGTGGCAACAAAAATCGTTGTCAGCAGTAAAATGGCCAGCGCCATCCAAGTGCCGCCGGGCAGCGCCTGGGCAACGGTCAAGGTAGCCACATCAAACTGGAAGTTATTGAGTGCTTCGGTTAAATCAATCACGCCATTGAGCTGATAGTAAATGCCCGAACCGCCCAGCAGGGTAAACCAAACGGTAGTGGCGATAGGGGCAAGAATAGCCACCGCAACAATCATTTCACGGATGCTGCGACCACGAGAAATACGCGCCACAAAAATCGCCATTACCGGGGCGTAGCCAATAAACCAAGCAAAGAAGAATACTGTCCACCACTGCATCCACCACGCCGGGGCTGTTTCAGCGGTCATGGTCGCCATGGTAAAGAATTCGCTGATGTAAGCCCCCATGCCGGAAACGTAGCTATTAACTAAAAACAGCGTGGGGCCAAAGACCATAATCACCGCACCGATAGCCAGCGCCAGCAGCACGTTAAAACGACTTAGTATCTGAATACCTTTGTGAACACCGCTCATAGAGGAGAGCACATAAATGCTGGCCAGCACGCCTAGAATAATCAGTTGGCCGGTATAGCCTTCCGGCAGTCCAAACAGCTCATGAAGACCAAAACTAACCTGAGTAGCCAGAAAGCCTATCGGGCCGACGGTGCCTGCAACCAACGCAATAACACAGCAAGCATCGACTAAGCCGCCCAAAGGCCCACGCATTAAACGTTCACCCAGTATCGGGTAGAGCAGGGTGCGTGGCTGCAGCGGTTGGCCTTTTACGTAGTGCGCATGTGCAAGAACGACTGCCGTTAGCGAGCCCAATACAGCCCAGGCCATAAAGCCCCAATGCATAAAGGATTGCCCCAAAGCGCCAGAAACAGCTTCAGCGGTGCCCGCTTCGCTATCAAAGGCGGGAGGTGTCACCACAAAGTGATAAACCGGCTCCCCGGCGGCAAAAAATACCCCGCCGCCCGCCAGTAGCGTACACAGAATGATCGAGAGCCATTTAAACGTGCTCATTTCTGGTGCATCTAAATTGCCAATTTTGGCTTTTGCAGCCGGTGTCATCGCTAAACCGATGGCAATAAAGAACGTCATCAGAAGTAGCAGCTGGAAGTAGCTACCTAACACTAACGCGGTCCATGCAAAGCCTGCGCTTATGCTATCCGCCACCAGGGCTACGTCATAAAACGACAGTGCCAGAAAAGCGACGATAAAGCCGATGCTCAAGATAAGCACAATAGGGTCGCCAAGTGAAAACCGCTGGTCGCCCTCAGCGTTGGGGCCAGGTTGAGACATGTTGAGTACCTTATGGAGGAGCAGGGGGAGGTGTAAAAAGAGCCTAACAAAGCGTGTCGTTAGGTGGTTTAACGCCGCTTGATTGACGTAACAGCAGATAAAAAAATAGCAGGTAAAAAAAAGCGCCATTCAATGAATGGCGCGAGGACAGGAAACTGAACATAGTATACCGCCAATATAGACCAACGTCTAATATGTTTTATCTTGGTGCGTTCTAAGAGTGCAAATGCACACTATTGGCGCGTTGACGAGGCATTCTTTGTCAAAGTGATTTTGTAATTAACTGATAATCATGAGAAATACGAAATTTGGCAGTATTGCTGCTAACGCTTAAGCATATTTTGTATACAAGGTGTGCCGCTATGTCGCCCGTTTTTACGCTTCTCAACTCTGCGCTTACCGCTTCTTCTTTATACCGTTCGCCAATGCGTTTATTGGTGGGTGGTGCAGCTGCGCTGGTTTTAATGCCTTCCTTCAGCCATGCCGGTGACACTCAGATACGTTTTCAGTTGGACTGGCGTTTTGAAGGCCCTTCAGCGCCGTTTCTAATGGCTGCCGAAAAGGGCTACTTCGCCGACGAGGGGCTGGATGTTCAAATCGATTCCGGCAGTGGCTCGGCGGGTGCGATCAACCGTGTCGCGTCTGGTGCCTACGAGATGGGCTTTGGCGACCTTAACGCGCTGGTCGAATTCCTTGCGGAGAACCCCGATGGCCCTGGCATTCAGGGCGTTTATATCGTTTACGACGGCACGCCTGCTGCAGTGTTTGCAAGCAAAGAGAGTGGTATCGAGAGCCCCGCTGATTTGGCCGGTAAAACCATTGCCGCTCCCGCCTTTGATACTGGTTACCGCGCCTGGGGCGTGTTTGCTGCTGCCAATGATTTAGCGGCCGATGCGGTGGAGTGGCAAAACGTCGACCCAACCCTGCGCGAAACCCTGCTAACCCGGGGTGATGTGGATGCTATTACCGGTTTCTACTTCACCAGCCTGCTCAATCTTGAGGAGCGCGGTATGAGTGAAGACGAACTCACCATTATGCCGTTCCCTGATTACGGCGTGCCGCTATACGGTAACGCGATTATCGCCAGTGAATCCTTTGCCGAAGCTAACCCTGAAGCCGTGCAGGGCTTTCTGCGCGCCTTCAATAAGGCCCTGGGCGAGACCATTGCCGACCCTGAAGCCGCTATTGAGTATGTTAAAAACCGCGATGGTTTAATCGATGTGGAAATGGAAACCCGGCGTTTGAAGCTGGCCCTAGATAGCGTGGTGGACACCCCCGATGCCCGCGATCATGGCGTAGGTGGCATTGATGAAGCGCGTCTGCAGGAGGCCATTCAACTGGTTGCCGATGCCTATAATTTGCCCTCTGTGCCGTCGCCAGACCAGGTGTTTAATTCAAACTACTTACCATCCCAGGAAGAGCGCATGCTGTTTTCGATAGAGGGCGAATAAGCATGTCGGCAGCGTTCGTCAGCTTTGATGACGTGAGCCTTGCCTACGATGCATCTGGCAACGCCATTGAAGATATCAACCTGAGTATCCACGAAGGCGAGTTTGTTGCCTTCGTGGGGCCTTCCGGGTGCGGTAAATCGACCTTTATGAAGCTGTGTACCGGGTTGCATGCACCTACCACCGGGACCGTTCAGGTGGATGGGGAAGCGGTCACGGGGCCACTGAAGATCTCCGGCATGGCGTTTCAAAACGCCAACCTGCTGCCCTGGCGCACCACCCTGGATAACGTCTTGCTGCCGCTGGAAATCGTCAAACCTTACCGGCATCAGTTTCGTAAACGGCGCGAAGAGTTTGTTGGCTGGGCGCGCAAGCTGCTCAAGACCGTCGGGCTTGAAGGCTACGAAGACCAGTACCCCTGGCAACTTTCCGGGGGTATGCAGCAGCGGGCGTCAATCTGCCGGGCGTTGATTCACCAGCCGCGCCTGCTGATGCTGGATGAGCCTTTCGGGGCGCTGGATGCCTTTACCCGGGAAGAGCTGTGGTGCGTGCTGCGCGACCTGTGGGAAGCACAGCGCTTTACGGTCGTGTTGGTGACCCACGACCTGCGTGAGGCGGCGTTTCTGGCCGATACGGTCTATATCATGAGCCGCCGCCCCGGCCGGGTGATTGAACGGCGATCCATTGAAATGCCGCGCCCTCGTGCGCTGGAAACCACCTATGAAAAACCCTTTATTGATCTGGTGCAGGAACTGCGTGCTCAGATTGGCGAAGTACGCAGTACTTAATGGCCGTACTTAATGACAGTACTTGATAAAAGGCGCGCTCATGACAAAAAATAATCGGCTAATTGAACGATTAGCGCCGTGGATCGCGATGGTGGCACTGGTCATCATTTGGGAAGTCACAGTGCGGGCTTTTGATGTGCCTAGCTTTATCTTCCCCAGCGCCCTGGAGACCGCCCAAGCACTGGTGACCTATTCCGGGCCTATCGCCATGCACTCCTGGCAAACGTTCTGGACAACGCTAATTGGCTTTGGCCTGGGCGTTGCCGTAGGACTGGTGTTGGGCTTTATTATTGGCTCGTCGCGCTTTCTATATAACGCCTGCTACCCGCTGCTGGTGGGTTTTAATGCTATTCCCAAGGTCGCCTTTGTGCCGATTCTGGTTGTCTGGTTTGGCATTGGCTCGGTGCCGGCGATTCTCACCGCCTTTTTGATCTGCTTCTTCCCGATTGTGGTCAACGTGGCGACCGGTTTAGCCACGCTAGAGCCCGAGATGGAGGACGTGCTGCGGGTGCTGGGAGCGCGGCGTATGGATGTGTTGCTCAAAGTGGGACTGCCGCGCTCGCTGCCCTACTTCTTTGCCTCGCTGAAAGTCGCCATTACCCTGGCGTTTGTAGGCACGGTCGTGTCGGAAACCGTTGCCTCTAACCAGGGCATTGGTTACCTGATGATGAGTGCCGGTTCGCAAATGCGCATGGGGCTGGTATTTGCCGGGCTGCTGGTGATCAGCGCCATGGCCATGGTGATGTATGAGTTATTTGCACAGTTAGAGAAACGCATGACCGGCTGGGCGCACCGCGGTCAGAATCGCTAGACCCAGAGCACCCAGAGCAGGACTTACCAGCGATAAAGCAGCGATGCGCTGGTGGTGCTGTCAGTGCGCTCGCTGGTGTCGTCAGGCGGCTGGGAGTTGTGCTTAATTTCATGTGATAAGCGCAGCGAAAGCCTGGCATTAAGCCTGGCGGTAAGCGCCGTTAGCGAGCGGGAAGTGGTGTTCTGGTTGGTATACTCTATCGACATCTCCTGCTGAATATCGGCGTAGTCGGAAAATCCCCAGCGATAGTCCAAAGCCGTGTAGGTCACCATTAAGCGCTCATCGTCGTACTCGCGTAGCCGGTCGTGTCGATAGCCGGGCCCCGCTTCTAACGACAGGGTGTGGGTGTCGTTCTCCAGAATCTGACGCCCATAACCCCCAATCGCAGACAACTGCTGGTCGTAACCGGCAAAGCGATCCTTCTCCCAGCGGGCAAAGCCAAATAGATAGTGTGGGCCATCCAGTTCATAACGTTCGCGCCCCGATACCAAGTACTGCTCGGCGCTGGTTTCGTTATCTTTACTCACTGTGCGCACTTCACCGCGGAGTGAGTAGGTAAACTTACCGGTTAACCAGGTCAGCAGCGTTTTGCCAATCAGTGTTTGACTATTGGTATTGCCCGAAAGGTGGGTAAAACCAAGCTCGGCATCGCCACTGAAAACGGGAGCATCATCCTGGGGAGGCGGTGGAGCGTAAAACGGGTTGGCATAAGCCACGGTTAACCATAGAGGCCAGCAGGCCAGCAAGAGCATCCATCGAACGATCGCCACTACATCCCTCCTTGGTTTCGGCATTGGCCCATTATATCAGCGAACGATGACTCTGGGGTGACGGCGATTATCGCCGTTTGCTGGCGCGTGCCATAATGGTGCGGTCACGCATTTCGAGTCTACTTATGAGCGTTTCTCGCCCCCGAACATTGGCCGACCTGCAGCGCTGGCGCCGAACCCGCGCAAGGCGCAGTTGGTATAAACGCAGTTTTCGCCTGCAGGTAATGCTGTTAGTGGGGCTACTGCTGGCAGGCATGCTACTGGCACAGGGCACCTATCTCAATCATCGCAAGGCGGAAATTATTAGCCAGCAGATGGGGGAACGCGCGCTAGCGGTAGCCAAAACGGTGGCGTCAATGCCGCAAATTATCAATGCCTTTGCGATCCCCGACCCCTCCTTCATTATTCAGCCGCTGGCAGAGCGAGTACGCCATGAAACCGGCGCCCGCTATGTCGTGGTTGGTAACGCCCAAAGTATCCGCTACTCCCACCCCGTGCCGGAGCGGATAGGGCAGCCCATGGTAGGGGGTGATAATGACCAAGCGCTGATTCATGGCCAGTTCTATGTCTCCGAGGCGACCGGTTCTCTGGGCACTGCTATGCGCGGCAAAGCGCCTATTTGGGATGAAGAGGGCAATATCATTGGCCTGGTGTCCGTCGGCTTTATGATGGATCGCGTGGCGATGGACGTGGCGCGCTATAACAGCTTCGGGTGGGCGCTGGTCGCACTGATGATTACGCTAGGCTTTGCTGGCGCCTACTGGCTGTCGCAGCACCTTAAAAAGGTCATTTTAGGTCTGGAGCCCTATGAGATTGCCCGGCTGGCGATGGAGAAAGAGGCCATTTTGCAGTCGATTCACGAAGGGATTCTGGCGGTTAATCGTGAAGGGCACATCACTTTGGTGAATCAGCAGGCGCGGCGCTTTCTCAACTTGGACGATGAGCATGTACTGTTAGGGCAGCCCATCCGTGAGATCGTGCCTAATTCGCGGCTTCTCGAGGTACTTCGGCGCGGCGAACAGGAGTTCGACCAGGAGATGTGGCTGGGCGATCACCCGGTGGTGGTCAACCGCGTGCCGATACTACACGAGGGTGAGATTGAGGGGGCGGTGGCCACCTTCCGTAGTCGGCGCGAGATCGTCGATCTATCCCACGCCTTGACCCAGGCCAGCCGCGATGTGGATATGCTGCGTGCCCAGGCCCACGAGTTTTCCAATAAGCTCTACACCATCTCCGGGCTACTGCAATTACAGCGCATTGAGGAAGCCCTGGCGCTGATCCATCAGGAAACTGAACGCGCCCAGGCGCAAATGAGCTTTTTAATGCGCCACGTGGCCGATGCCGTGCTTAGCGGCACGCTACTGGGTAAACTAACCCGCGCGCGGGAGCTGGGCGTGGCGATGGAGATTGATGAGCAAAGCTCGCTCTCCTGCCCACTAACGCCTACCGGCCAGGAGGTGATGATGAGTGTGGTGGGTAACTTGCTGGACAATGCCTGCCACGCCGCGCTGAATGGGCCGAGTAAAGCGCCCAAAGTACGCCTGTTTTTTACCGATTTAGGCGAGCAGTTGTTGATTGAAGTGGAGGACAACGGGCCAGGTGTGCCCACCGAACTCGCCGAGTCGATTTTCCAGGAGGGGTTTTCGACCAAAACGGGCAAGCACCAGGGGATTGGTCTGGCGCTGGTGGCCAGGCTCTGCCGCCAGCACGGCGGTGCTGTGACGCTGGAGGAGAGCGAGCTGGGGGGCGCATGTTTTATTGCAGTGCTCGACCGCTCGCTATGCCAAAAAAGCCTCAACGACGATCTCAAAAGCACTCTTAAAAGCAATCTCAAAAACGATCTCAAAAACAATTCCAATAACAGTGACCACAATGGCGAGGGGGGAGGCAATGTCTGATGGGCGTCATGGCATTTTGGTTGTTGAAGACGATTTTCGCATTGCGGATATCCACAGGGCCTTTATTGAGCAGAGTGACGGCTTTTATGTGGTGGGCATGGCGCGCAATGGCGGCGAAGCCAAGGCGATCATGGCGGAGCACGCTACCAGCATCCAATTGATTTTATTGGATGCCTACCTTCCTGACGTTGAAGGCCTAGAACTGCTGTGGGCGATCCGCCGCGACTATGTGCATGTGGATATCGTCATGGTTACTGCCGCCCGGGAAGTGGAAACCATCAGTGAGGCGCTGCGTGGTGGCGTGTTTGACTATCTCATCAAGCCCATTGAGGCGGCACGGATGACCCAAATGCTGACCCGCTTTCGACGCGAGCGGGAGGCGTTGGCCAACCGTGCGGAAATGAACCAGGACGAGCTGGATCACGTGCTGGCGCGTTTGAAGCCTGGGGAGCCTTCACGTGGCAAACACCAAAGCTTGTCTCAATCCCTGCCAAAGGGCATTGATCGCCTCACGCTGCGACGGGTGATTGACGCCTTTGCGGACGCTCCCGATTCCCTCACCGCCATGCAGATGGCGCGCATTATGGGGGCTAGCCGCTCCACAGCACGGCGATATTTAGAGTTTCTGGTCGCCGAGCAGGCCGTCAGTGCTGAACTGGGGTATGGCGACGTGGGGCGACCCGAGCGCCGCTATCGGCTGTTGGAGGCAGCCCACGAGTGGCTTGAGTCGCTGTGAACGGCCAGGTGTGAACAAAATGAACAAAATGGCCATAAAGAACTTTTTGTCTTTTATGCGCACAAGCTTGTCGGTCAGGGTGGCGGTCTTCTAACGTTCGCGGCGTGCCGTTACACAATATAGATATAAAATAAGACAACACCCACACAACAACACTGACACGTGGAGAACGCCATCATGACGTCGCTTACCCTCAAGCGCTTATCAGTATTCGCGCTACCCCTAGCCGCCTTTGCAGGCATGACTACCGCCGTACAGGCTCAAGAGTGGACGCCCGAACGCTCAATCGAATTCGTTGCCCCGGCTAACCCCGGCGGCGGTTGGGATACCTTGGTTCGCACCATGTCGCGGGTGATTCAGCAAGAAGAGCTGGCTGACGAAAGCTTCGCTGCGATCAACGTGCCCGGCGGCGGCGGTGCGGTAGCCTGGGCCCAAGTCGCCCGTGATAACGGCAACCCGCATAAGCTATTTGCCACCAGCCCACCGATGATTTTGGTGCCACTGGCTGGCGCATCACGCTATGACCACACCGATTTTACCCCGGTCGCGCGGATCAATACCGACTACTCGATCATTCTGGTGGCGGCGGACTCTGAGTATCAGAACCTTGAAGATCTACTCGATGCGCTGAAAGCAGACCCCAGCTTAAGCGTGGGTGGCGGCAGTGCACCGGGCTCCATGGATCATATTGCTATCGCCGGTTTAGCCTCTGCAGCGGGCATGGACGCTTCGGCAGTCAACTACATCCCGTTCTCGGGTGGTGGCGACGCCATGACTAACCTGATGGGCGGCCACATCGAAGCCGTGGTCGGTGGTGCGGGTGAAGCCGTTGGCCAACTGGGTGAAGGCAGCCAGCTGCGTGCGCTAGGCGTCTCTTCTGAAGAGCGTTTGGGTGGCGGTTTGAGAGAAGTGCCCACCTACCAAGAGCAGGGCTTCGACTACACCTTCGATATCTGGCGTGGCGTGATGGGCGCTCCCGATATGCCGGAAGAAGCAGTGGCCTACTACGAAGACCTGTTCTCCGCAATGCTTGAGACCGATGCATGGCGTGAAGCGAGCGATCAGCTGGGCTGGATCGACGCCTACCAGAACAGCGAAGAGTTCAGCGCCTTCCTAGATCAGCAGCAAGAGCAGTTCAGCGATGTGCTGAGCGAGCTTGGCCTACTGCGTCAGTAACTCCACGCCTTTCGCCCCAGCCGCCCAAGCGTGGCTGGGGGCTTCCGTCGTTAACCCTATGCGTTAACCGCGGGAGGCGTGTTGGCTCCTTCGGAGAGAATCCTATGACTCGTTTAAATACCAATCAGTGGCTAGCGCTGGTATTTGCGGTATTGGCCGCTGGCTATCTCGCAATGGCGTGGCAAATCCCCACCTTTCCGTTGCCGCGTCCGGTCGACTCTGACCTGTTTCCTAAAGTATTGGGCTTCTCGCTCTTGATCCTGTCAGTGTTTCTGTTCTTTGAGAAACCCACCCCGATTGCCGGTGCCGATGAGATAGACGATGAGGCGCAGCAAGGGCCTCTGCTATTAACGCCCTGGGCGCGTGTTGTAGTGACATCACTGGCGATTGTCGCCTATGCGTTTTTGCTGGTGCCGCTGGGCTTTGTTCTCGCCTCTACGCTGCTCTGCGTTGGCCTGACGGCCTATTACGGCTATCGCCGCCATGGGGTCAACCTTGCCACGTCGCTGGGGGTAGTGCTGGCGCTCTACTTGACCATGACGCGGGTGATGGATGTCTACCTACCCACTGGCGTGTTGCCGTTCTAATCACACCCAGTTGGCCGTTAGCAGCCCTTATCAGATCTTCTAGCCGGTTTTAAGAGAGCAACTCCCATGGATGCCTTCAATAATCTAATGTATGGCTTTGGCATCGCGCTTGAGCCAATCAATATTGCCTATGTATTTGCCGGTGTATTTGCTGGCACCATAATCGGCATGCTGCCGGGCCTGGGGCCTATCAGTGCGCTTGCCTTGATGATTCCTATCACCTTTGCCATGGAGCCTTCATCGGGCTTGATCCTGATGGCTGGGGTTTACTACGGCGCCATCTTTGGTGGCTCCACCTCGTCGATTCTGCTCAACGCCCCCGGCGTGGCGGGCACTGTGGCGACCTCCTTTGATGGCTACCCGATGGCTAAAAAAGGACAGGCGGGTAAAGCGCTGGCGATTGCTGCCTACGCCTCCTTTATTGGTGGCACCATTTCCGTTATTTTCTTAATGCTGATCGCCCCGCTGCTGTCAAAAGTGGCCGTGAGCTTTGGCCCTTCTGAGTACTTTGCCTTAATGGTGCTGGGCTTGACCGCTGTTGTCTCGCTGTCGGATAAGTCACTGGTTAAAGGGCTAATTGCCGCCGTGGTGGGGGTGATTATTTCCATTATCGGTATCGATATGCAGACCGGTACTGAGCGCTTTACCTTCGGTTCAGTGCAGTTGCTTGATGGCATCGACTTCCTGGTCGTCGCCCTGGGTATTTTCGCCCTTGCCGAGGTCTTTTACATGCTGCTGCGGGGCGGCGGTGGCAAAGAGGCGCCTCGTAATGAGATCGGCTCGCTGAAATTGACCCGCAGCGAAGTGAAAGAGATCGCTGGCCCGATTGGTCGTAGTTCGGTGTTGGGCTTTTTCACCGGCGTACTGCCCGGCGCGGGCGCGACCATCGGTTCGTTCCTTGGGTACAGCATGGAAAAACGCATTGCCAAAGATGGCGACACCTTTGGAACCGGCAATATCAAAGGCGTGGCCGCGCCGGAAGCCGCCAACAACGCTGCCTGTACGGGCTCCTTTGTGCCGCTGTTGACCCTAGGTGTGCCGGGCTCGGGCACTACTGCTGTCCTGTTAGGTGCATTGCTGGTCATGGGCGTTAATCCGGGCCCGATGATGCTTGTAGAGCGTCCGGACGTGTTTTGGGGCGTGGTTGCCAGTATGTATATCGGCAACATCTTCCTGCTGGCACTTAACCTGCCGCTGATTCCCTATATCGCCAAAATTCTCGATATGCCCCGCCCATTGTTGCTGTCGCTGATACTGATCTTCTGCATGATCGGCGTTTACGGCATGAGCTTCAGCGTATTCGATCTGCTGCTACTGCTTGGCTTTGGACTTGTGGGCCTGGGCATGCGCCTGTTTGGCTTCCCGGCGGCGCCGCTGATTTTAGCGCTGATTTTGGGCAATATCATGGAAGAGTCCATGCGCCGTGCGCTGCAGATCTCCGGTGGCGACTGGATGACCTTTATCGACAAGCCGATTGCTCTTGGCCTGCTGGTCGTCGCTCTGCTGTCGTTGACCCTGCCGCTGTTCAAGAAGCGTCGCAAGAAAGCCGCCCCTAACGTGGCCAACTAACAGCGCTTTTCGAAAGTAAAAAAGTAAGGAGCCTTGGTCATGCCAAGGCTCCTTTTTTTATGCCTAATGATGTAACTGATGAGTAAGTATTGGGTTTCTAAATTGTATATGACTAAGCTAAGTGCCTAGTTGGTGCAGTGAATCTAATTGGTGCATCAATGGGGGGCTTAAAGGGCGGTTTGCTGCATCTATTTGGTGCATAAGATGAGATTTAGTATTCTCCAGCAATTACTAAGTAATTGATTAAGTAACTGTAAGCGAACGTTGTGCCAATCTGGCGCACCCCTTGCAAGAGTTATTGGCTAGTGGACGTATTAGGGGCTAATACAACAACTCCGAATGCGAAGCCAATACACAAGCCCCAGACATAAGGGGTGCAAGGAGGTTCAAGTGACCACATTGCAACACAATACTCATACTCGCTCGACACACTCTTACCAGAAACAAGCGCAATCAAGCCGCTCGCCTGGCCGATTGGCAACCGCTCTTCTGACTGCCGCTGTTATGGGGGCCAGCACCCAGGTCATCGCCCAAGATGATGACCCCATCAAAGTTGGTATCCTGCACTCCCTCTCCGGCACCATGGCCATCAGTGAGACCGTGCTGAAAGACACCGTCGAAATGCTAATCGAACAGCAGAACGAAGCCGGTGGCTTGCTGGGACGCCAGCTAGAAGCCGTGGTGGTTGACCCCGCCTCTAACTGGCCGCTGTTTGCCGAACGCGCTCGTGAGCTGTTGGCCCAAGAAGAAGTTGACGTTATTTTCGGCAACTGGACCTCGGTTTCCCGTAAAGCGGTGCTGCCGGTCGTCGAAGAGCTCAACGGTCTGTTGTTCTACCCGGTGCAGTATGAAGGCGAAGAGTCTTCTGAAAACGTCTTCTACACCGGCGCCGCGCCCAACCAGCAGGCCATTCCTGCAGTTGAATACCTAATAAACGAAGTGGGTATCGAGCGCTTTGCGTTAGTCGGTACTGACTATGTCTATCCGCGTACCACCAACCGCATCCTTGAAGCGTTCCTTAAGGATGAGCACGGCATCGCGGAAGAGGACATTATGGTTAACTACACGCCGTTCGGTCACTCCGATTGGCAGAACATCGTAGCGGAGATTCGTCGCTTCGGTGAAGAGGGTAAACCAACCGCCGTGATCTCGACGGTTAACGGCGACGCCAACGTGCCGTTCTATACCGAGCTTTCCAACCAGGGGATCGACGCTGCGGATATCCCGGTCATCGCCTTCTCTGTGGGCGAGCAGGAGCTTACCGGTATTGATACCGGCCCGCTGGTGGGCCACTTGGCCGCCTGGAACTACTTTATGAGCGTCGATAACGACGACAACTACGACTTTATCGATGCCTGGATTGAGTACACCGGCGACGATATGGCGGTCACCAACGACCCGATGGAAGCGCACTACATTGGCTTCAATATGTGGGCCGAAGCGGTTCGCAAAGCGGGCACTACGGACGTCGATACGGTGAAAGACGCCATTATCGGTGTGACCGTGCCTAACCTCTCTGGCGGCTATGCGGCCATGATGCCTAACCACCACATCACCAAGCCGGTGCTGATTGGTGAGATTCAGGATAACGGTCAGTTCGATATCGTTTGGCAAACGCCGTCTACTGTGGCGGGCGATGCGTGGTCTGACTACCTGCCTGGCTCGCGTGACCTGATTGCCGATTGGCGCAAGCCGATGGAGTGCGGCAACTTCAACGTCGTTAACGGCTCGTGTGGTGGCAGCACCGCAGCAGAAGAAGCCGAAGCAGCACTCGCTGAGTAAATACTCATCTACTGAGTAACTACTAATCCCTCGCCACCTGGCTTGAGTCGGGTGGCGAGGGAGCACGCTACCTCCCCCTTTTAGATAACTGATTTAAATAACTGAAGGAAGAACCCCATGAGGCGTTTCCTTTCCTTAGGGCTCCTGTGTCTAATGTTGTTGAGCATTACAGTGACAGCCCAAGCACAAACGAACTCCACGGCGAGCAGTACCGATGATACCGCCGCGCTCGAGCTATTAGAGGCGCTGGACGTTGAGTCTTACACAGCCAAAAGCGAAGCGATTACCGCGATTTTGCAAAGCGATGACGAGCGCGCCCGCGATTGGCTGCAGGCCCTGCTGGATGGCCGCTTACAGCGTACCGAAGATGGCCGGTTCGTGCTGGTACTCGAGAACCGCGGCCGTGACTGGCCGGTGGCCGATGTATTGACCGGCGAAGCGCTGGGCGAGATGTCCCGCCGCGACCTGGAGCGTGTTGGTATCAACAACAACCTACGCAATCAACTGCGTAGCGCTATCGCGGTGGTTGATCTCTACTCGCCTAACGTTGAGCGCCGCCGCACATCGGCCGAGCGCCTATTAGGCGAGGTAGATAGTGACCTAGTGCAACCTATTAATGAGCTAATTGAGCAGGAAGAAGACGACCAAGTGCGCTACCGCCTCACCCAGGCCGTGGCGATTTATCGCGCAGAAGCGGGTGAAATGGAGGGCGTTGAAGCGCTGGATGGCAGCCTCCACCCGCGCTCTCGTGTGGCCCTGAGTCGAGCAGCTAATGGTGACGACCCGGTGGTCGCTAACGCCGCAGCGGCCTCTTTGGCTGGCATTGAGCAGCAGCTCAAAATCAATCGTGGTTTGGAAACGCTCTATTTCGGCTTGAGCCTTGGCTCGGTGCTGGTGCTCGCGGCCATTGGCCTGGCGATCACCTTCGGCGTCATGGGCGTGATCAATATGGCCCACGGCGAGCTAATGATGCTGGGCGCCTACACCACTTGGGCGATGCAGCAACTATTACCAGGCCAACCAGGGCTGGCGCTGATTCTATCGATTCCCGCAGGCTTTATGGTTGCCGCTCTAGCAGGCGTGGCGATCGAGCGCGGTGTGATTCAGTTCCTCAAGGGCCGCCCGCTGGAAACCCTGCTGGCGACCTTTGGTATCAGCTTGATTCTGCAGCAGCTGGTGCGCACGGTAATTTCTCCGCTCAACCGTACCGTCATCACCCCCGAGTGGATGAGCGGTTCGCTAGTGGTGAACGATGCGCTCTCATTAACGCTCAACCGTATGTACGTACTCGGCTTTGCGCTGGTGGTGTTTGCTGGCCTGATGCTGATTATGCGCCGCACGCGGCTAGGGCTTGAGGTGCGTGCTGTTACCCAGAACCGCGCCATGGCCCGCTCAATGGGTATTCGTGCCACTCGCGTGGATATCATGACCTTTGCACTGGGCTCTGGTGTGGCCGGTCTTGCTGGTGTCGCGCTCTCCCAGCTCACCAATGTCGGCCCCAACCTGGGCCAGAACTACATCATCGACTCCTTTATGGTGGTGGTGTTCGGCGGTGTGGGCAATCTGTGGGGTACGCTGGTCGCCGGTCTATCGCTCGGGGTCATCAACCAGGTGCTGGAACCCTGGGCAGGCGCGGTGCTGGCCAAAATTATCGTGCTGGTCTTTATCATCCTATTCATTCAAAAACGCCCGCGTGGACTCTTCCCGCAGAAGGGCCGGGCTGCGGAGGGCTAAGCGATGTCATTAACGACCGAATCATCGACAAATTTTTGGCTAACACGCCCGTTCAGCGAACGCTCCACGCAGATCTTTCTCGGCGTGCTGATAGCCGCGCTGGCACTGGTTACACTGCTACACGTGGCGGTGCCTGCGGACAACCCGTTACATATTGGTGCCTATACGGTCAATCTGTTCGGTAAATACCTGAGCTACGCGCTGTTGGCCGTGGCGGTGGATCTGGTGTGGGGTTACCTGGGGATTCTGAGCCTGGGCCACGGCGCCTTCTTCGCCATTGGTGGCTACGCCATGGGCATGTATTTAATGCGCCAAATTGGTGATCGAGGCACCTACGGCAACCCCGTATTGCCCGACTTTATGGTGTTCTTAAACTGGGACAGCCTGCCGTGGTTCTGGCACGGCTTCGATATGGCCTGGTTTGCCTTTGCCATGGTGCTGCTGGCGCCGGGTCTGCTGGCACTGGTGTTTGGCTTCCTGGCGTTTCGCTCCCGGGTCACCGGGGTGTATCTTTCAATCATCACCCAGGCACTGACCTTTGCCTTGATGCTGGCCTTCTTCCGCAACGAGATGGGCTTCGGCGGTAATAACGGCCTGACCGACTTCCGCGAGATCGTCGGCTTCGATTTACGCAGCGACGCCACACGCCTAGGGCTGTTCCTGGCCACTGGGGTGGCGCTGGCGCTGGGCTTTATTCTCTGCCGTGCGATTGTCACCAGCAAGCTGGGTCGGGTGAGCGTGGCCACTCGCGATGCCGAAGCGCGCACGCGCTTTCTCGGCTACCGGGTCGAGCGCTTTCAGCTGTTTGTGTTTGTGGTTTCCGCCATGCTGGCGGGTCTGGCGGGGGCGCTTTACGTGCCGCAAGTGGGGATTATCAATCCCAGCGAGTTCTCGCCGATTTTCTCCATCGAGATTGTGCTGTGGGTAGCCCTGGGCGGTCGCGCCACGCTTTATGGCGCGGTGATTGGCGCTATTTTGGTCAACTATGCCAAAACCATCTTTACCGGCGTAATGCCCGATGCCTGGCTGTTTGCGCTAGGGGCAATGTTCGTACTGGTCACGGTGTTTCTGCCTAAAGGGGTGGCGGGGCTGTTTCGCTATTTCAAGCGTCGCAAACGCGACGATACGGCAACGTCTGACCCGAACGCTGATCCCAACAGTACGCCCAAGGAGGCCTCCGCATGAGTTTGCTGCACTCGCTGACCCAGCGTGACCGGGTGTTCGATTTTATGGCGCCTCAGGCCTCACCGGTGGACGTTCGCCACGGGCCGATTCTCTACATGGAAGATGTCACCGTGAGCTTCGATGGGTTTAAAGCCATCAATAACCTCAACTTAACCATCAACGATGGCGAGCTACGCTGCATTATCGGCCCCAACGGGGCGGGAAAAACCACCATGATGGATATCATCACCGGCAAAACCCGCCCCAATAGCGGCAGTGTGTGGTTCGGTAGTCGTCATAATTTGCTGCACATGAACGAACCTGATATCGCCAGCCTGGGCATTGGTCGCAAGTTTCAAAAGCCCACGGTGTTTGAAGCGCTGTCGGTATTTGAAAACCTGGAACTGGCCATGGCGGCTGACAAGCGGATTTTTCCTACGCTCACTGCACGCATGACCGGTGAGATCAAAGACCGCATTGATGAAGTGCTAGAAACCATCGGCCTAACCGCGCTGCGCCATCAGCCGGCGGGGATTCTCTCTCACGGCCAAAAGCAGTGGCTGGAAATCGGCATGCTGCTGATGCAGCGCCCGCGCCTGCTGCTAGTAGATGAACCGGTGGCGGGCATGACCGAGCAGGAGATGGAGCGCACCGCCGAACTACTCACCGGGCTGGCCGGTAAACAGTCCGTGGTGGTAGTGGAGCATGATATGGGTTTCGTGCGTTCGATTGCTCGCCAGGTGACCGTACTGCACCAGGGCAGCGTGCTGGCGGAAGGCACCATGGATCAAGTCTCCAACGACCCCAAAGTGATCGAGGTCTACCTAGGTGCCGATGACGAGGAGGCCGCCTAATGCTAGCCATTGAAAAGCTCAACCAGTTTTACGGCGAAAGCCATACCCTTTGGGATCTGGATCTTGACGTGCCCGCCGGGCAGTGCACCTGCGTGATGGGCCGCAACGGCGTGGGTAAAACCACGCTGCTGAAAGCCGTGATGGGCGAAGTGGCGGTAAAAAGTGGCGAGCTGCGTTACACCACCGAGACAGGCGAGATCGAGCTGACTAAAAAAGCGGTGGAAGCGCGTTCCCGCATGGGAATTGGCTACGTGCCACAAGGGCGGCAGATTTTTCCGTTGCTGACCGTGGAAGAGAACCTGCGCACCGGCCTTGCCGCCCGTAGCGACGGGCTGAAGAAAATCCCCGAGCGGGTCTATGAGCTGTTCCCAGTACTTAAAGAGATGAAAAACCGCCGTGGCGGCGACCTCTCCGGTGGGCAACAGCAGCAATTGGCGATTGGCCGCGCATTGGTTATTGAGCCCAAACTGCTGATTCTTGATGAGCCAGGGGAGGGTATTCAGCCCAATATCGTCGCCCAAATCGGTCAGGTAATCCGCCAGTTGATCAACGAAGACGGCTTAACGGTGCTCTTGGTGGAGCAGAAGCTGCCCTTCGCCCGTAAGTACGCCGACCGCTTTGTAATTATGGATCGCGGCCGACCGGTGGCTAAAGGCGAGATCAGCGAGCTCTCCAATGAGCTGATCAAGCAGCATCTGACGGTTTAAACGCTGTCAAGACACGCTGGCTCATAAGGATGTGAGCCAGCTTTGGGTGCGTGCCATCACCAACCTATATGCAAATTCTCTTACCCCGACGCCCACCTTTTTTCTGTCTAAGCCTCGCTCTTTGTCTTCTCTAACCATGCCCAGCGCTTGTCATCGTGTAAGATGCTCGTAAATGATTTAGCTAATTTATATATTGGCTCGGCATAAAGGCATGGAGGCCTCATGCTGGAGGAGTGCATCAATGCGCGATATCAACAAAGTTAACGAAAAGACATATACCAAAGCGCGCTTTTTTAAGTGTGCTTTACAGGTCAACCCTGCCGGTTACATTAAATACCGAGGGCAGCAGCAAACCATTAGTGAAGATGACTATAACCAGCAACTGTTAGAAGCGGCACTTGAAGCTGGTATTGAGATCATTGGGCTAGCCGATCACGGCTCAGTCGATGCGGTAGATAAACTGCGCCGCTTATTTATGGAACACGGTATCGTTGTGTTTCCGGGCTTTGAAATTGCTTCTAGCGAGAAAATTCATTTCGTCTGCCTATTTGATGAAAATAAAAGTTCCCAAGAGTTAGAGCGCGTACTGGGTAGCCTAAGATTACTGGACCCACAGGACGGAATTTGCCCATCTCGGTTGAGCGCCGAACAATTGATTGATGAAGTGGAGCAGCAAGATGGCTTTATCTTTGCTGCTCACTGTACCAATGACAATGGGGTGTTAAAGATAGGCCAGATGAACCATGTGTGGCAGCACAAAGAGTTGCGCGCGGCACAAATCCCAGGGCCTATTGAGGACTTAAGAGGCGTAGAAAGTGATTTTTATCGCAAAGTTTTTCTCAATAAAGATCCCAACTATCGCCGTGAACACCCGATCGCCGCTATTAATGCGGCTGATGTCTCAAAACCAGAAGAAATTAAAGCCGATGGGGCTTCATGTCTTATCAAAATGACCAAGCCTTGTTTTGTATCGTTTAAACAGGCATTTAAAGATCCTGAATCCCGCGTTCGCCTCAATTCTGACAAGCCTGAAAACTACTCTTCAGCCCTTGAGCGCGTTTATTTTGTAGGCGGCTATCTTGATGGTGTGGATATAGAGTTCTCTGACCATTTAAATGCTTTGATTGGTGGAAGGGGAACCGGAAAGTCTACGCTGATCGAGTGCATTCGGTTTGCCTTAGATCTTCAGCCATTTGGAACAGCAGCTAAAAAGCAGCATGACGATGTGGTGAAAGCTAATTTAGGAGTGGAGCGAGGTAGAGTTGAATTGATGGTACGGTCTGCCGCTATGCATGGACGTCGCTTCAAGATTAGTCGTAAATACGGCGACCAACCCGTTGTGTTGGATGAAGGCGGCAATGTCTCCCCCTATCGTCCCCGTGATTTGCTTCCAAGAATAGAATTATTTGGCCAGAATGAGATCTATGAGATGACGCATGATCCTCAAAGCCGTCATCAACTGGTAGAGCGATTTTTGGAAAGTGATCACGCAGCGTATGACGATGTGATTGCTAATGTTCTACATCGCTTAAAAGAGAATAGCGACTCTGTTATTAAAGCCCTACAACAAAAGAACGAAATCGAAGAGGATGTAGAGCGTCTGCCAAAGCTGCAGGATCAAGCGAAGCAGTTCCGCGAGCTTGGCTTGGACGAAAAGCTAAAAGTTATTCCTAAACTGGAGAAAGAGAAACAGCTAAGTAGTCGCAGTAGTGAAGAGGTTAGTCGTCTCCAGGAAGCCATTGACACCCTCCAGGACTCTCTACCCGATACAGCCTTTCTCAGTGACGCCGCGCTAGAGGCATTACCGCATGCAGATTTACTGCGCAGCCAGCGAAGCGCCTTAGACGGGCTAACGGTAAAAGCTCAAGAGGTGCTCAAACACCTCACCGAAGCTCAGCAGCAGACTAGCGCCCAGTTAATTCATCTTCAGGAATCGCTCCAGGCATTGATTGCGGCGGAGGAGCTAACCCTGGAGAATGCATTCAAAGACATTCCTGCTAGCCAGGGGAAAACCGGACGTCAAATTGGTGCTGAGTACCAATCACTACTGAGACAAATTGAGAATATTAAACCCAAACAAACCCTGTTGCAGTCGCGGCAAGCGCACATCGAAGAGCTATACCGTCTGCGGAAAAAGTTGCTGTTTGAGTTGTCCGAGGCAACCAGCGCCCGAGCAAGTGCTATGCAGAGGTCGGTAAAGCGACTCATTAAGCGGTTGGGTAAAAAGGTTCATCTCAAATTGAAAAACGAAGGTGATCGGCAACCGTTATTAACCTTTTTAGTAGATTGCCGTTTAGAAAGTGTTGGCCCAAAGCGCTTATCTTGGGTAACTGATGGTGATTTTTCCCCAGCGGCACTGGCAGAGCGCATCCGTTTAGGTGAAGACGCATTGCGAGAAACAGATTGGGGCATCAGCCCCTTGGTGATAAGCGCGCTGTGTCATTTGCCAGAACGTAAGCTGCTGGAGATGGAGACACTTGCTCTGCCGGATATCATGGAAATAGAGCTGAACGTGACCCACGGCACTCAAGAACCACTATTTCGCAAGATCGACGAGCTATCGACAGGTCAACAGTGCACCGCTGTACTGCATCTGTTGTTATTAGATAACCATGATCCGCTTATCCTTGACCAGCCAGAGGATAATCTAGACAACGCCTTTATCGCTGAGCGGATTGTCACTGAGCTTCGCAACGCCAAATTGGCACGCCAATTTCTGTTTGCTACTCACAATGCCAATATACCGGTATTTGGCGATGCTGAATGGATTGGGGTGCTGACAGTTGAAGATAGAAAAGGGCACATCCTCCCAGAACATCAAGGAGCTATTGATCTACCCAATATTCAACATCTAACTGCTGACATTCTGGAAGGCGGCGAGGTTGCTTTCAATCAACGTCGTGAGAAATATGGTTTCAATTAGTTGTGTAAAAATATAGTTGTTTGAAAGATAAAGCGTGTAGAAAGTGGGAGTGGTTTACATATGTTAAAAACGGAGCTTTTAGAAGTTATTGCCAACGGAGAAAACTCTGGTGTTGAGTTTAAACGTGACGATCTCCGACCAGAGCAGCTCGCCAAGGAAATTGTAGCCATGCTGAACTTTCAGGGTGGCATGGTTCTATTAGGCGTGGATGATGATGGCTCTGTGAGTGGGGTCCAGCGAAGCAACCTTGAAGAGTGGGTGATGAATATCATTCAGAGTAAGATTCACCCTATGTTATTGCCATTTTATCAAGAGATTAAGCTGGACGAGCATAAAGTGGTGGTAATCAGCTTTCCCCAAGGTATTTCTAAGCCCTATGTGGTTCGGGATCGAGGTAAAGAAGAGATATATATCCGTGTGGGGTCAACTTCACGTTTGGCAACGCGCGAGCAGCAAATGCGCCTATTTGAACTAGGTGGCATGTTGCATGCCGAAGTAATGCCAGTGCCGCGTACTGATATGAGCTCGCTTGATGACGCACGGTTGATGAATTACCTAAGAGACATTCTGCGCGACCCTGAGATACCCGCAACTCCCGATGAATGGCAAACCAGGCTGCTGGGGCTTGGTTTTCTAACTGAAGCGGCGGGAAGTATATGCTGCACCATCGCTGGGCTTGTGCTGTTTGGTAAGAGCCCACGCCGCCATCTGAAACAAGCCGGGCTGCGTCTTTTCGCTTTTGATGGCACGGATAAAACGTATCGGGCAGAGCTCGACGAACTCCTGGACGGCCCCATGGTGGGACGCTGGGATGTCACTGATGCCGGAAAAACCTTAGTGGATGGTGGCATTGTGGAGCGTTTTATCGACACCATTAGCCCTTTTATTAGCCAAGAATCCGATTCAGTGGATGCGGGCTTACGCAGAGAAACCGAGTGGTTTTACCCGCTTGAGGTGATACGTGAGGTCTTCGTCAATGCCTTAGCACATAGAGATTGGACACGCTTCGTTGAAATAGAGGTCGGTAGCTATAGAGATCGTTTAGAAGTCATTAGCCCTGGTGCGCTTCCCAACTCCATGTCTATTGAAAAAATGAAAGCGGGGCAGCGTTCACCCCGAAACCCACTGATCATGGAAGTCCTGCGGGATTATGGCTATGTCGATTACCGGGGAATGGGGGTGCGCACCAAAATTGTACCTCTTACCCGTGCTCATACCGGGAGAGAGCCCGACTTCTTAGTGACGGATGATTATCTGAGAACGACGCTTTATAGGAAAAGCGTTAATAGAAATTAGAGATAAGGCTTTTCAAAGATTATAAGTAAAATTCAATATTTTATATCGATTATTTCACTTAATAGCCCACTATTTTGGTGGGCATATTCACTAAAATCCTGCTCTGTGTTCGGTTGACGACACTGCTTGGCGTGTAATATCGGCTTTTGATGGATAATAAGCAGGTGGGTATGCGCTATAAAGATAAACATCAGCTCGCCACCGAGTGGCAAGCGCTTTTGGAGCGCACGCCTAAGCCGTTGCGGCAAGCAGTAGAGACATTGGTGTAGAGTCACTGCGAACGCTTTGCTGACCACTTTTATCGAGTGATGCTGGAAGACCCGCATGCCTCGCTGTTTCTCTCCAACGATCAAGTGGAACAGAAGCTGCCCTTCGCCCGTAAGTACGCCGACCGCTTTGTAATTATGGATCGCGGCCGACCGGTGGCTAAAGGCGAGATCAGCGAGCTCTCCAATGAGCTGATCAAGCAGCATCTGACGGTTTAAGTTATCCACACCCGGTTTACAGCCGTGGATCGGGTTGGAACGGCAGTTCCTCGGCTGTGGCAATGGCTTGCTCGAATAAGGGGTGTGCTGGGTTGAGCATGTAGTTAAGCTCTCTTGGCACCACCACACTGGGGAGCGCCAGAGCCAAACTCTGGCCGGATGCCAGCCAACCATCGCCTAAATCAGCCGTTTCTGCAGGCGCTGGCGCTTCCTGCCAGTGATCCGGCAGATCTTCTACACCAACGCTTAAAATACTCTCCGCTTGCAGCGTCAGGCTCAGCAGCGCATAGGCGTTGAGCAGCCGATAGCTCTCCAGATGCACCATGATTTCCAGCAGCGCCAACGACTCGGAGCTTGCCACATACACACAGGCGTTACCGGGACTGTTCCAGCGCCCGCCATAAAGCCGTGCGCCCTCGCCATCAAACGCTGTTTCCTGAAACTTACGCTTAACCAGCCGATAGGCGGTGACCTCGCTCATACCGAGACCCCGTGCTCCAACCGCCCAATCAGGTTCAGTACCGTTTGATACTCCGCCGAGGTAGCGCTCATTTCGACGGGGCGCCGCCCGCCTAGCCCGGCATTGGGCTTGAGCAGCCAGGCGCGAGCACCCTCCGCATCTCCCTCGAACAGATCCAGCGCCGCCTTGAAAAGCTCAGCAAAGCGATACAGCCGATCGCTTTCTGCCATCTTGAAACGGCCCGACTTGGCGCGGCGGCTCAGTGTGGCAGAGGGAATATCCACATAGCCCGCCAGCGCCTTCTGCTCAATACCTGATACCTTGGCAAGCTGTGGGTAAACTCGATACTCCACTCCTTCATGCAATAATTCATGCAGCTTGCGGCCACGGGCAGGCAGGCCGATCTGTTGCCAGAACCCGGATGCCAAGGCCTTTGGGGGCTGATATTGCTTGAAGTGGATATCCATAACGAAACCCTCATTTGATACTTCAATGATGTATCATATGGTATTTAAGGGGCTCGCTCAACCTGTCAAGCAAGTGAATGGCAGTGCGCCAATTTGGTGCGGTTTGTATTTTTCAGCTTACTTTTTGGTGCATTTTCCTGTTTGTACAGCCCGAAAAAAGCTATCTATCTCTAGGAAATAGGGTCGGATGATGCTTTTCACCATTTTGGCGCATTATTTGCACTACTTAACTAAAGGCTAACCGAAAAGGAAGCGATAGCACCCCATGATTCTGAGCGATATCGCAAAACCGCATGTGGCCTCCGGACACCGCTTTGATCAAGGCCGACACTGGGCGGCGTCAATAGCATTGACATTTGCCCAACGCGACGGCGCAACGCGCATGGTGCAGGCGCGTCATCATGGGCCACTGCGGGTGCAGCGCCCTTTCTATCCGGAAGGGCGTAGTGAGGCTTGCCATGTTTATGTGCTTCACCCGCCGGGCGGGCTAGTCAGCGGCGATGCGCTTACCATTAGTGCCCATGTAGAGAGCGGTGCCCATGCGCTACTGACGACCCCAGCTGCCAATAAACTCTATAAAGCCGACAGCCAGGGCGTAGCCTGGACGCAGCACACCCGGTTGAGCGTTGAAGATGGCGCGACACTTGAATGGCTACCCCAGGAGACCATCGCTTTTGATGGTTCCAAGGGCGAGCAGCGCACCCAGATTGATCTTCACGGCAGCGCCCGCTGCCTGGGCTGGGAAGTAATGGCGCTGGGCCGCCCCGCCAGCGACTTACCCTATATTTCCGGACGCATTGAGCAACACTTTCGCTTAACCCTGGACGGCAAGCCACTGTGGTTAGAGCGCCAACCGTTAGACCCACTACACCCCCGCTTTGCTGGGCGCTGGGGGCAGGGTGGCGCCACGGTGCAGGCCACGCTCTGGGCGGTAGGCATCTCTGACGCGCCTGCGGCTATTGAAGCCTTGCGTGAAGCGCTCCCGGATAACCCCCGTTGGGCAGCTACTGTGCGACATGGTGTACTGCTGCTGCGCTACTTAGGCAACTCGCGCAATGAGGCTTGGGCGCTATGCGAACAGGCTTGGCATATTTTGCGGCCCCTGTGGATCGACCGCGCCGCGCATACACCGCGAATTTGGCTAACCTAATAGACACGATTGCCCTGATTGCATGTGGGCTAGTTTTTGTGGAGAGACATCGATGGAATTAACCCCGAGAGACAAAGACAAGCTGCTACTGTTCTCAGCAGCCCAGCTGGCAGAGCGCCGCAAAGCGCGCGGATTGAAGCTCAACTACCCCGAAGCGGTTGCGCTGATCAGCTTCGAGATTATGGAAGGCGCCCGGGATGGCCGCAGTGTGGCCGATCTGATGAGTTATGGCCGCGAGATTCTCAGCCGTGAGGATGTGATGGAGGGCGTCGCCGAAATGGTCGACGAAGTGCAGGTGGAAGCCACGTTCCCCGACGGCACCAAGCTGGTCACGGTACATACGCCTATTGTGTGAAGGGCGATTGAACACAGGAGCAAGCAGATGATTCCCGGTGAGTATCAGTTAAAAGACGGTGATATTGAGCTGTGCGTGGGGCGTGAGCGGATTAACGTCGAAGTGGCGAATACCGGCGACCGGCCGATTCAGATCGGTTCCCACTACCACTTTGCCGAAGCCAATCCCGCATTGACCTTTGACCGTGACAAAGCCCGCGGTTACCGCTTGGATGTGGCCGCTGGCACGGCGTTTCGCTTTGAGCCTGGCCAAACCCGCGAAGTCACGCTGATTCCCTTTGTGGGCAAGCGGGAAATTTATGGCTTCCGCGGTGATGTCATGGGCGCGCTCGACGGAGGTAAACAATGAAACCGGTTAATAAAATCAGTCGGCAAGCCTACGCCGATATGTACGGCCCCACGGTGGGCGACCGCGTGCGCCTGGGCGATACCGAGCTTTGGATTGAAGTCGAAAAAGACGCCACCCACTACGGCGATGAAGTAAAGTTCGGCGGCGGCAAAGTCATCCGCGATGGCATGGGCCAAAGCCAGCTCGCTGACGACACGGTGATGGATACCGTCATCACCAACGCGCTGATTCTGGACTGGTGGGGTATCGTCAAAGCCGATGTCGGTATTCAGAACGGCCGCATCGCCGCGATTGGCAAGGCGGGCAACCCAGACGTTCAGCCTGACGTTGAGATCGTCATTGGCCCCGGCACTGAAATCATTTCCGGCGAAGGGAAAATACTGACTGCAGGCGGCATCGATTCCCATATCCACTTTATCTGCCCCCAGCAGATCGAAGAAGCGCTGATGAGCGGTGTGACCACCATGCTCGGCGGCGGCACCGGCCCGGCTACCGGCACCAATGCCACCACCTGCACCCCCGGCCCGTGGCACATCGGCAAAATGCTGCAAGCGGTGGATGATATGCCCATGAACATCGGCTTTCTGGGTAAAGGTAACGCCAGCCTGCCTGAATCCCTTGAGCTTCAGCTCAAAGCGGGTGCTATGGGCCTCAAGCTGCACGAAGACTGGGGCACCACGCCCGCGTCGATCAATAACTGTCTGAATGTGGCGGATGAGTACGATGTCCAGGTGGCGATCCACACCGATACCCTAAACGAGTCAGGCTTTGTGGAAGATACTTTAGCCGCGTTCAAAGAGCGCTGCATTCACACCTACCACACCGAAGGTGCGGGCGGTGGCCACGCCCCGGATATCCTCACCGCCTGCTCGAAAGCTTACGTATTGCCGTCGTCCACCAACCCGACCCGACCCTATACGGTCAACACTATCGACGAACACCTCGATATGTTGATGGTGTGCCACCACCTTGATCCCAATATTCCTGAAGACGTCGCCTTTGCTGACTCACGCATCCGCCGCGAAACCATTGCCGCTGAGGATATTCTCCACGATCTCGGCGTGATCTCGATGATTGCCTCAGATTCACAAGCCATGGGGCGGGTGGGCGAAGTAGTCTGCCGCACCTGGCAAACCGCGCATAAAATGAAGGTGCAGCGCGGCCTGCTGCCGGAAGACGAAGCCCTGGGCGCCGATAACTTTCGCGCTAAGCGCTATATCGCCAAGTACACCATTAACCCGGCGATCACTCATGGTATCGCCCATGAAGTGGGCTCTATCGAAGTGGGTAAGCTGGCGGATCTGGTGCTGTGGAAGCCGGCCTTTTTCGGCGTTAAACCGGCCATGATGATCAAAGGCGGGATGATTGCAGCGGCGCCCATGGGTGACCCCAACGCCTCGATTCCCACCCCCCAGCCGGTGCACTATCGCTATATGTTTGGTGCTTTCGGCCGTGCGGCCAGCCAAACCCGGCTCAGTTTTGTCAGTCAGGCTGCGTTAGACGCGGGCATTAAAGAGGCACTGGGGCTAAATAGCGAACTAGCCGCGTGTAAAAATGTGCGCCAGGTGCGCAAGCAGGATATGAAGCTCAATGATGCCTGCCCCGATTTGACCGTCGACCCGCAGACCTATGAAGTGCGCTGCGATGGCGAAATTTTAACCTGCGAGCCTGCTACCGAGCTGCCGCTGGCGCAGCGGTATCACTTGTTCTAAACAAATGGGACTACAACCTCCACACCCAGATTAGCCGGGGTAGCCCGGAGTGAGGGTCTTTTGCCATGGATGGCAAAAGTAGCTTACAAGGATGTATTTACAGCGCCCTCACGCAGGGCTGCCCCGGCTAGGCCGCGGAAAATTTCAACGGGACGATAACAATGCTGAAACTCATTGAACGCTTAGGGCCGATAGAGGAAGGCGCCGCCAGCGACACACTCACGCTGCCCTTTGAGCTACGCATTCGTGGGCGCTTAAAAGCCCAAAGCGATAGCGGTCGCGAGCTGGGCCTATTTCTTGATCGCGGCCCGGTACTGCGCAGCGGCGAAGGCTTAAAAGCCGAAAGTGGCGAAGTTGTGCGCGTATGTGCGGCAGTTGAGCCGGTGGTTACTGCGCGAGTGAGTACTGGCTTACCGCTGGCGCGGCTCGCCTACCACTTAGGCAATCGCCACGTTCAACTGGCGCTGGGGGAAGACGACAAGGGAGCCTGGGTACGCTTCCCACCTGATCACGTGCTGGAAGAGCTTGCCGTGCTGTTGGGTGCCGAACTGGAGCACCATGAGGATACCTTCGACCCGGAGCCGGGCGCCTATAACCAAGTAGGCGGCGGTGGGCATTCACATGGACATTCGCACGGGCACGGTCATTCTCACGACCACGACCACGACCACGACCACGACCACGACCACGACCACGACCACGACCACGACCACGACCACTCGCATGAGCATCACCATGCCCACTGATGTAACCGCGCAAAATAGCCAAAGCGATGAGCTGGCGCTGCTAGGCTTAATGCAGTTGGTCAGCCCCGCGCTGCCGATTGGCGCTTTTGCCTTCTCGCAAGGGTTAGAAAGTGCCTTTGAGCTGGACTGGGTGCGCGACGAAGCGAGCCTTGCAGAGTGGCTGAATGGCGTGCTGGAAGATGGCCTAACCCGCTGTGAGCTGCCGGTGCTGGCAAGGTTGCATCACGCCTTCGGACAATCAGACCGTGACGCCGCCAGTGCAACAATAGCCGAGTGGGATGAGTGGCTGGCCGCCACCCGAGAAACCGCTGAGTTAGCCGCTGAGGATAGCCGCCTGGGCGCCTCGCTTAAGCGCTTGTTAGGCAGTTTAGATTTAATGCCAAGTGAGCACTCACTATCGTCTTTATTGCCGAGTCATGCAGGCTATGTAACGCTATTTGCCTATACGGCGCACACTCGCGGCGTAACCGTTCGTCAAACGCTGCTGGGCTTCGCCTGGGCATGGCTGGAGAACCAACTGGCGGTTGCCTGTAAAGCGCTGCCCCTTGGCCACACCGCCGCCCAACGGGTGATTGAACAGCTGCGCCCAGCACTAGTGAATGCCGTTAATCAGGCGCTAACGCTTGAGGACGACGAGCTAGGCCCCGTGCTACCCGGTTTAGCCCTAGCCAGTGCGTTGCATGAAACCCAATATTCACGACTGTTTAGAAGTTAAATAGCTTAGAAGTTAACAGCCTCAAAATTAAACAGCTTATCTATTTAGGAGAGATCAATGACACACTGTTTACGTATTGGCGTGGGCGGCCCGGTAGGCTCCGGCAAAACCGCGCTGCTCAAGCAGCTCTGTTTAGCGCTGCGGGATTATTACGATATCGCCGTGGTCACCAACGATATCTACACCCGTGAAGATGCGGACTTTCTGCTCAAGCACGATGCCCTGCCGGCTGACCGTATTCTCGGCGTAGAGACCGGCGGCTGCCCGCATACGGCCATTCGCGAAGACGCGTCGATGAACCTGGCAGCCATTGATGAGCTACAGGCCCGTCACCCGAAGCTGGAGCTCGTCATGGTGGAGTCAGGCGGTGACAACCTCTCGGCCACCTTCAGCCCCGAGCTTTCCGACCTGACGCTCTACGTGATCGACGTTTCCGCCGGCGACAAAATCCCCCGCAAAGGCGGCCCCGGCATCACCAAGTCGGATCTTCTGATTATTAACAAAATGGATATCGCAGAGCAGGTGCATGCATCGCTCGACATCATGGCGCGGGACTCGAAGAAAATGCGCGGCGAACGGCCCTTTGTATTTACCAATCTTTATGACGGCGTAGGGCTGGAAGAGATCATCCGCTTTATTCTCGATAAAGGGATGCTAGAGGAGAGACGCCCGCAGGCAGGAACGACGGCTTCTGCCTAAGGGGCTCATTGTGATCAAGATCGATAGATGAGTCGCGATCTTGATCACAGCCCCACTGAAGACGTCTGGTTAAGCTGTTTTGAATAACGACCAGTTTAAATAACCGCCAACATGCCACCGTCGACGTAAATGATTTGGCCGTTAACATAGTTCGATGCTGGCGAGGCGAGGTAGACCACGGTTCCCACCAGATCCTCAGGCACTCCCCAGCGCTTGGCAGGTGTGCGGTTAATCAGCCAGCCATTAAATTTCGGGTCGTCGACCAACGGCTGAGTCATTTCCGTCATCATGTAGCCAGGGCCGATGGCATTAGTCTGAATGTCATGTTCCGCCCACTCCGCAGCCATGGATTGGGTCAATAAACGTACACCGCCTTTAGAGGCCGTATAAGCGCCCACCGTGGGTCGTGCGACGGAACTCATTAACGATCCAATATTAATGATTTTGCCGCCCTTGCCGCGCGCAATCATCTGGCGAGCAACATTGCGACCGAGCAGGAAGGTGCTGGTCAAGTTAGTGTTGATGACCTTATCCCACTGGTCGATTTCGACCTCAAGCAAAGGGCGGCGCAGTTGCACGCCTGCATTATTGACCAGGATGTCGATATCGATTCCATCGTCGTTTAGCGCTTCAAGGGCCTGCTCAATCGCGGCTTCGTCGGTAACATCGAACGACGTTGCGAGCACCTTGTGCCCTTCAGTGGAGAGCGCTTCGCGGGCCGCTTCAAGTTTGTCCTGATTACGCCCATGAATTATGACTTGAGCACCTGACTGCGCCAGCCCACGCGCCATCGCGAGCCCTAACCCGCCAGAGGAACCGGTAATTAGCGCCGTGCGGCCTGTTAGATCGAACAACGTCATCGTTTCACCTCTTTATCATTGTGTGCAATAAGCGTTTTAAGACTAGCTTAGCCACGCCCTAGTTGCTCATTCAACCCGTGTAATAGGTTGGCGATTCGGATCGACATACCACGGCATGCCCAGGCGCGAATTGCGCTCTAGTTCGGCAATCACCTGGGCGCCCAGTAGCAAAATGATGGCGCCTACCTCCAAACTAATCAGCACGATGACCAGCGCTGCCAGGGAGCCATAAACGGCGTTAACGAACGAAAGATTGGCAAAATAGTAGACCAGTAACAGCCTGACGCCCTCCCAAAGCAGCGCCGCCACGAACCCGCCCACCACTGCTCGGCGTATGGCAATGCGCACCACTGGAAGCACTTTATAGATAGCGCTGAACATAAGAAAAACGCCAATAAAACTGGTCAGGTTGAGCACAGGTTCAGAAAAACTCGCCAACGGGAGTTCGCGTGCAAACAGTAAAAATACCAACGTATTGAGCGAACTGGCCAGGGTAACCACCAGGGTGAGAACCATCAGCCCTGCCCCGAGTACCACCATAAACGCATATGGCAGCATCACCGAGACCCATAGTCTTCGCTTGATGTGCGGGCTCTCCGGCGCATGGAAAATGATCGCCAGGGCGTCTTCAAGCATGCGAAAGGCAAAGGAGCTGAACAGTAGTAGCACGGGGAAGCTCAGAATGCCGATCACATCTCGTGAATCGAGCAGGCTGCGCACAGCCTCGAGCAGCACTTCCGCGTGGGCGGGCGCCATATGGCGGGCCTGAATGGCGAGCACATTGAGAAGGTGCTGCTGATCAACGACCTGCGTTAAGAACACCACGAGCACGGCAAAAAGCGGCACGATGGAGAGCAAAATATTGTAGCCCACCCCGCCTGCCAGCAGGATACCGTGATTTTTTAGGAAGTTACGCAATACCCGCCAAGAAAAGTGAGCTAGCCTAGGGAGCAGGAGCAAGACAGCGCTTAAAAATGAGTATTTTCGATCCATGCTGGCTATTCTCCTTATTCACTTGGAGCATGATACGCTGATGGCGTTAGCAAGTAACAAGGGCGAATAGCGAAGAAGTCAGGATTTAACGGGCGGGGTAGAAATGACGGCTGCAAAAAGGCGTTCTTAACGGGGAGCCCTAAAGCAAAAAGGTCGCCCTGACCAGGCGGTAAATAGGTCAGGGCAACCGAAGATCGTGGTTAAGCGACTTGCTTAAAACGGGCCATCCTTGGCCACCACCCCTCCACCTTGAACGTATCTGCTTGTCATAACCTTAACCCAGGTTATGAAACCAGCATTTTTTAGCTAAATAGCTGCGTATAAAGCAAAAATGGGGCTTGCCAATGGCAAGCTCCGTTGCGTTAACGCCAGAGCAGATGACGCTGGCCGTAGTTAATTGCCGGACCAGCCCATCCAGATCGGCACGTAAACCACTAATAGCAGCACGCCAATCAGCCCCAGCAGATAAGGAATGATCGCCCGCGTAATGCGCTCTAGCGGCAGCTGAGTAATCGAGGACGCCACATACAGATTAATCGCCACCGGTGGGGTAATCATGCCGATGGAAAGCCCCACCACGATAATCAAACCAAAGTGGATCGGATCAATCCCCAACTGCAGCACCAGCGGCAGCAGCACCGGAGTGAGAATAATCAGCGCACTGGCGGTTTCGATAAACACCCCGGTGAGCAGAATAATCCCCACGATCAGCAGCATAATCACGTAAGGGTTGGTAGAGAGCGACAGCACCGCCTGGGCAATTGCCCCCGGCACCTGCCAGCTTGAGAGCGTCCAGCTCAGCACCGCCGACATGGCAATCACCAGCATAATCACCGCAGTAGTCATCGCCGAACGGATCAGCAGCTTATAAGCCTGCGGCAGGGTTAGGTCGCGGTACACGAACAGCGACACCAGCATGGCGTAGTTCACCGCCACTACTGCCGCTTCTGATGGCGTGAATATCCCCGAGAAGATACCGCCGAGGATAATCACCGGGGTCATCAGCCCCCAGCTGGCGTCTTTAAAGGTATGCCAGATGGTTGCTAGCGACAGCGGTGTGCCCTTGGGGTATTGGCGCTTGTAGGCCTGGGCAATCGCAATGGCCATCAACCCTAACCCCATCGCCAGCCCCGGCAAAAAGCCGTTTAAAAACAGCTTGGAGACGGACTGCTGGGCGATCACCGCGTAGATGATCATCGGCACCGAGGGCGGGATCACCACCCCTATCGTGCCGCTGGCGGCGATCAAGCTGGCCGCTGAAGCCGGGTCGTAGCCTTTGCGCTTGAGCTCCGGCACCAGGCTTGAGCCCACCGCCGCCGTGGTCGCGGCGCCAGAGCCGGAAATCGCCGCAAAGAACATGCCCGCCATCACCGAGACCACCGACAGCCCGCCGCGCATAAAGCCCACTAACGAATCGGCAAAGCTGACCAGCTTTTCGCTCACCTTACCCTGAGCCATTAAATCTCCGGCCAGGATAAACATGGGGATGGCGACCAGGGCGAAGGAGTTGATGCCCTGGAACATCTGCTGGGTGACCACCATTAGCGGCACGCCGGATTGGTGCAGGGCATAAAGCGTGCTGGCGCCAATCGCAAAGGCAATCGGCACGCCCAGCAGCATAAACAGGAAGAACAGCCCAAACAGCAGCAGCGTCATAGCGGCTCCTCCTGGGTGTGGGTCGTCTCGTCGCCTAGCAGCAGTTCAATGATATCGACCAGCGCATACCACGCCATGATCGCCGCGCAGATCGGCATCACCGCGTAGACGTAGGTCATCGACAGCCGCAGCGAGGCGGATTTTTGAAAGCTCTGCACCTGCATATAGCGGTAGCCGATCACGATCAGTGCGATCATAAACGCCAGCACGATCAGCAGGGCGGCAATGCGGGCGATTTGGCGCAGGCGACCGGGTAGGGCATCTACCGCAAAGGTCACGGCAATGTGCCGCCCGCGTTGAAACGCCAGCGTGCCGGCCAAAAAGGTGATCCATACCAGCAGAAAGCGGGCGACCTCTTCGGTCCAGCCCACCGCAGTGAACAGCACCCGGGAGACAATCTGCAGGGTAATCACCCCAATCAGCGCCGCCATGCCCGCAAAGACCACGGGCTGGATGATGGCATCCAGCCCGTGCTCGATTCGACGCAGCAGCTTTAACAGCGGTTGAGTCGTGGTGGTCACTTACTTGAGCGCCTCCTGGATGCGCGGCAGGTAATCACCGAACTGCTCGCCGTACTTCTCATACACCGGCGCCACGGCGGCTTGGAAGGCTTCCATATCCGGATTGTCGTTGATCTCCATGCCTGCATCGCGCAGGGCCTGCAGCTGTTCGCTTTCCATCTCTGCATTCACCTGGCGCTCATGCTCTGCGGCTTCCTGTGCCGCCGCTAGTAGTACCTCTTGGGCGTTTTCCGGCAGTTGGTTCCAGGCGGGCATACCCATCACAAAAATCGCCGGGGCGTAGGTGTGGCGGGAAAGGGTCATGTAGTTCTGGGTTTCATCCAGGTTGAACGAGTGAATTACGTTCACCGGGTTTTCCTGACCGTCGATGGTGCCTTGTTGCATGGCGGTAAGCGCTTCTGTCCACGCCATGGGGATGGCGTTGGCGCCCAGCTCGCGGAAGGTGTCGGTGTAGACCGGGTTCTCCATCACGCGGATGCGCAGGCCGTCCAGGTCTTCCGGCGTGTTAATCGCCCGCTCGCTGTTGGTCAGGTTGCGGAAGCCGCGCTCGGCGTAGGCCATGCCTTTCAGATTCACTTCAGAAAGCTTATCGAGCAGTTCCTGGCCAATCGGGCCATCGAGTACTTCGTAAGCGGCTTCCGGGGAAGGGAACAGGAACGGCAGTTCAAATACCGCCATCTCTTCAACGAAGTTGGCGACCGGACCGTTGGTAATCACGCCCATATCGACGGTGCCGATCTGCATGCCTTCCAGCAGCGTGCGCTCGTCACCTAATGAGGCATTGGGGTAGATCTCGATATCCACCTTGCCGTCGGTGCGCTCTTCCACCAGCTCTTCAAATTTGGTGGCGGCGATATGAAAGCCATCCTGCTCGTTGACCACGTGGGCCAGGCGCAGGGTGACGGGGTCCATATCAGCAAAATCAGCGGCGTTAGCGGCGCTTACCAGCGCCAGTGAGATGCCCAGTGCCAGCGTGCTACGTGCAAATGTTTTCATATTATTGTGTTCCCGATTTTTCTAAGGTGCAGAAGTGCTTCCAAAGCATGCACTAGAGATGGGAAAAGGGTCAATTGAACAAGCCCGCAAAACCGCTTCGCGGCTGGACACAGCCGCCCCGCACGGTTACGATACGCACCCACAAGCGCCCGTAGCTCAGTTGGATAGAGTATCGGCCTCCGAAGCCGAGGGTCGCAGGTTCAAATCCTGCCGGGCGCGCCATCATTTCAAGGGCTTACGTTAACGCGTAAGCCCTTTTGTTTTGCGTGTGTCAAATCTGTGTCATCAGTGTGCCAAGCTCGTCAACATTTGAGCTAATACCTGTCATCAAGCTAATGACCTTTAGCTCTTACCTGACACAAGGTGTGGCACAGGCTTATCAGTGCACCCCCATCCATTCCGCAAGTTGCTGATTCGCCTTCAAGCGTTGGCGTTGTAGTAATGCGCTGTTAAAAATTACATCCAGAGAAGATGTTGGCGTGGCAAGCGGCAGTGCTACGGCAGCTTCATCACGAAATTGCTGACTGACTGTACTGGCATCGATATATTGCCACCAGTGCATAATGTCCTGTTTAGCCTTTTGCATCACTTGAGCTGCAGGCAGTCGATCCGATTTGGATTGATTGGCTTTTGCTGTCGCTGGCAGCAAATTCCATAGATCATTGTTGTTCCAGCGCGACCAGGGAAAGCAGTGGTCGATAGCGTAATTTTGCCTGTGCAGATCATTTTGTGACCAGACGCAAGACAGTGGAGCCGGTTCATGTAAACGTTGAGTGACCAGTTGACGCGCCTGCTGTGTGTCACGGCGACTTTCTTGCCACTGCAAGGCGAGATGCAATGTACCGAGATCGTAGGTGGCGTCATACCGCTGCATTAACTGAGCCCACTCATGAACAATGGCGGGCTCGATCCAGCAGGCGTAGCGGCTCATAGAGTCCCATAGTGAGGTAGGGATACGAAATGTTCCGAAAGAAGCCAGCGTGGCGCTATCAAGTCGAACAGCCTGTTCGCGGATGCGTAGCCCTTGATAACTTCCATCAAATACAGGCCGCCGGCTGCCGGGCCAGGTGGTGAAGTGAGCAGGCATCTTCAGAACTGTTTGGCAGGCATCGCGGATTGCTCGCATGATAGTGGCAGCACATTGAGGATCATAAAAGGCTGAGCCAATGCGCAGATCATGTGGCGATAGTTGCTTTAAGCGATAGAAATCATCCTTAGCGAAACCATACCCCTTCTCGCCGGGAGATTGGCGCAAATCACGCTCTATCAATAAGGGACGGTACAGTTTTATCCAGAAGAGACCTACTGCTCCCAGAGGTACCGTCACCCATTCTTCTGTTCGTGAAATCACTATGCCAGGTGCGCTATCGGCAAGGCGTGTCAGCGTGCGTAGCAAACCGAGCTTGTAAGAAGACGCTTTGTCGTCATTAACGATAATATGCCGAAGGGAAGGCAGCGCCCCAGAGCCATCATCAGGCAGCCTGAACACACGTAGATGCCAAGCAACACTTTGGCGCCCAAGCTGGTCGTCGCTATGGCTTGCCTGCAAGGGGAGTAACGCCAGATCACGAGCCCAGCTATCCAACATGCTCATGTTGACCGAATGAAACTGACGCTCATTGCTATCCGGTCCTTCACGGCAGGTGATTACCATAAGCCCACCCGGCGCAAGCAGTGAGCTAAGAACCCGCAAAGCACGTTGCTGTTCATTAGGTGGTAAATGCATCCACACCGCTGATACCAGAATCAGTTGAAAGCGCTGTGAAAGCTGACGGATGCAATTTAAAGCAGGCAAAGTATCGTCAATCCAACTGACATCCCTTTCGTGCGTATACTTTTGCCCTAACGTTCTCAGCTTTTCTGCTGGCTCTACCGCCATTACCTGCCAACCGCGCTCTGCAAGGGCTTTAGCATCGCGCCCGCTTCCAGCGCCAACGTCTAGTGCTAAACCAGCCTGCTCAGGAAGTTGATGCAGCCATTCACCATGCGCATTTTCAAAACTCAGGGACTGGTACTGGTCAAACAATCGATCAGCGTGGTCGTCGTAGAAACGCATTGACGTAATGAATGGTTGGGAATTCGCCATGCCAAATCCTTGGTAAGCAGTAACGGAAATGCACTTAACCTTACCAGTTTTGTGCACCTCTGGTGGTGAGTGAGATGCTGGGTAATTCAGCTATCGGCCAAGTGCGGACATTCAGCGGGGGCTGATATAACAAAAATCCGGCGTGTGCTATGGCCTCATCGCGTACGCAGCAACTAACGAGATCATCGCCAGAAAAGCGAGTCCGACCGAAAACCCAAAGATTTTGTTCGCTCGCTCTATGAGTCTCAATTCAAGGAACTGTCGAACCTCCCTAGTCTGGGCGCCCAATCCGAATAATGCGGTAAGGCCTACACCAACGAAAGTAGCTGGAGAGTCTGACGAGCCAGCCCAGACCAACGCGGACCAAAGAACCAGCGCAAGAGCGATGCTACCCAACCAACATGAAAGTCCTAGCTTGCTCGACGCAGTTCTAGAGTCAGGGTCATTAGAAAACCACTTTGGGATTCCTCCCCCGTTCTTAGAAATAGAACTAGGGGAAATCAGTTCGGGGTCAAGGTTATACACCTTGCGTTTATACTCAGCACAGCATTGCTCTCTTACGACGCGTGACAGATCTGCGCGGGATTGGTAGACAATCATTGGAGCGTCATCGAGTCCGTACGGAATAGACGGAGCGCTCTTGTGAGCCAAGAGGAATAGCTTCTTTCTAAGACCAAGGACTACACCAGCCTCAAACAAACAAGCATCTCTGATCTGAGACAGATCTGCGATAGCGAACTCTGCGCATTCTAGCGTTTCCCTCCATTGCTTGCGCATTTCTTGGCTCTCACCGATGCCATCTAACGCGATTCGGCATGGCAGGCCGGTTTCCTCGAAGACCGCTTTTGATATCTCCAGATGCTCACGATTGCGAAGAGAGAACGGCAAGATGTTAAACACAAAG
>NZ_JAKVTW010000069.1 GCF_022489065.1 Vreelandella neptunia | reverse complement strand
GGCGATGCCCGGGCCGACTCCATCGTCAACCAGACGCGCAACCTCTGCCTCTACCCCAACGTTTATTTGATGGATCAGTTCTCCACGCAAATCCGCGTGATTCGCCCGGTCGCCGTGGATAAAACCGAAGTCACGATTTACTGCTTCGCGCCCAAAGGTGAAGCCGCCGAAGACCGGGAAGTCCGTATCCGTCAGTACGAAGACTTCTTCAACGTCTCCGGCATGGGCACCCCCGACGACCTGGAAGAGTTCCGCGCCTGCCAGGAAGGTTACAACGGCGCGCTGGCGGAATGGAACGACCTCTCCCGCGGGGCCCAACAGTGGATCGAAGGCGCCGACGAAACGGCCCAGGCGATCGACATGAAGCCCCTGCTCAGCGGCGCCTCACCGGAAGACGAAGGGCTCTACGTGCTGCACCACAAGCACTGGGTCGACGAAATGCTGCGCGCCATCGACAAAGAGCGCAGCCAGTTTATCGCCACCGCGTCTGCCTAAGCGCCCAGCGCCTGAAGAGAGGAGAGAAGTGACATGAGCATTAGCTATCACGACATCCAAGCCTTTTTATACCGCGAAGGCCGCCTGCTGGACGACCGCGAATGGGACGAGTGGCTCGCACTGTA
>NZ_JAKVTW010000068.1 GCF_022489065.1 Vreelandella neptunia | reverse complement strand
GGTCGCTAGCCAGGCGATTCGATTCTACGAAAAAGAGAGACTTATGCCTCCTCCGAGGAGGACCGATGCCAACTATCGGCGTTACCCACTGGAAGCTGTGGATCGGTTGCAGTTTATCGTCCATGCCAAGCAGTGGGGCTTCACGCTACAAGAGATTCGGGAGCTGTTAATGCTTCAGGATGCTAATGGCGACCGGGCGCAAGCTAAACGCATCGCCAGCGAGAAGCTGCACAAGGTGCGAGAGCAGATCAAACATCTCACGCGGATTGAAGCCGTATTATCGAAAACATTGAGTGAGTGTGCAGGCGAAGGGCCTATGCAGGAAGGCTGCCCGATTGTTGAAGCTATCGCTGAGCAGACTGAATGATCGGGCATTTTCTCGATAGCGAACATGGGAATCAAGTTTGCCTACCGGGTCGTCGATAAATTAACAGGGAGATCGTCATTATGGCGCAATACGTCGATATCGAGATTCGTGGTATGTCCTGTGCTTCCTGTGTTGGGCGTGTGGAGCGCGCACTCAGCCAGCAGCCAGGCGTGATCAACGCTCAAGTGAACCTCGCCGCACAGAAGGCGGCTATCCAGGTCGAAGCAGGTACCGCGACCACTAGCCTACTCAAC
>NZ_JAKVTW010000067.1 GCF_022489065.1 Vreelandella neptunia | reverse complement strand
ATTGAGTAGGTTAGCGGTTGCGGTACCTGCTTCGACCTGGATAGCCGCCTTCTGTGTGGCGAGGTTTACTTGAGCGTTGATCACTCCTGGCTGCTGGCTGAGTGCACGCTCCACACGCCCAACACAGGAAGCACAGGACATACCACGAATCTCGATGTCGACGTGTTGCGTCATAATGACGATCTCCCTGTTAATTTATCGACGACCCGATAGGCAAACTTGATTCCCATGTTCGCTGTCGAGAAAATGCCCAATCATTCAGTCTGCTCAGCGATAGCTTCAACAATCGGGCAGCCTTCCTGCATAGGCCCTTCGCCTGCACACTCACTCAATGTTTTCGATAATACGGCTTCAATCCGCGTGAGGTGTTTGATCTGCTCGCGCACTTTATGCAGCTTCTCGCCGGCGATGCGTTTAGCTTGTGCCCGGTCGCCATTAGCATCCTGAAGCATTAACAGCTCCCGAATCTCTTGTAGCGTGAAGCCCCACTGCTTGGCATGAACGATAAACTGCAACCGATCCACGGCTTCTAATGGGTAACGCCGATAGTTGGCATCGGTCCTCCTCGGAGGAGGCATAAGTCTCTCTTTTTCGTAGAATCGAATCGCCTGGCTAGCGACT
>NZ_JAKVTW010000066.1 GCF_022489065.1 Vreelandella neptunia | reverse complement strand
AGTAAAGCGTAGAGCGATTACCTTGGAGGAGAGGGTCGAGGAGCTTGAGCGTCAAGTTGACGAAGCCTACAAGGAAATGCACCAGAGGGAAGAGGCTGTAAAAAGCCTAGTATCTGATGTGAAAAATGAGCTTTTATCTAAAATCGCTGAAAATCAGGCTGGCATTCGAGGTGTCGAGGGTAAACTGGATAACACCACCCTTGGCGGATTAAAGCAGCAGGTGTTTGGCGTATTGATCGTCATTTACGGAGCGCTATTAGGCCATATTTCTTAATCAGTTGTTGTAGTTTGTTCCGGGCCTGCGGCCCTCCACCGGACGCCTACTACGCTGTGCTTCGTAGTCGCCGCTAAACAAAAGCGTTAGGTTCAAGGAGAGTTATGAGTATCCATCGGATATCTAGAGAAGAATTCGATTCATTGGACATCGACAAGATGGGATTCTTTCCTGAAAAATCTTGGTTCAAAAGTAATGGTATTGATATTGCAGGAACGGTAATACGAGACCCTTTTGATAAAGATTGGTCATACGTGATCGTAGCAAAAGAGGAAGATGGCCTTTATAGGTACATAAATGGGGAAGTAAGCCTAGCGACCCAAGACGAGGCTGAAGAAAAAATATACTCGAAAATGCTGGAACTCAACCAAAA
>NZ_JAKVTW010000065.1 GCF_022489065.1 Vreelandella neptunia | reverse complement strand
CCTAAGAACACCTGGGCTGGGGTTCGGTATCCCAGCCGCTTTCTTGGTCTATCGTTTAGCTTATTGACGACACTTCGTAGCTCGGCATTGGTCACTTTGCGGAAGTCAGTACCTTTAGGAAAATACTGCCTAATCAGACCATTGGTGTTTTCATTAGTACCACGCTGGCATGAGCGGTACGGGTCGCAAAAATAGGTCTTAGCCGAGACGGCCTTGGCAACTTTCCGGTGCTCAGCGAATTCCGACCCATTATCCAAAGTGATGGTGTGCACTGCCCCTCGGCGTGGTGCCAATAACCGCGTCATTGCCTGAGCCGTTCTAGTGGCGGTGATTGTTGGCAGCCGCGCTGCCAAGAGGTAGCCACTGCGTCTTTCGACCAGGGTCACCAGTCCAGATTCTTTGTGGCCCTTAAGCACCGTGTCGCCTTCCCAATGTCCGATATGGCGCCGTTCTTCCACCTTGGCAGGGCGCTGCTCAATGCCTACTCGGTGCGGGATTTTGCCTAACCCCGCCCGCTTAGCCAATTGGCGCTGGTAGCGCCGCTGGCGTGGCAGTCGGAGCCGTTTCCATAATGTTCCACCGTGCTTCTTGTCGTCCCAGATTAACGCATAGATCCATTGATGGCTTACGCAGACCCCGTTGGCATTGGCCATGAAGCC
>NZ_JAKVTW010000064.1 GCF_022489065.1 Vreelandella neptunia | reverse complement strand
AATCGAGAAACTCAAGACGAGCTACCCGGTAAAAAAACTGTGTGACGTGTTTGGCGTACATCGCAGCAGCTTTAAATACTGGAAACAACGTTCAAAAAGACCTGTGTGTGCCACGAAGACTAAGGAAATAGCCAAGGTCAGAGAGCTATTTCGCGAGAGCGAAGGCTCTGCAGGGGCGCGCAGCATCGCAGAGATGTCGACAAGGCAGGATGTGCCGTTAAGTCGCTATCGCGCTGGCCGCCTGATGGAAAAGCTTGGCCTAATTAGCTGCCAAGTGCCTGGGCACACCTACAAGAATACAGGTGATGAACATGTTGAGGTACCGAACCACTTAGCGCGTCAGTTTAACGTTGAGGCGCCCAACCGCGTTTGGTGTGGCGACGTCACATATATCTGGACTGGCAAACGCTGGGCTTATCTAGCCGTTGTCATGGACTTATTTGCTAGGAAAACGATTGGCTGGTCGATGTCGTTGTCGCCCGATAGTGAACTCACCAGCAGCGCATTGAAAATGGCTTATGAGAGCCGTGGGCGACCAAAAGGGGTTATGTTCCACAGCGACCAGGGCAGTCATTATACGAGCCGTAAGTTCCGTCAGACACTCTGGAAATGCCAGGTAAAACAAAGCCTAAGCCGACGTGGTAACTGCTGGGATAATGCGCCAATGGAGCGTTTCTTCAGGAGCTTAAAGGTTGAATGGGTGCCAACGTATGGCTATCGCTCATTCTTGCAGGGGCAGCATCATATCGTGAACTATTTAAT
>NZ_JAKVTW010000063.1 GCF_022489065.1 Vreelandella neptunia | reverse complement strand
AGCCAACAAGGGAATTGATACCAATTCCATGGTGCTACCTCATATCATGTCCATTTTAGCGCCATAAGAATTTTAAGGCTTACAGTTGCTTTAAGGTCAACCTTTATTGGCAAATTATTTGCCTCCTACCGAACTGCAAATATTACACATCAAGCTTGACCTTAAAGTTGACTTCAAAGTTATGGTGGCTACTCAATGAATAACATGAGGACATTTCCATGGCGCTACAACTGGGCGAGACAGCACCAAACTTCACGATCGAATCTACACAAGGTACGGTCAACTTTCATCAATGGCTTGACGACAGCTGGGCGGTGCTGTTCTCGCACCCCGCTGATTTTACGCCAGTATGCACCACAGAACTGGGCGCGTTTGCCAAGCGAAAGCTCGAATTCAACCAGCGAGGAGCCAAACTGGTTGGGGTTTCGGTGGATCCACTTAGCTCTCACCACGACTGGGCGAGGGATATTGAACAGACTCAGGGCGCAGCTCTGAACTACCCCTTGCTGGCTGACGAAGATCAGGTGGTGGCGAAGCTGTATGGAATGATTCACCCGAAAGCCGACCCTAAACTGACGGTGCGTACGGTCTTCATCATCGATTCTGACAAGAAAATTCGTCTCACTTTGACGTATCCACCCAGCACAGGACGTAATGTCGACGAGATACTGCGGGTTCTTGATTCGCTGCAGTTAACCGACAAACACAAAGTGGCCACGCCCGTTAACTGGCAAAACGGTGACGATGTCATCATCTCGCCATCGCTATCAAATGATGACGCCAAGCAACACTTTCCCGAAGGT
>NZ_JAKVTW010000062.1 GCF_022489065.1 Vreelandella neptunia | reverse complement strand
GGCCAACAAGGGTATTGATACCAATCCCATGGTGCTACCTCCTATCATATCCATTTTAGCGCCGTAAGAATTTTAAGGCTTACAGCTGCTTTAAGGTCAACCTTTATTGACAAATTATTTGTCTCCTATCGAATTGCAAATATTACACATCAAGCTTGACCTTAAAGTTGACTTCAAAGTTATGGTGGCTACTCAATGAATGACATGAGGACATTTCCATGGCGCTACAACTGGGCGAGACAGCACCAAACTTCACGATCGAATCCACGCAAGGCACGGTCAACTTTCACCAATGGCTTGACGACAGCTGGGCGGTGCTGTTCTCGCACCCCGCTGATTTTACGCCAGTATGCACCACAGAACTGGGCGCGTTTGCCAAGCGAAAGAACGAATTCACCCAGCGGGGTGCCAAACTGGTTGGGGTTTCGGTGGATCCCCTCAGCTCTCACCACGACTGGGCGGGGGATATTGAACAGACTCAGGGCACGGCCCTGAACTACCCCTTGCTGGCTGACGAAGATCAGGTGGTAGCGAAGCTTTATGGAATGATCCATCCCAAAGCCGACCCCAAACTGACGGTGCGTACGGTCTTCATCATCGATTCTGACAAGAAAATTCGTCTCACTTTGACGTATCCACCCAGCACAGGACGTAATGTCGACGAGATACTGCGGGTTCTCGATTCGCTTCAGCTAACTGACAAGCACAAAGTGGCCACCCCCGTTGACTGGCAAAATGGTGACGATGTCATCATCTCGCCATCGCTATCGAATGATGACGCTAGGCAACACTTTCCCGAAGGC
>NZ_JAKVTW010000061.1 GCF_022489065.1 Vreelandella neptunia | reverse complement strand
GATCGAGAAGCTCAAGACGAGCTACCCGGTAAAAAAACTGTGTGACGTGTTTGGCGTGCATCGCAGCAGTTTTAAATACTGGAGACAACGTTCAAAAAGACCTGTGTGTGCCACGAAAGCCAAGGAAATAGCCAAGGTCAGAGAGCTATTTCGCGAGAGCGAAGGCTCTGCAGGTGCGCGCAGCATTGCAGAGATGGCGACAAGGCAGAATGTTCCGTTAAGCCGCTATCGCGCTGGCCGCCTGATGGAAAAGCTTGGTTTAGTTAGCTGCCAAGTTCCTGGGCACACCTACAAGAAAACAGGTGATGAGCATGTTGAGATACCGAACCACTTAGAGCGACAGTTTAACGTCGAGGCACCCAACCAGGTTTGGTGTGGCGACGTCACGTATATCTGGACTGGCAATCGCTGGGCTTATCTAGCCGTTGTCATGGACTTATTTGCTAGGAAAATGATTGGCTGGTCAATGTCGTTGTCACCCGATAGTGAACTCACCAGCAGTGCATTAAAAATGGCTTATGAGAGTCGTGGGCGGCCAAAAGGGGTTATGTTCCACAGCGACCAGGGCAGTCATTATACGAGCCGCAAGTTCCGTCAGACGCTCTGGAAATGTCAGATAAAACAAAGTCTAAGCCGACGTGGGAACTGCTGGGATAATGCGCCAATGGAGAGGTTCTTCAGGAGCTTAAAAGTTGAATGGGTGCCAACGTACGGCTATCGCTCATTCTTGCAGGGGCAGCATCATATCGTGAACTATTTAATCGGGTATTACAGCCAGCTTAGGCCTCACCAACATAACGGTGGTATGAGTCCAAATCAGGCAGAGGAAAAATACTGGGTTAACTATAAACCGGTGGCCAGTTTTACTTGACCACTACA
>NZ_JAKVTW010000060.1 GCF_022489065.1 Vreelandella neptunia | reverse complement strand
CCTGAATTCAAACATTAAGCGCAGCACCCGCGGTTTTCAGCGCCCCTGAATACTCTCCCAGGAACACTTGTGCCGGTGTCCGATACCCCAAGCGTTTTCTGGGGCGATTGTTCAACTTGGCAACGACTCTCCTCAGTGCTGAGTCGCTCACCTTTCGGAAGTCCGTCCCTTTCGGGAAATATTGGCGGATCAGGCCGTTGGTGTTTTCATTAGTGCCACGCTGGCATGAGCGGTACGGGTCGCAAAAAAAGGTCTTGGCCGAGACGGCCTTGGCAACCTCTCGGTGCTCGGCGAATTCCGACCCGTTATCCAAGGTGATGGTCTGCACTGCGCCTCGGCGTGGTTTTAATAAACGGGTCATCGCTTTGGCCGTTCCAGTGGCCGTGATCGTCGACAGGCGCGCTGCCAAGAGGTAACCGCTGCGTCTCTCGACCAGGGTCACCAGGCCAGATTCTTTGTGGCCTTTGAGCACCGTATCGCCTTCCCAATGGCCGATATGGCGCCTTTCTTCCGCTTCGGCGGGACGCTGTTCAATGCCTACCCGGTGTGGAATTTTGCCCAATCCCGCATGCTTGGCCAGTCGGCGCTGATAGCGCCGCTGGCGTGGTAGCCGGAGTCGCTTCCATAATTCGCCGCCGCGTTTCTTGTCGTCCCAGATTAGCGCATAGATCCACTGATGGCTGACGCAAACGCCGTTGGCATTCGCCATGAAGCCACTAATTTGCTGGGGGCTCCATTCGTCCATCAGTTGATCAGTGACCCAGCGAATCAGGCTGGGCAGTCGCTTCGTCACTTTCCAGGCGGTGCGTCGGCGCTGATCACTTCTTGATTGCGCCTGCTCAGGCGCATAGCCAGCAGTAAGCCCATTGCGCTTTATCTCCCGGCTAATGGTGCTGCTGTGAACCCCAATAGCCTTGGCTATTTGTCGCTGGCTGATGCCGGTCTCAAGATAAGCAAAAATTTGGTATCGTTGGGTCTGGGTCAGCTGTCGGTATCCCATGCTCTGCTTCACTTTGGTCGGTAAAGTCGAGAGGGTACCGGCGCTGGCCCTCCTTCCTCTACTGTGTGATCCAAAGTGCTGCGGTTATTCTATGAATCCAGG
>NZ_JAKVTW010000006.1 GCF_022489065.1 Vreelandella neptunia | reverse complement strand
AGAAAATTTCTATCAGTTCTCGACCATGACTGTCCTCGCTTTGCTGGTGTTTTTTTATGGCGGCACTTACCTGCTGACCCTGCTGATCAAGAAGAAAAAGGAGAATACCGACGCATTCATGGTGTCCAACCACCAGATCGGTTTTGGTCTTGGCGCTGCCAGTATGACCGCTACCTGGATCTGGGCGGCCTCGTTTTACGGCGCCGCCACCTCAGGTTACACCTACGGCATTTCTGGCCCCTTGCACTACGGGCTGTGGGGCGCGTTGATGATTCTGTTCATCTACCCCTTTGGGCGTCGTTTTCGCAAACTGGCCCCCAATGCCCATACGCTGGGTGAGCTTATCCATGCGCGGCACGGCTCTTCCAGCCAGTTGATTCTCGCCTCGTCTAACATCCTGGGCAGCATTATTAGCCTGATGGTTAACTTTACAGCCTCCGGCGCACTGGTCTCAGTGCTCTCCCCACTCTCGTTTCAAGCTGGTGTCATTATCGCCGGGGTCGGGGTGCTCTCCTACACGCTGTGGTCAGGGTTTCGCGCTTCGGTGCTCACGGATTTTGCCCAGCTAATGGCAATGATGGCGGTTGCTATCCTGATTATTCCGGCGGTGATGTTCGCCCTCGGTGGCCCGGAAACGCTCTCAGACGGCATGAGTCTTCTCACGCCAGAACAAGCCAACCTGTTCTCGATGGATGCCATTCTCAATCAAGGTGCGCCCTTCTTTGTGGCGGTGCTGGCCTACGCCATTGGCAACCAGACCATCTCCCAGCGGCTATTCGCCGTGCGTGAAGACCACATTAAACCGACCTTTATTACCGCGACCATTGGTTATGGGGCGATTGTTATTGGCTTGGGCATGATTGGTTTAATGGCACTGATGACTGGTATGGAGCCCATCGGTGGCGACATGAATAACTTGATCCCGCAGATGGTTTCAATGTACCTATCGCCGGTGTTTATCGGGCTGTTCTTTATTCTGGTGATTGGCTCGCTCTCCTCTACCGCTGACTCGGACCTCTCCGCCATGTCCGCGATAGTGATGGCCGATGTGTACGGCAAGAACATCGCCAAAAACAAACCCGATCCCACCAAGATGCTGTTTATCGGCAGGCTAACCATGATCGTCGCGACGCTGATTGGGGTGATTCTCGCCAGCTTCTCGATGGATATTCTGATCATGCTGGTCTTTGTTGGCGCACTTTGGGGCGCAATTGTGTTCCCAGTCATCGCCAGTTGCTTCTGGGATCGTGTGACCAATACGGCCTTTACCTCTGCGGTAATCGCGGGGCTGGTGATGTTCTGCGTCGCACGCTTCGAGTTGTTGCCCATGATCGGTGCGATCGCGGTGTTGTTTGAGTTACTCGCCGCTGTGGGTGGTGGTGTGGTTCTCGGCTTAATGGCCTTCGGGTTCTGCGGACGCAGGGTCGGCTTAATCGTCGGCGCCATCAGCGCTATCGTGCTGGCCTACTTCTTTATCGGCTTCCTGCAGGACTACACGGTACTAATGGCCTCGTTAATGGCCTACGGCGTTAGCACCATAGTGTGCATTGGCCTCAGTTTGATGAGTTCAAGCAGGTTCGACTTTGCCCAGATCGATCAAAAAGTGATCAATTACGACCCGGCCAAGCCTGCAACTCAGGGCTAAGCGCAGTATCACGCTGAAATCCCTTCACCTGCTGGTGCGCCATCGTGCACCAGCGAGACAATAGGAAAGCACATGCAAACCTTTATATTAGGATCATATGTCATGATCTGGCCGCTGATTTCTTTGGTTATTTTCGCGATCATCGGCATCGCCACCGTCAAAGACATTCGTGTGGCACGACGGGATAAGCGCGAGCTGGTGTGAAGTAGTTGTTAATCGTTAGATAGTAGCAATGTAAGCGGGAAGGAGTCTGGAAGCGGCAAAGGAGTGCCGTGGTATCGCAAATTAGCTGCTGTGTTTTAGGTATCTCTGTACCGCAATGAACGGCTAGCATCCGCTACATAAAGTGGCTATGAATTACTTAATGGCTCTATGTCTTCACCAAACATAATTTTGTGGCCTTCGGGTGTCGCCACACCAAATTCACGCAAGCCCCAAGGTTTATCAGCTATCACCTGAAAAATCTCAGCACCGCGTTTCTGATAGTCGCGATATATCTCGTCTATATCGACACAGTTTATATAGGCAAAGTACGCATGTTCGCGCGTATCACGAGCAGGCACTTCATCAGGGCAGTGGCCTAACATGATGTGAAAACTATCAAGGCTCAAAAATGACCAACCCTCCACACGAAACCGGACGGAAAAGCCAAGCTTGTCGAGAAAATAGCGCTCAGTACTTTCAATATCCTTGACCGCCAGAACATGTTGGGTTGATGTTACTTCAAACATTGATGCCCCCTCTCAACTATGCGAACACTCAGTAAGTAAGGCCATTGAGGTACCTGTAATTTTTGAAGTTTGGATCTACATAATATCGACAGCCCTACCATCAGGATTGATGGGATAATCGGCAGGCAGAAAGCTTAAATGCTCTTATAAAGTTGCTGGTCAAACTGCTATCGCTCACCTTCAAGCCTATGCCATACCTGAAGAACAATGATGGTGTGAATATGAACAGAATAGCGGATAACGTATTTGCCAAACACCATGTCACGAACGGATTCAGGTGTGGGGGCTAATTCCACTGGTGTACCCATACTAGGAAAGTTTGTCAGCACTTCAATTCTGCCAACCAAATCTGCAGCTATTCTGGCTGCTGTAGAAGGGTTGTGGACTGAAATAAACTCTCTTAGGCGGGTTAAGTCTTCGATAGCTTCATCGGTGTAGACCAATTTCACTTACCCGATCTCGGCGCATTCTGCTCGTTTTCAGTACCCCAGCTTTTAAGCCAACTGTGAACCTCGCTGGCATCAACGACTTTTCCCTGAGCAGCAGATTCCATCGCTTCAAGCGTTTGGGTCCAGCGCTCTTGCTCAAGCTTTTGTTTTTCAATGTATTCTAATAGCGCTTGATTGATTACCCAGCCTTTGCTCCGATGGAGCCGACTAGCAATGGCTTCCAGACGTTGCTCAACGTCTGCCTGAAGACGAACGGTAGTGACACTCATGGCGGCATCCTCAACGTTTGTGACTACAATGTATTACATCATAGTAGAAAAGGTGCGGCAAAAAAGTATAACGCCCGACTCATGCGCTGGTTTGGAGCCGTGAAGTAATGGATAAACGCCATTGTGTAGCAATCGTTTGTTAAGTATTGATCTGGCGTATGAAATCAGCTTCATCCCGGATTTCAACTCGGTTGCCATTGGGATCGGTCATGTTGATAGCTCGGCCCAAGCGTTTTCGATGATGATAGCTTAAATATCCTAAGACCTAATTTCCGTCAGCGCTTCTTTCATGCCATCAACGTTGAATCGCAATTTAGAGCTAACAAGGTTCAACCGACCTAGTAGCGCCCCATGAAAAGCGTGACGGCTGTAGCTATTTGCAGGGGCGTACTCAGCATGATCGTAACCGCCTTCAGCTAACGCCTGACAAGCACGAGCTGGTGTAAAGTGCTCGTGCTTGTCCGTTTTGAGTTACTACAACGGTCTAGCTGTTTTTCCCCAGCAATTGGCCCTGCAGCTACTGGTCTGCCAAGCCTTTGAGCAGTTCCTCATGAAAACGCTCGGGCTCTTGGATTTGCGGTGAGTGGCCCAAGTCTGGAAACTCGACCAGCGTTGCTTGCGGAATAGCTTCAGCCGCCTGTTCGCCAAGCACGTCGTAACGGCCAAGGGTCTCCTGGAGGTCTTCTGGTGCCTGCGCTTTACCGATCGCGGTATTGTCTTTCTCACCAATCAGTAACAGTGTTGGCACTTGCAACTGTTCAAACTCGTGTACCACCGGCTGGGTGAAGACCATGTCCGAGGTTAGCGCCTGGTTCCAGGCCACTAATTCCTTATCTTCCCCTGCATACATGCCAGCCAGCATCTCGACCCAACGATCGTATTCAGGCTCCCAGGTGTTCACATAGTAAGTGGACTCCTGATAGGCACGGATGCCTTCAGCTGTTTTACCCAGCTCGGCCTGATAGCCATCGTCGATGCTCTGATAGGGCACACCGAGGGCTTTCCAGTCTTCCAGGCCAATCGGGTTGACCATCACCAACTGCTCGGTCTGCTCCGGATACATCAGTGCATAGCGCGTAGCCAACATGCCGCCCATGGAGTGCCCCATGACAGTGGCCTGCCCCACTTCAAGCTCTTCCAGCAATGCATGGGTGTTAGTCGCTAGCTGATGAAAGCTGAACTGGTAGTGTTCAGGCTTGGTGGACTTACAGAAGCCCACCTGATCCGATGCGATGACCCGGTATCCGTCGTCATGCAATGCTTCAATAGTGCCTTCCCAAGTACCCGCACAGAAGTTCTTGCCATGCATCAGCACTACCGTTCTGCCATTTGCACTGCCCTCTTCGGGCGCAATATCCAGGTAAGCCATCTGCATATCCTGGCCCTGGGAGCTGAAATTAAATCGCTCTACCGGATAGGCGTATTCGAAACCGGACAATTCAGCATCATATTCAGGCGAATCGTTGGCCGCAGCGCTGCCGATATAACCAACTGCCGCAGCACTGGCAATACAGCTTGCCAGTAGTGTTTGGGTAAGCTGCTTTTGAACAAACAGGGGGGGTTCCATTGCATTTCTCCTATATTCAAAGGGCCAAGTGACATTGAAGAGTTAAGCAGCATTTATCAAGCAGAACTAAATTTAGGACATTCTAAAATATCTTCTCGCAGGCAGTACGCCACCTACGAGCAGGCCTTGGGCACCACCAGCAGAGAAACTTACGATCCACACATCGATAGCGAAAGACCGTAGTTTCGGATTAAGAGGCTGCCTGATAGCGTAGAACGTGCAGGCTCGCGCAAGGTGCTGGTTTTTGCCCCATGAACTGCGATCACAGCAGGCAGTCAGAAAAGCATCACTGCAAGAGATACACTAGGAGATAGCGATATGCAGACGATTGAGCTAGGCGGAGACAGCGTACCTCGTATAGGCCAGGGCACCTGGCATATGGGCGAGGATGCTGGGCAGCGGCAGGCTGAGGTCAGAGCGCTGCGTGAAGGGCTGGATCTGGGCATGACGCTGATCGATACCGCAGAGATGTATGCCGAGGGCGGTTCTGAAGAAGTCGTTGGCCAAGCGATCCGTGACCGGCGAGAAGAGGTGTATCTGGTCAGCAAGGTCTACCCCCACAACGCCAGCTCCAAGGGTGTTCAAGCCGCCTGCGAGCGTAGCCTGCGCCGATTGGGCACCGATACTATCGATCTCTACCTGCTGCATTGGCGCGGCCAGTACCCGCTGAGTGAAACAGTGGAAGCATTCGAGCGGCTGCGCGAGCAGGGCAAGATCCTGCGCTGGGGCGTGTCGAACTTTGACGTTGACGACCTAGCAGAGCTCGACGCACCCGCTTGCGCCACCAATCAGGTGCTCTACAACCCCGAAGCAAGCGGCATTGAATACGACCTGCTGCCCTGGCAAACACAGCAAAGCATGCCGCTCATGGCCTACTGCCCGATCGGGCAAGGCGGCGCGCTGCTGCATGACGCCGCCCTGCAACGCATTGCCGACAAACACAGCGCCACCACTGCACAAGTCGCCCTCGCCTGGGCATTGCGCCATCCTGGTGTGATCGCTATTCCCAAAGCCGTGAATCTGGATCACCTCAAAAAGAACGCTGAGGCAGATAAGGTCAGACTCGATGAAGAGGACTTGGCCCAGATCGATGCCGCCTATCCCCCGCCAACGCGCAAGCACTCTTTGCAGATGGTGTAAGGACACGCCATTAACGGCCCAGGATTAACGGAATAGGACAGGAGCCCTGTCATGTCACTGCCCGCCCCCAAACCCAATGGCTGGATCAGCTTCCTCGCCCACCTGCTGTTTATCCTTGCGGCGTGGACGCTTTTCATCAAATACCTCTTCCCCGTGGGTTACGCGCTGGCCTACGGCGAGCCATGGGCGACGTATATCTATTGGGATCTATGGCCAGTGGCGCACGTCTGGCTGGGCTGGGCGCTGCTCAAACGGCCTCGCTATACGCGTGCATTAGCGGTAGGCATGTCGGTTATTGAAATCCTCATCATCGGCACCCTGTTCGTGCGTTTTCTCGCCGACCCTGAGTGGTCGATCTGGCGCACCAACTGGTTTGTGAATAAGGTATTTGTGCTGACATGCTTTGTGCTGGTGTTGGCTGCCACGGTGCCGATTCAAAAAAACCTGAAGGAGCGACCGCTATGAACCATCTCATCAAACATCACATCAAGCACCACATCACCCGCCGACAAAGCCTTACGCTCATCGGCGCCACGCTCGCCGCCATGGCGCTCCCCACCGCATCGCTTTTTGCCAACACGGGCGGGATGCGTCAGAAGGCTTTTGCGGGTACAGACAAAAAGCTGCCCGTGATTGGCATGGGCACCTGGCGTACCTTCAACGTTGGCAACGACCCAGAGTTGCTCGATGAACGTACCGAGGTGGTCAAAGCATTCTTCGAGTATGGCGGTGGCCTGATCGACTCTTCGCCCATGTATGGCTCGGCGCCGGATGTGATGGGCTATGCCTTGCAAGAACTCGGTACACCCGAGAGCCTGTTTTCCGCAGAGAAGGTCTGGAGCCCCGCCGGTGGTTCAGCTCGAGAGCAGGTGGCGGAGCTTAAAGAGCGCTGGAAGGTGGAACACTTCGATCTGGTGCAGGTACACAACCTGACCGATTGGCGTGAGCACCTAGCAGCGCTGCAGGAGATGAAAGCCGAAGGCACCATCTGCCATATCGGCATCACCACCTCCCACGGGCGCCGCCACAGCGAGATCGAGCAGATCATGACGTCAGAGGATATCGACTTCGTTCAGCTCACTTATAACATCACCCACCGCGAGGCCGAAAACCGGCTACTGCCCCTGGCAGAAGAGCGGGGCATCGGCGTAATCGCCAATCGGCCTTACGATGGCGGCAACCTGATCAAGAACCTCAAACGGCGTGACGCACCATTGCCCGAGTGGGCCAACGAGGAATGCGGCTGCACAACCTGGGCGGACTTCTTGCTGAAGTTTATCGTCAGCCACCCGGCGATAACCTGCGCGATACCGGCCACCACCCAGGTCGAGCACCTGCGCGAGAATATGCGCGCTGGCCACTCCCCCATGCCTTCAGCTGACGCCCGGCAGCGGATGGTCGCCTATATCGAGTCGTTATGAACGAGTGGACAAGCTACCAGCTGCAGGACTTTATTCCCTTCACGGCAGATGTTTACTTTCGCTTGCTTGAGCGCATGGGCGAAAACTTCTGGCCGCTGCATCTGCTGACCTTTGCAATGGGCGCCACCACCATTGTGCTGGCGCTGAAACACCGCACGCGAATCGCCTGCCTGCTACCCGCCCCACTCTGGGCCTTCGTCGCCATCGCATTTTTCTTTCAGCGCTATGCAGAGCTCAACTGGGCGGGGGGCTATGTTGGCTACGCTTTCATTGCTCAAGCCGTGCTGCTGATGCTAATGGCACTAACGGGACGGGGAATGGATAAAGCGCCACGAGCAACCAACCCACCGGTTATTATCGGCATAGCCATTACCCTCTTCGGCCTGATACTCATGCCACTGCTAATGCCGCTGATGGCGCCGCTAAGTGGCGGCTCCTGGTATCAAGCGGAAGTGTTCGGCATTCATGCCGACCCCACGGCGGTCACCACGCTGGGCCTGGTGCTTATCATGCTGAGGGGTTTCGCGCTCTGGATCGCCGTCATCATTCCAGCGCTCTGGCTGGTCGTTTCTGGCCTGACCCTGCAGGTGCTGGATTCGACGGGCGCCGCCGTGCTGTTCGCCGTATTGGTGATTGCGCTGGTGGGGCTGATTTGGAAAAGCGTCAGGCCCGAGCGATAAGGTCGCAGCATCGGTGCTGGAGGCAAAGCTGCTAAGAAATGCCATTAAGGTGCCTGTGACAGTTAGAGCCTGTTAAGCCAGTACTGCGGCCGTCTTCGGGCATGGGCAACAGCTAGTATCTGGAAAGCGTGTGGCTTTTCTCGATACACGATGGATAGCGGAAATCGGTGAAGGGGGGCTCTGCGAATGTCTGGCTCTAATTCGATCTACCAGCCTTTTGGTGACTCGACAATCAATTCGGCAAGAGCCTCAAATTCGTTTATCAAGGCATTACCCAATCCTAGTAGCTTCGATTCATAGTAACCGAATGATTCCAGAAACTCTGCTTCCGCTGCCGGGTGAAAGACATATTTCATTTAATTAGCGCTCGAGCCTTTTTCATAACTTCATCACCAGGCACAGCTTGAACCGCGCCACTATCGAGCTCTTCTGCTCTTCGACGAGCCTCAAGCACCCAGTCAGACCTAAGCTCTTCATCTGATGGAGATTCCAGGCTAAGAACCAATCGCTGTATCAACTGTGCCCGCTGCTCTTTTGGGAGATGAAGCGCCTCGTCTTCAATGCTTTGAAGATTCATGGTGAAACCTCTCGTTCGTTTATCCCCTTAATTTTGAAACGGATGGATAAAGGCTGCCATGCATTGGTTTTACGCATCAAACGGCAAAAGCTTACCTCCAATGTCATTTTACTGAAGCGATATTTACGGCTTCCATATCATCGGTATGGAAGGCGCGTATACGGTAGTTGGTTGACGATGAATTCATACGAAAAACCTACTGAAGTGCGCGGTGAAGAGCCTGCAGGCTCTCGGGGGAGGCATCAAGGCGCTGGCAGTCGGTCGCCTCTTGCTCCCAGGCGGCTGCTGAGGCCATATACAGATGGGCTCTGGGCTCCCGCTTGTTACGCAGAAATCGCTGCGGTAGCCGCTCATCACGGCTGCCCGGCAGACCCCTAGTGTAGATTGATATAGCGCATGGCTCTTCTCACTGGGAAAGCATGCCTAGTATGCCTCGGCAACATCGGCTTTCTCTGCTTCCATTACGGCCACTTTAAAATCCTTTTTCCTTTCAATACTTACATCATGACTTTTTCAAAGCCAAAAAACTCTAGCTTGTGTGCCTTACTGCCCCGCTCTTCTTCATCCGGCAAGGGGTAATAACGGTTGTAAAATGAGACAATCTTGAAACCACACTTATTGACATAAAAGTGGATGTTTCGCTTTTCAAAGTAAGGCGTGTGAGTCACCCATACCCGCGTTTTCGGATACGCCTGCTCGATGGCTTTCCAGGCACGGTAGCCCACCCCACGCCCGAGGGTGCTAGGTAAGAGATAGAACAAGTCCAGCGCGTTCTGTTGGGTGGATTCGTCAATGGTCACAATCGCGCCCCCCACTTTCACGCCATCTAAAAGGATGTGATACACGACGGCGTCTGGCGCAGTAAGCGATTTTTCGATATCACCGTCAGAGGGAATCAAGCTCGGCTCCACCGCGCCAAACGTTTCTACCACCGCCACACTAAACGAGGCTTTTAACTCTTGTTTAAACACATCAAATGACGATGCGTCTGCCAACGCCAGCGTTACGTCGGATGAATGTTCCATGGCTGCGCCTATATGCTCAATGAACGTGATTGACCAACCGTTTAGGCTAACCGCTGCCATACTATTTTGCTATACTACGTCCCTGCTAAACCAGCGACTTATCCACGTTAATGCTGAATCTCAGTCAACACTTCTGATTTAACGGAGTTAGCGATAAAGCACTTTTCATGGGAGGCGTGATGGATCTGCTCAAGCACCTCATCCGATGGGTGCTGCTCTCCTGAGAAAACCGCTTTTGGCCGCAGCGTTACCTTGGTCATGGCCATCTTCCCATCGCTCCCCTTCTCCATCACCCCCACCGCATGATCTACATAGCTCTCCACCACAAAGCCCTGCTGGGCGGCAATGGCGAGGAAGAACAGCATATGGCAACTGGAAAGCGAGGCTACAAACGCCTCTTCAGGGTCTACGTTGGCTTCAACCGAATAGGGCAATGGCACCACATGGGGCGATGACGAAGCAGGCACGCGAACGCCGCCATCAAACAACCACTCGTGCCCACGGCTATAGCGCTGATCGACAAAGGCTTCATCGGCCCCACGGGCCCACTGAATGGAGGCGGTATATTCGGCCATTTGGGTTCCTCTGGTTTGATACATGCTGAATTAATAACATGACTGCTTTAACACACGCGGCTCTAACAATAGCGCATCCAATGGGACTGGCCATAGCTGAACCAGGTAATGATCTTGGCCCTGCAAGCCATCCTCGGAAAGTGTGTGCCCAACCCCGAAGCGCAAACGCTTACAGCGTACCCGCCCTTCGCTATTGGCAGCCGGGCGGCATCTGGCAAGTAATCCGTGCAGCCTGCGATGACCAGCGTGCCATTGCTTACCTCCAGCGAGCCTTCCACCACGTGATCAAAGCGTTCAAGCAACGCAGGTGGTGCCGTTTCAAGCACCTCGACCGCTACCGGCACTAGCATGTTGCGTGCAGTGCCTACGCCCACCACGCCTTCTGCCATCGCCAGCATGCACGTTACCCGTTACCGCCGCCGGGCTCCACGCCTTGGAAAGGTCACCGCTGGCGGTTTCATCCTGAAGGTAGAACTGAAAATAATCCGCAAGAAGTTCAAGCTGTAAGGTAGGCATGGTGGGATCGCCGTTGGGTTCAGTGAGACCGCGCTGGGTCACTCACCAGCCGACCGTACAGGGCAGAATCAGAAACGATACCGTTAATCACCCAACGCTGGCGCAGCAGCCCCTCTCTGGTAAACCCAAGCTTCTCCAATGCCTTTGCAGACGCATGGTTATCCGGATCGATTTCTGCCTCAATGCGCCGTAGCCCAAGCGAATCAAATCCATACTGAATCAGCGCTTCGCCTGCCTCTTGGATATACCCTTTCCCCCAAGCGCTGCGGCCCAACCCAAAACCAAGCTCGGCGCGTTTAGATTCCTGGTCATAGCTAAAGAGCATGCACTTTCCGGCCAGCTTGCCACTGGCTTTGACGTAAATACCAAGAGTAAGCCCTTCCTGGCGCTGCATGGAAGCGCTGCTCTGATGGATGAAATCAAGGGCATCCTGAGCAGTGGACCAAGGGGCGGCATTCCAGTAACGCATGCTTCTGAGTCTGAAAATATCGCCAGTAAGCTAGCTGAGTCATCAATGGTTAAAGGCTTTAGTGTTAGTCGTTCAGTTTCGATAACGGGGAAAAACAATTCTTGTGACATTCATCTTTCCATTTTATGCATAACGACCGGCTCACCGATCAAATGGTTAATAGCGGATTTTATACGACACTTTGGAAAACGTTGGCAGCAGACATTGATGCAGTGGAACAGGGTGTTATACAAAAATTTGCTGACTCATAAGCTGAGCACCCTTACCTTAACTAGTGCGCACTACTTGGTGCTCTCTGGCCTTCGTCGCCATCGCGTTTTTCATTCAGCGCTATGCAGCGCTCAACTGGGCCGCGGTTACGTTGGTTACGCTTTCATTGCCCAAGCCATGCTATTGGTATTAATGGCGAAGCGGCGAAAAGCCGAACACAGAGCAGTCGATTGTCAAACCTCATCACGTACTATATTCTGTACATTAACAACATCCTGTACATGAGTGACCTTATGGACGCCATCAGCTACACAGCCGCTAGAACGAATCTAGCAAAAACCATGGAGCAGGTCTGTGAAGACCATGCACCTATGATCATCACCCGAAGCAAAGCGCAATCCGTGGTAATGATTTCTCTCGAAGACTATGAAGCACTGCAAGAGACAGCCTATCTCCTGCGCGCACCTAAGAACGCCCGCCGTTTGCTGGAATCCGTTACCGAGCTGGAGCAAGGTGGTGGACGGGAGAAGGAACTTCTTGGATGAAGCTAATTTTTTCCGAGAACGCCTGGGAGGACTATCTGTACTGGCAGAAAACCGACAAGAAGATTCTTAACCGAATTAATAAGCTCATCAAAGAGACTAAACGTGAGCCATTTGCAGGCGTCGGCAAACCAGAGCCCCTCAAACACAGTCTCGCGGGTTATTGGTCTCGACGAATCAACGAAGAACACCGAATGGTTTACAAAGTCACGGATGACGCTTTGCTTATAGCCCAACTCAGGTATCACTACTGATTTAACGCTGCCAGTACGCGCGGCTGCGGAATGGAGGCGAAGCCACAATGGAGCAGCCGCCGCCGTAACTGTGTTAGTTAGGTTTGCAGCAAAGCACGCATATCCGCAATATAACTTTCGTAAGATCGCCACTCGATAAGACCAGTGACATTGCTAGCAAGACTCATCAAACGCGGATTAGTAACATCGAATGCCGGATCAGAAAACTGCTGCTCACCTCCATAGCCGTGCTCAGTTGCGAGTCTCTTAAAAACTGAAGCGCTTGGCTCTCTCAGTTTGCCATCATTGAAATGAGTGTGCTGATTTCGAGCAGCGTAAATGATGAGGCCGAGCGGCACAGTGCGGACTTTCCGCCCAATGCAAAATTTGGATATCTTCGGTTTAACAATGCTCTCAAAAACCTGTGGGACTGGCTTGCTGTGCCCGTAGATCTCAATTGCTTTTGCCGCAACCTGTAAGACTGCGCCACACAGGGTGTCCAACGCGAAGGTCTCAGCAAGGTACTTTTGCTCAGCTTCCCGTGCAGCATGTAGTCTCTTAGCATTTTCGGCCTTCCACGCTGCATACTCAGCATCTTGTTCAGGACCATAAGGCTCAGAAGTAACAAAAGTCATCCCAACTGCGGTTCGAAGGATCGAAATATAATCGTCGATACCATCGAAAAGACGCTGAACTGCGCTTTCCGTCCGCTTCAAGTATTCATCGATCGTTTGCATGTATAAAACCTAAAGCTAGCAGTAGGGGCGCGACTTCAAGAGCGCCCCATGCCTGCATTTGTTAGAGATTATCGGCTATCCCGCATGTGAGGAAGAAGCAAGTATTTGGCTCGTGCGGGCATAGCCAAGTCATATCGCGTTGCTCGCATTTTTTGCCATTGTACAAAGGCTTCTTTACCCAAAAACTCTGAATCAACTTTCTTCATCAGCCGAATTGCCTTCGCCACAGCGACAGTTAGAGTTTTATATGTGATTCTGATATCACCTTTCTGAGGCCACTCTTCCGGCTGTTCACGATGAGCAATCTCGCGATTTCTTTTTTCTTTGAGCTTGTTTGCCACTATGAAGCGTCTAAACTCCTGGACCTCGTCCTGCAGTGTTCCTAGCTTTTCAGACGCGAAATAGAACGTAGTTTGTCCAATTTTCTGTTCCGAAAGCTCTGCCAACGTAAGCACTAGATCATTGCTGATCCGATCTCTTAATGCGTTTATAAATGCGAGACTTTCATTTTTCATATCTGCCTCAATATCATCAGTTTGCAGATGATTCGCTGAACCAAGTAGATGCCTCAAAATTATCCAATTGGTAATAGCTTCACCGACTTCCCCACGAAGGTTGCCAATCAGTACCTCGGGGTTAGTCTTTTTTAGCCTTACACGGGAATCAGCCACAGCTACCTCGAATTTCTAACGCCAGCTTAAGGGGAAGACAACGCAAAACCACTGAACTCAACCATAACAGCCGTAAATACAAATTCCCATTTGAACTGAGAACCCCACGCGTTGGCTGTCGCTCTTGAAGCGTTTGTTAAGTTTCTCTTTCACGACTGAACTCTATGAACTCATTAACGTGCTTATACCCAAAGTTAAGCAAGGAACTTGGCTCTGAAACTAATGGTTCAACAATGTCAAAAAACTCCATAACCGCCCGCATTGATTCTTTAAGAAAGGATGAATTGACAGCGAGCCGTCCATCGGACAATACCATGAGGTTTAGATTCTGGTTCGCTAAATTTTCGATTTTATTCTTTTGGTCTGAGTACATTAAATAACCATCACTGTGAGCAACTAAGTTTCGAACTTTTCTTAAATTATCTAGCTTGTCCCAAGAGGCATAGTTGATATCTTTGACTTTAGTATAGTAAGCTTTGATACCTCTAAAGCCCTGGCTACCATGTAGATCCGTAATGCTGATTCGATTCTCTATTTTACTTATATCCCTAGAAAATGAGATCGCGCAACGCTCAAACAGTGAGTACAGCTGAGTGATAATCATATAGCGTGCTATAACGGGTCCTTCATAATTTATGAAGTACTCGTACATTGTTACTTTTACGAAATTGGGATCTGCGACATTGATTGAGGTTTCACCACCAAAAGCCTCTTTATATTGCTCATAAGATTGCTTCACGATGCCTTTCTCGAGCATTTCAAGCTGTTCAAACAAATATAAGAATTTTTGAGAAAACTTCACACAAGCTCCTAAAACTTAACGTAAAGCTAAACGACGCGACGAAGGTGCTTCGCTGCGCCCGAAGGGAGCAAACTTTAGCGTCGGGTTAGGTGCTTCTCTTAGCATAAAGACTATTTGCAATATTTTGTGACGCGAATAAATATCGGGGCATCGCCTTTGTGCGACCCGATGCAAACTTCCCATTCTGAGCCACACTCGCTCCACATTGGTGTAACCGCAAGCACACCATTGCCATGCCACTTTTCGTCGACCATAAAAAAAGGTGGCTTCACATGAGAATTGATGCATTTGCAAACTGGGCAATACAGGTTTCTTTGGCCACTACCGCCAGCTATCTGTTCCTTTGAGATAAGCGTTGTAATGTCGAGCTCTTCTTTCATGTTTACTCCATAGGCCGATGTGGGGGGTAGCATCTAATAGTTAAGAATTTATTCGCCGTGCGGAGCATGGCGAATAAATGCGTTTTGGACTAAGGCGCGTCCATCTGGAAGCTATTTGTTAGGGGATTGTATTGACTGCCATGCGGCCTGAGGCATCAAAGAGTGCATAGGCATGTTTGCGGTAACGCGCTCTATGGTGAGCTTAGCCATCAATTCAGTACCCCCCGAACCTAAGTTAACCCAATGTAGCGCGCCTGATGGCTAAAATCCATCACCGGGACGAAAGTAGCCATCACCCGCACACGGGCCGGATCACCAAGTCAGCTGTAGGGATATGGCCCGTTACGTCATGCTCGATAGCGTTTCCCTTTGGTTAGGCGGTGGACTGTAGAGAGGCTGGGGAGTGGGCATCCCGACATCCCGAACATCCCCAATGTGGGGTGCCGACAGAGTAGACAGGTGTAGGCCGGTTCAACGTCACCGGCAGCAGATGCTTTGTCAACAACCGCAAACGCTCGGAGATCTGTGCCAAACGTCGCCGTCGGCAGCAATTGGCCAGAAAACCGTTTAGCGTTATGAGCTTGGAAATCCATGCCGCCGTGCACCCAACACCACCAACAGTGTTGCTATAAGCAGTATCAGCAGTGCGGGCGAAAATGAAACGGTACCAAAGCGATCCAGCAGTAGACCTCCAATAATGCCACCGCCAGCAATGGCCAAGTTCCAGGCTGTCACCAGCATGGACTGCCCGATATCCGCGGCCTCCCCAGCCGCCTTGGCGAGTGCTGTTTGAAACAGCGTTGCTGAGCCGCCAAATGACAGACCCCAGGCACCCACTGCGCCATAAACGGCCACCAGCTACACCCAGCGCCAATGCCGCTAGCCCGAACAAGGCGGTACTGGCGAGCGTCAGTACTCGGAGGTAACGGTCGATCAATATACCGATGACCCAGATACCCACCAACGCAGCAATACCGAAGACCAACAGAACCAGATCGGTTCGCTCGGCCAGATGGGCATTTGCCAGAAATGGGGCAATATAGGTATAGAGAATATTGTGGGCGAGTATAAAAGCCAGCACTACGAACAGCACCGATCGAATCCCCGGCAGCATAAATACCTGGCTAAGTGACAACCGTTTTCCCGTGGACTGGCCTGCAAAGTCAGGCACCTTCAAGCGAACCCATACGACCAGAATTAGCGCTAGCACACTCATGATGCCGAAACAGGCACGCCAGCCCACCAAAGTACCGAGGAACGTGCCTGCGGGGACACCCAGCGAAAGGGCTAATGGCGTTCCCACCATCGCAATCGCGATGGCGCGCCCCTTAAGATGTTCAGGTACCATGCGGGCGGCATAACCCGCCAAGAGTGCCCACAGCAGACCTGCCGCCACACCCGCGAGAAAGCGAGCCGCTATTGTCAAAAGGTAACTCGTTGAGAGCGTTGTAATCGTATTGGCGACGGCAAAACCTATAATAGCGGCCAGTAATAAGGGCCTACGCCGTACCCCCTGCGTTGCGGCCACTAATGGAATAGCGGCCAATAGTGAGCCGATGGCATAAACGGTGACAAGCTGACCCGCTAGCGATTCTGAAACCTCCAGCCCTGCTCCGATCTGTGGAAGTAAGCCTGCAGGCAACGCCTCGGTCAAGATCGTGACGAAGCCCGCCAACGCCAGTGCCAGCAAAGCCGTAATCGGCAGCCGATCTGATTGCTCGGTTTCGTCTCTGTCTCTGTTCAAACTCCCTATTTCCGAAGTAGTCATCACTGTGTCGCCTATTTAAAGCGCAGGTTTAAACCGCAACAGCGGGTTTACCTGCCGCATGTGAGAATAGGCAATCACGTTAGGCACTTTGAGCAATCAAGACAATAATGCTAAATTTCCAAACATATCGGAATAAAATTCTCTAATGGATAACCATGGATTCACTAAGTGGCATTGAGTACTTCGTTCAGGCAGCGGAAACCCGCAGCTTCTCCGCTGCTGGGCGTAACCTTGGCGTCTCTTCATCAGCAATCGGAAAAAGCGTGGCTCGTCTGGAGACCCGTTTGGGTGTGCGTTTACTTCATCGAAGCACCCGCAGCATCACACTGACATCAGAGGGTACACTCTTTCTTGAGCGCTGCCGCCGTATATTAGGCGAGGTTGAAGCAGCAGAACGGGAGCTGTCAGAAATACATCAAGAGCCCAAGGGCAAACTTCGGGTGAGTTTTCCACTTGTTGGTCGGTTAGTGATGCCAGTGCTGACCTCGTTTATGCATCGTTACCCATTGATCGAGCTAGACGTGGATTTCTCGGATCGGATGGTCGACGTGATTGAGGAAGGCTTCGATGCAGTTATCCGCACTGGGGAGCCAGCAGATTCACGCTTAATGTCACGCTCACTTGGGCACTACAGCTTAGTGCTTGTTGCGTCACCGGAGTATCTATCCCAGCAGGGACAACCGCAAACGCCTGCTGATTTGGTTGATCATGCTTGTTTGCAGCACAAGTTTCCCAGTACCGGTAAATATGAGGCTTGGCCACTTCGGCCAATCGTCAACGAAACAACGCCCACGCTAAATACCGCCATGGTATGCAACACCTCTGAAGCATTGATCGACGTGGCTCGTGCAGGTTTGGGCATCGCTTGCCTACCGGACTTTATGGTACGCGAAGGTATCGATAAGGGAGAACTAGTGACGGTCTTGAACAACTATATCGAGCACCAGGGAACCTTTCGGATTTTATGGCCCACCAGCAAGCACTTGGCTCCCAAGCTTCGGGTGTTTATTGATTTTATGGTTGAAGAGTTATTCAAAGACCTGGATGCTGCCCATTATTTTACGCCTTTTAAGGAGCAGAGTTAGTGCTGACGGAGCCATGCGAGTGGCAAACCGTTTGTTTCCTCGTATGCATTCGAGCTTGCTAGGGCGCTGGCATTTTCTTTCAGCCGCTTCGACTGCTTGTGTCGTTTCACCGCTTCCGCAACCCCTACATCTGCGGATCACGAGACATTGATTCCCAAGCCTTTTTTCTCTTTGAGAAGCGCACTATCTAGCGAGAGGTTCGTTGGTTTTCGTGTGGACTTGGTAACTTCAGCAGTTTGCATGGTTCAATCCACGTTCGGAACTATAAGTTCATAATATGCGTGTATTAAGTGTGCAACTAACTTGCGCAGAGGTAGGCCTTGTTGGAATTGCGCTTTGATCTTATAGGCAAATAGTCGAAGTTCACTCCAACCAAATCAAAGTTGTGACCTAGTTAAAACCAAACCTCTCATGCCTATTGAACATATGCATCAATACGAGTAAGTTGATTTATGAGAGGATTGCTCTCACACACCTAAGGAAAATTATTATGGCTCTTAAACCAGGCCCAAAGCCAGATGCAGAATCAACAGGGAAACCTGATCAACGTCGACGTGACAATAAAAGCACACCGGGAAATACTCCGGGCTTAAAACCTAGCAAATCTTCCAAAAAATAAGATAGATTATTAATAAAAGCTACTGTAATGGTAGCTTTTAATATTACGTCTAGTATCACCTGTAAACTAGATCATAGACCAGCCGACCTGTTGCGTCGTTGCTACATTTGGGATGGAAAACTGATAAGTCGAGTTTATGTTCGATCAGGTAATGTGCTGCGTGCTCAAGCGTTCCAAGTATGAGTTGCTCTTGGTAGTTAATCACTACACCATGGCTTCCTGATCGTAGTTATAAGCCTTAAAGTGCGGCATGCTGACCACTTCTCGTCCGTTTCCTCGATCCTACCAAAACTTAGCCGTCAGGGGACGGGTACAGCCTAAATCCCAAGTTCAGCGGCAATTTTTAAGTTGCACGTTATGGGATGCTTTTGCGAAGCAAAGCCACAAAAGCACACCATTCAAACTATCCAGCGCAAGAGATATGCAGGATGGGGCACTTTTTATACTTTTTTGGCCCAGCGCTTATTGTTAATGAACGAGATTTTTTCGTAAGCAGGTTCAAGTGAGCGGTAAATTCCATGCTGCTCTGCAAAAGACTTTAAATGTCGATTGCATCCTGCATCCCAGCTAATAACTTCTATTTCCCATCCATGCTTTTTGGCTCGCTCTAGCTGTTTAATAAAGCCGCCGCCATCCTCATAGCCGCTACCATCCCCAGTCAGTAGCACTAAAGTTTGCGGCCCATCACAGTCAAGTATTCTATTTGCCATAGCTAAATGTAACGATTCATCAACTGCAACTTCTCCGCCAGATAAGGCTCCCCGCTCTTGCTTTTCTACTACTACGCCTAAATCACTAAAGCGCTTCCAAAGGGCGTCATTGTGAGGTGGCTCGGACCCCCCAAGAAAGGCGTAATCGACAGGCCTTTTGTTTGCTGCAAAATCGAATAGGTGTTCAAAATGGATGCGAAATGCTTGCTCATCATTGGGTTCTTTCTTTTCGCAAACCCCTCTTCCTACAAGCCAAATATTGGAATTATCCCAAAAAATGTTTATTCCCATTTACTTTTCCTTTTTATAAAATTTGACTTTTGGGCAGACTTTGAGCCGTTAAATGGCAGTAAGGTCTTCCCAACCACTAAGGGGCAACAACAAGCCAATTGTTAATTTTCTATCACTGAAGCTCTTGACGAACTTTAGCAACATGTGATTCAGCTACTTTCAAAATTACTGGGGCACATTTAATGCAAATATTTATTCTGCCTGGATCATTATAAGCAAAGTGCTTTTCACCTGCTTTTATTGTATGCAATGAACTGGCATGACACTTTCTTGCTCCAACCGCAGTCTCGACTCTAAAATCTTTTACTATGTTTCTTGTATTGGGCATTCACATCTCCTTTTGGATTTTGTATCTCTACAGATAGTGCAATTTAACAGCTACTGCGCAGCCATCTTAACTAAATCTAACTCATTGTTACTCAAGAGCAAAGAAAATTTGTCATCACATTTCAATTTTTCTTTTTCTAGCGATTTTTAATTTCTAAAAAACTCTGTATCCAAACAAACATCAATATCTAAAAAGACAATCAATGAAATTTATAGAGAGGGTAAAGGCTACTTTATGTAGCCAAATGCTATAGCCTTCGTACTGAAAAAATTATTGCTATTGAATTCACTTTTTCATTCATTTCTACTGCTGACTTACTAGATACCCCCCTTGCATCACCCCCACCTACCTCCTACACTCCACCAAAGAACAGCTTGACGGGGTGCCGGTGAAATCCGGCTGAGATGGCGCAGGGCGTAGCAATTAATGCTGCCGAGCGCTGGTCCCGCTGAACCTGATCCGGCTAATGCGCTGCTACTTACACAAGTCGCAGCGCGGGTACCGGCGTAGGGATCAAGCGATGGCCTTGGCTAGCTCTCTCACGATCGCACGCCACCTTCCGCGCCATTCCCTCGATCTTTTTCGCCTGCCCTCCGGATCATTACCACCGGAGGCATCATGGGCTACCGCTTTACTGATCTCACCACCGCCTGCCAGCAAGATTGGCGCGCCTATATTGAGCACGATTTTGTGCGTCAATTGGGCAATGCCACGCTGCCTGAGGCGTCGTTTCGCCACTACTTAAAGCAGGATTATCTGTTTCTTATCCACTTCGCCCGCGCCTACGCGCTGGCTGCTTATAAAAGCCCCACCTTGGCGGATTTGCGCCAGGCCCATGAAGGTTTAAAAGCCATTGTGGATGTGGAGTTGGGCCTGCATGTGGGCTTTTGTCAGGAGTGGGGGATTTCCGAGCAGGAGCTGGCCGAACTTCCCGAAGCCAAAGCCACGCTAGCCTATACCCGCTATGTATTGGATACCGGCAACCGCGGTGACCTGCTGGATCTGCACGTGGCGCTGGCCCCCTGCTTGGTGGGTTACGGCGAAATCGCCAACTGGTTGAACTCTCAGCCTTCCACTCTGCGCGGCGCGCAAAACCCCTTTGACGCTTGGATCGCCATGTACGAAGGCGAGGAGTTTCAGGCCGCCATGCAGGCGGAGCTTGCATGGCTAAATACCCGCCTTGCCGATGTAACCCCCGCCCGCTTTGCCGAACTCAGCAAGATCTTCCGCGATGCCACTTGCCTGGAAATCGACTTCTGGCAGATGGGTTTAGAGCTGATAGACGAAGACCTCACTCATTAATTGCTAACAACTAAAAGGAACCTACCAATGAGCAAAACGAGCCATTTTCTAGCCGAAACCGCCCAGGTCGATGCCGCCGCCATTCAGCCACTGCCCGGCTCGCGTAAGGTGTATATCGAAGGTTCGCGGCCAGATATCCGCGTGCCGTTTCGGGAGATCTCGCTTTCGCCCACCAAAACCACCGGCATTGATGAAGAGAACCCGCCGCTGCTGGTGTACGACACCTCTGGCCCCTACACAGATCCAGAGGCCATCAATGATTTACGTAAAGGTTTGCCCGCCCTGCGCCGTGCCTGGATTGAAGAGCGCGACGACACTGAATTTCTAGAAGGCCACACCTCTGAGTACGGCAAACGCCGCGCCAACGACCCTACGCTTGCCCAGCTGCGCTTTGATCTAACTCGTACTCCGCGTAGGGCTAAACCTGGAAAAAACGTTACTCAGCTTTACTACGCCCGCCAAGGCATCATCACCCCGGAAATGGAGTTTATCGCCATCCGCGAAAACCAGCGTCGCCAGGCGCTGGGCACCGCAGAAGTAGAGCGTATTCTGGGCCACCAGCATCCTGGCCAAAGCTTCGGCGCCAGCCTACCAGAAGAGATCACCCCGGAGTTTGTGCGTGATGAAGTGGCTCGTGGGCGGGCGATTATTCCTAATAACATCAACCACCCGGAAAGCGAGCCGATGATTATTGGCCGTAACTTCCTGGTCAAGATTAATGGCAACCTGGGTAACTCGGCGGTGACGTCTTCTATTGAAGAAGAGGTGGATAAGATGACCTGGGGCATCCGCTGGGGTGCAGACACCATCATGGATCTCTCCACCGGGCAGAACATCCACGAAACCCGCGAGTGGATACTACGCAACTCGCCGGTGCCGATTGGCACGGTGCCTATCTATCAGGCGCTGGAAAAGGTTAAAGGCGTAGCCGAAGACCTCACCTGGGAAGTCTTCCGCGATACGCTGATCGAGCAGGCCGAACAGGGTGTGGACTACTTCACCATTCACGCGGGCGTGCTGCTGCGCTATGTGCCGCTCACCGCCAAGCGGGTCACCGGCATTGTCAGCCGCGGCGGCTCGATCATGGCCAAGTGGTGTTTGTACCATCACCAGGAGAGCTTCCTGTATACCCACTTCGAGGAGATCTGCGAGATCTGCAAGCAGTACGATGTGGCGTTCTCCCTCGGCGATGGACTACGCCCCGGCTCAGTGGCGGATGCCAACGACGAAGCGCAAATGGCGGAGCTTAAAACCCTCGGTGAGCTGACCCATATCGCCTGGAAACACGATGTGCAGGTAATGATCGAAGGCCCCGGCCACGTGCCCATGCATCTGGTGAAAGAGAACATGGATAAGCAGTTGGAGTACTGTGACGAAGCACCCTTCTATACGCTTGGGCCGCTGGTCACGGATATCGCCCCAGGCTACGACCATATTACTTCCGGTATTGGGGCGGCGATGATCGGCTGGTTTGGCTGCGCCATGCTCTGCTACGTCACCCCGAAAGAGCACCTGGGCTTGCCCAATAAGGATGATGTTAAAACTGGCATTATCACCTACAAGATTGCTGCCCACGCGGCGGACTTGGCCAAGGGTCACCCGGCGGCACAGCGGCGCGACAATGCGCTTTCCAAGGCGCGCTTTGAGTTCCGCTGGGAAGACCAGTTCAACCTGGGGCTAGACCCGGATACTGCCCGTGAATACCACGACGAAACTCTGCCCAAAGATTCAGCCAAAGTGGCGCACTTCTGTTCCATGTGCGGGCCGAAGTTCTGCTCCATGAAGATCAGCCAGGAAGTGCGCGACTACGCCAATGAGCACGGTCTGAATGGTGATCAGGAAGCAGTGATGAAAGGCATGGAAGAGCAGGCAGAGAAATTTCGCCAGAAAGGGAGCGAGCTTTATCAGGAAGTTTAAAAGCATCTGTTAAAACAGTCCTGCTGCTAAAGGTGGCGCTTGAGTGGAACCTCAGGCGCCACTTGCGTATCGAGACTCAACTGGCCGTTTAATAGTCAATCTCTCATTGGCCAGTACCGAATCTGCGCTTAACGGATGAAACGTATTTGCCACCCAAGCTAAAAATTAATTATACATTGCTCGTGTGTGATTCTCATTTGCAGAGTATTCTATTAGCCACGCTTGATTTAAAACCAACACCTAGCAAAGAACTGATTCCAGATGAAAACCAAACTTTCCCTGGCGGTATCCCTAGCCCTGCTGAGCACTGGCTTACTGAGTGCTTGCAGCGATGATAACGAACCTACCGAAGCCGCAACACAAGAGGAAGCAGCGAAAAATAACGTAGCGCCGATGCTAAAATACATTCCGGCTGACTCGCCCTACTTTATGGCCACCCGTGAAGTACTGCCGGAACAGGATATCTTTGATATTTTTCAGCGCACCCAGCCCAACAATAGCCTTGAGACTGATCTGGATGAGCTACGCAGTACACTGCCCGAGATAGACGACGAAGTGCAGCGCTCGATGATGACGCTGTTAATCGCCATGGGTGAAGAGTTGGTAGGGGTTGAAACACTGGAAGATGTTCATGCGTTGGGTCTCAAAATGGGGCCTCAAGGCGCTATTTATGGGCTGGGCATTCTGCCTGTTTTGCGCTTTGAACTGCACGATGAAGATGCTTTTCGTGACACGCTGGAGCGCATCCTAGCCAAAGCAGAGATCAACCCGAGCAAAGCCACCACCAACGGCAATGACTACTGGGTGCTGACACAAGAGGGGCCCATCAAGGCGATCCTCGCCATTATCGATCAGCAACTGTTGATGTCGGTAGTGCCGCAGGATGCCAGCGACGAGCTATTAGCGCAGATACTTGGTAACAGCCTGCCCGACAGCAGCATTGGGGATACCGGCGCACTGGCGGAAATTGAACAGCGCCATGGTTTTACACCTTACGGCGCCGGTCAGATTGACTCCTCACGAGTGCTGAATGAGCTGAGCACTCCCACTCACACAGGGACTCAAGCACTGATGGACGCGGTGGATCTAGCGCCGCTGGATCTCTCCTCCTGTCAGGCAGATATCGACCGTATCACTAGCCGTTTTCCTGGCTTGGCAATGGGCGCACGGGAGTACAGTCTTGATCGCATGGAGATGAACCTCATCCTGGAAACCGATGAGGATATTGTCAGCGACCTACGTGCCCTAACCACTCAAGTTCCAGGCCTAGGCAGCACAGAGGGGATGGCCAGCTTTGGATTGGGCCTCGACCTGCCTATATTGACGCAAACCATTCAGAAGTATGCTCGGGAAATGCGCGAGAATCCGTTTAGCTGTGATGAGCTTCAGGAGTTGAACAGCGCCTGGAACGAGATCAACATGGCGGTCAACAACCCGATCACCCAGATGATTGGTCCGTCGCTTTCGGGCTTCAATGCGCGTATCGACAGCCTGGCAATGAAAAACGGCGATCCCATCGCGACCGGCATCCTCGCCCTCGCCTCGCAAAATCCTATGAGCCTGCTCTCCACAGCAAGTGCCTTCTTGCCTGAATTAGGTGCGCTTGGCCTAGAACCCGGCGGAGAGACCAAGAAGATCAAAAGCATGCTGCTGCCGCCAGATATGCCAGCGCTTTATGCCGCTATGTCTGACTCCGCCATTGTGCTGGGCGCGGGCATCAGCGATTCAGCATCACTGCAAGATGAGCTGGAAGCTCCAATATCAGAGCGCGACCTACTGCTTCATGGCCACATGACCGGTGAGTTTTATCATTCGCTGGCTGATGTCATGGAGCAAGTAGAAACCGAGGATCTGACCCAGTCTGATATTGAGATGTTCAAGCAGTATGGCGACATCTACGAGAGCATGGAGTACTGGCTAGAAGTGGATGACGCTGGCGTTGAAATGAGCTTTTCGCTTGAGCTGAAATGAGCTGAGCTGAAACCAAGTTCTGACGGTTCGTATCAGCCGATAAACCCGCGACTGATTATTATCAATAACCGTTAGCGGGTTTTTAATTGATTGCCGCGACATTGACTCTCCGCAATTGCCCCATCATTGACATGGGGCAAGTTGGCTGGCGTCTACCGGGGTTAGACTTAAGTAGAGAATAAAGCGCTGCTTGATTGCCTATAAGCGTGCCGCTGACACCTACCTTATATAGGCCTCTACGATGTCGACGCTGCCTTTCAAACCCTGGCCAACCGCAATAGCGGTGGCTGTCACCTTACTGATATGGCTGGTGATTCCTTTGCCTGAAGGCCTCACCTCGGATGCTTGGCTGATGCTGGCCATGTTCGTAGGGACGATTGTCGCCATCATTGGCAAGGCAATGACCATAGGGGCCATCTCAATCATCGCCATTTCCATAGTGGCGGCGAGCGGGGTCACCAGTGACAATCCAGGCACCGCCATTAACAATGCGTTAAGTAGTTACTCCAACTCTCTAATCTGGTTAATTGCCATCTCGATTATGATTTCGCGCGGGCTCATCAAGACAGGGCTTGGCGCACGAATTGGCTACTACTTCATCTCTATCTTCGGTAAAAAAACGCTTGGAATTGGTTACAGTTTGGCATTTTCTGAGCTTTGTATTGCCCCCGTCACGCCAAGCAATACTGCGCGAGGCGGCGGCATCATGCACCCGATTATGCGCTCTATAGCCAAAGGCTTTGACTCACTCCCGGAAGAGGGTACTTCGAGCAAGATTGGCAAATACCTGGCGCTGGTCAATTATCACAGCAATCCTATTACCTCGGCGATGTTTGTTACCGCCACGGCGCCCAACCCATTGACCGTAGAGCTAATCTCCATTGCTACCGGGGCAGACATTCAACTGACCTGGATGACCTGGGCGCTCGCGATGCTGTTACCGGGTTTAGTCGCCATCCTGGCCATGCCCTATATTCTTTACCTGCTTTATCCGCCGGACATTAAACAGACTCCCCAAGCCACGCAGATGGCACGCGATAAGCTGGCCGAAATGGGTAAAATCAGCCTAGATGAAGTCATTATGCTGTTGGTGTTCTTGGTGCTATTACTGCTGTGGGCTGATATTCCGGCAATTTTCTTGGGCGATGCCGTCACTCTTAATACCACAACCTCAGCCTTTATTGGCCTCTCGCTACTACTGATTACCGGTGTTTTGACCTGGGAAGATGTGCTGAACGAGAAAAACGCGTGGGATACGCTGCTATGGTTTGGTGCCCTTATCATGATGGCGAGTCAGTTAAACGAGACTGGGCTGATTGCTTGGTTTTCGAGCAATATTGAGAACGGCATTACCCGGATGGGGATTAATTGGGTGGGAGCATCGGCCCTTTTGGTGTTGACCTTTCTCTACAGTCATTACTTCTTTGCCAGCACTACGGCACATATCACCGCCATGATGGCCGCCTTTCTTACCGTCGGTTTGAGCCTGGGCGCCCCGCCCATGCCGTTTGTACTGATCATGGCTGCCACCTCTTCCATTATGATGACGTTGACCCACTATGCGACGGGCACCTCGCCCGTTATTTTTGGATCAGGCTATCTCACATTAGGTGAATGGTGGAAAGCGGGCTTTATTATGAGCGTGGTCAATCTCGTTATCTGGGTGGTTGGCGGTGGTTTGTGGTGGAAGCTACTGGGTCACTATTGAGCCTCTCTCATATGACTAAGCCACTCCCAAGCGCATTAGCGCTAATAATGAGGAGTGAGTGTTTTCAAGCTGCATAAACGCCAACAGGGGGCCGAAGCCCCCTGTTGTAATCACTGTTAAGTAACTAGCGCTGTTTTTTCTGGCTCTCCTTGGCATCGCCTTTGCCTTTTTGCACTTCGCCTTTTGCTTGCTGGGCTTTGCCTTTGGCTTCTGTTTTGGTGCTACCAGTCGCCTTGCCCGCCGCTTCTTTAACTTTACCGGCTGCTTTGTTGCCTGCGCCTTTTGCCTTGTCTTCTGTACCAGTTGCCATGACAAACACCTCTAATCCGTTAGTAGGGAAAATGCCGTGTGTGAAGGTGCGAGTCGCACTGCAATCACACGGTGACACTTCATCAGAGTAGTCTTTATTAAAAAAGTTGCGCTACTTTATTGATGGTCGGTTTATTTTATTAAGCGCGTGGACTCCCAGCGGTTCAATAAAACATGTAGGCAAGCCATGACGAGCAGCGTCAGGGCCAGCGCAACACTCATGGATGAGAAGCGATAGAGCGCGCTGTAAATCAAATCCTGCTGCGGGCCTAGCGATTGGCCAAATAGAATTCCCAGCGTTGTTAGCCCACCAAAACCAATACCCGATCCTACGCCTTCATGAATATGCTCGCGTGCGAAAAGCATCAATCCTAGCCAATAGAGCAGTATCACCAATAAAAAATGATGGCTTTGGGTATAGAGCAGTAGCTGCATCAGCAGTGCTAGATTGCAACCCAGCAAAGTTCCCACCGCACGCTTAGCGGCAGATGCCCGCGCCCCGGAGTACCCCAGCGCAAACAGCACCAAAATGGTCGCCATTTGGGCAGATAGTGACCCCTGCAGATCAAACACCTGAAACACCACAAAAGAGAGCGTGGCCGTTAATCCACCGATTAAGGTTTCATGGCGAATCTGTGAGGCAGGCTTGACCACCCGTGGCGGTGGCTGGCGCGCTTCAACGTCGGGAAACAGCGTATGCATCAGCATGGCGATAAATACCGCCAACCCACTGGCGACAAGATTGCAGGCTAGCAGATCGCTGAGAACTACATTCGGGTAGCTGGCAAAATGAAGCAGAATGCTAAGCGTCAGTACGCCGTTGGCGCCAAACAGAAACAGCGGCCCTTTCGCCATGAGATTAAAGCGAAACAGAAACATCCCCAACACCACCAGCGTCATCACCACTGGCATATGCTTGAGCAGCCCAACCACCAGGCTCACTTCAATAACGTTAAGCGATACGTTGGTTAAAAACTGACGAATAATATGGCCGTTAAGAATCGGCACCATGCCCAGTAAAAACATCGGAAAAACGGTAAAAAACACGCCGTAGTTCCAGCCCATTAACTGGCTGACCACAAACCCTAGTGCTCCCCCACACGCTACCCGAAGGCACTGACGTAAACCGTTTTGGGTTAACCCGGGGCGAGCTAAGCGCTCAGGGGACACACGCTTTTTAAACATGCATTTAGTAAACATAGTGCAGCCAACTGATCAGGTGCGCCTGTAGCCATACAAAGGGTTTGGCCAATGCCGCGTCGCTAGGCTGGAGCTGCACCGTCGCACGGGCCCCGCTGGCTAAGGCGTTGGCGATGGGTTCTGTCACCGCTACATGTACGCGCATGCGTTGGGCATCGCGTACCCAGCGGTCAGTCGTGGGTATGTCGGCTAATTGCCCATCCGCCGCTAGCTGCCCTTCCCGAACGCCCGCATCCATAGCGAGCACTTGTGCATCAAATACCTGACCCGGCCAGGCATCAAACACCACGCGTGCTGCATCGCCCGGTGCGATATGACGCAAGCTCTTTTCCCGGAAATCGGCAATGATATCGAGCTCGTCCGTCACCACGGCGATGGCCGGTTGGCCAGCCTGTACATAGTCGCCCACCTCCAATTGCAGGTTGGTAACGCTGCCTGCTTGCGCCGCACGCACCTGGGTATGGGCAAGGTTCAGCTGAGCCTGTGAGAGTGCGTTATCGGCTTGGCGCAAACGCAGGTTAGTTTCGCCAACATCCCCCAGCTGCACTTCAAGACTAACGATTTTCGCCCTGGCCGCCGCCACGCTGGCCTGTGCAGTCCGCTCAGCGGCGACCTGCTGTTCGTACTGTTGTCGCGATACACTCTGTCGCGCCATCAGTGTTTCCGCGCGGTTAAGCTCGCCCCGACGTTCAGCAGCCGTCGCTTCAGCAGATGCCAACTCCGCTTGCGCAGAGGTTAGCTCTGCTTCCAAGCGGGCATTCTCCCGCTCAGCCTGCTCGCGGCTTAGCTGGGCCTGCTCGACGGCTAACCGAAACGGCGCCGGGTCTAGCTGAAACAGCACATCGCCTTTATCAACGTGTTGATGATCACGCACTAAAAGCTCACTGACCGGGCCGCTGAGCTCAGGTGCAATTCGAGTTACCGGCCGCATCACCCGTGCTTCGGGTGTCATGGGCATAAAGCTATCGGCCAGCAGAAAATAGATAAATAGCAGCACAAAGGCAGCAATGGCTACCTTCACCCAGCGGGCAAATGTTTGGTCGGGGGTCATGCAGAGCTCACTTGTTAGCCACCAGGCAACCACCTGGCCAGCGCCACTCATCGGGCGCGCATCGTATAGGGAATAGCATAGGAGACTTTAGTCTAACAATTAATTAGCGCGCTAACAATATATCGCACCATGCTCATAACGCAAGATGCCGCCCGAAGGCGGCATCACTTACTCCCAATCACGCTCAGTTATTTACCAAGACGGACCACTCATCACATCTGGCAGCCATAATGCGAGGCTGGGGAATGTTAACACCAGGGCTAGCACCACTAACTGCGCGATGATAAAAGGCACTACTCCCCAATACATATGCTTAAGCGTAATTTCTGGCGGCGTAATGGCTCTCAAGTAGAAAATGGCTGGGGCAAGCGGAGGTGTTAAATAGCTGGTTTGTAGCACTACCAGAAAGGCTACACAGAACCATATTTCATCAAAACCCAGCATGCGCACAATCGGCATGGCCACCGGAATGATGATCAGAACGACAGAGATCAAGTCGAGTACGAAGCCTGCAATAAAAGCGATGAGTAGAATAAGGCCGAGAATCATCCAGGGGCTTAAACCGGTATCCATCAACATCGACTGAACCGTGGCCATACCGCCTGAGGCAAAGAAGACGCCTGCAAACATACTGCCGCCCATAACGATCAGTAGAATCATCGCTGAGATGTTCATCGTTTTAATGGCCGCATGCCACAATACATCCCGCGTCAGGTTGCGATATGCCAGTGCCAACAAGACTGACCCCAGCGCTCCACAGGCTGCTGCTTCTGTTGGCGTTGCCAACCCCATTAGAATGGTGCCCAGCACGGTAAAAATCAGCAGCATGGTAGGCAGTAATGCGACTACTGTGACACGCATTTTTTCTTGCCAGCTTATATCCGGCTCGCTCTCTTCTACCCTGGGTGCCATCTCTGGCTTTAAGTAGGCGACGCCAACGATGTAGATTAAAAACATTGCCGCCATTAAAAAGCCGGGGATTAGCAAACCACTAAATAGCGAACCGACTGAGACGCCCGCCACCGGTCCAAGTACCACTACGGTAATGGAAGGTGGAATGGCGGTACCAAGTGATCCACTGGCACAAATCGTTCCTGAAACCAGGCTTTTGTTGTAGTGGTGTTTAAGCATTACCGGGATCGCGAGCATACCGATGACTGCCTCGGTAGCTCCCACCACACCGCTTGAGGCCGCAAATAGCGTCCCCATTATTATCGCGCCTACACCTAAACCACCGGGTAAACGACGCGTCCACATATGGATGGCTTCAAATAGCCGTACGGCAATGCCCGAACGCTCAAGCATTGCCCCCATAAAGATAAAGAGTGGCACGGCGGCGAGGATAGAATTAGACGCAGTATCTTCGATTTTGGTCAGCAACTGATAGGCAGCGACATCACCAAATTGAATAATTCCAAAACCCGTTGCTACCAAAATCATTGAAAATGCGATGGGAAAACCGGAAAAAATAAACAGCATTAGAACCGGGAACATCATTAACGATAAATAGCTGCTCATGATGCGTGCTCCTCAGGTAGCGGCTGGCCACGCAGTATCGCGACCGCCTTTAATATCTCTGCTACTACCTGCAGCGCTAGCAAAGTAAAGCCGATAAACCACACCGTTAATATCGGCCAAACGATGGGGTTCCATGCGGAACGGCCCGAGCGTTCATTGGAATTAAAGGCTTCCAATGCGTAATGAAACAACTCCCATACCAACCACGCTAATATGGGTAAAAACAGCGCGTAGCCGATAATACGCAGCAGTGCATTCGCTTTAGCACCAAGCTGCATCGACACCAAATCTACGCTCACGTGGTGGCCAATACGCAGTGCATTCGCCATACCCAGCATAAACATGGCGCCCATGACCATATAGCTAATTTCAAACGCCCATAGCGTTGGGCGTCCGGCAACATAGCGGCTGAACACTTCCACTACTAGCGCGCCCACTAGAGGAAAAATCAATATCGCACCAACCCAACCAGCCCAACGGGTTAGCGACTCAATCGCTTGAATTAGTTTCATGATGGCTACTCATCAACACGTCATAAAAGAGGGGCTTATACGCATGAACGAGAGATCAATGACCTCTCGTTCATATGGTTGATGGTTCAGTTAGCGACCCATGCTACCAATCGGTAAGCGGTATTCAGGCCAAACGCTCATGGTGTCTTTAAAACTGCGCTGGGATTCAACTACGCGTGCAAACCACTCGTTTTCAGCGGCATACTCGTCTTCCCACTTAACCGTCTCTTCATAAATAGTGTCGATGAACGCCTGATCCAGATGAACGATTTCATTGGGGCCATCGAGCAATTCCTGATAGGCGCCCAAGTCAGCAAATGAACTCGCCAACCACGTTTCAAAAACGCTTAGCTTACCCGCCAAACGCAGCATCGCTTGTTCATCTTCACTCAACTCGTTCCACGTATCTTCATTGACCTGGCACTCCAAGAAGCCACCTGATTGGTGAACACCCGGTAGAATTACGTACTGCGCCACTTCCTGAAAACCGGTAGGGCTATTCATTTCAGGACTGCCCCACTCCGCCGCATCAATGACACCACGTTCCAGCGCGCTGTAGATATCACCGCCGGCCATTACCACCGTGGATGCACCAAGCCGGGAAGCTAATTCAGACCATGCACCGGAAGTACGCAAGCGTAAGCCCTGAAAGTCTTCTAATGTTTCGACACGTTTATTGGAATGCAGGAAGATTTCGGTGCCCAAAATCGCACAGGGGAAAGCCACCACATCAAACACATCGCGGCGATACTCCTCATAGAGCTCTACGCCGCCCCCTTCGTACATCCACATCATGAACTCTTCAGGGGTTAAACCACTTGAGTGACCTGCCAACAGGGCAGTCGTCGGGTCGGTACCATAGTCATAGTTAATATAGTTGTGACTTACTTCCGCAACGCCTGACTTAACTGTATTGGTTACTTTCAGCGCACTGCCTAAGGTGCCGCCGGGATAAACCTCAATGGCAATTTCGCCACCGGAAAGCTCATTGACGCGATCTGCAAACATCTGCGCATCACGTTCGAGCCAGGGGCCGCCACTCCATGGGGTTGCCATGCGCCAGTTTTTTTCGGCGGCTTCAGCCATTGCGGATGCAGCCATTAAACCTGAGCATAAACCTACTGCTACAGCCATTTTGCTTATTTTATACATGGTAGTTTCCTCTTGAATGGAGCTAAAGCAAGTTGAGCACTGGTCTTTATATTTTCGTTTCTTGCCAGCGAGTCATCTCGACATTATCACCTTCGCAGTTGCAGCATTTGGCTCAAACTACGAAAAGTTATGCCGAGTCTCTGACAGTCATTAAGCTGTCGATTAAGAAATACTTGTTGTTCAACGTGAGTACACACCTTCGAAGAGATGCACTGACTGTAACTTCAAGCAAGAAACGTTCCATTACACATGAGGAAAATATCGGAAAGACAAAACAAAAACCCCCACGGCTAAACGCCATGGGGGTTCGGGGTATAACTAGCTATTTCTGTAACGATTTTAACCGCTGTTAAAGCCGCTATCAAAACCGATAGCGTAAACCGACACTGGCCGCATCGAAGGTGTAGTCGGATTTATCCAGATAGCGCATGTAATCCGCGCCTACCGACAAATTGGTTGCTACGTCCATTTCAGCGCCGCCGCCGTAGGAGAACCCGCTTTCACGGTTGTCACTGACCTCGACTTCTGTGAAGCCTGCTAAACCGTATAACCGCACTTCAGGCGCCACCGGAAAAATACCTTTTGCATAAGCACCGGCTAGATGGTCTAGATCAGCGCCGCCATCGGAACCGCCCGTGCCTAAATGCCCTTCCAGCGCGAAGTAGTCGTTAAATTGAGCGCCGCCGCGTAGGCGAAGGCCTACGTCATCGCGGGAGGAGCCTCTTTCTGGATCCAGGCTCCAGAACATCGCGTCACCGCCTACATATCCTTGTGGATAGGTGAAAGATTGCTGTGCTTGAGCAGACGTTGCAAAAGCGCCTGCGCCAACCAGGAGTGCCGCCGATGTAAGTGATAATAGGGACATCTTCATAGGTTGTACCTCAGTTAAAAAACAGTGTTTCCTTACGCCACTGCAGTTTGGTCTATAACTATGAAGAACGCAAATATTTACCGCCCCTTGGATAAGCTGAGCACCACAATACCACCAACTACAACTGCCCCACCCATTAGCTGCCCGGGGCTAAGCATTTGACCTAAAACGAAATAACCCAGCACAAGTGAGGCTACAGGCTCGATGTTCATTACCGGTGCGTTGCGCGCCATATCGAGTCGCGGCACAAAGATAAACAGCGTCGAAAACGCGGAGCCATAAAGCAGCCCCAGTAGCGTAAGCCCAAGCCAACCTGCGCTGTTATCCGGCAGGCTCATCCCCCCTGGCACCACGCCAGCAAAGCCGCCAATAATCATAACGATGAACACCGTTTGCATGGTCAGCAGGCTGCGCAGAGTACTGCCCACCCCGGCCAAGCGATGCTCGGTAACCCATAAAGCGCAGGCAAACACAAAGGCGGCCATGAGACCAAAACCAATGCCCGCTATCCAACCTGGACCCATGCCATCCGCAGTGGCAATCCATGAGGGAATATCCAGCACCACCAGTAAGCCAATTAAAATAGTGCCCATAATCAGGCAGCTACGCAGGGTTGGGCGCGGCCCACCCAGCGCCCAGCTCAGTAGCGCCAGCTGAATAGGGAAGGTATTGACCAATAGCAGCGCAATCACCACCGGCAGCCTTGCCACTGCTGAGTACAAACTGACACTTTGCACGGCAATCAGCAGCCCCACGGTGAGCTGCCAGGGCCAGGATCCAGCGGGCAGCCATAAGCGCTTTCGTTGCACAATCACTAGCGCTAGCAGGATTAAGCAAGCGACCCCGGAGCGGGTTAAAACGGCTAATAGCAGGCCCGTGCCATTATCAAACGCCAACCGCGCAGAAACGTGATTCGCAGCGAACATGGTAGCCACGGTCATCATCAACAGAATGGCTAAATGGCGCGGCAACAGTTTGGGCAAAGGGGATGCTGACATAAGAACGGAACGGCTCGTTAAAGTAGTAAAAGGCGCAATGGCGCAGGCAGACACAACCAATAGCTAGCTGTATGCACAGGCGTTAATACGCCTAACGCTGTTTTCTGCACCGCAGCATTTTATACTAAAGTCTAAAAAATTGCGCCTGTTATCCTGCCTGGGCAGACTCTAAGGCAGAAGTGATGGCGCATCAAAAGCAATAAAACGCCCCGGGCAGATGACTGCTCGAGGCGTTGTCTAACGCAGCTTGCGCTTGGTGTCTAAGGCGGTACTACACCAACATAGGCACCATCGCCTCCAGCACCATTACTAAGCTCATCGCGGTAATGGTCAGAATAGAGACGCCAAACACCTTCTTGGCCCAGCGCACGTCATCATCTAAACGGTAGCCACGCAGCGCCAGATAGAGCCAGTAACCGCCCATAATCAGCGCCACACACAAATAGCCCATGCCTGCTTGACTGGCCAACACCAGCGCCAGCGAAGCGGGAATAAACGCTGCGATGTAACCCAGGATATGGTGTTTGGCCATTTTGACCCCACGTACCACCGGCAGTACCGGAATCGATGCCCGCTGATAATCCGCATAGCGGAAAATCGCAATCGCGTAGGAGTGCGGCATCTGCCACAGGCAAAATATCACCAGCAGCATAATGGCGCCGCTGTCGAACTGCCCCGTTACGGCGCAGTAACCCACTACCGGCGGCATAGCACCAGAAAGGCTGCCAACCAAGGTGCCGTACTCTGAGCGGCGCTTCATATACAGGCTATAAAGCCCCACATACACGCCCCAGCCAATCACCGCCAAGGCCACGGTTAACCCGTTAGTCCCCAGCGCCAAGCACACCACACCCGACACACCCAATAGCGCTGAAACGCCCAGCGCCTGGGTGATAGAGATGCTACCTCTTACCAGGGGGCGATGGCGCGTTCGCGCCATCAATGCATCAATATCGCGGTCAATAACGTTGTTACACGCACAGCCTGACGCGATGATTAACGCAATCCCCACCATGACCGAGACAAAGCTAAGCCACTCGAATTGCCCCTGAGCGGCAAGAAAATAGCCGCCCAGGGTGGCAATCAGGTTTCCCCCGATAATGCCGGGCTTAGTCAGTTCAAGCAGATCCCGCCAACGGCTAGGTGCCGTGATCAGCCGATCATCATGTTGAGATGCAGATGCTGCATGATCCACAGCGAGCCTCCTACCACTAAGACGAGAATCGTCAGTGTGAAGACGAAGGACATTACATTCCAGCCCTCGTCGGCTTTGGTACTCATATGCATGAACATGACCAGTTGCACCAGTATCTGCAACACAGCAGTCACGGCCACCACCACTACTGTAGCGAGCACGCTGAGTGCGCCGCTCATCACAACCCCAAAGGGTATAATGGTCAGTATCAGCGACAATACCAGTCCTGTCACATAAGACTTTACGCTGCCATGGGCATTTGTGGGGTTAGACGAAGAATGACTCATCTCACAGCACTCCCATTAGATAGACGAATGAGAAGACACAGATCCACACGATATCGAGGAAGTGCCAAAACAAACTAAGGCACAAAATGCGCGGCCGGGTCATGTCGTTCAAGCCTTTGGTATAGAGCTGAATCAGCATGACCAAAATCCAGATCAAGCCAAAGGTCACGTGCAGGCCGTGGGTGCCCACCAAGGTAAAGAACGCTGACAGAAAGGCGCTTTTATCCGGCCCATAGCCTTCATGAATCAAGTGCTGAAATTCGTAGATTTCCATCCCTACGAACGCAGCGCCTAACACGAACGTAATGGCCAACCACGCCTTTACTTGGCCAAGGCGTTGGGCGTTCATTGCCAATACGCCCATACCAAAGGTAAAGCTACTAAAGAGCAGCAGGAAGGTTTCGACCAGCACAAAGGGCAGCTCAAAAATTTCCGCCGCCGAGGGGCCTGCCGCCGTGCCCTTCATTAGTACAGCGTAAGTGGCGAACAGTGACCCGAAGATCACCAAATCGCTCATTAAATAGACCCAAAAGCCAAACAGCTTGGTGCCCGCAACATCATGATGCTCGTGGGGCTCATCCGTTGCGCTGTGATGTAACGTATCCGTTGCCATTACGCTTGCGCCTCCACGCCTAGTTGTTGCTCACGTTTGAGTTGATGCTCACGTTCGATGCGCTCAACTTCAGCGGCGGGAACGTAGTAGTCGATATCGTCGTTAAATACCCGCGCCATAAAGCTTGCGAACACACCAACAGCGCCAACGCCAGCTAACCACCAGATATGCCACACCAGGGCAAAACCGATGACCAGTGCAAAGAAGCTAATAACCGGCCCGGCCACGGTATTACGCGGCATATGAATATCGGTGTAGGGGGCATCTTCAAGCTGCTCCTCGCTACGCTGCTTCTGCGACCAGAAGCTGTCGATATCGCCAACTTCCGGCAAACGGGCAAAGTTGTAGAACGGCGCAGGAGAAGAGGTCGACCACTCTAGGGTGCGACCATGCCAGGGGTCACCGGTGACATCAGCATTCTGTTTGCGGTCACGGATACTCACCCAGAACTGGATGATGGTGCAGGCGATACCCAGCATAATGATCACTGCGCCTACCCAGGCCAGAATCATCCATGGCTGCCATTCAGTATTGGCATAGGACTGCATGCGGCGTACGGCACCAAAGAAGGCCAGCACGTAGAGCGGCATAAAGGCCACGTAGAAGCCGATAAACCAGCACCAGAACGAGCGCTTGCCCCATTTCTCGTCGAGGGTGAAACCGAATGCTTTGGGGAACCAGTAGGTAAGACCCGCCATCATGCCGAACACCACGCCGCCGATAATGACGTTGTGGAAGTGAGCAATAACAAACAGGCTGTTGTGCAGCACAAAGTTGGCCGCAGGCACCGCCAGCATAACGCCGGTCATACCACCGATGGTGAAGGTGATAATAAAGCCCAGCGTCCAGAGCACCGGCGAGGTCAGCTCCAAGCTGCCGCGGTACATTGTGAACAGCCAGTTGAACACTTTCACCCCGGTAGGAATGGCAATGATCATCGTCATAATGCCGAAGAAGGCGTTAACGTTGGCGCCCGCCCCCATGGTGAAAAAGTGGTGTAACCAAACCACAAACGACAGCAGGGTGATCGAAATCGTCGCCCACACCATGGTCATATAACCAAATAGCCGCTTACGGGCAAAGGTCGCAATCACTTCAGAGAATACGCCGAAGGCCGGCAGGATCAGGATATAAACTTCCGGGTGGCCCCAGGCCCAGATGAGATTGACGTACATCATCATGTTGCCGCCAAAATCATTGGTAAAGAAGTGCATACCCAAATAGCGATCCAGGGTTAGCAGTGCAATCGTCGCGGTCAGAATCGGGAAAGAGGCGATGATCAACACGTTGGCGCACAGCGAGGTCCAGGTAAAGATCGGCATGCGGAACATGGTCATGCCTTTGGTGCGCATCTTCAGAATGGTCACGAAGAAGTTGATACCGGTGAGCGTCGTACCTATCCCGGATATCTGTAACGCCCATATCCAGTAATCGACCCCCACCCCGGGACTAAACTCGATCCCCGATAAGGGCGCGTAGGCAAGCCAGCCGGTTTTGGCGAATTCGCCCACCACCAACGAGATATTGACCAAGATCGCCGCTACGGCAAACAGCCAAAAACTTAAGTTATTCAGGAAAGGGAAAGCAACGTCGCGGGCACCAATTTGCAGCGGCACCACCAGGTTCATCAGACCGATGACCATAGGCATGGCGACAAAGAAGATCATAATCACGCCGTGGGCGGTAAAGATCTGGTCGTAGTGTTCGGGCGGCAAATAGCCCGCAGCATCCCCGGCGGCCATGGCCAACTGGGTACGCATCATAATCGCATCCGAGAAGCCACGCAGCAGCATGACCAGGGCGACAATGAAGTACATGATACCGAGCTTTTTATGGTCGACGGAGGTAAACCACTCGTTCCACAGCCAGCCCCATTTACGGTAGTAGGTAATCAAACCAAACAGCGCGATCCCACCAATGGCCATTATGGCCGCCACGACCATGATGATCGGCTCGTGGTAGGGAATTGACTCTAACGTGAGTTTTCCAAACACGGCTTAACCTCCCGCTTCTACGCTAGAGGGATGGCTGCGCATGGCATGATCCTGACTAGCATGGTTGTTAGTGACATGACCTGATTCGGCCGCGTGATCGGTCGTATTAGCCGTTTCGCCATCGAGGGAGTCAGCATGTTCGGCGCCCATTTGATGCTCGCCGCCCATATTGTGCTCACCGCCGGTATGGAAGCTTCTTAAGATGCTTTCATACAGCGAGGGCGAAATAGCTGAGTAGTATTCAACCGGATTCGATTCACTGGGTTCCGCCAGCGCTTCATAGCCTTCGGGGTAGGTCAGCGTTTGTGGAGCAGTGCGTACCGTTTCAACCCAGGCGTCAAAATCAGCGGTGTCGGTTACTTTGGCTTCAAAGGTCATGCCAGAGAAACCCGCGCCACTGTAGTTAGTGGAACGACCTGGATAGCTACCAATTTCATCGGCGATGAGATGGACATCGTTATCCATACCGGCCATGGCATAAATCTGGCTGCCCAGATGGGGGATAAAGAAAGCGTTCATCACTGAGCCTGAGCTGACCCGAAAGCGCACCGGCGTATCCACCGGAAAGGCCACTTCGTTAACGCTGGCAATACCCTGTTCGGGGTAGATAAACAGCCACTTCCAATCCAGCGCCACTGCCTGTATTTCGATCGGTGCCACATCGCTTTCCAGCGGTTTGTGGGGATCAAGGCTATGAGAGGTTTTGTAGGTCAACAGGGCGAGCACGGCGATAATCGCACAGGGCACGATCCATACCACTGCTTCAATCACGTTGGAGTGCGCCCAATCAGGCGTGTATTTAGCCAAACTATTACTACGCCGATAACGCCAGCCAAACAGCAGCGTCATGACAATCACAGGAATAACTACAATCAACATTAGGCCAAAGGCGGTCAGTATCAGCGTGCGCTGCTCAGCGCCAACCTGCCCTTTTGGGTCTAGCAGAGCCGAACTACAGCCTGCTAGAAACAGACACAGCGCAAGGAGCACTAGCGTGCCTCGCCTGCGCCAAAGTGAGCGTCGTTGCATGGTGTGATCTCGTCAGAGGTTGTTTAAAACACTAGTTAGCCATGCTACCAAGCTAAGTAGCAGGCTAACTACCACCCCATACTCTTCCCAAAACATGCTCTGAAAGGCGTTTTAAAACCACGTAAAACGTACTTAAAACAGTGCACAGGTAACGCTAAGCGTCATTGCTCCGGGAAAAATATGCGTCGCCGAGTGGGAATTGGCGACGAGCCTCGCTGGCTTAAGCATTAAAGGCTTAAGCAGTTAAGACTAAAGTATTTTCTATTGATCCAGATCATGAAAGAAGTGGCGCATTGCCGCACCCTAGGTATTGATTACCAAGAGCGTCGTAAAAAGGGTTATGCCACGGTTATTTCGGGTACCACTATTTCAGGGGCAACGCAGCCGTTCTCCTTTAGCAATTGCGGGGCGCCCTCTTCATCGGTGACGACCACATCAAAGTCTTCCAGCGCAGCGAAATAGGCAGGACGCACTACGCCAAACTTACTGGCATCCACTACCAGCAAGCGCTGCATGGCAGTGGCAATAGCGGCTTGTTTAGGCGTCACTTCGTGAAAGTGAAAGCAGCTCACACCTCTTTCCAGGTCCACCCCTGCCGCCGAGATGAGCGCTTTGTTAATACCCAAGCGCTCAATAGCCGCCGTCATATTATCGCTGCCGAACGACTGCGAGGCAGCATAGAAAAGTCCGCCCAGTAGTACTAAGCGAACGTTCGGCAGCGCGGAAACCGCGTTTGCTACGTTAAGCGCATAGGTCACCACCGTCAGCTCTCGAAAATGGCTTAACTGGCTCAATAAAGGGATCAGCGTTGAGCCACAGTCGATAAATAGCGTATCGCCCTCCTCAATGAAGGCCAGTACACGCTGGCAGAGGCGATACTTCGCCTGGTAGTGGCTAGCCTGCTGCTCAGTTAAATCGTAGATGGGTGTCACGCCCGGATAGTTTGCCATCACCAGACGCCCGCCCAGCAGAGTCATCGCAGTAGGCTGGGTAGTGAGATCGCGGCGGATAGTCATTTCTGAGACATCACACAGCTCTGCGGCATCGCGCAGGTGTAGAGTCCCGCCGCTGGCAAGCGCTTCCTGAAGTTTGGCAAGGCGCTGAGCGCTGCGGGCATTCGTGGTGGGCATCTTCGGGCAAACCCTCGTGTTGTGATTAGCGCAACGCAAGTCTGCATGTCGCGTCAATGTTGTAGCTATGTCTTAGTGCTATGCCGAGTTTCTATGCTGAGCGAGCGGCGACGTAATTACCACTACGACGACAGCTATTCGCGCTATCGACAATACTTACGATAGCTTTATGACATTTAAATAGCGTTGATGTGACAACGCTTGCAAATCAACGTTAGAAAAATAACACTAAATGTTATAATTTTAACATTAACGCCAGCCCGCACGACTAAAACCCCGGTTAGCCACACTCAAATGGCACCGCGACAACCCTTGTTGAGGCTTTCATGACAGCTAGTAAACACTCTCGCTCCCCTTCGTCTCTGATCGCGCTTGGCGCTGGCGTGTTAGGGGCAATGCTCACAACGCCGCTAATGGCTGATGAGGCTGTTCAGCCGCATCCCCTTGATCGGCTGTGGTCATTCGCCAACGTCTCGGTTAACTACCTGGACTGGTCCAACGGTACCGAAGCACGCACCGCGTCTAACGCCGCGAAAAGCGACTTTATGTTTCTCGAAATTGAAGGCGGCGCTGGCTTTAGCTGGGGCGAGTTTTACGGCTTCTTTGATTTCGAGAACCCCACCAACGATCAGTTCGATGAATCCAGCGGCGGCAAAGACAACTTCCGCACTGCGGGTAAAGTAACCTCGCACATTTATCTGGGCGACAGCCCGCTGTCGATTTATGCCCACCTTTATGACTTCCGCGATTACGGTTACAACAGCCGCGAACAGGATCAGATTCTGGGCCTGGGCTACCGCACTACCTTTGACAATGGTCTGTGGTTTAAACCCTTTATCGGGGCCGCGCGAGTACAAAGTAATAGCTATACCGGTATGAACGGCTATATGGCAGGCTGGGTCGCGGGTTATGATTTCACTGCGCTCAACCAAAACTTCAGCGTCACCAACTGGCACGAGCAGACCTTTGGCCGCGACGATGAGTACCTGGAAGAGAACTATGTGGGCGAGGTGGGCGAAAAAGCAGGCAGTGTGGGCACCAACGGTGCACTGAGCCTGTGGTGGCATCCAAGCGACTTGATCACCACCGGTATTCAGTATCGCTACTCTGATAACAAGTTGGGCACGCCCAATAATTACCAGAATGCGATGATCTACTCCGTCAAGCTCAACTTACTCTAAACGCGTTTCACACGCGCGGACTCGAAGGATCCCCATATGACACTCCTTATGAGCTTGGTGGGTATGGTCACTCTGGTGGCCATTGCCCTGATCTTCTCCTACGACCGTAAGTCTATTCGGCTGCGTACGGTACTGGGTGCTTTTGCTATTCAAGCGGGTATTGGTGCTTTTGTACTCTATGTGCCGTTTGGTCAAGCGGTGCTGCAGGCCATTTCAGCGGGCGTTAGCCAAATATTGGTATATGCCGATGACGGTATTGGTTTTCTGTTCGGCGGCTTAGCTGATGTAGAGAACATCGGCTTTATCTTTGCCATTAAAGTCCTGCCGGTCATTATCTTCTTCTCCTCGCTGATCGCCGTGCTCTATTACATCGGCATTATGCAGTGGGTCATTCGCATTCTAGGTGGCGCCCTGCAAAAAGCCCTCGGCACTTCGCGCACGGAGTCGCTCTCCGCAACCGCAAATATCTTCGTCGGCCAAACCGAAGCGCCGCTGGTGGTGCGTCCATTTATCGCCCGCATGACGCCTTCACAGCTGTTTGCCGTTATGTGTGGTGGTTTGGCGTCTGTGGCCGGTTCGGTATTGGCAGGTTACGCGGCACTGGGGATTCCCATGGAGTACCTGGTAGCGGCCTCCTTTATGGCGGCACCCGGCGGGCTGTTGTTCGCCAAGCTGATCATGCCGGAAACCCAAGATGTCACCGACAGCGATAGCGTTACCAAGGTGGAAGAAGAGATTGAGGCCCAGGAAGATAAACCCGCCAACGTGCTGGACGCGGCGGCATCGGGTGCTACCTCGGGTTTAATGCTCGCCGCCAACGTTGGCGCCATGCTACTCGCCTTTATTGCTCTGATTGCGCTGGTCAACGGCATTTTAGGCGGCATTGGTGGCTGGGTGGGCTTTGACTCGCTGAGCCTGGAACTGATCTTGGGTTGGCTGTTTGCCCCGCTGGCCTTCCTATTGGGTGTACCCTGGGAAGAAGCCACGCTGGCAGGCTCGTTCATTGGCCAAAAGCTAGTGGTCAACGAATTTGTCGCTTACATCAACTTGGCGCCCTACATTGATGGGGAACAGGTGGTGACTGCCACGGGTCAGATGATGACACCGCATACCATGGCGATTCTCTCCTTTGCGCTGTGTGGCTTTGCTAACCTCTCCTCCATCGCGATTCTACTGGGTGGCCTGGGCAGCATTGCACCGACTCGTCGCAAAGAGATTGCTCGCTTTGGGGTTAAAGCTGTATTGGCCGGTACACTGTCCAACTTGATGTCGGCCACGATTGCTGGCTTCTTTATTGCGCTGAGTGGCGCGTCTGCATAGCGCTTGTATGCTTATTAGCGTAATGACAGCAACTTAACGCTTCGGGCGCTGCGGTTTTATCCGCAGTGCCCGTTTTTATCTTTTACTGATTTGTGAGAACTCCATGACCGCGACTGCCTCCTCCCATACCGTCCAAGCCGCCCGCCAGGCACTCACCCTCATGGACCTGACGAGCCTGAATGACACCGACACAGACAGCACCATTGAATCACTCTGTCAGCAGGTAAAAACCCCCTTTGGCACCCCTGCTGCCGTTTGCGTCTACCCGCAGTTTATTGTCACCGCTCAGCGCGCGCTCACTGCTCACACTCTCAATGACCAGGTAAAAATCGCCACGGTCACCAACTTCCCCAATGGCGGTGACGACATCATGGGCGCTGCCCGTGAAACTCGCGACGCAGTTGCTTCCGGTGCTCATGAAGTCGATGTGGTGTTCCCCTACCGTACCCTGATAGCAGGCGACGAAGAGACTGGCCTTGAGCTCGTTGAGATGTGCAAAGCCGCCTGCGCTGGCCAGGCACTGCTCAAAGTGATTATTGAGTCCGGCGAACTCAAAGAGCCTGCACTGATCAAACGCGCCAGCGAACTCGCCATTGAAGGCGGTGCGGATTTCATTAAAACGTCGACCGGCAAAGTAGCGGTTAACGCCACCCTGGAAGCCGCTGAGATCATGCTAAAAGCGATTAAAGCCAGCGGCAAAGATGTTGGATTCAAAGCAGCGGGCGGCGTTAAAACCGCCGAGGATGCAGCGGAATATTTGGCCCTTGCCAACGACATTATGGGCCCCGGCTGGGTAACCCCCGCGCACTTCCGTTTTGGTGCCTCTAGCCTGCTGGGTAATCTGCTGGATACGTTGACCGGCAGCACCAGCGCGGCACCCCAAGGCCAAGGAGGTTACTAATGTCTGTCAATGCAACCCAACACGCGTTGCTGCCCCAGGAGCTGATTCGCCTTAAGCGAGATAACCAGCCGCTGCCTGCGGAAGAGATCAAAGCGTTTGTACAGGGCATTGCCGATGACCGCATCAGCGATGCCCAAATTGGCGCCTTCACCATGGCGGTGTTTTTGAACGGCATGAGCCGTGAAGAAGTGGTCGCGCTGACCACCGCCACCCGTGACTCCGGCCATGTGATGCAGTGGAGCGACCTGAACCTGCCCGGCCCGATTGTCGATAAGCACTCTACTGGCGGCGTGGGTGACTTGGTATCGCTGGTGCTCGGCCCTTGGGTCGCCGCCTGCGGTGCCTTTGTACCGATGATTTCCGGACGCGGCCTGGGTCACACCGGCGGTACGCTGGACAAGCTCGAATCGATCCCCGGTTACGACCCCTATCCCGCGCCAGCACGCTTCCGCGAGGTGGTGAAATCCACCGGTGTGGCGATTATCGGCCAGACCGGCGACCTTGCCCCCGCTGATAAGCGCATCTACGGCGTACGTGACGTGACCGCCACCGTGGAATCGATTCCGCTGATTACCGCCTCTATTCTGGGTAAGAAGCTGGCCTCAGGGCTGGATGCGCTGGTGATGGACGTTAAGGTCGGCAGCGGTGCCTTTATGCCCACCCCGGAGAAATCCCGCGAGTTGGCCAAAAGCATCGCCAATGTGGCCACCCAAGCGGGCACGCCCACCACGGCCCTGCTTACCGACATGAGCCAGCCGCTGGCCCCCTGCGCCGGTAATGCCGTAGAAATCGTTGAGACCCTGGCCCTGCTGCGTGGCGACCGCCCAGACAGCCGAGTGATGCAAGTTACCCGCGAGCTGGCAGTGGAAATGCTGATCGCTGGCAAACTGGCAGGCTCTCGTGAAGAAGCTCTGACCAAGCTTGATAAGGCGCTAACCTCTGGCGCCGCCGCTGAGGTGTTCTCCCAGATGGTGCGTGAACTAGGCGGCCCCAGCGACTTTATGGAGCGCTCCGATCACTACCTGGGCAAGGCCGAGGTGATCAAACCCGTATATGCCGAGCAAGCGGGTATCGTGCAGCGCATCGATACCCGCGCCGTGGGTATGAGCGTGGTGGAGCTGGGCGGTGGCCGTCTTCGTAACGATGCCAGCGTGGATCACAGCGTCGGCTTTACCGAGATCGTCGAGATTGGCGAGCGCGTAGATAGCCAGCGCCCTATCGCCATGGTGCACGCCCGCAGTGACGCCGCTGCCGAGCGCGCCGCGCAGCAGCTCCGCGCAGCGTTCACGATTGGCGAAGCGGCGGCCAACGCCGATACCCTGCTGCAAGACACCTTCCGTGGAGAAGCCTTATGAGCCGCGCGATTTTACTGGTACTCGATTCATTTGGGATTGGCGCCGCCCCGGATGCCGCCAAATTTGGCGATGAGGGGTCTGACACCCTGGGCCATATCGCCGCCGCCTGCGCCTGTAATGAGGCCGATAATGCCAACCGTTCAGGCCCACTTAAGCTACCCAATATGGCCAAGCTGGGACTGTTTCACGCTCACCGCGATGCCACTGGCAGCGTGGCCGAAGGCGTCACACTGCCGGGAAATCTGGAAGGCGCCTACGCCCACGCTAAAGAGATCTCCAGCGGTAAAGACACCCCCTCCGGCCACTGGGAAATTGCCGGTGTCCCGGTGCGCTTTGAGTGGGGCTACTTTCTGGATAAAACCGACAGTTTCCCTCTTGAGTTGCTCGACGCCATTGTGCAAGAAGCCGACCTCACCGGAGTGATTGGCAACTGTCACGCCTCGGGCACCGAGATCATTGCCCGCTTAGGTGAAGAGCATATTGCGACGGACAAACCGATTGTTTACACCTCGGCGGATTCGGTGTTTCAGATCGCCGCCCACGAAGAGTATTTCGGCCTGGAGCGGCTTTATAAGCTGTGCGAAACCGTCCGTGAACTGCTGGAGCCTTACAATATCGGCCGTGTCATTGCGCGTCCTTTTATCGGTGAAGACAGCACCACCTTCGCCCGCACCGGCAACCGACGCGACTATAGCGTTGAACCACCGGCGCCTACCGTGCTGCAAAAGCTTGATGATGCCGGTGGCGAAGTGGTCTCGATCGGTAAAATTGCCGATATCTACGCTCACTGCGGCATTACCCACAAGGTAAAAGCCAGCGGCCACGACGCGCTAATGGACGCCACGCTCAAAGAGATCGAGCGTACCGGTAAGCGTGAGGTCGGCGAACGCGCCATGATCATGACCAACTTTGTCGATTTCGACTCGGTCTACGGCCACCGTCGCGACGTACCGGGCTACGCCGCCGCGCTGGAAGAGTTTGATGCCAAGCTGCCAGCTTTGTTGGCTGCGCTAAGTGAAGATGACCTGCTGATTCTCACCGCCGACCACGGCTGCGACCCAAGTTGGCACGGCACCGAGCACACCCGCGAATACATTCCGATTTTGGTACACGGCCCCGGCTTTACCCCCGGTTCGCTAGGCGAGCGCGGCACCTTTGCCGATATTGGCCAAACCCTGGCTGACTTTTTCCTGCTTCCGGCCATGGCCGATGGCACAAGCTTTCTACCTGACGCTGCTTAAAGGCTAGCGCCGCTTAAAGGAGACCTTTGATGGCAACCCCACATATCAACGCTGCCCCCGGTGATTTTGCCGATACCGTACTGATGCCCGGCGACCCGCTGCGCGCCAAGTACATTGCTGACACCTACCTGGAGAACGTCCGCCAGGTCAACGACGTGCGCAACATGTTTGGGTATACCGGCACCTATAAAGGCCGCGAGATTTCCGTGATGGGCCACGGCATGGGTATTCCGTCGGTCTCTATCTACGCCAAAGAGCTGATCACCGACTACGGCGTTAAATCACTGATTCGTGTGGGCTCCTGCGGCGCGGTGCGCGACGACGTTAACGTGCGCGATGTGGTCATCGGCATGGGCGCCAGCACCGATTCAAAAGTTAACCGTATGCGCTTTAACGACCACGACTTCGCCGCCATTGCGGATTTTGAACTGACCCAGCACGCCGTTGCTGCCGCCAAGGCCAAAAACGTACCGGTGAAAGTGGGCAACATGTTCTCAGCGGATCTGTTCTACAACCCGCAAACCGAGATGGCTGAAATGCTCAAGCGCTACGGCATTGTCGGCGTCGAGATGGAAGCCGCTGGCCTTTACGGTGTGGCCGCCGAGTTTGGCGCCCGCGCCATGACCATCTGCACGGTGTCAGATCACATCCTGAAAGGCGACTCGCTCTCCAGCGCCGACCGTCAAACCACCTTTGACGATATGATGCTGATTGCACTCGACACCGTATTGCGCGACGACGCTGCCCGCGCCTAGAACGTTAAAGCGAGAACGTTTAAAAGAGGGCGTTGAAGCGTCCAAAAGGAAAAGAGATGGAACAGGTATCAGAAGAGATCGTTCAAAAGCTGTTTAGCGCGAGGGCTAACGCCTATGTGCCCTACTCCGCCCACCCGGTGGCATCGGTAATGGTGACGCCGGATGGTCAGCAGTTTGCGGGCACTAACGTGGAAGTCGCCCACTACAAAGGCCTCTGCGCCGAAGCCTCGGCCATCTCCGCCATGATCACTGCCGGGCAGCGCCAGCTAGCGATTGTCTACGTCATGGGCCCCGGCGATCACCTCTGCACGCCCTGTGGCGACTGCCGCCAGCGGATTCGCGAATTCGCCACGCCAGAGACGCAAATCAAGGTGCTCTCCGGCAGCGGTGAATTGATGAAAACCTACACCATGGAAACGCTGCTGCCCGATGCCTTTGGGCCTGAGCAACTACCGCCGCGTTAAACAAGCCTGCACTGCATCCAAGACCAGCCCCTTTGCGGGCTGGTTTTGTGCGTTTATTGCTCGTACTCTTAGTGACAGCTTATTTATTGACGATAAAGCGTGCCATTAAGAGCACAGCATTTACTTGGAGAACGCCATGGCTGGTTTACTGCCCAACGTCGACCCCGACGGTTTGCTTGAGTACTCAGTGGTTTATACCGACCGCTCGCTAAATCATATGTCGCAGCAGTTTCAATCTGTGATGCGCGATATTTCCGCCACGCTGAAAGAGGTGTATAGCGCCCACGCAGCGGTGATTGTACCCGGCAGCGGTACCTTTGGTATGGAAGCAGTGGCGCGTCAGTTTGCCGTTGATCAGAAAACCCTGGTGATCCGCAACGGTTGGTTCAGCTACCGCTGGACGCAAATTATCGAGATGGGCCGTTTAACCGATCAGCACTCAGTGCTTAAGGCGCGAAGGCTCAATGCCGATGCCCCCCGCTCGCCTTTTCAGCCGGTTCCCATTGATGAAGCCGTTGCGCAGATTCGTAGCGAAAAACCTGCAGTGGTGTTTGCCCCGCAAGTCGAAACCTCTGCTGGCTTGCTGCTTCCAGATGACTATATTCAAGCGCTCGCCAAGGCCACTCACGAGGTAGGCGGCCTGTTTGTGTTAGACGCCATTGCCGCTGGCACGCTGTGGGTGGACATGCAGGCGCTCGGCATTGACGTGGTGGTGAGTGCGCCGCAAAAGGGTTGGAGCGGTTCGCCCTGCTGCGCGATGGTAATGCTCTCAGAGCGCGCCACCCAGCGCTTGAGCGAAACCCAGAGCAATAGCTTTGCTTGCGACTTGGGCAAGTGGCACAGCATCATGCAGGCCTATGAAAACGGCGGCCACGCTTACCACGCCACCATGCCCACCGATGCCCTACGGCAGCTGCGCGACATTATGTTTGAAACCCGCGATTACGGCTTTGCCAAGGTAAAAGAGGAGCAGCAAGCGATTGGCCGGGATGTCCGCGCCATGCTTAAACGCCACGGTTTTGTCAGCGTTGCGGCGGAAGGCTTTGAAGCCCCTGGCGTGGTGGTGTGCTATAGCGACGACAGCGGCCTGGTCGGCAAACTTGCTCAGGCGGGCGTTCAAGTGGCCGGCGGCGTGCCGCTGATGTGCGATGAAGGCGATAACTTCCAAACCTTCCGCATTGGCCTGTTTGGGCTCGATAAGCTGCACCACACCCAGCGCAGTGTAGAGAACCTGGAGCAGGCGATTAAGGCCGTCTTATAAGCAATAAAACTGAGAATGCCCGCTATGATTAGCGGGCATTGGGTCAAACTTGGTGCTAGTTAAGCGGGGCTTATAGCTAGCTTAAAGATACCCCAAGCCCCGTGGCATCAAACCTAGATGATTTTCTACCTTCATTACGCCAGATATGTTCTCTGCCGCCACCGTTACCGCCTGCTTTTGTTCCTGTGATTCAACCAGCCCCCAGATCTCCACCACTCCGCCATCCACTATCAGGCTGATGCTTTCAATTTGTACGCTGGTATTGTCCTCAAGTTCTTTGAGTATGGCCTCGCGCACCTTGCGATCATCCATGGGCGACTGCGTCGGTGCTACGGCGGCATTGGCCATTCCTTGCAGCAAATTAGCGCGGCTGACAATGCCGACCAATTTGCTGTCCCGCACTACGGGTACACGCTTAATGCGGTGCTTCTCTAACAGTCGCGCAATAGTATGTAGCGGCGTGTTCTCTTCAACGGTCATTGGGTTTGGCGTCATGACCTCATAGGCTTTACGACCGTGGGATTTCACATAGTCGCTATCACTTTTTCCGCCGGTAAACAGCGTCAGCCACCAGGAGCGGCCGTGGTCTTCGTCATCTTTTACCCGGCGCATTAAATCGCCTTCGCTGACAATCCCTATCACCCGGTGTTCTTCATCCACTACCGGAACGGCGCTAATATGATGATTGAGCAACAGCTGCGCGATTTCTCTCACTTCTGCATCGGGCCCCACGCTCACGACTTTGGGTGTCATAATATCGATAGCTTGCATGGTTCTCCTCCTTGTGACGGGCCCTAGAGACCTCCCTTTTAAAATTGTGCTGCAGATACAGGTTGTCCCGCCCGTTCTTTGAGCCTAGTTCGCTGGCGGTCATTTGCCTATGCGAGATAGCTATTTCAGAGAACGCATTGAGACTGTTTTGATCTAGCGCAGTTTATTGTGGCGGTTTTAACGACGCCCTTACTTATTTTTTCTCCTGAGCCGCACTGCTCTCTTCGACTTTCTCAATGTCGACGATGCCCGAACGGCTTACTACCACCTTCCAGCGAGCGAGATAGGGCGTATCTTCACTGCCCGTTTCACGAATCACCAGGTTGAACAGGTGGCGGCGCTCAACGCTTTCACGCACCGCCTGACCATCTTTCAAGCGGTAGATGTGGTGCTTTCCTTTGCTCATCAACCGGGTGAGCATGGAGATATCCAGGTTGAGCGTTTCACGGGTATGCTCATAGCCGCTTAAAAAGCGCGTAGGCGACATACGTGAGCTTGAACGGTAGTGCAGCACCATTTCTTCACGCTGAGCCACCGTGCGGCGGCGCATCTGCTGAATGTCGTCACTCAACAAAGCAAAACGCTTATAGTCAAACCACTCCAATTGGCGCCCTACCACGGCATTACGTGTGGGGTCTAAATACTGACGGCGCCATTTAGGCCGACCTTTACGCAACCAGCGCCATAGGGTGTTGCGCAAATCATCCTTAAACACTTCACGCATGGCATAGAGCAGCGCCATGGCTAATACGAATAACGCGGAGAGATCCCCTAGCGCGCTACGTAGCTGAAGCACGCCTAGTGTCACAAACCCCATTACCACAGCCGTGGCCAGGGCTTTGACCGCCTTTTGTTCACCGCTACCCAGCTCCAATGCTTCTTGTTTCAGGGTAATCGGGTGCTCAATCAACCGCCGCAGTAAGCGCATTTTATTCGACATGCGCGTGGGGTCGGCCATTACCCGCTCAGCGTTGTACTGCTGTTCGCGTCGATACTCACTTTCACGGTGACAAACGCTGATAAAGCGACGACGAATATCGGAAAACTCTCCGCCTCGGGGCATATGTGCCACCAGTGCCAGCAGTTGCTGGTCGGTGAACCAAGAGAGATAGTTATCAATATTGGCAAAATATTTGATGAGGTTTTCATCATCCGGCTGATTGCGCCGCAAACGCTTAAGAATACCGTCACTTAAATCAATCATTTCATGCAGTTGGTCACGTAGCGCAACGGCATTCTCTTGACCTTCACTGCTCTCCTCCCGTTGCTCTTGACGGGAATGGCGCAGTTTGTTGGCACTGACCAGCATCGTTTGCGTGGTGCGCTCCATCGCTTCCACATATTGATAGGCGTATAAGCTCAAACTTAACCGATACGAGTCACTACCCAATCGGTTACGACTGGCCAATCGACTATGCACTAACGGCAGAAGGTATTCGTCACTGTAGTAGGTGCGCGAGACATTGATGGCCGCATGATAAAAGGCTTCTTCTGAGATAAGTTGGGTACTCAAGCCCAGCTCGCCAGGCACAAAGAGATAGACGTCGAGGTTATGCGACGTCTCTTCCTTGAGCCGCCGGGTAAGACGCAGCTGAAAGCTGTTTTTACGCTCAACGTTAATCAACTCACCAATCTCCTACTCCTTTGCCTAACGTGATGATATACCATGGCTGAAATAATCATGGCGCTGCACACGACCACTGTCGCCTTTTCATCTGTGGAGCTAGGAAATGTCCATTGCCCGTTTTTCACCCTTTGAGCTGCTGCTATTAAAGAGCCGCAGCCAAGTGGATACGGCAACCCTGCTACTGTTGGCGTGGGTGCTGGTACACCGCCAACACGTTTCTGAAGGTCAGCGACGCCGTCGCTTGGCTCAGGTTACCGCTCAGTTTCGCCATGGCCATGAGCTCGCCCCGGTCATGAGCATTGCCCACAGCCAGGATTTACAGGCGATTCAGCTAGCCGCTGAAGTCGTGCGCAAAGAGTGCGGTAAAGAGCGCTGCCTGAGCGTCATCCATCAAGCAATCACCGTGGCCACTGATGATGGCGAATTGTCACTCGCCAACCACTACATTTTGCGTTTTTTGGCTGACTTGCTGAGCGTTGCTCCAATGACCTTAAACACCCTGTTTAAGGAACTGACAGGCACACCGCTTGCCACCCCTGAAGACCCCAGCCGGGACACTTATTGGCAAACCCACGACCCAGATTACCATGCGCGTAAAGCCCGCGAAGCCGCGGCAGCTGAGCAGCAACACCAGCAGGCCAATGCGCGGGCAGAGCAGCAGCAACGACAGAAAGAGCAACGCGACGCTCAGAAGCAGCAAAAGCAACAGGAAAAACAGCAGCGCCAAGAGCAAGCCCGCCAAGCCCGTGAGCAAGAGCAGCGTCGCCACCAGGAGAGTGAGCGCCAAAGGCAGCGTGAACACACCGAACGGGAACAGCAGCGCTCTCGGCGGCAGAACTCCCATCAGCAAGGCTCGCAAGAGCGACGTAATAACGACTCACGCCAGCAGCGCACCTCACCGCCGCCGCCTGACCGCACTACTCGGGCACTTTCCATTTTGGGGCTTACCCCAGGCGCCACCCGCATAGAGGTTCGCCACGCTTATCGGCGGATGGCGCAATTACACCACCCTGACCGCTTCTATTCAGAAAGCGAGCATCAGGTAGCCTTGGCCTCCGCGCGCTTTCAACGCATCAAAAACGCCTATGATTATTTGATGCAAACTTACTAAGGCCGTGCAACGCTATGCGCTGGCCCGCGAGAAGCGAGTTTGAAGAGAAACGATAGCCTCAAAAAAACGATAGCCCCACGAGAAACGATAGCCCTTTATGCGCGATTTGTATCAGCGCCTCGCGGTTTCCCCCGAGGCTAATGAACTTGAGATCAAACACGCCGTGGCTCGCTGCCAGCATAGCGCACTGCGTCAGGATGCCGAGTCGGTATTTGCCGTTGCTGAACGCCGCGATGCTTACGACACGCTGCACGACACCGTTAGCGATATTGGCAGGCTACGCGCGCGCCTAGGCCTCAGCCACGGTGCCCACTGGCAAGGCGACGTGGCCAACGACTTCTCGCTGCCCGCTGATCACGCGATCTCCCGCCACGACGAACTGGTGGACCGCGTTAGCCACGCGGTCTCGCTGTATAATCGCTGGCGTCGTTTACGCGGTCCGTGGCTACTCATCGCCGTGTTCGCCTCTGGGGCTGGCATAGGTCTCGCCCTGGGGCTCGCCCTGTGCATGGGGCTTTTGCCGATGTGAGGCAGCATGATTGGCCGGTTCATCCTGCTTACGCGCCTGCTCATCACGACGAATTTCTGCCTTGGTCGGGCGCGGTGCGGGTTTAGGCGGCGCGGGTTTCTTATGCTCCTCCGAGGTTGATTCGCTCTCTTGCTCAGCTTCAGCACTCCTCTGCCCGCGCTCCGGCGAGTCGTTTTCTTGCGAATCGCTGTCTAAAGAGAACGACATGCCTGCCGTGGCCTCCATACGATCTTCAGAGCGAGCTTCCATACTGACACTAAGACGCGGCACACCCAGATCGATCTCTTGTGCTTCCATACGTTGCTTGAGCAGCAGATTAAATGCGCGCGAGACATCCCACTGCATCTCAGGCGCGGTGCGAAAGCGCATTCGCAGGATGGGGCAGCCATCTTCAAACCCTTGCACACCCTGCATCTCCAGCGGCGACCAGATGTAGTGGCGCATCATTGGGTCACGGCGAAGCTCCTGAGCGGTCTCCTGCATCAGCGTAATCGCATCGTCGATTTTCATATCAAACGGTATGCGTATACGCATTAACGCAATGCCGAACTGGCGCGACATATTGTGGATCGACTCAATCCGGCTAAAGGTGATGATATGCACCACGCCATCCAAGTCTCGCAGCCGCACGGTGCGCAACGTCAGCCCCTCGACCGTGCCCATGTGATTATTGATCTGCACAAAATCATCTACCGCCAGCGAGTCTTCGATCAAAATGAAGATGCCGGTAATTAAATCCTGCACCAGGGTTTGAGCACCAAAACCAATGGCTAGACCAATGACACCGGCACCGGCGAGCAGCGGCGTGACGTTGACGCCCAAGTTGGCCAACCCGGCGATCACCGCAATGATCAAAATGGTTACGAAGATAACGTTGCGGATCATCGGCGTGATGGTTTGCGCTCGGGCCTGATTGACTCGACGCCCTCGCGAGCGTGCTGACGACGTTAGGGCACGCTGAATAGCGGTATCAGCAAAAATCCATACCAACCACGCCAACAGCACCGTGGCACCCAAGCTGATTAGCGCTTGGCCAATACGTGCACTGGCCACCGCTTGCTGGCCCAGGCCAAAGAACGAGCTGCCCCACACTTGCATGGACAACTCGGCGAACACCATCCATGAGCAGATATGTGCCAACACAAAGCCAAAGCGCTCTAAGCGTTTACGATACTGGCTATAGCGATGGCGGTGACGACGCTTGCCCATCCGTTCAGCTTGGCGGCGCAGCAATCCGGTTATGACCAGCGTCAGCACTAGCAAGCTAGCGGAGATAATCGAGCGCGCCAACGCGGCGCCTACGTTGCCCACGGTGATAAAGATCGCCAGCAATGAACCACTCACCAGCAATAGCGCCGGGATGTGCCATAGCCCGCCCAGCGAGCGAATCATCTCGACGGCGGTACTCGCATCGCGGCGCTGTTTAAACGGCCGGTTGCAAATCAGGTGGCGCACCGGGCGTTTGAATTTGAGAATAAACCGCGCTGAGAGCAGCGCCGCCAGCATGTTGGAAAGAATCGATACCAGGCTCGACAGTTCGCTGCCGAGCATTTCAACCAAGCGCGTTGAGTTGACCGCATCCCCCAGCGCAATCAAAGCACCAATCACAAACAGCCCGCGCAGGGCGCTCTGCTGTAGTACCTGCACAGCGGTAAACCGGTGACCACGGCTGAAGAACGCAATCACGGTCTCAAATATTACCGACAACGTCCGGCCACATAGGCAGATATACGCCACTACCAGCACCAGCGTTCGTCCTGGGCTGTCGGGCAGCACTTGGCCAACCCCCAGCGTTATGGCGAACGACAACACCCAGGGCAGCATACGGCGCAAAAAATGTACCGCCATCAGCCAACCTTTTGGGTCGCGAGGCAGGTCTAACGGCCACTCCCGCCGGGTGGCAAGCATGCGCCCAAAGGCAATCATCGCTACCAACAGCACGATCCAAATAAGCGCCAGCACCGCCCCTTCAGCAACCGCCCTAATTGCTTCACCCTGGTCGGCATCATCATTGAGCGCGCGCAGATCGTCCGCGCCCTGAACAAGTTGGCGTGACCATTGATCAATCGGCGAATCCCCCGCCTGGGCCTGATCGCCAAGATCGCTTAAGGTATCGGCCAGCGCGCCCAGGAGGCCTTGGCGCATCGCGCCCTCCTCCTCACTGGCGGCACCCGCGGTCACCTGCAGTTCACGCAGCGATGTTAGCAACTCAGTACGCCGCTCCTCGTTTTCAAGCATGGTGATGACGTCATTGAGCGAGGTCTGAAACTCTTCGCCGCTAACCTCGGCCGTCTCCTCTTCACCACCACCGCCCAAACTGGGTAGCGACACCATTTGCGCCTCTGTCTGCGTTATTGTCAACACAAACAAAATGACGCCTATTACCGAGCTGATTAACCAGTGCTGTCGCACGCCTTACTCCTAATAATTAGCTAAGATAGCACCCTACTTACCGCTTGTTGCTTGCCGCCGCTATGGTTTACTGAATCCAGTAAACCGCTCAGTCTCAACGCGTGACTATGATAGGCTGGATACTTAAACGTTCACCTCAAGGATGCCGAGATGACGCTACAAGCTCCACCTAACCGTTTAAACAGCCATGGGGATATCCGGCACGTTGGCGTCGAAATTGAGTTCGCTGGCCTGCCACCCCACGACACAGCATTGGTCGTACGTGAGCTGTTTGGCGGGGAGCTTAACGTGGTAAGCCCCCATCGGCTACTGGTAGAGAATACCCGCTGGGGCGAATTTGGCATTGAGCTCGATACCCAGTATGCCCATCCCGACAAATCTCTTGTCGATGACCCTCATGCAGAGGACAGCGAGTGGGCGCGCCATCAGCACCAGCGGCGGATCGAGTTTCACCAAAAAACCCGCGAACTCATCGGTGACATGGTCACAGGCCTAGTGCCTACCGAAATCGTTTGCCCACCAGTGCCCTGGAATGAGCTGGAAGCATTAGACGCGCTATTTGAAGCACTTCGCGCACATGGTGCCAAGGGCACCGATGCCAGCTTGATGTATGGGTTTGGGCTGCACCTAAACCCTGAGGCTGAGCGTTTTGACGTCGACTATTTGCTGGCTATGCTACGCGCGTATTTATTGCTTGCCGGGTGGCTACGCGATGAAATTAAAGTCGATATTACGCGCGAAATGCTACCCCATGCCAATCCGTTTCAAAAAGCCTATGCGCTAAAAGTGCTGGATAGCCGCTACTCGCCTGATCTCGATACGCTGATTGACGATTACCTGCACTACAATCCAACCCGCAACCGCGAGCTGGATATGCTGCCACTCTTTGCCTATTTGCGCCCCGAACATAGTCATGAACTGCTGCATGCTCAGCTCACCAAGCCGCGCCCTACCTTTCATTATCGCTTGCCTAACGCCCAGCTTTCTCAGCCTGGATGGGGCTCGGTGGTCGAGTGGAATCGCTGGGTAGAAGTTGAGAAACTTGCCGCGAACTCAGAGGTGTTGCTCGCGCGCTGCGCTGAGTATATTGCTGACCACAATCGACCAATGCTAACCCGGGCCAAAGAGAAGCTGGTTCGCTGGTTTCGTCGTGAGCGCTGATGTTCTTACACAGCCCCATGTTGCCTTCTTCACTTCCTGTCACAGTGAGTAAACACCCGCATGTCTCGGCCGCTTATCGGAATTACTACCTCTGACAAAAAAAGCCACTTAGCGTGGTGGTTTGACTGGTTTGCCGTTTGGCGGCATGGCGGTAAACCGCTGCGGCTGTCGCCTTCGCGCGCCCAGCCGGAAAGCCTGGATGGACTCATCATTGGCGGCGGCGACGATATTCAAGCCCACCTTTACGGTGGCGAAGTGCAGCTGGATGTGCGCCTTGATCCCGCTCGGGATGAGCTGGAGCTTGCCTTGCTGGAGCGGTTTATTCCGCTAAACACCCCCGTGCTGGGTATTTGCCGGGGAGCCCAGCTAATCAACGTGCATCTTGGCGGCACCCTGGACCCAGATATCTACACGACTCATGAAGGGCTAAAGCGGCGCCGGACGGTACTGCCACGCAAAACCGTCGATATTGTCGGGGCGAGTAAACTGCACCGCTTGCTCGGCGTCACCTGGTGTCGGGTCAACAGCCTGCATCACCAGGCCGTTTATGACGCCGGCAGGGGGATAGAGATTGTCGCTAGAGACAGAGACGGCTTGGTGCAGGGCATAGAGTCCCGCGAGCACGACTTTTTGATAGGCGTGCAGTGGCACCCGGAGTGGTTGATTTTCAACCGCCCCCAGCAGCGTCTCATTCGTGCGCTGGTGAGGGCGTCAAAACGCCACGCCACACGGCGTAGCTAGCCGTAAAGCCGAGTTAATTAGTTTAACGCTGCCAACGCGGCTTCGTAGTCCGGTTCGTTTTTCAGCTCGCTGACGAGTTCGCTATGCAGCACGCGGTTATCGGCATCCAACACCACTACCGCGCGGGCACATAGCCCCTCCATCGGGTTATTGCACAGCGCTACGCCCCAGGCTTCACGAAACTCTGGATGACGGAAAGTAGACAATGTTTCAACGTTGTCCAGCCCCTCTGCTCCGCAGAAGCGTTTGGCTGCAAAAGGTAAGTCCGCCGAAACAACCAATACCACGGTGTCAGCAAGATTCGATGCCAGCTCGTTAAAGTGGCGCGTCGACATCGCACAGGTGGGCGTATCCACACTGGGAATAATATTGAGCACCTTACGCTTGCCTGCGTAGGTCTCTAGCGTGACATCCTGTAGATCAGTGTTGGTAAGCGTCATCTTAGGTACTGATTGACCTTTAGCAGGCAGTGTGCCAGCCACATCCAACGGTTCGCCCGCACGGGTAATTTGTTGCATTATTGTCTCCTTAACATCGTTCATAATGAATGCTTTCTTACCAGCTCGTTCTGACCAGCTAAGAAGCCATGATAGGCTATCTTCACGCCTTTACGCTCTTCCTTAAAGGCCTTTGTTTAATGTCTGCGTTTCATCCTACCGAGGGAGTGATATGGCCTGTGTATTAATCGTTAAAACCGGCGACGCCTATCCAGAAATCGTCGACCAGCACGGTGATTTTGAAACGCTATTTGAAAATCAGCTTAACGCGGCTCTGCCAGCGCATTTAAACGTTCAAGTGTGGGATGCGAGACGCAACCCTACTGCGCCAGCCCTCGACACCTTAGCAGGCATATTGATCACCGGTTCTCACAGCATGGTCAGTGATGCCGAGCCCTGGAGTGAAGCGCTTAAACCGTGGCTGCAAGAAGCGTTGGCAAACGATACCCCCATGCTGGGCGTTTGCTACGGTCACCAGCTCATGGCGGCCGCCTTTGGTGGCGTTAGCGACTATCACCCCGCTGGCCGCGAATCGGGCACACATACGGTGCGGCTGACTCAGGCTGGCCAACGAGACCCGCTGTTTAGCCAATTACCGGAAAGTTTTGCCGCACATCTTTCCCATGCGCAATCGGTAATGCAGACGCCTCGTGACTGCACCGTGCTGGCCCACAATAGCCACGATGCCCATCAAGCGCTGCGCTACGGATCACGCCAGTGGAGCGTACAGTTCCACCCTGAGTTCAGCGTGCCCGTCATGCGCGCCTATATAGAGCGCCAACGCGCCGCGTTGCGCGACCAAGGAGAAAACCCTGAAAGCCTCTCGGCAGAGGTGACGGAAGCCCCAGAAGCAGCCAGCCTGCTGCAGCGCTTCCTAGCCTTTGTATAGCCCCTACTTACGCTGATCGCGTCGCGACGCTAAGCGATCGGCAAGCCGCGTTGGCTCAGGTAGTTTGGTGCGCCCCAGGCAGCGCATCACCCAGGTAAGCGAGGTCTCCAAGGTGATGCGGTGCCCAGGCGATACATAGACAGGCTTGACCTTGGCGCGTGAGCGTAACACGGCCCCAATCGTCTCGGCTCCCGCGTAAAGCGGCATCCAGTCACCGCGCTGTTCACCCACCTCAGCGTGTTGGCCATACAGGCGTGACTTGGCAATGCCTATCGTGGGCAAATCCAGCCACAGCCCCAAGTGAGCGGCGACCCCTAAACGACGCGGGTGGGCAATTCCCTGGCCGTCTACCATCACCAGTTCGGGCCTCACGCTGAGTTTTTCGAACGCCCCCAGCGCCGCCGGAATTTCACGGAACGAAAGCAAGCCTGGAATGTAGGACATGCGGGTGGGCTCACGGTGAACCACTTGCTCAACCACGCTTAAATCGGGTGCGGTGGCAGGATCCCATTTCAATACCACCACCGCTGCCCGAGTAATTTCGCCACCCTCTTCGAACCCGATATCCACCCCGGCAATATGCGTTACCGGCGCAAGGCGATCAGTAAATTCCAAGCGTTTAGCCAACGCTGTTTGCAGCGCCCTCGCCTCTCTGGGCGCAAGATTCCATTCGTGTAGCGGTGCGGGCATTTCATCCTCCTTGAACGCCGATTAATGGTAAATAAGGTAGCAAAAAAACGCCCCCGCACCAGTAAAGGGGCGGGGGCGTTTGAGATTTTCTCAGCTGCCGCCTGGCGGCAACTGATTAATCCTTACGTCGATGAAGACTTAAGCGCGTTCGCGACGACGAACCGGCGCATCGCCTTCATCACGACGGCGGCGCGGTGCGCGCTCAGCCGGTGCACTGTCTTCGCTGATTTCCAGCGGACGACCAGCCACACGGGCACGTGCCATCTTAGCCAGAATCGTTGAGGGCAAGCCGCTCGGCAGCTCTACAACAGAGAACGCGTTGCGGATATCGATACGACCGATACGCGCGCCTTCAATGCCGCCTTCATTGGCAAGGGCACCGACTAGCTGACCCGGCTTAACGCCATCTTTATGACCAACGGAGACGCGGTAACGCGTCATGCCTTCGGTCGGGCCGCTAGTACGTTCGCGACGAGCACCCGGCTTACCGGCAGGTGCGCCATCACGTGAGGGCTTCTCTTTGCGCGGTGCCTGTAGACGACCAATCGGCGCTTCGTCAGCGCGAGCCATAGCGGCAAACGCACATGTCAGCTCGATCGGGTCATGGCCTTCTTCGATCAAACGCTCAATCAGAGCACGCTGCTCTACTGCGCCTTTGGTCAAGGAAGCAATCACGCGCTGATGGAAGACTTCATCGCGGTGGGCACGAATAGCGGCTTCATCGGGTAGCGCCATTTCAGTCATTTTCTGACCGGTTGCCTGCTCCATCCAGCCTACTTTGCGGCCTTCACGGAAGCCTGCAAACGTGATCGCGATGCCGCTACGACCCGCACGACCGGTACGACCGATACGGTGGGTGTAAGCTTCTGCATCTTGCGGCAGATCATAGTTGATAACGTGCGTAATACGCGACACGTCAAGACCACGCGCTGCTACGTCGGTAGCGATCAATACGTCTACCTTGCCACGCTTCAAGCGGGTAATGGTACGCTCACGCAGGCTCTGGTCCAGGTCACCGGACAGGCCAGCGGCGTTAACACCACGAGCCGTCAATTGCTCAACGAGCGTGGTACAAGCAGCACGGGTACGAACAAAGACGATGGCACCATCGACCGGCTCGACTTCGAGAATACGCGCAACGGCTTCAAGCTTAGCGCCGCCATCAACGCGCACAATACGCTGTTCGATGTTTTCGCCAGTGGTCGTACCTGACTCAATCGCGACTTTAACCGGATTAACTAAGTAACGGTTAACAATACGCTCAATTTCAGCCGGCAGTGTGGCCGAGAAGAACACGCGTTGAGCATCTTTCGGGGTATCGGCAACCACGCGTTTTACGTCGTCGATAAAGCCCATGCGCAGCATTTCATCAGCTTCGTCCAGCACTAGAGCAGAGAGGCCATCAAGCTTGAGGCTGCCGCGATCCAGGTGATCGATAATACGTCCTGGGGTGCCTACTACTACTTGCGCGCCACGCTTAAGGGCACCTAGCTGTTCACGGTACTCTTGACCGCCACAAAGGGTCGCTACTTCGAGACCTTTGAGGTTTTGGCCATACTTACTAAAGGAGGCAGCGACTTGCTGAGCTAGCTCGCGAGTCGGCGCCATGACTAACACTTGTGGTTCGCGGCGAGTCAGTTCTAAACGTGACAGTAACGGTAATGCAAACGCTGCGGTTTTGCCGGTACCCGTCTGGGCCTGGCCCAGCATATCGCGGCCTTCAAGCAGCGCAGGAATGGTTTGTGCTTGAATCGGCGAGGGAACGAGGTAGCCCTGTGATTCAACAGCAGACAGAACGGCAGGCAATAGAGCAAGATCGCCGAAGCTCGGCGAGGCGACAGAAGTCGAGGTCATTAATCACACCTTGGTAGGCCGGCAAGTACCGGCAAAAAACATCATAAGCGTCCCTGACTCTGTTATCGCATAACGTCAAATAAATGGACGTTATAGAAAACAGGCACCGCCGTAGCGGTCATAGCCATCAATGGAGTCTGAGACGCCGGTCGCACCTAGCATCCGGTTGGCAAACACCGCATTTGCGGGCCAATCGTTGTGGCGACCTTCTGCGCCGATTTCACCCGTGTGGTGAAATACTGGAGGCGCGCCATCTACACAGCAATGAACATCTAGCAATTGGCGAGATGTTCCCGCAAGCGAAGCTACGAATAACTATACGCTTACCGTCGTGATGGAGGGGTCAACACATGCGAGGAGCGCGCATCCTAACATCGCATCTGGCTTCTGACCAGCACTTTCTAACTTGCACCACAATGAATCAGGGGCTTGCACTTGTGCATATTTCGTCTAACCTAAGAAGTGCCTTATTAAGTTCACTACTCTCAAGGAGCGACGCGATGAACTGGGATCAGATTGAAGGCAAATGGACTGAAATGAAGGGTAAAGCTCGTTCTAGCTGGGGCGAACTGACCGACGATGAGCTGGATCAAATCGGCGGCAAGAAAGATCAACTAGTAGGTAAGCTTCAGCAAAAATACGGTTTAGAGCGCGAAGAAGCAGAGCGTAGAGCCGACGACTGGGCTGACAAGCAGTAGCTATCTACTATTTACAGCAACTATCTATAGTCACCTATTATTTAACGTAGCCACATGGAGAGATGCTATGCGTAAGACAATTCTCACAACAGTAATCGGCACAGCACTAATGGGAAGCTTTGCCATGAGCGCTCATGCTCAAAATGAGCCTCAGGGTATGTATTCTGCCGATGATATCCTTGATGCAGAGGTTTACTTTGCTGGTGGTTCCGGTGAAGAGATTGGTGATGTCGATGACATCTTGTTTGATGAAGAGATGAAGATCACTGCGCTGGTTATTGAAAGTGGTTCCGTTCTTGGTTTAGGCGGTCGTGAAATCGTCGTTGGAACTGATTATTTCACTCTTGAAACCAGCACTGAAAATGATGGTGATACAGAGCACCGCATCATGGTTGATGCCAGTCAGGAAGAAGTAGAAGCTTTCCCTGCTTACGATAACGACTGGTGGGAACAGACCAAAGCTAACGCCCGCGATGCTTGGGAAACTACCCGTGATGGCGCGCAAAGCGCTTGGCAGAGTACACGTGATGCAGTAAACGCCGACGAGTAATGGCTTAAGTGTCACTACTTATCACGATATATAAAGCGTGATCTAAAGGGCCGCCCGGATGGGCGGCCCTTTTTGATACTTGCTTGTTCGATTAATCAATGCCGACGGACACCTCTTGCAGATAAACGCTCACGGTCGTGAGGTCGCTCAAAATCGAGCAACGGGCCAGCAGGTACGATGCGTGTTGGGTTAATCGTATCGTGGCTATAGTAGTAGTGGCGCTTGATGTGATCCATGTTGACGGTCTCCGCCACTCCCGGCCACTGATAGATTTCTCTCACGTAATTAGAGAGGTTGGGGTAATCCTCTATACGTTTGAAATTGCATTTGAAATGACCGTAGTAAACCGCATCAAAACGAACCAGCGTAGTAAACAGACGAATATCCGCTTCAGTTAACCACTCGCCGGCTAAGTAGCGATGCTCTGATAAACGCGACTCCATACGCTCCAGTGCGTCAAACAGCGCTTTCACATGCTTTTCGTAAACCCCCTGCTCGGTCGCAAAACCCGATTTATAGACCCCATTATTGATGTGGTCGTAAACATCGGCGTTCACTTTATCAATCACGTCGCGCAGATCATCTGGATAAAAGTCCAAATCATTGCCGGTGAGCTCATCGAAGGCATGGTTTAACATGCGCAGCAAGTCAGCAGACTCATTGTTAATAATGGCACTACGCTGCTTGTCCCAAAGCACTGGCACGGTAACACGACCGGTGTAGTGAGGATCGGTCTTGGTGTAGAGCTGATGGTGAAAGTCGACGCCGTTAATGGGGTCACCGCTGGCACCTTCATCCTGCCGGTAGGTCCAGCCTTGGTCGAGCATTAGCGGACTCACATGGGAGGTGCCCATCAATGGCTCAAGCCCTTTCAGTTTACGCATGATAAGAATGCGATGTGCCCAGGGACAGGCTAACGATACATATAGATGGTAGCGGTCTTTCTCTGCGGGATAGACGTCGCCGTCTGTCTCTGGCTCGACGCCCACCCAGTCGCGGAGTTGGGCTGATTCTCGTACAAACTCGCCGCCGTGTTTTTTAGTGTCGTACCACTGATCTTGCCATTCGCCGTCTACAAGTAGTCCCATGGGGCGTCTCCTGAAAAATTTTAAAGGTGTTTGGCTTGCTGCCTTACTTTTTCTCAGCATACGCCCGCTTCAAGGATGCTCAAGCGGATGTTTTACGGTCATTCATTCGAGTGAATCGAATCATACAACGCACACTCGCTGACAACGGCCTGTTTTAGTGCGGCGGCCATCGCATGGGCCGCTGGTCCTGCACGATCCCGATCACGAAAAATCATCTGCATGGGCACTTCTCGAATGCCTCCTGCAGGCAGTGGAAGAGGCTTTAGCTGGCCATTTTTTAACTCTTCGCCAATACGCGTCTCGGGCATCCACGCAAATCCCAAACCACGCCGGAGCATATCAAGCGACGTATTAAGGTGGGTAACGGTCCAGCGCTGCTCCGCTTTTAACCAGCCCGAATTAGTCGATTGGCGCAGCGCTGAGTCGCGCACTACCAACTGCCGATGCTGAGCCAAGTCGCGCAGATCCAGCGTGCGGCCCAACTGGTGAAGGGCGTGCTTAGGATGCGCGACGGCAACAAAGCGAACCGTTACCAGTGGTTCACCTAAGAAGCCCTGCGCCTCAATACCCGAAACCACTAAATCGGCGCGCCCATCATTCAGCATTTCAATGCCACCGTTGAGCACACTCTCGTGCAACTGAACACGCACCTGTGGGTAGGTTTCTGAAAAGCGCTCTAGCGCCTTAGCCTGCGCGGCGGCAGGGAATATCTGGTCAATGGCGACTACCACTTCCGCTTCCAAACCAGCGGCGAGCCGAGTGGCCACATCCTCAAGCGAGGCCGCGCTTTCAATTAACTGGCGCGCACGGCGAAGCAGCAACTCCCCCGCTTCGGTTAAGCGAACCTGGCGCCCGATGGGCTCCAGCACCTGAACACCTAACTGCTCTTCTAATTTATGGACGGCATGGTTCAATGTAGAAGGGCTTTTGTGTACAGCTTCCGCCGCACGCGCAAATCCGCCATGATCAACCACAGCGGCCAACATTTGCCATTGTGAAAGTGTTACCCGGGACATTTCGATTTCCTCAACGCAATACAGCGAAACAATGCGCTTAATATTCGAAAAAACACGACTAGAATGCCAGGAAATGAACTACAGTTCCGCCCATAGGTATAAAAACCCTGTTAAAAGCTATTAATAGCGGGTATCAACGGGCGCATTCAAACAAGAAGAAGACATATTTTTAGACATTTATTGTATTTATACTTTAAAAAAATCAATTATCGTCTACCATAGATTCAGGTTATTTAATTAGCACGCTTAATCGGTTACATTTGTTAGCAAACGGTGTTTATAAATTATATTCTTTGCTTATTATTGCCATATTTCTGTTTAATTAAATTTTATGTATAGATATACAGTCTATGCACCCCTGCCTTCATGGGGTATGGTTTCCGGGTTTATGCACTCTTATAGTTAATTTTAATCACGAACTCGGCGGTCCATTTACTCATGTTGCGAATCCTCCATTCGCTGCCCCGCACGCACAAATTATTACTGTTACCCGTGGCCACAATGGTCACTGTGCTGGGCACACAGAAGTTACTGACGACATACCAAGATTTAAATCAATCCTATACACCGCTTGAAAGCGTGCTGGTACCGCTTCCTAGCGACTCTGCTCCGGGTGTTCCTTCCCTGCGTCAAGAACGCACCCCGGTGGCAGAAGCGATCGATCGCGCCTCTCGCGCCCTCGACGCCACCCGCGAAAATATTCCCCTCAGCGAATTAACAGCCACCGAGATCGTTGATCTCGATATGAACGTCATCGCCACTGCAGAAGCAAGTATGGCGGTTCAAACCGCTGCTAATGAAGATGTCACGGTGCTTAATGCCGCAAAATTGGATACACCAGCGCTTAATAACGCAATGTTAAGCAGCGCTGGGCTTGATGATGGCGCCCTGCATATGGCCATTGTGCTGGGCACTCTCTCCAGCGGTATGCTGGATGTAGACAACACCTCTTCGGTTGAAATCGCTGACGCCACCTCCTATGAGGATTACGGCGTTGAGCTATTTGATGACATCTCATTCTTGGAATTAGAACTAGCAGCGGAAGAGCCGTTTGTTCCCGAGTGGGAAACGCACATTGTTGAATCTGGCGAAACCTTCGCCGTGCTGGCGCAAAATGAACTTGGCCTTGGTTACAGCGAAGTGCTGGCCCTGCTTGACGACTTGCCCGACCAGCGCATGCTAACGAACTGGCGCGCCGGGCACAGCTTTGACTATCAGTTAGATGAAGATGGACGCTTACTGTCGCTGCGCATGATGAAAAATACCCGCGACGGCATATTGCTGGAACGGGATTCAGATCACTTCGCCATTACCACGATCGAACGCCAGGGCGAACCTGTTCAACGCCTTTACGCGGGTAGCGTTAGCGGTAGTTTCGCACGCTCAGCCCAGGCGACTGGTTTAAACAGTGGGTCGGTAACGGAACTGACAAAGTTACTTGAGAAGAAACTCGATTTTCGTCGTGACAGCCGCCGTGGCGACCGCTTTCAAGTGCTGGTTGAGTCGGACATGATCGACGGTGAAACACTTGATTCACGCGTACTTGCGGTGCATTACAATGGCGAACGAATGGATCTCACCGTTGTTCGTAACGCCACCGACGATAACTTTTATACCCCAGAGGGTGGTAGCCTAGACCCAGCGTTTGCTCGCCACCCCTTTGAGGGCAGCTACCGTTTAAGCTCCAACTTCAATCCACGCCGTAAGCACCCCGTGACTGGCCGTATTAGTCCGCATAACGGAACCGACTTTGCCATGCCGATTGGCACGCCCGTAACGGCTCCCGCCAACGGAGTTGTCGAACGAGTGAGCAATCACCATGCGGCGGGGCGCTATATCGTCGTTCGTCACGACAATGGCTACCGTACTCGCTACCTGCACCTCTCTCGCCCACTGGTAAGCCAGGGTGAACGTGTAACGATGGGCGAGCGTATCGCGCTGTCAGGCAACACTGGCCGAAGCACCGGCCCGCACCTGCACTACGAAGTCATCGTCAATAACTCCCCGGTGAATGCGATGACCGTCGACCTTCCCGAAAACACCAGTTTAAGTGGCGATACGCTGATTGCATTCCAGAGCCAGGCAGAACCTATTTTAGCCGCGCTTGAAAGTGGCGAAACAGGCCCGGTGAGCGTGGCTAACTACCAACAGGAAAGCGACGATTAGACACCTGTTTTTCATTCGGTATTAAACTGCAAAACACCGCCAATTGGCGGTGTTTTGCGTTGTCTGAAGCTATTTTATTTGTGCACGTTAACGAGTATTAAACCCCCTAAACCGGACGCTGTAACGCTGCCAGCAGTGTTGCGTCACGGCGATAAATGTCAGGCCTAAACTCTACCTCTCCCAGTTCATTGGGCCAGGCGGTTAAGTAGTGAAGCGCAACAGGAATACGCTGGGTCAGGCTTATGTTGCGGTCACTCCCGCCGCTTAACAGAGTGCTCATCTGGTAACGACTACCAGTATCTTGGAGCAGCATTTGCGCCAGCTCAGCGACGCCTTCGACCCGAATACAGCCTGAACTAAGCGCGCGCTGGTCACGTTGAAACAGGCCGCGTGCGGGGGTGTCGTGCAAATAGATCATATCGTCGTTGGGGAACCGCACCACGACTCGCCCCAGCGGATTGCCTGCACCCGCCACTTGGCGCAACATCACGCTGCCAGGGCGCTGCCAATCGATCTCCTCGGCTACCAGCGGCTCACCAGAACTACTGATCACCTGAATATTTTGACGCGCCAAGTAATCGATATCTGCCCGCACGCGGGGTAACACATCCTCACGCATGATCGTTGGCGGGATGGTCCAGGATGGATTAATCGTCAAATGGCTAATAGTGGAGTGAATGATCGGCGTTTCGCGACGCGGCGAGCCTACCACCACTCGAGCATCCCAATGCTGACCGTTAGGGCGAATATAGTGCATACGGTACCCGGCTATATCGACCCACACCCGTGGCTCGGCAGCCTGCATTGGCCGGATCCACCGCGCGCGTTCTAGATTGACGCGTAGCTGATCGATTCGTGATGCTACGGTGGTATTCAAAGCTTGCCGAGTTTGCTCACCCACCACGCCGTCTTCCTGGAGTAAATGTCGGCGCTGAAAACGCTTTACGGCGGCTTCAAGTGAGACATCAAAAGCACGTCGATTGGATCCTGTCTGTACGCCAATTAACGGATAAGCGCTGCTATCAGCCATCATTAAGTCAGCCTCACCCCACAAGGCCAATCGTTGGCGCAGCACGACAACGTCGTCGGCTTCATCGCCTGGTCGAAGAGATTCATCTCTAGCGGCTAAGTAGGGTGCGCTGCCCAGAGTGGCCAATTGATAATGCTGTTTTAAGGCTTCTCGCAACTGCTGATATTCAGCTGATGAAGGCCTGGCTAACGCGATAGCGTTATCTATCTCGCGATCCTCAATCGCATGCACAACCCGCAGCATCGAGTAGCTGGTTTCCGTACGTGGCGCATCCCACTGGGGCTCCACATCACGAGGGTTTACCTTGCCGCGCTGTAAATGATCCAGCGCCAGCAATAGTGAACGAGTGGCCTTAATATCGAACGTCGCTTTCGCTAAATCGTCGTTTGCTTGGCTGCGCTGAAACTCTTCAAGCAAGGTGTCGGCATGATAATCTTCCGGCACCAAGCCATCGTTTTCCAAGCTGTTTAGCGCCTCGACCAAAGACTCAACCGCGACTACTGCTTGCCAAGCCGGCTGGCCATCACGCAGTTGATAAAACTCATCAATGGGCAGGCGATGCGCCTCTGTAACGTTTAACTGTTGGCCCAACGCCTGTTGCAATGGGAGTGAGTCCGCATATACATTGCTTATGCCTAAAGGGCCGTGGGTAAACGTTAGACACAGGGCAACGCCTATTGCCCAGTGTCGTAACGGCTGTATCTGATTCATCGCCCTCTCCTTGCGTTACTATAGGCTTCCACACCAGCTGGCCTCTCTTTTTATCTTAGCCAGCTACTCTTTATCATGACTTATTATGACTTGCGGGACCGATTTATATGGCTCTTAAATTAAATATTGCCACGTTACTATTTTCCCTGCCTTTACTATTATTTACATTACCTCTGCAGGCTGCCAGCTTCTTTGCCCAAGTGGCTTCAACGCCACCGCTGGGCGTGCTGCCTTTACACCATCAACTGCAGCAACTAGCCCCCCAGGCAACACCTGCTGCACTGCGTTTAGCGGCTCAGGCCCTTAACTGCGCCGAACCCAATGCAGAGCGCCTCGCGGTGATCGATTACTCACTGCCGTCTACCGAGCCACGCCTATGGGTATTTGATTTGCGCCAACATAAGCTACTCTTTGAAGAGCTGGTCTCCCACGGTCAGGGGTCAGGAGATGCACAAGCAGAGACGTTTTCAAATACGCCCGACAGCCATCAGTCCAGCATTGGCTTATTTCGCACCATGAATAGCTATTATGGGCGCAACGGTTACTCACTGCGCCTGGAGGGGCTTGAGCCTAACGTAAATGACTTGGCGTATGAGCGTGCCATTGTGATTCATGGGGCTGACTATGTGAGCGACGCGTTCATCACTCAAACGGGCAGACTCGGGCGCAGCCATGGTTGCCCAGCGGTGCGAGAAGACGTTACTTATCCGCTGATCGATAGCCTCAAGGAAGATCAATATGTGTTCGCTTATTATCCCGATGCCGAGTGGCTCGCTACTTCAGCGTTTTTAGGCTGCACAGCCGCCGCTGCGCAGCTTGCTCGACGCTGATGTTATCCAGACTCTTAATAAGAATAACGTTAACAACTTCATTCTCGAAAGCAAACAACAGCTGAATTTCATCATTTAAAGCAGCTAAATCAGGCGTACCAAGGAACCCTCTGCAATACTTCGTGACAAATTAACACAAAGTTTTGCTATCTGCCGTAGGTGTCTCCGCCATGTTCACCTTTATGCATCCGTACCAAAAAATTCGCCGCCTAGAGCAGGAAGTCGCAGAGTTGCGCGATCAGCTTGAAGCCGCCACGCCCTCCCCAAGCTCCCGACTGTTGAGCCTGATGAAACCGTCACAATCCATTGGCATGCTGCAAGCGAGAGGAGCGGATATGCTGGCCTCGCTTAATCTCGGCATTCAAGAGTACGCCGACCAGCTTGCCGGTGAGCGTGCCACCCTCACGGAGACGTTTAATCTGATTGCCGCCGCCGAGCAAGCCGTTAATACGGTTGATCAGCGTTGCCAGGATCCTGAGCATACCGAAGCGCTACCCATCTCGCCGTTAGTCCTCGCTAAAACGCTGCACGCTCTCAGCCAGCTGCAGGTAGCGCTTGCTCGCAATGCTGGCCACGCGCAATCGTTAGCGGTTAGCACAGCGCTCGAAACAGCCCATAGCCAAGGCCTGCTTGAAAGCGCCGATTCTGCGAGCCAACCCTCGCCAGGATTAGCAGCCATCGCCGATGACGTTCACCGCCTAGCGCTAAATATGCACCAACTAAGCCATCAGCTAAGCCAACTGATGGAGCAGATGAATAGTCAAGTAAGAGCTCACTCGCAAGCGGCAGTGAAAAAACGCCAGGCCGATGATGAAACTGCCCTCACGGCGCATGCTGCCAAGCAAGCAGTTCATAAGCTCGCTGATCAAGCCCAGCATATGCATAAGGTCATTCACCACAACGCCACGGCTGCATTTTTGCACTCGGCGAAGCTTGATCATGCGGTGTGGAAATGTCGTCTTTATAAGCAGTTATTATCTGCAAACACGGATGCACCGCTGGAAGACCATCATCAATGCCGCCTAGGCCGCTGGCACTACCAGGGCGAAGGTTACCAGCGCTATGCGCGCACCGAAGCTTATCGAGCCTTAACCGCGCCGCATCGCCGCATGCACGAAAGCGGCGCTGAAGCGCTTAAATTTGCCCGGTTAGGCGACCGCAACGGGCAGTTGGCTGCATTAGGCGTCATGGAAGAAGCCAGCCAGCAGCTAGCCCTTCAGTTGGACAACCTGATGGAACACGCCATGTTTGAGGCGCCCTACTCGACCAGCCTCCACTCACCCTTAGCGGGGTCACCTTGAGTGCTCACCGCTTAGCTGTCTGCTAAATAGCCTTTCGTCTTCTCTGCCTGCCTATGCCATGCTGGTTTCAGTGAAACTACTTTCCTCACCGGTCGCAATGGGAAACAGCATATGGCACAGGTCAAAAAGCTAGACCTCGCGTTACAAGGCGGCGGCGCCCATGGAGCCTATACCTGGGGCGTGATTGATCGCCTTTTAGCGGATGATCGCATTGAAATTGAAGGCATCAGTGGCACCAGCGCAGGGGCAATGAACGGTGTGGTGATGGCAGATGCGCTGACACGGGGCGATAAAGACACTGCACGACAAGCACTCCACGACTTTTGGCAAGCCGTCAGCCGGGCAGGCATGGCAAGCCCGATCCGACGCTCACCCATGGATATACTGACTGGCAACTGGAGTCTGGATAACTCGCCCGGTTTTATTGCCATGGACCTGATAAGCCGAGTGGCTTCGCCGTATCAACTCAACCCGCTTAACATCAATCCGTTACGCGATATCGTCGCCAACCACATTGATTTTGAGCGGGTACGACAATGCCAACAGCTTAAGCTGTTTGTAACAGCCACTAACGTGCGGACGGGGAAACAGCGCGTGTTCCGCCGTGAAGAGATGAGTGTTGACGCGGTGATGGCCTCAGCTTGCTTACCGTTTATGTTCCAAGCGGTGGAAATTGACGGCGAGGCCTATTGGGACGGCGGCTATATGGGCAATCCCGCGCTGTTCCCTCTCATGGAAGAGTGCAGCGCAAGAGATATTCTGCTGGTACAAATTAATCCCATCAGCCGAGATGAAGTCCCTACCTCGGCATCAGCGATTATGAACCGGCTCAATGAGATCACCTTTAATTCAGCGCTGATTAAAGAGATCCGTATGATCGCGCTGCTTAAGCACGCGCTCGATGAGCAGGGTATAGAAAACTGCTACCAGCAGGCACTTTTTCACCGCATTAGCGGGGAGCTGGCCCTAGAGGGGCTTTCTGTCTCCAGTAAATCCAATTCAGAGTGGCCATTTTTATGCCATCTTTTTGAGCAAGGCCAAGCCGCAGCTGAACGCTGGCTAGGGGAACATTTCGATGCACTTGGCGAATACTCCTCTCTCGATATTGACGCTGTCTATCTTCATGAGTAACGCCCAGCGTCAGCGCGGGTTATGCGAACAGCGATAACAATCGAATGCTTAATGAGTATATCTCTTTAGCACCAACATGCCGCAGAGCATGAACAGCATGCCCAATTATGCAGCATGCTCGCGGCCTACCTTCACTCAAAAAAACCAAATAAATAAATTAAGATTATGATTTTTAAAATTAAACATCCAACTGGCAAATTACCTGCATAACTCCTATCAGTGGTGGTAGGCGTGGACCAGGCCCAACTGGGTACGAGTGCGTCGAGCCTGACCTTCAATGATGAAGGCATGTTCTCGTCAATTGTTTGCGCGGCGCTCATTTTTGCGCTGCGTAGCGATCAACTCGTTTTATGCCCCGTGAGGCCAACCCATGGACATACGCAATAAAGCCAACCGCATTCGACTACTCAACTTCTCTACACCGCAAATGCGCGCTTTCCACTTCTCGTGGTTCGCGTTTCATATCTGTTTTTTTGGCTGGTTTGGTATCGCCCCCCTCATGGCGATCGTTCGCGAAGATCTTTCACTGACGCAAACACAAATCGGCAATACCATTATCGCGTCGGTAGCGATTACCGTGATTGTGCGCCTTGCCATTGGCGTACTGTGCGACCGCATCGGGCCACGTAAAACCTACACTGGCCTGCTGCTATTAGGCGCTATTCCCGTAATGGGCATTGGTTTGGCCAATAGCTTTGAAACCTTTCTCCTGGCGCGCTTAGCCATTGGCGCTATCGGCGCCTCCTTCGTTATAACCCAGTACCACACCTCGATGATGTTTGCCCCCAATGTGGTCGGCACTGCCAACGCTACCAGCGCAGGCTGGGGTAACTTAGGCGGTGGTACCACACAAATCCTGATGCCGCTGATCTTCTCAGGCATGTTGATGCTGGGCGTAAACGAAGCCTTTGGATGGCGCTTGGCGATGATGGTGCCTGGCGTCGTGATGTTCTTTACCGGTATTGGCTACTGGTTCTTCACGCAGGATGCACCCAACGGCAATTTCAGCGAGCTGCGCGCACGCGGCGAGTTACCCGAGGCCACAGGTGAAAACGGCGCAAAGCAGAGTTTTCTGGCCGCCGCCAAGGATATTCGCGTTTGGGCACTGTTCGTTGTATACGGACTCTGCTTTGGCGTAGAGCTGACCATTAACAATATCGCGGCCATCTACTTCTTTGATAAATTTGATCTCACCCTGGCTACCGCGGGCCTAATCGCTGGCTTATTCGGGCTCATGAATATTTTTGCGCGTACCCTGGGGGGCGTTTTCTCGGATCTGTTTGCCAAACAAGGCGGCTTGAAAGGACGCGTTCGCTGGCTGTTTATTGCCTTGATTTGCGAAGGGATTGCCCTGGTGGCGTTCTCACAAATGCACGTACTAAGCCTCGCGATTGGCATCATGCTGGTATTCAGCCTCTTTGTGCAGATGGCGGAAGGGGCTACCTATGGCGTTGTCCCCTTTATCAATAAAAAAGCGTTAGGGGCAGTTGCTGGTATTGTTGGCGCTGGCGGTAATGTGGGCGCAGTAGGCGCAGCCTTTTTGTTCCGCAGCGAAAGCCTTACCTATCAACAAGGGCTGTTCTATTTAGGTCTTACGGTGCTGATTTTGGCCTCCTGCGTGTTGCTGGTGCGCTTTAGCGATGCTACCGAAGCCGAAGAGGCCGAAGCCTACCGTGATGCCGTTGGTGATGACGTAGGCGCTGGCGCACTGTCGTTGCGTTAAGCGCTTTCCAGTACACTTCAATCACTCCCCTCCAGCTAATCAGCAGAGCGGGAGTGTTCATTTTAGGCGGCGAGTCACCCAAGGAAATTTCTATGTCCTCAGCGCAGCAACTGCTTCTAACCGCCATCCGTTGCGATATCGACAACCTTACCCACTTAGCCACCACCGCCGATATCGTCGGAGACATTAGCCACTTTATTCATATGCTCCAGCGTGAACGGGGAGCATCGACGATATACCTCGCCTCTCAAGGACAGCGCTTCAAAACTCGCCGCGACACTTATCGGCAAAACAGTCAGCAGGCAGAGACGTTAATGCGCCAACGCTTGGAAGCGCTCAGCCAGGAGGCCCGCCCTCAAGCAGCCGCCCGCTTACTGCGCCGAATTGCCGCCGTTTGGTATGCACTCGATGAACTAGGCACGCTGCGCCGGGCCATTGATACCTTTGCCATCTCCCCTGACGCGGCAACTCAAGCGTTCAATCAACTGACCAGCGGGCTGCTGGCCATTGTATTTGAAGCGGCTGACACCTCTATTGATCCCGACATTACGCGCACGCTGGTCGCCATTTTCCACTTAATGCAGGGCAAAGAGCTGGCTGGCCAGGAGCGTGCCTGTGGCGCCTTTGGCTTTACCCATGGGCACTTCGACGAGCCCCACCGAGCCCTGTTAAACCAGCTAATGACAGATCAACAGCGCTGCTTTGACACCTTTGTAGAGTTTGCGACACCCGAAGCGCAGCAGGCGTGGCAAAAAGAGCTTTCACCGCGCACGCTATCGGGCATTTGCCACCTGCGCGATATCGCTTGCCAGCGCTCGCAGGCAACGCAATCACCGCCCAAAGAGGCACCTGATAAGCTGGGTGAAACCTGGTACGAACTGACCACCCTGCGTATCGACTCAATGAAAATGGTTGAAGATTCGCTAATCTCACAGCTGAGCGTACTTTGCCATCGTAAAATCGCTCAGGCACAGGATGCTTTAGAGAAAGCTAAAACGCAGCCTTTCACCTATGTACCTGCCCCGTGCGAACAACTACTAGCGCTTAATGATGGGCAACCATTAGGAGACTTGACCGCTAACGCTCTAACCTCGCCGCTGGGGCGCTCGCTGATTGAGCTGACCCAGGCACAAGCAAGCCGCTTACAAGGCCTTAGCGATGAGCTTGAAAATACCCGCAAAGCACTCCGCGAACGCAAACTCATCGAGCGTGCCAAGGGCCTTATTATGGCCCATCAGGATATGAGCGAAGAAGAGGCCTACCGGTTCCTGCGTAAAACCTCGATGGATCAAAGCAAAAGCATGGCGGATATGGCCCAAGCAATTTTGGACCTTTCAGCGATGCTACAGCGCAAAGAAGATGGCCACTTCCGCTCGCGGTAAATTAGCAGAGCCTTAACGCGTAAGTTAGGTGTATGTTTGCAGGATGCCATCACCTTAGCCATGCTAAAGGCTTACCTAAGTCAGCGAGCAAGGAGTGCACACCATGAATAACAGGGTGCTATTGATTACTGGCGCATCCAGCGGTATCGGCGCAGCTACCGCCCGAGCAGCCTCGCGCGAAGGTTACAAACTGGTATTGGCCGCTCGTTCAAACGAAAAACTCACCGCCCTTTCTCAAGAGCTGGGGCCGGAAAACGTATTAACCTGCGAGCTTGACGTGACCCATTTAGAGCAGCAGCAGGCAATGGTTGAACAGGCACTTGAAACCTTTGGTCGCCTTGATGCTATCTTTGCCAACGCTGGTCGTGGTGGCTCGCCCGGTGGGTTTAGTAGTGCTGACCATGAAGCATGGCGTGAGATGATTCTGACCAACATTTATGGCGTTGGCCTGACTATTCAAGCCTGCTTACCCGCCTTAAAGCGTAGCAAAGGTCATGTGTTACTTACCGGCTCCGCAGCAGGTCGCACGACGATCCCTGGATCAATGTATAGCGCCACTAAGTGGGCGGTCACCGGAATTGGCTATAACCTGCGCGAAGAACTACGTGGCACCGGCATGCGTGTGACGCTAATAGAGCCAGGAATGGTCGACACGCCCTTCTTTGATGAACCACCCGAGCATGCGCTAGAAGACCGCGACATCGCCAATGCGGTGGTTTATGCGCTTTCACAGCCTGCCCATGTCGACGTTAATGAAATTCTTATCCGCCCCACCCCGCCCTTAGAGTAAAACCATCATTCCACGTTTACACCGCCAATATCTGCATGGCTGACACCTTGCAATTCATCTGCACTGACCGCATAACGTGTAATTACCAAGCGCGCTAAGTAATTTTTCACTATAGCGCCCACGTATTAACTTGCAGGTGAACCATGAGCCAACTCGCTTCCACGGCGCTTTCCGTTCTTGATCTGGCCCCTATACGCCAGGGCGGCAGCGCCGCTGAGACTTTTCGCGACAGCGTTGAGCTTGCGCAATTAACCGAGCGGCTAGGCTATACCCGTTACTGGCTGGCCGAGCATCACAACATTGCTGGCATCGCAAGCGCTGCTACAGCGGTGCTGATCGGTCATGTCGCTGGGCAAACGTCGACGATACGTGTGGGCAGTGGCGGCATAATGCTGCCTAACCATCCACCGCTAGTGATTGCCGAGCAGTTCGGCACGCTGGAAACACTCTATCCCGGCCGTATTGACCTGGGTTTGGGTCGCGCTCCCGGCTCGGATGGCGCCACGATGCAGGCCATGCGCCGCAACGCCCACGCTGGCGTAGATGACTTCCCTCAACTGCTTAATGAGCTTAGCAGCTACTTAGAGGATGCCGACCCTCAGCAGCGGGTAAAAGCCGTTCCTGGTCAAGGTACCCATGTGCCTATTTGGCTACTGGGCTCCAGCGGCTATAGCGCGCAACTGGCAGCAAAACTAGGCTTGCCCTTTGCATTTGCAGCGCAGTTTGCGCCGGGCTATTTATTTGAGGCGCTGCGCTTATACCGTGACAACTTCCGCCCTTCTGAACACCTAGATAAGCCCCACGCCATGGTCGGCCTGCCCGTGATGGCGGCTGAAAGTGATGCGATGGCGCACTACCTGGCCACGACCGCACAACAGAAATTCCTCAACCTTATTCGCGGCAAGCCAACACAGTCACAGCCGCCGGTTGAACAACTCGATTGGTCACCCGTTGAACAGGCTCAGGTCAGCCAATTTTTAGGGGCCGCTATTATTGGCGGACCAGAAACAGTCAAAGCAGAGCTTGAGGAGTTCCAGGCACGCACTGGTGCGGATGAGCTAATGATTAACAGCGATTTTTATAATCATTCTGATCGGCTACGCAGCTACGAAATTGTGGCAGAAGTCGCTCGTTAATCGCTTCGCTTTAAAGGACACTTATGAGTGCACTCGCGTTTTCTACAGTAACGGATGACGACTTTGCTGCTTTTTGGCCAACCTTCCAAGCGATTGTCACAGCGCAAGAGACCTATGCGTTTGATCCAAATATCAGCTTTGAAGCGGCCCAGCAGCTCTGGTGTAAATCGCCTAACGCCAGCGTGGTGGCCAAAGATGAAAATGGCCAAGTGCTGGGCGCCTACTACTTAAAAGCCAATGCGGCAGGCCCCGGCGACCATATCTGCAATTGTGGCTATATGGTAACGCCCGCCGCACGCGGGAAAGGCGTAGCACGTGCCATGTGCGAACATTCCCAGCAGCGGGCTCGCGAGCTAGGTTTTCTAGCCATGCAGTACAATGCCGTAGTGGCCACCAATGAAGTCGCCGTCGCCTTATGGCAAAAGCTTGGGTTTAGCATCGTGGGTACCGTGCCTAACGCCTACCGCCATGCACGCCTGGGCTTTGTCGATACTTATGTGATGTATAAAGCGCTTTAATTAAACTGAAGCCCTAATCATAAGCAGGCTTCATCGCCTGCCTTTTTCAACGCTACAAAAGGCAAAATCAAATATAGGTAAAAACCCTTACAATCAAGAAGCACTAACAACTTACAAAAAAACCAAATTCACAACATCTTAACCCGCCCTAGTAACGCCAATTTTACATAAGAAACATAATAAAACAGTTTTCTTAAAAGCCTACATATTATATTAAAAACAAACGTTTAAAAAAACAGATCAGCAGTCAATTATCTTGTAAATACCATCAGCAATCCATTGTTACCCTTTAAAACCCGCATTAACGCCAATAAAGGCGTTGGGGCTTTAAAGGGATGTATATGCAAAAAATATCAGTAAAAACCCTGATTACGGGTGCGTTAATTTCGCTTCTGATAATGCTGACAGGCGTTGGCCTGCTTGGTTACCTAGGGGAGCGAGAAGCAGCCTTGCACCTTGATGAAATCAATCAAATCAGCGCTCAGCAATCTAGCGCCGCTGCCCGTGCCGAAGCGAACCTCATGGAGATGCGCGTTAGGCTTGAGCGGCTCGCACAATATTATGAAAATGGCTCAGAGGAGAGAGCTGCTGATGCACTTGGTTTTGCGATAGAGAGCCTAGCTGTTGCTGATACGCGAATGGAGGCACTCAATAGTGTAGAAACCACGCCCGAGATGGAACGTTATGCCTATTTGGAGGCCATCAACACCGCTTACTCAGCCATTACCAATACTCAGTTCAGGCAAGACCTACAGGCCGGCGATTACCGCGAACTTATTAATTTTAAAGATAATATTGACAACAATTTTTTAACTTTTGGGGATGCCATAGGTAACTTTAATCGCTATGCATTGGAGCGTGGTGAAGAAGTTACTCAGAAAACCTCAAGGGATAGCCAAATACTCGGCATTACCGTCGGCGTGCTTATAGCGCTTGCATTGATCATCTATGCCGTTATGCAAACAATCATTAACCGGCAGCTTATTTCCCCGCTCCAGCGTGCTGTGCAAATTTGTGAAAACATCGCCAAGGGAGACCTAACCAGCTCCATAGAAAACCGTGGCAGAAACGAAATTGGTCGTTTATACAGCGCGATGGACGATATGCAAGAGCGCTTGGAAGATATGATTGGCACGTTAAACCAGAGCAGTGAAGCCGTGGCCAGTAGCTCTAAGCAAATTGCTAGCGGTAGTGAGGACTTAGCATCACGGACGGAAGAACAGGCAGCAGCGCTTCAGCAAACCGCCGCGAGCATGGATGAAATCTCATCCATTGTACGCCAAAACGCTGACACTGCCGGTCAAGCACAGGAACTCACCCAAGATGCAGCACAGCAAGCGAATAATGGCCAACAGGCATCTGAGCGCACCAGCCTGTTAATGCGTGAGCTGGAAGAAACCTCCCATAAAGTACACGACATTGTTCAAGTCATCGATTCAATCGCCTTTCAAACCAATATCTTGGCATTGAATGCATCGGTGGAAGCTGCCCGGGCAGGTGAGCATGGTAGAGGATTTGCAGTGGTAGCCAGTGAGGTTCGTTCATTAGCAACCAAAACCTCCAGCTCGTCAAAAGAAATACGCGAGATGATTGAAGATATCTCACAGCGTATTGCCATGGGTGCAGAGCAAGCAGCAAAAAACGGTCATGATATGGCCGAGATCAATGAATCCATCTTCAAAGTCACTGAAATGATGCAGGCGCTGGCGCTGGCTGCCAAAGAGCAAGAATCAGGTATCAGTCAAATCAGTACGGCAGTCTCTCAGATGGACTCGGCGACTCAAGAAAATGTGTCGTTGGTGGAAGAGACCAGTACTGCGTCAGCCTCGCTGCAGGATGAAGCCACGCGGCTTGCCGAGTTAGTCATGACGTTCAAACTGAAACGCTTAATTAAAAATAACTCGGCAAGCCCTATTATCGCCAGCCCTCAACCTGCTTTCGCCTCCACTTCCGCTTATCCAAAAAAAAATAGCGTTAGCACCTCGCCAGATCGGGAAGAGTTTTAGCTGTAGCAAAAGGGCTTCTGTTAATAGTCGACATGTCTCGGGTCAGCACTGCTGGCCCATTTTATTGTTCATCTCTGGCTTTAATAAAAATTAGCCGACATCGAAATGCAAATGTCTATAAAATAAGTTAAGTTCCCTCTCTTCTAATGACAATACGCTTTTAAGCGCCTCTTTCTAGTGATGGCAAATTATGTCCGTTCATCCCCCGTTTTACTCACGTTTCTCACTGCGTTCACGTTTTATCGCTCTAATTGCCACATTGGTATTTGCCACGACGTTACTGCTTGGCTGGGTGGCATCCCGGGAATCGGCGCAGCAAATGGAAGCCGCTATTGGCACTGCGGCGTCTGAAGCAGCCTACCAAATGGTGGATAAACTGGACCGCAGCATGGATGCGCGGATTAAGGAAGTTAAGCTACTGCTGGGTATTCAAGCTTTTACAAACGATGCTGGCACCAGCTTACTGCGTGAACAGTTGGAGCTACTACAGAGCAACCATAACGTTGTGTCGTGGATTGGTTTTACCGATTCAGAAGGGACTGTTCTAGCTGCAACGGGTGGGATTTTAGAAGGGGTTTCAATCGCACAACGCCCGGTATTTATTGAGGGCCGGGAGGCGATGTGGGTAGGTGATGTTCATGAGGCAGTGATGCTAGCCCAATTGCTGCCCAACCCCAGCGGTGAGGCTCTTCAGTTTGTTGATATTGCCACCCCTGTATATGACTCTAACGAGCAGCTACAGGGAGTGTTGGCAGTCCATTTAAGTTGGCAGTGGGCGGAGTACATTCAGCAATCCATGCTAGCGCCTACCAACCAGCGGCATAATACTGAGATGCTGTTACTATCTGCTAACGGCACGGTGCTGCTAGGGCCTGCGGCGCTTATTGGCGAGTCATTAGACAGCCTGAAAAATATACCTGCCCCCTCCAACACATCACCCCAATGGGCCATTGAAACGTGGCCCAATGGGGAGCGTTTCATGACAGGCTACGCGCGCAGCAGCGGGTTTGAAGACTTTCCTGGATTGGGCTGGATAGCGGTGAGCCGTAAACCAATAGCCTCCGCCCTTGCGCCCATCGAACAACTGCAAGCCGCCATTATGGGTATGGGGGTCTTATTAGCGTTGCTATTTGCGATCATTGGGTGGGTCACTGCATCGCGCCTTGTCGCCCCGCTCACCCGCTTAGCGAAAGCCGCCGACAAAATACAGGATGGCGAACACGCCGATAGCATTCCACTGGAAAGTGGTTCCTGAACTTAAAGACCTTTCAACCTCTATGCGCAATATGGTCACCCGGTTGTTAGATCAACACAGGACTATCAACCGCTTAGAAGATTTAGCCAACACCGACCCGTTAACGGGCCTGCCCAATCGTGCGTTTTTGAATCAGTACCTACAGCTTGCGATACCAGAGGCGGAAAGAAACCAACAAAGCATGGCCGTCATTTGTATTGATTTAGATGGTTTTAAGCAGGTCAACGATGAATTAGGCCATCACGCGGGCGACCTACTATTGATTGAAATCACCCAGCGATTAAAAAGTGCGTTACGCAGCGGCGATGTAGTCGCCCGATTGGGCGGTGATGAGTTCGTTATGGTGCTTAAAACCAAGGAAGAGCATTTGGAAATGCTCACCCATGAAATTAGCAGACGCTTACTGAGCTCCATCGATCAACCCGTTTTACTTCCTGACAACGAGCAGGCATGCGTTGGAAGCAGTTTAGGGGCCGCATGGTGGCCTCACCACGGGCATCATATCAACACCGTGTTGCAACTCGCTGACGATGCCCTGTATGCGGCTAAAGCGAAAGGCAAACATCAACTCGTGATTCATTCGTTCTAATCAAAACAACGCTGAAGCTGTTGCTCAGCGGCATCGCTACCCATTGCGGTTAACTTGGCAATATTACGCTCGGGAATAGCGTCAGTGTCGCCGTAAAACGCGATCGCTTTTTCGACACTCTCTTCGCGTAACAGATGCACCATGGCGTAGGGGGAGCGGTTGGTATAGTTTGAAGCATCATCGGGCTCAGCGTCTTCAAAGCAGTAATCTGGGTGAAAAGTGGCTAACTGATAAACACCTTCATAGCCCTGATCGACCAAGATACTTTCTGCAAGCTCGACAAAATCTAAGTAGTGATCAAAGCTTTTAAACAGCGTCGGAAACACCAGCAGCGTGGTTTCTGTTTCGGGGTGCTCATCTAACCACTGCACTTCCACCATCAGTTCCTCGAGCGCTACTTCGATTTTTTTAGAGCGCACTACTTCCACGCGAATCGATTCACGCTCCAGCTCCCGCTGTGCAAACGGGCAAATATCATGCGCCACAATGAAGGTGCGCACCCAGTTCAGCGTTTGCGCAGCTACTTGGTAATCTGCGTGTTGGTTATCTGTGTGCATAGCACCCTCACGATTATCGTTAGGTCGGCGATGGCCGACGCTTTGTGCGGGGGAGTTTACCAACTGTTCATTAGCAACTATACGTGCTCTTGATAGCGTTTCAGGGCAACTTCATAGGATTTATGAATATGATCATCCATTAATTCGCGCGCCGCTTTAGCTTCCCGCTTCAGCGCCAGCTCCACCAGTTGGTGGTGCTGCTCGTCTAGCTCTTGACGAATCGTTGGCATTTTCGGCCCCAAGCGGCGATAGCGATCAAACTGATCATGCAACTGTTCAATAAAACGTAACAACCAGACTGAACCACAGGGAGCGACTAAAGTGCGGTGAAACTGAGTATGTAGATGCTCCCACTCCTCGCCTTTATCCAGCGTGATGTCGGCTCGTTTCAGGCGGTGAGCAGCGGCTAATAAATCGGCTTCCCATAGCGAATCACCGTTAGCAATTGCCCGCTCTAACGCCATCCCCTCCATCTCCAAGCGCATGTGGGCAATATCATCAAGCTCTTCCCGCGACAGCTTCGGCACTCGAAAACCGCGCTGATTTTCTTGGATTAACAAACCATAGGCCGCCAATTTATTGAGCGCTTCTCGCAATGGGCTCAAGCCTACTTGGTAACGCTCTTTAAGCGCATTGATAGCGAGTTTTTCACCCGCCACAAAGCGCCCGCCGACGAGATCCTTACGTAAATTATCAAATACGCGGCTTGATGCAGTACCTACTGGCGTTGCTGTATTAGGTAAAAAATTATTCATAAAGATGTCCTTTATTTATCTCAGCTTCCGCTGTCCATTCAATTTTTCACTGTTGACGTCGGATCGGGCACTACCTATATTCTATTTTAGACAAGATAATCGATTTTTTAACCTACAAACGATAAATAAGGTTTAGGTATGCTTCTGATCTCGTCATTAGCTTTGTGGGATACGCATTCATGAAAACACGCGGCGTCTCCTGGCAGCTGTTCTGGGCTTTTTTCCGCGTCGGCATTTTTGGCTTCGGTGGCGGCCCGGCCATGATTCCTCTGGTGCGCGCCGAAGTTGTCACTCGCCATCATTGGCTGACCGATGAAGAGTTTGCCGACGTGCTGGCGATCGGCAATACCTTACCCGGCCCTATTGCCACCAAAATGCCAGGCTACATTGGCTATCGCGTGGGCGGTGTGACCGGCTGTATTGCTGCCGTGATTGCCATTATCTTGCCAATGATTGTGGCAATGATTGTCATGTTAGGCATTTTTAGCCGATATCGCGATGTGGCATGGATTCGCGGTATGGGCCAAGCAGTAGTGCCGGTGGTGATGGTGATGATGGCACAACTCACCTGGGACTTTTTCGATAAATCAAAGGCTGCGCTTGGCTGGCTGGCAAGCGTCGTAATGGCCATTATTGCTGCCGGGCTTATCTACTGGCTTGGCATTCATCCCGGCTGGGTCATTGGCGCCATACTTGTTGCTGCTCTACTGCGCCCCTCTGGTTCTAAGCCGTCGGGCACTAAAAAAGCGGAGGGGACGGCATGATCTACTGGGATCTCTTCTTAGCCTTTTTTATCCCGAACATTATCGGTTATGGGGGCGGCCCGGCCATTATTCCACTGATTGAAGCCGAAGTTGTTGGTCGTTATGGCTGGATGACCGCGCAGACGTTTGCTGAAACCTTAGCCTTGGGTAATGCGCTGCCTAGCCCAATCGCTACCAAAATGGCGGGCTATGTTGGCTATGAAGTGGCAGGCATTGGCGGTGCCTTTATTGCGGTGGCTGCCACCGTCATCCCGACCTTACTCTTGATGCTTGGCGCACTTGGGCTGCTGTATCGACATCGCGACTCCCCCCGGGTTAAGCGCATGAGCCAATGGGTTCGCCCGGTTATCGCCATGATGATGGCTTGGCTAACCCTCGGCTTTCTACTCGAAAGCCTTAACACTAGCGGCGCGCTCCATACCGTGATTATTGGCGTAGTCGCGGCTATCGCATTGATTCGCTTCAAAACGCACCCCGCGTTTGTCGTCATGGGCGCTCTGATTTATGGAGGACTGTTTCTCGGCTAACACTCACTGACACACGATCGCAATAAAAGGCGATTGTGCTGGACAACAAGAACCCGATAACGGGACCACGCGCTCACCACACCGCTGCAGTATTGGCGGCATCCCACAACACCACCCCTAAACTATAAAGGTGTAGAAGAATGACGCGTTCAAAATTTACTCTAAGCACTCGCACTTTAAGCACTACCCTCGCTGCTATCGGACTTGCGTCTGGCATGGCGATGTCGACCGCCGCTCAAGCTGACTATCCTGAGCAGGATATCCGCTTGATCATTCCTTACGGCCCGGGCGGCGCAACCGACATTCTTTTTCGGCTAATTTCCCAAGAGGCTGAAAAAAACCTTGGCGAATCCATCGTGCCCGTCAATATGGCCGGCGCTGGGGCGACCTTGGGATCACGCAACGTGAAAGATGCTGATCCCGATGGCTACACCCTGCTTGGCAGCCACGACACCATTGCGCTTTCCAAGCTAGCAGGCACTGTCGATTACTCGTTTGATGCCTTCGAGCCCATCGCGCTACTCACCCAAACCATCAATATTCCAACCGCGCATGCCAATCATCCTGTGCAGAGCGCTGACGAAATTGCTGACTATGTGAGCGAAAACCCAGGTCAAGTGCGATTCAGCATGATCCCTAGCTCCACTGACCACTTCTTCTGGGCACAATTCTTCCAGGAAGCGGGCATCGATACGGCCGATGTACGCTTAGTCGGTTATCCAGATACCGGTGAGCAGGTATCGGCCCTAATGGCGGAAGAAGTTGATTTCGCTATGTTCAACCTGCCATCCGGCGGTGCGTTTTTTGAAGATGGCACCTTCCGCGCCCTCGGCATCGCTCATCCAGAACGTCTCGAAAGCATGCCCGACGTTGCCACTCTGCGCGAGCAAGGCATCGAGATGGATCACTCCACCAGTCGCGGCATTTTCGCTCCTAAAGGCACACCTCAGGAAGTGATCGACACCATCGCCGAAGCTTACGGCGAAGCATTGGAAAATGAAGAAGTGCAGAGTCGTATTGAGAATGAATTTGGCTCTGTCGTGCGCTTCCTGGCAGGCGATGAGTATCAAGCGTTCCTGGATGAAAACGAAGCTGCGCTAAGCGCTGCTGCCGAAAACATCGATTTCCAGAACTGATTCATACCATTTTGCATCACTACATAAGCGAGCAAAGACATGATTACTCCTCTGAAATCAACGTTTTTAGCGACATCTATAGCCGCGTTAACATTAGGTGGTTTCACTGCCAGTATCCAGGCGGATGAATTCCCAACCCAAGATATCCGGATGGTCATTCCCTACGGCCCCGGTGGGGCCACTGATATCATTTTCCGCTTGGTTTCCCAGGAAGCCGAAAAGCATCTGGGGGTATCCATTGTTCCCGTCAATATGGCGGGAGCAGGTGCAACCTTAGGCTCGCGTAATGTGAAAGATGCCGATCCAGATGGTTACACCATACTGGGTAGCCACGACACCATTGCGCTTTCCAAATTAGCGGGCATGGTCGATTACTCCTATGATGCCTTTGAACCCGTCGCCTTACTGACCCAAACCGTCAATATCCCCACCACTTACCCAGGCCACCCCGTCGAGGACGCTGGCGGCATGGCGGACTACATTCGTGAGAATCCGGGTGACGTTCGATTCAGCATGATTCCTACCTCCACGGATCATTTTTTCTGGGCGCAGCTCTTTGAAGCGATTGATATAGACATCAATGATGTTCGCTTAATTGGCTATGCGGATACGGGTGAGCAGGTTTCTGCTCTGATGGCTGAAGAGATCGACTTCACGATCACTAATATCCCATCGGGTGCTTCCTTCTACGCAAACGAAACCCTTCGCCCTCTCGGTGTTGCACACTCTGAGCGCTTAAATGGCTTAGACGACGTTCCAACACTTAATGAATTGGGCATTGATATGGTGAACGCCACCAGCCGTGGCTTATTTGCGCCGGAAGGAACCCCACAGGAGCGTATCGATATTATCGCTGATGCTTATGAAAAGGCGCTTCAGAACGAAGACCTTATTGCTCGCATAGAGAATGAATTCGGCTCGGTTCCACGCTTCCTCGCTGGTGAAGATTATCGAGAGTTCCTGGTTGAGAATGAGGAACGGCTAGCAGAAGCAGCCAATGATATTGATTTCGACAGTTGAGGCATCCCTCTCGCTAGCGCTGGTTATATCACCTAGCGAGAGGACTGCTACGGAGAGCTTATATGCTAACGCTAACTAAAGACCGCGCCTTGGCGCTGGCGCTGCTCTTAATTGTGGCTGTCATGTGGATGGAGTCGGGTGATATTCGTCCGCCGACCAGTTGGCAACCTTATGGGTCAGCGCTTTTCCCCCGCATTTTGTTAGTCGTGATTGGATTGTTATCGCTGCTGATTTTGGTGCGTTCCTTATTGGTAAAAGTGCCTGAACGGCCTGGCGCAAAACAGCTTATTACTGAGTGGTTTCAAAGCCGACGCACCATACTCGCTCTGTTTCTACTATTTGGGCTTTATGCCGCGTTACTTCCAGTGGTGGGGTATATCGTAGCCACCATAGGCTTTTTAGTCACTTCGCTTGCACTACTGATGGGCATCAACACGCGACGTAAATGGATGATTAATCTCACCCTTAGCTGCACTTTAGCTATCGTGATATTTGTCGTTTTCCGCTATGGCCTGAATGTTTGGCTGCCTTAACCTGGAGTAAATAATGACCAACTTTTTCCTCCAAGCGCTCGCTGAGGTCGGCACGCCATCGGTTCTGGGCTTGATCGTCATCGGTGTACTGTTTGGGATTGTGGGCGGTAGTATCCCGGGCTTTACCGTCACCATGGCCATCTTGGTGGTCTTCCCTTTCACGTTCGCCATGGACCCGGTAAGCGGTGTCTCGCTGATGGTCGGTGTGTTTGTCGGTGGGTACTCTGGCGGTATTGTGTCTGGCGTCATGCTAGGGATACCCGGCACCCCCTCCTCGATTACCACCGTTTATGATGGCTACCCAATGGCACAGAAAGGCGAACCTGGCCGCGCCTTGGGCATTGGCGTCGTATCGTCGTTTCTAGGTACGCTGATCAGCGTGGCCGTACTAGTGTTTTTCGGCCCGTTGATTGCCAGTTTCAGCATGAATTTCCGCCCCTGGGAAATCACCGCATTAATCGTTTTCGCCCTGACGCTGGTAGCAGGACTTTCTAGTGGCGCCCTGCTAAAAGGCTTGATGGCCGCGGCGCTAGGCCTTCTGATCACCACTGTTGGCTATGACCGCAACAGCAACCTGCGCTTTGACTTTGGCCTACCTGCGATGGGTTCTGGGTTCGAAATTCTGCCCGTCATGATTGGTATCTTTGCCTTCTCACAGCTACTTGGAAATATCGAAAAGCTAAAGGATGAGAAAAGCGACGCCAAAAAAATCGACACCAATGTAATGATCCCCTACGGCCAAATACTCAAAGATATGGCGGGGCAAAAGCTCAATACCCTTCGCTCATCTCTGATTGGTAGCTTAGTGGGGGCTCTCCCTGGCACCGGCGGCACCGTTGCCAACTTTTTGAGTTACGACCAAGCTAAAAAATTCTCCCGCCATCCGGAAAAATTTGGCACGGGTATACCTAGCGGTATTGTCGCGTCTGAAGCCTCTAACAGTGCTGTAGCGGGCGGTGCTTTCGTGCCCACGCTGGCACTGGGCATACCGGGCGATTTGCCCATGGCGATCATGATGGGGGTACTGATTCTGCACGGCATTACGCCAGGGCCAATGATGTTCGAACAAAACCCCGTATTGGTGGGCGCTATTTATGCCAGCCTGCTGATCGGCGCGGTAGTCATGGTGCTTTGCAACCTGCTGTTGGTGCGCTGGTTCGCCAAAATATCGTTGATCCCCCAGCAAATTCTCGTTCCCGTTGTGTTGATGCTTTGTGCCATTGGCGCTTATGCCCTGAATAACAATCTGTTTGATATTTGGGTGCTGTTTATCTTCGGCATCATCGGCTACTTACTGTGGAAAGCGGAGGTTCCCCTAACGCCACTGATCCTTGGTGTGGTACTGGGCGACAACCTTGAGCGACAACTATTCCGTGCCCTTGAGCTTAACGAAAGTTGGTTGACGTTTTTAACTCGGCCACTCTCCGCGCTTTTCCTGGCATTAGCCGTCGCTTCGATTTTGTTTTCGCTCTATCAGGATCGCAAAATTCAGCGATTAAAAAATGCCGCTCAGCAAGAAAATATTTAAGACATCACTCGGTTATTTGAAAACACCGTTCAAAAGGAACTCTGGCATGCAACAAAATGCACTCTATTATCCCAGCGCCTCGCGCCGGATGGCCACCTTCGGCAAACGTGGCATGGTCGCCACCTCACAGCCATTAGCGGCGCAGGTGGGTATTAGCATACTGCAGCAAGGGGGGAATGCGATTGATGCAGCCATTGCAGCCGCCGCCGCATTAACGGTGGTCGAACCAACCTCTAATGGGATCGGCAGCGATGCCTTTGCTATTGTGTGGGTCGACGGCAAGCTGCATGGCCTTAATGCTAGTGGCCCTGCTCCACAAGCAGCGACCATTGAAGCACTGAAAGCACTCGGCCATGACGCAGTGCCAAACCACGGCATGCTACCGGTGACAGTACCCGGAGCCCCAGCTGCATGGGCAGCGCTGTCTGAGCGATTCGGTAAGCTGCCATTCGCTGAACTGCTAGCACCTGCCATTGCGCTGGCCGATGAAGGCTTTCCCGTTTCCCCGATTATTCATCAAATGTGGAAGGAGGCTTTCAATACTTATTCAGCGTATAGCGAGGCGTCTTTCAAACCTTGGTTTGATACGTTTGCACCTGAAGGTCGAGCCCCTGAGGCTGGTGAGCTGTGGCGCTCTGAAGGTCATGCTAAAAGCCTAAAAGCGATTGCTGATACTCACGCCAAAGCGTTTTACGAAGGTGAACTGGCTGATGCTATCGACGCTTTTTCACGTGAACATGGCGGCCTGTTACGCAAGGAAGATCTGGCTGCTTACCAGCCGGAGTGGGTCGACCCGATTAGTGTTCGCTATAAAGGCCATGATATTTGGGAAATCCCTCCCAACGGCAGCGGCATGATTGTGCTGCAAGCGCTGGGTATGCTTGAGCACTTAGGCGAAGCGGGTTCCGACCCAGTTGAAACGCTACACCGCCGTATTGAAGCCACCAAACTGGCCTACGTCGATGGTTTTGCACACGTTACCGATCTAGACGCCATGCGCCCTACTGTTGATCAGATGTTGGACAACGACTATCTGAAGTCGCGAGCAGCGCTGATTGGCGAACAGGCGGTCGAGCCGGTACATGGCAACCCAATTAAAGGCGGCACCGTGTATCTCGCAACGGCTGACAGTGATGGCAACATGGTGTCGCTGATTCAAAGCAACTTTAAGGGCTTTGGTTCGGGCATGGTAGTGCCCGGCACTGGCATTAGCCTGCAGAACCGTGGCTGGTCGTTCTCCCTCGACCCGCAGCACCCAAATGCCTTGGCGCCCGGCAAACGCACCTACCACACCATCATCCCTGGCTTTATTACTAAAGATAACCAAGCCGTTGGGCCCTTTGGCGTCATGGGTGGCTATATGCAGCCACAGGGCCATGTGCAGGTGGTAACGGCCATGCTTGAGGATCAACTCAACCCCCAGGCGGCGCTCGATATGCCGCGCTGGAAGTGGACCAAAGGCAAAACCATCGAAGTCGAAGCCGATTTTCCCAACCACTTAGCGCTGGCGCTGGCCCGCCGCGGCCACGACATCGTCAAAGTCGCCGATTCCATCAGCTTTGGGCGTGGCCAAATCATACTGCGCGACCCTAAAACCGGCGTACTGCAAGGCGGCACCGAGCCGCGCACCGATGGGGCAGTACTTCCTTGGTAAATCGATTCTTTGATAAGTTGCCGCCCTGGTAAACCCTTTCGTTTCTAAACCTCTCCGCCGCGTTGCCGTTGAAGGCAACCGGCGGTTGGGCTGGCTATCCACGTTTAACCACCTCATCATGTCACTCCTTTTTACTCGGTAAGCGTCCTTCTTTTTATGCCCCCTTCTGAAACCACTTCCTCCTCGCCGCTAAGCGGTTTTTTTGGCGTGTTTCGCTATAGCCGTCGCGCGCTTGGCTTGGTGTGGGAAACCTCTCGCTGGATGATGCTTGGATTAGCGCTGTGTACGCTGGTTGCAGGGGTACTGCCTGCGGTGGCCGCCTGGGTGGGCCAGTTGATTGTGGATGGTGTGGTGAGTGCGATGGATGCGCACCAAACGGCTTCTGATCCCAACCTACTGGCTTCCATCACGCCCGTACTAAAGCTGGTGGGTATAGAAGCGCTGATCATTGGTTTAATCGCTTTGGCCCAGCGCGGTCTTTCGGCCCAGCAGTCGCTGTTAAGAGCGCTGTTAGGGCAAAAAGTAAACGTGATGATCCTGGAAAAAGCGGGCACGCTGTCACTGAGCCAGTTCGAGGATTCAGAGCTCTACGATCAGCTTACACGGGCTCGGCGAGAAGCTTCTACCCGCCCGTTGGCACTGGTAAATAAAACGTTTGGGCTGCTGCAAAATGCTATATCGCTAGGCAGCTTTGGGGTGCTGCTGGTGCAGTTTTCCCCTTGGGCACTGCTGATTTTAGTGGTTGGCGCTTTACCGGTATTTATCTCGGAAGCCAAATTCTCTGGTGACGCTTTTCGACTCTTTCGCTGGCGCTCGCCGCAAACCCGTATGCAGATTTATTTAGAGACATTACTCGCGCGGGAAGACAGCATTAAAGAGGTCAAGCTGTTTGGGCTTGAAGGGCTCTTTCTCAAGCGCTACCGCGATATCTTTACCCAGCTGTTTGCGGAAGATCGTCGTTTGACGTTACGCCGGGAAAGCTGGGGGTTTCTGCTCGGCTTGCTTGGCACCTTAACCTTTTACGCCGCCTACGGCTGGGTGGTCATTGAAACCATTGCGGGGGCACTGACACTTGGCCAAATGACCATGTACTTAATGGTCTTCAAACAGGGCCAAGCCGCGCTTTCTGCTAGCCTCACCGCGATTAGCGGCATGTACGAAGACAACCTCTACCTCTCAAATCTTTATGAGTACTTGGAGCAACCTGTGGAGGCGGCGAGCGGCACACTTACTGAAGGCATATTACCTGGGGATGGGCTGCGCTTCGAGAACGTCAGCTTCTCCTACCCTGGCGGCGCTGATGTTCTGCACAATATCTCGCTACACCTCTCCCCTGGGCAGAGCCTAGCCTTGGTAGGCGAAAATGGTTCAGGCAAGACCACACTCATCAAACTATTAACGCGGCTCTATCACCCTACCCAAGGGCGGATTCTATTAGACGGCAGTGACCTGCGCGAATGGAGCACTCAGGCACTACGTGAGCGCACTGGGGTGATCTTTCAGGATTTTGTGCGCTATCAGCTACAGGTGGGTGAAAACCTGGGTGTTGGCGATACTAATGCCTTCGACGATGAGCAGCGCTGGCAGCAAGCCGCTCGTCACGGCATGGCGGATGACTTTATTGCGCGCATGGCGAGCGGCTACAAAACCCAGCTTGGTCGCTGGTTTAAAAATGGCCAGGAGCTCTCCGGTGGCCAGTGGCAGAAGATTGCCCTTTCTCGTGCTTATATGCGCAAAAACGCCGATATCATAGTGCTAGATGAACCCACAGCAGCAATGGACGCTGCCGCTGAAGCAGAAGTCTTCGCCCGCTTTCGCGAACATAGCCGCGATAAGATGGCTATTTTGATCTCGCATCGTTTCTCAACAGTGCGCAGCGCCGACCTGATCTTGGTAATAGATCAGGGGCATATTATTGAACGTGGTACCCATGAAGGACTGCTGAAGGCAAATGGTCGTTACGCAAAATTGTTTAAGCTTCAGGCTCAGGGGTACAAATGATGAAAATAAAAAACCTTCCTAAAAATGAAAAAATAATTCGTTAGCATCTTAATTAAAATGAAAAGTGAACAAAGGTGACGAAACTCATAAATCCTTCGACGATGCTAATACTTTAAAGGTAATGTGCGCTCATAATTTCTCACTACAGGAGAGGAAAGCATGAACCGCCTTCATCAGATAAAAGTTAAATATGCGATAGCATTCATTAGCATTGCAATAGCAATGCTAATTATCGTCGCCACGGATATGTTATTGGTTAACATGGTCAAAGGTAGACTAGATAACTTTATCTCTAATTACATACCTGCCACATCAGCGACACTCAATGGAGATCGCGATCTATATCAGGCTCGCATAGCAGAAATTGAGTACCTATTATCCAACCCCAGCTCTGATCGAGCATCCGCATTAATCTCCGAGTTTGAAGAGAATGCGCAGCAAGCATATGACCGCATGACCATGTATGCTAATTTGATGCAAAACTATCCAGCGCTAACCTCTCACTTAACTAATTTTGAATCGCTTTACGCTGAATGGAAACAAGAGGTAGAACGTGTTTTTGAATTGCATCAAAATGGAGAAACTGCATCAGCATTAAACATGCTAACAAGCTCTTCATTAGATCACTTCAATACTCTACGTGAAGTGTATGATTTTTCGGGAGCAAATATAGAAACAGCGACATACCAAGCAGAAGCAGCCGTTGTAGATAGAATTAAATTACAGCAAACAACCACCATCATTGTGGCTTTAACAATTTTCATCATCGCCACGCTTATTGCATTACTTGGACCATTAATGATGTCCAGGGCTATTCGTCAAATTTCGGGCCGTATTAAAGAAATTACTGAAGGTGATGGTGATTTAACAGCACGTATTGAAAATCAACGTCGCGATGAAATTGGTGAGCTAGCGCAACAGTTTAATGCTTTTATCAAGCGCATAGACGATACGCTCCAATCAGTTAGCAGTAGTACGGTAAGCCTGCAACATGCATCAACTGAAATTGCCAAAGGCAGCCAAGAACTTGCAGCCCGAACAGAACAAGCTGCCGCTAACCTGCAGCAAACCTCTGCCTCTATGGAACAAATCGCAGCGGTTGTTACCAACGCTTCTGACTCCGCCCAACAAGCAGACCAGCTCGCCCATTCAACCAAGGAGCTCGCTCAGCAAGGACTGCAGTCGATGCAAAGCGTTGAACACACTATGGATACCATTAACGAGTCTTCGTCCGAAATAAGTAATATTGTTAGTTTGATCGACAGTATTGCTTTTCAGACCAATATATTGGCGCTCAATGCGTCAGTTGAGGCTGCCCGGGCTGGTGAACATGGCCGCGGCTTTGCAGTGGTCGCCCAAGAGGTACGCATATTAGCCAGCCGTTCAAGTGATGCTTCGAAAAGCATTGCTACGCTAATCAGCACGTCATTGAGTCGCACTAAGTCTGGCGTCGATCAGGTTAAGCAAACTAGCGCGACTATGCAGGAGATGGTCAAGAGCATCGAACGCGTGGCGGATGTAATTGCCGAAATTAGCGCAGGCGCGAAAGAGCAAAGTGTCGGGATTGGGCAAGTCAATGATGCTGTCAATGAGCTGGACAGCATGACGCAACACAATGCTTCAATGGTTGAAGAATCCAGCGCTGCTGCTGCTGAACTAAGTGACCAAGCAGATCGACTAAGTGAACTGGTAGGTGCCTTCAAGCTTAGTAACACACAAAACGAGCTATTAGCACCTAGACAAGTGGCGTCCAATACAGTTAGAAGCCTGTCATCAAACGCGGTTGCACCTCGTCGATTAGTGAGCCGCCAGCAACCCGAGTGGGAAGCATTCTAAGTTCTTTATTTTTCCCCAGGCCTACTTAAGCCTGGGGGAACTTAACCCTCTTCTAATAATATCTGGCTATGTCTTCAAGTAATTATAAAAACTCCCTTACATAATTCGCCGTCACAGGAATTTCTATGCTCTCAAATGCTTTAGTTATTGACGATGATCTAGATGTACAGTTGCTGGGTAAAATGTTATTGAGTCAACAGGGTTATGACGTCGAAACAGCAGGCAGCCTAGGAGAGCTGGCACGGCAGCCTACACTTCTCAACGCAGAGCTAATTTTGCTAGATCTTGGCCTAGCCGAATTTACAGGCCTTGACATCTTGGACTATCTCTATGATTTAAGGTTAAAAGCTTCAATCTTGATTGTTAGCAGTTGCACTCAGGAAGCGGCAGATATTGCTCTCTCAGCAGGGAAGGCAATGGGTTTTCACATGCTCGGATTTCTACCTAAAACAAAGCTTCTTAACGACTTAGCATCATTCCTTGAGCCATTAAAAAGTGCCCCCAAACCGCCTACAAAAGATGATTTGGAACATGCTATTTCTGATAATCAGCTATTCCTAGCCTATCAGCCTAAAATCGATCTTCAGCGAGGCCATGTTATTGGGGTAGAAGCGTTGGTACGCTGGCAGAACCCTGAGCGTGGAATACTTTATCCCGATAGTTTTATTCCACTTGCTGAGCAAAGCGGGCTAATGATTCCCCTAACCTGGTGGGTAATTGAGCATGCTTTGAAGCAACAAGCAATGTGGCAGGCGCTGGGATGGAACTTGAATGTCGCAATCAATATACCGGTGGCCTTTATTCAAGCAGAAGGCGTGGTGAAAGAGTTTGAGCAACTCACTCAGCAATATGGTGCATCACTCACCAATATTACGCTAGAGCTTACTGAATCTGTAGGGGTTGAGTGCCTCGGTTATGCTAGTCATGTACTTAAAGCATTAAAACAACACGGATGCCAACTGGCATTAGATGATTTTGGTACTGGTTACTCGTCTTTGACTCAGCTCTATCGATTACCATTTAGCGAGGTCAAAATTGATCGTAGTTTTGTCTCAATGATGGATCAGGATAAAGATGCTCTTGCGATCACGTTATCGATTATTGATCTAGGTAAACGCCTTGGGCTTACAGTGGTCGCCGAAGGTATCGAAACAGCTTCGCAGTACGTTCAGCTTGTTGAAGCGGGTTGCCATGTGGGGCAAGGGTACTATATTTCTCGCCCATTAACTGCTGGACCACTCAATGCCTGGTTATGTGCGCGCTCACAACCAACTAATAAAATTTAGGCATAAAGCATGCTAGCCCGCTGCAACGCTTGTTGTGTAGTGGTTTGCAGTGTTGATAAGCGCTCCATATAAGCGGCAATTTCCTCTATTGATACTTTCAAAGCTGCTTCCTCTAACTGACTTGCTTGCTCTGCAATAGCAATACAGCCTAAAGAGGAAGCAGCTCCTTTTAACGAGTGAGCCTCTCGACATATAGCTTCGCGCTCTTCTAGCCGCCAATGAGCATAAAGGCGAGCATTTCGCTCGCTTAACCGGGTTAAAAACGTACTCAGCAAATTATTTAACGCGGCTGATTCAAAAGTGTCTTTTAATTCTGCACAGATACGTTGATCAAGAATGGGTTCCAAACCATCTGTATCTAGCGAAGGAGTGAGGTTCTCAGCACCGGAGACAGCAGCCACATGCTCTTGAGCGTTAGAAGTTGTTAGATAGCGACATATGACCTGATATAGCTCATCCCGAGTAAAGGGTTTATGTATCATATCGTCCATACCGCTACTGATACACCTTTCTCGGTGCTCAGACATAACATTCGCCGTCATCGCTACGATAGGCAACTGCGGTAGATGATGAGTATGTTCAAAACTCCGCCAGCGCTGAGTCGTTTCAGTACCATCCAGCACGGGCATCTGCATATCCATTAGCACTAAATCGAACTTGGCATGCTCGACTTCTAATCGATCGAGCGCTTCTTGCCCATTTTCTGCGATCGTCACCTGTTGACCAAGACGCTCCAGCATTACTTGAGCAACCGTTTGATTGAGCGGGTTATCTTCAACCACTAAAATATGGTGATTTTCAGCAAGACCAAGATGGTTCTTACCCGTTAGATAAACGGTGACTGGTTCAGTTTTTGGCAGATGAACCCTAAACCAAAAACGACTACCTAAACCTTGTTGACTATTAACGCCGATTTCACCCTGCATTGCCTCTACTAACCGCTTGCAGATTGCAAGCCCTAGACCGGTGCCTTCGTGGCGTCGTGCGATCGAGGTATCGACCTGAGAAAACGCTGAAAATAACTGCGTTTGATCAGCTTCATTAATACCACAACCCGTATCATGTACCTCAAAAAGTACATTATCGTCGTCTATTGGTTTTACATGGCATTTCACAAAGCCCTCGACAGTAAACTTCAGCGCATTGTTAACTAAATTCATCATTACCTGACGTAACCGTGCGATGTCACCAATGACATAACGTGGCAATGATGGGTCAATGGAGTAACTAAAGACGACCTTCACCTTGGGTTCTCTGAGCATGTAACTTTCACATAGCTCGTCAATACATTGGTGAAGATCAAATGGTTGGCAGTCTAAATCAAGCCGCCCTGACTCAATCTTGGTGTAATCGAGAATATCGTTAATCACCGCGCGCAGACTTTCGGCACTGCGCTTCAACGCCGCTAAATACGTCTCTGCTGTAGGTGTTTTAACCTCTTCGCTGAGCAAGTCGGCCATACCGACGACGCCATTCAACGGCGTACGAATTTCATGACTCATAACAGCCATAAACTCTGATTTCGCTAGGCTGGCTTTTTCTGCCTGTTTGGCAGCCTCATTTAATTCTAACCCCGTGGCCTCTAATGCCTGCGCCTTGCGAATACTTGACCGTCCTTCTAAGATCAACGCACGAACCAACATACCGCCTGAAAACATTAACGAAGTAATAAGTAACAGCACTAATCCGTAAAGACGTGTCAATACCTTGCGTTCCTCGCTCCGCATTCGGGATACATGGGCATTGGTTTCTATCAAGATGGTGCCTGTGAGCTGTTGTAGGCTCGATGTTTTATCCAAGAGTATGGCAATCAATCCGCTACTTAATTCAGCACCGCTATCCCAGAGCGGCACTAAGAGGGTTTCCATCTCTAAAATTAACACTTCCGTCTGTCGAATAACGCCCTCAACACGCTCGAGTTCGTTCACGACCGTCCCAATATCCCCTTGAAAAAAAAGCATTTTCCTACTAAAAAGGATTTCATAGCGTAATAGCACATCATCAGTGGTGGCGTTACCAGCTTGGGTTTCGAGTAACATTAAACGAAGTTCACGCACTTCGCGGTCATACTGGTATCCGGCCCATAACAAGTTTTCAAGCAGACGATTTTCCAGCGCATGCTGTCGGTTGAAAATGACACCACCGGTGGTTAGTGCTGAAAGAAAAAAAAGGATCGCTGAAAATGTAGCGACCCTGGTGCGGCGGGTAAAATAGAATTTAAGCGTTCCCAGCATATCAGTTACCCATCTCTATTCATTAATTTCAATACGCTTTACCTGCCAAACTGAGCGTGAAAGGATTTCTTCATTCAAGAGCTCAGGACGTTGGTCGAAAGGATAAATAACGAATAGCGGCCCCTGATCGCGAACGCGCAGTGCTCTGCCATCTGCCTGCATAGCCAGAATTACGTCGAGATTCTCAAAGTCACTAATAGGTATTGTTGCTGCGTAATCATTAAGCGCTACCACACGCATATTCTCGCCTTGAGCATCAGCGGCTTCCAATATGGCCCGACCCAAAGGGCCAGAGAATCGCACCACGCCATCATACCAAGGCGTGTGGGTAATCGTTTCGTGTTTATCCAAAGCCTCTAACATTGCCCTATCAAAATGGGCTTCGTTCCCCACATTGGGCTGCCCTACCTCACCACTGACCACCAAGATTACCGGGCCTTCAGGCGCTTCAAGAGCGATAGCACAAGTCGACATTAGGGCAAGGCTCGTCGCCACGAATATACAAACATAACGCACTATCATGACGCACCTCAGTATTTATGTTTAAAAGTGCGGTCAGTATATATCGGCCGTTTAAAGGTTAACTGTGAACCTTTGTGTCAACGCATTCTTTTTCCACTAAGCTTAACGTACGAGTTTGCCGCTCCCGCGGGTGTGATGCTTATAAAACGATAATACGGGAAATCACCATGCATATTGGCGTACTTGAAGACGATCTCGACCAACAAGCCTTTATTGAAGCCTGCCTTACCACTGCTGGGCACCAGGTATCGCTATTTGCTCGCTCAAGCGAGCTCCGGCGCGCTACAAAGGAGCAAACGTTTGATTTTTTTATTATTGATTGGCGGCTTCCCGATAGTTGTGGCATGGATGTTGTCTCTCATTTACGGCAGCATGAGGGTTGGCGCGGGCCTATTCTGTTTATTACCGCCAGCCAAGGAGAGGACGAGATTGTCAAAGCACTTGAGCTGGGCGCAGACGATTTCCTCGCCAAGCCTCTGCGTCCAAAAGAGTTTATTGCCCGAGTTAGTGCGCTAGGACGACGGTCAGGATATGTAACGCCTCATCCGGCGGCAACATGCCCCGAGTCGTTTAAATTACATACTGAAGAACACTACATCAGTGTGGCGGGCAATGCCGTTGGTTTAACCGAACGTGAGTATCGGTTAGCCGCCCTTTTCTTCTCTAAAATAGGTGAACTTATCACCCGTGCTCACTTATTGGAGCTGGTATGGGGAATTAAAGGTGATGTTTCTACACGCACGGTGGACACGCACGTAAGCCGCTTACGTCGTAAGCTGGAATTGGATGGTCGTCACGGGCTGCGGCTAAGAAGCGTGTATCAATCGGGATACCGGATGGATACCTGTCAAACCACCAACGCAGAACAAGTGGCTAACTAGAGTTGACGCCCCTAATAAACATCGGTTAAAAGATAAGAGCTGCTTTTTAAATGGCAGCTTTCTTTTATTAACGAGACCTTCTCATGCGCTGGCAAATCCGCGTTACACGAATCAATAAGCTACATCGCATTATGAATAATGCGGTATCAGCTTATTGTCGTCGCGCGCCAGGTATAGAGTAAGAAAATTGGCCGCGGCAGGTGTCGCGGCCATGTGTTTTATCGTTACCTTTGATACTCCCTGATCGCGATGTTGCCCGGCCTCCTAACCCAGGAGACCGACCCCATGGCAATCGCCACCATTATCCGTAAGCTACTTAGCGTCTTAAAGCGTCATCACACCCAGCGTCGACTGTATGAAAATCCGCGCCTGCATGACGCGCACTTATTAAAAGATATTGGCCTACGTTGGGAACAGGGCCAGTTAGTATCTATTCACGGTGTAGAGGAGCCAAACCAGCGCCATCAGGCTGAAATCCGTGACACATACGAAAAATGTCCACACTGCGGGAGTAGCTTGGCATAGCCAACGCCCCGTCCACAGGAAGTGGGCGGGGCGTTTTATCGTTAGAAAGTTGCAGAGATATAGCTAAAACGCTTGGCTCAAGCGGCTTGGTTATATCCCCGCTTATTAATACGGACCTTACGGGAGTAGCTACCTTTGCCTTTTTTCGGGGTTTGCTGCTGCATTTTAAACATCGGCGTTCTTAGCTGCGCTTTTAACGCATTATCTTGACTCTTGCGCTGTTTCATTATGTTCTCCGCTAATTTAAGGATGCCTGCCAAAAGCAGGCATCCGTTAAGACAGCTATTAACTTTTAGCGTTCCACGTTTTGCCTATTTCGAGTTACTTATTCAATCAGTTTACTCATCCCACGCGGGCGCAAAGTCGGGGTTAGCGATACGCTCTTGGCGATCCAACATGGCAATATCTGCCATTTCGCTGTCGCTTAGCACTAAATCAAAAGCGGAAATATTGCTTTGAATATTACGTGCCTTCGTGGAAGAAGGAATGGTGATCATATTACGCTGTTTTATCCAGGCCAGGGTAATTTGCGCAGGCGTTACGCCATGGGTGTCGGCAATTTTCTGAAGCGTCGGATCTTCCATTACTTTGCCCACCGCCAATGGCATAAAGGCGGTCACCTGAATACCTTGCTGCTCGCAGTGATCAACTAATTTACGGTTTTGAAGAAAAGGGTGAACTTCGATCTGGTTGGTCAGAATTTCACCTTTGCCCAGAATACTAATCGCTTCGTCCACCTGTTCGCAGGTGAAATTGGAAATACCAATATGGCGCGCTTTACCTTCTGCTTTGACTTCTTTAAGCGCCGTTAAATAATCTGCCATCGGCACTTCATTTTTTGGCGACGGCCAGTGAATCAACAGCAGATCAACGTAACCTGTATCCAATTTCTGAAGACTTTCATCTACGCTGGTCTTAAGCGTGGCAGGCTCCAGGTTGTCAAACCACACCTTGGTGGTGAGGAAAATATCGCTGCGGTGCACATCACTGTCATGAATCGCTGCGCCCACTTCCGCTTCATTACCATAAAACTGTGCCGTATCAATGTGCCGATACCCCGCTTCAAGCGCCGCATGAATGCTCTGCTTTAGCGTATCGCCTTCCAGGCGAAAGGTACCGAAACCGGGGTTAGGCATTACATTTTGCATCATTAACATCCTTTTCTATTGATAGCGTGTTAACTAACATGGGGTGGCAACCGCCCTACTTCAACCCTTTGCTAGTGAAACTCGCTGACCATGACGATATGACCTCCTCTACCGATGCATCCTTTAACACAACAGAACCTTTATTACCGCTGCACCGCCAATCAGGCTTCTTAAGCTTCCTGCTTTCTCGTCTGGCTGCGGTATTTGCCATGCAGATTCAAGCCATCGTGGTGGCCTGGCAGGTTTACGATATTACCCGCGACCCAATGGCCCTGGCCTATGTGGGCTTAGCACAATTTTTACCCATGGTGCTACTGCTGCTTCCTGCGGGGGATTTCGTTGACCGTTTCTCGCGCAAGCGCATTTTACAAATTAGCTGGTTAGTGCAAGGGCTCTGCAGCGCTCTGCTGCTCACCCTGTCGCTGAACAGCAGTCACAATGTAGGCGGCTATTACGCAGTATTGGCGCTGTTTGGTGCTGCACGGGCGTTTACCGGCCCCGCTTTACAAAGCCTACTGCCCAATATTGTGCCACGCGCGCAGCTTGCCTCCGCGATTGCCTTGAATAGCTCCATTATGAAAATCGCCGTGATTGCTGGACCGCTGTTAGGCGGCATTCTGTATGGTTTAGGCGGTGGTAGCCTTGCATACAGCGTATGTTTAGGATGTTTTGTCGTGGCATTAGTGCTACTGCTTCCCGTGCCGATACGCTACGCAGAAGCGGCCAAAACACTGGAAAGCACTGCCGTTAAACGCTTTACAGCGGGTATTCGCTATATCCGCCACCAACCGATTATCTTGGGTGCCATTTCGCTGGATCTGTTTGCAGTGCTATTGGGCGGCGTCGTAGCACTGCTCCCCATCTATGCGCAGGAAGTACTGCACGTTGGCCCGGAAGGGTTGGGCGCGCTTCGCAGCGCTATTGCGGTGGGGGCGCTGCTAATGGGGTTGTACTTAGGCATCCGCGGTATCAAACGCCGTGCTGGCTTGGTGATGTTTATGGCAGTTGCAATATTTGGCATTGCCAACTTAGTGTTCGCCTTTTCAACGATTTTTTGGCTCTCACTGATAGCCATGTTGGTGGCAGGCGCCGCCGATATGATTAGCGTCTATGTGCGTATGACGCTGATTCAACTGGCCACCCCCGATGAAATGCGTGGGCGGGTGAATGCAGTCAATATGCTGTTTATCGGTTCCAGCAATGAGTTAGGCGAGTTCCGGGCAGGCAGCATGGCGGCATGGTTTGGCGCCGTACCCGCGGCCATCATCGGCGGTGTTGGTACGTTAGCGGTGGTAGGTGCTTGGATGAAGCTTTTTCCCACTTTACGCCAGGTTGACCGCTTTGACGATGCACGCTGATAATACTCATTCTGCCCTTTTTAACGCACTAGCAGGGCGATAACGACCATCGCCAGCGCCAGCGATACGCCTTTCCAAAAAAGCACCGGGTCACGTTCTAGCAATGGTAACTGGGCACGCTTAAGTATTTCTGAGCTTGGTGAGCGCAGCTCAAAGATAAACTCCGAAAGTGCCGGAAAGCGTTTGTGAGGGTTGGGGTGCAGCGCTTTTTTGAGCACTTCATCTACCCAAGTGGGCAGCTCACGATTTTCGCTTAACGCTGATTGATAAGCCAGTTTATGCTGAGCCGCCCGTGTGCGAGTTTTGGCGACCTCAGTGCCATAGGGCAGCGTGCCGGTTAGCATTTGGTAGGCAATCACCGCCAACGAGTATTGATCCGCGCGGGGTGACCCTCCTTCCCCTAGAAAATACTCCGGCGCGGCGTACTGTGCGGTACCTAGGATATCGTCGCTAAGCTGCTCTTTGCTCTCCGCTTCGGCGATGCCCGCCACTTTCGCCGCACCAAAATCAATCAGTTTTACCGTCCCGTGGATGTCAATCATGACGTTATCGGGGCGCAAATCCTGATGCAGCATCTCCAAGCGATGAAAGGCACGAAGCCCTTTGGCGATCTGTTCGATGATGGGCCGTACACTGGCCAGTTCAGCCTGGGGATGATCGCGCATCCACTGGGTGAGGGTTTGCCCTTCGATATAGGCCAATACAGTGTAGAGATAGCGCCGGGGACGCTCTTGAGTGGGTGCTTTGAGGACGTTGACATTGTCGATACGCCGGGCAATCCACTCTTCACGCACAAACCGCTCAATGCTCGCTGGGTCCTGGCTTAGCTCGGTAGATAGCGTTTTCAGAGCCACCTTTTCGCCACTGGCGACGTCTTCCGCCAGGTAAACATGGCTGCGGCTGCTGGCATGCAGTTGACGGAGAATGCGATAACCGTCCAGCTCGCTGCCTGTATGCAGTTCAGAAGGAGAGGGTAAGGCACTAATCGCCTCGTAAAGCTCATTAGCGTGGCGCGCCGGTAATGCATCAATACGCACTATCTGCACGGTGAGGTTATCGTCACTACCGTTCTCAATAGCGGCAGCGATCAGCGCCTCGGCCCCAGCGTTGAGATCGCCCCAGTGGGCATGAATCAGCGCGGCCATTTCAGCGCCGGTTAACCACTCGTAAACGCCGTCGGTGGTGAGCAGGAATACATCGCCTGCGTTGAGCGATACAGCACGATAATCAAGTTCCAGATGCTGGCTAGCCCCCATGGCGCGGCTTAAATGGCTCACCTCCCGCGATGCCCAGAAACGGTGATCTTCGGTCAGCGGCTCCAAGGTGGTGCCCGAAAGTTGATAGATACGGCTATCGCCAACGTGAAACAGATGCGCAGTGGTGGACTTAATCACCATCGCACTCAAGGTACACACATAGCCGCGGTCCAGGTTGTAGCGGTGCTGACTTTGCCGAGTTTGGGCGTAAAGCCACGCATTGGTGGCCTGCAGTACCCGCTGAGCAGAGGTTTTAACCGCCCAAGTGGCGGGGGTGGCATAGTAATCCGTCAGGAACCCACCCACCGCCGCCTCGCTCGCTTCACGGCTTACCTCGCTGCTGCTAATCCCGTCCGCCAGTGCTATTGCAATGCCTTTAGTGGAACGCTGGGGCTCAGTAGGCAGGTATGCGCCGTAAAAATCCTGATTACTCGGTTTGCGCCCTTTATCAGAGTGCTGGCCGAGCGAAATGGTGAGCACGGCCATTCAGGCCCCTTCTAAAAAAAGCCTTCGCGGGGGCGAAGGCTTGGATAAGTAACAAACCCACTCGCTATCGGATCACAGGGCCTTTTGCGGCGCGGTACGCACGTGGGTGGTATAGAGCGTCAGGCCGGTTAGCGCTAGGCCACCAATCAAGTTACCCAGCACTACCGGTATTTCGTTCCAGATCAGGTAATCCATAATCGAGAAATTACCGCCCATCATCAGCCCGGACGGGAACAGGAACATGTTGACTACCGAGTGCTCAAACCCCATGCCGAAGAACAGCATAATTGGCATCCACATGGCAATGACCTTACCGCTAACCGTGGTTGAGATCATTGCGCCAACCACGCCCAGCGAGACCATCCAGTTACATAGTACGCCACGGATAAATATCGTCGCCATGCCACCAGCGCCATACTCTTTATAACCGACGGTACGACCCTCCCCCACTTCACCGATCACCCGGCCCACGTCGCTAGGCTCAGTGCTAAAACCGTAGGTAAAGACAATCGCCATTAGAAAGGCGACCGTTAACGCCCCGGCAAAATTGCCAATAAAGACAATACCCCAGTGCTTGAGAATGCGATTGATAGTGACTCCCGGCCGCTTATCCAGCCATGCCAATGGCGTTAACACAAAGACCCCGGTCAATAGATCGAACCCCATCAAATAGAGTATCGAGAAGCCCACCGGAAACAGGATGGCGCCGATAATCGGGTAGCCGGTTTGCACCGCTACGGTTACCGCAAAGACCGCCGCAATGGCCAAAATAGCCCCGGCCATAAAGGCGCGGATCAGTGCATCGCGGGTGGACATATGCAGCTTGGCTTCGCCGGCATCGACCATCTTGGTGGCAAATTCGGCAGGCAATAAATAGGACATGAAGGCGTTTCCTTTGCAGTAGGTTTAAGGGTTGTAGATTGAAGGGTTAGGAAGGCAATGAAAGCCCAGCAGCCCTCGCCGTTAAGGCGTGATTTCCTGGGGGGAGATAAATTCGCTGGCTAGCGCAACGGGTGTTGTGGCGACCCGCTGTACGACGCTGCCTACCACAATCAAACAAGGGGAAGGCAGGGGATGTGCGGCAAGCTTCTCAGGCATGCTTGCTAAGCTGGCTACTAGCGACTGTTGTTCAGGCTGGCTGGCATTGGCCACCAGCATGATGGGCCATTCATCCGGTAGCCCCGCTTGGCGTAGGCCTTGGCAAATTGCGGATACTTTAGAAAGGCCCATATAAAACACCAGGGTTTCATCTTTGCGCGCCAGCGACGTCCAATCTGGCGTACCGTCCTCGCGGCAAAGCTGGGCAGTCACAAAGCGCAGTTGCTGCGCATGGCCACGGTCCGTTAGCGGAATGCCCATAGAGGCAGCCGCCGCCGAGGCTGCAGTAATGCCCGGTACTATGGCAGCAGGTATTTGAGCGGCGGCCAGGGCATCCAGCTCCTCACCCATCCGCGCAAATACCGACGGGTCACCGCCCTTAAGACGCACCACCGACTTACCTTCGCGGGCGAGCTTTACCATCAGCTCGCCGATTTCTGCCTGGGGAACGCTGTGGTGACCACGGGCTTTGCCTACGTAGTAGCGCTCACTGCGATGGGGGATCAACGCCAACACGTCGTCGCCGACCAAGCGGTCATACACGACGGCGTCTGCCTGCCTTAGCAGCCGAGCGGCTTTTAGGGTTAACAGCTCCGCATCACCGCTACCGGCGCCGACCAGGTAAACTTGCCCTGCGCGGCACTCACCCCGTAGTGGCAAATGTACGTCGGAGGCATGCTGTACCAATGGTGACAGCGCGCGGTTCGACAACCGCATAAAGGCGTTATACCACTTCAGTAGCAAGGGGTTGCTTTGCGCGCGCATAGGGCCGTTCCTCTTCAATAAGTGATTTCAACTCAGGAATACAGCTACCGCACTGAGTACCGCAGGCTAGCCTAGCGCCCAGCGCTTCAACGCTGGTATCGCCCTCGCGGATGGCATTGGCAATAGTGGTTTGGCCAACCTGATGGCAACTGCAGACTACCGGGCCGGTATCCGCAGCGCCGTCTTCGCAGCCTGCCAATAGACGGCGGCGGTGGGTGTCGCTCAAAGCCGCATCGTTAAATCGTATTTCCAGCCATGCTAACCCTGGCAATTCATTGGGCGGTCCAACCATCAACCACCAGCGCAGCTGACCGTTTTCCACGCAGGCAGCGCGCAGCCGCTCATTGGCCGGGTCTTGGCTGAAGAGTGACACCTCCCCAGGCAGCCACGTTTTCAGCCGCGCCCACCAATCATTAATCGGCTGCGTATGGGCAAGCTGCCAACGCTGGCAGCCGCGCATGGGAATTCGCGCCCAGTAGTCGCTAGTGCACCAAGGCGTTGATTCTGTAACGCCATCGGCGATTAGCAGAGTGGCCTGCCAATGCGTCGCCAGTGGCGTCAATGCCACAGCGCCATGCTTGGCTTCCGGCTGCCCAGAGAGCGGATCAGTGATGCTATCGATCAACGCACTGCTTCTGGCCTGTTGGGTGAAGCAGTCGGTCCAGTGGATAGGCACAAATATTTCACCACGTCGCTGGGCATTAGAAACCCGCACCCGGCCACGAAACTCACCCTTCGCGGCGGTCAACACTGCTAGCCCTTGATCCACCACACCGGCGAACTGAGCATCATCTGGATGTACGTCCATAAAAGGTTCCGCGCGGTGGTTCATTAACCTGGGTGCGCGGGCGGTGCGGGTCATGGTGTGCCACTGGTCGCGAATTCGACCGGTGTTTAAACGCAGCGGATAGGCTGTACTCAGGGCCTGTTCTGGCCCTTGAGGTTGAATCGCCACCAGTTTGGCGCGGCCGTTGGCGGTGGCAAACTTGCCATCCTCAAACAGTCGCGCGGTGCCCTTCGGCGCTTGAGCAGTCACCGGCCACTGAATCGGCGGCAGGGCGTCATAGCCCTCTTGGCCCAGGCCTACCAGTCCCGAAATATCAAAAAGCCGCGGCGGATTGTTGCTAGCTCCGTTTTCAAACCCAGAGAGCCGGGCGTGTTCATCGAAGATCTCCCAGGGATGCGAGTAGCCAAAGGCCTCAGCAAAGCCCATTCGCTTGGCCACTTCAGCGATAATCCACCAATCATGGCGGGCCTCCCCAGGGGGAGCCAGCATGCCTCGCTGACGTGAAATACGCCGCTCGGAGTTAGTCACGGTGCCATCTTTCTCTGACCAACCCGAAGCTGGCAGCACGATATCTGCGTAAGGCAGCAGATCGGTATGGGCAGCGCACTCAGAGACAATCACCAGCGGGCATTTTTTCAGCGCGGCGCGCACTCGTGCAGCATCGGGCAGGCTGATGGCAGGGTTGGTGGCCATTACCCACAGCGCTTTTATCTCACCGCGCTCAATGGCGTCAAACAGCTCCACTGCTTTGAAACCCGGCCCCTTCGGCAGGATTGGTGTAAGACTCTCGGTGGCCCAAAAACGGCTCACCAGCTCGCGGCCGCCGGGGGTGTGATAATCCATATGCGCGGCTAGCTGGTTGGCCAACCCACCTACTTCGCGGCCGCCCATCGCATTGGGCTGACCGGTAATTGAAAACGGCCCCGCCCCCGGCAAGCCAATCTTTCCACCCGCCAGATGGCAGTTGATAATCGCGTTGCACTTATCGGTGCCGCTTGAGGATTGATTAACGCCTTGAGAATAAAGCGTGACCACATGCAGCTGACTGGCAAACCAGTAGTAGAACGTTTCCAGGCGTTCGGGATCGATATCGCAGGCCGCCGCAACGTCAGCTACCGAGCCCGCGGTTTGTTGAGCCGCGGCTAAGGCCTCGTCGAAGCCCTCGGTATGGCGCTCAAGGTAGAGGGTGTCGAGTTTGCGGCGCTGCGCCATCCACGCCAGCAGGCCATTAAACAGATAAGCATCGCTGCCAGGTTTGATACCTAGGTAGAGGTCGGCAATTTCACAGCTGTCGGTCACGCGGGGATCGATTACCACCAAACGCATCAGCGGATTGCGCTCTTTAGCGACTTTGATGCGCTGATAAAGCACCGGATGATTCCAGGCTAGGTTGGATCCTACCAGCACCACCAGCTCCGCCTCTTCCAGATCCTCGTAGTTGCACGGCACGGCATCGGCCCCGAAGGCGCGTTTGTAGCCCGCCACCGCCGATGCCATGCAAAGCCGCGAATTGGTATCTAAATGAGGCGTGCCTAAAAAGCCTTTAAATAGCTTGTTAGCCACATAGTAATCTTCGGTTAATAGCTGACCAGAAAGATACGCCGCCACGCAGTGGTTGCCATGCTCGACCTGCAAGATATTTAAACGATCAGCGGTAGCGCTCAGCGCGGTCTCCCAGGAGACTTCAACACCATCCACCCGTGGATGCATCAGGCGCCCCTGCTCACCCAAGGTTTCATGCAGCGCAGAGCCTTTTACACACAGCCGACCGTAGTTAGCCGGGTGCTCGCGGTCACCCTCCACGGCGCTCAGCGTGCCCGCTTCAATGGTCGCCGTTACGCCACAGCCAACGCCACAGTAGGGGCATGTCGTGTTGGCTTGCTGCATCGGTTTAGACTGCTGCATAAGTACTCCTAGGCTGGTACCTGAATGCCGCGCATAAAAAAACGCCCAGTCCCTTTCTCTAATACGCAATACATACGCATTAAGAGAAGAGGGCTGGACGTCGTTGCCACAGCGCACCTTCATCGGTGCATTACTCACATCTAAAAACTATCTTTTATCTAACAGCTACACATTTTCTAACGATTGCTTATTTTTCTAACGGCTTTGGAGTTGTTCGCTGCCATCGCCTAGCAATGAGCGCTTATCACTTGTTGCCTAGATAGCTGCAAAAGCCGAGCCTACCATCGCCATATCAAAAATTTATTTTTTATAAACAGATACTTAAAATTACAAAGATAGCAACACAGCGCTCTGTGTAGCACTCTTCGCCAGCTAAACGCTGCTTGAAAGTGCACGCCACACTCATTATTGCCCCACAACAGTGCGACCGAAACAGCGTGCAACGTAAGTGAATATCTATTGCTCATATCTAAGCGCCTGACGTTACAGAATAAATAATGATTAATGGCCAATTGGCTAGTTCCTTGCTTGGTATTACGTAAGGTTTTTAATCAGCTGGCAGCCAATGGCGGTTGTCTTGTGTTTAAAACACGGATTTAAAACGACGCTATCTGGCAACGACGCCCCTGTTACGTTCTCTTTTTGCCAACGGCAAAAATGGGATCGCGACAGGGGCGTTTTTTGTTTGGTGCTCAAGCAGCCGCAAAGACACAAAGGAGCCGCCCATGGAAACGACTTCCCGGTGCTCACCCACTAGCCACCTGGTGATAATTGGCAATGGCATGGCAAGCCACCGCCTAATTGAGGCGTTAGTAAAACAGCCAGCACGCCCCCAGCACATCACGGTGATTGGCGCCGAAACCACCCCTGCCTATAACCGTATTCTGCTTTCGCCACTGCTGGCCGGTGAGATGCAGCAGGACGCGCTGACGCTGCGCGATGCCCACTGGTACGCCGAACAGAGTGTCACGCTGATACTGGGCGAAAAGGTCGAGGCGCTTGATGGCTCACACCAAACATTAACGACGAATACTGGCCGGGCGCTTGATTACGATCATCTGGTCATCGCCACCGGCTCGCGCCCAGCGCTGCCCGACGTTCCCGGCATTGAGCTTGAGGGCGTACACGGTTTCCGCGACTTACAGGATGCTGACGCGCTGAAGGCGATTGCTCAGCGTGGAGACAACGCGGTGGTCATCGGTGGCGGTCTATTAGGCCTGGAAGCCGCCGAAGGGCTGCGTAAACGCGGCGATGATATCAAAGTAAGCGTGCTCCAGCGCAGCGAGCGGCTAATGAACCGCCAATTGGATGCTACCGCTGCGCACCTGCTCAAAGACTCCCTGACTCAACGCGGCTTGAACATCATCACCGGTGCCCAGTTGGCACGACTAGAGAGCGATGCTCAGGGCCGGGTCACGAAGGTGCACCTTGCCGATGGCCGCCAGTTAGACGCCTCCAGCGTGATCGTAGCTGCAGGCATTACCCCTAATGCGGAACTCGGTCATCAGGCGGGCCTAACGACTCAGCGCGCCATTGTCGTGGATGAGTTTCTGACTACTTCAGATCCGGCCATTTCCGCCCTCGGAGAGTGCTGCCAATTTGAGGGCACCACCTTCGGCCTGGTAGAGCCAATCTGGCGTCAGGTAGAGGTACTTGCCGCCAAGCTATGCGGCACGCTAACCCATGGCTACGCGGACGCCCCCAGCGCCACCAAACTCAAAATTAGCGACGTAGCGCTCTATGCTTTTGGCCCCACCGAGGCCAGCGACGAGCATGACGTATTGAGTTACCACGACCTTGAGCGCGGCGACTACCGCCGTTTGCTACTGCGCAACGGCCTGATTGAGGGCGCGGTACTTTACGGCGACACCAGCCAAGGCCCCTGGTACTTCGAGCAAGCGCTTGCAGGCAATAACCTTCAAGACTGCCGCCAAGCACTGCTGTTTGGCGCCGCTGATGTCGAAGTCCTCCAGGCGGGCATGGCTGACCAACAGAACGACACTCCCCATTTACCGACCGAAGAGGTGGCATGATGTCTACCCAAAAAACGGCAACTCCCGAACAACTTATTATTATCGGTAACGGTATGGTCGGCCACCACTTGGTCGAGCAGTTAGTCGATAGCGGCGCTTTAGCGCAATACCAAGTCACCGTGTTTGGCGAAGAGCGCCATCGCGCTTACGACCGGGTGCACCTGTCAGAGTACTTCAGCGGCCGCGATGCCGATTCGCTGGCGCTATGCGATGCGGATTACTACGCCGTTAGCGGTGTGGAGCTGCGCAGTAGCGAAAGCGTGATTGAGATTGATCGTAATGCTCACGAAGTCATTACCGATCAAGGCCGCTACCCCTATGACCGCATCGTGCTGGCAACGGGCTCTTTCCCCTTTGTACCGCCGATCCCCGGCAACGACCGGGAAGGTTGCCTGGTGTATCGCACCCTGGACGATTTGGACGCCATTAGAGCGGCCGCTGAAACGGCCACTAACGGTGTAGTCGTTGGCGGTGGTTTGCTGGGCTTAGAAGCGGCTAACGCCCTGCGCGGCTTGAATCTTGACACGGCAGTGGTGGAATTCGCCTCTCGACTTATGCCCATGCAGGTAGATAATGAAGGCAGTGAACTGCTGCGCGAAAAAATCGAAGCGCTGGGCGTACAGGTGCTTACCGAACGGGCCACTCAGCGTATTGAAGACGGTGATGCAAGCCGCCACCGTATGGTCTTTCAAGACGACAAAGTGCTCGAAACCGACCTGATTGTGTTCTCCGCAGGCATTCGCCCCCGTGACCAATTGGCCCGCGACTGCGGCCTGGAAATTGGCGAACGCGGCGGCGTGGTGGTAGATAATCAGTGCCTCACCAGTGATCCGGCCATCCTCGCGATTGGCGAAGTAGCGCTGTGGAACCAGAGCATTTTTGGCTTAGTGGCGCCCGGTTATCAAATGGCCAAAACCGCCCTTTCGACGCTGACCGGCGGCGATAGCCATTTCGGCGGTGCCGACATGAGCACCAAGCTCAAGCTACTGGGCGTGGATGTGGGCTCGATTGGCGACGCCCATGGCAATCAGAACCCCGGCGCGCGGATGTTCCGCTACCTCGACCCCATCAAGCAGGAGTACCGCAAGCTGGTGGTTTCCAGTGACGGTAAAAAGCTGCTCGGGGCTATGCTGGTGGGCAACAACGGCGTTTACGATACTCTGCTGCAGTACTACTCGAATGGCATTGATCTGCCCGATGAACCTGCCTCGCTAATCCTGCCTCAGAGCAGCGGCGCGGCACCGACTCTCGGCCCAGGTGCGCTGCCCGAAACCGCCACCATCTGCTCCTGCCATAACGTCACCAAGGGCGATATCTGCGCCACCATTGATGACGGCGCAGTCGATCTAGCGGGTGTCAAAGGTGTGACCAAAGCCAGCACCGGTTGCGGCGGCTGCACCGCACTGCTTAAAAGCGTCGTTGATCACGAGCTGGAAGCCCGTGGCGTAGAGGTCGATAAATCAATTTGCGAGCACTTCGCCCATACCCGCCAAGGGCTTTATGACATTGTGCGGGTCGAAGGCATCAAAACGTTTACTGCTTTAATTGAGAAACACGGCAACGCCGACACTCACCGCCTTGGCTGCGATATATGTAAACCCGCCGTGGCATCCATCCTGGCCTCCTGCTTTAACGAACCAATCACTGATGCTGCGCATATTCCCCTGCAGGATACCAACGACACCTTCATGGCCAACATGCAGAAGAACGGTACCTATTCGGTGGTGCCGCGTGTGGCCGGGGGCGAAATCACGCCCGATAAACTCATTGCCCTGGGCGAAGTGGCTAAAAAATATAGCCTCTACTCCAAAGTGACCGGCGGCCAACGGATCGATCTATTTGGCGCGCGTTTGGAAGACCTGCCGGATATCTGGAGCGAACTGATAGCGGCGGGTTTCGAAACCGGCCACGCCTACGGCAAGTCGCTGCGCACGGTTAAATCTTGTGTAGGCAGCACCTGGTGTCGTTACGGCGTGCAGGACAGCGTCGGCATGGCGATTCAACTAGAGAATCGTTACAAAGGACTTCGCGCCCCACACAAGATCAAGTTTGGCGTTTCCGGTTGCACCCGCGAGTGCGCCGAAGCCCAGAGCAAAGACATCGGCATTATTGCCACCGAAAACGGCTGGAATCTCTACGTTTGCGGCAACGGCGGCATGCGCCCGCGCCACGCCGAACTGTTCGCAACGGATCTCGATGACGAACAGCTCTACCGCACCATTGACCGCTTCTTAATGTTCTATGTGCGCACCGCTGACCGGCTGCAGCGCACGGCGGTATGGCGTGAGAACCTCGACGGCGGACTGGAATACCTCAAAGAGGTGATTCTGGAAGACCGCCTGGGCATCAACGATGAGCTAGAGCGCCAGATGCAAACCGTGGTCGATACCTATCAGTGCGAATGGTCAGATGCCATCAGCGATCCAGAGAAGCTCAAGCGCTTCCGCAGCTTCGTCAATGATGACCGCCCAGATCCATCGATCATCATGACATCTGAACGCGGTCAGCCACGGCCCGCTTAAGCGAGCCTGCGCATTTTATAACTGATAGCGAATAAAAAGAGGCAACCCATGACCGCAATGGCACTGAAAAAAGAGATGGATACCATGGCTTCTCAAGACAGTAAGACGTGGCAAAAAGTCTGCACCAAGGCTGATCTGGTAGAGTTTTCAGGCGTCGCCGCCTGGATTGAAATCGCCGAAGGCCCGGCTCAAGTAGCGATTTTCTATCTCCCCGGCGATCGTTTACAAGGAGAGGGTAAACCACTTTACGCTCTCGACCACTTTGACCCTTTCTCCAAAGCGAATGTGATCGCCCGTGGTATCGTCGGCGACCTTAAAGGCTCGGCGGTGGTCGCCTCACCCATTTATAAGCAGCACTTCCGCCTTGAAGATGGTCAGTGCCTGGAGGATGAGAGCGTTAAGCTGCAAACCTGGAAAATTGAATTTAAGGGTGAAGAGGTTTGGGTTGAGGGGTAATGCCAAGCCATTAAACAGCGCCGCCTTTTTCGAGGCGGCGCTATTCTCCATACAACACTCGAAATACGCATATAGCGTTCAGTACATGCGTCTTTAGCTATCCAAAAACTTAATCAAAGCCTGATTAAACTCGTTAGGATGGGTAGCAGTTAGGCCATGTGGCCCGCCTTTAATCACTTCTGTCTTGGCATTGGGTAGAAGCTCCTGCGCCCGCTTGCCGCTGATTTCAAACGGCACGATGCCGTCCGAGTCACCGTGAAGAACCAGGGTAGGAATATCGATATTGGGCAGGTCTTTGCGGAAATCGGTATAGCTAAAGGCTTTAATGCAGTCGTAAGTGGCTTGAGGAGAGGCGAAGGCGGCGATATCGCGATGATACTGGCGGTTTGGCTCGCTGATTAAACCGCTGCGCTCACCTGCAGTGAAAAAGTTCTTGGTAAAATCTTCCAGGAACGCGATGCGATCAACCTTCACTCCGTCTAAAAACTGATTAATGGTGGCGTCATCCAGGCCACCTTCGGGGTTGTCATCTGACTTATATAAGTAAGGGGGTACCGCCGCTGCAAAAACGGCTTTCTGAACACGCCCCGTGCCGTAACTGGAGAGATACCGGGCCACTTCACCACCGCCCATGGAAAAGCCCACCAGAGTGGCATCGTGCAAATCCAGCGCGTCGATCAGTTTCTTGAGGTCTGACGCCAGCGTATCGTAATCGTAGCCGCCATCAGCCTGCGTCGACCCACCAAACCCGCGGCGGTCATAGGTAACCACTTTGTAGCCCGCCTCTACCAGTGCGGGCACCTGCTTTTCCCATGAGCGACCACTTAGCGGCCAGCCGTGAATCAGCACTACGGGCTTGCCCGCCCCGCGCACTTCATAATAAAGCTCAACCGGTGTGCCTTTTTCCGTTCCTACACTTAGCATCGGCATCGTTACACCCTCCTGTTTGGCTTAACGTCAGTCATTCGTATGCCATGTAAGGCTAGTACAACCTTTTCGGCCTTTCCAAAGCCCTATTCTGCGTGGCGCATAAGTACATCTCTCACGGGGATGCAGAGTCGGCGGGCCAAAGGCTGAAGGCATTCAATAAAGTGATGACAAACAAATCGCTGACATTGCGACCAATGATATTGCTATGCTTGCCAGCCTCTTTATTAGGTAAGCATAGGAGCAGAAAAGTTCGTGAAGAGTGAATCGAGTACCTTAGCCTTCTCCGCTTTTATGGCGCTGCTCATTGGCTGTGCAGGCATTATTGCTACGCTCGCCTCTAACTCCCAAGCGATCCTTCTCGATGGGCTGTTCAATCTGATCTATTTCAGTGTCGCCCTGGTGACTATAAAGGTAAGCAAACTAGCCAGCCGTCCGGATAGTGAGTCCTACCCGTTCGGCTATAGCTACTTTGAGTCATTGGTGAATCTCTGCAAGGGACTGCTGATTTTAGGCGTCTCTATCTTTGCGTTGGTTGATGCCATTGCTGCCTTGCTCACCGGCGGCCGTGTCATCGCAGCGGGTTTGGCCGTCCTGTATGCCCTGTTTGCTACCTTTGCCTGTTCGCTGACGGCTTGGGTGATGCACCGTAGTCAGCGGCATGTGAGCAGTCCCTTAGTGGCTGCAGACAAGCTTAACTGGGTGGTCAACAGCATCATTTCGGCTGCGGTGCTAACCGCATTTTGCTTAGTGATCGTATTCGAGCGTTTGGGCTGGCAGGCTATTCTGCCCTATGTGGATTCGGTGCTCGTCATTGCAGTGGTAGTGCTCTGTTTAGGCGTACCTGTACGTATGGCCTCCCAGGCACTAAAAGAACTGCTCAACAAAACGCCTGAAGAAGCTATCGCGGTACCCGTTCGCCAAGCCGTGGCGAATGCTCTGGCGGCTACCGACACTCAAGAAGTGCGCGTACGCATGGTACGCCCTGGTCGCCTGCTGTATGTCATCGTGCATGTGGTGCTGCCCGAAACATCCCACCTCTCCATCGCCAACCAAGATGCCCTGCGCGCCCGCGTTGATGAAGAAGTACGCCGCTATTACTCGCCGGTGGTGTGTGATGTGGTATTTACTGCCAATACCCGCTGGGCGGCCCCTTCGTGCGGACTATTGGTAGAAAAATCCTACGGCAAGCACCTTTAAGTCACTATTGTGCTTTACGCAGCAAAAAGATTGTACTGATTACGCCGCCCAGTAGCGCCAGCCCAAACAGCGTTAAGGCGGGCGTATGCCCTACAGCATCAATCAGTATCCCGGTGGTAATGACCGGGATACTAAAGCCAAGATAGGCCATCAGAAAATAGCCAGCACTGGCCTGGGTTGAGGATGTCCCGGCAACCGCCAGTACCCCACTTAAACCGCCCAAATAGATAAATCCATAGCAAGCACTGCTGGCGGCGATCGTGCCCAGCAGGACAGCCACAAGGTAGCCATGAACAGCGCCCCAGGCGGTCAACCCATAGGCCAACGGCAGTATTAGAAGCCCCAATCGAGTGGCGGCATATGGTTTGAGCTTTCGCGCCCAGGGCTGAAAGAGTACACCACAGCTGCAAATACCAAACGTGGCGAAGCCGCTCCAGGCTGATAACCCGTGCTGCTGTAGCGTAGAGGGTAAAATCGCAATCACTAACCCGACCATCGCCCAAGCCAGCATGATAGCCAACCCATAAGCGAATGCGCCTGGAGGGTAGCTGGGCAGACGCAGCATTGGGCTTTTAGTCGCATTGGGCGCACGATCCTTAAGTGTGGAAACGGCCACTAGCGCCAGTGAAGCGAAAGCGAGATAAAGCCACAGACTGGGCGGCGACACACTTGGGGTATGAAAAACAAACAGGCTCGTGACAGCGGCCCCCAAACCAAACCCAAGCGCGGTACTGGCCGTCACATAGTTCGTCGCGACACGATTGTCCTTACCTTCTAACACTATCTGCATATACGCCGGTGCTACCGCCGATGTCAGCCCCATGCTGATGCCGAGCAGAAAGCGGGTCACCCCCAGCGCGTACAAATTAGGCGCCACCAGAGTGAGAGTGGTAGCCAACAGGCTTAACAGCAGCGCCGTTACGATTAATGGCTTGCGCCCTACCCGCTCAGCAAGACCATTTAAACCGAGCAAAACCGGCAAAACGCCCATCACATAGCAGGCAAAGGCGACGGTGGTCGCTCCTACCCCTAAACCATCCCGAGCCGCGAACGCATCATAAAGTGGCGCCTGTAAATTAACCGCCGAGGTAATCATACACAGCGCAAAGGCCAAACAGGCGGCACTCCTTCTGTTGATAGCTGGGTTAACCGTGCGGCTCATAGCGAAGTCCTGAGTGTGTCAATCAGTGAACCGCTAAGCTCGCACGCTTACACCACAGCGGTAAGGTACACTTATCCATCACTATCACGGCACTGTTCCGCTCTTTCCGAGAACAGTTGAAAACCATTGGGTCAGTTATGAAACTAGAGGTTAATCGACACGCCAATACCTCCATCGCCCAGCAGCTTGAGGCGGGTATTCGCGCGTGGATTAAAGCACACGGCGCAGGTGGCGGCCGCCGGTTGCCTTCGATTCGCCGTTTAGCCGCTACCCATCACATTAGCCGTAATGCGGTTATTGAAGCGTATGAACGACTGGTGGCGGCCGGGTTGGTGCGCTCACGGCCCGGCTCAGGTTTTTATGTGGCTGATAATGCGGCCTCATTTACCTCACAGCCTGCTGTCAATAACGCGCTGCAAGAGGTCACCAACGGCTTGTGGGGGCTTTTCAATGCCAATGAACACGCCCTAAAACTAGGCTGCGGCTGGCTTCCCAGCGATTGGCGCGAAGGTGATGATCTAACTCACGCTATCCGCTCCGTCGCACGTAAGAGCCGTCCTGGAATTTTTGAATACAGCACACCTCATGGCTCGCAGCTGCTACGCGGCTTGATTCAGGAGCGCCTGCGGCCGCTGGCAATTACCGCTGATGCCCAACAGATCGTGATGACCGGCGGCGGCAGCCATTCGTTGGATCTATTGGTTCGAATGCTGCTTGAGCCTGGCGATGTCGTGTTTGTGGAATCGCCTGGCTATTACAACCTGTTCGGCCTGCTTCACTTGCAGCGCATTCGCGTGGTAGGCGTACCGCGTCTCGCCGATGGGCCGGATATCGAGCGATTGGAGGCGATGTTAGTCCAGCACCGCCCTAAGCTGTTTTATATCAACAGTGTGTTCCATAACCCCACGGGCAGCACTCTAACCCCGGCGGTAGCGCACAGAGTGTTACAGCTCGCCGAACAGTACGATTTTCAGATTATTGAAGATGACATCTATGCGGATTTTCAACACACACCCACCACGCGCCTTGCAGCACTTGACGGTTTGCGGCGCGTTTTTTACCTGGGCAGCTTCTCAAAAAGCCTCTCCTCTTCCCTGCGAGTTGGCTTTATCGCCTCCCCTCCACCGCAGGTACAGCCATTGGTCGATATCAAAATGTTGACCAGCATCTCAGCTTCGCGCTTTGCAGAACAGGTGGTTACTACCTTGCTACAAAACGGTAGCTATCGAAAGCTCACCGAACGGCTGCGCACCAAGCTCTCTAGCCAGATGGCCATAGCGCTGACAATGCTCAAGGGAGCAGGTTGGGAGATCTATACCGAGCCAGCAGGTGGGATGTTTGTATGGGCAAAACCACCGGCAGCCACCTCGCCCCAACAACTGAGCGAGCTGGCTAACCGGTGGGACGTCATGCTATCACCAGGGCACTTGTTTTTTGCCGACCACCAAGCGACGCCCTGGCTGCGTCTTAACGTGGCTTATATGCAGGACCCGAGAGCAAAAGCATTTATTGACGCCGCGAGCTTAAAGCGGCCAGAGGGCCGCATTAATTAAATGTAAGTCCCTACTCTTGTTTTGCCTCTTTCACTGGCCATACATCTGCATCCACCAGCTCTGGACGTTTAAGAATGGCAGGGTCAAACAGCGGCTCCTTAATGCCTTCGCGGCGCTGGCGCTCATAATCTTTCAGCACTACAACGGCGATTGGGCCCATCAACAGTATGGCGAACAGGTTAGTTGTGGCCATCAGCCCCATGGCCAGATCGGCAAAGTCCCACACCACGCTTAGCTCGGCGACAGAGCCAAGGAGCACCATAACGATAATGATCACCTTGAACACACTGACCGCCTTTTTAGCGTGGCGGCGGAACAGAAACTCAATATTCACTGACGAGAATGAGAAGTTAGCCAAGATGGAGGTAAAAGCAAAAAACAGAATCGCTAGAGCGATGAATATTTCCCCGAAGCCGCCTAAATGGTCAACCATGGCATCCTGAGTCAGTTGAATACCTTCGATGCTGTCGCCGGGCGACTCCGACATCAGCCGCTCATAAACACCAGAGAGCAAGATAACCACCGCCGTACAGCTACAGATCACGATGGTATCGACGAACACACCAAAGGATTGAACTAGCCCTTGCGCCGCCGGGTGCTTTACGGTTGCTTGGGCAGCCGCATTGGGCGTTGACCCCATGCCCGCTTCGTTGGAGAACAGGCCACGCTTAATGCCGTTTTCCATTGCCGCTTTAATAGCGTAGCCCGCGACGCCACCCACTGCGGGGCCAAGGCCAAAGGCACTCATGACGATCAGTGAGAGCATATCGGGCACAGCAGAAAGGTTGGCAAACAGAATCCAAAGCGCCACCAGCAGATACGCAATCGCCATGACGGGTACAATTTTCTCGGCGGTTCGCGCCACCGACTTAAGCCCCCCATAAATGACGAAGCCTGCCAGAATGGCAATCACAACGCCGGTGAGCCAATGAGGAATACCAAAGGCGCCATTCATGCCTTGGGCGATGGTATTCGACTGAGCGGCATTAAAGGCCAAGCCGTAGGCAATAATCAGAAACACGGCAAACAGCGCGCCCAACCAACGCCAACCCAGGCAACGCTCGATATAAAAAGCGGGGCCACCGCGGAAGACGCCATCTTCATTACGGTGCTTATAAACCTGCGCCAAGGTGGATTCTATAAACGCGGTGGCAAACCCCAATAGCGCCGTCACCCACATCCAGAAAATCGCCCCAGGCCCACCAATCCACAGCGCTAACGCCACCCCGGCTAAATTACCGGTACCGACCCGAGCCGCCATTGAGGTTGCAAACGCCTGGAAGCCGCTGATGCCATCGCCAGCACCGCGGGCGGTAAACGTGACATAAGCCATATGCCTGAACATCCGGAACTGCATACCCCGGGTCATGATGGTAAACAGCAAGCCAGTGCCTAGCAGCAGATAAACAAGAATGTAGCTCCAGATAAAGTTACTGACAGGCATCATGATGGTATAGAGACCATCGCGCAGCGGGGCAATGAGTAATTCGAGGGTCTCCATGGGAATGCTCTCCAGTTCGTTTTTGTTCACACCTGAGTATTTACCCTAACTCAGGGTGCTGAGTCAGCTCGCCTAAATGGCGATGCCACCCCACGATTCTAGACAGTTTTTTGACCCCGCCCCAAAAAAACGCATTAAAAACTAACCAGCAGCAAGCTGCGTCAGCTCATCATACAGTGCCTTAGGAAAGCTCAAGCCATTGACTCGACTTCGCTCCCTCGCCTCAAAGCGGCGCTGAGAAGGCAAGCGCGCACCTTGGCCCAGTATGCCTTCGAAAAGGACTTCAGCGTGTTTGAGGTGGCTCTCTGCGTCCTTGCCCAAAAAAGCCTCAGGCGACATGGCAATAATCAACTCGCCATGAAAAGGCTTGCCGGTTTTCTCAGCATTCGCGGCCTGGGTTTCGTGGCCTAGCAAATCGCCAATCAGCGGGCCCGCTAAAAGCTCGACCATGGTGGAAAGCGCGGAGCCTTTATAGCTACCAAAGGGCAGCATAGCGCCAGCGAGTGCCGCCACTGGATCTTTCGTCGAGTTACCCTCACTATCAATCGCCCACCCTTCGGGGATAGATTTGCCCGCTCGCCGATGTAGCTCTATCTCGCCACGGGCGACCACGCTGGTGGCAAAATCAAACGTATAAGGTGTACTCCCTGGGCGTGGCCAAGAGAAAGCGATGGGATTGGTGCCAAAAAGGGGCGAAGTACCACCCGCCGGGGCCACAAAAGCGTGACTGGGCGTCATGGCCAATGCCACCAACCCTTCTGCTGAAAGCGTTTCCACCTCAGACCACAGCGCTGAAAAGTGGAAGCTGTTATTAATCGCAAGCGCCGCAATTCCGCTACGTTTAGCCTTCTCGATCAAATGCGGCTTACCCATTTCAAACGATAGCAGCGAGCAGCCCTTATTCGCATTCACTTTGACGACACTGGTTGCTTGGTCAGTGAACGTTGGCTCGGCTTGGGTATCAACACCGCCGTTTAAGGCGGTTTGGACACAGCCAATGAGCCGGTATAAACCGTGGGAATGGCACTCATCCCGTTGGGCCGCCACAACGCTGCGTGTTATCGCGTCGGCGTGGGCCTGACTATAGCCGTTATGGGTAAGCACCTTGTTACTCAGCGCTTCAGCTTGTTGTAGAGAAATAGTAATATCATCACTCATGGAATCACCTAAAATACTCTTTTTATTAATTATTTATTCAAAACCGTCTTTAAAAAAGGCACTAAAAAAGCAGGCAAACAATGCCTGCTTTTGAACTGCAATAGTGGCAGCTGTGTTTTAAAGTTCGCGCTTACCGTCAACTAATCGCGACACCTTCAGCGGGTTGCCCTCTTTAAGCGCATCGGGCAGCAAGCCTTCAGGCAGAGACTGGTAGCAAACTGGCCGTAAGAAGCGGTGGATGGCCGCCGTCCCTACCGAGGTCGTGCGTGAATCAGAGGTAGCCGGGAACGGGCCGCCGTGCACCATGGCATGGCAAACCTCAACACCGGTGGGCCAACCATTGGCAAGAATACGCCCTGCTTTACGCTCTAAGGTGGGCAGCAGCGCTTTAGCGGCCTCCAGGTCGGCGTCATCCATATGCAGTGTGACGGTGAGCTGACCTTCTAGCTGCTCAGCAACACGTTTCACTTCCGCCTCATCTGCGCACTCAACCACCAGCGAGGTGGCACCGAACACTTCCGCTTGCAGCGCTTCAGACGCAAGGAAATCGCTCGCTGATGCAGCAAATAGGCCCGTTTGGCACTGATAGTCACTGCCGGTTTGGCCACGAGCAATTTCACGCACTTTATCAGCACCGCTCAGGCTGGAAACTCCCTCTTGATAGGCACGATGAATGCCTGGCGTCAGCATGGTCTGTGCGCCGCTGGCTTCCACCGCACCGCGTGCCGCTTCAATAAAGGCATCCAGCTCAGGGCCTTTTACCGCAATCACCAGGCCAGGGTTGGTGCAGAACTGGCCCGCGCCCATATTGAGCGAACCGACAAAGGCTTCACCCAGCGCTTTACCACGCGCTTTCAGAGCCGCCGGTAGCAAGAAAACAGGGTTAATGCTGCTCATCTCGGCGTAGACCGGGATCGGCTGGGGACGTGCTTGGGCGGTTTTCATCAGCGCCATACCGCCACTGCGCGAGCCGGTGAAACCAACGGCTTGGATGCGCGGGTCATCAGCCAGCGCCTGGCCGATCTCGTTACCGGCACCAAACAGCAGCGAGAACACGCCTTCCGGTAAGTTGCAGGCTTTCACAGCTTTTTGAATCGCTTGCCCGACTAGCTCAGACGTACCTGGGTGCGCCGAGTGGCCTTTGACCACTACCGGGCAGCCAGCAGCCAGGGCTGATGCGGTATCGCCACCCGCTACCGAGAAGGCCAGCGGGAAGTTGCTGGCGCCGAAAACGGCCACAGGGCCTAATGCAATATGGCGCTGGCGAAGGTCGGCGCGGGGCAGCGGCTGACGCTCCGGCAGCGCTGGGTCGATGCGTACATCCAGCCACTCGCCGGCGCGGACAACAGAAGCGAACAAACGCAGCTGACCGCAGGTTCTACCCCGTTCGCCCTCGATGCGCGCCTGAGGCAGGCCCGTTTCGGCCATAGCACGCTCAATCAGCGCACCACCAATCGCTTCAATTTCACTAGCAATGGTTTCTAAAAAGGTCGCCCGCTCTTCGAGGGGCGTTTCGCGATAGGTAGCATAGGCCGTTTCAGCTAGCTCGCAGGCTTGCTCAACGTGTGCCCGGCTGCCGCCAATATAGATGGGCTCTAGCTTTTCGCCAGTGGCGGGGTTAACCGCTTGAATGTTGGCTTGAGTTCCGGTCACTGCTTGTTGACCGATTAGCATTTCGCCTCGAATCGTCATAGGTCGCTCCTTATCTTGTCAGTGATGTCACTGGTCGCGATGCTACTGGTCACGGTATTGAGCATAAGTATTGCGCGCCCGGTTAAGGTGCTGATACATCGTTTCGCGGGCAGCTTGAGCATCGCGGGAAAGAATAGCTTCAAGGATATAAGTGTGCTCTTCCTGAACGCGCTCTAAATAGCGCTCTGAAGAGATCGGGTTAATATCGATACTCAGCAGTTTGGCGCGGGGAATCACGCTCTGGCTCCACTGCTTGTAAAAAGATTGGAAAAAGGGATTTTTGGTCGCGGTGGCAATCGCAAAATGGAATAGATAATCCTCTTCCCTGGCCTGGGTTTTGGCGGCAAACGCATTACTAAAAGCGAGATGCTGCGCTTCAAGCCGCTGCCGATCCTCATCGTCATGGCGTAAGGCTGCTAATTCGGCCGCCGCAGGCTCTAAGGTTAGCCGCAGTTCCAGCAGGTGCAAGATATCTTCCACAGTCGTCGGGTTAATACGCTCTGCAGGACGCGCATCTACTTTGGAAGAGCGTAGCACCGAGGTGCCTACGCCTCGCCGGGTTTCCACTAACCCTAGGGACTTAAGGTGGGTAATCGCCTCACGGATCACTGTGCGGCTAACCCCAAAGGAGTCACACAGGCTATTCTCAGTAGGTAGCTTCTCACCCACCGCGACTTTTCCCTGGGTGATTAACGCTTCCAATTGGTCGGCCACGTGCACGGACAAGCTTCCTTGCTGCGTCACTTTACTTACTTGAAGCGGTTTTAAGGCAGAAGCCGTTGCGCTAGGTTTGGCCATGAAAGCAATCCTTCAATAATGTCCAAGTTGTATTATATCGCACAACTTAGGTCTTATAAGTGCCATCAAACGTCGTCAGGGTGACCTGATTTGGTGAATTTACCGCCTTGATAGCGCACGGCCAAATCACTGCTATCAATATCAAAATCCAACGCTTCCGTTTCTTCCCGCCATGGCTCAGAGCTATCTTGTGGCGCCCAGCCTAAGAAACCAGCACGTGAATTATCCCACCATTTTTCTGTATTATTCGATGCGCCATACACCACCGTATACCCTAAACGCGGTGTCACAAACGCACGCTGCAATAAACTAACAAAATCCGCCTGACTCAACCATGTCGCCATCATACGGGTATCAGCAGGCTTATCGAAGCAAGAACCGATTCTGACGCTGAGTGTTTCTACGCCAAATTTATCGTGGTACAGGCTGGCAAGATTTTCGCCAAAGCACTTTGAAACGCCATACAGTGAATCGGGCTTTTGAACCACTTGGTTGTCTATTAGCTGATTGCGCTCGTAAAAGCCGATGGTGTGATTGGAACTGGCAAATACGATGCGTGGTTTACCCTGCTTGCGGGCTGCCTCATACAGGTGATAGGTACCCAGGATGTTGGCCTGTAAAATGGCTTCCCAAGGGCTCTCTACCGACATACCACCAAGGTGAACAATACCATCGCAATCGCGCACTAACTCGGTCACGGCCTGCATATCGCTTAGATCGGCTTGAATTAACTCCTCGCCCTCATCCGCAGTGCCTAAATCTGCAATATCTGACAGGCGAACATGCTTAGCGAGTTTGGATAGATGAGGTCGCAAGCTTTTGCCCAAGCCTCCAGCCGCACCGGTAACTAAAATTCGATTTAACATATGGATTCCTTACTATTTGGTAAAATTATGGACAGGCTTAGAAGCCGTACAACGCGGCAGGGTTATCCACCAGGATCTTTTGACGGGTGGTCTCATCTGCCCACTGCAGCAATACATCAAGCTGTTCGGCATCATCTGGATATTGCTCACGCGGAACTCCGACATGAGGCCAGTTCGTGCCCCAGATAACCCGCTCAGGCGCATGCTCAATAAGTCGCTTTGCGATAGGGCCGACATCGGAATACGCGGGCCCGCCGGTTAGGCTAGCTTCATAACCCGCACAGATTTTTATCCATGCATTACCACGATCCAGCAAGCTAAGAAGCTGGTCAACGCGGTGGTCATCAGCGGCCACCGGCGGCATAAACTTACCGATATGATCAATGATGTAATCGGTTTTGATTGCTTTCAGCGTGGCCATATAGTCGTCAACCTCACGACCATTAAACTGCACCATTAAGTGCCAGCCGAAGGCTTTGATCCGTGCTTCCACCTCTGCTAAACGATCCATCCCTACCGCGCCGCCGGGCAACTGCATAATTCGCGCCCCACGTGCCCCTTGGGCGTGAAACGCCTCAATCTGGGATTCGTCAGCATCCGGCGCTACCGCCACAATCGCACGGGCATTTTCCTGCCCTATTTCCGCCACGCCTTGTAATATCGCGCGGTTGTCAAACTGGTAGGCATTGGGTTGCGTCACCACAACGCGCTCCAGCGAGAGCCACTTTTGCAGCCGGCGGTAGTCATCGACCGTTGCCAGCTCAGGGATTTTAGGGCCACCCGGCTGCGCTTCAAAGCCCGGCAGATATAGGTGAACGTGGCAATCAGTTGCCCCTGCAGGCGCTTTCAACGTTGGCGGCGTTCCGGTTAATGGTCGTGTATTAATTGGAATAGACACGGTTATTTGTCCCTAAGTGCGTAGGTGGATAGCGCATCGCGGTTAATTTCAATACCCAGCCCTGGGCCATCGGGAATTGTCATCACGCCCTGGTTATGTTCCAAGGGCGTTTGCACGACGGCCTGACGGAAAGGGTTTTCAGTACGATCAAACTCCATGATCGGTTCGATCGGCTTGCGACGTGGCGGGTTGGGCGGCAACGCGGCCATGAACTGCAGGCTTGCCGCTAGACATACGGCTGTACCCCACACATGAGGTACCAAGCGCACGCCGTGCATGGCCGCCATATCGGCGACTCGACGCATTTCGCTAAACCCACCGACACCACAGATATCCGGTTGCACAATATCTACTGCGCGGCGAGCCAACGGCTCGTGCATGGCATAGCGCCCGTGCCAGTTTTCACCGCTGGCGATAGGGATGGGCTGGCCAGCGCGAACGGCTTCGTAGGTAGAAATTTGCTCTGGCAGAACAGGTTCTTCAAACCAGTCGATACCAAAGGGGGCGGCACGCTGGCCTAGTTCGATCGCTTCTAGATAGTCATAGCCGTGGTTGGCATCAATCATCATGCGCATATCAGGGCCAATGGCATCTCGCACGGCGGCAATCACTTCCAGATCCTCTTCGACATCAAAGCCGATTTTGATCTTCACCGCATGAAAGCCATCGCGGCGATAGCCTGCCACCTCAGCGGCTATGTCGGTTACCCGGTCAACACCTGCCCGAGCGAACGAACCGGTGGCGTAGGCACGCACGCTGTCACGGAAGCGGCCACCCAGTAGCGTTGAGATTGGCACGCCAAAGCGCTTGCCTTTGATATCCCACAACGCGATATCAATACCGCTTAATGCCGTGACCGTTAAACCGCGCTGACCTTGGTCGCGTAAACGGTTATAAAGCGTTAGCCAAACTTTTTCCGTTTGCAGCGGATCTTCGCCTATTAATGATTGGGCGTAGACCTCCACAATGGCGGCATTGGGCTTAGCAGGCCCTAAACACTCCCCCCAGCCAATGGTGCCATCATCACAGATGATCTCAACTAGGCAGTGCTGGCGACGGGAGAAGTGCATAGAGGCACTCTCAAATGCCGTCTCAAGTTGGTAATCGAGTATATGCGTGTTTACAGCAACAACTTTCATAATCGATCTATCCTTTTTAGCAGCTTTTTGAAAGCGCACCTATTGGAAAAAGCCGGGCAAAGTCAATGAGATGGCGGGAACATAAGTCACCAGCATCAAGGCTGCAAACAGTGCTAAGAAGAACGGCCAAATAGTGCGTACTGCTTCCTCGATTTTAATTTTGCCAATGACACAGCCCACAAATAGGCACGCACCTACCGGAGGTGTACACAGGCCTAGCCCCAAATTCATCATCATAATGATGCCGAACTGAATGGGATCCATGCCGAACTGCATGGCCACAGGTAGGAAAATAGGCGTGCAGATAAGGATTAACGCCGCCATATCCATAATCATGCCAAGAATCAAAAGGATGATATTAAGCATGAGGAAAATAACGACCGGCTTATCGGAAATAGCCATCAAGCCCGTGGTCAGCATTTCGGGGACATTATAGAGGGCAAGTAGATAAGAGAAGGCCGATGCACAGCCGACTAAAATCATCACTAGCGAGGTGGTTTTTACCGCCTGAACAACAGCGGCCTTGAAAGAGGCCCAGGTCAGTTCTCGGTAAACCAGTCCAGTTACAATAATGGCGTAGATAGCACCGAAGGCGCCTGACTCTGTCACGGTTAGAATGCCCGAAAGCACACCCCCGACAATAATAATCGCGGTCATGAGGCCAGGCAGAGAAGCGATAAAGCTGATCATCAACGCATACCAGCCAGGGAAGGCCTCCCCCTTATAACCGCGCTTCACCGCTACAACATAAGCAGCGACGGCTAAGCTGACACACATCAATATGCCTGGAACAATACCGGCTATAAACAGTTGGGTAACGGAGATGCCTCCGCCTGCTGCAACTGCATACAGAATCATGTTGTGGCTAGGTGGGATGACGACGCCTGCGATCGATGATGTCACGGTGACATTGACGGCATAGTCGGCGTCATACCCTTTCTCTTTCATTACCGGAATTAGAATAGAACCTAACGCTGAGGTGTCTGCTACTGCCGAACCCGAGATTCCTCCGAACAGCATGGAGGAGAAGATATTCACCATACCCAAACCACCGCGCACCTTACCTACCATCGCTGAGGCTAAACGTACAAGGCGGGTAGATATACCACCGTGCATCATTAACTCACCGGCAAATATAAAGAAGGGAATAGCGAGCAGCGAAAAAACAGAAATACCAGAAAGAATGCGCTGAAAGGCAACAAACAGTGGTAAGCCTTCATAAAGAAACGTTACAACGGCCGCTAACCCAACAGCAAAAGCCACCGGTGCGCCCACTAAAAGGCCCAGAAAAAATATCCCGAAAAGAATAATAAGACCCATCGATTATACCCTCTTTACTTTTCGAGTTAGTAAGCGCTGCGCTATATCAGCCGATGAAAACAGCATGATTAACACACCACATATCACCAGGGGAGCCGCACGCCAACTTTCTGAGAGTCCTATCATGGGGATGGCTCGCTCCAAGTTAGTCATTACCAGTTTCCAACCTTGGAAAGCCATAAAGCCGCCAAAAAAGAAGATAAAAAGATCAGAAATATGGTGCATTATGTCGCGTATAGGGCCAGAAAAGCTTTCGCGAACAAAATCTATATTGAGATGGCTGTGGTGTCTTACGCCAGCCGCTGCACCTAAGCAGGTAATATAAACAACCAGCACTAGAGATGTCTGTTCAACCCAGGTTGGCGTATTGTTTAATATATACCGGCCAAAGACTAACCATCCAAATGTAACAATAAGCGCTACTAATAAAATGCCCGCAACCAAAATGCATAATGCGGCAGCACTGTCTAGAATTCTATTCAGCGAGCTGCTCTCTGTTGCGTCTTCTTTATCGACTGAGGGTTCAAGTTCGATACTCACGGCACATATCCTTTTCAACTTCCGGCAGCACTAACTGCCGGAAGCGTGTGGAGGTAGAATTACTCGGTGGCGCGAATTTCCTCGATCAGCTCACCCGTGCCTGGATTGTTAGCAATAAACTCTTCATACATAGGCTCCATAAGCGCTTGGAAGGCTGCTTTGTCGTCAACTTCGTTAATCTGCACGCCGTGATCAAGCACTATCTGACGACTCTCTTCGGAACTTTCCACCCATAGCTCACGCTGGCGCACTGAGGCTTCTTCGCCTATTTCACGAATGATCTCTTGATCTTCTGCTGAGAGTTCGTCCCAGCTAGCTTTCGCCACACACAAACACTCAGGAATAATTAAGTGTTCAGTCAGTGAGAAGTAATCCGTCGTTTCATAGTGGTTACTTGACTCAAAAGAGGGGTAGTTATTTTCTGCCCCATCCAGCACGCCAGTGGTTAAACTTTGATACACCTCGCCATAAGACATCGGAGTGGCATTACCGCCCATTGCCTCAATCATGTCGACATAAAGATCGTTATTCATTACTCGAATCTTTAAGCCTTCCACATCCTCCGGCGTTTTGATGGGCCGCTCAGTGTTGTAAATACTTCTTGCACCTGAATCAAACCAGGATAAAACCACCAGCCCTTTTGCTTCTAAAGCGTCAGCGAAGCGTTCACCAATTTCGCCATCCATTACCGTATGCATGTGTTCAACGTTATTGAACAGAAAAGGTAATGAGAACACATTGGTTTCTGCGACGATGGGCCCCATGGGTCCCATATTAAAATTGGCAAAGTCCAATGCTCCGTTGCGGGTCTGCTCAATAGCATCCGACTGGTCGCCCAGTACCGCATTGTTATAAACACGTGGGGTAATGCGTCCTTCCGTTTGCTCAGCTACCGCTTCTGCAAACTCTTCCATTGCCACTGAATTGGGGTAACCATCAGGGTGAATATTCCAGCCACGCCAGTTATCCGCTTGAGCAGGCAGTGCAAAGGCCATGAGTGCCATTACGCTAACGGTAGGCAGCATCGCTTTTAAAGAGTGAGACTTTAAAGAACGGGGTTCCAAAAAGCTGGTTTTCATAGCGCTGGCGCTCATGAAGTTATTATGTGTGCGCATGTGTAATATCCTCTTATTATTGGTAATTACATACTAACTATTAGTGATAGTTAGTAGTGGGTTAATACTTCTTGGCTACTTTGATAAGCGCTTCAAGTTGTTGGCACTCATCTTTGGTTGGCATTGACAGAGGCGCGCGAACGCTGCCTGCTGGGCGGCCAATAAGCTCAGCACCTGCTTTGATCAGGCTAACGGCGTAGCCCGCTTTTCGATCCCTGAGATCTACAAAAGGAATGAAAAAGTCGTTGGTGATCTGTTTCACAACGTCTTTATTGCCTTTGCGTAACTCCTTATAAAACGTCACAGCCATTTCCGGTACAAAGTTGAAAACGGCAGAGGAGTATGTGTTCACTCCAATGGAGACATAGGCTTCAGCAAAAATTTCAGCCGTCGGTACACCACCGATATAAACTAAGCGGTCTCCTACGGTTTTGACGATTTTGTTTAACGCTTGAATATCGCCTTTACCATCTTTAAGACCGACTAAATTAGGACATAGGTCAGCGAGCTCCTGAACAGAAGGCGCCGTCAAGATGCCGTTCCCGCGATTGTAATAAATCACGTTCACTGACGTAGCATCACAAATCTGACGAGCATACTCGACCAATCCATCTTGCGGGCACTCAGTGAGATACGGCGGCATTAAGAGAATGCCATCAGCACCCGCCTCTTCAGCAGCTTTTGCAAACGCAGTGCCTGTTGCCACGCTTAGCCCAGCACTGGCAATAACCGGTAAGCGCCCATCAATGACCTCGACCGCTACGCGAACAATCCGACGATACTCTTCCAGCGAAAGACTGAAGAACTCCCCTGTGCCACCCGCGACAAAAACTGCGGAAATTTCATGGCTAATAAACCACTCGAGCCGCTTGCGATAGCTCGCTTCATCGAAGCGGCCCTGATTATCGAAATCCGTAATCGGGAACGATAACAAGCCATCGCCGATAGCATTGACCACTGCTTCTCTTGAAAATGTCACATTGAACCCTCTTTATAAATGTGTTGGCCAAGACATAAACAGGCAGTAAGAGCTGACCAACATCTTATGTAATACATCATACAACTTAAACGATATGCATCAGCGGAGCATCTCGCAAGCAGAACTAACAAAATTTAAACCAAAGTAGCAGTCGTTCATACACGGCTTCAGCGGATTAGGGCGGGCTTTTTGGGATCAAACTCCCAGCCAGGAATTAAAAACTGCATGGCCATGGCATCATTTCGCTGCGTGGTATCCAACGACTTATAAAGATTGTGTGCCTCCATAAGTTTTTGTTTGTCAAGCTCAACTCCCAGCCCTGGGATAGTGGGCACCTTGAGTTTGCCACCGCGGATGAGCAGAGGTTCTTTCGTGATACGCTGCCCGTCTTGCCAAATCCAGTGGGTGTCAATGGCGGTAATCTCACCCGGACAAGCCGCCGCAACGTGGGTCATCATGGCGAGCGATATATCAAAGTGGTTATTACTGTGAGAGCCCCAGGTCATGCCCCACTCATTGCAAAGCTCACCGACTTTGACCGCACCTTGCATGGTCCAAAAGTGACAATCTGCCAAAGGTATATCGACAGAATTTAGCTGAACGGCATACTGCAGCTGCTTAAAATCTGTCGCAATCATATTGGTAGCGGTGGGTAGTCCGGTGCGCTTCTTGAACTCCGCCATGGTCTCGCGCCCTGAATAACCCTCTTCCTGACCACAGGGATCTTCAGCATAGCTCAGCAGGTGTTTGATAGGCTCCAGCACTCGCACCGCTTCATCGAGTTTCCAGGCACCGTTGGGATCAAGCGTTAATCGTGCATCGGGGAAGGCGTCATGTAGGGCGCGAATGCATTCGGCTTCCTCTTCGCCACGTAATACACCACCTTTTAATTTAAAGTCTTTAAACCCATACCGCTCATAGGCGGCTTTGGCCAAATTAGCCACGGCATCGGGGGTTAGCGCTTCTTGGTAGCGTATTTCGTCCCAGCTATCTTGAGGATTATGCGCTTTAGGGTACGGGAGGTCTGTCTTGGCCGGATCACCCAATAAAAATAGGTAGCCCAATACTTCGACTTCATCACGCTGACGGCCATACTGACCAAGCAGGTCGGCAACGGGTAGATGTAGCGCCTGCCCATAGAGGTCTAATAGTGCCGACTCAATACCGGTGATCACATGCACCGCTACGCGCATATCAAACGTCTGGCGCCCCCGCTCTTCACGTCCGTTCTGAGCTAATCGCAGGCGAACCTGATTCAGAGTGTGCTTGATATTATTGATTGGAGAGCCTTCCACCAGCTCACGGCACTGCTCTAAACCTTTAAGTATGCCGCCACTGGACGGAATCTCACCAACACCTTGATTACCCGCGTCATCTTCAAGGATGACTACACAGCGAATAAACCAGGGGGCGTGGCCGCCACTAAGGTTAAGCAAGAAGCCGTCATAGCCTGCAATTGGAATTACACGCATTGTTTTGATTTTTGGGAACATATGCCTACTACACTGTTAGTTATTGAGCCGCCTGACTCTTTATGTAATACATCATACAACTGGAAGGTAAGTAGAGGCGCGTTGGATCACAAGCAAAACCAGCGGAATTTAAACCAAAGTAGCAGTAGCGATCATGCAGCTCACATCGCTATTGGCAGCCCAGGCCTATAGCGATTCTTTTTGAAAACTAAGCGTTTAGATATCTATCACCCAATCCGGCTTAAACAGCACCGGATTAAACTCGTAGGGATAACCGCCAGGATTAGCGATGATGCGAGTGCCATTGCGCAGAATATCCACGGGCTCGTGAACATGTCCATGCACCCATACATCCATCTTGCCCATTAATTGCGGCAGATGGGAGGCAAACGCGGGGGATAACGCATCGCCTATATATTGATCAGGAATGCAGTCATGAAGGGGAGCGTGATGGCTCACCACCACCTTTGGGCCATCAAACGGTTGAGATAGCGCTTCTTCAAGCCAAGTGAGTGCGTCAGCGTGCACCTGCTGGCTCGCTTGGGGTGTGAATGTTACTCCTGGAGAAGTTTGAACGATCTTAAAATCGGGCATGTACTGCAATGCTTTTGATTCGGTATGGGCAGGGTTTTGGGTAGGGTCATTGGCATAGAGCGCAAAGTCCGTCCACAGTGTTGTGCCATAAAAGCGCGTGCCATTAAACGTAATGGCACGGTTATCAAGAAGCTCTATATCAAGACGCTCGGCCTCTAGCGCCAGTTCATCACGCAGTAGCGACATGCAAGTGCCATAGAATTCATGATTACCCGGCACATAGATAATCGGGGTATCAGGGAAGCGCCGACGAGCCCAGGTAAGCCCCTCGCACTTGTGGTGAATATCTCCTGCCAGAACCACTACATCGGCGTCCACCTCAGGCAACTCACGGTTTCCGTCAAAAAACTCCAGGTGTAAGTCAGACAAAATACGCAGCCGCATAGGCCTCCCCAAAAGACATTACTAAGGTAAATAACACTCAACAAACTGCATTATGCCTGCTGCTGCCATTATGGTGATAAGCCACTCAGCGTTTTAAAAAGTTACTTTTGACCAAATGAACCACTTCATCCATACGCCCACTCAGCACCGCTTTAGCGGAGTAAAGTGCAGTAGAAGCCACTTGTCCTGATTCCACTTTAGGCGGCATGACGAGTTCCATTGGGTTCACAACCACATCCAACAGCGCCGGGCCGGGATATGCCAGCCAGTCGCCAATAGCGTCCTCAAGCTGATCTTCTCGTTCAACGCGCTTACCCCACAGACCCATGGCTTGTGCGACACGCCCAAAATCAGGATTTTCCAGCTCGGTATAGGCATCCAGTAACCCTTCCACTTTCTGCTCCAACTCCACAAAGCTTAACGAGCTGTTGTTATACACCACGATTTTAAGCGGAATACGCCGCTGCACTAGGGTTAACAGGTCGCCCATTAACATGGAGAGCCCGCCATCACCGCACATAGCGATGACCTGACGATCTGGATATGCCAGTTGGATACCCAGCGCTTGAGGATAGGCGTTCGCCATGGTGCCATGCTGCAAGCTTGCTAGGGTGCGGCGCTGGCCCAGCGAGCGAATGTGACGCAACATCCACACGTTAACACTGCCGGTATCTGCTGTGATCAGTGCATCGTCATTGGCCAAACGATCAAGAGCGAGCGTTAGCTCTTGAGGGTGGATTAGCCCATCGTCTTTGCTTTTATGAGCCGACTTCTGCAGTGATTTTTGGTAGCGCTTGCGGCATTTTTCTAGCCAGCGCGTGCTGCTATTAGGCTCGACGACCTGAGAGAGCGCTTCGCATGTATCTCGCGTACTGCCTATGATGCCGACATCAACAGGGTAACGCTTACCAATGTGTGCTGGGTCGTGATCCACCTGAATAATCGCAGCGCTCTCTGGGTAAAACTGGCTAAATGCAAAGTTACAGCCAAGTAGCAGCAACGTGTCGCACTCTGCGACAGCATGGTAGCCGCCTTCAAGGCCATAAACGCCGGTCATCCCAACCTGATACGGATTATCATGCTCGATGAAATCTTTGGCGCGGGAGGTCCAGGCGATGGGCGCCTGCAGTTTTTCTGCCAGGGCAATCACCTGTTCACGGGCATCTTCACAGCCTGCACCGGCGAATATCGTGATATTGCCGCCTTTATTGAGCTGCTGAACAGCGGGAACCAAGGCCGCCGCTGTCGGGCGTAGTGAGTAGTTAAACCGGTGGGTACGATAAGCAAGTTGGTTTTGCGGCGTTTGATTGAAAATATCACCTGGAACGATCAATACCGCGACCCCACGCTTTGCCAGCGCGTTTTGCGCAGCAAGCGCCGTCATTCGGCGTGCCTGTTCAGGGGAATTCAGGGTTTCACAAAACACACTGTACTGTTCGAACACTCGAGATTGATCGACTTCTTGGGGGAAACTACTGCCTGTTTCGCCTAGTGGTACCTGTGTCGCAATGAACACGACAGGTGAACCATTGCGATGTGCATCGAAAAGACCATTTACAAAGTGCAGGCTGCCTGGCCCACAGGAACCGGCACACAGCGCTAACTCTTGGGTAAGGTAGGCTTCACCGCCAGCCGCGAATCCGCCGACTTCTTCGTGGCGAACGCCTATCCACTCTATGTCACTTTGTCGCAGGGCATCGGTGAAGTGATTAAGCGTATCTCCTACAACTCCGTAGCAGCGCTTTGCACCTGCATTTTGAAGAGTTTCGACCATGATTTCAGCAACATTGGTGCTCATTAGCGACTCCTTTCGCGGCGAACTGATAGTAGATGATGCAGGATATAGCCTAGCGGGTTATCACTTATTCTGCGTAATGCGGGCCTTTTTATAGCAGCCACTCACCTCAAAATGCTGCATCGCAACAAAAAGGCGCTATACTGTCAATGTAGTCCCACTAGGAGGACCACACTATGACGTTTCTAATAACTCCCCCTGCACGCGATAAAGAAGTTCTGGAGTTCTGGAACTTGAACGCCCAGTGGCATCGCGCCGCAGTCGAAGCGCTGAAAGCCTATTTAGGTTAATTCAGGTGCTTTATCCCCTTAAGACTAAAAGATAATCACCGAAGCCGGGGTCATTCCCGGCTTTTTTATGTCTATGAAAACCTTTTCCATTCAAACTTATAGTGCCATAAGCGGCTTAAATGTAAGCAAATGCTTACATGAAATGGCAAATTACCTACACCTTTTGGACTATCGGAAGCCTGCAAAAACTCTTATTATCATTCCCCACAGCTAAAATGCTGCTATGCACAAATTCACTCGTGTACAAAAATAGGCTGTGAATAACAATATTTTCCACCTAACCTCTGAAAAAGGAGTAGCCGCCATGCAGCACTCAGTTAATCAAGCACAGGCGATGGAAGCCGATATCATGGAAGTATGGGCCAAACGCGCTCAACAGCAGCGGGCAGCGCTTGATGCAATCCAGGCCTACCTGGACTAAGCGTAAGCACTGTTTTATACCTTGCAATATCCGCTACATCCCACGCCTCGTCTCAGCGAGGCGTTTTAATTGGGAGAATCATAGCCAGTTGGATTCAGGTGCTTCGGTGGTATCCAGCTGATCGAGATAGGTGTTCTGCAGAATATACATGCGCTTCACATCCCGGTATTTGCCATTGATAAAGAACTCCTGCACTAGGTGCCCCTCTTCAATAAAACCGCTCTCTTCGTAAAGATGGATCGCTTTGACGTTCTCCACCGCCACAATGAGATATACCTTGTGTAAGTTTAGGATAGTGAAGGAGTAGTGCAATGCTTGGCGAATCAAGGAACGGGCAAATCCTTTACCCTGATGGTCCGGGGCAATGATGATTTGAAACTCGGCACTGCGATGGATGTAGTCGATCTCAATCAGTTCCACCAAACCAATCGCGGCACCGTGGCTATCTTCAGCAACAAAGCGCCGCTCGGCATTGTCATGAATATGCTTGTTATAGAGCTCCTCTAACTCGTCAAATGACTCGTAAGGCTCCTCAAACCAGTACGACATGATGCTCTGGTTATTATTGAGCTCGTGGACAAAGCGCAGATCATTGCGCTCAAGTGCCCGTAAATACAGTGTATGGCTCATGGCCCTCAATCCTTGTGAATATCCCTTCAGAAGTCTCGTTTTCCACTGACGCGCCGCTAGATTTTATGACTGGTTTTAGGGCCGATGCCAAGGTCGCTTTTTACTGTTCATTCATTTTGGCTAGGCGCCGGAATGAAAACAGCTCTGCCAGCGGATGCTCCTCTCCTTCAATCAGCGCCCGCAGTAATGTTGCGCCGATCATGCTATAGCTAATGCCGTTACCGCCATACGCCATGGCGAAATGTACCCGTGGCCCGTGCGCTTCATGGGGACCAAAAAAAGGCAGGCCATCATCGGTTTCAGCAAAGGTGCCTCCCCATGAGAACGTCGGGTTGATATCGAGCTTGGGCCATAGAGCCTCCACCTTATTCGCCAGCCCTTCGGCCTTCTCTTCTACCCGAGCATCGCGACGTTTGGGAATATCTTCATCATCATCGTCCCCTCCCACTAAAAGCCGGCCATCGCAGGTCGTACGCATATAAAGGTAGGGCCGCGCGGACTCCCACACCATGGTATGACGCAATTTACCTAATGCCTCCGGCGGTAGCGGATCGGTAATCAGCGCATAGCTACTGCGGTTAATAGCGACCTTCTCAGGCAACCAGGCTTGCGACTCATAGCCAGCCGCCATTACCACGTACTGGCAGCGCAGCGTGGCACCGTTAGTAAGCGTGAGCGTGACTCCCTGTTCATCCGGCGTCATCGTCTCCATTTGCGTACGGTCATACACTTCCCCACCGCGCTCGACTAACTTAGTAAACAGCTGATAAGCCATACGATACGGATCGATACTGGCGGCCAGCTGGGTAAGTATCGCGCCGGGTGCTACAAAGCCGTACTCCGCCAAGATGGCATCACTTTCGAGCCAGGAAGCGTCAAAGCCGTGCTTTAAACGTAGCGACAACTCCTCTTTTAAGGACGCAACATCTTCGTCATTGCTGGCATAGTAGAGACTCTGCTGACGTTCAAAATCCACATCCCCCAGGCCCGCCGCCAAGGTTTCAATCTCACCAATAGCATCGGCGCAAGCACGGTAAGCAAGCACCGCATCGGCTTCACCGTAACGCTTCGCAAGCTCCGTCATATGTGTGTCAATTTCATACTGAAGCAAGGCGGTGCTGGCAGCGGAGCTCCCCCACCCCACATCGCGTCGTTCAAGTACGACCACATGGTGGCCGTGTCGGCTCAGCTCATCAGCAATCAGCGCGCCCGTAATACCGCCACCAATCACCACCACTTCACTTTGGTGGTCTCGGGTAAGCTGCGGGAAGGTTTTCAATAGGCCGTTCTTCACAGCCCAAAAGGGGTAACCACTTTTTAGGTCCATCGGGGTGCCTTTGCTGGAGAGACTTGCAGTATGCTGTTAACCATAGATGGTTCCTCAAAACTTGCTCGATAAAAAGGCCCTAAGTGGGCGCTCTTAAACAAAAAAGGAGTTCCACATGATTGATTTACGCAGCGACACGGTAACGCGCCCCACTCCCGCGATGCTTGAAGCCATGATGGCCGCGCCGGTAGGTGATGATGTATGGGGCGATGATCCAACGGTAAATGCTTTTCAAGCCAACTTGGCTGAACTGGCAGGCAAAGAAGCAGCGTTACTGTTTCCTAGTGGCACGCAAAGCAATCTGGTAGCGCTAATGGCTCACTGCGAACGCGGCGATGAGTACATTGTGGGTCAGTCGGCCCACACTTACCGTTATGAAGGCGGTGGCGCAGCGGTCTTAGGTAGTATCCAACCCCAGCCAATTGAAAATGCGGCCGATGGCACGCTGCCACTGGAAAAAATAAGTGCTGCCATCAAAGCTGACGATTTTCACTTTGCCCGCAGCAAGCTGCTGGCGCTGGAAAACACCATTGGCGGTAAAGTGCTGCCCGATGAGTATGTTCTAAAAGCGACAGAACTCGCTCGCGAACGCGGTTTAGCAACGCACTTAGACGGAGCGCGCCTGTTTAACGCCGCCGTCGCAACCGACAAGTCGCTTAAGCAGCTCTGCCTGCCTTTCGATAGCGTTTCATTATGCTTTTCAAAAGGGTTAGGAACTCCAATGGGGTCGGCGTTGGTGGGCTCCCAAGCGCTGATCGATAAGGCTCGCCGTCTACGCAAAATGGTGGGGGGTGGAATGCGGCAAGTGGGGATTATCGCGGCTGCCTGTCAGTACGCCCTTGATCATCATGTGAGCGATTTAAGCGAGGATCACCGCCGCGCCACACGGCTGGCCGAGGGCTTGGCAACACTGCCTGGCGTCGAAATCACCTCGCAGGCAACCAATATGGTATTTGCACGCTTTCCCGACACGCATGTGCAATCACTTTCCGCTTGGCTTAAAGAACACGGCATTTTGATTGAGCTACTTTATGCCACTCGTTTTGTTGTCCATCGCGATATCGACGATGCAGATATCGATAAGGTCATTGCCGTGATGGAGGCTTACTTCAGCCGTCATTGACGCCTAGCCACAACTCGTCCTTCGTCGGTTCAGGAGGGTGATGTGGTACCCAGTGCCAAATGCACTGCAATGCCTGCCATCATCATGCCAATCAACCCATCAATGATGCGCCACGCAACAGGCTTTGACAGCCAAGGGGAAAGCGCGGCGCCTCCCCAAGCCAGTAGGCTAAACCATAGGATTGAAGCCGTTGAGGCTCCCGCAACGAACACGCCCGCACTCTCTTGCTGTGCCCCAATGGCAGGTATCAGCAGTAGCGTATCCAGGTAAACCTGGGGGTTGAGCACGGTGACGGCGAGCGTTGCAAAAATCACCTTCGTTAAGCTGCGCGCTTTGCCAGCTTCGGCACTCAATCCTTGCCGACCACTGGCCGCCCGGAATAGCGCCTGGGCCGCTAACCAGCTCAAAAACACTACGCCTACCCAGCGCATGAGTTCCAAGGCACTGGGCATGGTGAGCAGAAAAGCGCTCACCCCAAACATACCTGCAGTGAGCAGAATGATATCCGCGCTCATACACAGCCCCGCCGACCACCAATGGTACTCACGGCGAACGGCTAGCCCCAGTATGTAGGCATTTTGCGCACCAATGGCCATAATAATACCGCCGCAAACCAGCAGTCCGGTAAAGTAGCTTTCCCACATTGCCCAATCCCCAGCGTCAGAATAATTGTCGCGTTAAGGACACATTGCATCCTTAAACATGACGCTAAGTTAACGGACAGCCTAAATAACTAAAAATCATCTTGCTAATGAGGCATTAGTTTTTCTTATAGAACCTCACAACCGCCGCAGCCCCCACATAAAATAAGCGCCGCCAATCAGCGAGGCGACCAAGCCTGCCGGTATCTCATAGGGGAAAATAATCTGGCGGCCGACCCAATCTGCCAGCACCATCAACAGCATACCGATCAACGCCGCCCCCAGCAGATGCTGACCCGCCCGGGAGAAGCCGACCAAGCGCGCCATGTGCGGTGCTAACAAACCAATAAACGATAACGGCCCCACCACCAGGGTGGCGCAGGCGGTGAGCAGTGCAACGAGCAGTAGCAGCGCCAAACGGGCGCGGTTGAGGGTTACCCCAAGCGCCTTGGCCGTCGGTGCGCCTAAGGGCAAGATATCCAGCCAACGGGTAAAGGGCAGTGTGACAAGTGCCAGTACGGCGGCAATCCCCCCGACCACCACAGCATTGGTGATATCCACGTAATAGGTGGAGCCCGCCAGCCAGGCAATCACCTGCTGCCCACGCGGGTCACCGCCTGCCAGCATCACGCTGCGCACGGCATCAAACAGCGCACTGATCGCCACCCCAGTGAGCAGCAAACGCTCGGGCAGAAAGCCGCTTTTACGATTGATTCCCACCAGCACCAACAGCGTCGCAAAAGCGCCCAGGGTGCCCACACCAATCAGCATCATATTGGTGGGTGCAGGCAGCAGGAAAATACCCAGAATCAGTGCGATGGCACAACCACCGCTAATACCCAGTACTTCAGGGCTGGCCATGGGGTTGGCAGAAAGGCGCTGGAGAATAGTGCCCGCAATCGCCAGCATTAAGCCACTGGCTGCGGCCGCCATCACTCGCGGCAGGCGCCACTGCATCACGTTCCAGTTATCCGGCGACAGCAAGTACCAGCCATCAACACCCTGGCCAACGAGCAGCCCAAGCAGCGTAGCCCCCAGCAGCGCAAGGATTAAACCAGTAGCCAAGCGGGAAGGCGCAGGGTGACGATGGGCGAAAACGCCCGCCCCTTTCGGCGGCTGGTCGCCCTGCAGTTTCAGGCGCGGAATTAGCCACATTAACAGTGGCGCCCCCAGGGCACCGGTAATCGCCCCAGTGGGGATAAAGGCCGCCACCATGCCACCGAACTGCTGTAGCAGCAGATCGGTGGTGGCCAGAAGCACCGCCCCCAACAGGGTCGACCATAACAACCGGGGGCCCAACCGGCGCGCCCCAGCCATACGCACAATATTGGGCGCAGCCAGGCCGATAAAGCCAATGATACCCACCACGCTAACAATGCTACCGGTTATAAACACCGCCAGCCCCATGCCCGCAAAGCGTAGATAGGCAAGCGAGACCCCCAGGCTCTTGGCGCTGGCATCGTCAAGCTCTAGCACCGCTAAGGGGCGCAGCAAGAACCAGGCAGCAACGCAGCTAATCGCCAGCCGTGGCCAGAGTACCGCCACCCCGTCCCAACCGTTTTGCGCCAGCGAACCCGCTCCCCAAATCAGTAGCCCTGAGAGCGCCTCGTGGTTAAACAGCAATAATGCCGTGGCCAGCGCACCGAGATACAGGTTCACTACCAACCCTGACAACACAACGACCATGGGAGCCAGGCCACGTCGCCAAGAGAGCAAGAACACCAAGCCAACCGCCAGCGCTCCCCCCACCAAAGCAACCCATTCCCGGCCTGCGATAAGCAACCCAGGAGCAAGGAGTGTTGCGGTCATCAGTGCCAGATTGGCCCCTGATGCCACGCCCAGCGTAGTGGGCGACGCCAGGGGGTTACGCAACACTTGTTGCATCAACACCCCCGCCAGACCCAGCCCACCGCCAGCCAGCAACGCCACCGAGAGCCGTGGCCACCAAGCATAATAGAGCAACAGTTCGTTAACATTTTCGAATGTGGGTGCCACCAGAGCACGCATCCCAACAGCAAAACCACCCTGCTCCTGCAGCCCCATCCAAAACAGCACTAACATCGGCAGGCTAAGCAGCAGACAGGCTTTGGCGGCAGTCATATGGCGCATTAGTTGAGACGACGATACTGAACCTAGCATTGGGGAGGATTCCGTTTCGTCGTCAGATCCCAAGCAGCAAGCAGCTCTGTCACAAGTCCTTCAATCACCTTCATTTTTTGCAAAGCTTTTATTAGCGGCATGATCTGCGCCTTAGTATTTTCTGTACGTTAGCTGTTGAATAATAGATAATTCTAAATGATAACGATTAGCACTACAATTGATACCCATATCGCGGGAGTTATACTGTATGGCCGCACAGCAGAGCTATCGAATTTTTGATATCACGCTTTCACGGCGTACCCAAGTTAGCGCGTCACTCGTCAGGTTCACGTTTAGTGGCCCCGATGTGGGCCAAATGGCGACCCACGCCCCCGATCAGCGCATCAAGCTATTCTTTCCGCAAGCAGATGTCAGCCTTAACTCGCTGCTTGAAATAGCCAAGCTTGAAGAGCACGACTGGTACGAAGCCTATCGCGCTCTTCCAGATGCTCAGCGGCCACCAATGCGCACTTATACCATCCGCGCTCTACGCCCTGAGTTAGCCGAGGTGGATGTGGAGTATGTGCTTCATGGTGATAACGGCCCCGCATCGCGCTGGGCCATGCATGCCCGCCCAGGTGACCGGCTGGCCATGACAGCTCCTGCCGCTAATGCAGAGGGCCCTAAGCTTGGTTACGAGTGGAAGCCACCCCAGGATGTCCGTCGCATTCTTATTATCGCCGATGAAACTGCCCTCCCCGCTGCCGCAGGCATTCTGGAAACCCTTGATGATTTGCCTCTCAAACCCAAGGTCGAAGCGCTACTTGAAGTACCTCGTAGCGACGATGTTCAACCACTTCCCCAGGTCGCCAAACTGCGCTGGCTGGCCCGCGACGCTGAGCCCAACTGCCAACACGGTGATCTACTCCTGAGAGCATTACGCGATATCGATTTGCAACAGGAGATTCACGCGCTGGGGGGGAATCCTTCAACGGCTATCACCGATGACAGCGAGGATACTGATGCACCGCTATGGGAAGCTGCCACCCTAGATGATAGCGCTCCCTTCTATGCCTGGATTGCCGCTGAGACCATGGTCGCCATGCAACTGCGTCGCTACTTAATCAACGAGTGCGGGCTACCCAAACAGTACGTCACCAGCATGGGCTACTGGCGCCAGGGCAAAGCCAACGGTTAAAGGAACACCAAGCATAATGACGTTGAGTATCGAAAACTCCCCTTCAAGGAGCTATACCCCACCTAAATGGCAAGATAGCCCCATTCGCTATGGGCGTATCAGCCGGGCTCTGCACTGGCTAACGGCCGCCCTGGTCACGTTTCAATTTCTCGTCGTGTTGGCTTGGCGAGTCATGGGCGAAAATACCATGACGCTGCTCTTAGCCAAAGTAGGCCCCCACGGCTCGTTAGGCATTCTGATATTGATAGTCACCTTGGCACGCATCAGTTGGGCTTGGGTCAACCGAAAACAGCGCCCGCCGAGCTCGCCAGGGCTGGGTGGGCGACTTGCTAGCGTCGTACATGTCTCCTTCTATGTACTGCTCCTCTGGCTACCCGCCTTTGCCCTACTGCGCCAATATGGTCGCGGCGGAGCCATACAGCTCTATAGCATTGAGCTACTGCCCGAAGCAGAGCGCGAAATCGCCTGGATGATGGCCCCCGCAGGTGTGCTACACAGCCCTCTTTCCTGGCTTCTTTTGGGACTAATTCTCGGCCATGTAGCGATGGCACTGGCTCACCGCTTTTGGTTCAAGAACCCAATACTGGCGCGCATGGTGGGTTGATAGCGCGGAGGTAGTGACATTTTTTTATTGTTGCTACTAGGTTAAAAATGAGAACCATTAGCACTAGAATAGAGCCATTACTTCTATCCCTTCGCCAGGAGTCATTCATGTTCGAGGTCAAAGGCGCCACCTTTGCAATCAATGGTAAGCCGATTCTAAATCCCATTGACCACAGCTTTCATGAAGGCAAGGTTTACGGCCTGATTGGCCACAATGGGTCGGGCAAGTCGACCTTGATAAAACTCATGGCCCAGCAGCAGCCCACTAGCCAGGGTGAAATCCACTTTGACCAGCGCCCGCTAAGTGATTGGGGCAACCGCGAATTTGCCCGCCAGGTAGCTTACCTACCCCAGCATTTGCCAAGCGCTGAAAGCCTGACCGGGCGCGAGCTGGTGGCTTTTGGGCGCTACCCTTGGCACGGTCTGCTGGGTCGCCATAACCAGAAAGATAAAGACGCCATTGATCGCGCCATTGCCCTTACCCATACCGAGGAATTTGCCGACCGTTTGGTCGATACGCTCTCCGGTGGTGAGCGCCAGCGGGTGTGGCTCGCCATGCTGCTGGCCCAAGGCAGCCGTTTTTTGCTGCTCGATGAGCCACTAGCCGCGCTGGATATCGCCCACCAGATGGAAGTGTTGGCACTCATCCGCAAACTGTGCGACGAGCTCAACCTCGGGGTTATTATTGTGCTGCACGATATCAATATGGCGTCGCGTTACTGCGACGAGTTGATGGCACTGCACAGCGGTCGCTTACTGGCCCATGGCAGCCCGGGTGATTTGATGTGCTGCAGTACCTTAGAGGCGATTTATGGCCTGCCGATGCAAGTCATGAAGCACCCCAACGGAGAGCACAATATCGCCGTTGCACAATGACATTCCTCAACGTCGTCGAACGCTTTTAAAAGGTCTCATTCGCAACTAAATACTTCAACTGATACTCATTATCAATTAAGCTGACCACCTTATTTCCCAGCGCCTGCATTAAAGCCCTGCGATGGAGCCCTGAAATGCCTTCTGCCCTGCGTCAGCCACAACTGTTCGAGCCCTCGTTGGCCGCCTGCTACACAGGGCCGTTGGCGAACTTTACGCCGCCCTTGATTGGCGAAACGCCGCCACTGGAAGCGTTCAAAACAGCCCGCTGGCGGAATGCCCATTGGCTTAAAGAGGATCTCACGCGTTTCGCAGGCCAGTATCCGGATGGCGACCAGCGTGCAGTGGTATCGATTTGGTCGAAGTGGCACTTCAGCGCCCTGACCGTCCCTACGCTGACCGCTAACCTGCTGCTTAATCGCAACCTGCCGGTAGGCCTGGACGACATGCAGGTTATCTTCAACGAAAAAGGCGCTACGTCACGGCTATGGCTGCCCCATGAAGGCACACCGATAACCACTCAGGATCCGTTTGAGCGCTTTACGACCCTAATTGATCAGCATTGGGCGCCGCTCATTGAGCAGCTTGCGGCCATATCAGGTGCTGCACAGCGGGTATTCTGGAGCAATGCGGGTGGTTACGTGGATTACTACGTGCATGCGCTGGCAGAGCATCCGCTTATCAATGAAGCGGCGCTTGCAGCTGCTAAAGCGCTGTTAGAAACGCGTACGCTACCTAACGGCAAGCGCAACCCGCTATTTCAGCCGATGCGTTACTTTACGCCCAAGGGCAGTGAGGAAGTTAAGCGGGTGCGCAAGCTCTGCTGCCTGCGCTATTTACTGGAAGAGTTTGATACCTGTGGCACTTGCCCGTTAGAGGGTTGCGACCTGGAGGCGCGCAAGCGCGCCAAACAAGCCAACCGATAACGCTTTCTAGTTATTAATTTGAGCAACAGCATCTTCACTCGCCAGCGCACGCTGCTCGCCTTTAAGCTCGCTTAATTGCCCCTTCGACATCTCCAGCAACCGATCAGCGTGGACGAAGTAGCTGTCGTCATGGCTGATGGCAAACACGGTTTTACCCATCGCTTTTAAGTGCGGTAACAGCTCGCGGTAGAACAGCCGCCGGAACTGCGGGTCTTGATCCGCGGCCCACTCGTCAAGCAGTAGAATATCGCGCTTTTCGGCAATCGCCAGCAGCAGCGCAAGGCGCTTACGCTGCCCTTGTGAAAGCTGGGTGTTGATAACGCGATCCCCTTCCCACTGCAGCTTGTGCTGCATCTGCAGTCGCTCAAGCCAGGTATCAACGACCTGTGGGTCAGCGGGCAGCCCTTCAGGCCCCATGGTCTGATCAAACTGATGGAAATCGGTAAACACGCTGGCAAAGCGAGCGCGAAACGACTCCCATTGAGCGGCCGTGACCACCTGACCATCAATCTTAATAGTGCCGCTTTGCGGGCGGTATAATCCCGAAAGCAGTCTAGCCAAGGTCGACTTACCGCTGCCGTTACCGCCGATCAGAAACACCTGCTCACCGCGCTCAAGTGTCATGTTGAGCGGCCCTACCTGAAAGCCTTCAGCTTGGTCAGTATCAGGGTAGTGATAGGTGACCTCCTCAAGCTCCAGGCGCTGCCAATCCGCCAGCGTATCGTCGACCTCGAAGCTGGGCTGATACTCGGCTAATTTCAGGCTGCTCAATTTATCAAAAGCAACTTGAGCGCTAATCAGCGTTGGCCAGGCGCCCACCGCCTGTATCAGCGGTGTGCGAAGGAATAGCAGCGTCAGCGCAAAGGTGGACGCCACAGTGGTATTGGCCCAGCCCAAACCATTGGAGAGGAAAAACACCACCCCGATGGCGCCCAACATCATAATGTTGGACCAGTTGTTAGCGCTTAAATGGTAGGTATCGGCGCGGATAATGTGGTGACGGTAGTCACGGGCATTGGCGGTATAACGCTCATCATAAAAGCGCCGGGCACGGTCGCGGTTCAGCGCCAGTTCTTTGCGCCCTTCAATGGCTGCCTGGAAATCTTTGTATAAGTGGTCTTCGCTTTCACGTACGAGGTGAAAATGGCGATATACCTTAGAGACCAACCACCAGCCCACGCCCATAGTGAACGCAATCCACACCACGGTGATCACCACCATTTGCGGCGAAAGCCATGCCAGATAGGCCACCGACGCGAGCGTTAGCACCACGCCCTGAATCAGCTCCGGCAGGCGCACAAAGCCAATGGTGATGTTGCGCACATCGCTGGACAGGCTAGCAAGCAAGGTGGCGTTGCCCAACTGCTCCAAGCGCTCGATATCGGTATCCAGAATCCGCTTTACCAACCGCGAACGTAGGTCAAACACAAAGTGATGCCCCAGCAAGGTCAGCGCCAGCTGGGTGGCTAACGTCACCGCGAGAAGTACCGCCAAAAGGCCGAGAAATTGCGGCAGAGCAGCCAGGCTACCTACCTCGATTAACCGTTGGTTGATGAACGCAATAACGCCCACCCCCAGGCCAGCGCTCACTAGGCTGAGACCAATTGCACCCAAAAAAGGCCAGCGATAGTGATGAAATACTAAGCGCAGCAGTTCCATTATTGCCTTCCACCATTGCTATATAAGCCGCGAATTGTGCCGCACTGATGCACTAAGTCAATAAAGAAGTGATTTTCATTTGCCTTAATACATATTTGTTTAATCATCCCTTTTTGATTAACGTCACTACTCTTCTGTACTGGGAACACCGCCATGCTTGATTACAAACTGCTTCATGCCTTGGCGACCGTTGTAGAGTGCGGTGGTTTCGAGCGTGCGGGCGATGAATTGGGGCTTTCGCAATCAGCAGTATCACAACGCATAAAAGCACTGGAGATTCGCCTCGGCCAGCCGGTGCTGGTGCGTCATCCCCATTTAGCACCTACCCCCGCCGGCCAACGGCTGTTAACGCATTATCAGCAGGTACAGCTTTTAGAGCGTGACCTGCGGGGCTCCCTGCCCACGCTGGATGATCAGTCACCGCGACTGCGCATCGCCATCAACGCGGATAGCCTAGTCACCTGGTGGGCCGAAGCCGTCGCCAGTATCTGCCAGGCGGAGGGTGTACTGCTGGACCTTGTGATTGAAGACCAGGATGTCGGGCTCAAGCGCATGCGTGACGGTGATGTAGCGGCTTGCCTATGCGCCACACCTCAGCCTATCGCAGGGGCGCGCTGCGTAGCGCTGGGAGAAATGCGCTATCACCCTCTGGCAACCCCCGCTTATATCAAACGCTACTTTCCTGAAGGTCCCACGGCAGAAAGCTTTCAACGCGCACCGGCCATCGTTTTCGGCCCTCACGACCAACTGCAGCACCGCTTCCTGGCGCTATTTGATTTCCATGGCCACTTCCCGTATCACCTCTGCCCATCATCAGAGGGCTTTGTACGCTTAGCCGCCGCAGGGATTGGTTACGGCATGATGCCGCAGTTGCAGGCAGGTGAATTGATGAAAAGTGGTCAACTGGCCAGCGTTGCCCCAGGCAACTATTTATCGGTGCCTCTTTACTGGCATTTTTGGCGACATAGCGGCGATTTAATACAACGGCTTACGAACGATTTAAGCCGTATCATTTGTTAAGTATGAGGGTTTTAAACATTACGATTTTAAAAGCCGTCTACACTAAAAGAGCTTATCGCGCGGCACAGGATCGTTTGTTTAAGGCATTGCCTTTACCGCGTTAGCGCCCAGGCGGCTAGTTGGTGATCAACCCGCCCAGACGCTTTAAGATTGGCGGCCCCCTGCACGGGCAAGGGAACCTAGGGGAAATAGTGCGGGGTTAAAAAAACTAAAAAAAGCGATGTGCTATGCATGCTCGACGTTTAACGGCGGGTGTTTACACCTGTCTGCTGCTGTTAGCGGTGAGTTGGATACCAGGGGCATATGCAAATACTCTCCTTTCCGTATCGCCCAATCAGGCGAGTTATTCGCTTGCTCCTTATAGTGAATTTTGGCATGCAGCCGACAGCCCAGCATCGCTCGATGAGTTACTGGCCCTCTCACCTGCTTTCGAGCGGTCGCATAACGTTCAGGATTTAAACTTCGGTTATACCCGGCGTGATGTCTGGCTGAGAACCCAGGTGCGAAATGAATCCCCCGATGCCCAGCGCTGGATAGTGCAGTTTGAATTTCCCTTTTTAGATCACGTGACGCTTTACACGCTACGGCAGCATTTCAGCGGTGTGCAACGCAGCGGCAGCGCAGTCCCCGTTGAGCAGCGCGCGCTGGCTAACCGCCAAGCGGTGTTTCCACTGGAGTTGGCCGCTTTTGAGACCGTCACACTGTATACCCATGTGGCGGCTTCAGGCAGCAAGATGCTTAGCTATAACCTGATGACGCCAGAAGCATTTAATGCTCAGGATGATCGCTACAATTTTTGGCTTGCCACTTACTTCGGCATGATACTGGCATTGGGCTTATATAACTTACTGCTATTTTTTGGTTTAAAAGAACGCGTATTTCTACACTACTCGCTCTTTGTCGGTGGCTTCGGGCTGGCCATACTGGCGTTTAACGGTATTGGAACGCTGATGTTTTGGAGTTTTTTAGGTGACAACACTGCCCGCCTAGTGGCACTAGGTTTCACCTTTGCCTCGACCATGGCGACGCTGTTTGCCCAGAGTTTCCTTAATACAGAAACGTACTGCCCACGCTGGCATCAAGTATTATCTACCTTTCGAAGCTACTGCTGGCTGGCCGTGTTGGCCACGCTGCTTCTGCCCATTTCTTCAGCGCTTCAATTAATGGACGTGACGGTGTTTATAGCAGCGCTACTGCTGTTGGTATGTGGTAGCTACTGCTGCTTACGACGGGTACCAAGTGCTCGACTGTTTGTGTTTGCATGGTCGTTATTTTTACTAGGTGCTGGCGTGTTTGCCCTACGTAATCTGGGCATTCTGCCAGCCAACTTTATTACTCTTCACGGCATTCAAATTGGCTCAGCGCTGCAAATGTTACTGCTCTCGTTTGCCCTAGCAGCGCGCTTTAATAAACTTAAACGGCAAAAAGAGCGGGCTCAATCTGTTATGTTGGCAACGCTTAGAAAACAGGAAGCGGTGTTAGAGCAAAAAGTGGCCGCCCGCACCCGTGCACTGGAGCATTTAGCCAACTGTGATGTCCTCACTGGATTATTAAATCGCCACGGTTTAATGCGCTGCGCTGAAAACGCCCTACTGCGCAACCAACAGCAAGGCGATCAGTTAGCGCTGTTGATGCTCGACCTGGATCGCTTCAAACCCATTAACGATCACTACGGTCATGAAGCTGGCGACTTTGTATTACAAAAAATCGCCAAACGCATCGCCCACTTAGCCCGTACAGGCGACCATTGCGCCCGCTTTGGGGGCGATGAGTTCATTATCATTATGGAGAGTATTGAATCAGCTGATACGCTAGCGACGATTCAGGCACGAATCGAACAAGCCATCCAATCACCGATTATTCTACCCTGTGGCGAGCGTGTCAGCGTTAGCGTCAGTGTTGGCATTAGTACTTGCCAGGGGGCCGATAATGCCACCCTGGAAAGCTTATTGCGTGAGGCCGATAACAATATGTACGCGGTTAAAACACGCCAGGCAGAAACATGCTATCGCTATGGTTCGGCATAGTCTGTCGCGTTAATCAAACAGACTCATACGCTTCATAACGTTGTCGCGCTTGATTTTCCAATGGAACATAGCCCCCGCCACGTGCAGTACCACCAAGCCCAAAATGGCCCACCCCAATCGTTCATGCCACATAAAGAGCTGTTCTGAGAGTTGCTCCCGCTCGCCAATCAAGCTTGGCAAATGCCAATGGAAAAACTCCACCGGAAAGCCGCCGCTGGCTGTGGCTGCCCAGCCCAGTAACGGCATGACGATCAGCGCTAAATAGAGCAAATGATGGACGCTGGTGCTGACAATCCGTTCAAAGGCATTGAGGGGCGGCTCGTGATCGGGTACCACAAAGGCCAAACGGGTAATAATACGTATCGTCATTAGCAACAGTATCAACACTCCCAGCGTCTTATGGCTGGTATACAGCAGGTTCGTGAGCATATTACCGACGAGAGCAACGGTGCGTTCATATCCCAAAAAGCCTAACGTTAAACCGCTGGCCAAGGAGAGCAACACCGCGCCCGCCACCAGCCAATGCAGCACCCGGTGCGGGTAGATATAATGATCCAATTCGTGCATGCAGTACTCCTAACAGCAAATTCATTTGCTTTTCATTCTAGTCAGTAACGCTTCTCTTCGCTGATTAAAGCACTCCGCTGCCATCAACGTTAAGCATTAGTTGTGCAACACCGCCGGTGGTAGCTTGAGCAGAAGACCGCGATGCGTCACTTTATAGCGCTTGTTCAGGTGCTGCTAGCTGCTCACGTATCAACTCTCCCAATCGACGCGCTGGCTCAGAAGGGCGATGTGGTGCCCGGTGCAGCGCCAGCTCAATCATCGGCAGTGCAGGTAGGCCGCTACTCTCATCCAGCGGCCTCAGCGCCGGTGTAAGCATGCTGCGGGTCACTACCACAATGGCGAGCCCGGCGGTGACAATCGGCGCCAGCCCTGCCATGGATTGGCTGGTGTAGGCAACACGCCAACTGCGTCCGGCGGCTTGCAGCGCCTGCTCGGCCACTTCACGGAATACATCTGCCCCCGGTGAGTAGAGCGCCAGTGGCAGCGGGTCGCTAAGCAGTGGCTGCTGATGCATGCCCACGGCCCATAGCAAAGGCTCACGGCGGATCACATCCCCCCCCGGCGAGTTACGCTGCCGGGTGACCAGAGCAAGATCCAGCTCTTTGGCTTTCACTTGTTCAACGAGATGCGAGCTGGTACCACAGATCACCTTGAGCCCTACCGCAGGGTACAGCTGATGAAAGTAGGCAAATACCGAGGGCAGCAGCGAGGCGTAATCTTCTGGGATGCCTAGCGTGAGGTCACCGGTGATTTGGCGTGCCTGCATATCGCTCCACGCTTCGTCGTTGAGGGCTAAGAGCCGTCGTGCATGGCTGAGTAACCGCTCACCTTCAGAGGTAAAGCGTATTCGACGCCCCTCACGCTCGTGCAGCGTCAACGATAACTGCGCCTCAAGCCGCTGTAGCTGCATGCTCACCGTCGACTGAGTGTAAGCCAGCCGTTTTGCGGCCGCCGTCACACTACCGGTATCTGAAATAGCCACCAGCGTACGCAGTAGGGTTAGATCTAGGGTAGGCGCTCGCATATATCACCAACCGTGATGAAATTGATCATAAAAGATCGATATTGTGATGCTTTGATGATGAGTATGCTGCTCGGCACATGCTTTAATCAAGGAGATCTCCCATGCATCGCGCTCACTCCCCCGCTCTTATTCCGCGTTGGTACAGTGTTGGGGCGGCACTCGTGGCCGTGATGCTGTGGAGCTCGGCGCCGCTGCTGGCTGAATTTGCCAAAGCGACACCGCCCTTGCAGCTAACCGCAGTAACACTGCTAGCGGGAGCGTTAGCGACGCTCCCGTTGAGCCGACGCGTTCACGTCGCTGCCTGCGGCGCGGGCTGGCGGTTAAGTATCTGGGTGGGCATTCCACTGCTCATCTTCGGAGCTGTGAGCACTTACTTTATTGGTATGCGGCTTGCGCCCGCCGCTGAGGCGGCGTTGATCACTTACACCTGGCCAGTGCTGTTTGTGCTGCTTAGCCAGTGGAGCCGCTTTGGTCGGCTGCGCATTGCAGGCGTTATCGGTGCGCTGATTGCGTTTTCAGGTGCAGCGCTACTGCTCGTTCCCCAAGCGATCAGCGGCGGCTTAGGCGGCGCCACGACAGGTTACGCATTAGCGCTGTTAGCCGCCTGTTGCTGGGCACTCTATTCATGGCTGAGTCAGACGGCACCGGTGGCATTGACCCCTCTGCTGCCCAGGCTGCTGCTGGTCGCCTGCGCCATCGCTGTGGTAGCCAGCCTGCTGCTTGAAGGACAGCTCCCGTTACCTAGTGGTGACGCCTTATTCGCGGGCATTGCGTTGGGACTCGGCCCTTATGGCGTTGCCATGGTGGCATGGGATAAAGCACTGCGCTGGGGGCATGCAAGCCTTGTCGGCAGCTTAGCGTATGGCGTACCGATTCTGGCCGCCCTGCTACTGGTACTCGCCGGAATGAGCGTACTTGACTGGCGCTTGCCCGCCGCCGCAGTGCTGGTAGTGGTGGGATGCCTCAAAGCCGGCCGTTAACTTCTCTCTATAAAGGTGTCTACTTTTTCAGGGCCACTCCACACTCCATCCCCTCACGCCTCACCATTTACTCCTCACTCCCGGCCAGTAGACCAACGCCCTATCACGATAAGCGACCGGGGCGTTGGGCATCATCGATTCACGCTAATAATTATAGCTCTGGGGGAATATTCGTCGGCTCCATTTCAAGGCTTAGTTCAAACATACCGCTAGCGGTCGTGCTAAAACCGCTCGCACTGACGGTATAGGTACCGGGCAGCAGCTGCTCTTGTAGACGTGAGTCGGTTCCGCCCGCGCTATCATCATCACTGACGGCAACGCCTTGACCGCTAATTTCGATAAAAGTATCGAAGTCTGCAGAGCGCATTTCCAGCGTGACTAACGAGCTCTCTTCTACTTCTAACTGATAGGTCAGCGGTTCGCTGCTATACCAACCGTTAAGCGACTCCCCAGGTGTGAGCGTGCCTTCATTGCGCAGCTCCACATCGGGCATATCCCGCGCCTCCATAGAGAGAGAGAACATCCCGCTGCTATCGCCGTAAGCGGTGCGGGCCGTTAGCTCATAGACACCTGGGGCAAGGAAATCAGCAATACGCGCATCCAGATTACCGGCACTGTCATCATCTTCGCGGTAGTAACCGTTCGGCCCCTGAAGCACCAGATAAGCGTCGATATCGTTGCCGCGCATTTCGATGTGGTACATACCCGCTTCTTCTACTTCAACCTGGTAGCTAAGCTCTTGACCACTGTACCAACCGTTTAGGGTGTCATCGGGAGTGAGCGCTCCATCATTACGTAGCTCGCCATCACCGGGAAGCTCGTGGGGCGCGACTGAAAGCGTATACACACCGTTGCCATCGCCGTAGGCACTGCGTGCGGTCAAGGTATATTCACCGGGCTCCAAAAAGTCGGCAATCCGTGCGTCTAAATCGCCTGCACTGTCATCATCTTCACGGACATAGCCATTCGGCCCTGCTACCTCCAAGTAAGGGTCGAAATCGTCAGAGCGCATCTCCAGTTGATAAAGCCCTGCCTCCTCTATGGTCAGGGTAATTTCGCGGGACTCACCTTGTAGCCAACTATCGATCGGCTCGCCCACCGACACAGTGTCGGCATCCGTTAGCTCAACGCTACGGCTATCGACGGCAAATGGGCCGTAGCTGTGGGCATCGGCACCACTGACCACCACCACATAGTCTCCGCTCTCTTCAACGCGGTGCCGCACAACAGGCGCATTATCAAGTAACTGTAACTGATCATCATAGAGAGCCACGACGCCTTGCAGCGCCCCACTCAGCGAAATCTCAACGATCTCATCTTCATCCAGGGAGATCGCATAGCGCATAAAGCGGCTGCCATCATTGCCGTTAAGTTCGCTCGCTGACGTTATTTCTCCTCGCAAGCGCTCCGCAAGGGTGATTCTTTGCAAACCTTCCACCGCTTCAGCAACTGCTGGCTGATCTGTAGCTTCAGCGTTTTCGACAGATGCCTCTTCGGCGGTTTGGCCCGGCAATGGAAGTGCCTGAGCGACGATAAAGCCTACAGCAGCGCCGCCAACAGCCACCAATACGAACGCTAGAGAAGAAGATTTAGCCATGAGCGGTTCCTTGTTCAGTCGCAATGACAATCATTAATTAGTTAAGCAAACATGATTATAAGATGCTTAACGAATTCAAGTGAGCGTTTCATAAAAAATACTGCATTGCACAAATTTCATTCTTTACGAACGTCATGCCTAAACCAATAAGTAACTGAAACTCAAGGCTCCAAGCATTGCGTTTATAAAAATCTTGAAACTGAACCTAATTGCGTCGATCTTCTCAAAGCTTGCTGACTCGCAACGTCCAAGGTAGTATCGCAGGGCCTAATCGGCACCTCATCAAAGAATGCGGGATCCGTAATACGCAAAACTGAGGTACTCCCATGGGAGCCCAAAAACGACTAATCCGAACGATTTGCTTGGCAGCCGTTGTAGTTTGTAGTGCTGCCAACAGTGCCTTCGCACACGAAACAGAAACACAGGAAGGCGTCGCCTCCTTTTACAGTGACCGCTTTCAAGGAGCGACCACTGCCAGTGGCGAACCCTTTGACCAGCAGGCGCTGACAGCCGCCCACCCAAGTCTGCCATTTGGCACCAAGGTGTTGGTGACGCGCCCGGACACGGGGCAAGAAGTAGAAGTATTGATCAATGACCGCGGCCCTTTCGTTCAAGGGCGCATTATTGATTTATCCAAACGCGCGGCTGTGAAGCTTGGCATGCTCCGCCGCGGTACAGCACCGGTTATGGTAACGCTGTTGGATTAACGGATAACACATTCTTGGTTGGTGTGTGATACCCCTTAGCCTAATTAATGCGACAGTAAACCAGTCAAAATAGTGCCAGCACGTAAATACAGGGCGACCAGCAATGGTTCGCCCTGTTTCTTTATGGGCTCATTTCTTTGTCGGGACGAACTTGCAAGCAGGCTAATGGTCTCTATGCTGCAAGGAGTTCAACGCGCGTAGCTGACACAGATAGCTCAGAACGCCAAGTATTCGCAGGAGGCACTTATGCAGTCACAATTTTATACGCTGACCGATTACCCCAACGGCCTACCCGATAGCGCTCTGTTCAAACTGGAGGCGCAGACACTTCCTGATCTAGCCGAAGGCGAAGTGCGTATTCGTAACCGCTGGCTCTCCGTGGATCCTTATATGCGCGGCCGCATGAGTGGTGTTCGCACGTATGTCGAACCCTTTGAAATCGGCAAACCCATGGAAGGCGGCGCCATTGGCGAGATTATTGAGACCAACGACGCACGCTTTAAAGTGGGCGACAAGGTAAGCCATATGGGCGGTTGGCGAGACATTGCCCAGCTGCCTGCCCAGGGCGTCACGCCCCTACCGGATCACGATGTACCAGAGCAGGCCTATCTGGGCGTTTTAGGCATGCCCGGCATGACTGCCTGGACGGGCCTAAACATCATCGCTGAATGTAAGCCGGGCGATAACGTTTTGGTCAGTGCGGCCAGTGGCGCCGTTGGCTCACTCGCCGTTCAACTGGCCAAAGCGAAAGGCTGCCATGTGATGGGTATCGCTGGCGCTGCCCATAAGCTTGCTTGGCTTGAGTCGCTAGGGGTTGAACCGGTTAGCTATCGTGACCGTACTGCTCAGGAGCTAAGCGATGCCATTAAGCTTGCAAGCCCCAATGGCATTGATGTGTATTACGAAAATGTCGGCGGCATTTGCCTTGAGGCCGCACTTAGCCAGCTAAATGAAGGGGCTCGCATCGCCGTGTGCGGCATGATCGATAGTTACAACGCTGCAGAGCCCACGCCAGGCCCTAGTAACCTTTCGCAACTGGTCATACGTAAAGCCAAAATGCAGGGCTTTATCGTGGCAGATCACTGGTCGAGCTACCCCTATTTCCTGAACGAAGTGGCGCCCCAAGTCGCCGCTGGCAAGCTGGTTTATAAAGAAACCGTGAAAGAGGGCTTAGAGAGCACTCCAGAGGCTTTCTTAGCCCTGTTTGAGGGCGGTAATACCGGCAAGATGCTGATTAAGCTGTAACGCTCCGGCCTTCTCTCTACTCCCATTCCATCTTGCCTCCCCGCCCGCAGCACGTTTTCGCTAAGGGCGGGCCTCCATCTAAGAAAAAATTGTCAAAACGTTAGACCAATGGCGAATTGATAATTAAAATCATTTTCTAGAAATGTGTGTTTTAACCCATCGGCGCTGTCGATGGGTTAAAGCGCGTTGTGGGTACGCTGTTATAAGGGGATGTCTCATGGAAGAAAACACGCGCGATCACAGCAAATGGCCAGCGGTTATCGTTGGCTTGCTGCTACTCATCGTTGGCTTGGTGCTCGCCATAGGCGGCGGCAAACTGCTTAGCGTGGGTGGCAGTGCTTACTACTTAATTGCCGGGGTCGGTATCATTGCCTGCGGCATTTTATTCGCCATGCGCCGAGGCGCCGCTCTGTGGCTCTACGCACTTATTCTTTTTGCTACGCTTGTATGGGCACTCTGGGAAGTTGGACTCGACTGGTGGCAACTGGTGCCCCGGGTCGCCATCCTCTGCTTGATCGGCATTCTGCTGCTACTGCCCTGGTGGCGAAAGCCGCTGCATTCGCGCGGTGGTAGTTTGGCCGTTATCGGGAGCATTGCCGCTGCGATCATTATCGCTATTGCCAGCCAGTTTAGTGACCCCGGCACTATCGAGGGGGCGCTGGCCAGTAATAGCCAAACCACTTCCGATAGCGTCAACCCTGCTCAAGTGGCTGGCGATGACTGGCCTGCTTATGGCGGCACCAACGCGGGCACCCACTACTCTTCACTGGATCAAATTACCCCGGACAACATCGGCGAGCTTGAAGAGGTATGGCGCATCCAAACCGGTGACGAGGCAGGCCCTAATGCTCCCCCTGAGATCACCAATCAGAATACACCACTGAAAGTGAACGACAGTCTGTATATTTGTACCTCTCACAGCCGGGCGATGGCGCTCTCCCCGGAAACGGGAGAAACGCTTTGGGCGTTCGACCCTGAGATCAGCACCATGGGCGCAGATGATTTCTCAGGCTGGGCGCATATGACTTGCCGTGGTCTGGCTTACTACGATGCGGCCAGCTACTCAGCTACTGAGAGCGAACCTAACGATGCAGCGGCCAGCGACGCTGCCCCACGTAGTGCGACAGCGCTCTCATTTGATATCTTTGATGACAGCGACATTTTCACCCTGGACCTCTCCTTCTTGTCGCTGCTGTTTGGTGTTGAAGAAGATAGCAATTCACCACCTATGCTCAGCGAAACTGACGTCATGTGCCCCCGCAGGCTCTACCTGCCCACGGCGGATGCGCGCCTAATCGCGCTGAATGCTGACACCGGCGAGCGGTGTACCAATTTTGGCGAGAACGGTGAAATCGATCTCACCAACAATATCGGCGACTTCTCCCCAGGCGGCTACTACTCAACCTCGCCAGCTACCGTGACTGAGAACCTGATCATTTTAGGCGGTCACGTTACCGACAACAGCTCCACCGACGAGCCTTCCGGCGTTATTCGTGCCTTTGATGTGCATACCGGCGAGCTGGTTTGGAACTGGGACAGTGGTAACCCGGATGACACCGAACCGCTAGCAGAGGGCGAAACTTACACGCGTAACTCGCCTAACGTGTGGGCACCCATCAGCGTCGATGAAGAACTCGGCATGGTTTACCTGCCCATGGGTAACGCCACACCGGATCAGTATGGCGCCGACCGCACGGAGAACGATGAAACCTACAGTGCGGGCCTGGTAGCACTCAACCTGGAAGATGGCCAAGTGGAGTGGGTTTACCAGTTCGTTCATCACGACCTGTGGGATATGGACACCCCCGCGCAGCCGGTACTGATTGATTTAGCCACTGATGAAGGCACCCAGCCTGCGGTTATTCAGCCAACAAAGCAGGGTAGCCTGTATGTATTGAACCGTGAAACCGGCGAGCCGATTGTGCCCATCGAAGAGGTGCCGGTTCCTCAGGGCGCCGTGGACGGTGACTGGACGGCCGAGACTCAGCCGCGTTCAGCACTGAACCTTCTGCCACCGCCGCTCACCGAGCGCGACATGTGGGGCGCCTCTCCGTTTGACCAGATGATGTGTCGCATTCAGTTCAACTCTTTGCGCTACGAAGGCCAGTACACGCCACCTTCACTGGAAGGCAGTATTGTTTATCCAGGTAATGTCGGTGTAATGAACTGGGGTGGAGTGGCCGTTGATTCTGAGCGCCAAGCGCTGTTCACCGGTGCTAAATACTTGGCGTTCGTATCCACGCTCGTGCCCCGCGAAGAGGTTGAAGAGGGCCAAGGCTCTGCCAGTGAGCAAGGGTTACAAGTTAATGAAGGCGCGCCCTATGCCGTTGAACTCGGCCCACTGCTTTCGGTACTGGGCCTGCCCTGCCAAGCGCCCTCTTGGGGCGATGTGGCAGGTATCGATTTGCAAACCGCCGAAGTAGTGTGGAAACACCGCAATGGCACGACACGGGACAGCATGCCGTTTGGCCTACCCATTGGGTTGAACGTTGGCGTTCCAGCCCTGGGCGGCCCGTTGACGACCGCAGGCGGGGTGTCGTTCTTGAGCGGCACCTTGGATCAGTACCTGCGCGGTTACGACATCACCACTGGCGAGGAGCTTTATAAAGCGCGCCTGCCAGCAGGTGGCCAGGCCACGCCGATGACCTACACCGGCCAGGATGGCCGACAGTATGTGGTCGTCACGGCGGGTGGTCACGGCACCTTTGGTACCAAGATGGGCGATTACGTGATTGGCTACGCACTACCGGAGTAATTGGTTAACTTAGCGTCATCACCAATGATAACGGGCGGCCTCATCAATGAGCGCCGCCCGTTTTTATTTATAACGCTTTTAGTAAAGTACTTCTTAGAAACGTACCTCTAGCCCGCCATAAACACTGCGCCCAGGGGCCGGTTCGTAGAAACGCCCAAAGGTGCCATTTAAGCGCACGTTGGCGTAGTGCTCTTCATCAAGTAGATTGCGCACACCAACGTAAGCATTCAGCCGTGTATCGCTTCCTAACTGCCAGCCATCCCCTACCCGTAGGTTTACCAGCCAATAGCTATCGACCTCTGTTTCATTGGCATTGTCCGCTACCAAGTCGCCCACGTACTGGGTTTCCAGGGTGGCGAAGCGCTCATCAATCCCTTGCCAAGTTAGCTGATTGACCCAGGTTTGTTCAGGCAAGCCAGGAATGCGATTACCGCCAAAGCTTTCCGTCGGTGTGGCAAATTGATCAAACTCATAGCGCGCCAGCGTCAAGGCGCTATCCAGCCGCCACTGACTGGCCACCTGCCACCCCAGCGCCAGCTCGATACCGTCACGATCAGTATCCCCTGCGTTTTGATAGAACGTGCGGCCGCCCTCATCAAACGGCACCAGCTCATCGCGCACGCGTACTGAAAACAGCGTCAGATCGTAATCCATCGCCAGTGGCTCAACATAACCACGCAGCCCCACCTCGCGGTTCCATGCTTTTTGCGGCGATACAGAGGGATTAAAACCACCGCCCGCCGGGTTCGCAAACTCGGAGAACGTCGGTGTCTCGAACGCTGTACCGGTGTTGATATACGCCTGGTGCTGGGGGCGATAACGGTAGCTTAACCCCGCCGAGCCGCTCCACTCATTAAAGGTCTGCTCAACACTTTGATCGCCATCGCTCTGAAAGCGGTCATCTACCTCCAATTCAACCCGATCAAAGCGCGCACCCAGCGAGAGCGTGACCTGTTCGGTCAGCGCTAAATCGCCCTGGGCAAATACCCCAGCCGAGGTCGCCGTCTGGGTCTCTTCCGCCAACTGCTCGCCGACAACGCCTTGGCCGTTTACATCATTGCGGAAGCGCTCGTCGTCTTGGCGGGCCACATCAACCCCGGTGATATAGCTCAGCGGCAGGCTGCCCAAGCTCACTTCATGGTGATACTCGGCACTCGCGCCCAGGTAATCACGCTGGTAGCCGATGCGGCTATCGCCCACATAGGGCAGTTGCTGTTCAAAATCGCGTTGGGAAATAAAGCCTTTTAGGTAAAACTTGCCTGAACCTGCAGACAAATCTTCGTACTGTAAGCCAAGAAGCTGTTGATCGACGTTCTGTCCTGCATCCAGCGCCAATGAGTTTGGTGCCGCTTGATCGCGGCCATTTGCCACTTCACGGGCATTAAGCGCGCCGGGGTCTTCAGAGCGAGGGTTATCCAGCAGGTTGATAATGGCGGTTAGCGCCCGGTCACTGCCTAACTCACGGCGCAGCTTGGCGTTCAACAGGTACTTTTCCGTGGAGCTCTGCTCCCGGTAGCCATCCACGTTGAGCGCAGAGAAGCTCACGTGGTGCGACCAATCACCTTGGGCGCCACCGGTTTGCACAACGGCCTTACGGTAGCCGTCACTCCCTACCTCGGTGCGTACGCTTGAACCAGGGTTTTCGCGCCCATCCGCAGTGGTGATATCAATCACCCCACCCGCCGCGTTGCCGTAGAGCACCGAAGAGGGCCCACGAATCACTTCGATACGCTCGGCACTGTCCAGATCAATAGCATCTAACTGCGCCTGGCCATCGGGCAGCGTATAGGGAATGCCATCGACCATCACGGTAATGCCGCGCACGCCAAACGGCGCCCGGGCACCAAAACCGCGTATAGAGATTCGCTGTCCCTGAGCAAAGTTATCGCGGTTTTGCAGAAAAACACCCGGCACGCGCACCAGCGCCTCATCCAAGCGCGTGCGCTGCTGGCCTTGAGCAATCGCCTCCTGATCGAGTGTTGAAACCGCCGCGGGGGTGGCGTATAGCTCACGTGCTAAGCGTGGCGCTGTTACTTCAATCGTTGCCATCGCATTACCACTGGGCGCAGCCTGCTGGGCCCAACTTTGAGCTGAAGCAAGACAGCCCAGTATGCCAATAGACGTAGTGGTCACTTTTAAAGGTACTTTGAACACGGGGTCCCTCCCAAATAGCTGATAGCGAAAATTAATAGCGAAATTGAACGATTTTCTATTTAGCCAGTCTCAGCATGTTAACCAAGGCCTGGATAAATATCCTGATAGTGCCTACACTTGTACAAGTTACATACCTGAAAGCAAAGGAGGCTTCATGGCGTTTACAGCGACTGATCCGATTAAGATGATTTTTGCCGTTATACTTCCACCACTCGGCGTATTTTTTGAGGTCGGTTTTAAAGGGCATTTCTGGCTGAACATTATTCTAACGCTATTTGGCTTCATTCCAGGCATCATCCACGCGTTCTATGTGATCCTGAAGCACTAGTCATCGATGAAATAGAAACGATTGAACTATAGGCGGTTGAACCAGAAGCTGCTGAATTAGTTGAATGAGTCTAATGCCGCCTAGGCCAATATCTAGGCGGCTTTTTTTATTCTCAAAAAAACTACTCCCTTAGCTTTTCACCTCTGCAGTTGCCTCCTCAGGAGGGTGATCGCTCAACTGCTCACCTTCGCTGCGAGCGATAACAGAGGTACCGACTAAATCGCCCGTTACGTTGAGTGCCGTAGCCCCCATACCTACCAATGCATCGATAGCGGTGAGCAGCGCGACGGTTTCAATGGGCAGCCCCACTTGAGCAAATACCGTGGCGATCATAATGATCCCTGCCCCTGGCACCCCCGCCGTACCTACCGATACCAATGTGCCAATCAGCACTATCTGTACCATGCTGACAAAGTCCAGCGGTGCGCCAATGACGTTGGCCGCAAAGACCGCCGAAATAGCAATACGAATTGCCGCCCCATCCATATTTAAAGTAGCCCCTAGCGGCAGGCTAAAGCCATAAATGCTTTTGGAAATTCCCAAACGATGAGCAGCATTAATCGTGAGCGGCAGAGTGCCAGAGCTACTTTGCGTCGCAAACGCCGTTGCCATTGGCGTGCGAGCCTCGCTGAAGAAGGTGCGTAACTTCACGCCAAACAGCCGCATGATGCCGCAATAAATCAGTAAATGGGTTGCCAACGCGATATACAGCACGACCACCATATCGCCCAATGAGAGCAGCGTTTCCAACCCCTGCTGACTTACCGTTTCAGCAACAATCGCAAACACCCCGATAGGCACATAGTGCAGCACCCCCGACATCACTTTTAAAGTGACCTCGTTTAGCGTTTCAATCACGCCATATAGTCGCTCCCCCATGGCATGCTGGTGTTCCGACTGGCGCATTTTCAGCAGAGCAATGCCAAACACCAGCGCTGTAAAAATAATGCCCAGCATATTGAGCTCGGCAAACGCACCGATAATGTTATTGGGCACGATATTAAGCAGTGTATCGACAACGCCGGGATTATCGGGCACCGAAAAACTGGCTTGCTCATCCAGCACCATCCCACTACCGGGGCTAAACAGGGTCGCCACGCTTAATCCCACCATGATCGCCAGCGCCGACGAAACCAGGTAATAGCCAAACACCTTGCCGCCCACACGGCCGGCGCTCCCCTCACGAGACTGATTCACCCCCACCATCAGGGTAAACAGCACGATGGGGACAATCAGGAAAGTAAGCAGACGAAGCAACAAATCGCCTAATGGCGCCAGCCATATGGTGACCGACTCACCTCCGACTAGCCCCACCACCACCCCTAGCACCAGCGCGATGGTGACGCGCAAAATCAGTGACGCCTTAAAATAGGCTTTCCATATACGTGTCATTTGAGCCCCTGCAGATTTAAATTGATGATTTTATACCCGGGCACACCACGCGATTAGTGTGACACAGCGTTATCAATAGGATTAGGCAAACATCCAATAGAATCGACTCTATTGCCATGAGCTACCGCTAGCTAATCTTCTCCAGGCACTTATCAACGAGAGGATGATCACATGACAGTTTCAACTAATCACTCATCAACCAACCCTTCATCAAAAGTGATCTTACTAACCGGTGCCAGCAGCGGTATTGGCGAAGCCACTGCCCGCTGGTTAGCGGGCCAAGGGCACCGTCTGGTCATTGGCGCACGGCGAACCGATAAATTAGAAGCGTTGACCAAAACCATTCGTGCTGAAGGTGGCACGGTGGATTACCGGACACTGGATGTCACCAGCCTGGAAGATATGCAGGCCTTCGCAGATTACGCACTTACGTTGCATGGCCGCATCGATGTCATCGTCAATAACGCTGGCATTATGCCGCTCTCGCCGCTGGCATCGCTCAAAGTCGATGAGTGGAACCAGATGATCGACGTCAATATTCGTGGCGTACTCAATGGCATTGCCGCCACCTTGCCTACCCTGCAAGCCCAGGAAGGCGGCCAAGTCATCAACGTCTCTTCCATTGGCGGATTCACGGTCGCCCCAACCGCCGCGGTCTACTGCGCCACCAAATACGCGGTTCGCGCTATTTCTGATGGGTTACGCCAGGAAACCGACAACATCCGCGTTACCTGCGTTTACCCCGGTGTGGTGGAATCGGAACTGGCGAATACTATTACCGATCCTGATGCCGCTAAAGCCATGGTGACTTACCGTCAGATTGCGCTTAAACCCGAAGCCATTGCCTCGGCGATCGCCCACGCGATCAATCAACCGGACGATATCGACACCAGCGATATCGTGGTGCGGCCCACCGCCAGCCAATAACACTGTATGCGTCGAGCCCTAGCTGTTTCCCCACGCTTGGCGCTTAGAGCGAGCGATTTCACATGCAAGACACCAAGCTTCCCATCTACGCGAAACGCGCCTTGGTCGTCGCTGGCATCATCACGATTATGCCAGCACTGACATCGGCACAAACACCCCCGGATACAGGAGACAACACCATGGCAGACCACCCCTATGTTGGTATGTGGGTAACCGGTGATGGCCGAATTCGGCATGAGCTGCTAATCAACAATCGTTATGATGAAGCTCGGGGCGAACGCGAAAGCGCTTACCAAGGCCGCTATCAAGTAACGGATAACTACATAGAGTACTGGGATGACACAGGCTTCACCGCTGATGGTGAGTTCATTGATGATGTGCTCTACCACGGTGGCATGGTGCTATATCGGCAAGAGTAACCGCTAGAAGCCACCGGGCCTCTATCAGGGATGAAGGCCCGGTAGTGTTGGTAACGCAGACTCCTCAATAACGCACAACTTTGTGCATGCTTGTTAATTTAGCGATTACTTTATGGAAACTGATGACGTTAAACTACACTGCAAAGCTGAATACCCTAATTCAAGCATTGGCGTATTTCTGGCACTCATTAAAACCTTTGCAAATAACGCATCAGGCCAGATTTTCTTTTCAAAAAATGGAGTTTTTACATGCGCTTTCCAACTACCTGCTTCGCGGTATCCACACTGGCATTAATGATGACGGGTTGTGCGCAGCAACACACCACAACCAGCGCCAACGACCTAGCTGAAATCCGTTACGAAGTAGGGCCTTGCTACGGCACATGCCCTGTATACAGCGTGGAAGTTAAAGCGGATGGCACCACCCGCTACATGGGCGAACGCCATACTGCCGTTGAAGGCGAGCGCATGCAGTCAGGCAGTGCTACCGCCTTTCTTTCGCTGCAAGAGCGACTAGCGCCAATCCAGCCCGATATGGGAACAACACAGCAACCTCTTGATTGTGAACCCCGCGCCACCGACCTGCCACACTACACAGTGACCTGGGTTAACCAAAATGGCGAACAAGCGGTGCTTGAACACGATACAGGCTGCCACTCTGAAAGCGGCCGCGAACGGACCGAAATACTCAGAAGCCTAAGCGCTGAACTGGGTATTGAAAATTGGGTACAAGAGTAAACGCATAAAGCAGTATGACAGCTAGCACGCGGCAGCTTTGTCTAGGAGCGTTAATGTATACGATCAACCCGAGCAAACTACATCTCAGCAAATGGACGGCTGTCCAGCCTCGTAATAAAGAGAAGCACTTTATGGTTACCCAACTGCTGCGCGACGAAGATGAGAACGTAGTTGAGGTAGTGATTGAGGCTATTCATTCTCATCGCGAACGCATTGTGCCGTGGCAAAACTTAAAAGATGACAGCGTATGGAAAATGGGCTGGCAATAGCGCCTTTTACTAATCCCATAGGCAAGATAATCCATAAAGGCTTTGACACATCGAACAATCCGTGACACTGTAGCGTCAGTTGGTTAGCAAGCAAGCATGGTTTCAGAAGTGTACGAAAAAGATTTAGATATGTACGAGATAGACGTGTACGAGATCTTTCGGCAAGCCTGTAATTGTATTCCTTGTTTTATCCGCTATTAATCTGGGTGATACCAGGAACTTTACAAATCGCATTGCGCGAAAGGATTTTTACTATGTCTACTGGCACAGTTAAGTGGTTCAACGATACTAAAGGCTTCGGTTTTATTGCTCCTTCTGACGGTGGCGATGACCTATTTGCCCATTTCTCTGAAATTCAAGCAGACGGCTTCAAAACCCTGCAAGAAGGCGCTAACGTTTCTTTTGACGTTACCCAGGGTAAGAAAGGCCTTCAAGCTTCAAACATCAAGCAAATCTCTTAAGTCTAAATTTCTTAAGACTTAGCTCTTAAGATATAGCACTTTAGAATTTGCCCGAATCTTTCGAGATTCGGATAACAAGGCCCGCTTATGCGGGCTTTGTTGCGTTTAGAGATATCACTTCTAGCAGATTCTTTTGAGCGTAGCCCAGGCTAGGTACGCAGCCACTGCTCTACCCGCACATCTACCGTCACTTCCAGACTAACAAGTGCCGCTGCGCGAGCACGCCCCTCAGCGCTGGCCCGGTAAAGATGCGGCGTCATCGCCAACAAATCGGCAATTTCCTCTTTTCCATTTAGCGCTAGCGAGTAGCTTACTCTCTCGCCGCTATGGTGCGTAAAGGCCGCCGGTGTTTCTACCTCGCTTGAACGCTCAGGCTTTAACGTCGGGTAGATAATCTCCCGCAACTCCCGCAAATGATCGGGCCCTGCCTCCACTTGTAGCCATACACCGCCAGTTTTCAATACCCGAGCAAACTCGCTCACTACCGGAAAGCCAAACATACACAGCACGCAATCCAACGTTTCCGACTGCACCGGCAAATGCGCATTGCTACCCACTACCCAACTGCTGAGCGGTGATTGCTTAGCCTCTTGTTTGGCGGCAGCCTGCACCGCCCATTTAGAGATATCCAGCCCTATCAGTGACAGTGAGGAGGAAGCCGCATGAACCAACTGCCGCAGGTAGTAACCTTCACCACAGCCCGCATCCAGGCAGCTAAACAGCGGGCTGCCTGTTGCTTGCCCTTCAGCATGGCTCAATACGACATGACTCACCGCATCCGCAATAGGCTGATAATGCCCCGCCTCAAGAAAGCGCTGGCGAGCAGCTACCATTGCTTTACTATCGCCCGGGTCATGAGAACGCTTCTGCTGCACTGGCAATAAATTAACATAGCCCTGCTTGGCAATATCAAAGCTGTGTTTTGAAGAGCCATGCCCGTCGAGGCAGCTCCATGTGCTACCCGAGCGAATTAGCGGTTCGCCATCTAATGGGCAGGCCAGCGCCTGGAAGGGAGTGATGCTCATAGCTATTTCTGTAACCATTGTGGAAGAGGTGGAAGCGCAACTGAGAGCGAATCATTTAGCGCGTCACCAGGACAATACCCGCTAAAATAACGCCACCACCCAGCACGAAATTGATACTGAGCGGCTCATTTAGCAACAGGGTACCAAAAAGCACGCCGAAAAGCGGGCCTAGAAAAGAGAACACGCCCAACTGGGACGCGCGATAGCGACGTAGTAATGTGAACCACAGCATCAGTGCGGCAAACGAAATAATCAGCGCCTGAAAAGCGAGGCTAGCAACCGCCATGGAAGTAAACTGCGCGCTCATTAACTGCCCCGACAGCGCCGACACTGGCAGCAGCAGCAGCGCTGTCACACTCAGTTGATAGCTCAAAGTGAGCTCTGCGGGCGCTTCGGAAAGCGAGGTTTTGCGGATCACAATAGTCGTGGCTGCCCACGAGAGACCAGCAAGCAAACCCAGCGCATCGCCAATGATAATATCGATGCCATAGGCACCACTTGGCGCCATGGCAATCACCATACCCAGAAACGCCAAACCAACGCCCCACCACTGTCGGCTTGAGAGCTGCTCACCCGGCACCCATAGGTGTAATCCCAAGGCAGCGAAGATAGGTGCCGTGTATAGAAAGACCGACATGTGCGATGCCAGTGTGTAGGTTAGCCCACAGGCGACAAAAGCAAACTCAGCAGCAAACCCAAGGCCAACTAACAACCCAGGCTGCCAGTGGTGGCTGATATCGTCCCAGCGAATGCCCCGCCAATAGGCCAGTAATACCACCAAGCACCCAGCGATAGCAGAGCGCAGCGCTATCTGCACCATGGGTGAGATATCCTCAGCCACGCCTTTGATCGCTACCTGCTGAAATCCCAAAACCAAACAAAACAGCAGCATTAATGATGCTGCCGTGGTATCCACCGACTTACGTTGAGAGGGAGTAGAAATAACTGAGGCCGTCCTTTGATGATTCATTACGCACTCCGGTAAAATCAAGGTGACCATTGCACCAGGAAGCGCTACAGCCCACAAACGATTACTTATCAGACCTAGGCTTAGGAAAACTCACGCTATGAGAATTGAAAGGCTACCGCTGAATGCCTTGCGCGCGTTTGCCGAGGCCGTGCGAGATAACAGCTTCAAAGCCGCAGCTCACCGTATAGGGGTGACGCCTGGCGCGGTTAGTCGTCAAGTTAAACAGCTGGAAGATCATTTGGGGGTGGCGCTCTTTGAAAGGCACGCCAATGGGGTTTGTGTTACCGAAGCAGGCCGATTGCTTGCTGAAGATGTGCAAGCGGGCCTTTTGCGCATCGCCAGCGGCGTACAGAACGTCACCGAGCGTTCAGAACAAGCTTTTCAATTACTACTGAGCGCACCACCCTCGTTCCTACAACTCTGGCTACTCCCCCGCTTACCCGGCTTTGAAACGAATGAGCATCAAATAGAAATCTCTCTGGATGCCGAGGCGCGTTTAATGCCGCCGCTGTGGCTGCCTAATAGAGCACGCTTATCGCTGCGCTATGGCCAAGGGCCATGGTATGGGGTCAACAGCCTACGCTTATTCGAAGACACGCTATTTCCGGTTTGCTCCCCGACCTTATTAACGCAGGAAATGCTACAAACCCCTAGCGATTTATTAGCGCAGACACTGCTTACGGTAGATTGGTGTAGCCATGCTAGCCGCCACATCCCTAACTGGAGCGACTGGTTCAAAAGCACTGGGGTAGCGATGGGGAAGAAACCTAATCAGCGCCACTATTCGCTCTTCAGCTTAGCGCTTGATCAGGCCATTGCCGGCCAAGGCGTCGTACTGGCCAGCTACCCGCTGGTGGCTGATCGGCTCGCTAGCGGTGTTTTGGTGCGCCCTTTTGGAGAACACTACCCTCTTGGCTCACCCTTTGCCTACGATCTGATTTTGCCTAGTGATGGGGAAGCACCCCCGGCAGTGGCTCGCTTTATCGGGTGGCTAACACAAGAAGCCGCTCACTTTCGTGATGCATCGCTTTAGCTTGATAGCTTGCGGTGCCACCTGAGTGCCGACATCCCGCAAGAGCAGATAAGCGCAATGACGGTATACTGCTGGCAGTGCACAATCACCAGGAAACGATAAGGCGATATAACCATGCATCGACTGCTGCGCATACCGGGCGCCTGGCCCTACCTGATCGCCATTTTTCTCAATGCCTTTGTGGATTTGGGGCACAAGATTGTCATTCAAAATACGATCTTCAAAAGTTACGATGGCGAAACACAGGTCGTGCTCACAGCACTGGTGAATGGGTTAATTTTACTGCCGTTTATCTTACTGTTTAGCCCCGCTGGTCACGTTGCCGACAGCTACCCCAAGGTACGCATTCTACGTGCATCTGCCTGGGTCGCCGTGGTGGTTTCTCTGGGCATTACCGCTGCTTACTATCAGGGATGGTTTTGGCTGGCGTTCGCGATGACGCTACTGCTGGCCATTCAATCGGCCTTTTACTCCCCGGCCAAATACGGCTTGGTCAAAGGGCTTTTCGGCAAGCCGCGACTGGCGGAAGCTAACGGGCTGACCCAAGCCGTCACGATTGGCGCCATTCTGGCGGGCACCGTGGCGTTTACTGCACTGTTTGAGACCTGGGTGTCGCCAGAAGATCACACTCCGGCGCAGCTGTTGCGTCAAATTGCGCCGCTGGGCTGGCTACTGGTGCTCAATAGCGCTATCCAGGTGGCAACGCTTTACCATATGCCGCTGGATAACATCACGCGACCGGATACCCCGCTGACCTGGCAGCGCTATATTCAGGGTACTGCGCTGAAAGATAACCTGCAGCTTATCGTCCGCCAGCCCGTTATAAGACTCTCCATTATCGGTCTTGCCACCTTTTGGTCGGTGGGCCAAGTGCTTCTAGCTGCCTTCCCGGCCTATGCCAAAGATGCTCTCAGTATCGATAACACTCTGGTTCTACAAGGCATTCTCGCCGCTAGCGGTATCGGGATTGCGCTGGGCTCCATGCTGGCAAGCAAGCTCTCTCACAACCGTATCGAGACCGGACTGATTCCTGTAGGCGCTGTTGGGGTGGCCGTGGGGTTGTGGTGCCTGCCGATGTTAACCACGCCCGGCAGCCAGGCGCTTAACTTTGTATTTATCGGCATGATGGGTGGGCTGTTTATTGTGCCGCTTAACGCCCTGATCCAGTTTCACGCCGCCGACAACGAGTTAGGCACAGTGCTGGCCGCCAATAACTGGATTCAAAACATTGCCATGCTGGGCTTTTTGGTGCTCACGGCACTGTTCGCCCTGGCAGGTGTAGACAGCCACTACCTGCTGCTACTCATCGCCACCGTGGCGATGGTCGGCGGTGGCTACACGATTGTTAAGCTGCCGCAGAGTTTGGTGCGCTTTCTGTTGAGCTTCCTGCTGACACGCCGCTATCGAGTCGATGTGCATGGCTTGCAGAATCTGCCTGCCCAGGGCGGCGTGCTGTTATTGGGCAACCATATCAGTTGGGTGGACTGGGCCATGGTGCAAATCGCCAGCCCTCGCCCGGTACGCTTTGTCATGCTCAGATCGGTTTACCAGCGCTGGTACCTCAACTGGTTTTTAAAAGCGCTGGGCTGTATTCCCATCGAGCGTGGCAGCGGTGCCGAACAGGCACTGGCCGATGTCGCTGAACAACTCAACGCAGGCGAGGTGGTGTGCCTGTTTCCTGAAGGCGCGATTAGCCGTAATGGCCAGCTAGGCGAATTTCGCCGCGGCTATGAGCGCGCCTGTCAAATGGCCAACCCGGATGTCAAGATCGTACCGTTCTACCTGCGCGGCCTGTGGGGTAGCCAGTTCTCTCGCTCCTCCAGCAAATTAAAAGAGCTGCGCAATGCGCCGTTGCACCGTTCAGTCGTCGTCGCGTTTGGTAAACCGCTGCCTAAAGATACCCCTGCCGATGTACTTAAAAGGCGTATTTTTGAGCAGGCTACCCGCTCTTGGCAGCGGGCAATGGGGGATCTACCCACACTTCCCAATGCCTGGATTCAAAGCGTTAAACGTCGTCCAAGTAACCTTGCCTTGGCGGATACGCTTGGCAAACCGCTCAACGCAAGCCAGGCACTTACCGCCAGCCTGCTACTGGCAAAACGTATTCGCAAACTCAACCCAGGGCAGAACGTAGGCCTGCTACTGCCCACCAGCAGTGCTGGTGTTATTGCCAATATGGCGACGCTTTTGGCCGGTAAAACGGTAGTAAATCTTAACTACACCGCCGATCACGCAGCACTGGAATCGGCCCTTTCCCAGGCGGAAATCACCACTGTTTTCACCTCACAACGCTTTGTGAAGAAGCTTGAGCAGCGCGGGCTCGACGTTAGCCTGTTACTTAGCAAGAAGCAGGCGGTGTATCTGGAAACCCTGCAAACCTCCATTGGCCACGCCGAGCGCTTGTCTACTTGGCTTGCGGTTCGAATATTGCCGACTTGGCTAATACAGCTTGGTTTCTGTCATAGCCATAATGCCAACGCCACCGCTGCCATCCTGTTCTCAAGTGGCAGTGAAGGCGCCCCTAAAGGCGTCATGTTGAGCCACCGCAACCTAATGGCCAATATCAAACAGACCTCTGATGTACTGAATACTCAGAGCAATGACGTCGTGATGGGTTCGCTACCGCTGTTTCACGCCTTTGGCCTCACAGTCACCCAGCTATTGCCTTTAATTGAAGGGTTGCCGCTTATCTGCCACCCCGACCCCACCGATGCCCCAGGCATTGCGGGCGCTATTGCCAAGCACAAAGCCACTATCATGTTCGGCACCTCAAGTTTTCTCCGTCTGTTTGTACGCAGCCAAAAGGTGCATCCGCTGATGCTGCAAAGCTTGAGAATCGTGGTTGCTGGGGCTGAGAAGCTCGATGAAAATGTGCGCACCAGCTTTGCCCTAAAATTTCACAAACCTATTTATGAAGGGTACGGCGCCACCGAAATCGCCCCCGTCGCCTCGGTGAATCTACCCGATGCCATGGGCGTTCATTACCAACAGATCCAACGCGGGAGTAAGCTAGGTTCCGTTGGCATGCCACTGCCCGGCACCAGCTTTAAAATCGTTGACCCGGATAGCTTTGAAGAGCTGCCCACCGGCGAGCCGGGCATGATATTGATCAGCGGCCCGCAAATAATGCAGGGTTACCTTAACAACCCTCGACTTACCGCCCAAGCGCTAAGGGAGATTGATGGCCAATGCTGGTACGTAACTGGCGATAAAGGCTTTGTTGATGAGGATGGTTTTTTAACCCTAATTGACCGCTACGCCCGCTTTGCCAAGATCGGCGGCGAAATGATCAGTCTCAGCGCCGTTGAAGCGGCCGTTAAAGCGGCTCTAGAGGAACCAGAGAATGAGCTAATGGCGGTGAACATTCCAGATAACCGCAAAGGCGAGCGCGTTGTACTGCTCTCAGAAACAGCGCTAAACGCCAACACCATCAAAACCGCCATGCTCGCCAACGGTACGCCAGCCATGATGATCCCCAGCCACTGGTTGACGGTGGAGACAATTCCCCACCTTGGTTCTGGAAAAGCGGATTTTGTAGGGGCGAAACGTTTGGCTGAGGCGCAGTTGGCAGACACGAAATAGGCGCTAAGCTAGAGAGTAGAGATACTATACCATCATGAAGGCTGCCCCTCTTTGCTGCCAGGAGGGGCTTTTTGGGTGGGAAAATGCCGAATCTTTATTCTATGAATTCAAGGTTTAAAGGTGCTTTGAAAAGAAGTCCAGAAGCAGCTCGTGGTGCTTATTCTGCCCAGCGCTGCTAGGTATATGATCTTCACCTTCGTAATAGTGTACTTCCGGGCTGCGGCCATTCTCACGCAGGCGTTTTTCCAAGCGCTTGGTCATTTCAACCGACCACATTCGGTCTTGCGTGCCATGGGAAAGAAACAGCGGCCCAGGGTAGCGCTCAATTTCTATCGGCGTGGTCGGCAGCAAGCCTTCGTGACTATCACGCCATGTCCAGGCGCGTTTGCTGACATCCCAGGCTTGCCAGCCCGGGTCACCCGCATCGCGAAAACTACGTGAATCAAAGGCACCGCACACAGCATCGGGCGGGCTATGCGCGGCAATCGCATCCGGTGCGCCTTCAATCTCATCTCTTGCCATGAGGGAGGCGAGCAATAACGCATGCTCGGCGCCGCGTGAGATGCCATACAGCCCAACTCGTTCATCAGTGAAACGAAATTCTCTTAGGGCTTGAAAAGCTTCCACACTGCGGTCCAGTGGGTAATCAATAATATGCCCCGCATTCCATGCATTACCGCCGCTTGAGTAACCATAAGGGAACGCCAGGAAGCCATGGGCAGCTAATAACATCGCGTCACGATGGCTCCACCCCGCCCATGCGCCTTCAGAACCATGCAGCAACATAATGGCTGGAAAAGGGCCTTCACCCGGTGGGCCATAAGTAACGCCCCAGCCGGGTAGTAAACGCTGCACCATATTTAAACGCATCTAGCCAACCCATCTTTCACCATAAACTTCCCTTTCCTCACCATGATACTTACCAAGCACAGTAAAAAGAGTGAAAGTGATGTAGAAAGCGTTCACTTGTAGTACTTCGGTAGTCTCAGTGCCATAAAGCTTTATCAGGTCAAAACGCGTAGCTTTTCCCTGGGTTCTTTAAACGAGTCGGTTGCGATGCCAAACCGCTCCGAAAGCTCGCAGATTTGGCGCCAGTTCAGCTTGCGGCGCCCACTGAGAACTTCAGACACCACCGATTGAGCGCCAATTTCAGGTAGCTCGCTCTGCGCTATCCCATGCTCTTGCATAAGGTAGCGAAGTACCTCATTTCCAGACACCTCAGGCATCGGGCGATGTGCTTCATCATAGGACTCAATGATATCACCCAAGCGATTCGCCAGGCCGGCAAGTGGGTGTGTCTCATCGTCACCGACAAGATCAAGAATTTCATCAAGCGCCTCGACCCGGGCATCGTATTCAGCTTCGGAATGTGGATCGCTAAGAAGAGGGGCAAGATAAACCCAGTGTTCCGTCGCTTGCTCAACGAGTGCGTGCATAGTCACTCCTTTTTCCACTTACCCTTGTCATACTCTTTGTGATCAAGGATATGGCGGATAAATACTTTTTTAATCTGATAATGAACAACAGCGATTAACCTCAGCTTGTTGCCACCTATGTCAAAAACGTGAAAGTTTCCCACTTTATCAGTGGCTGGGAATAGCGCTTTCATGGCATTGAAATCTTTTGGGTCATTAGACTTCATCAGCCGATACCATGCTTCTAGGGCAGTGGCAGTATTCGGGTTTGCTTCTATAGCTTCCCAAATACGCTTCTGTGTGATGACGTGCACTAGCTAAACCCTCATTTATATAACCATACTATAGCAAAATGCGATAAATAGCAAATTGCTATACACGAGAAAGTAGCGCTGCTTAGCGGCCACCTACTCTGATGGCTTCACCTCAACACTATCCATTTCCCCCGAGCTTTTCCCTTGCGACCCACGGGCGATATCGTTGTGACTGATCACCACAATGTCTCTTGGCCACCACTCTGGGTGGTTATCACGGATAAAGGCCAGCAGTTTCTCGCGCACGTTCATTTCCGCTGTCCAACCGGCTAACGGGTCTGAGGTCATGAGATAACAGGTGACCGTTTGCGCCGTGCCTGTTTGCGCGGTCACGTAACAGAGCAGTTTATGGTGCTCGATAACGCTATCTTCTTCTTTAGCGAATTCGATAAATTTATCTCTTAACAGCCCTATATCAGCACTCAGGTGAAGCGTTAGCTCCAAGAACCGATACATTTTAGTGCTCTTGACCGAGAGGTTCTGGAAAGGCTTGGAGGTAAAGTAAGTGACGGGCACAATCAAACGCCGCTCATCCCAGGACCTAAGCCGGATAAAGGTATAAAAGATACCTTCTACATAGCACCACTCGCCTTCAAAGATCACCAGGTCGCCAATACGTATGGGCTTGGCAAACGATAGCTGAAACGACGAAAGAATATTGCCAAGAACCGTTTGTCCCGCCACACCGACTAAGACGGCTAATACGCTGGCAGAAGCCAGAATGGATAAGCCAAGCGTTTCGAAGAGCTGAACCTGACCCAATATGTAGATTGATACACCGGTCACGGTGATCAGAATAATGGCTCGACGCAACGCGTAGAGTGACGTCAGTAGCCTGCGCTCATCTCTAGGCTTAGTGTCGTCGATTTCGCCCACGATACGCCGCGTCAAACGCAGCATAATAGTATCCACTAAGCGCAGCGCAATCGTGCCCACCCCCCAGGCTAAAATACTGATTAACAACACCCGGAAAGTGGTCGTGGCGACCGCCGAAAAAGACACCACATAATCCAGCAGCATCTGGGTAACCAGCGACATCGCAATCAACGCTGCGGGCATGCCAATTTGGCTGGCAAAAATGCTCGACATCCCAGAAGGCAGCCATTTTGACATTAATCCAATCAAGCGGTGGACACCCCACCCGACCATGACAATGAACAGCAAGAAAACGGGAATGGCAATCCACTCCCAAATCCTCAAGATGCCAAATGAAGACTGCAGGCGCTCAGGGATATAGCTTTCCAGCATTGAGGGGCCGTATTGCTCATACAGCACGGGTATATACGACACGCTGATCGGCATGATCAGCCACACCGGCTCCTGTTCACCTACACGGTATCTACCCAATCGAATATCGTAGGTTTCGCCATCGGCTTTTAGAGAGGAGACTTCAACATTGCGACGGGTCTCGCCAACGCGGGGATTTTGTCCCGCGGGGTCTTCAATCACGGCGTCTTCTCGCCCTGGCAGGTCAGAGACGGTCAGCCACTCGCCGCGTTGAAAAATTTCCGCTAGCTGCCGGGCTAGCTCACTCCCCTGTTCGCGTTGCTCCTCGTCTGAGAATTCGGCGAGATTGAGCATATGAGCAGCGGCTTCATACTCATCCTGATCCGTCAGATCCAGAAAGCTCCTGATCGCTTCCCGTGGTGTTACCCGATTCACCTCTTCAGGGGGGGCACCAAGCCCATTATTTAACGTATCGATGGTAAACCACCGGCTATCTTCGCTCTCTCCTCCTTGAGTTTGCGCCGCGCATAGACTGGAAAAAGTCAGTGTGAGGACTAACACCGCCCATGCGAGCCATGAATCGTTTACTTTCATAAAGACCTTATTCATTTAGGTGGGCTTGTCTGCCTACCACCGACGAACCAATTATTTGGCCAGGCCAGGTGTTATTACCGGGCCATCCTTGTCAGTGGGAGGTCGAATTACAGCTTACCTGCCTGCAGGGCGCAAGGCGCAGTATGGTTTTAAGCAGTAGTGGGAAACCTTAAGGCTTGGTAATAGAACGTCATTTAACCATTTTGCCCAAGGGGTTAAGCTCACCATCATGTAGCGCAACGAGCAGTGGCTCGCCCTTGGTATTTAGCCGAAATCGGCCATAACGGGCAGCCTCGTAGCGCTCAGCATGGCCCTCCTGAAAGAAGAATGCATCGGTGGCGAAGCGCACTTGGCCGCTGCGCAGCCGGTATTTCAGCCGCCGTTCGTCATTGGCTAACGCGCTCCCATCATCCAAGCGCTGAAAGTGTGCGATACGCTGTTCGTCCAAACGTACAACCACATAGCCATTGCTTGCTTTCTGAGGCGCCTCTTGCAGAGCATTGTCTTGTTGAAACAGTGCGCTGTGAGCTTGGTTGGCGAGGGCAAAGTTCAGTGCCATATAGTCGCCCTGCATTAATGAGCGCGGATCGACTGGCGCCAACTCAAGGTACACGATTTCACCCTCGGCTAGGTGACGCTCTTTCTGCCAAATCGAGCCATTAATGACGACCAACACGACAACAGCGGCTAATACTATGATCCAGCGGTTTCGCTTATGGCTATGGCTCATGGGCAACGCCTTTTGCGGTCGGCTTGGCCGCCATTAGCCACCGCCACCATAGCCAACGCAGCGCCAGTAGCAGCCCACCAAGCATCATCAGCGTTAGCGCTTTGGTTAACAGCGTTGCGTCCAGCCAGTAGTAATAACTGCCAATGCCCATCAACAGCGAAAACACGCCAAGCCCCATCACCAGGCGATGCCCCATTGCGAAGCCTAATAGCAAGAGCACCACACCCTCGCCGACCCCCGGCGTATAGAAAGAAATCAGCAGCACTACAACAGAGCTTAGATAGAGCCCCCAATGGGTTTGGGATTGAAACGTTGTACATAGCAGCACTGCCAAAGAGAGCGCGACTAACACGGCGCTCAACCAGGGTGCTGTCCATGCAAAAGCGTTAATGGTATGTGTCTCAAACCAGAAGGCAAGCGGCTGGCCGCTATGCGCTAAGCCCTGCATGACCAATAGCCCTATTAACAGGCCATAACCCCACGCTTGTACGTCCCGAATGCGCCCAGGCCAGCGAAACTCATTTAGCCAGAGCAGTGTCAGCGCCAGTAGAACCATTCCACTCGCCATTGGCGCCATGGCGTGCAATGCCAAGGCCATATAGAGCGCTAAGCTGGCGGCCAACGCTGAAAACGCACGGTGAACGAGGCTCGGCATGATCAATGCCAGTACGCTCTGCAAGCCTAGCAATGACCAGAATAGGTAAGCAGATTCATGCCAAAACGCTACCGCCGCCCAGGCGATTAACAGTTGTCCGGCTAAGCTAACTGCCAGCGCCAAGTGTTCGAGCACATCACTGCGGGCACGACGAAACAGCCCATAAGCCGCGCCGATCATTGCAAGCCCCAGGCCCATTGATGCCGCAGTGCTCTCCACCACAAACACCACGCCCATGGCGATAAAGCCAAGCAGAAACAGCGCCGCCAACCAGCCGGAAAATGCCTGCAGTGCCCGCACAAACCAAGGCGTTTCAAGCGTTGCGGGGGTTGCTGGCTCGTTTAATGTAACGCCCGCTTGGCTGAGCCTGGTTTTTAAATCGTTTAACTCATTAGTGCTACTCATGACTAGGAGATCTCCCGGTGTAGCCGTTTCAGCCAAACCACCGCGCCTGCGCCCATCGCCAGCACCACAATGGCGATCAGCATTAGACTCCCCTCCTGCCACTCTCCCTCCCACAACAACACCCTGGCTAGCAGAAGCGTGGCCACCGTTAACAGCGAAACAGCGCCCCCCGCAATCATAAACAGATCAGGCAGCCAATAGCGGTAAAGGCTATAAAGCACTGCCAACCAGAGTGGATAAATCGCCAGCACCGCCGACCATACGAGACCTACATCGGCTATCAACATCATCGTTAACAGTGTTATCGACACCCCACTGCCCACCGCCAGCAAGCGTACCGCGCACTGCCGTGGCCAGCCCCGGTAACGGGCACCCCATTCCCAGGTTGCCAAGGCCAGGGTATTGAGTCCAAACAGCCCCCACAGTGCAGCATCGCTGCTGGCCAACACGCCAAACGGGTCGCCCCAGGTACGGAAATAGAGCCCGACGGCCAGATTAAGCAGCCCCAGCCACATCACCCAGAGCAGTTCAAAACGGGCCACCCAGACCCAGGGCAACGTCAGCAATGCCCAGGTAAAAAACAGCTGCCAGGGGTCAGCGCCGGTTTGGTACACCTGACCAAACAGCGCCAACAGCACGCCCACCAACAAAGACGCGGCCGTTAACGCAACACGCTCAAGGGTAAGGTTGCGTTTACCCCAAACGGCGATACCTATCGCCAGCACCATCGCCGTTTGTACCACGCCAAAACGCAGCCAGCGCCCCATCTCAGCCCAGTTGTAAGCAATAAAAAATAGCACTGCGAAGGCCAGCGCCAACCCGCCTAGCCACAGCAACAGGCGATCAATAAACAGAGCCCAGTCGCGAGGCGAAGGGCGCAGCCCGGAAGCCTGAACTGCACGCGCCACCTGTTCAGGCGGTATCACGCCTTGGCCGATTAACAACACGAGATCACGTCGTGTAGAAGCCATGGGGTTCCTTGGCATTAGATTAGAGACTTAAAGAAGAGTGTCTGTATTAGGATCATTAAGCCAGCCATACGTGTCATTAATACATTAGCTGTTGTTAGCACGCCAAACAGACCGCCCGCTACTTATTCTTAAACACACTTCGATACAAGTTATGTAGAACCTTTTATTTATTCCAGCGTCTTACGGTCACTTTTTTAGAAAGCGGCTATGCCCGCCCTAAAACTGCCATAGCCTTAACGGGAGACACCCCATGCTAATAAAAATTGCCAAACCGAGTGATTTACACGAATCCGACGTAACGCCGGAATCTATCTACCTCTCCCGGCGGCGTTTTATGGGCGGTATGGCGGGGTTAGGCGCAGGGCTCGCCCTTTCCGGCCACGCCCGCGCCAACGCCGACTACTCGGATGTACCCGAAAGCAGCGCACCCGAGTGGCTAAAGGAGAAAATCAGCGAAACTCAGTGGCGGGCTATCACCCCTAGCAACCCCGAAAAAGATAAAATCGCCCCTTTTGATGACGCCAGCGGCTACAACAACTTTTTCGAATTCGGCACTGATAAGGGTGACCCCGCCCGCCATGCGGGCAGTCTGGAAACCCAACCCTGGAGCGTGGTGGTCGATGGTGAAGTGAACAACGGGGGGCGCTTTGCCCTTGAAGATTTCGCCAAACCAACGCAGTTTGAAGAGCGTATTTATCGCCTGCGCTGTGTTGAAGCCTGGTCGATGGTCATTCCCTGGCTGGGTATTCCCCTTGCCGACGTGATCAAACGCGCCGACCCCACCAGCAAAGCCAAATACGTGCGCTTTGAAACCCTGGTGGATCCAGAGCAAATGCGCGGGCAGCGCTCCTCGTTCTCGATCATCGATTGGCCCTACGTGGAAGGTCTTCGCTTAGATGAAGCAATGAATCCATTAACGCTGTTGGCCATGGGGATGTACGGGCGTGAGCTGCCCAACCAAAACGGCGCGCCACTGCGGCTGGTAGTGCCCTGGAAGTACGGTTTCAAAAGTATCAAGTCGATTGTGCGGATTTCACTGGTGGAAGAGCAGCCGGTTAACTCCTGGCAGCAAATTGCCGCAGAAGAGTACGGCTTTTATGCCAACGTTAACCCAGAGGTAGACCACCCTCGCTGGAGCCAAGCCACCGAGCGGCGCTTGCCTAATAGCCTGTTCAACACCAACACCATAGATACCCAAATGTTTAATGGCTATGCCGACGAAGTCGCCGAGATGTATGCGGGGTTAGATTTGAGGAAGAACTACTGATGGCAACGCAGTACAAATGGCTAGCTTGGCGCGTCGCGGTATTTCTAGCGGCGCTTGCGCCGCTGCTGTTCTGGAGTTGGCAGGTGGCGAATAACGCCGCAGGCCCCGAACCGGGGCGCTACCTACTGCTGAATATCGGTATCGGCGCGCTGTGGTTGCTGCTATTCACCCTTAGCCTTACCCCACTGGCCAAGCTCACCCGCTGGAAAGGCTTTGCGCTGATCCGGCGCCAGCTCGGCCTCTGGACGCTGGCCTACGCCACCCTGCATATGCTCAGCTACGCACTGTTTATTCTGGGGCTTAACTGGGCGCTGCTGAGTAGCGAAATCGTCAAACGCCCCTACATTATTGTCGGCATGATCGCGCTGATTGGCCTTGCCGTGCTGGGGGCTACCTCCAACCGCTGGGCGATGAAGTGCCTAGGCAAGCGCTGGAAGCCGCTACACAAATTCTCCTACGCCATTTTGGGTCTGGTACTGCTGCACTTCTTCTGGGTAGTGCGCGCCGATATGCAGGAGTGGGCCATGTATGCCGCTATTGCCGCGCTGGTCATGTTAACTCGACTTCCGCCAGTGGCTCGCACACTGCCTAAACTTCGTTACCGGTTTAGCCGCTAAAACGTAAACGTTACCCGCTAGCACAGAATGGATTCATGTTCCGTTAAGTTAATGCGTTTATGCTGCGTGCAATTAATCGAATTGTTTGGAGTAGTTGTAATGGCAGTAACGTATTTGAGCACTTTCCGATGGGTTCCGGCACTGATGTTAATGTTGATTGCGACTGTCGCGGCGGCTGAACAACCTTTGCGAGTCGCACAACTGCAGCGCTGCGGCAATCTGCTTCAGATGGATACCCAAGAATTCTGCCTGCGCGTCAGCGGGCTTGATAGCAGCGACTTTCAGGTAAAGTTAAACGGTACGTCGCTACCAGCAGAAGATATCACCCACAACGATGAACGGGTGAGAGTGCGCATCAGCGATTCTGACGCAGAAAGCGGGCCACTCTGGTTTGAGCAGCATGAGCAGCACAGCAACCCGATCTGGGTCAGCCTCAAGGGCAGCCATGTGGTAGCAGCTACGGACCAAGAGGTGGCCAAAAACATGGATGACATCACCACCTACGTGGACTTAATCAGCCTGATTATTGAAGAGAGCCACGATGGCGCCGAAGAAGCCCAGCGTTTAGCAGAAAAGTATGACGCCGAGGTGGTCGGCATGATTCCGCCCCTCAACACCTATCAGCTGCGCCTGCCCGCCAGCAACCTGGATGAGCGCGACGCACTAGTACTCAGGCTCGGCAATGAAGTCAGCGTAGATGCGGTGGTGATTGAAGAGTCGGGGGCAGAAGAGAGTATTGAGAGTGAAGCGGGCAACCCACCCGACGCGGATAATCAAGAGTGGGCCTCCAACCGCTTTCTGGATGCGGTGAATTTTTACCAGCGACGCCTATCATTACAAGGCCAGGGCGGGGATATTGAGACGCAGCCCATTCGCATTGGCGTCATCGAACGAGAGGTTGATTTTGACGCCCCGGATTTTGCCGACTACCTGGGTGACTGCCGCACTGAATCGACGAGAACCTGCGTTTATGCCCGCGATGCTACCGAGCCTGACGGCCACGGCACAACGGTTGCCGGTGTGTTTGCCGCGGCATGGAATGAAGGCGGCAACAGTGGCTTTCTACGTGGGCTGGACGATGTAGGCCCGGGCTTTGATGTGATTGTGGATCGCAATTCGGATGCAGGTATTACCGCTAACATCGCCGCCTCGGTGAACCTGGTGGAAGACGGTGTGCGCGTACTCAACTGGAGCTGGGGCATTCACCGGGTAGGGGCAATCGACATTAACGGGAAGGAGATCGATTCGTTAGTACGTTCCGGTATTGCCATGAGCGGTTACGAGGAACTGCTTGAAGAGTTCTTCTTATGGCTACGACGCGAACACCCCGATGTCGTCGTCGTGAATTCAGCAGGTAACGGGTCATCATTTTCTGGCCGGGACGAGTATCGTCTGCCCTCCTCGTTCGTGACCGAGCAACTGTTTGTTGTAGGTGGGCATGAGCGCAGCGATCAGGATGTACAGGTTACCGACCCCAGGTATGCAATAAAACGCAGTGCATCGAATATCGACATGCGCGTGGATATTACCGCAGCGGCCTGTGTGCGTGGGTCATCTCTGATAGAAGGTGAACGGGGCGAGGCGCATTGCGGTACTTCTTATGCAACGCCCTTGGTGGCCGGGCTGGTGGCGGCCATGATGTCGATAGAACCTGAACTGTCGCCAGCACAGTTACGCATGCTGCTGCGGCGTAGCGCCATGACCATCGGTGAAGAGTACGATTTCGAGCCGACTGACGCAGATGACCTGACCGCCCCGATATTGCCATCGGAACGGGCCAATGATCTTAACCACCCGGATATCGGCCTTTCCGCCCGGTTGGATATGTACAAGGCGCTGGACCTGACAGTGCAAAGTCTGAACCGGGATCGCTAAGTTCACCACAAGCAGATGAAAACGCCCACCTAACGAGGTGGGCGCTTCCTGCACGAGGGCTTCAGCTAATGACTTTAATCAGCACTTTAGCCAAGGACTTTACGCAAATGGTCCCGGTAATCGGCTTTGTTGCGATCTACCTGTGGCACTTTCATCACATCGTTGGCGATAAAGGTCGGCAATGCCTCAAGGCCGATAAACGCCTGCGATTTGTGAAATGGAAAGTAAACACCATCCACACCACGCCCTTCAAAGAAATTGTCCGGCTCGTCGAAGGCTTCCAAAGGGGCATTCCAGGTCAGCGACAGCATGTAGCGGCGCCCTTGCAGCAAGCCGCCACTGCCATACTGTTTAGTGGGGTCTTGCCGCGAGCGGCCATCGCTGGCGTAGAGTGAACCGTGGCCTTCTGTGAACACCTCATCGATGTAGCGCTTAACGATCCAGGGCGTTCCCATCCACCAGCCTGGCATTTGATACACAATGGTGTCCGCCCAAAGGTAGTTCTGCACTTCGGTCTCAAGATTGTAGCCTTGATCAACCACCGTCTCGCGCACCTCATATCCCATTTCCTGCAATGTACTCACTGCCACGCCATGCAGCGTATTGTTGAGTTCACCGCCAGAGTGGGCAAACGCCTTGCCACCGTTAATCAGTAGAATATTCATTTAACTATTTCTCTCCATAGGGTTACCCACCACCTCTAGAAAGAGTAGACATGGTGTTAATGGCGCGTATTGTGGTAGCAACAGCCCGAAAAAAGAAGCACCGTTTCAGCAAGACACTTTTGATATAAAATCAACAATAAGAAACGACGACTGCGGTCTTCGACCACTTAATGACAAGCGCTTTAAGAGAAGCACGCCATGAAAAGCACCCTTGAAGAACAGCAGGCCTTTGTGACGGTGGTCGATAGCGGCTCAATCACCGGCGCTGCCGAGCGGCTTGGTATCACCGTTTCCGGCGTTAGCCGTGCGCTCAATCGCCTAGAGCAGAAACTTGGTGCCACGCTACTGCGTCGAACCACTCGCCGCTTGGAGCTAACCGAGGAAGGCGAGACGTTTCTTGGCCACTGCCGCGCTATTCTTGCCGCCGTGGAGATAGCAGAAGAAGCAATGCTGGATCGCCACAACCAGCCTCAAGGCAGGCTGCGAGTCAACGCCGCTCCCAGTTTTATGCAGTTTGTGATCGTGCCAGTGATTGGCGAGTTCCGCGCCCGCTACCCCGGTATTACGCTGGAGTTGGATACCCACGACCGCTTTGTCGACTTGCTGGAACAGCGGGTCGATTTAGCCATTCGCATCGGCGATTTGGAAGATTCATCCCTTCACGCGAAACCCCTAGGCCACAGCCCGTTGCGACTTCTTGCCAGCCCCAGTTATCTTGAACGATGCGGCACACCACAAAGCGTCGACGATCTTCAGCATCACAGCCTGCTTGGCTTCAGCCAGCTTGAGCATCTCAACCGCTGGCCACTCACCCGCGCCGATGACAAGCCGTTGCATATCATACCAACGCTGGCAGCCTCTAGTGGCAGTACGCTAATTGAACTCGCCATTGCGGGGGAAGGCATTGTTTGCTTGGCCGACTTCATGACCATCGCTCCCCGCCAGAAAGGCACGCTGATAGATGTTCTTCCCGACCATACCGAACGCCAGAATCAGGCCGTTAACGCCGTTTACTACCGCCAAGCAACGCTTTCCCAGCGGGCACGATTGTTTATGGATTTTCTGGCTGAACGGTTGCCGGGGAAGTATTTGCAGGGGTGATTTCTTTATGTGAGCCAATGGCCCATTGATTAAAAAACTGTTGCTCGCCGCCACCCCATGGCGGGCTTGATAAACCAACCGCAGGGGGCCGCTCTTTTTCGTATCTCTCGCTGCATAGAGCGCGAGCACTGGCGCAGACGACGTGCCTCCCCGTCACGCTCTTCTGGCGCTCACCAACTTAGTTGCCGTTCGCACTGTGATAACAATAGCGCTCAAGGGCACAACGATCAAAACACCACCCAGCGCCAGCATTGCTTTGAAACCAAACACATCGAACAGCACTAACCCGACGATACACCCGGTCAGAAATGAAAGAATCGTCGTCAAATGCGTGTAGAGCTGCTTTCTGCAAGAGCGGCGGTCGGTCGCCTCACCACGTGACACTAATGATGATAAGAAAGAGCCTAATGCGATGCCAGCATCCGTCAGTGTGCCGGTCACATGGGTCGATCTCACCCGACCGTTCGAGAGCTGCGTCGAAGTCGAATTGTGCACGCCCATTAAGAAGCCCAGCGCTACCAGCACTTCGGCGTTGAAGCGGGTCGAGTAAAACAGAAGTTCAAATACCGACACTGCGGTCAATGCCATGCCTTCCGCCATCAGAATCAGGCAGAAGATGGTTCTAAGTTTCTGGCCTACGACCACGGCAACGCGTGCGAGCGTACTGCCTATCACAAATGCCAAAAGCAGGGCTGCCAGAAACAGAAAGCCATGGGCATTAGAGCTGGCCACTTCGGTCGACATTTGTGAGGCATTGCCACTCATGTGTGACGGGAGAAAACCAAAAGCACCCAACGCCATAGCATTAAGAATACCGGCAGCCGTCGCCAATACCAGTGCCAAGCAACGATCCTCGGTATGAGATCGAGCCTTCTTCTTTTTGATCAACAAACGCCTTCTCCAACCACTTAAGAGTTGGAAAGTAGGACACCACGACTAAAGTATGGTTCTAATGTATCTAAATTAGTAAAATAGCATTCTCAACTTCAATCCCGGTGCCCAAGAACCATCAAGTTTGTAGACGAAGACGCTCCTCTGTCAGGCAAGATCCGTTTAAGCTTTTTTTAAGTTCTCTTTAAGCTCACTTTAAGTTCTCTATGCTATAACTAGAGCGGAGCATCGCCCCGACCACCCACGCTGCTCTTTTCTCTTTGCAGGACTTCAGATTACGTAAGGATATTATGGGTCTTCAAGAAATTGCCGTGGGCGGCATCTATTTCAGCCCACTGTTGATCTTTGCCCTGATCGCTTTTATCGGCACGCTGGTCATTCGCTCGCTGCTGCACTGGGTGGTCGGCGAATATGCGCTCTGGTATGAAGCCTGGTTCGATATATCGCTTTTTGTCATCTTAATGGCGGCAACTACCTTTCTATTTACCATCTTGCTTGAAAGCCCTTGAGCCAGCCTTTGAGAGAACCGTTGATGCGCCCTTCACTTCGTATACTGCTCACCTTGATCATTGTCGCCATTGCCGTTGCTGCCGGTGCCTGGTTATGGCGCTACTATCTTTATACACCCTGGACCCGCGACGCTCGCGTTCACGCCGAGGTCGTTACCATTGCCCCGGATGTCTCCGGCTGGGTGCGCACCCTGAATGTCGCTGACACCGAACATGTAACCCAGGGCGATACGCTATTTGAGATCGATAACACTCGCTACCAGGCAGCAGCGGACAGCGCCCAGGCGACAGTTGATCACCGCCAGGCAACGCTAGAGTTAAGCCGCGCCGAAGAGAGTCGACGCAACCAGTTGAGCAACAACCGAGCGATCAGCGCAGAAAACCAGCAGATCGCCCAGATCAACTCACGGATTGCCGAAGCCGATTTGCAACAATCACAGGCGGAACTGGCCAGCGCCCAGCTTGATTTGGCGCGCACCCAGATAAGTGCTCCCGTCAGTGGCCACATACTCAATGTGCAGCTCAGCGCGGGGACTTACGTCAATCGCGGCTCCCCGGTCATGGCGCTGATTGCTGAAAACTCCTTCTATGTCGTGGGCTACTTTGAAGAGACTAAAATGCCCTCTATCCAGGTTGGCGCGCCGGTCGAGGTCGTGATGATGAATGGCGATACACACCTGGAAGGACGAGTCGTCGGTATTGGGCGTGGCATTGCCGATAGCAACACAAACCTGAATCAGCAGTTGCTACCGCAAGTAGAGCCTACCTTTAGCTGGGTGCGACTGGCGCAGCGTATTCCCGTACGCATTTCATTAAATGATGTTCCCAACCACACTCTGCTAAGCGTCGGCATGACGGCAACGGTACGCGTTCAAACTGATGACTCCGCTAACGAACACCCTAGCCAACAGCCCGAGTGACCTATGTCACCGTTTATCAGTACCTATCTGACGCCCAACGCCACGGCGGTCAAATTCGCCATCAAGACCACCCTGGCCATGATGCTCGCGCTTTACATCGCGCTGCTGTTTGACCTGGAGCGCCCCTACTGGGCACTGATCTCGGCAGCTTTTCTCCAGATCCGCCCCATGAGCGGGATGGTGGTGGAGAAAGGCATTTGCCAACTTGTCGGCACCTTTATTGGCGCCGTGGCAGGCATCGCGATCATGGCACTCTTTGCCCAGGCCCGAATACCTGCCCTTATCGTGCTGACCGGCTGGATCATGCTGTGCACCTATGTCGGTTCGCTGTGGCGTAATAACTACACCTATGGTTGCCTGATGGCCGCGGTGACAGCGATGCTAATCGTGGTGATCTCCAGCGGCAGTTCGCCCGCCGGAATTTTCGATATCGCCGTGGCGCGCCTGACTGAACTGGGGCTGGGTGCAGTGTGCGCCATGCTGGTCAGCTCACTGCTCTGGCCTTCCCATGTAGGCACCCACCTTGCCACCCAGGCCGACAGCGTGATCAACGAAGCCTTCGAACACGCCGCCCTGCGCTTAGAAGCCAGCGATGATATAGCTGCCATGCAGAAGGCACTGCGCAGTAGTCTCGGGCCGCTAACGCTGCTTGAAACCGATAGCCAGGCCGCCCGTTTTGAAGGCCCGGTAGGCCCCGGCCGAGTGCGCGCAACCCACGTGCTAACGCGGCGCACATTGCGCTTTTTCGCCAACCTGCAGGCGCTTCACCAATTGATGCACGACCACGCCGACCGCCTTGCCCCTGAAAGTATCGAGCTCGCGGGCCAGGTAGCGGATGGTTTTCGCGATGCCGAACATGTCAAAGGAGTGGCTGACGCCCGCAAAGCCCTGCAGGCGTTACGCCATAGGGTTCATGAAAGTGAAGAAGAAGCCAGCTTAGCCCCTCTCGACCGTCGTCTCCGCCTGGGGCTACGTGAATCGATCGGTCACGCCATGATTATGCTCGACGCCCGCGAGGCGATTGCCTCACCGGCGAGCCATAAGCTTCGTTCTTCGCCACTGGCCTGGCACCGTGACCACCTCGCCGCCAGTATCAATGCCCTCCGCTCGGGGCTGCTATTTTCGCTGCTGGCAACCTTCTGGATTGTCACTGCCTGGCAAAGCGCCATGATCGCGATGATGCTGGGCACGCTCTTCTCCGCTTTCTTCGCCAGCCGTGACAATCCGCTGGCAATTACCATGATGTTCTACAAGGGCATGCTGGCGGCAATCCCCAGCGCCTTTCTGTTCGGCCATGTGCTGCTCTCACAGGCCAATGGCTTTCCGATGCTGGCCATGCTGTTTGGCACGCCGCTGTTTCTAGGCCTGCTGGGCGCCACCAATCCGGCGACCATGGGTTACTGCCTGGCATTTACCATTTTCAATATCCTGCTCACCATGCCCGGCAACGGCATGGACTTCTCGTTCGACAGTTTCGCCAACCGAGTGGTGGCGGTGGTGATAGGGCTCAGCTGCGTGGTCATGGCCTTTCGTCTGCTGCCAGGGCTGGGCACGCGCCTTAGACGTCGGCGTCTGATCAACGCTATTTCGAAAGATATTCATGAGTTAACGCGGCGCTCGATTCGCGATGCCGAAACCCGCTTCAGCGGTCACATGGCAGATCGCCTGCTGCAGCTTGCCCAACACGACGACATGCTGCCAGAAGAGCAACGCCATCTATTTATTCTTGGCTTGACCGGGCTTGATCTAGGCACCGCCACGCTGCGCCTGCGTGACCGGCTGGATGACGCCCCGCATCCCATCATCCGCGATGCACATCAGCAACTGCTAAGCACGCTGGCGAGCGGGTTTGAAGAGAGCGCCAACGGGCGCCAGCCACAAGGGATTCGTGAAGCAGATAGACAATTGGAAGCGGCGATAGAGGCTTACGGTAACGTACCCGCCGACCGTCGGGTATTGTTGGAGGGCTTGATCGAGCGGCTCGAACTAGCCCTGGAGCGCCTAGCGCGTATTATGGCGGAGCAGCCGACGCACAAACGCTTAACCATCACTGCCGATCAATCCTAGGCGCATGCTGAGCCATTAACTCTACGACCCAATCGATAAACACGCGCAGCTTGGCGCTAACGTGCCTACTCGGTGGAAAGGCGACGTACATAGGCATGGGATCGAGGTGCCAATCATCAAACAAACGCACCAGCTCGCCACGCGATACGTGCTCTTTGGCCATGTACTCCGGCAACCAAATGACACCGAGCCCCGCTAGACCTGCGGCAAGCCCAGCGTTCCCATCATCGACCGAGATCACATAGCGCCCCTGCACGGTGACACGCTCTTCTTTACGGTGCAGGGCATAGGGAAACACCAAGCCCGTGCGTGCCCACCTGAAACCAACAATGTAGTGAGGCGGGAGCGACAGCTCTTGTGGGTGCAAAGGCAAGCCAGCCCTTTCCAGATAGCTCGGTGCCGCGTAAACACCCAGCGGCAGGTCGCCCACGCGGCGTGCCATCAACGATAAATCGGTAAGCTCTCCACCGCGCACCACGCAGTCAACGCTTTCCCCGATCAGGTCCACCATGCGATCACTCACCCCCATATCGAGTTGAATATCGGGATAGCGGGCGTGGAACGCGGGCAGGGCTGGAATCAGGATCATCCGTGCAAACGGGCTGGGCACGTCCACTCGCAGTCGGCCGCGAGGCAGCACTGACGCATTGGAAAGGCTGGTTTCAGCATCATCCATATCGGCCAGAAGCTTGATAACGCGCTCGTAGTAGGCGGCGCCGTCCGCCGTAACGTTAACCTTGCGTGTGGTGCGGTTGAGCAACTTTACGCGCAGCCGTGCCTCTAGTTGTTGTACTAGCTGCGTCACGCTGGTCTTGCTCATGTGAAGTGTTTCCGCTGCCTTGGTAAAGCTGCCCGTCTCCACGACCCGAGCGAATGCCTGCATTGCGTTAAAACGATCCATAGCTGTGCCAAACACCTTGTGATTGTTTGAAATCTACAAACAATGTTGAACAGAATTCGCCGTTTATCCAGCATAAATGCAGGCTTAAAGTGACTTCATCGTAAACAACGGGTCGGCTTCGACCTACTGAAGGAGATTCACATGGCTAAGCGTGACGTCGTTTTTCCCCAGGGCCATCAGGCACTTTATGAACAGAATACCTATTCCGCCGCTATCCGCTCGGGCGATTTTTTGTTCGTGTCGGGCCAGGTTGGCAGCCGTGAAGACGGCTCGCCCGAGCCAGATTTTGCCGCTCAGGTGCAGCTTGCTTTCGACAACCTACAGAGAGTACTGGAAGCAGCGGGCGCGAGCTTCGATGATATTGTCGATGTGACGAGCTTCCATACCGACCCCGAAGCCCAATTCCCTATCTGGTTGGAAGCCAAGGCACGCGCGTTTCCAGAAAAACCTTACCCGAACTGGACGGCGGTCGGCGTGACATGGCTGGCGGGGTTCGACTTTGAAATCAAGGTCATTGCAAGGCTACCTGAGTAAACAAGCCATGCGGCTCAAGCGCCGATTCGTTGCGACGACACTGCGGGGATATTGGCAGCTTCGCTAGATTTTTGTAAGCGCAACGCGTCGCGTTTGGGCGGTGCCTGGAAAAGGCGGCCGTATTCGCGGGTAAACTGCGATACGCTCTCGTACCCCACCTCGAAGGCGGCATTGCTCGCGGAACACCCTTCATCGAGCATCAGGCGGCGCGCTTCGATCAAACGCAGCCGCTGCTGATATTGCCCCGGCGTTAGCGACGTCATGTGTTTGAAGTGCTTATGAAACGAGCTAAGGCTCATGCCCGCCTCTGTCGCAAGTTGCTCCACCGGCACCCGCGATGTGTACTCAGCCCTTAAGATGGCAATGGCGTCGGCAAGGCGGCTCGCATAGCTATCGGGATCGGCAATCTCCCGCAAAGCGGCGCCATGAGGCCCTGACAGCAGCCAATAATGTAACTCCCGCATGATACCCGGGCGTAGTAGCGGCGCTGAATCGGGGCGATCCAAGAGTTTCATCAGCCTTGATGCGCAGTCCATCACCTCGGCTTCAGTGTCTTCGGCAAATAGCGTCTGCATCTCTGAACTTCGCTGAGCGTGAGCACTCCCCATATGAGCGGCCAGTTCGCGCATGATCACCATGTCCAGCTCGACCGCGACCGCCAGATAAGGCTCGCTATGACTCGCCTGCACAATCCTCCCAACGACCGGCATATCTGCACTCACAATCGCTGACTGCCCGGCAGATAACACCCTCTGCTGGAGCCCCACCGTCATCCGCTTGGCCCCCTGCAATACCAGGCAAACCATTGGCTTGTAGATGGACTGCAAATCACCGGCAGCGGTATCGACGCTCATCATGCTGAGCCCCGTCACCGGCGTTAACACCAAGCCATCGCCATTGGCGTGGCGCTTGGCATACGCTTGAACCGCCTGTTTGAGTGAGTTCATAAGCTTTCCTCCAGCCTTTCGACTCAACGTTAGCATGGTGATGGAGGTTTTTCTTCACGCCTGCAGGATCAGGCAAGTTTTGCGCAGGTGTTGGCAAGACCCGCCGCCACCGAATTGTTAAAACATTAGTGGCATTGAGTCCTAAAAATAGACGGAGAGTGAAACCATGAAAACATCAGGAAATACTATGCTTATCACCGGTGGCGGCTCCGGGATTGGCCGTGAGCTTGCTTTACGCTTTAACGCGCTTGGCAACACCGTGATCGTCGCCGGTCGGCGTATGGAAACGCTGGAGGAAACCATTGCAGGCCAGCACAACATGCACGCGATGGTCGTCGATGTCGAGGATCCAAAAGCCATTACCGCCTTTGCAGAGCGGGTCGTCGCCGAGCATCCCAACCTCAATGTGCTGATCAACAATGCGGGCATTATGCGGCGCGAAGACTTGACCCGCACTCGCGACCTGAGCGATGCCGAGCAGACAGTCGTTGCCAATCTGCTCGGGCCGATCCGGCTAACGAACGCACTGACCGACCATCTGGTAAACCAGCCAGACGCGGCAATCGTGAACGTCTCATCCGGGTTGGCGTTTGTGCCGTTAAGCCGCACGCCCACCTATAACGCCACCAAGGCAGCCATCCACTCCTACACAATCTCCCTGCGCGAACAGCTTAAGGGCAAGGTCGAGCTCATAGAGCTAGCTCCGCCCGCCGTACAGACAGAGCTGACGCCAGGCCAGTCGACCCGTGAAGGCTATATGCCGCTCAATGACTACATCGAAGAAGTCATGATGCTGTTTAGCCAGCAACCGACTCCCAAGGAAATTCTGGTTGAAAAGGTCAATTTCCTGCGCTGGGCGGAGCGCGATGGGCACTTCGATCAGGCGGTGGAGATGCTTAACAAGATGTGAGTTCATCCGTAGCTCATAGTGAGAGGTTGGATTCATTCCAGCATTCACGATTAACGGACTTACCATAGAACTCAACGTCGAGTGTAAGCGCTAACATTATTATGCTTGCCTAATCTCCTGATATGGCTGCCGCTTCCAGCAACAGCGCAGCCAGCTCACAAAATCATCGATACAGCTATAAACAACAGGAATCACCAGCAGGCTCAAAAGCGTCGATGTAATCAGCCCCCCAATGACCACAAAGGCCATGGGTGCCCGGAAGCTGGGGTCACCCGCCCATCCCAAAGCAATGGGCACCATGCCTGCCCCCATGGCAATGGTGGTCATGACAATCGGCCGGACACGTTTCTTGCAGGCATCGAGAATAGCCTCCCCGCGATCCATTCCATGCGTCTGACGGGCCATGATGATGTAGTCGACCAGCAGGATTGAGTTCTTGGTGGCGATGCCCATCAGCATGATCAATCCGATCATGGCCGGCAGCGACACTGGCGTCTGCGTGAGGAACAACGCCAGGAAAGCCCCAGGTACGGAGAGCACTAGCGCCACCAGAATGGTGACCGGCTGCGTGAAATCCTTGAGCAGCAGCACCAGCACCATATAGATACACAGCACGCCGGTCAGCATGGCAATCCCGAAGCTTGAGGCAAGCTCCGCCATTTCCTCTGCATCGCCTTCTGCTGCCTGAAACACACCGCGCGGCAACTGACGTAAACTGGGCAGTGCCTGCACGGCTTGTTCGATTTCTCCCAAAGGTTGCCCTTGCAGGCTTACCTCGAAATTGACGTTGCGCAGACGATCATGCCGGGTGATTTCCGAAGGACCGCTGCTCCACTCAACGTTAGCCACGCTCTCCAGCGGCACTGTTCCGTTCGCACCAGGCACTGGCAGCCGTTTAAGTGTCGCTATATCCTCCCGAGCGGCATCCGCCAGCCGGACCATCACCGGCACCTGACGCGAGCTGAAGTTCAACTTAGGAAGATCCTCAGCGTTATCGCCCACTGTCGCGATGCGCAGCGTATCGGCGATGGCCTGAGCCGAGACCCCAAGGTCGGCGGCGCGGGCAAAATCAGGGCGTACAATGAGTTCAGGCCTGACCAGGCTGGCCGTCGAACTCACCGCGCCGATGCCGGGAATGGCGCGCATCTCGCGCTCGACTTGGCGGGCATGCAGTTCAAGCACCCGGCTATCCTCACCGGCGAGCACCAACTCATAACCATCCCCCTCATCGCCTACGCGAGTTCGCACGCCGGGAAGTGTGGCGAGTGCAACCCGCAACTGCTGCTCTATGTCTTGCTGCGAAATGCCCGCGCGGGTTGCGCGATCCGCCAAACCAACGGTCAGTTCCACAGAGGTCACATCAGAGTCACTGCTGCCGGAGTTCTCACCGATGGCCGCAAAAACGCTGACTACATGGCGTTGCGTCACTAGTCGTGAGCGTGCCTGCTCGGCAAGCGCCGCCGCTTCAGAAAAGGTGCTACCGGGCGGCAAGGTAAGCGTCGCCTGGGTCTGGGAATTATCATCGGGGGGTATGAAGGTACCCGGTAGGGTCGAGGCCAGCCAGATACCTCCTGCAAAGCAGACCGTCGCCGCGATAAGCGTTATCTTTCGGTGGCCCAGGCACCAACGGGCGACGACCAGATAGACGCTAATCCACGTTGGTTCTCGCGAGGGATATTGGGGTTTGCGCAGTAGATACGCAGCCAGCATGGGCGTCAGCAGGCGCGCCACCAGCAGCGAAAACAGCACCGCTACCGAGGCCGTCCAACCGAACTGAACGAAGAATAGCCCGACGGTACCACTCATGAATGCCGTGGGTAGAAAAACGGCAATTAGCGTAAAGGTGGTGGCGACGACGGCCAGGCCAATTTCCGCCGCCGCATCCATAGCAGCCTGGCGCGGGGGCTTGTCCATTAGCAGGTGCCGTTCGATATTCTCAATCTCGACAATGGCATCATCCACCAGCACCCCGATCACCAGCGAGAGCGCCAGCAACGTCACCACATTCAGCGAGAAGCCCATCAGGTGCATAAAAGCGAAGGTGGGGATGATCGACAGCGGAAGCGTAACCGCCGCTATCAGTGTGGCACGCCAATTGCGCAGGAAGCAGAACACCACCAGCACCGCCAACGCCATACCCTCGAATAACATATGCATGGAGCCCTGGTAGTTCTCCAGCACCGGCCCGACGAAATTAAAGGCTTCTTCGACCTCTATATGAGGATATTGCGCCTGCAATTCTGCGAGCGCAGACTGCACGCCCTCGGCCACATCCACCTCACCGTACCCCTCGGAACGCGTCATCTCTAAGCCGACGACGGGCACGCCATTCAAGAGTGCAATTGAGCGCCGCTCGGCAACGGTATCGGTCACCGTTGCCACCTCATCAAGACGAATACGCCGGCCATCGCTGAGTGCCAGCTCCATCGTCGCCAGCTCGGCTGCGGATTCAGCGTTGGCGATGATGCGCACGGCCTGTTCGGCTCCGCCGACATCCACACGGCCACCGGGGGCCTCCAACTGCGCCTGACGCAGCTGCCGTGAGATATCCAACGCTGTCGTGTTCATCGCCAGCAGGCGATCCGGATCCAATGCCACGCGGACTTCGCGATCGACCCCGCCGATACGCCGAACCGAACCAACACCGGGCACCGCTAATACGGTCTTGGTCATTTTGTCATCGACGAACCAGGAGAGTGCCTCTTCGTCTAGAACAGAGGAGGTCACCGCGTAGCGTACAATCGGCTCACTGGAAAACTCCCCCTTCCGAATCACTGGATCGCGCAGGTCGGCGGGTAGCTCCGAGCGGATGCGAGCAACAGCGTCGCGCACGTCCTCAATAGCCTCTTGTAAGGACTTTTCCAACCTGAATTCGATAGCAATATCGGCATTGCCATCCGTCAGCGTTGTAGAGATGTTTTTGACGCCGGGGACGGTAGCGATGGCGTCCTCGATCTTGCGGGCAACCTCGTTCTCCATTAAGGCGGGGGCCGCTCCCGGCAATGAGGCGGAGACCTCCACGAGGGGCAGTTGCACATCAGGTAAATCCTGAATAAACAAGCCTCGGAAGGAGATGAGCCCCCAGAAGGTCAATAGGATGAAGAGCAGAACAACCGGAATAGGATTGCGAATCGCCCAGGATGAGGTATTGAGCGTCATACCCCCTCCTCGGCGTCGGCACCGTCCGTTGGAGGTGAATGAAATGGCTCTTCCTCAATCACCCGCACCTGGTCACCGTCGCCGAGAAAAGCACCGCCAGAGGCGACCACCCGGGCATCGGGTTCAAGCCCGGCGCGAATTTCGATTCGATCCTCCGTGTGTTGGCCCAAGGCAACTTTCTGCTCCGTTATTTGGCCTTCACCGCTAACCCGATGAACGTAGCCAAAGCCATCACGGATCTGCACTGCGGATCGTGGTAGCGTCAATACTTGTCGGATGCCCAGCTCGAATTCACCCCGAGCAAACATTCCCGCCCGGGCAACGTCGCTTAACGGTAGGTCGACATAGACCAGGCCATTACGGGTAGCGGTGTCCACTAGCGGCGCGATGGTACGCAAACGTCCTTCGAGCTCGTAGCCGCCTGACAGGGTGACCCTGGCATCCTGGCCGGGTCGCAGCTTATTCAGATCGGAAGCGGCGACCTCGGCCCGCCACTCCAGCCGACCGTGGCGCGTCAATCGGAACAGCTCCTGATCGGCGCCGGTAACAGCGCCAACAGTGGCCGTGCGGGAGGTAATCAAACCGTCGTCCGGGGCGACTATCTGCGTCTGAGCCAAACGTAGTTCTTGGGCTTCATTCTGCGCTTGCGCAACGCCTAGCCGCGCCCTGGCGGTGAGTTCGGCGGTTTCGTATTGCTGAATCTGCTGTTCTGAAAGCGATCCCGTGGTTTTCAAACCGCGGGCGCGCTGGGCGTTGGCATTCGCTTCCGCAAGCGTTGCTTCGGCTTCCGCCACGGCGGCGCGGCTCCTCGCCAGCTCTGCGCGCACCGTCGTGGCGTTATACACGGCCAGCACCTGCCCTTCCGTGACCTCATCACCCACGCCTACCTTGACCTCTACCAGCCGCAGGCCACCGATTTCGGTACCGATAATGATCTCTTGCCACGCAGCGATATCACCATTGGCCGCAATCGTGGTCGGAAGCGTCTGAGATTCTAATGTCGTCACGTTGACGGATAGTGAGGGCTGCGCCGTCGGTTCGGCGATGGCATCGCTTTCCGATGACACCGCCTGAATACATGCCAACGCGGCGGCGCTAGCGATCACGGCAATCATAATGCCGAAACAACTTTTTCTTTTTGGAAATGGCATAATCCAGGCCTGTTGCAAAGGGTTCAATTCATTGATGAAAAAGAAAATCCAAGAATTTCAGTTGAACCACTATCGGCCTGTCTTCCTTTCTCATTTCTTACTGACGTAACGTTTTAAATAAATCGGCACCAGTAAGAAACGCGTAAGATAGCGCTCCTGATGATGGCACTTTCATACCAATCTCACTTGCACACTACCCTCACTTTCAAACCATGCCAGGAGTGCCACCATGAGTTCTCATCAGTCGCTATTGCTGAACAGCCGCCTCACCACTACAAGATTGACGACAGCCGCGTTTATCGGTGGTCTTGTTATTGCTTCTCCGTTGGCGTTCGCCGACGAAGAGAGTTCAGACGAAACCACTTGGGGATTGGGCGTAGGCGCAATAAGCGAACAGGATCCTTATGCTGGTATCGACAGGGAAAACACCCCCTTCCCCTTGCTCCAGGTCGAAAACCGGTACATTAGTGTTTTCGGTCCAGAAATCGAATTCAAACTGCCGAGTCTTGTCATCAGCGACTCCCAACAACTCAATTTCGGTATCGTCGCCCAGTATGATGGTAGCGGTTACGAGGAAGGCGATGCCCCGATTCTCAACGACATGAGTGAGCGCAAGGGCGGCTTCTGGGCAGGGGCAAAGATGGAGTGGAACACCAACTTCGTTGATGTAGGCGCCGAATGGCTCACCGACGTCTCCGGCAACAGTGACGGGCAGCGCTTCGATCTTGGCCTGGAGAGAACGTGGCAAATCGGCGAACATATAATGCTAACCCCTCACGTGGGGGCATCCTGGCAGGACGACAAGTACGTCGATTACTACTTCGGCGTTCGTGATAGTGAGGTTCGCTTCGATCGCCCTGCCTATTCAGGGGAATCGGCTGTCAATATCGAGGCGGGGGTGCGCGGCATGTACCTGTTTGACCAGCATCACTCTGTGCTGATAGGTGTTGAGGTCACGAGCTTGGCTGACGAAATCAAAGATAGTCCGCTGGTAGATCGCTCGACCCAAAACGCCGTGTTAGTTGGCTATCTTTATACATTCTGATGAGCCGTATACTACTGATCGAGGATCACGACCGACTAGCTCATTTAATGTGCAAAGGGTTAGCGGCCGCAGGCATCGCCGTTGATGTGGTTGATCGCATCGATTCGGCTTGGGCTGCTGTCCAGCAGATGCCCTATCAGGCGCTGGTACTCGATCGTGGCTTACTGGATGGCGATGGGCTGCTATTGCTCAAGAAATTGCGCAACGCGGGCCTTAGCGTCCCCTGCCTGGTGTTAACAGCGCGCGATGCGCTGCATGACCGGGTAGAAGGACTCGAAGCCGGCGCCGACGACTACCTGCCCAAGCCGTTTGCCATGGACGAAATGGTGGCACGGGTTAGGGCCTTGCTGCGTCGCCCTGCGGAGTTCCACCCCATCGACCCCAGTCATGGTGATCTGAGACTACATATTGAAAGCGGCATTCTGTTCAACGGCGACAAGAGCATTACCCTCGCCCCGGCGGAGCTGCACATCATGCAGTCGCTGTTATACAAGCACGATGAGGTCGTTCGCCGCAGCGCGCTGGAAGCAGCGGCATGGGGGCTTAGTGAGGCGGTGACACCGAACGCCCTGGATGTGGCCCTACACCGTTTACGCCGCAAGCTGCTTGCCATCGGCTCGCGCCAGCGGATCGCTAACGTAAGAGGAATGGGGTATGCGCTTCGTCAAGCGGATGACGCTAAATAGCCTGAGGCTGAAAGTGCTGTTGGCCTATGTGGCGGGCATGGTGCTAAGTATCACCCTATTGGTAATTGCCGCAGCAGCGATGCTTCAGAGCGATCTACTGGCTCGTATGGACCTGGCCGACGCGGCGGAGGGGATGGTAGATAATATCCAGTTCGACAGTAGTGGTCAGCCCGTCGGTTTCGACGCCAGTATGAAAGACCGCGCTTGGCTATTCGAAGGCCCACAACGCGAGACGGCGTATCGGATTCTGGATGATGCCGGGAACGTGACGGTGGTCTCGAGTGCCGAAGAAACTTTCTGGCCAGCCAAGGGAGAGGTTCAGCGTTTGGCGCGTGGCAACTTTACCTTTGAGTATGATGACAGAACTTTCTACAGTGCTACGCAGCCCTTTGAGCATGGTGGAAGAACGTGGTATCTGCAGTTCGCCGCCAGCGCAAGATTCTTTGATGTCCTCTATCTCGTTGCCTTTCCACCGGTCGTAGCAGGCGTACTGGTGTTTGGTTTTGTCATGTTCGCTGCCTTCGGTTTATGCGCCTACATTACCTTGCGCTTAACCCTCAAGCCGCTGCGTGATGTTTCCAAATCCGCGGCGGCCATCTCGCCGCGCTCCATCAACGCACGACTGAATACGGACGCGGTGCCCGCGGAGATTGCGCCACTAGTGGATAGCTTCAATCACGCCCTGGAACGCCTTGAGCGGGGTTACCGTCTCCAGCAGGAGTTTCTCGCCCATGCCGCGCACGAGTTAAAAACACCACTGGCGTTGATTCGTGCACAGATTGAACTGATCGCGGATGGTAAGAATGATCGCGAGGCGTTATTGAGCGATGTCGAATACATGACGCGGCAGGTGCAACAACTGCTACTTCTGGCCGAAGCGAGCGAGGCACACAACTACCAGTTTACCGTGGTTCGGATGCACGACATTGCCCACGAAGCTTCCACCTACTTGCAACGCATGGCGGAGTCTGCCGACGTGCATTTAACGGTACTCGCCGCCAACGACAATGTGACATGGCAGGCTGATCGCGGGGCATGTTTCACCCTGCTCAAGAACTTGCTGGAGAACGCTATTCAGCATGCCCCCGAGCAATCTCTAGTCAGCATGGAGATCCAGGAAAATATAATAACTGTGCGTGACCGTGGCCCAGGCGTTGAACCAGAGCAATTAGCCCTGCTGTTCTCACGCTTCTGGCGTGGAGCGCATCGGCGCGACCATGGAGCAGGCTTAGGGCTGGCCATCTGCCAAGAGATTGCCATGGCGCACGGCTGGGAGCTTTCGGCCCATAACGCCCATCCCGGGTTGATAATGACCTTATGCAGAGAAAACGAGGCCAGTGAAAGCGATTCCCGCGAAAATATTACCAGCAAACGAATGTACCATCGTCAAGATGAACGCCCACCTAAGGCCATTTAAAAAGGCAGTGGCATGGGTATCAGCCACAGCACTGTCAGTGCCCATGTTGAGAGCATTTTCCGAAAACTAAACTGTGCCGCACGTGCTGCAGCCACACTCAAGACGCTCACGGCAGTCCTGCTTTAAATGGTTGGTATTACGAATTGCAGTGCGGTTTGGCGAAAACGTAATACCAGTAAGAAACGAGAAAGAAAAGTAGGCCGATAGTGGAACCATAGGCTCGTCGAACATAGACGCTCTTAACCAGAATACAAATTAGCGACGACGTTGACTGCATGTATTGAATACATGCTGACAACCAGAGGCCATTACTCATCCAACAGAGTATCAGGCGCGATTGAATGGTCATCCTTACAAGCGACCCTACGAACTTACTAAGGAGGTGGTCATGCAAATTTTAAGACGCAAACCGTTAAACCCGCCCAACCTGCCCAATACTTTGTCAGAAGGTCATAGCCAAGCGGTAGTCGTTCAGGGAGGCACCCGGGTGCTGATGTCTAGCCAGGCTGGGGTGGATACCAAAGGAGAGCTGGCGGGCCCCGAACTGCCCGAACAAACTGAGGCGGCGTTGGACAATATCGAACGGTTGCTATCAAGCCTTGGTGGAGATCTATTTAGGGTGGTGATGTTGAGAATCTACTTAGCCGAATCCGCACGCTACGACCAGCAAGTAGTGATGGAGGCGCTGAAGCATCGATTCCCCATCGCCCCGCCGGCTGCTACTTGGTTGATTGTGTACGGCCTGGCAGAACCGGAATGGTTAATCGCTATCGAGGCCGAGGCAGTGCTACCGGGGTTTGCCTTAAACAGTTAAATAACCGTAACAGTCAACATAATCACGCTACTCGTTAAACACTACATAACCCGTCTGCCCGACCATGCTAAGTAAGAGGGAGCACATTTGTGACTCTCTGTTAGAGGCAAGCACCTACAGAGAGGGTTCCATGATTAGCCGCCTTAGCGTTCTACTTTTCATACTCTTTCTGCTGACTTCCTGCGCTGTGCCGCCGGATTCCGCGGGTTTTCAACCCTCAGAAAATCTGCCTCGCTATGATCAGGAGAGTTTTGATCAATATGTGCACGATACACGTGCATGGATTGCGAATAACCGCGTTTTCATCAGTGAAGACCGCGACCTTGAAATACAGCTCAATACGCCGTTCGAACTCAGCCCTGATAAACCGGCGAAACGCGGCATCCTGTTAGTTCATGGACTGGGCGCAAGCCCGTGGTATTTCATCGATATCGCCACCGCCATGGCGAATGACGGCTGGCTGGTTCGCTCCATTCTTCTGCCTGGCCACGGCACACGCCCCGCCGACCTGATGCTGCCTGATAATGATGATTGGGAAAAAATCATTGCCCATCACGCCAAACTGCTGGCAGCCGAGGTCGATGAGCTTTGGCTTGGCGGTTTCTCCACCGGCGGTAACCTAGTCACCTCTCATGCGTTCACAGACGACAATGTCGATGGCCTGCTGCTGTTTTCTCCTGGGTTTTACCCCGATACCCACTATC
>NZ_JAKVTW010000059.1 GCF_022489065.1 Vreelandella neptunia | reverse complement strand
CTTGGCCGCAGAAACTGAGTGCAACACCTTAAAATTTTAGTAAGGTGTTGGATTTATGGCTTATACAGAACTCAGTATCGAAGAGCGTTCCACCATACAGGTCAGCCTTTGGCAGGAGATGAGCCTCCGACAAATAGCCAATATGCTGCAACGATCTCCATCCACCATCAGCCGCGAAGTACGTCGCAATCAAACTCAGCGCGGTACTTATCATGCTCGTCATGCGCACACCCATCGTTGTGCCAGGCGTGTTGCTTGCCGCCCTAAGCGCAAGCTGCTTCTGGGCAGTGGACGCTTTGAACTGGTTACGTATATGCTCCGCCACCGCTTGTCTCCAGAGCAAATCGCAGGCAAGCTCCGACGCATGATAATGCCCCGATTTGAAGATGCTTACGTTTGTCGCGAGACGATTTACAGCGCCATTTACGCGTTACCTGTGGGTGAGCTTAAGAAAGAGTTGATCCACTGCCTTCGCCAAGGTAAATCAACGCGTAAACCTCGTCGTGGCCAAGTTGATCGGCGTGGGCAAATCCCCGATATGGTGAGCATCCACCTTCGACCGCCAGAGATCGAGAGGCGTGCCATGCCAGGACACTGGGAAGGCGACTTAATCAAAGGTAAGAACAATGCCTCTGCGGTTGGCACGCTAGTCGAACTGAGCAGTGGATACGTCATTCTAGCCAAACTCAACGATGCAACGGCCACCTCGGCGGTGGAAGGGTTTAGCGCAGCGCTCAACCGGATGCCGATAGCGGCGCGTAAAAGCATGACGTACGACCAGGGGCGGGAAATGGCCAAACATGCAGACATCACCCAGGCAACGGGCGTTGCTATCTACTTTTGTGATCCGCATAGCCCATGGCAACGGGGTAGCAATGAAAATATCAACGGCCTGATACGACAGTATTTACCGAAAGGAACCGACCTCTCTCGGCACACTCAAGAAGAGCTAGATGCTATTGCGCTACAGCTGAATATGCGACCTCGGAAGCGCTTTGACTTTAGATGTCCGATTGAAGTGCTGGGTGAGTTGTTAGCGAAGCATCAAGACAATCCACCCGCTGTTCATTAACGAGTGTTGCACTCAGAGTCTGCATCCAACAA
>NZ_JAKVTW010000058.1 GCF_022489065.1 Vreelandella neptunia | reverse complement strand
TGATCTTACCCAGCAACAGTGGACACTGGTTTAAGCGATCATTCGGGCTTCAAAGGCCTCTGGGCTGATCATCCCAATAGCACTGTGCCGCCGTTGTTTGTTGTAGTCCAGTTCGACGTACTCAAACACCTGGCGCCTCATATCGTTTCGCGTTGTAAATTGCTCCCCATGGATCGCTTCAACCTTGAGGCTGTGGAAGAAGCTTTCGGCACAGGCATTATCATAGCAGTTGCCTTTGGCGCTCATGCTGCACGTAAGCTCATGCCGGGTAAGCAGCGATTGGTAACGCGTGGAACAGTACTGACTACCTCGATCCGAATGGACTATCACGCCTTTGGGCATTTTGCGTCTCCATAGCGCCATCTGTAGCGCGTCACAGACAAGATCGGCCGTCATACGCTCACTCATTGCCCAACCGACCACTTTACGAGAGTAAAGATCAATGAGCACTGCCAGGTAAAGCCAGCCTTCGCCCGTCGCCAAGTAGGTAATGTCACCCACCCACTTTTGATTAGGAGCTGAGGCCGTGAAGTTTTGTTCTAGTAGATTCGGTGCGACTGGCAGCGAATGCCGTGAGTTCGTGGTGGCCTTGAACTTACGAGCTGCTTTAGCGCGCAGGCCCTGACGCTGTAAGCTGGCAGCCACCGTCTTACGGTTGATCGGCATCCCATCATCTCGCAGGTCTAGCGTTAGTCTCGGGGCGCCTGAGCGGCCTTTGCGTTGGTGATAAGCCTTGGCCACATGCTGATCGATAATGGCTTGCTGGCTGCGTTTTGGGGACGATGCGCCTTCGCGTTGCCGCCAAGCGTAGTAGCCACTCCGAGCGACCCCGACAACATGGCACATACGCTGAATACTGAACGCCTGACGATGACGGTGGATAAAGGCGTACTTCACTTCAGGCTTTTCGCAAAGTACACCGCGGCCTTTTTTGTGATGGCCAGCTCTTCATTTGCCTCGGCTAGTTGGCGCTTCAAGCGGGCGTTTTCTTCTGCCAACGACCGCTCTCGCTCGGATGTGTCTTGCTGCAGCTGTGCTTTAGATCGCCACTGATAGAGCTGACTCGCGTGTATTCCCAGCTCACGCGCCGCTGCTGCAACGCCAATGCGATCCGCAAGCGCTAAGGCTTCTTGCCGGTAGGCATCTGAGTAACGGGTATATGATTTTTTCTTCATTGATGTTGTCGATCTTGCCATGGTTCACCTCATCGTAACGTATGACGTTCTTGAGGTGTCCACCGTTACTGGGCAGGATCA
>NZ_JAKVTW010000057.1 GCF_022489065.1 Vreelandella neptunia | reverse complement strand
TGAACCGCCCCGGCTTTACCGGAGACTCCATATCTTGAGAGGATGGAGTTATGAACTCACCAAAACGATATTCCCCAGAAGTCCGGGAGCGAGCTGTTCGATTAGTCCTTGAACAGCAAGGCGAATACCCGTCCAAGTGGGCGGCGATCTGCTCCATTGCCAGCAAGTTCGGCTGTACACCAGAGACTTTGAGAGCCTGGTGCAAACGCACAGAACTCACGCAGGAAAACAGCTCGGTTAACCTGCCTGAAAATGAACGACTCAAGCAGCTAGAGCGTGAAAACGTCGAATTGAAGCGCGCTAATGAAATTCTCCGTAAGGCGGCTGCTTTTTTCGCCCAGGCGGAGCTCGACCGCAAACCCAATTGATGGTGTCATTTATCGACGAGCATCGTGCTCAGTTCGGGGTCGAGTCGATTTGTAGTCAACTGCCAATCGCCCCATCGACGTATTACCACCACAAGGCACTTGAAGCTGATCCTGAACGGCGGGCAGACCGGTATCGACAGGATGCGTTTCTTACCGCTGAGATTCAGCGCGTGTGGGAAGAAAACTTCTGCGTCTACGGTGCCCGTAAGGTCTGGCGGCAACTCCGCCGTGAAGGCGTTAATGTTGCTCGTTGCACTGTAGAACGGCTCATGCGCCGCCTAGGAATTCGCGGCGTGGTGCGAGGCCAACGCCCCTTCACGACCCTCAGTGATCCCGGCCAGAAACGGGCACCTGATTTAGTGAAACGTGACTTTACGGCTATGCGTCCTAATCAGCTTTGGGTAGCCGATTTTACCTATGTCGCTACCTGGTCTGGCTTCGTTTACGTTGCGTTCGTTATCGATGTTTATGCACGCTGTATCGTGGGTTGGCGTGTAGCGACGTCGATGAGAACGGCACTGGTGCTGGACGCTCTGGAGCAAGCTCTGTGGGCACGAAAACACAGACAAGGGTTGATCCATCATAGTGATAGGGGAAGCCAATATCTCTCGATCCGCTACACCGAGCGTATGGCTGACGAGGGTATCAATGCCTCAGTCGGCACCACCGGCGACTCCTACGACAATGCGCTGGCTGAAACCATCATCGGCTTGTTCAAAACGGAGGTGATCCATCATCGTGGCCCATGGAGGGGACTGGATGCCGTTGAGTATGCCACGCTGGAGTGGGTTGACTGGTTCAACAACCGCCGACTGCTGGAACCCATCGGAAACGTTCCACCAGCAGAACGAGAAAGGACGTATTATCGTCAACTGGAAGAGTCGGGTGAAGCTGCTTGACTCAAACAAACCGGTCTCCGGAATAACCGGGGCGGTTCA
>NZ_JAKVTW010000056.1 GCF_022489065.1 Vreelandella neptunia | reverse complement strand
GGCTCTTCGACGTTGGGTGTGGAATTCGCCCCCTGAGCTGGGCCAGAATATGACCTCCACAGCGGCAGGAGGTATGACATGGACGGCACCCAGATTCTAACACTCGGCCTGGGCTTGGAAGCGCCCTGGATCCTCAAGAACCAGTACCTGGATACCGCCGTGTCGCCCCACCGCCTGGACCTCTATGTCGAGGCAGAGCGAGGCAGTCTCTATCCCTGCCCAGAATGTGGTAAGGCCTGCCAAGCTCATGACTTTGCCGACAAAACCTGGCGGCATCTGAACTTCTTTCAGCATCACTGTTACCTGCATGCTCGCGTGCCGCGCACGAAGTGTCCTGACCATGGCGTCAAGCGCATAGAGGTGCCCTGGGCCCGGCCGGGCAGCGACTTTACCCTGCTGTTCGAGCAAGCGGCCATGTCACTGGTCAAGGAGATGCCGGTACTGGCCGTCTCCCGCCAGTTGGAGATTTCCGACAAACGACTATGGCGCATCGTGCACCACTACGTTGGCCGCATGTTGGGGGAACTGGATCTGTCCAAGGTGGTGACGGTCGGCGTGGACGAAACCGCCTCCCGGCGCGGTCATCGCTATGTCACGGTGTTCCTCGACATGCAGCGCAAGCGGGAACCGGTTATCTTTGCCGTCCCAGGCTGCGGCAAGGATGCCATCCAGGCTTTCAGCGCCTTCCTGGCGGCCCATGGCGGCGACCCGAATAATGTGGTCGAGGTCGTCTGCGATATGTCGCCAGCCTTCCTTAGCGGCGTGACCGAGCACCTTCCCAAGGCCGAGGTAACGGTCGACTGGTTCCATATCGTACAGACCTTCACCAAGCGGCTGGACGAGGTACGCAAGAAAGAGCGCCGGGAGCAGGGGCACCCCAAGTCGCTGCGCTGGGCCCTGCTGAAGAACCTGGATAACAAGAACCTGACACCCAAACAGCTTTCGGCGCTCCAGGAGTTGGTGGCCGATCAGAGCGCCACGGCCGATGCCTGGGTGATCAAGGAGAAGCTACGCTGGATCCAGAAGGCTCCAACGCCCAGAGCGGCTCGGTGGCGCATCACGAACTACCTCAAGGTCATGCAGGCGGCGGTGTCTGAAAAGTCACTGCTGAAGCCGATGGGGAAAGCCCTGGCGACGCTTGAGCGGCACGCCGACGCGGTGGTCAGACGCTGGCTCTCGGGACTGACGAACGCAAGACTGGAAGGAATGAATGGTCTGTTCCAAGCGGCTCGGTCACGAGCACGTGGCTACCGGAACGAGGCCAACTTTATCGCCATGATCTACCTGATTGGCAGCCCGGTGGGCCGCCTATTCGATCAGGCCAAATCCACGTGAAGTGACGAAGAACC
>NZ_JAKVTW010000055.1 GCF_022489065.1 Vreelandella neptunia | reverse complement strand
TGATAGGTTGGCGACCGATTCTCGCGAGCGCTTCAGACGAAGATCAATGTCGTCCATAAACCAGTTCAACTGGTCGACTAATTCATCTAGCTCCGAAGGGGTTACTAATGACAAGCGATCACGTTTGCCTGATCGCAATCCTTCAAGTTGTTGGCGCAGTTGCCAGAGTGGTATGAGTCCACGGTTAACCGCTAGCATGTTGAGCATGATGAGCATCCCTAAAAGCACGGCGGCGATCCCACCAACCCACCAGTGCAAAGTTGCAAGCCCTGCTTCTACTTGGGAAAAATCCTCGCCCACCAATAGCACACCCTGCGTGCCCTGCCACTCAAAATGGCGGCGATAGACGAGCATGTGCTGTGTTCCGCGATTCACATCTATTAGGGCATCGCCGCTCTCATCTAGCAACGGAGCCAGCTGTTGCTGCCATTGCGGGTCAGAAGCGCTGACTAAGCCATTGAAACGGAGTACGTAGAGATGATGAAAGACTTGATAGCCTTGGCTAACCGAGTCGAGCGCAATCGGTACAGCCGTTTGGTCTTGCTCTAGCTGCGCGACCGCGTGGTTTGCTTCACGTTGTAAGCGTTCACCTAAAAAATCCCTTGCCAGGCTCTGTAAAAAGATCCCGTGCAATAGCCACGTGGTGACCACCACCAGTAGCGCGACGCCGCCTAGCCATGCGAGTAGCCGAATGCGTAAACTGCGTCTATCAATGTGAAGCAAAGAAATACCCCTGACCACGTCGCGTTTGAATGACTGATTTACCGAGATAACGGCGCAGACGAGCGATGTAGACTTCCACCAAGTTAGGTGCGGCAGCGTCCTGCTCCAAGGCGTAGAGCTGCTCTAGTAGCTGATCTTTCGAGTGAATACGGTCTGGATGAAGCATTAAGTAGCGCAGTAATCGAAACTCCGTTGCTGTTAGCGAACGCCACGTTTCTCCTTCTAAGCACACGCGTTGACCCGCCTCATCCAACGAGACACCGTTAAGCGTAATCACCTGAGATAACTGACCAGACTGCCTACGCAACAAGGCCTTCAGGCGAGCCATAAGTTCGGCTTCGTGGAAAGGCTTGGTGAGATAGTCATCGGCTCCGGTTTCAAGTCCGATAACTTTATCTTCCCAGGTATCGCGCGCCGTCAAAATCAAAATAGGCGTACTGCGCTTCTGCTTGCGCCAATGAGCGAGAAGATCTAACCCCGACCCATCGGGCAAACCGACATCTAAAATAGCCAGCTCATAATCCTCGGTTGCCATCAGCGACTTGGCCGCTTTCAATGAAGCGGCCAAGTCGACAAGGTAACCGTTGTCCTTGAGACTCTCTGCCAAGCTTTCTGCAAGCAAATCATCATCTTCGAGTAGCAACAGTTTCATGGGTCTG
>NZ_JAKVTW010000054.1 GCF_022489065.1 Vreelandella neptunia | reverse complement strand
AGAAAGATTGGCGACTGATTCCCGCGAGCGTTGTAATCGATGATCGATATCATCCATAAACCAGTTCAACTGGTCGACTAATTCATCTAGCTCGGAAGGGGCTACTAATAACAAGCGATCACGTTTGCCTGATCGCAAGGCTTCAAGTTGTTGACGCAGTTGCCAAAGTGGCGTGAGCCCACGGTTAACCGCTAGCATATTGAGTATGATGAGCATCCCTAAAAGCACAGCGGCAATCCCACCTACCCACCAGTGCAAAGTTGCAAGCCCTGCTTCTACTTGAGAAAAATCCTCACCCACTAGCAGCACACCCTGTGTGCCCTGCCACTCAAAATGACGTCGGTAGACGAGCATGTGCTGCGTTCCACGATTCACGTCTATTAGGGCATCGCCGCTTTCATTTAGCAACGGTGCCAGCTGTTGTTGCCACTGTGGGTCAGAAGCGCTGATCAAGCCGTTAAAGCGGAGTACGTAGAGATGATGAAAGACTTGATAGCCTTGGCTAACCGAGTCTAGCGCAGTCGGGACAGCCGATTGATCCTGCTCTAGCTGTGCGACCGCATGATTGGCTTCGCGCTGAAGACGCTCACCCAAAAAATCCCGAGCAAGATTCTGTAACAATATGCCATGCAGTAGCCAGGTCGTCACCACCACGAATAGCGCCACGCCGCCTAGCCAGGCGAGTAGTCGAAAACGTAAACTGCGCCGATCAATGTGAAGCAAAGAAATACCCCTGGCCGCGGCGAGTTTGGATAATGGATTTGCCTAGATAACGACGCAGACGAGCGACATAGACTTCGACCAAGTTAGGCGCGGCGGCATCCTGATCCAATGCATAGAGCTGCTCTAGTAGCTGCTCTTTCGAGTGAATGCGATCAGGATGCAGCATTAAGTAGCGTAGTAACCGAAACTCGGTCGCCGTGAGCGAACGCCACGTTTCACCTTCTAGACACACTCGTTGACCAGCACCATCCAACGAAACGCCGTTAAGCGTGATCACTTGAGATAACTGACCAGACGGCCTGCGTAGCAAGGCCTTCAGCCGGGCCATCAGTTCGGCTTCGTGGAAGGGCTTGGTGAGATAGTCATCGGCCCCCGTCTCAAGGCCGACAACTTTATCTTCCCAGGTATCGCGGGCCGTCAGGATCAAAATAGGCGTGTCGCGTTTTTGCCTGCGCCACTGGGCGAGCAGATCCAGCCCTGAGCCGTCGGGCAAACCGACATCTAAGATCGCCAGTTCATAATGCTCGGTTGCCATCAGCGACTTGGCCGCTTTCAAGGAAGCGGCCAAATCAACTAGGTAACCGTTGTCTTTGAGACTCTCTGCTAAGCTTTCCGCTAGCAAGTCATCATCTTCAAGTAGCAACAGTTTCATGGATATA
>NZ_JAKVTW010000053.1 GCF_022489065.1 Vreelandella neptunia | reverse complement strand
AACGTTATCATTGCGACATCCAGACTCCTTCGGGTTATAGGGTCAAGCAATGAAGCGCACACGGTGGATGCCTAGGCAGCCAGAGGCGATGAAAGACGTGGTAGCCTGCGATAAGGCTCGGTGAGGTGGCAACAACCTGTGACCCGGGCATTTCTGAATGGGGAAACCCACTGACCATAAGGTCAGTATCGTGCATTGAATACATAGATGTACGAGGCGAACCAGGGGAACTGAAACATCTAAGTACCCTGAGGAAAAGAAATCAACCGAGATTCCCCTAGTAGCGGCGAGCGAACGGGGACCAGCCCTTAAGCATGTGACTGATTAGGCGAATGCGTTGGGAAGCGCGGCCGTAGCGGGTGATAGCCCCGTAGTCGAAAATCTGATCATGTGAAATCGAGTAGGTCGGGGCACGAGAAACCTTGACTGAAGACGGGGGGACCATCCTCCAAGGCTAAATACTCCTGGCTGACCGATAGTGAACCAGTACCGTGAGGGAAAGGCGAAAAGAACCCCGGAGAGGGGAGTGAAATAGATCCTGAAACCGTGTGCGTACAAGCAGTAGGAGCAGACTTGTTCTGTGACTGCGTACCTTTTGTATAATGGGTCAGCGACTTATATTCAGTGGCGAGGTTAACCGTATAGGGGAGCCGTAGGGAAACCGAGTCTTAACTGGGCGACACAGTCGCTGGATATAGACCCGAAACCGAGCGATCTATCCATGAGCAGGGTGAAGGTTGAGTAACATCAACTGGAGGCCCGAACCAGGATCTGTTGAAAAAGATTTGGATGACTTGTGGATCGGAGTGAAAGGCTAATCAAGCTCGGAGATAGCTGGTTCTCCTCGAAAGCTATTTAGGTAGCGCCTCATGTAGTACCGCCGGGGGTAGAGCACTGTTTCGGCTAGGGGGTCATCCCGACTTACCAACCCGAGGCAAACTCCGAATACCGGTGAGTAACGCGTGGGAGACACACGGCGGGTGCTAACGTCCGTCGTGAAAAGGGAAACAACCCAGACCGTCAGCTAAGGTCCCGAAATCCTGGTTAAGTGGGAAACGATGTGGGAAGGCTCAGACAGCTAGGAGGTTGGCTTAGAAGCAGCCATCCTTTAAAGAAAGCGTAATAGCTCACTAGTCGAGTCGGCCTGCGCGGAAGATGTAACGGGGCTAAACCAGGTACCGAAGCTACGGGTTCATCCTTATAGGATGAGCGGTAGAGGAGCGTCGTGTACGCCAATGAAGGTGAATTGAGAAGTTCGCTGGAGGTATCACGAGTGCGAATGCTGACATGAGTAACGATAAAGGGAGTGAAAAACTCCCTCGCCGGAAGACCAAGGGTTTCTGTTCGACGCTAATCGGAGCAGAGTGAGTCGGCCCCTAAGGCGAGGCCGAAAGGCGTAGTCGATGGGAAACGGGTCAATATTCCCGTACCGGACATGGTTGCGATGGGGGGACGAAGAAGGCTAGGTGAGCCAGGCGTTGGT
>NZ_JAKVTW010000052.1 GCF_022489065.1 Vreelandella neptunia | reverse complement strand
ATTGTAAACTGAAGAGTTTGATCATGGCTCAGATTGAACGCTGGCGGCAGGCCTAACACATGCAAGTCGAGCGGTAACAGATCTAGCTTGCTAGATGCTGACGAGCGGCGGACGGGTGAGTAATGCATAGGAATCTGCCCGATAGTGGGGGATAACCTGGGGAAACCCAGGCTAATACCGCATACGTCCTACGGGAGAAAGGGGGCTTCGGCTCCCGCTATTGGATGAGCCTATGTCGGATTAGCTAGTTGGTGAGGTAAAGGCTCACCAAGGCAACGATCCGTAGCTGGTCTGAGAGGATGATCAGCCACATCGGGACTGAGACACGGCCCGAACTCCTACGGGAGGCAGCAGTGGGGAATATTGGACAATGGGGGCAACCCTGATCCAGCCATGCCGCGTGTGTGAAGAAGGCCCTCGGGTTGTAAAGCACTTTCAGCGAGGAAGAACGCCTGTCGGTTAATACCCGGTAGGAAAGACATCACTCGCAGAAGAAGCACCGGCTAACTCCGTGCCAGCAGCCGCGGTAATACGGAGGGTGCAAGCGTTAATCGGAATTACTGGGCGTAAAGCGCGCGTAGGTGGCTTGATAAGCCGGTTGTGAAAGCCCCGGGCTCAACCTGGGAACGGCATCCGGAACTGTCAGGCTAGAGTGCAGGAGAGGAAGGTAGAATTCCCGGTGTAGCGGTGAAATGCGTAGAGATCGGGAGGAATACCAGTGGCGAAGGCGGCCTTCTGGACTGACACTGACACTGAGGTGCGAAAGCGTGGGTAGCAAACAGGATTAGATACCCTGGTAGTCCACGCCGTAAACGATGTCGACCAGCCGTTGGGTGCCTAGAGCACTTTGTGGCGAAGTTAACGCGATAAGTCGACCGCCTGGGGAGTACGGCCGCAAGGTTAAAACTCAAATGAATTGACGGGGGCCCGCACAAGCGGTGGAGCATGTGGTTTAATTCGATGCAACGCGAAGAACCTTACCTACCCTTGACATCTACAGAAGCCGGAAGAGATTCTGGTGTGCCTTCGGGAACTGTAAGACAGGTGCTGCATGGCTGTCGTCAGCTCGTGTTGTGAAATGTTGGGTTAAGTCCCGTAACGAGCGCAACCCTTGTCCTTATTTGCCAGCGAGTAATGTCGGGAACTCTAAGGAGACTGCCGGTGACAAACCGGAGGAAGGTGGGGACGACGTCAAGTCATCATGGCCCTTACGGGTAGGGCTACACACGTGCTACAATGGCCGGTACAAAGGGCTGCGAGCTCGCGAGAGTCAGCGAATCCCTTAAAGCCGGTCTCAGTCCGGATCGGAGTCTGCAACTCGACTCCGTGAAGTCGGAATCGCTAGTAATCGTGAATCAGAATGTCACGGTGAATACGTTCCCGGGCCTTGTACACACCGCCCGTCACACCATGGGAGTGGACTGCACCAGAAGTGGTTAGCCTAACGCAAGAGGGCGATCACCACGGTGTGGTTCATGACTGGGGTGAAGTCGTAACAAGGTAGCCGTAGGGGAACCTGCGGCTGGATCACCTCCTTAAACGATGCGTCAC
>NZ_JAKVTW010000051.1 GCF_022489065.1 Vreelandella neptunia | reverse complement strand
TCCCTCTTTTCTGCGAGCTCCGATAAAGTTTTACTTATGCTAGCCAAGCTCTTATTCATGTTGATAAATACTGTTTGATTCTTTCCTTTCAGAGCATCAGATAAGTCCTGAGCTGCACTATTCTTGGTGCCAGCATGCTTCATGTAGTTCACATCCAGCATTGAAGAGTCCGTGCCTTTTTTGCTTGATCTTAACGGAGTTCGAAAGGTGTATTGAGTACTTACACCAATCCCATCCTGTACTCTATGTTTCAGACCACCATATTGCCCTGCATTGAATCTCAACTCTTTCCCTGGTGCCAAAAAGGGGATTTTGTGATCAATCTGTTTGCTCTCGCTACTGTCGGGCTTTTCTATGCCCCAGCATAAAATGGGAAGTGGTACTGAAAAGGATATGTCTCTCGCCGTACCCGTCCCGATATTCCGTATTACGAGATCAATCAGGCTGGTTGTGTCAGGGTTTGGCTCATAATAGACGACAACACACGGCTTTGTTTGGCGATAGATCGCGTAGTAAGCCGTCGCAACTGCAAGAAATGTCCCAATAGGGCTAACGATATAAAAAGCTATCTGCAAAGTCTCAGCCACTCTCTCCCCCTAACATATTAACTTGCCCGCTGCATTTCCCGAAGAAATAGCCGCTTTGGGTCGAGCCCCGTCTATAAATTAACCTTAGCACATGACGAGCATGAATTGAGCCATTCTTTGACCTCCACCTGATGGAGGAACATGCCATGAACGTTTTGACTGAAATCTCCTGTACACCTACACCTTGGAATTAAGGCAAATTAGTTGTTCAGAAGTCGCCTCTGCGCCTTCGAGATATCTGGGCTATACGTGTGCGCCTACAGCTTGCCAAAAAGACGAGAGACCTTGCCCTCTTCAATTTAGCCATTGATAGCAAATTACGGGGCTGCGACCTTGTCAATTTACGAGTCCGGGATATAGCCCATGGTGCGTGCATATCCCCACGAGCCATCGTGATGCAGCAAAAAACGCATCGACCTGTCCAGTTCGAAATAACCGAGCAAACGCGTATTGCTATCATGGACTGGATACAGCTTGCTCAACTTAGAAACGAAGACTTCTTGTTTCCCAGCCGCATCAATAGCGCAAAGCATCTTTCAACACGCCAATATGCCCGTATCGTGAAAGCATGGGTCACCGAAATAGGTTTAGATGCGTCAGTGTATGGCACGCACACGATGCGCCGCACTAAAGCGTCGTTGATATACCGTCGCACGAAAAACCTAAGGGCAGTGCAACTGCTCCTGGGTCACACGAAGCTGGAAAGCACTGTCAGGTATCTAGGGATAGAGGTAGATGACGCGTTAGAAATGGCAGAACAGACTGAAGTTTGATGAGGCTGAACGACGGCCTATTTCGGGCCGTCGTTACCCGGCCAAGTGCGGACATTCAGTAATGGCTAAAATAACTAAAGTGCCAGCGCTCAGGTTCGGGTTACTGAGTCGAGTAGATCAGCTTGGTTTGAAGCTCAGGTCTAGAAAATTGGGTCATCTTTTTCTTTACAGAGGTCATGTGCAACCCGCCTGCCACTTTCAGTAAGCTCAAAGTATCCATCTGCTTGCGCTTCAAAAATACCAG
>NZ_JAKVTW010000050.1 GCF_022489065.1 Vreelandella neptunia | reverse complement strand
TAAAAAACCGTTATGGGTTGGCACCCGCTTGTAGGTACAGAAACCCGACGGCGCCCTATACTCAGCTTGGGTGCCAGGGGCGCAGCCGTTGGCTTTTTGGTGGTCGACCCCGTTAAAAAACGTGGCTCGGGTGGCGTTCTGGACTTGAAAGTGGCGACACCGTTTGAGGTGATCCCGGTTAGGAAGGTAGATGTTATCAACGCCACCTCCTCTGGCCCTTCCGTCATTTACGGTTGCTGAGGAGATGCTGTCATGGCTCGTCAATCCTCCCGTTCCACGCATCAACGGGACAAGCTACAAGTCGTCCACCCTAATGCCGCAGCGATAGATATTGGTTCACGTTTTCATGTTGTAGCGATCCCCCCTGATCGGGATCCGCAACCGGTACGACGTTTTGATACCTTTACGGGCGATTTGCGTCGCCTAGCTGATTGGTTAGCGGAAAAGAACATCGTGACCATCGCAATGGAATCGACAGGGGTGTATTGGATCCCCGTTTACGAACTCTTGGAAGAACGCGGTTTTGACGTGATTTTGGTCAATGCCCGTGAGGCCAAGAATGTCCCAGGGCGTAAGACAGATATCAACGATGCACAGTGGCTGCAACGCTTGCATTCCTATGGCCTGCTACGTGGCAGCTTTCGTCCGACTCAAGAGCTTGCCAGTCTACGAGCGTTACTACGCCAGCGGGAACGGTTACTGGAATATTGTGCCTCTCATATTCAGCATATGCAGAAAGCATTGATGGAGATGAACTTGCAACTTCATCATGTTGTGTCCGATATCACCGGTAAAACAGGGATGCGGATTCTGCGCGCTATTGCCCAGGGGCAGCATGACTCCGTTGTACTAGCCTCCTTTCGTGATCCGCGCTGTAAAGCCAGCGAGGAAACAATTCGTCAAAGCTTGGAGGGCCACTACCGCGAGGAACATCTACTCGCACTGCGTCAGTCTCTCTCCTTGTACGACACCTACCATGAGCATGTCGCCGAATGCGATCAGTTTATTGAAGCGACTCTCAAACGGCTTTCACTTGCAACGCCAATGCCGGAAAGCTCGCTGCCTGCCGCTCGGCATCGGGATGCCAACCCTAATGCACCGGCATTCGATGTACGCAGTGCTCTATTTCAGGTGCTGGGCATTGACCTAACCCAGATTCATGGTCTTGGTCCCTACTTGGTACTCAAGCTAATTAGCGAGTGTGGCACCGATATGAGTCGCTGGCCCACGGTCAAGCACTTTACCTCTTGGCTAGCGTTGTCACCGGGAAGCAAGATTTCTGGTGGCAAAGTGCTATCGTCAAGAACCCGACGAACCAAGAATCGAGCAGCTGCCTTGCTGCGTCTGGCGGCTACCACGATTGGGCGCTCTCAAACAGGCCTTGGTGCTTTTTACCGCCGATTGGCGAGTCGCCTAGGCAAGGCCAAAGCTGTCACTGCGACAGCAAGGAAAATTGCCGTTTTATTCTACAACGTCCTGCGCTACGGCTGGGTTTATCAAGACCCTGGTGCTGACTACTATGAGGAACGCTACCATCAACGTATTGTTCGCAACTTACAACGCCGTGCGCAATCATTAGGCTTTGAATTGTCCCCAATATCAGACCCCGGTCAACGGGTTTCTTAGGAAGGCTACCGCTCTCTTGATGTCGGACTCCCTGAACACTTCTCGCT
>NZ_JAKVTW010000005.1 GCF_022489065.1 Vreelandella neptunia | reverse complement strand
GTCACCGTATCAGCAAGCGCCCACATGAATTACCTGATCAAATTGTTAAAGAGCGGTTTCGCTACGTGGTTGCTGTGAAAGCAACCGGGCTGCCGTTGAACTGGCGGGCCTCAGCGAGGAAGGCGTATTCTACGCACTTCCTGGTGTTTGTCAACCGCCGTTTCCAGCGAGGGAAGCGAGCGATCAATCGACGCTAACCTCCTGACAAACCGAAGCTTTTTACACTTCATCCACCGCTGGTAACGCTTGGCGTCCCCGGCAGCGGATGCGTACTTTACGGTTTCACGGCCGGGTTGGCAAGAGCTGTTGTGAAATAACTGTCAAAAAAGGTGCAGAAAAGTGCTAGCTGCTGGTTTTGGCCTTACGCATAACGGCTAACACAGGGCCTGAAGCCACGTAGGCACCAAACAGCAATAACAGCATTACCGAAGGCTCAACGGAGATCATAACGAAAGCCAAAACGATGGCCAGCAGCACAACAAAAGGTACCGGCTTCTTAAAGTCGAGATCTTTGAAGCTGTAGTAGCGGATATTGCTCACCATTAGTACGCCTGCCGCTGCAACCACTACCAACATCAATAGTTTGAAACCAAAGGCATCAGCATCAAAGCTATGGAAGGTCCACACGCTGGCCGCTACTAACGCTGCTGCGGAGGGACTTGGTAATCCGATAAACCATTTTTTGTCGACACTGCCAATTTGAACATTGAAGCGCGCAAGGCGAAGCGCCGCGCAGGCTACATAGAGAAAAGCCACTACCCAGCCGGTCTTACCAATATCCTGCAGAATCCAAGTAAAGGCGACTAATGCCGGTGCCATACCGAATGAAATCATATCGGCCAAGCTGTCGTACTCAGCGCCAAACTCGCTTTGCGTATTGGTCATTCGTGCGACACGACCATCCAAGCCATCCAGTACCATGGCAATAAAGATCGCGACGGCAGCCGAGGTAAAATCGCCATTGATACCAGCGACAACTGCAAAGAACCCGGCAAAAAGTGCCGAAGTGGTAAACAAGTTAGGCAGTAAATAGATACCTCTGCGGCGAATCTTTTTGCCGTTTTCTACGGTTTCCTCAACCACTTCCGTTTCACGCAAGAATGCAGTTGCCAAATCCTCGTTGCCCACTACTTCAGACTGATCAGCATTATCTGACTGAGCAGTATTATCTGGCTGATCAGCGCTTGTCTGAGCAGAATTTGGCTGTTCTGGGCTAACGTGCTCTTGATCGCGAGCGTCCTGTGTCATAGGTTTCATCCATTAAAAGTGAAGTCACGGGAACAGTGATCACGTTCATTCTACACGGTGAGCGCCACTCAGCCAGCCAATTGCTTCATTGACGCCTATGGGCCAACATTGGCTAGCATTAACCAGCTAAGAACAAAAAAAGCGCCGCTCCGGTAAAGAAGCGACGCTTATGCTTACGTTAAAGTGCTAGCTATATGACTGTGCGTTTTCGTTTTTAGAGCGATAAAACCTTATCGCCCCGGGCGATACCGGAAACCCCAGTACGGGCAACCTCAAGAATACCCACCGGCGCCATGGCCTGCAGGAAAGCATCCAGCTTGCCCGCATCGCCAGTGATCTGAACGGTATATAGGCTTGGCGTCACGTCGACGATCTGCGCGCGGAAGATATCTACCGTGCGCTTCACCTCATCACGGGCAGAACCTAGCGCTTTTACCTTCACCAGCATCAACTCGCGCTCGATATGGTTGCCTTCGGTGAGATCCACCAGCTTAACCACATCGATCAACTTATTGAGGTGCTTGGTGATCTGCTCAATCACTCGGTCATCACCCACGGTGGTGACCGTTAAGCGCGATAGCGACGGGTCTTCTGTCGGCGCTACGTTAAGCGTTTCAATGTTGAAATTACGCTGAGAGAACAACCCGACCACACGTGACAGCGCACCCGGTTCATTTTCTAACAGAATCGAGATGATATGACGCATCAGGTACGCTCCGTTTTAGACAGCAGCATGTCGCGCATAGCACCTAACGGCACCTGCATCGGATAGACGTGCTCAAAGGGATCGACCTTCACGTCAAGGAACACCAGTTCGTGCTTATCAGCAAAAGCACGCTCAAGCGCTGGTTCAAGCTCGTCTATCGTGGTAACGGTAATCGCGGTAAACCCATACGCCTCAATCAGCATATGAAAGTCCGGCAGCGACTCCATATAGGAGTGTGCGTGGCGCGACTTGTAGTTCAAGTCCTGCCACTGACGCACCATGCCAAGCGACGCGTTATTCAGATTGACGATCTTAACGCCCACGCCATACTGCTTACAGGTGGACAGCTCCTGCATCATCATCTGGAAGCTACCTTCACCGGTAACGCATACTACGTCATCATCTGGGTAGTTCTGCTTGATCCCCATGGCAGCAGGGAAGCCAAAGCCCATGGTGCCCAAACCACCTGAGGTGATCAGTCGGTTGGGTTTATCAAACTTATAGTACTGAGCAGCAAACATCTGGTGCTGACCAACATCGGTGGTCACGTAGGCTTCGCCTCGAGTAACACGGCAGAGCGCTTCGATCACTTCCTGTGGCTTAAGCGCTTCGCCGGGCTTGGACGGTTCATAAAGCTTGCCTTCACGGTCGGCGCGCCAGCCGTCAACTTTCTGCCACCATTCCGTTAGTGCTTCAGGATGAGCAATTTTATGCCCTTGCACCAAGCTGATCATCTCGTTGATAACGCTGGAGGCCGGACCAACGATCGGCACATCGGCACGTACCGTTTTAGAGATCGAGCTCGGATCCACATCAACATGGATGATTTTAGCTGTGGGGCAGAACTTCGACGTGCTGTTGGTCACGCGGTCATCAAAACGCGCCCCGATGGCAATAATCAGGTCGGCGTGGTGCATAGCCATATTGGATTCATAAGAACCATGCATGCCCAGCCAGCCCAAACACTGCCGGTCACTTTGAGGGTACGCGCCAATCCCCATCAGCGTGGTAGTGATCGGATAACCCAGCTGCTTGACCAGATCGGTCAAACCTTCGCTGGCTTTGCCCGTTACCACGCCACCACCGGTATAAAACACCGGGCGCTTAGCCTTCAGCATCATCTCGACGGCTTTTTTGATCTGCCCAGTATGGCCACGGGTGACCGGGTTGTACGAACGCAGTTTTACCTTTTTCGGGTAAACATATTCGTAACGCTCGGTGGGGGCGGTCATGTCTTTTGGGATATCGACCACCACCGGGCCGGGGCGACCGGTCGACGCCAGGTAGAACGCCTTTTTCAACACTTCCGGAATTTCAGACGGGTGACGGATTGAGAAGCTATGCTTCACGATCGGGCGTGTCACACCGACGATATCGGTTTCCTGAAAGGCATCTTCACCGATCAAATGACTCGCCACCTGGCCACACAGCACTACCATGGGAATTGAGTCCATGTAGGCGGTAGCGATACCGGTGACGGCATTCGTTGCACCGGGGCCTGACGTGACAAGCACGCAGCCGGCTTTGCCCGAGGCGCGGGCATAGCCATCCGCTGCGTGAGTCGCCGCTTGCTCGTGACGCACCAAAATGTGCTTCACCTTGTCCTGGCGGAAGAGTGCATCGTAAATATGCAGCGCTGCACCGCCGGGGTAACCATAAATGTATTCGATGCCCTCATCTTGCAAGAAGCGGGCAATCATATCTGCGCCGGAAAGCAGTTCCACTGTATTTCTCCCCTAGAGGTCTCGAGTGCGATCCGTACCCACCTGGGCACGGTGTCGAGTGCGGCGGTATGCCGCTGCCGGCCCAAGCCGACACCTGATGCCAAACCCTGGCAGGAGGCCCGGTTAGGGCCTGCACTCTTATTGGGAGCGAGTGGATTATGGCGACATAAATCACTCACTCCCTTTCACGGCAGTTCGCCGTGTCGGGGCGTTGGCCAGGCTGAGCGGTTAGCTCAAACCCGGAAGTCCTTCGGCGGGTAGAGGCTTTCGCCTACCCTTCGCGCGGGGATTAGGGGTTGCCCGTTGAGTCCGCGCCCGCAAATCAGGAACCGACAAGATTCCATTAGCGCCCTCAACCTGTCAACCTCCGAGAAGGCCAAACGCAACAAAGGTCGCAGGAAGCCATTAAAAAAGCCCCGCCAGCCAAGCTAGCGGGGCTTTTTCCCTATTCAATTGCGCAAAAGTGGCATAAAAATTTAGCCAAACACCAGCTTGCCCTCTTCGGCAGTGATATGAATGGTATCGCCCGGAGCAAATTTGCCTCGCAGCAAGTCTTGTGCCAGCGGGTTCTCAATACGGCTTTGAATCGCCCGCTTGAGCGGCCGCGCCCCATACACTGGGTCGAAGCCGACTACCGCCAGCTGCGCCATGGCTTCAGGGCTTACTTCAAGCTTCAGGTCATGCTCGGCAAGGCGTACTTTCAAGCGCTCCAACTGAATACCGGCAATCGCTTGAATCTGCTCTTGGCCAAGGGCGTGGAACACCACCACTTCATCGATACGGTTAATGAGCTCAGGCCGGAAGTGGTTGCCCACTACCTCCATGACCATGTTTTTCATTACTTCATAATCGCTATCGTCTCCCCCCATGCGCTGGATAATGTCCGAGCCCATGTTAGAGGTCATCACGATCACGGTATTACGGAAATCTACCGTCCGGCCCTGGCCATCGGTTAGGCGACCGTCTTCCAGCACCTGTAGCAGGATATTGAAAACGTCCGGATGCGCTTTTTCCACCTCATCCAGCAACAGCACCGAATAAGGCTTGCGGCGCACCGCTTCGGTTAAGTAGCCGCCCTCTTCATAGCCGACGTAGCCTGGAGGCGCACCAATCAAGCGAGCCACGGAGTGCTTCTCCATAAACTCCGACATATCGATACGCACCATGGCCTCTTCGGTATCGAACAGGAAGTTGGCCAGCGACTTACATAGCTCGGTTTTACCCACCCCGGTGGGGCCGAGGAACAGGAATGAGCCGTTAGGCCGATTGGGGTCGGAGAGCCCGGCCCGCGAGCGGCGCACTGCGTTAGCCACCGCCTCTACGGCCTCATCCTGGCCAATCACCCGCTCGTGCAGCGCCTCTTCCATGCGCAGCAGCTTATCGCGCTCGCCTTCGAGCATTTTCGAGACCGGAATGCCCGTCCAGCGGGAAACCACTTCCGCAATCTCCTCTTCCGTCACGTTGGAACGCAGCAACTGGTGGCTAGAGGTATCCGCCTCTCCCTCGCCGCTTTCAGCAATTCTCTTCTCGATCTCTGGAATCTTGCCATACTGGATTTCCGACATACGGCCCAGATCGCCCTGGCGGCGGGCCTGCTCCAGATCAAGCCGCGCTTGCTCCAAATCGGCCTTAAACTGCGCTGCCCCCTGAATGCTGGCCTTCTCTGCTTTCCAGATTTCATCAAGATCGGCATATTCACGCTCTAACTCGTGAATCTGGGCGCTTAAAGCTTCCAAGCGTTTTTTACTTGCCTCATCGGTCTCTTTCTTGAGCGCTTCGCGCTCCATCTTGAGCTGAATCAAGCGGCGATCCAGGCGATCCATCGACTCAGGTTTGGAGTCCAGCTCCATACGAATTCGCGAAGCGGCTTCATCAATCAGGTCAATCGCTTTGTCTGGCAACTGCCGGTCTGTGATATAGCGCGTCGAAAGTTTGGCCGCAGCAATGATCGCGGAGTCGGTAATATCTACACCGTGGTGAACTTCGTAACGCTCTTTCAGGCCGCGCAGAATCGCCACGGTATCCTCTTCGGAGGGCTCATCCACCAACACCTTCTGGAAACGACGCTCAAGAGCGGCATCCTTCTCGATGTACTTACGATACTCATCCAGCGTGGTCGCCCCCACGCAGTGCAGCTCACCGCGAGCCAGGGCGGGTTTGAGCATATTGCCCGCGTCCATGGCACCTTCGGCTTTGCCAGCACCGACCATGGTGTGCAGCTCATCGATAAACAGAATCACCCGTCCCTCTTCCTGGGAGAGCTCTTTCAGCACGGATTTCAAACGCTCTTCAAACTCGCCGCGGAACTTGGCACCCGCCAGCAGCGAACCCATATCCAGTGAGAGCACACGCTTGTCTTTGAGGCCTTCCGGCACTTCGCCGTTAACGATGCGCTGGGCCAAGCCTTCGACAATGGCGGTTTTACCCACGCCAGGCTCGCCGATTAATACCGGGTTGTTTTTGGTGCGCCGCTGCAGCACTTGAATGGTGCGGCGAATTTCATCGTCGCGACCTATAACCGGGTCGAGCTTGCCGTCCAGCGCACGCTGGGTAAGATCCATGGTGTATTTATTGAGCGCTTCACGCTGATCCTCGGCGTTGGCATCATCCACAGTGGCACCACCCCGTAGGCTGTTAATGGCAGCTTCTAGGGATTTGCGGGTAATCCCGGCCTCTTTCAGCAGCTTGGTAATCGCCGAATTCATTTCCAACGCCGCCAGTAGCACTAGCTCACTGGCAATAAACTGATCGCCGCGCTTTTGCGCTTCGCGGTCGGTTAAGTTGAAAAGCTTGATGAAATCCCGCGATGGCTGCACTTCGCCGTCAAACTGACCCACCTTGGGTAAGTTATCCAACTGCTGCATTAAACCATCGCGCAGGCGCGAAGGACTGCCCTCGGCTTTTTCAATCAGGGCTTTAATACCGGTGTCTTTGGTGTCGAGCAGGGCCAGCAGCAAGTGTGCTGGGTCTAGCTGATTGTGGCCGCGACCCACGGCGAGCGACTGCGCTTCGGCAATCGCACCTTGAAGCTTGGCGGTAAATTTATCAAAACGCATGGAATTCCTCCTGGGGGTGCCGTGCGTTTGGACGCACCGCGTAACCCAATAACGTGTCATTAGACGTGCTAATCACTATTAGCTTGACAAGTTAAATGGCGTCAGTTCCGCGCTTTTCAAGAGGAGAGCACTTAATCCACTGGCTTTTGAAGCCTTTTATTAACGTTAATTGATCCAGATCACGCTAGCCATACGTCCTGTCTTACCACCATCACGCCGATAAGAGTAAAAACGCGACTCGCAGGCAGTACAAAAGTGACCGCCGCTGATGTGATTCACGCCAAGCGCTTCCAAACGAAACCGCGCCAAACGATAGAGGTCGGCCATGTAATGGCCCAAACGGTAAGGGCTGTGGTCAAAAGCATCGGCGGTGTCAGGATGCACTGCTACAAAGGCACCATACACTTCTGGGCCAACCTCAAACTGAGCGTTCGAAATCGCCGGGCCCAACCACACTAAAATATCGTCAGGATCCGAGTTCATTGCGGCTATCGTCGCTTCTAGCACACCGCCAGCCAAGCCGCGCCAGCCCGCATGAGCGACCGCTACTTGAGTGCCAGCACGGTTACAAAACATCACCGGCAGGCAGTCCGCTGTCAATACTACACAGGCATACTCATTGGAGGTGGCGATCGCTGCATCCGCATCTGCAGCATCGGGTTGATAAACCTGCTGCACACGAGCGCCATGGGTTTGATTGAGCCAAAGCAACGGCCGCTCATCACCAATCTCTTTTTGCAGCTGACGTCGACACAGCGCGACGTGGTCTGCATTATCGCCGACATGGGAAGCGGTATTAAAAGCTGCAAAGTCACCCTGACTAGGCCCTGACTCACGGGTTGTCACAAAGGCACGTACGCTTGTCGGCGCTGGCCAGTCTGGTATTAAAAGCGTTGGCCGCAAATTAATGGCATCGCTCATCGCATCGTCTCGTTATCTTCTCGCAGGTAATCCAACAACATTAACAAATCATCAGGCAGGTCTACCTGAAAAGTAACGCTTTCACCAGTGACAGGATGCTTGAAAATTAATTTGCGTGCATGCAACGCTTGGCGAGGAAACTCACGCAGAATCTCTTTCAAGGGCTCGGCAGCACCCGGCGGTAACTTAGCGCGACCACCGTACATGGGGTCACCAATTAAAGGATAGCGAGCATGGGCCATATGCACACGGATTTGGTGGGTACGCCCGGTTTCTAACTTACAGCGCACATGGGTATGAGCACGGAACCGTTCGACCACACGGAAATGGGTGATAGCAGGCTTGCCAGCTGTCGTTACCGCCTGACGCTTGCGATCTTTAGGGTGGCGCCCAATGGGCGCATCAATAGTACTACCCGAGACAGGCTTACCGATGACCACTGCATCGTACTGGCGTGACACGCTTCGCGCCTGCAACTGATCCACCAGCGCTGTTTGCGCTGGCAGCGTTTTCGCCACCATCATCAAACCGGTGGTGTCTTTATCCAAGCGATGGACAATCCCTGCACGTGGCACTTCGGCCAGTGCTGGATGATGGTGGAGCAACGCATTCAGCAGCGTGCCATCTGGATTACCTGCGGCAGGGTGCACCACCATACCCGCGGCTTTATTGATGACCATCACCGCGTCGTCCTCATAAACGATATCCAGCGCTATGTCTTGAGCCTCAAAGCGCGTATCGTCTTCAATGGTCGCCTGCAGCGCTAGCACTTCATAACCATGCAGCTTGGCCTTTGGCTTGGCGTGAACGCCATCAACGGTTAATTCACCGGCGTTAATCCACGCTTTTAAGCGCTCGCGGGAGTAATCGCTGAACAACTCCGCCGCCGCTTGGTCTAACCGCGCACCGGCTAACGTAGCGGGCACGCGTTGCGTGTCTTCAACTATTCGAGCCATGAAAAACCTCTTTAAAACGCAAAAAACCCTAGCAAGGCGAAAAAACAGCCAATGCATGGAAACATTTTGTATGACGGACACCCGACGAAACGTCGCTAAGCCTGCGTTTTGTGCCGAGGTGTTTTATAGTGGGCTGATTGCGACCTATTCTACCATTTCTACTTATGGCCATCGCCGCTTTTTGGTGATTGAGGCTTGTTAGCAACGAGGATGATGATGCGCGTTTTTTCAGCTGCCAACCGCTTTGGCGTTCTAGCCCTAAGCCTTGCCCTTTTAGCGGGCTGTGCGAGTAATGACACCAATGAAGAAGAGGAAGATGAATTTGCTGGGGTACAAGAGCGTGAACTCTATGAGCTGGCCCGTACGGCGCTAGACAGTAACCGCTACCCAATAGCGATTGAGCGCTTAGAAGCGCTGGATACGCGTTATCCATTTGGTGCGCATGCCGAGCAGGCACAGCTTGAGCTGATTTATGCCTACTACGAAAACAGCAACTGGGAAGAAGCCCGAGCAGCGGCCAGCCGCTTTATTCGCCTTCACCCAGACCACCCTCAGGTTGATTACGCCTACTACCTACGCGGCCTTTCAGCTTGGCAAGCGGGCCGTTTCAGTTTAGAGCGCCTACGTCTGATCGACATCTCCAAGCGCGACTTAGGCGCCTCGCGGGATGCCTATAATGACTTCCGCGAGCTGATTCAGCGTTACCCGCAGAGTGAATATGCGGCAGATGCTCAACAGCGTATCGTCTATCTGCGTGAACTGATGGCGCGCCATGAGCTACATGTCGCTGATTACTATTTACGCCGAGGCGCGTATTTGGCGGCTGTTGAGCGCGGCCGTTGGGTGATCGAAAACTACCCCGAATCCAGCGCTACCCGAGATGCGTTAGCCACGATGGTAGAAGGCTATCAAGGCCTGGAGATGGATGACAGGGCCAGTGAAGTACTAGCAGTGCTGCGTGAAAACGCGCCAGACCACGAGCAACTGCAAGGCAGTCGCTTTATTCCTAAGCACTTAAACCAAAATGATTAAGCCTTTGCGAGCTTTTATTCGCTAAACGCTGTAAACAGCTACTTACTAAACCACGCTCCGGCGTGGTTTTTTCTTTCGAAAAGATCGACAGAAAATTTGTACACATAAACATTATTTTCTATACAAAAATTGTACATCGATATATGATTGATTCGCCTTACATAATAAAGCGCCTAAAAGGCGCCTCAGGGAGCAATCAATGTCTTTTTTTAATGCCCGTTCCAGCAACACCAGAATAAGCACACGCTTAATGCTAGGCTTTTCCGCCCTTTTGGTTTTGTTGATTCTGTTAACAGCTGTGGGCATCTACCAAGTCAATCAAATTGATCGAGATTTAGCGACGATCAACGACGTCAACGGTACAAAACAGCGCTTTGCCGTGGACTGGCGAGGCAGCGTACATGATCGCGCTATCGTGCTTCGTGATATCGTTATTACCACCGGTAACGGCAATCTGGCGGCACTTGAGGCTGAAATGGAGCACCTGCGTGGCGCCTACAGTGACGCCACGACAGGTATGCAACAAGTGGCCAGTGAACACGCAGGCAGTGCACAAGAGCAGGGCCTGATTAACAGCATCAATGAACAAGCGCTGGTTACTCGGGAATTGACCGAACAGGTGATCGCCGCTCGCCAAGCAGATGAGCTTACTAATGCACAAGCGCTGCTGCTAGAGCAGGCAGCGCCCGCCTACACTGAGTGGCTTAGCCGCATTAATCAGTTTATCGATCTTCAGCAGGCATTAAATAACACCACCACCGCTACAGCCCGTGACACTGCCTCTGGTTTTCAAATGCAAATGCTAGCATTGACACTGTTTGCGTTATTGGTGGGCGGCTTTATTGCGCTGTTTTTATCCCGCCAATTGCTACGCGAGCTAGGTGCTGAACCATACGAAGTCAAAGCGTTTGCTGAAGCCATAGGCCGAGGTGAATTAACCAGCCAAGGCAAGCTCAAAAAAGGTGATACAAACAGCATCATGGCGTCTCAAGTGGCCATGGCGCATCAGTTACAAACAATTGTCTCCCAAGTGCGTGCCTCAGCGGAAGCCGTTGCTGGCAATAGCGAGCAAATTGCAGCAGGCAACAATGACCTCTCATCACGCACCGAGCAGCAAGCAAGCTCGCTGGCAGAGACCGCTTCAGCAATGGAACAGCTCAACAGCACGGTAAAACTTAACGCTGAGAACTCAGAGCAAGCCAGCAAAGAGGCTTCAAGTGCTTCACGCACGGCTACCCGCGGAGGAGAGGCCGTGCATCAGGTGGTAGAAACCATGAACGACCTGAATAAAAGCTCGCAAGAAATTGCCGGCATTATCTCGACCATTGATTCAATTGCCTTTCAAACCAACATTCTTGCCCTCAACGCGTCGGTTGAAGCCGCTCGGGCTGGTGAACATGGGCGTGGATTCGCGGTTGTTGCCGAAGAGGTGCGCAGGCTTGCCCAGCGGAGTGCTGACGCTGCACGGGAAATTAATGCGCTGATTTCGAGCAATCTTGAGAGGGTCAACCACGGTAATGAGCGCGCTGAAGAAGCAAGCAAATCAACCGAAGAGATTGTGGCTGCCATCGAACGCGTAAACAGCATCATGAAGGAGATAAGCAACGCAAGTGCGGAGCAGAGCGCCGGTGTACAAGAGGTCGGCCAAGCGGTCACAGAGATGGATCAGGTAACACAGCAGAATGCAGCCCTGGTACAACAGAGCGCCACTGCTGCTAATAGCCTGCGCCAGAACGCCCACTCTTTACTGCATGCGATGGAAGTATTCAAACTACCTAATAGTCACCAAATAGCGCAGCCACAGACGCCATTAGCACCTATATCAGCCCGTGGCCAAGCAGCTAACAGGCCAGCACTGCCCGCCGTAAAACGTCAGCAGGCTGAGCCTGAATGGGAAAATTTTTAAACACGCCTAACTGCATTGGCTACCGTTAAAAATGTATTAATCTCCGGGCTGCCAGCCATTGACGATAGGGTAACGGCGGTCCCGACCAAAACCACGTGGCGTAACGCGTACGCCAATAGGCGCTTGGCGGCGTTTGTACTCACAGCGGTCAACAAGCTTGACTACTTTATAGACGTCCTCAGCGTCAAACCCGGCAGCGATAATCGCTTCAGCGCTCATGTCGCCTTCGATATAGCTCAATAGGATAGCATCGAGGGTGTCATAGTCAGGCAGAGAGTCGCTATCTTGCTGATCTGGCGCCAGCTCAGCGCTGGGTGGACGCTCAATCACCCGCTCAGGAATGGCCGGTGATTGCGTATTACGCCAGCGAGCTAGGCGATACACCCAGGTTTTGTAAACGTCTTTAATGGCATTAAAACCGCCCACCATATCCCCATACAGCGTGGCGTAGCCCACCGCCATTTCGCTCTTGTTACCCGTCGTCAGTACCATCAAACCTTTTTTATTAGAGATCGCCATCAGCAGTACGCCACGACAGCGGGACTGCAGGTTCTCTTCGGTGGTATCCCGTTCGGTGCCTGCAAAACTCTCTGCCAGCGTGCCCATAAACGCCTCTACCATGGGTTCAATCGGCATGATCTCATAGTGCACGCCCAACATGTTCGCTTGCTCAGCGGCGTCTTGTTTGGAAATGTCCGCGGTGTAGTGGTAAGGCATCATCACCGCCTGCACCCGCTGAGGCCCGAGTGCATCAACTGCAATCGCCAGCGAAAGCGCCGAGTCAATGCCGCCTGAAAGCCCTAGCACCACGCCGTCAAAACCACTCTTGTTGACGTAATCACGTAGCCCTGTAACGAGCGCACAGTAAAGGCTCTCTTCCGGCTCTACTTCGGGGTCAATCTCGCCTGGCTGTGGTTCCCAAATGGTCGCACTGGTTTGCAAAAACTGAATCGGCATCAGGCCTGCCTGCCAATACGGCGCCAGCACCTGAATTTGACCGCTGGCGTTAACGCAGCAGGAGCCGCCGTCAAACACCAGCTCGTCCTGACCACCAATCGTATTCACATACACAATGGGTCGGTTGACGTCTTGGGCGTGCAGCTCCAATAAACGCAGCCGCTCAGTGGGCTTGTCTTGATGGTAAGGCGAGGCATTTAAGGTGATAAGAATCTCAGCGCCTGCCGCCGTGGCGGCCTTGACCGGCGCGCCGTCCCATAAGTCTTCGCAGATCAATATGCCTAACTTGGCGCCCTTATGCTCATATACGAACGGTTCTGTGCCGGGAGTAAAGTAGCGCTGCTCGTCGAACACCTGGTAATTAGGCAGCGCTTGCTTGGCGTACTCGCCCTCCCATTGACCGTTATAAAGCACACCTGCCAAGTTGTAGCAGCGCCCCTCACGAACACCGGGATAACCAATAATGACCAGCACATCGCGGGCAATTTTCGACGCCATAAGCGCACGGGCCTCACGCAGCCGGGTCTCCATTGAGGGACGCAGCAGCAAATCTTCCGGCGGGTAGCCCGACAAAAAAAGCTCTGGAAAGACAACAATATCTGCCCCGTGCTCAATGCGAGCTTCGCGCACGGCCTCAATAGCACGTGCAGCGTTGCCGGGAATATCTCCGACCAGAGGATCAAGTTGGGCCATTACCAGCGTTAAGTCTTGCATGGGCGTTAAAATCTCTTGAGAATCTTTTAAATAGGGTTACACCGTCATACACGCATTGTCCCGCAAGGGCCATCAACTGGCAAAGGCCGTGCGTCACTCACAACGCTTAAATCCCTACTTTGGGGGCAAAAAAAGGATGAACCTCTTGATCATTCGGCTGATTATCTTCGCCGTTCTATTTTATGCCGGTTTAAAGCTCTACGGCATCTACCGGCAACGCAAACTTGAGCATGACGAAAAAAGTAAGACACTCAACCGCCACGAAGGTGGCAAAATGGTGCGCTGCCGCTGGTGCGACGTTCACGTGCCTGAAGATGAAGCGCTCCGTGACCAGGAGCAGTGGTTCTGCTCAGGAGCGCATCGTGACCGTTTTCTACAAGAGCAACAGGATAAAGACGGAACACTTTAGATTAGCTTAAGCCGCGCTGGGGTAGGTTGATAAGGCGCTGGGTCAATCAGTGGCTCACGCCCAAGCAGATGATCCACCAATAAATGGGTCGAGGCAGGTGCCAATACCAAACCGTTACGGTAATGACCCGCATTGACGAAGACATTAGGCCATCCAGGCAGTGCGCCAATAAACGGTATGCCCTGTGGAGACCCTGGCCGCAGACCTGCCCACTGGTGCGCCACTGGGCAAGTTGCCAATTCAGGCAAAATGGCTTCTGCACTCTTTTTCAAGGAGGCCAAGGCTACTTCGTCGGTGGTCTTATCAAACCCCGCCTCTTCCAGCGTGGAGCCGACCAATAACAGGCCATCTGCACGCGGAATAATATAGCGGCCGTCTTTCAACACCACCCGTTGCACTAACCCTTTCGGCGCTTGGTAAGCGATCATCTGCCCTTTAACGGGCCTTACCGGCAGGTGCACACCTAACTGCGCTAACAGCTGTGCGGCCCAAGCGCCGCCACACACCACAATACGTCCAGCTTTAAGTGGCCCTTGGGAGGTCACCACGCCCTCAGCCCTGCCCTCTCTATTGCCATTCTGATGAATAAAACCACTAACTTCACACTGCTCCCGAAGCGTTACCTGGGGCATCGCGGCTAGCCGTGCCTTCAACGCCTTGGCTAAACGCGGGTTGCGCACGCTGCCCAATGTTGGCATCCATAGGGCGCTGTCGCCTGCCATCGCCACGCTGGGCTCTTTAGTGTGAACGAAATCAGCCCCTACCCGCTCTAACGGCTTGCCCAATTGGCGTGACCACGTCAGCGCTTTGTCGGCATCATCCACATTGAGATAGAGCAGTCCTTTTTGGCGATACTCAGGGTCAATACCGGTCTCTTCTAACAGTCGCAAAGCCAGCGAGGGGTAGACACCTTCCGACCAGCGGGAAAGCTGCGACACTGCCGAATCGTAACGCCAGGGATAGAGCGGTGAAACAATGCCGCCACCGGCCCAGGATGCCTCTTTACCGCACTCACCTCGCTCAACCAGCGTGACTTGCTGGCCCGCATCGGCCAGCTGCAGCGCTGTCATCATGCCGATCACACCGCCGCCAATAATTAAGAAATCGCTCACAAAATTGTCCGTTCTGGCTTACATAAAAGAAGCGTAGCGCCGCCTAGGATGACCTATTAACTACGATGTGTTCGCTGTTAACGACGGAGAGTGAGCATAGCGCGGGCAATAGTAAGGTCAAGCGAGGAGAGGCGATGAACGGCTGCCATATCGATACACCCACTACCCCCGAAGGCGGGTTCACGCTGCTGGAACTTCTGATCACGCTGCTATTAGTCGGCATCATCGCCGCCTGGGGACTGCCCAATTTTCAAGCGCTGGGACAGCGTACCGCTCAGACCAGCGAGATAAACCGATTTCAGAGCGCATTTTCGTTAGCGCGAAATACGGCCATTAGCCAACGCCGCCAGTTGACACTTTGTCCCGCTGATGAGGATCGCAAAGCGTGCACTGATGACTGGGGTGGTGAGCTAATGATTGTACAAGGGGATAAAACAGACAGCATTGTCGCAGAGGATGTTTTGCGAATCGTACCCGCACAACAGGGCACCACAGTCAGCTATAGCAGAGGTTGGTCGCGCATTCGCTATAGCTCGCTAGGTTATACCAGCGGTTACAACGGCAGTTTTGCTATTTGCTCAAGCAGCGGCGGCGAGGGCGTTCAAGGTAGAAAGCTGGTGCTCAGCCAGTTGGGGCGCTTACGGGTGGATGAAGCGCCTATTGACTGTTAGGCGCTTCAAACTATCCCCTATTTATCCGGCAATGCCGTCCAGGTAACGCTCGGCATCCAGTGCTGCCATGCAGCCACTGCCCGCCGAGGTAATCGCCTGGCGATAAATGTGATCCATGACATCACCGCAGGCAAACACGCCCGGCACGCTAGTGGCTGTCGCGTTACCTTCCAAGCCAGAAGTGACTTTGATATAGCCGCCATTCATTGCCAACTGGCCTTCAAAGATGCCCGTGTTGGGGCTATGGCCAATGGCGATGAACAGCCCAGGCGCATGAATCTCTTTGCTGGTGCCATCTTTCGTGGATGTCACCCGCACCCCGGTGACCCCCGAGTTATCGCCAAGCACTTCTTCCACTTCCTGGAACCATTCAAGCGCGATTTTGCCCGCCTCGGCTTTCTCGAACAGCTTATCCTGCAAGATTTTTTCCGCACGCAAGGTATCTCGACGGTGCACAAGGGTTACCTTGGAGGCAATATTGGAGAGATAAAGTGCCTCTTCCACGGCGGTATTACCGCCCCCGACAACAATGACTTCCTGATTACGGTAGAAGAAGCCATCGCAGGTAGCGCAGGCCGAAACCCCTTGCCCCATAAATTGCTGCTCTGTGGGCAAGCCCAAGTAACGCGCGCTGGCACCGGTGGCCACAATCAATGCATCGCAGGTATAAACACCGCTATCGCCCTTTAAGGTGAAGGGCTTTTCACCTAGGCTTACCTCATTGATATGGTCAAACATAACTTCGGTATTAAAACGCTCTGCGTGCTGCTTCATACGCTCCATTAATTCAGGCCCTTGGACACCCTCTGCGTCACCCGGCCAATTATCCACGTCGGTTGTGGTGGTCAACTGGCCACCCGCCTGAATACCGGTGATCAATAACGGCTTTAAATTTGCCCGTGCAGCGTACACGGCGGCCGTATAGCCGGCCGGGCCGGATCCAAGAATAATCAAACGCTCATGACGAGTTTCCATGACACCACCTTGTAAAGACTTGACTGATAGCTTTGTTGAAAGCTGTGTAAATGATTTTGGCAAAGAGTCTGCCTGAAATGGCGTCAAGTACAAGCTATTGCAAGGTTTCGTCTACGCTATTAGGCGAAGATACCTTGAAAGCCCTTATGCAAAGACGCATGTGTTATTACTATGGTACGCAAGGTAAGCCATACTAAAAGAAGACAGTGACCGTCGCGCTGAGCTAACACCCCAGCAATCAGAGGAGAATGGCATGAGCAAGACACCCGATACGCTAAGCACCCTAGAGGTTGGCAGTACAACGTATCACTACTACAGCCTCCCCAAAGCGGCCGATGCCCTGGGCAATATTGATCGTTTGCCCAAGACGCTCAAGATTCTGCTCGAAAACCAACTGCGCTTCGCCGATGACGAGAGCGTAGCCCAAGAAGATATGCAGGCCCTGGTCGACTGGCAGACCGAGGGTAAGTCCAGCCGTGAAATTGGCTACCGCCCTGCGCGCGTATTAATGCAGGATTTCACCGGTGTACCCGGAGTGGTGGACCTGGCCTCCATGCGCGCCGCTGTCGAAAGCCTCGGTGAAGATCCGGCCAAGATCAATCCACTTACACCGGTTGACCTTGTTATTGACCACTCAGTCATGGTCGATAAGTTTGGCAACCCAGCGGCGTTCCAAGAGAACGTTGATATTGAAATGCAGCGTAACCGCGAGCGTTACGAATTTCTACGCTGGGGGCAGCAGGCGTTTGATAACTTCAGCGTCGTGCCTCCCGGCACCGGTATCTGCCACCAGGTAAACCTGGAGTACTTGGGCCGCACGGTGTGGACCAAAGACGAAGACAGCAAAACCTTCGCCTATCCCGATACGCTCGTTGGCACTGACTCACACACCACAATGATCAACGGCCTGGGTGTTCTCGGCTGGGGTGTCGGTGGTATCGAAGCCGAAGCAGCCATGCTTGGTCAGCCGGTTTCAATGCTAATCCCTGAAGTCATTGGCTTCAAATTGACCGGCAAACTACGCGAAGGCATTACCGCGACGGATTTGGTACTCACCGTTACAGAAATGCTGCGCAAAAAAGGCGTGGTAGGTAAGTTTGTCGAGTTCTATGGCGACGGTTTGAAAGACCTGCCGCTGGCGGATCGCGCCACTATTGCCAACATGGCCCCGGAGTACGGCGCCACTTGTGGCTTCTTCCCGGTGGATGAAGAAACGCTTAACTACATGCGCCTTACGGGTCGAGAAGATAAGCAAGTCGCGCTCGTTGAAGCCTATAGCAAAGCGCAAGGCCTGTGGCGTGAGCCCAGCGATGAGCCGATCTTCACCGATGCCCTGCAGTTAGATATGACTGAGGTAGAAGCCAGTCTTGCTGGCCCCAAGCGTCCGCAGGATCGTGTAGCACTGCAGGACATGGCGGCAGCGTTTGATAAGTTCCTGCAGGAAGATACCAAAGCGAAGCCCACTGAAAAGGGCAAGTTCTCCTCTGAAGGTGGCCAAACCGCCGTGGGAGTAGAGCGCAGCTTCGAACATGACACCAGCCAAGCCGTTAAACTGGATGACCATGACTTCAGCCTTGACCCCGGCGCGGTAGTGATTGCGGCAATTACGTCGTGCACAAACACCTCCAACCCCAGCGTGATGATGGCGGCTGGTCTACTGGCGCGCAAAGCGCGTGAAAAGGGCTTAACTACCCAGCCGTGGGTGAAAACGTCGCTGGCGCCCGGCTCCAAAGTGGTCACCGACTATCTTGCCGCCGCGGGCCTTAATGATGACTTGGATGAGCTGGGCTTCAACCTTGTCGGCTACGGCTGCACCACCTGTATCGGCAACTCCGGCCCACTGCCGGATGAAATCGAACAGGCCATTAACGATGGCGATCTTGCCGTTGCCTCGGTGCTTTCCGGTAACCGCAACTTTGAAGGCCGCGTGCACCCGCTGGTGAAAACCAACTGGCTCGCTTCACCACCCCTAGTAGTGGCTTACGCCCTGGCCGGTAACGTTCAGCGTGACCTCACCAAGGAGCCGATTGGTAAGGGCAGCGACGGCGAACCGGTCTATCTAAAAGACATTTGGCCCAGTCAGGCAGAAATTGCCAACGCGGTTGAGAAAGTGAATACCGAGATGTTCCGTAAAGAGTACGGCGCGGTGTTTGAGGGCGATGACGTCTGGAAAGCTATCGACGTTTCAGAAAGTAAAGTGTACCAGTGGCCTGAATCCACCTACATCCAGCATCCGCCTTTCTTTGAAGGCATGGGCCGGGAGCCGGATGCCATCGAAGATGTGCATAGCGCCCGGGTATTGGCGATGCTGGGCGACTCGGTCACCACCGACCACATTTCCCCAGCCGGTGCCATCAAGCCAGACAGCCCTGCAGGGCGTTATCTGCAAGAGCATGGTGTTAAACCGGTCGACTTCAACTCCTATGGCTCGCGCCGGGGTAACCACGAAGTCATGATGCGCGGCACCTTTGCCAACGTGCGGATCAAAAATGAGATGCTCGATGGTGTTGTTGGCGGTGAAACTCGCCACGTACCCAGCGGCGAGCAGATGGCTATTTATGATGCGGCCATGAAATACAAAGAGGAAGGCAAACCGCTTGTCGTGATCGCCGGTAAAGAGTATGGCACCGGTTCTTCGCGGGATTGGGCGGCCAAAGGTACTCGCTTGCTGGGCGTTCGCGCGGTTATCGCCGAATCCTTTGAGCGTATTCACCGCTCCAACCTAATCGGCATGGGCGTTGTACCGCTGCAGTTTGCCGAAGGCGAGAGCCGTCAAACGTTGGGATTAACCGGGGATGAAGAGATTTCGATTGCCGGTTTAAGCGATCTGACGCCGGGTGGCACGGTCAAAGTCGTGATCAAAAATGCCGACGGGGAACGTAGCGTTGATGCCAAGTGCCGAATTGATACGGTAAACGAGCTGGCTTACTACCGTCATGGTGGTATCCTTCACTACGTGCTGCGCAAGATGATCGGCGCAGCCTAAAGGTAAAACCTACCAATGCTTGCATGCCCCCACCTCGGTGGGGGCTTTTTTTTAGCTATGCGCTTAAAAAGCACGGCGACGGTAGGTGCGGTAATCCGGGGACCAGGACGCCTTTTCAATCAACTCCCTCAGGGTCGTGCCGCTGGTTTTCAGCGCCACGCCGTTCTGCTGCGCCTGTGCGGCAACCTCAAAAGCTATCGATTTACTGATATCGCGAATACGCGACAGCGGCGGCAGAAGCGCCCCTTTGCCCTCTTTTACCAGCGGTGCTTCACGGGCCAGCGCCCGCGAGGCGCTCATCAGCATCTCATCGGTGACGCGGCTGGCACTGGCGGCAATCACGCCCAACCCAATGCCCGGGAAGATATAGGCATTGTTGCACTGAGCAATCGGATATGTGCGGCCATTATAAACCACCGGCGCAAAGGGGCTGCCGGTGGCGACCAGGGCTTGGCCATCGGTCCAGCGGATGACGTCTTCCGGCACCGCTTCAGCTTGGGAAGTAGGATTAGACAGCGGCATGATCACCGGGTGCTCACAGCCTGCGTGCATGGTGCGTACAACTTGCTCGGTAAAGATACCGCGCTGACCACAGACACCGACCAGTACCGTTGGTTTGATTTGGGCAATCGTCTCTTCCAAGCCCTGGCCATTCCACTCAACCACGAGGGAAGGATCGTGCGCTAAACGGCGCTGGAAATCGCGCTGCCACACCTGATCGCTGGTCATCAAACCATCCCGATCAACAATGAAAATACGCGCTCGCGCTTCGCTTTCGGTCAAACCTTCAGCTTCCATGGCCACAACCACCTGCTCGGCGATGCCACACCCGGCTGAACCACCGCCGACAAATACCACGCGCTGCTGGGCAATCGTCTCATCCCGAGCCTGACAAGCCGCCATCAAGGTACCGACCACCACAGAAGCCGTGCCCTGTACGTCATCGTTAAAGCAGCATAGCTCGTCACGATAACGTTCCAGCAATGGCACCGCGTTGGCCTGGGCAAAGTCCTCGAACTGCAAGAGCACGTTAGGCCAGCGGCGCTTCACAGCGGCAATGAACTCCGCCATGAAAGCATCGTACTCTTCTTGGCCAACCCGCTCATGGCGCCAGCCCATATACATGGGGTCATCCAGCAGCGCTTTGTTATTAGTGCCCACATCAATCATGATCGGCAGCGTGTAGGCGGGGCTGATGCCACCACAGGCGGTATAAAGCGCCAGCTTTCCAATCGGAATCCCCATGCCACCGATGCCCTGGTCACCCAAACCTAAAATGCGCTCGCCATCCGTCACTACGATGACTTTTACGTTGTCTTTCGTGGCGCTGCGCAGGATGTCATCCATATGCTCGCGGTCAGGGTAGCTAATAAACAGCCCACGGTGGTTACGATAAATATTGGAGAACTCCTGACACGCCTGCCCCACCGTGGGGGTGTAGATAATCGGCAGCATCTCTTCAAGGTGCTGGGAAACCAAGCGGAAGTAGAGCGTTTCGTTGTCATCTTGAATGGCGCGCAGATGGATGTGCTTTTCAAGGTCACTATGGCACTGCTGATACTGGCGATAGACCCGCTCCAGCTGATCCTCAATGGTTTCCACCTTTTGCGGCAGCAAACCAATCAGGTTAAACGCCAAGCGCTCCTGCTGAGTAAACGCACTGCCTTTGTTCAATAGCGGCATTTCGAGCAGAGAAGGACCGGCGTAAGGAAGGTATAGGGGGCGTTTACTCTGGGTAGTCATAAGCACTCTCTTTTTTATGTCAATCACTGCTGCGATGCAGCAAAATCGGGCGTTTGCGGCGTTTGGACGTAATGTAACATGCTCCTGAGACAAAGGTAGAAGAGTGCGACCCTGTGAACATAAAAACGCCCCGATTTAGGGCAACTAAATCGAGGCGTAATAGAGACTTTAAAACTAAATCAGGCGGTTTTTGCAGTGGGTTTGCGTCCCTCTACTCCCGCGAAGAAAAATGGCCGCAGCTTAACGCCGAGCATATTGCCAGCAAACGCTGCTACCAACCATATCCAACCATGCAAACTGCCTGAGGCAATGCCACTGAAGTAAGCACCGATGTTACAGCCATACGCCAAGCGCGCCCCATAGCCCAGCAAGAGGCCACCGATGATCGCTGCAAGAACAGACTTTAACGGGATTTTAAAGTTAGGTGCAAAACGACCTGCCAAACTCGCGGCCGCTAGTGCGCCAAGCATAATGCCGACGTTCATGACCGTGGTAATATCGCTCCATACGCTAGCCTCAAGGGCTGCCGCATTACCCGGTGCCTGCCAATAGCCCCACTGACTGACATCGCCACCCACTAACTCAAAACCTTTTGCGCCCCATAGCGCAAACGCAGAGGTAATTCCCCAAGGACGGCCTGCCAGTGCCAAGGTAACAAAATTCAGCAGCGCTAATGCCACCGCACCCGCCACTAACGGCCAAGGCCCCGTCAGCCAACGTGCATAGCCATGCTTAGTGACGATAGGCGCTTGTTCTAACTGACCGTGACGGCGTTTCTCCATCACCCAGGTAAAGGCCGCAATCGCAGCAAACAGCACCAGACTAATCGCAATCCCACCACTAACCCCGGCGACATTCACCAGTGATACCGGCTGAAAAGCAGGCAAACTCTGCCACCAAGCAAAATGCGCAGATCCAATCACTGAACCCACAATAAAGAATACCAGGGTAATCAACATGCGGGCGTTACCACCACCTGCCGTAAACAGCGTGCCGGACGCACAGCCGCCGCCCAGTTGCATCCCTAATCCAAACAAAAACGCCCCTACCAGTACAGAGATACCAATAGGTGCCACAAAGCCCGACACCTCATTACCAAACAGGGTTCCTGCACCCAATGCGGGGAAAAACAGCACCACGGCAATGGCCAGCATGACCATTTGCGCACGCAGGCCACGCCCACGACGCTCGGTAATAAATACCCGCCACGCAGCAGTAAAGCCAAAGGCAGCGTGGTACAGCACCATGCCAAATAGCCCGCCAACAATCATCAGCAGGCCGGTATTGGCTTCGAACACCATCCCCACCAGCAACGCACCAATTACAATCGCCGCAGTGGCTATCAGCGGCACGCGATAGCTCTGCGGCGCAGCAACAGTCGTAGTCGACATACATTCACCTTTAGCAATGCCAAAAGCGTCTGTTCATCAACAAGCGCTTCCAACTAGTTTGAGTCATGGTGACAAGCTTAACGCTGCCTATAATAGACGTACAATTATTTGTGCGACGTTATTTAACACGATTAACTTTTTCTATGAGCTCTCTTCCTCACGTGTTACGTAAAGACGGTTCACCAACACAAACGCCACCACGGTCAGCGGTGCGGCCAAAATCAGGCCAGCCAAGCCAAACAGCGTACTGGCGGCAAACAATGAAAACAGTAGCATCGCAGGCGGCAAGTGAACGGCCCGCTGCTGTACCAATGGCTGTATAATATTGCCTTCTATCTGCTGAATAATCGTATACGCAATCAGCACAAACAGCGTGGTTTGAGGACTCACCGTAAAGGCCAGCAGTAATGCAGGAATAGCGGCAATCATCGGCCCCACCAGGGGCACAAAATCCAATAGCCCCGCCACTAAGCCCAAGCCAAGCGGGGCGGGCACGCCCAAGAGCCACATAGTGATGCCTACTAATATCCCAGTGACCACCATGGCGACTAACTGCCCGCCCAACCAATAACGTAGCGCCTTCCCGCTCTCATCCAATGCATCACCCAATTTTGGGCGGCTTTTTATCGGCGCCAGTAACAGCAGCCCTCGGCGGTAAAGCCCCGGCTGCGCAGCGAAATAAACCATGCCCACAATCAGCGCAAAGAAGCTGACCACACTGCCGCCCATTGAGACCACCATCATCCCAACTTGCGAAATGCCGTTTCCAAATAAATCTCTCGCCCGCCCTGCCGCGTCATCAAGCAAGGGGGCTAGCTGAGAACCTTCAAGCCGTTCCTGCAGCTGTTCCCACGCATCGGGTAATAGCACCGCCAACGACTCCAACTCAGCAGACACCTGGGCACCAAACGCCCAGCTTATTAAGGCTAATGCCAAGGTCAACGCAACAATCACCATTAACAACGCGAGCCATCGCGGTGTACCTAGCTTTAAAAGTGGCGACATACACGATTGCAAGATGCAGGCACCGACTACCGCCCCAAAGATCAAAATCAGTAGCCCTACCAGTTTCCATAGCATTAACGCCACGACCGCCAGCGTTAATGCTATCAATGCACACTCCGTAAACGTCTGATGCCGCTTCCTTGATCGCATTCACTACTCCCTTTTGTAGACGCGTTGACAGCAGCAAGCTAACACCGAAATAGAAAACATACGTGCCATCGATGACCACTACTATAGGTCAATAGCCCACTCAATGGGCCGCCACCTAAGGCCGTATCACAGCTTTTATACAAGATGGGTTGAGACAATTTTTTACAGGCACTCATTATTCTGATTAAAGGGACGCCCGATAGATAAAGGACTGCCATGAGGATTTCTAAAGAGGAAAAGCGAAATATGAGAGGATCGGTATTGAAAAAAACGACCCTGGTTTGGGTATCCCTCCAGGCATGCTATAGGGAAATAACTTGCCAGCATGGATAGCCTAGGTAGGCAAACATACCATTTTGCATTACTAGACGTTTCAAAACCTACAATTTGATGACGAATTGATTATTTTACTAACTAAAATAAATTATACTTTTAAGCATGACCTCTCCCCTGAAAGATAATTTAAAACCGTTAGCACACTCATAGGTATTTCAGATGTCCGTCTCTGCTTTGTATAAAAATCCTTCAGCAAACGTCATACGTTCACTGCTCCAGCATACCCATGAGCTGTCTATCTATGCCAAGGACATGCCCTACGCTTTAAAGGCGCATATTGTAGAATTGAACCTGAGTACTGGTCGTTTAGTGCTGGAGGTAGACTATGCAGGATCTGATATTGAAGATTATTTAGTCAACGGTGGCGTGAGCTTCGACCTTGAGGCTCTAAAAGGCGTACACGCCACAGAGCGTGAGACCTACAGCCTCAGCAGCGTTGCCGCCAACTTAATCAAAATGGACAGTGCGCTATATCGTCTGGAGTGCCAGCTTCCAGAATCAGTCTTCGTTCAAGAGAATAGGGGAGCGCGGTACGCATTCCCTTTATTCTTGGCATGCAGGCCCGCGTCAATCTCGAAATTTATATGCATGAACTCAACGTTCCGGCCAGGCTGCGCAATTTATCCGTGGGCGGTTGTATGGTTGACATCGATTTAGCGGAGAGTATCGCAATTAGTGTAAAGCAGGAAATCCCAGGAATCACGCTAGAATTCCCCAACGGAGTAAGCTTTTTTGCAGCAGGTAAAGTCCGACATATACGTCCCTTGGGTAACCAGGGCTATGCAGCGCTTGGGATTGAGTTCATTAACTTAACGACGTCTCAGACAGAGGCCTTATTTCAGTACGTCAATGAGGCCGAAAGAGAGGCTGCTTTCCGAACAGGGACTAACGATAAACTCACTCATCACTCCCCCCTGTTCGTTGCTGGTGCCAAAGAGAAAAAACTGCTGCAAAGAGAAGCACAAAATCGTGAGAAGCGCGCCCGACAGTCACCCATGGAACGAGGTGTTGTAGATGTGTCGCATCAACTCCAAGTAGGGCTGATGCATATGAGGACTCGCTCTGTATTCCCTAGCGAGCTCTTTTACGATTGCGTCGACACATTGCGTTATCTTGTCGAACAGGATCGCAAAACCTTTCTTTATGCCCTGGCATTCCTTCGTGATGAACCAGATTGGGTGAGGCATGCCGTTCAGGTAGCCGGTCAGCTGGCTGACATGCTACTGGCCAGAGACCCGCACTCCCCCCAGGTGCGTGAAGCCGTGCTGGGTGCTTTATTACACACCATGGGTAAGCCGCTTCTGATCAGCGCCGAACTGCCATCTCTCAAGGTCAATATGAATCCGGCACAGAAAGCTATCCTGAGCGGCCACATTGAAGAGTTAAATAGGAAGCTGAGTGAGTTAAATTGGGTGCCAAGCCCCACCTGCCGCGAGGTAATAGAACAAGCCAACGAGAGATTGGACGGCTCTGGTTACCCCTCTGGCAAGCACGGTGAACAGCTGTCGACTCTTATTAGGCTAGTCACAGTCATCAAGGCAATCAACAAGCTGCTGCACGGGCGTAATGGAGAACCTCCTCGCTCACCGCTTAAAGCCTACCGAAGAATCCATGAGACCAGCGCGGCTTACGACAAAACCGTTCTGATTGAGTACATCCAAGTATACGGACTTTACCCAATTGGGAGTCTGGCTAAATACTCAGCAGGTTTCCTTGCCTGGGTGATGGACACCGACAGTAAGGGCATACCTAAACAGGTCAATATTGTTAAGAACTTGAGCTTTCCGGATACTAATATTAGCAGCGTTATTAGCGAAGGAGATTTGTCACAGATCGGTGAACTACAAGAAATCGTCAACCCCGCTGATTACGGGGTAAAAGTGATTAAAGTATAAGTAGAGACACACTGCCCTGAAATGAGATTGCCCAACATAGAAAATGGCTGGGCATCTCATAATTATCTAGTAGAACAGAGACTGATCAAGTTCCTCTGGTGCCAGGCCATATTTGCTTTTGGGATGGCGACGACGGCTTTCTATCTGCAGCACCTGGGCTCAGCTTGGAGTGACTCTCTTATTAAAGTCTGGCTAACAAAAATAGATCAAGATGCGGCAATCTATCGCACATACACGATGCGTCGGACCAAAGCTTCGCTGAGCTGAGATGCCGTTGCATGAAAACTTGAGAACGTTGCAACTGCCCGTAGAGCATAGGTAGCTTAAAAGTACTGTCAGATATTTTAGAATAAAAACAGATGGGGCCTTACTTAGAAATGGCTGAGCAAGCGGTAGTATAGAAGTATATACGTCGATCTTTTTCAGGCATTCATTACCGGTCAGAATTTACCGAAAGGACCGCTTTGGGTCCTGGTCGTGTGAAAACAGAAAAATCTGGCCCATCCTACGTTGCTTTCTGCTGCTCATATCGATAGCCTCGCAAACATATCTATCATAAATTAAATGTACTTCAGCGTATCGGTTTTTCTCCGTTGATAACAAGAAAAAGGTCGCCCGAAGGCGACCTTTTTCTCAATAGCATTTTTTTCAATACTGCATGTCTCGGTTAAAGCGCCCTTTCTCGCTAAGGGGAAATCAATCAAGCTAGCTAGCTAGAAACCATATGGATTTAAACAAACCGACCAAGGCCAACCGCTGAACGCAACCGATCCATCGTCACAGCCGCTTCTTCTCTGGCCCGCTCGGCACCTTTCTGTAAGATCGCTTCGATGTGGGCGGGGTCTTCCATCAATGCGTTGTAACGTTCACGGGGAGCGCTTAAGTGGGCATTCAAATATTCGAACACCTGATTTTTTGCATCGCCCCAACCAATGCCCGCAGCATATTGCTCACGGAGGCTGGTTGTCTCTTCTGCTGTCGCGAAGGCTGAATAAATCTGGAACAGCGTGCAGGTATCAGGATCTTTCGGCTCACCAGGTTCCAGTGAGTTGGTTTTGATCTTACGTACCAGCTTTTGGAGCTTCTTCTCGGGCGAAAAGAGCGGGATCGTATTATCGTAGCTTTTGGACATCTTGCGCCCATCTAAGCCATTCAGTAGCTGTATTTTGTCGTCTACCACCGCCTCAGGGAGTACAAAGTGCTGACCTTTATAGAGGTGGTTAAAACGCCCGGCAATATCGCGGGCCATTTCAATGTGCTGGATCTGATCACGACCTACCGGCACTTTGTTGGCGTTGAACATCAGAATATCGGCCGCCATGAGCACGGGGTAACCAAACAGCCCCATGGTAATACCTTTATCAGGATCCTGGTTTTCTGCTTCTTCGTTCTCTGCCACCGCTGCTTTGTAGGCATGGGCACGGTTCATCAGGCCTTTGGCGCATACACAGGAGAGCATCCAGGTAAGCTCAGGGATTTCCGGGATATCCGACTGGCGATAGAAAATCGCGTTGTCGGTGTCTAGTCCCAGCGCCAGCCAAGTAGCGGCAATTTCCAGGCGTGATTCTTGAACACGTTTAGGATCTGGACACTTTATAAGCGCATGGTAATCAGCCAAAAAGTAGAACGACTGAACGTTGGGATCTTGACTGGCCTCGATGGCAGGCTTGATCGCCCCGACATAGTTACCTAAATGGGGAGTTCCGGTGGTGGTGATACCGGTAAGAACACGGGTTTTGGGAGTTTGACTCATAGTTTCCAGGCTCATCATTGAACGTACATAACAGCATGATACTGGTATGAATCCAGGTATGCGACTAGCAGAACTTAGTTTTACAATACATGCTGGCAGTATTGAAATTTATATAAACATTATGCCTCAATCATTTCGCATAATTTTTAATTGACAAATAGAAAAAACGGATCACTAAAGGCAAGCGGTTCTTCCTGTTCATTACTTACAGTCCCAAAAGCTACGAAACACTCCTTGCCATTCACGATCAACGGAAAATAAAAACAAAGGGACGCCTTCTCCTCACATTGATCTACTACCTGTCCAAGATCTTTAATTTCTTCCCAGCGCATTTTTTCAATATCATCTTGATCATAAGACTCACCACCCCAGTTTATTGTTTCGAGACTCTCTTCAAAAACCCTTGAGTAAGCAGACTCTGCATTCATGTTAGCTTGCGCTACTAACCGGTAGTTACCCGCCAAATGCTCATTTATTATTGCTGATTGCATGCCAGCAGTTCCCAATAACAGTGCCCCGGCTAGCAACGCCATAACAATGACCAATGCAGCCCCCTTCTGGCGGTGATATAAAGTCATTAGCCATCACCGAAATTAATATTTTCCGACAAATCCTCTAATGCTTGACGCATAGAAAAATCATAACCATAAACTGAAAGCAATTCCCAAACACTCAGATCGGCATTAATACTATTAACATTATTGAACACAACCGACCCACTTGCGATAACACTACCAACAAAATCAACACCAGACATACTTAAATTGACACTACCAGCACCCCAAATAAGTCCTCGAAAAAATGCATTGGCATTATTGCCATTAAAATTAATTGCACCACCAGCGACAATAGCGACATCTGAAACCGAGGAATTATTATTTTGATACATTGAAATACCTTGCTCTGCCACCACCACCTTTCCATTTAGTTCAGCTAAATTTAAATTGTTTATATTACCATTACAATAAAAAGCCATACTTGAAGAAGAGGTTATTTCACCTTCATTGCAAGTAGCAACTACATTATCCAGATTACTAAAGTTCTTAATATATCCGGTGTATAAAATATGTGAGTTGCTTGACTGTGGAGAAGGTAAGGTCGACAGACCTAAATTGGAATTAACCGTTGACTCACTGACAAGAATATTTTCTGTTCCGCTCACAGCACCTCCCGCGATCACGGCATCTCCTCTACCCTCGCGGCTTGTTGGAGTATCAAAGAGGCTAGCATATACGCCCTGCCGCTCCAGGACATGAAATATAATCCCCTCACCGTTTTTCTCTAATGGCAGTTTCACTTGATAAAGCGGCGCATCCCCAGGCACACGTTCTCCTAGCTCGTGTTCTTGCTCAACACATTGACTTTCCAAATAACCGTTTGGTAAATCTTTGAGAAAACTGATTAACGGTTGACCACTTTCTTCTTTATCTGCCACCGTACAATTGCAATTACCATAATCTAGTTCACACCGCAGGGTGTAACGTCCTGGCCCATTTTGACGTATCTCGCTAGTTATTCGCTGAGCGATAAAAATCAAGTTTTCCTGCTTACGGCTTACTTGGTCGACGGTTTGAAATGTTTGATAGGTCGTTAAAAACAGCTGTCCAGCGCCTAATATAATGACCGTTCCAATCGCCATCGCCACCATCAACTCAACCAATGTAAAGCCATTTTGACGCTGGTTCATGGCGAGCTCTCGAGGAATGGGAGGCTAAAAATGTAGTCAAGCTTGTCATTGTTATCCTCACCTAGCACCAGAGTGACTGTGAACTGACATTTATCGTTGCCACTATCTGGTTCAATACCACTTTGCGCTACAATAGCATTGCGCAGCGGCGTTGAATCTCCACCGTAAAACCAGTCTTCTCTCCAACCGGACTGAACGGCAAAGGCGTTGATATCTTTGCAGTTTTGGCCTTTTTCAAGCGAGGCAAGATTTGCCCATAGCCTCTCCTGGGCGTCTACTGCCGCGACGCTTGCTACCGAGCGCTGATAACCAGCATTCGCACTCTGCAGCGCCTTCAACTGCATAGCCGCCACACCAATCAGGCCGATAGAGAGAACCACCAGCGCGATGAGCGCCTCTATTAAGCTAAAGCCACGCTGTTGATTCTGTTTACCAACAGGCATCGGGCAACCTTTCGCCAGTTGAACTTAAGGTTATATTCCCTTCGCAACCATCATTTTGAAGAGGAGTCGCGGTCAGTAAATAGCCGTTACCGCTAATACTCGACTCAATCTCATAGTTGTTTTCGGGAGAAGACTCACTAATGTTGCAATCACTATAGGTGTAAGAGCGCGTATAACAGCGCTCAAGCTCAGAGGCAGCCTGCATTAGGCCTGCATGGGCGTCGGTTCGGACGGATTTTTGCACGTAGCGGGTATAGCTGGGGTAGGCAATAGAGGCGATGATGCCGATGATCACCACCACTATCATTAACTCAATGAGAGTAAAGCCGCGCTGGCCGCTAAGTGAAGGTCGGCCAGAGGTAGGATGAGAAACATAAGGCACGCGGCTTTGCTCCTGTATTAGTTGGCTCATACTCTTTAGTATGTCGCAAACCAATACGCTTTGCATTAGCTACTGGCAATCACCTTTTCACGCAACTCTTTCGGCATTGAGAAGGTAATAGTTTCTTCTCGACCCTGTAACTCTTCGGGCATAGCAGCGCCCATGGTTTGAAGTTTGGTGATAACACCTTTAACCAACACTTCTGGGGCACTAGCCCCTGCCGTCACGCCAATGCGCGCGACATTTTCAAGCCACAGTGGATCAATCTGTTCAGCGTTATCGATCAAGTAGGCGGGTGTGCCCATGCGCTCAGAAAGCTCCCTCAAACGGTTGGAGTTAGAGCTATTCGGGCTACCCACCACCAGCAATAAATCGCTTTGGGCGGCTAGTTCACGTACCGCATCCTGACGGTTTTGTGTGGCGTAGCAGATGTCATCATTGCGTGGCCCTTGAATCTCAGCAAACTTATCACGCAGCGCAGCGATCACCTTGGCGGTGTCATCCATCGAGAGCGTCGTTTGGGTCACGAAGGCCAGCTTGGAAGGGTCGCGTACCTCTAGCTTAGCGACATCTTTTTCGTCTTCCACTAGATAGATACGCCCACCGTGGGAGGTGTCATAACGCCCCATGGTGCCTTCAACTTCCGGATGGCCTTCATGACCGATAAGGATGCACTCCTGTCCACGCTTAGCGTAGCGCAACACTTCTAAGTGCACCTTGGTCACTAATGGGCAAGTGGCGTCGAATACCTTTAAGCCCCGCCGTTCCGCATCAGCCTGTACTGCTCGAGAAACGCCGTGGGCAGAGAAAATGACGATAACGTCGTCCGGCACTTCATCCAATTCTTCAACAAACACAGCGCCACGGTCACGCAACGTTTCAACCACAAAGCGGTTATGAACCACCTCATGGCGAACATAAATAGGCGGGCCAAAGACATCCAGTGCGCGATTGACGATGTCAATGGCGCGGTCCACACCGGCACAAAAACCTCGTGGGTTGGCCAGTTTGATTTCGATAGGCTGTGCTTGCTGCGTGCTTGTCATAAGAGCACCTTGATGCGACATGGCATCTAATTAATGAGTGGTCACCGGCTTAACGTCCAGTACTTCTACTTCAAACGTGAGCGTGCGGCCTGCTAGTGGGTGATTGAAGTCCACTTCAATACGGTCACCGTCAATGGTTTTGACCACACCAGGCAATTCCGTTCCCGCTTTATCGGCAAACGACATCACCATACCAATTTCTGGCGCTTCATCGCCAAAATCAGCCCGCTTCAGGGTCTGAATATTTTGCGGGTTGTGCTGGCCGAAGGCATGCTCTGGGGTGATCTGAAAAGTACCCTCCTGCCCCGCGGCCAGGCCTTTAATGGGGTGCTCAAACCCGGGCGGCAGATTACCGTCGCCAAACTCAAACGTGGCCGGTGTTTTGTCTTTGGTGGAGTCCACCAACGTGCCGTCTTCTAACTTTAAGGTGAAGTGTAGCGTCACTTCCATACCGTCATCGATCAGATAGTCGCTCATTACCGCTCTCAATAGTCAGTTGTTCTCAATGTTCGATTAATGGGAAGCATCGGCCACTTTTTTGCGCCGCCGCTCGCCCATAATAGATTCCCAGATTAAAGCGACCGCCCCTAGGGTAATCGCAATATCTGCCACGTTAAACGCTGGGTAGTACCACCCAGCGGCGTGGAAAGAGAGAAAATCGACCACATAGCCATGCACTAAACGGTCGTAAAGATTGCCCAAGGCGCCTCCAATAATCAGCGGCAGCGCTATCGCTAATAGTTTTTCATCGTGCTTGATGCGCATCAGCCAAATTGTTAAGCCCACGCTAGCGCCAATGGCAATAATCGCGAAGAACCAGCGCTGCCAGCCGGGATGGGTCGCTAAAAAGCTGAACGCCGCGCCGGTATTGTGTAGCAGGGTCAAGTTAAAGAATGGCAACACTTCTACCGGCTGCGCATAACCGAGCTGGCTGCTGGCCACGTATTTAGTGGCCAAATCCAGCACGATCACCGCCACGGCTAGCCATAGCCAGCGCAGTGGCCGTTGCATCGTTGGACGTACGTTTGTATCAGGCGTATTTCCTTCTTTAAGCATAGTAACGAATCTCACCGCTGCCTTCGGGAAGGTTGCTGATACAACGCCCACATAGATCCGGATGGTCAGCATGAGTACCCACATCCGGGCGGTGGTGCCAGCAGCGCTCGCACTTGGTGTTATTGCTGGCGTTGACCGCCACTTTCAAGCCTTCAAGCTCCGTTGTTTCCGCCGCTACATCACCGGCTTCAGCAAGAGGCTTGAGCGTGACTTCGCTGGTGAGCATGACAAAGCGCAGCTCATCACCCAGTTTAGCCAACGTTGCCTGAAGCTCATCGCTCACATACAGCGTGACTTCCGCTGCCAAACTGCCTTTGATGACTTTGGCATTACGGGCGTCTTCCAGGCACTTATTGACCGAATGCTTAACCTCCAGCACTTGCTCCCAGAACGCACGGCCAAGATCCGCGCCCTCTTCCAACGTGCCAAGGTCAGTGTAGTAGGTCTCAAGCAACACGCTGTCGCCGCGCTTACCAGGAATGTTCTCGTGGATCTCTTCTGCGGTGAAGGAGAGAATCGGCGCAATCCAGCGGCTTAGTGCTTCCACCACGTGATAGAGCGCGGTTTGCGCACTACGGCGTGCCAGTGAGTCGGTTTGGGTGGTGTATTGGCGGTCTTTAATCACATCTAAATAGAAGCCACCCAGCTCTCGCGCGCAGAAACCGTGCACCTGCTGGTACACATCCAGGAAGCGGTACTCTTCATAGGCTTTTTCAATGCGCGCCTGAAGCTGAGCCGCGCGATCCACGACCCACTGATCCAGCGCCAGCATATCGCCAAACGCCACTTGGTTTTTCTCTGGATCAAACCCGTTAAGGTTCGAAAGCAGGAAGCGGGCGGTGTTGCGAATCCGGCGATAGACATCGGAGGTGCGCTTCAAAATCTCGTCGGAGACGGCCATTTCACCGGAATAATCGGTGGAGGCGACCCATAGGCGCAGAATATCGCCGCCTAGCTTATCCATCACTTCCTGGGGCGCGACCACGTTGCCCAGCGATTTAGACTGCTTGCGGCCCTGAGAGTCGACGGTAAAACCGTGGGTCAGAAGCTGGCGATACGGCGGATGACCATCAATCGCCGAGCCGGTGAGCAGCGACGAGTGGAACCAGCCACGGTGCTGATCAGAACCTTCCAAGTACAAATCAGCCCGTGGGCCGCTTTCGTGACCATGAGGGTGCGAGCCGCGCAGCACGTGGCGGTGTGTAGTGCCGGAGTCGAACCAAACATCCAGTGTATCGGTGACTTTGTCGTACTCTGCGGCTTCCGCACCCAACAGCTCTGCTGTGTCGAGCTTGAACCAAGCCTCAATGCCCTCTTGCTCAACGCGCTTCGCAGCTTCTTCCATCAGCCCGACGGTGCGTGGGTGCAGCTCGCCGGTTTGCTTATGCAAAAAGAACGGAATCGGCACGCCCCAGTTACGCTGGCGGGAGATACACCAGTCCGGGCGGTTAGCGATCATGCTGTGCAGGCGCGCCTGCCCCCAGGCGGGCGTGAACGCCGTGGCTTCGATGCCTTCCAAAGCACGCTCACGCAGGGTCTTGCCGTCTTTGCCTTGAATATCCATGCCCACAAACCACTGCGCCGTGGCACGGTAGATCACCGGCGTTTTATGGCGCCAGCAGTGCATGTAGCTGTGCTTGATCGGAATATGCGCCATCAGCGCACCGACTTCGCTTAGTTTTTCGACGATCTGGGGGTTGGCCTTCCAGATCATCTGACCGCCGAAGAACGGCAAGTCATCAGCGTACACACCGTTACCCTGCACCGGGTTGAGCATGTCGTCGAACTCCATGCCATGCTCGCGACAGGTGATAAAGTCATCCATGCCGTAGGAAGGCGCTGAGTGAACGATACCGGTACTACCCACCTCAGACTCGACATACTCAGCTAGATAGACTGGCGAGAGGCGATCATAGAATGGGTGACGGAAATTGATCAGGTCGAGGTTTTTGCCCTGGGTCGTAGCAACCACTTCGCCCTGCAAACCGAAGCGCTCTAAGCAGCTCTCCACCAGCTCTTCGGCTAAAAGGAGCAGACGCTCGCCGGTATCCACCAGCGCGTAGGTAAACTCCGGATGAACGTTCAGCGCCTGGTTGGCAGGAATGGTCCACGGCGTGGTGGTCCAGATCACCACGGCGGTAGGCTTCGCCAGCTCAGTTAAACCAAACGCTGCGGCAAGCTTTTCAGCATCTTCCACTGGAAAGGCAACGTCGATAGCGTCGGACTTTTTATCGGCGTACTCAACTTCGGCTTCTGCTAGCGCCGAACCACAGTCGAAGCACCAGTTAACCGGCTTCAAGCCTTTAAATACATAGCCCGCATCGACCATCTCAGCCAAGGCGCGAATTTCACCCGCTTCATTGGCAAAATCCATGGTGCGATAAGGGTGATCCCAATCACCGATAATGCCCAAACGCACGAAGTCGGCCAGCTGCGTTTCAATTTGCGCACCGGCGTATTCACGGCATAACTCACGCGCTTTACTAGCCTCAAGGTGCTTACCGTGAGTGGTTTCGACTTTGTGCTCAATGGGCAGGCCGTGGCAATCCCAGCCGGGGACATAGGGCGCATCGAAACCGGCCAAATTCTTCGACTTAACGATAATATCTTTAAGAATCTTATTAACAGCGTGACCAATATGGATACTGCCGTTGGCGTAGGGAGGGCCATCGTGCAGCACAAACAGCGGCGCGCCCGCGCGAGCTTCACGCAGGCGCTGGTAAATGTTCATATCCTGCCACTGGGAAACCCGCCCAGGCTCCTGCTTCGGCAACATGCCGCGCATGGGGAAGTCAGTTTCAGGCAAATTCAGCGTGTGCTTATAATCCATGGTCTCGTCAGCCGTTGTTAGCATCGGCGGCATCATCCGCCGAAGAAGAATCAGAAGAAATCGTATTTGAAGACCCAGTATCTGAAGACATCGTCTCACGCCCAAGCGGGGCCGAGGCCAGCGGAAGAGAATAGTCCTGTTCAGAACTGTTTTGTTCAGAACTGTCTTGATCAGCACTGTTTTGATCAGCACTGTTTTGCCCAACTACTGCCGCCGTTAAATAGTGGCGAGCGCGGGCCTGATCACGTTCAATTTGCGCTTTCAGGGCCTTAAGGTCGTCAAACTTGACCTCACCCCGCAGGCGCGCGCAGGGAAACACCGTCATGCGCTGGCCGTAAAGGTCACCACTAAAATCGAGCAAGTGTACCTCAAGCGTCGGCCGTTCTGAGCCGACCGTGGGGCGAAAGCCCACATTCGCCACTGCCGGGTAGCGTTCGCCACTTGCCAACTCGGCGACCACCGCGAAGACGCCGCGCAGGGTTAATGGCTGCGGCAGCAGCGGCAAGTTGGCGGTGGGGACACCAATCGTGCGACCCAACTGCTGGTCACGCACGACACGGCCATGTAACGAATAGGGGCGGCCCAGTAAGCGTGCAGCGGCGGAAAAGTTGCCGCTAGCCAGCAACGTGCGTACCCGCGTACTGGAAACCCGCTCGTCATCCACGGTAAAAGTGCGGGTGTGCTCAACGCCAAACCCCTGTTCACTGCCCACTTCCGCCAGCAGCGCAAAATCGCCGCGGCGATCACAGCCAAAGCGGAAATCATCGCCTACCACCAAGTGCTTAACGCCTAACCCCTCGATCAATACCTGATCGATAAACTCACGCCCGGTAAGGCTGCGCAGCGCGTCGTTAAATGGCAGAACCAGCACTTGTTCCGCGCCAAAGTCGCGCAGCAGCCGCACTTTCTCACGCAGCCGGGTCAAACGTGGCGGCGCTTGATCACCGGCAAAAAACTCGCGGGGCTGGGGCTCGAACACCACCACCGTCAGCGGCACACTCCAGCGTGCGGCATGTTCACGGCACTGCTGAAGGATGGCTTGATGGCCACGGTGCACACCATCGAAATTACCAATGGTCGCAACGCAGCCACGATGAGCCGCCCTCAAGTTGTGCAGACCTCGAATAACGCGCATGGCACCTCAGCCGTTGGAGGACATAAAGCCTCTGATTATAACGCCGCACCCAACTGGGTGCAGCGTTATGAGTGCATTTTAAAATGACGAACGCGTAAACCCAGTGCCGCTAACCACCCGAAATAGAGCGCGCCCCCTAGTAATACTAACCCTGTGACCCAGCTTATCCGCTGCCAAAGACCAAACGTGAGCCACGACTGCCAGTCAGGCGCCACAAAATAGAGTGCCGCGCACATCAAGGTGCTACCCCCTAACAACTGCACCGCATAACGCTTCCAGCCCGGCTGAAAGACCAGCACTCCCTGCTTATGCAGCAAGTAACCCAGCAAGCCCGCATTTAAGAAGGCTGACAGCGCGGTGGCCAACGCCAACCCGGCATGAGCCAGCGGCCAAATCAGCAGTAAGTTAAACACCATGTTAGCGACCATGGCGATAATGCCTACTTTTACCGGGGTTTTGGTGTCCTGCCGGGCAAAAAAGCCCGGTGCCAATACTTTGATCAGCATAAAGGCTACCAAGCCAAAGGCGTAAGCGCGCAGGCTCATTGCCGCCATCTGGATGTCATTGTCAGTCATCGCGCCATAATGAAATAGCGTGATCAGCAGCGGCTCGGCCAACACGGCCAGCGCCAGTGCCGCTGGCAGCCCCAGCAGCAGAACAATCCGAATAGCCCAATCCAGCATGGCTGCGAAGTGCTCTTTGGATTGATCAGCATGGCGTTTAGAGAGCGCGGGCAGAATCACGGTGCCAATGGCTACGCCAAATACGCCCAGCGGTAGCTCTACCAAACGATCCGAGTAATAGAGCCAAGACACGCTACCCGCCGCCAGTAATGAAGCCAACACGGTATCCAACAGCAGGTTAATTTGCGATACCGAGACCCCAAAGAGCGCTGGCCCCATTAGTTTTAGAATGCGCCGCACGCCCTCGTGGGCAAAATTTGGCCACGGCGTGGGCATCAACCCCAACCTCAGCAGGAACGGCACCTGAAAAACCAACTGAGCGGCCCCGGCAATCAACACGCCCCAGGCCAGCGCCATGGCAGGCTCTTCCATCAGCGGCATTAGAAAAAGCGCCGCACCAATCAGCGATAGATTCAGCAATACGGGCGTAAACGCCGGCACGGCAAAGCGGTTCCAGGTATTCAACACACTGCCTGAAAACGCAGTCAGCGATATGAGCAGTAAATAGGGAAACGTTAAGCGCAGCATATCGGCTGTCAGCGCTAGCTTTTCAGGGTCACGCCCAAACCCAGGGGCAAATACCCAAATCAACCATGGCGCGCAGAGCATCGCCAAGGCGGTAATCAGTGCCAGTATGGCCGTTAAACTCCCGGCGGTGGCATTCAACAGCTCGCGGATCTCTTCACGACTTCGCTGGGTAGAGTACTCCGAAAGCACCGGGACAAAGGCCTGATTGAAGGCCCCTTCTGCAAACAGACGGCGCAGAAAGTTAGGAATCTTAAACGCTACGAAAAACGCATCGGCGCCGCTGCCCGCCCCTAAAAAGGTGGCAACCACAACATCGCGCGCCAGCCCCAGCACTCTCGACAGCATGGTCATAGCGCTGACCACAAGCCCAGAGCGCATTAGCCCGCGACGGGCTATCGCGTTACTGGGGGACGTATTGGGTATTTTCTTCGCCGTCATGAGCTGTCCAGAAAAACTATCCAGAAAAATCATCTAGAAAAACTATCTAGAAAAACCGCCTAGAAGAACCATCGAGCAAAAAACATCCAGACACAAAAAAACCGGCCGCAGCCGGTTTTTTATGGCGCCTGCCGGCTTACGCCGCCAGTGCCTTAATACGCTTGTTCAAACGGCTCTTCAGGCGAGCTGCTTTCTTCTTAGACAGCACGTCTTTGTCTGCAATACGGTCAACGACCGGCTGCATGGCCTTGAACTCTTCCATTGCCTTAGCGTGGTCGCCGGTGCCGATCGCTTTCACTACACGCTTGATGTAGGTGCGGACCATGCTGCGCTGGCTGGATTTCAGGACGCGACGGTTCTCGGCCTGGCGGGCGCGCTTGCGAGCTTGCTTGCTGTTCGCCACAGGGTATCTCCTTGGAGAATAAAGGTTGTCGAAAAACGACAACGAAATTAAATATGTTTCGTCGGCTGCGCCAATGCAGCACGACATTTCCACAACATGACACTTTAATAACCGATTGATTTGGCAGGTGATTCAGCCTACCAAAACGTATCACAGGCAGTTAAATAAGGCTGCCCATCTACGGGTCTTGTCTGAGAGGATGGCATAGTCTATCACGCACCATGCGTGCTTGCTAGCAGTTGTCAATGTACTCAAAGGGGTTCAACTACCATCGCTTCATCTCAAGGCACCGCCTGCCCAGTCGGCGCTAAAATTTTGCGCAAGAAGTGACGCGTTCGCTCATCTTTGGGGGCAGTGAACAACTCCTCTGGCGGCGCTTGTTCAACGATGCCGCCTTCGTCCATAAACACCACGCGATCTGCCACATCCCGAGCGAACTGCATCTCGTGAGTCACCACAATCATGGTCTGACGCTCTACTGCCAGTTGCTTCATCAAACTCAGCACCTCTTCTACCCACTGCGGGTCAAGGGAAGAGGTAGGCTCATCAAACAGGATCACATCGGCATTGGCTGCCATGGCCCGACCAATACCGACCCGCTGCTGCTGACCACCTGAGAGCGAAGCCGGGTACGCATCTGCTTTATCCGCCAGACCAATGCGCTCAAGAATTTCCCTAGCCCGCGCATGGGCTTTGGCTTTAGGCAGCTTATCCACCACGATCATGCCTTCGCTGATATTCTCCAGCGCGGTTTTATTGGCGAACAGGCCGTAGTTCTGAAACACAAATGCAGTACGCCGACGCAGCGCCAAAATGTCTGCACGGCTGGCACGCTGAGTATCAACACTCAAATCGCCGACGGTTAAGCGCCCCGCATCGGGCTTTTCAAGAAAATTAATACAGCGCAGCAGTGTCGATTTACCCGTACCGGAAGGGCCGATGATGACGATAATCTCGCCCTGGGAAAGGCTCAAATCGATATCTTCAAACACCGTATGGGCGCCAAACCGTTTGGTGATGCCTTGCAGCGAAATCATCGTTGATAGGCCTTATTCAGATAAATTTCTAACCGACGCTGACCCCAGGAAAGCACCTCAACGATCGCCCAATAAATCAGCGCCACCAGCAAGAATGCCTCTAGATAGAGAAAGCTGCCTGCGGCTTCTTTTTGCGTAGCGCCCATGAGTTCAGTGACCCCCAGCGTAAAGGCCAACGAGGTCGCTTTAATCATATCGATGAAGTAGTTCATCAGCGTTGGGGTGGCCACGCGGGTTGCCTGGGGCAGAATGATGCGGCGCATTAACTGCGACTGGGTCATGCCGATGGAGAGCGCCGCTTCGGTCTGGCTGCGATCAATCCCAACAATCGCCGCACGAATAGACTCCGCCATATAGGCCGAAAAATGCAGCGTTAGCCCTAGCACTGCCGCCGTTACGCCATTGATCGCCACCAACGCCTCCACCAACTGAGGTAAGCCGTAGTAGAAAAGAAATAGCTGAACCAGCAGCGGCGTACCGCGAAAAAACGAGATAAACAGCATCGAAAACGCGTTTAATACCGGTACTTTCGATACGCGAACCACCGCCAGCAGGCACGCCAGTATCAGCGCAAAGAACATGGCGATGGTCGCCATTTGTAACGTGAGTGGCAAATAGCGCAGCAGAACCGGCAACAGCCCCCACATATATTCGAGGTTAAGCATGATAATTAAACATAGGCTAAATCGCTTATAAGCAAACGGCCGTGGCAATGCCACGGCCGCGTTAAACGGATCAGGTCAGGCGTTAAGGCTGAGTGATATCAGTATCGAACCATTTTTCTGATATCTCACGCAGATCGCCATTATCGCGCAACTCAGAAAGCGCTGCATCAACGCGGTCGCGCTGTTCACGGCCCGCCTCGTCATCGCGGAACGGCAGTGCGTTCTCAATGGTCGAGAACGGCTGGCCAGCCAGTTCTAATGGTAAGCCTTTCTCTTTAATGACCTGCGTAGCGCTCACGCGATCCATCACAAACGCCTCGACCCGGCCCAAGGCCACATCTTGCTCGATGTTGGATTCATAAGTACGAATATCGATTTCATCGGCATTGGGTAACTCTTGCAAAAGCTGCTCATAGTTAGACCCCAGGTTCACCGCAACGCTTTTACCAGATAGATCCTCGACCCCCTTGATAGCGTCATTGCCCGCCCGCACGACAACTTGCGCGCCGTCGTATACATAAGGTGCGGTGAATACATACTTCGCTTCACGCTCTGGGGTGATCGTGATCTGATTGGCAATGGTATCGATACGGCCCGATTCAAGCATACCTGCCAAGCCTGAAAAACTTGCCGTCACAAATTCAATGTCATCGCCTGAAAGCTCGCCCACGGCGTTCATGACATCAACTTCAAAGCCTTTAAGCTCGTCCTGTTCTACAAACGTAAAGGGGAAATAACCGCCGGACATACCCACACGTAGCGTATCGGCTTGGGCAGAAGCGGCGAACAAACCACTGGCAACACTCAGCGAGAGCGCGGCTAAAGTAAGATTAAACGTGCGTGTTAGTGGCATCGGTTTTATTCCTTTTGGCTATACTCAACGCTATTGGACATATCTTACCCCTGCGCCAAAAGCGAATAAAAGAATATTAACAATATTTTTTATTCTTTATTAGAATATACAACTCACTCTGACGGCTACTTGTGCCGTATAGCGTAAAACGTTTCCGAGGTGGCCGCTTGGCGCTGGGCATCCAATATCTCACCTCCAAGCGCAGCTAGCTCTTGAGTAAACGTGATAAGCTTTTCCAACTGAACCTTATCAAATCCGCGTTTGCGCTTAGGCTTTTTGAGAATCACGCTCACACCACGGATCAGATTATCTGCTTGTTGAAACGATTCCATCACAGGCATCACACCAGGCGGGTAAGCATTGGCAACGCGCAGAGAATTTTGGGGTGTAACCCCAGGCACGCTGTATACCTGCAAATCGGTCTCGTAATGCGCCTCCCATTTTTGTAAGCACAGCTGAAGCTTTTTATTGACCGCAATATCGGGCTGGCTATACATGACAAAAAGCACATGCGCCGCACTGTATTCATCAGCCTCATCCTGTTCAGGGGCTACCTCCTCTACGCTATTTTGTTCAGGTAGCGTAGAGGAGGTATTCACCTGCGCAGCGGCAGTAGAGGGGTGAACGGGCAATTCGATGCTTTTATCGTTAGGAGCGAATGGCTTTCCAAGCTTTAGCCACTCCCCACCTCTCCACATCCCACTTTCCAGCACGCCTCTGCCACTTAGTAAAAAATATATGCAAATGATAAGGCTGTTGAAACTTAGCCAGCCTGCTGCGATAGCTAACGTTACCGCCAGTTTATGCGGATCCATTGTGGTTTCCCCGCCAAGTAAGAATACGTGAGCTGAATTATTATCATTCCCTGAGGCTCACTATAACTTACTTAATAACGAAGAGAAGCGGGAAGGTCAACTTTAGCAAGCTAATAAATTAGCAGAGGCTTCTGAGAGAAACGAAACCCTGTGGTAAATAGCAACAAAAAAATAGCAGCGCCAACGTATGTTCACGTTGCTGCTTAACGGTATCAGCCAGAATGACCAACAGCCTCTTTGTTAGTCTTCGTTCATGTCTGTTTCATCAAGGCATTTGCATGGCTTGAGTATCTTCGATAACCCCTTATAGCTCATTTATTACGCGCTATACTTTGCGGGTGACACTTATTCCTGAACCGCACATGCATAGAACGCTTTAAAATTTGATAAATAAGAATACGTACCTATCACTGAGGCTGTGCTTTATATTCCTCCCAAAGAGTCGCAACATCCTCTTTACTTACGTTTTGGGCCACTTTGAAAAGCCCTGCAGACTCTACTTTTTCCACTGCTTCCAAAAACGGCAAAACAACATGATATTGGGGCCGATTCCAAAAGTCATGAATGAAAATACGTGCTTCCTGAGGCTCAGTTGAGTACTCAAGAATATGTTGAATAGTGGCCATCGTGCAGGCGACACGAAAACGTCCATCGACAAGTATCAAATCGAACTCTTGGTCATGGTGATGGATGGCATTACTGTAAGTCGAAAACTCTGGTGCTTGCTGCATAGAGACAGGAAACCCCCACTGCTGAGTTGGGCCAATATCGACTGCTTCGATTTGGCATTTTTCACCCAACTTATCCTTCAAAGCGTTGACCCATTTGGCATCGCTTTCCACGCCCTTCACCAGTAAACCTTCTCTCACTGCCCACACGGTAGAACCACCAGAACCAAATTCAAAATAGTGTTTTGCCCGCTTTATACTCTTCAAGAACAAGTCACGCTCAGCAGACGACATAAAAGGTGCATCAGGCACCGGAAACGATTGTGTGTCTTTTGTTGGTAGACCGTTATTATCGTTCGCTGAAGTAACAGTAGGAGCCCTAATCCCCACCATCCCCTCCGCCATCAGATAATTTTCAGCCTTCTCTTCATCTACTTGTTTCAACAATGTAAAAGGCAAATCTTTAATGCCGTACACCGTATACAACAAGAAGGCGAGCTTAATTGATTGATTTTCAGTAAGCTCTTCCATGCGTGCGAAGTTAGGAAGAAAAATGGCATCTGCACTTTGTAGTTCGGTAGCGAGGCGCTTTTCCTTAGACACTTTCTCCGGCAAATAGCTATGGTGCTGCTCGTTAATGAAGCAGTAAAAACGGAAACCATTGCGACTGGCCCAGTGCTGTAACTCTACAAGGCTTGGCTGACGCTCATGTGTTGGCTGAAAAGCGACGCGGGCTTGAATAAGCAGCGTATCCTTTAGCTTATTGTGGCCATGCTCAAGAATGGCGACGGCGTCACTCAGTTCGTCTAGGATGAACCAATCCAGACTAGGCAAGCCCTCTATGTTATCCAACGCGACCGTATTGATGGGTAACTGGGCAAGCACCTTAGCACCTTTTCTGCGGTGCTCAGGCAGTTGGTTTTCTCGTAGCGGAGTAAGCGTGCTGCTTAGTGCGGGATCTAGGCAAGCGTTCAATTTTGTCGGCTGGCCATCACCTAGTAGAGCATGTTGAAAAAGCTGGATGTGTTCATGCTCGTCATAAGCCGATGGGTCTTGCAGGGTGCTTGCCGGGTCGAAAACGAGAATGGTGAATGCATTAAGTTTTGAAAGTTTTATGGCCGCGCCGGTCTTGATGAGCTTGGCGCTGTTATCCATCACGACGAGCTTGCCTTTCAGCTCCCACTGGAACTCATCGGTTTTAGCGGCGGGCCTCTCTTCTACGTGAATATCCAGCAGCTTTTTATCGTCCTCAAACCAGAACTCACCAGATGTACTGAATGTCAGCGCTTCCGGGGCTTTTTCTTCGCAGTAGCGTTGCCATATGGCGCGCATGGCTTGGGTGAAATGCTTAGCGAAGCGGGGGCCATTGCATACAGGCGATTGAAGCAGAACTTGCCGCAAACTGCGACGAATGATGGCTAAACTTTCCAAATCACTGGCTAGCTCTAGCACACGGGCGTGATATTCCTCCCAACTATGGGTCACCAGTTCTGGCATCCCGGCATGAACCAAGTGAGAAGCGCTATGGCGACCAGCAAAAGTTGGGCCAGGCATCGTGATCACTGGCACGCCCATGAGAAACGCTTCGCAGGTAGTTAACCCACCGGAGTAAGGCCATGGGTCGAGGGCGATATCGGCGCGATTATAGGCTTCAAGCAGTTCATAGTTGCCGCCCGGGCCCTCAATTATTAGCCGGTCGCGCTCAATGCCCTCGGCTTCCATCGCGCTATAAAGACGCTCACAAAAGGTTTCACTGGTGTAGGGGCGGCCTTTTAGTAGCAGTTTTGAATTGGGCAAATCATGCATGATGGCCGCCCAACGAGCCAGCGTGACGCTATTGATCTTGGTTGGATTATTAAAACAGGCCAAAGTTATAAAACCGTTGCGGTTGGCTGGCAACTCAGCAATCTCAGGGCGCTTGACCGGTGGGTCAAACACAATATAGTCATCTGGCAAGCGGATGAGCTGTTCGGTATAAAATTCGTCCTCGCCAACGGGTGTTTCAATGTGGTCACTCATTAAGTAGTCAATGGCTTTAACACCCGTTGTATTAATGAGCCCCCCCACCCATTTCACCAGCAGCGGCGCGGGCTGCATGGCCATAACACGCATACGTGTCCCAGCATTATGGCCAGAGAGATCGATAAGAATATCAATTTTATCCTCTCGAAATTGGCTGGCAAGGTCATCGTCCGACATATGACGAATCGACTGCCACGCACTCGTCATTTTCTTGATTCGATCAGTGATATTGTCGGCCATCGCACTGGAAGTGTAAGCGTAAAGTTCAATTTGCGCCGGATCCAGGCTTTCCAGACAACGAACAATCATTTTCCCAACCGGGTGGTTGCGAAGCCCATCGGAAAGCATCCCGACTCTTAGCCGTTTGTTTGGCTGACGATCAGCAGGCACCGGGCGAGGCGGCACATGGCTGGGCGCATAGCGCTGCTCCCAGCCATGTGCCAACTTGGCTATTTCCTCACGACTCGCCATCGGGTCGTAGTGCATTGCGGTTAGGTGATTTGAATAGGCAATAGCACTGTTGGCATTAATCTCGGCAGCCCTGCGATAGAAACGGTAGGACTCCTCAATAAGCCCCAGGTCACGGCGCAAATTACCCGCATTGTTCCAGTGCGAGAAGTTATGGGGATCCATTTTAATAAGCTGATCAAGGGCATCGATGGCTTCATCGTAGCGATAACTAGCACTTAGCGCTCTGCTCAAAACATCCAATACTTGCAGGTTATTTGGCTCAAGCTGCGCCGCCGACTGCGCACATTCAACCGCCTTATCTACCCGAGCGAGCTCCAGGTAGACCTTAGCCGTAATCACCCAGCCGATTACTGAATCTGGTAATATCTCGCGAGCCAGCTCTAGCTTTTCTAGAGCCTGCAGCGGCTTGTGCTGGAGCAGCTCAACATCGGCCAGCCGCACAAGGGCTTCGTGGCTATTGGGCGCGAGTGCCACCGCTTTCTCCAGCGCCAGGCACGCTTTGTCCTGTTCATTACGCTGGCTGAGCACTGCTCCTAGCTGTATCCAAGCAGCTGAATCATTGGGAAAACGCTGAGTCTGCTTGCGCGCTTGGGTGAGGGATATGGTAACGTTTTTGGCAAGCAGCTGTGTTTTTCGGGACATGATAATCAACGCGATAGAATGGGCTTAGGGAGGATTCTAAACTGGCAGAAGAGAGAGCAAAGCCGGGAAAAAGCGGGCAGAACGGCAAGTTTAGGCTTTATTAATTGAAAACGGGCCCAATGGGGCCCGTTCTGTGTACAACATTCGCCTATCTAGGCGTGGATTAACCCAGCAGAGAAAGCACGTTCTGCGGGATCTGATTAGCCTGAGCCAGCACTGAAGTACCGGCCTGCTGCAGAATCTGCGCGCGGGTCATGTTGGCCACTTCTACCGCGTAGTCAGCATCTTCGATACGTGAACGCGCAGCAGACAGGTTCGTTTCGTTGGTGCTCAAGTTATCGATGGCAGACTCAAAACGGTTCTGCACCGCACCCAAGTCAGAGCGCAAGCTATCAACCTCGTTAAGTGCAGCATCAATATCCGCCAGCGGTGTCAGACCTGCCTCTTTAGCTTCAACGGTGGTCAGAGTGGCACCTGTACTATCAAAAGAAACAACACCATCAGCATCAACGCTTGCTGTACCTAGCAGCGCGTATTGATTTTCTCCTTCGTCGTTAACCGTACGCAAGTAGTTAGCACCATCGCTGTTTTGCACAACAGTGCCTGTAACACTGTCAGCAAACGAAGAGCCTTGTACACCCGTAGTGGCTGGAACGGTAGGAACGGCCGCAGTAGTTCCGACTGCAGGAGTCCCTGGAACTTCAGCTGTTCCGGTCCCAGCAAAATCTGAGGCTGCCTGGGCACTGGGCAATTTTGTGACATCCAGACTACTCAAACCGAGGGTTTCAGTGGTGATTTCTTTAAGGCCGACGCTAATAGCCTCACCATCGTTGGCACCTACCTGAATAGCAATGCTCTGATTAGACGCTAGAACCTTTGTGCCGTTAAAGTCGGTTTCAGAGGAGATACGGTCGATTTCTGTTGTACGCTGAGTGATTTCGTCCTGGATAGACTGCAGGTCATTATCAGAGTTAGTACCGTTTTGGGCTTGAACCGTTAATTCACGAATACGTTGAACGTTATCGTTAATTTGATTCAGCGCGCCTTCCGCCGTTTGTGATACTGAAATACCGTCGTTGGCGTTACGCTGCGCTTGTGCCAGACCAGTGATCTGACTGCTCATGCGGTTGGCGATGGCCTGACCGGCCGCATCATCCTTGGCACTGTTGATACGTAGGCCTGAAGATAAGCGCTCCATGGATGTTTGCAGGCTGCTCTGAGACTTGCCCAGGTTTTGCTGGCCGATCATGGATGTGATGTTGGTATTGATCACTGACATGGTGTGAGACTCCTTGCTTTGGACACTGGCCCTGAGGCCTGCTTTCGGCCACTGTTTGTGCCGTTATATTAATTAACGGCAGAGCGAGAGGAATCTTTAGGGGAAGTGGTAAAAAAAGATGTAAAAGTAGGTAACTGAAAGATGAAGAGTTTTCATGCTTGAGTCGGCAGGCACCGAGTGCTTGAGATTGCTTCGCTGCGCTCGCGATGACATATCCCAGTTTATCCAGATTTCGTCAAATCGCTTTTGATAACTTCACAAAGCAAAAGCAGCGCTATGCGCTGCTTTTATGGCCTGAAATAAATGGAACGGCCATTTTTTTTAAAAAGAAGGAAACTTTATCTTAAAGCTTCCCGGATCAAACCTAGTCACGGCCTAGCTGAGCATCAAGGGCATCAAACTGCTGAGTGAGGTAGGAGCTGGTACTGTTCATTTGCGCGATCATCACATCAAGCTGGCTGAATTGAGTACGGTAGCGTGAGATCGTGCTTTCAATACTTTTTTCCATACGCTCATAGCGGGTATCGAGGCTCTTTACTCGGTTTTCCGCGCCTGAAATCGCGCCTTTCAGCACGCCGCTATCGCCTAACATTTGTCCAATTGATGTTTCGAGTTTGCCCGCTAGGCCGCCCTCTGTGGCATCACCGGCAAAAAAGTCACTAAGCGCCTGGGGATTATTGGCCACCAGATCGCTTAGCTTGTCGTCGTCTACTTCCAGCGTGCCGTCACGCAGCAGCGTAATCCCTAACTGGCTGAGGGTGGATAACTCGCCCCCTTCCACACCGCCCGTTAGAACGCTGCGAAGACGTGACTCAATAGTGCGCACAGCACTGTCGCCTAATAGCTCCGCTGCGCTGCCACTTTCGCTGTCAAACGCGGTTAATTTACCGATGGTACCTTTTAAATCATTAAACGCTTTTACAAAACCGTTAATCGCTTCGCGCTGTTTTAGCGTATTGCGCTCAATGTTAACCGTGCTAGACGCGGTTTCGCCTTCTTCAATACTGAGTTCAGCGAGGTTGAGCGTTACCCCTTGAATAGCACCTTCGATTTGGTTTTTGGCACTACTGATCGCGATGCCGTTAACTGTTAGCGCTGCATCTTGCCCTTGGCGCTTGGAGCCAGCTTCGGTGGCTTCACTAAATGGGCCCGTTACGACAGCATTGGCTGCATCTACAAAACTGAAACTGTCGATAGACGCTTCAACGCCCGTCTCTTTAGAACTTAGCGCCAGCCGATAGCCTTCACCGTCATTAATAATAGTGGCGTTAACACCGGCATCTTTATTTGAGTTAATGGCATCACGAATCTCATTCAGCGTGCTATCTGCTGAGATAGCGATATCAACTGAATCGCCACTGCCAAAAGTGAGCTTGAGCGAGGTAGCACCTTGTAAATCAAGTGCTTGATCTTTTTCGTCCACGCGCCCTGAAGCAAGCGTACCTGAGGTTGCCAACTGACTGACTTCTACTCGGTAACTGCCAGGTAATGCATCTTCGGTCGTTGTGGCAGTGATACCCTCCCCACGCACATTAGCGGAAAGGCTTTGATAAAGCTTGGGGTCGTTGATTTTCGCTACGGCGTCTTGAAACGCATTAAGCGAGGTTTGCAGCTGGCCGTAGGCAGAAATTTTGGCTTCTTGCTGCTTTTTTTGAAGCGTGATGGGGGCAAGCTTGCCACGTTCGGCTTCTTGTAATTGATCCAACAGGCCGGTCAGATCAAGACCCGATCCAACGCCAAGGGAGGTTATCGTCGCCATGCTGGGTGTTCCTCAGTGAAAAGGCTAAACCAAAAACATTACGCGCATCGTTTGCGCTAGGAAGTCTGGTAGTTAGCTTATCGACTGAACAGAGGGCAACTTTAGCGCTTTTTCTTTCGCTAACTGGGCTATTTTGTTTTTTACCAACAAAAACGCCTGCTTAGCGCAGGCGTCGGGTTCATCAATTTTTAGCTTACCGCATCAATCACGGCCTAGCTGCGCATCAAGGGCGTCGAACTGCTGAGTGAGGTAGCTGCTCGTTTGGTTCATTTGCGCGATCATGCCGTCCAACTGGCCAAACTGTGTACGGTAACGGGAGATGGTTTGATCAATGGATTGCTCCATACGAGTGTAACGCTCGACCAGCGATTCGGAGCGGTTTTCCGCCCCAGTAATTGCCCCGGTTACGGTGCCATTGGAACCCAACAATTGTTCAAGCGTATTGCTTAACTGACCAGCCATGCCATTCTCTTCAGAGGCACCGGCGAAAAACTCAGAAAGGGCGCCTTGGTTATTTGCAATGGCATTATCGAGATCATCGGAATTGATTTCTAACGTGCCATCGCGCTGTAAAGAAATACCGATATCGCTAAGCGTGGAGAACTGCCCTTCCGAACCGCTGGTAAGCGCAATCCGCATACGTGATTCAACAGTGCGCACTGCGCTATCGCCTAATAGTTCACCGGCTGCACCGGTTTCAGCGTCAAAGCTGGTTAGCTTGCCAATGGTGCCTTTAAGGTCATTGTAGGCATCCACAAAGCTAGTGACTGCTTCGCGAACAGCTAGTGTGTTCTGTTCTACTTTAACGGTGCTTTCGCCTTCTTCTTCAAGGTTTAGCGACACTCCTTGAATGGCGCCTTCCACCTGATTGGTAGAGCTGGTAATCGCGATGCCATTCACCGTTAGGGCGGCATCGGTGCCGCTTTGCAGTGTATTCTCGGTGTCGGCTGCAAACGGGGCAGCACCATCAAAGCTAAAGCTCTCTATAGAAGCATCAGCGCCGGTTTCGCGGGAACTGAGAGCTAAACGGAAATTAGTGCCATCATTAACAATAGTGGCGTTTACGCCAGCACTTTCGTTGGCGTTTATCGCATCGCGAATATCTTCTAGGGAGCTATCTGCCGCTATGTCGATCACCTGAGAAGGGCTACCCGCGAAATTAAGGGTTAGCTCTTGGGCATCCGTGGTAATCGCTTGATCAGCTGTAGCTACGCCATCTGAGGCTAGCGTGCCGCGAGTTGCCAGGGTTTCAACACTTACGTTATAGCTGCCCGGCTGCGCTTCTGCATCGGCAGTAGCGGTGATAGCTTCTCCACCTACGTTGGTGGAAAGGCTTTCGTAAAGCGCACTATCATTGAGCGCATCAGCGGAATCTTGAAACGCTGAAAGCGCGCTTTGCAGCTGTCCGTAGGCTGAAATTTTGGTCTGCTGGGTTTCCAGTTGCCGCTCAATCGGCTCAAGTTTGCCGCGCTCGGCGTCTTGCAGCTGATCCAGCAAGCCGTTGAGGTCGAGGCCTGAACCAATACCGAGTGATGAAATGGAAGCCATGCTTTACCGTCCTTTTTTAAAACGTTGTAACGCTTATGCTTATGCTGTTCATGCCGCAATTCGCTGTGGTGTTAGTTTAAAGCTATCGACCATTTAACATTTAACTTAAATATTTGTCGCTTTTATTGCGTGTCAAAATGTTACTGAAGGTGTTCTTGGCGATATTTCGATGAATGCATACGCCTTGAATATGGCGATTGACCCCACCGAGGCCATCTAGCTCAAACTAATGATAGACCTTGGTCTAACATCAACCTTAGTCTATAATGCGCTGCAACAAGCCCAATTTGGTGCTATTTGCAGGAGAACATTCGATGCCTCCAGAACTCATGAATTCCGAGCTGACTAACGAGCGCCCTGCCCCACCGACTCGTGGGCTCACCACTGCTGCGAGCGTTCAGCGAAGCCTTCGCCAGTGTTTGTCGATTGCCGCTGAGCTGCTGTATGACCATGGCCATGTGCTAGAAACCATCACCCTTTCCCAGCGTGGTTTAACGCGCCGTGAGCTTCTCGTGCTCGGTTCAGTCGCGCCCACTTGGGCAACCTGCCAGCAGGTAATGGAAGATAGCGAAGCCGCTACGTTCAATGAGTATGGCCGCTTTGTATTAACCCGCTTGGGCCGTGAATTGATGTTTGATATGTTTGGCCAGGGTGCCGCTGACTGCGCCTAATGGTTTCCCGGCTGATCGCACATAAAAAAACCGCTCGTAGGTGACACCTACGAGCGGTTTTTATTGGGCTTGTTATCTTGAGCTTAGCGCAGGCCGAGCATCGAAAGAATGAACAAAACAACCACGATAAGACCAACGATATAGATAATATTACGCATAGGGCGCTCCTTGCTTGTTTGCGTTTCTGAGAAATCAAAGGCTTGTTTAGCTTGATAGTAGCACCTCTATGGTAGCAGCCATTAGCGTCTTTTGCCTAATTAGGCGTTTGTGAGGCTGATGGAACCTTCGAAGCGAGCCACTTTCGAAGCTTCGTAACTTTCTCATTGCTCTGCAACATCCGCATATCTGTAGCAACAAGTCTCGAGCACCCAGTTTCTTCCAAGCGAGGTACCACGATGCGCTCACTATTTTTGTTGACGTCCAGCATTTTCGCTTTGTTAGGCGCGTCGTCGATCTATGCTGCAGTACCCACTACCACAACCTTGGCAACACTAGACAGTGAAACGGCTGAGCTAAGCCGTATACACGCCATCGTCGTGGCCCACCAAGGCGAGATCATTCACGAGTATCATCAAGGTGGACCTGGCGTGGCATCGCCTGCCAATATCAAATCGTTATCTAAAACGGTGTTAGCCGCGATTACCGGCGCGGCGATTGAGGCGAATATTGTCGAATCGACTGACCAACCCATGGTTGAGTTGTTTGGCGAGCACCTACCTAACGGCACGGAGCCACAGGTAAGCGACATCACCGTTGCCCATCTACTCGCTCAGCAGGCGGGTCTTGAACGCACCTCAGGCAGCAATTATGGCGCCTGGGTGGCCAGTGAAAACTGGGTCACTGATGCGATGACACGTCCTTTTGTGGATGAACCCGGCGGGCAAATGCTCTATTCAACCGGCACCAGCCACCTCCTTTCAGCCGCCCTTACCCACGCCAGCGGCGAAACGACCCACGCGCTCGCTCAGCGTTTACTGGGCAATCCCCTCAATATCAACATTCGGCCTTGGTTACGCGATCCGCAAGGCATCTATTTTGGTGGCAATGATATGCAGCTTTCGCCGCGGGCGTTAATAGAAGTAGGCGAGCTGTATCGCAATGATGGTGTGGTCAATGGCGAGCGTGTTCTGCCTGAAGGCTGGGTGGAAGCGTCGTGGCAGCCGCGTGGCACCTCACGCTGGACCGGCGATGGCTACGGCTATGGGTGGTTTATTACACAACTAGCAGGGGAAGATGTGTATTACGGGCGCGGCTACGGTGGCCAAGCGTTATACGTTATTCCTGAACGCGAGATGACGGTAGTCATTACTTCAGACCCCAACCCACCCTCACCGGGCGGGCAGTTCCAGCAGCAGTTAAACAGGCTCGTGGAAGGGCTGTTATCAGCCAATGAGCAGTAGCTTCGCCAGTCAATGCAGGCTGGCTTACTCGCCTTTGTGGCCGAGGCTCATCAAATAGAGCGCGGCCGCCAGCGCCAATACTGAAAGGGCTAAGTAGATGGCTTCCAGCGGCGTGGCGAAACGGATATCCACCACGGCGCGGAAAAACTCAATAATCACCGCCAGAATCACCACCCGGGCTATTTTGTCTTTGAGTTGATCCAACGATGCAACGTTAAACGGGTGGCGCAAATTACTCGCTTCGGCTTGGTCAATACGGGAGACAAACAGCCGGTATACGCCCAAGCCAAAGATCAATAGCACGATGGCAATCAGATAAATATCTACCGCGATAATAATGTCAGGCACCAAGCTGTCGTGAATATTCTGCGCACTGCCAAATAGGTAGTAACGAAAAACATCGGCAACCACCTTTAAAATATCCATGGTGCCGACAATAAACAGCATTAATGAGCCCAGCAGACTGGGTATGACCGCCAACATCACCAAGAAGCGTGAATTCCACAGCGCTGTTTCGATGCGCCGTTCCCAGGCCCCCTGTTTTTCCGGCAATTTGGGTGGGGTGGGTGGTGAAGCGTCTGACATGAAAAATACCTTTGTTAGAATAAACTCATCGCGATAAACGCAGTCGTGGCTGCAAACAGTGCAAACCCTAGTAACAGAGCGATACCATCCCGGGCAACCAAGCCTAACCCCAGCAGCGTCAGCGCCAGCCCCGCACCGTTAGCCGAAAAGGGAATGAACTCCATTGGTGGCATGGCAAGGGCGATCAGCAGGCAGACAACCGCCGTCACGCGGATTCCGATATAGCCCGTCAGCCACGGTAAGCGCACGCGCAGCAGCCCATCAATCCAGCGAGCGGGCTTTTTCATGTAATGAATGCCCTTATCGAACTTTTGCCGTGAAAGTGAGCGCTTTAACAGCCAGCCAGGTAGCCAGAAAGCGTCTCGACCAGCGAGAAGTTGCACTGAAACGAGGAGCACCAATGCGGCCATCAGCGTTGGCATACCGGGTATGTCACCAATAATGGGCGTTAGAGTAATTAAACCAGCCACCAGAAGTAGCGGCCCAAATGAGCGCCGCCCTACGGCTTGAACCACATCGTCAACGCTGACCCGCGAAGCGTCCTGCTCCATGTTCTCAATTGAGTCTATTAAATCCATTAAATTCGAGTCTTCGTTGCGGTTATGCATCGTGGTTATTGCGCTCCTCTACGTGCAGTTTGGTGCGGATAAAATCGCTATGGCTCACATACAGCAGATCCGCCAAGCGGCGAATACGGTGCTCTTCCAGTGGATCGACACAGCCGTCTGCCCAGGCAAGCTGCCACATTTGTGCAACCAGTTCGCAGCGCTGGTCGTAATCATAGTGCTCTTTGATCAGGCTCACGAACTGGTAGTGATCGACGGCTTCATCGACTTCGGCTTGCGCCAGCGTCATTAACTCTTCCACATCGCTTTCGCTTAGCCGGTAGCGCTCAATAAGCATAATACGCAGGGCAGCAAGCTCTTCTTCGCTGGTGTCGTAGTCGGCGCGAACAATTTCACACAACAATGCCGCGGTGGCTAGCTCCAGGGTCAACGTTTGGTTTTCGCGCTGCTCGGGTTGCGCCAGCGTGCGCTGGAAGAAATCACTAATGGCATTCAGCATTCGTACTCTCCATTGATAATCATCGACGTCTGACCGCGCTTAACCCTTGAAGTGCATTTATAGATACCTTAAGGCCTTGACTCCCAAAACGGGAGAGAGAACAATTCTCCCAAAAAGGGAGCATCCATGCGGATAATTGCCAAAAGTACATTGCGGAAGTTTTGGGAAACTCCGCAATATAGCGATGCAAAAGGGCCCCTTGAAATCTGACATGATGAAGTAGCCAATGCTCAGTGGAAAACATCTCATGATGTAAAGGCACACTTTGGCAACGCCAGCACACTGGGAAATAACCGAGTCGTCTTTAATATTGGTGGAAACAAATACCGCTTAATTGTTGAGCTTCACTACCGAGCGGGGATTGTATGGGTGAAATTCATCGGCACCCACTCTCAATACGATGAAATTGAGGCGGAGACTGTCAATGCTTATTAAACCTATTCGCAATGACCAAGATTTACAGGCTGCTTTTCATCGCCTGGAGAGTATCTTCCAAACCGAGGAAGGTACCCCCGAAAACGATGAGATGGAGGTTTTGGTCACTCTCATTGAAGCCTACGAAAATCAACACTACCCAATCGCCCCGCCTGACCCAATTGAGGCAATCAAGTTTCGCATGGAACAAAAAGGTCTTACCCGGCTCGATCTAGAGCCCATACTAGGCTCCAGCGGGCGCGTGTCTGAGGTACTGAACCGCAAGCGCAAGCTTTCCCTTAAAATGATGAAAAACCTGCATGATCAGTTGAATATCTCGTACGAAAGCTTGATGAGCCAAGCATAGGCAGCATTTTTGGGGCGCCTTTACCTCAATCCTTCTTGGTAAGCTGCTCTCTCAGTTGCTTAGGCACTTGCTTAATAATTAAGCGATCCTGGGCAGCGTCGTACTCGATGCTTGAGCCCAGCAGGTGCGAATCAAAGCTAATGGAGACGCCACCGGCGCGCCCGGTGAAACGGCGGAACTGGCTTAAGGTGCGTTTATCCGGCGGAATCTCTGGCGAGAGCCCGTAATCGGCGTTGCGAATATGCTCATAAAACGCTTTGGGCTGCTGCTCATTGACTAACCCAGAAAGCTCTTCCAGGGTCATCGGTTCGCCACGGCGCAGCTGTTCGTTGGCGTAATCCACCAGCGTGTCGGTTTTTTCACGACTGACTTCGTCGTCATAATCCTCTTTCTCGACGTAGTCACTAAACGCTTTGAGCAGCGTACGAGTTTCCGCCGGGGCATCGACACCCTCTTCCATACCCAGCAGCGCGACCAATCCTTCGGCGAGTTTTTTACCGCCGCGATCTTTTAGGAACGACACATACTGCGCGTTAGGCGCATCGCTCTGCCACTGGGTAAGGTTAATGCGCGCGGCCAGGGTAAGCTGGCTGGTATTCAACTGGGCGGCGGGCACCGCGTGGTGGTCATCGTTAATGCCAATCCCTTCACGCTGATGCACCAAGGCCATTAGCAGCGTTTCGGTATCACCCTGGCGCTGATGGCTAATCACTAAGTAACCACTCACTGACAGTTGCTCTTGAAGCTGCTTAGCGAGCCGTTCTGCCAAGTCTACTGAAACCTCAACGAAGCTTTTATTGCCCGCCAGATAATCGCTCAGCCACATAGCCAGCGGCCCGGCCTGCTCACCCTCTTCAGCAAAGCGCCCCCAGCCTTTGGGCTTGGTGTTGTAGGTGTCGTTCAGCGCACCTACTAAGCTCGCCATTACCGAGTCGTCGCTGGGCGCCGCCTGTTCTGACTGGGGTGCGGCAGTTAGGGTTAAGCGCTCACCGTCAAGCGTCGGATCAAGGCGGTGCACAATACTTTGCAGTAGTGGCATAAGCGTCTGCTAGCTTCCAGAGGTTAAGTGTTAAAGAGATGACTTAATGTAGAGTCAGGGTTTAAGGCGGTAACCGGTACGAAAAATCCAACCAATCGTCCCCAGGCAAGCTACGAGAAATAGCGCAATCATGCCCACACTCGCCGCTAAACTCACATCGCTGATGCCGTAAAAACTCCAGCGAAAACCGCTCACCAAGTACACCACGGGATTGGCTAACGTAACGTTTTGCCAAAACGGCGGCAGCATATCAATGGAGTAGAAGCTGCCACCCAAAAAGGTCAGCGGGGTAATCACTAACAGCGGCACCAGTTGCAGGCGGTCAAAGCCATCAGCCCAAATGCCGATGATAAAACCCAGCAGGCTAAAGGTGACGGCCGTCAGCACCAGAAAGAACAGCATCCAAAACGGGTGGGCGATTTCCAGCGGTACAAACAGGCCCGAGGTCGCCAAAATAATCAGCCCCAATAGAATCGATTTCGAGGCCGCCGCGCCAACGTAGCCAATCACGATCTCTAAATGCGAGATAGGCGCCGACAGCAGCTCGTAAATACTGCCGGAAAATTTGGGAAAAAAGATGCCGAAAGAGGCGTTTGAAACGCTTTGAGTGAGCAGCATGAGCATAATCAACCCCGGCACAATAAAAGCGCCGTAGCTGACGCCATTGACCTCACTGATTCGCGAGCCGATAGCCGCACCAAACACCACAAAGTAGAGTGATGTAGAGATCACCGGCGAGACAATGCTCTGCAGTAGAGTGCGGCGCGTGCGGGCCATTTCCGCCATATAAATAGCGCGAACAGGGTGAAGGTTCATGCACGCTCCTTAGGGTTAACCAGATCGACAAAAATATCCTCAAGCGAACTCTGCCGGGTGTTCAGGTCTTTAAAGGTGACCCCTTCACGCTCCAGGGCGGTCAGCAGCTCTGAAATTGCGTGGCTGTCCTCTTCCTGGCTACCGTCGTAGGTATAGATCAGTTCATACCCTTCGGCCGCAAGGCTAAGCTCAAAGCGCTGCAGTGTGGCGGGCATCTCGGTTAGCGGGCTGTGCAGGTTGAGCGTTAGCTGTTTGCTGCCCAGCTTGCTCATCAAGGCGGCTTTCTCTTCCACCAGCACCAGCTCACCGCGATTGATAACGCCGATGCGATCGGCCATCTCTTCGGCTTCTTCGATGTAGTGAGTGGTTAGAATAATGGTCACACCGTTATCGCACAGTTGGCGCACCACTTCCCACATCTCACGGCGCAGCTCTACATCGACCCCGGCGGTGGGTTCGTCCAGAAACAGTATGCGCGGCTCGTGGGAGAGCGCTTTGGCGATTAGCACGCGACGCTTCATGCCACCAGAGAGCGTCATCAAGCGGTTGTTACGCTTATCCCATAGCGTTAGCGACTTGAGCACTTTTTCGATATGCGCTGGGTTAGGGGCTTTGCCAAACAGGCCACGGCTGAAACTAACGGTGTTCCAGACAGTTTCAAACGCTTCGTTGGTTAGCTCTTGAGGCACTAAACCAATAAGCTCCCGGGCCTGGCGGTAATGGGTAATATTATCGAACCCATCTACCAGCACATGGCCAGCAGTGGGGTTGACCAAACCGCATACCACACTGATCAGCGTGGTTTTACCCGCCCCGTTGGGACCAAGCAGCGCAAATATCTCGCCACGCTGAATCGTTAAATCAATATGAGTTAACGCCTGAAAGCCACCTTCATAGGTTTTATTCAGGCCGTTAATGGTAATGATGGGGTCGTTCAAGGCGTACTCCTCACGCCGCGACTCGATAGTTTAAACACCATGGTCGCGGCGCTTGACGGCCTTTTAGGCAGAATTAAGAGCGGTTGGTGGAAAAGTTAAGAGCGTTCGGTAATTTCCAACAGGTGGTAACCAAACTGGGTTTTTACCGGGCCGTGGACTTGGCCCACTTCGTCGTTGAACACGACTTTGTCGAATTCAGGCACCATTTGACCGGGGCCAAAACTGCCGAGATCGCCACCTTGACGGCTAGACGGGCAGCTGGAGTGCTCTTTAGCGACTTCCGCAAAGTCGCGGCCATTTTGAATTTCTTCTTTCAGTGCTAGGCACTGCTCTTCACTGCTGACCAAAATGTGTCGGGCGCTGGCGCGTGTCATAACTTTCTCCTGACGGGATCTATTTATCGGGGGTTTAACTTCAAAAGGGCCAATAGTTTATCACGGCTTACCTAGGGCTCCGCTATAGCGAAGGGCTTCGCCTACACTGGCCAAGGCTCGTTCGTGGGCGCTTACCGCCACAGGCCCACGAGTACAGGAGACAATTACCCACGGCCCTTGTGTTGCACTACCGGCATTATCACGCTCGGCAATGCCTGCATCGCAGCTACGCCGCTGCTGAGTACCGGTTTTGTGGGCAAAGCTTACTCCCGCCCCCAGCCCCGCCTTAAGACGCTGTTTGCCGGAACTGGTTCGCTGCATAACATCCAAAAGTGCTTGCCGCTGCTCTGCATCTAAACCCTCCATGACACGTCCTTGCTGAACGGGGTGCAGGCTAGCCATCAGATCACCATAAGCACTAAGCGTACCTACATTTTCACCTGTGGCTTCGTAGGCATCGAAAGCGTGGTCATAATCCGGCTGGGTGAAGGTATCCGCGTTAACTCCCAGTGCACGGGCTAACGCCTGCGCGCGCTGGCTGACCGGGTGCTGGCGTAGCGCCATAAAATCCATACCGCCAAGCGTGCGCGCATCAGGGTGTAACTGGCCGTAAACCCCTTGGCGTACGCCCACTAATTTAGAGATAGGGCCAATCTCATCGGGGTTGCCGCCGCTTGCCGCGATCATGGTTCGGGCGCGTTGATTCACCGCTTCAAGTCCCACTCGGTCAATCAGCATATCGGAAGCGGTATTATCGCTGACGGTAATCATTTGCTCCATCAAGTAGCGGATGGAAATAGGCGTGCCAGGGTCATGCCAATTGGTGGGGCCTGCACCATCAACAAAATCGCTTTGGGCAAGCGTTAGCCGCTCATCCAGCGTTAAGGTACCCGCTTGGCGTTCAGCGAGGACCTGGGCTGCCACCGGTATTTTAATCAGCGATGCTAAGTACCAAGGGTCATCGGCGCGCCATGAAAAAGCTTCGCCACTGGCAAGGTTTTGTACATAAACGCCGAGTTCGCCCTCAAATACACCTTCAATAGCTTGCAGGCGTGCGGTTAAATCGCCCTGCCAGGTGCTCTGTTTATCTACCTCATAGTACCAATTTGTCTCATAGCCCTCTGCGTGAGCAGGAAGCGCTATTAACAGCGCTATGGCCACCAGTCCGCGTTGAATCCAGTGTCGCAAATCGTAAGCTCCAGAAATATTCATGGTGGCTAGCGGTGGTTAGCCATCCAGCGGGTCAACCAAATCCACGCCGCGGCGCCAAGTATCAACAGCCCGCCCACACCAAGTGCCTGTGGATAGGTATACATGCCCTCGCCCTCCCACAGAAAGCGCAGCACTAAAAAGATCATCACAATATGGAAAATAAACGCTTTCAAGGCATCTGAACCGACCACTGTCAGCGGTAAAAGTGCCTTGGCAGCTTTGGCGCCACCGGCTAAAGCAAGGGCTAACAGCACCAGCGCACCGCCTAAGCTAAACAGCATAAACTCTAATCCAGGCGGATGTTTGCCGACGTTGTTGGCCACTGCCACCATCGCCGCGTGCACATCCCCACTGGCAAAAGCGATGGCATAGAACCCGGACACCATCAGTGCGCCCAGGCCCAATAGCGTAAGCACTAAGCGCCGCCGCGAGACCGGCTCAAAATAGCAGCGCAGCAGCGCTTCACCGATAAGCAGCCCGACTAGAATCATCGGCGCACGGCTGATCTGCCCCCAGGTGTAGTGGTCTTCGTGATCCACCAACAGTGCCTTCAGGATATCGTTGCCGCCGAAAGAAAGGCTTTGCAGCCAAATGGTGAGCGCGGTTAACGCGCCAATGATAGCGATTCGACTCCAGAGCGGTGCCCGCGCCCATAGCGGCAGAATCAACGGCACCCATAGCAGTGCAATGGCGTAAAAACCTAAGATTTCGACCCAAATGGCAAACCGCCCATAGAGCAAGGCATCGACGATTTCGCTAGGGGGATAGAACGGCAGCATTTCAATGACCAGCAGTGCTTTGTACCAGAACCAAACTTCTATAGCGCGTAGCCATAGTTTTAACCGGCGTTTAGGCCAATCCTCGCTTTGGGCGTGGGATAGAAACGCCACGGCCAGCGCAATGCCAAACACCAGGATAAACAGCGACGAAGAGAACTTGGTCAGAAGATGGATCGGCACCATGCCCCAGTCGGGCACATTGCGAATACCCACTAAACCACTGACAGCGTGGCTCATAATCATTAAACCAATGGCTAGGCCACGGGCTAAATCTATCGCCTCTATACGGCCCTCGGCCTTGGGCAGTTGGGGAACTTCCGTCCAGTTTAGAGGCATCGAGACATCCTTGTGGGCACCGTAGGCAATGGTTAAGCATAAAGGTGCTTAACACTTTAGCGTGAAATTATATCGTTCGCTTTGGTTGATAGTGTTAACGGCCCCACACAAAGATGCCCCGCAGTTGGCGGGGCATCCGTTGGCTCATCCTTGAGCCCGAGAAAAGTTAGTCCTTAAAGATTGCAATTACCAACCGGTGTCATCTTTCTCCTCTTCACCAGTGGCAGGTACTTCTTGCTCCTCTTCCTCTTCTTCGTAAGTGAATTCTTCCTCTTCCTCTTCGTACTCAGTACCTACATCCGAACCTTTATCTTGCTCAGTGTCGTAGCTGTTATAGGTGCTTTCACCTTCCTGCATCGGCTCTTCTTGAGGGGTAGGCTCTTGCTCTTCGTCACTACCTTCCATTTCAGCGAAGACTAGTGGGCTGGCCATTAGGCCAAACGATACGCCTAGGATGCCAAGCTTCTTGAGATAATCCGTCTTCATCATGATACTGCTCCTATATGGCTTTACTGCTTAAATTAAACGTCGGTGCGAGCATTGCACGTCAGTTTAAAGTGCAAGAACGTCAGGTCGTCCTACCTGTTACGCTCTTACGTACTTCATTGCAGCCACCGTGCCACCTTGTGCCAACAGTAAATAAAAACCATTGCTAAACAACTTCTTATATGTTTAAAACAAATACCAACCTTTTGATTTTATTAATAAAAACTAGCCTTATGCTGTTTAAAATAGGCACATGATTCCCGATTGAGCAGGCCATCGGGGCAACGTAGAAAAGTCTTTTAGTAGATAATCCATCAATGGTCAGCCCATTTTGTCCTTAGGCCCAACCACCATCCACTGCCAACTCCTGACCAGTAATCGCTTGGCTTTCAGAACTGGCTAAAAACAGCACAGCGGGAGCTATATGCTCGGCTTCAAGGCGCATTTTTAAGCACTGGCGTTCTTGAATGGTGGCTTCATCGTCGGGGCCAATCCATTTTTCGAGCTGGCGTTCAGTCATTACAGCGCCCGGTACCAGCGTATTCACGCGGATATGATGCTCCCCCAAATCCCGGGCCAAGCTGCGCGTTAGCCCATGAACCGCCGCCTTGGCGGTGACGTAGGCAGGCAAACCGCCTAACGCCATTTGCACGCTGACCGAGCCGAAGTTAATGATGGAGCCACCATCGGCCTTTATCATCTGTTCGGCTGCCGCCTGGGCAGCGAAAAACATCGGCCGCAGATTGAGCGACATACGTTCATCCCAGTAGCCGACATCGACATCCTGCCAACGGTGTCGATCGTCGCTGGCGGCATTGTTCACCAGGGTATGAATTGGCCCTATGTTCTGGCCTGTCTCGGCGATAACCTGCTGTAGGCTTGCCACATCGCGAATATCGCAGTGGTGATAGCGCGGCGCCTCGCCGGAGTCGGCGCGAAGCTCATCGACCAGTGCCTCGCTGGCAGCATCGTTGATATCAACAAACACCACCCGCGCGCCTTGATGATGAAAAGCACGGGTAAGCGCGGCACCAATGCCACTGCCCCCGCCGGTAATAAAGACCACTCGCTGTTTAAGGTCCACATAACGCGCTGAGTGCTGATTCATATCGCTTCCTACACCGTTTTATTGTTATTGAAGAACCCTTCACTGCACCCAAAGCGACTAAACGTCTACCCACTGCCCGCCTGCTTGCGAGGATTCCAACGCGCGGGTAATAAACGTCAGGCCATCGACACCGTCGGCCACGCCAGGCGTTGGCGCTGCCAGTGAATTGGCGTTGCCGACGTTTTGATGGGCACGGATTTGCACCGCAAAATCACCATAAAGCTGGGCAAAGGCCTCGAGATAACCCTCTGGATGCCCCGCTGGAATTCGCGCCGCGGCCATGGCGGCTTCGCCAAGGCCGGGGCCGTTACGGGTTAAAATTCGCGATGGCTCGCCCAGCGGCGAGTGCAGTAACTGATTGGGGGTTTCCTGACGCCAAGCAAGGCCTCCTTTGCTTCCATAAACGCGCAGCTGCAGGCCGTTTTCGTTGCCCGGCGCGACCTGGCTCGACCACAGCATTCCCCGGGCTCCGCCCTTGAAGCGCAGCAGCATATGCACGTTGTCATCCACCGCGCGGCCTTCCACAAAGGTGTGCATATCGGCGGCGAGGGATTCGAGCTCTAAGCCGGTCACATACCGCGCCAGGTGGTAGGCATGGGTGCCGATATCGCCCAAACAGCCCGCCGGGCCGCTGCGTTTTGGGTCGGTGCGCCATTCGGCCTGCTTTACACCGCTCTCTTCCAAGCGGGTGGAGAGCCAATCTTGCGGGTACTCCACCTGGACGACGCGCAGCTCGCCAAGCTCACCGTTGGCCACCATTTCTCGTGCCTGGCGGACCAACGAGTAGCCGGAGTAGTTATGGGTTAAGCCAAAGAAAAGCCCCGTGCGCTCCACCAGCTCGGCGAGGGTTTGGGCCTCTTCCAGGGTGATCGTCATCGGCTTGTCGCAGATCACGTGAAAACCCGCTTCTAGAAAGGTACGCGCCACGTCGAAGTGCACATGGTTGGGGGTCACAATGGCGACCACGTCAATGCCGTCGGGGCGCTTGCTCTCCGCCTCCGCCATGGTTTGGTAGTCGGGGTAGGCGCGATCAGCGGCTACATGTAAAGCTGCAGCGGATGCCTGACCGCGCTCGGGGTCAGAAGCAAAGGCCCCGGCCACCAGCTCGTAGTGGTCATCCAGCCGGGCGGCTATGCGGTGCACGCCGCCAATAAAAGCACCCTGGCCGCCGCCCACCATGCCAAGGCGGAGACGACGCGGGGTGTCGTGTTGAGTGCTCATGTCGTTTTGTCCTGTCGTCTAGTTGAGTCCCGTTCTTAAAGACCCAGAATGCGTCGATTGGCTGCCTCATCAGAGCCACCGTCGGCAAAGTCGTCGAATGCCCGCTCGGTGACCTCAATAATGTGGTCGCGGATAAAGGTCGCGCCTTCACGGGCACCGACTTCCGGGTGCTTCAGGCAGCACTCCCACTCCAGCACTGCCCAGCCGTGGTAATCGTTGGCCGCCATCCAGGAGAAGATCGACTTAAAGTCGATTTGACCATCGCCAAGCGAGCGAAAGCGACCGGCGCGATCCGTCCATGACTGATAGCCGGAATAAACGCCCTGTTTAGGGCTGGGGTTAAACTCGGCATCCTTAACGTGGAACATCTGAATATGGTCGCGGTAGACGTCCAGAAAGCCGCGATAGTCGAGCTGCTGCAGGATCAGGTGGCTGGGGTCGTAAAGAATATGGCAGCGCGGGTGGTTGCCGACCCGCTCAAGGAACATCTCAAAGGTGATGCCGTCGTGTAGATCTTCGCCGGGATGAATCTCGTAGCACAGGTTCACCCCCGCCTCGTCAAAGGCGTCCAGAATCGGGCGCCAGCGTTTAGCCAGCTCGTCAAAAGCGGTTTCGATCAAGCCCGCAGGGCGCTGGGGCCAGGGGTAAACAAATGGCCACGCCAGGGATCCTGAAAAGGTGCCGTGGTCGGTGAGCCCCAGGTTTTGCGACGCCTTGGCCGCCAGCATTAGCTGCTCAACGGCCCAGGCCTGACGCGCCTTGGGATTGCCGCGTACCTCGGGTACCGCAAAGCCATCGAACATTTCATCATAAGCGGGATGCACCGCCACCAGTTGGCCTTGCAGATGAGTGGAGAGCTCGGTGAGCGCCAAACCGTGCTCGGCCAGGGTGCCTTTGATCTCGTCGCAATAGGTGCGGCTCTCGGCGGCGCGTTTCAAATCGATCATGCGCGCATCCCAACTGGGAATTTGCACACCCTGATACCCCAGCCCCGCCGCCCAGCCAGCGATGCTATCAAGGCTATTAAATGGGGCTTCATCACCGGCAAATTGGGCGAGAAAGAGCGCTGGCCCTTTGATTGTTTTCATAGGACTCTCTCACTATTGTTTTTGATTAAGTGCTTGGGTAGGCGCGGGAAGGAGTAGTGCTTTTTACCCGCGCCTATCTATCAGTACGCGTTATCAGTACGCGATCAGACCGTGTTTAGAACGGAGAGTCGGGGAAGTAGTACTGCTCGGCGTTCTCCTGGGTGATCAGTGGGGAGCCCAGAATATACTCGCCCACCACCGGGCCATTTGAGACAAAGTGCTGCACGGTGAGATCCATCGCCGTGGCAATCATCGCGGGTGGGTAGAGCACGTCCACCGGCACTAATTCATCGCCGTCCATGACACGCTTGATAATGTCCTTCATGCCCGCACCACCAACGATAAACAGCTCGTCTTCGCGGTCTGCCTGGCGCACCGCTTCAATGACCCCTAGCGCGATGTCGTCATCCTGGGCCCAAACGGCATCAATATTGTCGAAGCGCGACAAGTAGTCCTGCATCACTTCAAAGCCATCATCACGGTTCCAGTTGGCATGTTGCATATCGAGGATATTAACCTCGGAGCCATCAATGGCCTCTTGGAAACCCTGCACCCGCTCATCGTCGATCACGGTGGGAATGCCGCGCAGCACCACAATGTCGCCTTCACCATTCAGACGCTCACGGATGTACTCGCCGGAAACGCGGCCTAGCTCATGGTTATTGCCCGCCACATAAAGGTCTTCAATACCCTCTTCAGTCAGGCCACGATCCACGACGGTTACGAACACCCCCGAATCTTTAACACGGCGCACTGGATCGGTCAGCGGCCCAGACTCAAACGGTAGCACGACCAAGGCATCAATATTGCGTAGCGATACCAAGTCTTCCAGATCATTGGCCTGCTCACCTGCCGTACCCGCTGTAGAAATAGTGATTTCAATATCGGGGTAGAGCGCCTCAAGACGCTTTTTGGCCTCTTCGGCGTGGTAGTTGACCCCGCCCGTCCAGCCGTGAGTAGCCGCTGGAATCGATACGCCGATGGTGACTTCTTGGGCAACGGCTGCACCGGAAAACCCTATGGCTGTCGAGAGTGCTGCCGTGGTGGCAAATGTCGCCACGGCTGTTTTGATGGTTGGCATATTAATGCTCCTTTCGTGTTTGTAGTTGTTATGTTGCGCACTGCTTGTGGTTGATGTTGCCCTGATGGCTGGTGAGTTTATGCTCCTGTCTTTCTCCAAGATGCACGCTGCAGGTAGACCGCCACAATGATGATGATCCCCTGCACCGTACCGTTGAGATAGTTGGAAATGGCGTCGGTCAAATTGAGAATATTGCCGATCATGGTGAGCATGATGGCGCCTACCACCGTGCCCCAAATGCGTCCATGACCACCCTTGAGCATGGTTCCGCCGATAATCACCGCAGCAATTGCTTCAAGCTCCCATAGCACGCCGGTCGCCCCTGATGCGGAGCCCAGCCGTGGCACATAAATAATCGTCGCCAACGCCACGCACACGCCTTGCAGCATGTAGGTCATGGTCTTGATACGATCCACATGGATGGCGCTGTATTCGGCGACTTTCTCATTGGAGCCAATGGCAAAGCAGTAGCGTCCAAAGCGGGTGTAATTGAGCAAGATGTAGCCGATGACAGCGACAAAGAAAAACACCCATACCGGAATGGTGATACCAAGAAAGCTGCCGTAATAGACCGGGCGGTAGATATCGCGCACCGCCCAATCCAGCGTTAGAGTGCCTCCATCGGCCAGGTAGGTAACCAGCGAGCGGTAAATCCCCATGGTGCCTAGGGTGACGATAAACGCTTCGATTTTGCCTTTGGTCGTCACGATGCCATTGATAAAGCCTGCGCAAAGCCCCAGCAGTAGCGAGGCGCCAATGCCGAACAGTACGGTGGTCAACCCTGCGCCGAACTGCTCGACGAGGCTGTTCATGAGAATAATCATTACCCCGGCAATAAAGGCGGCCATCGCCCCCACGGAAAGATCCAATCCGCCTGCGGTAATCACGAAGGTGGCGCCGATGGCGATAATGCCGATGAAGGCACTGCGGGTGAGCATATTCGAGAGATTATCCAACCCCAGAAAGGCTGGATTGATCAGCACACCCAGCAGCGCCAAGACCACCAACGCGACGAAGGGCCCCCAGGTTTTCAAGTCAATCGCGAAGCCCTTTTGCCGAGCGGTTGGGTTAGCTGCTTTATTAGTCGTTTTGTTATTAGCCATAACGCTGCTCATCGACCCCTACTCCCTTAATGCCGGATGCGTACTGCATGATTTCTTGTTCATTAATTTGCTCGCCTTCAAGCACCCCAGTGAGCACACCCGCGCACATCACCGCTACCCGGTGGGAAAGCCCAATCAGTTCACCCATCTCGGACGAGATTAAGATGACCGAACGGCCCGCCTCGGTAAGCTCATGAATGAAGTGATAGATCTGGTGCTTGGTGCCCACATCGATGCCCCGGGTCGGCTCGTTGATAATCACGATTTCAGGGTCGATGGACATTACTTTGGCGAGCAGCAGCTTCTGCTGATTACCGCCGGAGAGTTCAGCTGCGGTGCGCGCCGCCGTGCGCAGGCGAATGTCAAAGCGCTGGATAGCCTCTTGAAAGGCGTGCTCTTCACGACGGCGGTCGATCAGCGGATGGCAGTGAGCACGTAAATTGAGCAAGGTAACGTTGGAGCGTAGATCCATATTGAGCACCAGGCCTTTGCCTTTTCGGTCCTCAGTCAGATAAGCAATGCGGTGACGAACGGCGTCGCGTAGATGGCGTAGCACGACTGGTTGCCCGTTGCGAAGTACCTGCCCAGCACTTTTCGCGCGGATACCCAACACCGCTTCTAGGAGCGCCGTTCGCCCCGCGCCCACCACCCCACCAAACCCCAAAACTTCACCACGACGCAGGGTAAAGCTGGCTTGCTTAACGGCGCCTGGCACTAAGAACTCACGTGCTTCCAACACCACCGGTGCATCGGCTGGAAGGTGCGTAAGCGGGGGATACATCTCATTAATCTCCCGCCCTACCATCAGTCGCGCCAGTTCCTCTTTGCTGCGCCCGGCCATGGGCCCGCTATCCACCAAGTGGCCGTCACGCAGCACCGTCACGCGGTCAGCAATCTGCTCGATTTCACGCAGCTTGTGGGAGATATACAGAATGGCCACACCCCGCTGACGCAGGCGGGCTATCAGTGCAAACAGCACCTTTACTTCGTTCTCCGTCAGGGTAGCGGTGGGTTCGTCCATAATCAGCACACGCACATCGCGGGTGATCGCCTTGGCGATCTCCACCATCTGCTGATCAGAGGTGCTGAGGTCTTTCACTCGAGCGCGCGGGTCGACGTCGGTTTCGAGTTCGGCCAGCGCCTCACGGCTACGCTCCCGCATGGCTCGCCGATCGAGAAAAAGCCCTCGGCGCAGTTCGCGACCTAAGAATATGTTCTCTTCCACGCTGAGCTGTTCCGCCAACGCCAGCTCTTGGTGGATCATCACCACACCGTCGGCCTCGGCTTCGTCGCTTGCGCGGTAGTGACGTTGGCTGCCCTCCAGCAACACCTCGCCCGAGGTGGGGCGAAGGTAACCCGCCAGAATTTTTACCAGGGTCGATTTTCCCGCGCCGTTCTCCCCCAGCAGTGCGTGTACTTCACCCGCCTGTAGGTCGAGATCAACGTCGAATAATACTTGATTATCGCCAAACGAGCGGCAGATTTTGCGCGCCGATAAGAGCATGGGGCCACCTGTTCATGACTGTTGTTATTGTGTTGGGGGGCTTACCAACATCGATTGCTATCGCGTGATGCTTGATTTACTTTAGGCGCTAAAATAAATAACTGCATATACAACTTAGGTCGCATTTTGGCCATCACGTAAACACTCCACGATGTGGGGCGCCGAGTGATCGCTAATATCGGCATTTTTTTCATCACGAAACATAACGGCACCCCCTATGGCCCTCCCGTCGACCGAGACCAGCCGCCATGACAATACCCTGGCGGTGATTCGTACCCTGCGTGACCAAGGGCCGGTTGCACGTGTCGATCTGGGCGCGCTGAACGGTATTAGCTCTGCCACGGTGACCTCCATTAGCACCGAATTACTTCAGCAGGGCCTTATCAGTGAGCGCCCACCCGAAACACCCCGCCCCACTGGGCGAGGGCGGCCTAAGACGCTGATTGAACTCAACGCCCAGGCCGCCTGCGTGGTATGCATCAAGCTATCGATCAATGAAATTCAACTGGTGGTAGGCGATTTCACGGGGCAAGTCCGTCACAGTGAACACCATACCGTGTCCACCTTGACGCTAAGCGCTGACGATTTGGCAGTGCTACTGGAAGAGAAGATCGACGCCGCTTGTGATCAACTGTTGGGGGGATTTCAACGCTTGGCGGGAATCTGTCTGGCGGTGCAGGGCGTCGTATCATCGCAAAACGGAACGATTATCTGGTCGCCCGCTTTGAGTTTTCGCAACGCTCGGATCTCGGCTCGTCTTACCGAGCGGTTTCACTGCAGCGTGCTGCTGGAAAATGATGCTAACTGTATTGCCAGCGTGTTGGCAGCAAAGCCCGATTATGCGGATTGCCCCAATATGGTGGTCATTATGCTGGGCTACGGCATCGGGATGTCAGTGTTGATTAACGGCGTGCCATATCTGGGCGCTAATGGCTCAGCGGCGGAGTTTGGACATAGCAAATACCAACCGGATGGCGCCTTGTGCGCCTGCGGCCGACGAGGCTGCATTGAAGCTTATGCCAGCGACTACGCGCTCTACCGCGCCGCCGCCGAGCATTTAAACCTCCCCGCTGGCGATAGCGCCCACCCCTCCGAACAGCAGATGCAGGCGCTTACCCAACTGGCGATGAACGGCGACCCGGCGGCGCAACGCATCTATGCCGAAGCGGGACGGGCGCTGGGTATTGGTATCGCCAATATCCTGGCGCTGTTCAACCCTGATCTGGTGTTGATTACCGGTTCCGGCGTGCGCGGCTTTGACGCCATGCAGGCCACCATGCATCACGCCATTGATGAAGCCCTGGTGGCCGAGCTGAGAGGCACTACCCGCATCGAAAGCTGCGCCTGGGATCGCGACATGACCTGCATGGGAGGCATCGCCATGGCGCTAAACGCTACCGATGGCGAAACGCTGCTCGAAAGCCAAACCGCCCGTGAAGCCTAGGCCGACCGATTAATGGCAGCGGAGGCTTATCAGTGTGTCCAAGCAGTTAAGCATCGCTTCGTCAGTCGTGATAGACCACACTGCGCCCACCATCAATCGTTAAGCAGCTTGCGTTGATAAAGCGCGCTTCATCTGAGGCTAGAAAGACCGCCGTCATGGCCACTTCCTCGGGTTGCCCTAGCCGCCCCGGCGGCAACAACGCTTCGATGCGGGCCTTGGCGGCGGCGGGGTCGTCGAAGATTTGCCAATGCGCTTCTACCGCCGGGGTGGCGATATAGCCCGGCGCGATGGCATTAACCCGCACACCGCGGGAGGCATATTCGATACCAAGTGCTCGGGTCAAACCAATCAAGCCGTGCTTGGCGACCGGGTAGGGAAAACAGCCGGGAATAATCGAGAAGCTATGGGTGGAAGCAATATTAATAATGGCGCCTCCGCCCTGCTCCAGCATATCGGGCAGCACCGCCCGGCTGCAGTGCCAAGCGCCTTCCAAATCCACCGATAAGCAGCGCTGCCAGGCCTCGTCCGGCATGGCAAGTGGCTCATGGAAAACATTCATTCCTGCGTTATTGACTAGGGTGGTTAAGGGCCCGGAGAGCTTGCGAGCCTGCGCCACGGCGGCTTCCACCGCCGCCCGTTCGGCAATATCGGCGACCAGCCCCTGCGCGTGGTGACCTTCACCACGCAACTGCGCCGCCAGCCGTTCGACGCTATCGCCCTCCCTATCTAGCAAGGCGACCTTGGCACCTTCGCGTACACAGGCTTCGGCAATGGCACGGCCGATGCCGGTGGCTGCCCCGGTCACGAGAATATGCTTGCCGGCCAGTCTGGCGGTCATCGCGCCTCCTTTACAGTTAATCAGTGCGAATGACGCGGCACATCAGCGCCTCGGCAGCCGACCAGGAAGTCGAAGTCGCAACCTTCGTCCGCTTGCAGCACCCGCTCTATATAGAGCTGGCGGTAGCCACCCTGGCTGGCAATTAGGGTTGAGGCGGCGGTGGGGTCGCTCTCGGCCAGGCGCGAGGCCAGCTCTTCATCGCTGATCTCCAGGTGCAGTCGGCCACTTTCGCAGTCGAGTTCGATCCAGTCGCCGTTGCGCACGGCCGCAAGCGGGCCGCCTGCCGCCGCTTCCGGGGCTACGTGCAGCACCACGGTGCCGTAGGCAGTGCCGCTCATGCGGGCATCAGAAATGCGCACCATATCGGTGATCCCCTGGGCGAGGATTTTGGGCGGCAGGCCCATATTGCCCACTTCCGCCATGCCATGATAACCGCGGGGGCCGCAGTGCTTCATGACCAGAATATCGTTGGCTTCCACGTCCAGGTCAGGGTCATTGATGCGCGCCTTGTAGTCGTCGAAGTCTTCAAACACCACTGCACGGCCGCGGTGCTGCATCAGTTCCGCCGTCGCCGCCGAGGGTTTGAGCACCGCGCCGTTGGGGGCCAGGTTACCACGCACCACGCAGATGCCGCCGTCAGCGGTGAGGGGGTTATCCAGTGGTCGGATGACTTCGTCGTTATACAGCGGGGCGTCTTGGACGTTTTCCCAGAGGGTTTTGCCGTTGACGGTTAAGGCGTCCTTGAAGGGCAGTCGGTCGGCCTCGCCCAGGCGCCTGAGCACTGCAGGTAGCCCACCGGCGTAGTAGAACTCTTCCATTAGAAAGCGCCCCGAAGGCTGCAAATCCACCACAGTGGGGGTACCGCGCCCTACCCGGCTCCAGTCGTCCAGTTTGAGATCAACGCCGATGCGTCCAGCAATCGCCTTGAGGTGAATCACCGCGTTGGTGGAACCACCAATGGCGGCGTTGGTACGGATGGCGTTATCGAAGGCTTCCTTAGTGAGGATTTTGGAGAGCCGCAGATCTTCGTTAACCATCTCGACGATACGGTTGCCGGAGAGGTGCGCTAGCACGTAACGGCGCGAATCCACCGCTGGAATCGCTGCGTTGTGGGGCAGCGAAGTGCCTAGCGATTCGGCCATGCAGGCCATGGTGGAAGCGGTGCCCATGGTGTTGCAGGTGCCCGCGGAACGGGACATGCCCGCTTCGGCGGCCATAAAGTCGTGGAGCGATATTTCGCCTGCTTTGACCTGCTCCGAAAGTTTCCAGACCACGGTACCCGAACCAATATCCTTACCTTTGTGCTTGCCGTTGAGCATTGGTCCGCCAGTGACCACGATGGTGGGAATATCGCAGCTCGCCGCGCCCATCAGCAGCGCCGGGGTGGTTTTGTCGCAGCCCACCAGTAGCACTACGGCATCAATGGGATTGCCACGAATCGCCTCTTCCACATCCATGCTGGTCAGGTTACGGGTAAACATCGCCGTGGGGCGCAGGTTGGATTCGCCGTTGGAGAACACCGGAAACTCCACCGGGTAGCCGCCTGCTTCCAGCACGCCTTTTTTCACGTGCTCCGCTAGCTTTCGAAAGTGGGCATTGCAGGGCGTTAACTCGGACCAGGTATTGCAGATACCGATAATGGGCTTGCCCTGGAACTCATGGTCGGGGATACCTTGGTTTTTCATCCAGCTGCGGTACATAAAACCGTTTTTATCAGCGGTACCGAACCACTCGGCGGAACGTAGGGGCGGCTTGCGATCAGACATAGAAAGTCTCCGTGAAGATAGGGAAAAGGCGTTAGGCCCGCTGACGACGGGTTTGCTTCCAGCGATCAAACAGCACCGCCAACAGCAGAATCGCGCCGCGCACCAGATACTGATAAAAGGTGGGCACATTAAGCAGCCCCATGGCGTTCTGCACACAGCCCATAATCAGCACGCCGACCACCACGCCGGTAATCGTGGCAACACCGCCGGATAGCGCCACGCCGCCCAGTACACAGGCGGAAATGACCGCCAGCTCCAAGCCCATGGAGGTATTGGGATCGCCCAGGCCCATCCGCGATGCCAGCAACACGCCGACGACCCCCGCGACGACGCCCTGGAGGCCGAAGACAATAATTTTCAGGCGGCGGACGTTAACCCCCGCCAACGCAGCGGCTTCTGCATTGCCCCCAGTGGCCAGTACGTTGCGGCCAAAGGCCGTCATGTTGAGCACGATGCCAAAAATCACAAAGCAAGCCAGCATGGTCCATACCGGCAGCGTTAAGCCAAGAAAAGAAGCGCTACCCAGCTCAAAGAAGGCCGGTACGGTAATCATCACCGCGTCGCCGCCGGAGGTTATATAGGCCAACCCGCGAACAAACTCCATGGCCGCCAGGGTCGCAATCAGCGCGTTAATACCGAACCTGGCAATCACTATTCCATTGAAAACACCCACTGCGCCCCCGGCGACAACCCCGCCGATCACGCCGATAAACACGCTACCCGTGCTGGAGGTCACTACCGCGGCGACCACGCCAGCAAAAGCCACCGTAGAGGCCACCGAGAGATCCACCTCGCCCAGCGCCAATACCAGCATCATGGTAGAGGCGAGGCTGCCAATCAGGGTGATCGAGAGCAGTAGCCCGACCATATTGCGTCCGGACAGAAACCCGGGGATAAATATCGCCAGAGCGATAAATAGCAGTAAAAAAATGGCAATCATGCCTGACGTATCGAGTAGGGTACGCAGCGGTTTGGCAAGCCCCTGGCGCCCCTTTGGACGTGCAGGCGCATCCCCTTGGGTTACATTGTTAGTTGTCATGATGTTTATCCTGAACGTGTGTTCTTAACGTTTGCTCTGAAGAGCTTATGGCATAAGCCCATTAGGCTGGCAGTGCTAGCCCCAGCAGACGTTCTGGGGTAGCCGACTCCCTCGGCACAACGTCCACCAGTTGGCCATCGCGCATCACGGCAATGCGATCACAAATGGAGCTGACTTCGGCAATATCGCTGGAGATTACCACCACGCTTTTGCCCTGCTCAGCCAGGTCGTAAAGCAGTGAGTAAATATCCCGTCGTGCGCTCACATCGATCCCCCGAGTCGGCTCGTCCATAACAAACAGGTCAATCTCTTCGGCGAGCCAGCGGGCCAGAATCACCTTCTGCTGATTGCCCCCTGAGAGTTTGCCGATAGGTGAGCGCGGGCCCGGTGTTTTGATACTGAGCTGTTGGATATAGGATTCAGCGTTGCGCCGTTCGCGGCCGGTGTGTCGAAAAATCCCCCAGCGTTTAAAAAAGCGCCGACAGCTGATATTGAGATTGTCGGCCACACTGGCGACGGGAAAAATACCTTGGGATTTGCGGTCTTCGGGGCACATGGCAATGCCGGCGCGGATTGCCTCGCCGGGGCTCTTGAAGCGCCGCGACTCGCCGTTAAAGATCACACTACCGGCTTTGGGAGCCTCGACCCCGCAGACCAGCCGGAGCAACTCGCTGCGCCCGGCCCCCACCAATCCAAACAGCCCAAACACCTCACCGCGCTTGACGGAGAAACTCACCGGCGCCTTGAGACCACGCCCTTCGATGGCTTCCACGCTCAAGACCACCTCGCCCTGTTCGCGAGCCCGGTAGCCATAAACATCGTCGATATCGCGGCCGACCATCTCACTCACCAGCAGGTCGTGATTCAACGACGACATATCCTCATGGGTGCGAATATGCTTGCCGTCACGGAAGATGGTGACCGCATCGCACATCTCAAACACCTCCTCCATGCGATGGGTCACATAGAGCACCACCCGGCCTTCATCGCGCAGCCGTTGAACGATACGCTTGAGTTGGCGGGTTTCCTGAATCGAGAGGCTGCTGGTAGGTTCATCAAAGGCGATCACCTTAGCGTCGCGCAGCAGCGCCCGACCAATTTCAATCATCTGCTGCTGACCGATAGAGAGCTCGCGTACCTTGGTCGAGGGATGGATGCCTCCCTCGCCCAAATCGGCCAAAATCGCCATGGCTTTTTCTTTCAACTGGCGGCGGTCAACAAAACCTCGCCGCGACGGTAGCTGACCTAGCAGCAGGTTTTCAGCCACCGACATATTGGGCGAGAGCGTTAACTCCTGATAAATAATCGCGATCCCTTCGCGCAATGCCTCACGGGCGTTACTGAACACATGGCGTTGTCCGTTGATCCACAGCGCGCCTTCCTCCACGCGATTAACGCCACTCAGCACCTTGAGTAGGGTGGATTTACCCGCGCCGTTCTCGCCCATTAGGGCATGCACTTCCCCAGCGTGGGCGGCGAAGCTCACCCCATCCAGCGCGCGCACACCGGGGAACACGACGCTAATCCCGTCGAACCGTAAATAAGCATCAGACATGCAGTAACACTCCAGCAGTTAGCCCGTTACATACCATGCTCTTAACAAACCCACTTGTTATAGACCCAGCTCTTCGCGCACTTCCTGCCAATTGTCACGGGTCATTAGCGTGCCGGAGGTTTCGGTATTCGCCGGTGGTTCTTGATCCTCGCTAATCCAGCGGTAGAGATCTTCGGCGGTCTGACGGCCATGCATAGTGGAGCTAACCGCCACGGTGCCGTGAAAGCCGGTAGGGTTATCGCGGGAAAACTCAGCAAAAGCAGCACCCGAGCCGTTAATACCCACCCCGATCACGTTCTCAGCTGCCAAACCGTACTGTTCGGTGGCCCTGACCCCGCCGAGAACACTCTCCTCATTGAGAGCGTAGATAATCCAGTGTTCATAATCGCCATACTGAGAAAGTACCGGCGAGGCCGCTGAGAAGGCACTGGCGGTATCACTGTTTTGCTGGGGCGCATCGAAAATATTGTCTTCCGGGAAGCCGGAGGCTAGCAGCGCCTCTGTCGCGCCATCGGTGCGCTCTACCGCCGTGGGGAGTTCATTGTTGGTAATGCGAAGTGCAGCCACCTCTTCTGGGTTCCAGCCGCGGGCTTCCATTTCGGCGGCAATCGCATCGCCCACCTGCTGACCAATCTTGTAACCGGACATGCCCAGGTGCGGTACGCCTTCCATCGGTTCACCGCTGGAATTAACAAACTGATCGTCCACGGTGACCACTTTCATACCGTACTGGTTGGCGCGGTTCATTATTGCGGGCCCCAGACGAACATCCGGTGGGCAGATTACGAACCCATCGGCGCCCTGGGCATAGAGGTTATCAATCGCGCTGAGCACTTCCTGGCCGTCTTCACCGCCGAGGCGTACCACGTCGAAGCCCAGCTCTTCACCTAACTCGGTGGCCGCCCGTTGTTCATTAATGAACCACGCCTGCTCGGGCTTTTTAACGATAAAGCCAATCTTCACCTCATCTTCCTGGGCCTGCACCGAACCCAACGAGGCCAACATAATCGCGCTACTAAGGGCTAAACGGGTCAACGTCATCGTTAATTTCATTGTTATACTCCTAAGATTTTAAGCATTGTTTTTATTGATATTTTGGTCTTTTTTTTCAAACCACTTACGACCCTATGTCTTGTTGCGCGGAAAAGCGATAAATCGTGCGCGAACGATACGTCTCACCGGGTTCTAAAATCGTGCTAGGAAATGCCTCTTGATTCGGGGAATCAGGGTAGTGCTGGGTTTCCAGCGCGAAGCCAGAACGATGCCCATAGGCCTGGCCCTGTTTACCAGTCAGATCGCCATTAAGGAAGTTGCCGGAATAGAATTGGATCGCAGGTTCAGTGGTGGTGATCTCCACCATACGGCCGCTCTCGGGCTCCCACACTTTGGTGGCCAGCACCAGCTCATCTGCTGCCGCGTTATCACGGTCAAGCACAAAGTTGTGGTCATAACCGCCGCCGAAAGCGAGCTGTTCATTCTCTTGCTCAATGCGTTCGCCGATGGGTGTCGCCTGGGTAAAGTCGAACGGCGTACCCTCTACCGAACGGAGCTCGCCGGTGGGAATCAGGGTGTCGTTAACCGGGGTAAATTCTGGGGCGTTGATCATTATTTGATGATCAAGGATGGTGTCGCTGCCCTCGCCCTTTAGATTGAAGTAGCTGTGCTGGGTGAGGTTAACCGGGGTGGCTTTGTCGGTCACCGCTCGATAATCCACCATCAGTTCGTCATTATCGGTCAACGTATAGGTAACTTCGGTCTCCAGCCTGCCGGGGTAGCCCTCTTCGCCATCCTCGCTGGTATAGCGCAGCACTAGCCCCGTTCCCTCGTCATTGTCGAACGGCTCGGCCTGCCAAAGCACTTTATCGAAGCCTTGATCGCCGCCGTGTAGATGGTTGCTGCCATCGTTGGTAGCCAACGTATAGCTTTCTCCATCAAGGGAGAACTGGCCACCCGCGATACGGTTGCCGTAACGGCCAATGATGGCACCGAAATAGGGGTTGGCCTGACGGTATTCATCGGAAAGGTAAGCTTCCAAAGAGTCGAAGCCCAGCGCGATATCGTCAAATTCGCCATCTACATTGGGGGTTTTCAGCGACAGAATGATGCCGCCGTAGTTGGTCACCCGCAGCTCGATACCGTTGGCATTGGTAAATTGATAGGCATCAACTTGGCGACCATCCGGCAACTGGCCAAATACCGATTTTTCAACGCCGTTTTCGGCGCCATTTCCAGCTTCCATTTGCGTCTCACTTTGCGCTTGAGCCGCGCTAACCATTAGCAGAACGATACCGGCGCTTAGCATCAGCGTGGATCCAATGCTATGTCTCTGAACGTCTACCTGAGTATTGATGAGTGGCATGATTTTCCTCCTAATGGAAGATCGTTGTTGTTATTGGAACTCCAATTCAGTCACTACAGTAGCCACGTCTTGCATAACCAACCAATATACAAACACCTCACAATCGATATACTTCTAAGTATCAATAACAATGCAAGGCTTATCCCATGGGCGTTCTCGGCGAGAACTGGTTTCTAGACGTGCGACTAAAGTTGCGCCATTTCCAGCTATTTTTAGCCCTGGACGAGCAGCGCAACCTGCACCGTGCAGCGACTCAGCTCAATATGAGCCAGCCCGCTGCCTCCAAGTTACTGAGCGATCTGGAAGCCAATCTGGGCATTCGCTTGTTTGATCGCCACCCACGCGGGCTTACGCCCAACTGGTACGGCGAAATTATGATTCGCCACGCCCACAGCATGCTTTCAGCGTTACACCACACCGGTGAAGAGTTAAACGCCCTAAACGCGGGCAGTGCAGGCACGGTAGCGGTCGGCACAGTAATGGCGCCGGCGGTAACGCTGCTTACCAGCGCAATTGAACGGGTACACCGCGATCGACCGGGGCTAAAGATCAGTGTGGATGTGGATGTCAGCAAAGTGCTGGTACCGCGCCTATTGGAAGGCGAGCTGGATTTTGCGATTACCCGGATACCAGCAGGCGTTGATACCGAGCGCTTCGTCTTTGAGGAAATTGGTGAAGAGGAGCTCTGTTTTGTGTGCCGCAAGGGCCACCCGTTAGCCGATAAACAAACGCTGAACCTTGAGGATATGGCGAGTTATCCGTGGTCGCTGCAACCCGCTGGCGCGTTGATGCGCCAGCGAGTGGACAGCCTGTTCCTGCACCATCAGGTTGCACCACCGCGCCAAATTGTTGATACCGCCGACCTGCTGCTATCGCTTGCCCTCGTCGATAAATCCGACACCATCACGGTGACCACACGAGAAGCCGCTGACCTGCTCTGCACACCACAGCGCTTTCACCTACTGCCCTTCAGCGAGACGCTGAGCGTTCAACCCTATGGGCTGGTGAGCTTGCGTCATCAGCGACTCTCCCCCGGTGCCGCCGTGCTAATGAGCACGCTGCGCGAGATTATTGCCCATGGTGTTTAGCCAGCCATCGCCGCTAGATGATAAGTTCCTCTTTGGTAACAGGCCATTTGGTTACAGGCCATACAAAAGCTTATGTTGAACAGTTTATTTTAATGTTCAACATAAGCTACCCTATGTATCTCTCATAACAACAAGCTTCAGGAATAGCCCTATGCGCTTAATTCAGTGTGATCACCAGGGCCAGGTTCGCGCCGCCCTGGTCGAGAGCGAAGAGCAGGTCAGACTGCTCGACTGCGATACCTACACCTTGGCCAACCGGGCGATTAGCGCCGGTAAGCCGCTCAGCGAGATGGTGACGGAAGCGCTGACCGACACCCGCCTTGATTATCAAAAGTTAGTCGATGATAAGCAGCTGCTACCGCCGCTGACACATACCGACCCGGCCCACTGCTTAGTGACCGGCACCGGCCTTACCCACCTGGGAAGTGCCGATACCCGCTCGGCGATGCATGCAAAAGCCCAGGCCGCTGAAGAAGATATGACCGACTCCATGCGTATGTTCAAACTGGGCGTGGAGGGCGGCAAACCTGACACAGGCCAGCCAGGTGCCCAGCCGGAGTGGTTCTACAAAGGTGATGGCCAGTGTGTGGCGGCACCGGAAGCCGAGATTCTCTCCCCCGCCTTTGCCGAGGATGCGGGCGAAGAACCTGAGTTGGCGGGCCTCTACGTGATTGGCAAAAATGGCCAACCTTGGCGAGTCGGCTACGCTTTGGGTAACGAGTTCTCTGACCACATCACCGAACGCTTCAACTACCTGTGGCTGGCTCACTCCAAGCTACGTGCCTGCAGCTTTGGGCCTGAGCTATTGATCGGCGAACTGCCGACACATTTAGAAGGCACCAGCGCTATTCAGCGCAATGGCGAAACAGTGTGGGAGAAGCCCTTTCTCACCGGCGAGGCCAATATGGCTCATAGTCTGGCTAATCTGGAGTACCACCACTTCAAATACCCGGGCTTCCGCCGACCCGGAGATGTTCATGTGCACTTTTTCGGCACCGCAACGCTGAGCTTCGCCGACGGCATTAAGGTACGCGAAGGCGATCGCTTTGAGATCAAAATCAACGAGTTTGGCCGCGCCCTGCGCAACCCGCTCCGGGTGGAAAAAGACACACCGGCCATCAGCGTAAAATCTCTCTAACTTAATCACCCACCCCAGCAGGAGGAAGTATGACTCTGGAAGGCAAACTACTCATTGGTCAGCAGGCCATCAGCGGCCAACAGGCTGACATTCATGCAGTGAATCCTGCCACCGGCGAAACACTGGCGCCCGCCTACCCCGGCGGCAGCAAAGCGGAAGTCGAGCAAGCGTGTGAACTTGCCGAAGCGGCGTACGCCACTTACCGCGAAACCTCGCTTGAAGAGCGGGCCGTGTTCCTCGAAACCATCGCCAGCGAGATCGAAGCAATCGGCGAAGAGCTAACCGAACGTGGTGTCGCTGAAACCGGCCTTCCCGAAGCTCGCTTGCAGGGCGAACGCGGCCGCACCTGCGGTCAGCTACGCTTGTTCGCCAACGTGGTACGGGCCGGTGAGTGGCTAGATGTGCGCATCGACCCCGCCCTGCCTGATCGCGAGCCGCTGCCCCGCGCCGACCTGCGTCAGCGTCATATTGCACTGGGCCCGGTGGCGGTGTTTGGCGCCAGCAACTTCCCACTCGCCTTTAGCGTTGCCGGTGGCGATACCGCATCGGCGCTGGCAGCCGGTTGCCCGGTCGTGGTCAAGGGACACTCTGCCCACCCCGGCACCTCCGAGCTAGTGGGTCGTGCGATTCAACGCGCCGTGGCCAAATGCAACCTGCCTGAAGGCGTCTTTTCGCTGCTGTTTGGTTCCGGCAAAGAGATTGGCCAGGCGTTGGTCGCTGATCCGCGCATTCAAGCGGTAGGGTTTACCGGTTCACGCAGCGGCGGTACGGCACTGATGGCCACTGCCCAGGCGCGGCCTCAGCCGATCCCGGTTTACGCCGAAATGAGCTCCATCAACCCGGTGTTCTTGCTACCAGAAGCGCTCAAGGCCCGCGGCAAAGCCATCGCCGAGGGGTTTGTTGGCTCACTGAACATGGGCGCCGGACAGTTCTGCACCAACCCAGGGCTGGTGATTGCGGTTCAGGGCCCAGAGCTGGATGCCTTTGTTGAAGCGGCTGGTGAAGCGGTTAAGGGCAGTGCGGCCCAAACCATGCTGACGCCGGGCATTCACGACGCTTACCAGCAGGGCGTTGAACGACTCGCCAACCACGCCAAGGTCACTGAGGTAGCTCGCGGCCAAGCCGGTGAAACGGCTAACCCTTGCCAAGCGGGGCTGTTCGTTACCCAGGCTGAGGCGTTCCTCAACGAACCCGCCCTTCAGGAAGAGGTGTTCGGTTCCACCTCACTGGTCATCGCCTGTGCCGATGCCAAAGAAGTGGCTAAGGTAGCTGCCCAACTCGAAGGCCAGCTCACTATTACCCTGCAAATGGATGATGGTGACTTGGCGACTGCCAAGCAACTGCTGCCCACCCTGGAGCGCAAAGCAGGGCGGATTCTGGCCAACGGCTGGCCGACAGGTGTAGAAGTGTGCCATGCCATGGTGCACGGCGGCCCTTATCCAGCGACCTCGGACTCCCGCACCACCTCGGTAGGTAGCGCGGCGATCTTCCGCTTCCTGCGCCCAGTATGCTACCAGGCGCTGCCGGAAGGGCTACTGCCCGAGGCTATTCGTGATGGCAATCCTGCAGGCGTATCACGCTTGGTCGATGGCAAGCGTGAATAAGAGGGCGTCTCTTGAGACGTTACTCAACGAAGGCGTCGGTGATCTCACGATGACCGTATAGAAACGCATCGGCGACCTGGCGCAGCGGGGCAACATCCACCTCGCTGCGTTTTTTTGCAATCAACTCGTCAAAGCGCGCGTAAAGGCCTTGATATTCACGCTCTTCGGCGTCGACGATTACCTCATCGTCGATCATCAGACGACAGCCGCCTTGGGTAAGACTCAAGCGACTTCCGTCGCTCTCGATATGCATATCCCAGGTTGGCGGGCCACTCTGGCGGAAGTCGAAATCTGCCTCAATCGCTGCCCCCTCAGGGTCCGTAAACGAGAGCTCCGCCGCAATCGGGGTTTGCGCATTGCTCGGCACCAGCAGCCTCGCCCGTTGCAAAAAGAACGGTTGGGGCAAGATGGCGGTGGCAATAGAGAGCGCATTAATACCTGGATCGAAAACGCCCATACCACCCGGCTGCCAGATCCATGCCTGGCCGGGATGCCATACCCGCACATCCTCCTTCCACTCGATCTTAACCCGCTGCACCTGCCGTTTGGCTAACCACTGCTGGGCTTGAGCCACACCGGGAGCAAACCGCGAGTGCCAGGCGGCAAACAGGCTAACGCCCTGTTCTTTAGCGCAGGCAATCAAATCCTCGACTTCACTTAATGTCGCCCCTGGCGGCTTTTCCAGCAGCACGTGCTTGCCACGCATCAGCGCGGCCCGCGCCTGGGAGTAGCGCAAGTGTGTCGGTGTACAAATTGAGACGGCGGTGATGTCAGGATGAGCGTCGAGCATCGCCTCCAGGCCTTGATAGGCGGGTAAATCCGGCAGTGAGGCGTAGGGATCTGCCGTGGCGACAAGCTGGCAGTTGGAGGTAGCGGCTATCGCAGGGAGGTGCTGATCGCGGACGATTTTACCCACGCCCACCAGGCCGAACTTAAAGCCAGAGCTAAAGCCAGAGTTGGAATCAGACATACGCTTGCCTTTGTTTTTAACCATTCAAAATGGGTTCAGGAAGTAGTGTGTGGCAGCTCAACGCTGCGCCCTAATGAACTGAAGCTGTGCTCAAGCCCCAACGCTGCGGCAGTGCCCGCCAACACGGCTTGGGAGGCTAGAAAGGCCTCCCGAGGGCGGCGCAATCGAATGCTCTCCATCAGTTGACGGTGACGCTCCAGGCTCTCTTCAGGATCTGGGGCGTTCTCGTTGGACATGGAAATCAGCATGTAGATGGAGGGTCGCAGGATATGTGATAGCTGCGCCCAGACAATATTGTGGGTCGCCTTGAAGATCGCCTCGTGAAAAGCGACATCACACTCACTGTGCAGCCGTCGCTCCTCTTCGCAGGTGGCATTGCGAAGATTCTGCCCTAAACCTTCAAAGGCTTCTTCGATGGCCACCAGATCCCGCGCTTTGGCCCGCTTTGCAGCGGTCATAGCCACATAGGGTTCAACGTCCAGGCGGAAGGCGAGAATTTCGCGCTGAATATCCGGGTTGGGGGCTGCATAGCGGGTTAGCCAGTCGGTCACCTGGGCGTCGAGAATGTGCCACTCCGAGTACTCGCGCACCTTGGAACCATGGCCGGAAATCCGCTCGATAATCCCGGCATCGACCAGTTGGCGCAGATCGCTACGCACCGCAGAGCGGTTAATCGCAAAACGTTCACATAGATCCATTTCACGGGGCACGAGATCACCGGGGTGATAGCGCCCGCCAAAAATCTCCTCGGCGAGATGTTCGGCGATACTGGGGCGAGCTGCTGGCTTACTGGGAGATGACGTCACTGCGATAAGGCCCTATTTCAATTCCTGCTAATCATAACGTACTTGACCGGTCTACTGTTACCGATGAGGCAGGGACGAGCCTAGCGCGCATCCTCAATTCAAGCCGCCGTTCGTAAAGGCCCTTAGCACTCAGCGTGCCCAGCACCAGAGCGCCGCCGACCATCGCCATTGGGGCGGGCTGTTCGGCCAAAATCCACCACGCCAAAAGCGTGCCGATCACTACTTCCAGCAGTATTAGCAGGCCCACTTCGGCGGAGGGCAGATAGAGCGGCCCGCGCTGCAGCAGCGTTACGCCACAGGGCACAATAATCAAACACAGCAGGATGACCACGCCGAGTTGGTGAGTGGCTGGCAGGCTCGTTTCACCCCCCGCCAGCCAAATTAGCCCGGCGATACTGCCAACAATAAGGCCGTTGAACACCAGCATAGGGCTCATATCGACACCCGGGCGGGTTCGGCACAGGGTAAAGTTAATCGCCAGAGTGGTTGCCGCCATTAAGGCGAAAGCGTTGCCTACCCAGGAACCTGCGCCGGCGTCATCGAGGGCGATCATCGCGATACCGACCATACATAGCCAAATCGCCAGCCAAGTGCGTCTGGGTAAGCGCTCTTTGAGAATGATCCAAGAGAGCACGGCGGCAATAATTGGCGAGCTGGCCAGTATCATTAAGACGTTGCCTGCCTTGGTGTACTGGTTGCCCAGCACAAAACCACAGGTAGTCAAACTGAACAGCAGCGCCACGGCGATACCCGTCCAGCCGCAGCGGCGATAGGCCGCCAAGGTGCCACGGCCGTAGCGCATCAGGGCAATCAATAGAAAACCTAAGCCCGAAAGAAAGCCACGCCACATCAATATCTCGGCATCGGGCAGATCTGCCACTTTAATCAGCAGGGCATCCGGGGCCATGATCAGCGCCCCGCCAGCGGTTAACAGCAAGCCCTGCTGGCGATGCGAAAAGGTACTCCAACGACTCATGTGTGGTATCAATTCCTTTAGTGATTGTCCCTGGGCGGATGCCGGCGGGCGACATCGCGATACTTAGTCGCTGGCTCCAATGTCATACCGCGATCCAAAGGTTCGACCATGCTCCGCTGGATCTCCTGCCAAGGCGTCTGATGGCCAGGGTAGCGGTAGCCGCCCTGCTGGGCTAAACGCTCGCGGCGCGCTTCCAGCTCACTCGCCTCAATCAGCAACTGCACTTCGCCGCGCTTAAGATCGACCCGCAGCCGGTCGCCGCTCTCCAGCAGCGCCAAACCGCCACCGGTAGCGGCTTCTGGGGAAGCATTGAGAATCGATGGCGAGCCGGAGGTGCCCGACTGTCGGCCATCGCCCAGACACGGCAGCGATTCGATGCCCTGTTTAATCAGCGCCTCTGGCGGCTGCATATTGACTACTTCTGCGCCACCAGGATGCCCTACCGGCCCCGCGCCCCGCATGACTAGAATGGTGCGTGAATCAATGTTCAGCGTAGGGTCATCGATACGGGCGTGGTAATCCTCGGAGCCATCAAACACCACTACCTTGCCTTCAAAGGCATCCGGATCGTTGGGATCATTGAGGAAGCGCTCACGGAAATCCCGCGAGATCACGCTGGTTTTCATCAGCGCCGAGTCGAATAGATTGCCCTTGAGGTTGAGGAAGCCCGCGTGGTCCACCAAGGGGTCGTTATAACGGCAAATCACATCGGGGTCTTGGGTTTCGCAGCCCTGTAGGTTATCGCCTATTGAGCGGCCATTCACTGTGAGCGCATCGACGTGCAACTTACCGGCGGTGTGTAGCTCATGGAGAATCGCGGGAACGCCGCCGGCGCGATAGAACTCTTCGCACAGGAAAGCGCCAGCAGGCATCACGTTGGCCAGTAGCGGGATCTCATGGCCCAGGCGCTGCCAGTCGTCGTTATCCAGCTCGATGCCCGAATGGCGGGCGATAGCATTGATATGCACAGGGGCATTGGATGAACCGCCCAATGCCGAGCAGGCCACGATGGCGTTCTCGAAAGCCTCCCGAGTCAAAATATCCAGCGGGCGCAGGTCTTCCCAGACCATATCGACGATCCGTGTACCGGTATCGTAGGCCACCATGGCGCGCTCTTTATAGGGCGCGGGGATCACCGCCGAGCCCGGCAGGCTCATGCCCAGCACTTCCGCCATGGAGTTCATGGTGGAGGCGGTGCCCATGGTATTGCAGTGGCCAATGGAAGGTGCCGAATCGCTAGCGCGTGAAAGAAACTCAGCGTAGTCGATATCCCCCGCCGCCAGGCGCTTGCGTAGCTCCCAGATAATCGTGCCCGAACCCACCCGCTCGGCGCCGCGCCAGCCGTTGAGCATCGGCCCGCCGGAGAGCACGATAGCGGGGATATTCACCGTTGCCGCCGCCATAAGGGCAGCAGGCGTGGTTTTATCGCAGCCAGTCGTTAACACCACACCATCTAACGGGTAGCCGTGCAGCACCTCGACGATGCCTAAGTAGGCAAGATTACGATCCAGCGCGGCGGTGGGGCGCCGTACGTTCTCGTGAATAGGGTGCATGGGGAATTCAAACGGCACCCCGCCCGCCGCGCGAATACCGTCTTTCACCCGTTTAACCAAGTCGATGTGGTGGCGGTTACACGGGGTTAAATCAGAGCCTGACTGGCAGATACCGATAATCGGCTTACCGCTGGTCAGTTCATCCAGCGTGATGCCGTAATTAAGATAACGCTCGATGCACAGTGCTGTCGTGCCGGGATGATCCGGATTATCGAACCAGTAACGTGAACGCAACTGATCAGGCGTTATTCGTTGATAATTGGCCATAGTGTCACTCCACGCCTAAAGTAAATATTGAGTGTCAGCAGGCGTGCATAAGCTACTAAAAAGCCCCCACTAACATTGTTGAATTAGTCACCTACCGAACGCGCGTAGGAAGTCGCCATGACGTTACGCTTTCTTGCCTGCGACGTCGATACATACAAAAGTATATGTTGAACATATAGGCAAAACGATAGACATTCACGTAAGGGTTTCAGTGAAAGGTCTTAACAACCGTTTCAACAACGGCCTTAATAACAGCTTCAAAAATCCGGGTTCCACAACTGGGTTCAACAACTACAACAGTAAACACGCTGTAGCTCGCTTAGCAGATACCCTTAGTGAAGCGACCTGCAGCACGCCAGGAGAATGACGACTATGCATCATCTTTGGAAACGCACTCTATTAGTAACCGGCGCCACGCTGCTCAGCTCAGGCATGGTTTACGCACAAACACCCGACCTTTCCGACCCACCTGAGATTGAGGGCGACACTGTGGGTGACCACGGCAGTGTGACCCTGCGCATGGGGCTTGGCTTAGCGGAAAGCTCACCCCAGTACATCTCCAGCCAGTACTTCGCGGACATTCTTGACCAGCGCAGCGAAGGGCGCATCAGCGTTAATATCTTCCCCAACAGCCAGCTCGGCGATGATGTGCAGATGATGGAAATGCTGCAGACCGGCACGCTGGACATGACCTATCCCTCCTCTTCCCCCGCTACCGGTTACGTTGAGGAGCTGGCCGTTTTCGATCTTCCCTTCTTGCTACCGACCCGGGAAGCCGCTATCAAGGCCATGCGCAGCGAGGCTGCCCAGGAAATGCTCGATGCTTTCGACGGCACCGGTCTAAAAGCCCTGGCGTTCTCTGAAAATGGTTTCCGGCAGCTCTCCAACAGCGCTCGTGAAGTCGCTTCGCCAGAAGATGTGGCAGGTTTAGACGTTCGTGGTTTGTCGATTCGTACCATGGAAAACCCGGTTCACCTGGCTATTTGGGAAGCGTTGGGCGCCAACCCAACCCCAATGGCCTTTGGTGAACTCTTCTCCGCCATGGAACAGGGCGTCGTGGATGGTCAGGAGAACCCCTGGAGCACCATTCTGACCTCCAATTTCCATGAGGTTCAAGACTACGGCTCTGAAACCCGCCACGTCTACACGCCCTTCATTAAAATGATCTCTCAGCGTACTTGGGACGAACTCGACCCTGAGTATCAGGAGCTAGTCCAGGAAGCCGCGCTGCAAGCTGCCGATTATGAAATCCAGCTTTCCAGCGAGTACGACGACTGGGCGCGTGATCAACTTGAAGAGCGCGGTATGCAAATCACCCGTCTTGATGACGAGCAGATTGCCGCTTTCCAGGAAGCCGTACAGCCGGTTTACGAAGAGTGGGCACCGCGCATTGGCGAAGATCTCGTGGCTGAATTCCAAGAGATTGCTGAATCGACAATGACTGAGTGATGTCACCCCTGCCGTCGACCGAACACGGCGGCAGGTTTAGCATGTTCTAAGAAGCGTCCGAGAGGCGCTTTTTTAGTTGCATATAAGTGCCGTAGTGACGGTCGAGGTGGCGCCGCATGGCCGCTTCGGCCGCATCTGGATCACGGGACTCTATCGCTGCGATGATTTCGGTATGTGCAGCGGTAGCCGCTTTGTCTTCATCCTTCTGCTGCAATACCAGCGCACGGCGATCATCCAACCACTCAGAGAGCGCTACATGGATGGCATCGAAAATGGGGTTACGGCCAATGCTCGCCAACACGCCATGGAAGTCGTTATCAGAGCGTTTAAAGCGTGCTTCATCCCCAATCGCGTCGCGATTATCCGCTAACGCTTCGCGTAGCCGCGCTAGATCCTCATCGCTGGCGTTACGCGCCGCGTAGCGAGCCAATGAGATTTCGAACATGGCCCGCGCTTCCTGGAAATACTGCTGCCCATCAGGCTTAGAGAGTAGCTGCCGGGTCACCCCGGAAAGCCTAGCCATCACCGCCTCGGCGGTAGGGCGAATCACTCTGGCGCGCGTGCCGCTATTAATGGCGATTAGCCCAAGCTGCTGAAGGTGGAACAACGCTTCACGCACCGCAGGTCTGCCGACACCAAACTGCTCCATCAGCTCCCTCTCTGAAGGCAGTTGATCGTTTTCACTCAACCGCCCCTCAAGAATTTCCGCCTCAAGCTGTTCAGCGACCTGTTCAGACAGCGTTTTACGCTCGATCCGGTATCTGCTCATAGGCAGTCACCCCTGGTTAACCTGGAATTTTCCGCCATTTTACTGCATTTCTGATCATTATCCTTCAAACCGCCTTTCAACCGAGCTGAGAGAGCGGCGTTATACGATACTCCTCCGCAATCTCGGCATAGGCTAATTGATTGGCAGAATCGAGCGGAATGCCTTCGGCGTCGCGCTGGGCTTGGCAGCGCCATTCACGATCACCAGGCGCCATTACCTGAGAACCTTGAGTCGCTGGCTGGGCTCTTAAATCGGTTAGATAGTTCGCTAGCCCGCGAGCAAAAGTGCCCTCTTCCACAAACGCATCGGGTTTCATGGCTAAAAAGAAGTGCCCAACCCCGCGAGGCGTAGACATATCAGGCCCGCCCATTGGGAGCAGGTTAAAACCGTGCTGCATACCCGAAAGCACTGAACTGAGTATCTCGACCATGCCACCCAGTCCTGCCCCCTTAAACCCGAAGGCACTGCCCCCCAACGGTAACAGTGCTGCCACCTCACTGGGCACTCGGCTTACTTGACCGGCGGCATTTGCTGCTACTTGATCAGGCAGCTCGCGGCCAATAGCACCGAACTGCTGCACGCGATTCCAGGGAACGGAGCTGGTCGCCATATCCAACAGGTAGGAGTTGTCACCCGCTACCGGTGCCGCAAAGGCGATGGGGTTCGTGCCATGAAAAGGCTTAGCGCCATCGTGCAGCAATACGAACGGATCAGAATTGCAGAACGCCAACCCCAAATAACCGCGTTCCGCCGCGGTCAATGCATAGCACCCTGCGGCCCCAAAGTGTGATGAATTACCCACCGCAACAGCGCCGATGCCAGCCACTTCTGCCATGGCAGTGGCGTGCTCCATAGCGGTGTAGCCAGCCAAGTGGCCCAGCCCATCGTCCGCATCTAAAAAGCCCGTGGCCGCTAAGCGCTGATGAAACATCATGTTGGGGGCGCCGTTAATACGTCCGCCTTTAAGTGCCTGCAAATAGTGGGGCAGCAGCCGCAAACCGTGGCTGTCAGTGCCCATCCGCGAAGCGGTGACCAGCGCGCGGGTGACGGCATCCGCCGACGCCTGATCAGCTCCCGCAGCCGCCAACGCTGCTTGCATAAAACGACTAAGGTCTTCCCGCGCGACGCGAAACTCTGTCGACGTACCTGGCGACGTATCAGTCATGGGTCACATACTCCTGGTCTTGATATTAATCCGTTACCGGCAGTCCTTAACGAGACAGTTCTTCGAGACAGTTCTTCGAGACAGTTCTTCGAGACAGTTCTTAACGATAAATCAGTGTGGGTAGCCACATGGAGATCGCCGGAATAAAGGTCACCAATAGCAGGCAGATGACCAAGGGAATCAGGAACGGCATGGTGCCACGCATGCAGCGCTCGAAGCTGACGTTCGATACCCTGGAAAGCACATAGAGCACCATGCCAACCGGCGGGGTGAGCAAGCCAATCATCAGGTTGAGCACCATGATCACCCCGAAATGAACCGGGTCGACGCCTACGGCAACCGCCATGGGTAGCAGCACCGGGACTAAAATAGTGATCGCGGCGATGGTTTCCATAAAGCAGCCAACGATAATCAGCACGATATTGGCCATCATTAGTACGGCAAGCTTGCTGTCGGCAAAGGGGCCCATTAAGGCAATCACGTTCTGGGTGACCTGATTGCTGGTGAGTATCCAGGCAAAGATCGACGCGGAGGAAACAATGAACAGAATGACGGCTGTCGTCTCAATAGTTTCCATACTGACTTTCAGCAGCTTGCGCCAGGTCAGCGTGCGGTAAACCACCACGCCAAGCAGCAGTGCATAGAACACCGCCGCTACTGCAGCTTCAGTTGGCGTAAAGGCACCGGTGATAATGCCGCCCACGATAATGACCGGGGTCATGAGTGATAAGAAGGCCCGCTTGAAGGTATGACCTAGCACGCGCATTGAGAACACCGCATCGCGGGTATAACCACGTCGACGGGAGATAATAAAGATCATCAGCATCAGCATGGCGCCCATCAGCAGGCCTGGAACCAGGCCCGCCGCAAATAGCTGGCCTACTGAGGCGGATGCCATCACGCCGTAAATCACCATGGGGAGGCTGGGCGGAATAATCGGCCCAATAGTGGATGAAGCGGCGGTAATACCTACCGCAAACTCCTCATCGTAGCCTGCGTCTTTCATCGCTTTGACTTCGATCATGCCAAGTCCACCAGCGTCTGCAACGGCAGCCCCCGACATGCCGGAAAACACAATACTGGCACCCACATTCACATGCCCAAGCCCACCACGCATCCAACCCATTAGGGCCTTGGCGAAATTGAAAATGCGCTCGGTGATGCCGCCGTTGTTCATCAAACTACCGGCAAAGATAAAAAACGGAATCGCCAACAGCGGGAAGCTGTCGATGCCGTTAATCATGCGGTGGGCCACCACGATATTGGGGACTTGCCCGGTGATCAGCACAAACATCAAACAGGCGCCCGCCAGGCTGATGGCGATAGGCACGCCAAGCACCAACATGGTAAACAGAGCAAAAAATAGAAAGGCTAAATGGTAGCCCATCAGTGGCAAGATCACGCAGCCCAACACCGCAAGAGCCGCCAGCAGCGGCGAGACGAGTGGCTTTTGCCAGCGCATCACAGTTAGTCGAGACATAGCAGGCCTCTCAATAAAAATGGCGGGGTGAATACCACCCTTTAAACATCATCGTTTCGGTGTTGATACTTGAGGTAGAGCCTTTGAACGGTACGCATCGCCATTAATACAAACGCCGCGCATACCGTGAAATAGATGATGCTTTTGGGCAGATCAATGGACACCATCAAACTATTGGTGCGCGACGCTAGTTGATAGGTCACCCACGCCATCGCTATATAGAAGGTAAGGCTTACGAGGTTAACGAGCCGTTCAAGCAGTAGGGCCTGCCACGCAGGCATGTAATGGTAGAAGAACTCCACCATAATATGGCTGCCATTGCGGGCTGCCATCACACTGCCCATAAAACCCACGCCTATCAGCAGGTAGCGGGCTATTTCCTCAGTCCATCCAATAGAGTCACCCATTACGTAGCGGCTAAAAAATTGGGCAAACACCACTAAAATCAGCGCCCAAAAGAGTATTAGGGTCGCCAAATCTTCAATCCGGTAATCACTTAGCCTGAACGGGGTATCGTCAAAGGCTGATTCAAAATCGACCATGGGGTCGCCGATCGGCGCGGCGTCTTCTCGCGTATCATTCATGGCACCAAGCTCCAGGCACTCCGCTCAGTGATAAGCGGAGTGCTGCTAACCAAGGAAGGGTTGGATTACTGGCCGATAGCCTGAAGACGCTCGTAGGTTTCCTCATCCCACGTGGCAGCGTCGCCATTGTGAGCAGGCACTACGGCTTCACGAAAGATGTCGCGATCCACTTCATTAACCGTGTTGCCCTGCTCCTCGAACCACGCCACCAACTCTTCCTCGGATTTGAGGATATCCTGGGTGTTGTTCTCGGCGGCTTCCTGGAAAACTTCGCGGAATATCTCGCGATCCTCTTCAGAGAGCTGGTTCCAGCGCGGGCCACCCACGATGGTAATCAATGAATCGGTAATGTGCCCGGTCAGGTTGATGTAATCCTGTACTTCATGAAATGCCTTGGCACGGATAGTCGGTAGCGGGTTTTCCTGGGCATCCACTACGCCTTGTTGCAAGGCGAGGTAGACCTCATCAAAGGCGATGGGCGTAGGATTGGCTCCGACTGCTTCGGGCATCATCATGTACATCGGCGCGTTGGGCACCCGGATTTTGAGACCTTCCATATCGGCAGGCTCGTTGATTGCCTCATTGGAAGTAACATGCCGCTCACCGTAATAGTTGAGCGCCATCGGAACGTTGCCGGTCTGATCCTGGTAGCCCTGGGCAATTTCTTGGAACAGATCGCTGTCGGCAAAGGCCTGCCAGTGATCAAAATCGCGGAACATGTAGGCAGCGCCCGCAATACCAATGGGCCCATACGCGCGGCCAGCAAACTGTGTGCCGGTATAAATAACGTCCACCGTGCCTAGCTCAAGCCCTTCGTTAATGTCCTCCTCTTTACCTAACGAAGAGGCGGGGTGCACCTGCATGGTGTAGCGCCCATCGGTACGCTCTTCAATTTCATCGGCAGCCCAGAGCGCCCATTTGTGAAATGGCTCAGAGGTTTCATAAACGTGGGCGAAGCGCAGATTTTCGGCGGCTTGAGCCGCAGCGGTAAAACCGATGCCTGCAGCGATTAGAGTGGCGGTCAGCAAGCGGGCCATTTTGATATGGCGTTGGCTTTTGTGGCTCATCGTGTACTCCTCACAACCATTGGATTTGTTGTTGGTTATAGTGCGAGTGGCGGCAGTCAACGTAACCGATCATAGTGCTATATACGTGTCATACCACCTATTTCAAACCTAGTTGGTCGTCCACCATTGCGCAACCCTCCCGATAAGGATTTTAATCATGTTGATGACTATTAAGACGGCGGAATGAGCTGTTCATGTAAACGCACTAGCAGCTGTGGATCGCCAAAGCCGCCCGCTTTCGTCATCACCCGCCGCCGCGTGTCGCCATCCATACATCCCAGCGCGACCCCTGGCGACCACTCAGCCTCTACGTTGATGTAGCTCACACCCTGCTGCGAGAGCACGGCCATGGCAATATCGCCTCCGGTTAAAAACAGCAAACTCGATTCTTCACCTCGCCAAGCAGAGGTCATCTCAGCCACTTGGGCAGCCATCCCCTCGGCTACCTGGCTTGCCGTGCGCTCTTCATCTTTTCCATCTTCTCCAGGCACCACGGCACAGACACCCATTGCAGAGTGGAGATACGTGTCACCACTGGCCTCAATAACAGCCAAATCGGGTAAACGTTGGCGCAGTTGATGGAACTGTTCGGCAGCGCGCGGGCTTCTAGATCCCACGGCATAAAGCACATTTTCGACTTGATCTAGCGAGCGAAAAGGTGCATTAGTCGATCTGTAGCTGTGTTTGGCAATCGCCGTTGCCAACCCCGCGGCACCCGCCATGGCCCAGCGACCGTCAGCACTCAGCACGCATTGATAGAGCGCCGAAAGCGCCTCGTTGCTTTCGGCATCGGCGATGCAGTCTCCGCTAGGGAGCGGAACGTCATACCCAGGGTGATAGCGCTGTAGCGGCAAACCGGTGGCGGCAAATGCCAGATCAATCGGGCCGACCAGCGGCGTCGAAAGAGCATCCTGTTGATAGGCGGTATTGGCCAATGGAGTGCCATCCACCCACACTTCGGCATGACGCACTGTTCGCCCCTGGGCTGGTACGGCGGGTGCCAGTAACAGGGGTAAACCAAGCGCTTCTCGCAGCGCTTTACACTCGGCCACTACTTGGCCACGCAGGGTGGAATCGACTTTCTTGAACCACTGCTGCGGCGCTACTCGCGTGAGCAAACGCACTGCTTCGCTCACCCTAAGCGCCGCCTCCTCGGATGGAAGATGGCGCGACTCGATATTCACCGCGATAACCGCTGGCCACTGGCCTTGCCAGGCCTCCAGCGTTGTTGCTAATGCCTCCAGGCTGATCACCACGCGGGCATCTGCCCCCCGCGCGGCAAACGGGGCGGCCGTGTCCAGCGCGCCCGAGAGATCGTCGGCAATAATCGCCAATCGACAGCTACTCATGCCTTGGCGCCACTGGCTAACCGCCGTGCGTAGGCGATCGCCGACCCCATATTGGTGGCATCGGCTTTGCCCTGCCAGGCAATATCAAAGGCGGTGCCATGGTCCACCGAGGTGCGCTGAAGCGGCAAGCCGAGACTGACATTCACCGTGGTATCAAAGGCGATCAGCTTGACGGGGATATGGCCCTGGTCGTGATACTGGGCAATCACCAAATCGAATTCGCCTTTTGAGGCGCGATAAAACACCGTATCCGCCGAGATAGGCCCGCTCACATCGAAACCGCGCTCGCGTAAGCGCTCCACTGCCGGAGCGATACAGCGGCTATCTTCGTCGCCAAAAATACCGCCTTCACCGCAATGCGGGTTAAGTCCTGCCACGGCAATGCGCGGTGCCTGCATGCCCAGCGCGACCAAATGCGCATGCCCCGCCTCAACGGTGGCGATAATGCGCTCGGGGGTGACTCGGTCGATCGCCTCGCGCAGCGAAACGTGAGTAGACACATGCAGCGTCGATAGCGTTTCCGATGCCAGCAGCATGAACGACGAGGGCGCGCCGGTCAGCGACGCCAGCATACCGGTATGTCCATCGTAATGGTGCCCGGCTTCATGCAGCGCTGCTTTGTTCAGCGGCGCGGTGACAATCACCTGCGCCCGCCTCGCCTGCACCAGTTCTACGGCCTTTTGAACGCAGCGAAACGCCATATCGCCCGCCCCGGCGCTAATTTGACCATCGAGAATCTCAACGCCTTCCGGCAGCTCGACCACACCGACCGCCACATGATCCTTACCGCTCTCTGCCTGCTCCAGTGGGACGAATTCAAGCGCGGCGCCCACACTTGCCGCCGCCCGGCGATAAATCGCCGGGTCACCGATGATCATCGCCGTGGCGCGCTCAGCGGCGGACATGGCACTCAAGGCGCGGCAAATGATCTCCGGGCCAATACCGGCAGGGTCACCCATAGTGATGGCGATTTCATAACAGCGTGGGGAGCTATTCATGGCATTAACTGCCCGCCGTTGACCTCAATAATTTGACCCGTGACATAGCCGCTCAAGGCATCGGTTCCGAGAAAAACGTATGCCCCGACGCACTCTTCCGACGTACCTAACCGGCCCATGGGTATCGATGCCCGCGCTGCGTTGAGATGCGCCTCGCTTGAGTGACGATCATGAAAATCGGTGGCAATCGTGCCAGGGGCAACGGCGTTAACGCGGATATTATCTCCCGCCAGCTCCTTGGCCATATTGCGAGTGATCGTACTCACAAAGCCTTTCGCCGAGGCGTATAAACCGGCGCCACCCCCGCCGCCATTACGCGCGGCAATCGAGGTAGTGTGAATAATATTACCGCCGCCTGCGCGGCGAAAATGCGGCAGCGCTGCGCGGCTGGCCATGACAACCGAGCGAACATTGAGATCCATGACCCGGTCATACTGGTCATCGTCCATCTCATCTAAGCCAACACGGCCCATCATGTCCCCAGCGTTATTGATCAACAGGTCTAAACCGCCCAGACGCTCGGCGGCATCGTCGACAAGTTTTTGGGTCTCGCGGGTGTGGCTGACGTCTGCTTTAAGGGTAAAAGCGTCGCCACCCGCATCGCAAATCGCCTTGGCTACAGCCTCCGCGGGCGCTTCACTGCTGTGATAATGCACCGCTACGTGGGCGCCCAACGCCCCCAGCTGTTTCGCCACTGCCGCGCCAATGCCACGGCTGGCACCAGTGATCAGCACACGTTTACCTTTCCACTCGTCTAACATGAAATTCTCCTTACTACTTTTTGTTTTATGGTGAGAGCTGTGCTTAGCAACACCGTCTTTATCCAGATAGATTTAACTATCGACCCGAAATGGAACGGTGCGCTAGAGTAAGCCATGAACTGGCATACCTGTCATACAACACGACATCTATAACATGATAGGCGATGGCGCGTTTAGCGCCAGTCGCCTACCGCTGCTAACGATTAAAACTAATTCTAAGAACGAATGGAGAAGCACATGAAGCCACTTTCATCGACGGATGCACTTCCCACCGACCTGGATAACGCACTGCTGGTAGGCCGCGTTTGGCTGGATGGCCCAAACCCTGGCCCTGCGCTAGTGGCCGTCAACGACGGTCAGGTGTTCGACATTACCGCGTTCGGGCCCACCATGGCTGACCTGCTGGAGCGCGACGACCTACAAGCGGTAGTGCAGCAGGCGGAAGGGCCCCCTCTGTGCACTGTCGAGGCACTGCTGGAAAATTCCCAGTTATCCCAACCCCAGGCGCCTTACCTGCTTGCGCCTTGTGATGTTCAGGCTGTTAAGGCGTGCGGCGTCACCTTCGCCGTGAGTTTGTTAGAGCGCGTGATCGAAGAGCAAGCGGGCGGCGATCCGGCGCGGGCGGTGGAGCTTCGCGACGATTTGCAGGCACTGATAGGCAAAGATCTTTCTAAAATCAAGCCAGGCTCTGACGAGGCGATGTCGCTTAAAAAAGCGCTTCAGGCGCGCGGTGGCTGGTCACAATATATGGAAGTGGGTATCGGCCCCGATGCGGAGGTGTTTACCAAAGCCCAGCCGCTCTCATCGGTAGGCTTTGGCACGCCGGTGGGTTTGCATCCCTCCTCTCAGTGGAATAACCCCGAGCCGGAAATCGTCCTGGCGGTCGATAGCCGCGGCCAGGTGCGCGGCGCCACCTTAGGCAACGACGTCAATCTGCGCGACGTCGAGGGGCGCAGCGCCCTGTTGTTAGGCAAGGCGAAAGATAACAACGCCTCCTGCTCCATTGGTCCGTTCATCCGCCTGTTTGATGACCACTTTACTATCGACAGCGTGCGCAACTGCCAGGTATCGCTACGTATCGAGGGTGAAGACGACGACTTCTTGCTCCAGGGCGAGAGCGACATGCGCGAGATTAGCCGCGATCCGCTGGATCTAGTGCAGCAAACCATTGGCGCCCATCACCAATATCCGGACGGTTTTATGCTATTCCTGGGCACCATGTTCTCGCCGATTCAGGACCGCGACGGAGAAGGCCAGGGCTTTACCCATCATATGGGTGATCGCGTCACCATCGCCACTCCAGCCCTGGGCGCACTGGTCAACCGGGTAGGCAGAAGTGATCAGCTGCCGCCCTGGACCTACGGCATTCGCGAACTGATGCGCCACTTAGCACGCCGCTGATACTGACAATCACTACGCCACTCATCGCACCGCCAAGGAGAGCACAATGACAACGATTACTCGCGTCGATATTCAGGATATCCGCTTCCCGACCTCGCGTTCGCTGGATGGCTCGGATGCCATGAATGCCGCGCCGGACTACTCCGCCGCCTACGTCATCCTGCACACCGATGACGGCAGCCCAGAGGGGCACGGTCTGACCTTCACGATTGGTCGCGGTAACGAGATTGTCGTTACGGCGCTGCAATCGCTGGCACCTCTGGTTGAAGGGCGCACGCTGGCCTCGATTACTGATAACATGGGCACCTTCTGGCGGGAAATCACTGGTGACAGCCAGCTACGCTGGATTGGCCCCGATAAAGGCGCGATTCACCTGGCTACCGCCGCCATCGTCAACGCCGTGTGGGATATGTGGGCAAAAAAAGAAGGCAAGCCGGTGTGGAAACTGCTGGTGGATATGACGCCCGAACAGTTGGTGCGCTGTCTCGACTTCCGTTTTGTGACGGATGCATTAACGCCAGAAGAAGCGATCTGCCTGCTACGCCGCCAAACCCCCGGCAAAGCGGCACGAGAAGCCGAAATGCGCAGTGATGGCTACCCCGGCTACACCACCTCCGCAGGCTGGCTGGGTTACAGCGACGAGAAAGTGCGCGGCCTGGCGCGTGAAGCGCTGGCCGAAGGTTGGACGCACTTCAAACAGAAAATTGGCGGCGACATCGAAGAGGACGCCCGCCGTGCAGCGCTGCTGCGCGATGAGATCGGCTGGGACAACGTGCTGATGATGGACGCCAACCAGGTGTGGGAAGTCGACGAGACGATCACCAAAATGCGCCGCCTGGCCGAGTTTGACCCGCTATGGATCGAGGAACCCACCAGCCCTGACGACATTCTCGGCCACGCCGAGATCCGCCACCGTGTGGCACCCATCGGCGTCGCCACCGGCGAGCACTGCCACAACAAGGTGATGTTCAAGCAGTTCTTCCAGGCGGATGCCATCGACTACTGTCAGTTGGATGCCGCACGCTTGGGCGGGCTAAATGAGGTTATTCTCGTAGTGCTGATGGCCGCTAAATTCGGCGTACCGATTTGCCCCCATGGCGGCGGCGTTGGGTTATGCGAATACACCCAACATATCTCACTGTTCGACTACATCGCGGTATCCGGCAGCCTTGAAGGCCGCGTACTGGAGTACGTAGATCACCTGCACGAGCACTTTATCGACCCGGTAGTCATCAACCGTGGCCGCTATCAGGTGCCCGAAGCGCCGGGGTACAGCATTGCCATGCACGCAGAATCCCAAGCACAGCACCGCTTCCCTGAGGGTGCAGCCTGGCAGGAAGAGCGTTAATGAGCGACACCACCACCTTTCTAAATGAGTTAACCAGCCTGCTCGGCGAGCGGGGTTTACTGCGCGAACCGGACGCCATGGCGCGCTATGTGAGCGACTGGGCAGGCGATACGCTGGGCATGCCGCTTGCTGTGGCTCGCCCGGCCAATACCGCTGAGGTCGCCGAGATAGCAAAGCGCTGCTATGAGCATGGGATAGCGATGACGCCACAGGGCGGTCATAGCGGCTTGGTGGCAGGCGCCTTGCCCGCCGCCAATGGCCAGGAACTGGTGATCAGCTTAGAGCGCTTGAATAGCGTGCGCACCATTGATCCGGTCAATTTCACTATCACAGTAGACGCAGGCTGTATTCTTGAGAACGTTAAGCTGGCCGCCTTTGATCATGATTGCGACTTTCCCCTCTCGCTAGGGGCTCAAGGCAGTTGTCAGATTGGCGGCAATATCGCCACCAACGCAGGCGGGCTTAACGTATTGCGCTACGGCATGATGCGCGAGCTAGTGCTGGGCCTTGAAGTAGTACTGCCTGATGGACGCGTTTGGGAAAGCCTGAATGCGCTGCACAAGGACAATCGCGGCTACGACCTTCAGCAGCTGTTTCTGGGTAGCGAAGGTACCTTGGGCATCGTCACCGGGGCGGTGTTAAAACTATCACCGCGACCCACCCAGAACCGTACGGCGCTGCTGGGCCTTCCTTCTGTTCAGGCGGTGATTGACCTTTACGGTTTGGCGCGCCGAGAGTGCTGCGATCTGCTGACGGCGTTTGAGCTGATTCCCCGCCGCTGCATCGAGCTGGCGATTGAAGCGACGCCAGAGCTACGTGATCCGCTTGAAGATGCCTACCCCTGGTACGTGCTGATGGAGGTTGCTGCCACAGGGCCAATCGATCTGAGTGCCTTGCTGGAAGCGCTGCTGGAAACCGGCATGGAGCGCGAGCTGGTGCTGGATGGCGCGCTGGCATCCAGCGATACCCAGTCCGCCCAGCTGTGGCAGTTCCGCGAAAGTATGCTGGAAGGTCAAAGGCGGCGCGGCGAGCATCTGCGCACCGATATTTCGGTACCTATTTCGGCGATACCCGACTTCGTGAGCCGGGCAAGCGAGGTGGTGATGGCAGCGTCCCCCGAGTGCGACATTATTGCCTACGGCCATGTGGGCGACGGCAACCTGCACTTCAATATTCTACCGCCCACGGCAATGGCCGATAGCGATAAGAAAGCCCACCTGCACAACCTGGAGGTGCGGCTTTTTGAAGTGCTTGATGATTTTCATGGCAGTATCAGCGCCGAACACGGCATTGGCCGCACCAAGCAAGCGCCTTATTTGGCGCGGCTATCGCCGATTGAGCGGGAGATGGTCAGCGGCGTTAAAGCGCTATTCGACCCCAAAGGATTGATGAACCCAGGGAGGATTTTGCCTGCTGGGGAGTAATCCCCAGCATGGTTCATCACTATTTGGTTCATTCGTGCTTGAATCGCCCCGCTAGACCGCGCAGCGCATTGGCGTAAAGCAGCGTATCAATCCCGACACCAACGAAGGTACAGCCCGCGGCGAGATAGCCGCGGGCTGCCTGCTCGTCCACCGTGACAATACCCGCTGCCTTGCCCGCAGCGCGTATCTTGTTAATGGCGTTACTAACCGCTTCTGTCACTTCAGGGTGGTTGGCATTGCCGAGATGCCCCATAGACGCCGACAAATCCGCCGGGCCAATAAACACCCCATCGACACCCTCTACTGCAGCGATAGCCTCCAGGTTAGCAAGCGCCTGGGGGCTCTCCACCTGCAGCATTAGACAGATTTCGTCATCGGCGCGTGAGAGGTAATCTTCTGCCTGCCCCCAGCGCGAGGCGCGTGCCAGCACATGGCCAACGCCGCGAATACCGTGGGGTGGGTAGCGCGTGGCCGCGACCAACTCAGCCGCTTGTTCAGCGGATTCGACCATGGGGATGAGCAGATTCTGCACGCCAATATCAAGGTAGCGCTTGATCAGCACCGCATCACCGGTGGGTGGGCGTACCACCGGGTGGCTTTGATAGGGGGCCAGCGCCTGCAACTGAGCAAGCAGGCTGGTCAGATCATTAGGGGAATGTTCCACATCGATCAGTAGCCAGTCGAAGCCCGCTGTGGCAGCAATCTCAGCGGTGTAAGCACTGGTCAAGCCGAGCCAAATTCCCGTTTGGGGTTGGCCCGCCAGTAGCTGTTGCTTAAACGCGTTGTGCGGCATTTTCATACAGGCTCCTTCTGAATTAGTACCCCATGATATCTGGCAGCCAAGTGGCCAACCCTGGCACGGCAATCAACAGCAAAATGGTCGCTATGATCGGCAGCAGGAACGGTAGTATCGCGGTCACCACTTGGCCATAACGCAGCCGTGTAATGCCCACCATTAAAAACAGCACCGTGCCAAATGGCGGCGTAATGACGCCCACTGATAGCGTGATGACCATCACGATGCCGAAATGTACCGGATCCAGACCGGCGCTAAGTGCCGCTGGCACCACAATCGGCGTAAAAATCAGGATGCTTTCGATCACCGACATAAAGCAACCGATGAGCAGGAAGAACAGCGCAAAACAGAGCAACAACGCAAACATCGGCATATCGATGCTGGCGACCTGACCCGCTAACGCCTGAGGAATCCCCATGCGCACCAGTATCCAGCCATAAAAGCTGGAGACCGCAATAATCAGCAAGATAACTGCACTGAACATCAGCGTGCGACTGAAGGCGTTATAGAGATCCTTCCAATTCAAATCGCGGTAGATCAGTCCACCTAGAATGATCGCGTAGAGCGAGGCAATAGCGCCCGCCTCGGTGGGCGTGAAGAAACCGCCCCAAATACCACCGACGATAATCGCTGGCATCATCAAAGGCAAAATAGCGCGTTTACCGGTGCGGACAACTTCGCAGGCGTCAAAAGGCGTGGGTTTAGGCATCACCACCCTACCGCTGGCAGACAGCAGCACGGTCATTCCCATCAGCAGCAGTGCCATCAAGATACCTGGCAGTAGCCCCGCCATAAACAGCCCACCAATACTCACATTGGCCAGCCAGCCATAAACGACGAGCGCGATACTGGGCGGCAGAATTGGCCCGATTACGCTGGAGGCGGCAGTGATGCCGGTTGAGTAACCCAACTCGTAGCCACGCTCTTTCATCGCCTTGATTTCGATACTACCCAGCCCGGCGGCATCGGCCACCGCGGTGCCCGACATCGTGGCAAAGATAGAGCTGGCCACCACGTTGGCGTGTCCCAAACCACCCTTGGTAAAGCCCACCAGCGCGGTAGCGAAATCGAAAATGCGCGTGGTGGTGGAGCCAATATTCATAATATTGGCGGCCAGGATGAACAGCGGAATCGCCAGCAGGGTAAAGTTATTGAGGGTTTGCACCATGCGCAGCGGGAGTAACTCGACGGGTAGCCCGCCGGCACCGGTGGCGAATAACGCGATAAACGAGGTCACGCCAATGGCGACCACCACGGGCAAGCCAATGGCCATCAGAACTAACAAGCCACCGACGAAAATCAGTAGTTCAGTCATGGTTGTGAGACCTCCTCTTCATGGGACGATTCCAACCACACCACCGGGCCGCGCAACGTTTGCCAAAAGGCAATGAGTGCCATGCCCACAAAGCTGAAAAAGATGCCGTAATAGAGATAGCTGAAACTGATACTTAACGAGACGGTTTTATTGTTGGCGCTCATGTCCGACATGATCCAAGCCCCCCAGGCGGCCAGTGCAAAAAAGCCGCAGGAGATCAGCGCAGTGAGACGGTACTGGATATTCTTACCCAGCCCGGAAAGCTTGTGGCTGAACAAATCGACCACCAGATGCTCGCTGCGTACCCAGGCGGATAGCGACCCGAAGCCAATCGCGTAAATCGCCAGCATGGACGCCACTTCTTCGGTCCAGGGCATGCCCAGCCCCAGCAGATCGCGGGCAATAACCGCCGCCACGATCAGCAGCAGAATGGCGGCCATTAACGCCACGCCCACGCTATCGCACAGACGTGTAACGCCGCGCAGCGTATAGAAAGCAATTCGATCTGGCCCCTTACTGGGCGCTACCGCGTCTTCCACTGGAGAACTCCTTACCCTGACTGCTGAAAACTTATTTGTAATGAAGAAAAGCGACGGCCCGATGGGCCGCCGCAATTTCTGTCTAGCGCGCTTTACTCGCTGTCGTTACCCAGCGCATCTTCACGAACGCCCTCGGCCATGTCGGCCATGACACGATCGATAGCCGGTAACGCTGCTTCGCGGAAAGGCGCAACATCCGGCTCAATGACGGTCATGCCCTCATCCTGCAGCGCTTCCAGATAGAACTCATCGAGTTCGCGTTCTTGCTCGGACCCATACTGGCGGGCCACCTCAATGGCCTCTTCGATCAGCGCTTGATCTTCCTCTTCTAAGCCATCCCACCAGCGAGCACTGGCCACCCAGCTCCACGGAAACTGCACGTGACTGGTCATGATCAGGTAGTCCTGCACTTCCCATAAGCGCCGGGTATAGGGGGAGGAGAGCGAGTTCTCGTGGCCATCGACCTGGCCGGTCTGCATGGCGAGATAAATCTCTGGTGCGGGCACGTTCACTACCTGAGCACCGATCTCTTCCCACACCTCCAGCCATACCGGCAGCGAAGGTAGGCGCAGGCGGAAGCCATCTAGATCATCTGGGGTATGTATCTCTTTATTGGCGGTCATGTGGCGGGGCCCGCGGTGCTGCAGACCAAAATATTTTAACCCGCCCTGGTTTTCTGCTTTCTCGACCAGCGCTTGGCCGGAAGGGCTTTCCATATAGGCGTCGACTTCATCCCAGGTAGTGAACACGAAGGGAACCGTAATGGCGTCATATTCAGGCGCATACTGTTGACGCCAGTTACCACCGGTCAAGGAGAGCTGGGTTTGGCCCAGGTTAAGAAGTTCCAACACGGCATTCTCACCGCCCAGAGAACCCGCTAAAAAGGGACGCACTTCAAAGCGCCCTGGCGCCTGCTCTTCTAAATACTCAGCAAAGCGCTCCACCGCAGCGCTTTCCGAGCCGCCTTCACTCATGGTGTTGTTAACTTGAATTTCGATGGGGTTAGCTAAAACGAACGGGGCCGTTGTTAGCATGCCTAGGGTAGCCAGCGTGGCAAACAGTTGTTTCCGCATGGGATGCACTCTCTACGGTTGTCGTTATTGGATGTGTTGCTAGTTCGATCTTGAAACAAGCCGTCGAGGGGCTCAAATCGACGTTCAAGAAGGCTGGCTTCGTCAAATACGATGGCTAGAAACGTCGCTATAGCGCGCTGTTTTACGCCACCGGCCTTGCCTATACGACCAAAGATGAATATCTAACCGTAGCGCTTGGCTCTCTCAATAGGCGATTAAGCTGCTTTCCAATAACAATTCATCTTAGGAGCATTCACCATGCACGAAGCCGCCCCCGTCGCGTTTATTACCGGCGCCACCTCAGGCATCGGCCTTGCCTGCGCCCACCGTTTCGCTCAAGCAGGCTGGGCGCTGGTGTTAACGGGCCGACGTCAGGAGCGCTTAGAAGCCCTTCAAGCGACGCTGGAAAAGCATGTGCCGGTCTACACGGCTCAGCTAGATGTAAGCGACCCGCAATCAGTGGCCAGCGTAGTAGCAGCCCTGCCCGAGCGTTTTCAGCATGTGCATACGCTGATAAATAACGCCGGCCTGGCCCTGGGTAAAGGTCCAGCGCAGAGCGCAGAGCTAGAAGATTGGTACCGCATGATCGATACCAATATTAAAGGGCTTGTCACCGTGACACGGCATTTACTCTCCAAGCTAATTGCCGCTGGGCCTGGGTCAACCGTGATCAACCTGGGCTCTATCGCGGCCCATACGCCCTACCCAGGTGGTCATGTTTACGGCGCTACCAAAGCGTTTGTAGAGCAGTTTAGCTACAACCTACGCTGCGATGTTGGCCCTCAAGGGGTACGGGTAACCGATTTAGCCCCTGGGATGACGGCGAGTGAATTTACCCTGGTTCGCATGAAAGGCGACAGCAGCGTTGCCGACAGTTATTACGAAGGGGCCCAACCACTACAGCCCGAAGATATTGCCGAGCAAGCGCTGCATGTCGCCTCGCTACCGCCCCACGTCAATATCACCCGTTTGGAAGTCATGCCGCTCTGCCAGCAGTGGTCGGCGCCTACGATACTGCGGGACTAACCTGGGGCTGGCCTTCGGTAAGGTGGTCAACCAAGTGCCGAGCGGTGACGTGTAGTGAAGCATAGCGGCGCATACCAATCACAAGCTCGCGCTGAGCCCAGGGGTCGCTAAGCGGGATGCTTTTGAGCTGCAAATCACCCAGATCACGATAGATGGTCTGCTCGGGGAGTACGCCAACGCCCATACCGTGGTGAATCATCCGGCAAATAGCGTCAAAGCTACGTACCTGAATGCGCATACGCAGCGCTTTGCCTGCTAGGTTAGCTTGTTCATTCAACAGCGATTGCAACGAGGCGTCCTGCTGTAAGCCAATAAAATCGAAGGCCAGCGCTTCGTTAAAAGCGATGCTTTCACGCTCAGCTAGGGGGTGATCAATGGGCGTCATTAACACGAGTCGGTCATGGCGATAAGAGAGCTGCTGAAGATCCGGCGCCGCCACATGCCCGGCAAAAATGCCGATATCGGTTAATCCATCGCGTACGGCGGCAATGATTTCACTGCTAACGCGCTCTTGAAGGTCAATTTTGATTTCAGGGTAGAGACGAGAGAAAGCACTGAGATCCTGGGGAAGAAAAGCAATGATCGCCGATGTATTGGAGTGAATACGCACATGACCGCGCACGCCTTCGCCGTATTCGCTGAGTTCGGCATGCAGCCGCTCGATGTTATCCATAATACGCCGGGCATGGTGCAAAAAGGCCTGCCCGGCAGGCGTTAACTCTACGCCACGGGGGCGACGGTAAAGCAGCGTGGTGCCTACCAGTGCTTCCAGGTCGCTAATACGCTTGCTCACTGCGGCGAGTGCCAGGTGTTCGCGCTCGGCGGCAGCCGTCAGGCGGCCTTCATCCGCTACGGAGATAAACAGTTTGAGGGTGACAAAATCGAAGCGGCGCATGAAAAAACTCCTAAGAGACAGCTTGATGATGCTAGCACCAACCTTCGTAGGTCACGAACCCTTTGTTACCGATTGCCTAATTGTCGGCCTTGAACAGCTCACGCATGCTGACAATAAATGATGATAACGACAAATAGAGGAAAGCCTTAATGAATGCTCCCGAAGCCCGCCAGCTTCCGCTCCAAGGCTTGAAAGTGCTTGAGCTTGGCCAACTGATTGCGGGGCCTTTCGCCACCAAACTGCTGGGGGAATTTGGTGCTGATGTGATTAAAATCGAACCGCCAGGCACCGGCGACCCACTTCGCAAATGGCGAATGATAGAGGATGGCACCTCGCTCTGGTGGCACGTCCAGACTCGCAACAAGCGCTCGGTGGCGCTGGACTTGCGCAGTGAAGAGGGCCAAAAGCTGGTGCGCCAACTGGCCGCCGAAGCGGATGTGGTGGTGGAGAACTTCCGCCCCGGCACGCTAGACAACTGGGGCTTGGGCTGGGAAGCACTCTCTAAACTCAACCCTAGGCTAATCATGGTGCATATTTCCGGCTATGGGCAAACCGGGCCTTACCGCGATAAGCCCGGCTTTGGGGTGATTGGCGAAGCCATGGGTGGGCTGCGTTACCTCACCGGCCAGCCGGGAGAACCTTCGGTGCGCGTTGGCGTGAGTATCGGTGATTCGCTTTCCGCGCTCTACGCCGTGATCGGCACCTTGTTGGCGCTTCAGGAGCGTAACCGCAGCGGTCTGGGCCAAGAGATCGACGTCGCGCTGTATGAGTCGGTGTTTGCGATGATGGAGAGCCTACTGCCTGAGTTCGATGCCAGCGGCCAGGTTCGCGAACCGAGCGGCAGCGCCCTACCCGGCATTACCCCATCAAATGCCTACCGCTGCCAAGGCGGCGATTACGTGCTGATTGCCGGTAATGGCGACAGCATCTTCAAGCGCCTGATGGGCGTGATTGGCCGTGACGACCTCGCCAACGACCCGGCCCTGGCCCATAACGATGGGCGCAGCCAGCAAGCCGAGATGATTGATGCCGCGATTCAAACGTGGACGGAAGAGCGCCCACGGGATGCCATTTTACAGGCACTGGATGACGCCCGCGTGCCCGCAGGCTACCCCTATACCGCAGAAGATATCGCCTTTGACCCCCACTATTTGGCGCGGGAGATGATTCAAACCTTTACACGGCCTAATGGCAAACCGCTAAAAGTACCCGGCGTATTGCCAAAGCTTAGCGCTACGCCAGGGCGAATCGGCGAGGGCGGCCCCACCCTTGGCCAGCATACCGACGACGTGCTGGATGAGCTGGGTATTGATCACGAAACCCGCGTCAAGCTGCGCCAAGCGGGCATTATTTAGGGAGTGTTTTTATGAAGTTGGTAACACCTTGCGCCACCAAAATCGAGATCAACGAAGTTGCCCCTCGGGACGGCCTGCAGATTGAAGCGCGGTTTGTGCCGACGGAAGAGAAAATCCGCTGGATCGATGCGCTCTCCACCACCGGCCTGCGCCGCATCGAAGCAACCTCGTTCACCTCCCCCAAAGCGATCCCCAACCTGCGTGATGCCGCCGACGTAGTCACCGGCATTCAGGGCCGAGAAGGCGTCGATATCACCGTACTGGTGCCCAACGTAAAAGGCACCGAGCGGGCGCTCGACTGCCAGGTGGATGAGATCAACCTGGTAATGTCCGCGAGCAATAGCCATAGCTTGGCCAACCTGCGTATGACACCGGAGCAGTCGCTAGAGCAGTTCGCGGCGATTTTGGAGGTCAGTAAAGACAGCGGCGTATTCATCAATGCCTCCCTCTCGACGTCCTTTGGCTGCCCCTTTGAAGGCGAGGTGCCCGAGGCGCGGGTGCTGGAACTGGTTGAGAAACTTATCGACCTTGGCATTCAGGGCGTCACGCTCTGCGATACCACCGGTATGGCCAACCCGGCTCAGGTGAAGAGCCTGTGCGAAGCAGCACTCGAGCGCTGGCCGGAAACGTCATTCACACTCCATTTCCACAACACTCGCGGCATGGGGCTGGCCAACGCACTGGCGGCGTGGCAAGCAGGGATCACTCGCTTCGACGCCTCATTAGGTGGGCTGGGCGGCTGCCCCTTCGCCCCAGGGGCAACGGGTAACGTTTGCACCGAGGATCTGGTGCATATGTTTGAGGCCATGGGCGTCGATACTGGCGTCGATCTGGATGCACTGCTGGAGGTCGCCGCCACCCTCCCCGACCTCATCGGCCACGATGTGCCGGGGCAGGTGGTCAAAGCCGGGAAATCGACCCGGCGTTATGCGATGCCTGAGCGCTAGCCTTACGCAGGCGCTATTTCGGCCCTATCACATGCTTCACTTCTTGATAGGCGCTTAATCCCCAAGGGCCCAATTCACGGCCAATACCACTACGCTTGAAGCCGCCCCAGGCGGTTTCGGGTAGCACTAGCTGCTCGCTGTTGAACCAGATGCTGCCAGCTTTGAGCTGACGACCGATGCGCTTGGCTCGTTCTGGGTCACCGCTAATGACCGTAGCTGCCAAACCATAGGCGCTGTCGTTGGCAAGCTGAATGGCTTCGGCTTCGCTTGCCACACTGCGCCCACACAGCACCGGGCCAAAAATCTCTTCCTGCCATAGGCGGCTCTCGACCGGCACATCGCGGTAAAGCGTGGGAGCGAGGAAGTAACCCGTCGCTGGCAGGGTGCGATGTTGCGCATCACGCACTGCCGTTAGCCCTTCCTGTTCAGCTATATCCAGATAGCGCTGCACGGCGTCGCGCTGTTTAGCGCTGGTCAGCGGCCCTAAGTCGGTGCCTTCAGCAAGCGGGTCGCCTAGCGTAAGCGCATCCATACGCTCGGCGAGGGCGGCATAGAGCGCTTCCGCTACCTCTTCGTGTACCAATAAGCGCGAGGTGGCGGAGCATATTTGCCCGGCGTTGAAGTAAATGCCCGCCATCACCCAGTCAGCGGCTTGGGCAGGATCGGCGTCCTCCATCACCAGAATCGGTGATTTCCCGCCTAGCTCCAGCGATACGCTGGCAGTACGAGCGCTGGCTGCTTGCATAACTGTTTCGCCTACACGATTACTGCCCGTGAAGGAGATTTTATCCACGCCGGGGTGATTGGTGAGTGGCGCGCCGATGCCCTCACCGTCGCCATTGAGCAGGTTCAGCACACCTGCGGGCAGCGCAATCTCTAAAGCAATTTCTGCCAGCACTAGTTCAGGCAGCGGCGTCACTTCCGAAGGTTTGAGCACTGCGACACAACCCGCCGCCAAGGCGGGCGCCAACTTCCAGGCGCTGGTCACCAGCGGGAAATTCCACGGTGCGATCAGCCCCACGACGCCCACGGGGTCGTAATAAGTACGCGCTTCAACACCCTCCATTTCCACGCTGACCAGCTCGCCCTGGCGAGCATCCAGCGCTTTTGCCTGACCAGCATAGTAACGGTAGCAGGCAATCGCATCGTCTAGATCAATTCCTGCTTCCGCTCGTGGTTTACCGTTATTGGTCGCCGAAAGCGTGAGAATAGTATCCCGACGTGCTTCCAGCGCATCGGCAAATCCATCCAGGTATTTTGCACGTGCGGTACCGCCTAACGCCTGCCAAGCGGGCTGCGCCTGCTGGGCGGCTTTAACGGCGGCGTCTACATCTGCCGCATCCCCCGCCGTGACTTGAGCAATACGTTCCTCGCGGTAGGGGTTCATCACATCGAGTAGGCGAGCTCCCGAAGATGCGACCCACTGGTTGTTGATAAACTGTTTGTTAATTAACTGCTGGCTGAGTGACTGCATGGAAATATCCTAGTCAGAAAGTGCACACGCACGCTGCCAGGCAGCGGCGTCAATTTCGATCAGTAACGGCCCGTTCACTTCACGGTTGGCAAGCGCCTTGGCAAGCTCGGCGGGGCTTTCCACTAGCATGCCGGGGCAGCCGAAACCTTCAGCCAGGGTGAGGAAGTTGGGCGCTTGAATATCGACCCCTAAGCGCGCCACGCCATTCGCATCCATATAGCGGCGAATCTCTTCATAGCCCGCGTTGTGCCACAGCACGATTACCACCGGCAGGCGCTCTTCTACCGCCGTTGCCATTTCCGAGAGCGTAAACATCACCCCACCATCGCCAACGAGAGCCACCACGGGTAGATCAGGCTGTGCCAGCTGGGCACCCAATGCTGCCGGTAGCCCATAGCCCAAGGTGCCGTAACCCGTTGAAGCATTGAAATAGCGCCGGGGTGCTGGCTGGCTGACCAAGTGGTTACCGGCATATACCGGTGCGGTGGAGTCCCCTACCAAAATAGCCTCGGGCAGATATTCGGCCAGGGTTTTATAAAGTGGTACGAAGTCGGCAAAGGCAGGATCGTTTAGCAAATTGAGCAAGCTTAACGTTGCGGCAGTTAGTTCAACGCCCTTGCGCTGCAATGGGGCGGGAAAGTGACCAAGCAGCAGTTCAAGACTGCGCCCTGCATCGCCCACCAGCCCAAGCGTTGTGCGCTGGTTACGCACCAGCTGTTCAGGGTCGAGATCAATACGAATCAGTGTGCCATTAAGATGAAAGCCACCATCAAAAACGACGTCGTAATCGGTCTCCCCGAGCTCGGTGCCTACCGCCAGAATCACATCGGCATTGGCGGCTAGTTCTCGAACTGCGGGCAGTGCAGCATTGGCACCTAAATCCAGCGGGTGGTCGCGGCCTAGCAACCCTTTGGCATTAATCGTCGTTACCGTCGGGGCATCGAGCTTTTCAACTAATGCTCGCGCTGCTTCCGGCGCTGAAGCGCAGCCTCCGCCCAATAGCACCAGGGGCTGCTTCGCCGCTTGAAGCAAGCGTGCAGCCTCGACCAAGCCTTCTGGATCAGGCGCCGCGCGATAAAGCGTAGGCGCTTGCCAACTGGCCGGCACATCCACCGGGGCATTAAACAGATCGATAGGGATTTCAATATGCACCGGGCCTGGGCGCGCGCCGTTGAAAACGGCGAAGGCGCGGGCCAACACCTCGGGCAGTGTATTGGCATCCAACAGGGTGTGGCTAAACCGCGCCACGCCGCTGATCATCTGCTGCTGGCTGGGCATCTCGTGCAGCCGCCCTTGGCCTAAGCCCAGAGTATCGCGGCGGTTTACGCTGGAGATCACCAGCATGGGAATCGAGTCCGCCAGGGCTTGGCCCATGGCGGTGGCGATATTGGTCATCCCTGGCCCGGTAATAATCAGGCACACACCTGGCTGGCCGCTGGCCCGGGCATAGCCGTCGGCCATAAATCCCGCGCCCTGCTCATGGCGTGGCGTTACGTGCTGAACATCACTGTTTTCAAGCCCGCGGTAGAGCTCCACGGTGTGCACGCCGGGGATACCGAACAGCGCGCGTACGCCGTAGGTATCGCGTAGCAGGCGGATCAGCAACTCCGCACAAGTCATGGTCTGGTTATCCTTCATAAATAGCCCCTTAGAAGAAAAACGTATGGGCCATAAAGGCGATGATCGGCAGCGTAATCGCGGTACGCAGCAGGAACACCACGGCCAGCTCCCAGAACTTGATGGGAATCTTCGATTTGAGCAGCAGCGCACCGATCTCGGACATATAGACCAGCTGCGTCATGGAAAGACAGGCAATGACAAAGCGGGTCAGCTCGCTTTCGATATTGGTCGCCAGCACCGCAGGCAGGAACATATCGGCAAAGCCCACCAGCGTCGCAGGGGCTGCCGCTTGTGCTTCTGGGATACGAAGCAGCTCAAGCACCGGCACCATGGGATAAGAGAGCCAGGTAAACAGCGGGGTAAACTCGGCCAAAATCAGTGCGACGGTGCCAATGGCAAATACGAGTGGTAACAGCGTCAGGAAAATATCAATGACGTTGAGTAGTGCGATGCGGGCTAACTGGCGGGGCCCAGGTGCACTACCTGCGCGGCGGGTGGCCTGAAGCAGGCTGTAGCGAAATAGGCCGACATTTTCAGTACGCTCTTCACTCAACTGACAGCCCACAGGCTCATAATAGTCATTGGATTTGCGCGACAGCGGCGGAATCCGTGACACGATAACGGCAGCGATTAAACCTGACACCACTACGGTGAAATAGAACTGAACAAACAGATGGTTAATTTCGACAAAGTTCGTCACTAACAGGCTGAAAGCAATAGAAGCGACTGAAAAGTTAGTCGCAATCACCGATGCTTCGCGGCCGTTGTAGTAACCCTGCTCGTACTGTTGAGCGGTAATCAGCACGCCAACGGTACCTGACCCCATCCAAGAAGCGGTGGCATCGATTGCGCTCCGTCCCGGCAGATTAAAGATAAACCGAAACGGCTTCCGTACCATGGTGCCGATAAATTCCATAAAGCCGAACTCAACCAAAAACGGCAGCAGTAGCGCAGCAAAAAAGAAGAACGTCAGCAGTACCGGCGCCAAATCATTCAGCATCACTCCGCCGGTAAACGAAGCGGTGACGAACTCAGGGCCGAACTGAAAAAACGTCATAAGAACAAAAATCGCGCCCAATACGCGCATCGCTATCCAAATTGCGCCCACATCGAACATATCGTGAAAGGGGCCGCTTTGTGCCCAGGCGGGCTTCGCTAGCTTGACGTATAGCGTTACCACCACTGAGAGGCAGAGAATGACCACTGCAATGGCGGGAAGCGCTGAGCCCAATAGCGTTTGCAGGCCATCCGCCATCATACCCATGCCAATATTGATAGAGTCCCCGACCTGGAAGGGAACCAAAAACAGCAATACCCCTATGATGGAGGGAATCAGAAATTTCAGTAAGTGCGCGGGGGGAATCGGTGCCGAAGGGCTCGGCTGTTCCGTTTTAACGTTGCTATAAGACATAGGGTTCACCCATTGGAAGTGATTATTGGAGGTGGGTTGGCGGCGTCCTGGCAGAAAGATGTGCTTCCCGCCTAATATCTTTTTATGAGCGCCTTGTTAGGTCAGCGCTTTTTAAATCAAAACTGTCTTATCAAAACTGTTTTAAGAGCGGCTTAGTCGCCACGCTTAACGCCCGGGAGGACGCAGAGCATTTCATACAGCAGCGTGGCCCCCATCAGTGCGGTGTTGCCGCTGGGGTCGTAGGGCGGGGATACTTCCACCAGATCACAGCCGACAATATTCAGGCCCAAGGCGCCCCGGACAATTTCCAATCCCTGAGTAGACGTTAGCCCCCCCATTTCTACCGTGCCGGTACCGGGGGCAACAGAGGGATCCAAACCATCGATATCGAAACTGATGTACACCGGAATATCGCCCATCTGTTCGCGCACTTCCTGCATCAACGGCGCTAGCGAGCGGTACCAGCACTCCTCAGCGGGAACAACGCGGAAACCTTGATCGCGGCACCAGTCGAAATCCTCAGCGGCGTAACCAGTACCACGCAGGCCGATTTGTACGACCTTACCGTGGGCCAACAAGCCCTCTTCCTGAGCACGACGAAATGGCGTGCCGTGAGCAATCGGCTCGCCGAACATATGCTCGTTTACATCGGCATGGGCATCGATATGAATCAATCCCACCGGGCCATGCTTTTTGGCCATGGCGCGTAGAATTGGCAGGGTCAACGTGTGTTCGCCGCCCAGGGTCATCGGAATGCAGTCATGCTTTAGCACGTCGTCGTAGAAAGCGGTGATGATGTCGACGCTTTTTGGCAGGTGGAAGGTGTTGATGGGTACGTCGCCGATATCGGCTACCTGAAGGCTTTCAAACGGCGCGGCGCGGGTTGCCATATTGTAGGGGCGCAGCATGCGCGACTCATCGCGGATCTGACGCGGGCCTAATCGCGTGCCAGGGCGATTGGACGTGCCAATATCCATGGGTATGCCGATAAACGCCGCGTCTAAACCTTCGGCGGTGTCTTGGGTAGGCAGGCGCATCATGGTGGCGGGGCCGGCAAAACGCGGCATCGTATTACCACCCAACGGCTGATTGAAATCCGACATACACATCTCCTCGATCTTGTTTAACTTATTGAATCGCTATGCGAGCGTCTTTAAAGCCCTGCTTATCTGTTAAAAGCTATCTGTTAAGAACTGTCTGTTAAGAGTTTTCTGTTAAGAGCCTGTCTATTAATAAATAGTGCACAGAGCGTGCCAAGTCGTCGAAACTGCATAGAAAGGCACTTCTGCCATCAAAATGATGCAAAAATGAATTGATCTTCGCAGCTTTCGATTCAACAATGCATCATTGATGCAAAAGTGGTTCAACTATAGGGCCAGGCCAGTTGGAGACTGAATGAGTGAAGAGACATGAGTGAAATAGACAGGCGCGTGCTGCAAACCATTGTAGAAACCGCCAACGACCACTTCTTTATCGTCAGTGGCGATGGGCAAATAGTCGACATTAGCCCTGGTGCCGAAGCGGTTTACGGCGTATCCCGAGAAGAGCTGCTCTCTAGCAGCGTTCAGCAGCTGCAAGCCGCGGGAGTACTTAAGCCGTCGATCACCCTGGAAGTGATGCGCACCCGCAAGCCTGCGCAGCTCATGCAAGTAACGGGCACAGGCCGCCGGGTGATTGCCGAAGCCTACCCCGTCTTTGTTGAAGGCAAGCTTGAACGCATTATCAGCCGCTCCCGGGACTTGACCGATTTGCAGCTACTACAGGATGAGTATGCGCTGCTGCAAAAACGCTTCAACGAACATCTCAAGCGCAGTCAAGCAGCCCCCGATGCCGAGGAGCAGGCGCTGGATGACGCCCTGGATGATCTAAAGGTGCGCAGTAGCGTAATGCGTGAAATTGCGCTGCTGCTTAAGCGCGTTGCGCCCTCAGACGCCAACGTGCTGATGCTGGGTGAGTCGGGCGTAGGAAAGACAGCGTTTGCCAAACAGCTACACCGCTGGAGCCAGCGCTGCGACGGCCCCTTTATTGAAGTTAACTGTGCAGCGATTCCAGAAAACCTGTTTGAATCTGAGATGTTTGGCTATCAGCCCGGTGCGTTTAGCGGCGCTGCGCGCCAGGGCAAGGCGGGATTATTAGAGCAGGCCGAAGGCGGCACACTGTTTTTGGATGAGATTGGTGAGCTGCCGCTGTTGATGCAGACCAAACTGCTCAAAGTGATTCAGGATGGCAGCCTGACCCGCTTGGGCGATACACGTCCACGCCGTGTCGATTTCCGTTTGGTGGTGGCGACCAATCAGGATTTAGCCAAGCAGGTAGAAGCCGGGCTGTTTCGCTTAGATCTGTACTACCGGCTCAACGTAATCCCGGTGACATTACCGCCGCTGCGTGATCGCCGTGAAGATATCCCCGTGCTTGTCGAAGCCTGTCTGCGGCGGCTTAATCAGCGCTACGGTCGACAAAAAATTCTCGATACGCGGGTGTGGTCAACCTTGATGGGCAGCGACTGGCCGGGCAATGTTCGCGAGCTGGAAAACTGGCTAGAAAGAGCCTGGCTCTCAAGCCCCACCGATCAGATTGAAGTACCTGCCTTTCATTCAAGCGCAGCGCATAGCTACGCTGAAAGCTTGCCGGGTGACTCACATTCTTCTCCAGCAGCGCTAGAAGCCCATGAAACCCTTAAGCAGTATCTCGCTCGTCTTGAGTGCGAAACCCTCGCAGAAGTGAGTAAAACATTACCCAGCACCTATGCCATCGCCGAGCGGCTTGGCATCAGCCAATCCAGCGTGGTGCGAAGACTGCAGCGCTACGGGATTAAAATCGACAAGTAATTTTTCCACTTGACATAAGATTGCTATATAAGTGTCATGCAAGTGCAACACCTTCAACACAAGCTGAACCAATAACAACCAACAGCCGGTGATGTGTGTGCTATGTCAAATCAATCGCGTATCCGCTTGGAACGCGTCACCAAACGTTGGGACGCGACCACTGCTGTCGATGACATCTCCTTCGACGTAACCCCTGGCCAGTTTGTCATTCTGCTGGGGCCGTCGGGCTGCGGAAAATCCACCACGCTGCGCATGATCGCAGGCTTGGAAGAGGCCAGCGATGGTCGCATCTTTATCGGTGAGCGCGACGTCACGCACCTGCCGCCGGGTGATCGCGGGCTAAGCATGGTGTTTCAGTCTTATGCGCTGTTTCCGCACCTAAGCGTTGCCGACAATATCGTGTTTGGCCTGCGCAGCCGCAAGGTGCCCAAGGCAGAACAGCGCGAGCGGCTGGCAAAAGTTGCTGAACTGGTCGATCTCACCGATTACCTGCACCGCAAGCCTGCCCAACTTTCCGGAGGCCAGCGCCAGCGGGTGGCGCTGGCGCGCTCGGTGATCTCCGAACACCCCATCTGCTTAATGGACGAGCCGCTTTCCAACCTGGATGCGCGGCTGCGCAGCGATATGCGCCGTGAAATTAAAGCGCTACAAAGCCGCTTGAACATGACCGTGATCTACGTCACCCACGATCAGGTTGAAGCCATGAGCATGGGGGATCGCGTCATTCTAATGCAGCACGGCAGCATCGTGCAGGACGGCACGCCCGACGAACTCTATAACCGCCCCGCCAGCGCTTTCGCCGCCAGTTTTATTGGTAGCCCAGCGATGAATTTGCTGCCGCTGGTGACAGGCGAGCAAGGCGCCGTGATTGAAGGCGAAACCAATGTTCCGGTGGCACCTCTTGAGGCCGCTGGTGGGCAGTTGGGTATCCGACCTGAAGATATTGAGCTGCACCCGGCCTCGATTTACGGCGTGCCCGCGATGGTAGTGAGCGATGAGTACTTGGGGGCGGATACGATAGCCCATGTCTCTGTAGGTGGTCATACCGTCAGGGTTCGTATGAGTGGTAAGCATGCGCTTGCCGGCCAGCCCTGCAGCCTTAGCTGGGCACGCGAAAACGCCCATCTCTTTGATGCTAGTGGCTTACGGCGTGACGACCTAACGCCCAACCCTTTACCCAGCGCCCCTCGCGCTGTTCCTCGTCCACCGGCGGTGGGCTCTTTCCAACATTGATAGCCATTATTGGCAACTGTGGAGCCTTACTATGCGCTTACGCATTCCCTTCGCTATGACCACCTTAGCAGCAAGCTTATTAAGCGCTGCTCAGGTAAACGCAGATACCATTGATCTCACTATGTACTACCCCGTATCAGTGGGCGGTGCGCTAACCGATGTGATCGATGATCTGGTTGATGAATTTGAGAGCGAATACCCTGATATCAACGTGGAAGCGATCTACGCCGGTAACTACGACGACACCCGCGTGCGCGCCATGTCGGCGATGGAAGCGGGTGATACGCCCCAACTCTCGGTCATGTTCTCCATCGATCTATACGAGCTGATTGAGCAGAACGCCATCGTGGCTTTCGATGACCTGGTGGAAAGCGACGAAGAGCGCGAATGGCTCGATGGTTTCTACCCTGGCCTGATGGAAAACGGACAATTGGATGGCAAAACCTACGGCATCCCCTTCCAGCGCTCCACCATCGTGCTGTTCTGGAACAAAGATGCCTTTGAAGCGGCAGGCCTAGACCCGGAAACGCCGCCGGAGAACTGGGAAGAGATGGCCGAAATGGCCGCTACCGTGCGCGAGGCCTCCGACGGTGAGCAGTGGGGCGTGATGGTACCCTCCACCGGTTACCCCTACTGGATGTTCCAGGCTTTCGCGTTTCAGAACGGCCACCGCCTAATGAGCGAAGATGGCACTGAGGTCTATTTCAATGACCCAGCGGCGATTGAAGCGCTTGAATACTGGGTGTCGCTGGCCACCGAGCACGATGCCATGCCCGATGGCACCATTGAGTGGGGCACGCTGCGCCAGAACTTTATCGAACAATCCACCGCCATGATGTGGCACACCACCGGCAACCTGACCGCCGTTCGCAGCGAAGCCGATTTTGATTTCGGCGTTGCGATGCTGCCGATGAAAACCCAGCGCGGCAGCCCTACCGGTGGCGGCAACTTCTACATTTTTGAAGATGCCAGCGAAGAAGAGCAGCGCGCGGCGATGACCTTTATCCGCTGGATGACCGACCCCGAACGCGCCGCCGCCTGGTCGATTGAAACCGGCTATATGGGCGTTAGCCCCGCCGCTTATGAAACCGATGCGCTGCAAAGCTACGTTGAAGAGTTCGCGCCCGCAGCAGTGGCCCGCGACCAGCTTGAACACGGCACCGCCGAGCTTTCCACCTATCAGGGTGGCCGGGTGCGCCGGGCGCTGGATAACGCTGTACAAGCCGCGCTGACGGGGCAAATGACACCAGAAGAAGCGCTAAATCAAGCGCAGCAAGAAGCCGAAGGTGTGTTGCGCCGCTACGCTCGCTAAGGCATAGAGCGCTTGAGGCAGATGACGTTTGCATATTCGCCGGGGCTTGCCCCGGCTTTTCCAACTTGCGGTAGTTAATTATGCCCTTCACCGCCCACCGAAAAATGCAGCTCTATGGCGCGCTTCTGCTGCTGCCCGCTGCCATACTGCTGGCCACCTTCGCTTACCTGCCAACCATTGCCACAGTGATTAACAGCCTGTTTTTGCCCGGCTTTCGCGGCGCCCCGACTGAATTTGTAGGGATGGAAAACTATCAGGTGCTGTTCGATGACCCAACGTTTTGGAAGGTAGCTCGTAATAACTTAATCTACGCAGTCGGTACGATTCCCACCTCAATCGCGCTGGCATTGTGCATGGCGCTATTTGTTAATGGCAAACTGCGCGGGCGAGGCTTTGTACGCATGGCCTACTTTACGCCCACCATTCTGCCGATGATCGCCGCGGCCAATATCTGGATGTTTTTCTACGCCCCACAGATTGGTCTATTTAATAAGCTGCTCGGCGCATTAGGGTTTTCCGGCGTTAACTGGCTTGGTGACCCCAACGTCGCGCTGGGGTCAGTGATCGTCATGTCAGTTTGGAAAGAAGCTGGCTTTTTTATGATTTTCTACCTTGCCGCGCTGCAGGGTATCCCTCCCGAACTTAAAGAGGCTTCCGACCTTGAAGGCACCAGCCGCTGGAGTTTTTTTTGGCGCGTGACTTTCCCGCTGCTGATGCCTACTACGCTGTTTGTGCTGATTAATTCGCTGATAAATTCAGTGCGGGTCGTGGACCATCTGTTTATTTTAACCAAGGGCGGGCCCAACAACGCGACGAACCTGCTGCTCTATTACGTTTACGAGAACGCGTTTTCGTTTTTTGACCGCACCACGGCAGCCACCATTACGGTCGTTATTCTGCTAGTACTTGCGGTCGTCGCCACGCTGAAGTTCACGATTTTAGACCGCAGGACGCACTACCAATGAACACAACGACGACTTATACGCCCCGTGCTCGTTACGTCTCCGTTCCGTCGCTTGAAACCGTGGCCGCATGGCTGCTGGCAATTATTTGGGTTTTTCCGCTGCTGTATGCCTTTTGGGCCGCCTTTCACCCCAGCGAATTTATGGTGAACTTTGAACTCTTCGCACCGCTGACGCTGGAGAACTTCACTAACGCCTGGTCTCAGGCCCCCTTTGCCCGCTACTACCTGAACACCTTTGCACTGGTAACAGGCGTTGTGATCGGCCAGTTTATCGTCTGCACCCTGGCGGCGTTTGCCTTTGCACGCTTCCCGATTCCTGGCAAGAACGTGCTGTTTATGCTGGTGCTGATTCAGCTCTTTGTGTTTCCCGAAGTCCTGATTGTGGAGAACTACCGCATTGCAAGCGAGCTGGGATTGATCAACACCATCACCGGGATTGGCCTGCCCTACGTGGCCAGCGCCCTGGGTATTTTCCTGCTCCGTCAAACGTTTAAAACCATCCCCCGTGAGCTTGAAGATGCCGCCCGCATCGAAGGCTGCAACTGGCTGGAAATTTTGTGGAAGGTCTACGTACCGCTAGCCAAGCCAACCTATTTGGCTTATGGCCTGGTCTCAATCAGTCACCACTGGAACAACTTCATCTGGCCATTAGTGGTCACCAACTCGGTAGAGAGCCGCCCGTTAACCGTAGGGCTCGGGATCTTTTCCGCGCCTGAAACCGGGGTTAACTGGGCCACCGTGAGTGCCGCGACGCTGTTAAGTATCGCGCCGCTACTCATCGCCTTTTTGCTCTTCCAGCGCCAGTTCGTGCAGTCGTTTTTAAGAGCGGGTATTCGCTAGGCAGACGCCCCTAAAGTCTTTCGTGCGATAATTCCCTCTCAAAGCACGAGACAAGGAGAGCAGTGATGCACGGCGACCCCCACCCGGCACTCCTCAAGGTGTTGCAGGAGGTATTTGGCTACGACAGCTTTCGCGGCCCACAGCAGGCGATCATTGAGCATGTGATGGCCGGGGGCGATGCGCTAGTGCTGATGCCCACTGGCGGTGGTAAGTCGCTGTGCTATCAAATCCCCGCGCTGTTGCGTGAAGGCACCGCGATTGTGGTCTCGCCACTGATCGCGCTGATGCAGGATCAGGTAGCGGCACTTCAGCAGAACGGGGTCAAGGCGGCCTACCTCAATTCCAGCCTCGATTATCACGAGGCAGTCGTGGTGGAGAACCGACTGCGCTCGGGCGATCTGGATCTTTTGTATGTTGCCCCCGAACGGCTCGCCACGCCGCGAATGCAGATGCTGCTGGAACAGACCCAGATTGCCCTGTTCGCCATCGATGAGGCCCACTGCGTCTCCCAGTGGGGCCACGATTTTCGTCCCGAGTATCGCCAGCTCTCCCACTTGCACCAGCGTTTTCCCCAGGTGCCGCGCATCGCGCTTACAGCCACTGCCGATGTGCCCACCCGGGGCGATATCATAGAGCATCTGCAGCTCCAGGAGGCGGCGCTTTACAACAGCGGCTTTGACAGGCCCAACATTCGCTACCATATCGCTGAAAATCAGGGCAACGCCAAAGAACAGCTGCTGCGCTTTATCCGCGAGCATCACGACGGCGAGGCGGGTATCGTCTACTGCCTCTCCCGGCGCAAGGTGGAGGAGACCGCCGCTTGGCTCGAGCGCCAGGGGCTAACCGCGCTGCCTTACCACGCAGGGCTTCCCCCCGAGCAGCGCCAGCACCACCAGACCCGCTTTCTGCGTGAAGATGGCGTGGTCATCGTTGCTACCATCGCGTTTGGCATGGGCATCGATAAGCCCGACGTGCGCTTTGTCGCTCACCTTAATCTGCCTAAAAGCATCGAAGCCTACTACCAGGAGACCGGCCGTGCCGGGCGAGACGGCCTCCCCGCTGATGCCTGGATGGCCTACGGGCTGCAGGATGTCATCACGCTGCGCCAAATGCAGCAGGACTCCAGCGCTGCCGACCATCAAAAGCGCATTGAACAGCAAAAGCTAGACGCCATGTTGGGGCTGTGCGAAATCATCAGCTGCCGCCGCCAGGCGCTGCTCCACTACTTTGGCGACCACCTGGATGCGCCCTGCAGTAACTGCGACAACTGCCTGACCCCACCCGACACCTGGGAGGCCACCGTGGCGGCGCAGAAGGCGCTGTCGTGCGTCTACCGCACCGAGCAGCGCTTCGGCGTGACCTATCTGGTGGATGTGTTGCTGGGCAAACATAACGAGCGTATCACCCGCTTTGGCCACGACCGCATAAGCACCTTCGGTATTGGTAAAGAGCTCGCGGCTAATGAGTGGAAAGCGCTGTTTCGTCAGCTGATCGCCAGCGGCTATTTAAGTGTCGATATGGAGGGCCACGGCGGCATTAAGCTCACAGCCAATGCCAAGCCGGTGCTGCGCGGTGAACACTCGCTTACCCTGCGTAAACCAACCAAGGCCAAGGCCACCCGGCGGGGTAGCAAAGCGGGCTCGGCCACGCTGCCCCATGGGGAGCTATGGGAAGCCCTGCGCCAACACCGTCGGGAACTGGCCGAGGCCCAGGGCGTGCCTGCCTATGTGATCTTCCATGACGCCACTTTAGCTGAAATGGTCGAGCAGCAACCCCAAACCCTGGATGCTTTAGGCGCAATCTCCGGCATCGGCGCGCGCAAACTGGCGGATTACGGCGAAGAATTCTTGGCCGTTATCCAAGAGCACCAGGACACCGAGTAAAACAGCTGAATCAGTGGGTGCAGTGGTTCTTACGAGCGGGAATTAGAAAGGCTCAAATGATCGTAATTTTCAAAATCGCTCACTTGGCGCAATCTATACATAAGTGAGGAGGAGAATAGATGGCCATTCAGCATAAAACAGCCGATAAGCGCCGCAAAATGGGGGCCGCTGCAATGCGTACCTACCCCCATATTTCACGTAGCTGGGGGCTTAAAGAGAGCGAGGCGGCTCTGCTGTTGGGAGTACCTGATTCCACCTATCGCCGTTGGAAGCAGGCACCAGAGCAGGCCAGCTTGGATGCCAATCATTTGGAGCGAATGTCGTTGATTCTGGGGATCTACAAAACGCTGCATTTACTACTTCCCAACCCAGAAAGCGCTAATAGCTGGCTGCAGAGACCCAACAGCACGCCTCTTTTTGCTGGTCACTCACCAATGGAGCGCCTGTTAAGTGGGCAAGTCTCTGATCTCTACGTTGTTCGCCAGCATTTAGATGCCCGCTACGCCCTACCCTGACAATGCTCGCCCCGCGCTATCGCGGCCGCATCAAACACGCCGGTATCCAAAATCCAGGCGGTGACGAGGCTGGCGGGTGTAACATCAAACGCAGGGTTCCACACCGGGGAATCGCTGGGTGCCCACACTACCTCGCCAAAGGCACCCGAGACACCGCGTATTTCAGCGCCGTCGCGCTGCTCAATGGGAATATCCGCGCCGGTGGCGCAGGCAGGATCTACCGTGGTGTATGGGGCTACCACGTAAAATGGCACCTGGTGGTAGTGAGCAACCACCGCCAGCATGTAAGTACCCACTTTGTTGGCGAAGTCGCCGTTGGCGCAGATACGGTCGGCGCCCACCATGACTTTATCTACTTTGCCTAACGCCATCAGGCTAGCGGCCATGCTGTCGGTAATTAACTGATAGGGAATGCCTAGATCAGCCATTTCCCAGGCGGTTAAGCGGCCACCTTGCAGTAGCGGGCGGGTTTCATCCACATACACATGAAGGTCTACGCCGCGCTGTTTGGCCACCGCCAGCGCGCCAATCGCGGTGCCCACCCCGGCGGTCGCCAGCGCGCCGGTGTTGCAGTGGGTGAGCACACGGTCACCCGTTTTAAGCAAGTCAGCGCCCCGCTCGGCCATGCGTTTGCAGAGCGCCCGGTCTTCGGCAAACAGCGCGGCAGCGCGCTCGGCAAGTGCGCCAGCACCTTGCTCAAAGCAGGCTTCCATGGCATCCAGGCAGTACATGAGATTCACGGCCGTCGGGCGCGTGGCGCGCAGGCGATCGCTGACATCCTGCCAACAGATTTTGGGGTGGCGCGCGGCGTACTGCGCCAGCACAAACGCAGCGCTCAGGCCAATCAGCGGCGCGCCGCGAATAGCTAAGTTTTTAACCGCAGCCTGCCAACCTTCAGGCGAGTCACAGCGCACCCACTGCTCGGTTTGAGGCAGTTGGGTTTGATCCAAATACTCAAAGTAGTCGGCGTAGACCCGCAAACTGCGTGACTGAAGATGAGGCATCGTTGGACTCCTTGAGCACTTAACTAGCGGAACAACTGCGCGGCTTATCAGGCGCGAAGCTTATCATATAGAATGGCTGCCATTAGAAGAGGCGACGCAGATCTTATGATGACGTTACAAACTGAACTGCTGGATGCTATTTCATGGGCGGCACAGCAGGGCTGGACACCCGCTACCGGCGGTAACTTTTCCGCCCGAACCGGGGCTGGCTATCTTGTCACCGCTTCTGGGCGGGATAAAACCCGCGTTCAGGCCGATGACCTGTTGCTGTGCGACCTTGATGGCAAGGTGCTTGAAGGTAGCGGCAAGCCTAGCGCAGAGAGCGATCTGCATGCTGCCCTCTATCGTATGGACAGCACCATTGACTGCGTGTTGCATACCCATACGGTGGCCAGCACGGTACTCTCGCGTCGCTTTCCAGAGGGTATTGAGCTAAGCGGTTTTGAGATGCAAAAAGCGCTGGCGGGTAACGTGACTCATGACGCTACTATTCGCTTGCCGGTAGTGCCCAACTCCCAAGATATGCAGGAGCTGGCCGAGCATGTGAGCAGCGGCTGGCCCATGCCCTGGGGCTTTTTGGTCGCGGGGCACGGTATTTACGCTGTGGGCGATAGTATCGCCAGCTGTCGCCGCCACCTGGAAGCGATTGAATTCTTACTAGCCTGTGTGCTTGAAGAGAATCGCTGGTCTTAAAAGAACAGTCTTAAATGAGTAGCCTTAAATGAGTAACCCAACAGTCCGCGCGATTGTGACCGACATTGAAGGCACCACCACGGATATTAACTTCGTGCATAAGGTGCTGTTTCCCTACGCCCACGATAAGTTGCCTGACTTTCTACGCGCTAACGCAGAAACTCCGGCCGTTGCCGAACAAATCGACGCCGTGCGTAGTGAAATGGGTGACCCTGATGCCACGCTGGGAGAGGTCATTAATCAACTATTGCACTGGATCGATACTGATCAGAAAGTCACCCCACTAAAAGCCTTGCAGGGCATGGTGTGGGCGGATGGCTACCAGCGCGGCGACTTTACAGGCCATTTGTATAGCGATGTAGCCCCCGCTTTACGCCAATGGAAAGATGCCGGTAAAGCGCTTTACGTTTACTCATCTGGCTCGGTTCAGGCGCAAAAACTGCTGTTTGGCTACAGCGATGAGGGGGACCTGACGCCGTTGTTTAGTGGCTACTTCGATACCCATATTGGTCATAAGCGCGAGGTGACTGCCTATCAGCGGATTATCGCTGAGCTTGACCTACCTGCGGATGCAGTGCTGTTCTTGTCTGATGTAGTTGAAGAACTAGACGCCGCCAAGCAGGCAGGTATGCAAACCCTGCAATTGGTACGCGAAGGCACCCAGGCAGGCACCGCTCACCCGTGCGTTACCCGCTTTGATGAGATCGTTCTGTAACGTTGATGGCACGCCACCTTTAAGGAGAGTTGTTAATGTCGCAACTAAAAGTATTTGCTGATCAGAACCCAAATGATTCCATAATCGACACCACTGACAGCGAGCAAATTACCGCTGAGCTAAACAAGGTGGGCGTGCTTTTTGAGCGCTGGGCAGCACCGGGCGAGATTGCTGATGATGCCACCCAGGAAGATATTTTGGCGCTGTACCAGGAAGATATCGACAGGGTCAAAGCTAAGGGCGGCTATCAGACCGTGGATGTGCTGCACATGGTGCCCACGCACCCAGACAAAGACGCCATGCGGCAGAAATTCTTAAACGAGCATCGCCATCACGAAGATGAAGTGCGTTTCTTCGTTAAAGGCCAGGGGCTATTCTGCCTGCACATCGATGACAAGGTGTATCAGGTGCTGTGTTCTCGCAATGACCTGATCAGCGTGCCTGCCAACACGCCCCACTGGTTCGATATGGGGCCAGCACCGGAATTCACCGCGCTGCGCTTCTTCGATAATGTAGAAGGCTGGATACCCCACTGGACTGAAAGCGATATCGCAGGGAAGTTTGATCGTTTGGATCAGTTATAAGCGCTGAGGAGTAAAGATAAAAGGCAGTTGTAGTGCGGCGTAAGCGTCAGCGCACCCGCGGAAGCAGCGCGCTAGCGGTGCCGAAGTTAGCACCGAGGCTTGATAAGTCGCGGTGGCATCATCCAGGCGGCTGGCGCCGCCGCGCGGGTAAAGCGCTTACAATACCTCTTGCTGGTTATAAGCCTTGGCGAGATCCGTTAGAGCAGTAAGATTGCTATAAGCCTCCGGCTCCATAATCAGCGCTTGGCCCATCAGCACATTGCGCGCTTCAAGCTTGGCGCGCAGCGCGGTGTCTTTAATCTCTTCGAAGTCGGCGTTGTGGGCCAGTGATAAAACACGGCGATGCATTTCGATGCCGCAGTAAGCCAGCGCATCTAGGCGGATCTCATCCAGCAGCGCATCGCAGGCGTCGTCAGCGCTATTGCCCTGCTCTTCAAACAAGGCTTTCGGGTACAGAATGCCGCTGCGCTCGGTTTGCCACAGGTGGCGGAACTCGGCATCGAAGCTGCTAAAGCACGCTTCAATAACGCTTAAAATCCACGTCTGATACGTTTCAAGCTCATCTTCCGAGCGGTGGGCAGGCTGGCTAAAGTAGGCCATCAGGAAGTTGGCCACCGCCATGCCCAAGTCAAAGGCCATTGGGCCGTATTGGGAGAACTCAGGGTCAATCACGCGCACGTCAGTATCCGTGGCCATAATCGAGCCGGAGTGAAGATCACCATGCAGCATGGTTTCGGTGTTCGAGGTGAACTTCATCAACAGTCGCTGAACTTTGGCTTTTAGGCGCGCATTGCGGCGCAGTTCGTCCACCACCGGTGAAAGTTCCGGGGTGTGGTGGTTCATTTCGGCGCCGTAATAGGGGTCGGTAAACACCAACGACTCGGTGATAGCAGGAATCGCCACATTGCCTGAGAACAATCCTACGTCCGCTTTTTTTTCTGGGCTGCTCAGCGAAAGCTCCGAGCCACGAAATGCGGTGCGTGCGCAGAATTGGCCGATGGTTTCGCCAAGCTGGGCAACTCGCTCACCGTTGATTAACTTGCGGCGCAAAATCGTGTGCGGGTGAAGGTACTCCATCACAAACAGCGCCTGGGGTTTGTCGAAGTGGTACACCTCAGGGGCAATACCTGGAGCCCGCTTGGCTTGGCGCACCAGCGCATAGTATTCAAAGTGGGCGCGATAAATCGGTAGCGGCCAGCTTTCGCCTACCATGCGTACATAGGGAAGCGCCTGCTTAACCACGACACTGCCTACGTCACCCGAGACGATAAACACTAGGTTGAGGTTGCCGTCACCCACCTCGCGAATGCCCCAGCTAGTGGGGTAACCGCCCACTCGACTAGCCACCGCTTCAACACCCCCAAGCCGTTGGGATAGCGTGTCGACGCTGAGCGCGCGGTAATGTTGATCAATCTCCACAGGCCAATCCTCACCAAAACGTTGCATATATGCAGGCCCGAATAGGGGGCTTTAAGACATTTATTATCAGAGAGTAACGTTTAAAAGTTAATAAGGGGACTATCGACATCGCTATTAATGGTGATCCCAATAGGGTCGTTCGCCAATCACCGCGAACAAATACTCTAAAAAGGCGGCCACTTTCTGCGAGCGCAGGCGGTTTTCGGGGTATATAGCATGAATCCCTTCTCGCGTCGCTTCACCTAGGGCTTCATAGGTTTCTAGAATGGGCGTTAGGCCGCCATCGCGCAGCGCATCGAATAGCAACCATGTGGGGAATAGCACAATACCTTGTCCTTGCAGAGCGGCTTCCACAAGGCTCTCGGCATTGTTGCTATGCAAATTGCCTTTTACCGAATAACGCTGCGCTTGAAGATCACCAGACGCCTGGAAATACCAAGGCTGAACGCCGCGTGTCCCTTTATAGACTAAGCAGTTATGGTCACTCAATTGTTCAGGATGGTGGGGCTCGCCGCGCCGCGTTAAATACGCGGGGGAAGCGCAAGCGACAAAGCGCTGGGTTGCCAGTTGCCGGGCCACCAGGCTTGAATCCCCCAGCGATCCCACACGTATTACGACATCGGCGCCTTCTTGTACCGGGTCGATAAAGGCATCGCTCAACGTTAGCTCTACTTCCACGGCCGGGTTTGCCTGCTGAAAACTAGCCAATAAAGGCGCGATATGCCGACGCCCAAATGCTACAGGTGCATTAAGACGCAACAATCCCTGGGGTTGCTTAGCGCCGCTGATTACCTGCTCGTTAGCTAAATCCAGATTTTCAAGCACACGGTGAATATCGCGATAGTAGCGCTCACCAGCATCGGTCAGCCTTACCGCTCGCGTATGGCGATAGAGCAACCGCTGGCCTAGCGAACGCTCCAACCCTGCAATATGCCGCGAGACCGAAGAGGCCGGTAAATCAAAGTAGCGAGCGGCGTCAGCAAAGCTGCCACTTGAGGCCACTCGCACAAAAAGGCGTAACGCTAACAGGCGAAGTGAGTTGTCCAAAATGCAATAGTCCTTTGCTGTTTTGACGCATTGTAGCAATAACACTAACTCTCTAAAGTACGCGCTTCTTTTACTTAGCGGAGCCACCTATGCGTCATGCACTTATTCTGCTCGGCGTGCTAATCGCCGGGATGGGGCTATCGGTCGAAGCCGGCTTGCTAGGCCCGCTTGGCGAGCAGGTTGGGCACTTATCGGCCACCTTGTCGATTTTTATGGTGGGTGCGCTACTGCTCTCGCTAGCACTGGTGTTTGTGCCTAAGCGACAGCTGGGAGCCCTTTTTAAGCAGCCTCGCTGGCTACTGACGGGCGGCATCTTAGGCCCGATCTACGTCATTGTGTTAACACTTGCGACACCGTTGGTGGGAGTGGGTATGACAATGGTGGGCATCTTGTGCGGCCAAGTCGCGGCCAGCGTCGCTATCGACCACTTTGGCTGGCTGGGAAGCGAACAGCGTAAAGTCGACGGCTACCGTATTGGCGCCTTGGCGATGATTCTTACCGCCCTGTGGTTAATGTAACGGCTAACGTATTAAGGAGCTAAACCATGCTACTCCCTCTTATCTTTATCTTACTGCTCGTCGGCGGTGCGGTACTGGCAGCTCAGTCCTCCATCAATGGCCGTTTGGGTGCAAAAGCAGGCGTAATCGAGAGTTCTTGGCTGACCTTTGTTATTGGCGCCGTCCTAACCTTTTTATTGATGTTCTTTTTTGAGCCAGCACAGCAAGCGACGCTCTTCAGCGTACCCAAATGGCAGCTAACCGGCGCGCTGTTTGGCGTGGTCTACATGTTGGCAATTGTGTTTGCCGTACCCCGAGTAGGCACCGCGGCTGCCACGGTAGCGGTCATTTCTGGCCAACTGTTGATGAGCCTACTGATTGATCATTTCGGCTGGTTAAGCAATGCAGTCCGCCCGTTAGATGCTTCGCGCTATGTAGCCATGGCGCTGCTCATCGGTGCTATCGGCTTAATCTATCTAAGTCACCAGCAGCGCCATCGTCGGATGACGAGCCAGCCAAGTTAGCCACACGAATGACGTTGCGCCCCTGCCGCTTGGCTTCATAAAGCGCTCGATCAGCCGTCGATAATAAGTCGGTAGGGGTAAGCCCATCGGTTGGGCAAAGTACGGCCACACCAACGCTAACGGTAATATAGGCCTGGTGGGAGACACCGGAATTAGGTATGCGTAAGGCCTCTACACTAGCGCGGATACGTTCTGCGGCTACGTCTGTCGCCTCGATCGAGGCATTCACCATTAGCACCACAAACTCTTCACCGCCAAGGCGCACCACTAAATCGGCGTCGCGGCTATTATCGTGCATGGCCTTGGCCACCTGCTGTAAGCAAATGTCTCCTTGAGGGTGCCCATAAAAGTCGTTGTAAGCTTTAAAATGATCGATATCGATCACCATCAGCCCCATATACGTCCCTTTATCGATGGCCTCATTCCACCGCACAGGTAACACCGTATCGAACTGACGACGATTGGCGAGGTTAGTTAATGGGTCGGTGATCGATAACTGAGATAGCTTTTGGTTATCTTTTAAGTAGTAGCCAGCACGAATTTTCTCTTTCAGTACATGCAAGTAAGAGGTTCGCTCACTGAGCTCGAAACGGTAGTTCGCGACAAGGCTAAAAATCCCCATCGCGATAATCGTAAAGATCGCCAACCGCTTAGCTTCAACGGGCATTGGCTCATAAGGCAACACAAAGGCCAAGATGATGACTATGCTCGCCGCGGAGGATACACAGGCATAGCTGAACCGTAGTGAGTAAACAATGTTACCCACCAACAAAATCAATCCAAACGAAAAAACATCTAAATAGGAGTAGGGCGCTACCGATTTAGTAAAAATAAGACAAGAAACCAGCGTGGCTACGATCACGGTACTCGCCATCATTGTTTCACGCAGCACCGGCGATACACCACGATACACCACGATACACCCACCATAAGATTGGCAAACCAAAGGGAAGCATTACCCCCATGCGCAATTGAACGGCGGTAGCAAAGGCCTCAGGACGAAAGCTATAGTCATTGACTAAAAAGAGGCAATAGATAATCGCTGAGATTACCCCCGCCAACACCATATTACGGCTGCGCTGACGCTGGGTATCTGCTTCGAACCGCGCTTCAACGTCATCAGCAAAGCGTAACCGGCAATGTGCGCCATCCAACTCATCCTCGACAGCTTTCAGCAGTGCATCCTTGACCATTACGCTCCCTCAACTGCTTACTCCATTACTAATAACCTTCACGCAGCATTAATCAATAATAAAAAGCCAGTTTTCCCTTTGCCTGTAAGGATAGTGTGCCACACTAACGTTTAGTTAGAATCAATATTGCTTTAAATATTAAACGATAACTTACCAACACATTTTTCAAACAATAGTTACACAGGGAGGCGGTGAATGCGGCGCGAGCAGAACCCACAAACCCGCGATTGGACGTTTACCGTAGGCCACAAAGAGCTAGTGGTACATCAACGCTATGAGGTGTTGAGCATCCTCAATGATTTTTTATTGGGCCTTTGGTTTACATTCGGCAGTATCTGTTTTTTTTACGAGGGCAGTCTGAAAACTTTAGGTGTTTGGTTATTTTTGATTGGTAGTGGACAGTTGCTTCTACGCCCCACTATTCGCTTACATCGCTATATCTATTTCAAGCGCCTGCCGGATACGGATCACGACGCTTAAACGCAGACAGATCTATGTATTACCCATTCTGTTTAGTGAGATACGCTCAACGCAGCTGGCTGTCTTTGCTGCCCCGGCGGTTATAGCCGCTAAAAGCGGACTGTGTCTTATCTTGCTCTTCCTGACACGCCACACAGAGGCGCACACCGGGAATAGCCTTGCGACGCGCCTCGGGAATGGGGTCGCCACACTCCTCACAAGTCTCAAGACTTTCGCCACGAGGCAGTTGGCTACGCGCACGCCGCACCGCGTCGTCCAGAGTACTTTCCATCTGCTCTTGCTCGGCGCCATCTTTTGCCCATCCACCTGCCATGGTCTCTTACCTCCTTTTTTCAAAATCAGCTGTTTAACATCAGTCTTCCAGCATAGCAGGTACGCTCGCTGTTAACGCAGGATGCAAAGAGCTAATGGGTTAGTCCTGACCGTCTTTGGTGATAGCACCAGGCTCTTCTACCCCCTCAAAAACGTCAGGATATTTTCGTCTGGCTCGCACTAAGCGAATGATTGTGATGATATTGGTGACCACAATCAGACCTTCCGCAAGCGTACCGCCGATCGTGCCAATTAGCAGGTTGTTGAGCATCCAGGCAAAGGCAGCCAGCCCCAGAAAAACCCGCATGGCAATGCCGCGCATTAAAAACATGCCAACGGTTCCCAGCACCATGGCCGCCAGCGGCAGCATATCCACCCAGCTTTGCCATGTGAAGGCGGCGGCGATACCGCTGGCCAGCAAGACACCCGCCATCAAAGCTTTACTTCCCAGGTAACGGCGAGCCAATACAATCCTTACTATCACAAGCACCGTTAGCGCAGCCGCTGTCCAGCTCTCGAAAAAGACAAATTGCAGCGCAAACGCCACATTGGCAGAAATCAGTAACACCAATAGGCGATCATCGTTTTTGCTGGCAAAGGCCACTACGCATATCACCAGAGCCACCAAGCCACAGAGCTGACCAGCCAGGGCACTATGGCTTAGGTTGTCTAGCATTTATATCGCTCCTCTTTTGCACGCCTTCGTTTGCCCCATACTGGCACAGTTAGCGTTCGTCCTAACCCATAAACCGAACGCCTTGAGCAGCCAAGGGGCTGCGTAGTTTGTCTGGCAGCGGCACATCGGTCACCACGGCATCGTAATCACTAAGCCTTCCCGCAGAGCAGCGTAGCGGCAGGTCAAACTTGGTTTTATCCAACACCAGCACACGGTAACTTGAGTGAGCCAACAGCGCTTCACGGGCCATCACTTCGTCGTCGTTGTAGTCATAAAGCTGTCCATGGCTATCCATCCCCCCCACCGATACAATCCCCACATCAGCACGGTAGCGTTGAAAAAAGCGCCAGGCATCGCCGCCAATCACATCCTGGTCACGACGACGCACTCGCCCACCGGCCACCACTAATTCGCACTTCAGCTGGCACAGCTTGATCAACGCATGCAGGTTATTGGTCATGATATGCAGGCCTTGCTTGTCGCTAAGCGCATCTGCCAGTTGCTCAACCGTCGTTCCGGTGCCTAAAAACAGCGCCTGATGGTCTTGCACCAGGGATGCGGCCCGGGCTGCAATTTGTCGTTTACCCGCCACATTAACGATCTGACGCTGGTCATAACCGATGTTCTCCTGCTCGGGAAACGGCAGCACCTCACCTTGGCGGCGCAGTACCAACCCTTTATCGGCTAGGTGACGAATATCCCCACGTAGGGTTTGCACAGAAACACCAAACTCACCTGCCAAGCTGTCTACCGATTGCCGCCCTTGAGAGTGGATTCGCTGCAAAAGCTGTTGTCGACGTTCGAACTGGCGCATAGACCCTCTCAGCACAACGAAAGCAGAAAGTGCGGCAAACGAAAGCCGCATAATGTTAAACGAAAGCGTACTGTCACTTTGTTGTAAGCAGATGACAGTAGCTTAGGTGGGGTTCACTCCTTGGAGATTTACCCATGTTGAAGCGCCCCCTGCTATCTATTCCGGTTTCTGCTCTGACTACAGCCGTTGCGGCAGCCAGTTTTTCCCTTTCTATTCAGGCTGTTGCGAACGAGTCGTTGACGCTCTACACCAGTCAGCCCAACAGCGATGCCCAGCAGACGGTTGATGCCTTTCAAGCGGCCTATCCAGATATCGAAGTTGAGTGGGTGCGCGACGGCACTACGCAGCTAATGACACGCCTGCGCTCGGAGCTTTCTGCTGGGGTGAGTAACCCCGATGTGCTGCTGATTGCCGACAGCATGACCATGGAGTCGCTCAAGCAGGAGGGGCATTTGCAGTCTTATTTAAGCGACGAGCGCAGCGGCTATGACGCCGAGCTATATGACCCGGAAGGCTACTACTACGGCACTAAGCTAATCACCACCGGTATTGTCTATAACACCGGCGCCGAGCATCAGCCGCAAAGCTGGCAAGACCTGCTGGGGCCAGACTACGAAGGCATGGTCACCATGCCGAGCCCGCTCTACTCCGGTGCGGCGCTGATCCACATGGCCGCGATTAGCGCCCACCCTGATCTTGGCATGGCATATTACGAGTCGCTTCAAGAAAACCGCACCGAAGCACAGGGCGGTAATGGCGGTGTATTCAACGCGGTCGCCGCTGGAACCAAGCCTTACGGCATCGTGGTGGATTTTTTGCCTATCCGTGAAGCGGTCAAAGGCTCACCGGTAGCGTTTGTATTTCCCGAAGAGGGCGTAAGCGCGGTTACCGAACCCGTCGCGATTATGCAGGACACCGACAACCTGGATGCGGCACAGAAGTTTGTCGATTTTGTGCTCTCTCAACAAGGCCAGGAATTGGTCAGCCAACAAGGCTACCTGCCCGCCCGTGACGACGTTACCCCGCCAGAAGGCTTCCCTGAGCGGGATAGCATTACCCTGATGCCGGTTGATATTGAGCAGACATTAGCGCAAGAAGCCGAGCTCAAACAGCGCTTTAGCGACCTGTTCGGCGGGTAATCATGACGCCTGCCCTGAGCTATGACAAAACGTACGGCAGCCAGCATCGCTGGCTGCTTTCAAGCCTTTTGATCGGCATTGTGCTACTAAGCTTGGCGCCTAGCTTACGCTTGCTGATAGAAGCATTGAGCGACCTTACCCAGGGGCGTCAATCGCCGCTGTGGCAAGTGCTCAACAGCGCAAGCACTTGGCGAGCACTGTGGCATAGCCTTTATACCTCTGGGCTCGGCATGTTGATCGCCCTGGTACTGGGTAGCCTATTTGCCTTTGCCATCACGCTGACCAATGTGCGTGGCAAAACATGGCTAGTATTCTGCTTCATGCTGCCGATGATGATTCCCCCTCAAGTTACCGCGTTAAGCTGGCTACAGCTGTTCGGGCCTGCCAGCCCGCTCCTTAAAAGTATTGGTATGGCGCCGCCAATGGGTAGCCCGCAACCCCTCTACTCGGCAGAAGGTATCGCCCTACTGTTAGGTATTCAAAGTGCGCCACTGGTGTTTCTAGCCCTGCGCACTAGCCTACTCTCTTTGCCTCGCGAGCTTATTGAAGCCGCCCGCATTAGCGGTGCCAAACAGATCCAGGTGTGGGGACATATTATTCTGCCGGTGACCCGCAGCGGCTTAATCGCCGGGGGCGCAATGGCGTTTATTTCCAGCCTCGGTAACTTCGGCATTCCTGCCATGCTGGGCATTCCAGCGGGTTATTACGTGCTGCCAACGCTGATCTATCAGCGAATGGCCAGTTTTGGTACTGGCGTTCTAGCGGAAATGGCCGCCCTGTCGTTATTGATTGGCTTGCTGGCCTTAGCGGGCGTCGCGCTGCAACAACACTTAATGGGCCGCAGCCGGTTTGGATTGGGTGGTCATAGTGGCCGATCCCATGATTTTACCCTTGGCCGCTGGCGCACCCTGGTAACGGCCACGCTGGTCGGCATCTTATTGATTATCTTAGTCGCGCCGCTGCTGGCGCTCGTTGTTAGCTCGCTAGTACCCGCGGTGGGTGTACCGCTTAACGCCGATACTGCCACGCTTAACGCCTACGCCGAAGTGGTGGGTCGCCAAGGGGCAACATGGCGAGCTGTGCGTAACAGCCTATGGTTGGCGGGCAGCGCGGCGGTGGTGCTGATGTTATTGAGCCTACCGTTAGCTTACCGGCTGCAGCGCTTGCCGGATCGCTGGCGCGGCGTGGTGCTCAGTGCCATTGAGATTCCCTACGCACTTCCCGGCGTGGTGCTGGCGATTGCCTGCATTCTGCTATTTGTGCGCCCTTTGCCGATTATCAATGTCGCGCTTTACGGCACCCTGGGGCTGATTTTTGTCGCTTATCTGGCGCGTTTTTTGGTGGTCTGCGTCAAACCAGTAGCAGCCAGTTTGGCTCAGCTAGACCCTTCCCTTGAAGAGGCCGCTCAACTAGCGGGAGCAGGCCCCTGGCGGCGACTTGGCGGCATTATTTTACCGCTGGTAGCACCCGCACTGTTTGCCGGCGGGCTGCTGGTGTTCTTACTGGCCGTTAACGAACTTACCGTTTCAGCGCTGCTATGGAGCGCCGGTAACGAAACCCTCGGCGTGCTGATTTTCAACTTAGATCAAGGCGGCGAAAGTGTGTTGGCCGCTGCGGTTTCGGTGCTGGTAGTGATCATGGTCGCCTCGCTGATGCTGGCCCTCAGCCTATTGGCACCGCGGCTACCTAAAGGAGTCATTCCATGGCAGGGCTAAACACAGAAGAGCGAAACACATCAGGTTTAAGCGCAGCAGGGCTAAGCATTGACCGTGTCACCAAACGCTTTGGCGAACACGTTGCCGTAGATGAGCTGTCGCTGGAGATTAAACCGGGCGAGTTTGTTGCCCTGCTTGGCCCTAGCGGCTGCGGCAAAACCACCATGCTGCGGATGCTGGCGGGCTTTGAAAGCGTGAATGGGGGCAGGATTCAATTGGGCAGTCGCACCCTGGCAAGCCCCGAGACCCATGTGCCGCCAGAGCAGCGCGACATGGCAATGGTCTTTCAATCCTATGCGCTGTGGCCACATATGAGCGTTGCCGATAACGTCGGCTATCCGATCAAACTGCGCGGCTTGCGTGGCACCGAGTATCAACAGCGCGTTCAGCAAGCGTTAGCGTTAGTAGAGCTTGAAGCCTACGCCGAGCGTATGCCCCAGGCGCTTAGCGGTGGCCAGCGCCAGCGCGTTGCTTTGGCACGCTGCTTAGTGAGCGACCCTTCCGTTGTACTGCTGGATGAGCCACTGGCCAACCTTGACCGTCACCTGCGCGCCACCATGGAGCACAGCTTCCGCGACTTTCACCAGCGCACAGGAGCCACGCTGGTCTATGTGACTCATGACCAAACCGAAGCCATGGCACTGGCAGATAAAATCGCCGTGATGAAAGCGGGCAAACTGGTGCAGTGGGGCACACCGCAAACGCTTTACCACGAACCCCGCACTGCTTGGGTGGCGGGCTTTATCGGCCAGGGCAGCCAGCTAAAGGTTGCTGCCGGTAGCCCAGGAAAGCTTCTTGAGCACGCCACCCTTATGCGCGGGCTAAACGCCACAGAATCTGAACGTACCCAGGCGGTACTGGTGCGCCCCGAGCATATCCAGATTGCCACTCAACTGCCCTCCGCACATCAACTCACCGCCCAGGTAGAGAACGTGATTTTTCGTGGCGAGCGATATGAGCTCAGCCTGCGCCTGCCCAGCAGCGAAACCCTGCTGGCTTACCATCGCACCGCTCCTAAAGTAGGCAGCCAGGTCGCCGTTAGTCTGGATCAGGGTTGGTGCATGGAGCCCGATCAATGAGTGTACATATTAATGTTCTCAGTGGGTTAGGCGACAAGGGGCCCGCCGCAGTAGTAGTGGAAACCCAGGGTAAGCGTCTGCTGCTGGATGCAGGCGGTGCGCTGCACCCCGGCGACCCAATCACCTGGGCGAACGATTTGGATGTGGATGCCGTTTTGATTAGCCACGACCATATTGATCATATTGGTGGTGTCGCGCAGTTGCCCGCTGAGCTACCGCTTTACTGCACACCACTGGTGGCCAAGGCACTGCCAAAGAACAGGCAGTGGCGGCCCTTGCCAGAGCGCGGCACCATAGAGGTGGAAGGTATCACCGTCACCACCGGCCAGGCGGGGCACTCCCTGGGGGGCGTTTGGCTGCATTTAGCGGTGGCAGAAGGTGTTTTTTACAGCGGCGATGCCTGTTTCGAATCAAGGCTCTTTCCCTTCGACACACCACCACCCGCCGGGATTGCCTTGTTGGATGCCTCGTACGGTGTTTACGACCAATCACAGCAAGGGTGTATTCACGCTATTAGCGAACACTTAATGCAGCCCCTCGTATTTCCCGTGCCCGCCACCGGGCGCGCATTGGAGATGGCATTATGGCTAACAGAAGAGGCTAAAGCGTGGGGGCTAACGCTAGCGATAGATGCCGTCATTCGCGCTAATCTGGCCGCCCTGCTGGCCCTACCTGACACGCTGCGCCGCCCCGGCACTGAGGCAGCGATTGCTAGCGTTCTTGCACGCCCGGATGATACCAACGCGGCGCTAATGCTGGTCAGTGATCGCGACGACGCTCCCGCCCAGTGGCCCGATCATCGGTTGCTGCATACTGGCTACTTAACCCCCGAGCGCTGTGCCCAGCTGGCCGCAGGCGACGTGCTTTGGCAGCGCTGGAACGTTCACCTACGCGCCTCGCATTTGATGGCACTTGCCGATCAGTTGGGCGCCTCTCACGTAGTGCCGCTATTTACTCACCTCACTGATCAACCGTTGAGCGAGTGGCGCAAGCGACTAGGAAAACGTCTCTGCACCACGCCTCATTTCAGCACCGATGCTCGTTCTACCACCTTTTCCACTTTAGGGAGTTTTGCATGTCCGCAGTAATTGTTGATGTCGACGGCACCTTGGCCGAGTTCCACCCTCACCATGTCAGCGAGTGGGTGTTGGGTAGTCAAAAACAGTGGGACCCCTTCTTCGCCCATATGGCCGAAGCACCGGTGATTGAAGCGGTCGCCAAGCTGGTCAAAATCCTTAAGGCCCAAGGCCAACAGATCGTCATTTGCAGCGGTCGCCCAGACAGCCATCGCGATCATACCCAGCGCTGGTTAGAGCGACATACCATTCCTTTTGATGCTATATATCTACGCCCGGAAGGCGATGACCATGTGGATGATGAAACGGTGAAAGCGGCGCTGTTATCGCGCATGCGCAGCGATGGTTTTGCACCCTGGCTAGTATTGGATGATAGAGATGCGGTGGTTGCTCAATGGCGTGCCCTGGGGCTTACCTGCTTGCAGTGCGCGCCGGGTGATTTTTAATTAAGCAGCGGTCAGTCGATAGGAAGACAGGCGATTGAGATGACATCATTGCGGTAATTATCCTGACGTTTGAACTCTCGATAGCCTATTGATGCGACCATCGCACATAAGTAGCTGTTGCCCTCGTACTCGAGCCGTTGGAACAAGCGCTGGCCATCTCGTAACGCCAGCACCTCCTCATAGCAGCCATCTAGCAGTAAAGGCAAGGAGATGCCGGGCACCGTAGCAGAGATCACCAGACCTTCAGCATTGATGAACAGCGCAAAAGGAGGCAGTGATTCCGCACTTCTGACGGGAAGGTTATCCGCCAGTATCTGCTGAAACTCTGGCGTCGCATCAAACACGGTGGCAATACCGCCGACAATCGTATGGCTGTTAAAGTCGATCACGGGGGCGCAGTAAAGATAAGTGGGTTGATTGGCGTACAGTTCACTCTCAGCAAACGATGAAACCACATACCCCTGTTCAGAGGAGATGGTTAAGCACGCTGCCAAAGGCAGTGACTCAGGCACCCGGGTGCCAACAATATCTGAGGATGCCTGATCAGAAACCGCGACGATAATGCCCTCTCGATCAAACACTAAAATCTTGGTGTAAACGGTGTAAAGGCGGTTAATAGAGCGGATAACCGCGGATATTTCACTGCGCGCCTGCTCACTGCCATCAGCCGCCGCACTTAACTGCCTACGAATACGCTCATCCAGCACCCACCAGCGGACATCATTGGCCCGCTCATACAGGTTGCGATCCAGAATACTGACCATGCTAAAGGCGCGCATGGAGGCATCGGCAATGGCTGTCTGGCTCATTCCTTCGCTTAAGGTTGAGATAGAGACGCCGAATAGCCGTTCCGTCAAATTGCCAATCTCACGAATCTGGTGCAGCACCGGCACTAACTCAACTGCCTTGTGGCGCACAGAGATGATATGACCATTGATCACCGCAAGATTAAGCTGCTGCGCAATGATGGATGCCTGCTGGCGGATGTCGCTGAGCTGCCCTTTCACTAAATCAGCGGCTACCGATGATGCGCTCGTTTCGTGCGACTGCGGCTTGGCACTTCCCACTAGCTCCGTCAGTGCAATACAGCGCCAGCCTAGCCCCGCATACCCTTGATAGGGGGTGCCTGAGATTTGCCGACATGCATAGGCTTTACCTTCGAGCATAAGGACTTCAACGCATGCGACGCCCACCTGCTGCATCGACTCACCCAGCCTTAGCTGGGGTAAGCTAGATGCGACTACGCGGCCATCTTTGTCTAGCAAGGCAAGTTCATATTGGCTGTCAGCCACCTCTTCGAAAATGCCCTGCATCTCTTCATCAAGGTTAAAGCTCAAGGCGAGATAGCCCAGGCATGCCGACGGCGTTGTTTCCGGTTGATAAATAGGCGCAACAAACAACAGCGCCCGATGCCTCTGGGTCATTAAAGGGGTGGCTGCAAAGTATTCAAGGTAATCGGCATGCCCTAGAGAAAGAGATTGAGAAAGGGATGCAGACAGCGCGTCATCACGAGGAACATCAGCATCTGCACATGTTAGCCGGGTACGCAGGTTGCCCTCTGCATCCAGCAGCATTACATCGTCATAAACGGAGTATTTAGCAACATAGCGCTGCAAATGCTGGTTAATAGTTACCGCACTGGTCTCGTCGCCACTCTCCATGTAGGCACGAAGGAGATTGTCGGTCGCAAGAAAAACAATATCGGCAGATCGCTCGAAGAGGTTACGCACCAGCATATCAACCGCAATCGCCGCTCTGCCCCCCAATACCATCTCATATTCGCGGGCGTACTCCTCCGTCAATGCGGTGGCAAGCTGAACCCGTAAAAGACGAAAACGATCCTGGACTTCCGATACACGATCCAACACTCCATTAGCCCCACTGCGACTTGCTACCTTTCCTACCAAGGCAATGATGGCTAACCAGTTATCCAAATGGGACAGCTGACTGTCATAGTGTTTAACGTATGCGGGCGGCTCCAACAATTGCGCAGAGTGCACTCGGGTAGAGGTACCCAGTGACCTTGCGGAGGAAGAGCAAGAGCTAACTCGGCTGGACAAGCCCGGAGATAAAGAGAGGGTAGTCATAGTGCCACCTTGCTATCAAAGCGTCTGCCAAGACGTTAAATCCAGCCTAGTGACTTACTATAACCTTTCGTCCATGAATTCAGGCACTAAGTAATTAAGTGCTAGATATTGAAGCACTAAATATCTAGCACTATATATTAAAATACCAAATACTCTATTACCCAGCGTTTTATTACTAGCTGTTATTGAAAAGAGTATCGACCCGGCGGTCAAACGCTTCATCAAAAAGTCTTCTGTGCCAGTGCTCTTTGGCGTTGCCATACCAGCACTGCCACAGGGATCAGCGAAACAGGGATCAACAGTAGATTAAGCGTTGCCCAGCCCAAAGAACTCACCAGTGGCCCCGCCAATAATGCCGACATAGCGACGGTACCAAATAATAAGAACTCATTGGCGGCCTGGGTGCGCGCTTTATCCTCCGGCCGGTAGCATTCGGTAAGCAGGCCAGTGGCAGGCAGAAAGGTAAAGTTCCAACCCAAGCCGAGCAAGATCAGCGCAACGTTAAACCCTGCTAAGCCAGCATCAAACTGCGCCACCAGCGCGCTCGCTACCAGCAGCAGGCAGCCCATGACGATGATCCTTTTTGCGCCGAACCGCGCGGTTAAATGGCCGGTAAAAAAGGAGGGCAAAAACATCGCCACCACGTGCCACTGAATGGTCATTGAGACATGATTAAAGTGATGCCCAGCTCCTGACATCGCCAACGGCGTAGCGGTCATGGCTATGTTCATCACGCCGTAGCCTACTGTTGCTGCGGTAACGGCAGCAATAAATGCGGGTTGGCTGAGTATTTTACTTAAAGGAAGGCCGACGCCCTCCCCGTGGGTGCGTGAAGCCGGGGGTAGTCGTGTCATCATTAATACTATCAGGGCCAATGCGTAGAGCGCGGCTAAACCAACAAAGCTGCCCAGAAATGGCACATCGCCCAACTCACGGCTCACTCTTGCCAGCCAAGGCCCGGCAAACGCCGCCAGTACCCCACCGCCCATTACCAAACCAATCGCCCGGTCGCGCATCGGCGCAGGGGCGGCCTCCACAGCGGCAAAGCGATACAGTTGACCAAAACCAATGCCGATACCGATCAGCCACGTGGCTAACAGGAATAACCCAAATCGCTCACTCATCAACGCCTGAACCGCCACCAATGCCCCTACCAATCCAACGATATTGCCCAGCATAAAACCACGTTTACGACCCAGCTTGGCCATGATGAGCGAGGCGGGAATCGTGGCGCACATCAGCCCCAACCACTGAGTGGCGACAGGTGCAGTAGACCAAGACGCACTGGGTGCTAAAGAAGCGCCTATTAGCGGTGAAACGGCAATCAGCAGGACATTACCAGTAACCAACAGCGCTTGGCAGAGTGATAGCAGGGTGACGGTTAACCGCATGAGAGATTCTCCTGAAGGGAATCAGCGTGGGAGGAAGCAAAGCGCTGACGATAAACCGAGGGCGACACGCCGTAATAGCGCTGAAACTGGCGACGCAACTGCTCCGCCCCGCCCAACCGCCAGCGTTGTGCCAGTCGCTCAAGGGATAGCTGTTCGCGCTCGTTGAGCAGCGCTAGCCGCGCTTGCTCCAGGCGCAGTTGGGTCAGGTACGCCCCAGGTGAAACCTGCAAGTGACGCTTAAACAGACGCGTTAGATGCCGCGGTGTCACCGCCATCACATCAGCCATCCGCTCAAGGGAGTGATCGGAAGCGGGATCCGCGTGAAGCTGATCGAGTAGCCGCCGTAGCGGGCCGGCATCCTGCTGGTGGCGCAGTGCTTCGCTAAACTGGGACTGGCCACCGGGGCGGTGTAGAAACACCACCAGCTCATGGGCCACTCGCCCGGCTAACGCCGCGCCGTGATCCGCCTCCACTAAAGAGAGTGCTAAATCAATCCCTGCGGTTACCCCAGCGCTGGTGTAGCGGGCATTGCTTTCGATATACAGCGCATCGGGCTCGACGCTTAGCGCGGGGTACTCATCAGCTAATTGCTGAGCATGACGCCAATGAGTGGTCACACGACAACCATCCAACAGCCCTGCAGCGGCTAATAAAAATGCCCCGGAGCAGATAGACCCAAGGCGTCTCACTTGAGGGGCAACCGCGCGCAGCGCTTCTTTCACAGTGACGATTTCACGCTGCTGGATGACGCCACTGCCCCCCGCCACCAAGAGCGTATCCAGCGGCAGTAAACGATTAAGTTGGTGGTAGCTATGGGTGGCGTGAATCGCTAAACCGCCGTTGGTAGCCACTGGGCCAACGGCATCGGCCACCAGCGTCAACTGATAGAGCGGTTGGGGGCTTAGCGCATTGGCACTGGCAAACACTTGCCAGGGCCCGCTGACATCCAGCAGTTGGCAGTCGGGGTAGGCAAGCAGGGCAACGTGGCGAGTCACGGTCTCTCTCCGCTAATGGACTATCGAAGCATTAGAGAGAGTGTCTGCCCTGCGCTCAATGTCGGCAAGGACTATTACCCCACCGATAGGGACTTAGCTATAGACTTAGCTAGCCGGTTTGTTCTAACGGCGCTTCCATGCGTCGGACGCTGGAAACGAAATCGCTAAAGCGCTCACCTTGAATCAACACATGGTCGCTCAGCGCTCGTTGGGCCGCCAGAGGGTCGCCCTGCTCAATGGCCTCGACGATGATTTGGTGCTCGCTGAGTGAATTATTCACCCGCTGGCGCACCTGTAGCTGCAGGCGCCGATAAGGCTTCAAGCGCTGTTTAAGCTGGCGCGCTTCGCTGGCCAAAAAGGCGTTGTGGCTCGCGGTGTAGATACAGTCGTGAAACCCTTCGTTTTCGTAGTAGTACTCATCGCTGTCACCGGCCAGGGCCGCCGCTTCACAGCGCTGGTGGGCTTCGCGCAGTGCCGTAAGTTCCTGCTCGGTAATCCGACGTGCCGCCAAGCGGCCACACATGCCCTCAAGTTCCGCCATCACCTCGAACATCTCGATCAGTTGATCAATCCCCACTTTCGCCACGAAAGTGCCCTTCTTCGGCGAAACCGTGACCAAGCCACTGGCCACCAACTGCTGAAAAGCTTCCCGCACAGGGGTGCGCGAGACCTCAAACTCACGACCTAAGGCTTCTGGATCCAGGCGCTCCCCAGGTAAACGGCGGCCATTGATGATGTCATCTTCAAGTGAATCCCTTAATCGCTGAGCGTTGGATCGCTTGGTGCCCGTCATGTTTTACCTCCTTGGATCGCGACTCATCGTAGCCGTTTTAATGCTGTCATATAGTTGACATTAGCATACGTAGCGCCTATTGATATATATATCAGCTTGCCTGATAAACATATAAAAGCTCATCCAAACACACAACAACAACTGTTGGAGACGCCACATGCAACGCTATTTGATCTCAACTGCCGCCGCCCTAGGCCTCGCCATTGCAGCGTCACACGCCTCTGCCGACACCGTACTACGCGCATCGCATCAATTCCCCGGTGGCCAAGGCGATGTCCGCGACGAAATGGTGCAAATGATGGCCCGTCACGTGGCCGAGGCGGATGTGGGCCTAACCATTGAAGTCTACCCTGGCCAATCGCTGTTCAAAGCACGCGAACAGTGGGGTGCTTTGGCCCGAGGCCGCTTGGATATCACCTCACTGCCGCTGGATTACGCCAGCGGTCGGCACCCAGAGTTCTCTGCCACGCTGATGCCCGGCCTGGTGCGCAACCAAGCACATGCGCAGCGTCTAAATGACTCCGAATATATGGAGATGATCAAGGCGGTGATCCAGGAAGGCGGTGGTCGGGTGCTCTCCGATGCGTGGCTCTCAGGCGGTTTTGCCTCTAGCGAGCAGTGCATTACCTCACCTGACACCGTCGAGGGTCAGAACCTGCGTGCTGCCGGGCCCGCCTTTGAAGAGATGCTGGAAGCCGCTGGCGCCTCGATCGCCTCAATGCCGTCTTCCGAGGTTTACACCGCGATGCAAACCGGCGTATTGGACGCCGCCAACACCTCGTCAATGTCGTTTATATCTTTCCGTCTTTACGAGCAGGTTGAGTGCCTGACCGAACCCGGCGACTTCGCGCTGTGGTTTATGTACGAGCCGATTCTCATTTCCGAGCAGGTGTGGCAGGGCCTTAATGAAGAGCAGCAAGCAGCGCTAATGGAAGCGGGTGAAGCCGCCGAGGAATTCTTCGCTGAAGAGGCTGCGGCGATTGATCAGGAGATGGTCGATCTTTACGAGGAGAACGGTGTTGAAGTGGTCAGTATGAGCGAAGAGGACTACAACGCTTGGCTAGAAATCGCCCGCGAAACCTCCTACAAAAACTTCGCCGAGAACGTTCCCAATGGCCAAGCCATTATCGATGCAGCGCTGGCCGTCGAGTAAGCAACGCCTAACGGCGCGACCATTCCTTTAGGAGTGGTCGCTTAACACTGATGCTTACTGCGCTGGATGAGGGAACTATGGCAACCACAACCACTCACGAATCCCCCGTGCGAGGGGGCATCATTGGCGGCTACATTCGCGTCATGGATAAGCTCTCGCGGCTTTCCGCCTATTTGGCCTGCGCCATGTTTATTGCGGGCGTACTGGTCATCTGCCAGATGGTGTTTATTCGCTATCTCCTGGGCATGAGCACCAGCTGGCAGACCGAATTCACCATCTTCTCCGTCACGGGAGCAATGCTGCTGGGCAGCCCCTACGTGTTAATGACCGGCGGCCATGTCGCCATTACGATCGTTCCCGATGCGCTAGGCGGCATGACACGCACCATTATGCGTTTGATCGCATCACTGTTTGGGTTAGGTTTTTGTGCCGCGTTGGCGTATGCCAGCTGGATTTACGTCTTCGAGGCGCTCCACGGTGAGTGGACCACCGGCTCGGTGTGGAACCCGCCGTTGTGGCCAGCGCTGCTGCCCATGGCGGTGGGCGCTACCCTTCTGTCGCTGCAGTATGTGGCTGAAATATTGCGTGGGGAGAGCTGAACATGGATCCTATTACGTTAGGCATCATTGTCGGCATCGCATTGATTGTGCTGATGGCTATCGGTACCCCTATCGCCTTTGCCCTGGGCGGTGTTTCGCTGCTGGCGCTGCTCTATGATCGGGGTCTCTCAGAGCTCACCTATTTCGGGGAAACTTTTTTTGACCGCATTGCCGAGTTTGGCTTTGTCGCCATCCCGATGTTTATTCTGATGGGCGCTGCGGTGGCCTCCTCCCCCACCGGGCGTGACCTTTATCGCTCGCTGGATCTGTGGATGGGAAAACTGCCCGGCGGCTTGGCGGTTTCCAATATCGGTGCTTGCTCGATTTTTGCCGCGCTTTCTGGATCATCCCCCGCCACCTGTGCGGCGATTGGTAAAATGGGTATTCCTGAAATGCGCAAGCGCGGCTACCCGGATGGCGTGGCAGCGGGTTGTATTGCGGCGGGCGGCACACTGGGCATTCTGATTCCGCCTTCGGTCACCATGATCATCTACGGCATCTCCACCGAAACCTCTATTGGTCGGCTGTTTATTGCTGGGGTAGTGCCGGGCTTTATGCTCGCAGGCCTGTTTATGATCTGGACAATGTTCGCCTGTAAAATGGCCGGTGGTTATAGCAACCCCATGGCCGAATCCGTCGAACGGCTAAAACAGAACGTTAAGCAGAATGTTGATACCAATCTGAAAGCATTGGTGCGCGTACTGCCTTTCCTGGGCGTGGTCGCGGGCATCCTGTTTGCCTTGTACGGCGGGGTGGCAACACCTTCCGAGGCGGCGGGTGTCGGCGCGTTTCTGTGCTTGGCGCTTGCGATCCTTATCTATCGCATGTGGCAGTTGGGGCCGATCAAGCTGATCATGCGCGACTCGCTGCGGGAAAGCGTGATGATCATGCTGGTGATCGCCACCGCCGAAGTATTCGCATACGCGCTCTCCTCCATGTTTATCACCCAAACCGTAGCGGCTGCGATTGCCGGTCTGGAGATCAATCGCTGGGCGCTGATGGGGGTAATTAACCTCTTCCTGCTGGTAGCGGGTTTCTTCCTGCCGCCGGTGGCCGTGATCGTCATGACCGCGCCCATCCTGCTGCCCATTATCCTGGCCGCCAACTTCGATCCTTACTGGTTTGCAGTGATCTTGACCATCAATCTAGAGATCGGCCTGATCACCCCTCCGGTGGGGCTCAACCTGTTCATTATCAAAGGCATCGCGCCGGATATCTCGCTGCGTGACATTTTGATGGGAAGCTTGCCCTACGCGCTTTGCATGGTGCTGGGTATCTTGCTGCTGTGTCTCTTCCCGGGCATCGCGCTTTGGCTACCTAACTTGATCATGGGGTAAGGAGTTCGATCATGAATATGATGTTTTTGCAGGAGCTGTTCAACAACATCACCCAGCGTGATGCTTTGTTGCGCCGGCGCCATCCCGAGACAGTGACGCCAGACCATCAGCAGTTGGTCAAGGCCTGCCACAAGCTGCTGGAAAGCGATGGTGAAGCCTCCAGCATCGCGCTGGCAAGCCGTGCTCTGGCCATTTATCAGCGCCTATCGGCGGATGAAAAAAGCAGCTTTTTTACCCGCCTAACGGCTGATTTTGCGGCCGAACCCGGCCCCATTGATGCAGCCTACCTGGCCTACCAAGAGGTTCGCGACAACCAATCGCTACAGCGCCTGTTTGAAGCCTGCGAGCCCCGGCGCCAGGAGCTTTTCCGGCGTTTAAACCTGGCCAGCGACGGTACCTATGAGCTGGTTAAAATGCGTGAGGATCTGCTGGCGTTGCTGCGCGAACAGCCAGAGCTGGCGGCCATCGACGACGACTTTGCTCACCTGTTCGGCTCCTGGTTCAACCGCGGCTTTTTGATGCTCAAGCGCATTGACTGGAACACGCCTGCGTCGATTCTCGAGAAGATTATCCGCTACGAAGCGGTACACGAAATTCAGGATTGGGACGATCTGCGTCGGCGGCTGGATGCTCGTGATCGGCGCTGCTTCGCCTTCTTCCACCCGGCGATTGGCGACGAGCCGCTAATCTTTGTGGAAGTGGCCCTCCACAAGGGTTTGCCTAGCCGTATTCAGCCCATCCTCTCCGGCGAAAGCAGCTATAGCAAAAAAGGTATCGACGACCCCGAAGATGCCGATACCGCAGCTTTCTTTGGCATCAGCAACTGCCAGACCGGCCTGCGCGGCATCTCCTTCGGTAATTTTTTGATCAAGCAGGTGGTGCAAGAGCTCTCCCAGGAGCTGCCGCAGCTGAAATATTTCGTCACCCTCTCGCCGGTGCCCGGCTTCGCCCAGTGGTTACAGGAGCAGCGTGACGATGAGCAGCTTCCCGAGTCACTGCGTAAGTCGCTCAAAGGGCTTGAAACGCCGGGATGGCATCAAGATAAAACCCGCGAAGAGCAGCTCAAAGCCGCCATTCGCCCGCTGGCCGCCCGCTATCTGGTCGAAGAGAAGAACCGCCACGGCCTGCCGCTCAACCCGGTGGCCCGCTTTCACCTCGGCAACGGCGCCGAGCTCCACCGCATTAACTGGTTGGGCGATATCTCCGATAAGGGCTTTAAACAAGCCGCCGGCCTGATGGTCAACTACCTCTACGTGCTGGACGATATCGAGCGCAACCACGAAAACTATACCGCCAAGGCGACCGTTGCTTGCTCAAATGAGGTGCGCGACCTCGCTCGTCGCGCCCGCAAGCTGGCCAAGGGAGAGACCACCAAATGAGCCACAATCTATTTGAAACCTTTGCTGCCAAAATGCGTGAGCGCGCAGAGGCCGATTTTATTACCACCCGTGATGGCCGCCGCTATCGCTACACCGATGCGCTAACCATCAGTGCGCAGCTTGCTGGCGCGCTAACCGAGTTAGGCGTTAAGCAAGGTGACCGCGTTGCCGTACAAGTGGATAAAAGCCCTGAAGCGATACTGCTCTATTTGGCCTGCCTACGCATCGGTGGCGTCTATTTGCCTCTCAATACCGGCTATACCGGCGATGAGATACGCTACTTCTTAAACGACGCCGAGCCCGCGCTGTTTGTTTGCCGCCCTAAATTGCTAGATGAGGCGCAGGCGCTTGCCGCTGAAACGGGCTGTCCTGCGGTGGCAACCCTAGGCAGCGCCGTCGACGGCAGCCTAATGGAAACCGCCCGAACGGCAGCGCCGCGGGAGGATATCGTGGCACTTGGCGAGCGCGATCTGGCCGCTATTCTTTACACATCCGGCACCACCGGGCGCTCGAAAGGCGCCATGCTGACCCACAAGAACCTCGCCTCAAACGCTGAAACCTTGGTCACAGCCTGGCACTTCAGCGCCGATGATCGGCTGATCCATGCGCTGCCGATCTTCCACACCCACGGTTTGTTCGTTGCTTGCAACGTCACTCTGATGGCGGGTGCCAGCATGCTGTTTCTGCCCAAATTCGATGCTGATGTGATTTTTGACGAGCTGCCACGAGGCAGCGTGATGATGGGCGTGCCCACCTTCTATACACGCTTGGTTCAGGATGAGCGCCTAACGCCTGACGCTACCGCCAACATGCGGCTGTTCGTCTCCGGCTCTGCCCCGCTCACCGCCGAGACCCACGAGGCGTTTGAAGCCAAAACGGGCCATGCGATTCTTGAACGTTACGGTATGACCGAAACCAATATGAACCTCTCCAACCCCTATGAAGGTGCCCGCCGAGCAGGCACCGTGGGTATGCCGCTCCCCGGCGTGGAGATGCGCATTACCAATCGCGAAAGCGGCGATGAGGTGCCGCTTGGCGAGATTGGCATGCTGCAGATACGCGGCCCGAATGTGTTTATTGGCTACTGGCGGATGCCTGAAAAAACCCGCGAGGAGCTGTTAGACGACGGCTTTTTCATTACCGGCGATCTCGCCATGGTCGACGAGCAGGGCTATGTGCATATTGTGGGCCGCGACAAAGACCTGGTGATTTCCGGCGGCTACAACGTCTATCCCAAAGAGGTAGAGCAGGTAATCGACGAGCTTGATCAAGTCGCTGAATCTGCGGTTATCGGCCTGCCGCATCCCGACTTTGGTGAAGGGGTAACCGCCGTGGTGGTGCGCCAGCAAGGTGCCCTTGAAGAAAATCAGCTTAATGAAGATAAGGTAATCAGCCATCTAGACGGTCGGCTAGCCAAGTATAAGCAGCCCAAACGGGTCTTTTTTGTCGATGAACTACCCCGCAACACCATGGGCAAAGTGCAGAAAAATGAACTGCGTAAACAGTTCAATGACACTTACAGGGCTCCTTAAACGACTCCCCTTACCCGCATACGCCTCCCCAGCCTTTTGCCCCGTCGCGTGCGGGGCTTTTGTTAGGGCTTTTCTGGCAAAAGGAACCATTTGCTCTACTAAGTGTTAAGGTGAAACTACTTAACGAACGATGGAGCAAATCACCTTGAATACGCCTACCGTCACGAGCGGCATTACTGCCAGCGAGTTATATAAGTTAGTCAGCCAACCAGCGCCCCAAACTTATGAACATGCGGCTATTGAGTGGCCCGAAGCGACCATTAGCTTAGATGAGACCAACCAGACGCTAATCTGGGAGCTCAACGACTATGGCAACTTGCCGATTACCCTCTCGCGCAGCGAAAATGAGTGGATCGCCATGGCACCCATTGTTGCCGTTGCCAGCGTCAAAAACAGCGCTGAATTAAACGAAGTGCTGTTACGCCAGGGCATCTCGTTACCGCTAGCTTCCGTGGGGATTGTCGAAATCGACGGGCACGACGTTTATGTGGCTTACGGCCAGTTGTTTGGCGACTCCAAACTCGAGTCAATTTGCGCGGAGCTGCACGCCACCGCTGGCGCCGCTATGGAAGTTGCCGAACTGATTCAAACGCACTTCGCCTAACATTTACCCATTGTTCGTCTATTCTCTCAATCATCGTTATCAATTAGTGTCACCGCCACGGTGACGTATAAGTGAGATTACCTATGTTAAGCAAAATCATGACCGCCCTGCGCGGTAAAGCGAATGAATCCGGACAAGCCGTCGTGGATTCTCAAGCCCTGCGAATTTTAGACCAGGAGATTCGCGACTCAGAAAATCACCTTAGCCAGTCTAAAACCGAACTGACCCGCCTGATGGGTCAGCGTCAGTTGAACAGCAATAAAGCCGACACGCTGGAAAGCAAAATTGCCGAGCTTGAAAAAAGTGCTGAGGCCGCACTGGATAAAGGCGAAGAAGCACTGGCGGTGGAAGTGGCTGAGCGCATGGTAGCGTTACAGGATGACCTGGAAGCAGAGCGCGCGATTGTTAGCGAGTACGATGCCAGCATCGAAAAACTGCGCGGCGCCATTCGCGGCACCGACAACCAGCTTCGCCAGCTGAAGCAGCAGGTGAGCGTGGTGAAAGCCACAGAGTCGGCGCAAAAAGCCCAATCCGCCGTGGCATCTCGCCACTCAGGCCAGAATAGCGCCATGAGTAGCGCCATGGAGTCACTGGAGCGTATTAAAGAGCGCCAGCAGCTTAACTCGGCGCAGATGCACGCAGCCGACGAGATGGCCGCGGAAGAGAGCGGTAGCTCGCTGGAAGCACGCCTGAAATCAGCAGGTATCGGCGGTACCCAGCGCAAAGCCGACGATGTGTTAGCCCGCCTGAAAGCCAAGAAAAACGCTCCACAAGAGTAAGTTACTTCTTAAACAAGCTTATTAGCGAGGCAGGCCATGCTTAACAACCTGAAAGCACTTTTTCGCGCTACCACGCAGAAGCAGCCCGAGCAGACAACGGGCCGCCCGGTAGCTGCAGGCCTGCCCATGGGCATCAGCCAGGAACAGCTTGAAGGCTTGCGGCTGGATGGTCGCGTCAACATTAAGCTGATTGGCCTGCGCGCCCACGCCGATGCGCTGTTTAGCTGGGACGACGATGCCTACCATCACATTGCTGCCGTCGGGCATGTCGATCTAGGCCAGGGGGCGCACCTGGTGCGCTTCTATCTGGATAACGATACGTGGCTGCAGGCGAACATCGAACATGGTCAGGTGCTTGAATATAAGCTGTTCGACTTTTACCGTGTTGCCCACCTTTCGGATGCCGAATTTGACGGTGTGATTAACGGTGAAGATAAGCAGCCCGACAGCATCGGCGCTCAAACCGTCGCGCTCACCTCCACCACCGAGGAACCACGCATCTGTACTTATCAGCGGCTGTGGGGAGATAGCGACAGCCTCTGGTCGCCACCGGTGGTTTTCGAAGAGCAAGTGATGACCACCGAGAGTATTGCTGCACGCCACGTTACCCATCACGCGATGCTTTATGAACGCACCATACAAGGCACTGAGCGCATGGAGTACCTGCTGATAAGCGCTGAAAATGATGGCGAAGGCAGCTTTATGGTGGTGCACAACGTTGGGGTGGATGTGGCCTCCGTCGATATCGACGCTATGTAATCTCTAACCGCCTATTTAATAAACGTTTTACCTACGACATAAGGAAACCGCCACCATGGTGAACTATCTCTACGGCTTGCCGTCATTTATCGCCTACTTAGTGACCGCGATAGTGCTGCTAGCTGCCTTTATGTACTGCTACAGCCGCATTACGCCACACCATGAGTGGACGTTGATTCGCGAAGGCAACGCGGCGGCCGCTTCGGCTTACGGCGGCTCAATTCTTGGTTTTACTATTCCGCTGTATAGCGCGATGGCACACTCGATTAACTTTATCGATTTTGTGCTTTGGGGTGTCGTTGCTTTTGTTGTTCAACTGGCTACGTTCTTTGGCGTTAAGCTGTTTCTGCGCAAACAGGGTGAAAGCCTCTCTCAGCATATTACGGAAGGCCATCAGGCCTACGGTATTTTAATGGCCAGCGTGGCTGTGGCAGTCGGCTTACTCAATGCCGCTTCGATGACTTGGTAACGACGACGTGGTAAAGGAGAGAGTCGGCATGTCTAAACAGGATCACACCCCCCATTTGCCCCGCCGCAAGCGCAGCGGGCGCTTAACCCTGGCGATGATGGGCGCCAGCGCCTTTGGTCTCACTGCCTGTGGCCAACCGCCCCAGGAAGAGCAAATCACCGAAATCGAGTTTGACGAGCCACGTAGCTTTGAAAGCGTTGAAGCCTGTGTCGCTGAGAATGTTTATACCCGTAGCGCCTGTGAAGATGCCTACGAAGCGTCCCTGGAAGCTGTGCCGCGCTATAGCACCCTGGAAGAGTGCGAAGCTGAAAATGGTGAAGGAGCATGTACCGCGCCTACCGAAGAGCAGTCTCAAGCGGCGACGGGCAGCACCGGCGGCAGTTGGTTCATGCCCGCCATGATGGGTTATATGGTTGGCAGCATGATGTCGAACACCAACCGTGGCCGCTCCTTCGAGCGGGTTTACCAGGAGCCGGTGTACCGTAATCGTCAAAACCAGGGTAACTGGAATACGGCGACCAATCAGGCGACCCAGCGCGTAAGTCAGCGTAATGACGCCATGCGTAACTCGGTGGCGACCTCTCAACGTCGGGGCTTTGGCTCACGCTCCTCGGCAAGAGGCGGCTGGGGCTCTTAGCCGCCAGCAACCATCACCATGCTGCGAATCGATATCCCTGAACGGAAAGAGTGGAAAGCCCTGGCCCATGAGCTGGGCTTTCATTTTCATACCATCGACGGGGAGCCTTACTGGAAAGAGGACGCCTACTACCAGTTCTCCATGGAGCAGGTAGAGCAGGATATTGAAGCGCCGACCGAGGCGGTACATGAGATGTGCATGGAGCTGGTGGATAAAGTCTGCCACTCCAATGCATTAATGCAGCGTTTGGCACTCCCTGAACACATGTGGGACAGCATCCATAACTCCTGGAAATCAGGGCAACCGCACCTCTACGGGCGGATGGATTTTGCCTACTCTGGCGATGGCCCAGCGAAGCTGCTGGAACTCAATTACGACACGCCCACCTCGCTTTACGAAGCGGGCTTTTTTCAGTGGGTGTGGCTTGAGCAGGCTATCGCGCAAGGTATCCTGCCGCGCCATGCGGATCAGTACAATTCGATCCAAGAGCACCTCCTCAATGCCATGGCCCACCTTGGCGATCGCATTGAAGCGCGCACGCTCTACTTCTCCTGCATCAAAGATAACGCCGAAGAGCGTGCTACCGTGCACTACTTGCAGGATGTGGCGGTGCAGGCAGGCCTCAAGGCGCCGTTTATCTATATGGAAGATATTGGCATCAATCCTGGCGCTGAACACTTTGTCGACGTGGATAACCAGCCCATCCAAGCCCTGTTCAAGCTCTACCCCTGGGAGGAGATGGCTGATGACGACTTCGGCGAGGTTATCCCGCAGCTAAACACCCACTGGTTTGAGCCGCCCTGGAAAGCGATTCTCTCCAACAAGGGTATTCTGCCCCTGCTATGGGAGCATTTTGAGGGCCACCCCAACTTATTACCGGCGTTTTTCGAAACGGCCAACAGTCCTCCGCTACCGGCAGGCTGGGTGCGCAAGCCGTTCTTCTCTCGGGAAGGCAGCAACATTGAGCTGATCACGCCAGCAGGTCAGCGCGAAGCCGTAGACGGCCCCTACACCGACAGCCCCTGGATTCGCCAGGCCTATCACCCCATGCCTCGCTTTGGTAACAACCACGCGTTAATTGGCAGTTGGGTCGTGGGCGACCGCGCTTGTGGCATGGGCATTCGCGAAGACGTTGGCCGCATTACCAAAGACTCCTCCTGCTTTGTGCCTCACGCTATTGTATAAACCGGCTGGCGTTAAAACGTCAGCCATAAGCAGCTAATCAAATCGCCTTCTGCTATGTCGCTATTGGGGGGTATCACGGCGAAGGCATCCGCGTTGATACACGATGACAGCACACCGGAGTTCTGATCTTCAAAGGCCGTCGCAGTTATGCCACGGGGCGTAAATTTCAGCGTCACACGCATATAGTGTTCACGTGGGCCGGTGGTCGTAGAAAATCCTGCGCTGGCGGTAATGTTCGGCAGCGTTGTAAGCGCAGGACAGCCCAGCATCGCGCCCAGTAGAGGCCGCAAAAAGAGCCAGGCGCCCACAAACCCAGAGACGGGATTACCCGGCAAGCCAACAAACCGAGCCTGGCTGCCATCATCGCGAGGCAAACGACCCAGTGCTAGCGGCTTACCCGGACGAATCGCCAGCTTCCACATATCGAGTTGGCCAATCGCTTCCAGCGCTGCTTTAACATGATCCTCTTCGCCCACGCTCACGCCGCCGGTGGTGACCACTAAATCTACTTCAGCAGCGGCAGCCGTTAACAGTGCCACGGTGCGAGCATAGTCATCCGGTACGCTAACGGTACTCACCACCTCGGCACCAAAGTTCTCCAGCAGCCGTTTAAGCATTGGCCGATTGGAGTTGTAGAGCTGACCCGGCTTAAGCGGCGTGCCGGGGTCGATGATCTCGTCACCGGTCGAAAGCAGCGCCACACGGGGCCGTCGACGCACGCTGACTTGGGTAACCCCTTGCCCCGCCAAGTGGCCCAGTGCCGCCGCCTCGAGCCGCTCACCGGCCTCTAATAGCACGCTGCCCTGACGCACGTCACGCCCTTGGCGGCGTACATTATCACCCGCTGGAATATCCGCCGGTATCAGCGCACGCTCACCATCAACCTCCACGCGCTCTTGCATCACCACGCATTCGGCACCGGAAGGAATCTCACCGCCGGTAAAAATACGCGCGCAGCTGCCTGGGGCAAGCGGTTTAGCCTGGGTGCCGGCGGCAATGCGTTGACTCACCGGCAGCCACTGCCCTGCATCGGCGGCGCGCAAGGCGTAGCCGTCCATCGCGCTGTTATCAAACGGCGGTACATCCAGCTGCGCTGTCACTGCCTCGGCTAGCACACGTCCACCGGCGGCTTCCAGTGAAACGCTCTCGGCACTTAGCGCGCTGACGTCTGCCAGTAACGCCTCAAGTGCGGCTGAAATCGGCTGTAAATCAGCCATGTTGCCCCCGGCCTGGGATGACCAGGTTGGCGAAGTTGCAGGGTTTGTGACGGCTATCCAACTGCTCAGCCAAAATGCCGTCCCAGCCAGTGCGGCAAGCGCCCGTTGAGCCCGGCAGGCAGAACACCACCGTGGCGTTGGATAGGCCGCCGAGGCAACGGCTTTGAATAGTGGAACTGCCGATCTCATCACCGCTTAGCTGGCGAAAGCGCTCACCAAAGCCTTCGATATGCTTATCCAGCAGCACAGAGATAGCTTCAGGCGTAGAGTCGCGGCCGGTAAAGCCGGTGCCGCCGGTGGTGATCACCACCTGCACGGCTGAGTCGGCTATCCAGTTCGCTACTACCGCACGAATGCGGTAAACGTCATCAGGTACAATGCGCTTTTCAGCCAGCGTGTGGCCCCCCTTGGTTAAGCGCTCCACAAGGGCTTGGCCACTGCGATCCGTCTCTTCATTACGCGTGTCAGAGACCGTCAGTACGGCTATGTTGAGAGGCACCATTGGCTCGCTCATTGACGTCACCCCTGTTTGGCTGCTTTCTTCTTCGCGTGGTGTGCTTCCCAAGCCGCCATTTGCTCTGGCGTGGCTTCCGGTTGATAAAGCTCTTTCCACTCGCTATAAGGCATGCCGTAAACATACTCACGGGCCTCATCGTAGTTGAGGCTTTCATCCCGTGCTTCAGCGGCGCTCACCAGCCACTTGGATAAGCAGTTGCGGCAAAAGTCCGCCAGGATCATTAGATCGATATTCTGGACATCCTTGTTATCGTCCAGATGTTGAAGCAAGCGACGAAAGGCGGCGGCTTCCAGCTCAGTGCGCGTAGCGGGGTCTAACTCATCAAATGCTGACATAACCGTTGCTCTCCTAAAATGACGTTTGGCTATTTAAGAACTAAGGTGAAGCATAACAAAAGACACCGCCAAAAGGCGGTGTCTTCGCTACCATCAAGCACGTATCAACTGGTTCGCGTTGCCGACGGTTCACTGCTGCCGCCAGATGACTTACGCGCCGCCACCTCTTCTTCCGATAGCGTTTGGTCTTTGACCTCGTCGTACCATAGGTTGTGGTGCTCTTTGGCCCAGGTTTCATCCACGTATCCCGTGGTCATACCCTCTAGCGCGCCTTCAGTACCCAGCGTGCCGATATAGATATGGCCTAAGGAAATAGCGGTGAGGCCTAGCGCACCCACGGCGTGGATAATGTTAGCCCACTGCATGGTGTCACGGCTCTGGTTGAAGTTGGGGAAGTCGAGCACAAAGCCACTAGCGATAACAAGAATACCGACCGTCGCCAATATCCAGTACCAGGCCTTCTCCCCGCCGTTGGCAAAGCCCGCGTCGACATGTTTTTTACCGATCATGCCGCCGCCCTTCTTAAACCACACCCAGTCGTGCTTTTTAGGAATATTCTCTTTGATCAAGCTGACGAGCAGTATCACCAACAGAATGCCGAATATCGGGCCCAGATAGTTGTGCAGCACTTTCGTGGCCGCAATCATCCATGCCCAAATCCCATCGCCAAATAGCGGGCGGAACACGAACTTGCCGAACAGCAGCGTCATGCCGGTCAGCGCCAGAATGATAAACAGCGTCGCGACCGTCCAGTGCAGTGCGCGTTTCATTAGCGTCCAGCGCAAGAGCAGGCGACCCGTGCGCGGCGCTTCAAGCTCTTTACGTCCTACAATGAAGTAGAACAGAGCAATCAGCGCCGCCATGCCAAATACCGCGATCAATCCAAACGGTGAGACCCAGCGGTTACGAATCTCCCGCCAGGTTTCACCACTTGAATTGATCAGGCTGTAGTTGCTATCAAAGCGCGAGTCGCGGTAATTAGGCCCAGTTTCTCCACTACGCACCTGGCGCCACTGCTCGGCGGTGATACCAGGAGCAGCGGTGGTCATTTCGCGGTCAGGATCCGCTTGGGCCACCGCCACTTGCGTAAAACCGATGCTTAGCGCCAGAACAAGCGCCACCAACATAAAACGCCAAATGCCCAGGGCGAGCCCTTTACCTGAGCGCGGCACCCTACCGGGCGCCTGTGCAGTCAACAGGTTCATGACACGCCTCCTTACCCTTTATGGGCAGCATCATAGGCTAGGTTGTCGGCACTGGCCTGGGGGTTATTGGACCAGGCACCATCTTTATGGCCGCGGTGTACGACCCGCTGACGGAAGATGTCGGCAACGTCTTGTGCATCACCGGCCAGTAGCGCTTTGGTAGAGCACATTTCGGCACATAGCGGCAGCTTGCCTTCGGCAATGCGGTTAGAGCCGTACTTCTCGTACTCCTCTTCTTTGCTTTCGGCTGGGCCGCCCGCGCAGAATGTACATTTGTCCATTTTGCCGCGCTCGCCAAAGGCATCCTGCTGGGGAAACTGCGGAGCGCCAAACGGGCAGGCGTAGAGGCAGTAGCCACAGCCGATGCAGAGGTCTTTATCGTGCAGCACGATGCCGTCATCGGTCTTGTAGAAGCAGTCAGTCGGGCAAACGGCCATGCAGGGCGCATCGTCACAATGCATACAAGCGACAGAAATGGACATTTCATTCGCTTCGCCATCATTCAGTGTCACCACGCGGCGACGCTGAATGCCCCACTCGACATCGTTGGCATTTTTACAGGCGGTGACGCAGCCGTTGCACTCAATGCAGCGTTCGGCGTCACACATAAATTTCATTTGAGCCATGGTGTTCTCCTCATGCCGGTGCGGGATGGCTCCCGCACCGTCGTCATGCTGTCAGGTCTGGGCTTAAGCGCGCTCAATGCGGCAAATGGTGCACTTGGTCTCTTGCATCAGTGTCACCGGGTCATAGCCGTAAGTGGTGGCGGTGTTAGCCGCCTCACCGATGACGTAGGGAACTGTCCCCTCCGGATAACGGTCGTGCAAGCTTTCGCCCTGGAACATGCCGCCAAAGTGGAATGGCATGAACGCGACGTTACGGTCGACGCGAGGCGTGACCAGCGCTTTAACTTTCACGCGGCCCCCTTCAGCCCCTTCAACCCAGACATCGTCGCCATCTTTGATGCTGAGATCGTTGGCATCCGCCGGGTTGATCTCGACAAACATCTCCTGCTGAAGCTCGGCAAGCCATGACATGGAGCGCGTCTCTTCACCACCACCTTCATACTCAACCAGTCGCCCAGAGGTGAGAATCATCGGGTAATCCCCGGTGTTGTCACGATCCTGGATGGTTTTGTACATGGTCGGTAGACGCATGATGGAGTCGAAGTCGTCCCACGTGGGGAAGCGTTCAACTAGATCACGGCGCGTGGTGTAAAGCGGCTCGCGGTGCTTCGGCACTTGGTCCGGGAAGGTCCACACCACGGCGCGTGCCTTGGCGTTACCGTAAGGCGCACAGCCATGTTCGATAACCACACGCTGAATACCGCCGGAGAAGTCGGTTTTCCAGTTCTTGCCTTCCGCCGCCTGCTTCTCTTCGTCGGTAAGGTCGTCCCACCAACCCAGATCTTTAAGCAGCTGGTCGTTGAACTCAGGGTAGCCGTCGTCGATATCGCCGCCGACAGGAGCAGAACCTTCCGCCAGCAGGTTGACGCCATCACGCTCAATACCAAAGCGCGCACGGAAGCCCATACCACCTTCCATCACTGGAATACTGGTGTCGTAAAGGTTGGGCGAACCTGGGTGTCCAAACTCTGGGGTACCCCAGCATGGCCACGGCAAGCCGTAGTAGTCCCCGTCTGCCGGGCCACCCTCTGCACGCAGGTTCTCGAAACTGAAGGTATGCCAGTTTTGCTGGTGCGCTTTAAGACGCTCAGGGCTTTGGCCGGTGTAACCTACCGTCCACATGCCGCGGTTGATTTCGCGCAGAATATCGTCGATGAACGGCTCATCACCGTTCATCTGATAGTTCTTCACCAGCTCATTACCAATTCCCAGCTTGCGGGCAAACAGGTACATGATTTCGTGGTCTGGCTTGGATTCAAACAGCGGCTCAATGACTCGGTCACGCCACTGAATCGAGCGATTCGTCGCAGTGACACTACCGGTGGTTTCAAACTGGGTGGCCGCTGGCAGTAGATAAACGCCGTCGGTACGGTCGTGCATAACGGCGGCAACGGTGGGATAAGGGTCAACGATGACCATCATCTCAAGCTTCTGCATCGCCTTTTGCATTTCAATGCCGCGGGTCTGGGAGTTGACTGCGTGGCCCCAGTAGAACATCGCTTTTAGCGCGGTACGCTGGGAGATATTCTCGTCGTCTTCCAATACGCCATCTACCCAGCGAGAAACCGTAATGCCGCTGGTATACATGGGCTGGCCATCGGCGTATTCGGTATCGTCAAAGCGGCCTTTGATCCACTCGTAGTCGACATCCCACACCTGCGCCCAGTGCTGCCAAGCGCCTTCCGCCAAGCCGTAGTAGCCCGGCAGAGAGTCGGAGCCCAGCCCCAGGTCGGTCGCACCCTGCACGTTATCGTGGCCGCGGAGAATATTGGCACCGCCGCCGGATACGCCAATGTTACCTAGCGCCAGCTCTAGAATGCAGTAAGCGCGGGTATTGTTGTTGCCAGTGGTATGCTGCGTACCGCCCATACACCATACGACACAACCAGGACGGTTGTCGGAGAGGCGTTTGGCAACATCGTACATATCCTCTTCAGATACACCGGTGACTTCTTCTACGACGCTGGGCGGGAAGTTGGCGACTTCGGCACGCACTTCATCCATGCCGTAAACGCGCTGGTTGATATATTCGTTATCTTCCCAGCCGTTTTCAAAAATATGCCACAACAGGCCCCAAATATAGGCAACGTCCGAACCGGGACGCAGGCGCACGTATTTGTTGGCTTTGGCAGCAGTACGGGTAAAGCGCGGATCAGCAACGATAATGTCGCAATTATTGCGCTCTTTAGCGATCAAGATGTGTTGCATCGCTACCGGGTGGGCTTCACTGGGGTTAGAGCCTATGAACAGAATCGCCTTGCTGTTATGCATGTCATTGAGCGAGTTGGTCATCGCTCCATAACCCCAGGTATTCGCTACGCCTGCCACGGTGGTGGAGTGGCAGATACGCGCCTGGTGGTCGGTATTGTTGGTGCCCCACAGCGAGGCAAGCTTGCGCATTAAATACGCCTGCTCGTTGCTGAACTTCGCCGAGCCCAGCCAGTAAACGCTGTCAGGGCCGTGCTCTTCACGTAGTTCGAGCAGCTTGTCGCCAATTTCGTTAATGGCGTCATCCCAGCTCATGCGCTCCCACTCGCCGGCCACCAGCTTCATCGGATACTTAAGACGTCGCGTGGAGTGACCGTGCTGGCGCAATGAAGCGCCTTTCGCGCAGTGTGCGCCGCGGTTGATGGGGTGATCAAACGCCGGTTCTTGCTTGGTCCAAATACCCTCTTGAACTTCGGCATAAACGCCACAACCCACTGAACAGTGAGAGCAGATGGTGCGTTTGGTTTCGACCGGCGAGTCCAGCACGGGTGTTTTGTCCGCTGCTTCCGAGCGCTTCATCATCGGCGCGCCCATGAAACCAACAGCGGCTACACCACCGGTGGCGGCACCACTGCGCTTGAGGAATTGGCGGCGGGAAATACCCAGCCCGGAGGCCTTGGGGGTGTCTGTTTTGCGAGTTAAGCGCATGGCAAATCTCCTGGCATTCCGCCGTCAGTCACGCAGCGAGGCGTAGTAAGCACGGACGTGGTCGGTCTCACGGTAGTTAACCGTTTGTTTTTCGTTTTTTGCCGGGGCAGTGTCAGCCTGTACCAAAGTGACATGACCTACTGCCGCAGCAGCGCCAGCAGCGGCGGTTCCCAACCCTACGGTTTTCATAAACCGGCGGCGCTCAGAATTGTGTGACTGGTGCATGGGTTTCTCCTCTTGCATGCTTTTTTTATGCTGGGCCATGGGCCTTTTATATCCGGTTAATGCTCAACAATACGAACCGGTGTGTGGCCCACATCTATGCTTAAGCGAGCCTCCTCACTCTCCATAAAAGCGCTACCCAACTGCCCCAGCGCTGCATAGAAAGCGGTGTCTACCTGCCCCAGATCGGCAAAACAGCTGGCCGCCCAAGGCGCTAAATGTTGGCTAAAGAAATAGGCCTGTTCGTGACTGGCTGAGTCAATCAGCATCGCCATGACTTCACATAGAGCAGCCAAGTGATCTTCCGGATCATGGGTATGCTCACTGCGCTCAAAACCGAGAGCTCTTAAGTCTTGACGCAGCGCCACCAACGCTGCTTCCATTAATTCGCCATTGCGGTACCAGGAGGCATAAGGCACTACCTCACCTTGAATCACGCCGACCAAGTGGCGAAAGTGAGCGCGCTGGAGACGCTCGGGATCCGCGACGCTCGCTTCAGTACCGGCGGCGGCTTCCGCGAGAGCCTGCCAGCACTCGGCTAAACGGCTACCATCTTGTTCAATATCCAGCTCAGCCAACCAATTCAGCAGGTCGATATCGGGTGCCTGGCGCAGTAGTGTGGCAAAAAGCCTGTAGATATCGGCGCGTAGTGCATCCGCTTCTTTCAGCGTGGGCAGTGCATCCGTCATCGGCTTATACCTTCAGTTGCGCGTCGGGATCGCGAATCATGGTTTTCCAGACGTCTTTAACACGGCAGTCTTCGCACATTTCAAGACGAATCATCGCCTCACCCGCGAAGTAGGGATGGTTGACCAGCTTCTCTTTAATAGTAGCTACCGTGCTGACTGTGGCAAACGGCTTGCCACAGTTAATGCATTCAAAAGCCGCCTCTTCGTGACAGATATGCCGCGTTTCACGCGCTTCCGTGGCCAAAAAGCCGGGCATCAGGGTAATGGCATTTTCCGGGCAGGCCTGCTCACACAAACCGCACTGCACACAGTCGGCTTCGAGGAAGCTCAGCGCGGGCGTTTTGCCACCCGACTTCAGTGCTGGTGTTGGGCAGTTGCTGACGCAGGCGTGGCACAGTGTGCAGGCATCGCTATCGACCTGAATCGCACCGTAAGCAGCCCCATTTGGTACCGCTTGGCGTTCGCCGCTGGGAGCCCCCAGTTCGGCCAGCCGCGCCAGCACACGGTTCAGGCGTGCGCGCTTTTCTGGCTCTGGCAGGTTTAACGGCGCCTGCGTCAGAGGCGTGAGCGCTGGCAAAGCATCCCGAGCGGCTTCATCGGCTATTTCAATCAGCTTTACGCGAGCGCGATCATGGCCCAAGGCTTCTAACAGCGCGTGAGCCTGGGCGACCTGATCGGTCAAAAAGGCGCTCAAGCGGGCAGGCATATTGGGGTGAAGCTGGATACGCACTTCGGCGGCGCCCGCCGCCAGGGCCGTTAGCCACTGGTCGTGGCCCGCCGCGCCCAGTTCCTCTAAGGGAGCATCAATCACGTGGCCAGCAGGCGCTGCACCAGCAGCACGCTCAGCATCTTGAGAATCGTGAGTAATAAAGCGCAACACCGGCACTTGGCCACCGGCTTCACGGTAAGACCCGAGCCAAGCAGAGAGAGTGTCCTGCTGACGGCGTGTTTCCGGCAAGCGAAATTCAATTGCCCCGGTGGGGCAGGCGCTGGTGCAACTCCCAACGCCATGACAGAGGTAAGGGTCAATCTCAATATGAGACTCAATCCGCCCTTTCACACTGGAGATGGCATCCGCCGGGCATACATCCAGGCAGCGGGTACAGCCAACATTACCGCTGGTGGAGTGTGCACACAGATCGCTATTGACCTGAAAATAGCGCGGCTTGTCGAATTCGCCTATCAGCCCTGCAAAGTTATCGAGCGTTTCGCTGCGCTGATCAGCGTCCCGCCACTGCATCACCACATAGCCTGGCGGTGGCAGTTCCCAGCGCTGTGCGTGGGTCGTCGCGGCAAGGTCAAGGATAAGGTCAAAGCTATCGCGCTCAATCAGTGCACGGGCAATATCCAACGGCACATCACCGTCATCAAGCTTAACGCTAAAGGCGCCCAGATAGCCGTTGATGCGTAGCTTGCTGAGCTGCTCGCTCGTTAGCGTTTGGCTAACCAACGGCTCATTGGCACCCAGTGGAGCGGCTGTATCGCTGCCTAGACTATCTGCTCCAGGCTCAGCAATCAGTAGCGTAAGGGATGCCAAACCGCGTCCTTGAAGCGCGCGAGCGGCTGGGTGAACGTCAGCTTTGGTACCTATTAACAGCGCATGACCACGGCTGTGATAAGTCACATTGGCAGGCGTTAAATTAGCGGGCCACGAGATACGTCGACGTACCGTTTCTCGAGCCTCGGCATTGCGCTGGTCGTCTACCGACGCCAGTTGGATTCGTTGGTTCATGCGTTCTCACGGTCAGTGAATAATTCTTATTATAATTTTGAGTAATAATTATTAACTATTGTGGCATAACAATGCGTTGAAGCTAAGTTCAGACTATGTGTAATACGCTATTTTGCCAACCTAATTACCATCAACGCTGCCAACGCTGACCGTTTAAAGCATATTCAACATATTGATTATTAAAGTCTAAACAGTGACATCATGTTTTCGTCTGAGTGTCAGATAAAAAATCAGACTGGTCGTCTAGTGGAGCACTTTTTTACAACGTTGTCATCCGCTGTGCAAGGCGTGGAGAATTCTTGCTCTAATGCCTTCTTCTGCCCAGCACCTTTTTCGCTTACAGACGCCTCTGCACGCTCATTTGAGTCTTCGTCGGCGGCCACCTCTTTTTGCGGCTCGGTTTGGCTGTCATCTAAATGCTTATCGACCACCTCTTCCACCTTATGCGTCCAGCGGCGCAGCTTACCAGCGAGCTCTGACGTCATGGGCTTCAACAGTTTGTTGTAGTCAGCATCGTAGTCATCAAGGCCATCCCGGACGTTGTAGTTGCCGGTGGCCCACAGCCGCTTCAACGCCTGCCGCCGCAAAGGGCCGCTGACCCCTGGCACCATGTAAGCACTAAAGTCACTGCCCGCCTCCAGCGTCTCAGGGTCTGGCAAGGTATGGTCAAGGCTGCCGGGCTCGGGCTCCTGGGCTGGCGTTGCCGAAGATTGGTCACTCTCAGCGTGCAGCGGATCGGTATCACTATGAAGCGCTGCATCCTGATCAGCGGACGCCTCATCGATGGGTGAAGAGTCCGTTGGTAAAGAGCTCGCCGAGGCGTCCTCTTCATTTGGCACATTGCGCTTTAGTCGCGACCAACGCTCTAAGCGGCTCATTGCGGCTGCTCCTTGCTAGGCGTGTCTTTAGCGCGACCGGCTCCTTTACGTTTTTTCTTGCGCATTTCTACCGGCGCTTCACCGTGGCGAGCTAAATAGCTTTCAATCCATACTTGAATAGCCATCGGCATCGGCGCTTCCAGCACTTGCTGTTCGCCATCCATCCACCCAGCCGCCACATCTTGGCTGGCGGTGATCGCATCCGGCTTGGGGGCTTGCCCGGTAAAACCCGCCCGCACAAAGAGGCGTGGGGTAGCCGACGTCAAATTAAAACGGTAAGCGGCACGTTCGGTCATCGACAGCTGAAGGTTAAGAACATTGTCACCATGATCGCCAAGCGTTAGCTCGGCAATACGCCACTGCGTCAGCGTAAAACGCTTAACCTGTTTGGGCTCGGCCACCAAGGTAATACTGATTGGGCGTAGGTTTTCACTCATATATTTATCAACCCTGAACCTTAAATGGATGACATTTGAAAGAACGGTACTTAAGGATAGCGCTTGAATGGGTAGACAAGTAAGCATCCCCAGCGCCATCATCGTCAACCCTGTCGTTTTGCGAGAACTATTTAGTGAGGTTCATGGATGCCCGCCCTTCAGTTAAGCCGAGCCCGCTTACCGCCTACCACCGAGATCAGTATCGTTGATGAGTATGGCGATACGCGACAGCAAGCGATCGCCGCTGAACGGGCGCTAACCGTCTATCTCAATAAGCGTGAGATAGTCACTTTGATGACGCTAGGGGACGACCCTGAAGCGTTAGTCGTTGGTTATCTGCGCAACCAAGGGCTACTCAATGCCGCCTCTGATCTAGAAGCCGTGCAAGTCGATTGGGATGTGGAAGCCGCAGTGGTGATTACGCGCCATCTACCCGACGACCTAGAAATGCGCTTAAGCACTCGCACGGTGACCACCGGGTGCGGTCAGGGCACGGTATTCGGAAAGTTGTTGGATCAAACCGCACTTACAGCGCTACCCGATACCCAGCTGGCACAATCATCGCTCTATCAACTGCTGCAAAACCTCAACGCCTACAACGAGACTTATCGTAGCGCGGGCGCTGTTCACGGTTGTGCACTTTGCTGCCAAACGGCGGTACTCGATTTTGTCGAGGATGTAGGGCGACATAACGCGGTGGACACACTGGCAGGACGACAATGGCTGCAACAAGCCGACAGCGACAGTGCCGATATTTTCTACACCACTGGGCGGCTTACCTCTGAAATGGTGCTGAAAGTGGCGCAAATGGGTATTAGCGTATTGGTATCACGGTCGGGCGTTACCCAAAAAGGCGTTGAGCTAGCCGAACGCTTTGGCGTGATGCTGATCGCCCGCGCCAAGGGCCGCCATTTCCAGGCCATTAATGCCCAGAACCGCTTAACCCTAGATGCTATTCCGCCGCGCCCTTCCCACGCCCGCTCATCCAAAGAGGCAAGCTCATGATACCCACTCAAGAACTCACCGGCATGATTCTCGCCGGAGGCGAAGGGCGTCGAATGGGAGGCCGCGACAAAGGGCTCGAGCCATTCGCAGGTTTACCACTCGTTGCCCATGTGGTGAAACGTTTAGAAGGGCAAGTCGCCGAGCTGCTGATTAACGCCAATCGCAATGCTGATGCCTACCGTTTTTTCGCCGATCGTGTCATAGCGGATCTTGTAATGGACGGTGCCGAAGGCGGCTTTAAAGGCCCGCTGATGGGGATCTATAGCGGCCTACGGGCAGCAAAAACGCCGTGGTTGCTGGTCGCTCCCTGCGACTCCCCCGCTCTGCCTGACGACTTAGTGGCACGCATGGTCAACGGTATAGGCCACCATGATATCGCCGTAGCCTATGACGGTGATCGGCTGCACCCGGTCGTTGCCCTCCTGCGTACATCGCTAGCGGATGATTTGGCCGCCACTCTTGCCGAAGGCGAGCGTAAAATTGACCGCTGGTACGCACGCCATGCCTGGTGCAAGGTTGATATGTCGGACTGCCCTGATGCGTTTGCTAACCTTAATACTGAGGAAGAGAAGCTGCACCTGGAAAAAGTACTAATGAATTCTTCGAGCAAGGAGGTGAAATGACCCTCTCCTGCTTTGATCTTGGCGAGCAGATGCTCAGCGTCGATGAAGCGCGCCAAGCACTCGCCACTTTGATCGAACGCCCGCTGGGCAACGAAAAGATTCCCCTGGCGCAGGCCTATGGCCGACGTTTGGCCCAAGCCGTTCAGGCCTCCATTAACGTACCGCAACATACCAATGCGGCCATGGACGGCGTGGCGCTAGCCTTGGCTAAAGAAGGTATTGGGGCCAAGCAAAAACTTTGGCCACTGGCCGGTGAGGTCCTGGCAGGGCAGTATCGCAGTGAATTAGTCCCGGCTGGACACTGCGTGCGCATCACCACTGGCGCCCCATTGCCGCCGGGCACCGATACCGTGGTGATGAGTGAACAGTTGCGCGAACCGTTAGATGACAAGCCTGCCCATGTGATCATTGAGACGCCAGAGCTTCTCAAACACGGCCAACATGTTCGCCAGGCCGGTGAAGATATTGCCATGGGTGACACAGCACTGCCTGAAGGAGCACGGCTCGATGCTGCCTCGTTAGGGCTATTGGCATCATTGGGTTATGCGGAGGTAGCGGTCTGCCGGCGCCCCAGAGTAGCGATTTTTTCCACCGGCAATGAAGTCACGGCGCCTGGGGAACCGCTGCCCAAGGCAGGTATTTATGACGCCAATCGCTTCACCCTGATGGGCTTGCTGGGCGAACACGGCGCCGACATTATTGATCTGGGAATTCTGCCAGACGATTTAAACGCCATTAAAACGGCCCTTGAAGACGCTGAAGAGCAGAGCGACTTGGTGATCACTAGCGGCGGCGTTTCCGTCGGCCAGGCTGACTTTACCCGCGAGGCACTGGAACAGTTAGGTCGCCTAGCCTTCTGGCGGGTAGCACTGCGACCTGGCCGTCCCATGGCCTGCGGCTGGCTGGGTGAAAATCGCACGCCGTTTGTTGGCTTGCCCGGCAATCCAGTGGCGGTCATGGTAACCTTTCTACAGTTTGTCACGCCGCTACTGGATCGGCTTCATGGGCGGCCGGTTGCGCCACCGCTCCGCCGCCATGCGATTGCCGCTGACGTATTAAAAAGCCGCCTTAAGCGTACTGATTTTATTCGCGGTATTTACCATACTGATGAACGTGGGCAGTTACACGTGCGGAGCACTGGCGCCCAGGGGTCGGGTATTTTAACCTCGATGGTGGCTGCTAACTGCTTGATTGAGCTTGCCGATGACCAAGACGGCGCCCAACCAGGCGAGGTAGTCAGCATACAACCACTAACGGGATGGTTATGAGCGAGCAACGAACCGTGCAACAACAGTCTCAGTCGCTGGCTAACCAGCAACTGATCGACGACTTTGGTCGACGTATTAGCTACGTGCGCATCTCCGTTACCGATCGCTGCGATTTCCGCTGTGTGTACTGCATGAGCGAGGAGATGACGTTTTTGCCCCGTGCTCAGGTACTCACGCTGGAAGAGATTGCCATGGTCGCCCGCGCCTTCACCGAACTGGGGGTTGAGAAGATTCGCCTGACCGGGGGCGAACCGCTGGTGCGCCGTGGCATTGAGCAACTGGTCGATGAGATCGGCGCCATGCCAGGCCTTAATGACTTCACCATGACCACCAATGGTGCCAGCCTGCGCAAGCACGCCAAGCAGCTTTACGCCAGCGGTTTGCGCAGGCTGAATATTAGCCTGGATTCACTGGATGCGGAGCGCTTTAAGCAGCTCACCCGCACCGGGGATTTGGCCAAAGTCATCGACGGCATTCATGCCGCCCAGGAAGCGGGCTTTAAGCGTATTAAGCTCAACGCGGTGATTTTGAAGGGCCGCAATGACGACGAAGTCATCGACCTTGTCACCTTTGCCCGCCAGGAAAACCTCGACATTAGTTTTATCGAAGAGATGCCGCTGGGCGATGTCTCCGACCACTCACGGGCGGAAACCTTTTATTCCAGCGATGACGTACAGACGCTGATTGAGTCCCGCTACCCGTTGATCCCCACGACCGAAACCACACCAGGCCCCTCGCGTTACTTCAAAATGGCCGATAGCGACAGCCGGGTTGGGTTTATCTCGCCCCATAGTCATAACTTTTGCGACACCTGCAACCGGGTTCGAGTGACCGTGGAAGGCCGTTTGCTGCTCTGCTTAGGCAACGAGCACTCGGTGGATTTGCGCGCCGTACTGCGCCGTCACCCCGGCAATATGCAGGCGCTGAAAGAGGCCATTATCAACGCCCTGCCGCTCAAGCCGGAGCGCCACCACTTCACCACCGATGGCGATGTGCAGGTCGTACGCTTTATGAATATGACGGGGGGGTAGTCGTTGGCAGTGTCAGCAGGCGCAGCAACATTTAAAGTACCGGTACATATCGTTACCGGTTTTCTTGGTAGCGGCAAAACCACGCTTATCCACAGCCTCATTGCGCAGAAGCCTGTGGATGAAAAGTGGGCCATTCTGGTGAACGAGTTTGGTCAAATCGGTATCGACCAAGCCATGTTTGACGCACGCGATGATGTGGTTATCAAGGGCCTTCCAGGCGGCTGCCTGTGTTGCCAGCTCGCCTTTGTGCTGCAAGCGGCGTTAGTAAACCTGCTGGCCCGCAGCAAGCCTGACCGGGTCATCATCGAACCCTCCGGCCTTGGCCACCCGGCAGGCCTGCTGGATCTACTGCGTGGCGAAGCTTTCCATGAAGTAGTTGAGGTGCGCGATATTATTGCCACCCTCGACCCCAGACGATTAGATGACACCCGGGCGCGCCAACACGACACCTTTCGAGACCAGCTCGATATGGCCGACGCCGTTGCCCTCACTATGCTCGACCAGAGCACGCCAGCACAGCTTAACGCTGCGCACGCCTTTGTGGCGCAGCGCTGGCCACCGCGTAAATGGTTACATGAAGCCGTACATGGCGAGCTACCCATAGCGCTGCTGGTACGCAGCGGAACCGCCGAAGCAAGCGATATCAGCGTGCCTGCCAGCCATCTACAGCTGGCTGCAACGCCCAGTTTAGCAGGGTCATTTTTTGATTTTCCGCCCCCGCCCGGTAAGCCCCAGCGTGAAACCGGCACTTCGCTGGGTTACACCAGCAAAGGGCTGCGTTGGCATCCAAGCGAGCGCTTCGACCTGGATCGGCTCGCCGCAATCTTGGGAGAACTGCCTCGCGAAGCGCGGATTAAAGGAGTGTTTCATACTAACAGTGGCTGGAAGCGCCTTAACCGCGCCGATGGCACGCTCAGCGTTGAAAGCAGCGCTTGGCGTCAGGACTCGCGTTTAGAAGTCATTGTCCCCGAAACACTGACCACGCTCTGCAGCGGGCTCGAAGCGAGCCTAACCCCCTGCGAATTAACTAACTAAGCCAACATCATCGCCTCAAACGCTTTAGCCTCTACTGGGCGACCAAATAGATAACCTTGATAAGCTTGGCAGTCGTGGTCTAGTAGCCATGACTGCTGTGCTTCGGTTTCTACACCTTCGGCGATGACTTCCAGGCTAAGACTCTCCGCCAAGACAATCGTACTCTCCACAATCGCCGCGTTGGCCTCACTTTCAAGCACCTGCTGAACAAAGGATTGATCAATTTTTAACTGATCAAGCGGCAGTTGAGCCAAATATGCCAGTGAAGAGTAGCCAGTGCCAAAATCGTCCAACGAGAAGCGCACTCCTTGTGCCTTTAAGGCAAGCATTTTATCGCGAGCATCGTCTCGTGCTTCCAAAAAAAGCGACTCAGTCACTTCCAGTTTTAAACGATGAAGCGGCGCCCGGGTACGTTCAAACACATCGTTTACACGGCGCAAAAAGTGATCATCGCGAAACTGCAATGGGCTAATATTAACGGATATCGTCAACTCACAAAGCCTAGGATGCTCGCTCCAGCGGACTAACTGCTTACAGGCATCTTCCAATACCCATTCGCCAACATCGTTGATCAGCCCAGTACTTTCCAGCAGCGGAATAAACTCGCCTGGCGACACCAGACCGCGCTCAGGATGCTGCCAGCGCAGCAGCACTTCCACGCCTGTAATCGTGCCGTGGTGATTAACTTGAGGCTGGTAATAGAGTTGCCACTGCTGGTTGGCCAATGCAAGATGCAAATCTGCCTCTAGCCTTACGTGGGCTAGTAACGCTGCCTGCATAGCGGGATCAAAAAAGCACACCGTATGGCGGCCACTATTTTTAGCTTGGAAGAGCGCCATATCCACTTGTTGTAAATAATCATCAACGTTGTGTTCGCCACTCGACATCAATGTAATACCAATACAGCCGGTAATCGTAATACTCTCCTCGGCTAGTTCAATTGGCTCACTGAGTATCGCCAGTAATTTATTCGCTATACGTTCAGCAAGCTGAGTGGTTTGCGCGGAACTACCATCAATGCCTTCAATTAAAACAGCGAACTCATCCCCCCCCAATCTCGCTAACGTATCCGTATCACGCAGCATTTGACCCATACGCCGCGCTATTCCTTGTAATAACTGGTCTCCCGCATAATGTCCTAGGGTGTCATTAATTTGTTTGAAGTTATCAATATCAACAAATAACAGTGCTCCACAACGCTGATGACGATGAAGCTCTTTGAGAGCAGTGCCCATGCGATCCATAAACAGCCGTCGGTTCGCGAGTCCTGTTAGCGGATCATAAAAGGCCAGTTGATGAATCTCCTGCTCAGCAGCTTTGCGCTCACTGATATCGCTCATAGTCGCTACGTAGTGGGTCAGCGTTCCCTCTACACTGTACACAGCACTAATGGTCAGCCACTCAGGAAACAGCTCGCCATTTTTGCGCTGGCTCCATATTTCACCTTCCCAATTACCGGCCTTGATAACGCCCTTCCATAGCCGACGATAAAAGGCTGCGTTTTGTAAACCAGTGCTGAACATACGCGGATTTTTACCGACTATCTCCGCTTCGCTATAGCCAGTAATGCGCGTAAACGTCTCATTAACTTTGAGAATACAGCCTCGTGCATCAGTGATTAAAATTCCTAAATGCGTTTGGAAGGCCGCTGCGGCAATTTGTGCTTCAGCGCGCGCCTGCTCACGCTCTTCAATTCGCTGGCGCAGTTGATATGTCAACGCTAAACGGCTCAGGTAATGACGCGCTCCCCAAGCGCCAAGTAGCGCAATGACGAGCATCACCAGGCTTAAAATCAAGGCGCGCTGGCGCCAAGCCTTCAGTAGCTCGTGCAAATCAATCCCCACCACAGCTAGCATTGGATACTCACCTACCCACTGGATACGGAATAGCCGCTCACGACCATCAATAGGTGACTTAGCGCTTAACGAGAAGGTAGCATCGCCACTCACTAGCCGCTGGGCTGTTTCAGAGCTTTCAATTTGCTTGCCAACCGGAAATTGATCGCCGGGTATTGGGTAGCGAGCGATAAACTTTAAACCGGAGTCGACCAGAGAAATGCTTTCTCCGTCAAAAACACTCATTTGCTCAAGCGATTCAGAAAAGACTTCCGGAACAATATTGGAGACCGCCACACCAGCGAAATCACCGGTAGGCGTATCAACGCGTCGGCCATGGTACAAGTAGTAGCGCTGATCACTTTTTGACCAGTAGAGCGGCGTAATCAGCTCTCGCTGCTGGCTATGCTGAAATACTTTAAAAAATCGCGTTTCGCTGATATCAATATCGGCATCCCTACCTGCTCTGCTACTCGCTAGCAAGCGTCCTTCTGAATCAAATACGCCTACCTCATCGATCATAGGCAAATATGAGGTTAGGTTTTCTAGCGAGCGCTGTAACAGCTGAGTATTGTCGCTATCAGGTATTTCTTGTGTCGCCAGTATTTCGGTCAGCCCAAAAAGAGCCTGTCCACTTTGCGCAAAGACCCCTTTTGCCCACTCGGTCACGACATTGGCCCGCGCGGTGATACGCGATTCAGCGGCCTCAATTTCTTGCTGATACTGCTCATGCAGCAACCAACCAAAAAGCACTGTCATAACGAGAAGCGCCAGCAGATATAGCGCCACCACATTTCGTCGCTGTTGGCGGTATGAGTCTGTCGCTTTTAGAACATCATCATTTTCATCAATGGAAATAACGGACATCGCGCAGAGGCCTTATCCAGGTATCCCTTTAGGACACCTGATACAGTGTAAAAATAACGAGAAACGATACACCACATCCGCTGAAAGGTGGCTTACCTTGATAGTGACGTGGTGCTCTTATGTTGTATATCAGTTTTTATTGCAGGTAATACGTTAAAAAGCGTGACGTTATACACTGATTGTCTACGTACCAAGGAATTGTTATGGCATCGCTGGGCCAAATGAGCGATTACGAGATACGTCTCATCCGTATTTTTAAAACGGTCGTCGAATGCGGCGGCTTTACAGCGGCGGAAACGACCCTTGGCATCAGTCGCTCTGCGATTAGCCAGCACATGAATGACCTAGAAGGGAGGCTGGGCTTTTCACTCTGCCAACGAGGACGCGGCGGGTTTAGCTTAACAGAGGAAGGTAAAGAGATTTATCAGGCGGGACTAACGTTGCTTACTGCGCTTGAAACCTTCAAAAGTGATGTAAATGCTCTGCACCAGACGATTAAAGGTGAGCTGAATATTGGCATTACCGACAACCTGGTGACCCTACCCGCCATGCACGTTACCAACGCGCTGGCTGAGCTTAGCGCGCCAGAGCATGAGGTAATGCTGCATATCCATATGGAGCCTTCCGATGCCGTCATTCGAGGCGTAATGGACGGCCACCTGCATGTCGGCGTAGTACCCGCAGTGAACCTGCCGACCAGTTTAGAAACCCGCCACCTTTATGATGAGCCTTCGTATCTTTACTGTGCAGCAGGCCATCCGCTGTTTGTTGAGCACGATGATACGAACAATTTTGCTGACATCGCCCGCTATCCAGCTATTTCACCCCGCTACCCGCTGCCTATTGAAGCGCGCCAAGCCCACGATTCACTTAGCCTACGTGCGTCGGCATCAGATCGCGAAGGTGCGGCCTTTTTAATTCTTACCGGGCGGTTTATCGGCTTTTTACCTGAACACGTAGCCGCCCAGTGGGTGGCGGCGGGCAAGATGCGAGCACTGCATGCCACTACTCAGCACTATCGCATTCCGTTTGTACTGATTACCCGCCACGACCGCCGACCCAACCGCGTCGTTGATGCTTTCCTACGTTTGATCAAAAGTAATTAACGTAAAAACCCGGCACGAAGCCGGGTTTAAAACGAACATCATTTTTTAACGCGGCTCGGTTGCCTCACTGGCCATGATTGGCGCAGGGCCAGCCTGTGGGGATGACGCCAGTACTTGGCTTGCGACAAAATAAACAATTGCCCCCAGCGCAGAGCCAGTAAACCAGCCGTAGTCGTAGAACCAGTTCATCGTGCCTGTGACCAGCGAAATCAATGTCAGCAGCACTGGTACGCCAAAGGCAATGAAACCGGCAATATTCACCGCAGGATAAGCGTGGCTGTCCATATACAGGCTGGGCACATCCAAACGCTGCTTTTTAATCAAGAAGTAGTCCACTGCCATAATACCGGCAATCGGCCCCAGCAGGCTGGAATAGCCCAACAGCCAGTTGGAGTACATCTGTTCAAGTGATACGCCGGGAGGAATCACACCTGCTTTTTGTAGCAGATCATAGCCCATAAGCAGTACACCCACCGCACCGGTCATCAGCACACCGCGGGTCTGGTTAATCAATTTAGGGGCAATGTTCTGGAAGTCGTTGGTCGGCGAAACAATATTCGACGCGGTGTTGGTTGAGATTGTGGCAATGATGATCAACAACATTGCCATCACTACCCAGAAAGGACTGTCGATGTAGCCAATCAACCGCACAGGGTCTGCAACGGTTTGACCCACCAGTGTCTCAGAGGCTGCCGTTAACACTACGCCGAGAGCGGCAAAGAAGAACATTGTCAGCGGTAGCCCGATGATTTGGCCGGCTATTTGATCTTTTTGGCTTTTCGCAAAACGGCTGAAATCAGGAATGTTAAGCGATAGCGTGGCCCAAAACCCGACCATGGCGGTTAAGCCCGCAAAGAAGTAGCCATAAACAGATGCCCCTTCAGGGCGCGATGGCGGCTGAGCGAGAAGCTCGGTCATCGACATATTCGGCCACGCCCACACCATCAGCCCGATACCAACGGCCAGCAGCAGTGGCGCCGCCAAAGTTTCCAACCATTTAATCGACTCTGCACCGCGAATCACCACGTATAGATTCATCGCGCCGAAGACAAAAAAGCCGATGACCTCGCCAATACCACCCAGCGCAGCCCAGGCAGGAATCAGCTCAGACAACAGCAGGTGAATAGCCAAACCACCAAACATGGTTTGAATACCAAACCAGCCGCAACCTACCAATGCACGCACCAAGCAGGGAACGTTGGAGCCTAAAATACCGAATGAGGAGCGTAAAACAACAGGAAATGGGATACCAAATTTAGTACCAGGGAAAGCATTCAGAGTCAATGGAATCAGTACGATAATGTTAGCCAAAAGAATGGCAAACAGCGCTTCACCCACGCTTAAACCGAAGTAAGCGGTTAACACCCCGCCCAGGGTATAAGTGGGTACACAGATCGACATGCCAACCCACAGCGCCGCAATATTCCACTTACTCCAGGTGCGCTCGCTGGCCTGGGTAGGCGCGATATCCTCATTAAATCGTGAACTACTGCGTACATCGTCCCCTACATCAAGCTCTATCAGTCCGCCTCGATCTACCATTTGAGAGGTCGTTCCCGTCATATTAAGTCTCCTCAGCAATGCGTTGCCCAGCCACACTTTTATTCGAACCTGCCCGGTAGTGGAGCTCTTAAGTACAGTCCTTAAACACCTAAGCAATAAGCATGCCTATTCAATTGAATAATACATTTAACTCATTGATTAAAAAGCTGCCTTACAAGACAACAATATTATTGTTAGCTTGTTACCTTTAAATATTGGCTTTCCCAATCCAAAACTCACTAAACAAAGCTAGGCCAAAAAAAATATTTGCACCAATTTAAAACAACGCAACGCTAAAAACATGCGACAAAATAACAACAAGCTACTGATTAAAAACAACTAAAAATATTTACCAAAACGGTGCATGTGTTCACCAAAAAAGGGAAGATTCAGTAGATTAATAATAAAAACAAACAAACTCAAAGAGTTAAAACCGCTATTACTCTCCACCACTATAAACTTGCTAAAACCATCAACACAGCGATACTTTCAACAAAAGCTGTCTTATCTGTCAGTTTTTTAAGACTAATTCTCAACATCTAATAACTCTTCGCTTTACACCAACAATTAGAGGGGCGTCCCATGCAGAAGACGAAAATCGGGCTGATTCAAATGGGCCTGAAAACCAGCACTGATTTAGAACCTGAAGCCATCCGCGATGCCATGAACGAGGCACACCTGCCGATGATTCAGCAAGCAGCCGACCAAGGCGTGCAGGTTCTCTGTTTTCAAGAAGTGTTTAACCAGCCCTATTTTTGCCCCAGCCAGGATGGCAAATGGTACGCCGCCGCCGAGCGCGTGCCGGAAGGACCCACCTGCCAGATGATGCAAAAGCTCGCCGCTGAGCATCGCATGGTCATTATCGTACCGGTGTATGAAGAGACCGAGACCGGCGTTTACTACAACACGGCGGCCGTATTCGACGCTGACGGCAGCTACCTGGGTAAATACCACAAAACCCATATTCCTCAAGTGGCTGGTTTCTGGGAGAAATTCTTCTTCAAACCGGGCAACTCCAACTGGCCGGTATTCGATACTGCTTACGGCAAAATTGGCGTGTATATCTGCTACGACCGCCACTTCCCCGAAGGCTGGCGTGCTCTAGCACTCAACGGTGCCGAGGTGATTTTCAACCCCTCTGCCACCGTGGCCGGGCTTTCCCAATACCTTTGGGAACTGGAACAGCCCGCCTCGGCCGCCGCCAATGGCTGCTTTATCGCCGCCATCAACCGGGTGGGCACCGAGGCACCATGGAATATCGGCGATTTCTACGGCTCCAGTTACATCGTTAACCCGCGCGGCAAAATCGAAGCCCAGGCAAGCGCAACCGAAGACGAGCTGCTGGTGCATGAGATCGATTTGGATATGGTGCGCGAGGTACGCAACAACTGGCAGTTCTTCCGTGACCGCCGCCCGGAAACCTATACCCGCTTAACCGACGGCGAGTAGTCCTGTTAATAAATCCCTAAAGGAGCTAACAATGAGTTTATTAATCAAGGGCGGCACCGTGGTCACCCATGCCGATACCTACCGTGCCGATGTACTGTGCATAGACGGTAAAATCCATGCTATCGGCACCGACTTAGACGTCCCCGCTGATTGTGAAATTGTCGATGCCAACAAGCAGTTGGTGATGCCCGGCGGTATCGACCCTCATACCCATATGCAGATGCCGTTTATGGGCGCAGTGGCAAGCGAGGATTTCTACACCGGCACCGCCGCCGCCATGGCAGGTGGCACGACGACGATTATCGATTTTGTGATTCCTAGCCCAGGTCAATCGCTACTGGAAGCCTTTGAAACCTGGCAAGGCTGGGCGGAAAAAGCCGCCACCGACTTCGCTTTTCACGTGGCTATTACCTGGTGGGATGAGAGCGTTAAAGAGGAAATGGGCACCCTAGTGCGGGAGCATGGCGTTAACAGCTTCAAGCACTTTATGGCCTATAAAGGCGCAATCATGGCCACCGACGACATCCTGGTGGAGAGCTTTTCGCGCTGCCTGGAGCTGGGGGCTATCCCTACTGTTCACGCGGAAAACGGCGAGCTGGTCTACCACATGCAGCAGAAGCTGCTCGCCCAGGGCATCACCGGGCCGGAAGCCCACCCGCTCTCCCGCCCGCCTCAGGTCGAAGGCGAAGCGGCAAGCCGCGCTATTCGTATTGCTTCCACCTTGGGCGCGCCTGTGTACTTAGTACACGTCTCCACCAAGGACGCAGTGGATGAAATCGCCTACGCCCGCCAGCAGGGCCACCCGGTATTTGGCGAATGCTTAGCGGGGCATCTGGTGATTGATGACAGCGTTTATCAGAACCCTGATTGGGCAACGGCGGCGGCCCACGTGATGAGCCCGCCCTTTCGCCCCAAAGGCCACCAAGAAGCACTCTGGCATGGCCTGCAATCCGGCAATTTGCAAACCACCGCCACCGACCACTGCTGCTTTTGTGAGGAGCAGAAAGCCGCTGGGAAAGATGACTTCACCAAAATTCCCAACGGCACCGCCGGGGTGGAAGACCGCCTTGCGGTCATTTGGGACGAAGGCGTCAACACCGGCAAGCTCTCACCTCAGGAGTTTGTTGCCATCACATCTACCAACACCGCCAAGATTTTTAATCTTTACCCACGCAAAGGCGCCATTCAGGTGGGTTCAGATGCCGATATCGTGGTATGGGATCCTAACGGCACGCGTACGATTTCCGCTAAAACTCACCATCAAAACGTCGACTTCAATATTTTTGAGGGCAAAACGGTGCGCGGCATTGCCCGCCATACGATTAGCCAGGGCAAATGGACGTGGCGCGACGGCGAACTCCATGCCGAGCGTGGCGCAGGCCGCTATTTAGAGCGCCCCGCCTACCCCGGCGTATTCGAGCTGCTCGCCAAGCGTGCCGAGCTTAACGCCCCAGTCGCCGTTAAAAGATAAGCGACGCTTAAATAACTGTTGTTTCTATAAAACAGCGGAGGCTCTACTGTGACTAGCCCACTGAACCATCTACCCAGCGCAAAAGAGGTCGGTACTTACGACCCAGCTACGCTTACAAGCAACTTTAGCGATCTACACCCACCGCTAACCCATCGCCAAGCGATCATCGAAAGCCAACGCTGCCTGTACTGTTATGACGCACCCTGCGTCGAGGCCTGTCCGTCCGATATTGATATTCCTAGCTTTATTCGCCAAATCAGTGAGAACAATATTAACGGTGCGGCGGAAACCATTCTGGAAGCCAATATTTTAGGCGGCAGCTGCGCCCGAGTATGCCCCACCGAAATCCTCTGTGAACGCAGCTGCGTGCGCAACCACGATGCCGAGTGCCAGCCGGTGCTGATCGGCCTACTCCAGCGCCATGCTACCGACCATATGCAGTTTGAAGGCCATCCCTTTAAACGCGCCGCCAGCACTGGCCGCCATATTGCTGTGGTCGGCGCTGGCCCTGCGGGGCTCTCTTGTGCCCACCGCCTCGCCATGTTGGGCTATCAGGTAACCATTTTTGAAGCCGAACAAAAGCCCGGCGGGCTCAACGAATACGGCATCGCCCGTTACAAAATGACCGATGATTTCGCCCATAAAGAGGTGGAGTTTCTACTGGAGATCGGTGGCATCGACATTCAGTACGGTCATCGCCTCGGCTATAACCTCGAACTTGCTACCCTGCATCAGCAGTATGACAGCGTGTTTCTGGGCTTGGGGCTAGGCGCCAGCCGCATTTTGGGCCTCACTGGGGAAGACGCACCAGGCCTGATGCCTGCCGTGGATTACATCAAAACCCTGCGTCAGTCCGACGATCTGAGTAGTTTAACTGTGGCCAAACGCTGCATCGTAATTGGTGCGGGCAATACAGCGATCGATATGGCCACCCAAATGGCCCGCCTGGGCGCTACCGAAGTCACATTGGTCTACCGCCGCGGCGTTGAGGCAATGTCCGCCACTGACCACGAACAGGAGATTGCCAAGGCCAACGGCGTGCGCATGATCACCTGGGCGCAGCCTGACGAGATTCTGCTGGATGAACAGGGCCGAGTGGCGGGTATGCGTTTTGCCAAGACCTCGGATCAAGCAGACCGATTGACGCCCACTGGCGAAACCTTTGAGATCGCCGCTGATGCCATTTTCACCGCTATCGGCCAGGGTTTCGAAGGCGAAAGCCTACGCGACGCCACCGCCGCTGAGCTAGCTCGCGACGGCGAACGTATTCACGTTAATGAGATGTTCCAAACGTCACTGCCCAGTGTTTACGCCGGTGGCGACTGCGTAAAACCTGGCCAGGATCTCACCGTACAAGCCGTTCAGCACGGCAAGCTGGCGGCTCACGCCATTCATCAAGCGCTCGCCGCCAAGCAGGAGGCCGCATGAGTACCACACCTCTCTCTTTCCCAGGTAAGAAAAACAGCGGCGACAGCGTTGTTAACGGCGTTGACCTGTCGGTGAACTTTGCTGGCATCAAAGCGCCCAATCCATTTTGGCTGGCCTCCGCCCCGCCCACCGATAAAGCCTACAATGTGGTACGCGCCTATGAGGCGGGCTGGGGCGGCGTGGTATGGAAAACCCTTGGCGAAGAACCACCGGCGGTGAACGTCTCTTCCCGTTACTCCGCTCACTACGGTAAAAACCGCGAAGTCATCGGCTTTAACAATATCGAGCTGATTACTGACCGCTCGCTGGAGATCAATCTTAAAGAGATCACCCAGGTGAAGAAGGATTGGCCCGACCGCGCGCTAATCGTCTCCATCATGGTGCCCTGTATTGAAGAAGCCTGGGCGCATATTCTGCCGCTGGTAGAAGCCACCGGGGCAGATGGCATCGAGCTCAACCTGGGCTGCCCCCACGGTATGCCGGAGCGCGGCATGGGCGCGGCGGTGGGCCAAAACCCCGACCTGATTGAGAAAGTTACTTACTGGTGTAAGAAGCACTACTCAAAGCCGGTGATCGTCAAACTCACCCCCAACATCACCGATATTCGCGTGGGCGCCCAAGCGGCGCTGCGGGGTGGCGCCGATGCGGTGTCGTTGATAAACACCATCAACTCAATCACCAGTATCGACCTGGACAACATGGTTGCCAAGCCCACTGTGGGCCATCAGAGCACCCACGGTGGTTATTGCGGCAGCGCCGTGAAGCCCATTGCCATGAATATGGTGGCAGAGATTGCCCGCGACCCGGCAACGCCGACGCTACCGATTTCAGGCATTGGCGGCATCTCCACCTGGCGGGATGCAGCGGAATTTATCGCCCTGGGCTCCGGCAGCGTGCAGGTATGTACGGCGGCGATGCTCAACGGTTTTCGCATTGTGGAAGAGATGAAGGACGGCCTTTCTCGTTGGATGGCGGAAAAAGGCTACGACTCCATTGAGGCGTTTTCCCGCAAGGCGATACCACAAACCACCGACTGGAAAAACCTGGACATCAACTTCAAAACCATCGCCAAGATTGATCAGGACCTGTGCATCGAGTGCGGGCGCTGCTATATCGCCTGCGAGGATACCTCCCACCAGTCGATTGCCAAGCTCACTGAGCAGGACGGCGCGCGGCGTTACGAGATAATTGAAGAGGAGTGCGTGGGCTGCAATCTGTGCCAGATCACCTGCCCAGTAGAAAACTGCATCACCATGGTGCCCCAAGAGACCGGCCAGCCTTTCCTGGCCTGGGATAACGATCCGCGCAACCCTTTCCGGGTCGCGTCGTGATTTAAGCGCTCCTTTGCATACGCCGCCCTCCTAGTTCGAGGGCGGTAGCGTTTATCGCAACATGCTGTTCCTTCATCGAGAGGCGACAAATTACGGCTTTCTTGAGAATATGAGAAACTATCGCATATAGAATTTTTTCTCATAAAAGGAATTGCCATGATGCCTAAGCTTCTCGCCGCTACGCTCTCAACTAATCTAACAAGTACGCTCGCCGCTACTCTGTTATTTTCAGCCGCCAGCGCTGCTGCCGATCAACGTATCGCCACCTTTGATTTGGGCAGCCTGGACACTCTGGATGCGCTTGGTTTGAGCGAGCAGGTGGTAGGCGTGCCCAAAGCCAGCTTACCGAACTACCTTGAGCAGTACGCAGCGGAAACCTACACCGATATTGGCGGCCTGCGCTCACCGGATATGGAAGCCCTTAGCGGAAGCGAGCCTACTTTGATTCTCTATACCGGCCGCCAAGGTGATTGGGAAGAGGAGCTTGGCGATATTGCGCCGCTGCTCAACACCAGCCTCCGTGGTGACGACTACTTGGCTGCTTTTAACGCCAATGTACGCGAACTAGCTAATCGTCTAGAAGCGGAAAGCGAAGCGGAAGACGCCCTTGAAATCCTGCACAACGAGATAGAGACTCAGCGTGAAGCCTTGAGCAATGCCCCAAGCACCCTGGTGGTAACGCATAACGGCGGCAACCTGATATTAAACCGGCACCCCGTGGTTCACGACGTTCTGGGCGTAGCAGCACTTGAAATGCCAGATAGCGTTACCTCTGAAAAGCGTGGCACCCGCACTTTCACGCCACTCTCTGCTGACGCCATTGCCGAGATCAATCCAGACATGGTGCTAGTGATTGACCGTAGCGCCGCCATTGGTGATGAGCCAGCAGACTCAGATGCATTAACACAAACGCTTTCAGACGCCGGTGCGGAAAATGCGCAGGTCGTTATGCTAACGCCTGCGATTTGGTACCTCTCCGGCGGTGGCCTGCAGAGTCTGGCGCTGCAGATCGACGAAGTCGCCGCAGCGCTTAATTAATCCCTTAGCTAGTCCGCATGAATCCGTATCCTGTAGAGCACACAGTAGACTACCGGCAGCACCACGAGGGTGAGCAAGGTGGCAATGCCGAGGCCACCAATCAGCGCAACCGCCATGCTGGCAAAGAAGGCATCGCTAATCAGCGGTATCATCCCCAGCATGGTGGTAAGTGCCGCCATCGCCACAGGCCGAACGCGGCTCACCGCCGCACGTACAACGGCGTGGTAACGATCTTCGTGTAACGGCAGTTGCACGTTGATCTCTTCCACCAGCACGATGGCATTTTTAATCACCATGCCAACCAAGCTGAGCGTGCCGAGTAGTGCCATAAACGAGAAGGGCAACCCAGTCAGCAGCAGCGCGCCGACGACACCAATAATGGTCAGCGGCACCAGCGACCAAATAGCCAACGGCTGACGGAAGTTATTGAACAGCACCACGGTGATAATAAACATCATCACCAGTCCTAATGGCAGCGAGGCAAACAACCCGCTTTGGGCCTCACCGGCCGTTTCATACTCGCCGCCCCACTCCAACCGATACCCGGACGGTAGTTCTAACGCTTCTACTTGAGGGCGAATCTCTGCCAATACGCTGGCGGCGGTTACCCCACTCAATGGATCCGGTTCACCGTACACTGCCAACATCCGCTCACGGTTGCGGCGCATGATCAGCGGGTCTGCTACCCGGGTGGAGATATCGCTAATTACCTGGTCAGCAGTGATATAACGCCCCTGCTCTTCGCTCCATACGTTCAGTGAGCCAAGGTTATCCACGTCATGGCGCTGTCCCGGTATCGCCCGCGCCACCATAGGAATCAGATCGCTGCCATCGCGATAAATCCCCACCTGACTACCGCTGGTACTTAAGGCAAGCGTACTCGCCAAATCCTCACGAGTAACCCCTAGCCGCCGTGCGGTATCTTCAAGAAACACCGGTTCGATCGCCTGAACGCGATTGCGCCAACTGGTGCGCACACTGGTCATATGCGGCGTGTCACCGAACATCGCTTCGACCTGATCACCTAACTGGCGCAGCACGGCTGGATCGCTACCGTAAAAGCGCGCCTCTAGTTTGGCTTTAGGCGCGGGGCCGACTTCCAGCGGGGCAATCTTATAATCGATATCGCTATGCTCACGCTCTAGCACCTCTTCAACGTCCGCCATACGTGCGCGCTGGATAGCTTTGTTATCAGTCTCGACTATCAGCTGCGCATAGCTCGCGTAGCGGTCTTCCGGCGAATAGGTCAGAGTAAACCGCTGCGCCCCACCGCCGACCGTGGTGGTCAGATGGCTAACGCCCTCCATATCCATGACCGCATTTTCCAACGCGCTAACGCGGCGCTGGGTTTCAAGAATATCGGTGCCTTCCGGGGTGCGGTAATCGACAAAGAAGATGGGCGTATTAGAGGCCGGGAAGAAGGCATTTTTAACCGAGCCAAAGCCGAAGCCGGCGGCGATCAAAATGGCCAGAACCATGATCAAAGTAACCCAGCGAAAGCGAATCCCCGCAATAATCACACGACCAAAAACACGATAAACCACGCCTTTATAGGGATCTTCCTGACCATCCCCTGGCGCCACGTTACGGAAAAACAATTTAAAGTAGAACGGCGTTAACGTCAGTGCCGTTATCCAGCTCAGCAGCAGTGAGTAGAGCAGCACGAAAAACAGCGAGCCGATAAACTCACCGGTGGTATCCGGCGACAAGCCGATGGGGGCAAAAGCAGCAATAGCGATCAGCGTGGCGGCCAACAAGGGCCAGGCGTTTTGGCGAATGACCTGGTGGGCCGAATCACGGATGGAACTGCCGCGCTTTAAGCCCACCAGCATCCCTTCGGTGACGACAATGGCGTTATCAACCAGCATACCCAAAGCGATAATCAGCGCGCCCAGGGATATTTTTTCCAGCTGCAGGCCGTGGAAGCGCATCATCATAAAGGTGCCGATAATAGTGATCAGCAGGATGAACCCCATCAATAGCCCGCTGCGCCAGCCCATAAACAGCATCAGCACCACAATCACTATGGCGACCGCCTGGATCAAGCTCATCAGGAAGCCAGATACCGCCTCATCAACCACCTGGGGCTGGTTGTAAACGATATTCAGCTCCATCCCTAAGGGCGTCCGCGCCTGAAGTTCATCCAAACGCTGTTGCAGGCGTTCGCCTACCTCAACTACATTAACGCCGCTTTCAAACGAAATGCCGATAGAGATCGCAGGGCGGCCCATATCGCGATAAAGCTGCTGAGGCTGCTCCGCCAGCCCACGAGTAACATCAGCAATATCGCTTAGTCGCACCAGTTCACCGTCGCCTTCGCTGACGATTAACGCACGTAGGTCATCAATATTCGCTGCGCTGCCGGAAGGCGTAATACGAAACCGCCGCCCATCCTGCTTAAGGTGACCTGAATCGGCCACCGCGTTTTGGGTATCGAGCAGTTGCTGTAGGCGAGTGAGCGGAATATTAAGCGCCCGTAAGCGCTCACGGTCGACTTCAATATAAATACGCTCTTCATGTTCGCCACCCAGCGACACCTTCTCAACACCCTTTACCAGCGCAAGTTCGCGCTTGAGAAAATCCGCATGGTCGGCAAGGTCAGGCATGCTGTAACCTTCGCCTGTCAAATTCACCATAAAGCCAAATACATCGCCAAAATCGTCGTTGACGCGCGACTGGCTGGCGCCTGGCGGCAGTGCGGCCTGGGCATCCTGAACCTTACGACGTAGCGAATCCCACAGCTGCTCCAGTTCCTCGTTCTGAACCGTACTCTCCAGCTCAACGGTAATTTGCGAGAGGCCATCAGAGCTCACCGAGCTAACCCGCTTAATCGACGACATCTCTTGTATAGATTGCTCCAGCGTTGAGGTAACTTCCTGCTCAACTTCCTCAGGTGTCGCGCCTGGGTATTGCGTAGTAATAAGCGCATTCCGAATGGTGAACTCGGGGAATTCCAGCTGGCCCATGCCTAAAAACGACAGTGCGCCGCCCGCCAGCAGCACCACTGTCATTAAGTAACTGGCTGCCCGGTGGCGTAAAAAGTAGTCGACCATATTAAAGCCCCTGCTCTTTTTCCCACGGTGTCACCGTGGTTTCCGCCGTTAAACGATGAGCCCCAGCAGCCACAATCCGGTCACCGGCTTCGAGCGCGCCGCTAACCTCAAGCCCGTTTGCGGCTAATCGACCGACATCCACCGGCACCGCTTCAACGCTTTTAGGCGCTACAAATCGCCATACCTGGGCTTGGTCAGGGTCATTACCGGCATAACTCACGGCATCAGCAGGCAAGTGCCAGAGCGGAGAATCTCCCTGGGTTTGTAACGTGCTCAAATCCAGCCTCACATTGGCACTCATTCCATCCAATAACGTGATGTCGTAGGGCTGGGGAAGTGTCAGGGTGATTTCATAGGCCAAACTCTGCGCGCTGGCCTGGGTGGTATAAGACGCTAACTGGGCAAGATAGGGCTTATCGCTGTTACCAAAGCGCACTTCATAGGCTAAATCGTCGCCAAGCGGTCTTCCCGATTCACTTCTAGGCAGGCGCTGAACAATCTGCTCAGGTAGATGAAAAACGACGTCTAGCTGCCCCGGCTGCTGGATCACCGCAACGGTTTCCTGCACCTGGACAATCTGGCGATTATCCACCGGCACCTGGGCGATAACGCCGTCATAAGGGGCGCGAAGCTGGGTATGCGAAACCTGTTCTTGTGCCTGTTCAAAGGTGGCGCGAGCGGCCCGCCATTCGCTTTGGGACTCATCAAACTGAGATTGGCTGACCGCCCCACGCTCCAGGGTATAACGCATGCGTTCGAGCATTGCCTGAGCTAACTCTAAACGCGAGCGGGCGCTATCCAACTCACTCTGCGCGTTACGGTCATCAATACGCGCGATGATTTCACCCTCGCTCACTCTTTGCCCGGGACTTACGTTTAGTTCCAGCAACTCACCCGCCATGCGAAATGACAAATTGCTGCGAGTGGATGCCTCCACCCGGGCGGGAAACTGCCGCAAAGAAGCTCCATTGGCCGCTTCCAACGTCATCAATTTGACCGGACGGGCCGACACCTCTTGCTGCGCCTGAGGTTGTTCGCAACCCATCAGCACAAGTAGAGCCATAACAATAGGCAGTGAGCGAATAAAAGTGGCGGGCACGGTGGGCTCCTTGATGAGGGCAAAGGTCGCTGTTAAACAAGGTCGCTATTAAACCAAGCTTTACAAAACAGTGACGAAAACGTGTACACTTCACTGACATTCATGAATGTCAGTGAAGTGTATGATAATCATCACTCAGCGACTTTGCTATTCATCAATGCGAAAATACTCAAAATTTTATTAATAGGAGCAGCCATGTCCCGTCGTAAGGCCGACGCTGAGCGTACTCGTGAGGCGATTCTGGACGCTGCGGAAACCACCTTTCTTGCTCAAGGCGTTTCGCGCACTACGCTGGCGCATATTGCCGAGGCAGCAGGCGTTACTCGTGGGGCAATCTATTGGCACTTTGAAGATAAAGCAGCAGTGTTCGATGCACTGCTGGAACGGGTACGAATCCCTTTAGATGAAATTGTCGATGAGACTATCGAGCGAATTGGCACAACACCTGCCCTTTGTTTGCGCGATATCGCGCAGCGCTTACTGTCCGCTATATGTCATGATTTACCTCTACAGCGGGCAATTACCATCGTACTGCACCGCTGTGAAAAATTGGAAGATGAGCACCCGCGAATCTGCATGATTACTCAGCTCCCCAAGCACGCTGAAGCTCAGGTGGAACAGTTATTTGAACAAGCCCAGGTAGCCGGTAACTTACGCGCTGACCTCACCCCGGCCAGCGCCCGCCGCCAATTTCATGGCTTTTTGATTGGCGTATGCTTTGATTGGCTGCAGGATCCGCAGCAGTACGCTTTAGCGAACGAGCGTGATGCTATTGTCGAAACGTTAATGCGCGGGCTGCTGAATCAACCGAATCCTTAAAACTCCTCCCACTCCTGGTCTGCACTGTTACTGGCTTGAGCAGCCCGTGGGGCGGGCCGTTTAAGCGCGGGCTGATGTCTAGGTGGGGCCAGTGAAGTATGAGTCGCTAGCGTCTCTCCTTCAGCTAAGCGAAACGAAGACACCACGCTTTCAAGCCGCGCCGCCTGCTCTTCCAGTGAACTTGCCGCCGAAGAGGCTTCTTGCACCAGTGCTGCGTTCTGCTGGGTCACCTCATCCATCTGGGATACCGCTTGGTTGACCTGCTCAATACCGGAGCTCTGCTCCTGCGATGCAGCGGATATTTCATCCATAATGTCCGTGACACGGCGCACAGAAGAGACAACTTCACGCATGGTGGCACCAGCGCTTTCCACTAACGCAGAGCCTTCGTCCACTTGCGTTGATGAAGCATCAATCAATGCTTTGATCTCTTTGGCCGCATCCGCACTGCGGCTGGCCAAGTTGCGTACTTCGCTGGCCACCACCGCAAAGCCACGCCCTTGCTCACCTGCGCGCGCTGCCTCTACTGAGGCGTTGAGTGCCAAAATATTGGTTTGAAAGGCGATGGAATCAATAACATTAATAATATCAGCTACTTTCTGTGAGCTGCCTGAAATACCGTGCATGGTAGTGATCACTTGCTCCACCACCTCGCCGCCCTGAACGGCAGTACTAGAAGCATCGTTCGCAAGCGTGCTGGCTTGGCGAGCGTTATCAGCATTCTGTCTCACAGTGGCGGTTAATTGCTCCTTGCTTGCTGCGGTTTCTTGTAGTGAAGCGGCCTGCTGCTCGGTGCGAGAAGATAGATCCGCATTACCACTCGCAATTTCACGAGCGCCAATATGAATGGAGCCACTACTGTCGCGTACTTCAGAGACGGTTTTGGCTAAACCACTCTGCATATGCTGCATGGCGGTGAATAGTTTGCCAATCTCATTACGGCCTCGATCACTGACCCGTGCGGATAAATCCCCCTGAGCAATACGTTCAAAGTGGACAACAGCTTCGTCCAGCGGCTTCACAATGGCGCCCACCATGGCGATACGCACAAACAGCACCATCAATGCTGCCAGCACTAGAACGATCAATTCGATAAGGCCAAAAACCCGCATTTCACTTTCATAATCAGCCGTGAGTTGATCGCCAAACGCTACTGTTGAGGCATTATAGCGCTGGCTGGCTGCCAATAATTCCTCGCTTATTGCCGCCTCAGCCTCTTTCGCGCTTAAAAAAGCATTCTCATTTCCCTGCTGCAATGCTTCTTCCTGAGGAATAAGTACTTGCGCCACCATTGAGTTGAAGGCTTCAACCAGCGGCTCCACAAGCTCACGCTGTGCCTCGCCCTTTACGGCGTCAGTAAAGTAGAGAACTCTTCGACTGACGCCACATGAAACTGTTGTGCTTGCGCTAAATAGCGACTCGCCATCTCAGCATCGCCAGACTGTTCAGCGTAAAAACTATTCGTGTAATAGAGTTTGGCATTGGCAAGGTTAACGCGACTTAAATTAAGGGGTAGCATTTCGTGCATTGCTGCATAATCAAGCGCCTGCAACGCGGTATCTCCCCTTTTACCTGCTTGGTAACCGAGCGCGGCAATGGTGATTATCAGCAATGAAAAAACTGTTAAAACAGCGGTCAAACTCGTTTTGACTGAGGTATTACTAAGCATACGATTCATAACGTGCTGGGTGCCTCCATGTAAGGCATATACGTGTCATCAGCGATGACTGGCGAATAAAATTTAGGCGCTTCGTACTCATAAGTAAGAGAATACTTTAATTACGTTTACGAAATCACTTATCTAAGAGGGACATTTATCGGCGCTTAACCGACAAACTTGAGTTATTTATTTTAATTACACAGCCAAGTTAACTGATCATTAAACACTAAATAAGAACCATTGCATTTCCGCCACTTAAAAAAGCAGCAGAGTCATTAGCTAGTTAACTTTAAAGTTAAGCGCGCAATCAAATCGATGACGAGACAGCTGTCATTGTTCAGTGTGTGGTAATGCCATGAAGTGCTCCGCTAACGCGTCGCTCATTGGTACGTTCAGGGTAATACCTTTATCCAGCAGCGGCTGTTGAAACCAGCGCTCATAAAGCAGTAGCATTTCGGGATCAATATAAATATGTGCGAGGGCTTTATTCACCTCTGCTGCGAAAGCGTCATCCCCCAGCCGCATCATAAAACCTAACGGCTCAATAGCGCTGATAGCTTCTTCAGACAGGGCGTAAGCATCAGGATTAGCGGTTTCCGCAATCATTGTGCTGAGGAGTACATCGTCCATTGCGAACGCGGCTACACGCCCCTCGGCGACTAAATCGAATGCAGCTTGTAACGTTTCTACAGGCACAACGGAAAGATTCAGTTGGCGCTCTCGATTCGCCTGATTGATTTGGCTGACATTAACTGTTCCTCGCGCTACGCTTACGCTTCGTCCGGATAAATCTTCCAGCGTCGTAAAGCCACTCGATTGCAAGGCGACATAGCGCACCGAAACAAAATAGTGGCTAAGCGCAAATTGCGCGCTACGCCGCCGTTCTTCATTGTTAGTACTGGCATTGCACTCGATATCGATATCGCCGCTATTGAGCACCTGTATCCGATTACTGGGCGTTCGAGGTACATAGACGATATCAAGTGATGTCAGATCCAACTGCCTTTGCAGGCGTTTCGCTAAGCGTTGGCAAATATCGATCGAGTAGCCCACCACATTGCCCTGACTATCCTCATAAGAGAATGGTGCAGTATCACCATAACCAACACGTAAGAGCCCTGTCTCTTCTATTCGCTCCAGCGTATTAATAGGTGTTGTTGCATATGCACTTCCACCGCTCAACACCAGGGCCAATAAGCTACTCCATCCAACCAGAAAACGCTTGCGCATGACATACCTCCTTTACTCTATGGAGTGCTCAGGGTTGGCGAAAATTGCGGCAAGCTCTGGTGCCAAGGGTAAGTTCAGTACACGGTTATCCGGCGGCATCATCAAACCGTAAGGCTCCGCGCTGCTCAACCTTGCCTGAGATATCTTAAAGGCAGCAGGGTCAGTGGCTGAGGAAATCAAGCCAGCTAGTAATATATCGTCCATGACAAAGGCAGATGCTTGCCCTGAAGCCACCATGGAAAAAGCTTCTTCGTGGTTACGGCTCAGCATTACCGATATATTCAGCCCTTGGGTTCGATTAAGCTCGTTGAGCTGGGCAATATTGACGGTGCCGGTGGTTGAAACAACGCTGCGGCCAGCTAGATCTTGCACGCTTTCCATGTGCTGCTCAGCCAGGGATACGTAGCGCGTGGCGGTGAGAAAATGAGGGTATGAAAATGCTGCCTGGCGACGACGCTCGGGGGTATTGGTGGTCACGCCACACTCGATATCGACCTCGCCATTGCGCACTAATATAAATCGATTTGCCGGCGTTACCGGCACATAGGATACCTTTAGCTCGCTCAATCCCAGCGTTTCACTCAACCCGTTTATAATGCTTAGACATAGATCAATGGCATAGCCCATCGGCTTCCCATCCACCACATAGGAAAAGGGGATTTCGCTGGAGCGGTGCCCTATCGTAATTTCACCGGCGGAGGCAATTCGCGTCAAGGTGGGCGAGGAAGCTATCTGTTCACTTGCGTGAGCCCCCTGCCACAAGGTCGTGGTGAGAAATACAGCTGCTAGCCATTTCATAGACTTACCTCTTTTCAATGATACCGGCGTCCATGGTCATCCCTGCGGTATACAGCATGTAGCGATCACGTCCTTTCGCCTTGGCCGCATAAAGGGCCAAATCGGCGTGACGCAGAAGATCGTGGCTGTTACGTCCATCCGCAGGCGCGGTGGCCACACCAACGCTAACACCCACCTGTACGTCTTGATTATCAATCTGATAAGGCTCGCGCAAAGCAGCAACAATAGCGCCTGCCAGCGCTTCAGCCTCTGTCTTTGCACTACGCGATACGGGTTGAATTATTGCGAATTCATCACCGCCTAACCTTGCCACTAAATCGTTGTCTGTCAGCAACCCCTGCACCCGCTGGCTAGCCTCTATTAACAGCGCATCACCCGCCGCATGGCCCAGGCTATCGTTCACTTCTTTAAAGTGATCAAGGTCAAACAACATGACGTTAAATACGTCGCCTTGAAGCAGTGAGTGCACTGCGGCCTTAAGGGCGTCATTCAGCTGTATACGGTTGGGCAGTTTGGTCAACTCATCATGATGTGCAAGATGCTGAAAGCGCAGTGCTTCGTCTTTTACTTCTAATAAGTGCTCCCGCTCTATTACCTTCTTGCGCAGGGCATCAATGGCCTTCGCCATCCGGCCAATTTCATCATTCCGATCGGTGAAAGGCGTGGCATTAGCCGTCTGGTTTTTAGCAATGTCAGTTAGCGACCTAACTAATGCGGGCACAGGTTTAAACAACTGCCGCATTAATAGAGTGACGAGCAAAGCAGTCGCAATCAGGACTCCCAGCAGTGCCCAAAATGCTTTGCTGATCAGATCATTGCGCATCTGATATAGCCCCTCTTTCTGGCCTATTGTGGATACTATAACGCCCAACAATTGACCATTAGGGGTAACAATAGGCAGCGAACTAATAAAATGCTCTTCGTTACCAATGCGGGCAAACCCCACAAAAAAATCAGCCGCTGCTGCTTTTGTTTGCCAAACGTTTACTCTCAAGCTGAGAGGAGAGTCTGAAGGCGTATTAAGTGCATCTGCTACAACGGTGAGGGAACCTTGTGGTGTTTTAGTCATTAACCAAACATTATTTCGCGTTTGTGCACTAGCCAGCGCTAGCACATCAACTGGACTAAAACCTGTTTCCAGCACCGACTCTTCATCGCCAATGGGGCGCTGGGAAATAATATGTGTGACTTGACCGGTGCCATCTGTTTTCACTGCAACAGAGGTATAAATACGCCGAATAGTAGCGCTCACTATCTGAGCGTTGACTTCAGCTTCGCGCCACCACTGTTCTCTAGCCCCGCGCTCAACCATCAAAAAACCCGAAAATGCACCCGACAAATACGCAAAAAGCACACCCAATAGCATAAACATGACCACTTTACCCACCAGCGTACGGTGCCAGGGCAATTTAACCCCAGGCAGCAAAGTGTTCTTATGTTTGGGTTCTTGCATAGATTCTGCTTCCTCAATTGCAGCACCGTAACCATCTAACCGTAAAGACGATGAACAATCTTGTGTGTCTACTAATGACGCCGACTAACAAACAAAAACTATTGAGCTTTAATTACTAAACTATCATTAAAAAGTGTAGGAATGTTTTAAAAATCACACGCCATAATCATTATTGCCGACTTTTAACTTTTGGCACATCTCTTGCTAAGTAAGTAGTTGGCTTATCGATGAATTACTTATGTTAGGAGACCGTGATGCACCAGTCTGATTATCCGCTTAGCGAAGTCCCTACCGGTGCCCGTAAGGGGCTACTTTCCACCTCAGCAGTACTGCTTGGTTTCACCTTTTTTACCGCTACCATGTGGGCTGGTGGCACGCTAGGCCAAGCTTTTCCGATTGGTCAGCTGTTATGGATCATTTTAATAGGCAATTTGTTGCTGGGGTCTTACGCGGCGGTACTGGCTTACATCGCCTGCAAAAGCGGGCTTAATTCGGTGCTCATGGGGCGCTTCTGCTTTGGCGAGAAGGGCAGCAAGCTCTCCGATTTCATCCTCGGCTTTACCCAAATTGGCTGGTACGCCTGGGGGACAGCGACCATCGCGTTGGTATTAGTACGCACCACGGGGATGCCTGAATGGCTGAAAATCCCCTTAATGGTGCTTTTTGGGTTTGGTTTTTGTGTGACTGCCATGATCGGTTACAAAGGCATGGACTGGCTTTCGCGCTTTGCTGTTCCAGCAATGATGCTGTTTATATTGATAAGCCTATTCACCGGCCTGGTGGATGTACGCGGCTTTGCCGGGCTAAGCCAGCAGACACCTACGGAGAGCATGAGTGTGGCGGCTGCGATTACCGTGATTATTGGTACCTTTATTAGCGGCGGTACCCAAGCGACTAATTGGAGCCGCTTTGCCAAGACGCCGAAAATTGCCGTGATCGCGACCCTGGCAGCATTTTTTGTGGGTAACGGACTAATGGTGCTGACCGGGGCGCTAGGCACCATGATTTACCAGCAGGCGGACATTGTCGATGTATTGATCGCCCAAGGCTTTGTCACCATTGCCGTGCTGATGTTGTTTCTAAATATTTGGACCACCCAAGACAACACCATTTACAACTTCGCCGTGGCAGGCTGCAATTTGCTGCGCACCGAAAAACGCCGCTTGGTAACAGTAGGCGGCGCGGCCATTGGCACCGTGCTGGCGGTTGGCGGTATGTACAACCTGCTAATCCCTTTTTTGGTATTGCTGGGCACCTTTATCCCGCCCATGGGTGGGGTGATCATGGCGGACTTCTGGCTGAAGCATAAAGGCCGCTACCCCGCGTTAGATACCGCTCAACTTCCCGACTTCAACCGCCGAGGTCTAGCCGCCTATGCCCTTGGCGCTGGGGCCGCCTACTTTTCGCCCTTGCTGCCGCCGCTGGTAGGTGTAGCAGTCGCAGCGGGCAGCTATGCAGTGCTGCTTCGCGTAAACCACGCTACGCTGAGCGATAGCCTCCCTTCCATCGCCAAACAATAAGTGAGCCCTTTTTTATATGCGCATGCAGATTATTAACGCCCGTTTACGCCAGCGCCCCGAGCTTTACCGAGTCGAGATTGAGAACGGCCTTTTCGCATCTATTACCGCCCAAGATGCACCGCAAACCGGAAGCGAAGGGCAGATAGATGCGGGTGCCAAACTGATTTGCGCTCCCTTTATCGAGCCACATATTCATTTAGACGCAGCCCTTACCGCCGGTGAACCCAACTGGAACCAGAGTGGTACGCTATTTGAAGGCATTGAGCGCTGGGGCGAGCGTAAGCCAATGCTCACGGAAGCTGATATTCGCGAACGGGTACTAAAAACGCTTAATTTGCTGATTGGAAATGGTGTTCAATTCGTGCGCACCCACGCCGACACCAGCGACCCCAGCCTAGTTGGTTTGAAAACCCTATGCGCGCTGCGGGATGAACTGAAGGATAAGATTGATATTCAGGTGGTGGCCTTCCCTCAAGATGGCCTGCTCTCCTACCCCGCCGGCGATAGGCTCATGGAAGAAGCGCTGGAAATTGGCGCCGATGTCGTTGGCGGCATCCCTCATTTTGAATACACCCGCGAGCTAGGCGTGGCCTCCATGAAGCGGGTAATTGAGCTTGCGATCAAATACGATCGTTTGGTGGACGTACACTGTGATGAGATCGATGACCCCAATTCGCGCTTTCTCGAAGTGTTGGCCTGCGAAGCACTGTTTAACGATTTAGGCAGCCGCGTCACCGCTAGCCACACCACGGCGATGCACTCCTACGATAACGCCTACTGCTCCAAGCTATTCCTGCTGCTCAAACGCTCGGGCATCAACTTTGTCTCCTGCCCCACCGAAAGCATTCACCTGCAAGGGCGTTTCGACACTTACCCGAAACGCCGCGGCGTAACACGTGTAAAAGAACTCAACGCTGCGGGCATTAACGTCTGCTTTGCCGAGGACTCCATATTCGACCCTTGGTATTCACTGGGTAACGGCAAACTATTAAGAACGCTGGATTTTGGCCTGCATATTTGCCAAATGATGGGCTATCAAGACTTCAGCAGCGCGCTTTCGCTAATTACCGATAACAGCGCCCGCACAATGAATATTGAGGAGCGTTACGGCATCGAGGTCGGCAAACCCGCTAGCTTCAACCTGCTGGAAGGCGAGGATGACTACAGCGTGCTACGCAATCAAGGCGAGGTGCTGCTTTCGGTGCGCCACGGCGAGATCATCATGCAGCGCGAACCTGCCAAGATCACTACCCCGGCGTGGCTTGGCTAAATCATCGAACGCGCGTTAGATTAGTCTCTTAACCGACTAATTTTACCGACCAAGGAGTTCATGATGGGTATTGAGACCGTTCGCCAGTTCCTTGCCGAGCACGCGCCGGATGTAAAAATCGAAGTGCTCGAAACCAGTACCGCCACCGTGCAACTCGCCGCTGATGCCCACGGCGTGGCCCCGGGCCAAATTGCCAAAACCCTGGCGTTCAAAGTCGATGAAAAACCACTGCTTATTGTTGCGAGTGGCGATGCGCGAATCGATAACCGCAAGATTCGCGATACCTTCGGCGGCAAAGCCAAAATGCTCGACGCCGAGACGGTAATGGAGCTAACCAGCCACCCGGTCGGCGGCGTTTGCCCCTTTGGGCTAGCCACCAACCTGCCGGTGTACTGCGATGAGTCACTCCACGCTTATGATGAAGTGCTTCCCGCCGCTGGCTCGCCCACTAGCGCCGTACGCCTGAGCCCCAAGCGACTAGCCGAGCTTGTCAACGCCGAGTGGGTGGATGTGTGCAAGTTGCCGGAGAGTGCCACTTAAGCACAACACCTATGACGCCGTGTTATTTAACATCCAGCAAATAGCCGTAAAAAGCTGTGTTGCGCTGCCAGCCCAATGATTCATAAAGATGTTGGGCACGTTCATTCTCTACCTGCGTCATTAATATCAAACGTGCCACGCCATGCTCATGGGCAAGTTGCGTGGCTGCTTCCATTAACGCCCTACCTGTCCCTTTATCACGGCACTCCGGCAGAACAAACAGATCATTTAAGGTCCAGCGCGCATTCAATCCCACCGTGGAAACGCCAGGATAAAGCTGTACAAAACCGGTGAGTGCGCCTTCACCGTTTTCACTAACCAGTATGTACGAATCACCTAGCCCCAAGCGCTGGCGCAGAAAATCACGTGCCGCCCCAACATCGCCCGGCTGCTTATAAAATTGACGATAACCATCGAGCAGATTGGTTAAAGCATCAAGGTCTTTAATGGTTGCGGTACGCACAGTCGTCATTAGCAATCTCCTTGGGTTAATTGTCATTTTACTAGGTCGATATGGCACGGAATGGTATGCCAACGTATTTTCTGGATTCATTCTTGTAGTAGTGTATCGTTCTTTATACACCTATCTATCAACCAAACAGCAAGGGGACAGCACGTTCCCAATGGGGTCAACGTGGTTCAATCTCTTTCTTCGCATACAGAATCCCGCGCCTCACGATGTAAGGCATGGAGCGTGCACATATTTACCGCCAGCGGCGTGCTGCTCGGCACCATGGCACTGCTGGCACTGGTCGACAATAACCCTGTCGCCTGCCTCCTCTGGCTAGGCGCAGCGATGATGATTGATGGCATCGACGGCACTTTGGCGCGCAAATATGAAGTAAAGGCCATACTGCCCCATTTTGATGGTTCAACGCTCGATATGGTCATCGATTACCTGACCTGGGCCTTTATTCCCGCGCTATTCATTTACTACTTCATTGAATTGCCACCCTATTTAGGGCTGCTATCAGTATTTATCATTTTGTTGTCATCGATGTTCTGTTTCTGCAATGTCGATATGAAAAGCCAGGATAATTACTTCGTTGGCTTTCCTGCCGCCTGGAATATCGCCGCCGCCTACTTCTATATTCTCGACTTCCCGCCGTTCATCACCTTTGCCTCTATCGTGCTACTGGCGATTCTCACCGTGACCCGAATGAAGTTTCTACACCCCTTTCGGGTGCGCCTGTTCATGCCGCTCAATATCGCCGTTACGCTGGCGTGGTGCGTATGTGCTACGTCACTGGTGCTCTCAAGCCCAGTACACGCCGCCTGGGCGCTATGGGGATGGGGCATAACATCGGCTTATTTCATCGGTATGTGTCTGTGGCGTACGGCTCAAGAGTGGTTTGAGTGATAGGTGAGTAACTGATGGCTAACGATTTTATTGCTCCTGATGGACACCCCCGCTGCCAATGGTGTGGTGGTGCGGCGGAGTTTCTGCCCTATCACGATAGTGAGTGGGGGTTTCCGGTAGATGATGATCAGCGGTTGTTCGAAAAGCTCTGCCTTGAGAGCTTTCAGTCGGGCTTAAGCTGGCGCACGATTCTGAATAAGCGCGAAAACTTTCGTGCGGCTTTTCACCACTTCAATTTCCATCAAGTCGCCCACTTTGGCGAAGACGATGTGCAGCGTTTACTTCAAGACGCAGGCATTATTCGCCATCGTGGAAAAATCGAAGCGACCATCAATAATGCCCAGCGTGCCAAGGAGATGGTCGAGCAAGAAGGCTCGCTGGCAGCATTCTTCTGGCGCTATGAGCCAGCCGAGTTGGCAACGCCAAAAACTCAGACCACCTCGCTAGAATCCGTCGCCCTTGCCAAGGAGTTAAAAAAACGTGGCTGGAAGTTTTTCGGCCCCACCACCGCCTTTGCGTTTATGCAGGCCATGGGGCTGCTCAACGACCACTCACTAAACTGCGTTACCCGCGAACGCGTAGAGCAGGCACGGCAACATTTTAAGCCTCCCAGCTAGATCTCGGGGTGTTTATTCCGGCTACTTCCGCGACCCCGAAGGCCACTACTGGGAAGTCGCCTATAATCCGTTTATGGATTTGACGTAAGGCAACCCTCATTGCCCAATAGTGGAGAAGTTCAGAAGCACCTTCTGACCGCTAGGGCAAAGCGCCCTCTCGACAGCTTGTCGCCACTTTTGACCAGGAAGCACTTGATAGTCAGGCATCGCTGACTGGCCTAACAGTTTCCAGATAGCCAAGAATTTGTGCTGCCAAGTTTCTGCCAACATCCCGGCCAAACTATCGCGCAAATGAAACTTTCTATAGTGAGCGCCAGGTTTGGAACCCAAATGAATAGCCTGTCCCGTCACGCTCCAGAAGGAACCGAAACAATTTCAAGGGCCAGTCAAATGATGCCGTGGTTACACCGTTTTCTTACAAAGACAGTATATAAATTTTTGTTCACTGCCATCCGGCGTGTGGTGTGTCTCTTTTTCGTGACCGATAAGTTCGAACGGTTCACCAAACTCTGAATGCAACGCGCCAGCACTGTAGCGCATCACGGGAAGCCCGCTGCATTGAGTTGGGCCATCTACGGCAAAGGTCGCCACCATCACAAGACCGCCCGGTTTAACAGCCCCCATCACTTTTTGGACATAACGATGACGCTCTTCTTCACTCATGAGGAAATGAAAAACGGCGCGATCATGCCAAACGTCATAGCCATGCTCAGGAAGCTCAGCCTCCAGAACATTTTCTTCACGCCATATGACGTGTGATGCACGCTTGCCAATGCGCTCTTTTGCTGTGGCAAGAGCGGAGGACGACAAATCCAGCACGGTAACTTTTTCATAATCAAGCGATAACATGTCATCTACCAACGTTGATGCCCCGCCACCAACATCAATAATTGACGCTGAGGTGGGAATGCCTGCCTTGCGAATTAGCGTTACAGAAAGTGCTGCATGCTCCTGAAACCAGCTCACCTCTGTGGGTGCTTTCTTGGTGTATACCCTTTCCCAGTGTTCTTTGGATTGCATATTGGCTCCCTCATGGTATTAAACGCCTACGGCCAATGTTACTACCTTCACTCTACCTCCACCTCGTGCGCCTGCGCCTCTTCCACCATCTCGGTGGCAAACTCCCCCACGGTGCGCACAGCCGCTTCAATGATAGGAGTGAGGGTAAAAGCGTAGTTCAAGCGCAGGCACTGGCGGAACTTGCCTGAGGCTGAAAACAGCGAGCCCGGTGCCACGTGGATAGCACGCTGCGCCAAGCGTTCGTTAAGGCGCACGCAGTCCACGGCGGCGGGTAGCTCTACCCATAGCAAAAAACTGCCTTGGGGGTAGCTGATACCTGCGCCCTTAGGGAAGTAACGCAGCACCCAGCTGATCATGATATCGCGCTGGCGCTGATATTGTCGGGTGGCGTAACGGACGTGGCGCTCGTAGTGCCCTTTGGCGACGAACTCCGCCACTGCAAGCTGCGGCAGCGTAGCCGATGCCCCGGTGGAGACATACTTCATATGCAGCGCCTGATCACGGTAGCGGCCCGGCGCCAGCCAGCCCACCCGCAACCCCGGCCCCACGGTTTTAGAAAAACCGCTACACAGCATCACTCGACCATCGTCGTCGAAGGATTTCACGGTGCGCGGCCTGGGTAGGGAGAATGACAAATCACCGTAGATATCGTCTTCGATAATCGCCACGTCGAAACGCTGAGCGAGCTGAAACAGCGCCCGCTTGCGCGCCTCACTCATGGTGTAGCCGAGCGGGTTATTGTAGGTCGGCGTGACCTGTATCGCGCGAATCGGCCACTGTTCCAGCGCCAGCTCTAACGCTTCCAGGCTGATACCCGTTTGCGGATCAGTGGGGATTTCCAGCGCTTTTAAGCCGTTGGCTTTCAATATCTGCATTGTGCCGTAAAAGCTCGGCGAGTCTACGGCCACCACATCGCCGGGCTGGGTTAGCGTGCGCAGAGAGATGGCCAATGCCTCCTGGCAGCCGGTAGTGATCATAATGTCGTCTGGGTGAAGCAGACAGCCAGAAGTAATGGCCAGTCGTGCTACCTGTTGACGCAACTCGGGGCTACCGCTCAGCTTGTCGTAGTTGAACCCGTGTAGGTCACTGCTGCGATGCAGCCCGGCAAGGATTTTCGACAACGGCCGCAGCGTTTCATACTCAAAATTCGGCACACCACGCCCCAGCAGTAGCCGCACGTCATCCCGCTGAGTGGCGACGAGCTCAAGCACTTGATCCCATTGGGAAACATCGAGCGGGCGCTGGGCAGGGCGGGAGACTGAGGGCAACACCGATGGCGCCCTACTTGGCAGCACGAAGTAGCCTGATTTAGGCCTCGACTCGATCAATGCTGCATCCATCAGTTGCCGGTAGGCTTCCTGAGAAGTGGAAATGCTGACCTCGAATTCCTGGCAAACCGCACGAATAGACGGTAAGCGATCACCCACACGGTAAATACCGTGCTCGATACGCTCCCGCAAAATGGTAGCCACCTCTTCATAGCGCGTCATCACACCCTCCTGCCCGCAGCCTCATAACAATACAGATGATCTACTTAGCTACCATACAGAGGTATAACACGCCCTTCTGTATCCTAAAAATAAAAAAACCTATATCTGTATTCAAATAGTAGCACTGAGTAATCTGGGTGAACACATCAACGGAGGATTAGCCATGCAACGCTTCAGCCTCACTCAGTTTCGCTATCAGCTAAGTTATCAGTTGCGCCAGTACCGCCACTACCGTCGTAGCCGCCGCCAGTTAATGACACTTGATGATCGGCTACTTGAGGATATTGGCCTTGACCGCACACAGGCGTTAAAAGAGGGCCGTAAAGCCTTTTGGAAGCAGACCACCTTTAAAAGAGGACCTTATGAAAACCGCTGAGTATTACTTACTCGATGTTTTTACCGACCAGCCATTTACCGGTAATCCACTGGCCGTGTTTCTAGACGCTGATGACCTATCAACTAACACCATGCAGGCGGTGGCCAATGAACTTAACCTCGCTGAAACGGTGTTTTTAAGCGCCGCTACAGGGCCGAATCACTACCCGATGCGGATTTTCACGCCTACCCGTGAGCTACCTTTTGCAGGCCACCCCACGGTAGGCACCGCACAGTTGCTGGCGGCGCTGAACCTAGTAAACCCTGAGCAGACATTGATTCTTCAGCCACCCATTGGCGAGCTAGCGGTTAGCTATAACCAAGGAAGGGCAACGTTTACGACTGCCCAGCCTGCCAACATCAGGGATAGCACACTTGATCACGCCACCGCTGCAACGTTGTTGGGGCTTGAAAAGCATCAGCTAATTGGCGAGCCCGTATTTTCCTCTTTCGGACTCCCTTTTCATCTGATCGAGCTCGCCGATCGTAACGCTTTGGAAAGCGTAAGCATCTCCACCGCCACATGGGCAAGTGCGGTGATGACGAGCAACGCGGAACAGATATACCTGTACGTAAAGGCGCCATCAGGCAACGCAGAAATCGAGATCAGAAGCCGTATGTTCTGTATGCACGCCAGTATTTGTGAAGATCCCGCTACCGGAAGTGCAGCGGCTGCATTGACTGGCTATCTGGCCTCTACCCAGAAAATCGCCATCCACTGCAATATTCATCAAGGTATTGAGATAGGCCGACCCAGCGTTATACATACCGCCGCCAATGGCGAGATTAAGCCCGGTTTCGTCACGGTGGGTGGGGATGCCGTTGTGGTGGGCCAGGGCGTGTTTAATGTGCATAAATAAGTGCACAGCACGCCCTGGCTTGCGGGTTGATCAATGCGCTCCCCACTGCTCGCAACTGGAAGGTCAGGCCACTGTCACGTCAGCTGAGAGATAAACATCCTGAATGGCATGCAACAGGTCGACGCCTTCCTGCATCGGCTTCTGGAAGGCCTTGCGCCCAGAAATCAGGCCCATTCCCCCTGCGCGTTTGTTGATCACTGCCGTGCGGACGGCTTCACCCAAGTCAGAGTGCCCCTTGGAGCCACCGCCGGAGTTGATCAACCCAGCGCGCCCCATAAAGCAGTTGGCTACCTGGTAGCGAGCCAGGTCGATCGGGTGGTCAGTGGTCAACTTGCTGTAGACATCATCGTGGGTATGACCAAACCCAACCGCTTTGTAGCCGCCGTTATTCTCAGGCAGTTTCTGCTTGACGATATCCGCTTTGAGGGTGGCGGCCATATGGTTGGCTTGGCTGGTTAGATCGGCAGAGGCGTGATAATCGGTGCCACCCTGTTTGAAATCAGGGTTACGCAGATATGCCCACAATACAGTCACCATACCCAATTGGTGAGCACGCTCGAAGGCTTCGCTAATCTCCATGATTTGCCGACGGCTCTCGTGGGAGCCAAAGTAAATCGTCGCCCCCACCGCCACGCAGCCCATATCGTGGGCCTGTTCGACATCGGCAAATAGCGTCTGGTCGTATATCGCCGGGTAGCTCAGAGTCTCGTTGTGGTTTAGCTTCATCATCATCGGGATCTTGTGGGCGTAGCGCCGCGCGACCGACGACAGCACGCCAAGCGTGGAGGCCACGCCGTTGCAGCCACCTTCAATAGCCAACTCGACAATGTTGGCCGGATCAAAGTAACGCGGGTTAGGCGCAAAGGAGGCTCCTGCGGAGTGCTCAATGCCCTGGTCTACCGGCAGAAGACTGAGGTAGCCGGTGCCCGCCAGGCGGCCATGATCAAAAAACGCCTGCATGTTGCGCAGCACCGCAGGACTGCGATCGCTATCGGCCATCACACGATCAATAAAATCGGGGCCAGGGAGATGCAAGTCCTCACGACGAACCCCTTGGCAAGTGTGGTTAAGCAAACTATCGGCGTCACTGCCTAGTAGAGCGGCTATATCGGTCATGGTGAACTCCTTGATCCTTGTCTGTAACAACAGGTAAGTGTAGGCCAAATACTGCGTCAATAGCGTCTATATGTTCAATAAAGCCTACTTCTTCAATAGAACTAGCTCTTTAATAGAACATAGGGGAAGCAGCACAGCAATCAGGTGATGACAGGTTACCAGCAGTTGACAAAGCCACGACTAAAGGATGAAAATAAAAATACGAATGAGTTTTAGTCGCAAATAAGACTAAGCCTATTAACTTTTTGTTCTCACCTGGAAACACCTTCACGATGCCCGCCTCTACGCCGCTTGCTGCTCCGTTGGCATCCACCTATCGGCGCTTTATTGTTACCCGGTTGCTGATTGTCGCGGGGTTAGCTATAGCGTTAGCAATATCGCTGCTAGCTGACATCGCCAGTGGCCCTGCGCATATTCCCCTTAGCAATCTGGTCGCTCTTGTTATTGACGCCCAGGCCCAAGAGCCGGTTCAGCAGGCCATTGTCTGGGAGATCCGTATCCCGGTAGCACTCATGGCAGTGCTGGTAGGCGCCACACTGGGCCTGGCGGGGGCAGAGATGCAAACAGTGCTGAACAACCCGCTAGCCAGCCCGTTTACCCTGGGCGTGGGTGCGGCAGCCACCCTGGGTGCTTCGCTGGTGATTGTCTTTAATCTCACCCTTTTTGGTTTAAATGCCCACTACGCCACCGCCTTGATGGCGTTCGTATTTGCTGCGGCGTCGATTTTGACCATCAATGCGCTTTCGCGCCTCTATGGCGCCAGCCGTGAAATCATCGTGCTGTTTGGTATTGCGCTAGTCTTTGTACTCAACGCACTGGTCGCACTTTTACAGTTGATTGCCAGCCCCGATGCGTTACAGCAGTTAGTGTTTTGGACGATGGGCAGCCTGTCCCGTGCCTCCTGGGAGACGGTAGCCATTGTGGCGGCGGTCTTGGCCGTTTGCCTGCCCTTCTCGCTGCGCAGCGCCTGGGCGATGACGGCGTTGCGCTCGGGCGATGAGCACGCGCGTAGTTTTGGTATCCCGGTTGAGCGTTTGCGGCTTATCTCGCTGCTTAGAGTGAGCCTACTCGCCGCCGCCGCGGTTGCCTTTGTGGGCACCATTGGCTTTATTGGGTTGGTCGGTCCGCATATGGCTCGACTGGCACTGGGTGAAGAACACCGTTTTTACCTGCCGGGCAGCGCTCTGGCCGGGGCGCTGGTGCTTTCGCTTGCTTCTATCGCCAGTAAAACGCTGGTCGATGGGCTGGTACTGCCGGTGGGGTTAGTGACATCACTAGTGGGCATACCCTTCTTTATGGCCTTGATCATGCTGCAGGGGCGAACGCGATGAGTGCAGGCTTTACCCTCAACCATTTCTCTACCGGCTATCGCAAACGGCGCATCTTTGAGCAACTAAGTTTGCCCACGCTGCCACCTGGATCGCTGGTCGCGGTGCTGGGGCCCAATGCAGTGGGTAAATCGACCCTGTTAAAAGCTATCGCTGGCTTACAACCGTTCAGCGGGCGAATGCAGCTTAACGATATCGACCTCGCCACCCTCAGCGGTGCAGCGCGAATGCGCCATGTGGGCTACTTACCGCAAACGCTCCCACAGGCCACCACCTTGGTCGCTTATGAAGCGGTGCTTAGCGCCTGCCGTGCCGTACGCCCGGACCTAAGCCGTACAGAAATTGACGCATTAATCGAACGTGTGTTCGATGCGTTGGCCATTCGGTCACTAGCCCTACGCCCGCTAAGCGAGCTCTCCGGCGGCCAGCGCCAGATGGTTGGCCTAGCCCAGGCGATTGCCCGCCAGCCCGCGCTATTCCTGCTGGACGAACCCACCAGCGCGCTGGATCTGCGCTGGCAGTTGGCGTTGATTGACACCGTACGCGCCGTCATCGCGGAGCGTCAGGCGGTCTGTCTAATGGCGATTCACGACATCAATCTGGCGCTGCGTTTCTGCGACCAGGTGCTGCTGTTTGGTAACGGCGGACTGCTTGCCGCTGGCGACCCACAGGACGTGATCACACCCGACGTGCTACGCGCCGCCTACGGTGTAGAGGCCCGCGTAGAGCACTGCTCGCTGGGGCGGCCGGTGGTGCTAAGCGATCGCGTCAGCGACCTCTCTGCGAATTAACCCCAGGATACCGAAATGCGCCGCTTGGCTATGAACCTGCTGTATTGGATGAGTTTGTTAAGCGCTGTCGCATGCTGGGCGGGTGAGTCTCAAGAGGGCTTCCCTAAACAAGTTACCGATTTAGCAGGCCGTCAGGTAATGCTCTCAGCGCCCCCAACTCGCCTGTTCCTTACCCAGCCGCGGCAGCTTTATGCGCTGGCAACGCTACTGGATGACCCTACCCCGCACTTGGCGGGCTGGGCTTATCCGCTGGCCGTGTTTGACCCCGCCATGGCGCAACGCTTCGCCTCCCAGTGGCCTGCGCTAGACCGACTGCCCACGCTTTCCAGCGCGCCAATACCCCAGCTCGATAGTGAAGCGCTGCTGAACTTGGCCCCAGATCTGGTGCTTTTCGATTTCTCCAGAGCGAGCAGTGTGGAAGGTTCCCCGTTGGCAAGGCTACTGGACGAGCTGGGCATTGCCTACCTGTTTATCGACTTTAACCGTCACCCGTTGGAAAACACGCCTACAAGCCTGACGCTGCTAGGCGAAGTGTTGGATGCAACCCCGCGAGCTAACCACGTTATTGACCTGATTGAGCAGCGTATGGCGCTTATCGACCAGCGCTTGGCAGAGCGGCCCGCCGACGCCCCCACCGTGCTGATCAATGTCGCCCCTGGGGTCAAAGTTGACTGTTGCCGCACAAATCTACGTAACGGGCTTGCCGACTTAGTGGCGCGGGCGGGCGGCGATAATATTGCCGAGGCGTTAACCCCAGGCGCATCGGCGACGTTAAGCAACGAGTGGGTTCTGAGCCACCCGCCTGAGGTCGTTATCAATACCGCGGGGCAGTGGGCAGCAGGCGGTGGCATCAGCGTAGGGATTGGGATTAGCGATGCAGAGATTGCCCAAGACCTGCGCTCGCTTAGCCAAGAACTACCCGGCTGGCAGCATCTCGACGCCGTTCAGCAAGGGCAGTTCTACGCACTTTGGCATGGCTTCCACCAAGGGCCCTTCGCCATTGTTGCGCTGGAGCGTATTGCCCAGTGGCTGCACCCCACGCTGTTTAGCGATCTCGACCCGGCCGCCACTTTCGAAACGCTGCTGCCTACCCCGCCATCGATAAGTCGCGCGGGACATTTTTGGGGCGCACTCAACGCTCAATAACGCCTGCTCATTCCACCCACTGACGATAAAAAGGATCTGTACCACCCATGCTCCGCTCCCGAACCATTGCGATGTTTTCGCCGTTGCTACTGCTGAACCCGCTGCCCTATGCCTACTCGCAACAAGCCAACGAGGCCGCTTCAGAAACAGTTTCAGAAACAGTGATAGTCACCTCAGACCGCCTCACTGACGTGGCCCCGCAGAGCTATCGCGCCCAGCGCTCCAGTTTGGCCAGCAAACAGCCGGTGTCGTTTCTGGAAGAAGCCCGCACCGTAGAGACAGTCACTGCCCAGGTAATGGCCGATCATAATATCGACAGCCTCACTGAGGCGATGGCGATGGTCGCGGGGGTGACCGAAGGTAACAATATGGGTGGCACCGAAGACGGCTTTATAAAGCGTGGTTTTGGCAGCAACAGCGATGGCTCGACGCTGATCGACGGCATTCGCCAACCCCGCGGCACCTTCTCCATGGCGACGGTGGATCATGTCGAAGTACTCAAGGGGCCAGCGTCGCTCTTTCAAGGCCAGCAGGATCCTGGCGGGGTGATCAACCTGGTCACCAAACGCCCTGAGTACGAGTGGCAGCGCGAGATCAGCGCCGAAGCCACCTCCCTTGGCGGCGGCAATGCCAGCGTGGATGTCACCGGCCCACTGGCCGATACCGGGCTGGCATTCAGGTTTATCGTCCATCATGAAGACGAAGACTCCTTTCGCGCCTTCGGTAATAACCGACGCACTATCGTTGCCCCTTCACTGCGCTGGAAGGGCAGCAATAGCCGTGCTCAGATCTCCTATGAGTATCGCGACTACGACTTGAATCTAGATCGCGGCACGGTGATTGTCGACGGAGAGCCCGCCAAGGTGCCCAATGACCGCCGTTTCGACGAACCCTGGTCACGGGTATTCGGTCACGACGAAGCCGTCACCGCCTGGTGGGAACAGGATATCAACGACGACTGGTCAACAAGATTGACCTACGGCTGGAACCGCCGCCAGTACAGCGATGGCCAGCCGCGGGTGCTGCGTGTCAATGAAGGCACCGGCGCGCTCACCCGCCGTGCCGATGCCAACTACGGCTTTGATCGCCGCGTACAGTACACCGCTTGGGACACCACAGGCATCGCCACTCTGGCAGGTATGCGCCACGACCTCACTATCGGTGTAGATCATGAGCGCCAACGGGATTATCTGGCCGAGGTGTATCGCGGCACGGCGGTCATCGATCAGAATATATATGACATTAGCTACGGCGGCCTAAACCTGGATAGCGATAGCCTCAGGAGCTCGCTTAGCCAGCGTTTGGATGAGATTAATACCACCGGCGTTTACCTGAATGACCGCTGGCACTTAAGCGAGGCCTGGATACTCGGATTAGGTGGGCGTTACACCCACTACGAGCAGTTTGGTGGACGTGGTCAGAATTTCATTACTGACACAGATATCAGCGACGATATTTTTCTGCCTTTGATCAGTCTGCTGCACCGCCTGACTCCAGATACATCGATTTATGCCAGCTACAGCGAAGCCTTCGTACCAAATGGCGCCGACAGTGACACCGGCCAAACGCTGGACCCTGAGCACAGTATGGGCATTGAAATTGGCGTGAAGCACTTATGGAACGACCAGTTCTCGTTGGCCGCTGCGCTATTTGATATCCGTAAAGAGAATGTGGCCGTTTCCGACAACGGCGTGACCCGCACGGTAGGTGAAGCGGGCTCCAAGGGTTTGGAGCTCACAATTTCCGGCCAGTTGACCGATCAGCTTTCACTGCTAGGCGCTTACGCTTATACCGACACCGAAGTGCTCAAAGATACCGAAGGCACCCAGGGCAACCGGCTGACCAACGCCGCACGGCATACCGCAAGCCTCTACTTGGCGCACGACTTAACCACCGCACCTGGGTTGGGTGGCTGGCGGCTGGGCGGCGGGGTGCGTTATGTGGGTGAGCGCGAAGGCGACGCGGACAATAACTTCCAGTTAGACGCCTACACCGTCGCCGATGCCTTTATCGGCTGGGATACGCCTTGGCTGGGGGACAACCTGCACCTACAGCTTAATGCCAAGGACCTATTCGACACTACTTACTACCCATCAAGCGGCGGCAGCACGCGGGTAGTGGTCGGCGACCCACTGGAAGTTAGTCTGCAGGCGGCGGTGAGGTTTTAAGCGAGGTTTTGAACAGCTCATCCCCTTTATACGCTTCAACCAAATGCGACTGCTGCCACAACCGGGCTACCAGCTCTTGAATGAAAGTACGCACAATTAGCGAGGGCCGTCGACCTGACCGGGTAACCACACAGAACGGCGAGGCGATTTCGACCTGATCCGGCAGCAGCGCTTTGAGTTCGCCTCGCTCGACCCAGTGGTTGGCGTAATAGTGAGGCAAGTTGCCGATAAAGTGGCCACTCAGTATCAGCAGCGCCTGAGCCTCCATATTCGAAGCATGGGCGCCCACCTGGGCGTTAGGAAAGCTTTTAAGCTCTTGCAGGTTGGCATAAGGACGCACCACAAAGGGGTGGTTGATCACCTCATTGACCGTTAACAGGGTGCTGTCGCGGGTAAATAGCGGATGTTTTTTTGCGCAATAAATACCGTGTACTTCGGTATAGACCTGGCGGTGCTGCAAGCCTGCCATTTGCGCGGTTTCCGGCAGGATACCGAGCTGTACTTCACCGTTAGCGATCTCGCCTATTAAGCGGTCAGGACTACCTACCGTAATATTGAGCCGCGCTTTGGGGTTTTTGCGTAGAAACTCGCCAATCACCCCCTGTAGGTCAAGGTCCACATCCATAATGGTGTTATCGACCACGCCTAAACGCAGCGTGCCGTAAACCGAGCTGCGCAGCTCGCTCATCTCGCTATCAAAATCGTCTACCGAAGCAAGCAGCAATTTAGCGCGCTCATACACAATGGCGCCCCGCTCGGTCAGTTCAAACCCCTGCCGCCCCCGGTTGCATACGGTGAACCCCACCCTCTCCTCAAGCGCACGGATATGAAAACTGATGGCGGACTGGCTCATGTGTAGCGCCGTTTGCGCACCGGCGAAACCGCGGTGCTCGGTCACCGCAAGGAATACCGAGAGGCTTTTAAGGTCAGCAGCTGAGAGTTTCATTAGAGTGCTCTACGTTAGTGCAAATCACATCAATAAAATGGGTATGAACATCGAAAACTAGCAGTTTTATTGTTGCATAACGCCTGCTTTACTCAAGGGGTTCTTGCTCAGCAGGCCTTTGCCGCTGATTCGAGTATCACCACCCGAGGAGCATCCCCATGCAACGCATCCACACGATTACCGCAGGCCTCCTACTTGGCGTTAGCTTCGCCACTACTGCTCATAGCGACTTGTTAGACGACATTCGCTCAGATGGCACCTTTACTGTCGGCACTGAAGCGCGCTTCGCCCCTTTTGAATACATTGAAGATGGCGAAATTGTCGGCTACTCCGCCGACATAATGGAACACATCATGGAAGAGCTTGAGGGTGTTGAGCTGATCCGTATGGATCTGCCCTGGCAAGGAATTCTGCCGGGCCTGGAGCGCGAGCGTTTTGACTACGTGATCACCTCGGTCACCGCCACCCCAGAGCGCATGGAGCGTTACCACTTAAGCGCGCCGATTGCCGATGCCACCATGGCGATTCTCAAACGCGCTGGCGAGGATGACATCAGCTCACCTGAAGATATCGCCGGCAAAGTCGCCGCCGCTCAAGCGGGTTCCGCTCAACTGGAAGCACTAGAAGCCTTGGCCGCCGAGCTTGAGGAAGCGGGCACGCCCGTGGAAGATATCCGCACCTACACGGGCGTTGACGAAGCCTACGCCGAGCTGGGCACTGGCCGTGTCGATGTGGTGATCAATAGTCTTCCTAACCTGCTCGAAGCCGAGCGCACCCGCCCAGATGTATTTGAAGTGGTAGGCACCTTCGGTGATCCGGTCTATTTCAGTTGGGCAGGGCGTAATGACGAAGAAAGCGCATCGCTTAACGCCTTCATGGATGAGCAGATCCAACGCCTCAATGAAGACGGCACCCTGGAAGAATTACAAGAGAAGTGGTTCGGCGGCCCAATGGAGCTGCCACTAGAGCTGCCTGCTCCCGAGTAAATCGGCACGAAGTTCGCTAAGCCGATTCTCTTTTTTCTAAGGGTGCATCATGTTTGAGATATTACTCAACCACTACCCTGTGCTGCTTAAAGGCTTGACCACCACTTTGGTGGTCTCGCTTTCCGCCATCGCATTGGGCTTGGTATTAGGCGTTTTGCTGGCCTTTGGTTTGACCAGCCGGTACCGCCTGGTGCGCTGGCCCTGTGGGCTTTACCGCAGCTTTTGGCGTGGCACCCCTATTTTGCTGCAACTGCTGTTGGTCTATTACTTACTCCCAGAAATCGGCATTGAGATAGCGCCTATTCACGCGGCTATTTTGACCTTAACGCTGAATACTACTGCTTTTCAGGCGGAAATTTTCCGCAGTGGTATCAGCCATATTCCCGCAGGGCAAATAGAAGCGGCGCGCATGGCGGGCATCTCCGCTTGGCAAACCCGCAGGCGGATTATTATGCCCCAGGTATTTCGACTGACGCTGCCGCCGTTAACCAACGAGATCATCACTATTCTCAAAAACTCTTCTTTGATCTCAGTAATTGCGGTCACCGAACTCATGCGCGTCAGCGAACAAATTGCTTCGCGCACCTTTCAGCCGCTGGAAACATATTTGGCTGCCGCGCTGCTTTATCTCGCGGTCAATTTGGTGCTGGCACGCATCAGCGCTTACTTAGAACGCCGCATGGTCGGCGGCCTGGCCACAGAATAAGGGAGTGTCCGCTATGTTAGATATTGCCCTGCTCTGGGAAGCGCGAGGCCTGATTCTGCAAGGGTTATGGAACACCCTGTGGATCTGCTTATTAGGCTGCCTAGTAGCGCTTTCATTGGGATTGGTACTGGCAGCGCTGCGGCTGGCCAATCCACGGTTGTTCAGCTACCCGGTGGCCTGCTATGTGGAGATATGCCGCGGCGTGCCGCTGCTGATTCTGCTGTTCCTGCTCTATTACGGCGGCCCCAGCATCGGTTTGACGTTGAGCGCTAGCATCGCTGGCGTTGTTGGAATAGGCCTCTATGGCGCGGGTTACTTTGCGGAAATTTATCGTGGCGGCTTCAAGTCGATTCCGAAAGGGCAGCTTGAAGCGGCACGGATGATCGGCATCTCCCCCTGGCACGCGCTAATACGCATTCAAATTCCTCAAATGGCGCGCTTGATCGTACCGCCCAGCACTAACCAACTCATCATTTTGGTGAAAGAGTCCGCCCTGATTTCAATTATCTCGGTGGACGATCTGACTAAAAATGCGACCACGATCGTTAACCAGACCTTCCAGGTCATTGAACCCTACCTAGCAGTGGCGCTGCTCTACTGGCTAATGATTGAACTGGTTGCCCGGGGCGGCTATGCACTGGAAAAACGCTTAGCTAATCGTTAACCGCGCCAAGTCGCTCAAAAGGATAACTCCCATGCCAACGGCTGACACGCTCTCAGCGCCTACACCTACCCGCCAAAAAGCCATTGTTGAGGCACATGGCATTAGTAAGCAGTTTGGCGAGCTGGAAGTATTGACCAACATCGACTTTAGCCTCGCCCCTTCCGAGGTGGTCTGTGTGATTGGCCCCTCCGGCTCGGGTAAATCGACGCTGCTGCGCTGTTTGGCGTTTTTGGAGCCTTATGATCACGGCAGCGTCTATATCGATGGCCAGTTGTTGGGCTATGAGGACCGCAGCGGTAAACGTGTGCGCACCAGCGAAAAGCGCGTCGATGAAGTGCGCGCCCCGGTCGGCATGGTGTTCCAGCACTTTCATCTCTGGCCCCACCGTACTGCGCTTGAGAACGTGACCGAGGCGCTGCGCTTGGTTAACGGTCTGTCTCGCCGTGATGCCGATGTAGACGGCATGGCGATGCTCGAACAAGTCGGCCTGGCTGATCGTGCTGGCCATTTCCCCGAGAGCCTTTCCGGTGGCCAGAAACAGCGCGTGGCCATTGCCCGGGCGCTCGCCATGAAGCCCAGGGTGATGTTCTTCGATGAACCTACCTCAGCGCTTGATCCTGAGCTGGTCGGTGAAGTGCTGGACGTGATGAAGAAGCTGGCCGCCGATGGCATGACCATGGTGATCGTCACCCACGAGATGGGCTTCGCCGCCAAAGTCGCTGACCGGGTGATCTTTATGGATCAAGGCCGCGTGGTAGAAAGTGGCCCGCCCTCCACGTTATTCCGCCAACCCAAAAGCGAGCGCCTGCAACAGTTTCTGAATACTTGGCGCGAGCGCCATATCGACTGATTCGACAGACAAGCACCGATTAGCTAAAACCATTACGACACACCTGGAGCATCCTATGAGTACTGACACACGCTTTGACCACGCGCGCATTGACCAATTGCCCCACAGCAATAGTGAGCCCTGTGGTCACAATCACACCCTGGACAACCCCATTTCCCCCGATGGCACGCCAGTGCTCGGCGAACGTTACGAAGTCGCCGCCCGCGGCGGCAAGGCAGTTCGCCTAAAGGCCGGGCAAACTATCCGTATTATCAATACTCATGGCACTCAGGTGTGCGATACCTGGGCGTTCAGCACCGCTAACCCCAATGAGTTTATGTCCTGGGAGCATGGCCGCGCCTGGTTGAGTGGGCTGATTCCTCAGGTAGGCGACCCACTGATGAGTAACCGTCGCCGCCCCATTATGACCCTCACCGCCGACACCTCGCCGGGCATTCACGATACGTTGATGGCCGCCTGTGACCTGTTCCGCTATATGACGCTGGGCGTAGAGGGCTATCATGATAGCTGTGCCGACAACCTGCGCTTAGCCATGCAAGCCATTGGCACAGAGGCACCCGAAGTGCCCCAGCCATTCAACCTGTGGATGAATATTCCGGTTAACGCCCAGATGAAAGTCGACTGGTGCCCGCCGGTTTCAAAAGCGGGCGACTATGTTGAGCTACGCGCTGAAATGGACTGTATTGTGGCAATGTCCGCCTGCCCTCAAGACATCATCCCAATCAACGGCGCAGACTGCGTACCCGTCGAGGTGCATTTCGAAGTTTACGAATAACAAACAACCCTGGAGAGCCTAATGTACAGCCACATCAATCATCCAACTGACAGCTCTTTGTTAGATATCAAGGCGATAGCGAGAGCGGTTAACCCAGAGCGTTTAGCCAATGATTTGGCAACGGTGGCCAAATTTGGTGCTCGTTCAGATGGTGGTGTGGCGCGCCTTGCGCTTGACGACAACGATACCCGGGCGCGGCTGTGGCTGATTGAGCAGGCCAGTGCGCTGGGGGCAACGGCAAGCGTAGACGTCATCGGCAATGTGTTTCTTGATATTCCCGGCAGCGACCCTGAGCTTGCTCCCGTGGTTACCGGCAGTCACTTGGATAGCCAACCGGCAGGTGGTAAGTACGATGGCGCACTCGGCGTGCTTGCTGGCCTTGAAGCACTTCGCGCACTTAAACAGGCTGGCTTTGCCCCGCGCCGCCCGCTATCGCTGGTGAGTTGGACCAACGAAGAGGGCGCGCGCTTCTCCCCCGGCACCTCGGGTTCAGCGGTATTTTGCGGCGTGCGCAGCCTCGATGAAACGCGCCAGGTTGAAGACAGCGACGGCGTCAGCCTGGGAAGTGCTTTAGATACTTGCTTGACGGAGCTTGACGCCGCAGGTGTGCCACGCCGCCCATTGGCGTCGCCCATGCACACCTTCCTGGAACTGCATATTGAGCAAGGCCCAATATTGGAGCGCACCGGTGCTTCCGCAGGTGTTGTGGAAGGAATTCAGGGCGTTAGTTGGTTCGAAGTAACCGTAGCAGGAAGTGCCAACCATGCGGGCACTACCCCGCGAGCTATGCGCCGCGATGCGTTAGAGGGCGCCTGTGCACTGGCAACTGCGTTACGGGAAGCCGCGAAAGACAACGAAGACCGGGTGCGCTTTACCATCGGCAAGTTCGCCGTTAGTCCTGGCTCGGTAAACACCATTCCTGACTACGTTTCCTTCAGCATTGATTTACGCCACCCCGAAGCGCTAACGCTCAAAGCGCTGGAAGCCAAATTTAATCAGCTTGCGCAGCAGACCTGGGCGGGCTGCCAAGCAACCCTGACACCGCTATCTCGGGTTGAGCCAGTCGCGTTTCCCGCAACACTGACTGCGTTACTTGATGACACAGCCAATGAACTGGGAATAACCGCACCGAGATTGGTGTCAGGTGCTTTTCATGACGCCATCCACCTCGCCAACCACTGCCCAACGGCAATGCTGTTTGTGCCCTGCCGCGATGGCCTTAGCCACCACCCGGACGAGCATACTGAACTCGATGATGCAGTTGCAGGCACTCAACTACTGGCCGCCAGCTTAGCGAGCCTAACCCGATAAGGAGAGCAAAATGGCCAAGGGCACCGACGGTAATCGCCGCAATGCCGCCACTGGCGAAAGTTACCTACCGCACCAAGAACCACGCTATCGCGAAATAGCCAGCTTCTTGCGTGCACCGCTCGCCGACTCATTGGAGGAGCTTGATATTGCCCTGGTCGGCATTCCGTTTGATGGCGGCGTCAGCAATCGCCCAGGCACCCGCCACGGCCCTCGTGAGATTCGCAACCAGTCGAGCATGATGCGCAGCCTGCATCATGTTACCCGGCTAGACCCGTTTGCTCAGGCACGTATTGCCGACATTGGGGATGTGCGCTTTTCGTCGATCTACGATCTTGAGCAAGTCTCCAATGATATTGCCGCTTATTACAGTGCCATTCGCCGGGCAGGCGTTATCCCGCTAAGTGCCGGTGGCGACCACTCGATTACCTATCCGATTCTGCGTGGTTTAGCGTCCGATGGTCCAGTGGGCCTCATCCATATCGATGCCCACACCGACACGTGGGATGAGTTTCAGGGCTCAAAATTTCACCACGGCGGCCCCTTCCGGCTCGCCTGCGAACATGGCCTGATTGATCCTAAACGCACGGTGCAGATTGGTATTCGCGGCGCACAAAACACCACCCAAGGCTGGGATTATTCTGACGCTAGCGGCATGCGGGTGATGTTTATGGAGGAAGTTGATGCACTTGGGATTGAAGCGGTCATCGCCGAAGCCCGCCGCGTAGTGGGTGAGGGCTCGGTTTATCTCTCGTTCGATATCGATAGCATCGACCCCGCCTTTGCCCCGGGCACCGGCACCCCAGAAGTAGGTGGCCTCACCAGCCTGCAAGCGCTTAAGTTGGTGCGCGGTTTTCGCGGCCTACCAATCATCGGCGCCGATGTGGTGGAAGTCTCTCCACCTTTTGACCAAAGCGGCAATACCGCACTGCTGGGCGCGACCATTATGTATGAGCTGCTGTGCTTGATTGCTGAGCAGGCGGCTACTGATAAAGACTAAGCCCTATGAAGTTTTAGACTTAGACAACATAGGCAACATATCGAACGGTCATCGCGTCAACCCTACGAACAGGGTGGATTACCACCATCAATAGCCGGGACAATTTCCAGAACACCCAGCAGTTTGCTGTCTTCAGACACGCGAGGCTCCAGCACTAGAACGCCAGCTTCCGGCAAACCTGTGCCGGAAACGATGCTTCCGAAAATCATTTGAGCAGGAGTGCGGTGACCAACTAGAACGCGATTTTCTCCTTTCGCCACAGGCTCACTGAACAGACGTCGATGCTCTGACAACACCCAGTCGAGACGCCCACGGGCATAATCATCCGCGAGCAGGCTATCGGTTACGCTGACTCTATCGACGCCGAAAGCCAGTTCAGCGGTATCACGCGCACGGTACACCGGGCCAGACAGGATCGGTTCCGCGATAGGTATTTCGAGTTCCTCAATCCGTTCACCGAGCTGAACCGCTTGTTCGCGTCCTGTTGGTGAGATGTTGCGTTGTCCTGCTCGCCCAGCGCTATAGTTATAGGTGTCGCATTGCTGCCCGGCTGTATCGGCATGGCGAATAAACATCACCAGCCCACCTTCACGCAGGCGACCTAATAGCGCTGCGCCCTCTTCAGATTCGATGTCTAACGTTTGAACTGTTGATTGGGCATAAGCACTTTGAGCACATAAAAGGGCTGTAATAAGCAGAGGGAGAAAACCAACAAGATTTCGTATCATCAGAACATGCCCTCTTTTGTTAACAGTAACTGAAAAACAGGGGTCGTCGTAAAAGGGATTTCGAGTGCTCCTTCAACGCCTCGCCTGATAGCAGACTGAACGACTTTTAAAATCGTTGAGCAGGTAAATTAGTTTTCAAAGCTTAAATTCAGGAGGTCGTGTGTTTGGATCAGGCCCGTCTAGCGCTGCGACAACCGAACTAAGCAACGCTGTGAGTTCTCTCGAAAGAAAGCTAGCAAATAGCGGATTATCCAGCGTTCGCGCCAGCGTGTCAGTGGGTAGAAATCTCGTCATTTCGGAGTGAAAGTCTGTGCCTGAAATGATGTTTGGCAAACGCTCAATCATGCCGCGCGCCTTGGCTGAGTAACCTTCAACGCTATAATCCGAGAGTTTGCGCTGAAGCAAATCAAGATTGAGTGTTGCGCCTTGCTGTTTTAACCACTGCAGATCCCAAATATCCCGGTGGCGTACATACCTTTTCGTATTTACCAACGAGACAAGTTTATCTGCCATGATCTCATCGTCACTCTCAGTGACTACCAAAAGATCGCTATAACCATCCGGCAGAAAAGGATAATTAATCTGTATGGCATGTGCCTCACGAGTGTAGGCAGGAATATTGGCGATCTCCAATTTGATTCGCTGCTTAGGAATGTCTGGGCGCATCGGCGCTGTCACAACAGCAACCTGCCACTTGTCGACACGCACATCGGCGTAGCGAGGATAGTCTCTTAGCTCTTTGGGGGCTTTGAACGTCACCACTAGGCGATAGCGGCGACTGACATACTCTTCAATACATTCTTTTATTTGCAGAAAATCTTGGCGTTTAAAGTCTCGGTCTCCCGCAAAACCCAGGTCTTCACTGAATCGCGGAGATCCCCGGCAAAGCCGCAAGCAAGTCCCACCCTGGAACGTCAGCGTATCTAACAACCCCTCCCGATCAAGAGCATACAAAATATCAAAGTGCAGCAGCTCCTTTTCAATCACCGGACGCATCGCTTTACGCGCTGGATCCTCCATTGCCCTCGCCACTAGCTGTTCATAATCACCAGGCTCAATCCGGCTCATTTAGCACCTCGACATCCACTAAGTGGTTATTTCTCCCTACACGTTTTAGATCAGCCCAAGCGGCTTCTGGCGTCGCAATCTTGAGAGGGCGGCCAATATCCTTCATGCGGCCCATAAGTTCGGTGATTGGGCGCCGCGTGTGGGTAAACTCGATGGTGCCATAAGGTGTCCGGTAGGTTCCCTTTCGGCCGGTCGTCATAATCGTCAGTCGATCAACCGGAATCTGTGAGATAGCGCCATATTCAGATAAGGCAGACTCTAAAGAAACATAGCTGTATTCGCCCCGGCGCATGGCTCGAGCGATACGCTCCAGCCGATAAGCGTCTGGGGTTCGAGATAGCACATAGTGATAGATACCCCGCGCAACACCCTCAAGTACCCCATGACGACGGAGGCGGTTCACGCCCTCTTGCAGCGTTTTCGGGCTATCTTCATGGAACAGTTTGGCGAGATCTCGCAGCGTGAAGACAGTGCGCCCCTGATGATCCCAAGCATCCAAGCGTTGGCGAGCGATCATTTGATCCATAAGTAGACACCTAAACTATATAACCATAGTCTAGGTGTCTACTTATAAGCTTTCAAGCCATCTTTTCTCAGCTATGCCGTCAGCCCAATGCCCTTCAAAATCACCGAAGTCACCGACTGAACGGCTTTTTCAAACTGCAGGTCGTCCAGCGGTTGGTTATCGTTGAGCAGGTAGATTTGGTAATCAAAATCGGCGTAGTGCTGGGTGGAGGCCCAGATCATATAGAGCAGATAGGAAGGCTCGACGGGATTGATCTGCCCGGACTCCACCCATTCACGAATTTTCGACTCTTTGAGCTTGGCCCATTCGTAGAGGTTATCGCGCAGGCGCTCCTTAAGGATCGGGGCGCCCTGCATCACTTCGGCCGCCCATACTTTTGAGCCGTGGGCGCGATTGCGGGAGTGGGTCATCTTGGCGCGGATATAGCTGGAAAGTACCACGCGGGGGTCATCGAAGAGCTCAAAGCAGAGCGCGTCCTGCTTCCATACCTCTAAAAGCTCTAGCAATACATCTTGGTAGAGTGCTTTTTTGGTGGAGAAGTAGTAGTGAACGTTAGACTTGGGAATATCGGCCAGATTGGCGATTTCACCCATGGAGGCACCGGCGTAGCCTTTTTCGGCGAATAGCTGCTCCGCTGCCAAAAGTATCTTTTTAACGTTGGTTTGCCGAATTTCGTCCTGAGTTCGCGCCACGGTGCCTTTATTCCTTACAGCTAAAGTAAACGACCAAAAAAAGCACCACCGCAGTGCGGTGGTGCTGAGAAGATGTCCTAGTTACCCCAAGACGTCAACTTTGATTGGCGGGGAACGAGAACTCCGCCGTTGTCGCTTCGCTAACCGACGGCCAGCGTTGGGAAACCGCTTTGCGCCGGGTATAGAAACGCACTGAATCCGGGCCGTAGGCGTGAAGATCACCAAACAGCGAGCGCTTCCAACCACCAAAGCTGTGGTAGGCCACCGGTACTGGCAGCGGCACGTTTACCCCGACCATGCCCACTTCTACACCATCGGTAAAGCGCCGAGCGGCTTCGCCATCGCGGGTGAACAGGCAGGTGCCATTGCCGTACTCATGGTCGTTAATCAGTTGCATGGCATCATCCAGGCTGCCAACTCGAACCACACAAAGTACCGGGCCAAAGATCTCTTCCTGGTAGATGCGCATCTCGGCGGTGACGTTATCGAACAGGCAGCCACCCACGAAGTAGCCCTCCTCGTAACCAGCGACTTGCAGATCACGACCATCGGCGACCAACGTTGCCCCGGCTTTCACTCCATCTTCGATAAAACTTAGCACTTTATCCCGGTGCTCTGCCGTTACAAGCGGTCCCATATCCAGATCTTTTTTAGTGCCGGGGCCGACTTTTAACTGAGCAATTTTAGGCAGCATGGTTTCGACTAAGCGATTGGCCGTTTTATCACCGACACATACCGCCACCGAAATTGCCATGCAGCGCTCGCCGCAGCTACCAAATGCTGCGCCCATTAGCGTATTGGCGGCGTTTTCCAGGTCGGCATCCGGCAGCACGACGGCGTGGTTTTTCGCCCCGCCCAAGGCCTGAACGCGTTTACCAGCAGCGGAGCCACGCGAGTAAATCGCTTCCGCTACGGGCGTTGAGCCAACAAAGGAAATGGCTTTAACCGCTTTGGAGTCCAGCAGCGTTTCTACCGCTTCGCGACCGCCGTGAATCACATTCATCACGCCTTTAGGAAGCCCCGCCTCTTGAAGTAGTTCAGCTACCGCCATGGCTGATGAAGGGTCTTTTTCTGAAGGCTTAAGGATGAAGGTGTTACCGCAGGCGATCGCCATGGGATACATCCATAGCGGCACCATGGCGGGAAAGTTAAACGGCGTAATGCCCGCCACCACGCCTAAGGGCTGGAAGTTAGACCAGGCATCAATGCCCGGCCCTACGTTGTGGGAGTATTCACCTTTAAGCAGTTCTGGCACGCCGCAGGCATACTCGACGTTTTCGATGCCACGCTTAAGCTCGCCCATGGCGTCTTCAGGGGTTTTACCATGCTCTTCGCTGACCAGTTGTACTAAACGGTTAGCGTTATCTTCAAGCAACTGTTTAAAGCGATACATTACCTGGGCGCGCTTAGCAGGCGGGGTATCGCGCCAAGCGGGAAATGCCGCCTGGGCGGCAGAAATGGCACGCTCTACGTCGGCAGCATTGGCATCCGCCACTTGGCGAATCACTTTGCCCGTTGAGGGATTAGTCACATCCAGCGTGCGCTGGCTTCGAACTAATTCACCGTTAATCAGGTGGGAAACATCACTCATTTTTAAACTCTCTGAAGTTGATCAGTAGATTATGCTAACGAATCCAAGGTGGTCGCCACGGCGTCGAACAGGCGCTCAAGCTCGGCTTCGTTGGTGCCAAACGGAGGGCCAAACTGCAGCGTGTCGCCGCCGTAGCGCACATAGAACCCCGCTTCCCAGAGCGCCATGTGCGCATCCCGTGGCCGAATAATGGGGTCGCCGTCTCGCGGCGTTAGCTGAATCGCCCCTGCCAAACCATAATTACGAATATCAACGACGTGATTGCGACCTTGCAGGGCGTGAAGTTTCTGCTCAAAGGCGGGCGCGATGGCGCTAACCTGAGCGGGGAAGTTTTCACGCTCCATCATTTCAAGCGCCGCTAGACCCGCCGCGCAAGCCACCGGGTGGGCGCTATACGTATAACCATGGGAGAACTCGACGGCATGCTGGGGGCCACCAGCGTGCATAAAGGTGTCGAAAATCTCGCTGGAAGCTATTACCGCACCCATAGGAATGGCGCCGTTTGTAATCTGCTTGGCCACGTTCATGATATCCGGCGTCACGCCAAAGGCTTCCGCGCCTGTGGTCGCGCCACTGCGCCCAAAGGCAGTGATCACTTCATCGAAAATGAGCAGAATATCGTGAGCGGTACAGATTTCGCGCAGCCGATCCAGATAGCCTTTAGGTGGCACAATGACGCCCGCCGAGCCAGACATCGGCTCAACAATCACCGCTGCAATAGTAGAGGCATCGTGAAGGGCAATTTGGTCAAGCAGCGCATCGGCAAGTTCGGCACCGGTTTCCGCTTGGCCACGGGTGTAAGCGTGGCCCGCTTGGAGAGTGTGCGGTAGGTGCGATACATCCAGCAACTGACCGTAGTGTTTACGGTTGCCACCGATACCGCCCAGGCTGGTACCACCGATATTCACCCCGTGATAGCCCTTGGCACGGCCAATCATGCGGGTTTTCTCAGGCTTACCTTTTAACCGCCAGTAGGCCTTGGCCATTTTGACAGAGGTATCAGCGGCTTCTGAACCCGAATTGGTGAAAAACACATGGTCAAGCCCAGCAGGTGTGAGGCTAGCGACTTTTTCCGCAAGCTTGAACGCCAGCGGATGGCCAAGCTGAAAACCTGGCGCAAAATCGAGGCTGCCTAACTGCGCTGACACGGCCTTTTGGATCTCTTCGCGGTTATGCCCCGCGCCGCAAGTCCATAGCCCGGAAAGCGAATCAAATAGCTTACGGCCCTGGTCATCAATGTAGTAACGCCCTTCCGCCCCAGCGATCACACGCGGATTGGCATGGAAATCGCGGTTGGCGCTGAACGGCATCCAGTAGTGCTGGTTGAGTGCTGTTTTAGACGACGTATCTGCTGATGAGGTACGCGAGGCTTTAGGTGTCGTTTTGCTTTTAATTCCAAACATGGTGTCTAGCTCCATCGCTATGAGACATGGTCTCAGCATGCGCCACCACACACGTTTATAAAATTACGCTTTTCTTTTGTTCACGTTAGAGAATGTATACGTATCACTGGCTTTTTTGTCTCTACTCTAGCAATGAGCCAAATAATAAATCGGGGAGTCGCCAGCTTCTTCCGTGCTCAATAAAAGGAATTGATATGAACTCGCTTATTGAACCGAAAATCGCCATCGCTGACTTACGCACTGACAGCGATCGACTTTGGGAATCGCTTATGGAGTTGGCCAAGCTAGGTGCCACAGCCAAAGGCGGCGTTAACCGTCAGGCGCTCACCGATTTAGAACGCCAGGGGCGGGATCTGTTTATTCAATGGTGCCGCGCTGAAGGCTGCACGATTCGCATCGATAATATCGGCAATATTTTTGCTCGTCGAGAAGGCAGCGACCCTAACGCCAAAACCGTGATGGCGGGCAGTCACCTGGATAGCCAGCCTACCGGCGGCAAGTACGACGGCTGCTTTGGTGTACTCTCCGGCTTAGAAGTGATTCGCACCCTTAACCAGCACAAAATCACTACTCAGTCTCCTATTGAAGTTGTCGCCTGGACCAATGAAGAAGGCTGCCGCTTCCCACCCTGCATGATGGGTTCCGGTGTGTTCAGCGGCGTGCTCGAATTTGACGCCATGATGACGCGCACCGACGCCGATGGCGTGACGGTAAGCGATGCTCTAGACGCCATCCATTACCGCGGTAGCGATAGCGTTTCGCCAAGCGAGATAAAAGCCTACTTTGAGCCGCACATTGAGCAGGGGCCAATTCTTGAGGATACAGACACCACGATTGGCGTAGTGATCGGCGGGCTTGGTCAGAAGTGGTTTGATTTAACCCTGACCGGACTTGAAGCCCACGCGGGTCCTACTCCCATGAACCTACGCCGCGACGCCATGATGGGCGCAGCAGAGGTTACCCAAGCGCTTAACCGTATTGCCCATGACTATCAGCCCCACGGGCGCGGCACGGTCGGCTGTATGACCCTGCACCCAGGTTCACGTAACGTGATTCCCGGCCAAGTCAAAATGACCTTGGATATGCGCCACTGGGAGCCTGAAGCGCTTATCGCGATGGGCCAGGAGGTGACCGCTGCAGTGGAGGAAATTTGCCAACGTCATGGGCTGGAGTATGAATTAACCCCCACGGCTGACTTTGCCCCGGAACACTTCAATAAGGAATGTGTTGATGCGGTGCGTGAAGGAGCGGAGAAGCTCAACCTATCGCACATGGATATCATCAGCGGCGCAGGCCACGATGCGATGTTTATTGGCCGCGTAGCACCGGCCGCGATGATCTTTATTCCCTGCAAAGATGGCATAAGCCATAACGAGATCGAAAGCGCCACGCCGGAGCACGTCCATGCAGGGTGTAACGTTCTGCTCCACGCGATGCTGGAAGCTGCTGGCCTAGCGGAATAAATCTTAGGTCACCAATAGATCGCGTCGTTAAACGGCAGAATTCACGTGTGCCCGCGCAAGCTCAGCAAAATGCTTGCGGGAAGGTTTAAAGCCTACCCCAGGCGGCCAAGCTAACCAGGCATCGGGCACCATAAAGCCGGGCAGTGCCTCACGCACCCAGGCGCTTAGCGTCTGCCCGGTTGCGGCCTCCCCGTGCCAATCAATAAACGCCACCGGGCGCTCGCCCCACTCGGGGTGGGGTACGGCTACCACCAGCGCCTGGGCAATGCCGGGGTGGTCAACCAAGCGCTGTTCTATACTTTCCGGTTGGATATTTTCGCCCCCGGAAATAAAACCGTTATCGAGCCGCCCTTCCACCACCAGCGCCCCGTCCACATTGAAATGGCCCTTATCCCGGGTGGCAAACCAGCCTTCGTCGTTGAGGGCTGGATCAACCTCGCCATTGCTCAAATAGCCGCAGAATAGAGTTTCGCCGCGCAGCTGAATTTCCCCATCGACCACCCTGACCTCACGGCCCGGCAATGGCCTGCCAACGACGCCCGGTGCAGTAGGAATGCCAGTGCAGACTTGGCTGGCCATCTCGGATAGCCCATAGCTAACTTTCGGTGTTAGTCCCAGCGCGACCATCCGCGCCACCAATGGCGCTGGAATCGCCGCGCCGCCCAGCAGCAGTTCCCGCAACTGAGTGCGCTGGGGCGAAAAGCCCGCTTGCAGCAACCGCCAGAGCTGGGTGGGCACCAATGAAAGATGACTAATCGCCTGCTGCTCAAGGCGCTCTGCAAATGACTGGGGAGCATCGTCGAGGATCACACGCCCACCGGCAAGAAAGACACGAAACGGGATCGCGTAGCCGCCAATATGAAACAGCGGCAGTGATAGCAGCCAGCCACTTTTTTGGTCAACGGGAATAAACGACGCCGACCCACTGGCAGAGGCCAAATGATTCCCCACGCGGTGCAGCACTGCCTTGGGCGTACTGCTGGAACCGGAGGTGAAAATCGTGTTGCACAGCTGGCTGCCACCCAGCACCGAAGTCTCACCCACATCAGCTTCCGCCAGGAAATCGAGGGTAATCGGCGTTAGCTCGGCAGGGTAATGATGGTCACTCTCCGTTTGGCAAACCCGCTCAGCCTGCAAACGTTTGGCCAGAGTGAGCTGCTGGGAAATAGGGGACGCAGGATTCAGCGGACAAAAAATAACCCCTGCTCGCAAGCAGGCCCACGCCAACAGTAGGGATTTAAGCGAGCCTTTGGCGGGCACCACTAAGCGATCACCGGGCACAAAACCTACACGCGCAAGCTGCTGCGCTAAAGACGCCACCCGGCGATTGAGCGTTCGGTAGCTAAGGCGCACAGAGCCAGCCTCTATCGCAATATGCTCGGGGGTCTCTTTCGCCCAGTAGTGGATAGGGCAGGTATCTATCACGCTGAATTTTCCATTTTAAAGAGACAGTGCATGTTTTCTGTCATCACTTCGCCTGCGGCAGAGGTAACTCGCTCAGCTAACCAATGCCCCGTATCCAGTCCCGGCGGCTCATTGGGCGTCCACTCGCTTGCTAGGCGGGCAAGCTGCCCAAGGCCTAGATCAGACTCAAAGCTGGAAGAGATAACTACACGCAGATTATCCGCTCGAGCTCGTTGCACGAGTGCTTGGCAGGCATTTAGCGAGCCAATCAAGGTGGGTTTGATCACCAGGGCTTTAAGCTGTGGGTGATAATACCAAGCGTCTTGGCGAGATAGCGTTTCGTCCAGAGCAATGGATACTCCCGTTGCCTCGGCCACGGCGATGCTGTCCGCAAAAGCGGCGCAGGGCTCTTCCAGGTAGTCGATATGGTCAAGGGGAAGACACGTGCAGAAACGCTGAGCCTCTTCCCGCGTCCAGCCGCCATTGGCATCCAGAATCAGTTGGGCGGAGGGTAGCCGAGTAGCCAGCTGGTTAATCAGCGCCAGCTCCTCCTCCATAGCATAGCGCGCCACTTTTAGTTTGAGCCGAGTCGGCGGTAAATCCCCCCATCCGGCTACGATATTATCAAGATTGCCTAACAGCGCCGCAGGCGCCCCTTGGAGCAGTGGATAGGGGCGCAAAAGTGGGGAAAGAATTGCAGGCCATTGGCGCTGGGCGCAGTCGAACCCAAACTGCACTGAAGGTAGCGTTGGTGTGGCTTTATCACCGCGCTTTATAGCAGCAAGGCAGGCCAGGCTTTCAGCTTCCGCCTCGGCGAGGGTTTCTGTGGAGAAGCCAGGCAGCGGGGCTATCTCGCCCCACTGGCCGTTGATCGTTACTAGCAGCCCTTCTCTCCTGGCCAGCCGTATACCTTTAAACATCAGCGGCTGGCGAAACGGTAGAGTGTAGCGGTAAAGCGCCAGCTGCATTACGGGTTGCGCGGGTAGCGGGAGAAATCCGGGCGGCGCTTTTCGTTAAAGGCGTTACGCCCCTCCTGCCCCTCTTCGGTCATATAGAAGAGCATAGTAGCGTTGCCCGCCAGCTCCTGAAGCCCGGCTTGCCCGTCGCAGTCGGCATTGAGTGCGGCTTTCAGGCAGCGCAGTGCCATAGGGCTATTCTGCAGCATTTCACGGCACCAGCGTACGCTCTCTTTTTCAAGCGCTACCAGGGGTACCACATGGTTGACCAGCCCCATTTCAAGCGCTTGGGCGGCATCGTACTGGCGGCACAGAAACCAGATTTCCCGGGCCTTTTTCTGGCCCACAATGCGCGCCATATAAGAGGCGCCGTAGCCGCCATCGAAGGAGCCGACTTTAGGGCCGGTCTGGCCAAAAATGGCGTTATCGGCGGCGATGGTCAGGTCGCACATCATATGCAGCACATGGCCGCCGCCAATGGCATAACCGGCCACCATGGCGATAATCGGCTTAGGGCAGGTGCGAATATCGCGCTGGAAGTCCAACACGTTAAGGTGGTGGGCGCCCTCTTCGTCCTGGTAACCGCCGTAGTCGCCACGAATACGCTGGTCGCCACCGGAGCAGAACGCTTTGTCGCCTGCACCGGTGATAATAATCGCGCCAATGGCGCTATCGTAACGTGCCCGACTTAGTGCCTGTATCATCTCGCTAACCGTTAGCGGACGAAAGGCGTTGCGCACCTCTGGCCGGTTGATGGTAATACGTGCAATGCCATCGGCGGTGGTGTGGTACAAAATATCCTGATAGCCATCGGAGTGATCCTGCCACTCTACCGGTGCATAGAGTTCTGTTTCAGTGAGTCCGTTGATCATGCCACTCTCTTTTATCTGTTGGGACGAAATGCTGACAGCGAACCGTTTAGCTCAGCATGCCCGCCACGACTACGCCCAGCGCCAACAAGCTCAGTAGCGCAGCACTACCGTACATCAGCTTTTTATTGAGTGCGTCATTGCCCACGCTGATATCAAACATCCCATGGCGCAGGCGGTGGGCGGCATGGAATAGCGGTAGACAAACCACCGCCCCAACAAATAGAAAGCCCGGCACGCTAAACAGCAGCGAAGATGCCCGCTCATAGCTCAGCTCCTCAGCGGGTAGCAGGCCCAGGGGCAGTAGAACGGCGATAAACAGAATCACGGCGGGCAGTAAAATGGCGAAACAGACGCCGCCCGCGCTAAACAGTCCCCACCAAAGCGGCTCATCAAAGGCTTGTTTATGCTGAGCACTATTTTGGCCCATGCTTGGCTTATTCATGGCTATTTTGTTCATGTTCAGCCCCTCCCCAATAGCCAGAAAAATAGCAGCGCGACCACTACAACTCCCGCCCACTGCCCGGCAACAATGACTTGATCGGGCAGGCTATGCCCAGCGATGCGAATCGGCATCACCCTCGGGAACAGCACAAAGAAAGTGGCGGCGTGGTATAGGCTGGCAGCCAAGGCCAAAAGATTCAGTAGCAGCACGATGGGGGAACCCATAAAGGCAATCCACCCCTGCCAGCTCTCCGCCCCTTGCAGCAGGGCAACCATACCGGCGAGTAAACAGAGCGTGAAAAACACCAGCGGTAGCACCGTGGCTTCACGCAGCATATAGAGCTTAAAAAAACGGTGCTTTAGCCACCAGTTACGTTTCAGCGGTGGCAGGCGTTGCGATGATGATTTATCCATGATGTTCCTCCTCCTACCCTTTAAACAACGCAATAAGCGTATGTTTAGCAGCCTCGACCTTGCCTTGATTTACCGCAGCGGCAGGGTCAACGTTTTTGGGGCACACCTTCGAGCAGAAGCCCACAAAGGTACAGCTCCATACGCCGTCGTGGCGGTTAAGCTCGGCCATGCGCTCTTTTTTGCCACTGTCGCGGCTGTCCAGGTTGTAACGGTGAGCCAGCGTTAGCGCTGCCGGGCCGAGGAACTCTTGATTAAGCCCAAACTGCGGGCAGGCGGAGTAGCAAAGCCCACAGTTGATGCAGTTAGCGAACTGCTTGTAGCGCTCCAGTTGCTCCGGCGTCTGGCGGTAGGTTTCCGGCGCATTGGGGTCGTAGGGTTTTACCGGGTTATCGTCAATCAGATAGGGCTTCACCGCCGCCAAGTGCTCAAGGAAGATCGCCATATCTACCACCAAATCCCGCTGTACCGGAAAGTGGGCCAGCGGCTCGATACGAATATCGCCCTCGTAATCGCGCAGGAAGGTTTTGCAGCCCAGTTTAGGGATGCCGTTAACCATGACCCCGCAGGAGCCACAAATCGCCATACGGCACGACCAGCGATAGCTCAGCGTGCTATCAAGCTGCTCTTTGATATGGTTGAGGGCATCCAGCAGCGAGGTGCTGTCATCCACCGGTAGGTCATACTCTTGCCAGAACGTCTCAGTTGAGGAGTCCGGTAGGTAGCGTTTGACGCTGATGTGCTTGGTTTTGGTGTGATTAGTACTGATGTTATTCGCGCTGGTGTTATCAGTGCTAACACGCTTGGCAGTGATTTGATCGGTGCTCATGCCTTACTCCCTTTACCCGCATCGCCATAAGCCCGCTCAGCCGGGGCAGAAAACCGCACATCAACGTCCTGCCAGCGCAGCTCGGCATGAGCATCGCCTTGGTAGAACACCTGGCTGTGCTTGAGGTAGTTAACGTCATCGCGTTTTTGCATACCCTCGTCCAAGCGCTGGTGGGCGCCGCGGGATTCACGGCGCTCAAGCGCGCCCAAACAGGAGGCTTCGGCAATATCCAGGCCGCACTCCAGCTCCAAACACTCCAGTAGCTCGGTATTAAAAATCTTGCTGGTATCGTTAACGCGAACTTTATTAAAGCGCGCACGCAGCTCGCGCATGGTATCCAGAGAGTGGCGCATGCCCTCTTCGGTACGGTAAATCCCGCAGCCGCTCTCCATGGCCTGCACCATAGCGTGCTTGAGCTCTACCCAGTTCTCGGCACTGCCGGTGCCATCACATAGACGCAGCAGCTTGGCTTGCTGGCGATCCCCCTGGGCTTCCAGCAGGCGTTCATCGGCCCACTCGGTTTGCGCCGCGCGCTGACTGGCCTGTTCACCGGCCAGGCGGCCAAATACCAATAGCTCACTTAACGAGTTTGAGCCCAGGCGGTTGGCACCGTGAAGGCCCACCGAAGCGCACTCCCCGGCGGCATAGAGCCCGGCGATGGTGGTTTCACACTGTGGGTTGGTTTCAATGCCGCCCATGGTGTAGTGCACCGCCGGACGAATAGGAATCGGCTCTTTCACCGGGTCGACATTGACATAGGACTTGGCCAGCTCGCAGATAAACGGCAGGCGCTCCAGAATGGTTTTTTCGCCCAAGTGGCGCAGATCAAGATAAACCACATCGCTGTCACCATACTTGCCGGTGCGGCCTGCCTGCTGCTCCTGCCAGAAGGCCTGGGAGAGCTTGTCCCTCGGGCCCAGTTCCATGTACTTGTTTTCCGGTTTGCCAAGCGGGGTTTCCGGGCCAAGGCCGTAATCCTGTAGATAGCGATAGCCATCTTTATTGAGCAAAATGCCACCTTCGCCCCGGCACGCTTCAGTAATCAAAATGCCTGAACCAGGTAAGCCAGTGGGGTGATACTGAACAAACTCCATATCCCGCAGCGCCACGCCGTGACGGTAGGCCATTGCCATCCCATCGCCGGTGACAATGCCCGCATTGGTATTAAAGCGGAACAAACGCCCCGCGCCGCCGGTGGCGAGCACTACCGCTTTGGTACGCAGCAGAATCAGCTCACCGGTGGCAATTTCCAGGGCAATCACACCAATCACAGCGCCTTCGTGGACGGCCAGGTCGAGCACAAAGTACTCATCGAAGCGCTCGATCTCGGGGTATTTGAGGGAAGTTTGAAACAGGGTGTGGAGCATATGAAAGCCGGTCTTATCGGCGGCAAACCAGGTGCGGGCGGTTTTCATGCCCCCAAAGCGGCGTACCTGCACTTCGCCGTCATCCTTGCGACTCCATGGGCAGCCCCAGCGCTCCATCTGCACCAGCTCTTGATAGGCGTGGTGGACAAAGTAGTCGACGACGCCCTGCTCAACCAGCCAGTCACCGCCGGATACCGTGTCGTCAAAGTGCGCTTGGTGGGAATCTTCTGGGCTGGTAACCGCAGCCGCCCCGCCTTCAGCAGCCACAGTATGGGAGCGCATGGGATACACCTTGGAGAGCAGCGCAATACGTTGAGGCGTTTTGTGTTCCTTGGCGTGCTCAGCAGCCGCGATAGCAGCACGCAAGCCTGCACCTCCCCCACCCACAATCACGATATCGAAATCTCGCTGCTGCATGACAATCCCTTCCCTTTGCTAGGTTCAAAGGTCGCAGGTGCGACGCTCTTCGATGCCTATCACTGGATGGAAACTACCATACCCTTCGTCAGCGAAGTGTTTATTGCGCATTGGTCTAAAGAACTATTGACGCACATCAAGTAAAGCCCCGTTGAGGGTGGTGCTAAGGCCATATTAGGGCCATAACAGCTGGGCGCTAATCTACTTCGCTCTCTACCGCTGCGCTTCTATTAAGCGATGCGTTTAGCGAGCCCCTCCCTGTAAGACTTTTGCTACTAACATAGAAGAGAGCAGCCGCATGAACAGCAGTGCGCAATCCTCATCAGGATCTCCAGCAACACCTCCGGCGCCTTCTACAAAACCCTCTACGCCATTATGGAAACTGCTAGCCCCGCTAGCCGTTGCCATTGTGGTTGCATTTATCCCCACGCCCGAGGGGCTAGCGCCTCATGCGTGGTATTTTTTCGCCATATTCCTCGGCTGCGTGGTGGGCTTGATTCTCGAACCCTTACCAGGGGCGGTGGTGGGGTTGATCGGCGTTACCTTAGTGGCGCTGCTCTCCCCCTGGGTACTGTTCTCACCAGCACAGCTAGCGGCTGATGGGTTTAACGCTGCCAACCAAGCATTTTCGTGGGCAGTGTCGGGCTTTACCAACTCCACGGTATGGCTGATTTTTGGTGCCTTTATGTTTGCTCTGGGGTACGAAAAAACCGGGCTGGGCAGGCGAATTTCCCTCTGGCTGGTCAAAACCATGGGTAAACGTACCTTGACCCTTGGCTACGCGGTAATGATTGCCGATGGCATTCTTGCCCCCTTTACGCCTTCCAACACCGCCCGCAGCGGGGGCACGATCTATCCCGTCATTCGCAACCTGCCGCCGCTTTACGATTCACTGCCTAACGACCCCAGCATGAAGCGTATGGGCAGCTTTTTGATGTGGACGGCGCTCGCCTCTACCTGTGTTACCAGCTCACTATTTTTGACCGCCCTGGCCCCTAACCTATTGGCTATTGCGCTCACCGAAAGCGCCACCGGTATCCAGATTAACTGGGGGCAGTGGTTCATGGCGGTGGCCCCAGTGGGCATTCTGCTACTGCTGCTAGTGCCGCTATTAAGCTACTGGCTGTGTGCCCCAGAAGTGAAGGCGGGTCACGAAATTTCCGACTGGGCGGGTGAGGAGTTAACCAAGCTAGGCGCACTGACACGCAACGAAATAGTGCTCATCATCATGGTCGTTTCTGCCCTGCTGCTGTGGATTTTTGCCAGCGATATTATCTCAGCATCATTGGTGGGATTAATCGTCATCTGCGGCATGCTGCTAACGGGCATCGTCTCGTGGAGCGATATCCTTGATAACCGCGCCGCCTGGAACACCTTTGTATGGTTTGCCACCCTGGTGGCACTAGCAGGCGGACTAAGTCAGGTGGGGTTCGTTACTTGGTTTGGCAATGTGGTGGGTGGGCAGATAAGCCACTTTGACCCGCTGATGGCGATGGTGGCGCTGGTGGTCATCTTCTATCTATTGCACTACTTCTTTGCCAGCGTGACAGCCCATGTCACCGCTTTATTGCCGGTGATTCTGGCGGCGGCATCGGGTATTGCCGGGCTGGATATGGAGATGTTTATCCTGCTGCTACTGCCTACACTTGGCTTTATGGGCATTCTCACCCCTTACGGCACTGGCCCAAGCCCGGTTTACTACGGCAGCGGCTACCTCCCCAGTGCGATGTTCTGGAAGCTAGGGGCGATCTTCGGGCTACTGTTCCTGGTGGTATGGCTAGCGGTAGGCCTACCTTGGCTACTGCTGATCCACTGAACGCCGGTTTAACCGGTGACTCCATGCGTGCGATACCACAAGCTGAGCTGTTCTAAAACTTTCTCCGGCTGCTCAGCATGAAGATTATGGCCCCCCTCCAGCGTGATATGGCGCAGGCGCGGGGCCATCGTTGCTAAGTGAGTGGCAAGAGCGTGAAACTTGGTGTCCCGCTGGCCTGAAAAATAGCTGACCGGTAGCGAGGTATTTTCCAGCCACGGCCATAGCAAGGGCTGATGAGCCAAGGACGTTGACCGCAGCATATTGGCGACGGCTGGCCCACGGTTTGATAGGCGACGTTGAATTTGCCGACTGCGCTGGCGCTCAGTGAGATCGGCAAACACCGGCTGCTGATACCAATCGGCCAGTACGTCTTTCAGCGGCTCTTGCTCAAAACGGCTTGCCCACTGTTCGTCATGGGCAAGGCGTGCAGTGCGATCACTGGCAGGCAGCCCTGGGTGGGCACTCTCCAGCCAGAGTGCTTCCAGCCCCACCGGTTGACGGCTGGCATGGTAAAGCGCCAAACGCCCGCCCAGGGAGTAGCCCAGCAGGCAGTAACGATGAATACCGTGGGTTAGCAGCGTATCGCCAAGCCAATGGTTAAACGCCTCAAAAGAGACTACATGCACGTGGTGATTCTGGCCGTGACCGGGCAAATCCAGCGCGAGGCAGTTGATGCCTTCCAAGCCAGCGATGACTTCACTCCAGTCCTGTCGATTACCCAGCAGGCCGTGTAGCAGCACCAGGGTAGGCGCCTGAGATTTACTGCTCACGCGCGCCGCCTCGAATTGCTAAACCAAGCGCCTTAAGATCATCGGCGACCTGTTGATGCGGCACGTTCACCTCGATCAACGTAACGCCCACCTCTAACGCCTGGGTATAAGCCGCCGCGAAGGCCTCCAATGAGTCGGGCGCTGAATAACCAAGCCCAAACATCTTGGCCGCGTACTCAAAATTCAGCCCATGGGGCTGGCGATAATAGCGCTCCAGCAACTCCCCCTGTTTAGGCACCGGCAGCATATGAAAAATACTGCCGCCATCATTATTGAGAATAACCACCACCAGGGGCTGATTGGCCTGCTTTAACAGCGCCAAACTGTTGAGATCATGCAGCGCGCTGGTATCTCCCAGCACAATGGTCGTGGGTGCCGAACATGTGCAGCTGACGCCATAAGCCGTGGCGATCAAACCATCGATACCGGAAGCGCCGCGATTGGCCAATACTCGAAGCAGCTTTTTACGATGTTTTCCCAGCATATTCATTAGCCGTGCAGGCAGGCTGTTACCGATAAAAAGCTGCCCTTCAGCCAGCTGCGCTAGCTGGTGGCAAACACCCAGCTCTGAGAATGCCGCGCACTGCTCTTCTACAAGCTGGCTTCTGCGGCATTGCAGGCTTTCCAATTGATGCCAAGGCGCTTGTTCGGGAATTTCCGGCAAGCCAGCTATGAAATTCGCGGGCGAGCTAATCAACCGGCGCTTAACGCAGTAGTCAGGGTCCAGCCGTTGGGGCAGTGGCTCAACCAACCAGACATCCTGCCAGGGCTGTTGGGCAATAAACTGAGTGAGCCGCTTGGAGATTAACCGACCGCCAAACTGCAACAGCACCTCGGCCTTAGCCAGTTCCGCGCTAAAGCGTTCGTCATGGAGCGCCAGATCAAAATGGATCAGGTTATTAGGATCAAAGCGAAGCTGGCTCTGCACATCCGCCAGCAGTGGCCAGCCCAGCTGCTCGGCTAGTGCAACTACTTGCTGCGCTTGTTGGAGGTCATCAACGCTGCCGACAACCATAATCCCCCTATGCTGGGCAAACGCCTCCCAATCGTCCTTGAAGGCTGGCATCGTAGTGCTGGTCGCCCAATCACTCCACGGCTTTGAAGCCGTCAGCCAGCGCCCCAGCGGGGCGAGATAGTCACTGGCATCCACCAAGGCGTCACCTGGGTAGAGAGGCTCGCGGTAACGGCAGTTGATATGGATGGGGCCAGGGGTGCGGCGCTGGTGATCAACGGATTGATCAATCGTGCTAAGCAGAAATGCTGCTTTTATCTCCGCATCGGGCGGTGGCAGGTCGTGATGAAAAATGGTGTGGCGGGAGAAGATATCCCGCTGGTCGATCGCCTGATTGCTGCCGTTATCCAGCAGCTCAATGGGTCGGTCAGCGGAGAGCACAATCAGCGGCACGCCAAGCAAATTGGCTTCCACCACTGACGGGTAGAGGTTGGCCACGGCGGTGCCTGAGGTCGTGATCACCACCACCGGCCGATGGCTTCCCCGGGCAATGCCCAGCGCCATAAACCCTAGCCCCCGCTCGTCAAAATGGCAGTGGCAGCGCAGCCCGGCATGCTCGCTGGCGGCCATGGTCAGCGGCGACGAGCGCGAACCCGGTGCCACCACTACATCACGCACGCCTAAACGGTAGAGCTCTTCCAGCATCAGCGCCGCCCAAACGTGATTAAAGGTGGCGTGCGCTTGCGCAAAACTGCTCGTTGTAAGTGCCGTCATGTGCGTTATCCCATCCCTAGCAGCGACATAATGTCAGCGATTTTACTGTCCAACTCCCGCCACTCTTCGTCCGGCTGGGAGCCTGCCACGATGCCGGCACCGGCATAGAGCCGAATCGTCTCTGAGTCGATATGGGCGCAACGAATGGTTACCGCCAAATCGCTACTCGCGTGGCTGACTCTGCCGAACACGCCCGCGTACCAACCCCGTTGATGGCGTTCATGCTGGCGAATAAACGCCAGTGCCGACTCACGGGGGACGCCGCCCACCGCTGGCGTTGGGGGCAGTGCTGAAAGCAGTTGCTGGTCGGTGACGTTGCGGTGCAGCTCAGCCTTAATCAGTCTGCGGATATGCTGCACCGAGCGCAGCTTTACAATATGCGAATCGCCCAAATGAACGTGATGAGAAAGGGGCTCAAGTTGGCTGAGTATCTGCTGATAAACGCACTGGTTTTCCAGCGTGTTTTTTCTATCCCCCAGCAGCTCAGCGGCAAGCTTTGCATCTTGCTGAACATCCCTTGCTCTATGCGTAGTACCCGCCAGTGCTTCGGTGATCAAATGTTTGCCTTCACGCTTATACAGCCGCTCCGGCGGGCAGCCAATAAATGCCTCGTCGGGTGTCAATTGGATGCCAAAATTGAAACAACCTGCAGCCCCCGCCTGCCAGCGTGACAGAAGTGCCCATGGGTTGGGGGTTTCCGATGTTGTCAGGCACGTCTCCCGTGAGAGCACCACTTTGGGCGTGTGGCGCAGGTGCTCTTGGTGCGTCACTTGGTCTACCCATCCCGTCCACTCTTTTTGGGAAGGGCTGTCTTCACGCTGATAAGCCTTGGGTAGCGGAGGCGATAGCGGCCGCTCTGCTACCAGCGCGTCTAAACAGGCGTGAGCCTGGGTGATTTCGGTAGAGGGGCAGCGGTCATCGAAACGTAGATTAAGTGATAGCGTTGCCTCGCCTTGACAACGCTTAAGCTCTATACGCGGCAGCACAAAGTGGCAGGCGGGAAAGTGAGCCCACCCTGGCGTGCCAGGGTCGAAAGCCATGCCGCCAAAAAAGTCCGGCTGCTCGCCGCCAATATCGCCCAGCGCAGCAAGGTCAGCCTGAAGTGAGGCTAGCGAACCAAACACGTTAACAACCCCCAGCACGGCATACTCAACAGCGCCCTCATCTCGCGCTCTCCAGTAAATGCGGGGTAATACGCGTTGCACGCTTAACCACCCCATCAAGCTATCTACTTGGCACGGGGTATTAAGGCGAACAAATCCCTTTTTAGCGGATTCACCAAGCGTATCAAGCTGACGCCTCAGTGCTTCAATAGGGTTTGTAGGGTACATAAATAGCCTTCTAGGCAAGCATTGCTAGCGCCGCATATTTGTATTATCTAAATAACTCGCCACTTATCACGTAGACTAAGGGTGTAGGGATTGTTCGCAGTGTGGCGTAAAGCGATGCTGTTTTTTTGACTTAGATCTGCTTTTTAGCAATTAATCATACATACTTGCATGTTTCACGCTGCTGCGCTTTACCCGTTTTTACCCGCGAATAGTTAACAGGATATCGATGTAATGGAATCAAACCCTAAGCAGCGCCAACGTCAGGCCTGGCTACTTGCGGCTCGCCCACGCACTTTGCCACTGGCATGTGCCTCTATTCTGCTTGGCAGCGGCCTTGCGGCCAGTGCCCAGGCCTTCCATCCCGCTGTATTGGTGCTTGCCCTGTTAACGGCCATTGCGCTGCAAGTCCTCTCAAACCTAGCTAACGACTATGGCGATGCGGCTTCCGGCGCTGATGATCAGTCCCGTATTGGGCCGATCAGGGCGGTCTCTTCTGGCTTGCTAACGCCAAAGGCAATGCGCAGGGGAATGGTTATAACGGCAATGATGGCAGCGCTGTTAGGGCTGTTATTACTGCTTACCGCTTTTGGTAACCAGTGGGCCGAGATTGCCACCTTCCTACTGCTAGGGGCTGCCTCTTTGTTAGCCGCCGTGACCTACACTGTGGGGCTAGGTGGCACGCCTTATGGCTATCGAGGGTTGGGGGATATTGCTGTCTTTATATTTTTTGGCTTATTAGGCGTACTCGGCACCTACTACCTTCATGTACAACAGCTAAGCTGGCTGCCGTTGCTACCTGCCGCCGCTTGCGGGCTGCTGGCGACCGCCGTGCTCAATGTGAATAACGTGCGCGATATTGAAAGCGATACACGTAACGGGAAAAATACTTTAGCGGTTCGCCTGGGTCGAGAAAAGGCCATTAACTACCATTGGGCGCTGTTGGGGTTGGCGCTACTGCTGACCCTTACTTACCTAGTGGTGCTGCCTGTGCCGCTGATAGGTTGGAGCTGCCTGCTGGTCGCCAAGCCGCTGATAGATGCCGCCAGAACATTAAGCCATACCCGTGATGGTGAGATTCTGACCGGCAAATTGAAAAAAACAGCCATATCGACGCTTATTTACAGCGTGCTGCTGTCTGTTGGCTTGGCGCTGTTTTAGTTGGTCAACAGCAGGGCAACCGCTCCATCGTTATAGATCACGTTAGGCCAACATTTCCCAGTTGCTATAAGAGTGTGCAGTGCCTAACTTAAGGGAGCACATTCAGGAGTAAGGATACTTCTATGTCTTCTTCAGCTTTTGCCAACAAGCGCTCTTTATGGGCGACAGTGCTGATTGGGATCGGCGTAATGGCCGCTGTTGATGAAATCGTCTTTCATCAATTGCTTCAGTGGCACCACTTTTTTGACTTTTCGACGCCGACATTCGGAATTATCTCAGACGGCTTACTACATGCAGGGGAACTGCTCGCCGTTGTGATCGGTGTATTTATGCTACTTGATCTTTTCCAGCGCAAGCGCTTGGCGATCCCTTGGGCCAAAGCGGGCTTCTTTTTGGGCTTGGGTGGTTTTCAGTTTTTCGATGGTTTAATCAATCATAAAGTGCTGCGCCTGCACCAGATTCGCTACGGTGTCGATCCGCTCCTTTATGACGTGATCTGGAATGGTATTGCGATAGTGCTGTTGCTGATAGGCATCTGGTTTTATCGCCGTGCCAAGCGCCTGGAACATCGTTAAGAATGAATCTCCACGACCAGCCCACTTATGGGTCGATGATTGATTGGCTACCGCTGGCGCTGATCATTTTATTGACGGTGGCGTATCTCGCTGCGGCCTATGCCCAGCGCCATAAAGCGGCGCATTGGAGCGGTTGGCGTAGTGTCTTTTTCATCCTCGGCAGCTTGCTACTTGCCGTAGCCGTTGCGCCGCCGCTGATGGCGTGGGCGCATCACGATCTAGTGGGGCACATGACCCTACACCTTGTTATAGGCATGTTGGCACCGCTTGCCTGGGTATTGGCCGCGCCCATCACCTTACTGCTACGTACGCTGCCTCAGGCGGGTGGAAGGCGAGTAGCCGCCTTGCTGCAAAGTGGATTCGTGCGCGTCGTTTCCCACCCCATCAGCGCTCTAGTGCTCAATATTGGTGGGATGTATGTGCTGTATCTCACGCCGCTTTATGCCGCGTCTCTGCACAATCAGGCGCTGCACTATGGGGTTCACCTGCACTTTCTGGTAGCGGGTTATCTGTTCTGCTGGGCGATTCTGGCCGAGCCCGATGTGTCGCCCCACCGGCTGAGCCTGCGCTTTAGACTAGGCGTGCTGTTTGCCGCCATCGCCACCCATAGTCTTTTGGGCAAACTGATGTACGGGTACGGTTGGCCTCGTAATACCGGCCATTCTCTTGAAGAGATTCAAGCCGCCGCCCAGTTGATGTATTACGGCGGCGATCTAGCCGAAGTGCTGCTCGCAGTGGTGCTTTTAACGCTTTGGCTACAAAGGCCAGTCGCACAGCGTCACGCCCTGATTTAATAACGGTGTATTCAGTCGATGAACGATGCCCTGTCGCTTAGATGGCAACCAGCACTACCGCACGATGCTCGTGCGGTAGCCGATGACTTACAACACCACTTCATAGCCTTCAAATTTAGGCGGCCCTAAATAGATACCTTCCGGCGCTTTAGCATTGGCATGCGCTTTGCGGAACGCGTCTGACTTGGTCCAATCGCGGAAGGCCTCTTCTGACTCCCATACGCTGTGGGAGATAAACACCGTGTGATCTTCCTGACTTTCGCCCTGCAGCATTTTAAATTGCTTGAAGCCTGGCACTTCGTCTAAGTGAGAATCACGGTTGCGCCACACCTCTAAAAAGTCCTCTTCGCGGTCTGGGGCAATTCGAAAACGGTTCATGGCGATATACATTATGACGCTCCTGTTAGAAGGGTTCTGCTGAATGGATTACGTAAATGCTGGCTTGATGGTAACGTCATCGGTTCATGACGAATAGTTTGATGACGAATAGGCTTCACGGTTAATGGCTAAGGCACCTATCCAGGTCGTTTGGTTCAAACGCGATTTACGCATTCATGATCACGCGCCGCTTTCTAACGCTGCCGCGGCTGGCCCCGTGCTGCCCATATTCGCCATTGAGCCAGAGCAGTGGCAAGCGTCAGACAGCGCGCTGCGCCACTGGCAATTTGCTGCCGACTCGCTGGCTGATCTCTCTCAAGCGCTGGGAACGCTGGGTTTGCCGCTGTGCCTATGGCAGGGCAGCATGCTTGATCTGCTGGCCGCACTTAAAGCGCACTATGGCGAGCTTGTCCTTCACTCCCACGAGGAGACCGGCAACGCCTGGAGCTTTGCCCGCGACCTTGACGTCAAAGCGTGGTGCCAGCAACACGAAACGCCCTGGCATGAAGCGCGCCAGCACGGCGTAGTGCGTGGCTTAAAATCCAGAGTGGCCGACCGCAACGCATGGGAAAAACACTGGGAAGCGTTAATGACGGCGCCCACCGCCACTGCCCCACAAAACGCCCTGGCGGCTGAGGGCTGGCAAGCCTTTCACCAAATTGACGTTAAACACCTTCACGACCTGACGCTAGGGTTTGATACCACGCCCTGCCCCGAGCGCCAGCCTGGGGGGCGAAGCGAAGGCCGCGCAGTCTGGCGCAGCTTTGTAAGCCAGCGCGGGCGGCGTTATCGCGGCTCGCTTTCCAAACCGCTGCTGGCCTGGGAATTTGGCTCACGGCTTTCGCCCCACTTAGCCTGGGGCACGCTTTCCATGCGCGAAGTGGTGCAGTCACTGCGCCGTCAGCGGCAAAAGCATGCAGAAGACACACCCTGGTCACGCTCGCTGCGCGCCTTCGCTTCCAGGCTCCACTGGCACTGCCACTTTATTCAAAAGCTCGAAAGTGAGCCGAGCATCGAGTCACAAACGCTGCACCCAGCGCTGCGCGACCTGCGGGAGCGCGACCCCGAACACCCCAACCTGATCGCCTGGAAGCAAGGCCAAACCGGCGTACCGCTAGTCGATGCCTGTATGCGCAGCCTGATCGCCACCGGTTGGATCAACTTCCGTATGCGCGCCATGCTGATCTCCCACGCCACCTTTGGCCTTGGGCTGCACTGGTACGAACCAGCCTTGCACTTGGCACGGCTGTTTACCGATTTTGAACCCGGCATTCACTACCCCCAGGTGCAGATGCAGGCAGGCGCCACGGGCACCAATGCGCTGCGGGTTTATAACCCCATCAAACAGGCGGAGGATAATGACCCAGATGGTGAGTTTGTCGCCCGCTGGGTGCCGGAGTTAACGGTTCTGCCATTAGAGTGGCGCGCCAAGCCGTGGGCACTACCCGAAAGCCTACGCCAACGGTTCGGCTTTCAGCCCGCCGAGCACTACCCGCTGCCCAACGACTTTGAATGTGAGGCGCGTCACTGGAAGAAGATACTGTATGAGCTTCGCCGCACCCCAGATGCCAGAGAAGCCAGCCAAGCCATTGTGGATAAGCTCGCCAGCCAGCGAAGACCGCCCGCTCGGCGGGCTAAAAAAGCAAAACCCGCCGATCGGCAGCAGCTTTCGCTGTTTGACAATGGCGGGTTGGGGGATGGGTAGCATCATGATTTTTTGCGAAGGCCATGAAGACGACGGTTCTGCTTGTGAGCGAAAGGCAGTACATGACATGCTCATTGAAGCGTTTGACGAGGAACGCGAGGTAATGCTTTGCGACCGCTGTGCTGAAAGGCTGTCGCGAGAGCGTGAAAGCGAAGAAGAAGAGAACGACTACTAACCTACGTGGTCGTCCAAAAGACCCAGCACATGCTGGTTTTTTGTCGGAATCAATCAGGTTAATAACCTGACTGTTTTCCGAAACACATTGACTATGGCATATTATTTTAAACATAAAAAAACCCAGCGCTGCGGTACGCCGGGTTTTCTTTATCTCTTATTTAGCTATTTATTTAGTTTCTTATTAATTTAAACAGCATAAATTTTTTCAATATGATTTTGCTCTTTATGTTCAGCTTGCCATAGATCGTAGTTTGCCTGCATGGTCATCCAGTGCCTAGCATTGCCAATACCACCATGCTCAAGCCTAACAGCAAAATCAGGAGAGATACTGGCGTGTTCATGCAGCACACGGGAAACCGCAGCGCGCGACATGCCCAGCTTTTTAGAAAATTCAGTGACGTTCAGTCCCAGCGCAGGCACAATCCGACGGCGCAATAAGCTACCTGGGTGCGGCGGGTTCATCATAGTCATAGTTTCATATTCTCCATATACAACGCATGTTAGTAACACACTTTGCATGTTTAAAAGACTCTTATTTAAAAGCCTTTAACTTATACAAGTTAATAAAATTAATATCTTATTAACTTAATAAATATTTATTACTCGGTGGCCCTTGATAACCGTACCGCATCGGTTATCAAGGAGCGCCGCCATCAGTGGTAGTCTAAATAGTCGACAAGGTGTGCATCTTCCCCGTCAAACGTAAATATCACTACCCAATTACCATTCACATGCACCGAAAAAAAGCCCTTCTTATCACCTTTCAGCTCGTGAAAGTCCATGCCTGGGACATTCATATCGCTTGGTTTGGTGGCCGCGTCCAGTGCAGCAAGTATGTCTCTTAAGTCGTCTACATGGTTTGGTTGTACTCCCTGGGGTTGCCCCCGCTCATAGAGCCGTTTCAGCCCTTTGTGCTTGATCTTTTTGATCATCGCATTGCCTTGCCTCCCATTTTGTGAAATGCCTTTTGAGTGTAGCGCGTCACGCGTCACGAGTCAAGGTGAGTGAAGGCAGGCGCCACGGGCACTAACGCACTGCGGGTGTATAACCCCAGGCGGAGGATACCTACCCTAGCGGTGAGTTTGTCGCCCGCTGGGTGCCGGAATTAACGGTTCTGCCGTTAGAGTGGCGCGCCAAGCCGTGGGCACTACCCAAAAGCCTACGCCAGCGGTTCGGCTTTCAGCCCGGCGAGCACTACCCACTGCCCAACGACTTTGAATGTGAGGCGCGCCATTGGAAGAAGATGCTGTATGAGCTTCGCCGCACCCCAGACGCCAGAGAAGCCAGCCAAGCCATTGTGGATAAGCTCGCCAGCCAGCGAAGACCGCCCGCTCGGCGGGCTAAAAAAGCAAAACCCGCCAATCGTTAGCAGCTTTCACTGTTTGATGAGGGTGGGTTGGAAGGATAGGTGGCGGGTACGCTTGGCTATAGCTAACTAGCTTATCACCAGAAGGATTGGCCGCATCGGAGAACAATACGGCATGGTATATGCGTTATTCCTCTTTACGAAAATGCAAATTTCCAACGGGAAGATCATCTTCCAACCAATAGACGCCGCTATAGACCAAGCGACCAAAGAACTCGCTCGATCCCAAATCCGAAGAAAAAAGTTGTTTTTCTCCTCCAATGAGCCATAGAATTCTCAAATTATTCTTTGTCATCCATTCGTTCAGTGCATCTGTTTTCATCAAGGCGTAGCTTGGTCCGTATTCTTCAACGCTGGGGTCCGTGAAAACAATATCTTCTCCCACCCTCCAATTTCCGAACTCATTTGGCATCCTTTCCATTCCAAGCTCATTAACCAATTCCTTGGCCGGCAGGTAAATCGACAACGTTTCATCTATGGAATGATCGAAGTTTCCCCGTTCCCATAAATATTCCGATACAGGGACTATGTGTTTTGCGAGAATAAGACCATGAAAGTCAGTATCTAAGTCCTGCCAATTAGATAGCTGGTCGTAAACTGAATGCCAAGGATATTCACCGATAAATCCCTCGCTAATTTTGGGAATCGACACAGTATGGGGATCAATCAAACTTTCTTTTGAGATCTTCCGTTTTACTTTATTAAAATCGCTTTCATTTACTATGACGGAATTTATCCTGAACCAGCAATCAAGTCGCGGGCCCTTTTTATTTTTTTTCGAGTTCCCTTGTTCTTGCGACCAAAATCCCCTTAAAACATACCATTCTTGATTTTTAGCCGATTTACTTGCGGTCAGAAGTTGAGAAAAATCCGGTAGATTCTCCCGATCCCATAGATAGGATTTCTGATCCTCTAGTTCTTCCAATTGATCGATAGGAAAGCGGTAGGGTTGCCACCAAGTCGTCTTTTCATTGTGGAACGTCCGGTACTCTCCATGTAGTGGCATAGTGAATTTGGCCACCTAATTAGAGGTGCTAATATGCACCAAGACATCACTAGGTGGCAGCATGGCAACAAGACCAAAACGTAACTTTAGCCCTGAATTCCGACTCGAAGCAGCACAGCTAGTCGTCGATCAACACTACACGGTTCGTGAAGCGGCTGAAGCCATGAATGTGGGGTATTCGAGCATGGATAAATGGGTTCGTCAGTTACGCCAAGAGCGTGATGGCCAAAGCCCTAAAGCAACGCCCATGACACCCGATCAGCTCAGGATTCGCGAGCTTGAAAAGCGCATCCGTGACATTGAGATGGAAAAAGACATCC
>NZ_JAKVTW010000049.1 GCF_022489065.1 Vreelandella neptunia | reverse complement strand
TTTAAGGCCGAGACACGAGATGAACTGACCACGGTCAGGAAGTCACTGATGCCACGCTTCCAGGAAAAGCCTCTAAGCTTCAGATCATGTGCGACCGTACCCCAAACCGACACAGGTGGTCAGGGTGAGAATCCCAAGGCGCTTGAGAGAACTCGGGTGAAGGAACTAGGCAAAATGGTGCCGTAACTTCGGGAGAAGGCACGCCGGCGTAGGGTGAAGAGACTTGCTCTCCTAGCCCGAACCGGTCGAAGATACCAGGTGGCTGCAACTGTTTATTAAAAACACAGCACTCTGCTAACGCGCAAGCGGACGTATAGGGTGTGACGCCTGCCCGGTGCCGGAAGGTTAAATGATGGTGTTAGCCGCAAGGCGAAGCTCTTGATTGAAGCCCCGGTAAACGGCGGCCGTAACTATAACGGTCCTAAGGTAGCGAAATTCCTTGTCGGGTAAGTTCCGACCTGCACGAATGGCGTAATGATGGCCACGCTGTCTCCACCCGAGACTCAGTGAAATTGAAATCGCCGTGAAGATGCGGTGTACCCGCGGCTAGACGGAAAGACCCCGTGAACCTTTACTATAGCTTCACACTGGACGCTGATGTTGCCTGTGTAGGATAGCTGGGAGGCTTTGAACTCTGGACGCCAGTTCGGAGGGAGCCAACCTTGAAATACCAGCCTGGCATCATTGGCGTTCTCACTCAGGTCCGTTATCCGGATCGAGGACAGTGTGTGGTGGGTAGTTTGACTGGGGCGGTCTCCTCCTAAAGAGTAACGGAGGAGCACGAAGGTACCCTCAGCACGGTCGGACATCGTGCATTGAGTGCAAGAGCATAAGGGTGCTTGACTGCGAGACAGACACGTCGAGCAGGTGCGAAAGCAGGTTCTAGTGATCCGGTGGTTCTGTATGGAAGGGCCATCGCTCAACGGATAAAAGGTACTCCGGGGATAACAGGCTGATACCGCCCAAGAGTTCACATCGACGGCGGTGTTTGGCACCTCGATGTCGGCTCATCACATCCTGGGGCTGAAGTCGGTCCCAAGGGTATGGCTGTTCGCCATTTAAAGTGGTACGCGAGCTGGGTTTAGAACGTCGTGAGACAGTTCGGTCCCTATCTGCCGTGGGCGTTGGATGTTTGAGAAGGGCTGCTCCTAGTACGAGAGGACCGGAGTGGACGACCCTCTGGTGTTCCGGTTGTCACGCCAGTGGCATTGCCGGGTAGCTATGGTCGGACGGGATAACCGCTGAAAGCATCTAAGCGGGAAGCCCCCTTCAAGATGAGACATCCCTGAGGCCTAGAGCCTCCTGAAGGGCCCAGCGAGACCAGCTGGTTGATAGGCACGGTGTGGAAGCGCTGCAAGGCGTTGAGCTAACGTGTACTAATGGCCCGTGAGGCTTGACCCTATAACACCCAAGGGGTCTGGTCGTGATGATAACGTCGTGTTGAGAGATCAACGAAAAGCCGGATACGCAGCGTGTGGCCTGACTCTAACGAGCACAGGTGGCAAGCAATGAGACGATCACAATGTAGTTAAAAACAGTCAGCATGATGTACATTACAAGTTACGCCTGACGACCATAGCACGCGTGAACCACCTGATCCCTTGCCGAACTCAGAAGTGAAACCGCTTAGCGCCGATGGTAGTGTGGGGTCTCCCCATGCGAGAGTAGGTCATCGTCAGGCACCTATACCAAAAATCCCCCAGGGCT
>NZ_JAKVTW010000048.1 GCF_022489065.1 Vreelandella neptunia | reverse complement strand
AATGACCTGCTATATAAGCTCTTCGCTCCTGAGGCTGAGTTGTCAGTTGGGCCAACTGCAGAAAACAAACTTTCACTGGAGTCTATTCGGGAAACACTGGATTTCGCGAGTTACGTCCATCGCAAGCTGCGGTTCGAACCGCTCAGAAAGGTAATCCTAGCGATCAAAACGCATGGTGAGTATGAGCGGCTAAAGGGGGAAGCAGATGCTTATATTTCGGATTGGAGCGATCAGGAAGAGGCATACGAGCAGTTTAAAAGTAAGACTGAGCTGAGGCCCGAGCAATGGTTGACTAACCAAGATTGGAATATAGATGAAATCAGGCAAAGAAACCTACTAGCGATTGGAAAGCCGGAGTGGCTGAATGATTGGGTCAACTTCGTCCGAATTCGAAACGAGATGAAAGCACAAGGGCTTGAGCCACTTTGGCATCTGGTGACGAGTGGCAGGCTCAGTATCGAGAGTGCAAGGAAAGCTTTGAATTTGGCGGTATTTGATCAGTTGTCCAGAGAAATCCTCTCACAAAGGCCACACCTAGGCCGAATATCTGGCAAGAATCAAGCAGCACTTCAGACTACCTTTCGCGAATATGACCAAAAACTAAAGACATTACAGCGTCAAAGAATTGCCAGTGTATTGGCGGAGCGTCATGTGCCTGGGGGCAATGCAGGGGGAAGAAAATCCGAATATACAGAAATGGCTCTGATAAAAAATGAGCTTGGAAAAAAGACAAAGCATATTCCAATTCGTCAGCTAATTAATCGTTCAAGCAACGCCTTATTGGCTTTGAAACCGTGCTTCATGATGGGGCCCATGTCCGCCGCTCATTATCTTAAACCAGGTCACCTGCAATTTGATTTGGTCGTAATGGATGAGGCTTCGCAGGTTAAACCAGAGGATGCGCTAGGCGTCATTGCTCGTGGTGCACAACTTGTCGTTGTAGGAGACCCAAAACAACTACCACCCACAAGCTTCTTCGATCGTCAGGATATGAATGATGATGACGAGGAAAATGCTGCTATGACGCAGACAGATAGCATTCTTGATGCTTCCCTGCCTCTATTCAAAATGCGTCGCCTGCGTTGGCACTACCGCTCTCAGCACGAAAGCTTGATCGCGTTTTCGAATCGAAACTTTTATGACAACGATCTTGTGATTTTTCCATCGCCCCACGCTAAGGCTCAGGAATATGGAGTTAAGTTTAACTATGTCAAAGGTGGCCGTTTTGTAAACCAATACAACGTTGAAGAAGCAAGTATTGTAGCTAAGGCCGCTGTGAAGCATGCCGTCAATCATCCAAATGAGTCGCTTGGCATCGTTGCCATGAGCTCGAAGCAGCGGGAACAGATCGAACGTGCAGTAGAAGAAGAGTGCAAAGCAGATAGTAAAATCGCAGATGCCGTAGATTGTCTAAGGAATATGGAAGATGGCATGTTCATTAAGAACCTGGAAAATGTTCAAGGTGATGAACGAGACGTGATCTTCATTTCTTGCACTTATGGCCCCAGCGAGGTTGGGGGACGGGTCTATCAGCGGTTTGGCCCAATTAATTCTGACGTAGGTTGGCGGCGTTTGAATGTGCTTTTCACTCGATCCAAGAAGCGGATGCACATTTTTAGCTCCATGCGTGCTGACGATATTTTAATTTCAGAAACCTCTAAGCGTGGCGTGATAGCCCTTCGTGATTTCTTGGACTATGCGGAGAAGGGCAGCATGAATGGGACGCCTCTCCATACAGGTAAATCTCCTGATAGCGATTTTGAGGTCTCGGTTATCGATGCCCTCCACCAGGCCGGTTTCGAAAGTGAAGCTCAGGTAGGTGTAGCTGGGTTCTTTATAGATATAGCGGTTAAAGATCCAGGAAAACCAGGACGTTTTTTGATGGGGATCGAATGTGATGGGGCGACTTATCATTCTGCCAAATCAGCTCGGGATCGTGATCGCTTGAGACAAGAAGTCTTAGAGCGGCTCGGCTGGCGGATTCGGCGTATTTGGTCAACGGATTGGTTTAGTAACCCCAAAGGTGAGCTTGAGCCGATTCTTCGGGAATTGCACAGTCTGAAAACTGATATGTCTGCCGATGAGGATCTCTACGAACATGATGCTGATCGTTTCGAGGAGGCCGAAGTAGAGGTAGAAGCGAATAATGAAGAAGTATCTTCAATATTAGGCAGTGAATTTA
>NZ_JAKVTW010000047.1 GCF_022489065.1 Vreelandella neptunia | reverse complement strand
AGAAGCGCTCAAGCGGGAAATCGCGGGGTTGGGCTTGGTGGGTGGTTTGTTGCTATGGGGATTGGGGCGGTTTGCTTGCCTTGGATCTGATCTGACGGACAAGTTGAACGGGGTCTGTAGGGCTAAGCTCTGTGCTGGCGTTGCCAGCATCTAGCCGATCAGCGCCGTATCTTGTCGGTGTTATCAACTTTTGCGACGTCGTTAGTCTGATCTGCGCATGACGCTTGGTCCGCAGGCGGTGTGGCGGACGGCTGAGGTTGCAATTATCGATCTTTGGTTCGGGCTTCATGCGGCGGCCCTCGCGGTTGCTGGAGGGGCTCTGGGATACTGTGCTGGTGCGATTGTCTCGACGATGATCAACTGCCCGCCACAACATGGGCAAGGCAGTGCGAGGACACGGGGAGGCTCATCAGAATTTCCGTGGTTGTCGTCCTCATCGCGACTCTGGTCCGGCGTTTTTGCCCCAAGCAGGTGCCTGATCCTGGCAATATTGGCGGCCCGGTTGCCATTCCCGAAGAACCCGTAGTGACGGATGCGGTGCTGGCCTTTGGGCAGGACGTGGATCAGGAACCGGCGGATGAACTCTGACGTTGCCAGCGCCATGGTGGTGTGGCGGCCCGTGCCTTTAAGACGGTAGTCTTTGACGCGGAAGGTGACACTGCGCGCGTCGAAACGGATCAGGCGGCTGTTGGAAATGGCAATCCGGTGGGTGTAGCGCGACAGATACGCCAGCACGGCTTTGGGCCCGGCGAAGGGTTCTTTGGCGTAGACGACCCAGTCGATTTTGCGCAGCGGTTGCAGGAAAGTGTCGAAGGCCGCGCGATCATCAAGTTCAGCATGGTCTCCAAAGAAGTGCAGCTTCCCGGCCTTGTGTAGCTTGGCCAGCCCTTCCAGAATGAGCCGCCGATACAGACGGGACAGGACCCTGACGGACAGGAAGAAGTTCCTGCGGCAGGCGATCCATTCTGAACCATCCGCCGACAAACCTCCGCCCGGCACGATCATGTGGACATGCGGGTGGTGCGTCATCGCGGAACCCCAAGTATGGAGAACCGACGTTATACCAACCCGCGCACCGAGATGCTTGGGATCGGCGGCGATCTTGATCACCGTGTCGGCACTCGCCCGCATCAGCAGATTGTAGAGCGCGCGTTTGTTTTGATGCGCGATGTCGGCGATGGGTTTGGGCAAGGTGAAGACGAGATGGAAATACCGCACCGGTAGCAGCTCGGCCTCACGTGCCGCCAGCCATGCTTTTGCGGCCGAGGATTGGCATTTGGGGCAATGGCGGTTGCGACAAGAATTGTAGGCAATGTGCTCATGTGCGCAGTCTTCACATCGCGCGACATGGCCGCCAAGGGCCGCCATCCGGCAACGCTCGATTGCCGACATCACCTTCATCTGATTGAGGCTGATATGGCCCACATTGGCCGCCCGCCAGGCAGCGCCATGGGCGCGGAAGATATCCGCGACCTCCAATGTTGGACGAGGCAACGTGGGTTATGAAGGCCTTGCCTTCTTCTTGCGCTTGGCTGGTGTCAAATCGTCCAACGGGCTGTCCACCGCCGCGATCATACCGGTGGCCACGCTCGCATAGCGCGCTGTCGTCGTGAGTTTGGTATGTCCCAGAAGGGCCTGGATCACCCGGATATCGACACCGCGTTCCAGCAGATGGGTCGCGAAAGAATGGCGAAGTGTATGCAACGTAACAGGTTTGGTGATCCCAGCTTCACGCGCGGTCTCTTTAAACAGCCGCGATATCTGCCGGGCAGACAGGTGCTTGCCGCGATAACCGGGAAAGAGGACCCTCTCGGACGCTGGCACATCCTTATCCTGACTGGTGGGTCGCTCTTTCCACCAGTCGCGCAACAAGCCCAGAATGTCCGCGGGCAGCATCACGTTGCGGTCCTTACGGCCCTTTGCTTGCACGATCCGGATGATCTGCTGAGCGCTGTCGATATCGCCGACCTTCAGCCGGACGACCTCACCCGCGCGCATCCCGCAGCCATAGGCCAGTGACAACATGACATGAGCTTTTGTGCTTGGGGCCATCGCCAAGATGCGCTTGATCTCCTTTTTGCTCAGCACCAGCGGCACCTTGACTGGCTCTTTGAGACTGAAGATCTCGGCTACCAGATCATGCCGTCGAAGCGTCACGCGGAACAGGAACTTGACGCCAGTCATGGTTTGATTGCGCGTGCAGATACTGGTTCCGGTCTCGACAAGATGCCGCTGGAAGTCCCGGACATCATCCGCCGTCGCCGTCTGTGGTGACCGCCCGAGCCAAGCCGCAAAACGTTTGCAGGCGCGCAGATGACTGGTCAGCGATGCTGGGCCGAGAGTGCGGGCTGTCATATCCGCGATCATGCGCGCACGAAGCGGCGTCATCGGTGTGGAAGGCTGAATGTTCATCGGAATGTCCTCTGTCAATCGAGGCAAAATCACCTCGATCAACAGCACACACCCAACATCACAAAACGCGAAACAAATC
>NZ_JAKVTW010000046.1 GCF_022489065.1 Vreelandella neptunia | reverse complement strand
ACGCGTGATGTCGTCCCAAATCCAGTGGGCATCGGCTCTGGTCTGGCGATAGGCAGCGGCTGAAAGTGCATGGCGGCGCGGACGGAAGACGATTTGGACCTGATCATGAACGGAAAGAAATCGCTGGGCTTGTCTCGGCGATTTGAACCTCCCCATAATCTTTTCTCGCCGTCGGGTGGGGCGATGTGATCCTTCGGATCGATTGTTGAGGCCCTTGTGGCTGCGGTGCTCTATTCCCGGTGCGAGGTTTTTCAGGGCGGCCCCGTAGCTTCGGAGTAAGCGCCGTCCCCGTCCCATTGATTTCAGCGGTTTCGCGTCGCTGCCTTAGCGGCGAGTTTCCTTCTGAGCATTCAGCAGGAGACGACGATGGCGGATGGCGGGGACGGGTTTGGCGGCTGCATCGAGGTTGTGCAGCGGACGCGTGGATATCGGCGGTGGCCGGGTGATGTGAAAGCCCGGATCGTGGCCGAGAGCTTTCAGCCGGGCGCGCGGGTGGCGGATGTGGCGCGGCGGCATGATATGGCAGCGCATCAGCTTTCAGATTGGCGGCGTCAGGCGCGCGAGGGCCTTCTGGTCCTGCCCGCCGACGCCATGGTCGGGATGTCGAAGGATAACCTTCCGGCTTTTGTGCCGGTTTCGGTCGAGCCGGAAAGTACCGGTCCGTCAGCGGATGCCGATCGGGCCGCAGGTGTCATTACCATCGAGATCGGTGGCGACCTAGTGCTGCGGGTGCCGGGCGATGTTCCGGCAGAGCGGGCAGCAGCGGTGGCGCGTGCGCTGCGAGGACCGGCATGATCGTCGCGGGACAGCGCCAGCCGATCCTGATTGCGACGCGTCCGGTGGACTTCCGCTGCGGGCATCGGGCGCTGGCGCTGATTGTGCAGACCGAGCTGAAGCTGGATCCGCATTCCGGGGTGACGATCGTGTTCCGTTCGAAACGCGGCGACAGGCTGAAGATTTTGGTCTGGGACGGGACCGGTCTCGTGCTTGTCTATAAGGTCCTTGAACAGGGCAGCTTTGCTTGGCCGAAGGTTCAGGACGGGACAATGCGGCTGTCGCGGGCCCAGCACGAAGCTTTGTTCGAAGGTTTGGACTGGCGCCGGATCGTTGCGCAAAGGGTCGCCCCACCCATTGCGGCGGGATGATTTACTCAACTGTTTTAACGTTGTTTTATTGGCCTTTCCTGTCCGGAACGGTTATGAATCCGCATGTCGCAGTCCTTCGATCTCAGCCAGTTTCCGGACCTCCCGCCCGAGGTTGTGAAGGCGTTCGAGGCCGCGCAGTTCGAATTGTCGGTCGAGCGTGCGGCCCGCCAGCATGAACAGGCGGTGGGGGCCGAAAAAGACGCCTTCATCACCGAACTGAAGGCACTGGTCGAAAAGCTGGAAGGCCAGGTCGGACAATACCGACATGCGAAGTTCGGGCCGAAATCGGAAAAGCTGGACCCCGCGCAGCTGGAACTGGCGCTGGAGGATCTGGAAGCCGCCATCGCCGAGACCCGGGAACAGATTGCTGCGGTCGAGGAGAAGATCGCGGCCAGCGCGGCCGATCCCGGCAAAGCTGCCCCGCGCACCCCGCGCAAAGCGCGCGCTCTGCCCGAGCACCTGCCGCGTATCGAGCGGGTGATCGAGCCGGACAGCATCGCCTGTCCCTGCGGCTGCGGTGACATGGTCCGGATCGGAGAGGACAAGGCCGAGCGGCTGGATTACATTCCTGCGCGCTATCAGGTGATCGTCACGATCCGCCCGAAATATGCCTGTCCCAAGGGGCGCACAGGCGTGGTGCAGGCCAAAGCCCCGGCGCATCTTCTGGAGGGCAGTTGGCCCACCGAGGCGCTGCTGGCCGAGATCGCCGTGTCCAAGTATTCCGAACACATGCCGCTGAACCGCCAGGCCGTGGTCATGGCCCGGCACGGCGTGCCGATCGATCGATCAGTCCTCGCCGACTGGATGGGGCGAACCGGTGCGCTGATCGCGCCGGTGGTGGACCGCATGGCGGTGTTGCTGAAACAGGGCAGCACCCGTCTCTATGTCGACGAAACCACAGCCCCGGTGCTGGATCCCGGGCGCGGCAAGACGAAGACCGGCTATCTTTGGGCGGTGCTGCGCGATGACCGGGGCTGGAACGGCCCCGCACCGCCGGGGGTGGTGTTCCACTATCGGCCCGGCCGAAAGGGCGAATATGCCGATGAGATCCTGACCGGCTTCAATGGCACGATCCAGGTCGATGCTTACGGGGGCTATACGCATCTGGCCAAGCCGGACCGCAAGGGTGGTGAGCCGTTGAAGCTGGCATTCTGCTGGGCACATGGACGGCGCAAGCTGATCAAGGCCAAGCCGAAAAAGGGCTCGCCCATCGTCGACGAGGCGCTGGTGCGCATCGCTGCGCTCTACAAGGTCGAGGACAGCATCCGTGGCTCCGCGCCTGATCAGCGCCAGGCCGTCCGCCAGGAATTGTCCCGCCCTCTGGTGGATCAGTTCTTCGCCTGGCTGGCCGCCCAGGCCGCACGCGTCTCGCGGAAATCCGACCTCGGTGCGGCGCTCGCATACATGCTGCGGCGCCAGGACGGCTTCCGGCTCTTCCTCGAGGATGGCCATGTCGACATGGACTCCAATCTGGTGGAGAACGCCATCCGCAGCCCGGCCATGAACCGCCGCAACGCGCTTTTTGCCGGCCACGATGAGGGGGGCCGATCCTGGGCGCGCTTCGCCAGCCTGATCGGATCCTGCAAGATGGACGGTGTCGAACCCTTTGCCTACCTGCGTGATCTCTTCACCAAGCTCGCCCACGGCCATCTCGACAAGGACATCGATGCGTTGATGCCATGGGCCTACGCCGAGGCCCCCCTCACAATGAGCTCATCCGGGAGTCCCCAGTGAGCTCATTCTGAGCGCTCACGAAGGCGAATATGTCACCCAGACGCACGGTCGTCCACGACCGCAAGTGAAAACTCAATGGGGCGGAACCGGCGCATACGCTTCGGAGTTTGTCCGTGACAACAACTCGCGGTTGGCCAAACGCCTTGAAGAGCTTGCGAAAAAACCGAGTTGCGGCCTGTTTGTTACGCTGAGACTGGACCAGGATGTCCAGGACATCGCCTTTGCTGTCTACAGCACGCCACAGCCAATACTTCTGCCCGTTAATTGGAAGGACAACTTCGTCCAGGTGCCATTTGTCCGCCGCACTGGGGCGATCCCGGCGGATCACCTTGGAATATTGCGATCCAAATTTCGCAGCCCAAGCGCGGATGGTTTCGTAGCTGACCACAACCCCGCGTGCGGCGAGCAAGTCCTCGACATCACGCAAGCTCAAGGAAAACCTGTAATAAGCCCAGACAGCGTATCCGATGATTTCAGGAGGAAAACGATGGCCAGAAAAGGCACCAGAT
>NZ_JAKVTW010000045.1 GCF_022489065.1 Vreelandella neptunia | reverse complement strand
CTGCAGTCGCTGCGCAATCGCCTCGGCAAACCGTTGATCGTCCGTTCCGGATATCGCAGCCCCAGCCACAACCGGGCCGTCGGCGGGGCCCCGGCCTCAAAGCACATGCAGGGTACGGCCTTCGACATCGCCATGTCGAACCACGATCCGGCCACCTTTGCCGAGGCCGCCCGCGCCGTGGGCTTTCTTGGCTTCGGCACCTATCCCCGCTCGGGCTTCATGCACATCGACCTCGGTCCCGCGCGCAGCTGGGGCGAACCCTTCCCCGCCCGCGCCACGCCCTTCGTGCCAGAGGTAACCCCTGCCCGCGAAGTCTTGGCCGACAGCCGCACTCTTAAAGGCGGTGGAGCAGCGGGCATTGCCACTGTAGGTGCCGCTGGTGTCGAAGTCGCCCAAGACGTCCTTGCGGAAACCCAATCGGCCATCCTGCCCCTGGTGCCCTATCTCGACACTCTGCGCTGGGTGTTCATCGCTGTGGCCCTGATCGGCATCGCCGTCGCCATCCACGCCCGGATCGACGACTGGAAACGGGGCCAGCGATGATCGGCTGGATCACCGCCCTCCTGGCCAGCGGCCCGGCGCGCAAAGCGCTGGGCCTATTCCTAGCCGCCCTCACCATCACCCTGTTTCTGCTGAACCTGCGCCGCGCGGGGGAACAGGCAGGGCGGCTGGCCGAGCGCCTTTCAACATCGAAGAGAACCCATGAAATCCAACGCCAGATGCTGGAAGCTGCCAGCCGCCGCCCCGCTGATCGCAATGCTCTGGTTGACCGGTTGCGCGATGGGCGATTCTGATCGCTCGGGGCATGTCTGTCCGCCCGTGGTGGAATACACGAGCGCCGATCAGGCCCGTGCTGCAGCCGAGGTGGATATGCTGCCGGAGGCCGCGATGGTCGTCCGAATGCTCAGCGACTACGCTGTGCTGCGCGACCAGGCGCGTGTCTGCGAGTGAGGACGCGACGAGAACGGAGCGCTTTGCAAGCAAAGGGCGACTGGACCATTGAATGACCGACACAATCGGCGGGGAGCAGACTTTCTCTGCAACTGCGAGCCAAGAATGCGTCATGGGTCGGAGCCGACATTCAAACGGACGCGGCTTTGGGTTTATCTCTGCAGCGCGGAAGGCAGCAGTGAGCCCAGTGCTACCGTATGCTGCATTATGCACGAAGGTCCGGTGTCGTTCGTGCATATGATTGACGTTCTGCGGTGTTCAATTAAGCTGCAACGACCAGAAACAGGTTAGGTCGGTGCGGTTGGCCCGGCCCCCAATTCCAAGCGGGTCCTTACGTGCATCGGCGCTCCGATAGTCGCGTCCCATGGTCCAGACGCCTGCACATGTCGTGCGGGCCAAGCAAAGGACATGGAAATGCAGCAACAGATCGCAGTGGTAACACTTGGAATATCCGACCTCGAAAGATCGAAGGCGTTCTATCAGGAGGGGTTCGGCTGGACCCCGGTCTTCGAGAACGCGGAAATCGCCTTCTACCAGATGAACGGATTTGTCTTTGGCACATGGCTGAAATCGTCCCTTGAAGACGACACGAAGCAGCAAGTTCTATCGGGGTCGGGTGCTGTAACGCTTGCACACAATGTGCCCGAAGAAAGCAATGTTCAAACTGTCATCGACCAGCTCGTTGCCGCCGGGGCGGTAGTGCTTCGCGAAGCTGATGAGCCTCCCCAGGGCGGCCGCCGCGGATATATTGCGGACCCCGACGGTCATGTATGGGAAATCGCGTTTAACCCACTGTGGCCAATCGACGAAGACGGACATGTGGCCTTCAAAATATAACGCGATGAAAGCCTGCTGAGCGACGTGTCCGGTGCGTCGCTCAGCAGACGTTTCAAACCAGATGCGGACTTTCGTGCGACAAAGTCAGACGGCAGCTTGGTCCGCAGATCGACGATCAAGCCGACAAAATGCTGCACGATGTATGAACGGCCGGTCTGGTGAAGCTGCACTGCAGCGATGGAACGCTCGATCAATGCCCGGAGTGGGCCGTTCATGTTGATGAGACGGGCGGAGTACCCAAGATGCATGCCGCGCCGTGAACGAATGCCCAATATTGCGATGAAATCGGCTTTGCGCGACACCGAAACACATAATTTTGAATGACCGTTAAACTAAGTGTTTTGAACAATCTCTCAATGAAGAATAATTGAAGTCCCACGGCATTGTTTCCGTGCATGAAGCCTCTGATCCTTTGCTGTTGTTCATCGTTCAGGTGACGCGCGGCCACACATGCGTGCGCTGATTGTCGTTAAATCTTGCCTGAGAGTACTTCTAACTTGGCTCGCATTCTCCGTAAAATAAATCAGAAAGAACACAGCAACATGTTGACTTCACACACATTTAGAAACCTGGTAATCGCCGGGTTGGCGGGTGAAATTTCATTTGAGATTTATGCATGGCTGATCTCGCCAATGCTGTTCGGCGTCGCTCTTGGTCCAGCGAACTTGGTTATAGCCCTCATCAAAATAGGATTTGGGGTCACTGTGCCGTATTGGGTCGGTTTTATCGTTCACTTTACGATCGGTGCCATCGGGTTTGCAGGATTCGTGTGGGTAACGCATCTGGTGTTCAGGGCCAATCTTATCCTTTCAGGTGTGATTGCTGGGTTTATTCTTTGGTTCGTGGCCCAGGGCCTTCTCGCCCCGGTCATCGGACGCACGTTCATGATGGGTTTTGGCGCTTACACGCAGTCTTCCCTTATAGGGCATGTCGGGATGGCCACGCTGATGGGATATGTCATGGTCGCGCTGCAAGTTCGGCAGACCCATACTGCGGCCTAAGCGCTGCCAAGAAAAACCCTAGACAAAGCAGAGGCTAGTTTCTGCTTTGTCCCGCAGGGCGGTCATTGAGCCCGAGGAAATACTGCGCCATGCATGAATGTCGGCTTTGCAGAAGCTGCGCCGCGGAGAATCGGGAACGGCAGCAATGGGCCGGAAGTGCCGATGGCACAAACGCTTGGCAAGAGAGATGCCGCTCTGACTCCGAGGTCAGCCCCGAGCCCCCATCGATTCATGCGGCGTAATTCGTGCCGATTGTCTGCCTCGCACTGCAGCGCCGGGCAGCATGGGCCAATTTATTCATACCTTGAAGATTGGACACTCTCGACCGATGGCTTTCAATCTAAAATCTATTTTCTGTTCTGCCCCGGCACTTTGAAATTGGAAGCGCCGCGACAGCTATTGTGCCTATGGTTGACACTATTTTGTCCTATCGCGCTGGCTTAGGGGCGGAGCCCCAGTTCGCCGTCCAAAGTGAACTGACGATCCGTTTCTGACACTGATTTGATGGTGAGCGTGCCGACACCAGTCATGGCCTCAAACTCCCCGGTACCACTGACCAACTCCCAGAACCCATAGTCTGCCAAACGAGGCTCTTCTTCACCCTTTATAAAAACCGCCTTAACGGTGAATTTGATATTTGCGATGTCTCCGTTTTCAGCAGTGAATTGCAAATAGCCATGCGGGTCACCATCATTTGGAGGGTTAATGTCATGCCATCCAAATTCGGATACCGAAGCACCCGCAAGTGCGCCCGTTCCTTCGGATTTGCCTTCTCGACGCACCATAAGAACAAAATGTTTACTACCGTCACCAAAATCCATACGGATGGATTCTTGTGGTACCATCACAGCCTGCACAGACACTTCTTCTGCATGAACTTGAGAAACCATTGTCGCTGTTGTCGCTCCAGCCAAAAGTCCAACGACTATCAATGTTCTGAACATTTTATTTCCTATAGGAATTGAAAAGTAGGAATCTACTTTTGTTAAATATTAATTCCGATACTCGCCTAACTTAGGGCTAAAAAATTAGTGCGGTCAAAGCATCTTTGATAACAGCTGGTCACATTTTGGTGTGCCTTGCAGTCAGCAGCTGCCTCGACCGACAAAGTTCTATCAGCATTCAAGAATTAGCACCTAACACATGTTCCGTGAGGTATGAGAGCGCGACAAGACCAATCTACTACCGTGGAACTTCGTGTCGTCAAACTAAGCAGTCGGTGCCCGCCAGCGAGCGCTTACGGTTCTTTGTCCTCTGCTGTCCACCAGCGCCCTTTGGACACGGCCGACTCGCACAAGCAACAGCGCCCCGATGAGCGCCTATGGATGGTGCGGACGCATGGGGTGCGGGCGTGTGGACCAGCAGCGAATG
>NZ_JAKVTW010000044.1 GCF_022489065.1 Vreelandella neptunia | reverse complement strand
TTTGAAAGAAGGTCAAGACGCCGTACTGCGTGTCACCAACCTGCTGGACGAGTCCACCTCCATCCACTGGCATGGTCTCATTCTACCGCCGGAAATGGATGGTGTGCCTGGTGTCAGCTTTGCCGGTATCGCCCCTGGTGAAACCTTTACCTACCGCTTTCCCGTACGCCAAAACGGCACCTACTGGTATCACAGCCACTCCGGTATGCAGGAGCAGCTAGGCCATGCCGGGCCGCTGATTATCGACGCTGCCGAGCGTGAGCCTATCCGCTACGACCGTGAGCACGTATTGCTGCTCACCGACTGGACCTTTGAAGATCCCATGTCGGTGTTCCGTAATCTGAAAACGATGGAAGGGTACTACAACTTCCAAGAGCGCACGATTGCTGACTTCTTTGCCGATGTTCGTAATAACGGTTTCTCTCAAACCGCCGAGATGCGCGGCATGTGGGCCAAAATGCGCATGAGCTCGAGGGATATCGCCGATGTTACCGGCAGTACTTACACTTACCTGCTAAACGGCCATTCCCCCCAGGAAAACTGGAATGCCCTGTTCAAAGCCGGTGAGCGGGTGCGGCTACGCGTGATTAACGGCTCAGCCATGTCTTACTTCGATGTCCGTATACCCGGCCTGAAGATGACCGTGGTGGCCGCTGATGGACAACCGGTGCAACCCGTTCCTGTTGATGAGTTCCGTATTGGCGTGGCTGAAACCTACGATGTGCTGGTTTCACCTGAAGACGACCGGGCATACACCATCTTCGCCGAAGCCATGGATCGTAGCGGCTATGCACGTGCCACGCTAGCTCCACGTGAAGGCATGCAGGCGGAGATTCCCAAGCGCCGCCAAATTGCCGACCGCGGCATGGAAGCCATGGGCGCTCATGGCATGGGTGACATGGAAGGTATGGATCATTCAGGCATGTCGAATATGGAAGGTATGGATCACTCCAATATGCCGGGAATGAGCGGTGACGATGCTGGTATGGAAGGCATGGATCACTCTAATATGGAGGGGATGGATCATTCCAACATGGAGGGCATGGATCATTCTAATGTGGGCGGCATGTCGGGCGAGCAGGCGAAAGTCGGCGAAAACGGCATTCTCATTGCCGGTGAAGCCCAGCCCGGCTCTCGCTACGACCAGGCGGGCATAGGCATCGACCCCAACGAACGTCGAGTACTCGTCTACCGCGATCTTAAAGCCTTCACGCCATGGCCTGACCGCCGCGAACCAGGCCGTGAGCTTGAGCTGCACCTGACCGGCAACATGGAACGTTACATGTGGTCGTTCGACGGCAAGAAGTTTAGCGAAGTGACCGGCCCAATCCATTTTGTGAAAGATGAGCGGCTGCGCCTAATCCTGATCAACGACACCATGATGGAGCATCCTATCCACCTCCACGGTATGTGGATGGAGCTAGAAAACGGTCAGGGCGAGCTAATTCCGCGCAAACACACCTTGAACGTTAAGCCCGGCGAGCGGGTTTCGGCACTGATTACGGCAGATGCTGAAGGCAGTTGGGCGTTCCATTGCCACCTGCTTTATCACATGGATGCCGGAATGTTCCGCGTTGTTCAGGTTTCTTAAGGAGGCAGTATGAAAACTAAGCTTTATTTTACTGGCATTAGCTTAGCGTTTGTCATGACCACCGCTGCCCATGCGGAAGATGGTTACGACGCGCCGAAAGATTGGCCAGCGCCCACGATGGAACACAATATGGGTATGGCGCTCTTTGATCGTCTTGAATATAGCGTACCCGATAACGGCGAGGAGGCCGTCGTGTGGGACTTTCAAGGCTGGTATGGCGGTGATATCAACCGTGTTTACCTGAAGTCAGAGGGCGAGAATGTCCAAGGCGACGGTGAAGATGCTGAGTTTGAATCCCTGGAACTACTCTATAGTCGCCTAGTGGCTGATTTTTGGGAGTTACAGGGGGGTATCGGTTACCAAGGCGGTGTGTTCTCCGATGATCACGCCGAACGCACCTATGGGGTTGTCGGCCTACAAGGTGTGATGCCCTACGGCATTGAAACCGACGTTGCTATGCAAGTGAGTGAAGATGGCGACGTGGCCGCTAGTTTTGAGGGCGAGTACGATCTGCGCCTGACACAGCGGCTCTACCTACAGCCGCGCACCGAAATTGCCGTAGCTGCCAGCGAAGTTGAGGAATTTGGTGTGGGTGAGGGCCTTAACTCAGTGCGTGTCGGCATGCGCCTGGGCTACGAAGTGACCAGACGCTTTGCGCCTTACGTGGGCGCTTACTGGGTAAAAGAGTATGGCGATACCGCCGACCTATCTCGTGCTGGTGGGAATAATACCGAAGATACCGGCGTGGTGGCAGGTGTCAGGTTAATGTTTTAAATCGTTAAGCACTCTATAACTTGCGCCACCGGAAGGTGGCGTTTTTTTTGCTAATAAACCACTAAATTCAGCTTCAATTCATACTCTAAGGTTATTATTAAATTGTAAATAACCAACGGAGTAAACCACCATGAAAATTAAAGCAATTGTTTTTAGTGCAGTAGTAGCAAGTATCTTCTCTACACCTGTATTAGCGAGCTTAGGCAATACAACACAGGATCTTCCCTTACTAGAAAGAGGCGTATCTTCTACACAGATGCTTGCTCAGGGGCAATCGAAGCGTTTCAATATTAACATTGAACAAGCGACTACACTGAAAGTAGCGAGTGAGCACTTCCCAGGTTTTACCAGCACTGGCAACCGCATTTCAGCTGTGCTTTATGACAAAACTGGAAAACAAGTAGCAGAAGCGTCCAGTCCACGGGGTCACTTTGAACTTGTTCGTCAGCTGCAACCGGGCAATTATCAGCTTGAGGTGACAGGTAGCTCAATGGGGGGCACTAAGGAAAATAGCAATAACAGTTATGAACTACATGTCGCTTACTAAGCGACATTATTAATTATAACTAATTCAAAAGGGGTTCGCAAGCGAGCCCCTTTTAGATATTAAAAAAAGCAAACACCAACATTTGAAAGCCTCAGTTAATGTATATAACCCCCTAGAAAATGACGCCCAGCCGAAGCGCTCGCCCCGGCTGGCTTGAAGCTTAGCTGGCCATTGCGGCACATTCTTCAGCGCAGCGATGACAAGCTTGAGCACACTCTTGGCAGTGAGGTGCATCATGTTTTGCACACTCATCACCACATTTCTTACAAATGTCGGCACATAGACGGCAGATCTCGTGTGCAAACTCACTTTCTTGTGCCATAAATGAGGCGGCTAACCGACAAATTTGAGCACATTGCATGTTAAGGCGAATACATTCCGCCATCATTTTTACGTTGTCTTCTTTTAGACACTCAGTTGCACACTTGTCGCAATAAGCAGCGCATATGTGACAAGCTTCAATGCAGTTTTCGTATTTTTTGAAGTCCATCTCGGTTCTCCATTTATTAAATCAAATTTTATTTACCATAGTTCTTGCTTGGCATAATAAAGCTAGAACAACCTAAAAGATAAATCAAGGAAAGGTAACCTGGTAACTAATCAAAAAATATAAAAATAAACCAGGTAGCTGTGCGTTACTTGCCGTAATTTTTATTATTCAGCTAGGATTCAGGAAGGCCTACTATAATAAATTTTTTGTCAAAAAAACACTGAAACGTTCGCTGCGCTTGTAAGTTACCTCGCCACGAGATCCTAATTAAAATTAATTAGGTGAAAGAACTAAATTAACAGTGAAAGAAATTAAGTTCTAAGCATTATAAAAATAATCTCCTTTTAGGAGACTAGCTCAGCCTAATAAGCTTCTTAAGGAGTCAGTATGAAAAGTAATCTCTACTTCTCTGACGGCCTGGCTACCCCAGGGTCGCCAGGGAGGGGAAAAGGTCGACCATGAGACTGGAAAGCCGTGTCATGGTACCCGAGACGATGGCGATGCCCATCAGGATCACAATCGTGCCCGCCACGGGGCGAGCATAGGCACTCCACCTTCCCAGGCTTTGCCGATGCAGAGCGAATCGGTTAATCAGTAAAGTGCTGGCAAGAAAAGGTAGCGCCAGTCCTGCCGAGTAGGCACTGAGATAAATCATTCCAGCCTGGGCACTAGCAGCATTGGACGTGGCCATCAAAATGGCGCCCAGTATAGGGCCGATACAGGGGGTCCAACCGATGGCAAAAGAGACCCCGAACACTGTCGCCGACAGCGGGGAGCCACCCTGGACATTGGGTGTGAACTGAAAGGTACGCTGGAATAGCGGCAATCGGAACACGCCGGTCATAAAGAGGCCCAGCACGATCACCGCCGCGCCG
>NZ_JAKVTW010000043.1 GCF_022489065.1 Vreelandella neptunia | reverse complement strand
ACCGGTGCGCTGGGCTTCGGCGTCGATGGCGTCCTGGCGCATATCGAGGAAGTGGTCAAAGCCGAGCCCGGGCGAAAGCAGACCGAACTGGGTCTGGCTGCCCAGGGCATTGAGCAGGTTGACGCCCGCCCAGTACTCTTCTTCGGTGACATCGAAATCGTCGATCAGCTTGAACAGGTCACCGACCAGGCGGTGGACGATTTGCTTGGCGCGGTCGTTACCGCCGGTTTGATCGAAGCCGGCCACGGTGTTGATGAAGTCCTGAACCTCAGGCGTATCGAATATCTTCACGGTCATGGTGTAACCCTATCGTTGGATTTTTATCGTTGTCTTGGTGCCCGGCGATAGCGAAAGTGCATTCAAGGGGAAGATGAAGAAACGTCTATCTAGGGCCTAAAGACGACAGTTGTTGTTGTGTTCGCCCCCAATATCGTCCAGTCCATACCCACTGGACCAATATCGTTTGAGTACCTTTCCATACTTCATAGGTATCTCGACTGGATTGATATTCTTCCTTTCAACTATCTAAGTGATTAACGTAAAAAAACTCTTAATCCTTTATTTATAAAGAAAAATTTTCAAATGGAGAGAATGAGATGACTAACAACCTTCAATCTAAATTGTCTTTTATTTACGCTTTAAATCGATATCACGGTTTTTGTAGGGCATAACGTTCCCTACTCCTGATCCAAAGGAGTAACTATCGACTTCCACTTACGACAAAAGAATAAGAGGCAATAAAAAAGGAAGCAGCGCACAAAAAAGGCCCGTACTGCAAAAGCGGATACGGGCCAACGAGGATAACCATTATCAAATTGCTAACGTTGCGTGGGGGTCTAGCCGCTCTTCTTGGCAGCCTCGCGAATGAAGATGAACTCGAAGTCCTTGGTTTCGAAGATTGCCGAGACAACGACGCCCAGTACTAACGCCCAAAAAGTGGCACCTATCCCAAGCATCTGGATGCCAGAAGCAGCAATTAGAAAGGCAAATAGCGCACCTATTTCATGTTTCTTGCCAGAGAATGCGATGGACATCGACGAGGTGATCACGCGCATAAGTGCCAGTCCGGCGATAATGGCAATAAAGTAGCGCGGAGTTGCCTCCAATAGGCTGACCACATAACCGTAAAAAGGCGCAGCAACCACGAAAATAGCCCCAGCAATTACCGCCGCTACCCAACGTTTATCATGAGACCCAGCTTCCGGTGAGGCGCAGACACCGGTCATGGGCGCGGCAATGCAGGTACTGTGCAAATTGAAAAAGGCCGACACCATGGTGCCTATGCCGCCCACCGCCGTGATCGCATTAGCGGGTACTTCTTTATAACCCATCCCTTTTACTAAACCGACGCCCGCAGGTGTCTCCATTCCTACCAGGATGATGGCAAGAGGCAAACCGTACGTTAGAAAGGCACCCAACGTGAATTCTGGGACAATGAACTCGGGGAAACGGATCGTCGCCTCAATACCGGAAAGGTCCACACCGGTCGCTATTAGGTACAGAATTCCAGCTAACATCGCCACAATCAGGGGCGGAACCTTACGAAACAGCCGTGCAGAAAAGAAGAAAGCCAGAATCATGATAGAGGCTGGAACAATAGCACTCTCCAGAGGCTTCACCATATTGAGTCCAAAACTCAACAGCATACCGCCCACCATGCCCATGACAATCGGCATAGGGATTAGCCGCATCACAATACCCATCACCCCGGTCACACCAGCGACCAGCGTGATAGCACCGGCAATCAAACTCGCCCCTAGCGCGGCCTCCAGCCCTATAACAGGGATGACCGCTGCGAACATCAAAGCACCGGGAATGGAGTTGGCCATCGGCAGCGGCAAGCGGTAGTAAGCTGGCATGAAAAGCCCAAACAAGCCATTGATCATCAAGTAGCTGATGACCCAGAGCATAATAAAGGAGGAGTCTAGACCCGCAGACGTGCCAGCACTGATGTGAACGACCCCAACGCTGAGCCCTAAAATACCGGCGACTAAGCCTGTACTGGCATTATCGACATTGAGGTCGCGTAGGAAATCGCGGGGCGCATGCCTGAGGCTGACGCCTTTCTCAATATGTTTCACGGTTTTCTCCAGGGGATTACTTTACTTAGAGTTATCATTAATACTTCTTTAGAATTATCTTAGTTAATCTGCTAATAGCCCTGGTCACCACCGCCCACTGGCAGCACGCTGCCGGTGATGTAGCTCGCCTCATCGGAGGCCAGGAACAGAATCGGCGCAGCCATCTCGTCGAGCGTGCCGTAGCGTTTCATCAGGCAGCTCTGCTTGGTCTGGTCGATATGAGCCTGGAACCATGCCCGTTCGGTCTCGTTGCGAGGCTCGGGCGTGCCGCGGGAGATACGGCGCGGCGGTGCTTCAGTGCCACCGATGGCAGCGGCCGCCACGCGGATGCCAGCATCAGCGTATTCGAAAGCCAGTGACTCGGTCAGCGCATTGACCCCACCCTTGGCTGCCGAGTAAGGGATCCGGTGAATGCCCCGCGCCGCTACGGAAGAAACATTGACGATCACGCCGCTACCCTGCGCTACCATGGTCGGCAGTACCACGCGGCAGCACCAAAGCGTGGGCATTAAAGAGCGGTTAATCTCTGCAATAACTTGCGCTTCAGTGAACTCGGTAAACGGCTTAAAGTTAATTGCACCACCTACGTTGTTCACTAGAATATCGATACGGCCAAAGTGAGAGAGCGTCTCCTGAATCACTTTCTCGGCACCATCACAGGTCTCTAGATCCGCTTGTACCGCGATCACTTCACACCCCTGCTGACTGATTCCAGCCACCACTTCATGGATGTAATCATCGCGATCTACCAGAACTAAACGTGCCTCTTCCGCGGCTGCGCGTTCAGCAACTCGCCGCCCAATTCCCTGAGCGGCACCGGTAATCACCATCACTTTGCCTTGAAAGCGGTGTGTCATGATGTACTCCCTGCTTCATTGGGGGTGAACTTCTCGTAGTGAAAGCTCTGTGGCTCAATGCCTTCCGCGTCAAAGTATTTCAGCACGGCATCGACCATTGGAGGCGGGCCACACAGGTAAACGTCCACATCACCGTCATGCATGACAGCAGCGTCCATGTGGTGGGTCACATACCCTTTAAGCGGATGCTCGCTGGACTCATCCACCACCACCGTGGCGTAGCTGAAGCTTGGCAGTTTCTCAGCAAAGGCGTCTAAGGCGTCGGTTTTGACCAAGTGATCGTCTTTATTGACGCCATATATCATATGGATGGGTGCGTCACAGCCTTTCTCAACCAATTGCGCCAACATAGACAAGAACGGTGCCAGTCCCGTGCCGCCAGCCAGCATCAACACCGGGCGTTTCACTTCGCGCAAGTAGAAGCTACCCAGCGGCCCAGTCAGAGTAAGCTTTTCGCCCACTGCGGCACGCTCAGTTAGATAACCGCTCATTACCCCATTGGGAATGTTACGGATCAAGAAAGTGGCGCGCTTCTCCCCCGGCTGTGAGCTAAAGGAGTAGGAGCGGTGTACCTCTGTACCGGGCACATCAATATGGATATATTGCCCCGGTAAAAAGGCAAGGCCTTCCTCATCATCCAGTTCAACCGCTAGCTCAATGCTATCTTCAGAGAGTTGCTCAACCGCGGTAACCGTGCCTTCAACCTTGCCTACCTGTGTTTTACACAGCGTGGAGGCTACGGGCACTTGGATAACGCAGTCCGAAGAAGGCACCATCTGACACGTGAGCACTTGGCCTTCTGCAGCTTCTTCGTCAGAAAGCGCGTCTTCCAGGTATTCGTCACCCATGTCGAATTCGCCCTGCTCGCAGTGGCCTTTACAGGTACCACATACGCCGTCGGAGCAGTCCATCGGCAGGTTAACTTTTTGCCGGTAAGCGGCGTCGAGAACGGTTTCTCCCTCTTTACAGCCAATGAAGCGGGTGACGCCATCTTCGAAGTTGAGGGCTATGGTATAGCTCATGGTTAACTCTCCTTTCCTATCAGGTCACACGTGATACACGTCAATGACCTGATGGATATAGTCGTTATTCAGCTGCACGACTTTTCTTGTGATTAACGGGCTCTCTCCCGACACGTCCAGGGTGTAGAAGCACGTGCCGAAGAAGCTGTCGGTCTTCTTGTAACGGTGGTTGAGCGTGTGCCAGTTAAAGCGCAGTTCCACCGTGTCACCGTCTTGCGACAGGATTTCCAGGTTGGTCACCTGGTGGGTGGTGCGCGGCTCAGGCGTACTGGCCCCGCTGCGTTCGGTCTTGATCCGGTACACCCGGTCTTCCAGCCCGTCGCGGTTGGGGTAGTAGATCAACGAGATCTCGCTGTGCGGGTCGCGGGTGAGCTGGTCGTCGTCGTCCCAGGCGGGCATCCAGAACTCGGCGTCCTTACGG
>NZ_JAKVTW010000042.1 GCF_022489065.1 Vreelandella neptunia | reverse complement strand
TCCAATAACTGCGGCATTTCATGCTTGCAAGTGGGGCACCACTCTCCCCAAACATTGACCAATGTCACCTTATCTTTAAAAAGAGATTCATCAACGACCCTTGAGGGGTCTTCCAGCGTCGTCAGGTTGAAGGCCGGAAACGGCTGAGCTAACAAGGGGGAATCTCTGGCGCTAGGATCCATTGATAAGCCCTGATAAAAGAAAAAGCTCAAACCAAAAAAGCCCAATAGGGGTAAAAATAGCAATGTCCGAGATTTCACGTGTACGTCTCACAGGTGGTAGCGGGTAAGTGCCTGCTGAGCATTGTTAGTGCTTACGGAAGTTGATTTGGAGCACTAGGTTGCATCGGTCATGGCTTCCGAGCCCATAGGCGTTTCGCCAGCAGCGGCAGCAATGTGATGCCACTGATGAGGACCAGCGCGATCGTGAGACCACGGGAGTCGGCGGTAATTAGCACTTCGCCGAACTTGACGATCAGATACGCCGTGGGGATTACGCCGGCCAATGTGGCGATCAAAAAGCGCCAGAAGGACAGGGGTGTAATACCTGCCGCGTAGCTGATGGCATCAAACGAAATGAAGGGCACCAATCGGGATGCAAAAACGATGAGCATCAAGCCGGTTTGAGAGCGTTCCTTCCCCAGCCAATTGAGGATGGGACGCGTACGCGACCAGCGTTGCATTACCTCATAGCCGAGCAAACGAGCAATGCAGAAAGCGAGCAGAGCGCCGGCTTCGGCACCGATAACTACATAGGCCGTTCCCCAAACTGGGCCGTAGATCGCACCGGCCACCATGGCAATCGGACCACTGGGGATCGGGCTCATGACAATGGCCGTAATCATCATAAAGATGATGGCCAATGGCCCCCAGACGCCCAACCCATCAACCCATTCACGCAAGGCCTGCTTATCGGTCAAGACCGACAAGGCGCCGGTCTCCATCAGGATCCAATAGAGGGACGCCAAGCCCATCAGTAGAGAGAGCCCCAAAAAGAGCTTTTGCTTTACACTAAGCTTGGTTGCCATGTCCATCTCAGTTGTGGGGAGCAGGGAGACATGTCATCTCAGCCCTGTACCGTGATGGAGTATCATTCAACACCCAATATTTCGCGAAGCTGGTCGGTCGACACTGCACCATTGATACGCTGCACTTTCCCGGCTTCATCACGGTAGTAGCTGGTCGGCGTCCCCGTAGCGCCGGCCTCACGCATGATCTGAGCATGCTTTCTGAGAAGCGCTTGGCTCTCTTCCGACGGCTCCACCGGACTTATGCCGCCATTGCGAAATTCCAATTCATGAGTTTCGAGAGCGCTAACCGGATTGTGGAATTCAAGGATTGCGGCAGCTTTGCGAAGGCTGTCCTCTGATAGTACGCCGACCAGCACGTGGCGAAGTTGTAGCACGCCTTGCTCGATTAGCGGGCGTGAATTGTTCCAGAGGGCGTTGCAGTAGGGGCAATTGGGGTCTGTTAGTGTGTAAACAATATGTGATGCATCATCATTCCCCTCCGAGATAAAACGTGTATTTTCAAACGCACTCCAGGTAGCTTCCAGCATGGGTTCCAGCACCAGGGCCTGAAGCTGGCTTTCCATGACGGCATTGCCCTGAGGGTCGATTAACGTACCAATGACGGCATAGTCGGAAGAGGAGGAGATATAAGCCGCCAGAGGCTCATTATCATAAGACAAGGCATAGCCTTGTAGATCGTCAGGCGCTTCGAAGGTGCCATGGTATGTGAATCCTTGATCCATCAACACGGTAATCGTTTTGGGCAAGGGAGACTCAGTATTAGCGGCACTGTCGGCCTGATGACTCTCATTGGCATCAGTTCCTACTTCCTGCGCCAACGCAGGCAACGTAATAAGACCTAGCAGACCTGCAGCAGCTAGGTAATAAGTGAAATGTAGTATATGCCTCATGGATGCTCTCTTTATCAGTTTCTGATCTACCCAAGGAGGGCGAATGTATTCAGTTGTCAGCTTCATCACTTCTTATTAAAAAACAGGTACTTGATAAGCGCAGCAACGCCAAGCCCCAGCGCAATAATCAACAAGATCGCTATTAGGCCCATCCCTGCCATACCCCACATGCAGCTTTCACTTCCCATCATTTTGAATTCCTCGTTAACACTACGGTGTTTGGTTTAGGCGCGATGAACAGCCTCGTTTGGACGTGGTGTGGCATTGCCGGGATCTGGCGTGAAACGGCGTAGCCGCAACGAGTTAATCAGTACAAAGACACTGGAAACACTCATGGCAGCCGCCGCCAGCATGGGGCTGAGCAATACGCCGATGAACGGATAGAGCACGCCCGCCGCCACGGGGATCAACGCTACGTTGTAGCCATAGGCCCAAACGAAATTGCCGATAATGGTCCGGTGGGTACGCTTGGAGAGCGCCGTGGCATTGACGATGCCTCGCAAATCGCCACTCATCAGCACCACATCGCCGGACTCGATGGCAATATCGGTGCCAGTGCCGATCGCAATGCCCACGTCGGCCTGGGCCAAAGCGGGCGCATCATTGATCCCGTCCCCCACAAAAGCGACGCGCTTGCCCTCCGCCTGGAGACGCCGGATCTCTGCCGCTTTCTGGTCGGGCAGTACCTCAGCGAGAATCTGCTGGATGCCAACCTGTCGGGCGATAGCATCGGCAGTGGCACGGTTATCGCCGGTGAGCATGGCCACTTCCAGCCCTTGCGCTTTGAGTGCTGCGATGGCCTCGGCAGAGCCCTCCTTAAGTGGATCCGCCACCGCGATGACTGCAGCAAGCTGGCCGTCTACCGCGGCATAGAGCGGGCTCTTGGCGTTCTCGGCAAACACCTTGGCGCGTGTTTCTGCCTGGCCGAGCTCGATTTCCAGCCGACGCATGTAACGATCAGCTCCCACATATACCAAGTGGCCGTCGACCTCGGCTTCAATGCCGTAGCCAGGCTCGGCACTAAAGCGACTGACCGAGGGTAATTCCAGCCCGCGGGCCTTGGCGCCCTGTACAATAGCCTCGGCGATGGGGTGCTCGCTTTGAGCTTCCACCGCCGCGACCAGTCGCAGCACCTCGTTCTCATGGCCGTTGATCGCTTCGAAGTCGGTCAGCTCGGGGCGCCCCTGGGTCAAAGTACCGGTCTTGTCCAGCACCACCGTATTCATTTTGGCCAGCGTCTCAAGCGCCGCCCCTTTACGAAATAGCACTCCCATCTCGGCCCCTTTCCCGGTACTGACCATGATGGCCGTTGGGGTGGCTAGGCCCATCGCACAGGGGCAGGCAATTAGCAGTACGCTAACGGTAGTGACGAAAGCAAACGACAAAGACGGCGCCGGTCCGAAAACAAACCAGAGTGCAAAGGTCATCGCGGCGATCGCGATGACCACGGGTACAAATACACCGGCAACCTTGTCGGCCAACTGCTGGATGGGGGGCTTCTCCGCCTGGGCCGTTTCCACCATTTTGACGATCTGTGAAAGCACGGTGTCGGCACCGACTCGCGTGGCCCGAAAGGTAAGTGCACCGTTCTTGTTGATAGTGCCACCGACGACTTCGGAATCCTTCTTTTTGACGACCGGCACTGGTTCACCGCTGATCATCGACTCATCAATGTAGGAGTGACCTTCCTCAACGATGCCATCTACTGGAACACGCTCCCCTGGGCGAACCAAAATACGATCGCCTGTGACGACGGCGTCGATAGGCAGCTCGACGGTTTCATCCTCACGGATGACGCGGGCAGTTTTCGCCTGTAATTGCAGAAGCTTCTTGATAGCTTCGGAGGTGCGGCCCTTGGCAATGTGTTCAAAATAGCGACCGAGCAGAATTAACGTCACGATGACCGCCGCCGCTTCGAAATAGCTCACGGCGGTTCCGACGGGAAAGAGTCCGGGCACCAGCAGGGCGGCGACCGAATAGAAATAGGCAGCGCTCGATCCGATCATAACGAGGCTGTTCATGCCCGGATTAAAATGCCGGAGTTCGGCGAAGCCGACGCGATAGAAGCGTGCACCAGCATAGAACTGCACCGGTGTGGCCAATAACCACTCGACGCCCATCCAGCCGCGATGCGGCATTAGACTCGTCAAAAGCGTGTCAAAGGCGGGAATCATTTTCCCCATGGCGATGATGACCACCGGAATCGTAAATATTGCCGCGAGCACGACTCGGCGGCGAAGCTCGGCTCTCTCCCGGTCCTCGCTGTCCGTTGGTGGCGGCGTATCGGTATCCTGTGGTTCATAGCCTGCTTCGCGGATGGCATGCTGAATACGCGGTAACGAAACGGCTCCCGGCAGGAAACGAACGAAGGCTTTTTGGGTGGCGAGGTTAACACTTACTTCCACCATGCCGGGCAGCTTCGTTAGCGTTCGCTCTATCCGAGAGACACACGATCCGCAACTCATGCCGGTGATGGGAATGTCGAGACTTTCCACCACCGGCTGATAGCCCGCCGTTTCAATGGC
>NZ_JAKVTW010000041.1 GCF_022489065.1 Vreelandella neptunia | reverse complement strand
TCGCCGGTGCCCCGCGCATGCACGCGGGCGGCTGGGCAGGAATCAAACCCGACGAGGTTCCGGCGATCCTGCAACGGGGTGAGCGGGTTCTGTCGCGCCGGGAAGCGGCTGGCTACGGCCAGGGGCAGTCCTCCGCGCCCAACGTCAATGTCACCATTATGGCACGAGACGCCGAAAGCTTCCGGCAATCGCGCACGCAGGTCGCGGCAGATATTGCCCGGGCGGTATCCCTCGGCCGGAGGGGCATGTAATGGCGTTTCACGAGGTCCGGTTTCCCGACACTATCAGCCGCGGCGCACGCGGCGGTCCCGAGCGGCGCACTCAGATCGTGGAGTTGGCTTCGGGCGACGAAGAACGAAATGCCAGTTGGGCGAACTCCCGTCGTCGCTATGACGTGGCGTATGGCATCCGCCGTGCAGACGATCTGGCAGCAGTCGTGGCGTTCTTCGAGGCGCGGAATGGTCGCCTGCACGGGTTTCGCTACAAGGATTGGGCCGACTACAAATCCTGCCTGCCGTCGCAGGCGATCACCGCGTTTGACCAGCAGATTGGCACCGGGACCGGCAGCATGAAGATTTTCCAGCTGTCGAAACGCTACACATCAGGTGCACAGACGTGGGTGCGGACCATCGCCAAACCCGTAGCAGGCACTGTCCGCGTCGCGCTGGGCATGGTGGAACAGATGTCGGGCTGGACGATGGATGCCACGACCGGCGTAATCACCTTCACCACCGCCCCCGGCAATGGCGTCATAGTCCGCGTCGGATTTGAATTCGATGTCCCTGTGCGTTTCGACACCGACGTGTTGGATGTCACGCTCGATATCGAACGGTTGGGGTCGATCACATCCATTCCGCTGCTGGAGATCCGCAAATGAGGCAATCGTTAGTCGGTCTCAGAGGCCGGAGTACGGACCAAAGTCAAAAGCCGTTCATTTGGTGGCTTATATTGTCTCAACGCAGCCAGGAACGCTTCTAGAGTTACAACATCAAGAACGATGGGGTTGCCGTCAAACTGGCACGGTTCGTCGGCCTTATTCTCGGTTCCAGCTTCGTCTGGGACGTCATCTGCCATCATTACACCTATCTCGGCAACGCGCTTCGGATTTCAGGATGGCTTGCTCTGCCTGTCATTTCAAGGTAATTTCATGAAAACCCTCTCCCCGGCGCTGCAGGCCCATCTCGATGATGGCACCACCACCCTGTCCTGGTGCTGGCGGATTTCACGAGCGGACGGCGTGGCGCTGGGTTTTACCGATCATGATCGCGCCCTCGCCTTTGACGGCAACGGTTTTGAGCCGGAGAGCGGGTTTGCCGCCTCCGAAATCCGCGCTGGCTCCGATCTGGCCGTCGATGCGCAGGACGCGAGTGGCGTGCTGACCTCTGACCGTATCACCGAGACCGACATTCTCGACGGGCGCTGGGACAACGCGGCGGTGGAGCTCTGGCGGGTGAACTGGTCCGATCCCAGCCAGCGCGTGCTGCTGCGCCGAGGTGCTGTAGGGCAAATCCGGCGCGGACGGATGGCCTTCGTCGCCGAGGTCCGCTCGCTGGCGCACGTGCTCGGCCAGACGGTCGGGCGGACGTTTCAGGCGGGCTGTGATGCCCGCTTGGGCGATGCGCGCTGCGGCATCGATCTGGAAAACACCATCTACAAGGGTGCTGGCGTAATCACTGACCTGCTGCGCGACCGAGCGTTCATGGCTTCGGGGCTGTCCGGTTTTGACGCGGGATGGTTCACATCCGGCACGATCACGTGGACCAGCGGCGCAAATGCCGGGCGCATTACGGAAGTTCTGGCGCATGGCATTGCTGATGTAGTCGCGACATTGACCCTCTTGGAAGCCCCTGTGCGCGCCATTGCTGAGGGCGACAGCTTCACCGCGCGGTCGGGCTGCGACAAGCGCATCGCCACATGTGGTGCCAAGTTCGCCAACACCGCGAACTTTCGCGGGTTCCCCAATATCCCGGGTCAAGATGCGGTGCTGCGCTATGCCAGCCAGGACGGCGGCCATGACGGGAACGTATTGTGATGGCTGCTCATCCTGCCTTTGTCATCGCCGCCGCCCGCAGCTGGCTCGGCACGCCCTACCACGATCAGGCCAGCCTGCGCGGGGTTGGCTGCGATTGCCTCGGTCTTGCGCGCGGCGTCTGGCGCGAGGTTGTCGGGAGCGAGACGTTCCCAATCCCGCCCTATAGCCGGGATTGGGGCGAAACCGGGCCGCACGAAGTTCTGGCGGACGGTGCGCGGGCGATGATGCCGGAAATCGCCCCCACCCAGGCCAGTCCTGGCGCATTGATCCTGTTCCGCATGGCCCCCCGCGCCATAGCCAAGCATGTCGGAATCCTAACCAGCCCCGACAGCTTCATCCATTCCTACGAGCGGCTCGGCGTCATCGAAGAACCCCTGACCCCGGCGTGGCGGCGGCGCATCGCTTTCGCCTTCCTGTTTTCGCCCTCCGACAGCATCTGAAAGTCCCCACATGGCAACGCTTGTACTCGGCGCGGTTGGCTCCGCGATCGGTGGCTCTATCGGCGGCGGGCTACTTGGAATAAGCGCCGTGACCATCGGTGGCGTCATAGGATCGACCATCGGCTCAGCCGTCGACAGTTGGATCGTCTCCTCACTGGCCCCAGCGCAGCGCATCGAAGGTGCGCGGCTCGACAGTCTGCGGATCACATCCTCGACCGAAGGGGCCGTGATCCCGCGCCTTTATGGGCGGATGCGCATCGGCGGCAACGTGATCTGGGCCACGGACTTCCGGGAGGAGACCAAGACCACCAGCCAAGGCGGTGGCAAGGGTGGCGGGGGCGGCAAGGTCAAGACGACCGAGTATTTGTACTACGCAAGTTTTGCCGTGGCGCTTTGCGAAGGCGAGATCACCGGTATCGGCCGCGTCTGGGCCGACGGCAAGGTCATGGACATGACCGGCGTCACCTGGCGCTGGTATCCCGGTGATGAGACGCAGGTCCCCGATCCGTTCATTTCAGCAAAGATGGGTGCTGCCAGCACGCCCGCCTATCGCGGCACCGCCTACGTGATGTTTGAGGAACTGGACCTCAGCGGTTTCGGCAACCGCCTGCCGCAGATCAGCTTCGAGGTGTTTCGCCCTCTGGACGACCCCGACACCGCAGAAGGGCTGGTCAAGGCGGTGACCCTGATCCCAGCCTCTGGTGAGTTCAGCTACGCCACCGTGCCGGTCAAGAAAACCACCGGCTCAGGCGGCGCGACCGTTGCGGAAAACCTGAATGCCATTTCCGATACCGCCGACATCGTCGTGGCGCTCGACCGGCTGCAATCCATGGCCCCGTCGGTGGAAAGCGTGTCGCTGGTGGTGGCGTGGTTCGGCGATGACCTGCGCGCCGGCAATTGCAAGGTCCGTCCTGGCGTCGAGGTTGCAGCCAAGACCACGACGCCGTCGGCTTGGTCGGTAAATGGCGTGTCGCGCGCCAGTGCCGCTCTCGTCAGCAGAGATGCCGAGGATCGCCCCGCTTATGGCGGCACACCGGCCGATTTTGCGGTGATGCAGGCGATCAAGGAGATGAAAGCGCGGGACCTGCGCGTCACCTTCTATCCGTTCATTCTGATGGACATACCCCACGGCAATACCAAGCCCAATCCTTACAGCGGCAATGCCGCCACCTTGGGCCAGCCCACATTCCCTTGGCGGGGGCGGATCACCTGTTCCCCGGCTGCGGGTTACTCTGGGACAGTGGACAAAACCGCGACAGCTGCCGCGCAGATGTCGGCGCTGTTCGGCACTGCGACGCCCGCGAACTTCAGCGTGTCGAGCACCAATGTCAGCTGGAGCGGGCCGGTTGGCGAATGGTCCCTGCGCCGGATGATCCTGCATTATGCCCATCTGTGCAAAGCAGCTGGTGGCGTGGATGCCTTCCTGATTGGCTCGGAAATGCCGGGTCTGACCACCATTCGCTCAAGCGCCAGCAGCTATCCTGCGATCACAGCCTTCAAGGCGCTCGCTGCTGATGTGCGCGCGATCCTCGGCGCTGGGCCGAAGATCGGCTATGCCTCTGATTGGTCGGAATACTTCGGGCACCACCCTGCGGATGGCAGCGGCGATGTCTTCTTTCACCTCGACCCGCTCTGGTCGGACGCCAACATCGACTTCATTGGCATCGACAACTATATGCCGCTGTCGGACTGGCGCGACGGGTTCGATCATGCCGATGCGGCCTTGGCACCGGCGATTTATGACCGGGCTTACCTGCAATCCAACATCACCGGTGGTGAAGGCTTTGACTGGTTCTATGCCAGCTCGGCCGATCGCGCCGCGCAGGTCCGGACGCCAATTACCGACGGCGCTGCAGCCAAACCGTGGATGTTTCGCTTCAAGGATCTGCGCGCCTGGTGGCAAAGCCCGCATTTCAATCGGCCGGGTGGGGTCGAAAGCGGCACGTCCACCGCGTGGGTGCCGCAGTCAAAACCGATCTGGTTCACCGAACTGGGCTGCCCGGCCATCGACCGGGGCACCAATCAGCCAAACATGTTCTTCGATCCGAAGTCGTC
>NZ_JAKVTW010000040.1 GCF_022489065.1 Vreelandella neptunia | reverse complement strand
ATGCGCGCTGTTGAACTGTATATCAAGCTCGGCAAGCGTGCTCGGGTGACGATTTGCGAGTTGGGTTATCCCACCAAGAACGCTCTGCGGAGCTGGTATCGGGAATATGAGCGGCAGCAGGATCTTCCACATAGATCTGCGCCACGGCCGCCCAAATTCTCTGAAACACAAAAACAGATCGCCCTGCAGCACTATGTCACTCACGGGCTCTGCATTTCGTGGACGATGCGAGCCTTAGGCTTCCCTGGCCGGGCGACATTGACGGCCTGGGTGCGCGACGCTTTTCCCGAAACCAAAACGGTTACGGTCGGTGCCCGAGGCCGTGGAGCTTACTCTGACGCTGTGAAGCAGGCCGGCGTGGTCGGACTTTATAGTCGCAAAGAAACTACACAGACTTTGGCTGAAAATTTCGGGGTCAGCAGGCCAACGCTGTATAACTGGAAAAATCAGTTACTTGGCCCGGAGGCTCCCGCCACCATGAAACGCAAGAACACTGTTCCATCAGGCTCTGCGCCCGAGCTCGAAAAATTGGAGAGCCAGTTTGAGACCCTGCAGCGCGACATCCGCCAGCTTCAGATTGAGCATGATCTGCTGAAGAAGGCGAATGAACTGATAAAAAAGGATCTTGGCGCCGATCTCCAGTCCCTGAGCAATCGGGAAAAGACCATGCTGATCGACGCCCTAAGAAATCTTCATAAGGTCCCGGAGCTCCTGGCCCGGTTACGCCTCGCTCGCAGCTCATACTTTTACCACCGCGCCCGTATAGCCCTAGAAGACAAGTATCTTCCCGTTCGGCGCGCCATAACGGACATCTTCGCAAAAAACCATCGCTGTTACGGCTACCGTCGGCTCAGAGCCTCTCTAACACGGCAATCTATCTCAATCTCGGAAAAGGTTGTGCAGCGGCTGATGAAGCAAGAGGCCTTGGTCATCACAAAGCCAAAACGGCGGCGTTACAGCTCATACCTCGGCGAGGTCAGTCCGGCGCCAGAGAACATCATCAATCGAGACTTCCACGCTACCGCTCCGAATAAGAAATGGCTGACTGACATCACCGAATTCCACATCCGAGCGGGTAAGGTTTATCTTTCGCCCATCATCGACTGCTTCGACGGCCTCGTCATCAGCTGGGCAATAGGGTCCAAACCTGACGCCGATTTGGTAAACACGATGCTCGATGCGGCGATCAAGACGATCGTGGACAGCGGCGAGCAGCCCATTCTCTATAGCGACCGCGGAGCCCATTATCGCTGGCCAGGCTGGCTTGAAAGGGTCAGTGAAGCAAAGCTCGTCCGATCCATGTCAAGAAAGGCCCGTTCGCAAGACAATGCGGCTTGCGAAGGCTTCTTCGGGCGCCTGAAGACGGAGTTCTTCTATCCTCGGGATTGGCGGGCATTCACGGCTGAGCAGTTCATCAATGAGGTTGATGGCTACATCCGCTGGTATAACGAAACACGTATCAAGATGTCTCTTGGCGGACGGAGCCCAATCGAATACCGTAAAAGCCTTGGCCTTATGACGTAAAACAAGTCCAACTTTTTATCCGCACCCCCAACGGGTCAATTTCTTTCGGAAATCAACAGACAGGCGCGCAGAACATCTGTGGCGCGGGCCTTGGCTGAGCTCTGCACATCACGAAAATCGGGCTTCACGAGAAGGCGCGACACAACGATTGCCACGGAGCGATCGTCTGATTGCTCGACGGTACGGAGTGCCGTGGCGATGTCCGGCTTGATCCCAGAGAGGGCCTCGACGAGGTAGGCCTCCCCCAGGGCGTGCGAAACGGCGGCAATGTCGAACATGTCGCGGGGCTGCAGCCGGGACCCGCGGTATACGATCTTCTTGGCGATGATTTCCGCGGGTGTCTCCCGCAGGATGGAGCGTCCGGCGACATCCGCCAACTGGCTCGGACGATCCGTGACGGTCGAGCAGCAGATCACATCGATCTCCCCCACCCCGTCGAAGCTGACCTTTAGGGATCCGGCTTCGGCCACGTACCCGCTGGGTTCGATCGTCAGATCGTAATCCTGCGTCTCAGGATTGAAGTAGGGCAGCAGCTGTATGTCATTGATGAAGAGGTCGACGTCATGGCTGTCGCGGTGGTCGATCTGCAGCATGAGGGCCGTTCCGCCCCCCATCGACCAGTCGCGCGGGCCAAGGATCTCATGATCCTTATTCGCCTGGTCAATGATGGAGTAGGCGATATGACAGAGCTCATCCCATCGACTTGGCGAGGGTGTGTTCATGGTCAGGCAGCGAGGTGGACCGGGTAAGGCACCTTGGATGCGAAGAAGCTCGCGACCGATTTCACGGCTGTCATGTCGAGCTGCATCTCGCTGACGAAGGCCTGCTGGACCGCGGCGCTGACCTCGGTGTAGAAAGAAAACGCTTCCGCATAGGCATCATACACTTTGTCCATATCCGATATGCACGCTGCCAGCTGGCCCGCAGTGATCTGCGCGCCATACGGTGCGTTGACCGTTCCAAGTACAAGGGACGCAGTGCGCGTCATGGTGAATGTCTCCCGATTCCTTTCCTCAATGTAGGGGAAAGGTACGTCACAATCAACAACGCAGGCAGGTCTTGCGTGTTCTGGATCAATATCGCGATAGATGTAGCGCCCCCAGATCTCGAATGTACGGCCGCACGCCGTAGCCTGACGTTGTTCGGTATCGATTAGCCAGTCAAATGGCCAGGATCCGCCATGTTCTACATTCTCCTGCGACTGATGCCTGAAATGCAGTTAATCCGAAACGTATCTTCGAGAGCCTTCGCAGCTGAGACGCAGGCTAGAGAAACATCTTTCGCTACAAGGCGCGCATGTTTTAACGCGATTACAGCGACCGTCGGCTTCCCGCTCAATTGCCACAAAATTCAGCGGACAAGTTTTTTACTGCTCTCTTGCCGTCATTGAAAATGTGACGCCTTCACGCTTTTTTAGACGCGCTACTATTGCCAACAGATTATCTGCCTGCGGATTGCCCTTGGCGCTCAGCATGCGCATCAGGCTCTTCGGATCCTTCTGCATGTCCTGAGCTAAGGCGTCGAAGCCAACAGTTGCGTTCACGTAATCCCGAAGCAACAGCTTGCCGGTTTCAAGATCATCGCTCAGCAACGCTTCAATCGCTTCCTTGAACAACCCGACGCGAAACGCAGGGTCGCGATCTGCGCGGGCCTTGATCGTGTCTTTGAAACTTTTGGTCAGTGCCATGTCAGTCTCCCTTTGATTTTCGGGACTTGTAGTCGTCCCAGTGTGCCTTCGCTTGCTTGATATCCTGTGATTGGCGCCCATTGGTGCCGCCACGCAGCAGGATCACTAGCTGATCGCCATCCTCTCCGAAGTTGACCTGATACGCTGGGCCAAAAGTAATGCGCCGTTCCGATACACCTTCTCAGACAGGCTTCACATCTCCAAGGTTTTCAGTCTCGAACTGTGTCAGTGCCGTTCGACTTTCAGTGCGGTGGCAATATCCAGCTGGTCGAACCAGTCTGCGAACGGCACCCCACCCGAATTGGTGACATATGTGTTACTATATATCAATTTGTCTAGCGCCTTACTTTACCTAGGTCATGTTGACAAAAGGCGAAGCCAGAGACGGATGGACGTGATGTCGATGAAGCCCAGGAAGCTCTCCGCCGTCTTGTCGTAGCGTGTGGCGACGCGACGGGCATTCTTGAGTTTGTTGAAGCACCGCTCGACCAGGTTGCGCAAGGAATACAGAGAAGGGTCGACACCGACGCGCATCTTGCGTGATTTGCGCATGGGGATCTGGGTCATCACGTCTCGCGCTTCCATCTTTTCCCGAATGTTGTCAGCATCGTAGCCTCGATCTGCCAACAGGACGCTCGGCTCGGGCAGGTTGTCGGCCATGACCAGATCGAACCCCAGGTAATCGGATGTCTGGCCCGGCGTGATCTCGGTTCTCATGGGCAGACCTGCTGCATTGACGCGGAGGTGGATCTTGGTCGTGAACCCACCTCTTGAACGGCCAAAACCCTGTCGCAGAGTCCCCCTTTTGCGCCTGCTGCCTGATGATGGGCGCGGATCACAGTGCTGTCGATCATTTGCAGGGCATCCGGCACAGCCTTGCTTTCGTTCAGTGCGTCCATGATTTGCTCCCAGAGCCCTGCAAGTGTCCAACGTCGGAACTGTCGGTAGACACTGGACCATTTGCCAAATTCCTCGGGTAGGTCGCGCCATGGCGCTCCAGTCCGCGCTATCCAGAAAATCCCATTAATAACAATGCGGTGATTGATTGGTTTGCGTCCATTCGGAGCGCGGACAGTCAGGATGAAGTGTTCGAAGAACATCCACTCCTCGTCCGACATGAGGTCTCGTGCCAAGCTGATCTCCATTGCAAATAACAACTTGAATCATGATCAGCGGTTAGTGAAAATCCCTTTTGTCAACACGGCCTAGGTGTTCAGTCCCGGCATTTGATGGATCGGATTTAGGGTGAGCCTTTCGGGTTCGATTGTCCATTGTTTGCAGATGAACTCGTAGGGCGTAAGCCCTTTGAGGGTCTTCAGTCGGCGCCCGAAGTTGTATGCGCTGATGAAGTTGTCAAGGTGGCCTCGCAACTGGTCGTGATCGTCGTAGTGGAAGCGTTTGACAGTCGCGTCCTTGATTGTGCGGTTCATTCGCTCAACTTGGCCGTTCGTCCAAGGGTGCTTGATCTTGGTAAGCCGGTGCTCGATCCGATGCTCGCGACAGACACGGTCGAAGATGTGTTCGAAGGCGGAAACATGCCTTTTGTGATTGGTGAACTGGATGCCATTGTCCGTTAGGACGATGTTGAGCCTGTAGGGCACGGCTGCGATCAGGTTGCGCAAGAAAGCTGCAGCGGCCATTTTACCAGCCTTCTGGTGTAGTTCCACGAAAGCGAACTTGGAGGTGCGGTCGATCCCAACAAAGAGATACAGCTTGCCTTCGGCCGTCTGAACTTCTGCAATATCAACGTGAAAGTAGCCGAGCGGGTAGGTCTTGAATTTCTTCTTCGCAGGTTTGTCACCCTCGACTTCGGGCAGTCGGCTGATGTCGTGCCGCTGCAAGCATCGGTGCAGGGATGATCGGCTCAGGTGTGGGATGATCGGCTGCAATGAATAGAGGCAATCATCCAGAGGCAGTAGCGTATGCCGCCGGAACGCTACGATGGTCGCTTCTTCATCAGGCGTCAGCACTGTTGACTTGGCATCTTTCGGCCCGGTCGGCAGATCGGCAACCGACGTCCGCTTGCGCCACTTGGCCACGGTTTTCTGATTGATCCCGTAGCGCGCAGAAAGCGCCCTCAGGCTCTCTTTACTATTTTGTATTGATCTACGGATTGCCTCAGTCGTAGTGGCGCTGCCGTGAAGAATCT
>NZ_JAKVTW010000004.1 GCF_022489065.1 Vreelandella neptunia | reverse complement strand
GCCGGTGCGCTGGGCTTCGGCGTCGATGGCGTCCTGGCGCATATCGAGGAAGTGGTCAAATCCAAGCCCGGGCGAAAGCAGACCGAACTGGGTCTGGCTGCCCAGGGCATTGAGCAGGTTGACGCCCGCCCAGTACTCCTCTTCGGTGACATCGAAATCGTCGATCAGCTTGAACAGGTCACCGACCAGGCGATGGACGATTTGCTTGGCGCGGTCATTGCCGCCTGACTGATCGAAGCCGGCCACGGTTTTAACAAACGCTTGAACCTCGGGGGTGTCAAATATCTTCACGGTCATGGTGAAAACCTCTTTTTTTATAGGCTATTATTTTATTAATGGAGCTTAATGGAGCTGGCGTTTAGGTGTTTAATTAACTGTCGTCGTCACGGACCGAAGAAGGGTGGCGACACAGCGGCTTGACGCTAATGTCCATATAGGGAAACAGCGGCAGGTTGCTGACCAGCTCTTGCAGTTCAGCGTTATCTTCCACGTCGAAAATACTGACGTTCGAGTAGCTGCCCGCCACCCGCCACAAGTGGCGCCATTTGCCTTGGTGCTGTAAGTCTTGTGAATATGCTTTTTCAGTCGCCTTAATTTTAGCCGCTTGTTCTGCTGGCATATCGGGCGGCAACTTAACGGTCATCTCTACTTGAAACAGCATACGTCTCTCCTCTGTCATCGCTGGCTAACACGCAAACGGTTGCTTTATTTATATGGTTTTATTTACGTATGTTTATTTACGCGAATAGTGAGCCAATTTATCTTCGTCAAGTGTGATGCCTAGCCCCGCGCCTTGCGGCAGCTCTACGCCAAACTCGGTGTAGTTAAGGGGTTCAACAACAATGTCATCTTTGAGCAGCAATGGACCAAACATCTCGGTCCCCCAGGCCATTTCCGGCAATGTTGCCCAGGCATGAAGTGAAGCAGCAGTGCCGATGGTGCCTTCTAGAAGAGTGCCGCCATAGAGGCCGATACCCGCCGCCTGGGCGATATGTGCTAGTTCCAGAGCACCGTAAATACCACCGGATTTGGCAATCTTCAGAGCGAAAGCGCCACTAAAACCGCTGCATATCAGGTCCAGCCCATCGCGGGCATCCTGAACACCCTCATCCGCGAGCATGGGCACATTGAAGCGGTTTGCTAACCGCACCAGGCCAGCATGTTCACGGGCGGGAATGGGCTGCTCGATGAGCTCAATGCCGGCGTCCTGCAGCGCCTGAATTCCCCGTACCGCCGTGGATTCATCCCAAGCCTGATTAACGTCCACACGCACGCTGGCACGATCTCCCAATGCCTCTTTGATGGCTGCTACATGCCGCACATCCTGATCCACCGGGTTGGCACCGATTTTCAGTTTGAAATCGCAATGCCGACGCTGCTCTAAACGCAGCATTGCCTCATCAATATCTTTAGCGGTATCGCCGCTGGCTAATGTCCAAAGTACAGGCAAGTGTTCTTGGCGAGTGCCACCTAGCAATTCAGCCACACTTAACCCCAGTCGCTTACCCTGGGCATCTAATAGCGCAGTCTCAAGCGCCGATTTGGCAATCATATTGCCACGGGCATGGCGGTGAAGGCGGGAACGCAACTGGTGGACATTGCTGGAGGGCTGGCCTATCAGGAGGGGTGCCAAGTAGGTGTCGATATTACGCTTGATACTCTCCGGGCTTTCTGGACCGTAGGCGAGGCCACCGATGGTGGTGCCTTCACCGAGTCCTTCGATACCGTCGGAGTGGCGCATCCGCACTATGACCATGGTTTGGCAGGCCATGGTGGTCATGGAAAGTTTGTGAGGACGGATGGTCGGTAAATCGACCAGCAACGTCTCAATATGTTGGATGACGGTTGACATGGAGGCTCCGGCGTCTGGCAATCATTTGACTGGATATCAGTTTGATTGGCGTTACACGACGGAACCAATATTGTTTAGGTGCTTGGCTATACCGAGCAGGTATCACGACAGGGTGGTGACTGCTTAGTTTTTAGCGGGCAACTACCTTTATTTAACCATTTCATCTTCTGATCAGCGTTTTAATCTCTACTTTCATCCATTAATTTTCATTATTAATCAATATTTTGCATAATAATCTGACATTTTGACAGCGATTTACCCGCAAATGGTCGGCGTAATGATTGGTAAACTATAGCAATGCGTTTAGTACATAATGTCTGCGACTAACTATTAAGGGGGCGGCACACTTGCCCTCTTCGCCACTGCCCCCTAGATGGCTAACGCTACTATCCGCTGAGCCGCCATTACATCGTCGTGAGGGTCGTGATTCCAGAGCCAATCGAAGCGCTTTTCCAGGTTGTCGATCAGCTTGGTTTCATCAGCACCAATGTTTTTACCTGAATATTCATAGACATCGCCTGCTTCATGGGAGGTACGCTGTACCTTACAGGTGCGACCATGACGCACCTGCTCAAAGGCGGATAAAACAGTTTCCACGTTTTGGCGGCTGGTATCAGCTAGAAGGCTGGCCAGCACATAGGCGTCTTCAAGTGCCTGACCGGCCCCGGCCCCCTGGTGGGGCACTAAAGCATGGGCAGCATCGCCAACAATCAGTACCCGACCACGATGGTAGCGGGCAAGCTCCGGTAACTCGTGCAGCGCCCAGCGCGTTGGCTCAGGGATGCATTCAAGAATGGCTTGGCACGCCGGGCTCCAACTTTCAAATACGGCTAACATTTCTTGCTGGCTGACAGCTTGAACCCACTCTTCGCCTTCGGGTAATTTAGGGCTCGGTACAGAGCGATCCGTAATGAAGGCCACAACGTTAACGAGCTGAGACTGTTTAACGGGGAAGGTCAGAATATGGCGATCTTTGCCAAGGTACATCTGAGGCACCAATGCCAGACGCTTCTCGCTACCTTTCGCCTCTAAAGCCGTTTCTAGATCCCGGGTGGGAATCATCCCACGATAAGCGTAAGTGCCACTCCAGAACGGCGTAATTTCGCCGTATTGTTCTGGGGGTAACACATGGGGGCGTACCGCCGACTTAATGCCGTCAAACCCGATGATCACATCACCCGTAAAGTGAGTGCCATCGTCGAAGCTGGCGGTGGCGCTATCGGCGTCTTGCTTAACGTCTATACAGCGTTTACCAAAGTGGGCAATTCCCTCAGGCAGATTCGCAACAATAGCACCTAGAAAATCGGCACGGTGTACCGACGACTGCCCCACCCCCGGCGCCAGGCTGGCGGTAAGGTAGGTATCATCTTTACCACGACGCCACTCAAACCAGACATCCTCAAACGGCGCTGGTGAAGCGTCGGCGATACATTGATAAGAAGCCTCCAGCCCCAGCAGTTGAATGGCCTTCACCGCATTGGGGCCAAAAGAGACGCCCGCACCAATCTCTGAGAACTGGGGAGCCGCTTCGAACAGTTGCACGTCGAGATGCTGATGGCGTGATAGCGCTACGGCTAAGGCGACGCCGCCGATTCCACCGCCCACGATGCCAATCGAAAGTCGTTTCTGCTGAGTCTGTTTGGCTGGCATGTTTTCACTCCGCTCAGGGATTTATCGTTATCATGTTGAGCTTTATGCTCTTCCCCTAACGCTATTAGGATGAAACAGCGGTCACCACACAGCCCTATTCATTTAGGCTATAAACGGCGCTAATAACAATATGAAACAACAAGTTGAAAACCTTAACTACGGCTGGAGTAGACTATTGTCGAACATCCGGCATGGCGCATCCTGATGGTTAAACTAGCCAATATCGACCTGAACTTGCTAGTTGTGTTTGATCTGCTGTACCAAGAGCAAAACACTCAGCGGGTAGCGCTACGCCTAGGTATTACACAGCCAGCGGTGAGTCATGCACTGAAGCGCTTACGCCACTTACTGAATGACGAGCTTTTCGAGCGCACCTCGCAAGGGCTGCAGCCAACGCCACGCGCTAACCAGCTTCACCCCGGCATTGCGGATGCATTGGCACGCATGAGTGACACCTTAAACCTACACGATGTTTTTAATCCGGCGCTGAGTGAACGCACCTTTAATCTCAACATGACGGATATTGGCGAAATTGTCTTTTTACCCCGCTTACTTCAGCACCTCTCACACTTAGCACCAGGCGTCTCGCTTAGCACTGTGCGCAGCCACAATAACGGTCTGAAGTATGAGATGGAGGAGGGGCAGATTGATCTGGCTATTGGGTTGATCCCACAGCTGGGAGCCGGTTTCTATCAGCAGCGACTATTTGTACAACGCTATGTCTGCCTAATGCGTCATGACCATCCCTTAGCAACAGGCGACTTTAGCTTAGAGGCGTTTCGCTCAGCCCATCATGCCGTCGTAGTTGCTCAGGGAACTGGCCACGGGATGGTAGAAAAGCAGCTTGGCCGCGCTGGGGTCCTTCGCCCCGTCAGGCTAACGCTGCCGAACTTCGCCGCCGTTCCCTATATCGTTAGTAGCAGCGATCTGATAGTAACGGTGACCGACAAGTTAGCCGAGGCAACCCGAGTACGTTTCGGGTTAGCCGTTCGTGAGCACCCGCTAACGTTCCCAGAAATCCCGATTAATCTTTTCTGGCACCGTCGTTATCATCAAGACCCGGGCAATCGCTGGCTGCGCGAGCTGATATTTTCTATGTTTTCTGAGTAGGTGCCATTAAAGCCTAGGAACTGGGCTTTGCCCACGCCGCACGCGTGCTGTGGGCTGCCGTTTTATTGGTGATTTTCCAAGCGCCATCGACCTTCACCAGGGCAATAACATCGACCCAGGAATCCGCAAGGTTTTCGCTATTGTCAAAGCCTAGCAACACGCTGGCGACTTCCCCGGCCTGAGTCACCGCAATAAAGCGACTCTTCACTGCGCGGCGGCTATCAGCCCAGCGCTCGAAACGATCGCTGATCAGATCAGTTGCTAACGCAGCATCAGCGTCCAAAGCAAAAATCCACGCATCCTTATGAAACGCTTCCTCCAACTTGTCTCTACTGCCTTGAAAGCCATCAACATATAGCTGCACAACACGCTTAATCTCGTCGATCTCAGGCGCATCACCCACGACAGTGATATCCGTCATTGCTTATCTCCTGCTTCTTAATTGTTGGTTTTATGTTTTATAACCCAAGTATTTCACGCGCCTGTTGCCAAGTAGCCACGGGGCGCTGGTACTTTTCGCATAGAGCAACGGTGCGCTCGACCAACGCCGCATTGGAAGGCGCCAGCGTTTCGCTATCCAGGCGTACGTTATCTTCAAGCCCGGTACGGGTGTGACCACCAGCGGCGATAGACCACTCATTAAGCAGGTATTGGTTGGCGCCAATACCTGCGCCGCACCACTGTGCATCCGGTGCCAGTCGCTTGAGCGTCTCAATATAAAAATCAAAGGTGGGCTTGTCCGCTGGCATGGAGTTTTTGACCCCCATGACAAACTGCACGTAGAGCGGCGTCTTCAGCTTGCCTTGCTTTGAAAGATTCACCGCTTGGTGGATATGGGACAGATCAAACGCTTCGATTTCAGGCTTAACGCCGTACTTGAGCATCTCATCGGCAAGCCACTCCACCAACTGGGGCGGATTCTCGTAAACACGATTGGGGAAGTTGTTGGAGCCCACCGAGAGGCTGGCCATATCGGGTTTCAATGGCAACATCCCGCCGCGTGCTTCACCTGCCCCCGAGCGCCCACCGGTAGAGAGCTGAATGATCATGCCGGGGCAGTGCTTCTTAAGCCCTTCCATCAAGCGGCCAAACTTCTCTGGGTCAGATGAAGGCGTTTGGTCATCGTTACGCACGTGGCAGTGAGCAATGGTAGCCCCCGCCTCAAACGCCGCCTGGGTGCTTTCAATCTGCTCTTCAACCGTGATGGGCACAGCAGGGTTGTTCTCTTTGCGTGGCAGGCTGCCGGTAATGGCGACGCAAATTATGCAAGGCTGAGACATGGAAACCTCCTTTTTGTTCGTATCGCGAATACTAATTTGTAATACGAACAAAATAGTTCACCTCCTTCTAAGCGTCAAATTTAATTCCTCAATGCTAGTTAGCGGCCCATGGGAGTGATGCAAATCCACTCTCAGAAGCGACGCTTCGGCATCTAAAATAAACGACAACTACTTGACATAATTTTAAAGCTAACCTACTTTCTAGCTTAACAAGGTGAACCACTATATGTTCTATCTAGTCACTATAAAAACAAAATTAATAGCAATTTCTGGAGCTTAAGGAATGTCTATTACTACCAACATGACAATAGACCGTCGTAATGCCATGAAGCAGTCAGGCGCCTGGAATGACATGCTCATTACAGACTATCTTGATAAAGCGGTAGCCCAAGTCCCTGACAAACTAGCCATTGTTACCTACACTATGGCCTCTGGAGAGCGCACACAGCTTAGCTATCGCGAACTCAATGAGCGGGTCACACAAATAGCAATTGGGCTTGTCTCGCTTGGCATTCAGGTGGGGGATGTGGTGTCGTGCCAATTGCCTAATTGGTGGCAAATGACCGCACTCCACTTAGCGTGTGTTCGAGTTGGCGCGGTACTTAACCCTCTTATGCCCATTTTCCGCGAGCATGAGTTGCGTTTTATGCTCGCCCAAGCGGAAAGTAAGCTGCTAGTCGTTCCCGGTGTGTTTCGAGGTTTTGATCATGCTGCCATGGCAACCACGCTGAAGGCAGAATTGGCGTCGCTAACCCATGTGCTGGTGATTGGCGGTGAAGGTGATGGAGAGTCCAGCTTTGAAGCACGACTGCTTAACCATGGCGAGGAACAGGGGCGCGATACTGCCGCACTGTTTACGGAGCGCCGCCCATCCGGCGATGATGTTGTGCAACTGCTTTACACATCGGGTACTACGGGTAAGCCAAAAGGGGTAATGCACACCTCTAATACGCTGCTTAGCCATATTCGCCCCCTTGCCGAACGCTTAGCGCTGAATGCTGCTGATACCACCTTAATGCCTTCCCCTCTGGCGCATCAGTTAGGCTTTCTATACGGCTTAATGATGCCGATCTACTTGCAGACCACGGCCGTGCTTCAAGACACGTGGTTACCCGCTGAAGCAGTCAACATCGTACGCATTGAACAGCCCAGTTTGATGCTGGGCTCTACCCCTTTTTTGGCAGATATCGCCGAGCAAGCGATTGCTCACGGAAGCGATCTGCAGTCACTGAAGCTATTTCTATGCGCGGGCGCCCCTATACCTAGCCCGTTGGTAGAGAAAGCAGCGCGTAATTTGCCCACTAAAATCATCTCCGCCTGGGGAATGACCGAGAACGGCGCCGTTACCACTACTCGCTTGGATGACGCGCCTTCGTGTTCGGTCGAAACCGATGGCGTCCCCTTGCCCTTTATGGAACTCAAAGTGACCGATATTGAGGGCAACACCTTGCCGCCTAATCAAGAAGGCAGCCTATGGGTACGCGGTGCCAGTCTGTTTGTTGGCTACTTCAAACAACCTAACCTTTACAGCGTGGATGAGGAAGGCTGGTTCCCAACGGGGGATTTAGCACGCCTCAATGAAGCGGGCTATGTGCGTATCACAGGCCGCTCTAAAGATGTGGTCATTCGAGGCGGTGAGAATATCCCTATTGTGGATATCGAAAACACTCTTTATCAACATCCCGCGATTCAGGCGCTGGCGCTGGTTGGTCGGCCAGATGAGCGTTTAGGAGAGCGGTTGGTCGCTTACGTTGTGCTCAAAGAGGGTCACCCCAGCCTGAGCCTTGAAGAGATCACTCAGTTTCTTACCGAGCGGCATGTGACGCGCCAATACCATCCAGAGTTTCTTGAAGTGCTGGAAGAGTTGCCACGCACGCCTTCTGGAAAAATTCAGAAATTTAAGCTTCGCGACCAAGCGGCTATCCATTCCGATTCACGCTCTTAATGTGTCGTTATGCGCCTCAAATGGCCAGTAATGGGAAAACAATATGCAAGGTTTAACTGGAAAAACCGTAATAGTGACCGGCGGCGGCGGCGGCATTGGCCGCGCGGTGTGTCAACGCTTTGCTCAGGAAGGCGCGCTGGTCGCTGTGCTTGACCTTGATGAGAAAGCCGCCCAAGTAAGTGTCGACAGCATTATTGAAGCGGGCGGTAACGCTCGCGCTTACGCCGCAGATATCACCGATTACCGCGCAATCGAAGTGACCGTTAAGCGCATTGAAGCAGAGCTCGGCACGCCCACTATTTTGATTAATAACGCGGGCTTTGACCGCTTTATGCCGTTTCTTAAAACCGACCCTGCGATGTGGGAGTCACTGATTGCCGTCAACCTGACCGGCGCGCTCAATATGCACCACATCGTATTACCAAGAATGGTTGAGGCGGGCGGTGGCAAGGTGGTCAACATTGCCTCGGATGCAGCCCGAGTGGGCTCTTCTGGTGAAGCCGTTTATGCCGCCTGCAAGGCAGGGCTGCTCGGTTTAAGTAAAACCCTCGCCCGGGAGCTGGCCACCAAAAACATTACGGTCAACGTCGTTTGTCCTGGCCCTACCGATACTGCCCTTTTAAAAGGCGTGGCCGATACCTCCCGCGACCCAGAGAAGCTATTGGAAGCCTTCCGCAACGCAGTGCCTATGCGCCGGATAGGTCAACCTGAAGATTATCCCGGGATTATCGTGATGCTCGCGAGCGATGAAGCGAATTTTATTACCGGGCAGGTGATCAGCGTCTCCGGCGGGCTAACCATGGCTGGTTAACGCAAGTCACTTACAGCGACCAACTGTTTACAACAATAAGGCGCTTACAAAAACAAGGAGCTGCATCATGAGCCATACCACTCACTACGAAGATATCTTGTATGAGGTAGACGACGGCGTCGCGACGATCACTATTAATCGTCCCGAGCGCTATAACGCCTTCCGCGGACAAACCTGTATGGAACTGCTGGATGCCTTTAACCGTGCTGGCTGGGACAAATCGATTGGCGTCATTGTGCTCACCGGGGCGGGGGACAAGGCATTCTGTACCGGGGGCGATCAGGGTGCGCATGAGGGCCAATACGATGGCCGCGGCATCATCGGCCTGCCGGTAGAGGAGCTGCAAACGCTCATCCGCCAAGTGCCTAAACCGGTCATTGCACGAGTGAATGGGTTTGCCATTGGCGGCGGGCACGTTTTACACGTGGTCTGCGATCTAAGCATTGCGTCAGAGACAGCCATTTTTGGTCAGGTGGGTCCAAAAGTGGGATCGGTTGACCCCGGCTTTGGCACCGCTTATCTCGCCCGCGTCATTGGCGAAAAACGGGCGCGTGAAATCTGGTATCTGTGCCGAAAATATACGGCTCAGCAAGCGCTCGATTGGGGGCTGCTCAACGCGGTGGTGCCGCCTGAACTGCTCGACGAGGAAGTGCGTAAATGGTGTGACGAAATTCTTGAGAAAAGCCCTACTGCCCTCTCCATCGCCAAGCGTTCGTTCAATGCAGACAGCGAGAATATCGCCGGTATTGGGGCACTCGGTATGCAGGCGCTAAGCCTCTACTACGACACCAAAGAGTCGCAGGAAGGTGTTGCCGCGTTTAAGGAAAAGCGTAAGCCCGAATTTCGTAAATATTATTAGTCATAACCGTTACTCCCCTCCACAAAGGGTAGTCTCAAGAGAGCGAGTAAAGCGTCATGAATTTTGCATTTACCGAACAGCAAGAAGCCATTCGCGACACCATCGCACGGTTTGCCAGCGAACGATTAGCGCCTCGCTATCGTCAGCGCGAGCAGGCGGCATGCATTGAGCGTGAGATCGTCTCCGAGTTAGGCCAGATGGGCTGCCTGGGCGGTGAGCTACCCGAAAATTTCGGTGGCAGCGGGCTGGACTGTATTACCACTGGCGTGATTGTTGAAGAGATCGCCAGGGGTGACTTTAATGTCGGCTATTTGCCGCTGCTCGCTTCTCTTAATGGTCAAATCATCGCCCATCACGCCCGGCCGGAATTGGCCCAAGAGTGGTTATCAGGCATTACGGCTGGACATAAGATCTGCTGTATCGCGCTTACCGAGCCGCACGGCGGTTCAGATGCTGCCAACCTTAAGCTCAAAGCGACCCGTGACGGTGATAGCTTTCTGCTAAATGGTGAAAAAACCTCCATTTCCATGGCCGATCAGGCGGATGTAGCGGTGGTCTTTGCTCGTACTGGCACACAAGAGCAGCGCGCCAGCGGCATCAGCGCGTTTTTAGTACCCATGGAGAGCCAAGGTATTTCTACCAGTCGCTTTGAGGATTCAGGCCAACGAGCCATTGGCCGCGGCTCTATTTTCTTCGACAATGTGCGCGTGCCTGCCGACCACATGCTAGGCATCGAGGGACAGGGCTTTAAGCAGGTGATGCAGGGGTTTGACTATAGTCGTGCGCTGATTGGTTTACAGTGTTTGGCTGTTGCTCAGCAGTCGCTGGATGAAACCTGGCAGTGGCTCACCCAGCGTGAAGCCTTTGGCCAGCCGTTAGCCGCCTTCCAAGGCTTGACCCATCCATTGGCGGAATACCAAACCTACGTACAAGCGGCGCGGCTGCAGTGTTATTACGCGCTGTGGTTAAAAGACAACCAGCGTCCGCATACCGCTGAAGCGGCAATGAATAAGTGGTGGGGACCGAAGCTAGCCTTTGATGTGATCAAACAGTGCATGCTGGCTCACGGGCATACGGGCTGGGGGGAAGATTTGCCGTTTTCCCAGCGTATGCGTGATGTACTAGGGCTGCAGATTGGTGATGGCACGGCTCAGATTATGAAAAATATTATTGCGCGTCAGTCGGTCTCTGCGTGAACGCTGGCTTCTTGCTTGTCTCACTTGATCGCCTGGGCGCTGACTCTATCGACCCAGTCAAGGATATGCCGATGGCGAGTGAAGACGACAAAAGCGTGGAAAACCGACTTTTTTTTCGGCTTTTTCAGGTCAGCAATATTCTGCAAAAGCAGACGATAAGCGAAGTGGGCCTGACCACCGTACAGTGGGCAGTGCTGGGCGCCCTTTCACGCAAAGGCTTTGAAGAGGGTATTTCGTTTAATGCGCTTACCGAGTATTTGGTGGTTAGCCGTCAAAGCCTGGACGGCGTGCTCAAGCGTTTAGAGCGCGATGCTCATGTTGAACGTATTGCTCATCCCGATGACAAGCGCGCACGAATTATTTTACTGACCAGCCAAGGTCGCGCCTTTTGGGAAAGTTTACAGCCCCGTATTCATGAGTTTTACCGTGATGGGCTTGGCAGTTTTTCCTTCGATGAAACCGTCAGCTTATTGCACTACCTCAATAAACTTCAGCACGATTTAGAAAATACCGCGCTAAACGCTAAGGAGGAAACGACCGAAACACCATAACCAACCCAACGAACGGCGCTGTTAAAGCGCACTCAGTATTACTACCCATACCGATAACAACAATCTGCCTCGTCTTGCGCGGGGTTGGGGGTTCTATGTCTGCTCTAAATAAACAACCATTAGTCATTGCGTTAAGCATCGCATTTGCCAGTGCATTCAGCAGCGCTCAGGCAAGCGTCAGCGATAATGAAATCCGTATCGGCTATTTATCCGATATGTCAGGGCCCTATCGCGATTTAGCCGGCCCTGGTGGTTTGGAAGCGGTGAATATGGCAGTCGAAGATCACGACGGTGAGATTAATGGCGCACCGATTGTGGTGTTTAGTGGTGATGATCGAAACAGCGCTGATGTGGGTGCCAATACCGTACGTGAATGGATCGATCAGCGTAATGTCGATATGGTCGCAGGCATGGTGGCCTCGTCGGTGACTATTGCTGCCACGCAGCTTCTGGCTGAAAACGATAAGCTTGCCATGGTGGCGGGTGCCGCAGCACTGAGCATCACCAACGAGTACTGCACACCTAACCATGTGCAGTGGGTCTACGACACGTACGCCATGTCTAATGGAGCCGCCAAAGCGATACTCGAAGAAGGGGGTGATAGCTGGTACATGATTACCGCTGACTATGCCTTTGGCCACTCGCTGGAAAACGATGTCACCGCTGTCGTGGAAGCGCATGGCGGCGAGGTTCTGGGTAGCGTGCGCCATCCGCTAAATACCAGCGACTTCTCCTCGTATGTGCTGCAAGCGCAAAGCTCAGGCGCCAAGATCGTAGGGCTGGCGAATGCGGGGGCCGACACCGTTAATGCGATCAGCACAGCGGGGCAATTTGGCTTATCACAGTCCGGTCAATCACTCGCCGGTTTAATGGTATTTTTAAACGATATACACGCGCTGGGTTTAGAAAGCACCCAAGGTATGCAACTAACGACCGGCTGGTACTGGGATTTGAATGAGGCTTCAAGGGCCTGGGCAGAGCGCTATCAAGCGCGTACCGGCCGGATGCCCACCATGGTACAGGCAGGCGTTTACTCCAGCGTTATGCACTACTTAAATGCCGTTGAAGCCAGCGGTACGGACGACTCAGCTACCGTTCGCGCCATGATGCAAGACACGCCCATTAACGACATGTTCGCCACCAACGGCTACATTCGTGATGATGGTCGCATGGTGCATGATATGTACCTAGCCAGAGTGAAAACACCGGAAGCCTCGAGCGGCGAGTGGGATCTTTACGAAATACTTCGCACGATTCCGGGTGAAGAAGCTTTCCAATCGCTGAAAGAGAGCCGTTGTCACTTGGTCACCCAATAACATCATTCCAATTCGCGCGGTATGCTCGCGGTAGGGCACCGCGCGGCTTTTTAAGGAGTGCCTGCATGCATGTAGATACCGCCATTACCAGCCGCAAATCGGTGCGCCGTTTTCTCACCACTCCTGTCGACCGCGCAACGATTATGCACATATTGCAGATTGCGAGCCGCGCGCCTAGCGGTAGCAATATCCAGCCTTGGAAAGTGCATGTGGTGGCGGGTGCCGCTAAAGACCAACTGTGCCAGCGGTTATTGAACGCCGTAGATCTCGGCAAAAGCGATCCACCCGAGTATCACTACTACCCGCAGAATTGGTTTGAGCCCTACCTGGAACGCCGCCGACGCTGTGGCTTTGGGCTTTATGCCACGCTAGGCATCGGCCGCGAAGACAAAGCCAAACGAGAAGCCCAGGCACGGCGGAATTTTCACTTTTTTGATGCGCCCATAGGGCTTTTCATCACCATGGATCGCCGCCTGGAAGCCGGTAGTTTTATGGATTGCGGCATGTTTATCCAAAGCATCATGCTGGCCGCCCGGGGCCAAGGTCTACATACCTGTCCCCAGGCTGCTTTTGCTTGGCACCACACGCTTATTCGCGACGAGCTTAAGTTGGATGAAAGCTCGCTACTGCTCTGCGGCATAGCGCTAGGCTACGAAGACACTCAGGCACCCGAAAACGGCTTTATTACCGAGCGTGAAAGCGCGGAGAATTTCACGACTTTTCATGGCGTTTAAGCACAAAAAAGCCCAAGCAGAGCTTGGGCTGAAAATATGAATTGAAAAGGGCTGAGGGCTATTCGAGTCCCTCAAAGGGCAGGCCCTCATAGCTTTTTTTTAAACTATTAAGATTTTCGCCTCTGACTGCAACATTAGAGAGCGTTTAAGTTATGAAACATCCTACTCAAGCATTGATTGATGTGAATAATGTCCTGCTTACTGAAATCGGCAAAGGCTTTTTCCACCAACCGGCTAGTGACTTGCCGCGCAATATCCAGCTTTGCCTCACCCGCATCGGTAAGCTCTACTTCAGTGACGCGACCATCCTGCGGGCTAGCTTCTGTTTTAAGCAAACCCGACTCTTGCATTCGGTATACAATTTTGGTTGTAGTTGACAATTTTGCAACAGCGTGTACTGATATATCCGACATGCTAAGGCGCCCATGTTCATGTAGGATCATGAGGATACGCCACTTTGACGAACTGAGTCCGTGCGGTTTCAGCAGTGAATCGACATCAGCGCTGTATTTAGCATTCAGCCTCGCGACCCAATAAAAAGGAAAATCACGCGAGCGAAACTCATCGGCAAGAGGAAAAAAGGAAGACGATAATTCATCCTTGTCGACCATAAGAAGCACGCCATCCAAAAAAATAGTGGATTATTCTAGCATATATCCATTCGAGTGTAAGCGCCTGGGGCCTCTAGAGATAGAGCATGCCATCAACTGGCACGGCCGATATTACTTCGGTACCAAACCCCAAAACCATCACCTGCCTGGTGCTTTGTTGAGGTGAACCATGGGTATAACACCGTTTCTGCTGCAGCACGATATTGTGCGCACCGATTCACAAGATGTCATTCGCGAGCATGTTACCCACTACCTGTGCCCACATCGCATGCGTTTATTTGATGGCCCGCGACTTGCCTCACGTTTGAGTGCCGTCAGCTTCGACCAACTGGCTATTATCGAACTGCAGTATGGTGCCAATGTCGAAATTGACCCTGTCGAAGAGTCGAACGTTTACCTGTTTCGTATCACTCTCGAAGGTCAGGGAACCATCGTATACGCTGACCGGCAGGTGAGTATGGTTCAGGGAGGTATTACCGTCACCTCCCCCTGTCAACGCGCCCTCATTCAAACCTCTCCGAACTGCCATAACATCATCGTTCGAGTACCGCGCTATAAGTTGGAGCAACGCTTGTCGTGTCGGCTCGATCAACGCATTGATCTTCCGATCATCTTTGACCACTACTTCCCCGAGCACTATCCCGGCACGGTTTTTCTTCTGGATACCATCAAGTATTTTGCCCGTCTCACCGACTCTCTTCACCAGCAAAATGCCCCGCGCCAGCAGATCAAGCTGATGGAAGAGTACTTATATGACAGCCTGCTGGGGCTGTTCATGAACAACTACAGTCAGCGCTTGAATGGTAACCCCTCTCCTCTTCCACACTATGTAAAAAACGCCAAAAATCGTATTGACCAGAACCTCAAGCAGGGTATTGAGCTCGATACTCTGGCCTCGATGGTTGGGGTGTCAAAGCGCACGCTGCAGTACGGCTTCCAGCAATTTATCGGGCTCTCACCCAAAGCCTATTTTACTCAGCAACGTATGAAGAGTGTGCACCGGGCGCTGCTTCATGCCCCTCGCGGTCACCGCGTTACCGACGTCATCATGCAGCATGGCATCAACAGCCCTGGCCATTTCTCCGCACAGTACAAGGAGGTCTATGGGATGACCCCCGTGCAAACGCTACAGTCAAACCGCGAACATACTGCCGGGAACGAATTGGCCAACGACTTACCATGAGCCTACTGTCGGCTCTGCTCCTCTTATTCGGCCTCGGTACGATACTCCTCGATCAGCTCACGCATTCTTTCTGCAAAGGCGTACGCGGGAAGGCCCTGCTGCTCTGCATCCGACAGGATAGTTTCATTGACCGGCGCAAGCTGGTCATCCCAACGGCTAGCCTCATCATCGGCGAGCGCTATTACTTCAACGCCCTCTTCCTGCTGCGCCCACTCGAGTGAACGCTGTATATGCTCATCGAGATATTGGCCGGTGAAGGTTGCCATCTCCGGTGCCAATTCGTCGATAACCGCCTGGATATCATCAGGGAGCGCCTCCCACTTCTCTCTCGACATCAGCGCTGCAAAAATGGTGTTAGTTAAGGGGTAATCGGTCACGTACTTAGCCAAACGCGCGAACTGCATATCCATTAGCACTTCCCGGGAAGCCGCATACCCATCGATAATGCCAGATTGAAGTGCCTCGCCGGCATCGGCCTGCGACATACCGACTGCTGTTACCCCCAATGCATCCAGCGCCCTGGAGTTATCGCCGGAAATTCTGATTTCCAGCCCATCCAGGTCTTCCAGTTGACGAATCGGTTCAATGGTCTGGAAATAGGCAGGCTCCGAGGTAAAGGCCGTGATGACCTTGAACTCTTCGAGTTCGGGCATCTGCTCACCAAACTCTTGAATCAGTTGGTAAATCATGCGGCTGGCTATTTCTGAATTGACGTCCTGACCAGTCAGGCTTCCGGCCAAGTTGATCAGGGGAAAACGGCCCGGCTCGTAAGAGGTGGCTGAAAGCCCTATATCCGCAACACCATTCAGCACACCATCGTACATGTTGCTGGCTGTGAGTAAGGAGCCCCCTGGGAAGAGGTCGACCTCGACACGCCCACCGGTACGTTCATTGAGCTCTTTCGCCCAGTGCTCCATCTGAACGGCAGGAAAGCTCTGCGCTGGGGCAAAAAAAGCATAGCTGAGAGTAATCACTTGGGCGTCGTCGCTAGGCTCACCGGCTACCCCCTCCTGTGCATCGCTACACCCCACCAACGCCATTGCAGCTATTAGTGCTGTTAACGCTCCCATCTGTGTACTGGTTTTCATTATGACTATCCTCGGCGAAAACCTACAGGAACAGCATGGTTTCCAATAGGCGCTTTATAGGCTGTGAAGGATTAATAACGGGTAGTGACTGTCGGCATCAGGTCAAGTAGCTCAAGACGCTTTAGAAAAGCGTCGGAGCGCTGCCTTCGGTAGTTCGACAGATCGACCCCTGAGTAGTCGAAGAAGCCCACGCCGTCTTGAAAGCCTCTACGTTTCTCTTGCATATTCCGAGTAATAACCTCAGGTGACTTGAAACGGTTATCCAGCTTGTCGCACAGGTAGTTGGAGGCGTAGAAAAGCGTATCGCCACCGCCCCAATCGATGAACTCCAGCACTCCCAGCACCGAATAGCGCAACCCTAGCCCAACCCGGATGGCCACATCGATATCCTCGGCGCTAGCAACGCCCTCCTCGACCATACGCGCGGCTTCATTCATGAGCAGCACCTGCAGACGGGGAATGATGTAGCCCGGCGCCGCCTCGCACAGCACCGGTACTTTTCCTATCCCTTTAAGCACCGTAAACAGCGCATCAACATAACGCTGCTCGGAATCCTTGCCCCGGCTTACCTCCACTAAGGGCATCAAATGGGCAGGATTAAGCCAGTGGGCGTTCATAAACCGGGCCGGATGGCTAACCATGCAGGCGAGTTCGGTGACCAGAAAAGTGGACGTCGTTGATGCGATAACAGCCTCTTTATCCAAATGTCGGCTTGCCCAGGCCAGCCCTTGCTGCTTAATCTCGCTGACTTCAGGCAGCGCCTCGAAAGCCAAACAGCTTCCCGCCACCATCTGCACCTGCTGATCATCCACGATACGAAGTTGCTTCACCATTGAAGCAATATGCTCTTCCTGAATGAGCCGCTTCTCCTGAAGGTACTTGAGCTCCGTCATTAGCCTGCTGCGAGCCTGCTCATAATAGTGCTCACGCTCTTCAGGGCTGCGTGGCTTGAAGTCGATCAGCACGACCTCCTTGCCAGCCAAAATAAATGAGAGGGCAATACCTTCTCCCATTCTTCCAGCTCCCAAGACGATGATATTGTCCTGCATGATGCGGTCTCCTCTATCGGTAGGTCAGGCTTGAATGCCATACGTCAATAAAGAGCGCATCTGCGCCTGAGAGAGCGAATCCAGTCCCAGCATTTCCAGCGTTCGGCCTTGGGCATAGAGATCTTGGCCTGTGATCGCCGAAGCAATGCTCAACAGCCCCTCCGCCACTGGCGTGGGCTGCCCCGCCCAGCGGCCAACCGATACGATGAAGGAGAGCCCCATTCGGGTGTCCTCCAGCATGTAACGATGGCTATGAAGGTCGATGTTCTCTCGCCAGTCGCCACTATCGGTCAGTTTGCCGTGGGCGCCACGACCATACATCCACTCCTCGCCTTCGGAGGCGTAGTGGTTAGCAAGAGGAAAATGGGAGGGCTTGTAACCCAACTTTTCACGCACCGCGATACGCTCATTATCTAGCGCGGTGGTCACGCTGCGGATAGAGGGCTGGGTTCCTTCGTTATGAATATCCCAGGCATCAAAATGCTCCAACGGCCCCGCATTCATCATAATTAAAGGCGGGTGGATAATAGGGCCAGCGTTCATTAAGGCGCCACTGAGTCCATCCTCGATGGGTTCAACGCTGGGGTAGGCCTCCCGCAATACAGAGAAGGCATGTGCTGATAGTTCGCTGGGGAAGACGCCGGTAGGGAGCCGGGTTGCATAAACGCTGATGACTACCTTATTAGCACCGTGCTTACGCGCCAAATAAGGAAGCGTTCCCGTTTCACAGAAGGCCACTTGGCTGTCGTTGCCTGCTTTTCGCATCGCTCGGTGGAACAGGTAGCTGCCGAATGTACCCGGCGGTAGAAAGACCACCTGATCATCCCGTAGTAGCGTGCCCAACTGGTCGGCTAGGGTGTCATGAGACGTGGCGGGTAAGGGCACAATCAGCAGCTCCGCCTGTTGCGTCGCCTCCGCCAGACTATCTGTTAGAGATAGTTGATCCTTGTTAGTACCAATCTGAATACGCCGTTCGCCGTGCGCATCCTTCACATCCAAATAGCCCAATTTACGCAACTCTTGCAGAGCATTGCCATCCCGACGCCACAATGTCACATCGAAACCTTTCTCCACCATCTCGATGGCTGCGGCGTAGCAACCATGTCCACCGCCAATAACGCTGACTTTCATGCTTATCTCCGTTTCTTGTTAACGCCTTCAGGCATCGTTAAACGGTACAGTCATCGGGTTACTGACGGATATCCACAATGCGCAACCGATATTCAAAAAACGCAACTAATAACGGCTCGCTGAAACAGGCCATCTATCGATAAAGCCAACCCACTCCTTTCATGGAAGTGAGCGTTGTTAACCACTACTCGAGTCGAGGCGTCGAACTTATGGGGTAGTGAGTATGAATGCACCAAGACATGCACTTTATTCACCAAGTTGCGCTTGAGTGGTGCCTTGCCAGTAAGAAGTGACGAAATGCGTGCTTATCTAGACTCACATAGCAACCTTCGGCTCGCGTTAAGTAAATAATAATTTAGGCGTTTTTAAACAACTGGAACTCAACTTGCACCGTTTCCAAATGACGGCTGTTAACTTAACAATTTACTTTACTTTTCATGTGATGTTGAATGTTTATACGCTGCTTCATGACCGGCATTCAACAAACAACAAATAGAGAGGATGTTCCCAATGGCGATCAACATGCACAAAGAACACGCGCTTTTGCAGCACCGACCCTCACTGCTGCGTTTAAGCAGTCTCGTGGCGGGTGTGATGCTAAGTTCAGCGACGCTGGCTAGTGATATCAACCTCAATTACGCTTTCTTTGCTCCCGCTCAAACGTTTCCCGGTGTGCAGATGCAGTTCTGGGCCGATGAACTTGAAAAACGCACTGAGGGAAAGGTCACCGTCAACACCTTTCCAGGTGGCACCCTGCTCACCGCCAGCAACATGCTGGATGGCGTACTCAATGGCGTCGCCGATATTGGCCTTACGACAACCTCCTACGAGCCTGCACGCTTTCCGTTACTGAACCTGATCGGTGATTTCAGCGGTATCGATGTTAACTCTGAAGTGGCAAGCCAAGTTGCCTACCAATTGGTACGCGAGTTTCCCCAGGAGCAGTTCGGTCTTGAGGATTTCAAAGTGATTACTGTGTTTACTTCCGAACCGGGGTATCTCCAGACGCGAGAACAGGTGAGCACGCTTGAGGATCTATCCGGCCTGGAAATTCGTGTGCCGGGCGAGTCCGACACTCTGCGCACACTCGGGGCCGTGCCGATTGGCATGTCTCAAGCTGAAACCGGCGAAGCGCTCCAGGCCGGCATTGTTCAAGGGGTTGCTTCCTCCCGCGAAACCCTGATGGATCTTCAGTACGCCCGCTATCTCGACTATATCGTGGACTATCCCCTATCCAATGTTGTGATGCTGGCAGTGATGAGCCGACAGCGCTGGGAGTCGTTACCGGAAGATGTCCAACAGGTCATTGACGAGCTCGGCGCTGAGGCCTCTCAGTACGCCGGGCACTATCTTGATAATCATGTTCGCGAAGCCATCAACTGGGCGCAGGATAACCATGATTTGGAGGTTGTCACCCTAAGCGAAGAAGAGCAAAGTCGCTGGGCGGGGCGTATCGAACCGCTCAATGAGCAGCGTATCGAGCAGGTTGCGGCGCAGGGCCTACCGGCAGCGGCACTATACGACCGCATGCTGGCGTTAATCGAGCAATACCAGCAGTAACGTGAATAGATCGGTGGGCCGCCCATCATCAGCCATGAGGCAAACAGGCGGCCCATCTGCATATCTATTTTAGAAAGGGCGTGGCTTAGAATGGGAGTGGACGTTCGGACTTGAGCTTACGCACCATGGCAGTAAAGAACTCGTTGGCAAAGCCGCTTTCACGAATCAGTTCGGCGGTAAGGTCGGCACACTTCTGACTAATTGAGGTATCGATTTCCACATCCTCGCCACCCAAAGCCCCTGCTGCGCACTGGTTTTCCGCCGCCCGCTGGACGGTCCACAATAGAAACAGCGCCTTCTCAATCGAGGACTCGCCCACGGCAATCCCATGGTTACGTAGCACCAGCACGTGCTTGTTACCCAGGCTCTCCAGCATGCGCGTTTTCTCGTCGGCGAAGAGCGTGATGCCTTCAAAATCATGGTACCCCACGCGGCCATAGAGTTGGGCACCGTAGAAATCGTGGTGGGTAAAGCCCTTTTTCTTCTGCACGATGGCCGAGATGGGAACAGTATGGGTATGCAACAGGCAGTGGATATCCTCCCGCGCCCCGTGCACTGCGCTATGCAGAGCAAAGCCAGCGGGATTGGCGTTGTACTCAGAGGCCTCAACCTTGTTGCCGTCCAGGTCGACCTTCAACAGATTAAGCGGTGTCACTTCCGTGTAGTTGAGACCGAAGGGGTTAACCAAATAATGATTATCTGAGCCCGGCACTCGGGCAGAGATATGGTTGAAAATGGTTTCCGTCCAGCCGAAGAAATCGATTAGATGGTAACAGTAGGCGAGTTTAAGGCGCTGCTGCCACTCATCTTCGCTGCAGTGATCAGGTTTTAGAACGTTATTCGGCATGAATAATGGCTTAATAGTCATCTAAGAATTCTCCTTGCCACCGTGGGCATGTGACTGACGAAGAGCGCTGTCTTCAAAGTATCGCGTAAGGTGAAGAATGGACTTGATAGTGGGGACGGAAATACGCTTCCTATCCGCCAGTTCGATCACGCCCTCGACGATCGCCGCGAGTTCGAGAGCACGCCCCTGTTGATAGTCCTGCAGCATAGAGGTTCTGACCGCCCCCATACGTTCGCCAAGATCAAGAAGCTCCTGCAACGTCATCTCAAGGCGACCGCCATAGGCGTGGGCTGTAAGACGCGTTTCTTCAAAAAGTTGGCTTACGATCTTTTGCAGGGAGGGGTGGCTATACAGCTGTGCCAGCGTGGTACCTGTCATCACCGAGAGGGGGTTGGACGTCAGGTTAGCAGCGATTTTGCTCCATACGGCATCTCTAATACGCTCTGTATGGCGCGTCGTGATGCCACCGTTTTCCAATACCTTAACAAGCGTTTCCATACGACCATTCGCGGCGTCGGGCGTGGCGACTATATCGCCAACAATCAGTCGTGGCGGGGTATTTGAGATCGCGACGCCCGGTGCCTGCAAATGTGCCGCAATATAGACGACGCATCCGATGATGGCGCTGGCAGGTAGGCAGCGAACCAGCTCACCTCCCGGGTCTACCGCTTCTATATGGACTGTTTCTATAGGGGCTGTGTTTACAGGGGCTGTGTTGGCGGCACAAAGCTCCACGGCATCCATGAGTAACCACCATGGCGTACCGTTCACCATCGGCACTAGGCATGTGTGCTGGTCGAACAGCGGTTGTAGTTGTGGCAACAGGGAGGGTACAGAGTGGGCTTTAGTACACAGAAAGACGATGTCTTGCTTACCAAGCTCACCACCATTATCCGCAGCAATGACGCTGGCGGTGTGTTGCCCCTGCTGATCGATGAGGCAGACACCATTTCGCTTGATGGCCGTCAGCGTGCCACCTCGAGCCAGCACGCTGACGGTATACCCTGCCAATGCAAGGCGCGCCGCTAGGGTAGTACCGATGGCGCCAGCACCCACGATAGCTATTCTTGGGGAAGCAATGGAGGCTAGCATTAGGTTCCTCCTTAGGGTTTCATTAACACCGACGCAGCAGGAAAGTCCGTTGCCCAGCCCTCTTTCAAGGGGGCTACAAACACATTTTCCGTCCGTGTGCGGGTAATTAACCAGCGCCCGTCATCCTGCTTCCTAAAAGCGTTATTAAGCCGCGATGAACGCAGAAGCGAGCTACCATCAGAAAAAATCCACGGCTGGCAGTGCACCCACTGCCCAGTCGCCGCATTGCCCTTGACGTGAATCTGTTCAGAGGTCAGGTAGTGCACATTCAGGAGTAATTGAGGATCTTTTTTCTGCCCCCAGAAATTCTCGAAGTGGCGTCGAATAGCCGTAGCTCCCTCTAGACGTCCAAACTGACCGTCGTAATACTCACCGACCCCCTCCCACACTGCATCATCAGTATAGAGCGCCATGATTTGATTAATGCGCTGCTCATCATTCTCGACACCGTACTCCGGCATAGGGGTGTCACAAAGAAACATATACCGGGTTTGAATCCGACGAATTTCGGACTCGGCCTCTAGGGTATCGACGCGATCCATAAGCCGTTTAAACGCTGTTGCAGACACTTCCGTCATATCATTTTCCTCTGGTGGTAGCGCTATTTTCTACTCTTCGTCGTGACTCGTCAGGGAGTTCCTAGCTGCCCAATAACACGCTCAAGCCCCGCTTTCAGAGCGCTCACCTCCTCCTCGCTCACGCCTTCAAATACCTTCTGCTCATACTCCCGCGCCATTTGCAGCAGCTTGCGCGCCAACTCGCCTCCCGCATTCGTCAGGGCAACGGTAGCGGCGTTATCATCACGGTCACTTACCAGCCCCCGGCGGGTCAGACCGCTTAAAGTGTCCTTCAGGTCTTCGGTGGGCTGAGCAACACGTTGGGCAATGGTTTCAAGGGGCAGCGCTCCTCGATCAAGTAGCAGGGTCAGCACCCGCCACTCCTTCTCATCCACTCCCATGTGTTCGAGGCGAGGGTAGAAATCCTTACGATAGGCAGACAGGGACTGACGCAACAGATAGAGAAAGTGATGCCCCAGCAGGCCCTCTCCCGTCTCGACCTCCTCTTGGGGAATCGTCATCGGATGGGGCTCAGGCAGGGCATAGCGCCCATTGTGGAAGACTAAAGCGCCACGACCATCCTGGTAGTCATACTTCAGCACCTCCCCGACGATGATGAAGTGATCTCCGCCTTCGTAAACCTGCCAGGTGCGGCACTCAAAATGGGCCACGGCGCCGACTATTCGTGCGCTGCCCCCTACCGCCTCTTCAAGGTCGATCCCCTGGAACTTGTTCTCACCCCGCTGGGCGAAACGGTTAGAGATGGGCACCTGATCACTGCCCAGTACATTGACCACAAAGTGCTCTGCCTGGCAGTAGGCATCCAGGCTATAGGCGCTTTTATCGATGCTCCATAGAATCAGCGGCGGTGTCATGGAGACGGCATTGAAGCTGCTTGCCGTTACGCCATAGTGCTCACCTCCCGTATCACGGGTGGTTATCACTGTTACGCCAGTGGCAAACTTTCCCAGGGCGTTTCTAAAATCTCTGGTATCAATACTCATAAACTGTCTCTCTTGTACTATTTATGCAGAGGAGTATCAGCGGCCTAGTTTTTCACCGGTGACGCCACCTATCCCATACTCACTTTTGGGCACCTCGCTGATAATCACCCGAACGTTCTCTTTAGGTGCGCTTATCGATGACACTACGGCATCGGTCACCTCACTGATCAATGCCTCTTTTTGCTGCGCTGTTCTTCCTGACATCATGTAAACGTGAACGGTAGGCATCGCAATCCTCATTATCCGTATTTGAGCGGTTGGCTCGGGGTGGTTAAAAAGCGGTTAGCTCGCGGTACTCGTCATAGCGCTCGCTAAAGTTTTGATACGATTCAATGACGTCGGCAAAGTCGTTATCACGCTGAGCCGCTTCTTCCAGCACCTCCTCTGTGGCCAACTGCAAGGCAGCCAACACCTCTTCAGGGAAGCGTTCAACGGTTACTCCAGCGCTGCGAAACTCTTCCAGGGCGGCGGATTGAGCCTGCATATCGTGGGCAAACATACGAATGCTCAAATCACTGCAGGCATTGCGCACGGCCAAGCGCTGGCTTTCTGCCAATCCGACCCATACGTCAGCGTTAACCAGCAGTTCATTGAGGCTGCCGGGCTGATGCCAGCCAGGGAAGTAGTAGTGCTTGGCAACTTCAAAGAACCCCGCACTGGTATCAATGGAGGGAAAGCTGAGCTCAGCGGCACCAATGCGCCCCGTATCAAGCCCGAGAAACGTCTCGCCAGCAGGAATGGAAACCGGCGACACTCCCAAGCGACTAATCACCTCTCCCCCCAGACCACTAATGCGCATGCTCATGCCATTGAGGTCTTCAACATTGGTGATTTCCTCGGTGAACCATCCGCCCGCTTCAGAGATCATGCTACCGCAGGGAATCGGTACGACATTATGGGGTGCGTACAGCGCCTCCCACAGTTCGAGACCGCCGCCGCCATATAGCCAGGACAGGTACTTCGGCACATCGGGGCCGAAGGGAATGCTTTGAAACAGCGCGGCGGCCGGAATCTGACCTGCCCAGTAGCTGGCGGCCGACCAACCTGCGTCCAGGCTGCCGTTACCGACGTTCTCCAGAATTTCGAAGGGGGGCGAAAAGGAACCGGCATCATAAGGGGTGAAGGTCAGCTCCCCGTTGGTCGCTGTGGCGACATCCTCGACAAAGCGATGTATGGAGGTATCGATGACCTCAAGACTGAAGGGAAAAGCGGATTGCAGGGTCAAATTCTGGGCCATCGCAGTGGAGGCGAGTAGCGACGCTCCAGTACCGATAATGGTGCTCTTCAAAGACAACTTCATGGTGTTAACTCCTGTTCTATTTGTTTCGTAAGTTCTATCTCTTAAGTTCTATCTCTTAAGTTCTATACCTTAAGTTCTATGCCTTAAGTTCTTTGCGGTGATGGTTGATGCAACGGCTTACAGCATGAGTAGCCCCGGAAACAGCAGGATCAGTAGCAAGACGAACAGTTGGATGGCGATGAAGGGCAGTACGCCTCGATAAATATCCAAGGTGGCAACGCGATCACCCACGGCCCCTTTCAAATAGAAGAGTGATACGCCGAACGGGGGAGTGAGAAAGGAAGTCTGCAAATTGATTGCAAACAGAATGGCAAACCACACCAGTAGCGCTCCACCGGTAAGCCCATTCGACAGCTCCAACTGGGTGATGATAGGCACAAAGATAGGCATCAGAATCAAGGATATTTCCAGCCAGTCCAGGAAGAACCCCAGCACGAAAACCAGCAATAGGATGAGGATTAACACACTCCAGCTGCCTCCCCCCATCAGTCCCAAGCTGCTGCGAATTAAGCCATCACCGCCGACCCCTTTAAAAATTAGCGAGAAGCAGGTCGCCGTAATGACCAACATCATGATCATGGCCGTCGATACCACAGTCTCTCTCGCCGCTGTCACGACCGATTCCACATCGATTTTCTGCATGACACCGGCAAACCCCAACACCGCCAGCACGCCTACACCGCTAGCCTCCGTAGGCGTCGCCACCCCATAGACGATGGTGCCCAGCACGATGGGGATCAGTACGAGAAAGGGGAACAAAGCCAGCAGGTTGCGCCAAACACCACCACCTTGCTGCTCATCTGGTGGGCGTTTGATATCGGTTAAAGGCGAACGCCGCTGCCCCCATGCAAGGGCAAGCGAATAGAGTGTGTAGAGCAGTAGCAGCAAAGCACTCGGGATCAAGGCAGCCTTGAACAGATGGCCGACGGGTACCGACACCAGGCTGGATAGAATGATCAGCATCACGGAAGGCGGCATCAGAATGGCGAGCGTGCCCGATGCTGAAATGAGCCCCGCCGACACCGATGCTGAGTAGCCAGCATCGAGCATTCGGGGCAGCGCCAATACCGCAAGCAGGACAACGGAAGCGCCCACCACACCCGTGGTCGCAGCCATCAATCCGCCGATGAACAGCACCGTCAGCGCGAGATGGCCAGGAAGCCTGCGCAGCAAGCGTTCGCTGACGCGGAAAGCATCACGAGCTAGGCCGGTTCGCTCCAATAGCAATCCCATCATGATGAACATCGGTATGGCGACGTAGAGCCAGTTGTTCAGCGCGTTCGCGTATACGCGCGTCAACATGAGATTGGAGAAGGCGAAGGGGAGGTCTGAAAACAGCAGAAAAATGGCCGACACTCCACCCAACACCAGTGCCACCGGATAACCCGATAAAATACCCGCAAATAGCAGCAGCACCATAGATAGAGGCAGCCAATGTTCAAGCATGATCCGAGCTCCCTGACATCAATAACCAAGTTCGTTTCACTAACAGATACACCAGCACCGCCAAAAACAGGGTGATACCGATCGGCAGGGTGGCCTTGATAACGTATATGTCCGTCAGCCCCCCATCTGTCGAGCGCTCACTGGTCAGGTAGGCGCGCTCGACAAATCGATAAGCGGGTAGAAGTAGCAACGCAAAGAAAGGGATACCGAACAGGGCATGCCCAACAATATCGATCCCATGCCGATAGCGTGCCGATAGACGGGAGTGAAACACATCAACCCTAACGTGCCGATCCAGCAGCATGACCGGGGCGATAGCCATCATGATGGCCACTGCAAAAAGCAGTACCTGTAACCCCATTAAAGAGTTAAACGTAATTGCTCCTCCCACCAGCCAATGGGGCGTTTCAAACGCAATGAGTTGCGACACTCCAAACAGGTGCATCAACACCCCCGCACCGATGACAAAGGCGATCAGTAACAGGCACAGGCCACACAGGTTTAAAATCGGCTCACATAGTCTTGTTTTGACGGCGTGCATACGGTTTCCCTTTACGCTGGCAGATCAAAGGTCGAGGACTAGGCGTGCGCTTTTGGCCCTGGAGCAGCACACGGCCATCTGGTCGTTATCTTCCTTTTCTTCTTCGCTGAGAAAGTGGTCACGGTGATCGGGAGTGCCCTCCAGCACCTCGCAGATACAGGTGCCGCAAACCCCCTCTTCACAGGAAACATTGACCTTGACTCCCGCCGCCTTGAGCGCCTGGGCGATGGACATGCCCTCTTCCACCTGAACGGTGACACCACTGGCAACCGCCTCCACTTCAAAAGCGGCACCACTGGTATCCACTTCTGCAGAGAAGTACTCTGAATGCACACGGCTGTGTAGCCACTCCGCCTGACGGGCAGCATTAATCACCCAGTCCATAAAACCGGTGGGACCGCATACATAAAGGTGGGTATGGGCGGGTTGTGACGCCAGCAACGTCTCTATTTCCAGCCGCTGGGAGGCCTCCCCATCATCGAAGTGCATCATTAATGCATCGCCAAAGGCGGCTTCAAGCTCGTCAATAAAAGCGGCTTTTTCACGCCCACGGCAGCAGTAATGCAACTCAAAGGAGCGCCCGGCATCGCGCAGCTCGTACGCCATGGCAATCATGGGCGTAATACCGATACCCCCGCCCACCAACAGGCTATGCGGTGCCGATCCATCCAGGGGGAAGAGATTGCGGGGAGTGCTCACCTTCACCTGAACACCTTCGTGCAGGCGTTCGTGTACCGCCTTGGATCCTCCCCTCGACGCCGGGTCGAGGAGGACTCCTAGCCGATAACGGTGGCGCTCCCCTGGGGGGTTACTCAGCGAGTATTGGCGCACCAGCCCGTCATCGAGGTGGATATCAATGTGAGCGCCTGCTTCAAAGGCAGGCAGATCAGCGCCACTCTCAGCCGCCAGATCGATCACCGCGATCTCATTGGTATGGATATCGCGGCGCACAACGTTCAGGGTCATGATGTCATCTTGCATGGTCATCTCCAGATGCTCAGCGCATGTAAATGCCGCCATTGACGTCCCAGCAGGCACCGTTTACAAAAGCCGCCTGAGGGCTGGCAAGAAAGCTCACCATTTGCGCGACCAGCTCAGGGGAACCCAGCTGGCCTACGGGTATATTGGCAAGCGCTTTATCCAGATTGTCACCGAGCACCTCACGCACCATCGGGGTATCCAGTGGCCCCGGCGCAATGGCATTGCAGGTCACCCCGTCCGCCGCCAAGTCGCGGGCAAAAATCTTGGTCAAGGTCAGAATGGCGCCCTTGGAGGCAGCATAATGAGCGCCAGTGGCGGTACCGCCGTTCTGCCCTGCCAACGACGCCAGGTTGACGATGCGCCCATAGCCACGCGCTCGGAAGTGGCGACCAAAGACTTGGCAACCGGCAAAGACACTGCCGGCATTGGTGGTCATCACTTCGTTAAATTGGGCGGGGTCAATATCGAACACCCCTTGCACTGCGGTGCGGGCTGCATTGTTGACCAGCACTTCGCAACTGCCCCAGCGGGCGACAATCTTGTCCAGCACGCACTGGAAATCCTCTGGCTTGGCGACATCGAGGGTCGCGGTCACCGCGGTTTCTCCGGCCAGGTCGAGTTCGGATGCCAGCGCTTCGGCGGGTCCGGTGTCGATATCGGTGATAACGACACGAAACCCCGCCTTATGTAGTGCGCGTACGATGTGAACCCCGAGCCCACGTGCGCCGCCGGTCACTACTGCGGTCTGAATTTTGTCGGGTAGTGGAACGCTCATCAGAACAAATAGCTGAACGAATTCAGCACTCCATCAGAATTGAGTAGACGAACCACCTTTTCCTGAAGACGGAAGCCGGTATCAGTGGACGTGAGGGTGTAACGCACATTGGCGGCCCAAATGCGCTGACGCCCAAACTTGTCTTCAACCAGGTGCTCAGCGCATGAAACGACAACCGTATTGCCATCGAGGGCATCGATCACAAAACGTGACAGGGTGCGCACGGTCACGGCCGGGGGTGCCGATGAGATCGAGAAACCATCCTGGAAGCGTTTAATACGATCCCGGCGCATCTTGTCATCGTCGTAACAGAGGTTGAGCACTGCCGCGTAATCGTCGACGTCCTCGATAGGAATGATGTACAAGCCCTCTGGCTGCCACAGATCGAGCCAAGCGTCGTACTCTTTTGCGTCCAGAATCGCCGCTTCGTGCCAAATAAACTGCGTGACCTGCCAGAGCAGGTTTTCATTGTCGATTGTGTTCATTTCGCTCACTCCTGCATCATCCGTTTCCACATCGCATAGGCGGCACGCATACCCGTTTCATCCGATACATGACCGCGTGGCCCTGCCTCGCCCGGCACTTCCTTTTCGATGCCGCGATTGACCAGAATCGGTAGTTCGGCACCGCCCTCAACTCCCCGCTGGATTCGCTCCCAGACCTCGGCATCGTCGGGAGAACCAAAGCCCATGGGGCCCTGAAAGTGTTCATGCAAGCGCAGGCGTACGCGATTGGCGATGTCGGGACCTCCCTCCATACCAATGGCAATGTGGCGAATATCAGTTTTATCGACAGCAACGGGCGTCAACACCCGGAAGAAGGCCATTGAGCACGCCACGTTGGGGAACAGATTAAGGTTGAACCCGGAGCCACCTACCGCGCGCACAATGCGGCGGACTTGATCTTCCGGGTAGCCTTCGCCGCGCAGCGCCTGCGCCAACTCTGCAAAACGCTCTGGAATCTTGCGATCAAGATCCTCCTCTAGGTCGACGAGCTCGGGAATCATGACCATGACGGAGTGACCGTTACCCAGGTCTTCAACGAAGCCTTCGCCATCAAGGAAGGTGAACGTTTTTTCGGCTTCCTCATCGAGGGATTGCAGGAAGGATTTATGCACGATCGGAAAGTGATAGGCGTCAGTGGTGTTCTCTAGCTGAACTTTCCAGTTCATTGGCACCGAAAACTGATGTTCGCCAAGGGTTTTTACGGGATACCCACCACCCTGTTTCATAAACAGATCGATCCACTTCTTGGCAGCCCCCAGGAAGTCTTCCAATGACTCAATGCCCTCGTTGAAAGTGGCGAAGATCATGCCCTGATAGCTTTCAACGCGTAGCTTGAGCATCCCATGCTGTGACTTATCGAAATCATCGCCATACTGTTCGGGATTCGGCAAAGCACGCAGACTGCCATCGAGTCCATAGCCCCAACCGTGATAAGGGCATTGGAACGATGAGGTCTTGCCCTTGTGAACCTCGCACACCGTCGCTGCCCTGTGGCGGCAGCGATTAACCATTACATGGATATTGTTCTTACGGTCACGTACCACGATGACCGGTTCACGACCTACTTTGGACAGCTTGAAAGACCCCTTATCGGGGATCTCGCTTGCATGCGCTACCCACACCCAGGTCTTGTGGAAAATCTTCTCCTGCTCTTGCTCAAACAGCTCTGAGCTGGTGTACATCGGGGTCGCAATCTTATCGTTATGGACCAGTTGATCTGGTTCGAGCGCGATGTTTTTGACGTCGATTAATTGGTTCATTTTGTTCTCCTCATGCCTTAGCCAGCGGTTGTTGCTTTTTTATTCAGGTACCACCAACTCACGGCCGATACGCGCTTCGACGCGGGCGTATTTCCAGAGCTTATAGGCGCCATCCCCCACTGGGATGGTGCGGAAGAAGTTGCAGGCGGCGACAACGGCCTCGTAATCAGGGACATCAGCCATGATGTAGGCGGTCCAGGGGGCGGTGGTGGAAGGGCCGACCATGATGCGGTCGTCGTCCATAATCCCCAGGATAGTGACGCCGGGGAGTTCATCGATGCCTTGCATCATCTGGCTGAAGGCTTGCCAGACTTGTTTGCCTTCCTCGGCCGTAGCATTCATGAAATTTTGGTTGATACCGATGCAGAAAAGTACGCGATGCATAGTGTTGATCTCCGTTGGTTAAACTACGTAGGGCGGTTATAGGTAGCCCGGTAAAGGATCGTGGCCGAAGAATATGGCGCCAGCGTTTTTCCAGGTGATCTCGCCCATAAAGGCGTGTTGGGTGCACAACTGCGAGTCGCGCAGGATTCGCGATAGAGGGTGGCCGTTGTCGGCCCCAGTCATGCCGCTGATTTGATATACGCTGCGAATAGACTCGGCGCACTCGTGGGTCAAATGGGTGGTGGAGAGGCGCAGCAGGTTGACCTGCTCACGGCTTGGCTCGCCCCCGGCCTGAATGCTTGCCCAGGCGGCGTCGGTACTCTCATAGAAGAAGGCGCGGGCAGCGCGAACTTTGGCCTCGGCCTTACCGAGGGCAATCTGGGCATACTCACGCTCGCCCAGGTTGGGGGCGCCGGTGACTGATTTACGCCCACCGGCCATGGCGCGGACGATATCCAGTGCCTCCCGGGCCAAGCCCAGGGTAGTCACTGCCAGCACCTGAGCAGCGAAGGAGAGCGATGGGTAGCGGAAGAAGGGGGTATCGACGTTGGGCTTGCCGCCGCGCACGAAGGTCCAAGCCTCTGGAACATAGGCGTCCTCGACCACGAGGTCGTGGCTGCCGGTAGCCACCATGCCCAACATATCCCAGGTCGGGTCGACCTTCACCTGGTCGCGGGGCAGCACTGCCATGCGCGGCAAAGCACCCTCTTCGGCGGGGAGGATGCCCACGCCACATAGCGATGCCCCCATACAACCGCTGGCAAATTTCCATCGCCCTTTGATACGGAAACCGTTCTCAACCCGCTCAGCGGGTTGGGGTGGAAAAATCCCTCCAGCGAAGACGATGTCGGGGGAATCCCCCCACACTTCCTTTAGGGTCTCCTCGGGTAACGCGGCCAAGTAAGCGGGGTTCATGCCAAAACTCGCTACCCAGCCAGAGGAGCCATCCGCCGCCGAGATCGCTTCGACCATTTTCAGGAAGTCGGCGGGCGACTTCTCATCCCCGCCGTAGATGGCGGGCACCATGGCCCGATAAATACCGATCGCCTTGAACTCATCAATGATATCCATGGGGATATGGCGCAGTTCCTCGAACTCTTTACGTCGGGATCGAATTGACTCGAGCAACGCGTCAAAACGCTCCTCGCCTCCCCACTGTGATTTATCAATGTGCTGTTGCATGCTTCGCTCCTGTTTGTTGTTCCTCTCCCGCCGACTGAACCTGACCCATGAGCTGCAAAGCAGCCCGGCAGACGCCTGCGTCATCGCCAAGACGTCCGATCAATTGCACGGAGACAGGGAGTGCTTGCTGAAACTCAAGAGGGATCGATAAGGCGGGATGCCCTGAAAGATTGAAGGGGCGCGTAAGGGACGATATTTTCAGATCCTGGTGGCCCGCAAATGCATCCTGAGCGGTCATGGGAAAATGCGGCAACGTCGGCAGCACCAGGACATCATGGCGCTCTAGCGCTGCATCTACTTCGGCGGTAAAGGCACGACGTACCCGCTCTGCCTCCTTTAGCTCGGCATCGGTCATCGCGGCAGCGGCTTTCAAACGTTGTTCGACATCCGCGCCCACTTTCCCTGTGGCAAGCAATGTCTCGCAGGCGCGGAAAGTTTCGCGATTGATAATCACCATGGCAGCCTCAAACGCCTCGGCCATAAGCGGCAAGGCAACATCCCCACGCGCCATTCCAGACCGACTGAGCTGGCCTTCGATACTTGCCCAAATGGCTGACTCGGCATGTACGCCGATGCACCCCATAACAGGCCTAGGACTGTCCTTTGGCAACTGAAAACCAGGGTCAATCGCCGCCATGAACGCCATCAGCACCTGAAGGTCGCAAGCCAAGGGGCCTACACAGTCAAGGCTACTTTCCGCGGGCATAACGCCGCGGCGACTCAATCGTCCGAAGGTGGGCTTAAGGCCGTAGACTCCGCAGCAGGCAGCGGGGACGCGAATAGAGCCACCGGTGTCTGTACCAATGCCAATATCGGCAACGCCAGCAGCCACCGCGGCGGCCGACCCACTGGAAGAACCACCAGGGATAAGGCTGGGGTAGCGCGGGTTCTCTGGCGTGCCAGCCCAGGCATTAATACCCGTCATACCAAACGCCAGTTCATGCAGGTTGGCCTTCCCCACGATGTGGTAGCCCGCTTTGAGCGTCCGCTCGACGACCTCTGCATGAGCCGCGGCAGGCGGTGCGTCAGCAAGGGCAGCGGACCCTGCGCAGGTGGGGAAGCCGGAGATATCGATCGTATCTTTGACGACCACTTTGCACGGCCCCTGTCCCAGGCTTAGCCTCGATGTCAATATAGTCACCTCAGCCACCTCGCTAGACTTATCACATGAAATTTCAAGTAAATAGGCATAAATTTTATAACCATTCATCTAATCGGGTGAACGCTAAAGTACGAACAGTACGATCTGAGGAAGCACTAACAGCAAGGCAATGCACAGCAGATAAGGGGGTATGAAGTAACCCACTCCACGGAATGTCTCACCCATTCGTAACTCTGCATCCAGGCTCTTTACAATGAAAGCGTTCACTCCCACCGGCGGTGTAATTGCCCCCATGCTGGTAACGATACAGACCACTACGCCGAACCAAATTGGGTCGTAACCTAAGGCAAGCGCTACGGGAAAGAAAATCGGGATGGAGATAATTAAAAATCCCATCGCATCCATTAGCGCTCCGCCGATCACATAGATCAACAGGATACATGCCATTACCATTATCGCTGGCAAGGGCAGTGCCGCCGCCCACTCGCCCACCATGTAAGGCAGTCTTGTGATGGTAAGAAAGCGCCCGAAAATGACCGCTCCAGCAACCAACATCAATATCATGGCCGATGACTTGAGAGCATTAGCGATGGCCTCATTTAAGACGTTCCAGGAGAGCTTTCCTTGTATCAGGGTAATGACCATTGCACCAATGCAGCCCACCGCAGCAGCCTCTGTCGAGGTGAACCAGCCCGCAAACAGCCCACCTAGTACCAGTGTAAAGAGGGCACCAATTTCGATAATACCCTTCAGCGAACGCCACCTTACGGACCAGCTCGAACGCACACCTGCGGGCCCCATATCGGGGCGACGCCGACAGAGTAGACCAATCGTCGCGATAAATAGCACGACCAGGATAAGTCCAGGGACAATACTGGCTAGAAACAGATCGCGAATGGCCAGCTCGGCTTGCAGCGCAATAACAATCAGCACAGAGCTTGGTGGGATGATGACCCCCAGTGTGCCCCCCGCTGCGACGCTGCCAGCACTGAGCGCACGGTTATAGCCAAATTTCTTCATTTCGGGGAGAGCAATGGTACCGACAGTGGCTGCCGTGGCGGTGTTCGAGCCGCTCACCGCGGCAAAGCCTGCGCTGCTAAGGATCGTCGTTGTGGCCATGGAGCCCCGGAAATGGCCTATCCAAGCATAGGCAGCTGCAAATATCTTTTCCGTTATCCCCGAGCGAAACAGTAATTCCCCCATAAAAATAAATAGGGGTATGACACTAAGAGAGTAACCCGATAACTGCTCCCAGATTCCTGAGCTAATAACGTTATACGCGGCAATAGGGCTTGTCATGTAAAGCATGCCAAAAAAACCCACCATAAACATAGCGAAGCTAATCGGCATTTTTAACAAAATAAGAAGAAACAAACAGAGCACGCCTAACAAAGCTACCAGCGTCATACTCATTGTGTTACCACCTTTTTTAAACTACTCAAAAAGTCTGCTAAAAGAACTAAGCAAAAAGCAGAAAATCCTAGTGCCACTAGATAAACAACGGGGTAAAACGCAATACGCAGTGTTTGCGATAAAGAGCCCCTTTGCATAGCGCTAAAGCCATACTCCCAGAGTTTCCAAGCCACCATAGAGAAGAATAAAAAACTTGCGCCTGAGACCAGAACGTAGAGAACACTTTGCAGACGGACAGGAAAATGTTCGACCAACAAGTCCAGTTCAATATGTGCTTTGGTAACTTGGGAGTAAGCGAGCGATAGTGCCACGACCACTGCTGTTAGCCAGCCCACTATTTCAGTGGTACCACCAAATGAAGAGCTAACTTGGCGCATTACGATGTTACCAACCACCAGAAACACCATCATCAGTAATGCCAAGCCGGCTACATAGAGTAAAAGACGACTAATTACCCAATTAAATTTATGCATGGTAACTACCTAGGTCAATCAACATGGCGCTTACTGGGCGCAAACAAATGCGCCCGTATAAGAAGCGTAGGCAACTACTGATTCTGTTCGATCAGCTCAATAAACCGATCGCGCAACTCAAAGGCAGGAAACCCTTGAGCAGCCACCTCTTCCAGCCGTTGCTCATTGATCGGCTCTAGCAAGCTCGACCAGCGCTCAGCCTCCTCCTCGGACAAGGAGAGCTGTTCAAGATCATGGTTCTCCGTTGCCCACGTCAGGGATTCCTGGATGTGTTCATCGAGATACTTACCTGCATAGGAGGCCATTTCAGCGCCCAATGCATCGATCTCTTGCTGAACGTTTTCAGGTAAGGCGTCCCACCGCTGCTTATTCATGACCGCAACGAAGACAACGTTGGTCAGAGGATAGTCAGTGATATAGCTCACATTGCGGGCATACTGCAGATCCATCAGCGTCTCACGGGACCCCACATAACCACTAACGATACCGGCCTGAAGAGCTTCTCCCGTTTCTGACTGGGAGAGGCCCACAGGCACGCCACCAAGGGCTTGAACGACGGAAGTGCTGTCTCCTGGCACCCTGATCTCTTGGCCCTCAAGATCCTCCAGTGAAGCCACTGCTTCTTGAGTATGTAAGTAGCCTGGCTCTGAGGTGAACGCCGTTATGACCTTAAACTCTTCCAAGCCCAGCGTCTCTGCGGGGAATTCTTTGATCAGTTCGTACACAGCCTGGCTGGCTGTCTGAGAATTCACGTCGATACCCGTTAGGCTTCCGGCCAAATTGAGTAACGGAAAACGTCCCGGCTCGTATGAGGTGGCAGAGAGACCGATATCGGCAACACCGTTTAAGACGCCATCGAACATATTGGCAGCCGTCAGCAACGTTCCGCCAGGGAAGGTGTTGACGTTTACCTGGCCATCGGTTCTTTCGTTAAGCTCTTTCGCCCAGTGCTCCATCTGTACGGCGGGAAAGGTCTGGGAAGGCGCGAAGAAGGCATAGCTGAGGTTGATATTATCAGCTAAGGCACTGGAGCTGAGTAACACCCCTGCACACACGCCGCTCAAACGTGTCAGACGATGAGAACTTTCGAGCCACAGCTTTGTTTTGCTGGTCATTGGTCATTAGCCCTATTTATTTTTGTGTTGAATGTCAGGTAAAGCCTAGCAGAAACATTCAACATCACATGAAAAGTAAAGTAAATACCCAGACGTAAATCTATTTTTTGTTTTGCAAAAAACTCGCCTATTAAAATTAAAATCATAATTATCATACAGATAAATAAAATTAAAAAAAATAATTAGCCGACTAATTAAGAAAAACTACAGCCCAATCAACGCCAGCGCACCAATACTGTGCGCACTAGAGTGGACCTGCTCACTTTTGATTCAACCGTACAAGCAGAGGCTCTCCCTCAAGATAAAAACACAACGCAATTGCTCGCCTAGGACCCCAAAATGCTTTTTAAACTGAACAAAAAGGCGCAAAAAAAAGCCCAAGCATCCGCTTGGGCAAGGAGAATAAATGGAGAAGGGCTAAGCGCTACTCAAGCGACTCATAGGGCAAACCGACATAGTTTTCTGCGATGGTTGTCATCCCTGCTCTAGAGCTTGTCACATAATCCAGCTCGGCCAACTGCATGCGGCTGTTGAAATCTTCCTCATCAGAGAAGTTGTGCAGCATGGAGGTCATCCACCAGGAGAATCGCTCAGCTTTCCAGATGCGTTTTAAGCACGTTTGTGAGTAGCGCTCGATCAAATCCGTGCGGCCTTCCTGGTAGACCTTCACCATTAATCGATAAAGCGTATTCACATCGCTGGCCGCTAGGTTCAGACCTTTAGCGCCGGTGGGTGGCACAATATGCGCTGCATCGCCGACCAGAAATAGCCGCCCGTACTGCATGGGTTCGACCACATAGCTACGCAGCGGCGCGATGCTTTTCTCAATGGAAGGCCCGGTGACAAGCTTTGCGGCCACCTCGTCCGGCAGACGGCACTTAAGCTCTTCCCAAAAGCGCTCGTCAGACCAGTCTTCTACTTTTTCATCTAACGGTACTTGAAGGTAGTAACGGCTGCGGGTGGCTGAGCGCATGCTGCACAGGCTGAAACCGCGTTCATGCCGTGCATAAATCAGTTCGTCAGAAACCGGCGGCGTGTCGGATAGCACACCCAGCCAGCCAAACGGATACACCTTCTCAAACTCTTTTATACGATCTTGAGGAATCGCCTGGCGGGAGACGCCGTGGTAGCCATCACAACCGGCAATGTAATCGCAATCGAGTCTTATGGTTTCACCGTTGTGCTCAAAGGTGAGATAGGGGTTGTCACTCTCCAGGTCGTGGGGGTGGACGTTTTCTGCTTCATAAAGTGTTGTTGCACCCGCGGCTTCACGAGCCTCCATTAAATCCCGCGTTACCTCGGTTTGGCCGTAAATCATGACTTTGCTGCCACCGGTCAGTTCATCCAGGGCGACTCGCACACGGCGGTTGTCGAACACAAGCTCAAAGCCGTCATGGGGTAAGCCTTCTTTATCCATACGCTGGTCAACACCCGCCTCGCGCAGCAAGTCCACCATGCCCTGCTCCAGCACACCGGCGCGGATCCGGCTCAATACATACTCACCGCTACGCCGCTCAACAATCACGTTATCAATGCCTTGGCGGTGCAGTAGCTGGCCCAGCAATAGGCCAGAAGGGCCTGCGCCAATTATCGCGACCTGCGTTTTCATAGGGGGCCTCATCGTTGTCATTATATAAATGCTTATGACTTGTATTTTTCAATGAAACGATGCGCATAATAAGGCATGAATGAGATGGTTAATTGGACTTTTCCAGCGTTTCTGCACGACATTAGTCGCATGAGGAGCATCCCGTGAAAACAGCAACGACAACCCATGTTCCCGTGTTCAAGCTATACGGTGAAACGCAGCACTGGCCGACGCCGGACTTATTACACTGTGAGTCAATTCCAGAACGCAGCCGCCTGCATGATTGGCGCATTCGCCCCCATCGGCATGTGGATTTAGTGCATATTCTATTTATTAGCCACGGCAGTCTTGAACTAGAGCTTGAAGGGGCTAAACAACGCCTTGAAGGCGCGGTGACCATTATTGTGCCCGCGATGGCCATCCATGGGTTTCATTTTTCTCCCGATATCGGCGGTCACATTATTACCCTGGCGAATCCGTTGGCCGATCACCTTAACGAGTTAATGGGCGAAAGCAGCGCGTTACGCAAAGCCGATTTTCTACGCATGAATCAGCCCGCTAACACCCAACGCATTGCAACGCTGATCGACCAAATTGACCAGGAGTACCGCCAACCGGCACCGGGAAGAAATCGACTGCTTGAAGCGCTGGTGCAGGCGTTAGTCGTCGAGTTATCGCGCCTTACCGCTTACCCTGACAGACCTGCAAAGCGCCACGGCCCACGCCAGCACGATAAGGGGCGTCAGCACCTTGAGAACTTCCAAGCATTGATCGAAGCGCACTACCGTGAACAGCCAAGCATCGAACAGTTAGCCGAGCAGATAGGTGTGAGCAGTGCGCACTTGAACCTGCTCTGCCGCCAACTCGCCGGGCGAAGCGCCCTGCAATTGCTGCATGAACGCCTACTGCTAGAAGCCAAGCGCCAGCTCACCTATACCAATATGACCATTGGCGAGGTCTCCGACAGCTTAGGTTTCTCAGAACCGGCTTACTTCACACGCTTTTTTAAGCGTAATACAGCCCTTTCACCAAGGGATTTTCGGCTGCGGCAAATGGCGGCGAACGAGTCTGCTAAATAGGATAGTGCCGCGGCCCCAACTGCATCGTCATCCAGCGCAGTTCGGTGAATTCTTCGATGGCTGCTTTACCACCAAAGCGTCCGTAGCCGCTGGATTTCACACCGCCGAAGGGCATTTGCGGTTCATCGTGCACCGTCGGGGCATTGATATGGCAGATACCCGTTTGTAAGCGGCTTGCCACTTTCATGGCGCGTGCGCTATCGCGGCTGAATACCGCTGATGAGAGGCCGTACTCGCTATCGTTGGCGATGCGGATTGCCTCTTCTTCACCGTTAACGCGAATAACCGCGACGACCGGGCCAAACGACTCTTCGCTATACAGCCGCATATCACGGGTGACACCATCGATGACCGTGGCCTGCATCACCACGCCTTCGGCTTTGCCACCAGCGGCTAAGTAGGCACCTTGCGTCACTGCATCATCGATGAGGCTATTTAGTTTTTCACCTGACTGCGCGTTAATTAACGTGCCCAGGCTGTTGCTTTCATCACGCGGGTCGCCTGCTTTTAGCGCCTGAGCCCGCGCGGCAAACTTCTCCACAAAAGTATCCGCCACTTGGTTATCAACAATAACCCGCTCGGTGGACATGCAGATCTGGCCTTGATTAAAGAACGCGCCAAAAATCGCCGCATCTACAGCGGCGTCTATGTCTGCATCATCCAATACCAAAAACGGCGCCTTGCCACCCAGTTCAAGCAGTACGGGCTTTAAATACTTGGCCGCTTGCTCGGCAATGATTTTGCCCACGCCGGTGGAACCGGTGAAATTGATCCGCCGCACGGCGGGGTGAGCAATGAGCGCGCTCACTACATCAGCGGCGTTATCCGGTGCATTGGTAATCACATTGACGACACCGTTGCCAAACCCCGCTTCTTGAAGCACTTCACCAATGAGGTGGTGGGTCGCTGGGCACTGCTCAGAAGCCTTCAGGATAACGGTATTGCCGCAGGCCAAGGGCGTGGCGATGGCCCTGGTACCCAGAATAATCGGCGCATTCCAGGGCGCGATACCCACCACAACACCGCAGGGGATGCGTACGCCCATGGCCATATTGTCGGGCACGTTAGAAGGAATAATATCGCCATGAATTTGTGTGGTTAACGCCGCCGCCTCACGCAGCACATCTGCCGCGACTTTGACGTTAAAGCCCGCCCATCCGGGCGTGGCACCGGTCTCATCAATCATTCGTTCAATAAAATCGCCCTGACGCGCTTCCATCAGCTCAGCCGCTTTTAGCAGTTTGGCGCGCCGCTCGCCTGGGCCTGTTTTCGACCATCCATCAAACGCCCGACCAGCCGCGTCGGCAGCCGCATTTGCATCACTTACGCTTGCTGCAGCCGCCGTGGTGACAACCTCGCCACTCAACGGATTCGCTCGGGTAAACGTGGCTTCGTGCTCAGCGGCTTTTGATTCACCTGCGGACAATAGCTGAATAGCGACCATGGCATTAACTCCTTGTAATAAAACAGCCTACAGCAGAAACATCGTGCTCAAGATGGGGAAAGCAATGAGCAGTGCCAGGCGTATTAAGTCAGAGACCACAAACGGCGCGACCCCTTTAAAAATCTCACCTAGCCCAACATGTGGCGCCATTGCTTTAATCACAAACACGTTCATCCCCACCGGTGGCGTCATCAGCCCCAGCTCAACAGTCAGTACGGTCAAAATACCGAACCATACCGGATCGATACCCATCGCCTGAATAATCGGATAAACCACAGGTACGGTAATCACCAGCATCGCGATGGAGTCCATAAACATGCCCAGTACAAAGTAGAGCGCCAGGATGCACAGCACGACGACGAGTGGCGTGAGATCCATGCCGTAGAGTACGTCGGTAATAGAGAACGAAATGCGCGAGACGGAGATGAAATAACCCAGCGTTTCCGCCCCCACCAGCATAAAGAACACCACGGCAGAGAGCGCCAAGGTCTCTTGGACGCTGGCCCATAGCTGCGCACCGCGCATGCCTTTTACGAGAGCGTAAATCAAGGTGGCAAATGCCCCTACGCTGGCCCCTTCTGTTGGCGTAAAGGCACCAAAATAGATGCCTAAAATCATCACCAGGAAAACGCCAAAAAAGGGCACCAACCCGGTAAGAGAGAGCAGTTTTTCTTTCCAAGCCGTAGGCTCACCGGCCACCGCCAGGGAGGGGCGCAGCCACATCACCACGGTAACGGTAAGGGAATACATCACCAGCCCCAGTAGGCCAGGTATAAGCCCTGCCATAAACATATCGCCAACAGACTGTTCGGTAAGAATGGCGTAAATAAGCAGCGCGATACTAGGCGGAATCATAATGCCCAGCGTGCCGCCTGCCGCCAATGCGCCGGTGGCCAAGCCACGGTTATAGCCATAGCGCTCCATCTCCGGCAACGCTACCCGGGTCATGGTACTGGCTGTTGCCAATGAGGAACCGGAAATCGCCGAGAAGATACCGCATGAGCCCACCGCTGCAATCGCCAGGCCGCCCTTCCAGCCACCGCAAATGACCCGCGTTGAATCAAACAGCTTACCGGCCATGCCCGAATGGGCCGCCAGCACGCCCATTAAGATAAACATGGGCACAGCGCTGAAACTGTAGTTAGAGAGCACTTCTACCGGCACAGTTTTTAACTGCGCAACGGCTGCGTCCCAGCTAATGATTTGCGCAAAGCCCACCACGCCCACGATCAGCATCGTGAGGGCAACGGGCACACGCAGAATCATCAATACCAATAAAAGCCCTAGCCCGATGGCGCCAATCGCTTCACTCCCCATGAGCCGCCTCCTCACCTGTGGCATAAATCATGCCCAGCAGCGCATGAATAAAACTTCGAAACCCCAGTAGTAAGCTGAGCACCGCTGCCAATTGGAAAATTGGGCCCATGGGTAAACGCAGGTCTTGGGTGGTTTCTCCGTACTGCGTGGCGGCGGCAGCAGAATCCAACAAACCCACAAACAGGATCAGCCCCAGCGCCGTAAAGCCAAGCAAAAAAAGACCTTGGATACGATTTTTTATCGCCTGGGGTAAGCGGTGCGAGAAAGCTTCCACCACCACTTGGCTTTTCTCGACATTAGCGGCCATCGCCGCCAATAGCGCGAACAGCATCAAATAGCTAACCAACTCAACGCTGCCGGAAACACGCAATGCAATGGCGCCTTCCGTTAGCCGGGAAAGATAGCGAGTACTGACATCGGCAATGGTCACCGCCAATAGCCCAATCAGTGCGACACCCGCCACCAGGCGACAAACAAGGGCCAGCCAATGGCTGGCCCGATAGAGGAGTTGTTGAAAAGAGAGAGTAGACTGCATGAAAACTTACCCCTCTTGGGTACCACAAGACTCGCTAGCGGCCAGTGCAGCCTCATACACCTCGCGGGCTTGGCTCAAACCACGCTCTTCCAACTGTGTTAGGTAGTTTTCGATACCGGTTTCGAGCGGCTCTTGCCAGTCAGGGTGTTGAAGCGGGTTTTCAATTTCACGAATGGTATGGCCCGCATCAACCGCTTCTTGCTTGCCTTCAACATCTAAGCGATCAAACACTGCACCGGCGTTTTCAGCCCATTTCATGCCTGAGTTATTATCAATCACCGCTTGCTGCTCTGGGGTCAGGCCGTCATAGGCACGCTGGTTCATGGTGGCGACAAAGATCAGCGTATAGAACGGCACTTCGGTGTGATAACTGACTAGCTCATTAACGCGGAAACCTTTCAGACCTTCCCAGGGGAAGCTCAGGCCATCAATAACGCCGCGCTGCATAGAGGTATAAATGTCCGGCGCTGGCATGCCCACCGGGCTTGCGCCCATATTTTCTAGCATTTCACCTGCCACCGCAGTGGGGCGACGAATACGCAGCCCTTCCAGATCAGCAGGCGTTTGCACATCGGTATCGATGGTATGAATGCCGCCAGGCCCAGTGGTAAACATAAACAGCGGGCGGGTATCTTCGTATTCGCTATCCAAATGGCCGTCGTCGTAGAGCGTTTGCAGCACACACGCGCCTTGCGTTGCCGTTGAAGCCACCCCTGGCAGCTCAACAATTTGTGACAGCGGGAAGCGGCCAGCGGTGTAACCCTGGGCGGTGGCGCCGATATCGGCAATACCGTTGGCGGCGGCCTCATAGATGGAGTCCGGTTTGGCTAAGGTACCGGCGGGGAACATTTGAATAGTCAGATCACCATTGGATTCTTCTTCAATGATATCGGCCCACGCCTGCAAAACATCTTGGTTAACGCCTGAAGGGCCAGGCCAAAAGTGCGCCATACGTAGGGTTGTTTCCGCCTGAACCGAGCTGATGCCAAGACCTGCAATTGCGGTCGCCAACAAACACCGGGATAAGGTTATTTTCATGGGGTACTCCAGGACTTTTGTTAGATTATTATAAGTTCGCATAGCGAATACTAGTTCGCCCTAAGAGGCCAGATTAGTCCACTCTAGCGCCCAGAGCTAATCGACATTCGTCTATGGTGAAACGCCTTCTGATCACGTATACCTTACATCAACGCTGAGCACCCAGTGTTACGACTCCTCAGTGTATTCGGTAAGGCACATTGGCAGCATAAAATTGGACTTTTCCAACATCCACCCCCGACCATAGTCTTGGCTCAATATAAAAAGCGCTACCCAATAATGAGCAACGCTTTTTTTATTCTGCATTCACCTTATTAAAACGGTTAGAAATCAAAAAATACCGTTTCACCTTCGCCCTGTAGGCGGATATCCAGCCGGTAACGCACTTTGCCATCGACCTCTTCGCGCTTGGCAATCAGCGTTTGGCGGCGCGCCGGTGATTCTATACGCGAAAGCACCGGGCACTGGGCGTTGGCTTCCGATTCATCATCGAAGTAGAGCCGCGTTTGCAGTTGGATATTCACCCCGCGGGCGAACAGCGTAAGGTTAATATGCGGTGCCATTAGCTGGCCGCTGGGATGCTTCACCGCGCCTGGCTTGATGGTCGCCAGCGACCACTCGCTGCCGCGATCAAAGGTGGTGGCGGTGCGGCCAAAGCTATTGAACGGCTTGCTTAGATCGTAATCGGCTTGGTAGTCACCGTTTGCATCGGCCTGCCATGCCTCAATAAAGGCGTCGCGCACCAGGTCGCCGTTGCCGTCGATGACAATGCCGACCACTTCGATATGCTCACCCTCGGCGTCGGGTTTAGCCATCTCATTCCAGATCTCTTCATCCCGCACGGGGTTACCGGCAGCGGCGAGGGCAAGACCAATATGCACGTAGGGGCCAGCCGTTTGCGAGGCGGTTTCCCGCAGCATCAGGTCGCTGGTCGGCTGGCTATTCGGCTGCTTCATGAGGTGTCCCCTTATTGATTCTCAAAATAGGTCTGCAGCTCGCCGCGTACGACCACATCAAAGCGATAGGCCAGACAGTCCATCGGCTTGCTGTGGGCCATATCCAGCCGCCCAATCATCGTCTCAACCGCTAGAGGGTCTTTCAGCGTATGCACGATGGGGCAGAGGGGGATCAGCGGGTCGCCCTCAAAATACATCTGGGTGATCAGACGGGTAGAGATCGAAGGACCAGTCACTGAGACGTGAATATGCGCAGGCCGCCAGCTATTCATGTCGTTAGGCCACGGGTAGGGGCCGGGCTTGATGGTACGGAAACGATAAACGCCCTGCTCATCAGTCAAGCAGCGACCTACACCGCCGAAGTTAGGATCCAACGGCGCTAGGTATTTGTCATTTTTATGCCGGTAGCGCCCGCCCGCATTGGCTTGCCACATTTCTACCAGGGTGTGCGGTATTGGCTTGCCAAACTGGTCGACGACTCGGCCAAACATCATAATCCTCTCGCCCTGGGGTAACCCGCCCTGGCTCGCATCCTGGCGGAAGTTTAGCAGCAGGTCATTATCGTGGGGGCCCATGCGCATGTGGCTAAAATCCGGGCCGGTCAGTTCAGACACTGTCGGTTGCTGCATACTTACCAGCGCCTGCTGGGGTGAACGCGCTACCGAGGTTTTATAGCCCGGCGCATAGGCGGGCGGATGCGAGTTGCGGTCGCGGGCCACAAAGCGTTTGTTATCGTGGGTCATCGCCCTTACCTCTTATCAATTATGTTGATTCGCTACTCGCCCCAGCCCAGCTCTTTGGCGAGGGCAAAGGCGTGATTGGCAGCCGGAACGCCGCTGTAAATCGCCACATGCATCAGCACTTGGCGCAGCTCGGCTTCCGTTAGGCCAATACGCTTGGCGGTTTTTAAGTGCAGCGTTAGCTCTTCACGGCCAAGCGCGGCGAGAATCCCGGTGGTGATCATGCTGCGCTCACGCCGAGTGAGATCATCATTACTCCACAGCTCGCCCCAGGCTAAGCGGGTAATCATCTGCTGGAAGGGCGCATCCAAGCTGTTGGCGTTAGCGGTGGAGCGCGCCACGTGCTCCTCGCCCAATACTTGTTTGCGGGTCTCAAGACCGGTGGCGTAAGCCACGCCGTGGTTCGCCACATCGCCTAAATCAGCCGCCAATACGGCGAGTAGTTTTTCAGCAAATAGCCCTGGGGCTTCTACCGCAGGCACATGACCCACACCGTCAAATATCTCCAACGGTGCGCCGTCGAGTTCCGCAGACAGGGCTTCCAACGTTGCGGGCGGCGTGGCCATATCTTCACTGCCGCCAAACAGCTGCACTTTAGCGTTCTTATTTGAGAGCTTGCCGGTAAAGGTATCGCGACCAAGCATTTCACACAGCTGGGCGTAGGACTCATCGTCGCCACGTCCCATCTGGGTGCACCAGCCCGCCTTCAGCGCCGGGCTTGCCTCAAAGGCTGCCGGGGCAAACCAGCGCGGCACGATCTCTTGAGACATCGCCGCCAAGCCTTCCTGGCGTACGCGTCCTGCGCGGGTATTCCATAAATCAGGGTTGCCGATCACCGCACCGGTATTGGTCAGCGTAGCGGAGAGCAGGCGGTCGCTATGCTCGGCTATCAACTGCTGGCCGACAACGCCACCAATGGAAGTCCCGGCAAAGTGGAAACGCTGCACGCCCGCAAGTTCGACCAGCGCTAAGGCTTCAGCGGCCAGATCAGCGGGGGTGATCTTCGCACCGCTGACCGCTTGGCTAGCGCCGTGACCGGGCAGATCCCAGGTCAGCACCCGATAGCGGGGAAGCAGCGCAGGGATCACGTCATCCCATACCGCTTGACTCATGCCCAAAGGGTGGGCCAGCACGACCAGCGGATTTACTTCTGCGCCGAGCAGCCGGTAAGCCACGCTGCGACCGTTGATGGTATGAAAAGCCATGACTGCCTCCGTTAAACCCGCTCAATCAGCGTTGCGATACCTTGGCCAACACCTACACACATGGTGCACAGCGCGTAGCGCTTGCCGCTGTTTTGCAGCTCATGGGCGGCGGTCATTAACAGACGCGCACCGGACATGCCCAGCGGGTGGCCAAGGGCTATTGCGCCGCCGTTGGGGTTCACGCGAGGGTCGTCGTCTTTAAGGCCGAGGTCGCGCGTACAGGCCAGCGCTTGAGCGGCGAACGCTTCGTTAAACTCAAACACATCAATCTCATCCATCGAGATACCCGTGCGTTTAAGTAGTTTCTGCACCGCAGGCACCGGGCCGTAACCCATTATGCGCGGCTCTACGCCTGCGGTGGCCATGCCGATAATTTTCGCCATGGGTTTAAGACCATGCTGTTTGACCGCTGCGTCGCTGGCCACCAGCATCGCCGCCGCGCCGTCGTTAACACCCGAGGCGTTGCCTGCGGTCACACTGCCGCCTTCACGGAAGGGCGTGGGCAGAGCAGCGAGCTTCTCCAGCGTGGTTTCCCGCAGATGCTCATCCTGATCAAAGATCAGCGGTTCCTGCTTACGGCGGGGAATCTCAATGGCAGTGATCTCTTGAGCAAAGCGGCCGGCTTTTTGAGCGGCAGCGGCTTTCTGCTGGGAGCGCAGGGCAAAGGCGTCCTGGTCTTCCCGGGAGATATTGAATTGCTCGGCGACGTTTTCTGCCGTTTCCGGCATGGAGTCCACCCCAAACGCTTTCTTCATCAGCGGGTTGATTAAGCGCCAGCCAATGGTGGTGTCTTCGAGCTTTTGATTGCGGGCGAAGGCACTGTCGGCCTTACCCATCACATAGGGCGCGCGGGACATGGACTCCACGCCGCCTGCCAGCGCCAGCTCCATTTCACCGGCTTTAATGGCGCGAAACGCGGTACCCACCGCGTCCATACCCGAGCCGCACAGGCGGTTCATGGTGGTGCCGGGCACTGAGGTAGGAATGCCCGCCAGCAGCGACGACATCCGCGCCACGTTGCGGTTATCTTCACCGGCCTGGTTGGCGCAGCCCATAAAGACTTCTTCAATGGCAGCAGGGTCAAGTTCCGGCGCTTCTGCTAATACGGCTTTAAAGATTGTCGCGGCGAAATCATCCGGGCGCACGCTGGCCAGGGTGCCGCCAAAGCGGCCTACTGCGGTGCGGCGGGGATGGCATAAATAAACGTCACTCATAGCAAACTCCTTATTCGCCCGCGTGGGCCCGCTCGGTGCGGGCTTTCAGCTCACGCAAAATCGTTAGCTCGTTTTCGTTGGGCTCTGGGGTGCTCTCAAGCTGCTCGGCAAAGCGGATTTCCCAGCCGGTGGCGTCAATCACGTCCTCGCGGGTAACGCCAGGGTGCAGCGATACCACCACTAGCTCTTTGGTCTCTGGATCAGGCTTCATCACGCACAGGTCGGTAATCACCCGGGTGGGGCCTTTGCCGATATTGGGCACGTTGTCGCGGCCTTTGCCGTCGCGGCCAAAGCCTAGCGTGGTGACGAAATCGACGTCTTTCACAAAGGCCCGCTTGGAGTGCTTCAAGGTGATAAACACTTCACCCGCGTTGGTGGCGATTTCCGGCGCGCCGCCGCCGCCCGGTAGGCGTACCTTAGGCGCTTTGTAATCGCCGATCAGGGTGGTGTTAAGGTTAGCAAAGCGGTCGATTTGTGCGGTGCCTAAAAAGCCCACGCTCACTTTGCCGCCTTGCAGCCAGTAGCGGAACATCTCGGGAACCGCCACGGTGGTCAACGCTGATTCACACAGTTCGCCATCACCGATGGAGAGCGGCAGCGTATCGGGCTTGGTTTGCAGCGTGCCGGATTCATAAATCAGCACGACGTCAGGGGCGTGAGTCAATCGCGCCAGGTTGGCGGCCTCTGAAGGTAAACCGATACCTACAAAGCAGGTCATACCGTTTTCCAGTGCCCGCGCCGCGGTGACCGACATCATCTCAGAAGAGGTATATTCGAGGCTCATTAGCGTTTCTCCCCTTTGCTGTAAACGTTCTCGTCGAGCCACTGGGTGAAGGTGTCGCGATCGCGAGCAATCGCATCCCACTCTTTATAGAAGCGGTTGCTGCGGCCGTAGTAGCCGTGGGTATAGGAAGGCAGCGCGCCTTTCTCCGCTACCGCAACGGCGCTGATGGCCCAACTTGGGATCACGCAGGCATTGGGGGTAGCCCCCAGGTCATCGACGATCTCCTCCACCGTGACGATGCTGTGCTTGGCGGCGAGTACGGCTTCCTTCTGTACGCCAACAATGCCTTCTACCAGTACATTGCCTTGGCGATCCGCTCGCTGGGCGTGAATGATCGAAACATCAGGGCGCACTGAGGGCACTGCGGCTAAGCGCTCGCCGGTAAAGGGGCACTCGATGAATTTGATTTGGTCGTTGACGCTGGGCAGCTCGCTGCCGATGTAGCCGCGAAAAACCGCCAGCGGTAACCCCGCGGCACCCGCTTCAAACGCGCAGGCCATGGCGGCGTGGCTATGCTCAAGAATCTCGATCTTGCGCGGCCAGCCCTTCTCAACTGCATCACGCAGGCGGTGCAGCGAGCCAACGCCGGGATTACCCCCCCAGGAGAAGATCACCTTTTTAGCGCAGCCAGCCCCGATCATCTGATCGTAGATGATATCGGGGGTCATGCGGATCAGCGTCAGGTCGCGCTTTTTCTGGCGGATCACTTCGTGACCAGCGGCAAACGGAATCAGGTGGGTAAAACCTTCCATGGCCACGGTGGCGCCGTCTTGGACGTAGCGCGCTACCGCGTCATGCAAGCTGAGAAACTCGGCCATGATGGGTGCCTCTTAAGCAGGTCGTTGGCGTATTTATTAGGACTTGTTCGTCAAACGAACATAGATTCTCTATACGAACAAGTTACTGCCGAACGCTATTAGGGTCAAACTCTATGACGCCTACCAACTAACTGCTTATACTTAGTATCATCTTTAAAAACCAATTTAAAAACTATACTTTTCAAATGGTTAATAATTTTTTAGCCAGTTTTTAGCACGTAACACCTGAGCTGTGCTGCTACCAAGGTATAAAGCTGGATCGCAAGCATTTTGCAGCGCATGGGCATCGACGCCACTTTCCAAACCAAGATGCTCGGAAAGCATGTCAGCCAGAACGTCTGAATAGGAACGCGTTTCGCGCCTTGAAATTTCTGCCGCTTGCGCGCTAACCGCTTTGGCTTTGTCCGACCCTAGCGTAGGTGCCAGCAATCGCGCGACCGGCTCGGCCATAATGCCGCCGCCGGTAGCGGCTAAGTTGCGCTGCATTTTTTCGGGGTATACCTCAAGCCCTTCCAGCAGCACAGCCACTTGCTCCAGCGCGCCCTCTACCAGCAGAGCGCTCTCCATCAGCGGCGCCCACTCCGCGTGCCACTCCCCCAAGCCGCGTTCAAGGGGCTGGGCGGCTGCGTTGATCAACACGCTGGTGTGGCCATGCACCTGCCGCGCTGCACCGCGAATCAGCGCACTGCGTACTGGGTTACGCTTATGGGGCATGGAGGAGGACTCTCCCATCCCGGGTGCCGAAGGCTCCGCCACTTCGCCGACTTCGGTTTGTGTCAGCAGTGATACATCCAGGGCGATTTTTTCAGCGGCCCCGGCGACGGCATCTAACGCCGTGCCAAGGGCATGAATGGGATAGCGGTCGGTATGCCAGGGCAGCACCGGCACCGCCAAGCCTAGCCGCGTGGCCAAGGCGTCCATCCATTCAAGCCCGAGAGAGTCCCAACCCGAGTGCACGCCTACCGCGCCACCAAACTGAACGGGAAGTTCAACAGCGCTTAATCGGCGACGACTCTGCTCTAACCCAACCGCCCAGTGAGCCACCTTCACCCCAAAGGTGATCGGCAGCGCCTGCTGCATTAGGGTGCGCCCCACCATGGGCGTATCGATATAAGTATCCATCAGCGCCGTCGCAGCCGAGCGGCAGCGCGATAGAAGATCGTCTAGTGCTGCTAAGCGTGGCTTAAGCAGCAGCATCAGCGCGGAGTCGACCACGTCCTGACTTGTCGCTCCCTGGTGCCAATAGCGCTTGATCTCATTGTCGAGGAGCGCGCGACTCTGTTTGACGAAAGGAATCGCCACATTGCCACCGCTGGCAATACCCTCGGCAATCTCGGCGACATTAAAGCTGGCGTGCTTAAATTGCTCACGCATTCGCTTGCTAACACCGTTAGGCACCGCACCGCTGGCTTCTTGCACTTCTGCCAGGGCCAATTCAAAGGCCAGCATGGCCTGCACCATGGCGTCATCGTCGCACTCGCCCAAGGCTTGTTGACTCATAAACGGGTGTTTTAAAAACGCGGCGGGCATAGATACTCCTCATTGATTGGCACAATGGTTTTACCACACTAAACAAACGTACAATTGTTCGTGATTCGAACGCCATGCTAAATTGGTCTGATCAGCGGGGCTATATCTACTTTCTCATCACCGACAAGACAGAGACTTTATGCTCGCTATTCTTGCCATTACCACCCCTATCTTTTTGTTGATCAGCGCAGGTTATGTTGCTAGGTGGAGCGGGCTCATCCAGCGTGAACAGATGCAGGGTGTGGGCGTTTTTGTCATGTTCTTCGCGCTGCCCGCACTGGTCATCAGGGCTTTAACCCAGCACCCGTTAGAAGAAATACTGCAACTCAACTATATGGTGGCCTACGGGCTGGGCTCCTTGGTGGTTTTTGGGGGCGGGCTGCTGCTCAGCATGAGGTACCAGCGCCAGCCTCTCAACGTTAGTGCTATGCAGGCATTGGGGATGGCAGCGGCCAACAGTGGCTTTGTAGGCTACCCAGTCGCCGTGATGGTCATCGGCTCACCAGCGGCTGTGTTGCTGGCCCTCAATATGGTGATCGAAACGCTGATTATTATCCCTGCCGCACTGATTTTGGCTGAGATGTCCTCCCAGCAAGGGGCCAGCGTCTGGAAAACAGTTAAGCAGACCGCCCTAAGCTTGGCCAAAAACCCTGTTCTGGTGGGCTTACTGGTGGGTATTTTTTTAGCCGTTACAGGGTTACAGATTCCTGTTCCTCTGTTTAAAGCCATTGATATGCTGGCCAATGCCGCTGGCCCTGCGGCGCTCTTTGTGATCGGCGGTGCGCTGTTTGGTCTGCAGGTCAAAGGCATGGCCAGGGACGTTGGGCAAATTGTGATTGGCAAACTGCTCATTCATCCGCTGGCCATCTTAATCGCATTTTTGCTTATTCCAGGCATTGACCCTCTCTACATTGTGGGTGCCGTGCTCTTCTCCGCGGCGCCGATGATTAGCATTTACCCCCTGCTGGGCCAACGCTACGGTCTGGGCGGTGTCAGCGCTGCGGCCATGCTGGTCGCAACGATCGCTTCGTTCTTCACGCTTAGCCTGATTATCTGGCTGTTGACACTAACGGAGCTAATGGCGTTTTAAATAACTCGTGTTTTCAATAGCTCGCGTTTTAAATAACCAAGGTTTATCGCAGCCAAGGACAACAACAATGAACCAACACTCTGATCAACAACACTGCGCCGTTGTCACCGGCGGGGCGAGAAACATCGGCCAGGCCATTGCTTTGCGTCTCCAACAGGATGGCTATCGCGTTATCGTGGTGGATATCGTTGCCCCGGAAGTGGCGTCTTTACAAGCCGACGCCTACCAGATCGACCTTGCTGACGCCGACGCTACTCGTCGGGTAATGACGGAAATCGCCGAGCGTTATACGGTGAGCCGGCTGATCAACAACGTCGGTATTGTTGCGCCTGCGCTACTTGAGGAGGCGAGGCTTGAGGACTTCGACACATTGATGCACCTGAACGTGCGCTCGGCGCTGATCTGCACCCAGGCACTGCTGCCAGCCATGAAGGCACAGGGGATGGGGCGCATCGTCATGAACGCCAGCCGCGTGGTACTCGGCAAGGAAGCTCGCACTATTTACAGCGCAACGAAGGGAGCGCTGCAATCCATGGCCCGCACCTGGGCGCTGGAGCTTGCTGAGCATGGCATTACGGTCAACTGCGTCGCCCCCGGCCCTATCGCCACCACTGCTTTCTGGCAGAACAACCCACCGGACTCTGAGCGTGCTCGCCGGATCATCGACAATATTCCGCTACAGCGCATGGGCCAGCCAGAAGACGTCGCCCAGGCAGTTAGCTTCTTCTGCGACGAGCGCAGCGGCTTTATTACCGGTCAGACGCTCTATGTTTGCGGCGGTGTGACGGTCGGTTAGCCAACCCGAAGGTTTATTTCACTACGCCTTTTTGACGCAAGGCGCTAATTTCCGCTGCGCCTTTGTGCAGTAAGCGTTCCAAAACGCTGTCGGTATCTTCACCCAGGCGAGGGGGCGGCTTGCGGTACTCAAGCGGCGTCTTGGAGTACTTGATAGGGTTAGCCACGCCAGGCACCGAACCTGTTTCAGACGTAAGCTCTACCTTCATGCCGCGCGCCCGAACCTGCGGGTCGTCGAAGACCTGGGCAATATTTTGAATCGGGCCGCAGGGCACGCTAATAGCGCTCAGCATCTCGATCCATTCGTAACTTGCGCGGCTGAGAGTAATTTCTACCATCAATGGAATCAGTTCAAGGCGGTGCTTAACCCGCTCGGGATTGGTGCTGAAACGGGGGTCAACGGCTAGCTCGGGCCGCCCCACGGCTTCACAGAACCGCGTGAACTGACCGTCGTTGCCAATGGCGATAATCACTTTTTCGCCGTCGGCGGCAGGGAACGGCTGATAAGGAACCAAGTTAGGGTGATACTCACCGGTACGGGTTGGCGGTGTGCCGCTGCAGAAGTAATTAAGCGCCTGATTAGCCAGCCAACTAACCTGAACATCCAGCAGCGCCATATCGATATACTGGCCCTTCCCGCTGCTGTGCCGGTGATGCAACGCACCAAGAATCGCGATGGTGGCATTCATACCGGTGGTCAGGTCGGAAACCGCCATACCTACCCGTTGAGGCCCCGCACCCGGCTCCCCATCTGCTGCACCGGTAATACTCATTAAGCCTGCCTGGGCTTGAATCAGGTAGTCATAGCCAGCCATTGCGGCCATGGGGCCCGTCTGTCCAAAGCCGGTAATCGAGCAGTAAATCAAACCAGGATTGATCGCCTCTAGAGTGGCGTAGTCGAGCCCCTTGCGCGCAAGCCCTCCGCTTTTGAAGTTCTCGACCAGAATGTCACTTTCAGCGGCTAATTCACGCACCAGCGCCTGCCCTTCTGGCTGGCTTATATCGACAGTGACTGAATGCTTGCCGCGATTGGCCGAAAGATAGTAGGCCGACTCGCGAGTATCCTGGCCCTCGTTGTCCTTTAGCCAGGGAGGCCCCCAGTGCCGAGTATCGTCACCGAGGGTCGGGTGTTCAACTTTGATCACCTCGGCACCCATATCAGCCAATATCTGGGTACACCAGGGGCCCGCCATTACTCGACTAAGATCAAGTACACGTAAGCCTGCCAATGGTCCTGCCATTACGTTGCCTCCCTGGATTATGATTGGCACTGCCTACATCGATACTGAACTTCATCACTAACGCAAGAATGGGCTTTATACACCGCGTAGTTCTGCCAACGCCTGCTTCAGTGAGTTTTCCTGGCGATGCTCATACAGGGCGATCTCATCCGTAACGGGGGCCCCCAGAGCTAACTCGAACGCCTGCTGGCTTGATTGGCTGCTGTACTCGTCTTGTGTTCCATCGCCCAAGTTAGATTGGAATATCCCCGCCGCACTGACCGGCAGAAAGTCCTCATATATCATGGGGATTGCCACCAACACACCTGCCGCCAAAAGTTGCTCAATGTTATCGGTACTGCCGATATCTGCTTTAGCCCCCGGCGCTACGCGGTAATGGAAAAATGCCAGCCCCTCACGGCGCAACACTTCTTGATCATCAGGAAATTCAACAAATGCTTGCGCTAAATGAGCCTGATGGTTGGCATTGGAAGTTGATGGCTCGCCCTGCCGTGAAGCGGCTAGCAGTTGGTCGTAAAGCGTTCGTCCTTTGCGGGTTAGGGCTACCCCGCGCTGCTCGATTTCGCCGAAGCGAGCCGTATGCTGGCCCTCTGCCTCATCCGCAAAATAGATGGATTCTTCTAACGCTTTAAAACTGGTCTGACGCAATAAGATCGGGCAGTGCCGACGTGGCGGCCCTTCGATGATGGCTTTGGGTGTAATACCACTGGCGGGCATGCGCCGCTGCACTTCATCGATATCTAGAGTACGCGGGGTCAAATGATTGATATGCGGCCCACGGAAGCAGACCACGTCTGCAATCAAACGATGCTCATGATGAAGCGCTTGATAGGTCGCTAAATCGACGGTGGCATCACGGTGCCAACGGAAGGTTTCCAGTGCTTCTATGACGAATGCTTTAGCCTCCGCTTCGTTTAGCCCGCCCTGCACCTCAAAGCGTTCAATCAGAGTGACCGCCTGAGGGGTGACAATCTCTCGCGAGGCGATAATGGCAGCCGCCTGCTCGCGTAGCTCATCGTTGGCTATAAGTTCAAGTCGCAGTAACGAGGTAAATAACCGGAAAGGGTTTAATGTCAGCGCCTCATCGTCGATAGGACGAAACGCCGTTGCATGAACAGGCACGCCAGCCACTGAAAGGTCATAGTAACCAACAGGGAACATCCCCATCACGGCAAACATGCGGCGTAAAAGCGACAATTCAGCGGGGCTACCCACTCGAATGGCGCCATGCCGCTCAACGTGCAAACGCGTCATCTCACCGGTTGAGGAGAGGGCTGTTGCTAGCGAGGTATCACGCTCAATCACCTCTTGGTTAACTTCAGCTACCAGGGAAAGCAGCGTGCCGTACTGGGGCACTTCTTGCTGATACATATCGGACATCGCTTGAGAAAAGCGGTCACGGATTCGATCAGCGCTATAAAAGTAGTCACTCATTGACTCGTTCTCGTCGGGCATTCGAATTGTTGTAAACCGGCTACGGTTAAGATGTTTTTGACGCTTTATCCTGGGTCTTTCGGCGCTCTTCCAAAAAGCGATAGAACGCTAAGGCAATAGAGCCCACTGTCAGCGCGATAAAGAACCAGGTAATCGGGCCACGCACAAAGATAGACAGGTCGTTGGAACCGATTAAAAGAGAACGGCGTAGGTTATCTTCGAACATCGGGCCCAGGATGAAACCGATTAGAAACGGGGCTGCGGGTATGGCCGCCCGGTTGAATATATAGCCCAGCACGCCAAAGGCCAGCATCAACCCCACATCGAACGTATCGTTATTAACGGCGTAGGCCCCGTAAACACAAAACATCAAGACGATGGGGAAAAGGACAGGCTTTGGAATATCAGCAATTAAGGAGAAGTACTTAATGGCGACATTGCCCACTACCAGTAATATTACCGAGCTGAGCATAATGCCCATAAACAGCGCATAGATCAGCGACAGGTTCTCTTGAAACATTAACGGACCGGGCGTTAAACCATGCACCATAAAGGCACCGAGGATAATGGCAGTGATGACATCCCCAGGAATACCTAAAGAGAGCAACGGAATCATCGTCGCGCCCGCCACGCCGTTATTACCCGCCTCTGCTGCAGCAACACCCTCTACCTCACCCTTGCCGAAGTTAGCCTTATTAGGAGAGCGCCTGCGGGCATCGCTATAAGAAATAAACGCAGCGGCGGTGGCCCCGGTTCCGGGAATAGCGCCAATGACGACGCCAATTAAGCTGCCACGTACGATGCTTTTCATACAGCGTTTCAGTTCAGAAAATGCCAAGCCAGCACCACTTGCCTTAGCTTTGATGTGGGGCACCGCTTTCTTACGATAAAACTCGATAATCTCTGGTATAGCGAACAGACCGATCAGCAAAGGAATAAAGGAGATGCTATCCATTAAATTGTAACTGCCAAAGGTAAGCCGCTGGGATCCAAAAACATCGTCCAGCCCTACCATTGAAAGCAGAATGCCCAGCAATGCGGCCATCAAGCCCTTGATCATGGAGCCACTGGCAAGGGAAATAATGATGGTTAGAGAGAAACAGATCAGCCAGAAAAACTCCGGCGCCCCAAAATTAAGTGCAATCTTAGCCAAGTAAGCAGCAAAGAAGATCAGGGCAATATTGGAAATGAAATCGGCGATAACAGATGAGTAAAGCGCTGCTTTAAGCGCCTTTTTGGCATGCCCTTGCTGGGCCATGGGATAGCCATCCAACAGCGTACAGGCCGACGCAGGAGAGCCAGGCGTACGGATTAAGATTGCCGTAATCGACCCGCCGTACATACCCCCTTTATAGATCCCCACCAGTAACAGAATCGCTGCAATTGGCTGCATTGAGAAGGTAAAGGGCAGCGCTAATGCCACTGCCATTGTAGCCGTTAGCCCAGGGATAGACCCAACAACCACGCCGATGACGACCCCCACGGCGATCGCCAAAAAGTTTTCGACGCTAAAAAATAGCTGTATGACTTCCGAAAAAATTTCCATAGCTCACCTAAAACAATAATGAGTAACTCAGAGCCAAAACGGCATCATCGGAAGCGGTACGTTCATGACTTCCACAAATAAGAAGGCAACAACAATCGGAAATAGAAATGCCATGCTATATACCCACCACGTTCGAACAGGGTGAGCCACGAACAGAACCAGTGTTGCCAGAATGCCGCAGAACACCGCCCCCATCGATTCAAACAGAGCGACATAGATCACTAATGCGACGACCATCATGAAAAAACGCCGCGGCGAGCCTTTTTCAATCATCCGCTCATCCTCTTCACTAGGGCCTGAAACCAGTAACCCCTGAAAGATGAGCAGTATGGAAAACAGCAATATCAACCAGCCCACGATACGCGGCAGCCACTGGGGCGACATCATCGGGTTTTGCAGGATCGGTGGCTCATTGATGTAGTTGGGTACAAGGTAAAAGAGCAGCACAAGAGCAAAGCCAAAAAGGACAACCCCTGTAATCACATCTCCCATGTCCTTTATCTTCACCCTGCGCTTGGGATCCGATGTTGTCATCGCTGCCTTCTCCAAAGAAACAAGACAGGCGAGGATCTACGTCCTCGCCTTTACTTAAAGGTGACTACTGAGCTTATTGACTGATGCCAGCTTGCTGGGCAACTTCTTCCCAGCGCTGCAGGTCATCGGCGATGAACTGCTTGAACTCTTCACCGGCAACCTGGCCCGGCTCAGCACCTAACTGCTCAGCGAAATCCAGAAACTCTTCACGCTCCATAACGTTGGCTAGCGCCTCACGCATCGTGCTCTGCGCTTCTTCAGGGAAGGAGCTGTGAGCTATCAGGCCGAACCAGGCAGTCGTGATGAACTGATCAAGGTTGTATTCACCGATTTCTGACAGTGTCGGAACATCAGGAAGGTACTCGGAGCGCTCGGCGGAGGTAACGGCAAGAGCACGCAGATCCCCTGAGCGGATATGCGAAAGCACCGTCGGCATGTTCTCGAACGCCACATCCACATCGCCGCCCAGTAACGCAGGAAGCGCCGCGCCGCTACCGGCAAAAGGCACTGCGGTTAGGTTGGTTTCAGTCAACGTTTTAAATAACTCGCCCGACATGTGAATAGAGCTACCCACGCCGCTATGACTAAAGGTCATGTTGTCTTCTTTCGCGGCTTCCACGAAATCGATGACATTTTCATAAGGGCTGTCTGCGGGAACTACCATGACGTTAGGAATATCGATCATGTTTTGCAGAAAGACAAAATCATCGACTGGATCATAGGTTAGATCTGGGTAGATCGCGGCACCAATGGTATGGCCCGGAGATGCCATTAGAATAGTGTGATCGGCATCACGTCCGCCTCGTGCGAGACGACCTGTGCCCACCGTGGAACCCGCGCCCGGACGATTTTCTACAATCACATTGGCGTCGAGTTCTTGTTGGAGGAGATCGGCAACGCGACGCGATAGCACATCGGTAGTGCCGCCGGGTGCATATGGCACTACCAAGCGAACATCGTTGGATGGCCACTCATCGGCACTGGCTGAGGAAACCGTAACTCCAAGCGCCAGAGCGCTGCTGCAGGCGGCTATACACGTTGCGGTGAAGATATTTTTCATTTTAACTTCCTATATTGCATTGTATTTTTGTTCGCATTTCGCACATCTATTCGCATTACATACAGCGAGGTTACTCTTTTACCTGAGCTATAAAAAACACGACTTTAGTATCAAAAGTGAAAAGCTAAAGAGGATTTAACTCGTCAAGAAAATTAGCAAGCACTGATTTCACACAATAATTAGCATCTATATCCAACAAAGTATGATGAGGCTTACCAAGCAAGCGCTACCGCTCTATTAAGCATTCACTGACCGCGAAAGACATCAGTTAACCGCGAACTTTTGTACGTATTGCAAACACACGCTCTCTCCCTTAAATTATTTGAATGTCGTTTTTAATAATCTGCTCTGGGAAGAAGAGTTCATGCCCACTCGCGCCATTAGCGTTGACCTCGTAGTCGTTGGTTCAGGGGCGGCAGGGTTATCCGCTGCTGTTACGGCGGCACATCAAGGTTTGAAAGTCGTGGTGGTCGAAAAAGCCGACTGCCTCGGTGGTGCAACCGCCTGGTCGGGTGGATGGATGTGGGCGCCCTGCAACCCATTGGCTCGCGCCGCCGGCATTACTGAAGATACAGAAACAGTAAGAACCTACCTGCGCCACGAACTAGGTGAGCGATTTGATGCGCGTAAAATCGACGCCTTCCTGGCGGCATCACCCGCTATGGTCGAGTTCTTCCACGACAAGACAGCCCTCCAATTTAACGCTGGCAACGCTATCGCGGATATCCATGGGGATACACCCGGCGCAGGCACGGGCGGCCGCTCGGTGATCGCTGCGCCGTTTGATGGCCGCGAGCTAGACATCCAAACACTGAAAAAACTGCGTACCACCATGCCCGAAACAGCGTTTCTCGGCATGCCCATTCAAGCCGGGCCCGATTTGGCAGCGTTTCTCAACGTTACGCGTTCACCGAGGGCGTTTCTGCACGTTGCAAAACGCGTCTCTCGCCATCTCTTTGACTTGGCACGCCATGGTCGCGCCATGCAGTTGGTCAATGGCGTGGCGCTCACCGGGCGGTTAGCTAAATCAGCGACGGCTCTGGGGGTAGAGATGTGGGTCTCTTCCCCCGCTAAGCAACTCGTGAAGGAGGGCGAACGGGTAACGGGTGTAGTAATTGGAACGCCCGAAGGCGACGTCTCCATTCGGGCGGCGAAAGGCGTGGTCTTGGCAGCGGGCGGTTTTCCCTGGGACATCACACGGCGTAAGGCGCTGTTTCCCAAAACGCCCACGGGCGAGGAGCATTGGCCACTGCCACCCTCGTCCGCCAGTGGCGACGGTTTACACCTAGGTGAAACCGTGGGCGGCGTGGTAGACACCTCGCTTTACTCCCCCGTTGCCTGGGCACCGGTTTCGCTGGTTCCCTACCCAGACGGCCATGTGGGCCACTTTCCCCATATCATTGATCGCGCAAAACCAGGCGTGATTGGTGTGCTGAAAAATGGCCGTCGCTTCGTCAACGAAGCAAGCGGCTACTACGATTACGTCGATGCAATGGTAAAGGCGGTGCCTGAGGGCGAAGAGGTCTGCTCCTGGCTTGTGTGTTGTCACCGCTTCCAACGTCGATATGGTTTGGGCATTAGCCGCCCGGCACCACTACCTTTTAAGCATTGGATCAAAAAAGGCTACCTTAAAAGCGCTAAAACGATGGAAGCGTTGGCAGTAGAGTGCGGGATTGACCCACAAGGGCTTAAACAGACGGTTGATGAGTATAACCACCACGCTCAGTTAGGCGAAGATCCTGCCTTTGGCCGCGGCAGCACGCCCTACAATCGTAAAAACGGCGACCCGGCGAACAGGCCAAACCCCTGTGTCGCACCGCTTGATCAGGGGCCTTTTTACGCCGTAAAAGTGCAGCCTGGCAGTTTTGGCACCTTTGCCGGGCTTAAAACCAATGAGTATGCACAAGTGCTTAACACCGCCAACCAGCCTATTGATGGCCTTTATGCGGCAGGTAGTGATATGGCCAGCATCATGGGCGGCTTCTACCCTGCGGGTGGTATAAACCTGGGGCCTGCGATGACCTTTGGCTATATTGCAGGCCTTCATGCCGCAACCCAGGAGTTACCCGATGCCTGATGCCACCCCCTCTCCCCGCTTTTCGCTTGCCGCGTTGACAGTGCTTGAGCTGTCCCCACCGGACATGATTGAGGTGGCCGCCGAAGCAGGGTACGACGCTGTGGGGCTTAGGCTGATTCCCGCCACTCCGGAAGAGCATCACTTTCCACTCGCTAACGATAGGAACTTACTGCGCCGCACTCAGCAAGCGCTGCGTGATAGCGGCATTCAAGTGCTGGATATCGAGATTTTTCGCCTTAAGCCTGAAACGCGGATCGTTGAGGAGTTTGCCCATATCCTGGATATTGGTGCTGAGCTGGGCGCCAGCGAAGTATTAGTGGCGGGCAATGACGAAGACCTTATACGCACCCAGGACAACTTTGCTCAGCTTTGCGAGTTAGCTAAGTCTCGCGGCCTCTATCCGCATCTTGAGTTTATGCCCTGGACAGGCGTGAAAAACCTGGAGCAAGCCGCCAGCGTAGTGGGTGCTGCGCGTGGTCATGGGTTCGATAACGCCTGCTTACTCGTCGATGCGTTTCATTTCAATCGTTCAGCAAGCCGCCTTGAGACGCTCGCTAGTGTGCCGCCTGAATGGCTGCGCTACATGCAACTATGCGATGTGGCGGGCCCCATTCCTGATGATATGGATGAGATTTTGCGTCAGGCACGTCAAGAGCGCTGCTTCCCAGGCGACGGCGATATCGATCTCACAGGATTGCTAAGCGCTTTGCCAAAAGGACGATCAATGAGTTTAGAAATTCCAACTGACGGGCTTCGCCGACAGGGCATTTCAGCGCTGGAGCGTGCACAACGAGCATTAACCAAGGCGCGTGAGCTGTTGGCTGCTTTGTGAAGGCCTTACCCGCCGACCGTCCTCTGCTCGGTATTGGCTTTATGCTGCTGGCGGGGCTGCTGTTTGTGATGCTCGATACCGGCGTTAAGTGGCTAGGGCAAGGCTATTCACCGGTACAAATCGTGTGGGCACGCTATGCAGGGCATATGCTGGTGCTTATCGGCTATTTGCTGTGGCTGGGCTTCACTCGCGGGCAAGCGTTACTTAAAACCGAATCGCTCATGGGACAACTGTTGCGCGGTCTACTGCTACTCGGCGCCAGCACGTTCGCCTATCTAGCGCTGCGCGAACTCCCTATGTTACAGGTCTACGTGATCAACTTTAGCGCACCGCTACTGGTCACCTTACTGGCTATTCCGCTACTTAAAGAGCGTGTGACGCTAGGCCGAGGGCTGGCCGTACTGGTGGGCTTTATAGGGGTTCTCATTGCCATTGGGCCGGTCGATTGGCGTGGGCAACCTGCAGCACTACTCCCGTTTGGCATGGCGTTGTGCTTTGCGCTCTATCAACTCACGACCCGTCGCTTTGGACGTCGTGATCACCCGCTAACCTCGCTGTTCTATGCAGGGCTAGCGGGCGCAGTGATAAGCAGCTTGGTCGTGCCGTTCTTCTGGACGCCCATCGCGCTTGTCGATATGCCGCTTTTTTTGCTGGTGGGTATACTTGGTGCGGGTAGCCAACTGACCATGATTATGGCCATGCGCTGTGCCCCCGCCTCACTGGTCTCACCATTTCTTTATGTGCAGATTGTGTGGGCATCCGCTTCGGGATACCTAGTATTTGGCGATATCCCGCTGCTTGAAACGTATTTGGGCGCGGTACTCATTATCGCTGCGGGTATTTATCTTGCCACGCGGCGAACATAGCACTCATGCACTGGCAGCCTTCATAATGGCATCCAGCGCCGCTTGATAACCTTGCGTTCCTAGCCCTGCAATAACGCCGTCAGCGCGTAGGGAGACGTAGGAGTGGTGGCGGAAGCTTTCGCGCTTGTGCACGTTAGAGATGTGCACTTCGATCACCTTGCCCTCAAACGCATTGAGCGCATCCAGAATGGCAACCGACGTGTGGGTATAGGCAGCGGGGTTGATAATAATTGCCTGTGTGCCATCCAGCCTAGCGGCATGAATGGCGTCAATCAGCGCTCCCTCATGGTTGCTCTGCAAGCAATTCACTTCCCAGTCCGCCATCACGGCTTTTTCTCGTAGCGCGTTATTAACGTCTTCCAGCGTCTCATAGCCGTATATTTCCGGCTGACGAGTACCGAGTAAATTTAGATTGGGGCCGTGCATTACCAGCACTTTACCTTGGCTCATGCGTCATTCTCCTTAATCAGCTCGCGACGATAGTGGGCAAACAGCGTGGCTGACTGCTGTTCAGCCGCCTCGCGCTTAGCTTCATCTTCACAGAACAGCTTAAAGGCGTCGACGCCTTGAAACACAAAGAGGCTGACGCCGCTAACCACCGCTGCGCCCGCTTGCTTTGCCGCGGTAATAAATTCGGTGACCGCCGGTACGTACACCGCATCAAAAATCCAGTGGTGCGCCTGAACCAGCTTTGCAGGGATTGGGCAGCCAGGGCTTTTTTCGTGACCAATCGGGGTACAGTTTACGAGTCCATCGCAGTGCGGCACGGTTTCCGCTAACTGTTCGGCGGTAATCGTTGAGGCGACGAAGCCTTGCTGTTGTAGCTCATTGGCCAACTGATGTGACTTGGCGCTATCCAAATCCATCAGGATCACTTCACTTGCCCCAAGTTGCCCCAGGCCAAAGGCGACGGCTTTGCCGACACCCCCGGTGCCCATTAACAGTACTCGTCCTGGTTTTCGCTCACCTAGCGTGGCGCGAAAGCCACTCATAAAACCGGTAAAATCGGTGTTCTCGGCAATAATTTCACCTTTTTCAAACACCAGTGTATTGGCAGCCCCGACCATTTTGGCCCCAATGGAGGGGCGGGTTGCCAACTTAACGGCGGTTTCTTTCCAGGGAAACGTCACATTGACCCCGCGATAGCCCGCAGCAATAACCTTTTTAACCTGGCTTTCCAACGACTCAATCGGCTGCTCATTGGCATCAAACAGGTCGTAAGTCGTTGGGATGCCGGTGAGTTCCCCTAGCCGAGTATGGAGATCCGGCGAGCTGGAATTCATAATCGCTTTACCGATCAGGCCGAGTTTCATGAGTATCCTCCCGCGCAGTGCTGTTTCACACTGAAGCGTATTTATCGTTTTGTATAATTAGCGCTGTGCCGCCTGCGCGGCTAAGCGAATGCCCGCATTAGCGGCACCAAACTGTTGATAAGCACCACGGCGTTCTACAATTTCGAAGAAAAAACGGCCTGAAAACGTTTCGGTATAGGCATGTAAAAAATCGCCTTCGTCATTGCGATCAAACAGAATGTTGCGCTGACGCATTGCTTCCAGCAGCTCTTCCTCGAGCCCATAACGCGCATCTAGGTCGTCGTAATAATTCTGAGGGATTCTAAGCAGCGGCAAGCCGCGGGCTTGAAGCTCATCCACTGTGGCGAAGATGTCATGACTCTCGAAGGCAATCTGCTGTACACCGCCGCGAAATTCACTCAGGAACCGCCCTGGCTGGGTATCCTGCGCTTGTGAAACGGTCAACGGAATGCGAATACTCTGCTCTGGGCTGATGACGGCTTGGCTGATCATCATTCCCCTCGGGTCGATGATCTCGTTCTCCGCTGCGGCGTCAAATCCAAAGACCGTACGGTGGAAGAGCTGCCAGCTAAGTAGCTGGGTGGCAGGCAGCACATAAGAGAGATGATCAACGCGAGTCAGCCCAGCTTCATTGCGGCTCTCTTGATCAAACAGTTCAAAATCGGTACGCCACTGCAAGTCATCTGCCGCTTTATCATCCACCAGATAAACTAGGCTACCTTCTATACCTCGCAGCGCTGATATCTCCATCTCGCCTTCGCCCACTTGGCCACGGAAAGCCTGAGCTTTGAAAGCTTTAGCGCGAACAAGCCCACGCTCAACATCATCTACACGAAAACCGACTGCGCATACTGAGGTACCGTGTAGGAGACGGAAAGTGTGAGCAAAACTGTCGGTTTCAAAGTTGAGCACTAAATGAATATCACCCTGCTTCCAAAGCTCAACATTTTTGGAGCGGTGGCGGCCCACATGTCGAAAGCCTAGGGCATCGATAAACTCACCCAACGGGGCTGCGCTCTCTTCATCAAGGGTGAACTCAATAAAGTGAATGCCGTTGTAGCGCGGCGCTGGGGGAATAGGGCTTGCCCAAGGCCCCTCTTCGACCAGATTTTCCAGCAGAATGAGCGAGCGAAGGCCATCCAACGCTGTGATTTCTGTTGGCGCCGCACGGAAGGCATCACTAAAGATTTCAAGCGACAGCGGACCGTCATAACCGGTTTTGGCGAGCTCAGTCATAAAGGCTTTCAGCGGCAGACGACCTTGGCCCGGGAAACACCGGAAGTGTCGGCTCCACTGAAGTACGTCCATATCCATGAGCGGCGCATCTGCCACTTGGACAAAGAATATTTTTTCTTTAGGAATTTTACCGATAGTAGAAAGGTCGTGACCACGGGAAAGAATATGAAAGCTATCCAGCACGATACCTAAATTAGGATGATCGACGCGGCGCACCGCTTCCCATGTATCCCGGTAGTCGGAGATATGGCGCCCCCAGGCCAACGCTTCAAACCCCACTCGGATATTACGCTTAGCGGCCATTTCAGCAAGCTCACGCAAATCCGCCACTACACGATCCATATCGTCTACGGCTTGGGGGGATACGTTGCTACAAACGAGCAGAAAATCTGTCCCTAACTGCTCCATCAGCTCGAACTTTCGCTCTGCACGCTTAAGATTGCGACTGCGCTGTGGCTCCGGCATCGCCTCAAAGTCGCGAAACGGTTGGAAAGCAACGATAGTAAGCCCCAGGCTTTCGCACAGCTTGCGAACTTCTTCCGGGGAACCATCAAAGGAGAGTAGATCATTCTCAAATATTTCGACGCCATCAAAGCCCGCGCGGGCAATGGCTTCTAGCTTGGTTCGTAGATCACCACTAAGGCAAACAGTTGCAATTGCGCGCATAGCGTCCTCCAAGGTAGTGCTTCCTAGCTGGGTTGCTTGGGCACCACGACTATTATGTTTAGTTATAGCTGAGCCAATAGATTGCAGTATAGACAACCATTGTTCGCATAGCGTTCTTTAGTTCGCATTATGCATGATGAAGTGGGGGTAATGGCAACCAATTCATCTCGCCGCTAGCACTACGTCTAAGGACATGGCGATACTACGCCCTTTATAATGAGTAGAAAGAGGAACTAATGCATGCTTTGCTCAATTACTTCTTCTTATTAAGCGCAGCTTACAATAGCGTCGAATAGGCCTTGATGATGCATTACACCTTGGTCTTATAAGAACGATTGTTGATTGACAGCAATCAAAGCGACCACTAGTGTTCGCTTTAAGTACTTAAGTTCGTAAAGCGAACTAATAACGCCATTGGCAGTACCTAATATAATAACTCGTTGGAGGATAAAGCATGACTAAGCCACTTTTCACCCAGTTGGCCATCGCTATCGGCTCTATAGCAGTTGCGGGCGGCGCTTTCGCCGATTATCCCGAGCGTAACATTCAAGGCACCATACAGTGGGGTGCCGGTGGGGCAACCGACAACGTCGTACGCAGCCTGACACCTCATGTAGAAGAAGTACTGGATACCACCATTGTGCTTACCAACCGGGCAGGTGGTACTGGCGTTATCGGCATGAACCATGTCATGCGTCAGCGCCCTGACGGCTACAATCTGCTTTTTGGTGCCGAAAACCCGCAGCTATATCCGCTAATGGGTTTAGCAGAATTCACTTACGATGATATGCATCCCATCAATATTATCGGGCAAGGGCTAGTCGTCATCGCCACTCATCCTGAAAGCGAGTTTGATACTTTCGCTGAGTTGCTTGAATACGCCCACGAAAACCCAGGTGAACTCAAAATGGGTGGCACCGGCGCGGGTGGCCTACCAAGCACTATCCACGCCATGATTAACTCAGTCGATGATCTTGATGTGCGAACCGTGACCTTCGGTGGCGATGGCCCAGGCGTAACCGCGCTGCTGGGTGAACATATCGATTTTATGCCCCTTAGCCTTTCTGCTGTCGCTGAGCAGATTCGTGCTGGCCGTCTAAAGGGTCTGGCCGTGCTGGGTAGCGAAGAGCTTGCAGACCTGCCAGGCGTTCCACCAATCACTGATGCTATTCCAGAACTGGAGTCGTTCTTACCCTGGGGTCCATTTTGGGGTGTGTTTGTCCATGAAGATACGCCCGATGATGTGAAAGCTACCTTGGAAGATGCCTATGAGCAGGCCGTTGCCAGTGATGGATTCCAGGAGTTCTTAACCAACTTTGGCGGCGAATCACTCAACCTTAATGGTGAAGAAGCACAGCAGTACTTGGATAACTGGCAGTCCGTAACCGCATGGTCCATGTTTGAGGCGGATGCAGTCGAAAAATCCCCTGAAGAGCTAGGCATTCCACGCCCTTAACGCCTTCTCTTCCTATGACTTAGGGGGCAGGGAAACAACCTGTCCCCTTGGAGTCTATTTATGACTAAAAAAATAGAGCGTGTTCAAGCCGGAGAGAAAGTATTCGATTGGCTATTACTGCTTTTTAGTATCGTCGTATTGTATGAAGCTTATCGCATTGATGACGGCATACGTTTGAATTCAGCTGGCTCGTTTCCCATCGGGTTAGCACTCATCATGCTTGGCTCCTCGCTGGCCATTCTTTTCAGCCACCGCCGCAAGCAACGGGACCCGCACATTCTCACGGCCACGCAAGAGTTCAAAGTGTTTCTACATGAGCACTTTAAACCACATATTGTAGTGTTCTCGATAGTGTCGATGCTTTATTTAGCGGCAATTATGTGGACAAGCTTTTACGTCAGTACGTTTATCTTTTTAGCCGCTATGTTCATTTATTATCGTCAAGGAAAAATCATTAGTTCTTTAATGATTGCCACGCTGGCTATTGCGGTAATTTACGTTCTTTTCACGATCGTCTTTCGTGTTTACCTTCCTTGATTATGACCCCCGAGGCATCCAATGAGTGATACCTTCTCTTACCTGCTCATGGCTTGGCTTGATCCAGGCCTTCTAGGCTTAACCGCCCTAGGTGTACTCGCCGGTATTTATGTCGGTGCGATTCCCGGCTTATCCGTCACGATGGCCGTCTCTATTTTGATCTCCTTTACTTTTTCTTGGGAGATCAATAACGCACTAGCGCTAATGGTAGGTATCTATGTTGGCGGCGTTTACGGCGGTTCGCGCACTGCCATTTTGCTCAACATTCCTGGTGCTCCCTCAGCAGTTACCACCGCGTTCGACGGCTATCCGCTGGCCCTAAAAGGTGAAGCAGGCAAGGCGATTGGACTAAGCACCGTCATGTCCGTGATCGGCGGCTTAATTGGTGTTCTTGTGCTGGCTCTCACTGCGCCACACCTTGCTGATTTAGCACTACAGTTTGCACCCCGCGACTACTTTTTAATTGCTGTCATGGGTTTGTTATTGGTCAGTTCGCTGTCAGGCAAGTCACTTGCACGTGGCATTTTCTCAGTTGCCTTGGGTGCCACCATCGGGCTGGTGGGCATGGACATGGTGACTGCTCAGCCACGCCTGACGATGGGTAGCATGGAGCTGCTGGGCGGGATTCACTATGTGGTGGTCATGATCGGCCTATTTGGTGTAGCAGAAGCATTTTATCAACTGCACAACATGGCCAAAGTGCCGGTGAAGCAGAATGTCGATAAGATCGTTCCTCCTCTCAACATGGTGCTTAAGTTTTTACCGCTCTCAATACGTACTTCAATTATCGGTGTCGTAGTGGGCGCGTTGCCTGGTACGGGTGGGGATATTGCTTCGTTATTTGCCTACGACCATGCTAAACGCTCGGTAAAAAACCCCGAAGTCCCGTTTGGTGAAGGTGCATATGAAGGGCTTGTCGCGCCAGAGTCAGCGAATAATGCGGCCGTAGGGGGTGCTTACGTACCCATGCTAACACTGGGCATGCCAGGGGATGCGGTCACTGCGGTGATGATTGGTGCACTGGTCATTCATGGCTTGAATCCAGGCCCTATGCTGATGATTGAAACGCCGTATATGTTTTGGTTTACCGTTGGCAACTTAGCATTAGCAAACATTTTTCTGCTGTTCTTTGGGCTTACCGGCATCAAGCTCTTTACCAAAATTGTTGAAGTGCCTAAAGCCATCATGATTCCGCTAATTTTAGTGCTCTGTGTGGTAGGTACTTACTCGCTCAATAGCAGCATGACGGAAGTCTATTGGATGCTGGGCTTTGGCATTTTAGGCTACTGGCTGAAAATGTTTGGCTTTCAGATGGGCCCAATTATTCTAGGTGTCATTTTGGGCCCCCTATTGGACGAATCTTATCGTCAAGCGATGTCATCGGTAGGCGATAGCAGTGTAGATTTTCTACTTGGGTTGGTGGTCAATCCGCTTTCGTTAGTACTAACTTCCGTCATTGTACTGGTTCTTCTAGGCAACACCCCACTAAAAGGGTGGTTATATTCACGCTTTAAACGTCGCTAACGCTCGTACAACGGCACACTTTGATTAAGAAGGTGCCGTTATTTTTGCTTGGTCATGTCAACTTAGCCAGCGGAGTAGTTCGGTGAGTGATGACGAAACGATCCCTTTTTATGCACTGGTCTTTGACTTCGATGGTGTAGTTCTCGACTCTGCAACACTAAAGCGTCAGGCATTTGCCGATGTTTATCGTCAAACGCCTGAAAGCCAGTACCGCGCCGTTGTTGCCTATCTTAGCCGACGCGGGGGCCAGCCCAGAGAAGTTAAGTTTCGTCATATCGAAGAGCATATATTGGGCAAGCAGACCAATGAGGCACGCATTCAAGAACTTTGTCGTCAATTTAAGGCCAGCGTGGAAGAACGCTTACTGGACGCACCCCATATCCCTGGAGCACTGGAATTCCTAAGCGATTGGCAACATCAACGATTGCTATACCTTTTGTCTGCCACACCCGAACAAGAACTAACGGCTATTGTAGAACAGCGTCAATTGACGCCCTATTTTAAAGAGGTAGTAGGTGCACCTCCCGATAAAGCCACAGGCTTACGCAACTTGCTAACCCGCCACCAATTGGCTCCGAAAGCCACCGTTATGATTGGCGATTCGTACAACGATTATCGCGCCGCTCGTTCTAACGGAACTCTGTTCGTGGGCGTGACCGCAAACCCCGCCGAATCTCCTTTTCCCAACGATGTCATTACGATTAAAGATTTACACGCATTAACGCACGCACTCACTCTTTTATGACAGCCTAAGCTGCTGATGTACTTATCAAGCGCATTAGCGCATATATGTTCGCTATTCGAACAATATGCTATATTGGCCTCCTAAATTTACGTCTCTTTCGATGAGTGGACACCGATGGAAGAACAGCTCCAGGATGAAATGTTAACCCCCGAAGACCGTGACTTCGTGACTGCGTTGGCGAGTGGCCTGGAAGTTATTTTAGCGTTTGATGAAAGCCACCCCAGGATGACCCTTAGCGAAGTGGCCACGCGCACTGGTATGAACCGAGCGAAAGCGCGGCGCTTCCTACTTACCCTGCATGCGCTCGGCTATGTGCGCAAACAGCAGCGCTACTTTGAGTTAGCGCCGCGGGTGCTGCAGTTGGGTTACTCGTTTTTGTCTGCCAATAATTATCGCAGCGCTATTCAACAGTATTTAGAGGAGATCACTAACGAGTGTGGAGAGTCTTCCTCTTTAGGCGTACTCGATGGCGATGAAGTCATTTATGTCGCGCGCTCAGCGGCGCGTCACCGCTTAATGGCTATCACGTTGTCTATCGGCACTCGGTTACCGGCCGCTTATACCTCCATGGGGCGGGTCCTTCTTGCTCAACTGCCGGAAGCTGAACTGGATGCCTATTTAGCGCGGATAACGCTGCAGCGCTATACCGATAAAACCTTTGCAACAAAAGGCGAGCTTAAAAAGTGTATCGATAAAGCGCGCCAGCAAGGTTATGCCATTGCTGATCAAGAGCTCGACTCTGGCTTACGCTCGCTGGCGGTCCCTGCATTTGATGCAAATGGCAAACTATTAGGTGCTATTAACATTAGCACCAACGCTGCACGTATCGATTTAGATACGCTACTTAAAGAGTATTTACCGCTGCTTCAGTCAAAAGCTCGCCTCATTCGCACCACCATAAGCTGCTAACCTGCCAATTGCGCCAGCGCCTGTTCAAGCGATGCTTGCTGGCGCTGGGCATACAGCTCAATCTCATTGATCACTTCAACCCCCAAGGCCTGCTCAAACTGCTGCTGGCTTGCGCTGCTGGTGTAATTTTCATGGCTGTTTCCACCCAGGTTGGACTGAAAAATACCGGCCGCGCTAACGGGTAAGAAGTCCTCATAAATCATGGGCGTTATCATGAGAACCCCCTGTTCGACTAGGCTATCCACCTGCTCTATCGAAACGGATCCTTGCACAGAGGCGCCCTGAACCGCCTGATAATGGAAAAACGCTAACCCTTCACGCCGTAGCGTTGTGTCATCATCCGGGAAATCCTTAAACACCTCGGATAAATGCGCCTGATGGGCATCGTTATTCGCCGCGGCGGGAGCATTTTCCCGGGCAGCCGCCAGCAGGCGATCATAGAGCGCTCGCCCCTTATGCGTTAAAGCGATACCACGCTGCTCGATTTCACCGAAGCGGGCGGTGTGTTTGCCTTCGGCTGCATCCGCGAAGGCGATGGTCTCCTCCAGCGCTTTAAAGCTGGTTTGGCGTAACAGGATCGGGCAGTCGCGACGCGGGGGCCCTTCAATCGTCGCTTTGGGGTCAATGCCCACGCCGGACATACGCCGCTGTACTTCATCAATATCTAACGTTCGTGGCGTTAGGTGATTAATATGCGGGCCGCGGAAGCAAACCACGTCGGCAATCAGGCGATGCTCATTATGCAAACGTTCGTAGGTGGCTAAGTCGACGGTTGCTTCGTCATGCCAGCGGAACGTTTCCAGCGCCTCTTGTACGAACTGCTCGGCATCGGTGGTGTTGAGCCCACCCTGCTGCTCAAAGCGCTCAATGAGCGTTTTTACTTCTGCCGTAAAGATGTCTCGGTTGCGTAAAACGTCACTCGCCTGCTCCCTTAGTTCGGTTTTTTCGATCAGCTCAAGGCGCAGTAGCGAGGTAAAGACGCGAAAGGGGTTACGCTTGAGCGAACTGTCCGAAACTGGCCGAAACGCCGTGGAGTGCACCGGCACGCCTGCCGCCGCCAGGTCGTAATAACCCACCGGCTGCATTCCCATGACCGCGAACATGCGTCGCAACATGGCGAGCTCATCCGCGCTGCCCACCCGAATCGCACCATGGCGTTCAACGTTGATACGCGCTAACTCATCACTACCCTGCAGGGCACTGTTAAGCGCAGGGTTAGCGGTTAACACCTCTTGATTAACGGCCTCGACCAGCGATAGCAAGGTGCCGTATTGTGGTACCTCCTGCTGATACATCGCTGACATCGCGCTGGAAAACTGGTCGCGGATCTTATCACTGCTTACGAAAGCTGCGTTCATGGGGCTGTCCTGTTGATAAAGGGGCCATACCTGCATAGTAGCGCTATCAGCGTCTTAACAATTTCACATTTTCCGCGCCTTGCTATACATAAAAGCCATACATGAACCCTATAAAAGCCGCTCACACTGCTTAACGGGCAAACACTCTAACCTGTTATATTAGCGCTTTATCTTGTTGACTCAGGTATGGCACCCATGACGCTTCCGCTTTATTTAGGCTTGCCCATGTGGGCCAATCAAGACTGGCTCGGCAGCCTTTATCCGCGCCATGCCAAATCAGAACTATTGAGCGATTATGCAGCGGTATTTTCCAGCGTAGAGGGAAATACCACGTTTTATAGTGGCATTCCAAAGCCCGAAACGGTTGCCGCCTGGGCGCGCCAAGCGCCGCCGCACTTTCGTTTCTGCTTTAAACTACCGGCCAGCGTGACCCACGATCAACGGCTTACGCGGCTGGAAGATGCCTGGGCGTTTTTAGCGGCGCTTGAACCGCTGCACTCTCAGCTTGGACCGACCATGGTTCAGTTACCGCGCGATTTTGGCCCCCAGGAGCTGCCGCAGCTTGAAGCGTTGCTCGCGGCTTGGCCTTCACATCTTCCTTGCGCAGTGGAAGTACGCCACCCTGAGTTTTTCCACAAAGGGACTGCTGAAATCGCCCTCAACCGCCTGTTGATAACTTATTCGGCCAACCGAGTGATGCTTGATGTGCGCCCTGTCTTCTCAACGCCCGCAAATGACCATATCGGGCTGGCACATGCACAGCAAGAAAAGCCGAAACTCCCACTACACGTGCTTTCCACGGCAAATTATCCGGTGATTCGTTTCATTGGCCATATTGACAAAACAATAAACAGTGACTACTTCACCGCCTGGAAGGCTCAACTAAAGCTGTGGATAAATCAGGGGAAAACCCCTTTCTTATTTGTGCATACTGCAGATAATCGTGAGTCTCCCCATATGGCCCGCTTACTCTACAATGCACTTGGAAAAATTACCCCGTTACCCCCGCTGGCGCCTTTTGCGGGTGAAAAGCAAAGCCAGCTGTTTTAGCCCATTAATTTAGGTCAGCTAACTGGCATGCTTGGAGTTGATCAGATAAATTGCGCTTACTTTCGGAAAAGACGCTGGCAATAACGCTATTTTTCGAAAACTCACGTGCCCAGCACGCAGTGACTTACACAATAAACGACTTAATGGGTGATATATGGCGAAGCTTGCGCATGCGCAGTGGTCATCGCGAATGACCTTTGTGCTGGCCGCCGCTGGTTCAGCGGTGGGTCTAGGTAATATCTGGAAATTTCCCTACATGGTGGGTGAAAGCGGCGGCGCTGCTTTCGTGTTTGTTTATTTACTTTGTATCGCGCTGATTGGCTTGCCTATTCTCGTCTCTGAGTGGCTACTTGGGCGGCGTGGTCAAAAGAACCCTGCCAGCACGATGTCTGAGCTGGCCCGCACGGCGAATAAGCCTAAAGCATGGGCTATTGTGGGGATTAGCGGCATTATCGGGGCGTTTTTGATTTTGTCGTTTTATAGCGTGATTGGCGGCTGGTCGCTTTATTACACCTTAAACTCGGTGAGCGGGACGTTTAGCGGCCAAGATGCCGACGGCATTGGCGCACTGTTTAATGGCATGCTAAGCAACCCAGGTTTACTGCTGCTAGGCCACTCAGTCTTTATGCTGCTGGTGATTGGCATTGTCGCCCGCGGTGTTACGAAGGGGCTTGAAGGAGCAGTGCGCATCTTGATGCCGGTTCTTGCCCTGCTACTCGTTGTACTGATCGGTTACGGCATGTCGACCGGCCACTTTGGCGAAGCACTGACGTATATGTTCAACCCGGACTGGAGCAAGCTCACCGCAGAAACCGTGCTAGCCGCGCTCGGCCACGCCTTCTTTACCCTTTCACTGGGCATGGGCATCATGATGGCTTACGGCTCTTACCTGGGCAAAGAGATCAACCTCCTGCAAACCGCCCGCACGGTCATCATTATGGATACCGTCATCGCCCTAGGCGCTGGGTTAGCCATTTTCCCGATTGTGTTTGCCAACAACCTGGATGTTGCTTCGGGCCCTGGGTTGATCTTCGTCACTCTGCCGCTAGCGTTTGGCAATATGGATGGTGGCATGATCCTGGGCTTGATGTTCTTTTTACTATTAACATTTGCAGCGCTGACTTCGGCCATTTCACTGCTTGAACCCGTGGTGGAATTCATTGAAGAGCGCTCGCCGCTCAGTCGTGTCATGGCCACCATTGTGGCAGGCGTAGGGGCTTGGTTACTTGGGGTGGCGGCCCTGCTATCGTTCAACGTGTGGAGCGAGCCGCTCATGTTTGGGCTGGGGGTGTTTGATCTGCTTGATACGTTGACCAGCAAAATAATGCTGCCGCTAACCGGGCTAGGCGCGATTCTCTTCACCGCTTGGTGTTTAGAGCGAGACAGTGTCGAAGCCGAACTAGGCCTTTCCGCGACCGGCAAGAGCATATGGAACATCATCGCGCGCTATTTAGCGCCCGCTGGGGTTATTGCTGTGTTTATTACAGGCCTAATTTAAGCCTAACTCACTTGTATGCTTGGCTCTCTTTGAGCGAAGCCGTTTCTGCCCTGCTCATCGGCAGGGCAATGTGATTTCTCGCTTAAACTCTTAGCACTTTTAAATCAGTGCAATTCGCTCTCTTGCCGTTCTTCATCGGGCAAGGGGGCGATATCCCGCGATAACTTCTGAAACTCTCGGTGCAGTTCAATACCACGTCTCGCTCTTAAGCTACGCTGGGCAGCGCTACGTTGGCGTTGAGCATGCTCATCCACTTGCAAACTCATAAAGATGTCGAGTAATTCGCTTTTAACCGAGGTGATTCGTTCGACGTTTCTCATAATCGACGTTCCTCCAGGTGAATATGCCTTCGTCCACCTGCATCTGTGACGACTGTTATGATGCAGTGCGGCACTTCAATTATTACTATAACCTACTTGACAAAATGATGACCAATCTTAAAAAAACTGACTAACGACCTTTAAACGCTGACAAAACACCGCCCGATAGTTAGTGGCCCTCCCCACTCATTAAGGCATACTGTGATTATCAGCATTGATTGCATACAAAGCATGACCATGAGCAGACAAACAGAAACGATCGTTTCAAACGGCCGTATATTGGCGTACTGTTGAATACCTGTTGGTTGAGCACCCAAGGAGCTGAACGTGAGTCGCGCCCTGTTCGATGAAATGAGACGCCGCATGGAGCACTTTCGACGCTCCGAGCAAAAAGTGGCGCGGTTTGTACTGCGCAACCCCGAAGAGGTCATCCACATGCGCATTGTGGATCTGGCCACCGAAGCCACCGTTAGCGAACCTACCGTGGTGCGCTTTTGCCGTGCGCTGGGGTGCAATGGCTTTCAAGACTTCAAGCTACAGCTGGCACAAATGCTGGCCAGCGGCAGTCAGTTCGCACAATTCTCAATGAACGACAGCGACTCGGTTGCTGAGTTTTCCCATAGCATTTTCGATTCCACCGTGGGCACTCTGCTATCTGTTCGTGACCGGCTGGATAACGAATCACTGGGTCGTGCAGTGAACGCGCTGGCAATGGCCAACCGGGTTGAGTTCTACGGCTTCGGTGCGTCTGGTGCGGTGGCATTTGATGCCCAGCACAAGTTTTTCCGCCTGCAAATTTCCACATCTGCCTACGCCGACCCGCATATGCAGAACATGTCGGCAGTGACTTTAAAAGAGGGCGACGTCGTCGTCGCGATTTCCCAAACCGGCCGCACCAAAGCGTTGGTCGCCAGCGTGCGCTTGGCCCGTGAAGCGGGTGCAACGGTGATTGGCCTCTGCCCCAGCGGCTCGCCACTCGCCGAGGAAGTCAGCCTGCCGCTGTATATCGATGTCCATGAAGACACCGAGATTTACACCCCGCTTAGCTCGCGGATTGCCCATTTGGTGCTGATTGACGTACTTGCCGTGGGTGTCGCCAAAACCCGCGGCCCGAAACTCGCCGAACAGCTTAAAGCGGTTAAAAAGAGCCTTAATACGCTACGCTTCCCAGAAGAATAATTAGCGTCTTAGCGCTGCCATAGCTATAAGCCTCGGTTCCGAGGACAGGCTTACGCGAGGGCGCTGTAAACCCGTCCTTGGGCGCTACTTTTGCCATCCATGGCAAAAGACCCTCGCTTCAGCCTGCCCTCGTCCCCTGTTAGAAAGTTTTTTAAAGGTAGCAGTTGCGAATAACTGCAATCACTAAACCTGTATACACAGCCAGTTCGCTGGCTGTGCTAGACTAGCCGCCTATTTTTTTGATCCGGCAGCGGCTACTATGGACGACGTCACGGCGATTCTCGATCAGCTCAACTCCGCCCAGCGCGAAGCAGTGAGCGCCCCCCAAGGTAACCTGTTGGTGCTTGCAGGCGCAGGTTCCGGCAAGACCCGCGTGCTGGTTCATCGCATCGCCTGGCTAATGCAGGCGGAAGGGCTGTCTCCCTACGCGCTGCTAGCGGTTACCTTTACCAACAAAGCCTCCAAAGAGATGCGTACACGCCTCGAGGCGCTACTCAGCCTCTCGATGCGGCATGTTTGGGTCGGCACCTTTCACTCCATAGCCCACCGCCTGCTGCGCACCCACTGGCAGGATGCCAAGCTGCCGCAACACTTCCAAATCATCGACTCTGATGACCAGCTACGTCTGGTCAAACGGCTGCTGAAAGATTACTCCATCGACGACGAACGCTACCCGCCCCGCCAAGTGCAGCATTTTATTTCCGGTTGCAAAGAGGAGGGTCTGCGCCCGCATCAAGTCAATGTGGATGGCGATGCCTACATGGGTCAGATGGTCGAGCTCTACGAGCGCTACCAGCTCACCTGTGAGCGCGGCGGCCTAGTCGATTTCGGTGAACTGCTGCTACGCAGCCTGGAGCTACTGCGCGATAACCCCGCGCTGCTGAAACACTATCAAGAGCGCTTTGGTCACGTCCTGGTGGATGAGTTTCAGGATACCAATACCCTGCAATACGCCTGGCTAAAGCTGCTCACCGGCATGAAAACGCCAATGACCGCCGTCGGTGATGACGACCAGTCGATCTACGGCTGGCGCGGTGCCAAGGTGGAGAATATCAGCCGCTTTGAGCAGGAGTTTCCGCAAACCCATACCGTGCGTCTAGAGCAGAACTATCGCTCCACCAGCGCGATTCTTGAAGCCGCCAATACGCTGATCAGCCACAACAGCGAGCGGATGGGTAAAAACCTGTGGACCGACGGCATCGAAGGCGAGCCGATCTCGATTTACGCCGGGTTTAACGACCTGGAGGAAGCCCGCTATATCGTCGATACCATCAAGGAGAAGGTCGACGAAGGGTTTAACCGCCGCGATATCGCGATTCTCTACCGCTCCAACGCCCAGTCGCGGTTGTTGGAAGAGACGCTGATTCGCCAAGGCATGCCCTACCGTATTTATGGAGGCCACCGCTTCTACGAGCGCCTGGAAATCAAAAATGCCCTGGCCTACCTGCGGCTGATGCTCAACCGCGATGACGACGCTTCGCTGGAGCGGGTGATCAATGTGCCCACCCGCGGTATCGGCACACGCACGGTAGAGATTGTCCGCCTGCGCGCCCGTGAACAAGGCGTTCCCTTGTGGCAGGCGCTCCACGATGCGATTAACGACGGCACATTGAAGGGCCGCGCGGCCAATGCGGTGCAAACCTTCGCCAACCTGATCGAGCAGCTCGATAACGATGCTTCCGGCATGGCGCTGCACGAGATTATCGATCACGTTACCGTACATACCGGCTTGATAGAGCACCACAAAAGCGAGCGCGGCGAGAAAGGTCAGGCACGGGTCGAAAACCTGGAAGAGCTGGTCACCGCCGCCCGCGCCTTTACTCAAGGCGATGTGTTTGAAGCACCTGAGGCGGGCGAAGGCATGGCGGCACTGGAAGCGTTTCTCTCAGAAGCCGCCCTTAACGCTGGCGACCACGAGGCCGAAGAGTTTGAGGATAGCGTGCAGCTGATGACATTGCACTCCGCCAAAGGCCTGGAGTTCCCCGTGGTGTTTATTGCCGGTGTTGAAGAGGGGCTGTTTCCCCATAAGATGTCCATTGAGGAACCGGGCAGGCTCGAAGAGGAGCGCAGACTCTGTTACGTGGGTGTCACACGCGCCATGCAGAAGCTCTACCTCACACACGCCGAAACCCGCCGCCTGCACGGTAAAGAGGTGTTTCCACGCCCCTCGCGCTTTCTTCGCGAGCTGCCCCCGCACCTGCTGGAAGAAGTCCGCCTGCGGGGGCATATTTCACGCCCGGTCACCGCCTCGCGCACTTCCTTTGCCCAGCAAAGCGTCGAGAGCAGCGGCGACCTACCCAGCCTCCATGTAGGGCAAGGCGTTGAGCACCCGGTATTCGGCGAAGGGATTATTCTTAACGCAGAGGGCGAAGGCGCCCGCGCACGGGTGCAAGTCAGCTTTGAAGGCGAAGGGGTCAAATGGCTAGTGCTTGGCTTTGCCAAGCTGACGCCTCTATAAGCCCACACCTTAACCCCGCAGGTAGATCATCATGAAGCAACGCTTAAAACGCCTATTTCCAGAAGTGTGCAACGGGTGGGATGCGCTGAGCGGCTACCAGCGCTTTGAACGCTTAGTATCACTGGTACTGACCCTCGCCATCGGCGGCGCCGTGTTGGTCGCCATGTATTATCTGGTCATACATGTGATCCAATTGTTATTTATTCAAAGCCGCGATCCCTTCGACTACCGCGTATTTCAAGCTCTCTTCGATATGATTCTTACCGTCTTGATTGCCATGGAGTTTAATAACTCTATCGTTCGCACGATGACCAGTGGCAAAGGTTTTATCCACGTCGAAATAGTGGTGTTGATTGCCATTATGGCGCTGGTACGCAAGTTTATGGTGCTGGATATGGAAGTTATCGATCCTTGGCAAATTGGTGCACTGTCGGCCGCGGTCTTGGCATTAGGCGGCTGCTATTGGCTGGTACGTCATGGCAACAGTATGAAAGACGCGGCGGATGATTGATCAGAAGGCTTGCGAGCTAAATTCGCTATAAAGCATACTAACAAGCGGACACGGCGCACTCAGCGCCCTATAACAACAGCATGATTACTTTTGGAGTTTTGCTCACATGCAACGCCGTAACTTTCTCAAAACCGTTGGCCTAGGTGCCGCCGGTGTCGCTGCTGCCCCTTTTGTAACCACCTCAAGCGCACGCGCTCAAGAGACTTATACCTGGGACATGGTCACCTCGTGGCCCAAAAACTTTCCAGCCCTGGGCACGGGTGCGAATGATTTTGCCCGCCGCGTAGAGCAGCTTTCCAACGGCCGTATGCAGATTCGTGTACACGGTGCGGGCGAACTTGTACCTGCGCTTGAAGTATTCGACGCCGTGGCGGCGGGAACCGCTGAAATGGGGCACTCGGCATCGTACTACTGGCGCGGCAAGGTCGCTGCCTCGCAGTTCTTTACCGCTGTACCGTTCGGCATGAACACCACCGAAATGAACGCCTGGCTGTATCATGGTGGCGGTCAGGAGCTGTGGGATGAGATCTACGCCAACCACAACCTGAAGCCCTTCGCTGTCGGTAATACCGGCACGCAGATGGCGGGCTGGTTCAAGAAAGAGATCAACTCGCTGGACGATATGCAGGGGCTGAAGCTGCGTCTACCCGGCTTAGCGGGTGAAGCGATGAACGGCATCGGCGTCAGCACCGTGAACATGGCCGGTTCAGAGATATTTACCTCGCTGCAAACAGGCGTGTTGGATGCCGCCGACTGGGTAGGCCCGTATAACGACCTGGCCTTTGGTCTGCACCAAGTGGCTGACTACTACTATACCTCGGTGTGGAACGAGCCCACGGCGGTGCTGGAGGGCACGGTTAACCTTGATGCCTGGAATGCGCTTCCGGAAGATCTGCAAGACGTGATTCGTGAAGCTGCTCGCGCCTCTAACATGGCGATGATCAGTGAATTTGCCTTCCGCAATGCCCAGGCACTGGAATCATTGGTCGATGAGCACGGCGTTCAACTGCGCACCTTCCCTGAAGACGTTATGGCGGCGCTTTACACCTCTTCACAGGAAGCCATCCAGCGCCAGGTAGACAACGACGAAGAGTCTCGTCGTGTGTACGAATCTTACTCTGCGTTCCAGAAACTGCTGCGTCCGTTCAGCGATGTGGGCGAATATGCCTACTTGAAGAGCCGAGATAACGTGGGTGGTTAATCGCTCGCCAACCCGGTAAGCGGCAAATACAGCAAAAGGGCGCACTCGGCGCCCTTTTGCTATTGGCAGCATTCATCTCGAGTAGTGAGCTACTCGCTATGTACCGCCCGAATACGCCCGTTCTCGTCTAGCGCCACCATCACGAAACGCGCCTCTGTCACTTTTTGACGCTCTTCTATTCGCTGCCCGTGGGGCGGCCGCACCCAAACTTCCACATCAATTTTGATTGAGCTATGGCCAATCTCTTGTACCTGGGTGTAAACACTGACCATTGAGCCAACACGCACCGGGCTTAGAAAGTCCATGGCTTCAATCGCCACGGTGGCCGTTCGCCCACCCGCTTCGCGTCCTGCTGCTAGTTCTGCCGCTTGATCCATTTGGTTGACCAACCAGCCACCAGGAATATCGCCGTAAAGATTGGTATCTTGACGGGAAGCCAGTAATTTTAACGTCAGTTGCCCTTGAGGGGCGGGTACGTCATCCAAATCGGTTTCCAGAAGAGTCATGAGTTAGTCGCTTAGTCAGTTTATTGTTGTAAACGTTGCAGAGAGGAACGTTATCAATGCGCGTTGCTGCATCGCAACACAATAGAATGGATTTAGTTAACCATAAGAGGACGCTTGTTTGAATACTCCTGTGCATACTCTTTCAACGCAACGGGGCGCGCCTATACCGTTAAGGCACACGTTAATGCACTGGCTGTTGATGGCCCTACTGCTGGTAACGCCGCTTGCCTGGGGACAAACGCCGCCGATAAGTGGCACCCTGGGCGCCGTGGGGTCTGACACCATGGCAGGCTTGATGTTGCGCTGGGGTGAAACATTGACCACCCGCTACCCTGACGTAAAGCTGCAGTTTCAAGCAGGTGGCTCCGCCAGCGCTCCCACGGCGCTAATGGCAGGCACTACCCGGCTTGGTCCTATGTCTCGCCCGATGACCATTGACGAGCGCGATAACTTTATTGAGCGCTACGGCTACCCGCCGTTGGAATTAAAGGTCGCCCGTGATGCGCTTATCGTTGTCGTGCATCGACATAACCCCTTGCGCGCACTTAGCCGTCAGCAGGTCGATGCCATCTTCTCCACCTCGCTGGCTTGCGGGGCAGAAACCCCGATTCGACGCTGGGAGCAACTCCCTGCGACGCGTGACTGGTCATTTGGCAGTATTGCGCTGCATGGGCGTAACCTTGCCTCGGGTACCCACGGGCTATTTCAAGAGCGGGCGTTATGCGACGGATATTTTCGTAACGATATCAGCGAACACCCTGGCTCATCGGCGGTGGTCGCCGCTGTCGGGGAGTCTGCCAATGCGATGGGTTACGCGGGGTTTAACCATCTTAACCCCGCAGTGCACGCGCTGAGCCTATACAACGATGACGGCGTTGCCATACCGCCGAATGAAGCGGCGATACAGAGCGGCGATTATCCGCTGTCGCGCTACCTTTACCTCTATGTAAACCTACCCCCAGATGAATCGTTACCGCCCGCTGAACAAGCGCTGCTCACGCTGATTGTGTCCGAGGAAGGGCAACAAATTGCTCGCGCGTCTGGCTTTGTGCCTTTAACCACCAGTGACCTTACCGCACAGCAAAGGTGGTAAATCATTGTCATCTAAATGTCACATTAGTGCCTTAGGGTAAGGAGTCATTCTATGCACTTTTTTCAATATCGAATTACTTCACTACACACCTTTTCAATACATACTGGTCAGTACTGTGATCACGCCGGTTTTGCCATGATAGCGACATGACCCCAACTCGGTTAACCTCTTCTCGACAGCCGCTACGGCTGTTGCAAGATCGCGTGGCCACCGGGTTAATCACCGCGGGGGGCATTGGCGTGCTGTTGGCGATTCTGGCTATCGGCATTTTTTTGGTGTGGGAAACTCTCCCACTGCTGGCAATTGGCGATACCTTAGCGCTGGCCAAGCTCTCTCCACTGGCCTGGGGCACCCTTAAAGCCGCTCTGGCCGCACTACTTTTCGCGATTCCCGTTGCCTTAGGGGCGGCCATCTACTCCGCTCTGTTCATGTCAGCAAACCTACGCACGCGCATCAAACCCGCATTAGAAATGATGGAAGCCATCCCTGGCGTTGTAGTGGGTTTTATCGCCGGGCTCATTCTGGCGCCATGGATAGAGCACCACCTAGCCAGCGCGCTGGCCGTGATCCTCTGGCTACCGCTCAGCGCTGGGCTGGCAGGTTTACTCTGGCAGTTGGCTCAATCACGGCTGCGCCGTCGCTTACCGCTCTCGTGGGCCGGTCTCTGGTTAGTGCCCTGGCTCGCTTTAATGGTGGCGTTAGTGCTTTGGCTAGCCCCGTGGATCGAGCAACAGTGGTTTGGCGGCGATCTACGCCAATTGCTCGACCAGCGCTTTGGTATGGATTATGCCACCCGTAACGCGTTGATTGTTGGTATTGCCATGGGATTTGCCGTTATCCCTAGCATTTACTCGCTGGCAGAAGATGCGCTGGCCGACGTGCCTTCCACCTTAATTGAGGGCGCTCAAGCGCTGGGCGCCAGCCGCTGGCAGGCGCTGTGGAAAGTCGCCCTAACGGCAGCGGGCCCAGGTATTTTCTCAGCGGTCATGATTGGGGCTGGCCGGGCGGTGGGCGAAACCATGATTGTGCTGATGGCCAGTGGTAACACTGCTCTGTTTAGCGCCAGCCCCTTTGAGGGCATGCGCTCCATGGCTGCGGCTATCGCCATTGAGCTGCCTGAAGCGTCGCCCGGTGGGCAGACTTACCATCTGCTGATTTTAGCCGCGCTAGTACTGTTTATTTTCACCTTCCTGGTCAACACCCTCGCGGAGGTGGTTCGCCATCGCTTGCGCCGCCGTTACCGCCAGATGGGGGGCACGTCATGAACTCAGGCGCAGCCAATACCGTCTCTCGTAGCCCTCGTTTTCACTGGCTGAACAACTTATGGCCATGGCTATGCGCGGCTAGCGTAGCGCTTTCTCTGCTGATGCTGAGTGCTCTGCTGGTGTTACTGCTAGTGCGCGGCCTAGGACACTTCTGGCCCGCCACGCTAGAGGAGGTCACGCTTAGCTCGGGCGAAACCTTTGCAGGCGAAGCCATACGGGAGGTTGCACTGCCCCAGCAAGAGGGGGATGAACGTCTCTACTTTACCGGCAACCAAGATATTGATGGCGTGCGCTGGCGCTGGGTAGCCATTGACGACATTGTCGAACGCTCCCAACCCAACGATTTGATTCGCTTAGAGCGCAGCCCCTGGGGTGACTTTATTGGCCGCTTGGTGGCCGTTGAGCAGGCCGGCCAGCGTTGGGAAGGAGAAGCAGCTTGGCAACGGCTCACTACCCTCCTGGCGCTGCCCGCCAGCCAACGCCAAGAGAGCCAACTGCTGCTCACTACCGCGAATGGTCAAGCCTTGCGCCAACCGCTTGCCAATGTGGCTAGCGCTCAAACGCCCAATGCCATGGCATGGTGGCAGAAAACCCACGCCTGGGGGGATTCGGTTTGGCGGTTTCTCAGCGAAGGGCCACGCGCCGCTAATACGCACGGTGGCGTTTGGCCAGCGATTTTTGGCACGGTGCTGATGGTGATTCTAATGTCGGTGATCGTGACCCCTTTTGGCGTTCTGGCCGCCATTTACCTCAATGAGATCGCTCACCAGGGGCGGTTAACACGGCTAGTACGCATTGGCGTGCGCAACCTGGCGGGCGTGCCATCTATTGTGTATGGCGTATTTGGTTTGGGGGTGTTTGTTTATGGTGTCGGCGGCTCGCTGGATGAGTGGTTCTTTAGCGACACACTGCCCTCGCCTACCTTTGGCACCGGCGGGCTTTTATGGGCATCACTCACCCTCGCGCTGCTCACCTTGCCGGTAGTCATTGTCGCCACCGAAGAGGGCTTGGCACGCATTCCTGAGGCGCAGCGCGAAGGTGCCGTGGCGCTGGGTGCTACCCGCTTGGAGATGCTCACCCGCATCGTACTGCCCATGGCGGCCCCTGCCATGCTGACAGGGGTTATTTTAGCAGTCGCTCGCGCGGCCGGCGAAGTGGCGCCTTTGATGCTCGTAGGCGTTGCCAAACTGGCGCCCCAAATGCCCATCGATGGTGAGTTCCCTTACCTACATTTAGAGCGCAAGTTCATGCACCTTGGCTATCATTTATTTGATACCGCCTTTCACGGTGAAGATGTGCAGGCTGCCATACCGCTGGTTTACGCCACGGCACTACTTTTAGTGTTAATTGTGGTGGTGCTTAATCTAACTGCCATATTTCTGCGTCATTATCTAAGGCGTCAACGGGGAAACGAATGCTAGCGTCATCACATTCAGTCAATACCTCTCAGGCACCAGTGACGCACTTCTCGTCAGAGCACAGCTGCCTGAGCATAGATCACCTGAGCCTCGCCTATGCGGGGAAAGAGGCGTTGCGCGACTTAACCCTTAGTGTCCCGCGTCACCGCGTGACGGCCTTCATTGGCCCGTCGGGATGCGGTAAGTCGACGCTGTTACGGGCGATTAACCGACTGCATGACCTTAATGAGTCAGTCACCCATAGCGGCAACATCATGCTGGAAGGGCAAGATATTCACGACCCGCAAACGAACGTGACCGAACTGCGGCGGCGAGTCGGGATGGTGTTTCAAACCCCCAACCCCTTCCCAATGTCGATCTATGAAAACGTTGCCTTCGGTCTGCGTCTGCAGCAGCGCCTTCCCAAACGAAAACGAGACGACATTATTGAGTGGGCGTTAACTTCCGCCGCCCTATGGGATGAAGTTAAAGACCGCCTGCACCGCTCCGCTTGGCAGCTTTCCGGTGGTCAGCAGCAGCGCCTAGTCATCGCCCGCACCTTAGCAGTACAGCCCGACGTACTGCTGCTTGATGAACCGGCATCAGCGCTAGACCCCATATCAACGCTCAAAATTGAGGAGTTGATACGCAATCTAAAGTCGGAGCTGACACTGGTACTGGTTACTCACAATATGCAACAAGCGGCGCGCGTATCGGACTACACCGCCTTTTTGCATCAAGGTGAGCTGGTTGAGTACGGGCCTACTGATCAGGTCTTCACCAACCCCCGTTTGCAACACACCGAAAACTACATCACCGGCCGCATTACCTAGGCCTTATCGACTGAAACGTCAGGAGTGCTCCATGGATATTACTAGCGACTCTCACAGCCAGCATATCTCTCGCCAGTTCAACCAGGAGCTGGAAGAGCTAAAAACCCACCTGATGGCCATGGGCGGTCTGGTAGAGAAGCAAGTGCAGGATGCCGTCTTTGCACTTCTGGAAGGCGACACCCGCCTGGCCGAACAAGTGCGTGACAATGACCGTCAGGTCAACGATCTGCAGCTGCAAATTGACGACGAATGCACCCGGGTACTGGCACGACGCCAGCCTGCCGCATCTGATCTACGCTTAGTGCTCGCCGTCATTCGCGCCACCTCAGATCTTGAGCGCATTGGTGATGAGGCCAGCAAAATCGCCCGTAACGCTCTGCTACTAAGCGAAAATTCCAGCAATGTGCGTGGTTTAGTTGAGGTGCGTCATATCAGTGAGCATGTGCGTAAAATGCTTCGCGATGCGCTGACGGCTTTTGCTCGCTTTGATACCGACCTTGCCATGGCGGTGGTGCGCGAAGATGCGCTGGTAGACGACGAGTACAGCAGTGCCATGCGCTCATTAATGACGTTTATGATGGAAGACTCGCGCTGCATTACCTCCGTGCTCAGTATCATGTGGGTACTGCGCGCACTGGAAAGGGTTGGCGACCACGCCGACAACCTTGCTGAGTACGTGGTCTATCTCGTCAAAGGTCTGGATATTCGCCATAGCGACACTGAAACCCTAGATCCGGAAGTACTAAAAAAGTCTTGACCTGATAGGGGTTTCCTCCTGCAATACGTCCAGGCCGCCTAGCTGCCTGGACGTTTGAATCACAAGGAGTCCCCCCAACATGCTGGATGCTGTTACTGCGCTTAGCCGAGGTACACGTTGTGTGTATCGACCGGGTATGCGCCGCTATGTATTTCTGCCCATTTTGGTCAACTTGATTGTCTACGTCAGCATGTTCAGCTTTGTGATTAACCGCTTCGATGGCTGGTTGGCTCACTGGATGAACATGGTGCCGACCTGGCTTGATTGGTTATCGTGGCTTATCTGGCCGGTTTTTGTGATCAGCCTGTTAGTGGTGGTGTTTTTTACCTTCACGCTGGTGACCAGCCTCATCGCTGCCCCGTTTTACGGCTTTTTGGCCGCTAAAGTCGAAACACAAGTGACTGGCCATGAACCGATTGATGACCGCAACCTTACTAAAACAGCCATTGATGCTCTTGGTCGCGAGTTTGTTAAGCTCGCCTATATCCTGCCTCGCGCGGCTGGGCTGTTTGTGATTAGCTGGATTCCAGGACTGAATTTATTTGCGCCACTGCTGTGGGCGCTCTTCTCGGCCTGGATCATGGCCATCACTTATCTAGACTACCCAATGGATAACAACAAGGTGACGTTTGCCGATATGCGCCAACGGCTCGCTAAACGTTGGTGGCAAAGCCTTAGCTTTGGCGGGCTAGTCACGTTAATCACCTGGATTCCGCTGGCCAATCTGTTTCTGATTCCCGGCGCCGTAGCGGGAGCCGTGCTGCTTTGGGATGATCACTACCGCGACACAAACGCTGATCCACGCGGCATCACGCCGCAGTAAACGCGCGGAGAGTTTATTACCCAGGCTACGCTACTTTGCTACCTTTACGTTTAGCGGCTCTGTCATTATCGTCTATCAATAACAAAGGAATTACGGCATGTTAAAACCGATAGTTTGGCTTGGTTTTTTATTAGTCAGCACTGTAGCGCTAGCCCACGACGTTCAAACCGACGCTCTACGCATCGCGCACCCCTTCGCAACACCTACCCCTCCTGGTGCGACCAATGGCGCCGCCTACCTCGATATCACCGCCTTTTCAGAGCCTGTTACTTTGATTAGCGCAAGCAGCCCCGCGAGTAGCAACGTGGAGCTTCACGATATGCAAATGGATGGCGATATGATGCAGATGCGTCATGTGAACGAGATCCATATTGAAGCTGAAGATACCTACACCATGCGGCCAGGTGGCGGCTTTCACTTAATGCTCATCGGCTTAAACGACCCGTTAATAGAAGGTGATCGGTTTCCTATGACGCTCACCTTTGCTGAAAAAGGTGATGTGGAGATTGAAGTCTGGGTACAAAGCGCCCAGGAAGGCAGCGAAGCCGCAGATGGGCACCACCACCACTGACGGCTATTTTGCTTAACACAGAACGCAAAAACCCCGCTTAGGCGGGGTTTTGCGTATTAACAAGTGACAGTAAAGCGATTAATCACCAGTCGGTGCTATCACCTTCATCACGGGTTAAGTCTTCGGGACTGATATTGGCACCACGGTTCGTCCTTTCCCCTGTATCGGAAGCACTGCTAGAGGGAGAAAAATCGAGGCTATCGCCGTCATCACGCGTTAAGTCGCGAGTAGCAGGCTGCTGCGTACGCTCGGACGACGAATGTGGTTTATCGATGACGCCCTGACCGGCCGAACGATCTTTGTTCAGCTCAATAGAAGAGTGCGCCATTGCTAATGGACTTGCGATCAACCCAAAAGAAATACCGACAATAGCGAGTTTTTTACCCATTTCATTCAATAACATGACGTTCTCCTGATTAATTATCATGTACCGCCAGCTGATCATTAAGCGGCAATTATGTCTTTAGTGATACTTATGCATCTTAAGTGATGCTATCGCACGGATAACCATACTTATATTCTTGCACTAATCGCGCCGAATCTGGCTAAAAAAACAATAAATAATTAAAAATCAAAAACTTATGAATAAAACTATGCGCACAACTATATTCAACACAATATATTTTTGTCAAAAATAATTGTGCAATAATTACACATGTAGCATTTTGATTTTTTTACAGCACTTTAAAACATACATAGGAAACTTAGCGTAAAGAAATGGTCATGCAGGGAGGTCAGCAGCACTTGGTCGACGAGAAAATTCTCTTATGCCACTCAATAGAATCTTGAAGAGGATACCCGAAAATAAATTTCACTAGGATAAAAAAATCAGACCCCGCATCAGCAGGGTCTAAGGACACAATATCGGGACAATGACTAACGCTAGCTTCCTATCCGTTTGCGGGACTCCAACCTTGGAATTTAACCCTGACCAGCGCTCTGATTGTCGATTGATTCGTTCCTTGAATCGATCTGCATCCCTATCGGTGTGACATGCATTTGCATGTTTAGCTCACACGCTAATCGTAATGTATTTCTACATAATTGCAATCTTTTGTTACCAAACGTTTCCATCGCCTACGTCATGCGTTAAATCTTTCGCGGTGTATTCCGCTTGAACGCTAGTACGGCTAGATTCTGACTTGATAACATTAGGACGGTCACCTTCGTCGTACATAAGATCGGATGGGCTTAAGTCAGCTTGATCATTTGTGCGATGTGACTGGGCCTGAATCGGCTCATCGTCTACGGTCAAATCTTGATTAGCTTCGATGGAAATGTTGGCGAATGCCAATGGGCTAGCCAGTAAACCTAATGATAAACCTAAGATGGCTGTTTTTTTAACGAATGCGTTAAACATAATAGTTACTCCAAATGACTGATTAATTCCGCTGAAGTGAAGTAAGGAAAGCCTTCAGGTCTGTTTCTTACCGCGGATGCTTCACTGTCCAGATAAAGCATATACGATGCCAATCTGACTATAATTTAAATTAATACAATAAAATCAATATTTTAAGTATTAACTATTGCGCGCAATATTAATGCACAAAAAATAAAATCACGCTAAATGCATGTACACAAATGACACATGCGCAATATTGTCTGTGCCTTTTTGACACACTCAACTAATAGGTCGCTTGCGAGCGATATTGAAAAACTACCTAAACCTGCACCATGAGGACCCAATGCTTAGTTGAGCGATGAATAAGATAGGCAAAAGAAGAGATGTAAACGCTGCATTAATAAACAAGGTAGGTAGGTAGGTAGGTAGGTAGGTAGGTGCAGAGTAAGTGATTGGTATCTACGTAAAGCAGGCAGCAAAAATTAGGCCCCGCCATGGCGGGGCCCGATATCTGAATAGGCTTATAGGTAATAGCTAACGTTAGCTTCCACTCCATGTGCGGGACTCCAACCTTGGAATTGACCCTGACTAACGTTTTGATTTCCTACTGATTCATCCTTGAATCAAAAAGCATCCTTGCTTATACAACATCCTGTTGAGTGCCGCTTCATCCATTGAAGAAGCATTCCTAGATATCTTAAAATTAAAAATGATTAGCTTGCGCTATTTTCTTCAACGACACCTTCTGGGGTGGCCTCTTCGTCACTGCCCATACCTGTCGATTCTGGATCATCAACTGTATCTGGTCCCTGAGTACCGTGATCGGTAGTCAAATCTTCTTTTTCATAATCGCCAGATGCTGCGTCTTGAGAATGGCTATCCATCGGCTGTTCATCTGCCGTGATACCCTGATTCTCATCAATTGCAGAGTTTTCATCTGTTTGTGCAAAGGCCAATGGGCTTGCCATCAGACCAAAAGAAACACCTAAAATGCCAGCTTTCTTGAGAAAATCCTTGGACATCATATTCCACCTCCGATCGCTGTTTGGTACCGCTTAGTTAAGAAAGAAGGGCCTATCTAAAAGCCAGCATTTCCTGCTGTCGTCTTCCTTACTTAATGTATTGCATCGGATATGCCAAAAAACCGTAATAAAATATTAAATTCAATAAAAACAGCATCTTAATAAGGATAAAATGAAAGAAAATAGGCGTTTGAAAAGCGAAATACAGGCGGGAATGCTGTGTAAAAATGGCACATGAGTAAAGTTTTACCAATCTTACATGCCAATATTGCACACCTCTACAAGTATTGTGCGGCGGGACTACTTACTAGGCGCTAAAAGACGAGAAGGGGGAAATGAACAACGGAATAACGCGCCTTTACCGGGGTGGGATTCAATCTGTAATTGCGCATCATGGCGTAACAATACGTGCTTAACGATGGCTAATCCTAAACCTGTACCACCGGTCGCAGTGCTGCGGCCCTTATCAACTCGGTAGAAACGTTCGGTTAATCGGGGGATATGTACCGGATCGATCCCTTCCCCGTTGTCTTCAACGTCAATTGAACCACCACCAGCGGCATTACCTTGCCAGCGTAATGTAATTTGGCTGCCTGCCGGGGTGTAACGAACCGCGTTAAAGACCAGGTTAGAGATGGCGCTGCGAATCTCCTGCTCGCTACACAGCAGGCGTGCATCGCTTTCAAGGGCAACAGTGATTGTATGACGCTGATTCGACAACGCCAGCGCATCAGCACAAATACTTTGCAGTAAAGGCCCAAGATTCAGTGGGTGATGATCTTTACCGCCCTGGTCGATTTCCAAACGCGAGAGCAGTAGTAGATCATTGACCAAATTCTGCATTCGCTGCGTCTGTTCCTGCATTTGGTGAATACTCTTACCGAGTCGCGGAGGAAGCTGATCAGCGATATCGCTATAGGTTTCGAGATAGCCGGAAAGAACGGTTAGAGGGGTGCGCAGCTCGTGGGAAACGTTGGCGACAAAATCACGCCGCATCTGCTCAAGGCGGTGCAAGCGAGTGATATCCCGTGCCATCACTAGCCTCTCATCGTCTCCATATAAGGTAATTTGATACTGCAGAATGCGGCGCTCATCAATGGGCGAGGTTAGCGTTAGCGGTTCACTATAATCTCGGGCATTAAAGTAACTGATAAAACTGGGTTCGCGCAGCAGGTTGGTGATGTGCTGCCCTCTATCATGGGCGGTTTGTAGCCCGAGCATGGCGGTGGCAGCGCTGTTCCACCACTCTAAATCACCGTGGCGATCCAGCATGACAACACTATCGCGCATCGCTTCGGATGACTCTTGAATACGCGCTAAAGTAGAGCGCAGCCTACTTTGCGTTATACGTTGGCTTTTCTGATAGCGGTATAATCGATCGAACAGCTCTCCCCACATACCACGAGCGGCAGGCGGTTCGTCATGAGGATGAAGGGTGAGCCATAAGTAGAGTTCGCGCAGCTGCCGCAAGTGATAGAACAGACAAACCGCAAGCCCTGCCGCAAGCCCTAGTCCTGCTGAGCCCAGCAACCAGCCTAAGCAAGTTCCTAGCGTGGCCAGCCACGCTATTCGCCACAGTTCACGGCTCCATAGGCGCACATTTACACCCGTGCAGAGAAACGGTATCCGGTACCCCGAACCGTTTGAATCAGGTTTTGATGCACGTCGCCTAACGCTTTGCGCAGGCGGCGAATATGCACATCAACGGTACGCTCTTCGACATACACATTGCCTCCCCACACTTGGTCAAGCAGTTGGCTACGTGTGTAAGCGCGCTCTTGATGGGTCATAAAAAACTGCAGCAGACGATACTCTGTTGGCCCCATTTCCAACGCTTTACCATGGGCGCTAACCCGGTGGCTTACCGGATCAAGCAGCAGGCCATTGATTTCAATCGGATCCTCAACACCACGCGGGGTCGCACGGCGCAGCACCGCTTTCAGCCGTGCCACCAATTCGCGGGGCGAAAAAGGTTTGGTGATGTAGTCATCTGCGCCAGCTTCAAGCCCTTGAATCTTATTATCCTCTTCGCCCTTAGCGGTAAGCATAATAATGGGAATCTCGGCGGTGGCTTCCTCGCGCTTTAAACGCCTGGCTAGCTCAATACCGCTGGTGCCAGGCATCATCCAGTCGAGCAGTACTAAATCAGGCTGATGGTCGACCAATATAGCATGGGCATCCTGGGCGTTATCCGCTTCAAGCACGCGATAGTCAGCCATTTCCAGCGCTACTGCGATCATCTCGCGAATGGACGCTTCGTCATCGACAATCAGAACGGTCTTGGCGGTCATACCAATGCCTCACGGTGTTCAATGAAATACAGCTCAAAGAAAATTGTTCAAAGAAACGAGTTCAATGACATGTCAGTGACGATAACACCATGACTTGATGACAGTTACATGACAATAGCAGCTATTGACCCACCACAGGCCACCAACTTAGCGCGATACCGGCAAATATCAGCAGGCCCGACCAGTGATTATTGAGAAATGCCTGAAAACACGCATCCCGCTCACGGTGGCGAATCAAGCGCTGTTGGTGCAGAAAAGTCGCTGCCATAGCGACCAGCCCCAACCAGAAAAATCCACCTAAATCGACTCGCCAACCCACCCATGCCAACAGCAACAACGTGGCCGCCTGCAACAAGCCAATCATTAAGCGATCCGCACTACCAAACAGCACGGCCGTGGATTTAATACCAATTTTTATATCATCGTCGCGATCAACCATGGCGTACTGGGTATCGTAAGCCACTGTCCATAGTACGTTTGCGCAGAAAAGCAGCCACGCTTCCAGCGGGACATAGCCCAGCATGGCGCCAAAGGCCATCGGGATCGCCCATGAAAATGCCGCCCCCAACACCACCTGTGGAAAGTGGGTATAGCGCTTCATAAACGGATAAATGATGGCCAGCAGCACACCGCCCAGCGAGAGCAGAACCGTAAACCAATTGGTCAGTATCACCAGAATAAACGCCGCGGTGACCAAGCCAATAAACAGCAGTTGAGCTTCGGTTTCGCTGATGCGACCCGTCGCGAGCGGACGAGTTTTAGTACGTTTCACATGGCCGTCAAAATGACGATCGGCATAATCATTCACCACACAGCCAGCTGCACGCATGACGTAAACCCCCGCGATAAAAATCAGCAGGGTGTTTCGGCCGGGTACGCCTTCAGCGGCAAACCAGAGCGCCCAAAGCGTCGGCCACATCAACAGCCACGTGCCAATAGGTCGATTCAAGCGCATCAGCTGAAAAAAATCTGCCACGCGAGCCCATCCCTGCGGCCGCAACAGTGAACGATCCATGCTTACCTCACGAAAAATAAAACACAGCTGCTAGCCTAGCGCGAAGGCAGATCAAGTTCATCCGCCATCGCATGCAAAAAGTACTCTTGAACCAGTAACGATAACCCGCCTTCCTGACAGCCGTGATAAAACACCGAGCGCCTGCCCCAAGCACAGTAACTCTCTATTCCATTCGCTCTAGCAAATTGAGGGGGGCGAGAGGTGGCCTCCAGCGGCCCACGCACTAAACCAGGCTGCCGAAATAGCCAGCTACCCAGCGAACGCTCGCCTAATCCTTTCAAACGCTGACCCTTTAACTGCGTAAGCGGGGCAACCGAGCGCGCCACGACCCATGGCGTGTTATCTAAACACAGCGCTACTTCACGCAGCCATGCGTAACGTTTGGCGCCGATGCCAATCGCCTGGGCCTCATCCTGCTGCGGCCAGCCTACGCCCTGGCGTAGCAGCCGCACTCGAAATGGCTTGTCACCACCGGCAGCTATTAAGCGGGCGGTTAACGAGTCAGTAGAAGCAACCCACTGCCACCAGGAAGCACTCATGGCAGGGCGCGCAGCAGCAAGGGGACGCCAGCGCGAAAAGGGAGGAGTTTGCCGAAAAGCAGCAGGCGTCACCAAGTTCTCCAAGGCAATAAACGGGCTGGCTAGTGTAACATGGGGTATTAGTAGGCTTTTGTTTCAGCAATCTTTTTAACGACTCTTTTGGTGTCTGCATGCCCGCAACCCAAACACAAAATACGCCATCTCACGCTGCACTGGTAATTATTGGCACTGGCATGGCAGGCGTTGGCCTTGCCCGCGCCTTGCGCCGCCTGGGCGACCAACGCTCAATCACCCTAGTGAGTGCAGACAGCGGCGAAGACTACAGCAAGCCTCTGTTATCGACTGGGTTTGCCAAAGGTCTCATACCCGATAAATTAGCCCAGCGGAGTGCCGCTGAGCTTGGTAATGAATTGCAGGCCCGGGTAATTATCCACACCCCCGTGCGCGCACTGGATGTGGATAACCGATCAATCCTTCTTGAACAAGACCAAGTGCTCAGCTACGACACGCTAGTATTAGCCACCGGCGCTGCGCCACGAGTGCCCTTCAGCATCGCTCCTAATGTGGCCCCACGCTGCTTTACCATCAATGATTTAGACGACTACCGCCGTTTTCATAAGGCATTAGGTCACGGCCCTACACGAGTAGCCATTATTGGCGCAGGGTTAGTCGGCTGTGAATTTGCCAACGACCTGCACGCAGGCGGGCATCAAGTCAGCGTCATTGCTCCTGAAGCCACACTGCTTCCGCGCCTGCTACCAGCACCGTTGGGCAACGCCTTAGGCGATGCCTTCAATGAAGCTGGCATCCGTCTCTGTCTAGGCCGCTCAATTGATTCATTAGCCCCGAGCAGCATTGATGGCATCGAATTACGGTTGGATAACGGAGATGCTGTCAGCGCCGACCTCATCCTGATGGCAACCGGGCTTACACCCCGTTCGGTGCTTGCCGAAGCCGCGGGTCTTAGCGTCTCGCCTAGTGGTATCGAAGTTGACCGCCTACTGCGTACATCGAACCCGAACATCTATGCCCTGGGCGATGTGGCCTGCGTCGATGGCGTTAATGCCATGTACGTACAACCGCTGCAAGCGAGCGCCAAGGCATTGGCAGCAACCCTCACGGGTTCCCCAACACCAGTCAGTTTCGGCACATGGCCGATAGTGGTTAAAACACCTCTACTGCCAGTGGTCGCCTACCCACCAACCACCGTGCCTGAACGCTGGCGAATAGAAGGTGAAGGCGGAGATATCAGTGCCTTGGCCGAAAATAAAGACGGACGTTTGATTGGTTTTGCGTTGACAGGTGGCTGCGTGAGAAGGAAAGTGGAGCTTTCCAGAGCAGCACCTTCGCTGCTAGGCTGATTTTCGCCGCGTTCACGACTAGGCTAGAGAAGCTCACCTAGTGTTGGTGACGCACCCAACAACATGCATTTGCTTTACGCTCGATTCTTTAACAAAGTTCGATTGTTTACTAAAGGGAGATTCCTTATGCGCAAACCTGAACTCGCTGCTGCCATCGCTGAAAGTGCTGACCTGTCCAAAGATAAGGCAGGCCAAGTGCTCAACGTTATTCTGGATGAGATCACCAACAGTTGTGCCAAGGGTGAAGATGTTGCTTTGATTGGTTTTGGCACTTTCACCGTACGTGAGCGCGCAGCGCGTACCGGTAAAAATCCGCAAACCGGTGCACCGCTACAAATTCCAGCCAGCAAAAACGTCGCCTTTAAGCCGGGTAAAGCACTTAAGGACGCCGTTTCCTAATGAAGCTCAAGCTGACGCTGTGGCTGCTGGGCGTACTGCTCAAACGCGCCCTGCGCCGCAAGCCGCGCTTTCGTGAACAGCTAGAGCGTATGCGCGGCTTGGACTGGGGAATTGCCACGGAAGATCTAAGCATTGCCCGCCACTACCGGATGACGCCAAAAGGCATCAGCACCGGTAAAGGGCTTCCCGTTGACTTAGATCTTGAACTGCGTTTCCGAGATCAAGCCACGGCGTTAAAAGTACTTAAAAAGCCAACTCAGCAAGCCTTTCTTGACGGCATGATGAGCGGCAACGTGCGCTTAGTAGGCGACTCCGCCGATATGAATAAGCTGCAAAGACTGCTCAAATATTTGTAGTACTTCATGATTGGCACAGGGTAATTATCTAGGCTAAATAAATTTAGCCAAAGAAAGAGCAGAGGTATAACAGCTAACGATGGATATACCTCATCAACGCTTAGTGTACTTCCGCGTTACTCTGGAGTCGGGCTCCGTGCGCCGCGCAGCGGCGCGCTTAGACATTGCTCCTTCGGCCGTCAGTCGGCAAATTGCATTGCTGGAAGAAGCCTTGGGAGCAACGCTCATGGAGCGTCAGCGCGACGGCATTTCACCTACCCCGGTAGGTGAAATGCTGCTCGAGTACTGCGAGCGGCGCGGTGCATTAGACGAAGGCTTTATTGCGTCACTTGAATCCTACCAGCGCATGGAAACCGGCAAGATATCCCTGACTGTTGGTGAAGGGTTTGTCAGTGACTTGGTGGCTTCCCCGCTACATGAATTTACTCAGCTGTATGCAGGTATCCAGCTCGATATTCATATCGCTGGCACCTCGGGCATCATTGAAGCCGTCGTAGAGGATCATAGCCATATCGGCTTAATGTTCCACGAACGCACCCACCCTCAGCTACGCTTTTGGGCATCCAGCCCCCAACCGCTAATGGCAATTCTGTCTCCCGATCACCCTTTAGCCAATCACCCAGCACCGCTAACGCTGACCCAGCTTAGTGCTCAGCCCATGGCCATGTGGGATCCCAGCCACGGGGTTCGCCAAATGGTTGATCAAGCCTTTCAGCAGGCGCGGATTGCTCCACGCCTAGCCATGAACACTAATTCAATGGTGGTGTTGGCTCAGTACGTGCGCAGCGGCATGGGCATTACCCTATTGCCTGCTTTTGCCGTCGCCCATGATTTAGAAGCTGGAACGCTAGTAGCTCGCCCGGTAGACAACCCGCTGTTTCAGCGCTCCCACGCCCACATGGTTACACGCGTTGGCCGCCAGCAACCCAAGGCCAGTATTCTGTTACTGCGCCATTTGCAGCGCTGGATGCAGGCGTTTCGCGATATTAATTAGCGCGCAGTCGCAGGCAGTCCCACCACAGTCGCTCCAGCGGTTACGCTTTTTGTGACAATGGCGCCAGCACCGATTCGCGCGCCCTCACCAATTTCAATATTGCCGAGTACAACGGCGTTTGCCCCCAAAAAGCATTCTGCTGAATTTTGAGGAGGCGCTCACCTTTGAATTAGCGCGCCATGGTCATTAAAGACGTGGGCGCCTAAATCTGAGGTCTCGGTCATTATTGGTGCTCTCACCCAGTGGTTTGACAAAAGCGTATCACTGTTCCGCCTAACACCTCAGGCGGTATGTCGGCCTCATGGGCGTTCACTGGTACAAAAGGTAGTGAGCGCTGCTGCCAATGATTCATCGCCGCGGCAATATCCTCACAGGCCAGTGTTAACGCCACCGCCCTGGCGGGCACTGACGAGAGCCCTTCCAACACCTCAAAGTGCTCACCTATTGCCCAATCACTTAATAAATGGCAAACCCCTTTATCGGTGTGGATTTTAAAGCCCCCCGCTTGCGCTTGAATCGCTGCATCGCCATGGATACGACGAAAATGCTCCGCATCTCGAGCAGGGTTATCTGACACATACCAAATATCGGTAATAGACTTCGCCGTATTAGCGTGCCGCTCAAGAGAAGGGTCTGTGCGAAACAGCTCGGGACGCAATTGCTGGCATAAAAACTGGGTAAGGAAAGGCTGCTGAGGGTCATGGAGGATATTTAATGCGACGCCCACTTCCACATCACCACTGGCGAGATGCGCCAGTCGGCGAAATTCAATAGGCGAGTGCCCTTCAAAACCACGCGCAGTCAACAGCGCATGATCCGTCGACATTGCTTCACTTTCTAAGGCCAGCATGGCAATCCCCTCGCCAATGGCTAAGCGAGCCTCAACCACTTTGGCAAATTGAAAGCCGTTACTATCACGGTAATCCGTCAGCTCTGGATGGGCAATGCCGATTAACTCAATGAAATTATTGTGTAAAAACAGCAGGTGGTTATCGGTACCCCAAGGGTGGCTGTGGCGTGGATTGAGGGTAAAACCCAATGCTTCCGCGCGCTCGGCTGCCACATCTAAATCGGCTACCGCGACTAAGGGGTGATCAATGCCAAAGCTCATTGCAGTAACTCCTCACGATGCTGGGGCGAATCGCCCCAGCAGGTTAGCCCAATACCTTCAGGTGCCGCCGAACAATCAACCGACACCACTGCCGTAACCAAACGCAACGCTTGCTTCTGGCGCGGTTTCCACCCAGACGCTTTGCGGCACGGTGTATTCACGTAGGCCGTCCAAGCCACTGGAACGGCCAAAACCGCTGTCGCCAAAACCACCGAACGGTGACATCACGCTGATCGCTTTGTAGCTATTGATCCACACCGTTCCTGCCCGTAACTGCCCGGCGACACGATGCGCCCGCGCCACGTCCTGGCTCCAAACGGCTCCGGCCAAACCAAAGCGGGTTTCGTTGGCGAGTTGAATGGCCTGGGCTTCATCATCAAAGGCCATGGCCACCAATACCGGTCCAAACACTTCTTGCTGAGCGATCTCCATCTCCGGCGTAACATCGACCAGCACAGTCGGGGCAATAAAATAGCCGTGGGCTTCGTCAGGCAAGCCTTCGGGACGCTTGCCACCCGTTAACACTCTCGCGCCTGCCGCTTCAGCGGCCTCAATCATGCGAGTGACCTGCTCAAATTGGCGGCGATTCTGTAGCGGCCCCATACGGGTTGCCTCATCGCTGGGTAGACCCACCGCAATCTGCTCCGCAGCACGCGCCAAGCGGGTAGTGACCTGCTCAAACACTGAGCGCTCAATCAATAAGCGCGAGCCTGCCACACAGCTTTGGCCAGCGGCGGCAAAAATGGCGGCTTGGGCGCCCGCTACCGCTTCATCCAGCTTGGCATCGGCAAATACAATATTGGCCGATTTGCCGCCCAGTTCTAGCACGCTGGGTACCAACCGCCGCGCGCCCGCTTCGGCAATCATCCGGCCACTTTGGGGCGAGCCGACAAATACCAGTTTGCTGATAGTGGGGTGGTCAGTCAGTGCCGCGCCGGTCGTTTTTCCCAGCCCGTTGACGATATTGATCAGCCCTTTAGGCAGACCTTGAGACACTCCTTTGCCCCCCTCTTCCAACAGCTTGGCAATCACCACCGAGGTGAACGGCGTTAACTCAGAGGGTTTCAATACGGCAGCGTTGCCTGCAGCAATGGCGGGCGCCAGCTGCCAGGCACAGGTAAACATCGGCGCGTTCCACGGTGTAATCTGCCCCACTACGCCATAGGGCACGTGGTGCACGTAGTTAAGATGCGAGGTAGGCACCGGAATCACTTCGCCGTGCTGCTTATCGCACCAGCCCGCATAGTACTCAAACATCTCTCGCACTTTGCCCACTTCAGCCCGGCAGTCACGAATCGGCTTACCTGCGACGACGCTTTCCAGCTGCGCCAGCGCCTCTTCATGGCCCTCCAAACCGCGCAAAGCGGCATTCATACGCCGCCCACGCTCGCTGGCGGTTAGCGTCACCCACTCGCGCTGGCCCCGCACAGCAGCCTGAGTGGCGCGTTCAATTAGCCCAGCGCCCGCGTCGCGGTAGCTCACCAGCGCTTCGCCAGTGGCAGGATTAATCAGGGTGATCTCTTCACCTTCTCCGGCGACTAAACGGCCATCAATCCAGTTGCTTAAAGGTGTACTCGCGGCTAAACCGAAGCCTTTCAGTAGTGCTGCAAGATGGTCGCAGGCGTGTTGGCTAAGTGAGCTCATTGGTTGCTCTCCGCTTGGCTGGCACGGGCTAAAATCGACGTAGTGATATGGTTGAAGTCATCGCTGTCGGTGGGCTGTTCGGGGTTGGCGTGCCAAGCATCAACAACGGCTTGTAGCAGAGGTAGCGGAATGCCCAATTGTTCAGCGGCGTCCCGGGCCAAGCGCAGATCCTTGCGCATCAAGCCAGTGGTAAAGCCAGAGTCAAAACGCTCGCTCAGCACCCACTCGGGGAAGTTCACCTCGCTAATCGCGCTGCGCCCGGAGCCACTATTAATGCCCGCCAAGCAGGCAGCGGGGCCGACGCCCGCTTTGGCTGCCATTGCCACGGCTTCAGCGGTAGTTATCAAGTGCGCCGCACACAGGTAATTATTGGCAAGTTTCACCACATGACCGCTGCCGGGTCCGCCCACATGGGTACGCTTGGCCGACATCGCCTCCAGCATCGGCGTTACCCGCTCAATGGTGGCTTCATCGCCGCCCAACAGCATCCCCAGCTTGCCGCTGGCAGCACCCTTGGGCCCACCGCTTACCGGGGCATCCAACCAAAGAAGGCCTGCGGCGGTGACTTTTTCGGCTAATTCACGACTCACGGCGGGGTCGCTGGTTGACGTATCGACAATCACGCTGCCTTTCGGCGCCAGCGTGAGCAGGCCCGGTGATTGCTCAATCACTTCACGCACATGGGCTGAGGTGGGCAGCGACAGCAGATAAACATCGCTTACGGGCAGGGCATCAGGAGCAACGACGGCCAGGCCGAGGCCTTCGAGCTTTGAGCGTGCAGCTTCAAACAGATCGCTGCCCGTGACTGCAAACCCTGCTGCTTTAAGGGTAAGCGCCATATTGCCGCCCATCTGACCCAGCCCGATAACGGTAATGGTTAAAGACATCTTAAAACTCCCTAAGCGTTTGTTGATGGCGAAACGCTATGTTCGGTGTCGATATTGGGCGTAGACGCTCCCCTACCCATTGGGCATCAGGGAGCGAAGAACGCAGTTAGTTAAGAAGAATCGTTAAATGACGATAATAAGTTAGACGAGTAGCGCTCTTACCAGCTCTACCCAGTAGCGCGCCCCTAGCGGTAACAGCGCGTCGTTAAAGTCATAGTGCGGGTTATGCAATGAGGCGGAGTCCTCGCCGTTGCCCATCCAGATATAAGCCCCGGGGCGCTCGGCGAGTAAAAACGAGAAATCCTCAGAAGCCATGCTCGGTGGTGAGTTACGGATCACATTGCCTGGGCCTAACAAACTTTCCAGAACCGTGGCGCAGTGCTGGGCGTGTTCCGGCGTATTAATGGTAGCGGGGTAGCAGCGCTGGTAATCCAGCTCAACGGTTAAACCGTGGAACTCTGCTAAGCTGGCAATCGCCTGTTTAAAGCGCGCCTCTAAATGCTCCTTAAGCGCCATATCAAAACAGCGCAGCGTGCCACGCAGCGCTACCTGCTCGGGAATCACATTAAATGTATCCCCTGCGTTAATACTGGTGAAACTCAGCACCGCCGATTTATCGGGGGGCGTTTCGCGGCTCACTAACCCTTGCAGTTGGCTGATCAATTGGCAGCTTGCCAGCACCGTATCAATGCCTAAGTGCGGCATCGCCGCGTGGCAGCCTTTACCGGTTAACGTCAGGCTGAAAATATCAAACGCGGCCATCACGTCGGTATCGTGTACCGCCGCGACACCCACCGGCAGCCCAGGCCAGTTATGCAACCCGTACACGGCATCCATCGGGAAGTATTCAAACAGCCCCTCTTCAACCATCACCCGGCCGCCGCCCGCATTCTCTTCGGCGGGCTGGAAGATAAACACCACCCGGCCTTTGAAATCCGGCTGCTGCTTTAGCGCCCAGGCAGCGCCTAACAACATCGTGGTATGGCCATCATGGCCACAGGCGTGCATTTTTCCGGGCGTTTGCGAAGCGTAGGCAAGCGCCGTCTCTTCGCGAATATCCAGAGCGTCGATATCGGCCCGCAGGCCGATAGTCTTGCCTTCACCGTGCTGGCCATCCAAGGCGGCAACCACCGCTGTGCCCGCGATGCCCGTGGTCACCTCAAAGCCCCACTCTGTCAGTAACGCTGCAATGCGCGCGCTGGTGCGGTGCTCCTCAAAGGCCGTTTCAGGATGCTGGTGGAAATCGTGGCGCCAGGCGGCGAGCTCAGCGTTGTCCGGTAACTTAACTGAAGCAGTCATCGTCCTATCCTTAAAGCATTACGTGAGCGACAACGGCAGAGCCGATAAAGGTACCGGTGAATACCAGCAAGGCCACGATCACCAGCTTCCAACCGGTTTGCTTGAACATGGAAAACTCACGGCCTGTAAGTGCCAGCCCGGCATAGGCCAATACCGGCGTTACCACCGCCAGAAAATCTACCTCAGCCAGCCTTGCGATTATCCAGCCGTTACCGGGGAAGAACGGCAGCGTCGCGATAATGCTAATCAGCGACACCCAGGCCACGCTGGGCAGGTAAAACGGGCATACCCGCCCAATCACCAAACCGATGATGACCATGACATACAGAATCAGCATGCCGGGCAGTGCCTCTAACAAGGGCGAACCGTTGACTACGTTACTGAACCACGCCGACACGCACACCGCCGCCAGCACCAAGGCCGTTTTGCCGAGTTGGTTTTCTGGGCGCAGCTCTTTTAAGGCTTCAGCATCAAACTGATCAACGCCGCTTTCATGGGTTTTCATGACGAACCTCCTGACGCGAGCCTTTTAAGCGCTTGTACATCCACTCGGTAACCGGTAGCGCGATAAATAGTGAGATATATAGTCCTGTGGCATAGGTGAGCAGATTACTTGCCCCTGCAAAGGCCAGCAGTTCATCACGGGAACCCGGGACTGCTTCTGCTAACGCCGCCGAACATGCCGCTACCATGCTTCCACTGCCCACCCCGCAGGCCATGGCCAGAGCACGAATGTCGAGAATATCCAGTGAAGCGATATAGCCCGCCATCAAGGCAAAATAGAGCGTACCGAACATGGTGCCTACCACGTAGACGCCCATAATGCCGATGCCTTCAGGGCTTCGGAGCCCGTAACGGTCTGAGATAATGGCAATATTAGGTTCGCGAGCAATGGAATAGGTCGCGCCAATCGCTTCCCGGCCCATTTTGAGGACCAATACGGCAAAGGGCAGCGCGATCAGCATGGTGCCGAGATTGCCCAGCTCTTGGAGTATCAGCGCAGGGCCTGCGGCGATGATCTGCTCAATGGCGGGGCCAATGGTAGAACCGAACTTGGCAATAAAGGGCAAAATAGCGATTAGAATGATTGGGCCAGCCGCATTGCTGACCGGCTTGGGAATGACCTTGCCCATTACCGAGAAAAGGTGGGGGTTGAAGAGTACGCCAATGATAAAGGCGTAGAGTAGAGGTAATAACAGCAGTGTTCCCGGTCCGAGAGGAATGCGCACAATGCCTATCCACTCGGCAAACATTGACGTCACGATCACCATTAGGTGCAGACGCCAGTCCAGCAGTAGCTTGAGATCCATTGGAGTGTTCCTGTTTTTTTTAGTGTCACTCCGAGTATCGAAAAAGTTAGCGTTCCAATCATAGGGCTTTAGTGCGCTATTTTTTAGTACACTCAAACGTTGAGAGCCGAGGTAGCGACATCTAGCCTTCACACGTTTATACTAAAGTCTAATAAACACTTATAAGAGAGTCTATGCCCATTTCATTGCCGCTACGGCGCCTTTGGACGCTGGATAAATTCGCCTACAGTCTGCGTGTTTTTATAGCGTTTAGCGGTGCATTGCTGTTTAGCGGTCTAATGGGTGATGTCGCGCTGGTCATTCCGCTTTTCCTGGGTATCATCGCCTGCGCCCTGTCAGAAACCGACGACAGCTGGCAAGGCCGCTTTCAAGCCCTGGTGGTAACGCTGGTATGTTTTACCTCGGCGTCCTTTATTGTCCAGTGGCTGTTTCCCTGGCCGTGGCTGTTTGTTATTGGGCTAGGTATTTCCACCTTTACCCTGATTATGCTCGGCGCCATTGGGCAGCGCTATGCCACGATTGCCTCCGGCACGCTAATCCTGTCGATTTACTCGATGATCAATATTGAGCAGCACGGCGGGGTAGATGAAGACGTGGCCGCACGCCAACTGCTGCTGTTGGCGGGGGCCGTCTGGTACGGGCTAATTTCAATCGTGTGGTGCGCGCTATTTTCGCGCCAGCCGGTGAAACAGAGCATGGCGCGCGTGTACAAGGCGCTGGGTGAGTTTTTGATTCTGAAATCGGCGCTGTTTGAGCCGGTACGTGGTGTCGATGTAGAAGCGCGCCGGGTGGCGCTAGCGCGGCAAAACGGTAAAGTCGTCGATGCCCTGAATCAAGCCAAAGAGATGATTTTTAGGCGGCTTGAAGGTCAGCGCGGTGACCGCAAGCTCAACCGCTACCTGCGGATTTACTTTATTGCCCAGGATATTCACGAGCGCGCCAGTTCCACTCACTACCCGTACAGCGCGCTCAGCAAAGCATTTTTCCACCACGATGTACTGTTTCGCTGTCAGCGGCTGCTGGATCAGCAAGGGCGCTCCTGCCGTCAACTGGCCAAATCGCTGCTGCTCAACCGACCGTTTGACCACCAGCAGAGCGAAGAAGCGCTGGCCGATCTACACGCCTCAATTGAGAACCTGCGCGACCGGGGAAAACCCGAATGGCGTCCGCTGCTTTACCCCTTGAGTGCCCTAGCAGAGAACCTGGCCACGTTGGAAAACCAGCTCGCCAGTGCCCACAACCCTGATGCCAGCGAAGAGCGACGCGACAGCTCGCTTTATGACCGCTCGCCCTCAAGCATGCAGGAAGCCTGGAAGCGGGTGCGCCTGAATTTTACCCTTGGTTCCCCCACCTTTCGCCACGCGGTGCGACTCTCGATTGCGTTAATGACAGGCTACGGGATTCTGCAATGGATCGACCCCGAACAGGGTTTTTGGATTCTGCTTACCACCCTATTTGTCTGCCGCCCCAACTTCGCCACCACGCGACGCTTCTTATCTCAGCGGATGTTGGGCACGGTACTCGGCTTGGTGGTGGGATGGGCCTCAATCAGCCTCTTCCCGCATCCGCTGGTACAAAGCATGATCGCCGTGGCCGCGGGGGTGTCGTTCTTCGCCAACCGCGAGAAACACTATGTGATCGCCACCGCTTCTATCACCTTGCTGGTGTTGTGCAGCTTCAACCAAGTCGGCGATGGCTTTAACCTGATATTACCGCGCCTTTTCGATACCTTGATCGGCTCGCTGATTGCAGGCTTAGCGGTGTTTTTCATTCTGCCCGATTGGCAGGGACGCAGGCTTTACCGCGAGGCCGCCAATGCGCTGAATAACCACCGCCGCTACTTGGAAGAAATCATCCATCAGTACGAGGAAGGCAAACAGGATGACTTGGCCTATCGCCTAGCGCGGCGCAATGCCCATAACGCGGATGCTGCGCTCTCCACGCTACTCACCAATATGCTTCATGAGCCGGGTCACTACCGGAAACTGGACGCAGACAATGGCCTGCGCTTTCTAGTGCTCTCCAACACTCTGCTGAGCCACCTTTCAGCGTTAGGCGCCCATCGCCATCAGTTGGCAGATGATGAAGACGACGCCACGTTGGTGCCGGTAGCAAAGCGCATTGGTGAGCTGTTGGGTCAGATTGCGGAACGGTTACGCCAGCGCCAGCCGGTTGAGGCACTAACGGATCAAGCCGCTGAACTGCTAACCCAGTTAGAAGGGCAGAGTGGAGCAGTAGCGGACGAACAGGCGATCAACCTCTACCGCCCTATTCAGAGCCAGCTACGCCTTATTACCGAGCAACTGGCCCCGCTGGGCGAGGCGGCGAATCGGTTGGTGGGAAGCGAAGCGCCCATCTCGAGTAGCACTAGCATTCATACTTGACCATAACGCCCCGCGGCCTCGCCTAACCATCGGCGTACCAGCACGGCGGTAACCTCAGAATTGCCCTGCAGCGTTTGAGCCATAGCGCTCACTCGCTCCAGAAGGTCGGCATCGCGCTCCAAGTCGGCAATTTTCATCTGCGCCAAGCCGGTTTGGCGGGTACCTAGCACTTCGCCAGGGCCGCGGATTTCCAGGTCTTTCTCGGCGATGCGGAAGCCGTCGGTGGTTTCGCGCATCACTGCCAAGCGCTGGCGGGAGCTTTTCGACAGCGGCGGATGATAAAGCAGCACACAGAAGCTTTCAGTGCTGCCACGCCCAACCCGGCCACGTAGCTGATGAAGCTGGGAAAGCCCCAGCCGCTCAGGGTTTTCGATAATCATCAGGCTGGCGTTGGGAACATCCACCCCCACTTCGATTACCGTGGTCGCGACCAGTAGATCCAGCTCTCCTTCTTTAAAGGCGGTCATTACTTCGGCTTTCTCGCTGGATTTCATCCGCCCATGAACCAACCCCACTGCCAACTCAGGTAAGGCGACGGTGAGCTCATCCCGGGTAACTTCGGCGGCCTGGCACTGCAGCACCTCGGACTCGTCGATCAGCGTGCATACCCAGTAAGCCTGGCGGCCTTCACTACAGGCTAGCCGAATGCGCTCGACTACTTCGGGGCGACGCTCATCGGGCACCACCACGGTTTTCACCGGCGTTCTGCCGGGGGGAAGCTCGTCGATCACCGAGACATCCAGGTCTGCATAGGCGCTCATGGCCAGAGTCCGGGGAATTGGCGTGGCGGTCATGATCAACTGATGTGGGGTGAGCCCGCCCGCCTCGCCTTTCTCACGCAGCGCCAGGCGTTGGTGCACACCAAAGCGGTGCTGTTCATCAATAATCGCCAGCCCCAAGCATTCAAAATGCACATCGTCCTGAAATAGCGCATGGGTACCCACCACCATGCGCGCACGGCCATCGGCAATCGCCGCCTTGGCATCTAGCCGCGCTTTGCCTTTAAGCTTGCCCGCCAGCCACGCCACTTCGATACCCAGCGGCTCAAACCAGGCTTTAAACGAGCGGTAGTGCTGCTCGGCGAGGATTTCCGTTGGCGCCATGATCGCCGCTTGGCAGTTGCCTGCCAGGGCACAGAGAGCGGCCATGGCGGCCACCACGGTTTTACCCGATCCCACATCACCCTGAATCAAGCGCAGCATCGGCGCTGGGCGGCTTAGGTCGTGGCCAATCTCTTCGAGTACGCGGCGCTGGGCACCGGTTAGCGCAAACGGTAACTGGGCCAAAAAACGCGCCTGCAGGCTGCGCCCAGAGGGAAGCGAAGGCGCGCCGTCGGCCTGAATACGCAGGCGTACCTCGCGCAGGCTTAGTTGATGGGCGAGCAGCTCTTCCAGCGCTAGGCGGCGCGTGGCCGGGTGTTGGCCACTGGTCAACTGTTCAATATTCACATCGGGCGGCGGCTGGTGCAGTAAGTGCAGGCTGGCGTGGAGGCCCGGTAGCTGAAAGCGTTGGAGCAACGTATCGGGAATGACATCGGGCAGCGCTTCGGGAGCGTTATCCAGCAGCCCGAGCGCCTGCTGAGCCAAGGCTCGCAGCCGCAGTTGGTTCAAGCCTTCGGTGGTGGGATAAATCGGCGTGAAATACTCCTCTACGGGGGTCTCACTGCCGCCACTCTGACGATATTCAGGGTGATAGATCTCTAAACCGGTTGCCCCAGCCCGCGCTTCACCGAAAGCTCTCACCGTGGCGCCAGGGCGCAGCTGTTGCTGTTGAGCAGGAGAGAAGTGAAAAAAGCGCAGGCTCAAAATACCGCTGCCATCGCGGAGCCGCACCAGCAGGCTACGGCGGCGCCCCTTGACGACATCGCAGGCGGTCACTTCCCCCTCGATGACCGCCTCTTGCCCGGCGCGCAGTTGGCCGATGGGCGTTAGCCGGGTACGGTCCTGGTAGCGCAACGGCAGGTGAAACAGCAGGTCGCTCACCCGCTCAATGCCCAACCGACCAAGCTTTAGCGCCAGCGCTTCGCCGACACCTTTCAACGCCGTAATGGGCGCGGAGAGATCGCTCATGGGGCGCTTTTCACGGCCTGAGCAGGCTGCTGACAGTGGCTGATCGCCTGAATCAGTGCCTCAATGGCTTTAGGGCGTGGAAAACTCGCCCTCCAGGCAATCGCCACGGTGCGGGAAGGCGCGGGCTCCACAAATGGCCGACTCACTAACATGGCATTCTCATACTGATTGGTGCCTAGCGCCGACTGGGGCAGTACGGTAATGCCCAACCGCGACGCAACCATATGACGAATGGTTTCCAGCGAGCCGCCTTCCGCAATCAGCGTATTGTTGGGGCTATTGAGTTTTTGGGTAATCGCCGGGCAGGCTTCCAGAATCTGGTCGCGGAAGCAGTGGCCTTCCCCCAGCAACAGCAGGCGCTCTTCCAGCAAGTCCTCTTTATTGATTGCCTCTCGCTCTACCCAGCGGTGATCGGCGGGCATTAATACTTCAAAGTCTTCGTCGTAGATCGCCTTGGTGACCACATCGGTTTCGGTAAACGGCAACGCCACAATAATCACATCCAGCTCGCCGCTGCGTAGCTTGGCGCGCAGCGTGCCGGTCATGCCCTCTTCAATATACAGCGGCATTTGCGGGGCCGCGTTAGCAAGCGCGGGCACTAGATGGGGAAATAGGTACGGTCCAATAGTATAAATAGCGCCAATACGCAGCGGGTTGGCCAACTGATCTTTACCAGTGCTGGCCAGCTCAAAAATCAGTGTGCTCTGTTCCAGCACTCGCTGAGCCTGAGCAACGATTTTTTCACCCAGCGGGGTCACCTGTACGGTGGACTTGGAGCGCTCAAACAGCGCTGTCTCAAGCTCCTCCTCCAGCTTTTTCACCGCCACCGAGAGTGTCGGCTGCGAAACATGACAGCGTTCAGCCGCGCGACCAAAGTGGCGCTCCTGGGCGAGGGTTACGATGTAGCGAAGTTCTGTTAAAGTCATAGCGGTGCCAGTGGCATCCTCTCGTAGCAGCGTGTGACTAACATAGTGACAGTCAGCGGGATGGAAAAGGACAAGCAAACTCTGCCAATGTTTTTCTCAACTGACGTGTTCTAAACCGACAGTGTCACGGTTCCATGTAATCGTTGGTAGAGACTTTGCATCTAATAGGGAATATTAATCAAGAGGAGTGAGCACGGTGAAGCTAACCGTACTGATTATCGGCTGTGGCGATATAGGGATCAACCTTGGGCGCGAGTTACTCGAGGAAGGACACCAGGTCATTGGCGTACGTCGCAATGTCGAGGCCCTAAAAGGCACGGGCATTAAACCGCTTAAGCTGGATTTAAACGATCTTGAAGAGGCCGATGCCAAACGTCTTCCTCAAGCCGACTACGTGGTCTATACCGTCAGCGCCGACCGTTTCGAAGAGAGTGCTTATCAAAGCGCCTACCCGGAAGGTTTAAAACGCGTGCTAAGCGTCATGGAGCAGCACAAAACGCCGCCGCGTCGGGTATTTTTCGTCTCATCGACCAGTGTGCATGGTCAGCAGGAGGGCGAAGTCGTTAACGAAGAGAGCCCCGCCGACTCGACCAGCTTCTCTGGCACACTGATGTGCGAAGCCGAACAGGCGCTGATCAATCATTCACTGCCCGGCACGGTCATTCGCTTCTCAGGCATTTACGGCCCAGGTCGTGACCGGCTGATCCATCAGGTGGCTGAAGGCCGCGTAGCGGCGATCACTCCAGTGATCTACTCAAATCGCATTCACCGTGATGACTGCACCGGCATTATCGCCCACCTGATTCGCTATCAAGAGAGCGGCGAGACGCTGGCCAATATCTACCTGGGCAGCGACTGTGAGCCGGTTACCATGCATAACGTGATGATGTGGTTGGCTACTCAGTTAAAAGTCGAAGCCTCTGAGACCATGCAGTCGCCTTTACGCCGCCGGACCAGCAAACGTTGCGATAACCAGCGCATTATCGACACTGGCTATCAGTTCCGCTTCCCCAGCTACCGTGAAGGCTATGCGCAGGTGCTCAAAGAGGGAGGCTTTCTAGAGGTCAACAGCGTTTAACCGTCTTGGTTAATCGCCAATTACCATAACCGCTTCAGCTTCCACTTGGCTGCCTTTGGGCAGCGCTTTCACGCCAACAGCGGCGCGGGCAGGGAAAGGAGCGGTGAAGAACTCTTCCATGACTTGGTTAACAATCGCAAAGTTATCCAAGTCGACCAAATATAGGTTCAGCTTAACGATATCGCTTAACGAGCCCGCAGCTTCTTCACACACCGCTTGCAGGTTGGTGAAGACTTGGCGTGCCTGGGCTTCAAAATCCTCAGACACAATCGCCATGGTCGCGGGGTCTAGCGGGATTTGGCCAGACAGATACACCGTATTACCCGCTTTAATAGCCTGGGAGTAGGGGCCAATAGCAGCGGGGGCTTTGCTGGTGTTAATAACAGCCTTATTGCTCATGCGATGTCTCGCTCCTTCAGTGGGTAATAAGTCGTTCGAATTAGCGCCAAGCCGACTCAACCAATAGCTGACACTACCGATAGTGCATCAGCATGTCGTTTTATGGGGTGTTAGTTGGCGAGTCGGGTAATTTTGCCAACGTTGGGAAGGTTACGGATGCGTTTAATGATGCGAGCCAAGTGCACGCGCCCTTTAACCGACAGTGTCAGATTGACGGTGGAAAGGCGGGCATCACGCTCTTCAATACCAATACGCTCGATATTGGCATCGGCATCGGTCACTAAACCGGCCAGTTCTGCGACCAGCCCCCGGCGGCTCTCAATCTCAATACGCAGTGCAACCGGGAAGTCTTCGTCAATGGTATCCGACCACTCAAGCGCAAACAGCTTGTCGGGGTCGTTTTTATCGGCAAAGTTCTTATCAATAACGTTTTTACACTCAGCGCGATGCACCACTAAGCCTTTGCCAGTAGAAAGATGGCCCACCACCGGGTCGCCTGGCAACGGATGGCAGCAGCGCGCAAAGTTCACCACCATGCCTTCACTGCCGCTGATCATGACGGCTTTGCTACCCTCAACGCCTGCGGGATGCTTATAGCTATCATCACCGTGCGCGGCATCGACTAATCGGCGCGCGACCACTTGAGTCATCCGATTGCCTAGCCCAAGCGACTCTAACAGCGACTCCTCAGAAGAGACATCCAACTCTTTAAAGGCGCGCTTAAGAGTGCTCTCATCCAGCTCTTCGAGACTAGTATCGAACGGCGCCAGGGCTTTATTGAGCAGTCGCCGACCCAGCATGACCGCTTCGGTCTGCTGCTGGTATTTCAGCGCATGGCGGATCGCCGAGCGCGCCTTGGCGGTGGTGACAAAATTGAGCCAGGCAAGGTTGGGGCGCGCACCGGGGGCGGTGATTATTTCCAGCGTCTGCCCGCTCTCTAAGCGCGTGGAAAGCGGCGCTAAGTGGCGATCGATGCGGCAAGCAATGCAGTTATTACCAATATCGGTATGCACGGTGTAAGCGAAGTCGATCACGGTCGCGCCTTGTGGCAACTCCATGATGTCGCCTTTAGGCGTAAACACGTAGATATCGTCGGGGAACAAGTCGTTTTTAACGTGTTCGATAAACTCTAGCGAGTCACCTGCGTGGCGCTGCATCTCGAGCAACCCTTTAACCCAGGCGCGCGCGCGAGCGTGGCTGCCTTCAGCAATCGGGTGCGACGTCTGCCCCGCTTTATAAAGCCAGTGAGCGGCAATACCGTTATTGGCCATGGCTTCCATTTCACGGGTACGAATCTGCACCTCAATGGGCATACCGCGGGAACCAAACAGGGTGGTGTGCAGACTCTGGTAGCCATTGGCCTTAGGAATCGCAATATAGTCTTTAAAGCGCCCGGGCACCGGCTTATAGAGATTATGTACCACGCCTAAAATTCGGTAACAGCTGGCAACGTCTTCAGTAATGATGCGAAAACCGAAGACATCCATGATCTCTGCAAAGGGCTTACGCTGGTCGCGCATCTTTTTGTAGATCGACAGTAGATGTTTTTGCCGCCCAATCACTGTGCCGTTCAGGCCATCTTCATCCAGGCTTTTTTGCAGCGAGGACTGGATTTCACGCATCGCGCTGCGCCGATGCCCGCGCGCTTTGGCCACCGCACGCTTGATGCGTTCGGCGCGCATCGGGTGAATCGCTTGAAAAGAGAGATCCTCAAGCTCAACACGAATAGTGTTGATGCCCAGCCGCCCGGCAATGCGGGCATAAATTTCCAGCGTTTCACGGGCAATGCGGCGCTTCTTATCCGGGCGTAGGGCGCCCAGGGTACGCATATTGTGCAGCCGGTCGGCCAGCTTAACGATGATGACGCGGATATCCCGCGACATCGCCAGCACCATCTTCTGGAAATTTTCCGCCTGGGCGACGGCTTTGTCTTCAAAGGTAATCTGAGTAAGTTTGGATACCCCATCGACCAGTTCTGCTACCGGTTTACCAAACTGGGTCACCAGGGCCTTTTTAGAAACGCCGGTATCTTCGATAACGTCGTGCAGCATGGCAGCCATCAGGCTTTGATGGTCCATGTGCATATTGGCAAGAATGTTCGCCACCGCGAGGGGGTGGGTGACGTAAGGCTCACCTGAACGCCGGCGCTGGCCATCATGGGCCTGCTCAGCGTAATAAAAGGCGCGTTTGACCTGCTGGATTTCATCCGGGGGTAAATAGCCGCCGAGTCGATCGGCCAGGTCATCAATGGTGAACATCTACCGCGCCTCTATCGGTTTCGTTAAAAACGTTAGTCGTCGATATGAGTAGGCGCCATAGCGGGGCGCGGACGGACAGCGGCTTCAACGGGCTCGTCCAGAACCGTGTGATCAACCAAGCCTGCGGCAATTTCACGCAGCGCCATCACCGTGGGCTTATCGTTTTCCCACGGCAGCAGCGCATCGCGGGAGCCGCGCGCTAGCTGACGAGCGCGCTGGGTAGAAATCATCACCAGCTTGAAACGGTTTTCAACATTTTCAAGACAATCTTCAACGGTTACGCGAGCCATGGGAGCCTTCCTGTTATGACGGAACCGGGCCGACGCCGTTTAAAAGTAGCAAACGGGGTCGACCCAGCAAAAAAACGCATTTAAAACCGTATTTAAAAAACGGTAGAACCAGATAGATTACTCGACCGCAGGCGCCTGTGACAAGAGCGCAGCTAATAGCGGTGCATGGCGCTCGCTCATTACCGGGCGGCTTAGACGTCGGCTGATCACCAAAGACTGCAGCTCTTGCAGCGCGGTGGTGAAGTCATCATTCACGACGAGATAATCATATTCGTGGTAATGAGACATTTCGCTTACCGCATCGCGCATGCGCCGGGCAATCACAGCATGCTCGTCGGTGCCGCGGCTAGCCAGGCGTCGCTCCAGCTCATTGCGTGAAGGGGGTAGAATAAAAATCGACACTGATTCAGGCATTTGGCTGCGCACTTGCTGGGCGCCTTGCCAATCGATCTCAAGGATGACGTCCTGCCCGGCTTTGATTAGAACCTCTACCGCTCGGCGCGACGTACCGTAGTAATTATCAAATACTTTGGCATACTCAAAAAACTCACCGCGCGCGATCATCGCTTCAAACTCGGCCACGTCAGTGAAATGATAGTTCACACCATTCACTTCTCCCTCGCGCTTGGCGCGCGTGGTGTGCGACACAGAGACTTGAATCCCATCCAGGCTTTCAATTAGCTCACGTACCAAGCTAGTCTTGCCAGCACCTGACGGGGCAGAAACGATAAAAAGCGTGCCTTGGGACATGAAGCGCGTTCCCTTCAGTTTCAGTTAGCGAAAATAAGTAGAGCGACTGCAGCAGAGCAGCAAGGCTGCGCAGTATCGCACACCCATCGCTGCGACTGTAGCGTTGGCGGTGACATACAGGGAGGTAGGCATGCGCAGTACGCTATTTATTTTAGGTCTTATTGCCCTGGGCGTAGCCCTGCAAAAAGGCATTATTGAGATACCCCGCCAATGGGCGCCCTGGGCACCGCTGCATGTTGGTGACCCCATTACGCCTATCACGCAACTCAAGCTAAGCCGTTTGGCGGATGACCGCGAGGGCTGTTTAGCCGCGCTAGATACCGTTCCGGCGGGTGAGCTGCGTTACACACCGCTGGCAGATTACTCCCCTACGGCGAGCTGCCCTCTCACCAATATCGTGCGCATGCAGTCAAGCGACGTCGCGTTTAATCAGAGCTTCGTGGCGTCCTGCCCTATGGCATTGGCCTGGGTCATGTACGAACGCCACGCGCTGCAGCCCGCCGCCGAGGAGATAATGGGCAGCCGGGTGAGTCAGGTTAATCACGTTGGCAGCTTTGCCTGTCGTAATGTGTATGGTCGCGAAACCGGCAGACGCAGCGAGCACGCCACCGCCGAAGCGCTGGATGTAGTGGGGTTTCAGTTTGAGAACGGACAGCGAATTTCGCTGATCAATAACTGGGATGATGAAGGCGAGGTGGGAGAGTTCTTACGCGCCGCACGGGACGGTGCCTGCGACACCTTTGGGAACGTTTTAGGGCCTGACTACAACGCCGCGCATGCCGATCACTTTCATATGGGCATGCGCGGGTTTCGGCTATGTCGTTAAGAGATTCTGTCGCTAACGAATCGATCAAATCTTAGTCGAGGTTAATATCGTCTGAATCAGTCGCGGCGCCCGTGGCAGCACCCACACCACCACCAATAACCGCGCCCTGAGTAACGCTGCCACCTGTCGCTGCTGCAGCGCCTGCACCTACCGCAGCGCCAATACCTGCGCCACTTGTTGCACGCTCGCCAGTAGAAGTACCGCAGCCCGCTAAACCAATGGTTAACGCAGCCACAGCGCCTAAAGTCATTATACGTGTCGTTTTCAATACCTGAGTGTGCATGATGGTCATCTCCTTATGGGTTGCTACCCTTACACACTAGAAAAATTTCGACGTAATAGCCATTTAATTATCACTGTTCGATAACTATGCAAAGACAGGCAACGCTAAGCGCGTTGCACACAGGCGCCGTACGTGCGCTTTTCCAACCATCGTCCACCAGCAAAAATCACCAACCCACAGAAGGCCAAACTAGCACCGACCAACCCCGTGCTAGACCAGCTAAACCCTGCGCTGATCGCCAGCCCCGCCAGCCACGCCCCTAACGCGTTAGCGCCATTGAAGGCCGCGTGGTTGAGGGAAGCAGCCATGGTTTGGGCATCCTCTGCTACATCCATTAAACGGGTTTGTAGCGAAGGCGCCAGCGCCATACTGGTGCCTACCAGGCCAACGAAGAGTAGCCCGGTCCAGACATTATTAGCGGCAAAGTAAAACAGCCCCTGAATCACGCCACACCAGAGCAGAATGGCCGGAATGGCGCGCATCAGGTTTTTATCTGCCATACGCCCGCCGATTAAATTACCGGCAATGGAGCCCAGGCCGAAAATGACCAGCACTAGCGGCCCCAACGCTTCGCTCATGCCCGCCTGCTGGGTCAATGTCGGCATCACATAGCTAAAAATAGCGAACATGCCACCGCAGCCAATACAGGCGAGTGCTAACGCCACTAAAACCCGCTGCTTTAACAGCGCTGAGAGCTCGCGCACGGGGCTCGCAAAGGTATCAACGGGTTGAATCGGCACATAGAGGCGTATCAACAGCGCGGTAAGAAGCGCAATGCCCCCAACACCCACAAACGCGATCTGCCAACCAAACTGGTTGCCCGCCCAGGTACCCAGCGGCGCACCGATCAAGATCGCCACGGTTAAGCCCAGCATGACGCGAGAAATCGCTCGCGCTCGTTGGTCAACCGGCACTGCCCCCGCCGCCACAAGCGCGGCGATACCAAAATAAGCGCCATGGGGTAAACCCGCGAGAAAACGCAGGCCCACAAACGACCAGAACCCCGGTGCCATAGCGCTGGCAATATTGCCCACCGCAAACACCAGCATCAGTATAATCAACAGTAATCGCCTGGGTGCCCGCGCGGCCAGCGCGGAAATCAGCGGCGCGCCGACCACCACGCCCAGGGCGTAGCTACTGATTGAATAACCCACTTGCGGCACCGTGACGGCTAAATCCCCCGCCACGCGGTTCATCAAGCCCATAATGACAAACTCGCTGGTGCCGATACCAAAGCCACCCAGCGCCAACACAAATTCGGCCAGACGCGGGTTACGCGCCAGCCCCTGAGACGACGATGCTGTCGAATCCTGCATGTTTATCTCCTTGGGATACCGCCCTGTTGGTATCACGATGGCGCAAATGATCGCAGGATTAGACGAAAGTAGAAACACGCTGCGTTTAAAAGTTAGCGGGCAAAGAAAATAATTCGCCTCGGTTTCACCTTCAAGCTCGTGCTTTGCTAGTGTGGAGCTTTTACTTAGACGAGCTAGTCAACAATGACGCCCGAGACCATAGAACAGGCTATGCAAGCGTTAGCCAAGGCCGATCCAGATATCGCTCGCGCCCTGCCACTAGTAGGTGCGCCGTCACCTCGCGAACGCGATAAAGGCTTTGCGACGTTCTTCTCCACTATCGTTAGCCAGCAGATCTCCACCGAAGCGGCCCGTGCGATTATGGGCCGTGTGAATACACTGCTGCCCGAACTACACGCCAAAGCGGTCATGGAGATGGAAGGCCAAGCGCTGCGTGATGCAGGGCTCTCCTGGCGCAAGATCGAATACGCCAAGGGGCTAGCAGAAGCGGAGTTAGCAGGCACTTTTAGCGCCGATGGATTAGCGCATTTAAGCGATGACGAAGCTATCGCTGCAATTACCAAGCTACGCGGCTTTGGCCGTTGGAGCGCAGAGATCTACCTGATGTTCTCACTCAAGCGGCCCGATATTTTCCCCGCCGATGATCTTGCCCTGCGGGTAGCGCTGGGTCGCTTAAAAGGTATGGAAGACAAACCCACGCCTAAGCAGGCCCGCCAAATGGTGGAGCACTGGGCACCCTGGCGCAGCGTGGGTTCGCTGTTTCTGTGGCACTACTATCGCGGCGAGCCGGTATAGGGGCACTTTTTAAGCAACCCTGGTTAAATGAGTTTAGGCGTCTAGCCCACCAAATTTGCCGTTCTGATAGTCCTCCACCGCCTGAACAATCTCTTCGCGGGTATTCATGACGAAGGGGCCGTGGGAGTAGATGGGCTCATCAATCACCTCACCGTGGCCAAATAGCAAGCGCGCATCGCTGCTGGCTTCGATGTCTAGGCGATCGCCGTCGCGATCCACTTCAATCAGATGATGCGGCTGAACCGGCTCGCCGCCCACCTCAACGTCTCCATCTACCACGTAGAGAAACACCTGCCGCCCAGGTGCTACGGGTAACTGTTCCCGGCTACCGGTAGGCAACCTCAGCGTCGACATAAACACACCGGTGAGCGTCTCGATAGGGCCAGTACGATCCTGCCACTCACCGGCAATCAGGTTCAGCTCACCGCCGCCGGGTAAAGCAATGGCAGGTATGTCTGCCTGTTGCAGCCCCACATAGCGTGGCTCGCTCATTTTCAAATGCGATGGCAGGTTGACCCAAAGCTGCAGAATTTCCAGTGGGCCGCCCTCGCGCAGAAACTCCTCTGGCGAAATTTCCGCATGCACGATGCCGCTGCCCGCGGTCATCCACTGCACGCCGCCCGCATTGATCACGCTTTGATGTTTGGCGCTGTCCGCATGGGCAAGAGAGCCTTCCAGAATAAAGGTGACCGTTTCAAAGCCCCGGTGCGGATGCGGACCAAACGGCAACCCACGATTATTGGCCGGATAGCTCTGCGGGCCATGGTGGTTAAGAAACAGAAACGGATCGAGCTGATCCAGCCCTGGCCCCGGCAGCGGCCGCCGGGTGGTTAAATCGCCGATATCATCGCGCTTGGCCGGGTGCTGGGCGATCACGCGACGTGCTGATTGAATAGTGTCTGATGGCATAGCTTACTCCTTATCAATACGCCTAGCGTAAAACCTCCAGCGGTGAATTAGGAGCGAATAATTTGCCTAGATTCATTGCAGGAAATTGTTCTGAGACGCCTCAGCGGTTTCCTCAAAACTCGGTCACCACCGTCACCCCCGCCCCTTCAAACTTATCCATGTTCATCAACGCATCAATCGACTGCTCAAGGGTAATTCGTTTGACGATAAGCTTTTCAGGTGCCAGCTTGCCAGACTGGACCATCGCCAGCATGGCGTCGTAACGGTGGGCCTGCATACCGTGACTGCCGAGTATTTCAAGCTCGTGGGCAATAACCTTACTCATGGGAATGGCCGGCGTGCTGTTCTCGGCCAGCATCAGACCAACCTGAATATGCTTGCCACGTTTACGCAGGTTGCTGATGGAGTTAAAGCAGGTCGTCGGGTGGCCTAACGCATCCAGGGATACGTGGGCGCCTCCCCGGGTTATCTCCGCAACCGCTTCCACCACATTGGGTACCTTGGCGGCATTCACGGTAGCAGCGGCTCCCAATTGACGGGCCAGATTAAGCGCCTCTTCCGAAATATCGATGGCGACAACATTCGCGCCGATAGCGTTGGCAATCATCACGGCGGATAAACCAACCCCACCGCAGCCATGAACCGCCACCCACTGGCCTGCCGCTGTTTTACCCTGATCCACCACTGCTCGAAATGAGGTAACGAACCGACACCCCAAGCTAGCCGCGGTGGCAAAATCGAGTGTTCCCGGCAAGGCGACTAAATTCACATCGGCGTAGTGAATGCCTACATACTCGGCAAACGACCCCCAGTGCGTAAAGCCGGGCTGGAACTGGCTATCGCACACCTGATGGTTGCCGGAGTGACACTCAGCACAAGTACCGCAGCCGCCCACAAATGGCACCGTCACCCGGTCGCCAATACGCCATTTTTTTACGTCTTTACCCACGGCTTCCACAATGCCAGCAAGCTCATGCCCCGGCACATGGGGAAGCTGGATATCGGTATCATGACCCATCCAGCCATGCCAATCGCTTCGGCAAACCCCGTTTGCCATCACCTTCACAACGACCCCATGCGCCTCCGGCGTAGGATCAGGTAATTGCTGGATGCGGGGAGGAGCGGAAAATTGCTCAAAAACAACGGCTTTCATAAAGAATCCCTAAACTATATCGCTTTTTACTTTATAACCGCCCCCCCAGATAAGGAGCAAATTATTGGCCGCTAACGCTTAATCGCCCCACTACCTGAAACGACTCATCCGCTGGGCGCACCACGATCATCTCACCCGAGCCAACGCCGCTACCTGTCAACGCGGTGATATTTACCTGATGGGTGATCAGCAGCAAATTCCCCGGCCCTTGCCATGCGGCAATCTGCTCTTGGGCGGTTTGGGTGATTGACGCTCGATCACCGCGTCCGCGAAAGAAAGAGTCTAGCCAAGGCGTAGGTTCTACACTGCCTAGCGCCATCAACTCAGCGGTATCCAGCGCCCGACACCAGCGTGATGAATACACCGCAGCAATAGGGATATCTCGCTCGCGAGACGCACGACCCGCGGCTTGCGCCTGAGTGCGACCAGCCTTTGAGAGATTGCGCTGGGTATCGCACTGGGAAAGCTCAAAGCCCGGCGGGTCGCCAATGCCTGGGGCCAGGGAGTGGCGCATTAGGATTACCAAGCCGCCTTCTTGGAGTGCTTGCCAGGTGGCGTCGTTTGCCTCGGCGCTGATGGACAGTATGCTCAGCACAGCGAGCAGTAGGGTTAAGGTGAGGTGGCGTAGAGTGTCCATGAAGAGGCGTCCTTAAATCGGCAAAGTTTGATATTGTTAAACCTAAGCAAGCTGACATTAGTCTATGATGCAAAGGGTTAAGCCTATGACCGAGCAGAGCCCAATCGCTTTTAGCAGCCTTGTTAGCGCGATTACCCAACAGATAGAGCAAGCACGCGGGCAGGTTCGCCAAGCCGTGAATACGGCCATGGTACAAAGTTACTGGGAAATAGGCCGTTTAATTGTCGAGCACGAACAGCAAGGCAATAGCCGTGCCGAGTATGGTAAGCAGCAGCTACAACAGCTCTCACAACAGCTTACCGAGCGACTAGGCAAAGGCTTCGATGTCACCAACTTGCGCAATATGCGCCAGTTTTACCAGAGCTTTCCAATTCGCGACGCAGTGCGTCTCGAATTGAGTTGGACGCACTACCGCACCTTACTGCGGGTGGAGAATACCCAAGCCCGCGACTGGTATTTACACGAAGCTATCAACCAAAGCTGGAGCGCCAGATCTCTAGAACGCCAGATAAGCACTCTCTATTACGAGCGCTTGCTGGCCAGCCAAGACAAATCCCTGGTGGAAGCAGAAGCCCAACATAACACTCAGCCACTGGCAGAAACCGCCAAAGACTATCTGCGTGACCCTTACATTCTGGATTTTCTTAATCTGCAGGATAAAACCTATCAGGAAAGCCAGCTAGAACAGGCCATTATCAGCAACCTGCAGCAGTTTTTACTGGAACTGGGTAAAGGTTTTGCTTTTGTGGAGCGCCAGCAGCGCATCCGCTTTGATGATGAAGACTTCTACATCGATTTGGTGTTTTACAACTTCAAGCTGAAGTGCTTTTTGCTCGTGGATCTAAAGCTCGGCAAGCTCAAGCATCAGGATATCGGCCAAATGGATACCTACGTGCGCCTATACGATGAGCAGCGCAAAGACAGCGATGATAACCCCACCATCGGCCTAGTGCTGTGCAGCGAAAAAAGCGAAGCAGTGGTGAAGTATTCGGTGCTAGCCGAGCAAAAACAGCTGTTTGCGGCGAAATACTTACCGTATTTGCCCTCAGAGGATGAGCTCAAACGCGAGCTAGAGCGCGAACGGGCTCAGGCAGTGGAACAGCTTCAGCAGCAGGGGCTGGGCGATGAGTGATCGGCAACGGAAAAAAGACACTATAGTATCTAAAATCAGCCTAAAACAGCCATAATGGACATAATAATATCCAGCCTAAGAATAACAACCTAAGCTCCGTTTTCTACTGCTAGACGATACCGACGTACAGGAAGCCTTTGCAGCCCACCTAGGCTTAACCACGCACTCTCTATTTTATTAGATGAGCTTTTATGCCGAAGCAGCGACAAAGCCAGATTACATAGATGTGGAGTGTAAATGTAATGACAACGCCTCTACACTCAACACGACATGAACCCCAGCCAGCGCGAGTAGCTAACACGCTTAGCCAAACAGTTCACCAAAGAATTGATTCTCAATCGAGACACTGTTAACTCACTTCCCGCTTTCCAAAGCGGTGCTAAGCAGTTTGATGAAGTACTTGGTGGATAGTCGGACATAATGTTGGAAAAACCCTATTGCGGGTGATCAAGGCAAAAAGAGAACACTCACGCCCCAGTAAATAGAAAAGGTGCTTAGATGGATGATGTAATTGCCAGGCTCCGTCAGTTTCGGGATGACCGGGATTGGAAACAATTTCATAACCCAAAAGATTTATCCTTAGCCCTCAGCATAGAGGCAGCAGAACTGTTAGAGGTATTTCTCTGGAAAAACCCCGAAAAAGCCAATGTTGATAAGGTAAAAGAAGAGCTAGCAGATGTATTCGCCTACGCTTTTCTTTTGGCGGATAGCTATGGACTAGATGTTAGGAAAATCATGCTCGATAAGATCGAGCTGAACGAAATTAAATATCCCGTCAACAAGGCAAAAGGTTCAGCTAAGAAGTACACCGAACTATGAATTACGAACCTTTGGTTGACGTCCAGCGCCACCCCTTCAGCCAGGTTGCCCTGATCGATTTGCGCGCTAACGCTTTCGCAGCTGGCAATTGGCCTTTGGTGTACATCCTTAGTGACGAGCAGCATCTGCGGGCCTACATTGGAGAAACCACTAATACCCTTGCCCGTATGAGCACGCACCTCAAGCACAACGAGAAGCAGCTTCTTACAGCTGTTCATTTGATCACCAGTGAATATTTTAACAAGTCCGCCACACTGGATATCGAATCGATGCTGATCAAGTACATGGCTGCTGATGGCAAATACTCTCTACTCAATGGCAATCTTGGGCTGGCAAATCATAACTACTACCAACAGAACGCACTCTACGATGAGGTTTTTCGGGAAGTATGGAACCGATTGATTGCCCATGGCGTCGTTTCACGCACACTCGAGCACCTCGATAACTCCGATGTATTCAAGTACTCCCCCTATAAGTCCCTGTCCTTGGATCAGCGCCAGGGTCTACTCACCATAATGCACGAAATATTAAATCCCAGAATAAAAAATATCGTGCTGGAAGGGGGGGCAGGTACGGGTAAATCCGTACTGGCGATATTCCTGTTCAAACTGCTCAACTCAGAAGAACACCGGTTTGATTTACGAGAGTTCTCAGACGAGGAAGCTGAGATCCAGGCTCTTTTAACAAAGCTGAAGCAGGCCCTACCAAAGCCTAAAATGGCGCTGGTGGTGCCGATGACTTCCTTCAGAACCACGTTAAAAAAAGCCTTCAAACACGTATCAGGGCTGAGCCCAAGTATGGTAATCAGCCCGTCTGAACTGTCTCGTCAACACTACGATATAGTTTTAGTGGACGAGTCCCATCGCTTACGAAAACGGAAAAACCTCGGTGCCTACTTTGGTGCCTTCGATAAGACCTGTAACGTTCTGTGTATGGACAAGTATAGCTGTAGCGAAGTGGACTGGGTCTGCAAGCAATCTGACAAAGCAATATTTTTCTATGACCAAGATCAGTCCATCAAGCCGTCCGACGCGGATACCGATGTTTTTAAGAACCTTAAGTCTGCACAGGACTCAGTAACACATAAACTGCTTTCCCAGTTCCGTGTAAAAGGAGGGCAACCTTATGTGGAGTTTGTCGATAACTTGCTCAATGGTCGTTTGAAAAATAGAGCGATGCTTACTGAGAGGAACTACGAATTCGTGATGTTCGACTCACTCAGCGACATGGTGAATACCATTTCTGAAAAAGAAAGGCAGGTTGGACTATCTCGGCTGATTGCAGGTTACGCTTGGCCATGGATTTCCAAGAAAGACCCAAAGGCTCACGACATCGTCATCGGTGATGTACGACTCCGCTGGAACAGCACCAATACAGACTGGATCAACACAAAGCACTCACACAAGGAGGTTGGCTGTATTCATACTACGCAGGGCTACGATCTCAACTATACCGGTATCATCTTTGGCAAAGAGATCCGATATGACAAGAAGAACCAGTCAATCGTGATAGACAGGAAAAACTATTTTGACCGAACTGGTGGGCAAGGTATCCAAGATCCGGCTGAGCTAAAGCAGTACATCATCAATATCTATAAAACTATCATGCTTCGCGGCATCCGCGGCACCTTCGTTTATGCATGTGACAATGATTTGCGGGAATATTTGAAACAGCATATTCCTCTTCATACCTCAGCAAATGCAACACATGAACCTACAGTGGAAGAACTCGTCCCCTACGTTAATGCTGTGCCTTTATTCGACCTACAGGTGGCTGCGGGCGACTTCAGCGAACCTCAGACCGCCGAACACGATGAATGGGTCGCTTTGCCCTACGGTGTTAGACCGCGAGAGGGGATGTTTGCTTGCAGGGTGATAGGTGAATCAATGAACCGAGTTATTCCCAATGATACCCTGTGCCTGTTCCGGCCAGATAATGGTGGTTCTCGAAATGGGAAGACAGTTCTCATTGAATGCATCGATAATATTGATGCTGACACCAATTCACGTTACACCGTAAAAGTGTATAAAAGCTTCAAAGTTGCAGACGAGCACGGCTGGCAACACACCCACATCCAGCTTAAACCGAACTCTTATGACGATAGCTTCAAACCACTTGAACTGACCGAAGATGAAGCCGTACGGTATCGGGTGGTCGGCGAGTTTATTTGTGTAATTGATTAACTATACAAATAGTAGCTAGGCATATTTAATGCTCTACCACTGTTTCAAAAAGATACAATTCAATCAGTTAATATTTCCACAACCCAACAGAAAACTTACTGAGCGAAGTAAGAGGACAAACCTGAATTTATCAGTGGCATAACCAGCGCATGAATATGCTAGTCATTCTTAGTAGTTTCATTTGGCCTCTCTTTATTCAAAATAGAAAAAATACTCTTCTTTACTCTATTGGGCTCGATGCACGGTACTGCTAGACTCAATTTAATAATTGTACTATCCACGTTGAAGATAGAGACACAGGAAAGCCCCCGTATGACCAAGGCAAATATCAACGCCCAGATGCTGACCTGGGCGCGCGAGCGCTCCGGCATCCCGGTGCCTGAATTTGCACATAAGTGTGGGGTGAATGAAGAAAAACTGCTGGCATGGGAAGCGGGTAAAAAGCCCATCACCTTCCACCAGGCGATGCAGTTTGCCGAAAAAGCTTACGTCCCTTTTGGATACCTGTTTCTTACAGAGCCACCCGAAGAAGTGTTGCCCATTCCTGACCTTAGAACGCTGGAAGGCCAAGGTGTCACTCGCCCGAGTGCTGAGCTTTTAGATCTGATCAAGCTAATGCTTCAGCGCCAGGAGTGGTACCGGGACTATTTAAAGCAGCACTTTGCCGAGCCCAACCCAAATGTTGGCCGCTTTTCTGCCAATCACTCTGTCGATGAAATCGTCGCCGACATGCGCACCCAGTTAGGCGTTGGGGATCACCCTAAGCGCGGCAAATGGGATGAATATTATCGCGATTTGACCCAGCGAATCGAAGCGTTGGGAATTCTGGTTATGCGCCAAGGCAATCTTGGACATCACACACGCCCTTTGCGAGTCGAAGAGTTCCGCGGGTTTGCCATTGTAGATGACTATGCACCTATCATTTTCGTCAATCATGGCGATGCGCTAGGTGCGCGCTTATTTACTCTGATCCATGAGCTTTGTCATATTTGGATTGGGCAGTCTGGCATTTCCGATGGAAACGCTAATACGCACCGCCAACAAGAAGTGCTTTGTAATGCCGTCGCGGCAGAGTTTTTAGTACCAGAACAAGAATTCAGCTCTCTTTGGCAACACGATTTAGCGCACTGGCAAGATAACTTACCTGCGTTGGAAGCCCACTTTCACGTCAGCACCTGGGCATTGGCGCGCCGAGCTCTAACGCTCAATTTTATCTCTCAAGCGCAATACGGTCGTTATATTGCTGAACAGCAGGCGCAGCACAAAGCAAATGAGAGCAGTGGTGGGCCAACCTACTACCAGACTAAAAAAGCCCAAATCAGCCAATCATTTTCTAGGGCGGTTGTCAGTGAAGCGCTTAGCGGTCAGTTGATGTTACGCGAAGCTAGTGCCCTGCTAGGCGGAGTAAAACCGAATAAAATAGAGCGCTTCGCTAAGGAGCTGGGCATTTGAGATATTTACTAGACGCAAATACCTATATCGAAGCAAAAAACCAGTACTACGGAATGGATATTTGCCCCGCTTACTGGGACTGGCTGGATAAGCAGTTTGCGCGAGGTACCATAGCCAGTGTCGATATGATTGGCCGAGAGCTAAAAGAAGGCAACGACGAGCTGGCAAACTGGGTTCACGAGCGGCCAGACCACTTTATCAGCAACGATGATGAGCTTACCCAAACACTGTTTGCAGATATCGTTCAGTTCGTTATGGAAGGCGACTATAACCCCGGCAATCGCGATAACTTCCTGGCAAAAGCCGATCCGTGGATTATCGCCAAAGCTAAAGCCATTGGCGCAAGCGTGGTAACGCATGAAGCTGTCGCGGCCGTTAATACGCGTAAAGTCAAAGTCCCTAATATCTGCCAACAGTTTGAAGTACCCTGCCTCAACACCTTCCGGTTTCTGCGGGAATTAGAAGCTCGGTTTGTTCTCGGCCAATGATTAGCAGTACAAGAGCTGCTTAAAAGGGCAAGCTTACTGCCGCATATTTGAGAGCCTTATAGCGTCGAGTTTGAGCCGCCAAGTATAAGCAATCACTCTATTTTTGAAACGGCAACACATCCGCTTGCTTCGACCGGCCAGCCCTCCTGGTATTACGCTTAAGCTTGATAGGCACCACGTTATCCCCAGCATCAAACTGAACACTTAGGTAACCTGGGCGTAAATTACATAGCATCTCGATAGTTGCTGGCGGTAAACCAATCTGGTGGACTAACTCAGTGCGCTCAAAGATGCCGCTATCTACCAAAAGGTGGGCGCCGCGCATCATCAACTTGGGTTGCTCGAAAGCCAGGGTATCATCGCCTGGCTCGCCTTTCGTCCATTTACGAGCCGAACGCCCTTTCCACAGCCTTAGCTCTAACTGTTCTGTCAGCAGCAATAAATCACGGCAGCGCACGATCATTGATGCCACCGAGACTTTCCAGCGCGACTTAAGCGAAAGCAGGTTATCGAGCGTTGGCCATACCACCTCTTGCGCAAAACTCTCGGGCGGCATTAAGAATGCGCTGGCAAAGCGGTGCGCTTGCCCTTCTAGTAGATCATACAGCTCTTTTTTAGCGTATTGCGCAGCCGGTATTTTGGAGTGCAGCACGACATGCCCAAGTTCATGCGCGGCATCAAAGCGGTTACGAATGGCATTTGCTTTGTCCTCAGCGATCAGCACATAGGGTCGGCCATCTAAAACGGAGACATGGGAAACACCGTCCATTTTGACGTGCCCCAGTGTGGCGCGAGTGCAAATAATCCCCGCATTTTCCATTACTTGGATAACGTTTGGGATAGGGGCAGAGCCCAGCTTCCAAGCCTCACGGCACTCTCTGGCGATGTCTTCGATTTCCTCGTCGCAGATCAATCGGCAATCGTCCGCGTCCAACATCGGCACATTTACTTCTGGCCAATCCATCGCATCTTGAAAGAAGTCAGAGATTTCTTGGAGCCACGCTAAATAGAGCTGTGATCTTTCACGTGCCTGCTTGTGAACAGAGGCTTGAGAACGGAAAAAATAAGGTCGCTGGCTTTCCTGAATAACAGGAGGAACTGGCTTTAAAAACCACATACGCGAAACGTGAAACACGTGGCAAAGGCGATCAAATGACTCGGCCTCAGGTAGCTGGGTACCTTTTTCCCAGGCCGAAACCGTACTGGAAGAGCACCCTACTTGCTCTCCCAGCTCCGCGAGGGTCAGATTTTGAGCCATGCGCAGTTGGTTCAACCGCTGGCCTTGAAAGCCATCAACCCCTGTTCTCATGTCACTCGTTTCCACCTTCACTTTGATCTCGGTTCTCTGCGCGACGCATCCTATCACGCAGGGTCGGATAGGCAATATCTTCCACCTCATCGCCCGCTTCGCTGTAGTACTGCCACAACTGGCCTACATCAATAAACAAATGAAACCCTGCCCGAGGATCACTGTAAGGCACCGCGATGGCCACACCGATTGGACTGCTATGGTCGCTGCTGTCTGTCCATTTCGTTGTGTGGGGGAGCAATAACGCATGAAGTGCCTCTTGGCTGGGCCCCAAAGGTGAGGCGGATGCCTTAAAAAGATCAGGATGTTGTTTCTCCAGCCTTTTATTGATGAGCCCAAGCAGCCGCCTAAAACGGGCATCACGTATGGGTGGCGTCCTTCCCATGGTGATAACGCTCGTGGTGATTTGCATGCTCCCAGCACAAACCAGTGCATAGTGGCCACCAGCAGGTTTAGTGACTTGGTTACTTACTTCAAAGTTCTCATCTTTTGGCAGGCTCAGCAGTGCCTCCTGCACCGTAAAATGATGGGACTGCGGCCCGGGTCCTGCTAGGGGCACATGCCTATAAGTCTCTTTGAGGTGGCTTTCGCTCTTCTGAAAAGCCGCCTCTATGCTTTCGAGCATTTGCTGTAAGCGATAGCTAGGTAGCTCCTGACAAATAAAGCGGCACAGCTCTTCTTTGTTCAGTTCTGCTTGATTCACGAGCGGCTCCTGGGCAGAACAACGATCCGGCAAAGCGGATTATAGGACTATATTTTCCTGTTATCCATGTAACCATAAGCATTGGGTAGAGCCATAACCGAAAAACATTGTCAGTTACAACAACGTTCGTTGCACCATTGCGCCATAAATAACCGTGACACTCAAAAATTTTGAAACTATACTTTCAAAATTTACGTATTAATGAAGGTATAGCTCTATGCCATCTCGTTCAGCGGTTGTGTTCCCCAAGGATCTCAAGGTATTAAAAGTGCTGGGCGAGAACGTCATGCTTGCCATGAAGCGCCGTAAAATCACCCAAACCCAGCTCTCAGAGCGCACGGGGCTTTCTATGCCCACACTGCGCAATATTTTGCGTGGTGAGCCCAGCGTCTCAATGGGCCATTACCTAGTGGTGTTATCGTCGCTTGGATTTGCTAGCGATTTAGCGAAGGTAGCATTAGATGATGAGTTTGGACGTAAACTGCAAGATATCGAGCTACTAAGAACGACCAACAGAGCCTCTATCAAATCGAAAAACGCTAGCACTGTGGTTTACCGCCCTTCCACTGAAGGCAGGCGGTGATCGTGAGCAAATCGATATGGGTCTACGCTGATTGGCTTGCTATGCAACCGACTGAGCTAGTTGGGAGGCTGGAAGTCGACCTGGTTCGGGGCAGCGAAGTCTACCGCTTCGCGTACGCAAAGACATGGCTCGACTCTCCGTTTGCTGTGCAGATTGACCCTGAGTTGCAGCTGTTTTCGGGTGATCAGTTCAATAATGACGCGCGCAACTTCCGTGTGTTCCTTGATTCTTGCCCCGATAGATGGGGGCGCCTGCTCATGCAGCGGCGTGAAGCCGTTGTGGCTAGGCAAGAGGGTAGGCGTTTAGTAAAACTCAACGAATCCAACTATCTCCTGGGTGTGCACGATACGTTTCGCATGGGCGGGTTGCGCTTTAAGTTGCAAGAAGATGGCCCTTTTCTCGATAACAATCAGCAGTTGGCTGCGCCGCCATTATCCAGCCTGAGAGAATTGGAGTTTGCAGTCAGCCAAATAGAGCTACAGCCTGATTTGGATAGCCCCGATTACCTAAAGTGGCTGAATATGCTGATTTCACCCGGCTCGTCGTTGGGCGGGGCGAGGCCAAAAGCCTGTGTCATGGATGGCGATGAACTCTGGCTAGCAAAATTCCCCAGCCGGTATGACGATTACGATATAGGCGCATGGGAATATTTGCTTTATCGCATGGCGGTGGATGCAGGCATCGAAATGGCGCCTTGCCGACTTGAGCGGTTCAATAGTTCCCACCACACCTTTCTAACCCAGCGCTTTGACCGTGTTGGCAGCTTACGTCAGCACTTTAGTTCAGCGATGACCCAGTTGGGTTATTACGATGGCGATGCAGGCGCGAGCTATCTTGAGCTAGCCCAGTTTCTTATTGAGCAAGGAGCCAATACTGAGCAGGATCTGCACCAGCTTTGGCGCAGAATGGTGTTCAACATACTTGTCTCAAACGCTGATGATCATCTGCGCAACCATGGCTTCTTGCTAGCGGAAAATAATAGCGGCTGGCGACTATCGCCCGCCTACGATATCAATATCTCGCTAGGGGCTGTAGGGCTGCATTTAAATATCGACGAGCACTCCAATGCGCTGGATTTAGAGTTAGCGCTGGAAGTTTCACCCTATTTTCAGCTGTCACCAAGTGAGGCACGGCTAATTATTGATCAGCTCCAAAAGATAACGCGCCAGTGGCAGCAATATGCCAATGAAATAGGTATTCACCGGCAAGAGCAGCAGTTAATCGCATCCGCCATTATATGAAACTATAACTTAAAAAAATAAAATATTTAGAAACTATAGTATCAACTATCATTACTCAATATTTTGGATTTGCTCCCGCATCTGCTCGATCAATACCTTCAGCTCCACCGCACAGCGGGTGGTTTCGGCCACCACGGATTTCGATGAGAGCGTGTTGGCTTCACGGTTGAGTTCCTGCATCAGGAAGTCCAAACGGCGGCCTTTGGGGCCTTTCTGAGCGAGCTGGTGACTCACTTCTTCGATATGCGCCGTTAAGCGGTCTAACTCTTCATCCACATCGGCTTTTTGGGCCACCAGCACCAGCTCGGCCTCCAGGCGTTGTGGGTCGAGTTCAGTTTTGGCGACTTCCAGGCGCTCCAGCAGTTGGGCGCGTTGGCGCTCTAGAATCTGCGGTAGCAGGCTGCGCACGGTGGTCACTTGCTCGCTCACCGCCGTCAGGCGGGTGGTGATCATCTCGGCGAGCTTTTCGCCTTCACGGGCACGGGCGTCAATCAGCTCATTCAGTGCCTGATCAAACAGGGTTTTGGCGGCGGCTTTGATGGCCTCTTGATCCAGATGCTGGGTTTCCATTACGCCGGGCTGGTTGAGTAGCGCAAGTGTGGTGGGCGGCACGGCGCTGGGCACCTGCTGCTGAATGGCGGTTAGCGCATCCGCAATGGCGGCTAGGCGGACGCTGTTAACGGCGGGGGCTTGGGCAGTTTCGGCGCTCTCAAACCTTACGCTGCACTCGACTTTGCCACGTGCCAAGCCGGTGCGCAGCGCTTCACGGAGCACTGGTTCTAGGTCACGCAGACTTTCGTGCAGGCGGAAGTGAGGCTCTAAATAGCGCTGGTTCACCGAGCGGATTTCCACCTGCAGGGTGCCAAACGGGGCAGCCTGCTCAGTACGGGCAAAGGCGGTCATGCTGTGTACGCGGCTGGAAGTGGCCATGGTTTATCCTGGTAGTTAATAACGGTGTATAAAGCATTGCCCTAGGCTTTGTACCAAAACTGACTGCGCTCGGCCATGCGGTGTTAAAAAACGGCTCGTGCGCGAGTCCGATCAAAATGCTCATTTACACTCCGTAAACTCCGCTTTTTCGCCGTTTTTTGCCTTGCCTGACCTTCGCTCGCCGACTTTTCGTACAAAGCCTAAATGGCTAGCCTATTCATTCGATTCAATAAGCGCTGTGCGAAAGAGCGCATCAAACACCCATTATGTCTGGCTGAACCTCTATGAGCAGATGCGGATCCTGCGGTGGCGTATCAATCAGTTCGAAGACGCGGTCGATCATCTCGATCACATTTTGCCGCACCATCATCAAACGCGGATGAAAGGCAGCGGCCAGGGGATCCCAGTCAAAACAACCAAAAATAATGTCATCTAGATAATAGCCATTTAGCTGTAACCCGCGAACGATGCCCTCAAGAGAAATCGTGGAGTTGACGAACATAGCGCTGGGCAGAGTAGACCGCTTACACATGTATGTTTCCAACGCAGCCTGGGCCTTATCGGCAGCATAATCGCAGGGGAGAATATTCTCTTCCGCCGTCGCCAATCCCACCTCTTCTCTGGCTTGCTTGAAGCCGGCAATACGCTCGCGAGTATTGTGATCTCCATCACGGCCGCCAATAAATAGCACCGGATCATCACTGCGCTTCTCTTCAGCCAGGCGGTTGAGAATGGCATGGGTAAGCTGTCGCGCGCCCTCACGGTTATTGGAAATCACCGACGGCGCCTTACTGCCAGGAAGGTCGAGATTAAGGCTTTGCACGCCGCTCTCTGCACACATCTGCGCAATCGTATCTGGATCCGTTGCGCCGGTGCATACCAGGCACTCGACACGGTAAGCCAGCATCATTCGGGCGGCTTCACACTCTTGCTTGGGATCTCGATTCGTACACGAAACAATCGCAAACAGCCCCCGACGCCGTGCTTCGGATTCGAAGTGCTGGGCTATCGAACTGAAGTAGCGGTTGTCGTAAAGCGGCAGGATCATGCCGATGATACCTGAGCGCTCGCGCCGCAAGGCACGGGCCTGCATGTTGGCCGAGTAGCCCTCCGACTGGGCGAGCGAAAGAATTTTGCTGGCCAGTTTCTTGCTAATACGACGGCGCTGCCAAGTGCCGTTGAGCACGGCACTGACGGTACTGGGCGATGTTTCTGCCAACCTCGCCAGGTCGTAAATAGTCAGCCGCTTGGATGAAGAGTCGCTAACCACGTGGCAGCTCCTTGCGATTAGATAAAAGTAGCATTGACGTGATGATGCATTAGATCAATCCTATGCCATGCACAACCGATTGTGCATGCTCGATTTAAAACAATAACGATAGCGATGACGCATCGCTTAGGTACCACTCAACGTATCCAGCACTGTGTAAAGTTTCTGTGCATTAAATTCCTATGCATTGTGAGGCTCGGAAGCGTCTGCGCCATTTCATTTGACCATGGCGCAACGTACAGCAGCACTATTAAAGCGCTTCAATGCACGCTATTCCACTGACTGGGTCAGCCAACAGCAAGCAGGAAATCACATTGAAATACAAAGCATTTCTTACCGCAGCTACGCTAACAGGCATTATCGGCAGCACCGGCGCAATGGCTCAAGAATCCCCCACTATCGCCGTGGTCGCCAAGGTGGGTGGCATCCCCTGGTTCAATGCTATGGAGATGGGCATTGAGCAGATGGGTGAAGAGCTGGGCGTCGAGGCCTATATGGTAGGCCCTACCAGCGCTGACCCCGCCCTGCAGGTGCGTGCGATAGAGGATCTGATAAGCCGTGGCGTTGATGTCATTGGGGTTGTCCCGAATGATCGCGAGGTTCTTGAGCCGGTATTGGAACGGGCACGTGCTCAGGGAATTATCGTACTGACACATGAAAGCCCCGAATCGGTCAACATCGACTACGACTTTGAAATGATTTCCGCGCAGCAGTTAGGTGAAGAGCACGCCAAGCTATTGGCTGACAGCACCGGCTGCGAAGGCTCCTATGCCGTTTACGTTGGCGGCCTCAGCGTGCCCGCTCACAACGCCTGGGCCGATGCAGCCGTGAACTGGCTCGATGAGAACTGCTCGGGCTTGACCCAAGCCGCTGATCGTTTCGGCGTGGCCGAAAGCGTCGATGACAGCCGCAACACCACCCTGGACTTGCTGCGTGCCCACGAAGATTTGGCCGGCATCATGTCATTTGGTAGCCAGGGAACCATCGGCGCTGCTCGGGCCGTGAAAGAGCGGGGGCTGGAAGGGGATGTCGCCGTTATGGGCCTGTTCTCTCCGGGCCAGGGGCGACGCCTGGTGCACGAAGGTGTGATTACCGGTGGTTTCCAGTGGAGCCCACTGGAGGCAGGCAAAGCGTTCGTTGCCCTGGGTGAGATGCTCTATAACGGCGAAGAGATTGCCGATGGCGCCGACTTGCCGGTACTGGGTGAAATTACCCTGGATGGCAAAACGATCTTTGCCTCACAGCCACTCAAGCTGAGCAAAGATACCGTGGATGAGCTGGCAGAGCTCGGCCTGTAAGACTGCGCTTATTGATCGTGTAAAGGCTGCCGCGCTCCTGAAGAGCGCGGCAGTGATGTTAAGAGAGGAGCCTCCAATGGGCGATATCGCGATTCGAGCGCGTCACGTTAGCAAGATTTTCGGTCAAAGCCGGGTGCTCGATGATGTCGAATTCGAACTTCGCCGGGGTGAGGTGCTTTGCCTTGCAGGTGAAAATGGCTGTGGCAAAAGCACGCTGATTAAAATTATCAACGGGGTATACACGCCTGAAGCGGGGGTAGAGTTTTCGTTTGGCGATGAAACCCTCTCTGCCATTAGCCCGATAGAGGCGCGCAGCCGGGGTATCCACGTTATCTGGCAAGACCTCGCGCTGTTCCCGCACCTGACCGTCGCGGAAAATATCGTCTTTGATGACTACGTTGCCAAACCTTGGCGGCCTATTTCCTCTAAAGAGGCGCTGACGCAATCCCTCGAGATCATTCAGCAGTTTGGCCTCGACCTGGATCCGATGGCCCGTGTTGAAGACCTCTCGATTGCTCACCGTCAACTCGTTGCGATTTGCCGGGTGCTGCGTGCAGGGGCCAGTATCATTTTTATGGATGAACCCACCGCCTCGCTTACCTATAAAGAGGTGCAGACGCTGCTGGGCATTACCCGCTCACTGGCGGCGAAAGGCATTTCCATTGTCTTGGTCAGCCACCGGCTGGTGGAAGTGCTGGAGGTCTGCCAACGCGTCACCGTGCTCCGCAACGGCAAGTTGGTCGGCACTTACCCCACCGAGGGAATGACCCAGGCACGACTTTCAACCCTGATGACCGGGCTGGAACTTGAGTTTACCCCCCGTGCTGAAACGCACAAAGGCGCCCCGGTACTGGAGCTTAAAAACTTAAGCCGCGAGGGTGAATTTGAAAACATCTCTTTCACCCTGCATCGGGGTGAAATTCTCGGCCTGACGGGTTTGCTGGGCGCAGGGCGTACCGAAATAGCCCACACGATTTTTGGGATGACCCAGCCCACTTCGGGGCAGCTGCTAAAAGAGGGGCAGCCGCTGACGCTTCGCTCCAATCGCGATGCCGTGCGCCATCGCATTGCCTACCTCTCTGAAGACCGACTCAATCTTGGCCTGGTGCAAAACCAGTCCATCAATATGAATACCGCAGTGACCGTCCTACCAAAACTGGAAAAACCGCGCTTTTTTCTCTCCCCTCAGCGCATCAAGGCACTGACCGCCCACTGGATTGAGCAGCTTAAAACCAAGGTGAGTGATGCCGAGCTTGCCGTCTCCTCGTTATCCGGCGGTAACCAGCAACGCATTGCACTTGCTAAATGGCTGGCCACCGAACCCGAGGTGCTCATTCTTGACTGCCCGACGATTGGCGTCGATGTAGGCGCCAAAGCCGGTATTTTCGACATCATCAGGAATCTTGCCGACCAGGGCATGGCCATCATTCTGATTTCGGATGAGGCGGGGGAAATCTGGATGAATGCAGATCGTGCGCTCGTATTGCGCGAGGGGCGCATCTACTCCGAGGTCACACCTGCGGAGACCACGGAAGAAGCGCTGGAGGCGATCATCAATGCATAAGCGACTGCTAAACAGAAGGATCGGCACTGAAGGTACTCTATTAGGTATCCTCATGCTGCTGTACGTGGTGTTGGCACTAGCGACCGATAGCTTTCTTACCCTTCAGAACCTGTTCGACCTGCTTAACAATCAGTCGGTCAATATCATTTTTGCCGTGGGCCTGGTCGTCGTGCTGATTGCGGGAGGGATAGATATTTCCTTCGCAGTGGCGGCATCCGTGGTGCAGTACGTGGTGCTGACACTGCTGATGAATTACCTGGGCGGAGGCAGTTGGTTACTTGGCATCCTGCTTTCGATGCTGGTTGGCATGCTACTGGGGCTCTTCAATGCGCTGCTGATCCATCGCTTCCGAATCGTTTCGATCATCGTCACCATCGGCACATTTAACCTGTTTTTCGGCCTCTTGATGTACTTCACCAGCGGAGTGTCCATCTACGATATTCCCGATTGGCTCTACTACTCCGTTCCACTGCTTGACCTACCCGCCGAACGCGGATCAGCCACGCTCTACTTACCCGCTGCCGTCATGGTGGTGATGGTCATACTCACCTGGTTCATTCTGGCCCGTACCGGTTTTGGTCGCGCGATCTACGGTTTCGGATCAAGCCCCGAGTCCGCTCGCCGCTCTGGCGTTAGCGCCTGGAAGATCTATGCCTTTGCCTACGGCTGGCTGGGGCTATGCGCAGGGGTAGCGGGCCTGATGCAGGCGCATATCGTGCAAGAGGTCGTGCCCAACGCCCTGATAGGCCAGGAGTTGCCGATTCTGGCAGCTGTCGTGCTAGGCGGCGCGACCCTGGGTGGCGGGCGCGGCTCAGTGCTCGGCGCCGTACTGGGTGTACTGCTTCTCGCCGTTGTCCAAAACGGCCTGAACCTGCTGGGCGTCACTCCTTACGCCTTCCGCATGATTGTCGGGCTGATCATCTTGATTGCGATCACCACCAGCAACCTCGGCAACCTGTTGCCCCGCACTTCCAAGGCGAGGAACGTATGAATAAGCGCCTGAATAAACAGCCCTCCACGGCCAGGCTCCGCCTGGGTGGCGATACCATTGAGGTCATCGCCATGACGGCTCTGCTCATCGGCAGCATTGGCCTCTTCTCGCTACTGGCACCGGGCTTTCTGACCGCCACTAATTTTGGCTCGATGTCGATGCAGTTGCCGGAACTGGGGCTGCTTTCACTAGCGATGCTGCTGCCCATTATTTCCGGTGGCCTGAACCTCTCAGTGACCTTTACCGCCAATATCACAGGCTTGATGACCGCCTGGCTGGTTCAGGGGTTACTGGCGGGCATGGGCATACTAAGTGTTCCCATGGCGATTATCGCCGGGCTTGCCGTTGGCGCTGCCGCAGGCTTTTTGATTGGCGTTATCGTTGCCTATGTGGGCGCCCACCCCATTTTAGTATCGCTGGGCGCGATGATTTTTCTCCAAGGGGTAGGTGAGTTTTTAACCCGCGGCGGTGGTATTTCCGGCATGCCGGAGGTATTTCAGACCATCGGTAGCGGCAGCTTTTTGGGCATCCCCATCCCCATGCTGATCTTTCTCGCCGCTGCCGCCGGGCTGATGTACATCATGCATTTCACCCGCACCGGCTTCTCGATTTATATGCTGGGCTCCAACCCACGCGCGACGGAGTACTCGGGCGTTAACGTCAAACGCGTGCTGATCACCGTCTACACGATTTCCGGCATTTTGGCAGGGTTAGCGGGCATGGTAATGCTCGCCCGCTTTAACTCTGTACGTGTAGGCCATGGCGAGAGCTACCTACTGATTACGGTGTTGGCCTGTTTTCTGGCCGGGGCAAACCCCTTTGGTGGCTTTGGCCGCGTACTGCCACTGGTGCTGGGCTTGATGAGCCTGCAGGTCATCGCTTCCGGCATGAACCTGATGGGCGCCAGCCAGCATCTTGCCACCGCGGTATGGGGGGCTTTTCTAATTATTGTCATGGCACTGCGTATGCCATTTATTAAACAGTCTTGAGTAAGGTTTTCCATGAGTCGTCAAGTGCATGTTCTAGGCATCGATATTGGTACTGGCAGCGCCCGGGCGGGCATTTTCACGCCGGACGGCGTGATGCTGGCCGAAGCGAAAACACCCATTGCAATGCATCGCCCTGCCGAGCATCACGTGGAGCAGAGCTCAACGGATATCTGGCGCGCGGTATGCAGCGCGACACAGCGCGCCCGCGAGGCTGCCGGTGTAACGGCAGATTCCATCACCAGTATGTCGGTGAGCGCCACCTGCTCGTTGGTGCTCCTTGATAAGCAGGATAAGCCGCTAGCGCTCTCACCGGGCGATGAGGCGTGGAATATCATTGTGTGGATGGATCACCGGGCAACCGCAGAAGCCGCTGAGTGCACGGCTACCCAGGCAGCGCCGCTGCGCAACCTGGGGGGCGTCATGTCTCCCGAGATGCAGATGCCTAAGCTCATGTGGTTGAAGCACCACCGGCCCGAGCTTTACGCCCAGATCGGCTACGCAGGTGATCTAGGCGACTGGCTAGGTTTTAAATGCACCGGCTCGCTTGAACGCTCGGTCTGCATGCTCTCCTGCAAGTGGACGTTTGACCCGCGCCCTGGACATGGCTGGGATCACGACTTTCTAAACCAGATCGATATGCAGGATGTACTCGAGTGCGCCCGCCTGCCCGAACAAGCCCTTCCCGTGGGCGTAGCACTTGGGCAGTTAACTGAAGAAGCCGCCAATGACTTAGGACTGACGACTCGGTGTACCTTCGCAGTGGGCATGATTGATGCCTATGCCGGTGCCCTTGGCACGCTAGGCAGAAGCCTCGCTGATGCTCCCGAGCGCCGGCTTGCGGTGATTGGCGGCACCTCAACCTGCCATATTGGCGCCCAGCCCGAACGGCGCGAGGTACCCGGTGTGTGGGGCCCCTATCCGGGGGCACTATGCGATGGTTTTGTGGCCAACGAAGGGGGGCAAAGCATCACCGGCGCCCTTCTAGATCACTTGGCGGCGCTATTTTCCGCCAGCAGTGAATTCGGCGACGATCTTCACGGCGCATTATCAGACCTGCTACTCGAACGCTTGGCAGCCGGGGACCCTGCCCCTGATACCCATGTTTGCCCTGATTTCATTGGCAACCGCTCGCCCTTGGCCGATCCGGAAATTCGCGGCACCATCACCGGATTGACCCTTGATACGCCTCGCGAGAGTTTCATCAAGGTCTATTGGGCGGCAGCCACCTCGCTGGTTTACGGCACCCGCGCCATCATAGAGCGCATGAATGCCCATGGTTATGCCATCGATACCCTACACCTCAGCGGAGGGCATGGACGTTCAGCACTATTACGCAAGCTCTATGCCGACGGTACCGGTTGTCGGGTTGTGCTGGCGGATGCCCCGGAACCCGTACTGCTTGGGGTAGCCGTAGCGGCCCTGGCTGCCCAGGGCAATGGTGAGGTGCTCAGCGTTGCCAATGGCCTCTCCCCAGGCGAACAAACAGTAGAGCCCGACCAGGCAATGCAAGCGCTGCACACTGTGCGTTATGCCGCTTTCAAGAAACTGTACGAAGGGCGCCTCGACTGACACAAACCACCTTTTTCAAAACGCTAGCTGGACGTTAGGCCCATCAGCACGAGCCCAGACGTGTACAATGGAGGGCTTTTCCCAGTTACGCGTTTATTGAGAGGTATTATTTGTGAGCAGTGCTAAGCGTCCTGATGTTGTGCGCCCCAGTGGTCGCGAAGCCGACCAGCTCCGTGAGATTCGCCTGACCCGCGACTTCACCCGCCATGCGGAAGGCTCCGTGCTGGTGGAGTTTGGCGATACCAAAGTGCTGTGTAATGCCAGCGTAGAAGCCGGTGTGCCGCGCTGGCTGCGCGGTAAGAATCAGGGTTGGGTCACCGCTGAATACGGCATGCTGCCCCGCGCCACTCACACCCGTAGTGGCCGTGAAGCGACCCGCGGCAAGCAAGGCGGCCGCACGCTGGAAATCCAGCGCTTGATTGGCCGCAGCCTGCGCGCCGCAGTGAATTTGAAGAAGCTGGGTGAGTTCACCATTACCGTGGATTGCGATGTGATCCAAGCGGATGGCGGTACCCGCACCGCGGCGATTACCGGTGGCTGTGTGGCGCTGATCGATGCGATCCGTTACCTACAGCGCGAGAAGAAGATCAAAGCCGACCCTTTCAAGCAGTTGGTCAGTGCTATTTCCGTGGGCATTTACAAAGGCGTGCCGGTGCTGGATCTGGATTACCCGGAAGACAGCAAAGCCGATACCGACCTGAACGTGGTGATGACCGAAAGCGGCGAGTTAATCGAAGTGCAGGGCACCGCCGAAGCAGGTGCCTTTACTCGCGCCGAGCTGAACGCAATGCTTGATTTAGCCGAAACAGCCGGTGGTGAGCTGCGTGAGAAGCAGCGCGAAGCCCTGGGCATTCGTGGATAGGATAGTTTAGCAAACACTATTGCTGGCGAACTCTTTCGCCAGCAATAGCTATATGCCTTTACTTAACAGCAGTCACTACTAATTCCAAAAGAACATTCTCACCAAGGTCGGCAACACCTAACGTAGCTCGGGCTGGAAGATGGTCAGCATCAAACCATTTAGTCCACACCTCGTTCATCCCTTTCTTAAGTTTTAAATCAGAAACATAAGCAGTTGCGGTAACAATTCGCTTATTGTCTGTGCCTGCCTCTGCTAAATACTGCTCTAACTTATCAAGCACTTGTTTGGTTTGACCTGCCATATCAAGCGTAAGATCATCAGCAATTATTCCACCAAAGAAAACAAAGCCATTCGCTTCTACAGCGCGGTGCATAATAGGTGTTTGGATATGTCGTTTAATCATAATAATCTCCAGTTTGCCTTAATTGGCGTACGTTAACTCGTCCTATTCAGGACAAGGTGTTTGAAACCTTTGAATAGAAAAAGGAGTGATGGGGAGCTTGGGCTCTCGCTCCATGGCAAGGTCGGCGACTATTTCTCCAGTAATGGGGCCTAACTGATAGCCGTGAGCTGAGAACCCAAAAGCGTGAATAACATTGTCGTGTTGACTGCTGAGTCCTATTACAGGAATGTGATCCTGCATAACTGCTTCGACGCCTGCCCAGGTTCGCATGATGCGTGCCTCTTTCATGAACGGAAACAGGCTGACGACGGTATCGGCATTCTCCGACAACCCATCTAAGCGGGTTTCGGCCACATGGCGAACAGTATCCACGACACCTCGCACCCCTCCTCCAATCAAAACAGTACCGTTCTCAAACTGCTTAAAAGATAATGGCCGTGACGTCGCGCCCACTACTGTCCCTAAAAATGGCGATAGTCGCTCAGTGATCATTAACATGGGAGCCTCAGCAGTGAGGGGAACAGGTTCTCCAAGCCATTTACAAAGCTCTCCTGCCCAAGCGCCAGCACAATTGACAAGCAAATCGGCATCAAAATGCTCTTCGCCTCCACTCAGACGCCAGCCATTTCCCTTAGGCTCTATCCCCGTTATCTCGATACCTTCACGGAAGCAGGCGCCCTGGCGTTCAGCTTCGCGACGCCAGGCAGTAACAGTGCGATAAGGGTTGGCAAAGCCATCGCCATCACACGCAAGCCCACCTGGACAATGGCCAGCCAACGCTGGTAGCCGCTTGCGTAGCTCATCACGGTTGATAAGCTTTTCATGGTGGAACCCCAGGTTATGCACTTGGCGCTCACGTTCGGTGAGGATGGCCATATCATTATCGCTTTCAGCCACCTTGATTTGCCCAACAGGACGAAACCCACAATCGTCACCGACAATACTCGTCATGTTCTGCCAGCGTTCCCAAGCAGCTATCGCTAACGGTATCTCAGCCGGGTGCCGGCCGAGCCGACGTACACCACCGGCATTGACGCCCGAGGCATGGCGACCGGCATAGGCCTTATCAATGACAGTGACCTCATACCCTTGATTGCTTAATCGCAATGCAGCACTACAACCATGAAATCCCGCACCCACAACCACTACACGACGAGACATCAGCCTTCCTCCGCCGCCTTTGCAAGCTGTCCGAGGGTGATCGGTTTGAAAGGTGGTCGCAGCCTGTAATAGCCGGTCTCTTCAACACTTTGCTGATTGGCGTCTGCCAGCAGTTCGCTCACGGTAATACCGCACATACGGCCTTGACACGGCCCCATGCCACAACGAGTGAACGACTTAGTTTGGTTGGGCCCTCGGCAGCCCATTTCGGCCATACGCCGGACTTCTCCGCCGGTTACCTCTTCGCATCGGCAGGCTAGCGTATCGTCATCGGGTAAACGCCATTGTTTTGCAGGTCTATACAACACATCGAGAAAAGGCCTAATCGCGGTGTCACGCGCTAGTGCTTTACGAATTGGTTGAGCGCGTTGAGTACTGTTCTCCAAGGTTAATTTACCTAGCGCCAGGGCAGCCCCCAGCCCCGCTAATTGACCTTGCATGCCCGCGGCCTTGGCTCCTACGATACCGCCGCCATCACCCGCTACGGCAATACCTGGGATATCGGTGCCCAGCCACTCATCCAGACGTGGTTTCCAAGCTAATTGCTGCTCATCCCACTCATGGTGGCAATCCACCGCCCGAGTAATTTGGGTATTGGGGATAACGCCTTGATGAAGCAGCAAGGTAGGCGTTTCAAGAGTCTGCCAATTATCATCGCCCTGTTGCTTCCATAAGACGCGCTCTAACTGACCACTACCTTCGGCGCGCAGAGCGCTTACGCCTTTAATGTGGCGAACACCTGCACGACGTAGTTCACGTAATAGTCCCACCCCCTTTAATAGGGTACTGGCATTACGTAACGCCCCAGGAACGTGCTTGAGAGCGGCGCGATAGCGATCCCGTGGCGTAGTATCAAGAATGGCCGCTATCTCGACACCTGCGCGAAGATACTGAGTCGCCAGCAGCAATAATAAGGGGCCACAGCCGGCTAGTACGACTGGTGCCTGGGGCACGGCCCCGGCACTCTTGAGCAATATTTGACCACTTCCTGCTGTCATGACCCCTGGCAACGTCCAACCAGGTATTGGCATAGGCCGCTCCATAGCTCCTGTGGCAAGGATAATATGTCGCGCACAAATCATTTCTGCCTTGTCATCATGCAATAGCCCAATTTCGCGCTGTCGGGTCAATTGCCACACGGTGGTTGCAGGACGATAGTCAATTTGAGGGTCTTTAAGCCCCTTGATTAGAGACTCGCCAGACCAGTAATCCTCGCCAAGAATCTGCCGATCACGCACAGGGGTACGTTCCAATGCACGATAAATTTGACCGCCCGCGGCAGGCTGCTCATCTATTACCACCGGCGTAATGCCATGCTCGAGGGCCATAGTTGCTGCGGCCATACCTGCTGGGCCTGTACCGAGAATGACTAGGTCATGCGTAATCATGAAATTAATCTCCTGGCACCCTGCTGTGTATGGACATGCATCCCATCGCGAACCTCCACTTGGCAAGCCTGAACATTGGGATTGCCATCAACTTCCACCAAACATTCAAAGCACACACCCATCATGCAGTAAGGGGCACGAGGGGCATTACTGACCGGCGTACTCCGGCAGATACTAATACCCGAAGTGAGTAATGCCGCAGCGACAGTATCGCCAGGGCGAGCCGTCACGGTCTGCTCATCAAAGCGGAAAGTTACTACCGCTTCGTTAGTGGCTTCAGGCGGGGATAGACGTTTGAACATGGAATCTCTCCGCAGTAAAAGGGGTAATTTCAGAAGGTGCTTCAGCGCCCGCAAACCAGGGCGCCAAACACTTTGCATGAGCTGCGGCTAAGGTCACACCGCTATGGCAACAAGCGATAAAAGCCCCAGGATGACTTTCAGATGCTTGATAAAGCGGGTAGCCATCAGGTGTCATAACTCTCAAGGCCCCCCAACTGCGAACCACTCGAGTATTTGCAAGTGCCGGTAGCGCTCTTACGGCGCGCTTAGCAATTTGAGCAAGCACGGGGGTTTCAGTACCATCATTGAAACCGACGTCTTCATGAGAGTCGCCCATTAGAATTGAGCCCTCTCCGGTCTGACGTAGATAGGTCGTTGGTAAGTTAAGCAGTGGTCGCATTCGTTCAGTAACCAGGATTTCACCCCGATTAGGGTTTAACGGCGCATCTAGCCCTACCTGCGGAGCTAGTTCTCGGTTGCCAAGCCCTGCAGCTAAAATGACACGGCCCGCCGTAATGGTTTGATGATTGCTCTCAATCACATAACTCTCCCCATTACGCCGAATCCTCTTTACCTTGCCAACAGCAAGGAAGCGGCCTCCATGGCAACGAATGCCAGCATGTAGCGCTCGAAGCAGATAAAGAGGATTAGCGTGCCCATCCCAGCTTGACCATGAAGCGCCCGTTACGCTTTCGCCAATTTCAGGAATCAGGTCACGTAACTGGCTATGGTTCAGCATTTTGAACGAAAACTGGCGATCCGTTGCTTGAGACAGTGCATCAAGATCTACTTCGCGACTCGCCAATTCCGCTTCGCTATAGCAAAGATGAACTCCCCCCGGGTTGTGGTGCTGAGTTGCGACCCCAGTCAACTCAAAGAGCTCTTGAGAAAGTGCCGACCACTTGGATGCAGAACACATACTCCATTGGGAATAACGCGGTATTTCTTGCCCTTTTCCTTGAACCCAAACCAATCCAAAATTACCTCGCGATGCACGATAGGCCACATCACCTTCATCTAGCACGCTAACTTGGTGACCTTGGCTGGCCAGTCCATAAGCAATTGCACTACCTACTAAACCCCCACCAATGACGGCGAAATCACACTGCTGCATAGTTGGCTCCTTAACCTTTACCGATAAGAACTTTGTCAATTCCATAGAGCCGGTCGAGCAGCACCATAAATAGCACCGTCAGGACGATTAACACCGTAGAAACAGAGGCAATTAATGGGTCGACGGTATGAGCAATATGGTTGTACATCTGAACAGGCAGCGTGGTTGTGCTGGGTGAGGCCACGAAAATGGTCATCGACAACTCATCAAAGCTGGTAGTAAACGCTAAGATCCAGCCACCGGCGACTCCTGGGAGAATCATCGGCATGGTGATGCGCCGAAACATCGTCCACTGGGAAGCGCCTAGTGATAAAGCAGCCTTTTCCGCACTACGATCCATGCCAAATACAGATGCCATCACCAAACGCATGGTATAGGGCATAACGATAATCACATGAGCTGCAATGAGCGCCCAAAAGCTACCGTAAATGCCTATTTGGGAGAAGAAACTAAGGAATGCTACCCCGAGCACAACATGAGGGATCATTAATGGGGATAAAAATAAACCCACTAATGCATCACGACCACGGAAACTATAGCGGACAATAGCTAGTGCTGCCGGCACCGCCAACAGTGCCGAAATACTGGCAGCAGCAACACCAAGATAAAGGCTATTCCAGAAAGCACGGATAAAAGCATGGTGCTCAAATATTGCCGCGAACCAGCGAAGAGAGAATCCATTCGTCGGGTAAGAGATATAGCCATTCGGTGTAAAAGCTACCAGCATTACCACTACTAAGGGTGCAAGTAGAAAAACAACAAATAACGAGTGAAACGTAAGGGCGAGTTTACTGTTATGTAGCATTCGGGAATCTCCTAGCCCAAGGTGCGACGAAAACGCCGCTCCATCATGCGGTTGTAACTCATCACTACGACAACATTGGCCACCAGCAGCACAATGGCTATTGCAGCCCCCATAGGCCAATTCATCGTGTTGAGATACTCATCGTAAGCAGCAGTAGCCGCTACCTTTAGACGGCGCCCACCAATAATGGCCGGAGTGGCAAAAGCACTGGCTGACAAGGCAAATACAATCAAGCTGCCGGAAAGGATACCGGGCAATATTTGAGGAATTACTACGCGTCGAAAAACAGTCCCGTGGCTAGCACCTAACGACAAACCAGCATGTTCTACCGCAGGATCAAGCTTCTGAAGAGCGGCCCAAACCGAGATCACCATCAACGGAACTAAAACATGTACCAGCGCAATAATTACGCCGGTGTGGGTGTACATCAAGTTACCTGCACTAGACTCAGCAATACCAATTCCTTCCAAAAATTTACCAAGTAAGCCATTACCACCAATCAGCAATACCCAACCAAGTGTTCGCACTACTACTGAGATTAATAATGGTGCCAAAGTAACGACTAGAAATAACGAACGCCATGGATTACGCATTCTTGAAAGAATATAAGCTTCTGGTACGCCTATAAGAATACAGAGAATTACTACTGCTATACTAATACCATAGGTACGCAGAAATATTTCGTGGAAGTAACTATCTCGAAGAACTTCATAATAGTTTTCAAGGCCAAATGAAGAAACAATACCAACCGAATAATCAAAGCTATTAAAACTAAGTATTAGCGTCATTATTAGTGGCATGCCCAATAGGGCAAGAAAAAAATAGCACCTGGCGCACTCAGTAACCACGGCACTGGATTAATTGAGCGAGTACGCGACACAGAAGGAGATAGGCTAGAGGTGAGCTCAGTCATGCGCTTGCTCCCCCAGAATACGTACAGCTCCTTCCTGCCAGCTAATTCCTACATCATCGCCAACTGCGGCCCCCTGCACGCCTAAATTAGGTTGAGTAATTAATAGCTCGCCGACACTACTATCCACTTGGTATAACCAGTGATTCCCTAGAAATAGCCGTGTACGAACACGTCCGTTTAGTTGGCCAGTACCTTCTTGTGTTAGCTCTAATTTTTCTGGGCGGATTGATAGTTGAACCTGATTACCTTGCATATCGCTAGGCACAGAGATTTCAAGCTGATAATCACCTAGTTTGACCTGAGCTTGGCTACCGACTTGCTGATCTATTTGGCAAGCAAATAAATTGGTCTTTCCAACAAAAGAGGAAACAAAGTTATTTTTAGGATTTTCATAGGCTGAAAATGGCTCATCAACTTGTACCACCTTGCCCTCATTCATAACCACAACACGATCACTAAGTGAAAGTGCTTCCGATTGATCATGTGTAACCATCAGGGTTGTAGTGCCAACCTGCTGCTGAATATTCCGCAGCTCAATCTGCATGTTTTCTCTTAATTGTGCATCAAGGTTTGAAAGAGGCTCATCAAGTAGCAACAACGGCGGACGAATTACGAGGGCACGAGCCAGGGCTACACGTTGGCGTTGCCCGCCAGATAGTTCGCGAGGATACCGATCTTCCAGATGGTCAAGACGAACCAGTTCCAACGCTTCCCGTACTTGTTGGCGACTTTCACTGATCGGAACTTTGCGCATTTCCAGACCAAATCGAACATTTTCTGCGACGGTCATATGGGGAAAAAGGGCGTAGCTTTGAAACACAATTCCTATTCCCCGCTGATTGGGTTTACAGGACGTAATATCATCGCCGTTCATCCAGATGCGCCCGCGAGAAGGCTCAACAAAACCAGCAATCATTTGCAATGTAGTTGTCTTCCCACACCCCGATGGGCCAAGCAGGGAGACAAACTCACCTTGGGCAATATCAAGCGACATATCTTGCACAGCTACGTTATTGCCATAACGCTTAGTCAATGACTCTAAATGCAGAAAACTCATGGTTTAGGACTCCCACACACCCTTACCTATCATGTTGAAGGCAAGGGTGTGTTGTCTTAAGTGTTATCAATAAAGAAAGAGATTAAGCGCTGGATTAGCGCTCAACCTGACGGTTCCATCGATTAGTCCACTCAAGACGATTGGGATTAATAACATCCCAATCCACTGTCACTAGCTGGTCGACCTTTTCCCCATAAGGAAGGATTTCGGCTAAATCATCGGATAGTTCTGCATTCCGCTGCGCAGGCCCCCAACCTTGCGTATCAGCCAACAGTTCTTGAGACTCAGGGGTCAGCAAATGTTCAACAAATGCTTCGGCTAACTCGCGCTCTTCGCTACCTTCTATTACGCAGGCAGCAACCATCAAAGCAACGGCGCCTTCTTCAGGATATGCAAAGGCGCCAGGGAAACCGGTATTAGCAAGCGCCCGTAAACGTCCGCTACCCCAAACTGATAAAGCAATTTCCTCATTTTGGAAAAGTTCTGACATTTTGCCTGCAGAAGGCTCAAAAGAGAGAATATTGGGCGCGGCCTCTTCTTGCATAAAGATGAAGCCAGGATCGATATCGCTTTCCCCCCCACCGTTGAGTCGTGCCGCCATCACCAAGGCATGTACGCCATACGTATTGCTAATGGAAGGAACGACCAACTTGTCGGCAAATTTTTCATCGGCCAGATCATTCCAAGATGAAGGTGGCTCCCATCCATTGCGCTCAAACATTTCGGCATTGTATGCAAAACCAGAAGCGACTAAACCAACACCAACAGCCTTGTCGTCAGGGAAGCGAGCGATGTCGTAGACATCGTCCAACATAGCGGTATTTTGCATCGGTGAGCAGAAGCCTAGATTAATAGCTTGGTACATCGGGCCATCATCCATCAGCACTACATCAAGCTCTTGGTTTCCACGCTGGGCTTGCAGCTTAGCCAAGGTATCGGTGGAATTTCCTGCTACATAGATGATTTCCGCCTCATGCTCCTCAAGGAACGCTGGAATGATTTCATCACGCATAGCTTGTTCGGTAGAACCACCATAGGAACCTACGTATAGCGGTTCAGCAAGAGCGGTATTCATGCCAAGAAATACGAGTCCTGCCATTGCGGTCGTTTGCTTATTCAGTCTTTTCATATTTGCAGTGTCCTGTCGTCATTGATGTTGGTGTTTTGCTTGTTGTTATCAATGGCCGCCACCGCTTCTGGTATTGCTAGAAAACGGTCAGAAGGCGTGGGCAGTGCGACCTTCAATGAAGCTAGCACTGCTTCAGGCATCAGGACTAATGCCTTTTGTTAGACACCTTATTCGCTAATGTTATGGGCTAGCCAAAAAAGTATTATCAAGCTGATTAGCCAGATAAACTTTTACTTCATCCAGAAATTCCAAAACTAGACGTGATGGAGGTCGAAATGCAGGAAGAACGGCACTGTAATGAAAAGGTATTTTGGGTGAAAAAGGACGTATAACTAGACCACGCGCGGCATAGCTACCTGCTGTAATAGGATCTATTAATGAAACGCCTGCACCCGACAAAACGAGCTCACAAGCAACACTCGATAATTGAGTTTCGATGCGCATACGCCGCGCAACACCGGCTTGCTGGAAAACATGGTCAATAAGAGGTCTGACATCCTGTGTCTGACCTAGTGAAACAAACGGCTCGCCTTCTAAATCTTCTGCAATAATAGCTGCCTGCTGGGCCAATCTATGCTCAGGCAACATTACTAAGCACAACTCACCGCTAGCAATAGGGAGTACGGTGACAGAGGGATCCTCCAAATGCATGCCTATTAAGCCTGCATCACACTGCTGAGTTGCCACCCACTCTAATACTCGTTGCGAGCTATGTGCTTGTAATGAGACCGTTATTCCCGGATGACGTGATGAGAAGGAGTGAATAATAGGAGGTAATGTGCTAAGCGCGAGAGCTGGCATGCAACTTAAGAAAAGTCTACCCGTCCGAAATTCTCTAATTTCTTTAGCAGTATCGGTAATTTTATCAAGCCCTACAAATGCTCTATCAACATCCTCATATAGCGCTAAGGCTTCAGGTGTTGGAATTAAGCGCCCCTTGCTCCGCTGAAATAATGAAAACCCTACGTAATACTCCAAGTCATTTATCAAACGGCTTACTGCAGGTTGTGAAACATGCAGAGTCTGTGCCGCCCTAGTAACGGTTTTATGTATCATCACCGCACGAAAGGCTTCTATCTGCCTAAGATTAATCATGCGTTATCAGTCCAATTTGAAAATACGGAGGCTTGTTTAAAATGCTCTCTAAACAGAATAATAAAATCCTTCGCAAGCTTAGATATTGGCTGGTCTCGTGTTGTTAACAGCGCAAAATTTTCACTAAGTGGGGGTTTGAAGGGACGTAAAATTAGTTCTTCTCCTTCGAAAACTTTTGCGCTGATTGGATCAATAATCGCAATTCCAACACCTTGTCGAACCAATCGAACAGCTTGAAGAGCGAGAGAAACCTCCAAGTAATTTTTGGGTTTAATGCCGCGAGTTTCCATGAGTTTTTCAAGATCAAGTCGCAAAGGATCCTGAGGTTCAAAACTGATTAGCGTCTGGTTATCTAAATCATCTACTTCTATTATTTCATGGGCTGCCAAAGGGTGGTAACGAGGTAAAGCGCATAGGCTACCAAGGCTGAATACCTCGCTATCCACTCGATCATCGGCTTCAGCAACAATAGCAAAGCCCATATCACAACGCTGTGTAATCACATCCTCAATAACTTGCTCCGAACGAAAAGTAGCCAGTTCAAGTCGTGCATCAGGGTGATAAGGGACAAAAGCCGCCAACACATCAGGTAAAAAAGTAATCCCCAACAAAGGCATAGCACTAATACGCAATCCACCCACTTCTCTTCCACTAATACGGCGTGCAGTCTCGCGGAGATGCTCCATTCCACTCCACATTCGCTGCACCTCACGGTGAAATAAGCGTGCTTCAGGTGTCGGCACCAAGCGCCCCCGTACACGTTCGAATAACGTAAAACCCACATCATGCTCCAGCTGCTTTAACAAACGCGTAACACCTGGTTGGGCGATCAACATACGTCGTGCAGCACCAGATACAGTGCCAATTTCCATGACATGCTTAAATGCAAGGACTTGACGGTCGCGCAGATGAAGAGAGGGAGTAGTCATAACTTTTACACATAAGGTGGACAATTATTGGTATTGGATCGTATAGCCTATACCTACCTATAGTCGAGCTTACTTTAAACTTGATTGAGCAAGCGGCATGCAATTTGACTTCTTGATTATTGGTGGTGGCGTAGTAGGCATGGCTGTTGCCTATGGCCTACTGCGCAGAGGTCAAAAAGTTATCATGCTGGACGAAGGAGATGATGTTTTACGCGCATCGCGAGGTAATGCAGGACTAACGTGGGTGCAAGGAAAAGGTGTGGGAATGCCTCGCTATGCAGAGCTGAGTCTACAGTCAAGCGATGCATGGCCTTTCTTTGCTAGTGAGCTTGGCGAGCGCAGTGGTGTACCACTTGAGTACTCTCGCCGGGGCGGCATTGATATTTGCTTTGACGTTCAGGAAGCCGAAGCACGTATGGACAGCTATCGTACACTTCAAGCTTCATCACCCTATCTCGCGCGCTATTTTCAATGGGAATACTTAGATAGGCAGGCTCTGTTAACCCATCTTCCTGGCTTAGGTGAAAGCATTCACGGGGGCACTTGGTCTCCCCATGATGGTCATTGTAATCCGCTGCTGCTTCTGCGCGCACTATTAACAGCTAGCCTTAAGATGGGTCTTAGCTATCATCCAGGTTGCTCGGTTCAGCACCTCGAATCAAATAGAGTGGGTTTCACTGCCAATACTCTAGGCGGTAACTTTTCAGCCGAGCGTATTATCGTAGCTGCAGGCCTAGGAGCGAAACACCTCTCCCCTATGCTGGGTCTAAGCGGAGATGTATTCCCAGTGCGAGGGCAGATCCTCGTAACGGAAAAAATGCCTCTGATACCGCAACTTCCTACACCTCAGATAAGGCAAACCGATAACGGTAGCTACTTGATCGGTGACACCCATGAGCATGCAGGTCTAAACCGGGATGCGACTACCAGCATCATGGCGCAATTAGCTGCCCGAGGGGTGCGTATTTATCCGCATCTGAATAACGCCAAAATAGTGCGTGCTTGGGGTGCGTTAAGAGTAATGACACCTGATGGGTTCCCTCTTTATGAATCGTCCAAAATCTACCCAGGTGCCTATAACATAAATTGTCATAGCGGAATTAGTTTAGCTGCTTTCCACGCTGAGGAGCTGGCTCAAGCCTTGTTGAATGACCGACTGAGCCATGAATTTAGCGAATTTTCCAGTGCCCGTTTTAGCAAGATTAACTAACAAAAACTTTATATCGAGAGTACGACGCCTCACAAAAACCATTGATAAAACCAAGAGGAATGCGAAATGCGTCAAGTTACCTGCTGCTTACTTTTCACGACAGTATTAATCGGCGGTATAGCCCAGGCCGATAGCAAGCCACTACGTATTGGGGTCGATGTGCCCTATGCGCCTTATCAATATAAAGAGCCTGATGGCACCATCACAGGGTTTGAAGTTGAATTAGTCAATGCTGCTTGTGAACGCATGCAGCGCGATTGCGAATGGGTAGAACAAGGCTGGGATGGAATTATTCCTGGGTTAATGGCGCGTAAATACGACCTTATAGCGTCAGCAATGAACATCACTGAAGAGCGTTCGCGGCAAGTTAGCTTCTCGGCTCCCTACTACCAAGTACCATCCGTTTGGGTTAAAAAAATAAATAATGAATACGATCTAGAAGGTGACTTGGCAGATGTTGCAATCGGCGTGCAGCAGGCCACTATTCAAGATGAATATGTTACTACCTACTATCCTGATGCGGATATTCATCGATATGGTGATTCAGGCTCTGTAGTTACCGACATGCATGCTGAGCGCCTTGATCTGGTTTTCACCGCCTATTCTCTTGCTCAAGAGACGATGCTCCAGGACGAGCGTTTTATACAAACCGGGGACTTAATTACCGGCCCTGAGTCGATTTATGGCCCCGGTATTGGTGCTGCTTTCCGCCCACGAGATGAAGCACTAATAGTAGCTTTTGATAAGGCGATGCAAGAAATTAAAGAAGATGGAACATTCGACAACATTTATAACGATTACTTTAAAGATCAGTAACCTAATGGTTATTTATCTTCTTTCCTAAGCACAACGCAACAAGCCGACCCAAAGGTCGGCTTGTTGCTTATTACCACTTATTACCTACTGACTGCGACGCGGGAAAAGTTCGTTGCCTAGCGCTTAGAGCGCCAGATCGTACTCAATGATCAGCGGTGCGAACTCGGAGAAGGTCGCATCGTAATCAATCCACGCGTCGACCACGTGGCGGCGGAAGTTGGGGCCGACTAACTGATAGTCGATCCGCCAGCCTTCCTGGCGCTCACGGGGCACGTCTTGGTCAAGCTTCGGCCACCAGGTATATTCACCTGCATCGCGGTTAATTTCGCGGAAGGTGTCGATAAATCCGGTGGGGCCAAGCACTTGATCCATCCAGGCGCGCTCTTCCGGGCGGAAACCTGAGGTCAGTTGATTATCCGACCAGTTAGCCAAATCGACGGTTTTATGGGCAACATGCCAGGTACCGCAGAGGATGTATTCGCGCCGTTTGCGCGACATCTTCGTCAGGTACTCCTGGTACTGCTCCATAAACGCCTGTTTGGCTTTTTGGTCACTTCCATCAGGCATCAGGAAAGAGACGATACTGAAGCGTTCATAATCCGCCTGCAGAAAACGTCCTTCATGATCACACTGAGGAAACCCAAGACCATACATAATCGCCTTGGGGATTTTGCGGCAATAGAGCGCCACACCGGAGAAGCCATCCTCTTCGGCATCCAGGAAGTAGCCTTCATAGCCTTCCGGATACAGAATGTGGTCACCCAGTTCAAAACTTTTTGCCTTGATGTTCTGCACGCAGACCACGTCGACATCCTGCTGAGCCAGCCAGTCCAGGAAGCCACGATCGACGGCATCACGAATACCATTGACATTGATGCTGGCAATTTTCATAAATCGTCCCTTTTGCGTCGCTGCTGTATGATACCCGACGTTTAGACGTTTGGGTAAAGGCACCTACTAAAACTTGCCATTTACCCCACTTTTATTGTTGCTATCGTGCCGATTTAAACCTACCGCCTAGTGAGGAATGCCGTGGCCACCACTCTACAACCCTACCAGCGCGATTTCATTGCCTTTGCCATTGAGCAAGGCGTGCTTAAGTTTGGCGAGTTTACGCTTAAATCTGGCCGCGTTAGCCCCTATTTTTTCAACGCCGGGCTGTTTCAAACCGGGCGCGCGCTGGCCAAGCTGGGGCGTTTTTACGCTCAGGCGATTGTCGATAGCGACTTGAATGCCGATGTGCTGTTTGGCCCAGCATATAAAGGCATCCCACTGGCGGCAGTCACGGCGGCAGCCCTGGCCGACCATCACGACCTGGATATGCCCTACTCTTTCAATCGCAAAGAAGCCAAAACCCACGGCGAAGGCGGCAGTATCGTTGGTGCGCCCTTAACAGGCGATATTTTAATCATTGATGATGTAATTACCGCAGGCACCGCGATTCGCGAAGTCATGACACTGATTGAGCAGAGCGGCGCCCGTGCGGCGGGCGTGATTATCGCCCTTGATCGCCAGGAGCGCGGCCAGGGCGAACAGAGCGCCATTCAGGAAGTGCAGGCTCAGTACGCCATGCCGGTGGTCAGCATCGTCACCCTTGAGCAAGTGCTCACTTACTTGGAAGAGCACGCTGGTGGCGAAATGCTCGCCTACGCCGAAGCGATCAGGGCCTATCGTGACCGCTATGGGATTACGAGCTGATTAAACCGGTAGCGCGCCAGTGAAACCTTGCTGGCGCCACGCTTCGTAGCTCACAATAGCCACGGCGTTGGAGAGGTTCAGGCTACGGTTGTTGGGCTGCATAGGCAGGCGCAGTTTGTGCTCAGCGGTTAGCGCTTCGTGTACCTGGGCCGAGAGCCCTGCGGTTTCAGAACCAAATAGCAGCACATCGCCCGGGGCAAAGTCGGCATCGCTGTAGGTGCGCGTGCCTTTGGTGGTGATCGCCCAGATACGCCGCCCCTGCATGGCCTGCTGAAAGGCGTTAAAATCCGCATGGCGAGTGACGTTGTCGAGATCACGGTAATCCAGCCCGGCGCGACGCAGCTTTTTCTCTTCCAGGTCGAAGCCAAGTGGCTCAATCAAGTGTAACCGGCAGCCATTGTTGGCCACCAAGCGCATGATATTGCCCGTATTGGGTGCCATACGCGGTTCAAAAAGCGCTACTTCAAACATCTCCACCTGCCTGTTTATTGTGCCTTCGCCAAGCGGCTGATTGTACTTGAAACCGTTTAGCAACTCTCGTAGAGGATGACCGACGCCATGACGCCTGCCACGCCCAAGAGCATTCTAAGTCGCATTAAAGGGCTCAACCCGCGCCAGCAGGAAGCCGTGCGCTACATCGATGGCCCCTGCTTGGTGTTGGCGGGCGCAGGTTCCGGCAAAACCAGTGTGATCACCACTAAAATTGCCTATTTGGTGCAAGAGTGCGGGATGAGCGCACGCAAAATCGCGGCGGTGACCTTCACCAATAAAGCCGCTCGGGAGATGAAAGAGCGCGTGGGCCAGATGCTTCATGGCAAAGAGGGTCATGGGCTCACGGTCTCCACCTTCCACACCCTGGGGCTGAATATTATCCGCGGCGAGCTGAAAACCCTGGGCTATAAGCCGGGCTTTTCGCTGTTTGACCCGGAAGATGCCAAGGCACTGCTACGCGATTTGATGAACAAAGATGCCCAGGTGGACGCCGAGCAGATCAACGCCGTGCAGAGCAAAATTTCCACCTGGAAGAATGACTTGGTACTGCCCAGCGATGCCCTCTCGTTTGCCGCCGACGACGATGAGCACTTTGCCGCCCGGGTGTATGAAGCCTATGTGCGACACCTGAAAGCTTATAACGCGGTGGATTTTGACGACCTTATTCTGCTACCGGTGGTACTACTGCAACGTGACCCTGAAGCGCTGGAGCGCTGGCGGCGCAAAATCCACTACATGCTGGTGGATGAATATCAGGACACCAACGTCTCCCAGTATCTGCTGGTGAAACTGCTCATGGCGGAGCGCTCCACCTTTACCGTGGTGGGTGACGATGATCAGTCGATTTACGCCTGGCGCGGTGCACGGCCTGAAAACCTGATTACCCTAGGAGAGGATTTCCCGCGCCTGAAAGTGATCAAGCTGGAGCAGAACTACCGCTCTACCGCCACGATATTGCGGGCCGCCAATACGCTGATCGCCAATAACCCCCACGTTTATGAGAAGACGCTGTGGTCGGATATGGGCGACGGCGCGCCCATTCGGGTGATCGTGAATCGTCATGAGGAGGCGGAGTCTGAGCGGGTCGCCAGCGAAATGCTCACCCGGCGCATTAAAGAAAAAGCCGAGTGGCGGGACTTTGCGGTGCTTTATCGCGGTAATTTCCAGGCACGATTATTAGAGCTTAAGCTGCAGCACTACCAAATTCCTTACAAGCTCTCCGGTGGTACGTCGTTCTTCTCGCGTAATGAGATCAAAGACACCATGGCTTACCTGCGCCTGCTAATTAACCCCGCGGACGACAACGCCTTTTTGCGCATTGTGAACGTACCGCGCCGTGAAGTGGGCCCTGGAACGGTAGAGAAACTCGCCAACTACGCCACCGAACGCTCGATATCGTTGTTTGCCGCCTGCCATGAGCTTGGGCTGGAGCAAGTACTGCCGACCCGAGCGACAGAGCGCTTAAGCCGCTTTACCCACTTTATTGATGGCGTGCGTAAGCGCATGGATCAAGGCGACGCCATTGCCGCCATCCGAGACATGCTGCGGGATATGGATTACGAAGCGTGGCTGTATCAAAACGCCAGCGCGCCCACCGTGGCCGAGCGACGCATGGCCAACGTGTGGATTTTGATCGACCAGCTAGAGAAGTCGCTTAACCGGGACCCGGAAGAGAATACCGACTCTACCGATACCGAAACCGACGGCGTTCAAGCGGCTATTTCACGCTTGGTACTGCGGGATATTCTGGAGCAGCAGGCAGAAGAGGATGACTCGGATAGAGTGCAGTTGCTCACCATGCACGCCTCCAAAGGGCTGGAGTTCCCGCATGTTTATTTGATGGGGTTAGAGGAAGACCTGCTGCCCCACCGCAACGCCATTGAAGTAGGCACCGTGGAAGAGGAGCGGCGCTTGGCCTATGTGGGTATTACCCGGGCGCGACGTACGCTAACGTTGACGCTTGCCCGCCAGCGTAAAGCCTACGGTGAACTCATGGACTGCCAGCCGAGCCGCTTTTTAGAAGAGCTGCCCGCCGAGGACCTGGAGTGGGAAGGCCGAGCAGATAAAGAAGACCCAGAGAAAAAACAGGCCCGGGGTAAAGATGCCATTGCCGGGCTGCGCTCGCTACTGGGGTGATTGATAAGATAGGCAGATAAAAATAATCCACAGGGCGGTGACTAAAACGCCCTGTGGATAAATTTACCAAGCTGAATAAAGCTACTGTTTGTCGTTACTGCTTAACGTTACTGGGCTTCCGCCATTAAGTAATCGACAACGGCCATCACTTCTTCATCAGATAGGTTGGGATTGCCGCCTTTGGCTGGCATAGCGCCAATGCCGTTAATGGCGCTGGCATAAAGCTCATCAGCCCCTTTCTCTAAACGCGCCGCCCAAGCTTCGGAGTCGCCTTTGGTGGGAGCACCCGCAACGCCATTATCGTGGCACGCCACACAGCCAGAGCTTGCGTAGAGGGCTTCACCGTCTAAGTCACTACCGCCACTGGCTTCTTCGGATGCGGCAGCGTCTTCTTCACTCGCCGCGTCGTCGTTAGCAGCCATTTCTTCTTCAGCCGCAGCATCACCTTCAGCAGCGGCGGTCTCTTCTGCAGCTCCCTCGTCTGTTGCTGCCTCTTCAGAAGCAGCGTCATCACCACCGCCTAATTCTGGTACTTCCATTACCGGTTCAACCATATAGGCAACCGCTGCTTCCACTTCTTCGTCGGAAAGGCTGGCGTTACCGCCTTTCGCTGGCATGGCACCAATACCGTTAATCGCGTGATCTAACAGTGTGGCGAAGCCTTGTTCGGTACGTTCAGCCCAAGCCTCTTCATCACCGCGGATAGGTGCACCCGCAGCGCCGGATTCGTGGCAGGCGCTACACACGTTGCCGTAAATACCTTCACCGTCGATATCACCACCACTGCTGGCGCTATCACCTGCAGGTGCGGCTGCCGTTCCACAGTCTTGGCCTTGTAAACAGAGTTGACCCACCGGCGCTAAACGCTCGGCAATCGCATCACGTGCGGCATCATCTTGGGCATAAACACTGGATGTGCCCGCCATGAAGCCGAGGGCCACCAGCCCGCTCATGATCAGCTTAGCTTTCACTCTCACCACCTCTTGAGTATTGTCATCAAACGTTTGTTCTTAACCCCTGTGCGCGGCAGCGCCACAATCGACGATGCACCGACGAGACGCCAAGACGTGCGTATGGGGCTAGTATAACGGCAACGCAAAGCGCAAGAAAATGCTACTAAGCGCGCCTATGCCACCAACGACTGCTATTTAGGCCTTATTGAGGTGCTTCACTCCTTCCGCCACCCCCTTTCCACGCTAATAAACGCTGCTGTGCATAATGCACAAAACCAGCCTCCTGATAGAGCCGTTTGGCCGGTAGGTTGACGCCATCCACCGCCAGCATCACCTCTTGCACACCCGCCTGCTGGGCAAGCTCAAGGGCGCTATTCAATAGAGCGCGGCCCAAGCCAATCCCACGCCATTCAGGCGCTAGCCCCATCAACATAAGCTCCCAACGGCCCAGTGACGGGCGTGGCGCCAGCAGCAAAACACCCGCCACGGCATCTTGATAATTGACGGTGTACCAGTGCTGTGGCGCCTGGGGATCCTGTTGATGGAACCCGGTCAATAACTCTTGCACCGAGAGTACGTCGCGCAAGGGGCGACTATCCAGCGAATCGTGCCCCACGGCGGCCAACAGGGCCAGCTGTTGCGTTTGCGAAAACTCGCCAAATGGCTGCAGTGACAATGGCCTTGCTTCCTTCATTACTAAACGGCGGTGACTGCTGCCGGTTAAATGCGCCAGGTTGGCCAAGCGCTGCATGCCATGCTCTAGCAACAGCACTTCTGTTTCAGCGGCCTGGGGTGAAAGCGTCAGATGGCAGAGGCGAATAGGCTGATTATTTACCCACCTATAGGCGGCATGTAGCAGCGCGCGGGCATGTGCGCCTTTGGCCTTGGGTAACCACAGCTGGGCCATGTTCATCGGCAAGGGCTGCACCCAGATAGCGCCCGTTAATCGTCCCGCGTCAAGGCTTATCCATAACCCGCCCCACTGTTCGTCTGGCAGATCGTACATTGCCTTTACCGCCCCGCTCAGGGCGGTTTGCTGCTCAGGATCATGAGCGGCCGCCAACTGCAGCAGCGCCTCGCGACGTAGCGAGGGAGGACACTGCACTGTCTCAAGGGGCGTTACCTGCGAGGAGGTCATCAATGCGTTACCTCTCCATTGCTCGGTCAACACAGAGATAAATATTTATCCCTGCTTAAGTTTTCGTTAAGTAAACCCGCCCAGAGTGTCGGAAAACACGATGGAGATCACCCGATGGCTCGCCTAAGCACACCTGCTACTGCGCTGATATCGCTGGATTGGCACGAAGCCCTCAATTGGCAGGAGAAAACGGCGCTTCAGCAACTGATCCAGCAACGCTTTGCTCAACAGCATAACGCCCATATTCAGCATTTTTTGCCCCGTTTGTTTGGATTATGGCAAGCCGATCAACCACTGGCAGCGGTGGGTCTGCGTCTTGCTAACAGCGGGCCGCTCTTTTTAGAGCGCTACCTGGATGGCCAGGCCGAAGACGTTCTCATGCAGCGGTTCCAGCAGTCACTTGCCCGTCAGGACATTGCTGAAATCGGTAATTTAGCCAGCCTGCGCCCTGGATTACAGCGGCAGCTGTTTATCTATTTAGCCCACCAGTTAGCGGCAGAGGGCATCGCCTGGCTGCTGTTTACGGCCACACCGGAGGTCGCTAACGGCCTGCGTCGTTTAGGTTTTGAGCCTCAGCCTATCACGCCTGCCGACCCTACCCGCCTGGGCGAAGCGTCGCACCTCTGGGGGCGCTATTACCAGCATCGCCCATGGGTGATGGCCGGTGATCTGCGCAGCGCCATGCACACGCTCCAGGCTCAGTCAGCCTCCACAGAAACAGATAGTGAAGAGGTACTGCATGCTCGCCTTGCCTAATGCGCTAATGGCGCGGCTTGCCCACCATGCCCAGCAAACCCCACAGCGTACCGCACTTAGCGATGGTGAACAGACTTTGTCGTATGCGGACGTCATTCACCACGTCGCCCAACGACGCCAGCGCTTACGTGACGTTAATGCCCGGCGCGTCGCATTAGCGCTGGATAACGGGCTGGAGTGGGCGTTATGGGATTTAGCCCTGATGGCCGAAGCGTGTGTGGCCGTGCCTATTCCCGGTTTTTTCAGCGAACAGCAGCGCCGCCACGTGGTTCAGCAAGCGGGCCTGGATAGCTGGGTTGGGCATGGCGGGGAGCCCCACGGTTTTCAAGCCACCCACGACGCATCCATTGCCCAGCGCCGGGTTGATCATTTCCCTGCGTTACACACAGGCACCACGCGCATCACCTTTACCTCGGGTACCAGCGGCACCCCCAAGGGCGTGTGTTTGGATAATGCGGCGCTGCTGACCGTTACCGAAAGCCTGACGGAGGTAGTGGCACCGCTCGCGATAAGTCGCCATCTCGCCATGCTGCCCCTCTCCACGCTTCTCGAAAATATCGGTGGGCTTTATTTACCGCTATGGCTGGGTGCCTGCAGCATTTTACCGGGGATGGCCACGTTAGGTTGGCAGGGAGCCAGCGGTTTTAATGTTCGGCTCGCCCTTGATGCCATTGAGCGCTATCAACCCAACAGCATGATTTTGGTGCCTCAACTGCTTCAAGCGTTGGTCAGCGAGTCCACAACGGCGCCAGATAGTCTGCGCTTTGTGGCAGTAGGCGGCGCGCATGTGGCCAACACACTGCTCTCTCAGGCCCGGCGTAGCGGATGGCCAGTCTATGAAGGCTATGGTTTATCCGAAGGCACCTCGGTGGTCTGTCTTAATCGCCCAGGCGAACCAAGCTGCGGCGTTGGTCGCCCACTGCGCCACGCCCAGATCCGCATTGATCGCGAAGGCCAGCTGCATATTCGCGGCGCCTTGATGCTGGGTTATGTCGGTGAAGCGCCTTGCGGCGATTGGTACGCCACGGGGGATACCGGCCAGTGGCAAGACGGCACCATCGCGCTCAATGGCCGCCAGCGGGAAGTCTTTATTACCGCCTATGGCCGTAACGTCAACCCGCAATGGGTAGAGGGCGAGCTCTGCACGCAGCCTGCCATTGCCCAAGCCATGGTGTATGGCGAGGCCCTGCCCGCTAACCGCGCGCTGATCGTGCCCGCGACGCCCCATATGACCAATGCCCAAATAGACGCTGCCCTCAAATCAGTCAATCGCACGCTACCCGATTACGCCCAAGTGCATGAGTGGCAGCGCGCCGCCCCCTTTACGCCCCACAACCAACAACTCACGGCCAACGGCCGCCTACGCCGCGACACCCTGCTAGCCGCCTATGGCCACTGGCTAAGGGCCGTCGTGACCGACACACCCAAAGGAGTAACACCATGACCGCTTACCAACAGCTGCAAGACGCTACCCAAGACGCTCGTCACTGGTTGCTGACCACCCCCATCGTGACCCGCGCTCTGGCGGGCAATGTTTCCCTAGAGGAGTATCTCGCCTTTTTAGGTCAGGCGTATCATCACGTTCGTTTCACCGTGCCGCTAATGATGGCCTGCGGCGCACGTCTGCCCGACCGGCTCGACTGGTTACGCACGGCGCTGGTGGAGTACATCGAAGAGGAGCACGGTCATGAAAAATGGATTCTGGACGATATCTGCGCCGCGGGCGGGGATGCAGATGCCGCCGCTGCCGCCCTGCCAGACCCCGCCACTCGGTTAATGGTGGCCTGGATTCGTGATGCCGTAGAGCACGGCAATCCAGTGGCGTTTTTCGGCATGGTGCAGGTGCTGGAAGGTACCAGTACCGCGCTTGCCACCCAGGCCGCCGAACGCTTACAGGTTAGCCTTTCGCTTCCCAACAATGCCGTGCGCTACCTCACCTCCCACGGCAGTCTGGATATTGGTCACTTGGCCTTTTTTGAAGAGCAGATCAATCAGCTAGGTGCCGACGATCTGGCCGTGGTGATTGATAGCGCCAATATGTTCTACCGCCTGTACGGGGCGATGTTTAGAGGCATCGAAGCCCGCTGTCAGGGTGGTCGCGCGGTGGAGGAACTTAGTCATGCGCTTGCCTAGCCTGCGTTGGCCTAGAAAAAACAGGCTGCCCGGCGGATGGCCGGGCCAGCGGATTTTAATCACCGGCGCCAGCGGCGGTATTGGTATGGCCCTGGCCGAAGCGCTGGCGCAGCGGGGCGCGCACCTACTGGTAAGTGGTCGCCAACAAGACGCGCTGGCTTCGTTAATCGACCGTTTTCCCAATCACATCACCGCCGTTAGCGCTGATCTAACCAACGCGAGTGATCGCAGCCGCTTAGTCAGCGCTGCGCAAGAGGCAGGCTGCAATATGTTGATTAATGCCGCTGGCAGTAATCAACAGGGATTTTTTGATACTGCCAGTGACAGTGATATCGAACAGCTGGTGGCGATTAATCTGACCGCCACCCTGCAACTGACCCGCGCGCTGCTTCCCCAGCTAATGGCTGGCCCCCGAGCGACGATTATCACCATTGGTTCGACGCTCGGGCGGCTGGGCTACCCAGGCCAAGTCACTTACTGCGCCACCAAATTCGCCCTGCGCGGTTTTAGCCAAGCGCTGCGCCGAGAGCTGGCCGATACCCGTGTGCGGGTGATGTATATCGCTCCGCGGGCCACCCGCACCGCGATGAACTCGCCTCAAACCGAGGCGCTTAATGCGGCGCTGGGCAATACCGTCGATTCTCCTAACGCCGTTGCCCTGGCCATTATCAATGCCGTGGAACAGCAGCGTGAGGAACTACAAATTGGCCTGCCAGAACGCTTCTTTACCCGCTTGAATATGCTATGGCCAGGCGCTGTTGACCGGGCCCTGTTAAGCCAACTGCCCGTCATTCGCCGGTTCGTTGCCACCAAGGAGTCTTCCTCATGATCATGCTATCTTTCAAAACGCTGCGTACCACGCTACTGGCTAGCGCCATTGGCTTGATAAGCCTTCAGGGGTTTGCCAGTGAGGTCGACAGCGCGACTGTCGCCGCATCGCTTGCCGAACTACAGCAGCGTTGGGCGGAAATTAACTATACGCTGCCGCCAAATGAACAGGCGGCAGCCTTCAGCCGCTTGGGCGAACAGGCTGAAGAGCTCGTCGAACGCTACCCGGACGCCGCCGAACTGCATATCTGGGCCGGCATTATTCGCTCTACTGAGGCAGGCGTTAGCGGCGGCTTAGGCGCGTTAGGGCTTGTTAAACAGGCCAAAACAGAGTTTGAAACCGCCCTGACATTAGACCCATTAGCGCTGGATGGATCGGCTTATACCAGCTTAGGCGCGCTCTATTATCAGGTGCCTGGCTGGCCGATCGGCTTTGGCGATGAAGAAAAAGCCGAATGGCATTTGCAAAGAGCCCTTGCGATTAACCCCGAAGGGATCGACAGTCTCTATTTCTGGGGCGACTATTTACATGAACAGGGTCGCGATGCAGAAGCGCGTCAGGCATTGGAAAATGCGCTAGTAGCACCACCCCGGGCGGGACGTGAATTGGCGGATAATGGCCGCCGTGACGACATTCGCCAGTTAATGTCAGAACTCGAATAATAAGGATCCCTATGCGCATTTTGCTGGTAGAAGACGACCCAAGCTTAGCCTCGGGTATCCGCTTAGCGTTAAAGCCCGAGCACTACACGGTGGATCACCTGAGCGACGGCACTACCGCGCTGAATGCGCTAACAGAGGGAGAACCCTTTGATGCGGTGATTCTTGACCTGGGGCTGCCGCGCATGGATGGCATGGCGGTATTAAACGCTGTCAGGCGCCACGGCAGTCAGGTGCCCATTTTAGTACTGACGGCCCGCGACGCGGTGGATAACCGCATCGCGGGGCTGGATGCTGGCGCCGATGATTATTTAACCAAACCGTTTGAAGTGGCTGAGCTTAAAGCCCGATTACGCGCCTTGCTGCGCCGCAGCCAAGGCCAGATCAGCAGCATATTGAGCTGTCGTGGTATCCGCCTGGACCCGCACACCTTTAACGTCAGCTATCAAGACCAAGATGTGAGCTTGTCGCGGCGCGAGTTGACGCTACTGCAAGAGTTTATGAGCCACCCGGGCCGGGTGTTTACCCGCGATACCTTGACCCGCTTGGTCTACGGCTGGGACGAGGATGTCGAGAGCAATGCCATTGAAGTCCATATCCACCATTTACGACGCAAGCTATTCACCGACGTCATCCGCACGGTGCGCGGCATTGGCTATGTGATGGATAAGCCAAAGGATGACGTATGACGTCTATTCGCCAACGCACCCTAGGACTGGCGCTACTGGTATTTGGCCTAAGCATGCTGGTAATCGGCTTTGTCAGCTACCGTTATGCCGCCCATGAAATAGAAGAACTTTACGATGCCAGCCTGGCGCAGAATGCACGCTTGCTGGAAGGGTTGTTACAGGCACCACTGCCGGATGCTGACCGCAATGTGCTACTAAACAGTCTGGAAAGCGCCTTGCAGCGCGCTCGTCAGTCCGACAAGCGCTTTGCGGGCCACCGTTACGAAAGCAAACTGGCCTTTCAGTTGTGGGAAAACGAGCAACTGCTGCTGCGCTCTGCCACGGCCCCTGAAGCCCCCCTTGCCCAACAGCCTATCGGCTACTCGACGCTGACCGTGGACGAGCACGATTGGCGAGTATATGTGCTTGAAGTGCCGGACTCATCAAATCGTGTGGTAGTGAGCGAGCGCGAAGACGTTCGCGGGGAACTGATCAGGGCGGTAGCGCTCCGAACGCTGTTGCCCGACCTGATCGGCCTGCCACTCCTCTCCGCGCTGCTATGGTGGTCAATTGGCTGGGGACTGGCACCGTTATCCCGCATGGCCGAGCAGATTCGCAGTCGTGATCCGCACAATTTGCAGCCCTTGACGCTTAGCCCCTTGCCCCACGAGTTGGACACCATCGCCGGCGCGCTTAACCGGCTGTTAGAGCGCATCCGCATCATGCGCGTACGCGAAAAGCGCTTCATTGCCGATGCCGCCCATGAGTTACGCACCCCCTTAGCAGTGCTTGACCTACACGCCCAGAACGCACTGACAGCCGATAATCTTGAAGATCGCCAGGAGGCGCTCAGCCACCTGCGCGGCGGCGTTGCCCGGGCCACGCGCTTGGTTACCCAGTTGTTAACGCTGGCGCGCCTGGACCCTGAAGAAGAGTCACAACCTGAGTACCGCGCCACCAACCTACTCAGTGAAGTGCGGGAAACCCTGGCCAAGCTTTCGCCGCTGGCCGCTGAACGCCAACAGCAACTGCTGCTAAACGCCGATGAGCAGGGGGAGTGGTCCATCACAGAAGAGCCCGGCGCGATTGAAACCTTGGTACAAAATCTGGTCGGTAATGCCATTCAGCACTCGCCCAACCAGAGCGCCATCAGCATCACGCTGGCGACGACGCCACACGGCTTTCAGCTCATGGTGGATGATCAGGGACCCGGCATCCCGGTCAATGAACGCAAAAAAGTGGTCGAGCGCTTTCAGCGCGCAGGCCCCAGCGCGGGTTCGGGGTTAGGGCTTTCCATCGTTGAGCGTTTGGTCACTCGCCATGGCGGCACTCTTCAACTTGATGATGCGCCCAGCGGGGGGCTACGCGTACGTATTGTTCTACAACGTACAGAAAAGCAATAAATTTTTCTTTGCTTCCTAAGCTGAGTTTTATGAATCTCTTAAGGTTGTGATAAGAATTGCATGCAACTGTGGAGGCACACTGCGAGCCAGATACCCACGGCTCGCTCTTTTCTCCACATGGAGGTCCCCCGATGAACCAAGTAACCTTTTCACCTAAGCCATTAGTTCAACTAGGCTCAACCCCTCTTTTGGCGATGCCTGCCCCACGGCGGCTGTTGCCCACCAGTCCTGCCATGACGGTGCTTACCGACTTTTCCCAGGTAATGCCGCAGTCGGTTGAAGCCGATACGCCTATCGACGAGGCACACCTTAAGATGCGGCATGGCGGTGTACGGCTGTTGTTCGTCATGGATAAACAGGCGCACTGTATCGGCGTTATTACGTCGAAAGAAGTGATCGGTACCCGGCGCATCAACCTGGCCATGCAGCAGCGTAACCTGACCCGTGCAGAAGTCACCGCTGAAATGATCATGACGCCATGGCACAAGCTGAGCGCTATGCCTGTCGCGCAACTGGCATCGCTGACCATCGAAGACCTGGTATTATCAATGGAAGCCGTTACCGACCAGCATTTGCTGATCACCGAGCAAAATGATAATCACGAACTTAGAATTCGCGGCATTATCTCAGCAAGCGATATACAGACGGCGGTAGGCAAAGAGATCAATCCGGTGCCGATGGCGAAAAGCTTTGCCGACATCTGCCATGTCGTAACCGGTCACGATCTATAACGCTTCAGCAGGGCTAGCCTTTAGGTTAAATAGAAACGCCCTTCACCGATTTCTCGGTGAAGGGCGTTCGCCTTTGAGGAGCGCTTTCTGTCTAGAGCTTCTTTTTGTCTAGAACATTGAGGCGTTAATCCACAAGTGGGTAACGATGCTAGCGGCATAGCCTAATAAAATGGCTGGCATCCAGCGAAGGTGAACGGCAAAGGTATAGATCCCCCGCGCCTGCCCCATCAAGGCGACGCCCGCAGCAGATCCCATCGAAAGCAAACTGCCTCCCACGCCTGCGGTCAGGGTAATCAACAGCCAGTTACCCTCGGTCATGTCCGGGGCCATGGAAAGTACCGCGAACATCACCGGGATGTTATCCACAACGGCCGAGATAAGCCCCAGCACCACGTTAGCCCACACCGGGTTCCAGCTACCGTAAAGCGTTTCGGAAAGCAGGCTGAGGTAGCCCATAAAGCCAAGGCCACCGACACACATCACGACCCCGTAGAAGAACAGTAGCGTGTCCCACTCGGAGCGCGCAATACGGCTGAAAATATCAAACGGCACCACGCTACCGAGCTGTTCAAGCTTCTTCCAATCGCCACGGCGAGAATAGCGCTCGCGCTTGCGTTCCAATGAACGCGGCAAACTGCGACGCAGGTAGTAACCAAAGAACTGCAGTAGGCCTAAACCAAACATCATGCCCATAGCAGGTGGTAAGTAGAGGATCGAGTGGCACAGCACGGAGATGGCCACAGTAATCAAAAACAGCACTATAATCCGCCGCGCGCCGCGCTTGAGCCAGACATTCTCTTGTAACGCCGCCGGCTGGCGATTAGCAATGAAGAAATTCATGATCACTGCAGGCACCATGAAATTGACCACGGCCGGCACCAACAATGCGAAGAAGCCTTCAAACGGTACTTGGCCCGCCTGCCACACCATCAACGTGGTGATATCGCCAAACGGGCTAAAGGCACCGCCTGCGTTAGACGCCACCACCACGTTAACGCAGCAAAGGCCGATAAATTTCTTATCACCTTCAGCCACTTTGAGTACCACGGCACACATCAACATGGCGGTGGTCATATTGTTGGCGATCGCCGAAATACCAAACGCCATGACGCCGGTAATCCAGAATAGGCTGCGATAACTGAAGCCTTTGCGCACCAGCCAAGAGCGCAGCGCATCGAATACACGGCGCTCTTCCATGGCGTTGATATAGGTCATCGCGACCAGCAGGAACAGTAGCAGCTCGGCGTATTCAAGCAGCGTTTCACGGAAGGCGGTTTGCGCCTCTTCCGGCATGCCCGCTTGCACATAAACCCAGGCGACGAGCGCCCAGATAAGGCCTGCAGCGACCAATACAGGCTTAGACTTACGCATGTGCAGTAACTCTTCAGTCATCACCAATGCATAGGCGAGCACGAAGATCACGACAGAAGAGATACCGGTTAGCGTGAGGGTAAGGTCCAGTGGCCCGGCGGCGGCATAAGAGAGCGAAGGAAAGATAAAAAGCGAGCAGGCGAGCAACAACCAAGCGACTCGGCTAGCGTAATGCCGAGTTGCGAGGACGTTTGGTGGTTTCATGGCGATATTATCCAATCAGGAGGGAGAAAGACCGCCACGATAATAAGCACCCTAACGACATGCTGCAACTATTGTGTTAAGGGCAACGCAGCGATAACTCACGATGTTTCAGGTAGGCTATTTCCTAGTTCTGGAACTGCGCACTAGGTTCCACCAGCCCTGGCGTGACAACGCGCATAGTAAACAAGCTGCCCGCATCTGGGTAGGCTTGTTTATCGTCTTCAGACTGAAGATGCTGGGTGGCTGATGTAATGTACAAGCTACGCAGATCATCTCCTCCAAAAGCAATCATAGTTGGGTGTGGACAAGGCATTGCGTACTCTTCCACTAATTCACCGCTAGGCGAAAATCGTACAATTCGGCCACCGCCATATAATGCACTCCAATAATAACCGTCAGCATCCACCGCCGCCCCATCCGGCACTCCCGGCAGGCCAAATTGCTCTAAATCCACAAACACATCACTTTGGCCTAACTCACCGGTTGCTACGTCAAACGGGTAACGCAAAATACGGCGTGTTAGTGAATCAGTATGGTAAAGCCAGCATTGATCGGGGCTAAACGCAAGCCCGTTAGAAATACCGATGTTAGATAAACGCTTCTGCAACTTACCATTATCTAAGCAATACAGAGAGGCTATTGAACTTGCTTCATCATTGGCAATAGTGCCGACCCAAAAACGTCCGACAGAATCACAACGACCATCATTGAACCGATTTTCTTGTCGTCCATCCCATTCTGGATTACTGAGCAATCGCTTAGGCTGGCCCCCCTCAGGAAGATACTCAATACCCGATGCCATAGCGGCCAACAGACCTGACTTTGCAAGTACTAAGCAGCCAATTTTTTCCTTTAAAGTAACTACTTTAGGAGTGTCGTTACGACTAGGACTCCAGGTATAGATTCGTCCCTGATTAATATCAACCCAGTGTAAAACTTGATCTTCCACACACCATACCGGGCTCTCTCCGAGACTCATATCCAGCTTAACGGCCACCTCGATTTTACCTTGTTCCATATACTCCTCCTTCTGAGCAATAGACGTTGAGTCAGGTTGATACCAAACCCTTCAAAAGCAATATTTAGCATGATACGAATCAATCCCCAGGAGGGTTCCTCCATCAGAAGTGGTGAAGCAGCCTCCAAGGACGAAAGGCACCAGCGGCCCGCCTGGGGTTGTTCGGGTCATACGGCAAGCAGCCAAAGCTTTTTCCCGCAGTCTCGTTTCTATAATTTTGTAACTTAGTGATTATCCCGCGGCGGATGCTGGCGAGCGACATCGCGATACTTGGTGGCGGGTTCCAGGGTCATCCCGCGATCCAGCGGCTCGACCATACTGCGTTGGATTTCCTGCCAAGGAGTCTGGTGGCCGGGGTAGCGGTAGCCACCCTGTTGAGCTAAGCGCTCGCGACGTGCGTCCAGTTCACTGGCTTCAATCAAAAGCTGTACTTCGCCACGCTTGAGATCGACCCGCAGCCGGTCACCGCTTTCCAGCAGCGCCAGGCCGCCACCGGTAGCGGCTTCTGGGGAGGCATTAAGGATCGACGGCGAGCCAGAGGTGCCTGACTGGCGGCCATCGCCCAGGCACGGCAGCGATTCGATGCCCTGTTTGATCAGCGCCTCTGGCGGCTGCATGTTGACGACCTCGGCACCGCCGGGGTGGCCAACCGGGCCTGCGCCGCGCATCACCAGAATAGTACGGGCATCAATGTTCAGCGCCGGGTCATCAATGCGGGCGTGGTAATCCTCCGAGCCATCAAATACCACGACCTTGCCTTCAAAGGCTTCCGGGTCGTTGGGATCATTCAGAAAGCGCTCGCGGAAATCCCGGGAGATCACGCTGGTTTTCATCAGCGCCGAGTCGAACAGGTTGCCCTTGAGATTGAGGAAGCCCGCATGCTCGACCAGCGGATCGCCGTAGCGACAAATCACATCGGGGTCCTGGGTTTCGCGACCCTGTAGATTATCGCCTATCGAGCGGCCGTTGACCGTCAGCGCATCGCCGTGCAGCTTACCCGCCATTTGTAACTCGTGGAGAATCGCAGGCACACCGCCAGCACGGTGAAACTCTTCGCATAGGAAAGCGCCAGCAGGCATCACGTTGGCCAGCAGCGGAATTTCATGGCCCAGGCGCTGCCAATCATCATTATTAATCTCGATACCCGCATGGCGGGCAATCGCATTGATATGCACCGGCGCATTGGATGAACCGCCCAATGCCGAGCACGCCACGATGGCGTTCTCAAACGCTTCGCGGGTCAGGATATCCAGCGGGCGCAGGTCTTCCCAGACCATATCGACAATCCGCGTGCCGGTGTCGTAGGCCACCATCGCGCGCTCTTTATAGGGCGCGGGAATCACCGCCGAACCGGGCAAGCTCATGCCCAGCACTTCCGCCATGGAATTCATGGTGGAAGCAGTGCCCATGGTATTGCAGTGGCCAATCGAGGGGGCTGAATCGCTGGCGCGGGAAAGAAACTCAGCGTAGTCGATATCGCCCGCTGCTAGGCGCTTGCGTAGCTCCCAGATAATCGTACCTGACCCCACCCGCTCGGCGCCGCGCCAGCCGTTGAGCATCGGCCCGCCGGAAAGCACTATCGCGGGAATATTCACCGTTGCTGCGGCCATGAGGGCCGCCGGGGTGGTTTTATCGCAGCCGGTGGTTAATACCACGCCGTCTAGCGGGTAGCCGTGCAATACTTCGACGATGCCCAGATAAGCAAGGTTACGGTCCAGCGCCGCAGTGGGCCGCCGAACATTCTCATGAATCGGGTGCATGGGAAATTCAAACGGCACGCCGCCTGCGGCGCGGATACCGTCTTTCACCCGCTTGACCAAATCAATATGGTGGCGGTTACACGGGGTTAAATCCGAACCCGACTGGCAAATACCAATAATCGGCTTACCGCTGGTCAACTCCTCCAGCGTGATGCCGTAATTGAGATAGCGCTCAATGCACAGCGCCGTCGTACCGGGGTGATCAGGGTTATCGAACCAGTAGCGTGAACGCAGCTGTTCGGAGGTGATTTTCTCTTTTATCATTGGATCACTTCTATATTAAATATAAGTTTATAGTCTAAATTTACTATCTAAATTTATTAAGGATTAACTGTTGCAGTACTTTCCATTTTCCACATTTTGGGCAATACGCGCGGTTTGTTACCCAGCACAGTAATATGCCCCTTCAGAGGTAAATGCTGACTAGACGAGCCAACGGCTATTTCAAAATCACCCGGCTCAACAACGCGCTCCCATGGCTGGTCGGTATAGTTGAGCATATCTACTGGAACGGTAAACGTTACTGTCACTACCTCACCAGCTGGCACCTTTACTTTACAAAAAGCTTTTAGCTCTTTAGTAGGGCGCACGCGTTTGGCGAGCACATCGCGTACATAGAGCTGAACGACTTCTTCACCATCAACACCGCTTGTATTTTCTACCGTTACCTGTGCCACCAGCTCGTCGGTAATGGCAAGTTCTTCCGTGGCAATGTGCAAATCACGGTAAGCAAAGCGGCTATACCCTAGACCGTAACCAAATGGGTACTTAGCACCAAAACTTTGTGCTACCGGCGTACCGCTGCTTTTAAAGTGATGATTGTAAAAATATGGCATCGCGCCTGCACTTTTCGGCACAGAAATTGGTAAACGACCTGAAGGGTTTACCTTGCCGCTCAGGACATCGACCAAGGCATTGCCAATTTCCTGACCACCGCTAAAGGAAAGCATAAAGGCGCTAACTTGCTCCTCCAGGCCACCCAGCGAGTAGGGTCTGCCACCAGAGAGAATCACTACCACCGGCGTTCCTGTGGCCACCACGGCCTCAAGAAGCGCTTGTTGCACACCGGGCAGAGCCAGCGTATCGGTATCCGAGCCTTCACCGACAGTACCGCTTTGGAATAGCCCTGGCAGGTCGCCTAAACAGAGCAGCGCAATATCGGCCTGTCGCGCGCAGGCTACCGCGTCAGCAATGGCAGAGTCGTCATAACAAACAGGAGAAGGAACATGCACCGATGCACTATCTTCCACATCACCAGGGAAGACTGCCGTTCCCATGCGGGGAGATGTGAGAATATCGCAACCCTTGGCGTATACCACCTTATCCCCGTAACGCTGCTGCAATACCTGTAACGGAGTGACTACTTGGGCAACAGACTCTTGTGCCTCTTCAAGTAGTGCATGCACCGGAAAACTATAACCACTCAAATGCGCTAATGGGTCGGCGGCGGTGGGGCCAATCACAGCAATGGTTTGATGCTGATCTTCAGCAAGCGGCAAAATGCCATCATTTTCTAGCAACACCAACGATTGGCTCGCGATTTGCCGCGCTAGGGAGAGCGTTTCTGGTTGCTGAAAGCTAATCGCGTTTTCATCGGTATAGGGCTGTTCAAACAGTCCCAGCCGAAACTTTTCAGTTAACACCCGCGTAACGCAGGCATCTAAAATGGCGTCGGGCAGGGTGTGTTGGTCGTTGGGGTCTAGCTTCCCTACACAGTCGTCCCCTGGCAGTTCAACGTCCAACCCAGCCATAAACGCTTGATGCGCAGCATCTTGGGCATTTTTTGCTGTCCCATGATGTTGGTAGAGCAGGCTCACGCCAATGTAGTCAGCCACGAGCAACCCATCGAAGCCCCATTGATCGCGGAGCAACTCGGTCATTAACCGATAATCGCTATGTGCTGGTTGGCCATCAATATCATGGTAAGCAGGCATCACGCTGCCTGCGTTTGCCTGTTTAATCGCCATTTCAAAAGGCAACAAAAACACATCGTTAAGCTCACGCTCCCCAACATGCACCGGAGCATGGTTGCGCGCACCTTCACTAAATGAGTGGCCGACAAAGTGTTTAAGCGTCGCCAATAGGTCACGCTGCTCACCTTGCAGCCCACGCACATAGCGCGTTCCCATCACGCCGACTAGATATGGGTCTTCACCAAAGGTTTCTTCCGTTCGCCCCCAACGTACATCGCGAGAAACATCCAACACCGGGGCTAGCCCCTGACGACAGCCTATGCTCCGAGCTTCTTTGCCAATCGCATTGGCGGCGGCTTCCACCAGTTCCGGTTGCCACGTTGCGCCACTGTTTAGTGACCCAGGAAACAGTGTACCGCCTCGACACATCACCCCCACTAAACACTCTTCATGAGGAAGTGCGGGGATACCTAAACGAGTGTTTTCCACCAAGTAGCGTTGTAGCGAATTGAGCGCCTTAACACCGTCTTTTGGCGCTACCCCGTGAGACCCTAACGGCCTGGTGATTTGCCCAAGCCCATTTGCAAGGCGGGCCTGCCAACCTTCACTTTTAATACCTGCAAAACTATCTTGCCGTAGCTGATGCTGCCCCTCGGCATCCAAAATCAACCACAGCGCATGAATCTGCGCTAACTTCTCCTCTCTCGACATACGTGCTAGTAAATCTGCAACGCGTTCATTAATGCTATTTTTCGAATCTTTATAAGGAACATTCATATAAAATCACCATAAAAAGAGGGGAGAAATTAGAGGACCTCTGATTAACTACTGTGGTCTTTAATTTAATCAGAGATGCCTTCACTTAAAATACTCCTTACTGACTTTTTAACTTAGAAAGTGCATGGTAAGCATTTTTTGGTTTGCGTTGGCGATCAAACAATAGCGGGTAATTGGTACGCCCTTTTACGGGGAAATCATTTTTCCATGACTCTGCGTCATAAGTACCCCAAGTACTTACCCGGTCAATCTTATCTCGATGGCGTAGCAGCATCTCAAACACTTCTACGTAACGAGCGGTGAGTCGTGCCTCTATATCACTAGGTAGCTTATCGGCATAAGGGTTCAGTTCATCTGAATATTCAAACTCATCTGAAATTTCTGCCCCAATGTGATCCCAGGCTACTGGTAATACGTCCACTTCTAATTCGGTGATATGCACCCGCATACCCTGTTCGGCGTAGGAAACAATGCTGCGCTCAAATTCACCTAAGTCCGGGAAATCCAGCCCTACATGGCCTTGTAAGCCAACGCCATGAATTGGGATGCCCCGCTGCTTATAATCACGTATTACATCCACCAAGAAGGCTCTTTTCTCTGGGTTATGCATATTGTAATCGTTGTAAAGTAGCTGGGCGTTGGGGTCTACTTCATGGGCGATTTGGAAGGCACGTTCCATATAATCAGCATTACCGAAAATATTAAACCAGGGGCTATTCCGCCACCCTTTACCTTCATCAATTGCTTCGTTAACTACATCCCAAATATGGACTTGACCACGATAACGCTCCATTAACGTGGAAATATGCGTGACCATACGCCGCTCTAATTCCGCCCGTGATACTTGCTCGCCACTTGCGTTGACGAATAAATCGCTAGGGGTTTGAGAGTGCCAAACGAGCGCATGCCCCACCATGGTCATGTTGTTCTCACGGCCAAACGCCATAAAGCGGTCTGCCAGTTCCCAGTTCCATTCGCCTTGTGCAGGCTGAATTTCACCGGATTTCATGCAGTTTTCTGCCGTGATGGTATTAAATTCCTGGGCAATCAGCGCCAGAAGCTCGGCATCTTGTGTTTCCAGGGTGCGGTTGCTTATCGCCGTCCCGATGAGAAAGTCGTCTTTAAAAACGTCTTTTAGCCCAGTAATTTCCAAGGCATTTGCCAGCGCCATGCCTTTTAGTTGCGCTAATCCAGCTAAGGCTATGCTACCTTGTAAAAAGCGACGTCGTGTTGTTTGCATGTTGTTACTCCTTTTGTTTTTAGAACGCTATTTTTAACAACTACTTTGCTTTTACTTAAAATTTTATGATTAACATAAAAAGCACAAGATTTAACAAGAACAGCCCTAACAAACAGATCCCAAAATGGGACTGCTTACAATTTAAGCCATTACTCGTAGACCATTGCTTCTAGTTCTTTTCCACGGGTTTCTTTTATAAAGCGGAGTACAAAGAACACTGACACCAACGCACAGATCGCATAGAACGCATAGGCGCCGGAAAGTCCAATACCTGCCAGCATAATAGGGAAAGTCATGGTGATAGCGAAGTTTGCTAACCATTGGAAGAGCCCTGCAATAGCTAACCCTGAACCACGCATTTGGTTGGGGAACATCTCGCCCAACATGACCCACATGACCGGCCCCCAAGAGACATTAAAGAAGAATACATACGCATTTGCCGCCAGCAGTGCGAATACCCCCATTTCATCCCCCAGCTGCAAACTACCATTCACTTGGCTAGCGGTTGAGAAGGCATACACTAAGCACAGCAAGGTAAAGGTCATACCAACCGAGCCAACCCACAGCAGCGGTTTACGCCCAATTTTATCAATCAGCGCAATCGCCACTAAACACGCCCCAATACTCACAGCACCGGAAATAACGTTAATTAACAGTGCATCAGCTTCTGAGAATCCAACGGACTGCCACAATACCGCACCGTAGTAGAAGACAACGTTAATACCCACTAGCTGCTGGAATACTGCTAAGCCAATGCCTACCCAAACAATCCGGTGTACTTTACCGGTTGCGCGGTTTAATACATCACTAAGTTGCGGTTTATGATCGTGGGCAAGCGTTGCATTAATATCATCAATCTTGTCACTGACTTCATGCTTATCCATCAGCTTGTTGAGTACTTCTTCAGCATCTTGCTGTTTGCCACGGCTTACCAAATAGCGTGGGCTTTCAGGAATAAACAGCAAGGCAACAAAAAAGACAATGGCCGGGAATAGCTCTATCCAGAACATCCAGCGCCATGCGGCAAAACCTAACCATAACTCTTCAGCCGCGGAACCAGTAATGTTCGCCAGCACATAGTTACTTAGAAAAGCAAAGAATAAGCCTGAAATAATGGCGACTTGCTGAATCGTTGCCAAGCGGCCACGGTAAGCAGAAGGGGCGATTTCGCTAATATAAGCAGGGGTCATAACACTGGCAGCACCCACTGCAATACCGCCTAGAATCCGATAAATAACAAATTCAAAGGAGCTACCGGAAACACCAGAACCCCAGGCACTTACAATAAAGAAAACCGCTGACGCAATTAACAGCAGGCGGCGGCCAAAATGGTCGGCTAACCTTCCGGCAAAAAATGCACCGGCGGCACAACCTAGCAGCATAGAGGCAACATTAAAGCCGGTGCCTATACTGTTTGATTCAAAGGCGGCCTGCAGACCTTCAACGGTGCCATTAATAACGCCACTGTCAAAACCGAATAAAAATCCACCAATCGCCGCAATACAGCAGATCAATAGAATATAAGAAGTTTGACTTAACTGTTGTTTATTCTGCATTGTTTTTCTCTAAAAAAGGGCGCCTATTAGTAGGCGCCAAAACGAGGAAACAGTTACGACGCTGTTTAACCCAACAGCACTCTAGAACCAAACGTCCATCTGAACACCAAACGTCATTCCATCACTGTCATCAATAGTGATGGCATCACTAGCATTCCCAACATCAATCGCACGGCTAGATTGATCAGCATTAAAAGCATCACCATTCCAGTCAGCATAAGTAACAAAGGTGCGAATCACCGGGCGTGCGAAACCACTCAGCCCAGCAGCCCATTGCTGCGCCAAAGTGACTTTAGTAAGACGTCGATCAGTGCCTACTTCAGGCTCGACGTAGTCATAACCAACCTCAAGGGCGGTGCTTAAGTTGTCGGACCAGTAATAGGAAGGGCGAACACCCGCAGACATCCAGGTAGCGCCAGAGTCATCATCGAAGTCTTTTTTCTCGTAAATGGCGGCGTAGAGCAGATCCACCTTGCCCGGTGAGAGCCATACATTACCGTGATTAATAACACGCAACATATCGCCACCGGGTTGGTCTGGCGATTGCAATGCATTCATACGACCTTGGCCGTTACCAGAGTTGATAATGCCATCGGTGCCATACTGCACAGCGAACTTGTTAGAACCGCCAAACCAGTTGCTTTGCTCATGCTGTGCGGTAAACAGGTGGCCACGTTCGGCTTCACTGTCATCGTAAAACTGCTCTTGAGCATCATTTAGTTGTGCACGGCCATAGTTGTAACCTAACACCAGCTTACCATCGGTGTTTACCGGAATATCTGACCAACGAATATCTAACGTATCATTAGATATTCTATTACCTGCATCAGGATACTCGGTGTCACCCGAACCGGTTGCGCGCATCCATGCTAAGTTTAACTTACCAGTGCCAACATCAATATTTTCAATACCGGCACCCGGCCCTGTGGAGTCCCAATAAAAGAAGTCGTTCATATGGACATCATGTCGGCGATAAAAACGCTTACCTGCCCAAATAGAGGCACCGGGTAGCGCTTCTACTATATTGTCCCCTTGTACATAGAGCTGCCGCATTTCTACACTGGTATCTTCTGAATCATTCAGTTGGTCGGAGAAGTAGCCCACCATACTGTTAAAGTAAAAAGACTTGTCTCCTTCTTCATAAAGCGTGGAGCCAAAGCCCAGCTCGGCATAAGTTTCACACTCGTTGCCTAAACGGTATTTAGCGCCTGCACCATTAGCTTGAAAGCACGCTTGGTCGCCGCCGCCAGCAGTATTGCCGACACCGGAACGTGCATAGCCTGTAAAGTCAATATCAGGAGCTGCCGCCGCCGACAGCCCTGAAGCCAAACATAGCGCTCCACCCAGCACGTTTTTAGAGATTGCGTTGGATAGCATTTTCATAATTTTCTCTTCTCTTTTTATGATTGTTGACAAGACAACTAAGCGTTTTCTTCATTAATTTTTAAAAGCCTTTTCCATAATAATTATGATTAAGACCGTTAATTAATAAAAACTCTAAACTAACAAATTATATTTTAGCCTGCCACCTCCTTTAGTATTATCATTGAACTATTTATTGTCTACTTGGTATCAACTAATCCAGTGAAAAAGGCAGTGATAGGTGTGCTTTTCCCCTTCGGCTAATTCAACCAAGCCGTGGGCGCTGAGGTCATCATAATGGTGGGCGTTAACATCGTGGTCCACCGGCTCAAAACAGAAGAAATCGGCGTTCTTATCTGGTGAAAACACAAGGTAACGGCTGACCGAAGGTTCTGCGTTTACCAATAAGGTTAACGCACCATCTTCTTGCGGTAAGTGCAGGCGTGCATAACCATCCCAGCCGGTAAATAAGTTGTCGATCTTATCCACAGGCAGGGGCCGTGATTTAGCAAAATCCCATGCTTCGCCAGTAGCAATGTGTCGCCAACGAGTGGGTAGTTGTGCGGCATCCACTTCCCACACGCCTTCGGCACTGGCTTCAATACGAGTGCCCTCGGCACGTACAAACCAGGGGTGCAGCCCCAGCCCGTAAGGCGCTGGGGTTTTGCCCAAATGCGTTACTTCAATGGAAACAGCAAGTTGGCTACCTTTCAGGCAATAGCATAACTCTGCTGTGTAGTTGAACGGTGGCTGCTCGTTAGAACGCAGCCCCAAACAGAGCGTATTGTCCGTTTGTTCCAGAATTTGCCACTCACGCTTCCAGCCATCCCCGTGAATAGGTAGCGGCTCCCCTGCTAGCTCTGCTGCAAAGGAGTAATCATTACCCTGCCAGTGAAACCCGCCCCCGGCGATGCGATTCGACCACGGAATCAATGGGTACATCGCCAACTGGTTGGGGTCGCGCTCAGTGGCTTGCCCTGTGCGCATTAACGCAACGGCACCATGTTCAGTCAGCGCTTCAAAACGCACTACCGAGCCACCTACACTGGGGTTCACTTCCAAGCGCAACTGTCCATTATTGAGCGTAACGGTCATGATCGAGGTTCTCTTGGCTTTGCTATTAGGCAGTAGTAATGTCCGGCAAGCGCTTGCCATTGCGGTCGAAAGAGTGCAGTAGTGAGTGTTGTGGGGTGAGGTGGAGCGTATCGCCATAAACGAAGTCGGCATCCCCTGGCAGGCGCACGGTAATAGCTCCTACTTCGTCGCTATCTACATACGCAAAGGAGTCCGCTCCTAGCTTTTCGATAACGCGGACACGCCCTTTCCACTCACCTTTTTCACGGCTAACATCAATATGCTCCGGGCGAATACCTAAGGTAGCGGCACCATATTTTTCCGCCACGGCGTCCTCGATCAGATTCATTTTGGGCGAGCCAATAAAGCCTGCCACAAACAGAGTTTCAGGGCGTTGATATAGCTCCATCGGCGCACCGATCTGCTCAATCTGACCGGCATTCATAACCACGATTCGGTCAGCTAAGGTCATGGCCTCCACTTGGTCGTGGGTAACATAAATCATCGTGGCATCAAGCCGATGGTGTAGTTCGGCTAGCTCAACGCGCATACGGTTACGAAGCGAGGCATCCAGGTTCGAGAGCGGTTCATCAAACAGGAAAACGCCGGGGTTACGTACAATCGCTCGGCCAATCGCTACCCGTTGTCGCTGCCCGCCAGAGAGCTCTGATGGTTTACGCTCTAACAGCTCTTCCAGATTCAGCAGTTTGGCAGCCTCGGCAACTTTTGCTTCCCTTTCCGGCGCTGGCACTTTGGAGAGACGCATACCAAAGTCGATGTTTTTTGCAACAGTCATATGTGGGTAAAGCGCATAAGATTGGAACACCATCGCAATGTTGCGATCGCTAGGCTCTGCCGTTGTAACATCTTTACCACCGATATTAATTGACCCACGCGTAACGGTTTCAAGCCCTGCGATCATGCGCAGCAATGTCGATTTGCCACAACCAGATGGGCCTACCAGCACAGTAAAAGAGCCATCTTCTATCTCTAGGTTGAGATTGGGAATGACCGTGCTCTTGCCACGAAACGTTTTCTCAATTTCAACTAGGGTTACTTTAGCCATTGTTGGGTCTCATCTTTAAACGTATTTTTGTGGTTATGGCGTAATGAATACACATCTCAGTCGTTTAAGCGGCGATAGCGGAACTCCGCAAAATCTGCTGGCGTACCGCGGCCACTGATGTCGTAAGCTGCCATGCCGAGGAAGTTGCCGGTGAAATAACCGTGTGCACGCCCGCTGCCTTCATCAGACAGTAAGCCGGCATCCAGCACTGGGCCTAGCATTTGCCATTCGGCTTCGCCCTGTTGGTAGCGGAACTGTAATTCACTCTCATAAATATCCAGTCCCAGGCTGACGGGTAAATCAGGTGCCAGGATCACTTCATCACTATTACTAATAGTTAGTGAGCCGCTTGGCCACTCATCACAACAGCTCATAATGCTCAGCACTTTCTGGCCGTTATCGTTTAACGTGACCGCCAGGAAGTGGAACTTAAAACGGTTGTAGTAAGCAGTAAGCCCTGCAAACTGTTGCAGGTCTTCTGGCTCAAACGACAGAACAGTTTCAGCGCTGCAATAGATGCTGTCTTGGCGGCGCGCTACCAGCGCTTGCTCAAACCAGGAGCCTAACGACTCGCGGCCAAATAGGCGCAAGTAACCGGGCCGCTCTGTTAGCGAGAAAATCCGCTCGGGTTGCGGTGTACGTAGCCATTGGAACTCCATGGGTAGCGCATCGGAGGCAAAGGTATGCACCTCCTCCTCATTTGGCGGAATAAATTCAACGCCCGGCATGGCTATTTCCAGACTGGGGGTAATTCCGCCATCGGCTAGGCGTAGCCATCCATCGCTGCCCCACGTCACCCGCTGGATCGCCGTTTCACGTCCCAGTGGAGATCGGCGAGTGCCCGGCAGTGGCCGCCCACACAGGTGAACCATAAAGGTTTCACCATCCGGCGTTTCCACAAGATCCGCATGACCTGCCCGTTGCAGAGGGCAATCAGGATCGTGCTTGCTAGTCAGCACCGGGTTTTCCGGGTGTACTTCATAGGGGCCTGCAATATGACGTGAGCGCGCCATGGTCACGGCGTGGTCGTAGCCTGTGCCGCCCTCTGCAACCAGCAGGTGGTACCAGCCATCACGGCGATAAAGGTGCGACCCTTCGGTTAGCTTTAATTTAGTGCCCGCAAAGATATTATTGATAGGTCCAACAAGCTGTTGGCGCTCAACATCATACTCTTGCAGCAGGATGCCGCCGAAACGATCTCTCCCTTCGCGCTGACGATAATCCCACTGCAAGTTAATCAACCACTTACGACCATCATCATCATGGAACAAAGAAGGGTCAAAACCACTGGAATTGAGATAAACCGGGTCACTCCAAGGGCCAGTCATTGAGGGGGCGGTCACTAAATAGTTGTGGCCATCCTTGAAGTTACCCTCATACCGTTTCATATCGGTATAAATGAGCCAAAATAGTCCATCGGCGTAGCTTAAGCACGGTGCCCAAATACCACATGAGTCGGGATTACCGCGCATATCTAGCTGGCTTGCCCGAGTTAAGGGACGAGTGACTAATTGCCAATTCACTAAATCTTTAGAGTGGTGAATCTGCACGCCAGGGTACCACTCAAAGGTTGAAGTGGCGATATAGTAATCATCCCCTACACGGCAGATAGAAGGGTCAGGATTAAACCCCGGCAAAATAGGATTTTTAATAGCGTCTTTCATAGTTATCCCCTAAATCGTTATCCCTTAACAGAGCCACCGGTTAGCCCAGCCACAATGTATTTTTGGGCAGCCAGGAAGAAGATAACCGCTGGAATAATGGTAAGCGTGACAAACGCAAGGATCATATTCCACTCAGTTAAGTATTCCCCCTGGAACTGCATCATCCCTAATGGCCAGGTATACAAAGAGCGGTCGTTTAGCACGATCAATGGCAGCAGGAAGTTGTTCCAGCTTTGGACGAATACAAACACGCCCACGGTTGCCAAAATAGGGGTTGATAAAGGCAAAGTGAACGACCAAAAGAAACGCAGATAGCTACAACCATCCACGTACGCGGCTTCAAATAACTCTTTAGGAAGCTGATCGAAAAATGCTTTAAAGAGCAGTATCGCTAACGACAGCCCAAAGGCGGTTTGCGGCAGAATGACAGCCCAGTAGCTATCCAGCAGCCCAAGATCACGCACCTTAATAAACAGCGGCAAAATAGCCGCCGCAAAGGGAAACATTAGCCCCAGCAGTAGGTAGCTTAGGATCATCTTGGAGCCTAAAAACTTAATTTGCGCAAACACATAGGCTGCTGCCGCCCCAACGATCAAGGTAAGCAGTACCGTCATGGACGAGATAAAGAAGGAGTTACCCATATAACGCCAGAAGCTTCCATCCAAGAAAATGGAAACGTAGTTTTCCGGGTTCCAGCTAGTAGGTAGCCACAAAGGGTTAATCCGTAATTCCGCATTGCTCTTAAAACCACCGAAAAACGAAGCAAGAAGAGGCGCAATCACTAGACCCGCAATTAAAATCAAAAAGATTACACGGAACGTATTTCGCGTCGTATTATTCACGCCTTATTCTCCTTCCCTGTTGCGCGCTGATAAAAGAACGCAATACCAATGGCCAACACAAACAGCACTACCGCAGCCGCACTACCAAAGCCAATATTCAGCCTTGAAAGCCCGAAGGTATATAGGTAGGTCACAATGGTATGGGTGCTATTCGACGGCCCACCGTTGGTCATCGGGATAATGATGTCAAAGATCTGTAGCGAGCCGATAATGGCAAAGAAACCGCTCACCACCAGGGCGTGCTTAATCATCGGTATTTGTATAAACAGGGCAATTTGGCGCGTTTTAGCACCTTCAAGCTTGGCAGCTTCAATCAGGTCTTTAGGCACACCTTGCAGTGCGGCAATGTAGATCATCATATGGAAACCAAAGTACTTCCATACAATAACGGTCATAATCGCAGGGAACGCCCACTGACTATCCGATAGTACATAAACAGACTCTTGACCCAGGGATTGAAAAATTGACGCTGTAATGCCGTAGTCACCGTCAAAGACAAAGCTCCAGATCAAACCGGCTGCCACTTCAGCTAAAATATAGGGTAGGAAAAACACCAACCGGAACAGCGTATTGGTTGGCGTCTTTTTATAAACAAGCAGCGCCAAGCCTAACGCTATCGGCATTTGAATAACGATCGAGACAATAATTAGCTTGGCGGTATTCCATAATGCAGTATGAAATACCGAGTGGTCTAACAGACGCGCGTAATTTTGCATGCCAACAAAGTCACTAGGCGCTCCATAACCGTTCCAAGAGAAGCCACTGTAATAAGCAGCATCTACCAACGGCAGGATAACGAACAGCGAGAAAACAATCAGAGCGGGCGGTAATAACAGCAATACCGCCGCTAACTTACCACTAACTAGATTTTTCTTGATGCGATCTGTCGTCCCCCGCTTATGAACTGCAGGTCGGGTCGTCGTTGTCATGGTATGCATCCATTCCCAGCTTAGGGGGTTGCACCAGCGGTTTAACGCTGGTGCTGTTCAGGCGATTAATGAGATGGAATTAGCGGAACTGCCAAGCTTCTTCGACTTGAGCGGCGGCATCTTCCGGCGTAATAACACCGAGTGCTAGGTCGCCACTAATGTCGTTGATAGTGGCGCCAACTGACGTACCCAGCGCTTGATCAAGGAACACTTGATGATGGCTCGACTCGCTTAGGATGCTCGCCACTTTCTTGGCATACGGCGTTTGTAGCTCTTCTTCTGAACCGTGAGCTACTGTTACAAAAATGCCTAAACGAGCTGCTTCGCGTTGATTCTCTTCATTTAACAGGAATTTCAAGAAATCAACCGCTTCGTCAGAGGCATCTTTCGTTACCGCAAAGCCGTTCATACCACCAAAGCTGTTGTCGTTACCCGCGCCGCCTTCTACGCTAGGAAATGGTACAAACTCTAGATTTTCATCCGGCACGCCTTCACCGGTTGCGGAGCGCTCTTTTGAAGGGATGTAGTCCCAGTCGCCCATCAGGTGCATGGCGGCCTCGCCGTCACCGAACATGGCACTAGCACGTTCGTAGGTGGTCGCCATAAAGCCGGACTGAAAGGGGTCAAGCGCTACAAGTGATTGCAGCAGCTCACCAGCACGGACAAATGCATCTTCCTCAAAGCCGCTACTTTCGCCTTGTTTAGCAGCATCAATACCTTCGCCACCCGCCATTCGTGTGGCTAAGCTGCCCCAGTAGAAGTGGATTGGCCAACCATCCTTACCACCAACAACCATTGGTGTAATGTCGTTGGCACGGAGTGCTGTAACTGCCTCTTTCAGGCCATCCCATGTATTGAGGGATTCAAGCTCCACGCCCGCCTGCTCAGTTAATGCGGTATTCACCCAAAGCCCTACTACAGTGGCATAAAGCGGCGCGCCGTAAACCTGGTCATTAAGTGTGAAGGCACTTACCGCGGATGCTGGGTAGATGTCTTGCCAGCCATCCTGCATCTCTGCGGTAATATCTCGAACGAAGCCTGCTTCCACTTGGTCTCTTAACCCTTCGCCGCCCCAGCTATAGAAAATATCCGGCCGCTGGTCGGATTGCAGGAGGGTAGGTAGGCGTGTTTTGTAAGCTTCATTCGCTATATATTCAAAAACAACGTCTACCCCAGGGTTATTGGCCTCGTATTCGGCAACGATATTGTCGTAGTACTGTTTTTCAGCATCGCTGATTTCAACGCGCAGTAGCTTAACCGTGGTATCTGCGGCAGCCGCGAATGACCCTAGGCCAGAAGCGAGTGCTACCGCCGCCACTAGGCAAGACTTCGCCCACAGCCTCTTTGTAATTTGTTTTTCAAAAGCAGGCATGGCAAGTCGCTTATTGTTTTGTGCGTACATAAACACCTCTAGGTTCTTATTACGAGCGTTTGTGCTGGTTAACCCCAGCCCCCATCTACGCATAGTTCTTGCCCCGTAATTGCGCTGCTTTCAGCACTTGCTAAAAACAGAACAGGTGGCGCTATATGCGTAGTTTCAAGACGCATTTTCAAACATTGGTGTGATTGAATGTTTTTTTCGTCTTCTGGCCCGATCCACTTCTCGAGTTGGCGCTCGGTGATAACCGAGCCTGGTACTAAGGTGTTCACGCGAATATTGTGTACACCTAAGTCTCTTGCGAGGCTGCGCGTTAAACCATGCGCAGCCGCTTTAGCTGTCATATAAGAGGAAAGATCACCTAGTGCCATACGAACGCTGATTGAGCCAAAGTTAATAATCGAACCACCACCGGCTTCAATCATCTGCGGCGCTACGGCTTGTGCTGCAAAAAACATAGGGCGCAAGTTAAGTGACATGCGCTCATCCCAATACGCAACATCCACATCCTGCCAGGAGTGTCGGTCATCATTAGCCGCGTTATTAACCAAAGTTTGGATTGGCCCTAAAGTAGCGCCTACCTCGGCAATAATGTTTTGCAGCGCTGCTACATCCCGAATATCGCAATGATAGTAATGCGGCGCTGAACCGCTATCTTCCTTGATGGTTTCTAATAACGCATGGCTTGCTGAATCATTAATATCGACAAAAGCGACTTTCGCCCCCTGCTTGTGAAAAGCACTTGTCAACGCAGCTCCGATACCGCTACCACCGCCAGTAATAAAAACCACCTGCCCCTCAATATTTGGGTAAACAGCTGCGCTAGTACTCATGTCATCTCCACTTAGTTTTTTCTATTTACTAACGGATACTGACTACCCACAGAGCTAATCTCAATGAGACCTTAGTTTAAACCTTGGCCAAACTATCTCGACAACATCGCAGCAGCACTGCTGTGGGTTGATGGTAACGGCTTCTGCATTAGGGTAGGGTAGGCTAACCTAAAAACTAGCTTGGAAAAGCGCCGCTTATGTATATTTTCAGCACCATCTAACTCGAAGGATGTTGTGATTTAAATGCCTACCCCATCCTCTTCACATAAAGCAGGTGACCTGCACTTTCTCAAGCGGCTAAACCGTAGCGCTATTCTTGAGCTGGTGCGCCGCAAGCCAGGCGTAACCCGGGCAGATATAGCCGTAAAAGCCCGCCTCACCAAAGCGACCGTAGGCGCTGCCATTCAATCATTACTTAAGCAAGGCTGGTTGAAAGAAGGTGAGCTGCAGAAAAGCAGTGGCGGCAGGCCAGGTAGAGCATTGTATCTTAACGATAAACATTACCTAATGCTGGGGGCCGAAGTTGGTGTTCATGGAATACGCATCGTCGCTTGCGCACTCAGTGGCCAAGTACTTGCATCGCACCACGTGCGTCTTTCACCCACCACGCCTGAAGCTACAGCAGAGTTGCTCGCCACCCAATTAAAGGCCATGTTGGAGTCAGCCAAGCTAGCCAAATATACCCCCTTGGGTATTGGCGTCGCGCTCCCTGGTCCTGTTGCGCCTGGGGAACCTATTATTCGCTTAGCTCCCAACCTTGGCTGGCAAGATGTTCGCTTCTTGGATTTTCTACAAGCCAATCTACCTTCCTTCAATGGCATTTGGCTGATGGACAACGAGGCAAAATCTGCCGCTTTTGGGGAGATTTACTTTAGAACAGGGAAGATTCCTGAGTCGCTCGCCTATATCAGCGCAGGTACAGGTATTGGTAGCGGTATGGTAGAAGGCAGCCATCCGCCATTGGTAAGGCGTGGTACCCAAGGTTTAGCGGGGGAAATTGGGCATACAATAATGCAGCCTGGCGGCCTCTACTGCCATTGCGGTAATCGTGGTTGTGCTGAAACGTTGGTAAGTGGTTGGTCAATCCGCGCCAAGCTCGGTGTTTCAGAGGAAGAAGACCTGCTTGAAGCCTTGCTTCCGCGGCTCAATGAGCCAAATGTTCAAGCAGTTATACATCAAGCTGGCGAGGCGTTAGGCATCTTATTGCTTAATGTTCATCATGCTCTAAACCCATCAGAGCTGGTACTGGGTGGTTCTCTTACCCAGCTTGGTTCTTCGCTAATGGAGCCAGCGCTCAATTACTTTAAAGCGCACCAGAACCGTTTAGCAAGCCACTCCCATAGGGTGCCGATACGAATTATTGAGGATTCAACGTTTGTCTCCGCTCGTGGTGCAGCGGCTCAAGTCCTTGCTCATATTATTCATGGCTCTAGCGAATTAATTTAAAACCAGCCTGTTGTTGCAGCTTTGCTACTAAAGTCGTCACCCAACAATAAGTTTAGAGATTGAACTTACTGGTTGCGTAGAGCAGGATATTCACTACGTACCTTTGTTTTCTCTTTTCCCATAGCAGGAGGTTGCATGACTTTAGAAGGCAAATTACTTATCGGCCAACAGGCCATCAGCGGTCAGCAAACAGCTATTCATGCCGTGAACCCCGCCACCGGTGTAACCCTGGAACCCGCTTACCTGGGCGGCAGCAAAAAAGATGTCGAGCGCGCTTGTGAGTTGGCCGAGACCGCATTTAATGCATATCGTGAAACCAGCTTAGAGGAGCGTGCAGCCTTCCTGGAAGCCATAGCGGCCGAAATTGAAGCGATTGGCGATACGCTGATTGAACGTGCCATGGCAGAAACTGGCTTGCCACGCGCCCGTTTAGAAGGTGAACGTGGGCGTACCTGCGGCCAGCTGCGTTTGTTTGCTTCTGTTGTTCGCGCGGGCGAATGGCTGGATATACGTATCGATCCGGCACTGCCGAATCGTGAGCCGCTGCCGCGTACGGATTTGCGTCAGCGTCATATCCCTCTCGGCCCGGTTGCCGTTTTTGGTGCCAGTAACTTCCCGCTAGCGTTCAGTGTGGCCGGTGGGGATACTGCCTCTGCCTTGGCAGCTGGCTGCCCGGTAGTGGTGAAAGGGCATTCAGCGCATCCGGGCACTTCTGAATTGGTGGGACATGCTATTCAGCGTGCGGTTGCCAAGTGCAGCTTACCGGAAGGCACTTTCTCTCTGCTGTTCGGTTCAGGCCGTGAGATTGGTCAAGCTTTGGTGGCGAACCCTCATATGCAGGCGGTGGGTTTTACTGGCTCTCGCAGCGGCGGCACCGCACTGATGGCGACAGCCCAAGCACGTCCCCAGCCGATTCCGGTCTACGCCGAGATGAGTTCAATCAACCCAGTATTTTTGTTGCCTGAAGCGCTGAAAGCACGCGGCAAAGCAATTGCTGAAGGGTTTATTGCTTCCCTCAACATGGGGGCTGGGCAGTTCTGTACTAGCCCCGGCTTGGTGATTGCTGTTCAAGGCCCAGAACTGGATGCCTTTGTTGAAGCTGCAGGCAGCGCTGTGAAGGAAAGTGCTGCGCAAACCATGCTGACACCAGGCGTGCATGAGGCCTATGAGCAAGGGGTGAAGCAACTCGCCCAAAACGCGCAGGTCACTGAGGTAGCGCGTGGCCAAGCAGGCGAAACCGCTCATCCGTGTCAAGCAGGGCTATTTGTGACCCAAGCGGAAGCGTTCTTAAATGACGCTACGCTGCAAGAGGAAGTCTTTGGTTCTACCTCGCTGGTAGTGGCGTGTGCCGACACTGCGGAAGTTGCCCGCGTCGCGGCGCAGCTTGAAGGCCAGCTCACTGCAACCCTCCAGATGGACGATGGTGACTTGGCGGCGGCACAACAATTACTGCCTATCCTGGAACGTAAAGCAGGGCGCATTCTGGCCAATGGCTGGCCGACAGGCGTAGAAGTGTGCCACGCCATGGTACACGGCGGCCCATTCCCGGCAACGTCTGATTCCCGCACTACCTCGGTTGGCAGCGCAGCTATTTTCCGCTTTTTGCGCCCGGTGTGCTACCAAGCGTTGCCTGAAGGCTTACTGCCAAAAGCATTGAACGACGGCAACCCCTATGGGGTATCTCGCCTGGTTGATGGCAAGCGGGAGGTATAAGTCTTGAATACAACGCTTAATATCGCTGAGTATCTTCCTCAAGATATTGATAACGCTTTATTAGTTGGGCGGGTATGGCGTGATGATGGTATCCCAGGCCCCGCGTTAGTCGTCATACGAGCAGGAGAAGTCTTCGACATTTCTGCTCAAGTGGACTGCATGGCTGATCTGCTGGACAGTGAAGACGTCAGTCACTTCGCACGTAATTTGGAAGGCGAGTCTTTAGGCACGGTCGCTACTCTGCTGCACAACTCAATGGCAGAGCCAGCAGTTGCTCCTTATCTCCTTGCACCTTGCGACATTCAAGCTATCAAAGCCTGCGGCGTTACCTTTGCGGTTAGCTTGCTTGAACGCGTTATCGAAGAGCAAGCGGGCGGTAATGCAGCCAAAGCCAGCCTGCTACGTACGGAACTCAACGGACTAATTGGCCAGGATCTCTCGCACATTAAACCAGGTTCAGAGGAGGCCGCAACGCTAAAAGCTACGCTGCAAGCACGAAACGCTTGGTCCCAATACATGGAAGTAGGGCTAGGCCCCGATGCAGAAGTATTTACCAAGTCACAACCGCTCTCGGCGGTTGGTTTTGGCAGCCGCGTGGGCTTACACTCCACCTCAAAATGGAATAACCCAGAGCCAGAAATCGTGCTAGCGGTAGATTCCCAAGGTAATCCCAAAGGAGCCACGCTGGGTAATGACGTTAACTTACGCGATATAGAAGGACGTAGCGCACTTTTGTTAGGTAAAGCGAAAGACAACAACGCCTCCTGCGCTATCGGGCCATTTATCCGTATATTTGACGATCGTTATACGCTGGATGAGGTGCGGCAAGCCCAAGTATCACTGCGTATTGAAGGAAAAGACGATGATTTTCTCCTTGAAGATCAAAGCGATATGGAAGAAATTAGCCGTGATCCCCTCGACCTAGTTCAGCAAACAGTTGGCGCACACCATCAATACCCTGATGGCTTCATGCTTTTCCTTGGCACCATGTTCTCACCCATCCAAGATCGTGATGGCGAAGGGCAAGGCTTTACACACCATGTTGGTGATCGTGTAACTATCTCTACGCCATTTTTAGGTGCACTGGTGAACCATGTTGATTATTCAGATCAACTAGCACCTTGGACCTTTGGGATCCGAAGTTGGCAACAGCACATCGCGAATAAGCGTTCCAGCCAATAAGAATACTCGCGGATAATACGCTCGATAAATAATAAAACGGCTAAATATAGGGTCACCTTATTTAGCCGTTGATTTCATCCTTCCTTAACTCTTCTTTATATGCCCGCTATTCTACCGTCACGCTTTTAGCTAGGTTACGCGGCTGGTCGACATCTGTGCCTTTAAGCACGGCTACGTGGTAACTCAGCAGTTGTAACGGCAGGGTATAGAGTAGCGGCGCCAGCGCTTCATGCACGTGGGGAAGTGTGAGTACACGGATATCTTCCTGGGAATCCATACCCACACTTTCGTCGGCAAACACGAACAACTGGCCGCCGCGGGCGCGGACTTCCTGAAGGTTGGATTTAAGCTTTTCCAACAGGTCGTCGTTGGGGGCGACCGAAATCACCGGCATTTCGCTGTCCACCAGCGCCAGCGGACCGTGCTTTAACTCCCCGGCAGGGTACGCTTCGGCATGAATATAGGAGATCTCTTTGAGCTTAAGTGCCCCTTCCAGCGCAATCGGATAGTGGGCGCCGCGTCCCAAGAAGAGCGCATGATGTTTTTCAGCAAATGCTTGGGAAAGCGCTTCGATCTGACTGTCCAGCGCCAGCACTCGCTGGCACACCTCGGGCAGCGTGCGCAGTGCGGCGATGATATCTGGGTATTCGGCTTGCCCTTTTGCTTTACTCACGGAAAGCGTGAGTAGCATTAACGCCACAAGCTGAGTCGTAAAGGCTTTGGTGGAGGCCACACCTATTTCAGGGCCTGCGCGTGTCATCAGCGTAATGTCCGACTCACGCACCAATGAGCTGCCGGGCACGTTGCAAATCGCCAATGTGCCCACATAGTTGAGCGTTTTCGCAAAACGCAGCGCCGCCAGCGTATCAGCCGTTTCACCCGACTGAGAAAGAGTGACAAACAGCGTGCCTTCGGGCACGACTGGGTGGCGATAACGGTACTCAGAGGCCACTTCTACCTGAACCGGTACACCGGCGTAACGCTCTAGCCAGTAACGCGCCACCAGCCCGGCGTGGTAGCTGGTGCCGCAGGCGATAATATGCACTTGGCGGGTACGCTGGAAAAGCGCTTGGGCATCGGGGCCAAAGCTCTCCACCAGCACGCTTTTGGCGCTCAGCCGCCCTTCCAACGCCGCTTCGATCACCTTCGGCTGCTCAAATATTTCCTTGAGCATGTAATGACGGTATTCGCCTTTGCTGGCAGCACCGTCACCGTGCTCAAAGGTCTGAATAGGACGCTCAACTTGGTTACCATGACGATCCACAATGCGAATAACGCCCTGCTCGCGTAGCTCAACCAGGTCGCCCTCTTCAAGATAAATAAAGCGATCCGTCACTGGCAGTAGTGCCAGCGGGTCAGAGGCTAAAAAGGCTTCATTAATGCCCACACCCACCACCAGTGGGCTGCCCTGGCGGGCACCGACCACCACACCTGGTTCTTTAGCGCTCATCACGCCCAAGGCATAAGCGCCACCTAAGCCGTTAACGATCTGTTGCGTCGCGTCAAACAGGGTGAGGCCATCGTTCAGCTTTTCGGAGAGTAAGTGGGCAATCACTTCGGTATCGGTTTCGGAGTTAAACGCGTAGCCGTTGCGCTGCAAGTTATCTTTTATATTCTCGTAGTTTTCAATAATCCCGTTATGCACCACCGCCACTTGGTTTTCATCAATGTGAGAGCCGCTATGATGCGGGTGGGCATTGGCTTCAGAGGGTTTGCCGTGGGTTGCCCAGCGGGTGTGTGCAATGCCCGAAAAACCCGGTAGCGCGGAAGCTTCCAATTGCGCAGCTAGCGCCGCCACTTTTCCGAGCGCCCGGCGGCGGGTCAGCACGCCATCGCTAAACACCGTCATACCGGCCGAATCATAGCCTCGATACTCCAGGCGTTTTAGACCTTCTAATAGAATTTCTTGGACGTTGCGCTGGGCAACGGCGGCAACAATGCCACACATAATCACTCTCCTAGGTCATTAACCAGAGCACTTTCCGCTCGCCGACTTTTCGTACAAACTCTACTCAACCAATCCGCAGAACGGTAAAACGACGGCCACTGATTATGAATACGGCTTTTTAATGATCCTTAGCACCATTTTCAGAACTATGGCTCTGTGCGCTTGCTGGGGCGCAGCCAGTCGATTTTTTCTAGCTGGCGACCACGCGTGACGGCTAAGGCGTAATCGGTAACGTCTTTAGCAATTGTCGACCCTGCCCCTACGGTAGCGCCTTTGCCTACCGAGACAGGCGCGACCAAGGCTGTGTTCGAGCCAATAAAGGCATTATCACCAATCTCTGTATGGTGTTTGTTGGCACCGTCGTAGTTGCAGGTAATCGTGCCCGCACCAACGTTCACATCCCGGCCTAAGCGTGCGTCACCTACATAGCTTAGGTGATTAATCTTACTACCCTCACCGACATCGGCATTTTTGGTTTCAACAAAATTGCCCACCTTGGCTTTTACCGCCAACCGCGTCCCTGGACGTAGCCGCGCAAAGGGGCCTATCTGGTTCAGGCCCGCTGCCACGGTGCCCTCTATCACACTATGGGTGTCTACCATGCTTTCGGCACCAATGGTGCTATTTTTAATCACACAGTAAGGGCCAATACGCACGCCTTCACCAAGCTCAACGTCGCCTTCAAAAACGCAGCCCACATCAATAAAGACATCATGACCGCAGGTTAAACGCCCGCGCACATCCAAGCGTGCGGGGTCGGCAAGCGCCACGCCCTCTGCCATCAGCTTATCGGCAAGCTGCTGCTGATAAGCACGTTCCAGGCGGGCCATTTGTGCGCGATTATTAACCCCTTCCACTTCAACCGCAGTGGCTGGCTGGGCCGTGCATACCTTGATGCCTTCATCGGCGGCCATGGCGATCACATCGGTCAGGTAGTACTCACCCTGGGCATTCTCGGCGGAAAGCTGCGGTAACCAGCGTTTTAACTGAGCGCTGGTCATGGCCATAATACCGGTATTGCATTCGGTGATCTCAAGCTGGGCACTGTTGGCATCTTTTTGCTCAACGATCGCCACCGCCTCACCTGCATCGTTGCGCTCAATACGACCATAGCCGGTGGGGTCATCCAGCGTCACCGTCAATAGCCCGATGTGCTGTTCATCCACTTGGGCCAACAGCTCCCTCAGTGAATCACGCTGTAACAGGGGGACATCGCCATAGAGGATAAGCACCTTGCCGCTACCGAGCTGCTCAAGCGCTTGGGCCACCGCGTGACCGGTGCCTTTCTGTTCGGCCTGCACCGCAAACTGCACCACAGTGTCGGCCAGCGCCTCGCGTAGCTGTTCTGCACCATGGCCGATGACGACATGGGTACGATCAGGCTGCAGCCCGGAGGCAGTATCCAATACATGCTGCACCATTGGCTTACCCGCCAAGGTATGCAGTACTTTAGGGATTTGAGAACGCATACGCGTGCCTTTACCCGCGGCGAGAATGACGATATCCAGTTCTTGCATGTTATTCACCTGTTACGGGTTGGTTGGTGGGCGCCGGAGCTGGGAGCTGTTCAATACCCAGCTCATCAACCAGTGTTTCACCGAAATAGTTAACGAATTCGGGCGAGGCGATGCTGCGCCACTGCTCACCATCACGAACGAGCAAAAGTACTTTGAGATTATTCTCGATGGCCATCTGCATAGCATCTTGTTCGCCCACCACCAGAAGCGCCGTCGCCCAGGCATCCGCCCAAGCGTTAGAGGGGTGGAAAACAGATACAGACGCAAGTTGATGGGTAACGGGCCGACCCGTACGTGGATCAATAGTGTGCGAGAAGCGTTGGCCATCCACTTCAAAGTAGTTACGATAATCACCGGAAGTAGCCACCGACATGCTCTCTAGCGGAATGATATGCTGAGCACGCTGCTGGCCATCTTCGGGCACTTCAATGCCAATTCGCCAAGGTGTCTGGTCGTCTTCATCGCGCACGCCACGGGCGATCAGGTCGCCGCCGAGATTGACCAGATAATGCTCCATGCCCTGCTGATCCAGGTAAGCGGCCACCCGATCAGTGGCATGGCCTTTGGCCACACCGGAAAGGTCGACAAATACATCGCGGGTACGCCTTGCCTGCATATTCTGCGTATCGACTTCCACCGCATCAAAGCCGACCTGAGCAAGCTGTTCAGCCAGAACATCGTCAGCGGGCACCTCTTCAGGCCGTGCGCCAGGGCCAAAACTCCACAAATTAACCAGATCGCCGACGGTAACATCAAAAGCACCGTGGCTGGCTTCGGCCACCGACTGACTTATTGCCAATACCTCAATGAGTTCATTGGAAAGCGGCTGCCACTCCTCTACAGGCGCTTCGTTGAAGGCGATCAATTCAGCATCGTCACGGTAGGTGGACATCGCCTGGTCAACGCTCTCCAGCTCAGTTTTGAACCCCTCTTCCAATTCAAGGGACTCGCCCTGGGTGAGGGGATCCATAATGGTCACCTGATAGAAGGTGCCGAAGATATCTCCCTCAAAGCGAACGGGAGGTTCCAGCGGACGATCACTCTCTGAGCAGCCAGCCACTGCGACCAGCACTCCTAGCACTACCAGTAAACGTCCCCACTTGCCGATACTTACTGCAAACGCCTTCTTATCTGACTTTTTCATAGCGGCCATGCCCTGGAAATAACGCTCTTAAAACGAAGCGCTTAAAAATGAAAAAACCACAGCAGCCAAGCGCCAAACAGCACGCGATAAATAACAAAAGGCTGCATTCCCAATTTTTTAATAACGACCAGGAAGTAGTGAATACACAAATAAGCGCTTACCCCTGACAGTAAAGTACCCACCAGCATTGCAGCCCAGTCGACCGACTGTTGCGCGTTAAAAAGGCCTATGGCTTCCAAACCCCCGGCCAACACAATGACCGGAATCGACAGCAAGAACGAGAAGCGCGCAGCCCCTTCCCGGCTCATACCTACCATTAGCGCCGCTGTGATAGTGATACCTGAACGCGATGTGCCGGGGATTAGCGCCAGCGCCTGGGCGCCGCCAATAATGAGCACATCCTTTAAACGCAGTTGATACTCGCTGCGCGTTCCCTGCTTGCGCCAATCGGCATACCCCAACAATAGACCGAAACCAATTAAACTGAAGCCGATAATCAGCGTTGAGCGCATATAGTGAGAAATAACATCGTGTAGCAATAAGCCAACAATACCCACTGGGATGGTGGCCAATGTGACCCAAAAGGCAAGCCGCGCATCCTCGTTGACGCCTTTTCCACCGATGGCGGCCAGGCTACTGATAATCATTTGCCAAATTTCCTGCCTGAAATAGATGATTACCGCGGAGAGACTGCCCAAATGCAGCGCGACGTCAAACGCTAACCCTTGATCCTGCCAGTCTGTCAGTACTGGCACCAAAATCAGGTGCGCAGAGCTCGAAACGGGTAAAAATTCTGAAATTCCCTGAACAACCGCTAACACCACCACTTGGAGCCAATCCATAGGAAACCCTGTTAGTAAAATTAATGTGTTCGTTTGTAAGGACGCTTAAGGATACACATCCGCTAATTCTTTGTCCGCCATTGCCTTGCTGACGTTAATCACTACAACCACTGAAAAGTGCTGTTTCACCATCCAAAGGCAGTGGACGCTATAGAGGATATAAGGAGTGCGCTACAATGGGCATCTATTGAATGCGTGCTTCCTTGCAAGGTACCCATGACTCAGACCGTTGAAACGCCAGTGGTTCACGATCAAGCGCGACTTAGCCAAGAAGCCAAGCGTGTCACCTACATCGGTGCATGGCTGGACGCCCTGTTGAGTGTCGTTAAAGTCACCATTGGTTTTATGGTCGGCTCAGCGGCGTTGATCGCCGACGGCATTCACTCCCTATCGGATTTAGTCACCGATGGTTTTGTCCTGGCAGCCATTCATTACGGCCGCCAGGAGCCCGATAAAGACCACCACTACGGCCACGGCCGAATCGAAACCCTGACCACCCTATTGCTGGGAAGTGTGCTGATCTTCGTGGCTGGCGGTATTGCCTGGTCGAGCCTGGATCGCCTGTTTAGCGGTACTGCCGTTAACGCGCCTGGTATGCTGGCGATTGTCATCACGGTGATTGCGCTGCTCAGTAAGGAGTGGATTTTTCGCTACACCATGCGAGTGGCTAAGCGGGTAAAGTCAAAATTGCTCGAAGCCAATGCCTGGCACTCGCGCAGCGATGCCTTATCCACCGCCGTGGTGCTGGTAGCCCTGGTAGGCGCTCAGTTTGGCTTGGGCTGGCTGGATGCTGTCGCTGCTATCATCGTGGGCTTATTGGTCGGTAAGGTAGGCCTGGACTTGCTGTGGGAATCGGCCCGCGAGCTGGTCGATACCGCGCTGCCGGTGGATGTTCAGGATCAGATGCACGACGTGGCCTGCAGCGTTCCGGGTGTGGATAGCGTTCATGATCTGCGCACCCGCCAGTCGGCGGGCTGGGTCATGGTTGATCTACACGTGGTGGTAGGACCCAAAATCACCGTCTCCGAAGCCCATGAGATCGGTAACGAAGTCAGCCGCCGCCTGCGCCACGAATTCCCTGCGTTAACCGATGTGATCTTCCACGTTGACCCCGAAGACGACGCCGGTGCGGGCGATCCCAGCCGCCTTCCCGGCCTTCCGCTGCGACCTGAAGTAGAGGCCGCGCTAGATGCCCGCTGGTATAAGCACCCAGTCTGGCGAACGCTAAACGAGCTGCAGTTGCACTACCTGGACGATAAGGTCTCGGTATCGCTGATTATTGCTGATGCAGTGCATCAACCGCCTCAGTGCCTCGCTAGCCAGTTGAAGGCACTGGCCAGCGATATCGAGTGGCTGGGTCACGTCGAAGTGCTGTTTATCACCCGCGCCGCAAGTAGCTCTATGCGCTAACCTCTAGATCCTTACACTGTGCTTATGTGAGCAGTTTTTTAAGAGAGTAGCAAAGTGGCGATGCTGAAGTAGATCACTACCCCCGAAGCATCAATAAGCGTGGTCACTAGCGGTGCTGAGGCCGTGGCAGGGTCAACCTTAAAGCGCTCTAGCACGAACGGCAGGCACATCCCCAGCAGGCTGCCGAACAGAACAATGGTGACCATGCTGAGCGCGACCACCATCGCTAGAGCTTCGCCGCCGCGCATGATGCCTATTGGTGTCACCGCAATGGCCATGGTGATACCTAACGCCCCTGCAACAAGAAGTTCTCGGCCGAGTAATTTTCCCCAATCTTTAACGCCTACATCGCCAGTTGCCATACCACGTACCATCAACGTAGCCGCTTGAGCACCCGCATTACCGCCACTCCCGATCAACAGCGGTAAAAAGAATACCAGCGCTACCTGGGCGGCAATAGTCTCTTCAAAATAGGCAATCCCGGCACCCGAAAACAGGTTGGCAAAAACCAGCAATACCAGCCAAAACACCCGCTTACGGTAAAGGCTCCAAAGCTTTACACGGCTAACGCCGTCCTCCAGTTGGCCGATCGACATGCCTTTGTGGAAATCTTCGGTGGCCTCGGATTCGGCGACATCCATGGCATCATCGTGGGTCACAATGCCGACCATACGATCATCGGCATCAATCACCGGCAGCGCTAACAGGTCGTACTTCGCCACAATACGCGCGACGTCTTCCTGAGCGTTATCGACCCGCGTGCTGATAACATCTTTGATCATGATGTCATCGACGATGGCTCCAGGACGCGCCACCATCAATTGGCGTAATGACATGGTACCAATCAGCTCACCGTCACTATCCAGGATATAGAGCTGATAGACCGTCTCTGCATCGGGCGCGGTCTGGCGTACCCGCATCATCGCTTGCGACACCGTCATGCCACTGGCTATGGACACATAGTCAGAGGTCATGATGGCGCCTGCGGTGCCCTCTTCGTAGCTGGCAAGCCGCTTTAGGTCTTCCCGCTCGCGGTGAGCCATGCGACGCAGCAATGCTTCACGGCGGTCTTCACTGAGTAGATTAAACAGGTCGGCACGTTCGTCCGAGCCCATCTCTTCGAGCAGCTTGAGTACCTGGCTATCGTCCAGCTCCCCGACTACCTCAAGCTGGCTCTCACCGGGCAGATAGCCCAGCACATTGGCTGCCCGTTCGGCAGAGAGGATATCCAGCAGAGCGAGCGCCGCAGGCAGCTCTTCGTCATCTTCGATCATCTCTTCGAGCACTTCACCGATATCCGCTGAGCGGGTTTCGGCCAAACGCAAAGAGAGCACCGATTTACTAGGCACTTCCTTGGCCAACTCGTCGAGTAGTTCGGCTTTTAATTGCTGTAGGCTTTCATCGTTAAGTGCCATGGCTCTCTCCTTCACACTGACAAACGTCGTGCTGCCGACTTAATCCATTACTTAATCCATTACAAAATCCATTACCTAACTCATCATACTTACTTATATTACTATCCTTACTACCCAACAAAAAAACGCCCCTTAAACCCTGATAACGGGCTTAAGGGGCGCTGTACCACGCCAAACGCGTGGGTATTAGCCTTTACCCGCCTTTTTACGCAGCTGCTGAATCGTTCGCAGCTGAGCAACGGCTTCGGCAAGTTCAGCGGCCGCTCGAGTATAATCAAGCTCCGATGACTTATCGTTAAAGGCTTTCAGCGCTTGCTGACGCGCTTCTTCGGCAGCAGCCTCATTGAGGTCGCTGGCCCGTGATGCAGCATCCGCCAGTATCGTTACCACGTCCGGCTGGACTTCCATGAAGCCGCCAGTGACGTAGAAGTTCTCTTCTGCGCCACCATCATAGATCACGCGAACCGGACCCGGCTGAAGCTCAGTCAGCAGCGGAGCGTGACCTGGCAAAACGCCCAGATCACCCATCACCCCGGAAGCAATCACCTGCTCAACGGTACCTGAGAAGATGGATGCTTCAGCGCTGACGATATTGCAAGTAAAGCTATTCGCCATAGCGAATCCCCCTCATGGACGGGATTACTTCTTCATCTGGTTGGCTTTCTCGACGGCTTCGTCGATTGAACCGACCATGTAGAAGGCCTGTTCCGGCAATTCGTCGTATTCACCAGCCAAAATGCCCTGGAAGCCACTGATGGTGTCTTTCAGCGACACATACTTGCCTGGTGAACCAGTGAACACCTCAGCTACGAAGAACGGCTGCGACAAGAAGCGCTGGATTTTACGGGCCCGAGATACGGCTAGCTTGTCTTCATCAGACAGCTCATCCATACCTAGAATGGCGATGATATCCTTAAGCTCTTTATAGCGCTGAAGAACGTTCTGCACACCGCGAGCGGTGGCATAGTGCTCTTCACCGACAACCAACGGATCCAGCTGACGTGAGGTGGAGTCGAGCGGATCGATCGCCGGGTAGATACCCAGTTCGGCGATAGAACGCGCCAGTACCACGGTCGCATCCAGGTGGGAGAAGGTGGTCGCCGGCGACGGATCGGTCAAGTCATCCGCGGGCACGTATACGGCCTGTACGGAAGTGATTGAACCGGTTTTCGTCGAGGTAATACGCTCCTGCAGAACGCCCATCTCTTCAGCCAGCGTTGGCTGATAACCTACCGCTGACGGCATACGGCCAAGCAGGGCCGATACTTCGGTACCCGCCAAGGTGTAGCGGTAGATGTTATCGACGAACAGCAGAACATCGCGGCCTTCATCACGGAATTTCTCAGCGATGGTTAGGCCAGTTAGTGCTACGCGCAGACGGTTACCCGGCGGCTCGTTCATCTGACCGTAAACCAGCGATACCTTATCGATAACGTTGGACTCGGTCATTTCATGATAGAAGTCGTTACCCTCACGCGTACGCTCACCCACACCGGCGAATACAGAGTAGCCGCTGTGTTCGGTGGCGATGTTGCGGATAAGCTCCATCATGTTAACGGTTTTACCGACACCGGCGCCGCCGAACAGGCCAACTTTACCACCCTTAGCAAATGGGCAGACCAAGTCGATAACCTTGATGCCGGTTTCCAGCAGCTCGTTAGAGGCTGCTTGGTCAGCATAGCTCGGTGCTTTACGGTGAATCGGCATACGCTCTTGCTCGCCGATCGGTCCCGCTTCGTCGATCGGCTCGCCGAGTACGTTCATGATACGGCCCAGCGTTTCCTTACCTACCGGTACGGAAATCGCGGCACCTGTGCTGGTCGTTTCCATGCCACGCTTCAAGCCCTCAGTGGAGCCCATGGCGATGGTGCGCACCACGCCGTCGCCCAGCTGCTGCTGGACTTCGAGGATAGTCTCAACATCGGAGACCTTCAGCGCGTCGTAGACCTTGGGCACAGAGTCCCGCGGAAACTCTACGTCAATCACCGCGCCGATGATTTGTACGATACGTCCGCTCATCTTGGTTCCTCTCTAAAACCTGCAAATGAAACCTGTCTGCCGGGAGCCGCTAAAAACGTCGGCTCCCTAGGCGTTATACGGCAGCAGCGCCGCCGACGATCTCAGAAATTTCCTGGGTGATGGCGGCCTGACGGGCCTTGTTGTAGACCATCTCCAGATCGTCGATCAGGCCGCCTGCGTTGTCAGTGGCACTTTTCATAGCGATCATTCGGGCGGCTTGTTCACAAGCGCCGTTTTCCACTACCGCCTGATACACCTGCGATTCGATGAAACGAACCAACAGGCTATCGAGCAACGCCTTGGCATCCGGTTCATACAGGTAGTCCCAGCTTCCGGGACGGGCGTTTTCGTCGTCTTGCTCAGCGTCTGCGCCTATATCAGGCGACAGGGGAAGAAGCTGACGAACCACTGGCTTTTGGGTCATGGTGTTCACAAACTCGTTGTGCACCACGTATAGCCGGTCGAGACGTCCTTCATCGTACGCTTCGAGCATGACCTTAATACTGCCAATCAACCCTTCAACGGTCGGGGCTTCGCCTAAACCACTCTTCGCCGCCACCAAATTGCCACCGTAATTGCGGAAAAAGGTGCTGGCCTTAGCGCCCAGGGCACAAAAATCCTGCTCTGCGCCCTGCTTCTTCCACTCGCTGGCCTGTTTGAGTAAGGCTTTGAAGAGGTTGTGGTTCAAGCCACCGCACAGACCACGGTCAGTGGAGACCACAATGTAACCAACGCGCTTAACCTCGCTACGCTCGACCATATAGTCGTGCGTGTACTCGGGGTTCGCGTCGGCAATGTGGCCAACGACGTTACGGATCTGCTTAGCGTAAGGCTGACTAGCTCTCATCAGATCTTGCGCTTTACGCATTTTCGATGCAGCCACCATTTCCATGGCGCTGGTGATCTTCTGCGTATTTTTAATGCTCCCGATCTGGGTGCGTATCTCTTTTGCAGCTGCCATAGCGATCTACCCTTCGTTCGTGGCTCTCAGAAAGCATGCAAACCCGCCCGCAGGCGGGCCAGACATTACCAGCTCTGAGTCGCCTTGAACTTCTCGAGACCCGACTTCAAGCTGTCTTGAATCTCACCGTTGTAGTCGCCGCTCTGGTTGATCTTGTCGAGCAGATCAGCGTGCTCAGACTTCATGTAGTCGTGCAAGGCACGCTCGAAGTCCAACACTTTGTTTACTTCGACATCATCCAGGAAGCCTTCGTTGGCGGCATACAGCGACAGCGCCATTTCAGCGATCGACATCGGCGAGTACTGGTTCTGCTTCATCAGCTCAGTCACACGCTGACCGTGCTCAAGCTGCTTACGCGTGGCTTCATCAAGATCAGACGCGAACTGCGAGAAAGCCGCCAATTCACGATACTGAGCCAATGCCAAACGGACACTACCGCCGAGCTTTTTGATGATTTTGGTCTGCGCCGAACCACCCACACGAGAAACCGACAGGCCTGCGTTAATCGCCGGACGAATACCCGAGTTAAACAGGTTGGTTTCCAGGAAGATCTGACCATCGGTGATCGAAATCACGTTGGTCGGAACGAATGCAGACACGTCGCCACCCTGGGTTTCGATGATCGGCAGCGCGGTTAAGGAACCGGTTTTGCCTTTCACTTCACCGTTGGTGAACTTCTCAACGTAGTCGACGTTAACGCGCGCAGCACGCTCAAGTAGACGCGAGTGGAGATAGAACACGTCACCGGGGTAAGCTTCACGACCTGGCGGACGACGCAGCAACAGCGATACCTGACGGTACGCTACCGCTTGCTTTGAAAGGTCGTCATACACAATCAGGGAGTTCTCGCCGCGGTCGCGGAAGTATTCACCCATGGTGCAGCCAGCATAAGGTGCCAGGAACTGCATCGGTGCCGGATCGGCAGCGCCAGCGGCGACGACGATGGTGTGTTCCATGGCGCCGTGCTCTTCGAGCTTGCGTACCACGTTAGCAATGGTCGACTGCTTCTGACCAATGGCAACGTAAACACAGGTCACGCCTTTGCCTTTCTGGTTGATGATCGCATCAATGGCAATGGCGGACTTACCAATCTGGCGGTCACCGATGATCAGCTCACGCTGACCACGGCCAATCGGCACCATGGCGTCGATCGATTTCAGACCGGTTTGAATCGGTTCATCAACGGATTGACGGGTAATAACGCCCGGCGCCACTTTCTCTACGGCGTCGGTCATTTTAGCGTCGATATCGCCTTTGCCATCGATGGGGTTACCCAGCGCATCGACAACGCGACCAATCAGCTCAGGGCCTACCGGCACTTCGAGAATACGACCGGTACACTTAGCGGTCATGCCCTCTTCAAGCTGCAGGTAGTCACCCAGCACGACGGCACCTACGGAGTCGCGCTCCAGGTTAAGTACCATGCCAAAAATGCTGTTGGGGAATTCAATCATTTCACCAAACATCGCGTCTTCGAGGCCGTGAATTTTCACGATACCGTCGGAAACAGTGACGATGGTGCCCTGATTACGGGCTTCGGATGCGACGTCAAGCTTTTCAATTCGCTGCTTGATGATGTCGCTGATCTCGGAAGGATTCAGTTGCTGCATGCCATGTCCCTCAGACTCAAGCGGTTAGCGCTTCGGAAAGGCGGTTCAATCGACCACGTACCGACCCGTCAATAACGGTGTCGCCAGCACGCAGGATGACACCGCCGATAAGCGACTTGTCCACCTGAGTAGTAATGGAGATTTCGCGATTCAGACGTTTCTTGAGCGCGTTTGCGAGCTTGGTCTTCTGCTTACTATCTAACTTGTAAGCAGAGGTGACGTTCACTTCAACCCGCTGCTCGTGTTCGGCACGTAGGTGCTCAAACTGCTCAGCGATTGATTTCAGTGACATCAAACGACCTTGGTCTGCCAAAACATCTAAAAAACGACGTAAAGCTTCGTCTTGCTCGCCTGGTGTCATATCGGCCAACAGAGATACTTTTTGCTCGTTCTCAAGTTTTGGACTGCCTAGCAAACGACGAACATCGCTGTCAGCAACCGCAAAGCTTAAAAAGCTCAGCGCCTGTGACCAGCTATCAAGCGCATCATGATCACGCGCGTATTCAAACGCTGCTTTAGCGTAAGGACGAGCGACGGTCAGTAATTCCGCCATGATTCACCTCCTTACAGTTCAGCAGCAAGCTCATCGAGTAACTTGCGATGTGCTTGTTCGTCGACCGACGCTTCAAGAACACGCTCGGCACCCATAACAGCGAGGTAAGAGACTTGGGCGCGAAGCTCGTCTTTTGCACGGTTCACTTCTTGCTCAATCTCTGAACGTGCGCTGGCTACAAGGCGTTCGCCTTCGGCACGGGCTTGCTCGCGGGCTTCTTCAATCATCTGGGCAGAGCGCTTGTTGGCCTGCTCAAGAATTTGCGAAGCTTGCTCCTTGCTTTCACGCAGCATCTGCTCAGCGCGCTCTTGAGCAAGCTCAAGATCACGGTTAGCGCGACTAGCTGCGTCCAAGCCATCAGCAATTTTCTTCTGACGCTCATGAAGCGCGTTGCTGATCGGAGGCCACACATACTTTATGCAAAACCAGACAAAGATCGCGAAGGCGATCGTCTGCCCGATTAGCGTCATGTTGATATTCACAGGAACGTACCTCTGACAAGTTCGTGGCGACCGGAGTAAAACAGAACCGAGCGGTAAGCCGCTCGGCTAAGCTGTCATTAACCGGCAACAACGAAAATCAGGTACATCGCAATACCAACACCGATCATCGGAACGGCGTCAAGCAGGCCGGCCATGATGAAGGTTTTGGTTTGCAGTTGGTCACCCAGTTCAGGCTGACGTGCAGTTGACTCAAGCAGTTTGCCGCCCAATAGAGCGAAGCCAATGCCGGTAGCCAGTGCGCCCAGACCGATGATGATGGCAGCTGAAAGATAAACCATTTCCATGATGAAGCTCCTGAGTTTAAGTTTTGGTTAAGGGTTGAGGGTTAATGAAAACGTTATTGCTAGGTTAATGGTGTTCGTGTGCAGCGCTCAGATATACAACCGACAGGGTTGTAAAAATGAAGGCCTGCAGAGTGACCACCAAGATGTGGAAGATGGCCCACGGCACATCCAATAGCCAAATAGCCCAGAACGGCAGCAACGCGATCAGAATGAAGATCACTTCCCCAGCAAACATGTTACCGAAGAGACGCAGACCGAGGCCCAGAGGCTTCACAAGTAAGCCAATAATTTCGAGTACTAGGTTGAAAGGGATCAACGCCCAGTGATTAAACGGGGTCAACGATAGCTCTTTGGCAAAGCCACCGATGCCTTTCACCTTGATGCTGTAATAAATAATCAGACCAAACACACCCAGTGCCATACCCAGTGTGGCATTGGGGTCAGTGGTCGGGACAATTTTCATGTAATCGACGCCAAGCTTGGCGAACAGCACAGGGAAATAGTCCACCGGGATGATTTTCAGCGTGTTCATCAGCAAAATCCACACGAAGAGCGTCAATGCTAATGGCGCAATCATCGGGTTTTTGCCATGGAAAGTAGCGCGAGTCAGGTTTTCAATAAACTCGACCACCATTTCAACCGCATTTTGTAGCCCACCGGGCACGCCCGTGGTGGCCATTTTACCTGCTTTACGAAAAACCCAGATAAACAGCAGGCCCATGGCGATGGACCAGCCCATAGTGTCTAGGTGAATGGCCCAGAAGCCCATTTCGCGTGCTTCTTCTGCAGTGTTAGCCAGTGACCAGCCGTTGACGGGGTGGTTACCAAAGGTCAGGTTCTGCAAGTGGTGCTGGATATAGTAAGTCGAAGAGACTTCGTTTCCTGCGGCCATGGATGTGTCACCTCAATTAGTTGTGCGATCTCTAGGCATTAACCAGGGCGTGAGCCAATGCGTTAGAACAACCGCGACGTAAGCGTAAAAAAATAAAGCGGGGTTTGAGGGGGGCGCTACGACAAACACTGCAACAAACAGTGCCACCGTCAAACCAAACTTGCCTGCTTCAGCACGAAATAAGTGAATAGCTCCTCGTGTTCGTCGTTTGGCGTGAAAAATACCCATTCGTTGAATAAAAAATGCCTGGGGCAAAAGTGCTACCAAGGCGCCCAGCAATACAGATAGCAAACCTTCCGACTGTCCGAGCATGTAACCAAGCACCATGCCCACTAATGTAACGATCAACTGCGCAATGGTAAGTCGAACGATATAGGCTCTTCGCCGCTGGGTTTCGTATCGCTGCATAGCTTTCTGAAATAGCTCTCGGAATAAATACCCAGCTGTTAAATAAAAATCGCCCTACATCGACAAACGTATTCCTAGACAAACACAGGCAACCTGCACAAATCTTGCGCGATTATAGGGAAGCGCTATCACACCTTCAACCGAAGTCGCACCGATTTTGCCCGCTAAAGGGCCGATTTGCGACCAAAGAGGGAAAACATGGTCACTTCTTACGCGATATTGAATAGCCTGCTATTTAATATGATTTAAGATGCCGTCCAGCTCTTCAAGGCTCGTATAACGTATTGTTAATTTACCTTTGCCTTTTTGGCCATGATCTATGGAGACGGGCGCACCGAGCAGCTCGCCAAGATGCGTTTCAAGCTTGGCCACATCGGGCTGTTTATTTTGGCGACTAGGCGCTTTGATCGAGGTTTGACTGGTCTGTACTTTTTTCACCAGCGCTTCGGTTGCACGAACGGTCATATCGTTGTTGACCACTTCATGGGCCACTTGCCTTTGCTGGGCGCTATTTAACGTCAGCAACGCCCGCGCATGGCCCATATCCAGATCGCCACGTTCGAGCAAGGTTTGTACTTCAGGGTCCAGCGCCAGCAGACGCAATAGATTGGCGACCTGAGTGCGCGACTTACCCACTGCATCGGCAATCTGCTGCTGAGTTAGCTCAAACTCTTCGCCCAGGCGCTTGAGCGCCATGGCTTCCTCGATGGCGTTGAGGTTTTCACGCTGAATGTTTTCGATCAGCGCCAGTGCCAATGCGACTTCGTCACTAACTTCACGAATGACCGCTGGAATCACATCCAGCTCAGCGAGCTGGGCGGCACGCCAGCGACGCTCACCGGCAATAATCTCGTAGCGATCCACGCCAATAGGGCGAACCACGATGGGCTGCATAACGCCCTGGGCACGAATGGAATCTGCCAGCTCTTCTAACGCTTCGGGTTGTATATCGCGCCGCGGTTGATATTTCCCCCGCGTTAGTTGCCCTAACGGAAGGCGTTCAAGGCGATCCTCAGTAACGTCTTCGCCCGCGGCGCTGCGCGCTGCATCGGAAAGCTCCAAAGGAGTACCGCTACCGGCAAGTCCTAAACTGTCACGGCGACGGGCACCGGCACCAATCAGGGCATCCAGGCCACGTCCCAGCGCGGGTTTACGCGTCATTCGCTTTTCCTCATTTTATAACGCTAGGCGACGAATTATCTCTTTCGCCAACACACGATAGGCCTGGCTACCCCGGGAGAACCGAGCATACTGCGTAACGGGTAACCCGTGACTCGGCGCTTCGGCAACTTTTACGTTGCGCGGAATGGTCGTTTTCAGCAGCATGTCGCCAAAATAGTCACGTAGCTGCTTATCCACTTCCCGCGTTAAGCTGGTGCGTTTGTCGTACATGGTGCGCAAAATGCCCGCAATCGCAAGGTCAGGATTCACATTCTGCTTAATCTGCTCAACGGTATCGAGCAGTGCCGATAACCCTTCTAATGCGTAGAACTCACACTGCAGAGGAATCAACACACTGTCAGACGCAGTTAATGCATTCACGGTAAGCATATTCAACGAGGGCGGGCAGTCGATAAGCACCACATCGTAGTCACTGGAGACCGAAGCAAGTGCCGTGGTTAAGCAGCTCTCGCTTTTATCGCGATCTAACAGCTCGACCTCTGCGGCGGTAAGATCACCATTGCCGGGCAGTACGTCGTACTTTACCGCTAGCTTCTTAACGATGGTTTCAGCTGCCGTTGCTTCACCCAGCAGAACGTCAAGCACGCTTTTATCGAGCTCATATTTGTCGATGCCACTTCCCATGCTGGCATGGCCTTGGGGGTCAATATCCACCAGCAGTACGCGACGATCGAGTGCTGCGAGACTGGCCGCCAGGTTAACGGCTGAGGTGGTCTTGCCCACGCCGCCTTTTTGGTTGGTCAGGGCAATGATCTGGCTCACTTACTCAACTCCTTCCTGGGGTCAGAATCAATAGCTGCCGCTGGGCCGCTTCAAAGGGTACTTCCAGCAGGTGACGTTGGTGTAAACGAATACCAGGGGGCAGATCGCGTAACTCCTCGTCTGCTCCTGGACCTTTCATGGCTAGCCACTGGCCTTCGGCGCCGGGTAACTGGCGAGTCAGGGTCACGAAATCGACCAAGCTGGCAAACGCTCTAGAAATCACCTGATCGAAAGCGTCGTTCTCAAACTCTTCCACCCGTGCCTGAACAGGAGATACGTTTTTAAGGCCGAGCTCCATCACCGCCTGACGCTGAAAACGCACTTTTTTGCCATTGCTGTCCAGCAGCGTCACATCAAGCTCGGGCGCCAATATGGCCAGTACTATACCGGGCAAACCCGGGCCAGCGCCAACATCCAGCAGCCGCGGCCCTTGCACATAGGGCAGCACAACAGCGCTATCCAGCACATGTCGCGAGACCATATCGTTAACGTCGCGCACGGCTGTGAGGTTATAAGCCCGGTTCCACTTGTGCAACAGTGCCAATAAGCCTAGCAGCTGCTCGCGTTGATGTTCGTCAACGGCGATGCCTAACTGGCTAAGCCCTTGATCGAGCCGTGGTGCAACGCTTGCAGGTAGCGTTTTCAACAGTGGGTTCAACGAACTCATCCGTTAACCACCTCTGCTGCGGCTACCAACCGGCGCTTTTTCAGATGAACCAGCAAAATAGAGACGGCCGCCGGGGTAACGCCTGAAATCCGCGCCGCATGAGCAAGCGTTTCCGGCCGCGCTTCAGCCAGCTTCTGGCGAATTTCGTTAGACAAACCTTCCACTTTCAAATAATCCAGCTCCGCAGGCAGCGGCGTGGCTTCATGACGTTTGAGCTTGTCGATCTCATGCTGCTGGCGATCGATATAGCCTTGATATTTAGCCTGAATCTGTACCTGCTCGGCGACGGCTGGATCGGTGACAAGGGTGCCCTCAATTCCGGGCAGATTGGCCAAATCGCTGTAATTCAGTTCAGGGCGTTTAAGCAGATCACTCAGGCAATACTCGCGAGTAAGCGGTGCGCCGGTTTTTTCGGCCACTTGTTTAGCCGCAGGACTTCCCGGTTGTATCCACAGGGTGCTTAACCGCGCGCTCTCTTGTTCGATAGCCTCGCGTTTCTGGCTAAACGCTGACCAGCGCGTGTCGTTAACAAGGCCTAATTTTCGGCCCGCTTCCGTTAAACGCAGATCCGCGTTGTCTTCACGCAGCAGCAGACGGTACTCCGCCCGAGAGGTAAACATCCGGTAGGGCTCTTTTGTGCCCATGGTAATCAGGTCATCGACCAGCACACCGAGATAGGCTTCATCGCGGCGGGGATACCAGGCGTCGAGCTCCTGTGAACGGCGGGCGGCATTAAGGCCTGCGAGCAACCCTTGAGCACCGGCTTCTTCATAACCGGTGGTGCCATTGATCTGGCCGGCAAAAAACAGGTTGTGGATAAATTTTGTTTCCAGCGAGTGTTTTAAATCCCGCGGATCAAAAAAGTCGTACTCAATGGCGTAGCCAGGCCGGGTGATATGGGCGTTTTCCAGACCTTTGATGGAGCGCACTACTTGAATCTGCACGTCAAACGGCAGCGAGGTCGAGATGCCGTTGGGGTAGAGCTCATGAGTATCCAAGCCTTCGGGTTCAATAAACACCTGGTGGCTGGATTTATCGGCGAAGCGATGCACTTTGTCTTCAATCGATGGGCAGTAACGCGGCCCAACCCCTTCGATGACACCGGAATACATTGGCGAGCGATCAAGGTTGGCCAGAATCAGATCGTGAGTCTGCTGATTGGTGTGCGCAATATGGCAACTCACTTGCTGAGGATGCATTTCCCGCGATCCCAGGTAGGACATAACCGGCGTTGGGCTATCGCCGGGCTGCTCTTCCATCTGAGAAAAATCAACAGTTTTGGCATTAATACGCGGCGGTGTGCCGGTTTTTAGGCGATCAACGCGAAACGGCAATGCGCGGAGTCTTTCTGCTAACGCATTGGAAGGCGGATCGCCTGCTCGGCCACCTTTGCTTTGATCCAAACCAATGTGAATCACGCCACCTAAAAATGTGCCGGTGCACAGCACGACGCTGTCCGCATGAAAGCGAATGCCGGTTTCCGTAACGACCCCACGCACAGTGTCGTTATCCACAATCAGATCGCCAGCGGCCTGCTGAAAAATCGTTAGGTTGGGTTGGTTTTCCAACATTCCGCGGATCGCCGCTTTGTAGCGGATACGATCAGCCTGGGCACGGGTGGCTCGGACGGCAGGCCCTTTGCGGGCATTGAGCACACGAAATTGGATGCCACCTAGATCCGTGGCAAGCCCCATGGCGCCGCCCAAGGCATCGATTTCTTTAACCAGGTGGCTTTTGCCAATGCCGCCAATGGCGGGATTACACGACATTTGGCCCAGGGTTTCGATGTTGTGGGTGAGCAGCAGGGTCTGACAGCCCATGCGAGCAGAGGCCAATGCGGCTTCAGTTCCCGCATGGCCACCGCCGATGACAATCACATCAAAGCGGTCGGGGTAATTCAAAAGACACCTCGTCTTGTGCCCATCGGCACGGATGTTGTGGCCAGTGCTGTTGGTTCTAGACGCAGCCACCTTAGATCAATGAGGCGGCAAGTATAAACCCCCTGTGGGTAACCGTCAGGTTTTTCCACACCCTGAATCGTTAAACAGCCTCTATTAATAACAACATAAATATAAAATAAGAGAAGTTCTGTAAATGTTGTAACTACTAGTGTGGACAATTTCTGTGTATAAGCGAATTATCCCTTTTAATTTCATACTCTTATATTGTTGACTTCTACATGTTTGAACGCGGGAGTGCCTGGGTAGAAGGGGTGGTAAGCCTGTGGATGGAATAGCGCTTTATCCACAGAGTTAGTTAAGCACCTCTTATCCACCGTCCAGTACCTGTGTTGTTACCGCACCTATGAACAACCCCAACTTGGTGTGGAGCTAACGCTAAGAGACTCGCCTGATAGGCTTTCCAGTCATAAAATCAATCAACATAAAAAAAGTTTATCCACAGGCAAAAAAATGGCCTGTCATGTCGACAGGCCATCAATAAAGCGCAATTTAGCGCTAGTTCGGGAGTAATTTGACGCTTAAAGAAGGCTCAATTTAATGTTTGAGTACGCGCGCTAAGAAGGATTGCGTACGTTCATTTTGCGGTGAATCGAAGAGTTTCTCGGGATGACCCTGCTCGGTAATCTCGCCTTTATGGATAAAAATAACCCGATCAGCAACCTCACGAGCGAAGCCCATCTCATGGGTAACTATCACCATCGTCATGCCTTCTTTGGCCAACTCGCGCATGGCATCCAGCACTTCACCGATCATTTCCGGATCTAGCGCCGATGTGGGCTCGTCGAACAGCATTAGGCGGGGTTCCATCGCCAAGGCGCGGGCCAGTGCCACACGCTGCTGTTGGCCGCCTGAGAGCTGGCTAGGGTACTTATCCGCTTGGTCAGCAATACCCACTCGGTCGAGCAGCCGCTTGGCGTTGCTGACCGCGTCGTCCCGGCTTAAACCACGCACTTTCATCGGTGCCAGGGTAACGTTATCGATCACACTGAGATGGGGAAAAAGATTGAATTGCTGAAACACCATGCCCACTTCGGTACGGATGGTTTGCAGTGCTTGGGTACTCTTCCCATGGGGCAGTAGTTCGTTGTTATCGACCACCAGGCTGCCCGATTGGAACTCTTCCAAACCGTTAATACAGCGAATCAGCGTTGATTTACCTGAACCACTGGCACCAATAATCACGACGACTTCACCGGGCACAATTTCGATATCGATGTCGTTGAGTACGTGCAGGCTGCCAAAATGTTTATGGAGCTGCTGCATACGCACAATGGGGTGCGTTGCGTCGTTCATTGTATCGCTCATTGCGCGCGTCCTTATTGTCCGGCCAAGCCTCGGATCTCAAGCTGGCGAAGGATGATTGAGAGAGTCCAGGTGATCGCCAGATACATCAATGCGACCATGAAATAGACTTCCAGGGCTGTGAAGGTAGTGGAGATATAGATTTGTCCCTGACGCACCAATTCTCCCACGCCAATGACTGAAAACAGCGAGGTGTCTTTGATACTGATAATGCCCTGATTACCCAGGGAGGGAATCATGCGCCGAAACGCTTGAGGCCAGATAACGTAACGAAACGCTTGAGTACGTGAGAGACCAAGAGAGAGGGATGCTTCGCCTTGACCACGCTCTATCGACTGCACGCCGCCGCGAACGATTTCAGATATATAAGCACCAGAGTTGACTGCAATTGCCGCGATACCCGCAACCAAGGGGTTGATCGGGCCCCCTAGCAGTTGTGGCAGGCCGTAAAAGATAAACAGTACTTGAACCAGTATGGGCGTGCCACGAAATACCTCAATGTAAAAAATAGCTGGCCAGCGTAGCCAGCGTAGGCGGCTAATCCGTAGTAACCCAAAGAAAATTCCGATAAAAAAACCGATGGCGAGACCGCCAAACGAGATAAGCAGCGTCCAGGGAATACCTGGCAGCAGGTAAGGGATAGACCCAAACGCTGCCGACCAATCAAATTGAAAATTGACGTCCACGCGTAGACTCCTGAATCAAAAATGCAGATGAAAAAGCACATAAGAAACGCAGCAGGGCCGGGGGTTGTGGCCACCCGGCCCTGTCATGACGTTATGCTGTCAGTGAGTTTTTATACTCACTCTTCGCTGGAGGATTCACCAAACCATTTGGTGTAAATCTCATCGTAAGTACCGTCTTCTTTCATCGCTGCGAGCGCTTCATTGGTAGGCTCTACCCATTCGCTGCCTTTATGAAAAACGATGCCGTACTGTTGGCCTTCGTATAGCGGTCCGACGACTTTTGTACGTCCTTCACCGCGGGTTTGCGCGAAGTAGGAAACGTTAGGCGCATCGTAGAAAACGGCATCGACGTTACGGCCCAGTAGTGCCATATACATATCGCTCATGGCCGGGAAGGGGGTGATATCGGCGTCTTCACCGAGTTCTTGTTGTAGAAAATCGTAGCTGGTGGAACCAATGCGCGTGGCAATAGAGAGGTCAGCGAGGTCTTCGATGCTTTCAACGTCATCGTTATCGGCGCGAACAATGATTTTCAAGCCAGAGTCGTAGTAAGGATCGGAGAAGTCGACGATTTCAGCGCGTTCTTCGGTGATGGTGGTCCCGGCAATAGCGATCTCTTGGCTACCGGTTTGCACGGCAGGAATAATGCCGGCGAATTCCATCGTGGTGAGATTGACTTCAAAGCCTGCACGTTCGGCGACTTCGTTAATGATATCCATATCGAAGCCGACCATTTCGCCGGTTTCTTGATCCATCATTTCAAACGGCACAAAGCTTGGGTCAGTGACCACGTTCACCGATGGCGTTTGGGCCATGGCGGCAGTGGCACTGCCTAACCCCAGTGCGAGCGCTAAGGTAGTTTTAGTTAGACTGGTTGGTAATACGACTTTCATAAGTTTCCCCGTGCTTTATGTGGCTGTGTACAGTTTTCAAAGCGATTTACATCGTTTGAAAACCCTTTAAGCCGTTATTGACCTATCAACCTTGGCGAGAAACCGCCAGGGCGTCAAGTCACGGGGAGCGTTGTGGGCCAACGCTGTTTAGACCATAAAGGAGGCGCCGCAGCCGCAGGTAGTGGTGGCGTTGGGGTTTTGAACACGAAAACGCGCGCCCGCCAGGCCCTCTTCGTAGTCAACGGTGGAGCCTACCAAATATTGGTAAGAGAGGGGGTCAACCACCAAGGCTGCCTTTCCAAATTCAATGACGGTGTCATCTTCGGCAACATTGTCTGCAAAGTCGAAGCCGTACTGAAAACCCGAACAGCCGCCACCGGTCACGTAGACCCGCAGTTTAAGGGATGGATTATTTTCTTCTGCTATCAGCGCATTAATGCGTTTGCGCGCACTGTCAGATAGCAGTAGTGGGGTCGGAACAAAGGCTTCTGCACCGCTCATGGGTACCTCCCGCGAGCTTAAAGAACGAATAAATCGGCATTGGGGGGTGATTATGGGTAATTCCCAGCAAATTGGTCAACTATTGCTGGGAATTAGTTAGGTGAAGCTTAGCTTGCAGCCCTTAGCTGGCGAGGGCAGGTTTCCGCGAGGGCGCTGTGAACCCGTCCATGGGCGCTACTTTCGACATCTGACCGCCATGGATGGCGGAAATGCCGGAATTGTCGGGAACATTATTCCGGCCCTGGAAAAAGACCCTCGCTCCAACCTGCCCTCGCATCACGTTAACTGCCTTGGTAAAGAAACCTTTTGAGGTACCCTCTGCATACTAGTGTTTGTTTGGTTTAAGGCATCAGCGCAGGGGCGGTGAGTCCTGTGTTCTCGTCAAAGCCGAACATCAGGTTGAGATTTTGGATTGCTTGGCCCGAAGCGCCTTTGACCAGGTTATCGATCACCGACAACACAACGACGGTATTGCCATTGCCGGGGCGATGGACAGCCAGGCGGCAGGTGTTGATACCTTTGACACTGCGTGTCTCAGGGTGACTCCCTGCTGGCATCACATCAACGAAGGGCTCGTTGGCGTAGCGCTGCTCGAACAGTGCCTGTAGATCGCCGGGCTCAGCGGTTAGCTGGCCGTAGAGCGTGGCATGAATGCCACGAATCATCGGCGTTAAGTGGGGCACAAAGGTTAACCCCACCGCGGAGTGCTGAATATCCCTAAGACCCTGACTAATTTCCGGCAGGTGGCGGTGGCCGCTCGCGCCATAGGCTTTCATTGATTCGCTGGCTTCAGCAAGCAGTGAGCCTACTTTGGCCCCGCGGCCTGCCCCGGTAACGCCTGATTTGCAGTCGGCAATCAGTTGGCTTGGGTCGATTAAACCCGCTTCCAAAAGTGGTAAATAACCGAGTTGGACGGCGGTGGGGTAACAGCCGGGCACGGCGATTAAACGCGCGTTTTTGATCTTGTCCCGATGCATTTCCGGCAGCCCATATACCGCTTCTTGTAACAATTCAGGGGCACCGTGGGCTTGGTCGTACCAGCGGCTCCACTCGTCGGCATCGCGCAAACGGAAGTCAGCCGAGAGGTCGATCACTCGTGTACCGTTTTCGAGCAGTTCACCAGCAAGCGCATGGGCAACGCCGTGAGGTGTGGCGAAAAAGACCACATCCATGGCGCCAAGCTGCTTGGCATCCGGTTCACTAAACGCCAGCGTGTCGTAATGGCCGCGCAGGTTGGGGTACATATCGCACACCTTGACGCCTGTTTCCGAGCGCGAGGTAATGGCGGCTACATTGACGTGAGGGTGCTGGGCGAGTAGCCGTAGTAGTTCAACCCCGGTATACCCGGTACCACCAACAATGCCGACCTTAATCACAAAGAGCTCCTTGCGTAGAACTGTTGCAAATTAGTTTCGATAACAGCCTAAGCGGATTGCTGCGGGCTGTCGAAGTGTATCGGGCTATGATACACAAGAGGATAAATAGACAAGAGTATTAAGACAAAAACAAGGAAGGTCGCTGTGGCGCGTTTTTCCCGATCGGATTTTACCTTAGAGAGTTTTCGTCGACAGTTGGCTAATGTCGACGCCCTTCCGCAGCTCTGTTTGCTGGGGCTTGTGTCGGGGATCATTACGGGCGCTGTGATGGTGGCGTTTCGGCTGCTATTGGAAGTTGGGGCCTCGCTTTATATGACAGATGGTAACCCTGAGGCGTTTGAAAGTATGCGGCCCTGGCTACGTGCCCTGTTACCTATGCTGGCAGTGACGCTGGTGGGCGTGCTGTTGTATCGGCAAAAACCGGCAGCTCGCAAACTTGGTGTTGGCCATGTGATTGAGCGGCTCACCTACCATCAGGGCCGCTTTCCGTTACGCAACTGGTTAAATCAGTGGTGGGTCGGGGTGGTGGTGGTGCTAGGGGGCCTCTCTGCAGGTCGTGAGGGCCCGGCAATTCACTTGGGAGCAGCCGCGGCCAGTGGGCTCGGCCAGCAGATGCGCTTGCCCAATAATAGTTTAAGAGTGCTGGTTGCATGCGGTACCGCAGCAGCTATTTCCGCCTCTTTTAATACGCCTATTGCGGGTGTCATCTTTGCCATGGAAGTGGTGATGATGGAGTACACCTTGATGAGCTTTATGCCCGTCATTCTGGCCTCCACCATGGGGGCGCTGGTGGCTCAATTGGCCTATGGCAATGAACCTGCCTTCCGTATCCCTGAAGTGGCTTTAGGGTCGTTAATCAATCTACCGTGGATCGTACTGACGGGATTGGTGATTGGCTTACTGGCCGGGCTGTTTATCCATATTTCACGCAGTCAGCGCATTATAGCGTGGCCACTTTGGGTGCGCCTTGGGTTAGTAGGGGTCACGACGGGCGCCGTCGCTTGGTGGTTTCCCCAGGTTCAGGGGATCGGCTATGACAGTGTGGCAGCGGCACTCAACAATCAGTTGGAAATTAAAGTACTGCTGGCGCTGATGATTGCCAAACTGCTGATTACGGCGCTAACTGTTGCTGGGGGCGTTCCTATCGGCATTATTGGCCCGGTGCTCGTAGTGGGGGCAGCCACAGGCGCACTGTTTGGTTTACTGGGGGGTTGGTTTTGGCCAGACAAAGCCGCCGACCCAGGGATTTACGCGATGCTAGGTATGGCCGCGATGATGGGGGCGGTGCTACAGGCGCCACTGGCTGCGCTGATGGCACTTTTGGAGTTAACCCATACGCCGAGTATCATGCTTCCCGGAATGTTGGCGGTAGTGGTTGCTTGTTTAACCTCGCGGCAGTTAACCGGCTGTGAAGGTTTTTTTATCAGCACGGTTCGCTATGGGCTACACCCGCTTCAGCAGCCATTGATGCAGGCACTCTCGCGGGTTTCAGTACCAGCGGTGATGGAGCGACAGTTAGTGCGCACTGAGCGAATGATCACACCAGATCGGGCACGGGTATTACTAGAAACGAATCCGGTTTGGTTAGTGATTGAGCGTTCAAGTGAGAACAAACCAGTGCTGGCGCTTAAAGCTGCTGAATTGGCGCGTTGGCTGCTTGAGCACGACGAGGCGCTGCAGGGCAAGGAGCCGCCCGAGGATGAATTAATAGATCTATTGGAAATTCCTGGTCAGCGTTTGGAGCTAGCGCCGATTGGCTTACAGGCGACGCTTTCCGAGGCATTCTTAAAGCTTCAGGATGATGCCTTGGGCGCGCTCTATGTGGTACACGGCTATCGCCCTAAGCAGCAGCGTATTTCAGGTATTATCACCCGTGGCGCTATCGAGCGTTATTATCACTACTCGGATCCCCGTGGCGCCGATCTCCGTGACAGTGATTCACGAGAGAAGGATTCATCAGTTTAAGGAGCGACAATGTACCTATGGGTGAAGGCTATTCACTTAATGGCAGTGGTGACCTGGTTCGCCGCGCTGTTCTATTTACCACGGCTGTATGTCTACCATGCTACTGCCAGGGATAATGGCGATGAACAAGCGATCGCTTATTTCAAAACCATGGAGCGCAAACTCTACCGCGGTATCATGACGCCATCGATGATTGCAGTACTGATTTTTGGTGGTTGGATGCTCTACCTAGTGCCTGAATGGTTTAGCCAGGGGTGGATGCACGCCAAGCTTGCGCTAGTAGTCTTGCTGATTGCCTATCATCACGTTTGTTTGATCTATTTGAAGCAGTTTGCCCAAGACCGTTGTACCAAAGGGCACGTGTTTTTCCGCTGGTTTAACGAAGCACCGGTGATTGCGCTGGTGGCTATTATTCTACTCGCCGTTGTGAAGCCCTTTTGATGCGCCAGCCTCTTCCTCCCGTGGTGTTGGTACTTTCTGGTCACGACCCGACCGGCGGTGCGGGTATCATTGCTGATAGCGAAGCCATTGCTGGCTGTGGCGGCTGGGCGGTAACGATCCCCACTGCGCTAACGGTTCAGAATTGCCATAACGTGACGCGTGTGATCCCTGCAGACGCTAACGCGATGCGCCAAATGGCTGAAGTGCTTGGCGAGATGCAGGTGGCGGCGATTAAAATTGGCTTGCTCGCCGATGAAGACACGCTGCGCGCAGCGGAACAAATTATTCGCCGTTTTCCAGGCATTCCCGTGGTAGCGGATCCGGTATTTAAAGCCGGCGGTGGAACTGAGTTATCCACACCCGCTTTGCGTAAGCTCTATATTGATCGTTTGCTACCGCTTGTGGATATTTTAACGCCCAATCGTGCTGAGCTGTGCCAATTGACGCCTGACATCGTTACGGCTTTCGACGATACGGCCCGCGCGGTAGAGCTGATGTCACAAGGATGCCAAGCCATTTTAGTGACTGCCACTGATGAACCATTGCCCGGCAACGATGAGCAAGTCGTTCACACCTTGCACTCACCTGACACCACTCGCCAATGGCAGTGGCCACGTTTGCCCGAACTGTTTCATGGTTCAGGTTGCACGCTCGCAGCAGCCATTGCGGCACGTTTGGCTGTTGGTGAGCGCTTACCAACAGCGTGCGAACAGGCGCAGCACTTTACTTGGCAGAGCCTGTCTCAGGGGTTTCAGCCGCCTAGTGGCCAGTGCTTGCCCAACCGCTTTTCACGGGCTGTCCGTTTTTAATCCTATCTTCTATACGCCATTGACCGAGAGGATGCCATGACCACATCAGCTGAACTGTTTGACCTTGCCAGTCGCCATATTCCGGGGGGGGTAAATTCACCCGTTCGAGCGTTTAAAGGCTTGCACCGCCCGCCCGTCTTTATGGAGCGAGCCCAGGGCGCCTTTCTATTCGACGTTGAAGGTAATCGGTACGTGGATTATGTGGGTTCCTGGGGACCAATGATCACTGGGCATGCGGACCAAGACGTATTGGCTGCCGTACGAGCACGGTTAGATAATGGCCTGTCGTTTGGTACCCCTACCGCTGTCGAAACCACCATGGCGGATTTGATCTGCGAGATGATCCCTTCCATGGATATGGTACGTATGACCAGCTCGGGTACCGAAGCGACTATGTCCGCAATTCGTTTGGCCCGAGGTAGCACTGGTCGCGATAAGATCGTTAAGTTTGAAGGTAACTACCACGGCCACTCTGACTCTCTGCTGGTAAAAGCGGGTTCTGGGGCACTCACTCACGGTGAGCCCAGCTCCCCGGGCGTACCTGCTTCGCTGGCTGAGCACACCATTACACTCTCATTTAACGATCCTGAAAGGGTTGAAGCGTGTTTTAGCGAAATCGGTGATCAGATTGCTTGCATCATCGTTGAGCCCGTTGCTGGCAATATGAACTGTATACCGCCACAGCCGGGCTTCCTGGAAACGCTGCGTCGGGTATGTAACGAGTACGGCAGCCTATTGATTTTTGACGAAGTGATGACCGGTTTTCGCGTTGCCTTAGGTGGTGCTCAGGCACACTACGGTATCACCCCCGATTTAACCTGCCTGGGTAAGATTGTTGGCGGCGGTATGCCGGTGGGCGCGTTTGGTGGTAAGCGCGATATTATGCAAAATATTTCACCCCTAGGACCGGTTTACCAAGCAGGCACCTTGTCGGGTAATCCGCTGGCCATGGCGGCGGGTGTTGCGCTACTCACAAAGCTTCGTGTGCCAGGTTTCCATGATGCGCTCACTCAGCGGGTCAATACTCTGTGTACAGGCCTTCAAGAGCGAGCTAATGCTGCACGAGTGCCGATGATAACGCAGTCCGCAGGCGGCATGTTTGGGCTCTTCTTCACCTCACAAAGCCGTGTGGATAACTTTGCCCAAGCCACAGCCTGCAATCCGGATGCTTTCCGGCGCTTCTTTGGTTCGATGCTTGATCACGGCGTTTACTTGGCGCCTTCTGCTTTTGAGGCGGGTTTTATGTCTAGCGCCCATACGCCGGAAGATATTCAGTTCACGCTGGATGCAGCCGAAAAAGCCTTTGCCGTCATGTAACGGCAAGTAACGTAAAGCCCGCTATACTGCAAGAGCCGCTCCCTTAGAGCGGCTCTTCGGTTAGCTGAAATCCATATCTATGGTACGAACAACGGCTTGCGATACATGATTTGCGCAGTGGGATTGGCAGCTTGCTTCCCACTAGCTGCACAGACGCCTCAGGAGCAGGACATGACCCAGATCCATATCACCATGAGCGGTTCGCCAGGCGCAGAGTTTTCTGCCCATTGGCGGATTACCCACGAAGGCGAAACCACCGAGCACGTTGAGGAGAGTGGCACCGTACCTGCGGAGTACACTTTTACCGGTACTGAGCTTGAAGGCAGCGTGAAACTGTTAAGCGATGACGAGCGATTAGAAGTCGATATTCAAAAAGGTAGCAACCGGTCGCATTCATCTACTCAGGGGGCTGGAGGTACATTAACGCTGATGATTAATTAATAATTATTTATAATTCAAAGCCACCCTAAAGGATGGGGGGTGGCTTTACTTTATATTAAATAAATAACAAGTTAATGGTTATTTGGTCATTGTTTTTTTTACTATTAATAATTTTTTAATGTTTTGACTGCAGGCTACGAGCAGTTTCAATGTTAGGTAAAATTGGCCCTAAATTTTGATGAATCCAGTTAAGAGCTTGAATACGGTTATGAACATTAATTTTACGAAAAATATTGTATAAATGTGATTTTACAGTGTGTTCACTAACAAACAATTTTTCAGCAATTTGTTGATTTGATGAACCTGTGCTCAACAGGGAAATAATTTCCATTTCTCTATTGGTTAGCCCACAAGCAGGACGAAAAGCATTACTTTGGTATTTGCGATAAAAAATGATTAAACGAGCCATCAAATCTCTAGACATCCACAGCTGGCCGCCTAATAAAGCGTGAATACCTTTGCAAATAACCTCAAGACTTTCGTTGCGATAAAAAACCCCTTTTAATTGAGCGCATGAAAGGGCTTCCAAAGCATGATCCATATCACTGATATTGATAGCAGCTAATGGCACTTTTGCCATCGCTTGTGGCAATTTTTCTTGCCATGCCGGTAAGGCATCAACACCGATATGATCACTATCAATGAGGATTAATGCGCTACCAGTTACAGAGGAAGGTAGCGGTATACTAGGTGAGTGAATATGTATTGGGCAGCCAGTATGATCGCTTAAATATTCAGCAAATAGCTGAACCTGCGAGCTTTTTTCGGTAATGATATATACCGATCCAGTAGGTTTTTCTTGCGACATTAAATAATCCTCATATAAAGAAAGAGTCAGCAAGTGATATTTGTAGTGTTGCTTATAAGGCACAATTTGTAAAGTTATGTTATCAAAATAATGGATAAAGTAATGAAGAAAAATTTCAAAATCTAGACGAAACCATAATTTATTGAAAAGAAAGGAAATATTTTATTTTTTTAGGCTATGGATTTATCCTGAAGATACGTTGAGTAACATTTTGCTGGCTTTTGATACGTTCGATGAGCGCGTAAACTGATGCTCTACTGTTTGGAGTGCGTGTCATGGCATCAGTTAATACCCTTGTCCTAGCGAGCGGGAATGCTGGAAAGTTACGAGAATTCAATCAATTACTGTCGCCACTAGGCTTCGATGTGCGTCCTCAGGCGGACTTTGGCGTTACTGAAGTCGAAGAAACAGGATTAACATTTGTCGAAAATGCGTTATTAAAAGCCCGAGAAGCTAGCCTTATCAGTGGGTTACCTGCCTTAGCAGACGATTCCGGTCTTGAGGTGGATGCACTGCAAGGTGCTCCGGGCATTTACTCCGCACGCTATGGTGGTGAACCTAAAAGCGATGAGAAAAATAACGAAACGTTATTAGCTGCGTTAAGTGACTACGCCGAAGGGCAGCGCAGTGGCCGCTATTGGTGTGTACTCGTTTATTTGCGACACCCCAAAGACCCTGTACCGGTGATTGTGCAGCGCAGTTGGGAAGGCGAGATTCTCGCCCATCCGAGGGGGAAAGAGGGGTTTGGCTACGATCCACTTTTCTGGCTACCGGATCAGGGAATGAGTGTTGCCGAGCTGCCCAGTGAAAGCAAAAACCGCCTTAGTCACCGTGGACGTGCGTTGCAAGGATTGGTGGAGCTATTGAAGGTGGCGCATGGCTGATACGCTGCCGCCGCTATCTCTTTATATCCACACGCCCTGGTGTGTACGCAAATGCCCATATTGTGACTTTAATTCCCATGAGCCGGGGACACACGGCTTTACGCCTCGCGATTTGCCTGAATCCGCTTATCTTAAGGCTTTGTTACAAGACCTGGATAGCGATCTTGTCCTGGCGGCTGGCCGCGAAATTCAAACCATCTTTATTGGCGGTGGAACACCCAGCCTGCTGTCGCCTGCATTTTATGACCGTTTACTGAGCGAGATTGAAGCCCGTTTGCCTTTTGCTAACGGTATTGAGATTACCTTAGAGGCCAATCCTGGTACTACGGAGCAGGCACGTTTCATTGGCTACCGAAACGCTGGCATTAATCGCCTTTCGCTGGGTATTCAAAGTTTTCAGCCCGACCAGTTGCATGCGCTAGGGCGTATTCACAGTGGCGATGAAGCGATCACTGCGGTAGCCCAAGCGCGTCAGGCGGGCTTTACCAACATTAATATTGATTTAATGCACGGCTTGCCCGGTCAGACACCTCAACTGGCAATGGACGATATTGCTCAAGCGTTGTCATTAGCGCCGGAGCATCTCTCCTGGTATCAGCTTACCCTTGAGCCGAATACGGCCTTTCACTCCCATCCACCGACGTTGCCTGAAGAAGAAGCACTCTGGGATATCCAGGACAGCGGTCATCAGCTTTTGGAGAAGGCTGGATTTAAGCACTACGAAATTTCAGCCTACGCCACTACTGACCAGCAAAGTCGGCATAACCTTAACTACTGGCAGTTTGGTGATTATCTTGGGATTGGTGCGGGTGCCCATGGCAAGTTAAGCCATATTGACCAAAACGGTGAGTGGCGCATTGAGCGGCGTTGGAAAACCCGCCAGCCGGATGCTTATTTAAAACGCATGGATGACCTGCGAGGCTTTATAGCCGGTAAGCAGGTGATAAAAGCGTATGAGCTGCCGTTGGAGTTCGCTATGAACGCTTTGCGACTCATTGAGGGTGTGACGCTGGAGACATGGAAAGCCAATACCGGGCTCTCTTCTGATATGTTACTGATGCGTTTACAAACCGCCGAGAAAAAAGGACTTTTGATGCAAATGCCTGAAAAGCTGCGTGCATCGCCTCAAGGTCTATTATTCTTGAATGAGTTGCTGGCTTTAATTAGTGAAGATTGACCAGTAATGAATAAAAAGATGTTTCGAACATAAACAAGGAGTGAGTGATGCGTATTTCTCGACTACTGACACCGCTGGCAGCCGCTATTTTAGTAGCAGGTTGCGCCACATCGGATCCTTACGGTGGCCAAACGCAACGCTCTAGCACCGCGATGGGTTCTGGTATTGGGGCCGCTGTGGGGGCTGCTGCAGGTGCTCTGTCTGGCGATGGTAGTACCAGCCGCCGCGACCGTGCGCTGATTGGTGCGGCCGTAGGTGCAGCAGCCGGTGCGGGCATTGGTGTCTATATGGATCGCCAAGAGCAGCAGCTACGTGAGAACTTGCAGGGCTCACGTATTGAGATCGATCGCCGTGGCGACGACATTGTGCTCAATATGCCCAGTGGCGTTACCTTTGGTTTTGATTCTGCCGATCTGACGAGCGAAGCACGTAGTTCCCTCAATGAAGTCGCTAGCGTGCTCACCGAGTACCAAGATACTCGCGTTAACATCGCAGGTCATACCGATAGCACTGGCCAGGCCAGTTATAACCAGCAACTGTCTGAGCGCCGTGCCCAAGCTGTGGGTGGTTATTTAACACAGAACGGTGTTTCATCGTCGCGCCTTAACACCTCTGGCTATGGCGCCACTCAGCCGGTCGCGAGCAACGACAATGAGCAGGGCCGTGCCCAGAACCGCCGTGTAGAAATTACCTTAACCCCAACAGGAAATGGTCAGGGCTAAGCCTAATACACTATTAGGTTAACCTGGCTATTGCCGCTTAAAGCCCGCTATGCTCACATAGCGGGCTTTTTTCATATAACTGTCGATGAGTCTCTATGCTGTCTTACCAACATGCCTACCATGCCGGTAATTTTGCCGATGTGCATAAACATCTGACGCTTTATGCGGTGATTGACTACTTATTACGTAAAAAAACCGCTATTACATATGTGGATACTCATGCTGGTAGAGGGCTATATCCGCTTGAGGCTCCTGAGACTCAGCGCTTGCAAGAGTATCGCGAGGGCATTTGGCCACTGTGGCAGGCCCGTGCGGGATTGAATGATCCGTTGCTAAACGCCTGGAAAGAGGCATTAACAAGTGCTCAAAAGGCACCGGCGTCATTGACGCATTACCCTGGTTCTCCTTGGTGGTTGAGCCACTCGCTGCGTGAGCAAGATCAACTGAGACTATTTGAACTGCACCCAGGTGAGCACGAGCAATTAAGCGCCCAAGGTTTATCGCCTCGGGCGCAACGCGTGTTTGGTGACGGACTGGCGGGACTTGAGGCTATGCTGCCTGCCATAACGCCCCGCATATGCGTACTCATTGACCCCAGCTATGAGCGCAAGGTGGAGTACCAGGAAGTTGCCGATACCGTCGTTTACACCCATGAGAAAGCGCGCCATGGTGTGGTATTGATTTGGTACCCGTTACTGCCTTCTGACCACCATCTCACGCTATTAACCGCCTTAAAAGAGAGCGGCGTACGCAAAATATGGCGCAGTGAACTGCTGCTGCGCGAACCTGGTGAGCAGGCCCACGGCATGTTCGGCAGCGGTATGTTAGTGATTAATCCTCCTTGGGGTCTGGATCAGCGCATTGCCGCAGCGATGGAAGAAATCACACCGCTGCTCGGCACCGATACCCGCTATCAGGCGGAGTGGTGGGTGAGGGAGTAGTTGTTGGAAAGAGTCGCGCTATCATTTACCGATACAAAAGCTGCCAAAGATCTCACCCAGTAAATCATCGGCACTGAATTCGCCGGTGATCTCTCCCAAAGCCTGTTGGGCGTCGCGAAGATCTTCCGCAAGCAGCTCTCCTGCGCCGTAGCCATCGAGCTGAGCTCGGCCTGTATCCAGGGCAGCCATTGCACGGTCTAAGGCGTCCAGATGCCGTCGACGGGCAGAGAAGCGACCCTCAGTGGTGGCAGCAAAGCCCATCACATCTTTTAGATGCGCTTTTAAGTTATCCACACCCGTGCCGGTTTTTGCCGATAGCCTGACGATGGGCGTGGTTGTGGATAAATCAATGCCCGCCGGTTCAGCACTGGTATCGATCTTATTGCGCACCAGGGTTAAGCGGCTTTGATCAGGAAGGCGAGCAACAAACTCGGGCCAGATGGTCATGGGGTCAGTGGACGCAGTGGTGCTTGCATCTACCAATAGTAAGACACGATCAGCTTTTTCTATCTCTACCCATGCACGAGCGACACCAATCTTCTCAACTGCATCGGGCGTATCGCGCAGCCCGGCGGTGTCGATAATATGCAACGGCATACCGTCGATATGAATGTGTTCACGCAGCACGTCCCGGGTGGTGCCAGCGATCTCGGTCACAATGGCGGTATCTTGTTCTGTCAGGGCATTCAATAGGCTGGATTTACCCGCATTGGGGCGTCCTGCAATGACCACGTTCATCCCTTCGCGCAGCAATGCCCCTTGGCCTGCCGCTTGACGCACATCGCCTAACGCTTGCTGGACACTGTTTAAGTGCTGCGCAACATGGCCATCGGCAAGAAAGTCGATCTCTTCTTCAGGGAAGTCGATCGCCGCTTCAACATAGACGCGTAGTTCAATCAGCCGCTCTACCAGCGCTGATACGCGCTTTGAAAACTCCCCTTGCAGCGAGCGCACGGCGTTTTCTGCCGCTGAACGTGACGTTGCATCGATTAAATCCGCAATCGCTTCGGCCTGGGCCAGATCAAGCTTGTCGTTTAAAAAAGCGCGCTCGGAAAATTCACCCGGCCGCGCCAAGCGGGCTCCCAATGCCACACAGCGCTCAAGCAGCATATCCATGATAATCGGACCGCCATGCCCTTGGAGCTCCAGAACGTCTTCGCCGGTAAACGAGTGAGGGCCATTAAAGAAAACAGCAATGCCTTCATCAAGGCTGCCTTCAGCGCCCTGGAAGGGGCCATAGTGAGCGTAACGCGGGGCAGGGCAATGCCCAACCATGGCTTGAGCGATCTCGCGGCAAGTAGGGCCAGAGACGCGGATAATACCCACACCGCCCCGACCGGGTGGCGTTGCCAATGCCGCAATGGTGTCAGGCGTATAAAGGCGTTCGGCCATGGTGAATCTCTTTTTAAATTGGCAGGTAACGAAATGGATCGACCTAGTGTGAATTTTTCGGCCTTAAAACGCCAGACCCCCGCTCAAGGCGGGGGTCTGAAGGCGCTAATTAAAACGGCGGATTGCTGGGTTTTTAACTGCTAAGCTTTTACCTACTTAGTTTTTAACCCTTTACCGACGTTCGGATCGTTTTCGATTTTGCGCGTAATGTAGTACTGCTGCGCCACCGAAATGATGTTGTTGACCACCCAGTAGATGACCAGACCGGCTGGGAACCACAGGAAGAAGAAGGTAAAGATGATGGGTAGCATCTTCATAATCTTCGCCTGCATTGGATCCGGAGGCGTCGGGTTCAACATCTGCTGAACGAACATCGAAATACCCATCAGTATTGGCAAGATGAAGAGTGGATCCTTCACCGATAGATCTTGAATCCAGAACATAAACGGCGCATGACGCAGTTCAACCGATTCCAGCAGCATCCAGTACAGGGCGATGAAAACGGGCATCTGAATCACAATAGGTAGACAGCCCCCCAGTGGATTGATCTTCTCCTTCTGGTAGAACTTCATCATCTCTTGTGACATTTTTTGCCGGTCGTCACCATACATCTCTTTCAGACGCTGCATTTCAGGTCCAAGCTTACGCATCCGTGCCATGGACTTGTACGCTTTGGCTGAAAGTGGGAACAGCACGGTCTTAACCAGTACGGTTAGCAGAACGATTGACCAGCCCCAGTTACCGACGACATCGTGGATTTTATCCAGTAGCCAGAAAAGCGGGTTAGCGATAAACCATAGCCAGCCGTAATCGACGGTTAAACGTAGATTCGGTGCTACTTGCTCTAGGTAGTCTTGTACTTTAGGACCCATGTAGAGGGTAGCACCTAACGTAGCTTCGCCTTCTGCGGCAACAGAACTGGTAGGGCCAGCAAAGGCTACGACGTTACGGTTGCTTGAATCCGTCGTGACGTAGTAAAGATTCTGCTGGTCCTGCTGAGGTGCCCATGCCGAGACAAAGTAGTGCTGAATAATGGCAATCCAGCCCCCTTGTGCTTCACGGTTTTCAAAGTTACTACCTTGAATGTCATCAAAGTCGATCTTCTCGTAGCGCGCATCCGGCGTTGAGTAAGCAGCCCCTAGGTAGGAGTTCATCCCCATTGATACACCGCTGGAGGGGTCAGGGCTATTGTCACGTGCCAACTGACCAATAAAGCGCGCGCTAATAGGCGCATCAGTGTTATTGGCTAGGTAGTAATTGACATTGACCGCGTAGCTGCCACGTTCAAAAGTAAGGCGCTTAATCACCTCAACGCCATTTACATCGGCGGTTAGATCAACGCTTAGCTCGTCGTCATTATCGCCTAAACGATACTCTGAATTTTCGGGCGTAAACGCAATACGGCTTGCTTGGCCATCAAGCTGGAGGCCTGAACGGGCCACGTAGCTGCGGCTACTGTTATCTGACAGCAGGACATAGTTACGCTCTGAGTCGAGGGAAAGTTTGTGCTGCGGTAATGCAGCATAAACAATATCGCCACCGTGTGGATCAATGCGCACATCAAGAACATCGGTAGTCACGGCTATGAAATCGCGGCTCGACGTCTCGCTTTCGCTATCGTCAGGAATACCTTCACCTACCGCATCTTGCTGTGTAGATGAGCTCGGTACCGCTAAGCCGCCTTCGCCATCCTCCATATCGCTGGGAGGAGCGGCGTTGCTGCGTTGAGTCGTCTCAGGCACTGAATCGTAATTCGGCTGCCCGTAATCCTGATTCCACTGGACGACTAGCAGATACGCAAGTACGGCTAGTGGAATCAGTAATAAAAGTCGTTTTACGTCCATGAGGGTTCTGCCCGCTGGGTGGTGAACATGCTAATGGCGCAGTGTCATTTACTCGACTCTTGACACACGAAAGCCTGCCAGGCGGCAGGCCGAGGTCGAGCGGCGAGGTGTGCACCAAAGGTCACGTGTCCCGCTCAGGCGTTGGTGCTGCGATCACCGCCTGTGCGTCACGCTGAAGTCGCTTCCACATGCCGTGTAACTGGCGATGTAGGGTGTCGTTATCGATATCCTGAACGCCGCGCCGAGCAAGCACCACTATATCCACAGAGGGTAAGTGATCTTGGCGAAGACGGACGGATTCTCGAACGAGACGCTTGAAACGGTTGCGATCTACGGCGCGCTTGACATTTTTTTTGCTGACCACTAATCCAAGGCGGGGATGCCCCCGAGTACTTAGGCGGACTAACGCCATCATACCTTTGCCATGCAATTTAAGGTCTGCTTGATCAAACACGTGACTGAAATCCCCAGCATTTAATAACCGTAATTGCCGGGGAAAGCCTTGCTGCGGCACACGCAATCCGAGATCAGGCGCTCAGACGCTTGCGGCCCTTGGCACGGCGACGTGCGAGGACGGCGCGACCGTTTTTGGTTGCCATACGAGCACGGAAGCCATGCGCGCGCTTGCGCTTGAGAACGCTAGGTTGAAAAGTGCGTTTCATAACTCGTTATTCCCACGTGGTTTAGGACGGAAAGTGAATTCCAAAAAGCCCGGTCCAGTGAGGAACTAGCCGGGGAGATTCAATTCAAGACCGGAAATTGTAGAGACTTCCTCTGCTGGGTGCAATTTTTCCTTGCATAAAAGCGTTATCACGCCTCAGTCAGCGTGCTTGATACGGTGAGAGTAGCAATTAATAAAGTCACTATTATTACTAATAGGTAGTTCTAAATCTGTTGTTATTAATAGTGGGGATACTATTTGTGGATAAGTGGTTTTAATTATTATTTTTCAATGGCCTATAATAATAAAAAATCTGTGTGTAAGTTCCGTATAAGCCGTCCACAAGGTGTTGGCTAGATGTGATTAACCCGTTTATAAGACGCCTATTTAACAATTGTCCCCGTCCCTCCACAAGGTTTTCCCATAGGCTCATTGTAAGTTGTCCACAGGCCAATATTGAGGGGTAAACCCGTGTGGATAACCGAGGCTTTGGGCGCTACAATGGTCGGCCGTTTTCAACCGATGGTGAGATGAGTGTCACTGACGCTTTGGCAACAGTGCCTGGACAACCTGCAGGATGAGCTGAATTCACAGCAGTTCAATACCTGGATACGCCCGCTGCAGGCAGAGGAAGGAGAGTCCAACGAGCTGCGCTTATTGGCGCCGAATCGCTTTGTGCGCGATTGGGTGAGCGATAAGTATGCCAAGCGGATTAGTGAGCTGATGCGTGAACTCGCACCGGCCAAACCGCCAAAGGTAAGCCTGACGGTGGGTAGTCGCCGCTTGGCCACCCAGGCCCCTCAGCATCGTGATTTGGGTAATCCTGTATCCGCTTCACCGTCGCGGCCAGCATCGCCTGCGGTACATACGCCGCCACGCGGCGATATTGCCGATGAGCGCGAAATCGATAGGCTGCGTGATGAAACGCCAAGCCGACGTAATAATGAACGTCAGGTACAGGTAGAAGGCAGTCTGAAACATGGCAGCGGGCTTAATCCGAATTTTACTTTCGATACGTTTGTAGAAGGTAAATCGAACCAATTGGCTCGCGCTGCCTCCCGCCAGGTGTCTGAAAATCCTGGCGGTGCTTATAACCCTTTGTTTTTATACGGTGGTGTTGGCCTTGGTAAAACCCACTTAATGCATGCGGTGGGGAACGCATTGGCAACCCGGCGTGAAAACGCCCGGGTGGTATACCTGCACTCAGAGCGGTTTGTCGCCGATATGGTTAAAGCGCTCCAGCTTAATGCGATTAATGATTTTAAGCGTTTTTATCGCAGTGTTGATGCGTTACTTATTGATGATATTCAGTTTTTTGCTGGAAAAGAGCGCTCTCAAGAGGAGTTTTTTCATACCTTCAATGCACTCTTGGAAGGCGGGCAGCAGATGATCCTCACCTCTGATCGCTATCCTAAAGAGATCAGTGGGGTAGAAGAGCGACTTAAATCACGCTTTGGTTGGGGCCTCACGGTAGCGATTGAGCCGCCGGAGCTTGAAACCCGCGTCGCTATCTTGATGAAAAAGGCCGACCAAGCTAAGGTCGATTTGCCTCACGATGCGGCTTTCTTCATTGCGCAAAAAATTCGTTCCAACGTTCGCGAATTGGAAGGTGCGCTGAAAAAGGTCATTGCTGATTCACACTTCATGGGTAAAACGATTACCCAAGACTTTATTCGTGAGTCTCTAAAAGATCTGTTAGCGCTTCAGGATAAGCAGGTAGGGGTAGATAATATTCAGCGTACGGTCGCTGAATATTACAAGATTAAGGTGGCGGATCTGCTTTCGAAGCGCCGGTCACGCTCAGTTGCCCGCCCTCGTCAGGTGGCGATGGCGCTTGCTAAGGAGCTCACCAATCACAGCTTACCTGAGATTGGCGATGCCTTTGGAGGGCGAGACCATACAACGGTGTTGCATGCTTGCCGGAAAGTGAAATCATTGCAGGAAGAGAGCGCGGATATTCGTGAGGATTACAAGAATTTACTGCGCCTGTTAACCAGTTAATCATCCCATGGGTCGGGCCTGTTATGCGCAGGTCTTTCAGGATATAGAACCGGAGTATTGATGAAATTTTCGATTTCCCGAGAGGCGCTGCTACGTCCGCTGACTCTGGTCGCTGGTGTTGTTGAGCGTCGCCAAACGCTGCCAGTCCTTTCTAATGTACTGATTCAAGTAGAGGGAGACCAGGTGTCGCTCACCGGCACTGACTTAGAAGTAGAGCTCGTGGGTCGCACCGTGGCCAGTCAAGTTGATCAGGCGGGTTCCGCGACTGTGCCCGCACGTAAGCTGATGGATATTTGTAAATCACTGCCAGATCAGTCCGACATTCAACTGGCCGTTGAAGAGGGGCGCGCCGTACTTCGCAGTGGTCGTTCACGCTTTACGCTGTCGACTCTTCCGGTCGCCGAATTTCCCAATATCGAAGATGCGGATGGCAGTCAGGAAATTAGCGTACCCCGCGGTACTCTAAAGCACCTGATTGAAGCGACCTCGTTTGCCATGGCGCAGCAAGATGTGCGTTATTACCTGAATGGTATGCTACTGGAAATCCAGAGCAATTTGCTGCGCACGGTCGCCACTGACGGTCACCGTTTGGCGATGTGCTCGCGCCCAATCGACGTGACTGTTAGCCAGTCTCAAAAGCTCATTGTGCCGCGTAAAGGTATCCTTGAACTATCACGCTTGCTGGATGACAGTGATGAACCTGTCAGCCTGACGTTGGGTTCAAGCCATGTGCGCGCCCACACTGGCGATTTTACGTTCACCTCCAAGTTAATCGACGGTAAGTTTCCTGACTATGAGCGTGTCGTGCCGCGCAATGGGGATAAAGTACTGATTGCTGAGCGTGCAGAGCTGCGCCAAGTGCTTTCACGTACGGCCATCCTCTCGAATGAAAAGTATCGCGGTGTGCGTCTTTATCTTGAGGAGAACAACCTTAAGGTAATGGCCAACAATCCAGAACAGGAAGAAGCTGAAGAGAATATCGCCGTTGAGTACAACGGTGGTTCAATGGAAGTCGGTTTTAACGTTGGCTACTTGGTTGATGTACTAACGGTGCTTAATGAAGAGCGTGTGCAGATTACGTTGGCCGATCCCAATAGTAGTGCTCTGCTTGAAGAGCCTGGCGGTGGTGATGCCCTTTACGTTGTTATGCCTATGCGCCTATAAACGTTTTTCCATTGCCACAGTTTATATATAAGCCACGCTACGTTAGCGGCGTTTCTGGGAACAGAAACGCCGCTAACGCGTTTGGAACGATGCTTCGTTTTTTGAACTCTTTTAAGTGGTGATAATTGGATGAGCCTGACACTGCTTAACTTCCAGGGTTTACGTAACTTACAGCCTGTTGAAATGACGCCCTCTTCTCGAATTAACGTTATTAGTGGTGCCAATGGCAGCGGTAAAACCAGTCTTCTAGAAGGTGTGCACATTCTGGGAATGGGGCGCTCGTTTCGCACCCGCCAGTTAAAGCACGCGATTCAAGCCGATGAGCCCCATATGACCCTGTACGGGCACTTAAGCGGTGAGCCGGAGGTTACCCTGGGCGTGCGTCGCTTGCGTGCTCAGAGAGAGCTTGAGCTGCGTTTGAAGGGTGATAAAAATGCTCGTTTGGCCGAGCTTGTTGAAACTATGCCCCTCCAATTGATCAACCCTGATGCTTTTCGACTACTTGAAGGATCACCAGCTGGGCGACGTGAGTTTCTTGATTGGGGAGTGTTTCACGTGAAACATGACTTTTTGGGAATATGGAAACGAGCTCGCCGTGCGTTGAAACATCGGAATGCACTGCTCAGGCGTGGTAGAATACATCCTCAGGAAATGGTGGTGTGGGAGCAGGAGCTGGCCAACTGGGGGGAGCAGATGGATATATTCCGTCGTGCTTGGTTCAGCGATTTTTTGCCAGTTTTTGAAGAAACGCTTAAGGTGCTACTTCCTTTGCCCGGCTTGTCGCTTCATTACGCAAGGGGGTGGGATAAAGAGCGCTCCCTTTCGGCAGTTTTACACGATAGCCGAAATACTGACCAGCAAATGGGTTTTACTCAACAAGGCCCGCAGCGTGCAGATTTACGCATTAGGGTTAACAAACAGCCTGCTGTAGAAGTGCTTTCCAGAGGCCAGCAAAAGTTAGTAGTGAGCGCCTTAAAACTCGCCCAGGGGCGGTTTCTGGAAAGAACGGCACAGCGGCACTGTATTTATCTGATCGATGATTTGCCAGCCGAGCTGGATGAGCGAAATCGCCATCAGTTTTGCGAATTACTTGAAGATATGCAGTGCCAAGCATTTATTACCAGCGTCGAACCTACAGCGTTAAGAAATGCCTGGCGTACTAATACTTCGGTGAAGATGTTTCACGTGAAACATGCCGAACATGGGTTAAGCAAATTAATGCCAGACGATTAGTACGATACAGTTAATGCAGCAGCTAGCTCGGTGAAGCTAATTAGCCGAGCTAAGCGAGTAGGTTAGGCGATACGGAATGAGACAGACTTCACGACGGAGTGGTCAATGAGCGAGCAGGCTTACGATTCATCAAGCATCAAGGTGCTCAAGGGACTGGACGCTGTGCGTAAGCGTCCAGGTATGTATATTGGAGACACCGACGACGGTACAGGGCTGCACCACATGGTCTTCGAGTTGGTGGATAACTCCATCGACGAGGCGTTGGCTGGACATTGCAGCGAAATTCGCGTTGTCATCCACCCGGATGAGTCGGTCACCGTTAGCGATAACGGCCGTGGCGTTCCCACTGAGCTTCATGAAGGGGAGGGTGTTTCCGCTGCTGAAGTTATCATGACGGTACTGCACGCAGGCGGTAAATTTGATGATAACTCCTACAAAGTTTCCGGTGGCTTACACGGTGTCGGTGTTTCGGTCGTCAATGCACTTTCCGCTGAACTGCGTTTAACGATTTGGCGCCAGGGTGAAGTGTTTGAGCAGATGTACCACCACGGCGTGCCTCAGGCGCCGCTAGGTGTCGTGGGCAAAACTGAAAAAAGCGGAACGCGGGTACATTTCCGTCCCTCTCCAGAAACGTTTGGCAATATCGAATTCCATTTTGATATTTTAGCGAAACGGTTGAGGGAACTCTCCTTCCTGAATTCCGGTGTGGCTATCCGCTTGTTGGATGAGCGTAGCGGTAAAGAAGAGTTATTTCACTATGAAGGTGGCTTAAAAGCCTTTGTTGATCACCTGAACACCAATAAAAGTGTCATTAACCCGGTGTTCCACTTTAACGCTATCCGTGAAGATGGCGTTGAAGTTGAGGTGGCCATGCAGTGGAGTGAAGCCTTCACTGAGAATATTTTCTGCTACACCAACAATATCCCCCAGCGTGATGGCGGGGCGCATTTGGCGGGCTTCCGCGCAGGCCTGACCCGTACGCTCAATAACTATATTGAAGCGGAAAACCTGCTGAAAAAAGCCAAGGTGAATACCACGGGGGATGATGCGCGTGAGGGGCTAACGGCTATTATTTCAGTTAAAGTGCCGGACCCTAAATTCTCGTCTCAAACCAAAGACAAACTGGTATCCAGTGAGGTGAAGACGGCCGTTGAGCAAGAAATGAGCCGCCTATTCTCCGAGTATTTGATTGAAAAACCTAACGAAGCAAAAGCGATCGTTAATAAGATGCTTGACGCCGCGCGTGCCCGAGAAGCAGCACGTAAAGCGCGGGATATGACACGCCGTAAAGGTGCTCTGGATATTGCAGGTTTGCCGGGCAAGCTAGCTGATTGCCAGGAAAAAGATCCAAGCCGGTCAGAACTCTACTTGGTGGAGGGTGATTCGGCAGGGGGGAGTGCCAAACAGGGTCGAGATCGTCGTACCCAGGCTATTTTGCCGCTTAAAGGTAAGATTCTTAACGTTGAAAAAGCGCGTTTCGATAAAATGCTCTCTTCAGCGGAAGTGGGCACCTTAATCACCGCGCTCGGTTGCGGCATCGGCCGTGAGGAGTTTAACCCCGATAAGCTTCGTTACCATTCGGTTATTATCATGACCGATGCGGACGTCGATGGCTCCCATATTCGTACGCTGCTATTGACCTTCTTCTTCCGCCAAATGCCAGAGCTGATCGAGCGCGGGCATATCTTTATTGCTCAACCCCCGCTGTATAAAATAAAGCGCGGTAAGCAAGAGCTTTATCTGAAAGATGAGCAGGCGATGGTGGACTACTTGACCACCACGGCCCTGGATGGCGCTGGTTTACATGTAAATGCCAATGCACCGGGTATCTCGGGTTCTCAGCTTGAAACGCTGGTGAACCAGTATCGCAATGTGATGAAACGGATCGATCGTTTATCGCGGGTTTATCCCAATGAAGTGCTCAAGCAAATCATCCATACGTCTGCGTTAAAAGGTGAGGCGAGTCTGAAAGATCGCGTCACTATGCAGAATTGGATTGATGAGCTGCAGAAGACCATGGACGACATGGTCGCCTATGAAGGTGGGCCGCGTTACCACTTCCATCTTCAAGAAGACTCTGAGCGTGGGCTTTTCTTGCCTACCGTAGCGCTGGTGGCCCACGGTGTTACCACTGAGTACACCTGGGGACTCGACTTCTTCGAAAGTGCCGACTATCGAGGCATTGCTGAATTAGGCGAAACACTGGAAGGGTTCCTTGAAGAGGGCGCCTTTATCGCCCGTGGCGAGCGTCAGAAGCCTGTGTCGCACTTCTCCGAAGTGCTGGCCTGGCTAATGCAAGAAGGCCAGCGTGGTCTGTCTGTACAGCGCTATAAGGGCCTGGGTGAAATGAACCCGGATCAGCTCTGGGATACTACAATGGATCCCGACAGTCGCCGTATGTTGCGCGTCACAATCGAAGATGCCGTGGGTGCCGATATGATGTTCAACACCCTGATGGGGGACGATGTTGAACCGCGCCGCGACTTTATTGAGACCAATGCTCTGGTGGCGAATTTGGATGTGTAAGTCAGGCTGCATTTAAAGTGTTTCACGTGAAACACCTTAATAAGTCTTAATGGCATAATGGTAAGAATGATAAGCGCCGCTATGAAACTATTCATAGCGGCGCTTTTATTTAGGGCAAGCACAAAGCTTCTAGCTGTCAGGTAATCGGCCAGCTAGGATTACATGCCTATATATCGTTACCGTGTCATTACTCAATTAACCAATCAACAAATTGAGCTAAATCATCAAAGACCATGGTCTTTTCAAGGCCAGCGCCTTTTTGTTCAGTTTTACTTCCTTTGCCAGTTCTAACCAGCGCTGTTTTGCAACCTACTGCCTTGCCCGCCTGCAGGTCTCTCAAACTATCACCCACCATCCAGCTTCCTATTAAGCTTTCTAGATTCACCTGGTGCTGGATTTCTTGAAGCATTCCGGGCAACGGTTTACGGCATTGGCACTTATCATCTGGCCCATGAGGGCAGTAAGCAATATGGGCAATATGGCCACCTTCCGCTTCTACTAACGTTATTAATTGTTCATGCATAGCATGGAGGGTTTTTTCATCATAATAGCCACGGGCAATGCCCGATTGGTTTGTTGCGACTGCAACAAAGTATCCCGCGCGGGTGAGGCGGGCAATGGCTTTGATTGAAGAGGGGTAGGGCACCCACTCATTAAGGGATTTGATGTAGTTATCGGAGTCATGGTTGATGACACCGTCTCGATCCAGAATGACAAGTTTATCGGCACTTAGCATAGAGATCCTATTGTTACGGTTGCAGCGACCAACGCTTTTTGCCCGCTATTTTAACGACTATCTTACCCGGGTCTCGCTAAAGTGTTTCACGTGAAACACATGCCCAGCCCTAAACAATAAAAAAGCCCAACCCGTTAAGGGTTAGGCTTAAGTTGCGAGTCATCAAGCGAAGACTACTGCGGGAGTAGCGAAATATCAGCGACTTCTAAGAACAGTGCCTGAAGGCTGGCAAGAAGCGCTAACCGATTGCGCTGAATAGCCGGGTCGTCAGCCATGACCATCACTTGATCAAAAAAGGTGTCGACCGGCTCACGCAACGTAGCAAGCGAGTCGAGTGCCTGCTGATACTCACCTGCGGCAAATAGCGGAGCCACCTGCGATTGGCTAGCTGTCACCGCGTCGAACAGCGCTCGCTCGGCATCTTCCTGTAACAAGTTTTGATCGACCTGGGTGCTGCCGTCGTGTTCCTGCTTGACCAAGATGTTGGAAACCCGCTTATTAGCGGCAGCCAGTGCAGCTGCTTCATCACGCTGAGCAAACGCTTTAACAGCACGAAGGCGACGAGCGAAGTCGAGGGGGTTAGTAACCGGACGTGCATGTACCGCAAGGTACATTTCAGCGCTAATTCCCTCTTCCTGGCCCCAGGCGCGGAAGCGATCCAACATGTAAGTGAGCACATCCTCAACTAGACCATCAGCCTTAGGTAAGCCCTGATGCTGATCCGCGGCAACCTTAAGCAGCTCGCGTAGATCAAGGTGGAGCTCACCTTTGACCAGAATGTTGAGCACACCAATCGAGGCGCGACGCAGCGCGAACGGATCTTTTGCACCGGTAGGGCGCTGACCAATGCCGAAAATGCCTACCAGGGTATCCAGCCGGTCAGCTAAAGCTAACGCTTTGCCTGTGGCAGTTTGCGGAATTGCATCGCTAGCAAAGCGTGGTAAGTACTGCTCTTCAAGGGCTTGAGCAACCTCTGTAGGTTCGCCATCCTGCTCGGCGTAGTAGCGCCCCATAATGCCTTGAAGTTCAGGGAACTCGAGCACCATCTCGGTCACAAGGTCGCATTTGGCAAGCGCTACGGCGCGCTGGGCGTGAGCCACATCGCCGTTGATCTGCTCGGCGATAAAGGTCGCAATAACCGTACTGCGGCGGGCTTTATCAGCCAGGGTGCCAAGCTGTTGCTGGAATACGACACTTTCCAACTGTGGAATGCGCGAAGCGAGCGTACGCTTGCGGTCGGTATCATAGAAAAATGCCGCATCGGCTAAGCGAGGGCGAATGACTTTCTCGTTACCGGCAATGACCTGGTCGGGGTCAGCGCTGTCGATATTGGCAATGGTGATAAACAGCGGCTTCAGCTTGCCAGCGTCGTCCAGCAGGTGAAAATATTTCTGGTTAGCCTTCATTGAGGAGATTAGGCACTCGGCTGGGACTTCCAGAAAGCGCTCATCAAAGCTGCCTGTAAGGGCGACCGGCCACTCCACCAAACCGCTCACTTCTACCAGCAGGGCTTCGTCGATAACCGCATTGGCCTCCTGCACTTCAGCCTCTGCTAATACCTGTTCACGTATGCGCTCACGCCGTTGCTCCCGGTCCACCAACACATAGGCATTTTCCAGGGCGGCTACATACTCATCGGCGTGGGCCAGTTGAATTGCATCAGGCGCGTGGAAACGGTGACCGTAGGTAGTGCAGCTAGCCTCTAGGCCTAGCGCCTCAGCGGCCACGACGTCGCTACCGTAAAGTGCTACCAGCCAGTGCACTGGACGTGAAAACTCAATTCGTGAAGCACCCCAGCGCATGTTTTTAGGTACGGGGAGTGTACTGATTGATTTGCGGATAATTTCAGGCAGCAGTGATTGAATAGACTCACCTTGCTGCTGTTCTCGAAAACCTAGCCAGGTACCTTTGTCGGTTTCCAGATGAATCAGCTCATCGACGCTGACGCCACAGGAGCGTGCGAAGCCTTCCGCCGCTTTAGTGGCAACGCCATCTTTAAAGGCAGCCGCCAGCGCTGGGCCACGGCGCTCAACGTCGCGGTCAGGCTGTTTATCGGCAAGCTCACGCACTTGTACGGCTAAACGTCGTGGTGTCGCAAACGCGGTAACACTGGCGAAGGGAACATCGGCTTCTTGCAGGCCTTTCTCAATGCCTGCGGCAAATGCATCGGAAAGCGCGTCCAGAGCCGTGGGAGGAAGCTCTTCTGCACCGAGTTCCAGTAAAAGGGTATTTACAGCCATTAGTCGTCTCCCTGGTCGGCGAGTAGCTCTTGTAACAGTTCCCGGCGAAGATTTTCTGGCGCCATAGGGAAACCTTCTGCTTTACGCGACTCAAAGTAGGCGGTGGCTACATCGCGGGCCATGGTACGAACGCGCAGAATGAAGCGCTGACGCTCGGTGACCGAAATAGCGTGGCGAGCATCCAGCAGGTTGAACGTATGCGATGCTTTCAATACTTGCTCGTAGGCGGGCAGCGGTAGGCTGGCAGCGAGCAGTTTGCCGCACTCTTGTTCCTGGTGGTCAAAAGCGCCGAACAGCTGATCCACATCGGCATGTTCGAAATTGTAGGCAGACTGTTCGCGCTCGTTTTGCAGATAGACGTCGCCGTAAGAAACTTTGCTGCCATCGGGGGCAATGGCCCAAACGAGGTCATAAACACTGTCGACGTCCTGCAAGTACATGGCGATACGCTCAAGTCCATAGGTCAGTTCGCCGGTGACCGGGTAGCATTCTATACCCCCGGCTTGCTGGAAGTAGGTAAACTGGGTGACTTCCATGCCGTTTAACCAGATTTCCCAGCCTAGGCCCCAGGCGCCCAGGGTAGGGGATTCCCAGTTATCTTCGACAAAGCGAACGTCGTGAATCAGCGGATCAAGTCCGAGGCGTTTAAGCGATCCAAGATAAAGATCCTGAAGGTTGCTCGGCGATGGCTTCATCACTACCTGGAACTGGTAGTAGTGCTGTAGGCGGTTAGGGTTTTCGCCATAGCGGCCGTCAGTAGGGCGGCGGGAAGGTTGCACATAGGCAGCGTTCCAGGTTTCGGGACCAATTGCCCGCAGGAAGGTGGCGGGGTGGAAGGTGCCCGCGCCGACTTCCATATCGAGCGGCTGAAGGATGACACAGCCCTGTTCTGCCCAGTACTGCTGCAGAGCAAGGATCAAGCCCTGAAAGGTCGACACATCGGGTGTCGATTGGTTTGTCGAGACACTCATCGCGGAAAGCACCGTTGGCCATGAATTCATAAGGCGTCAAGTATACAATCCTAGGCAGATGGGTTATAGGCAAGTATGCCAACAAGCCGCTTTAGGTAAGGAGAACAGCATGATTGTCGTAACAGGCGGTGCCGGTTTTATCGGCGCCAACTTAGTTAAAGCACTGAACGCCCGTGGTCGAAACGATGTAATGGTGGTCGATGACCTGCGTGATGGCACCAAATTCGTCAACTTAGCTGACTGCACGCTGGCGGATTATCTGGATAAAGATGATTTCCTTGCCAGGGTAAAAGCAGCTCTCAAGGGCGAAAGCGTCGATTTACCCAGGATTGAAGCGATTTTTCACGAAGGCGCCTGCTCGGATACTACCGAATGGGATGGCCACTACATGATGGAAAATAACTTTGAATACTCCAAAGTGCTGCTTAACTACTGTGAGCAGCAGGGCATTCCCTTTCTATACGCCTCGTCAGCTGCCACCTATGGCGGCAGCGAAGTATTTAAAGAGGTACCCGAGTGTGAAAAGCCACTCAACGTATACGGTTACTCAAAGCTGCTGTTTGATCAGCATGTGCGTTCGCGTTGGAATGAATTAACGACTCAGGTGGTGGGTTTTCGCTATTTCAATGTGTATGGCCCGCGTGAACAGCATAAGGGCAAGATGGCCAGCGTGGCATACCACAATCATCTGCAAATTCGTAATGGCGAAACCCTGAAGCTATTTGGCGCTTACGGGGGTTATGAAGCGGGTATGCAGAGCCGCGATTTCGTTTATGTTGGTGATGTGGTCGATGTAAATCTTTGGTTTTTAGACCATCCTGACAAGTCAGGTATCTTTAATCTTGGCACTGGTCGCGCTGAGCCGTTTAAAGCGATTGGCGAGTCTGTCATCGATTTCTACGCTAAAGGTGAGATCGACTACATTGCTTTCCCAGAAGAGTTGAAAGGGCGTTATCAGAGTTATACCCGTGCCGATATTAGCCAGTTACGCGAGAGTGGCTGCGATGTGGAGTTTAAAACTGTGGCTCAAGGGGTGAAGGCCTACTTGGGGTGGCTAAATGGCTAACTCAGCTCAGCGTTTGCTGGTGATTGGCCCTTCGTGGGTCGGCGATATGGTCATGGCTCAAAGCCTGTTTATGACCTTAAAAGCCCGCCAGCCAAGCGCCACGATTGGTGTGGTGGCACCGGCATGGTCACAGCCTATTTTGGAACGTATGCCCGAGGTGGATGAGGTGCTGCCGCTGGCGGTTGGCCACGGTGAGTTTGGCTTGGCTAGCCGTCGCGAACTAGCAGCGCGTCTACGCGGACGTTTTGACCGTGCCATTGTGCTACCCCGTTCGTGGAAGGCGGCACTGGTGCCCTTTATGGCACGTATCCCTGAGCGAGTCGGTTTCATAGGCGAGCATCGATATGGCCTTCTTAAGGAGCGTCGTAAGCTCGATAAGCAGGTGCTCGATCAAACGGTAAAGCGTTTTGTGTCGCTGGGTTTACCCCTTGAAGAAGCGACTAGCGGTGATTTTGCACTACCTAAACCCCGCCTGCAGATTGACCGAGATAATCTTGTTAATTTACGGCTGACGCATTCACTTTCATCGCGCATAGCTATTGGCATGATGCCCGGCGCTGAGTACGGCCCCGCCAAGCAGTGGCCGATTAGTTATTTTCATACGTTAGCCAAACGTCTGGTAGAAGATGGTTTTGAGGTACGCGTGTTGGGCGGGGCAAAGGATGATCCGGCGGGAGAAGAGATCACCCACGGCCTTTCCCATGCGCATAACTTGTGCGGTAAAACGCAGTTGGCCGATGCCGTTGATTTGCTGGCAGATTGTCAGCAAGTAGTCACTAATGACTCGGGTTTGATGCATGTGGCCGCCGCGGTTGGGGTACGCATTCATGCGCTGTACGGCTCTTCATCGCCGGCCTACACACCGCCGCTGACGGATAATGCGGTCATTCATTATCTGGCGCTCTCCTGCTCCCCCTGTTTTCAGCGGACGTGCCCACTGGGGCATACCAACTGCCTCAACCATCTGAGCGTTGATCAGGTTTACCAACAGATACACGCTGCTCATCAACGGGAGACCCTGATAGCTAATGGGTGAGCTCAATTTCATCTGCTAGGTCGGCAGGTGTTTCTACTGTTTGCTCTTGAGACGTGGGCACGTCAGACTCTCGGCGCTGGGGTGCAATGCCTTCCCAAAGGCGATGCTGTAGTGCCGTCTCTTCCCGCAAGCGCTCATTAAGCACCTCAATGCCGTGAGCCTCTACCAGCGTATTATTATCGCTGAACAGAGACGTGCCTAGCCCGGCACGATTGCCCTCTAAGCGGAACCCTAGCGCATCCAACAGAGTGGGGAAAACATCCACCATGGTGGCGTCCCGGCGAATGCGCTGTGGCTGGATATCTTCACCCAACATAATCAGCGTGTTATCGCGGTCTAACGCCGTCAATTGATCCCACACCGAAACCCGCATTGTCAGATGGTCGCTGAGCACAACAACAAGAGTATTATCGAGAAGACCCTCGCTTTCTAAGCGCTCAATTAAGTCCCTGGCCAGCCACGTAGAGCACTCCACCGAGTAAAGAATATCCTGACCATCAAACTCGCCTTGCCGATCCATACACGATTGAGAGGGATAACCGTTAGGTGCATGGCCTGCTAGGTTAAGGCTAACCACCCCCCATGGGCCGTTATCTTCTTGATTCAGGCGACGAATTTCGTCTGCAGTAATATCATAAAGGGTGTCGTCATAAAGGCCCCAGCTATTCACATACTCAGGATCCTCTAACAGGGGTTCTAAATCTTCACGCCCTTTTACCGTATTGAATTGGTGGCCACGGTAGAACAGACCTTTACCAGCAAACTGAGTACTGGCACCGCCCAAATAGCTCAGACGGTAACCCTGTGAGGCGAGTATGTCCCCCAGGCAGTCAACCCCCGGAACCACCTTGGACAGAGGGTCAAACTGGCTGTCGTGGAGAAGTCCAGCTGGCATCAGCGGCACGCCACATTGGCTGGCAATCATGCCCGCCATTGTCCAACCAGTGTTATCCATCTGACGAACACCCTCAAACACCGCTCCTCGTTCACCCAGCGTATTAAGATGGGCGTAGGCATCCCCGAACAGATCGTTGGAGTAAGTACGCTCAATGCTTTCTAGATACAAGAGAAGCAAGTTGGGGGCGTCTCTCAGTTCCTCAGTAGGAGGTGTCTTATAGCGACGATCCAGCCATGCGCCATCATCTGTGACTATCGCAGCGCTGCGTTGACCCAGGCCAAACAGTAGCGGATTGCTCGCCAGTAGCAGAATAGCGAAAAAGCGTTCAGCTAACCGCCAGCGCTGGTCGTGACGTGATAGCCACGTTACCGCTGCCAGCACTCCAATCATGATTAGCGTATAAAGCACAGCGGTAATCATCTTACCGGCGCCACCGTGCTCGGCCATGCCTGCTTGAAGATGAAAAAACACCGCGCCTAGATCGACGATGCCGAAACTATCTGCTAGGTAAACGTAAACACCCCATAGGCTCAGCGGCAACAGCGACCAAGGCCACATTTTACGGTAACGAGCGTTAGCCGGGTGGCCCCAGCGCAGCTTCAAGCCCACACCAATCCACACGGCTGCTACAAAAAATAGCGTCCACCAAGGCAGGCGGGTCAGCACCGTAGCGGTATAGCCTAGGCAGAGGCCAATAGTGATGATCGCTATTTTTCGAATAGCACGAGGATTCATATTTAGCCTACATTATAAGACGAGTTAATTAATATTAGAGCATGACGGTTTGATGCTTGGCGATCCTTTTGAAGCACCACTCAGAGGCATGGCTGCGGCAAAATTATAATCACCAGCATAAACTTTTTGCGCACAGTAGGTAAATCTAGTTTTTGTTTGGCGCCACTTCCGCTTGGTATAGCGATTCGACAATATTTTACTATGCAAAAGTAACCATGTTTTTAGATTGATTTTTTTTGGAGAGAAACCATCAATCATAACCAGCTTATTATTAGCGTGCTCACCCTCAATGACAAAATTATCTATATTAAAATCAGATGCCGGAACACCATTAACAGAAAAATTATAAATGATTTTTTCTACTAACAACAAGGCACGCTCAACGTTGAGTTCTCTTCTAAATAAAAGCTTGCGCAAAGTAATAGACTGGCCATGGTCGTCAACAATTCTTTCGACAACTAATCCAGGTCCTTTGTTCGTTCTTACCCAGCTTTGACATTGACTAATTAAACAATCAGAATTAGTAGAAGCAATAGATTTTGATACATACCACTCAGAAAAGCTCTGTCGATGATCTTTTTTCCAGCTTTCAGGGTGCCTAGCAACTTTAATTATTTTTGAAGGATTGGACTCATCTAAATAACAGACTCGATTTGAACCATAGGATAAAATACTACTATCGTTCAAAATTATTTTTTCACTACTCTTTATTTGTTTTTTGATTTCTCTAAATGAGGTTTGCATATATCATCCTTGATATTTTCTTTGAGGTGTTCTGAAATTAACGATTTTAGCGTTTGATATTGATACTCGTAAGTGTAATGACTCGCCGTTTCGACTAGTTGGCTGTGTATAATTGTATTGTCTTTCAGCATGAGGCTCTCAATTTTTATCGCCCACTGCTCTGAAATATAACCGTTTACAATTAAATCTTCTAACCCGTCCTTGAGCAGCTCTCCAGCACCTACACGTTCAGATACCAGCGTCAATGTGGAACATGCCATCGCTTCTAATATAACACAACCAAACTCTTCGATATGTGCAGGCAAAACAAAGAGATCTAACGCAGCATAGTATTGCTCTACCTCAGGAACCGTTTTTTTCCATATAAAATATTGGTCTACACCTAGACGAACTGTTTTTTCTTTATATGTATCTATCTCTCCCTGTCCAATAACTAAAAAGCGATACAAAATGTTGTTTTCTTTTACTAAATCTCGCGCGATTTCAATGAATAAGTCTAAATTTCTTTTTTTGAAATCACCGGAAGTAATTAAGCCAATGAGCTTTTCTTCTTTTTTAATGCCAAGCTCATCTCGCTTTTTTTGCCTAAATATTGATTTTTTAGAGTCATTAAATTGGTTTGAATCAAAGCCTGGGTAAAATACGCTTATTTTGGAAGCTGGAATGGCGTAACGAGTAGTTAAATCATTAGTCATTAACTGAGAGTTAGCAATGACCTTCTGGTAGTTACTTTTTCTTAAAATTCTGTTATGTATTTTAGAAACACTATTTTTTTGTTGAGCTGAGTTTGGGTAAATTACTTCTTGTGCGAAATCAACGCAATTGTGCATAAAAATTATATTTGCACTTTCCATATCACCATGACTGATGATAAGAGAGGGTTTGTTATGTTGACACCATGCATTAGCACGTCTGCTAAACCATAGTCGTCTTATATAGCTAGTTAGCGGAATTTTTTTAATAATTTTTAAATCCGCACCATAGGACATAATTGTTTTTTTATTAACTTTTTCACATATGACGGTTACGCGATACCCCATGCTTTTTAAAATTGAAATTTGTTGCAGAGCAATCCTTGCTGCGCCAGTCGTCTTATTCAAGTTTCGGATGGCAATAACTGCCGTCGGTATGTCTTCCATGATAAAACCTGTTGTCAGAAGTTTTTGAAATTCAATAGTGGGTCTTCAAGAAATTTTTCATATATTTCCAAAATACACCATTGGCATTCGACACTGCTATTACTAACCCTCTCCAGCCATCGCGCCAGCCCTGCTGAAAGAAATATGTTCGCAGAAAAGCAAAAACTGCTTTGAAAAAAATGGCCGGAACTGAGTACTGCTTTAGCCTTCCAGATTCAGCACGAATGTTTGAGTAACGATTAATTTTTTCTAGAAACTGCGACAAATCTGTCACGGCGGTATGCTTTATAGTACCCGATAAGCGTTGTACACGGCTAATATTGCTCACGGGTATAGTTTCGTGAACCATGGCATTGTTGAAATTATGACGGCGACGATCGAATAGCCGAATTAGCCAGTCATTACCCCATCCAGAGTAACGAACTGGCTGATCCATCATCCAGTTTTCGCGCAAGATCTCACCTAGGTCGCTAGGTGATGCGTCGTTAATCCACTTTGTGATTGAGTCGATGAGTTCTGGGGAAGGTGCTTCGTCGGCATCAAGTGAGAGTATCCAATCATGCTTGGCTAATGAAACGGCATAACGTTTGGTAGGCCCGAAGCCAAGAAAATCACCTTGATGTAGTGAAACGTTAGGATATTTCGCCGCAATACGGAAGGTATCATCGGTGGAGCCGTTATCGTAAATCACCACGTTTTCAAAACACTGCACAGCATCCAGCGTATTTTGTAACGTTGAGGCAGCATTTCGAGTGATAATAACAACGCTAACGCCTGTAGGCATAAGTGATGATCCTGTGAGTGTGAGAGAATAGATCAAGAGTGCTATTGTAGCGTTTTTATTTTTACAAAATCTTCAGTGAGGCGCTATTGCACATCATCCATGTCAATTTGGCCAAAGGCTTCCGGGGTGGTGAACGTCAAACGGCATTGCTTATCCAGTCGTTAGAAAATCTAGTTGCTGCGCAAACGTTGGTGTGCCGCCACGATTCCCCGTTACGCGACAAGCTAGAGGACGTTGCTAATCTCAGGCTGGTTGATGCTAATCATCAACTGGCAGGGCATGTGCGGGCTGGTAAAGCTTCTGTGGTACACGCACACGAAGCTAAAGCAGTTCATTGGGCATGGTTGCATAAGCGCTTATATCGAACGCCTTATGTGGTAACGCGACGCGTTGATACAATAATTAAGGATAAGTGGGCTAATCGTCTTTTTTACGGGGATGCTGACTGCTGTGTCGCTATTTCATCAATTATTCAGCAACAATTGATGCATTGGACTCAATACGACATACCGGTCATTCCTAGTGCCATGTCTAATTTTATACCCGATAATCAAGTGACTAGGGATTTTAGATCAAGGTATGCTGATCGTTTTATTGTGGGTCATATTGGCGCGTTGGTGGATCGTCACAAAGGACAGCGCGTGATTTTAGATGCAGCTTCTCAATTACAAAAAAGTCATCCAAATCTGCTGTTTGTCTTCTTTGGCCAGGGAGAAGATGAAAATGTGCTGCGACAAGAAAGTCAGCATTTAGCTAATGTAGTGTGGGCAGGGTTCGAGCCCAACATTGGCGATTTTATTTCAGGGTTGGATCTTTTTGCATTTCCGTCACGAAATGAAGGGTTAGGTTCGGTACTGCTTGATGTTATGCAGGCTAAAGTCCCGATCGTGGCTACTCGAGTGGGAGGCATACCTGATCTGATCAGCCATGAAGAGACAGGGTTATTGATAGAAACTGGCGATGCCATCGCGTTACGTGATGCTGTTATTCAATTAGCAGAGTCTAAAGAGTATAGGGCCGCTCTAGCTGAAAACGCTCATCATCGTTTAACGTTATTCAGCCCGCATTTAATGGCGCAAAAATACTGTGATGTTTACCATTCCCTTGCCAACTAGCGTGTGTGGAGCCACTTTTGTTAGCTGATAAATGGAAAAAAAATCGCCACAAGGTTAAGTTTTATCTTCAGGGTATTGCTGAGATTGGCTTGCCAAGGCAGTTCTATCTCACTCAAAAAGCCTCGCTATTTCAAGAGATTTACGAGCAAGATGATGAAAAGCGAAAAGAAATTGCTCGCCGAGTGAATTATTACAATAAGCTTTCGTCTTCAACGTTGTTACCTTCAGAAGCGCAATCCATTGCGGAGTTTGTACGCGAGAAAAGTTGGGCCTATTACATAGATATGAAGAAGTATCTGCTCGCTTTTGATCCGAAGTACAATTTTTTCTATCTTCCAGGTGATATTCGTAGCGTACCTGAGCATCCAACATTGTTGAAAAGCCGACCTATCTCTGAGCATAATGCGAATTCTATTTTGTTAAAGCTCAATCGAATACGGCATTACTTTTTCGTAAATGATTCAATACCGTTTGCGCAGAAAAAAAACCAGTTAGTTTGGCGGGGTGCTTGTCATCGCCCGCATCGACAGGCTTTTGTAAGACAATTTTATGATAATCCGCTGTGTAACGTGGGTGATAGTCATCCTAATTTTACAGATCAACCATGGCACCGTGGAGTAATGAGTATATCAGAACAGCTCACATACAAGTTCATTTTAAGTATTGAAGGTAATGATGTAGCTACAAATTTAAAATGGATTATGAGTTCTAATTCACTATGCTTTATGACGCGGCCTAAATTTGAAACTTGGTTTATGGAGGGCTCCTTGGTGCCGGGCCAGCATTATGTTGAATTAGCCGATGATTACTCAGACTTAGAGAAGAAAGTAAAATACTATGTTAAACACCCTGACGAAGCGAATAGCATTGTAAAAAATGCCAATGCTTACGTGAATACTTTTAAAGATAAACGCCAAGAGCATCTGATCGGTTTATTAGTACTACAAAAATATTTGGAAAAAACCGGGCAGTGCGAGCCTATTGAACTAGACCTGTGGTAATGACCTTTTCATAACCTTCACGAATAGAGCGCATGGCTGCCTGAGAATGCTGATTAATAAATTTTTTTAACGATTTTTCCAACCTTTTCAGATTTTCTTCCTGCCATTTTCCTGCCCCACGAAGGTGGCAGCGATCAAGGTCGATTAACCAAGGCGTCCCCCTGGCGTCGACCAGAATATTTCGCGCGTTCAGGTCGACATGATCTAGACCCGCTTGATGAAAGCGTCGGATCATCACGCCTACACGCTGCAACAACGCTTCATCAGCCAAGTCATTGACCAGTAGCTCAGCGAGCGCCTTAGCGTCGGCAATACGCACCGTGATTAACGCGGCTTCATACGTAAACCCGTAGCGGGTAACACAGCTTGCGACGGGGCGGGGCACCGGCAGCCCTTGCTCAAAAAGCGTGGCGGTTAAGCGCAGCTCACTAAAAGCGCGGGTACGCTCAGCGCCTGTCCATAAGTAGCGTTTTTCACTTAACTTGGCCACCATGCCACCCCGCCGATAGGGCCGTAGCACCCACTGCTCGGTTGGTGTGGCCTGCAAAAAAAGACTGCTGCCCCGGCCTGGCGCTGAGCCCACAATTAATCCGCGCTCACGCCAGTATTGGGCAGTGAACAGAACAGGATCCATTTGGTGTGTTCCCGGTGCGTCACATAAACTGTCTGCATCATGTAAAATCAGCTCATTTTTCTGCCGGAGTGCCGCTAAGCGCATGAAGCCCTCTCTGCCTGTTCAGCCTAACCACATTGCCATTTTGCGCCTCTCCGCCCTAGGAGACGTGTGCAATCTCGTGCCCACGGTACGGGCGTTGCAGCGCCAGTGGCCCGATGCGCGCATTACCTGGATTATCGGCAAGGGGGAGCACAGTCTACTGGCGGGGCTTTCCGGGGTCGAGTTTGTTGTTTACGACAAAGCGACTGGGGTTGCCGGTATGCGCGCGCTCTGGCGGCAGCTTGCCGATACGCGCTTCGATGTACTGCTGCACATGCAGCAGGCCATTCGTGCCAGTGTGCTGTCACTTGGACTTAAAGCCAAGGTACGCGTGGGCTACGACAAAGCACGTGCCAAAGATGCTCAGCACTGGTTCACCCAGCATCAGCTTGCGCCCCACCCCAATGCCCATGTGTTGGAGTCCTTCATGGACTTCGCCCGGGTGCTCGGGGTGAAGGACGATCATTTGGAGTGGAATCTGCCCGTCACTGAAACGGCGCGTAACGAAGCCCAGGTGATTAGCGGTAACGCCCCTTACCTGGTGGTTAACCCGTGCAGTAACGTCCGGCTGCGTAATTTTCGCAACTGGTCGGTAGAGGGCTACGCCAGCGTCATTGAACACGCATGGGTGCAGTACGGCCTCAAAAGCGTGCTGACCGGTGGTGGCAGTGCTCTGGAGCGAGAAATCGGCGATCAAATTGAAGCACTCTGCCAGCCAGCCAGTGTGATTAACGCCATTGGCGGCACCTCGCTGAAAGGAGTATTAGCGCTGATCGATCAAGCCCAAGCGGTGATAGCGCCAGACACCGGCCCTATCCATATGGCCAATGCCATGGGAACGCCTGCATTGGGCCTTTACGCGTCGACCAATCCCCAGCGTGCCGCGCCTTATTTATGGCGTGAGTTTGCGGTCAACGCCTACCCCGACGCGGTTCGTACCTATCTGCATAAGTCAGTAGATGAGGTGAGCTGGGGCCAGCGGGTGCGTCACCCCAGCGCCATGATGCTGATTAAAGCAGACGACGTTATCGCTAAACTGGATACACTGCTGGCGCATACCGACTCTGCCGCCAGCGCAGGGAGCATCGATGAAGATTGATTTAACCGCGTTAGAACATGCCCGCGTGCTAGTGGTGGGCGATGTCATGCTTGATCGCTACTGGCATGGTGGTACTTCGCGCATTTCTCCTGAAGCGCCCGTGCCAGTGGTGCGCGTGGAAGATGTTGAAGATCGTCCAGGCGGGGCGGCCAATGTGGCATTGAACATTACCTCCTTGGGTGGCCATGCGGTTCTGGCAGGTGTGATTGGGGATGACGAAAATGCGCAGATCCTTCAAGCCAGCTTGAACGCATCAGGTGTAAGTACTCACTTTCAGCGTAGCTCTGAGATACCAACGATCACTAAACTACGCGTAATGAGCCGTAACCAGCAATTACTGCGCCTGGATTTCGAGCAGCGCCTGGACAGTGTCGATACCAGTGAGCTGGTGACTCAGGTAGAAAAGGCGCTCCCCGACTGCGACGTAGTGATCCTTTCCGACTACGGCAAAGGCACGCTGAACCAAGTCGAGAACCTGATCGCCAACGCAAGAGCCCAGGGCAAACGGGTGCTGATCGATCCGAAAGGGCAGGATTTCAGTAAATATCGTGGGGCAAGTTTAATCACTCCCAACCTGACTGAATTTGAAGCAGTGGTTGGCCATTGCGCGTCCGACGATGAGTTATCCCGCCGGGGCGAAGCGCTACGCGCTGAGTTGGAGCTTGAAGCATTGCTGATTACTCGCAGTGAAAAGGGCATAACGCTGATTCGCGAAGGGCATGCACCGCTGCATTTGCCTACTCGGGCTCAGGAAGTTTTTGATGTAACAGGGGCGGGCGATACCGTTATCGGCTTAATGGGGCTAGCGCTAGCGGCGGGTCACGCCTTTCCCGAAGCGATGATGTTGGCCAATTTGGGGGCTGGGCTGGTAGTGGCCAAGCCGGGCACGGCCACGCTCTCCATCGCCGAGCTCTACACTGCGCTGCACGGCGATAAATTGGCCGAGTTTGGGGTCATTGAGCCTGCCGTGCTGGTCGAGGCCGTCAGGGCCGCCCAGCTTCGCGGTGAGCGGGTGGTAATGACCAACGGCTGTTTTGATATTCTGCATGCTGGTCATGTGGCTTATCTCGAGCAGGCTAAGCGCCTGGGCGATCGTTTAATTGTCGCGGTTAACGACGACGCCTCCATTGGTCGCCTGAAAGGCCCCAAGCGACCGATTAATCCCTTAAACCGGCGTATGCAGGTATTGGCGGGGTTAGGGGCGGTCGATTGGGTAGTGCCATTTAGTGACGACACCCCTCAAGCGCTGATCGAAGCGATATTACCGGATATCTTGGTCAAAGGGGGAGACTATCGGCCTGAAGACATCGCCGGGGGCGCGGCTGTTATGGCCAATGGTGGTGAAGTTAAAGTACTGGGTTTTGAAGACGGCGTTTCGACCTCAGCGATGATTAGCTCAATTTTAGATCGCGAGCGATAATGGCCTCTCCCGCTTGGCCACGGCTGGCCTACTCAGCGGTGCTATATGCACTATCACCGCTGATTGGATGGCGTATCTGGCGAGAGCAAGTACCCACTTACTCACGCCTTCAGCGGCTGGGGTTACGCCTTGAACCGCTGCCTCCCGCGCCGCGTATTTGGCTGCACTGTGCTTCGGTAGGTGAAGTGCGTGCTGCTCGGCCGCTGATTGAGAAACTATTAAAGTGCTATCCCACGTATAGCCTGCTGCTCACCACCATGACGGCTACCGGTGCACAGCAGTCCCTAAAGCTCATTAGCGAGCAATCCCCAGACGATCAAGCAAGGCTTGCCCATCGTTTTCTACCGCTGGATTTTCCCGGTGCTGCCAAACGATTTGTACGTAGCGTTCAACCCAAACTAATGATCTTGTTTGAAACCGAGCTGTGGCCCAACGTGATCCACGCCTGCCGACAGCAGAGAGTGCCGGTTGCGGTAGTCAATGGCCGCTTATCGCCCCGAGCCTTCGAGCGTTACCAACGCCTGCGACCACTAATGGCCAGCACGCTCAACGAGATTAGCTGGCTAGCCGCAAAATCGCCGGCAGACGCCCAACGCTTTCATGCCCTGGGTTGCAGTATGGATACTATCCGCATAGTTGGCTCGCTGAAATTTGAAATGGCTAGCCAAAATAAGGCCCTTGAAGAGGGTGAGTATTTACTTCAAAAGTGGGGAGAGCGTCCGGTGTGGGTAGCAGGCTCCACACGAGATGGCGAAGAGGCATTGATACTGCAAGCCCATCGTCAGCTACTTAAGCGCTATTCGAATGTATTGCTGGTACTGGTGCCTCGCCATCCTCAGCGCTTTGAAGAAGTAGCTAAGCTTTGCCAAACAGAAGGCTGGGCACTCAGCCGTCGTAGCCAACAGCAGCCCGTGACGGCGCAAACCCAGGTTTACCTGGGGGATACGCTCGGTGAGCTGGCAACGCTGTATGCAGCAGGTCGTGTGGCCTTTGTAGGGGGTAGCCTGGTGCCGCTAGGCGGACACAATATGCTTGAGCCGGCAGCGTTAGGCAGGCCAGTACTAAGCGGGCCTTCAATTGAGAACTTTGACGACGTGGCTGAACCGCTGGTAACGGCGGGTGCGCTAACTTTAGTCGATAGCCCGGATGCCCTGACAGACGCCGTGGCAGACTATCTTGCTAACCCTGAGCGCGCCCAACAGGCTGGGCGCGCTGGACGCGCGGTGATTGAGACACAAAAAGGCGCGCTGGCTCGCACTATAAGGGGATTGGAGTTGTTGCTGCCTCGTTAATCTGTGCCTCTATCGAAGGCTCTTTATTCAAGCGCTATACCGCTCTACGCCATCTTCATTGCCCAGCAGTAGAACATCGGCGCCGCGGGCGGCAAACAGCCCGTTGGTAACAACGCCGACGATAGCGTTGATGCGCGCTTCCATGGCCACCGGGTCGTTAATCATAAATTCATAGCAGTCGATAATTTGATTGCCGTTGTCGGTGACGACTCCTTGGCGATAAACCGGGTCAGCGCCCAGGGCGACAAGCTCGCGAGCAACATAGGAGCGTGCCATCGGTATCACTTCTACCGGTAGCGGAAAGTTACCTAGTTTAGGCACGAACTTTGAGCCATCGGCGATGCAGATAAAACGCTCGGCGCAGGCAGCCACGATTTTTTCGCGGGTCAGCGCGGCGCCACCGCCTTTAATCATATGTAAGTTAGCATTTACTTCGTCTGCACCATCGATATAAAAAGGAACTGTGCCAACGCTGTTAAGCTCAAACACCTCAATGCCCAGTTTCTTTAGGCGCTCCGCGCTCGCTTGAGAGCTAGCCACCGCGCCTTTAAAGCGGTCGCGCAAAGGCCCTAGCCGATCGATAAACAGGTTGGCCGTGGAGCCGGTGCCGATGCCTAAGATGGTATCCTTTTCCAACTGAGATTTAATTTCTGCAATGGCGGCGTCCGCCACGGCGGCCTTTAATTCATCCTGGTTCATAGCAAGCCTGAGAGTCAGAGGTGAGTTAGTGGCGCTAGTATAGCGGTCTAGACGCCGCTAGGCGTAATCTGCTACCAATAAAGGTTTTTCTGCTCACGTTCTTCCCTTGGGATACCCGCATGCTCGAAGCAACCGTCAAAAAGATCCTCCAAGCCCGCGTATATGAAGCCGCTTGTGAGACCCCGATTTCCCCTGCACCCTTTTTGTCGCGTCGTTTCAACAACCAAATTTTGATTAAGCGCGAAGATCTGCAGCCGGTGTTTTCGTTCAAAATCCGCGGTGCTTACAACAAAATGGCGCAGCTCACCCAAGCGCAAAAAGACAAAGGCGTGATTGCCGCCTCCGCCGGAAACCATGCCCAAGGGCTGGCCATGGCCGCCAAGCTGATGGGTGTCAAAGCGGTCATCGTGATGCCGCGTATTACCCCCGATATCAAAGTGCAGGCGGTACGCGCCCGGGGGGCTAAGGTCATCCTCAAAGGCGACGCTTTTGCCGCCGCTGCCGAGCATGCTCAAGAGTTAATTAAAGAGCACGGCTACACTTACATTCCGCCGTTTGACGATATCGATGTGGTGGCGGGCCAAGGCACTATCGGCGTGGAAATTTTACGTCAACACGCTGGGCGCTTGGATGCCATCTTCGTGCCCGTTGGCGGAGGTGGCTTAATCGCAGGTGTGGCGGCCTATGTGAAGTACCTGCGTCCAGATATTAAAGTGATTGGCGTCGAAGCCGAAGACAGTGCTTGCCTAAAAGCGGCTCTGGAAGCAGGCGAGCGAGTAATTCTCGACCAAGTGGGCGTATTTGCGGAAGGCGTGGCGGTAGCGCAAATTGGCGAAGTGCCGTTTTCACTGGTCAAAGACCTGATTGATGGCGTTATCACCGTTAATACCGATGAAATGTGCGCTGCAGTAAAAGATATTTTCGAGGATACACGTGCGGTAGCGGAAACCTCAGGCGCGCTCTCGCTGGCGGGGCTTAAAAAGTACGTGCAGCAGACCGGTGCCGAAGGCGAGACGCTGCTATGTATTAACTCAGGCGCGAATACCAATTTTGATCGCTTACAGCATATTGCCGAACGTACTGAGCTCGGTGAGCAGCGTGAAGCAATTCTGGCGGTAACTATCGCCGAGAAACCCGGCAGCTTTAAAAAGTTTTGCCGCACGCTAGGTAAGCGCATGGTGACTGAATTTAGCTACCGCTATGCCGATAGCAGTGAAGCACATATTTATGTAGGTATTCAGGTGAAGCCTGGCGGTGAAGATCGCTTAGCCGTAATAGAAAAACTGCGGGAAGGCGGCTACCAGGTGGAAGACCTGACCGATAATGAGTTAGCAAAGCTACATATTCGTCACTTAAGCGGTGGTCGTCCCAGTGAGCGCTTTGAAGAGGAAGTGTATCGCTTTGAGTTTCCGGAGCGCCCGGGTGCACTGATGAACTTTTTGACCCAACTGCCCCACGACTGGAATATTTCGCTGTTTCACTATCGCAACCATGGCGCTGCCTATGGCCGAGTGCTAGTGGGTATGCAAGTGCCTAACGGGGATCGCACCCATGTAGCAGAGTATCTGGACGCTATTGGCTACCGTTACTGGCGCGAAAGCGACAACCCGGCCTATCGACTGTTCATGGCCTAGTTGGTTTTTGCGAGCAATATTGGTATGTAAGTGTTTGCTTACCCTAAACGTCAGAGCTGCTAGTAACATAACGTTACTAAATGGTTTTGAAAGAGGTTAAAAAATGTTGTTTAAGCAGTTGTCAGCCGTGCCCATATAGCCCTATAGTCGTGAGCGAAATTAATCAAATCTGCCATTCTGCTGGTGACAGCAAAGAGTGGCAGATTTAACACATTCGGTAACGATAAAGGTGTTGGAGAAGCGGCATGCGGCGTAAGAAGCCTGATATGGTAATGGCGTTGATGGTGGTGTTTGCATTGGGGGTACTCGCCACCGGTTATGCGCAGGCGTTGTCGGGGAGTTAATTCCAACAACGAGCTGCTATAACGCTGTTAACCCGGGTGACAGCTATCAGTGAGAGGGTTGATCCTTAAAAGATCAGCCCTTTTTCATGGGCGGTTATTAGCGACGCACGCAGCCTTGGTCACTGACCACCGCTTGTAAGGGCACATCCCATGGCTCCACAGGTAGAGAAACCACCTGCTGACAGGCATGAGCGACGCCAATCAAGCTAGGCTTTGGGCCGGGGTGATGCATAAACGCTAAGCTGCGGTCATAGAACCCGCCCCCCATGCCCATGCGGTTAGCGTTAGCATCAAATCCCACTAGCGGCACTATTAGGGTGTCTAAGGCCCAGGCTGGCAGGCGATTTTGCCGCTGAGCGCTAAAGCGTAAATCGGGCTCCCAAATACCAAAGCGGTTTTTGACCATCGGGGTATCGGGCCGATAGGTGACAAACCAAAGAGTATTCATGCTGAAAGGACGTAGCACAGGTAAATAGACCTCGACCTTTCGTTTGCGCAGCCAAGGAAGCAGCGGCATTGGGTCAATTTCACCATTGATGGGCAGGTAAAGGCTTACACGTCGTGCGCGATGGATTTCAGGCAGGGTTTTGAGGTGCTGGCACAAGTGGTTGGCCGCAAGGCGCTGCTCATGCTGAGAAAGGGCTTGGCGTTGGTGACGTAAAAAGCGGCGAAGCGCACGCTTGTCACTATCGTGATGGAGGCTTTCCATGCATACGTTCTCTTATGCTACATGTTCCCTCATACGCACTCCCCAATAGAGGGGTGTTCTCCAGAGTGCCGCTGTCATTCTGGCCCTGAACCTACTGGTTCAGGTGGGTGGCCGCAGCCAGACCGTCAGGCTTTCCGACGCACGGACATGCACACGGGTCTGGCTAGCATTTGGCCCCCAGGGTATTACGCATAGGCTCGAGGGACTATAACGACTGGCGTACACCCCAGAGAACTCCGCCATCCTAACAGAGCGGCCGCCAATGCCAAAGTGTCGGGTTAAACGTTTGCAGGGCTTTCAGGCAATGCGTTAGGTCTGGCGTGTTTTGGCCAATGCACGTTCAAGGCGATCATTTAAACGGTTCAGGTTCTCTTCACCCGCGCGGTGCTCATCCATGGCTTCAAGCAGCTCGTGGGCGATATTGAGGGCTGCCATGATGGCCACTCGCTCGCTACCCAGGACGCTGCTTTGGGCGTTAATACCCTGCATGGCGCGGTCCAAGTAGCGGGCGGCGCGCTCAAGCTTGGCTTCTTCGCCCGTGTCGCAGGCAATGATATAGCCGCGCCCTAACAGGGTTATCTCTTTGGTTGGCCGCTTGGCATTGCTCATCAAAGACTCCAGCACGGGCCAGCAGGGGGCCCAATGCGTTAACATCACAGCATAGGAAGAAAGGTGTCGCTCACTATAAGAGAGGCGCTTGTGCGCGGTCAACGCGTGGGTGCCAGCAGCACGCTTTCCAATTACACACACTGTCGCTCATACACCCAGTACAGCGAGTGAATACGAGGTTACTAACTATTATGTCATTGATTGATGAGCATCAGGATTTCTCTGATGTGGCGGATATTTTTCTACTGCATGGCAGCATGCAGTCACCGGCTTTTTTGGATGGTCGCCTATGTGCGTTGCTGGCGCTACGCGATGTGAGCGCAGAGCACTGGTTGGATGAAGTCTGCCAGAGTTTAGGCGTTGAACAGCCCCGCGATCAGGCAAGTGCTGAGCGGCTATTAGGCTGGCGGCGGCAAACGGTGGAAGCACTCAGCGCCAGCGACTTGGACTATACGCCGCTGCTACCTGATGAGCTGTTTTCCTTAGGCGAGCAAGCGCAAGGCCTTAAAGAGTGGACGTTAGGTTTTATCGAAGTGGTCGATGAAGTGGCTGACAACGAGCTGCGTGAGCGGTGGTCCCAAGCGCTTCGCGAAGCGATCAGTGACCTCGAAGGGTTAGGTCGGATCGATACTGATATTGACGATAGCCCTGAAAACGAAAATGACCTGTTCGCGCTGACCGAGCATGCCCGCATGGCCGCTATGCTGCTGTATACCGAGCAGCACCCAGGCATGCCGCAAGTCGAACAAACCGACGCGCCCGTTCACTAATCGTACTGCTTTCACAGGAGCCGCTATGTTGTCCGAGATGTTACCTCGTCCCCCTGCAATCAGCGTGGCCGAGTTTCGCCAGCGCCGTGACGCCTTGATGGCACAACTGCCGGAGAGCGCTGCAGTGGTGCTTCCCGGCGCGGGTCTTATGATCCGTTCGCGTGACAGCGAATTTGCCTTCCGCCAGAACAGTGATTTTTATTACCTGACCGGCATTCGCGAACCCGATGCGCTGCTGGTACTGCTTCCAGGGCGGGCTGACGGTGAAAGCGTGGTGTTCTGTCAAGATCGTGATCCCACCATGGAAGCATGGACCGGCCGGCGGCTGGGTGCGGCGGGCGTGGTGACTGAACACGGTATTGATCAGGCGTTTGAAAACGCCGAACGCGATGAACAGTTAACCGCGCTACTTGCTGGGCGCGAATTGCTCTACTTACCGCTGGATAATATCGATGCAGTAGCCGTCGCCGAAGAGGCCTTAAACGATGCTAAGGCGGGGCTTCGTCGCGGGCGGCCAGCGCTCAAAGGCTGGCTGGATATTAGCCCCTTGATTCATGTCATGCGGCTGATCAAAAGTGATGCCGAAATTGCTCTGCTCCGGCATGCAGCACTGATATCTGCCCATGCTCACCTGCGTGCCATGCGGGTATCTCGCCCTGGGCTTAGTGAATTCCAGTTACAGGCTGAATTAGAGCATGAGTTTGTCTGGCAAGGTGCCAGTGGCCCCGCCTACAGTACGATTGTGGGGAGCGGTGCTAACGCCTGCGTACTGCACTATATTGAAAACAGCGCGCTGTTGAGCGAAGAGGGCTTGGTACTGATTGATGCGGGTGCCGAGTTTGAGCTGTATGCCGGTGATATCACTCGCACATTCCCGGTGTCTGGGCGGTTTAGTGATGCCCAGCGGGCGCTCTACCAAGTAGTGCTCAATGCCCAGCAACGCGCTGTTAGCGCCGTCCAGCCGGGAGCTACTCTCACTGATATCCATCAGGGCGTGGTGCACGATCTAACCACTGGGCTGATTGAGCTTGGCCTACTGGAAGGCGATGTTCAGGCGCGCATTGATGATGAGAGTTATCGGCGCTTCTACCTGCACTCGACATCACACTGGTTAGGGCTGGATGTACACGATGTCGGTACCTATCGGTTAGATGAGCAAACGCCACGGCCACTGGTCGCTGGCATGGTACTCACTGTCGAGCCCGGTCTTTATATCCCTAGCGATGAGGATATTCCTGACGCGTTTCGCGGTATTGGTATTCGTATTGAAGACAACGTAGTTGTTACTACTGAAGGGCATGAAGTACTAACTACGGATGTGCCCAAAGAGATTGCTGATATTGAGGCACTAATGGCTAAAAAGTAACCAGTTCTGAATATCCTTAACAGTCTTTATGTAAATTACGTTACGAATTATTAGTTGTTTTAAAGGTGCGGCGCTATCAATAGGGGGAAGCCGATGCAAGGGTCTCAACAGGCGGCGAGTCAAACGGCTGGTCGAGCGCTAACTCACGACATTGTGATTGTGGGCGGTGGCTTAGTAGGCGCTAGTTTAGGTTGTGCTCTTGCGCCGCTGATTGGGCGTTACGGTTGGCGGGTAGCGGTCATAGAGTCATCGCCATTAACAAAGCAATCATTAGAAAGTGCCTGGCAACCCAGTTTTGATGCGCGGGCCAGTGCGATTGCTGAAGGTTCCGCTCATCGCTTTCAACAGTTAGGTGTGTGGGAAGCGATGCGTGATGAGGCGACGCCTATCAAGCGCATTCATATTAGTGAGCGCGGCCGCTTAGGCGCGACGCGGCTGAGTGCTGACGAGCTGGGAGTGGAAGCCCTTGGCCACGTCATCCCCAATGCCTGGATGGGCCGAGTGCTGCATCGGCGCCTTGCCCAATTACCGCTGGAGTGGCACTGCCCAGCCAAGGTTGAGCAACTGACGCCTGTGGCGAACGGACATCATCTAACCCTCTCAGATGGTAGCCAGATAACCGCAGGACTAACGGTATTGGCCGATGGCGGGCGCTCAGGACTTAAAGAGCAGCTAGGGATTGGCAGTCGCCGTGAATCATACGAACAAACAGCGCTTATCGCGCATGTAGGCGTGAGCCAGCCCCATCGTGGGGTGGCTTACGAACGCTTTACGGCACAAGGGCCAATGGCGCTGTTACCACTACCGGGCCAGGCCATGGAGCTGATATGGACGCACCCGAGTGGCAGTGAACAAGCGCGTATGGCGCTTTCCGAGCGTGAGTTTCTGCTGCAGTTACAGCAGGCGTTTGGCGATCGAGTGGGGCGGTTTACACAGGTCGGCACCCGTCACGCCTATCCGCTTTCGCTGGTCACCGCAGAAGAGCCGGTGCGGCCAGGACTGGCGGTGTTAGGTAACGCTGCTCACGCCTTACATCCCGTCGCAGGGCAGGGGTTTAACCTGGCCTTACGTGGGGTAATGGATCTTGTCGAAGCGCTGGAGCAGGGTGAGCATGCCAGGCTACCGCTGGGCGATATGAGCACACTGCAAGCGTTTGAGAAGCAGCGCTCCCAAGATCGCGCCAACGTGATTCGCTTTAGCGACGGCCTAGTGCGGCTGTTTGGGCTCTCCTTCCCGCTGCTGCCTCATGCCCGCGCCGCCGGATTAATTGGCCTGAATCTGGTTGGGCCGCTGCGTCGAAGTCTCGCTCGCCGCGCCATGGGCCTGGAACGCTAACGCTATTTGCCCCTACAGCTATTTGCCACTAAAACAGGAACGCTTTGGATATGGACTCATCATCAGCGACAGCGTCGGTGGAAAATTTTGAGGCAGTGATTGTCGGCGGCGGTATGGTCGGCACTGCGCTATGCGCGCTACTAGCGCAAGCGGGTATGCAGGTAGCGCTTGTGGAGGCTCAGCCGGCGCCGCTCAGCCTTGATAAAGCCACTAAGAAGCTGCCCACCCCTCGGGTAAGCGCGCTGACGCCTGTCTCTCAACGCCTGCTGACGCATTTGGGTGCCTGGCCCGCTATGCAGAAAACACGGGTAACGCCCTATAGAGGTATGCAGGTATGGGATGCCGAAGGGAGTGGAGAGATCGCTTTCTCGGCGGATGAGGCGGGAGTGGCTGTGCTCGGCCATATTGTTGAGAACACGATCACGCTGGCCGCACTGAACAACCAAGTGTTTGATCATCCTAACGTCACACCGTTTTTTGGTGTGCGGCTTGAGGCGCTGGAGCGGAACAGTGGCAGCTGGCTGATACTTGACGATGGGCGCCAGCTACATGCGCCATTAATCATCGCGGCCGATGGTGCCCACTCTGTGCTGCGCGAAATGGCCGGTATTGAGGTGGCTAGCGACGATATGCAGCAAGATGCCGTCGTAACAACGGTGCAGTGTGCGAAAGCCCATGGCGGTATAGCACGGCAAGCATTTATCGATGGGCGCCCGCTGGCGTTTCTGCCCTTAACAGTTGAAGGCGATGATCGTTACTGCTCAATCGTATGGTCGACCACTGCTGAGCATGCAAAGCAGTTGAGTGAACTGTCTCAGCAAGGCTTGGGAGATGCGCTTGGTGAGGCATTTGGTTACCGCTTAGGCGAGGTGACGGTCTGCGATAAGGCGCATCGATTCCCGTTAGTACAGCGACATGCCCGCCACTATGTTCAGTCGCATTTTGCTCTGGTGGGCGATGCTGCCCACAGTATTCATCCCCTGGCGGGTCAGGGCGTTAATTTAGGGCTAATGGATGCTGCCGTATTGGCTGAAGAGGTGGTGCAGGCTTGGCAGCGCGGCGCGCCCTGGGGCGAGCTAAGCACCTTGAGGCGCTATGAGCGTCGTCGGCGTTTTGATAACAGTGCCATGCTGGGGTTAATGAAGGGCTTTAAAGTACTGTTTGGCAGTCATGACCCGGCGCTAACACTGGCGCGAAACCTGGGTATGAGCGGCATGAATCAGCTGGTGCCATTGAAGCGGGTAGTAATGCGACAGGCGACCGGAGAGCGCGGCCGCCTGCCTCTTAGTTGTCGTTAACGGCGACGACGGTCGACCACATTAAGCGCTTTGAGTAGATTGAGCGCTTCGCTGAGCTGGTAATCGTCGAGCAGCCGTTCTGCCATCTCCTGGCGATCACGAGGCGCCTGTTGGGCGCTGAGGTGCCCCTCAAGGTCGGCTTCGCGAATTTCACGGCGGCTTTCGGCGACTTCTAAGCGCCCGCGCACTACTTCTACATCGGGCTCAATGCCTTGTGCTTGAATCGATCGCCCGTTGGGGGTGTAGTAGAGCGCCGTGGTGAGCTTGAGTCCTTCACCATTGCCTAACGGCATAATCTGCTGCACTGACCCTTTGCCAAAACTATCGGTGCCCATAATCACGCCGCGGCGTTGATCTTGCAGCGCGCCAGCAACAATTTCTGCCGCTGAGGCACTGCCGCCGTTGATCAACACGACCAGCGGTACATCGCCGGCGGGTGTGGTTGGTGAAGCGGAGAACGACATCTCGGTATCCGACAAGCGCCCCTCGGTATACACGATCAGCCCTTCATCCAGGAACAGATCGGCAATCCCCACGGCGGCTTGCAATACCCCTCCTGGGTTATTACGTAAATCGAGTATCAACCCTTCCAAGGGTTGCTCACGGGCCATTCGCTCAAGTGCCTCGCGAGCCTGATCAGGTGTACGTGACTGAAATTGGCTGACGCGCAGGTAGCCGTAACCGGGCTCAAGCAGCTCATGCTTAACGCTCTCACTGCGAATGACTTCACGGGTCAGGATAAATTCACGCGGCGAATCTTCACCTGAACGCAGTATGCTGATACGCAGCTCTGTGTTCGGCTCTCCACGCATCAGGGTCACGGCTTCTTGCAAGGACATACTGTCGGTAGGGGTGCCATCAATGGCAACAATCACATCCCGCGACAGCAACCCGGCGCGTGAAGCGGGGGTGTCATCAATCGGCGTAATTACCATCAGTTGGCCATTTTCGGTGCCTACTTCGATACCGATGCCACCAAATTCACCCTGCGTTGATTCTCTTAAGCTTTGGTACTCTTCTTCATCTAGATAGGCGGAGTGCGGATCCAGCTCGCTAAGCATGCCACGCATGGCATTGCGCAGCAGCGTACGGTCATCGACATCTTCTACATACGCACGCTTGATGCGCTCGAAAACCTCGGCGAACGTTTGAATCTCTTCTAATGGCAGCGCATCACTACTGCCAGATGGCTGAGCGAGCAGTGGCAGCGGGGCCGCCAGTAAAGCCATCGGCAGCAGGGTGGCCAAGAAGCGCTTGGCGGGGGCCGATACCACGGTAACAGATAGCGTCATGCAGACTCCGCAAGGCGATAGGTAGCGACATTGCGTGCCACCCTGTAGTTGAAACGGTTAATACGGTTGAGACATTAATAGTAGTGCAGCTTATCCCGTCAGCGGCGCGCAATCCAACGCTGCGGATTAATTGGTTCGCCGCCGCGGCGAACTTCAAAGTAGAGCGCTGCGCGGGTCTGACCACCACTATTCCCTACGCGACCGATTTCATCACCCCCACTAACCTGTTGACCAAGCCTGACGCTGAACTGCTGCAAGTGGGCATGCAGCGTCATGATCTGGTCGCCGTGATCGATAATCAGCAGGTTGCCAAAACCGCGCATCCAGTCGGCAAATACCACTCGGCCAGTATGCACGGCAGTGACAGGAGTGCCTGCGCTAGCTTGAATCACGATACCGTTATAGTGCACGCCGTCGCGATAGTGGAAATCGCTGCTGATCGAGCCCTGTACCGGCCAAGGTAAATCACCTTGGGTACTGACAATATGCGTAGTAGGCGTAGGTTCGGCAAGTTTTGCCATTTCAGCTTGAATATTGCGCAGCACGCGTTCGGCTTCTTCGCGGCTCTGATTGAGGTCGGCGAGCCGCTCCTCCTCACTGCCGTAGCGGTCATCCAGGTTGGAGATAACGCCACGCCGTTCGGTGGTGCGCTGAGCGAGCAATTCACTCTGCTCTTCTAGCTCCTCGGCCAAGCTATCGAGTCGGGTCTGTCGCTCGCTTAGCTCATTTTGGGTATTAGCAAGCGCCGTATCGAGGCGGGCGATGGCGGTGAGGCGGCGATTACGCGCTTCCGTTAACCGGTTCATATACGCCTGCATACGATCAAGCTCAGCAGGGTCTCCCTGGTTAAGCAGCAGTTTGAGCTGCGGTGTTGGGCCCAAACGGTATAGTGCTGAGAGCTGTTGGCCCAGCGCTGCGTATTGATCGGTTCGTTCACTTTCCAGCCTGTCTCGGTGCTGGCGTAGTTGGGTCGTTTCATCGTTTAGCTGGCGGCGCTCAGCTTGCAGGGTATCTAATCGCTGGTGGGTTTCGGCAAGCTTTGTTTCAACTTGCTGAAGCTCCCGCTCGGCGCTATCGCGTGCCTCGCCAGTGGCGCTGAGGGATTGCGCAACGGATTCGATCTCTTGACCAATCGCATCCAATTGCTGGCGCGCCGTCCCTTCATCCTGCTGAGCAACGCCCGCTGGCGTATAACTTAACGCCAGCAGCAGTGTCAGAGCTAACCATGGCCGCATGGTCACTACTTGTAATGAATCAGTGATTTACCCGTCATCGCCTCGGGCTGTTCCTGATCCATCATGGTCAGCAGCGTGGGAGCCAGGTCGCATAGCTTGCCTTCATTAAGCGTGGCAGCACGCTCGCCGACATAGATGAGGGGCACTACAAACGTCGTGTGAGCCGTTTGCGGAGCGCCTGTTTCAGGATGCACCATCTGTTCTGCATTACCATGATCGGCGGTAATCAAGCAGGCACCCCCAGCGCGCTCAATGGCGTCGACCACACGGCCGACACAGGTATCGACGGTTTCGATGGCCTTAACTGCGGCGTCAAAGTCACCGGTATGACCGACCATGTCCCCGTTGGCGTAGTTGCAGACGATAAGATCAAAGCTGCCGCCATCGATGGCGTCGACGAGCTTGTCAGTAATTTCAAACGCGCTCATTTCAGGTTTTTCGTCGTAGGTGCGAACGTCGCGCGGGGAGGGCACGAGGATGCGCTCTTCGCCCTCATACGCGGCTTCATTGCCGCCCGAAAAGAAGAACGTGACGTGAGGGTACTTCTCGGTTTCGGCAATACGCAGCTGTTTTAGGCCGCGTTTAGCCACTACCTCACCGAGCGTGTCGTTTAGATCCGACGGCGGGAAGGCGGCTGGCGCAGGAATGTCAGCGGCGTATCGGGTCATCATCACTAGGCCTTCTCCCGCAAGCTTGGGGCAAGCGCGACGTTCGAAGTCTTTAAAATCTGGTTCAGCAAAGGCACGGGTTAGTTCCCTGGCGCGATCAGAGCGGAAATTAAGGAAAATCGCCGCATCGCCATCCTGGAGGGTAACCGCGTGCTCTTTGGTGCCATCCTTCTGCGGTATGCTGCTGGCCGCCACAAATTCATCAGTTTCGCCCCGCTGGTAGGCGTCACGCAGGGCGGTTTCTGCGCTGGAGGCGTAATACTCTGCGTGTCCCTCGGTCAGCAGCCGGTACGCTTGCTCAACGCGTTCCCAGCGATTGTCACGATCCATGGCGTAGAAGCGGCCAATAATGGAGGCTACAAAACCGTTATCAGCGCCTACCAGCTCGGCCAGGCGAGCATTGACGCGCTCTATCGAGGCCAGGGCGCTTTGGGGTGGCATATCGCGGCCATCAAGAAAGGCGTGAATAAAAATACGCTGCGCGCCCCGGCGTGCGGCCAGCTCTGCCATGGCAATAAAGTGGTCTTCATGGCTGTGCACGCCGCCCGGGGAGAGCAGGCCCAGTAATTGCACTGGGCGGCCGTTAGCGACGGCTTCGTCAATCGGCTGGGTGAGGTTTTCATTCACATCCAGGTCGCCGTCTTTAATCGCCTTGCTAATACGTGTGAAATCCTGATAAACGATACGTCCGGCGCCAATATTCATATGGCCGACTTCCGAGTTGCCCATCTGTCCTTCAGGGAGACCCACGTTAAGGCCATCGGTGTGAACGAAAGCGTGGGGGCGGTTTTCCCATAATTTATCTATCACCGGTTTATGGGCAGCGGCCACCGCATTATGGTTGCTATCGGGGTTGTGGCCGTAGCCGTCGAGAATAATCAGCGCCACTGGGCGCGGGGTACGAGAAGTATCCATAAAAACCTCGTTAAGATTGGCAAGCCGAACGACTCAATAATTCGGGGTCGCGATGGGCGCACGCTTGGGGCATCATAACGCAGGCAACTGCCAGGCGTCATGAGTTAGGCCTGCGCGGGAAGCTATCTGACGTGTATACTTGTCGCGTTTTGGCAGCGGTTAGGCCGCTTTTTTCTGCATTGACCAAGAGATTGTGTTCGCGATGATCGATCAGGTGTTCGAATTCGTACAGAACCACCCCCTGCTGGTTGGGGCATTTTTGCTGGTGCTAATCGCGTGGATTGTTTATGAAACGCGCAGCGCCTCTACAAATGCACTGACCGCCTCGCAGGCCACTCAGCTTATTAACCGCGAAGATGCGGTGGTGCTGGATATCCGTGAAAGCAAGGATTTCAAAGCCGGGCATATTGCTGGGGCACGCAATATTCCGCAAAGCAACCTCGATAGCCGCATGAACGAACTGGAAAAAGTGAAAGCCCAGCCGATCATTGTGGTATGCAAGCACGGACAGAGTTCTGGTGCCGCACAGGCCAAACTCGCCAAAGCAGGCTTTGAGCGCGCTTACAAGTTGAGAGGCGGTATGGCGCAGTGGCAAGGCGATGGCCTTCCGGTGGTTAAAAAGTAAGCATTGCTATATTTACTTAATAAATAATTAGGAGTTTTCTCATGGCGGAAGATAACAACACCCCGCAGGCTGGCGCCGCAGCAGATGAAAAGCCGCAGCTTAAATTTTCACTGCAGCGCATTTATGTAAAAGACATTTCGTTTGAAGCGCCTAATTCGCCCTCAGTGTTTAAGCAGTCGTTTAAGCCCAAGGTGAATTTGGATCTGAACACCACCAGCACCAAAATTGCTGACGACCAGTACGAAGTCGTGGTCAAAGTGACCGCTCAGGTGAACGATAACGAAACGGGCACAACCTCTTTCCTGGCCGAAGTCGAGCAGGCTGGTCTGTTCCGTATTGCCGGTATCGAAGGCGCACAGCTGGAACAAACTCTAGGTGCATTCTGCCCTAACCTGCTGTTCCCCTATGCCCGTGAGTGCGTAGATAATCTAGTTAATCGCGGTGGTTTCCCGCCGTTGATGCTGGCGCCGGTTAATTTCGAAGCGATGTACGCTCAGCGTAAGCAGCGCGAAGCTCAGCAGGCACAGCAAGCAGCAGAGAACACTCACTAAGTAATGAGTGCTGCTGATTGGTACGCCCAACATGGCAAAATGCCGCGTTTCTATGTGCCTGCTTCTTTGGCAGCGGGCAGTGACGTGGTATTACCTGAAGGCCCGGCCCGTCATATCACTCGCGTACTGCGCATGGGTGAAGGCACGCCGCTGGTGCTGTTTGATGGCCAAGGGATTGAGGCAGGTGTCCGCTTGGTGGAGGTAGGTCGCAAGCAGACAGTGGCGCATGTTGAGTCAATATGGACGGGCAGCGGCGAGTCGCCGCTAGCCGTTCATTTGGGCCAAGCTATCTCTAAAGGCGACCGAATGGATTACGCCATTCAAAAGGCCGTCGAATTGGGCGTTGCGGCCATTACACCGCTCTACACCGAGCGTGGCGATGTGCGGTTAAAAGGCGACCGTGAAGATAAAAAGCTGGCGCACTGGCAGGCGGTAGCTGCCAGCGCCTGTGAGCAGAGTGGCCGGGCTGTCGTGCCGCCAGTACATTCTCCCATAACACTTCAGGCATGGTTAGAAGAGCGGCATGAACCGCTGCGCCTGATGCTGCATCTGGCGACCGGTAATGCCTTTAATCGCCAAGACCGCCCGGCTTCGGTAGCGCTGCTGATAGGCCCAGAAGGTGGTTTAAGCGAGACAGATATCGCCGCTGCTCAAACCGCTGATTTTACGCCGCTAACCCTCGGCCCGCGCGTTCTGCGTACCGAAACTGCTCCGGTGGTGGCGCTCTCCTTGTTGCAGCACCACTTTGGCGATTTGTAAGTACTTACTATCGTTAACATCCTTCTATACAGAGCTATATTGTTACTCGCTCACTTCTGAGAGCTGTTGTTTTTGATGTGCTTGCAGAAGCCCCTTTAATACCATGGATTTGAGCATCGGTAGCGGTTCACCCGATAGGCCACTGATCACTAGCAGGCGATGCTGTCGGCCGGGTGCATAGCCCAGCCAGCAGGGCAGCCATAACGGTGTTGGCACGCTATCCTGAACCTGAATTCGCCAATGGCGCGGTGTTGCCATCCGCTCCCACAGCCACAGCCGCTTAAGTGCTTCTGGCGTTGGCGGCAAGCCGCTATCAATATGAACACCTGTACGGGGTTCTTGGGCGTTGAAAGGTAGCTCAGCTCCCACTAGCAGCAGCGCTCGGCGCATCTCTTTTGTGCACAGCAGCCAAGCACCAGTGGCCCCACCAGGCATTCCCAGTGCCGCTGCCCAAAGACCAACCCAGGCAGGCTCGCAGGCATTGGCGCCGAGGCGCTGTAGCCGCCGTTTGGCCGCGTCTTCGTCAATCCGCCGTGTAAGTGCTAAGCGCTTAACCATTCGCCCAACCCTGTAGCAGTGCTAGCATTCCCAGCATAATGCAAAACCAAGCGAATAGACCGATACAGCGTCGACGCGTCAAGCGCGCCTCTTTGCCAATCGCTTGGGCATTATCGGCTCTGGCGGCCAATACTGCCTGCATATCAGGCGCTGCTTCGGACATCATTACATCGCTTAACTGATCGTGGCTGGGCGCGGGCGCTGTAAGGCTAACGAGATAGCCAACACTCATCGAAACCGCTACACCGACGGTGTTGTTATATAGCCAGGAAATATCGAGTAGTGCAGAGACGGCCCAAACGGAGAGCATGCCGGTAATCAGTCCGGCCATCGCCCCTCGGGCATTGGAGCGGTGGCTGAAAATTGCTAGTAAAAAGGTGCCGAGCAGAGCCCCATAAAACCACGAACCGATTTGGTTAACCGCTTCAATCACCGGGCCAAGATTGCCTGCAAAGAAGGCGAATAGCGTGGCATAAAGCCCCCAGAAAACGGTGGCCACGCGTGACGCTTTTAAGTAATGCGCATCGCTGGCATTGGGTTTGATATAGCGGCTATAAAAATCGCGCACGGTCACCGCTGACAGCGAGTTAAGCGCCGAGTCGAGACTCGACATCGCCGCCGCAAACACCCCGGCAATTACCAGCCCGGCCATCCCTGAGGGGAACGCGCTGACAACATAGCGTGGCAGTAACTCATTGAGATCCTCGGGAGGCGTTAGCCCATGCTGTTGATAGTAGGTGGCCAAGATAACGCCAATAAATAGAAACAGCAGCATCTGGGGAATTAGCAGATAGCCGCCAATCAACAGCGAGCGCTGGGCATCGAGCACTGAAGGGCTGGAGAGCACTCGCTGAATTTGGCTCTGATCGGTGCCAAAGTAGGCTACATGGAGGAAAAAGCCGCCGAAAAGCCCGGCCCATAGCGAGTAAGTTACGCTGGGGTCGAAGGACAGATCGATGGCATTGAACATCCCGCTGGCGGCGCCAAAGCTGAATACATCACCCCAACCGCCAGGTAGGCTGGTCACCAAAAAGAAGATGCTTAACAAGGCGCCTAGCCAGAGTACGAACATCTGCACCACATCGGTCCAAATCACCGCGCTGATACCACCCATTACGGTATAACTGATGGCTAACACCGCCATAATAATAATGGTGAGGTTAACGCTCCAACCGGTGACCACTGCAAGCACTAGCGCCGGTGCATAAAGCACCACGCCGGTAGCCAAGCCCCGCGCCACAAGGAACAGTAGAGCGCTCAGGGTGCGTGTGGCTGGGCCGAAGCGGCGCTCTAGCAACTCGTAAATACTATAAATACCGGCGCGATGGAAAATAGGCACCAATACCAAGATCAACACGATCATAGCCAGGGGCACATTGATAAACGTTACCAGCCGCTCAAGGCCACCCTCAAAGCCCCAGCCCGGTGCGCCAATAAACGTAATCGCGCTGGCTTGTGTTGCCATTACCGAAAGGCCAATCGCCCAGCCAGGGATTTTGCGACCGCCTAAAAAATAGTCCTCTGGATTGTGCTGATCTTTTCCGAATCGCGAACCGATCCAGGCAATTAAGCTGATATAACCAATCAACACTACCGTATCAAAAAGCGTGAACCCTTCCATGTTCGCTCCCCCGCGCCTAATTATGGCTAATGTTTTGATAGTAGCAGGTTATGCTCTGTTTGCTTTATTAGGTGGTGAGCATGCTTTCAGCTACTAAAAAACGCCATCCTGCTTTGCCCTGCGCTCCCTAGGCACCATAATGTTGATCTATATTTCTTGAAGGACGTTACCCATGGTACGTGAGTCACACTCATCCCCGCGATCCGCCAGCGATGCATCTGCCCAGTTGGGAGAAGTGGCGTACCTAACGGTCACGGCGGTCAATAACGTGGGGGCTTTTTTGCAGTGGGGGCAGCCCAAAGATGTATTGCTGCCTTTTAGTGAGCAGCATTTTCGCCCTGATGCTGGCAAGCGTGTATTGGTCATGCTGTATAGCGATGACCAGGGTCGGCCAGTGGCCACGATGAAGCTGGATCGCTTTTTGACCGATGACGCCTGGGCCTTGGAAAAAGGTGATGAGGTCGCTGTGGTGGTGGCGGAGCGAACTGATTTGGGAATGAAGGTAGTGGTTAACCACCGCTATTGGGGGCTCATTTATCAAGACGACGTCACTCAGCCGCTGCGCCGTGGTCAGTCCGTTAAGGGTTATGTCAGGGAGCGTCGTGAAGATGGGCGTCTGAACATCTCTCTACTGCCGCCAGGTGCTGCCCGCCTCGATGTGGTTGGCGACAAGATACTCCAGGCATTACGTGAAAGCGGCGGTTATTTGGCACTGGGCGATAAAAGCCCAGCTCATGAAGTTAAAGCTCGCTTAGGAGTGAGTAAAAGCGCCTATAAACAAGCCATTGGGCGGCTTTACAAACAGCAGTTGATCACCCTGGAGCCTGATGCTATCCGCTTGGTGCCTGGTGCGCTGAGCGAGTAGTTAGCTGGTGCAGTTGGAGCCTAGCGGGCAGTGCGGCATACTGGGGGCTTATTGTTCATGTTTGGATAGTGCCCCTAATGAGCCAATCAAATCTGCACCTCGGCGTTGTGATGGATCCCATCAATGACATCGCTTACAAGAAAGATACCACCATGGCCATGCTATGGGCCGCCCAGGAGCGTGGCTATACCCTGCATTATATGGAGCAGGAAGATCTTTTCTTGAACGCGGGGCAAGCCTATGCCCGTATGCGACCGTTAACGGTACACCGTGATCCCAATCACTGGTACGACCTAGGCGAACCCTCGGCGCGCCCGTTAGTAGAGCTTGATGTGGTGTTGATGCGCAAAGACCCGCCGGTCGATGCAGAGTTTATTAACGCTGTGCATCTGCTGGGCTTTGCCGAGCGGGAAGGCGTGCTGATCGTTAATCCAACGGCGGCGCTGTTGCAGTGTAATGAAAAACTGTTTGCCCAGCAGTTCCCCCAATGCTGTGCACCTACAATCGTCGCGAGCCGCGACGACGTTTTGCGCGCCTTCCACGCTGAACACGGCGATGTGATCTTCAAGCCGCTGGATGGTATGGGTGGCACCGGTATTTTTCATATAGGCCCAGAAGGTCGCAATATTGGCGCGGTGATTGAGCAGCTTTCATTACGCGGCCAGCGGCAAATCATGGCCCAGCGCTACCTGCCAGAAATCAAGGATGGCGATACGCGTATTCTGTTGGTCGACGGTGAGCCCGTTCCCTTTGGGCTGGCGCGAATTCCTTCGGCGGGTGAGACCCGCGGTAATTTGGCTGCCGGAGGGCGGGGCGTGAGTCGCGAGCTTACCGAGCGTGATCATTGGCTTATTCAGCAGGTACAGCCGATGATTCGTGAAAAGGGCCTAATGTTCGTGGGTCTTGATGTGATCGGTGATTATATTACTGAAATCAATGTCACTAGCCCCACCTGTGTACGTGAAATTGATGACCAGCGCGGCACGAATATCGCCGGGTTACTGCTGGATGCTATTGAGCGCCGCTTAGCATAAGCGCGCCCCTACGCCTTATAATTACACTCATTACGCTACGCTTGCTGAAATGCCAGCAGGCAGTGGGAGACGCATGCAAAGTTTGAAACATCACTTTCTAATGGCCATGCCGCATTTAGATGACCCTAATTTCGCCGCTAGTCTGATCTATCTTTGCGATCACGATAACAACGGGTGCATGGGGGTGATTACTAACCGACCGTTAGAGATCACCCTTGAAGCCCTGTTTGATCAGCTAGAGCTGGGCGGTGAAACAAGTCCGCACCGTAATGCGCCGGTCTATTACGGCGGTCCCATGCATAAAGATCGCGGCTTCATTCTGCATGTTGGCGATAGCCAGCAGTGGGACTCTAGTATCCAGGTGGAAGATGGCATCGCGCTCACCACATCACTGGATATTTTGCAGGCTTTCGCGAACGGCGAGGGGCCAGAGCACTTTTTAGTTTGCCTGGGCTGTGCAGGCTGGGAAGTGGGTCAGCTAGAAGAAGAGCTGAAAGAGAATAGCTGGCTAACGGTAGAGGCTCAGAGTCACGTACTCTTCAATACCCCCCCGGTAGAACGGTTAACGGCAGCGGCGGGTTTACTCGGCGTTGATCTTAATTTGATGACCCGAGATGCGGGGCACGCTTAATGGCCGAGGCGGGGCAGCGTCTAATCCTGGCCTTTGACTACGGCACTCGGCGCATTGGTATCGCGGTAGGCAACGAGCTACTGCGCAGCGCACGCGAGCTCACTCCGCTGACAGCGCGAGATGGGATTCCTGATTGGAATGTTGTGACACGGTTACTTAACGAGTGGCAGCCGGATTTATTAGTAGTGGGGCTGCCGCTTAACATGGATGGTAGCGAGTCAGAGATGAGCACTCGAGCGCGCAAGTTTGGCAATCGATTGCATGGTCGTTTTGGCCACCCATGCGAAATGGTCGATGAGCGTGGCACCACGCGGGAGGCGAAAATGATCGCCCGAGAAGCTGGTCACAAAGGTAATTATCGTCAAGATAGTGTTGATGGTATTGCGGCCATTCTTATTCTTGAAGGCTGGTTTGCCCACCAGGAAGGTTTACCTGGCGGGCGTCTATCCCTATAACCGATATCTTTAAATGCTCTTCTTAAGTTCTTAAGCTTTAACGATCCAGCGTGCCCGTTTGGCTTGGAACGTACCAGCGCACCGGGCGCAAATCTTGCTCGATCAATTTGTCGACATCTAATAACGTTGCGAAAATCGCCATTCGCATGGGGATACCGTTATCGGTTTGGCGGAAAATCGCCAGACGCGGGTCGCCGTTAAGGTCTACGTTTAAGTCATTGGCGCCGGGGCGGCTATCCCTGGGCAGCGGGTGCATCACAATCGTGCTTTGACTGCAGCGATGATCGAGAAAATCACGATTGACCATAAAGTCATCGGAGAGCCCCTGAAAGCTCTCATTCATCTCGTCGGTAAAGCGCTCTTTCTGAATGCGCGTGGTGTACACAACATCTAAATCGGCAAAGTCGCTGGCCAGTGATTCGCGCTGCTCAATGCGGTGGCCACGAGACGCCACTAAGTCAATCAGCTTGGAAGGCATCTCAAGTCCTGGCGGTGATACCAGGGTAATGCGCAGCGGATCATAAAGTGACAACAGCTTAATTAAAGAATGCACGGTACGCCCGTACTTCAAGTCGCCGGTGAGTAAGATATGCGCACCCGTCAGCGATTTGCCTAAACGCTGAAACTCTTTATCAATCGTATAAAGGTCAAGCAGTGCCTGGCTTGGATGCTCCCCTGGCCCATCGCCACCATTAATCACCGGTACATTGGTCGCGGCGGCAAACTCAGCTACCGAACCCTGGTCAGGGTGACGCATGACAATCGCGTCGCAGTAACCACTCATAACGCGGCTGGTGTCGTAGAGCGACTCACCCTTAGCCATAGAAGAGAAGGTAAAACCGGTGGTGTCGCATACGCTGCCACCCAAACGGCAAAAGGCAGCATTGAAGCTAACCCGTGTTCGGGTACTGGCTTCAAAAAATAGATTACCGAGTACCGCTCCTTCTAATACTCGCGTTACCTGGCGTCGCTGAGCAATCGGCTCCATGCGCGCAGCGACCCGCAGTAAGTGGTCTACGCTTTCGCGGTTTAATGAGTCGACGGTTAACAAGTGGTGGCTCATGGCGATCCTCGGCACAGTAGTGGAAAGAGCGGTAGATAACGCTAGTGTAACCGTCAATCAGGCTGGTGCCGAAGGGGTTTCATTCCGCGAAGGTGGGTGATTTGTAATTTTTCTACAAA
>NZ_JAKVTW010000039.1 GCF_022489065.1 Vreelandella neptunia | reverse complement strand
CCGGTCCAGCGCTCGGGACTGCCACTCTCGGACTTCGTCCAGCACAGCGTCGGTGACGCGGCTGATCAGGTCGGGCGAGACCTGAAGGCCATAAACGTCCTCAAGATGCGCGCGAATGTCACGGACCGTCAGACCGGCAGCGTAAAGGCCGATGATCTTGTCATCCATGCCGTCAATCCGGGTCTGGCCCTTCTTGATCAATTCGGGCTCGAAGCTGCCGTCCCGGTCACGGGGAACTGAAATCGGTACCTCGCCGTCTTGACCTTTTAGGCGCTTGCTGGCGCTGCCATTGCGCCGGTTGGGCTGGCCCAATGGCGCATCCTTGCCCTCCTCATAGCCAAGATGCGCAGTCAGCTCAGCCCCGAGCATCCGTTCCATCAGTTTGATCTTGATCTCTTTCATCAGCCCGGCATCGCCAAGCAGATCCTCAGGCCGCTCGCAGCCCTTTAGAAGTTCGTCCAGCAGTTCCTTGGAAATCGTCATCGTCCTTGCTCCTCTTAGGAAGCATGGACCAAAGCGCAGTTACACAGAAGATCGGACACTCTCGTGGCAAGAAGCACTGGCTCTGGTGCGCAATCGACCCAAATGGAGACGCCCTCGATATCATCGTCCAAACTCGCCGAAACGCCAAGGCAGCAAAGCGGTTTTTCAAAAGACTGGTTACCAAGTTTGGCGAACCGAGGGTCGTCATCACCGACAAATTGCGCAGCTACATCAAGCCGATCAAAATACTTGCTCCGGATGCTGACCACCGCTCCCACAAGGGTTTAAACAACGCAATCGAGGTCTCGCATCGGCCGACCCGCAAACGAGAGAAGATCTTCGGCAAGTTTAAATCCCACCGGCAGGCTCAAAGGTTTCTAGCTGCACACGATCAGATCAACTTGATTTTCCATCCCCGCCGTTACCAACTCACCGCAGCCTCATACCGCCACGCCCGCTCCGATGCTTTCAGCCTCTGGGCCGACTACACCGCCGAAATGGCCGCATAATACTGTCTTTTCCAAGGTTCACAGACTGGGGCAATCAACTTGGCAATACCGAACTGGATCGCAGCATCCGAGAAAACCGCAGGGCGACCGGGGCTGCCGTCATGCGGCGCGAGCCAAGTCATTTCCTGGTCCAACCCGATCAACAGCGACCCGCGTTTGCGAAGAGGCGCAGTGTAGCCGGACCAGTTTGTCGTGCGGTAGCGGGCGGGGGTCGGATTGCTCACGGTGTCTGTCTTACCGTATGGATTCACGCGGCCTTGTTGCGCAAACGCTGTCTGGGATTCACCGCGTGAATCCAGTGTGATAGCTTGCGGGCACGAGCATTCCCGCAAAGACGATCTACAAGACCACAAACTGGCATGACTACAACCGCGCGCTGCGGCAACGAAGATCACTGACTGTCTGGTTCGACCCGGCGATGGTCTGGGAAGCTGCACCATCCGGCAAGTGTGGTCGCCAACAGGTCTACAGCGATGCGGCCATTCAGGCTTGCCTCACGATCAAGGTCCTGTTCGGGATGGCGCTACGGCAGACCACTGGTTTGTCGCGAGCCTGCTGAAGCTCGCCGGGCTCGATTGGTCTGTGCCCGATTTCAGCACACTGAGCGGCCGCCAAAAGACCTTGAATGTGGCGATCCCGTATCGGGGTTCGACGGGACCGCTGCACTTGCTCGTCCCCTCTCATGGTTTGCAAGCAAACCACTCCCGGGCAGTGGACAGCACAGGGATCAAGGTGGAGGGCGAAGGTGAGTGGCATACGCGCAAGCATGGCGGCCCAAAACGGCGGGTTTGGCGCAAGATTTCATCTCGGAATTGATGAAGAAACACTGGAAATCCGTGCCGTAGAAGTGACCACCAGCAATGTCGCAGATGCGCCGATGCTGCCCGGGTTGCTCGCCCAGGTCGCGTCGGACCAGGAGATCGCCACCGTCACCGCCAATGGTGCCTACGACACTCGAAAATGGCACGACGCTATCCACGGCCCGGCAGTGTATGTTTACATGCACGAGAGGGGCCGACCGCGGCGCGGCCGCAATAGTCCCGCCTCGCCGGAATGCCAAACCGTGGAAACCGACCACCGCTGGCGCCAGGGCACGAAACGAAGCTCTGCGGGCCTCGACTTATCTTGGCCGGGCGCCCTGGCGACGCTGGAGCGGATATCACCGTCGGAGCCGTATCCGAGACGGAGATGAACTGCGTGAAGCAGCTCGGTCAGCGTCTCCCTCTCATCGCTGCAAGCAGCGACTGCCGGGCAATGCATGGCGCGCGACTTTGATCGCCAGGTTGCCGAGGTTCAGGTCCGCGCCGCAGTGCTGAATCGGTTCACCGCGCTCGGCATACCTTTCACGACGGTCGTGGGATAAGTGTGTCCGGGGAAAGCGGAGTTGCGGCCAGCATCGGATTTGCGCAACAGCGCCCGTACAAAGCCTCCGCGCGACAGGTATCGCGTTAAGACCGACCACCCATGTGCTGATGCACACCGCAACATTAAACGACCGCTCAAATAGCTGAGGGCATTCCTAAAAAGGTCGTTTCTGAACGGTCTGTGCTGGTACGGAGAAGGTCCGCAAAGAGCCCTCTTTACCGATTTTCTGCGGTGCAACGAATGGCTGCTTCTGTTCGAGCGACCTGACTTCCTAAAATCTTCGGCGAAATTTATGCTTCCAGCAGGGCATCGATAACCGCGCATTCTGGGGCGGCGTCGCCTGTGCATCGGGCGACGGTCTCCGACAGGACACGTTCAATCCGCGTTAGATCGGCTATCTTCGCCTGCACATCGTGAAGATGTGCCTCGGCAACGGTCTGAACCTGAGCGCAGGTCTGGGATCGGTCATCGACCAACCCGAGCAGACCGCGAATTTCTTCCAGTGAGAAGCCAAGATCGCGGGACCGCATGACGAATTTCAACCGTCTGACATGAGCATCGTCATAGCTTCGATATCCTTTTGCGGTGCGGGGCGGATCCGGCATGATGCCGACCGTCTCGTAGTAACGGATGGTTTCGAGATTGCAGCCCGTGGCGCGCGCCAGATCAACGCGCCGGAGTGCTGTCACGCTTCTGTTATCCATTTTTCGCAGAAATCCCTTGAGCCTGTATCAACTACAGACCGTAGAACGGTGGAAATATCTGAGCAAGGGCGATTCCATGGAACAGAGCTTCACGGCACAGACGCCCGATCAAACACGCCAGGTCAGCGATGACACGGCGAAAGGATGGAGCGCGACCGGCTTTGGTGTTCTAGGTGCATTGGCAATGACTTCGTGCTGCATTCTGCCGCTCTTACTGGTGAGCTTTGGCGTGACAGGCGTGTTCATCGCGCAGCTCGGCGCGCTCTACGCCTACAAATGGTATACTTTCACGCTGAGTGCCGCGTTCCTCGGATACGGGTTCTACAAGGCCTACAAGCCGGTGAGTCCGGACGCTTGCGCCGATGGCACCTGTGCCCGTCCGATCAACCGCAAGGTCATGCGGGCGACGCTCTGGACCGCTACCGCAATTGTCGCTGTAGCGATGGTCTTTCCCTACATCACGCCGTTCATCCTGAAATTCTGAGCAAGGATCAAAACCATAAAAAAGATACTGTTGTCTTCGGCGCTGGCCCTTGCCGCGCTATCCTCAGCGGCCCTCGCGGAAGAGCGTAGGGTCGAGATCTCGGTCAGTGAACTGACCTGTCCCTCCTGCTCCTTCATCGTTGCCAGTTCCATGCGCGGCGTCCCATCGGTTCAGATCGAAAGCTTCGCAGACGGCCCCGAGTATGGGCAGGGCGTTTACAGCGTCACCTTCGACGATACCGAAACCAGCGTGGAGGGCCTGATCGCCGCCGTGACCGCGAATGGCTACCCCGCTCAGGTCTTGCCCAAAACCGGATCCTGACTGCGGACGGGGCAAGAGGTGACGCGCTGTCGTCATCTCTCTCACGCCAGTCAGCCGCAGTTCCGACTTCAAATAGAAAGTTTGCACGTTGACCCAAGATACCCAAGATCCCGACCGTTTGCTGAAATGGGGGCTGGGCGGCGCGCTGTTCGCAGCCCTGTGCTGCTTCACACCCCTTCTGGTCGTCGTCGTTGCTGGCGTTGGTCTATCTGCCTTCACCGGCTGGTTCGACTATGCGCTGTTCCCGCTGCTGTTCTTCAGCCTTGCCATCGTGGCGCAGGCGCTCTGGTTGCGCGCTGGACGGCCGGGGCCAAGTCCGAAAATCTGGGCGACCGCCAGCACGGCTTTGCTGTCGGTGTTCATCATCTGGATCGAGTTCCGCTTTGCCCTGCGCATCACGGTCGGCGCTTTCATGGCTGTTGGCGTCTACGCCTTTGTCCTCAACCGAATGAAATCAAATGGAGCAACGCAATGATGATGGGATCTTGCACAGGAGTCGGCATGTTCTTCGGAATGCTTGGCATGCTGACACCGCTCATAGCCCTTGGTGCGATCATCTATTTGATCGTGGCCAAACGAAAAAACTCTGATCTGCACGAGGCGCGCTGAAATGAAAGACTTCAACAAGAATGACGACGGAACCGGCGGCTATGACCTGATCGTAATCGGGGCCGGATCGGCGGGGTTCTCAGCTTCGATCACGGCTGCTGACGCGGGAAAACGTGTTGCACTTGTCGGGCATGGCACCATCGGCGGAACCTGCGTTAACGTCGGCTGTGTGCCGTCCAAGGCGATGATACGTGCGGCAGAGGCAATCCATGGCGCACATGCGGCAAAGCGGTTTCCCGGCCTGTCCGGTCACGCCCAGGTCGATGACTGGCAAACGCTGATCCAGTCAAAAGACGATCTGGTGGCGACGATGCGCCAAAAGAAATACGCTGACCTGCTGCCAGAATACGCGGGCGTCGATTATATCGACGCGGGTCCGGCGCGGCTGATCGAGGGTGGCGTCATTGTCGGCGGGCGCACCCTGACCGCACCGAAGATGATCATCGCAACCGGAGGTCATCCGGTCCTACCGACGATTGACGGCATCGAGGATATCGGTGCCCTCGACAGCACCAGTCTGCTGGAACTCGAAACCCTGCCAGAAAGCCTGATTTTCATCGGGGCGGGCTACATCGGGGCGGAACTGGCTCAGATGATGAGCCGGATGGGTGTGAAGGTCACGCTGGTTGCACGGTCACACCTGCTGCCCGGTGCCGAACCGGAAGTGTCCGAGGCTTTGGCAGACGCGTTCATGGTCGAAGGGATCACCCTGTTGACCGGGCTGAGCTATGAGAGTGTCAGACGTGATGCGGCGGGCGTGACCTTGCGGGTCATCCAAGACGGTGAACCCGTCGAGGTTACGGCGGATCATCTTGTTTCGACCTCAGGTCGGCGTGCCAATACCGACGGTATGGGTTTGGAGGAAGCCGGCGTAGAGACCGACACGCGCGGGTCCATCGTCATCGGCGACGACATGCAGACGTCGGTGCCTGGCATCTTTGCGGCGGGCGACGTGACCGACCGAGACCAGTTCGTCTATATGGCAGCCTACGGGGCGAAGCTGGCTGTGAAAAACGCCGTTCTGGACGATGATCAGCGCTATGACAATTCTGTCATGCCCTGGGTCGTGTTCTCCGATCCACAGGTCGCCGGGGTTGGCCTGAGCGAACAACAGGCGAGGGACGCAGGGTTCGACGTGAAGACTTCTGTCGTGC
>NZ_JAKVTW010000038.1 GCF_022489065.1 Vreelandella neptunia | reverse complement strand
GTTTTCACTTCCAAGCTGAACAGATCATTGCTGTGCAACATTCCCACTCTGGTTATCTATGCAGTATTCCCCCTCGTGCTTTGGTGACAATGACAAGGCACCGCCTCTATCTATGCAACATCCCCCCTACTGTCCGACGCCAAGCGAAAATTTTCTTTGTGTGCAGTATTCCCACCGGGCCAGCTTTGGGTCACCTGGCCCCACCCCCTTCGAGACCTGTATTACGCAGGAATGAGAGAGGTAATTGATCACGAGCACAGCGATTCACACCAAGATTGGCCTAACATGCGACATTTCTAAATAACCGTTCAAAATGACGGTGTACTGCCCTGAGGTCACTGATATAGCACAAGTGATAACATGTCACCGGTTGAGTATGAAAGGCGTTACTTTAAGAGCCGAACTGGTATATAGAATATCCGGGGCTCTTCACATGTACAGTTGTGGTTAGTGGGAATGAAACTGTTCGCTATCGGCTGAATTGTTGCGCTTGGCAAGAAATAGCCATTCGCCGATGAGCAGCACGGCCATCAATCCGGCGGCAACGATAAGTACCAGTGGATCTGAAGTGGCTTTTACCCAAACAAAGCCACTCAATACGAGGACATCTAGCAGAATGGCAATGCTTGGAATAACCGCGTTAGCGCCCACACTTTTCCTGAGATGGCGCAGCACTCCCCAATGGATAGCGATATCCATGATCAAGTAAAAAATAATGCCGAGCGCCGCGATACGGCTAAGATCAAAAAACGCAGTCAAGATTAAGCCAAACACAATGGTGTACACCAACGTGTGCTTTTGCAGGCTACCTGGCATATGGAAGTGGCGGTGTGGAACCAATTTCATTTCAGTCAGCATGGCTAGCATGCGTGATACGGCGAAAACACTGGCGATGATCCCGCCTGCTGTGGCTAGCATGGCTAAAACAACGGTAAAGCCAACGGCAGCTTCACCAAGTGCGGGCCGAGCCGCTGCCGCCAGCGAATAGTCTTGAGTTTCGATAATCTCAGACAAGGAAAGATTGCTGGCCACCGCAAAGCCCACAAGCGCATAGATGACTACACATAGCGCGATGGAGATCATGATGGCCTTGCCCAGGTTGCGCTTTGGGTTTTTCAGCTCCGAGCCACTATTGGTAATGGTCGTAAAACCTTTGAAAGCCAAAATACCTAGCGCCGTCGCGCCCAAGAAGCCTGAGAGGGTTGGGGATGGCGCATCCCCGCCAGTACCCATGTCGATAGAATCTGCAATAAAAACACCGACAACACCAAACACGATGATGCCGCCAATTTTGATGAAGCCCAGCACCGAGGCAACTGTTTCAATCAACTTGTTGGTGGATAAATTGATCAAAAAAGCCGCGAGCAATAAGCCCACACCGAGTAGTGGCACAAACACAGCGCGATCACCCAGGTCAAATAGCTCCAGCGTGTAAGAACCGAAAGTTCTCGCCAAAAAGCTCTGCGCAATCACCATGGAAAAATACATCAATAGCGCATGGAAAGCGGTGGGGAGCGTTGAGCCATACGCTTTTTGCAAATACATGCCAATCCCCCCGGCAGATGGGTAAGTATTGGACATTTTGACGTAAGAGTAAGCGCTGAAAGAGACAATGACCGCGGCAGCCAAAAAGGCTAGGGGAAATAGAGGGCCGGTCATTTCCGCCATCTGTCCAGTTAACGCAAAGATTCCTGCGCCGATCATTACTCCAGTGCCAAGTGCTACGGCACCGATTAGTGAGAGGCTTCCTTCTTCGTAATGTGGCGTTCTATCCTGGTCAGCCATGCAAACACTCCTATGGATTAAGCCTAAGGCGTGCGTGTTCACCGCCTTAGGCCAGTGTGGGATAAGTTCAACACCAAGTGTGGTTGAGTTAGCTGAACGTAACCTGAATATGGTTCAGTCATTTAACTGACCTATATCATGGTTTGGCGTAAGAGTACGGGTCTTACCCCAACAACATCCGCAACGGCATCCACAGTCCCATAGCGATCATCACGAGGTTTTCGGTTAGCGACACAAAACCCAGTGGCACATTGCTGTTGCCGCCGACGCAGGCGCATTTAAGCTCACGCTTGTCGATATAAACGGCTTTAAAGACGGAGACCGCCCCCACCGTACCGACAAATAGTGCCAGTGGTGCTGCAAGCCAAATTAACGCACCAGCTAGCATTAAAATGCCTGCAACTGTCTCGGCGTAGGGGTAAAAATAGCTGTAGGGCACGTAGCGCTGGGCCAAAAGGTCGTAATTCAAAAACATACTGCTGAAACTTTCGACATCCTGCAGCTTCTGCAGGCCCAGCAGCACCATCGCCGTGGCCACGGCATACTCCGGCATGCGTGCAGTAAACAGTGTGTCCTGAGTAGCCCAGCTAATCGCCAAGCCAATCAGCAGCGCAGTAGAAAAAATGGCAATTACCGGCCGATAAGTGGTTTCTTTTGCATTGGGAACGCTCATTCCCAGATGTTTGCGCAGCTCTTCATAGCCACCGATACGTTGGTCACCGATATACACCTGGGGCGTCGTGTCGACGTTTTCCTGTTCTTTGAAAGCATCGATTTCATCGCGAGACGTTAAGGTGTGGTCGTCGACCTTAAAGCCTTTGCGCTTGAGTAGATCAACCGTCTTCAAACCGAACGGGCACATGTGCTCAGCGGTTTTCATCCGGTAAACCCGTGCATAGGCAGTGGGTGTTGACGTTGGCATTGATTTTCCTTCGCTAAGAACATGGTATTTACTAAAAATATAGAACCTTTGTGCTACACACAGGCAAGTATAGCCTACTCATTTATTTTAATAATTCTAGCTACGGTTACGAATAGGTTTCTGCAACGATAGAAATATATGTTAAATAAAAAGGCCAGCATAAAGGCTGGCCCTGTATCTTAAATTAGTGACTATATATTAATAGTCAACATGTAACTCATAGCGGTTATTGTCATTTTCTTTAGTACCTCCCAGTGCATTGCCTGTCACTTCAAGTTGATAATTGCCTGGCTGCAGTTGGCGGACCATTTCAAAATGGCCACGTGGGCTGGATGCTTCTGCTACCTGCTGTCCCGCTGCATTATAAAGCACAGCGGAGATACGGTTTCCAGTGCTGGTTGCGCCTGGAAAGTGCTCGCTTGCCACCTTCAGCGTAGTCGCTTGTTCAATGTTAATATTGAAACGCTTTGATTGGCCCTGGGCAAGCACTTGTGTAGAAGAGACGCCTCTTTCAAGTAGGGGCAGATCCTGGGTTGTATTGCCGAAGTTAGCCAATGCAGGTGTTGAAAGAATGCTGGCTACAAGTGTTCCAAAGATAATTGATTTAACTTTCATGATAATTACTCCAGTGGTTGATGACTTGTTTATATTAGCTGTGGTTTTTGAAACGAAGCTGAATTTAAAAATAAAAAAATAAAAAAAACGCCACCACTTGGTGACGTTAAAAGTTATCCATTACCAGAGTTGTTAGAACATCAGTCTAACACCTGCAACAACTCCAGTATCTTCCGTGTTATCGCCACTGGCACGGGATAGATCCGCTGTATCACCGTACTCTTTCTCCCAATAAGCACCGATATAGGGGGCGAAGCGGCGGGTGACTTCATAGCCTAGCCGCAGGCCAGCACGAACCGAGTTAAGCCCTTCGCCCACGCCAAACTCTTCCACTTCACTGGCGGCCACGGCGATTTCGGTGCGCGGCTGTAGGTAGAGCCGCTGTGTGAGTCGCAGATCGTATTCGCCCTCAAAACTGGCAGCCACGTCGCCATCTTCACTCACTTGCATGGCAACGTCAGTCTCAATGCCATAGGGCATCACACCTTGTAGGCCCACTACGCCATAGGTTCGCTCAGCGTGGTCATCGGAAAAGACGCCACCCTGGTAACCCACGCCGCCCTGTAACTCCCAAAAATCAGCCACTAGGCGACTATAGAGTAGTTCCAGGGATTCAAACTCAGCATCCTCGCCGTCGCCCTGGACATTTTCGCCCTCTGACTTCAGGTAAACACGGTTGATATCACCGCCATACCAGCCTTGAAAGTCCCATACCACGGCGTCTTGGCCTTTGTCGGGAACGGTGTATTCAAGCCGATCGAACAACGCCATGCCCATGTTGTGTTCTACCGTGGGTGCGGGCCAATGATCGGGAGCAGCATAGCCGTCTTCGGCTTGAGCAGTCGTGGCAGCGGCCATGCCGAGGGCGGCGCTGGCGAGGGTTAAGTAGTGCTTGGTTTTCATACTGCCTCCTTAAGAAACCTGAACAACGCGGAACATACCGGCATCCATGTGATAGAGAAGGTGGCAGTGGAACGCCCAGCTACCCTCGGCGTCAGCGGTGATCAGCGCAGACACGCGTTCGCCGGGCTTCACATTCAGGGTGTGTTTGCGCGGAATCAATTCACCCTGGCCGTTTTCCAGCTCCATCCACATGCCGTGGAGGTGGATAGGATGCTCCATCATGGTGTCGTTAATGAGGATAAGACGCAGTCGCTCATCTTTCTCAAAATGGATGGGGCCGGTCACTTCGCTAAACTTCTTACCGTCGAACGACCACATATAACGTTCCATATTGCCGGTCAGGTGCAGCTCAAGCTCACGGCCTGGTTCACGGCGGTCAGGCCATGGCGTGAAGGCTTTTAAATCGCGGTAGACTAAAACACGACGTTCATCAGGGTCGATGCCGATGCCCGCCTGGTCGTAGCGAGAGCCGGGCTGGGCCTCACCGGCAACGAGCAAGCCATTTTCGCCGATTTTCGCCTGTTCACCCGCCATGCCACCCATATTAGAGTGATCCATGCCTTGCATGTTGGACATGCTGGAGTGGTCCATCCCCGCCATGCTGGAATGATCCATTCCCTCCATGTTGGAGTGATCCATGCCTTCCATACCAGCATCGTCACTGCTCATTCCCGGCATATTGGAGTGATCCATACCTTCCATATTTGACATGCCAGAATGATCCATACCACCCATGCCGTGGGCACCCATGGCTTCCATACCGCGGTCGGCAATTTGACGGCGTTCAGGAATCTCCGCCTGCATGCCTTCACGTGGGGCTAGCGTGGCGCGAGCATAGCCGCTGCGATCCATGGCTTCGGCGAAGATGGTGTATGCCCGGTCGTCTTCAGGTGAAACAAGCACATCGTAGGTTTCCGCCACGCCAATGCGGAACTCATCAACAGGGACGGGCTGGACCGGTTGGCCATCGGCGGCCACCACGGTCATCTTCAAGCCAGGTATACGGACATCGAAGTATGACATGGCCGAACCGTTAATCACGCGTAGCCGTACCCGCTCACCGGCCTTGAACAGCGCGTTCCAGTTTTCCTGGGGGGAGTGGCCGTTGAGCAGGTAGGTATAAGTGCTGCCGGTGACATCGGCGATATCCCGCGAGCTCATACGCATTTGGGCCCACATACCGCGCATCTCGGCGGTTTGTGAGAAACCCTTTTCGCGTACATCGGCGAAAAAATCAGCAATCGTGCGCTCTTGGAAGTTGTAATAGCCTTCCATGGTTTTCAGATTACGGAACACCGACATCGGTTCTTCAAAGGTCCAGTCGGTGAGCAGTAACACATGCTCACGGTCGTAACGGATAGGCTCGCGCTCGGCGGCGTCGATAATCAGCGGCCCCGCATGGCCTAGCTGTTCCTGCAGACCTGAGTGGCTGTGGTACCAGTAGGTGCCGTTCTGCCTGACAGGGAAACGATAGGTAAAAGTTTCACCAGGGGCGATACCGGCAAAGCTGACACCAGGCACACCATCCATTTCCGGCGGTAGGATGAGGCCATGCCAATGGATAGAAGTAGGTTCATCAAGCAGGTTAGTGACGCGAAGCACCGCGTCCTGCCCTTCTTGTAAG
>NZ_JAKVTW010000037.1:2500-6116 GCF_022489065.1 Vreelandella neptunia | reverse complement strand
AGTTCATCGCAGCTCAAATCGCAACCGCCTGAGTGTCCGGTGAAATGGGGGCAAGATCACATAGGCACTATGCCCACAAGCTTACGCTTACGCCCTGCTATATTACGACCGAGCGTTTTTTATCATCACCGGAGCGGTGGCGCTTGACGCTTATTTTGTGGTGTTAGTTTTTTTTGCCTTGGAACGCAGAAATGGCGCAGCGGGAGGCCCGGTGCGCCATTTGAGTTCTGTTGTTATCGTGAGAGAGATTAATCTGATGTTCCTCGCTAGGTCTGGCGGTGACCTACTCTCCCACGTCTTAGGACGCAGTACCATCGGCGCAACGGCACTTAACTGCCGAGTTCGGTATGGGATCGGGTGTTTTGCTCGCGCTGTGACCACCAAACCAAGGGAAGAACATCACCGGCACGTCCGCGCAGCGAACGTGCCGATCATCAGTCATATAAATCCAAGTCTTGTACACATGGTGTACTTTTGACCTGACCTCCATCGGATATTATCCGACGGATAAGTCCAGCTTCTACTGGATCAAATCAAGCCTATCGAGCAATTAGTACCGGTCAACTGAGCACATTACTGCGCTTACATCTCCGGCCTATCGACGAGGTGGTCTACCTCGGCTCTCAGGGATACCTTGTTTTGAGGGGGGCTTCCCGCTTAGATGCCTTCAGCGGTTATCCTGTCCGATCATAGCTACCCAGCACTGCTCCTGGCGGAACAACTGGTACACCAGTGGATCGTTCACCCCGGTCCTCTCGTACTAGGGGCAACTCCTCTCAAGTATCCTACACCCACGGCAGATAGGGACCGAACTGTCTCACGACGTTCTAAACCCAGCTCACGTACCTCTTTAAACGGCGAACAGCCGTACCCTTGGGACCTGCTCCAGCCCCAGGATGAGATGAGCCGACATCGAGGTGCCAAACGGTGCCGTCGATATGGACTCTTGGGCACCATCAGCCTGTTATCCCCGGCGTACCTTTTATCCGTTGAGCGATGGCCCTTCCACTCGGGACCACCGGATCACTATGGCCGACTTTCGTCTCTGCTCGACATGTACGTCTTGCAGTCAGGCTGGCTTCTGCCATTGCACTCAACGAGCGATTTCCGACCGCTCTGAGCCAACCTTCGCGCGCCTCCGTTACTGTTTAGGAGGCGACCGCCCCAGTCAAACTCCCCACCACACAGGGTCCCGGATCCGGATAACGGACCGCGGTTAGACATCAAGCAAAGCAAGGGTGGTATCTCAAGGATGGCTCCACAGAAACTAGCGTTCCTGCTTCAAAGCCTACCACCTATCCTGCACATGCTTGGCCTGATGCCAGTGTGAAGTTGGAGTAAAGGTGCACGGGGTCTTTCCGTCTAACCGCGGGAAGCCTGCATCTTGACAGGCAATTCAATTTCGCTGAGTCTATGTTGGAGACAGCGGGGAAGTCGTTACGCCATTCGTGCAGGTCGGAACTTACCCGACAAGGAATTTCGCTACCTTAGGACCGTTATAGTTACGGCCGCCGTTTACCTGGGCTTCAATTCAATGCTTGCACATCTCCTTTTAACCTTCAGGCACCGGGCAGGCGTCAGACCCTATACGTCGTCTTACGACTTCGCAGAGCCCTGTGTTTTTAGTAAACAGTCGCCACCCCCTGGTTTGTGCCCCCAGCCCGCACTTGCGTACGAACCGGGCCTCCTTCTCGCGAACTTACGGAGGTATTTTGCCGAGTTCCTTCAACATAGTTCTCTCAAGCGCCTTGGTATTCTCTACCAGTCCACCTGTGTCGGTTTAGGGTACGATCTAGCGGAAGAGCTATTTCCAGGAACCTCTAAGCAGCCCATTCAATCCGATAAGGATGAACTACCCTCGAGATCCGTCACTACTTCCTGGCCCAGGAATATTAACCTGGTTCCCATCGACTACGCCTTTCGGCCTCGCCTTAGGGGTCGGCTTACCCTGCTCAGATTAGCTTTAAGCAGGAACCCTTGGACTTTCGGCGACAGGGTCTCTCACCCTGTTTGTCGCTACTCATGTCATCATTCTCGCTAGTGATCTCTCCACCGGATCGCTCACGCGCCGGCTTCACAGAAAACCCCTTGTGTCCATTGCTTTATGCGCTACCGCTACGCTACTAGAGCGCGGCTGTCCGCTGTAAAACACAAGACACATGGAGTTATGTCACACTACGCTCCGCTACCATGCACTATGTGCATCCTAAGCTTCGGCTCATGGCTTGAGCCCCGTTACATCTTCGCCGCAGGACAGCTTATCTAGACCAGTGAGCTGTTACGCTATCTTTAAAGGATGGCTGCTTCTAAGCCAACCTCCTGGCTGTTTTGGCCGTCCCACATGCTTTCCCACTTAGCCATGAATTAGGGGCCTTAGCTGTAGGTCAGGGTTGTTTCCCTCTTCACGACGGACGTTAGCACCCGCCGTGTGTCTGCCATCTATTACTCCCGGGTATTCGGAGTTTGGTTAGGATCAGTAAGCCTGTGGGGCCCCATTACCCATCCAGTGCTCTACCCCCCGGGGTATTCGGATGACGCTCTACCTAAATAGATTTCGCGGAGAACCAGCTATCTCCGAGTTTGATTGGCCTTTCACCCCTAGGCACAACTCATCCCGACCTTTTTCAACAGGTGTGGGTTCGGCCCTCCAGTTAGTGTTACCTAACCTTCAGCCTGGTCATGCCTAGATCACTCGGTTTCGGGTCTGATCCATCTAACTCATTCGCCCTATTAAGACTCGCTTTCGCTGCGCCTACACCTAACGGCTTAAGCTTGCTAGATAGACCAAGTCGATGACCCATTATACAAAAGGTACGCCGTCAGGACTCATGGTCCCTCCGACTGCTTGTAGGCGTCCGGTTTCAGAAACTGTTTCACTCCCCTCGTCGGGGTGCTTTTCACCTTTCCCTCACGGTACTGGTTCACTATCGGTCAGTAAGGAGTACTTAGCCTTAGAGGGTGGTCCCCCCATGTTCAGACAGGATTTCACGTGTCCCGCCCTACTTAATACGTCCAATCGTGCTTCATATACGGGACTGTCACCCACTATGGTTGGCCTTTCCAGACCATTCTATTCACACTCAAGGCTCGGCTGGTCCCCGTTCGCTCGCCGCTACTAGGGGAGTATCGGTTGATTTCCTTTCCTCCGGGTACTTAGATGTTTCAGTTCCCCGGGTTTGCCTTTTTAACCCTATGTATTCAGGTTAAAAATACCTGTTTAACCCCATTAATAGCTGCCCCGAAAGGCAATATTAACAGAGTGTCAGGTGGGTTGCCCCATTCGGAAATTCATGGATCAAAGCGTATTCTCAGCTCCCCATGACTTATCGCAGAGTATCACGTCCTTCATCGCCTCTTACTGCCAAGGCATTCACCAAACGCCCTTTTCGCGCTTGATTTGATCCAGAAGAAGTCAGACTTCTTCAAACGCTGGCGGTCCTTTTGTGCTCCGACAGCGTCGGTGCGTTCTGCAAGCAGAACGTCACCCGGTGCCCTTCCTTGCGGAGGGACAACCGTTGATCAAAAGTATACTTTTTCCCGCCCCCTCACCTGGTTCAAAGTATGAGGAGGTTTGGTCGATGATCTTGTGATCATCATGGTTCGGTTGTCCGTGCGG
>NZ_JAKVTW010000036.1 GCF_022489065.1 Vreelandella neptunia | reverse complement strand
GGATGACGCCTAGCCTACCTATCCAGCCCACACACAGCGACGTCCTTTCCATTGCTCCTTCGTCTCCATTCCAAGGGCGCGCATTTTGCAAGTGTTATGTTTAAGCTCATACAGTGGGGTCAATGGAATTTATATGCGCAAACGACCCAAAGTTAACTTCCGCAGTAGGCACGTTTTACGACAGGCAAAGAGTACCGCTAAGTCGATCTTTATTTTTTTATAAATTTTAATGCATTACAGGTAAAAAGTTAGGGTTCTGGTTGCCAGAAAAACACGCATGCGCACTAATAAACTGTTAGGCAGGTCTGGAAATTATGCAGAAGCTTGAAGATACAACATTTAGCGTTCCAAGATTTCTTTCATTTATCGACCTCGGGTATTTGCTAGAGGCTGCTAAAGCTGCTGACGAGCATCTAGCGGCAAAACTCCCGAATTGCTCTGCTGATGATGGGATGAATGTCATTGGCAATTTGAACGCCACAAGACAGAGCTTGCTGCGAGCTATCTTCATTTCATCATACGCAGTAATAGAGCAAAACTTTGATGAACTTGTCCTAATGGAGCGAGAAAAAAGCAACATCTTGCTCTCCCCCCATGACCTGAAAGATCGAGGCATATCAAGGTCTCTGACCTATGCTAAAAAGGTGCTGGGAGGGGGGGTAGATACTAAGGCTGCCCATTGGAAAGATTTAATTTTACTTCAGGAATTAAGAAATCATTTGGTACACTACGGACCAAGCTTCGCAGATACGAAAGATCACGGCACTCGTTTTAATAAGTTCGCTAAATCTAACTACGTTACATTAAGGCCGGTAATTTGCTTTACTATTGAGCAGATTGAAAACGTTTTCGAGCTTTACATGACTTGTGTTGACGACTTTATTGGGAAGTGATGGAAGAAATTTCTAAAGCTCAATGAGCTACGCGCCTTTGGCGCCGGACAGCTTGTACTTCGCTCCGTTCCAGTCGCCGGTTATTGAGGCGTTATATTCTACGAGGATATGTAGGAAAAAATGAATTTTCTTAAAAACCACTGGATCAGAATCGCATACCTATTAATTTCATTGGGTGTTCTTATTGCGTCGTTAAAATTCAAAGACGAAGTTATCGGAAATGATGGTTATCTCAATGAATTTTCGTACTTTGGAGTGGTCGCGACTTTAATAGCGTTGCTGGTGACAGTGTTTGAAGTCTTGCATAGCGTGCACGTTTCTAAAAGTATTCGTGACGAGGCCAGAAATCTTCTTAAGCAGGCTAGGGATGTTAATGGCGCTTCACTTGTAAGCGAATGCCTTGCAGTGCTTGATGAAGTTAATGAACATGTATCTGGCGAGCGTTACGTACTGTCGCTGAAATGCTTTCAACACTTTAGGCGTACTTACCTTAGAGTATCTGGTCCAGAAAGCCGTGTAAATGAGATAAACGGTGTTCTGGGCAATATTGAGCTTAGTTTACAACAAGCGACTCATACGAGTCCTAAAGCGCCGCTGGACAAAAAAAAGAAATCGAAAATTCAAATAGATATTTTAAATATAAAAAGATGCCTTGAAGAAATTAATCCTGCAAAGAGAGATGAGTATGTTCCCTCCTAAGATCAAAGATTTTGTTGTTGAGCTTATTAAAAGAACTGAGAACGGTGAGTTTTCATGGATATATGATGATGATAATTCCAGTGTCCAGTTGCAAACTGATCGTTTTACCGTTTCCTTAAGGTACTCATTCAATGAAATTGAAGAGTATGGTGAATTTGTGTTGTTTTATTTTGATTCGCAAGATCAAAAGGAATATCGGTTTTATACAAACCAGACATGGAATGACTACGATGCGGCCCGTCGCCTTTATGATGTTGCTCAGTCTTCTGGTTTGAGCTTGCCGTTTTGAGCCAATAACATAACACACGCAAGCACAGCGACGGTTTGTACGTAGCGGCTTCGCCTCCACTGCAAAGCCGCGCGTGCTGGCGGCGTTATGTCAGTGGCACCTAAAGGACCGCTTTTGGCCGAGGCTGTGTGAAAACCCAAAATCAGTTGGCGATTACAGTGCTCAGCCGTTTTGCCCTCACTAACAGGCCAGCAAGACAGACCAGAACGCCTTCCTTCGTTATGCCAACATTTGAAGTGAGTCGAGATAAAGCCTAAAAGCGCTTACTAAAGAGCGTTATTGGCTACCACAAGCTTGGCAGAGCTAGGTCCGGACTAAGGACTTATGCCCTCAATGCCTGGATCAAACCCTTGGGGCCGAGGATATTCATGACGCGTTTCATGTTGTAGGCAAGCACATGAAGACTCATTTCCGTGCTGACGTTCTTAAGCCCTTTGGTTAAAAAGTGAGTCGCTCCCATCCACGCTTTTAACGTGCCAAAGGGATGTTCAACCGTTTGACGACGGGTGCGCATTATATCCGGCGTCTGATCTAGACGTGATGTTACCGCCTCCAGTACCTCTTCGTGTTCCCAGCGCCTGATGCGCCGATAGATACCCGTGGTGCACTGCGACTTCATTAAGCAACTCGGACAGGCCGAACTCCAATAACAATGGAGCGTCTGGCCTTTTTCGACGTTCTTGAAGCGCCAAATCAAGCGCTCCCTTGCAGGACAGCGATATTCGTTACGCTCCTTCACGTATTGGAACGCTTCCCTGGGAAACATGCCTTTGGCCTGGTTCGGCGAGGTTTTGGGCTTAGGGAGATACGTCGTAATACCGGCCTCATGACACGCAAGAATTTCATTACCTGTAAAATAACCGCGATCAGCGACGACGTGGAGATCACTGACGCCGCTAGCATCGCGTGCTTGCTTGGCCATCCGATAAAGCTGATGCCGGTCACTGCCGACATTAGTGACTTCATGGGCGACAATCAGATGATGCTGGCTATCGACAGCCGTCTGAATGTTGTAGCCCACGATTCCCGTTCCTCGCGTCGTCATGGAGCGAGCATCTGGGTCCGTCAACGAGATTTGCTGATCAGGGGCCTCGGTCCTTTGAATTTCAATGGATTGCAGTTGCTGAACTTCTTCTGTGAGGGAGGCGATCTTTTCCTTCAATCCTGTCGTCTGCGCTTCTGTGACAACGGGGGAGCCTTGGTCCATTGCGTCGAGTTGGCGTAAATAGCGCTCAATACTCTTATCGATTTCTTCTGCGCGGCGTTTCATTTTGGCCAAGGTAAAGTTGCGGTCTCGATTGTTGACTGCCTTAAATTTGCTGCCATCGATTGCCATGACCGACTGTGAAAAAAGCCCTAGACGCCGACATATAACGACAAAGTCTCGACAGGTGGCTTGGATCGCTTTGCCATTGTGCTTGCGGAAATCGGCAATCGTTTTGAAGTCCGGCGCGAGGCGCTCCGTTAGCCACATGAGTTCAACATTACGCTGTGCCTCACGTTCCAAACGGCGGCTGGATTGTACGCGGTTGAGGTAACCGTAAAGATAGATTTTTAACAGTACAGCGGGGTGATACGCGGGGCGTCCAGTGGCATGAGGATCAATGCCTTTGAAGCCCAGCTGTCTGAGGTCGAGGGCGTCAATGAAAGCTTCAATAGCCCGAACCGGATTGTCTTCAGTAACGAAATCATCCAGAAGCTCAGGAAACAACGTAGCCTGGGACCGGGATTCACCTGCGACGAAACGTTTCATCGGTACCTCCCACGATCAGTCATGGGTAGAGTATAGCGACAGCTACGTTTTCACACAGCCTCGGCCGAAAGCTGCCATGGAAAAACCGTATTGGGGCGCGATGTCGACCCACGTTTCTAAAATAATAAGTATATAAGACAACACTTTCATTCCATTGGAGGTTCCCCACGACATCGTGGAATATCCGACATCGACGGCGCATTACCGCCTACTTTAGCAAGACGGCGCGCTGCTTTTGCCCGCACATAGGTTTGCAACGCAGCTTGAACAATGTCTGATGGTTTATCCAAGCCTGGTTCGGCAAACTCAAATGCCTGTGCATATAAGTCATCATCAACTTCAATAGTGATTTTCATAGTTAATCCACTGAATACTATGGTTATATATAGATGAATATTTATTTGTTACTGGACGCTCGCTTGTCAGCTATTATAAGAAGTCAAACGTATAGATGTCATCCTTGTCGAGGTCTTTCCCATTCAAGATATCATTTAGTGCTTCTTCAAATGCATTAATAGTGTTCCAGTTTTTTGGCATAAAAGCGTAGGGGTTATTTCGATAGTGATCTTCTACAACACCGTTTATTCCATGCGACTGAAGAATGTCAGAATCTAGGTCTGGTATTCCTTTAAATTGCATTATTTGTGCACAGGTCCTTCTTAAATCACGCGGTGTGAATTTCTCAAACTCTTCACCATCCATGACCGATAATGGTGAGTTAATCCACTTATTTACAGCGTCACTTAGGGTGTTAATGTCAATCGGTTTTTTGCCATTTGTAGACCAAGGGTATTTTGAACTGGGGTTGATGGAATGTGCTTCTTGCAATAATTTAATTGCTCTTTCAGTAAGAGGAACTAAATGTATACGAGGTTCAATTTTTCCCTTTCGATGTTCTGTCTTCAACACTCCTCTGCGTAAATCGTAGCTTGTCCACGGCTCTCGCGCTACCTGCATGACCCTTTGTCCACCAGTGGCGGTAAGAAAAAGTAAAAAACGCGTGACAACCGGGCCAACTGATTCGTACTTCAAGAATGAGTGCCAGAAATAATTGAGCTCCTTTGAGTTTAAAGATCTTTTTATGGCTTTTGTCTTGTGGTCTTTGGGTATTGATGAGACCGGGTTGCTGTCTAAGCAATAAATTGACTTTTTCTTGCGCTTAAGTGAGTGTTCATTTTTTAACCCAAACTCAAACGCTGTATGGAGATATGCCCGAACTTTTCCGGACATGCTTTTTGAGTTTCGGTCCCAAATGGGTTGTAATATCTCTATTATATCTTTTGGAGTTATTGAATTTGCTTTTTTGTTCATTATTATTTGGTGATTTTGCTTAAGCTCGTTATTTAAAACCCTTCTCAATTCCTTGATATACTCAATCCCTCTCGTTCCTTCCAGACTATCAATATAGTCTATGAATAGCTCTTCAAAGCTTGCCGTCTTGTTTTCTTCTTCAGCGGCTACTAATACTTCTGAAAAGGCGAGTTCACGTTCACGAATTTCCCGCTCTTCAGCTTCCCTTTGCAACTCTAGATATTTCTTAACATCGCCGTGTTTAACGGCAATCGCTGACAAATCGCGTGCTTTATCGCGAATTTCTTTCAAGGTGAGACCTGATTTTTTGTCAGTGCGTTTGAATATGCCGATTTTAATTTTTGTAGATTTGCCATTCATCCGTACTCTGAAGTAAGCATCAATATCACCAGACTCGCGAGCCTCAAATATAGTGGCACCCGTCCCTCGTCCAGCTTGTGACTCTGTCGCCGTTTTGCCCTTCGGGAGCGCACGAATATCGGCATCTGTGAGTAGTCGTCTTTGAGAATTAGTATTTTTTTCCGTTTTCATTTTGCGTACCGTATGCGTGCCGTTTCTCGTGACACTATATGAGATCCAATGAGAGGAAACGGCATGGCAAATTACAAAATAAACCGAATTTGACACGTAGTATCAGTGGTTTATAATGTGGTACGCAGTTCTAGCTAACATAGTATGTGACTACATAAGTCATTAATTAGGTTGACTTGTAATCAGTAGGTCCCGGGTTCGACTCCTGGTGTCGGCACCACTAAAAAGTGGTTAAAAGCAACATGTTAGAGAATTAGATTAAGCCGTCCTTAGGGGCGGCTTTTTCATATCTATAATACCTACTCAGTATATACGTTATCCACACCCCCTATTTAAGCGTGTCTGTGGATAAAGCGATATTCACTAAGCTCGCTTTCATTATCCTATGCATCAACAGTCAACGAAATTTTATAACCTCAGCAAGTAACGTTGACTGACCAAACTTTAATAAAGGTGCACAGCCTCGAAGTCAGCCCGCGTTTTATTATTGTCACTTGATAATATAAGCGTCGCACCATCCACACTCCAAGCTGTTACTTGCCTAAGGGTCATTAGAAAAGCTCGCTCGATTTCCATTTGGAGCGGCGGGCAAGCCATTTTGGTAGTGGCAAGTTGAGCAAATTCGATGCGCTCGCTTTCGAGGCGGTAGCTGCCGTTCAATGTGTTGCAACCGGTAGAGCCCGCTAATCTTAAAGAATCTAAGTGAAGAAC
>NZ_JAKVTW010000035.1 GCF_022489065.1 Vreelandella neptunia | reverse complement strand
CTCCCCTGCCGCCATTTCTAGCGCTTCAGGGTCGAACCACATATCGCCAGCTTCAAGGCTGATCGTGCGGTCAACGTCAGCCTCGGTTAGGCCATTGTCACCACTGCCTTGGCCGGGCGAAGCCCATGCCGCACTCGTTATCAAACTGAGTGAAAGGGCAAACAAAGACGTTGTTAAGGAGATGTTGCGCATGGTCATTTACCTCAGAGGTTATTGTCACTTGTTCTTTATACGGTGTTAACCTGAAACGAGCCTGAACCTAACGTAAAAATATGGCCTGCTACCCAAAAGCATTGCTAACATGATGATGGGCCCTAACTGGATTCCCCCCCTGATTAGAGTCAACGCTGCAGCAATGACTTTTCGTCTTGTTGGTGCAATTGCCTATGGCAGCCTCCGCCTAAACCTCAGCGTAAGGCCCATAAGAAGGAGACCGTTAATTTCGAGCTCTGGAACGGCTCAACAAGGTGGTTGACCTGTTAGTCACCCATTCGGTGATGACACTCTTGTCAGCACTGCCGTGATCAACAAGATAACCGCGACCAGCACCATCTCCAGTGCAATACTTCTCTGTAACCGTCCTGGGGCTGTTGCGTCGCCGCTCTCAAAGGCCGGCACAAGCCGCCACTTGTTCGCGGCAGCAAATAACAGTAGCGCCGCCACAATCAATACCTTGCCGATCAAGAACTGTCCATATGCCGTGGTGAGCAGTGGCGTGAGACCGCCCGTTAGCAGCGTGGCCAACGTGACGCCCGCCAGTACCAACAAGCCGACTCCGCTTATGGCGATTTTCCCGAAACGGGTCAGAATGTGGGCGGTATTGTCCTGGTTGTGACCCCGTCCTACTAAATGGAACAGCGGCCAAAGCGAGGCCACCCAAAATGCTGCCGCCATCAGGTGAACGATCAGCAAGCCAGCCAGAACGAGGCGTGGGGTGTTTACTGTATGCCCCACCTGCACGAATGCCAGCATCACCAATAAAACGCCTACTAGGCTCACGCTGTTGGCTGTTTTCGAGAGCGCTAAGTTATTAAGCTGAATCGCCTGAACCAGCAGCAAGCCAGCTACCGCCAGCATTAGCCGGCCCCCGGACGCACCCTCAAACACGATTCCGAGCAGCATTGGGTTGGTTGCAGCAGCGATATTGCCGCCCCCAAGGTAACCAGCTTCTAAAGGCCACTGGAACAGAATCAGAATGACCCCCGCCCAGGCAGCAAAGACGCCCATGCGGGCGACGCGCCTCCGGTCGTGATGAGGGAGTCGCGGAAACGCTAGACGAAACAACACGGCACCCGTCGCAACTAGGGCACTAAGGTAAACCCCAGCCGCCACGAGAATCATCGCGACGGTCCAGACGTCGAGGCTATTTACGGAGAACCACCAGGCCACGGGTCAGGGCTCGACCGAGAAGTTAAAACCGTCAGACATCATGTGCCCGTCATCCGATAGGCCACGCCAGCGCACCTGGTAATCCCCAGCCGAAAGAGTGTCACTGGGCTTTACGAAGTAGCGATCGACCTGTTCACTGCCTGGCTGACCATCAAGAGGAACGGGGCCGTCCGGGCCTGCCACTTCAAACTGGGTGATGCGCATCATGCCACCAAACTCGATGCCAATCTCTGCTGGGGAATCCTGAATGGTGACGCCATCCTTAGGCGAAGTGCTTGCGCCCCCTTCATGGGCCAACACTGGGCTTGCGAGCGACAGCAACAGCGTTGCTAAGGTAGCGTGAATAATAGGGAGCGAAGTCGTCTTCTTTTGCATACCGTTTCCTTATATTTTTTTAGGCTTGAATGGTTCGTCGCGGAGGCTTCAAATCTGATTCGGTTGAGCCTTCAGACATCGTTCATGTGCCCTATTTGACGAACAAGGCACATGGCATCTTGCTCTTAAAGAACCAAGAGAGCATTCATGGGTTCTTTGGCTGCTGGGTTTTCGCTTCTTGGGTGGAGATGTATTTGAGCAGCATTTGTACGCGCTCTTCTTCATGGAACTGAGTCAGTGTTATAGCGTGCCAACCTGAAGCAGAGCTGAAAATGGCGGAAAAAAATGACCTGTGACAAATCTAGGGTTTGGGATCGATTTCTTCTTTACCTTTGGGCTACCTATAGGTTGTAGGCTTATAACGAAAGCTAACTTCGACTTTTTCCATTCTTATTGGGTAAGGCAATGTCTCGATCAGCAACATGATGAGGGGAAATATCATGGTTAAGCACAGGATGAACTTTGCCATTGGTCGGGCTGCAATCCTCAGTATCTTAAGTAGCGCCATCTTCGCTCAAGGCATAAACCAGGAGTGATGTCATGATGAACGCGGAATGCTTTGCTTTTATGGGATCAATGGGGTGGTTAGGCTGGTTGATGCCCCTGGCTATGCTGTTATTAATTGGCTTGGCTTGGCTTGGCTTGGCTTGGCGATCGCTTCGCTGGCCAAGTACCTCTTCAGTCGTTCACGCTAAGGAGTTGAAAATAATGCAACATATGAGCACCAAGCTTTTACTCTCTGGTTCCATGCTGCTTGGGGCGGTCTCCGCCCAGGCGGCGTTACCGCCAGAGGCAACATTGTATAAAAACCCCCAGTGCGGCTGCTGTGACGCTTATGCACGCCATCTTGAAGAGCTCGGCGTAGAAGTGACGATTATTGACGATGTAGAGCTGGGTGATATTAAGCAGCAGGCAGGCGTGCCCTATGGCCTGGGTTCATGCCATACCATTGAGATGGGCGAGTATTGGATCGAAGGCCACGTTCCAATGGAAGCCGTGCAGGCGCTGTTTGAGGAACAGCCCGATATTGACGGTATCGGTTTGGCGGGTATGCCCATTGGCACACCGGGTATGCCGGGGCCACAAGAAAGCCCTTACAATGTGTACACGTTTACAGGCCAGGAAGATGAGCCATTTATGACCCTTTAGTAGGGTGATAAAAGCTCGCCTGCTGTCTGCACGCCGTTCTAACGGACTCTTGTAGTACAGCAGGCGCATTCAAGTCATACATTACTAAAACGAAAGCGCTGTATTAAACTTAGGATTTACTTTGCTAGTGCGTTACGGGTCGATTCGTTACGGTAAGCTAAAAATAAGATTGCGTCGTTTTCTTTACACCTACACATTGCCACACTAGCAAGCCTGTTAAAGCTTACTTTGCGCAAAAACCTCCTATTAATATTACGCCTTAATAAAAGGTGAGCATGTTGTATACCCGCGTTAGTAAGATTGGCAGTTCGCATCCCACGTTTATTTCCCAAGCCCGCGTCCTTACTCGTTTTACGATGGCCAATGGGAATGGTGGTCATCGATAACAAAGACGTGCCCATGTGAGCCTGGGGAATGATGGTGGGAATGGCGATGAGGTTCCGGCCCCTCCCATCCCTCATGTTCGTGCTGATGATGTTCATCGTGGTAGTGCAGGTGGGTGTGACTTTGGGCAGCGTGCTCGTGCTCAAGAGCCATCGGGTCATGTGCGTGCCAGATAAGGGCCGCGAGCCCCGTTGCCGCCAGGGCCACCGTTCCCAGCAAAGCGAACGTACCCGTCAGTCCCAGGTTCACTCCCAGCCAGCCTGCCAACGGATAGGTGACTAGCCAACAGCTGTGTGACAACGAGAACTGGGCAGCAAACAGCGCTGGACGCTCCTCCGGCTGGCATGAACGTTTGAGCAGGCGCCCGGTGGGGGTCATGACCAACGAGGCCCCAGCGCCCAGCAGTAACCATAGCCCGACAAGCCCCGCAAACGATGGGCCCAGCCAGCCCAGGTAGAGGCTGAGTGCCATCATAACGCCACCCAGCAGCATGACTGGCCGCTCGGACACCCGTTCCAGCACCTTGGGCAGCAGTAAGGCTATTAGCATGGAGCCCCCGCCTGCGGCGGCAAAGGCCAGTGCGACTTCTTTCTCGCCCAAATTCAACACCGAGCGTACGAGTACCACCGTGTTGACGATCTGCATGGCCCCGGCGGCTGAAACAGCCAGGTTCAACGCCAGTAGCCCGCGCAACCGGGGCGTCTTCAGGTAAATCCGCATACCATGAGTAACGCGACGCCAGACGCCGGGGGCTTCCTCTAGGGGGTGAGACGCAGGCAGGATCACCGATATAACCAGGGCGGCAGAGATAACGAAGGCCAGAGCATTGATTACAAACAGGACATCAAAACCCATCACCATCAGCAATGCCGCCGCCGCCATCGGGCTAAGAAGGTTCTCTAAATCATAGGCGAGACGCGACAGGGACAATGCTCGTGTGTACTGCTCTTCGTCTTCGAGAATGTCAGGGATCATCGCCTGGAAAACGGGCGTAAAGCCAGCTGAACAAGCATTGAGCAGAAAGATCAGCACATAGATCTGCCACACTTCGGTAACAAAAGGCAGTGCGCAAACCACGGCTGCACGCAGCAAGTCCAGGCTAACCAATAAGGTGCGCCGAGGCAGGCGTGATGCATAAGCGCCGACCAAAGGGGCAATGCCCACGTAAGCGACCATCTTGATCGCCAGCGCCGTGCCTAGCACGACGCCCGCCTGACCTTCAGCAAGATCGTGAGCCAGCAACGCCAGAGCAACCGTGGTCAGGCCAGTGCCGATCAGTGCAATGACCTGCGCTAGAAAGAGATGGCGGTAGACGCGGTGGGCGAGTACATCGAGCATAGAACTTCCTCAAATGAGGGGTGCCTAAAAGCGCTTACAGGTAGCGTGCAATCGTCTTGAACTCTTCAGCCCGTGCCCGTTGCGTTTGATTCTGAGTACCCAGGGCTTCGTCTAGGCAGTGGTCGATGTGATCCAGCACTAAGGTGCGTTTAGCTTGCTGAATGGCTTTTTCTACCGCATGGAGTTGTTGAGCGATGTCCAGACAGTGGCGTCCATCCTCTACCATCTGGGTCACACTCGAAAGGTGCCCCCGAGCGCGGTTCAGGCGCTTGACGATATCGGGATGTGACTGGTGAGTATGCATTGTCATTTTCTTTTCCCTTATTATATTCCTATCCCCCCGGAGGGGATGGTAATCTATCGCCGTTATTCTGCCAACGCTATGGTTCAAGGCAGACGGTTATCTATTTTTATGATTTTTACTTTTATCCTGGTTGCTCTACATGCTCAATCGGCTGCGCCACCGCCTTGGCTATCTGACCTTTCTGTTGCTGTTCCTGCCTAGCCTGGTAATCACCAGTGTGGGTGAGGCGCGTGCGCATGGGGCGGCGAGCATGGTTAGCGTTGAGTTGTCTCTCCATGAGAATGTGCAGAAGGGCCATGGGCATACCCATGGCCACGAGCACGAAGATAGTCGCCACCTCCATAATGAGAGTGGCAGTCACTTTCACGAAAAAGCGGATCGGCCTGGGACGGGCATTGCCGTCGAGCCGAACTTCCGCGACGCCCTGCGGCTAGGCGAACGCAGCGGCCTACCGCTGCGTCGTGTCTACCGCTTGGAGCGTCCTCCACGGCCGGTCATCGCTGGATGACTGGGGCCGTCCACTGGACGGCCAACACTTAATGACAAACCCGTGGAGGTTTTATGTTTCCATCCCAACTAGGGGGTGCGTTCGGCTTGCCTGTTTTGGCCCGACGCCACGCGCTGACCCTTTTCACACTGCTGGTGATGCTCCTGGGAGCCAGTGGTGAAGCCCTTGCCCACGCCGTTGCTGAAGGCGACAAAGGGTACATCCAGGAGATCTATGGCGTTCACCTGATCTCATTCGGCTATCTCGGTGCCAAGCACATGGTGACGGGGTATGACCACATCCTGTTTTTGCTAGGGGTGATCTTTTTCCTCTATCGAATGCAGCATATCGCCATCTACGTCAGCCTCTTCGCCATCGGTCACTCTACGACCATGCTGCTAGGGGTGTACTTTAATATCGGCATCAATAGCTACCTTATCGATGCCATCATCGGTCTCTCCGTTGTCTACAAGGCACTCGATAACATCGGTGCTTATCAGCGCTGGTTCGGCTTTCAGCCCAATACCAAGGTGGCGACGCTGGTCTTCGGCCTGTTCCATGGCTTTGGACTGTCGAGCAAGATCATTGAGTACGATATCGCTTCTGATGGATTAGTCCCCAATCTCCTGGCGTTCAACGTTGGGGTAGAGATCGGCCAGCTACTGGCCCTGAGTGCCATCCTTATCGTGATGGGTTTCTGGCGACGCACCAATGGCTTCTTACGCCACGCCTACACCGCTAACGTCGCCATGATGTGCGCTGGCTTTATGCTGGTTGGTTATCAGCTCACCGGCTATTTCATCGCCTAATTCAGGAGAGACCCAAATGTACAATACCGACCTTCCCACCCGTGCCGAGTTACCGTCAACAGGTAAGTTACTTCGTTCTACGCTGATGGCAGCCGTCATTGCAGTCGCTTTGCTGATCACCGTCGTGCTGCCTGCTGAGTATGCCATTGACCCCACCGGCGCTGGCCGCTTGTTGGGGCTGACCGAGATGGGTGAAATCAAGACCCAACTGGCCGAGGAGGCCGAGCTTGACCAGGCTAATGACGAAGCCGCTGCCATGCAGGCATCACAAACCAGCACACCTCAAGAATCAGCAAGTGATAACCCGCCCACGGCTGCAAACACTGCTGCTCAACAGGCTTCAGACGTAGAGCCGGAGCAAGTAGCCTCCTTGGTACCTGACCAAGAGATGGTGCAGCCCGAGGCTAGCGTAGCGCTTGCTGAAGCTTTGGCCGCTGAAGAGGCAGCCTCCCAGGCAACTGAAGAAGCTGCCACATGGGGCGATGAAGTGAGCTTCACCCTCACACCGGGCGAGGGCACCGAGTACAAGCTGACGATGGAAGAAGGCGCTGTCGCGACATTCGCTTGGACGTCCGATGGGGGACCACTTAATTTCGACACCCACGGTGACGGAAATGGCAACTCGATCAGCTATGAGAAAGGACGCGGCGTGCCCGAAGATGAGGGAGAACTGGAAGCCGCGTTCACCGGTAACCACGGTTGGTTCTTTCGCAATCGCAATGATAACGACGTGACCGTGGTGTTGCGTGTTGGAGGGGACTATGGGGAGCTGAACAAAGTTCTCTAAAGCAGTGGCCCCTAGCGCTCTCCTGAGCGTTAGGGGCTTTTGCCATCAGCGTCGCTACATTGATGGGAAACCGTCTACAGAATTAGATGAGATAGTGATCGGTGGGTTATCTGATTTAATATAATATTTAGGCATATATGCGAAAGATCTGAAAGTCCTCTTATGGCCGAGCGAAGAATGTTAGTCTATGCTGATTGGATAGTAGAGGCGGTTGACGACCCAAAGCCGTTGCTCACGGTTAACACTATTTCAGGCATTGCCGGACTTCGCCTGTCTGGTTTTGGGAGAAGACGATGCTCACCCGTTTAATGACGCGCGACGACAGCATGCGGCTCTTTACTGATACTGCAGTGCCCGAAAATCAGGCCAAGCAAGAAACCGCAGTCAGCAGGCCGCTCCGGTTCGCAATCACTATCTTATTCCGGGGGCGAGGTGAGCGAGACAAAAGTCACTGTGCGAGCGCAGAATAGTTAGGTCTTTATGCGCATCGCTTACCACTTCCTGCGATCACGTAACCAACTTGAATGGTTCCAAGTGGTCAAAGTCGCGCTCTGGGGACCAGTTATCAAGCTGGCATGTTTTCTTTCGGCGTTCTCGATATTCAAGCAAACGATCGCGCGAGTGGCGCCAACTCCCGGACTCATCCAACACGCGATTGAGCTGTTCGACCGCTACGTACACCCGCTTCCTGAGTTTTTGTTTAACGCCATAGGAATCGATCCTAGCTACGCTTGGAAAGACCTCCTTGCGCTTTATCTGCTCATGGGGGGCATTGTGACGAGATTTGTAAAGGTGTCAGCGGAAGGTCTTTACGGCGCCCTACAAGAAAAAGACCACCAATCGAGACCTCTCGAACCACCACCCGGCTACATGGGCCCATGGGAGTACCAACCCGGTCAATCTATGAGCCGGCTAGACAGAACGTTTTTTTCCTTGATGGGAATATGCTGGTCTCTGTCCGAGAAGATTACGCGGAATCGAGTTGAGCTGACGCGCGGAGAAATCGGGAACGCCGTAATGACCACCATATACTCTTGGGTGCTTTACCCCATATGGCCCATCTCCTTGGTCTATCTGGTGCGCGCAGCAAACTCGTTGGCCTTCGGAATGAGTATGGCAGTGCCACATGCGAACTGGGAAAAGGAGCTCTCGGGAAAGCGTGAAGGTCGCGACGCTCACAAGCGAGTCGCTTGGGTTCGACAAAACAACCCGTTCAATGAGCACATGCGACCGCCACAGATCATACTGTTGCAGATTTCCTTCGTTCTCGCATGTTTCTTGTTGATTGCTATCGCCAATTCGCTGTTGGTGTGGTTGTTGCCGGGCGAGGCAACAACCTAGCGCCATGGTTGTCTAGCTCAGCCAGAACAGATTTTTTAACGATACTCAGTGGAAAACATGGGTAGGCTCTAACTATTTTCAGCTGTTACAAACGCGCTGGGCGTCACTAATTCGACAGGTATTTGGCTAACCAAGCCATCATGGATAGCAAGTTGAGACTCAGGGAAAATGCACAGTCAACTACGCGAAAATTTCCTAGACGACTATGGTTATGCCGCCATTCGATTTGTCGGCTACTACAAACCATCCAACTGATGTCTGAAATTGGCCGAAAACGGCAAAGAGCTGCTTCTAGTATTTCTGATTGAGAAGCTGAAGTACTACCATGCTCGCTATCGATCTCCTTATGCATTTATTCTA
>NZ_JAKVTW010000034.1 GCF_022489065.1 Vreelandella neptunia | reverse complement strand
TGAATTTAGCTTACGTGAACGTCTCGAAGCTTTTAGCAAGAATGTTATCGCAAAGCATTTCCCAAATACGCCTAAAGATAGGTGTCTGCTGCGGCCTGCGATGATAGAGGCTTTGATTGAGCTCGAACCTGTATCTACGTCTGAATTCGTCGAGGTAATTCCCGAGTACCTGCGGAAGTCAACAGAGCCTCAAGAGGCGAGGCAATACTTGGGACAAGTACTGGAGATTGTTGCAGGATCGGAGGTCGCACAGACCGCTGATCCCACCATTTAAAGAGGAAGGGGTAAGCAGTGACCAAAATGATAGCTATTGGTGATCTTCTGGTTTCGACCCTGAGCGGACATTCCGGGAAATGCAGCAGGCGCGCGAGTTTTGGATATAGGCTTGAGAGAATATGGCAGGCTGCGTTTGCCGGAACAAAATGCCGGCACGTTCATTCAATTATAAAACGCGCAGTTTAATACGCTGTTAGGCATATGAATGGGATAGTTGTTGCTCTATGCCCATCATCAGGGAGAGAAAGGGATGAGCCAATACCTTTTGAGCTTTGCTAAAAGTCATCTTAATGGTAAATCGGACGCCTACCTAGCGCTCTTTTGGTGCCTTTACAAGGCCAACCAAAGTAAAGGTCGTTATTCTGAGCATATAAAAACCTACTTGACCACAGCAGCTGATGAACTTCTTCAGAAGGACTACCAGCGTATCGCATTACGCTTCAAGAGGGTCCTCGATGCTAAGCCTGAGCTTGATTGGGTGGCCCCCTCTGGCTTGAGCCCCTTGGCACATCTGCAGGTAAAAAACTTCAGGGGATTTGGTGAACTTGCTTCTGAGGACAAAGGAAGCCATCTCAGGTTTAGTAAGACCAAAAATATCTTTTATGCCCCTAACGGAGGCGGAAAGTCTTCGCTGTGTGAAGCCTTGGAGTATGGCGCCACGGGACACATAAAAGAGTCGGATCGACGTAAGACCAAGGTTAGGCAATACATCTCAAGAGGGGCGGGTAAGATGTCCCTGTCCCTAGTGGGGGCAGATGGTGCGCCCGTCACTCGCAGCATCGCCTGGGCAAGCTGCTTTATTGATCGAAATCGCTTACAAGAGTTTTCATTGCTTGGCTCCAAGGATACTGGCAGTCACGAGAGTGACGTCATTGCCACGTTGTTTGGTCTCGAAGAGTTCCAAGACGTCGTTGCACGGTTTGTGAAACCAGAAAGTTTCAACCTGAATATGTATCTTCGCCCAGATCAAACCGAGGCCCTGGCTAACGTTGCCAGCGAGAGAGCGACCTTAATTAAGGAGCGGGATTGCCTTGCCGAGAATATAATTGAGCTGAACAATCAAGTATGCACTCATCTTGATTTGACGACGGGTCAGCAAGGCGCTGTGCGTGTCAGATTCTTGCGTCTAACGAAGCTGGCGGAGCTAAAAATCCGGAAAGCCGAAAGGCTAAAACTTTCAGAGGCTCCCACCATCATTTTGATGGAGCGAATTCGCCGTGCTGGCTGGATCGCAACTCGCTTACTCTCCAGGAAATCGAAGATTGAGGCTGCGTTTCTCCATAACGTGGCAGCAGTCAATTATCGCGCTATTTATGAAGCCCTCGAAGCTATTGAGAACACGGGAACAGGTGATGTCTGTCCTGCTTGCTCCACACCGTTACATAGTGTGACCGAAAACCCGTTCGAGAGAGCTCGGTGTGAGCTTCAGTCACTGGGTATGTTGGAACAACTCAAAATTTCTAAGCATCGCAACGATCATCGTATAGCTCAACTTGCCGCAATAATCTCCACTGGACTTGCTGAGATTGATAAAAATACGCGTTTAGGTGTTTCGTGTTCATTAAACTTGGGCGACCTACAATCAGCCATTTCTAATTTTCAAGCAGCGACAGATAGAGTAACGGCTGCGTCGCAGGTGCTTGATCATTTTACCCAGCTGCTAGCCGTCGACACCGCAGGCATTGAAGCCTATTTTAGCGCTTGTCAGCAGAAGTATGTGGAGGTTAAGCAGGCTGATGTGCGAATCGAGCACCTTGAAGAGCAGGCTTCAACTCTCAAGAAAAGAGAAGAGATCGTTAGAGGACTGTTCACTGAAAAGATTGCTTCGCAACGAGCGTACACCCGCGCGGGTGAGAGAATATTGAGTCTGTGTCTCCAAAGAAACGCCCTTCAGAATGAGGATACTGACAATGTGAAGTTTAATTCATTCATCCAACGACTACAGCTGGAATACAGCAATCTTTACAGCGATTTATTAGGCTATAAGCTTGCCTTAGAAACGTCGAGGATCGCTGGGATTGAGAAAAAGGCTGCCGATTATTACAAAGCGATCAATGACCACGATGATGAGCACGAGCGCATCGAGTCTATCCGTTTTGATAAAACCAGTGATGGCTACCGGATAAAGATTTCGAACGCTGATGGCACGTCCCTAGATGCTTTCTCTATTCTGAGTGAAGGTCATTTGCGGGCACTGGGTCTTTCGCTACTCTTGGCGATGGCCGAGAAGAATAAATTTCCGTTAATCGTTTTCGATGATGTGGTAAACGCTATCGACAGCGATCACCGTTCCAACATTATCGACTTGTTCTTTTCGGATCCGTACCTAAAGCGTACCCAAATGGTGGTCACGACACATGATCGTCTCTTCTGGGAGCGTTTCTGCATCATTGCAGAAAGGCATCCACAAGCTGACCAGCACTCCAGCTGCGTGCTTAGTTATACAAACAAGGGTATCGTGATTGTTGACTACGCAGGTGGGTTCCAGGCGAAGGTTCACGAGGCCCTGGCGGTGTATGACGTGAGGCAGGCGTTAATCTACTGCCGAATCTGGTTTGAGTCCATGGTGGTTGAATATTGCTTAGAGCATTCGGTCTCAATCACTGCCAAGTTTGGAAAATCCAATCTTAAGAAAAATATATATCTACAGATCAGTCTGGAAAAAACTTTTGCGCTAGTTGAGCCTCATATCTCCTACGATCTCAAACACTTCAATTTGATCAAAAATGATCTTGTTAACTGGAGCGGACAAAACCAGGAACATCATGCGTTTGATGAGGACAGTTTGAATTTCGTTCACTCTAAAACCAGTCAAGAGGTCATTAAAATATATGATGCAATCCGCTTACTGGAGTGCCAGCTTTTTCCAGACAAAAAGCAAGCCTCATGCCAAGCCCTTCTTCATGAAGTGAATGAAAAAATCGACGTGGTAACTGGAAAAATTGAAAGACTTGGAAGAGCCCCAATTGAGGTTCAACTGGCTGCTCAACAGAGATTAGACCTTTTGCGTAAACGTGCAACTGAACTTACACAGGAGCTCGCTTACGTTGAGACTTGTCTGGCTTAAATCTCAGCTTGATTTAAGTGTACGATTTGAGGTTAAGCCACCTTGGGAGTCTCTACACGCGTATTGAAGAAAAGAAAACGGTAAATTTATTTATATCGCTCGGACATCCGCTTTTGGCTGAATGTCGCGGCTAGCGACCCAAAGCAGTCATTCCGACACAGGCGACAATACATATGTATACATTTCTCAGCTTTACGAAATCCTGTTATCAACCGTTGGGTTAAAGTCTCTGGTGTCGAGCTTGTCAAAAGCGCCGCCATGGATAGGTCAGATATTGAAATGATTTGGTCACATCAGCCCACTGCTTTAGCTGTCAAAGCATATTCTTGAAGAGCACAGCTAACATGTGTTCCGGTCTGGGTCCCCCGCCAAATACGCCTGGTAAAGGTCATCAAACAACATATCGGTACGTTGCAGTAGGGCATCATCGTCGTCACAGCGCTCTTTAGCCCCGGCCAGCATAAGTTTTAACCCCACGGCCTCCGGCACGGGGGTGCCCCCCACATCCAAGTAGTGGACTAGCTCCGCAATCCTGCTCAAACCTGCCTGCGCCTCAAGGCTAAAACACGCGAGTAGCACTTCAAACGTCACCTTGTCATCAATATGGGTGAAATAGGCTCCATCAAAATCAAACCCCAGCGCGTCTGGCGGGCACTGGCTTGGATGTTCTAGCCACACGAAGCGAGCCTCGGGATCAATAAAGCGCTTGATCAACCAAGCCGATGCTAGCCGATCCACCCAAGGGCGACGGCGCGTGGCCCACCATCTCCCGCGAAATGCAGCGTGGTCAAGCCGTGGGATCTCGGCTTGGATCGGCTGGGGCTCGTCTGGCACAAAGCAACGATTAAAGACGGCCTCCGCTTCTGCCAAGGCCATAATAGCGCGCTCGCTTTCTCGCCCTGGGAAAAAATCGACCTCCACTATACCTTGTAAACGTCGCTGCAGCTGGGTCAATTGACGCTGCGCGTCTCGCTCCTCCAACTGAGGGCAAACCTGCTGCCAGTCAACCACCGCCGCCCGTAAGGCTTGAAAATCCGGCGTTCGATCAAAGAGCGAAGGCAACACATCGACGCTATCTATGGCTGAATCGTCTACCTCGATCAGCAGCGCGTTACCTCCCAGCTCCCGAATAGCGCCGACTAGCTGCTCCAGCGCCTCCCTTCGCGAGGGGCTAGCAGGCAATAAGTAGACGCCATCTCTGAGTACCACGGCACCTAAACCACGAAGCGCCCGCCAGATCCTCATACGGGGCGTGCCCGCCCGTCCACTGAGACGCATGATCAGGATTAACCAGTGTTGTACGTTATCTGTCATACCGCCTCTTTCGTTGTATGTATAACCTCACTGTTATACATTCTACAAAATAACACCCCTACATCGCTAAAGAGTGTGCCATGCCGCCCAACATTGAGTCGCCCCATCAAGTACCGTTCCGTGAGGCCGTTAGGGTCTGGTTACGAATCGCACTACTGAGCTTTGGCGGCCCCGCCGGACAAATAGCGGTGATGCATCGCATTCTTGTCGAAGAAAAAAAATGGATTGGCGAGCGCCGTTTTTTGCACGCGCTTAACTACTGCATGATGTTGCCGGGCCCAGAAGCGCAACAGTTGGCTATCTATATCGGTTGGCTGATGCATCGTACCAAAGGTGGCTTGGTGGCGGGCAGCCTCTTTGTGTTACCTGGCTTCATCGCCATTTTGGCCTTGAGCTACCTGTATGCCGCCTTGGGCAATGTGGGGGCCGTTGAAGGGCTCTTCTTTGGCCTAAAAGCGGCGGTACTGGCCGTGGTGCTTAACGCTGTCGTACGTATAGGCAAGCGGGCACTGAAAAATCAGATAATGCTTGGCATCGCCGCTGCCGCGTTTGTTGCCATCTTCTTTTTTGAGGTGGCGTTTCCGGTGATTGTTCTAAGCGCGGCCCTTCTGGGGTACTGGGGAGGGAAGCGTGGCATGACAGCCTTTCAGGTAGGAGGTGGCCACGGTGATGCCGACGAGTCAGTTCTTAGCGACCGAGATTCCCTACTGGGAGAAGGGCTGCCTGCCCATGCACGCCCCAATCGCCAGTGGTCGCTACGCATGTCAGGCACGTTACTCCTATTGTGGCTAACACCGGTGGTGGTGCTATTGGCCCTATTCGGCAGCGAGAATGTGTTCAGTCAGATCGCATTCTTCTTTAGCAAGATGGCGGTGGTCACCTTTGGCGGTGCCTATGCGGTGCTGGGTTACGTCACTCAAGAGGCGGTGCAAAATTATGGATGGCTGGCACCGGGCGAGATGCTGGATGGCCTGGGCATGGCGGAGACGACACCGGGCCCGTTAATTCAAGTCGTGCAGTTTGTTGGGTTTATGGGCGCTTATCGTGAGGCCACAGGCCTTGATCCTATGTTGGCCGCAACGCTCGCCGCATTGCTGACCACGTGGGTAACGTTCGTACCTTGTTTTCTTTGGATATTTTTAGGAGCTCCCTATGTGGAGCGTTTACGTGACAACCGCGCCCTAAGCGCGGCGCTGTCCGCTATTACCGCTGCGGTTGTCGGGGTTATCCTCAACTTAGCCATTTGGTTTGGACTTCACGTTATCTTCGCTGACGTAGGCGAATGGCACGTGATGGGAGCGCGACTTTTAGCGCCGAACTTAGCGTCCCTCGATTTACTAGCGTTGTTACTGGCGGCAGGCGCCATGATCGCGATTTTTCATTTCAAGGTTGGCATGCTCAAAGTGCTGGCGGGTTGCGCGCTTCTTGGTGTCTTAGCGTCTCTGGTGGTTTTTTAGCCAGCAGTCGCCCGCTGATGGCGTTTCCGTCTCGCGAGCGTCGTCCTTTATAATTCTCTGCGCTTGCTCTCACACGCTTGGTTGTGAACCCACCTGATCTCCACTAACATCACATCTATCCCCCCTGGGGGGATAGATGGCGTCGCAATGCTCGATAGCGCCTACGCTGAACATGTTCTTCTTCCCTTAGGTACGCCCGTCATGCATCACCATTGCCTTGACCAATGGCAGCACGATCATACATTTGGCCAGAACCATAAACGCTCCGGTGAGTCGCGGACGCTCTTTGTGGTCGGGCTGACCCTGGTCATGATGGTTTGGGAAATCACGGCGGGGGTGATCTACGGGTCAATGGCGCTGCTGGCCGATGGGTTGCATATGGGCTCCCATGCAGTGGCACTGGGTATTGCCGCCTTTGCGTATGCCTATGCCCGTAAGCATGCCATGAGTGACCGGTTCTCATTTGGCACCGGAAAGGTCAACGCGCTGGGCGGGTTTACTGGCGCGATACTGCTGGCCGTGTTCGCCCTTTATATGGTGATAGAAAGCGTGGGCCGCTTTATTCAACCCGTTGAGATCTCGTTTAACGGGGCTATTTTCGTCGCGTTTATTGGTTTGGTGGTCAACGGTGTTTCTGCCTGGATATTAGGCGAGGCCGGTCATGATCACCATCATGGACACGACCATGACCACAGCCATCATCATGATCATAATCGTCGTGCCGCTTACCTGCATGTACTGGCAGATGCACTGACATCAGTGCTCGCGATTGTGGCGCTGCTGGCGGGTAAATATGCGGGTTGGAGTTGGATGGATCCTGCCATGGGCATCGTGGGCGCTATCTTGGTCACCCGCTGGTCATGGCAGTTGCTTAAAGAGACATCGACAGTACTGCTGGATCATCAGCATCCATCGATGGAAAACGCCATCAAGCAGGCTGTTGAGAACGATGATGCCCGTGTGAGTGATCTTCATGTGTGGTCGATTGGCCCCAGTATTTATGCTGCTATCGTCTCCATCGTGGCCCATGAACCCGAGTCGCCCACGGCTTACAAACGCCATATCCAGGCCCACTGTTCCTCTCTCGTTCACATCACGGTTGAGATATTGCCCTGTGAGGAAGACCCGAGTGCTGGCCTGGCGGTAGCTCCTCACAGATAACGCGCAATCGCTTTGAAATCGTCGACATGGTGTTGCTGTTCCGGTGAGAGCGGGCTAAGGGCGTCATCCAGACAGTGTTCAATATGGTCATGGATCAATACGCGCTTAGCCTGCTGGACAGCTTTCTCGACCGCGTGGAGCTGCTGCGCAATGTCGAGGCAGTGGCGACCCTCTTCCATCATTTGCGTCACGCTTTGTAGATGGCCACGAGCGCGATTTAGCCGCTTGATGATATCGGGATGCGACTGGTGGGTATGCGGTGTCATGTTCTTTTCCTTTTCATTGTTTCTATCCCCCTAGGGGGGATGTTAATCTATTGGTATCATGCTGCCAACGCTAGCGCTGAAGCAGCATATGTTGCTTGGTTAACTTTCACTCTGGTTGTTTTGTCATGCTCCATCGGCTGCGCCACCGCCTTGGCTACCTTATGTTCTTACTAGTGTTCTTGCCTAGCCTGGTCATTACCAGCATTGGCGAGGCGCAAGCCCATGGGGCGGCGAGCATAGTCAGCGACTATACAAGTGATCTAAACGGTCATGGGCATGCCCATACCCATGGCCATATGCATGAAGACGGTCGCCAGCTCCCCCATGAGAGCGGCAGTCACTTCCATGAACAAGCGGATCGGTTGGGGGCGAGCATTGCCATCGCACCCAACGTCCGTCATGCCCTGCGGCTAGGCGAACGACGCGCTTTTCCCCTGCGTCGCGTCTACCGCTTGGAGCGCCCTCCACGGCCAGTCGTCGCTTGATGACTGGGGCCATCCATCCGATGGCCAACACAAATGACAAACCCGTGGAGGTTGCATGTTTCCATCCCAAGTAAGGGGTGTGCTCGGCTTGCCTATGATGGCCCGACGCCACGCCTTAGCCTTTTTAACCCTGCTATTAATGCTACTGGGCGCCAGTGGCGAGGCGCTTGCTCACGCGGTGGCTGAAGGTGACAAGGGCTATATACAAGAGATCTATGGTGTTCATCTGATCTCGTTTATGTATCTCGGTGCCAAGCACATGGTAACGGGGTATGACCACATCCTGTTTTTGTTAGGGGTCATCTTTTTCCTCTACCGAATGCAGCATATCGCTATTTACGTCAGCCTCTTTGCCATCGGTCACTCGACGACGATGCTGTTAGGGGTGTACTTCAATATCGGCATCAATAGCTATCTGATCGATGCCATCATCGGACTCTCCGTTGTCTACAAGGCGCTCGATAACATCGGTGCGTATCAGCGCTGGTTCGGCTTTCAGCCCAACACCAAGGTCGCCACGTTGGTGTTCGGTCTGTTTCATGGCTTCGGCCTGTCGAGCAAGATCATTGAGTACGATATCTCGTCCGATGGTCTCGTCCCTAACCTCCTGGCATTCAACGTAGGCGTAGAGATCGGCCAATTACTGGCATTGAGCGCCATTCTCATTGTGATGGGCTTCTGGCGACGCACTACTGGCTTCTTACGCCACGCGTATACCGCCAACGTCGCCATGATGTGTGCTGGTTTTATGCTGGTGGGTTATCAACTCACCGGCTATTTCATTGCCTAATTGAAGGAGTCCCCGATGTATAACACTGATCTTCCAACCCGTGCCGAATTGCCGTCAACGGGTAAGTTACTTCGCTCTACATTGATGGCCGCCGTTATCGCCGTCGCTTTGCTGATTACCGTCGTGCTGCCTGCTGAGTATGCCATTGACCCGACCGGCGCTGGGCGCTTGTTGGGGCTGACCGAGATGGGTGAAATCAAGACCCAACTGGCCGAAGAGGCCGAGCTTGACCAGGCTAATGACGAAGCCGCTGCCGTGCAGGCATCCCCATCCGCCACACCTCAAGAATCAGCAAGTGATAACCAGCCCACGGCTGCACAACAGGCTTCAGATGTAGAGCCGGAGCAAGTAGCCTCCTTGGTACCTGACCAAGAGATGGTGCAGCCCGAGGCTAGCGTAGCGCTTGCTGAAGCTTTGGCCGCTGAAGAGGCAGCCTCCCAGGCAACTAAAGAAGCTGCCACATGGAGCGATGAAGTGAGCTTCACTCTGACACCGGGTGAGGGCACCGAGTACAAGCTGACGATGGAAGAAGGCGCTGTCGCGACATTCGCTTGGGTGTCCGATGGGGGGCCACTTAATTTCGACACCCACGGTGACGGAAATGGCAACTCGATCAGCTATGAGAAAGGACGCGGTGTGCCCGAAGATGAGGGAGAACTGGAAGCTGCGTTCACAGGTAACCACGGTTGGTTCTTTCGTAATCGCAATGATAACGACGTGACCGTAGTGTTGCGCGTTGGAGGGGACTATGGGGAGCTGAACAAGGTTCTCTAAAGCAGTGGCCCCTAGCGCTCTCCTGAGCGTTAGGGGCTTTTGCCATCAGCGTCGCTACATTGATGGGAAATCGTCTTCAGAATTAGATGAGATAGTGATCAGTGGGTTATCTGATTCAATATAAAATTTCGGCATATATGCGAAATATCTGAAAGTCTTCTATTGGCCGAGTGAGGAATTTCAGCATATGCTGAAGAAATAGCTG
>NZ_JAKVTW010000033.1 GCF_022489065.1 Vreelandella neptunia | reverse complement strand
GGCAACGGGTGGGTGATTAAGGTTATGAGGAATGTCTGTTCTTTGAGGCTCCCCCCCGTTTTATATTTGTATTTTGTTTTTTCAGCGCTACCCAAGTGGGGCATTGCAGGGTATTGACGATTTATTCGAGGGTCTAGCCGAATGGCTTTCGCGAGATCATCTAAAAGGGTAATGATTGGGTCTTGACGCCACGATGCGAGGATTGCTTTTGCTTCAGGATGGTGAAACTCGTCGACCATATTGCCAATGGCAACAATGCGATGACTCAGTCCCAGCGACCAATAAGCCAATTCCAGTGCGTTGCTAAGATCATGATGCGCGGCCCAGCGACATAAATCGGTGTAGGGACTGCCAAGGCGCGCTATTTGCTCACTTGTGCTTGCATCATCTTTTTGCACCATCAACGTTTGCTCTACCATCGCTGCTTATTCTTGCCTGTATAGATGTTCACTATATAAGAAGACATCATACAAATCATAGCGATAGCCACCAAGAACTGTTGGCACTCAACATGCTTAGCCGGTAGTAGCCACAAACCAACGCCACTATGCTTTCATATTTTGGTTATTTTTATTGGCGTGAGGCGATGGCGCGCCCCTCGACCAAACTCATTAGAGTCTTTTCGGGCTTTGTGAACAGATGTTCAAGCCAAAGCAACATTCACCGATATATGCACACTAGACCAAGATCTGCCTGGGGATTCAGTTCACAAGTAATGGCAACATATATTTTTAAATATCCGACAGCGGTGATCCCCCTAATAACCTCGGCCACTTCGTCAGTGAAAGTGCCCTGCTCCAAGAAGGCATCGGGGTAACAGGCCACTGTCACTACTCGCTGGCAATTGATGAACTTGATGTAAAAACCGGCCAAGAGCGGACGTTCGGTGTGTGGCGCTCTTGGCAGGGTCGCTGACGCCGAGACGGTGCATAATTTGGAAACCGCTTATCAGCTCCTGTAGAGATTTACTCTTATATCATTACTGAATAAGCTACTCTCGCTCCATGATGAAATAATGTTTTTTGAGTCAAGCCACCCAACCAATTCTATATTATCGGAATTGTTCTCCAGTCTCGGTCTGTTATACCCAGTTTTTATTTCTGAAAATGGTTTCGGTAGATTAGCCAAGACTTGACGCACTTCGTCAGCCGTCATAAGAAAATGGTATTTGTTAAAGAGCGAAATTTGCGTCGCTATGGGCTTAGAGTGAGTTATCAGAGATTGCGCACTAATTGCATCAAGATTGTTTATGTCTACGTCGGCGTTGTTAATAATTGGGCCGATAAGTGCTGATCGTTCAGGAAGATCCACAAGAGCTCCTAGGTCCATCAATTCGACTATCCCGAGCTTGGCTACATTACTAATTTCAGATCGTAGAAGCTCCTCTCGGAAATCATCGTCGAATGCAAAGTTGTCTGGATCCGCCAGATATGTATCGATGTTGGCCGCGACGAATAGTACCTGCAATTCCCTGTTGTCAGCGAGTTCATCGAGGTTATTCTTAGTGAAATCGATTTTTCCTTCATCTATCAGGATTCGAAGCTTTGTTGGTTCGAGTCCTTTTGGTAGGTTATTGAACGAATTCGGCAGGGCGTGAGCATATTCTCTATAGGCGGCATCGGACAGCGAGCCCGCATTGGCGAGGAACTGACGCAGCTTCAGTGAATCCGAGTCGCTTGGTATGGGATGTTGCAGGATAGACGCGCGGACAACATCTCGGTCAAGATAGCCAACCAGACTATTTTCCTCGAATCCGTCACCTCTCATAAAAGCAAGACAGTTCACCCAAGTCGGTTCAATCGCATTTAGCTTGAACAGCATTGCGTGCAATCTTTCGGGCACATCCTCTAGTGTTGGCAGCAGGGTCGTCTGCCGTTCAAGAAAATTCCGAAGATCATCTTGATCAAGCGTATCGTGGCAAACCACGGCGAGAATAGCAGACGCATCCTCCTTTGAATTGCCTTGAAGCGCCAAAAGAATATGACGCAGGTAGCGGGTGAAATCGCGTTCGACTCGCTCCATTAAGGTTGCGTTATTGATTGAACGTATGGCAGTGAAATTTCTCTCACGTAGTGGCTCAAGATCGTTCTCTCCCAAAATAGCTTGGTAGACATATTCCAGGTTCGGGATCGTGAGTTCGAAAAGCCCCTCCTCGAACATGAGGCGTACAATTTCAGAGTGTTCTTTGATTGCAGCCAGATCTTTGACCTCAAAGTCGAGGCATGCAAGGCGTTCCGGTGCTAGCTCAGGTGCATTCACCAGAATCTCTGGAAGGTTCGCCGCAACAAATTCTGATAACTCGTCAAAATCCTTTGCGAGCGTTTTGAGTGAGGTTTCTGGTAGGTTCGTGACCAGTTGAGTGACGTGGGAGATATTATTAGGGCTTTCAATGGCAGTTGGGACTAGACTTTTCCAAGCTTTGACTATTCCCGAAAGAAGTCCTTCAACATCACGGCCGCTGGTGTAATAGGCATCGAAAAAAACCTCGCAGCTCTCGAATTCGGACGAGAGAAACTCGAAAAGCTTCTGCGTTTGGTTGAGATAACGACTCCGATCACTCAGGAGGCTATCGACGAGCTTGACGTTTAAGACATAGCTTTGCCGGAAGTCCTCATCTCGCATTGCTGCGATGACCTCTTTTGGATTGTCGATCTGAAAACCCGGCTCAGGCGTAACAAATGCCCGTATTTGGATCAGAAACTTGTTGTCGTTGGGAGACAAACGGCCTGAGTGGAAGAGTGAAGTGTATTGGTAATAGGTATCGTCGAGATGACCTTCCAGGATCAAAAAACGGGCAAGCTCTCCGTTTTCCTCGAAATTCTCGAAAAGATCCTGCACGCGGTCCGTGTTCAAACGCAACAGCTCGTTGAGCTTAGTCGTGCGAAGTGCTGCGATCTTTGATCTTAGGTCGCGTATTTGGCGCAAGCTCTTGTTCTTATTATTATCCACCTTGCTTTCGACCTCCTCCTTACGTTGCTGGTAGGATTTATGGGAGTCCACCTCGCTTTGCAATTGGGAAACATCGACCGGCTGTTGTTGATTCTGGGCGTTGCGGTGGAATAGACGCGGAGCCTCGATCAGTTGCTCGAACGCATCGTGGGTAACCAGTTGAGGAAGCGTGATCCATGTTTGCCGATCAAGAGTGACTCTGACAGCATTCGCTGGGAGCTTCTCAATCAGAGCCATAGCGTAGATTTGCTGCAACTCTCTCAGGTCCGAAGGCGTTTGTTGCTCGCCGGCTTCAAGCCGCTTTTCGAGTTCTGCGATCTCGGTCCTATACGTGGCCTCACCATACCCAATGAGCTCGTCTTGGAGGTTCAATATTTCAGCGAGAGTCCCCGCGCCGCGGTGCAGTTGCTCAAAGTCCTTTGGATAGACGTTTTTATAGATCAGGACCGCAAGGAGCTTGTTGGCGTCGAGCAGATTCTCTCCATCAGTTTCCAGATTAGCCATATAAATGGCGTATTCATTAAAGATGTTCTGAATCAACCTCAGGTCGTTCAGGTATCGTGAGACTTCTCTCAGAAACTGCCGATCAAGGCGCCCATCGAGCTCAAGCCTCCTCCCCTGCTCCAATACCATATCGATCGAATTAGATGCATTGATGATCGGTATGACGGGAATGATGAACTCGAAGAACTTGGTTCGATCGGTGTTGACAAACATGTCGTCGCGCAGGGCGTAGAGGAATCTTATGGTGCGTTTCACGCCTGCGTTCTCGTTCACGAGGCTATTAATTTCGCGCAGTGTGACGAAAATCTCGGCGTCGTTGAATCGATCTATATCCTCAATGATTACAAGATCGTATTTGGTTGATTGGAAGAAGTAGACTATTTCGTCTAGGTGACGGTTCAGTATGGACGCCTGATCATCATGCGCAGGCTTTATCTCAACATCCTTCAACGAGATGCTCTTGAGTGACAGACCGAAGCTCGCTACATAAAAATGATGCAGCGTCACCCAGAGGAATGTTGCTGCGAGGGCGAAGATCCCTAGATTGACTCCATTACTGAGCTCGAGCGGAATGAAAAAAGTGCCGCTGATGATATCTTCTCGGTAATGAAACACGTACCAAAGCGCGAGAATCCCAAGCATTATGTAAAGAGACTTAAAGATCGACCAAACACCGGGCGACCGAATTCTTTTGAACCGCGATAGCGGAAGCTTGTTTGCGTCAGCACCATACAGCATCTGTTGCAAGATGCTTCTCTCAATCTCTTGACGGCTCACCTTCTCGCCCCCCGAATCGATCTCGGGAACGAACGCTGCGAGAGAGATATGAAGCGCAGGCCGCCGATACGTCTTCAAGAAGGATTGGATGATGCTGCTCTTTCCTGACCCATAGGGCCCAGTTAGGGCAATGTTAGAGACCTTCACATTGTTCGTCGCGAATCGAATCGCTTCGGAATATACGCCAGCCTTGTCTGCCTCATCAGTTGGCGCGAGATCCACGAACGTCGATTGCATGTCGGCAGAGCGGTCTTTGCTTTCCAGCCAAGACACAATGCTATTGAGGTTGTTGGCAAGCCAGCGTGTTAGGGAGGTGGTGGTCTTTATCATAAGATGCTGGACAAATGTAACCTTCAAGAAACGAAAACGCACGAAAGGCTGACTTAATTCAGCCCACTTTTGCCTGGGCAGTCTTGCTTATTTAAATTCTATGTTCGGATTCAGACGTCCGATTGAACCTGAGCTTTTATATTAATCCATTTAGATCGCTGATACCTGTGACAGTCAAATCACCGTTTCGGATCGATAGCGAGCCCGTCCCGATCCCCTTTAACGTCCGCTCTGTGCTCGAAGCTGCTCCCATTACCAGCTTTGCAGGAAGTGGCCGAGGCTGTGTGAAAACGTTCGAAGAGCCACGCGCCGACCGAAAAGCGAACAAAAATGGCGCTATCTCGCTCATTCTGAGGCTACTCTGTTATAAAGCTTCTCTAGATTTCGCGTACGGGCGCCATTTTCTGGGCAGATCGAGAGTTTTCACACAGCCTCGGCCCATACCGGTCGCTAACCGGTATTAGACTGCTCAACCTATGATTGGATGAACGTACCTGCACTTTTATCCGGCAAATGCAGCCTACCCCCCCTCTAAGTCGTTGATGTGCATGGTTGCTAGTTTCCATTAGGCTGCATGTCCAAGTTTCGCGCGCCCGTTCCATTTTCCGGCAATTCCGCTAAGGGTCGAAGATTGACTGTTAACTAACCTTAGCACATGCCGAGCATGAATTGAGCCATTCTTTGACCTCCATCCGATGGAAGGACCTGTGATGATCGCTTCTACTGAAATCTGCTTCACCCGATGGAATAAAGGCAAGCCGCGTGGTCAGCAGACCCCGCTAGGACTTAAAGAACCTGAGCTATACTTGTTCGACTTGAGCTTGCCCAAAAGACGAGAGATCTCGCTCTTTACAATCTTGCCAGTGATAATAAATAAAGGGGCTACGACCTATTTGCGCTGCTAGTCCCGGATAGCCTTCATTATGAAGGCATTTCCGTTGATCCATCACGTGACTCATAGCACATCCAGTATGGTTATACCGCTCTACTTTTAAGTTGAAATTTTGTTCAAATCAGGCATGTCCGAGCAGAGTGTTTATTTCATCTTTTCAATTGCTGGTCGATGTCCAATAAGATGTCCTTATACTGCGCTCGCGTACCTTCTGCCGGAAGCGCTTCACATAGTCGGCGGATGCCATCTCGCCCACCCTTAGCTCCAGTGCGCAGTTAATCAAGGAGGCCATGGTATTGTCCGTGATCTTCAAGTCACTGGGCAGCCGCCCAAACACCTGAGCACTGCTTTCTTCGATGGCAGCGAGGAAGGCCCTGAGAAAATCACCTTTTGACGATCTAGAGCTCTCCGTGGCCGCCTTAGTTAGCGGATCAGTAGCTTCAATATCTGCGTCGTTAGCATCCTGGGCTAGTTCGTCCATGAAGTCGCTTAGTGATGGCCAATATTTTAGGTCATATTGATAGTGTAAGCGGCTAAGCTTATCCCCAATCTCCATTCCAAACAAAGGGTTGTCTTCAGAGGCTTCTTGGATTACTTCGCAGACATGATAATGGGTATTGCTGGCGAAACCGGAATGATTATGGAGCACGCTGCGCTCATCCAATAACTTCGAAAGTTCAGAAGCCTTGTCCGCAATCTGCCGATTGACCTCAATGAGACGATATCGACTAGCACGGGCGGCTTTCATGTCTTCCGGTTTCCAAAATGCGGCTGTATTCAAAAGTTTGGCGAGAAATTCCTGCAGGGCATGAGGATGATGGCCGAGCTTGTGATGCAGTTCCTGATATGCGCTTTCCAGCTCGTGGCCTCTGCTCAACAGTCTATCAATCACTCTGTTCTCACTCGGCAAACACTGATGCACCAAATTGTATTGTTTACTCTTCCGCAGAATGTCTTCGCAAACGGCTAGGGGAGACGCTGGCGGCTTGAGGTGGGTCATATGCTTATCTCCGTGAAGTTTGAAAGATAGCTTACCGGCCTTCTCTCAGGCTGTCGGTACCCGAAACCGTTTATTTCTAGTGAGCTTTAGGTACCTGTTGCCACAACCATATCTAATTTTAGTAAGCACTCTCAAGGCGTACAAAATATGGCAGGCTTGAGGCCGCTGAGACTTCCCAGTAACCGCGAAGGTCTGAAACGATTTGAGAAAGGGCTACCGGGATAAAATTTATCTAGGTAGAGAAAATAGCCTTTTTCCTCCACAGGGCTTGGGGTATCACATTGGTATAGAAGCATGCTATTGCTGGGGTAACCGCTTATGACCTGTTCTGGGATGGGGCGCAGGTGATGTGTTGATTACACAGTCGTGATAACAATGGATGAATTAAAAACCGATCCACAGGGGGCGCTACATCAGTGTATTTAGCAAAACTGAAAATAACGAACTTCAGAAAATTGCAATCTGTTGACCTTGAGTTTCAGCCCGGGCTGAACGTCCTGGTCGGCTCTAATAACATTGGCAAGACCGCTATTGTTGATGCATTGCGCGCGCTACTTGCAGGATACGACGAGCCATACCCGCGCTTTGACAACAACGATATGCATCGACCAAAGGGGGGCGATGCGGCAGGTGACATCCAATTTAAGTACGTCTTTCAGGATTTGGACGTAGACGACGAAGCCGACTTTCTGGCAGCACTAAAGCCGGACGAAGATGGCAGGTTTGAAGCTCACATTAACATCCGTTATTCAGAAGCTGACAAGATTGGCAGGCTGCGAGTAAGGCGTTGGTGTGGAGACCATGAAGAGATAGGCCTGACCGCGGATATGATCGAGAACCTTCGCGGTGTCTACCTGCCACCTCTTAGAGATGCTTCACAGGGTCTCAAGCCCAATCGCAATAGCAAACTGGCTCGACTATTTCAGCTCCTTGCCGATGATGAAGGTCGTGATGGAATTAATGAAGCACTTAAACTGCTCGATGAAGAGCTAAGGGGCCACGATCCGATTATTACCGCTCACACGGCCATCACAAGTCGGCATGACTCGATGCTAGGGTCTCAGCTAGCCCAAGTGTTGGATTTGGGATTGAGCGGAAGCGATTTTCAGAAGCTGGCATCACGCCTGTCGTTAGTAGTGGACGACTTCGAAATTGAACAGAACGGCCTTGGATTTAACAATCTGATTTACATGGCGGTGGTTCTCTGTGAGCTGGCCAGGAACGCTGACGCGAGTTACCGAGGCCTGATCATTGAGGAGCCTGAAGCACACTTGCATCCGCAGTTGCAGGCGGTGTTGCTAGATTACCTGGAATCGATTCAAGATGGGGAGGGTGAGAAGCCCGTTCAGTTGTTTGTTTCTAGCCATTCCCCCAACTTCGCCAGCATTGCTAATCTCGACAGCCTCACCTGTCTGGTCGAAACAGCCACTGGCGTGGAGACTTTCTTCCCTCGCACCATCCAATTCGAAAGGGGAAAAAGAGAAAAGCTCGAACGCTACCTTGATGTGACCCGCGCTGAACTGTTTTTTGCCCGTCGTATCATCTTCGTTGAAGGCGCGGCCGAATTGATGCTGGTCAATGTGCTCGCGGAAATGTGTGGCTATAACCTGCGCAAGCACGGCGTCAGCCTGATCAGTGTCGAAGGACTCAATTTTGACTCTTTTTTGCCTCTGTTTGGCGAGGAGGCCCTGAAAATTCCAGTATCCGTGATCACCGACGCGGATCCAGTAAGTGAAGCGGATGAAACCGGAGAAACGGTGGCCGTTTATCCCACGTTCGACGAGGAAATTAGGGTTTCAGACAATACCGCCAGGATGAAGAAAAACGAGGATTCCCTCGTTAAGGTTTTCTGCGGTCTCAAAACTCTTGAATATGATCTGGCGTTGGTTGACGTTAATCGCACCGCAATGCTGGCTGCACTTAGAAATATGCACCCGAGAATCGCGCAAGACCTCCAGACTAAGGTCGAAGAGGAAGAAGGCGATGCAGCCAAAGCACGGACTCTATTCAGCGGAATGTTTGAGCGCAAACACAATAATGTGCAGAAGGGGCGCTTTGGCCAGTCACTTGCGCAAGTTATTGCCGAAGGCAACGCTTTTGTAGTGCCAGACTATATCCAGAATGCGATTTCTCATGCCTGTCAAACAGCGGAGGCCAAGTAGTGAACCACCCTTCCGAAGAGCAGACGCAGGTTATAGATGCTTCAGTAGAGCCCTTGTCAGTAATTGCCTGTGCTGGCAGCGGCAAGACATTCACTGCCGTGCGACGTCTGGCCAATATTCGTCAAAAACTTGGTAATCATCGTGGACGTGTGGCACTCCTTTCCTTCTCCAATGTCGCTGTAGATACTTTCCGAAAGGAATATCAAGATCTGGGGCTCAGCAGCAACGTCAACAACCGTGTGGACATAGACACGCTGGACACTTTCATCACCAGCAACGTGTTACGCCCTCATGCCTATCGGACGATGGGCGCGCAACAGACGGCTTTCCTTGTGACCGGTGGAGAAGCATTTCTGAAAGGATTCACTTTTCAAACGGATCCTTACCCGCGCGCTATCAATGAAATGCAGGTCGGTATTGACGCTGGAGGTGCCTACTTCTGCTACTCGGATATTAAAAGTGAAATTCACAGGCTCAATACTGCCCAAGCTGCAGACGTGGTGCATCGCCTTGGGCGGATCGGTGCCTACACACACAACCTCGGGCGTTACTGGTGCTATCGCACGTTAGCAGATCAACCTGGGATTCTGCGTGCTCTGGTTCGCCGTTATCCGCATATCCTGATTGACGAGGCTCAGGATATCGGAACGGTTCATCAGGTCATCATCGAGCAGCTAGTGAGTGCTGGTTGCCAGGTCTCGCTGATAGGAGATCCAAATCAGGGTATTTATGAATTTGCCAGTGCTGATGGGGCGTTCTTGTCAAAGTATGGGCAACGTGACGGCGTAAATAGCCTCGAATTGAAGAGAAACTTCCGGTCCGTGCCACCAATCCTTGATCTGGCCAACCATCTGGCCGGACGGACCGATGCCGCAGATAGGGAAGCGCCTGATACAGTCCATGGTACCTTCTTTGTAGCTTACGGTAAGAATGACAGTGAGCAACTCATTGTTTCGTTTCAGAGAGCAGTGGAGGCCGCTGGCCTTAGGCTGGAGCGTTCGGCGGTACTCTGCCGCGGACGCAAACAGGCAGATAAACTGGCTGGCAACAAAGGGGCCCCGGGCTGGGGCATCGTCAAACGGTTTACACAGGCTGCAATTCTGCGCGAGCGTTTTAAAGACTATCAAGGTGCATTCAGGCTGGTGGCTATCGGTATCGTCAACCTACTCGTTGATGCTCCAAATGGAATGTTGGCTAAGCTCACATCCCAACGTGAGGATCAGGCGTTACGTCGGCTCATCTGGGCTTTTACTCGCAATCCTGATATGGGACTGCCCGGTGTATCGCTCAATGGAAAAGCGCAGTGGCACCCCCTATTACTTAATAGAGTCAAAACTTTACTGGCTCAAATTAATAAAGATTGTGGTCTGACAAGCGTCGATAAGCTTGGTAGCAAGCTCACTTCAAGAGATTTGCCTGATGGACCATTACTATCTGCCGCTGACCTGAATGGGAATAATTACCGACCCCGCATTCGCGTTGACACAGTTCATCAGGCGAAGGGAGAAAGCCTGGATGCAGTGCTGTATTTGACAAACAAGGAACATGCCGAAAGCTTAATGAACGGCGTGGATACAGAGATCGGGCGTATTGGCTATGTTGCGGTTACCCGTGCCCGGAACTTGTTTTGGCTTGGTGTGCCAGCCAGTGCGTTAGTTGATTTACGGCCAGGATTACTCGATCTTGGCTTTCAGGAAACTGAGGCATAAGGTCATCTACGTTCGACCTATCTCAACAGCTTGACTATGCCCTGTGATTGGCCCGAAGGTCACTCCCTTTTAAGGAATTCCTCCTACTTCTGTGCCAAATATAAATTCCCTCATGTGTTCTTAAGTGACACTGCCTCCACGAATGCAACCTATAAAAAACCCTTTTTAATGATGATTTTAGAGCATTAGATGCAATTTTAGGACATATAATATGTCCCTATTTCATCAGTCTCATAACCTTCTTGACCACGAAACTATGGAAACCATTCGGCAGTACATCGTGAAGCGGACTCTCGAACTGAAGGAAGACTCAACCCGGCAGCCAGAATGAGGGCTGCAGCCGGTAGGAAGCACAACGTCAATGGCACAACAGGAACCCGTCGGAAATACCGATATCGAACAGCAGCCGAACAACACCGTCAGCGCACCGCGTCTGGACCGACTCCCGCTACAGTTTCGGCTCTGACAAGCGAGAAGATCCGACAGGGCCAACAGAGGGATGGGTGTCCAATGGGTCGTTAATCTGCGCGGTGGCGACGCCTAGCGACTGGTTGACAGCGGAACGCGTCTCACCCTCAACCTAGGGAACCGCAACCTCTTAACCGAAGAATACTTTAAAAATATGCGAATCAACGCCAGCGCTGGGCGCTACTATGAGCCTGCCGCTGGTCGCGCTTTCTATGCGGGCTGGAACTTTGCTTCTAAGATGCGGTTACGTTCAACTCTCAAAGCTCTTGCTAAAACTTATCCGTGAGATTTTTCTTAAAAATTATTTCAAATCAGAAACATAGATAATTTTATGCTTCAACTAAGATGCCACCTATTTCCCCAATACGTCATTGATAATAATCGCTTTCCTGCGATCAACTCAAGGGTTTAGGTAAAGGACATGGGCGATTGTTTTGGTTATTTAAAACAAACCTCCTTTAAACACTTATCGAAGAAATGACATGCATAGTCAACTTTTGGCAATAGAAGGCAAGAACATTACTGATGTATAGCTTATAAATATAGCGCTAACGTCTTTAGCAAAATAAAAGAGCTCTAGCAAGCATCACATAATCAACAAGATTTTTATAAATAATTAAACAAAATAGTGGAGTAATATGATGTCCCATTATAAGAAAAAACTGTTGTCAGGATCCATTATGGCAAGTTCAATTTTAGTTTCGCAGCAGGTTATGGCCATTGCCGAAACGGTTCACCCACGTGATTATATACCTGCTCCAAGTGGGGTTAATCTGGCTATAACCTATCTTGATCATCGCAGTGCTGACAAGGTAAAAGCTGATGGCAATACAGTGGGAAATAATGCCGACTTCGAAGCCAATGCATTAATCCAACGTTTTATCCATTATACCGAAATTTTTGGTATGTCAGCTGATCCACAGGTAATCCTACCAATTGTGGATATCGATGTTGCTGGGCAAGACAGTCAAGGCATGGGCGATATCTTCTTTGGATCAACCTTTTGGCCATTGGCAGATGACGAGAACAAGCAGTGGTTTGGTATAACTCCATTTATTTATATGCCTACCGGCGATTACGACTCTAACAAAGCTATTAATGTAGGAGCAAATCGCTGGAGCTATGTGCTGCAGGCGGGTTATACAAAAGGATTGACCGAGAAAC
>NZ_JAKVTW010000032.1 GCF_022489065.1 Vreelandella neptunia | reverse complement strand
CCAAGCCCCGCAACGGATGCGGCAGCAGCAGGCAGTGCCCACCCTCCCAACTGGAAGGCGAAGATCAGGCCACCAGCAGCGGCACCAATCGCGCTACCCAGGTAAAGTGCTGATTCATTGAGTGCTACGGCTACATTACCACCACCAATCCCTTCACGAGCGGATATCAACTGATTGTTCTGTGGCACTTGTAGCGCCCAACCCACAGCTCCCCATATAGCAATCGGCACCATTGCCAGCCAGGCATTAATACCTGCGGTGAAGGGTAGGGCTGCTAGACCCAGCCCAGCTTAGTACTGTGCCGCATTCATCACGATGCAATAAGCGGTAGCGTGGAAGTGATGACTCACCTACATCAAAAAGGATCAGTTACCGACTAAAAGATAATCCGGCAAGGTAGGTTTAACCTAAGTTAACTGCTAGTCTCGAAGCATTAGAGCGAAAAACGCCGCAGGGACAATACGATGCAGAATGCCCGTATAACGCTGCACCCAAGCAAGCAGCACATGCAAGTGCAGGTTGATGACATTCTGCTAGCCGACTCTACCAACACGCTTGAACTTCGCGAACACGGCTACCCGCCACGCCACTACTTCCCACGTAAAGACGTGCGGATGGACTTACTCACCGTTTCAGAAACGATCACTTATTGTCCCTTTAAAGGGCATACGGTGTATTTTTCGCTGGGTCAGCGTCGGGATATTGCTTGGAGTTATGAGGAGCCGATTGAAGGTATGGAAGCTATTGCAGGCAGGGTGGCATTTTCTGAGGTAGTTAGCGAATGACGCCTTTCGACCGAGGCTGTGTGAAAACGTAGTGGCCGCTATACTTTGCCAAGGTCCCCAGAGGAAATGGTGATGAAGCGATTCGTGGTAGGCGAGGCCCGAGACCAAAGCACGTTATTCCCTACGCTTTTGGACGACTTCATCGCCGAGGATAACCCGGTTCGTGCCATTGAGGCATTTGTTGAGGGGCTCGACCTTAAAGATATGGGCTTTAAAGGTGTTGATCCGCACGCTACCGGGAGACCGGCTTATCATCCGGCTGTTCTTCTGAAGCTCTACATCTATGGTTATCTCAATCGTATTCAATCAAGCCGCCGGTTAGAGCGTGAGACCCAGCGTAATGTCGAGCTAATGTGGCTGACTGAGCGTTTAACACCCGATTTTAAGACGATTGCCGATTTTCGAAAGGACAATGGCGATGCCATCCGCCGTGTGTGTCGAGAGTTCATCGTGCTTTGCCGGCGACTGGAACTGTTCTCCCAAGCCATCGTGGCTATCGATGGCAGCAAGTTCAAAGCCGTCAACAACCGTAATCGCAATTTCACAGCGACCAAAATGAAGCGTCGCCTTGAGCAGATCGAAGAAAGCTTCAACCGGTATCTCAGTCAGCTAGATACAGCCGATCACACTGAGCCCGCCCTGGCCGAGGCCAAGACTAAACACCTAAAGGAAAAAATTATAAAGCTGAAGGAAGAAACGGCACGATTACAATCTGTTGAGGAACAGCGGCTGCAATCTCCGGATCAGCAAGTATCTTTGACGGATCCAGATGCAAGGTCGATGGCCACCAGTGGCAGAGGCACCGGGACAGTAGGCTACAACGTGCAGACAGCAGTCGACAGTCAGCACCATTTAATTGTGGCTCATGAGGTGACCAACATCGGGCATGACCGTGGGCAGCTCTTCAATATGGCGAAGCAAGCTCGGGAAGCCACTGGCATCAAGGAGCTGAAGGTCGTAGCTGACAGAGGCTACTTCAAAGGTGAAGAAATTCTCGCATGCCATAAAGAAGGGATAACGACCTATCTCCCCAAGCCGATGACATCTCCAAACCAGGCAAAGGGCTTTTTCCCAAGAGACGCATTCCGATACTTTCCTGAAAGCAATGAATATTCCTGTCCTGCTGGTCAGCGGCTGATATGGCGATATGAAACGATAGAAAAGGGAATGAAGCTACATACTTACTGGAGCTCAGCATGTGCAAGCTGCGCTATGAAAGAAAAATGCACGAATGGCAAGCAACGACGGATCAGACGCTGGGAGCATGAAGATGTGCTTGAATCTGCACAGTCACGACTCGATTGGAATCCAGAGGTGATGCGTCTAAGGCGACAAACCGTGGAGCATCCGTTTGGCACGCTAAAGGCGTGGATGGGTGCGACACACTTCGCGACAAAGCGTTTTAGAAATGTGGGCACGGAAATGAGTCTTCATGTGCTGGCGTACAACTTGAAGCGCGTCATAAAGATTTTGGGAGTCAATGAGATAATGAGGGCTACGAGGGCCTAACAGCCCTTTTTTCTCTTTATTTTAGGGCTGTGATAGCGACTGTAGCTGGTTTCTGATAGCTCAATGATTTTCAACATCAGTGGTCGGCAATTATAGGAGCCAAGGCTTAGATGAGGCTAACGGGCAGCTGAAGGCAAAGGTTCTTGAGTCGGGCCAGATTTTTCTGTTTTCACACGGCCAGGACCCAAAGCGGACACGCCAGCAAAGACGGCAGGCACGTTCATCCGAGATCACGCCGTATGGGTCTAATACCTGCTGGACGTCAAAGCTTCGTACCACGGCTATCGAACTGAAGCGATTGGTCATACCTATCTCGAACACTAGGAAAGATTGGGCGCGCAATGTATTTGTCACGAATAAAAATTGAAAACTTCAGGAATTTCTCGGATCTAGATGTCGCGCTTGACGGCAATATTGTTGTGGTCGGTGAAAACCGTGTCGGCAAAAGCAACCTTCTCTACGCGATCCGCCTAATATTCGATCCCACACTCCCTGACAGCGCCCGCCAACTCGGACTGGAGGACTTCTGGGACGGGTTAGGAGAACCGGACGAAGATGACAAGATCGTTGTGGCCGTCGAAATCAAGGACTTCGACGACGACTTAGATATCCTTGCGGAAATGACGGATTTCCGCCTTGATGACGACCCGGAGACGGTACGCCTCACTTACGAGTTCCGGCCCAGAGGCGATCTGGAAGGCTCGCCGGCGTCAGAGGATGACTATGAGTTCGTCTGCTACGGGGGAGAGAGCGACACGAAGACGTTCGGGCACGCGCAGCGACGACGGATTACGATGGAGGTGCTTCCTGCGCTCAGAGACGCGGAGGGCGATCTTGCAACCTGGCGCCGGTCGCCGTTGCGGCCGCTAATCGAAAGCGCGTTCCGTGGCGTCGAGCGCAACGAGCTTGAGGAGATAAAGGACGCGGTTCAAGCAGCGACAGCCCGACTTGGCGATTTTGAGGCTGTGAAGGAGCTGGAGGAGAAGCTCGGCACGCGCTTCGCCGAGATGAGTGGCCCAAAACAGGACATCAAACCCCGGCTAGGGTTTGGCGCTACAGAGGCCACGCGGCTCTATCGCAACATAAGATTACTGATTGATGACGGTCAGAGAGCGATCAACGATGCCAGCCTTGGTTCTGCAAATATTGTTTTCCTCACCCTCAAGAGCCTCGAACTGCAACGCCAGATGAATGAGAACTTGCGGGATCACACACTCCTGGCGATCGAGGAGCCGGAAGCTCATTTGCACCCGCATTTGCAACGGTCTGTCTACCGGGATCTCTTCGAAGATATTGGTGAGAGTACCCCTCTCTCGATCCTGCTGACTACGCACTCGCCGCATATTGCCAGCGTTGCGCCGCTACGCTCTCTAGTGCTGCTTAAAGAGACAGCCAACGACGGGGCTGTAGGGCATTCCACGGCAAGCATCCCCCTTTCTGAAGCCGATGAAGAGGATCTTGCCCGCTACCTTGATGTCACAAGAGCGGAGATGATGTTCGCCCGCGGCATCATCCTGGTCGAAGGCGACGCCGAGAAGTTCCTGCTGCCAGTGCTTGCTGAAACAATTGGTCATCCGCTTGATCACGCCGGCATTACGGTTTGCTCTGTCGCCGGCACGAACTTTAAGCCCTACGCGAAGTTTCTGACCGCACTTGATATCCCCTTCTCGATTGTCACTGACTGGGATCCCGTTGAAGGTAAAAAGCCTCTTGCCATGAACCGTGCTTTGAAACTCATCGCGGCTATGGAGCATGAGAGGACCGGCGAGGTGCCCGTCGAGGTGGTGAATGAGCTCAAAGAACTCGCTAAGAACGCGAATGATTTCAGCGACAGATGCGAGAACTTTGGCGTCTTCACAAACACGCATACCCTTGAAGTTGATCTTTTCAAAGATGAGGACTTTACAGCCGAAATTATTGCGGTATTGAGGGAACAGAAATGGAGTCAGGAACGACGAAACTGGATCGACGGCTGGGAAGTAGACCGGGATACTCTGGATGTCGAGAACTATCTCAAGCTGATCGAATCCGTTGGCAAGGGTCGCTTTGCGCAGCGCCTTGCCTCCCGCATAGAGGGCATCGAACCGCCGGCCTATATAAAGCGCGCCATTGAGTTTGTAGCAGACCGTGTCTGAGCGAGCGCTTTATCTGCAGGCAGCAGAATCACTGCGCCGTAATCCTGGCCAGTGGGCGGCCTACGATTCCCACGGCCATTGCGTTGTCCTTGCAGGACCGGGCAGCGGCAAAACAAAGACGCTGACGGTAAAGCTCGCACGCCTCCTAGCTGAGGATGTCCAGGAACCGCGCGGCGTCGCGTGCATCACTTACAACAATGAATGCGCGAGGGAACTTGAAAGCCGGTTGGCGGCCCTCGGTATCGAACCTGGAGGTCGTGTCTTCATTGGCACAGTCCATTCGTTCTCGCTGACTCAGATCGTATTGCCATACGCAAAGGTGGCGGGGCTCGGCCTTCCTGACGAGTTCAGCGTCGCGACGCAAAGTGAGCGGGCCAGCGCGCTTGAACGCGCCTACAGAAGCGTCATCGACGGCCCTGATAACCCGCAGACGTGGGACTTCAGAATGGGTAATTACCGCCGAGCGATCCTGAACCGAAATAGTCCCCAGTGGCGTGAGCGCGACCCTGTATTGGCGGCCCTTGTTGAGGCCTTTGAGGACGAGTTGCGGGCCATGGCGCGCATCGATTTTGACGACATGCCCCTGCTGGCATTGCGGGCGCTGCGCGCCAATGAGTGGCTTCAACGCGCGCTTCTTGCGAAGTATCCGGTTTTGGTCGTCGACGAGTATCAAGACTTGGGCCGTGCGTTGCACCGCATGGTTTTGGGGTTCTGCTTTAGTGCCGGGATGCGCCTGTTCGCCGTTGGTGACCCGGATCAGTCGATCTACGGGTTCAATGGGGCACGCCCGGACCTGCTTCAGCAACTTTCACGACGTGACGATGTTGAGACTGTCCACCTACGTTTGAACTATCGTTGCGGGTCCCGGATCGTGACCGGCTCGCGTTACGCTCTCGGCAAGGATCGCGACTATGAAGCTGCTGAAGGGGCGAATGAAGGAACGATACACTTCCATCCCCGAACAGGGAACCGCGACCAACAGGCAGACGACCTCTTTTCGTCGCTGCTTCCCGATATTAGGGAGCGCCTGCCCGATTTGCGGCTCGCGGATATCGCAATTCTTTACCCGTCGGCACCTATAGGCGATGCGGTGGCGAGCGCCGCGCAGAACTACGGTCTGCCGACGATAAGAACTGATAAGAATTCTCTTTACCCTCGCTCTAGTCGCCTGATGCGCTGGCTGGAACAATGTGCCGAGTGGTGTTGCGGAGGTTGGCGTACCGGCACGCCGCGGTTCAGGACCCTGATGAATGATGGGCAGCGCATTTTTTCAGAATCCTTGACTGCGGAAGGTGATGTCCTTTTATTTCAGCGGCGGCTGCTAAAGACGCTATGGGAACGACGGGACAGTACCGTTCTACTCCATTGGTGGCTTAACGAAATGCGACGGGAAGCGATAGCGGAACTGATCGAGGGGTGCCGCACGTTGCAGGACGAGGGTGAGACCCTCGGTGCTTTTATCGACCGTGCCGCTCCCGATGGCGATTGTGCAGAAATGACTTTGGAGCAGTTTGCAGGAAGGAGTGAGGGCAAGAACTGTATTAGCCTTTCAACGCTCCATAGTGCGAAGGGCCGTGAATTCGTGGTTGTTATCATGTTCGGTATGAACGATGGAACCATCCCATGGCATAACCAAAGTAACCAGCGTCTCGTCGAGTGGCGGCGACTATTCTATGTGGGTTTTACGCGCGCCAAACAGGAACTACATATGATGTACTCGGCGAATATGCCATCGCCATTTGTCAAGGAAGTCGAAGAACGACTGAAGGCTGATGGATAGTCCAGAGGCCAGGGTAGCCACGAGGATCCGATCTTGTATTCGAGCATGGTACCTGAACGACCAAAGCGGACAATTCATCACTGATGAAAGCCTGTTACTGTATCTTACGTTGACCCGAGCATCGAGCATCGAGCAGTTGGCGAGTTGCCGGAGATACCGTGTGTATCTAGTTTAGACTGAAGGATTCAAGATGATTAGAAGGTTCCGGCTTGAGCAGAAAAGTCGCTACGAAAAGCTGGTAATTGCCCAACGGTTGTCGGACATGCTGGATAAGTTCCTGGACGGGCGCCTTGCCCCGTTACGTATTGGCGCCGAGCAGGGCGGTATCGCCGAATGGGACGACGTGGTCATTCACCACGATGACGATCACTGGGAGCACCTGCAGATCAAGAGGCAAACCAGCAGCTTCAGTGATAAGCACATCGACAAAGCCGACTATCTAGCATCCTACAAGCCTCGCAATAAAGCGAAAGGCACTGGAACTGCGACTGGCACTCCATCCGAGGAACCGCGTAAGCTTCCATCTGGCGATGAGTTCGACTCCGAGCTGGATAAGGTGTTGAAGAGTCTGGCGACTTGGCAGACCTCTGCCCCGGGTGTGAAACCTTCAAAGCGCACCTTTTCGCTGATCCTGCCCGGGCTTGAGGTTGCGATCAAGGGTAAGAATAAAGAAATCATCAGAATCAGCCATCTGCACGAGGTCTGGAATCTTTGTCTCAAGGATGGCGTTAATGTTGCAGCCCTCTCCCAGCGTGATGATAAGCCCACTCAGAATGTCTACACATGGTTAACGACATGGTGCGGGTTTACAGATTGGGATCATATTGTGGAAAAGATGAGGGTACTAGAGATCCACTGTATCGGGGATGAAAGTGCACTTAAAAAGAGAGCGCTTGAGTCACTCGATAGGCATTTCACGGATCCTGACACTACCTTAAGTGTGTTGCTTGAATATATCTCGGATAGTACAACCGACACTAATGCTGTGAGTTGCTATTCTGCGGCGAAGCATCTTCAAAAGCTGCTTCGACCAGGTGTTCAAACCTGGACGCAATATTTGGTGAATCCCATGCCAGGTCAGGGATGGATCGTTGCCGGTACGCACGATCTTGGCAGCACGCCGACAGGATCCCCTCGCACTCTTGCCTCGCAAATCGTTAGCCATCACTGGGCGGATACCACGCCGAACAGGATGCTCCGACTTCATGCTCCTTACGTTCGCCCCTTTGCCAAAACCTTAACCCTGCCATCTGCCATCCTACGTCTTGCGTTACATCAAAAAAAGGGCAGTAAATCCATGCTTCTTGGGGTGCCCACCTGGCGCCAAGGTGCACATAATGAATTGAGGGGTACTCTTGGGGATAAGGACGATGACCTCGACGATCTCCCCTGGTCAGATAATTCTGAGGCACTATCGTGTGCTATGGGGCGCGAGCTCTCCTCACCCGTCGGCACCAAAGATGAATCTGATGCGCTTCATAGCGCGATGAATGATCTTGTATGGCAACAGCTCCAGACTTGCATCGGGAAGAAGCTAGATGAGATCGCTGACAATGATCTGGCAACTGCCATGGCAGAGAAGTGGCAGGATTGGCGAGACGATTTAGACAGAGACCCAGATGCCCGCTTGCTTCTTTTTGAGCAGATGATGTACCCCCAGACCGAAGGCATCAATGCCAAACACGCACTACGCATTGGCCCCCGCACCGTTAAGCTAATGGAGACTGCAACAATCATGTTGTTATTGGTGTGTGTAGGTCTTGGTGTTGCCGGTGCCAATTGGCAGTCGATCAAGCCGCTTGGTGATGTGCTGAACATCGCTCTTCGCCATTGGTCTGGCGAACCCTCCGATAATGACGGGCCCCGGCTACTTTGTGAAGACAACCTGCGTAAGTTGTTGGGTTACTCTCCACCACCCGTAGTCATTTTGTCGGGTGTTGAGGGGTCTGCGACTCATTTGCTTGATGAGGGAATGGCTGAGGATATGGAAGCTGGTCATAGTATGGCAGCCGAGCGACAACCACGCCTACTTGTGACCAGGTTCCAAGTTTATAAGCAGTTACGAACCGGCACGCTAGCTAAGCTGCAAGCACATTTCCAAAAACACTTGAACGATTGGATACAGGCACGCGAAGCGGCAATCGAAGCTTGTGGGAAAGGACACTGATTATGATGACGCTCCAACAGTTGACTTCGGCGATAAGCCAGCGTGCAGAGGGTCGGTATGAGGTTCACCTTACGGATGCACTGGAGCTTCCTGAGGTTGAGCACATCTCAAAAATAATACGACTTAAACGTTCCCGCATTGACAAGGCCGGCTGGCGAACTGTGTTGTTGATCGAGCTTCCATTGAGCGCAGTACAAACGGCTCATCAGTGGGCTGCGGATGTGCGTGAAGTCTTACCGGAACCGGAAACGTCCGATCTATACATGTTTCTATTGATTAGCGATGTTACAAATGATGAAGCCGCTCGCATTGAGACAGATGACCGATTCTGCCGAAAGATCGTAGGGCGGAAATCTGAATCCATAATGGATTTCCTTGACCGAACTTTCCTGGCTGGACTCGATCCCCCGGGTGACGTTGAAAAGCTTAGCGATCCTCTGGTATCGGCGTTAAATTCGCTTTCCACTGCTCACCCATGGACCGACCCACATATCCCTTTGTGGAAAGCCGAGCTTCTCTCTAATACAAACGGCGCGGATTTCGTTCGAGTCCTTAGCGAGTCGCTGCGCGACAGCGGAGATCAACAATGAGCAAATTAGATTCGATCACCCTGTCAAACATGCGCAAGTTCGGGCCAGATGTCACCATCGACGTGAGTCCTGGTGCGACGATCTTGCTCGCGCCAAATGGCACGGGGAAAACCACTGTCTTCGAAGCTATCGAATTTGGCCTAACTGGCAAGATCGGGCGACTGCGCGACGACCTATTGCATGTTATTCGTGATGATCAGGAATTTGCCAAAGTCAGTTTGAATTTTGCCGGCCTTACCGCTACATCCAAGGTGACAGCGGCTGGGAAAGTTAGTAGGGACGGAGATCTGTCCACGCTTTTCCCCGGCATCCCAGCGAACGATCTCCCGTTCTTGCTTCGGCTGACGCATTTGCTTGATCAAAGAGAGAATGAGTGGATTGTTAAAGCCGAAGAAAAAGAAGCGGGCTCACAACTTGCACGGCTTCCGATCGGTCGAGACGGTTCCCGTGCTCGCACGAGACTTCCTGCGGTTCGAAGGTCATTGACTGACCAAAAGACTCGTGAAGAAGAGATGTTGATTGATTTTGAGAAAGAGCTGAACGAGTGGAATCGATTGGTTCGAGAGCGTGATGCCGCCGCCGCCGGGGCTGTCGGCGCTCTGCGGCCACGGGATCATCTTGCCAGGGCTATCTCTGAAGCCGCAGCACAGACACAGAGTCTCGATCAGATTCCAACGGCCTTACTCTCAGAGCCAGTGAGTCAGGATACATTGACCCTGGCCCATTCCTCCCTAGTCGAAATCTTGCGTGCCAAAGTCCAGCGTGTGAAGGCGCAGATTGCGGGGTTAGCTGAAGCGGACGATTTGGTCGAGCGCTTCTGTTCAGTGCGTTCTCGGATTGAAGCGTTGAATGCGCAGCTAACTTCTGCGATAGAAACACTCGATACGCACTCAAAAAATCGATCTGAAAAGGTCGCTCTACTCCAAGAGCATCAGGCCAATATCCTGCTCGCTCAGCAGGAACAATTCAGTGTGTGGCAAGAGCTGGAGCGTTTGGTTAATGAGGCCAGCGCAAGACAGCAGGTAGAGCATCGTAAAAAGGCTTTGGCTGAGGCAGCCTCTGCCGTTGGCTTGGCAGAAGAGCAGTGCCGACAGTTGCAAGAGCAGCATGAACGCAGTCAGCAAATTCGGAATCAACATGCTTATGTTGACAATCAGCTTCAAACGCTCGATCAGTCTGAGAAACGGCTGCGCGAAGGCCAGCGTTTAGTCGTCGAGTGGAAGGCTACTGAAGAGCGGCTGAGGAAAAACCACAAAGAATCAGATCTTCTTGAAGAGGCCCTTGAGCATTTACGCGTGTTTCTAGCTGAAAAACGCGCTGCACAGGAGGCTTGTCAGACCTCTGAATCCACTGCAAGAACTCACTACCAAGTTCTGAGCTCATCCACGGATTTGATTCGGCAGGCAGTGGCTTCGATTGCTGAGCATCTACCGTCAGACCAAGATAACTGTCCTCTTTGTTTGCAACCTCATGGCGCAGCAACGCTGCAAGAGCGTGTTGCCAAGGCGCTGCAAGCGATAAACCCCCATCTTACATCCGCCGAGCAGCAACTTAGAACTGCTTCAGAGGTGTTGATTACAAGTGAGACCGAAGTGAATTTCGCGCTCGCAGCGGTACAGGATTGCCAAGCAGAGCTCGCTAAATTGAACAGCAATCGTCAGGACTTAGAGCAGCAGATACTAGTGTTCCGGATCGATCCTATCCTGGCAAGCGATTCTGTGCTATTGGCTCAAGAGTCGCTCAGGAGACAACTGGAGGGGATTGCAGCGACCCGGCTGAGCTTGACAGATCGCCGATCTGCCTTCGAACCTTTGATAGCCCCTGAGGTATACGAGCAGGCACTGCATGATTACGAAGGAGCGGTAAAAGCGCTCGATAAAGTGCGGGTACAGCATAGCGAAGCCTTAACCCGGCTCGATCAAGCAGTAGCAACTTTATCTGACCTCACCTCCGAAGCTCCTCATGCCCGGACGCTAGAAGAGCTGACGGTACAAAGAAACCAACTCGATAACCGAATAAGCGATCTCAATGGTAAAGTAGTCACTGTTCAGTCAGAGTTGGAAACTCAACAAAGTCAGCTGTTGGAATTCAAAAGCATTATTCAAAGCACCGAAGAGGCGATCAGACAGGATCAGTCTCAGCTTGCCTCGCTTCGGACTAGCTGGCAAGGGCTTACACTGACTGGAGACCCACTCTCTGAGGTTGCTCATGCCCGGGCTATTACGTTGGCCACAACTTCGTCTGATCTGGAGAGCCATCTGAGAGCGCTAGAATTTCTTGGTGTGGAGATATCCGCTTGGGCCAAGCTGAATGAATCGCAACTGGCACAACGGCTTATCGATGCCCAGCGACTTGATCGCTCCGAAGAGAGCTTTTTTGACTATCTCAATGACAGAATCATTCTCGTGCGCCAAACGCTTTCCGATTTGACCAAGCTGTCAGACGCTATGGATTCGCTGGATAATTCCCTCAAACGGGAGATTGGAAACATCCAAAAGCATGTCGGCAAGGTCGTCCCGCGCTGGCAGGCGCTGCTCAAGCGTGTCGTGCGGGAGCCAAGGTTCCACGAAGCGAGCCTCAAGTTTTTCAACTCCTATAATAAGGATCGGGCCGAGGTCTCTGTACCTCTGGGCAATAAGTCGGCGCCGGTACCCGACATTGCGAGTGAGGCCCAACTGACGGATCTTCAACTCACCTTTCTACTTTCAATGGCCATGAGTCATCAATGGTCTCCTTGGAAAGCGCTGCTGCTCGACGACCCGACCCAGCACCACGACTTGGTGCATGCGTCTGCAGTTTTCGACGTGCTGCGCGACTATATCGTCGATCACGGATTCCAAGTCGTTATCGCTACCCACGACGCTCTGCAAGCGCGTTATTTCTTGCGCAAGCTTCAAAACGACGGGATAGACGCGAATATCTGGACACTCTTACCGACCGAGCATGGGGTTACCGCAGAGAGAGGAAACGGGAAGCAGCGCATACGATGAGGTTGTGGACTGAGCCACAGATATTCTGAGTAAATCGCTCCTGGTTTTGTAGGAACATCCGAGTGGCTGCTTCTGGCCGGACAACGACGACCAGAAATAGACCGTCGATTATCCTCATCAAACTTCTGTTTGTTCAGCCATTTCCAACGCGTCATCTACCTCTATCCCTAGATACCTGACGGTGCTTTCCAGCTTCGTGTGACACAGGAGCAGTTGCACTGCCCTCAAGTTTTTCGTGTGGCGGTATATCAGCGAAGCTTTCGTACGACGCATCGTGTGCGTGCCATAAATTGACGTATCTAGACCTATTTCGGTAACCCAAGCTTTGACAATACGGGCATATTTGCGCGTTGAGAGATGCTTTGCGCTATTGATTCGGCTGGGAAATAAGAAGTCTTCGTTTCGGAGCAGAACCAGCTGGATCCAGTCGATAATAGCGATGCGCGTTTGCTCGGTTATTTCGAACTGAACAGGTCGATGCGTTTTTTGCTGCATCACGCTCGCTCGTGGGGATATACACGCACCATGAGCTATATCCCGTACTCGTAAATTGACGAGGTCGCAGCCTCGTAATTTGCTATCGATGGCTAAATTGAAGAGGGCGAGGTCTCTCGTCTTTTTGGCAAGCTGTAGACGAACATGGATGGCCCAGATGTCTCGAAGGCGCAGAGGCGCCTTCTGCCCAATCAACTTGCCTTTATTCCAAGGTGTAGGTGTACAGGAGATTTCAGTCAAAACGTTCATGGCATGTTCCTCCATCAGGTGGAGGTGAAAGAATGGGTCAATTCGTGCACATCATGTGCTAAGGTTAATTTAAAGTCGGGGCTCGACCTTGAGCGGACATTCATGGAAATGCAGCAGGAGAGCGAGTTTTGGCTATACGGCCTCATGGAAATTAATGACCAAAAAGATCATAGGCTTGGGAGAATCTACCAGGCTGCATTTGCCGAAAAAAGTGCCAGCACGTTCATTCAATCATAGAGCGCGCCGTCTAATACACTGTTAGCTGGTTTACATAGGAGTCTAGAGTTTGAACGCAGTTGTTACCTTTCTGACCACAGTGCCGGAAGATTATCAGGCTATTCATAAGGAGCTGAAGAACCGGGGTCTCAAGCATCTTAAGACTCTGTTCTTCTTTTCATATTTCACGCTAGGCTTTGCGTTTTTTAACCTATATTATTTCGGCGAATATAATACTGATGCAATTATCAGCGTTCTTTTTAATGAGCGACTTCTAGCTTATTCAGTAATTACAACGCTTGGTTTTTTAGGGTTCTATATTCTTTTTTCTGCTTTGAGTCTTACGTTTTGTGGCTTTTCATATTTAGCAAAAGCTTTTCGATGGATCGGCGAATGTTGCTATGAGTTTGCTTTTGGTTTGATAGTTGTATATCTGGTTGGATTCATGATTGACGCGCCCATTTCTGTCGGTAGCATGCCTTGGCTGGATTTGACCCAAAGGAACGCGTACGTACTTTTTAATATTTTCGTGTTGTTCCTGGCTATTGCATTGGAGCTTTTGCTTTTTGTCGACAAGAAAGTGAAGAAAAAATCAACCTGCTTGGCTCTGGTGCTTTTTGTCTCGGCTGGATTCTTCTTGGGGTATCTGACCGCTAGCTGAACCAGCTAACAAGTGGCTGCTGTCGGACGCGCCTACGCTTCGCTCCGGCACGCCGCAAAGCCAAGCGTGAGCCCCGAAAGGAGCATGAAATGTACGAGGTTTCAGAGCGATATCTTGCATTTGGCCAGAGCTCCTTCATCAAAGAGGTGGTAATTCCCGCGGGCGAAAAGATTGAGAAGTTGGCCAAAGAATATCCTTGTACTGATGAGATTCAGTTGAAGGTTCAGTCTAGGCCTACGGCATTCCTTTCCGGTCTAGAGGCATTAATTGGAGTTTCAGTGTTTCTCGGAACTTGGGCCGGAACAAAGTTTCTCGACGAAATCTACGATGCCAAGATTGGCCCCATGATTAAGGAGTACCTAGGACAATACATTGAAAAGAGTGGAAAGAATAAGAAGTATTCATTATCGATAGCTGCGCACAAAAGAGGTGTGGATAGTTCAGTATTGATATGTTGCGTGGGATCCTCTATCGAGGAAATTGAAGCGTCGGAGGCCCATATTCCAGCTGTTTTACGCGTTGCAGAGGGCTTTATAGATTCTGATCGAAGAGGAGCTATTTACCTCTTTCTGGTCGATAGTGGAAGGTGCAATCTTGAACCAAGCATATACGATAGCTATGAGGCTGCTATAAACGGTCTGAAACGCATGTACCCCGCTAAGCTGCCAACAAATGTTGATCGACCAAGAGGCTAATAAGTGGCTGTTGTCGGACGCACCTGCGCTGGTACACCGCTGCGCCGCAAAGTTAAAGCGTTATACGGTACTACGAGAGGATGGCAAGGAACCTATTGGATATGTCTCTATACAACAATGAATACGAAGAATTCCTATTTCATAGGATCGAAGACTCAGATTTGCTGACCGGGTTTGTGATCGGACATTTGGTTATTGAGCACCTTCTTGAAGAGGTGATTTTAAATTACGATAGCAAGCTGAAAGATCACTTTTTATCGTTGTCCCACAACAGAAAGATTACCTTAATTAATTCTTTAGGGCTAGTGCCTGATGGGGTGGCAAGTTGTCTCCAAAGTATCAATAAGATGAGAAACCGCTTCGCTCATCAGTTAGGCTACGAGCCTAATAAAGGTGAGTTGCTGAACCTTATCTCCAAGTGCAAAGATAACTTCAGCGACCTGAGTGATGGGCTTGAGCAGCTCCAACGCGCTTTATCAGAAACGGATAGTCTAGTTGAAGCTCAGGGAAAGCATGGGGTTGGCTTGGCCGATCTGTTTATTCAAGTGGTTTATGATTTAGAGGCATACGCTAATAAAGAGGTCTAGCGTAAACACGGATAACCAAGGGCTGCTGCGGGCCGCTCTTGGCCGAAAACTGAAGTAAAGATTGGCTTGAATAAGGAAGCTGATGATTATCAATTCCCCAACCCACACACTCGCATCACTTGCCGCTGCATCGCCTCCATCAACTGGCCGTGGCCAGTTTCCACCAAGCCTCAGGCTGTGGTGGATACGGATAACGATATTATAGGGGGCTGCCGGCAGCATGATAAATGAGGGAGTCAGCGGTGCTATCTGTTTTTTCTTCGAGGTGTTGAAATGCTGAGTTTTTTTCGTAAATTTATTATTTGGTTTATAAGGAAATTGTTGGTCATTGTTGATGTGTTTGAAGAGTCTATTATTAGCAATGAAAGATTTGATGACGAATTGAAGAGAGAGGGTGTTAAGAAGAAGTTTAGAAGGTTTGTTGCATACCTTTTCGTAGTCTCTTTTATATGGCAGTTATCACGTTTTATCCCAGTTGATGATGTTTTTTCTACTACTAGAGAGGCTGTATCAGGATTCCTCTTTGGAAATATTATTGGTCTTTTTTTATACATTGCTCGCGATAGGAATGAGTACCTCAGTTGGAAGGAATTTGAGTCTCAAGATAAAGTCCTCTTAGTTGGAATGGCGGTGTTTGTATTTTTTATGCCAGGGATGTTGTTGTCTGGTCATTTAGGAGTGGCGGCTGCCGCTGGTGGAGTGACTGCTTATACTGTAACTTTGCCCTTTTTTTACGAAAGCTGGAGAGGGGCGCGGCTTGATGAAATTAATCATGTAAGGATCAAAAAAGAAGTCTATGAACAGGTGTGCTCTAAAATGTGTGATATTTGTCTTTCATATGAGCGCGAAAAGAAAATTTTATTTTAATAGAGTCTTTGAGACGCTCTACAGGAGAAGTTACGACTGAATATTACGCCAATAGAAGTCTTTGGCTTTGGTCTGAGTCCGGCTTCTGAATTCATTTTTTGGCAAACCAATGGATCTCCTTATTTCCGCTCTTGGCCGGACAACGACGGCCCGAAATAGGCCGTCGTTTACCCTCATCAAGCTTCTGTCTGTTCTGCCATTTCCAACGCGTCATCTACCTCTATCCCTAGATACCTGACGGTGCTTTCAAGCTTCGTATGACCCAGGAGCAGTTGCACTGCTCTCAAGTTTTTCGTGCGACGGTATATCAACGAAGCTTTCGTACGGCGCATTGTGTGCGTGCCATAAATTGACGCATCTAGACCTATTTCGGTAACCCAAGCTTTGACAATACGGGCATATTGGCGCGTTGAGAGATGCTTTGCGCTATTGATTCGGCTGGGAAATAAGAAGTCTTCGTTTCGGAGCTGAGCCAGCTGTATCCAGTCGATAATAGCGATGCGCGTTTGCTCGGTTATTTCGAACTGGACAGGTCGATGCGTTTTTTGCTGCATCACGATCGCTCGTGGGGATATACACGCACCATGAGCTATATCCCGTACTCGTAAATTGACGAGGTCGCAGCCTCGTAATTTGCTATCGATGGCTAAATTGAAGAGGGCGAGGTCTCTCGTCTTTTTGGCAAGCTGTAGACGAACACGGATGGCCCAGATATCTCGAAGACGCAGAGGCGACTTCTGCCCAACCAACTTGCCTTTATTCCAAGGGGTAGGTGTATAGGAGATTTCAGTCAAAATGTTCATGGCATGTTCCTCCATCAGGTGGAGGTCAAAGAATGGATCAATTCGTGCAAATCATGTGCTAAGGTTAATTTAAAGTCGGGGCTCGACCCAAGGCGGCCCTTGCGGCGAACGCGGCATGCTGGTTCAGCCGTGTTATGTAGCTGGCTACGATAAGCAATTTCATGCTGCCTATTTATGCTTAATTCATCCAAATTTCAATAGGATAGCTTGTGAATGATGAGCTGTATAATCTGAATGAACGCGCCGCCGGGTTCATTGTTGTTATGTAGAGGGGTGTATAATCACTGTTATATTTTTTCGACTATCTAGCCATTATATATTAGGTGATATTCTCGATGATTAAAGAATCACAACTACCTGGATATGGTTTGCCTACACTGGCTTTATTTCCTGAGCCATTTTTTGAGAGAGGGTTCGGGTATCTGATGCGTGAGTGTAAGCTTAAAAAGGATGGTAGCTTAGGGTGGTTTAATCGTTATCTTAAAGAAGGTGGCGGCTTTAAGGCTGATTTTTATAATACGCTAGATGAAGCTGTTCAAGCTGCAGAGGAGGCAAATACTTATTTGTTGAGCAATTTGATGCTCGATCAAAGCGCTAGTAGTTCGAAGTCTTCACTTATTCTAAAAGTAGAGAAAGCTGTAACAGTTAGAAAAAGAAGGCTTATAGAGGAGCATTTAATGCTTTCCGAGTCATTAAAGAGAAATTCCGAAGCCAACATTATCGAACTGGAAAGCATTATAGTTCCTGATAATAACGAAAACCTAAGATTTGCACTCATTGAGATATTAAAGGAAACCCCTTACGTACAGTTAGCTAGGCTTAGAAAGCAGGGCACAACTTTGTTTAAAGAGAATGGAAAGTGGATGCATGCAAAGCACACCAAGAAAACCGCAACCTATTTTTATAGAGAGCTTATAGCTAGGGGGTTTGGCTTTTCTGGTTGTGCGCATTGGGGTAAAACCAAAGCGGCCATTAGATCAATGCTCCTGCCAAGGGCAAACCAGCTATTGCAGTTAGCAAGTGTAAAGAGAATCTTGGATGAAGCCAGTTCTCGCGGCTTGAAAGTGGTAGTTTTAGGTGGCTTTGTTTTCTGGTTCGAAAGCAAGAATAGCGTAGGTTGGTGTGTAAAAGAGCTTAGTGAATCATCATCTAGCGATACGGGCCGGACTATTTGGCTAGAAGGAAAAATTCTCTCGAAGAATCATGGAAGAATAGTCGTACTCCCATATATTAAAGAAAATGGTGACAAAGTACTCGGCCATACAAAAAATTCATCACACGATGGTAAAGCTCTGCCAAGGCATAAAGATGAATACGTTGAGCTTCCATTTGAAATGCTCGAAGATGATTTAATGATCGGTTTGTTTGGTGAGCTGAAATATGAGTAACCTCAACAACAAAGAATATATCAAGCGGCAGCACCATCGGCCTTCGGCCTGGACTTCCTTACGCTGCGCTCCAGTCGGCCGGTGTGCCGGGCATTAAATCGCTATATCAGTGGCTCCTAAAAGGCTGCTTTTGGCCGAGGCTGTGTGAAAACCTAAAAATCAGTTGGCGGTGACAGTGTTCAGTCGTATTGGCACGACTATCGGCTAGCAAGACAGATTAGAGCGCTTTCATTTCTTATGCCCAATCCGACGTTAATCGAGATAAAGCCTAAGAAGCACTTACTAAAGAGCTTTATTGGCTACCACAAGCTTGGCAGAGCTAGGTCCTGACTAAGGCCTTATGCCTGCAATGCCTGGATCAAACCCTTGGGGCCGAGGATATTCATGACGCGTTTCATGTTGTAGGCAAGCACATGAAGACTCATTTCCGTTCCGACGTTCTTAAGCCCTTTGGTTAAAAAGTGTGTCGCACCCATCCACGCTTTCAACGTGCCAAAGGGATGCTCAACCGTTTGACGACGGATGCGCATTATATCCGGCCTCTGTTCCAGACGTGATGTTACCGCCTCCAATACTTCTTCGTGTTCCCAGCGTTTAATGCGCCGATAAATACCTGTGGTGCATTGCGACTTCATTGAGCAGTTCGGACAGGCCGAACTCCAATAGCAATGTAGCGTCTGGCCTTTTTCGACGTTCTTGAAGCGCCAAATTAGCCGCTCTCTCGCGGGACAGCGATATTCATTACGTTCAGGCACATACCGGAACGCTTCCCTGGGAAACATACCTTTGGCCTGGTTTGGCGAGGTTTTAGGCTTAGGGAGATACGCCGTAATACCGGCCTCATGACAGGCAAGTATTTCATTACCTGTAAAATAACCGCGATCAGCGACGACGTGTAGATCACTGACGCCGCTAGCATCGCGTGCTTGCTTGGCCATCTGGTAAAGCTGACGCCGGTCACTGCCGACATTAGTGACTTCATGGGCGACAATCAGATGATGCTGGCTATCGACAGCCGTCTGCACGTTGTAGCCTACGATTCCCGTTCCTCGCGCAGTCATGGAGCGAGCGTCAGGGTCTGTCAAAGAGACTTGCTGGTCAGGGGACTCAGTTCTTTGAATTTCAATGGTTTGTAGTTGCTGAACTTCTTCTGTTAGGGAAGCGATCTTTTCCTTCAAACCAGTCGTCCGCATTTCTGTGATAGCGGCGGCGCCTTGATCCATTGCATCGAGCTGACGTAAGTAACGCTCAATACTTTTATCGATTTCTTCTGCCCGCCGCTTCATCTTAGCCAAGGTGAAGTTACGGTCTCGATTGTTGACTGCCTTAAATTTGCTGCCATCAATCGCCATTACCGAATGTGAAAAGAGCCCGAGACGTCGACATATCATGACAAAGTCGCGGCAAGTAGCTTGAATCGCTTTGCCGTTGTTTTTGCGGAAATCTGCGATCGTTTTGAAATCCGGCGCTAGGCGTTCCGTTAGCCACATGAGTTCAACATTACGCTGTGCCTCACGTTCCAGACGGCGGCTAGATTGGATGCGATTGAGGTAGCCGTAGAGATAGATTTTTAAAAGAATGGCGGGGTGGTAGGCGGGCCGACCCGTCGCATGAGGGTCAACGCCATTAAAGCCCAGCTGTTTGAGATCAAGGGCGTCAACAAAAGCCTCAATAGCCCGAACCGGATTGTCTTCAGTAACGAAATCATCCAGAAGCTCAGGAAACAACGTAGCCTGGGACCGGGATTCACCTGCGACGAAACGTTTCATCGGTACCTCCCACGATCAGTCATGGGTAGAGTATAGCGACAGCTACGTTTTCACACAGCCTCGGCCGAAAAATGACACCACCAGCTGTAATGTAGGTTTTGATTACAACCTCCCTATCCCACTAACCCACATCACATTCCTAGTCACCGCATCATTCAAAATCCCGTCTTTGGCTTCGATTAGCGTAGACCAGTCGCGGACGCGGGGGGTGTAGACCAGCTCTTGGCTGGCGATTGGATTGGGTGTTTGCGGTAGCAGCAGAAAGGCCTCGTGCCTTTATTTAACTAGTGAGCAGCGAGGCCTTGATATATCGATATGATAGTCAGTAAGAGCTACATCTTGCAGACTTGTTTGCGCTTAAAATTCCATTTGATTTAAGTGCTATCAACTGCAGCAGTAAACCAAGCCCAGCAACAGATGCGGCAGCAAAAGGCAGTGCCCACCCTCCCAACTGGAAGGCGAATATTAGCCCGCCAGCAGCGGCACCAATGGCGCTACCCAGATAAAGTGCTGATTCATTGAGCGCTACGGCTACGTTGCCACCGCCAATTCCTTCCCGTGCGGATATCAACTGATTGTTCTGTGGCACTTGTAGCGCCCAACCCACAGCTCCCCATATAGCAATCGGCACCATTGCCAGCCAGGCATTAATACATGCGGTGAAGGGCAGGGCCGCTAGGGAGACTGTCAGCATAAGCATGATGATAGTCACGAGTTTTGGTCCGCTAACGCGATCTGCTATTGGGCCAATGAGGAAACTGCCTACTACGCCTCCAATCCCCCATACCCACAGCCATGGAGTGATATTCGAGATGCCCCCGAAGCTCTCATTAGCCATTATTGGCGCGATATAGGTGTAAAGACCAAGGCTAGATACTGCAGCCAATAGGGAAACTGTCAGAATCAAAGTGACTTTCATATCTTTAAGGATGGAAAATTTTTCCCGTAGAGTAGAGCCTTCTGAGGCGGGAAGTGCCGGGAGTTTTATTGCCAGCCCTGTCATCCGTATAAGTGTCAAAGTACATTGCGCTATCACCCGTCAATAACCGCAATGAGGTATTGCGCGAACGCATTGTTGCCTTAGCACATCGGCATTGCCGCTACGGCGCTGGCATGATCTATCTAAAGCTGCGCCAAACCAGTGTGCGATTCAATCCTAGGCTTGTCGAATGCCTCTACGCCGCAGCTCGGCTGCAGGTAAAACGACACAAACTTAATAAGGTACCACCCCTCAGTGAATGCCCTTTAGCATTACCTGTGTTGCCTACCCAGTCTTGGTCGATGGATTTTGTCTTTGACCTTACGGCTGAAGGACGAGTGATATAGAAACTAACGGTTCTCGACGACGCTACTTACCGACTAGCTTAGAACTTGAGATGGCGATAATGGAGTGCCTGCCGGTCTAATGATCGCTGAGCAATTGGGATGGGCCTCAACGATGTGGCTTATTGCTATTCTCGGGTTGGTCTCAATGACATGGCGCGCTTGGCGTTCACTCAGACCACGTGACAACATGAAACCCACACTTTCGGCGGGCAGCTTCTTTAATAGGGTATGTTCAGTTTCGAGTTCTTTAAGGCACTTAGCATCCGGCACGCTCAATCCGCTAACTTTGCTACGCTAAAGGTAATATCTTACTTCCGAAAAGCCATGCCAATGGCATAGTTCCTTGATGGGCAGTCACGCTCCGGCTTCGCCCAGGAAACTGATGATATGCTCTTCGCTGAAACGTTCCTTCTAGTTCAATCTTTTTATGTATGAGGCTGTGTGAAAACCCAAAATCAGTTGGCGATTACAGTGCTTAGCCGTTTTGGTACCACTAACGGGCCAGCAAGGCAGTTCAGAGCTCCTTCATTATCTGAGTTAGTCAAGATAAAGCCAGGGCAGAACTTACTAACAAGCGCTATTGGCTATTACAGGTATGGCAGAGCCAGGTCAGCATCAAGGCCCTATGCCTGCATCGCCTGGATCAAACCCTTGGTGCCAAGGATATTCATGACGCGTTTCATGTTGTAAGCAAGTACATGAAGGCTCATTTCCGTGCTGACGTTCTTAAGGCGCTTAGTCAAGAAGTGCGTCGCCCCCATCCATGCTTTTAACGTGCCAAAGGGATGCTCAACCGTTTGACGACGGATGCGCATTATATCCGGCGTCTGATCTAGACGTGTTCCCAGCGTTTGATGCGCCGATTGATACCCGTGGTGCACTGTGACTTCATTAAGAAACTCGGACAGGCCGAACTCCAATAGCAATGTAGCGTCTGGCCTTTTTCGACGTTCTTGAAGCCCCAAACCAGTCGCTCTCTCGCGGGGCAGCGATATTCATTACGTTCGGGCACGTAACGGAACGCCTCTCTGGGAAACATACCTTTGGCCTGGCTCGGCGAGGTTTTGGGCTTGGGAAGATATGTCGTGATACCGGCCTCGTGACACGCAAGAATCTCCTCCCCTGTAAAATAACCGCGATCAGCCACGACGTGGAGATCGCTAACGCCGCTAGCATTGCGGGCTTGCTTGGCCATCCGGGAAAGCTGACGCCGGTCACTGCCGACATTGGTAACCTCATGGGCGATGATTAAGTGATGCCGACTATCGACAGCCGTCTGGACGTTGTAGCCCACTACCCCCGTCCCTCGTGTTGTCATGGAGCGAGCATCTGGGTCTGTCAAAGAAACTTGCTGTTCAGGTGCCTCGGTTCTTTGAATTTCAATAGATTGCAGTTGTTGAACTTCTTCTGTGAGGGAGGCGATCTTTTCCTTCAAGCGTGTCGTCTGTGCTTCTGTGACCACAGCGGAGCCTTGATCCATTGCGTCGAGCTGGCGTAAATAGCGCTCAATACTTTTATCGATTTCCTCTGCACGCCGCTTCATCTTGGCCAAGGTGAAGTTACGGTCTCTATTGTTGACCGCCTTAAATTTGCTGCCATCGATTGCCATCACCGATTGTGCAAAGAGTCCCAAACGTCGACATATCAGGACAAAGTCTCGGCAGATGGCTTGGATCGCTTTGCCGTTGTGCTTGCGAAAATCGGCAATCGTTTTGAAATCCGGTGCGAGGCGCTCCGTTAGTCACATGAGTTCAATATTCCGCTGCGCCTCACGTTCCAAACGGCGGCTGGATTGCACGCGATTGAGGTAACCGTAAAGATAGATTTTCAAAAGTACAGCGGGGTGATAGGCGGGCCGACCCGTGGCATGGGGATCAACACCTTTGAAACCCAGCTGTTTGAGGTCGAGGGCGTCCACGAAAGCCTCAATGGCACGAACAGGATTGTCTTCAGAGACGAAATCATCCAGGAGCTTAGGAAACAACGTAGCTTGGGATCGGGATTCACCCGCGACGAAACGTTTCATCGGTACCTCCCACGATCTGTCATGGGGAAAGTATAGTAACAGCTACGTTTTCACACAGCCTCGTATAGGATCGGACTCTAAAGTGATTAATAGAAT
>NZ_JAKVTW010000031.1 GCF_022489065.1 Vreelandella neptunia | reverse complement strand
AAAAGGTTCTTTCCGAGAAGAGTTATATGTAGAGCCCGAAGATGAAGCCATAAATCAAGCCCCGATAGTTATCGCCTCAATTGACGATCAGATAAAAAGTTATTTCAAGAAAAGCCCAGAGAAAATGTATGATCTTTCTCCAAGAAAGTTTGAGGAGTTAGTTGCAGCTATTTTAAAAGACATGGGATTTGATGTTGAGCTTACTAAAGCTACTAGAGACGGTGGTAGAGACATAATTGCTCACATTAGAAATTCTGTATGCAGTTATTTAACACACATTGAGTGTAAGAAATATGCCCCAGAAAATAAAATTGGTGTTGGCATAATTCGAGAGGTAATGGGAGTTCATCATTTACGCCAAGCAACTAAAAGCATCATAGTTACAACTGGGTTTTTCTCTAAAGATGCCATAAAAGAAGCTGAGGTGGTGGAAAATCATCTAGCTTTGAGGGATTTTAATAACCTGAAAGAATGGCTCCAAAGGTACTGATACTATTCAAAGCAAAAACCTAACAAGGCCAGTCACAGCGACGGCCTTTTCGTTGCGGCTTCGCCTTCTACAAAGCCGCGCGTGCTGTCGGCGTTATATCAGAGACTCCTAAAAGGCAGCTCTTGGCCGAAACAGCGCTCCTAATTTCCAAGTGAGCAAGGCGTTACCAAGGAGATGAGAATGGCAGATAAACCATCACTGTATGAAGTCGAAAACGCGTTTCAGCCAGCTAAAGAAGTAACTGCAGTTGAACGCTTTGCTGGTCGCAGAACGGAGGTAGAGGATGGATATTATGGGCTCCTCGGAGATGGAGTTAACATTGCCATTGTCGGTAACCGTGGTGTAGGAAAAACCTCTCTATCGCGCCAGTTAGAGATTACAGCCTCTGGCGATAATGGCCTTTTAGATCATCTTGAAATTGGCCATGATCGTCCTCTAGATTTCCTATCAGTATATTTTGCATGTGGAAACCGTGTGACGGATTTCGGGGATTTACTCGAACGTCTCTTAACGACTTCTAATTGTCTAGGAGACTGGATATACGATATACCCGGAGCAAAAAAGGAAGTAGTTTCCTATGCACCTGAAATAGGTGCGAAGCTTTTTGGCTTGGAGGCAAAGCTTGGTGGTGAAAAAGCTACAGAACAAGAGTCAAGACCGGCAGTCAACAGCCATTCGATTGATACCGTATTCACCAACGTTTGCCATGCAATCGTTGAAGAACGGATTGCTAAAGACGGATTGTTGATTATAGTAGATGAATTTGACCAGATTAACGATCCATCCGGAATGGCCGGGTTCATGAAGTCATTGGCTACGAATGTACCAAGGGCGAAATTCTGCTTGGTCGGTGTCGCTCAAGACATCCAGAACCTGATGAAAGAGCATGAGTCTGTTGATAGGTTATTCTCCGGCAGCATTATTCGCGTTCATCCCATGGAACCAGTAGAGCTGAGAGAAATAATTCGTATTGCAGAGGCTGAGATAGATAGCTTCATTACTTTTGATGAAGAAGCTACTGATTCACTAATAGCCCTCGCGCAGGGCCACCCGTATATGGTCCACCTGATAGGCAAATATGCATTTCGTGCAGCTTATCAGAGGGGCGTCAAAATCATTGATCGTTCTGCAGTTCAGGAAACATTGAAATCGATAGCTGAGCGAGGAGCGGATCCAGTTCTTGAGGGTCGTTACAAAAAGGCTGTCGGTTCATCACGTCAGAGGGAGTCGGTGCTCCGAGCTCTCGCCCAAGTCAGAAGGGAGGATGGCGAGTGCTGGACTACTGATGCCTACAAAATTGCCCTAGAGGATGAGGTTGATAATGCTAGCCAGTTTGTTGGTCACTTGGTGGCGGATGACTACGGTTCAGAGCTAGAAAAAGTTCGTGAACGATATTACCGATTTAGAGATTCATTGTTTGCTACCTATGTCCTAGCAAGACCCAGACTTTATTCGCCGGTTGGCTAACCAAGCCAGGCACGGCGACGCCTTTTCCATTTCGGCTTCACCTCCATTACGAAGTCGTGCGTGCTAGCGGCGTTAGTTCGAATACAAGATCTACCTGCGACGTTTTCTTAGCATTGGTTTAAGACTGAAAAGAGAAACTATGAATGCTTAGCTTTCTATCAAAAATGTTCGGCAAAGGAAGGGAGGTGGCTGCCCAAAATTCCACCGGGTTGACGTGTATTGCCCAAAACTCAAATAGAGAATCCGGTAGGCGGGAACCACCCAAGGAGCTTGATTGGTCCCAAGCCGAGTATGTCCCGCTGCCACCATCGCCGCCTACCTGGGAGGTGGACGGGCGTGACGAGTTTCACCGTGAGTACAATGACCCATCGATTGGTCCTGTATTTCAGGCTGGATTCAAGAATCAATACACTAAGGTCGTGAAACTCGCTTGTGATCTATCTCCCGAGCAACGGCAAGGACAAGTCGGAGAGGTTATAGCCAAAGCGTATGGCAAGCTAGTTATACAGCGGGTGAAATCTGGGCAGCTAGCGGCGGCGGCAAAACAATCTGTTGAAATGTTCGAGCGTGTCCCTGAGCACGTCAAGGATGTTGATTTACGTCGCTTCAATCGTATCTTGAAAGAGATGGAGAAGTTGGGGAAGAAGCATGGTTACGAACCGGTAGCTGTCGCAAGCCCCTCATCAATGCCGCTGTTTGAAGCATCGGAAGATGCCCCTTGGACGCTGGTAGGTGAGCGAAAGCTGAAGGGTGACGAACGGCCAGATCCTGCCTTTACTATTGGTGCCATCGATGCCCGAGGGACTTGGTTACTAGACCGTTCTGGGACCAGTGCGGATCAATCAGGAGTGAAGAGCGTACTTCGTAGAATGAATCGACATGGGGCCTTAGTTGGCGAAAAAGCTTTGTATCATGATGCCTATCGAACCGGAACCGGCGCCGCCGGTTCCGGTATAGCGATCATGGATTCCAGCGGATTGCTCCACGCCTACGACGAGGAGCTGAACATTATAACCGAGTCAAATTTATGCGAGGACTCCCGAGTCGTTGACCACTTCCGGACCATCGACACAAATTACTGGGGTGAATTTAAGTCCCAGGTGCGAGCCGTGGATGTTGCTCCTGAGGGGGATCGGTACCTTTTTACGTTAGCCGACGAAGCTTGGTGCTGCATGGCCTCTGGCGATGCAGTCTGGGGACTCGTTATGCCACTGAAGGAAGGTTGGGAGCGTGTCGTGGGACGCAGCGAACGCTTCGGGGTGGCTCAAGAGGTTGAGGAGGCGCTACAGCTTTTTGGGCTGTCTCTACCTGTTGATCCAACGGACATCAAGCGAAAGTACCGTAAGTTGGCGCAGGCTCACCACCCGGACCGCAATGCTGGGAATCCGTCTGCTACCGAGAAAATGAAAGCCTTAAATACTGCGTTCGAAGTTTTGACCGGTGTCGATCCGAACACGCTTGGATACGAAGAATCTGATGTTACGTATTTTGCCCGGACGGATCCCGACTACGTTATGGAGGTCGAGGGCCTTCGACTCGAAATCACCATGACCGCAGGGGTGCCTCAAGATTGGGTCTACGCGGCAAGTTTTGCTGCTGTCGATGGTGGGGCCTATCTGGCTACTTACTCGGGCAAAGTCATCCGAGTTTCTAGAGAGGGGCAGCCCGAGGTGGTGTACGACATTGGAACCTGCCCGAAGGAAATCGTTGATGTTGGCCGATATACCTACTTCCTCACACCCACTCGTTTATACGTCATTGAAGATGGTACGACGCTTGCAGCGTTTCTCGACGTCTTCCAGCAAGGGCGGCTGCTAGTAACGCAAGCAGGATTTGGCTTGCTCACAGGAAAACAACTGCAGTGGTTCACGCATGCTGGCATGAAAACTGGTGACTTGACGACGAGAGACCCTATACGGTCAATTTACGCTACCGATAGTGGAGTGGTTGTCCAAACTCGACAGCATCAAGTCGAAATTCAGGGGCTGTTGATGTGCAACCCATGACGTCAGAAGTTAATGGCGACGTCATTGAGGTGCTGACAACAGCGTCAACACGGACCGGCTTTTCCGCTGGCACTCCAAAGCCGATCGGTTATGCTGGGCGTTATATCAGAGACGCCTAAAAGACAGCTTCTGGCCGAAAACTGAAGTAAGCAGGAATAGGTGTGAGCTCTTCGTAACGTTTAGCACCTTTTTACGTAACAGCAGTCCTTACAAATAGACTTTATTTAAATCGAAAACACGGAACTTTCCAAGCGTCCTGATAAACATGCAACAAGGGGGGAGCGGTTATCCCACTGAATGCAGGAATCAAAGGCTGTTCCACCGTCGATATGGTACAACCCGATAAAAATCCTCTCTGTGATTCCTTCTGGGAGTCTAATCCCATCCATACTGCTTTGAGCATGTAACCCTTAAAGCAGCCCTCGAACTCTTTCATACGATCTCCTTAGTCATTCCTACCCAGTGCAGGTCTCATCAATGGTAGGACGCAGAGTGACACTTGGAGTGAGGAAGTGCTGGATGGCCGCAACCAGTCGATAGGCTACAGTATAACTCATGGGCAATACACACTAGGGGCTGGGTGTTTACGCTGCCGTGCGGTCGAGCATTGACCAAACGTGTGGATTCGCATCCCTGCCATCACCCTCGACCCCTTGAGCTGGTCGATTGAGTGAGGCGCCAGCCCAGAGAGCCACTGCAGCAGACCGGGTCACACCGGCAGTGCAATGAATGACGAGTTTTACCGGCCGTCGATCGCTGGCCCACTGCCGTATCCAGCCAGAAATCCTCTGAGCATCCTCAAGCGTCATGGGCTCTTCGCAGCCGAAGCCCTCACCGGGAACAACATCATCGAACTGCATTAAGAGAACATCAGCCCACCCCTTTGCCAAGCGAGTTGAACGCTCATCGACCCCACGAATGGACAGGACTACTGTGTCGGCGCTTGCTTGCCGACGCTCGATGTCACGTCGACTTGTATATTCGATGCTAATGATCATTGGATTTCTCATTCTGCTTGGTTAGGGCATGGAGTGCTTGCTGGCGAACTCGTCCCGCGAGGTGAATCCTCATCGCGTACTCAGATGCCGCGGAGCGGGATCGCTTTCATGAAGTCTGGCGATTGATATGCTGCTGAGTATCGATCACTAAAGCCTGAGCTGCAGCGACATATCACAGGAGGGTTTCTGGCTCGGGGTACTTAGGGTGCGCGTTATCCCATGACAGGCGAACGTACGTCTCATAAATCACGGACGACCGAGTAAAGGGGGTATCTAGGTAGTGTGTCACCAGTGCCTCGCCGGCCTGGACCACCACTTTGCTGCAAGTGATTCCCCCCTGTTGTCCCCTGCTCATGAATGGCTGGTTAAAGGGAGATAGGGCCGGTTATGACACAGAACGAGAAAGCCCCAACTAGCGAACTAGAAGGGGCTTGAAGGTAAAACGTGAATCTGATCAGCCGAAGGCTGCAGATTTGCTGTGCATGACAGCTTCCCCTGGAGCAAAAAGCCACAGGGATGCCTTGAGGAGGTTATCAGGACTGCTGACGTAAGCGCCCTCGCGTGATAGCCGAAAAGCCCGCGGGCCTTGTCGAAACAACCTGACAACCAACCTAAAAGGTTATCGTGATTAGCAATTTCCGTTTCCCATACCGTTCAATGAACGGCCTCGCCAATAAGATAGGGGCATGGGTGACATCTGGGAAGTTAATATCGTAAAAAATAATCCACAAACGACAATCTCAGTCAGTTGAGGGGAGGCTGTATTGGCAGGGTTTGGCTGCCTTGATCTTGTGTTGAGCTGCCGTTAGCAGAATCAATTTCACAGGTGGTGAGAGCCCCCGGGGCGAGCGCCCAAAGGTATCGCTTCAATGTCTCGCGATCGGTAATCGCAAGGTTCAGCCATGGCTCGGTCCCTGCGGCGCCCGCCTGAGTACAATGTCTATTTCAATACTTCTCTTTTATCTATCTTGGCTAGGCTGCATTACTGATAAGCTAGGTAGCTTGGGGGTTGGTTGAAATCGATTGTGACATCCCAGTCCGGTAGATCCTCGCACTGACCGACAAGCTGGCGACCGCTTTCTCCCGGTAAGTCGATGCGAACGTCAATGTGTCCTAACTGTCTTCTGCATCGCATCTGCTCATGAACGATCGAGAAGGGGGCCACCCATTGGCCATGAGGGTCTGGACGAAGTTTCATCCAATAATATTCGATAGGCTTCATCCTGACGCCTTGCGGTACTGAGTTAACCCCAAAGCACGATAATCTATTCAAGAGAAAATTCACGTTGTCGAGACGACGGCGATTCAGCCCGTTGCTGATGATTCCTTCCCCAACGAGTTGTGACAACGCGATTAAGGCTCTAAGCGTAGCTTCATCTAGCGGTGGAAGTGGCATACCGTCTCTACCATGGCCCGATAAGGTGAGGGGGATTTCCACAAACTGAGCTTGTCGATGAACCAGGCTATGGCGATACTCTATTGTAGACACGTAACAAGTCAGAATTCCCACCCAGGTGCAGGTTTCCTCGGTTAGGATCGCGCCATTCAGCGTCTCGCTCATTGCGATACGAGCCTTTTCCTTAATTGGCCAGAGCTTGGCTTCCCGCTGGGGTTTTATACCTTGTTTCGCCAGCGCAAGCTCGATCGTAAGATCGAGCACCTTCCAGGCTGCTCCAAACGCCAATGGCAAGAAAGCTGCACGTAGGTTGTCCTCCCGATTGGCTTGAATGTGGCTCGCCCCGTTCTGTATAACGTTTTTTCCTCCGTCAATGAGGGGACGTATATCGATGTAGCTTCCTGATGCCTGGGCTGTCAGGGGTAAATACCGGTCAAGGGCAAAACGTTCAAAGGCAGTCTCTGCCTCATACTCATTAATGTTAGTGACCATTGGTAGAGCCTATTACAAGCAACTGTTTAAACTTAATCAGTTGGATGTGGCACCTAACTCACTTAGATAGGCAACCGTTTGGCGATTCAGCCTTACCCAACTATCCTCGATTTCATCAGGGACTTCGATCCAAGTGAGGCGCAAACGATCGGCTACTTTCGCCAAGGCCTCGTATTCTGCAACTCCCAGGCAGCGTAACATCGTACCTTTCCCTGGATAATAAGATGTTTCAGGATACTCTCTGAAAATTAGCTTCGGGTTGTATTCAGTTCCAGAACGGTCGTGTTTCCCACTGAAAGGGAATCCCTATTGACTGAGGTGTGATGCCGGCTTTTGAGAGCGTCGCAACTGGCAATGTTCTCATAACTGTCTTGAAGCGATCCTGCCAAGTTGTTGATGGATCGATCGCTTTCAAAAGTGCTTGGAGCGCGACGGTCCGGGAAAAGAAAAATCCTTGATCAGGGTTGCCTGGAAACTCGGAGTGGATAGCATTCGCGCTTTGAGGGCTGTCAGCGCCGACATTATTATTCCAGACCCTGCTATGGTGGGCACAATTATTACGCAGCATGGTTGTGCTTTTGAGCCACGACACAATGACCTTTTCATCGTAGCCAAACTGTGTAGCCACTCGCCTCCGATGTTCGCGATCAAGACTGGCAAGCAACCGCGACATTTGGCCAATGCTTAACTCCTCCAAGATTGTCCAGATCGGCGGATAAGGCGGCGTATGGTAAGTGTGGTAATAGTGCTTAATGGGGTTGGTAAGTCTCAATCCCAAGACGTTCTTCATGAAATTGCGGTGCGCTTCCATGTCCTTGAAATGTTTGGTTTTGAGATAGAAGTGGGGGCCGCAGTCTTTGTCATTGGCCATAGCGTTAACTATGGCGGATCTGAACGCGACTTCTACTTGTTCAATAGCGTCAAGGAGCACTAGCCGAAGACTACGATCGAACTCGTAAAGCGCAAGAATATCGTCAAACCTTACACCCGGATAAAAACGTTTTTGATCATCCTGCAGCGGCCGCGTATAAATGAGCAGCCGGTAATACCCGACAAACTGAAGGGCATTAAGTGCTTGTGATTGCTGACCTTTGGTGATGAGACCCTTGGCGCGAAGGTGGCGAAGATGGGCGTGAGAGGATTTTGCGGGTTTTGTGAAGTTTAGTTGTGGTTGCAGTTGTAACCCCATACATTCTTTTACCACTAAAAAAACTAACCCCCTGGTGCGCAGTCAGAACGAATCCTGTGAGGCGTGGGGGTTATTCTTGTCTTAAATAATAGGCTTCTACTGTACTCGTGTCAATCTAGGCTGTTTCCTATGCCGAATGGGCACCCAGAATAGGGAGAACCTTGGTCGGTACAAGTCCACTTGCAGTAGTAGACCTTTACTGTGCCCGTGCCAACCAAAGCTGTTTCTTATCTGTAATGGGTACTCGGCCGAAGGTGAACCTTGGCCAGGACAAGTCTAATTGATGTAGTACGCTTTGACTGGGTAGTAAAAGGCAGCTATAGGGGGAATGTTGCACCGGAATCCAACGTATAGCCTGTTTATAATTCACCGAATTTCACATGTATGGTTGGCAGTACTTTAACTACCCACCAAGATGAATATAGAAAAACCACTTGAAATTATCTTAATAAACTTAATAAGCGCCCACAGGGGGAAGCATGATTCTCGACGCTATCGATGGCTGGGACGATTACCCACGCCGCATTTTTGACCGTGAAACTACTATACGAGGTATTGCCGAGTGGATTGATGCCGAAAGCAGTGTCATGCCTTACTCGGTCTTGCATTGTGATGGCGTTCGTTTTCGCGTGGCTGTGCGCGATTATAAAGAGCAAGACTTGATCTTGGCGGCCGATGAGTACGGGCATCGTTCAGCAGCAGGGGCTTTGGGCGCTTTCGGCGAGCTGATTGACACGGCAAAACGTCGAATGGAAGGAAAAGAGTCCTGGCCAGAAGGCCCGGCGCTAGATGAAATTAGGCTCTACCAGAAAGAGCGTGAAGACGAAAAGCTCAACACTATGGCCACGTTATTTATCCAGCGCGAACCCCATATCGTCAATGAAATAGAATACGGCGCTCAGCCGGGCCAACTCGATCTGGACGCTGCATCGCTGCCAGAATGCTTGTGGGATGAATTTGAAGCAGAAGGAGAGGCGTTTAAGCTCGTCTTAGAGGAAGAAATTTACCACCGCGTGAATAAGAAGTAACACGCTGCGAAGAATTGCCAGCCGGGTTTCTCTACATCCAGATGGCATGACACAACATCAAACACCAAAAGTCCGGCCCTATACGACGTTTTTTTAACCTGTTAAAAGAATATAGATAACACCTATGTCGACGGGTGTCGAAATGCAGGCCTAGTGTTTTAATAGGAGTAGGGCTTTTAGCGAAGCTGCTGGTTAATCCTAGTCAGACAAAAAACCGATGAGGTAGCACCGTGATTGAGTGCGAAGGCATGAAGGATGATGAGACGCCATGTGCGCGAGAAGCAGTTCACAATATAACAGCTGTGGTGTTCGGCCAGGAACGCCAATTATTGCTTTGTAATGACTGCGTGCCCAAATATGTAGAGGAAGAAGACGACCTCTAATTAGGTGCTATTAGCTACTACGTTCGCATGAATGGGTAAGCAGATTTTTCATAATGGCCTATATTTAAACCTTGATACTCGGTAATAAGCTGGTTTTTTGCGTCTCAATTAGCGAGGCTAATTGGATACAAAAAAACCCAACGTCGCGGTACGTTGGGTTTTTCCGAATTAATATCTTACTAATTCAAACAGCTGCAAATCTTTCAATATGGTTCTGTTCTTTATGCTCGGCGTGCCATAGCTCATAGTTTGCCTGCATCGTTAGCCAGTGCTTGGCATTGCCAATTCCGCCATGCTCTAACTTAACGGCCAAATCGGGGGAAATAGCGGCATGCTCATGTAATACGCGTGAAACTGCTGCACGAGACATGCCTAACTTTTTGGAAAATTCAGTGACGTTCAGCCCCAGCGCTGGCACGATCCGACGGCGCAATAAGCTACCTGGGTGCGGCGGGTTCATCATGGTCATGTTTCAGTTCTCTCTCTCTACACAAATTGTGTATCGCATATTTGAGGTGTTGCATTCATGGCTACGTCTGCGAGGCCATCTTTCTCGGTGGCCCTTGATAACCGTACCGAGCCGGTTATCAAGGAACGCCGGGGTTAGTGGTAGTCTAAATAGTCAACAAGGTGTACATCTTCCCCATCAAACGTAAATATCACTACCCAATTACCGTTTACATGCACCGAAAAAAAGCCTTTTCTATCACCCTTCAAACTATGAAAATCAAATCCTGGCAAATTCATATCGTTTGGCTTAGTGGCTGCGTCCAGTGCAGCAAGTATGTCTCTTAAATCGTCTACATGGTTTGGTTGTACTCCTTGGGATTCTCCCTTCTCATAAAGACGTTTAAGCCCTTTGTGTTTGATCTTCTGTATCATCGCATTGCTTTGCTCCCTTGTTGTGAAACGCCCTCGAAGTGTAGCGCGTAACGCTACACGCGTCAATGACAGCTGAGGTAGAAACTGCTTAAAGGTGGCATGGCTGACAGTACAGGAGCAGTTGTTCCGCCAACTAGATTGGCCCCCATTGAGGTGAAAAAACGGGTGTGCTCATTAACGTGCTTCTCTCTCATTCCTGCAGTAGAACAGGTTTTAAGAGGGGGGGTGCTGTAAAGGGTCGACCTCTAGGCGATCTACAGCGGCTATACCATGCTCATTGAAGTAGCCAGCGTTTACCTCCAGGGCCATCCAGAAGCGCGTGCCAGCTGGATAACGCGGACAGGCTTCTTTTTCTCTCGTGCAGGGGGCCATGCTGGTGATCGACTGGATCTCTCCGTCATGGTCGAGGAAGGCAATATCAAGCGGTATACGAGTTTGGTACATCCAGAAAGCATGATCGGTTGTCTGCTCCTCATCATAGACGAAGAGCATGCCAGCATCGGGAGCCAGTGAGTCACGCTCCATTAGGCCATTGCGACGCTGGCGCGAGGTAGATGCCACCTCAAGCATGAGCGAATACCGGCCTTCCTTAGCGTGCAAAACACCAGAGGAAAATGCAGTGGCCTGTCGAAGAATCATCCCCGTGATTAGAGCAGTGCCAATCAAGAAAAGCGCCAAAATGCCGATACTTTTCCGGGTCGTGGACCGATCGAATCCCACAAGCCTTTGTTGACGCTGAAACATTATCACCTGGGCTCCAGAATAAAATCAGGATGTCACTCCAAGATAGAGCCGAGGGTGACCGTAACGGTTAGGGTTTGGGGGAACATATTATGCTGGCGACCACATTACTGGTCCGCTGGCTGCGCCATGCTCGCTGGGCCAGCCCAGCAGCCGTGCAGCACGCTATTGAATTTTCACACTTAGCAGCCCGGATAACGCTCCCAGCAGCTAGCGCCAGCGAACTCGGCATCATCCAATGGCACCGATGGCCGCTTTGCTTAGGGGGCGATATTGCCTACTGGCGGCCAGGGCGAACGGGGCTGCAATGTCAGCGCTTGCCTTATCCAGCGGCCGCTGGACTCACATCGACCACCTACGATGACAACTTCAGCTGCTCGATCAGAGACATCATCTCCCTGGCGTCTGGGAAAGTCGATCTCGTCGGCTACGCCACTCTCGACTCCTATGCTATCGGCGAATGTCGCGAATTGGTTCACAACAACCGTGCCAGCATCGAACCTTTGCTCAACTGGCATGAACTCCGCTTCCATGGCGGTTCTGGCGCTGAAGAGTCAGTAGAAGGTTTCAGTTGGCGGCCATCTAAACAACCAGGGTGGCGCCCATCACTTCGCTGCAGCTTGTCTGATTGCTGGCTTCTTCGATCCTGAGCTGCGCATAAAAGCTCCCTTGACCAGGCATGAACTGAACACCGAGGTCGCCCAAGTTATTCTCAGCGCCTTCGACATCTTTTGCGAGCCAGAGCACCACACAATGAACGAAGCGTTTATGAAGCGGATGGAGGCTGCGCAGATCCCATTCGCCATCTGTTCAGCACCCCCGCCGCGGCAGGATGGCCATCACCTTTTACTGTTGTCCTGTGAGAACAGCAAAGCCATGGGCGTAGCCGATATATTCCGAGCTTACGGCTGGCTCGATGTCGGCGACCTCTTACGCAAGCAGGCGAAACAACAATAGAAAAAAACTGGGCACATCCATTGGACAGGGCTGACATCAGCTGGTGTTATTGCGGCAGCGCGTAGAACCACCAGGCTGTTAGCGGGCTTTGAAAGTACAGTGATTAGCAACGCATATAAGGAGAATGAACTTGGCAAAGATTAAACACGACGCAGAGGCGTTTCACGCCGAGATAGCTATGCGCGTTTACGATGAATCTGTGACCGACGCTATTGACGTTATCACTCGTGATGGTGAGCCAGAAACCCTGCTGGCAGTGGTGCGAAGCCTTGTTGATTTTAACGTGTATTACAGCAATCAGAAAAACTATAAGACGTACCAACACGCCTATGCTGCTATCGGTGCTGCAATTGATAAGGCGAACCCAGAGCATCAGCCACTAAACAAACACTGGAATAAATGAATCTTAATAGGGAAATAATATTTATCACTTTGCCTAGGTATAGAAAAAGCCCCTGCCAGCCAGTGGAAGGGGCTTAGAATAGATCCTCTTCGTCACACTTCAGTGCTACCGAAAGTGGATGCTACCAACGTTGTGATGATCGCATTAGCTCTTTCTACGCTAGTGATGGAAGAGCTCAATCAACAACACACGACGAATATTAAGGGTTTGACGGTAGCCAAGCCGTTGTTCTCCAAAGGGCTGAAAAAACGCTCTGCCTTGTCTTTATCGACATTCACGACGAATGAAGTGTCAGTTCTTCATAAACACTGTTGATATTGTCGTCTTCTTTATTACTCGGTTCCGGCTTCGGATACAGAGGTTCGATAAGCCCGTTGGATAATGCTAGTAAATCGCTAAGCTGTTCGTAATCGAAGCTAACGCCATCTACATTGCGTTGCTCAAGGCGTGAAATGGCATCTGATATAGCGGTCATGGTGTGATCCTCCACCCCTAAAGGAGGTAATGCCTGTACCAGCGGCTGTCCGTTGTCCCAACCGATTTTAATAGGTTGGTTGATGATATTGACCTGGGTGCCCGCCGGTATGCGGTCAAAAATTGATTCAATATCGTCAGGCAACATGCGTATACAGCCACGGCTTGCACGCATGCCAATGCCATCGGGCTGGTTGGTACCGTGAATCAAATAGCCATCGAAGCCTAAGATAATGGCGTGGTCTCCCAGCGGGTTATCGGGGCCGGGCGGGACAACACTTGGCGCGGTTTCGCCGCGTGCTTCAGCTTCACGTTTTACCGACTCAGGCGGGTACCATGCGGGGTTTTTAATGTTCATGGTGGTCTCGGTCACACCGAGAGGGGTATCAAACCCTTCGCGACCGATGCCGATAGGATAGGTCTCAACGCGCGGTGTCTCACCGGTTTTGACATCTGGGTAGTAGTAAAGCCGCAGCTCGGCGATATTGATGACGACACCAGTACGCTCGACATTCGGCAGGATGAAGCGTCCTGGAATGGTTACTTCAGTACCCACTCCGGGCACCCAAATACTGACCTCTGGGTTAGCACGTACAATCTCCTGGTAGCCAAGGTTGTGACGTCTGGCAATATCAATCAGAGTATCCTCGTAATCCTTCACAATGAAGGTGTCAGCCTCTCCGATAATATTGCCTTCCTCAGGTAGCGGGTAATGCCCCTTGGGCCATTCCGTCTCCTGGGCAGTGGAAGGTTGTGCCGCCATGGCGACAGGGAGCCATGCCAGAAACGAAACCATCACACTCACGATGAAGCCGATCTGCATTGGCCATGGGAGGAATCTCTTAAGTATTGCTGCGTTCTTTGCCAAGAGCATCGCTAGGTTCCTTTTTCATCTAATGCGTCGTTTTTTGATCGAGATAAGTTTAGTTGTAATCCGAGCAGCGTCAGCAAGGCAGCGAGTATCCAAGCGGGGCCACTACCGGTGCGTGTGAAAGGAGTTAGGCCCTGCATCGGGGTCACCTCGCCAGTTAAACTGGCCGGTTCAAACTGTGGGGCACGGGCTGTGACGTGGCCTTGTGAATCGATGATGGCCGTCACGCCATTACTGGTAGCTCGAAGTAGGTGACGACCATTTTCTAAGGCACGTAAACGCGCCATTTGAAGATGTTGGTGTGGGCCAATGGAACGCCCAAACCACGTATCGTTGGAAACCGTTAATAGCAGCTCGGCATTACGCGCTTGTTGGGCGACGTGGTCGGCGAAAATGATCTCGTAACAGATGGCAGTGCCAATGGTAGTGCCAGCCACGTGTAACGGAGCCTGTTCGTCTGACCCTGGGGTCAGGCGAGGTACTGGCAAGTCGAAAAAAGCAAGGGTGCCAGCGAGGAGACTTTGGAATGGCAAATACTCGCCAAAGGGCACCAAGTGCGCCTTCTGGTATTCGCCCTGCACATCATTTAGCCCTATGACGCTGTTATAAGAGCGCCCTTCACTGTCGCGTTGCAAAATGCCGGTCAACAAGGCGGTGTCAGGCCCCAGATCGGACGCTACTTGCTCAAGTATTTGCTGTGCTTCCTGCTCAAGCATGGGAAGGGCTGCCTCGGGCCAAACGATGAGATCGATATCCCTTGCTTGCTCCCGTGTCATCGCCATGTAGATACTGATCGCCTCGCGCTGCCCTTGGGCAGTCCACTTAATGCGCTGGTCAAGATTCCCTTGCAGCAATGCCACCCGGATGGGCTTGCCAGCCGGGGTTGTCCATTGGGCTGGCAATAGGAATGGAACGATCCACAAGGCGGCCATTGGGACAAGGAAACTCCAGCGGCGACGCAGTACCTCTACCCCTAACGTACCTGTCAGCGCGGTCATGAGTGACAGCAAGTACACACCACCAACGGGCGCCCATGGGGCTAGTGGAGAATCAATCTGAGAGGTGCCCAGCAATAACCAGGGAAAGCCGGTGAGCAACCAGGTGCGTAGCCATTCGCTCACCACCCACATACCGGCAAAGCTAAGACAGGCTAACCGTGGCCCCGTGATGCGCCGATAGAGCCCAAAGGGGATTGCAAAGAAGAGCGCCAGGGCGCTGACAAAAAGAGTGGTGAGGAGCATCGCCACCAAGGCCCCGGTGCCACTGAAATCGTGAATAGCAACGAAGACCCACGATGTGCCAGAACCGAACAGGCCTACCCCATAGCACCACCCACGCAGGGTGGCCATGGCGGGCGTTAGCGACTGTATCTTCCAATAGACCAGTGCCACGGCCACTGGGCCAAGCCACCATAGGGAAAAGGGGGCGGCACTCAAGGTGGTCAGTACCCCAGCGGCGAGCGCTACAACGCAATCGACTATTGGTGAGGAGCGCCCAGCAAAAAGCGTATATTCTTTATCTTTATCGACCACATCCATAGCGTTACTCAGAGCGCTTAAAAGCAGGACTTTCACGCCATAATGCCACTGCGAACATCAATACACCTGCAAACAGAGCGATATCGGCCATGTTAAAGGCGGGCCAATGCCATTCGCCCCAGTAAATGTCCAGATAGTCGACGACGTACCCTCGCGCTAAGCGATCAACGGTATTACCGAGCGCGCCGCCAAGAATCAGGCTGTACGCACAGGCCTCCAAGCGCGACAGGGGTTTGCATAGCTGCACAACCAATACGACGACCACCACCAACGCTAAACCAAGAAAGAGGTAGCGCTGCCAACCCCCTGCTTCTGCGAGAAAGCTGAAAGCGGCTCCTGTGTTCCCGGTATAAACCCAGTTAAAAAACGGCGTTAGCGGAATGACTTGGCCAAACGACATCTGGGCGTGCACGATTTCTTTGACCAGTTGATCGGCTAGAGCCAACACGCAAGCAAATGTGAACCATGGCCAACGTCGTGAAGGGCTGTCGTGTTGCGATGTTCTCATGACGTTGTTTTTCCTTGTGACAGGCCTGTCAATGCGGTACTGGGCGAAAAGCGATAACCCAGCAGTCGCATGGCGTTCAACGTCACTAGGACGGTAGCACCGGTATCGGCCATCACCGCAATCCACATGCCGGTAATACCCAGAGCAGTCGTGACTAGGAAAATGGCTTTTAAGCCAAGGGCGAGAACAACGTTGGTTTTCACATTGCGCAGCGTGGCACGAGAGAGGTCTATCAGCTCAGCGATGCCGGTAACGCGGTTCTTGAGCAAGGCTGCATCGGCGGTTTCCAGCGCCACATCCGTGCCGCCCCCCATCGCGATACCGACATCAGCTGCCGCGAGTGCCGGTGCATCGTTGATGCCATCGCCTACTTTACCGATGGGGCCACGACCTGCCGCTTGCCAGTCTCGAACATACGCTGCCTTGTCTTCAGGCATGAGTTCGCCGTACGCTTCAATGCCTAAGCGACCCCCAGTGGCAGCGACGGTGCGGGCATTATCACCGCTGAGCATGACAGCCTGAACGCCTAAACGGGATAGCGCCGCTAGGCCTTCAAGGGCATCTTCGCGTGGCTCATCGCGAACAGCGATCAAGCCCAACAAACGCTCGCCTTCGACGAGGAGTGCGAGGCTCTTACCGGCTTCTTCTAACGCGATAATCCGAGCACTGAGACTTACCTCAAGGATGACTTTTTCGTGAAGATGACGAGGCGTCATTAAGCTCAGCTCGCGACCCTCCACCTGGCCTGAGACACCGCGCCCCGCCAAAGCACGACTGCCGGTGACGGTGGGGAGGTTTAGGCCCGACTGTCGGGCATGCTCAACGATAGCCGTGGCGATAGGGTGACTGGAATCTCGCTCTATCGCGGCGGCGAGCCGCAATACGCTGTTATCGTCTTCCTCAGCGATCCAAGACTCCACATCTGTGACTCTTGGGGTACCCGCAGTGAGGGTGCCCGTTTTATCTAATGCCACCAAGCGAAGCTTACCTAACTGTTCAAGAACAGCTCCCCCTTTGATCAGTAGGCCGCGCCGAGCGCCCGCCGAGAGGCCTGCGGCGATGGCGGCTGGGGTGGAAATGACTAACGCGCAGGGGCATGCGATTAACAGCAATGCTAACGCACGGTAAATCGACTCCGACCATGCCATGGTCGATACCAGCGGTGGCACTATCGCCATCAGGAGGGCGAGTAAGACGACGGCGGGCATATAGTAATACGCAAAACGATCAATAAAGCGTGCTATCGGTGCCTTGGCGGCCTGTGCTTCTTCAACCAGGCGAATAACGCGTGCGATCGTATTGTCATCAGCGCCTCGTGTTACCTCCACCTCCAGGGCGGCATCAAGATTCACTGTACCAGCAAAAATGTCATCACCAGGCGCTCGCGAACGGGGTATGGACTCGCCGTTTACCGGCGACTCGTCAATGTCGGAGGTGCCCACCAGGATGCGTCCATCGCAGGGAACGCGATCACCGGGCCGCACCAGCACACGCTGGCCGGGTTTAAGTGACTCCGCCGAGACATCACGCAGATGGCCGTTGTCCATCAGCCTCGCCGTTGAGGGTGTTAAATTTGCCAAGGCTGAGATACTGCGGCGCGCCCGTGAAGCAGCTACCCCTTCGAGTAGCTCACCTACGGCGAACAAGAACACGACCATCGCAGCTTCAGCAGCAGCGTCGATGGCCAATGCGCCAAGCGCGGCGATGCACATCAGCATCTCGATGGTAAAGGGATTGCGCATTTTGAGAGCGCCCCAGGCACTCTGCGCAATGGGCATTAAGCCGACTAGCGTGGCCAGAATGAAAGGCACATTACCCAGCGCAGGCCATGCTAAACGAAGCGCGAAGGCTACGATCAGCAGATTTCCTGTGATAATGACCAAGCGCCCTTTAGCGGTTTGCCACCAAGGGGATGAAGAACCAGATGCGCCTGTTTGGCCATCAGGGGAAGTCACTTGATAGCCTAGTTCGTTCAGGATGCCCTCAATGGTCTTTCGCGAGGGGGCCCCGTGATCGTGGTGGTGAATCTTCACCGATCCCGTGACCGAGCTTGCCGTTACTTCCTCAATGCCTTCCAGCCGCTCTAGCGCCGACACAACCTTGCGCTCACAACCGCCGCAGTCCATGCCTTCAACACGCAGCGTCAAGGTGGTAAGCGCTGTTGTCGGCGTTGATGTTTTCATGGTGCCTCTCCTCCCAATGGGCTATGGTTTTGAATTGTAAACCTTGTAGCAACTATAGCTTCAAGCCCTACGTAAGGAGTTTTACCATGTCGATGATGGGGCAAAGTATCAGCATTGGTGAGTTAGCACGACGAGCCGATTGCAAACCTGAAACGGTTCGTTATTACGAGCGTATTGGGCTGCTGCGCGATGCAACACGAACCGGCGGAGGGCAGCGCCGCTATGGAGACGACGCTGTGCGGCGTTTGACCTTCATTCGTCATGCCCGAGACTTTGGCTTTTCGGTGGAGTCAGTGCGAGAGCTTTTGGCCATGTCAGATCAGCCTGATATGCCTTGCCAAGAAGTCGATGCCATCGCCACGCATCACCTAAAGAAAGTGGAGTCCCGCCTTCAGCGACTGTCCGCACTGCGTGAGGAGCTTCAACGGATGGTCACGCAGTGTGCCGGTGGCAAAGTGGGAAGCTGCCGAATCATTGAGGTCATCAGTGATCATCAGCTCTGTATCACTGAAAAATCGCACGGAGGGGCTCACGACTTGGGTTAGAACTAACGCTACGCCCCACGCCCAATGGTTAGCCCAGAGAAACATCCAAAAACAGCATGAGTACCAATCCGATGGAAAGGCCCAGCGTAGCCTTTTTTTGTGCCCGCTCCGATGAGTTCCGGGAATAATCTCATGACTGATCACATACAGCATCGCTCCCGCCGCAAAGGCCAATCCCCAGGGAAGCAACGCTTGTGACATGCTGACGACCCCAGCGTCTAATAAGCCACCCAATGGCTCAACAAGCCCCGTAAGGGTGGCAATCGTCCATGACCGCCAACGTGAATAGCCCACGCTTGGCATTCTTGCACATCAACCCATTCGGCGGGACTGACCTGGGGGGAAAGTGAATATTTATGTCCACGACTAGGTGCACCGTAAACAGGGGCTGCTTCGTGGGTCAGCACGACAGGAGCTTTATTGGAGAGCTGTACATTAGCCTTGTGACACAACCCCTTCCAAGCCTGCCGATACCAGAACGAACAGGACAAAGCCGCCTATGAAGGCCAGCGGCGAGACGTGGGTATCTTCTCCGCTCTCATGAGCCTCGGATATCATGTCCTCGATGGCAGCGACCGTGAGAAGGCCTGCCGTGAACGTCAATGCCGCTAGCTTGAACGCTTCCGGTAGGTCCCTGAGCACGAAATAAGCGAAGATGGCTGCCGAGAGTACGGGAACCGCCAAGGAGGCAGAGATCAGCAAGCGCTTGCTGCGGGGAATTCCTTTGTCTTTCATGTTGGCGATCATCGCGAACCCCTCAGGGCCATCCGCGAGCACCTGCCCCGCCGCCAGTATTATCGCGACCGACGGTGAGACCGCCGACCCCGCCCCGATCAGGAGGCCATCGCTGAACAGGTCGATGGACACGGCGATATAGATCATCCAGACACTCGTCTGACTGCCTTCTTTCTGCTGACCTTGCCGCTTCTGGAGACTCTCAACGAGCTTCTCAAGGCCTACGTAAACAATGCCACCCAGCGCGAAAGCGAGGGCGATTAGCCAGGCTGAAAGGCTCTCCAGCACACGTGGCATGATTTCCACCGCCACCACCGCAATGACGAGGCCGGCAGCACCGTGAAGGGCGTAATTGAGACGGCGCCCTGTCGTTCGGGAGGCCTCCGCAGCAAGCCCGCCACTGAAGTTTCCCAACGCGGGCAACAGCGCCAAGCCGAGTACCAGCCAAATACTATCCATCATCTTCCTTCCTTGGTAGATTCCTAGATACGCTGCCTTACTAGTTCCGGACCTCACGCTACTCGTAGTCGTTCAGGCCTAGCGCACTTGTACAGCCACTTTGATTAAGTGTCCCAGGCATCGATAGCTGCATACCGTGCAGCCTTATGCCTTGAGCGCTAGGATGCGCCGGGCGCCGTTGAGGACGATCAGGCCCACGATGGTACCGATAATCAGGTCAGGGTAGCTAGACCCCGTCCAGGCGACCAAGGCACCGGCGGTGATGACACCCATGTTGATCAGCACATCATTGGCCGAGAATATCCAGCTTGCCTTCATATGTGCGCCGCCCTCGCGGTGCTTGGATATCAATAGCAGACAACTGGTATTGGCGATCAACGCGACGAAGGCGATGGCCATCATCATCAGCGATTCAGGCTCACTACCGAATACAAAACGTCGCAACACTTCGACGAGCACGCCGATAGCCAAAATCAGTTGCAGTACCCCAGCCAGATGCGCGGCACGTATCTGCATCTTCGCACTGTGCCCTACGGCATAGAGGGCCAGGCCATAGACAGCTGCATCGGCAAACATGTCCAGGGAATCAGCGATCAAGCCGGTAGACTGGGCGATCAGGCCAGCAGTCATTTCCACCACGAACATGAGCGCATTGATGCCGAGCAACACGCGCAGGGTGCCAGACTCCTGCGTCGCAGAAGCCGCCGAGCTCTCAGCGGCCCTAATTGTCTCTGGGTCGGCAATGACAGTTTCCTGAAGAGAAGCACCTAGCCCCAAGGTTGCCAGTTTCGCGGTAATGGGCTCAGCCTCACCGTCATGTACGACCTCCAACCGGCGGTTCGACAAGTCAAATGACAGCGTTTGAATCTCATCAAAGCCATTCAGCGCCAAGCGGATCATCCGTTCTTCTGAAGGACAATCCATCTTCGGCACGGCATACACACTGACATACTTCCCTGACGCTTCGGAGGAGATCGGCATATCGGTATCCGTTGCAGACGTTGCGTCGCAGCCACATGGGTCACCACCGGTTTTACTCACGGTACGGCTCCAGTTAGCCAACATAGATTATTATCATTTAAAACTATATAGTCACTATAAGGTCAATAGGACAGATGATCCGTTGGGGAGTAAACATGATGCGCATTGGTCAGTTAGCCCAGATAGCGGGTATCGACACGCAGACGATCCGCTTCTATGAAAAACAGGGGCTGTTGCCGCTGCCAGACCGCCAGCAGAATGGTTACCGCATTTATAACGAGAAGCATGGTGAGCGGCTTGCCTTTATCCGTCGCTGTCGAATCCTTGATCTGTCTCTGACAGAGATTCGCGAGCTACAACGCTATCAGGACGACCCTCACCAGCCGTGTACTGCCGTCAACGCAATGCTCGATGAGCACATCTCTCATGTGCAATCGCAGATAATCGCTCTGCAAACGCTTGAGAAACATCTCGTTTCACTGCGAGCATGTTGCAATGATGATCGAGAAATTGAAGCGTGTGGCGTTCTTGCCGGAATTAGCGAAGGAAATATGTACTCACAGTAGGCTCAAGCATCAACCAGATATTCCGATGAGAGGTCGGTTTGCCTCACTCTCATGCAAAGGTGACACCCACCATTTAATCCACTTATCCAAATTTTATTGCTCGTTAAGTGAAATCAGATCGTAAATAGAAACCGTACCGATAGCTTGTTCCAAGCGATCTCTTGCCTCGTAAAGTGATACTTGATATTCACTTTGAGTCGGCTGTTTGCCTAGCATGATGCGTTGACCTTGACCAAGGGGATCAACAGGCTGGTCATTGACTCTCACTTCGTAATGCAGGTTGGGACCCGTGGCGACCCCGGACGAACCTACCTCTCCGAGCGACTCTCCCGCATTAACTAAATCCCCAACCACTAGCTGTGGGGAAAATCGGCTAAGGTGTGTGTAGCGACTAATGGCCCCTGTGTCGTGTTCCACCTCGATCACCTGCCCGTATCCCCCTTGGCGCCCCATAAAGGATACGCGCCCAGGTGCGGTAGCAATGACTGGCGTTCCCGTTGGTGCAGCCAAATCAATTCCATTATGAGGGCGCATCCCTCCATACACAGGATGTCGCCGATTCCCAAAGCGAGACGTTAAGCGAGCACTAAGCACGGGCAACCGCAACGTGCTTAGCAGGGTATTGCTTTTGAAAAGAGCAACGTCCCCCTTTGGAGTGACCGGCCATATAACCTCTAAGGGCTCGGCCTGATCAGGCAGAGCGGCATAACTGAGGCGTGGTGGCCCAACACAGGTGCCGTCCTGGCGTCGATCTTCCTCCCACACTAATTGAATACGTTCCTTGTCTGAAAACTCCAGCGGTGCTGCGATAAACTCGCTGAGCAGTGTTTCCAGTTTACTGGCGAAACGCGTAGGGACACCTTCTGCTGCTAAAGCCTCGTAGAGGGTGGTATCAATGACGACATCACGCCCAAAGGTTAGGGTATCAACGCTATCGAGCGGTAATGTGCCTTCTTGCTCGCTAGCCGCCTGTAACCTGACAGGGCTAAGTTCAGACGGCGGCAATGACAGATGCGTTTGCCAATTGGCTTCGGCTAGCAAGGGGTAAAAGCCCACAAAGCCTAGTAACCACCAGCGCTGCATCACTGGCCATCCTCTTCCCCAGAGATCTCCGCTACTTCACTCTCAACGGCATCAATCAGCTCTTGCATACCAAAGGGATCTAAAGGCTCGCCATTGACAAAAAAGGTGGGTGTTTGGCGAATCTGATTGGCTCTGACATCCTCCATGTCTTGGTCAATCACCGCCTGTACCTCAGCAGAAGTCAGTTGCTCTTCAGCAGTCGCTAAATCAAGGCCCCCTTGGCTCGCGATATCGAGGATAGCGGATTCATCAAAACTGCCATGTGAGGCCCATTGATCCTGGCGAGCCAGCAGCCTCTCCAGTACCGGTTCAAAGACGCCCTGACGACGAGCAACTTCTAATACCCGAATGGCCTTATCAGATACGTCGCCGTGGAAAGGAGTGTAGCGCACGATGAGCCGCACTTTTTCTGGGTAGGTTTCCAGAATACTTTTTGTCAGGGGATAGAAAGCACGGCAGGCTTCGCAAGCCGGATCGAAGAATTCCACAATCGTTACCGGCGCGTCTTCTCGCCCCAAGATGGGGGAGTGTGAACGCACCAAGGAGTCCTCAGCCTGGACACCGCTCTCCTTTGCTGCCTGAGCTTGCATATCTAAGAGGGCAGGTTTTGATACGGCGACGATTGCAGCGGTTAGCATTAACGTACCGGCTAATATAAAAGACGCTTTTTTGAACATGTTTCTCTCTCTGTCTCAACGATGGGGTGGAAAAATAAGCCAATCGCTATGGGAGTAAGTCGCTCGCTACCTACCTGAGCCGGGAGTCGGCCTCGGTCTGTCACTCGTGCCCATATAGATTGGCATTTTGATGCGCGTGATCACTATGCTCAAACTCTAGGCTGGAATGAGCAATACTGAAGCGCATTTTAAGCTGCTCCTTGATCTCTGCTTTGACGGATTCAAGCTGCTGCCAGCCGGTTTCTGTCAGAACCACGTGGCAGTCAAGGGCTGCCATGTTTTCCTGCATCTGCCATAGATGCACATGGTGAATATCCTGGACTCCCTCGATATTTCGGACGGTATCAATGACTGCCTGCCCGTCAATGTCCGGTGGAGATCCCAGCATTAGCGTACGGATAGGGCCACCAATTTCAGAGAAGGCTAGGTAAAGAATATATAGCGCAATCCCTATCGTGATCGCGGGGTCTACCCAGCGCATGTCGTACAGTAAAATAAGCGAACCACCGATAATCACGGCGATGGAGGCAAACGCATCCGATAAGTTATGCAGAAAAAGGGCGCGGATATTGACACTCTCTTTTTGCATTGACCACGTGAGCACGGCGGTAAGGGCATCGACGACAAGCGCGACGCCACCAATAATCACGATCGTCCATCCCTCTATTTCAGGGGGATCGATCATCCGCATAGCGCCTTCGTAAATCAGGTAGACGCCGACAATAATGAGGGTGGTGTAGTTGATGAGTGCTGCCACTATCTCGATGCGACCATAGCCAAAGGTCATGTGCGCATCGGCGGGCCGTCTGGCGATTTTACGAGCGGCAAAGGCAATGACTAACGCTGCCATGTCTGAAAAGTTATGTAACGCATCAGCGATCAGCGATAAGCTTCCCGCCATAATGCCACCGACGATTTGAGCGATGGTTAAGAGCCCATTGGCCCAAATGGAGATGCTGACGCGCCGGTCGCCAGAGGCAGGATCAATGTGGGGATGATCATGATGATGTCCCATCTGTTAGCTTCTCTCGAATTATCTGTTCTTGGTACTATAAAACCTCTAGCAACTAAAGCTTCAACCCTTGAGCATTGTCTATTTGTATCGCTGGATTGGGAAGCACGTCCCTTGCTCCCAAGCAAGTCATGGCGTGCTGGGCCGAAGTGATCATGTTTTAGGTACGGAGCTCAATCCACTTCTACCGGTAACGTCCAATCCACCATGAGTAGATTCATTTATTTTGTCGAGGCGCACCTTGTCTGGTTTGTGATGTTCGTCGCGGGGGTAGGCTTACTCTTTCCAGCCACCGGAATAATGCTTGAGTTCGCGATTGGGCCATTACTGGCGTTACTGATGTTGATCATCAGCCTCACGTTCGACGCGCATGCAGTTCGCATCGTGTTCCGTAAGCCATCGCGGCAGTTGTTGGCATTGGGGCTGGTCTATGGGCCTATGTCGATTGCCGGGTGGCTAACGGGCCGTCTATTTTTTGGAAGCGGCCCGCTGGCTGCTGGCCAAACCTTGCTCGGCACTCTGCCGACGGATGTGTCCTCTCCTCTTTTGGTACTGATGGCGAAAGGCAATGTGGCGCTTGCCGCTGTTTTCAACGCAGTCAACACCGCGTTATGTCCGTTTATTGTGCCCTTCCTGTTTTTATGGCTCACCGGCCTCCAGTTGGACGTGCCGCTTGGTTCAATTATTCTTGAATTAACACTAATCGTGCTTGTCCCCACCGTGATTGGTGTCAGCTTGCGGACAAAGTTTTCGGCCTTTTTTGCACAGCATGATTCAGCGTATGCAGGGATAGGGTCGATTCTGTATCTGCTGATCCTACTCGCCGTGGTAGGTCCGAATGCCACCACGATCATTGGTTATGGCTGGTATGCATTTGTGATTGCGGGGGCGGCCCTGTGCCTCAATTTGATTGGGTATCTTGTAGGAATGGCCTCACGGTTACTTACCTCCGATCGCAAAGAGGTGATCACCTATCTTTTCACTGTCAGTAAAAAGGAATTCAGCATTGCCGCAGCGTTTGTCGCTGCTTCCGGTTTGCCATCAGAAATCGCGATTCCAGCCGCTTTTTTTGCAGTGATTCAAATGATCACTTCGCCCATCGCAGCGAAGATTCTCGCCCGCCACTGAAGGTTGGCAGTATGACGCTTCACCAGAAGTGCACCTGGCATCTGGTTTGCGCGCAGGATGCTCTTACCAGCAATACGGCAATAGCCTAATGTGGCACATAGCACCTTCGCTGAGTCACCGTGCCCAATACCGACCTTGTTAAAAGCATTCCTCACCGAGGCTTCGCAGGGTATCTGTTCATTTTTGGATTTAGGGTGCTTAAAAGTATCAGCGAACCCTGGGAAAGGCCCCGCCAATTTCTGGATGATTTCTTGAACATGTCGCACGTTAGAGAGCGTCTGACGCAACCAATTTTCAAATCATCTCGAAACACACCTGGTGCTTAACAAACATCTCATGTAGTACAAGAGGTCTAATTATGTCATCCAAAACCTACTACAGCGTCATAAACGCCTTGTCTTCTTGATCCGTAAAGGAATACACGTCATAGGGCGCTTCCTGAGGCCCTGGCATCCCCGGTGTACCGATGGGCATACCTGCTAGGCCAATGCCGTCTGCATCAGGCTGTTGCTCAAACAGCGCCTGTACGGCTTCCATCGGAACGTGGCCCTCAATCCAATACTCGCCGATTTCGATGGTATGGCACGATCCAAGACCATAGGGAACACCCGCCTGTTGTTTGATATCACCCAGCTCGACGTCATCAATAATGGTTACGTCTACGCCAAGTTCCTCAAGATGGCGCGCATATTCGTCACAACAGCCGCACTGGGGGTTCTTATACAGTGTCGCCTCTGGCGGTAACGCCGCTTGAGCGGAGACCGTCCCAATTAGCATGAAACCCGAGAGCAAAAGTTTGGTGGTCATATGTTGCATTAATTTCAACTCCTTAATGTGAACGACTGAAGAGGTACTTGGCCAGCGACGCGATCGCCAAGCCAATTAATAACAGCATAGCCAGGGGCATCAACCAGTCTAACCACCCCATTGACCCCATAAAAGCAAAGCATTCCGCGTTCATCATGACATCACTCCTGATTTATGCCTTGAGCAAAGATGGCGCTACTTAAGACACTGAGGATTGCAGCCCCACCAATAGCAAAGTTCATCGTGTGCTTAACCATGATATTTCCTCTCATCATGTTGCTGATCGAGACATTGCCTTATCCGATAAAAATGGAAGAAGGCAGAGTTAGCTTTTGTTATAAGCCTACAACCTATAGGTAGCCCAAAGGTAAAGAAGAAACTGATCCCAAACGCTAGATTTGTCACAGGTCATTTTTTCCGCCATTTTCAGCTCTGTTTCAGGTTGGTACGCTATAACACCGACTCAGTTCCATGAAGAAGAGCGCGTACAAATGCTGCTCAAATACATCTCCACCCAAGAAGCGAAAACCCAGCAGCCAAAGAATTCCTGAATGCTCTCTTGGTTCTTTAAGAGCAAGATGCCATGTGCCTTGTTCGTCAAATAGGGCAAATGAACGATGTCTGAAGGCTCAACCGAATCAGATTTGAAGCCTCCGCGACGAACCATTCAAGCCTAAAAAATATAAGGAAACGGTATGCAAAAGAAGACGACTTCGCTCCCTATTATTCACGCTACCTTAGCAACGCTGTTGCTGTCGCTCGCAAGCCCAGTGTTGGCCCATGAAGGGGGCGCAAGCACTTCGCCTAAGGATGGCGTCACCATTCAGGATTCCCCAGCAGAGATTGGCATCGAGTTTGGTGGCATGATGCGCATCACCCAGTTTGAAGTGGCAGGCCCGGACGGCCCCGTTCCTCTTGATGGTCAGCCAGGCAGTGAACAGGTCGATCGCTACTTCGTAAAGCCCAGTGACATTCTTTCGGCTGGGGATTACCAGGTGCGCTGGCGTGGCCTATCGGATGACGGGCACATGATGTCTGACGGTTTTAACTTCTCGGTCGAGCCTTGACCCGTGGTCTGGTGGCCCTCAGTAAATAGCCTTGATGTCTGGACCGTCGCGATGATTCTCGTGGCGGCCGGGATTTACCTTAGTGCCCTAGTCGCGACGGGGGCCGTGTTGTTTCGTCTAGCGTTTCCCCGACTCCCTGATCACGACCGGAGGCGCGTCGCCCGCATGGGCATCTTTGCTGCCTGGGCGGGGGTCATTCTGATTCTGTTCCAGTGGCCTTTAGAAGCTGGTTACCTTGGGGGCGGCAATATCGCTGCTGCAACCAACCCAATGCTGCTCGGAATCGTGTTCGAGGGTGCGTCCGGGGTCCGACTAATACTGGCGGTAACTGGCTTGCTGCTGGTCCAGGCGATTCAGCTTAATAACTTAGCGCTCTCGAAATCAGCCAACAGCTTGAGCCTAGTAGGCGTGTTACTGGTGATGCTGGCTTTCGTGCAGGTGGGGCATACAGTAAACACCCCACGCCTCGTTCTAGCTGGCTTGCTGATCGTTCACCTGATGGCGGCAGCATTCTGGGTGGCCTCGCTGTGGCCGCTGTTCCATTTAGTGGGACGGGGTCACAACCAGGACAATACCGCCCACATTCTGACCCGTTTCGGGAAACTCGCTATAAGCGGAGTCGGCTTGTTGGTACTGGCGGGCGTCACGTTGGCCACGCTACTAGCAGGCGGTCTCACGCCACTGCTCACCACGGCATATGGACAGTTCTTGATTGGCAAGGTATTGATTGTGGCGGTGCTACTGTTATTTGCTGCCGCGAACAAGTGGCGGCTTGTTCCGGCCTTTGAGAACGGCGACGCAACAGCCCCAAGACGGTTACAGAGAAGTATTGCACTGGAGATGGTGCTGGTCGCGGTTATCTTGTTGATCACGGCGGTGCTGACAAGAGTGTCATCACCGAATGGGTGACTAACAGGTCAACCACCTTGTTGAGCCATTCCAGAGATCGACCATTAACGTCGCCTTCTTGTGGGCCGTACTCTGAGGTTTAGGCGGAGGCTGCCATAGGCAATTGCACCAAAAAGACGAAAAGTCATTGCTGCAGCGTTGACTCTAGGTTTTGTATGAAAAGTTGGCTCGCAAGCAACGATCGATGCACATGACGCATACCATCGCTCTAAAGCTGCTGGCTAATTTTCATAGCGTGTGGCGATTCAGCGTAGCTCATTCAGCCAACCAAAGCAGCGCTCTACCGCATTGCGTTGCCGATACTTATATTTATCAAACCGTCTTGGCAATCCCGGGCGGGCTCTTCGATGCATATTCCGTTGAGCTATAACGGGCTTCATACCTTGTCTGTCACAATAGTGGCGTAGCTCATCGCTGTCATAGCCCTTACCCACCACTATGTAGCGACTACGCTTGCGGGGCCGACCAGTTCTACCTCGTGGGTGGATCCTTTCTAAGATAGAGATGAATTGTCGAGAATCGGCCTGTTGGCCGGGTGACAAAGTGAAGGTCAAAGGCCAGCCGTGTCGGTCATATACCAAGTGAATTTTGTGGTTAATCCGCCGCGACTACAGCCAAGCGCATGATCTACCGGTTCTTTGAGCCCCCTTTTAGTGCCTCCAGCGGCAGCACGTTTTGCTCGAACTGAGGTGGCATCAATCATCCATGTATTCAAGTCCGAAAGGCCACCTTCACGCAGTTGAAGCTGCAGGCGGGCCAAGGGTGCCATCATCGCGCCACTGGCGGAAACGTTCATAGGCGGTAGACCAGGGGGCCATATAGTTCAGGTAAATCGCGCCATTTGGCACCCGAGCATAATATCCAGAAAATACCATTGAGCACTTGCCGGTCATCGCGTCTGGGCCTGCCCATGGTTTGAGGAGGCGAAACGATATCTTCAATCTGTGCCCAACCGTCATCAGATATCTCGTAACGTCCAACCATCGTTTTCCCTATGCTGCTATTGCATAGGGAAAGTTAGCAGATAAGACTTTTCGTACAAAACCTAATCAGGGGATCAGGATCCATCATCATGTTAGCAATGCTTTTGGGTAGCAGGTGATATTTTTACGTTAGGTTCAGGCTCGTTTCAGGTTAACACCGTATAAAGAACAAGTGACAATAACCTCTGAGGTAAATGACCATGCGCAAAATCTCCTTAACAACGTCTTTGTTTGCCCTTTCACTAAGCTTGATAACGAGTGCGGCATGGGCTTCGCCCGGCCAAGGCAGTGGTGACAATGGCCTAACCGAGGCTGACGTTGACCGCACGATCAGCCTCGACGCTGGCGATATGTGGTTCGACCCTGAAGCGCTAGAAATGGCGGCAGGGGAA
>NZ_JAKVTW010000030.1 GCF_022489065.1 Vreelandella neptunia | reverse complement strand
TGCGTGAAAGAAAACACCCTACACCTTACCCTCACACTAACGTGCGGTTTTCTGGCGTTTTATGTCAGAATGCACTCCTCAAGGAGGATTGCCCATGACTCAGATGCGCTGGGAACAACTACTTTCCCCACGACGTCTTCACGATCAACGCTCAACAAGCACTCGCGAAATTGGTCGTAGCCCGTTTCATAAAGATCACGACCGAATTGTTTTCTCAGGCTCGTTTAGGCGCCTTGGGCGCAAGACCCAGGTGCATCCGCTAACCGAAAACGATCATATCCACACCCGCCTAACTCACTCGCTAGAAGTTGGATGTGTAGGTCGCTCCTTGGGCATGATTGTGGGCGAGCTGTTACATGACCGCCTGCCTGAGTGGATAACGCCCGCCGATCTTGGGGTGATAGTTCAGACAGCATGCTTGGGGCATGACATTGGGAATCCACCTTTTGGACATGCTGGCGAGTATGCTATTCGTGACTGGTTTCAGCGTGCTCAAAGCAGTGGGCTATTAGAAGGCCTTTCAGACGCGGAGCGTGAGGATCTGTTGACCTATGAGGGCAATGCCCAGGGCTTTCGGGTGATTACCCAGATCGAATATAACCAGTTTAATGGTGGGATGCGGCTATCCGCAGCCACGCTTGGTGCGCTACTCAAATATCCTTGGACGGTTCGTTACAGCGGGCGAGCAGGCAAATTTGGCGCTTATCAATCAGAGCAGGCGCTACTCAAAGAGGTAGCTGAAGCAGTTGGTTTGTTGCCGCAAGGTGAGCAGCGCTGGTGTCGCCATCCGTTGGCTTGGCTTGTCGAAGCCGCTGACGACATATGTTATGCCCTGTTGGACCTGGAAGACGGTTTGGAAATGGGTATTCTGCGCTATGAGGAAGTGGTCGAAATACTTCGCCAAATTGCTGGCGAGTTCCCACCCGAGTATGCCGACATGCAAGCCCGAAACGTGTCTCAACGGCGGCGTATCGCGCTACTACGAGGCGCTGCAATGGAGCGTGCCGTCAATGATGTCGGCGCGGTGTTTGTGCAGCATGAACAAGCCCTACTGAGCGGGGCCCTTAGTGACGACTTATTGGAGTTATGCCATCCGGATCTGGGATGGGGAGTGCAAGCGGCTAAGCAGCTCGCAAGAGAGCGTATTTTTCAAAACGAGCGGAAGGCAAAATTAGAGATTGGTGCCTATACGACGCTAGGCATTCTCTTGGAAGCGTTTATTGGTGCTGCTCACGAGCTTCACCACACCGGGCATTCATCGTTTAAACACCAGCGTGTATTGGCCCTTATTGGCGAAAATACGCCGCTGCCTTCTTGGCCCCTTTACGATAGCTACCGTCGAATGCTGGACTTTATTGGCGGAATGACGGATCACTATGCGGTAGATCTAGCCCAGGAGATGGGCGGTCGTTTACGCGGTGATTAGGCTAGGTCTATAGCACTTATACCGAAGGTTGGCGTAGGTGCTTCAATTCCATCAGTCTGGCGCGCTCCAGTAGTACATTGATGATCTTATCGTGGATCGCGTCATTAAGCGGGCCAGGCGTTAGCTCCGTTATCTGTTTCGCTAACGTGTCTCCGCTTACCACCAGTATATCCGGTGCGGCTTCACTGTTATCTATCTTCCAGCCCGGGAGTACCAGTACACCACGTACGGGCACGGGCACGCCACAGCGTCGCTCTAACCAGTGGGTAAGCCAGTTAACCCCTTGGCGTGTTTTGTGCAGTGGTCGCCGCTCTTGCCAGTGAGGAAAGCGCAACCGCTCGCGCTCTACCGCTACTGTATTGAGTTCGTTGCCATCACTGCCGATAGCGAGTGTTCTTGCCCTTGTTTCCACGACAAAAACGCCATGAGGCGTTACTACCACGTGATCAATCGTGAAGCTATCTGTGGGTACATCGTGAAATACGTAGTAAGGGTGGGCGTCAGGGCGAACCAAGCGCTCAAGCTCCTGGCCAACGGCGAGTTCGCAGGCTAAGCCTAATTTTAAGCGTCGAATACGTTGATAGTCACGTACCAGCAGCAATGAAAACGTCAGCACAAGTAAGGTGCTGAGCAGGCCATAGAGTGCCCATTCGACCCAGTCCTGTCGCTCGACAAACAGCATGCGCCCCATCCCATAAACAAGCGGGGCAAGGCTGATAATGGGGCCTAAAGCGCCATTTAAAAAAAGGCTGGAAAAAGCTTGATCAAGGCGGTGCCTTAGCGCTTGCCCGGGTTCATGCAGAGGAGCTTTGAAGGGTGAATGAACGCGGGCATCGTGAAGATTACGCAGCGCCAAGACAATACTGGCCATTGCCGCCATGGGGAATAAAAAAATGAGGGGTAGCAAGTATTCCAGCCAAGCCATTGCAGTGCCTTGCCCTATAGCGACTTACTTGACGGTAAGTCTTGGTGATGTAGAAGGTTTAACCCCCTGCGAGTTTAACCTGATAGCCCAGAACGCTTAACTCTTGGCGCAGAACATCGCGATGGTCACCTTGAATTTCAATAATACCGTCTTTAACAGCTCCACCCGTCCCGCAACGCTTTTTAAGCGTCTTTGCCAGTGTTTTAAGTTCTTCACTAGGCAAAGGAATGCCGCTAACAGTGGTCACGCCTTTGCCTTTACGCCCACTGGTTTCACGCCGAATACGCACTACGCCATCGAGAGCCGCTAGGCGTTGCTGTTCGCTCATATCATCACACAGACAGGATTCGAGTGCTTCCCGACAGGTAGGGCAGGTTTTACCATGTTCAGTGGAGTAAACCAGCCCACCCAATTGATCACGCAAAGAGGCCATTATTATCCTCCTATAGAGTGTTGAGGCACGGGTGTCTGCCAATATTCACGTGTGAGACGCTCCACTACGGCGGGTAACTGATACATATTACTGATCATAATGGCGGTTTCTGGCGTCTCTTCGGCATCAGGGAAGCGGTTTAAATGAATTACCGTCATCCCCGCTTGCAGCGCTGCGCGAACACCGACCAAGGCATCATCTATGGCGATACAGTCACGCGCTGCATACCCCATGATACTTGCTGCGTGTAAATGTAAACAGGGCTCAGGCTTCCAACAATTTGCGGTATAGCCGCTGAAAAAGCGTTTTCCAAAATAGTGGTTGAGTCCTGTGGCTTTTAAAGCCGTAAGAATTTTGCTTTCAGGCCCATTAGAAACTACTGCACTCGGATAAGCGTCCAATATATCCAACGCTTCACGGGCGCCGGGTATGGCCGTCAACTCCTGAGCAAGCCGCGTCGCGAGATTGGCGCGCATAGAGATTTCCATGCGCTCAAGCTGGTCAGGGTCAACATCACCGTAGCGCTGCTGAAGTTCAGCAACGATACGCCGAAAGCGCGCTCCACGAAACTCGCCAAGATAATCAGTAGACGCGAAAGGTAGCCCTACTGAATTAAGCCCAACGGCCATCTCTTCGGCCAGTAGCGGCTCGCTATCGACGAGTGTGCCATCACAGTCAAACAGCAAAAGTGGGAGCGGCATTGCGGTTCCTTGCAGCGGCTCAAGCGCTGCCAGTGTTAGTTGAAGCCATCCATACTGCTATTGAACGGGATTTTACGTCATTTGTGAACACTGTTTTGTTATTTTTTACTTGCCTACACGTTACTCTTGAGCCAGCTTAAATGGCTACGCTCATTTTGGTGGCCGCTGTTGTATGTCATTTAGCCTTAGGACACGCTGTCGAACTAGCGTTGGAAACGGCCAGCTGCGCTGAAGAGAAAGCAGGGATACACTATTCTGTCATACCCGCACCATGGAGAACGCCCAATGCGCCTAACCCCTTTGTTCCTAACGTTTGCACTTAGTACTGCTTTGCTGACAACGACCAGCTATGTCTTCGCTGATAATCATGAGGCGGGGGAGGAGCAGCATGAGCCGCTCGACGATGCAGCACTGGAAGAGGAGTACGGTATTAAAGCGGGGTCTGTAAAACGCGATGAAGAGACCTCTAGCGATGCTGATCAATCTAACGATCAGGCTCGTATTCGCGAAGAAGAAGAGGAAGAAGAAAAGAATGAAGAGGAAAATAGTGAGAATGCCAACAGTGGTGAAGAAAGCAGCGGAGCAGAAGAAACCCGCGAAGGTGAGGATGACGTAGCGCTAGAGCCTGGTAAGAGTGAAGATAGGAACCCAGAAGCTGGTACGGGCGGAACGGGCAGTCCAGATGATGCTATCCATAGCAGCGAAGAAGAAAATGGCGACAACGATGATAACGATGGCACTGACGATAACGAGTAACGTCAATGCCTGAAATAGCTACTTAGCTAGGCGGCGTGAATTAGCGCTACTGCGCTGATGGTAAGGTTTCATTGTGCGCTGGCTGGTAACCCACCAAGGGGCTAACTGGCCGTTCATTGAGTTAAACAGCGCTTTCTGCATTTCGAGGCCAGCTTCCATGCTGGCTTCGAGTTTTTCGGTGACCATTTTTTGATTTTCTTTCATCATATTAGGGCTGAAAAAAGGCTGTGTTTGCCATAAATGATTGCGCATGGTGATGGTCGATAGCGAAGTCGTCCAGAGTTCAAATGCCATTAAGCCAGCCTTCCAGACATCGAACATTGCGAGCGGTGTGGTAGGCATCATTGGCAACATTGTGGAGCTTTTCATGGGTATTGGCCTCTCTGTTGGAACACGAAACCTCGTGGACTCATCACCAGTGTTGGAGTATCAATGCTGCAATGCAATATGTATTTCGTCGAGCATAACGTGAGTTAAGTAAAAAAAAGACGACCGATTGGTCGTCTTTTCATTAAGTAATTGTACTAACAGGCTTACTTGATTTTAGGCGCCATTTCGCCGCGCTCGTAGCGTAGGGACATCGCGTCAAGGCTAATTGGTTTAATCTTGCTAGCGTTGCCTGCTGTACCAAAGGCCTCATAGCGGGCGATGCACAGGTCGCGCATTGCTGTTACGGTTTCCTTTAAGAACTTACGTGGGTCAAATTCGGCAGGATTCTGGGCCAGAAAACGACGTACCGCGCCGGTGGATGCCAGTCGCAGGTCGGTATCGATATTGACTTTGCGCACGCCGTGCTTAATCCCTTCAACGATCTCTTCCACCGGAACGCCGTACGTTTCGGAAATTTGGCCGCCATACTGGTTGATGACTTCCAGCCACTCTTGCGGCACGGATGAAGAGCCGTGCATAACAAGGTGGGTATCGGGAATGCGCGCATGGATCTCTTTAATGCGCTGAATAGAGAGCGTATCGCCAGTGGGTGGTTTGGTAAATTTGTAAGCGCCGTGGCTAGTGCCAATCGCAATGGCTAATGCGTCCACATGCGTCGCTTTAACGAATTCGGCGGCTTCTTCTGGGTCGGTAAGTAGTTGCTCCATATCCAGTTTGCCTTCAGCGCCAATGCCGTCTTCTTCACCCGCCATACCGGTTTCCAAACTGCCCAGGCAGCCCAGTTCACCTTCAACGGAAACACCACAGGCGTGGGCCATTTCCACCGTACGACGGGTAACATCGACGTTATAGTCGTAGTCGGTGGGTGTTTTGCCGTCTTCGCCCAAAGAGCCATCCATCATCACCGAGGAGAAGCCTAGCTGGATGGAGCGCTGGCAGATCGCAGGGCTGGTGCCGTGATCCTGGTGCATAACAACAGGAATATGCGGGAACTCTTCCACAGCCGCCAAAATCAAATGGCGCAGAAACGGTGCGCCCGCATACTTTCGAGCACCCGCAGAGGCTTGCACAATCACGGGAGAGTCAGTGGCGTCAGCAGCTTCCATAATGGCGCGCATCTGCTCAAGGTTATTAACGTTAAATGCCGGGATGCCGTAGCCATATTCGGCGGCGTGGTCGAGCATTTGGCGCATGCTGATCAAAGCCATGAAATTACCTTATGTATGTTGTAGAGACCGAGTTGTCAAAAACGGTGCTGTTAGACGAAGCTGTATAAATAATCGACTGCAGTGAGCGTTCAAGTTCAAGTCGTGCCATGTTAACCGCGTTTGGCGGCCGCTTCGAGTGCAGCGACGGCAGGTAGCTCTTTACCTTCGACATACTCAAGGAAGGCGCCGCCTCCAGTGGAGATGTAGGACACGCGATCCGCTATGGCATATTTATCAATGGCCGCCAACGTATCGCCGCCACCGGCAATAGAGAAACCTGCACTATTGGCGATCGCCTGGGCAATTACCTGAGTGCCTTTGCCGAACTGATCTATTTCAAATACCCCCACAGGGCCATTCCATAGGATAGTGCCCGCATCCTTTAGCATACTTGCCAAATGAGCGGCGGTGTCTGGACCAATATCTAAAATCATCTCATTGTCAGCGACTTGGTCAACCGGTTTAACGATGGCTTGTGCTGATTCAGAAAACTCAGTGGCCACCACCACATCGGTGGGTAACGGAATCGATACCTTTTCCATCAGCGCCTTCGCCTGGCCTATCAAATCGGCTTCGTATAACGATTTGCCGACATTATAGCCTGCGGCGGCAATAAAGGTGTTGGCGATGCCGCCACCGACAATAAGTTGATCACACTTATCAGCCAGCGCGGTGAGCACATCCAGTTTGGTAGATACTTTGGAACCACCAACGATCGCCACCATAGGACGTGCCGGTTTCGCCAGGGCTTTTTGCAAAGCATCGAGTTCTTGGGCCAGTAGCGGGCCTGCGCAAGCACTGGGTGCAAAACGGGCCACGCCGTGAGTAGACGCTTGTGCGCGATGAGCCGTGCCAAACGCATCCATGACAAAAATATCGCATAGCGCGGCGTACTGCTTTGCCAGCTGCTCGTCATCTTTTTTCTCGCCGCTATTGAAGCGAACATTTTCAAGTAGCACCACATCACCGTTGGCGATGTCTAACGTCTCACCAAGATACGTCTTGATTAGCGGTACTGGGCGACCTAGCAGCTCAGCCAGGTGCTCAGCCACCGGCGCAAGCGAGAATTCATCGGCGGGTTCGCCTTCAGTGGGGCGCCCCAAGTGGCTCATTAGCATTACTTTCGCGCCAGCCCTCATGGCTGCTTGAATCGTCGGCAATGCGGCGCGTAGGCGTGCGTCGCTGGAGACGCGGCCATGTTTGATGGGCACATTCAAATCTTCACGGATCAGCACGCGTTGCCCTTCCAGGGGAACGTCAGTCATCTTTTTCACGTTCATGTGAGCGGTTTCCTCGTGTTTATGCCGTTGAACTAAAGGTAAAACAGTTTACGGCTGTGCCGAAAGTGTGGCCAGCCGCTGACTAATATCGAGCATTCGGTTGGCGAACCCCCACTCGTTATCGAACCAGCACAGCAGTTTGATAAGACGCTTGCCCGCCACCCGGGTTTGCGTGGCGTCCAGAATGCCTGAGCGCGGATCGTGGTTGAAATCAACGGATGCCATCGGCGCTTCAGTATAGCCAAGAACGCCCTTTAAGCGCTGCTGGCTCGCGGCCAAAAGTAGCGCATTGACGTCATCACGGTGAGTATCGCGGCTGACCGTCAGCGCTACATCCATGGCAGAGACATTGATGGTTGGAACACGTACGTGCAGGCACTCAAAGCGGCCCGCCAGATGGGGCATCAGGCGGCTAATACCCAGTGCCAGGCCTGTATCGACCGGTACGATAGAGTGCATTGCCGAGCGAGTAAGGCGCAGATCGGTTTGATGATAGGCATCAATGACCGGTTGATCATTCATCGCCGAGTGAATGGTAGTGGTGACGCCGTGCTCAAGGCCGAGAGCTTCATCCAGAATGGTTAACAGCGGTACAAGACAGTTGGTAGTGCACGAGGCGGCAGAGAGAATTCGCTGAGATAGCGTTAACTCACTCTCGTTGATGCCCCAGACGATGGTGGTATCGACGTCATTTTCAGCAGGCTGAGAAAACAGTAGGCGTTTAGCGCCAGCCTCTAGATGCTGCTCGGCGGTAGCGCGATCTTTAAAGCTCCCAGAACACTCTAAAACGAGATCCACATCAAGCGCTTTCCAGGGAAGCTTGCGTGGATCCCGTTCGCACAACACCTGAATGCGCTGACCGTTGACCATAAGGCACTGACCATCATGGTCGACATCGCCTGGAAAGCGGCCATGGGTAGTATCGTAGCGTGTCAGATAGGTAATGGTGGCAAGATCAGAGAGCTCATTTATGGCGACCACTTCAAGCTCGGGGTGATGCCGCTCAACGAGGGCTCGCAGCACGCATTGGCCAATGCGTCCGTAACCGTTAATGGCGATGCGATATCTGGGAGCAGAATTAGCCATGCAGAAGGGTGGCTCTTAAAAGTGAGTCAATGAACAAAATGGAGTCGAAACCTACGGGATGATAACGCATTTCAGCCAGCGATTCTTAGCGGCGGCGTTTCCCCGTCAGCTCCCCATGCCTATCAGTCGCCAAGCGAGCGGTAGCAGCACGGCGGTGAAAATGCCGGTTAGGCTCATCCCTAACGATGCAAAAGCCCCGGCGGTTGGGCTAATCTCAAAGGCTCTGACAGTGCCAATGGCATGTCCGTTAAGCCCAAGCGCAAAACCGATTAAGCGCTCGTCATCAATGCGCAAAAACCGCGCGGTAAGACTGACGCAGGGTATCGTCGCCACGCCGGTAATCAATAATGCCCCCATGAGAAGCGCCACCGTACCGCCCAACTGCTCGGTAATACCGATAGCGATAGGGGCAGTCACCGATTTAGCGGCAAGAGAGGCGAGTATGGTGTCAGAGCTACCCAGTAGCCAAGCAATCGCCAGCGAGTAGAACGCGGCCAGCGTAGCGGCAATGGGCAGGCAAATCGCCAGTGGCCGCCATAGCTCAACGATACGCGGCAACTGCTGGTAAAGCGGCATACCCAACGCTACGGTAGCAGGCCCCAGCAGCACAGTGAGCCAAGTGGCTCCCTGATGATAAGTGGCGTAAGGCAGCCCCATCAGCGCTAATGCCCCGGCCAGTAGCAGCGCCGCAATTAAGATGGCGGGCAGCCAGGAGGGGCGTTTTAGACGCTGAAAAACCCCGTTACCGATGAGATAAGCCGTCAGCGTTAACCCTACTGCAAACAGAGGGGTAGTCGTTAACAGGGTAAGTAGCGATGTATCAGCGGACATGGGTAGGTTTGATCAGCCGTTTGAGCAACCAAAGCGTTGTCACCACGCTGAGAAGCGTGCCCAGTAATAACGCGATGAGAATCGCGCTCCATTGCCCGGACAGCTCGCCGATGATGAAAAACACCCCAACAACACCGGGCATAATCAGCATGGCGAGCAGGGCAATCAGTGGCTGGGCGGCAGCAGCAATACTGCTAGGAACGCGACCACGCATGGCGAGCGTAACGCAAAGTAGCAGCATGCCAATAACGCCTGACGAGATCGGCAAAGCAGTGAAATAGATCACCACTTCACCGATCAGCCAGTAGCTAATCAACCATAGAAAGCCACTGAGGGCGGGCATGGCTTAGCCGAGCAGTTCGTTGGCTTGCTTGACCACATTCTCGACGGTAAAGCCGAAGTGTTTGAACAGATCCCCCGCCGGCGCTGATTCGCCGTAGGTGGTCATGCCAATCACACGGCCTTCCAGACCTACATACTTGTACCAGTAGTCGGCATGAGCAGCTTCGATGGCGATACGCTTGGTGACCGCTTTAGGCAGTACGCTCTCACGGTATTCGGCGTCTTGACCGTTGAAGCGATAGGCCGATGGCATGGAGACCACGCGTACCGCTTTGCCCTGCTGCTCAAGCTCGGCGGCAGCGTCCATCGCCAACGACACTTCTGAACCGGTGGCAATCAGAATCAGCTCGGGCGTACCTTCGCTGTCTTTCAGTACATACGCCCCGTTTTGAATAGATGCCAGCTGCGCTTTGGTGCGCTGCTGATGAGGTAGATTCTGGCGAGAGAGTACCAACGCCGTGGGACCCGAGTGACGCTTGATGGCGGCATCCCAAGAGGCGGCGGTTTCCACCGCGTCACAGGGGCGCCAGGTGTTCAGATTCGGCGTCGTGCGCAGGCTGGTGAGCTGCTCAATCGGTTGGTGGGTCGGGCCATCTTCACCCAGGCCGATGGAGTCGTGAGTAAACACGTAAATTACCTGCTGACCCATCAATGACGCCATGCGGATCGAGTTACGCATGTACTCCATAAAGATCAGGAAAGTCGCGCCGTAAGGCACCAGGCCACCGTGCAGGGCGATCCCGTTCATAACCGCCCCCATGCCAAACTCACGCACGCCGTAATGCAGATAGTTGCCGCTGGCATCTTCCGGGGTGATCGCTTTGGCGCCTTTCCAGAAAGTCAGGTTAGAGGGTGCCAGATCGGCACTACCGCCCAGCAGTTCCGGCATTTGCGGGCCAATGGCATTCAACACCTCAAAGGAGGCTTTGCGTGACGCAATGGTCTCGCCGCGCTCCTGGGCCTGCTCAATCAGTGCTTCAGTAGCCAGCTCAGTAGGCAGCTGGCGCTTCATGCGGCGCTTAAACTCACGTGCTTCCGTGGGGAAAGCCTCAGCGTAGCGCGTAAAACGCTCTTCCCAGACCTGCTGGGCAGCTTTGCCCGCATCGCGAGCATCCCAGGCCGAGTAAATGGGCTCAGGGATATGGAAGGGGGCGTGGGGCCAGTCTAGCTGCGTGCGTGCCAAGGCCACCTCATCATCACCAAGTGGCGCGCCGTGGGCGTCCTCTTTGCCCTGCTTGTTGGGCGCCCCAAAGCCAATGATCGTTTTGCAGATAATCAGGCTTGGCTTATCGTCCTGGCTCTTGGCCAGCTCGATCGCGGCTTTGATCTCTTCCGGCTTGTGACCATCCACGTTCGGCACCACGTGCCAGCCGTAAGCTTCAAAACGCTTGGCGGTATCATCGGTAAACCAGCCTTCCACTTCACCATCAATGGAGATGCCGTTGTCGTCGTAGACCGTGATCAGCTTGCCCAACTGCTGGGTGCCAGCTAAAGAGGCTGCTTCATGGGAGATGCCCTCCATCAAGCAGCCATCACCCACGAAGCACCAGGTGTGGTGGTCAACAATCGTGTGCCCTGGGCGGTTGAACTGTGCGGCCAAGGTTTTTTCAGCAATCGCGAAACCTACCGCGTTGGCAAAGCCCTGCCCGAGCGGGCCAGTGGTGGTTTCAATGCCGGGTGCGTAGCCAAATTCAGGGTGGCCCGCGGTGGGCGAATGAAGCTGGCGGAAATTCTGCAGCTGTTCCAGGCTTAACTCATAGCCGCTGAGGTGCAGCAGCGAGTAAAGCAGCATGGAGCCGTGGCCATTGGAGAGCACGAACCGATCACGATCGGCCCACTTGGGGTCTTCGGGGTTGTGCTTGAGGTAGTCATTCCATAGCACCTCGGCAATATCAGCCATGCCCATAGGGGCGCCCGGATGGCCGGATTTGGCCTTCTGAACGGCATCCATGGACAGGGCGCGAATGGCATTGGCTAGCTCAAAACGGGACGGCATGGGGGTGCTCCTCGCCTGAAAACAGAAATTATAAAGGCGCTATTGTCGCTGACTTCCCATGTTGCGGCAAATGCAGCGGTAAATGGGGTGGCAAATTCTGGTAACCACGTTCTGGGAAGCTTAGCCGACAGCGTGTAGACTCTGCCTCCCGAGGCGGTATTGCCGCTTCTTTTACGGGCAGGGTTCTCCTGCCATGATTTCCTGCTGATGCTGTGGATTACATACAGCCGTCATACAGAGGGTCGAGTGCGCGATGAGCGAATATTCCCTGTTTACTTCCGAGTCCGTCTCCGAAGGTCATCCCGATAAGATTGCCGATCAGATCTCTGACGCGGTGTTAGATGCCATCATCGCCCGTGATAAACAGGCGCGTGTTGCCTGTGAAACCATGGTCAAAACCGGGGTGGCGATCATTGCCGGTGAAATTACCACCTCGGCGTGGGTTGATTTAGAAACCCTCGTGCGCGATGTGATTATCAGCATTGGCTATAACTCGTCCGACGTCGGCTTTGATGGCGCGACCTGCGGCGTTGTTAACCTGATCGGTAAGCAGAGTGTCGAGATTGCCCAGGGTGTTGACCGCAGCAAACCGGAAGATCAGGGCGCTGGCGACCAGGGCCTGATGTTCGGCTATGCGACCAACGAAACCGATTCGTTTATGCCGGCCCCGATCCACTACTCCCACCGGTTGGTCGAGCGTCAGGCTGAGTTGCGTAAAAATGGCCTATTGCCATGGCTACGCCCGGATGCCAAGAGCCAGGTAACCTTTCGCTATAACGCCGAAGGCCAGCCCTGTGGTGTGGATGCCATCGTTCTCTCCACCCAGCACGATCCCGACATCGATCAGGAAGAACTGCGCAAAATGATCAAGCGGGAGGTCATTGAGCAAGTGATTCCTGCTGAATGGCTGGATGAGAGCACCCAATACCACATTAACCCGACTGGCAAATTTGTGATTGGTGGCCCAGTAGGCGATTGCGGCCTGACCGGGCGTAAGATCATCGTCGACACCTACGGCGGCATGGCGCGCCACGGTGGTGGTGCGTTCTCAGGCAAAGACCCGTCTAAAGTTGACCGCAGCGCCGCCTACGCGGGCCGCTACGTGGCTAAGAATGTGGTGGCCGCGGGCCTCGCTGACAAGTGTGAAATTCAGGTCTCCTACGCTATTGGTGTTGCCGAGCCCACCTCCGTGTCGATCGATACCTTTGGTACCGGCAAAATTGACGATAAACAGATCGTTGCGTTAGTGCGTGAACATTTTGACCTGCGTCCCTACGCGATCACTAAAATGCTCGACTTGCTGCATCCGATGTATCAGCTTACCGCCGCCTATGGCCACTTTGGCCGTGCGCCGTTCGAGCACAGCTACACCTGGAGTGACGATAAAGGCGAAGAGCATACGGAAACCTTTACCGCCTTTCCGTGGGAAAAAATTGATAAAGCCGATGCGCTGCGTCAGGCCGCCCATTTGTAAGACATTCGCTACACCGTTTGTAAGCAATGGATGAAATCGCCCCTTTGGCTCCGGCCGGGGGCTTTTTTTATGCCCGTTGCGATAGGCTAAGTCCAAAGGCAGAGGCGTTAACGCGAGGGGGTAGGTAATGCTATTGAGTGTAAGGGCGTGGTTGTTGGGTGGCTTGGTCTGGCTTGTCACTTTTTCCGCACAAGCTGCCGAGTGTCCTGATTGGCCTGAGGAGCGCTTAACCCGCGAAAGCCAGGCGCTTGCAGAACATGTTGAGTATTGGGATATCGCTTATCATCAAGAGGGAGTTGCGCTGATCGACGATGTCCTTTACGACCAAGCCGTGGAGCACCTGGCCAACTGGCAGCGTTGTTTAGGCGCAGAACCTGAACATCATCCGCTGACGCGGGTGACCCGCAGTAGCGGCACCCTTGAGCACCCAGCGGCCCAGCGTGGTCTCAATAAAGCCGATGACGATGGCGTTAGGCGCTTTACCAGCCGTCGCGAAAACCTGTGGATTCAGCCTAAAGTAGACGGCGTTGCGATTACGCTGCGCTATGCTGATGGCGAATTGGTCGAAGCCGTTAGCCGTGGCGACGGCGAGCGGGGCCAGGACTGGACAAGCCGGATTCGTCAGTTACCCGCTGTTCCCAATACGCTGCCTGAGCCTGTTTCTGCGGTGCTCCAGGGCGAGCTTTATTGGCGGCTGAACCAGCACGTTCAGTCGCGTTCGCCCTCATCAGGTGCGCGTGGTGCCGTGGCAGGCGCAATGGCACAATCTTCCCCTACCGAAGCCACTCTTGAACGTATTGGCCTGTTTGTCTGGGGCTGGCCCGATGGCCCTACTGAGATGGCGGCTAGATTGTCGCAACTCACCGCGTTGGGCTTTGATAGCGCTGATTACACCTATCCATTAGATGACCGTCGGGATGCCGCCTACTGGCGCGATGTCTGGTTCAATGGCCCGTTGCCGTTTGCCACCGACGGCGTAGTGATCAAACAGGCCGAGCGCCCTGGCGGAACCCGCTGGTCATCGTCGCCACCGGCGTGGGCTATTGCCTGGAAATACCCGGCCCAGCAGGCGCTGGCGGAAGTGCGCGGTATTGAGTTTCGCGTCGGGCGCACCGGGCGAGTAACGCCGCTGGTATGGCTCAATCCTGTACTGTTAGAAGGGCGGCGTATTAGCCGGGTCTCTTTAGGCTCTTTGGAGCGTTGGGAATCCTTGGGTGTTCGCCCTGGTGACCAAGTGGCGATCTCGCTGGCCGGGTTAACGATTCCCCAGCTAACCGAGGTGGTGTGGCATACCCAGGAGCGTTCGCCGCTGAGCGCACCAACCCCGCAGCGCTACCATTTGCTGAGCTGTTTTGAATTAACCCCTGGCTGCGAAAGCCAACTGCTGGCGCGGTTGAGCTACCTGGGTGAGCAACTGGGTATGCAGGGTATCGGTGAAGGTACTTGGCAATCGTTGATGGAGGCAGGTGTAGTCACGCAGTTACTCGACTGGCTGAACGTTGAACCACGCCAGCTTCGCAAGGCCTACGGCATTGGCGAGGTCACCGCCGCCTCGCTCAATGAGCAGTTTCAAGTCGCCCGTGGTCAACCGTTTGCGTCCTGGTTAAGTGCGTTGGGCGCGCCACCGGGTAGTGAGGCGGCTCGCGGAGATTGGGATGATTTAGCGAGCTATCAGCGCGAGCAGTGGCAAGCCGTTCCAGGCGTCGGCCCAGTGCGCGCTGAGGCGCTGGTCGCGTTTTTCAGCCACCCGGAAGTGCAGCTTATGGCCCGAGAACTGCAGCAAGCGGGCGTTGCAGGGTTTTAGCGCCGACTGTTCAGGCCTTAGCCAAGCCCAGTGAGGCGCAGCATTAAACCGAGGTAAAGCGGAATCAGCAGCGGGGCGAGCAGTGTGGTGACCAGCACCGCTAACGCGCCTTTTTGTGGCTGAATGCCCAGCTCCATTGCCACCACCACCACATTGGCGGCCATGGGCACCACGCCCACCAATAACAGCGCTAAGGCCAGCTCTGTGGAGAGTGGCGCGACCCCCTGCAGTATCAAAACGGCCACTAGCATGACCAATGGCCACATTAGGTAGCGCAGTCCTGTGCAGGCGGCTACAAAGCGCGTATCCCAGGCGGAAAGCGTCACTTGGCTAAGCGTCATGCCAATAATCATCATACCCAGCAGCGTGTAGGTGGCGGGAAATACTGCCAAGGAATCCATCAATGAAGCAGGTACCGTTACCTTGAGTGCGCTAAGCAGCAGTGCGAGCAGGAACGCATAGATAAGCGGTAAGCGAGAAATTTTGATTAGGCTCTCCCGCACCGAAAAACGCCCACGCGCGCTGAGATAAAAGCCCACGGTAAATTCGTAAATGTTAATCCCCAGCATGCAGAATAGGTAAAGGGTAACGCCCTCGGGGGGGAGCAAAATCAATGCAATCGGTAAGCCGAAATAACCGGTGTTGCCTGTCCCTGAGGAGAACGCCAGTAGGGCGGCTTCCTGCTCGCCAAAGCGGTGACGAGTAATGCGTTGTACCACCATTGCCATTAGGCTTGCCACAATGAACAACGCTAATGTGAGCAATAGATAGTCAGGTGTAGGCCCACCGTTCATCAGCGCGCGAAAAATCGTAAAGGGGGCAATCAGGTAAACCAGCAGTGTAGCAATGGGGCGAGGGTCTAATTTTAGCCGTCGCGCGGCAAGCCAACCTAACGCCACATAGCTCAGTAACATCAGTAATGGCCCAACCAGTGCCCCAGGTGCAAGATCCATTTACCCTCCCGTAATATGTGTAGTGACTGACGAACATGAGCCGGATTAAAGGCCGAGCGTGAAATCTTTCATTAGCCCCAGCGCGATGGAAAAGCGAGAATACCTCAAAATATCATCACTATTGATCATAAATAAGGAAATCCTATGAGCAGCCACGAGCATCCGCTAGGTATTAGCTTTGAGTTCTTCCCGCCCAATACTGATGCTGGGCGCGACAAGCTGATCCACGTTCGCGATGAACTGGCCGCCCGGAAACCCCGTTTTTTCTCGGTGACTTACGGTGCAGGTGGTTCGACTCAGGCTCGCACCCGTGAGGTAGTGCGTGCAGTGAGTGAGAGTGGCATCACGACCGCGCCACACCTCTCCTGTATTGGCAGTGAGAAAGCCCAGCTGCGTGATCTGCTGGCGCAGTACCGCGAGGAGGGCGTCGACAGTTTAGTCGCACTGCGTGGTGACATGCCCTCCGGTATGGGTAGCATTGGCGAGCTACGTTATGCCAACGAACTGGTTGAGTTTATTCGTGCAGAAACCGGCGACCATTTCGACATTGCAGTGGCGGCGTACCCTGAGTCTCATCCTCAGGCGCCTAACCTTGATAAAGACGTAGAAAACTTTGCGCGGAAAATGAAGGCGGGCGCCAATATGGCAATTACCCAATACTTCTTCACCGCCGATGCCTATTTCAACTTTGTCGATAAAGCCCGCGCGCTGGGCGTCGAACAGCCGATTATCCCCGGCATCATGCCAATTACTAATTACACTAAGCTTGCGCGTTTCTCTGATGCCTGCGGAGCCGAGATCCCGCGCTGGATCCGCAAGCAGTTGGAATCTTATGGCGACGACAGCGAAGCAATTGCTGCCTTTGGTACCGATGTGGTCAGCCGTCTTTGCCAACGCTTGCTGGATGGCGGCGCGCCAGGCCTGCACTTCTACACGCTTAACCAGTCCGCGCCGGTACTCAAGATCGTCGATAATCTGACCGACTAAGCTTATTTTTCCCGCTATCCACGCATTAAAAACCCCGCTCAACAAAATGTTGAGCGGGGTTTTTTAGTCTTGCCGTTAGGCGGTTTACATCAATTAGCCAGCTTGCGCCGTTTTGTTACCTCCGCCGTGTAGCTTGCGCTGCATAACAAAGAGCACGATGCCAATCGCGAGGCCAAGTACGTCGGTATAGATACCGCCATAGATCATAAACATCGCCCCCACCAGCATCAGCAGGCGCTGCCAAATATTAACCGGCCCGAAGAACCATGCCTGCACCATGCCGGAGAGCAGTACAATACCCAGCGTTGCCGTGACCCCAACGCGCAGAATCTGCATCGGTGAGCCTTCCATCAACATGGCGGGGCTGTAGAAGAACATAAACGGCACAATAAACGCGGCCAGACCAATCTTGAACGATGCTACCGATGTGCCCATGGGGTTATCACCCGAAATACCGGCAGCAGCATAGGAGGCCAAGGCAACCGGCGGAGTAATCGCCGAGACAACCGCGAAATAGAACACGAAGAAGTGAGCAACCAGGGGCTCAATGCCGATGTTGATTAAACCAGGCGCGACCACGGAGGCAGCGACGGCGTAAGCGGCAGTGGTGGGCATACCCATGCCAAGCAAAATGCTAATCAGCATAGCGAAAACGAGCGCAAGCAACTGACTAACGCCAGCCAAGCCCAGCAGTAAGGAAGAGAAACGAGCGCCAACGCCAGTGAGTGAGATAACGCCCACAATTAGGCCCGCACAGGCACACACGGCGATAATTTGAATCGACATGATACCGGCTAACTGAAGGGCTCTGAGAATGGCACGAATGCCCATTTTGTTAGGCGAAATCCAGCTGACTACCGCGGCGGAGGCCGTTGCCAAGGTACCGGCACGGATCACTGAATAGCCCATAAACAGCGCGACAATCAGAATAATAATCGGCGCAAACAGGTATACCTGTTTTATCAGTTTGGAAAATAGCGGGATCTCATCTTTGCGCATGCCGCGCATGCCTTTACGGGCGGCTTCAAAGTCGACCATAAAGTAGATGGAAGCAAAGTAAAGTATCGCCGGAATGATGGCGGCAATGGCGATTTCGGTATACGGAATGCCGGTGACTTCGGCCATGATGAACGCGCCAGCGCCCATAATCGGAGGCATGATTTGCCCGCCCGTGGAGGCTGCTGCTTCAATCGCACCCGCGCTACGTGCGGGGTAGCCGACTTTCTTCATCAGCGGAATGGTCAAAGAGCCAGTAGAAACAACATTACCTGCCGATGTGCCATTAATCATGCCCATCAGGCCAGAGGCAAAAATAGACACCTTGGCTGGCCCGCCGCGGGCGCGGCCTGCCGCAGCAAACGCGAAGTTAACAAAATAGTCGCCGACTTTAGACGCTTGCAGGAAAGCGGCAAAAATAATGAACAGAATGATATAGGTGGAGGACACCGCAGTGGTGGGGCCGAGAATGCCCGCATCGGTATACACCTGGCTAAAGAATCGCTGCACGGATAAACCTGGATAACCTAAGAACCCAGGCAAATATTGGCCGGCGAAAACGTAGGTCAAAAAGACCGCAGAAATTACCACCAGTGCCAGACCAGCCACACGACGGGTCAGCTCTAAAATCAGCAGTGAACCTGCAATGGCCGCCCAGGATATACCTGCTGGTGCAAAGGATGTACCGGTCGACATGCGCATATTGGTGTTATAGGCCATCAGCAAATAGCCTGCGCTGGCTAGCGCACATACCATAAGCACCAAGTCGGCAGGGTTAAAACGGTGACGCGCTTGACGATAAAACCACGACAGCACAATTGCGCCCGCCGTTGTGGCCATTAGCGGATAACCGTAATGCCAGTTTTCGATGCTTGGGTCGATGCGCATGGCACCGCCGTTAAGCGTTTGCTGCATTAAGAACACCTGGACTAACGTATAAGCAGCAGGGATCAACAGCGCGTAACTTAACCACCTCATCCCAGTAGACGACTGGTGGTGATCATCCTCGGCAAAGTGTGTGCCAGTATAAAGCCCAAAACCTAAAATAAGCGCGCCAGCAATGTGCACGATACGAAACGACCACGTTTCCATCGGGTACACATTGAGTGAAATCAGGTGAAAACTTGAGTAAGCAATCGCTAATGCTGCAAACAGTAAAAACTGCCAGCCAGTAAATAAACGGCGATTAGATTCAACAACTTCTTCATCGACACCATCGGCAATAGTGTCTGGAATCGCAGAAGCCGGCTGGTCTTCATCCTTTAGACCATTAGGTTCTTGGTCGGTTTTGTGACTCATTAGAGTTCACCCTCAAAGCAAAAAGCAGACAAAAGGATATCAGCAGCGAAAGCTGCCCCGCCCGGGTAAGCCGGTAGCGGGGCAGTCAGGGTCATGAAGGTTGCTTAGTTGATCATGTCATCAGCAATTTCATAGCCGTTCTCTTCGTACCAGCGTGCAGCGCCGGGATGAAACGGCAGCACGGTGTTATGCTTGATGTTTTCTGGAATGGTGGTTTCCGCGCTGCGGTGGATGGAGCGCATGCGGTCATTGTTTTCCATGGTGGCCTTGGTGACTTCGTAAACGAAATCTTCCGGAAGATCACAGCCAGCGATAGCGAAGTTCCACATGGAGACAGCGCGAGCGTCTTCTTCAAGCGTTGTATATGTGTTCGCCGGGATCATGAATTCAGCGACGGGGTAGTTTTCAAGTACCGTGGCCAGCTCTTCTTCGTTAAATTCAATGATATTAACGTCCGTTTGTACTTCCAACTGGCTAACGGCGGGGATCGGGATGCCTGCAGCGAAGGCGACAACGTCAAGCAGACCATCCTGCAATTGGCCGCCCAGGTCTGACCAGCCGCCATTACGGCGCTCAAAGTCAACGCCTAGGGTTTCTAAGATGGCGGGGAAGTAGGTGTCAGACGTTGAGGCAGCGGGGCCAAAACCGATACGTGCACCATCCGGAATGTCGGAGATAGACTCGATGCCGCTGTCAGAGAGCGCAGTAATGGAGAACGGTGTTTCGTACATGGGGAACATGGCACACACATTGTCCATTGCCATGCCTGGAGCCAGCGGGCTTTCGCCTTTAATGGCATCAGAAGCGGGGCCCATGGTGGTTAAGCCAAATGCCATGTCGCCTGTGTGCACGAGCGCCAAGTTTTGAGTAGGGCCGCCGGTGACTTCACCGCCGCCAGAAACACCTAATTCGTCGGCGATAAAGTTCGCCCAGCCTGAACCGTAAACGAAGTAAGTGCCGCCTTGGCTTGCTGTACCGACGGTAAAGTTATCGGGCCAATCGGAGCGGTCTGCTTGCGCTTGGGCACTGCTGGCAGCCGCAACAAGCAGCGCACTGCTGGCAAGTAGAGTGAACGTTTTAGGCATTTGATTGCGCATGGCGAAAGTTCCTAGCTGTTATTGGGGTTATAGTCTGATGGTTCCGATCAATACCACTCGTCGAACGGCATTAATCAGGCTATGCAGCAGTTATAACAGCGATAGTTGTGCCATCTAATTTTTATTATTTTAAAATCAGTTGCTTATAAATTTTTTATTCAACTTTGGTGGAAAGTGCTTTCCTCGATTGTGTCCGATTATTCGCACGCAATTGGCTGTTTGGTGTGCGGATAACCGCACACATGTGATGCTCTTTTGGAAAAAACCGGTGCTAGAGAGGCTAGCGAGAAGGCTTGCCCGGATCCAGGATGCGTACGGGCTGTACATCCTGCTGTTTCTGATCATCGCGTACCTGGTTCACACGGGTTGTCATTTCGGTAAGCGCATCTTCTTCGATGGGCAGTTGCTCAAAAAAATCGCAGCTGACGCACTCGCGATAGCGAATGCCGTTTTGTTCCCAGGCGCGGATACGATCCATCGCCGCGCAGCGCGGGCAAGTTACGCCCGCAATAAAGCGCTTAACAGTCGACATAGTGGGCTCCTAGGCTACAAATGAGCGACGCCCAAGGCGCCGCTGAATAGAAATTATAGACGTCTCGTTAAGAACGAAGGTTAAGCAGCGCGAATGCCGCAGTGGCGCAGCAACGGTTCGACGCTGGGCTCACGGCCACGAAAGGCGACAAACAGTTCAGCCGCGTCTCGTGCGCCGCCCTGTTCGAGTATTTCACGACGAAAGCGCTGTCCCGTTTCAGGATCGAAAATGCCAGCTTCTTCAAACGCACTCCAGGCATCCGCCGAGAGTACTTCCGCCCACTTGTAGCTGTAATAGCCGGCTGCGTAGCCACCGGCGAACACGTGGCCAAAGCTATTCTGGAAACGGTTGTATGAAACTTTTGGCAGTACTGATACGGCATCACGTACTTCATCTAATAAGCCTTGCACCTCACTGGCGGTGGGAGCGCTAAGCTCGTGGTGCAGTCGCAAATCAAACAGCGAGAACTCAATTTGACGCATCATGCCCATGGCGGACTGAAAGTTCTTGGCAGCCTGCAGACGCTCAAGTAGCTCTGCAGGCAGCTGTTCGCCGCTATCCACATGCTTGGCGAGCAGATCCAGCCCTTCACGCTCCCAGCAGTAATTTTCCATAAACTGGCTAGGCAGTTCGACCGCATCCCAAGCAACACCATTAATACCGGATATATCGGCAATATGCTGCTTGGTCAACATGTGGTGAAGGCCGTGTCCAAACTCATGGAACAGCGTAGTGACTTCATCGTGGGTGAGCAGTGCAGGCCGCCCACCTACTGGGGCAGTGAAGTTGCAGGTCAGAAAAGCGACCGGCAGTTGCAGGCCCTGCTCTGTTTGGCGACGAACGCGGCAATCAGCCATCCAGGCCCCGCCCCGTTTACCTTCTCGAGCGTAAAGATCCAGATAAAAACCGGCAATCGGCTGGCCGTTTTCAGTGATGCGGAAATAGCGCACGTCAGCGTGGTAGCGCGGCGCTTCGGTATCTTCTTCAAAGCGCACACCGTAAAGACGCTCGACCACTTGAAATAAACCATCAACCACGCGTGGCGCGGGAAAGTAAGGGCGCAACTGCTCTTGAGAAATGGCGTGGCGCGATTCGCGCAGTTTTTCACTGGCGTAGGCAACATCCCAAGGCTCTAACGCATCCAGGCCTAGCTCATCACGGGCGTAAGCACTTAACTCGGCAAACTCTTCCTTCGCTTGAGGCACCGCACGGCGGGCTAAGTCATTAAGAAAGTCGAGCACCTGATCAGGCGATTCTGCCATTTTGGTGGCCAGAGAGTAATCAGCATAAGTCTCAAAACCAATTAGCTGAGCAATTTCGCTGCGCAGCGCCAAAATCTCTTCCATGATGGTCGCATTATCGAATTTGCCTGCATCTGGTCCCTGATCTGAGGCACGGGTAACAAAGGCGGTATACACCTCGCGGCGCAGCTCGCGGTTGTCAGCATAACTAACCACCGGGAAGAAACTGGGGAAGTCCAGGGTAATCCGGTAGCCCGCTACGCCTTTAGCGTCTGCGGTGGCTTTTAATGTTTCAAGGGCGCTTTCGGGTACTCCCGCTAACGCTTCTTGGCTATCGATATCTTTGTGCCATGCTTGGGTGGCATCCAGCACATTATTTGAGAACTGGTTTGAAAGCAGAGAGAGCCGTGACTGAATTTCGCCGTAGCGCGCTTTTTTGTCAGCGGGTAAGTCCACACCGGCCAGACGAAAATCACGCAGGGCATTCTCCACGGTACGCCGCTGTGCGGCATCCAGGTGTTCCCAGGCAGGGCCATCTTTCAACGCTTGCCAGCCATGAAACAGTCCTTCGTGTTGGCCTACCCAGGTGCCAAACGCTGAGAGTTTCTCAAGACAGGCTTGGTATGCTTCGCGCATTTCCGGGGAGTTCATGGTGCCATTAAGATGCGAAACCGGTGACCATGCTTTGGTGAGTCGGTCATTTACCGCTTCCAGAGGCATCGCGAAATTGTCCCAGCTGGGCGGGTTGGCGGCTGCCTGTGCGGCAAGGCCATCAATAGCCTCGCGACTCTCGCTTAGCAGGGTTTCCACGGCGGGCTCTACGTGCTCGGCGCGAATCTCAGCAAAGGGGGGCAGCTCGTGCGTTTCAAGCAGCGGATTGGAGGACATAGGCACCTCGAGTGGCATCGTTTTTAAAACCGTTAGGGAGCGCAAAACGCGCGATAATGATGACACAGTGCGGGCAGTGGGGCTGCGTTTCAATGCTAGGTTTAATACCAAGGTTTGGCCTGCGCGCAAGCGCCTGCTAGTCTTGCCGCCTTTTAATGCCACCAATGGCAGGAGCATGTGATGAGCGAGACGCTGGAGCGCTGGGGGTCTAAGCGGGCCTTTATCTTGGCGGTAACGGGTGCTGCGGTGGGGTTAGGCAACATCTGGCGCTTCCCTTACGTGGCGGGAGAGAACGGCGGCGCGGCGTTTCTATTGATTTACGTGGCATTTGTATTGCTGCTGGGTATCCCGGTCATGATGGCGGAAATATTGATTGGCCGCGCCGGGCGGCGTGGGCCAATGCAGGCTTTAGGGGCACTGGCCACAGAGGCAGGAGCCTCGCGGCACTGGCGCTGGTTGGGGCTGTTTGGTGCGTTCACCGTATTCTGTATTTTGTCGTTTTACTCGGTGGTCTCTGGTTGGTCGATTGAGTTTTTAGTGGCCTCCGTCAACGGCAACTTCAATGGCGCTAGCGCCGCTGAGATTGGTGCTGGCTTTGAGGCTTTTTTGGCCAACCCAGGGCTGCTGATTTTTAACCACTCGCTGTTTCTGTTTATGACCATGACCGTCGTGGCGGCTGGTGTTGCCAAGGGGCTAGAGCGGCTGAATAACCTGCTGATGCCACTGTTATATCTTTTACTGCTGCTCTTAGCGGGCTATGCCGCGACTACCGACGGTTTTGGCACGGCGCTGGCGTGGCTGTTCCTGCCCTCTTTCGAGGCGCTGACGCCCTCGGTGGTGGTGCATGCCATGGGTCATGCCTTCTTTACTCTGGCGGTGGGGGCTTGTGCTTTAATGGCCTATGGCGCCTATATGCCCGAAGAGCAAAGCCTGCCTAAAGCCGCCGTTGCGGTTGCGGTGCTCGATATTAGCGTGGCGTTACTGGCGGGGATTGCCATTTTCTCAGTGGTATTCGCTCAGGGTATGGATCCTGCCGATGGCCCTGGGTTGATGTTTGTTACGTTGCCTATCGCCTTTTCTGAACTTCCATGGGGCTCCGTGTGGTTAAGTGTGTTCTTTCTACTGCTGCTGCTGGCCACCTGGACATCGGCGATTAATCTGGCAGAGCCGATGGTCGCTACCCTGCAGGGCTTAGGGCTGCGCCGCAGTATTTCGACGGCGATTGTGGCGCTTAGCGTCTGGCTGATCGGGCTGCTATCAGCCTTCTCTTTTTCAACCCTTGCTGAGTTTCGGCCGCTGTTTGGGCGTAACATCTTCGAGCTTGTCAGCAGTATACCGCCGGATGTTTTCCTGCCCTTGGGCGGCTTGTTTATCGCGATTTTTGCGGCCTGGGTCATGCCGCGTGAACGGGTGGTCAGTGCCTTAGGCGTGGGTGAACGCGGTTATTTGGTATGGCGTAATATCATCCGCTGGGTGTCGATTCCGCTGACCTTTATTGTTCTACTGGCTGGATTACTGTAGCGAAGCGCTATTGCTATAGTGAGTTGATCAATGTCTCCGTTTCCCCTCCAACATCTCAGGAGCGAGTTATGAGCAGTGCACTAAGGCGCTATCAAGGTATGGAACCTCAATTGGGTAAGCGCGTTTATATTGATCCCGCCAGCGTGGTTATTGGTGATGTGGGGCTGGGTGATGATTGCTCTGTGTGGCCGATGACGGTGATTCGTGGCGATATGCACCGTATCCGGATCGGCGCGCGCACCAGCGTGCAGGATGGCAGCGTGCTGCATATTACCCACGCAAGCGACTTTAGCCCGGATGGTTTTCCGCTCACCATTGGCGATGATGTGACCATTGGTCATAAAGCAATTTTGCATGGTTGCACGCTAGGAAACCGGATTCTTGTCGGTATGGGCGCGATTGTAATGGATGGCGTGGTCGTGGATGACGAGGTCATTATTGCCGCTGGTGCCGTGGTAACTCCCGGTAAACACCTGGAAAGTGGCTATGTGTATGCGGGCAACCCGGCCAAGCCGCTGCGCCCACTAAAAGAGAAGGAGCGTGCTTTCTTTCCTTATACCGCAGGTAACTACGTTAAATTAAAAGACCGCTTTCTGGCTGAAGTCTCACGCTAGCTAACCGCGCCTAAAGTATTCCTAAGCGGTTGGCCTGCCAACCTTTTTTCTTAATTAGCCATGTCGCGGATGCTGAAAATCTGTTAATTTATACAGTTTTCTGATTTGCAGACTTGGGATGCCGCGTCATGGCTAATTTTCGCACGCATATTACGGTAGCAGCGGCGGGCGGCATGCTGATAGCTTACGCAGGCTGGAAGGGTCAGTTTTGGCCGCCCTCCCAAGCGGTGGTGATGATTGCATTAGTCACGTTCGGCGGTATTCTGCCTGATATTGATGCTGATCGATCACACTCTATCCGTTTGATATTTAACTTACTTTCCGTGCCAGTCCTGGTGTTGGGGGCGCTGCTCCTTCAGCCGTGGCTGACGCCGGGGGCTTTATTGATTGCCTGCGGTGGGATCTATTTCTGCGTTCGTTATCTGGCCGGCATTCTATTTTCGCGTTTTACCGTGCACCGTGGTATTTGGCACTCGCTGCTAGCGGGCGGGCTGTGTAGCCTGCTCACCACCGCGTTAAGCTTTAATCTGCTTAACCAGCCTGAAGGGCTGGCGTGGTTTCACGGTGCTGCGACGTTGATTGGGTTTTTAATACACTTGAGTTTAGATGAGATATACAGCGTTGACCTCGAAGGCGCGCGGTTAAAGCGTTCGTTTGGTACCGCGCTTAAGCTAGGCGACAGCCGTCGCCCGATGTCCAATCTACTCATGCTGATTGCCACGTTAACGCTGGTGCCCTGGGTACCGCCGTGGTCAGTATTGGGTGAGCTGCTGCATCAAGGCTCGCTACTATGGCGATAGTCGTCGGCGTTGAGCCCATGTTTTTTAAGTTTGTCGTAAAAAGTTTTGCGTGGAATGCCTAAGTGGCGGCAAACATCGGTTACCCGGCCGTGATAGCGCGCCAGTGATTGACTGATCAGGCTCTTTTCAAACAGCTCTACTTGGCGCGGTAAAGTGGGTTCTTCGGTATCGGCATTGACCCCTTCCAGCAGCGCATCCAGGCGGTAGTCAAAAGCGGCCCCCAGCAGTACGTAGCGCTCGGCAAGGTTACGTAGTTCTCGCACGTTTCCTGGCCAGTCATGGGCCAGCAGGGCGGCAATGGCCGGGCTGTCGAGGGTCGGCGCTTCTAGCCCGCTACGGTTGGCAGCCACCACGGCAAAGTGCTGGAACAGCAAGGGAATATCCTCACGCCTTTCGCGCAGTGCGGGCAGCGGTAGGGTGACAACATTCAGTCGGTAATAAAGATCTTCGCGAAAACTCCCCTCTTCGGAGGCGGCTTTGAGATCCACTTTGGTGGCCGCAATCACCCGGATATTAAGAGGAACGGTTTCATTGGCGCCCAGCCGCTCGACGCTGCGCTCTTGCAGTACCCGCAGCAGTTTGACCTGCAGTGCCATGGGCATCGACTCTATCTCATCCAGAAACACCGTGCCGCCGTTGGCGTGTTCAAACTTACCGATGCGCCGCTCGACAGCACCGGTGAAGGCGCCTTTTTCATGACCAAACAGCTCCGATTCGATGGTGTTTTCAGGCACCGCGCCGCAGTTAATGGCCATAAATGGACTGTTGCGTCGCCCGCTGCGTTCGTGAATAGCGCGAGCAACGAGGTCTTTGCCGGTACCTGTTTCGCCAAACAGCAGGACATCGGCTTCTACTTGGCTGATGCGCTGAATCATGGCGGCCAGCCGCGATATGATCGGGGTACGACCGACCAGCCGTGGCCCCAGTGCGGCCTGTTGCACTTCCAGTTCAGCTTTAAGGCGATGGTTTTCCAGGCTGAGTTGGCGCTTCTCTATGCCGCGGCGTACCACGTCCAGCAATTGATCACCGGCAAAGGGCTTTTCAAGAAAATCCCAGGCGCCGGCGCGCATGGCTTCTACGGCGGTAGAAATATCGCCATGACCGGTGATTAAAATAATGGGCAGGGTGGCGTCGCGACTATGTAGCTCATGCAGCAGCGCCATACCATCCATACCCGGCATGCGGATATCACTGACAATTACCCCAGGGAAGTCCGGGGTTAATGCTGCCAGGGCCTGTTCCGCTGATTCAAAGCAGTAGGGCGTATAGCCCGCAAGTTCAAGAGTTTGGCTGGCGGTGATCCGCAGGTGCGGTTCGTCGTCGATCACCATGACCGGCAGCGTCGACGGCTCATGCATAAGAGGAGTTCTCCTGGGTTTGGGTTAACGGCGAGTGGGGCAGGGTAATGGTAAAGCTGGCGCCGCCATCGGGATGATTAGCAGCCAGTAGCTTGCCGCCTAAATCGTCCATGATACGCGATGAGATCGAGAGCCCTAACCCTAAACCGCTCCCGGGTGCTTTAGTGGTAAAAAAGGGTTCAAAAATATGCCCTAAGTGCTCATTGGGAATGCCAGGGCCATTATCGCTAACGCTAATAATGACCTGCTGCTGGTGGGTATGAGCACCCAGCGTCAGTTGTGGGGCCGGTACACCTTTCATCGCCTGGAGCGCATTACCGATTAGATTAACCAATACCTGCTCCAGACGTACTAAATCGCCTTTAACCCATAGCGTTTCATCAGGCCAATCCTGAATAATAGCGATATTGCTTTCGCGCAGGCGGCTTTGAAACAGGCGTAAGGCATAGTCGATACAGGCTTGTACCGATATCGTCTCCTGGCGCTCGCTGCTCTTGCGCGAAAACTGTCGTAGCTGCGCGCTGATATCCGCCATGCGCTCTGTCAGTTCAACAATCTGTTCAAGGTTGGCGTCCGCCTTGTCGTGGCGAGCCAGAGCCATGAAGCGGCGGGCGTTTTCTGCGTAGGCGCGAATAGCCGCCAACGGCTGATTCAATTCATGGTTGATGCCCGCCGCCAGTTGCCCCAGGACCGCCAGTTTGGCCGCTTGAATCAGCTCATCTTGGGTTTGACGTAAGTTGGCTTCAGCGCGGCGTCGCTCTTCAATTTCATCAGACAAGCGTTGGTTACTGGCCACTAAGTCTCGGGTGCGTCGTTCCACACTGACTTCTAGCTCATCACGAACGCGTGCCAAGGTGTTGCGCTCCCGTTCGGCGAACGCTTCACGCTCACGGCGCAGCCTCAGGCGCTGCCAGCCAATACCCGCGCCTAGCGTGACCACGCCGTAAAGGCCGCCCGCCATCAGTGCCGCAATCCACTGGGCGCTAATGACCGGTGTTAACGGCTTTAAAATATGCATTTGCCAGCCAAACTCAGGGATAGGTCGGGTCAGGCTTAGGTAGTCTCCTTCGCTCAGCGGGCCTTGGGAAAAACTCACCAACTGGCTGCCCAGCCTATAAGGCGCAACGACTTCAATGCCGGAAGGAGTCAATGGCTCCATGGCATAGCGACGGGTTTCTCGCAGGCTTTGGCGCTGTTCATCGGTGAGCGAATAGAGTGCGTTCATACGCAGCCCAGGGTGGCTGGCCATAAAAATGATGTTGTCGCTATCGGTGACAAATAGTTCGGCGTCCTGCTCGGCCCAGCTCTCTTCAACGTCATCTAGCAGCACTTTAACCACTAGCACGCCGTCTGGCTGCGCATCGGGGGAGGTATCGTCTAGCCACACGGGTGATGAAAAGTAGTAGCCACGCTCAAGAGACTTGATGCCCAAGCCAAAAAATCGCCCCTGGCCCCCGGCTATGGCATCAGTGTAGTAGGAGCGGAAAGCGTAGTTTTGACCAATGAAGGTGTTGGGGCGATGCCAATTACTGGCCGCAATCGTGTCGCCTTCGCGATTGAGTAAATAGACGTCTGAAACCCCTGCTGTAAAGCGAAAACGATCCAGGAGCATATTCAGTGGCATCGGATCTTGACTGTCAGGAGAGGCCAAAAAGCGCTGCACCCCTTCCCGCGTTGCAAGCATTTGCGGCAGGTAGTCGTAGCGCAGTAAATAGCCGTTTAAGTTAGCGGCAGACAGCCGTAGCTCATTTTCAGCATCGTCCTGTAAGTTGGAAAGAGCTTGTTCACGTGCCAGTTGGGCGGCCTGCCACATACAAAACAGCAAGCCGAGTGAAGCCACCAGCAGCCACAGACGTCGCCAGCGCAGGGGCAGTGGGGCGGGCGTTTGGTTATTTATGCCAGCGCTGTTCATGCTGGCGTCTTGCTACTGCCTTGGGCGCGGCGAAGGGCGCGCTGGGCCCGCGTCTCAGCTCGCGCCATCTCGAGAAGCCCTTCTTCGACAAACACGAGGTGTTCATGGGCTCGAGCTCGGGCATCCTCAGCCCGACCCTCCAAAATTGCATTGAGCAGGGCGCGATGCTGCTGCATTAACTGGCTGCGCGAACCCTCCTTGGCAAATAAATGGGCCAAGTTGTTCACAATACTCTTCTCTAGTAGGTGAAAAATGCCGCGAATGGTATGTAGCAGCAAAACATTGTGGGCGGCTTCGGCAATCGCGAGGTGGAACGCTGCGTCCAGTTTTGCTTCTTGAATAGGATCCGCACCGGCAAAACCGCCATCGAGTTCTTCAAAGCGTTGGATAAGGACGGCTTTGTCGGCGGGTGTTGAACGCAATGCCGCGTAATAAGCAGAGATTCCTTCCATTGCATCGCGGAATTCGAGTAAATCTAGGTTGAACTCGTCGTGACGGGAAAGCATTTCTAACAAGGGGTCGGTATAACCATTGCTAAGGTCGTCGTTAACAAAGGTTCCGCCGCCCTGCCGGCTGGTAAGTAAGCCGCGGGCGGCTAATTTCTGGATAGCTTCCCGTAATGAGGGGCGCGAAACCCCGAACCGTTCGGCTAATTCGCGTTCAGGAGGTAAGCGTTGCCCGGGTTTCAAGCTACCTTCCAGCATCATAGCTTCAAGGCGTTCGGTAATGACGTCGGCCAAGCGCTGTTGGCGGAGCGGTGGGTAGCTCATATTGAATAGCCCATGGTGATTAGCTCCCTTAATTGGTAAGACCAATATTAAGAGCTTTGAGGAGTGAGCTCAAGCGCAGGTAAAGCGAGTTTTCGCGTTATTTGTCGCAATAAGTAACGGGTTTAAACTAAAGTATAGCGCGCTGAAAGGCTCTAAAGCGGTATCTCCGTTTGACACGCTTATAGCGGCTCACTAGTGTTGACGATACGTTTTTGTAAATTGGTAAAACCAATTTTCATTTTGGGTCGCCGGTGTTTAGCGCACCCACTATACAGGGCTCGCTATGATCATCTCAGCATCCACAGATTACCGCCAAGCTGCTAAGCGTCGCATTCCTCCTTTTCTTTTTCATTATGCAGACGGCGGGTCTTATACCGAGCATACGCTCCGGCGTAATGTTGAGGACCTTTCCAGTATCGCGTTGCGTCAGCGCGTGCTGAAGGATATGTCCACGCTTTCCCTTGAAACTGAGCTGTTCGGTGAAAAGCTTGCCATGCCGGTTGCTCTTGCGCCGGTAGGTTTGGCAGGTATGTATGCCAGACGCGGCGAAGTTCAGGCGGCGCGGGCTGCGGCTAGTAAAGGTATACCGTTCACACTTTCCACCGTATCGGTATGTCCCATTGATGAAGTAGCTTCGGCAATTGATCGGCCCATCTGGTTTCAGCTCTATGTGCTGAAAGATAGGGGGTTCATGAAGCATGTCTTGGAGCGAGCAAAGGCCGCTGGCGTCAAAACGCTGATTTTTACCGTCGATATGCCGGTGCCGGGCGCGCGCTATCGCGATGCTCACTCTGGTATGAGCGGTAAGGGCGGACCAATGAAACGCATGCTTCAAGCCGCAATGCATCCACTATGGGCGTGGGACGTGGGCATTCATGGACGCCCGCATGACCTGGGTAACGTATCGGATTATCGCGGTAAACCCACTCAGCTTGAAGACTATATTGCCTGGCTTGGGGATAACTTTGACCCCTCCATCTCTTGGAAAGATCTGGAGTGGATTCGTGAGCAATGGGATGGCCCGATGATTATTAAGGGCATACTCGATGCTGAGGATGCTCGTGATGCGGTTCGCTTTGGTGCAGATGGGATTGTTGTGTCTAATCACGGTGGCCGACAGCTTGACGGCGTTCCCTCCACCGCGCGTGCCTTGCCTGCTATAGCGGATGCAGTTAAGGGGGACTTGGCAATTTTGGCCGATTCCGGTGTGCGTAGCGGGCTGGATGTGGTTCGCATGATCGCGATGGGCGCTGATGCGGTACTGCTTGGGCGCGCTTACATCTATGCACTTGCTACGGCCGGTGAGGCAGGCGTTGCTCATTTACTTGAGCTATTTGAAAAGGAGATGCGCGTTGCAATGACCCTTACAGGTGCCCATAGCATTGCTGATCTTGGCATGGACTCGCTGGTTCCAGATTCGATTCGCAATATCAGCTAAGCACGCTGATGCTTTTATCAAATTTGGTTTTAAAAACCTCTTGCCAACCCGGCTG
>NZ_JAKVTW010000003.1 GCF_022489065.1 Vreelandella neptunia | reverse complement strand
TGAATACTCAGGAGCACTAGAAACCGCAGGTGCTGCACTTATTAGTTGAATCCAGGATTACTGTTGCAGTTGATAGCACTGAAATCAAATGGCATCTTTAGCGCAAACAAGCCTGCCAGCTGTAGCGCTTCCTGACAATCGAATCAATACGCTGCTCACTAGTTAAATAAAGGCACGAGGCCTTTCTGCTGCTACCGCAAACGCTGATTCTCACCTGCAAGCTGGTCTAATTCCCCTTTCCTGCGACTGGCTCACGCTAATCGAAGCCAAGCGCGGGGTGTTGAATAATGCGGTTAGAGCCAGTGGAGTTGTGAGGGAGCCGCCCTAATCAAGGGTAGACGACGAATGATCACTAAAGCGCGTGACAGTTTGCTGTCACTATATATCATCTAGTGATTGCTTAGTTTTTTTCTTCATCAAAACATTACACTTTTTATAAAATAACATTTACACACAGGGCAAAAATAAACGTTGAGATAGAAAAACCAAAGCATCCCCCAGTTAGTGATGCAAAAATCGCCTCCCATTTATTTCCTTGTGGAGTCCATATAAGCTTCTTAAAAAATCCAGTAGTGGGCTCATATGCTGGCTCTAGCCTATGGATTAGAGGCAATGATGCTTGCCAAGCGAACACCAATGCTAAAAAAATAAACAATATACTTGCAACAATTGTATAATACATAAACTTCCCCCCCCCCTTCTTCTACATCAATGGTTCTTAAAAAAGCGACTTGCCCCGCCAAAATAGCTACATACCAAGGATATATTGATTTATACCAATCTACTTTTAGCTTTATATACTCTAGCTCTCTATCCATTGATAACCTTCCAAAAAAGTTAAAGTACTGATATTAGCACAATAGTTTCGCGTCTAGCATAGCTCTGCTGAAGACTTTAGAACACAGGTAAACATTGCGTAGAGTAAATTCTATATAACCGAAGGCAGCAACCACATATTGGAAAAGCTGGTATGAAGGACGCCCATTACTGGTCACTCAAAACGACTACGGCCTAAAGCTGATGAACGGCGATATCTGCATTACCTTGGTCGTTCCTGACCCACGCAATCCGCAGCAACGCTTGTTGCGCGTCGCCTTTCCGACCAGCGACCCGGAAAACCCCATTCACTGGATGTTCCCTTCCCGCCTGAAAGCGATAGAAACCGTGTTCGCGATGACGGTACACTAATCCCAAGGCTCCGTGTTTAAGCACACCGCCCTACTGCTACCGCAAACACCCAACCCAATTCTCACCCGCGAGCTGGTCTACACCGGCATCACCCGCGCCCGCGATTGGTTCACACTGATCGAAGCCAAACGCGGGATTTTGAATGATGCGGTTACTAGGGAGGTTATGAGGGTTAGTGGGGTATAACGCTCTGAGTAGTGTGCAATACTTTTCGGGGCCCATTGTCTATTTTGTTATATTTTACATCTAAATGATCGCCACCTCTTCCCTTATAAAACCTTGCAAAAGATTTATGCACCTCCAACAAAAGAGCTCTTATCTAAAAATTTATTGATAAAAAACTATTTTCATCTAATTAACAATAACAGCAATTTTATACATATCTCTTCTACGCATTAAAATGCTAGCTTAGACACAATTGAGTTGAGACAAAATTAATTTTAATAAACCTAATATTACTAATTTTTAGAAACAAATATTTTTAGGTCAACATCATTGCCATGAGCGGTAGAAAGCCAACTTGTGATAAGTTGAAAGGCCTGTAATGTCTCACTGTTAGCATTCGATCCTAGCATCAATTGATCTGAAAAATGACTTACCGAAAAACTATTTGCAGCAACAATCCAAATCTCTTTCCTTACTGCAACAGATTGTCTTCTCTGGGCTATTAAATCCCAAACTTCTTGTAATTTTTCTTCCCTTTCTTGATCATTATCTGTCATGAATAATTGACCATTAAACAAACGAATTCTTTCTTTCATGACTTGCTCAGCACCGACAGTTGGCCATGCTGTACTTAACCTATTCCAATTTCCAGGCCTCAACAATTTGTTTACGCTAACCAACATTTCAATATTCTTAATCGCTTGAGAGCCCACTTCAGCAAGTGCTCCAGCGGAAGATTGAGGTGATACTGTAGAGCCACATTTTATATGTACATACACAAGCTTATTTTTAGAAGAGAGAATAAAGTCCGCAGGCTCAGTGCCCATGTCTGTGTTAAGAACAACATCTGCATTAGGGATATGTGAGTCAAATGGCCCTAGATCCGCACGTGTTGGATTAAGAAGTGCATTTGCTTTAAGCTTATCCAGTAGGTAAAAAACTGAATTAGGGCTGAACTCTTGATTCACAACTTGGTATACACCGTTCAGATTTCCCTTTTCATCTAACCCCGGCCCTAAAAGTTCCGTCAAACCAATGACCACATTTGCTAAATTTGAATTTTCAAAGTCAAACGAATTTTCTACAGGCAATGTTATTTGGAAAAACTTTTCCTGAGCATAACCAATACCTTTTTCCAACAATGCTTTGTGCAAATGCTCAGTTAAAAAATCCTCTATGTCTTCATTTGGCTCCATACCATCTTCAAGCCAGTAGAGCATTGGCTGATTGCCTATCAGTTTGAGGTAAGGCTGTTCATTACTAAGTACTATTTGGATTCGACTCTCTTCGACTTCCGGCACAAGTAAAAAACCACCCTCATAGATCATATATAAAAAATCATTATCTAGTTCATATACATTTTCATTAATTGAAATAGAAATTGGTAATGGGAGCTCACTTAGATCAAAAATCACACTTTCTATATTTAAATTTTCATCTACAGCTATGGGTTTAGCAAAAGAATCGAGGAGTGCGTTATTGAAAATAGCACTCCCAGACAACACACTATCCATTGTTTCAAACCAATCATTTAACTCACTTAGGCTAAATGATGACTCCTTCTGATCTGAAATTCTCCCAGAATCCACACCAACATAATAGCTACCTAATTTCGTATTTAAACGATCAAATGTATCCAATCTTGCCGTTGAAAGTCTGTACGATGCATTCGTCTGCTGATCAGCCATTTGATCTAAATTCCGCCCCTTAACTGCAATACTTTCAGGACGTTTCTTCGCGGTGTTGATCGATCTACTACTAGCTTCTTTTGTCGTTGCTTCTGCACCGAGGGACAAAACTTTAAACAGTTTATCTTGAGGCACAGCCGAGCCTAGTTTTAATCCCTTGTCTTTATTTAAACGTCTTCCTCGGCTATCGAAAATAGCTACGATACCGTTGGATAATTCTTTAAATAGTGTAATTTCTAGTGATGGCTCAAAAAAGAACTGATCTTTCAAAAAATTAGATCGATTAAACGCAATAGACACCACAATATAAATCCCGGACGGAGTAACAAACTGCTTGGCCAGTTCACCGGAATTATTACATTGCCAATAAAGCATGTCTGACAAAAATTCTATACTGAAGTCTGCCGCTGAATTTAAAAAGCAAACAGATGCCGTTGGTATATTTAATGATGATTCAGGGTCGAAAGCATTAATGTCAAACTTACTTAAAAATCTATTACCATAGTAGCTGACATCAGGAAAAGCGTCTAGATACAGCTCTATTAACTTACTTGCATCTAAAGACGCTATAAATTTTTTAACAGCAGCGGCGCTATTAAGTGAAGTATCAAATCGCCGATAATTTTTCCAAATCTTCTCATTTGAGCAGTGCCCAAACTCAATTATTTTTGGCTCAATATCCCTATAAATTCGCACAACGCGACCAATCGTTTGTACGAGCTCTCTGCCGCTATTCACAGTATAAGTAAGCACTAACAACTTGGCTTGGGGAATATCAACACCTTCGTCAAGCTTACGTTGATGAATAATAACCTCATAATCCGAATTTTTTAAATTTGCAGGAACGTTGGACTTAACATTCTTTCGTTGGTCACCTGAATACTGCTCATGAATGGCGAGCAATTTGAAATCATTTTGGAGCTGAGCATAATAAGCCTCTATATCACTAAACTTATTACACTTAACTATACATTTTACACCTGGATTATCATCTATAAAAGTACGAATACATGTATTTAACTGCTCAGGCTCTATTGATTCAAAGCCAGGTTCTTTCAGGACTCCATCTTCAAGTGCTTTTTCAAAAGTATAAATGAAGCTGGCATCAGCATTGATATCAAACTGAAAGAGATCATTACGGTAGGGCGTAGCTGTAATCACAATCTTGTGAGCATTCATTCCTCTAACTAAGGTACTCCAAACAGGTGAAGGTTCAGAATGCCCCTCATCAATGATAATTAGATCAACACACTCTTTTAGTGCTTCTAACTGTGTAGATGTAAAGCTTTGTAGTTTTTGAAATGTTGAAACATATATTCCATTGGCTGTTATATCATCTACATTGTCAAACACACGCTTTAGGGGAATAGCAGCTCCTTCTGCACGCTCTTGGAAGAAATTACCACTCATCTCGGCAAACAGTTGGTCACAAACGGCCCTTCGATGACAAAGAACTAGAGTTTTCTTTTGTGTAGCTTTATGACTAACAACACTGATCACTCCTGTCTTACCAGCTCCAGTTGGTAAGCTAATTAGGCAGGATCTAGCCTCTTCAGAAAGAGGCTTTCGCAAATAGTTAAGAGAAACTTTGACACTATCTTGCTGGCATGCTCTTAAACTATCCCACAAAATATCGTTAATAAAAAAGCCACTAATTTTCAAAACATCATCCTTATTATGGTACAGCCCTGATTAAGAAGAAGCCTTATCAAATTTTATTAACAATAAAGTCACATTCATAAGAAAGCGATTAACCCGTATCTATTTTAAACAACTGCCATTTAAAAGTTATTAGAAAAGCTTTCCAATAATTTAATTATCGGCAGCTTCAGCTGCCCGCTAAAAATTATTTTTATATTTGACCATGTCTTTTATCAAGCAAGGCAATGGAAGTAGTGGTGTGGAGGATAGCTGCGACAGCGATGCCTTAGGCCATTGATGTAGCTGGCGAGTAACATGCCTTTAATGCGCACCTGTAGCCATTGGCGAGTGAGGTAAAGCTGGATGCATGAGGCATTTTGCATTTAGGTTGTCCCTGCGGCGATTGTTCGCTCTAATAATTTCAGCCTAGCAGCTAAGTGCGTTGAAACCCATGTTTACTTCGTAACACTTTAGGCTATTGTGAAACAGCACTTGCTGGGCTCTGTGCCTATTGGAAGCCAGGATGGGCCAGGAACCATCACGATAACGCCTCGCAATAGCGAGTCGTTGAAGAAGCAAGATTGTTGACGTGGTCTCTGCTAGGCGAATGAAGTCTCCTGAAAGCTCACACGTTCCGCCACACCAGCGTGCCATTCATGAAGTTTCGGGTACTCTACTTTCCACTTCACCTCTGGCAACCTGAAGGCGAGATAATCCAGCGAGACCGCAGTGGCGATGTCACCCAGGTTGATAGTTGAGGCCAGCTGTTTTCCACCAAGCTCACTGCTCAACTGTTTCAACAGCCGCTGAATGGCTCGCGAACGCCGCTGGCCTAGTTCGCTCTCGTCAATCTCGTTGCCATAATGCTTTCTGGCAATCACAGTGATGAACGCGGCATCCATCAGGTTTTGGCCCAGGCCCGCTAGGTGCAACACCTCTCCCAGGCTGGCGGCTGGCAGCATTGGTGGTTTGGGGCTAACGCTATCCAGGTAAACGGCTATCAGCATGGATTCGCTTAACGTGGTGCCCTCCTCCGTTACCAGTGCGGGAATACGCCCGGCGGGGTTGGCCTTTAAAAGATCGGCATCGTCTGCCCAGGGGTCGCACCACTTCAGGGTCACGGCGTCCGCCAAGCCTTTTTCCAGTAACACGATGCGCACCAGGCGCGCATAGGGCGAGGTTGCGTTTAGGTAGAGTTCCATTATTGCTTCCCTTGGTTTGTAGAGTGCTGTGTAGCGTGCTTTGAAGATTGTTGGGTAGAAAGGTGCGCGTGGCGCTGCTGTACACCACGGCTAAGCAGCACCATTAAAAAGCCAGCGACTAGGATGAGGCCGCTGATGGCAAACAGTGACGTGTAGCTGCCCCAGGCGCCATAAAGCGCGGACATGGCATAGCCTGCCACTGCCTGGGCGGCTGCAAAAGCGGCGGTGGCTTGCCCCCAGAGTTTCTTGTGGGCGGTTGGCCCTACCAACTCAGCAAGGCGGCCAGAGGTGAGTGCGACAATGCCGGGGATCATCGCCCCCACCATGAACGAGGAAACCGACTGGCTGAGCAGTGCAAGCGAGAACACCGGCAGCAAGACGGCAGCGGCCTTCGCTGCAAAGGCGATCATCAAGCCACCTTGCCAACCCACTCGCTGCGCCAGCGCGCCTACCATGAACGGCCCGCACAAGGCGCCCAACCCGAAGATACCCCACTGCAGGGAAGCCGCTTGATTACCCAGGACGTTTTCCCTGGCGAGATAGTCCACCCAGAACACGGTATGGGGTACAAAGCCAATCGCATCTAGGGCGTAAGCGCCCACCACCAACATCACGATTATCTTTACACCCGCACCCCCTGTGGGGCTATTCACCCTTGGGCTAGCCGTGATCGGTGATGCTAAGTGTGCTACGCCCTGTTGTTGCAAAAAATAGTCGCACAAAAGGCCAGCGGCAATACACAGCAGCCCAAGCGTGCCCCAGGTGACGGAGAGGCTTAACCCTAGGAGTAACGGTACGATGAAGGCTGAAAGCAGTGCGCCAAAGCCAATGCCGGTAAACACCAGGGCACCGACACGCGTTCGCCTTTCAGGTGGCGTGGCCGCTAGCGCAATCGAAGGGCCAACGACCATCAAGATGGCCCCGGCAACCCCCGAGACCAACCGCCAGAAGAAGAACCAGAGAAAACTGCCCGCCCCGGCGCAGAGCACAAAACTGAGCGCGATACCCGCGAAGCTTGCGGCCATCACTAAGCGATGCGAAAAGCGCTCACTCAGCGAGTGGGCGGCGAGTGCGCCGATAAAGTAGCCCAGCAGGTTGGCGGCCCCCAGGTAGGCGCCTTGGCTCGCGGTGAACCAACCCTCTTGAATAATCGCAGGCAATAGCGGCGTATAGGCGAAGCGTGCGATGCCAATCGCCGCCAGGGTCGCCATTATGCCTGTCATCAGGGCGGGCAGATCGTGGGTAGTGAGTGTTCGCTTCATCACGCCAATTCCTTTTTGTGACACCCTTTGGTGGGGTCGGCAGCACGTTGGTACATCGTCAGACTACGCGCGAGGAATTATTTCTAGAAACGATTAGTTTTGATCGCTACTATCTTGTTTATAGATAACCTGACAGGGAGACGGCGCGTGCAACTTAAATCGCTGCGACTGCTCGTGGCCGTGGCCGAAACCGGCAGCTTTGGGGCGGCGGCCAAACGGCTGCACACGGTGCAATCCAATGTGACCACCCACATTAAAAAGCTCGAGGAGGAGTTAGGCGTTCAGCTGATTCACCGTGCGGGGCGGGTTCGCCCTACGAGTGCCGGATTGGCGCTGGTGGAGTACGCCGAGCGCATGCTGTCGGCCCACGACGAAGCGGTATCGCTGTTCAAAGGCCAGGAGAAGGCGTGTGGGCGGCTGCGCATTGGTGCCATGGAGACCACGACGGCGTTGCGCCTTCCGACGATACTGGCGGCGTACCACGCAGCGCAGCCTGACGTTGATATCCAGATCAAGACCGGGCCCACGGCTGAGTTGGTCGAGTTGTTGCTTAACGGGCAGGTGGACTGTGTTTTCGTGGCCGGGCGGCTCGAGCATGGCCGCTACCACTCGCTCAAAGCGTTTAGCGAGCAGCTTGTCTTAGTCGGCTCAACGCCGATGACGAAGATGCCCTCTTCACAAGCGCTGCTGACGTCTGCGTTCTTGGCGTTTCGCCAGGGGTGCAGCTACCGCCAGCGTATTGAGCTGATGCTGGCCTCACAGGGTGTTAATGCGGGCAGGATCTTCGAGTTTGGTTCACTGGATGCGATGCTTGGCTGCGTTGCTGCGGGGATGGGTTACACGGTGCTCCCCCGTGGGACGGTTGAAGCCCACCAGCACCGGTTCGGGATTCACACGCTGGCACTGCCCACCTCCATCGCCAATATCGATACCTATTTTGTCGCCCCCGAACCCGAAACCTGGACACCCGCCCTGGCAAGCTTCGCTGAAACCTTGCGTGACGCGGTGGTGGTGAATGAGCCTCAGTTGACTGCGTCGTGATTAGAATTTGATCAGTACTTTGCCGATGTGTTTGGCGGCAGCTTGGAAGCGGTAGGCTTCTGGGGCGTCGTCAAAGTCAAAGGTTTTGCTGATGAGGGCAGTGCTGTCGTTTGCTGCCAGTGCGTTGATGTAGTTGACGAACATGGCGCGGCTGCCGTTGGCGATCCCTTTGATGGTGATGTTTTTGGTGATGAAGCTGATGTAGTTGGGGATCGGTGAGTTCTGCCCTGGGGTAACACCGATGATAACGATTCGACCATTAACGGCCGCCGCGGCAACGGAATGGCCTAGGGTGTCTTGCCCGCCAGTTTCGACGATGATGTCGGCACCTTGGTTGTTAGTTTGCTTCATTAGCTCGGCAGGCCAATCTGGGTATTGTTTGTAGTTGATGGTGATGTCTGCACCCAGTTCACGAGCAACGCTGAGTTTCTCGTCGCTTGATGAGGTGATCGCTACTCGTGCACCGTGCATTTTCGCTACTTTTAACGCGGCTAAAGACACGCCCCCAGTGCCAAGGCACAGCACGAGGTCACCCGCTTTTATGTTGGAGGTTTCTACCAGTGCGTTCCAAGCGGTCAGCCCTGCGGATGCGAGAACCGCTGCGTCTTGATCTGGGATGTTGTCAGGTAAGCGAATGAGTGACGCTGCAGGCAGCAGGATTTTTTCAGCTAGCCAGCCGTCGTGGGTGATGCCAATGTCGTGGGAGAAAATATTGGCACTGAAAGGGCCTTCGCGCCAGTTAGCAAAGTGACCACACACCACGCGGTCGCCAACGCTGACCTCTGTTACGCCTTCGCCAACCGCAATTACATCGCCCACGCCTTCTGTGCCAGGCACGCGCTTAGGGTCTTGTAATGGGCCGTATGTGCCGGTGAGTATTTGTATGTCTCGGCTGATTAGGCTGACTAGTCGTGGCGCAATGATGGCTTCTCCAGGACCTGCGATAGGTTCTGGTCGTGTGGTGGCACTTAAGGTGTTGGTGCTGTGTTGTTCGCCAATTTGAAATGCTTTCATCGAGTAGGTAATCCTTTTTTAGCCTGTATAAGAACGATGCTATCGGGTTGGGCTAACAGTTCCATTGATCTTGCCCAGCAAAAGTGGACACGGATTAAGCGATCATTCAGGCCTTCTTCACAAAGTGGGCGGTCACCATCATGTCGCCGACGCCATCGACCTTGCAGTCCAGCTGGTGATCTTTGCTGTCCATTAATCGCTTGATCACGGCTTTGGTGCCCACCTTGAGTACCAGTGAGCTGCCTTTGACCTTGAGGTCTTTGATCATCGTTACCTTGTCGCCTTCCGCTAACAGCGTGCCGTGGGCATCTTTTACCGTGACGGTGTCTTCCGCCTGAACCTCAGCAGGGTTCCATTCGTGGGCGCACTCGGGGCAGATGAACAGGCTTTGATCCTGATAGACGAATTCGGATTGGCAATGGGGGCAAGGTGGGCACGACATGAATGATGACTTCTGTGGTTTGGTTTAGGCTGCTTATGATACTGAGCCTATGTACCCTTGGCGAATGCCTTCACGCCTGCCCAGGAAAGGAGAACCAGGATGAACAAACGTGACCTGGAAGCAACCTACCGTGATTACATCACCTGCCTCAATAATCAGGATTGGACGAGCCTTGACCAATTCGTGCATAACGATGCCCACCACAACGGTAAGCACCTAGGCGTTGATGGCTATCGCGCCATGCTGGAAGCCGATTACGAGCAGATACCAGATCTTCACTTCAATATTGAGCTTTTGGCCGTTGACTCACCCCATGTCGCGTGCAGGCTGCGATTCGATGTCACACCCAAAGGTAGCTTTCTCGGCCTTGCGGTGGGTGGCAAAAAAGTGACGTTTTGCGAGAACGCGTTCTACCTCTTTAGCGATAACAAAATTAGGGAGGTCTGGTCGGTCATTGATAAAGCCGCGATTGAGGCTCAGCTTGGTTAAACGTTGTGGTTATCTCCATTAACAAACGAATAGAGCAGAATATCGGATCGGTACGCCCAGCCTTGGCTTGCCCAAAACGTCTGGGCGGCTTCGTTCTCGGGAAGAATCATCAAGTGTGATTTTTGGATACCTTCGTTCTTCAATGCTTCCAGGCAAAGGCTAACCAGCCGTGTGGCGATGCCTAACCGGCGGTGAGAATCTGCCACCGATAAGTGCTGCACATAGCCGCGCTTGCCATCGTGGCCCGCCATGATCGTGCCCACCAGCCCCTCTTCTGCTTCTGCCACAAAACTCAGGCCGGGATTGCGCAGCAGGTACTTCTCGATGCCTTGGCGTGAATCGGCGTCGCGAATCCTCACGCCTTCACTCTCGCTCCATAGGGCAATGGCGGCGTCATAGTCGTTGATGGTCATGGTGCGGTAGTGCATTAATGGGGTCTCGCTGGGTAATCGTTAGTTAACGCGCTGGTGGCCTTGATCGCTCACTTCGCACAGAGCTCATTCGTTATTCTCCCACAGCTGATTAGCAATTATGTACAGCATTCGGCTGAGCGCCCGCCAAGCGCGTCAGAGAGGTCGGGGCCGGGATGCAGGCGGCCCGGCCAGCGCAACACCATGATCGCCAGAACGTTGCGGTGTTCACCACCCGCCAGCCCCTTTTCCCCCGAGGACGAGGGGATGATGCCGCTGGCCGGGTCCACTGCCGCCACCAGCGCCTCGCGCACCCGTCCCACCAGCGGGTGATCCTCGCGGTCGGCAAGCAGGAAGGCCAATGCCACCTCGGCTTGGATGTCGGCCGTGGCCCGGGCCATAATGTCGGCCGTCTCCCGCTCTAGCGCTTCCAGCACCCAAGCGTGCACCTCTGGGTCCACCTTCCGCTGGTAGTAGCGGCTGTCAGCGATGACGAAGTGGGTCAGGCCATAGAGCCAGTTACGGTACTCGGCGTCGTCGAGCCCGGCGACTCGATCAGGCGGGTAGTGGCGTCGGAAGGCCGACTCCACCTCCCGGCGCAGATCCATCACGCCGAGCTGGTGCAGGAAGTACGCTTGGTTGGCGACCTGAGCGGCATAGATCCCGATCACCGCGGGGTCGGTCAAGAAGGCCGCCCAGTCAACTTCTGCCTGGTAGCCCAGCGCCCGCTCGTGGTTCTCAATGGTCGGCAGCAGGCCGTGGTACTCGGCCTGGACCAGCCTGAACAGCAGCCCCCGGGCGAAGGCGATCTCCCCCCACTCACCCAGCATGGCGCGCCGGGCACGCTGCTTGGCCGTGCGCTGCGAATAGTTGGCAACGATCGCCCGGCTGCGGGCAGCCGCGTACCCGGGCTCGGCCAGGCCGACGATGTCCTCCTCGAGTCGCGCCAGTAGACGCTCGCCGTAAACGTGATTGAGGGCCCGCCAGCGCTGCTCGCCAGTCAGGCGGTAAAGCCGCTGAGCAAAGTGGCGCTGCTTGTCCTCGGACAGCGTCGGCAGCGCCTGCTCGTAGATCTCCTGGATGGCCAGACCGGCGTCGCGCTGGACGTCACGCTCCGCATGCGGCTCCATGGCGGCGCAGCCAGCCAACACCAGCACAACCACCAGCGAAAAGAGCTTTTTCATGACGGCCCCTTGGTGGTGTTCACTATCGATAGGCCATCATTGCACAGTTGATGAGCAATTATGTACAAGCATCCGTGGCGCTGACGGCCTAATCTAGGGTTGTGTTTCGAGGTGTTGGGTTTCATCAGAAGAGGTAGGCATGAGCAACGCCAGCCGGTTTGAGTTCTTCAAAAGTCATCATGTGCCGACACTGACGGTGCTGAAGGCGGCCATTGAGGATTTTAGCTACGCTCCCCACGCCCATGAGGAATATGCCTTTGGCGTGACGCTGGCCGGGCGTCAGGACTTTTTCAGCGGCGGCCAGTTTCACCGTAGCCCACCGGGCAACGTGATTCTATTCAACCCGGAAGAAGTCCACGACGGGCATTCGGGTGGCGAGCGAGCGCTGGATTATTTGATGGTTTACGCCCATCCGGAGCAGGTGAAGCCGCTGTTTGCCGATGCCCTGGGGCACACGCGTGGCGCTGATTTCCGCTCCCATCAAACGCTGATTCAGGATGCGCCACTGCGCCAGGCCATTGTCGAACTGGCACGTTTGGTGACCTCCCAGGTCGGCAGCTGCATCGATCAGGAGAACGCGCTTTATCGGGTAGTAGAGCGGACGGCGCAGCTGGGCGGCCATGTGCAACCCAGCCAGGTTACGCACCGGCCGGATGCCCTGCTGGGCTTGGCGCGGGAGTATATCCACGCGCATCTGGAAGCGGATATGTCGCTGGACGACATCAGCCAGGCCGCACACCTGTCCAAGTACCATTTCTTGCGTCTGTTCCGTCAGCATTTCGGCATGACGCCGCACCAATACGTGATGAATGGCCGGGTCAATGCGGCCCGCGCCGCACTCGACCAGGACGCCCCGTTGACCGAGGTAGCACTCCGCTTTGGCTTTGCCGACCTGTGCCATTTCAATCGCCGCTTCAAGCGTATTTATGGTATGACGCCCCACCAATATCAGCGCGATATCGCCCGCTAGTCCCACACGCATAGAGGTTTTACCATGTTAGCAATCATCGCCTATGCCCTGGGCGTCATGTATACCCCTGGACCTGTGAACCTGCTCGGCCTGAACGTGGGCATCAATGGCCAGGCCAGACAGTCGGTGGGATTTTGCCTTGGCGTGGGCACGGCGATGCTGGCGTATTTATTGGTGTTAGGTTGGGCGGGCGCTGCCTGGATCAATGATGACGCACTGGTGGTCGTAAGCGCCCTGGGGTGTAGTTATATCATTTATCTGGCCTGCAAAATTGCCCGCTCCAACGCCGATTTCAGCACGCCCACTAACGCCCCTCGGCTGGTTAGTTATCGCGATGGGTTAGTCATGCAGTTACTGAACCCCAAAGCCATTGTCGCCACCCTGCCGATTACTACACTGCAATTTCCTGCCGCTGGCATTCATGGGCTTAGCCTAGTGATGTGGGCGTTCGGGCTTGCCATGCTAGCCGCGGGCGCGCCTGGCAGTTACGTAGTGATGGGCAGTTTGGTCGGCCAGCGGATTAAAAACCCAGCCGTTGTGAGGCGCTTTAATGGGCTAATGGCCGGGCTGTTGGTCGCCGTGGCGTTTTCGATCGGGTTTGAGCATGTATGGCTGCCGCTTACCTCTTCTGCTAGTTAGAACGTTAGCTGATTGCTCATAAAAAAAGCGCCCTGAGGGCGCTTTTCATAACGGCTAGCGGTTAGAAGGAGGTCCATTTCTCGGTGTCTTGCTTGCCACCAATCACATGAGTCGGCAAGCTTTTAGTGGCTCGAGGCTGGCTGTCACGCGGTTTTGGCGTAGCAGGTAGCGCGCGTTGGTTTTGGCCGGTGGTCGCTCCTCTAAAGAACGACACCTCGTTCAACAACGACTCTGCTTGGCTTTGCAGTGAACGCCCTGCCGCGCTGGACTCTTCCACCAAACTCGCGTTCTGCTGGGTGACACTGTCCATTTGCGAGACAGCGGTATTGACCTGATCAATGCCTTGGGCCTGCTCTCGGCTGGCGGTGGCAATCTCACCCATCAATACCGAAACACGCTTAACGCCATGAACGATACCTTCAAGCGACTTGCCTGCTTGGTTGACCAGGTTTGAGCCGGTGTCGACTTGGCCGATACTGTCCTCGACGAGTTTCTTGATGTCTTTGGCGGCATCAGCACTGCGCCCTGCCAGGTTACGTACTTCGTTGGCCACCACCGCAAAGCCACGCCCTTGCTCGCCCGCGCGGGCGGCTTCCACTGAAGCGTTCAGCGCCAGCAGATTCGTCTGGAAGGCGATTTCATCGATCAAGCCAACGATACCGGCAATCTTGCGGCTTGAGGCATTGATACCTTCCATCGCTTTGACGGCTTGACCTGCGATCTCGCCCCCGGCGTTAGCTTGCTGGCTGACTTCGTGCACGAGCTTGTCTGCTTCGGAAGCGTTGTCTGCATTCTGACGCACGGTCGAGGTGATTTCGTCCATCGAGGCCGCGGTCTCTTCGATATTTGAGGCCTGCTCCTGAGTACGGCGGCTGAGATCGTCGGTGCCTAGCACGATTTCATCGGCGGCGACATTCACGGACTCGGCGTTATTACGCACGGACATGACCACCTGCGAGAACTTGGTTTCCATGCTCTTTAACGCCCTAAGCATCACGCCAAATTCGTCCTTGGCTGAAGCGTCGACGTTGTTATCGAGCCTGCCTTCAGCCATGGCATTGGCGAGTGCTTGCGCCTTGCCCAGCGGCGTCATGATGCCGCGAATCAACCACATTGAGAGCAGGATGCCGAAGATGATTGCCGCCACCATAACGCCTATAACGAAGTTGCGCGTCCAAGCATAGTCACTTGCTGACTGCTGGTTATTGGCGGCGGCTTGGGTGCTGTTGTGGGTCATGAGGTCCTGGATCGCCTTAAGCACTTTGGCATATTCAGAACGTAGCGTGGTGGTGGCAATCTCTCTTGCGGCATCATAATCATTGCCGATCATTGCCGCGTTAATCTCGTCAATACCAGCGCGCAAACTGGCTAACGACACGACAAAGCTTTCGGCTATCGCACGCTCTCGATCATCAGAAACTCGCTCGGGGAAGTAATCATCCCAAGCGGCGTCGATAATGGCGTCGTTCTCCGCGACTTCTTGTTGCGTCGTGATGGCAGATGCTGGATTCCGATCACGCTGTTCGGCCGTCACTTTTACCCGGTTGCCGAGCAGTGCTTGGTTGACCTTACTAAGATTAGTCAAGGTGATCACGTTCCCCTCATAAGTCCTATTGAGGGCATCGTTGGTTTTGCTGAGACTGGAAAGACCGATAATACCGACGACGATTAACATCAGGATACACGCGCCTAAACTCACGGCAAGCCGCAGTTTAACGCTTCGATTTAGAAGTAGCATGGGGGGATCTCGTGAAAGCCCGCAGCGCGCTGCATTGGGCAGGTGGAAGCAATCTCAGTAACCGCATGCGCTCAGGTAAAAGCGCATATTACGAGTCACGTTGATGCATTATCGGCACGCGCAAAGAAAAGTTTAATTTTTTTAATTTATAAATCGCCAATTTCTTTTGTCATTACATGCTACCCACCCCTTTGATGGTCATTAACTTATCATCTGCATGACACAGCTTTGTCACCTAGGAGCGCTAACGTTGCATTGTAAGTCACAATAAAGTGAGCTTATACATTGCAGAAGGTGATCCAATGGAGCCTATTCAATCCTCTGACTTAATGCTCCGCATCGAGAAAATGGGGGTGACATATCCTGGGAATGTCCTCGCACTCCGCCCCACCACCGTCGATTTCCACAAAGGGGAGTTTACGGTACTACTCGGCCTTTCCGGTGCGGGTAAATCGACGTTACTGCGTTCTCTCAACCACTTGGTGCGGCCCAGCACTGGCAAAGTGATCTCGGCCGAGCTAGGTGCGCTCGAAACCCGGTCTACGGTACGCCGCCATCGGTGCAAAACCGCCATGGTTTTCCAGCACCATCAGCTCATTGAACGCCATACGGCGCTCCAGAATGTGCTGACCGGTCGGCTTGCTTACCACAGCACCTGGCGCAGTTTGTTTCCGCTACCCAGGCAGGAACAGGCGCTTGCTCTGCACTGCCTGGACCGCGTAGGCATGGCCGAGAAAGCGCTTACCCGGGTCGATCAACTCTCCGGCGGGCAGCAACAGCGGGTGGGCATTGCGCGTGCCTTGGCGCAGCAGCCCGCCATGATATTGGCGGACGAGCCAGTGGCCAGCCTTGACCCGGCAACCTCTGAGCGAGTGCTAACGCTACTGCGAGATATATGCCGTGAGGATGGTATTACCGCCATTATTTCACTGCACCAGCTGGAGTATGCCCAGCGGTTTGCTGACCGCATTATCGGGTTAGCGAATGCCCAAATCGTTTTCGATGCGGCCCCCTCACAGTTACAGCAACGCCACCTGAACGAGATCTACCACGGCACGCGCGGAGCTGTGACCGACGCCGCTGAGACCACCGAACCCAACCCTCAAACCACCACTCCCTCCCCGATAAAACTGGAGATTGCCCAATGAAACCGCTATTCAGCTTTTTCTTTGCCATCTGTCTTATGTTTGGAATCGCCATGCCGGCCTTGGCGGCGGACCCTGATCCAAATCCGGATCTATTAAAAGTCGCGCTACTCCCCGATGAAAACGCTTCTGAACTGATCAAACGCAACCAGCCATTGAAAGAGTATCTTGAAAGTACCCTTGGGAAAGAAATTGAGTTAATCGTCACCACGGATTACTCCTCCATGATCGAAGCCATGCGCTTTGGTCGCATCGACCTCGCCTACTTCGGCCCGCTCTCCTATGTGATGGCAAGAAGCAAAAGTGAGATCGAACCCTTTGCCGCCATGATTGTGGATGGCAAGCCCACCTATCGCTCCATCATTATTGCCAATGTCGATTCCGGCGTTGAGTCCTATGCGGATATCGAAGGCATGAAAATGGCCTATGGCGACCGTGCCTCTACGTCAAGCCACCTGATTCCCAAAACCGTGCTGCTTGAATCGGCGGGGCTGGAAGCAGGCGAGGACTATGAAGCCCATTTCGTTGGCTCCCATGATGCCGTGGCGGTGAACGTTGCCAATGGGAATGCAGATGCAGGGGGACTATCGGAAGTGATCTTTGAACATGTGATGGACCGCGGCCTGATAGATCGCAGCAAGGTTAGGGTGTTGGGTCACAGTGGGGAGTATCCGCAGTACCCCTGGGCGATGCGTTCCAACTTGAACCCGGAACTCAAGCAGGAGATACAAGACGCTTTCATTAGCATTGATGATGAAGAAATCCTGAGCAACCTGAAAGCCGAAGGTTTCGCCGTTATCACTGACTCCGATTACGATGTGATCCGGGAAATGGGTAGTCTGCTCAACCTTGACTTCGCCAAGATGTAAGGGGGCGTTATGAATCAGACTAAAACGGATCCGCCGGCCCTTTCTTCATTTTCTCCTGACGCGGTGCTGGCCGAACATGCGCGCGGCTGGCGGAGTAAGCTCTTCCAAGTGGGCTCGTTACTGGCAGTGGTTCTCCTGGCTAGTTGGTACGTGGACTTGCTGGATTTTCGCACCCTAGCCAACGGGGTTCCTGCCATCGCCACCCTGCTGGGTGAATCGCTACCGCCCGATTTCACCAATGCCAGGGATTGGATGTCTCCGTTGGTCGATACGCTCGCCATGAGCATTGCCGGTACGGCAATAGCGGTCATCGCTTCCGTGCCCCTGGCGTTCCTGGCTGCTCGCAATACCTCGCCCCATCCCGTGGTCTTCCACGTAACCCGCACGTTGCTAAATGCTCTGCGCTCGGTGCCCGAGTTGATTATGGGCATTATCTTCGTTGCTGCAGTGGGTTTTGGCGCCTTGCCGGGCGTGCTAGCGCTCGGCCTTCATTCCATCGGGATGGTGGGTAAATTCTTTGCCGAAGCGATTGAGCATGTCGACCCAGACCCAGTGGAAGCCGCCAATGCCGCTGGCGCGACTCGATTACAGGTTCACTGGCACGCGGTGCTGCCGCAGGTTCTTCCGCAGTTTGCCGATGTCTCCATCTATCGCTGGGAATACAATTTTCGCGCCTCTACGGTGATGGGCATGGTGGGGGCTGGCGGGATCGGCTTCGAGCTAATGGGCTCTTTACGTGTCATGCAGTACCAGGAAGTCAGCGCCATCCTAATTGTCATACTCGTTATGGTGACGATGGTGGATAGCCTTAGCGGCCATCTTCGTAAGAAATTCAAGTAAGGAAATCAAATGAAACCAAGGGTTTTCATTACCCACCGGGTACATAACAGTGTGCTGGAAAGGCTGGAACAGAGCTGTGAATTAATCACCAACCAGTCAGACACTACCTTGCCCGCCGCCGAGGTAAAGGCCCGCGCGGCAACCGCAGATGGCATGATGGTGTTTATGCCGGATCGGGTCAGCGAGGAATTTCTAGCTGGCTGCCCCAAGCTGAAAGTCATTGGCGCCGCCTTGAAGGGATACGATAATTTCGATGTGGAGGCCTGTACGCGTCATGGCGTTTGGCTGACCTTCGTACCGGATTTGCTGACAGTGCCAACGGCTGAGCTCACCATAGGGCTAACCATTAGCCTAATCCGACATGTTCGGGCAGCCGACGAGTATGTTCGTTCTGGCCAGTTCAGGGGGTGGCAGCCAACGTTCTATGGGCTTGGGATTGCAGACGCCACTGTGGGTATCGTCGGCATGGGGCCCATCGGCAAGTCTGTGGCAACACGGCTCAAAGGCTGGGGGGCCACCTTACTGTATTCTCAGCCAGATGCCTTGCCCGCTGCTGAGGAGGAAACGCTTGGCGTGGCGCGCAAGTCGCTTGAAGAGCTGCTCGGGCAAGCCGACATTGTCATTTTGGCCCTGCCGCTCAATAAACAAACCCTGCATACCATGAACGCTGCGCGCTTGGCCCTGATGAAACCAGGCGCCTATTTGATCAACCCATGCCGGGGTTCTGTAGTGCAGGAAGCTGCCGTTTTGGAAGCATTGGAGTCTGGGCAGTTGGGCGGCTACGCAGCGGATGTTTTTGAAATGGAAGATTGGGCTCGAGAGGATCGTCCGCAAGAGATTTGCCCCACTTTGCGAGCACATCCCAACACGCTATTCACGGCACACATTGGCTCTGCCGTCCAGGATGTGCGGCTGATGATTGAACAGCGTGCTGCCGACAACATTCTGCAAGCGTTACAAGGAGAACGCCCTCAGGATGCGGCTAATTTGCCCACTATCACTGAGACAACTCCATGCTGAACTTGGTCTGGCTGAAAAGTTTTACCACACTGGTTCAGCATCGACGTTTTCAGGCCGCCGCCCAAGCTCTCGGTATCGCACAACCCACGCTTTCACAGCACATTCAAAAGCTCGAAGAGCAGCTAGGTGCCCTGTTGATACGCCGCAGTAAAACGGGATGCGAGCCCACCAAAGCAGCCCTGGCGCTTATGCCTCTAGCGCTTAGTATGTTGCAACTGGACGAGCGTGCCCGAGAAGTCGTTAGCGGTACGCGTTTACGCGTAGGGGCAAGTTCTAACATCGGTATTTACATGCTCCAGCCCTACGTGAGCACGTTCAAGAACATTCCGGCGGTACCTGAGCTGGACCTAGTGATTGATAACAATCCAAACATTGCCAGACAATTGACCAGCGGCGAGCTGGATATTGCGGTGATGGAGTGGTGGCACCCAAAACCTGGCTTCCAGGCAATGGATTGGCGACAGGAACCCGTGGTTTTAATTACCCGACCAGATCACCCCTATGCGGGCTGGCATGAAATAGACCGGGAAACCCTTGCCGGAATGAGCTTGCTTGGTGGTGAACCCGGAACAGGTACTGGCCGGTTGCTGGCAAATTTCTTTGGCGAAAGAGGGCCGTTTCCGAAGGTTTCAATGCAACTGGGCAGTACCGAAGCGGTTAAACAGGCTGTCAAAGCTGGCCTTGGCGTATCACTGGTGCTGGCAGCTTGCGTCGAAGAGGAGATTCAAGCGGGCACCTTGTGTGCCATCCCGGTCAGTGATGCCGCATTGGCAAAAAAACTGATGGTCATTTGCCCTGAGGCTCTAGCAAGGCAACCTCCAGTTTCCACTTTCGTCAGCCATATATGTCAGTGAAAATTGAGTGACATCTTTAGAGCCAGGGAAGGCGTGTGGGTGGCTAAGAATAGGTGCCATTGAGACCCACCCCCGCAAGCTTCACTGAAGCGTTAATCGGCATCGCGCAGCCGCACGCCTTCACTTTCGCTCCACAGGGCAATGGCGGCGTCATAGTCGTTGATGGTCATGGTGCGGTAGTGCATTAGTCGGCTCTCAGAGGGCGGCGGCATCGTCTTGTTCGTTCTGCTCGGCAGGGTCGTTGAAGTGGTCTTTCTGCTCTGCCCATTTCAGCAAGGCATCCAGCGCCGGGCAGAGCGTTTGCCCCCATTCGGTCAGGCGGTACTCCACTTTCGGCGGCACCTGGGGATAGACCTTTCGGGCCACGATGCCATCCGCTTCCAGTTGGCGCAGCTGTTGGGCGAGCATTTTCTGGGAGATATCGGGGATGAGTTTTCCGAAATCGGAGTAGCGCTGCACTTTTCCATCGAAGAGATGAAAGAGAATAATGAGCTTCCAGCGCCCTTCCAGCATTTTTAATACATTTTCCACATCGCCTGCGGCGGTAGTGGGCGTATAAATCTTTCTCATGGGTAAGCCACTTACCTTTTTGTGCGTTCTTGATAACGCGTCAGTCTAGGCAGAATATTCTCTCACATTAACTTACGAGAGATGACCATCATGAGCTTGTCACTGCCAGACGCGATCACTACTTACTTCAGCATCAGCAACGGTGCGGATGCCTCCCACATTGCGGATTGCTTCACTCAAGATGCCTGTGTGTTTGACGAAGGAGAGACGCATCGCGGGCACACCGCTATTCAAGCTTGGATGCGCGCCACCCGTGACAAGATTGAGTATAGCGTCGAGCCGGTCAGTTTTTCCCAACAAGGCAACAAGATGGTGGTTACCGCCACGGTGTCCGGCAACTTCCCCGGCAGCCCGGTGCAACTTGACCACGCTTTTCAGCTTGCCGAGTCGCAAATCCATTCACTGGAGATCCACTAATGAGTATGGACCTGCAGTTGAAGGGGCGTCGTGTATTGACCACCGGTGGAAGAAAAGGGGTGGGCGCCGTGCCTTCAACTTAACGAAAGCGCTTCAATAACAGCCCCCACTCTTTTGCGCGCATCGCCTTGCAGTGTTTTTAGCGGCTGCGGCAAACAGGGCTGGCTGACTTTCCCGGTGAGTTCCGCGATGGTGGCCGCTACCCGCAGACTGCCGCCGTGTTCACGGTAAAGCGCCCACAGCGGCTCAAGCGCGACAGATAGCGCGTTGGCTTGTTGCACATCGCCTGCTTGGGCAGCGCGAGTAAGTGCAAGCGCGGTTTCAGGGTAGAGCCCACCGATGACCGAGTACCAGGCATTACAACCAGCAAGTAGCCCAGTGGCGGCTGCAGGGTCGCCGCTAATGCCGATAGTAACGTCGTTGGGGATTACCACTCGCAGCCGTGCCACGCGCTCTTTAGCCACGGCAATATCGTCCTGCACTGGAGGGATTTTAATGGAGCGAACCTGAGGCAACTGGGCGATACGCCCATGCAGTTCATCGCTAAACTCAAAGTGGGTGGTGCCTGGGTTGTCATACACGCATAACGGCACACTTAGCGAACTGCAGACCGTTTCATAAAGAGTATAAACCTCATCATCGGTCAGTTTTTGATAAGACACCGGCGCCAGCAGCACACCACTCGCCCCAGCTTGCTGGGCATTTTCAGCATTAACAAGCACATCCCGCGTGCGCAGCGCACCGATTCCTACCACCACCGGCACAGGGCCTGCATGCTCAACGCATAGCTTGGCCACGCGCGCACGCTCCTCCGCATTTAAATAGGCGTAATTGCCGGTTGAGCCCAGCACGCCGATGGAGTCCACTCGTGCTTCCGCTAGACCCATTACTAAACGGGAAAACTCATTCTCGTGAATGCCCTGCTCGTTCATGGGAGTTAGCGGAAATGCGCTTAGGCCGGTAAACATAGTGAGTGATCCTTTTTAAGGTTGCTGATGGCAGTCTGCCCTACTACTGCCCCAGGCCGATGCCCAGGCGTAAGGCTTACTAGACGTCGAACTCGACACTTATTCATAAAAGAATAATGGATGACTCTGCACTGCGAAATCTAGGATTGCTTGAGAGCCGTGGTCAGTGACGGCCTGAATTCAACTATTAAGTGCAGCATGAAAACGAACTTCATCACTAGAAGCTCTTAGCCAACAGCGTATTAATATTCAACTCTGGATACTGCTTCGCCACATTCGCAACGTCATGGCGGGTTTCTTCAATTATCCAATCGCGCACTTGCTTGGCTGCTTGGCTCAGCGGCTTTTTGCGTGAGTGAACCAGGTGGCAAAGCCGTTCTGTGGCAATGGCTGTGGGCGTGGCGGGCACTAATGAGCCGGTCTCCAGCCAGTGTGACGCAATGTTCAGCCAGCCTATGGCGATGCCCTGTCCAAGCAGTGCCGCTTGGAGCACTACCGCATAATCTGAAAATACCAACGAGTGAGTCGTTCCATAAGCCTGCAGATGGAAATTGGGCAGAAGCTCGAACCAGTCTACCCGGCTGTCGCTCAGGCTGATGAGGGTGGTGGCAATGTCGTTGTTGGGTGACTCGAGTTGCTGTTTACGATAAGCAGGGCTGCACACCGGCACGAGTATTTCCGGCAATAACAGTGAGGCATCATGCAGGATGTCTTCACCCGTGACGAAGCGTATCCCCAAATCAACATCTTCGACTGAGCCACTTACCGAGCCCGAGATCAACTGAAAACGTAGATCAATGTTGGGTAGCTGCGCCTGCAGCTTGTGCATGCGCGGCATGAGCCAGTGGGTGGTGAAGGCGGTAGAAACCGATAGCGTTACCGTTTCAAGCCCGGTGCTGCGGGCGCGGATTTCATGAATCGCCGCTTCGATATTACGAAAGCCGTCGACCACGCCTTGGTAAAGTATGACGCCACTCTCTGTGAGCTCGGTTTTACCAGGCGTCCGCAAGAACAGTTTGACCTCCAGATACTCTTCCAGAAGCGCAAGCATGCGGCTGACCGCCGGCTGGGTAACCCCCAGCTCTTCGGCGGCTTTAGTGAAGTTACCGCAGCGGGCTGCTGACTCAAAAACAAACAGAGCGTTGGCGCTGGGTAGTTGTCGGCGCAATGTAGGCATAACTTGAAGTTATGCTAATGCCAAGAATTTCGCAATTGTTCCCTGACTTCTTATCTGCTGTACTCAATGACAACCGAAGACGTTACAACCATAAAAGGCGATAAACCCTATGGATGAACGAGATAGCGTTGGTGTCTCCATACGCTCAATCTGTAAGCGTTATGGTGATACGGTAGCCTTGAAGGACATAACTTTAAATATTGAGCCGGGTGAATTCGTATCGCTACTAGGCCCCTCGGGCTCTGGAAAAACGACTCTTCTTGGTGCCTTAGGTGGTTTCGTGATGCCCTCTTCAGGGTCGGTATGGGTCGGTGATCAAGACATGACCTACATGCCACCCCACAAACGCAACATCGGCATCGTCTTTCAGAGTTACGCGCTCTTCCCTCATATGAGTGTTGGCGAAAACGTCGCCTTTCCCCTGCGGGCTCGTCGCCTACCCAAGTCAACCTGGCCGGAGCGGGTGAAACAGGCCCTGGCGATGGTGGAGTTGGATGGCTATCAGGAGCGTGGCGTTTCACAATTATCGGGCGGTCAACGGCAACGCGTCGCTCTTGCCAGGGCGATTGTGTTCGAGCCACGGCTGATTCTGATGGACGAGCCCCTATCGGCGCTGGATAAACAGTTACGCGAGACGATGCAGATTGAACTGCGTCGCTTGCATCGCAAGCTGGGGGCCACCGTCGTTTATGTCACCCACGATCAGCGAGAAGCGCTGACCATGAGCGACAGAGTGGCGATTCTTAAAGATGGTGAGCTGGTACAAATCGGCGCCCCAGAGACGCTGCATAACAACCCTAAAGACTCCTTTGTGGCCAGCTTTATCGGTGACTCCACCCTACTGCCGGTGACGCGTATCGATGAGCACAAGGTAAAGCTCGGCATTCAAACACTGCTCTCCGCCAAGCCAATCGCTCCTCATGCGGATCTGCTGCTAGCCATCCAGACCGAAAAATTGCTGATCGACGACGGCAGCCATGCACCCGATGTTAATCGCCTGACCTGCCGGGTCATCGAAGCTGTGTACCAGGGCGACAGCCTTCGGTTGTTCCTCGAACTGGAAGACGGTACCTCCATCAGCATGCGTCAACCCAGCCATCACGCCGCAAGGCAACAGATTCCACCGCTCGGCGAGAACCTGAGCGTGGTACTGCATCCAGAGGACACCATCGTCGTGCCTCGTGCGGGATGCTCCACTCCGGCGACCAACGTTGCCTGACACAATCGCGAAGTAAAAACAGGAGTCATAGCCGATCATGGAACTTTCCAATTTTAAAGTTCTGACATTTGATGTCGTGGGCACGCTGATCGATTTCGAAAAAGGGGTACTGGAGGCGATCCGTCGTATTGGTGGAGCTGCGGCTCAGGATCTGGACGACAACACTATTTTTGACGCTTATAAGCGCGGGCGGGATCGCTACCCGGGGCGTTCAAGCAGTGCCATGGCGGATGTCTACCGCTCTTTGGCTGAGGAGTTAACGCTGCCTGTCGACACGGCATCAGCCGATACTTTTCAGTTGGCGGTGTTTCATTGGCCAGCCTTTGAAGACTCTGTGGCGGCACTGAAGCGCCTGCGTAAACACTATCGCTTGGTCGCCATGACCAATGCTGATCGCACTGCGTTTTCTTGCTACTCACATACCCTCGACGATCCTTTCGACGATAGTGTGACCTGCGACGAGACCGGGGTGGCCAAACCCAACCCGCAATTCTTTGCTTACAACCGCGGTCGCCAGGCAGCTCACGGCTATAAGTTTTCGGAAATTCTGCACGTTGCTCAAAGCCAGCACCATGACATCGGCATTGCCCAAGAGCTGGGTTACACCACCTGCTGGATTGAGCGTCGCCAGGGTCAAACGGGGTTCGGCGGAACGCCGGAGCCAAAACAACTCACCACGCCTGACTTTCATTTCCCCACACTTAAGGCGTTGGCAGACGCCGTAGAGAAGGTGTGACATGAGTGGGCCGCAGCCTAACTCCCAGATTGCTTCGCTTTGGCGTGATACGGCAAATACCACTGCTAATTTTGCGCGTCTTGCCAACGATAAAACCGTTGATGTCGCCATCATCGGGGGTGGCTATACGGGATTGGCAGCGGCCCACCGGTTAGCAGAAAGGGGCGTCCAAGCGATCGTGGTAGATGCCAACCCGATTGGCTGGGGGGCAAGCGGACGCAACGGCGGCGTGGTCTCGGCAAAGTTCCGGCTATCGTTTCCCAGTATCGCCCAGGCCCATGGCATGTCGGTCACCAATGCCATGCACCGGCTCTGTCATGAAGCCGTAGATGAGGTGGAAACACTGATTCAGGCGTATCGCCTGCAGGATGCCCGCTTCATCCGCTGCGGTAACCTGCGCTGCGCCCATACCGCCAAGGCGCTGAAAGTGATTACCGAAGAAGCCGAGTGGATGCGCCGGGAAATGGGCGATGACTCGCTGCGCTGCCTTTCCGCTGGCGAGGTCGCCGAAGAGACCGGGTCGCATGGATTTACAGGTGGGGTTCTAGGACTTGGTGTCGGCACGTTGCACCCGCTCGACTACGTGCGTGGCCTGGCGGAAGGGATTAATCGGCGCCATGGCGAGCTGGTCTTTGAGCGAACACCGGCCACCCGCATGCGTCGATTGGATGATGGTGTACTTATCGCAACGCCAGATGGCGAGATCAAAGCGCGACAGGTGATTCTGGCAACCAATGCTTATTCGGACATCACTCCCGTCAGTGCGCCTATCAAGTCTCGCCTAGTGCCGTTTAGAAGTTCGATTATTACTACTGAACCCCTGCCGGAGGCGCTGCAGGCGCGCCTGATGGTCAAGGAAAGAAGCTATGGCGAAACCCGCAGGATGATGCGCTGGTTTCGCAAGGTCGATGGACGGATCGTATTTGGGGGACGAGGGGCGTTCGGCAAACATGACTCTCAGGCGGCGTTCGACTCTCTCCAGAAAGCCATGGTGTCGCTCTTTCCAGAGCTCGCCGATATCGGCATTGCCTATCGCTGGTCTGGGCATGTGGGCATGACGCTAGATGCCCTGCCTCATGTGGGCAGGTTCGATGAGCGAATTTGCTACGCCGCCGGTTACAACGGTGCCGGCGTGGCCATGTCGACTTTACTTGGGCGGTTGGCGGCTGACTACGCTATGGGTGAAAGCCCTGACGTGGCGCTGCTCGCCGCGGATCGCCTCAAGGCCGTCCCGTTTTATCCTCTACGTGAAGTCGGTATTCGACTGGTGGCAGGTTACTACCAGTTCCTTGATGCAATCGGGCGCTGATTTGGCGTCGGAAGCATTTACTCAGTTGGAGATCGCACGATGAAAGATACTAACTGCTTTAAATACTTGCTTGGTTTCTCGGTAGTCGCCGCAGGTACTGTCGGCGCAGATGATAGCTTGGCAGATGGACAAATCACCTTCGTTTCACAGGGCGGGGCGTATCAGGAAGCGCAAACAATCGCCATTCTCGACCCGGTTGCCGAAGCGCTGGGCATCACCATTAATCAAGAGAGCGCCCCCGACGCCTGGCCAATGATCAGGACTCAAGGCACCACCGGCCAAGCCGTATGGGATGTGGTCGATACCCCGCCGTTGAACTGTGTGCGGGGCGGCAATCAAGGGCTGATAGAGGAACTCGACTTCAGCCAGATTCCTAACGCTGAATCAATGCCAGAAGAGTATAAGACGCCCTACTCCGTGGCTTATGAATTCTACTCTAGCGTATTGGCCTACAATCCCGACGCCTTCGATGGTAATCCGCCGCAAAGCTGGGAAGACTTCTGGAATGTTGAGGAGTTTCCCGGCAATCGTGCCTTGCGCAACCACCCGCTAGGGACGCTTGAAGCCGCCTTAATGGCGGATGGCGTTGCGCGCGAAGAGCTCTATCCGCTGGATGTTGACCGAGCCTTCGAAAAGCTTGAGGAGATCAAACCGCATATCACCACCTGGTGGACCTCCGGCGGGCAGTCAGCGCAGCTGCTCTACGACGGCGAAGTGGATATGTTGATGATATGGAATGGTCGAGTCAGTGCCATTATCAACGAAGGCGCCAATGCTGAGTTTACCTATAACGATGGCGTTCTGCAGAACACGCATCTTTGCATTATTGAGGGTGCCCCCAACCTGGAGACTGCCGTCGAGTTCATCAACGCGGCTATCGACCCCGAGTATCAGGCCAACTTGCCCTTGCACATCGACTACGGCCCCGGCAATCCGGCCGCCTTCGATACTGGCAAAATTCCTGATGATCGGGCCAGAGAACTGCCAAGCTTTCCTGAAAACGCCGAGCGTCAGGTGTTGATGTCATACGAGTGGTGGGCCTCCTCAGCGGGTGAGGAAGCTGAGCGTCGTTGGCTGGATTTCATGCAGCGATAAGTGTGCCGATGCCGTATCTCGCCATCGGGATACGGCAACGCTCGTCGATTTTCCCAATAGGAGTCATCCTTTGAAAGCGACCGTTGTACACGACCATTTTCCCCCCGCCAGTAATCGGGATGCTTCACTGGGCTATCGACGGCGAGAGCATGCGCTCATGCTACTTTTAATGTCCCCCGCTGTGCTGGTGGTTTTCGTACTGCTCCTGATTCCCCTTGGTTGGTTGATCGGTCAATCGTTTTATGCCGATGGCTTCACGCTGGAGCACTACCAGCGAATCCTCACAGAAAGGATTTACTGGAATACGTTCTGGGTCACATTCCGCATCAGCTTCATTGTTACGCTGCTGGCTCTGCTGATGGGCTACCCCATTGCCTACGCCACCTCAATATTACCGCGGCGTTGGTCGATGCTGGTGCTGGCACTGGTTATTCTGCCGTTCTGGACCAGCGTGCTGGTGAGAGCCTATGCATGGCTAATTCTGCTACAACGCTCAGGGGTGGTTAACGAATCGCTGATGGGCATCGGCCTCATTGATGCACCGCTAGCGCTGGTGCATAACGAGCTCGGTACGATCATCGCCACAGTGCATATCCTGTTACCGTTTATGGTCTTGCCGCTCTACGCCACCATGCAGAAAATCCCTAAAGACTTGATACAGGCTGGCGCGAGTCTTGGCGGCAGCCCGCTGCACGTTTTCACGCGCGTGTTTTTTCCGCTCTCCCTCAGCGGCGTGTTGGCCGGTATGACACTGGTGTTCGTGTTGTGCCTCGGCTTCTATATCACCCCTGAGCTGGTTGGTGGAGGACGCACGGTCATGGCATCCATGCTGGTCAGCCGTAACATCCAACTTTATAGCGACTGGGGAGCAGCTAGTGCCGTCAGTGTCGTGCTGCTTATCTGTGTGCTGATCATTTTCTATGTGGTGAGCCGCCTCGTTCCCCTTGAGAAGATACTCGGTGCAAAATGATTAAATTATCCTTGAGTCGAATAAGCTTCATTGGCTATGTGGTGGTGGTGCTGATTTTTTTGATCCTGCCCCTGCTGATCGTAGTACCCATGTCGTTCTCGGACAGTCGCTTCCTCTCCTTTCCGCCCAGCAGCTACTCATTTCGTTGGTATGAGACTTTCTTCAATAATCCGGGGTGGATGTCTGCTGCGAAAACCAGTCTGATCGTGGCGTTTTCCACCGCATTAATTGCCACGCCGATCGGCGTGGCGGCCGCTTATGCCATCAATAACTCGACACATAGGCTAATGCGCTACCTGAAGATTGTTCTTTTGCTGCCCTTGATCGTGCCGATCATTATCGTCGCGACCGGTGTGTTCTTCATTTACGCCCTCTCGGGAATGCTTTACACCATCCCCGGCTTGATCATGGCGGATGTGATGCTAGCGCTGCCCTATGTGATTACCGCCGTAACCGCAGGCCTGCACGGTTTCGATCAAACCCAGGAGATGGTCGCCAGAAGCCTTGGCATGAATCGCTTCCGCAGTTTCATGAGCGTTACTCTGCCGCAAATAATGCCTAGTGTGTTGACCGGCGCGATCTTTGCCTTCATCCAGGCCTTGGACGAAACCATGGTAGCGCTCTTCATTTCGCGGGGGCAGAACCAACCCTTGACCGTACGCATGTTCACTGCCCTGCGCGACGAGATCGACCCGACCATCGCCGCTATCAGCACCTTGTTGACAGCGGCTTCCTTCGCGCTGGTGTTGCTATTGGTACTGGCACGTAAGCAGGCACCCGCATGAAGATTGAATTTCTTCCGCTGGAAAACCGCCACCTCGACCAGGCAGTAAAGCTCTCTAGCGCCGTGGGCTGGCCCCATCGGTATTGCGATTGGCAACGGCTGCTGGCACTTGGTACGGGGATCGCAGGCGTCAACAATGATTCACTCATCGCTACCGGGATGCATTGGTCGTTCGACACCCGGCTGGCGACACTGGGCTTGGTAATCGTATCGCCAGCCTACAAGCGTCAAGGATTAGGCCGAAGGATGATGGAGGCGTTGCTGAATGGGATATCCGCACCGCGCATCGAACTGCATGCCACCCAAGCTGGGGCTGATCTTTACCGCTCGCTGGGCTTTACTGAAACCGCTTGGGTGCACCAGTGCCAAGGGCGGGTTGCCGACTCGGGTTCTGGTCATGCGCCTTACCCTCTGCCGCCCCACACCCTTTTGCGAAGCTACCAAGCGACCGACTACGAGGCACTGATTGCCTTAGATGAGCAGGCCATTGGCAGCCCACGCAAGGCACTGCTGTTTAGCCTGTTGGCACACGGTGAAGCACTGGTGCTAGAGCAGGCGGATGGTCAGTTAATCGGCACCGCATTTTGTCGTGAATTTGGACGTGGGTACGTTATCGGGCCAGTCATAGCGAAAGAGCATGACGCTGCAAGATGCCTGATTGAGGGCTGGCTAAACCGCCGTGCAGGCAGCTTCGTAAGGCTCGACACTTTGGATTCAGACTTGGCTGCTTGGCTTAACGCGAGCGGCGTCACCGAGGTCGATCGCATCCCTCAAATGACCTGGGGCAGCGCGCTTCACAGAGTCGGGCCGGCAAAACGTTATGCCCTTGCCAACCAGGCACTGGGCTGATGGGAGAACTTTTATGAGTTTTGTTTATAACGCCGACCCAGAGCGGGGCCAGGAGTGGGAGCGCCAGTTCGCCCTGCACGCGCCGGACATGGCGTTTCACCACTGGCCTGCGTACGAAGACCCCGCAAAGGTTCGCTATCTTGGCACCTGGGCGCCGATCAATGATCTGGAACGATTCAATAATCTAGAGGTGATCTTTTCGCTCGGCGCTGGCGTCGATCAGTTCGACCTGGACGCTATACCCCGCCATGTACCGCTGGTACGCATGCAGGAACCCGGCATCGTCGCCACCATGCAGGAGTATGTTGCAATGGCAGTGCTTGGGCTGCATCGCGATTTACTGAGCTATATCGCTCAGCAGCGCGAGAGTGTTTGGAAAACACGGCGTGTTCGTCCAGCCTCGCAACGCTGCGTGGGTATATTGGGCCTTGGCCAGCTTGGCGCTGCAGTGGCGCAACACTTGGTGAGGCTAGGGTTTAACTGCCGTGGCTGGAGCCGCACTCCTCGCGAGCTGCCTGGCGTGCAGTGTTATGCGGGGGAGGAAGCGCTGGCGGATTTTCTCGCTGGCTGCGATATCCTGGTCTGCTTGTTACCGCTGACCGACCACACCCGAGGCATCCTCAATGCTGAGCTTTTTGCCCAATTGCCCCACGGCGCTTCATTGGTCAATGTCGGGCGCGGCGCTCACCTAATTGACCACGATTTGCTTTCCGCCCTGGAGAGTGGCCAGTTGTCCGCCGCCGTGCTGGATGTATTCGCGCCCGAACCGCCTCCCGCAGAGCACCCCTTGTGGCAACACCCTCGCGTTCTTTTGACTCCCCATGTGGCCAGCATGACCCAACCGGAAAGTGCTGTGATGATGCTGCTGGATAATATTGCCCGGCATCAGGCAGGCCGCGAGATGGTTGGTGTCATCGACCGCCAGCGTGGCTATTGAAGAAACCGGTTTCGCTTTGCTAGCGAGCCAAATGCTTTTGAGTCGGTAACGGTTATCTCACTTACTCTCCCACAGTTCTCCCATCATTGATTAGCAATTATGTACAAGCATTCAGCAGCGGTGCTGGCATAAGCTAGTGTTGTGACCAATCAGGAGGGGCGGCATGAGTAACGCAAGCCGGTTTCAATTCATTAAAAGCCAGCATGTGCCAACGCTGACGGTGCTGCATGCGGCCATTGAGGATTTCAGCTACGACCGCCATGCCCACGAGGAGTATGCCTTCGGGGTAACGTTGGCGGGGCGCCAGGATTTCTTCAGTGGTGGGCGGTATCACCGTAGCCCTCCGGGCAACGTTATTCTGTTTAATCCAGAGGAGGTTCACGACGGCCAATCGGGCGGCGAGCACGCGCTGGATTACCTGATGGTATATGCGCACCCCGAACAGGTTAACGCTCTGTTTGCGGATGCCCTTGGTCGCGACAACACCGCTGACTTTCGCTCAAACAGCACGCTTATTCAGGATGTTCAGTTACGCAACGCTATCTTGGAGCTGGCGCGCTTAGTCACTGCTCACGCCGGTAGCTGTATTGACCAGGAGAATGCGCTTTATCAGGTGATTGGACGGACCGTGCAACTTGGTGGTATTTCTCAACCCCACCAAGTAACCACTCGTCCCGATGCGCTGTTAGGCTTGGCGAAAGAGTATATCCACGCCCATTTGGACTCGGATATTTCTCTTGATGACATCAGCCAAACGGCGCATCTATCGAAGTACCATTTCTTGCGTCTGTTTCGTCAGCATTATGGCATCACGCCACATCAGTACGTGATTAATTGCCGGATCAACGCGGCCCGCTCCGCACTAGACCTCGGCGCTTCCCTGACGGAGGTCGCTTTGCGCTACGGATTTTCCGACCTCAGCCATTTTAATCGCCGCTTTAAGCGCATTTATGGCATGACACCCCATCAGTACCAACGCGATATCGCGCGTTAACCCCCTACCCTTCCGAAATGTAAGAACAGACATTATTAAAGAGGCTTCACCATGCTAGGAATTGTCGCCTATGCCCTGGGCGCGATGTATTCGCCTGGGCCTGTGAATTTGCTTGGTTTGAACGTTGGCATTAATGGCCAAGCCAAAAAGTCGGTTGGTTTTTGCCTGGGTGTGGGCACCGCGATGCTGGCGTATTTGTTGCTTTTAGGCTGGGCGGGCGCTGCATGGATCAACGATGAAACACTGGTCGTGGTAAGCGCTTTGGGCTGTGGCTATATTATTTATCTGGCGAGCAAAATCGCCCGTTCAAGCACGGATTTAAGCACTAATTTAAACACTGATGTTAACAAACACGATAACACCCCTCGGCTATTAAATTTCCGAAATGGGTTGGTAATGCAACTGCTTAATCCCAAAGCCATGGTGGCGACCTTGCCCATTACCACACTGCAATTTCCTGCTGCTGGCATTCAATGGTTTAGCATGGTGGTGTGGGCGTTCGGGCTGGCGATGTTAGCCGCTGGCGCACCCGGAAGCTATATCGTGATCGGCAGTTTGATAGGCAACCGCATTAAAAGCCCCAGAATCGTTCAGGGCTTTAATTGGTTGATGGCGGGGTTGTTACTTGCCGTAGCGTTATCGATTGGTATCGAGCATGTGTGGGTACCGCTCACTGCCCAAAGCTAATGCCCAAACGTAGTGCTTGTAGGCCATCAAATTCGACCGTTACTTCATCGGAAAACAAAGGGTGGCCCTGCACTGCCAAATCCAGCGTTGCTTGGGAGCCGCGATAAGTGACAGTGACGGCGATGTCCGCAGAGGTGCTAACCGGCGCCAGCACATCATATTCAACGTTATCGATGCTAACAGCGGAGAGTCCACGATCATCCAACTGTTCTTGGATTTCCCGCTCAACGACAACGCCGTAATAGAAGTAAATGCCCGCGTAGCCAAGCGCTACTATTACGATTAGTGAAAAGAGCTTTCCCATTGTTTCTCTCAGTTTTATTGAGTCTTGAAGGGTGACAGCGGATTGCTGGGCTGAAACCGATGGCGGCGCCTCGCTGTGCGAGCATCGCCCATCAGCGACTCTGGGAGATTATCATCATCCGGGTTAAAACTGGTGGTCTTCACTCACCTCCCTACACGCCCTTACGCTTTCAGCCAGCTCACTCACCAGGCCATGCACATGCTCAACAGCTTCATCAGGCGTATTGGCATTTTCGATACAATCGACGAGCGCAGAGCCAACGACGACCGCGTCGCTATAACGGCCGATGGTGGCGGCTTGTGCAGCGGTACGAATACCAAAACCGACGGCGATGGGCAGTTCAGTATGTTCCCGCAGTTGGTTAACGGCGCTTTCCAACCTTTCAGGCGTAGGAGCGCTGCCGCCGGTGACGCCCGCCACGGAGACGTAATAAATAAACCCAGAGGCATTCGCCAGCACTTTGGGCAGTCGCTTGGCGTCGGTAGTCGGTGTCGCTAGGCGGATAAAATCGATACCGTGCTGGGCCGCTGGTGTGCAGAGCTCTTCGTCATGCTCTGGGGGTAGATCCACCACGATCAGGCCATCAACGCCAGCGTGCGCGGCGTCGGTTAGAAAACGCTCAACGCCATAGCAGAATATGGGGTTGTAGTAGCCCATCAGTACAATCGGCGTAGTACTGTTTTCTTCGCGGAAGTGACGCACCATTTCCAGCGTTTTGGCTTGGGTTTGGCCATTTTCCAGGGCACGCAGCGCGGCTTTTTGAATCGCGGGACCATCAGCCATCGGGTCGCTGAACGGCATACCGAGCTCGATGACATCCACCCCCGCTTTTGGCAACCCGTGCAACAGGCGGCGGGAGGTCTCCGCGTCCGGATCGCCAGCGGTTAGGTAGCTGACCAGCGCCGGGCGGTTTTGTTGCTTGAGTTCGGCAAAGCAGCTTTCAAGACGAGAAGTTTTTTTAACACCATCGTTCATAACGTTGTGCTGAATCGTACTCATACGTTTTTCACTCCGAATTTATCGCCAAGATGATGGGCCACACTCATCATGTCTTTATCGCCTCGGCCACTTAAGTTGACCACCATTAAGTGCTCGCGGGGTAGCGTGGGCGCGCGCTTGGCGACTTCGGCTAGGGCGTGAGCGGTTTCCAGGGCAGGAATGATGCCTTCCTGACGGCAGCAGACCTGGAAAGCTTCCAGTGCTTCGTCATCGGTGGCGGAAACGTACTCAACCCGCCCCTGCTCATGAAGCCATGCGTGCTCAGGCCCAATGCCGGGGTAATCTAGCCCTGCAGAAATGGAATGGGCGTCAATAATTTGACCATCTTCATTTTGCAGCAGGTAGGTGCGATTGCCGTGTAGTACACCTGGCGTACCGCCGTTTAGGCTGGCCGCGTGCAGGCCGCTTTTCACGCCCTTGCCGCCCGCCTCAACGCCGATCATCTTCACATCAAGGTCATCAAGGAACGGGTGAAATAGCCCCATGGCGTTGGAGCCGCCACCTATACAGGCCACTAGCGAATCCGGTAAGCGGCCCTTCTTTTCGAGCATTTGTGAGCGAGTTTCGTGGCCAATGACTGCTTGGAAGTCTCGCACCATGGCAGGGTAAGGATGCGGCCCAGCCACGGTGCCTATGATGTAGAAGGTATCATCAACGTTAGTCACCCAGTCGCGCAGCGCTTCGTTCATGGCGTCTTTAAGCGTGCCTGTACCTGAAGTAACGGGGATCACTTCCGCGCCCAGCAGCTTCATGCGGAATACGTTGGGCTGCTGACGCTCAATGTCGGTTGCGCCCATATAGATGACACAAGGCAAACCAAAGCGCGCCGCAACGGTAGCGGTAGCAACGCCGTGCATGCCCGCACCGGTTTCCGCGATGATGCGCTTTTTGCCCATCTGCTTGGCCAACAGCACCTGACCGATGCAGTTATTAATCTTATGCGCGCCGGTGTGGTTGAGCTCTTCGCGTTTGAGATAAATACTCGCCCCGCCGAAGTGCTCGGTCAGCCGTTCGGCAAAGTAAAGCGGGCTCGGCCGCCCCACGTAGTCGCCGTGAAAGTAGGCGAGCTGGCGCTGAAATTCGGGATCATTTTTGGCGGTGGCGTATTCGTCTTGCAGCTCTAAAATCAGCGGCATCAAAGTTTCGGCGACAAAGCGGCCACCGAAGCTGCCAAACAAGCCGTTGGCATTGGGCAGGCTCTTGGATAAGTCTACAGGTTGATTCATCACGACCTCTGAATGCGTTATCAAACAATGTAGTGACATTAGCGCAAGCAGGCCGAGAGAAAAATCGATAAGATGTCATCAACATGTGAGCTGGAGTCACGTATTAATGCAGAACAGCATGCCACCGCTTAGCGCCTTGCGCGCCTTTGAAGCTACCGCTCGGTTGGGTAGCGTCACCGCCGCTGCGGAAGAGCTTAGCGTGACCCACGGAGCCGTGAGCCGACAACTTAAAAGCCTGGATAATCACTTTGGCATTCCACTTTTCGCTAAAGCTGGGCGCGGACTGGTGCTTACGCCACATGGAGAGCAGTTGCAAAGTGGCTTAAGCGAGGCGTTTATCAAACTTCGCGATAGTTGCGCATCGCTCAAGCGTGATGTAGAGGAAGCGCCCTTTACCCTCGCCTGCCCTGGCAGCCTGCTGGCCCGGTGGTTAATCCCCAGGCTGGATCGACTGCACCGTGATTTGCCTGAGTTAAAATTGAAAGTGGTGGTGAGCGAAACCGAGCAGCCCGGCAATCAGAGTGATGCCAGTGCGACATTGGCGTTTGCCGAGCCCCCTTGGCCAGCAGAGGTAGAGGTATTCGAGCTACTGCCGGAACAGATCTGCGCGGTAGTAAGCCCCCAACTGATGGCCCACATCGACGCCATCAAGCCACAAACACTTTTTGCCAACAAGCTGCTGTACACCGCTTCCCGCCCCCAGGCCTGGCCACAGTGGGCCAGTGCCCAGGGTCTTGAAACGGCACAGCTGGAACAGGCGCTATGTGAGGGCCAAGGATTCGATCATCTTTATTACTTGATGGAGGCTGCAGTGGCGGGATTGGGTGTGGCGATCGCACCCCGGCTACTTGTGGAAGATGACCTGAAGAGCGGGCGGCTTGTCGCGCCCTGGGGAAGTATCGAAACTCCCGCCAGGCTCTGCCTATGGCTACCCGTCCGAACCAACATTCTGGCTCAACCCCGCCGCAGCGAGCCGCTGGCGGAGTGGCTTAAGCGGGAGCTGGGGAGATAAATGTGAAAAAATTAGTGAGGCTGGTTGTTATCCGGAATCTTGTGAATCGCTTCGGCTTTCAACCGCTCAACCAGCCAGACCTTGATTATTGATTGCCGTGTAACACCGATACGGGCTGCCTCACGATCCAGGGAATCAACCACCCAAGCAGGGAAGTCGACATTGATACGCCTAGGATCCTGGTTAACACGGTGTGCAGTGGATAACTTAAGATCATCAACGATATCTTCGCTATCCTGGTCAAATTTTTGATCAAAGTCGTTAGCTTTCATAGAGCTCTACCTCTCTTTTACGCGAACGCCTTACCGAAATGAGTCGGATTTTTTCATTTCGATAGGTGATGACGGCAGACCAATGCTTATCGCCAATTAGCCCTATCATCAAAAAACGCGGCACATCATCAGACTTAGCTTGGACTTCCAGCAAATCAGGGTCATTCCAAAGCGCCTGAGCAGCAAAAAAGTCAATTCCATGCTTTGCCCGATTGGCTACGCTTTTGACATCATCATACTCAAAGTCGCTCATGAGTATAAATTATTCCTTTTCTACTCAAACCGCAAGACGGCCAAATACCCCCATGCTGCTAAACAAGCGTGCCGAGACTACTTTATCCCGCCTTTTTACCTCTACTCACCCACTCAAGCGCTCACGGTTACTGGCCACCAGTTCAGTCAGAAAGTCCGCCACGGCCCGGGTACGGCCTGATTGGGTGAGATCCGTCTGAATAACGAGATAGATGGGCTGATCCATGCCAATATCCTGAGCGACACAGACAAGCCCGGCCTCCCTGGCCAGAAAATGTGGCAATACCGCTATCCCCAGCCCCGCTTTGGCTGCTGCGAGCTGAGTCGCTAATGATGTGGTGGTTAACGCGGGCTCACGCCCTTGCAGAACACGCTCAACCCACTGGGCCGCGGGCAAATTCGTTTGCGTTTCACCCCAGGTGATAAAGGCATCGGAATCGTAATCGCCTGCGTCATGATGAGCCTCTCGCTGCGCTTCATAGCCAACGCTAGCGTAAAGCCCGAACCCCAGGGTACCCAGGCGACGCAAGGTGACATTACCCCGCACTGGCTTGACCATTCTAAGCGCCAAATCGGCGTCGCGACGGTGCAGGTTAACGGTGTTGATATCGGTCACCAGCTCAAGCCTGATGCCGGGGTACTGCGCGTTGAACTGTGGCAATGCGGGCAGAATCAGCGCCGTGGCCAGGTTCTCGGCGGTAGCCAAACGCACCCTACCGCTAAGCTGCCTAGCGCTGGAAACTCCGCTGGCAAATGCCGCTGCAGCGGCTTCCAGGGCTTCGGCTTTTTCGATTAGCCCTGCCCCCTCCTCGGTCAGTTGATAACCCGACTGTTGGCGCACGAACAGCGGTAGATTCAAGGCGTTTTCCAGCCGCTCAATACGGCGAGAGAGCGTCGCGATGCCCAGATGGAGTTCCGCTGCCGCACCGCTCAAGGTGCCATGACGGGCCACTGCTAGAAAGGTGCGCGTGTCATCCCAAACCCACCCGCGGGGCATCTGCTTTTCAATATCGGAAATCAGGTTATCGAATTCGTTTATTTTTTTCATTATTGGATAGTGCCACGCTGTCACTACGCTACTCAAGAACGCTTCAAGGAGAAACATCATGCAAACACGCACGCTTGGCAGCAACCTAACTGTTTCCGCCATCGGCTTAGGCTGCATGGGAATGAGCGAGTTTTACGGCCCCCGGGACGATAGCGAATCGTTGCGGGTATTAGCCCGAGCGGTAGAACTAGGAATCGACTTTTTCGACACGGCAGATATGTATGGCCCGCACCATAACGAGGAATTAATTAGCTGTTTTCTCTCCAGCCAGAAGACCAAAGTACGTATAGCCACCAAGTTTGGTATTGTGCGCAACCCCGGTGAGTACCAGCGAAGCCTGGATAGCAGCGGCCATTATGCCCGCCTAGCTTGCGAGGGTTCGCTGAGGCGGCTGGGCATCGAACAAATCGATCTCTACTACGTTCACCGCGTTAACCCGGAAACCCCTATCGAAGAGACTATGGAGGGCTTGGTACAACTGGTTAAAGAGGGAAAAATTGCCCATATTGGCCTCTGCGAGGTTAGCGACGAGACCCTACGCCGCGCGCACGCCGTTCACCCGGTGACGGCGGTTCAAACCGAATACTCACTCTGGACACGGGATGTGGAGCGAACGATACTGCCCACCTGCAAGGAGCTCGGCATCGGCTTTGTGCCCTACTCTCCTCTCGGCCGAGGCTTTTTGACGGGCAGATTTCAAGAGAACGCTGATTTCGGCGAAGGTGATTTTCGTTCTAACTTACCTCGCTTCTCTGAACAGGCCATGGATACTAACCGCCGAATCGCGGAGGTGATTGGCGACATCGCAGCGCTCAAAAGCTGCACCCCTGCTCAGCTCTCGCTGGCCTGGCTGCTCTCCAAAGGCGACAACATCGTACCGATTCCGGGCACCAAGCGGTTGCGCTACCTTGAAGAGAATGCCGCAGCAGCGTCCATTAAACTAACCACCGATGAGCAACAAAAGCTCGAAGCGGCCATTGCACGCCTTCCGGTCATCGGCGAGCGCTATACACCGGAAGGCATGAAGGGGGTCAATGCGTGAGGAGTGGCTGCGACTTGGCTACTGAATAATCTCGCCAATCGAACGTTTGCCATCCAGCAGCAGATACTCTTGGTTTACCACATCGGGCTTTTGCACAGCGTGAAGTAACGCGTGGGCAACGTTGGCGCGGGAGATTTGGTTGTCGCCGGCTTCCTCTAGTGAGCTGGCAAACTGCTGACTGGCGGATTCGTCAGTCAAACGCCCAGGCTTGAGAATGAGGTAGGGCATACCGCTGTTGCGAAGGTGGGCATCGGCAGCAAATTTTGCGGCCATGTAGGGGCGCATTTTCTCGGGCGCCTCAAGCGGTTGTTCCGCGCGCATGGCGCTGATCATGATGTAGCGGGAAAGGCCCTTTTGTTTGGCGATATCGGCGGTACGAATGGCACCGAAAAGATCAATCATCAGCGTTTTGTCTGGCCCGGTGTGAGGCCCTGAACCCGCCGTAAAGACCACTTGGTCGCAGCCGTCAAAGGCGTGCTCAAATTCGCCTTCTAAATCAGCCACCACGGTATCGATGCCGTGCTCTTTGAACCAGGCTGCCTGCTCTTCACTGCGAATCATCGCTTTGATAGGCGTGCCCGCTTTTTGGGCCAGTTCGCAAAACTGTTTGCCTATCTGTCCGTTCGCGCCAATCACTAACGTTGTCATAACGGCTCCTTGTGAATTAGTTACTTATTAATAAGTGCAGGTATCTAAGCGTAATTCAACCTATTGCTAACTTATACTTCCACACTTTTACTTACCTACGTTAAAACCTTCCCAGCCATGCTACTCTACCAACGCCTTCAAGGCAGGCGGCCGGTCGCTATAATGAATCAGTGAGCGCTTTGCGCCTAGTCGTTACCAGGAGGAGCTCTATGACTGAGGAAAAACGCAGTGCCGGTATTGATGTGAGTAACGATGCTCATACCCGAGAGCACGTTATATATCGCAAATCCAGCGTATTTCTTCTATTGCTAAAGCAGACCTCTCGGCAGGCAGAACCAGTTATCTTGAGGCAGCAGAGTACTGCCATGCAATGCGTAACCAAGTCATGGAGGAGTATAGGAAACTGACAAGTGTGCAGGGGCTGGCGAGAGCAGAGCAGATTAAAAAAACACCACCTAGCCTTGCTGCTCTTTTTGAGCGATACGCGCAAAAACTATTTGTCTGTTCGTATGAAAACCTCTCCGCTGAGCAACAGCAACGCATACACCATGAGATTATTGAGGCTTCTGGCCGCAGCAATGCTGAGGTGTGATGCAAGAACTTCAACATTAATAATTGCCAGAGATACACGAGCGGGATATCGGTAATGCTATCTGCAAGCCCCCCTCTTGAATCCAGTTCTTCAATAAGAACGCTCCATTCAGCGCTCACGCATTCAAGCCACAACTCCAAACATAAGCCCAATGGCAGCGGTTAACGCCATCGCAAGCGCCCCCCAGAGCATCACTCGTGCTGCAGCTTTCCAGATAGGTGCACCACCGACGCGAGCTGCTAAAGCGCCCAACAAAGCCAGGAAGAGCAGTGAAAACAGTGCTACCAGAGGCGTTAATAATGATGATGGTGCCCACCAGGCGACCAATAACGGCAGCAGCGCCCCCGTGGTGAAAGTCGCTGCTGATGAGAGGGCGGCCTGGAGTGGTCGAGCCTGACCAGTATCGGTGATACCAATTTCATCCCGAGCATGTGCGCCTAGGGCATCGCTGGTCATTAATTGCTCAGCGACCTGGCTTGCCAATCCAGGATCTAAGCCGCGGGTGACATATATAGCGGCGAGTTCATCCTGCTCTAGCTCGTAATGATCAGCCAGTGCTTTGCGTTCGATATTGAGATCGGCATGTTCAGTGTCAGATTGCGAGCTAACCGAAACATACTCACCGGCAGCCATCGACATAGCGCCAGCCACTAGACCAGCAACGCCAGCCAGCATGATATCGCTCTGTGAGGTACTGGCGGCTGCAACGCCTAATATCAGGCTGCTGGTCGACACAATACCATCATTGGCGCCCAGCACCGCAGCGCGTAGCCAGCCTGTTCGGTGTGATCGGTGGTGCTCTGTATGAACTGCCATTCTTAGGCGCCTTTCATTGTTTGCTTACTGCGGTGTTACTCGCAGCACTCTGCCTTCAGGGCTATCGGTAAGTAGATACACTGCCCCTTCTGGGCCGACGCGCACATCTCTAATACGCTCTTCCAGTTCGCCGAAAAGGCTCTCTACATCTTCCGCGCTTGAACCGTCAGCAGATAAACTGATTCGGCGAACTTGTTGATCGACCAGGGCGCCGACTAACAGATCTCCCTGCCATTCAGAGAAAAGCTCACCGGTATAGATCGCCATACCCGAAGGAGCGATGGAAGGTGTCCATTCCAGTACAGGTGTCACGGTACCAGGATACTCTTTGAACGGCGTGACTCGGGCACCGGTGTAATCCAAACCGCCCGTCGCAATGGGCCAACCGTAATTGGCGCCCGCTTCGATAATGTTAATTTCATCGCCACCACGGGGGCCGTGCTCGTGAGCAATCAGGCGCTGATTTTCAGTATCAAATACCAGTCCCTGCACATTGCGGTGACCATAGCTGTAGATTTCCGGTCGGGCATCGTCCCGACCTACAAATGGGTTGTCTTCCGGCGCGCTGCCATCGCGATTAAGACGAACGATACTGCCGATATGATTGTGAAGGTTTTGGGCCTCTTCCCGGTAATCAAAACCATCACCCAGCGTCAGTATCAGCGTGTTATCTGGCAGCCAGGCCAAGCGGGCACCGAAGTGGGCACCGCCCTGTTTGGCAGGCTGCACTCTGAAAATCTCTTCGACGTTTTCCAGGCTGCTTTCTACCAGCTCGCCGGTGGCAAGGCAGGTGTGATTAGCATCTGCACTGCCGCAGGCGTAGCTAAGATAAACCCGCTGATCGTCTTCGAATTGCGGTGATAAAAGCACATCAAATAAGCCTGATTGTCCTGAAGCGTACACGTCTGGAACGCCACTAATAGACGCCACGAGTGTATTACCCTCGGCATTGAGTAAGCGCAGTCGACCAGGGCGTTCGGTCACTAACATGCGTCCATCGGGCAGAAAAGCGAGCGACCAAGGGTGCTCTAAATCTTCTGCTATTGTATCAACCTGGTAGAAGTGACTCTGCTGAGCTTGAACAGGTGGCACAGCCAAGAAGCTCGTTGTGCCGAGCACTATTGCCACGCTAGCGTAGCTATTAATTGGAGGGGAGCGACGTAAACATCTTAGAAGAACCGCGAATAACCAGCCCGCCAGTGCGGCGGTGACCAGCATTGCCACTAGCCCGAAAATACTGCGCGTGGCCGCGATCAACGTTGGCATGGGAGCAAAGAAATCGACAGTTTTCAATGTCACCAACAGCGCTACCACTGCCGACCCCGCACTCAATAGTGAATGAAACCTTCCACCCAGCCAACGCGAGAGCCATATCGCTGCTAATTGAGCTAGCGCAAAGCCAACTGAAAACAGCGCTGCATAGATGGGTGCAAAAGTGATGAGATCTTGAAGCGTGGTTTTCAGACGCAGCGAAGTGGGTATTTCAACGCCCATGCCCTGAAGCGCAGCGAGATTAATTTGAGTTTGAACCACACTGCCGAGCAACACGCCCACCAGCAGCACGATTATAAAACTGATAACAGAGGGCAATCGTCCTGGTTTTGTATGCATTGTTGAAATCCAATTGAAAGTAGCATTACACGCTTAAACTCGTGCTCTTAAGATTAGCAGCTCTATAACGTTGATAATGTATGTTAATACCGCTTTTTAAGTTAAATTTATTTTATACAGCTTTCCATATAACTCTCTTGCTCACCCTACGAGCACTCATTAAAATGCCGCGCCAACCAAAGAGAATTCAGCATGAAAATCAACGTGGTCGGCACGAGTGGCAGTGGCAAAAGCACCCTTGCAAGGCAGTTGGCAGAAGCGTTGAGCGCTCCCTGCTTTCAGCTTGATCAGTTGTTTTGGCGTGCTGACTGGAAAGGAACACCTGACGATATCTTTTTTGCCAAGCTGGAAGAGGCTTTAGCAGCTTCACCTGAAGGTTGGGTACTGGATGGTAATTTTGATCGCACTCGGCATATTAAGTGGCGAGATGTTGACATGGTGGTGTGGATTGATTACCCCTTCTTGCTGGTATTCTGCCAAGCCATAAAGCGTGCATTTAAACGTATTATCCGCCAAGAAGAACTCTGGCCCGGTACCGGCAATCGCGAGAGTTTCCGAAAAACGTTCTTAAGCCGTGACTCAATTCTACTCTGGTCACTAAAAACGTGGCGGCAAAACCGTAAACGCTACTTTTCCGATATGGTAAATCCACGCTATAGACATATTCAATTTGCGCGTTTGAACTCCAGAAGAGAGGCACAAGCATTGATCAGCAAGGTCTACTCTATTCGTGCCACGCTGCAACGCTAATGTATTCCTGCCATTTGGCTTTAACGCTGCAGGGCCTGTAGGCTTATTGAACAAATATTCAATTAAGGAGCTCCCATGCAACGTCATCCTTTGATTGTCGCTGTGTCGCTAGGCCTTTTCGCTGGTGCTGCTACTTCTTCCGCATTGGCAGAAACCTCTCCCTTAGAGCAGCAGCTAAAAGATCTGGAGTCATTTCAGGTAATTGCTCATCGTGGCGCCAGCGGCCATGCGCCAGAAAGTACCTTGGGCGCCTATGAACTCGCCCATGAGTGGGATGTGGATTATTTGGAGCTGGACGTACAAATCACCTCCGATGGCGAATTAGTGGTGTTTCATGATGATGCCATTGATCGCACCAGCGATGGGGAAGGCGCAATAAATGATTACACGCTGGAAGAACTCAAAGCGCTAGATACCGGCACTTGGTTTAACGAAGAGAATCCCGAAAGCGCCGACGCCGCCTTTGAAGGCACGCAGATGCTAACGCTGGATGAGCTATTTGAGCGTTTTGGCCACGATGCCCGCTACTACATTGAAACCAAGTCTCCCCAGTTGAATCCTGGCTTGGAAGAGGCCTTGGTAGCGATGCTGGAAGAGCACAATATGATCGAGAGTGGCCGTGTGCTAGTGCAGTCCTTCGAGCAAGAGAGTCTGTTGAAAGTCCACGAATTAAACGACAAGGTGCCGCTCATTCAACTGGTTTGGTATTACCCCAGCGAAAAGGAAGACGGGCGTTTAGTTGAGTGGACTGGCGTAACACCAGGGCCGGAGGAAATCACCGATGAAGACTTTCAAGCGGTAGCAGATTACTCGGTAGGTCTGGGCACCAACTTCATCTACGAAGGTGAGGAAGTCATTGATGCTGACTTCATCCAACAGGCAAACGCAAACGGCCTGCCGGTACATGTTTATACTATCAATGAAACCGATGAGATGGAGCGTCTGATGGAAATGGGCGTAAACGGTCTTTTCACCAACTACCCTGATCGTTTGCTTGAGCTCGTTGAGTAAACATTGACCGAATAGCGATGACGCCCAGCCTAGCTGGGCGTTTTTTATTTCACGATGCTAAGTCATTCAGACTCTAAGCTTACCTGTTCTGCCCTCTTTCGATCACGCCCTATTAAAATATAAACCACCGTTGACCGAGTATCAGACATCGGAGTCTTTCCAAGCAACCAATCAGTGAGGCCGTATGAAACGAGCGTATTAACTCATCACTTTCTAATACGTTGACATAACAGCCTGTAAATCTAATGAATTTGTTGTAGTGTTTACGAATAATTTGTGCCGAAATGGCATTATTTTTCTTACAAACACCTATTATTAACGATTGTCAATAGGAAAAACAAATATTCAAGGGTTTTCAGGGGGAAATTGTCATCAAACCATACATGCATCAGTTGCAGTTCATTTCTAAATGCTGCCTTAGTTTTGCATTCAATAGACATTGGAACAGCATCCACCGATGACATCGTTAGTTTTAACAGGCTGTTCGTTATCACGAACAGTTAGGGCTATCTCAGTTGCTGTGTTTATAGCGTACTTTTCACTGTCCACCTCTCCGGTCATCGCCCGAGAGTCACCTATTTTTTTGGTCGCAAACCCAGATGTAACCATCAACTTGCTAAACCGTGATACGGTACGGGCCATTTTCGCCATGCGCCAGCGTACTTGGCCAAACGGACAAGCAGCAAGAGTCTTTGTACTAGACAGTAATAATGCAGTGCATGCTCGCTTCACCAAAGAGCATTTGTCTGTTTACCCTCACCAATTACAGCTCGCTTGGGATCGAATGGTCTTTTCCGGTACCGGTCAAGCACCTGATCGCGTTAGTAATCAAGTGGAGATGCGCGATAGGATCGCCAGCACTCCTGGAGCTATAGGATATATTGAAAGGGAGTATCTGGATGATAGTGTCCAAGTCATTTCGATTGAGTGAATATAGAGTGGTTGCTGCACTCTTAGGTTTTTTCATATTTTTATTTTCTACTCACGCGCAAAGCGAAGAAAGCATCGTGGATACCTTACAGGTGCATGGTTTTCTAAGTCAGGCGCTGATTATTACAGATGATAACGACTTTTTTGGCCCCAGTAGCCAAGGAGCAGGTAGTTTTAAGTACACAGAAGCTGGCCTCAATGCCTCGATGCGTCCTCATCAAGATATATTAATCGCTGCGCAATTGCTTAGTCGCCGAGCAGGAGGCAGTGGTAGCGATGCACATCCAGAGCTTGATTACGGTTTGATTGATTATCAAATGATCTCAGACCAGCAGCGCACCTTTGGCATTCAACTAGGGCGGATTAAAAATCCTTTTGGGTTTTACAATCAAACACGCGATGTTGCCTTTACTCGCCCTAGCATATTATTACCTCAATCCATTTACTTTGATCGAACTCGCTCGTTGGGCCTATCAGGAGATGGGGTTACGCTATATCACGACGAAAAGCTTGTAAACGGTACTATCCGCTCTCAAGTTGGATTTGGTAGGGCGCGTATTGAAAATGATGTAGAACGAACATTAGGCCTTGATAGCTTTCCTGGTTCTTTAAAGCCTGGCAGTTCAGCAATTGGCCAAATCCGCTACGAGCATGATGGTGGGCGCATTATTACAGCCATTAGCGCTGCAAAAGCTAATGCGGAATATAGTTCAGATGGTCATCGTCCTGGTGATGGATCTTTTCAATTCCAGCCCTTGATATTTTCATTACAATATAATCAAGAGCTATGGACACTTACCGCAGAATACGCTACTAGGCATCTTAAGCTTTCCGAATTCGACAGTGTTGCCAATTCAAGCACACGAGGAGAAAGCTGGTATCTTCAGTTTACCCGCCGTTTTAACAATAACTGGCAGTGGTTGGTACGCTACGATAGTTTAGTGAATAATCGAAATGACCGTTCAGGTAAGACATTTGAAGCAAACGGCTTTGGACCTGCACATTCTCAGTTTGCAGATGACCTGACGTTTGGCCTGCAGTGGACTCCACATCCTCAGGTGATGATTGCAAGTGAATATCATCATGTCGATGGCACAGGGTGGTGGCCTAACCAAGGAAATGATGACGCAGTTGAAACCAGTAGACGTTGGAATATGTGGCTGTTTCAGGTATCGCTTCGTTTCTAACGATTTACTCGCTACTGGCTAGGATAAACTGCGATGAACACATCTGAATTTTTCCGGATTCCTCAGCGCCTTAGCCTCACTTGGCGCGTCATCGCTTTAAGCAGCCTTCTGCTCTTAGCGCTAGTGAGTCTGTTTACCTGGCTGGGGCACGAGAACCTAACACGCCAGTTTCAAGAAAGCCGCAGTCAACACCATGATCGTCAGCAGCGTGAAATTCGTTTAGCGTTAGCTCGTTCCTCTGACAACTTACGTCAGTTGGCGGGCTTGACCGCCGCATCTGCAAGCTTAGGTTCACCTTTGCAAGAAGGAAATAACATTGATGTTGAACAAGCACTAGATTCGCAATGGCCAGCACTTCAGCTTGAGGCAGGCATCGATGAAATTTTAATTATCAATACGAATGGCCAAGTGCTTGGCAGTTGGGGCTTAGGCAATACTGAATCGCAGCTACCCATCCTCAGTTGGGTCCGGCGAGTTATGAATACTGAACAGCCACTAACAACGCTTCGCTGCTCAACCAACTGCCAACAATTCGCTGCTGTGCCAGTATTGGTAGAAGGTGAAAGCGTCGGTATGGTGGTACTTTCTCGCTCATTGGCTGATGTTACCCGTCAAGCAAAAGAAGTCTCTGGCAGCGAAGTCGCGTTATTGGTTACAGGGCTAGCTGAAGACAGCCATATAACAGCCTCACGAAAGTTGGAAGGATGGAACGGTCACCTTTTAGCACTAACCAGTGAAGAACAAAGCCTAGTACCGTTGCAGCATGCGGCAGACGCCGTGCCCGTTCGACGTTTAATGGAAGCACCACTAAGCCTTCAAGATGCAGGCAGGCATTTGGAACTTAGCGCAGTACGAATGGAAGAGGACAACGAGCGTAGCAATATTGGCTATTTCCTGCTGATATCAGATATTACCGGTCAAATTGAAGCTATTAATAAAGATACTCGCACACTGCTGTTCGTGGGGGTGCTCGGCTGGATTGCCGCTGAGTTACTACTCCTTGCCATACTACTTGGCCCTATGGCTCGATTGCGCAGAGTCGCCGGACTACTGCCAGCCCTGGCCAACGGGAAGTTTAGTGATATACATGCCGCCATACCCAACCATCGTCGCGGCATTCCAGACGAAATAGACGTACTTGAAAGCATCACGCTGGAGCTTTCACACCAGCTCGCAATGCTTGAAGGTGAGGTTCAAGAACGCGGTAATCAATTAGCTGAGCGTATTGAGGAGTTGGCCAAGGAGCGTGACTTTGTCAATGGCTTACTCGATACCGCTCAGGTATTTATCATTGCTCAAGACAGTACGGGACGAATCAATCTAGTTAATGAATATACCCAACTGATGCTAGGAATGAGTCAAACGTCCCTGCTTGGACGTCTTTTTGTGGATGTATTTGATGCTGGCATTACTACCTCATTGAATACATTTACCCTTCCTCAACAAGAAGAACAAACACTTCGCACCCCCGACCAACACATACACACCATTGCTTGGTATCACGCGCCTTTACAAACGGGTAACCAAGTCAAGGTCTCCCGCATTTCGGTTGGCCTAGATATTACCGAACGCAAGGCTGCTGAAGCCCGGCTTACGTGGCTTGCCGAACGCGACCCGCTCACGGAGCTTTACAACCGACGCTACTTCCAAAATGCGCTGCAAATCGCAATTGAACGCGCGCCTAATGCACAAGGTGCAGTACTGCTACTGGACTTAGACCAGTTCAAAGAAGTTAACGAGCTGAGCGGGCACCACGTAGGAGACAATTTATTGCGTGAAGTGGCAGACACCCTTTTTCATAACCTAGGGCGCCGCGGTGTCATCGCCCGCCTAGGGGGTGACGAATTTTCGCTTCTACTGGAAGATGACAATGCCGAACAAGCGGTTAGAGTCGCGCAATATATCGTTCAGTTATTAGAAGGTATCGGCTTTGTTGTTGGAGAGCGACGGCATCGAGTTACAGCCAGTATCGGCATAGCCCTATTCCCAACCCATGGCAATACGCCTGCCGAGCTAATGGCTAGCGCCGATGTGGCTATGTACAAAGCTAAAGAGAGCGGGCTCCAGCAGTGGCACTTACTTTCCGAAGCCGAGAATGCCAAAGACGAGCTACAAGAGCGGGTTTATTGGGTTGAGCAAATTCACAATGCGCTAGAAACAGATAGTTTTGAGCTAATGGTGCAACCCATTATGCGCTTAGCCGATCAAGACATTAAACACCACGAGGTGCTACTGCGGATGCGAAACGCAGACGGCAGCCTAATTGCTCCCGCGCACTTTATTCCTATTGCTGAACAGAGCGGTCAAATCGTATTAATTGATCGCTGGGTCTTACGGCACAGTTTAAAAGCACTGAGCCGACTTCAGGATAGAGGCATTACGCTGGCCGTTAACCTTTCTGGTCAGTCTCTCCACGATGAAGGGCTAAAGCGTTACCTGGCTGAGGAATTAGCCACGAGTGGCGCTGACCCCCACCACTTAATATTGGAAGTCACTGAAACGGCGGCCGTTACCGATTTCTCTACCGCACGCGGCGTATTGCAGGCCGTGCGTGACCTTGGGTGCCGCACTGCTCTGGACGACTTCGGTGTTGGCTTCAGCAGTTTCCATTACCTTGGGCAGTTACCCGTTGATTATATTAAAATTGATGGCTCATTCATTCGAAGCTTACTGATTAGCCCTGACAGCCGTGTGATTGTCCGAGCCATAGCCGACATAGCCAAAGGCTTCGGAAAGCAAACAATTGCCGAATTTGTGGATCAAGAAGCTCTGTTACCAATATTAAAATCTTATGGCATAACTTACGGTCAAGGTTTTCACTTAGGACGGCCAGAAAAAATGAGCAACATGATAAAAAAACTATAATTCAGCCGCGAATTTCCTTCATAATTTTATTAAAATCACATTCTTTTAAAGGAAATTAAAGCATGATCTCTCCAGGAGCCAAAAAGCCTACAAGATCATTAGATCACGAAGTATTGAGAAATTTTTTAAACGACTATCGATTCATATTAGCTAAAACGCCCCAAGAAAAACAAAGAGCTTTAGAGCTACGCCATGAGGTTTTTTTAAAAGAGTTTAACTACGAAATGAAAGAAGATAAATCAAAAAAAATTGAGACAGACGGATATGACGAAAACTCTCTACATTGTTTAATCGAACATAAAAGAAGCGGTTTACTAGCTGGATGCATGCGCTTGATTATACCTTCAATTGACCCAACCTCTAATTTTAACAAATTACCTGTAGAAATACAGGGAGACAGAAGTCTAAACCACGAAACCATCCATCCCGCCAGAATGCCGAAGCTCGAGCAATGTGAGGCATCACGTTTAGCAATTTCAAGAAACTTTCGTACTTACCATAAAATAAAAAAACAAAATGAAAAAAAACTAACTGACCAAAATTTTACGATCGAAGAAGAAAACACGTTCCCGATGATAGCAGTTGCACTCTTTCTATGTACTTATTCACTAGCTATTTTAAGTGGAAAATACCATGTTTTTGCTATGATGGAACCTCGGCTACCTAGGTTACTAGCTTTATCAGGATTCCACTTCATACAAGTGAGTGACGCTATAGAGCACCATGGCACTAGGTATGCCTATTACATCGATCATATGAAAGCTGAACAAGGTATGCATGAAGGATTAAAACCTTTCCACGCAAAAATCAGGGAAGCACTTGAGCCACAACTTAAAGAACTACTGACTATAAAAGACAGTAGTTCAGTAGCTTGATTTTTATAAATCTTACTGAGCCTTGCTTTTATCACCTAATGAAATGGGCTGAAAATCATTAACCGTAACGCTAGTAAATTTCTCTAAGAAAAACACTAGCGTTTCGGGATACTGGAATCGCTCTTCGAATCGTTCCTGCCCCTCTTGTGTACGTCGCGTCACGCTGGCTTGGTAACCGTTAGCAGATTTTGACACTTTAACGCTATTTTCCCGCGTCCCATCACGCGTGACAGCTTTTAATGGAGAACTACTCGTTAATAAATTATCTAACTGACGAGCAGCTACGTGCTCTTCATCCGTCGCCCATAGAGGTTGATCGCGATTGCCATAGTGGTAAAGCATGATGACTAACAAAACGGAAAAAATGCTGCTGGTAAGCATCCACGTTAAGACGGCGCTGGAGAGCGGTGTAGTGAGCATTATGAATAACTGAAGCGCAATACCCACCGCCAATACCCCTGCTAGGGGCCGCCACATACGAGGATTCATAAACCCTCGTTTGAGGATATATCCCCACAGCCCAATCACCGCTAGCGCCCCTAAAAGCAAATACACGGGCGCTAACAGCGTTCCACCACCTGCCATTAAAGCGATAACACCTATGATCAGGATCACTGTGTAGAAAGCGGCTAACAGTCGGTAAGCGCGGTTTAGATTCATCGTTCAATCTCCATGCTGTATGACCGAGGCCATGGGTAGTGGCTCGGTCTTTGTTGTTCTCATCTGTCGTAATCGTCTATTGCTATCATCTTGCTTATACAGTTAAGGCCATCTCATTACGACTTAATGACGCGTCTATGTCATAACGACTCGTCAACGTATTAACGTATAGCTCTATTACAGCCCTTGCGCACCCCGGCGCAGCCAATCATGTACAAACGCAAGCTTATGACGCGCGGCTTCTGAGAGCACAAAGGGGTAGAGATCAGGCAAGCCCATTGAACGGTTAACGTGATTCACCCCCACCGTGAGCTCTGCCGCTACGTAAATCAAACGCTCCGGATCTGGTTCTGCATACGGCTCCCACTGATGGCTGGGCAGTTGCGGCGATGAGAGTTCTGATGCTGCAAAACTATCGGCTATGTCCGTTAAATGCAGCAGGTGTGCGGCAGTCTCAGCCCAGTCTTCATGAGGGTGTGCGGAGGCATAAGTCGTCAGAAAGCTCTCTTTCCAATTCGGTGGCGGGCCTTCTGTATAGTGACGTTGAAGCGCTGCGGTATAATCTTGACGCTCATCCCCAAACATCTCGCGAAAAGCGTCTAGAAAGTCATCACGCAGGCTTAGCCGCCACCAAAGCATGTGCGATATTTCATGACGCATATGGCCAATCATGGTGCGGTAAGGCTCATCAAGTGCCTCGCGACGGGTGGTGACAAGGACGGGATCCACTTCCGCCACACTAATGGTTACCACGCCTTCTATATGCCCCATCGGAACGGGTGTGCGACCCTCAGCCAGCAGATGGAAAGCTGGCGGCGCACCTGGGTCCTCCGGGCGGAACCAGTGCCAACGACCCAAATTATCGAGCACCCAACGTTTGGCCGCTTCGGTTTTCGCCCAATTGGGTATCGCATTGGGAAGTTCCGGGTCGGGTGCCAAAGCCGTCATGGCACAAGAGCGGCAAAAAGCGCCCTCTTCAGGTGCGATCCAGTTGCAGCCGATAATGTCCCGATTAATACAGAACGGTGGCATTGGTACAAAAGCTCGCGCCTGAGGGTCATAGGCAACGGGGGTACCGTCAGCAGTAGTGAGATTGTCGAACCAAAGAGAGCCGGAACCGACGGGGTTAGCAAATACGCGCATGCGGTGAAGCTCCTGATAGCGAGGAAAAGAGAATCTCTAATAACGAACAGAGCATTCGCTTTTCCAAAAATCCTATTAAAAAGTGTGCCAAGCCCTTATTTCACCTCAACGCTACTTCATTTCAAAACCACGTTTGATCAAGAAATCACGCATGTGAGGGCGAAGCTTGTTGTCGAAAAGTGGCTTAAGATTATGCGACCAGTCGGTATTTTTATTACTGTTGCTACGGGCTTGGTAGTAAGCCTGCATAGTGGCGTCGAAGGTTTGTACCTGCTCGCTATCATCAGTGTAGTAGTCTTCTTTAAGAACCGCTTCTACTGCTAGGCGGGGCTTTACCTCAGGGTCTTGATCAGGGTAGCCAAGACACATGCCAAACACGGGATAGACGTGATCGGGTAGGCGTAGCAGATCACTAATCTCTTGCGGATTATTGCGGATACCGCCGATATAGCAGATCCCCAACCCTTCAGACTCAGCAGCTACCGCTACGTTCTGTGCCATTAACGCCGTGTCCACAGTGGCCACCAGCAACTGCTCTGTCATGCCTCGGTTAACATTGGATCCAGTACGCTCCGACGCCTCCGTAGGACGCTTCATATCGGCACAAAACACCAAGAAATCTGAGCAGCTAGCAATGTAACCCTGCCCCCCAGCTAATTCGGCAATTTTTTCGCGGTTAGCCTGATTTTTGACATGGATAACGGTATACGCTTGAACATGGCTAGACGTAGCCGCGCCCTGCCCGGCTTGAATAAGCTCCACTAACAGTTCGTGGGAAATTTTCTTGTCGCTAAATTTACGAATTGAACGGTGAGATTTTAGGAGATCAATAACGTTGTTCATGAAACCTCGCTTATCTGAATAATACTTAATTGAATACAACTGAATCTAGTGTAACAGATTTGTACAGCCTAATGAGATTTGGGCAATGCTGTACGCATAAACAATGTCGACATTGACAACAATTACTTGTCGACATTGTTATTAATATTAGATCTTTAATGTTTATAGTTGATCACAGGAAAAAGCTAACAGATTGATAGTAAATGTTTAACCCGCCTATGGTATGCATAATGCTCTTACACTTTGTCGATATAACATAAGACAGCTATATACAACACCATTGCCACTTTGATGATGCAAGGAGCCTACCATGGCAACCGCAACAGACACGCCTCAAACCGTTAGCCACTATTTGCGCCCTATTGATCGGGAGGGGCTTTTAGGCTTCGCCGAAAAAGGCCGTAATAATCCTAAAATGCGCGGTACTAACAAAGTGCATACTGTTTGCGAAGGTCAGTATCGCACGCTGAACTATGTAGGTGAGCACCAGCCAGTCGTGGTTGATGAACCTCCACACCTATTTGGCCAGGATACTGCTCCCGCTCCTGGTGAAATTGTCCTTGCTGCGCTAGGAGGCTGCTTGGCCGTAGGCATTACCGCGGTCGCCACATGGAAACAGGTTAAGCTATCTAAATTGGAGATTTTTATTGAAGGGGATATTGGCAACCCTGCCGCTTGGGGCGCTGGGGGCGCTGAAATGATCTCTTCCGACATGGGTTTTCAGGATATACGGGTAAAAGTGGTGATTGAGGGTGATGCCTCACGCGAAGCTCTTGACGATATTGTCAAACACGCCAATTTCTATTCTCCCGTCGCTAATACTATGCGTAACCCAGTCAACTTCCATATTGAATTGGCAGACAGCTAGCCAATTGGCTACAGCCATTATCGCAAAGTAACCCCAAGGCCATTCCAAAGCCCTTGCGCAGACAGGGGCTTAAGATTGAAGACTTAGATTGAGGCCTTGCGATTGAGAGCTTAGCGATAAAGGGTTTTATCGATACCCAATTTTTGTAGCCGGTAGGCTAACTGACGAGGACTTAGACCAAGCTGCCGGGCTGCTTCAGTTTTGTTGCCACGTACCTTACGCAGCACGGCAATTAACTGGTCGGGATCGGCATCAGCTATACGTTGATATGGCCGTCCAACACCGTCAAACGGCAATCCATCTTGTAAAGCATTACCTATTCCTGCATAGGTGCGCCCAGGAATTACTTCAGCATCATCAATCCTTAGCTTACTCGTATTGCTTACTATTGAATTAACATGATGATTAGGCCCAGGATAGCGTTCAATTTGCGACTCATCATGCAGGATGTGCTCTATGTGAGCAGATGAAATACCCACGCCACGTGAAGTAAGCACGGCACGTTCGATGACATTTTCAAGCTGACGAATATTGCCAGGCCAAGGATAGCTATCCAGCCGACTGACAACGCCTGAGTCGAAATTCAGCTGTCGATCATGGCGCAAATTGAACACGTTAAGAAAATAGTGTGCCAGCAGTGCTACGTCACCCTCTCGCTCCCGTAGCGGCGGCAAACGCAGTGGTACCACATTAAGGCGGTAGAAGAGATCAAGACGGAACTCGCCATTATTAACCGCCTGCTGAAGATCCATATGAGTGGCGGTGAGTACGCGAATATCGACGGGGATTTCCTGATCCCCACCTACGCGCTGCAGACTGCGCTCTTGTAATAAACGTAGCATTTTAGTTTGCAGCTCTAGAGGCATGTCGCCAATTTCATCCAGAAACAAAGTGCCGCCATTAGCAGCCTCTACTTTGCCTGCACGGCTACGTATCGCTCCGGTAAATGCGCCTTTTTCATGACCAAATAGCTCAGCCTCCAATAAGTGCTCAGGAATGGCTGCGCAGTTGATACACACAAATGGATTTTTGGCACGCGAGCTATGTGCATGTATCAGTCGTGCGAACCGCTCTTTACCTGTGCCTGATTCGCCCTGAAGCATAATAGTGGCATCGCTATTGGCAACTTGAATCGCTTCATCAAGCGCTTGCTTAAGCTTAGAACTGCTACCGAGAAGCTGATCTTGGACTTTGTGGCGCTCTAACGCCGAGCGCAGCGCACTATTTTGATTCTCTAACCGCTCAGTACGCTGCCTAATTAACTCTTTGATGCGCAGCATTTGCCCAATCATGGCAGCAATAATGCGCAGCAGATGCAAATCGGTTTGGATACCACGCGGGCGATTGCGCAATCGATGACATGCCAAAACACCCACGGGCATTTCATCCAATAGGATGGGAACAGCGATAAATGCTACGACATCATTTGGAAGCACATCACGAGTAACCGCTCGAAAAAGAAAATTATCTTCTTCATCAATGTTCTGCACCACACAGACACGCCCCGCCTCCATGACACTGCCAGTAATACCTTCTCCCCGGCGATAGATACCCCGCGCTTTTTCAAACGGCTGCAGCCCATAAGCGTAGGCAATCCGGAGCATTTGATTATCAGCGTCTGGAAGAACCACACGACCCCGGTTTAGCCCTGCCAACTGCGAGAGCGAACGTAGTACCGCAGGAATCGTGGTATCCGCTTCTAACGAGCTTCCCAGAAAATGCGCCGCCTCAGAGAGGATCAAGGTATCTTGGTTGATATCCTGACTCTTGTGTCTCAATGGCGGCGTATTCATAGTGCTTCTCCCTGTAACTTCTGTTCGCGCAAGGCGTTTGAAAAGCTTATCTTAATCACTGTTTTGCCACCCGAGATATCGAATTAGCATCACGATAACGCTATCCAATAAGTAGCCAATAATGCCGATAATAAGCACTAAGGCAGCGAGCAGGTCATAAGCGAGAATATCTCGGGCATCATTAATCGCGTAGCCAAGGCCACTTGTCACCCCCAGGTATTCGGCGGGCACTAACACTACCCAGGCGATACCTAACGCCAAGCGAAAGCCCGCTAAAATATCGGGCGCTATAGCGGGCAACACAAGTCGCTGTAGGCTAGCTAGTGGTGAAGCCCCAAAGTTGCGCGCAATCTTGAAATACATCGGGTCGATACGCTGAACCGCAAAGGCAGTTGAAAACAGAATGGGCCAGAGCGCAGCCATAAAGATAAGAAAAATAATTGCCCCGTCCCAGGTCGCAAACGCTAGTACCGCGATGGGCATCCACGCCAAAGGGCTTACCATTCGAAGCAGTTGAAAAGGAAAGCCGGTGATTTGGCGTAATACCGGGGAAGCACCTACTAAAATGCCTACCGGCACCGCCACTAATATTGCCCATAATAACCCCATTCCAATACGGTAAAGGCTCGGCAAAACAGTCCCCATTAACGTGCCTGAAATAAATAGCTGCCAAGCTTGTGGCAGTGCTTGCGCTGGAGCAAACCCCGCAAAAGCCTGCGTTGCAGGATTACTGGCAATTAAGTAGCCACCGAACCACCAAAAAGCCAAGAGAATCGCTAGGCCAATCAATGGATACGCTATTTTGCCCATCAATTGGCGACGAAGCTTAATCCATGGCATGGCTCTCGGCCGGGCAGCTATATCTGCGCTGCTGATACTATGACTCATAGCTCAATCCTCTCTTCGCGCTCCCAGCGCTGGGCTTCTGGCGTATTGGGCAAGTGCGCCTCCGGATACTGCTCCATCGCTCGTCGCACAAAACGAGAATCCACTAAATCTTCTGCCACGAAATTAGGATCCAGCCCATTCAAGAACGTGGTATCACCGCCTACTAGCGTATCGTTCATTGCGCTAACCAACTGGCGCGTGGCCGATGCATAGGGAAAAGGAGCGAAATCGATCCGGCCGCTTCCCCACTCGCTATGGCGAATCGCCCTGGGGCTTGCGTAGTCATCAACGTCATAATGGCTCATGGCACGAATAACCACCTCTGCAGGCATCGGCAAATAACCTCGACCATCTCGCGATAGCATTTCGGCTGTTTCAACTTTGTTTTGCTGTGCATATATAGACGCTCTTACTAACGCATTGAGCGTTTTTTGGGTCCACTCTGGATTGGCTTCTACTTGGTTTTCGTTCATGCACACGACACAGCAAGGGTGGTTCTGCCAAATATCACCGGTAAAACGCAGCAACTTACCCCCCGCAAGTAATTCACCTGCGGCGTTAAAAGGCTCAGCAACGGTAAAACCATCAATGCGACCAGCAGCCAAGGCCGGTGGCATATCTGCCGGGGGCAGAATCATTAGATTGACCTGATTATCGGCCAAGGGCGCTGTCTGATCTTGAATCACAGGTTCTAAACCGGCATTGCGCAACGCCATCTGTAATAACGTATTGTGAATAGAGTACCAGTAAGGCACGGCAATTTGCTTACCACCTAAATCAGCAAATTCCTGCGCTCCACTCTGCCCACTAACGAGTACGGCGGAACCATTAATATGCGCCCAGGCCATAATTTTAACGGGGAAGTTATTGTTATAACGCATCCAAACAGGGATAGGGTTTAGCAAATGCACAAGGTTAAAACGGCCCCGGGTAAACCCTTCTACCAGCGGCGACCAGCCACGAATAAGCTCTGGCTCGGCCACTTTAAGCCCCTCTTCCTCAAAATAGCCTAATGCATGGGCAACTAAGAGCGGTGTTGCATCGGTGATAGGTAAATAGCCAATTCTTACTGTCCCGTCATCCGCCATCGCTTGGCGCATCATATTAGGCATACTCATCGCCGCCGCCAAACCGCCAGCGGCAGCCAGGCTATCTAGCATAAAACGACGACGACCAGCGTTAGTCACTTGATAGTCTTGCGGATCGTTAGGGTGGCAATTGCAAGGGGGCATAGTGATGACTCCAGCGATTAGCGGTTGAGAGGCAAAGAGGAAGAGCGACCATTGTTTTGGTCTAAGGGCCTTTCGTGGGCTGGCGTTTTGATTTTGTTAGTATTGTTAGCAATTGCATCAAAGCTTGTTTGGCGTGCCTGTGGCTGCCCTTCTACGGAGTGCTTAAAACGTGCCATCAAGTCTTCGCGCAATTTAGCAAACTTGGGGTCTATAGGGTTACGTGGGTAAGCAAGATCAATATTCATCACGCTTTGAAAGGTGCCTGGGTTACGCCCCATGACGACGACGCTATCCCCCATGGTGAGTGCCTCGTCAATATCATGAGTCACTAACACAAGCGTAATATTTTTCTCACGAGCGATATGACGGACTTCAAGCTGCAAATTGCGGCGCGTGAACGCATCTAATGCTGAAAACGGCTCGTCTAATAAAATAACGTCAGGCTCAACGGCCAGTGACCGCGCTAGGGCAACGCGCTGTTGCTGACCACCCGACAGGTCTTGGGGACGCGCCGCCCCCTTATCACTTAGCCCGACTAGCGCCAACATCTCATCAACACGCTGCGCTAGCGCTTCTGTCTTCCCGGTAAACTGAAGACCAAGCGCCACATTTTGACGAACGTTTAACCAAGGGTATAACCCCGGGCGCTGAAACATCATGTTCCACTCTGGATGTGGTTTGGTAACTTGTTGTCCGTTAATTCTCACGCAACCTTCCGTGGGCAACATCAAGCCAGCCAACATGTGTAAAAGAGTGGACTTTCCACAGCCGCTTTCACCAATGAGCGCTGTACTTCGTCCTGCCGCCATATCAAAGACTAAGTTTTCAAGAACATTCGGTCCTTTACCGCTGAAGCGATGAGTGATGCCATTAATCTGAATTGATGCACCCATGATGCGTCCTCTAGCCAAGCATGTATTTTTTAATTGGCGGATTCGCCTCTATGCTTAACCGTTGCAAAACTGATGCCGTGTCTTGGTAATTTTTTGATTTACTGGTGAAATTTAAATATGGAGGGCAACTTTGAACAAATTAAAACTCGCTAAGTAGCAAGGTGAGGAAGGATATCGCGCTCAAACGCAGACAATGTCGTCACTTATGTCTTGATTGTCGACATTGTACATATGGGTAACTTAATTAACTGATCAAACCCCATCAACATGCACTTTAAATAAATTAAATTATTTTAATTATTAAATAGTTAGCACTTTTTTGACCGTAACTGGCATGAATTCTGCCGTGTTAATGACAAAGAGACTCGATGCACCCTTACAAGGTGCTTTACCGAATCCAACCTTTGTTTGAAGGCTCAATCATGAATGCTATTAATCGTTTCACTCACCTAACAGAACGCCCCGTGCTAACAGAAATAGATCAATTAGTTCGTCAACAGTTGGCACCCCACACGGTTGCAATTGACCGTAAAGGATTTTATCCAGGCGATTTCATGCATGCATTGGGGCAGCAAGGCGCTTACCGCCTTCACCTTGCATCTCAGCAATTAAATACGGGTACGGATTTCACCCGCGCCATTTCAGCAATGGAATCTGTGTCACGAGAGTGTATGTCGACAGGGTTCTGCGTATGGTGCCAAGACGCGCTGGCTTGGTACTTAGAGCATGCAGATGACGCGAGTGTGAGAGATTACTGGCTACCTCAAATTAGTAGCGGCAAGCAGTTAGGCGGAACCGGGCTTTCCAACGCCATGAAACATTTCGCTAGTATCGAGCCACTTAAGATCCATGTACGACGAGTTGAAGGTGGCTACCTGGCCAATGGTACTCTGCCGTGGGTTTCTAATCTTGGGCCAGATCACGTCTTTGCGGCTATTTTTCAATTGGAAGGTAGTTCTCGCAACATTATGGCGCTCACCCGCTGTGACCAGCCTGGATTTCGCCTACAGCAGTGTACGGAATTTACCGCATTAGAAGGTAGTGGCACCTACGCCTGCCATTTTCAAGATAGTTTTATTCCTGACCAACAAGTGATTAGCCACGAGGTCGGCACACTCATCCCCCGTATTCGGTCAGGTTTTGTGCTGCTCCAAATGGGTATGGGGCTGGGTGTCATCCAGGGATGCATAGACATCATGCACGCGATGCGAGAAACCCATCAGCACGTTAATGGTTTTCTGGATGAACAGCCTGAAACCCTTGAAGTAGCGTTAAACGATGCCCGCAAAGCCACTGCGCTATTGGGACAGGAAGTCACAGGCGATGCGTCAAATGAATTATTTGCCGATGTTTTACAGCTGCGCTACGGCGCTTCAGAACTTGCGTTGCGTGCCTCGCAAGCAGCCATGCTGCATGCTGGCGCACGCGGTTATCTTGCCGATGCACCCGCCCAGCGTAAGCTTCGTGAATCCTATTTTGTGGCCATTGTAACGCCAGCTATGAAGCATATCCGCAAAGAACTCCATCGCTTGCATGCCGCTTAAAGGAATTTCACCATGACGACTGTCACTGACCAGCCTTACCGTCGCTATTTATGTATTGTCTGTGGCTTTATATACGATGAAGCCCATGGTGACCCCGACGGAGATCTGCCACCGGGCACGCGTTACGAAGATATCCCCGATGACTGGGAGTGCCCCGATTGTGGCGTGCGTAAGCAAGACTTTGTGCTACTAGAAGCGTTGCCAGCCAGCTCATCTGAAACCGTCATTAGTGATAACCGAGCAGACGGATTACCCAATAATGCTGAACAGATCGTCATTGTTGGCGGCGGTATGGCAGCGTGGGCACTTGTGGAGAATATTCGCCAGCGTGATCTCACGGTTCCTATTGTGGTCATTTCACGCTGTTCCAGCGACATTTACTACAAGCCCCAAATCTCAGTGGCGGCGACAAAAGGCCAAGCGCCTGATGAATTAATAACGAGCACTGGCGAGCATCAGGCCAACCGCCTCAATGTAAGCTTAGTCGCACGTACCCGAGTATTAGGCATTGACCGTGACCAGCAACGCTTGGTTACGCCCAGGGGAGGTATACCCTATCGCCAGTTAGTACTGGCACTAGGCGCTCAGCAGCCTAAACCTCGCTTAGCGGGTAATGCGGCTCATGAGGTAATGCAGGTTAACGATCTTATTAGCTATCGTCAGTTACGTGGAAAGTTGGATAGCCAACCTAAATCCCGCATTGTGATTCTTGGTGCGGGCTTAATCGGCTGTGAATTCGCCGATGATTTATCGGGTGCGGGGCATCAAGTCACGTTAGTAGATCTGGCGCTACGCCCGCTTGCACGCCTGTTACCAGAAGCCCTCAGCCATCAACTTACCGAGCAGTTTCAACATAAAGGCATAACGATCATCAATGAAATGACGCTCAACGCGGTTGAAAAGCATGAAGATGGGCACTTATCAGTCACACTCACTAACGGTCAGCACCTAGAAACAGATGTGGTTGTAAGTGCCTTGGGCCTCAGCCCCAATATTGTGCTGGCGTCACAAGCGGGTTTAGAGGTTCAAAAAGGCATCGTGATAGACGCTAAGCTACAAACCTCTGATAAGCATATTTTTGCTTTAGGCGACTGCGTTGAGCACAAAGCCCAGCTACTGCCCTACATTAGGCCGTTAAAAGCACAAGCTAGCGCATTAGGGGGCCTGCTCTGCGGTGAAACAAAACACTACGAAGGCAAGGCCTCCACCATTATCATTAAAACCCCTTCCTATCCAATAGCGGTATGGCCCTCTCAAGAACAAGGCGAGTGGGTTGAGCAGTCAACTGATGAACAAGGCGCAACGTTTTTACACTATAGCCACAGCCTAAATGAACCGCCGCGTTTAACAGGATTTGCCTTAACGGGGAGTTGCACACGCCATGTAAAGCAATATGAAGCTCAAATGAGCGACTAAGCATAGTGATGGCGAAGGTTGAGGTGCAGGGCAATTTAAATTAAAGGTCAGCCTATAACGGTAGATGAACAATTGCGCCGCGCACGCCGCGTTCGTCTACCCATAACTTACCTAACGTAATCGGCAGCTTGAAACGACGCTTCCCGGCGGCCCCAGGGTTGAAGAGTAGCTTGTCGGCTTGGCGCTCATTGCGGGGTTTGTGGGAGTGCCCGTGTAGAACGGCATCGCAATAGGTGGTTGGATCAAAATCCTCTAAACGGTGAACAAGATGTAAGTGCCGCTCATTAACGATTATATCCTGGCACATTGGCAAGTTTTCAGCCCAAGCAGCCGTGTCGATATTGCCTCGGACACAGTGAACGGGAGCTATTGCTGACAAGCGCTCTAAGATCGCTTTATCCTCATCTTTATTGCCTACATCACCCAGGTGTAGGATCAGCTCGCACTCTTCCAGCAACTCCAGTGCTTCATCACGAAGTAACCCATGGGTATCGGCAATGATCCCGACAGGAGAAACGATGCTGTAACGCGGTATTGATAGATTCATTAACACCCTCCATTGGTATTGTTAAATACGCCACGCACGCTGCTCACAGTTAGCAAAACAGTCTAGATAAAAATAGGTAATATCACTGTTATTTATTAGAATTTCATTGTCTATCTAATAAGTTAGCCTTCGGCAAGCTATACTGCTATGGCTATACGCTTGTGACTGCCCCTTGATGGAATAATAACGACGCCAGGAAGCCGACATGACCAATATCTCTCAAAACGCACCAGGGCAAGAGTGGAATGCCAGCGACTACGCCCAAAATGCTAATTTCGTACCTAAACTAGGCAGCGAAGTCGTTAAACTGTTAGCGCCTCAATCCGGTGAACGCATTTTGGATCTTGGCTGTGGCGATGGCTCGTTGACAGAGCGCTTAGTACAGTTAGGGGCTGATGTTCTTGGGATCGATGCTTCTGAAGAGATGGTAACGGCGGCACGTCAGCGTGGTATTACTGCACGTGTGGTCGATGGCCATCAACTGCCTTTCGACCATGAGTTCGATGCTGTATTTAGCAATGCGGCTCTGCACTGGATGCTTGACCCTCAGGCTGTTTTAGCAGGCGTTAAGCGTGCTTTAAAGCCGGGGGGGCGGTTTGTGGCCGAGTTCGGTGGTCATGGCAACGTCGCTGCTATTTGCACAGCGCTAATTGCGGCCCTTCAATTCCGTGGCATTAGCGCTCGAGGCCGTCATCCTTGGTACTTTCCTACTCCACATGAGTACGCTGGCATGCTGGAAACGGTGGGGTTTAAAGTAGAAAGCATTGAGTTGATTCCTCGCCCTACCCCCCTACCCACCGGCATGATTGGATGGCTCGAAACCTTTGCCAGCCCGTTTTTACATGGGCTTGATGAAGACGTACGTGAGGCCGTGCTGGAAAATACCTTAACGCTGCTAGGCCACAGCCTACGTGATGAGCAAGGAAACTGGACGGCCGATTATGTACGCCTGCGCGTTTCAGCACGCGCATAAAAGCTTTTAAACAAATAAGCGTTTAAAGCCGCCGATGAGACTATATGTACCTCGGCGGCTTTTATTTAGCTAAGACTTAAAACTCATCCCATTCGTCAACCGTGGCCTTTTGGCTTGGCGTCGTTTGCTGGCGGGGTGCTGATTCAGCGCGTTTATCAGCTTCTTGCTCTTGCGTGGCATGTTTGTGTGTTAGCGCAACACTGCTGGCTGCACTCTCATCAAGGCGGAAAGTAGCCATCAAATCGGCTAGTTCGCGGGCCTGTTCTTCTAAAGCACTGGCGGCGGAACTGGTTTGTTGAACGAGCGTAGCATTTTGCTGGGTCACAGAATCCATTTCAGTAAGGGCCGCGTTGATCTGCTCAATGCCACTATTCTGCTCCCGGGTTGCCGTCGAAATTTCACCCATTAACGTTGTGACCTGGTGAATGGCGTCTACCGTTTTATGAATCGTCTGCCCACTGCGCTCTGCTTGCTCAGCTCCACCGTTAATTTTCGTGGTAGTTTGCTCAATCAAACTACGTATCTCTTTGGCAGAATCTGCACTGCGCGTTGCTAATGAACGCACTTCGCTGGCGACTACCGCAAAGCCTCGGCCTTGCTCACCTGCACGGGCGGCCTCAACCGACGCATTAAGTGCCAAAATGTTGGTTTGGAAGGCAATTGAATCAATCACGCCAATAATATCGTTGACCTGGCTTGCGCTGGCGGCAATCTCGCGCATGAGTTGCACCGTCCGCTCTACCTCTTCACCACCTGACTCAGCAGACTGTGATGCCGCGACCGAAAGCTGGTCAGCTTCTTGGGCCGTTTCAGCATTTTTACTCACGGTGGTCGACATCTCTTCCATGCTGGAGGCAGTTTGTTGCAGTGCTGACGCCTGTTGCTCAGTGCGCGAGGAAAGATCCTGGCTTCCCGAAGAAATATCACCCGCACCACTGAAAACTCGCTCACTACTGCCACGTAAGGAAATAACCAGCTGCTTTAATTTCTCCTGCATAGCCGCTAGCCCACTGAACAACTGGCCAATTTCATTACGGCCACGATTTTCAATGTGCCCCGTTAGGTCGCCATCGGCAATCCGAGCGAAATGTTCACTGGCATCCCGCAATGGCCTTACAACGCTACGCATCATTGCCCACCTGATGGCAACCGCCGCCATGAGTGATATCACTAGCAGGGTGATAGCAATAACACCAATCACAGTGGCTAAGTGGTTCACCTGTTGAAGGACACTAGCGCCTCGGCCTTCGGTATAGGCAATAAATCCACTCATTGCCACATCCAGATCCGCACTTAATACCCCTAACTCCTCCTGCCTACGCTGAATTTGAAAAGGAGCAGCCTCTAGCAATGGGGAAATACCCTCTGTCACAAAGGCTTCATAAGCGCTGATAATCGCCTCGCGATGTGGCGCAAGCGTGCCTTCGGGATCGATAGGTAAAGCTCGAAACTCATTAAAACGCGTCTCTGCGGCAGCGACGGCCTCGGCGGCCATGGCGAGACTCTCTTGCCCTTTTTCTGGGTTACCTTGTGTACTAAAACTAGCCGAACGGTCTAGGAAGGTTTGTGCTCTAAGAGAGTGTACTTGTGTACGGTTGGCTAAGTTCGTGAGCCGTACGTTAGTGTCTGTCAGCTCCTCAAGTGCTTGAGAGCTGTTGTGATTTGCATAGAAACCAAGCGCACTTATCAACCCAATCATAAGCACCAGCAAGGCTAACGCGGCAGTCAGGCTCCATTTAATAGAGAGGTGCTTCATCCCGTTGATCCCTTTTTCATTTATAAGTCATTCAATTAGGTATCGGCGAGGGTCAGACCAACTGAAACGATTTGGAGTGATTTTAGACGTTTGTATAATGCGTAGGGTAAAGAGCCATCATCGTCTTTAAGACACCATCGCCACTTTTGGTCGGTTACGAGCAGCTTGCTGAGCAACCTCAACGTTTAGCCACGCGCCCGCTACACACTCCAACCGTGGCGCTTCGATCACACCTTGTATTCGTGCACACGCTAGTAGCGTGGCCTTGGTGTTGGCTTTAAGGACGCCCTCCACGTGGCCATCAATATCGACACGATTCCCTTCCAAATAAGACGTTACATAGCCGGTGGATGTCACTGTCACCGTGTGGTTAGGAGCAATCACCGTTCCCGTTACGCGGCCTTTAATAAGCACCGGTTCGTCAGCGATTACTCTGCCTGCAATATGCGTCGCTACCCCAATCCGGCTGCCCTGGTGGCGATGGTCTAAGACGGACTCCCCCTCTGCAGCAGTAAACGCTTCCAGCGGTGAAATCTCTTTATGGAATTCGCTATGCACAGGTGAAGCACTGACGGCAGAGAGGTGTTGCGGCGGTACGGACACACCAGAAACACGCTGTTTTCTCTTACACCGCTTGCCGTCCAATACAATCAGCGTCATGGCACCAACGCCTAGAATAATAAACCATGCTTGAATGCCCATGCCGCTACCCTATCGCCTCAGAGGTGGTTGTCCAGCTAACGTTATACGCCCTCTAAGGTGTGTTCGGCAGCGCGAATAGGCACCCTCACTCGGCTTAACTCCAAGCTTTGTTAAGCAAGTAAGCAGATTAAAGTGCTAGATGGAAATTTTTAGTGTTTAACGTGCGCCCATTGAGCGCTCGGGGTCTTTCAACAGGAGTCACCCAATGTTTAACAAAGCAAAGAATGCCTCAACAGAGAATAAAGCGGCGACGTTGATCGCGGCCGAGCCCCGTTCATCATCGTCTCCACCCCCGTCAAACAACAGTGCACGTTCAAGCCTCTCCGTTATCGGTAGTAACACGCAAGTAGAGGGCGATATTAATAGTGATGAAGACTTGACTGTAGAGGGACGCGTCAGCGGCATCATCACTTGTAAACAGCACACGGTGACACTGGGCGCTAATGGTTATATTAAAGGTGATGTTTTTGCCCACACACTGCATGTGTCAGGCGAGGTAAACGGTAACCTAGTGGCACTTCACCGCGCGACCATTCATAAAGGAGCTAAAGTCTCAGGCACCATTATTGCTCCGTGTCTGGTGCTGGAAGATGGCAGCACGTTCCACGGCAGCATCGATATGAACCCTGACAACGACGTGCTAAAAAGCGCTTTTAACGATGGTTCAGTCAGCACCAAAACATCATCAACTCTGAGCAGCACGTCAGGCTCTGCCGCTCCAAAAACAACCACAGACAAACCTGCCGCTAATAAGAGCCCCGCTGCTCAGCATGATCAAACCGAAGCGTAAGTGGTATCTAAACGTCTAACGGAACTGAGCACATACGGGACAGGCGGGATCACGGGGGACTTGAAAATGCCGCCACTGACCAATGAGCCCGTCAAATGTGGATAACCCCTGATGGGCAGTCCCAGCACCGCTAAGCAGCTTAAACGCCTCGACTGCCTGAAAGCAGCCGATTAAGCCTACCAATGGCGCCATCACCCCACTTTCTGCGCAACTGAGGGCTTCGTCGCCACTATCATCAGGTGGATAAAGGCAGGCGTAGCAAGGGGAAGCGGCATTTCGGGGATCAAACACGGCCAGCTGTCCTGAGAAACGAATGGCGGCACCGGAAATCAGCGGGATCCCGGCCTTCTGTGAAGCGGCGTTGACCGCATAACGGCTTGAAAAGCGATCCGTGCAGTCCAGCACCACATACGCTGAAGCCACTAAGCGCCCCAGCTCATCACCCTCTAGATGCTTGTCTAACGCCACGATCTCACAATGTGGATTAAGTGCTTGCATGCTGGCCTGAGCAGAGAGCGCTTTATTCAAACCTACGCTTTTCTGCTGATGCGCTATTTGGCGCTGAAGATTGGAAAGCTCTACGTGGTCGGCATCAGCAATCGTAATACGGCCTACCCCTGCTGCCGCTAAATAGAGCGCCGCCGGCGACCCCAGACCACCAGCACCAATAATCAATGCATGGGCAGATTGCAGGCGCTCTTGCCCTTCGATATCCACTTCGGGCAGCATGATTTGGCGGCTATAGCGCAGCAGCGCCTGATCGTCCATCATTGGCTTACTTATCCTCAAATTCCTCGAAAGCGGGGATGTGCAAATTGAAGCTCTCTTTCACCTCTTCCATTACCACATAGCTTTTCGACTCTTTTACCCCGGGAAGCGTTAACACTACATCGCCCAAGAGTTGACGATAGGCGGCCATTTCAGGGATTCGGCACTTTAAAATGTAGTCAAACTGACCTGATACTAAATGACACTCTTGAATCTGGGGTAGTTTCTCAACGGCACGCCGGAATTCATCAAATACGGCGGGCGATTGTGTTTCTAAACTGATTTCGACAAAGACTAATAAATTGGCCTTTAAGGCACGCGGATCGAGAATTGCCTGATAGCCTCGGATAATACCGGCCTTTTCCAAGCGTTTGACGCGCTCAAGGCAAGGGGTTGTGGATAAGCCCACTTCCGAGGCCAAATCTACGTAGGAAATACGTGCATTCTCCTGCAAGCAGCGCAGGATTTTAAGGTCGATACGGTCCAGCGTTCTATTTTTAGGTTTCATGCCAGAGTCCTTCATGCGAGCCCCTTGCTAAAGGTTGTACTCAATGGCGCTGAGTAAGCAGACCATTTATATACAAATTCTAATCAATCAGTTAGTTATTAATGTAGCCTATCAACATCCGCGCTTGAGAATTGGCGGCGGTTATAAAATTAGCGCTGTTGTTTGTACTCAATGAGTTTAAGTGGCTGTTATTAGGCGACCTAGAGTAACCCGTTCATTCGCCCCCAGGTCACGAACACTTTCAACGTTCTGATAACCAGCGCTACCAAGTGCCATGCGGACCATACCGGCTTGGGTATAACCGTGTTCCAGTAGCAGCCAGCCAGACGCTGATAAATAGTCCCGAGCGGAATGTACCAAGTGCAATAAATCAGCCATGCCATCAGCTTTTGCAACGAGCGCTGAGCGAGGCTCAAAACGAACATCCCCTTCGGCGAGGTGCGGATCATCGGCAGCAAGATAAGGAGGGTTACTAACAATGATATCGAAAAGCGTGCCTATCCCATCATAGCTTTCCAGCACGCCAAACCAGTCACTCTCTAAAAAACGCGCGTTCCCAATGCCTAAGGCCTGCGCGTTATGTGTTGCCAGCTTGACCGCCTCTTCACGCACGTCCACGCCGAGTACTTTCCAGCCGGGCTGCTCGCTGGCAAACGCCAACGCGATGGCACCAGTGCCCGTTCCAAGGTCAAGCAGTCGGCCAGTGGGGTTTGACGCTCGCGCAAGGGCAAGCTCGACCAGCGTTTCGGTATCGGGTCGGGGAATTAACGTATTGGGTGACGTCGCCAGGCGCAGCCCCCAAAATTCGCGCTCGCCGGTCAGGTAGGCGACAGGGGTGCCCTGAACACGTGCGTCAATGAGTGCATCAAAAAGGGTATGCTCTTGGGGCGAACACATCTTATCGCCCCAGGTGTAAAGCCAGGTACGGTCCCGCTCGAGTACATGGCACAGCAGCACTTCGGCATCGATACGCGGCGAGGTCGATCCCGCCGCGTGTAATCGCTGGGAAGCCTGCTTTAGCAGCGCATCAAGGGACATTAGGCGTCCTGAAGGGCTGAGAGCTGTTCCGCTTGGTACTCGTGAATCAGCGGGTTGATGACGTCGTCCAACTGCTCGCCGCTGACCACTTCGTTGAGTTTATATAAGGTCAAATTAATGCGGTGATCGGTAATTCTCCCTTGGGGGAAATTATAAGTGCGAATTCGCTCACTTCGATCCCCAGAACCCACCAACGAACGGCGCGCATCGGCCTGTTCCTGACGCTGGGAATCTACCGCGTTGCGCTTGAGCTTAGCCGCCAGCAGGGACATCGCTTTGGCACGGTTTTTGTGCTGGCTACGCTCTTCCTGGCACTCCACTACCACGCCGGTTGGTAGGTGGGTAATGCGGATCGCGGAATCGGTGGTATTTACGTGCTGGCCGCCAGCCCCGCTGGAACGATAGGTATCGACGCGTAAATCGGCTGAGTTGATATCAATATCACCCACATCCTCGACTTCAGGCATGACCGCCACGGTGCAGGCAGAGGTGTGAATGCGGCCCTGTGATTCGGTCGCCGGTACGCGCTGTACGCGGTGGGCGCCAGACTCAAATTTTAGCTGGGCGTAAACGCCATCGCCTTTGACGCGGGAAATAATCTCTTTGTAGCCGCCCTGCTCGCCATGACTGGCGCTGACAATCTCGACCCGCCAACCGCGTTTTTCAGCATAGCGGGAGTACATACGAAACAGATCACCAGCAAAGATGGCGGCTTCGTCACCCCCTGTACCGGCACGTACTTCCAAAAACACCCCACGCCCATCATCGGGGTCTTTAGGTACCAGTAGGCGTTTAAGTTCGGTATCTAGCTCGGTTAACCGTTCGCGCCCTTCGCTAAGCTCCATCTCCGCCAACTCGCGCATATCAGCGTCGCTATCGTGGCTGAGCTGCTCGGCTTCCTGCATATTGGTTTCGATATCACGATAACGCTGCCAAGCGGCTACCAGCTCTTCTAGCTCAGAATATTCTCGTGAATAGTCACGAAAGCGCTGCTGGTTATTAATCACTTCAGGATCCGACAGCAGCATTGCCAGCTCTTCAAAACGTTCTGTAAAGCTGTCTAAGCGTTGGCGCAAAGTCTCTTTCATGCGGGCGTATCATCCTTCTGGCGGTTAGCCGGGGGCGCAGGCGTGGTTTCAAAGGCAGGTTTTATAGGCAGCAGCAGGCGCGGTGCGGCATCCAGCAGTGCATGATGCTCTTCTGATGCGGCATCGCGTATGGCTTGAGTCGGCTGGTGCAGCAGGCGATTAGTCAACTGATGCGCCAACCGTTCAATGACTTTAGCAGGGTCTTCACCGCGCGCCAGCCGTTCAAGCGCCTGGTCTCGTGAGAGATCGCGCAGCGCTTCGCCATGCTGGCGATAGTCACGAATCAACTCTCCACCGTTGCGAATGCGTCGCTCATGCTGCCAACTGCCCACGCCGTGCTCAATCAGCGACTCCGCTTGATCAGCTGCAACTTGACGATGACGGCGATTCTCTTGAATCACCTCTTCTAAATCGTCAACGGTGTAGAGGAACACATCGGCTAGGTCGCCCACTTCAGGCTCGATATCACGCGGAACGGCGATATCGACCATGAAGACCGGCCGATGGCGACGCTTTTTGAGCGCCCGCTCAACCATGCCTTTCCCGAGGATAGGCAGCGGGGCCGCGGTGGAAGAGATGACGATATCGGCATGCTCTAGGGCGTCAGGAATTTCCTGCAGGGTAATCGCCGTGCCACCCAGCGGGCCTGCCACAAGTTCGGCGCGTTCGCGGGTACGGTTAGCGACAGTAAGCTGGCGAACACCGGCTTCATGCAAGTGCCGAGCGACCAGCTCAATGGTTTCCCCAGCACCAATCAGCAGCGCGCGTGAACGACTGAAGTCGTCAAAAATACGGCTAGCCATACTGACCGCGGCATAAGCCACAGAAACGGGATTTTTGCCGATACCGGTTTCAGTACGTACCTGTTTGGCCACAGCGAAGGTGTGCTGGAAGAGACGCTCTAGCTCACCACCTAAGCCTTTTGACTCTCTAGCCTGTTGATAAGCGTCTTTCAGTTGACCCAGAATTTGTGGTTCGCCCAGCACCATAGAATCCAGGCCAACGGCCACACGCATTAAATGGCGCGCGGCATCGTTGTCTAAATAATGGTAGGCACAGCGAGCTAGCTCATCGACGCGTAAATTATGAAAGCGTCCGAGCCAATTCAGTACCGCCTGTTCGCCAGCCGCATCCGTGACACAGTAAAGCTCCGTGCGGTTGCAGGTCGATAGCACCGCCGCTTCACTGATTTGTGGCAGGCTGCGCAATTCAGCCAACGCGGTTTCAAGCTGCGCTGGTGAAAAAGCTACCTGCTCACGCACGGCCACGCTGGCAGTACGATGATTTATTCCCAGGGCAAGAAGCGTCATGCGTTATGCGTCTTCGCTAGTGTGTCGGACTTTCGTCGACCGCTGGTCTTACGCGGCCGCACCGTCAATTAGGGCTTGCTATCACAGGTCTTTGACGTGGCTCAAGCAATGCATTTAAGTATGCATAAAGATTGCAGGCCACTTTTTCAAGGAGGAACATTCTATCACAGCAGGCTATCATCTGGCCCACACCACTTTGCCGCAGGCAGGCAAGCCGCTATGCTGAGCATTCGGCCACTTAATCGAGAGACGCATGCGACCTCGTTCTACACTTCTGGGCTCTACTATTGTGGGCTTTACACTGCAGGGCTTTTCATTCCAGGGCTCTGCTTTACGGCATTCGACTCTGCTACTACCCGTTGCCGCCGCGCTTTTCCTTAGCGGCTGCCAGTCCGCGCCTAGCCAGCAGGACGGGCCCCTGGGCACGTGGGCCGATGACCCAATGCGCGGCGCCCCACCCATTACCCGTGGTCTAGACGCTGCGGGGCTGAGCACGCTGCTTGGCGCTGAGCTGGCGGGTCAACGAGGCGATTATCGCCTTGCAAGCCAAGGCTATCTTGAGGCCGCTCAGCGCTATCGCGAGCCAGCGCTTGCCGAACGCGCAACATTTGCTGCGCGCTTTGGCAATGAAACCTCATTAATAGAGGCTTCAGCACTTCGCTGGCGTGAACTAGCCCCGCAGGCAGAGGCGCCCAATCGCTTATTGGCGGCTTTTTCTCTCCAGCGGGGTGACTGGCTCGACAGCCTTGAACAGCGTCTAGATATTGTCGAAGTAGGTGGCCATGGCGATTTGACCGCCTTTGCTGAAATCGCGGTGGCTGAAGAAGCGCCACTCACATTAATAGCTCAGCAGTTGCGCGCGCACCTAGCCCAGCCCAATGCTGATCAGTTAGAGCACCACAGCGATGTGCTGCTGGGCACGGCCCTGATTGAGGCGGCCCTTGGCGATACCGCCGTTGCCCAGCGGCGGCTTGATCAAGTCGCGCTGCTTGACCCTGAATCAGCAGCATTATGGTTGGTAAGAGCACGCCTTGCGCTAGAGGTGGAAGACTACTCGACCGCTCGGAGTGCAGCACAGCAAGGTTTAGATCTCGCCCCCGACGATGTGCGATTTATCTTACTTCTCGCTCAAGCAGAAATTCGACTTAACAATATCAGTGCCGCCGAAGTGCAAACCAACGCCCTGCTAGAGAGCCATGGGGGAAATCAGGATCTGCGTTTATCGCTGGCACAGCTGTATCTGGAAGAGGGCCACCCTGAACCCGCTCAACGCTTGCTCCAGCCGCTAATTGGCCAATCTGAAGTGCCGAATCTTGCCTATTTCCTGCTGGGCGCTATTACCCAAGCACAAAAAGATACCGATAGCGCGCTGCTTTATTACCGCCAAGTCAGCGAGGGTGATGAATTTTTGCCTGCTCGCGCAGCGGCGGCGCAAATGCTGATTGAGGAAGACCGCTTACTTGATGCCCGGGCTTTTCTGCGCATTGAGCGCATGCGCTACGACAGTTACTTTACCGAACTGGTGATGCTCGAAGTTCAACTGCTTGACGAAATGAACCAACCAGCGGATGCGAATGCGCTCCTAGATCGTGAAATCACCCGCACACCGGACGACGTCTCACTGCTTTATATGCGCGCCATGCGCCGCTGGGAAGCGGGTAACATTGCCGGAATGGAGCAGGATTTACGCCAAGTACTGCGCACCGACCCCGACAATGCTGAAGCGCTCAACGCGCTAGGGTATACCCTGGCAGACCTTGGCCTACCAGGGCGTTTACAAGAGGCTTTTGAGCTTATCGAGCGCGCCTACGAAGCCGACCCAGATAACCCCGCTGTACTCGACAGCATGGGCTGGGTCTATTTCCGGCTTGGGCAGCCTGAAGAAGCTCTACCCTGGCTTGAGAGCGCCTACACACAACTGCCTGATCAGGAAGTCGCTGCGCATCTAGCCGAAGTATTACAAGCGCTAGGGCGCGATGAAGAAGCTCGCCGGTTGATAGCGCAGATTATGCAGCGAACCAACTTGCATCCGCAGATTGACGACTTGCTTGAGCGCTATCCTGAACTAACGCCGCCAGGGGCACCCTAACCCTGCGAACCACCCTATTAAGCGCACCATTCATGCTACCCTTGCGCCGACATCACCTAACATGGAGCCTGTTTATGCTGACACTGACGTCCCCTTCACCGCGCTGGTCATTAACACGCCACTCTCAGCACCTGTCTACGCGCCTGTGGGCTGCGGGCCTTGCGCTAATGTTACTTGCCGGGTGCGCCTCCCAGGCCCCCGTCGATGAAAGTGGCCGCCAAGCAGGCCAGTGGGAGCGCCAGTTAGCTGAGGTAGAAGCATTCGACACCTGGACAATGGTTGGCAAAGCGGGCTTACGCACCTCTCAAGAAAACGTCAGCGCCAACCTTGACTGGAACCAAACGCCCTACTATTTTCGTATGCTGATCAGCGGGCCGTTTGGCGGCGGGCGCAACGTGCTTGAAGGTCGCGAGGGGCGTTTTTCACTATCCAATAGCGATGGTCGTTTTGAAGCAGAAACACCGGAAGCATTAATGCAGGAACAGCTTGGTTGGGCGCTTCCCGTCAGTGCTATGCCTGATTGGGTGCGCGGCTTACCCGGCGACCATGATAGCTTTCAGCTAGAAACCGACGAGCTTGGTTTCCCGAGCCACCTTGAGCAAGATGGCTGGGAAATTGACTATCGCGACTGGGAAAAATTTGCCGATATTTGGCTTCCGCGTCGGTTAATCATGAATTACGACGATGTTCGCATTACCCTCGTCGTGAACCAGTGGCAAGCCAGCGAAGAGTAATGGTGACTGTCTAGATGAACGCGGCACTAACCCTCCCCTCACCGGCCAAGCTTAACCGCATGCTGCATATTGTGGGCCGTCGTGAAGACGGTTACCACGCTCTGCAAACGCTCTTTCAGTTCATCGATCTTCATGATCATCTGACACTGGCTTCCCGGGATGACGGCGAAATCCAACTCAGCAGTGATATAGAAGGTGTCTATCACGATGACAACCTGATTGTTCGCGCTGCGCGTTTGCTCCAGCATCATAGCCGCACCCCGCTAGGCGCTACGCTGGCTATCGAAAAGCAATTGCCTATGGGAGGGGGCCTGGGCGGCGGCAGCTCAAATGCGGCCACCACGCTTGTTGGGCTTAATCACCTATGGCAGCTCAACCTGCCATTTGACGAATTAGCGCGCCTGGGGCTTCAACTGGGCGCCGATGTCCCTGTGTTTATCTACGGCCATAGCGCCTGGGCTGAAGGGGTAGGTGAACAGCTTACTGCGGTAACACTCGATACCCCTTGGTTCGTCATTATTCACCCTGGCATAAGCGTTTCTACCCCTGGCGTCTTCCAAGACCCGCAATTGACACGTGACAGCCGCCCCATTACTATGGCGCGCGCACTGCAGGGGGGAGCGCCGGAGTGGCGCAACGACTGTGAGGCCGTAGTAAAGAAGCGCTATCCGCCAATTGCGGAAGTTCTTCACTGGCTGGCACAGCACGCACCTAGCCGGTTGACCGGCACGGGCGCTTGTGTGTTTGCTGCTTTTGAAACGCAGCAATCGGCACAGGCAATCGCGCAACTAGCGGATCAACATTGGCCGACATGGGTAGCACGCGGGCTCAACACCTCTCCCCTACATGATGCTCTGGGTCGTTATTAGAACCGCTCTGGGACGTTGAAAACACCGCACCATTGCAGTAGGCCATTGTTGGGGTATCGCCAAGTGGTAAGGCACCGCTTTTTGGTAGCGGCATTCCCAGGTTCGAATCCTGGTACCCCAGCCAACTGAGCTCTTAAATGACTTAGCACTCGAATACAGTCTAAGTATGCTGTGTGTTTTCTCCCCCGATTCCCAACACTGCAAAGGTGGCTGCACGTGTCAAAATTGATGGTTTTCGCCGGGAATGCTAATCCCGCACTCGCTCAAAAAATTGCCGAGAGCTTAGACAGCCGTATGGGTAATGCTACGGTGGGTCAATTCAGCGACGGCGAAATCGCAGTCGAGATCAATGAGAACGTGCGCGGTAAGGATGTTTTCATCCTGCAATCCACCTGTGCACCGACCAACGACAATCTGATGGAGCTGATCCTGATGGTCGACGCTCTGCGTCGCGCCTCAGCCACTCGCATCACGGCCGTTCTGCCATATTTTGGCTATGCGCGCCAAGATCGTCGCGTGCGCTCGGCGCGGGTCCCCATTTCCGCCAAAGTCGTGGCTGACATGATGGTTAAAGCAGGCGTTGACCGGGTAATGACCATGGATCTTCACGCTGATCAGATTCAAGGCTTCTTTGATGTACCGGTCGACAACGTCTACGGCTCGCCCATTCTGTTAGATGACATTGAGCGCCAGAATTACAGTGACCTCGTCGTGGTCTCCCCTGACGTTGGCGGCGTTGTTCGTGCACGCGCCATCGCCAAACAGTTGAATGCCGATCTCGCCATTATTGATAAGCGTCGCCCTCAGGCTAACCAAGCCCAGGTGATGCACATTATTGGTGAGATTGAAGGCCGCACCTGTGTCGTGGTCGACGATATGATCGACACCGCAGGCACGCTATGTAAAGCCGGTGAAGCGCTGAAAGATCACGGCGCCAAGCGCGTTGTGGCTTATGCAACGCATCCGATTTTATCCGGCCCAGCGGTTGATAACATTACCAACTCCGTACTGGATGAAGTGGTGGTGACCGACACCATCCCGCTATCTGACGTTGCACGTCGAAGCGGTAAAATTCGCCAGTTGAGCGTTGCCGGCCTGATCGCAGAAGCGATTCGTCGGGTCAGCAACGAAGAATCTGTCAGCGCGATGTTCCACTAATTCGCTGACGATATAGCCCCCTTCTGGGGCCCCGGAAACGTCGCCTGTCTGGTCGCGGTCGGCGGCGTCTTCCTTACTTAAACTAAGAGGCAATTCCATGTCTGATTTTATCCTGAAAGCCAGCGTTCGTAACGACCTGGGGAAAGGTGCGAGCCGCCGCCTGCGTCGTGCGAACCAGCAAGTGCCTGCCGTGGTATACGGTGGCGAGAAAGGCGCGCAGTCTATCTCTGTCGAAAAAACCGCTTTCTACAAAGCGATTGAAGACGAGTCCTTCTTCTCCTCGGTCATCAAACTGATGATCGAAGGTAAAGAAGAGCAAGTGGTTGTCCGTGATCTGCAGCGTCACCCGTTCAAGCCGCTGCTGACCCACGCCGACTTCCTGCGCGTTGATGCAACTCACGAAATCACCATGAACGTGCCGCTGCACGTGACTGGCGAAGAGGCGTGCGTAGGTATTAAAGACCAAGGCGGTGAACTGCACGTACTGGCCAACGAAGTTGCGATCAGCTGCTTGCCGAAAGACCTGCCTGATTACTTGGAAATCGACATCTCTGGTGTTGAAATTGGCACCACGCTGCACCTGTCTGATCTTACCCTGCCGGCTGGCGTCACATCTGTTGACCTGTCTCACGGCGAAGATCACGACAACGCCATTCTCAACGTCACCAAGATGAAAGAGCGTCTTGAAGAAGATGATGAAGAAGGTGAAAGCGAAGGCGAAGAAGATTCCAGTGCCGAGTAATCACGCTGCTAAGCATTCTACTACCGGGGCCATGCCTTCATGGCCCTTGTGTTGCTAGGATGATGTTAAAATCAAGCGCCCCGGCGCTTGATTTTTTTTGTGAGGTGAGACGATGAGCCAGGTAACAGCCGTTATTGGATTGGGTAACCCCGGCGCAGAGTATGATGCCACGCGACATAACGCTGGCTTCTGGTTGGTAGACGCGATTGCGCAGAGTGCTCATACAGAGCTGCGTCCGGAAAAGAAATTTTTCGGCCACTACGCGAAAGTACGCCTAGGCGATCATGAGCTGCACCTACTCAATCCAGCCACCTTTATGAATCGTAGCGGTGCCGCAGTGGCAGCTTTGAGTCAATTTTTTAAACTGTCTCCTGAAAATTTACTGGTCGCCCATGATGAGCTCGACCTCCCCCCCGGCCAGGCGCGCTACAAAACCGGCGGCGGGCACGGTGGCCATAACGGACTGCGTGATATTATTAGCGCCCTAGGCGATCAAAAACAGTTTCATCGGGTGCGCATCGGCATTGGCCACCCTGGCGAGGCACGCCAAGTCACTAACTACGTATTGGGGCGCCCCGGCAAGCCCGAACAAGAAGCGATCGTACGTGCCATGGATGAGTGCATTGCCACATTACCACTAGTGCTAGCGGGGGACTGGTCAAAAGCAATGAACCAGTTACACAGCCTCAAGTCAGAATGAACTTCGCCGAAAGCTGTCTTGTTACGCCGGTGGCTGACGGCTAGCGCATCTCGTAGAATGGCGATTACTTTTACGCCCTACCACTTTATTTCCAGGAACATTTTATGGGTTTCAATTGCGGCATCGTCGGTCTGCCAAACGTCGGCAAGTCGACACTATTTAATGCACTGACGAAGTCAGGCATCGATGCAGAAAACTTCCCTTTCTGCACCATTGAGCCGAACGTCGGCATCGTTCCGATGCCGGACCCACGTCTTGATAAGCTCGCTGAGATCGTCAAGCCGCAAAAAGTGCTGCCGACCACCATGGAGTTCGTTGATATAGCGGGCTTGGTCGCGGGTGCTTCAAAAGGCGAAGGCCTGGGCAACAAATTCCTGGCTAACATCCGCGAAACTCAGGCAATTGCCCATGTAGTACGCTGCTTCGATAACGACAATGTTATCCACGTAGCCAATCAGGTCGATCCTCGCGCCGATATCGAAACGATCAACTTGGAATTAGCACTGGCTGACCTGGATACCGTCGAAAAAGCCAGCCAGCGCTTGGTTCGCTCTGTCAAAGGCGGCGATAAAGACGCTATTGCTACTAAAGCGATCCTTGATCGTATTCAGCCCCACGTGGCAGAAGGCTTGCCGCTACGCAGCTTTGGCTTAAGCGAAGAAGAGCAGCGCCAGGTGAAGAGCTTCGGTTTTTTAACCCTGAAGCCGACCATGTATATTGCCAACGTCAATGAAGACGGTTTCGAGAACAATCCCTATCTGGATATTGTTAACGAAATCGCTGCAGAGGAAGGCGCACTGGTGGTACCTGTGTGCAATCAGTTGGAAGCCGAAATCGCAGAGCTGGATGATGAAGAGCGCTCGATGTTCCTAAGCGAGATGGGCATGGAAGAGCCTGGGCTGGATCGCGTAATTCGCGCGGGCTACTCACTACTGGGCCTGCAAACCTACTTCACGGCAGGCGTTAAAGAAGTGCGCGCCTGGACAGTAAAAGAAGGCGCCACAGCCCCAGAAGCCGCTGGCGTCATTCACACCGACTTCCAAAAGGGCTTTATTCGCGCTGAAGTCGTCGCCTATGACGATTTTGTCTCATTGAATGGCGAGCAAGGCGCTAAAGACGCCGGAAAATGGCGCCTGGAAGGCAAAGAGTACATTGTAAAAGATGGCGATGTGGTTCATTTCCGCTTTAATGTGTAAATGGCCGCCAGCATACAATCAGCAATAAAATATTGACGGGAGGCGTGGTTGTCAGTATCATTCGCCCCCGTTGAAAGGCTACGTAGCTCAGCTGGTTAGAGCACATCACTCATAATGATGGGGTCCCCTGTTCAAATCAGGGCGTAGCCACCAAAGCTTATAAAAAAGCCCGCTGATTCTGTCAGCGGGCTTTTTGCATTACTCAACTAACGTCAGTCATTAACTCAACGTTGCGCGATTTAAAAAGTGTGTCAGGGCACGGGTTAGATACTCGACATCTTTAGTCCCCGCGGTTTCTCGAATCGAGTGCATCGCCCACTGGGGCACACCGACATCAATGGTCGGCACACCTAATTCCGTCGCAGTGATCGGGCCAATCGTGCTGCCACAGCCCATATCCGCCCGTGTCACAAATGATTGAACCGGCACATCCGCTTCACGGCAGACATCACGAAACAGCGCACCCGTAACGCTATTAGTGGCGTAGCGCTGGCTCGCATTTACCTTGATTACCGGGCCGCCGTTAATCGACGGGCCGTGCCGCTCATCATGCTTATCGCGAAAGTTAGGGTGGAGCGCGTGGGCATTATCGCAAGAGATCATTAGCGACGATTGAATCAGTTGAATCAGCGACTCGTCACCGCCCTTCTCACCTTCGCCGCCGCCAACTTGATTATTAATACGCTTAAGCACATCTGCCAAGAAGGGGCCTTGAGCACCACAGGCGCTAGCACTACCGACTTCTTCGTGGTCATTGGCGACCAGCAAAGCACCCTGAGTGCCATCGCAGGCCAAGAGCGCTTCTAAACCAATGAAGCAGGAGAGCAGATTATCCAGCCGCGCACTCGCGACTAATTCGTGCTTAACACCGACCAGGGAAGGTGGTTGAACATCGTAAAACCCTAATTCAAAATCGACCACTTCCACAGCGCGCAAGCCATGCTGCTCTGCTAACCACTCGGATACCAACTCGGTTAGCGTTGCTGTCTCGCTCTGCATCAATACCGGCGCCATTTGCGTCTGCGGATTAAGCGGGCGGCCGCTGTTAACATCGCGGTCAAGGTGAATCGCCAAACTCGGCACCATGGCAATAGCGCGGTCGACATTAAGCAGCACGCTCTCTAAACGACCATCGGCGTGGCGCACATGTATACGCCCGGCTAATCCCAGGTCACGGTCAAACCAAGGTGCCAACAACACGCCGCCGTATACCTGCACACCTAACTGCAGCCAGCCAGCAGAGCGCTGCGTAGCGTTAGGCTTTAAATGCAGCCCGGGGCTATCAGTATGAGCCCCCACCATGCGTAGCCCAGATAATGTTGACTCAGGCAATTGAAAAGCAATAATGGCGGAATCATTACGGGTAACGTAGTAGCGCTTGCCCGGTGTAAGCTGCCAATTCGCCTTCTCTTCCAGCCGCTGAAAACCGGCTTGCGCCAATCGCTCGGCCATGTTGCCTGCGGCGTGCCAAGGGGTCGGTGACTGGCGCAGAAAATCGCATAGACGCGTTAAACGATCAGCGTTGAAAGTCTCGGACATGGAAATCCTCATAACAGTAATGATTGAGTCTCATAGCGCAGGCGACCTGCTACAATACTCCCTCGACCTACGCAACTCATGGGTCATATGCGAGTCTAGGGAAGAATGAGTGTACACAAATCCGGGAGAGCTTGACTGATGAGCTTGTTTGCAACGCTTTCGCGTTCGGTCGCCCTGGCTGTCATGCTGGTTGTTACCAGCCCAGCCGCCTTAGCGCAACTTGAGCCGACCGACGAACAACGCCAGGCGGCAGTGGAAATCGCGGACTCGCTCCGCTACGGACACTATGCTGATATAAATTTTGACGAAGCTTGGTCACAAGACACATTCCAACGCTATTTGGATATTCTTGACGGCCAGCGTGCCTACCTGCTGCGCAGTGATATCGAGCCCTACCGCCATTTAGAGACTAGCATGTCAGACGCCATTTTTAATGGCGACCTGGATGACGCTTTTAGTCTTTATAACGCGTTTAGCGAGCGTCAACGTGCTCGCCTGGAGTCGTTGCTTACCCAGCTCGACGAAGGCCTTGATTTTAACTTTGATAGTAACGAACGCTTAGAAATTGATCGCGAGGAGTCCTCATGGGCTTCGCGGCAAAGTGAGCTCGATGAGCTATGGCGTAAACGACTCAAAAACGATGCCCTAACGCTTGCCTTAACCGATCAGGATAACGAACAGATTGAAACCAATCTGCGCCAGCGCTACGAAGGCCAACTGACGCGTTTGGAACAAACTGAATCGGAAGACGTGTTTGGCGTACTGATGGCGGCTGTGACAAGCAGTATCGACCCGCACACCGGCTACCTCTCCCCCCGCCAGGGTGAGTCATTCGATATTCAGATGAGCCTCTCCCTTGAAGGTATTGGCGCCCTACTTCAGTCTGATAGCGATTACGTTAAAGTCGCAAGCCTCGTGCCCGGCGGCCCAGCCGAACGTGCTGGCGTGTTAGAGCCCGCTGATCGCATTATCGCCGTTGGCCAGGAAGATGGCGAAATGGTCAATGTAGTGGGCATGCGCCTGGACAACGTCGTCGATCTGATTCGCGGCCCTAAAGGCTCTGTCGTTCGTTTGGATGTGGTACCTGCCCAAGCGGTCGATATGACCCGCTCGCAAATCGTCGAGATCACACGTGATACCGTCAGCCTTGAAGATCAAGCCGCTCACGGCGAAGTGATTGAAGTTGAACGCGACGGCGAACCTCACCGCCTTGGCGTAATCAACATCCCAACGTTCTACGTTGATTTCGACGCCTGGCAAGCCGGTGAAGAGGAGTATCGCAGCACCACGCGCGATGTCGCCAAAGAAGTCGAACGTCTTAAAGAAGAGGGCGTAGAAGGTATCGTGCTTGATCTACGCAACAACGGCGGCGGTGCCTTGCAGGAAGCCAACTCGCTCATCGGTCTGTTTATTGACCGCGGCCCCACCGTACAGGTGCGCGATGCCCAAGGGCGTATTCAGCTCTATGGCGACAGTGAAGCAGGTACGCTTTATGACGGCCCGTTAGGCGTTTTAGTGAATCGCCTCTCCGCTTCCGCCTCCGAGATTTTTGCAGGTGCGATTCAGGACTACGGTCGTGGCTTAGTGCTAGGCACACCGACGTTCGGCAAGGGCACCGTGCAAACGCTTAACGAGCTGAGCCATGGTCAGATTAAGCTAACCCGCGCCAAGTTTTACCGTATTTCTGGCGATAGTACCCAGAACCGCGGCGTGGAGCCAGATATCGACTTCCCCAGCCTGATCGATCCTGAACGTATCGGCGAAAGCAGCCTGGACAATGCGCTGGAGTGGGATACCGTGCAAAACGTTCAGTACCGTCGCTATGGCGAGCCTGAAAACATGCTGGACAAACTCATCGCCCAGCACGATGCACGCGCTCAGGACAACGCTAATTTCCGCTATTTAGAGCGTCAATCCACCTTGGCCCGTCAGCTACGCGAGCAGCACACCAGCGTAAGCCTTAACCGTGAACAGCGTAAGCGCGAAATGGAAGCCCAGGAAGCGGAGCAGCTCTCCCTGGAAAACCAACGTCGGCGTGCGCTGGGCCTTGATGAGCTGGATGAATGGATGGATGCCCGCACAGATAGCACCGAAGGCATCTCAGAAGGCCTAGACGATGCTGAAACGCCGCAAGGTAGTGAAGGTGAAAGCGAAGAGAATGAGGCCCTGGCGGTTGATCGTGCCTACGTGCTCGAATCAGCTGAAATCCTGCTCGATTACGCGCACCTGCAAGAGACTCGACGGTTAGCGGCTAAACGCTAATCTGCTTGAGTAAAACCTAACGCCGACCCTTCACAAGGGCCGGCGTTTTAGGTTGGGCTTCAGCAAAGCGCCGCAAGGCGAGCAGGCCGATCCCCCATACGGGTTAGCCGCTGAGTGAGTGCCGCCAATTGAATGGCGCTACCCTGCGTAGCCGCCTGGATAATATCGTAGGTCCAGGCAGGAAGCTGAGGAGCAAGGCGATAATAGACCCACTGCCCTTCACGCTGATCGCTGAGCAGCCCACATTGGCGCAACTGGGCCAAATGCCGCGACACTTTTGGCTGCGACTCCTGCAGTGCATGGGTCATTTCACACACGCACAGCTCCTGCTCTTGAGCGATCAATAGCACTAGCATCAAACGCGTTTCATCACTTAAACACTTAAATACTTTCAGCGCCTGGAGCGCAGAGTTGTTACCCACCATGAACTTCCTAAACCAATGGATTATTCATCTAGTTTACGTCACTAAAGCGGTTGACGGTAAGCGCCAATACTTCTCGTAGCGCATCCGCTCGCAACGTCAGACACGACAACGCTGCCAAGGGGTTAGCTGGCAGTAGATACAACAACTGAAAAGCGCTAGATATTAACGATTTCAACCAACGCAGAACAAGCTGGACGCTAATCAAAAGCAAACAGAGGGGCAAAAGCAAAAAGAAGGGAGAAATTAATTGGCTCCTCGAGCAGGACTCGAACCTGCGACCCAATGATTAACAGTCATTTGCTCTACCAACTGAGCTATCGAGGAATCATGCGCTATCCTACACGGCAAACCGTAAAAGATAGTTAAAGAGGTAATAATAGCAGTACAACTTGGCTCCTCGAGCAGGACTCGAACCTGCGACCCAATGATTAACAGTCATTTGCTCTACCAACTGAGCTATCGAGGAACATTTTAAGTTGTGCCGTGTTAAGCGAAGCCAAATCACTAATGAATATTAGTAATTTGATTGGCTCCTCGAGCAGGACTCGAACCTGCGACCCAATGATTAACAGTCATTTGCTCTACCAACTGAGCTATCGAGGAACTGCTCAAACACGGTGCGTAGTATACTCATAGAAATGTGCCGGTCAAGTATCGATTATGGATGAACGCTAGCCGCTGGTTTCCTCTATCCGTATAATGCGCCCTATTCATATAGTGGCTTGGTGATCATAATTACTGGCCACAAGACGACACTCCATTCATCCTCGTCCCCCGACGACTCATAGATGACAGGTACCGATGGCGAAGAAGCTCTTCATCAAAACGCACGGCTGCCAAATGAACGAGTACGACTCCTCCCGCATGGCGGATCTGCTCGGCGAATCTCACCAGCTCGAACTCACTGATAATGAGCGTGAAGCCGATGTTATTCTGTTAAACACCTGCTCGATCCGCGAAAAAGCGCAGGAGAAAGTTTTTCATCAGCTGGGACGCTGGAAAAAACTCAAGGATGCCAACCCCGATCTAGTGATTGGCGTAGGCGGCTGCGTGGCAAGCCAAGAAGGCGAAGCGATTCGCAAACGGGCACCTCATGTGGACATGGTATTTGGGCCGCAAACCCTTCACCGCGTGCCCTCAATGCTGGATGCCCGCAGCAATAATCAGATTGCCGCTGTGGATGTCACTTTTCCTGAAATCGAAAAGTTCGACCATCTGCCCAAGCCTAGCTCCGATGGCGCCACCGCCTTCGTATCGATCATGGAAGGCTGCTCTAAGTACTGCACCTTCTGTGTGGTGCCCTACACCCGCGGTGAAGAGGTCTCGCGTCCCTTTGAAGCGGTGATGGATGAAGTTATCCATCTTTCTGATCAAGGCGTGCGTGAAATTAACTTATTGGGCCAGAACGTGAATGCCTATCGTGGCGAGAACCAGCTTGGCGATGAGATTGACCTCGCCGAACTGATTGCTTGTGTTGCGGCAGTCGATGGGATTGATCGCGTCAGGTTCACCACCTCGCACCCGGTAGAATTTACCGATAGCTTAGTCGACGCCTTCGCTGATATTCCAGAGTTGGTGAGCCACCTGCACCTACCGGTTCAGTCCGGCTCTGACCGCATTCTCAATGCTATGAAACGGGGTCATACGGCGGCCGAGTACATCGAGAAAATGGAGCGTATCCGCGCCAATCGTCCGGATATCAGCTTCTCTTCTGACTTCATTATTGGCTTCCCCGGCGAAACAGAAGAGGATTTTGAAGCCACGATGAACTTGATTCACCAAATTGGCTTTGATCACTCGTTCAGCTTTGTTTACTCCGCACGCCCCGGCACCCCTGCCTCTGGCTTGCCGGATGAAACGCCTGAAAGTGTTAAGAAGCAGCGCTTGGCGATCCTACAAGAGCGTATCATCCAACAAACCGCGCAGATTAGCCGACGCATGGTAGGCAGCACTCAACGGGTGTTGGTGAACGGGTTTTCACCGCGCGACCCCGGCCAGCTTTCTGGACGCACCGAGAATAACCGCGTCGTTAACTTCCGCGCCGCCAACCCGACGGAGCTGATCGGTTACTTTGTCGATGTTGAAATCACTGAAGCATTCCCCAACTCGCTGCGCGGTGAGCTAGCCTCGCCCGAGCGCTATTGATCGTTCTCTTCGCACAGCAATTAACACAGGTAATTGCCCCGGCCATGGTCGGGGCAGTAAGCTGAACGATACACACACTAACGAGGGGTTCCCCACTCTTGAGCCAGCCAACACCTCAGGCCAATCGCATCATCACCTTAAGCCTTGAACCCAATGATCCGCAGCGCCTTGCTAGCCTTTGCGGCCAGCAGGACGAGCATTTGAAGCTGATTGAAAGCCGCCTGGATGTGACGCTGCGCAACCGGGGCAATGTGTTTCAATTGGCAGGTCCAGCCAACCGCATCAAGGCAGCGGCAAACGTGCTGGAACACCTCTACCGCGAAACTGCTTCTAGCGAGCTTGATGCCGACACCGTACACCTGTTTCTTCAGGAGTCTGGGCTTGAAGCGATAGAAGACGAAGTGGATGGCACGGAAAGCAGCGGCGAAGTGATCATGCGCACACCGCGCACCATGATCAAACCCCGCGGGCTTAACCAACAGCGCTATGTTTCCAGCATTCGGGAACACGATATCAACTTTGGCGTAGGCCCTGCAGGCACCGGTAAAACGTACCTAGCCGTCGCGGCAGCGGTTGAAGCACTCAACCAGCAAGAAGTGCGCCGCATTCTGCTCGTGCGCCCAGCAGTTGAGGCGGGTGAAAAGCTTGGCTTCCTGCCCGGTGATCTAGCCCAGAAAATCGACCCTTACCTTCGTCCGCTTTACGATGCCCTGTATGAAATGATCGGTTTTGAGCAGGTAGCAAAACTGATTGAGCGCCAGGTGATTGAGATTGCCCCGCTGGCCTACATGCGCGGCCGTACGCTCAATAACTCCTACATCATTTTGGATGAGAGCCAGAACACCACGCCAGAACAGATGAAAATGTTTCTGACCCGGATTGGCTTTGGCTCTACCGCAGTGATAACCGGCGACGTTACTCAGGTCGATTTACCTAAGGGTCAACGCTCAGGGCTGATCCAGGTGCTTGACGTATTAAAAGACACACAAGGCATTGGCGTTACCCACTTTGCTGCTAAAGACGTGGTACGCCACCCGTTGGTTCAGCGCATCATCGAAGCTTACGATATGTTCGAATCACAGCAGGAAGTGGAAGAGCGCGCCCAGCGCGAAGCGCGTCAGCAAGAGCGTGATGCGCGCATGCAAGCGCGCGAAGGCTCGTGGGTTGGATCGGATGGTTCACGATGAAAGAAGCCAGTGCAGAGGGTCTCCTTATTGATCGTCAGGCAGCGATCAATGAACCCCTGCTGCCCTCTCTGACACAGCTCACCCACTGGGTGAGCTGTGTGTTTGCACATCACCCCGATGATCAGCGCCGCGAAATCACTATCCGGTTTGTAGATGAGCGCGAAAGCCAAACACTTAACCGTGATTACCGCGGTAAAGATAAAACCACCAACGTCCTGTCGTTTCCGTTTGAAAGCCCGCCTGGGGTTGATTTGCCCCTACTCGGCGACTTGGTGATTTGTCATGCAGTCGTGGCCCATGAAGCCAGTGAGCAAGGTAAACCGATTGAAGACCACTACGCGCACATGGTGGTGCATGGCATCTTGCATTTAATGGGCTACGATCATATTGACGATGAGGAAGCTGAAGAGATGGAGCAGTTCGAGCGCGAGCTGTTGGCCGAGCTGAACATCCCTGATCCCTACTCTGACGACAACCACGCACCTGATGGTGAAGACGTCTAAGCGCCTACAACTTTATTATTTGTTAGCGGGTGCGTTAAATCAGGTAACTATGAATCTGGTACTATCCCCCGCTTCAGTGATAAAACAGCTACTTGTCTGCCCGCAAACGAGAGAATTGACGCATGAGCGAAGACCGATCGAGCAACCCTAATCAAAAATCCTGGCTCGAGAAACTCTTTGGCGCCCTTTCCGGAGATAATGACGAACCCAGCTCGCGGGATGAGCTGATGACGTTTTTACGCCATACCGCAGGGAAATTGAAGCTGGATCAAGACGCCATCATGATCATCGAAGGCGCGCTTGAGATCAGCGATCAGCAGGTTCGTGAAGTACTCATCCCCCGCTCCCAGGTCTCGGCCATCGCGCTTGACCAAACCAGCGACGGCTACCTACCGCTGATTCAGGAAACCGGCCACTCCCGCTACCCGGTGATTGGCGAAAATCTGGATGATGTAAAAGGCATTCTGCTGGTAAAAGACCTACTACCACTGCTTTCTCAGACCCAGGCGCAGCGAGATGCGTTTAAGCTTGATGATATCTTGCGCCCAGCGATGTTTATCCCCGAATCAAAACGCCTCAACAGCCTGCTTAAAGAGTTTCGTGATACGCACAACCATATGGCCGTTGTCGTTGACGAATACGGCGGCACAGCAGGTATTATCACCATTGAAGATATTCTTGAGCAGATCGTCGGTGATATCGAAGATGAGCACGATACCGATGAAGAGGATGATATCCGCGAAATAGAGAGTGGCCGCTACGCCATTCGCGCGCTAACCCCCATCGAAGACTTCAACGAACGCTTCGACACTGAGTTTTCCGACGACGAGTTCGATACCGTTGGCGGCCTGGTAATGCAGCAGTTCGGTCATTTACCTCGGCGCGGTGAACACACCATCCTAGGTGGCTGGCGTTTTGTCATTCTTAATGCCGATACTCGCCGTATTCGTCTGCTCGAAGCCTATCGCGACACTCGTCGTGAAGATGAAAAAGAGGACGACGAAGACCAAGAAGACACTCGAGATTAGGCTGCGCTAATCACTTCTCTCTCTGCACATCCTCGACCTTAACCGACGATAGGTTTATCGCTATGGGTTTACCCCCCGCGTTTTTGTTACAGCTGCTTGCCGCTTTAGTGGCAGGCGGTTTCACCACCCTAACGGCCTCTCCTTTTGAGCTTTGGTGGCTGGGCCCTGTCGCCATTGGTTTACTTTACACCGGCCTACACGCTTTAACGCCTGCCCAGGCGGCCCTTAAGGGCTGGCTATATGGCGTCGCCCTGTTTGCTAGCGGCACTTCTTGGGTGTATGTCTCTATTCACGACTATGGCTATACCGGCGTCCCCCTGGCGGTCTTTCTCACCACGCTGTTCGTGACAATTTTAGCGCTCTTTTTTGCCGGTACTTTTTGGCTTTACCGTCGTTTCACCTCGGCTCGGCTCGCATTTATTAGCTTTGCCGGCGCCTGGGTATTGGGCGAGGTGCTGCGTACCTACCTATTTACCGGCTTTCCATGGCTGCTGCTAGGCTCAGGCTACGTCGACTCACCGCTGGCCGCCTGGGCGCCCGTTGGTGGGGTTTACCTGCTTTCATTACTGGTAGCGCTTAGCGGCGCCTTCGCTGCAGAGCTGCTGCGTCGTCAGTGGTGGGCACTCGCGCCTCTAGCCGCTATTTGGTTAATTCCGCTGGCATTGCCACAGCAGTGGACCACTCCGGTCAGCGAGCCCACCCGAGTGGCCCTGCTGCAAGGCAACCTGCCACAATTGTTAAAATGGACCCCTGAAGGGCAACGCGCGGCGGCGAACACTTACAGCGAGCTCACCCGTGAAGTCGCTGACGAAGTTGATTTGATCATCTGGCCTGAGACCGCCCTGCCCATGATGGAAACCCAGGCACGCCCAGTCTTAGAGCGAGTGCAAGCGAGCCTGCCGCCTGACGTCGCCCTTCTGACCGGCATTGTTCAGCGCGATGAACAAGAACGCTACTTCAACAGCGTGATTGGCGTGGGCAATGTTGAGGGAAGCTACCAGAAAGAGCATCTAGTGCCCTTTGGTGAGTACCTGCCACTGGAGAGCGTACTGCGCGGCGCGATTGATTTTTTTGACCTGCCCATGTCGACCTTTACCAAAGGTGAGCATGAGCAAACGCCAATGCAGGCCGCAGGGATTAATATTGGCAATGCGATCTGCTACGAGATTATCTACCCACAACTCGTTGCTCGTCGTGCTCAAGACAGCGGTGTCATTATGACGGTATCTAACGACACTTGGTTTGGCGCCTCTATCGGCCCCCACCAGCATCTTCAGATGGCACGCCTGCGAGCGCTAGAGAATGGTCGTTATGTCGTGCGCGCCACCAGTAACGGCATTACCGCGATTATCGATCCCAATGGTCAGATCGTGGAGCGCGCACCGCAGTTCGAAACGACGCTGATAACTGGCGAATTCTACGCCATGGAAGGTTTGACACCGTTTACACGTTCAGGCAGTTGGCCCGCCTGGTTGCTAGCTGGCTTGATGCTTTTACCCGGCGTTGTTGCTGCGCGCCGCAAACGAGAAGTAAAAAGCTGAGACTTATTACTCGCTTGTAGAGATTAATACTCGACAGTAGAAAAATGGCCCGCGTCCTTTGTAGGAGGCGGGCCATTTCTTATGCTCAAACGAATGCCAATAGATTAGGCAGCGCTATTTTTCAACGTCGCCATATCGATCACGAAACGGTAGCGAACGTCGCCTTTTTCCATCCGCTCAAAGCCTTCGTTGATATTGTTGATGTCCAGCATCTCAATATCACAGGTAATACCTTGGTCGGCGCACAGCTTAAGCAGCTCTTCGGTCTCTGCAATGCCGCCAATCAGCGAACCAGCCACCACACGACGCTTGAAGACCAGATTGAACGCTTCAATGGCAGGCTCAATGGGCTCCAACAGGCCGACAATGATGTGCGTGCCGTCATACTTCAACGACGTTAGGTAGGGGTTAAGATCGTGCTGTACGGGCACGGTGTCGAGCATAAAGTCGAACGTTTCTGCGACGGCATCCATTTGTGCTTGGTCGCTGGAAACCACCACGTGGTCAGCACCGTTGCGCTTGGCTTCTTCAACTTTAGCGTCGGAACGAGTAAAGACCGTCACTTCAGCACCCAGCGCTTTGGCCAGTTTGACGCCCATGTGGCCTAAACCACCCATTCCGATCACTCCGACTTTATGGCCTTTGCCGACACCGTGATGCTTGAGTGGTGAATAGGTCGTCACACCGGCGCAGAGAATCGGCGCTGCAGAGGCTAAATCAATACCATCAGGCATTTGCAGCACAAAGTGCTCGCTTACGACGATGGAGTCAGAGTAGCCACCTTGGGTCATGGTGCCGTCCTGACGGTCTTCACTGCCATAGGTCATAGTGAAGCCTTCCAGGCAGTACTGCTCGACGCCATCTTTACAGGCGGCGCAGGTACGGCATGAGTCAACCATACAACCAACACCCACCAGGTCACCGGCCTTAAAACGCGCTACTTTATCGCCGACAGAGGTGACGCGGCCGACAATCTCATGGCCTGGCACGACGGGGTACTGGCTCATGCCCCAGTCATTGCGCGCAAAGTGCAGGTCACTGTGGCAAACGCCGCAGTAAAGAATTTCAATCGCTACGTCATCCGGGCGTGGCTGACGACGATCAAAAGTAAACGGTGCTAAGGGCTTATCGTTAGCAAATGCGGCGTAAGATAATGCTTGGCTCATCGGTGAAACTCCTTATCAGCAAAAGACTGCCCTATAAATCAGCAGACATTTCCCCGCGTGCGAGGTATGCCGATAGTATTGTCCTAATCCATGAGGATAGCGATGAACGAAGCTACGCCATTTTTGCCAATTACTCCGACAGTACGTAATAAAATAACAAAAAATAGCCAAAAATCGTTATTATTGTACAAAAGCCACCAGAAACCAGAGAGAACAACCATGGCCTCAACCGCTCAGGCTGGCAATGCGCTGGCTGCCGTTATCGCCCCACTCATTAAGTGTGACGGGATCAGTGATACACCGCTGTCGGGCGTGTCATTACTCTGTTTAAGCCGCCATCAGGTACGGACACCGCTTCTTTATGAGCCAAGCCTGACCATCATTGCCCAGGGACGAAAAATGGGCTACCTGGGTGATCGCGAAATCTATTACGACCCCGGCCACTATTTAGTCCAAACGCTCCCCCTGCCCTTTGAGTGTGAAACCTACGGCTCACCGGAAGCACCTTTGCTGGGTATATCGGTACGCCTGGATCCGGCACTGTTAAGCGAGATGGTCACCGCCATGGGTGACGCCAGGCATCACAACCAAGCACCGTTACCGATGGCTTCAGTGGCCATGACGGAGGGCATGCAGGACGCCGTTTTGCGCTTGGCACGCACGCTAAATGAAGCGGTAGAGTGCAGCACGATGGGCACAGCGCGTATCCGCGATGTGGTATTTGAAGCGTTAAAGGGAGAGCAAAGCCAAGCATTGAGGGCACTGGTACTGGGGCACGGTAATTATTCACGCATTGTGCAGGTGCTTTCCAAGCTCCATGCTAACTTTGCCCAAGACTTTAGCGTGGAACAATTGGCAGCACAGGCCAATATGAGTGCGTCGACGTTTCACCAGCACTTTAAACAGATTACCCGCTCGTCCCCGGCCCAGTATCTAAAACGGCTGCGCTTAATCAAGGCGCAGCAATTGTTGCTGCAGGATAATCACAACGTCAATCAGGCCGCTGCGGCAGTGGGTTACCGCAGCGTGCCTCAGTTTAGTCGTGACTATAAGCGCTATTTTGGTGAGCCCCCGCTACAGCATCGCCGTCAGGAGCAGGCGTTACGCGCTTAAAACGACAATTAACCCAGGGCTTATTTGGCAAACACCTGACTCATATCTTTAAACGCCTTGAACTCCAGGGCGTTTCCGCATGGGTCGAGTAGGAACATGGTGGCCTGCTCACCCACTTCACCTTTAAAGCGAACATAAGGCTCGATCACGAACTGCGTATCACGCGCTTTCAAACGCTCAGCCAGGGCTTCCCACTCATCCCACTCTAAAATCACACCGAAGTGCGGGACAGGAACGTTATGACCATCCACGGGGTTTGTATGAGCGCTCTCTTGGCCAGGTGTTTTGGGCTGCTCATGGATCACCAACTGATGGCCGAAGAAATTAAAGTCGACCCACTGTTCGCTAGAACGCCCCTCTTCCAAGCCGAACACATCATTATAAAACGCGCGTGCCAGTGCTACATCGTAAACAGGAATAGCCAAATGAAAGGGTGAAAGGCTCATGGATGTTCTCCAGTTTATTAAGCTTTTGGGTGGTTGGACGGCACTTTATGCTGCCATGCTCTATTCATCCTAGGGCGGCGCATGGGAAAATAAAATCAATAACTATTTGGCTGATTCACAAAAAGGATTTATCAATGATCCGCGAGCTGAAAACGCTGATTGCGGTCGCCCAGGAAGGCACCTTTGCCGCGGCGGGTAACAAAATCGGCCTGACACAAGCGGCGGTCAGTGCACAGATGAAACGTCTCGAGGAAGAGCTGGGTATCGCCCTGTTTGAACGCAAGGGACGTGCCGCCATATTGACCCAACGCGGGCAAGAAACCTTAAGGCAAGCTCACGCCCTGCTTACCCTTTATAGAACTCTGGGAGCTGCGACAGCGGGACAACCAGCAACGCAACGTATCAACATTGGTGCCATTGCTTCAATACAGCGCTCTCTACTACCCGATGCTCTGGCCCGCTTTCATCATACCTATAGCGAGTGTCGAACGCGGGTGGTGCCTGGGCTTTCCATGGAACTGGTGAATCAAGTCGATGCTGGCGAGCTGGATATGGCCGTGATTATTCGCCCGCCCTTCTCATTGCACAGCGATTTACGCTGGACACCCCTCGCCCACGAGCCTTTTCGGCTAATCGTGCCGCAGCATATTGGCGGTGATCAATGGCGGGAACTGATCGCCCACCAGCCGTTTGTCCGTTACGACCGCGCCTCCTTTGGCGGACGGCAGGTAGACCGTTTCCTACGCGACAATCACTGCAATGTGCGCGAAGTATGCGAAGTTGATGAACTAGAGGCCATCGTCAAACTGGTTGCCAAAGGCGTCGGCATCGCTCTGGTGCCTCAGGCGTTTGCCCAGCAGCGCTGGCCTGCAGGAGTACGTGCGATTGATTTAGGCGAGCGCACCTTTCATCGCGACATCGGACTTATTCATCCCACCAGCGGTCATTTGAGCGAACCCGCCAGGGCGCTTGCCCAATTGATTGGCGATATTGCCCAACAGCATGGGCTCTAAATTTAGGCAATCCACAATATAATCACGCATTAAAAAACGCTACCCCGGACACCAGAGGTAGCGTTTTAGTTAGCGCCATTCAAGGCTGACTAAAAAGGCCGTTAAACTTCGGTGATGGCGTCTTCTTGCATTTCAGTTGACGGGGTTTCGCTTTGTTCCTCTTCGCTCGGTTCGGCTTGCGCGTCACTCTCCCCGCTCGCCTGACCGGCGTCGCTATTGCTAGTAGCAGCAAGGTTCGCAGGCTCATCTAACTGCAAGGTTTGCGCGGTATAGGCACGAACCTCGCTGAGCAGTTCAGGGTTTTCTGCTAGAGGCTGTCCATAAGAGGGCACGATATCTGTCAGTTTATCCTGCCACTCAGCGCTGGCAATCTGCTCAGGAAAAACGCGATCAAGCAGGTTTAGCATGATGGAAGGCGCCGTCGACGCTCCTGGTGATGCCCCCAGTAGAGCAGCAATCGAACCATCTTCGGCGCTGACAATTTCGGTACCGAACTGCAGTACACCACCGCGCTCTTCATCATTTTTGATAATTTGCACACGCTGACCTGCTGTCCAGAGCTCCCAATCGTCCTGGTTGGCTTCTGGGTAATACTCCTGAAGCGCTTCGAACCGATCGCCTTCAGACATCAACACTTGGCCCACCAGATAACGAACAAGATTAAAGTTATCCAGCCCCACTTCCGCCATCGGCCACGTATTGTTGAACGTCATTGAGCCAAACAGATCTGTCCAAGAGCCCTCTTTTAAGAACTTGCTTGAAAAAGTCGCAAACGGGCCGAAAAACAGCGCAGGTTTACCATCTAAATAGCGCAGATCAAGATGGGGTACGGACATTGGCGGCGATCCTTCACCTGCTTTGCCATAAACCTTCATGGCGTGCTGAGCGACAACGTCTTGGTTAGTGGTATAGAGGAACTGCCCACCCACCGGGAAGCCAGCGTAAGCCTTGGCTTCAGGAATACCCGACTCTTGCAGCAGGGGTAGCGCTGCCCCACCAGCCCCGATAAATACAAAGCGCGCATCGACACTGGTTTCCCCACCGTTGGCGAGATCCGCCACGGTGACTTTCCAGGTATCGTCATCATTGCGTTCTAAACCACGCACTTCGCTGCTAAGACCTAGCGTAAATTGATCGCTGCGAGCCAGCGCTTCGATCATTTGGCGAGTTTGCGCGCCATAGTTAACCTCTGTGCCCATTTGCATGCGTGTAGCGGCAACAGGCGTATCATTATCTTCACGCCCCGCCATGACTAACGGCATCCACTCGGCTATCACGTCGCGATCTTCAGAGTATTCCATGTCCGCGTAAAGCGAGTTTTGTACCATGGTGGCATGACGTTCGCGAAGGAAGGCAACATCATCGTCGCCCCAGACGAGACTTGCGTGGGGCACAGTGCTAATGAAGGATGTCGGTTCACCAAGAATATCGTTATCTACCTGGTGAGACCAAAACTGACGAGACACTTCAAACTGCTCGGTAACATTAATCGCACGCTGAATATCTACGCTGCCATCTTCCTGCTCAGGGGTATAATTCATTTCACAGAAAGCTGAGTGCCCACTGCCTGCATTGTTCCAGGCGTTTGAACTCTCTTCAGCGACTTGATCCAAGCGCTCATAAAGGTGGATATTCCATTCAGGCTCGAGTTCTTGTAAATAGGTACCTAGCGTGGCACTCATGATGCCACCGCCAATCAGTACCACATCAACAGGCTCGTCCGCGGCAAGGGGCATCGCTGCCAGCGCCAGCAGAGGTGAACAGAGTAAAAGGCGAAAACGTTTATGCATGTCATGTCCCTGACGATACAGAAAGGACGCGCCGGAACGGTAGGCGTCCGGCATCGAGGGGGTATCATTTGTCGACGAAAGTCTAACAAATTTGTGCCATGCCGGAAATATGCAATCTTACTTAAATGAGAATGAATGGGTTTAAGCTATGAAACCAGAGGATCTGGAAAAGTTAGTGACGCGGACCATGCCCTTTGGCAAGTATGAAGGCCGCCTTATTGCGGATCTGCCAGGCCCTTATTTAAACTGGTTTGCTCGGGAAGGGTTTCCTTCAAGCGAGATCGGCCAGTTACTGCATTTGATGCATGAAATTGATCACAACGGGCTTGGCCCGCTGCTGGATCCCCTGCGAAAAGCGCCGAGTCAGCGCGGCGAAAGCTGACACTGATAGTCGTCGCGCTGACTCAGGGCACCCTCAAACTCAGCCCGGTAAGCCGCCGCATGAAGTGCCGGGTCTCGGGGAAAACGGTCTAACGCGACGGCTAGCTCAAAAAAACCTGCTGCTGGTATCCCTTCACCCCGCCGACTGACCACCAAGGCGGCGATGAAAGGCGCTTTATGCACAGCGTCTTCACGCATTGACTGTTCAAGCGCCTGGGTAACCTGAGCGATAGTGCGTGGTGGCGTTAACGCCAGTGCGGACGCCACCTGCTGATAAGTCATTGGCAGGGCATCACGCGGCACGTTAAGCAGTAGCTGGCGAAGCGCAGCAACGTTGTCTCTCATGTACATCCTATTATTCGGTTTTAAAAACGCTCAAATTTTGGAAAGTCATCGTCAACGCTAAACCATGACACTTTAGCGCTTACAAACGCATGATACTTTTTAGTCACACTGCCACAGAGGCAACTACCTGCTCCCATCCGAAACTCCTTAATTTAGCTATTGATGCGGTATTTGTGCTAAGAATAGCTCAAAAGGAGAGCGACATATGTCGTCATAAGGAGTAAGCATGACAATGCAATTAAAAACTGCGCACCCTCGCGGTGGCCGTTGGCCAAGCGTGCTGGCTGGCGTAGCTATTCTACTGCTAGCAGCAGCGGCATTAATGATGGCGGGTTCTGGGCCTGCTTATCGGGGTAACTTCATCACCCTGGGCGAGGCGTTTAACTGGCTGCGCTATGGAGTTTATGCCGCCGGTGGAGCGGTGGCGATGAGCGTTATCGCCCTACTATTGAGCATGTTTACGCGCCGATTTACATCTGCCTTAGTGGCTTCGCTTGTCATTGTCGGCGCTGCGGCGCTGCTTTTCATCCCCTGGCAACATTGGCAACGCGCTCAACAAGTGCCCGCTATTCACGATATTACAACCGATACGCAGAACCCGCCTGTTTTTGAAGCCTTAGCCAACGCGCGTGAGGTTGCGCCTAACGGGGTCGATTACCCAGGCGAGACCACCGCCCAGCAGCAGCGAGAGGCATACCCCAATATCAGCTCGTTGGTCCTCAACGAAACGCCTCAAACCGTTCTTGCGGCTGCCCAAGCAGAGGCGGAAGAGGCTGGCTGGCGTATCACCCGGATTACCGACGATCACATAGAAGCCACCGCAACGACGCGCTGGTTCGGTTTTCAAGACGACGTGGTCATACGCTTAACAGAAGTTGAAAACGGTGTGCAGGTGGATATGCGCTCGGCGTCACGTCTAGGTGCCAGCGATGTGGGCACCAACGCTGCACGAATCGCCGAGTTTTTAAGTGCGCTTGAGGCAAGACTTAAATAACACTCTTGCTCTTGCCCATCTCACTCTTTTAATTAGTGTAAAGAACCCGTTCTGCTGCCGTTCTCGCGCGCTAAAATTTGCTCAGCATCAAGAGTGCCAATCGGCACTTGGTGCTGAGTGGGAATATCTCCACTCAATTGAAGGGCTTGATAGCGCAGGGCGCAAACGCGTAAAAATGAGGTGAAGTTACCCAGATCGTGGCCGGCGTCGATTGACTCATGGTAAAGCCGGGTAATCATCTGCGCCGTGTTCATACCATCGCGCTGGGCGATCTCTTCAAGGATGTACCAAAAATAATTCTCCATCCGCACACTGGTCACCATGCCATCAATACGCAGCGAGTGGGTAGCACTGCGCCATAGCTCTGGGTCGGCTTGTATAAAGAGTTTACACATCGGCGTTGTCTCTCAGCGTATTCATAGCCACGCAAATTATTAGCATAGCGGCAATGGTGGGCACTGCAAACAAGAGCGCCCAGCGGGTGCCGGGCGCAAATGTCTTGGTTACCGCAATCAATCTCACTTATTCAGTAGTGCCATAAATTGCGCAAGCCAGGCCGGGTGAGCAGGCCATGCGGGGGCCGTCACCAAGTTGCCATCGGTGACCGCATCGGTCACGTCTAAATTGGCGAAGTGACCACCCGCCAGCTCTACCTCTGGTTGGCAGGCGGGGTAAGCGGAGCACTGCCTTCCTTCAAGCACGTTGGCCGCGGCTAATAGCTGCGCCCCGTGACAAATCGCGGCGACGGGCTTGTTAGCCTCAAAAAAGTGCTGAACCATCGCCAGAACGTCTTTGTTTAAACGCAGGTATTCAGGCGCACGCCCACCGGGCACGACCAAGGCATCGTAATCGGCAGGATTAGTAGTGGCGAAATCGGCGTTTAAGGCAAAACGGTGGCCAGGTTTTTCTGAATAAGTTTGATCACCTTCAAAATCATGAATGGCCGTCGCCACGGTATCGCCTGAGGCCTTTCCTGGGCATACAGCGTCCACGCGGTGGCCAACCGCCAACAACGCCTGAAACGGCACCATGGTTTCATAATCTTCTGTAAAGTCGCCGGTGATCATTAAAATGCGCTTGCTGCTCATCTCAGTGCTCCTCTTATCCATCTTATGGTTATTGATCGAGTGTGTGAGCACACGCGGGGCGTGTTAGATGAGACTAGCAAGCGCATTACCACAGCAGGTAGTAATGGCTTACTACTAGATAATTTCTTCCTTCTGCGGAAGTGATAGATGACGCTGACCCGCCGTATCGCTTACACGGAAGCGCCCCACCAGTGAGTGCATATCACCCGCGCGATCATCCAGCGTATGGCTAGCGGTAGTGGCTTCCTGTACCAACCGGGCATTTTGGTGCGTTACTTGATCCAACTGTGAAATAGCTTGGTTGATCTGATCAATACCCGCAGATTGCTCGTGGGTCGCCCCTGCAATTTCGGTGACATACCGCGTCACCTCACCGAGGCTATCGATGATCTCCTGAAGGTGCTTGCTGGACGCGTTCACAAGCTGTTCGCCTTCGCTAACTTTAGCGACACTGTCATCGACCAAATGACGGATTTGGGCCGCCTCTTCAGCACTTCTCCCGGCTAATTTACGCACCTCTTGGGCCACCACAGCAAACCCACGCCCCTGCTCGCCTGCCCGGGCGGCTTCAACAGAGGCATTTAGCGCGAGCAAATTGGTTTGAAAAGCAATATCGTCAATAGCTTTGATGATAGAGGTGATTTTTTCGCTAGCCTCGCGGATATCACCCATTGCCGAGGTAGTGCGCTTGGCAACATCACCCGCTGAACGTGCCCGTTGATCAACGCTCCCACTTGCGCTTTTAGCCTGATCAGCATAATCAGCGGTTTGCTTCACGGTCGCGGTGATTTCCTCAAGACTTGAGGCTGTTTCAGCCAACGAGGCTGCTTGCTGGTCGGTGCGCTGGGAGAGGTTTTCATTCCCGGCAGCAATTTGACGACTGCTGGTTGCAATAGCTTCGGCGCTTTCACGAATTTGCGCCACCATGCCTTCAAAGGTATCCATCATGTTGTTAAAGGCCTGGGCGGTCTGACCTACTTCATCATTACGCTTTAGCTCAAGTCGCATTGAAAGGTCGGCACTCTCTCCTGCCGCCCCACTGATATCTTCCATTTGTCGACGCATTGCCACGAGCGGGCCCAGCACACGCACCATAGTGCGCCAGCCAAAGATCGCCAGCAGTACAATGACGACTAAGGTCACTACAATCAGTAAGGAACGGCCAGCGTTGGCTAACGTCTCTGCCTGAGTAGCAGCACTGTCCGCTTGCTCAACGGTATACGCTTCGACGTCGCTCAATGCACCACGCATCTGCGTCATCGCTTGGGCAACATTTGCCAACGCCGCTTGCACCTGCGCGTGTAACGCGAGCTGTTGCAAGCGAAGCTCATAAACAGCGTTGTCATCAGAGACCATCAACCCTTCCAGCTCGACGATGACACTGTCCAAATCATTAATAAGTGTGCGCTGCTCCACTTCGGTGCTGGGGGCCTCTGCAATCGCCGCCAAGGATTGCCGAGCAAGACCGACCTGCTGGGCAATTTCATTGTGACGCAAATTAACCAGTGCATCGGTGCTGTTCAATTGCATCATTTGGCGGCCAAGGTCAGATAACTGCGCTAACGCCATGCGCGCGTTACCGCTCAAACGCCCGATATCCGCTTGTGCGGTAAACATATTGTCGAGTAGCTGAGTAGGCAGCGTGGTCATGCCATCCTCGCGCCAAGCTTCCATCAATACACGCTGCTCGCGGTCACTTCGCACCTGAGCTAGCGCCGTACGCCCGGCCATATCTTCGGCGCTCAGCATCACTTGTGAAATAAGTGTTTGCATGGCGCTTATGCGATCGGCCATTTGCGTTTGTAAGCTCAGCTCTTCTCGGCGCACCGTTTCCAGTGCCGTATCTCCGTCTAACAATGCCTGATAGTGGCTGTCCAGTTCACTCAGGCCCTCTGCATGATCAACCCCACTTAGACCTTCACGGGCGTCCTGGAAGCGTTCGTTTAATGTGCTTTGTGTGGTGACTTCATCAAGTGCAGTGGCATTCTCTGCGGCAAGTAAATCCGCATGGCGCTGTCCAAACGCGCCCATGGTAAGCACCATGCCACGGCTGGCATCCTGAAGGGGCAACACCTCACCGGTAATATAGCGCTGCGAGTCGATTAGCCGTTGGTTAGTCGTCCAACCTGTCGCCGCTAGAACCACGGCGCCCAGCACCGCCGCTAAGAACAGGCTGATCAGCATGGCTCTAATACTTAACGTTTTCTTCATTATCTTTTTTCACTTGTGTCAGGGTCTTACAGGTAACATCAGCTTTAGTAACATAACCGTTATGGCAACAGGCTAGCCCACTCCACCGACTCGAAACGGCCGTTAGTGATAATGGTTGGCCACACCGCATCGCTAGCTTGGTGATCATTTCGTCCCAAACTGAGCGGCTCTTCTAAACCGATATCGACATTTCCCAAGCCGAGCAAACCATCCACGATGGCCTCCCGATCCGGGTCTGCGCCAGCAGCTTTTACACCTTCCACAAACAGCTTCGCGGCGAGATAACCTTCGAGGGAAATAAAGTCAGGTTCGCTGCCGCGTGCGTGGGTTTCAAGCGCCTGGCGGTAAGCTTCAACAGCAGGTAGGTCGGCATCCAGTGGCGGCACCACTTGGGTGATAATAACGCCTTCTGATAGATCGCCAAGTTCATCCTTAAGCGCCTGGCTACCGACAAAGGAGACATTCAAAAACACTGCATCAGGCAGGTCGTGAAGGGCTTCACGGATAAAATCTGCTGCAGGCCCATAGGTACCCACCACAATGATGGCACGTGGTGTCACCGGCGCTTGCAGAATGGTCGCTAAGCCTTGATGAATATTGCGCGTACCCCGGGTAAAACGTCCATGGGCTAGCGCAGCGGTATTACTAACACCATGTGACGTTAATGCTTGAATAGCGCCATTGTACCCAGCATCACCAAAGCTATCGTTTTGAGTAAAGAAGGCAATTTCTTCGGGCAAAACACCTGCTTCCAAGAGCCCATTCACCATCGCCGCCGTCTCTTGTACGTAGCTGGCCCGGTAATTAATCACATAACGGTCTGGGGGTGTTTTCCGTAATACGCCCGCCCCGGTAAACGCGCCATACATAAGCGTTTTGTATTCGTTATAGAGGGGAATGGTAACTGTCGCTGTTGGGGTGCCGACATTGCCAATGGCTGCTAGCACCTCATCTTGTTGAATAAGTTGACGCGTATTGCTAGCGGCCTGGAGCGGCCGGTACTGATCATCTCGTGCAAGCAAGGTTAGCGTTTCACCGTTAACGCCACCGGAGGCGTTAACCTCGGCAAAGTAGGTCTCGATCCCTTTTTGCATGCCCAGACCAAGCGGAGCAGCACCACCGCTGGAAGGGGCGACAATGCCAAAGGTAAGCTCGGCCTGAACCAGCGGCGAAACCATTAGCCCAGCGAATAACGATATTTTTAATAGCGGAGTTTTTAACAACCCTTTTTGTAACAGTAGTGTTCCCAATCGTCGCATTGATCTGCTCCTTACTCGCTAGATCACTTCCCCACCCGATAAACGGCATGTTGAAAAACAGACAATGATAAACATCGCCTGACTTTTACATTACCGATCCGTTACCCTTTACTATCGGCAGGAGAATATACGACTAAAGATTAATTATCGTTAATAACTAAGTAATTATTGTTGGCCATTTGTAACCGTATGGAAATCACTGAGCATTTTATTTAAATTATCATTCGTAATCATTAGCTTATCGACATTACAAGATTTCTAATCTGGACGTTCAATAGCAAATCTGTCGCTAATACGAATGTAGTCACTACCTGCAAGACGACCCACGGGTTTGAGTTTATCCATATCCACATGACGACCGTCCCAAAGAGTGTCATCGATATGAATAGAGACCACTTGCGCCAGCACTAATGTGCCTGCCAACGGTTGATCGCCGAAGCGGATCATATCGAACAGTTTGCAACCAAACGCGACGGGGGCATCGGCAACCCTAGGCACACTAACGCCCGGCATAACCGCTTTTTCAAGTCCGGCCAGGGTAAATTCATCCTCACCCGGCGGTAGGCTAGCACTGGTGGTATTGAGCGCTTCAATTAACGCCTCGCTTCCCACATGTACAACGCACTCTGCTACTTCATTTAAATTACGCACCGTGTCTTTAAGCTCACCGCTACCATTAAGCAGGGGTGAAAACGCTAGCACCGGTGGATTGACACTGGCGACATTGAAGAAGGAGAACGGCGCTAAATTAGCATTACCATGTTTATCCTGCGTAGACACCCAGGCAATGGGCCGCGGGCAAATGCTGCCTGATAACAGCCGATAAATAACACCGGGGCTTAAGGGGGAATCATCTAATAGGTAGTCGCTCATTGTGGCTCCTTGATGGCAAGTTTTCAGGTTAGTATCACTTTATAACAGCAAAGCTAGCGATGCCCTGTTTTGTCATTTTCGATGCGACCATTTTAAGGAGCCTTTTTTTAATGAGAATTGCCATTCCCGATGATTATCAAGACTGTGTGCGCAGTTTAGATGCCTTTAAGCAGCTAGAAGGCCACGATGTAACGATCTATCACGACACCCTTACCGACCTGGACGCGCTAAGTGCGCGTTTTCAGGACGCCGAGGCGTTAGTGCTGATTCGTGAACGCACGCCTATCACGGCTGCCCTACTGGAGCGCCTGCCCAACCTGAAAGTCATTAGCCAAACGGGTGGCGGTGCAGCGCATGTGGATATGGAAGCGTGCCGCCGTCATGGCGTCACTGTCATGGCGGGCACTGGCTCACCTTACGCTGCAGCAGAAATGACTTGGGGTTTAGTCCTGGCGGCAATGCGTCATATACCGGCAGAAGTGGAGAACCTGAAAGCGGGCCGTTGGCAGCGCACGCTAGGCACCGGCCTTAAAGGGCGCACACTGGGTATTTTCGGCTACGGTAAAATCGGCAGTTTAGTAGCGCGCTATGGTCAGGCGTTTGAGATGAACGTGTTGGTATGGGGCCGTGAGGGCACTCGCCAGCGCGCTTTGGATGCCGGTTTTGAAGTGGCGGAAACCCAGGACGATTTGTTTAAGCGCTCAGATGTGCTGAGCCTGCACCTTCGTTTGAACGACGACACCCGCGGTATTGTCAGCGCTGAATCGCTTGCTCAAATGAAACCAACGTCTCTGTTAGTAAACACCAGCCGCTCTCAGCTAGTGGCACCAGGGGCGCTTGAACAAGCACTCAAAGCCGGGCGGCCTGGCCAAGCGGCGGTAGACGTATTCGACGCAGAACCTGTGCTCGCAAGCTCTCTGCTGGAACTACCCAATCTGGTTGCTACACCGCACCTTGGCTATGTCGAAAAAGATAGCTATGAGCTCTACTTTGGCGATGCGTTTAACAATCTGCTGGCCTATATTGATGGTCAGCCTATTACTAATTTAGCGGGTTAAAAGGGCGCGCAAAATAGCGCAGCGAGCCCCGCCTCTGTGCCAATTGTGCTAGCCTTATAGGTTCACAAGTAACACAGGGGCCTTTAATGCTCACCATTTCTAGCAACGTTACCCTGGCTGACTGGGAGATTGATATCAGCCAGATTCGCGCCCAAGGTGCGGGCGGTCAGAACGTCAACAAAGTCGCCTCAGCGGTACACCTGCGCTTCGATATCCTTAGCTCCACACTTCCACCACTCTATAAAGAGCGCTTGATGGCGCTATCTGATCAGCGCATCAGCAAAGAGGGTGTCGTCATCATTAAAGCCCAGAGTCATCGCAAACTTGAACTCAATAAAGAAGATGCCCTGGCACGTTTAAAAGAGCTAATCCAGAGCGCCACCAAACAGCAAAAAGTGCGTCGTGCCACCAAGCCAACCAAAGGCTCTCAGCGCCGCCGGGTCGATCATAAAACCCGTAAAGGGAAGATCAAATCGCTGCGTGGTAAAGTGTCTGCTTCTTAATACGCGAATTTGTTCCGAAGGCCTCACCCAATGACGATAAGCTCTACCTCTTGCACCGCGCGCCCAGTGTCACCTTGTGTGCAAATCTGTCAGATAGAACCTTCAACGTCGGTTTGTGAAGGCTGCGGACGTACATTGGATGAAATCGCCTGCTGGGGAAGCATGACCGAGGCTGAAAAAGCCCCGGTCTGGGAACGTCTGGAAAGTGAAGGCTATGTCTCAGATGACGGCTTTTCTGACGACAATGCCGCCGATTGATGACGATCACTCAATATATGATGCAACTCACCACAAGCGACCATCGGGTCATCGCAGTTGATAACAATATCAGAACGCGACAGCACGTAGCTGCGCCCGGTGATGGTGTTCTCCACGACCTGGTAGTCACCCTCCTGATGCGTGCCAATAAAGGTGCCGATAAACCCAGTTTCACGCAATGAAACTGTCTCTAACTTGTCACCTATATTGAGCCGTCCTTCATAGTTCATCAACGCCAAGCGCGCCGACGTACCGGTACCTGTCGTACTACGGCAAATAACGCCAGGATGAACATACGTGGTTGAACGTGAGCGAATAAAGCCTTCTGTAATTTGCTCTTCAGGCCCCATAAAGTGCAAAAATGGCAGCGGCCCCACATCCCCCAGGGTGTAATGTGAAAACCCTCGCTGCGCTTTAATTGCTTCAACAATTTTATAGGCACACTCAGAGAGCGCCCGCTCCTCATCACGCGTAAGCTTAAAGCCCAGCTCGGTGGCATCGACCAAGGCGTAAAACCCACCGCTGTAGGCGATTGAGTAGGTGACTTCGCCAATCCCCGGCACCTGAATCTTCTGGCGATAAGTGTCGATATAACTGGGCAGGCCGCCACAAGTCACCGACTCCACCACGCCGTTATGCACCTTCGCTTCGATTTGTACTAACCCTGCTGGTGCTTCCAGCTTAAAGCGCTGTATGCCTTCCTGCTTGGGCACAATACCGCTCTCAAGCACTGCGGTGGCGGTACACAGCGTGTTGGAGCCGGAGTAAATGGGATAACCCATTACCTCCATAATGATATAACCCGCGACTGCTTCCGGATGGGAAGCGGGTACCAGCAAATCCACTGACATTTCGGGAATACCGTAGGGCTCTTCGAGTAATAGACGCCGTAAACCGTCGGCATCGTCACGCAGGTACTCCATCTGCTCACGCACAGTGGCCCCTGGCAGCAGGTCAATGCCTCCTGTCACTATACGGCTGACATCACCACCGGCGTGGGTATCCATAAGCTGGATCGTGTGGAGGTTATGCACTAGCGGCGCTCCTCGGTGGCAGAAGAGGAGTTTTCAAGCGCGAACGGGGCCCCGTGAGATGCCCACTGAGCATCGGGTACAAGCACAATTTTGCCCAGATAGTTGCTGCTCCGATTGACAAAGTAGCGCTCGGCATCATGTAGATCAGACAGCTTGAAGGCGGCGTGAAGCACCGGCTTCAGTTCACCGCTGCGAATCCACGCTACCAGTTGCTCGGCCTCTTCACGGGTGCCGTGGGAAACCCCAAATATCTGCACTTGATAAAGATAAACGCGAGTCCACATCATTTCGCTAAGATTGCCACCGCTAGCCCCGGCAATGGAAAGGCGCGGGTAGCTCTTGCGGCCCTGCATATCGACAATCATGGTGTCGATAAACAGGTTGGTCATCTCACCGCCGACCAAGTCCATCACTGCATCAATCGGCTTACCGCCAGTGGTTTCCAGCACCCGGTCAACAAACGTCGGCAAGTCGCCACGATCAATCACCGCTTCTGCGCCTAGTGCTTTCAACGAGTCTGCTTTATCTAGCTGGCTGACCGCATAGGGAATAGCGCCCACAATACGACAGAGCTGAATCAGTGCAGTGCCCACCCCACCACTGGCGCCACTGACCAAAACACGCTCGCCAGCACTTACATTGGCAGCCGTCATCATATGGTAAGCCGTCTGATAGGAGCACATACCCATTGAGGCTAGTTCCGCGTCGTGCAGCTCTGGGTTGGGCACATGATAAAACTGATCAGCAGGCACGGCGATATACTCAGCAAAGCCGCCGTCGGCACCATGGCCGTAATAGTCGGGGGTAAGATTAATATCGCGGCGCTCGTCGGCGTAAATATTAAAATCCAACAAGCCGCGCTGACCAATACGTTCAGCGTCGACACCCTCACCCACCGCCACTATCCGACCTGCTACGTCGGCGCCTTGAATCCGCGGGAAGGTTAAGGTTGGCGTTCCGCCCATGGCAAAGGAGGTTACATCGCCTTTATCCTTGGTGGGATAAAGTCCTTCACGGGCTTTGCGGTCAGTATTGTTCTTCGCTGTTGCCGTCACCTGCACCAGAACTTCGCCCGCCTTGGGCTGCGGTGTAGCGACATCCTGATGATATTCCAGCTTTTCGATAGCGCCATGCCCGGTCAATAGCATGGCAGCCATTGTGGTTGGCACCGTGTGTGTTGTCTCGGCCATGGAGTGACTCCTAGGTTGGGCTAAAAAACGTCCGGTTAACTAAAAACAGGGACGCCAATCAGCACTGTGTGCAGGTAAAAGGCGAACACCACATACGCTACCAAGCCGATGAGTACGGTAGCAATGGTGGCCATTTTATGAGTATTGACGGGCGCAGGCGGCGTAAGGCGGTCGCGCTTTTTGGCGGTTTTAAATGCCAGGATAGCCCAGATAAGAAAGGCGGCAAAAAAGATAATATCGCCCAAGCGACCGTTGGCCAGCAGGTGAGCGAACGCCCAGATTTTTACCGCTAGCATCATCGGATGGCCAAGCTTGGCCTTGATCGCATTATGCGGAACGTACGCTGCCGCCAACATGATAAAGGCAGGCAGCATTAATAGCGCCACCGCATGGCGCATGCCCATGGGGGGGTACCAAACATTAATAGGGTCGAGACGCATCTGTCCAAAGCCATAAATCGCAATGGCCAGACCAACGATAGAAACCGCCGAATAGGCTACTTTCCAGGTGGTTTCGCCGTGTTGCGCAATCTGTTGCTGACGCCAGTTTTCAGCAAATATACGTACAGAGTGACTGCCTAAAAAAATCAGCAGCCCGATAATCATAATTGTCATGTTACAACTCCCAGTGAAAACGCTAGTCGACGGCTTTATGCCTTATAGTCTTGGTCGCCGGAGAGGATGCCACAATCAACCGCTGTCCACCTATGTATGCGTCAACTTTTCGTGCACGGGCTAAAACCAGTGCTTGCGCTTAAACAACCAAATCAGTACTCCACCGATGCCTAACATGGCTCCCCAAACAAAAAAGTAGCCGTACTCATAACGCAGCTCGGGCATATTTTCAAAGTTCATGCCGTAAATACCGGCGATAAACGTGAGTGGAACAAAGATAGCGGTAATGACGGTGAGAACACGCATGGTGATATTAAGCTGATGCGACGAAATAGAGATATAGCCATCGATTAGGTCACCGCAAATATCGTAGTACATCTGGGTCAAGGTATAGAGACGTTCAAAGCGATCCGCTACATCGTTGATGGCATGCAGCGTTTCACTCTCCTCACGCGGCAAATGTTCATAGTCATAAGCCGTTAGTTCTTGGGTAATACCCTGGTGATAGCTAAAGATACGGCGCATTTTAACCAGACGGGATCGATAGGTAATGATCTTACGCATTAGCGTATCATTACCATTTTCTAACAATTCATCCTCAAGGTCGCTTAACGCCGTTTCAAACTCGAGCAGACTGTCGATGTAAAAACCCGCTGAAATATACATTACCCGGAGCGCTACGTGTTCTGGTGAATGGGCCAGTAGGGCTTTACCTTGGTCGTTGAAAAGCCGTTCTATGGAGAGCGCTTCGCCGGGGTGGAGCGTGACCAAAAAGCGCTCCCCTACGAAAAAACATACCTGCTGAGGCAGGTAGTTAAGCTCGGCATCAAAGGAGGAGATGCCGCGATAAATGATCAGTGTATGGTTATCAAATTCTTCGATTTTAGGCGGATGGCGCTCTTTATGGGCGTCCTGTATCGCCATGGGATGAAACTCAAATGCCTCTAAAATTTTGCGCTCGCTCTCCTGGGCCTCACCCTGCATATCAATCCAAATATGGCTCCCCGGCGAAGATTGCCAAACGGCCAACAGCTGCTCGTCGCCTTCGTGGGTTTCACCTTCAGGCGTGGTCAGGATAGTGCGAATCATAGTCGTCCTTGAATATTTCCGAATTTTAAGAGGCGTTCTCAGCAGGCGGCGCAATGCGTACCTGGGCTTTTCCAGAGCGCTTTGCATCATACATGGCAACATCGGCGCGCTTTAGCAGTTCATTCAAGGTTTCAGCGTTTGTCGGCAAGTAAATAGCAACACCAATACTAACGCTGACATTTAACAACACTTCGCCAACGGCTAGCGGCTCTTCAATCACGTGGACTAATTTATTAGCCAAATACTCAATGGCGGTGGGCTCACTGCCTTCCAAAAGTAAAACAAACTCATCGCCTGCCCAGCGCGCAATATAATCGGTTTCACGGATTGCCTGTACCAGTCGTTTACCCATTGCTCGCAGTAACTCATCACCAATGGCGTGACCGTGAGTATCATTAATTGCTTTAAAACCGTCCAGATCCAAAAACAGAACTGCTAAGGGCTTATGGTTACGTCGCGTGCGGGCCATGGCAGTGGGTAAATGCTCATCTAATGCTCGCCGATTGGGCAGTTTGGTTAATACATCCTCACGCGCCTGTTGGTCACGCAAGCGCTCTAGCTGTTGTCGTTCGGTAATATCATGAATAAACAGGCTTCGTCGTTCGCGCCCATCAATGATTAATTGTTTCACACGCACTTCGACGGGCATTTCATTGCCATCATAGCGCCGCGCCGTGTAGTTGATAGGGGCCTGATCATTTTCGATTGGCAACCCATGGGGAAAGAGTAACTGCGTAATTGACCTTGCTAGCACCGCTTTTCGTGGCCAGCCAAACATTATTTCAGCGGCCTTATTCCAATCCAGTATCACGCCCTGTGAATCAATACTGATATAGGCGTCATAGGCAGATTCGATGACAAGATTAAGTTCATTAGTACGCCGCTTAATTTGGCACTCCATGCTGCGATGAAGCTCGCTTAAAGCCCGTTGCGATTCCTGAGCATTTTTTCTCTCTCGGACCAGCCGTTCACGCAGCCGAATCTCGTCAGTCACTATCGCCGCTAAATCCCTTAATGCCGCCAGCTCAATATCACTAATAGCACGAGGCAGGGTATCGATGGCGCAGAGTGACCCCAGTGCTAGTCCCTTGGAAGTACACAAGGGAATACCCGCATAAAAACGAATACCACCAGAGGCCGACACATGAGGGTTTTGCGCAAAGCGTGGATCCTGGCGTGCATCTTCGACTATTAGCGGCTCTGTGGCAGTCACCGTATAAGCACAGAAAGCCACATCGCGAGATGTCTCGCGAGTCTCTGTGCCCACACGAGACTTAATCCACTGACGCTCAGCATCGATTAGCGTTATCGTTGAGATCGGTACATTCAGTAATTGGGTAACCAGCCTGGTGACGCGGTCAAAGGCTGGCTCATCTGGCGTATCTAGCAGTTCAAGCTCATAAAGAGCGGCTAACCGCGCCTCTTCGTTAGATGCTTTAGGGTAGTTCATTATAGTGTCACCCATTGAGGCAGGTGTAGATATCTCAGCATATCGCGACCAGCACTTTACTGCTTAATACTTACCTTTTTTTAGTCACCATCGCGAGTAACACGCTGACTAGTGTCGAGGCCGCTAAAGCACCCACAAATGGCCCTAATGTGGGAATACTGCCTGGAAAACTGGCAGCCACTACACCCGTAATAATGCTTCCTTGGCTTAACCAGCCGGGAAGGATCGCTCCCAGTAACCCTGCAACACCTCCCGCAATGGCGGCAACAGGCGTCATGCGTTGCCAGAGGCCTAAAAGCACTGGCACTACGATGGCAGCACACAATAAATCAGCAATAAGGAACAGACGCAGTACTGATAACCCCTGCAAAGCAATCACGACCACCGGAATCATTAGCGCCACCGTTACCCAACGAGCGGTGGTCAGTGACACGCCCCGTTTCTCGCTGCGCGCGACGACGAGCGAAGCAATACCGTTTTGCAACGTATCAACGCTGGAGGCAACCAAGGTAACCGCCAACACTAAGGCAGGCAACGTCAGCCAAATGGGGGCATTACTTAACAGGGCAAAAAACGGCATTGGCGGATTCCCTAATGGCGCACCGCTCATAGCGGCCAACATACCCAAACCGCCAATCATCATCACCACAACAACGGTCATACCGCCGCCTAACCACGCACCACGACCCAGGCTTTGATCATCCCGAGCAGCCCATACGCGCTGCCAATAGCCCTGATGAAAGAGATTCGCCGCCGTCACTGCGATCACCAGCGTTAACGCAACACTTAGCGCGTTGGCAACAGGAATAGAAGGCAACGCCGCTTCGTTAGGCATGGTAGGCAAGCGCCACAACGTGACGCTTCCCACCGCCAACAGTAGCGCTAGCAATAGCCATGCTTGCCAACGATCCGTGGCAAGGCTAGCGCGCAGACCACCCATCGCCGTATAAATCAGTGTGGTAAGAGCGACGCCTATAATCACCAGAGGGGGTGGCACATCGGATAACAACGCGGTGATCGCACCAATGGCGGTGAGCTCAGCGGCCAGGAAACAAGCCATATAGCCGACCGACACCAGCGTAACCCAGCGCCGCACACCCTGGCCGTAGCACGCTTCAGCAAACTCGGCAATGCTGCGCCCCTCTGGGAGCGCGCGGCGGATCTTTGGCCCATACAGTCCTAATACAATAAATGGCAACGCAGACCCGAGTGCATAGCCTGCTAGTGCAAGAGGGCCAACGAATGCACCAATTTCAGGCGGCGCGAAAAGAATCCATGCGCCCATTCCGGATGCGAGAAAGGAGAGCCCAAGGGTAGAGGCAGTTTGCGAGTTGCGGGCGGTGACGTAGTCATCCAGTGAGCCATCTACCCATCGAGCGCGGAGACCTAAATAAGCAAAGCAGCAAAGCGCCGCGCCAAGCACGGCTGACGTCAGGTAAAGCATGTCGCACTTCCTCCGCCGGTACTAACCGGATCAGGTTCCAGGGTCTGCGCGAAGCGCATTCTCAGCCTCAATGAAAAGGCTCCCCTGGCGACAGTGAATGGAGGCGCTATCCTCAATGATAAAAGCGCCTTAGTAAAGCTTAAGCAGTGCCTCCAGCATTATGACGGGGCACACGTCCCATTAAGTAAAATTCTTCATTGGGCGGTGTTCCCGCCAGTGTCACCAAGCGATTCGACAAGCCAAAAAATGCTGCAATGGCGCCTATATCCCAGCAATCCTCATGGCTAAATCCTACCTCATGCAGGCGGGCAAGCCACTCATCGGTCATTTCACCGACATCTATAGCGCAGTGCATCGCAAAATCAAGCATCACCCGGTGGCGCTCGCTAATCGGCGCCACACGATGATTAATCGCGACCTGGTCGGCAAGCAGAGGATTTTTACTGTAAATACGTACCAAGGCGCCGTGCGCTACTACGCAATATAAACATCGGTTACGCGCACTAGTGGCAACCACGATCATCTCTTTCTCTGCTTTAGTGAGCGACTCCGATTCACGCTCCATTAAGGCATCATGATAGGCAAAGAAAGCACGAAACTCGGCCGGGCGATGTGCCAACATCAGAAAAACATTGGGCACAAACCCTGCTTTTTCTTGGACAGCTAAAATAGTGGTACGGATATCTTCCGGCAGATCATCCAATGTTTCAGGCACATTAAAACGACTTAATGGAGCAGACATAATCACCTCTTTATTGTTAAGTTTATCCATCTCATAAAAATGGCTTAGCTGTAGTGTAACAAAAAGCTAACTTAAGTGACTTTTAATCAAACGCCCTGCTCGCCATACTGATACCTCGATCTGTGATAAAAACTGCCCACTACACTTAATAAACAGTTCGTTCAAAGGGACACTGTCATGAGCCACAACGAAGCCAAGGAACATACCCCCGGTCGTCTAAACGAGCTGTTTGCTGACCCCTACCAAGCGTTTGAAAATGATACTGATGAGCGTCAACTACACATTCGTATCATGCTGCATATGTTACTTGCGCGCCCAATGACCCGAGGGCAAATGACACTGCGAGTCATCCATGGCTGGGAGAATGGTGGCTTTGAGCCCGAAGACCTTCAGCATGTCGACTATCCACTCACGGGTGTCGCTGATTTCAAACGGGCAGTGCAGGATTTTGTACACGCCTCAAAACACAACACACCGCTTCCCGCTGACAAAACCGCCATTCTGGCAGCCCCTCTAACAGACGCAATTGCCGACGCCGAAGCAGAGGGCCAACATCTCCCTAATGACATTCGCGAGACGCCAGCACGATGGCAAGCGTTTGAGGGCGGTTTGGCGCTATACACACTGTTTAAAATGTACCACCGCCTGGTTTATGGTGAAGACGACACTTACCGCTGCGCTCAGTGCATTACCCCCCTTGGTATGCGAGAAATACATGAGTTTCACCTCGAAGAGGGAGAGTTCGCACTCTTAGTACCGCCAGCACCATACGCTATGGATGAACCGTCCCTACTGGTTCTGCATGAAAGCCAACTCGATCCAATAGAACAATTGCTTGAAGAGAGCCTGCCTCTGTTTGATAACTTTTAAGGGCAGCGATAACGTTTCATCGGCTCCGCGTAGCCACCCCTGTTTTTAATTGGCCCTGTCTAAACAGGGCCAATATCAGGCAATTAATAGCGCTTCAATTAGCCAAGCGAAATAGTACTATTGATACCGCTGGAGACATTCTCCGGCTCAAACCAGCGCGCAGTGACCGTTTTCGTTTGCGTCCAGAAAGCAATCGCCTGTTTGCCATTCGGTCCCAAATCGCCGAGTTTGGATGCCCTTGAGCCGGTGAAGCTGAAGTATGCCACTGGCACAGGAATCGGCACGTTAATCCCAATTTGTCCGACGTCGATATCCGTCTCAAACCGCCTGGCTATCCAGCCTGAGTTGGTAAAGATAGAAGTGCCATTGCCGTTAGGATTGGCATTGATAAAGGCGATCGCCTCATCCAGTGTTTCAACACTCACAACGCACAATACGGGGCCAAAAATTTCTTCGCGATAAATGGTCATATCTGCAGTAACGTCAGCAAACAAGGTCGGCCCTACGAAGTTACCATTGGGGTAACCCTCTACCTGAACGTTGCGGCCATCGACCATCAGTTTGGCGCCCTCTTTTTCGCCTGCATCGATTAAACGCAGCACGCGATCACGGGCCGCTGGCGACACTAGTGGCCCCAAATCCGCATCAAGCTGTGTGCCTGGGCCTACTTTCATTGCCCTCGCCGCTTCAACTATGTCGCTTAGCCATTCGCGTGCCTCACCGACCAGCACCACCACCGAGTTAGCCATACAGCGCTGGCCCGCTGCGCCAAAGGCTGAGCCCAGCAGGTTATTGATCGCCTGACTACGGTTAGCGTCGGGCATCACCACACAGTGGTTCTTGGCGCCCATCATCGCCTGCATCCGTTTACCCGCTGCGGCGGCACGGTTATACAGCAGAGACCCCACATGGGTAGAGCCAATGAAAGAGAGCGCCTTGATATCTTGGTGATCAGCAATTTGGTTAGCCACATCCGGGCCACCGTGTACCACGTTGAGCACGCCCGGTGGGACGCCTGCTTCGTGGGCCAGTTCCACTAAGCGCATGGTAGAACTTGGATCCTGCTCCGACGGCTTAAGAACAAAGGTATTACCGGTGGCTATCGCCAGCGGGAACATAAAACAGGGCAGCATAATGGGGAAGTTGAAGGCGGTAATTCCTGCGCCCACACCCAATGGCTGATGCATGGTGTAAACATCCACCTCATTGGCAGCATTTTCTGCCAGCTCACCCAACTGGAGCGATGTGATCGAACAGGCGTGCTCTACCACTTCCAGGCCGCGACCTACTTCACCTTCCGCATCCGGCAGGGTTTTGCCGTGCTCTTCTGTAATTAGAGCTGCAAGCTCCGACGTATTGTCGCGAATCAGCGCTTGGAGCTTAAGCATAATGCGCATGCGCTTGCCTAGCGGCACTTTACGCCACTCTTTAAATGCCTCTTTGGCACTGCTGATAGCGCGCTCTACTTCGTCAGCGGTACAGAACGGAACCCGAGCCACCACCTCTTGGGTTGCGGGGTTGACAACATCGCGCCACTCCTGGCTTTGCGACTTTACGGGCTGACCGTCGATATACATGGGAATTTCGCGAACGGACATAGCGTTGCTCCTATCTATGATTGTGGTTGTTATGGTCGTTTCTGTTTTAAAAAAGCCGTTTTAAGAGCGTATCGCGGTAAGGCGAGAACACTGGGTATAGCAGCAAGTTGACGTTAACGTCAACCAAGTATCCTGTGAGTAGACAAAATCTACGGCAGGACGTCAATTAGCCTTTCCATTGTGACCCTGTGCTGGCTATGCTTCGGCTAATCAGGGGCTCGGTGGGTTTTTAAGCCGCTCACGGCAAACGCCAGGCACATCGTGTTTAAACACAGGGAACGATCAATGCAGACCTTCAGCTGCCGCTGTGGCAATCCACTCTTTTATGAAAACACTCACTGTCTAACCTGCCAATCGGAGGTCGGCTGGTGCCCTGCCTGTAGCAATATTGTCGCGATTGAGCCGCTGGACAACGGTGGGTATCGCTGCACCCATCCTGATTGCGATACAGCGCTGATGAAGTGCCACAACTACGCCGTTGAGAACGTTTGTAATCGTATGGTGGTGATGGCGCATGGCCAAGCCGATGCTCTATGCGACTGCTGCCGTTATAACGAAGTAATTCCGGATCTCAATATTGAAGGCCATCGTGAACGCTGGGCAGCGCTCGAAGCAGCAAAGCGGCGGCTATTTCATACCCTCGATCTACTCAAGCTGCCCCACGGCACCAAAGACGATGCTATTAACGTGCCGCTAAGCTTTTCATTTATGGCCGATGCCCTTCCCGACCAAGGGTTATGGCGCTCTACCGCGAAGCAAGAGAAGGTGTATACCGGCCATGCGTCGGGCCATATAACCATTAACGTCAAAGAGGCCGATGACGTTGAGCGCGAGCGCTTGCGCGTCGATATGAATGAATCACACCGCACGCTTATCGGGCACTTTCGCCATGAAATTGGCCACTATTATTGGGATGTACTGGTAAAAGATCGCGATGAAGAGGCGTGCCGTGCTGTATTTGGCAACCACCACCGGCCAAGCTATGCCGAAGCGCTTGAGCGTTACTATCAGCAGGGCGCGCCAAGTGATTGGCCTAACCGTTTTATCTCCGCTTACGCCACCATGCATCCATGGGAAGATTTCGCCGAAACCTTCGCTTACTATCTAGATATGGTCGCCGTGCTGGATACCGCCCTGCACATGGGCATTACCCACGTTGAGTACGACGGCAGCCTGGACAGCATGCTGATTGCTTTTCATCAGGTGGGCTTGGCGGTAAATGAGCTAAACCGGGATATGGGACTACTCGATTTAGCGCCTGGGGTGCTTGCCCCCGCCGTGCGTGAAAAGCTGGCGTACCTGCATCACATCATTCAGGCCGCCAGCCCGTTAGAACGTGACTCCCTCACGAGTTAATCGTTATCGTTGTCCCCCGCGTGGCTCTGGCTCTGACTCTGGCTTTGAGTTTGAGTGACGCGGGGAACACTCTCGTCATTTACAAAGTAGGTAGCGCTAAGCGTATCGTGAATAGCGGCAAAGCCAATCTGCAGTTCATCAATAAACGCATGCAGCTTGCTGGGTGAATGAGCGAGCGCTTGGATATCAGCGTCTACGACATCGGCGCGCACTAGCGAGACGGTGGCCGCCGGACGATCCTGGCGTGGTAATAGCGTCAGTTCATGACCCAGCGTCTCAAGGCTGCAGGCAATCGAGCGTGGCAGGTTAGGGTCTTGAAGCAAAAATCTCAGCACATCCGGGCCCCGCACACGCAAACGTACCTGCTGGCGATACATTTGATAAGCCGTGAGCGATTTGAGCACGCTCATCCACTGCAGGTTTTCAAACGGCAGCAGCTCTTCTGGGTTCTGTGGCAGTAGGCTGGCGGAGCGCACATCGACGATGCGAGTCGTCATATCAGCTCGCTCCAACTGTCGTCCTAACTCAATAAAGTTACGCGCGGGGCCATGGCTTAACGTACCCTCAATAAGGCCTGTCAACGCCTGACAGCCACGGATCACACTCTTGAGAAAACTATCGCGGCGACGCGGGCTCACGCCATTTTCAGCATGATCGGCAACGCTCAGATAGAGCTGATTGACCTCTTCCCAAATCTCCCGAGGCACCACGTCCCGGGTGGTTCTGAGGTTCTCGCGCGCACTGGCGAGGGCGGAGATAATCGAAATATCATTATCGCTATCGGCACATAAAAAATGCACGACATTACGCTCATCAAAATCATCATGGCGTGCGGTAAAGGCTTCCAGGCTGCCGGTCATTTCGATAAGCGGCGCCCAACCTAGCGGCAAGCGCCCCGGCAAATCCAGCATAAGGTGGCTGTTGACACTCAGTAGGCGCGCGGTATCTTCCGCTCTTTCGATATAACGCGCCATCCAGTAGAGGTTCTCTGCAACGCGTGACAGCATGGCGTTAGGCTCCTTTCACCGCGGCCACTGCCGCCTTATCGTCGGTTTCAACAATCCAGGTATCTTTACTGCCGCCACCTTGGGAAGAATTCACCACTAACGACCCTTCTATCAATGCCACCCGTGTTAAGCCACCGGTGGTGACATGAATTTCAGGCCCGGAAAGTATAAAGGGACGGAGGTCCACATGGCGGGGCTGCGGTAGCCCATTCGCCAGCGTAGGCGTAGTAGACAGTGCCAGGGTGGGCTGCGCCATGTAGTTTCTAGGGTTCGCCTTAATCAAGCGGGCAAACTCTTCGCGGGTCTCTTTGGTAGAGCGAGGGCCAATCAGCATGCCGTAACCCCCCGACTCGTTGGCGGGCTTTACTACCAATTCATCCAAGTGATCGAGCACATAGCGGCGGTCATCCTCGAACATACACAGGTAGCTGGGCACATTGGGCAGCAGCGGCTCCTGATCGAGATAGTAGCGGATCAGCGCAGGCACAAAGGCGTAAACGACTTTGTCATCCGCCACGCCTGCTCCCGGTGCGTTGGCGAGCGCCACTTTCCCCGCCCGCCAAGCGCGCATTAGGCCCGCCACGCCCAGCATAGATTCAGGGTTAAACGCCTCGGGGTCTAAAAACTCATCATCAACGCGGCGGTAAATAACATCAACGCGGCGCATGCCCTCGACCGTGCGCATGTACACCACATCGTCGTCATCAACGAGCAGGTCACTCCCCTGAACCAGTTCAACGCCCATTTGTTGGGCAAGATAGGCGTGCTCAAAGTAAGCAGAGTTATAGATACCCGGGGTCAGCACCACCACTTGAGGGTCATCCCCCGGTCGCGGTGACATCGCAGCTAACATGTCGTATAGCTGCGCCACGTAGTCATCAACAGGCAAAATTTTACCTGACGCAAACAGCTCAGGCAGCACTCTCTTAGTAACGTTACGGTTTTCCAGCATGTACGAGACACCGGATGGAATACGTAAGTTATCCTCCAGCACATAGAGCGTGCCATCCCCATCGCGCACCAGGTCTGACCCGCATACATGAGCCCATACGCCATGAGGGGGATTAACACCCACACACTGAGGACGAAAATTAACCGACTGGGCCAACACTTCGGCGGGCAACACTTTGTCCTTAATGACTTTTTGGTCGTGGTAAAGATCATCAATAAATAAGTTCAGCGCCTGTACACGCTGTTTTAGGCCTGCCTCAGTTTTACGCCACTCACTGGCAGGAATAATCCGCGGCACAATATCAAATGGCCATGCCCGGTCGATCATGGCCCCTTCAGAATAAACAGTGAAGGTAATCCCCATAGTACGGATCGCGATCTCCGCCGCGGTTTTCCGCTCGGCTAACTCTTCTGCGCTAAACCTTGCCAACATGTTGCACAATTCACCCGCTGACTCGCGTGGCTGACCGGGTGCGGCCATCAGCTCATCGTAATAATCACGACACGCATAGTTATTCCAATTCACTTGGCTCATGGGCGCTCTCCTGGCGCTGGGGTGGAAGCGGCAACTTCCTCAATGCTCAGTGTAGGCCTGCCGCGCGCAAAACAATCAAACAATTGAGAGCAATATGCGTACCATCTTTTGCGATATTTCAACGTTCGCTTACTTAAACGCTACTTGACAGAGATTTCTAGCACTTCAAAACGCATTTATGAGCCATCATGGTGCAATAAAGCTGTTCCATATTGGTGCATATCAACATTTCCACTTTAGTTAAACGCCTTAGTTAAGATAGCGGCTGCAAAAAAGTAAAAGTGGAACGATACTTGCGAAACGTTCGGTTATTCCCTAACCCAGCCGACCACCGGTTGATAACGGTTCTCTTGAGGGTGGCCCATGACCATTCGCGTTGCCTTGTATCATCGTACGACTTACCACTTTGACCGTCCGGTGCGTCTTTCGCCCCATGTTATTCGGCTGCGCCCGGCGCCCCACTGCCGCACGCATATTGAGGCATATTCACTCAAACTCTCCGGCGATGACCACTTTTTAAACTGGCAACAGGATCCGTTCGGCAACTTCAATGCTCGCGTGGTCTTCCCCGAACCGCGTAAGGAACTGACCATTGCCGTCGAGCTGATTGCTCCGATGACGGTGATTAACCCGTTCGATTTCTTTTTGGACGACATTGCGCAAACCATTCCCTTTGCTTACCCGGAAGCACTGCGCCAAGAATTAAGCCCCTACCTGGAAATAACCGAGTCTGGGCCGATGTTGATGGAGTGGCTTAAAGCCGTTCCCCGTGAGCCAACCACCACCGTTGACTTCCTGGTTGCGCTGAATCAGCGCCTGCAGGATGACATCGGCTATTTGGTTCGCCTGGAGCCCGGGGTGCAGAGCTGTGAAGAGACCCTCACGCTAGCCAGCGGCTCGTGTCGTGACAGCGCTTGGCTACTGGTGCAGATTTTCCGCCACCTTGGCCTCGCGGCGCGCTTTGTATCAGGCTATCTCATTCAGCTCAAATCTGATGTCAAAGCCCTCGATGGCCCAAGCGGTACAGACGTCGACTTCACCGATCTGCACGCCTGGACGGAGGTATTTCTGCCTGGCGCTGGCTGGGTGGGACTTGACCCCACCTCGGGATTGTTCGCAGGCGAAGGCCATATTCCGCTGGCGGCGACGCCAACGACGGGCAGCGCGGCGGCTATCACTGGATTTTCCGATAAGTGCGAAGTCACGTTTGATGTGACCATGGAAGTGGAACGCATCCACGAAGACCCACGGGTCACCAAGCCTTATAGCGACGAGCAGTGGCAGCGTATCTGCACCCTGGGCGACGAAGTAGATGCCGAGCTTCTTCACGAAGATGTGCGCCTCACCATGGGTGGCGAACCGACCTTTGTCTCGGTCGACGATATGGAGAGCCCACAGTGGAATACCGAAGCGCTAGGCGATCACAAACGTGAGCGCGCAGAAGCACTGCTAACGCGACTGCAGGCCGCCTATGCGCCCGGCAGCGCTATTCAACAGCAACAAGGCAAGTGGTACCCCGGTGAACCGCTACCCCGTTGGGCGCTGGCCTGCTACTGGCGTAAAGATGGCGTGCCGCTATGGCGCGATCCAAAATGGTTGGCCTGTATGGAAGGCGCTCCCAAAGTAGACGCTGATAGTGCGATGGCTCAGCGTTTCACCAAGGCGCTGAGCGAACGCTTAGGGGTCGCAGAACGATACTGGATTCCGGCCTATGAAGATGCCTACTACTACCTTTGGAAAGAGCAGTCGCTGCCGGTTAACGTTGATCCACGTGAAGTGAATCTTAAAGATGATGCCGAACGTCATCGCTTAGCTCGTCTATTGGAGCAAGGCTTGGACGAAGTCGTGGGCTATGCCCTGCCGCTGCGTCACTCAATTAGCCAAGCGCATCGGTGGGAAAGCGGCCGTTGGCCACTTAAACGCGACCATCTATTCCTGGTACCCGGCGACTCACCCATGGGCCTGCGCTTGCCGCTTTCGGCACTGCCTTGGGCTGACCCGGAAGAGCAAGCTCAGCCTGAATCACTGTTTGCAGCACGCCCCGAGCTTGGCGACATTCACGGTGAAGTTGCCCGCCGTAACGCTGAGCAGCTGCATATCAGCGATGCTGAACGCTTGGGTCGCTCTAGCCACCCTAGCCCTTCCCACCCCGAGGGCGAATCCGTTCAACAGCAGCCACGGGCAGACAGCGACCGGGAGAGTGGCGTTATTCACACCAGTCTATGCGTAGAGCCTCGTGATGGCCGTGTACATATTTTCTTGCCACCGCTGACCAGCCTGGAGCACTACCTTGACCTAATTAGTACCATTGAGGAGTGCGCCAAAGAGCTCGCTTGTCCGGTTATGGTAGAGGGCTATTCGCCGCCCCGTGACCCGCGCCTGGAAAACTTTATGATCACCCCGGATCCTGGTGTGATCGAAGTCAACATTATGCCTGCCGCCAGCTGGCAAACTTTGGTCGCTCAAACCGAGCGGCTGTATGCCGAAGCACGTGAAACACGACTAGGCACTGAAAAATTCATGCTGGATGGCCGCCATACCGGTACCGGTGGTGGCAATCATGTCACTCTGGGCGGATTAACGCCTGAAGATTCCCCGTTTTTGCGCCGTCCGGATCTACTCGCCAGCTTAGTGACCTACTGGCAGCACCACCCAAGCCTCTCTTACCTGTTTTCAGGCCTGTTTATTGGCCCGACCAGCCAAGCGCCACGAGTTGACGAAGCGCGTCACGAAGCCCTTTATGAACTGGAAATTGCCCTACAGCAAATGCCCGAAGGCGACGTGGTACAACCCTGGCTGGTCGACCGCTTACTGCGCCACCTGTTAACAGACTTAACCGGCAACACCCACCGCGCCGAGTTCTGTATCGACAAACTCTACTCGCCGGATAGTGATAGCGGGCGCCTTGGATTACTGGAACTACGCGGTTTCGAGATGCCTCCCCATGCGCGCATGGGACTGATGCAGATGCTGCTGATCCGAGCACTCGTCGCACGCTGCTGGAAAACACCCTACCGAGCCAAACCGGTTCGTTGGGGAAGCGCATTACAGGATCGCTGGATGCTGCCCCACTACCTATGGAATGATCTCGACGACGTACTGGGTGACTTACGCCACCACGGCTTCGATTTTGATCTGGAGTGGTTTGCCCCCTTCCTTGAATTTCGCTTCCCGCTGCATGGACGCTTGCACACCCCCATGCTGGATATCGAGCTGCGCCAAGCCATCGAGCCATGGCATGTACTTGGTGAAGAAGCCTCTGCGGGCGGCACTGCCCGCTATGTGGACTCCTCGGTTGAGCGCCTGGAAGTTAAGGTGAGCGGAATGAGCGGTGACCGCTATGTGGTGACCTGCAACGGCCGTAGAGTGCCCCTTTCCGCCACGGGAAGAAACGGCGAAGCGGTAGCCGGCGTGCGCTACCGTGCATGGCAGCCGCCATCGGCGCTGCATCCGCAGATTCCTATTCACGCGCCGCTGGTGTTTGATGTGATCGACACCTGGAACCAGCGCTCCGTTGCAGGTTGCACTTACTACGTCGTGCATCCGACCGGCCGTAACTTCGATACATTCCCCGTCAATGCGTTTGAGGCCGAAGCGCGAAGACTGGGGCGCTTTAGTGACAACGGCCATCGTCATGGCCATCAGGTACCCAAGGTGGAAACACCCAGCCTGGAACTGCCGCAAACGCTCGACCTACGCTGGACGCCAAGCTAATGCTTTTCTCTTAGCGCCTAGTGCAGGATAATCCGCACCTTACCTCTCAGGATTACAAGGATAATGACGGCCCCTGTCTCTCCCTCGCTTCTCGCGCCCGTGGTTAACGGGCTCGTTGAGGATTATTTAAACCAGCTAGGCAAGGGACAGCCCGGCACATTTGACGCCATGCTCGATGGCCAAGGGCAGTTACGCCCTGGTTGGCAGAGCTTACTGGGCTCTTTGGAAAATCTTGGCCCTGCAGGTCGCTATCAGCAGCATGAAGAGATTCAGCGGCTGCTCGCCGAGAACGGCGTGATTTTCAATATGCATGATGAAACCCAGGGGCGTTCGTGGCGGCTAGACCCGCTACCCTGGGTCATTGATGAACCACAGTGGCATGCGCTGGAAGCAGGGCTTACTCAGCGAAGCCGCCTGCTGACCGCTCTTTATGATGATATTTACGGTCCACGAACGCTCTTCGATGCAGGCCTACTTCCAACTCAAGAATTGCTCGCTTCAGCGCACTTATTATTGCCCTGTCACCGTTCGCTCCCCAATGATCGCGCGCCAATTGCTTTTCATGGCGTGGATGTTATTCAGGACATCCACGGCCAATGGCGGGTGATAGCAGACCGATTGCAGGCGCCCTCTGGAACGGGGTTCGCACTCGAAAACCGCATTTTAATGGCGCGTGCATTGCCGGATATGTACCGCAATGCGCCGTTGAAGCGGTTGGCGGGTTTTCTTGATTTGCACCACCGCACATTAATCGCGATGGCCTATCAGCATCGCGACAACCCAACGCTTATTTTATTAACACCGGGGCCTGGCAGCCCACGTTATTTCGAGCACGCTTATTTAGCCAACTATCTCAATATTGCCCTGGTGGAGGGGCAGGATCTCGTTGTGCGCGATACTCAAGTATGGCTGCGCACACTGGGCGGCTTGCAGCCCGTGGATGTGGTATTGCGCCACTGCGACGATGCCTATTGCGACCCGCTTGAACTGCGTGGAGATTCGCAGCTTGGCGTTCCAGGATTATTACAGGCTATGCGTGCCGGCGGTGTGGCCTTATCAAACGCCTTGGGTGTGGGCATTTTAGAAGCGCCGGTCTTAGCAGATTACTTACCCAAACTGTGTGAGCACCTACTGGGTGAAACCCTGCTGTTACCCAACGCCGACGCCACCACTCAGCCAGCCACTGCGCCCATCTTTGATAGCTATCTACAGCGCTTGGAACCCACGACTCTTAACCTGCGCTGCTTTGTGACACGCATGCCAGGCAGCGCAACCAGCAGTAGCAACGCTAAGGGCGAATATCAGGTCATGCCCGGCGGCCTAGCATGGGTAGGAGAGCCAGGCTCTCCCTCCCTCAGCAGTACTATCGTGAAGGATGTATGGGTCACCGCCGCCTCACCCCAGCCCCATGTTAGCCAGCTCCGACAGGCCCGTGGCCCAGTGGTGGCCACCCGCGATGGTACTGACCTACCTAGCCGAGTAGCTGAAAGCCTATTTTGGTTAGGCCGTTACGGTGAACGGTTGGATACCCGCGCGCGCCTGCTGCGTGAAGCGCTTTTGAGACTGATGGAGTACGACCAGGACGAGATCGCCGATCAATTATTGGATGAGCTGCTGCTGGCCCTGGATATCACGACGCTCAATGAAGATGACGAGCACCGCTTGCAGGCACCCTTAATTGGCTTTGATCAAAAACGTGCAGCGCTGCTTGCCCAGTTTGATGACGTGGAACCCCAGGCGCTGCAGCCCCTGTTTTCACAATTAATGCGCAATGCGCGCAGCGTGCGTGATCATCTAGGCGACGATTCCTGGCGAGTAGTCCATCAATTGCGCCAGCGCATGGCTACGTTTAACCCCAGCCTAGGTGCCAGCGCTGCAAGGCGGGCCTGCGAAGGACTTTCCGCGCAGTTAGCGGCGTTCTTTGGTCTGTGCAACGAAACCATGCCGCATCATTACGGCTGGCGGTTTATGGATATCGGCCGCTTTCTGGACCGTGTGCTGGGGCTGCTGTCGCTGCTTAAACTTACCCTGAATGCGCCCCATTCACCGGGACTGGCGCTTTGGGAAGTTGTACTCGCGACGACCGATAACTTTACCGCTTACCGACGCCGCTACCGCAGCGAGCTTCACCCAGCGGCTATTCTAGATCTGCTTCTCTTCGACGAAACCAACCCCCGGTCGGTGGGTTATATGCTAAAACGCATAGAGCGACAAATGGATCGTCTTCCCGGCACTACATCGCCCTACCGTAATGCCGAACGTCGACTGTTAATTCAGGCCAATGCCGCCCTCCATCTTGCGGATATTGATCGCTTGAGCCATTTGGCCGATACCCCAGAAGCGCAAGACGCCTTAGAGCAACTGTTGGATGCTCTGATTGCCCCCTTGAGTGCGCTTTCGGAAGCGATTAGTCAAAGCCACTTCAGCCATGTAGAGCGGCCACGCCAGCTAGTCAGCATGGAGCCAGACGCATGAACTACACGTTGCGGCATACCACCCGCTACCACTACAGCGCCCCGGTGACGCTGTGCCATAGCGAAGCGCGGGTGTTACCACGCAAAACGCCGCACCAGCAGTGTGGCGCTTCAGAACTGCAGATTAGTCCTACGCCACAAGTGCAGATGGAGCGCCGCGATGTGTTCGGCAACCGGGTGCTTTATTTCGCTATGGAAGAAGTCCATCAAACCCTGGATGTCACTGTCGTAACGCCGCTGAACACGCAACCCTTAGCCGCCTTACCCAACGCTTCGCCAACGTGGGAAAACGTTGCTGAACAGCTTAGCCAGGACAACAGCTTTGATGTACAGCTCTACCGACTGGACTCGCCGTTTATCCGCCGTAACGATGAGCTCGCCACCTTCGCCCATAGTTGCTTCACCCCGGGCAGGCCGATTATTGAGGCAGCGTTGGCACTCAATGAGCTGATCTACAAAACATTCGAATACGACCCCAGTTTCACCACACTGGCAACGCCGTTAAGCGAAGTGCTCACTAACCGACGCGGCGTTTGCCAGGATTTCGCTCACCTGGCGATTGGCGCATTGCGTTCGGTAGGTCTCGCCGCCCGCTATGTCAGCGGTTACTTAGAAACGCAGCCGCCACCTGGTCAGCCACGCCTTATAGGCGCAGATGCTTCCCATGCGTGGCTGGCTACGTGGATTCCCGAGTGGGGCTGGCTAGCCCTCGACCCCACCAATGGCACTGTGGCTGGGGAACAGCACCCTGTGTTGGCCTGGGGTAGGGATTACGCTGACGTCGCCCCGCTTAAAGGTGTTATGAATGGTGGCGGCGAGCACCGACTCGAAGTTGAAGTCGACGTAATGCCATTGGCTGTCTGATGCAAACAGCCCCCGACTAAGGTATAAAAGAAGCTCGGCCAGTTTGCTCAGGGAAGATTTAATGCAGCACGGGGTGATTAGTAACAACGCAAGATATACGCCTCAGAGGACTTCCCAGTGCCTACTTTTAGGCTGTTTTTTAATTCTTTTATTTGGCGCTATTGAGCAATTTCATAAGCCCCATTTCGCAGTATTTCAACAATCCGATGAAAACTTACTGCGCCAGTCAACCCATTACAGTGTTGCCCCACTTCCCACTAAACTGCGTATTAAAAAAGATTCATCCAAGTGGCAAACAGATAATGAGCTTTTACCATTATTTGAGCTGTCGGTTAGCAACGCGTTGCCGCCTAACGTCTATGACACACTATTGCTGGCGTTATCTTACGGCCCTATTTTAAACCGAGTAGCCCCTAGCCAGCCATGTTCCTGCCTCACCTTACTCCCGCCAAATCGAGCACCGCCCAACATCGCGGCAAGTTAATTCTCGTTTATTTAATTGTTGCTGGCAGCCAAAAGGGCTCACTGCCAGTGTGCTATAGGTACCGTTTAAAAGGGTTTCCCGTTTATGTTTCCCGTTGATCATCTCATTTTACTTGCTGCGATTTTAATACTAGTGGGCATTGTTTCCAGCAAGCTCTCCGCCCGTCTTGGCTTGCCGGTGTTAGTCCTATTTTTAGTGATAGGCATGCTTGCTGGTGAGAGTGGCATTGGCGGAATCGCCTTCGACAACCCCGCAGGCGCCCATGCGTTAGGTACGCTGGCGCTGGCGATGATTCTGTTCGATGGCGGGCTACAAACCCCCACTTCCTCGATTAAAAAAGTATGGAAGCCTGCTTCACTACTCGCCACAGTCGGGGTACTAATTACCGCTCTTATTACCGGTTTAGCCGCTGCCTATATTCTAGGTCTGCCACTATTAGAGGGTTTTTTACTGGGCGCCATTGTGGGCTCTACAGACGCCGCAGCGGTGTTTTCGTTGTTGCGCAATGCTGGCATACATATTAACAAAAAGCTTAAGTCGACCTTGGAGATTGAAAGCGCCTCGAACGACCCAATGGCTATTTTCTTAACCGTAGGCCTACTAGAGGTACTGGTTAATAACATGGAGCCTGGCGCAGGGTTACTTAAACTTTTTATTCTGCAAATGGGCTTAGGTGGCTTAGTGGGATTAGGGGTTGGCTGGGTATCGGTAAAACTCATCAACCGCATTCACCTGGTCGCCTCTGGGCTTTACCCGGTCATGGTTGCTGCTTGCGGTTTTCTCTCTTTCGGCATCTCAGCCAACCTGGGCGGCAGCGGTTTCCTGGCTATTTTCTTGACTGGGGTGTTCATCGGCAATCACCGAATCGCCTTTCAGCGCAGTACCTTCTTGTTTCATGACGGACTCGCGTGGTTAAGCCAAATCGTGATGTTCGTGGTATTGGGGCTGCTGATTAACCCTGTGTCACTATTGGATGTGTGGCTGGAAGGGCTATTGATCGCGGCAGTGCTTATTTTGGTCGCTCGCCCTATCGCCGTTCTGCCCATCATGAAAATGTTTGGCTTTAATGCTCGTGAAGCCAGCTTAGTCGCTTGGGTTGGGTTACGCGGCTCTGTGCCCATTATTTTAGCTATTTTTCCGCTTATGTTTGGCCTGGAAGGGGCGGAGTTAATTTTCAACGTAGTGTTTTTCGTGGTGCTGATTTCAGCCACTATTCAGGGAACCACGCTGCCCATCGTAGCGCGTAAACTGAGGCTGACCGAAAAGCCACCGGCAGTACCCGCCGCCAGCCTTGAAATTACCGCACTAGAGGAAGTCGATGCCGATATTGTGGAGTACACCTTGAGTGATCACCCCCGTGCGGCAGGACGACGGCTGTCACAAATGGCCCTCCCGGATACCACCGTTGTCGCCATGATTACCCGTGGAAAAGATGTGATCCCCCCACGCGGCTCGACAGAGCTAATGGCGGGTGACCATCTATTTGTGGTGCTACGACCGGAAACGCGAGCGTTTATTGATTGCGTCTTTTCAGACGCTGTTGGGGTCGTCAGCGATGAACTGCCTGACCAGGAGCTAAAGCTCAAAGGTAGCACCAAAATAGATGACTTATGCCATTCGTATGGTTTGTTGATCAAAACAGAGGATGGGCAAACAACGCTGGATTCGCTGATTCGCGATACGCTACCCAGCCAGCCTGAGGTGGGAGCCTCACTACACATTGAGGGAATTATGCTGGCGGTATTAGAAACACTCGGTGGCCGCATCACCACCGTGGGGTTATCAGTACAAGAAAAGCCTAGTGAATAGGTGAAACTACAACGCTTAGCCTCTCAAAACTTAGCCTCGCAAGAGGCTAAGCAAACAGCACCGTTTAGGCAGAGGCGGTTTCGTAAGCAGCCTTGAGACGATAAAACTCTTCTACGATAGCGGCCATTTCATCGGCGTCGTAATTGCAAAGGCCGCTCACGACAAGCTTCTTGGAGCCCACCCCAACCGCTTCACCAGCGGACTCAATCGAGAACTCCAAGCGAGCGTCTGCGCGCTTACCGTGAACCTCCAGCGAAGAGTGGTTCAGCGTTAACCCTGGAGAAAAGCCATCTAAACGCTCAAGGGAAAAGCCCATGCTATCGTAGATCACCAATGGACGTTTAGGGTTAAACATGACCCCATGTTGCTCCATTAAAGGTTTGAGATAGTGCGGAAAATTTTTACCTGAAAACGCGACATAGCAACGAGCAAATGCTTCCACCACAGCGGGATCGTGGGTAATGTCACCACTACGCACCACCTGTAAGTAGCCTTTGCCGCTCTCATCACAAACATGAAGTGTACCGTTGTCTGCTTCGCTAAACTTTATCGGCGTGTCGGCGCCCACCATATTGGTAAACCGAAATTCCATTTGCCGCGACAACCCAAACTTCGTGAGCACGAGTGCAAACAGCAGGTCGCCGGGGACACAAAAGCGCCGTGCATCCGGGTTATGAATAGGGTTGTAGTCACCAGCCACGCCTTTAGCGAAACGACTGGCCTGCTCTGCAGAGATCACTACATACTCTCCGCGCTGCGCGTAAAAATCCTTGAACATGGCGTTTGTTGCCTGCCTAGCGTTGAAATCGAAAACCCGTCACTGCCCAACGCAGCGCATAATGCCATAAAACACGCCCCAACAGGAGTTATCTGCTAGGGAAGCCACTATGTCAGACGTGAACACTCGTAAAAATCGCCTACCTCATCTAATGCAGAGGGTATTGATTGGCCTACTGTTTTTCATCTTAATCTGGGTGGCGGGCAGCTATTGGCTCCTCAACAGCCAGTGGCTGCCCACACGCATTTCACAATTTGAAGGTGTCGATATCCGCTGGGACAAAGGTGCTAGCCGACACCCTGGCCGCTGGGAAGTAGAGGGACTTTATATCGCCCGCCAGGATGAGGCACTGCCCATTACCATTGAAGCCGAACGCGCCACTCTTTCGCTTTCGCTGCTCTCGCTATTACGCGGCGAGCTGCATATCGACGCCCTTGATGCCGAGGGCATTCGCCGCTTGACCGTGGGTGATATCGCGCTTGAAGCTGACGGCCAACTGCAAGTAGCGGAGACCACGCTAAGTCGCGACACCCTAGCGATTCCTAATATTTCCCTCGCCATTACCAATGGTCGTTTAGTTCGCTTGAGCGATCAAGCGACCTTAGTGCGTGATATTAATCTTAATGCTGATGCAACGCTCAATTCGATAACCTCTGTTGACACCAGCAGCGGCGAATTGAACGCCGATCTATTGTCGGCACTTTCTGCACAACTTCAGTTGGACGCACAGGCAGATGCCTGGGATGTGTTTATGCCCTACCTAGGCGCCCTGCCCTGGCTAACCCTGGAGGGGCGAGGAGCGCTATCAGGAGCGCTAATGCTAACAGACGGCATATTACAGCCTGATAGTGAACTCACTCTGGATGCGCCCATGCTGCGCTTAGCCGTTGATGAACAACGTTTGCGCAGCCCCAGTTTGCGTAGCCTCAGTGACTCACCCCGCTGGATAATTGCAGACAATCCCTCGCCACACCATACGGCTACCGGCCAAGGAAGCGTTCGCTTGGCTGTCGAGAACGACCAGCTGCATTTTTCCACGCAGCTTACCGATGTAGAACTCGCTGATACGCACCCTTACGCGGAGCACGCCGAGCTACGCCTTACTACTCAAATTCCTAACCGGCGCCTGGATCAACTGGACCTTCCCACTTCGGCGGCGCTAGCCTTGCGGGGTGATATCACTCGTTTGGATATGCTTGATCGTTACCTGACGCTTGATGGCAAAGGAACGGATAGTGAACAAAAAAGCATCGATGGGCCTAATAGTGACGGCCCCGATTCTGCGAAACAGGCTATCCGTCTTACCGGCCATGGCCAAATTGAGGCCTCGGCGAGCATTCGCCAATCGCGTCCTTTTGATGCCCAACTGAACATTCAAGCGCCGGAACTCGCCGCCGATACGCTCGGCTTTATCGCTCAAGGAAGTGGCTCACTTAATGCCCAACTTACGCCAGAGGAGACCATCGAGGCAACGCTCAGCTTTACCGATGCCACGCTGCACCACCAAGAGCGCCAACTGCTTGCCAATGCCGATATCAATATCGACGCTACCAGCCCCATTGATACTGAAACAGTACGTGAAGAGGCCTCAGCAACGCTAAGCTGGACAAGGGCGCGTCTACCGAATATCGCTGTTTTACAAAGCTACTTAGAGGCAATTTTGCCAGACCCAGCGCCACTGCAGTTACTTAGCGGGCAAGCTGAAAGTCACGGTCGGCTTTCGATTGCGTCAGAACAGCTAAGCGGAGAGATACATTTAGCTGGCAACGGGCTTACTACGCGCTGGCAGCACGGTGAGCAGGCGGGTGCGCTCACCAGTGATATGCAGCTGTTCCTACCCATTCAGCAGGCAGCGATGGATGGCTCAACGCTGGATATCAGCGGTACCCGGTTAAACTGGCAATTGGCCGACACCGACCAACCAAGCGAGCGTTTAGACAGCGTACTAGCGTTGTCCGACGGCCGTTTTCAGCGGCAAAATGACGAGCCTAGCGGCCAGTTTACCCTTGCAGGAAGCGTGCAGCAGCTCGGTTTTTTAAATACCTTCTTGCCTGACGCTCACGGGCTGACCATCGCCGGTGAAGGCCAGTTGTTTGCCCAAGGCGCCTTTAGCAATGACCGCTTGCTGGCCCCCACCCGTTTACGGGTCAATGCCGACCAGCTCGAAGTCTCGTTTTTAGACTATCTTGTCACCGGTCGGGGTGAGCTTACCGCTCAATTAGATAGCCCCGAGCAGGCCCAACTCTCGCTTGGCATTCCCCGCTTTGCGTTAAGACGCCAAGATGATGACAGCCCGCACCTGGAGGGCCGCCATTTTGCCCTTACGACGCAAACCGAGCAGTTTAGCGATGTGCTCGAATCCCCTCATCCCGAGCACTTCACTACCCGTATAGCGCTGCCCATTACCGAGGTGCCCGACTTCACTCGTTATAACCGCTACTTGCCTGAAGGAGCGGGTATCACCTTACTTGGCGGGCAAGCCAGACTTGAAAGCGAGTGGTTACTGGAAGGACTAAATGCCCAGGGAGAAATAACGCTACGCGCCTTTGGTGCCGAGTTAGCACTGCTAGACCAGCGGCTTCGCGGTGATTTGCATCTCTACTTGCATTTAACCGAAGGCGACCTGGAAACACGGCGCTTTACCGCCAATGATTCACTTCTACGCCTGGAAAATGTTTTCCGTCAGAGCGAGGATGGCACTCAGGACGCAGGTTGGTGGGTACAGCTTTCCATGCTGAATGGCCAGCTAGCGTGGGAAAACCCCATTCGCTTAGCCAGCCAGCTACGTCTTGAAATGCGTGACACCGGGTTACTTGCACGACTTTTTCTAGCCCGTGCCCGAGACAGTGACTGGTTAGGCCGTTTGCTAGATGTTCATGATATTAAAGGTACCGCGCAACTACAGATCAATGGCGAGCAAATTAGCCTGCAAGACTTGACGCTGACCGGCGGACCGCTGCTGCTACTTTCCGATATCACGCTGGCAGAACGCAGCGCTAACGGCGCACTTTATGCGCGCCTTGGGGTACTGGGATTAGGCGTGGAATTGAGAGATAGCGAGCCAACCCTGCGGGTTATTCAACCGCGCCGCTGGTTTGATCGCTGGCGGGATGCGCATCGTTTTCCTAGGCCGTAATCATTAACCCTTCGTCTTTTTGCGATCACGGCGAATCATCCTCACCCGCTCTTTGGCCTTTTGTGGGGTAGAGAGGGGCGCCGCCGTCTCATCAAGGGTTTTTGGCGGAACCGTCACCCAGGCAAAGACCGGCAGTGCTAGGTGCCAATGGATCGCCGCCAAACGCAGCCCTAATGTCACGCTTAATGAAGCGGCAATCGCTATAGTGAGCGGCACTCCCAAAGCATGTAGTGCCACGTAAACGATCCCGCCCGCCATGGCGGCCGTCGCGTAAATCTCTTCGCGCAGCACCATGGGCACCCGCTGGGCCAACACATCACGAATCATGCCACCTGCCACACCGGTCATCATGCCCATCAACACGGCCACCATGCCGGATGTGCCCAGCAGCAGCGCTTTATGGGCACCAATGACGGTGAACAGCGCTAACCCGAATGCATCGGCGATGGGCAAAAAGCCCCGCGACAGGCGGTGGATATAGTGAAACCCCATGACCGACACGCCCACGGTGGCTAAAATCACCCACAGATAAGTTGGATCTGTCACCCAGAACACCGGCCGAACACCGAGTACTAAATCACGCAGCGTGCCCCCGCCAATACCGGTCACCGCTGCCAGCACCAGCATGCCAATCGGATCCATGCGCGAACGGCACGCCAAAATCACGCCCGACAGCGCGAACACGATGACACCCGCCATATCCAGCCAGTAGACCACGCCCGACACGCCCTTCTCCTTTAATTTCACTACTTATGAAGGCAGGCAGGATAGCACTCTCTTCAACATGAGTGGCACGCCACAATGACCACAATCCGTTTAGAGACCTTGACGCTTTAACCACGCTTTCAAAAAAGCAATTTCACTCTCCTGAGCAGCAATAATTTCCTCGGCCAGCTGACGAATCTCGTCGTCTTCGCCGTGCTCCAGCACAATTTCCGCCATGGCAATCGCACCCTCGTGGTGAGGAATCATGCCTTGCGCGAAATCGACATCAGGGTTGCCTGTGAACGCCATTGCCATATCTTCGTGCATACGTTCACTGGCGGCTTGGTAGGCGGCCACGGCAGGGTTATCGCTGTGGGAGTCGGCAGCGGTTCGTTGGTCACCGTGACTACCATGGTGACCGTGCTCTTGGGCATAGATATACGGCGCTACCAGCACTCCGGCTACTACACATAGGCTTGCAGCCATTTTCAAAACAGAGGATGGCCGGACAGTGGACAACGGGCTGTTGGCATAAATAGGCATAGCAATGCTCTTATCGGCAGTGATGGTAATTAAAGTTTAAAACCTACAGGCAGCCCACAGGTCAAGACGTGCCAAGTGAGTTACCCTGTAAGGCATCACCGATACATTGCATTGGAGAGCACATGGACTGGAATCCGGCTTACAGCTGGCTGGTACTCGCCCTGCTATTAAGTTTGGCAGAGCTGACCTCTGGCGCGATGGTACTGCTTGCGCTGGGTATCGCCGCGGCGCTAACGGCGGCGGTTACTGCACTGGGATTAACGCTCCCTTGGCAAATGCTCAGCATGGCTATTTTTGCGGGAGTACTGCTGCCGCTATGCGTTATGGTCATTCGTCCTCGCTTCTCTCCCCGGGGGGTGGCTTACGGCACCACTGGCACAGGCGTCGAGAAAGGCAATCACTACACAACCCTGCGGCGTGATTTTGATGATGCCACTGGCATTAAAGTGAATGGTGATTTCTACCGTTTACGCGACCTTGATAGTGGTGAAACCGAGTTCCCCACAGGTACAACGGTGGTGTTTAGGCGTTTTGAAGGTACTACCGCTTTGGTCACGCTACATCAACCCGCAGACATCGCTCCTCAAGATGACAATTCTCTACGCAAGGAACCTTAATCATGGATTTACCTATTAGCCCAGGTTTAATAATCAGCCTAATTGTTGTGGCAATCGCGGTCATGATCATTTCTAAAGGCTTAATCATTATCCGTCAATCTGAAGTCATGGTGGTGGAACGGCTCGGGTCTTTCAATCGCGTATTGGAAAGTGGTATTAACATTATTATCCCGTTTATCGAACAACCCCGCGCCATCACCATGCTGCGCTATCGCAAACTCGGAGAGGAATACACCGCGATCACCACAGATGAAATCAGGATCGACCGCCGCGAAACGGTCATGGACTTCCCCGGCCAGCCGGTGGTTACCACCGATAACGTCACGGTGCGTATCAATGGCGCGCTCTACTACCAGATTATTGACCCTAAGCGGGCCGTTTATGAGGTCGTCAATATGAGCCAGGCAGTTGAGGTACTGGCCAAGACAACACTGCGTTCAGTCGTCGGCAAGATGGAGCTGGATAAGCTGTTCGAATCCCGCGCGGAAGTGAACAATGAGATCCAGGCGGCAATGGAAGAGCCCGCTTCTAAGTGGGGCATAAAAATATCTCGCGTAGAAGTGCAGGATATAGCCATGCCGGAAGAGGTGGAAACCGCCATGCGCCTGCAAATGGCCGCTGAGCGTAAACGCCGTGCGACCGTCACCGAAGCAGAAGGTGAAAAATCAGCGGCAATTGCCATGGCCCAGGGCCAACGTGAGTCATCGATTCTTAACGCTCAAGGCGATAAAGAGTCCGCTATTCTGCGCGCACAGGGTGAGCAGGAGTCTATTAAGCTCGTACTTAGCGCCATCGGGGATAGTGAGGAGAATAAGCGCACGGTAGTGGGTTACCTGCTCGGTCAAAGCTATATCAAGGTGCTGCCTAATATGGCGAAAGATGGCGAACGGGTATTCGTGCCTTATGAATCGTCGGCGCTGCTTGGTTCCATGGGTATGTTCCGCGAAATGGCCGGTTCACCTGAAGATACGGTGGGTAATCACCTTAAAAACCGTGGTGGCAGTGATAACGATTTTCGTAGTGGGATAGTAGGCGGAGCCGTCAGCGGCCACTAATCACGCGACCAATAAACCACAGACATTGTGATAAGCCGGGCCCCAAGGGGTCTGGCTTTTTTGTGCTCTCCATTTATCCGTTACCCGTCATCAAACGTTGAAGTAAACATCATCGCCCGGACCCATTTTTAGCTAAACTAGCTACCATCCGCTCATAAATTCTGGGCGAAATACTGTATTAATCCTTCGTTTTGTCATCGGTTGATGCAACTATCCATGGAATGTATATCTTGTTCTAAATCAGGACGTTCACCATGCTGCTTCGTGGTTACATCGTACGCCATGGCATTCGGTTATTGATATTTCTTGCCGTGTTATTGGCATCTGCTAGTGCGTTAGAGGCAGATACCTTACCCCAGCCGCTAAACAGCTGGGAGTACCGCTGGGGCGACTCTCCGCCAAATGTCGATGGCACCCCGGCATGGCTCTATAGCGATGCGATCGAATGGGAATCAACTGCCTCGCCTTCCAATCCGCCAGGGCGAGAAGGCCACCAACACCTTTGGTTGCGTACCACGCTACCTGAAGGCGAATGGAACGACCCGGTACTCTTTATTACCAGCATTAACCTGATCGGCCAAGCCTATCTTGGTGATCAATTGATTTATCAGTATGGCGAGTTTGATGAGCAGGGCCGTGGCGAGTTTGCAGGCTGGCCCTGGCATATGATCGACCTTCCCGACGACGCTGCCGGTCAAATACTCACTTTTCGACTCTACTCCTACTACACCAGCATTGGCTTATGGGGCCAAGTTCAGGTAATGGAACGCATTGAGGTTTTAAAGCAAGTTATTCATGACTCCGCCCAGGATCTTGGCGTTAGTGCGCTGGTCTTGGTGTTGGCAATTCTAGCCTCAATTTTTGCGCTCATCGGCCCTGAACGTAGAGGTTTTGGGGCAATCGCCCTGTTTGCTTTTGCAACGGGCTTAATGTTGATTGCGGAGGCGCCCGCTCGACAATTAATCGCCAGCGATGCGCTGATGTGGGATACGCTGCGGGCAGGCAGCTACTACACGCTGCCTGTTGCGTTAGGTCTGCTACTAAGCCACTGGCTCGAAGGCTCTGCCAAACGTTGGCTGACACAACTGTGGCGTCTGCACCTTGCTTATTTGATAGTGGCCATCAGCCTGGTAAAGCTAGGGTTTATTAGCCTATCAATGACCTTTCCAATTTTTGATGCACTGTTAGCCGTTACATTACCGGTTATGCTGATGCTTGCGCTGTTCCGTTTTCCCAAACTGAGTCTTGAACAGCGGCTGTTAGTTGTGAGTTTCACCTTTTTCGCGCCACTGCTAGTGACCGATATGCTAGTAGCGCACGGCTTTATCTCGTGGCGCCCTATTCCTCTAAGCTATGGCACACTCGCATTTTCTCTGGCTAATGCCGCCATTTTTCTATGGCACTATCGACGTACTCAGCAGTCACTGGCGATCTCAAATGAAACGCTTGAGCTTCAAGTGGCAGCGCGCACGGCAGAACTAGACCGCCTAGTGCATGAACTGGAGGGTCTCTCTTTCGAGGATCCCCTTACGGGGCTTCATAATCGTCGTCATTTCAATACCGTATTCGATCATGAATGCCGTCGCGCGCAACAAAACAGCAGCCACCTATCATTACTGATGCTGGATGTAGACCATTTTAAAAAGATTAACGACCATTTTGGCCACGATGCTGGTGATAGCGTACTGGTAGAGATCGCATCGCGACTTCGGCAGCACTTTCATGGCATGGACGTTGTCTGCCGCTTCGGCGGTGAAGAGTTTATCGCCCTGTTGCCAGCCACGTCCGTAAACGCAGCCCAAGAGCACGCAAATGCCCTCCTGAAAGCGGTTTCACAGCAAGCGATGATTTATCATGGGGAGCCGCTGGGCCAGGTCACACTCTCCTGCGGAGTCGCCTCGTTCCCAAACCATACCGAAGAGCCCCAGAAATTGCTGAGACTCGCCGATGAAGCGCTTTATCAGGCCAAGCACAGCGGCCGTAACCGCTGTGTAGTGTGGGCCGAATCGCATCAAGCCCAGCAGTTTATGTTGGCCACTGAAGGCAGTTCGATTGGCTTGATGGCTAGGGTGAATCGGTCGCCAGAAAGTGATCAATAAATACAGCGTAATCCTGTTCTGTACAGTCGGCGTAGGCGACTGCCAGTGTAGAAATAACCTCGACAAACTGAGATTCCCGCCCTTTCAGTCGTTGGCAAACCGCTTTGGCAAAGCGTGTCGCATCACCTTGATTAAGCGCCTGGGCGCCACGCAGGTGCTCACGCGCGAGAATCTCTCCCCACTGTTGCGCCAGCTTGCGGTATGACTTTCCACCCGAGAGCTTATGGGTCGGCATATCTTTTTTGAACGGGGAGCGCTCACGCACCGAAAACACCTTGCCGTTCATCGTCAGCCAGCCAAGATAGGCATCGGGATGCTCAGCATTGGCATGAAATGCCGCAGCATGGCGAATACCTTCATTGGGAAACAGCTTGCGCCATGCCTGCTGCTGGTCTTTATTCATAAGCCGAAACGCCTCTGGCGTCACCTGCTCTTTAACATCCAGAATAATGTCATCGTGTTCGTGCTCAACGCCCCCTTCAATCAATACATAATAGCGTTCGACACCTAGCGATCCTGTGCCTGCATCCAGGCGCCGAGCCGTATCCTTCACGCGAAAATGGTGGGGGTCACTCTCCTTGATGGTATGTTGCAGTGTCTGCTGATACTCCTGCTCAATCAGACGACGTAGCTGGCTGGCTACATCCGCCGGCAGGTTAGCGAGTTTGCCGGGACGCTCAGCGAATTGACGGCCTTTATGGTCATCAAGCCTCGTCCACTTTTCGAGCATCCGCGCACGGCTCTGTTTGTCCGCCACTTTGCTCATAAACGGCTTCAGCGGGCCTTTGGCGGTATCGAGGGTAACAGCGTGAATAGGCTTAGCATCGACGTGATCAGCAAGGGTATGATAATAGCCCTCTATCAATTTTTTAAGCGCCTTATCAATCGCTTTGGCGTCCAGCTCTGCGTTCTCACGGCCATCTAATACCACGCTGATGGCCAGTCGCCACACATCGTATTGGTAGTCACCAATCAACGCATCATCGAAGTCATCCATGCCATAACGCACTTGGTCGTCATGATGTCCATAGGCGCCAAAGTTATAGACGTGAGCATCGCCTTGCAGCCATGTTTGGGTTGCTGGCCACCCGCCAAACAGAGCAAAGCGCCAATCGTGCCAAACGTCGTGCCAGAAAAGATGATTACTGCCTCGGTAAAAGCGGTAAGGCGACGCAGCCATTTTGGCGTATTTGGCTTGGCGGGTGGCCGTCGCCAATGTTTTATTGGCCTGATGGGTTGCTTCAATCACCTGCTGAGGGCGGTTATGTCCAGTCAATGCATGGCTCATTGCGTTGCCTTTGTCGATGCATGTCAGTGCCTACAAGCACTTTGCTATCACTGTAGCCGATGAACATGAATAGATTAAGTCACTGCCCTCCACCCGCCATGTCTATTACCCCAGGCGGGTAAAGCCACGGGGAGCAGCAATACGGAAGAAACGCTCGACCACCTCGGCACGGGTAGCAGGTGTTATTAATGAGACTGCCACAAATACCGGTAAATTGAGCATCAGCCCCCAGAACCCAGCGTGAACCCCCAGCGGATGCGGCCAGAGCGTGGTAAACGCGACGGTAATCAAAAAACCCACCACGATACCGGCCATCACGCCCAAGCGAGAAGCTCGCGGCCAGAAGAACATACCAATAAACGCAGGTAGCACTTGAGAAGCAAAACCCAGCCCCACCAGCAAAATCATCACCAGGCTACCAGGCTCGGCAATCGCCAATGGTGCCACCACCAGGAACATAATGGGAAGAATCAGCAGCCTGGCTAGCTTGCCGGTGACACCATCAGAGAGTTTTAAAACGGGTTGCAGCACATCTTTACTGAGCGAGAGTGATACCGAATGAATAAACGGCTCGCTAGAGGACATTGATGCTGCCAGAGTGCCCGCCCCCAATAGCCCAACAAGCACGACCGGTAAATGCTGCATGGCGTACTCAAGGACGACAGTATCTGCCCTAGCCAGCTCTGGAAGTGAGAAAATACCAATAAAGCCCACGACCACCATGGGTAGGATGACAATATAGTAGGTAGGTAGCCATGTGGCGCTACGACGAATCGTGCGCGCGGAGGATGCGCTCATCCACTGGGTCCATACAGGTGGCATAAACGAAAACATCGAGACGATGATAGAGGTCGTCCAGAAGCTAAAGCTCATATCCCATCCTGCCCCTGGCAGGGTAAGAAACTCACTGTGATCAGCCTGAATGCGCTCAAATACACCTGCAAAACTTAAGCCACCGGTGGCGCTATGCACCGCCCATAGGCCAACCGCCCAGGCAACGATCAGCATTAACACCCCCTGAAACGCATTGGTGCGGCCAATGGCCCGCTGGCCGCTGGCGTAGAGATAAACCGCAATACAGCCAAGCACCAGCACGACGCCCAACCAAATGGGAATCAAGCCACCACTCATCACAAACAGAATATAAGCCGAGCCGATCGTTTGTAGCACTGCATAGGCGACTGAACCAATCGCCATGACTAACGCTGCCAGTGCACCTAAAGCGGGGCTTTGGTAGCGATCAGCAATCGCGCTTGCTTGGGTGACATGGCCAAATTTTTCGCCGAATGCCCACACCTTGGGCCCAAAGTACCAAGCCACCAGCGCCAAATATGCAAGGTAGATCGCCACGTAAAATACCGCGACACCTTTGGAGTAAGCCCAACCCGGCGCGCCCATAAAGGTGTAAGCACTCACACTACCGGCTGCAATTAATAGGTAAAGCGTAATAGGCCCCATACTGCGCCCTGCCACGCCCCACTCTTCCAGGCTGTTCATATCGGCTCTATTAGCACGCGCGCCTCGGGCGCGCAGGCCAATAACCATGGCGATAGCCACATACGTCAGCGTAATCAGCAGTGGCCAAGGGCTATTCATGGTCGTCTCGCTCTACAATGTGGTTGCCGATCAACATGACCGCTACACAGGCGAAAATAACCAAGTAACTCCACACCACCATCAGCGGTAGCCCCATTACCAGCGTTGCCCGGTTGACCAAGCCGATTACCGGCCACGTTCCCGCTATTACCAGCGCCACAAAAGCGATTAATAACCCCCACCCCGCACGGGAAGTGGGCAGAACGATCAAACGTCGCATCAATGTTCCCCTTAGTTATCTAACGACTGGTTTATTAAATGCCAGCACCATCACGTGGCAGCGACGGCCAGCGCAGCGGCAAGGCCAACCGCTTTTCTAGCTGCCGCGCCAGCTGCAGCACAAAATGGTCAGCAAAACGGGGGCCAACTAATTGCACGCCTATGGGCATATCGCTACTGCTAAACCCTGCATTGAGCGAGATCGCTGGCTGTTCTCCCATATTCCAGGGCACGTTATAAACTATATGCTCAAAGGGCTGGCGAGGATCATTGGTGGGCGATGGCCACTCTGCGGGGAAAGCGATGTTTGGCGTGGTCGGTGAAATGACCGCGTCCACCTGCTCAAATACCGCTTCTGTCACACGGCGCATGACCATGGTCTGTTGAAATCCCTGAACCACCTCCACGCCGCTTAAGCGAGCGCCGCCGTCTGCCCAGGCTAAAATGGCGGGTAGCACTCGCTCACGCTCTTCTGGCGAGAGCTTTAATAGCTCGTTCCATTGGCGAGCCTGCCAAAAGCGATCCAGCCCATCCAACATGTCGCGAGTAAGCACTGGTGCCAGCGGCACCAGCGTTGCCCCGGCGGCTTCCAACTGCTTCGCAGCTTGCTCAACGTGATGGCGAATCTCATCATCCAAGGGCAGACCACACCCCGCCTCCATCATGACGCCAATCCGCAAGCCTTTAATATCTAGAGTTAAGTTTTGCCAATCAATATCTTCCGGTGGCAAGCGCATCGCATCTCGTCTATCCGTACGGGCAAGCGTCGACATCATCAGCGCCGCATCTTCAACGCTGCGTGTCATTGGCCCCGCGCAACGACCCACATAATACGGATCAATAGGCACCCGGCCGAGGGAGGGCTTAAATCCCACCACGCCACACCACGCTGCAGGCAGGCGTATCGAGCCACCGATATCGGTACCCACGTGCAGAGGGCCAAACCCCGCAGCGGCGGCTGCCCCCGCGCCGGAGCTTGAACCACCAGTATTGCAGGCCAAATCCCAAGGATTACGGGTTAAACCATGAAATGACGAAAGGCCTGATGAGAGCATGCCAAAATCGGGGCAGGTGGTTTTTCCTAACAGTAAGGCATTGTCTTCATCTAAACGTGTCGCCGATGGCGCATCCTGGCTGGAGATCGGCTGTTCGCCCAATCCTGTTCCGCCGGGTACGGGCATGCCTTTCGTTGCAATTAACTCTTTTAAGGTTACCGGCACCCCATCCAGCGCACCGCTAGGCTGACCTTTGGCCCAGCGCTGGGTGGAGTCTTCCGCTGCGGAAATAAAGGTATCCGCCTGATAGGCATAGAGTGCATTAATATGAGGCTCCCAGGCGCCGACATGCTCGACCAGAGCAATCGCCACCTCGTTGGGAGAAAACGATTTCACGCGGTAGCCATCCAGTAGCTGAGTGGCCGTAAGTTGGTGTAGTTCAGCCATCACATCACCTTATGCGGTTGTTATCATACTGTTGATATAAGTCTGTCGTTCTTAATAACCTCAGCATGAACCCACATAGTGTCTTACGCCATTTCAATATTGACCGCAGAGTGTCCACATTTTGTGTGCGCTTGCCGTCTCAGCGCTAAGGCTTTTCCAACGCCTGCAGAGCGCCGGCCAATAGCGAAAGACACGCATCAGTAGCAAAGCTGCGCTGTCGATGACGATAGACGCAAAGGTCAATCCGCGCCGCTTCCAGCTCAGAAGAGCATAAGGGAATGCTGACTAACTCACCTTGCTGACACTCTCGTGCCACCGCCATCGGCGGCAATATCAGAACGCCCGCACCGTTAAGGGCGAGTACCTTTTGGGTTTCTAGAGAGGCAGTTTTGAAGCTGGGGATTAGGCCAACGCCGGCACGGTGTGCTGCGCGTTCCAGCGCTTGGCGTACACCGTAGGATTCATCAGGCAGGATCAAGCGGTGCTCTGCTAGAGAGTGAAGACTTACCTCTGTAGCAGTGGCCAACGGATGATTGGGGGCCATGACGGCATGATGATGTAACTCGCCACTGGCGAAAGGCACTATGTCATCGTGGCGGGGCATGAAAAACGATAGACCGATATCCGCGTCGCCACGGCGCAGCGCTTCCACCATCTGGCTGGAACTAGCAATGCCAATTTCAAAGCTTAAATGGGGATAGCGCTGGCCCATTTTGGATAACGCAGGGCCTAATAGGCCAGCCACAACGCCTTCTGCCACCTGCAAACTCACCCGGCCAGTGCGCAATCCTTTGAGGTCAGCAATATGCTCTTGCACCCGCTCAAGGTCGCGCAGAGTGCGCTGAGCCTGAGCGGCTAACAGTTCCCCCGCAGCGGTGAGGCTAATACCGTTGGGGCCACGTTCGATCAACGGAGCGCCAAGCTGATGTTCCAGTAAATCGATCTGTCGGCTAATCGCCGTAGGGGCAATATGTAATTGAGCCGCCGCCTGGCGCAGCGAACGACAGCGTGCAACAGTATCGAAGTAGCGTAGTGCTCGCCCACTGATCATAAATGCCTCTTAGATACGTGGCTTACTTAGCGGGGTAAGTTTATCTAGCTAACGCGCTATTAACATAAAGTGATCGCGCTATAGCGCGTCAGACCAGCGAGTGGCAAGTGGCTGCCCCCACTTATCGCCATGCACCAGATCACTTAACGGCAACCGGGAACGCCAGCCTTTCGCTTCAAGTTCAGGCTGATCTAAAAACTCGCTCACGTAGCCAAGGCAGAGATACGCGAGCGGGTAAACGTGCTCCGGCAGATTTAGCACTGTGCTTATCTGTTCTTGGTCGAGAATACTCACCCAACCAACGCCAATACCTTCTGCCCGTGCCGCCAACCAGAGGTTTTGCACCGCCATGCAAGTGCTAAACAGGTCGGTTTCTACAATGCTATTACGCCCTAGCACATGGGGGCCACCCCTACTCCGGTCGCAGGTAATGCAGAGGTTAAGAGGGCTTTCCATAATCCCTTGCAGCTTAAGGCTGCGATAATGCTCTTGGCGCTCGCCTTCAAAGCGCTCGGCAGCCTTCTGGTTCTCCTGCTCGTGCATCGCCAATACCGTTTCCCTGACGCTACGACTCTCAATCACGATGAAATCCCAGGGCTGCATAAACCCCACTGAAGGCGCATGATGCGCTGCTTCCAAAAGACGGGCCAGCACGTCAGGGGGAATCCGGTCGGGCAGAAATTGCGAGCGTACATCGCGCCGCTCATGTATGGCGCGGTAAAGCCCACGGCGCTCAGCTTCGGTAAAACGGTGATTCGAGGTGGTCATGGCGCTTGTCGGACCTTTTGCTGATCTGTTTTATAGACGAGTGAAGAGTCTACACGAGCTCAGCCCAGCCTCCATCGCAGTGGCGTTGTTTGGCGTAATACACCGTCCTCGTCCCAGTCGTCCCAGCCAGCAAAGGGGATGGCCAGCTCACTCTCCAGGCTCTTCAGCCGAGATGCCCAGGCCGCTTTACAAGCCTCCAAGTGGCCAGTGAGGTCAGCTTCCGCTTGATAACGAATACCGCCGCCCTGAATGCCGTAGCTCACCTGAGGCGCCAGCACGTCAAAGCCAACGTAGTACAACGATGCGTGCATGGGCCACAGCCAGTGCACCATATTGCCAGCGCGGCCAAAGGGCTGAAACGCCATCTCCGGCGAGCCCGTGGTGACGGAAAGCATCGCCTGTTTACCTCGATAGTAGCCCCGGTCGTAACGCATGCGGCTTGTATACCGCCCGCCATACACCAGCACCCGATCAAACCAGCCTTTCAAAATGGCGGGCTGGGCGTGCCACCATAATGGAAACTGGAAGATCACCAGGTCAGCCCACTCCAGCCGCGCCAACTCCCGCTCAACATCCTGCGGTAATGCATTTTGCTGGTAGTGAGCCAGTTGCTCATTGAGGGGATAAAAGTATTCCACATCAACAGTGTGATGCGGATAGTGCTTGGCGCGCTCCACCGGATCAAACTGCTCAGCATAGAGATCATCCACCTCCACTGTATGGCCCGCGTCCACCAGCTTGTTTACCGCCACATCCACTAGGCCGCCATTAAACGACTTGCGTTCAGGATGAGCCAAGACGATCAACACTTTCATACGACGCCACCCTATCGATTGGTTTGACGACAGGCTAACCTGTTCATATATGCCAAAACATTAGCCAAAAATGAGAATCAGGCTTGCATGAATGAACAGCAGATACGGTGGGATGATCTTCAAATTGTGCTAGCGATTGCCGAGGCAGGCTCACTATCCGGCGCCAGCCGAGCGCTGCGTATCAGCCATGCCACCGTCTTTAGGCGTTTAAGTGAGATGGAGCAAGGGCTGGGAGTGAAACTTTTTGAGCGTAGCCGCACCGGCTATACACCTACCTTAACAGGGAATGACTTGGCGGCTTCGGCCAAGCGCGTGCAGAGTGAGATCAACGGTGCTGAGCGCCGCATTATTGGGCAGGATTTAACGCTTACCGGCAGCCTGCGAATCACCACGACCGACACACTTTTCGCAGGCCTGCTTTCGCCACTACTGGCAAGCTTTCGCCAGCGCTATCCGGAAATCACGCTGGAAGTGGTTATCTCGAATCAACTGCAGAGTTTGTCTCGGCGTGAGGCCGATATCGCGATCCGTCCTACCCGTAAGCCACCCGAAACCCTGGTAGGTCGCAAGATAAGCAATATCACTCAGGCGATTTATGGTCAAAAGACGCTTTGGCAAAACACACCACTGCCGCTTGAGCCATCGTCACTGACATCAGAAAGTTGGATCGGCCCGGATGTTCATCTAGGCGACGCAACGCTTGAAAAGTGGATGATGGATAAACCCGCTGCCTACCGGCTGGACAGTATGCTGGGCATGCAATTGGCGGTACGCCACGGGGCGGGCATTGCGGTACTGCCTTGCTATCTTGGTGATGCCGATGAAGCGCTACTCAGGCTCAGCGAACCGATTGACGTGCTGACGACTCAGCTCTGGCTACTCACCCATCCAGATTTGCGTTATGTGGCCAGAGTGCGCGCGTTTATGGAGGCGATCACTGAAGGGCTGCGCGGAGGGTAACCACAAGCTCTGGTGCCTGATCGATGGATCAAGTGACAGCGCCCCCTATGGCAAGAGCGATCACTCCTGCTCAAACTCCGCCAGGAACTGCGTCAGCAACTCATCCAGTTGCTGACGTTGTTCGTCAGTCAGCCCACTCACTAGCTGCGCCTGTGTCTCTACATGGGCAGCCACCGCTTCGTCGATCAGATCAAATCCGCGCTGCGAAAGAGAGATCAGAAAACCGCGACCATCTTCAGGGTTTTTGACCCGCTCGATCAGTCCTGATTTTTCCAATTGATGGATACGGTGAGTCATGGTGCCTGAGGTCACCATGGTGGATGCCATCAAATCGCTCGGCGATAGCGCATAGGGCGCTCCCTCTCGGCGCAGCGTGGCCAATACGTCAAAGCCCGCATCCGTCAGGCCATATTTTGCCCAGGTCTTCTCCATCGCGCGCATCAAGGTGTGGTTCAGCCGTTTGACCCGCCCGATGGTACCCATCGGGGCTACGTCGAGGTCGGGCCGCTCCTGCCGCCACTGTTTGAGTATGTGGTCTACATGATCCATAAACGTATTTTGCGCCTATATACCTTGACGTCAAGATTAATCCTACATACCTTGATATCAAGATATAATCCTTAAAGGCTGCTAATGACATTACCCAACAAACCCAGGCTATACTCCTCTAAAAGAATCTGGCTTGCCCCGCTGCTGTATCTGCTCGCTGGTGGCGCCTTGCTGGGCCTGTCGACTAATTTGGCAAAGCTCGCGGGTGAAATGCAGCTATCAGCGCTCAGTTTTCTGTTTTGGTCCATTTTGGGAGCGGCCATTATTCTGCTTGCACTCGCCGCCTATCGCCGCAATCTGCCACCGTTGACCGTTCGCAGCGTCGAGTATTACCTGGTCTCTGCAATGCTGGGCGTGGCGGGCGCCAACCTGCTTTTTTTCTCGGCGATCCCCCATGTTGGCGCCGGGTTTGTGGCATTGATCATCACGTTGCCACCGCTGCTCACCTACGTCGGTGCGTTGACGTTAAAAATGGAGCGCTTTCAGCTCTTACGGGCGGCTGGGGTTATGTCAGCCCTTGCGGGCGCCTTCACCCTGGCTTTCCATAAGCTTTCCGCCCCTGATGCTGATTACCTCTGGATTCTTCTCGCCTTGATTGGCCCTGTTCTGCTGGCAATCGGTAACCTCTACCGGACCCTGCGCTGGCCAGTGGGGGTATCCAGCGATGCACTGGCGCCAGGGATGTTGATAGCTGCCTCCCTCCTTCTACTAGGAGTGGGCCTACTGCCAGGCTTCTCACTTCACGTACCTACGGATCGATCTCTGCCGATTGTTTTAATTGCCGTACAGGCGATGGTATTCGCGGGGCAGTTTTTACTGCTCTTCCTGCTACAAAAAAGCGGTGGCCCAGTGTTCCTTAGTTTGCTGGGCTCGGTCGGTGCCGTGGTGGGTGTTCCGGTCGCCATCTTGTTACAGGGAGAAACCACCCCCGAGGGCTTGCTGCCTGGCATCCTACTAATTGGTATCGGTATTACCCTGCTTAACATTGGTAAAGCGAAGCAGGTGCCTGATAAAACAGTCTAAACGGTGGGGCGATAAACATGGCAAGTCGCCACGGAGAGGGGACAAGAACGGTTATACGTTCCCGCTTACTGCTACAGAATGCGACGCTCCATGGCGTGCATTCCCCCTGCGGTTTTTAATATCTTAAACCCCATGCGCTGGTATAGAGCGATAGCAGGATTAATACAAAACACGCGAAGCCGAAGTAACTGAATGCCCGATTGCTGGGCAGTATCAGCGGTGAAGCAGATTGCCGCTGTCCCCAAGCCTTGGCGCTGCCACTGCGGGGCAATTTGTAGTTCCCGAATATAGTAAGCGTCTTGATCGTGATTGATGCATAACAGCCCAACACGTGACGCGTTCATAACTAACGCGTAGCTGTCCAACTCGCCCCACTGTCTATCAAACAGATCGGTATCCCAGCGCATATCCAGCTGTTTGTAGTAGCCGGACATATTTTGGCGAATTAATTTTTCCGCGAACGCCTTATCGTCAGTCGGCCGAATAATAGGCGTCATATCTCGACTCCTGGTGCTGCTTAAGGCTATGTGCTGGCTCTTCCTTCGCGTTGCATTGACACTCTCCTCGACATTATCAATATTGCATTCGCTTACGCTATTCCTACACCAACTGAAACGGGTAAACAGACCCGATCTTGAGTAACTGGGTGAGCTCATCCAGTGCCGCAAGTGACTCTTCTGCCAGCTGTGGGTCGGCCAGATCGTCAGGGGCTAGGCGGTCGCGGTAGTGGCGCTCCACCCACGCGGTCAGATCGGTGTAAAGTGCATCGTTGAGCAGCACGCGGCCAGAGAGAGCGGCACGTTCGGTTTCCGTTAGCACCACACGCAAGCGTAGGCAGGCGGGGCCGCCACCGTTGCGCATGCTCTGCTTGACGTCTTTTACGATCACTTCGCCGATGGGGTTATTGCCCGCCAGGATCAGATCCTGGATCGTCCGCCAGACCGTTTCCCGCTCCTGACATTCGCCGGGTACCACCAGCGTCATGGTGCCGTCCGGGTTGGAAAGCAGTTGGGAGTTGAAGAGATACGATGCGACCGCGTCTTCCATGCTCACCGCCTCGACCGGCACGCGCACGGGAATCAGCGGCGTGTGCATTTTGGCACGCAACGCATCGAGCGTGCCCTCTTCGTCCAGAAAGGCCATTTCGTGGTAGAGCAGCACGGGCCCGTTGCCCACTGCAATGACATCGTTATGGAACACGCCAGCATCGATGGCATCCGGGTGCTGCTGGGCGAAGACGGTTTGCGCTTCCGTAAGCCCGTGCTGGCGGGCTACCGCCTGACTGGCTTCTAAAGTTTGACGCGCGGGATAGCGCTTGGGCTCTTGTTCACCGCTACGCACGTCACCAAATGCCTGGCGGCCATAAACGAACAGATGAACGCCTGGCTCACCGTATTCGCCGCATAGCCGAGTGTGATTGGCAGCCCCTTCATCGGAAAAGGCCGGCGTGGCAGGCAGCACCGGATGGTGGGCAAAACACTGCTCATCGCGGAAAATAGCTTGCAGTACCCTCCCGGTGGTTTGCGGCTCCAGGTAGCGGTGAAAGCTAGACTGCAAGTTGGCGGGGGTGAAATGCACCCGGCTATCCGGCGCATCAACGCTGGGGGTAATCGTGCCTGCGTTAGCCGTCCACATACTGGAAGCGGAGCATACCGCGCGCAGCAATTGCGGGGCCTCTTTTGCGGCGCGGGCCAGCACCTCACTATTGCTGCCGCTAAAGCCTAAATCGCGCAGCGCGCCAACATCAGGTCGCTGTTGCGGAGGCAGCACGCCCTGGACGTAGCCCGCATCCATTAGCGACTTCATTTTCAGCAGTCCCTGGAGCGCACCCTCTTTAGGATTAGAAACCAGGCCCACGTGGCTCATGGAAGCCACGTTGCCAACCGCCAGCCCAGAGTAGTTGTGAGTTGGGCCGACTAAGCCGTCGAAATTGACTTCAAAGGCATCAGCGGTAATCACAGGCTAACTCCTGGTGGCAGGGTTTCAGGCATCTCCAGTGTATCGGCTTCCATGGAAGCTACCGGGTAGGCGCAGTAGTCCGCCGCGTAAAACGCACTGGGGCGGTGGTTGCCGCTGTCACCCACGCCGCCGAAAGGCGCATCGCCGGAGGCACCGGTAGTTTGGCGGTTCCAGTTGACAATACCGGCGCGAATACGCAGCAAAAAGTCGTCCCAATCGGCTTGCTCGCCGCCAATCAGCCCGGCGGAAAGCCCGTAGCGGGTGTTATTGGCAAGCTTTAGCGCTTCATCCCAATCACTGTAGCGGTGGATTTTCAAAAGCGGGCCAAAGTGCTCCTCGTCGGGCACATCTAATCCCGTCACGTCAATTAGTGCGGGGCTTAACAGGCTGGTGTTGTCTTGCAGGCGCTGCATGCGATTGATCACCGTGCCGCCCATGGTTTCCAACTCATCCTGGGCTTTCAGCAGGCCATCTGCCGCCGCCACACTGACCAAACCGCCGTAAAACGGGGCTGGATTCTCCTCGAACTGGCCCGCCACGTGCAGCTTGGTGATCGCCTCTGAAAGCGCATCGATAAGGCGGTCGCCCACGGCGCCTTCTGGCACCATCAATCGGCGAGCGCAGGTGCAGCGCTGGCCACCGGAAAGGAACGCCGACTGCAGAATGGTGAGTACCGCTGCACGCTCGTCATCAACGTCCTTCACTACCAGCGGGTTATTGCCGCCCAGTTCAAGCGCGAGAATTTTATCCAACTGTCCCGCAAACTGTTGATGCAGCATACCGCCGACCTTGGCACTGCCGGTAAATAGCAGGCCATCAATCTCAGGATTGCCTGCCAGCGCCTGCCCAACTGCGACGCCTCCCTGAACCAGATTAATCACCCCAGCAGGTAGCCCGGCCTCCAGCCAGCACTGCAGGGTTAAATCGGCGGTCAAAGGCGTCTGGTCACTGGGCTTGAAGACCACACAGTTGCCCGCTAGCAGCGCCGGCACCATATGGCCATTGGGCAGATGACCAGGGAAGTTGTAGGGGCCAAACACCGCCATTACGCCGTGCGGGCGATGGCGCAGCACGGCTTTTGCACTGCCAACGGCTTTTTCCCGCTCACCGGTACGTTCGTTATAGGCCTTGACCGAGAGCGCTACCTTACCCACCATCGCACCCGCTTCGGTGCGCGCTTCCCAGAGCGGTTTGCCAGTTTCAGAGGCAATGGCCACGGCCAGCTCTTCACCGCGTGCTTTTAATACCTCAGCAAATCGCTCAACAAGCACTTGGCGCTCAGCAAAGGGCGTACGCGCCCAACCAGGAGATGCGTTGCGGGCTCCTTTGACAGCGGCCGTGACCTGCTCTGCGCTGGCCGTTGCTGCCTGCCATAGCAACTGACCGGAAACGGGGTCGTGCTTGCTCAACGGATCGGCGTCGCCTGCGACCCAGGCGCCATTGATCAGTTGCTGCTGTTGGGCGTGCATAAAACTCTCCTGTAAACGTCGCCTAGGTTTCGAGTAGCCGTAGGGTATCGCCGGTGGTAACGCCTAAACGCTGCGCTTCTTGTTCGCTAAGCACGATGGTGTTGCCTTCGCTGGGCGCGCGGCCCACCCAGCTGGCAGTAAAGTTCAGCATCTGGGTGGTGGCCGCCAACCAGCGACTGACGCTCTCTTCACGGGCAGCGGCAGATACTTCCACCTGACAGAGCCGCGAGTTGCGGATGGCGCGTACATCGTCAATATAGGCTTCCACGGTGGGGCCACCGTCGAAAATATCGATATAGCCTTCCCAGCGCAGCCCCTCTTTTTTTAGCATCTCAAGCGCCGGAAGGGTATGGCGATGCACCTGTCCTATGCAGGCGCGCGCCTCTTCGGCCATGAAAGTGGTGTAAATTGGGAACTTGGGCATCAGCTCGCCGATAAAGCTCTTTTGCCCTAAGCCGGTGAGTCGATCCGCTTCGCTGAAATCCATGGGAAAGAAGTGTTTTCCCAGGCTTTCCCAAAAGGGGCTGGTGTTGTTCTCGTCGAATACGCCGCGCATTTCCGCCAGTACTTTATCCGGAAAACGGTCTCGAAACTGGGCCATAAACAGCCAGCGCGCTTTAGAGAGTAGCGCACCGTTACGCAGGTGTTTGTTAGCTTCACCACGGTACTCTGGGCGTAGAAACAGCGAACACACTTCGGCGTCGCCGGTGTGGTCAGAGCTTAAAAACAGTGTGTCGATGGTGCGGTGCAGATCCAGCTGTATGGAGGAGTGCGCCAGGGTACCCAACCGATAATTATAAAACGGTACTTCGCGGCCCACCTGCCCCTCGATGGCACAGCAGCCCGCCAACTCACCGCTCACTTCATCTTCCAGTACAAAGAAGTAGAGCCGGTCGTCTGCAGGGGTGCGTTCTTCAAAAGCACTGGCGGCCGCTTCAATCTTACCGGCCAGAAACTCGCGGTTATCCGGCAACGAGGTAAACCCTACCCCGGCCTGCTGCGCAAGCGCCTGGAGCCCATCCAAGTCTTCACGGGCTATGGGTCGAATGCGCATTACATTTCTCCTTCATCGAGCGCGTCTACGGCAGTAGGCAAGGTGAGCGGCGCGGCCAGCACCGCCCGCCCTTCCGTTACCCCCAACCGCTCGGCGTGCTCCGCCGAGAGCATTAACTGTCCCGTGGGTGACAGTGCGTAACGCGCGACGATACAGCGGAAATCACACAGTTTTTGGTTCGCGATCATCGCGGGTTCAGCGTCGGGCAAGGCGTGTTCCGGGCGAATGCGCACCGGGTGCCAAGCCGCGCGGCGAAAAGTTTCCAGCCGGTCGCGCTCGGCTTTGACAATGGGGCCCGCGTCGAAAATATCCACATGGCGAGAGCGCACAAAGCCTTCCGCCAGCATCTCTTCCAGAGCCTCTTCATGGGCGGGATGCTCACGACCGATCGCGGCTCTTGCCTGGGGCGTCAACAGCGGCAAGTAGAGCGGGAATTGGGGCATCACTTCAGCGATAAAGCTTTTCGAGCGCACCCCAGCGATATGGTTAATATCCTGAAAACTGCGGGCAAAAAAGTGCCTGCCAACGCTTTCCCAAAACGGCGATTCGCTGCGGGTATCTAAATAGCCTGGAAACGCTACCGCTAAGATGCGCGAAAAACGCTCTGGGTACTGGGCAATAAACATCAACCGCGCTCGGCGTAAAAGGTTCTCGGCGCTAGTGCCTTTGTAGCGAGGATTCAGCGAAAATGCACACAGCAGGGTAGCATCCGAGACTTCATGGGAGAGCGCTAATGTCTGTACTTCACGGCGCACATTCAACTGCTGTGAGGCGTGAATCAGCGTCTCCTGCCGATAGGTGTAGTAAGCCTCATTGGCACCCGCCTGGGCGCGAATCGTCGCCGTGCCCAATACTTCATCACGGCTATCATCGGCTAATACAAAGGTGTAGTGCTCGTTTTCAGGAAACTCAACGTCGCCATTAAAAGCATCCTGGGAGCGCGCAATACGCTCCTGAAGCCGTTCACGATTGGCAGGCAGGTTGGTGAGCCTCGGCACCGCGTGCTCAGCCAACTGCTCTAGCGCGGCAAGGTCAGTCGCTTTAACGGGTCGAACTACCAGCATTCTCGACGCCCCCTCGATTAACGCAGCATGTGGCTCGCTCATGCTGTCGCAACAAGTCGCTCAATGGCACGCTCTAAACGAGCCATTCCTTCGGCGATATCCGCTTCAGGAATCACCAGGGAAGGCGCCATACGTAGCACGTTCGGCCCAGCGATCAGGGCCATCAAGCCCTCTTCAATGGCCAGCGGCAGAATGTCTTTGGCGCGACCTTCATAGGCATCCGACATTTGAGCACCCATTAGAAGGCCCATACCACGGATCTCTTTAAACACGCCGTGCTTACGGTTAATCGTTTCCAGATGCTCGCGGAACAGGTCGTGACGTTTTTTCACGCCCTCCAGAACCTTGGGAGTATCGATAAACTCAACCGCGGCCAGCGCTACCGCTGACGCCAAAGCATTACCACCATAAGTGGAACCGTGGGTGCCAATCACCAGCGATTTCGCCACTTTATCGGTTGCCAGCATGGCACCAATAGGGAAGCCGCCGCCCAGGGATTTCGCGCTGGTGAGAATATCCGGGGTAATGCCGTAATTCTTATACGCATAGAGTTCGCCGCTGCGGCCAACGCCGGTCTGCACCTCGTCAAAAATCAGCAGTGCGTTGTGTTCATCACACAAATCACGTAGCCCCTGAAGAAATTCTGGCGTTCCGGGCACGATACCGCCCTCGCCCTGCATGGGCTCGACCATGATCGCGCAGGTGTCGTCGCCCATCAGCGCACGAACGCTTTCTAGGTCATTGTAATCGGCATGCAGAATGCCACCCGGCACAGGGCCAAACCCCTGGGAGTACTTCGGTTGGCCGCCCACGCTCACAGTGAAGAAGGTACGACCATGAAAAGATTGATAAAACGAGATGATCTTATCTTTCTGTTCGCCGTGGTTATCCACCGCCCAACGGCGCGCCAGCTTCAGCGCAGCTTCGTTGGCTTCGCCGCCTGAAGAGCATAAAAATACCTTATCGGCAAAGGTCCGCTCGACCAGCGTTTTGGCTAGGTTAAGCGCGGGCTCATTGGTAAATACGTTGGAGAGGTGCCAGAGTTTTTCGCCCTGCTCTTTAAGCGCATTGACCAATACCGGATGGCAATGGCCAAGAGAGTTAACCGCGATGCCACCAGCAAAATCGATATATTCACGGCCCTGCTGGTCCCACAAGCGGCTACCTTCACCGCGCACGGGTATGACCTGCTGCGGCGAGTAGTTTGGCGTCATGTAGTGGTCGTAATCTTGACGGCTTGGGGTATGGCTCATGGCACGCTATCTCCAGTGGAGGAAGTGAATAAGAACAGTATAAGGGGCCAACAAGGTTAGCCGCTTTCAGCAATGGGACGGCAAATTATGAATAGCGGCGCCTGTTCAACTGCGCTAACGCCTTGAAGAACGCTATAAGACCCCCATACTTATTGGCAAGCGATAAAGACATGCTTGGACAGCGAGGTATCGCGACGTACTGACACTCAGGAAGAGAGGAGTACAACGTATGCAGATTGATCTAAGCGGCAAGCACGCCATTATTACCGGCTCCACGGCGGGTATCGGTTTTGCGATTGCCCAAGGGCTCGCCAACGCTGGCGCCAAAGTTGTCGTCACAGGCCGTTCCCAGGCACGTGTGGATGAAGCAATAGCCACCATTAAGCAGGATGCCCCGAACGCCCAGGTTGAAGGCGTAGCCGCCGATCTCGGCACCGCTGAAGGCTGCCAAATGTTGATTAAGCAGCAGCCCAGTGCAGATATTTTGATAAATAATGTAGGCATTTTTGGCCCACAGGACTTTTTCGAAGTCGATGACGCCACTTGGCAGCAGTTTTTTGACATTAATATTATGAGTGCGGTACGTCTTTCGCGCCATTACGCCCAAGGCATGCGTGAACGCGACTGGGGCCGGATTCAGTTTATATCCAGCGAGTCGGGTATCAACATCCCCACTGAGATGGTGCATTACGGCATGACCAAGTCGGCGCTGTTATCCATATCACGTGGGCTGGCTAAAGCGCTGAGCGGCACCCAAGTAACCGTTAACGCCATTTTGCCCGGGCCTACCCGCTCTGAAGGCGTGCTTAAGATGATTGGTGAAATGGCTGAGAAAGAGGGCATTTCCCAGCAAGAGATGGAAGCAAGGTTTGTAAAAGAGAACCGCCCCACTTCCATCATTCAGCGCTTAGCAACGCCCGAGGAGGTGGCCAGCATGAGCGTATACGCTGCCTCGATTCAAGCGAGCGCAACTACGGGCGCGGCACTGCGCGTGGAAGGCGGCATTGTCGATACGTTAACCTAATACCGCTAACCTTATCTTTCTAACCTAGACGCTCTTCTCTTGGCGTCATGCCAAAGTGGTTCCGGTAGGCGGTGGAAAAGTGAGCCCCAGAGGAAAACCCTGTGGCAAACGCGATATCGCCTACCGGCCGATCACTGTCGCGCAGTTGTTTACGTGCTTCCTGCAAGCGTAAATCGAGATAGTAACGGCTTGGCACCGCCTGCAGATATTTCTTGAACAACCGCTCCAACTGACGCCGCGAAATGCCCAGATGCTCAGCCAGTTCCAAGGTCGAGAGCGGCTCCTCGATATTCGCCTCCATCAATGTCACTGCATCGACCAAGCTCTGCGGAGCGTGGCCTAAACGGCTGCGCAGCGGCACATGTTGGCGCTCATCTGCCAAGCGGATACGATCACAGACAAACTGCTCCGACACCTGTTCGGCCAATCTTGCCCCGTGATGCTGGCCGATCAGCGTCAGCATCAGGTCCATCGCCGCCGTGCCGCCCGCGCAGGTCAACCTGTCACGATCAATTTCAAATAGCTGCTGGGAAAGCGTTACCTGCGGATAGGCTTGAGCAAACGCTTCAAAGCGCTGCCAAGGAAGCGTTGCGCGATAGCCTTCCAGCAAACCGCAGCGCGCCAGCACTTCCGTTCCTCCCGCTAACCCCCCCAACGCCACACCACGGCCCTGGTGCCCACGCAGCCACTCATTGAGCTTTGCTGGAAGCGCGTAAGGTAGCGGCGTCGGGGCGCATAGCAGCAGCAGGTCAAGCGGGCCCAGGGCGGCACTAAGCTCATGTTGCGCAATCAGCGAGAGCTGCGCACCGCTGCGAACCGGCTCATCGCCAAGGCTTAACGTAACGGTGTGATAAAGCATTTGCCCACTTAACTGGTTAGCCATTTGCAGTGGCTCCAGAGCGCTAGCATGGGTCAACAGTGAAAAACCGGGCAGCAACAGAAACGCAACCCGCCGACGGGGTGGCGCTGCCAGTGAGGCTAACGGGGTGGGCTGCATGATAACTGACTGGGTTGCATGGAAAGATGCATTAAAAGCTGCATGAAAAACCGCCATCGGCATGGGTAAACAACTATCTTACCCAATTGCGTAGAGGATCGCAGTGTTATGACCACTGCAGCAAAAACATGACGCATGAATGCAATTTGCCGGGCACAAGGCCCGGCAAAAGGAAGCATGGTTAAGCACTAGTTGCCGCGATTAATGATGCCTAGCACGATGATACTCACCACAATGACCCCCAAAATGATGACCACCAGTGGGAGTAATTTATACAACCCGCCTGGTCGCTTCTTGGCTTCAGGCTGAAGATGCGGCTTAGAAGATTCAAAATCCTCAGGCACCCGTTCGCTTATGATGTGCTCTTTCTGTTCTTCCGGGGTTTTGCTTTCCCTAGTATCCATAAACACCTCCCGCGTTCCGGTCGAATTGGGCGGCGCTACCGCCTCTGTTAATGGCTTACAGATTCACGACATCAAACGTAACCTCTGGATTGACGTCGGCATCGTAATCTACGTCGTCACGTTCGAAGCCGAATAGCTTCAAAAACTCGTGCTTATAACCAGCATAGTCGGTTATCTCGAATAAGTTCTCGGTCGTCACTTCCGGCCATAGATCCTGGCAGGCTTGTTGAACATCGTCGCGTAGCTCCCAATCATCCAAGCGCAGGCGCCCGGCTTCATCCGTCGCAAACTCGCCACGTAGGCCCTGGGCCGAGTAAAGCTGTTCACTGAACAGTCGATTCAACTGATCGATTGTGCCTTCGTGCAGGCCCTGCTCTTTCATAATGCGATAGACCATGGCGATATAGAGCGGCATTACCGGAATCGCCGCACTGGCCTGAGTGACCACAGACTTAAGCACAGCAACATTGGCACCACCGCCGCTGGCTTTTAATTTGCTGTCGATCGCCGTAGCGGCGCGATCCAGATCTTCCTTGGCTTTGCCCAGTGCGCCATGCCAGTAAATCGGCCAAGTGATCTCGGTTCCGATATAGCTAAACGCCACACTGCGGGCGCCTTTTGCCAACACGCCGGCTTCGTCTAGCGCGCTCATCCACAGCTCCCAATCTTCGCCCCCCATCACGGTGATGGTGTCGTCGATCTCTTGCTGCGTCGCGGGCTCTACTTCTGCTTCAATAATCGCGTCTTTATTGGTGTCGATGGCGGTGGCACGGTAGGTTTCGCCAATTGGCTTCAAGCTTGAGCGTTTCAGTTCACCGCTATCCGGCAGCTTACGTACGGGCGACGCCAGCGAGTAGACCACCAGATCAATCTCGCCCATATCTTGCTTGATCAGCTCAATAGCTTTTTCCCGCGCCTCATGGGAGAACGCGTCGCCGTTAATCGAATTGCTATACAGCCCTTCCTGCTTGGCAAACTTGTCAAAAGCGGCACTGTTGTACCAGCCTGCGGTGCCTGGCTTTTTATCGGTAGCAGGTTTTTCAAAGAACACGCCCAGGGTGTCGGCGCCATAGCCAAAGGCCGCGGTAATACGCGCGGCCAGGCCATAGCCACTTGATGCACCAATCACCAGCACTTTCTTCGGGCCAGCCTGCTTATCCAAACCGCGGGCACGCGTTGCTTCAATCTGTTCGCGAACGTTCTGCTCGCAACCAATAGGGTGAGTGGTGGTACAAATAAAGCCGCGCACTTTGGGTTTAATAATCACATCGAACCTCATAATCGAATTAATTTAGCGTTTGACATCATAACCAGCGACACCGTTTTGCCCTAGTTTTTGAAATGCTTTGTGGCAACGTTTTGCTATGGCAGTGTTATGACTCATTAGGGCTATTCTAGCTGTCTCAGCGCGCCCTGTCCGCTCTCACGCTATTGTCCACCATTGAGATACAGGCACTTTCGCGTCACGATAGTCGCTTAAGCAACCACTACCCCAACGAGGCGACCATGAATGCGCAGCAGCTAGTAGATGAACGCGGCGATCTTTGGCTAGCGTTAGCACCGCTGTGGCTAGACCGTGAACCCAGCGAGCGCGCTTACGCGCATATGGTCGAGGTCGTGCAGCGCTACGATATGACGCTTAAGGAGCTTGAATGGATGTTCCGGCTGGAAATGGCCCCAGTGATGTCACGCCATCAGCTCTCAATTGCCAGCGAGTGGCGGCAGTTTGATGACCGCAAGTTGATGCAGCAGTTGGTCAATCACAACATGCGCTTGAAGGGTTGGCGACGCAAAAGTTGGGCGCTGTTTTCAGGCTTAACGACGATGATGGTTCGCCATCGATTGAACGCGCTGATGAGCCGTGTGGCCGTGGCGCGGGGTGAGCAGGCTTAAGGGTAAGACTGATCTAGCGCTTCTTCCAATGCCAGACGCAGTGGACGCCCGTGGTCGCGAGGCCCAAAGCGAGCGATCACTTTGCCATCACGGCCCACCAGGAATTTGGTGAAATTCCACTTGATCAGTTGGGTACCCAACACGCCAGGCGCCTCACGTTTGAGCAGTACAAACAGGGGATGCGCATCTCGGCCATTGACGTTGACCTTTTCCAATAGAGGGAAACTCACCCCAAAGGTCTGTTCGCCAAATTGGCAAAATGCCTGGGCGCTTTCTGGCGACTGTCGGCCAAACTGGTTGCACGGGAAACCGAGCACGGTAAAGCCACGGTCCCGGTAGCGCTGAAAGAGGGTCTCGAGTTCGCTTAATTGCGGGGTAAAACCACACTGACTGGCAACATTAACCACCAGCAGCACTTGGCCCCGCAGCGCACGCAGGTTGAACGGCAGCCCTTGATGGGTATAGCAATCTTGATCGTAAATTTGCATCACTCAGTCCCGCAGAACCTCAAACGGCATAGCCATCACCATGCCACGGCTATGCTTTTTACACCAGCGGCCCAGCGACGACTCTTAGCGCCAGCGCAATAAGCAACACGCCGGTAATACGGTTGATCCAGTGGGCACGCTGTTGCAGCCAGGGCAAAATCCTTGAGTGGGAAAGTACAACGGCCACCAATACGTACCACCCCCCATCAATAATCATTGCCGTTAACACTATTATAGCTTTGGCCAGCGCGCTCATTTCCGGCGTTACAAACTGGCTCAGCAAGGCAACAAAAAACAGAATCAGCTTAGGGTTGCCTAATGCCACCAACACGCCCTCTTTGGCTGCCTGCCCGCGGCTAGTGGCAATCGCATTAGGTTTTAAGGCACCGGCTTTCCCGCCGCGCAGCGCTTTTACCCCTAGCCACGCCAAGTAAGCCGCACCGCACCAGGTAATCAGTTGGAACAGTAGCGGAAAACCCGCGATTAAAGCGCCAAGCCCCCAAACAGTCAGCAGCGCATAAAAGCCCACCCCAAAGGCATGGAAGATGGCTGCAGTCACGCCGGTAAAGCGACCGCCACCCAGCGTATGACGCAACACCAGCGCTAGGCTTGGCCCTGGCGACATAGCGCCCATGGCACAGATGGCGGCAAGCGAAAGCCACAGTGTCAACGGCATGCCAGTTTCTCCATAGGGATCGATATCACAAAGTGAAGCGTTAAGCGGCCAGTATACGCGAAGCCAAGCAACACTTCGGCTGGCGTCTTAAATAACGCTGTTAGCATGGTACGCTGTTGGGTAAAATTTACCTTTTCGCTCTTTTTCACTCTATTGAAATACTCGCCCTGCTGCTTCAATGCGCAGGGCATATTGAAAACTTAGGTCTAGAAAAAATAGGACGGCAACATGGGTAGGGCTTTTCAGAACCGTAAGGAATCCATGGCCAAAACGGCCGATGCAAAGACCAAGGTCTACAGCAAATACGGGCGCGAAATTTACGTTTGCGCTAAAGCTGGTGGCACCGACCCGAACGGTAACTTAGCACTGCGCGGTTTAATGGAGCGGGCCAAGAAAGACCAAGTGCCTTCTCATGTGATTGATAAGGCCCTCGATAAAGCCAGCGGTGCCGGTGGCGAAGACTTCTCTGCCGCTCGTTACGAAGGCTTTGGCCCCGGCAATGTGATGGTGATCGTCGACTGCCTTACCGATAACCCCAACCGCACTTTTGGCGATGTACGCGGCTGCTTTACCAAAACCAAGAGCAAAATTGGTACGCCCGGTAGTGTGAGCCATATGTTCGACCACTGCGCTATCTTCTCCTTCGCAGGAAGCGATGAAGACGCCGTGCTGGAAGCATTGATGGAAGCCAATGTCGATGTCACCGACATTGAGCAAGAAGGCGAACGCATCACGGTTTTCGCCCCGCATACCGATTACGCCAAAGCCAAACAGGCGCTGCTGGATGCGTTCGGTGAGATTGACTTTGAGGTGGACGAAATTCAATTTCTGCCGCAGACCACCACGCCGGTTGAAGGCGATGACGTGGCGATGTTTGAAAAATTTCTTGGCATGCTCAACGAACTGGATGACGTGCAAAACGTCTATCACAGCGGAGAGTTGCCCGAGTCAACCGACGCCTAAGCATTGATTGCCCCATTAGTAGGAAGACTCTGCCGCGTTGCGTGCATCCAGGGCGGCATCCGGTGGCAACATTGCCGACTGTACGCCCGCGGCACTTAGCACTGTTTTACCGCGGACGGTTAAGTCGGTGATAAACAGAAATTGTTGGCGCGGGTCCACCGGATAGGCGCGGATGCGGTAATGGGTACCCCAAGGCTTCTCTTCGGCGACCACAATAATCGGCTTATCGAACTTCAAATAGGCGCTGGTTAATGCCACATCGCGCAATGCTTTGCGCACCCAGCCTGCTTCGTGCTCAGGGTGAAGGTAAAAACTCGCCACGCACTGCAGGCTGGTACCGCCATTATTGGCGTTGTAAATGGCGTGATCCCATAACTTCAAGTGCGGCACCGCAACGAGGTCATCGTCGGGTGTTTGAATGTCGACAGTGCGCAGGCCGACATGCTTGACCTCGCCATAGGTGCCTTCAATATTGACCCAGTCACCGGGGCGGTAAGGCAGCTCAATGGCCGAAACAACTCCCGCAATCAAGCTGCTAACGTAATCCTTCATGGCAAAGCCAATGGCTAAGCCCAATGCTCCCAACAGTGTCACCATATTACGCAGCGAAGGCTCGATAATAATGGGCACGACAATGGCGAGCGCGGTAATTAAAATGAATAAGCGCGTCAGCGGTACCAGCGCAAAAATACGAAAACGCACTTGACCATGCATGCGGGTGGCCAGCCAATTTAGCCCACGCTGGCTGACAATAATCAGCACGATGGTGCTTAGCAGGACTACCCCGAGGGTTATCAGCGCCTGGCTATCAATATCGTTGAATAGTCGTGCGTACTTCTGTTGTTCGTCCATGGTGCCCTCCGCGGGCCTGTCTCTTTAGAAGGGCTGCTTATAGGGGGTCGACCAAATAATTACGCGACTCCAATAGCTGGCGAACGCTTGCATAGCTTAACGGTGTAATCTGCCAACGCCCTTCGTAGCTTGAAACAACCCCTTTGCGTTGCAAAGCTAATCGGGCATTGAGCGCTTCATGGTGTGAAAAGGGCAATACCTCACCCAACGAGTGATCATCCAGCCCGCCGTGGATCAATAGCGCGTGCAGCACCAACGTAGCGATATCACCGGTATCAGCGGAAAGCTCCGCCTCGGCGAGTGCATCTACTAGCCATAAACCCACTTCCCCACTGGACGACGGCTCGCGCAGACGCTCACGCCAGTAGTGCCAAGCAAGCCCAATATGACCACGGCAGTGAGCCGCCAAACGCTGCAGTTCTTGATAGGGGGCTTTTTCGTTTCGATTGGCCTCTGAATCGAACAATACCTGGTTGCCAGTTCGCGTGCTATAGACCGGTGGAGACTGCCCCCCATGGGTCGCAATCGCTGAGAAGTAGCGCGACAGCTGCTCCCCCTCCATGGATTGGAGCGTCAAGGCTGGCGCCCCATCAATACCGATCACTTGTTGAAGGTAGGCGTAGGTCCAACTATCGCAGCCAATCACACCCTTACCCAAACGGCCACTTAAGGCGCGTTCTAGAAATTCACGTACTCCTTGAATACCCTGCGTATGGCGTAAAAAGTAACGCTCTAGAGCTGGAACTGCCCATTCTCGATAATTTACAAAGCGCTCTACCCACTGAGTATCTCCCTCGGCGAGTTCACTAAGTGTTGGTGTCGGCACACAGGCTATATGGTGCTCTTCAGCCCACTGCTTGACGACCGATACATGACCGTTATGGGGCGGAGTAATAAAAAACGTGACCGGCGCCTCTAGGCTTTTAAGCTGTTGCGCTAATGCCTTCGCCGCAGGCGACCAATCAATTGGCGGTACTAAATGCGCTAGCCGAACGTCAGGTAGTGCGCGCAGTTCGCTCTCTTCTTTCACTTGCTGCTCGGCGGCTTGCTTGCCCACTAACCACGTTGAGGCTGAGCGTAATGACCGTCGCCACTGGCTTGCCTGGGTCTGCTCGGGAGTTTGAAATTGATCAAGCTCGACGACTGCCCACAATGGCGCCTCGGCTGATGACGACTCCCCCATGACGTTGCCCCTATTACTCATGATAAACGTCCACTTTAGCACGGTGCGCGCGGCATCTAACCTCACAGACGAACTTATGGTCTAAAATAAAGTCTTTATAGACAGTAGGTAGCGCGCTTAACGGACTATTGTTTTATTAAAGGAGAAAGCGATGAGTGTCGTTCATGTTAGCGAAGAAGAGCTGCATGCCAAGCTCGAAAAGTGCATTGCCGGTGAACGCTTACTGATTGAGCATGAAGGTAATCGATTCAGTGCCCGAATCCAGCATGTGGGCTTAGTGGGTGTAAAGGTAATTCCTGAAACAGAGATTAAGAACAGCCACCGCACGCCGGGCGACGTGGAAGGGGTAACAGTGCCCTACGATGAGATATTGGAGCTAGAGGTTAAGGGCGTCGTTTACAGTCGATTGCCGGATTAATTCAAAACCTTGCACGCCCGTAAATTAATCAAGGCGTGCAAGCTCTGGCTAAGCCATGTTGCAAATAACTATGTTTCAAATAAGTATGCTGCAAATAGCTATGCTGACTGGTTTAAAATGTCAGGCAGATCTTACCAAAGTGCTGGCCAGACTCCTGATGGCGGAAGGCATCGGCGATTTCAGCCAACGGAAACTCACGGTCTATGATTGGATGCATATCAAACGTTTCGAGGGCACGAATCATCTCAATTTGATGACGACGACTGCCGACAATCAAACCTTTTAAACTTGCCTGTTTGGCCATTAATTTGGCCGTCGGAACTTCCCCTTCACGACCGGTGAGAATCCCAATTAATGCAATGTGCCCGCCAATTTTTACCGCATCAATGGACTGGGGAAGTGTACCTGAGCCACCTACTTCCACGACATGATCGACGCCTTCGCCATTAGTCAGCTCTTTGACTCGCTTACCCCAATCAGGCGTCTCTTTGTAGTTGATAGTGTGTTCAGCCCCCATCTCACGCAGCCGTGCCAGCTTTTCGTTGGATGAAGATGTCGCTATTACCCGAGCCCCCATCAAGCGAGCAAACTGAAGGGCAAAAATAGACACCCCACCGGTACCTAACACCAGCACGCTATCGCCCGCTTTGATACCGCCATCGACAACGAGCGCACGCCAAGCGGTCAGGCCTGCGGTCGTTAACGTGGCCGATTCAGCGTGGCTATAACCCTTGGGCTGATGGGTAAACCACTCAAACGGGCGGATCACCTGCTCACGGGCATAGCCGTCCACGCCGTCACCCGGTGTCGTGCGAAAATCACCCACTCTGGCAGGGCCTTCCAGCCAGTCAGGAAAGAAGGTCGAGACGACACGATCACCGACGGTGAACTCGCTGACACCTTCACCGACCGCTTCAACTACGCCCGCACCGTCCGACATGGGGATGCGGTTTTCTTCTGTGGGGATCATTCCGGCGACCACAGCGTAGTCGTGGAAGTTCAAGGAACTTGCATGAAGGCGTACTTTAATTTCACCAGGGCCTGGCTCCCCTGGCGTTGCCAGCTCGACCACCTCTAGCTTGTCTAGGCCGCCGGGCTGCTTAAGATTAATCGCTTTCATCGCTACCTCAATATACAAGAATGTATGTCACCATTATCAATGGGGGCCATTGTCCTCAACATCAAGCCCAAGGAACCCGCCCGATTGACGCTGCCAGAGGCTGGCATAGATGCCCCCTTTCGCCAGTAGCTCCTGATGCGAGCCGGTTTCGACGATGCGTCCTTCGTCCACCACGATCAGCCGGTCAAGCATGGCGATGGTAGAGAGCCGATGAGCAATGGCAATGACCGTTTTACCCTCCATCAGGGTATCTAGCTGCTCTTGAATCGCGGCCTCTACTTCAGAGTCCAGCGCCGAAGTCGCCTCATCCAGGACTAAAATGGGCGCATTTTTGAGCAGCACCCGGGCAATGGCGATACGCTGACGCTGGCCGCCTGAAAGCTTAACACCGCGCTCGCCCACGTGAGCATCCAGGCCACGTCGCCCTTTCGGATCGACCAAGTCATTGATAAAGGTATCCGCATGGGCACGGCACACGGCGTTCCAAACATCTTCGTCGTTAGCATGAGGGCTGCCGTAACGGATGTTGTCACGCAGCGAACGGTGCAGCAGCGAGGTGTCCTGAGTGACCATACCAATCTGGTGGCGCAAAGAGGTCTGGGTCACCTCAGCAATATTTTGCCCATCGATCAAAATCCGCCCACCTTGCACGTCATAAAAACGCAGCAGCAGGTTGGCGAGGGTCGATTTACCCGCCCCTGAACGTCCTATCAATCCGATTTTTTCTCCGGGAGCGATAGTAAGGTCTAAGCCATCAAACACGGTTTTGTTTTCGCCTTTAGCCTGCGCGTAGCCAAACCGCATGGCGTCAAATCGAATCTCCCCTTCGGGAACGTTGAGAGGTTGCGCCTCAGGGGCGTCACGCACCGTTGGCTCCTGAGCGATGGTGTTCATACCATCTTGTACGGTGCCGATGTTTTCAAACAGTCCGGCGACTTCCCATAATATCCAGTCGGACATAAAGCGAATCCGCATGACCAGTGCAATGGCAATCGTCAGCACACCCAGGGAAATCGCTTCCATATACCAGGCGCTAATGGCCATGGCCGCTGTGCCTACCAGCAGTGCGGTGTTTAGCAGCGTCAAACCCACGCTCATAATGGTCACCAGCCGCATCTGGCGGTGAACAGTGACCATAAAGCCTTCCATAGCGTCGCGGGCATAGCGCTGCTCGCGCTCGGTGTCGGCAAACAGCTTAATGGTTTGGATATTGCTGTAGCTGTCCACCACGCGACCGGTCATTTGCGCGCGGGCGTCCGCCTGCGCCATGGAGACATCGCGGAGGCGCGGCACGAAGAAACGCATAATCGCCAGGTAGCCCACCAACCATAGCCCAAGCGGTATCAGTAGCAAGAGATCCGCCCGACCCAACAAAAAGGCCGCACCGGTAAAGTAGACAATGGCGTAGACCAGCAGCCCCATTACCTTAGTCACGGTTTCGCGGATCGCCAGCGCCGTCTGCATCACCTTTTGCGACACCCGGCCAGCAAACTCATCCTGATAAAACGCCAGGCTCTGGCTGAGCATATGGCGATGCGATAACCAGCGGCCAATCATCGGGTAGTTACCGAATATACTTTGGTGGGTGACCAATGACTGCAACAGCACTAACAGCGGCAAACCGATCAGCAGTAGCAGTCCAAGGCCTGAAAGCCACAGTCCGTTTTCAGCCCAAAAGCCTGCTCGCTCAACGTTGCCCAACCAATCGACCAACTGGCCCATGTAGCTGAAGAAAACCACTTCCGCCGCCGACACCAGCGCCGTGAACAGTGTCATTAACAGCAGCAGCGGCAACATTGGGCGGGAGAAGTGCACAATAAATGGCATTAAACCCTTGGGCGGCGTTTCAACTTTACCTTCAGGGTAGGGGTTAACCCGGGTTTCGAAGTAACGAAATAGCGGCTGTAAAACACGCGTGAGCATGATGTTTCCTTACGTTACTGGCGTTGGTGTTAACGGTCTTAATATCGTTATGGATTCTTGGGATGATGACTATTTTCAAGAGGTAGAGCGGCGCAATAGCCAGCGCGCCCAGAATGGTGCAATGATCATCAGCGTGACCATACGCAGTAAGTGGTGGAAAGCGACAAATACCGGATCAATGTTTAGCGCCACCGCCAGAATCGCCATCTCGCCAATGCCGCCCGGCGCTAGCGCCAGCAGCGCCACATCACGTCCGACACCCAACAGCTGATGGATTAGCTCAGCGAACAGCGCCAGCACTATCAGTGCTAAAAGCGTAGCAACGCCAGACTGCCATAAATAGCGGCCAAAAAGCTTGCGGGTCATTCCTTGAAAACGCGAACCTATAGCACTGCCCAAGACCCATAGCATCAGGTTCATTCCCCAACCCGGTAGGGCGAGACTGGCAATATCAAACCCCGATAATAAAGCCGCCAGTAGCAGCGGTGCCAGCAACGCAGAGCTGGGAATACGCAGCCAGCGTCCTAGGGGCAATATTAGCGGGATCAGCAGTAGCATCCAACCATGTTCCAAACCACTGTGAACAGGGCCAATACCTTCGCCACCGCCCTCATAGGCCCAGAATAGCGGGGGAAGAAAGAGGATGACTAGAATGATACGCAGCGACTGCGCGACGGCGATGCGCTGAGGATCGCCACCGCACTTCTCACCCAGCAGGATCATCGCTGTCATGGCACCTGGCGACGCACCAAACCAGGCGCTAACTGGGTCAAATCCACAGCGGCGATACCAGGCAGCGGCCACGGCAGTGGAAGCTGCCACGCCCATTAGCAGCAGAGCGGCAGAAATAGGCCAATCAAGCACGCGATGCGCCAGTTGCGGTGTCACCTGGCTACCCAACACCATGCCCATTACCGCTAAAAACATATTACGCAGCGGTTCAGGCACAGCGACGCTAACGCCTTGTGAAGAGGCCAACAGATTGGCAATTAAGGGGCCCAGCATCCAGGCAAGGGGTAAGCCGGTGAGTTGAAACAATGTGCCACCTACGGCACCAACCGCTAGCGATATTACTAGCGCTTTTGCACTCCCTGCCGACACTCCCTTTATGCTACCCCTCACGCGTGCTCCTCACCTTAGCCATGTTTTTCACTGGTAGTTCTGCGAAGCACCGTTTTGCTAAACACATAATTGCTAAACACAGAATTGCCAACGACCGTTAACAAGCTAAGGATATCGGTTTACACCGTCTAAGGCTATTGACCTGGGCTAGAGACCTCAGCCATCGACCGAACTGTTTTAGTAAGGCTGAGGAATCTCGCCATTATCATCGTCGTCATCGCGCATACGCGCCTGACGCTCCGCCTCTTCCTCTTTGGCATCGTCGATGACTTCCATCAACTCATCGACGTTCGCAATATGAGTGTCGGCATCGAAGTGGCCGGTGAGCTTACTATCCGGGTGCAGTTCGCCGGTTTCATACAGCGCCCACATCTCTCGGCCGTACTCGGTCGTGAGAAGTTCAGGCGCGAACTGGCCGAAGTAATTGCGCATGTTATCCACATCGCGGTACAGCATCGCGGCCGCGCTGTTATTACCGGCGGCGTCAACGGCCTGAGGCAGATCGATAATCACCGGGCCAGAAGCATCTACCAGCACGTTAAATTCCGACAGATCGCCGTGAATCAGGCCTGCGCACAACATTTTCACCACGTCCTGAATGACCTTGGCATAGTAGGTCTCGGCCTGCTCTGGGGTAAGCGTCACTTCGTCCAGGCGCGGTGCCACGTTGCCCTCGGCGTCGCTGATCATTTCCATCAGCAGTACGCCGTCCACAAAACCGTGGGGCTCGGGGACCCGCACGCCCGCCGAGGCAAGGCGGTAGAGCGCATCGACTTCGGCATTCAGCCACGCCTGTTCTTGCTCTTTCTGACCATAACGGGTTTTCTTGGCCATTGCCCGTGAACGGCGACTGTTGCGCTCTTTACGCCCTTCTTGGTACTGAACGGCCTGTTTAAAGCTGCGCTGCTTAGCCTCTTTAAACACCTTGGCACAGCGCACTTCTTCACCACAGCGCACCACGTAAACCTGCGCCTCTTTGCCACTCATTAATTGCACCAGCACCTCATCGATCATTCCATCATCGACCAGCGGCTGTAATCGCTTAGGGATTTTCATGGTTAGCTGCGTCGGCTCCTCTTTGGTACGCTTTCAATAACGAATACGGCGAACGCGGAAAGCCCGCCCTTTTAATTTATCACGCTCGAGTTTGGCTTGAGCCTGCTGAATCACATCACGCTCAACGGCCACATAGGCACTGCGCGCGAGCACTTTGATTTTACCTACTTGCTCGCCGCGTAACCCGCCTTCGCTGGTCAGCGCACCAAGAATATCACCGGGGCGCAGCTTATCTTTCTTGCCACCGGCTAATTGTAACGTGGACATGAGCGGCTCAAACGGCACCGAGTGCTGGGGCTTAGGCAAAGGCTCGGTTTTAATCGATTGCTCCAGCAACCCTTCCAGCCGCTCAAGCCGGTAGCTCTCTTTAGGGGTCACCAGCGTGCAGGCAATGCCGCTGGCCCCGGCACGCCCGGTGCGACCTACTCGGTGTACGTGAACATCGAGTTCACGGGCGATTTGGTAATTGAACACGGCGTCTAGTTGAGCGATATCCAAGCCGCGGGCGGCAACGTCTGTGGCCACCAGAATAGACGCACTCTGGTTAGCAAAAAGAATCAGTATTCGGTCGCGATCTTTCTGCTCTAAATCACCATTGAGCGCCACAGCGCTAAACCCGGCATCCGTTAGCTGCTCAGCCACCGCCTGGGTCTCGCGCTTGGTATTGCAGAACACCACGCTGGTGGCAGGCCGATAGACCAGCAAAAGTTGCTGCAAGGCCTCAAATCGCGCCTCCTCATTGGCGACGCTGTAAAAGTGCTGCTGTATCGTGCTGGCATCATGCACTTCGGCGATTTTTACCATCACCGGCTCACGCATCACGCCACGGGTCATCTCGGTCAAGCCACCCGATGCGTGCTCATCTGGAAAGGTGGCACTGAACAGCAGGGTTTGACGTTCATCAGGCGTTTCCGCAATGATCGCATCCAAGGTAGCCTGAAAGCCCATATCCAGCATACGGTCGGCTTCATCCAGCACCAGCATCGATACCGAATTCAGGGTAAGAGAGCCTTTTCGCAAATGCTCGTCAATACGTCCTGGTGTGCCCACCACAATATGTGCGCCATGCTCTAAAGAGCCCAGCTGTGGGCCAAACGGCGCACCGCCGCATAGCGTGAGGATTTTCACATTGGCAACACCGCGAGCTAAACGGCGCAGCTCTTCCGCCACCTGATCAGCCAGCTCCCGGGTGGGGCATAAGACTAAGCCTTGAACCGCGAAGCTCTCAACCTTTAAGTTGGCCAACAGCGCCAAACCAAAGGCCGCCGTTTTACCTGAGCCGGTTTTCGCCTGCGCCAGCACATCGCGCCCTGACAGCATAGGGGGCAGGCTTTCGGCCTGCACGGGCGACATTTCATGGTAGCCAAGGGACGCAAGGTTGCTAAGCAAAGCTTTTGGCAACGCTAACGAGGAAAAGGAGGAGTCAGACACGATATTACCTTGCTTGGGCCACAGATGGGTGGAGATCGGAAACACAGCGTGCGCCCCTGGAGGGCAAGTGACGCACAAACATTACGGCACCATACCAGAAAGTGCCTCTGCCTGCGCCGCCATCAAATCAACTTCACGTTGCCAGCGGTACAAAACTGGCCTGACTCAGGGTGGCTAAATCCCTCGGCGAGAGCTCGATCTCTAACCCGCGGCGCCCGGCACTAACATAAATATTGGCATAGCCTTCGGCGGAATCATCAATAAACGTCGCCAACCGCCTCTTTTGCCCCAGCGGGCTAACGCCACCCAGCACATAACCGGTGGTGCGTTCCACTTCCGCTGGCGCCGCCATAGCGGCTTTCTTGGCACCGGCAGCCTTGGCAATCTGCTTCAAGCCTAACTGGCAGTTCACCGGCACAATACCCACCGCCAACTGCTTGCCATCTAGCTTCACCACTAATGTTTTAAATACCTGCTCAACCGCTACGCCCAGCTTTTCCGCCGCCTCCAACCCAAAGGAGAGCGCGGAGGTATCGTGTTCATACTCATGAAGCTGAAAGGCAAACCCTGCTTGTTTTGCACTATGAATAGCCGGTGTCATGTCGCTCTCTTGGTTAACGGCGCTGATGCTGGGAATTTTACGGTGAGGCGCATTTCGCCCTTTAGATTGATAACGCGACAGGCAAAAGAAAGTCAACTGATTGGAGCATGGTGAAGGTTTGATTGATGCTTCTGGAAAGCTGCGCTCCTCCTGCTAGGCTTAATAACTACTATGCTTAATAAGGCAATTGGTACAAGGAAGCTAACCGGAAGGAGACCCGCAATGCCAGCAACCTCTAAAGCGCAACAAAAAGCCGCAGGAGCAGCGCTTTCCGCTAAGCGCGGGGAAACCAAGCCCAGCGAACTTTATGGTTCGTCTAAAGAGATGTATGACTCCATGAGCGAGGAGGAGCTAGAAGATTTCGCGAGTACAAAGCGCAAAGGCAAGCCCGAAAAGAAACAGGATTGACACTTCGCCCAATCAAAAGCGCCAGCACATTCCCGCTGGCGCTTTTACTGACACGGTCACAATAACTGTAATTAGTTACAAGCGACCACTTTACGCATGGTGTCTTTTGCCCATAGCGTTTGGCCGTCTGGCGTACGCCCGTGGTCATTCCAGCGTTCGGCAGTTTCAAGGCAGAACGATCCAGCGCTTTCAACCGTGGTATCTCGATTCGCCGGACGCTCGCCGCCAATCCGCATGATATCCGGATTGCTGGTGGTATAGCTTGGAGCAATGGTAGAGCTAGCACAGCCAGCGACCAAAACGGTCATTAGCAGTGCGGGTAAACAGCGGCGCAATGGCATGTTTTTACAACCCTCAACGTATCAATAGTAGGCCGACACCTATTGTCGGTAGCGCTAAATAGCACTCCCTTACTCAGAACGTCAATATTTTTTGTACATCTTAGCCAGCAACCAGCGTCAGGCTGGTCACTGGACGTAGATTCAGCCGTTTACAACGCTGCTCTACGCTATCGACAATTTCTTGAGCATCATTGAACTGCTGCTTGTCGAGCTGGATATCGACCATCAGGAAACTGCCCACCTGAGCCAGGCGCACATCGTCGGCAGAGACATCAAAGTCGGCGACATCCTCCACCACATTTTGACGCACGCTGCTGCATGAGCCGCCAAACATAAGCTCGCGCAGCGCTCCTTTCACCATCCTAATGGGCATGGGCAAGAAGTAGCCTGCAATGATCAGCACCATCACGGGGTCGGCAAAGCGCGCGTAACCAGCCCAGGGCGACTGAGTTAGCACCCAGGTCAGCGCAAACCCCAACATCACCGCAGCGCTCAGCCAAGTATCCATCTGCCACTGACGCAACTCAGCGGCCAACAGCGAAGAGCGAGCCACCCGGGAATAGCGCGCCAACCACCACCAGGTCATCAGACAGCCGGTTACATTCACCACGCCAAACATTAACGCTAAATCCAGCGTCACCAGGCGGCCCCCATCAAGCAGACTCCACAGAGCAGAGACCAGCGATACGATACACACCATCGCAATTACTACGCCTTTGAGCAGAACCGCAAGCGGCTCCACCGTCAGCCGCCCAAAGGGGTAGTGATCATCCGCAGGTTTACGTGCCTGTTTGAGGGCATACAGCGAGAGCGATGCCAGCACTAAGCTTAATAGCGAATAGCCGCTATCAAACAGAATGGTGATTGAACCGCTGGTAAGCCCTAGCACAAGCCCTGTAAACGCAAACAGGCTGGCTGAAATGGCTGAAAATTTTAGCGCACGGCGCTCGGCAACAAAGGGGGTCACGCGGATAACTCCATAGCATTCGACGATTTGTGCGCCATAATAGAAGGGAGTTATGACAATCACGAATCGCTCAGCGCCAAGTTAACTGGCGCTCGATCAGTCAACCGGAAAGATTATGCGTGCGGAACAGGTTCAAGCCTTTATCGATGTTACCGAACATGGCTCTTTTGCCGCCGCGGCGCGGCACACCGGTCTTAAACGAAGCACCCTAAGCGCTGCGGTCAATGCATTAGAGGACAGCCTGGGCGTGGCGCTATTTGAGCGTTCGGGCAACAGCCTAACGCTGACCGCCGTTGGTGATAGCGTGCTGCCTGACTGCTATCGTTTATTAACCAGCGCCAGCCGGATCAAAAAGCACTGCCACCAACATTTGCAAGGGGTGGAAAGCCAGCTCTGTATTGCCCGCGACGATGCACTGCCGGAAGTGTTTTGGCGCCAGGTGATGCATGACCTAAAACAGCAGTTTCCACTAACCGCGATTTCGGTTTATTTGGTACCTCCTCAGGAGCATAACCAGTTTGTACAGCGCCAAACGGTGGATATTGCCTTTGGCCTGTATACCGCGGAAGGGATCGACACCAACGCCGCTAACCTTGCCCCTGTCAGTATGCGTTTAGTGGCAGCGCCCCACCATCCGCTTAGCCGGTTGCCCAGCGTTAACCGCGATGATTTAGCCCAGTATACGCAGGTATGTTTAACCCACGTTCAGGATGACAAGCTGATCAGCGAAGCTCTTTTTTCAGGCAATTATCTTGGGCTAACGATGTTTGAGGTCATTCGCGACGCGGTTATCAACGCGACCGGCTGGGCGCTGCTGCCTTACCCGTTAGTCAAAGGCGCTCTGGACGCTGGCACGCTCTGCACGCTAACCCATGACCTTGCGTTAGATAGCCACTACTACCGTTATGTTGAGAGCGATAACCGCGGTGTGGTGGCCACTGCCTTGTTAAATAAGGTGGCGCATTTCTTAGCTTCCCAGAACTAGTGCTCAGACTTAACCCAGGAGTAGCTGACACATCGTTGAAATCTTTTTGTGGCGAAAAACACCAAAGCCTTCCACGCTATTAAAAAGTGCTAAATAAGGAGATGCCAGGACACGTCACGTGTGGGACACAGGCAAGTGTCATCCAGGCGTAATACGCACCTGCCAGTGTCGAAGTTGCCGTCAACCAAGGAGTGATTCCAACGATGGTACGACTCGATAAGAAAGCCACTCGGCTGTATGTGTTGGACACCAATGTCCTCATTCATGACCCCGCCGCGCTTTATCACTTTGATGAGCACGATGTTGTCATCCCCATGACTGTCCTCGAGGAGCTTGATAAGCACAAAAACGGTGTTCGTGAAATCGCTCGCACGGCTCGCCAAATCAGCCGTACGCTCTCTGACCTTACCAGCCAAGTCACCTTTGACGAGATCCAACGCGGCATTCCGATTCCCCGCATCAGCGGCGAAACAGGACGCCTGCACTTCTTATGCTACAACGACTTAAAGCTTTTCGACGCCCTCGACGATAGCCCCGATAACCGAATACTGGCGGAAACCTGCCGCCTACGCGAAGAGCGCCCCGACGCCTCCGTCATCCTCATTACTAAAGATATTAACCTACGTGTGAAAGCCGCTGCGCTGAAAGTGCCTGTTGAGGATTACCTCAACGATCGCGCTTTCTCCGATAGCGATGCCATGATTGAGGGCGCCCAAGTCTATGCCCCCGCAGGCCAGAATGGCGCCTCACTCTGGGAGGCATTGAACGTTGATGTCACCGTGGAGCGTCTTGATCACCACACTTTCTATCAGCTCTCCGGCTCAATGCCTCGTCACTGGCATGTCGGCATGCTGGTCTCGGACAGTGAAAACGGGGCTGAGTTTGAAGCGATCGTTCGCGAGCTAGGGCCCTCCTCGGCTCGCCTTCAGCTACTCACAAACTATCGCCATCACGCAGGCGTCTGGGGGGTTCATGCCCATGACAGTCGGCAAAATTTCACCTTAAACCTCCTCATGGATCCTGATATTGACCTCGTAACCATCGCGGGTAATGCGGGAACGGGGAAGACCTTTATGACCCTGGCCGCCGCCTTTCAGCAGACACTGGATGCCAAGTTGTTTGAACGCATTGTGTTTACCCGCGCGCCGATCCCCATGGGCGAAGACATTGGCTTTCTACCCGGCACGGAGGAGGAGAAAATGTCACCGTGGATGGGGGCCTTCCACGACAATATGGATAATCTGTTGCGCAATGAGGAGGGAGAAACCAGTTGGGATAACGGCGCCACGCGCCAGTTGATCGGTTCGCGAGTGCAGATACGCTCACCGAGCTTCATGCGAGGTCGTACGTTAAACGACACTTTCTTAATCATTGATGAGGCGCAGAACTTCACACCTAAACAGCTCAAATCGCTGGTCACCCGGGCGGGGCGAAATACCAAAATTGTCTGTTTGGGCAACGTTGGCCAAATCGATACGCCCTATCTCACCGCTAACACCTGCGGCATGGCGGCGGTGGTGGAGCGCTTTCGAGACTGGCCTCATGCGGGGCATATCACTCTGAAAAGCGTTGAACGTTCACGCTTGGCACTGGCGGCGGAGGAGCTTCTTTAAGGCAGTGGCGTAAGTCATATCAAACTCCCACCGCTCATCAAGGGTGGGAGTTTGATAGGTAGTTTATTCAGTATCAGCGTCATCCGCTGATATCTTCCACGGACGAGGGCTACCAATGGTATCTGCAGCAAATGCCTCTCGCTCGCCTAGCGGGCGTGTCTCCCCTATCGTGGTGTCGTTATAGGTTTGGCGCTCCATTTCACAATTCACTTCCGCTCCAAACAGCACCACAAAGGCAGATAGCCAAAACCAGATCATCAGCGCTACGACTGCGCCTAACGATCCATAAAGCTCGCTAAAGGTGGAGAAATAACGCACGTAAAGCGAAAGTCCGCCAGAGCCTAACAGCCACATCACCGTTGCCAGCAGCGTGCCATAACTTAACCAACTCCACTGCGCGGAGCGCCGATAAGGCGCGAAACGGTAGAGCAATGCAATGAGCATACTCATCACCACCAGCAGCGCTGGCCAGCGCAGCCACTGCAGAATCTTGTCAAACGGTGAATCAATCGCCAACGCGTTGACCACGATCGGCACAATGGCGATGAAGCCAAGTGAAATCAGGGTCATGATAATCAACCCAAATGTCAGTGATACCAATACCGTGCTGCGGTGTAGCAGGCTGCGCTTTTCAGTTTCGCCATACACCACGTTAAGGCCGATCACCAGCACCGCCACACCCTTCGAAGCGATAAACATCGCAATCAGCAGCCCGGCTAGGGCGCCGAGAAAATTACCCGACTCCGCACTCTCAACAACCTGCTGAGCCTGTTGGTCAATCAATTTAGCCGCATCCGGGGGCATAAAACGACTGATTTCATACAGTTGCTGGCCCGCCTCGTAAGGATCAAAAAGCAGCCCCCAAAGCGAAATCACCGCCGCGATAGTCGGAAACAACGCCAACAACGCATAAAAAGCCACCCCTGCGGCCAACATGGTAATGCGATTGCGGCGCGCCGCTCGCACCACACGCCAAGCAATATCCTGCCAGCCACGCTGGGGAATATCGCCGGGAACCAGAGCGCGACGTCCGCGCGCGAGCTTACCCACAGAGTGCTCCTAACCAGTGCCTGCCTGAGCACTTCTTAGGCAACCATTTTCCTAACAGATGTATCATCGCTGGCCTTCCCACATAAGTAGCGCCGCAAGCAGCACGGCAAGCACCATCATTAAACCGCTTGTATGGTGACGCAACCAGGACTCTCCCGACAACAGCCGAGTTATATGGCCCATTAACGTCTCTTCCGCTTTTTGAGCGGTTACCACGCTTGCCGATTTCAGTCGGCCACAGCCGTGACCGAAAGCTTGGATGGGTACCAGCATCGCGCTAACGACACCGGCGTAGAGCCACCATAAATCGCCCGCGGGAAGTGTTTTTCCCTTGAGCGGGCGCGTTAATAACCAACCTATCGCGGCAAACAGAACCCCCACAGGAAAGGGCCATACGATCCCCAGCCACTCTTTCATCGGTGGCATCTCGATGCTACCTGCAGGCAGGGGAAGCCAAAGAGGTGTCAATAGCGCTGCAACGATAGCCACTAACCAAGCGCCCCACTGCTCTGGGTTGCTGCCCCCTTTATGCCGCTGCTGCCACTGGCGCCATAGGGCAACACTCACCAGTGCCGCAGTGCCGACTGCGGCCCAACTCAGCAACTTGATCAGCGATTCATGGTGCATTTCATACAGCGGGCTTTTCACTCCCCACTTGCTGACCATACCCGCGCCAATAGCGCCCGCCAGTGATATACCGGGCAGCGCTAGCAATGCCCATATCAACGGTAGCGGCCAGCGCGGCAAATGCTCGCTGATACTGGTGCCCATAAACAGCGAGCCTTTAGCCAACGCGTGGTGGGCAGCAAACAGCACCAAGCCCGGCCACAGCAGTGGCCACACCTCTGGCGCGACCAACCCCATGGCGACGAGAGCCGTCATCATGCCCATCTGGCTGATACTGGAGTAGGCCAAGACGGCTTTTGGATGGCGCTGAAAAACACCATACAGTGCGGCGCCAAACGCTGCTGCCAGGCCTGCAATCAACATAGTGTTGCCAAACTGGGCTAGCGGTTCTGACACCTGCTCACTACCTAATGGCAGCACACTAATCCAGCCCAGCAGCCCCGCCTTAATCATTGCCCCACTAAGCACGGCGCTGGCTGGGGCTGGGGCTACCGGGTGCGCTAACGGCAGCCACACGTGCAACCCAATAACGCCCGCTTTCACGCCAAAGCCCAAGCACAGCAAGGCGGCCATCCATGAGCCGTGCTCAGCGACCAAAATACCTTCGCGCACGCCTTGCAACGTCAGCGTATCGGCCTCTCCGGCCGCCCATAAAAAACCGCCTAAAATGAGTCCTTCACCCACCACGGCTAATATCAAATACGCCTTGGCGCCCAGCCGGGCCTCGTCTGAACCGCTATGCACCACCAAGGCGTAAGCGGCGAAGGTCATCAGCGCAAAGCCCAGGTAAAAACTAGCGATATCCTGGGCAATAATCAGCAGCACGTTGCCCAACAGCGTCAGCGGCCATAGCAGCGCCAAACGCAGTAAGCGCCGCTGAGCGTCTTGATCTCCGGCCTGCGCTTTTGCCTGTTCAGCCGCAAAATATCCCTTGGCATGAAACGCTGCCAAACCCCACAGTAGGGCGGTGAACGCAAGCCAAGGGCGGCTTAGCGAGTTGAGCTCCCATTCCCCGCCCAGCATCCAGGCATTGATGGTCCAGTGCGCTTCCCCAGCGTAGGCCAAAAGTAACGCTGGCCAAACAGCGCTTAGCCAGAGTAATGAAAAGTAGCCCCTCTGCGTAGCGGGCCTCCGGTAGGCGTTCCATAGCGTATAACCGGCAACGCCTAGCGGCCAGAGCAGTGCGAGTGCAAGCAGCAGCGTCATCATGGCAAGTACTCCCCGTTGGCTACCCGCGCCGCCCAATCCAAGGGGCTGAAAGGCAGCCCGGCAAATAGCCCTGCCCCAAGGCTTACCAGAGCGGTGAATACCATCGGCCAAAGCAGCCAGCCGTGGGTTTCTAAACGGCCTAACCGCTGCTCTTTGGGCCAACTGCCTTTGCCATGGGATGGCCCCAGGCGAAACCACAAGCGGTGTACAATCGGCAAAAAGTAGATGGCGTTGAGCGTACTACTGGCTACCAATACGGCGACGATCCAGTACATTCCTGCCTGAATGGCGCCAACCCCGAGATACCATTTGGTAATAAATCCCGCCACCGGGGGAAGCCCTATCATGCCTAGTGCGCCGATGGTAAACGCAATACTGGTCAACGGCATACGCTTGCCTGCACCGTCCATTTCATCAATGCGATGAATCCCCAGCTCTTCGGCATAGTTGCCTGCACAGAAGAACAGTGTGACCTTCATTAAGCCTTGGTGGAGTAAGTGCGCTAAGGCCCCGACCGTACCAAAGGGACCGAATATGCCTATGCCGAGAATGACGTAGGAGACTTGGCTGACCGTAGAAAACGCGAGGCGGGGTTTCAGTTCTTCTTGAGCAATCGCCCTTAACGAGCCATAAATAATCGTAATGGACGCTGCCACCGCCAAAACGGTAATAACGCCCAGCTCAACACTGAGCTCAATGCCAAACAGATCATAAACCACCCGCAGAATCCCGAAGGCGCCTGCTTTCACTACCGCGACTGCATGTAATAGTGCGCTCACCGGCGCCGGCGCCACCATGGCTCTGGGTAGCCACCCATGCAGCGGCACCATGGCGGCTTTCACCGCAAGCCCACCCACCAGCAGGGCGAATATCAGCGTTAACAGGCCACGATGATCGTTTAAATAATCACCCAGGCCCTCTTCTGACGAGAACGACTGATCCCCTGTTAGGGTGTACAGCAACACTGCTCCTAGCAGCAGCACCACGCCCGCACTTAAGGTGTAACGTAAATAGACACGACCCGCATCGAGCGCTTTCTGGGTACCATTGTGGACCACCAGCGGATAGGTGGAGAGCGTCAACATTTCGTAGAAAATCAGAAAGGTAAACAGGTTGTCGGCAAGGGCAATGCCGATCGTGCTCGCGACGCAGAGACTAAAAAAGCCAAAGAAGCGCTTTCGATTGGCGGAGCCTTCCAAATAACCGATGGCATAAACCGTGGTACACAGCCACAACAGTGACGATAGCCCGGCGAACATCACCCCTAGCGCATCGCTGCGCAGAACGAAATCAACGCCACCAATTACTTGAAAGCTAAAAATATCTTCATGACCCGCGGCCACCCGACGAACCATCAGCATAACCAGAATAATCTTAACCACGGCCGCCACGAGGTTAATCGTCGTACGCAGTCGTCTGGCCTCTTCCGGCAGAGCAAAAATAATTACGACCACCAGTAGAGAGGTAGCCAACGCAGTCAGCGGTAACCAGGCGGCGTTCATGGGCTACCTCCATGCATCAATTCCAGCGGGTAATGCGCTAATAGCCCTAAGGCAAACGCGATCAGAGCAAGCGTTAGTGCGATCATATCCATGCCCGGCGCCAAGGGTTGGTAGCGATGTCGCGGGGCCGTTTCATCAAAGGAGTAGCGAAACATTCGAAACACATAGGCGGCAGTCAGCAGCGTGCCGGTTAATAGCGCCGCTACCGCCCACCACTGCTGGGTGATAATCATCGCTTGTAGCAGCATCCACTTAGCCGTAAAGCCAGCGCTAGGCGGCAGCCCCATTAAGGTGATTGAGGCAATGCCAAACACCAAGAGTGAAAGCGGTAAACGGCGGCTGGTACCGGCCAGGCCTTTGAGCGTGCTCTCGCCGGTGGCCAGTATCAGGTTGCCAGCAGCCATAAACATAGCCGCCTTGGCAAAGGCATGCCCCATCAATTGCAGCCAAAAACCCTCCCAAGCCAAGGCGCGCGGTAACGGCGCAATATCCGGGCCCAGTAACAGAGGAAAAGCCACCATTAGATAGCCCAGCTGTGCAACGGTTGACGAAGCGACCAGGGTTTTAAGCGAGTCGGTGCGCCAAGCCAACAGCCCTCCCCAAACAATGGCCAACATGCCTAACCAAGCGATCACCCGGGGTGCGTAGAACGTTTCAGGCAGCAGGATGCTCCACAGCTGCAGCAACATAAATAGCGATGCTTTAATCACCAGCGCGGCGTGCAGCGCACTCACCGGCGTCCAGGCATTCTCGTGCACTGGGGTCAACCACGCATGTAGAGGAAATAGCGCGGCTTTCAAGGCCAGCCCAGCACCTATGAGCGCGGCAGCAAACCACGCCACTGGGCCTGGCTCGATTACTTCGGCTAACCCCTGTAAATCCAACCGCCCCCAGTGGCCTAAAATCAGTGCCACCCCAAGCAGATAGGTCAGCGATCCCACCAGTGCTAACAGTAAATAGCGCATCCCCGCCACAATGGCAGGTACTTTGCCTGAGAGCATCAGCATGCCAACCGCTGCCAGCCCCATTAGCTCCAAGGCGATATAAAGGGTGAGCAAATCGGTGGCTAGCCAAATTAACGAGAGCGCACTCAGCACCACGCCCATCAAAGGCCACAGCCAGCGAGCCAGCGGCCCGGTTTCGCTTAAACGCAAATAGCCGGGCGTATATAGCGCCGCGGCAACGCCGATCACCTGAGTCATTAATAGCAACAGCACGCTCAAGCCGTTTAAGCGTAGCGACAAGTGAATACCGGCGATTTCCCACTGCCAGCGCAGTAACCCTGCCTGCTCAAAGGCAGCCAGCAGCACCACACCAGACGCCAATACCGGCAGGCTAGCCAGGGCAACAGGCAAGGCACGCTTAGGGGAAAATAGTGCTGCAAAGAGACCTAGTAGAAGCGGTAAACCCAGTGCTGCTAACAGCGCCCAATGGGTGCTGGCAAGAGGTTCAAAGGTGCTGTCGAAAAGACCAAAGCGCCAGATCATGTTGTGCGCTCCTTGAGTGCGCCGTCACGCCCCAAGGCCTCGACCCCTTCCAGATGCAACAGCTGCCTAATCAATAGCGCGCCGAGCATCGACCCTAGCCAGGCAACAAGCAGCCCAACACTGATAAGTGCTTGGGCAGCAGCGGAGGTGCCCGCCACACCCGCCAGCAGCATAAACACTCCTGAGCCCAGAATATTGAATGCCAATAAACGGCGCAGCAAATGGCGATGCAATGCAAACGCGCCCAAGGCGCTGGCGGCAATTACCACCCCCGCTAAAAGCAGCGGATGCTCTGAAGGTGAATACACCATATCGGCGATAACATAGCGAATCGCCGCGCCGACCATAACAAACCACGCCAGCGCCAACACTACACGCATGGCGACCCGCGACCAGGGCTCGTTGAAGGTATCGTGTTTAAGAGGGGATGATGCGCCAGGGGAAAGATGTCCCAGCGCATAGAAAAAACAGGGGCCTGTCAGCATCACCCCCAGCAGCAGCTCGGCCGTTGCCAGCCAGGGCGCGCCCAATTGCCACCAAGCAAGCGTCATTGAGACAGCAAACGCCAAAAAGAAACAGCAGGCACGCACTAAGTGGCGATCAAATAGGCACACTAATGCCGACCCTGTTAAGCACAGCGCCAGCACTACTTCGATTACATCAAGAGCGGCTATCGCATCAAAGGAAGCTATCATTCGTTTTCGCTACATCCTTGCATCGGGCACGAATAGGCGCTTAGCTCAGGCGAGCACTCAGCCACTTGCCGATATCATTTACCTGCTGAGGGCAAAGCGCGTGCGCCATGGGGTATTGGCGATAATTGACCGCATAACCCATCGCTTTAAGGCGGTCGGCACCACTGCGGCCCAGGCTTTCGGGCACAATCGGGTCAAAGTTACCGTGCTGAACTTCAACAGGAATCTGACGATTGGCTTCTGCTAGGTCGATATTGTCCGCCGTCGCAAAGTAGGTCGACATGGCTAACAAGCCACCCAGCGCCGCGGGGAACGTGAGCGCGGCTTGATAGGCGACAGCGCCCCCTTGTGAAAAGCCCGCGACGATAATGCGTTGGCTATCGATACCTTGATCAATCTGCTCTTGGATCAACGCTTGAATGCGCTCGGCGGATTTTTTGAGCTGGCTTTCATCCACCCTACGCCCCAAATCCATGGCGAGAATATCGTACCAAGCGGGCATCACCATGCCGCCATTAATCGTTACGGCCAACCGTGGCGCATGGGGCATGATAAAGCGCACGTGTGAATCTTTGGGCAGTGCTAACGCGGGTACCAGCGGTTCAAAATCGTGTCCATCCGCACCTAAGCCGTGAATAATAAACACACAGGCATCGGCGGGTTGACCATCTTTCGGCTCAATAATCAGTTCGCCAGGAGCAGTCATGAAGTCGTATTCCTTATCCAAAAAGCGCCACCCTAGCGCAAACCAGCGTTTACCGCGAGCGGTGGCACGTTTAAAAAGGCCACACTAAGGGAATCAAGAGTAGCGCTATCGCGCCGGTCAGTATATTCAAACCACTCCCCAGACGAAGAAAATCGCTGACCCGATAGCCGCCGGGGCCATACACCATCAAATTGGTTTGATAGCCGATAGGGGTTAAAAAGCTCGCCGAGGCGGCGAACATGACCGCTACCACATAGGGCATCGGGCTAACGCCCAAGCTTTCTGCTGCGCTCATTACCACCGGAAAAATAATCACCGCGGCTGCGTTATTGGTCACCAGCTCTGTCAGCAGTGCGACCACGCAGTAGGTGCCGATCAAGAGCAGCAGCGGATTACCCGCCACAAACGTTAGCACCCCACCGGCCATTACCTCAGCGGCACCGGAGCTCTGCAGTGCGGCTCCCACACCAAAGGAAGCGGCAATCGTGAGTAGCACCTGAGTATCCAAACCGCGCTTGGCTGCTCCCACCGAACAGCAACCCGTAAGTAACGCTAATGCCGCCCCTAACATGGCGGCGTTGAGCATACTCAGTACGCCTAAGGCGGCGAGAAGCACGGCCCCTAACAGCAGGCCCCATGCTAGCGGTGCTTTTTCATGTATTGGGCGCGCCGCACCATTGAGCTCGCTAATCAGCAAGAAGTCCCGTGACTGACGATGACGCTCAATAAACGGTGGTCGTGCTTCCAGCAACAGAACATCGGCGGGCTGCAGCCGCACTTGACCAAGGTTGCCCTTGACCCGCTCACCGCCCCGGCAGATTGCCAGCACCGCCGCTCCATACAAGGTTCTGAAGTGGCCGTCGCGAATACGCTGACCGATAAACTGGCACTGATCCGACACCACCGCCTCGACCAAGCGGCGCTCCTTAAACTCTTTCTCCAGACTGGACGTATCATCCCGAGAAGGAATCAAACCACGAATCTGCTGCAACTCCACTGCGGCATCAGAGGTGCCGGCAAACACCAGTCGATCACCGCCTTTTAATTGTTCACCAGGGCCAACCACACTAACCACGTTGCCTGCGCGCTCAATTTCAACCAGAAACAGCTCCTGTAAGTGTCGCAGTCCCGCTTCTTCAACGCTACGATCTACCAGTACGCCCGCTGGGTCGACTTCCATTTCGATAGTGAACTCTCGCGGGTTGGCAAACGCACTAGCCACCCCTTCCCGAGCAGGCAATAAGCGTGGCCCCAGCAAAATCAGGTAAGCAAGGCCGACTACCGCGACGGGAATACCTACCCAAGCCAAATCCAGCAGGCCCATGCCAAGCTCGGGGTAGCGCTCCAGCAACAACCCATGCACCACTAAATTAGTGCTGGTGCCAAACAGCGTAATAGTGCCACCAAGAATGGACGCAAAACTAAGCGGCATCAGCAGCCGCTGGGGAGATAAATGCAGCCTGCGGCTCCAGCTCATGACGGCAGGAATATAGGTGGCAACCACAGGGGTATTATTAACAAAGGCGCTGAGTGTCGCGACGGGTAATAGTAGGCGTATGAGCGCACCTCTTTCTTTATCAGGGCGTCCAAGCACATAGCGAATGATCAGATCGATGCCGCCGGTTTCACGAATGCTGGCTACCAGCACATACATGAAGGCCACAGTAAAAAGACCGCTGTTTGAAAAGCCTCCCAGCGCCTGCTGTGGGTCAATGACGCCAAGCGTCATCAACACAATCACCGCGCCCAGCAGAATGATATCCGGCCCTAGACGTGAGAACGCCATAAGCGGAAAAATGGTCAGCACCACCGTGACTGAAACCCAAGCATCAACCGACATCGCCACAACACCCTTAATAAATAAACATAAGAGCATTGTGAGGCCAGCCCTATATTCTAAAAAGTTATTTTTAGAAACATTTAAAGATCAAAATGGAATATACGGGTGTGAGGTTTGAGGTATTTTTGCACTCAATCTTATAGATACAAAAAACCCCGCACGTGGCGGGGTCCTTTGGTCAATCATCGCTGGGCAGTGATTGCTAACATCTCAATGCTTAAGAATTAACTTAAACAACTTTGATGTTAGAAGCCTGAAGGCCTTTTTTACCCTGGGTGACGTCGAAGGAAACCTTCTGGCCGTCTTGCAGAGATTTGAAACCTTCAGACTGAATTTCAGAGAAATGTGCGAACAGGTCGTCGCCATTGTCGTCAGGAGAAATAAAGCCGAAGCCTTTAGTGTCGTTAAACCACTTAACTGTGCCAGTTGCCATGATCGAAATCCTCGATGTAGCTAATTAAAACCGGGAAATACCCGAAGTGCAGTGGGTAGAACAAGAAACTTTCACCAGATTTAACGCTTGAGGCGCTTCTATCCTGCTGACAACGTTCGACTTGCTAACCAACTGACGCTATTTTGCGCCTAACCTGTGTGCGCGTCAACACTCTTATAATCAAGGCTATGCAGCCCTGTATGACAAGGTGCTGGCTAATCACTCTCACTGCTCAGAGAGGAGCCAACCGGCAGCTTTCTCCGCAATCATCAGCGTGGGCGAATTGGTATTGCCGCTGGTAATCGTCGGCATAATGCTCGCATCCGCCACGCGAAGCCCAAGAATGCCCCGTACCCGCAGCCGACCATCGACTACCGCCAAACTGTCATCCTCGCGCCCCATTTTCGCAGTACCAACGGGGTGGAAAATCGTCGTGCCTATATCCCCCGCCAAGCGAGTTAGCTCGTCGTCGGTTTGGTACTCAACGCCCGGTTTCACTTCCTCAGGCGCATACTTGGCAAACGCTGGCTGCTCGGCAATCCGCCGGGTAACGCGCAGGGAGTCCGCCGCTACTTTGCGATCCTCTGGCGTGCTTAAGTAATGAGGAGAGATGGCCGGCGTCTGACGGGGGTCGCTGCTTTTAAGACGTACCGTGCCCCGGCTGGTTGGATTCAAATTGCATACGCTGGCGGTAATCGCCGGGTACGGGTGTAGCGGCTGCCCAAAGGCTTCAAGGCTTAGCGGCTGTACATGGTATTGAATATTAGGGTGCGTTTGCTCCGCCGTACTGCGGGTAAACGCCCCTAACTGCGAGGGCGCCATGCTCATCGGCCCAGACCGTTTGAGCAGGTACTCCCAACCAATGCCCGCTTTCCCCAATAGCGTGCTGGCTATCGCGTTCAGGGTTTTGCCATTGGTGATGCGATATATCGAGCGAATCTGTAAGTGATCCTGCAGGTTCTCCCCCACCCCGGGCAATTCATGCACTAACTCAACGCCGTGTTCGCGTAGCAGCTCGGCTGGGCCCACGCCGGAAAGCTGGAGTAAATGCGGCGTGCCAATCGCACCTGCGCAGAGCACCACCTCCCCGCTCACCATGGCACGCTGGGCGTGACCGTTGCGCTCCACCTCCACGCCGCTGCAGCGCAGTGCTTCTTCACGTTTGTCAAAGAGCAGGCGATTGACCTGCGTGGAGTGCCAAAGCGTTAAGTTGTTGCGCTTCAGTGCGGGGCGCAAAAACGCTTTGGCGGTATTCCACCGCCAGCCCGAGCGCTGATTGACTTCAAAGTAGGCCACGCCTTCATTTGAACCACGGTTAAAATCCTCGGTGCGCGGAATGCCCGCCTGAACCGCAGCTTCGGCAAAATCATCCAGCACCTGCCATTTGAGGCGCTGTTTTTCAATCCGCCATTCGCCACCATGGCCATGAAAATCTCGGTGCTTCGCGTCACCATCACCATGCTCATCCAAGCGGTAGTGATCTTCATGCTTGATAAAGTCAGGTAAGCAGTTCTCCCAGCGCCAGGCATCGTCGCCGGTGACTCCCGCCCAGTGGTCGTAATCCCGGGCCTGACCGCGCATATAAATCATGCCATTGATGCTGGAGCAGCCGCCCAGGGTTTTCCCCCGTGGGTAGATCAGCGAACGGCCGTTGAGCCCTTTGTCGGGTTCGGTACGAAACAGCCAATCGGTACGCGGGTTATTAATGCAGTAGAGATACCCCACCGGGATATGGATCCAGTGGTAGTTATCGCGACCACCCGCTTCGATCAACAGCACCTTGTTGTTAGGGTTGGCGCTGAGTCGGTTAGCCATCAGGCACCCGGCGGTGCCCGCTCCTACCACGATATAGTCGAAATTATTATTAGTTGGCGCTGGCATGCGTTGGCTCCCATAACGTTTAGGCGTTACTTCGCCGTGGGCATCACAAATTCAGCACCGGCATCGATTGAGTCCGACCAGCGCTGCATAATCGATTTTTGTTTCGTGTAAAAACGCACGCCCTCTTCACCATAGGCATGGGTATCGCCAAACAAAGAGCGCTTCCAGCCACCGAAACCATGCCACGCCATCGGCACCGGAATAGGCACGTTGATACCCACCATGCCGACCTGAATGCGGCGCCCAAACTCCCGCGCCACGGTGCCGCTTTCGGTAAAGCAGCTAACGCCATTGCCGAATTCGTGGTCGTTGATCAACTGGATGGCGGTGGCGATATCCGGTACCCGCACACAGACCAGCACCGGACCAAAAATCTCCTCTTTATAGATCGTCATTTCCGGCGTGACGTTATCGAACAACGTGCCGCCCATCCAGAACCCTTCGGCACACTCATCGCCTGCCGAGGCAGCATTAAAAGTGCGACCATCGACCACCAGTTCTGCGCCTTCAGCCACCCCTTTTTCGATATAACCGGTAATCCGCTGGTGAGCTTGCTGGGTAACAATCGGGCCCATCTCCGCATCAAGCTGCATACCATCTTTTACTTTTAGCGCTTTCGCACGCTCAGCCAGTGCCGGCACGACTTTATCCGCCACGTCGCCGACCAACACCGCCACGCTGATCGCCATGCAACGCTCACCGGCAGAGCCGAAGGCGGCACCGATGAGTGCATCGACCGCTTTATCAAGGTGGGCGTCCGGCATCACCACCATATGGTTTTTGGCCCCGCCGAGTGCTTGGATACGTTTGCCATTACGAGCGCCGCGTTCGTAAATCAGATTGGCAATCGGCGTGGAGCCCACAAACGACAACGCCTTAACGTGCGGATGATCAAGCAGCGCTTCCACCGAGTCTTTATCGCCCTGCACGACGTTGAACACGCCATCGGGCAGGCCCGCTTGTTTAAGCAAATCAGCCATCAGCAACGAGGCGCTGGGGTCAAGCGGGCTTGGTTTCAAAATAAAGGTATTACCCGCAGCAATGGCTAACGGGAACATCCACATTGGCACCATGGCCGGGAAATTAAATGGCGTTATACCAGCGACCACGCCTAATGGCTGGCGCATGGTCCAGTTGTCGATCCCGGTACTCACCTGCTCGGTGTAGTCGCCCTTCAACAACTGTGGGATTCCGCAAGCGAATTCAACAATGTCAATACCACGCGCGACTTCCCCCTGGGCATCGGTGAACACCTTGCCGTGCTCTTTGGTGATCGCTTCGGCCAACGCATCTTTGTGAACATTTAACAGCTCTAATAACTTGAACATTACCCGGGCACGACGGATAGGCGGGGTATCAGCCCAGGCAGGAAAAGCGGCTTGTGCGGCTTCTACGGCGGTGTTCACATCGTTTGATGAAGCGAGCGATACACGGCCAGTCACACGGCCGGTGGCGGGATTGAATACGTCCTGAGCGTTTGAAGACTCACCAGCGGTGACCTGGCCATTAATAAAGTGCTGAATCGCTGTTGTTGTCATGGGAGTACCTGTTTTAAGAGCATGGTTTTAAGAGCATGGTTTTAAGAGCGTAGCTAAAATACTTACTAAAAAGAGCCTGCGTTTAGCCTAGCCTACTGGGCGCTGGGAACAGATCAATTGAGTTATTTAAAAGCCAGTTATAAGCTCTACTAATATCACCAGCACGCGTTGAGGCTCATCATGCAAGATTACGCCACACTCCGCGCCTTCGTGGCCGTTGCAAGAACGGGCAGCGTGTCCCGCGCCGCTGAGCAGTTACATTTAACGCAGCCTGCCATCAGCCTAAAGTTGAAGCAGTTACAGGCTAACTTAGGTCTCACACTGTTTAGTCGTCGCCCCCAAGGGCTAGCGCTAACATCCGATGGCCATGCCCTGCTTCCCGCCGCTGAAAAAGCCCTGACCAGTGCCCAAGCATTTGAGCAAACCGCCGGAACCCTGCACAGCACGCTGCGCGGCAAGCTCTCCATTGGCACCATTGTCGACCCGGAGTTTCTTCGTTTAGGCGCTTTCTTAAGCCGCCTGATGGCCCGCGCGCCACAATTAGAAACCGAACTGCATCACGGCATGAGCGGCAGCGTGCTGAGCCGCATCGCACAGGGTGAACTGGATGTCGGCTTTTATCTGGCACCGCCTGGCGAAGGCCCTGGAGTGAACCAGGGGCATGAGGTTCTGGCCTGGCGCGAGCTGACGCACTTTGACTATCATGTGATTGCCCCGGCTGGCTGGGAAAATCGGCTTATTGATACCCGCTGGGAGCACCTGGCCACGCTACCATGGATTGTGACGCCCCACGATTCGGCTCACCATCGGCTATTAAAGCAGGCCTTGGCGAAAAGCGGCGCGGTGCCTAACCGAGTAGCCCAAGTTGACCAAGAAGCCTGTATGTTGGATTTGGTTCGTGCAGGCGTTGGCTTAAGCTTGGCTCGCGATGCCCTGGCAATGACCGAGCGTCAAGAGAGTGGCCTGGCAGTAGCAGACAACATCCGCCTGCCCTGCGCATTAAGCTTTATATGGCGACACGCAAGCGCTGCCGAATCGACCGTAAATGCGGCACTCGATACGCTGGACGAGGTATGGCCACATCGGCTGGTTTAACCTGTAAGGATGTAGCACTTGCAGCCACTAATCGACTCAACATCGAGCGATAACTCGCCACCGCCACTGGAGTGCTTACCATGACCCGCTTTTCATTTTTCCGTCCCCTAACGCTCTGCGTAATGACCGCCGCAGGTCTCGCCAGTGCGTCGTTGCAGGCGCAATCTACCGCGCAAGCGACCTTTGCCGGTGGCTGCTTCTGGTGCATGGAGCCTCCTTACGACAACCAGCCCGGTGTTAGCGCCACCATCTCAGGCTATATCGGCGGCGAACTCGAGAATCCCACTTATGAGGATATCTCCAGGGGTGGTACGGGGCATGCGGAGGTTGTGCAAATCGAATATGACTCAGAGCAGATCAGCTACGAGCAATTGTTGGAAATTTTCTGGCGCAACATCGACCCCTTCGCAGTAGATCGCCAGTTCTGCGATGTGGGTGATCAATACCGTTCAGCTATTTTCTACCACGATGAAGTGCAGCGTGAGCTGGCCGAAGCCTCAAAAACCGAGATGGAAGCCCGCTTTGACCGCGACATTGCCACTCAAATAGTACCGGCTACTACGTTCTGGCCTGCCGAGGAGTATCACCAGGACTATTATCAAAAGAACCCCGTGCGCTATAAATTCTACCGCTATAGCTGTGGTCGTGATGGCCGCCTGGAAGAGGTGTGGGGCGAAGAAGCCGGTGGGCTTACGTTTGAATAGCAAAGCAGCTTCTTAGCCTTCACCGTGGAACTGATTAATTAAACCAATGCCTCACAATGAGCACCGCTATTATGCAAAGGCGCTCATTGTGTACTAGAGTGAATGCACATCAGAAGTAGACCGGTCGATTAAGCGCCCAGGAGCTGGACGTTTTGACCAACACGTTGATCTATAGATAGGAGATCTTATGAGCAACAGCATCAAGACGATTAACCCGACCAACGGTGAGACCCTCGAAACCTACGCTTTAATGAGTAGCGCTGAAGCTAAGCAGGTCGTGGATGCCTGCTACGATGCTTTTCTCGATTGGCGCCTGGAATCACTCGAAAGCCGCGCCAAAACGGTCAAAGCCATTGGCCAAGCGATGCAGAAGCATAAAGACGAGCTGGCTGACCTGATGGTCAAAGAGATGGGCAAACTGCCTTCTCAGGCCACCCAGGAAGTTGACCTTTGTACCGCTATTTGTGACTACACCGCTGAACATGGCCCTAAAAAGCTAGCCGATGAAGAGCGCCAGCCAGGCAATGGAGAGCGTGGCTTTGTGACCTACTCTCCCATGGGCGTCATTTACGGCATTCAGCCCTGGAACTTCCCGGCGTATCAGGTAGTACGTTACTCAATTGCCAATATCATGGCGGGTAACGGCGTTCTGCTTAAGCACGCTGAAAACGTGACTGGTAGCGGCCTGCTGTTGGAAAAAATCTATCGTGAAGCGGGACTTCCCGAGAACGTTTTCCGCACGCTAGTGATCTCTCATGACGTTTCCGATGAAGTAATCGCTCACTCTGCTGTTCGCGGCGTAACGCTAACAGGCAGCGATGGTGCAGGCCGCAAGGTGGCCACCAAGGCTGCCGAGTACCTGAAGAAGACGGTGCTTGAGCTGGGCTCTAACGATGCCTATCTGGTGCTTGATGATGCCGACATGGATGTGGCGATCGACACCTGCGTTCAGGGGCGTGTCTACAACGGCGGCCAAACCTGTGTAGCCGCCAAACGCTTTGTAGTGACCGAGAAAAATTATGAAGCGTTCAAAGAGCGTTACGTTGCTCGCATGCAGTCGCTGAAAGCGGGTGATCCAACCCAAGAAGACAGCGATCTCGGCCCCATGGCCCGCGTGGATCTTCGCGACGGACTTCATGATCAAGTGGAAGAGAGCGTACGCAAAGGCGCGAAGGTTCTGTGCGGTGGTGAAAAGCCATCCGGCAAAGGCGCGTTTTATCCGGTGACCGTGCTGGATAACGTGACACCAGGTCAGCCCGCTTACGACGACGAGCTGTTTGGCCCTGTAGCCGCGCTGATTCGCGCTAAAGATGATGAAGATGCCATGCGCATTGCCAACGACAGTCGCTACGGCTTAGGCGGCGGCATCATCTCGAAAGACGTTAAACGCGCGACCGAGCTTGCCAGCAAGTACTTCGACACCGGCATGGTGTTTATCAACGGCTTTGGCGTTGCTACACCGGAAATGCCCTTCGGCGGTGTTAAGAACTCGGGTTACGGTCGTGAACACGGCGGCTTTGGCATGCTTGAGTTCGTTAATGCCAAATCCGTTATCGTCGTTCAAGAGTAATACTGTGAGCTAACGCAACATGCAGTGAATTGTGGACTGTAAGTTGTAAGTTGTAAAAAGCTAGCGCCGCAGGCCTTCATCAGGCCTGCGGCGTTTTTTTGAGTCACACTATCGAGTTTTTAGGCACGCTGCTGTGGCGCTCGGCGCTGCCACAGCTTAATCACTAGCGCCATCACCACCCAGGTAACCAGCGCAGCAATCACATCATCCAACACAATGCCAAAGCCGCCATTCACATACTCTGCCAAATGAATCGGCGGCGGCTTTAAGGCATCGAAGAAGCGATAAACCATAAAGGCCAGCGCCATGACCAGCGGATGCCTTGCTGCCTGGAGGCCAATCACCGCCAGCGGAAACGCCACGTACTCATCCGCCACAATACTGCCGTGATCAAGCCCGGCAAACTGTTGCGAAGCGAAGTGACAAACCGGCACAGCAAACACCAGCAGCATCGCGATAATGGTCCCCTGCTGGCTAAGCGGGCGGCTCAGCAGCCACCACGCTATTGGGATACCCAAGAGTGAACCGAAAGTACCTGGTGCAAAGGGTAATCGCCCCAGCCCAAAACCATTCGCTAGCCAAACATTAAGCGTTTCCAGCATCAACCAGCCTGCTCAGCTTGGCGCTCAAGTTCAGTGGTCATCTCTTTGGGTAAATTAAGCGCGCTGGCCAATTGGTCCAGCCATGCACGCTCCATAGGGTTTTGGTCGTCGGTTACTGCCACGCTGATCAGGTACATCTCGCGTGCCGCCTGTGGGGAGTCCGCTTCACGGGCCAGGGCCTGTGCATCCAGCGGTGCTTTCAACTGCTGCTCCACCCAGTTATGCATCTCCTGGTCGGCGCCGAGGGCATCAATTTGCTCGGTGATCAACGCCTGCTCCTGCTCATCAATATGGCCATCAGCACGGGCAGCCATAATCATTGCCTGCAGCAGTTCCAGACTGCGGCGCTCTTGGATCTCACCGCTAAGCACTTCGACCCGTTCGCCTTCTGAGGCATTTTGGGTAGCACTCTGTTGAGCATTGCCATCTTTTGCCGCCTGAGAGCTTTGCCATGCCTTCCACGCCAGCATGCCTACCCCGGCAATGGCACCGTATTTAAGCGCTTTGCCGCCCATGCTACGGCCGCGTTTGGAGCCCACTAACATACCCATGGCACCGCCACCGAGCAGGCTTTTGACATCAAAACCACCGGAGGAGCTACTTCCTTGACTGCTACCGCCGCCTAACTGCTTAGAAAGCCCGCTCAGCATGCCTTTAACATCGACACCGCCGCTGCTACCGCCCTTCTGGCTACCGCCGGCTTGCTGCATAAGCTGCTGTAAAATTTTGCTTGCGTTCATCCTTGTACTCCTGGGTAGGTATTTATCTTGGCTCGCTTGCCGATTAACGTACGTTATAAAGCATGCTGCATGAACGCAGCGTGAACTAACACTGCCTTAGGCTTAAAATGCGTTAGTCTTAAAATGCGTTAGTTTTTAAATGCATGACTCATTAAAGAAGTGCGCCTTTCACTGCCACCGAACTCCCGTGGCGGCTAGCGCTCACCTCTAAACGGACTGGCATTTGCTCTTTGAGTTCGCTGACATGAGAAATCACCCCAATCATGCGCCCGCCCATTTGCAGTTCGCTAAGCATGGCAATCGCTTGATCCAAGGCATCCTGATCGAGGCTACCAAACCCCTCATCGATAAATAGCGTATCCAGCTGAATGCCGCCAGCGTAAGCTTGCACCACATCCGAAAGCCCCAGTGCTAACGACAGCGCTGCCATGAAAGACTCCCCGCCGGAAAGCGTGGCTACCGAACGGTTCTTACCGGTATAGGTGTCCGCCACATCCAACTCGAGGCCTGACGCTTTGGTGCCCTTTGACGGGTCTTCTCGCCGCACCAGCTGATAGCGCCCACGGCTCATACGTACCAGCCGTTCAGAAGCCTGAATCAGCACGTCATCCAGCAGCACGCCGAGCACAAAGCGTTGCAGACTAATGCGATGCCCGGTGCGACCGTTAGCGACCTCGCTTAGCGTACCCCAGAGTTGATATTGCGCTTCAAGCTCCGCCTGGGCGGCGTGAGCTTTGGCAAGCTTTTGGCGAATGCCATGCAGCATGCTCAACCGCCCATCGCACGTTCGCCAAGCTTCTAACTGGGTGTTTTCTTCAGCTTGGGCAGCATCGGTTAACGTGGCAAGCGCGGTGAGATCCGGCGGTGTTTTCTCCGCAAGCTGGGTTTGGTAATTCTGCAGTGCACCCTCAAGCTCGGCTAGGCGGCGTTGGTACGCCTCTATCTGCTGGGTGAAAGTTTGCCGTTGGGTATCATCCAACTGTGCTGCCTGGAACGCAGCATTGTCCTCAAAAGGACTTTGCTGCAGCGCGGCTTGCCACTCTGTTTGAGCCTGTTGTAGCGATTTTTCGCTGCGCTCGACGCGTTCGTTAGCGCCGCGTAACTGCTCTTCCGCCCGCGCCAGCTGGGTTTGGCTGTTCGAAAGCGCTTGCTGGGCGACTTCCCAGGCGTGCTCAATGTGGGAAACCTGGCGCTCTAGTTCGGTGAGCGTTTGGCGCATGGCCTCAGGCTCACGAGCATTTTCCGGTAGCGATTGACTCAACTGGTCGCGCTGGCTTTCAAGCCGCAACGCGTCCTCTTTGGCCTTTTCAACCGCGGGCCGTTGGGCCTTAAGCTGTTTATCCAGCGCCCCCCACTCACGGCGCAGTGTGTCGCGGGCAGCGATTTGCTGGTGAGTCTCACGCTCAACGCTTGTCTGCCGAGCGGTCTGGCGTTGCCACTCATCGCAGGTTTTTTGAAGCTCAACCAGCGGTTGGCTAGCCCACTCACCTAACTGCTGGGTGAGTCGCTGCACTTGCTCTGCGTTGTATTTAATCTGCTGTGCAAGCTGCTGGTGATGACGCTCAGCGCCCTGGAAGGATTGGCGAGCATACTCTTGCGCCGCCCTGGCTTCTTCAACCTGCGCTTGAGTAACTAGGTTCGCGTTATTAGCCGCTGGCGCGGGGTGATCAAGACTGCCGCACACCGGGCAAGGCGCATTAACTTCAAGGCTGAGCGCCAACAGCGCTGCCTGCCCCTGGTGCCAGCGCATCTCCTGCTCCGTGGCGTGATGTTCCGCTTGCGAGGCTTCGCTTTGTAGGCGCTTGAGTGCATCAGTTGCCTGCTGCTGTTGAGCGGTTAACTCACGCCTCTGACGGGTGAGTTCATCCAGTTCTTGGCGTTGGTTCAGCAGGTTGTTATGCCGGTTTAGCTCAGCAGGCGCGCTGGCCAGTTGCTGGAGCTCGGCCTGTAAACGTTCGAGATTGATGCCTATCGCTTCGCCCTGCTGGCGAATGCTATCAAGCTGCTTTTCATCACGCTTGAGCGAAGCATCAGCTTGTTGCCAAGCGGTCTGCGCCGTTTGAAAACGCCCTTGCAACGCACTTAACTGTTGGCCCTGTTCAATAAACTCAGTTAGCTGGCGATGCCGTTCACGCAGCGCGGGGACTTCAGTTTGGCGTTCCTGGGCCACTTCCCAGGCGCGCTGCGCTTTTTCAGCGCTCGTGCGCTCGGTCGTTAATGCGGTGTGCGCCTGCTGATGCTCGGCTTGGGCGGTAGTCAGCGCATGCTGCGCCTGGTCTAAGGCGGTCTTCGGGGAGTGCAGCGCCTGTGCATGGGTGCTTTGCGCTAAACGCGCCTGCATACTTTCTATATGAGGTTGCTGCACAAGGTGGCGGGCTTTATCACTCGCCAGCGCATCGCGCGCCTCAAATTGGCGCTCCAGTGCCAGCGCTTCATCGCGCTTAATTTCAGCCGTACGGCGCTGCTGTTGCGCACGTTCAAACGCTTGCCGCGCCGCTTCTACCTGGGGGGTCAGTGCTTCCAGTTCTTGCTCTAACGCAGCTTCGCCTACCAGTTCGCCACCGGCGAGAATGCCGCTGATATGTTGGCGGTGGTCCTTCACAGCCCGCTCGATTTGTTTGGCCTGGGCGCTTAATTGCTCTTCAATACGCTGGAAAATTTGCGTTTGAAACAGCTGTGAAAAGATTTTCTCACGATCCTTAGATTCTGCTAATAGTAGCTCGCGAAACTTGCCTTGGGGCAGCACCATCACCTGGCGAAACTGATTGGCATCCAGCCCAATCAAGGTGTGTAGCTCTGCAGTGGCATCATTGACCTTGCGCGCCACCAGGCAAGACTCTACCTCGCCACCCTCCTTTAATCGCCATAGCTGCGCTTCAGCGTTATGGGTGGTGGTGCCTTCACCGCGCGCTTTAGGACGCTCCTGCTGGGGTACACGCCTGACCCGGTATTCGACGCCGCGTAGGCGAAAATCCAGCGTCACTTCGGTCAGCAGTGAGGCATCCGCTTGGTCACAGCGCATTTGCGCAGGGTCGCGTTCATTGCCAGTGGTTTGACCATATAGCGCAAAGCAAATGGCGTCTAAAATAGAACTTTTACCCGCGCCGGTAGGGCCGTTTATTAAAAACAGCGGGCTTCTACCCAGCGCAGTAAAATCAATCGTTTGAGTGCCAGCGAAGGGGCCAAATGCCTGCATGGTGAGGTTTAACGGCGTCATCCTTGGGCCTCATCGCGCTGCAGCTGGGTAATTAACGCTGCCATGGCACTGGCCTGCTCTTCGCTCATGGCATCACCGCTGGTTTGGTTGAAGAAGTCGCTGAACATATCCAGCGCATCAAAGCGCAGCCGCTCCCGGTCGAGCTGCTGGGTGCCGCGCGCCTCCAGCATGCCAGGCTTCTCTAAATGCAGCACATTGGGATACACCTCGCGCAGCTTGCCCATGGGATCGAGTATCGCGTGACGATCGGTCAACCGTACTAGCAGATAATCGTCCGCGTTCTTATCGGTTCTGCCCTGGGCGATCAACGCATCAATTTCGCCTTCTAATACACGGACTTCACGGCTGGGTACCAGCGGGAACTGCTCAATCTGCGTGACACCGTGGGAATCTATATCAACCAGGGTGACGCCTTTACGCTGGCTGGCTTCGGAAAAGCTGTATTTCAGCAGCGAGCCGCTGTAGCGAATATGCTCGCCGCCGCGATACTGCGGGCCGTGTAAGTGACCAAGCGCCACATAGTCAAAGTGTTGCATGGGCTCCCACGCCACGCTTTCAGCACCGCCTAACGTTAGCGGGCGTTCTGAATCCGACGCGCTGCCACCATCTACAAAACAGTGGCTCATCAGTATGCAGGGGTGTGTGGGGTGGCGCTGCTCATTAATGCGCTCGACCAAATAGCGATGGGCGCCGTCAAAATCCCGCACGTCAACGTTAAACTGGCTGCGTACATGTTCAGGGTCAGCGTAGGGCATGCCGAACACATCAACGTCAACACCGCCAATAGCCAGCGTGACGGGGGTAGCAACGTCGTTTAAGTCGGAGAGAATGTGCAACCCAGCCTGACGCAGATGGCGTGCGCCAAAGCGCAGGCGTTCGGCGCCATCGTGGTTGCCTGAAATCATGATGACCGGCAGCTTGCGCACTTCACAAAGCGCATGCAGTATCTCATCCAGTAATGTCACCGCCGCCGATGGCGGTACCGAGCGGTCGTATATATCGCCGGCAATCAGCACCGCATCGACGTTTTCACGGTCAATGATCTCGATAAGTTGGTTAAGCACATGGCGCTGATCTTCCAGCAATGAAAGATTGTGGAAAAGCCGACCCAAATGCCAATCGGCGGTGTGAAGTAAACGCATCACTAACTCAACAAAAAGTGTGTAATGGCATCATAACAACCCAGCCCTTTCTCTACCTATAAAACGCCATTCAGCCACAAAAAAGCCCCGCAAGCGGGGCTTTTCGATACTCGTTAGGCTTACTAGCGACGGAATGCGTCAGGGTAGCTGGTTAAATCAACACCCCATAGCATTGGCAGCAGGAAGTAAACCGCCGCGGTAATCAACAACATCGCAATGATGTTGATCCAGAAACCGGTGCGTACCATTTCAATAATTTTAAGCTTGCCAGTAGCAAAAATGATCGCGTTGGGCGGTGTACCCACCGGCAGCATAAAGGCGCAATTAGCGGCCATGGCAGCGGGCACCATCAGCGCGAAGGGGTGAACATTGAGCGCCAAGGCAAGTGAAGCGAGCACTGGTAGGATCATGGTGGCGGTCGCGGTATTTGAGGTGATTTCGGTCAGGAACAGCACCATACCGGTTGCCAGTAGAACTACTAACAGGAAGTTCATGCCTTCCAGCACGCTCATTTGCCCACCAATCCATTCCGCCAGGCCAGAAGAACCAAAGCCTGCCGCAATTGCCAAACCACCGCCGAACAGCAGCAAAATGCCCCAGGGCACATCTTTCGCCACGTCCCAACCCAGCAGGCAGCCGCCCTTGTTTTTAGAAGGAATCAAAAACAGCAGCAGCGCCGCGACAATCGCGATCATGGTGTCGTTAATGCCAGGAATATTGATGATCTGTCCTTGCCACAAAAACGAACGGGTAATCCACATGAAGGCTGCGAATAGGAAAACGCCCAGCACCGCTTTCTCTTCAAAACTGGTGTTACCCAAGGCCCTTTTCTCTTTATTTATTAGCTCCCTACCGCCCGGCAAATGATTAAATTTAATAGGGAAAAATACTCGGGTTAGCAGCAACCACGCGGTTATTAAAAGCACCACGACCACTGGGAAGGCAAACATTAACCAACCGGCAAACGATATTTCGAAACCAAACAGCTCGCTCACAACAGCGGCGAGAATAATATTCGGCGGGGTGCCAATCAGCGTACCCAGACCGCCAATGGTGCCGCCGTAGCCGATACCAAAAATCAGCGCTTTGCTAAATTTATCGATTTCGCCACTGTGGTCGCCGTCGCTTTTTGCAAGCTCCTGACTAACCTGATACACAATCGCCGTACCAATGGGCAGCATCATCATCACCGCTGCCGTATTGGAGACCCACATCGACAGAAAGCCGGTAGCGGCCATAAAGCCGAACACGATGCTATTAATACTGGTGCCCAGAACGGCAATAATCGACAGTGCGATACGCTTATGCAAATCCCACTTTTCCATCGCCAGGGCAATCATAAAACCGCCCAGAAACAGGAAAATAATCGGGTTGCCGTAGGCCGCAGTGACCGTACTTCCATCCAGTGCACCGGTAATCGGCAGCAGCACAATGGGCAGTAGCGAAGTGGCAGGAATCGGGATAGCTTCAGTGATCCACCATACGGCTACCCACAGCGTGGTGGCTAACACCATGCGTCCTTCAAAACTCAGATCTTCAGGGTGAAAAAACATCACGACAAAAGCAAACAGCAGCGGGCCAAGCAGCAAGCCAACCTTCTGCGGAGTCGTGTAAGCGGGCGGTTTAGGTTGATGTGAAGGCTCGCGCTTTTTGTTGGCGGCCGCGGCGTTGGCAGCCCCACCCGTTGGCAGCGCGCACATCAATAAGTTTTTGGCTTGGTAGTGGGAACTCCAGAGCTGATCCCACACCGTCATCAGGGCAGTTTTATGCATACAATTTGCGCCACTTACGGTCAGAGTGAAAAGAACAAAGCGAGGCTCCACATACCGACAAAAATGTCGCCCGAGGGGCAATGCGGATACTCCTTAGGCGCCCTTTATTAACTGCAATAGGCAATTAGTCCAGTGATTTACCCATAATTACCACCAAAGTCTAACAACTTTAGTTTTATTATTAGCAGCTCCTAACAATGACATAGCTATCGTGTTTACGTAAGTTGGCATCACTATTAAAGAATTAATTTCGCGTAGCAATTAAGGAGAATCGAGTGCTTGACCGCTGGACAATGCCGCTTACCCATGGCCCACTCAAGCGCCTCGCGCAACCGTTACATAAAAAGCGAATCACGCCGGATCAAGTAACACTATGGGCTTTTTTAATTGGCATGACCGCCCTGCCGCTACTGGCATTCGAGCAGTTTGGGTTCGCTCTGTTGGCGATAGTGCTAAATCGGGTGGGAGATGGTCTAGACGGCGCTTTGGCACGCTTGAGTGGCCGTACCAGTGATGCAGGCGGGTTTCTCGATATTGGGCTCGATTTCGTTTTCTACGCTGCCGTGGTGTTTGGTTTCGCGCTGGCAAACCCGACCCAAAATGCACTTGCGGCGGCATTGTTACTGTTTGCATTTATCGGCACGGGCACCTCATTTCTAGCCTTTGCGATTGCCGCCAAACACCAGGCAGTAGAGCGCCCCCACTTCCCCACTAAAGCGTTCTACTATCTGGAAGGGTTGACCGAAGGCACCGAAACCGTTTTGGCACTGATCATTTTTTGCCTGTTTCCAGAGCACTTTTCCACACTGGCTATACTGTTTTCAATTGCCTGCCTTATTACTACAGCCACACGACTATGGGGAGGCTACTGGACACTGCGTCGGCATGAAGCCGACTAATATAGCGTATGCTGAAGGATACAGTGACACGCTCTCTCAAGGACGATGCCATATGAAAGATCGTGATGAAACGGCACAGAACCATTTACTCGCGGCGCTACCCGATGACGCCAAGCAGCGACTTGCCCCCTTGTTTGAATCGCTCTACCTGCCACTCGGCCACGTTATTTACGAACCAGGCACGACGTTACAGCATGTCTACTTTCCAATTGATGCCATTGTTTCGCTACTTTATGTCACTGAAAACGGCGCCTCTGCGGAAATAGCCGTAGTGGGTAATGAAGGCATGGTAGGTATTGCTTTATTTATGGGGGGCGAAAGCACAACAAATCGTGCCATTGTGCAAAGTGCTGGCGATGTCATGCGATTACCCGCGACGCCTCTGCGCGATGAGTTTAACCGCCATGAGGGTATGCTCCATTTACTACTGCGCTACACCCAAGCCCTCATTACCCAGATGTCGCAAACAGCGGTATGCAACCGTCACCACTCGATTGATCAACAGCTGTGCCGCTGGTTACTGCTTTCGCTAGACCGTTTGCCCGGCAATGAGCTGATTATGACTCAGGAGCTGATTGCCAATATGCTCGGGGTTCGCCGCGAAGGCGTGACGGAAGCCGCCGGTAAATTGCATAAATTGGGCGTTATCGAATATCGCCGGGGGCATATTAGCGTTTTGAATAGACCCATGCTCGAACAGCTTAGCTGTGAGTGTTATGCCGTGGTTAAACGGGAAAGTGACCGCTTGATGCCTTATCAAGCCATGTATCCAATAAAGCATCTAATAAAAACACCTAATTAAAAACGCTGAAAATACGCAAGCCGAACGCAATTAGTGCACGCAATGTGCGCTAGCGCACGGACGCCATCTCTCGCTACGACCATTGTTCTAGTATGGAAGCATCGTCTGTGCGCTCCCCAGAAAAGTGCACTTTCACAAGGATGGAATCTGTGAACCAATTTCTCCGTTTTGTGCGTTCGCACCATGCGTTTGATGCGCCGTGGGATTCTACTATCCCCGTTAGAGAAGAACTCTTTAGCGCAGAGCGTCTTGAACAACATGCAGGCAGCCTGGCACTTGCTCAAGCGGTGACCGCCTCGCCGCCCAAGGTAGTGTCGTTAACACGACGGCTCAACGTTAACGCTAAAACGCTGCTAAGTGTTTACCGCGCCAGTGCCAGCGCGCTCGCCGGAGGCCGCGATATCGTCCCAGCGGCTGCTTGGCTACTTGATAATTACCACCTGATTGAAGCGCAAATCCGTGAGATTCGCAGTGACCTTCCTCCCGGTTATTACCGCCAGTTACCCAAGTTAGCCCACGGCCCTTTTGCTGGTTACCCAAGGGTATTCGGTATTGCCTGGGCGTTTGTGGCGCATACCGATAGCCATGTCGATCTAGATAATCTGCAAACCTTCATTACCGCCTATCAACGCGTTCAGCCCCTTACCATTGGTGAGCTTTGGGCCGTGGCGATTACGCTGCGTATTGTGTTGATTGAGAACCTGCGGCGCCTTGCCGACCAAATTATCAGTGAACAAACGGCAAGGGATGAAGCGGATGCGTTGGCCGCTAAATGGCTAAAGCCCACCGATCAGCAATCAGCGTTAGAGCGCCACACTTTTAGCGTTGAGACCACTACCTTAAATTTTCATAAAGGACCGCTGGCTGAACCGTTCACTGCCCAGTTGGCTAAGCGATTACGTGGCTTAGACCCTAGAAGCAGCCCACTGGTAGGTTGGCTTGATGAACAGCTCAGCCACCAGGGTGAAACCATTGACGAGATGGTTTTACACGCGCAGCAGCGCCAAGGTGCTGCCAATGTGACGGTTCGCAACATCATTACCAGCATGCGATTTGTCTCCAGTATCGACTGGGCTGAGTTGTTTGAAGGCGTCAGCTTGGTGGATGAGCGACTGAACCAACAGAGCAATTTTGAACAGTTGGATTTTCCCACCCGTAATCAGTACCGCAGTGCGGTAGAGCAGCTCTCACGTGGTTCAAAGCGCACAGAGCTTGAAGTGGTGGATGCAGCTCTGACGCTATCGCGTCACGCAGTGGCAAACACTGGCGAACCCATTGAAGCGGCGCGCATGGGCGACCCTGGCTATTTTCTCATCGGCTCAGGCCGCTCCACCCTGGAACAAACGCTGGGATTTACACCTACGCTTCGCCAGCGCCTACGCCGAACCCCCATTCACCATGGCATTCGCAGCTATATCGTCATGATGACGGTAGTAACATTAAGCTTGATGACGCTGGCGGCCGTGTTACTGCTTTCATTGCCACTTGGACTAGGCGAAGTGCCGTTACCATGGCTACTCTTGCTGGGCATATTGGGTTTTCTGCCGATTGTGGAAGTGGCCACGCTGATCGTTAACCGGCTGATCATTTACTGCATCGATGCTCAGCCGCTGCCAAGTCTTGATCTTGCTAAGGGGATCCCCAACCATCTACGCACCCTGGTTGCTGTCCCTACACTGTTGACCAGTGAAGAGGATTTACAGGAACAGATTGAGCGTCTTGAAGTGCACCACTTATCGAGTGGCGAGGGCGCCCTTGCCTATGTACTCCTTCTAGACGGCGTCGATGCCCCCCAATCGGAATTACCTCATGAGGCAGCGCTTCTTTCTGATGCCCACGCCGCCATTGAGCAGTTAAATGAGCGTTACCGTTTACACGCCCCAGGCGGTTTACAAGCCCCAGGCGGTTTAAGCGCTCAGGGCAGCGATAAGCGCTTCTTTCTGCTACACCGTCGACGGATATTTAACCCCAGTGAAAACACCTGGATGGGATGGGAGCGTAAGCGTGGCAAGCTGCATGAGCTAAACCGCCTGCTACGTGGCGCGCTGGACACCACCTTTATCGACCCGCCCACGCTGCCTGCGGATGTTCGCTATGTCATCACCCTGGACGCTGACACCCGTCTTCCCAGAGGTGCAGCCAGCCGGTTAGTCGGTAAGATGGCGCATCCACTTAACCAGCCACTGATGGATGAACAGCAGCGCCGAGTGGTGCAGGGTTACGCCATTTTGCAGCCGCGTGTTACACCGTCGTTGCCCACCGGAGGAGAGGGGTCTATTTATCAGCGGCTATTCTCTGCCCCAGGTGGGCTTGATCCTTACGCCGCCGCTATTTCAGACCTTTATCAGGATTTAATCGGTGAGGGCTCATTCGCGGGGAAAGGTATCTATGCCATTGATGCGTTTGAAGCATCCTTAGCTGGCCGAGTGCCCGAAAACAGCCTGCTCAGCCACGATCTATTTGAAGGTGTGTTTGCCCGTGCGGGGCTCGCCTCCGATATCGAAGTGATTGAGGACTTTCCCGCCCGCTATGACGTGGCCGCTAAGCGTCAACACCGCTGGACCCGCGGCGACTGGCAGTTGCTTCCCTGGCTATTGGCGCCAGCGCTGCCACTGACGGGGCGCCTGAAAATGCTCGGCAATATACGCCGCTCAGTGCTGCCACCCTTGGTACTCGCAAGTCTTGCGGTTAGTTGGCAGTTCCCGCTCAGTATGGCCATCGCCAGTACGCTGTTGCTGTTAGCCGTGGTGGGAGCGCCTGTCCTGCTCTCGCTAGTCACCTCGCTTATCCCCTTCCGAGCCACAACAAAACTGCGCCACCACTATCACCTTTGGTTTGATGAGCTGAAGTTGGGTAGCGTGCAGGTTCTGCTGCTGATCATCTTTTTACCCGACCAAGCGTGGCGCATGCTAGACGCCATTGCCAGAACCTTAGTTAGGGTATTGATAACCCACCAACGACTGCTTGAGTGGACGTCTGCCGCTCAATCTATGAAGAGCCCTGCCCTGACCGTTTTGGGGTTCTACCAGCGGATGGCACCCGGCACGGCATTGGGTTTAGCGGTCACTATCAGTACGCTTTGGACAGCCAGCAGCGCTTGGCCCATTGCGCTGCCGATGGCACTACTCTGGTTGGCTGCACCGGCCGTGGCGTCATGGTTAAGCAGCAACAAAAGCGCTGTTGTCCAGCCCACTATTTCAGTGGACGAAGCACGCGAGCTACGGCTGATTGCACGGAGAACCTGGCGCTATTTCGAAACGTTCGTGACCGCCACAGACAACCGCTTGCCGCCCGATAACTTTCAAGAAGATCCTCAGCCTGCGCTTGCCCAGCGCACCTCACCCACCAACATGGGGCTTTATCTGCTTTCGACCTTGGCAGCGCGTGATTTTGGATGGGCAGGCACTCAAGCAGCGATGGAACGTTTAGAAGCGACCCTCGAGGTGATGCATGGGCTGCCGCGCTACCGGGGGCACTTCTATAACTGGTACGCCACCCACGACTTGCGCCCACTTGACCCCCGCTATGTGTCCACGGTGGATAGCGGCAATCTTGCAGGTCACTTGATCGTGGTTGCCAATGCCTGCGAAAGTTGGCAAACGGAGCGCTTTCTAGCGGATCCCCGGGTGGGCATTGCTGACACGCTAAATTTGGCCCGCCAGGCACTCCAACAAGCCTCAGTACCGGTGAACAAGAGGCTCCCGGAAAAATTTACGGTTCAGTTAACCGTACAGTTTGAAGCCATTGACGCTCAGTTAAAGGGTGAAGCGCTGCAGCCAGAGTACTTGGCCAGTATCGCCGAGTTGACCCATAAAGCTTTGAGCCTGGTACGCGCTACGCTGGATGAAAAGAGCGACATATACAGCGAAGATGTACTGTTTTGGGTGGAAGCATTGCACTCTTCCGTGGCGCAGCACCGCGCTGACCGTGATAGTCAGGCAAGCGTGGCAGAGGCTGCGTTATCGCTGCGCTTGCAGCAGATTGCCACGTCCGCGCGGCGCCTGGCGATGAACATGGATTTCGCCTTTCTACTCAACAACGAACGCCAACTGCTGTCGATTGGCTACTCGCTGGATGACAACTGCCTGGATACCAGTTGCTATGACCTGCTGGCATCAGAGGCACGGCTTGCCAGTCTGTTTGCAATTGCCAAAGGGGACATCCCTACTCGTCACTGGTTTAGATTGGGCCGTGCGGCAACACCGCTTACCTTTGGCTCGGCCCTGATCTCCTGGTCGGGCTCGATGTTTGAGTACCTAATGCCGTCCCTAGTGATGCGTGCGCCCGGCGGTAGTCTGCTGGAACAAACCAACCGGCTGGTAGTAAAGCGCCAAGAAACCTATGCCACCCAACTCTCTGCGCCGTGGGGTATCTCCGAATCCGCCTATAACGCCCGTGATATGGAGTTCACCTACCAGTACTCAAATTTTGGCGTGCCTGGGCTGGGGCTTAAGCGGGGGCTCTCAGCGGATTTGGTGATTGCTCCTTACGCCACCGGATTAGCCACGATGGTCGACCCCAACGGGGCCTGCCGCAACTTTAAACGCTTAGCGGAGATGGGCGCGCTAGGCCGCTACGGCTTCTATGAGGCGCTAGACTTTACCCGCTCGCGCCTGCCTGCGGGGGAAAGCGTGGTGATTGTGCGTAGCTTTATGGCCCACCATCAGGGCATGACGATCGTCGCCATTGCTAATACTCTGAACCACGGCCAGATGCGCGCTCGCTTTCACCGTGAACCGATGATTCAAGCCAGTGAGCTACTGTTGCAAGAGCGCGTTCCGCGCAATGTGGCGATTGCTCACCCCCGTGCCGAAGAGGTTAAGTCAAACGCTAGCCAGGTGATAAACGAGGCCCAAACCATTCGCCGTTCAACCACGATGGCAAGTGGCCCGCCTATTACTCACTTGCTTTCTAACGGCTGTTACTCGGTGATGTTAACGGCCACCGGCGGGGGTTACAGCCGGTGGCGTAATATTGCGATTAGCCGCTGGCAGCCAGACGCCTCTCGCGATCACCTGGGCAGCTTCATTTTTTTGCGCGATACCCAGCTTCCTGGGGTATGGACCGCAACAGGACAAACCGCTTCGCATTCGGCCAACGCTACCGATGACCATAACCATGTGATATTCGCCGAAGATTACGCTCGCTACACCCATCGCCACGACGACATCACCAGTCACATGGAAGTAATGGTGTCAGGCGAAGACGATTGTGAAGTGCGGCATATCTCGCTCACCAATAGCAGTCGCCATTCCCGTGATATCGATATTACCTCCTACTCTGAATTGGTATTGACCACTCCCAATGCCGACAATGCGCACCCCGCGTTTGCCAAAATGTTTGTGGTGACCGAGTACTTAGATGCATTCAACGCCCTGATTGCGACCAGGCGACGGCGCTCGCCTGACGAAGATGAAGTGTGGGTAGCACACTTTGCTGTAGTAGAAGGCGAAACCGTCGGTGAATTGCAGTTTGAGACCGACCGCGCTCGCTTCTTGGGTCGCGGACGACGTGCGCTAAACGCGGTATCGCTGGGCAAAGATCATCGCTTGTCGGGCAGTGTCGGTAGCGTGCTGGATCCCGTTTTTGCATTGCGCTACCGACTGCGCGTGGCCCCCGGCAAAGCCACTCGCATTGCATATTGGACTGTGGTGGCTTCAACCCGCGAAGCATTGATGGACTTGATCGATAAACACCACGATCGTAGCGCTTTCGAGCGCGCCAAAACCCTCGCCTGGACACAGGCGCAGGTTCAGCTCCGTCACTTGGGCATTCAACCTGAAGAAGCGGCCGATTTTCAGCGTTTAGCCGCCCCCATTTTATACCCCGACCCACGCTTTAGAGCGCCCGCCGAGGCCATTGAACGCGGTGCAGGACCGCAGTCACGCCTATGGCAGCACGGCATCTCCGGTGATCTGCCGATTATTTTAATGCGCATCGATTCTATCGATGACATTGCTCAGGTGCGCCAGTTACTGCGCGCCCATGAGTACTGGCGCATGAAACGGCTAGGCGTCGATGTGGTGATTATTAATGAGCGGGCCTCCTCTTATGTTCAGGATCTGCAACAAGCGATTGAAACGGCCATTCTTAGCAGTCAAACCCAACCCCGGTTCAAAAAGGATCACGCTCAGGGCGCGGTGATTTCGCTACGTGCCGACCTGATTAGTTTAGAAATACGCACGCAGTTACAGTCGATTGCCTGTGTCGCGCTGATGGCCCATCGAGGCAACATAGCGAATCAATTAGCGCTCACACTGCCTGAACATCGCTCTTTACCATCGCGCGCCTTCATCAAACGCTCGCTGCCCAAACACACCCCGACTAATACCGTTGAGGCTGCGCTTGCCCCACTTCCAACGCTTGAGTTTTTTAACGGGCTGGGGGGCTTTGCGGCGCAAGGGCGCGAGTATGTCACGGTACTTGAAGCGGGAAATTCTACGCCGGCACCGTGGATTAATGTGATCGCCAACTCAGGCTTCGGCTTTCAGGTATCAGCGGAGGGCGCGGGCTATGTATGGGCGGATAATAGCCGTGAAAACCAGCTGACACCGTGGTCTAACGACCCCGTGGCTGATCCCAGCGGCGATGTGATTTATGTGCGTGATGAAGAGTCGCTGAACCTCTTTACCGCGACCGCCCACCCTATACGTGATCATGGTCGCTATATAGCTCGGCACGGCTTCGGCTACAGCCAGTTTGAGCATCACACGGATGGTATCGCCCTTGAGCTACTGCACTTTGTGCCGTTAGACGACCCGCTCAGAATATCCCGGCTGCGCATTAGCAATCACTCAGGGCGTCCCCGTAAGCTTTCTGTCACGGCTTACGCGGAGTGGGTATTAGGCACCTCGCGCAGCGGCTCGGCGCCATTTCTTATCTCTCGCTCAGACGCTGACAGCGGCGCGCTGCTGGTAGAAAACCCATGGAACATCGCGTTCCCAGGCCGGGTAGCGTTTTTGGATATGGGCGCCCACCCTACCTTTTGGACAGCTGATCGATGTGAATTCATCGGCCACGGGGGGAGCTTGGCAGCGCCTTTGGGGCTGCGCACTAACGCCCCTCTTTCCGGCACTCACGGTGCGGGGTTAGATCCCTGTGCCACGCTACAGCGCAGCGTAACTCTGGCAGCAGGCGAAAGCGTCGATGTGATCGTGTTACTGGGTCAGGGAGGATCAGCCCAAGAAGCACAGACGCTGATTGCCCGCTATAGAGAAGCCGATATTGATGCTGAACTGGCCACAGTAACAGCGCACTGGCAAACACAGCTTAATGCCATTCAAGTGACCACGCCCGACCGCGCCATGGATATCATGCTTAACGGCTGGCTGCTCTACCAAACCATTGCCTGTCGGATCACTGCGCGCTCAGGGTTCTATCAGGCCAGTGGCGCCTATGGTTTCCGCGACCAGTTGCAAGACGGCATGGCGTTGACGTTTACAAGCCCAGAAACCACTCGCCAACATTTGCTACGCGCTGCTTCGCGCCAGTTTGTCGAAGGTGATGTTCAGCACTGGTGGTTGCCCCATTCCGGCCAAGGGGTACGAACGCGCATTTCTGATGATCGGGTATGGCTCGCCTATGCCTGCGCTCGCTATATAGCCACGTCTCTTGACGTTGGCGTACTGGACGAGCCAGTCAGTTTTCTTGAAGGTGCTTTATTAGAACCCGATGAGCACGACTGCTTTTTTCAGCCCATGATTGCCGGGGAAACAGCGTCACTCTTTGAGCACTGCGCCCGCGGCCTGGATCAAAGCTTAACGCTGACCGGCGAGCACGGCTTGCCACTGATCGGTGGCGGCGATTGGAACGATGGTATGAACCGCGTTGGCGAAGCGGGCAAAGGGGAAAGTGTCTGGCTAGGTTGGCTGCTAGTGCATACGCTGGAGCAATTTTTACCCTTCGCCGAGCAGCGTGAACAGTCACTATCTAGCGCTTCTCTCCTCCCTTTGGATGAGCAGGAATCACCCCGCACCGAGCGGTGGCGTGCCCACGCTATTGCGCTTCGTGTTGCGCTGGAAGGTAGTGGCTGGGATGGCCAGTGGTACCGGCGAGCAACCTATGACGATGGTCATTGGTTGGGCAGTAAAGAGAGTGAGGCGTGCCGGATAGATTCGATAGCCCAAACGTGGGCGGTGCTTTCTGGCGCGGCGAACCCACACCGAGCAGCGCTTGCCATGCGTTCACTTGAGCGCGAGCTCATCATGCACGATGAGCAACTGGCGCTACTGTTCTGGCCTCCCTTTGACCAACCCGAACGCGACCCTGGCTATATCGGCGGCTACCCACCGGGCATGCGCGAAAATGGCGGGCAATATAGCCATGCTGCCATGTGGGCGATACTGGCATTTGCCAAATTAGGCGAAGGCGGTAAGGCCCACGCGCTTTTCTCGCTGCTCAATCCTATCAATCACGCCCGCACGGCTGAAGAAGTGTCCCGCTATCACGTTGAACCTTATGTGGTCGCCGCTGATGTTTACTCGGTTGCGCCGCATACCGGTCGCGGCGGCTGGACATGGTACACGGGCTCGGCAGGCTGGATGTACCGAGCAGGCATTGAAGGTATCTTGGGAATCAGCCGGGAAGGCAGTTGGCTGGTAATTGCTCCCTGCCTGCCTAACGAGTGGCCAGGCTATAGTGCGACTCTTACCGTTGCCGCTACGCATTACGCGGTTGATATCGTCGCCACTGACGAGGCACCCAGCGCAGAGCTGGACGGCAGCCCACTTGCGCGCCAGCAAGGAGAAGTACGAATCCCACTGGACGGTAAAAACCATCAGCTGAAGATAACTATTCAGCGTCACGTTAACCAGGCTAAATCGTGAGTTGTTACCTGCTTTTGGGGGTTTGCTTCTGACTGAAAGCTATATTATGCTCAGCTGCGTACAAGACACGTACAACTCATAAGCAGGTGGTCGACCAACACCACCATTAAGAATCGCATTCACACGGAGCCGTGATATGCACAGCGAAACGCAAAGCGACCTTTCCCAGGCAGGTCTTCAAATTGCCATTCAAGACATCAAGGATGATCTGTTCGACACTCCCGAGTGCGACTACGCCATTGCCCAACTGCTTAACCGCTGGGGCCAAGCTAAAAAAGCCGAGCACCTACTGGATGAGATGCTGCTTAAATGGGGCACTTCCTCTGAAGTTATGGCTTTAACGCAGCAGGGCCATGAAGAAATAAAAGCAGAAATGAAGGCAGCGATGACAGGTAGCGAAGTGCTCGCGGATAATAGCGAACCAATGCGCAAGCCTAAAACCGCACCCGCTCAGCTAAGCGTCGTTGCGGCTTGACTCGCTAATTCATTGATATCAATGCCCCTGGCCGCTTGGCAGGGGCATTTTTAATGGATGCGAGTAGCGTTAATCGAGATGATCCAGCGTGACGATGATGTCTTCCGCTGCAACATTTACGTTCCAGAAGGTATAGCTGTCGTTATCTTCATCTACGAGGCGGATGTCGAAATAGGGATTGGTATAGCCGGTTAACGTCACCCGTTGCGTATCACCGTTCATCAACACATCACTGCCCAACAGATCCTCTTCCCAACTTTTTGAGCTCCCTGGGCTCACGTACATATAGTAGATGGTGTAACCAGTGCGGTTCGTAATATCCACATAGTAGTCTGCTGCTACTGCTAGTGATGAAGCGATTAGCGCCATAAGCGCAACCAACAACGTTCTTATACGCATTGGAAAATTCCCTGGATCTTTTTTTTGGAGTAAACAGCAAGTTGCGAGTTTTGCACCGCTAAGTTTGAACACCCAGCGACATTCTCAGTATATAACCTGCGAGTTTTTTTACACGGCTGCCCGCGGCATACCCGCAGCTGATAGAATGCTGCCCCTTTCAGGCGCGTTAGTGGCCCATCGCCGTAACGTAACCCCTTTTCGACTACCTGAGAGTTGCGCAATGATCGCCACCGCCCACGCAGTTTTCCGGCCACTCATTCGGCTGGGCCTTATCCCGCAGATTTTAATCGGTATTGTTGTTGGGGTATTGCTCGCCCTGTTTGCACCGGGTATTGCCAGCGATGTGGCCCTATTGGGCCAGCTATTTATCGCCGCGTTACAGGCCGTGGCACCTATTTTGGTGTTTGTATTAGTGGCTGCAGCCATCTCTGCTCATCAAAAAGGCCAACCAACCCACATGCGCCCTGTGCTAATGCTGTATGTGGTAGGCACGCTAATCGCCGCATTCATTGCGGTGGCAGCCAGTTTTCTTTTTCCTACAGAGCTTTCATTGAATGCAGGTCAAGTGGATGGCACTCCACCTGGGGATATTTTTAGCGTTCTACGCGATCTGCTATTGAACGCCGTGGCCAATCCCATTAGCGCGCTGATGGAGGCTAACTTTATCGCTATTCTGGCCTGGGCGATCGGACTGGGATTAACGCTGCGCCAAGCCAGCGATACCACCCGTCAGGCATTGAGCGATTTATCCACGGCAATCACTCGCATCGTTACGCTGGTGATTCGATTAGCGCCGCTGGGCATCCTGGGTTTGGTAGCAGGCACGCTAGCAGAGTCTGGCGTTGGGGCGCTGCTCAACTATGCCCAACTGCTAGGTGTGATTGTGGGCTGCATGCTGTTTGTCGCGCTAGTGAGTAACCCGCTACTGGTGTACTTCACCACTCGGCAAAATCCTTATCCACTGGTGTTCACATGCCTGCGGGGCAGCGCGATCACGGCCTTTTTCACCCGCAGTTCGGCAGCCAATATTCCGGTCAACTTAGAACTTTGCCGCCGCCTGAAGCTTGACCCTGACACCTACTCCATATCAATTCCGTTGGGCGCAACGATCAATATGTGCGGTGCGGCCATTACAATTACGGTGATTACCCTGGCCACCACACATACGCTAGGGATTAACGTTGATTTCGCCACGGCGCTGCTGCTGTGCGTGGTTTCAGCGCTGGCGGCCTGCGGCGTTTCAGGGGTGGCAGGCGGATCACTCATGCTGATCCCAATGGCCGCCAATCTGTTTGGCATCCCCACGGAAGTGGCCATGCAAGCAGTGGCGATTGGCTTTGTGATTAGCGTGGTGCAGGACTCCACCGAAACCGCGCTCAACTCCTCAACCGATGTCCTCTTCACTGCTGCCGCCTGCAAGTCACAAGAGGCGAAGCGTTCTTAACCATTCACTATTGGGAGTGGCTTTTTATAATAGCCACTCCTACTAATAGCTACTCCCAGTCGTGCTCGCGCATCAACCATTTGATGGTTTAAAAAGGTTTGCTAAACGCTCACGTTCACCCTCTTCATAAAAACTTGGATCATCGAATAGATCGCGCTGGGTATCATCGAAGATCATTTCTAACGCCCCTGCACTACTTTGTACCATTGGCTCAAAGTGGGCAGTATGGGTGATCAAGGCCGTTACATGGCGGCGGCGATAAATGGCGTAAATACCTAACAGGGTAAACACACAGGCAATATAGATCGGCAGGCCGTGGCTCCCCACTGCTGTCATCAGTGACCCTGCTGCAATTGGCGCCACGGCACAACCCGCCCCGTGCATCACCAGCATATCTGCCGAACCGGAAACAATTTCATCAGGGTGGAGCTGATCGATCAGTTGAGCCACCGCCAGCGGATAGAGCGAAAACGCCAAACCACCCCAGATAAAGTAAAGCCCCAATAGGGCTTCATGGTTGGGCGCAAAGGGCATAACCGCTGCGATCACCGCTGCTAAAAGCACCACCCAGGTCATCACCCTGGGGCGGTCATGCTTATCCGAAAAACGCCCAATAGGGATTTGTAGCAATGCGCCGCCAATAATCGCCACGCTCATCACCAGCCCGACCCCACCAATATCAAACCCCAACTGAGTGGCGTAGACCGGGGTCATCGACCAGAACGCGCCCATGGCAAGCCCAGACAAGGCAGCGGAAGCCACCGCCAGCGGTGCAAAGCCTAGTAACGCCCGTAGGCTGCTTTTAGGCCGCTCGGGGATCTTAGGCTGAACGCGACGAGTCAGGGTGATCGGTAATAGCGCCCAACTGATCAAAATAGCGATGACAACAAAAAGTAAAAAGTCTTGCGGCGAAGAGAGTCGCAGTAGCTGCTGAGCAATGGCTAACGCCCCTAAGTTAACCACCATATAAACCGCGAAAATACGCCCCCGCTCATGGCTGGCGGCTTGGCTATTCAGCCAGCTCTCGATCACGGTGATTAAGGTAATAAACGAAAGCCCATAGATGACCCGCAATGGTAACCATACCCAGGGGTTAACAAAGATGAGGTGCAAAAGCGCTACCGATGCACAAATGGAGGCGCAGAAGCCAAAGGTACGGATATGTCCCATGCGCCGAATTAATCGCCCACTCACCCAGGTGCCGCAGATGAACCCAACAAAGTAGCCGGACATGATGATCCCGAGCACCGCACTGGAGAAGCCCTCATCAGTACCCCGCAGCGTTAGCAGCGTATTTAATAAGCCGTTACCAAGCAGCAACAACGCCACGCTCTGCAGTATCGATTTAACCGGTTTGAGCATTGCCAATGAACGCATTGCGTTTCCTCGCAGCAGACAACTTAAAGTTCATCAAGAAAGTTCATCAAGAAAGTAGATGCATAAAGAGTGCCACTGAAAGCTTTCAACACAATCATTGACAGGCTAACGTTCTTTATATAGAACGTTCTATAAAAGGAACAGCATTAAGAGCAGCCGGACGATACGTTATGGATAAGCTTTCACTCAGCACGCTAGGCCAACACCTCCAGTCGCTTCGTTTAGAGCGTGGCTGGTCGTTGTCGCAGCTGGCCAATGAGGCAGGCATCGCCAAATCTAACCTATGTCGCCTTGAACAAGGTAACGGCAACCCCACGCTGGATACTATTTGGCGCTTGGCGGTGCAGCTCAACGTCCCTTTCGGCACGCTGGTGGCGCCGATTACCGTACCTCTCGGCGAAGACGGTGTGCAGGTGCGCTTAATTGATCAAGGCAAAGATGCGCCCCAAGTTGACGCCTACTGGATGCGCTGTGCGCCCAACACGATTCGCAATGCCGAAGCCCACACAAAGGGCACACGTGAATCGCTAACGCTGATTAGTGGCTGGCTTGAAGCGGGGCCAGAAGGGGCTACTACCCAGCTTAGGCCAGGGGATACGATCACCTTCGCCGCCGACCAGCCGCATCTCTATCGTACCCAAGAAGCAGAAGCCACCTTAATGATGACCATCACCTACGGTACGGAAGGCAATTTACCATGAGCCAGCTTGCCAGCCACTCCCCAGTCCGCCATGCATTAAAAGGCGTGCGCGAAGCTATTCCACTGCTGGGGGGCTATATTCCAGTCTCGCTCTCTTTTGGTCTGGTCGCTACCCAAGCGGGTTTCTCTACCTGGGAAGCCGCGGCTATCTCCTTATTGATTTACGCCGGTGCTTCGCAGTTTCTATTTGTAGGTATGGTGGCGGCAGGATCGCCGCTTTGGCTAGTCGTGGCAATGACACTGCTGATCAATGTGCGCCATGTGGTTTATGGCCCTAACCTAGCAGCTTTATTACCACGCAGCCGCCACTGGCCATGGCTGATGCACGGTCTGACCGATCAAGTCTTTGCTCTGGCATTGACGCGGCTACCCCAATTGCCGACGCCCGAACGCTTTGGCTGGTTCTTAGGTGCATCGCTACTGGCCTGGGGCGTTTGGATAGTGGGTACCGTGGTAGGCGCCACCGCAGGAGAAACGCTAACACAACGCTGGCCGCTACTGGGTGAAATTATGCCGTTCGCCCTTCCAGCGCTATTTTTGACCATGATCGCGCCGCGTTACACCGATAAACGTTGGGCAGTGGCGTTGAGCTGCACCATTCTCTCAGCGCTACTTTTGACGCTCTATGGCTGGAGTAATGTGGCCATTCCGTTAGCCGCTGGCTGTGGCGCCCTCTGCTTCTATACGGTGAAGCTCCAAACACGGAGACGTAGCTCATGAGTACTTCACTTTGGTTGGCCATTTTTGCTTCCGCACTGGGCACCTTGCTGATGCGCGTCGTCCCTTTCCTATGGATGCAGCGGCGCCTTAATAGCGAGACTGGCCTTAATAACATGCCCCAATGGCTTGGCATTCTAGGCCCGCTGATGATTGCGGCGGTGCTGGGTGTATCGATTATGCCGGTTAACCCGAGCGCTATTTCCTGGCTTGCCACGGCTATCGGTTTATTCGTTACGCTATTGGTATGGTGGCGAGTGCGCTCATTGGGCTGGCCGGTGGCGGCTGGGGTTGCGGTGTATGGGGTGGTGCAGGTGATAGCCTACATTTGATAATGCTTTGCATTAGCTTTTGCGGCATGCCATCATCTTGCCTCTGCCGTCCATGCTAATCGTAAAGTGACATCAATGTTAAAAGCACACACCCATCGCCGTAACGCTTTAATGAGTGTGTTGTTAATAACGTTGGCGGCGCTAGCCCCGTCTCTGTTGACAGCTGACACACTACACAACCCTTCTAAGTCACCGCGTATCGTCACCCTTTACCAGGGGGCTACTGACAGCGCTGTGGCGCTTGGGCTAACGCCGATTGGCGTGGTCGATTCATGGCTTGAAAAGCCCATGTATCGCTATCTCCGCGACCCGCTGAATGGCGTCGAGCACGTGGGGCTAGAAACTCAACCCAATCTGGAAAAAATTGCCTGGCTCAACCCTGACGTGGTGATTGCCAGCGATTTTCGCCATGCGCGAATAGCCCCGCTATTGAATGCTATTGCTCCGACGGTATCAGCCTCTACGGTGTTTAATTTCAAAACTACGCTCAGGATGGTAGCCGATGCCACCCACCACGAAGCAGAGGCCAAGCAATTACTCCAGCGCTGGGATGAAAGAGTTGCTGATTTTCGCCAACAAATTGCCGTTGAACTTGGCCATCTTTGGCCGCAAAAAGTAGCCGTTGTTCGGTTTAAAAGCGACCACGTGCGCATTTATACCAGCGGCTTTGCAGGCTCGATTTTAACTGAGCTGGGCTTCGAGCAGCCAGATACGCTACAAAGCCAGAGCTGGGGAATGAAGCTTTCCAGTACTGAAAATATCCCCGTCATAGATGCCGATGCCATTTTTATTCTGCTTGAGCCAGATGACCCAGCGATTGCGGATAATTACCAGCACTGGGCCTCTCACCCACTTTGGCAACAGCTTGCAGCCGTGCAAAGCGGGCGGGTGTTTGAGGTTGATCCGGTAAACTGGATGATGGGCGGCGGGATATTGGCGGCCAACGCCATGCTAGATGATCTATATCACCACTATGCATTAACATGCCACGCCCGCTTGCCTGAACACGTGGTGGCATCTACATGCTGAACAGCGCCGCCGCGAAAAACATTGGTCTTTTTATGGGCCTGCTGGTAGCGCTGGGCGCCTTTTTTGCTAGCGTGATGTTAGGTACAACTGAGATCGCTTTATCCTCTCTGTTTGCCTCACTGACCCAGTACGACCCTACCAATATCGCCCACATTATTCTGTTAACCGAGCGCTTACCACGTGCGGTGATTGCCGCTCTGGTGGGTGCCAGCCTGGCGATTGCCGGGGCGCTGATGCAGACCATGACCCGCAACCCACTGGCATCACCGGGCATTTTAGGAATTAACGCTGGCGCGATGTTTTTTGTGGTGGTGGCGGTGTCACTTTTGCCGCTGCATACCCCCGCCCACTACGTTTGGGCTGCGCTCTTCGGCGCGCTGGTCGCGGCCACCCTGGTAGTGCTGCTTAGCCGCGGCCGCCACGGTGAGCTTTCCCCCCTGCGGGTTGTACTGGCAGGAGTGGCGGTAACGGCGATGTTTGTGTCATTCAGCCAAGGGCTACTGGTAATTGACCAGCAAAGTTTTGAAAGCGTGCTCTATTGGCTGGCGGGTTCATTAGCCGGGCGTGAGCTCTCTGTGGTCGTGCCCTTATTGCCTCTTTTTGGCGGGGCGTTTTTACTCTGCGCGTTGCTTGTTCGCCACACCAATGCGCTATTGCTGGACGATGACATGGTGACCGCACTTGGCATGCAGGCCACCACTATCAAACTGCTGCTGGGGCTTGTCGTGATTGTGTTGGCGGGTAGTTCTGTAGCGCTAGCAGGCATGATCGGTTTTGTGGGTCTAATTGTGCCTCATATAGCGCGGGGAGTGTTTGGTATCGATCATCGTTGGCTATTACCTGCCTGCGCTCTGCTGGGTGCCGGTTTGCTGATGTTAGCTGACCTGGGCTCGCGCTTTTTAATGCCACCCCAGGAGATACCGGTTGGTGTGATGACCGCGCTGATCGGCACGCCCTTCTTTATTTATCTGGCGCGACGCAAAATGGTAAGCCAATGAGACCAGCAGCAACGCTAACCCTCAATACCAAGCACGACAGCACTCCACCGCTCATTCGCCTGTTATTAATCAGCCTGTTTTTGATAGTAAGTACGGGCTTGTCGCTCAGTCTGGGGAGTTTTCCCACATCGTTTAGGCAGGTATTACACGCACTATTAGCCCCACAGAATAGCGATATCGCCTTTATCATTTGGGAGTTAAGGCTGCCCCGCATTGTGCTGGCGATACTGGTCGGTTCCGCCCTGGCAATAGCCGGGGCTGTTCTGCAAAGCATTGTGCGTAACCCGCTAGCCTCACCGGATGTTATCGGCATTACCAGCGGTGCTTCACTGGCGGCGGTGCTATTTCTATCGCTGTTCAGCGCGACGGTGAGCATTCATTGGCTGCCCATTGCGGCCATGACTGGCGCGCTAGCATCGGCGCTTCTAGTAATCAGTTTAGCGTGGAGAAATGGCATCAGCCCATCACGCATGGTGCTTGTCGGTATCGGACTTGCGGCGGCCATGGGAGCGGGTACCACACTGTTAATCGTGATTAGCGATGACTCCGCCGCCATGACGGCCTACGTTTGGCTCACCGGCAGTCTTTATGCGGCGCAGTGGAAGGATGTAAAAGGCTTATTACCATGGGTAGTGGTCGTGATACCCATTTGCTTCATTTTCGCGCGGCATGCGGATGTTATGGCACTGGGCGATAACGTTGCTGAAGGGCTTGGAGTAGCTCTTCTGCGTAGCCGTTTAGCACTACTGGCTTGCAGCGTTGTGCTGGCAGGGGCCGCTGTTGCTTTCGCGGGGGGTATAAGCTTTGTGGGCTTAATTGCGCCGCACCTGGCTACCAAGTTGGTGGGACGTAAACTAGCGTGGCTGATACCTGCCTCTGCGCTGGTCGGTGCATTAATAGTGCTTTATGCCGACCTGCTTGGGCGGGTAGCCTTTTTACCCAAGGATTTGCCAGCGGGCATCTTTGTAGCCGGGATAGGCGCGCCCTTCTTCGTGTACTTGCTACACAGGGCGCGCTACAAAGGTTAAAAATCGACGCGATAACCAAAGGTGAGGGTTCTGCCCCGCCCAGCAAAATAGCGCTCATCGTTCACTAGCGCACTTTGTGAGTAATACGTGACGTACTGCTCATCAAGCAGGTTAGATACACCTACATTGACCTGACCGATAGGCAGTTGGTAGCCCACGGCAGCATCCATCAACAGATAGCCATCAAACTCACGATTAGCTTCATCGAAGGTTTCATCGAAGGCGTAGTTGGCTTGAACAAAGGTTGAGAGTTCATCGGTCCATTTGGCCGACCAGCTGGCTATCAGGCGATCCGGTGATACATCCAACCCCGACAGTTTCGAATCCAGGCTGCCGTTATCGTCGCTATCGTAGCGCCCCTCCATGCGGGAGTAGGCTAAGCGGCCAGCGTGTTGATCGGTAAATTGATAGTCTACGGCGGCCTCAAAGCCTTTGATTTCTGTCTCCTGGCGCTGCATGTAGAAGACATCATCGACTTCGGTCAAGCGGCTACCAAAGTCAGAAGAGGACTCATAATAGCTAAGCTCAGCGGCTAAGCGCCCATTTTCAAAGCGCACGCCCGTTTCAACATTATCGGTAACGATAGGGCTTAGATTTTCGATGCTATCGACCGACTGCCCTGGGGTACTGATGCCCCGCAATGCACGGCCCACATCGGGAATAGAGAACCCTTCAGAGTAATTGGCAAACAGGCTCCAATGATCGACGGGACTCCACACCGCCCCCAGGTTATAAAGCGTTTCATTGAAACTGGGATCGCCACCCTCTACGTTAACGCCATTGTTTGCCGCTACGGTCTGATAATCACCGATATCCAGCTTGGCATACTCATAACGAACCCCAGCGGAAAGCAGCAACGAATCAACCGGACGAAAGTCTGCCTGGAGGAAGGGTGAAAGATCGGTATATTCCGTAGAAGGCACATAGGTTCGGTTTGATTGATACAAGTACTGCTCTGTTTCATCGAACAGCGTATCGAACCCGGCGGTCAATTTAAGCCGATCATCCAACAGATCATCTTTGGTTAAAGAAACCTTGGTGCCAAACTTGCTGGTTGCCGCCATCGTTTGGTCATAAAAAGTCCCCACTGGCGCAATGGTGGGATCTTGGAAAGTAGCTGAGTTGGTGGCGCCAAATAGCGCTTCATAATCCTGGTAGAACGCCTGAGCGCTTAACCGCATTCCGGCAAGATCGTAATGATCGTAGCTAAGCCCTGTAGTCCACACACGGTTATAGGGGGCGTCTCCTTCAGGCGTGCCACGCTCAGACGTCGTGACCACACCATTGGCACGATCTCCCGTTACGCTGACATAATTATTATGATTTTCAATATCATAATGGTTGACCGTTAACTGAAGACGCTGGTTATCATCAAGCCAATAAGCCACCTTGCCCAGGAAATCATAAGAGCGTGAATCCATCAGGTCGCCCTGGGTATTATCCACGCCTACAGGGTCACCGTTGCCATCCAGGAAAAGCCCTTGATCCTCAAAGCTCATTGAGAACAGATAATCGACGTTGCCGCTGTTGCCACTCACCCCATAATTGGTTTCATAGCTGAGAGTATGGCTGTCCAGCTCTCTGGTGGGGGTCGTCACCTTAACCTCAGCGTGCTGGTTGAGTGAGCCTGGCTCTGGGCGTTTGGTAATCAAATTGATGACACCACCTGCAGCCCCTACCCCGTTAGTAGCGTTCGCCCCCTGGATCACCTCAATCTGTTCAACCATTGAAAAATCGATGGCATGTGCTTCACGGCCTGTAGGCCGCAATGGATTCGATTGCGGAATACCGTCAATAAGAATCAGCGGCGTACGCCCTCTCAGGGTTTCACCGCTACCGCTCATCTTTTGACGGCTAGGCGAATAGGAAGGCAGCAAATTACTGAGTATTTGCGAGGAATCGCTGGAAATTTGCAGCTGCTGATTGATCTCTTCCTCGCTGATAATACGCACCGTTTGTGGCGAGTCTTCCTTTGTTGCATTGGTTCTTGAAGCAGTGACAACCATGGTTTGATCCGAGTTTCCTCGGCTATTTTGCGCCTCTGCGTTAGCGGTTGCTGATTCCTGCCCATAGGCTTGGCTAGCAGTCACCAAACCGGCAAGCGTCAACGTAGGCCAAAATACCGGGCGTTTCTTAATGTACATCTTCTTTTTATCCCCTGCGTTTATGTGAGCCTTCCCTCTAATGCGTAATGCAGATCTAAATGATAATGATTATATTATGCACATAAAAAACAGTGAGGTCTATTCCCATGGAACGGACCGTTCGATATAACGAAATTCTTTAGGTCATCGACAACCAACGAGTAGTTTCACAAGGGCTAGCAGTAAGTATTGAAAATGAGAATATTTTGTCTTACGGTTCTGACTGTTTCGATCACCCAATGAGCCCCTCATGCCGTACCCACCAAACCCGCCTCCCCGCCTGACAGGCGAAGCCCTGCATGCTGGCTATGACGCCCGGCAAGTGCTGAGCGGTGTGGATATCACCATCGCGGAGGGCAAACTCACGGTGCTTCTGGGGCCGAATGGGAGTGGTAAGTCGACATTACTGAAAACCCTGGCCCGCACGCTTAAACCAAATGCTGGCTATGTTTATTTAGATGGCAAGGATATTCACCGAAGCAATACCCGTGAGGTCGCCAAGCGCCTGGGGATACTTCCCCAAGGGCCAGTCGCCCCCGAAGGGCTGAGCGTAAAGCAGTTGGTCGGCATGGGGCGCTTTCCGCACCAGGGGCTATGGCAGAAAAATGCCCAGCAAGACGCTGAGGCCATTCGTGAAGCGATGGTTTATACCCATGTAACGGATTTTGCCGAGCGTAATGTCGATGCGCTTTCCGGGGGGCAGCGGCAACGCTGCTGGATTGCGATGGTATTGGCCCAGCAAACCGACCTGATCCTGCTTGATGAACCGACCACTTTTCTGGATCTAAAGGTACAGGTTGATCTACTGGAACTCCTTTCACGCCTAGCCCATGAGAAAGGCCGTACCCTACTACTGGTACTCCACGACCTGAACCTGGCCGCCGCCTACGCCGACCACTTAGTGATGATGCGCGATGGACGCATTGTGACCAGTGGTGCCCCCGCTGACGTATTCACCACTGCCAACCTTAAGTGCGTTTTTGACCTGGACGCCCATGTAATACACGACCCCGAAAGCGGTAGCCCGATTTGCGTACCACGCAAGCGACCCCAGCCCGCCACTGCATCGGATACATTTGCTCAGCAGCGCTGTGTATTGTGAGCCATGGTTTATGATTTTAGTTTAAGCATAAAAAAGCCCGGCCAATATGGCCGAGCTTTTTAGAGCAGAAGTGGTTTACCAATTGTATTTCAAGCTACCGACCACGCTTCGAGATTCGCCGTAATAACACCAGAAATCACAACTCGCGACGTACTCTTCATCGGTTACGTTGTTAACGTTAAGCTGTGCCGTCCAGCTGTTATTGATATCGTAGCTAGCCATGACATCGCCAACGGTATAGTCGGGCACGGTAGTGCTTCCATCAACTGACTCCCCCACATGGCGAATGCCAGCACCAACCCTCAGACCAGGCAGATCAGTTCCTGCGAAATCATAGTCCAACCATGCTGACGTCATATGGCGAGGTATCAATGCCGCACGATTGTCATTTGCGTCACGCGCGTCCGTATAGGTATAGGCAGCCGTCAGCTTTAGCGATTCCGTAAGATAGCTCACTCCCTCCAGTTCAAATCCGGTAGAGGTTCTCTCACCCTCCTGTTCTTGATTACCAGCAGGCCTCGTCGCGAAGGAGTTCGACTCTTTAATATCAAACACGGCCGCCGTAACGTAACCATCCCAGTTAAACGGCGCATATTTGACACCTACTTCCCATTGCTCACCTTCGATTTCCTCAAATATTGCACCAGACGGATCAGTCTGCGCCTCAGGCTGGAAAGATTCGCTATAACTGAGGTAGGGATTCAGGCCATTACTGCCAAGATACATCACACCGCCAGAAAGTGACGTTGCAGCCTGGGTCTCATCTACCGTTGCGTTATCTCGCTCGGACTCGTTTCTAATATCAGCACTGTCATACCGCGCTCCCCCAAGCAATACCCAGCGATCATCAATACGCAGCTGATCCTGCACATAGAGACCTAGCTGTTCCTTGTCGATCCGACGGCTAGTTAACTGATTATCAGGCACTGGGACGATACCCCCTCGAGGGTCAAAGATATCAACGGTGTCGTAGGTAAAATCATCGAACTCTTTACCGTCCAAACTCAGGTCTTGGTAATCCACCCCGACTAGTAAAGTGTTTTCCGTACGCTCTGTATACCACTTACCTACCAGCCGATTATCGATGGTGAAGCTATCGATATCGCCGTTGCGCTGAAGGTGGCCGCGATAAGCCGTGCGACCGTCGCCCGTAGCATAGTCCATATAGGTACTACGAAGATCCAGGTCAAGATGGCTATAACGGAAGTTTTGCTCGAACTCCCAAGTGTCATCAAGCGCATGGCGAAGTTCGTAGCCAATAGCAGTCTGCGTATGCTCATCTCTATCATAGCCCGGCGCACCATAGTTGGTCTGCGGATCTACTTTTCCAAACGGGGTATTTTGCACCGTGCCATAGGCTAGCTTGAATGGATTTACGGGAACGCCGTCGTCCTGTTGGAAACTGGCTAGAACGGTCAGTTGCGTCTCATCAGAAATATCCCACTCAAGGCTCGGCGCAAAGTAGTAACGCTCGTTATCGGTGCCATTTAGGTCACCATCTCGCTCCTTATACAGCCCCACGAAGCGGTAGCGTACATCTCCACTGTTCGTAACTGGACCTGATGTATCAATGCCTAACTGGCGATGATCCCGATTGCCAGCCTGGATCTCGAACTCACCTCTCGGCTCATCGGTCGGTCGTTTGCTCACAGCGTTTATCATTCCACCTGAGGGCGCCTCACCGTAGAGAATCGAAGTGGGGCCCTTGAAAACGTCTACTCTCTCCAGACCGTAAGTTTCAGGTAGCCACTGGTAATATCCGGTTCGATAGAGACGAAGTCCATCCTGATAGGTTGCCTGATCAAAGCCCCTGATTTTGAACCAATCGGTATTGTTGTCCGAGCCATAGTGACCGGAAAGCACACCAGAACGATAGCGGAACGTCTCGTCGAGTTGCTGGACGTTGCGGGTATCCAGCTCTTCACGGTCAACGCTCGAGACTGGCCGTGGCGTTTCCACTAGCGGGGTATCGACTTTCAAAGCCGTGGCCGTGACCACCACGGTGTCGTTGGACGTAGACGTTTCTTGCGCGTAGGTAGATGCACAAAAGATCGCCACGGTGACGGGAATCAACGAGGAGATTGAGCGCGCCAAAGGACGACGGGCAAACGGCAGACGAGGCATGGTGTGGTCTCAGTTGGATTTAGGAGCAAAGAGTGAGCAGAAAATAAGAAACATGATAATCGTTGTTATTAGCATTCATGATAGCGCTTTTGAATAGTTGTTTTCAATTGCTTAGTGCGGGGATTTTTAACGCTGACAGAGGGGGGATGTTGTGTTTATGCGTATGGACCAGCTCAGCCATTTCTGGTGAAAGCTAGTTTTATGACCTTAGTCTGCTGCTATCCAGAGATAAGATCGAGCCGAACACCTCTCAGAGTGGTAAAAATGAATTCGCCCATGAAATATCAGCTCCCACTCGCTTACATTGAGCCGTTGAGCGCAGAAAAGATTTAAAGAAGGTGAATGCAAAACGATTGTCGGAGAACCGTAGACCAAGAGATTCATTAATCCCTGTTTTTGAAATAGGCAAATATAGAAATGGTGGGCCCAGTAGGACTTGAACCTACGACCAAGGGATTATGAGTCCCCTGCTCTAACCAACTGAGCTATAGGCCCGAAAAGCGTGCATATCATAGCGAATGTGGCGGTGTGAGGCTAGCCCCATTGCGCTATCTTGATGTCATTACGGCACTTTATGTGGATTGGGCAGTCTTGAGAGTAGTTCTTTATGCGGAGACGCGCTGTGAAAGCATTGATTGCCCTATTTCCTTTATTGTTGGCGCTGCCGGTTCACGCTGACTGGCAGCTTGACCCTGCTCAGTCCCAGGTGCAGGCCTCGATTACCCAGTTGAACGGTGAGGCACCAAAAACTCATCACCATCAGGTGCGCGATCTGCAGGGCGATATATCCAGCGATGGCACCCTGCGGCTACCGTTAAAGCTTAGCCAAACCGACGTGCTTGAACGCTTTGGCGAATTACCGCCGTGGATAGGCTTGCTGGCGAACACCACCTTGGTGACGCTAGTGGCACAAATGCCGCCAGAGCGGCTGGATAACTTAGATATCGGTGAGTCGTTGGTTGAGACGCTGGAATTTCGCGTTCAGTCCGACATGATCAACCAACAGGAGTCCGTGCCGCTGCGCTTTACCCGCGAAGGCTTGAACGAGATACGCGTGACCCACGCGGAGCCCATGGCGATGGATGGCAGAGCACTGATGGCGAACAGCACGGTAAGAACCGTGCTGTCGATGCTGGGCTATGAGGAGATTGACGAGCATGTGCCCGTCACCTTGAATGCGCTGCTGGTTAACCGGTAGCGACTAGTTACTGAGTACTTCTACATCCCCCGCCTGGGCTTCGCCGGTTTGTACTCGCCACTGGGCAGCGTAGTGGCCGTTAGCTTCTAATAGGGTTAAGTGGCTGCCGCGCTCGGCCACTTGGCCTTTCTCAATCACCACAATCTCATCGGCATGCACGATGGTAGAAAGCCGGTGAGCAATCATAATTACCGTGCGGCCATGGGCGATGCGTTTAAGCGAGCGCTGAATGGCCGCTTCGGTTTCGTTGTCTACCGCGCTAGTGGCTTCGTCCAACACTAGGATGGGCGGGTCTTTAAGTAGCGCTCTCGCCAATGAGAGCCGCTGACGCTGGCCACCGGAAAGCAGCACGCCACGCTCTCCAACAGCGGTATCCAGCCCCTGGGGCAGCGTTTCAATAAAGCTCCACGCTTCGGCCGTTTTGGCGGCGTCAATAATCGCGGCTTCGTCCGCATCTGGCTTGCCGTAGGCAATATTGTCACGGATGCTGCCTTCAAATAGATAAACATCCTGGCTGACTAACCCAATCGATTTGCGCAACGAGTTCATGCTGACGTTGGTAATCGGCTGCCCATCAATCAGCACTCGCCCGCTTTCTGGGTCATAAAAGCGCAGCAATAGTTTGATGAGCGTAGATTTACCCGAGCCAGTCGCCCCCACCAGCGCCAAGGTGGCGCCTGCTGGTACGTTTAGGTGAATACCATCGACACCGACTTGGCTGGTCGTGTAGTGAAAACTGACATCTTCAAAGGTGACCTCACCTCTCACTGGCGATGCAAGCGGTGTGGTGCTGTCATCTTTGACGGTAATCGGCACTTCAAGTAGATCGAGGATCCGCCGCGTGCTTGCCATGGCGCGCTCGAATAGGTCGATCACCTGGGCCAAGCCGGTAAGCGGCCAGAGCAATCGCTGGGTCAGAAATACCAGTACGCCATACGCGCCTACGTTCAGGGTGCCGTTGAGCGCCATCATGCCGCCGACGGTAAAGGTGGCTAAAAAGCCTGCCAAAATCGCCATGCGGATGACCGGAATAAACGCAGAGCTAACCTTGATCGCCCTTCGATTGGCTTCTACATAGGCTTCGCTGGCATCGCGGAGGCGTTCGGCTTCGCGGTCTTCGCTGGTAAAGCTTTTAATCGTGGCGATGCCGCTAAGGTTGTTGGATAACCGGCTGGCCAGATCGCCTACCTTCTCGCGCACATCGCTATAAAGCGGCCCGGCTTTACGCTGGAAGAAGAACGCGCCCCAGATAATCAGAGGAATCGGCGTAAACGCGAGCAAGGCAATCAGCGGCGAAAGCACAAAGAACACCGCGCCAACCGCCACCACAGTGACAAACACCTGAATCAGCGCGTTGGCACCGCCATCTAAAAAGCGTTCGAGCTGGTTAACGTCATCGTTCATGGTCGCAACCAGCTGCCCGGAGCTTTTTGATTCAAAGAACGCCATATCGAGCCGCTGGGCATGCTCGTAGGTGTCTTGGCGCATATCCGCCTGCAACCGCTGGGCTAAGTTGCGCCATAAGATTTGGAACAGATACTCAAACAGAGACTCGCCTGCCCAAATAAAGAACGTCAGCACGGCCAGCATAGTGATCTGCTGTTGGGGTGTTTCAAAGCCCAAACTAGCGACAAAACTCTGCTCTTGGTTGACCACAACATCAATGGCGACACCAATCAAAATCTCGGGCGCAATATCAAACAGCTTGTTGATAACTGAACAGGTGGTGGCGGCAATAATGCGCCGCCGGTAGCCTTTGGCGTAGCGAAGTAGCCGCATCAAGGCTTGAAAACTGTGTGCAGGAGAGGACACAAGCATTCCTTACTAGGGTTGGAATAGGCTGAATTAGCGTTAGAGACAGAGTAATGAAATCGCCCTGCTTTCTCTAGCAAGTCATCTCTAGCAAGTCATCTCTAGCAAGTCATCTCGAGCAGGACGATACGGCAGATAACACGCTATCAAGCGGGCGCGGGAGAGCGCCGAACGTTGGCCAGTAGCGGGCTACCAGTATCGGGGTCGATTAGTAATGTGCACTCCACTTGATACAGCGCACGGACTAAGTCTGGCGTTACCACGTTGGCAGGTGGACCTTCCGCGACAATCTGGCCTTCGCGCATAGCGATGAGATGGTCAGCGTAGCGACAAGCACTGGCGAGATCGTGTAGCACCATCACCACGGTGCGGCCGTGATGGGCCAGGTTTTGTACCAGTTCGAACACTTCGATCTGGTGACCAAGATCCAGCGCGGAGGTAGGTTCATCCAGCAGCAACAGTGGGGTTTGCTGGGCGATGGTCATGGCAATCCAGGCACGCTGACGCTGGCCTCCGGAAAGCGCTTCTATTGGCCTATCAGCGAGTTGTTCTAGGCCTGCTGCAACCAGCGCATGCTGTACCACGCGCTGGTCTTCCGCCGACCATTGGCGCAACCACCCTTGGTGCGGTTGACGCCCAAAGCGGATGAGCTCGGTCACGGTTAAGCCTTCCGGTGCCACGGCCTCTTGAGGAAGCAGCGCTAGCTGGGTGGCCAACTGGCGAGCTGGAAGGCGTTGAATATCATCGCCATTCAATAGCACCGCCCCTCTGTCGGGCTTATGCAGGCGGGCAAGCCCCGCCAGTAGCGTAGATTTACCGCAACCGTTGGGGCCAACAATGGCGGTGACTTGGCCACTTGGCAGAGTAATATCTAAGCCATCAATCACCTGTCGGCTGCCATAACTCATACCTAACGATTGCGTGGCAAGTGATGGCATTGACGATGTTGGGGCTTGGCTCATGTGAAGCTCCGTTGCGGGCGCATTAATATCCATAGTAACCAGGGGCCGCCGACGACAGCGGTCACGATCCCGACGGGAATCTCGATGGGGGCGAACAGCGTGCGTCCGGCTAAGTCCGCGAGCACCATCACCAACGCGCCCGCCAAGGTGGCGGCCAAAATAGGCACGCGGCGTGAGCTCGATAGCGAGCGAGCTATCTCTGGGCCGATTAACCCCACCATACCCACTGGCCCGGCGACGGCGACGGCCAAGCCCGTTAGCGCCACTGACAGCAGTAGTACTTCGAGCCGTCGTCGCCTCACGCTAACCCCCAGCCCCCTGGCGGTGGCATCTTTAAAACGCAGCAGGGTCAATGAACGCGCCAGCGCCAGTGCGGCGGCTAAGCCTAATACCAACCCGAGCGTGAGTAGCTGCAGTGCACCACTGGGGCGGGCATTCAATGAACCTACGGTCCATGGGTAGGCGGCGTTGGCGGTGTCGATCGCTACACGAGCAAGCATCAGTTGGGTGATCGCTCCGAACACCGCGCCAACCCCAATCCCCGCGATAATAAAGCGATAGCCTTGAGTACCACTACCGGCGGAAAGCCCAAAGGTAAGTACCGCAGCGGTGGTCGCCCCGGCTAATGCCATCGCGGGCGGCGCGATAGAAACCCCAAGCCCTATCACTGAAGCCACGGCAAACGCCGTCGCGCCATTATCAATGCCGATAATACCGGGTGTAGCCAGTCGGTTACGGGCCAGGGTTTGCATAAGAATGCCCGCTAATGCGAACGCCGCTCCAGTACAACAGGCAGCGGCCAGTCGCGGCAAACGTAGCTCTTGCACCACAAACGCCGTCATCATGTCAGCGTTACCCAACAGCGCCTGCAGTACCTCTAAAGGCGCCACTTTTACACTGCCTAAGCTTAGGTAAATAACGCAAACGAGCAGTAAGGCGCATAAAAGGCCAACGTTGACGATTACCCCACGCTGCTCTAGCAAAATACTCTTGTCGCCGTTGGCGCTGCGCCAACCGAACCGCCAGAACCCGGTGGGTGGTAGCACTTTGTCACTACTTTGTTGGGAATCGATGGTTAAGCGCTCAGCTGACGAAGGCATAGGAGAAGTTCTTAACTGAGTGGTTCTTAACAGAGTGCTTCTTATCGAAGTAGATTTCATTGATCAGCTCACAGCATCGGTAAGCGACGCGCACGCACCACGGCCACCAACACCGGCGCGCCGCATAGCGCGGCAAGCACGCCCAACGGCAGTTCCGACGGAGCGACGACGACGCGCGAGATAATATCTGCTGCCAAAACCATCAAGGGGCCGATCGGCAAACAAAACCACAGCGTGCGGCGGATATCAGGTCCGGCAAACGCCCGCGCTACAAAGGGCACGACCAATCCAACAAAGGCAATCGGTCCTGCGATGGCTGTCGCGGCGCCGACTAATAGCGCCACACAGGCGACCACTAGCCAGCGAATCAGGTTGGGGTGATGGCCTAGCCCCGAGGCAATTCGCTCGCCTAACGCGAGTGCCGCGAGCGGCCGAGCGATGAGCGCGATGACAAGGGTCGCCAGCAGCATGCTTGGCAGTACCGCCACAAGGTCATCCAGCCGTCGCCCCGATAGGCTACCAATAACCCAGAACCGAATTTCATCTGCGGCGCGCTGATCGTAAAGCAGTATCAATGAGGTCAGCGAGGCCAGCAGCCCTGAAAAAGCAGCTCCGGCCAGCACGAGCCGCACAGGGTCGTTACCCACACCACGAAACCGTGCCACGCTCAATACGCATACACAGCCTAGCAAAGCGCCAAGCTGGGCCACGGAAATGCGCAACGTGGCAGCACTAGCCCCCAGCACCAAGGCCAATGCCACCGCAAAGGCAGCCCCGGCGCTCACGCCTAATAGGCCAGGCTCCGCCAATGGGTTGCGGGCGACCGCTTGGAGTAGTGCCCCCGCAACGCCCAATGCCATCCCTACCGCAATGCCAATTAACGTTCTTGGTGCGCGCAGCTCCCAGACGATGAAACTCGCTTCACTGTCCTGCGCGCCACCGAATAGCGCCAAAACCCTCATCGGGCCAACGCTACCTGCACCAATCAATAAACTAACGACACTCACCGCCACAAGGGCGGTGAGGAGTAATATCATGAACGTACGGGGGCTGGAACGCCTGATGACACCAGCCGTTGCAAAACGAGGAACCGTCACGGCAACAGCGCAGCCTCTATATCTTCAAGAATGGCTTGCGCGGCAAGCGGGCCATTGGCACTGCTCCACAGCTGGCCATTCACTGGCACCACCTGCTCTTGCTGAACCACGTTGAGGCGAGTGAACGCCGGGCTTTGTTTAGCCGCGTCCAAGGCCTGTTGGCCATCATCATTGAGGGTCGCCAGGAATAGCCAGTCGCCGTCTACTTGGGCAAGGTTTTCCAGGCTGAGTACATCACTGTGTACGCCGCGCTCGCCAATTAAATCGGCGCCTTGTACGTCAAGACCAACCCGCTCTAACAACCCTGTGGCAATCAAATTTTCGGACATTACCATCGGGCCACCGGGCATCCAGCGTACTAAAAAGGCAGTTCCGCTTACGTCCGCATCCGCTAACGCTTCTGCTAATTCCGTGGTGCGCTGATCAACCGCTGCAATGGCTTCCTCGATCGCTTCTTCACGGTTTAATGCTTCGCCATAAAGGCGTGCCTCAGCTTCCCAATTATTGGCAGCTAATGGCTGTATGTGTGGCACCACGGTCGGCGCAATGCGTGAAAGCAGTTGGTACTGCTCATCAGAAAGCCGAGCGGGCGCCAAAATAAGATCCGGCTGCTGCGCTAGCACAGCTTCAATATTAATTTCCCTTACAACGCCCATAATAGCGGGCCGGTCATCGCCTAAATGAGCCTCTACGTATTCGGCTACGTTATCACCACCTCGGGTGGTGACAGCACCTAGCGGCGTAATGCCTGCTGCAAGGGCAGCATCTAATGCTCCTTCGTAAAGGGTCACAACGCGTTCAGGGGTGCCCTCAACGTCTACGTCGCCAAACGCTGTATCCAGGGTGCGTGCTTGCGCAGCGGCTACGACCAGTGTGCTGAGTAGCGCGGCAGCCACGCCTTGGCGCAAAAAAGTGCCTAGCAAGGCGGACATCGGTTTTGTTGTGACCAGCATACAATTCTCTCAGTGCGGTATATTGATTCAGATAATAACGATTCTCAAAAGCACTTGCACTACTATTCGTGGGAATAGGGCGTTCCATTTCCCGCAACAGCTCTTCGCACTCATGTTTCATTTCATGCAACGGCGTGTTCCTTGTTTGCATCTCGCGTTTGGGAACTTTTCTTTTTAGACTCTCAATCCTATTTGATAATAAATATCATTAGCAAGCGAATCGTATTACCAAGGGATCCAACATGCACTACTTCACTCGTCACACTTTAACCAGCGCCATCGCACTTGCTGCTTTATCTTCAGGTGTTCATGCACAAGAAACTGCTCAGCTCGACAATATGGTGGTTTCTGCCAGTGGCTTTGAGCAAGCCATGGTAGACGCCCCTGCCAGCATCTCGGTGATCTCGCGCGAAGAGCTTGAACGCACGCGCGTCACTAGCATTGCCGATGCGCTGCGTAACGTTGAAGGTGTAGATGTGGGCGGCCAAGTGGGTAAAACGGGCGGCAGTAACATCAGCATCCGTGGGATGCCAAGCGACTACACGCTGATATTGATCGATGGGCGTCGCCAAAACGCGGCGGGCAGCGTGACGCCTAACGGTTTTGGCGAAACCTCGACCAGCTTCTTTCCGCCCGTAGCCAGCATTGAACGCATAGAGGTTATTCGTGGACCGATGTCGACGCTTTACGGCTCCGATGCTATGGGCGGCGTAATCAACATTATTACCCGTCGAGTTGGGCGTGAATGGACGGGGTCAGTAGGCGTCGAAAATACCTTTAACGAGGATCGTGACTTCGGTGACCGCCGTGAAATCAACCTCTACACCAGTGGCCCATTAGTAGCAGACACACTGGGCGTGCAATTACGTGGACGCTTCTATGAGCGCGATGCATCTGAGCTTGTTTACAGCGACGAGAATGGTGATCCCATAGAGGTCAGCCAGCGCGGCCCCAGCCCTGTAGAGGGAGATGTTTACAATCTAGGCGGCAAACTAACCTGGACACCTAACGCTAATAATGATCTTTGGGTAGATGGTGAAGTAAACCGACAGCGCTATAACAACGACGAATGTCAGTTAGGGACACTGGATGGTCGCTCACGTAGCTGCGAACCCGAGCCCGGCGAAGCTTTCGGGTACTCAGATGAGCTTCGCTTTGAGCGTGAGCAAGCCGCGATTGGCCACACGGGTCGGTTTGCATCAGGCACGTTGGAAACTAGCCTAATGCGCAATACCACCGAAACCAAAGGGCGCACCATTCCAGGTACAATAGGCGAGGCTTACGACGGCTTTCCAGGCATTGTCGGCGGGGGGCCCCGTGAGCTTGAAACCACTAACACGGTGCTCGATAGCAAATTCGTAATGCCGTTAGACGACCATATGACGACTGTCGGTATGCAGTGGTGGGATGCCGAACTCGACGACGGCTTGGCCGGGGAAACCTTCGAGCAAACCACCTGGTCGCTGTTTGCTGAGGATGAGTGGCTACTGCGCGACGATTTAGCCCTTACTCTGGGTGGTCGTTATGACCACCACGATGCTTTCGGTAGCCAGTTCAGCCCACGCGGCTATTTAGTCTGGAACACCACACCGGAGTGGACACTTAAGGGCGGCGTTAGCCGTGGCTACAAAACCCCCACGCTCAACGCCCTGCACGACGGTATTAACGGCGTTACGGGGCAAGGCACTATACTGACGATCGGCAATCCAAGCCTTGAACCGGAAACCAGCACCAGCAGCGAAATAGGCGCGCATTACGATAACCAGCAGGGCTTCACCGCCAGCGCCACGCTTTTCTACAACCAGTTTGACGACAAGATAGCCAGTGGCAACGATATCCTGATCGAAAACGATCCGTTGATTCCCGACGGGCTGTATGGCCAAGACGTGAATATTGACGAAGCTATCACCCAGGGCGTTGAGCTATCCACCAGCTATCAGTTCAATCCGGCCTGGCGTTTAAATGCCAACTACACTTATACAGACTCGGAGCAGCAAAGCGGCGAGAACGAAGGCGACCCGCTTACCGATACCCCAGAGCACGCAGTAAATGCAACGCTGCGCTGGCAAACCACCGCGAAGCTGGATACATGGCTATCAGCGGAGTACCGCAGCGAGCGATACCGTAATCGTGAAGGCGTTCGTGGAGCTCCTTCCTATGATGATTTAGGGGATTTTAAAGCCTATTCACTATTTCACCTGGGCGGTAATTACGCGGTGAATGACAGCCTTAACCTGAGCGCTACGATCTACAACCTCTTTGATAAAGATTTTGTCGACTATCGCGCCTACGGTGATGGCACCAACTTTGGCAACGTTTACGCCAATAGTGAGGAAGGTCGCCGTCTGTGGCTTTCGGCACGCTACGAGTTCTAACCCCCTCCAGCTCGCTACTGTTTCAATGCTGACTTATGCCCCGGCCATGCGCTGGGGCTTTTTTTCATCTTTTAAGTACTGCTTGAAATGCACCAACAAAACAACAGCGGCTATCGCTAGATAGCCGCTGTTGTTTTGTTGGTGATGGTTTTGACGATTTAGAAGGCGACGTTCAAACCTAACCAGACGCGACGGCCATCTTCCACATAGCCATACTCATCGTAGTCGATCTCTTCATCGAACAGGTTGTAGATGCCGGCGTTGAGTTGAGTATTTTCGTTCAACTGGTAGCCGATACCGGCGTCAATAAAGGTGTAAGACGGCGCCACGGTGGCACTTTGTGAAGGGCCGGTATTGGGCTGGCTCTCTTCTCCGCGGTAGGTCACCTTGGTCCACTGGCTCAGCTTGGCTGAGACTTGCCAATCTAACGAGGCAGAAACTTGGTGGCGAGGAAGCTGAGTTAACGGCTCGCCAGCATAATCACCGCTTTTTTGCTCAGAATCGGTAAAGGTGTAACTACCGGTTAGCTCAACGGTATCGGTAAGCGGCGCAGAGAGGCTGACTTCTACTCCCTGGGTTACCGCTTCATCGATGTTAATGCGATAAGTAGGATCGCTACCAAACCGATTCGCTCCCTCGGCACACACACCTTCAGGGCATGCAATTCGAGTGATCTTATCTTTAAAATCATTATGGAATACCGTAACGCCCCCGCTTAGCCCCGCATCATTGGCATATAACAGCGCCAACTCTTTATTGAGCGACGTTTCTGGCTGTAAATCGGGATTACCGTAAACATCGCCGCCACGGCTGGTTTGCCCCCAATCAGCGGTGATTTCACGTAGATTGGGCGAACGATAACCAGTAGAGACGCCTCCTTTTAACGTCCAGTCTGGGGTCATGTTCCAAACACTATAAAGCCGCGGGCTAATATGGCTGCCGAAGTTATCATCATTATCCAAGCGTAAGCCGCCGGTTAGCGCCCACGTGTTCGTCAACATCCACTCATTCTCAGCGAAGATGGCCCACTGGCTATTATCAATCTCAGTGCGTGAAGAAATCGTGTTGGTAGTGCTGTCTTCTAATGACTCTTCTTCGTAGCTAGCCCCCAACGTCACCATGTGTACACCTAGCGGAATGACTGCGCTGGTTTTGGCAGTAGTGTTGGTGATTTGGATATCACGTGATTTGTTTTCACTACGTTCACGCTGTAGGTAGCTTTCGCTGGTCCCCCAATCGAAGCGCCCGCTGTGGGTTACAGCAACATGCTGATTGGTAAACTCATTAAAGCTATCGCTACAGCCTCCCCGGCAGCCCTCTGAAGGTGCCGAGTTACCCATCAGCGACTGGCGGTCCTGCTCGGTAATGCCCGCTTCAGCAGTGAAGTCGTGATTATCCGAGGCGGCGAAACTCAGCCGCGCCGTAAGGCTTTGCAGGCTTTTATCTTCGTAGCCGTTAATGATGTTGTCTTCATCGCGCTGGGAGGCACGGCCATAGAGCTGGAGGCCTAACCGATCACCTACCAAGGGCCCGCTGAGATAAAAGTTGGCCTGGCGGCTGTCGCCGGAATCACTGTCTTCTTGCAGCACCGTGTCGAGCTGAACGCTACCGTGCCACTGCTGAGCAACTTTACGGGTAATCACGTTGATGACACCACCAATGGCATCGGAGCCATACAGCGTCGACATCGGTCCGCGTACTACTTCAATACGCTCAATGACCTGTAACGGTGGCAACCAATCTTGCTCAAACCCGGCACTACCGTTGGGGCGAGACTCGCGCGAATTTTGCGGGCGACCATCCACCAAAATCAGCGTGTACTGGGAGGGCATACCCCGGATCGAGATATCTTGGCCGTTATCCCCTCTCCCGCCCCCGGTAACTATGACGCCAGGAACATCACGTAAGGCATCAGTTACACTCTGGTAGTGGCCCCGCTCTAACTGCTCGCGAGAAACCACGCTGATGGACGCGGGTGCATTGGTGATTTGCTGTTCAAAGCCGGACGCTGTAATCACCATATCGTCTAAGCGGGGCGCTTCCTGTGCCCATACAGCGCCACTGGATAGGGTACAAATCGCGCTGGCTAGCAGCGTGCGACGCAAACAGGGTGACATAGCAAAATCCTTCGTGGTGAGTGAGCAACCGCTCTATTAAATGCGAATTATTAGCATTAATATTTTTGCACACTCTTTACACAATAGGGTGAGACGGTACGTTCAACCAAACGGAACACAAATGCCTATTATTTTCATTCGCACCAAACAGTGGCACAATTAGCGCTCACCCTTATCCCGTGGGCCTGACCATGTATGACTTTGACGAACTCACCGCTTTTGCCGATGTGATGACCACGGGCAGTTTGACACGCAGTGCCCAGAAGCTTGGATTAGCCAAATCGACGTTAAGCCGTCGCATTAGCCAGCTCGAAGCCCGGCTTAATCAACCCCTTCTTCGGCGCCAGGCCAACCGCTTAATCCCGACTGAGGCGGGGCTACTGTTTCACAACTACTGCACTGAGCTTTTAGCGATGGCGGCGCATAGCCAAGAGGCGCTGGCTGAACTGCGCGAAGAGATCAGCGGTGAAATAACCCTTGAGGTTCATGGCGCTCTAGCGCGCAGTTGGTTAGCCAGCGCGATTGATGCTTTCTTAAATCGTCATCCAAAAGTGGAATTAACGCTGCATACCCGTGAGACGCCGCCGACTAAAATGCACAGTAACAGTGTTCACGTGTGGCTGGGGCCAACCCATGAGTGCGGGCTTAATCAGGAGCGTTTGGGTCACTTAACCCGTGGGCTATATGCAAGCCCTCCCTATCTCGCGGATAAAGGAACACCCAATCACCCTGAAGAGCTGAATCAACATGCTTGGATAGACCTGTTGGGCACTGCTTCCAACGGGCTTCTGCTATCTCACTCTGAGTATGGCGAATATACCTTTAGCCCGCCCCGCTCACGGCTGCGGGTGGATCTCACCGCGCTACACATTGATGCCATCGCGCGCAGTCAGGGTATTGGCCTACTCGCTCACTGGCTAACCGCAAAGCGCGAACAACATCATCCAGGTGAATTGATTAACTGCCTACCTGGCTGGGAGCCAACCCCACTACCCATTACGCTGCTCTACGCTTATGGCCACCAATCGCGCCGAACCCACGCCTTGTTGGAGTTTTTACGCAGCCAAGTGCCGGCCCAGTGGCGCGGAACAACCGCGACTGTTTAGCGGAATTCGAGTGTTTACCTTGCCAGTTAGCCCGCTCATTAACGACAATAGGCAGCTAACGATTGCCAAGGACAGTAAATGCTTGCCGAACTTTTTGCCGTCATGGCGCCTGTGCTTGCCGGTGCAGGGCTTGGCTATTCCTGGATACGCTTAGGCCACCCTTACCCGGTCGACTTCATTACCCGGCTCGTATTTAACATTGGTACGCCCTCATTGGTATTGGCGTCTCTTGCAGGCGCCGACATTGATGCAGCCACTTTCGGCCAAACTATGCTGGCCGCCGCGTTAGTGATTCTCACCATGGGGGCCGCGACCTTTTTGGTGGCAAAACTGTTGCGTCGCAGTTGGCGGGTTTTACTTGCTCCCATGATGTATCCCAATACCGGCAACATGGGCTTACCCGTAGTGCTGTACGCGTTTGGCAGTGCGGGCTTTGCCTACGGCATCACGGTCATGGTCACCGTATCACTATTTCAATTTACCTTGGGCGCTGCGCTCAATAGCCAGGGCAACCCACTCAAAACCCTGGTTAAAACGCCGACGGTGTACGCCATTGTTATTTCCATGGCGCTGCTGCTGACGGGTACTGAGTTACCCGCATGGCTGGCCAACACCGTGGATTTAATGTCCGGGTTCACGGTACCGCTCATGCTGATCACGCTAGGCGTGTCACTGGCCAGCATTCAGGTTAAAAACCTGCGCTCGGGGCTGGGGTTTAGCTTGGTGCGTATTCCGCTTGCCGCAGTCGCGGCTTGGTTTATCGCTGGCTGGGTGGGCCTCCCCCCGATTGCACAAAGTATTTTAGTGGTGCAAATGTGTATGCCGGTGGCGGTCTTCAATTACCTATTTGCCCAACGTGCCCAGCGCGAGCCTGCCTATGTCGCAAGCCTAGTATTCTGTTCGACCCTGTTAGCGCTGCTTTATGTACCGGCGCTACTCGCTTTGCTAATGTAAGCCCGCATTTCAAGAACGCCGTTGAAACACTCTTAGCGGAACCTCAACGTGGGTGAAGAGTCACTGCTAGACTATTGCCAACGATAACGGGCACTAACACTACTTGAGGCCACGCTATGCATTATACGAACACGCGCAATCAAACTCCTCGCCGCCTTACCGCTAGCGCTTTGGCAGGAATCGGTGGACTAATGCTGGCGGGGGCTATTAACACAGCCAATGCGGAAGTTGTGCAGGAATCGCTGGAAACCGATCACCTTACGCTGTCCATTGAGCGCATGGCTGATGGGTTCGAGCACCCATGGGCGGTGGCCTTTTTACCCGATGGCCGTTACCTAGTGAGCGAACGCAGCGGGCAGCTAAACCTTATCGACCCGGAAAGTGGCGAGGCCAGTACCCTGGAAGGCATGCCAGAAGTGAGTTCTCGAGGTCAGGGCGGCTTGTTAGATGTGGTTTTACATCCTGATTTTAAAGGCGATGGTGGTGAAAACGACTGGATCTATTTCACCTGGAGCAAGCCCGAAGGCGATAACAGCCTTTCAGCGCTATCGCGGGTAAAATGGCAGGGCAATCAGTTAGGAGAGGTAGAACACTTATTTGAGCAGGATCGCGCATCAGGCCCTGGCCGCCATTATGGGTCGCGGCTAGCATGGCTGCCCGACGACACCCTACTGATGAGCATCGGCGACCGCGGTAGCGAGCCGCCCCGCGCCCAAGCAAGCGATGACCATGCTGGCTCAACGTTGCGCCTTACCGCTACCGGCGGCGTGCCGGATGACAACCCCTTTGTGGATGATGATGACACGCTGGACGAAATCTACTCCATGGGGAACCGCAATATCCAAGGCATGACCGTCATGAGCAACGGTGAAGCCTGGGCGTCAGAGCATGGCCCACGTACCGGTGATGAGCTGAACCGCATTGAAGCAGGCAATAATTATGGTTGGCCGGATGCCAGCCAGGGCAATGATTACGCCACCAACGAGCCGATTGGCGAAGATTCACTGCCTGGGATGGTGGACCCTGTATACGTCTTTGAAGGCCGCTTCGCACCCGCCGGGCTTGCAGAAGTAACCAGCGACGCCTTTGGCGAGTGGGAAGGCAACTTACTGGCCGGTGGACTAGGCAGTGAAAAGCTGCTGCGCCTGCGCTTGGAGAACGGCAGCGTGGCAGAAGAAGAATTAATTTTAGATGGGGAAATTGGCCGCATTCGAGATGTTCGCCAAGGGCCTGATGGTATTTATTTGCTGACTGATGACCCTCAGGGCGGCTTGTATCGTTTGGCGCCAACGCATCCGTAGCGGCCCACTCACTCGCTAATACAAAACCGTATTGATACCACCATGGATGCCGCATGCGCTTACGCAACTTAATTATTTTAACAGTGATCGTGCCGCTGTTTGTCATCCTGGTGGTGTTTAGCTTGGTGGCGATTAAGTCGCTTGAGGATAACGTACGCTCAAAGCTGCAAACGGAAGTTGAGATTATCACTCGTACGCTGAGTTCTTCCCTGAGCTACGCCATCACCCCCGACAGCAACACCCCGCTTGAAGAAGCGCTACAGTCGGCGTTCTCCTTCCATCGCATTTATGGCGCCTATGTGTTTGATACCGATGGGCGCGATATTTACGGACTAGGCCTGGGCAAAGATATTTTCAGCCGAGAAGAAATTCAGCAGGTCATTGAGCGCGATGACTTATATAGCAATTATCGACAGCATGATGGATGGAACTACTACTCTGCGTTGACACCTTTGCGCTCGCAAGATGGCACTGTGTATGGCGTGCTTCAAGTTAATCGTTTAAATACTGGGATTGAGAACTACACTGGCTTTATCAGCATTGTGGCAGTGCTGGTCTTTGTGATTGGGGCCGCCGGGATTGTCTTTAGTATTTGGTGGGGATTTCGTCGCCATATCGAGCGCCCGCTTAACCGCTTACTCCACGTGATGCTGCTGGTAGAGGATGGTGATCGCAGTCAACGCGCCACAGAAGACGGCCCGACTGAATATCGTCGCCTCGCTTCCGGTTTAAATGGCATGCTGGACGCGATGGCAGAGAAAGACCACGAAATCGAAGATCGCCAACGGCGTGAGATCGAACTCGAAAAACGCCTGCGTAAATCGAAAAAACTGGCCGAGCTGGGCGTACTCGCCGCGGGGGTTGCCCATGAAATAGGCGCGCCGCTAACGGTGATCAATGGTCAGGCTCAGCGCTTAGCTCGTAGGGATGTCATTGGTGATGACGAGCGAGCACGCTTAGGAAGAATCCGCGGCGAAGTAGAACGCATCGTTGAAATCGTGCGTCAATTGATGGAATTGGGCCGACAACATAACGTGGAGAAAGGCGAACAGGCGCTCGACCAGCTTATTATGAGTGCCAGTGAGTTAGTGGAAGAAGAACTAGAGCCGCGCAATATTCGCCTAGACATTGAATTACCGTCACCGACACCCAATTTACTCGCCAACGGGCAACAAATTGTTCAGGTGTTAACCAATTTACTGAGAAACGCCGCGCAAGCCCCCGACGTTAACCGTATTCGGGTGCGAGCCCAGCAGCAAGAACATGAATTAGTACTATGGGTTGAAGATGATGGCCCGGGCATCCCCGACTCCCATCACCAAAAAGTGTTCGATCCATTTTTCACCACCAAACCTGTCGGGCAAGGCAGTGGTTTGGGGCTCTCTATGGTACACCGCATTATTAACGACCACGGCGGCACGATCGGCGTGTTTGACAGCGCCCTAGGCGGCGCTGGATTTGAAATTACGCTTCCCCTTAGTGAAACCGCATCCGCGTGAGGACAACGTTTGTGACCCATCAGGAACACCTTTTACCTTTATTGGTGGTGGAAGATGACGCCGCTATACGTGAGTTATTAGAGGAAGAGCTGCAGGATGCAGGCTATGCAACGCTGGGCGTCCCTAGCGCTGAAGAGGCTATTGCCTTACTGAGCCACACCACCGTCTCACTGGTTATTACCGACGTACGCCTGCCGGGAATGACAGGCATCCAGTTACTTCAGCAGCTGCGCCAAGCGGGCAGTGAGCTGGGGATTATTGTGATTACCGCCTTTGGCACTATTGATCAGGCAGTCGAGGCGCTAAAGCTTGGCGCTGACGACTTTCTCACCAAACCGCTTGATCTTGATGCTATTCGCGATGCCGTCTTTCGGGTACTTGAGCGGCAGCGTTTGGCGGTTTCACACGACGCGGATATCAGCCATTTCCACGGTATTGTGGGTAAAAGCCAGGTCATGCAGGCGCTGTTTCATGACGCCTCACGCCTTGCCAAAAGCGATGCGCCGATTCTGATCCTGGGTGAAAGCGGTACCGGTAAAGAGCTGCTCGCCCGCGCCATTCATCAAGAGAGCCCGCGCAACGACCAGCCCTTCGTGCCGGTCAACTGTGCCAGCATTCCCGCCGACTTGATGGAAAGTGAGTTCTTTGGCCACGTAAAAGGTGCTTTTACTGGTGCCAACGAAGCGCGTAAGGGGCTCTTCCAAAGCGCCCAGGGCGGCAGCCTTTTCTTAGATGAAATTGGTGAAATGCCTATCAATCTGCAGGCTAAATTACTACGGGCGCTGCAGGAAAAGACTGTGCGTCCCGTGGGCGGTGAACGCGAAGAACCGGTCGATGTTCGCATTATCGCGGCGACCCATCGAAATTTAGACAAAGAGATAGAGCAAGGTAACTTTCGTAGTGACCTTTTCTACCGGCTGGAAACTTTCTCGCTGCGTATTCCGCCGCTGAGGGAGCGCGGTACCGATATCGAGCATCTGGTGTTTGCTCTTATCGACAAGCACGCAGAGGCACAGGGCAAACAGATAGAGCAAATCGAACCCGAAGCCCTCAACAATTTGCTGAATTACGCCTACCCCGGCAATGTTCGCGAATTGGAAAACGCCATTATGCGCGGCGTTACCCTGAGCGAAGATGGCTCCCTTAACCACAAAGATTTGCCCGAACGACTGCGGGAGCAATCCACTGTGGAAACCGGCACACCGCTGGTGCCTGCCGTCAGTGGCGAACTGCTCGCTAGTGGACAGTTACCAGCCCCTCCACCGATTCGCTGGCCGAGTTTAGAAGAAGTCGAGAAACGCTATATTAACAAAGTATTAGAAGCAACGGGTGGCAATAAACGGCGCACTGCCGAGGTGTTGGGGATTGCACGTCGCACGCTCTACCGTCGCTTAGAAGACAACGATGAATAAGCACAATCAGGAATAACTAAAACAGCCTTCTAAAACTGACTTGCTAGAGGGCCAAACGCAAGACAAAAAAACCCCCGCGGGCGCGGGGGCGAAAAGGATGGTAAATCGTGTGGAGCAGCCGCAGGGAACAGACAGCTGATGCGACTTACCATCGTAGGGAGCGGTACTAACTCGGTATTGGCCTCAGTATTGGCGCAATACATGCTCAATACGTGTCATGCATACTTCACTGAGCAGAGCTCGAATTCTCGTCATCTTCACTGTCGGTGCCAGGCATTGGGTCAGTGCCCTCACCAAAACCAGCTTCGTCATCTGGATCCATGGTACCTTCTACAGGCTCATCCATGGTGTCTTCGGGCATATCCTGACCAGTCATAGGTTCGCCAGAAGTGGTGCCATTCTCTTGAGTCATCGCATCTTGAGACATCGAACCTTGTGAACCTGACTCTTCAGGTAAACCAGGGTCTTGCTCCATTGCTGGCTCTTGACTCATCGTCGATTCGGGCTGGGTAGTTGCATCCTGCTCTAGTGGCGAAGTCTCCTCAGCGGGGGGAGCAGTTTCTTCATTGTCGCCACAACCAGCTAATACGATGACGCTTGCCGCTGTGGCCATCATGCACAGCGTTAACCAACGTGGGCGTTTGGAAATTTGCTGATGTTCAATGTGGTTATGTTGATTATCCATAATACCCACCTCCATTACTGGCACCGTTAATATCTTCAACATCAAATTACTTAAATGACGACTTGGCTACTCTTCCTTCGTTACACAACTTATTTACTCATCAATCATATTTTCGAGATTGAGGTAATTACATAGATCACATTCACTTCCTGTGCCAATACAGCATAAATAATAAAAATATCAATTAAATCATTATCATAAAAAACAAAACGTGCGCGTACAAAACGCTCCATCATATAAATTCTAGTGGGTAAAAAATGACACATGTGGCGTTAATTGCCCCGTTGAGCGAGCCGTTGTGACACACAGGCCCTACCTATGTATAATAATTTTTAATAAATTATCCAACTCAAGCTCTTATTTCTTTATGAATGGCGTAGCAACGACACACGCCCATTCCTCTCACTAAAAAGGCATCGCCGATGGACGAGACACGACCCGTCAAAATTAAAGTGCGCGGATTAAGTAAAGTCTTTGGTAAGCACCCACAAAAAGCCATCGAACTGCGTAACCAGGGAATGAAGCGCCCTGAAATTTTGGAGAAAACAGGCCAGACGCTGGGACTATCGAATATATCGTTTGATGTTTACGAAGGTGAGCTGCTGGTCATAATGGGCCTATCGGGGTCGGGAAAATCGACGTTGATTCGCTGCCTTAATCGCCTTATAGAGACCACCGAAGGCGAGATCGTCATTGATGGCGAAAACATTCCGACGCTGAAAGAGAAAGCTCTGCTTGAGTGTCGTCGTCGCCACTTCTCTATGGTGTTTCAGAACTTCGCGCTATTTCCTCACCGCACTGTGCAGCAAAACGCCGAGTTCGGTTTGGAAATTCGCGGCGTAGAGAAAGCAGAACGACACAAGATTGCGCATGATTCGCTGAAGCAGGTTGGCTTGGAGGGCTGGGAAGACGCCTACCCAAATCAACTTTCCGGCGGCATGCAGCAGCGGGTCGGCCTGGCCCGCGCGCTGGCCAACGATGCCACCGTGCTATTAATGGATGAAGCCTTCTCCGCACTCGACCCGCTAATTCGCAAAGACATGCAGCAAGAGCTTTTACAACTGCAGTCGAAAATGCAAAAGACCACCGTCTTTATCACCCATGATCTGGATGAGGCGCTTAACATTGGCGACCGCATCGTGCTGCTAAAAGATGGAGAAGTGGTACAGATCGGCACGCCAGAAGAGATTCTGACAAAGCCTGCCGATGATTACGTGCGGCGCTTTATCGAAGGGGTTGATCGGTCACGTATTCTGACCGCCGAGAGCGCCATGCGCCCACTACGCACCACCGCCCGCGAAAGCGATGGGCCACGTACGGCACTTCACCGCATGCGCGACCACACTATCGACTCTATCTATGTAGTTGATCGCGATCGCTGTCTGCTCGGACTACTGGAAGTGGACGCCGCCAGTCGGGCAATTGAAGAGGGGGCTGATTCAATTATCCCCTATTTAACCCAGGATTTTCGCAAAGTCCCTATGGATGAACCGCTGCATAACCTGTTTGCCATGTTTAGTGAAAAAAGCTTCCCTATCGCCGTGATTGATAAGCAGGAACAACTGCTTGGGGTGGTGGTTAAAGGCGCAGTACTCGATGAACTGGCACGGGCAGGAGAGCAATAATGGATATCCCACGCATCCCGCTAGGTGATTGGATCGAAAGCGGCCTGACTTGGTTGACCAGCGAATACTCTTTGGTTACCCGAGGCATCTCTCGCTTTACGCAAACCGGCATTGATGTACTCAACGACAGCTTAATGTGGCTGCCTGAGTGGGCACTGCTCGGTTTGATAGCACTACTATGCTGGAAACTGGCGGGCCCTAGGTTAGCCATCGGCGCCGTCGCCGGTTTGGCACTGATTTGGAACCTGGGCCTCTGGAACCCAATGATCGAGACGCTCACGCTGGTGGTGTTCGCTACCATGGTGGCGGTGGTCATTGCGTTACCTGTCGGCATTGCTGCGGCCCTCTCCAATCGGCTTTACCGGGTCATTATGCCGATACTAGACTTTATGCAGACCATGCCGGCATTCGTTTATCTGATTCCTGCCATTCCGTTTTTCGGTATTGGCTCGGTGTCAGCAATTTTTGCCACGGTGATCTTTTCGATGCCCCCGGCGATTCGCTTTACCACACTGGGTATCCGTCAGGTTCCAGTGGAGCTAATCGAAGCTGCCGATGCATACGGCGCCACGCGGGGACAGAAACTGTTCAAAGTGCAGTTGCCGCTCTCACTACCCACGGTCATGGCCGGCATCAACCAGACTATTATGCTTGCCCTCTCCATGGTGGTCATTGCTGCCATGATCGGCGCCGATGGGCTAGGCAGCGAAGTATGGCGCGCTATACAACGTCTGCGCCCTGGTGATGGTTTTGAGGCGGGCATTGCGGTCGTCATTCTGGCCATGCTGCTTGATCGCTTAACCCAGTCGCTCAGAAAAACACGGCAATAAAGCAACACAGCAGAAGCGACTGCGTTGAGCCATACGCTTGCTAAGTCGCTTTTTGCTCATCATGCTGTTTTTGCAGCTGCTATGTTTTTAAGCTGTGTACATTAATAATTTTATACCCAAGGGAGAAAGTGAATGAAACATCGCACATTGAACCTCCGTATCCGTCTTGCGTCACTGGCACTGCTAGCGGGTGCTGGTGTAGCTGTCAGCAGCGCGGCGCAGGCCGAAGAAGAGAAAGGCCCGATTAATCTAGCCTACGTGGAGTGGTCATCTGAAGTCGCTTCTACCAACGTGATTGCCGCGGTGTTGGAACAAGCAGGTTATGAGGTTGATCTCACCTCACTTTCCGCCGCTGCCATGTTCCAAGCGCTCTCCTCTGGCGATGCGGATGCTATTGTGGCCGCCTGGCTGCCCACCACCCATGCTGATTACATGGAACGCTTGGGTGATAGCATCGAAGACCTTGGCCCTAACCTTGACGGCACCAAACTGGGTCTCGTTGTTCCTGAGTACACCGACGTCGATTCTATTGCTGACCTCAACGATAACGCCGACAGCTTTAATGGCGAGATTATCGGTATTGACCCCGGTGCTGGCTTAATGAGCCTCACTGAAGAGGTTGTGGATACCTATGACCTTGAGCTGGATCTGCGCAGCGGTAGTGGTGCCACTATGACGGCGGCACTGTCGAGCGCCATTACTAACGAAGAGAACGTCGTTGTGACCGGCTGGACGCCTCACTGGATGTTCGCCCGCTTTGACCTCAAATACCTAGACGATCCTGAAAATGTCTACGGTGGTGCGGAGCAGATCCATACCGCAGTTCGTGAAGGCCTGGAAGATGACATGCCGGAAGCCTATGCCATTCTCGACGCTTTCGAATGGACGCCTGAGCAAATGGGTGAAGTTATGCTCATGAACCAGGAAGACGGCAGCGACCCCTACGAAAACGCTAAGCAGTGGGTAGAGGATAACCAAGACGTGGTTGAGCAGTGGCTTGACAGCTAAACTACTCGTGCAAATACGATGACAGGGGGCTTAGGCCCTCTGTTGTCGTTATAAGTACTGTTTTTGATCAGTACTATAAGCCCGATGGTTCACAATGCGTTGAACACAGTTCCAGCCGTTTTGCTATTGTGTGCGCCTTAATGCACGCCATGCAATGCTGGTTGAAAACCACATCTTGGTTTCTGTTCAACATTTTTTGATCGAAACATCTTGATCGAAGTAGAGAGGCTCCAGTGGATAACCACGACGACAAACGTCCCCCTGAAGAGCCGGTCTCTGAGGGCATTCCTGCTCCAGATGGCCCGGCGAATCTGATTGATACCGATTATGTAATCGGCCAAGACAATATCACCACAAATACCATGGGTTTAAATTTAGACCTGCACGGCAAGGTATTTACGATTTCAGCTATTGTGGTGTTGCTGTTTGTAATAATGACGCTAGCGTTGCAAGAAACGATTGCGCCTATTTACGACGCTATTTTCGGCTTCTTGACCGGCAATCTAGCTTGGTTCTTTATTTCAGCCGCCAATATTTTCGTTATTTTATGTGTGGGCCTGATTTTCTCACCATTAGGTAAAATCCGCATTGGTGGCGCCGATGCCAAGCCCGATTTTACCTATATGGGTTGGTTCTCGATGCTGTTTGCCGCAGGCATGGGCATTGGCCTGATGTTCTTTGGCGTTAATGAACCTTTGACCCACTTTGGCACCTCCCTTGACGGTGGCAGCTGGGCTCCGCTAGGTGGAGCCGAAGGTGATACCGCGGGTGCAGCAGCGCTGGGCATGGCAGCCACTATTTTCCATTGGGGTCTACACCCCTGGGCAATTTACGCGGTCGTCGCACTATCGTTAGCACTCTTCTCGTTCAATAAGGGTTTGCCGCTTTCAATGCGTTCGGTGTTCTACCCAATCTTGGGTGAGCGCGTTTGGGGCTGGCCGGGTCACTTAATTGATATTCTTGCCGTGTTTGCCACGCTGTTTGGCCTAGCAACTTCATTAGGGCTAGGGGCTACTCAAGCGGCTGCCGGTTTGACGTATCTGTTTGGCGCGCCAGAAAGTGACATCACCATGATTCTACTGATCATGGGTATCACGGTTATCGCTATTGGCTCGATTATGGCGGGCGTTGATAAGGGTGTGCAGTTGCTATCCAAGATCAACATTGCTATGGCGGCGCTGCTGCTGTTCTTTGTGATCGCGGTTGGCCCCACCATGCTCATCGCGACCGGCTTCTTTGAGAACTTGCTCAACTATTTCGTTCACTTACCTGCGCTGTCGAATCCTTTCGGCCGTGAAGATGCCAACTTCAGCCAAGGCTGGACGGCCTTCTACTGGGCATGGTGGATCTCCTGGTCTCCGTATGTCGGTATGTTTATAGCCCGGGTATCCCGTGGTCGTACCGTTCGTGAATTCCTTATATCTGTACTGATCGTGCCTTCTGTGGTGTCGGTATTGTGGATGACCACTTTCGGCGGTACCGCCATTGATCAATATGTCAGCCAGGGTATTGAAGCCGTGCGTGACGCAGGTGTCGACCTGCAGCTCTTCATCATGCTGGAGCAGTTGCCGCTGTCACAAATCACCTCGTTCATCGCGATCATCCTGGTGATTATCTTCTTCGTAACCTCCTCTGACTCAGGCTCGCTGGTTATCGATTCGATTACCGCCGGTGGCAAGGTCGATGCACCTAAGCCTCAGCGCGTGTTCTGGGCAATCATTGAAGGCGCTATTGCGATTGCACTGCTATTAGGCGGCGGTCTAACGGCACTACAGACTATGGCCGTTTCTACGGGCTTCCCATTCACCATCATTTTGCTGGTGGCGTGTTATGCCATCGTAAAAGGGTTAATGAGCGAGCCAAAAGCGGTATGAAACGCATTTTGGCTTAGCTAGCGAGTACGCAAACGGGCAACTCACACATTGGGTTGCCCGTTTTTTTTGTTTTATAGCTTTAACACCATATATCTTTTAGCGGTGTGCCGGGCCGATAGTGGGTGGCAATTTGCGCTTGTAATAGCTCTGCGGTTGCCAGCGCATCGACGAGGGCATGATGGCCTTGATAGGCAGGTAACCCATAGCGTTCGCGGCTTGCGTGCAATCTTATGGAAACCGGTGGGCGGCCCAACCAGCGACGAAAACGCGCCCATAGAGTTTGGCGGTGCATCCGCGCCTCCAGCGACATGGTATCGATCATCGGAAACAGCACGCCTTCCCCACGCCGGGCTTTGACAGCGGCATCCAAAAAGGGGCGCTCAATATTACGAAAGTGGACCACCACTAAGCAGCCCGCTAACTGGGCCAGTAGATCGTCCAGGATCGCCTCTAAGTCTGGTGCCTGGGCGATCTCAGAATGAGTAATATGATGGAAAGCAATCGAGGCCTCATCAAGTGGCCTGGGCGGTTTGACCACCCAATAGCGCCGCTCGGCCAACTTAATGCGGCTTAACGTGAAGGGTACGACACCAATACTGACAATCGCGTGTCGCCGCTCATCCAGCCCGGTTGTCTCCATATCCAGCGCCACCATAGGCACCTCGGAAATCGGAGTGTCAGGATCAGGCAGCGGCGTCCCAAAAAATTGTTGGATGCTGGGATTTTTAGCCTGCTGTGCCCGCTGGGCCATATAGCCCTTCCAGTCGGCCAGGGTAATTTTTTGACGTGGGCGTATACCAAACATCTTAACGCCCCTGCCGCTGAGCGGGCATGGGGTAGCGGAATTTGAGAAACTTTTGCGCGTTGCTTAGCACCTGGAAAGCGTCTTTGAGGGTGTGGCGTTCGCTGTCGGCAACGTTTTCAGGCTCGATGTTGTTATCCGGCTGGCGCTCCTCTTGCAGATCAATCATTTGATGGCGCAGCCGCGACATGCATAAAAACTCAAACGCATAGCTAAGTTTGTCACTCATACCATTCGCCAAGAGCTGGGTCTTGCTGATGTCATTCAAACGCTGGAAGGAGTTCTGCGCTTTGGAGCCGCAGGCCAAAGCATGAATCCGCACCAAATCTACCATTGGCGCCGTGCCGCGGCGCTTCAGGTTGATGGAGTTATTGTGCTTGCCATCCTGCTCCATCACAAAGGTGCGGAAAAACCCCAGCGGTGGCGTGCGATTTAAGGCATTGCGCGCCATGGCGGCTAAGAAAAGCGGTGATTTGGGGGCTGTCTCGGCAATCAAATCTTGCAGCGTTTCCACAAAGAGGTCTTCGCCATAGCAGCTATCCAGGTCGAAAAAAATCGAGCTGTGCAGTAGCCGTTCAGGAGTGGGGTTGGCCATCCAATCCTTAAAATAGTCTTTCCAAACGCTGAGCGGCTGACGCCACTGAGCGTTGGTCGCCATCACATCGCCTTTGCAGTAGGTATAGCCACAGGCATCCAAGCCATCGCTAACGATTTTTGCCAAGGCATAAAAATACCCATCGTGAAGTTTAGGATCAAACTCGTCGGAGAGAATCAGCGCATTATCCTGGTCAGTCACGATACTCTGCTCATTGCGTGCCATTGAGCCATTGACCATAAAACAGTAAGGCACCGGCGGAGGGCCGAGCTCTGCTTCAGCCATTTCCAGCAACCGTCGCGTAAAACTGCGACCGATGGTAGAGAGCGCACTGCCCACCATCTGCGAGTTAGCGCCCTCTTGCACCATGCGTACAAAGGCGGCGCGCACATCCGGTGCCAAGCGCGCCAGCCCCTGGGCGCTGGACTGATTAAAGATATTGCTGACCAAATAGAGGCCGCTATGGGTCTCATAGCGGATAATATCGGAGAGGTGCACCACGCCTACCGGGCGCTGGCGATAGAGCACGGGCAGGTGATGCACGTTACTGCGCAGCATCGTCAGCATGGCTTCGTAGACAGAAGCGTCCGACTGCACGGTGATTAGCCTGGAGGAAACCACCTCGCCGACCGTGGTTTGCGGCGATAGCCCTTCCGCCACCACGCGGGTACGAAAATCACTGTCGGTTAAAATCCCGCACATCTGCCAAGTCTGGCCTTCGCTATCTTTAAAACTGTAGCGTGGGTTGTCGCTACCCTCTTTTATTACCAGCAGCGCGGAGGCCTGTGCTTCGCTCATCTGCTGCGCGGCGTGCTGAACGCTGGTAGTCGTTTCGACCATTACCGGGTAGCGGGTTAGCAGTTTGCGTATCCGGGTGACCATCATGTCGTTGGATTTCTTTTGCTGCTCGGCGGCGCTTTCTAACCGTGGCCGCTCCAACTCGACAAAATCGGCAAAATGCTCATCCTCATCACACAGCCTTTGGAAGACCGCTTTAGGGATAAAGTAAATCAGGGTATCTTCAATCGCCTTCGCTGGAAGCCGCACTTTATGATTTCGCAGTAGGCTGAAATGGCCGAAAATATCGCCTTCACCTAAACGGTTATATAACTCCCCCTGGCTGCGGTAAACCTCCACCGCCCCACTGCGGATATAACAGAGATCATTGAGGGTATCGTTTAGCGCTAAAATAGTGCTGCCAGTTTTGAAGTAACTCACTTCCACCTGTTCAGCAATGGCATCTAGAAGATCATCCGACAGCCCATCAAAAGGGGGAAAGCGTCCCATATGCTGGCGTATTTCTAACAGCTCGACATCCATACGGACTCCTTAAGGCTTGTCGGTTAATAGTCAGGATAATCAACCCATAATCTAAAGTGTGGCGGGAAGGCTTCGGAAGGTAAACCCCGAAACACACAATAAGGGCGAGCATGGCGAAAAGGATCATGAAAAAACGACAAGCAATAAAAAACCCGGTGCAGCATGCACCGGGTTTTGGATGGCCGAAGCCAAGCTGATAAAAATGTGACTAATTAATTTAATAAGCTAGCTACATAAAATACCTTATCAGCCGATATCAACAGCAGGGCTTAGGATTGGTTGGCCATTTCCTGAACACGCTGCATCATTTCTGGGTCTTGCTGAATAGATTGACCAATAGCATTGAAGGTATCAACATCTAGACCGCTGTCTTCTACGACTTCAATCATGCGGTCATTCGCTTCAGTGCGTACTTCCTGTTGCGCTGATTCATCTTCCGCTTCCTGCAGACGCTGGGTATATTCTTGAGAAATCACGGCAATTTCTTGAGAAGCATCGGCGAACTGCTGGAGCTGATCGTCAGAAAAATCCTGGGCAGGTGCAGCTTGTTGGGTCGCCATTGGATCTTGTGCTGATTCCTGCGTTTGCTGGGCATTGGCAGTAGCAGCCATTAAACCAGTGGCAAGCAGGGCAGCAGAGAACAGAGCAGTCATACGTTGCATAGTAAAGAACCTCAATATTGCGTTATGTATGTGCCCACTGTGACGCGCTGTTTTTAAGCAGGTTCAATTTTTTATGTAAAAGTTAGTAACAAAAAGAACAATATGTATCAAAGGAATAATTTACACACGCCAACTCGGAATATAAATGTCTAATTTATTCAAAAACTTACGATCAATAGACCTACCTTCTGCTGGGTTGGCTGTCATGCCTGCTCTTTTTGTTCTGCTTTGGAGTACAGGCTTCATTGGCGCCAAATTTGGTCTGCCTTATGCAGAACCGTTCACATTTTTGTTTATACGCTTCGTGCTGACGCTAATGCTGTTAATACCACTGGTACTTTTAATGCGTATTCCCTGGCCTTCCTCACCTAGGTTATGGACACACATCGCCATTTCAGGCTTTCTAGTCCACGGCGCATATTTGGGTGGCGTTTTTTACGGTATTTATTTAGGCATGCCCGCTGGTTTAGCGGCGTTACTCGTTGGGATTCAACCACTACTAACCGCTGCCTTTGCCGGACCTTTATTAGGTGAACAGCTCTCCTGGCGACAATGGTTAGGATTAGGGCTCGGACTGATGGGCATTAGCTTGGTGCTCGGCAGCAAGTTGGAAATTGGTGAATCCCTTTTCGACGGCTTCGGCATTAGTGCGTTACTTTGCGTCACCGCAGCGTTGCTCGGTATCTCTTTGGGTACGCTGTATCAGAAACGATATTGCACCAGTATGCCGCTGCTTTCTGGAGCTGTTATTCAGTATTTGGCAGCAGGTGCGCTGCTGGGGAGCGGTGCACTGCTATTTGAGACCCGTCAGGTGGAGTGGAGCAGCACGTTTGTTCTAACACTCGCCTGGCTAGTGTTGATTCTCTCGATTGCCGCTATTCTGTTACTTATGGCCTTGATAAAAAAGGGGGAAGCCTCGCGAGTAGCGAGTCTTTTTTATCTTGTGCCGCCCGTCACCGCGCTTCAAGCGTGGTGGCTATTTGACGAACGTCTTCCCCTATTGGGATTGGTGGGGATGTTCGTTGCCATCACCGGGGTGGTGTTGGTTATTCGCAAACCCGCCAATAAGGCGAGATCACGATAATTTTATTCAAGGGCTTGGATAAACATGTCAGCACAACATAACTGTGCCAGGGTGAAAGGACACTGTAACCGGTGCGATTCTCCGGTGCCTTTTGCATTTACAATGGCGTTTCAACCGATTGTCGACGTTAGTCAGCGGAAAATTATCTATTACGAGGCCTTAGTTCGCGGCCCCAATGGGGAATCCGCATTTTCAATTCTAGAGCAGGTCACTGATGATTTACTCTACCGCTTTGATCAGGCCTGCCGCATTAAAGCGATAGAGCTTGCCAGCGAACTGGGTATGCAGGAACGGCTCTCGATTAATTTTCTACCCAATGCAGTCTACGAACCGGAAGCCTGTATTCAAGCGACACTTGAAACGGCAAACCGCGTAGGTTGGCCCACCGAGCGACTCAATTTCGAAATTACCGAAACCGAGCGCGTCAATGACCGCCTGCATATGCGCACTATTATTGAGAGTTATCGTGAAATGGGCTTTACCACCTCACTGGATGACTTTGGTAACGGCTATGCCAACCTTGATCTACTCACTGACCTGCGCCCAGATACACTAAAAATCGATCGCGACCTGGTGATGGAGTGCGATAGCAATAAGCGCCGTCAAGCCATACTGCGTAGCTTAGTGGCGCTGGCAAAAACATTGGGAACACAGTTGATTGCCGAAGGCGTTGAAACCCGCGAGGAGTCTCGTTGCCTGCTGGCATTGGGCATTCCTATGCAGCAAGGTTACTACTTCTCCTACCCGAATTTGGAAGCACTGGCAGAAATTAACGACGCGAAATACGACTAGATGAGGGCTGGCAGCGGGCTCTTAAAACACTCCCAGTGTATAAGCCAGCCATATCTAGCTAAAAACATTCTAAAGATGCTCTAAATAGTCGGCGCCGCCTAAATTGCGCATTTGCTGGCGTATCCACTGGCTGCGCCGCTCAACCTGAGCATCGGGCCGCGCGGCACTACGGGTCAAGGGGCTAGGCAAGATAGCCGCAAGTAGACTGGCTTGGCGCTCAGTCAGCGAGCTGGAAGAGGCGCCAAAGTAGTGCTGTGCTGCGGCCTCCAATCCAAACACGCCACGATCCCATTCGGCGACGTTAAGATAGACTTCCAAAATGCGCTGCTTGCTCCAGAGTATCTCGATCAGCAGCGTAAACCACGCTTCTAGCCCCTTCCGCGTCCAGCTTCGGCCTGTCCATAGGAAAACATTTTTAGCCGTTTGCTGGCTCAAGGTGCTAGCACCACGTAACCGACCGCCGTCTTGGCTGGCCTGCAACGCGCGACGCAACTCGACGAGATCAAACCCACCATGATGTGGGAAGCGCTGATCCTCGGCAGCAATAACGGCGAGTTTGGCGTTGCCAGAGAGCGAATCCCAACCGCGCCACTCGCGCTGTATACGAATTGGCTCACTGTTGATCCAGCTCTGTATTTTGCGCTCAACCATCACCATTGAGCCCGGTGGCGGAACCACGCGGAACAGCAGTACCAGCGCGACTGACAGCAGCACAAACGCTAAAACGCCGCGCCAAACAATCCGCCATAGGTGACGCATAAAACGGCGCAGCGAGCGATTGAGCATCCAGTAATCCTTAACGCTTCATGAGGTGGTCTGCATGATAGCGCAGATGATCCTCAATGAACGAGGCAATGAAGAAGTAACTGTGATCGTAGCCCGGCTGACGACGCAGTGTTAATGGATGATCGTGCTCTTCACAAACGGCTTCTAAACGCTCTGGCTGAAGCTGCTCTTCAAGAAACTGATCCGCTTCACCCTGGTCGATAAACAGCCGCTGACGTGATGCTCCATTGGCAACCAGTTCACAGGCGTCATATTGGCGCCAGCGCGACTGATCTTCACCCAGATAAGCAGTAAAGGCTTGCTGGCCCCAGGGGCAATTCATCGGATTTACCACCGGTGAAAAAGCCGATACTGAACTGAAGCGACCTGGATGACGTAACGCGAGGATTAAAGCTCCATGCCCACCCATCGAGTGTCCGCTAATAGATTCACGCCCGTTAACAGGGAAGTGCTGGCGCACCACAGAGGGCAACTCCTCAATCACATAATCGTACATGCGGTAATGAGGCTTCCACGGTGACTCGGTAGCATTGACGTAAAACCCAGCCCCAGAGCCTAAATCGTAGCTCTCGTGCTCGCCGGGTAAATTGGTACCCCGTGGGCTAGTGTCTGGGCAGACAATGGCAATACCCAGTTCAGCCGCCAAACGGTGAGCACCTGCTTTCTGCATGAAATTTTCATCATTACAAGTCAGCCCAGAGAGCCACCAAAGCAGTGGTACACGCTCGTTTTCCGCCTGGGGTGGCAAGTAAACGGCGAAGACCATGTCGCAGTCCAGCGCACGGGAGTAGTGGCGGTAGCGCTTGTGCCAGCCACCGAAGCTACGGTTAGCGGACACCAGTTCTAAAGTTTCACTCATGCTCATGGGCAGGTTCCTTTAAATGCAGCAAACGCGGCAGGTCTCCCCACCGCGTTTTAAACATGCTAGCTATCAATCTCGGTAATGATACTCAGTAATGCAGCACGGTACGAATGCTCTTACCCGCATGCAGTAAATCAAACGCTTCGTTGATCTTCTCAAACGGCATATCGTGAGTAATAAAGTCATCAATATTGATCTCACCGTTCATATAACGATCAACATACCCTGGCAGTTCGCTGCGCCCTTTTACGCCACCAAACGCGGAGCCTTTCCAGACCCGCCCAGTAACCAGCTGGAACGGCCGTGTTGAGATCTCCTCACCGGCCCCGGCGACACCGATCACGATCGACTCACCCCAGCCTTTGTGGCAGCACTCCAGCGCAGAGCGCATCACATTGACGTTGCCGATACACTCAAAGGAGTAGTCGACACCGCCATCGGTCAGATCGACGATTACCTGCTGGATCGGGTCTGAGTACGCTTTCGGGTTCACAAAATCGGTGGCACCAAACTGCTTGGCCAGCGCGAATTTATCTTCGTTGACATCGATAGCAATGATACGCCCCGCTTTGGCCATCACCGCCCCTTGGATAACGGCTAAACCGATCGCGCCCAGACCAAACACCGCCACCGTAGCGCCGGGCTCTACTTTGGCGGTATTGAGCACCGCGCCAATGCCGGTGGTTACGCCACAGCCCAGCAGGCAAATTTTATCCATGGGGGCTTCTTTGGACACCACCGCCAGGGAGACTTCGGGCAGCACCGTGTACTCGCTGAACGTCGAGGTCCCCATGTAGTGGTGGAGCATCTTGCCGTCTAAGGAGAAACGCGAGGTGCCGTCAGGCATAACTCCTTTACCTTGGGTAGCGCGCACGCTGCCGCACAGGTTGGTTTTACCCGACAAACAGAATTTACACTTACCGCACTCAGCGGTGTAGAGCGGAATGACATGGTCGCCCGGCTTAAGACTGGTAACGCCCTCACCTACTTCCTGAACGACGCCTGCCCCTTCGTGACCCAAGACGGCGGGGAAGTTCCCTTCTGGATCAGCACCAGAAAGCGTGTAAGCATCGGTATGGCAAACGCTTGTCGCGGCCATTTTTACCAGCACTTCCCCGGCTTTCGGGCCTTCGACATCAATCTCAACCAGTTCAAGCGGCTTGCCCGCTTCCAGTGCAACAGCTGCGCGTGACTTCATTTTGACTCCTAAATATTCATTACTTCAAAAATAGTAACCGAGGCGTTACTCGTCGGTTGTCACTGGGCCAAACTCAATCGGCAGCCAGCGATAGCCCTCTTCATCTTTGACGATATGACCAATCCCGGGGAATGGCATATGGGCACCGGCTATCCAATGCTTATCTTCAACCGCACTTTCGAGGACTTCTTCTCGCGTGCGAATGGCCTGTTCAGGGTCAGAGTCAAACTCAATGGCCACAGTGGGGTCGGCAAATTGAATGCCGTAGCTGTGCACCACGTCACCCCATACCAGCATAGCGTCATCATCGCTATTGAGCATAAAGCTTGAGTGACCAACAGTATGACCGTGAGTGTCTTGTGCGACGATACCCATCAGCACTTCATCACCGGCAGTGAAAGGGGTGAAGCGATCCGCTTCTTGATAAGGCGCTACCGCCTCTTGGGCCATGGTAAAGAAGGGCTGATTGGCTTCAGGAGCCTCGGCTGCACGCTCCTCATCCAGCCAAAAATCGGCATCGGCTTGGCTGGCACGTAGCTCAGCGTTGGGGTAGACCGCTTCACCATCGTCATTGGCTAGCCCACACACGTGATCAGGGTGCAAATGGGTCATCAGTACAGTGTCAACATCCTCGGGCGAGTAGCCCGATGCGCGCAGATTACCCTCCACTTGCCCCAATGATGGGCCAAAGCAGGCAGCTGAACCGGCATCGACCAATACTAAGTTCTCACCCGTGTGAATAAGAAAAGCATTGACCGCCGTTTGCATGCCGCTTTCCGCATCAATAAATAGTGCGTTCAAATGGCGGAGAATTTCTTCTTGCTCCATGCCTTTCAGCAGCGATGTATCAATAGCCGTGTGGCCGTCGTATAAAGCGGTCACCTCGTACTCGCCGACCATCATACGAAACCAGCCCGGAGCCTGCTCCTGCTGTTGCGTAGGTAGCTCTGCCTGGGCGCTAGCAGCCCAACCGGCACTAATAGCAACGGCCAGCGCACCACGCGACCACAGGGATAAAGATTTAGACATAAGCTATACACTCCATTGATACGCTAACGATGCTAGCAGTGTAGGTCAGCTAGGCGCAGTAGATAAAGCGGGATACACTCATAAGATTATTGTTACACAGCAACAATCGCTATCGCACTAAGGGGTCAGCATGCAGCACTGGAGCCGGATCGAAGCGTTTGTCGAAGTAGTGCGGTTAGGCACGTTTTCTGCTGCGGCCCGTCACCTAAAGGTGTCGACCTCGCATATTAGCCGCTTGGTCAGTCAGCTCGAAAACCAGTTGGGCGTACAATTACTCTATCGCACCACCCGTCAAATTCGCTTAACCGATGCCGGGGCTACCTATGTAGAGCATTGCCGTCATCTGTTTGATGGGCTGCGCGATGCCGAGCAGGCACTTAGCGAACTGCAAGCCAAGCCCAATGGGCTGCTTAAACTCACCTCGGCCACGACCTTCGGCGAGCGCTTTATCGCGCCACTGGTGAATGATTTTCAATGTTTACATCCGCAGTTGGACGTTCACATGCACTTCACTAACCGACCGGTTGAATTGATTGAGGAGGGTTACGATATTGCCATTCGCATGGGGGTGTTAAAGGATTCCAGCCTGATCGCCAGGCGTCTATGCGACCGCCGCGAGTATATCGTCGGCTCACAAAGCTACTTTCGCCAAGCGCCGCGACCCCATACCTTGGCTGAACTTAGTCAACACCGCTGCTTGATTGGCTCTCGACCTAACTGGCTATTTGAGGTGAACGGCCAACGCCGCGAAGTGCGCGTCGAGGGGTGCTGGACCGGCAACTCCGGCCCAGCGCTGTTAGACGCCACACGCAAAGGGTTGGGCTTGGCACAGTTGCCTGATTATTATGTAGCTCCCTACTTGGCCAGCGGTGAGCTGGTAGCCGTACTTGAGCCTTTTCAGCACCACGATACCGCCGTTTGGGCGGTCTACCCTCGCCACCGACATCTTTCACCCAAAATACGCCAGTTGGTCGACTACCTGGTGGCTAATATAGACACCCTGCTACCTATTAACCCTTTGGACTAGCACTCGATGGCATTGACGGCGAGCCCGCCCTTGGACGTCTCTTTGTATTTGTCCTGCATATCGCGACCAGTATCGCGCATGGTGCGAATCACTTTATCCAGCGATATAAAGTGTTCACCATCGCCGTGCATCGCCATACGCGCGGCATTAATGGCTTTGACGGAGGCAATCGCATTGCGCTCAATACAAGGCACTTGAACAAGCCCGCCAACCGGGTCGCAGGTCAAGCCAAGATTATGCTCCAAGCCGATCTCAGCCGCGTTTTCCACCTGCCCCGGCGTGCCGCCAAGCACTTCGGCAAGCCCGGCGGCCGCCATGGCACAAGCGGAGCCGACTTCACCCTGGCAGCCCACCTCTGCCCCGGAAATTGAAGCGTTCTTCTTACACAAAATGCCCACTGCTCCAGCGGTCAGCAGAAAATCGACCACATCGGCTTCGCTCGCGTCGGGTTCAAACTTCAAGTAGTACGCCAATACGGCGGGGACGATGCCCGCTGCGCCGTTGGTCGGCGCAGTCACCATACGCCGCCCCGCGGCGTTCTCTTCATTCACTGCCAGCGCAAACACATTGACCCAATCCATCACGGTAAAGCTCGACACGATCAAGCGCTGATTAGCCGGTGGATTTAGCAGCTGTTGATGAAGCAGCTGCGCCCGCCGACGTACATTTAAACCGCCGGGTAAATGGCCAGTCGCGCGCAAGCCATTTTCAATGCTGTCGCTCATCGCGTGCCAAATGGTCAGCAGCTCCTCTCGAATGACCGCTTCGCTCCGCCAAGCCTTCTCGTTTTCAAGCATCAGTTGGCTGATGCGCAACTGATGCTGCTTACACAGGGCAAGCAGCTCGGCAGCGGTATTGAAAGGGTACGTCAACTGAGTGCTGTCTTCGCCTACTTCCCCAAGATCCGCCTTGGCTTGGTCGACATAGAAGCCGCCGCCAAGGGAGTAAAACGTATTGGTCGCTACCAGCGCGTCATCACAATAGGCGCTCAGCACCATGGCATTAGGGTGAAACGGCAGGCAGGTCTCATCCCACTGTACGTCGTTTGAAGCGTCAAAGGCGATCTGCTGACCATTAGCCAATAACAGCGGATCACCCTCCTCCAGTTGTTTTAACCGCGCTGCAATCGTGTCTGGGTCGATACTTTCTGGCGCTTCGCCCATCAACCCCATGATCACCGCCTGATCCGTCCCATGCCCCACGCCAGTGGCAGCCAGCGAACCATGCAGCCGAACTACCACCCGGCTGAGGCGGCTATCGCCAAGCGCAAGGGCAAAGTCCCGGGCGGCGCGCATTGGGCCCACCGTGTGGGAACTGGAAGGTCCGATGCCAATACGAAAAAGATCAAACACACTAATAGCCATGCCAATTAAGCCTCGAAACGTAGTTATTGCCTGTCTATTAGATACTTTGCAGGGGTGACGTCCAAACGTCGAGTGATTTACCGCAATATCGGCGTGCCAACACACAAGTGTGACGATATAATGAACATTCACCTATGCATGTTTCTATATACGAATAGTAACGCTGCTTACTTACAAAGGATGTCGGTATGCCTCTTCCCCCTTCCTGGCCCATAGAATTTAAAACCATCTTAGTACGTGCGGTGCTATACGTGCTGTTTATCGGCGCGATTACCCAAGGTGCTTATTTAGAAGCGCTCTATTTACCTACAGTTCGGTTTTCTGAGCTGGGATTTACTGAATTTACTCAAACGCTGGTGCTGGCCACCTGCTGCGCCATGCTCATCTATATCCGCCAAGTGCTGAAAGTCTGGCCTACCATTACCCTGCTTTTGCTGGCGTTTGTGGCCGCCTCGCTGGTGCGTGAACAGGATCACTTTTTAGATAATTATGTCGCTGATGACACATGGAAAGTATTGGTTGCGCTAATTATTCTCCCCACGCTTTTTTGGGTAATTAAACAGCGCCAACATTTCCTTGAAGAGTTCGCCTACTACAGCAATACCTTTGCCTTTGGCCTTTTCAATGCCGGCGTACTAACCACTTACATATTTTCACGTCTCTATGGGCGGCAGGAATTTTGGCAGTTAATCCTTGAAGACAGCTACATAGGAACTTTTAAGAGTGTCGCTGAAGAAGTCGTCGAATTGCTCGGTTACAGTCTAATTTTAATCGCTACTCTGGAACTATTGTTACTGGCCCGCCGCATTTATCGGGCTCGGCAAATAGTCACTTAAGCCAGGCAACGAACGCCTCTAGCGACCTACGCCAACAGTTACCTTCACAATCACCTTCAACAAATTGGCTTCAACAAAAAGCCCGCCGTTCAGAGAACGGCGGGCTTTCTACTTTCTATTTACCACTTATCGCTATTCACTACTGACGGCATTCACTCGTCAAGGAACGAACGCAGCGGCTCCGAGCGGCTGGGGTGGCGCAGCTTACGTAGCGCTTTGGCTTCAATCTGACGGATTCGCTCGCGCGTTACATCAAACTGCTTGCCTACTTCTTCCAGCGTATGGTCGGTATTCATATCAATACCGAAGCGCATGCGCAGCACTTTCGCTTCGCGGGCGGTCAAGCCGCCTAACACGTTGCGTGTGGCTTCGATAAGACCTTCACCGGTCGCCATATCAATCGGCAGTAGCATGGTGCCATCTTCGATGAAATCACCCAGATGTGAATCATCATCGTCACCAATCGGTGTCTCCATGGAGATCGGCTCTTTGGCGATTTTAAGCACCTTGCGTACTTTATCTTCTGGCATTTCCAAGCGCTCGCCGAGTTCTTCAGGCGTTGGCTCCCGGCCCATTTCCTGCAGCATCTGGCGTGATACGCGATTGAGCTTGTTGATCGTCTCAATCATATGCACCGGAATACGAATGGTGCGCGCCTGGTCAGCAATCGAACGGGTAATCGCCTGACGAATCCACCATGTGGCATAAGTCGAGAACTTATAGCCACGGCGATATTCAAACTTATCGACCGCTTTCATCAGACCAATGTTGCCTTCCTGGATCAAATCCAAGAACTGCAGACCACGGTTGGTGTACTTCTTGGCAATCGAGATAACCAAACGCAGGTTGGCCTCAACCATCTCTTTCTTGGCTCGACGAGCTTTCGCTTCACCAATCGAGAGCTTGCGATTCACCTCTTTAAGATCGGCAACCGAGAGTTGCACCATATCTTCTTCAAAGGCGATCTTACGCTGGGCGCGGGCAATATCAGCGCGTAACGGCTCAAGGCGGTCAGCGTATTTGCTCTGCGCTGCCTGGAAATCATCCAGCCAGGTTTTACGCGACTCGTTGCCAGGAAACGACTTGATAAAGGTTTTGCGCGGTACCTTGGCTTTTTTCACACACAGCTGCATGACCGCTTTTTCTTGGGCACGCAACTGCTCAACGCTGATACGCACTTGGCCGACGAGGCGCTCGAAGTGCTTAGGTACCAGTTTGATAGGTGAGAAAAGCACGGCTAGGCGCGTTTGCTCAGCCTTTAACTCAGCACTGCCGCGACCGTACTTGGCAAACGCCGCTTCCACTAGGGCGTTCTGCTCGCGAATCTGTTCAAAGCGCGCACGCGCTTCTTCAGGATCCGGACCGCCTTCGCTGGCCGTGGAATCATCGTCCTCATCGTCGCCTTCGCCTTCAACGTCATCGCCAACCTCGGGCTCTGGCTCCGGTTCAGGGACCTCAGCTTCGGCGACACCGGGAATACCTTCATCCGGGTCGATGAAACCAGAAAATAGATCCGAAAGACGTCCCGGCGCTTCTTCATCCTGGGTAGCGTCGTAGGCGTCTAGAATGGACGCGACGGCACCCGGCAAATAAGCCAGTGACGACATCACTTCACGGGTACCCTCTTCAATCCGCTTGGCGATTTCGATTTCGCCTTCACGGGTCAGAAGTTCAACCGTGCCCATTTCACGCATGTACATGCGAACTGGGTCAGTGGTGCGGCCTACATCGCTTTCCACGGCGGCAAGGGCCGCTACGGCCTCTTCCGCAGCGGACTCGTCCGTGGAGTGATCCGACATCATCAAAGTGTCTTCATCTGGCGCTTCTTCAACGACACTAATACCCATGTCGTTGATCATGCCAATGATGTCTTCCACTTGATCCGGGTCGGCGATATCCTCGGGTAGATGGTCGTTGACCTCGGCATAGGTCAGGTAGCCCTGTTCCTTGCCTCGAGCGATCAACTCCTTCAGACGTGACTGCTGCTGCGCATTTCCAGCCATAGAAACCCTATCTCGACGAAGAAGAATGAAACACCTGGAGCGCTGAATCGATTAAACTCAACAAGCCGAACAGTATAGCGTAATTCACCGGAAATTTTCCAGCTTGACGTATTTGCGCGGTCATACAGGTGTGTTAGGTTGTTCGGTTAGGCCAGCGCTCGGTGGCTGACCCTATATTTGGTGCTGAAACGTTAGAAATTCAACCCCATCCGTTCAAAACACCGCCTTACTGGCGCTGCGCAAGCTCCATTACCAAGCTTGCCAAACGCTGTCGCTGCTCCTTATCCAGCTTCTCCCCGGCGCGCTCCTGCGCCAGCAACGCTGCGTACTCCTCTTGGGGAGAGCGCTGACGCTGAACGTGCTGTAGATACTCCACCCAGCTATTAAGCTCGGCCTCTCTGTCCGCCTTGGGAATCAACAATTCGCGCTTAGCAAAAGCCGCCAATGCTTCACCCTGCTGGCTGCCTTGAAAGTGGGCCAACACCACTTGCGGACTGCGGTAACGCCCCGCTTTAAGCAGGGCGATCAACTCTTGGCAAAGCGGTGCATCATCATCTTCTGGCAACCAGTCCAATTCATTAGGTAGCACTGACACCAAATTGGGCTCATGCAGCAACAGCTGAACAATTCGCCCAACGGGCGAAAGCACCATTGAACGCTGACGCCCACCTTGGGTCTTAACCGGCTGCACTGCACTGGCTATCGCGGACGAAGACGGTTCACCCTCAATCTGTTCCGCCTGCCCCTGTTCGAGCTGACGCTGGGAGGTTTTAGCGCGCTTTTCAAGCAGCACTTTTAACTGCTCCTGCGCCAACCCACTGCGCTTCGCCAATGACTCCAAGAGCAGCGACTTGAGCATGCCTTCAGGCACTTTGCTCAATGCTTCAAGCACCTGGCTGGCAAATCGCTCACGCCCTTCCACTGTGTTCAGGTCACGTCCCTGCGCTGCTTGCTCGAAAAGAAACTCCGACAGGGGCATGGCACAGGTCACGCGATCCTGAAATGCCTGGGCGCCTTCACGGCGAACAAGAGTGTCTGGATCGTCGCCTTCGGGCAAAAACAGAAAGCGCGCTTCACGGCCATCAATCATCTGCGGCAACGCAGTTTCCAATGCCCGGCTGGCCGCCTGCCTGCCCGCACGGTCACCGTCAAAACAGAACACTACGCGACTTACCAGACGAAATAGGCGGGTCAAATGGTCTTCCGTTGTGGCGGTACCCAGCGTCGCCACGGCGTTATGAATACCGTATTGTGCCAACGCCACTACATCCATATAGCCTTCGACCATCACAAGCTGCTCAAGCTTGCTGGAGGCTTGGCGCGCCTCATACAGTCCATAGAGCTCGCGGCCTTTATGGAACACCGGCGTTTCAGGCGAGTTGAGATATTTAGGCTGATCATCACCCATCACTCGACCACCGAAAGCAATCGTACGCCCACGCAAGTCGCGAATGGGGAACATCACCCGATCACGAAAGCGGTCATAGGTACGCCCGGTATCTTCACGATGGATCAGCAGGCCATACTCCACCTGAACCGGCTCACCGATACCGCGCTCGCTGAGGTGCTGTTTAAGCGCCTCCCAGCCAGCCGGGGCATAGCCAATACCATAGGTCTTGATCACGTCGTCCGAGAGGCCACGACCCAACAGATAGCGCTGGGCGGACTGCCCCTCCTGCATTTTTAATCGCTCGCGATAAAAACTCGCGGCGAGTTCAAGCAGGTTAACGCCCTCTTTGCGCTTCTTTTCGCGCTGCTGAGCGCGCGGATCATCGGCACCTTCACGCGGCACCTCAATCCCCAGGCGCCCAGCCAACTGCTCAACTGCCTCAGGAAACGGCAGTTTGTCGTACTCCATCAAGAAGCGTAGTGCATTACCATTAGCCCCGCAGCCAAAGCAGTGATAAAACTGCTTATCCGCACTGACGGTAAACGATGGGGTCTTCTCTTGATGGAAGGGACACAGCCCTGAGTAATTGCGGCCGGCCTTTTTAAGCTGCACACGCTCACCAACCACCTCGACCACATCAACGCGGCCTAACAGGTCATCAATGAAACGCTGTGGAATTTGGCCTGCCATGAACTACGGGCATCCTCGCGCAAAGCGCTAACTTTCGAGACTGTTTTTTTAAGACACTGATTAGTTTTTTTAAGACACTGATTAAGCTCATCAGACCTATCATCAGATCACCATAAGCAGCGGTGGTCTTGAAAAAGATAATCTTGAAAAAAATAGTCTTGAAAAACGACAGTCAAAAACAAACGGCCACCTAGTGGCGGCCGCTTGGCATCCCTCTTGAGACGACCAGCTAACTGCTCCGGCCCTCTCGGGTACGGATCAATAGAGCCGTTCGAAACGCTTTTGCTCACGCTGCACTTTCTTAGCGTGGCGTTTTACGGCAGCTGCCGCTTTGCGTTTACGCTCAGCAGTCGGCTTCTCATAGTGCTCGCGGCGGCGTACTTCAGAAAGAACACCGGCTTTTTCGCAAGAACGCTTGAAGCGACGCAGGGCGACGTCAAACGGCTCGTTATCACGTACTTTTACAGAAGGCATTAAGCACTCACCTACCTTAAGGAGTCTTGAGTTCGGATAGTACGTACACTGCGATGTTGCGGTTTAGAATGCGGTGTACGACCCAGTTTTACAGCGCACAGTAGTCTAGTCCCCGTTGGCCATCTTTGCAAATGCTTACGCTCAGTTGTAACGACAATGCTAGACTATGGCCCTGGAATTATTCACCTTTTTATCTTTTAAATATAGCCATTGAGAGGCCCTTTATGCGTATTCTGGGCATTGAAACATCCTGCGATGAAACGGGTGTCGCGCTTTATGATACCGCGCTAACGGGCGGCAAGGGCCTGCTGGCAGACGCACTTTACAGCCAAATCGCCATGCACGCCGAATTTGGCGGCGTGGTGCCCGAACTCGCCTCCCGCGACCATACGCGTAAACTGCTGCCACTGATTGAGCAGGTACTCAGTGACGCCAAGCTGACGCGTAACGACCTGGATGGCATCACTTATACCGCGGGTCCTGGTTTGGTCGGCGCATTAATGGTGGGTGCCAGCACGGCCCATGGCATGGCACGGGCCTTAAACATCCCCGTGCTCGGCGTGCATCATATGGAAGGACATTTGCTGGCACCGATGCTCGAAGACGAGCCCCCCGAGTTTCCGTTCGTGGCGCTGCTAGTGTCTGGCGGGCATACTCAGCTTGTCGAAGTACACGGACTGGGCCGCTATCAACTGCTCGGCGAATCAGTGGATGATGCGGCAGGCGAGGCGTTTGACAAAGCCGCCAAAATGCTTGGTCTAGCCTATCCTGGTGGGCCGGAGGTAGCCAAACTGGCGGAGCTGGGTGACCCAAAGCGCTTTCGCTTTCCGCGCCCCATGACAGACCGTCCTGGGCTCGACTTCAGCTTTTCAGGCTTAAAAACTCATACTATGACCGCCATTCGTCAACTAGAGGCAGCCGGTGAACTTGACGCTCAGGCGCGTGCCGATGTGGCCCGCGCCTTTGAAGAAGCCGTTGTCGATACGCTAGTAATTAAATGCCGCCGAGCGCTGGATCAAACCGGACTGAAGCGCTTAGTAGTGGCCGGCGGCGTTAGCGCCAATCATCGTCTGCGTGAACGGCTGCAGGTTGAGTGTGCAAAACGCCAGGCCCGCGCCTACTACCCACGCGGGCGCTTCTGTACTGACAATGGCGCTATGATCGCTTATGTGGGGGCTCAGCGTTTAGCAGCAGGCGAGAGCGATACTCCCGGCATGATGCAGGCCACACCCCGTTGGCCGCTGGATCAACTGACGCCCCCTTCCAACGGTGATAGCTAATTGCCTACTCACCTTTAGCCAAGCGTTAAGAGCCGCGGAATGGCGGCTCCTCTCCGCGTCGGAGGCGGCGAATATTGAGCCCATGGCGGGTCAGTACCAGCAGGCTAAACCCGCCTACCACCATAAAATATTCAGGCGCTAACCAAGCGCATATCAACGGCGCGGCCAAAGCACTCATGAGTGAAGCCATCGACGCTTTCTTCAAACGCCATGCCAGCAGTGCCCAAATCACGGCACTTAATAGTGCCACCTTGGGCACCAATACAAGCAGTACGCCAAACGCACTGGCAACTGCCTTTCCACCACGAAAGCCATGCCATAGCGGAAAGCTGTGGCCGAGCAACACCGCTAACCCAACCAGGCCCTGCAACCATACTGGGCAGCTCATAAGTTTGGCTCCCAAGACGGCGGGCATGCCTTTTAAAGCGTCCAGCAACAGGGTAAATGCTGCCAAGCGGGGGCCGTAAAGGCGCAGAACGTTAGAGAACCCCGGATTAAACGAGCCATAGCGGCGCGGATCACCCAGACCCGCCAAACGGCATACGCTTAGCGCTGCCAGCCAACTGCCGCTAAAATATCCCACCACTATCCAACCCATGGCTGTATGCTCGCTTGATAGGCCGTCTCAATAGCCCGGCTCGCTGTCGTTTAATCCCATCCTAACGTACAATCGCCCGCTTGTTGCAGCAGGGGAAGGCTAATGGACCGCATTTTGATTGAGGCGTTAAGCGTTGATACCGTGATTGGTGTCTACGATTGGGAGCGCTCGATTCAACAATCGCTGAGCTTGGATTTGGCGTTAGCGACCGATATTCGCTCAGCGGCAGCCACCGATGATTTACGCCTCACGCTGGACTACGCTGCTATCTGCCAGCGCATTCAGCAGTTTGCCGATGAACATCAATTCGCGCTAGTTGAAACCTTCGCTGAGCGTCTCACCGAGTGCCTGCGACTAGAATTCCCCATTAGCTGGATGCGCCTAACAGTGCGCAAGCCGGGGGCGGTACCCAATGCTGCCAGCGTCGGCCTGGAAATCACCCGCGGCACCTTACCGGAGGCAACGCAGGAGCCCAGCGCATGAATTTGGTAACGGTCAGTTTAGGCAGCAACATTCATCCAGCTCAGCATATTCGTTGCGCTCTTGATGCCCTTGCCGATACTTTCGGCCCGCTGAAAATTTCCCGCGTGTTTGAAAGCGAGCCGGTCGGCTTCACCGATAGCCGTAATTTCTACAATTTGGTGGTGGCCTTCTACAGTGATAGCACACCTGGCGAGCTTCAGGCGTGGAGTAAACAGCTGGAAATAGAGCATGGCCGTCTTCCAGACACTGCCAAATTTAGCCCTCGCGCGCTGGATATCGACTTATTGACCGTGGGAAGCATCAGCGGCACCGTCGACAACGTGACCTTGCCACGCAGCGAAATAACCCATAATGCCTTTGTACTGCAGCCCCTGGCAGAGCTATTGCCGGAACAGCGCCACCCCCACTGCGGCACGCCCTACGCTACGTTATGGAGTGCCTTCGCACTTGGCAACCAGCGCCTCTGGGCAGTGGATTTTAGCTGGCGTGGTCGTTGGATCTCCCAAGCTGACGAGCAGCTCCTTCTTGCAGCGGCACGCCGATAAGCGGCTAGGTTAACGCGGCTGCCACGGCTTGTCCGCGGCGCTCACGCAATGCCTCTCCCAGCGCCGCACCTTGATACCCTTCGGCCATTAGCGTCTGTGGATTCACCTCACGGGCTGCTCGCCACGCAAGACCAAGCCGCTTCTTCTGCTCAGGCGCCAGCACATTCACTAAACCCAACTGCTCCTCAACCTGTTCAGGCTTGCGCCAGCCATCTAAACGCTCCAGCCAATGTAAAACGCCCGAACCATCCACTACGTTGGCAAGCAACCCATGAGTGAGCGCCGTATGGCGAGCTAGCTGAGCAACTGCATTCGGCAGCTTAAGTCTTGTTGCCAAGGCATCACGCTGGTCGGTGGATAGTGGCGATACCAACTGGGCATAGCGCCAATGGGGCAGCGCTAATTTGCCGCTCTCAGGTGCCTGATCCATCGCCGCCAACCCTTTCGCTAGCATTTCACCCACCAGTTCTGGCCACCACACCTTAAGTGCGTCGCAGCGCTCAAGGGTGTTGAAATAGACCTCTGGGCTTGGCTCACCCAGCGCTTTTTCGGTTTCGACCCACACTCGCTCGGCGGCCAAATGCTCAAGCTCGCCGCTCTGGCTCACTTGGCGCATCAGTGTCAGAGTTTCTGGTGCAATGCTAAAACCGAGCGACGCATAGCGGGCCAAAAAGCGCGCGGCGCGCAGCACCCGCAGCGGGTCTTCGCCAAATGCCTCGGAGATATGTCGCAGCACGCGCTGCTCAATATCGCGCTGCCCATTGAAGGGGTCTGTTACGTCGCCCTCGGTGCTTTCGGCAATGGCATTGATGGACAGGTCGCGACGTAGCAGATCCTCTTCCAACGTCACATCGGGACTTGCGTGTACTTCAAAGCCTGAATAGCCGTGGCCAGACTTACGCTCAGTACGGGCCAGGGCGTACTCCTCGGCGGTTTCTGGATGCAGAAATACGGGGAAGTCGCGCCCTACGGATTTAAAACCACGCTTACGCATGGCCTCTGGTGTCGCACCCACCACGACCCAGTCATTGTCATATACCGGCCAGCCCAGCAGTGCATCCCGCACGGCGCCACCCACCCGGTATACGTTTAAGCCCGCTAAGCGTGGATCGCTAAGTGTCTCTTTCACTACCGTCTGCTCCGTTGATGACTCGACACGCTGGTTCGCTCCCCGCTATCCAGATTGAGCGCGGTTAGCCGCCCACCCCAAACGCAGCCTGTATCCAGCGCCTCCACGAGCACCCGCGCCTGAGGGGCATTCCCATCCAGTGCCGCCCAGTGGCCGAAAAGCAACCGAGTGTCATCCTTGCGCGGGTATTGAAACCAGGGTAGAAAGCCCTCGGGGGCGCTATCAAGCCCCTCTTTGGCGGCGAAGTCCAAACGCCCCTGGGCATCAATAAAGCGCATCCGAGTCAGTACATTCACAATCAGGCGCAGGCGATCCATGCCATCTAAATCATCGCACCAGCTATCCGGCTGGTTGCCAAATAACTGGGTTAAAAAGTGCCCAGATCCCTCACTCGCCAGCGCCGTCTGAACTTCGCGCCCTAACGCTTCGGTCTGCGCGACGCTCCACTCGGGAAGCAGCCCAGCATGAGTCATTAACGTATTGCTTTCATGCACACTAAGCGGCTGGCTCTGCAGCCAATCCAATAACGGTTCGCGATCAGGAGCGTCAAGAATATCGCTCAAGGTGTCGTTTTTTTTCAGTTTGCCGCCGCCCCGGGCGACGACCAATAAATGAAAGTCATGGTTACCCAACACCGCACGTGCGGCGCTACCAAGCGCACGCACTTCTCTCAAGCAGGCTAAAGATCCCGGGCCACGATTAATCAAATCTCCCACTAGCCAAAGCGTATCCTGGGTCGGATTAAAACTGAGCTCCTCAAGCAGGGTCACAAATTCAGCGTGGCAACCGTGTAAATCGCCGATCGCATAGGTGCTCATGCGCGAGGCCTTTTTAATGGAATATGTGGGCTGAATACTACCACCTCACTGACCTACTCTGCCTGCCGTGCAGTGTTAAGTTTGATGATTAACGCTGGTGAAAATGGCTAACCTAGATCACTATAAAAGTACGCTTTGGCGTTCCCAAAATACTGGTCAAGCAGCGCACTTCCCTCTCATTAGCATCGCCGCCTCGCCACGACTGTTAAGGAAAACAATACTCATATGACGATGGACCCTACTCGACGCGGTTTACTGCGGGTCGCTACGCTGGCAGGAATCGGTGCAGTACTGCTACCCGGCACAACGCTACTCCCTATCGCGAGCGCTTCTGCTAAACCATCCACACTTGCCCCGCCTGTCATGGTGAAGGGCTGGCTGCTTAAGGCTAGTGACCGCTGATGTATATTGATTTTAAGGATATCAGTGAACATCAGGACGCCGCGGATGTGTGTATTATCGGCGGTGGTGCTGCGGGTATTTCCATGGCGGTCAATCTGGCCGAGCGGGGGCATAGTGTGCTGCTCTGCGAAGGCGGTGATGCCGACTACAGCGAACGCTCACAGCAGTGCTATCAAGGCGACGTCGTTGGCGACCCCTATATTCCCCTTTATGGTGCTCGCCTGCGCTATTTAGGTGGGTCCACAAATCATTGGGGCGGCGTTTGTCGACCGCTGGACCGCTACGACTTTCCCGGCAAAACAGCGGCCCTGGAGACGGCTTGGCCGATTGGTCGCGATACCTTAGCGCCTTACTACAGCGCTGCCGTTAGCATACTCGGTCTAGAAACCACCCCCGCCGACCAGTTGATCCCTAACGCAGATTTCAAGCGTATCTATTTTTCGTTGGGCCACCCCACGCGAATGAAAGAGAAGCATGCCGCATCGCTCAGCGATTCGACCTCTCTTAAGTGCTGCCTCACCGCCAACTTGGCCGCGCTGGAAACGGACAACGGCAAGGTCACCTCCGCCACTTTCAAAAATTACCAAGGTGACTATCGCCAGGTGCGCGCGCGGTACTTTGTACTCGCCTGCGGTGGCATTGAAAACTCTCGCCTACTGCTTTGGTGCAATCAGCAGGCCCAAGGAAAACTGATACCTGAAGATAAGACCCTCGGGCGCTACTGGATGGAACACCCTCACGCCACGGTAGGAAAAGCGTTGCTGTTTGAGCCAGCCGCACTAGGCATGGACGAAGTTTACAATGTGTTCCTATCCCCCACCGCTCACGCCATCGCCTCACGACAAATACTCAACTGCGGACTGCGTTTGCACCGCATGAACGCCGAGGCCACCCAGGAACTGATTGATGAGCTCGCCGATCAGGCGCCTACGCTGGCTGGGCGGATAAGCACTTGGCAAGCACAGGGTCGGGTAATACATGGCGCAGTGCTTAGAGCCGCCTGGGAACAGGAACCCCGCTTTGACAATCGCATTGAACTAAGCGACGAACTCGATGAACTGGGCGTACCTCGCAGCCGCTTGTTGTGGCAGCAGTCTGAGCTGGATCGCCGCACTATCCGACAGAGCATGCTTCTACTGGGTGAGTACCTGCGGGATAACGAAGTAGGCAGGCTACAGATGGCCGATTGGCTAGCCGAAACACCAGTACAACTGCCCACCGACGGCGAGCTTGCGGGGCGTCATCATATGGGCGGTACGCGTATGAGCCTTAATGCAGAGGAAGGTATTGTTAACCCTGATTGCCGTCTGTTTGCTCAGGACAACTTCTTCGTAGCGGGCTCTAGTGTGTTTGCCAGCGCCGGGCATGCCAACCCTACGCTAACAATAGTGCAGTTGGCTCTGCGGCTTTGTGACCATCTGGAGAGTAGGCTAATGCAGGACGCCTAATGGAGCTGGAGCGGTACGGCCAACCTGAAGGGGGTAATGGCTATTTCAAACGCGCGTTGAGTGGAGGTGTCGAGCAACGTATAGGCGCCTTCCATCACCCCCACCGGCGTTTGCAAAATGGCGCGACTGGTATAGCGAAAGCTCTGCCCAGGGCCAATCAACGGCTGCTGGCCGACGACGCCTTTGCCGCGCACTTCCTGACAGTCACCGCTACCTTGAGTGATTTTCCAGTAGCGCGCCATCAACTGAACGCTATGGGGGCTTTGGTTATGAACAGTCACGGTGTAGCTAAACACATAGCGCGACTCAACATCGTTAGACTCGTCGGCACGGTAGCTAGGCGCGACGTTAACTTCAATGGCTAAACCGCTCACGCTTGGCTGCCCCGCTCGTCGCTACTCTGCTCATCGGCGGTAACACGATTAGCAATCGCCACGTACTCGGCGATCGTCAGCGTTTGCGGACGACGAATAGGATCAATACCCAGATCTTCCAAAGTATCGGCACTTACACGCCCTTTAAAATTATTGCGCAGGGTTTTGCGCCGCTGGCCAAAGGCAAGCTTCACCAGCTCAAACAGCAGCGCTGGGTCATCTGCCGTGTGAGGCAGTGTCTCATGCGGCGTGAGCCGCACAATGGCCGAGTCCACCTTGGGCCGCGGCACAAAGGCTTCTGGTGGCACAATAAATAGCTGTTCGACCTGGCAGTAGTACTGCGCCATGACTGAAAGGCGCCCCCAATCGGGGCCACCCGGCTCTGCGGCCAAGCGTTCCACCACCTCTTTTTGCAGCATAAAGTGCATATCTTCTATCGCACTTCCTGCCGCCAGCAGATGAATTATCAGCGGTGTGGAGATGTTGTAGGGCAGGTTACCCACCACACGCAGGGCAGGCCCATCGCCTTTCAGCGCAGCAAAATCAAACTTCAGCGCGTCGCCTTCATGAATCACGAAATCGGGATAGTTGAAAAACTGCACGCGTAAGCCAGGAATCAGGTCACGATCCAGCTCAATAACCTCTAGGTGGCCGGCAGCATCCAACAGCGGCTCAGTGAGCGCCCCCTGGCCGGGCCCGATTTCGACGAGACGATCCGTTGAGCGCGGGCCTACAGCGCGAACGATCCGCGAAATAATACCTAGGTCGCGTAAAAAATTCTGACCAAAGCGTTTACGAGCGCGGTGTTGGGGCACAGTAGACATCAAACGGTGTTCCTTGGAGTGCAGATTCAATCGGGAGTATGTAGTGGTCAGCACAGTTGCAACTGTTGGCTGCTTGCACCTCGTTATACCTCAGCAGACAACCGCTGCGTGGCCAAACGGCGAGCAAGGTCGATAGCGACTTTTAGGCTGCCGGGGTCTGCTACGCCTTTGCCAGCCAGATCCAGGGCGGTGCCATGGTCAACTGACGTGCGCACCAATGCCAAGCCGAGGGTAATATTAGCGGCCTGACCAAAGCCTGCGTATTTTAACACTGCCAGGCCCTGATCATGGTACATCGCTAATACTGCATCGACTCCGGCCAAATGCCGGGGAGTAAACAGTGTGTCGGCTGGCAGCGGGCCATGAATATCCATACCCTCGCTGCGCAGTGCATCCAGGGCGGGAATAATAATATCCAGCTCTTCACGCCCAAGGTGTCCATCTTCACCGGCGTGGGGGTTTAAACCACACACCGCGATACGCGGCTTGGCAATGCCAAACTGGCGCTGCAAATCAGCGGCTAGCAAGCGGCTGATGCGCATAACCCGGTCATAGGTGATGGCGTCAGCGACGTTACGAAGTGGCAAATGGGTTGTGACCAGTGCCACGCGAAGATCACCGCTCCCCTGCCAGCTTGGCGAGGACGCATGCAGCGCCGCATCGGTGGCAAGCATCATCACGACATCATCAACACCGCAGGCATCACGCAGCCACTCAGTGTGGCCGGTGAACTCCGGGTGTCCGCCTTCAATAATGACGCCTTTGTGGAGCGGCGCTGTCACCATCGCGGAAGCACGGCCCAATTTACAGGCCTCCACAGCAACCGTCAGCGTGGCAAGCACGTAACTAGCATTGGCCGGATTGAGAACGCCAGGCATCGCAGTTGCTTTGAGCGCGACAGGCCAAACTGGCAACACATTAGTGCCAGTGCCTTGAGGCATTTCGCCGGGCGAACACTCGACCACGGTGATATTAAGGCCCAACACTGCTGCGCGCTGGCGTAGCATGTCAGGGTCGCCTACGGCGACCGTATCAACGGGAAGTCGGCCCTGGGCCGCCAGCATTAGCATAATTTCGGGGCCAATACCGGCTGGTTCGCCAGTGGTAACGACCACCGGCAAAGTGCTATCGGGAGTTAAAGGGCTCGCCAACATTAGAGACGAATATCAACAAAGGCCTGTGAGCGAATCTCTTGCTGCCAAGTCTCTAACTCTTCGTTAGCGCGACGCTGGAAGATCGCTTGGCGTACCTGCTCGCGCTGACTCTCCTGGGTAACATTCTGGCGGCGACGCTCTTCAACCTCAATCACATGGTAGCCAAACTGAGAGCGTACCGGCTGTGATATCTGGTTAACGCCTAGCCCCCGCATAGCTTCCTCAAAAGCAGGAACGGTTTGCCCTGGGCGTACCCAGCCAAGTTCACCACCGTTGAGGGCACTGCCGCTGTCGTCACTAAACTCACGCGCTACCGAAGCGAAGTCCTCACCTTGAGACAGACGCTGGCGCACTTCTTCGGCGCGCGCACGGGCCTGATTTTCATCGCGATTAGGAGTCAGCTCAATCAACACATGACGAGCACGCGTCTCTTCAATGAAGTTCTGCTCGCCAGACTGCCCCTGCTGCTGGTCTAAGAAGCGCTCGACGTCTCGATCGCTGACCGACACACGATTACTGATTTGACGCTGCTGTACCTGACGCATCAGCATTTCCCGGCGAATATCTTCACGCACGCTCGCCAGCGTCATACCGTCAGCCTCTACGGCATCAGCAAACTCGTCCAGTGTCATGCCGTTGGACTCGGCAATCGAGCGCACTTGGCCATTTAGCTCAGTGTCATCGATGGTCAGGCTGGCATCTTCCGCCATCTGCATCTGGATCTCTTCCATCACCATGCGCTCAAGCACCTGCCGCTCTAGCTGGGTGCGCGGAGGCAGATTGCCACCCTGTGATTGCGCCTGCTGCTCAATTTGCGACACGCGATCATTCAACTCGCTGCGCATAATGACATCGTTATTGACCACGGCCACGACGCTGTCCAGCGCTTGACGCTGCGTGGATTGGAAGTTCTGCGCCTGAACCGTGAGCGGGGCCAACGCAATGCCAGCGCCAACACACAGGGCGAGTAGGCTACCAGCAGAGAGCTGTGTCATTCGGCCTAGCAAGGGCTTTCTCATTTTCATAACAAACGTCTCTTTCATTAGCCATTCTATGGAAGTGATTTACAGCGCAGTCGGTCGATAGCCAGGAATGGTCTGTTCAAAATAGCTATCCGCATCCTGACCAACACCACCTAGGCCACGGAATACGAAGCGCAAAAATAGTCCGCGATCATTAAAATCATCATCAATGCGGGCAGTATCATCGTCATCTACCCATTCACGCCAGACTAACTGCAAGCCGTAGCAACAGTTGTTCCACTGTACGCCAGCCAGCTGCTCAAGAGAGCGGTCGTTGGTTTGATCGTGCAGGTAGCGGCCGATCAAATCAATGCTGGTGCTGGCTTTCCAGGCAAACGACAGATCCCACTCTTCGCGGCTATAGTCGCGAAAGCCGTCATCGTCAGGTAGAACGCCTGGATCGAACCCTTCGATCTCCCAACGGTAGCCAAGGTTCACTACATGCCCTTCGGGATGACGATAACGCAGGTCTAGGCTAGAACGTTCGGTGCGTTCACGATGATCATCGTAGAGCCATTCATAGCCACTGCTCCAACGATCATTGATCTGCCAGTCAAGGCGAGAAACCAGCGGAGAACGATCTCGTGTGGCCTGATAGCGACTTTCAGGATTAACGTTGGGGTTATCCTCAGGCCGATCCGGCAGTGTATCGGCATCGCCTTCGCTATCAATACGTCGCTCATCAAAATAGACGCTCTGCCCGACCCCGAATGAAAGCCGGTCACGGCCAGACGAATCCTCTAGTAAGCGTGACTGCACACCGTAAGAGAGCCGGTTGAGATCACCCACGCGGTCGGCGCCTGAAAAGCGTTGGGCTGACCATAGCTGATCCCAGGAAAACGCCCGCTCGCGGCTATCAAAGTCGGGGAGTTCACTCTGGTCGGTGCGCGGCACATAGGCATAATTTAGCCGCGGCTCTAGGGTTTGGCGATAGTCGCGACCGCCAAGGGCGAGTTCACGCTCAAAGACCAGGCCGCTGTCAACCGAGGTCAAAGCAATGCTACGGCTGGGCGAATCACCACGCTCCGTATCGCGCTCACCGTAATCCAGCTCGTAGGCGGTATTCCACAGCTCGGTGCGCGGCTCCAAATAGCCCCAGGGCTGCTCAAAGCGCCAACCAACGGCGGGAGTCAGATGCAGACGGCTACCGGTGGCCGCTTCACGTTCAGGCACACGGCGTTCATCAACATCGCGCCAAAAATAGGTCGCGTTAGAGCGCCACTGCGTATATAGGCCATTATCAAACTGCCAATTAGCGTTAGCACTCAGGCTAGGCAGTTGATAAAAGGGTTTATCGCTATCACTGAGCGGGTCTTCCAAGCGCTGAAAACCTTGGGCGCGGGCATCTAACTGCCAGCGCTGACCACGGTAATCGACCTGGGCCAAACGCTCCATGCTGGCGCGATCACTCTCCCCAAACTCACCGCCAAAGTCATCAAAATAGCGCCCATCACTAGCAGCCCCATAGCGTAGCCGGTAGTTACTGCGCTCGTTGACCCTTCCGGCGTGGCGCGCATCCACGTACCAACGATCATCGCCCTCAAAGCGATTTTCCCCGCCGCCCGAACCACCGTTATCGCTATTTAAATAGCCGCCTTCAACGATGCCCGCACTCTCTTCAAACAGGTAACGGTACTCACCGTTCATCAGCAAACCGTGGTCGCTCATCCAGCGCGGCGTGATGGTCGCATCGTGGTTAGCGGCGATATTCCAATAAAATGGTTGGGCGTAATCAAAGCCATCCGCAGAAAAGCCAATCGAGGGTGAAAGTAGCCCGGTGTGGCGACGATCATCGATGGGAAAACGTAGCCATGGCCAGTAAAAAACTGGCACGTCTTTAACATGCAGTCGGGCATGACGCGCAGTACCAAAGCCTTCTGCTTGGTATAATCGAATATCACTGCTGACCAATTCCCAGCTATTAGCCCCGGGGTCACAGGTGGTAAAGCTGGCGTCTTGCAGGCGATACTCGCCCTCCGCCATTTGCTCTAACTGGGCTGCCTGACCACGCAGGTGCTGTTCGTAAAGCACATAATGGCTATTATCCAGCGTCGCCCGGTCTTCATTTAGCCGCAGCATCGCCTGCTCGCCCCTTACCAGAGCACGCCCGTCGCGTATGGCTATATTCCCCTCTGCATCAACCTGTTGACGGTCAGCGGGTAAAAACACTTGCTCCGCTTCCACTTCCTCATTGCCACGGCGTAGCACTACGTCACCGCGCAGCAACGCTTCGCCATCAGCGGCGTAATCAACGTCACTGGCCTCAAGTGAGAGGGCTTCCGGGTTCTCTGCCGCTGGCAAGCGGTAGCTAGGCATGACATAACGCCCCCGGCACAATTGATTGGCCGCTTCTTGCTCACCCCAGGCTTGCCAATCCAACGCTTCCGCGGACATGGTTTGCCCTTGAGCCACCGCCGTAAACGAGGCGCCAGCAAGCAAACTGCCCATCAGCGTATGCGCAACCGGCAACGTGCGCGAAAATCGCTTGCCCATGTTCGTTATCCTTGGCATCCAGAATCGGTATTATACAGCCCGCATGATGCCCGACCAGCAAGGAGCTTGCATGTCCTCTTATCGGATTAACGCCCTCACCACGTGGGCTGCCCAACAAAACGGCCTTTCTGAGGCCGACATTTTACTTTCATCTGCTGTAGGGGATGCGAGTTTTCGGCGCTATTTTCGTTTAACGCTACCCAACGGTACCACCCAAGTGGTCATGGATGCCCCTCCGGAACAAGAGGATTCACAGCCTTTTGTGACCATCGCCCAGCGTTGGCACAGTGCCGGGCTGCCGGTACCCAGAGTGCATGCCGCCAACTTAGCGGATGGCTTCCTACTACTCGACGATTTAGGCAGCACGCCGCTACAGCATCTCTTCATCGATGACGCTACCATACAGGCTTATCACGCGCAGGCGCTCACACTGATCGCTGAACTGCAAAACCGCGCCAGCCCTGAATCATTGCCCGCTTATGACTCGGCGCTACTGGGCCGGGAGCTCGACCTTTTCCCCGAATGGTGTCTTAACGCTTGGTTAAAACTACCTCTCCCGGAAAGTTGGCCTAGCCTACGCGAAAGCCTTATTCAGCAGGCGTTAGCACAGCCGGTTGTCAGCGTGCACCGTGATTTTGATGCCATGAACCTGATGGTACACGACCAGCGCCTATTTATGATTGACTTCCAAGACGCGGTAGCGGGACCACTCAGCTATGACGTTATCTCACTTCTACGCGGCCGCTACTGCCGTTTTAATAGCCAGCAGTTTGCCCATTTCGTAAGCGAGTTTTATCAGCAGGCGCGCCGCGACGGCAGGCTTACCACCCGCGTCGACTCAGCAACCTTTCTGGCTCAATGTCACGCCATGGCCGCCCAGCGCTCGCTAAAAGTACTGGGAATTTTCTGTCGGTTAACGCTGCGTGATCAAAAAAATGGCTACCTTGAGCGGCTGCCGCACTTTTTGGATCATCTGGAGGATAGTCTCTCATCGCTTCCTGATCAGGCAGCGTTTGCAGAGTGGGTCCAGCTCACCTTACGACCCGCCATCATGCAGCGGCTAAAGGAAACAGGCTTATGAGAGCGATGATTCTGGCCGCAGGTCTTGGCAAACGGATGCGCCCGCTCACCGACCACTGCCCCAAGCCGCTACTGCCTGTGGCGGGTAAGCCACTCATCGTGCATCACTTGGAGCGGCTTCGCGAGGCAGGGATTCATGAAGTCGTCATCAATGTCAGCTACCGTGCCGAACAGATTATCCAGGCCCTTGGTAGCGGCGATAACTACGGACTACGCATTCATTGGAGTCGAGAAACAGCGCCGCTGGAAACCGGCGGCGGCATTCAGCAGGCCCTACCGTTGCTGGGAGAAGCGCCGTTTCTACTTATCAACGGCGATGTGTGGTGCGAAGCGCTTCCCGACCAACGCCTACTGCAAGATGAGGACTTAGCCCACCTGATGTTGGTGGATAATCCACCCCATCATCCAAGCGGAGATTTTGGGTTAACTGACGGGCGTGTTATTCAAACCGATACCCAGCGATTCACTTACGCGGGTATTGGCATTATCCACCCCGCGCTGTTAGCCGGGCAGCATCCGGGCGCCTTTGCGCTGGCACCTCTGCTTAGGGACGCTATAGATGACCAACGGGTGAGCGGTGAACGTTATACTGGGCATTGGGTCGATGTAGGCACCCCTGAACGACTTGCCGAGCTGGAAAGTCAGTTACATCAACGTGGCTAACCTGGCTTTCTGGTATAGCGGCGGGCCCGTCCGTTATAAGAAACGGAAAAGATAAGAGCAGCTGGGAAGTAAGGCGCGCAGGCCAAGAAATGTTATGCTGCGCGACTTACCTTTCGTCGCCTAGATGAGGAGAGCAGCGTGAAAGCACGGGTAAAATGGACAGAAGGCCGTCAATTTGTGGCGGAATCCGGTAGCGGCCACAGCGTTGTCATCGACGGCCCACCGGATCACGGAGGCCGCAACACGGGTCCTCGCCCAATGGAAATGCTGCTGATGGGCATGGGCAGCTGTACCGCTTTTGATATCTTGAACATTCTCGATAAAGCGCGCGCCAATGTCACCGATTGCGTGGCCGAGCTTGATGCCGAACGCGCCGATGAAGTGCCCGCCGTATTTACCAAGATCCACGTGCATTTCGTGGTAACCGGGCGAGCATTGAAAGAGAAGCAGGTGCAGCGCGCCGTCGAACTCTCCGCTGAAAAATACTGCAGTGCGTCTATCATGCTGGTTAATGGCGGTGTAGAGATCACTCACTCTTTTGAGATTATTGAGGCTTGAGCCGTTTTTTGCGCGCCCAACGCGCATCATTTTTGCCTCACCTTGCCGCTCGCCTAACCGCGGCGGCAAAAAAAGTAGTTCAGTCGGATGCAACACACCGCCTGGAAGGGCATAATACGCCCGCTCGTTTCGCCTTTAACTGTGTCGTGACTCCCCTGCTTACGCTTGTAAAGTTACGCCGCAGCAATGATGGCAACGTCTTATCGGTTCCGGCGCTGGCTCGTCGGGGTGTCTTCATCTGCCACAGGGAGGTTCGGACGTGACAGACAATCTCCGACTCCACGGGTTTAATAACCTGACCAGCTCGTTGAGCTTCAACATTTACGACATCTGTTACGCCAAAACCGAAGAGCAGCGTGCGGCTTATATCGACTATATCGATGAGCTCTACAACGCCGAACGTTTGACGCAGATTCTTAAAGACGTCACCAATATTATCGGCGCTCATGTGCTGAATATCGCCCGCCAGGACTACGAGCCCCATGGCGCAAGCGTGACGATTTTGATTGCCGAACATGAGCTAGACGAAGCGGCGCCTGAACAGATTAAACCGGGCCCCGGCCCACTGCCAGAAACAGTGGTTGGGCACTTGGATAAAAGTCACGTGACGGTGCATAGTTACCCTGAGTCGCACCCTGACAATGGCATCAGCACCTTCCGACTGGATATCGATGTTTCTACCTGCGGTCATATCAGCCCGCTAAAAGCGCTGAACTACCTGATCCACAGCTTCGACTCCGACATTGTTACCATGGACTACCGGGTGCGTGGCTTTACCCGTGATGTAGATGGTAAAAAACTGTTTATCGATCACGGCATTACTTCCATTCAAGACTACCTTGCAGAAGATACTAAGCATGCGTATCAGATGATGGATGTAAACGTGTATCAGGAAAACATGTTCCACACCAAGATGCTGCTTAAAGACTTCGAGCTGGATAACTATCTGTTCGGCACGTCTCGCCGTGATATTACCTTTGAAGAAGCACGCGATATTGAAAGCCGTTTGCGCAAAGAGATGCTAGAAATTTTTTACTCCCGCAATCTGGACTAACTGCTGTATCGAAACGCCAAAAAGCCAGCTGACGCTGGCTTTTTTTTCATATCAACTAAATATACTGACTTACATGTCATTGCAAGGAGCCTGCGACGAAGCAATCTCTACCTCCGGTGGCACTCAAGCCCAGATCGCCGCGCTTCGCTCGCGATAACAGGAAGGGCTATCGCCGTTAATAAACGCTTGGTTCGCCTTCAGGACGCGTTTTAAAGCGCCGGTGTAACCACAGATACTGCTCCGGGTGCTTGCGAATTGCCTGCTCAATAAACTGATTGACCTTTGTCGCATCCGCAACCTCGTCGTTGCTTGGAAAACCTTCTAAAGCAGGCAGGCTCTCAATGGTATAGGTCGCATTATCGGGATTGCGATGAAACATCATTGGCACTACCGATGCGCCGGTCATACGCGCAAGCTTTGCCGTTAAGCGGATAGTGGCAGCCTGCTGGCCGAACAGCGGTGCAAACACACTGACATCGCGACCAAAATCCTGATCCGGTGAATACCACACCATGCGCCCCTTTTTAAGCTGACGCACCGCACCGCGCAGGTCATATCGATCGATGGCGACACCAAAATTACGACCACGGGCTCGGGTCATAAAGCGTTCAAACAGCGGGTTATTATGCGGTCGATAAACTGCGTCGGCTGAGAAAAAAAGTGAGTGCAGGGCACCGCCTAAATCGAGTGTCGAAAAGTGAACACCGATAACGATGACACCTTTACCCCGCGCTGCTGCGCGGGCCATGTGCTCTTCGCCGATATAGGCCACTCGGTGGCGCAAGCTTTCTCCATCACGACACCAGCCCGTCGCGGTTTCAACAAGGCCAATGCCATTGGCAATGAAAGTACCTTTGACAAGCTGATGCTGTTGTTCGGCACTTTTCTCTGGGAAGCAAAGCGCGATGTTGGTGTCAGTAATGCGTCGCCGCCGCTTGGCAAAGCGCCACGCGAGCAATCCCAGCCCTTTGCCAATGGCCATTTTTAACCGCCAGGGCAGCCAGGCGGCGACATACATGGCACCAATCCCGAGCCAAGTAGGCCAGTAACGTGGATGAGCAAACGAACGCGGGTAGCGTGATCTCGACATAGAAAAAACCGTTTAATCAGAACGCCCATGATAACGCCGGGGCGCTCTGGGCAGTACCCCCGTTAAGAGCGTATAGCTGATCGTATCGCAGCAGCGTGCCACTTCATCCACCGACAGTATCTCGCCGTTGCTAGCCTTGCCCCACAGTATGACCTCGCTGCCAATCGCGGCACCGGGAACATCGGTCACATCAACGGTCAACATATCCATGGAGACTTTACCGGCAATTGCGCAGCGCTGGCCGTTGACCAATACCGGCGTGCCGTCCACCGCATGACGGTCGTAGCCATCGCCATAGCCGCAAGCGACCACGGCAATGAGTGAGCGCCGCGGTGCACGCCAGCGCCCGCTGTAACCCACGGGTTCGCCCTTTTCCAGCTCGCGCAGGGCAATAATTTCCGAGCGTAGGGTCATCACCGGCTGCAATTGCTGGGTAATTTCATTAGCCACTTCCAAAGGGTCGCTGCCGTAGAGCATGACCCCAGGTCGGTTCCAGTCGCCATGGGCGATTGGCCACGCCAGCGTAGCCGGTGAATTAGCTAGGCAAAGCGGCGCCTCTAATTCTCTGGCAAGCGTCTCAAGCTGCGCCATTTGCTGACTAAAATAGTGATTATCGTGCGCATCGGCGGTAGCGAAGTGGCTCATTAGATGGAGCGTTGCCACACTCGGTGCGGCACTCAATTGGCCCCAAATGGCAGCGGCCTCATCAATATCAAAGCCCAGGCGATGCATGCCTGAGTCAACTTTCAACCATACTGGAATAGGCTGGCGCGGGGTTGCCGCTAGCAGGGTATCTACCTGCCACTGGGTATGCACCGCAATCCAAAAACCGTGGGTATCTACCAGCGACAGCTCGTCGGCGCTGAAGATGCCCTCCAGTAGAATAATAGGTTGGGTAATGCCGCCCTGGCGCAGCGCGAGGGCCTCTTCAATACAGGCGACAGCAAAGGCCGGCGCATGCTCCTCTAGCGCTTGGGCGCAAGCCAGTGCGCCGTGACCATAAGCGTCAGCTTTGATCACTGCCACGGAGCGGCTTTGTGGCGCACAGCGGCACGCCAATTGATAGTTATGACGCAGGGCGTCGAGATCAATATCGGCCACAAGGGGGCGCATGGGCTTTCTCACTTACCTGATTGATCAATAACCGCTTATTAATAGCTGTTTATTAATAAGCATTTAGCGATAAAAAGCCGAGTAAGTCCCTAACGGTACTTGCTCGGCTTAGAGGGAAGGCGCATTTAATATTCGCCTGCGGTGCGCTTACGTTTCAAACAAGGCTTCCAAAGAAAGGCCCTGTTTCTCCAGCGAACGGCGCAGCTTTTTAAGCGCTTCAACTTGAATCTGACGGACCCGCTCGCGGGTTAAACCGATTTCGGCTCCCACTTCTTCAAGAGTTGCCGACTCGTGACCGCGCAAGCCAAAGCGTCGCACCACCACTTCGCGCTGTTTTTCGCTCAGTTCGTCCAGCCACAGGTCAACGTGCTCTTTAACGTCGCCATCCACCAAGCGTGCTTCAGGGCCCTGCACTTCATCGTCCGCCAGGGTATCGATCAGCGGCTTATCGCTCTCGCCACCCATGGGGTAATCGACTGATGATACCCGCTCATTAAGCCCGAGCATCTTTTTGACCACCTCCACCGGCTTATCCAGGTGGTCGGCAATCTCTTCAGCGGTGGCTTCGTGGTCAAACTTCTGAGTCAGCTCCCGTGCCGCACGCAGGTATATATTGAGCTCTTTAACCACATGGATCGGCAACCGAATCGTACGCGTTTGATTCATCAGCGCCCGCTCGATGGTCTGACGAATCCACCACGTAGCGTAGGTCGAGAAACGGAAGCCCCGCTCAGGGTCAAACTTCTCAACCGCCCTGATCAGGCCCAGGTTGCCCTCTTCGATCAAATCGAGCAGCGTCAAGCCACGATTAAGATAGCGACGGGCAATCTTTACCACCAGCCTCAGGTTGGATTCAATCATGCGCGAGCGGCCTAACGGGTCGCCCTTGCGCGCCAGACGGCCGTAGTAAACTTCCTCTTCTGGCGTCAATAGTGGCGAAAAGCCGATTTCGTTGAGGTAGATTTGCGTTGCATCCAAGCTTTGGGTCGATTGACGATCCTCACGCCCTAGCGCTTTCTCAAAAGCATCTTCTTCAACCGCGATGTCGTCATCGGTATCATCAAGCGCTTCTTCAGCAGCATCCAGGTCAACCTCCTGTAGATCTTTCTCCAACATACTCATGGCCTTACCCCTCGTTTATCGCCTACCCGCCATTTAGAAAGTCAATGGTGTGCACTCTATGACGCACACCGTATTGTTATGTGACAATTGTTATATGACGCTCGAATACAGCGATTCGGGCAACTTTCAAGTACAACGCTGGCTGCTCACTCTACGGTGAGTGCATTAGCGGGAAGGTAGAAAATCCATGGGATCTTGAGGCTGCCCATCGCGACGAACCTCAAAGTGCAACCTGACATTCTCCGCATCACTGTCCCCCATGGTGGCAATGACTTCGCCCGCCTCTACAACGTCATTTTCACTGACCCTTAAGCTATCGTTATGCGCATACGCACTCAGAAATTGGTCGTTGTGTTTGAGAAGGATGAGATTGCCATAGCCTCTTACGCCACTACCCGCGTAGACCACGATACCAGGCCCTGCCGCTTTTACAGGTTGCCCCTTTTCACCGGTGATATCAATCCCGGCAGTGATGCTGTCACCCTGCCCAAACGCCCCATCGACGCTACCATCAGCAGGCCACTGCCAGGCGATCGTTTCAGCGGGTGTATAGGTACGAGAAGATCGGTCGGCACTTGCCGTTTGGCTGGCCGGAGCAGCTTCAGGCTGCGGTTCTGATGCTGGCTGAGGTGCGGGTTGCTGGGCAGGCTCTGCTGCCGGGGCAGGCTCGGGCTCTGCCGCCGCCACTACTTCTGGCTCCGGCTCAGGTTCTGGTGCAGGCATAGAAGTAGGCGTCGAGGTATTGCTGGAGGAGGACGCAGACACTTGCTCAGCTGCCTCGACAGCATCACGCTCAGCGGTAAGGCGCTGATTGCGTTGAATCGCCGACTCATCGGGCAGCAGCCAATCCAGCTCTTGCTCATCGCTGGCTACAGAGGCTGTTTGCGGGCTCAACCCGGTCGCCACGGCACCGCCGCCACGTGGGGTATCAGAGGGCTGATTACTGGTGTTTGACGCCGTTGAAGCACCTTCGCGCAGCGCAATGGTCTGGCCTGGTCGAATCTGATAAGGCGCATCAATATTGTTGATTGACGCCAACTGGCGGTAATCCAAATTGTGCTGCCAAGCAATACCGTACAAGGTATCACCCGCCTTAACGGTATATTGTGGGGAATTTTCTACCGCCTGGCGGGCTTGGCTTAAGTCACGCACCTGAGGGCTTCCACCTTGCTGGCTGGCACAGCCAGCCACTGCCAATGCCAGCGCCGACATCATAAGCACTTTAAAACTATAACTTTTACGCATATACACCTTACTCCTTTTCAGCGCCAAGCTTGGTATCGGTTGGCCGACGATCCGCGTGCCGATTAAGTAACACAACCATCAGCGCCCCCACGGCCATTAACGCGACAACGCCAGCCACTTGTGCCGAGGCACCGGTCAATGCGGCATAGTCAGCGGGCAACAAATAACGGTGCTCCAATGGAATCATTTGCCCTTCTGGCCCAATTTGATAGCGTAACAGCTCACGCCATGGCCAGAGAACCGGTAACGAACCGACAATGAACCCCAGTAGCAGTTGCATGGTTGACGTATGGTGCCGCCGTAATAGCCAGGACAGTAGGCGGGAGAACACCGCTAAGCCAACTACACAGCCCATTCCAAACAGTATAATAATGCCCATATCCAGGCTACGAATTGCGCCCATAATGGTGCCGTAGAGCCCCATTGTCAGTAATAAAAAACTGCCTGACACTCCCGGTAACAGCATGGCGCTAATAGCGATACAACCTGCCACCATGACGACCAAAGCTTCGTTACCCAGCAGTAGCACCAGCGGCATCATGCCCGGCAATGCCTGAGCCAGCAATAACCCGACCAATAACGGCAGCAGATACCAAATTTTCCACCCGCTACTCGCTTGTCCGACCACCAGCGCCGAGGCCGCTACAAGACCAAAAAAGAACCCGTCCAGTAGCAGTGGGTGCGCCTCCATTAACCAAAGCGCTAAGTGCGCAACGCTAAACAGGCTTACCGCGACACCTGCGAGTAGCGGCACTAGAAAGGCAAGATTCAAATGCAGGCTTAGCGCTCGCCAGCCTCCTTGCCGCCATACACCAATGGCGCTTGGGCCAAATTGCTTAATCGTGTTGATCAGCTCTTCATAAATACCGCTAATAAACGCAATGGTCCCGCCTGACACACCGGGTACTGCGTCGGCGGCGCCCATCCCTGCGCCGCGTAAAAATATCCCCAAGGGTTGCCGCTTCAATCCACTACTCCTTGTAGTAAAGGTACAAAACGCACGGGCTCAAGCCGGCGCTTTTCAAAGGCACTGCCAATGCGTTTTACCTGGGTAAGCCACTGGCTGCCATCGGGGTCTTCCAACGGGGCAATCAACACCCCGTCGTAACTCAATTGCTCTAGTAGCGATGCAGGCACCGTTTGAGCGCAGGCGGTTAATAAAATCACATCAAACGGGGCAACTTCAGCCCAGCCATAACCGCCGTCCGCCACCGCTAGCGTGGCGGGGGCCGCTAACTGACGTAACCGCTCCGCCGCTCGCTCGTGAAGCGCGCCAATACGTTCAATGGAGTAAAGCTCTTCCACTAATCTGGACAGTATCAAGGTTTGATAGCCTGAGCCCGTCCCCAGTTCCAATACTCGTTGCGGCGCAGCGCGCAATACCAGCTCCGTCATGCGCGCCACGATGAACGGTTGCGATAACGTTTGGCCGAAGCCAATCGGTAACGCGGTATCTTCATAAGCACGGTGCGCCAGCGCTTCATCAACAAATAGATGCCGTGGCTCGCTGGCCATCACCTCAAGCACACGGGCATCGTTGATGCCTTGCTGCATAAGGCGCTCGACCATGCGGTCACGGGTGCGCTGGGAGGTCATGCCACGACCACGCAGCTCTCCGGGTGAGATATCAGGCAAAAACATCCAACCATTCCTGCACATCGTTACGCGCGGGGTGTCGCGTTAGGTCTGTTTGAAGGGGCGTAATCGACACATAGCCCGCCTCAACGGCAGCAAAGTCGGTATCATCTCCGTCATCAGCATTGGCCGCTACTGGCGCAATCCAGTAGCGCGTGCGCCCGCGCGGGTCCCGTACCTCTAACGGCTTCTCTGCTGGCCCTCGATACCCCAGCCGAGTCACCTTAACGCCTTTGATTTCTTCCCAGGGGACGTCAGGCACATTGACATTCAGCAGCGTACGCGGCGGTAGCGAGAGCTGATCCGCAGCGCCAATTAAGGTGGCCGCTACTCTTGCGGCGGTGGCAAAGTGGCGCTCACCGCACAGCGACATGGCAATTGCCGTCATACCTAAATTGCGCCCCTCCATCGCTGCTGCGACCGTGCCTGAATAGAGGACGTCGTCGCCCAGGTTACTGCCATGGTTGATACCCGAGATCACTAAATCGGGTTTTTCGTCCCACACGCCGTGAACACCTAAATAGACACAGTCCGCAGGGGTACCATCGACGCTATAAAAACCATTATCCAGCGGTGTCAGCGAGAGCGGCCGTGACAAAGTAAGCGAATTACTCGCACCGCTACGATCTCGATCTGGTGCCACTACGCGAATATTGGCATGCGCCAATAGTGCATCGTGCAGCGCACGCAATCCCGGCGCGTGTACACCATCATCATTTGAAAGCAGCAGTCGCCGCATAGTGAGTCTCCCTGTTCTTAAACACTAACGCTCTAAGCACTAGAGCGATAGACACAAGCGACATGAACGCAGCATAAGCACGAAACGTAGCCGCTCATATCCCTCTCTTTTACTAACTTTTCTGTATGTTAAGCGAAATTCTGATGGTTAAATCAGCTCACCAACATAAGCTCACCCAGCACGGCGGTAGCAAAACTGCCCCGGGGCAGCGCAAACGAAAGCCGCACGGCGTCAGGTTCCCAAGCTAGCTGAGGCTCCAACAGCCGCATACGCAGTGCGCGGCGCGCCTGCTTTACCCCGCTGCGTTCCAAGCCACCGCATAGCCCTGGGTAGTCCTGTAGCAAACGAGCCTCATAAACAGCAGCGTCGCCTTCGCCAGCTTCACCCTCGCCCCACAACACTCCAGTAGGATGCACATCCAGTTCTGCGGCACGGGTCTGCAGCGTTGCATCACTGGCGTCGATATGAAACACGCTTTGGGTTCCGTCCAGCATTAACGTATCGCCCGCCAGCGGCTGTGACCAAGTGTCATCTGCAATGCGTGCACTGAGCAGTTCATTAAACAGAAAACTGCGCGCGGTGGAGAGCATCATACCCTGGCGATCATCACGTTTGCGCCAACCACGGTTAAGTAATGCCTCGGCGCGCTGAAGATTACGCCCTTCGTGTCCAAAGCGCTGAGGGCCAAAATAGTTGGGCACGCCATGCTGACAAAGGGCTTCCCAGCGGCTGACAAAATCTTCGCTTTCGATAGCCTCACCACTCAGCCGTAAAACAAAACGATTAGTGCGGTGAACACCACGCTTCAATTTACGCGGGTGCCGCACCTGCTCAACAACGGTGACTCCCAGCGCATTAAGTGACTGTTCAAGCTCAAAGGGGGCATCGCGCCCTGGCAGATGCACACTTAACCACTGGCGTGTTATGGCAATACGGTCTTTCATGCCGGAGTAACCAATATCCCGCGGAGTGACACCGCAAAGACGACTTAATGTCTTAACCACATCTAACGTGGTTTGATTACGCTTTTCAACTCGCAACCAGAGATGCTCCCCGTGTGCTTCGGGGGTAAAATCGAGCTGTTCGTCGACCCAGAAATCTTCCGGCTGGGCACGGTACTTGCCCGGCTTAGGAGAACCGAACTGAGCATCTAAACAGCGCTGCCACGCTGGCATGTTAATCATTAAGCGCCTCAGAGCGGTTAAGCAGCACCACCGCCTCAGCCGCAATACCTTCACCGCGCCCGGTGAAACCTAATCGTTCGGTGGTGGTGGCTTTAACATTGACCTGACCAAGCTCGAGGCCTAGATCGGCGGCAATCACTTTCCGCATTGCCTCAATATGGGGCGCCATTTTTGGTGCTTGGGCCATCAGGGTGGCATCGATATTAATTACCCCATAGCCCTGCTCCTGAACAAGCGTCACGACATGGCGAAGCAGCTCGCGGCTATCAGCCCCTGCCCACGCCGAGTCCGTATCGGGAAAATGATGACCGATATCGCCCAGGGCACAGGCACCTAACAATGCATCACTAACAGCGTGGAGCAGTACATCGCCATCAGAATGGGCGACGAAGCCATGTTCAAACGGCAGCTTAATGCCACCGATCATGAGGTGATCGCCGGGGCCGAAACGGTGTACATCGAATCCGTGGCCGATACGCATTACTACGCTCCTAATGATTAAAGCCCGTCAGGCGTGTTAGCGGCTTGCGACGCCATGATCGCGGCTGCCAGCGCTAAGTCGTCTGGATGGGTAATTTTCAAATTGTCGCGCCGACCGCTGACCAACTGCGGACTCTCGCCTAGCGCTTCAACCGCCGACGCTTCATCGGTCACTAAGGTTTGCAACTGGCGGGCGGTCTCCAGGGCACGCCTCAGCAGAGCGTAGCGAAAGCCTTGCGGTGTTAAGGCGTGCCACAAGCCATCCCGGGGCTCAGTTCGCGCGCTCAAACAGTTCTTATCAGCACGCTTCATGGTATCTGCTACCGGCATCGCCAATAGCGCACCTGCGGGGTGTGTGGCAGCAGCGTGATGCAACGCCTGCAGATCGCCCTGAGTAATACAGGGGCGGGCCACATCATGCACCAACACTACGTCACCATCCTGAGCCGCCATGGCGTGCAGCGCATTTAAAACGCTGTCCATCCGCTCGCTGCCCCCCGCTACACGCTGCCAATCAGTGAAAGGCACCCAGCGCGGTGAAAACCAGTGGTCATCAACATCTAAACAGAGCACTAAGCGAGCATTGGGAAAAGCGCGGTGCAACCTTGCCAGCGTATGCGCTAGCACCGGCTGTTGATCGGCCAGGGGCAAGTACTGTTTAGGCTTATCAGCCCCCATTCGGCGACCTTGCCCCGCGGCGGGAACCACTAACCAGGTTTGGCTCACTGCGACGGCTCCAGGGGAGCAACCAACCCTGCATTGATACCGATCAACTCATTTTGGATCGCTACCCCAGGCACCCAGAAGAACTGCTCATCGGTACGCACCATGCCCATATCGCTACGTGCCCGCTCCTCAATGGCGTCTAAACCGGTTTTTAAATCCGTCACTTCCGCCGCCAGCCGGGCATTGCGCTCGCGCATGGGTACATTGGCCGCTTCCTGCACGGCCACCCGCTGCTCCACCCGCTGCAAATCGCTCCAGCCGCCGTTACCTAACCACAGCTCGTATTGAAGTAGCGCCAGCACGGCGAGCAAGGTCATCACTAACCATTTGCGCATCACTGCTCTCCGATAACCTATCTTTTACAACCCATCCATTAATATCTATCTATTAAAACCGATCGCCGAGGCTGAATATCAAAATGACGCTTTAAAACAGCGGTTGTTTCAAATAGATGCTCTGACTGGCGCGCATTATGCCATCAAGGCGCACCACCAGCGAGCCGCGCGTCATTTAAATTAAGGGCGTAGATGACTACTTGAAGGGCAGCGCTTGATGGGCCGCGTCTCGATAAGCGCTAACATGCTCGCCCTCTTCATGACAAAACTGTGCGACCCCCGCGGCAAGCCCTGGATGGTCAATATAGTGCAGCGAACGCACGCGCTGAGGGGCAAACCCACGTACCAACTTATGCTCGCCCTGAGTCCCTGGATCAAACAGCGACAAACCATGCTGCAAACAGTACTCAATCCCTTGGTAGTAACACGCCTCGAAGTGCAGGCAGTCTGCGACGACCTCGCTTCCCCAATAGCGACCATAGAGCGAACGGGGGCCGCGAAAATACAGCGCAGCCGCCACCGGGCGTTCTTCAATATGGGCCTGCACCAACACTAACGCGCCCGGCATGGTTTGGCGCAGGCGCTCAAAAAAGTCATGATTCAGATAAGGCGGTCGTCCACGCTCATGATAGGTAATCGCATAGCAGCGATAGAAATGGGCCATATCGGCGGAAGTGATCGCACTTCCTTCCAAACGCAATACCTTTAAGCCCTGGTCGGCAACCAAGCGACGCTCGCGTTTGATCATCTTGCGGCGCTTTGAAGTAAGGCTGGCCAAGAAACCATCAAAATCACCGAAGCCACGGTCACGCCACTGAAACTGAACGCCTTCACGGGTGATCAGCTCTGGACAGTGTGCTTGCCAGGCGGCTACATCCGCTTCATCGGCAAACAACAAGTGCCAGCTCGAAAGATCAAGGCTTTCACACTGCTCACGCCATGCATCGGCGAGCAGAGCGCGTACGGCACTGGCATTGGCGTGCTTGGCAATTAGCGTGCGTGTGCCTGGCACCGGCGTAAACGGCACCGCGCTTAGCGCTTTAGGGTAGTAGCAGCCACCGGCGCGCTCTAACGCTTCCGCCCAGCCCCAATCGAACACATACTCACCGTAAGAGTGATGCTTACGATACATTGGCATTGCAGCGACCAATTGCTCACCTTGCCATACACTCAAGTGGCAGGGCTCCCAGCCAGTCGCCAAGCTGACCGAGCCGCTCTCTTCCAGTGCGTTTAAAAAAGCATGACGTAAAAAGGGCTGATCGTTGTCTACCAGAGCATCCCACTGGCTTGCTGTAACGGCCCCAATAGTGGATAGAATAGTGAGCGAAAGCGGGTGTGACGGCATAGCTCCTCCCAGAAAGTGTCGGCTTACAGAGCGTGTGGGGGCTAACGCCATGAAGATTGCCAACGCCACTTTACACTAACTGCTTACACAAACCGTTTACATTAACTATTTACAGTCACCATTTACACCTATCGTTTACGCTGACCGTTTATAACGACTGTTTATAACGACTGTTTACACCAAACATTACCACCGACGACCCAGACCTAGCGCAGAGCAACGTTCCAACTGCCCTGCCTAACACGCCACGCCGGTAGCGGCATAAGGAGAGGCTATGACGCGCGACTTAACGGGTGACTTTCAAACGCAGCGCCAAGCTGTTGATCACATACCCTACCCGACGTTAACGGTGCGACGTGATCGTCTGGCCCGCTTAGCACGCATGACCAAACATCATCAGCTTGAGATTATTCGGGCAATTCAAACCGATTTTGGCAAGCGCAGCGATGTGGAAATACGCATCGCTGAAATCAGCTCGGTGCTGCACGCAATTCGCCACGCCAGGCTACACCTGTGGCATTGGATGCGCCCTTGGTCGGTCAGCATGCCTTGGCGGCTACTGCCTGCCCGGGCACGCGTCTCACCTCAGCCGTTAGGCATTGTCGGCGTTATGTCGCCCTGGAACTACCCGTGGAGCTTGGCACTAATGCCAGTGGTGGATGCGTTTGCAGCAGGTAACGTGGTAATGCTCAAGCCTAGCGAGCTCTCCCCCGCGACTAGCGCTCTGTTAATGCGGTTAGTACCGCAATACTTCACCCATGAAGAGTTCAAAGTAGTGGAAGGCGATGTTGAGATAGCGCGTCGTTTCAGCAGCTTACCGTTCGATCACCTGGTATTTACCGGTTCCACCGCTGTAGGACGAGAGGTGGCGCAAGCGGCGGGGGCGAACTTGACCCCCACTACGCTGGAGCTTGGCGGCAAGTCACCGGCGATAGTGGCAGGCGATGCAGATCTGGATAAAGCCGCTGCGGCGATTATTTTCGGCAAAGGCATGAACGGCGGACAAACCTGTATTGCCCCCGACTACGTGTTGGTAGAGAGCCGCCACATTAGTGCTCTGACAAAGGCCCTAAGCGAGGCTATCCAACAACAGCGGCCCAACGATCAAGCGGCCACTCATTCCATTAACGTAACTCATCAGCAACGTCAGGATGCCTTACTTCAAGAAGCCCACGATCATGGCTGCAGAATCATTGATCACGGTGCTCATGCGCCCGCGTTGATTATCGACCCTCATCAAGGCTTGCAAGTGATGCGCGAAGAAATTTTTGGCCGCTGCCTACCGGTCATTGGTGTCAATGATATGCAAGCCGCCATCAACTTTGTGAATGCTCGCCCTCACCCGTTAGCACTTTATGCGTTCACCCTCGATAAAGGTTTACAGCAACAACTGCTGCAAACGACGCACTCGGGCGCGCTGGTATTTAATGCCACGCTGCTCCATCACGCCGTGCCCTCTTTACCTTTTGGCGGTATAGGGGAGAGCGGCATGGGCGCTTACCATGGCCGCCACGGCTTTGAGCGCTTTAGTCATTTAAGGAGCGTTTTTTATCAGTCTAAACGTACGCCCAGCCATATGCTTTACCCGCCTTATCGGCGTTGGCTAATGAAACTTATTGGGCTTGGCTAAAGCTTATAAAGTAATGACCGATAGTTAATTACTAAATGTTATAACGCCCTTATGATATGTTTAATTAATTTTCTGCTTTGGAACGGTCATGCAAGCCCCAGACACTCCCGATAATGAAACACAGCGCCTGGCGGCCTTGCATGCTTTAGAGGTACTTGATACCCCCGAAGAGAGGGCTTTTGAGCGCATGACGCAGTTGGCACGTGACCTGTTTGACGTGCCTATTGCACTAGTTTCGTTAGTGGATAAAGAGCGCCAATGGTTTAAGTCGCACCAGGGGCTTGAAGCGTGTGAAACAGGCCGAGAGGTCTCTTTCTGCGCCCATGCAATCGCTTATGACGCCCCTTTAGTGATTGAAGATACGCTGCATGACGATCGCTTTATCGACCATCCTTTAGTCGGCGACCTGCCGCATATCCGTTTTTACGCCGGTTACCCATTACGGCCACTCAATGGCATGGCAGTTGGAACGCTGTGCATTATTGACCAACAGCCTCGCCACTTCAGCGAGCGTGACTTAAAGCTGTTGGGTAGCTTGGCCGGTCAAGTAGAAGAGCTATTGCGCCAGCATAAGCTCCGGATGGACTTGACACGCACTGCGAGCCGCTTTGAAGCGCTGTTTACCAAAAGCGCAACTGCCAAGGTGCGCATTGATCATGCGGGTCTCATTATTGGCATCAACCCCTTTGCGCTAAACCTACTGGGCTATGAAGAGAGCGAGCTGCTGGGCAAAAATGTCGCGACTCTCACTCCGCCTAACATTAGCCCACAGCACGACTCGTTTATCGCCCGCTATATTGCGGGCAGCGAACCTAACGTCATTGGCCGTGGCCGTGAAGTTGAAGCGCTACATAAAGATGGACGCACTATCCCCGTTCATCTGGCTATTAACGCCATTCACAATGATCACGGTGAAGTGGTGGAATTTTTAGGCGTACTCACCGACTTATCTGACGTTTACGCCGCTAACCGCAGAATGCACAAAGAGCAGAATCTGCTCAAAGTTCTCCACCAGGGAATTACCGATTACCAGGCATTAATGTCAGGCAAACGCCTGTGGATCTTCTTGATGGAGGCACTGCGGGAACTGACCGACAGTGATTACGCGCTGATAGGTGAAGTGTTGTCCACTGACACCACCAATGCGCTTAAAATCCATGCGATTACTGACTTATCCTGGAGTGAAGAGTCCCGAGTCCTGATGGAGCGGCTGCGGAGTGGTGACATGATCCTCTCTAATCCAAAATCGCTGCTTGGCAGCGTATTTGCTCATGGGGAAGTGATCATGACCAATGATGTCTACAGTCACGTCAAACGCGGAGGCTTCCCCCCCGGCCACCCTGTTCTTCACAACTATCTTGGCGTGCCTATCTTCAGCGGCGAACGTCTGATTGGCATGTACGCCATTGCCAATAGCAAGCAGCTATTGGACCAGTCATTGCTGGACTGGCTGCAGCCATTTACCGACACCTGCTCGCTACTTATAAATCTCTACAGCCAAATGGCCGAGCGCGAGCAAGTCACCCAGGATCTCGCAAGGGCCAGAGACCAAGCCGAAAAAGCCAATCAAGCTAAAAGCGAATTTCTTTCATCGATGAGCCATGAGCTACGCACACCGCTTAACGCTATCATTGGTTTTTCACAGCTGTTGGCCAAAGGGCGGCGTGACCCACTGAGCGAAAAGCAGCTGCGTCAAATAGGCCAAATTGAAACAAGCGGACAACACTTATTGAGCTTAATTAATGAGGTGCTTGATCTCGCTAGAATTGAGGCGGGGCATCTTACGTTGTCAATTGAGACCATAGCGATTGCAAACGTCATTAATGATGCTTGTAGCACCCTAGAGGCCAATATCGAAGCTGCTGGCATTAGGCTAACGCGCAAGCTGACGCCGCTGAACTGTCTGGTAACCGCTGACTACACTCGCACCAAGCAGGTAATGCTTAATCTGCTTTCTAATGCGATTAAATATAATAGCCACCAAGGCTCTATCAATATTGCGGTAACACAATTGGGTGACGAAGTACGCATCAGTGTGAGTGACTCGGGTAAAGGCATTGCGATTGAACGCCAGAATGAACTGTTTGAGCCGTTTAATCGTTTAGGCGCCGAGCTTGAAGCCGTCGAGGGAACGGGTATTGGCCTGGCGATAACGCGTGAATTAATCGGTCGCATGCAAGGCCGCATTGGTGTCGATAGCACGCCAGGCTTAGGCTCAACGTTTTGGTTTACGTTACCGATGGCCGAACAGAGTGCCGCCCCAGAGAGCACGCTTTCAAGCCCGCCAGTAGAAACTACCAACCATAGCGAGCATGTATTCCAACTGCTGTATGTCGAAGACAACCCTACTAACCAGCGGCTAATGGAAGATATTATTGAAGAGTTTGCCCATGTACAGCTTCACACGGCGGCCAGCGCTGAATTAGGGCTTGAAATCATGCGTCAATCGACGCCAGATTTAGTGTTAATGGATATACATTTACCAGGCATGAACGGTTACCAGGCCCTAGCGGAGATGCAACAAGACCCTAACCTCCAGCATATTAAAGTGGTGGCTCTATCGGCCAATGCTATGGAGCGAGATCTACGCCATGGGTTTGCCGCAGGGTTTGCCGATTACCTCACCAAGCCTATTGATATCGAACAGCTAAGCCTTACGCTCAATCAGTTTTTGAATGCCGTGCCAAGGAAGGAGCCATGAGCCTTACCGAAAAACACCTGCTGGTCGTTGACGACAACACGGTTAATATCGACCTAATGCTCGATCTGCTCGACGAGTATGGTTTCGAGAATGTCCATGGCATCAATGACCCACGCAAAGTGCTGGTCCACTGCCAGAAGCAGCTTCCTGACTTGCTGCTGCTAGATATACGCATGCCTCACCTGGATGGCTACGCGGTCATTGAAGAGTTGCGAAATCACTTTGCCGATCAGATGCCCCCGATCATTGTGCTTACTGCACAAATTGATGATGTGACTCGACAGCGCGCCTTGGCCATGGGGGTTCGTGACTTTATCACCAAACCGTTTAAACAAGATGAAGTCCTGCAACGGATACGCAATACCCTTGACGTCGAACACCGCTACCAGGTTCGCGATAAGCAGGCCGATACGTTAGAACTCATGGTGGCCAAACGCACCCAGGAACTGGATCGCCAGTCCCGGACTGATTCGATCACCCAACTACCTAACCGTCGCGGACTAGAACAGGCGCTGCAAGCGGCTGCCCTCCAAGCCTCTGGCACTGGGCTACTGTTTATTGCGCTAGATAAGCTTGACGATGTAGTGCGGCTACACGGCTATCGGGTTGCCGACCAACTGCTGCGTTTTATTAGCCAACGCCTTCGTCGGCAGCTCAGCCCTGAGTGCCTTTTGGGTTTATGGGGCGGTAGCGAGCTAGTGGTGATTACCACGACAGCCGACCCGGATAAGCTGCTGCAAATGGCTAACCAATTGTTGGCGTGTTTCGAACAGGATCAGGCGCTAGATGCGCTATTGTTGCCATTAAGTGCACGTATCGGGATCAGCGGTGAAGCGGGCCCTTTTGAGACAGAGCGACTAGTTCACATGGCCGCACTAGCCTTGCCGCCCGAAGGGACGCTACTCGTGCAACGTTACACGCCAGCGATTGAGGAGAAGCAGCGCCACCGGCTCCATCTGCAGCAGGCAATACGCGGCGCCACCGAACGAGGTGAAATGTCGCTCGCCTTTCAGCCTAAATTATCGCTGGCTGATCATAAGATACTTGGCGCAGAAGCGCTGTTGCGCTGGCAGCATCCTGAGTTTGGACTCATCTCTCCTGGTGAGTTTATTCCGTTGGCAGAAGCCAGCGGCGATATTCTCTCAATTGGTGACTGGGTGCTGGATGAGGCCATGCGCCACATTAACGCGTGGCGGGCACAAGGGTTGCTCAATGACGATTTCCATATCGCGGTTAACGTAGCCGCTCGTCAGTTAACCCGTAAGGATTTTGCCCAACAGCTGCTGAAGCGATTAGCCGAACAGCAGATACCCGAACGCTTTTTCGCTCTGGAAGTGACCGAGTCAGGTCTGATGAGCGACATGAATCACGCCCGCCAGCAGCTCGCTCAACTGGCCAAAATGAACATCGCCGTGGCGATTGATGATTTTGGCACCGGACAGTCGTCGCTGGCGTATATTAAAACGCTGCCCTTCTCGACGCTCAAAATTGACCGCGCCTTTGTCATGGATCTGGAAACCAGCGCAATTGATCGCCAACTGGCGCACACTATTACCCAACTGGCGCACAGTGTAGGCTGCGATGTGGTGGCAGAAGGCATCGAAACCTCGGCTCAAGCAGCGTATTTAAGCTCCATTGGCTGTGAAGCCGCACAGGGTTATTTCTATGCCCGCCCGCTGCCAGCAGAGGCGTTTGCAACCTGGTGCACCGAATGGAAGCCACTTCTTTCTACCCCGTACACGGAGACCGTTAATGGCTCATGACTTACTTGACCGCTTACGCGAACGCTTAGAAGAACTCAATCGCTCGGAGCGTAAAGTCGCCAATGTAATTCTTGAGGACCCCACGGTCGCCACGAGTCTTAGCATCGCCAGCCTGGCTCAGGCGGCAAGCGTGAGTGAGCCCACGGTGAACCGGTTTTGCCGCAATTTCGGCGCCAAAGGCTACCCCGATTTTAAAATAAAATTAGCCCAGAGCTTAGCCGGTGGTACACCTTACGTAACCCGGGCAGTGGAGCCAGGTGACTCCGCCACGCAGTACACTCATAAAATCTTTGGTGCCACTATCGCTGCGCTTGACGAAGCGCAGCGCGAAATCGATATGGCCGCTATTGAGCGCATGGTCGACTATCTCACTCAGGCCAAGCAGATTCACATCTTCGGGCTGGGAGCCTCCGGCGCGGTAGCCCAAGACGCCCAACACAAATTCTTCCGCTTCAACCTACCGGTAATGGCCTACATTGATGTGCTGATGCAGCGCATGGTCGCCGCTGCTTGCCATACGGGGGATGTCGTCGTGATTATTTCCTACACCGGGCGTACCCGCGAGTTAGTCGATATTGCCCGGCTCGCCCGCGACGCAGGGGCGGTAGTGCTCGGCATTACCGCGCCCAAATCACCCCTGGCCAACGAATGTACCGCCACCCTTGATGTCGCCACGCCTGAAGACACCGATCACTACATGCCGATGACCTCGCGAGTGATCCAGCTAACGCTGATTGATGCGCTGGCCACCGGAGTGACCTTGAGGCGTGGTGAAGACTTTCTACCCCACCTCAAGAAAATCAAAGACAGTCTGCGTGACACCCGCTTTCCGGTGGAAAAACCCGGTAAGTGAAGGGAAAATAGTGAATGGTGAGGAGTGAATAGAAAGCCGTTAGCTCACTGCAGCGGTGACGGTGATTTCCACTTTGAGTTCATCAGAGGGGAGTGGTGCGCACACGCAAGTGCGCGCCGGTGCGTAGCCTTCCGGCACCCAGGCATCCCATACCGCGTTCATAGCGGCAACGTCGCTGCCCTCTTTTAGATAAACCGTAGCGGTCAGCAGCTGCTCACGGCTTGAACCAATCTCTTTTAACAACGCATCCACCCGCGCCAGCATGCTTTCCGTTTGAGCGGTAATATCCCCCTCGCGGGCCTCTGGACCAGCCACTTGGCCACACAGATAGGCCACGCCCTGGTGGATAACGGCACGGCTCATGCGGGCTTTCGTATCGTGGCGCTGAATCTTCATAGTGCAAACTCCCAATAATTTCAAAAAAAGCAGTTTAAACCGCTTTGCGCACCTTTGACCATGGCCGTTGCATTAACGCTCTCACGGCCTTTCCGTGGGCACCGGGCGATGCTCAAAGACCCGCCGCAGCACAAAGCTGGTATGCGCGCCGGTTACACCCTCAATGCGATTAATCACGTGCAGCAAAAGGTGCTGGTAATCATCCATGTCGCGCACCAAAATCTTCAGCTGAAAATCCGCCGCCTGGCCAGTAATGATCAGACACTCAATGACATTGGGTATCTCGCGAATATGGCGTTCAAAATTATCGAAGCGCTCAGGCGTGTGCTGATCCATGGAGATGTGCAGTAGCGCCATTAGCTGGTAGCCCAACTGGCGGGCATCCACTTCAGCGCGGTACTGCAGTATCAAGCCGTGCTCTTCCAAGGCCCTCACACGGCGTAAACAGGGCGAAGGCGAAAGCCCGATCCGATCCGCCAGCTCCTGGTTACTGATACGCCCCTCCTGTTGGACAATATCTAAGATATGACGGTCAAAACGATCCAGAGCAAGTGGTGTTACCGGCATAGCAAGCAGCTCCTGCCAATTAAAATAATTAAAAAGATATATTCTGCCAATTATCTCCTTATTGCCCACATCTTAGCAATAACCTTTCGCTATAAACCCCTTACAATGGGTGAACTGCCAAAAGCAGTGAACTGTTGAATACGGCTTATGCCACAAGCAGCCGTCCCTATGATCTCCATTGATTTCAGGAAGACCTCCACTTTTAGGAAGACCGCCATGCCTGCTTTTGATCATCGCAAATATCGCCCCGCGCCCCGTGTGCCTGCTTTCAATCGCCAATGGCCGGATCGTGATCTTGATCACGCCCCCATCTGGGTGAGCGAAGACCTACGCGATGGCAACCAGGCGTTACTCGAGCCGATGACCGTTGAGCAGAAACAGCGCTTTTGGCATCAGATCGTTAAAGTGGGCATTAAAGAAGTCATGGTGGGCTTCCCCTCCGCCAGCCAGCCCGACTACGACTTCGTGCGTTGGCTGATTGAAGAAGATCAAATTCCCGAAGATGTCACCATCGCCGTACTGGTGCAGTGCCGTGAACACCTGATTGAAAAGACCTTTGCCTCGTTGGTCGGCGCCAAGCGCGCCATTGTTCACCTTTATAACTCCACCTCGACCATACAGCGCGAACGCGTGTTCGAGATGGATCGAGCTGGGATTGTCGATATCGCCGTGCAAGGCGCCACCTGGGTCAAAACCTACGCCGACCAATACCCTGCCATTGAGTGGTGTTTCCAATACACCCCGGAAAGTTTCTCCAGCACCGAGATCGACTTCTCCCTGGAAATCTGCGAAGCGGTGATGGACGTCTGGCAGCCAACGCCAGATCACAAGTGCATTCTCAACCTACCCACCACGGTGGAAGTGGCAGGGCCGCACCATCACGCCGACCAGATTGAGTACTTTTGCCAGCATATCAGCCGTCGCGACAGCGTGATTATCTCGGTACATACCCATAATGACCGCGGTGGTGCGGTGGCGTCTGCAGAACTCGCCCTGCTGGCGGGTGCCGAGCGGGTAGAAGGCACCCTGCTAGGCAATGGCGAGCGTACGGGCAATATGGATATCGTCACCTTGGCCATGAACCTCTACAGCCAAGGCATTGATCCTCAGTTGGATCTCTCCAATCCGGATGAAATTATCCAGGTGGTCAACGAGTGCACCGGTATCGCCATGCATCCGCGCCACCCCTGGGTGGGCGAGATGGTCTATACCGCTTTCTCGGGCAGCCACCAGGATGCGATTCGTAAATCCCTCAAACATCAAAAGCCAGACGAGCCTTGGCAAGTGGCTTATCTGCCCATCGACCCCCACGATATCGGCCGCGACTATCAGGCGGTGATTCGCGTCAATAGTCAGTCCGGCAAGGGCGGTATGGCGTTTCTGCTTGAGCGCGATTACGGCATTAACTTGCCGCGCTGGATGATGCTGGCCTTGGCCCCTTACGTGCAGCAGGAAAGCGAACAGCGCGCCAGCGAGCTCTCCAGCGAAATGATTCGTCAGGTGATGTTCGACAATTTCACCCAGGAAGCACCGCTATCGCTGGTGGAGTACCGGCTCTCAAAAGGCCAACAGGAAGGCATTGAAGTCACGCTACGCCAAGGCGACGAGTTGCTTCTTCTCTCTGGCAAGGGCAACGGCGCAATGTCTGCATTTACCGATGCGTGGCAACGCCACTCTGGCAGCAGCGTAGGCATTATCGATTACAGCGAGCACTCCCTGGGTGCCAGCAGTGAAGCCAATGCCATCGCCTTTGTGCAGCTCAATATCGATGGCCAGCGGCTCTGCGCGGTGGCCGAGGATAGCGATACGGTGAGTGCATCGCTCAAGGCGCTGTTGTCAGGCATTAACGCAGCCCAGGCAGTGGAAGCGCGTCTACAAAAAGTAACCGCCGTCGAAGCGTAAACGGCTGGGCTCTAAGGGGCAGGGCTTATTCGGCACACTCAATACACTTCAGCACTAGCGGATCCCAGGTGAGGCGTTTGGCTCCAATCCATTCGCCGCACTCGATACACTCACCGAAGCTTTCACTCTCAATCCTCTGCAGAGCAGCGGCAATCTGCTTCAGCTTTAGCTGACGGCGCTGCTCGCCTGCTTTGGCCATCGCCTGCCCCTGCATTGCATCCATACGCGACAGCCGCCCTACCGACGTTTGATCCAACATTACAGTATCGCGTGAGTCTTCACTGCTGGCGCTCTCCTCACGGAGCGTGGTGTCAAGGGTCTGCAACTTCTCGCGGATAACGGCAATATCCACCTCAGTGTGATTCATCTGTGCCTCCCATTAGCCTACAATCGTTAACCTACTAATTTGTTTGATCGCGTAAGGGACTATTCGATGGGCTATCGCACCCTGCTGCGCGATCACCGCAGCGTACTCAGTATCGCTTTTCTAGCGATGTTTAGCTCAAGCCTTGGGCAGAGCTACTTTATTGGCCTTTTTCAAGCGCCCCTTTCAGACCACCTTGGCCTTAGCGTCGGCCAATTCGGCACCGCCTATGCCTTTGTGACGTTGATAGCGGGCTTCTGTATGCTGCGCTTTGGGCCCTCCGTTGATTGGATTAATCCCCGGCGCTTTGCGGCGGTCATATTGTCACTGTTGTTAACTGGCGTTGTGCTGCTTACCTTATCGCCCTGGTGGTGGCTGGGGATAGTCGGCCTTGGCATAGTGCGGCTATGCGGCCAGGGCATGTTGACCCATTTGGGTAACACCCTCGCCGCCCGGGAGTTTACCACCATGCGCGGCCGTGCCATTGGGCTGGCGAACCTGGGCATTCCGCTAGGGGAAGCGCTGTTGCCCCCGTTAGTTGCTGCCGCGCTTATCTGGAGCAGTTGGCAAACCTTCTGGTGGCTGCTGTGTGGCGTCATCGCTCTACCTTGGCTTTGGCTGCTGCTAAAAGCCCCCTGGCCCAGCGCACCGGGCGTTAAACCAACCAAGCAAACGCCACACGGCCCTCGCCCCTTCCGTGAAAAACGCTTTTGGCTGCTAATGCCGCTACTGATGGCACTTCCTATCACCATGACGGGGCTGTTTATCTATCAAGCGCAGCTAACCAATTCGCTGGACAGCTCGCTGGCCGTTTATGCCCTGGCGCTGACCGGTATGGGAATCGCCAAACTGCCGGGGGCCTTATTAGGAGGCCGCTGGGTGGATAAACTGGGCCCCGTAAAGCTAGCCCGCCTTTACCTACTCCCCTACGCCTTTGCCATGGTGATGGCACTCACCATTGGCGGGCATATCAGCATTTGGGCATTGATGGTGGGCGGCGGTTTGGCCATGGGCGCGCAAGAGCTTATCGCCTCAGGCCTGCTGATTAAGCTCTGGGGGGCTGAAAATCTAGGCCGTGTACGCTCCGCGCTTAGCGCTGCCATGGTGTTCTCCACCGGCATCGCGCCTGCCGTGCTGGGGTTAGCCCTTGGGGCAGGCGCTCCGTTTCATGCGATTCTATTGGGCATGCTGCTGTTTATCATTGCTGGTTGGCTACTGGCCCAGCGGGTACTGCGGGAAGCCTCCAACATCAGGGCTGAGCCGTAAAAGTGCCTCAATCAGCGCAAAATCAACACCGGCAGCTGGGCTTTTCGCAGCATTGCCGTCGTGGTACTGCCGACCAACAGGTGACGAATACGTGAGTGGCCATAAGCGCCCATCACCAACATATCAATGTCATTCTCTTGTTTATAAGTGCGTAGCGTTTCTTCTACTTCGCCTGCACGAATCGCGCCCTCGGCGGTGTGGCCAGCCTCACGTAAGGTTTCCAGTGCCCAGTTTAACTGTGAACGGTTTTCTGCGGTTTCCGCGCCCACAATCACTACGTGACAGGTAGCCCCCTCGAACAGTGGGCTTTTAGCCAGCATCTCCACGCCTTTACGGGCGGTCTTGCTGCCATCGAATGCCATCATCACATTGTGCGGCTGAGTAAACTGCTTCGGCACCATAAGAATCGGACGATGCATTTCCCGCACCACCCGTTCAAGATTTGAACCTAGATGACCGCTGGCCTGATGAGCGGTTTCACCTCGTTTGCCGACGACCAACAAACGCACCTCTTTTTCATTTTCAACCAGGGTTTCGACTAGCGTGCCATTGCGTTGCAAGCTTTGCGGGTCGGCAATTCCCGCACTGACCGCTCGCTCTTTAGCGGCGTCTAGCAGCAAGCGACCGCGTTCACGGGAGACTTTTGCATGCTCCTCTTCAATGCCTGATAGTTTTTCCAACAAGTGTTCACGAGTCCCCAAGCCAAGATTGCCGGTTAAATCAGGCTCGGCTACCTGGGCATGGTTATCCACTGTGTGGATAAAACTGAGGGGAGCATTGAGTGCTTTGGCGGCCCACGCCGCGTAATCACATACGCCTTCTGAAAACTGAGAACTATCAATAGCTGCTAATACGCGATCAGACATGGTTCACTTCTCCTTGAGCGAGTGCATTAACATTGTTGTTATATTCTCGTCCTTTTCTACACGATCTCATTGACCCGCGACACCCTAAAACGCTCTTGCGTGCGTCGAACGTTATAAAATACACATGCTAAACTTAGCGGCCTATTGAAGTAGTCACCGAAGGGATAAAGCATGGGGCATGGCTTAACAAGCGTACTGTTAGTCGCACTAGGCGGCGCGCTGGGAGGTATGGGCCGGTTTGCGGTTTCAAACTTACTCGCCCGCCACCTCGGTAAGGCCTTTCCATGGGGTACCCTGGCGGTGAATGCCAGCGGCGCTTTTCTAGCCGGCTGGCTACTTGGCACCCAAGGGCTATCCAGCCTCCCCTCGCCGATATGGCTATTCTCAGTCGTTGGTTTACTGGGTGGCTACACCACCGTTTCCTCTTTTAGCTTGCAGACCATCGAGCTATGGCAGAACAGCCAGCAGCTACGCGCTAGCGTCAATATTGGCGCCACGCTGTTGCTTGGCTTAGCGATGGTCACCCTTGGCTGGTTGACATCGGGCGCTTCTCTGTCAGGAGTGACCTTATGAGCGCCTGGAAGGCATACATTGCGGTGGGTATCGGCAGCGGCGTAGGCAGCGTGCTGCGTTACGGCGTTTCGTTATTATCTCAGGCAACTCTAGGGGGTTATTTCCCCTGGGGAACACTTATCGTTAACGTATTGGGTTCCTGTCTCATCGGCTGGTTGGCAGCCACCCTCTCGCGATCCCCTCATAGCCAGCTAGCGCGCTTCCAACCGTTACTGATCGCCGGTTTTTGCGGCGGCTTTACCACTTTTTCGCTGTTTAGCTTAGAGACATTACATCTTCTCCACTTAGGCCAGCCCATTGTTGCGCTGCTGTATATTCTCGTCAGCCTGCCCCTTTGGCTGGGCGCCGCCGTCGTGGGTGAGCGCATGGCGTTTTCTCGTTAGCAAAACCGTCAGTTAAAGGACGAGCCAGTATGCGCGATCAGATGGAAAAGCATCAGTCTTGGCTCTACCTGATTTTCATTGGACTAGGGTTAGCGTTAGGTATCAGAGCACCGGAATTCGCCGAGCCTCTCGAACAGTTATTATGGCCTTTGTTAGGAGCGCTACTTTACGCCACCTTTACGCAAATTCCTTTGCTGCACATTGCCCGTAGCTTCGCTGACACACGCTTTATGGCCGCGCTGATGGTCGGTAACTTTATTGCTATTCCGGCCTTTTTAGCCCTTACCGTTATTTGGCTACCGCTTTCTCCCGCCGTGCTGGCAGGCGTTTTACTGGTTCTGCTGGTTCCCTGCACCGATTGGTTTATTACCTTTACACATTTAGGTAAGGGGGATAGCGCTCGGGCGGTTGCCGCCACCCCGCTACTGCTGCTGGTGCAGATGATCGCATTACCCATTTATTTGTGGCTATTCTTGGGCAGTGAGTGGTTTGGTCTTACGCTCTCTACAGAGCTGCTTAGTGCTTTTGCAGGACTTATTCTCACGCCTTTAGCACTCGCCTGGTTAACCGAGTATGCAGCCCAGCGCCACAAGGCAATTAAACACACCGTGCATTACCTGGGTTTACTGCCAGTGCCCTTGTTGGCCTTAGTGGTGTTTATGATTGCCGCATCCCAGGTCAACACTGTATTCGGTCTTAGCCAAGTTTTGGTTCAGGTGGTGTTTATTTTTATTGGCTTTTTACTCTTTGCGGCTCTATTGGGTAAGGGGCTTGGCAAGCTGTTTAAACTGCCCACCGCCAGCGCGAGAACGCTAGCGTTTAGCTTCGGCACACGAAACTCCTTTGTGATGTTGCCCATCGCTCTGACGCTACCCAGCGCCTGGCAGGCGGCGGTTGTGGTAGTGGTGTTTCAATCTTTGGTAGAGCTATTTGGCATGGTGGCATTCCTACGCTGGGTGCCAAGTAGGTTACTGCCGGAGCCCTAGCTTGTGTTAAACAGCGACTAGCTAACCCGGGAATAACCGCCCAGCACCCCCTGCTTGCTCATTACCAATTGCCAAAGTTGGAGCTCTCTGGCGCGGAAAGCACCGGCGCAACTGAGTAAGTAGTAACGCCACATGCGGTAAAAACGTTCCCCATACTGAGCTTTAAACGATGACCACCGCGCCTCGAAATTTTGATACCAGGCCATCAGGGTGCGGTCGTAATCAGCCCCAAAGTTATGTATATCCTCTACCACGAAAAGCGCTTCTGAGGCTTCGGTGAGTAGCCCTAACGTGGGTAGCTCCCCATTGGGAAAAATATACTTATCAATCCAGGGGTCGGTCACGGTATTACTTAAATTTTTGCCAATGGTATGCAATAAAAACAGCCCGTCATCCTTTAAACACCGGTTTGCGACGGTCATAAACTCGCGATAGTTTTTGTGCCCCACATGTTCAAACATGCCAATACTGACAATGCGGTCAAATCGTTCGTGCTCATTACGGTAATCCTGTAAGCGGAACTCTATCGGTAAGCCTTTTTTGATCAACCGCTGACCGAACTCAGCTTGCTCTCTGGAGATGGTAAGCCCAACGCACTCAACGCCGTAATGTTCGGCAGCGTAGGCCATAAAGCTCCCCCAACCGCAGCCAATGTCGAGGATACGCATACCGGGCTTTAGTTCTAGCTTGCGGCAAATCAGGTCTAGCTTGGCTTCCTGAGCATCATCTAATGTTTGGGCATTTTTCCAATAGCCGCAGGTATAGGTCATACGCTGATCGAGCATGGCAGCGTAAAAATCATTGCCCAGGTCGTAATGTTTTTCGCCGACTTCCCACGCCCGCTTAACGGTTTGGCGGTTCAGTAAGCGAGAACGTAACGAGTAATAAACCAGTTGGGTGGGCTTAATACGCTGACCAAGCTGGGTACGCATCAAGCGATAAAACAGCTCATCGAGCTGCTCAGTGTCCCAATCCCCGTTCATATAGCTTTCGCCAAGCCCAAGATTACCTCGCGAAAGAGCGCTATCAATAACGCCAGGTGCTTTTAGCTGTATGTCCCAAGGGCGCTGGCCATCCAACTGAATATCGGCCTGGGCCAGTAGATCGGCGACAAAACGATGGGATGAAGAGGCTTCGTCGAAGCCAAGAGGTGATTTTTCTAACGTGGGTATGTTCAAAGTAGGCTCCTCGCGCTATTCCGTTGAATAGGTAACAACCTGACTATCAGCATAGAACCGCATTGCAACATTAGCATTGTTAAATGAACAATTTTAACACTGTCACGCGCAAAAAAGCCGACCTACTCACGCAGAGTAGGCCGGCCCTTGGGAGCGCATGCTGCAGCTAGCGCAGTATTAAAACGGGAATACGACTTCCGCGTAACATGGCCGTGGTGGTGCTGCCCACCAGCAGGTGGCGAATACGCGAGTGCCCGTAGGCGCCCATCACCAGCAGGTCAATACTGCGCTCTTTTTCGTAGGCTTGAAGGGCTTCATCCACCTCGCCAGCACGAATAGCGCCTTCGGCCTGGTGACCTGCTTCACGCAATGTGCTTAACGCCCACTCAAGCTCGGAGCGGTGTTCAGCCGTTTCCGCACCCACGATCAGCACATGGCACTCAGTGCCCGCAAAAAGGGGCGAGCGTGCCAGCATTTCAACGCCTTTACGGGCGGTTTTGCTACCGTCAAATGCCATCAGGATCTTTTCAGGTCGCTTGAAGGTTTTCGGCACCATCAGGATCGGTCGGTGCAGTTCACGCACCACCCGTTCAAGGTTAGAGCCAAGATGACCACTGGATTGGTGAGCGGTTTCACCACGCTTGCCCAACACCAACAGCCGCATGTCTTTCTCAAGCTCTAATAAGCTCTCTACCAGGGTGCCATTACGTTGGCGAGTGACGGGGTCGCTGACCCCATCCTCTATTGCCCGCTCTTTGGCCGCTTCCAGCATCAGCTTGCCCTGTTCGCGATTCACCTTAGCGCGCTGCTCATCGAGGTCAGAAAGCTCTTTCATCAACCGTTCGCGGGCACCGAATCGTAGGTTGCCGGAAAGGTTCTGCTCTTCGGGCACTTCTGAATGGTTGTCGACCACATGCACGAAGGTTAACGGTGCATCCATGGCCAAGCTGGCCCAGGCGGCGTAATCGCAGACACCTTCAGAAAACTGGGAGCCGTCAATCGCGGCTAAAACCTGTTCAGTCATATCGCTCTCCTTGCTGGGATTAGTGGCCGCCCATCAATTTTTCAACCGCTTCGGGGTCGTTGTGAACCGCGTATTTATCCACCACCGTCGCGCTGGCTTCGCTTAGGCCCACCATCTCTACCTCAGTACCTTCACGGCGGAATTTAATCACCACACGATCCAGAGCCTGCACGGCGGTAATATCCCAGAAGTGCGCACGGGAGAGATTGATAGTGACTTTATCGATGCTCTCTTTGAAATCGAAGGCGCCAATAAAACGCTCGGAGGAAGCAAAAAACACCTGACCAACGACATCGTATTCCCGCTCTTTCCCCGGCACGACTTCTTTAGAGCCGATATACATAATGTTGCCGACTTTGTTAGCAAAGAACATCGCCGCCAACAGCACGCCTACAAATACGCCGATCGCCAGGTTGTGAGTACCTACAGTCACGATAACGGTAGCTACCATGACAAAATTGGTACTCATGGGATGCTTTTTAAGATCGCGAATCGACTCCCAGCTAAAGGTGCCGATTGCTACCATAATCATTACCGCCACCAGCGCGGCCATTGGAATCTGGGAAACCCAATCGGCCAGAAAGACTACCATCAGCAGCAGTGCGATACCGGCAATTAGAGTTGAAGTACGACGACGACCACCGGATTTAATATTGATCACGGATTGACCAATCATGGCGCAGCCCGCCATACCACCAATAAGACCAGCGCCAATATTGGCAATACCCTGACCTTTACATTCGCGGTTCTTATCACTCTTGGTGTCGGTTAAATCATCAATGATCGTTGCCGTCATCATCGACTCAAGCAGACCCACCACAGTCAGCATTAGAGAATAGGGCAGGATGATCATGAAGGTTTCGAAGTTCAACGGTACATCAGGCCACAAGAACATCGGCAGGCTATCAGGCAGTTCTCCCATATCGCCAACGCTGCGAATATCCATACCGGTCAACATGTACACGGCGGTGAGCACGACAATACATACCAGTGGCGAAGGAATGGCTTTACCAACTACCGGCACGTAGGGGAAGCCGTAAATGATGGCTAAGCCCGCAATGGTCATAGCATAAACGTGCCAGGTGACATCGGTTAACTCTGGCAACTGAGCCATAAAGATCAGTATCGCCAGCGCGTTGACAAAGCCAGTCACCACCGAGCGTGATACAAAGCGCATCAACTCAGCAAGCTTTAGATAACCTGCCACAATCTGCAGCACACCCGTCAACAAAGTGGCGGCCAGCAGGTACTCTAAACCATGCTCTTTTACCAAGGTGATCATCAATAACGCCATGGCGCCGGTTGCCGCGGAAATCATGCCTGAGCGGCCGCCCGTAAAGGAAATGATCACACAGATCGCGAAGGAGGCGTAAAGGCCAACCTTCGGGTCGACACCGGCAATAATTGAGAACGCAATGGCCTCGGGGATTAGTGCCAATGCCACGACAATTCCTGCAAGGGTGTCGCCCTTGAGGTTAGAGAGCCAGGATTGTTTAAACTTTTCGTACATGCGAGGGGTCCACGGTTTTAGGTTAAAAACAGGCCAAAAGCGTTCAGACAGCGCCGCCAACAGAGTGGAACGCTGCCAACGATTAGCACGCTGGGATGGTCAGCTCTCTTATTTTAAATAGTGTTGAGCTAGCGTTGGGTTTTGCTAAATTTGGGTACTAAGAATGTAAGTACCACAAAGCGATGACAGCACAGTGAATGCGCTATCAGCACCTTTGGAAGGGGAACTGGCGGGCTAGGGCGGAGTCATCAGCCCTGAATTTTCATGAGTCAATGCGGTCATTGGCAAAATTCTTTTCAGGAAAGCGTGGTGCGACAAAGCGCCATAGCTTACCAGGAATCCTGCTTCGTTGCACCTAACGTCTAACACCGCTATAGCGGCTCTAGCAGTCAGTAATAAATCGCTACTATAGGCAAAGTGACCTTCACCCCCTTCTGGCGTACCATTGTGTCGCTAAAAGAGACATTAAATCCCAACTTTTCACGTTGAAGCGGCACGCCATTCTTTACTGAACGCGCCTGCCGATTAAAGAGGAGCAGTCAATGAGCCAATCTATTGCAGTCATCAAGGGCGACGGCATCGGCCCCGAGATTATGGATGCCACGCTGCGGGTACTCGACGCGTTAGATTGCGGCTTAACCTACCAGCATATTGACGCTGGTTTAGGCGCACTTGAAAAGCATGGGACGCTGATTCCTCAAGCGTCGCTGGATGCCATTGAGAAATACGGTATCGCGCTTAAAGGTCCGCTAACCACACCGATTGGTAAGGGCTTCTCCTCGATTAACGTACAGCTACGTCGTCACTTCGACCTTTATGCCAACGTGCGTCCTGCAATTAGCTTTCCCGGTACCCGTTCGCGCTACGATGACATCGATATGATCACGGTACGCGAAAACACCGAGGGCGCGTATCTTTCCGACGGCCAAGAGATGATCGACGACGGCGACACCGGCATTTCGGTCATCAAAGTCACCCGCAAGGGCTCCGAGCGTATCGTGCGCTACGCCTTTGAGCTGGCCAAAAACAACGGCCGCAAAAAAGTCACCGCAGTACATAAAGCAAACATCATCAAAACCAGCTCTGGGCTGTTCTTGGACGTGGCGCGGGAAATCGCCAAAGAGTACCCCGAAATCGAATTCCAGGAGATGATCGTTGATAACGCCTGCATGCAGTTAGTGATGAACCCGCATCAGTTTGATGTGGTGGTTACCACCAACTTGTTTGGCGATATTCTTTCTGACCTGTGTGCGGGCTTGGTGGGCGGTTTGGGCCTGGCGCCTGGCGCAAACATCGGTGAGAAGGCGGCAATCTTTGAAGCCGTACACGGCTCCGCACCCGATATCGAAGGCAAAAACATCGCCAACCCCTGCGCCCTGCTACTGGCCGCTGCGCAGATGCTCGACCACCTGGGCATGAACGATAAAGGCGATGCAATCCGCCTGGGTATTCGCACCGTTCTGGAAACCCGCCGCGACATGGTCACCCCCGATATGGGCGGCACCGGCACGACCGACTCCTTTGCCCAGGCGCTGGTCGAGTACGTCCAGAGTTAGTATGTCCAGAGTTAGTACGTTTAGGGCTAACGAGCCGTTTCGTTTTAAACGTCGTTAAAACGGTAACGCAACAGGTATAACGCATTGAGGGTGACCAGCACGGTCGCCCCAGTGTCTGCCATCACCGCGACCCACATCCCAGTAATCCCCAACGCCGTAGAGACCAAAAACAGCGCTTTAAAGCCAAGCGCAAGCGCCACATTGGTTTTTACATTGCGCATGGTCGCCCGGGAAAGCGCGATCATCTCGGCAATACCGCCCACTCGGTTTTTAAGCAACGCCGCATCAGCCGTTTCAAGCGCCACATCCGTGCCGCTGCCCATGGCAATGCCAACTTCTGCCGCTGCGAGTGCCGGCGCATCGTTGATACCATCGCCCACTTTCCCTACCGGGCCAAGCCCTGCTGCCTGCCACTGGCGCACACGCTGAGCTTTATCTTCAGGCATCAGCTCGCCTTCTGCCTCAATACCCAACTGCTTCCCAATGGCTGCCACGGTACGGGCATTGTCTCCGCTGAGCATCACTGCCTGTACGCCCAGGCGCTCTAACGCTTGAAGGCCCTTGCGAGCATCGTCACGGGGTTCATCCCGCAAGGCGATTAGACCGATAGGCCGCTGGCTTTCTAACAGAACTGCGAGGCTTTTGCCCTGGGTTTCCAGCGCAGTAATGCGGGCGTCAATCTTGCTGGTGCGCTGGGTGAGCGTTTGTAAGTAGCGCGGACTTACTAGCATTAATTCACGCCCTTCCACCTGCCCGGCAACGCCCTGTCCCGCTAACGCACGGCCACCGTCGACTTTAGGCAAAATAGCTTCTGGCTGCTGGCCGTTAATATTTTGAAAATAGTCACTAATCGCCACGGCAAGGGGGTGGCTTGAACCCTGCTCCAGGGCGGCGGCAAGGCGGACTATTTCACCGTCACCGACGCCATCAAAGCTCTCTACATCTGTCACCGCTGGCTTGCCCTCGGTCAGCGTGCCGGTTTTATCTAGTGCAACTCGTTTGAGCTTGCCTAACTGCTCTAATACCGCGCCGCCCTTCATCAACAGGCCATTGCGAGCCCCCACCGATAACCCCGCCGCAATCGCAGCGGGCGTCGAGATCACCAGCGCACAGGGGCAGGCAATTAGCAGCAGCGCCAGGGCGCGGTAGATGGATTCTGACCACAGCATCGACGACACCAGCGGCGGTATGATAGCGACCAGCAGTGCCACCCCGACGACCGCGGGCATATAGTAAAACGCAAAACGGTCAATAAAGCGGGCCACCGGTGCTTTTGCTGCCTGGGCTTCCTCCACCAGCTTGATCACTCGAGCGATGGTGTTGTTTTCAGCACTTTTGGTTACCTCTACCTCAAGTACACCATCCAAGTTGACGGTACCTGCAAACACTGGCTCACCTTCGCTACGCTCCCGAGGCACTGATTCGCCATTGACCGGCGACTCATCGATTGAAGAGTGGCCAGCCACAATTTTCCCATCGCAGGGTAACCGATCGCCGGGGCGTACCTGCACACGCTGGCCGGGCTGGAGCGAGGCCGCAGCAATCTCGCGCACTTCGCCCTGTTCCAGCAGGCGCGCGGTAGAAGGTGTCAGCTTTGAAAGCGCTGAGATACTGCGCCGGGCCTGAGCTGCGGCAACGCCCTCCAGCAGCTCACCCACGGCAAATAGAAACACCACCACCGCCGCTTCGGCGGCTGCATTGATTGCCAACGCCCCCAAGGCAGCGATGCTCATTAGCATTTCGATGGTGAAGGGATTGCCCAGTTTGAGCGCTTGCCAGGCATGCTGAATAATCGGTACTAGACCCACCAGCGTCGCCGCAATAAAGGGCCAATTGCCCAAGCTAGGCCAAGCAAATTTAAGTGCCCAGGCAAGCGCCAGCAACGCCCCACTCACCAGCACTAAACGCCCTTTAGGTGTTTTCCACCAAGGGGTGTGTTTTGTCGATTCAGCCGTGTCCGCCGATTCATCAATTACCTGATAACCCAAGGCTGTGATGGTCGACTCAATTTCGGAACGGGGTAGCGTTTTCCCCGGCGTGGCAGTCAATCGAACCGAGCCGGTGACAGAACTCGCCGACACCTGTTCAACATGGTGTAAACGCGTTAGCGCTGCTTCGACCTTACGTTCGCAGCCGCCGCAGTCCATGCCCTGCACGCGCAGGGTGGTAGGTGCAGTGTTGGCTTGTGTGGTGTTAGCGGGTGTGATGTCACTCATCGCTCTTCGCTCCAAGTTCGTCTATCTTAAGAGCAGCGTAATACCTGTAGTCACTAGAGGTTCAAGCAATGAAAGAACATCTCTCAGAGCAGCACGCCCAGGAGCGGCATATTGGCATTGGTGAGTTGGCACGTGAGTCCGGCTGCAAGCCCGAAACGGTACGCTACTATGAACAGATCGGACTACTGCCGTCAGCCCCACGCAACGAAGGCAATCAGCGGCGCTATACCACAACCGCCATCCGCCGCTTGACGTTTATTCGCCATGCGCGGGATTTTGGCTTTTCTGTTGAGGCGGTACGGGAGCTCTTACAAATGGCGGATTGCCCCACTCTGCCCTGTGAAGAGGTAGATACGCTAGCCAAGCGCCACCTGGCCGAGGTGGAGGCACGGCTTGCAAGACTCACCGCCGTGCGTGATGAGCTCAAACGCATGATCAATCATTGTGCGGGAGGCAGCGTTGGTCAGTGCCATATCATTGATGTGCTAAGCGACCACCGCCTGTGCCATCAGGCGGGGCCTCACGGTGGTGCGGATATAATAGGTTAGCGCTGGTTTAACCCAGCCACACATCTAAAAACAGCATAATCACCAGCCCCATCGCCAAGCCAAACGTGGCTTTCTTTTGGTGCCCACAGCGGTGGGTTTCAGGAATGATTTCGTGACTGATCACATACAGCATGGCACCTGCGGCAAAGGCCAGGCCCCAGGGCAGCAGTATTTGGGAAACGCTAACAATACTGGCACCAAACAGCCCACCGATGGGCTCGATTAGGCCGGTTAGCGCAGCAATCGACCAGGAGCGCCACTTCGAGTAACCCTCGCCCATCAAAGCCACCGCGACGGCCAGCCCTTCCGGCATATTCTGCAGGCCAATGCCGATAGCCAGCGGCATGCCGCCCTCTAGCCCATTGGCCCCAAAACCGACGCCGACCGCCATACCTTCCGGCAGGTTGTGAATAGTAATAGCAAAGACAAACAGCCAGACACGGCGCAGAGAGGCGGCCTCCGGCCCTTCGCGTCCTTGCGCAAAATGCTCATGGGGTAGATGTTCGTTAAGTAGCGCAATGGCGCCCATTCCCAGCAGAATAGCGATACACACAATTGCGGCAGGCACGGGGCCGCCGGAATAATAGATTTCCGCAGCATCCAGCGCTGGAATAATCAGCGAGAAGAAGGAGGCTGCCAGCATTACCCCAGCGGCGAAACCCAACGCTAAATCGCGAAAGCCACGACTAGGCGTTTTTCCTAGCAGCACCGGTAGCGCGCCGACAGCCGTCAGCAACCCGGCGGTTAAGCTGCCCAAAAACCCTAATAACAACGTATTTTCCATGGACAGCATAAACTCGGTTAATCAACAGAAAGGCATAGAATAGAACGACGTATTGTTGTCTATCGTGATATCTACACGTACTTTAACGCACTAACGCTCAATGAATAAAATAATGATCGCCTTCATCAGCACGGCTGCCCTGAAGGCATTGACGCAAAGGATCAATGTGACACTCACCGCCACCTTAGCCGCCGCTCACTTTACCCAACTACGACCACGACTCGTAGCATTTGCGCGGCTACAACTGCGTGATGCTACCGCCGCTGAAGATGCTGTACAGGAAACGTTACTTACGGCATTTGAGAAAAGCGCAACCTTTGAAGGACGTTCCGAGTTCGAAACATGGGTGTTTGGCATTTTAAAATACAAAATTCTCGATCAACTGCGCCAACAGCGCCGTCAAGGGACTTGGCAACCGCTAGACCAGAATTTGGATGACGATACTCTTGATCGATTATTCCAATCTGATGGCCACTGGCAGAACGCTGCTCGTCCAAGCCACTGGGGCGAGCCGGAGCAGGTATTGGAAAACCAGCGTTTTTGGCAGGTATTTGATGCCTGCATGATCGCTTTACCCGACAGCATTGCTCGCGTTTTCACATTACGTGAATTGATGGGCCTTTCCACCGCAGATATTTGTAAGGAAACCGGCATTACTGAAACCAACTGCTGGGTCATCTTACACCGTGCGCGTTTACGGTTAAGAGAGTGCCTGGATCATGGTTGGTTAAATTAGCTTGGAGAAGCTTGTTATGCTGATGTGCCGCGAAGCCACGGGGTTAATGTCTTTAAAGCTGGAAAAAGCGTTATCCCTACGTGAAAAAATAGCCCTAAAGGTTCATCTTTCAATATGTCCAGCTTGTCGCCACTGCGTCCGCCAGTTTGACCTGTTACATAAAATAGGCAACCGCCATCCAGCCTCACTCCGTATGCCTGAACGCGAACAGGACGATTAACGCTGTACCAATACCAATAATCGCGTCCCTCTTCCGCTCTACTCACTAACAATCTTTACATTCTGTAAATAACTTTTTGTACTATGTTGGTACAAAAAAGTGATTTTACGCTGCATGTCTATTATGATTCAAAAAACTATACAAACCCTGTACGAAAGAGACTTTTCCTAAATGCTAAGCCTTCAACGCCCCTCACCTCACTATAGCGCCCTAATGCAACACACTGCCTGTATTGTGTTTACACCCAATGGCGTTATCAAAGAGGCGAGCCCGCTATTTTTGAAAGCCGTCGGCTATTCGCTTAAGCAAATTGTGGGGCAGCATCACCGTATGTTCTGCTTTATGGAAGAGAGCAGCCAACCTGAATACACGTCTTTTTGGCAGAATCTGGCCGCCGGAGAGAGTCAGCAAGGGCGTTTTAGACGCTTGAATTCTACAGGTGATGAAATTTGGCTTGAGGCAACTTACCTGCCGATTAAAAATCGTCGCGGCAACGTTGTACAAGTTTTAAAAGTGGCTAGCGACGTCACCCAAAAACATCAGAATGCGGCTAGGGAACGAGCAATTCTCCAGGCCTTAGACAGCTCGATGGCAGTGATTGAGTTCACCCCAGATGGGCATGTACTGGATGCAAACAGTAACTTTGAGCAAACAATGGGCTACTCGATTGATCAAATACGTGACGTCCATCACCGTAAATTCTGTTCGCCCGTTTTTTATCAGCAACATCCGGACTTTTGGGAGCGTTTAAGCCGCGGTGAGTTTATGCAGGGTAAGTTCGAGCGCATTGATGCCCGGGGCAACACCATTTGGTTAGAAGCGACGTACAACCCTATCCACGATGGGCAGGGTCAAATCATCAAAGTAGTTAAATTTGCTACCGATATTACACGCTCAGTTCAAGCGTCTGAAGCCGCCCAGGTAACCGTTCACACGGCACAAACTTCATCGACTCAGACTGAAAAAATAGCGCAAAGCGGTTTAACACACCTCAAGCAAATACTTGAAGACTCAGCGCAAGCTACGCAAACTCTTAACGAAGCACAGCAGTTGATCGCCGCTCTTAATCAGCAAGCCGACCAAATCAATAAAATTACCGCGACCATCGCGCAAATCGCCAATCAAACCAATCTACTCTCGCTTAATGCCGCAGTGGAAGCCGCCCGCGCAGGCGAACAGGGCCGTGGATTTGCGGTGGTGGCCAACGAAGTGCGCCGTTTGGCCAAAGGCTCCAGTGAAGCGGTGGAGAATATTACCCGGGTGCTAAAAGAGAACAGTGCTTTGGTTGAGCGAACGACTCAGGCCATGCAGCAGGTAGTGGAGCAGGGTCAATCCAGCCAAGCCAGCGTCGGGGAAATTGAGATTATCGTCAATGAGATACTCACCGGGGCGCGCAGTGTTTCAACGTCTATTGAACAGCTTGCGCTAGAGTCCGCTTAATGCCCCATGCAAAAGCCAGCGCATAGGCGCTGGCTTTTCGCTCTTTACACCAAGTTATCAACGCAGCGGCGTCTTACGCAAGTAAGGCAGAACCGTTTCGTACTCGCCATACTTCTGCTTGGCATCTTCATTTGAGACGCTCGGCGGAATGATAACGTCTTGGCCTACTGTCCAATCGGCCGGTGTAGCAACACCGTGTTTCGACGTGGTCTGCAGTGCATCCAGAGCGCGTAGGATTTCCGCAAAGTTGCGCCCGACGGTCATTGGATACGTCATCGAAAGCTTCAACTGCTTATCCGGGCCGATAATGAATACCGAGCGCACCGTTGCGCTGTCTGCGGGCGTACGGCCATCAGGCAGGTAGGCATCTTCTGGCAGCATGTCATAGAGTTTTGACACCGTTAAGCCGTCATCGGCGATAATTGGAAAATCAACCTCGCTGCCGCTGACGGTTTGGATGTCATTACCCCAGCGCTTGTGGTCTTCAACGCCATCCACCGACACACCGATCACTTTGGTACCGCGCTTCTTCCACTCAGCGCTGAGCTTAGCGACGGCACCAAATTCCGTGGTGCAAACCGGCGTAAAGTCTTTAGGGTGCGAAAACAGGATCGCCCAGCTGTCGCCAATCCACTCATGAAAACGAATCGGCCCTTGGCTTGTTTCCGCTTCAAAATCAGGCACGACTGCATTGATACGTAATGACATGCTTTCCTCCTTAATGGGCGTTAAACACCCTAATACCTTATTTGACTGTCAACGCCTTCACTATAGATCATTTAGCGCTAAGACAGCGAATCATTAGACAACGTTCACTCTCGATAATTAGAGCCCCTACCGCGATCGTAAAAGCCTAATGGTGGCTGGATTTAAAACGCAAAACGGCGCCCTTAGGCGCCGCTTCACATCGATAGCTGTAAAAGGATTACTCAGCTTTTTTAGCGTTTTTATCATCCCGCTTAACGCGCTTGATCCACTGCTGTTTCGCGTAATGCCGCAAATTGGCTACATTGTCAGTCTCATCGACAATATCCTGACCCAGAATGGTTTCGATAATGTCTTCAAGCGTAATCAAGCCCACAAAGGTGCCATGCTCATCATAGACCACCCGCATGTGAAGGTGATCTTTGAGCATGGAGGTAAATACATGCTCTACGTTATTCGAAACATCCACGCTACCAATTGGATGCATCAGTTCACGCATCGTTTTGGCATCGTCTGCATGATACATATCGGCTTTATGCACATAGCCAAACGCCTGCTCGCCGTTATCCATCACGGGAAAGCGTGTGAACGGCGCTTTACCGTACCGCTCATCAAAGACCGATACGGTCATATCAGGCAGTACCGTTTCGCACACGGTACGCGGTGTCATTGCTTTGCTTACTAGAATGTCGTGCAAGTTAAGCATGTTGATAATCGTGCGTGACTCATCGGCATCCAGCACTTTCTCTTCCAGACCTACGCGAGCCAATACTTTGATTTCATCGCGCAGATCGACATCGTGCTCTGACTTACCCAATCGACGTGTAATCTGCTCTGACATCCAGATAAAAGGCAGTAGACCCAAAATCATCGGTTTCAATAAGCGGGGCAGAAACGGGGACAAACCGCGCCAGTAAGTTGCGCCGATGGTCTTCGGAATAATTTCCGAGAGTATCAGAATCAGCATCGTCATCACCGCCGACACAATAGCGATGGACGATTCACCAAACACAATTGCCGCCTGAGCACCCACCGCGGTTGCCCCTACGGTGTGGGCAATCGTATTGAGCGTCAAAATAGCCGCAAGTGGCCGGTCAATATTGGTTTTAAGTTTCGTCAGCGAGGCGTGTAGCTTTGGCTTCTCTTCTTTTAGCTTCGCAATATAGCTGGGCGTAATGGAGAGCAGGGCTGCTTCGAGGATAGAACATAGAAAGGATAAAGCGATCGAAAGCGTGGCAATCGAGATCAGGAGGAACATGAGGGCCTAAGGTAGGGAATTATTTTGTGTTTATAGGGGCGATGGAGTCGGATGTCAACAATTATAAATGGCGTGCGCTTAACCAACGTAGATCAGCTCACCCTTGAAGCCAGCACTAGCGGTTACACCACTCTTTTTTTGTACGCTACAGCGCGCTATCCGCCATCCTCAAGTCAGCTTTCCATTCTCGATAAAACTCCTGCAATCGTAACTGATAGGCCCGATACTCACCGTCACATTGCGGGGCCCTGCGCTGGTCATGATGATGTTTACTGCTATCGCCATTCTAAGTAGCGCTAGCGCGGTGATGGGGTTGGCACCGCAAATACACATACCAAACTCGTGAATAAAATTCCGTCCTATGTTCACTCTATTGAGGCGCTCGCCGACGATCCCATATCTAGCTAGTAACAACTTTATCCAGGGGAAACTGTTTAAGGCTCCACATTAGTATTACTCTTGTAGCTTACAACCACTTATAAAACTCATTAAAAAGCTTTCAGGAGACATGGCTTGGAGAAACTTGAGAGAGTTATGTACGTTGAAGACGATCCCGACATCCGCGATATTGCCTCCATGGCACTTGAGCTTGTAGGTGGTTTAACCCTCAAAGCATGCGAATCTGGGCAACAAGCATTAAATGAAGTCGAAGCGTTTGCCCCTCAGATGTTTTTGCTAGATGTAATGATGCCTGGCATGGATGGCCCCACCACCCTCCTAGAACTTAGACGTCAAGGGTATATCACTGCATCAACCGCCGTGGCGTTTATGACCGCAAAAGTCCACCCAGAAGAGGTGGTGCGCTATAAGGAAATCGGTGCTACAGACGTCATAGCAAAGCCTTTTGATCCGATGACCCTGGCAGACGACGTTCGCGCAATCTGGAAGGCCTTCAATGGATGATTCACGTAATACACATGCGTTAAGCGCTCGGCTTGAGAAACTGTCCGAGGCCTACTTAACGCGCCTTACCTTGGAGTTTGAGCGGCTTGTCGAGATTGCTGGACAACTTGCAAACGAACCCAGGTGCCTAGAAGCACTTCAGCAATTAAATTCAGCGTTGCACTCATTAGCGGGGTCGGCAGGCACCTTCGGTTTTGTACAGCTGGGCCGCCAGGCGCGAGAACAAGAACAGCAAGTGGCAAAAGTACTGGAGCAGCCTAGCAATGACAAACAGCCGCTGCCGGTTAGCGAATGGATAGCTCAATTGCAAAGCGCACTCGAAACGGATAAAAGCCAGAAAGCGGCAATGGGCATCGAAACAAGCCGCGTCGAAAACATTAACGGCGCACCGTGCATCTGGTTAATCGAGCGCGACGCCATGTTAGCTGAGTATATGGTGCAGCAACTCCACAGCTTCGGCTTTCAAGTAAGACATTTCAGTGATGCAAAAGAACTCGACCAAGATAAAACAACAACGCCTGATGTGTTATTGATCGACCATCGTGCAACTCAACAAGAATCTCTCAAAATAAACCCAGTGGCCTTTTGGCAGGAACGCTTAAAAGACCTTACCTGCCCCATATTGTTTACGGGCACTGAAGAGAGTTTCACTGCCCGTCTTCACGCATTGCGTAGTGGCGGCAGCAATTATTTTGTTAAACCTCTTGATATGATCAAGCTCGCTTCCTACGTGGCCCAATTAATTAAAACCAAAGATACCGTGCCAGAGCGAGTGATGGTTATTGAAAACGATGTCGAACTGGCACATCACCTTCAAGGCGTACTGGAAGCAGCCAATATGCAGGTAATGGTGCTTGACCACCCCGGCATGCTGTTTGAGGCAATCAATGATTTTAACCCTGAACTGATTTTAATGGATCTCTGGCTACAAGATGTCACAGGTCCAGAATTAGCCGCCCTCCTCGGGCAGATGGAGCGTTGGTCTCAATTGCCAGTTATTTATCTTTCGGGTGAATCCAATGCTGAGCTGCGAGGGCAAGCATTACTCAAAGGGGGCGATGCATTTTTAGAAAAACCTATCGATAGCAACCTACTGATCAATCTGTGCCGATCCCGCGTTAAGCGACTACGCAACCTGGAACATACCAAAAACCGAGATGGTTTAACCGGACTTCTGAAGCACGCCAGCATTAAAGAAGCGCTGCAAGACCAGTGGCAGTTGACACAACGGAAAGCTCAGACGTTCTGCGTCGTCATGCTCGATATAGACCATTTCAAAAAAGTTAATGACACACATGGACATGCCGTTGGCGACCTAGTAATTGCTGCGGTAGGCACCCTACTTCGCCAACGTTTTCGCAGTACCGATAAACTCGGTCGCTATGGTGGAGAAGAGTTTGCGCTAGTGATGATTGATTGCACTTCAGACAATGCGTTACGCATGGTCAATAGCCTCCGTGAAGACTTTGCCGCTATCCAGTTTACGGGAGGGGGCAAACAATTTGCCTGCACTCTGTCTGCGGGCGTGGTAGATAACCAACATTTTCCCGATGACACGGCCGAAGCGCTACTTAACCGAGCAGATCGAGCGCTATACCAAGCTAAAAACAGTGGTCGAAACCGCGTTTGTTTAGCTGCAAATTAGTATTGAGAGCGATATGACGGCCGAGGTTTAAAATGAAGGCTCCACCAATACCAGAAAATGAACATGAGCGTCAGCGTGCGCTGGATGAAACACATTTAATAGATGACGGGCCAGAGGCACGTTTTGATCGTTTTACCCGCTTAGCTCGTCAAATTTTCTCAGTGCCTATTTCATTGATCTCATTAATTGATGGAGATTCACAGCGGTTTAAATCGCATCAAGGACTTGAGGCGACAGAAACACCACGCAACATTTCATTTTGTGGTCATGCCATCCTGACCAGCTCGCCATTGATTGTCGAAGACACCCTTAAAGACCCCCGCTTTGCAGACAACCCTTTTGTCACTAATACACCGAATATACGCTTTTACGCGGGGGTACCGTTGCATACGGTTAACGGCTACCGCATTGGCACGCTATGCCTAATTGATACACAACCCAAGCGCTTTGCACCCCAACAAGTGGCTATGCTTAGCGATTTGGCGGCTACTCTGGAACAGCTAATACACGCCGATGAGATAAAGCGACAATCATGCTCAAATCTAGAAGTTGAACTAACGGCCAGCCGAGATGCGATGGCATCGTTGATCAACAACATGCCCGGCGTAACCTACCGCTGCCTACCCGATGAGCACTGGACAATGCTGTACATCAGCGGGCAGGTGGATCGAGTAAGTGGCTATCCAGCTGAAGAGCTGATTGGTAACAAAGGCATTTGCTACGCAGACCTAATTCATCCAGACGATGCTCCAGCGCTGGAAAATGCGGTAACAGCAGCAATGGCTAACAATACAGAATGGCACCTTGAATATCGTATTCAACACCGTGATGGCAACTGGCGCTGGGTGGAAGAGCGGGGCAAATGCGTTAAAGATGATGCGCGGCATCCTGCTATTTTGGAAGGCTTTATTGTCGACATAACCCGTGAAAAGAATACCGTCAGTCAATTAAACAAGCACCACGACGCACTGTTATTACTCAACGACATTGCTTTTTCCTCACAGGATACATTGGACGGAAAAATCAACCACGCCCTTGAGATATCCCGGCAATACCTAAAAATGGATCTGGCGATTCTCAGTCAGATTGAGAGCACCGTGTATACGGTTCGCTGGATGGATGCCGACGCAGGCATCGCTTTAACTGCTGGTCAGACATTTATGTTAGGTCAGACGTGGTGCCAACTTATTTTTTCTGGAAAGGATAAAGAGCAACGTGAGCTATTCCTCGCTAATGCTGAAAGAAGCAAATTCCGCAATCACCCCTGCTATCAATCGCACCCGTTAGGTACCTATGCCGGCATCGTCATTGAGGTAGAAGGTCAGAGCTTTGGCACCCTAAACTTTTCTAGCGGTCTGGCAAGAACAGAAAGTTTCGAT
>NZ_JAKVTW010000029.1 GCF_022489065.1 Vreelandella neptunia | reverse complement strand
CCGCTTCCGCTGTCTACACCCAATCGAAACTTAGTAAGACTCACTATTGTGCGCGGTATCACCTGGACCGGTTTTTTACTGGCCATCATTGTCGGTGTCGAACTGCTCGCTTTCGACTTACCGGTGACGGCCGTAGTGAGTGTGGTGATCGCTATGGGCGCGCTTAACATTGCCACTTGGTGGCGATTGGGACGTCCACGTGCCGTCACCCACCTTGAATATTTACTGCATTTACTGGCCGACATTGCAGGGCTCACGCTGCTGTTTTACTTTTCGGGCGGCTCGACAAATCCCTTTATTACCTACTACTTGGTACCCGTTACCATCGCCGCAGCCACCCTACCCTGGCGCCACGCCTGGATCATTGCCGCGTGTTCTATGGCGGGCTATACCTTTTTAATGTTCTCTTACTACCCGATTCCCCAACTGGGCCATATTAATAGCGACAGCCCCTTGAGCCTGCACATATTAGGTATGTGGCTAAATTTTGGGCTTTCAGCCGGATTGGTGACGTTTTTTATCTACAAAATGGCCCATGCGCTGCGTAGCCGAGACCAGGCTCTCTCGCGCACCCGGGAAGCCGCGCTGCGTAATGAACAGGTATTGGCGGTGGCTACACAAGCGGCGGGTACCGCACACGAACTGGGTACGCCGCTCTCTACCATGGCGGTACTACTCAAAGAGATGCAGGCCGATGCGGCACCTACGTCAGAGTTGCACGAGGACATTACGTTATTGCGCCAGCAGGTGGATGTCTGCAAATCACGGCTGCAAAATTTAGTCTCTAATGCGGATCGACGCCGCATGGCTGAGCCTGAAGTGCTTGACGCAGAAGTATGGCTAGCAGGGGTCGTGCAGCGCTGGCTGGTACTCAGGCCCGATGTGAGCCATCAATTCGATGTCGCAGAGAAACGCGGTAAGCCGTGGCTGGCGGTTGACGCCACTCTGGATCAGGCATTAACGAATTTGCTCAACAACGCGGCCGACGCCAACCCGGAAAACATTGCGATCCGCTTGGATTGGCAAGATGAAAGCGTGGTGATTGATATTCGTGATCACGGCCCTGGCGTTGCCATGTCGATTGCTGACCAGCTGGGCGAGACGTTCATCTCTACAAAGAGTAAAGGCATGGGCATTGGCTTGTTTTTAACGCATGCCACCATCAATCGCTTTGGTGGCGGCGTAAGCCTGTATAATCACCCGGAAGGGGGTACGCTAACGGAAGTTACGCTGCCTCGCTGCGCGGCACCTGGTTAACAAACGGCCGCCCCACGCATCTCCTTTAATGGATTGAGGACACAATGCAAACGCGAGAGCAACGCCTGCTGATTGTTGATGACGATGAAATGTTTTGTCATGTGCTGAATCGCGCTTTAACCCGGCGTGGTTACGAGGTTATCGTTGCCCATGATGCTGAACAGGCGCTGGCAATGGCCGCGCAGTACCTACCCACCATGGCGACACTGGATCTTAAGCTTGAGAACAGCTCAGGCTTAAAACTGCTCCCAGAGCTATTAGCCCTCTCTCCCCACTGTCGCATTGTGGTACTGACAGGCTACTCAAGCATTGCCACTGCGGTTGAAGCCATTAAGCTCGGCGCCGTCAATTATCTTTGCAAGCCGGTAGATGCTGACGATGTGCTGACTGCCTTCGAACGCCAAAGCGGCGACCCTGATATTGAGCTTGCAGATAATCCGCCCTCGATTAATCGCATCACCTGGGAGCATATTCAGAAAGTGCTGCAGGAGCATGATGGCAATATATCGGCTACTGCCAGGGCCCTGGGCATGCACCGCCGCACCCTGCAGCGGAAACTACAAAAACGTCCGGTACGTCGCTAGGCTTTTTAAACCGCTCGTTTATTTAAAGCCCCCACCAGATGGCGGGGGTATAGAGCGCTGACTTAATGGGCTGTCCAGCCAAGATCAATATTAAAGCTTGACCCGGTCACGGCACCGGCTGCGTCTGATGCCAAGTAGGCGACTAACTGCGCTACTTCTTCAGGCTCTATCAAGCGTTTTATCGCCGCCTCTTTGAGCATCACTTTCTCAATAACTTCCTGCTCATCCATCCCGTGCAATTTAGCCTGATCGGCGATTTGATTATCCACCAGCGGGGTTTTTACATAGGCAGGGCAAACCGCATTGGCGGTAATGCCTTGCTCCCCGCCCTCCAGCGCGGCTGTTTTAGTTAAACCAATCATACCGTGCTTGGCGCTGATGTAGGCTGCTTTACCCGGCGAGGCTACTTGCGCATGTATCGAGGCCACGTTCACAATCCGTCCCCACCCCTTTTGGCGCATATGTGGCCAAGCCGCTTGTGTGAGCAGAAAGGGAGCGGTCAGCATCAGATCCATAATCTGCCGCCATTTTTCTTCGGGAAACGTCTCGATGGAAGCAACATGTTGAATACCGGCATTATTAACCAGTATATCAACACCACCAAAGCGTTTGACGGCATCGGCCACCGCTGCACGGCAAGCATCAGGGTCGGTGAGGTCAGCTTCAAAAAAAGCAGCACCGGCCTGTTCAGCAATCGCTTTACCTGCAGGATTAAAATCGACGGCAAGCACCTGATGCCCTAACTCGCAAAAATGCTTAACAACTGCCGCGCCAATACCACTGCTAGTTCCGGTTACCAGCGCTACACGCGGTGTTGCAACTGATGGGGAAGTCATAGGCAATTCCTTTTCATAAATGTTTCGTCATAGGTGGTTGGGGAATTTTGTTAGTATAACGGTGCTTATCTAGACGTCAGGCTCTTCGGCAGTTTGCATTAAACGCATCATCATTTGTTGAGCCAACCTTGCAGCCTCCTGCATATTTTCAAGCTCTTCCAAATTACTCAAAATTGCACGTTTATAGAGTTCGTATCCACTTGGCAAGCGTTCAAGAGATAGCTGATAGGCCCCTGAAGGTAATGAGAGCCTCAGTGAATCAGCAAGTGGCTCCGTCAGGCGGGATTGATCTGGCACCACAACCAACCAAAGCTCACAGGGTGTAATCAACGCGCCCACCATACTGTCACCATGATGCTGAAAGCATAGCGCATCAATCCCTAAACGCGGGTTCCAGCCCTCTTTTTGTTTGATCGCGGGTAGGTGGACATCTCGATATGCCTTCGCCAGTTCAGCAAGATATGCGTATTCGTCAGCGGTGAGCGTGTACATAGGCGTGTTCATGGTTCCCGGGTGATAACAGGCTTTAATGATCAGTGTAGCGAGCTGCTATTGGCGTATCGAGCGCTGCTCAGCCACAATGGGCTCAGATTTATCATCCAGCCATTGGGCTGTTGAATTCAATTACGACCCACTCTGTAACTTACCCTGCTTATCGTAAAGGAGCGCCCCATGTTTGTGGTTATTTTTGGTCGGATGTCATGCCCTTTCTGTGTTCGTGCCAAGCACCTGGCGGAACACTTGGAAAAAGCCGGTAAAATTGAAGGCTATCGCTATATTGACATGCCTTCAGAAGGTGTGACGAAAGAAGATATTGCCAAAACCGCAGGCAAACCCATTCATACCGTGCCGCAGGTGTTTGTTGATCAAACCCATGTCGGTGGATTTACCGAGTTTGATCAGTTTGTCCGCGATAAACAGCTCCTGGCCGTTTAATGGTATTAGGCCGCTTAAACTACCGTGCCGTTAAAACGCTCGTTAAACCCCGTTGAACCCTTGCCCCCCTTGCTTGCCTATACTGATGAGTTACTTAACGGCTCACGCTAGGTGTGCCATTTTTGGGCAAGGAGTTCACTATGCAGCGTCAGGAGTTTGTTCAGCAGCTGTGGCTAGACTATGTGCATACACACCCCGGCATTGGGGCATTACGTCTCTGGCCACTATCAACGACGGCCGAGTATTTAACTTTAGTAACGCTTAATTACGGCCCGTTTGCTGCCACCGCACTTAGCGGCAATTTAGCCCACATGGGTTACCGCGCGATAAGTCACTACGCCATGGCTGACAAAGGTTTGCTAGTGCATGTGCTTGCGCCGAGTGACGGCTCTAGTTGGCTGGTACTGGCGGAACTACAGATAGGCACACTCTCCAAAGCCCCCCGAGAAGCCATTGAAGGACTGGTTCGTCAATCCCATCCACAAGATTGCAAAGGTCATAACCTACTCTGCCGTGGCAGACCCTGGCCAATGCCTTCCTGGGCGCTTTACCAGCAGTTGCAACATGCTCACCCACTGGCTGCTTGGCTTGCGGTAATGGGCCCCCGCCTGCATCACGCCGGCTTTGATTGCGCTCAGCTAGGCGAGCCTTTAGAAGTCTTGAATCAGCGCCTTAACGAAGTGGGAATGCCTAGTTTACAAGAGCAGCAAAATGGCGTTTTTCCAGTATCGTCACTACTCAATCATCGCTTCTATCCCACCACACCACAAAAAACGGTATTCGCCGAGGGCGATGAACACCGTCTCTGTTTAGGTGGCTTGGCGCTCGTACAAAAACACGTTGATGATAATCAAAAGCGAATTGCCGACGTCCTGCTGCCCCATCACACGCGCTGTGAAATGGCGTGAGACGCTAACTTGAAAAGCGCTTGGAAAGGTTTAGCGTCTCATCTACCGATTTGAGAATTAACGTGTGATCGTCAGGTGCGTTCTATTAGGCATCAAATGTCATTTCGGGCACATGATCTGGCACGATAAGCTTGCCAGCGGTTTTCTCAATAATCTCTTCAACGCTGACGCCTGGGGCTCGCTCCTTCAAAATAAAGGCACCGTCTTTAATTTCTAAATAAGCCAAATCGGTCAAAACACGGTTAATGCAGCCCGCGCCAGTCAGCGGCAGTTCACATTTTTCCAGCAGTTTGGATTCGCCATGTTTAGAGGCATGCGTCATGGTGCAAATAATATTATCGGCACCGGCGACCAAATCCATGGCACCGCCCATACCTTTGATTAGCTTACCGGGGATCATCCAAGAGGCGATATTACCCTGTTGATCCACCTCAAAGGCGCCCAGAACGGTCAGATCCACGTGGCCCCCACGAATCATCGCAAAGGATTCTGCTGAAGAGAAAATCGCCGCGCCTGGGCGAGCCGTCACCGTTTCTTTACCCGCATTAATCATATCTGGATCAAGTTCGTCTTCGGTGGGATAACGCCCCATCCCCAACAGCCCATTTTCAGACTGCAGCATGACATCGATGCCATCTGGAATGTAGTTGGCAACCAGGGTGGGAATACCAATGCCCAAGTTAACGTAAAAACCGTCTTGAAGTTCGCGGGCAACGCGCTGAGCCATCTGTTCTCGTGTTAAAGCCATGGTGACTTCCTCTTGTTGAATCGTTAAATGAGAAGCTAATGAGACGTTTTTAATAGTCGATTATGAAAAAAACGGCGGCTTAACTGCGCACCGTGCGTTTTTCAATTCGCTTTTCAAACGTGCCTTGGATAATCCGATCCACATAAATACCCGGCGTATGAATCTGACTAGGCTCGAGCTCACCTGGCTCCACAATTTCTTCAACTTCCACTACGGTGATTTTTCCCGCCGTAGCGGCCATGGGATTAAAGTTTTGCGCCGTATGGCGGTACATTACATTGCCATAGCGGTCGGCTTTCCAGCCCTTCACAATGGCAAAGTCACCAATAATGGCTTCTTCTAAAATATAGTGTCGATCGTTAAAGACCCGCACTTCCTTGCCTTCACCAATCGGTGTGCCGTAGCCCGTGGCGGTGTAAAATGCCGGGATACCCGCACCACCCGCGCGCATTTTTTCCGCCAACGTACCTTGAGGGGTTAATACCACCTCAATCTCATCGTTGAGCATTTGCTTCTCGAACAGGGCATTTTCCCCTACATAAGACGCCAGAATCTTACTGATTTGACGATCTTCAAGCAGAACACCCAATCCAAAGCCATCAACACCACAGTTATTGGAAACAACGGTGAGATCGCTGACACCACGACGCTTGATTTCAGCGATCAGGTTTTCGGGAATCCCGCACAGACCAAAGCCACCAGCAATAACGGTCATACCGCTCTCGATGCCTTCCATTGCTTCTTCATAGGAAGATACACGCTTATCGAATCCTGCCATTTGTAGTGCCTCACCTTGTTGTCATTGATATGCGTTGTCAGTGATACGAGCTGTCGTTGATAGCCACCCCGCACCTAACAGTAGTGTCAGTGTTGTGCCAGATGATATATTTGTTAAGTTTGTTTTTCTTATCAATTTATTTGTAAAACTTATAAAAGGCACTTTATGACCGTCAAACAACTACGTGCTTTTCTGGCGGTCGCTCAAACGCTTAGCTTCACTCAGGCCTGCGAGCGGCTGCATTTATCCCAACCGGCGCTCAGCTTGGCGATTAAAGGCCTGGAAGACGCCTTAGGCGGTAAGCTGTTAATCCGCAGTACACGTAGTGTCAGGTTAACCCCAGAAGGCGAGTCACTGCTACCGCTAGCCAAACACTTGCTGGCGCAGTGGGATAATACTGAAGAGCGTTTGCGCCAGCGCTTCACGCTTCAACTGGGTCGACTGAGTGTCGCAGCGATGCCGGCTTTCGCCTGTAATTTGCTGCCGGCAGCGTTGGTGAAGTTTCGCCAGCAATACCCCAAAATCAACATTACTGTGCACGACGTGATCAATGAAGAAGTAACCCAAATGGTGCGCTCGCGACAGGTGGAAATGGGTATTGCCTTTTCTCCCGAAGGCACCGGCAGCCTGCTGTTTACCCCTTTATTTGATGATCATTTTGTCGCGGTGGTTCCACCAACTTCAACGTTGCTTCAGGCCTCTCAGCTCAAGTGGTCGACACTGCTTAGCGAGGACTTTATTACCCTACAGCGCCCTTCGATGGTACGCCGCCTGCTTGAACAAGAGCTGCGTAAGCAGCATATGGAACTCCCTGTGGCGTTTGAAAGCCATCAGCTCTCTACCGTGGGTAGAATGGTTGCTGATGGGCTAGGGGTTAGCGCGGTGCCCTCTATGTGCATTCGACAAATGCATGAGCTGGGCGCTCGGTGTATACCGCTAACAGCACCCGCCATCTCTTGTCAGGTGGGTATTTTAAACCACCAAGAGCTTTCAGTTGCTGCCCATGCGCTGCGCACCGTTCTCCTCAAAACGGTTCAAACGCCGTCACTTCCTCTCGACTAAACCACCGCTATGTTGATGAGCCAGTTCATGAAACAGTTGATGAGACGCACTGGGTTTCTGCTGGGCAGCGTGGCTAGGATCATTTAGCATTCAGGATTACGCTATTCGTCTGACGGTAAGGAAACCTGGTATGCCAATTTTAAAGGGGTTTGTCAGCACACTGCTGCTAACGCTCAACACGCTATTCTGGGGCGTACCTCTTATTCTCCTGACGCTACTCAAAGTGATTGCCCCTGGGCGGCAACTGAAGCAGCAAGTGCTCCAAGGCTTGAACTGGGTAGCGCTGAATTGGATTGGCTTTAATCTGTGGTGGATGCGGCACTGGCTTAAGCCTGAACTGCACATTAACGTGCCCGACCATTTGAGTCCTCAGCAGTGGTGGTTGGTCATCTCCAATCACCGCAGTTGGACCGATATTTTTATGCTGCTGATGGCGCTTCACCGTCGCATCCCGATGCCGCGTTTTTTTCTTAAACGCCAATTAATCTGGATCCCTATTGTAGGCCTGGCGTTTTGGGCGCTTGAATTCCCTTTTATGCGCCGCTTTAGTCGTGAGCAGATAACCAAAAACCCTAAACTCGCCACCATTGACCGTGAATCTACCGAGCGCATGTGCCAACAGGCGCGCAATAATCCCATTGCGATTTTCAACTTTGTCGAAGGCACGCGTTTTAGCGTCGCTAAGCGCGATGCACAACAAAGCCCTTATCGTCATTTGTTGCGCCCGAAAGCAGGTGGCGTAGCACAGGTACTTAGCCTGCTAGGAAATCAGTTAAATGGTATCCTAGACGTAACGATTAGCTATACCAATCCATCCCCCACTTTTTGGGGTTTTTTGTGCGGTAATGAGGCGCCCATTACGCTGCACGCACGACAACTGGATATTCCTCAGTGGATGCACGCACCAGACAACCACGACGAAAAGCAGCATAAGGAACGTTTCCACACATGGATCAATTCACTCTGGCTGGAAAAAGATGGTTTGTTGGACAGCAGCACCGATCACGACTAATTGGCGTATTAAGCAGCTGCCTATTAGCTGGAATGATGGCCGGTTGTGCCAGCGACCCTCAAACGTCATCGCAGCGTGCTTCCGCCCCCAGCGCTACCCAAATTAGTGGCGACTGGGTTCAGGTACAGCGCGGCGACACACTGGGCCAGATGGCGGCCCGTGCCAATGTGCCGTTAGAACGCTTACAGCGGTTTAATCCAGGTGTGGATGCTCGACGCCTTGAGGTAGGTCAACGACTGCTTATCCCCACTCAGCAAGAGCGTGCCCCTTCAGGTGGCCCTTATCGTTACCAAATTCGCCCTGGGGATACCTTCTCAAGCGTCGCCCGACAATTTGGTACGACGAGTGGTCGCATTCAGAGCGCCAACTCTAGCGCCTCACCCACCAATCTGCGAGTCGGCCAAGTGGTCAGTGTTCCGCTAAGCGGCTCAGCGACGCGCAGTGCAGCTAGCAGCAGTGGCTCATCCAGTGCCAACCGCCCCGCGGCTGCCCCGAGTAGCGCACCCAGTCAAGCTCTACCTGCATCTGCTCGCCGTTGGCCCTGGCCGCTAGACGATTATCGTGTGGTTAGGCGCTTTGGCCCAGATAGTCGCGGCACTCTACAGCCGATGCTACTGGCAACTCAGGATGGCGCGCAGGCAAAATCTGTCGCACCCGGTGAAGTACGCTTTGCTGATGGCATGCGCCAGCTGGGTGAGGTCGTGATCGTGCATCATGCGGATAATCTTCAAACCGTATACGCGCTTTGCGATCGCATATTGGTCGAGGTAGGCAAGCAGGTAAGTGCCGGAGATGCGCTTTGCGAGGTAGGTCAAAGCGAGTCTACCCAGCGCTATGATCTACTCTTTGACCTGCGCCAGGGCGGCAAACCTATAGACCCCAGGCAGGTGCTGCGCTAAGGCGCTTGTTACAACTAGGCGGCCCCTGCTTAAACAGGGACCGCTGGCTTCAAATGCTGGCTTTCTAGCGTCAACCGTCTTGTTAGCCGCGATAGTAGCCAGGCTTTACAAACGGCGTAGGGGTCACGACCATCGGCAACTGCTTACCGCGCACAACGGCAAATACGTTACTTTGTGGTGCTTCCCACTCACGCGTCACATACCCCATCGCCACCGGCTTACCAATGCTTGGACCAAAACTGCCTGAGGTAATTACCCCAATCTCATTGCCAGCTTCGTCTACCAGTTGCGCGCCCTCGCGTACGGGCGCACGGCCGTCGGCCAACAGCCCAACGCGCTTACGGGTATGATCTTTGCTATCGACTTGATGAAGGATAACGTCAGCGCCTGGAAAACCACTGGGACGTTCGCCTCCATGGCGACGCGGCTTACCAATTGCCCAGATAAGCCCAGCTTCGACTGGCGTCGTCTGCATATCCATATCATGCCCATAGAGGCATAGTCCGGCTTCTAGACGCAGCGAATCCCGCGCGCCCAAGCCAATGGCCTCTACTTCGGGCTCTGCTAGTAGCCGCTCGGCGAACGCTTCACAGGCGTCAGCTGCGACCGAGATTTCAAAGCCATCTTCACCGGTGTAACCGCTGCGGCTCACCCACACTTCCTGGCCAGCAATAGTAAAACGCCCATGCTGCATAAACACTAACTCGCAGGCTTCAGGGCAAAGCCGCTGCATTACATCACGCGCCTGGGGACCCTGAAGTGCCAACAGTCCCCGATCAAGCGGTTCGATCGTGTGCGTAGACGCTAAATTTAGCCGTAAATGGGCCAAATCCTGATCTTTACACGCAGCGTTCACGACCAAGTAAAAGTGGTCGCCTGCGTTAACTACCATCAGGTCGTCAATGATGCCGCCTTCAGTACTGGTGAAAAGCCCGTACCGCTGCGCGCCCTTTTCTAACCCCATTAAATCAGCGGGTATCAAGGTTTCTAAGGCTTCAGCGACATTGTCACCGGAGACACTAATTTGTCCCATATGCGACACATCAAACAGGCCGCACTTTTGCCGGGTGTGTTCATGCTCTTTTTTGACACCCAGCGGATACTGCACGGGCATGTCGTAACCAGCAAAAGGCACCATTTTGGCACCAAGCTTTATGTGCAACGCGTGAAGCGGGGTTTGCTTTAATTCGGACACAGGGCTTTCCTCACTTGAAAATTGCTCACTTAAAAACTGGGCGTTCAAAAAATAAGACGGGAAGCCACTTGCTCAGTGTCTTCCCGACTCAATCCATCTACAAATCAAACATTCACTTGCAGCTCATAACGCGCTGAAAGGTTTTATTGATCATGTTCCAGCTCTTCACCCGGCAGCACGTCTTTGCCGTCGAAATAGTCCTTGGTTAGCTTAAAGACTACCGGCGAAAGCAGTGCCAAAGCAATCAGATTGGGAATGGCCATCATGGCATTGAAGGTATCAGCCATTAGCCAGATAAAGCCCAACTGAGCGATAGCGCCCAGCGGGATCGCCAGTACGAACAGCACTCGATAGATCATAATAGAGCGCGTTCCAAACAGGAACTGGCAGCACTTCTCTCCGTAAAATGACCAGCCAAGAATGGTGGTGAAGGCAAAGATCGCCAAAGCAACTGCGACAATTTGATTCCCAAAGCCTGGCAATGCAGCATCAAATGAGAGCGCCGTTAGTGAAGCGCCCGCCTCGCCCTCAATCCATACCGTCGAGGTCAAAATCACCAGGGCGGTAATCGTGCAGACAATAATGGTGTCGATAAATGTGCCCAGCATGGCGATTAGCCCCTGACGCACAGGATTTTTGGTTTTTGCCGCCGCGTGGGCGATTGGCGCACTGCCTAAGCCCGCTTCATTTGAGAAGATGCCTCGGGCTACACCAAAGCGTATGGCTGCCATGACCGCCGCGCCAGCAAAACCGCCTGCCGCCGCCATAGGATTAAAGGCGTAATAGAAGATCAAGCCAAAGGCTTCACCAATCTGCCCGGCATTAATGATCAACACCACCAGACCCGCGACCACATAAGCGATGCCCATAATCGGCACCAGCTTGCCCGCCACCTTAGCAATACGCTTGATCCCCCCCAGAATAACCGCGCCAGCCAATACCATAATGACAACACCGGTGATCCAGTGCGGCACACCAAAGGTGGCGTCCATGGCATCAGCAACGGAGTTGGACTGGACGGTATTACCAATGCCGAAGGCGGCCACCGCGCCAAAGAAAGCGAACAAACCGCCTAACCAGAGCCATTTTTTGCCCAAGCCATTTTTAATGTAGAACATCGGCCCGCCCACGTGGAAGCCGGTGCTATCCGTTTCACGGTAACGTACCGCCAGTACCGCCTCGGCAAATTTTGTTGCCATGCCGACCAGCGCGGTAATCCACATCCAAAACACAGCGCCGGGGCCACCGAGCGCAATGGCCGTAGCGACACCGGCAATATTACCCGTACCGATAGTTGCCGAGAGTGCCGTCATCAAGGCATCAAAGGGAGAGATCTCCCCTTCGTCACCCTCTTTGGCTGGCGCCGCTTTACGCACGTCCGGCTTAGCATCACGCCCCGCCCACATTAGCTTGAAACCCATGCCGAGCTTTCTAATCGGCATCAGTTTCAAGCCAAGCTGTAAGTAAATCCCCACACCCAGCAGCAGAATCAACATCACGGGCCCCCAGACCACACTGTTGATCGCCCCCAAGAGGCTAGTTAATGTTTCCACGTGCATCTCCTTATTCTATTGATGGGTAATAATGATCAAGCTTACTAACGTCGCTAGGGTTATTCAGCAAACGATTTGAATGTTTTACACCATGAACTTAGCAAGCATCTAGGGTGATGTCGCTTGCGCATAGAGGATGCCGCTTTTTTCATAACCCCATTAACGCCTCCCCATTTCCTAGGCAAGTGGCAGAAAAGGCTCACTATGGAGCAACTAAGAAATTTGTTTCCAATTGGAAACACGTTAATATGCACCTTATTCGCTCGGCTATTTAACCAGCCATGTATCAGACTGTGCACCATATGACAGTCGCCAAGGCGAGCGACAACCGCTAGTATGCTCGGGTCCAGAAAACTGTTTCATATAGGAAAACATCATGAGCAATCTTCCTGCCAACCTTCGTTATGCTGAAAGCCATGAGTGGGTACTTGACCACAAAGATGGCACCGTTACTGTCGGCATTACCGATCACGCCCAGCAAGCGCTTGGTGACGTGGTATTTGTTGAATTGCCTGAAGTGGGTGCCGCACTGACGAAAGGCCAAGAGTTTGGTGTTATCGAATCGGTTAAAGCCGCTTCTGATCTCTACTCGCCCGTTGCGGGCGAAGTCATCGAAGTCAACGAAGCCCTAGAAGACGCTCCCGAGACCGTCAATGAAGCGCCTTATGAAGGCGGCTGGATCATGAAAGTCCGCCTAGACAGCGACGCTATCGACGGCCTGTTAGACGCAGACGCCTATCAAGCAACGCTGAGCGCTGACGACTAACGTTTATCGTTGAGCCTGCCCTCGCGGCAGGCTTTTCACGTATTGCCCCTGCACGGTTCTCTCTTAACGTTCGGAATCTTCCTAATGCCTTTTGAAACACGCCGCCTGGCCGAGTTGGCCGACCACGATGCTTTTATCAAACGTCATAATGGCCCAAGTCAAGATGACGTGGTCACCATGTTAAAAGCGCTCAATATGCAGCACATGGAAGATCTGATCGAACAGACCGTGCCAAGCGACATTCGCCTTGGGCGAGAGTTAGCGCTCGACGAACCGCGCAGTGAAGCGGAAGCCTTAGAGTATCTGGCCCAGCTAGCCCGCCAGAATCGCGTGGCTAAAAGCTACATTGGCCAAGGTTATTACGGTACTCACATGCCGGCGGTGATTCAGCGCAACGTGTTGGAAAACCCAGGTTGGTACACAGCTTACACCCCCTACCAGCCGGAGATTTCTCAGGGCCGCCTCGAAGGTTTATTGAACTTCCAGCAAGTGGTGATGGATTTAACCGGCATGGAGCTGGCGAATGCGTCACTGCTAGACGAAGCCACGGCTGCCGCCGAAGCCATGGCGCTGTGTAAACGTGGCAACAAGAAAAGCAAATCCAATGCCTTCTTCGTGGCCGATGACGTTTTTCCGCAAACGCTTGATGTGGTTAAAACACGCGCGGAGTTCTTTGGTTTTGAACTGATCACTGGCCCTGCCGAAGAGCTTGCTCGCCATGATGTGTTTGGCGCATTGGTACAGTACCCCTCTGCCAGTGGTCAAGTCGGGGACTTGGCGCCGCTGCTGAGCGAAGCCGCCGACCACAACATCATGACCTGTGTGGCCACCGACCTTTTGAGCCTGATACTGCTGAAAGAGCCCGGTAAGCTTGGCGCTGACATTGTGGTGGGCAACTCCCAACGCTTTGGCGTACCGATGGGGTTTGGCGGCCCGCATGCGGCTTTTTTTGCTACTTCTGACAAGCTCAAGCGCTCTATCCCTGGACGCATCATCGGTGTGTCCAAAGATAGCCGGGGTAATACGGCGCTGCGTATGGCCATGCAGACTCGCGAACAGCATATCCGCCGCGAGAAAGCGACCTCCAACATCTGTACCGCCCAGGCACTGCTGGCCAATATTGCCGGCTTTTATGCGACCTATCACGGCGCCGAAGGTCTGCGCAAAATTGCCGGTCGCGTTCACCGCCTGACCACCCTACTTGCTGAGGGCCTTAAGCAGGCGGGTGTATCGCTCGCACACGACAGCTGGTTCGATACGCTATGCGTAACAGGCGTTGATGCAGGTAAGATCCATGACCGCGCCATGACGCATGATATTAACCTGCACTATTTCGCCAATGGTGATGTGGGCATCAGCCTTGATGAAACCACTACTGCCCACGATGTAGCCACACTGTTTGACGTGCTGTTGGGCGACGAGCATGGCCTTTCTGTCGCCGTGTTAGATGAACAGGTTGTCGCTAATAACGCATCCGGCATCCCCGCCACTTGCCAGCGCGAAAGCGACTTTTTGAGCCACCCGACCTTTAGCCGCTACCGCAGCGAAACCGAAATGCTGCGTTACTTAAAGCGTCTTGAGAATAAGGATCTGTCGCTTGCCCATGCGATGATCCCGCTCGGCTCCTGCACCATGAAGCTTAATGCCACTAGCGAAATGATCCCGGTTTCCTGGCCCTCGTTTGCGCATTTACACCCGTTCGCACCTCGCGACCAAGTGGCTGGTTATCATCAAATGATCGATGAACTATCCGCCTTCTTAGTAGAAGTCACCGGTTATGATCATCTCTCTATGCAGCCCAACTCCGGCGCCCAGGGTGAATACGCAGGCTTAGTGGCCATTCGCCGCTACCAGGCAGCCCAGGGCGAAGGTCATCGCGATGTCTGTTTGATCCCCAGTTCCGCTCACGGCACCAATCCTGCTTCTGCCGCCATGGTGCAGATGAAAGTAGTCGTGGTTGAATGCGATCAAAATGGCAACATTGATATGGCTGATTTACGCGCAAAAGCCGAACAGCATCGTGATCAGCTGTCTGCCATTATGCTGACCTATCCGTCCACCCACGGCGTGTTTGAGACCAGCGTGCGTGAAGCGTGCAAAGTCGTTCATGATAATGGCGGCCAGGTCTATATTGACGGAGCTAACATGAATGCTCAGGTAGGCTTAACTCGCCCAGGCGACTTTGGCGGCGATGTGTCTCACCTTAATTTGCATAAAACGTTCTGCATTCCCCACGGTGGCGGCGGCCCGGGCATGGGCCCTATCGGCGTTAAAGCGCACCTTGCGCCCTACGTGTCTAATCATGTGGTCACACCGATCAACGGTGTGAATAGCGACAGCGGTGCGGTATCCGCAGCAGCGTTTGGCAGCGCCTCGATCTTACCGATCTCGTGGGCCTACATTAAAATGATGGGCGCGCGTGGCCTGCGGGAAGCCACCGAGCTTGCCATTCTAAACGCCAACTACATTGCCAAACGACTGGAAACGTCATTCCCGATTCTTTACCGCGGCCAAAACGGCACCGTCGCCCACGAATGCATCATCGATATTCGTCCGCTCAAAGCGGCCTCGGGGATTAGTGAGGAGGATATTGCCAAGCGCTTAATGGATTACGGTTTCCACGCGCCCACCATGTCATTCCCGGTGCCTGGCACGCTGATGATTGAGCCGACCGAGTCGGAGTCACTGTATGAAATTGATCGCTTCTGCGATGCCATGATTGCTATTCGCGGGGAGATTGCCCGGGTAGAGAGCGGTGAGTGGCCGCTGGATAATAATCCGCTGGTCAATGCGCCGCACACTCAAGCGGATCTCATGGACAATGAGTGGCAGCGGCCTTATGACCGCCAATTAGCCGCCTTCCCCACCGCTGCTGTGCAAGCGTCTAAATACTGGCCCGCTGTTAATCGCGTTGATAACGTGTTCGGCGATCGTCAGCTGATCTGCTCTTGCCCCACTATTGACGAGTATCGTGATTAACGGCTTAGCCAGCGAGATGTGAAACGATAACGTTTGAAGTGATTAATGCCCTTGATGTCTTAACCAGTAGACGGCATCAGGGGCGTTTTTTCCTGTATACGCTGGGCGTGAAAACCGTTCAACAGCTTTTCGTAGCGCTTAGGCAGTACGGAGTCACGACGGCGGAGCAGATAGAGCACTTCGTTAACCGCATTGGGCAGATTGAGCGCTTTCACTTGCCGCTGCCAGGGAGACGTTTCCAGTACCAATCTCGATACCACGGTAAAGCCTAGCCCCCTGGCGACCGCATCCAGCACCATACTGACTTCATTGGTAAAGCCTTGATGGCGGAAATGCGTCATTGAGCGAAACTCGTCCGGGTAATTTGCCCTTAACAGCGCATTGGCGTGGTTGATGCCATCGTAATAGTTGAGAAAGCCGATACCCATCAAATCAGACAGCGTACTACCGGCAAAGTCAGCGGGCACCACCAAGCAAAGAGGCTCCTGATGCCAAATAGAGCAATCAAGCGCTGAGTGGTTTATCGCCTCCGTCACGATGCCAATATCGTATCGGCCTTCAAGCAGATCATTCACAATTTCATGGTTAAACGCAAAGCTGTAGTTCACCGTTAAATTGGGGTGCATTTGCTGCTGACCCAATATGTAAGGATAAAACATCAACCCTACGCTTCCCGGTGAAGCAATACGGCAGTCGCCACTGTCGAGTGAGTCATCATCTAAGCCGTGACGAAACTGCTCATGCTCGGCAAACAGCTTTAGCGCATAATCATAAGCGCGCCGCCCCGTTTCGGTTAGCGTAAAACTTCGCCCTTTACGCTCTAGCAGCTCTTTATTTAAGTAGCTTTCCAACTTGCGTACATGCTGGCTTACGCCAGGCTGCGTCATTTCTAAGCGGTGAGCCGTTCGGGTAAAACTGCCTGTTTCCACTAACGTAATAAACGTACGAAAATATTGGGCGTTAAACATAGTAAAGAACCATTGTCTTTAGCAGCCATCCTTTTAAACAAGCCTCATAGTAGCACAGGGGCCAGCGTCGCCGTTGCGCCACTGTACCGGCTGCCCGAGCATGGTAGACTGCCAACAGCACTCAAACGACCAGGGACAGCCCCACTAATGACCGCAACCGTTCAACCCCGCGCCACCCTTTCCAGCATTATTTCCCCTGAAGGAAGCCTTGAAGTACTTTCTCAGCATGAAGTTAATCGGCTTCATAGCACCTCTCAAAGTGGCCTTCATGATCTGCTCCGGCGCTGCGCATTAGCGGTTTTAAATTGCGGGAACCCAAGCGACGATAGTTTGGCAATTTTAGAAGCCTATAAAGATTTTGATATCGAAGTATTGCAACAAGACCGCGGCATTCGCTTAAAGCTGACTAACGCGCCAGCGGAAGCGTTTGTAGATGGTCGTATGATTCGCGGTATCCGCGAACATCTCTCTTCGATCATTCGCGATATTGTTTACGTCTATAACGAAATTCAACACCATAATCGTTTTGACCTTAGTACGGGTGAAGGCACCACCAATGCGGTCTTTCATATTCTGCGCAAAGCGGGCACGTTAAAGCCCGGTCGCGATCCCAGCTTGGTAGTGTGTTGGGGTGGCCACTCTATTTCCCGTGAAGAGTACGAGTACACCAAAGACGTGGGCTATCACTTAGGCCTGCGTGATTTAGATATCTGCACCGGCTGTGGACCTGGGGCCATGAAGGGCCCAATGAAAGGGGCAAACGTCGCTCATGCTAAACAGCGCCGTACTGAGGGCCGCTACTTAGGCATTTCCGAACCCGGCATTATCGCCGCTGAAGCGCCCAACCCCATCGTTAATGAATTGGTGGTGATGCCGGATATAGAGAAACGCTTGGAAGCATTTGTCCGCCTCGGCCACGGCATTATCGTATTCCCTGGCGGTGTTGGTACCGCGGAAGAGATTCTCTATTTATTGGGTATTTTGCTGCACCCTAGCAACAAAGATATTCCCTTCCCGTTAATTTTCACTGGCCCTGCCGATTCCGCCGCCTACTTTCAGAAAATTGATGAATTCCTGGTCTACACCCTCGGCGAAGACATTCGTCGCTACTACACGATTATCACCGGCGACCCCGTTGCGGTAGCACGCACCATGCGCCATGGCATCGATGAAATCGCTGAATTCCGTCGCACGCATCAAGATGCTTTCTACTACAACTGGCGGTTAACCATCGCACGTGAATTTCAGGCCACTTTCGAGCCCACCCACGAGGCAATGCGTTCACTAGCGCTCCACCGCCAACAGCCTACCCACGAGCTTGCGGCCAACCTACGCCGCGCGTTCTCAGGGATTGTGGCGGGGAACGTAAAAGAGCCCGGCATTCGCGCTATCAAAGCCCATGGCCCTTTTGTGCTTACTGCTGAACCCGAGCTGATGCAGCGGTTGGATGAGCTTTTAACCTCCTTTGTAGCACAAGGACGCATGAAGCTAGACGGACAGCCGTACACGCCCTGCTACGTTCTTCAATAGCAGTCATCCATCGATATAAGCTGGGGCGCCTGTATGTTGATCGCGTTAATGACGCTATTAGCCGCGGGTATCGTTAAAGGCGCTATTGGCTCGGGTGTCCCGGTCATCGTCGTGCCCGTACTCACAATGCTCTACGATGTGCAGCTCGCTATTGCGGTTCTGGTTGCACCCAATCTGGTAAGCAATGCCTTACAGGTATGGCAGTATCGGCAACACTTACTGCCGTTACGTTTCCTGGCCCTATTTTCTGTCGCAGGTGGCCTGGGCATAGTGCTGGGAACATGGGGGCTGGTGGTGCTGTCATCAGAGCTACTCTCTATGGGTGTGGCGAGCGCGATTGTGCTGTATCTGGCTATTAGAGTGGCAAGACGCCGTATGGCTCTGCCATTTAATGTCGCAGAGCGAATAGTGATACCCGCGGGGTTACTGGCTGGCGTATTGCAAGGCGCCGCAGGCATGTCAGCCCCCGCCTCGGTGACGTTTCTCAACGCCATGCAACTGGAACGCCGCGTCTTTATCGGCTCCATTTCTGTCTTTTTTGTTGCCATTACCAGCGTGCAAATTCCTGCACTTTTAAGCGCAGGCATTTTAACGTTAGAGCGCTCGCTATACAGCGTTGTTGCCTTGATCATTATCGTGGTCGCCATGCCACTCGGCGCGAAGCTGGGCAAGCGCCTGCACCATCGCTGGTTTGATAATCTGATCATGCTGCTGCTGGCGGGTATCGCTTGCAAAATTTTTATCGATGCATGGTTGGCCGCTTAAAGGCTCCTCGCTGTCATTTCGCTCTGAGTAAGACAAAATAGGGAACCATTGCAGATAAAAAAGGCCTGAATAGCTACACTTAGAAGCCTTACCTCACGATCACCCATTGAAAGGAACTCAATATGTCGATGATTAATCAGTTAAAAGATGTAAATACCAAAGATTTTGCCAAGCACTGCTATGAAAGCAGCAGCGTAGAAAAACTCCGTGCTGCGTCTGAAGGCAGCCCCGACCATGATGAAATGGAGCATTGGGGGATTTCTGAAGGTCAGTGGGAAGAAGCGATTGTAGCTGCCCTGGCGGATCATGAAGCCAAAGAGTAAACCAAGAACGCCTTAATGACGTTAGTGTGTAACCAGTGCGCCCTACCGGGTAATCGGTAGGGCGCACTGGTTTTTGTGTATTTTAACCCCTGCTTTTAGCACGCTTAACTGGCTTACTTACTACGCCCCTAATCCGCCTGGGAAAGCGCAACACCACCATACTCCTCGCGAAGGCGCTCAAGCCTTGTTACTTCACTTTCGCTCAGATCCGGAGATGCCCATAGGGGTTGTTCGTCAGCACCGCGCAGACCTTCCAAGGTGACCGTTAGCGCTGCATTGCTAGGTATTTGAGTATCTCCCCACGGGCCGAAACGGTTGGGAGCAAGACTCCATTCCAGCGTTTCTCCTGGCTCGATCCCCCCCGCAACAACGTAGTAAAACGATTCATCAACCCAGGGTACAGAGCGATCAGGGCTAGTCACCACGCCTCTCAGTAAAAGCTCGGATACAACCTGGTCAGTTCCATTGGTGACTTTAATATCTATGACGGGCTCAGGAGCACCATAGGGGCTCTGACCCATGTAGTAGCGAGCCTGATCAATGCTGAACCGCGCCATCTGCTGCTGGTCATTGTCAGCGTTGGCCTGCTTCTCTTCCAACCGTTTTAACGTACGAATGGCCTGCTCACGCTCACGTGACCGACGCTCGCGGAGAATCTGGTCGGCTCGATGAATAACCTGATCGCCGGTTAATCCGTTCATTTGCGCATTGGCAGACTCAGCAATCTCAGCCGCATTCATGCGGTGTGGATTGAGAATATCGAGCCCGTCGAATGTCGATGCTGTGGCAATGATGATCAGTGCCTGATCAAAATCATCGCGCTTATAGCTAGGCAGTGAGTTACGCACTTCTTCGACCGAGACAACTGACGCAGGCATGGAGCTGGTGTCAATTTTGGGATCGGAGCAACCCGCCACCATGAGTAATGATAGCGCTATTGCAGACAGCCTCAGCAGGCTCCACATAGACTCACCTCAATACAAAAAAAGATAAAAAAATTGCTGAGGAGCTTAACCGAAAGTACCAATGACCACTACCCCTTGATACCGTCGAGCTGGTTTGTTCACTAACCCCAGTGGTAATCCACCCTCGCTTTATCTTTACTGCTAGATTTGAATCAGATAGCTGACAATCAAAGCTGAATGCCGACCAGCCAAAAAGCAGATAATGTGGTTGCTTGACTGCCCAAGGTTGTCTTTTGACTTACGCTGATTTAAAACCAAGCTGATTTAAATCCTAACAATTTTATAAAAAAGGAGCACTAAGATGCTAAGAATTGGTTTTATAGGCCTTGGCTTAATGGGCCAAGGTATGGCTGAAAACCTGATAAAACATAAATTCCCGTTAACGATTATGGCGCATCGAAATCGCGCGCCTGTGGAAGCACTATGCCAGTTAGGGGCAAACGAGGTGGGAACACCCGCTGAAGTGGCCACACAAAGTGAGCTGGTTTTTGTTTGCGTCAGTACCAGTGAGCAAATGGAAACCATCACGTTAGGCACTGAAGGACTGCTTTCCGGCGCGAAGCCTGGGTTGATTATCGTCGATTGCTCGACATCGTTACCTGAATCTACACAACGGTTATCCGCGAATATCGAAGCCGCAGGCTGCCACATGTTGGACGCCCCATTAGCAAGAACGCCAAAGGAGGCCCGGGAAGGACGGCTCAATGTCATGGTGGGCGGCAGTAAAACAGTAGTCGACCAAGCACGGCCAGCCATAGAAGCCTTCGCAGAAAATATATTTCATGTGGGTGAGCTAGGTTCCGCGCACAAACTCAAACTGATCAACAACTATCTATCGCTTGGAGCCGCTGCCCTGGCAGCTGAAGCGGCGGCGATGGCGGCAAACATGGATGTTGATCAACGCAAATTATATGAAGTGTGCTCACAAGGCGGCGCTAACAGCGCGATGTTCAACGCAGTTATGCCCTGGGTTCTTGAAGCAGATGAAACACGTTTGCGCTTTAGCCTGGGTAATGCCGGTAAGGACATGGGGTATTTAAGCGAAACGATCGCTGCATCTGGTTTTGATAGCATGATGCTGCCAGCCTTGCGCGAGGTGTTAAAACAAGCTGAACAGGCGCTGGGTAAGGATCAGTATGTCCCTCGGCTATACGACGCCACTATGCTGCGTAATGAACAAAATAATTAAGCCCCATGCAAAGCGACGACATTTGATATCTGTTGATTAAAAGCAGGCACAACATCGGCGCGGCGACTTCACCTCAGTGAAAATCGCCCGTCGATGTTTTTTAAAGCAGTGTTTTTGAAAGTAATGTTGTTGAAAGCAACGCGGTTGATCAATACGTTCCCGGGTAACTGCCGCCATCAAGTAGTATATTTTGACCGGTCATATAGCCAGCCTGGGCGCTACACAGAAAAGCACAGAAGGCGCCAAACTCTTCAGCGGTGCCAAAGCGCTGGGAAGGGACTTTTTGACGAAAGGATTCGCGCACATTGTCGTAGTCCTGGCCAGACGATTTTGCGACCCCTTGATGAGTGTTTTTTAAACGATCAGTATCAAAAGAGCCAGGCAACAAGTTATTAATGGTTACGTTGCGCCCAGCAAGCTGAGGCTGGCGGGCCAACCCCGCTATAAACCCCGTCAATCCACTACGAGCCCCATTGGATAGCCCTAAAATATCGATGGGTGCTTTGACTGCTGCAGAGGTAATATTAATCACTCGACCAAAGCCTCGCTCCGCCATTGCATCAACCGTTGCTTTGATGAGTTCAATAGGCGTCACCATGTTGACATCGACAGCGTCTAACCAATCCTGGCGTGACCAATCTCGAAAGTCCCCGGGTGGCGGGCCACCTGCATTGTTAATCAATATATCTATTTGTGGGCACGCGGCTAACGCCGCTTTACGTGTCTTTTCTTGTGAAATATCACCCGCCACGGTGAGTACCGTTACATCGGGGTTCATTTGTCGTAAATGTGCCGCCGTTTCTTCCAACACCTGAGCGGTACGTGCGTTGATGACGACATTCACCCCCTCCATCACCAAGGCCTCTGCACACCCTTTTCCAAGACCTTTACTCGCGGCACAGACCAATGCCCAACGACCTGCAATTCCCAGTTCCATTTTCTGCTCCTATTTCGCCAGCGCTCAACTTCTAAGTTTTCTTAGAGGGATTTTTCCAGCATCCACTCATAATCCTGTTCACTTGCAATGCGCGGATTCGTTTTATGGGTGTGATCAGCCAAGGCGCCTTTAATAATTCGGGGGAATAACACTTGAGAGACGCCCAATTCCGCTAACCCCATGGGTAAATCGAGACGCCTACTCATATCTTTAATAGCCGGACCAATATCAGCGGGGCTAGTGAGCTGCATCGTCTGAGCGATGCGCTCGAGCTTTTGCTCATGCTTTACAGAATCGCAGCTGGAATTGAACTCAATCACCGCGGGCAGGAAAATGGCGTTGAGCGTGCCATGGTGAAGGCGCGGATTAATACCGCCTAGCGAATGGCTCAAACTATGTACGCAGCCTAATCCCTTCTGAAAGGCCATCGCCCCCTGCATCGAAGCACTCATCATATTCATGCGAGCCTCACGATCGCCGGGGTTGCGCGTCGCCTGTTCAATATTCAGCCAGCCGCGGCGCAGACCATCCAGGGCAATGCCGTCAGCCGGCGGATTGAAAGCCGCCGACATGAACGTTTCAAGGCAATGGGATAAGGCATCCATCCCCGTGGCAGCCGTCATTTGAGCGGGCAGACTCATGGTTAATTCAGGGTCACAGATGGCGGATTTAGGGACCAGGTGGGGCGATAACAGTCCTACTTTACGTCCATCTTCGAGTATTAGAATGGCGCCGCGGCCAACTTCACTCCCGGTACCTGCGGTCGTCGGAATAGCGATGACCGGTGCCGTTGCAGCGGTAATTCGTTCTGAGCCACCCTCGACCACAGCAAAGGACTTCAAAGAGCCTTCATGGGTACCGCAAATAGCCACGCCTTTAGCGAGGTCAATGGAGGAGCCGCCCCCAATGGCAATGATGCCATCGAAACCACCCTCTCGGTATTGGGCAGTCGCCTCCAGAACGGCGGTTTCATTGGGATTAGGAGGCGTTTGATCATAAATGGCGGGATTAGGCTCACGCAGGTGTTTCAGTACTTGATCGACAATGCCCGCGGCCCTCACACCTTCATCGGTAACTACCATTGGATGCCGAATACCCAGGCGGTCGCACTCCTGCTGAAGTAACGAGGCGGCCCCAAAATCAAACTGGATTTGCGTTACATAATTGATTATTGCCATTTTACTACCTTTGGAATTGTTAGTGTTTTTAAGTAATAACCCACTCTTGCACGCCAAACAAGCCTGCGTAAAAGACGCCTTTAGCCTACGTGACTAAGAGCAATTTCGATCAATTCCCGCTTTATTAAGCTCAAAAAGGAACGTCAAAATTGAACTAAAGTCTACAAAATATGATTATTGAACACAATGGTCGTTAATGCTAGATTTGTTTTGCCACCCTACAAATACACAAAAAAATCGAGGCTCACATGAAAGCTACCAACAAAACAAAATCCCTCAAGCGCCTTACTGCCCTGCTCCTGCTGACGGCTTCCAGCTCAGTGCTGGCGGCCTACCCTGAAAAACCCATCACTATCATCGTTCCCTGGGCCGCTGGTGGCGGCACCGATGCGACAGCACGCACCATTGCCGCCGCGCTGGAAGAGCAATTGGGCCAAACGGTGAATGTGGTTAACCGTACCGGTGGTAGCGGCGTGGTAGGCCACAGTGCCATGGCAAGTGCAAAACCGGATGGTTACACCTTGGGCTTAGCCACCGGTGAGCTCAATATGATGCACTGGCAAGGCCTTACTGAACTCACCTATGAAGATTTCACCCCGATTGGCCAGATCAACTTTGATTACGCCGGTATTCAAGTAGCTGCTGATGCCCCGTTTGAATCAGTTCAGGATTTAGTTGATGCCATTGCAGAAGAGCCCATGGGCACCTTTAAGGCTTCTGGTACCGGTCAAGGTGGGGTATGGCACCTCGCTTTTGCCGGTTTCTTGATGGATCAGGGCCTGGAAGCCAACCGCGTTACCTGGATTCCCAGCCAGGGCGCAGCGCCAGCCATGACAGAACTCGCCGCCGGTGGTATCGATATTGTGCCGAGCTCTGTTCCCGAAGGGCGTTCAATGATTGAAGCAGGTCGCGCTAAAAGCCTTGGCGTAATGTCACCTGAGCGCATTAACAGCTTCCCCGATGTACCCACCATTAATGAAGCGATTGGAAGCGATTATCTCGTTGGTGAATGGCGCGGTATTACTGGCCCCAAAGGTATGGATGAAGAGATCGTAGCGACCCTTGAGGAAGCGTTAGAGGCCGCCTACAACAGCGATACTTATCAAGACTTTATGGCTAAACAAGGCTTTGGCACCGAATGGCGGAATGCCGAAGAGTTTGGTGAGCTAATGGTCGAAATGGATGCGGTGTATGGCGAAATTGTTAAGAACGTTGGGCTGAGTCAATAAGGGGAAAAGCAAAATGAGAGATCTCCTTTTGGGGCTAGCCTTCATGCTGCTTGGCGCCGTGGTGTTAACTGTCGCTAGCCAGTACCCAACAATGGCAAGTCTTCAATATGGTCCATCTCTGTTTCCCTCCCTCATTGGGGGAGGGTTTCTCATAGGAGGACTGGTACTTTCGGCCACTCAGCTACCGACGCTAAAACGCCAAATGTCTAGCTCAGAGGCTAACGCTGGGAAGATGTTCGACTTACGCTCCATTCTTGTCTCACTTCTCCCCTGTGCACTGATTATATTTTATATATTCGCTAGCGAGTTCCTGGGCGCGGCCCTGTGTCTGGGCATCATTATGTTCGTGCTCATGCTGGTGAGAAAAACCTCCCTTCCCTTAGCACTGCTTGTCTCCCTTATCGCGTCGCTCATCATCTATTTCCTATTCTCGCGATACCTGCTGATCCCCCTTCCTGAAGGGCTCATGAATTTTTGGGGTTAGATTATGGAAGCTTTTCTGTTAGGGCTGCAGCTCGTTTTCAATATAGAAACCATGCTGGTGATTTTTGCAGCTGCTATCTTCGGTGTGTTCGTCGGGGCTGTGCCAGGGCTAACGGCCACGATGGCGGTCGCGCTATTGGTACCCATCACTTTCTACATGGACCCCACCCCAGCCATCGCCGCCATCGTCACTACATCAGCCATGGCTATCTTCGCTGGGGATATTCCCGCCACCTATTTGAACATTCCCGGCACGCCCTCTTCGGCTGCCTATGTCGCCGATTCGCATCTGTTGGCACACAAAGGCCGTGCCAGAGAAACACTGGGCATGAACTTGATCTGTTCCGTGTTCGGCGGTTTATTCGGGACATTAATCCTGGTCTTTGTTTCTCCTTCATTGGCTGAAGTAGCGCTCCAGTTTAGTTCTTTTGAGTACTTCTGGTTGGCACTACTGGGGTTAAGTTGCTCGATCTTTATCGCCATTGGATCCAGGGTTAAAGCCTTTCTCTCTTTAATGATTGGTTTATTACTCTCGACGGTCGGCCTGGATATGATGAGCGGCGCCCCCCGCTTCACCTTTGGTATTCCCGACTTAATGGGCGGCATCAATTTCATTCCGGTGATGATTGGTATGTTCGCACTCAATGAACTCATGCTGTTTTATGGTTCGCGCAATGAGGGAAGAGAGCTGCCATCGTTATCCAAAGATAGCGTTTTTAAGCAGGCTCCCAAGCATGTAAAGGCTTATTGGCCGAACATGATACGTGGCAGCTCCATAGGAACACTGATTGGCGCGCTACCCGGTGCGGGTGCGGACATTGCGGCTTGGATCTCTTATGCCGTTGGCAAAAGCCGCTCTAAACAGAAGCAGGATTATGGTACCGGACATATCGAAGGCATTGTCGATGCAAGCTCTGCCAATAACTCAGGTATTAGCGGTGCTTGGGTGCCAGCCTTGGTATTCGGCATTCCAGGTGATTCGATAACCGCCATTGTTATCGGCGTGCTCTACATGAAAGGCATGAACCCAGGCCCTACCATCTTTATGGATGGCACAGGCTTGATCTACGCCCTATTCATCGTGTTCTTTCTTGCCAATTTAATCATGCTACCGATTGGCTACGCGGCGATAAAATCTGCCAAAGTGTTCATCTTGACGCCCCGCAAGATTCTTATGCCGATCATTTTGTGCTTCTGTCTCGTCGGCGCTTTCTCTATCAACAACTCGATCACTGATGTCTGGATAATGCTCCTTATAGGTTTTATCGCCTCCATCCTGGCCCGGTGTGATTTCCCCATGGCGCCAGCGATTCTTGGTTTAGTGCTGGGAACGACACTGGAAAATAGTTTTATGAGCTCGATGCTCAAAAGCAATGGCGATCTGCTGAGCTTCTTTTCGCGCCCCATTAGTGCAGGCTTAGGTGCACTCGTAATTTTGCTATGGCTCTCGCCTTTATTAGCCATGGCCTATAAAAAACTCAAAAACAATAGCCACAACAAAGCGCCGAGGATTTCATGAAACGCTATACAAAAGCTTGGTTGGACGAGGTACTGGTTAGCCTATTCATGGAGGCCGGCGCCTCTCGTGAAGTGAGTGAAACGACCAGTCGCATCCTTATTGAAGGGGATTTGCTAGGTCATCACACCCATGGCATAAAACTGGCTAACGGCTACTTAAGAGATTTGAAATCGGGGCATGCAAGCGGTGATCACACCGCGATGACCTCTAAAGAGATCAGCTCCATCGCGACCCTTGTTGATGGCCACTATATTCTTGGCCCCTATTTAGTGCAAAAAGCGCTGGAACGCAGCGCTGCGGCGGCGAGAGAGTCTGGGATTGGTATTGTGAGTATCAAACGCTCACACCACATCGCTTGCTTGGCGTCGTACTTGCAGCCTTTCGTCGAGCAAGGCTTGATGCCGATCATTATGACCTCGGATCCAGCGGTTAAATCAGTGGCGCCGTTTGGCGGTCTTTCACCGGTTTACACTCCCAACCCCATTGCAATGGGCATACCCAGCCGCGTTCAACCGATCATGATGGATGTCAGTATGTCCACCGTCACCAACGGTAGTGTCGGTAAAGCCCATGCTGAGAAAAAGAAAATGGCGCACCCTGTCATCCTGACAAATACGGGTGTTGCTAGCGACGATCCAGCGGATTTTTTCAGCGACCCACAGGGTAGTATCCTGCCGCTCGGCGGCCAGGAGTTCGGTCATAAAGGGTTTGCAATGGGGTTGATGGTCGAAGCCCTGACCTCGGCATTAGGCGGTTTTGGGCGTAAAGACGAGCCCAGCGGTTGGGGAGCCTCTGTCACGGTGATGGTGATTGACCCCGCACTTTTCGCAGGAACAGATGCGTTCCTCGATGAAACAGATCATCTAGTTAACGCATGTCTGAGCGCGTCCCCCGTTGATCAACAGCACCCCGTGCGTATGCCTGGCCAAGCGGGACTCAGCCGACGTGAGGAGTATCTCGATCAGGGTATTCCGCTGCCTAACGATGTCGTAGCAGAGCTGCAAAAGGCGATTGATGACTCGTCCCTGAAAAACGCCAAATAGAAGGATCAAAAACAACGTAAAGGCGACACGCATTATGAAAGACGAGCAAATAACAGTAGGCTTTATTGGCACCGGCATTATGGGTGGCCCGATGGCCGCAAATCTTGCCAAGGCTGGCCATCGAGTGCGCGCCTGGAATCGCAGCCCTGACAAAGCGCAAGCGCTTGCCTCAATAGGGGTAGCGGTGAGCGAGACTTTTCAGCATGCGGCTGAGCAGGCAGACGTTGTGGTGGTCATGCTCAGCTCAGGCCCTGTCTGCGATGAGGTGATCCTCGGCCCCAACGGTCTATTAGCAGCCATGAAGCCGCAAAGCACCCTGGTGGTGATGAGTTCGATCTCGGTTGAGACAGCACAGCAGCAAGCCAAAGCCGCCGCTGAGCGTGGGATTGGTTATCTTGACGCGCCCGTGTCAGGAGGTGAAAAAGGCGCCAAGGATGCCACGTTAGCGATTATGGTCGGCGGTGAAGAGATAACCTTTGAACGGATCAGTGCACTACTTAACGTAATGGGTAACCCCGTCCATGTCGGCCCTGCGGGTACCGGTCAACTGGCCAAGTTAGCCAATCAATTGATCGTCGCCAATACCATCGCCACCGTCTCGGAAGCGGTGCTTCTCGCAGAGCGCGGCGGTGCCGATCCGGCCAAGGTACGCGAAGCGCTGTTAGGCGGATTTGCCGATTCAACTATCTTGCGCGCCCATGCGCCCCGTATGATTGCCAATGACTTCGCCCCAGGCGGCCCGGCTAAATGGCAACTTAAAGATACCCAAACCGCTATTGCACTCGCCAAAGAGTTATCGCTAGAACTCCCGGTAACATCACTGGTTAACAGCTTGTTCACGGACCTTGTTGCCCATGGTGACGGTGAGCTCGACCATAGTGCCTTGATACGAGAGCTCCGGCGTAGAAATGAGATGCCCGTTGATTAACCAGGCACCCAATCGTTAGCGCAAGTAATCGGGAATTTCGAGCACGCCGTGGTCACGAAAATTGCTAAGACGCTCTTGAACATTAGCTTCTGAGCCAGCCAAATGAGCCGAGAGCGCTTGGCTGGCCTTCTCACCCTCTTTCTTGCGCATGCTAGCGAAAATCTTCAAATGATCATGAAAAAAGGGATCTGTGTCTGGGAGTGCCATGTTTGAGCCAAGCAGATGCTTACTCATTAACAGGACAGGATGCGTGCGTCGCAGCATGTCAAAAATTTCTTGGTTGCCACCCATACTCACGGTTCGATAGTGCAAGTCGCTTTCAAGTTCATCCAGTGTAGCGGCCTCGATATTAGGATACTTCTCGGCCGTATGTTCAAGCTTCTCAATAAAATGGTCGATTTCGTGCTCAGGCATCATCAGGGTAGCCCTTGCTATCATAAAGGGCTCAAGCTGCCTTCGCGCTTCATACAGATTATGCAGACGCTCATTGTCTAGCGGCACAATGGACCAACTGGTGTATTTAACCTTCTCCACCACTCCAATGGACTGCAGATAGAGCAGAATACGGTGCGTAATCGTACGGCTGACACTGTATTTTCTTGCCAGCTGGAGCTCATTGAGTTCGAACCTGCCCTTCATCGAACTCAAGACAACGTCATGTTCGACAACATCGGCAATAGCGCGCCAAGTGTCCGTGCGCTCAATTTTGACATCCTCGCCCAACGCACGAAAATCGGCCATGGTGAGACTTCGCCTGATAGGCTCCCCGGCAGTGGCCCCGACCAAATATCCACGGCCATCGAAACGACAAATTAACTGCTCTTCATGTAAACGCCCTAATGTCTGACGAACAGGAGAGCGGCTCATCGCGAATATTTCTGCAATATTGCCTTCGAGTAGAACTAAACCTGACTCAAGATGGCCACTTTGTATACTTCGCTTAAGCGCCTCATAAAGCTGATCTTTCAACGATTGCGACATTCAGCAACTCATTACGTAGTCATAAGTTAAGGGACTATTATATAGCGGCTATAGCGCTGTTAAGTAACAGCGCCCACCATCCACGGAACAAATTCATTGTTACCATAACCCAGCTCTTCACTGGCACTCTGCTCACCTGAAGCAATCGCAATTATCTTTTCAAATATATGCTCACCCACTTCTTCTACGCTGGCGGTACCATCCACAATGGTGCCACAGTTAATATCCATATCTTCGAGAATGCTTTCATACATCTGCGTATTCGTCGCCAGTTTAATACACGGCGCGGGTTTAAACCCAGAGACAGAGCCGCGCCCAGTGGTAAAGCAGACGACGGTTGCACCCGAGGCAATCTGACCCGTGACAGACACCGGATCATAGCCGGGGCTATCCATAAAATTAAAACCTGGCTCTTTCAGCGGTTGGGCATACTCAAGCACATCATTAAGGCTTGAGGAGCCACTCTTAGCGACAGCGCCCAGCGATTTTTCAAGAATGGTGGACAAGCCCCCTGCTTTATTTCCAGGTGAAGGATTATTGTTTAATTCAGCCCCATTGATCTGCGTGTAGTGCTTCCACCACTCGATCCTTTCAAGCAACTTACGCGCAACGTCTTCATTGATGGCTCTATCTAGCAGCAAATGCTCGGCACCATAGATTTCAGGTGTTTCACTCAATATAACGCTACCGCCATGCTGGACGATAAGATCCGCCGCATGGCCCAGGGCTGGGTTAGCAGTAATGCCCGAATAACCGTCTGACCCTCCACACTGCAGTGCCACGGTAAGATGGCTTAGCGGGGCTGGGCGCCTCTCCGCATGGCGATAATCATTGGACATTTGACGAATTTTTTCTGACGCTTTCTCAATACTAGCTCGGGTACCACCGGCACTCTGGATATTAAAATAAAAGATTCTTGATGTATCCGTAAGACCGTATTTTTCAACCAGTTGCTTAACTTGATTTGCTTCGCAACCTAAACCAATAATCAGCACAAAAGCAAAATTCGGGTTGATCGCATAGCCATTTAATACCCGCTCAAGGAAAGCAAAGCCTTCAGACTCCGTATTCATCGCACAGCCTGAACCATGGGTAACCGGCACAACGCCATCAAACCCTAATGCCTCAAACTCACCGCTTGCATTAAGACGCTCTGCCACCACTTTTGAGACAGTAGCAGAACAATTAACAGTGGAAAGAATACCGATATAGTTGCGGGTACCTACTTGTCCATTTGCACGATGATAGCCATTAAAGGTGCGCTGACTGCCAGCCACCGCTGTTCTGGGCGCTGGCTTGAAATGCTCCAGTGATGTGTCACGTTCCAACATCACAATATTGTGCGTATGAACGTGCGCACCCACCTCGATACGCTGGGTGGCCAAACCAATAATCTGACCATATTTGAAGATAGGCTGTTCTGGCTCAATAACACTTAACGCAACCTTATGACCAGCATCGATGTTCTCCTGTGCGGGGTGCTGATCATCATCAATGGGATACCCTTTAGGAACCGCCCTGCTCGCTACGCCAACGTTGTCATGGTGATGCAACCTAATGACCGCCGGTACACTATTAATTAGCTCCATTATTTTCTCCATCAGCGTCTTAGACGTTTGCAAATCACTCAGTACCCCGCCATCAGCCCTTTCACCAGCGCGTTTAGAATTGTTGTACTGGGCATATTATACTATCGTCGAGTTTAATGATCATTGTGTGCAATATTCAATCAAGCTCAGTTTACTGACTCTCAAAGCGCATGTCGATAGTTATACAATAAAGTGAGGAAAACACTGGAATGAGTGTATAACCGCCTTTAAAAGAGGGGGGTAACGCAAGACCAGCTCAAATCAACAGCCATGGCAATGCTGACATTGCGCAGTTAACTGGCGAGTAAGCGTAAACGGACAGGAACTCAGCGGAGAGGAGCGCGTCAAATATTTGTACAATTACCAGCCGGTCTTGAATGCTTAGGCTATAGTCCCAATATAGTGATTTATACGCCAACGCAATTGGAACCAGGAGGTTCACATGAGGAAATGGATTATAATGGCCCTCGTAAACTGGCTGCGTAAGCCAGCTAATCGCCAGAAAGCCAAGGATGCTTGGAGCGGGTTTCGTGGCCGTAGTGGCGCGAAGCGGACATCTCAACACCCACAGGCGACACCGCGGGATATATCAGCCAAACGTCCCGGCGAGACCTTTGATAACCAACCTTAATCTCAAAATATCTGATCATCATGCGCCGGTAAAATAAGCAGCCCCTTCCGCATGCGGATGAATTGTTTTCAAAAGCCCCGTTGGTAACACCAGCGGGGCTTTCAATCAGGGAGGGTTTAAATGCAGGGTTTAAACGCAGGCGTTAAACCTAGCCGTCCAGCGTTTATAGCCGCTCGCTGCTAGCCTGTAATGTGCCCCACTGGAGCTTATTGCCCCGTAACGGTTACGCTACACTCGACGTTTAGTTTTCATGACTGAAGGATAGCCGTACTCATGTTGGGATTCCTGCAGGGATTTTCTTATGGCCTTTTTATGACCTGCCTGCCTTGGCTGCTGGTCGGCCTCTTCAATCCTGCTCTGGCACTTCCAGAAACAACGCATAGTCGACTGCAGGTAATTGTCCGCTACTGTTTGATCGTTCCCTCTTTTAGCATGCTGCTGTGGCTCACCTCTCTATGGGGCGGTTTCAGCCCCAGTCTTCTGGGTTGGCTAGCGGGCCTCATCGCCATTCCTGTGGCGCTGCCCGTTGAGCGGACACTGCGCAGCTGGCTGGCTCGCCGTCGCGAGCGGCGCCTGCAGGCTCAACGAGCAATCGAGGCTCAACATCGCCGTGCTAAAGAGGAGCGCAACGCCTATGAAGCAGGTGTATCGGTACTTGATCCGGCAAGGCCACCGGTGGGAGCAGATGACTTAGTGCTGGCAATGTGCCAGGCCAAGCAGCGCCTCCTCGATGTGCATCGACCCGACCTTGCGATATTTTCCGATCGCCTCTACAGCCGCTACCGCCATGTAATGGATGTGCTGGGCGAGCGATTCAACACTGGCGAGCTTGCTTTTGAGCGCTCGCAGGGCCTGGTCACTCAGGTCTGTTTCGGCGCGGTGGATACGCTCACCACCATGGCGTCTCAAGCGCGAGGCGTGGTAAGCGTGGACGGCAACTATGTGCGAGGCCGACTAGAGCGTGAGGGTAAACGATTAGGCGATGAGGAACGTGCCGCCCTAGTACGCCGCCTCGATCTGCTAGTGGAGACCGAACACCGGCTAAATAAGCTCTCTGCCCGAATGGAGTCTGCGTTGACCGTGCTCGACGACACCGCCGTCTCCATGGCGCGCATTGAGACAGCTCGACCACAGGCGTCTGTCACCACTGATAAAGCGCTGGATGACCTGCGTCGCTTTGTAGAAGGCGCGGATCGTTACGCTCGCAAGGAGTAACCCGGCGACCCATAATAGCGCGCTTTGTTCACAACTTTTTTAATAGCTCAGGAGGTGTCTATGGCTCCGCCATCCGATGATAAACCTCGCCTTTCCCTGTCGCCGGTAACAGAGATCGCCGAGCAGCTAGGAACCAGCCAAGTCCATTCGGGCAACCTTGATGATCGTGACAGCGACCCTGAGCTTGAAGCGATGGCCGATCGATTTGTCGCGGATATCCTCGCCGAAGGTGACGAGGCATCGGCGGTTCGTCAACGCCAAGCCGTGGATGATATTGGACTTGAGTTACAGCAGCAGGCCGCCCATCGCAGTGCCATGCTGCAGACGCCGCTACGCAAGCTGGCCCATCACGGCGATGAGGGTGGGCCGGTTGCCAAAGCTCTTACTGATCTACGCGGACGCATGGAAGGATTGGATCCCGCTCGCCATCGTTTAGCGCCCACTGCTCTGGATCGCATTCTGGCGGTCATTCCTGGCCTAGACAGCCGCCTGCAGCGCTACTTTCGCAAGTTTGAGAATACCCAACAGGCTCTGGACGCCATTATTGAGGATCTGGAAGGCGGTCGCGATATGCTCCATCGTGACAACCTCACCCTCAGCGATGACCAGCAAGCCTTAACTAACATTCTTGCCGAGTTAAACCGCCAAATTGCCCTGGGCCGTATGATCGATAGCCGCCTGTGCGACCAAATTTCAGCACACGATGGCGACGACCCACGCCGTCACTTTCTTGAAGAGGAGCTACTTTTTCCTCTGCGTCAGCGCATCGTCGATCTCCAACAACAGCTAGCGGTGAGTCAGCAAGGCGTGCTGGCGCTAGAGGTCATTATCCGCAACAACCGAGAATTGATCCGCGGCGTGGACAGGGCCATTAACGTTACCGTCTCGGCTCTCACCGTTGCGGTAACCGTGGCCATGGCGATGGCCAATCAGCGCCTGGTGCTGGACCGCATTGAAGCCCTCAACACCACCACCTCGCAGTTGATTGGCGGGACAGCCAAAGCGCTTCGTCAGCAAGGGGTAGACATCCAAAAGCGAGCCTCATCCGCGATGTTGGACATGCAGGTGCTTGAAGAGGCTTTCACCGAGGTGATGGGCGCCATCGATGATCTCTCAAGCTATCGTCAAGAGGCTCTGCCGCGCCTCAATGAACAGATTGACCGCATGGCAACGTTAGCCAAGCAGGGAAATGCATCCATCTCGCGTCTTCAAGAGGGTAACGAATCGCAGCCACAGGAGGGGCGCGAGCCTAATTGAATACACCGGTTTTCCAAGTGAAGCGCCCTACTTTGCCGGATAAGTCAGCTGAACAAGCTAATTGTTTAAGCTATTTGAAACGAGAAGAGGCATCTCGAAAAGCTTTGCGCATCAGCTCCCATGATTCTTCCATACCTTGACGGACAGTTTCCCAGGCCGCTTCGCTGGCATACTGAAGCTCCTCAAGCCTCAGTTGAGTCTCTGCCTGCCGCTTCTTGAGCCGCTCGATATCTTCCTGGTACTTAACTCTCGCCTCGGCACTCGCCTGGCGGGCTTTAGCCGTTAACTTATCGATCTCAGCATTCCACGCATCAAGCTTGGCTTTCATTTCCTCAACGAATTCATCGCGCTGTCTCATGGCAATACTCCCTTGCAGTAATGGGTATGACGGATTCTCAAGTGTAATGCTATCCAAGCAATGAGGGCTTCACGGCTAGTGTTCTCACTCATTTTACAAACGCTTTAACGTCAGTCCAAAGAGGCATTGAGCGACGCCTAATAACAACGCTATATTATTGGCTGCTAAACTAAGGACAAGGAGAAAGCGTGGATAAGGCCGCCTATCACAAGCGTTGGGATCATCTTGAGCAAATACAGCGAGAGTACAGCAACCTGCCAGAGTCAGGTGTTGAAAACCGAGCAGCACTTCATAAAGTACTCATCAATACCTTCCGAGAGTTCGTTATCGCCTGCTACTGCGATTATTGGCGCGATGTCTATCAAGGGGCAGCCTTCCCCATAACCTCTGCTCGGGAAGTGCTTGTTGCTAGAGCGATCAAAGTTCACCACTGGACGCCCGGCATCGCCACCAGCCTCTCCAACTACGACCTTGGCTTGAGCCTGATTGACGAGCTTGCAGTATTCAAGTTGCCGGAAATGGCCATTCACGTCTGTTATATGAACCTTCAAGACCTTCCAACAGCTGACTATCAAGCACTAATAGTGCCGCACGAATAACAAATGCGCCAAATCTCCAGGCTGACCAACGTTACCAGTGAGTGAAAACAATCAGCATGCCCCTATTGCCATCAGCGCCAGGGGCCCAGATGAATAAACAGCAATTAATAACTTGGAAC
>NZ_JAKVTW010000028.1 GCF_022489065.1 Vreelandella neptunia | reverse complement strand
TATGCCTTGGGGGATTTTTTTTGCATGGTCGTGAGGGGTAAATAGTGAGGTGTGAGGGGTAAACTTCAACACCTCACACCTAACCCTTTATTAAAGAAGCGTCTCTAATGCTTCAATCAAACTATCCATCTCATCATCGGTGCCGATGGTGATACGTAGGAAGTTACTGAGGTCTTTAGTATTAAAATGACGCACCAGAATGCCGCGCTCGCGTAGGCCCGCAAATAGCTGTGCGCCTTCGTAATCAGGATGCTGAGCAAGCACAAAATTAGCCTTCGAGGGCAATACCTCAAACCCTAGCGCTTCAAGGCGCTGGCGAGTACGTTCACGCGTGGTAATGACATGCTCACGGCAGGCTTCGAAATGCTCGACATCTTTCAGAGCGGCAATGCCTACTAAGCTTGCCAGGCTATCCACTGGGTAAGAGTTGAAAGAGTCTTTTACCCGCAGCAGGCCATCGATCAATTCTTCAGAGCCCACCGCATAGCCTAATCGCAAACCAGCCAAACTACGGGACTTAGAAAATGTTCCCGTTACCAATAGGTTGGGATAACGATCAATCAGCGTTACAGCGCTCTCAGCGCCGAAATCAACATAAGCCTCATCCACCAGCACTACACGATCAGTGACGCGCTTAAGCAGCGACTCGATCGTCGCAAGCGAATGCGCATGGCCAGTAGGCGCGTTGGGGTTGGCAAAGATAACGCCGCTGCGGTCAGCATCCTTGGCGAGAGCATCAATATCGACTTCCCACTGCTTATTAAGTGGATGTTTGCGCAGCTTTACGCCATAGAGATTGGCGTAAACAGGGTAAAAACTATAGGTTATCGCAGGCACATCAAGCGGCGCTTGATGGCAAAAGAAAGCTTGAAAGGCAAACGCGAGAACTTCGTCTGAGCCATTACCTACAAACACCTGGCTGCTTGTTACCTGAAACGTCTCTGCCAGAGCTTCACGCAATGCTTTAGAAGTAGGGTCAGGGTAGAGGCGCAGATGGTCTGTTGCATAGTCGCGTAGCGCCTCACCGACGCCAGGCGCAGGTGGGTAAGGGTTTTCATTGGTATTGAGTTTGACTAGCTGCTCGCGTGGCTGCTCACCGGGCACGTAAGGGGTAAGTTCGCGAACGGCCGGACTCCAGTATTGGCTCATGAGGGTAACCTGATTATCCTAGCAAGGTACGCCATGGTCGCTTGAAGGCTAACTAAGCGCAAGCATTCGCGTCACTAGGGGTGTGCGTCGCACCTTGTAGCGGTTATGCTGTCACAACTGCGCGTAAATAAATGTGATGCCCAACACGAGATGAAGGAGACACTCTATGCAACTTAAGAGTTTGCTAGCCGGTTCGGCTATGTTGGCACTGTTGGCTGGCTGCGCTAGCGGCCCTATGGAGCAGCAGCAAGAGGAAGCGGCTACCGCACAGCAAAATTACCAGGGCTCTTTACCTTGCCGCAACTGCGACGGTATCGATCTGGATGTCACGATGGTAGGTGAAGAGACAAGCGCGGCGGAAGAGCGTACTTTCACACTCAACGCTACCTACCGTAATCACCCCCAAACCCCCCCGGATGAAAACTATGCGGGTAATTGGGAAGTGCTGACCGGTACACCCTCTGATCCAGACGCCACCGTTTACGAGCTGACGCCGAATGGAGACGGTCAAATCTATTACTTCATGCGTATCGACCCGAGCACGCTGGAGCTGATTGACCCAGAGCGTCGTCGTTTTGAAAACGGTGAAATGCTGCAGCTAAAGCGTCAGTAACGCGTTAGTAGTGCAGTATAAAAGGCGGCCACTGGCCGCCTTTTGTGTTTGTTGAGTCCAGTAGTGTTAAAAGGGTTGTAGTCGAAATGATTAATAAGATTGAGTGCATGTGGCAACTCAGAGGACGTTGTCAGACAGCGCTTGCAACCGGAGGAGTGTAACAGCAGTGGCCAAAGCCAAAAGCGCCTTTGTATGCACGGAATGCGGCGCCGAATATCGCAAATGGCAAGGGCAGTGCAGCAGTTGCCAAGAGTGGAATACCCTCAGTGAGGTGCATTTAGCGAGCGCTCGGCCTGGAGGCGGGGCCTCCCCTGGCCGAACGGGTTACGCGGGGGATCTTTCGCGTGAAGTTATCGATCTCGGTAATGTGGATCTCAGCGAAGTGCCTCGCATGAGCTCTACGTTTGCGGAGTTTGATCGCGTGCTGGGTGGCGGACTTGTTCCTGGTTCTGCGGTACTGCTCGGCGGTAATCCTGGGGCAGGTAAGTCGACACTGCTGCTACAAACCGCCTGCAAACTGGCCCAGCAGCGGCGTATTCTCTATGTGACTGGTGAGGAGTCGCTCTCTCAGGTAGCGATGCGTGCTCATCGTCTACAGCTACCTACCAACGGCTTAAAAATGCTGGCTGAAACCAGCGTAGAGACCATTCTTGCGGTGGCCGAGCGGGAGAAGCCAGAAATTCTGGTGATCGACTCGATCCAAACGATGCACTTAGAAGATATCAGCTCTGCACCGGGGGGCGTTGCCCAGGTGCGCGAGTCGGCGGCTGCATTAACGCGCTTTGCCAAGAAAACCAACACCGTTCTGCTATTGGTGGGGCACGTGACGAAAGATGGTTCTCTGGCGGGCCCTAAAGTGCTTGAGCATATGATTGATGCTTCGCTGTTGTTAGAAGGCGGTGCAGACTCGCGCTTTCGTACCCTGCGTGGCCAGAAAAACCGCTTTGGCGCCGTTAACGAGCTAGGCGTCTTCGCTATGCTTGAACAGGGGCTCAAAGAGGTCAAAAACCCAAGCGCAATCTTCCTTTCCCGCCAAGAAATACAAGCGCCCGGCAGTCTTGTAATGGTGGTATGGGAAGGCACCAGGCCTATTCTCGTTGAGGTGCAGGCACTGGTAGATGAATCGGCGCTCGGTAATCCGCGTCGGGTAGCGGTAGGCGTTGATCAAAATCGTTTGGCCATGTTGCTTGCGGTACTTAATCGACACGGTGGATTGTTTACCGGCGATCAGGATGTGTTCTTGAACGTCGTCGGCGGTGTCAAAGTGCTCGAAACCAGCGCCGACCTCGCGGTGTTGCTAGCGGTGGTATCGAGTTTACAGAACCGCGCTTTGCCCAAAGAATTAGTGGTATTTGGTGAAGTAGGGCTTTCCGGTGAAATACGCCCGGTACCCAGTGGTCAAGAGCGTATTGCCGAGGCGGCCAAACACGGTTTTCTACGCGCCATCGTGCCGCGCGCTAACGCCCCCAAGCAGGCACCCAAAGGCATGGAAGTCATCGCTGTGGATAAGCTCAGCGATGCGCTGGATGCTCTGTAGTGTGCGCCATGCTGAGCTAGAATAATGCTACCCCTAAGTGCCAAGGAGAGACACGATGAGTTCTATTCGTTTGACCCAATATAGCCACGGCGCAGGCTGCGGCTGCAAAATCGCCCCAGATGTGCTGGATGGGATTCTGGCCAAGGCCGGCCCAGCGGCGGGCCATAAGCAGCTTATTGTTGGCAATCAAGGACGTGAAGATGCGGCCGTCTACGATCTCGGTGATGGTCGCGGCATGATTGCCACCACGGACTTCTTTATGCCCATTGTCGATGACCCCTTTGATTTTGGGCGTATCGCAGCCACCAATGCCATCAGTGATGTTTATGCAATGGGTGGCACGCCAGTAATGGCGTTAGGTATTTTAGGTTGGCCATTGGATAAGCTTAGCGCTGAAGTAGCAGGCGATGTAATGGCCGGCGCTCAGGCTGTGTGCCGTGAATTAGGCGTAGCCCTGGCCGGTGGCCACTCTATTGATGCTCCAGAGCCGATTTTCGGGCTCGCCGTTAACGGCTTGGTCGATCTAGACAAGCTTAAACTAAACAGCACTGCCAAGCCTGGCGACCTGCTGTTCTTAACCAAGCCACTAGGCGTCGGTATGCTTACCACGGCAGAAAAGCGCGGTTTGCTGGAAATGGGGCATCATGGTCTTGCCCGAGAAACCATGCTCAAGCCCAATAGCATTGGCGTAAAGCTTGCTGATGTGAAAGGGGTCAACGCCATGACCGATGTCACTGGTTTTGGTTTGGCAGGCCACCTTGCTGAGATGTGTCAGGCCAGCAACGTGATGGCGCAAATTGATTTCCGTAAGCTTCCTCGCTTAGCCGAGGCGGAATCCTATCGCCGTCAAGGCGCCGTGCCAGGCGGAACGCTGCGTAATCGCGACGCGCTCGGTGAAAGCCTGCCTGCCATGGATGAAGCCCATTGGCAGTGGCTATGCGATCCGCAAACCTCTGGCGGGCTACTTATTAGTGTCGACCCCGCCTGGGAGGATGACGTTGAGCGCATTGGCCGTGAATTCGGCCTGTCGTTACAGTCATTCGGGGTAATGAAAGCGCGCCAAGGTAACGCCTCTATTGAGGTGGTCGGGTGACGCTAGCCACCCGACCAGCGGTATTAAGCTTAATCAAAGAAGAGCAGTCGCTAATCGATGTGCGCGCCCCGGTGGAGTTTGCCCAGGGTGCGCTGCCAGGGGCCGTCAATCTGCCGTTAATGATTGACAATGAGCGCCATCAGGTGGGTATCGCTTATAAACAGCAGGGCCAAGCCGCGGCCATTAAGCTAGGCGAACGCTTAGTCAGTGGTGAGGTCAAGCAAGCTCGAATTGAAGCGTGGAAGGCGTATTTAGCCGAGCATCCAGAAGCATTGATTTACTGCTTTCGCGGTGGGCTGCGCTCACAAATTGCTCAGCAGTGGTTAGAAGATGCAGGCATCTCAAGACCACGCTTGGAGGGTGGTTGGAAAGCCATGCGCCAAGCGCTATGTGAGCGTATTGAGACCGCCGCGCAGCAGCCGATGCTGGTGGTCGCAGGGCTGACGGGATGTGCAAAAACCACGCTGATTAATCAGCTCGATAACGGCGTTGATCTGGAAGCCTTCGCGCACCATAAAGGCTCCGCCTTCGGGCGCAGGCCGGAAGAGCCTGCCACACAAATCAATTTTGAGCATGCACTGGCCAAACGATTAATCAGCTTAACCGAAGGGCTGGTTATCGAAGACGAGTCTCGCCAGATTGGCAGTGCCAATATTCCCTTGAGCTTCTGGCGTGCACTGCAGCAAGCGCCTCGTGTGCGTATCGAAATGCCTCTGGATTGGCGTCTTGCTCAGATTCAGCAGGACTACATTATCGATTTAGAGCAGGCCTATGCCGCTCGCTATGGTGCCGATCAGGGCTGGCAACTGATGCAGGCGCAGTTAAGTAATGCGCTGATCCGTCTGGGCAAACGTTTGGGTAATGCACGGCTGCAGCGTTTGCAGCGGCTTCAGGCACTGGCGTTTAACGAACATGCCCATGGAAATCCCCAGGCCCATGAAGCTTGGCTCGCGCCACTGCTTACCGAGTATTACGACCCGCTCTACCGCTATCATTTAGACAAACAGCGCGAGACTGCCCCGCCGGTAATTCATGTCGGCGATTGGGAGAGCTGCCTGGCGGTGGCCAGGCAATGGAACAGATAATGGCAGCCTGCGCTGCTGTTAGTTCGTTGTTAACCATTGGGTCATCACGCGGTCAAGCAGCGGTGCTAAATGAATAAAGCGATTGGCATCCTCAAGGATTTGGGCATCGTCCTGAACATAGCGGGCGGCGGCAGGGGAGGTGCTGGGCCGCTCGGCATGGCTCAACAGGCGGTTAACGCTGGCAGGCGTTGCTTCCAAATGGCATAGCAGGCTGACAACGCGGCCTCTATCCCAGGTAAACCCCTGCAGCGGTGCTGCTTCACTGCCCCCCAGGGAAAAGGCATCATCGGGCAAGCTGAAGACATAACGATGCCACATAAAGGCGCTGAACGACTCGGGCAAATCCAGTGAGCTTTCCGGCGCCAGGGTGACCGTATGCCAGCCTGTTTCGGCGTAAGTACCGGGAGCTACCACTGCGCCGAGTGCTTGCGCTATCCAGTGGGCGCCAATACCAATCCCCAATAACGGTTTTTGTCCATCCAGGTAGCGGTTGATCAGTTTATCTTCAGCTTTAAACCAGCTAGGCGGTTGGCTAAGTAGCGTCTCAGCCCCATCGAGAACAATCAGCGCGTCAGCTTCGTTTGGGCGTGGTGTTAACTCACCCGCATAGAGATGAAAAACGGTGTAACTATGCCCCATACTGGTTAGCCAATCGGTTAAACGGGCGGGGCTATGGTCAGGGCCGTGCTGTAGCAGATGAATATGCATGGTAATCTCCTCGCCGGCCGTACAATCATCAAAGCGTTAGGGGATCGCCCCAAGCGCATAGAAACGATAACGTACCGGTTACTTTTTACCAATATCCCACGTCAAGCGATCCAGGAAATTAGTATGGTGTCGAACCCCCAGGGCTTTTACCAACGGCTGCAAGAACTGACCCTACCAGCCCAGCAAGCCTTTATGGCGGCGCTGTGTGAGCGTTTGCTGCCTAACTATGTGCTTTATGAACAAACCACAGGTCAGGGCGATAGCCATACGCTGCGTACCGTGCTGAGTTTGGTGTGGGAGCGGCTTACAGTACCCAATGCCAGTATCGACTTTGCCCGCCAGGCAGAAAAGCTGGCCGAGTGTGAGCCACCTGAGAGCGACGACAGCTTTGGTGCCCGGCGCGCCCTGGATTCCGTGGTGTCTGTCTCGGCGCTGCTGGACACCCTACAAGGTGACTCCCCAGAGGCCGTGTTGGATGTCAGCCGTACATCCCGTGCGGGCGTGCGCGCCTTTATCGAGCTCACTGAAGGTGAAGTTGACGCACAGAAACTGGCGCTGATTATTCGCGACCATCCGCTGATGGCAGACGAAAACGACTTTCAGGACGCTGTATTGGAAGCGGTTAGCGAACCACTGGATAAGGCGACGCTGAAAGAAGTGCGCGAATTGGGCCGCAATGGAGGTATCAGTAACCTGGGCTTAACGCTGGATGACGCTGAAGAGTAGCGGCTAAAACCGCACGCCTGCGGTTACCATCATGCCTGCGGTTCCAAATACAATCAGGTCGGATTCAAATCGTCCCCACTGTACCCCGATACTCGGCAGTGCGGCTGGGGCAACTTCCAAGTGATTGAGCGGAATTTTGTCGCGATACTCGCCTTTATATCCGCGCAGGAGCCCACCGGTGAGTTTGGCACGCACGTTTAACCCCTGATCGGTTTGCCAAAGGGGAAACTCCCGTCCCGCATAGAAGTACCAAGTGGGTTGATCAAAGGAGTTTTTGAACCAAGCTGCGCCGGCTAACCAGCGATCAGGATTATGCAGTTCGATGCTAATCAGGTCTTGCTGATTGGTGTGTTCCGGGTCGGGGCTAAAGTGGCGGGTATAGAGGCTGGTTTGCACCAGCGTATGATCCCACTCAAACGCCGGTGTCCACTCAGGTAGTGAGAAGGCAGTAGCAGGTATGCTAAACAGCAGGCCTGCTAACCATCCCATCCATGGGGTTACGCGAAACATCCTAAGCTTCTGTCGCATGAAAGGCATTTTAAAGACGCATTTCGATGCCGCGTTCGGCCATGTACCGCTTCGCTTCAGGAATGGTGTATTCGCCAAAGTGGAAGATACTGGCAGCCAGCACCGCATCGGCACCACCTTTGAGTACGCCATCTACTAAGTGATTTAAGTTCCCGACACCGCCGGAGGCAATCACTGGCACGCTCACTGCTTCAGAGATCGCGTGGGTCACGCCCAAGTCAAAGCCAATCTTAGTGCCATCGCGATCCATACTGGTAAGCAGCAGTTCGCCCGCGCCGAATTCCACCATCTTCTTCGCCCACTCAACCGCATCTAAACCCGTTGGGCGGCGGCCACCGTGAGTGAAGATTTCCCAGCGGGGCGTTTCGCCCTCTTGAGAGACACGTTTAGCGTCGATTGCCACCACGATGCACTGGCTGCCAAAGCGTTCGGCAGCTTCGCGTACGAACTCAGGATTAGTTACTGCAGCGGTATTGATCGAGACTTTGTCCGCTCCGGCGTTCAGCATGGTGCGAATATCGTCGCAGCTACGAATGCCGCCGCCGACGGTCAAGGGGATAAATACTTCGCCTGCAATGCGCTCAACCATCTCTACCGTGGTGTCGCGGTCTTCGTGGCTGGCGGTAATGTCGAGGAAGGTGATCTCGTCGGCGCCCTGCTGGTTATAACGCTGGGCAATCTCCACCGGATCGCCCGCATCGCGAATGCCCACAAAGTTGACGCCCTTGACCACGCGCCCGGCGTCTACGTCCAGGCAGGGGATAATGCGTTTGGTGAGACTCATGAACCGCCTCCCGTCAGTTGGTCGCTCAAGCGTTGGGCTTCGGCGACATCCAGGCTGCCTTCGTAAATCGCTCGGCCAGTAATAGCGCCCAAAATACCGCTATCAGCAACGTCGCAAAGTGCTTTGATATCGTCCAGGTTGGTCACACCACCAGAGGCAATCACCGGCAAACCGCCTTCGCGGGCCAATGCGGCGGTGGCTTCCACGTTGACGCCTTGCATCATGCCATCACGGGCAATATCGGTGTAAACAATGCTGGAGACGCCATCGTTGGCAAAACGCTTGGCTAGTTCGGTGGCTTTGATCGTGGAGACCTCTGCCCAGCCGTCGGTGGCGACATAGCCATCTTTGGCATCAAGACCAACGATCACATGGCCGGGAAAGGCGCGGCACATTTCGCCAACAAAGTCCGGCTCTTTTACTGCCTTGGTGCCGATAATCACGTAGGAGACGCCGGCGCTTAAGTAGTGCTCGATGGTTTCTGCACTGCGAATGCCACCACCGATTTGAATCGGCAGATTCGGGTAGGCGCGGGCGATAGCGGTAACGGCGTCACCGTTTACCGGCTTACCCTCAAAAGCACCGTTCAAATCCACCAGGTGCAGGCGTCGGGCGCCAGCCTCTACCCAGCGCGCTGCCATGGCCACTGGGTCATCGCCGTAGGAGGTCGCGTCTTCCATGCGGCCCTGCTTCAACCGGACACACTGGCCGTCTTTGAGATCAATAGCGGGAATTACCAACATACAAAATCCTCTCAGGGCGTCCAGGTGACAAAGTTTTCGAGCAGGCGAAGGCCCGCGCGGGAGCTTTTTTCCGGGTGAAACTGCACCGCGAAGGTCGCGTTACGACCAATCGCAACGTGGGCGCTTACCTTGCCGTATTGGGTCGTACCAAACACCTGGGCATCATCATCCGCATTCACGTAATAGCTGTGCACGAAATAGAAGTGTTCACGGTTATCAATACCTGCCCACAAAGGGTGGTCGTGATGCTGCTCGACCACATTCCAGCCCATGTGCGGCACTTTCAAGCGCTGCTCGTGGGCGTCGCGCATATCACCAGGGAAACGGTCCACGCTGCCTTTAAAAAAGCCCAGGCACTCAACGCCACCATTCTCTTCACTGCGCTCCAGCAACATCTGTTGGCCCACGCAGATGCCCAGTAGCGGCTTGGCTTGGCGGGTTAAGATATCATCTACCAGCCCGCGTAAATCGGTGCGTTCAAGTTCGCCAACGCAGTCACGTATTGCCCCTTGGCCGGGTAGTACCAAGCGCGTTGCGCCTAGAATACGTCGCGGGTCACGGGTAATGACTACATTCTCATGCGTCACATGCTCCAGCGCCTTGGCCACGGAATGCAGGTTGCCCATTCCATAGTCGATCACAGCAATGGTCATGAAGCGCTCCTTGTGGAGATAGAGGGAAAGTCGCTAGAGGCATCGCTCGTCACATAGCTCGTCACATAGCGCAGCATTACAGGCTCCCTTTGGTGGAGGGCATTTGGCCTGCCATACGCGGATCTTCCGCCACGGCCATACGCAGCGCCCGTCCAAAGGCTTTGAAGATTGTTTCTGCCTGATGGTGAGCATTAAAACCTTTAATGTTGTCGATATGCAGTGTTACCCGGGCATGATTGACGAAGCCTTGGAAAAACTCCCAAAACAGCTGGGTATCCATGCTACCGATGTTATCGCGGGTAAACTCAACGTTCATATAGAGGCCTGGCCGACCTGAAAAATCGATGACCACCCGGGAGAGTGCTTCATCAAGGGGAACATAAGCATGCCCGTAGCGGTAAATGCCGCGCTTATCGCCAATCGCTTCAAAAAAAGCTTGGCCGAGCGTAATACCCAAGTCTTCTACGGTATGGTGGTCGTCAATATGCAGGTCGCCATTGGCGTTGATGTCGAGATCGATCATCCCGTGGCGGGCAACTTGATCAAGCATATGGTCCAAAAACGGAACGCCGGTTTTGCAGCTAAGACGGCCTTCGCCATCGAGGTTGACGCTGACCTTGATCTGCGTTTCGTTGGTGTCACGGCTTACCGTGGCAATACGCGCTGACATGTTGCATCTCCTGCGCTGAGGCGCACTCTGAGGGCTGGCCCTGAGTAATGATTCTGAGAAATAGTCGGTGGTTCTGCATCAACTTACCACCGTTTGATCAGGGCATAACCTGTGGCGAAGCGACCATTATAGTGAATCGGCGCCCTCATCCGCTACAATGCGCGAAATGTAGCCGCAAACAAACGCGGCAGAAATAGCAGCCAGGCTGCTTTGGCGAAGAGGAATTCACCATGCCGGTGACACTGCACCATGTCGACCAGGCCCGTTGGGAAGCCGATGAACAGGTGCGCCTAGACCTAGTGCGCATCTATGAGGATGCGCCACAAGAGCGCATGCCTACCCCAACGGTGGAGCCATTTATCGAACAACATTTTAAAGGGCAACATTTTTTTGCCTGCGCACGTTTTAATGATCGGCTGCTAGGCGCTGTCGCCGTAAAGGAAGGCGAAGACCGAGCGTGGTGGTTGTCAGAGCTTTGTGTGCGCAAAACCACGCGACGTCGTGGCGTCGGTTCACGCTTAATGGCGCTGCTCGGCGAACAAGCCAAACAGGAAGGCCGCGTATTGCGGATCGAAACGTCCAGCTTGCCGCTGGCCGATCGCGTGCTGCTCTCCAAGCTAGGTTATCGGCCAATGGCCAATCCAGAAACTCAGGCGGCGGGCATGCCCGCTACCAGCGATTTTGTTGAGTTAGACCCACAAGGGAAAGGGTAATGAAACAGCTATTACGTATTTTGCTGGCAGCGGTCGGCATTCTCGCTATCGTTGCGGTCGCCGCGGTGGTCTATGTGACCACCTTTCTAGACCCTGAAGACTTCAAACCACGCCTAACGGCTGTCGTTGAAGAACAAACAGGGCTTAATTTGGCGTTGGAAGGCCCTATTACCTGGTCATTCTATCCCCGCATTGGCGTTAGCGTAGAAAAAGCGCGTGCTTGGCTACCCGCGCAGGCCGAAGACAGCGCTGCCTTTGCCGCCATTGACCGTGCAGAGGTTAGCGTCGCATTTGGCCCTCTGTTACGTGGGGAAATTGCCGTTGATGGTCTGACGCTAGATGGAATGCGCCTTAATCTAGAGCGCGATGCGCAAGGTGAAGGTAACTGGGAGCCCCTGTTAGAGCGCCTCTCAGAGCAGAGTGATGGCGGCACCGCTGAAACGGTTCTGGCGCCCGCCAGCGCAGGCCCCAATGCAGACGCTGGTAGCTTAGAAGTGGTGTTGAGTATCGCCAGCGTCGAGGTGAAAAACGCTGACATTCGCTTCCGTGATGCGCAAACCGAAGCGCTGTGGCGTATGCAGCAGCTGAATATCTCGGGCAGCAACGTTAACCCGCTGCGCGCCTTCCCATTAAAGGCCATGTTCACGCTAACCAAGCATAATCGACTTGATGGCGAAGTGTTGGAGCGTGCCCCAGACCTGACCAGCGAGATTAATCTTGAAACGCGCGTACGGCTTGGCTTGGCGGATGAGCTTTTTGTACTCGAAAATATGGCTCTGACCACCCGCACGACCTCCGGCACGAACGGCGAGCCACAGCAACTCAGCCTAAAGGCCGCCGAACTGGTTGCTCGCATGGGTGAGCAGCAGCTCTCCATAAAAGAGGGGTTACTCGAAACGGGCCTGCGTAATGCGGATAACTGGCAGGGCAGCTTGGCGCTGGCACTCGCTTTTGGCCTAGAGAGTGATTGGCAAGCCCAAACGGCGCAGTTGAAAGATCTGCAGCTTACCGGGCCGGATGGCCTAAGGGTGAGTGGTCATCTCAATGTTGAGCAGCTGCGCGATGCGCCCAGTTATCGTGGTCAACTCACCGCGGCGCCCTTTACGCTTAGGCCCTGGCTTGCTCGTGCTGGCGTTACGCTAACTACAGCGGGCGATGCTGCGCTTAGCGATGTAGCCATGACCAGTCCCCTTGAAGGTGATGCTGAACAGATATCGTTCCCCAGCCTTTCGCTGGTGGTAGATGACAGCACCTTTACCGGTGAACTATCGGCCGCCCTTGATGGCTCCCGCCTAGCCTTCGATTTGGCGGGTGACCAATTAGACCTTGATCGTTACCTGCCCGGTGAAGCCACCGCAGAACAGGCCAGCCGCGGCCTGTTTCGTAAGGCCTTTGCCCAGAATACCGGTACGCTAGTACCGCAATCGCTTCTCAGCGGGCTGGCACTAGAGGGTGATTTGAGTGTTGATAACCTCGTCTTAGCAGGCCTGACTTTCAACAATCCCCGCTTGCAGCTGCGAGGAGATGACGGTATCCACCGTTTAACGGCGTTTGAATCAGGTTTTTACGACGGCGAGCTTAGCGCTACCGGTCAAGTTGATGCTACCGAGTCCGTTATGGCTTGGACGCTCTCACCGAACGTTAATAACGTGCAAATGGCACCACTGATTGAGACAATCAGTGCTGAAGAGAGCTCACCCCTGCGCGGGCGTTTTAATCTATCCGGCGATCTTACAAGCCTTGGCAATACCCGCGAATCCCTTATTAGCAACCTGAATGGTGAGCTAACAGCGCGGCTAAACGATGGCGCTATTTTAAATACCAACATTTCCCAGCAAATGTGCGAACTCGTCGCTCAGTTGGAAGGTGAAGGAACGTTGCGCGACTGGCACACCGATACTCGCTTTGAGCGCTTTGATGCTACCTTCCAAATTAGCAACGGCTTGGTAGAAAGTGATGATTTGCTGATTACCTTGCCAGGCATTGATGTTCGTGGCGAAGGCGAGCTCAACCTTACCAGCTGGAACTTCGATACCCGCGCAAATGCCCGCTTAGTCGACACCGCTGATGCTGCCTGTGAGGTTAATCCACGCTTGGAGCAACTGCCTCTACCCGTGCGTTGTGAAGGCCACCTGGGCGATGAGCGCACAGAGTGGTGCCGTTTTGATCGTGAGATGTTTCAGGCTGCTGTGGTCGACCTGCTGCGTAATGAAACTGGCGATCGCGTTGACGAAGAGCTGGAAGAGCGCTTGGGAGACTCGTTGGATCAGCTAGATGAGCGCCTGGGCGAAGGCGCTGGCCAACAACTCCGCGACGGCCTGCGCAATCTGTTTAACTGAGGCAGGATGTGAAGTAACGCATTCATTGAAACCGTAAGTGCTGCGCCGGCCTCAACGCCGGCGCTTTTTTATTGGCACCGTTGTAACCCCATTTCTGTTTAAGGAGCGTGCATGGCAGATATGCCCACGCCGCGGCTGGCGGCAAGCGAGTTTCAACTGCGGCTACTGTCCTGGTTCGACCGCTATGGTCGCCATGATTTGCCGTGGCAGTCACCCCGCAGCGCCTACCGCGTGTGGGTGTCGGAAATCATGCTGCAGCAAACCCAAGTGACGACGGTTATAGGCTATTTTGAGCGTTTTATGGCGAGTTTTCCGACCTTGGAAAGACTTGCCAATGCGCCGCAGGATGAAGTGCTGCATCTCTGGACCGGGTTGGGCTACTACGCCCGCGCGCGCAATTTGCATAAGGCCGCCCAGATGGCGGAGGCAGAGCACGGTGGAAAGCTGCCCAGTAACAGCGTTGAAGCCTTAATGGGCCTGCCAGGTATTGGTCGCTCCACTGCTGGTGCGATTGTCGCGCAGAGCACAGGGCAGCGAGCCGCGATACTAGATGGCAATGTAAAGCGCTCGCTCACCCGACTGCATGCGATTCCAGGCTGGCCAGGTAAACCCGCGATAGAGCAGCAACTTTGGGCGCTGGCAGAGTACTACACCCCAACCGAGCGCCTGGCCGATTACACTCAGGCGATGATGGATTTTGGTGCCACGCTATGTAAACGCAGCAAGCCCGATTGTCTAAGCTGCCCGTTTAACGATGTTTGCTTGGCCTACGCCCAAGGCGAGCCAAAACGCTATCCAGAATCCAAGCCAAAAAAAACGCTGCCCACGCGGGAAACGATTATGTTGATGCTGCGCGACCCAGAAGGGCGGATATGGCTGGAGAAGCGCCCTCCCAGTGGCTTATGGGGCGGGTTATGGAGTTTGCCGCAGTTCGACAAGCACAGCGAGCTTAACGACTGGCTTGAAGCCAACGCTGTTAATCCTAAGCGGGATAGTACCTCGCCAAGCTTTCACCACACCTTCAGTCATTTTCGCTTAGAGATTACCCCCCAGCCGGTGAGCTGCGATAGGCTGGGCGGTGTTCGCGAAAGCGGCGTATGGTACGACGTTAACCATCCGCCCGCGCTGGGCTTAGCAGCTCCGGTTAAAGCGCTGCTCAGCCAGCTAACGCCCTTTAGCCTCAATCCAACGCCGGGCCATGCTTAGGCACTTACCAGCGGATGGAATGAGATCATAGAATGACATCGCAGAACCAGGAGCACGTTATGAGCAATACCGTTTTTTGCCGCAAGTATCAAAAAGAGCTAGAAGCGCTGCCATTCCCACCTTTGCCGGGTAAGCAAGGCCAGGAGATTCAAGCCACCGTTTCCAAGCCCGCCTGGGAAGCCTGGCAGGCGCTGCAAACCCGCCTGATCAATGAAAAGCACCTTAATATGCTCGACCCTGAGTCCCGTGCGTACTTAATGGAGCAAATGCAGCGCTTCCTGGACAACCAGGAAACCGATCAAGCCGAAGGTTATGTTCCTCCCACACAAGCATGAATGGTGCGTATGAAAAGAGGGGGCACCCTTTTCTACATCAGGGATGGTTGGTCGAGCAACTGACTTGTAATCAGTGGCTCTGAGCATATGTGCAAAGAAGACCGAGCTAGCAGTGTTACAGTAAAAAGGCCCCTAAGCATCGGTATCGAAAGAAAGTTTCACAAAGGTGTTGACGAAAAGCGGCGTTTTTAGTTTAATACGCACCGTTGGCAGCGGCCAGATAGCTCAGTTGGTAGAGCAGGGGATTGAAAATCCCCGTGTCGGCGGTTCGATTCCGTCTCTGGCCACCACACTGCTGGGGTATCGCCAAGTGGTAAGGCACCGCTTTTTGGTAGCGGCATTCCCAGGTTCGAATCCTGGTACCCCAGCCATTGCCAACAAAATTTCTTGTTGATTGCAAAGCCTAACAGCAACGCAATCATGTTCTCAAGAAAACGTGAAGCGCCGACATAGCTCAGTTGGTAGAGCAACTGACTTGTAATCAGTAGGTCCCGGGTTCGACTCCTGGTGTCGGCACCACTAAAAAAGTGGTTAAAAACAACACGTTAGAGACTTAAAAAGGCTGCCTTCAACGGTGGCCTTTTTTGTTTCATTCCCCAAATTCTGCATCTGCGTACCGTAGTGCGTACCGTTTCTCTCAAGACCCATTCTGCCTGCTTTCTTCGTTGCTGCAAACCGTTTCTGAGCGGGCTGATAAGACCGCCTCGCAGTGCGTGCCTTCTGTTCAAGTATACCGACCTCGTAGCCTAAAAAGGGACAGTCCCTCTTCCTTGTCTATAAGTGAGCTCGGCGGGATGGCACACCAAAAAAAGGGCTGCCAGCGCAGCCCTTATCAGCAGATATTTTCTTGGTCGCAGTTATGCCTAGCCGAGCGCCGCGTCGGCGATTAACCCTTTTTCGTAAGTCTGGATATCTTCTTCGCGCCACCGCGTACAGCGAGCACCCAGATAGATTGGTGAGGGGATCTGACCTTCACGTTTCCAGCGCCAAATGGTCGCCTTTGAAACACCAAACCGAGAGGCTAGGTCCGCAGCAGACAGGTATTTTGCAAGCATGTGTATCTCCACGTCACAGTAAGCTTCTCCGTCACTTTAAAAAATTCTGGTGCTTAGCAGTTGCGTCTAATTGCTGGAATAGTGGGTTTATGCCTTTTAGGAATTTTTTTGGCCACATTCGGTTTCACGGTCCGATCCAAACGCTAAAAGTTGGATAAATTTTGACATCCTGGCGGTTACTCAAAAAAACAGAAATTAGTGGCTTGGTGGGGCCTTGCTGGATCCGGTTTCTTTGATAGTTTGGATTTGCCTCATGTGGGGTATTTCAAAAAGGATGAAGTTTATGAGAGCTCGTAGGCTATTTTCTGCGTTGCAGGGTGGGAATCTGTCAGTGCTCAACGATGTGACTGATTTTTTGAGTGAGATCTCTGATTGTCTCGACATGTTGCGTGGTGCAAATCGTTTAGAAGAAATTGATGTTATCGAGCACCTTAAAAGCCTGGATGATGAGGAGGCCGATGATATTGGTGACATGCTTGGCATGATTAAGAAAAATGACTGGTTCTTCTGAGGTGTGAGCATGGCGCATTGTCAGTTGTATAAAGGCTGATAGTGCGCTGCTTTTAATAGTATGGCCTACCCTTATGGATTACCCGCAGGTGTCTTAGCTCCTTGCTGCACGAGATCGACAACAACGCTGAAATCCCTTCGGCGCTGAAAGATAAACTAGTCGAACTGCACAAACTGGGAGTCCAGCAGAAAACCCTCCGAACCTGCATCCACTCAGCTCCTGCTAAGCGTTGGCGTTAATCCTCAGCCTCAACGTTATATCCCGCGTCGGCTCATGCCTGGGTCGCCACTTGAGTCAGCACGTTGCAATGAATTTTGTTGATGCATATGTCGCTAAACTAAATCTGAACCCCTAGTCAGAAGTCAATAATAGCTATTAATTAAAATCTTTATAAATGACATTTTTATCAATGGCTTACTCGTAGAAGTTTTTTAGTAAAAGGGTTAACTACTATGGGAAACAGCCACTGAATATAGTCATGGGTGTGTTCCAGCCAGGAGGGCGAGAGCGCCTAGATATCGCTGAGATAGCGGCCTTTATGATCGACACCTTCGCCACGATGAAACGCGATTAAGCGAGCGTCATTAGCCATTATGCTCCTCGCACCAAAAGCTCATCGAAACCATGCAATGCCATTTCGCGTGCATAGCGTTCAGTGTCTGGATCGTGATGTGCCGCGATACTCTCTAGTGCGCGCACATAGGCTGCCGGCAAGCCGTGTTCTCGTGCACCAGTTAATACGTGATGCTTGTACCAGGTATACGGGCGCATGCCAGCAGAAGTGATTTTGCCTACATACGCTTGAACTTCAAATTGCCCTTCACCCGCAAGATCAGTGACTGTCAGCCAGGTTTCATCGTAGGCAACACCAAGTCCTTCGTAAACATCCAGTGTCGGTTTATGATGCGGCGCTACCTCCCATACAACTCCATAGACAGCGGACTGACTGGATGCCGGTACAATATCGCACTTGCCCGAGCTATCCCCTCCACGTTGCTGAAAGGCAAGACGATAGGCAGGCAACATCGCAGTAGCCATAAACCTTGCCGGAATCCGCGCGGCCAAGCGCTGAGTCGACATGTTAGAGCCATAAGCAAAACAGAGCATGGCTATCTCCTTTATAAGTTGCTTGGCTTTTTAAGCTGTCGTGACTGACTCTTGGTATTGGGCAACCACCTGCTCGGCATTCGCTGTAAGTGTGTCACGCCATGCGGCTGGTGCGATCACTTTGACGTTCGCCCCCATGCCCATTAGCCACCACAGAGTTTGCTGGTCATCAGGCACGCAGGCAGTAAGGCGGTGCCACTTGCTATCGGGGAGGGCTTCGATCGTTTGTGTATCGGCAATGGGCGTCTCTTGCAATAACCAGGCAACCGAGCGGGTGATCTCTGCCTCCAGAGTGACGTCACCCGGCCCTTGCCGGTAACCAAAAGCACCGCCCTGAATATAGGCATCAATATCGAATGCCTCCGTTGCCTGCCATTTCACATCGCTCAAGGCCACTTGCTTAACTCGATGTAGCGCAAACTGGCGCAAGTCACTGAAGCCTTCCACTTGGGCGAGGAGGTACGTCGCGCTATGGCGACTGACAATGCCTTGTGGGTGAAGGGTAAGGTGCTTGTTCGTCTCGGTAGTGCGCGACAGGTAGGTGACATCAATGGCTTTCTGCTCTAGCAGCGCTTGGGCAACCGTTTGCCAAGTGGTTTCCTCTAGCTCAGCAGGAATTAACGCCATTCCATTTGGAATAGCGCGCACTTTACGTGCCCATTGGCTCAGCCCGTTTGAAGCAAGTTCATCTAACAGGCGTCGGGCATCGGTAAAGTGGGATGAAAGCTGTCCTACCACGACAGGCGGCAGTAAACCTTTCAAATACTCCTCAGACAGCACCAGTGTTAAGGCGCTAGGCACATCCAACGCCGGCAAATGGCACTGAAAGTCGCGATCAAAATACCATTTATAGGGTTTTTCACTATCGTCGCAGCCAAGGGGGAAATGCGAAGAGAGCTTCTGGCTGAGGTCGCGTTGCAGCGAGCGTACGTCAATATTAAACCCACGCTCAGCGAGTTTTTCTTTCAGTACAGGGGTGGCAATGCGTCCAGGATAGCGGGGAATTAACTGCAGAAGCGTCAAGTAGCGAAAAAGTGTATCGCGAGCATCAGACATAGATTTGCTAACCCTGGGCGTTATGATGAAAGCATGCAAGCTTAACGTGACTCACAAAACTTAGCGACTCTATCGGGTAGCGCGTCGCCCTCCCGGGCGATCAAGTGAGCTCGGTGTCGCCATAGAGCAGTCATGCGTTGATCTGGAGTAGCATTAGGAAAATGCGACCATAGGGCTGCGGGGTGAATGTCGGTAGTCACTTCAAGAGATGTGTCGGGGTGCCCTTCTAGCCAGTGATACACCTCTATAGCGCTGCGGCCAACGCATACTGGGAATAGCAGCGCATGCAAAGGTAGCGGTATGCCGAGAGCCATCAGCAGCGCGTTGACTTCATGGTCACACGCTAGGTGCCAACGATGTCGATCGGCCACAAGCGGGGCGGTTAAATGGCCAGCCACGCAATGCCAGATCAGGTGAGCATGCAAAAAGCGCCGAGATTCATCTGAGAGACTGGCGCTATAGCGGGGGCAAAAGTAGAGATGTCGGCCATCCGTGCTTACCGTGGCTATTTGACGGTGCAGCACAGGTAACAGGATTAAAAACTCGCTGAGCATCTTCATGACGGGGAGTGTTTCTGCCCAATAGGCGCGATCCGCCTGCCACTTCGCTAATTCTTGCTGTGCATCTGCGGTTGCTGAAGCAGAACTTACCGACATATTCATACCGTACCTTCCCTGAAGGGTGAGGTGTCATAAGCTACGGTATGGGTGCGACAACTTAAGCCGCATAAAAACGAATAATACCTAAGACTGTTTGGATAATCAGGCTTGTAGGAGATGCAGAGTTCTCCTAAATGGTTCACGAGAAATAAACTGAACCTCGGCTCGGCTTTCGGCATGAACCTGAGGCATGATTGCAACCATTCACTAACTGGCCCACCCGGTTAAAAATCTCAGGCGGCTTTTGAGCGCTTAAAACCTCCAATGGCAAAAGTATTAGCCTTCTGCTCTAGTAGCTAGTTTAATGTAATGATAGCCTCACTATTATTAATGTTTAGTCGCTAGTTATTGTTAGTAGCGCAGTGCGACGCGGGATGTCGCAGCCTTCGGTTACTTTTCTTCTATACATTCTGACTCTACCTGGTAAACCAGCGGTTCATGCGTGTTAGCCCTCTACGCGCCAGACACTTGTGCTTTTATCCGCGACGGTAAATGGGATCGATTGAAGAGCGAACGCCAAATTGCTTATGTTGCCAGGGATTACTACATGAATTTTAAACTAAAAAAATCTTTTGTGCTCGGCACCTCTTTAGCCCTTGTAGGTGTACTCACATTGCCTTCTCTTTCGGCGAATAATGTTCCAGTAGTTGAGCACGCTGGCTTTGGCGATGTATACGCAACCTCGTTTTTTGATAAGTCCTATTCTGTGCCCATTATGATGGCGGGCCTGGCGGTAGTAGCCAGTGGTGCTGCAGTTATTACCACTATGACCGCAGGGACGGGGGCGCCTGCAGCACTTGCTGGCGTAGGTACCACAGCTGCATGGATAGGCGGTAATGTACCCGGTGCCTATATGGTTGGGTTATCGACCGTTGGCGGTTTTTTCGGGGGGAATGCCGTTCTAGGTGCTGCTATTCTAAATGGCGCGGCGGCGGCTATCATTGCCACCACGGGCGGTAGCATAGTGGGGGTTACAATTGCAGGTACTGCATATCTTGTAGACGGCTTCAATTATGTAAAAAAACAAGAAACAGAAGAGCTTGTCTTTTTGACGACATTAAAATTAGCGCCCGAAACCGGCTCGGCAGCGACTCAGGACGCTGTCGAAAGAATTATGTCGCTTGAGAGTGAGGTGATGGAGCTTGCCGAAGAGGTGGCGAATAAAGAGCTCGTCATGGCAACTGAGACGGCCAGTTTGAATATGCTCCAACCAAAACTTGGCGAGCATGCATTAGGTATTCATCAGCTGGCCTACGAGAGTAAAGATTTGCGCCTTGAGCAGGAGATACGCGTATCTCAGCTGCAATCTCTTAAGAGTAACCAAGTAGAGGCACTTGAGCGTATTTTGGCTGATGGCTCTCATCGGCAAGGCGATATTCTGGCCCTTTCTTTGATTGCTTGGAACGAGCACCGCTACGACCTTTTCCAGCGAGCTATAGCAGCGCTGACGCCAGCAGATGTGGACGACACTAGCTTCTATCATTATCTCAAGGCCTTGTCCGCAGTCTCAGCAGGCGATTTACAAAGTGCTGAGCGTGAGTTAGCGAATTCAATGTTAGCAGGGCCTTACGCCTTAGAGCCGGTGACTCTCAGAGCCATCCTGTTGGGTGAGGACTTCGAAAGAAATGAGTATCGACTAGATGAACTGGCTTTCTTCGCCCAAAACCATTTTGATGCCAATAACTATAAGACAGGGCTGAAGCTCCCTTCGCTATATTTTCGGCTTGGTTCGATCTATTTCCAGAACGAACGCTATGAACAAGCCAAAGAATATTTTGTGCGAGCGCATGGTGAGCTAGGTATCATGCAACGTAGTAGTCTCATTGGGAGCGTTGGTTTGGGTGATCAAGAGCTCTCCCACTTGATTCAAGCCAATATCGCCAATGCGGATTATATGCTTGGCAACATTGAAGAAGCTGACGCCTTGATGGCGGAGATTACCGGAAGGCTTGATGAGCAAGAAGCCGCTGCTGTGATGGGGTTATATGAAGGTAGCTTCCATGACTAGCCGTAGCCTAGCGATATGGGTGTCGGCGTTTAGCCTGTCATACGTCCTAAGCGCCGCTGCGTTTCCTAATCCACAGTCGGTACGCGAAGGATATCAAGGTCTTAAGGTCATGATTACGGGTACACGGACTGTCAGCCAACATCAGCGGTCGATGGCGCGAGGCGTTTCTGGGGCGCATGTTGTGTACCGCTCTATGCAGTCAGGTGACACCAGCAATGACCTGCGGCAGTTACTTACCTTGGCTCAGGCCCGAGGGGATATATCGCTCACCCAAGTGACTCGCTTAGGCGCGACTTATAGAGCTGTGGGAAATAATGCACCTATTTTGCTTGCTCGTTGCCTTAACTCGCCAGGTTGTGATCACCAATCGTTTCTTATCACCCAGCAGCGCTCTTCGCTGCACCGGCTTATGAGCTGGCAACTGCCCCATCTCTCACCAATAGCTGTTAACCACAAAGTGGGTGAACTTAACGAACGCGTCATGAATGCGTACTACACCTCTTCCGGTTGGCGGCAGTTGCCAGGTGAGGTGGGACGCAACGGTATTGATGGGTTGTTTGTGAAGTATCGTAGTGATCGCAGTATCCGAGATGTGCTGGTATCTGAAAGCAAATACAATTTCTCGCCATTGGGAAACACCCAGCATGGCCGACAAATGTCGCAGCAGTGGACATTAAAAAAAATCGATAACCTTTACTCTTCCACGGGAGATCCGCGTTATTTGGAAGTTAGGCGCTTTGTTGAGCAAGGGGCCCACCGTAATATTTTATGGCGTTTAATGCCTTCTGCAGATGGCAGCAGCGCTTTTATCATTCAGCGTCAGCGCGTAAGAGATGAAGCGGGCATGTTGGCCTTTGATGAAATTCGCGGCGGTCATCGCATGTTAGTAGATCGTGCAGCCAATCAGAACATTGATACTGCCCAACCCGCTAATGCCTTTCAGTCCACTATGGCACGTCAAATCCAAGATGTTTTTGATGACATCGTGGCTCAAGAGCAAACGCGTATTCGCCGCTAATGATGAGTTGTGCTACCTGACAATGCGTATTCGACATCAACGAGGATGTGACATGACCACCGTGACCATTGAACAACGCCTTCAGCGGGGATGAAGAACTATTTCTGTATACGTCAACGCTTTCATTAATAGTATTTTTTACTCTTTACAACACGGCTCGTCCTCGGTCTTCCACCTGCTCCCTTCGGCTTCAATCCTAGCGGGCCTAACCAATGATCGCTTCTTCCGAGTGCTGCAATAAGCAATTTCAGAGAGCTAATGTAGTCTGCACGTGTCGCCGGGCTGTATCCCTGCGCTTCAAGCCAGTAGTTTGAAAACCACTGAATATGCTTCAACTTTATTTTCTCAGGTCGATTAACTTCTGGAAATCTATCCTCCACGGTATCAGCAATTTTTTGGATACGGTTTCGATGGCGCGCGGGATGTGGTGGCTTCATGTCATTAAACTTGATACGGGTATAAATTAGTCTCAGGTTCATATGGTTAGCCCACGTAGCTTCTTGAAATATATGGGCGGTTATGGCCTAGCAGCGTCGAGGTTTTTTGCATCCCTCTCGAATGGGCCTCCTTGTCAATTGGTGCCTTTTTAATTGGCGCAAGTTGCTCCGATTCTTGTTCATACGTCTCGATAGCAAAAGCAGCACGCATTTCCCTATAGCTAATCAGTCCATGCGCCAGGATGATTAGGCGTCCGGGATTAATGACACTGTGCTTGAAGATTTGATAAGTCTCGTCCATGTGAAGCAGATTGGTGCTGCCTTCGGGCGAATGCTGAATAGCGTATTCTAATGCTTGCCACTGGGTCTTCTCCATGGGGACTTCACGATCATCACTCTGTCTACCACCTTTCGTGCCTTCAAGGATTCTACATTCCCCATACTGCTTGGCTTCACTATAAAGCCGTTCTAGATTTGCGAGTGAAGCTTCACGTACACGCATACCAAAAGCTCTGGCAAGTAGTAATACAGCTGCTGCCCTTGGGTTTTGTGCTTGCTCCAAAGCCTGCGCTGCTTGTTCTACATTTTCAAAACGCTCCCCTTGAGGTTCTGTTTGGCGGATATGGGTCCGTTTGCCAACTAACCTGGACGGTGAGACATATAAACGGCGATCATGTCTCATACAGCGCATTACAACGTTCAAAGTCGAGAGCAGATTTTGAGCATAATGAATTGAATAAGTACCGTCGGTAACAGACTCATGCAGGTGTTTTTCATAAGCTGAAATGTGCTCTTTTGTAATCTTCCGTGCGTCTTTTACTTCATAGTGCTCTTTGATCCAGCGCACGAAATTGGCAAAGCGTGCGTGGTGGCTATGCCTTGTCTGAAAGTGATCCTGGCAGCCATATTTATCGTTAAGTGCTGATAGCGCAGCGTAACCAAGCCGCCTCCCATACCCAAAATTGCGTTTTCTTAGAGACCACCCCGCATACCCTTTTGGTACTGCCATAACCCTCTCCTCAATCTGAGTCTCATTGTCTATAAATAAAAAGGTACAGCTATGTGCGGCGAGGTCTGCGACTAAAAATAGGCAGATCTACCCCCCGCGCCCGACGATCTGCCCTGTACGTCGCAGTCAGTGTTCACTCCTAAAGTTGGAGCCTTGACCGTCGCTTGTGCCGCTGCGTGCACGATTTTCGTTATCGCTGTTCATCTGATAGCCGATATGGCCCAGGGAGATGTCGCGTCATCAACGCGTTCACAGGAGAGGGATGCCACTTTGGGCATTAATGTCGAAAGCGGACAATGAGAGCATGTTCGAGATGATGCTCGACTGACATAATGTTCTGTCGCTCGCTGGGTTTTAGTTCCAGTTTATGTCCATTTTCAGTTTTTCGATTGCGTAAAGCCTATTGATAAAAAAGGGTTTTTTTACAATCTTCGGTTTTATCTCATTTTCTGATGCATTACACATCGTGAGGTTTTATAGGTAGTCGATGGGGCGCTAACTTGCGATGGCGTTTATATAAAGAAATGGTTTCGTGGGGTGCCACTTGCTTGGCGCTGGAAGGGCGCAGGTTTGACCTGCTTTTAAGCGCTGTTTCGTTTCTCACCGCCAGCTACGGTGCCACGCCAACTAAGACGCGGTTTTCAAAGCTTATGTTTAAGCTTTTAGATCTAAAAGTCAACGGAATTCTGGCGTGAATCTGCAGCCACTTCAATATCCTAAAAGGAGCATTAAAAGTACACACAGTGTACTTTTCACGCACTTTTTTTAGATCAAATAAAGCCAAGTGATCTATGAGGTACTAAAAAGTACACTGTGTGTACTTTTGACGCCCAATTTTGCTTTCTGGTGGCTCAATGCAACGCATCATTGGATCAATTCCATCTTCAGTCGTAATGGGGCTGCTCATTTCGCCTTACCCTGATAAAGTCTTGGGCTAGCCACATAATACTGAGGGCTGAGCCCTCCGTGGTGAATGCCAATTCCATACGAAATGGAGCGTTTGTGCGAGTCAGCGACCAAAAATCAGCAAACTTCGGCTTCCTGGCCGAGCACGACGCGCTTTTTGTGCAGCTGGCGTCAGCTGCCGAGGGGGCATTCGCCAGCGACCCCAACACCACGTTAATCAAGCTGCGCCAGTTGAGTGAGGCGCTTGCTCAGCACATGGCTGCGTTATCAGGGGTAGATTTCGATGACCAGACAAGCCAATCCGATCTCCTTTATCGCCTAAATCGTGAGATTCGGCTTGAGTCTCAAGTACGAGAGCTTTTTCATACTCTACGTATAGAAGGCAATAAAGCGGCCCACCAGTTTCGCACTCGCCACAAAGAGGCCATGGGCGGCCTTAAGTTGGCCAGAGAGCTAGCCATTTGGTTCCACCGCTCGTTTGGCAGCGCTGGTGCAGGATTCAAACCGGGTCCGTTCGTGCCACCTGAAGATCCCAGTGCCCAGCTACGCCAGTGGCAAGCTGACATCGAAAAACTGCGCCATGACCTGCAAAAAGCGAATGTCGAATTAAGCAGCAGCCAGCAACTCAGCCAACTGATTGATAAAGAAAAGACCGAATACGAAGCCCTGGCTCAGGCCATGGATGAAGAAGCTAGGGCGCTAGCAGAACAAGCCCGTCAGCATGAGGAAGCGCTGGCGCAACAGCAAGCGGCCTATGAAAACAAAATCAAAGCCCTGCAAAAGAAGCTCATGGAGCAAGACGAACAAACCGTTAATCGGCAGCGCCAGCAAGTTACCAAGCAAACCAAAGCCGCCACCGATACCCTGGTACTGAACGAAGAACTCACCCGAATCCTAATTGATCAGCAACTGGCTGAGGCGGGTTGGGAAGCCGACAGCCTGGAGATTACTTATCAAAAGGGTGCGCGGCCTGAAAAGGGAGCCTACCGCGCGATCGCCGAATGGCCTACGCAACACAACGGCAAAAAAGGCAGGGCTGACTATGTGCTGTTTGTAGGCCTTGCTCCCATCGCGGTGGTAGAAGCCAAGAAAGAAAACACCAACGTGGCCGGCAAAATTGAACAGGCCGAACGGTACAGTAAAGGGATCCACGTTGAGGCTCCTTTGGTAGGTACCTGGGAGCTTACAGGGCGAACCATTGCCTGGCCTGCTGATGACTCAGGCCACTATATGGTGCCTTTTGTGTATTCCTGCAATGGTCGCCCCTATGTCCCCCAACTGGCTGAACAATCGGGTACCTGGTTTCGGGATGTGCGGGAGCCCAGTAATCTTCGTCGGGCACTGTCGCAATTCCACACGCCGGGTGGTTTGCTGGACCTACTGGAACGCGATAAAGAAAACGCAGAAAAGCTGCTCAAGAATGAACCCTTCGGTTATCTGAAACTACGCGACTATCAACAGAATGCTATCGCTGCGACTGAAAGTGCGCTGGCCCGAAACGTCCGTTCAGTGCTGCTGGCCATGGCCACCGGCACGGGTAAAACCCGCACCATCATTGGCCTAATGTACCGTTTTCTTAAAACCGAACGGTACCACCGCATTCTGTTTTTGGTCGACCGGACCGCGCTTGGGCAGCAGGCCATCGACGCCTTTAATGAAGCGCCTTTAGAGCAGAACCAGACCCTGAGCAAGATTTACAATGTTGCTGAGCTGGGTGATATGGCGGCCGAGGCTGAGACCCGCGTGCAGGTCGCTACCGTTCAGGCCATGGTGAAACGCATCTTTATGAGCGATCAGCCACCGCCCATTGACCAGTTTGATTGCATCATTATCGACGAAGCCCACCGGGGTTATACGCTCGACCAGGAAATGACCGATGGCGAACTCGCGACCCGCGATGCCAGTCAATACATCTCCAGTTATCGGCGCGTGCTGGACTACTTCGATGCTGTCAAAATCGGCCTGACGGCCACCCCAGCCAGGCACACCAGCGACATTTTCGGCAAACCGGTTTTCACCTACTCCTATCGCGAAGCCGTGGCGGACGATTGGCTGATTGACCATGAGCCGCCGCTTCGCTATGAAACTCTGTTGACCAAAAACGGCATCCAGTTTGAAAAAGGTAAGCCAATAGAGGTGATCAACACCCAGACCGGAGAAGTGGATACTACGGAACTCGAAGATGAACTGAGTTTTGAGGTGGAGGCGTTTAATCGCCGGGTGATCAATGAAAACTTCAATCAGGTCATCTGCGAACAGCTGGCGAAGGAATTAGATCCCTTTGATGATGAAAAGGCGCTGATTTTCTGTGCCACCGATCTGCATGCGGATATGATCAAGCGGTTATTGGATGATGCCTTTAAAGAGCTCTATAACGGCAGCTACAACGAGGCCGCCGTGGCCAAAATTACCGGCAAGAGCGATAAGGTCGATCAACTGATTCGTCGTTATAAGAATGAGCGTTATCCCAGTATTGCCATTACGGTTGACCTACTGACGACTGGCATTGATGTACCCAAAATAAGTCACTTGGTGTTTATGCGTCGGGTACGCTCGCGCATCCTGTACGAGCAAATGATTGGCCGTGCCACAAGGCGTTGCGATGAGATCGGCAAAACCGTGTTCCGCATTTATGACCCGGTCGATATCTACGCTGCGCTTTCCGAGATCAATACCATGAAGCCCCTGGTGAGGGATCCCAACATCACCCTGGAGCAACTGGTCGATGAGCTGACCGACGAGAACCACCTAGAAGCGGCGCTAAATAGCCCGGGCGATCAGTTAGGTGAAAGCCAGGCTGATGTGGTGCTTAGCCAGCTCAGCCAGAAAGTCATGCGCGTACTGCGCAAGGCTGACAATAAAGCCGAAAGTCGCCCAGCACTGAAAAACAAGCTCGACGAACTGCATGAACTGTGGGGAGTCGAGCCGAAAAACCTGCACCAACATCTGCAGAAACTGGGTCCTCGCGAAGCGTCGGTATTTATCCGCCAGCATAGCGGCCTGATCAATCAGCTTAGCCAAGTGAAAACACTGGTTGGCAGCGACAAAATGCCCGTGATTTCGCATCATGAAGACAAACTCATCCAGGAGCCCACCCAAAGCTACGGTGTGCATCAACGGCCTGAGGACTACCTGGACAGTTTCAATGCGTTTATCAAGGAGCAGGTTAACCAATCGACAGCCCTGGCCGTGGTCGTCAACAAGCCTCGCGACCTTACGCGCCAGCAACTGAAGGAAGTGAAAGTACTGTTGGATAATCACGGCTATTCGGAGGCCAACCTGCAAAGCGCCGTGCGTAACCAGACCAATAAAGACATAGCGGCCAGCATCATCGGCCATATCCGCCGCGCAGCGCTGGGCGAGCCTCTAAAGCCTTTTGAACAGCGTGTAGCTGAAGCCATGGACCGCATCTATACCCAGCACGATTGGTCAACGGCCCAGCGCAAGTGGCTAGACCGCCTAGCCAAACAGCTGGTGCACGAAGTGATCATCGATCGCGAGTTTGTAAATAATCGCTTTTCAGATGACGGTGGCTCAAAGCAGATGGATAAGGTATTGGGCGCGCAGCTTGATACAGTGCTAGAAGAGCTAAACGAAGCGGTTTGGCCAGAGCTGAGCGCATGATCGATGAATGTTGATGGCATCGACATCCATTTACTATATGTCGATTTTTTGCGGTTCTTTCGACATGACGCATGCCAAACTAGCCCTAGAAAATACCTATAGATAGCCACGATCTATACATTGACAGGATTACATGCAAAGAAAAGTGCTTTTTCCTTTGCATGTCAGCTTCGATATGTATAGATTTTTTGTTTTTCTATACATTAACTAAAAAGAGAAGCTCCGTGCTACCAACGTTGCCCCTTGAACACATCGAACAGTGGGAAACCCGCGCCGTGCTGAAAAAAGCAGCACAGGCACATCGTTACTTGGCAGAGCTAAAAGGGGTGGCAGCGACCATCCCTAACGAAGAAATATTGATCAACACGCTGACCTTGCAAGAAGCCCGGCACAGCTCCGAAATCGAAAATATCATCACTACCCAGGACGATCTCTATCGCGCAGTTGTGGCGGACGAGGCTAGTGTCTCACCACAAACCAAAGAGGTTCAGGACTACGCAACGGCATTACGGGCGGGATTCCGCAGCGTTCGACACTCCCGGCTGATTCGCCTGCACGACATTTTACTGATTCAGGAAACCCTGGAGAAAAACCGGGCAGGCTTACGTAAGCTGCCCGGTACGGCGCTCAAAAATCAAGTCACCGGAGAGGTGGTGTATGAGCCGCCCCAGTCAGCCCCAGAAATCGAAGCGTTAATGGGCAACTTAGTCGCCTATATCAACGATGATGAACAGTGCGATGCGGATCCGCTGGTAAAAATGGCCGTCATCCATCACCAGTTCGAGAGCATTCACCCGTTCTATGACGGCAATGGGCGAACCGGGCGCATTATCAACATGCTTTACCTGGTCGCCAAAGACCTACTCGACCTGCCCGTGCTTTATCTCAGCCGTTACCTGATTCAGACCAAGGCTGGCTACTATCAGGAATTACAGGCCGTGCGCGATACCGGTAACTGGGAGCCGTGGCTACTCTACATGCTGGAGGGTGTTAGCCAGACCGCCCGCCAAACTATTGATCTGATCGGCCAGATACGCGAGTTGATGCAACACACCAAACACCGGATGCGTGACGAATGTCCGAAGATCTACCGGCAGGAACTGCTGAACAACCTGTTCAATCACCCGTATACGAAAATTGAATTCGTGATGGAAGATCTGGCCGTTAGCCGTATCACCGCGACCAAGTACCTGGATGAACTGGTCAATATCGGCCTGCTGGACAAAACCAAAGTCGGCCGCAGCAACTTCTATATCAATACTCCGCTGATGGCGCTCTTCCTAGAGCGCGCCTAACACTATTTGGAAACATTTATGACCAATAACGACATCGTCCAGAAGCTCTGGAACCTTTGCGACGTGCTGCGCGACGACGGCATCAACTACTCTGACTACGTCACCGAGTTGGTATTGCTGCTGTTCATCAAAATGGTTCACGAGAACACCGAAGCGGGCACCCTCAAGAAGCACCCACTGCCCGAAGGCTGCCGCTGGTCTGACATCAACGGTAAATCCGGCATCAACCTTTTGAACGACTACAAACGCATCCTGCTCAGCCTCTCTACCGGTCGCGATAGCGACGGAACCCTGGTGCACGACGACCCGTTGATTAGCGCGATCTACGCTGATGCCCAGACCCGCCTGCGGGAGCCGCGCCACTTGGAGCAGATGATCAAAACTCTGGATCAGATAGACTGGTTCAGCGCCCAGAAGGACGGGCTGGGGGACCTTTACGAAGGCCTGCTGGAAAAGAACGCCAACGAGACTAAATCTGGCGCCGGCCAGTACTTCACACCCCGCGCACTGATCAACACCATGGTGCGCTGCCTGAAGCCACAGGTCGGTGAACACATACAAGACCCGGCCGCAGGTACCGCAGGCTTCCTGATTTCTGCCCATGAATACATCAAAAGCCAAACAGACGACCTTTACGACCTAACAGCACATGAGAAAGCCTTTCAGGCGAACCATGCTTTCGTGGGTATTGAGCTGGTGCCCGGCACTCGACGCCTGGCGTTAATGAACTGCCTTCTCCACGGCATGGAAGGAGACGATGAGGGTGTGGTCCACCTGGGCAACGCCTTGGGCCAAGCTGGCGCGGGGTTGGAAAAAGCCAACATGATCCTCGCAAACCCGCCCTTTGGTACCAGCAAGGGCGGCGACGCCAGCATCACCCGCGACGACCTGACCTATAAAACCAGTAACAAACAGCTGGCCTTCCTGCAGCACATCTACCGCAACCTAAAACCTGGTGGCCGCGCCGCTGTAGTACTGCCGGATAACGTGCTGTTTGAAGCGGGTGTGGGTACCGACGTGCGCCGGGATTTAATGAACAAGTGCAACCTGCACACCATCCTGCGCCTGCCCACTGGCATCTTCTACGCCCAGGGCGTGAAAACCAACGTACTGTTCTTCACCAAAGGCAGCGCGGCAGACAAGTACCAGGAAGAAAACTGCACGAAAAACGTTTGGGTCTACGACCTGCGCACCAACATGAGCAACTTCGGCAAACGCACGCCTTTTGGCGACCAACACCTTAAGCCGTTTGAAACCGTGTATGGCGAAGACCCCAACGGCCACAGCACGAGGGAAGAGGGCGAATACAGTTTTCATTCCGATAAGATCGAACTGCCTGAGCACAGCGATGAAAATGAAGGTGTCGATCCCCGTTTGGCCCATAGCCGCTGGCGCCACTTCAGCCGCCAGTGGATTGCCGAGCACAAAGGTGACTCGCTGGATATTGCCTGGCTGAAGGACAGCGACAGTGTGGATGCCGCCAATCTGCCGGAGCCTAGTGTGTTGGCGGGGGAGGCGATGGGGGAGCTGGTGCAGGCGCTAAGCGAGCTGGATGCGCTGATTCGGGAATTGGGGGCAGAAGAAGAGGTTGATGGGGCGAAGGTGCTTTTGAATGAAGTGACGGGCGGTGTTAAGCAATGACCGCTCTTGTTATTCCCAAGCAATGGCTCACTGTGCCGCTAGACGACGTAATTCTGCGAGTCGTCGGCGGCGGGACACCGAGTAAGTCGAAGCCTGAGTATTATCAGGGTGAAATACCTTGGATGAGCGTCAAGGACATGAACAAGCATGTCCTCCATGATACTACCGACCATATTTCACAGGCGGCTGTGGATAATAGCAGCACTAATGTCATCCCCGCTGGCACCCCGATTATTGCGACACGAATGAGCTTGGGGAAGATCGTCATTGCGGACTTTGAGTCCGCAATAAACCAAGATCTCAAAGCCCTCTTTCTGCCGACTAAAATTCATCGAGATTATCTTGTTTATTGGTATCGCTCTGTCGCGCGACAGATTGAGCAAATGGGCACCGGTACAACCGTAAAAGGGATACGTCTCGAAGCCCTTAAAGGGTTGGAGTTTGCACTTCCACCCCTCGCCGAACAAAAAGTCATCGCCGACAAACTCGACACCCTGCTCGCCCAGGTGGGAAACACTAAAGCCCGCCTCGAACGCATCCCACAAATCCTCAAACGCTTCCGCCAGTCCGTGCTGGCTGCGGCAGTAAGTGGGCGGTTGACGGAGGAGTGGCGAAACAACTCTACATACAACGATGAAGGGTATCCGGATTCTTGGTCCTTTAAACATCTTTGCGAGGTCGGCCAGCTAGCCAGAGGCAAGTCCAAACATCGTCCAAGGAATGATCCCAGACTATTCGGCGAAGAGTACCCCTTCATTCAAACCGGAGAGGTGGCAAACGCCACTGGCGAAATCACCTCAGCTACACGGTTCTATAGTGCATTCGGCCTTGAACAGAGTCGTCTGTTCCCTGCGGGAACTCTGTGCATAACTATCGCGGCCAATATCGCCGATACTGCGGTTCTTGGAATCGATGCGTGCTTTCCGGATAGCGTTGTCGGGTTCACACCAAAGGATTCCGAAGCACTTGCCTATTTCGTTAAGTACCTAATCGACGTAAACAAACAGGATCTTGAATCTTTTGCTCCGGCCACCGCTCAGAAGAATATTAACTTGAAAGTGCTGAACGAACTCCGCCTACCATTTCCAACCGTGGAAGAACAAACCGAAATCGTCCGCCGAGTAGACCAACTCTTCGCCCACGCCGACCGGATCGAACAACAGGTCAACAGTGCCCTGGTCCGCGTCAATAACCTCACCCAGTCGATTCTGGCCAAAGCCTTTCGCGGTGAGCTTACCGAGCAATGGCGCAAGAACAACCCGGAGCTGATCAGCGGGGAGAACAGCGCCGAGGCATTGCTGGAGAGAATCAAAACTGAGCGAGCGGCAGCAAAACCTGCAAAGAAAACCCACAAGCAGACAACAGCGTGATGTGTCCACGCGGTGAGTCTATTGCGGAAAACAAACAATCGTAAGGAAACGCTGAATGACTCATCTTGCTGCCTCGCAAAACGAAATCGACTTTACGGACAGGTTTCGCCACCTGGCTGAACTGGTCGAGACTTGCAGAGAAAATGCCAATCGCCACGGCGAGCGCTTCAATATCTTCGCCATCCTTGGCCTTCAACGCGATGAAAACCGCACCCACTCCCGATACCTCTCGGAGTTGCTTAATCCCGCCGGTCGGCATGGTGAAGGCTATCGATTTCTAAATGCCTTTGTTAACGACGTTCTGGGCCTTTCACTCGATGTAAGTGGGCGCGTCAATGTAACAAGAGAACTGGCCACCGAAGATCAGCGGCGTGTGGATATCGTAGTGGAGTCGCCAGACCTGATAATCGGCATTGAAGTGAAAATTGATGCTGGTGACCAGAAGGCGCAGTTGCATGACTATTATACTGCGCTCAAACACCGAGCCAACAACCGGAAAAAGGCGGTACTGGTTTATCTCACACTGGATGGCAAGGCACCTTCTGCCTACAGCCTTAAAGACCTTGAGCAAAAGAATGTATATTGCCTCTCTTTTGAGAAAGATATCCGCCAGTGGATCGACACCTGCGGAAACCTCAGCAAACACAAACCGGAATTGTCCCACGCGCTTATTCAGTACAAGCGTCTGCTCGATAACCTCACCGGAGCCGGAACCTCTATGACAGCGCTTATCGCCGACAAACTGGCCAATAACCGTTATGACCTGGAAACGGCCCTGGCGGTAGAAAAAGCGCTACCCAGGGCAAAAGCATCTGTAATGCTCCGGTTCTGGGAGGAATTGTCGAATGCGATGACTGTCGCGTTTGGTGTATCGCCTTCCGTTTATGGAGGGAAAAATTTAAGTGAAATATCTCATAGCTACTTTGACGTTAAGCGGGGTGGAAAGCACGTAGGTATCAAGCACACGGTGGGTGATTTGAGCGGAAAAAAACTCTGCCTATACGTGAACCTCTACAACGCCATCCACTATGGCCTTCGTATCGATAGCGAATCAGGCTTGCCGGTTTCACAGCAGGACGTGCGAGACCAACTAAGGGAAAAGCTAAACAATGGTAATGCGGTTGCTGATAAAGATCTGGATTGGCTAGTTTGCTACTACCACAACCCAGCTCCCAGTCAGGAGCCGATTATTCTTAACTTCCACAAATTCACCGGGTCGGTTCTCGACTTGATGGATGAGCATAAGCGGCAGACGATCATCAGCAATATGGTGGATCACCAAGTGAGCCTGATTAGAGAAGCTAAAACACTCCTCGAAGCCAGCGTTGCTTAAACGGCGCTGGAGCTACGCTCCAAGACCAGGTTCATGCTTGGCCCAACATCGTCTAGCACAGTCGCGACGTGGCAGTCTGAACCCGACAGCATAGGAATGAGTGATTCGAAAAGCTTCTACTGAACTAGTGAAGGGAGGTGATTTTTACTATAGTGCTATTAAACCGTTCACTTTCGGGAGATTGAAAGCTATGAGTCATTTTTCACAGTTTTTAATTGGCGTCTCACCTATTTTGATAATTATGTTTGGGACGCTAATTGCAGCGGCGTATGTTATTCGGTGTCGAAAAAATGAAAAAAAATAACTGACGTTGTGTGTTTATGCTATATCAATATAGCCAAGATAAGATCAGTTGATTTCTTGTTTATAATGAAGTTTAAATCTTCCTATTAACTGTTGTATTTAATTTTATGCTTGGGCTTCGATAAAGCCTGCAGTCTGACTCTGACAGTGAGTTAATGAGTATTTGAGCTAAATGTTATTTTGATAATTATTTGCACGAAGTGCTTGATTGAATATGCTTTTCAGAGCAGGTTAAAGCGCTAAGTGCCTTATCGCACAGGGTGGGGGTTGCTATGAATTTGCCGCTAAGAACGGTCATAAAACAGCCCGTAACAAGAAACGGAGTGTAGCATTCAGGTGGCTATTTTACCGGCAAGTGATCTTCCTCTTATTACGTTTATTGATATCGAGGCGTCAGGGCTTGGGCCCGATAGTTACCCAATAGAGCTTGGGTGGGCCGACACACTGGGTAATGGTGAAGGCTTTCTTATTTGCCCCCGTGATGAGTGGTCGCATTGGGATCCAGTTGCAGCGTCTATACACGGGATCGCTCGTGATGAATTGTTCGAGCGAGGGTTACATGTCGTCGATGCCGCTAAAAAGCTGAATGACATGCTCGGCTTCGAAACGGTGTATTGTGATGCTTTGGATTCAGATCTTGTCTGGATTAGCAGGCTCTTTGATGCCGCAAAGTTAGAACCTTCCTTTCGGGTATCCGATTTTTATCAGCTGCATAAAATGCTGAGTAATGAGCATATGCTATCGCTACGACAGATGCTCAAAAGTTTGCCGGTACTACATCGGGCGCAGGCTGATGCTGAGCGTTACGCTAAAGCAACCGTTGCGAGTTACACGAATTATGGCATTCGCTAATGCAAGTGCCACAGCTTGTGTTCTACTCCAGATTCCTTTGTGCTGTTTTATAGATTTTAAATGTCTCCAGTCTGTCACTCGCCGCATCCGTGTTGGGACTGAATGATGTAGCCGTGTCTTCCTTTCTAATACCGCTTTATGGCGGGCAGTGCTTACTGGTTCCCACTGTTCTGCTGATGATCTCCTGTATATTGAACTGGATTTACACCACTACGTGATGAAGCGCTTCCCAGCCGAACTATTGTCTTCTGTGTCGAGGGCGAACTGACGCTGAAAAAGCAGGATTGATTTGGCCAGTACGCTTATCTCAAAGCCAGCAACACTCATTTCAAGACGATAACCCTCATGTTTGAGGCGTGCCACACCAAAGGTAATGCCTGGGTGTTACGTGGTGAGCGTCGGAAGCCACGTTATGCCACGCAGTGGGGAGAATTTATAAAGGTACGCGTCTAATGCTGCTGGGACTAAATCCAAAATGAGATTTTATGGGTTGGTCCCGACGTTGTTACACAAAATGGTGCTGTGGGATGAATTCGAAAGGAAACAAAGTTTGAGCCCACAAACTTTTTGATAGGTTGGCGACTGCCTCTGATAGTCTTGTCTCTACTAATCGGTAGTAAATAATGATACTTCGGTGGCAAACTAGCTATTTATTCTGGGCAGGAGCATGGGGACGATGGAACGGCGACCTTACCTTGCGTTAGAAACCAGCCGGCTGAGCAAGATCGTTAACGGCAACACGCAGGATAAAAACCTGTTAGAAGCAGTCCTCTTCGAGCTGAACTTTCGAAAAACAAGTGCAGCGAGACAGCTCAAGCGCCGAGTTGAACAACTGCTAGAGCTGCCTGGTCAGCAATTAGACGATTCCCATGAAGAGCCTCAGCTACAAGAAGACGAAAATAAGCACAACGAATCAATGGCTTATAGGTATGCTAAAACAAAGGAATCGAGCCGAACCATGTCTAATGAACAAGACCAGCAAGCAGCGGATAACTTCCTAAACTCGTCAGACCCTTTCGTGCTTGAGTCGCTGGAACTGATGCGCAAAAAGCTATTAGATCTCACGGCTCGAAACAGATTGTTGAATTTCCCTATTCAACAGAAAGCTGCAGCCCTGCGGATTATAGATGAAGTTCCAAACCAACTGTGCGAAGTGCTTCTTTCTGAGCGTGAGCTTACGTTCAGGTCTGTTCCGCCTCCTACCCGGGAGGAGTTAATTGAGCATGGTTACCTTGAAGTAGATGAAGAAAATGGCAAAGACCGCCAGTTAAAAGCTAACCCTGATGCGAAGGAGTGGGCAAAGGTCCTCGGTTTTGATATTAATTATGAGTTGCCGAGAGATGATGAGGCTCAAGGTGGTGAAAAGCATCGGGATGATGCGATTCAGGTTCTGCTCTACCCACCAGAAATGGAATCTAGATTACGTGCAATACGTAGCAAAGCTCAAACCGCGATAGAGGAAATGGGTTCAAGCATCCTCTATTTGTCGCTTGGTTTTCTGGAATGGGCAGAAAATGACAGCGGCTCAAAAACAAGATTGGCTCCGCTTTTTACAGTTCCGGTACATTTGAGCCGCGGGAAGCTAGACCACAATAGTGGAACCTATCAGTACACCTTGAGTTACACCGGTGAAGATATCCTTCCGAACTTGTCTCTAAAAGAAAAGCTGGCAGTCGATTTCGGTCTTGCGTTACCCGAAGTTGAGGAAGATGTCTCTCCTGAAACCTACCTCGATCATGTTGCTGAAGTAATTAGAATTACAAAACCAAATTGGACCGTCCGGCGTTACGGCGCTCTTGCTCTGCTGAATTTTGGCAAGATGCTGATGTATTTGGATTTAGATCCAAAGAGATGGCCTCTCGACGAGCGAAACCTGATTAAGCATTCAATTGTGCAGCGCTTTTTCAAAAGTTCGGAAAATGGCTCGGATGAGGGGGAAGGCAATACTGTGGAGTATTCCATCGATGAGGTTGAACAAATACATGATTTGTTCCCGCTAATCGATGATGCTGATAGCTCCCAGCATAGTGCACTTATTGATGCAGTGAATGGTCAGAACCTCGTTATTGAAGGGCCTCCAGGGACTGGTAAATCACAAACGATAACTAACTTGATTGCTGCTGCTATGTTAAACGGCAAGAAAGTTCTATTCGTAGCGGAGAAAATGGCCGCTCTTGACGTAGTTAAAACCAGGCTAGATAAGGCCGGATTAGGTGATTTCTGTCTTGAGCTACACAGCCATAAATCACAAAAGCGCAAGGTGCTTGAAGATATCAGTGCTCGTGTAGTGAAGCAGAAGCATTTGAGCTCAACACAAAATATTGACGCAGAAACAATGCGTTATGAGGAGCTTAAAGAGCGACTCAATCACTATGCTCAAGAAATCAACGAAACATGGGCTAATACAGATAAAACAATCCACGAGATCTTTAGTAGTGCGGCTCGTTATCGTCAACTGTTAGAGATAAATCCAACCGATATTCATATCGCTGGGCTGACGGGGACGTCTCTCACCGAATTGAAACGGCTTCAGCTTGTCGATCAAGTTAAAGAGTTCCAGCAGATTTATCGAGGAATGATAGAACAGGTCGGGCAAAGTGCCCAACTTCATGATCATCCTTGGTCTGGGGTAGAGAGTACGGCAATTCAGCTTTTTGACTCAGAACAGGTTGTATCTGTTCTTCGGGAGTGGCAAGAGTCACTTGATCAATTGCATGAGCGCAACCAGGGAGCTGCACATACTCTCAAAATTGATGTGTCAGAGCTGTTAACGTTGGAGAAATGCGAGTCATTGGCTTTGGATCTCTACGATTTACCAGCACTCTCTCGTAAAGAGCTGTTTAAGGCGCTTGATGGGCTTGATCTCAAGACCCAGTCTGAGGTCGAGGAATTGCTCAGTCTCCATCAAAGAATTCAGGAGACATTTGGGAAGCTAACAAAGCACATCCTTTCAGAAAAGCTTTCAGCACTATCGCGTGGCGAGCTG
>NZ_JAKVTW010000027.1 GCF_022489065.1 Vreelandella neptunia | reverse complement strand
GCTGATTTGCTGAGGGCTCCATTCGTCCATCAATTGGTCAGTGACCCAGCGAATCAGGCTGGGCAGCCGCTTCGTCACTTTCCAGGCAGTGCGTCGACGCTGATCACTTGCTGATTGAGCCTGTTCAGGCGCATAACCACTGGTCAGACCGTTGCGCTTTATCTCGCGACTAATGGTACTGCTATGGACACCAATCGCCTTAGCTATCTGTCGCTGGCTAATGCCGGTCTCAAGATAGGCAAAAATTTGGTATCGTTGGATCTGGGTCAGTTGTCGGTATCCCATGCTCTGCTTCACTTTGGTAGGTAAGGCAGAGAGGGTACCGGCGCTGACCCTCCTGCCTCTACCTTGTGGTCCAAAGTGCTGCGCTTATTCTATGAACCCAGGCTTTAAGGCATTCCATGAACCTAGCGATCAACCTCGGCACCGCTATGCTGGTTACATTCGAGCCTGCTCCTACCTCTCTGCCCGAGTGCGTTCGCTAGGACGTCCTCGATAGCCAGTCTGGGGTATGAGCCGCTAGGGTGAACGGCTCTCATGCGGCACAAGCGCCATATCGGATATTGTCTCGTATGCTTTTGAATAAACGCGTGCCCCCCGTGGGACTCTATGGAGAAGTTCTGAGCGTCATGCCGACGGTAGCCTTTTATATTATATACTCGCTCTTCTGATACACGATTGGATTCAGCCTTCTTACAACGGTTCTAAGCTTGGAGCTAATCATCTTCTTGCCGCTGATCTACCGGCTTATCGTAACGCTTGATCAAATAGTACAAGCTGTGGCCTGACACTTCTAAATGCTCATCGACCTCGGCAAAACGATGGCCGCACTCTACCACTTGATTGACGGCTTCGATTTTAAATTCTTCAGTTCAACGGGGATGGCTCATGGTTCCTCCTAGATGACTTAGGTATAAGGCCTGGAGGTGTCTACGAAACCCGGGTGATTCATTTGTAGTAGCCTCACTTATGCGTTGTTTTGTCTATGCATAGCGTCATACCGCATGGGCGTGGCGAAGAGAATAGTATTAAAGTTTCCTGATATTCAGCCGTAATACATTAGTTCTGACATACAGTAACGGTCTTTGAATGCATAAAATCGGACTTATAGCCCTATTCAGCTTGTTAGTATCAGCGAACACTTATGCAGACTCACCAACATTGGGCGAGTTCTTTGATGGGGCACAAGAATGCTCTAATGAAGTTGTCATAACTTCACAGCCTTTGCGTGAGCAAAATGGTGGAATAATCACCCTAAAATCTGTTCCTTTCGATGAAATCGATATCAGTCAGTATGATATCGCTACTTCACAGCATTCTATTATTCAACTAATCCCAGTTGCTGAGTCAACATATCTTGATGGTTCGTCTGCAGGGTCAGCATGGCGTAACTGTATGGCCGGTAAAGGTCTGCCAGTTCCTACCGGTACTCAAACAAACTAGCTCCGACTTGAGGCCTGCGCCGGTGCGGGTAGGTAGCACCCTTGAAGGCTTACATGCCTCGCTAGGTAGCCTATTTTCGAACCCGCAAATGAATATGCATTGGTCACTCCTTGCAACAGCGCGGTGACATCAGTCCTCGTCACACTGAGCCTGAAGTAAGTCAGCTATTTCCCGCTCGACAGACGCGACCGCTGGTTGCAGCGTTTCATCTACTTCGTCACGACCCAGGCGGGCGATCTCTTTCCAGCGCACCAGTGAGTCACGGGAGACAAGATAGGTACGCGCACAATCACCCTCTGAGGCCTCCTTCTGAAGCGACTCCAACAGCTCCAGGTCACGCATCGAAAAGACCTGAATGGCCGGTACAAGCAGCCCTGCCTCTTCTGCTTGTCGACCGAGTGAAGCCTTGTCCCAGTCACGTTCGGCCGCTTCGTAGGAAGAATGTGTGGTGGTCTGGTAACCACACCGCTGGCACACCAGCCAGTGCGCATGAAACCAGTCGGTGTTTCTTTTCAGATAGTATGGACTGTCCTGACAGGCACAGACTGGGCATGAGGCTCGCTCGGTCATGGTGCTATCTGGCATATCAAAGTGAATGGGGGGCGGGGCGATGGCATTCATGCATGGCCACCCGAAAGCTGGCTCAGCGTCTGTGCACGAGCATTGGCTGATTCCCGCACAAGGTCGGGAGAAAAGCCGGCACCACAGTGAACTTCATTGATCATCACAAGTTGTAAATAGCCGCGATGAATCAAGTATTGGCCAAAGCCTAGATCCGAGATGTCCCGATGCGCATAGGCACCGGAAGCCTCCATCGCATTAATGTCGTCAATGGTTACGATGCCCTTATTGAGACTATCTAGTGTCGCTTCGCGATAAGGGGCCTGCAGGCAATACTGTTCGGCAAGCTCGCCCAGGTTGAAGTCAACAAGTGCTCGATATAGCCCGCTGCACTGGTAATGGGTCGCCCCACCGCTAGAGAGTGCTACCAGCTCGCCCTTGCAATGACTAGGTTTCGCCATCGCTTTGTCTCCTGTGATTGTGTTCGCTCCCCTTGGCAATACCGGCATGAGTCAGCTTGTGGGCGCTGAGCATGCAGGCATAGGCTGAGTGCATCGCATCGGCAATGATGCGATCGGCCAATTCAAGAGGGGTGGTATCAGTGATGCCAACACGCCGCAGATCCTGCTCAATAACGGCACGATGACGCAGGTAATCATGAAGCTCACTCACAAGCGCGTTGCCTGCGAGCAAATCCTGCTTGTTCGTTTCCTGGAGTGCAGAGCCCATGTTTACCCCCTACGTTGCAGCACAGCTGGCTGTCTGGCGCCGAAGAAGCTCGGCCAGCCGATCTAAGGCTGTGATAGAGATCGTCCGCTCTCCCGCTGCACAGCGCGCCTCGTGTCGGCGCAGCAGCGAAAGATCCCTTGGCGAGAAATCGTGTTCACGACAAAACGCTGCCTGTGTCATTTCTCGGTCCTCGAGCAGCTGCTCCAGGGCATCACGAAGTACGACAATATCGGCATACGCGAACCCTCCCTTTCCCAGCTCACTGTCATTATTCGCTTCACTCATACTGGGCACACCCAGCTCCGGTTCGAGGTTGCATGTACCGGCCTCGGTGTGTAGCGCACCCGCTACAACCAAGTTCTGCCCAATTTCGGGCGGTTCCTCGTGCAACCTGTCACAAGAGGAGGTAGGGCGCGGGGTGACACCCTCGGCGATTGCTTGTTCACGCAGTTTGGATAGAGATGTGATAGCGAGCACCGCGGCCAGCTGGAAGATCAGCAGCGCCACCGCTTGCATCCCGATCAAGGCCTGCTGGCGCCAGGTCGAGCACTCGGCAGGGGGCGCCGCCACGAGAGTTGCCAATTGGTTGTCGACCTCGGCGAGACGAGCCTGTGCTACCTGTATGGGTTCGAGCCAGCCCGCCCGGGCCTCACTATTTGCCCAGAAAGTATCGATGCTTTCCTCAAGACGCGAGGCCTCTAGGGCCAGCCGCTCGAGCTGCAGCTCCCGGCCAGCGTCGACGTGAGATGCCGACAGCCATTCCTCTACCAGAGGCTCACAAACCATATAAATGGGGCCGGTAAGCGTAAGCACGCTGGCGACCATGGCCAGCATTCGCCGCGCCAGCTGGCGCTGATACCAGAGCCACAATGCAACGACTTCTAGGAGAACAGCCCAGGCCCAGCCCATTGGACCTACAAACTCCGTCCAAAACTGAATCGCATGCACCTGCAGCAGCGCGATCGCGCCGGCAAGCACCAGCAAAGGTGGCACCATCTCAATGAAGCGTGTTGTCGGTGACTGATTGCCCATTATGTTGACTCTCCACAAAGCTCACACACTGCCGACTCTCCCTAGCCCCCTCACCAAGAGGGCAGGGGTATACAGCTTTTCTAGTCCGTCTCCGGTTCGGATTCACCGCCTGCCGAGGTGACCACGGCCATCGGCGTTCCCAACTGCGGCGCAGAGGGAGGCGGCTGGTCAGGCTCCGTCGCAGCCATTCGTATACCGATCGTCAGCGCCAGCAGCGCCGACCAAGCGACCATCCAGTGAATTAGAAAGCGACGATCTTTGAGATTGCCCCGTCCGAGAATGAGCAACACAGCGAGGAAGACGGCATACGCGAGAGCGCCGACCCAGAGAATGGCGATGAAGCTGCTCATGCCACACCTCCGGTTAAAGTCGCCTCTGCGTTCCCGGGTTGGGAGTTGCGGTTTAGCCAGCCTTGATTGCAGGCGGTATTTGGCTCGCCGCGATCCTAGGGGACACGTCTCTTCTGCTGTGCGACTTCAAGCGCTCGTTTGGCCATAGCTCTCTCCTTTATGGGTTGGTGATACTGATAGGGCTGGCTGGCGCAACCAAAGCGGTAGTGAGGTGAGCCGGCGCTGGCCGGTGACATGGTAGACGGCTCGCTTGATAGCAGAAGGGTGGCCAACCAGTACGACACGGCGCTTTCCACGAGTGAGGCTTGTATAAAGCCACTGTCGCTCAAGCATGTGCCAGTGCGATCGCACTAGAGGAATAACCACGGCCGGGAATTCGGACCCTTGCGCCTTGTGGCCGGTCATTGCATAGGCCAGTTGCAGCTTGCCGAGCGCGTCACTGGTGAACAGCACTTCTCTATCCTCAAACCGCGCCAGCACGGTTTTGTCTTCAGCGTCTGCCGACACTACATAGCCGAGATCACCATTAAAGACATCACGGTTGTAGTCATTCTCGGTCTGCACGATCTTGTCTCCTGGCGCCCATTGGCGCCCATGGATCGTCACCGAGCCCCGATCGCCCGGGACGTGATAGCTTCGAAACGCTTCATTGAGAGCACGGGTTCCGACCGGACCACCGTGCATGGGTGTCAACACCTGCACCTCATAAAGAGGATCGAAGCCACGCGCCAGCATGTCTTCAGTGGCCACCCGCAATGCCACACGACACACCAGCTCGGGGTCACCGCCTTCCGGCACTTCGACAATCTCAAAGTCGCTATCTGGCACCGATTGAGGAGTATTGCCCTGGTTGACGGCGTGCGCCTGGACAGTAATTTGCGAGCCTGGCCCCTGTCGCCGGATCTGTTGAAGACGTGCCACTGGGATAGCACCCGAAGCGATCACATCGCGAAGAATGTTTCCCGGCCCAACCGAGGCCAATTGATCCTGATCACCGATGATGAACAGTCGGCAGTGGTCAGGCAGCGCCACCACCAGAGCCAGAAACAACGGCACATCGACCATCGATGCTTCATCAATGATCACTACATCCGCTTCGATCGGGTTGCTAGCATTAAACTCAAAGCCGCTGGCGCCAGCGCCTAGGAGACGATGAATAGTAGACGCCGGCCTCCCGGTTGCCTCCGACATTCGCCGAGAGGCGCGGCCAGTTGGCGCACACAGCGCCAGCTCAAGGCCAGCATCGTCCAGTGTCTGCGCCAGCACCTCAGTCACGGTGGTTTTCCCCACCCCCGGCCCACCCGTAAGCACAGCCACCCCATACGCAAGGCAGGTCTCCAATGCTTGGCGCTGCTCATCACTGAGCACCCGGCCATCCGACAGCTCACCATTAACACGCACTTGGTTGCAGCCATTCCAATGCACCGCACGCGCTAGCAACGCGGTGGCGATGGTTCTCTCGGCTTCCACCAGCGAAGGCAGGCCAACTAGCCCGCCCTCAACACTTATAAGTTTTTCATGCGCCAGCAGCAGTTGAACAACCGAGGCCATGCGTGCCACGTCGACCCCGAGGAGCTGCGCGCCTTCCGAGGCCAATTCATCCGAGGTTGCCAGGGTATGCCCCGAGGCTGATCGTGCATCAACGACATGGCGAAGCCCCGCAATGAGTCGATCGCGGTGGGTCAACTCGAAGCCAAGAGATTGAGCCATAGCATCGGCTATACGCAACCCTATACCTCGAGTCTTCAATAAGGTGCGGTAGGGGTTGGCGGATACTTTCACAATGGTCTCCTGGCCCAACTGGCGAAAGACCGACATTGCACGTGAAGCGCCCAGACCATGCCCCTGCAGGAAGATCAATGCATCACGCGCTTCTTGGTACTCATTCCAGCTCGCCGCTATCCCCACTGCCTTCTTCTTACCGATGCCTGACACAGCCCGTAAGGCCTTTTCGTCACCGAGTACGTCGCGCAGCCCATCACCGAAATGGGCGACCAACCTCGCAGCGAACTTGGGGCCAATGCCGGCCACCTTGCCACTCGCAAGGTATGCACCCAGCGCTTTGGACTCCTGAGGTATTTGCGTGATGAGCCGATCGGCTTTGAACTGCTTGCCGAACTTAGGATGCGTGCCCCAAGTGCCGCGGGCCTGTACAGACTCCCCCTCGTTGAGCGGCTGGCATACAGCCACCAGCGTTACCTCCTGTTCCTGAGCATCGCGCACAGTCAGGATCTGAAATCCCTCTTCACCTACGAAACGAACGGCACTGATCACGCCGCTCAATTCCTCAAGGTTGTCCATGGATCGCCCTCGCAAATAAAAAAAACCCGGCTGGGGAGGCCGGGTGAGGTACAGGGAAACAGGCTCTTACTGGGGAGCGTGGATTGTCAGCACGCCCGGGCCGCGCCCGACTTCAAACTCTGGATCTGCTACTGGGGAGCCCTCTGAGTTGAGAGTGAGAGAGAAGCCGGATCAGGGCTAACTCAGAGGGCTCTCCGGTAGCCCCGTTACCGAGACGACCAGACGGCTAATGCGCATCCCCGAAGCCGTGTCAGGGGAGAGAGGAGATAGCGGACGCAATCCGCTTAATTCGTTCGGCGATGGGTTGTTAAGCTGTTTCTGCTTACTATGTGTTACTATACTAGACGACATTTTTTAAGAATACAACACACTTTAGAGATGAAAGACATCGTATTGTCGGTTGCTTCTGAGCGGTGCTTATTCCGCTTACTTTCCTCTACCGAAGGACGACCTTCAGGATGACATCAAGAGCACTCATTCTGTGTGAGAAACACTCCGACCAGGCCGACAAAATAGCCCCTGCTTTAGGTCTTACGCGCAGCGGCAACGCCTACACCGGCACCTGGAATGGCATAACACTTACCTTAGTTTGGGCCGCTGGGCATTTGCTGGCGCCTGTTGAGCCTTCCGAGGTGAGCCCAGAGGCCAATTGGCGCGATCCCCGCAGTCTTCTGCCCCTACCTACCGCCTTTCCTCAGACGCCTACCGACCGCGGTAAGAAATACCTGGGAAACCTTAAAAAAGAACTCTCTCAAGCAACAGAAGTATGGTTGGCCACCGATCCAGACCGCGAAGGCGAAGCCATCGGGTACGAGATCCTGCAATACGCTAAGTACCGCGGTTCGGTGAAGCGGATGTGGCTGACCGGCTCTATGGAAGCGGCCGATGTTCAGGCCGCGGCCAAGCGCCTCAGGAACGCCGGAGAAACCATATCTTTCTGGCGGGCTCAGCAGGCCCGCGCCAACGCGGATGGCTTCTGGCAGTACCTTGTCCGTGCATACACGGCAACCGCACGCCTGGGCCTTATGGGTAGCGATTTAGCCAAAGGCAAGGGCAAGGCAGGGCTCGTGTCGGCCGGCCGCGTACAGTCCGCCACCCTTGGGCTTGTTGTTACCCGCGATCGCGCAATCGAAGCCTTTATTCCAGTCGATCACTACCAGGCAAAGATTACCCTTGGCGGGGGCGAGCTGACCTATTCTCCAGCCGCCCCAATAGCTGGCGCCAGCAGCATCCAACTGCACGATGACGGCAAGCCAATGTTCCTGGACAGGGCAGCCATGTTGGCCTTCACCAAGCGCTTAGAAACCGTCGATAACGCCGCCATTCTGGAGGCCGAGACAAAGCAAACAGCCAAACATCCACCGCTGCCATACAGCCTCACAGCGCTTCAGCGAGACATGTCAAAAAAGTACGGCCTCACGGCCACACAGACGCTGAAAGCAGCCGATTCAATGCGAAGCGATGGTTACCTGACCTACCCCCGAACAGAGCATGGAGAATTGCCCGCAAGCCTCTATAACCGGACCGATCTGTTGGCCATTTTGGGAGGCGCAGCAAAGGCTGATGACACGCTCATGACGCCAGCTCGGCAAGCTGGACGCCGGCATTGCATGGAGGGTGCCGAGGCGCCACGTCCACGCTGTTTTACCGACAAGCCCATGAACCACCACGGGATCATCCCAACGCGCAAGACACCGAACCTGTCAGAACGCACTGAGGCCGAGCAAAAGGTTTACCTGGCCTGCGCAAAACAATTCATCCAGGCCCTCCTACCAGCCGCTACCGTCGAGTCCCTGAGTGTCCGCGCCAGCATAGATGTTGAGGACGTGATTGAGCGACAGCCAGCGCTGTTTGCAGGCACCTTCAAACGCATCATTGACCCCGGCTGGATGACTGCTTTCGAGGCCCACAAAGAGCAGAAAGACCTGCCGCCACTGGTGACCGGCGCTAACACTCCCGTCGAGGCAGTAAGGCTTCATGAGGCACGCACAGAGCCGCCCAAACACTTCACGCTGCACGACTTACTGAGCGCAATGCTCAATGCAGGCCGGCACGTCGATGGTGAAGATGCAGAAGCACTCCGAAAAGCTGAAGGGATAGGCACTCCAGCCACTCGGGATACCGTTTTGCAGACATTGTTTGATCGTGAATACATAACCACCAAGCGTAAGGGCAAACAGCTGCTTATTGTCTCCACCCCGCGAGGCCGCGCATTCATCGATAACACCCCCTCCGAACTCTCCGATGTGCGTGTGACAGCCGCCTGGGAGCGCCAGCTCGATGCGATCCAGAACGCACCCAACGACACAGCGGCAAAGCATGCCCGTGACAATTTTATAACCGCTCAACGCGACTTCATCACCACCCGTATCAAAGAGGCAATCGACATCATGGACAATGCACCCGAGGCTGTTTTGGCAACGGCCAATGGCCCCACAGAGAACATGGTTTCTGCTGCACGAAAGCTAGCTGCAGCTCGCAGTCTCACGCTACCAGAAGGCATCGAAAAGAGCTTCGAGCTGTGTCGCTCATTTCTGGACGAAGTAATGCAGCAAACACCGCCACCAACTGACAAGATGAAGGCCTTGGCGATGCGCTTAGCGGATGAGAATGAGGTGACATTGAATGGAGAGCTGACCTCCTTCAGGGAGTGTAAAACATTCATCGACAAGTACATGCAGATCCAGGCACCGACCGCGAGAATGATAGCTGCTGCTGAGTCTGCAGCGAAGCGCTACAAAGTAACGCTACCCGAGGCTGCCCGCACCTCAATACAAGAGTGCCGCGTGTTCCTCAACGAGCACCCACGCTAGCCGCGCCGAGAGGTAGGCCGGGCACCCCTTGGGCGGGGCAAGGGCACAAGTACGATCACATCAAAAGCTACCGAACAAGACAATCCCTCGCCAAGGAAGGCGTTCAATTTAACACCTGCCAGACGTACCCGCTCACCACCTTTAAAGCACACAGAAAATATCCTTTAAGATTGATAGGAGACGATAGGAACCGTTATGCATGAAGCCCACCAAGACGACGATGAACTACTGGTTGAAAGCACTAATCAACGTCGCTCACGCCGTACAGTTGATAGAGAGGTACTAGCTCACGAGGCCGAGCTAATGGTCGGCGCACTGACGGCAGATATAGATGCAATTATGGGGGAGTACACAAGGCAGCTACTGGACATCGTTGAACGCATCAGAGAAGCCCAACCACGCACCCATGGTGCGGTACTTTTAGATGTTAGTCGGTGTGGTTATGGATGCCTCGGTTGCCCTCACCCGGTATGGCGTAAATGGGTCAACCGACAACAGCATAGCCGGCATTCTCCATCAACCTGGCATGCTGTGAGAATACAGCGACCAGGGGTAGCAGCAAGAGCGAAATCTGTACCTCAAGAGGCACGGGAACTGATAGCAGAAGCTCTCGTGCTGATCGAACGTAGGGCACGCTTCATCGACCATTTGAAGCGCATCAATAAGGCCATTGGTACTGCACGTCACTATCGACCAGAGCTAGGCCAACATGGCGGCAAAGAGGACAGCTAGACGCTCTTTTTTTTGCGCACCAACTGATTCCTCTATGGCTGGGAGTGTCACTCTACAAGCCGTTTTTGAGACGCTGAACTGGCCTCACGCGGGCTTAGGTGTTCACCGTAATGGTGAACGCACCATGATGCATCTCACCCATTATATGTGTACTCGCTATGCGCGTTACCCCTTCCAACGGAGAGCTATACCCAGAGGCTGGGCAACCACCCTTTGGGTATCCTTGTACGGGGGGAGGATGACAGTTACTAAATGACCGTGCTGGTAGGTATGAGAGGGTGGGGGAGAGGTAATACCCCATACAGGAATCAACCTCCATGAAAGCACCTCCTAATACAATATGTATTCCCTTATATATGAGTATCCCAAGCGCACCATTGCTGACCAAGCTGGCGCCTTCGGTGCGTGAGCAACAACGGTGAAAACGTCCTTGTCGGGGTGTGGGGAGGCCACGCCACCGCGCTCTATGCTGGCGCCTTCGATGCGTGAGCAGCAACGGTGAAAACGTCCTTGTCGGGGTGTGGGAAGGCCACGCCACCGCGCTCTATGCTGGCGCCTTCGATGCGTGAGCAGCAACGGTGAAAACGTCCTTGTCGGGGTATGGGAAGGCCATGCCACCGCGCTCTATGCTGGCGCCTTCGATGCGTGAGCAGCAACGGTGAAAACGTCCTTGTCGGGGTATGGGAAGGCCATGCCACCGCGCTCTATGCTGGCGCCTTCGATGCGTGAGCATGAGGAGACAATAGCGGGCTAGAACGAAGTTGAATCGGGGCGGTTTAAGGAATTAGAAATCGCAAATATTAGGCGTTTCGAGGCTTGCCTCGTGATAGGTCGCGAAGCGGCCCATGTGCTTTTCGTGGACAGCAGAAGAAAGATCGCTTGCTCTCCCACAGCAGTCCTGCTTGCTCTAACAAAACGAAGTGACTTGGGGCGTTTTTCCGGCTTTAACTATAGCAAATCTAGGCGTGTCGTGGCCTGGCTCTTATTCAGCCGCGTAGCGGCTCATGTGCTCTCGTTGACTCAACGAATAACTGCAACGGTGAACACAACAAGAAAGCACACCAGGCCGCACATAAAACCATTCAAAAAGTTGTAGAAAAACCTTCTAAAATAGATACGCGCTAACACAGAATACCGCCTAAAATTAGTCGTTTATATGCAATTCCAGAGATGCTCGTAAACTATCTTTTATTGAGATGGGCGAAGATAGCCGGAGCGACCGCGCCGTATAACTCGAACGATTCACGGACTTATAATCAAATCAGGGTAGTTCGGGGGATGTTCCCTGTCCCTGGCCTAAGGCATGCCTAGTCACCGCGGTTTCAAAGCTACGCTCACCACTGCCACGGCAACTGCATCATTTTCTTGGAAAGGGAAGACCCTATTCCTGACTGGGATATTCCCCCCTGAATTCATCCATGCTCTTGAGCAGGTCCAGGTAATCTACCCCACCCGTAATAAGGCGGGTCTTTGTAGCGCGTTCATACATCCACACACTCCATAACTTCATATGCGTTGAGGCGCCTTCAAGGTCCTTGGGCATCATCCCTCCCCACTCTGGATCGTCAGCCATAAACTGGAGTGCCCGATCAATGGCGCGATCCAGATCATTTCGGGGCGAGTAAAAGTCAGACAGATGTACCTGCTCGGCCAGGATCAAAACCGCAAGCACCGGATAGTTCAGAAACTCTGCAAACTTTTCAATCACATCCCGGCCCAGGCTACTGGCAAGCCTACGTCCAGTTTTCAAGTGGCTTAGAGTGCTCGGCGCAATGCCAAGGTGGTCGGCTAGGTCTGTGGAAGCCAGCCCTTCGCCAACAGCTTTCTCGAAGATAACCTGAACCAACTTATAGCCAGGCGTTTCCGGCTCTATTTGCAGGTAGTCAGTTCTTGGCCCTTTGGGCTTTCCCCTCTGGCCATCCTTAGGGCCTGAACCCCCTTTACGGATTCCTGCGTCGATGACCTTCTGTAGGTCTTTATCATTTTTTCCCTGATCCAAGTTTTTCTCCCCATATGACGTCAGTATGTCATCTAGTCAAATAGAACTATACCGGATAACAAATTCTAATACTTATTGCCTATCCAGCGCCGCACGCTCAGCGGCAAGATTGCATCGCTACATCTTAACCCAGGAGTAAGCAATGCTCATCGGCCGTATTGAACACGATCCCAAAAAACACTTTCCGCTGCAGTTGCCGGAGTCAACGCTTGGCCGCCTTGAACTGTACAAAGAACTTTATCAGCAGACATTCGGCGAGAAAGTTGCAAATAACGATCTCGTGGACCTAATGCTCACGAATGTCATGGATAGAGACCGTGAATTCAAGCGGTTCTTGAGAGAGGAGGAACGAAAGAAAAAACTGGAAGCAAAACAACAGGAACGAGGCACAGGAACTAGCCCCTCAGCTGGTGAAGCTGAAACCGAATCTCACGCTGAGGCACAAAGCCATCAGCGTGAGCAGCACCAGGCATAAGGGTACTAGGTCTCGATATGCTGCGCTTGGATGATCTCACACATCTGTTCTACCTGGGGAACAACACGTCTCCACTTGGTACGCAGAACACGGTGATTGCCTGTAGCCCAACTGCGCACAGAGGTAACAGCCTCGTCAGCAGCCACGGCTATCTGGCGTGGGGTCATTACTTCCATCCAGCGCTCCACAGTAGCTTTGATCTCTTTGGAATCGACCCAAGCACCGCCTTCGATAGCGACGTGCTCGGACATGATTTCATTAAGAGCATTGAGCACTTTGTCATATCCGACCTTTCGAGGGACCGCTCCCCCTGTCCAGGTATGAATGGATGCCACGGAAATCGAGCATCCAAGTTTCCCCGTCAGGTGCTCTGCGATCTTGGCCAGAGTCATGCCGTAATCGTCTCGCAGAGTAGCAATATGTCGAGCCAAGTCACTGTCGGTCTTGCTGCGTTCAGCACGCCCACGGGTTGTCGGAATGCTGATCTTGATTTCGCAGCCATGCCTCTCGAGCGTGTTGATCAGGTCGTTCAGGAGTGCGTCACGCATGACTAACCTCTATGAATATTTGGCAAGTCACCCGCCTTCTGAAATGCAGCGACTTGTTGGTTGGACGGCAGCCCGTTTGCATATCCCCAGGCAATGGCAGGAGGACATGAAGCAGGAAATATACGTTGCCTGGTTTTCTAAGGAATATGACCCTTCGTATTCCCATGATGCGATCATGAAATATGCTGGTGAGGCGGCTTTCCTCGCGGTCAGCACATGGCGCCGCCATACCATCCTACCAGTGACCGTTCATAAAGCCGGTCAGGCTGATAGCGAACCCAGGGCTGAGCAGTTTGATCTGATGGCTGAACAGATCCCTGGTTTCACTGAAGAGTTCAACGACGAAATCGACATTGACCCTGAGGCTTTCGTTGAGACCACTTCGATGGCTTCAGCGCACCTCATCGACCTACCCAAACGCTCAGCTCGAACTGAGCTGTCTCATGAAAACTTGTTGGCCCTTCACTGCGAAGGCCTTTCGCCCGCTGAGATCGCAGCCGCAGCGAACATGACCGAGCGCAGCGTATACCGCAGATTGGAACGCCTTAAACATGGAAACCGTAGTACAGTATAGTAAAATTGCCGCGTTATCGGTAGCACTCTTAGGAGCTGCTTTATCCACTACCGCACTTGCCTCTGATCAGGACCTAGGTGTACTTGGCCCGACTTGGGAAATCGTAGAGCCCGACATGCGGCTGGCGATCGTGGCAGAGGCGCATGGTGTCGACTGGGACTCCGTTAATGAGCACCTAGCAGGGCAAGCTCAAAATCATACGAGAGACATCCCCGATTGGTTCGTCCCGATAGCCGAGCATACCGAAACTCACTTCGTAGATCCGTCCTATACGCTAGGTGAAGACATCGAAGCCTTGAAGCGGCAACCCGATGGTACATACCAGTGGGGAGTCATCTATGAGGCCGGCACCAAGGTCAACCCCCTCAAGCACATACAGCCAGAGAACTGGCTCCTCGTTGTTGATCTTCGAGCCGATGATCAGCGTGAACTGGCCATGACGTTAAAGGCCCGCCACCCAGCCAACCTAACAGTAATCGTCACAGCAGGAGATCCAGGCAGTTTGGCGTCTGATCTTGGCCAAGCCGTGTACTTCGCAGAGGAATGGCATTTCGATCGGCTGGGCATTACGCATACCCCCTCTTTAGCTGGCGTTCGGGACAGTCATCCTGACGTAATCGAAGTGACCCATTTCGCCTATCCCTACGATGTCACCACCCTCGAGGAACACCTGCCATGAAGAGGTTACTACTCTCTGTTCTGACTGTTGCAGCTCTCACAACGGGGAGCGCCTATAGTGCATCCCCGTTATCGGGCTCTGCCGCATGTCGGGGAGAGATTTTCAATCCCATCAACGACCCGAACTGGAACAACATGTTTCCGGTAACGGTAGCTGGAATTTCCATGGGGGGTGGGTCTAATCCTTCCCTTATGCACATGGACCCAATCTGTTTGTGTCCTGGGCCCTATGGCATCGACATGCCAGGTATCGGCATGACGTTCTGGGAACCAACGTTCCTCGCTGAAGTGGCGCGAACACCTGGCTGTATGTCGACTCTCGGTGGCACGCAGGTACTAACCGGATACGACTCCCTGACTTCTAACCAAACGTATGGCTCGGGACGTGGAGATAGCAGCGTTACCAGGATGCAAATCCACTGGTATATCTACCCTCTGTTCAGTGTACTCAACATGATGAGTTCGCTGGGGTGCATGAATACCTCCGGGTTTAACCTTGCAGACCTCACTGAGGTCGACGCCACTTGGCAGGATGACACTTGGACATCCATTGCATTTCCAGAGTCAGCTCTCTTCGCCAATCCAGTTGGTGCTCTCTCGTGCATCCCTGACGCCGTAGCTTCTGCAGCGGGTCGCCCCCTAGACATGATGTTCTGGTGTCAGGGTTCTCAGGGCGTCGTGTATCCCCTCACTGGTTCAAGCACCACTCACAGCTCCCCCCAAGGTGGGAATCTCCACATCCTTGGCAAGTACATGCAGCGTAAGACACGCATGGCGGGCCTGTTATCAACGACCGGCCCTTGGGCTGAATGCCAATCCGTTTACCTGCCGAACATGATTCGCAGCCAATACCGTATTGACCCGGTGGCCCCTGTTGCCAGCAACCAAACTGCTGTTCTTGGAATGTCCGAGTTCCGCTGGGGGATGCTGCCTCCCGCCAACACCGCTGTTCGTACTGATTCCGCATTCTTGATCTGGGTAGGTAAGCAATGCTGCGCACTCTGACCGCTATTACTTTGACGCTATTCAGCACATCTGCGTTAAGCCAACAAACAACCGTAGAAGCCGCCCAAGACGCTTTCTCTGCTCTTCAAGGGTCACAGGCGCTTACTGACCTATTCGATGGCCAGAAGAGCCCTGAGGCAATCCTGGAGGCGATGGGGGCGGACACAAGCGGATCAACATCTGGCCAAGCAGCCGGCTCTGAGATGCTAGGAAACGTCCGGGCCCAAGGTCAGACCGGGGGGATCGCAGACCCTGAAATGGCCGCTGAATGGCAAGCACTGAGGGATTCGTTAGACCTAGGTGAACAGGATCGACTGTATTTCTTCATCTCATTTTCAATGCCCGAAAGCTTGATTCGTGGCTATGCACTTGATGCAGCCAGAGCAGGAGGCGAGCTGGTTCTGCGCGGAGTGGAGCCGGGTATGACGCTCCGTGACTTCACCATGGAGCGCTTGCTGAAGGTGCTACGTCCGGGAGGCATGACAGCACCGATCCAGATCGACCCGCGACTGTTCGATACCTACGAGATCGAGACCGTGCCCACGATTGTCCTTGCCAAGGAAGATCCCATGGGCGTGTGTCAGACCGCCAAGCGCCAAATAGGCGAAATCGATGGTCAGCAGCTCGAGTACCAGGGATGCCCTAAGGGCAACCCAGACAATTACTGGAAGGCTGAAGGGTCAGTAACTGCCCTATATGCCTTAGAGCAATTCAACAAAGGCGGTGCCGGCAATGCCGAGGTCTACATCAATGCGCTCAAGGGCGAGGGCGCCGAAAGCGCTCCTGAGCAGGGAGGCGTTGCGTCAGCACAGTGGGAGTCGATGAGCGACGAGCTAGCTGAGCGCAACGCACAACGACTCCGTGAGCGCTATCAAGGCACTGATCGCGAAGTTTACGACACGCCAATGGGGCCGGCCGTTGGTCCCGCGGGACAGAATATTGATCATCTCTGGGAGGAGTGACATGCCGAAGGGCTCTTGCTTAAAACTGTTTGCCATGGGGGCCGCTTTTGCGGCCCTCGTGCCCTTGAGCGACGTGGCGATGGCCACCCCTAACCAAGCTGGAATGAATGCTGGGGGAGCCTGGGCCAGGGATTTCAACCCAAACAACGCCTTCCGATCAGCTACATCGAGCCTGGGTCTTGAGGATACGAAAACCTCTGGTGAGCTTGGAGGGGAGGTGGGGCTTCAAGTTAAACAGAAACAGCAGCGAAACTTTAGATGCCGCGACGGGGCTCGCCTCACTGCAGGCGGCATTCGAGTTTTTATCGAAGAGTGTGAACAAAGCGACAATGGTGAGCTTGAGCGGATCAGTGTTTCCGTATGTGACGCACTAACTCAGGGAATACGGTGTAGCGAGAACCGCTATACGGTCACAAGAGAAATACCGTCCGGGGGAGAAGCCGCCTTCAGCAGAGGCAACCTTTACGGAGCATATCGAGTCGAGGCTGAATGTTCTTCATCGTCTTGCACCATGACTATGCACCAACTTCACGGGGATGCATGGGGGGGCAATGACATGCGTCAGAAAGGGAATGATAGAGTCAATCAAGACCCGAATCACCCGTCTAATACCATTAGTGATGTTCGGGATAACCCTACTTTTGAACGTGGCAGCAATTTTGCTGATGATCGTTCAAAGTGTCTCGGCAATCAAATAAATCAACTGTTCAGTGAAGGTGATATTCCAGTTTCATGTGACCCCAACGACCCAAGAACAATTGATTTTCTTGACATCAATGTGGGGGGAGAATGCAAGCCGGATAAAATCACAACCGATTCCTGCGTGGTCGATATACCAACAAGACTCGTTACTTGTGAGCCTGAATCTCGGGAGTGTGAGGTAAGAAGAGACTCCGCAGAGTTTAGCTGCGCTAGAAAACTTGAGGTGACGGGAATAAAAATACCGACATGTAATAATGGCGATCACCTTTTAACTATAACGAGCGACCCCTGCCCTAGCTGCGTCGATTACCTCAGATATAACTTTTACTGCCAAGACCAAGGCTACCGAGTTGTCTATGACACGGTAAAGAAGTCAGATGGTTCACGTCATACAGGCCCTCACTCAAATGTTGTCAGTGGCGGATTAAACACTACTGTACCTAAAACAACTGTTATAGAGGACTTTAGCGGTAGTAAATGTTTTCGAGTAGCTTACGAGCAGAACTGTAATGGCACTACCTGCAATGTCACAGCTTACTTTGAAAACCCTTGCAAGAACATAAGCTATGCAGGTTCAAATAGCTTCCCTATACCAATGAGAATCGAATTCACAGATAGAGTGATCGATGAATGTACTGGTTTAGAAAGCAGACGGCCTGAGTTATAAACTATGAAATATATTCATTTAGTAGCTTTATTAATCTACCTAATAATACCCCAGGTTACCTTTGGGGCTTTAAGCGACTACCAAGAGTGCTACAAGGTCGGAGAGACATGTATTGATTCTGCCCCCAGAACGATAATGGGTAAAACAGTCAGACGAGAGTGCTGGGAATATGCCGTTACTTATAGATGTTACGGCGATCCATATAGCCACACTTGCAATCTCGAAGCACTACAGAACGATGATGACTGGGAGTTGGTAAACACGTTTGGAGAAACATATCCAGCGACCTATTCGCAATATTCACGCATTCTTCCTGACAGTTGGATCGAAGAATGGCAAAAGAGCGAGTCCACATGTAGTGCCGACACTTCTTATGGCTGTGGCCCAGATATAAGCAGGACAGATATAAAAGATGCTTCTGGTAATATTGTTGGCCAAAAAGTAACTAAGCGCTGTTACATCGGCGAGACACCACGTTGCAATAACGACCCGAACTGCAACATAACGAGCTACGACTGCACCATAAAGCAAGACGGTTTATGCGTTCGGCAGGAACAGACATATACATGTCGGGAAGATGGGAAATGCGATCCTAGCTCCTACGAAATTATGCCTGAAGTTAGCGATGATGAAGGCGCCTTCTCAGACGCTATTGCAGCGGCAGGTGTCATGGACATGATCGCTGCCGAGGGTGGGCTAGATGAAAACATGCGGATCTTTTCTGGCATGGAGCGCGAGTGCAAAGCGATTACAAGCGATTTCCGTCGCATGATGGAATTTAACGCAACCGTATCAACGGTTTTGGCAACGTATTTTGGCGGACCGCTTGGAGCTGTCTTGGCTGGCACTGCTTCGGCAGACATTCTAAATGCTATTGAGCACATGCAATGCTGTCAGGAAGACCCAGAAGATGTCGTTTTGACCAGCTCATTTATCTCTATGGCAACAGGAATCGGTGCTGACTACTGCGACCTCGAAGATGTAGAGCTTGCTGCTGCTCGCATGGCGAAACGAGCCGTCCAAGTTACACCCGGCTTTGTTCCCACCAATAATACGCTATGCACGTTCGCAAATTATATTTACAACGCGCCTGCGAAAGGTGACATGTCCTACGCGAAGCAAATATGCGCACATTGGACAAGGCCATGGTCGATTGCGAACACCCAAACTCAGGTGGATAGATACCAACGCTGGTGCGAGTTTGACTCGATGCTTGCCAGAATTATTCAAGAACAGGGTCGAGAACAGCTTGCCGAGTTGGCTTCGCAAAACGCAGGTGGAGCTGTTACCAAGCGCATTGAGTTTCCTTTTTACAATTCTGCCGGAGGATGGTCGAACGAGCTAAATGCCAACGGCAATCGAGTGCGGTTCTGGCAGTGGAAAGAGGAATGCTCTACCGATGAAGGCTTTACCAATTCGATGTTATCTAGATACGACTGCCCTTCAAGCCCAGACATTTATGCAGCGGTCTGCTCTGAATCGTCATGCGGGGCACCGCCTGATCACCCTGTTTATGGCTTTAGCCCAGGCTGGGAAACCCATCGCTTAGCAGCAGAGGATCATCACACCCGTGCGATCAACCGATATTCGGTTGTAGAAGGTGGGTGTTTTGAAGATGGCAGCTGTGAATACAAAGTTCACGCTTGGAAAGCTGGCGCTGGTGGTCAGATGCGCATTCCCTTAGATATGAAGTGGCCAATCAATTTTCCTAATGATGGCTGGGGCGAGTTTTCTTGGGCGCATAACAATGTTCACTTCGAGGCATATACAAACCCTCTAGGTTCAGAATCCCCTTCCAGAGGGCTGCGCATGTGTATCGGTTCATCATATGAATGCTATGACAATGCGGCGTGGAATGAAGTCAACATCCAGAATGACATTACTAATTTGAATAACTATGTCAGCAACAGTCCACCAGTGACTCTCACTGGTGGATGTTCCGTTGAGGAATGTGAGTTTAGAGCTTCAATTGAAGTCAATCTTACAGCTAAGCCTTGGTACACCTACTCAGAAAAGAAATACGAGCCGTGCATGCTAAAGGTTTTGGGTAGCTGTGTGACAAAGGCCTCCACAACTTACGATCGTCAGTACAAGCCAGACTGCACCGGGTTCACTATTGACGAGTTCCTTGCACTTGATCTCGGCGATATGGATTTCTCGGAGTACGTGGAAACGTTGTCGGAAAAAGCACAATCGGAGTTCAACCAGACATGGGCAAGATAGCTTTAATTCAAGCTACTTGTGTGGTGATGGTATTGGCATCTACTGGCTCCTTCGGGAGCCCAGTAGACCGAATCACTGCCCAAGCTGAAGCGCTGGCATCGGGTGCAGCCGGTTCAGAGGAAGTTGTGCAGAACGCGGGGCAGAGGCCTTTCATGTTCACGCCCAATAATGGGTATGTAGGCCTAGAAACCCAGCTAGATGTATCGCTCACTTATACGTCCTTTGAGAACGGTGGGCAGAACGTTAGAAGAGTTGAAAAAGCAGTTGTCGACTGGGGTGACGGCTCAAGTCCGACCACAGTGACCCCTGGCACACCCGCCTACCATACGTATGGCCACCGCAATAAGGAGGGTGCCATTACACCTCATGGAAGTATTGTCTATACCGGCAGGATTACGTTCGTGACTACTTCAGGCAATGCATATACCGAGCAATTTCAATATAGCATGTGGCATTCCTTTATTGACTCGCTTGTTCCAGGAGGAAGATCGCTACCCAACAACATGCTGCCGAGCGTTAGTGGGGCTGGTGGCAGGGATCGTTTGCCCAGTGGCTTCTTTGATAGGAACAACAAATAATGCAAACTCTTTTCAAGGCTGCGCTGATCATGGTGGCAACAACCATGCCTTTGTTTGCCAATGCTCAGGAAGGCGCCAATGAACCCGCGCATCAGCTTTATGGCGGTCATGATGCTGGCGCGCTACTTAGCAAGTCGCTTATGGTGACCAGCCAGCTAGATTGGCTCAATGCCTGGTCGCTGAACCTTGGAGGCAATCCACCAGAAGATTTGCCCCATGGCTATATCGGAGTTCTAGTCTTCGCGTCCTACCCAGGACACCTCATAAGCCTTCATCCTCTGGACGACAGCTCATCTTTGATGATTCGCTGCCATCAGGCACCGCTGCCCGACAGCCGTAGCTACATCGCCCCCTCTGCATGGGCAGCCGGGATGTTCCGTGCTGATAGCGTGACGCTGGAGGATTGCCCATGATAGCCGGCAGAATGGATGCGCTGGCACTTACCGCCATTGCAGCCGGCGTTGCGGCCGCTACACCTTGGGCTGTCGGCACCTTCCCAGCATGGCCTGCTGGCGTCCTGGGTTCGCTGGGCATGGCGCAGCTCACATGGAGCCAGGCTATGGCCAAGCTGCGCCAGTACGACGAGGATTCCCGAGAGGGCTTCGTGCTGCCTTCAGACGAGCCAGTAGATGATAAGGGGCCTTCCTTACATATCGGCCTGACCACCGACAAAAATACTCGAATCAACATGCCCGACATCCTCGGGCAGCGACACACTGCGATCGTGGGTCAGTCTGGTGTGGGTAAGACTACTCTTGGTGAATATATCCTCTGGCAGCAAACTGCGCGTGGGCGCGGATGGCTATTCATTGACGCCAAGATCGATCGGGACACTCGGGATCACCTAGCGTACATGGCCAAGGTGACAGGCCGCGAAGATGAACTCTACATTATCGACGTGTCAGACCCCGATAACGCCAATACCTATAACCCTGTTCTCCACGGCGATCCTGATGAAGTGGCATCGCGGCTGATGAACCTCATTCCTTCTGCGGAGAACAATCCAGGCGCCGATCACTACAGGCAATCCGCCAATCATGCACTCACTGTCATCATTGCCGCTCTGCAAGCCTCCGGTCAGTTATATCACTTCGGAGATCTATCAATTCTATTGCAGTCCGATAGAGCCCTTGAAAACTTGGAGAGAATGACTCCTCAAGGGCCTGAGAAGAGGGCGCTATCGATCTTCCTCGATCAGTTCCGTACCCGTACCAAGGAAGGGACAAAAATCGACCTCAACCGCATGAAGCAAACGCTGGGCGGGATGGCAGGCCGGATTGCACTGTTCGCCCAGGGTAAGTTTGGAAAGGTCTTCAACGTTTATGCCCCGGAAATCGTGCTTACCGAGATTATTCGTAAGGGCCACATGCTTTATGTCTCGCTTCCGACGATGGGAAAGGACACCGCAGCCCTCAACCTAGGGAAAATGATCGTCTCGGACATTCGCTCTGCTGTTGCCTACATTCAGGATTTACCCAAGGGCGAAAGGCCAGAGCATTTCATCGCACTTCTGGATGAAATGGGTGCTTACGTAATGGAAGGGGTAGGGCGTCTCTTCGAGCAGGCGCGATCGGCCAATATCGCACTGATTCCAGCCTTCCAGTCCTTCAGCCAGCTTAATCGAGTCTCGCCAGACTTTGCAGACATCGTGATACAGAACACATGGAACAAAATATTCTTCAAGTTCGGTGCGAAAGACAGCCCTGAAGAGGCCGCAGAAATACTAGGTAAAACCAAGCGTTTTCAACGTACTGTCTCAGTCTCGGCTAACCAGGGAGAGAGTGCGCAGTATTTGAGAACCACCCCACAATCCAGCATGTCCGATGGCGGCGGCATGGGTGAAAGCTGGCGCGAAGTTGAGGAGTTCAGGGTAACACCGGATCAATTGAGAGCCATGGATATGGGGCAAGCGGTCATGATGATGGGCGCTCGCATGTATCATTTGAGAACGCCAATGATCAACTACCCCAAACACATTCCTTCATTTAAGGTAATAAAACGCAAGATGAAGATGCCTGCCGACAAACAGGCGCTTAACTTCGAGGAACGGCTAAACGAGTTTCTTACAGCAACTGTTTAGGGGGTAGTTATGATTACAGTGTTATTTTGGGCGACAATCGCCATTTTCGCTATGTTGCTCTTAGGAATTCTTCCGGGAGTAAAAGAAGTCTTTAGGCCGCTCATGGACATTATATCCAAGGGAACCGTCGAGGTATTGAAATTCGCTGGGGGATATATTCTTTGGCTTGCCAAGACGATAATTCATGCCCATATCGACCTTGTTACCCACTTATGTCATAAGCGCTCATACTTTGACCCAGCAGAAAAGATGAGAAAATAGCCGCTTCATGCTGTACATTGAAATCGTCGTATAGTATTATTACACAATAGTAAGGTAATTGCGTCGATCGCTGGGAGATCGAAATGGCTAACAATAATCGCAAAGCTCGCCGCCAACGTGCGATCGCAGCCCGCCAAAGTGCCGCCCGGAAACCCAAGGGTTCTTTCGTAGTCAATGAGCTTCAACACTTGATCGGTGCAGAAGAAGAAGATGTTGTACGTGCCGCTAGGTGGAGAGCCAAACAGAACATATACGTATTTCTGATGGTGAACTTAGTAATAATTCCAAGCCTATTAATATTTACCTATTTCACATGGGATAGTGCCCCTGGCAAAGTGCTTCCCTTTATTTGGGCAGGGTATGCTCTGGTTCTTATATTCCAGACCAGGGCGATGTTGAGGTTCAAACAGATCATTAAAAATGCATGAAGAAAGGCCCCTCGCAAGGGGCCTTTTTCTTATGGGCGGGTGCCCATTAATTCTCGCGGATCAATATCTGACCCTTGGTTAGGGGGATGTTGAGGTTCAAACAGATCATTAAAAATGCATGAAGAAAGGCCCCTCGCAAGGGGCCTTTTTCTTATGGGCGGGTGCCCATTAATTCTCGCGGATCAATATCTGACCCTTGGTTAGGGGAAGGCTCTTCCGTTGATTCAGAACCTCGACGCACCTGGCCGCGATTGATCGTAGCGGCCGTAGCATTCTGGGTTGAGCCATTATTGGCCTGAGAATCGATTTGCTCTTGAGTAGACGGCATAGGAGAGCTGGCCGACTCAAATTCGCCATCCCCTCCATACGTGTAATATGCATGCCCTCCTTCACGCTCAACAGCATAAACTGCCTGATTGTTCTCGTAGTAGGTTGGAACGAAGGTGTCATCTCCGATCTGTATATTGGATCGTTCGCCTCCGGTAATGAGAGCATCCGCATTTTGTTGGTCAGCGGCATCGATCGCCCTACGATCAGCGACAGAAAAGCTACCTCCTGTATCGATCACATGATAAGCATCTGGCCTTTCAACGTCCGCTTGCGCATTACCTTGGATCGTCCCTAGCCGTTCGCTGGAATCAACCGATAGTGAACTTACACCACCTCTCTCTATCGGTGTGGTGACTTCAGTTGCCGTTGCTGCTCGTGCGCCCACATCGCTTGTATTTGCGCCGACACTGCCACTTACAGCATTCTCACGCCCGGCAACTTCAGCACGATCGGCATTCTGTCGCTGTTCAACCTCACCTCGTAGATCATTGGCATCGCTACGCATAGCCGAAATAGTCTGTGGGCTGGCGGGAGTAGGGATCGAGCCACTGCGACTTGCAACATATTCCTCGCGTGCTTGCTGTTGAACCTGGACAGCTTCCTGATAATCGTTTGAGGCCGCATAGAGCATAGAGGCGCGATCTTCACCGACCCGCCCCTCAAGTACCTGTCGAGATTCGCTCTGGGATACTTTTTCTGAATATCGGCTGCCGTCTTGACCTACAACTTGAACTGCACCATTTTCAGAGAAAGATAGCTTCCCAGTATCTGATTGGCTCAGGCTCATAGATTCTTCGGTCGTGTCTTGGCTAGTGTCTGAACCACGGACCCCGACTTCGCCCTGTACAGATGTCCTTGCATAAGCGCTAGCACCCGCATTAAGTGAAAGACCAACCTCTGTTTTACCCCCAGCTTCGATTGAGGCCTTTCCGGCCGCATGCGAAGTAACATCATTAATTTCCCTTTCCGATAATCCGGCCTGCTCCATAACTTGCCTAGTAGCAGACAGCTCCGACATATATTGTTGCCCTTGCTGATCCTGAGACATCCTTGACCAGTCAACCGAGCCGTCAGTTACAAACCCTTGGTCTTGGGCGTATTGGGTAGCCGATCTGAAGGTATCAGTCATCATATTCTGGGATTGTTGGCTAAATGACTGTTTCGCTTCTTCTGTTCTCTGGGTCGCTTCACTAAATGCCTGCGACTTAGATAGGCTCTCCCTCATGTCTGCCGCTCTTAGGCCTACGTTCGTATCCTGCCCGCTCATATTCGTAACTTGAGATGCCCCAACGCCGACATGGTGTGCCGATACCTCTTCCCCAGAGCTGTAGCGGTGAGAGGTTTGGTGAGCATTCATGTTCGCGTTGTTCATGCTTACCTGGCCAGCCGAGGCTGCACCTGTAGACATGTTGTTCGCTGCTGTCGCCGCTTGTTGACTACCAGATGCCCTGTCCAGGGCAGAAGTGAAGGCGTAACCGCTACCAGATACTAACCCCCACATGATGGCGGGTACTAAGGTGGACATAAAACCTGAGGCCATTACCATCTTGTCCGACATATCGCTAACTGCGCTCATATTGGCCATGGTGAGACCATCAGCGAGGTATCCCGCTGTCTGACCCTGGAAATAGAGCATCATGATGTAGTTCACGATTGCGAGCCCTGGCCACCATAAAATGAGCCAGGTCATCACCTGGGCATACGAGGTGCCCATCTTCTTGCCTAAGCCGGGGACCAGCACCGCAGCAAACACAATCGGCGCCAGCCCAATCACGAATGCCTGAAGGATAGCGAAGAAATAGCCCGCCATATCCCGGAAGAGAATAGCTGTGCTATACCATCCAGATTGCTGGGCACGTCGAGCCTGCTCCATATTCAAGGCTGAGATCAGCTCGTTGGAGCCTGTGGCCATTGCTGCGTATTCATAGGTGCCAGAGTACATTTCTGCGATTGCGGCTTGTGTGGCAAGCCCTGTGGCGTCCTGAACGGCACTCCCACCTGAAGCCCAGCGAAACGAATCATCCAAAGCGGCTTGTGCGAGCGCTGTTGATCCTGCTGCCTGCTGAAGCCAGAAAGGGGATGCTTCCCTCATGCCGTTCAATAACGCGGGAGCTGCAGTCTGCAAACGGTTGTCAATGCTCGCGTAGGCCTCGTCACAAGCCTGCATGCCACCATTTGGATCGGTCGAGTCATAAACGACGGTATAAACTGCCCGGTTCAGGTTATTGCCTAAAACCCCCCATGCATTTTGTGAGGTAATTAGCGTCACCGGGGAGATTTTGCCGCTAAAAATATTCGGCAACGCACAGTCATTCATGAAACTTTGAATGCTTGATCGCAGGTACGGATCAGTCAGGCGAATCTTCTTCATGTCATTCAGCATGCTTGCCGCCATGCCAACGGGAGCCCCCTCTGAAATACGTAGATTCTCGAAGTTTGGCGTCGTGAAGTTAGTTTCAATGCCGTTTGTAGCCCACATCCCTATCTCTGAGATGACAACAGCAGGAAGACCGATGGCTGCCGGAGCGCCTTCAATTCGTTGAATGAATTGGGGCGACCCAACGCCATCCCACACCATGTCTTCAATAAGAATATCGACCTTCAAAGAGAACAGCATGTAGACAGTAAGAATCATGCCGGCAAAATACATGGCCACCTTTTGCAGACTTCCACCCAGGATTCCCGTAAAGCACATCGCAAGGAAGCCGGCCATCGCCAAGAACAGCGCCAAGTTCCTGAACCCAGGGTTTGAGTCAGGGTCAGTCAGGCGTTTAATCGCCTCCAGTATTTGCGCCAGCGCATAACCGTTGCCATAACCATAAAATGTCCAAGTGTCACCACTTGCAGGCGTCATGGTCTCTGCGATTGCTAGCCCCGGAACAGCGACCAATCCAATAGCTACAAGGGCAGGAACAAGCCATTTCATCAGTCCACCTCCCGAGCCATATCACGAGCGAAATCCATGCCGGATAGACCCATGGCATGAAGATTTCGCAACGTGGCGCGGTTGATCTTGTCAACCTGGCTCATTATGTTTTCCTGAGTCTCAGCCATAAGGTTAATTTGCTGAGCCTTCTGGGAGGTCATGACAACTAGCTCATTCTGGGCCTCGCGGAATTCGCGCAAGATCTCACCCGGCACGGATGATGTCATCGATGTCTTAGCCGTTGCCTGGACGGCATAGCGAATGTACTCAATGGAGATCATGTAAGACAGAATGGTCGAGTTACCAACTACTAGGTCGTAGGCAAGGTCCGGGTAGGTCGCTGCAACATTAACTGCTTGATAGAGCGGGAAGGGCGCTGCAGCAATAATGGCCTTTTGAGAAGCGGTCAGCGGGGTGCCACTGGCAACGTTCTTAACCGCACCTTCCAATTCCATAATCACCGTGGTCAAAAAGCCGTGGCCTAGTGATATATCCTCAACCTTTGCTTTGTTCGGGTTCCAACAGTCTCTCAGATCACTGTTGCTACAAGTATAAATCTCGGTGGCCTGGCCTGAGGCGCCTGACCATACCTTGTCCTCGCAAAAGCTGTTCACGAAGTCAGCGTATTCAATGACGGTCGGCGAGGCTTTATCACTTCCGCACAGGAATATGTCCAGCATCGCATCGGCAGTTTCGATGGTTGGCGCAAAGGTGTTCGAGTCGCCACTACCCCCTTTGTTGCGAACCTCAGTACCAATCCAACTCATCAATAGCTCGGCAAATATCTTGTTCTCTGCCCCCATGTTGTTGCTGCCATCTCGCCCAGGGGCAATACCTGCTTCTTGAAGGCCTAGCCATGTGCGGTTGCCATCAAGCTCTAAGGCCAGTGCGCGATCCCCGGGATTGTTGCTGAGGTGGTCTCGCACTTCGCGGCCCGAATCCGATTTGCTATCACAAGTGTCCTGCTGGGCTGCCAGCCAGTCACTTTCCACGCCCTCAAACATCCCTACCGAACTACACCAGAGATTCCCTAATTCGCCGGAGTAGTCAGGGAACCCCTCAACCAGTGCGGTAGCAGCCTCACAGCTGTCCTGGGATAGTTTCGCCGCCGCCTGTGCCATGCGTTGTGCGAACTCAAGCACATCCCCACAAATAGGGCAGAGCTGTTTGAGCGCGAGCTGGAAGGAGAGGGCTACAACCCCTTGGGCGATTTGCTCCAACATCTGCTGGATCTGCTCACTGTCGATATAGGAGAAGCCACCAAAATGCGCGTCGATGCCATTGCAGCCTACGTCTAGCCGCGGCGGGTCCATGTTGACTAGCGAGTAGCGGTTCTGAGAAAACCGCATGGTCAACCCCCCGGCCGTGTATCCATGCCGTGTCCTGGTCTCAAACGACGCTGCGCTGTTTGAGCTACTGAAGCCGCCTCCGGCACTGGATAGCCGGTCAAACGCATTTTCGAGTGCGTTGGCTTCAGCCTGGCTTGTGGTGGCCGTTATCGACATTCCGCTGATCACTGCTGTTGCCACCATGGTTACCAATTTGTTTCTGGAGAACATTACTCAACTCCTTGGGAAATGCCGGCGCCGAGGCCACCGGATGACCGTTCCAGCATGTCGGGGACGCTGAAATCAACGGGAGGACTCGTGCCATCACCAACCGCCTCGAGGCCCTTTTCTGCTGCTCGTTGGATAGCACCAAAGAAGACCTCAATCCTCGAGGTAATCCGCTGCGCTGCTTCAACACCACTGGAGACGCGGAACCAAAGATCATCCTGTGGCAGGTAAAGCCAGAGGTCCGGTACCGCTTCGACGGCAAGGTGGCCAGCAGCCTCTACTGAGCGTCCTGTGGTATCGCAGCTGTTCGAGAACTCTGGCATGCACCCCCCATCAAGTGGAGCGTTGTAAATGGTGAGCCCAGTACGTCGTTCGAGCTGCTTCATAACTGGTTGCATGTCATGGCAGAATTGGCAGCTAGACCGGGTAAACCAGACGAGAAACCCATTCTGGTCATCTATCTCTTCCATGACCGCGTTGCGCTTGCCATCGCGTGCTCGTGACGCTGCACGAAGCCCAAAGGAGGAGACGGGGCTATGTACGAGGGGGTTGAGGTCCTGGTTTTGGATCTGATTCCACTCCCACATCCTCGACATTGTGATGGCTTGGTCGACGGCCCATCGCATATACCGCTGAAAGGCCTCGACTGTCTCTGGATTGTTGGGGTTCATCACAGACTGGTTAAGCAGCATGTCGCGCTGCTTGGCTTGAAACTCGAAGCTCCCCTCTGGGTCGACAAAACCACAAGAGGGCTCCCACTGTTCTGGGTCCGTACAATCCAGCTCCTCTTCAGGCGCCTTGGCCATCGGTATCTCGACTGAGGGCTCTTCGGGCTCTTCTTCCTCATCATCATCTAAGTGCCCCCAGAACCAACCGCATTCGCGAGCATTATTGCTATCAAGACAGGCTTGCCCTCGGTCCCCACCAGGCTGGGCTATAGCGGTCGAACTCAGCGTTAGCAAAAGCGCCAGCATTAGCTGCAGAAATGGCGCCGGCAAAGGGCCAGCGGTCATGTGTTTCATAGCACAAGGCTCCGTATCAATATCGCGGCAATGGCCCAGGCCAACAGCACGGGCCAAAATTCTGAAGTGCCGCCATCCCACAGCTTCAGGGAATGGCGTTTGGCGGGGTGCCACACAGGCACTCCCAAAGGGGTGCCAGCATCTCCAATGACGTGAGAGAGCCCACCAACCGAGAAACCAAAGAGAAGGGCGGCAAGCAATGGCGCATCAGGTAGCCAAACGGCTGATGCCACTGCCAGCCCTAGCCAAGGGAGCAACCAGTGGGTCACAGTCCTATGGGGTATGAGCGTGGCTGGACCAATGCGGATCTCCAGCCAGTCAGGTGCCGTTGATCCAGGCAGCGCCATCGCCGCCACTGCCAGCGCAGACATCCCACCATAAAAGGGGGTCATAATCGCACCAGCCGATGCGCCAAGCGCCAGGCCGAATAATCGATGAGCGTTCCCGGTCAAGCTGCCTCCAAATACCTGTGTCATGCACGCGAAAAAGCCCCAACTCCACAAAGGGATGGGGCTATGGAAGGTTAAGCATGTTGGGATTGCTGTCGCTGGATAATTCGGCGTCGCTGTGCGATCGCTCCCTTGAGCCGAGCTGACAGGTGTGCATCCAGTTGAGCGCTATTGACCCAGCGTTCGGCCGAAACCAATCGCTCAACATCTGAGTTTTCAATCTCCGCTAGAATCGCTTCGGGCGATGCCAAACGGTGACCGTTCGATACCCGCTGCTCTGATGGCTCAGGCTCTCCTTGGGAGAGAAGCACTGAGGATTCCACAGCGGCGTTATTGGCAGCATTTCCATCATCGTCCGGGCCTTGAGCAAGGCCTAGAAGAGCCATCAACCCATAGCGACGTGCATACGTCTGGGCTGACGCCACACCATGGCTATCAAGGGTCTCAACGGGCATCTCACAGTAAGAGCCAATGTACTCCCCAGAAGGGCCATGAATGAGCATGGTCTCCATCACCACAGCCCCCACTGTTCCGGGCACAGGTGCCTGAACCAGTGCAATTTCAAACTTATTCAAGACGGCACGAATGCTGCCGATTATAATTGCGAGGCTTGCATAGCGGTTGTCGTACATCGGATTCGTAGAATCCGGTGCGATCAGACCACCAAGCTCAGCCTGCACTGAAGCCAGGGCTTTGCCGATTCTGGCGATCGAGTCACTGCGATTCATAACGTGCTCTCCTCTCATCCCCCAGGTATCGGGGTCTCATGAGAGGTAGGGGCGCTACTGACAGACAAACGGGAGGTGGTATTGAGATTACCGAGAGGAGTGGCAACCCCGCGGAAGTGACACGATCCAGCGGATAGATCAAACAAACGTTTAATTTAAAAGAAAGTAGGGAGAAGTGATGCACCACGCAAGGGAACTAGAATCATTCCCTAGGCCCCATATAACCTTGGTCTCAGAACGAATAACAGATAATAAAAGCAAGGCTGGTTATGGAATGACAGATAGGGCGGTAACTTTGGACCCTGTGCTCAGAGCCTTGAGCACAGAATCACCGCCCGGAGGCATGCTATCCACGCTAAAAAGCGCCAATGCCACAGGAATGCGCTTCAAGCGAGGTAGAGTTAAATGACCTAAGTGATCAGTAGCTGCTTGACCCAAACAGATTCAGCGAATATATAAAAATGCATCCTTCCTCCCGAATCCCATCATGCTGAAAATGAAAAAACCCTCCTGATAATGGATGTCAGAAGGGTTTGAAGGGTTAAGCAGCTTTGCTCTTGCGGGGAAATCCCGTGAGCCCACTACTGGTGTACACATCAGCCCAATCAACGCTCACATCAGTTGAGCTGGGTGCATCAGGGATCTTTATCGAAGCTCGAATCCCTTTCTCTAAAAGCCGAGCCTGGAGCACTTCCGCTGCGTCCTGACCAGCCTTACGTCCTTTCCTGTCGGGTAGGTCACGATCAGCCCAAATAACGACTTCCGTGACACCCTCAGGCGGCTCGAACGACCTCATTAGGGAAGCTGACAGTACCGGCCAGACAGGCATTCCCGTAGCAGCCCGAATAGCTAGCGAGGTCTCAATGCCCTCAGCCACACCGATAACGCCGGCTGTAGCTGTGCCTAGTCGAATAGCACCACCGTGGACATCACCATTCTTCACCACAGGGAACAGCTTTTTAGCCTTGCTCACAGGCGCCTTCTCAACCACACCATTTTCTGTGCGGTTGAGATACGTCCTATGCATCGTGACAGGCTTTCCAGCCGCATCCCTGACAATGGTTATCAGTGCAGGGTAGTAGCTAACCACTTTGCCTTTCTCGATGTAGGCCATCCTAGGGTGGAGGCGTGCCTCCGTCTCGAGAACGCTAAGCATCGGCTTTACAGGCAACCCGCGGAACTGCAAGTAGCTCGCCAGCATGAAGCGACCTTCGCCCCTTCCCAGGGGTAGAGCTTCTTCCCAGCGCTTGCGCAGCGTTGGCCGTATGTCCTGCTTTTCCTCAACCGTCCGTGGGGGCGGCCGAGATACTGTAGGCGCTAGCGGCTCAACGGATTGTTCACCGAGAGCCCCCATGACCTGTTCCAGTATTTCGGGAAGAGACCAGCCTTTCAGCTCTTTGAGCAGGCTAAAACCATCCCAGTTACCGCAAGTGCAAATGGCCGTACCGCGTTGCTTGAAACCGCGATCGAGACGGAAATCTTCCTTACCACCATGTATCGGGCAATCGATGTGATGTCCCGGGTGGGCAAGTGCATGCTCCAGCTCGGGGCACAGTGCCTGAAAGACAGTATCCCATTGACCTTCCGCAATACGCTTCACATCAGCAATTTCGTACTTGTTACTATTCCTCATGATCTGCTCCTCTCTCATTTCCGGTCACCCGGATCTCACAAGTAGATAGGGCGACCAGTGACGGCTATGGAGAGGTAGGGGAGACACTGCCACCAAATATAAATGTTCCGCATGCGAAACAATGGCAGTTAGTAGTCTTAAACAGAGAAAAGCCCCACTCCAATTGATCGGAGTGGGGCTTGAAGGATGCCTAGTAGTTCAGTGTGTGGCTAAGCCGCGGAATGCGTCTTGTGCCACTTCTGTTGCCAGGCATATTTGTCCTGCTCACCAATACTATGCAAGCAGTTGCCAATGAGGCGGCCCACTGCGCGAAATGCACAATGAACCACTCCTTGGCCCAGTAGTTCGTGGCTGACAGTCTCAGACAGCCCTTGAACAAGCATCTCAGGGACAGTTTTGACTCGGGCATGCTCTGCCTTGGTCAATAGTCGCGACTGGCCAGAATCGTCTGGGTGTCGGAGAAACGGCTCAGTTGAGCGCGCCTTCGAGTAACCACGCCCTATGGTGCCGAGGCTTCCCTCTGAACCATCGAGCAGCTGACGACGAAAGCCCTTACCCGCGGCCAGATCCCTGGCTTCCTTGTCGGCAAGGTAGCTGTAAGGCTTGAAGCGATCCTGGACTGCCTGAAACGGCTCCAATACCTCAGCGATTAATGTTTCACGCTGACGTACAGGCTCCAGTGCTTCGAGATCGACCTCAATGCCTTTACTCACTGCGAGCATGCAAAGCCGATTGCGCCGCTCCAGTGACCCCATCGCGTACCCATCCAGAATGGTCTCATGCACGTCATAGCCAATGCTCGACAACACGCTGCGAATGACCGTCATGCTGGCGGTCGTCTGGTACTGCGGGACATTCTCCAGTAGCACCATAGCAGGGCGCAAAGTCTGGATTGCATTCATGAAAGCGATGAAGAGACTACCTGCTGTCTCATGCGCTTCTGCCCGATCCAGCTTGTTCTTCGCACGTCCTGACAGGCTAGCCCCGGTACAAGGCAAACCCGCGCAAAGGAGGTGAATGAACGGCAGCTTGTGCCACTCCACTTCCTCCATCGGGCCTTGGATCGCAATGCTATCCTCGTCCCACACAGGATTGTTCGCCAATGATGCCTCCAGATAAGCACCTTCCAGCTCATTAGCGAAGGCTAGGCGCGAGGGCATTCCGACATCAGCAAGGCCAGTATGTATCGCGTGATCAAGCACTCCAGCACCGTGTGCAATCGAACCAATTTCAAGCGGCTCACCCTTGGTCAGGGACTGCAGTAGCCGACCCATACGATCAGATTCAGCAAGATCATGGTGATGAATCGTGATGTCGACACGATTCCCCCTGACGACGACACGCACCCTCTCTACCTTGCCCAACGCTTGCGCCAGCTCAGCTGCCGTAATGTCTATGACTGGCAACTCGACCTCACCACGCTTTCTGCGCGACACCTTGTAAGCACCATCTTCTGTAAATTGCAGGGTCAGGCTCTTACGGCCGGCAACGAGGTTGAAGCGCTGCCCTGGTGTGATCCCAGTACGCGCCAGCCGATTACCTTCTAGCCACAGACGCTGCTTACCACGGTGCTCACCAATCTTGGTATAAATCACAGTGCTCTTGCCCATGATCAATCTCCTCTCTCATTCCTGCGGAATACAGGTCTCGAAAGGAGGTAGGGGACCAGGTGACCCAAAACTGGGCCGGTGGGAATACTGCACACAAAGAAAACTGGCGCCTGGTATCAGGCCCAGGGCAAGAGGGGGGGATGTTGCACAGATAGTCCTGATGCCTTGCCATTGTCATCAACGCACTAAGGGGGGACACTGCATAGATAACCTTAGAAATCCGCTTATCGGATGTCAGAGAAAGAGGGGGAATGTTGCACAGCAGCGATCGGTTCAGCCTGAATGTGACAGACCCTTCACAAGTGAAGGGTCTGTTGAATGTACTACGCAGCGGTCTTGATCTGTTCAACAATCTCTATTCCCTGCTCAAGAGCATCTTGAGCAAGTTCACGAGCATGAACGTCAAGGTGAGCATTATTTTCGGTCTTGTTGACCTCAATACCCCCCAGTACAGCTGCCACATCGTCCAAAAGAACAGATTGGCTACCTACCTTCAGTTCGACCTTGGCCTTGAGCACACCGAAGAACCACTTATTCTCTGCCCAGGTTTCCTTATCGGAACCTGAATAGGTATCAAAGCAGTTCGGTGTCACATCTGGATCATGGCCGAGCAACACTGTGATCATGAAGTCGCCATGTGAACCTGTCACGGTGTCACTACAGATTGCAAAGCCGTCAAATTTAGTCAGTTCCATGATCGTTTCTCTCTCATTCCTGCTGGATTGCAGGTCTCAGGGGGAGATAGGGAAGCCACTGACACAATATATAAGACTCCGTGGTACCAAAAAGGGGGAAGGGCTCCTACTTCCTTGCATCGGTATGGCCATGCACCTCGATAAGAGTGCGTAGTGAGAGATCGGATATACGTGAGCGATTGATAACTGTAGGCCAGAGGTAGGAGGGTGGGAAACGCGTGAAAATCAATAAACCGTGACAGCCTTTTTTGATTAAGATACTGTCAGCTTAAGAATTATGAGGAATCTCGATTTTCCGATAACGACCCATAGCGGAAGTCGCACCGCCAAAGTTAATGCGTGCCGCGACTGCCCAAATTGTTGGTTGTTACCGTGCAGTACCGGTGGGCGTTTGCAGTCGAGGCATCCTGGTTATTAGTTCGGCCTGAAAATATCTCTCAGGTTTTGAGGGCAAATTCCACTAGCGTTCCCTTACCCTTGAGTGTGACCAAGTTTCATATGAGAAGGGGGCGCGTTGCCTTTCTGGCACATTGCCGAACATGGAGCATGTCATTTATGAGTAAGAAAGACTCTGCGGCTGTGCCCATTAAGCTGGAAGATTGGCTGAATACTCGCACCAGTTGGTTGCGCATGGCAGCGGGTGGGGTCATCAAGAACAGACGCATGCCTACAGAAGATGAGCTCAAAGCCCTCACCACCCACTGTATGGCAGAAGCGGCCAAGACCTTGGATGCAACGCATCCTGCTTTGGCCCCCGGCGTTATTCTCGGAACCACTGGCGCTGGTGCGTTGCGGATCGATTCCTTGACGACCATCCGCGGGGTGAACGCCATCGGCGCGGAGGCTTCTTTGGATCTTTCCAAAGGGCACATGGCCGTCGTTTACGGTGCTAATGGATCAGGCAAGTCAGGCTATGCGCGGCTTATGAAGCATATTTGTGGCGCGCGTGCGAAAGGAACAATACACAGCAACGTTTTCGATGATGTAACCGAGATCGCCTCTGCTAAGGTGAGGGTCACCACACTCAGTTCGAACGAAGACAGCCCGATATCGAGTGAACTCCAGTGGGAGGCTGTCGCCGGGCCACATCCCAAACTCAACGCGGTGCCGGTCTTCGACTCTGCCACCGCACTGGAACTCGGGGACACTGAAAGCACCGCCACCCACCTCCCCCGCGCTATGCGCTTTGTCGGCGTACTAATTAGGATTTCTGATAGCGTCAATGATCGCCTGAAGGCTCGTGCTGACAAGCTCATCAGCCAGCTTCCGGTAGTTCCACCAGACTATGCGCAGACATCGGCGGCCACTTATCTTCAAAGACTAAAGCCGAACCTCAGCGATGACGAGATCGGGAAGGCTTGTGTCTTTTCCGACGCATTTCTTCAGGAACGCCTCGCGCTAGAGACAGCACTCGCCCAGCCAAACCCTGCGGTAGCCCATGCCAAGACCGTGGGTGATTTAGATCGATTGGATAAGCTGAGCGAGAGTGTTTCGGGCCTGATGGAAAGTTTGGGCAACGAGCGAGCAGAAGCCCTCATCTCGGCGCGCAAGATCTCAATTAGAAAGCGCCAAGCGGCCACCGCATACGCGACGTCCTTCATAAACGGTTTGCCTTTGATGGGTGTCGGAGACTCGGTCTGGCAGACCTTGTGGGAAGCAGCAAAGGCGTATTCAACCACCTCGGCTTACCCGGATCATGCCCATCCGCATGTAGGAGAGGGGGCGCGCTGCGTGCTATGCCAGCAACCGCTCGAACCAGAAGGTAAAGAACGGCTGACAAGCTTCGAGCAGTATCTCACCGATACTCTGCAGACGGAGGCGAAAGCCGCTGAAGGTGTCCTGGTCACATTGATGAAGTCCCTCCCCAACAAAATCGTCGAGCCAGCATGGCAATCGCAGTGTAGTGCCGTTGGTCTCGACACCGAGCAAGCCAGCGCGCTTGCCAATGAGATAGACGCCAGGCTCAAGGCAATGAGTAGCGCCACGGATCTGTCTGACGTCCCGCCTGTAACTTGGTCGGTTTGGACGGACGCGCTTGGCCATGCTGTGGCAACAACAACGTCCCAACGCGATGCGCTAGCAACCCTGTTGGATCCTGTAGGGCGATCCCAGAAGGAGACCCGTTTGCGCGAGCTTCGAGCCCAGGAATGGCTTGCCGGTCAGATCGAAGCGGTCAAAGCAGAAGTTGTGCGCCTCAAGCGCGTGGCGACGATCGAAGCCGCTACCCAGCTGACCCAGACCAGAGCGCTCACGATAAAAAGCAATGCGATCGGCGAAACGGAGTTGGCGAAGGGTTTTTGCGACCGATTCAACGCAGAGCTTCAAGCACTTGGGGGCAGTGCGCTTCCAGTGCGAATGAACCACCGGGCAGCAGGTAAAGGAGTCTACAGTTTCTACATCGAGCTGAAAGACGCAATTACACCCGTGAAAAACCGCGAGATCCTGAGTGAAGGCGAGCAACGGATCGTGGCGCTGGCCGCGTTTCTAGCCGATGCTACCGGTGCGGATCGAGGGCTGCCAGTCATCTTTGACGACCCGATTTCGTCGCTGGACCAACGCTATGAGGAGGCCGTCGCGAAACGTCTAGTAGACCTAGCCAAAGACCGTCAGGTGATCGTGTTCACCCATCGCCTGTCGTTGATGGTGCTCCTTGGAAACGCTGCTGCGCAAAGGCCAGCAGTCGGGCTCTCGCCCGTGGATGTCCACGTTGAGTCTATCGGGCGTGACGGCGCTAGCACTGGCATGCCTGCAACCATCGACGTGTTCTCACTCAAGCCAAAGGCTGGATTTGGCCAAATGATCAGCAGTATCGGGGCTATCAAAAAGTATGATGCCCCACTAAGAGCGCTCGCCTTGAAGGATGCATGCAGCAACTTCCGTATCCTAGTTGAGCGATCAGTCGAGGATCACCTCTGCTCCGGCATCATCAATCGCTACCGTCGTGAGATCCACACCTTTGGTAAGCTGAAAAGCTTGAACGCCATCACCTCTGAAGATTGCGCCATGATCAACGGGATGATGACCAAATACTCCGCGTTCGAGCACTCTCAACCAACGGAGACCCCGACTTGGCTACCCGATCCGAATGAACTGTTGGTGGATGTCCAAGTTATGTTGGACTGGATCAAAGCTTTCGATAAACGTGCCAAGGAGGCTGCCGCCAGCTGAACTGTAACCTGGACACTGCCACGCAGGCAGCTTGGGATACAGACTAATCGCCCCTAAAAGTGCTGCCTCTTGGCCTGCTGGGATCGGGCCGCTTCTGGCCGACTGTCGCTGATAGCGACCCTGAGCAGACATTCCGGGAAATGCAGCAGGCGCACGAATTTAGATTATACTGCTTAATGGAAATTAATAACCCAAAGGATCATAGACTTGGGAATGTTTGGCAGGCTGTATTTGCCGGAAAAAGTGCCAGCACGTTCATTCAATCATAGAACGCGCCGTCTAATACGCTGTTATAAGTCATCTTCAACACAAAGGATTTTATGAGTAGCGACACTGGCCATCGGCGATATTTGAAGCAGCTCCTACACCATGGATCTGTGTATCTGGGTGCGAACTCCTTTGTACTGGTCCTTGTGCTGCCAGTGTTTGGAGGTATCTGATTATGTATCACTGGCTCTATATGTTGGCGGGATCGCTTCATTTTATTGGGCTGGTTATAAGACATGGGAAGAGAGTTTGCCACCGGACGAAGGAGAGCCGCTTGTTCTTAAAGCTGATAAAGACACCGTTACGTTTTCCTCAGGCACCGGAAATATATTCAAGAAAAGTAACCTATCAGTCAGGCTCGCTGTCTCTAATAATGCTGACAAAGCCATTGCACTTGACAATGTGGCAGTCCACTTAAAGAAGGATTCGTTCTGGCTCAAATTGAAAGGCCGGTCAAAGCTGATTTGGGGTTCAAGAGAGTCAGTAGGGTCTTGCACTGAGATTGGGCCAAAAGAATCCAAAATTTTAGATGTAAACCTTGAAGGTGAAGGCCACATCGGGGATCGAGTAAAACTGGCCAAGGCGTTGCGGGAAGACCCGATTGTTGGCGCGATATTAACTGCAGAGTATTTTTTGGAAGGAGAGCGGTCGGCTATTGAGGTCGATTTCGAATACGATGCAGCAAAGCTCATTAATCACATGCGGAGCAGCTGGAGCCGAAGCAGTTTACGGGATGCCATTAAAGAGCTTGAGCAATCGGCATAGGTTTTGGTTTCCTGCCAGACAACTTATAACCAAGCCAAGCATGGCGACGCTAACTACATTGCGGCTTCGCCTCCATTCCGCTGGCGTGCATGCTGGCGGCGTTAAGAATATCAGGGAACGTATATGAAGCGTTTTTACCGATGGTTTATGGATGCTTGGCCCATTTGGTCAGCGGCATTGATCGTTGGAGCGCACCGGTTGTCATTGCAGGCATTTCCACAAAAAGTAGAAGAAACTAATACGGTTTTTTCATTGGGGCTCCAAATTATCGGCGGATTGATGGTCCTCTACTCGATTGACAGCAACCTCGCTGCATTACGTGGCCAAAATATTTGGTTGCTAATTGGACAGTGGTTTCGAAACTGTCCTCTTTGGAGTAAGCCGAAAACGTCCAAGTTTCCTTGAAAGCCGAGATTGGTATTTCCGCTTCAGGTAGCGGTCGAGT
>NZ_JAKVTW010000026.1 GCF_022489065.1 Vreelandella neptunia | reverse complement strand
TCGGGTGTGGCAAGCGCGCCGGGCGCGATGCCATCAAGTAGCTCAAGCGCTCGGCGCGCTTCTGCTAGCTCAAGCGCTCGGCGCGCTTCTGCGGGGGTCTTGTTGCCGAGCGATGAATGCGGCCTGACGTTGTTGTAATCGTAGCGCCAGAGGGCCAGCGTTCGGCGGGCGTCGGTCAGGCTGTCGAAGATCTCTTCGTTGAGGCATTCATCGCGGAGGCTGCCGTTGAATGACTCGATGTAACCGTTCTGTTGCGGCTTGCCGGGGTCGATGTAATGCCACTCGACCTTGTTGTCGTTGGCCCACTTCAGAATAGCCTTGCTGGTGAACTCTGTCCCGTAACACCTTCGGAATGATGCTGATTTAGAGGCTATGACCGCCTGCGCAGCCGCAAATAGCGCAGCTGGTGGTCATAGCCGGGTCTCAGGTCCCTACAGTGGTTTTGCACAAACCACACCGCAAAGGAGACCGACTATGACCGTGATTACAATTGCACAGAACACGCCTGTTTTGGTGGCTATCGACATCGCCAAAGCGCGGCATGAAGTTTTGATTTCTGTTCCGGGCAAGAAGCGCCGCCGTCGCTTAACTGTTTTAAACGAGCTCGCTGACTTCACCCGCCTCATCACCGCGTTAAAGGATTACGGCCGCCCAGTGCGCGCAGCATTTGAAGCTACTGGTAATTACCACCGCGCCTTGGCCTATCATCTTGCAACCGCAGGCTTTGAGGTGAAGCTGGTGTCGTCAGTGGCATTGGCGCGTACTCGGGAAGCTCTTCACAACAGCTGGGATAAGAATGATCCCAAGGACGCCCAGGTGATCCTCCACATGATGGAGATTGGGAATGAGCAGTTCTACCACGATCCGCTGGTGCGTGGGACAAACGACATTCAGGAATTGTCCAAGACCCATGATATCGTTTCAAAGTCGAAGACCGAGTTGTGGCATCGGATTCTGACACATTATCCACTGCCCAGTGCATGTTTACATGCATGAGAGGGTGCCGCTGTACTTTCCTGAAGCCGACCGCTTTCATCGCAGTTCACGCAGCGACTGGTTCTTTACGTTCCTTGATCGCTATCCGTCACCGCACTTTATCTCAGCCATGACCAAGGACGCATTTACCGCTGACGCTTGGGACGTTGTGGGTCGCAAGGTCGCAAAAGAACGTTTGCTCGCAGATATTTACGAGACCGCCAAAGTATCAGTGGGGTTGCCAGTTGCTCCTGATTCTGACGCGATCAGCATGTTCCGTTTGGTCCTCGGCGAAGGTCGCAGTCTCATCGCGCAACGCAATCAGATTGAGGATCGTTCAGTTGCATTGCTCAAAGATCTTCCTGACTATCAACTGCTCACATCAATACCTGGGATCGGACCGATCAACGCCCTGACCATCTTGGCTGAAGCAGGTGATCTACGCCGTTTTAGACATCACCGACAATTCCTCAAATTCTGCGGCATGGACCTTGCTACCATTCAGTCCGGCACATTCCGCGGTCAAACCAAACTGTCCAAATATGGTAACGCACGCCTGCGTCGCACCCTCTGGATGGCCGGCCAAGTCGCCATTCTGCAGCGGACCAACAGCTTTCGCGACAAGTTCGAACGCTACATTGCGAAGGACCGCCACAACACCCATTTGCGCCGCAAGGCGTATACCGCAATCGCCGCCAAAATGGCCCGTACTATTCACGGGATCATCAAGCACGGCGAACCCTATCGCCCCTTCTTTGAGGGGTGATCAATCGCAGAAGGACCTTTCTCTGTAAGGGCCGTGGAGGCAGGCAACTGACCTCGTAGATAATGTTTAGGCCTTCTGTGTTAGCGACCCGATGATCTCGTGTTAAGGACGGTGAGAGCCGCAAAAGCGTACTCTGTGTTTGTTATGGGAGAGACTGTCGTTGACCAAAAAGCCAAACTGAGCCATGCTTTGAACGTGTCGAGACGCCTCGACACGACAATGACCTGATGCCAAATCAGCCAATTATTCCGCACATAGGACGTTATCGACTCTTATCGTGCCGGGCTTTCCGCGCGCAAACAATGGTACGCCAAAACCGCCTTAGACATGACAGAACGCGAATAACGGTAGCCTTTCAGGCGCAACTGGGAAATCTGGCTGATCATCCACCTCTGCTACCGACAGCCAAAAGTCGGGTCAACAAGTTGACGATGCCCAAATCGGCCTGTGCGATTCTAATCCGTCACAACGAAAACGTCATCCTGGGTCCAGCTGATGAAGCATTTGTCGCCCTCGTTCAGGATGACAACATCAGCCCCGGGCACCCGAACACGGATCTGCTGCGATTCCGACGTTCCGATCACCAGCGCATTGTCGCCGTAATTCACGATGGTTTCAATTTCGATGCCCGCCGACATCCGATCCGCAAGACGTTTGCTTGACAGTTTCAGATGCTCGGGGCGAATTACCAGCGACACTTCTTGCCCATCGCGCAATTCAGTCCCGGACTGCGTGCCGTAAGTGACGTCGCCCAGCACATTGCTCTGCGCTTTGCAGTTGGCCGCGTCGGTGATCCTCGCCGGGATCAGATTGCTTTCGCCGATGAAATCCGCAACAAACTTGGTCTTCGGACGGTGGTAGATGTCCAGCGGCTTGCCCAACTGTTCGATCTTACCATTGGAAAAAACGCAGATCCGGTCGGACATCGACATTGCTTCTGTCTGGTCGTGGGTCACGAAAATCGTCGTCACGCCAAGCTTTTTCTGGATACGTTTGATCTCGATCTGCATCTGCTCGCGCAGGTTCTTGTCCAACGCGCCGAGCGGTTCATCCAGCAACAATAGATCGGGTTCAAACACCAATGCACGTGCCAAGGCGACTCGCTGTTGCTGCCCACCTGAAAGCTCTTTGGGATAGCGATGCGAAAATCCGGCTAGACCGACAAGATCCAACATCTCGTCCGCGCGACGCATGCCTTCGAGCCTTTTAACGTCCCGCATCTGAAGCGGAAAATAGACGTTCTCCGCTGCCGTCTTATGGGGAAACAGGGCATAGTTCTGGAACACGATGCCGATATTACGGTCCTGCGGATCAAGCCCCGCCAGTGACGCGCCCTCAATATCGATGGTACCGCGTGTCGGCGTCGCAAACCCTGCGATCAACATCAAAGTCGTGGTTTTTCCTGACCCCGACGGACCAAGGAAGGTAACGAATTCACCCTTCTCAACTTCAAGATCGACATTTTCCAGCGCGGTGAAATTGCCGTAGGTTTTGTTGATACCGCTGAGTTGCAGGTAACTGCTCATCATCTACTCCGAAGCATTGCGGGCGGATCGCCCAAGGGCTGATTGAACAGCTTTTACGATCTGCGGTGCCAAAAGCCCCAGAATGACTGCGACGAACAGCAGGGTGGATACAACGGCGATGACCGGGTCGGCCTCTTGCCGGATCGAATCGAACATCTTGCGCGGCAGGGTTTCTGCACCGCGCCCCGAGATGAAAATCGCAACCACAGTTTCGTCGAACGACTGAATGAAGGCGAACAGCGCCGAAATCATCAGGCCGGGCCGCAGGATCGGCAGTGTGATATGCAGGAACACGCGGCGCGGCGATGCCCCAAGGCTGCGCGCTGCCTGCTCCAGCGTGCGATCAAAGCCTTTTAAGTTGGCCGACAGAACCAGAAAGGTGATCGGTACCGACAGGCAAGTGTGCGCAAGGATGACGCCCAAATGAGTGTGTACGAGACGCAGTTCGCCGAAATAAGAATAATACCCGACCGCCATCACAATATGAGGCACGGCCAGTGGCATCATCATCATCAGATTGGCGATGCCCTTGCCCCAGAATCTGTGGCGTACAAGCGCAAAAGTCGCCGGGATCACGAGGATCATTGTCAGAATGGTTGTCGCTGACGCGATCAGGATGCTGTTCCACGCGGGCCGAAGCCATGCGGGATCGGAAAAGAACTTCTCATAGTATTGCAAAGAAAGACCCGGGGGCGGGAACTCCAATGAGGACGAGGTGGAGAACGACATCGGCACAACCACCAGCAAAGGCGCAGCGATGAAGATGACGAACAGATAGCCTAACCAGCGTACAAAGGTGTTCATCGCGCGTCCCTATCCCCAGAGTTTGTCGAGGCCGAAACGGCTGTGATAAATGCCCAAAACAATCAGCGTAATCACCAACAGCACGACGGCCATCGCGGACCCAAGCCCGAAGGCCAGGAACTGTTCAATCTGGTTGCCGATCAACCCCGCTACCATCTGTTCGCGCGGGCTGCCCAGCAACACGGGCGTGACGTAGAAGCCTAAGCAAATGACAAAAACAAGCACCGCACCATTCGCAATTCCCGGCGCAGTCAGCGGCAAATAGATGTGGCGAAACAGCGAACCACCCCTTGCACCCATGCTTTCGGCGGAGCGGATCAGCACCGGGTCAATCTTTTTCATCACCGAATAAATGTTCATGATCATGTATGGCGCAAGAATATGCACCATCGCCAGTGTCGACGAAAAGCGCGTGAACAACAGCCCCGGCGGATCTGCAATACCGATCATCTCGATCAGCCAGATGATCGGACCGTTGTTTCCTAGCAGCACCATCCAAGCATAGGTGCGCACAAGAAACGAGGTCCAGAAACTCATCGTGATCAGCAGCAAGATCATCATCGCGCGGCGCGGCGTCGTGTTCGACATGAGGTAAGCCAACGGATATCCGACGATCAGACAACAAACGGTGACCAATGTCGCCGTGCCAAAGGTGTTCAGAAACACCTTGCCATATAGCGCGCCCGTGAAAACCTTTTGGTAATTTCCGAGCCCCGGTTTGGGCTCGGTCACGCTCATTTTCAGAACTTCGATAAGCGGGACGGCAAAAAACACCAGCAGATACACCGCTAGGGGCAGCAACAGCAGCCAAGGCCAAATCGTCTGATGATCGACCAGTCGTGTCATGCGACGCATCATGCTGTGTCCTGTTCCTTTCGGCGATTAAACCGCCCCGTTCCCAAAGCGTGTGTTAGGTGGCCAGCCACTCGTCAAAGCGCAGGGCAACTTCCTGCGGATCGCCGCCCCAATTCGCCATGTCTTGCTCAAAGGCATTGGCATAGTTATCGGGCGACGTCGGCATGCGAGGTTTCGCCTCATCCGGTACGAATTCCAACGCGGCAGGATTCAGCGCGCCGTAGTTGCCTAGCGTGGCAAACCCGGCAAGCGGTTCAGGCGACGTAGCAAATTTCACGAATTCTTTCGCAGCGTCCATATTCGGCGTGTTCTTCGCCACTACCCAATAGGCCCTGTCGACTTCCGACTGGTTCCAGGTCATCGCAACCGGCGCGCCTGCATCTTCGGCCTCAAAGTAACGACCGTGCCAAATACCGATCATGTCGATTTCGCCATCGCGCAGGATCTGTGTCGATTGGGCACCAGCCGTCCACCAGACGCGGATATGCGGCTTGATCTCGTCCAGTTTCGCAAAGGCGCGTTCGATATCCAGCGGGTACAGATCCTCCATTGCGACGCCGTCTGCCAGTAGCGCAAGCGGCAAAACCCGCGCGGCATAGCGTTGCAACGAACGGCCTCCGGGGAAGCGTTCAACGTCCCAGAAATCGGCCCAGTTTTGCGGCGCTTCTTCATACTTGTCGGTGCGCCATGCGATAACGGTCGAAAAGGCGTGGCTGGCTACGCCGTTTTGGAACAACCCGCCGTCATAGGGGGAGTCGATGTCTTCCAACAGACCTGCGTTGTTGGCCGCTATGATGTCGCCGCCACCAAGCGTCGTAACATCAAATTCATAGACCCCAGTGCGCACCTGTGCTGCCAGCTTGGCAAAAGACACTGGCGAAACAGTGTTGACTTTGATGCCCGTGGCCGCAGTGAACGGATCGAACAGGCTAGCGGTCGCGGCTTCAAGCCAGGGACCACCCCAGGAATTGACGTAAAGCTCTTTGGACTGCGCCCGCCCGATGGATGGGGCGGCCAGTGTGCCGGCGGCCAGCGCAGCAGTACCGTGCAGGAACTGGCGGCGCGACGGACGGATCAGCTTTGAACGTGTAGAATTAGACATTGGAACCTCTCTGTCAGTCATTATTATCAGGTGGTACGAAACGTGGCTGCATATAGGCGCAACCAGTTGCCGTGGGTAATCTTGTTAACTTCTTCCGGGGAAAACCCGACTAAGGACAGGCCGCCGGGAATGACGTTCATGTCCTCAACATTCTGAAACCAATCCGGTGGCGGCACCTTTCCGGGGCGGGCTGCAGAGGCGGCACCATAATCGACTTCGCGCGTCCAACGCCCCATACGCATCCATTCATAATCCGGCTTAGTGAAATTGTGCGACCGGTCAGTGCCAATTGCGACGCTGTCGATGCCGGCGATATCGACCGTCCGGGCCACCATTTCGCACCAGTTTTCGATGGTCTTGCAGTAACGATCACCGGTGATATTGCGATAAGTGGCGCAACCGATCACGCCGCCGGTTTCCTTCAGCGCATGCAGTACATCGTCGGTCTTGTTTCGCTTATGGCTGAACAGGCTGTCAGCATTGGCATGGGTGACGGCAATCGGTTTTTGGCTCGCTTTGATCGCGTCCAGCGTCGACAGGTTGCCGACATGGCTGCAATCAACAAGGATGCCTGCCCGGTTCATTTCCAGAATCGCCTGTTTGCCGAACCGCGCCAGCCCGGAATCCTCTACCTCGTAACAGCTGCCAGCCAGTTCGTTTTGGTTGTTGTAGGTCAGTTGTATGACCCGCACACCCAGTTCGGCAAACATTTCGATCAGGCGAATGCGCCCCTCGAACAGGTTGGTGTTCTGGTACCCCATGATCGCACCGACCTTGCCTTCTACGGCGGCGGCTTCGATTTCGGCAGGGCTGGTGGCGATTGTGACGATGTCGCTGTTTTCGCGAACCAGATCCCGCCAACGCCCAAGGCTATCAAGACTTTCCAGTGTTCCTTCCCAGAAGCCGCAAGTCACGACGACGCCGTGCACGCCTGCCTTTTGCAGTCGTTCAAAGGCGTCGCGGTCAAAATGACCGCATTGCAGTCCGTCTATAATCATTTTTCGGCTCCGTTGCGCGAAGTGTCAGTCGGTTCGGGATGGAAGGAAGTGATAAGGGAGAAGTCGGTGTCGTCGTCGTTGTCCTTGCGTCCGATGATCTGACCGTCATCTGCGACGATGACCGGCCCAGCGTGACGTCTCGAAACTACGGAATCCGGTGATAGTGCGGTCTGTGCCAGCGCCCAAATTCGCCACCATTGATCTTCGGCAATCGAACACCCTTCTTGCAAAACTCGCGTCAAAATTGGGTCATCTGGCGCGTCAAGCCCTTCAGCGGTCAGCGTTGTAGCTTCGACCAGAACGGCCAGCCCATGCCTGCGCCCCAGCCCTTCAGCGACGCTCAGTTCATTAGCGCCCAGCGTATTTATAATGGTCAGGCGCGCCGTCTTCCCCTGCGAAACCGCAAATCCAAGAAGGTCAAGCGCTGAGGGAACGACGGTCCAGGCATGCAGCCCACCAGCGTCCAGCGTCTGGCCATGCGCATCCAATCGCAGCCGCGCGGGATCAGACGGCTTCAACGCGTCAATTTGCGCTTCAAGCATCGCGAACCCGCCGAGACCCATCGCCTCTGAGTACATGATCGTATCGCAGATCATCGTGATGAAGCCCTTAGGCAGATCCGTCAGCGAAAGGATCCTCTCGGACATCATGCGCATTTCGCGCGGCATAATCCGTAGCATGTCTGATGTCTCTCTCATTGTACCGGTTCTTCGGGATAGAACCAGTCGGCCCCCTGCCCCGCGCGAATATCATCGCGGGTGGGTGCCCCGTGAAACAGCACACCGCGCAGATTCCGACCCAGAAAGTCACGGGTTTTGTCAATCCCATGAAAGGCGGAATTCATCAGCCGCACCAGATGGATCGGTACGAAATCCACCGCGTTGACGTTGGCGTGCGGCGTGTGAAAATACCGGCCCTGCAACGCCTGCGCGCGGGCGACTGCCAATCGGTGTTGCGGGTGGGCCAGCAGAAAATGCGCCATCGCGGTGTCAGGCACTACCGCGTCGAGATCCGCCACCAACCGTTGCAGATCGCCCGGCATGTCGATGGCCAGATCGCGTGCCTCCGGCGCTTCGCGGCGGGCGCCACGGCGCGGTTCTTCGGCTGTTTCGGACTTATACCAGACATATTCCATTGCGCCCGGCGCAGTAGTATCCATGCTCAGCGCCCATTCATACTCCTGCCTCAAACGCAGCGTCAGATCGCCCGCTGTCATGGTCGGATCAACGACATATTCATCCGCGCCGCCGATACCAGACAATAGCGCATCGGCCTCATCCGGTATCAATTCTACGATCAGTGACAGGAAGGTTTCGTAGCTTTCAGGCATAAAGGTCCGCGCACAGCGACGCGCCAGAGCGTCCAGTGGATATTCCGGCACCTCGCCGCCAATGGTGCATTTGTCCGCGAGTTCATCCAGCAACGGCAAAAGCGTCGAAAGCTCATCCGCGACCTGCGCGCTGGAGGCGAAGGATTCGTAATACATCCGGTCTTCGCGCCTGAACCGAACGGCTCGATTCAGCAAGGATTTCAGACGCTCTAAAGTATCTCGATCCCGCGCAACATTCAGTCCCAAAGCCTTTGCGACTGCTGTTTCACGGGCGGTGATCCAGGAATCGACAAGACGGGGATGCTTCTGGATGAAAAAAATCAGGCCAAGCGCCGAACCATTGCCAACCCCGACGTAGCGACGGAATTCGGGCGCCAATTCAACAGCGGTGTCAGAATGTAACTTTGCCAGATGGCTGACCAGATCGCACGAAAATTCGCGCATCAAATAGCCCAGCAACAACTGCGCCTGCAAAACACCGCCCAAATCGTGATCTTCGCCGAGCGACGGGAAAGAACGTGTCCCGAACGTGCCGTTCCCGTCCAACCCAGTGTTCCGCATAAGATAACTGATGGCGCTCAATTCCTCGATATCGGGTTGGCGCCCCGCTTCCAGTGCAGATTGAGCTGCGTCGAACGCCCGAAGTGACCGATTGCAACGACACCAGACTAGGGCATTCGGTGTCGCCCGCCCGCGATACAACAACGGCAGCCGATCGCGAGCTGCGCGGATGTCTTCGTCGGTTGCAGGACCCTCATTCAGAGTGCCCATCATGTCCCAAGTGCGCCCGATGATCCGTCCGGTACGGCCTTCGGGCTTGGGCTTGAATGAAAAAGCGATGAAGCTGAATTCTTTGCGCGGTGTGCTGATCGAATACACGACCGTGCCATTCCCGTCCGCATCCACATCAATGCGTGTGTTGCGAATATCCCAACGTTCCCGAACCATCCGGGCGACAATCGCACGTGTCCCGCTCAACCGATTAGGCTGCATCGCGACAAGCCGTTCGGGTTTCATAACCTCACGCCAATTGCGCAAGGTCGGACGCCCGTCAGCCCCGTACTGATGAAGAGACTGAGTCATGATGTCCCGGAGCTCCCTTTGTAAATATCGGTCAAGCGATTTGCGGCATCTATCAACGGCGAGAACAGTTCATTGGTATCGAAGTTGTACGAAGGCCCAACCAGTGACAAAGCCGCGCAACATTTGCCGTGGACGTCAAAAACTGGCGCCGCAATGGCAAGCACGCCCGTCTGGACCTGCCCGCTGGATACAGCGTAACCATTTTGCCGAACTTGTCGCAGCACGTCTTCGGTAGGAAGTTCCGACCCGCGAAGTTGCATCCGTTCCACTGTAACTTCGTCGGCGAAAGCAACCAGAACCCGTCCAGAAGCAGAGCCTTCTAGTGACAGCCCCGTCCCGATCTTTTGTTCAGCGCGCAGAAGACTTTCACTTTCGACCCGCGCAACGATGCTGGGCTCACCCCGGTGCATAACGCAAAGCGACGCGGTTTTGCCGGTGCGGTCGGTCAATTCGGAAAGCACGGCGCCGGACCGCGCCCCAAGATCCGCCTGTTCCAGCGCCGCCGCCGCCACCCGCGTGGCCAGCATCGACAAGCGGTAACGACCATCTTCATCTTGCTCCAGCCATCCGGCCTCAAGCAAAGTGAACGCGCGTTGATAGGCTGTCGCCCGCGACAGATTTAGTGCCGACGCAATTTCCGTTAGCCGCGCGGGGCGGGAACGCCCAGCAAAGTAATCCACGACCTCAAGCGTCCTTAATACCGTTGACAAAGGTCGAACGCCCTTATCGGAATGTATTTTATTAGAAGACTTGATATCCATATTGAATATATCCGATAGATGCGACATTCTGTCAACCGGTTTATTCCGAAGTATGACTGGCCCTGGCACCGGCGCAGCGGTGGCAAATAGCCGCCGCTTCTATTCCGCGAGTGCAGCTCCAGCCGCAGGTTGGTCAGTTCGCGGTCAAGTTCCTGCGCAGATCGATCCTTTGCCATCCCTAAACTCCGTAAAGCCGGAAGCTGTCGCGCCCGGTGAGTTCCCGAAGGTCATCGAGTTCGAGTAACCGGTAGCCAAACCTGCGCGCCGCCCGATCCGGAAAGGGGAGGGCGGAAGCCGTGACCGCATCTCGGCTCAGGAAGATTTTGACGGACTCCCCTGCCCGCTTCGCCCGAAGTTTCGGCGCCACCGCTTGCAGTCGCGCGGTTCGCCGTGCCAGGGTCGCCGCCAGCCGCACGGCCTCAATCGCCGAGGCATTCACCGCACGGTGGCAAGCCAGCCGCAGATCACCCTGTTTCAGCCCGGCGGCCAGCAGCGGCAGCAGATGATTCCTGCCGAGCACCTACGCGAGCGCGGCATCCGTCAGGATCAAAGCGGCGACTTCCCCGCGCGGCGTCGTCGCGAGGACCGTCTCCAGAACCGTCGCCGCCTGGGCAATCGGGGTGCTCTGCCCCGCGTCGGGCCATGCTGCGATCCCGTTTAGGTCAACCGCGGCCAAAGCCCTGTGCAGCGTTTTGACCGTGATTGGCCGCGCCACCACGCGGCGCCGACCTAACCCGCCGGTCCGGGCAGATCTCCGGAGCGCAACAAGTGGACGGCGTTGCGCAATGCCCCGGCCCGCTCCGGACGCCCTTTCAGCCCGACGCAGGCCGCGGCGGCGCGCAGCGCCAGCCGATTGCGCAGCAAACTCTGCGACACCGCCTCGCGGCGCAACACGAGGTGCAGGTGGTTCAGCGCCGCGCCCGACACAAACGCCACATACTCAAGGGTTTCCCCGCGGGCAGAGGCGACCCAGGCGGGTAGCCCGGGTAGTGTGGTGATGTCGTATGCGGCGTCAGCCCGGGCGTAAGTCATGCCAGAAGCCTAGCTCAAGACGGCGCTTATTGCGATCTATCAAGCCATAAACCGCCGCAAATTGCGCAATCCACTTATGTCCCATAATCTTGCCTTATCGGACATAGGGAAATACGTTCGGCGCCATGGAAGAAATGAATGAGAAATCGAGTTCAGACGCGCCAAGCGCATCCGTGGTCAACCAGGACGACGAGAGAGACCCGGCGCTGGCAAGGCTTTAGCACGTCCCTCCTCTGTCCCTGGGTCTCCGGCACCCTCGATCGGTTGATCCAATACGGCCCGCGGCTACGCCAAGGCTTCGACGGCGGAGAACATCAATAAGGGCTACGCTGTAGACTGGAAGCACATCGCGCGCTGGTGCAGGCTGAAGGGCGCGGATCGCCTTCCCCCGTCGCCCGAAATGGTTGGTCTCTACCTGGCGGATCTCGCCGCACCGGTAAATTGGTCCCCTGCCCTCTCCGTCAGCACCATAGACCGCCGTCTGTCCTGCCTCGTTTGGAACCATGCGCAGCGCGGGTTTCCGCTTGACCGCAAGAATCGCCGCATTGCGACCGTGCTGGCCGAAGTCAAGAGAAAGCACGCGCCTCCACCAGTGCAGAAGGAAGCGATCCAGGCAGAGGATATCAGCGCGATGATCGCCACCCTGCCCCATGATCTTCGGGTGCTCAGGGACTGTGCGATCCTGCTGATTGGCTATGCGGGCGGATTGCGTCGCTCTGAAATTGTCGGCCTCGATCACAACCGCGATGGCATACCTGATAGCGGTGGATGGATCGAGATCGGAGACGACGGAGCCATCCTTTTTCTGCGTGGCAAAACCGGTTGGCGCGAAGTTGAGATTGGTCGAGGAACGTCGGTGCAAACCTGTCCTGTTCATGAGCTGGAGCCATGGCTGCACTTTGCCAGGATCGACGGTGGCCCCCTCTTCCGTCGAACAACCCGGGAAAACAACCGTGCTCTTGATGCGCGCCTCTCTGACAATCATGTCGCGCGGTTGATCAAGCAAACAGTGTTGGACGCGGGTATCCGCAGCCAGCTGCCAGAAAAGAATCGCCTCGCCCTGTTCTCGGGCCACAGTTTGCGTGCGGGTCTGGCCTCGAGCGCTGACGTCGATGAGCGATACATTCAAAAGCAACTGGATCATGCATTCGCTGAAATGACACGCAGATACCAACGCCGGCGCGATACGTTCCGCGGCAACCTGACCAAAGCTGCAGGGCTTTGTTCTCTGCGAGACCGTTTGTAACGATACTAACATCAGGGCCCTTTCAATGACTTCTTGGGAAGATAATTGTCCGCGGACAATTATTTGTTCAGGCTGCATAGCTCTGTATCTTAGCTAGACGTCGAACCAATTTTTCAGGGCTAAACGTAACACTTTTTGATCCGGTGGTGATCGAGCGAAAGTAAGCACCAACCGCTTTGATCTTGTTATGGAACTGCATGATTGCCCAAACTGTCGCCGCGGCTCTTAGAGATCCAAGGCGCTCATTTGCTGCTTCATAGTTTTGGCTGGTGATCCCCAATATCGGCGCAAGTGTACGAGCATGGGCAATGACATCATGGCTCGTCTCAATCCGTCTCAGTGCAAACTCGGCCGCGTCTGGGCAGGCAGATAGCAATTCTGAGATTGTGATCGGAACATCAGTAATTATAGGAATGGCGTCCCTTTTCAGAGTGATGCCTTCTTTATCAATATGTTCTTTATTTGACTTATGATGGTGCCGGACAAAATGACCGTCACTGTCGGTCGCAGTTGCTGCGAACGTAGACTGCACATCATCGGCTGCCTCGGCTTCTACTTCGTTGATTGGCAGATCTAAGAGGATTTGTTCGCATTCTTGGAGTGATAATTTACGACGAAGGATTCGGAAGATGTTGAGAACCGCATCATTTTTGGGGTTGTCCATTAGGCTCGCATTGGCAGCCGCGCGAATTTTGGCGCGCAGGTAATCAATCTGCTCTCGTTCCCTCATGACCTCGGCAGCCATTGATGCGATCTCAGGAAGACGATCAAAGAGTGGTGAAAGGTCGAAGCCAAACCGAAGAGCCGTGCCCTGGTGGCTGTTGTGCTTTGTGAAGCGTTTCCGATTCGGGCTGTCACGTCGCACGAGTAGACCAATCTCTTGCAACGTTGCAGCGTGACGTCTGATCGTTCTGTCCGAGATGCCGTTCAGTCGAAATGTGAGTGTTGAATTTGATGCAAACACTGTGTGGTGGTTGCGCTTTGGCGCCAGGCACGAAAGCATCGCATCTAATGTCGAAATCACTGATGCGCTGAGGCCGAGGCGAGGGGCTGCGTTGCGAATTGTTGCAACGACGATGTGGCGTTCTGGAATAGAATTGTCCGCGGACAATAATTTGCTGGTCCGCAGCCCAGAGGATGCAGTTGCTTGTGTAAATGCCATGTTTTTTCACGACAACCTGATGTGAAAGGCACCAATATCTCTGAAAATCAAAGAAAAGGCCGCGAATCTCCTGCAACCGAATCGGTTGTTGTTGACTGGCGCGGAGAAGCTGGTAAATCTGAAAGTGCAAAGAACAGATCGGGCTCTCCTAGGGAAACCTTGGGGGGCTCTTTCTTTTTTAGGCTGTTGGTCGTGCTCCTTTTCTAAGTGTTTCTAGCTCGGTCAACGATCAGTCAGGCCTTAGTTCTGACTGCCACGCCTCATAGAGACGCGTAAGCTCAACTTCCGCGTTGTTACGCATCCACTGAGCAAATTCTGGGGTCGCAGATTTCGACAGCCTAAAGGTCAAAGCGCGCGCTGTCTCTTTCACCTCAGCTAAAGCCGTCCCATCACTAAGCTTGATGGAGAGGGTAGGGGAGGGTGCTGGTTCGTTAGCCGCCTTAGATTTCAGCGCCTTAGTAATGGCGTCACTGAGCATGCCAAAGCGGTCGTCAGAGCTTTTGGCGGCATCAAGCTGAAGCGTCGCAGTGATCTGTTCAAGAACGACGCTGTCGTTGCGCGACTGGTCCGCGAGCTCTTCCCAACGTCTCCGTCCAATGCCATGAGCGGAACCGATTTGCTCAATGACTGACTTTGGAATGGACCGTGCAACTTTGGTCATGCGGGATAGCATTGGCTTGTCCACTGCCAGGGCGTCAAGGATGATGGCCTGTTCATAGCCACTTGTGGTCAGCTCAGCAGCGAAGAGCGCTTTTTCAATGAAACTGGGATCCAAACGCTGGGTGTTCTCTTGCCCCTGGGCGAGAATGGCCTCTTCGTCAGAAAGAGATCTGACAAGTGCCTTTGCGGGGATACCAAGCGATCGCAAGGCCTGCAATCTGCGGCGACCATAGACGATCTTGTAGTGTCCGGGTTTGTCCGCGATCGGGCGGACCATAATCGGCACTTGTTGGCCGTGGGCCTTAATGCTCTCAGCGAGCTTTGCAACATCGGCATCGTCGAAAGAGAGACGGTCCTTAGGTCCGTTTTCCTCGATGACGGCAACAGAGATTTCTCTCACCGCGTTGCTTGCTACATCCTTCAACGTCGATTTCACGCCGCTCATTGGGCCGGTATTCGGGAAACGCGATTTTTGCTCTCCGGTCGGGCTCGCCACGCTGTCTGCATCTGGTGGGGCAGGGGGCTGAAACAGGTTTCTACGGGCCATTAGTCAGTTTCCCTTCCCCAAGCTTGCTGGATCGTCTTTTCAAACTCATTAGCGACGCCATTCACACTCTCAAGGATGCGAACCAGCGTCTTCTTGACAACTTGTGCGGGATCCAGCTCATAAATGGTTTGCTGCGTCATCCCGGCGTCAGAGATTGCTGTGGATTTTAGCATCGGAGTGGTCAAAACTTGATCCAGAAGTATGGAACGCAAAAAACCCGCCATTTGTGACTGGGGCACGTCGGTTGGTTCATATCGAGCAATCAGGAACTTGAGGAAGTTCCAGTCGATAGGCCCTGCAGCTTCCTCGAGAGTTTGAACGGTTTCTCCAGCCATTTCAAGGAATTGCGCCATTGAGGCGACATCTAACATGCTGGGAACGACCGTGATCAGAAGACCGGTAGATGCCAACAAGGCTGTCATCGTTGTAAAGCCAAGTTGAGGCGGGCAATCGATGATGACCAGATCATAGTCAGCCTCGACCTCGTCGAGAGCAATTGCAAGGCGTTGCGTGAACGGCGGATCCACCTTGTGCTGAAGTGCATAGGCGGTTTCAGTCTCATACTCCGATAGCAACAGGCCCGCAGGAGCGAGGTCGAGATTGTGAAAATAGGTCTTTCTGATGATTTGGCTCAACGGAACCGGATCTTCATATTTTAGTGCGTCATAAATCGTTCCGCTCTCAGCGAATTCGATTTCAGGTCGGTATCCGAACATAGTGGTCAAGCTGGCTTGGGGGTCCATGTCGATTGCAAGAACCCTATAACCTCGTAAAGCATAGCGTTGCGCCAAGTGGATCGCACTGGTTGTTTTGCTCGATCCACCCTTGAAGTTCACAATCGAAATAACCTGAAGGGCGTCGTTCTTGCGTCGTCCGGGAAGATATGAATCACCATTCCGACCCGTCTTCGCCATCACATGGCGGATTTGGTCGATCTCTTCGGCGGTATAAAGCCTGCGGCCTCTGGAATCCGTCTCAACGTCAGGGAAATCACCTTCCTGATGGCGTGTTCTCAGGTTGGACATGCTGATGCCCGTGAGTTCAGAGACTTCGGCAGGATAAAACTTGCGCAGCGATTTTCTACTATCGGGCTGAAAACTGTTGCGCATATGGTTGTTAAGCGCTTCCGAAAGACGGGCAGCGTTCGACGCAATAGATGCTGCGATGGAACTGGTTGCTACGGTTTTCATGTCCGGTTTCATTCTGCCCTCACGACCTCTTAGTGGGTCATATATGTTTCGTCGCTAAACGGCGTGATTTGCGTCATATTGCGACAACTCAACTCATGACACGCAACTTATCGCCAAGCAACATTTTTTTGCCTGTAAGTTCCTTCGCGATCTTTTGATGTGTGGAGGCAGTGGATAGGATTCTTTTGATACCAGTCGGAAAACGTTGAGAATTTTGCATTCTACGCGGTGTTACGAACGAGGTGGTGGAGTTGGTTCCCAAGGGATCAACGCCTGCACGAACATGTCATCTTGACGTGCGAACTTGCGAAGGTTGGCGTTGCAGGGCATCGTCAAGTTGCGGGGGGACGCCGGATGGTTGTGTCGCAAATATATCCGCATGCTAAACGCAAGCTTTTTGCTGGACACAGTTATCCTGCCAGCGCCGCGAACTGGTGAAAGGCGGTGCCACCGTTGCCGGCAAGCTGACCCTTTCGGATCGTATGCGCGGTCTCGATCCCGGCGAGGGTCGCCTGCGCAGCAGCGAAGGATTTGAAGCCCTGCATCGGCCGGGTCAGCTTCTTGATGAAGCGGTGGTCCTGCTCCACGATGTTGTTGAGGTATTTGACCTGCAGAACCTCGATCAGCCAGAACCAGCCCCTCAGGATCAGCAGGATGTTCATGTTCTCCAGGCCGGCGAGGTTGGCGCCGCTCTTGTCGATCACGACCTTGTCCGGCCAGCCGTTGCTCCGGATCGTTCGGGTGAAGAACACGGTTGCCGCAGCCTCGTCGCGGCGCTCCGAGAGCATGAAATCAAGGGTATTGCCCTCCTTGTCGACCGCTCGGTACAGGTAAGTCCACCGGCCTTTCACCTTGACGTAGGTTTCATCCATACGCCACGATCTACCGGTTGCCGACTTCCGCTTCTGCGCCTCGGCCGCGATGAGCGGGGCGTATTTCACCACCCAGCGGTTCAGGGTAGCGTGGTCAATATGCACCCCACGCTCGGCCAGGATTTCTTCGAGATCGCGGTAGGAGACGGCATACCGGACATAGAAATACACCGCGTAGAGGATGACATGCTTCGGATAATGGCTGCCCTTGAATCTGATCACCCCGTCCTCCGACATTCTGCTACCGTGCCGCAGCGGGCATAGCGAAAAGGTCGACACGGCGAAAGTCAGACAGAAAGTTTGCGACACAACCCAATGGGCGCGGGTCAATCCATGGGGCCGTTGGAATTACCCGTAGCTCGCGACATCCGTGCTGGCGAGGGTGGCAATATTGATCAGACCGCGCTGTGTGACCTCGGGCGTCACGATATGGGCGCGATTGCCCATGCCCATCAGGATCGGTCCCACCTCATGGCCGTCCGCAACACCTTTCAGTAGATCGCGCGCCGCGCCGGCGGCGTCGGTGTTGGCGTAGATCAGCACATTCGCGCGCCCGGTCAGCCGGTTCCCCGGCAACAGGCGCTCTCGTAATTCAGGGTTCAACGCAAGCTCGGTTTGCATCTCACCCTCATATTCGAAATCCGGCGCGATCCGGTCTAGGATTGTCAGCGCATCCCGCATGACAACGCCGGACCGGCAATCGAGGTCGCCGAACTGCGACCGCGAACACAGCGCGATGCGCGGCTCTATTCCAAACCGCCGGACATGCCGGGCAGCGGCCACGATCGTCCGCGCCAGAGATTTGCCATCCGGGTCAGTGGTGACATGAGTGTCAGCCACGAACATCGGTCCATCATCGAGGATGATCAGCGACAGTGCCCCGGCCGGGGACAGATTGTCGGTTTCAAGTACTTTCTGGATATAGTTCAGATGCCATGAATACTGGCCGAATGTGCCACAAATCATGCTGTCCGCATCGCCGCGGTGGACCATCACCGCGGCGATTGCCGTGGTGTTCGTGCGCAGGATCGCGCGCGCCTGATCCGGCGTCACGCCTTGGCGTTTCATCAGGTCGTGATAACTGCGCCAATACTCGTCGTATCGTGCGTCCTGTTCCGGGTTCACGATCTCGAAGTCGCGCCCGGCGGCGATTGGCAACTCCATCTGTTCTAGCCGCTGCGCAATCACGTCAGGACGGCCCACAAGGATTGGCGTGTGCAGTCCCTCTTCTGACAGACCCTGCACCGCGCGCAACACTCGACGGTCTTCGCCCTCGGCGAAGACGATCCTGCGGCGGGACCGCCGCGCCGCCTCCGTCACGCCGCGCATAGTCAAGGACGAGCGGAACACCAAGGCGTCCAATGACTGCCGATAGGCGTCCAGATCAAGCGTCCGGCGTGCCACGCCGGTCTCCATCGCCGCGCGCGCGACGGCCACGGCGATGGTCGGCAACAATCGGGGATCGAACGGTTTGGGGATCAGGTAGTCCGGCCCAAAGGTCAGCTTTTCATTCTCATAAACCTCGCCGACCTCGGCCGAGGTCGTCTGACGGGCCAGTCCTGCGATGGCCGCAACACAGGCCAGTTTCATTTCTTCGTTGATGCAGGTCGCCTCGACATCCAGCGCGCCACGAAAGATAAACGGGAAACACAAGACGTTGTTGACCTGATTTGGGAAGTCGGACCGCCCCGTCGCGATCATCGCACCGGGGGCAGCAGCGCGTGCCAATTCGGGCATGATTTCCGGCACCGGGTTGGCCAGCGCAAGGATGATCGGTTGGTCCGCCATGCCCGCAATCATGTCGGCCTGCAGGGCGCCGGGGCCAGAGACGCCCAACACCATGTCTGCGCCAGTCAACGCCTCGGCCAAGGTCATCCCTTCGGTTCCGGTGGCAAAGCGGCGCTGCTCGGGGGCAAGGTCGCTCCGCCCACTGTGGAGCACGCCGAAACGGTCGAAGACAGTGATGTTCTGTTCCGGGATACCGAGACTGGCCAGCATGGCAAGGCAGGCGGTGCCCGCCGCACCTGCACCGATCCCCACCAGTCGCACATCCTCGGGCCGTTTGCCCGCGATGTGCAGCGCGTTCTGGGCCGCAGCCGCCACCACAATGGCCGTTCCATGCTGATCGTCGTGAAACACCGGAATGCCCATGCGTTCGCGGCAGATCCGTTCAACGACAAAGCAGTCCGGTGCTTTGATATCTTCAAGGTTGATCGCGCCGAAGGTCGGTTCCAGCTTGCAAACCAGATCGGCCAGCTTTTCCGGGTCAGTCTCATCCACTTCGATGTCGAAACAGTCGATGTTGGCGAATTTCTTGAACAGGACCGCCTTTCCTTCCATCACCGGCTTGGAGGCCAGCGCACCTATATTGCCCAGACCCAACACCGCACTGCCGTTCGAAATCACCGCGACTAGGTTGCGCCGCGCGGTATAGTTCATGACTAGGGATGCATCTCGGGCGATTTCCATACACGCGTCGGCGACGCCGGGGGAATAGGCACGGGACAAATCGCGCGCCGTGGCCATGGGCTTGGTCGGACGGATCTCAAGCTTTCCGGGGGTCGGAAAGGCGTGATAGTCCAATGCCGCCTGCTTTTCCGGCAGCGGCGGTGTTTTGTCGAGGGCCATGAGGGATCATTCCTAGGAAAAGGAGGGCGCAAGCCGCTCCGTTATGTCGAGCATCCGAGCAGAAAAGCCGGATTCGTTATCGTACCAGCCAAAGATGCGGATCTGTTGTGCGCCGACCCGCTGGGTTTCGGGATGGGCAAGGATCAGGCTTTCCGTCCGCCCCCTGAAATCGATGGACACACAAGGGTCTTCGGTCGCGCCGATCACCTGGCCATCGACAATATCGCGGAGCAGCCCGTCCAGATCGGCGGGGGGGGGTGTTGAGCTGAATAACGGCATCTATGGCCGACACTGAAATCGACGGGATGCGGACCGCGGCAACGCTTAGTCGATCGGCGAGTCCCGGCAGAATAGTGGCGAGTTGGGCCGCAGCGCTGGTGGAGGTGGGAACAATGGATTCCCCCGCCGCGCGGCTGCGTTCCAGACGGTCGCCGGGGCGATCGACGGTGGGCTGGCTGCCCGTGGTGCAGTGAATCGTGGTGATATGGGCGCGCCCGATCCTGGCACGGTCATCCAGCGTGCGCAGCAGCGGTGCGATGGCATTGGTGGTGCGGGAGGCATTCGAGACGATCCGCGCCGTGTCGGGCAAGGTGTCCTGTGCGCCCAAGACGACGGTGACATCCGCCGCCTTCGAGGGCCCTGAAATCAGGACACGCCGCGCACCGGCATCCAGTCCGGCCTGTGCCACGTCGCGCGTATGGGCCTGTCCGGTGCATTCCAGCACCACGTCCACGTCGCTAAGATCGAGCAGACGCAGGTCAGAGGCGTGGTGAAAGGCAACCTGCCGCCCAGCCACGTCCAAGACGCCCGGCGCCACCTTGATCGGGGTAGGGAAGGGACCAAAGACGCTGTCGTACCGCAACAGATAGGCACAGGTATCCAGTGCGGCCACATCGTTGATCCCCACGACCTCGATTGGACGAGAGCCAGTCATCACCTGACGAAAGATGGTCCGGCCGATGCGACCGAACCCGTTGATGAAGATGCGCGTGGCTCGTGTCATAATCGGTCCTCATGTGGGATGGTTAGACATCCACCTCGATGGCGATGCCTTGGGCGACTGCCAGTGTAACGACGGCAGATGCAACCGCCAGATCCTGAAGCCCGACACCGGTGCCATCGAACAGCGTGATCTCGTCGTCAGCGGTCCGGCCGGGGTGGGTGCCATTGATGACCGCACCGATCTGGTGGATGTCCCCCTCGCAGATCAGGCCCTGCGCGATGGCGTGCTGCGCTTCGCCGATGCTGATGGATTGCGCCACTTCGTCGGTAAAGATCGTCGCGTTGGCAAGCAGCGCAGGCGCCACTTCTTGTTTGCCTAAGGTGTCGGTACCCATACAGGCGATATGTGTGCCGGGACTGACGTGATCAGCCATCAAACTGGCCTCGAAGGACGAGGTGATGGAGACGATCACGTCCGCCTCGCGCATGCCATCCAGTGCGACCGCCTCGAACGGCAACCCCGCCTCATCCGCGACCTTGGCGATGTTGGGCAGCATTTCGGGGTGCAGGTTCCATCCGATGACCTTTTCAAACGCACGTTGCTCGAGCGCGGCGCGCAGTTGAAAGGTGGCCTGATGTCCGGCGCCGACCATGCCCATGACCTTTGCATCCTTGCGCGCCAGATGGCGAATGGACACCGACGAGGCGGCCGCTGTGCGTAGCGCCGTCAACAGGTTGCCGCCGACCATCGCGGCGACCTTGCCTGTGTCGGGGTCGAACAGGAAGATGGTGGACTGGTGGTTGATGATGTCGCGTTTGGCCAAGTTGTTCGGCCAATAGCCGCCCGCCTTTAGCCCAAGCGTCAGCCCGGACCGGTCGAAACCACCCTTGAAGCCGTACAGCGCATCTTCGTGGCCGATGGCCTCGCGGACCACCGGAAAATTATAGGCTTCGCCCGAAGCCATGGCAGCAAAGACCTTTTCCACGGCCTTAAAGGCCGAGGCGCGCGTCATTAGCGCGGCGATCTCGCGTTCTGGTACGATCAGCATCGTCTCTTCTCCTGTCATCAAATCGTGCGCCCGTGTGTCATAGGTGCAGGGAGACCGGCACACGGGTGACTTACAGGTCTATCGCGGGCCTGCCCTTTGGTCGGATCAGTACGCTTTGCCGCGGGCCGAGACCGGCCAGACCACTTCCACCTTGCCGCCACGCACACCGACGTACCAATCATGGACATTGGCGGTCGGGTCGCAATGCCCGGGCACCAACCGCAGCTTTTCACCGACCTTCAGAACACCCTTCGGATCCGCGATGACCCCGTGTTCGTCCGAGCATTTGATGTATTCCACATCGTCGCGCCCGAACACGACCGGCAAGCCTGAATCCATCGATTGGGCCTTTAGTCCCGCATCGCAGATCGCCTTGTCCGTCTTGGCGTGGCTCATCACTTGGGTCAGGATGAAGAAAGCGTTTTGCCACTCACCCCGGTCAAGGCGTTGGCCGTCCTTGTCCAGAATGCGGCCGTAATCGGCATCCATGAACGCGTAGGATCCGCACTGAAGCTCGTTATAGATGCCCGAATTGGATTCGAAATAATATGAACCGGTGCCGCCGCCCGAGACCAGTTCGCAGTCGATTCCTACGGCCTTCAATCCATCAACGGCGTCCTTGACCATCGCGATGGCGGCATCCAGCTTTTCCTTGCGCGCGTCATAGCTGCCGATGTGCTGCATTGCGCCCTGATAGGCTTGGAGCCCGGAAAACCGCAGGTTGTCAGCCGCTTCGGTCGCTTTGGCGATTTCGATGACGGCGGGCGTGGTGGTCACACCGCAGCGGCCAGCACCGCAATCAATCTCGACGAACACGTCCAGTTGCGTGCCGTGAAGCACCGCAGCTTTGGACAGGTCGGCGACGTTTGCCACGTCGTCGACGCAAACGATGATGCGCGCACCCAGCTTGGGCAGTCGCGCCAGTCGGTCAATTTTGGCCGCGTCGCGGACCTGATTTGAGACCAGCACATCCTTAATGCCGCCGCGCACAAAAACCTCGGCTTCGGAGACCTTTTGACAGCAGACGCCCACCGCGCCGCCAAGTCGTTCTTGCAGCTTGGCCACATCGACCGACTTGTGCATCTTGCCGTGGACCCGGTGGCGCATGCCATGGGCCTTGGCGTAATCGCCCATCTTGCGGATGTTGCTCTCAAGCGCGTCAAGATCCAGCACGAGACAGGGCGTCTGGATGTCGGCTTCGTCCATGCCGGGCTTGGCCGGAATGTCAAAGCCCACGTCGAATTGATCAAGATCGGTGAAATCTTTCATTGGGGGTCTCCATGATATGTCAGTGTTTATGGTGGAGGCTCAGGCGAGCCAGGGAAGGCTGTCGAGATCGACATTGCCGCCGGTGATGACGATGCCGATCCGCTTTCCGCGAAAGGCGTCTGGATTTTTCAGGACGATTGCCAATGGTACGGCACTCGACGGCTCCATCACCACCCGCAGATGTTTCCAAGTCAGCTTCATCGCGTCGATGATCTCGTCGTCCGAGGCAGTGTAGATCTCGGACACGTGGTTTGACACAAAATGCCATGTCAGGTCCTTGAGGGGCACCAGCAAACCGTCCGCGATGGTTTTCGGGGCGTCGTCGGCGATGATATGTCCCGCCTTGAAGCTGCGGAAGGCATCGTCTGCCTGTTCAGGTTCGGCTGCGATGACATGACATTCGGGCGCCAACGTCGACAGGGTCAGGCAGGTGCCCGAAATCATGCCGCCACCGCCGATCGGGGCCACCACCATATCGAGCCCATCGGTCTGTTCGATGAACTCTTTTGAGCAAGTCCCTTGACCGGCGATCACGCGGGGGTCGTTGTAGGGATGGACGAAATCGCCGCCGGTCTCTTGCTGGACCAGCGCGAAGGTCTGTTCGCGCGACGATGTCGATGGCGCACATTCCGTGATCCGTCCGCCATAGCGCCGGACCGTGTCCTTCTTGGCTTGCGGTGCGGTGCGCGGCATCACCACGTTGCACGGAATGCCCCGCAGCATGGCGGCATAGCTCAGGCATGAGGCGTGGTTGCCCGAGGAATGCGTGGCAACGCCTTTTTCGGCTTGCGCCGCGCTTAGTCCGAAGACTGCATTCGTGGCGCCGCGCACCTTGAAGGCGCCCGGCTCTTGGAAGTTTTCGCATTTGAAGAACAGTTGCGCCCCGGTAATCTCGTTCAGATAGTCCGAAGTTCTGACCGGTGTGCGACGGATATGCGGCTTGATGCGCTCATGCGCGCACAGCATGTCGTCGTAGGTCGGAATAATCATCTGCGGCTTGGTCATCAGGCGACCTCTCTGGCAATCGTTGTGGGTTGGTATCGGTAGAACTCCTGAGCGGCGGCGACGCCCGATCCAAGTCGAATATTCAGGCCGAGATCGACCATGCACATTTCGACGGTGGCCAGCCCCGAGAGCATCATCACCTCGGTCAGGCTGCCAAGATGGCCGATGCGAAACACTTTGCCCGCCAGTTCGCCCAGTCCCGTGCCGAAGGCCACGCCATAGGTGGTGGCGGCCCGTTGTACGATTTGGGTGGCGTCATAACCCGCGGGGGTCCGCACGGCGCTGACGGTGTCAGACTGTAAGGTCCGGCTGGCGGCGCACAGCGGCATATCCCACTCCGTGACGGCCGCTCGGACACCGTCGGCGATCCGGGCATGACGTGCAAAGACCGTCTCCAGCCCCTCGTCGAGCAGCATCTTACAAGACAGGTTCAGCCCGTTCAGCAGGCCCACAAGCGGCGTGTAGGGATAGGCGTCATTGGCATAGGCCCGCTGCATATCGCGTAGATCGAAGTAGGTCCGTGGCAGATTTTCGCCCTGCGCCGCCATCATAGCCTTCGGACTGACCCCAAGAATGGCCAGCCCTGCCGGCAGCATGAAGCCCTTTTGCGACCCCGCCACGGCAACGTCCACGCCCCAGTCGTCAAATCGAAAATCCATCGATCCAATCGAAGACACGCCATCGACAAACAGCATCGCCGGATGCCCTGCCGCATCCATCGCCCGGCGCACCGCCGCGATGTCCGAACGCACGCCAGTGGCGGTTTCGTTGTGAGTGGCTAGGACCGCACGGATGCGGTGGCTGGTGTCGACGGTCAAGATTTCCTCGAAGCGGGCCGCCGGGATGCCTTCACCCCAAGGGGTTTCGACCACATCGACCCGCAGGCCATGCCGTTTGCACATGTCGATCCAACGGTGGCTGAACATGCCGTTGCGCGCCGCCAGAACCGTGTCGCCCGCTTGCAAGGTGTTGGTCAGGGCGGTTTCCCAACCGCCGGTTCCGGTGGACGGGAACACAAAGACCTCGGCACAGGCACTTTTCAGAACCGCGCGCACCCCGGTCCGGGCTGGGCGCAAGATCTCGCCGAACAGGGGCGATCGGTGGTCGATGGTCGGCATGTCGCAGGCTTTGCGGAGCACCTCGGGAAGGTTTGTCGGACCGGGGATGAAGGTGGGATTCTGAAGGCTCATGCCGCACTCTTTCGGTTGATTCTTCCGTCGGGCAGGGGACAGGGGGAACGGGTCATGTCAGGAATCCCTCGAGCAGACGGGCAACGTGGATCGCATCTCGCGCGGCACCGTCATGGATCTGGTGGCGGCAACTGGTCCCGTCGGCCACGATCAGCGCGTCCGCATCCGCCGCGCGCACGGCGGGCAGCAGCGCGGCTTCGCCCATTTTCATTGAAACCTCATAATTTTCGGCGGCATAGCCAAACGCGCCGGACATGCCGCAACATGAACTTTCGATCATCCGTACGTCCAGACCCGGAACGCCGCGCAGCACGGTTTCAACCGCACCCATCGCACCAAAAGCCTTTTGGTGGCAGTGACCGTGCACATGCACAACCTTGCCGGCGGCATCCCTCACGGGCAGGGTCACAGTGCCCGCGGCCATATCTTCGGCCAGAAGTTCTTCAAAGATCAGCGCTTTACCGGCAATAAAGTCGGTTTCTGCTGCGGGCAACAGGGCGGTCATCTCGTCGCGGAACGTGAAAATGCAGGACGGCTCCAGCCCTACCACCCGCGCGCCGCCTTCGACGAACGGTCGCAAGGCACCCAGCGTACGGCGCAGTTCGGCGCGGGCTTCGTCGGTCTGGCCAGAAGCAAGATAGGTGCGGCCGCAGCACATAGGTCGGCTGCTGCCCGTGACTTCCACGCGGTGAAGCCGGTAGCCCGCTGCGGTCAGAACACGTTCGGCCGCTTCAAGATTTTCGCGCTCGAAGTAGCGGTTGAAGGTATCACCGAAGAGCACGATATCGCGGCCATCGCCCTTCAGATCATGGGGCGCAGCCGGAACGCCGGTCTGTGTCCAGGGTTTGCGCCATTGGGGCAGGGTGCGTTTCGCGGAAAACCCCAGCCATTTTTCCGACAGCTTTGCCAAAAACGGTATGCGGTCCCGCAGGTTCACAACTGGCGCGAGACGCGCGGCAAAGGGGGCGTATCGGGGCATGTAGGCAATCAGCCGCTCGCGCAGCGGCAGCCCGTGTCGCTTGTGATAATGATGCAGCACCTCAATCTTCATCCGGGCCATATCGACACCGGTGGGACAGTCGCGCTTGCATCCCTTGCACGACACGCACAGATCCAGGCTTTCCTTCATCTCCGGTGAGGTGAACGCATCGGGGCCAAGTTGCCCTGAAATCGCAAGCCGCAACGTGTTTGCTCGCCCGCGCGTCAGGTGCTTCTCGTCGCGGGTGGCACGGTAGGATGGGCACATCGTGCCGCCCGACAGCTTGCGGCAGGTGCCGTTGTTGTTGCACATCTCGACCGCGCCGCCGAAGCCACCCCAATCGGACCAGTCCAGCGCCGGAGCTGCGGGAAGTTCGGTCTTGTAGCCGGGTTTAAACCGCATGAGGTCGCGGTCGTCCATACGCAGGGGGCGCACGATCTTGCCGGGGTTCAGACGGTTATCAGGGTCAAAGCTATCCTTGACCGTTTCGAAGGCGCGGGTGAGTTCAGAGCCGAACATCGGTTCGATATATTCCGACCGAGAGATGCCGTCGCCATGTTCGCCCGAAAATGATCCCTTGTACTTGCGCACCAGTTCAGCAGTTTCTTCGGCGATGGCCCGCATCTTCTGCGCGCCCTCTTCGTCCTTCATGTTGAGGATCGGGCGGACATGCAGGCACCCGACGGAAGCATGAGCATACCAAGTGCCACGGGTGCCGTGACGGCTAAAAATTTCGGTCACACCGTCGGTGTAATCTGCCAAATGCTCGAGGGGCACGGCACAATCTTCAATGAACGAGACCGGCTTTCCTTCGGATTTCATCGACATCATGATGTTCAGGCAGGCTTCGCGCACGCCCCAGACGGCTTTTTGCCGATGGGGCTCGACAACCTCGACCACCGCATTGGGGTGTCCGTGATCGGCCATGCATTGATCGAGCCGTTTCAGATCTCCGCGCAGGGCGTCCAGATCGTCGCCAGCAAATTCGCACAACAGCAGGCAGTTGGGTGTGCCGCGTGTGATATCCCCGATGGTGCGGACAAAGGCGGGAATGTCGGCCCCCATCACCAAGACGTTGTGATCCACCAGTTCGACGGCAACGGGGCCGAGGGCGACAAGATGCTGTGTCGCCACCATCGCCGAGCGGAAATCGGAAAAATGACAGACCCCCATAACCCGGTGCATTGGTAAATCGGATAGCTTCAGGGTGACGGCGGTGCTCAGCGCCAGCGTCCCTTCGGAGCCGACCAGAAGACGCGCCAAGTTCGGCTGGTCCGGCAGCAGCTCATCAAGATTGTAGCCGCCGACGCGGCGCTGGACCTTCGGAAAGATCGTCTCGATCCGGTGGCGGCTGTGGTCGGCAAGCGTGGCGAGGCTGTTCATGATCTCGCGCATACGGGGCGAGTTGTTTTCTGACCAAGGTGCTGCGTCCAGCCGGAACGTGTCGCCATCGTGCATCAGGCCCTCGATGGCCAACACGTTGTCGACGGTCTTGCCGAAGCGCAGCGAGCGCGCGCCGGATGAGTTGTTCCCACACATGCCACCGATGGTGCAGCGCGAGGCTGTGGAGGGTTCGACGGGAAAGAACAGCCCGTCTTGCCGCAGCCGATCATTCAGCGTGTTCAAGACCATGCCGGGGCGCACGGTTACAGTGCGTGCAGCCGGATCGTACTCCATCATGTCGTTGAAATGCCGCGACATGTCCAATATCAGTCCACGTCCGATGGCCTGGCCATTCTGTGATGTGCCGCCGCCACGTGCGATAACGGGCACGTCATGTTCGGCGGCAACCTGCAAGGCGGCGGCGATGTCGTCGGCGCTTTTGGGAAAAGCCACGCCCTGCGGCATGATCTGGTAAATCGACGCGTCGGTGGCATAGCGGCCACGCGTGAATGTGCTGAAGTCCGTTTCCCCTTCCATCGCGGTGGATAGCGCCTTGGAAAAGGCTTGCGATCGCGCCTGAGAACGGGCGGCTGGCGGGGTGCGCTGAGGCGTTTGTGCGTTCATTTCTGGGCCTCTCGAGACTTGGCAAAAAGGGTGCGGTGCCGGGCCAGATGCGGCCCGGGCGCAGGTGTATCAAAGCTAGACCAAAGGTCAGGTGGTTTTAGGCTCGGCCGTTGTCTGGCGGTTGGACGGTGGGCGGCGCAATTGTCCCCATAGGCCATAGACCAAGGACAGGGCGGCAAATGCCAGAAGTGTTCCCGCAATCGGACGGGCGACCATTGTCATCAACTCGTAATCGGCAAGGATCAGGCCCTGCCGCAGGCTGACTTCTGCGATGGGTCCCAGCACCAGACCAATAATGAAGCTTGCCACCGGCAGGCCGTAGCATTTCAAAAAGAACCCCACGGCGCCGAAGACCAGCATGATCGCTACATCCGACACGTTATTGTTGAGGGCAAATACCCCGGTCATGCACAGCACCACGATGGCGGGCCCAACAAGTTGGTAGGGGGCCTTGAGAACGAGTGCGAACAGCCGTGCGGCCCGCAGACCGAAGATCAACATCAGGACGTTGGCCAGCAGCATCCCGATGAACACGGAATACACCAGATCAGAATTGTTCTGCATCAGCATTGGTCCGGGCACGATGCCGTGGATGGTCAGGCCTCCGATCATCACCGCTGTCGTGGCTGAGCCGGGAATGCCAAGCGCCAGCAGTGGGATCATCGAGCCGCCCACAGCCGCGTTGTTGCCCGATTCCGGCGCAACGATCCCTTCGGGCGATCCTTTGCCAAAAAGCTCAGGGTGCTTCGACCAGCGGAAGGCCTCGGAATAGCTGATAAAGGCAGCCGTGGTCGCACCGACGCCCGGAAGCGCCCCAATGACGGTGCCGATCACCGAGGACCGGATCAGGGTGGCCTTGGTGGCGAGAAACTCGGCCATACTTGGCAGTTTTGTCGAAACCTGCGGCATGCTTTCGCTTTCCTGCGGGCCGTCTGCAAAGCGCTGCAATACCTCGGCCAATGCAAAGATCCCGATGATCGCGGCGATGAAGCTGACGCCAGTCAACAGCATCAGGTTGCCGAAGGTGAACCGCGCGACCCCGGTCAACGGGTCGAGACCGATCAAGGCGACGGCTAGTCCCAGAAGGCCAGCAATCAGCCCCTTGATCAGTGAGCCGCCGCCGATTGAGGCAATTGCGGTGATCCCCAGGATGGCAAGCGCGAAGTATTCCGCAGGTCCGAATTGCAGCGCCAGCCGTGCCAGCGGCGGTGCCGCGAACATCAGCACCAACGTACCGAAGATCCCGCCCACCGCAGACGAGGCCAGCGCGTATCCAAGCGCCTTGCCGGCCTCGCCGCGTTTGGCCATCGGATAGCCGTCAAGCGAGGTACAGGCGGCTTCGGGTGAGCCGGGGGTATTGAACAGGATGGCCGAGATCGACCCTCCGAAGGTGGAGCCTACGTAAACGCCGCCAAGCAGCAGCATCCCCTCGGTGGGATCGAAGGCGAAGGTAAAGGGGATTAGCAGGGCGACACCCACGATGCCGGTCAGGCCGGGTACGGCACCGAACATGATGCCCCAAGCCACGCTGAAAATGATGAGAAGGAAGCTCATGGGATTGCCGACCATGTACCCGGCGGCGGAAGCGAATGAGTCTAGCATGGGATTCTCCGGTGCTGATGCGTCTTAGAAGAGCGCCTGGCTAAGATCATAGAAAATGCCTGTTCCGCGCGGCAGTGAAAGCGATAGGCCGTAGTTGAAGAAGGCGGCCAAAAACAGGGTGAAGATCGGCGCAAAGGCGATCTTGGCGACGTTGTTCCGGTATGGCATTAGCCAGGCTCCGGCCCAGAGGAAGACAAGTGTAGCAAGCAGAAATCCGACATATTGCAGCGCAAAAAAGTATACGATGATCAGGCTGGCGGTCATCGTAAGCCGCAGATAGTAGCCTTCGGGCATGGCGCTTTTCAGCGCGGTTTTTTCTGGCGTTGGACCGCCGGACGACGCAAGGCGCAAGCTTGCGACCTTCTGGGCAAGGTGGACGGCGCAGCATAACGCGAGCGCACCAAACACCAGCTTTGGCCAGAGATCGGAATCCACTTGTGCGTATCGCTTGGATACGGGCAGTGCTTCGGCGGTGAACCAAAGCGCAACGGACGCAATGGTCATAACCGCAAAGACGACCACTTCGGACAATTTGTATATCATATCGTCAGCCCCTCCCTCAGGCTGGGCGAGTCTTTTGAAAAGGCTCGCCTCACCCGTGAATCAGTAGCCGAGCTGGTTCATGATCTTGGTGTAGGTCTTGATTTCCTCATCGAGGAAGGTCTGGAACTCCTCCGGTCCGATAAATTCCGAGCGGTACTGAAGTGCGCTGTCGGCCTCGACTTTCTTGTAGCCTTCGTCGGCTGCCGCGTCGCGGAACAGCGCAACCAGAGTCTCGACATCGGCCGCATCTGTGTCGGGCTTGATGCCAAATCCGCGCCAGCGCCCCATCGTGACGTCATAGCCCAGTTCTTTGGCTGTCGGCACATCCGGCAACTCGGCAAGGCGTTCGTCCGAAAACAGCAACAAGGGGATCAGGTCGCCGGATTCGATCAGGCCGCGCGTGGCCCCGTATTCTTCGTACATCATGTCGAGATGGCCGCCGAGCGTGTTGGACACCATTTCAGCGGCACCGAACGGCACAGTGCCCAACTCAATCCCTGCGCTTTCGTTGAAAAGCCCGACCAGTGCATCGTCGAAGCCGGCCGATCCGGTCACGCCGACTTTCAGCCCGCCGGGGGTTGCCGCTTCAGCTGCAAGGACGTCATCGATGGATTTCAGGTCGCTGTCTTTCGAGACAAGAAGCAGGCCCTGATCGTACTGGATCCTGACCAGCGGTTTCACCGTCGACAGGTCGATCCGACCGAGCGCATGGTTGATTACGTCGTCGGGACTGATCGACACCAACGTATAGCCGTTAGCCGGTCGCTGCAGGAACGTCACATAGGCCGGGACGCCGCCGCCGCCGGTGATCGAGATCGGAACAAAGCTCTCGCCGGTCGCGTCCTGCATCGGCGCCGAGATGGCGCGGATGAAACGGTCGGTGCCACCGCCCGGGCCATATTGGTGGATGATCTCAACCGTGCGCGATGGGTAATCCTGTGCGATCGCCGGCAAGGCGACAATCGCCACTGCCGCGGCAGCAACCGCGGCGTGCAGATGGACTCGTTCTAGGGTTTTCATGGTTTCTCCTCCCTGGGTCAATTGGGTGGGGCGGCGCTCCCGTGCCGACCCCTCCCTAAATCGGCGGGCGTTGGCCTGCCGTCTCTGCGATACTCGTATCAACCGGGCATGCGGGTCTTCGTTACTCGGCTGCGAGAAGCTCGAACCGGGTGTGCTCCAGCTCTGCCAGCGCGGCTGCGACACCGCCCTCGTTGTGGGGAATGCCGGACTTCCTCAGGCCGAGCTCAACCCCTGCAAGGGCGCCCGCCAGTGTTAAGTCGTTGATGTCTCCGAGGTGGCCGATACGGAAGACCTTGTCCGCGACCTTAGACAGCCCGCTGCCCAGCGAAATGTCGTAATGCTTTAGGGCGGTGGCCCGGAGTGCGTCGGCACTGTGCCCCTCGGGCAAGAGGACGGCGGTCAGCACGCCACTTTCCTGACCCTGCTGACGGCATAGAACCTCAAGCCCCCAGTGACGCACGGCCCGGCGTGTCGCAGCGCCGTGGCGCTGGTGGCGCGCAAACACGTTCTCCAGCCCCTCTTCATGCAGCATGGTGATGGCTTCGTTGAGGCCGTACAACATGTTGGTGCCGGGCGTGGACGGGAAATACCCCGTCGAGTTGATCGCCGCCATTTCCTGCCAATCCCAATAAGATCGCCGCATCCCGCCAGTCTTGGAATGCTCAAAAGCTTTGTCGCTGACTGCGTTGAACGACAATCCAGGTGGCAGCATCAGCCCCTTTTGCGACCCTGATACGGCTACATCTACTCCCCACTCGTCGAAGCGGAAGTCGATCGACGCCAGACCTGAAATCGTGTCGACCATCAGCAGCGCCGGATGGCCCGCCGCGTCGATGGCCTGCCGCACCTGCGCAATGGGGGACACCGAACCGGTCGAGGTTTCATTATGGACCACGCAGACCGCTTTGATCTCGTGCTCGGTATCCGCGCGTAAGCGGGCTTCTATTCGGTCCGGATCGGCACCGCCACGCCAATCGCCTTCGATGAACTCGGCGTTTACGCCCAGCTTCGCCGCCATCTTTTTCCAAAGCGTCGCGAAATGACCGGTCTCGTACATCAGGACCTGATCGCCCTCTGCCAGTACGTTGACCAATGCGGCTTCCCATGCACCCGTTCCGGATGACGGGTAGATGAAGACCTGTTGATCCGTCTTGAAGATCGTTTTCATTCCATCAAGCGCTGTACGCCCCACTTCGGCGAAGTCCGGGCCGCGATGATCCATTGTCTGTGCGGAAATAGCCCGCAAAACCCGGTCCGGCACGGGGCTTGGCCCCGGGATCTGAAGGAAATGGCGCCCTGCTCTATGTGTCATCTATCATCCTCTCTAGTGTCGCTACTGAGAAGCGTCTCGGCAGCAGAATTATGAATTATGAATGCATTTTTTGATGACGGCTGTCAACGTGAAAACCAAACGGATGATCCTGCGATCAGATCTCCCAAGAGCCGGAGGTGGGGCAGGGGTTAAACTGGATTGATATGACCGCTTGTCCTGAGATGAAGTTATGAATTATTATGAATGCGAAATTTCATGCCATAATCACCATGTCTGAGCGAGTAATGGCTACATATCCGATGCTTGGGACGAACATGCCGCAACATTTGAGTAACAACCGATGACGCCCACACTTGCCGCACAACCGGTTTTCCGCAGGAAGTCTCTGCATGAAGATTTGACCGAAGGGATCCGCGAGCAAATCGTGAATGGCAGCCTTGCACCCGGAACGAAGGTTCCAGAAAAAGAGCTATGCTTACATTATGGTGTGTCTCGAACACCGTTGCGCGAAGCGTTAAAGGCCTTGGCAACGGATGGGTTGCTAACGCTTGAGCCCAATCGTGGGGCTTGGGTCAGCAAGATTACGCAGGAAGATCTCGACGAGGTCTTTCCCGTGATGGGTGCGCTTGAAGCGTTGTCGGGCGAGCTTGCCTGCAAGCACATCACCGCGGCGGAGGTCCGAAAGATGCGCACGCTGCACAATAAGATGGTCAAGTATTACGAACAGCGCGATCTGGCCAACTACTTTGACGTCAACCAACACATCCACGAAGCGATCCTTGATGCGGCCCGAAATGAGACATTGTCGACCCAGTACCGATCTTTGGCGACGCGGGTCCGTCGGGCGCGGTATGTCGCGAACATGACCCAGGAACGCTGGGCCCAAGCGACGGACGAGCACGAGCAAATCATGCAATGTCTTGAAAAACGCGATGGACAAGGCTTGTCGGTAGTCCTGAAAACCCATCTGGAAAACAAGTTGGCAACCGTGCGTGACTGGCTGAAGGACAACGATCAACCGCCCGCCGCGTGACAGATGATGTCTGGGCGACGCTGGTTCTACTAAAGCGTATCGGTTTTAACCTGAGATATGTCCGGCGGCCTTGAAGTACTTCCAGCATTCTTGAGGGTCGTATAGATCGCAGATTTTTCCGATTGCCTCGAACACTTCGGTGAAGGTCCTTGCCCCTATCCGGCGCAGATGGGCTTTCAGTTTGGAGAAGGCCTGTTCGATTGGGTTCAGGTCCGGCGAGTATGGCGGCAGAAAGAGGGACCAACATCGATGCGCCCGTAGGTCATCTGACGCTTCCTTGATTTTTTGCGTAGCCAGGTTGTCCAGTATGACGACGGTTCCGGGTACCATTCGGCGCTGGCAGGATAACTGTGTCCAGCAAAACGCTTGCGTCTAGCCTACGGATATATTTGCGACACAACCACGAAAAGGTCGACACGGCGAAAGTCAGACAGAAAGTTTGCGACACAACCGCTGAAACCAAGCCGGCTCACGGTCCCTAGCTTCCCGATGGCTCGACGTCAGGCGCTTACTGGCTTAATCTGCGGTACATCCCAGTTCATGCCCGGCATCGATGCAAGAAGTGACTTGGTGTAGTCGTTTGTCGAGTGCTCGAAGACGGCGCGGGCGGTTCCGATCTCGACGATTTCCCCGTCCTTCATCACTGCGATGCGATCGGAAATCTGTGCTGCCACCCGCAGGTCGTGCGTGATAAACAGCATCGTGAGTCCCATGTGGTCGCGGACGTCCTTGAGAAGCTGAAGCACCTCTTTCTGCACGGACACGTCGAGCGCCGAAACCGCCTCGTCGGCTATCAGGATCTTCGGTGCCATCATCAAAGCGCGCGCGATACAGATGCGTTGCCGCTGGCCGCCGGAGAACTGCGACGGGTACCGCCCGAGAACCTCGGGATTGAGGCGCACGACGCGCATCAGTTCGTGGGCCTGTGACCAAGCTTTCGCCTTCGCCATTCCGAAATTGATGGGTGCACTGACCAATTGGTCGCCGATCGTGCGACGCGGATTCAGCGAGCCATAGGGATCCTGGAACACGATCTGGATCTGGCTCCTGAAACGCCGGAGCTTGTCCTTCGACAGCTTCGCAAAGTCTGTGCCGTCAATAAGCGTCTCGCCACCATCGGGCTCGATCAGGCGGATCAGCGTGCGCACAAGCGTCGTTTTCCCCGAACCGGACTCGCCGACGATGCCAAGGGTTTCCCCCACCTTCAGGCTGAATGACGTCGGTCGCACTGCGTGCACGCTGCGGGCGGGCGACAGGAGGGTGCGCGCGACGTTGAATGTCTTTGTAAGCCCTTTTACTTCCAGAATGGTCTTGGCGTCGGCCGGGAGGGGCGGGGGCTCGACAGCGCGGCGGGGCGGAACCGCCGCGATCAACTGGCGGGTATACGGGTGCTGCGGGTTGGACAGGACGACCTGGGCCGGACCCTGCTCGACGATGCGCCCCGTCTGCATCACGATAACCCGGTCGGCAATCTCGGCCACGACGTCGAAATCATGGGTCACGAAGAGGATGCCTGCCCCGTGGGTGTCCTTCAGCCGTTTCATCAGCAACAGGATCTGCGCCTGTGTCGTCACGTCCAGTGCAGTCGTGGGCTCGTCCGCAATCAGAAGCGAGGGGTTCATGGCCAGAGCGATCGCAATTACAATGCGTTGCCTCTGCCCCCCGGACAGCTCATGCGGATAAGATCGGTAGATGCGCTCTACTTCCGGAAGATGCACCTCTTCCATAAGAGCAATCGTCTTTGCCTTTCGCTCTGCACGGCTGATATTGCTATGCGCCTGGAAGACCTCCTCGATCTGGTCGCCTACCGTAAAACACGGGTTGAGCGACGTCATCGGTTCCTGAAAGATCATCGCCATGCGATTGCCGCGCAGGCGGGCATGCTCGCGCGGCCGCATGGTGAGGATATCCCGTCCCTCAAATATCATGCGGCCGGACGACGGCTTCAGGGCCTTCGGCAGGAGGCCCATCGTCGTGAATGCCGTAACCGACTTTCCCGAGCCCGACTCCCCCACGATGCAGACAATCTCCCCGGCGTCCACGCGGAACGTGAGATCTTCCACCGCATAAGGCCGGTCGCCGCTCATCGGAAGACTGACTGTCAGCCCGTCGACCGTCAAGACAGGGTCGCGCTCCGTTTCGTTCATGCCCGTTCGCCAATGTCGTGGAAGATTCCCGCCATGATGGCGGCAGCCTCCTCTGCAACCGACAGGAGCATGTGTTCGTCAGGGGCGTGCTGGCCGCAGGCGCGGTGGGAATGCGGGACCCAGACTGTGGGCATGCCGAGCGTCTCAACAAAGATCTCGTTAGGTAGCGAGCCACCAAGATTGGGCAGGACCGCAGGTGCCTTGCCAGTTGTCTCCTGAATCGAGGCCGTGACGAGACGGACCCATTCATTGTTCGGATCGGTTCGGGTCGCGGTGAAGAAACCGCGCTTCATCGGCTCGATCTTGATGTCCTGAAATCCATGCGCGTCAAGATGTTCGCGTAATGCAGGCAGGATGCGGGCGGTTTCGACGCCGACCACATAGCGGAGCTGGCAGGTCGCGCGCGCACAACCTGGCACCGCGTTTACCGGTGCCTCGGGGCGCCCGCAGGTGAAGGCGAGGATCTCGAAATTGCACCAGCCGAAAACCTGATCTGGCCCGACCAGGCCTGGCTCCCCCCACTCGGGGTCACTTACCGGATCGCTGGGGTCCGGCTCAAGCGAAATGGTCGAGAGCGCATTGCGGACGTTCTCGGGGATCTCTCCCGGTGTCCATTCGCGTAACGCGATACGTCCCTTGGCATCGGTAATTGTCGCCAAAGCATGTGCCAGCCGAATGCCAGGATTGACCAGCAGCCCGCCCCAGTTGCCCGAATGATAGGCACCCGGACGTTCATCGGCGATGAGGTGAAACCCCATGCCGCCGCGCGCGCCGAGGAATATGGTCGGCGTCTCGACTGCCGTGCGCGGCCCGTCGGAGGCGATAAGAACGTCTGCGGAAAAGAGGTCTCGATGCGTCTCGGCGACTTCCTTGAGGCCGGGCGAGCCACTTTCCTCCCCCATCTCGATCATCAGCTTGACGTTGAAGCCCAGGCGGCCCTTGGCTTCGAGAACACAGCGGAGCGCTGCGATGTTGATCGTGTGCTGGCCCTTGTTGTCGACTGTGCCACGACCGAAAAGGCGTCCATCGGCCTCGTCCAGCTTGAAAGGATCGCGCCCCTCCTGCCAGTCGCCGCCCATGCCCCACAGAACGTCACCATGACCGTAGGTCAGTACAGTCGGAAGCTTATCGTCCTCAATCCGCTCCGCGAACAGGACCGGCAAGCGCTCGGCGGCCGGGTTTTCCAGGATGCGGGTCTTGAAGCCCATTGCCTCCAGATCGGGCGCAATCTCCTGTGTGAGGTACCGCCGGTGGTCGGGGCCGGAATCCTCGCGCGGGCTTTCCGAAGGAACAGCAACGCGCCGCGCAAGTTCGGCCTTGAAGGCGCCGCCGATCACATAGTTCCGTGCAGCGGCAACGCTGGTTTCGCGCGCGTCAGTTTCATCGGGCATGCTTGCCACTCCGTAATGGTTGCAGATCAGTTTCGATTTTCCGGCGCCATCGCATCCCGTAGACCATCGCCGGCCAGGTTGATCGCCATCACCAGCACGACGATCGCAGCCCCCGGGATCATGATCAGCCAAGGGTCGAAAAGCAGGAATTGCCGCCCTTCAGCGACCATCAGCCCCCAGGATGGCGTCGGGGGCTGGACACCCAGCCCAAGAAAGGAGAGCGCTGCCTCGAGCAGGATCGCCTGAGCCATCTCGAAGGTTGCGATGACCGCCAACCGATCGAGGATATTCGGCAGGACATCACGGAAGATGATCTGGCGTGTCGTGAACCCGAGGGACCTGGACGCCTGAATGTACTCCTGGTTGCGCAGTTGCTGCGTGGCGGCACGTGTCACCACCGCGAACCGGTCCCACAGCAGAAAACCCAGGACAAGGATAACGACGGTCAGCGATCCACCGAACAACGCGACGACCGCAAGCGCCACCATGACCACCGGCAGCGTCAGCCGCGTCATGATGAAGAAGTTGATCACAAGGTCGACCTTGCCGCCGAAATAGCCTGAAAGGACGCCGAGAGTCGTGCCGATCAATCCGGAGGTGATGACCGTGAAGATGGCGATCAGCAGGGAGATGCGCGCGCCATAGATGATGCGGCTGAGGTAGTCGCGGCCGAGCCCGTCAGTGCCGAGAACATGGTCCCACGAACCGCGCTCCATCCAGACCGGCGGCACGACACGGTTGCTCATGCTTTGGGAATACGGGTCGTAGGGCGCGAGCAGCGGCGCGAAGATGGCCATCAGAAAGATCAGAAGGAAGATGAAAGCGCCGACGACGAAGGTCGGGTTACCGCGTAGGCGCCGTAACACGTCGCCCTTAGGCGCGCCTTCCCCGGGCGGCGGGGCGGTAGGGTCGAGTGCGCTCACTGGATGCGAATCCTCGGGTCAAGCCACGCGTTGGCCATGTCCGAGAGGAGGACCAGCGCAATGTAGAAGACCGCGACGATCAGGAGGATTGCCTGGACCACCGGAAGATCCATGCGCGAGATGGATTCCCAAGCCAGATAGCCCAGCCCTTGGATGCCGAAAACGGTCTCGATGACGACCGACCCGCCGAGCATGTTGCCGAACTGGACCGCCAGCAGCGACACGACGGGGATGACAGCGTTACGCAGGGCGTGCTTGAAGATAACCTTGCCCGTGCCGATTCCCTTGGCCCGGGCCGTTCTGACGTAGTCGGAGGCGAGCGCCTCGATCATGCCGGCGCGGATCAATCGCATCATTGGTGGAGTCGAATAGTAGCCGAGCGCGATGGCCGGCAGAACAAAGTGGCCGAGAGTCGCTGATCCGGAGGCAGGTGCCCAGCCGAGCATGAGCGAGAAGACGACGAGGAGAATGAGGCCGAACCAGAAGTTCGGCATCGCCTGCCCCATGACCGCGATCGCAAGCGCGGCCCGGTCGACGAAAGAACCCGGCCAGAGGGCGGCAAGCACTCCGAGCGGCACCGCCAGGGACAGCATGATGACGGCCGCGAGAGATGCCAGGGTCAGCGTGGTCGGAAGCCTGTAGAAGATCAGCTCGGACACTGGCCGCTGGAAGAACAGGGAGTTGCCGAAATCGCCCGTCAGCGCAGCACCGATCCACTCGGCGTAGCGGACCAACCAGGGTCGTTCGAGCCCGAGTTCCGCGCGAATAGCCGCCAGTTGCTCCGGCGTGGCCTCCTCCCCTGCGATGGCGGCTGCGACGTCGCCGGACGCGTTGAGGAGGAGGAATGCCAGGAGCGAAACGGCTAGGCAGACACAGACTGCCAAGCCGATCCGTTGCGCCATGTAGAGAAGCATGCAGCGGCCCCCTCAGCCAAGGTCCAGCAAAAGGCGCGCCATCACTCGACCCAGCGCGACCGGAAGAAGCGCGGCGTTTCGTCCGGAACCGGGGTGAACTCCAGCTTGGAGTTGTAAGCGTAGTTTAGCGCATAGGTAAAGAGAGGCACATGATAGGCCTGCTCCGTGACCCGCTGGATCATCGCGCCGTAGGCTTCGAGGCGCTGCTCTGGATCAGTGGTATTGCCCTGTTTCAGCAACTCGATGACGCGGTCGTCCCTAGAATAATCAACATCCGAGCCGGAGAACCAGAAGCCCGCCGATGCGCTGACATCGCGGACCGAGTTCGACCCCCACGCCTGAAACCAGATCGGAAGCCGACCCTCGTCGCGGGCGGTTGCGATGGCAGAGGCCTGGACGAAGTTCAGGCGCCCGTCGATCCCCACCTCGGCGAGGCTTCCAAGCACAGCCTCGATCAGCGGCCTGTCGCGATAGCCCCATAAGTCGACGGAGAAGCCGTCCGGATACCCAGCTTCCGCCAGAAGTTCACGCGACTTCTCCGGATCGTATTCGTAGATCACGGCGGTGTCGGTGACGCAGCCAAATTGTGCGGGAGGACAGGGCGTGTTGATTACCCTGGATCCCGGCCCCATCAGCGCTGCCCGGATGGCTTCGCGGTCGATCGCGTGGTTGATGGCCTGCCGCACTTTCAAATCCTGCATCGGGCTGTCCCCCGAGCGCCCGACAGCATCCATGCCGAGGAAGGCGATGCGCAACGTTTCGCCTGCGTCGACTTTTATCGACTCAACAGCCTCCAGCCGATCCACGGCATCCGGCGGTACGCGCCAGATCCAGTCAATGCCGCCGCTCATCAACTCAATGGCCTGCGTGTTGAATTCGCCGATACGCCGGAAAACCAGGGTCTCGATCGAGGGCTTTTGCTTCAGCCCGCCGAAATAATCCGGAAACGCCTCCATCGTGACGCGCTCGCCCGCGATATGCTCGGTCACGCGGTAGGGACCCGTGCCGATCGGAGCGCGCGACATTCCTTCCGGCCCCACCTCGGCATAGTACTCACCGGGATAGATGGGCAGGAGGTTCGCCAGATAGTCGAGAATGGCGGGGTAAACCTCGCCGGTAAAGAGCCTCACGGTGCGATCGTCGATCTTCTCGGCACCCTCCAGAAAGAAGACCGACTGGGGCGTCGCATTGGTCGTCACGTAATCCACTGTCGCAACCACGTCGTCAGCAGTCAGTTCTTGACCGTTATGGAACTTCACACCAGGGCGCAGCACGAACTCCAGCGTGGTGTCGTCGATGAAGCGAAACGACTCCGCAAGATGCGGCTCGAATTCCCCCGTCTCGTCATTCAGATAAAGCAGACCGTCCCAGATGTGGTTCATCAGGACGATGCCTTCGCGGATCGTATGCTGGTAGAAATCGATATTTGACGGCATCGAATCTGACGCCCAATGGAGCGAGTTGTCCTCAGGTCCGGCCACAGCAGGATGAGCCAGAAGGGCAGCTGCCAGAGCGAGCGCGGAGACTTTGTTCAGGCGAATGTTCATAAGGGTCCTCATTCCGGAGCGAAGGGGCCTCCGAACAGCGGTAGCCCTGGCGTGGACATGGCAGGTAGTCTGATCTGCTGCATGTTTCACGGACGAGCTTGTGGGCTACAACCCATCAAATCAAGTAAAAAATTGCGAACTCTTTCACAATGCTCTTGCGACAGGGCCGGGAGGTGGCGCAGCAGCAGACGCCGGGATGCACCCTCCACATAATCGGCCCCCATTTTTTGCTGCGGTTTCCTAACTTGACCTCATGCGGCGATCAGTCGATACTTCGTCTTTCGCATTTGCATATCCATCCCAAGTACTTGTCGACAGGAGTCATTGCCCATGACCAGTGAACCAGCGATCGCTCGTGCCGCGGTCCATTTCGACAGCGGCGCCTTCCGCCAGAAACTTGCGTGGTGCGTTAAGCGCCAAATACCCGTTCGTTACCGAAAGAACCGGCCATGACCTCCTTTGCCGCTACCCCTGAACTTCAAGACGTGGTCGACTTCGCCCTAGAGCATGAGACTGCCTGGCCGCGCAGCATGTACCATCCCGAAGGCTCCTATGTAGGAAATGTCCAGTGGAATGAGAGCGGCCCCTGGTCCGAGATTATCGGCCCCGTCGCCGAGCGCGGCGGTCCCTCGGGGATCGTTCTGCATCACGGCAAGCGGGTGGCTGAATGGGGCGATGCCGACCGTCCAGATATGACCTTCTCGGTCGCCAAGAGCTATCTATCTGTGCTGGCCGGGCTGGCAGTGCAGGATGGGCTGATCAGCGATATCGACGAGCCTGTGGGCAAGGCGGTCGACGGTCCTCATTTCTCGAGCCCTCACAACGCCAGGATCACCTGGCGGCACCTGCTCCAGATGAACAGCGAATGGAGCGGAGAGATCTTCGGCAAGAATGATCAGATCGACCATCATCGCCAGAACGGCGTCGGGGCAGACAACAGCCGCAAGGGGCAACTGCGTGAAGTGAGAGAGCCGGGGAGCTTCTACGAGTACAACGACGTGCGGGTGAACGCGCTGGCCTACGCGCTGATGTGCCTGTTCCGCCGACCGCTGCCCGATGTCCTGCGCGAGCGGATCATGGACCGCATCGGGGCCTCCGATCGCTGGACATGGCAGGGCTATTCAACTTCATGGGTCGAGATCGACGGCAAGCTGCTGCAATCGGTTTCCGGCGGCGGCCACTGGGGTGGGGGTATGTTCATCAGCGCGCGCGATCATGCGCGTTTCGGTCTTTTTGTCAGTCGTGGCGGTGAATGGGAAGGCCAGCAGATCCTGCCAAGCAACTGGATGCAACGCTCGCTCGAACCGACGCCAACACTCGACAAATATGGCTTCCTCTGGTGGCTGAACCGTGGGCGCGAAGCCAATCCAAAGCTGCCCGAGGATGCCTTCAGTGCACAGGGTGCAGGCGGTAACTTCATCTGGATCAGTCCAACTGACGGCATTGTCGCGGTCATGCGCTGGCTCAACCCGGCCGACCTACCGGATTTCCTCGGAACGCTTATCGCCGCAATCAGGCGCTAAAGCGGCGAACTTAAAACTTGAATTGCTGATTTCCCTTTTAGTTTGATCTGTGATTCATCCTTTTGCAGGAGGACGTTTCATGTGTGCTCGACAAAGCCATCGAAGGCGGGTGGCAAAGGCATCAACGCAGCTTGTTCATTGGCCCAAACATCAGCAACGCTCCCCGGCAATGCTGCATGCGGGATCTCGCCCCACAGCGTGACAGAGCGCTGTTCCGGCCACTCATTCAGTGCCGCAACATGAGGAAAGCGCGGCATGAGTTGCCACAAACGATGCCGGGCATCCTGCAAGTTCTTCTCGATCTGACCCTTCTCCCATCCGGCAGCAGGATTGCAGAACGCTGGCTCGAATACGTAGTGGTTTGCCATCGCAAGGAAACGCATGTTGACCTGCCGCACCTTTCCGTGACCGACACGGTCTGGTTGTGTCGCAAACTTTCTGTCTGACTTTCGCCGTGTCGACCTTTTCGCTATGCCCGCTGCGGCACGGTAGCAGAATGTCGGAGGACGGAGTGATCAGATTCAAGGGCAGCCATCATCCGAAGCATGTCATCCTCTACGCGGTGTTTTTCTATGTCCGGTATGCCGTCTCCCACCGCGATCTCGAAGAAATCCTGGCCGAGCGTGGGGTGCATATTGACCACGCTACCCTGAACCG
>NZ_JAKVTW010000025.1 GCF_022489065.1 Vreelandella neptunia | reverse complement strand
GTTCCTTTGCATGAGCCAGGTTGTGCTTTCGGTTCAATGCATTTAGCTACTAGTAAAGACAACTCAGAATTTCCAACGATTGTACAAAATTATTCATACTTAATATCTATGATTAGTCATATAGCTCACCAGCAGCGCCCAGGCATTGCTAAGCAGGGTCTTTGCCAACCCTTTACGGAGCGTGAAGCAGAGTGCCTGCACTGGATTGCAATTGGAAAGACATACGGAGAGATCGCTTTAATATTAGATATAACTGAAAGAACTGTTAAGTTCCATGCTCAAAATATTATTAAAAAAATGAATGCAATTAATATTACGCAGGCAATAATAAAGGCGTTGCGTATGAATCTGATTTGACAGAAAAAACAGTTTTATTTATAGCTCTTTGTTTTTTTTAGTCAAAATAATATTGTTAAGAGATTGGGAGCTGCATGAAAGAGTTCCATAATAAATTTTCTCACCAAGAGAGCCTGAATCTGAATTAAGAATGTAAAGAGGCCAGCCACACATTCTAAGAATGCGCATCATCATCGAATCAACGACAACTTCATATTTCAAAATTCCAATAGCTATGCCGAATTCGATCATGCTAATAAACAAAATATATGTTCTTGTATCAGCACTTCCCTTGGTTTCCCGCAGAGTACTGTTTGGAGTAATAAAAAAACGCGATGCCTCCCATGTTTTTTCGGATTTTACTTCTTCAATATTTTCTTTTTTTAAATTTTTTAAAGGGCCGGTTAAAAGAGTTGGAGATGTGGATGGCCGAAGCCTCACACAACCTGTAATACTGTTCTGATGTAAAGTATAAATATAATACGCTTCGGAATCATCATATTCATCGCTTTCTAAATCTCCTCCTAGATAGCTTGCAACGGCCCATTTTTTTCTGTCAATGAAAATTTCCTTCCTTGAACGATAAATATTGTTAAGTATGCAGTCTGAGAGTTCGTCATAGTTAGAAATTAGAACAGTGATCCCGTAATAATTTTTTTTGTTGTTAACAGAAAAAAGCATTACCTACTCCTCTGAATATTTTCTTCAAATAGTAAGACTAGTTGCACGACACCGCACCTGTCTGATTGTACAGTTGACATGCGATTACATTTAATTTTTTAACTAAATTGCTCCCTCAATAACCAATAAAAGGTGGATCTTGTCATTCGATTATTTTAAGTAAAGTTTTCAAGCAATAAAGCCAAATTTAAGAGTAAGTTAGCTTTCTATGTGCGTAGAAATCACTCTACAGTAAAATTGTTCCATAATCATTGCACATGAGGAGTTTTGCGGCCTGGGGGGATAGGTCTTTCATAAGGAAGCCGGAATAGTACCTGTTCCAAAGGCCAGGTACTCAATGCAAGCTTTTTATGGCTAGATTCAGTAATGAAATTAAATGCAGAGAGAGTAGCTTTTGGATGTGAATAAAAAACTAATTAAGATTTTATAATTAAATCAAAAAGATATTAGTATTCATGAAGGTTTTCATATGTACGAATGATTTTTCTAAACTATTTTTGTTGTGGAAGATTGTTAGTCTTAAATGGTTTTCCAGGGCGTACAAGTCCTGTCATGGGTGAGGCCGAGATATGAAGTCGAATTATGATGAACTCAATGATGTATCGAGAAAACTTCGACTTGAATGCTTAAGAGTGACATTCAACTCTGGTATGGGGCATCTTGGGCCAGATTTCTCGTGTCTAGATATATTAGTGACCTTGTACTCAAACATACTCAATTTTCCAGGCGGTGATCTAACGCATCCAGATCGTGATCGTTTCATTCTAAGCAAAGGGCATGCCGCTTTGGCTCTATACGCGACGCTTCGAGAGTGTTTTGGCGATTCATCTTATGATCTTGATACGTTCAATAGTTACGATAGTGCCCTCGCAGGCCACCCTTCAAATAAAAGGCTTAGTGGGATTGAAACATCAACAGGAGCTCTTGGTCATGGTATGCCATTCGCAGTGGGTTGCGCTTTAGCGGCAAAGCTTACTCGCTCGAATCGGCGAGTATTTGTCCTTGTTGGCGATGGAGAACTACAGGAAGGGAGCAACTGGGAAGCAGCCATGTATGCTTCAGCGCAGCAGCTAGATAACCTTGCCGTCATTGTCGACCGGAACAATCTGCAACAAGGGAGATTTATCGAAGAAGTTAATACACTAGGAGCCCTGGAGGAAAAGTGGCTCGCCTTTGGATGGGAGGTGCGACCTGTAGATGGGCATGATATCCGCGCTATAACTCAAGCGCTTACGCATTTTCCTCATATCGAAGGCAGGCCCACTTGCCTTGTGGCAGACACTACTAAAGGCAAAGGTGTCTCTTTCATGGAGAATAATCCAGCATGGCATCATAAGGTACCGAATATGCATGAGTACGAGTTGGCGTTGGCAGAATTAGGGGATAAGCAATGACGGAACTTTTCGATTGCCGGCATGCTTTCTCTTCAAAGCTGGTAGAGCTTGCTCATAAAGATGACCGCATAGTGCTCGTGTTGAATGATTGCCTCTCCTCAAGCGATTCTCTGGCCTTTCTAAATACATTCCCCGAGAGGGTTTTCGATCTAGGTATTGCAGAGCAAAACATGGTTGGAGTAGCTGCGGGTTTAGCCAACGGTGGCTATATACCATTCGTTTGCGCTGCTTCATGCTTTTTGACCGCTAGAGCGTTCGAGCAAATTAAAATTGATATCGCTTACTCACAAGCGAACGTAAAACTTTGTGCCTTCAGTGCAGGCATCGCCTATGGTGCATTAGGCCCTACTCATCACTCTACTGAAGATCTAGCGCTAATGAGAACTTTGCCAGGGCTGTCGATTTATGCCCCTGGCGACAGTCTAGAAACTGAGCGGGCATTAGAGTTTGCTCATGATCTTCATGGTCCTACGTTTTTAAGAATAAATAGAATTACTGTGCCTCACTTGCCGCAGACAGGAGGTTTTGAACCAGGGAAGGCCTCTACGTTGCGTGATGGGGAGGATGTGACATTGATAAGTTACGGCCCCTTACTCCATGAAGTTATCCAAGCTGCAGAAATTTTGGCCGAGAGTGGAGTTGAGGCTCACATTCTAAATATGGCATCTATCTCCCCGCTGGACGAGGCCGCTATAGTCCAGTCAGCTAATAGGACGAAAATTGTTGTGGTTGTTGAGGACCATCAACGAACAGGAGGTTTGTTTAGTGCGGTAGCTGAAGTGCTGTGTAACATTAAGTCGACTCCGGTGTTGCCTATTAACATCCCAAACGAATTTTCAGTAATAGGAAGTCCACAGCAAATATTCGAACACTATGGGCTTATTGCTTCAGCAATTGCGGTTAAGACAAAGAATTTTATTATAAAAATAGGAGGTAGTGATGATGGATCAGTTACGCTTAAATAATGATATGCTGGATACAAATCTTAGATCTCCTAAGCCAAGCCTTTTCATTGCACTATCTGGCCCCGGAGGAACAGGTAAAACAACTTTAATACAGAAATGGCGTCGACAATCGCCAGAAATTGAATACATTCCGAACATTACAACTCGAAAACCTCGGCCAACTGCACAGATTGACGAAACTGGTTTGTATGAGTTTGTTACATTTAAACGGTTTCGCGAGTTAGTGGAGGAGGGTGCATTCGCACAATGGGTTAATCCGTCGCCAAATAAGTATTATGGAACACCTATTCAACCACTATACGACGCGATCGAAAAGGGCTGTGATGTCGTCCTTGATTACACTCCTCAATTGTATATCAATTTCAAGAGGAAATTTCCAGATCGAACTATTGGTATCTTCATAATTCCGCCGTCCTTACGGCATTTGCTGGAGCGACTGAGCAATCGAGGAACAGAGAGAGGTATTGACCGTGAGATCAAGGTAAAGATGGCACTTCAAGACTTGGGATATGTTGGAGATCATGACTATTACCTAATAAACGATGATATTGATGAGACGCTCGAAACACTAAAGGCAATTAGGCGCGCTGAAAGCCACAGGTTGAGCAGACATCGGCGAATTCTCTCTCACTATTCCGAGATGGCACCTCACACGATGCTCTTTTATTACGATCCGTTGGATGAGCGGTTGCAAAATACACTCGGGGCTAACCTGCAGGGGGGCACATGAACCGTTCATCAATAAACGTGCGAGAAGAAGCGCGATATCTAAGTACGACTCCCCCGTGGGTATTGCTTACCAAACAGAGTCGGAAAGCTGAGCTGTATAGTGGGGAATTTGTCGCCGATAACATATGGCAAAGCTTGATGAATAGCGGTATCCGTGGAGAGGACTTCTATCGATACACCTTTCTAATAATTAAGCCAGAAGGTTTAGCACGACGGCTCACAGTAAAGATTATCAACTACCTAAATAGGTTGGGCATGTCGGTTGTACACGCTATGCCTGCTCCCATTGGTAGAAATGCAGGTCATCACATCTGGCGTTTTCAGTGGAATGCTGCAACTTATGACCGAGTTGCCTTGACTACTTTCGGCAACTCCTTGGCTCCATCACTCTTGCTGCTCCTGAAGGATACAATGTCCTCCACTATTCCTGCTTCGGTGCGGATGTGGGCGCAGAAGGGATCAGCTCATGAGAGTCGGCGTCGACCGGATCAATTACGAAGCGAAATCGGAATGCATAATCGAATGCTTGGCTTCGTCCACACACCAGATGAACCCGCCGATATTATTAGAGAGCTAGGTATATTGTATGACGATATCCAACAGGAGACTATCGTAGACAGATTAATTAGTCACGAGAGATCTGATTCAGCGCAAGCGGAAGCGCTGCGTATCGAAAAAAACTGTTTATGCCATAGTGTCAGCCCCGAAGAAGTTATTGAGAGGCTTGTTTTGTCTAGGCCCTATTTTGCCAAGCTTTGGGAAAAACGCTCTATTAAAACTTGGTCGTTGCATGAGCTTTCGCAGTCTTTTGGGCTACGTCAACACAAATGCGACGACTGGGATTTTCTGACGGTTGCTGCAGAGCTAATTGAGCATGACCGACCTGGTGTGAAACCAATTCTTGATGCTAAAGCCGTAGACGAAGTAAAAGTACTTTGGGAAGGAGCAGAATGATGCGCTTAACAGAATTGGACAGTCTTCATCTGTTGGATGGAAGTGTAAAGCTTCCTGTGCAATTCATTCTTGATAATGCTTACCTGACTGAAGGCGATGCTGCCTTTGTTGGCGGCTCTCTCATTGAAGGTCTAGGCAATAGGCATTCAGACGTCGATGTCCACGTGTTGGTTCGAGAAACGTTGACTGCATCTATGATCCGCCCTCAGAACCATTATCGGATACTTAGTCGAGATCGAACGCTTGTTGATGGCGAGCTCCCAGCTCAAGATGTATTTCTAATACATACGGTCATCCCAGGAACTCAAATAAAAATTGATATTGAGTATCGGACATTCGCGGAAGTTGAGCAGTTAGTGTCAACGGTTGAAGAAATATTTTCATACGCTACACGGTCTCTAATTTTGCTGACAAAGACATTACCTGTCCGGGAAATGGCTTTTCTTCATAGAATGTTTAATTGTGCTGACATACAAAACACTGAGTATCTCGATGAGTTACGTGAACGTATAGGTATCGCACGCTTTTTGTACCTGATGTATCGTTGGAAGGCTTCAGATTTTTCAGTGTTATTGGATATCCTTGGTGCATGGGAAAATAACGAACTAATTAGATGTGCAGATTTAGCTCGGGAGAACATGGTCACGCAGTTTCATGCGTATTGCCACCTATGTGGGAACACAAATTATCACCGCAAATGGATTATTCCATACGCTCGTAAGCTCAAAGTGGAAAAAACAATACTAAGTCGGTTCGAGTCTTTGCTTTTAACTGGTAGTTTCTTAACGGAAAACGAACTGAAAGAGTTCATTCTCCATACATTTGATTTCTGTGATGATCTTTTCCGCGCTGGGGTGCCCCTCATCGAATCACAGGAGGAGTATCCATCGGGAGAGGCTGCATTACGTTTGCTTGATGCGCATGTTAAAGAAGAGGCTGGCGAATATTCTGATATGGAAGTTATCTACCGTAAGAAAGCGTACAGCATCAATGGATTATCAATACGAGAGTGGTTTAAATGACTTCCAATGCTCCGGTTATTGGGATAGCTAGTTGCGCAAGGCCCATAGCTTTTGGCGACTACCCGCCTCTTATCCACCAAACGGTATTTAGTAAGTACGTTGATTTTGTACAGTTTGAGATGTCGGGAGTTCCACTCCTAATACCGGCTTTAGAGGCGCCTAGCGATAAATTTCATCATGCCATTGCCAACTCTATTGATGGTCTCCTTTTACCCGGATCCCCATCGAATGTTGGTCATCGGCTTCAAGGTGATGTCTTTAGGCCCGTTGAAATAAAAGGCCTTACAGATCATGCTCGAGATTTGACGGTTTTACCATTAATCCGTCTTTTAGTAGAGCAACGTGTTCCTATCCTAGGCCTTTGCCGTGGTATGCAAGAACTAAATGTTGCGCTTGGCGGAGACCTTTATCAGGAAGTTCATAAGGAAAAGGGGGTAATTGATCATAGGTCTGACAAAGGTAAAGTGTGGAGCAAGAGGTATGAACCGAGTCACTTTATTCATATAGAACCGTATGGATTCATTTCGAAGTTGATGGAGCCTATTGATGGAGACAGCCGGAGCATTGAGGTCAATTCACTTCATGGCCAGGCTATATCAACTTTAGGGGTAGGAGTCAATGTTGAAGCCCGATCGAATGATGGGGTGGTCGAAGCGATCTCGTATAACTATCACGATCAATTTGCCTTGGGCGTTCAATGGCACTTGGAGTGGCGATCAGCCACAGGTCGTTTGGAACAATCGATAATTAAAGAGTATAGGGAAGTATGTATGAAGCATCGCGCAGAACGGCTGATTTTATGATATGGATACATTAACCTTCATTGTGGTGCTTTGCGCGGCATTCTTACACTCGAGCTGGAATTTACTCGTAAAGAAAGGTAGTGATCAATTTAGATCGTTGACCCTCATGGCTGCGACTTCTGGCTTAATATGTTTAGTAGCACTGCCATTCGTACCCCCGCTGGAACCGCGAGCATGGTGGTTCTTGGCTTTCTCAGTGCCACTTCATGTTGGCTATCGTATTTTTTTGTCTGCTGGATATCGCTATGGTGATATGAGTCAGGTTTACCCTATTGCACGAGGAGCAATACCCTTATTTGTTTTACCACTATCACTTGTTTTTTTAAATTCGAATATTTCAGCTCAACAGGTCTGTGCTGTGCTAACGATATGTGCCGGTATCATCGGACTTACCTTCTTGCGTGGAATTCCCACAAACTATCGTGCAGTAGGATATGCGCTGCTTACGGCGTTGTTTGTTGCATGCTTCACTCTACTTGATTCAGAGGGTGCCAAGTTGGGAGAGCAGGCTGTCACGTATATCCTTTGGGTATTCATTCTTGAAGGCGCATTAATGTTTGTAGTGGGTCTTCTGGTGGGGGCCGCACGAATGCTTTCATTTACAGTGGAAAATTGGAAAATTTGCATGTCAAGTGGCTTCGTCATGTCATTAGCACATGGTCTGATTATTTGGGCTTTGGCAAGAAGTGAAGTTTCATTGGTTTCTGCTTTGCGTGAATCTAGTGTCGTGATAAGTATGATTCTAGGCGCTATCATCTTAAGGGAGCGTCTGGGTTTTCAAAAAATTATATGCACTTTTCTTGTGGTGGCAGGAATAATCGTTATTACCATTTAGTCAAATAAGTTAAATGTATTATATAATCAAAACGCTATCAAACATGATTGACCATGAAAACTATGATAAAGCGAAATAAAGATATTTGAATCTCTAAATAAGACCATTTCTCCCTTCGTTTAGCCAATCAGTTCAGTATTCTAGAAAATTATTAAATTAATTATTTTTAATATCACTATAAGAAAATGCTAGTCAGAGAGCATTCAAGCGGCTTTGTCTATATTCAAGTTTATTGACGGCTCGTTTAATCTTTGTAATAGAAGCTTTTATTTACATATTGATTTTTTGCTAATATTGTTTTTTTAAAGACATTAGTGTTTGTTTTGAGGTAGAAGTCGCCATTTTGCTTTTAGCGACCTTTGCACCAAGTTTACTGTGCTAGAGTAATAACTAATTGAGAATAAGCCATGCTTTGGGAATAGCTCTTTGATGGGTAGGAATACCCTGCCTTCGCCCAAGAAAACAATGATGTTTTTTTTGCTTGAAAACTTATTCATCTCAAACTTCTTTACACCTATAAACTGACTTTAAAGTGTGGCGTTACTCAACTAAATTATGGGGCTATTCGATAAAATATAACTATATATTTTATTTTTCAGCGCTCGCAGCAGAGGCGACGTTCAATTAATCTTGAGAATAGACTGGCACCAATCGGTAAAATATCGTCGCCAAGTATGAACGCTGGATTATGCACTGGTATGTTGCCGCTATGGCCCACCCAGCAGTAGGCCCCTGGCACTACCTTGAGCATATCCGCGAAATCCTCGCTGCCCATCAGTGGCTTGTTATCAGTGCTTACATTGGCCTCACCGACGATTTCCCGGGCAGCATCGGCGAGTAGCTCCGTCTGCATGGGGGCGTTCTCCAGCACACTGAATACATCGCGAATCTCTATATCGATATCAACTTCATAGCTTGCCGCAATACCAGCGACCAGCGTGCGCATACGCTCACGGGTTTGCTCACGAACACTGTCAGAAAAGGTCCTTACGGTGCCTGCAAGGGTGGCTGTCTGGGGGATAACGTTATAGGCCGAACCAGAGTGCACCTGGGTGATCGAGAGTACTACTGGGTCGTAGGGATTGATATTACGGCTAACCACACTCTGCAGCGCTTGGATCAATGCTCCACTCACTACCACAGGGTCCCGGGAATAGTGTGGCATCGCTCCGTGGCTTCCTCGCCCGGTCACGGTAATATCAAAAAAGTCGGCACCCGCCATCGCAGGACCTGCACAAAGCGCCACTTCTCCGGGGCCATGCTGAGAAGAATTGTGAAGCCCATAGATTTCATCGCAAGGAAAACGCTCAAAAAGCCCTTCGGCAATCATTCTGCGAGCGCCTCCCAGTCCCTCTTCCGCTGGTTGAAAAATTAGTACAACAGTGCCAGCAAAGTTGCGGGTTTCGGCAAGGTAGCGGGCGGTGCCCAGCAACATGGTAGTATGCCCGTCGTGGCCACAACCGTGGAAGCGTCCTGGATTCACGGAGCTGTATGGCAACCCGCTTTCTTCCTCCATGGGTAATGCATCCATGTCGGCACGCAGCCCTATTCGCTTACCCTGGCCAAGTCGCCCATGAATTAAGCCAACCACCCCGGTGGTGGCCATCCCGGTGTGGATTTCATCAACACCATACTGCTTAAGCAGTTGAGCAACGATAGAGGAAGTCCGTTGCTCTTCAAATCCAATTTCGGGATGCGCGTGTAGATCATGGAGTATGGCGCGCAGGTCATCGCAGTATTCTTCTATGCGAGTAATTGTAGCCATCTTGCTCTCCCTGAAAGTCATTGTCATGTTTGCATCAGTCTGGCTTTGTCTAGTGCAACAGCTACGAAGCTCCTGCTACAGTTTGGTATATCTTATTTTAGCTGCCGTTTGCACTCACTGTCACCAGGGTGGCATGATTGTAAACACTCTATCTCGATTGCGAGATCGTAAATCTGCGCGACTAAGAGCAAATTTTTGATAGTAAAAAAATACAGCAATACCAAGCCTTTACAGGTTTAATTTTGGTAACATTCAAAGATTGATTCCGAGAAATCATGTTGTGCTTGAGTATAAGGAATTGTTATATTTTTATTTTCTTTTTCAGAGAGAAATTCGATGGTGAGCGGCCCTATAGAGATCATAAAATATGAGTATTATTATATGAAATTAAATAATTATTTAGATAGTATTGCAAGTTTTACATAGCTGATCTGGCCAGTGAAGATGCCCTCAACGAGCAATAGAATAGTCTTCCGTTCATGCGTTTAAGCAAGCTCTGGTGGCGCCTATACTTATTCCACTGGAATCATATAGCCACACGAGGGTGCAGCCGAAAACTATTTTAAGACATACGATGTGCCCAAAAGTGGCTTACTACGCTTCAGTTCGCGTTTTAAAAAAAACTTCATTTTTGAACCAAATTCGTCTGTAGGTATGGAAGAAACTGTCCGATGATGTATTGTCCTAGCAATTTCATCTGTAACTCACGTTGCTTAGATAAGCATGGATAAGCATGTCGCTTCAGTAAATGCTGGAAGTTGTTTGAAACATACTGGCTACCTTAGGAGCTGTAGCAACCTTAGCAAAAAGAAAAGCCAAGCTGACGTGGTCATCGCGAGTGCCAAGGAAGTTACAGCGAATACTAATACCCCGCCAATCAGTATCGGGTGCCGACCAAAACGGTCTGAAAGTGGCCGAAGATAAACTGACTTACGCCAAGCATAATCATGTAAAGGGTAAGTGTTAGCTGCACCACTTTGGGTGTCGTTCCGAGAATTTCCGGCATCGTGGGCACTATCGAAAGGTAAATATCCATACCGAGTGACGCTAGAATATTGAAGGGACCCAGTAGCATCAGTGCTATCGGCAGGCTGTAAGTCCACAGCCGAGGATTTTTAATAGGCACGATAAAGTCTCCGTTCAAATAAGATTATTTGGCGGCGGCCTACATTTAAGGAAGTGGTTTAAGCAGGCAGCCGCAACAACGAGAAAGGAAAGTTGTTGCGGCTTAGTAGTCTGACTTTTTTGAACCCATCTGTTCGCTCTTCAGAAATATGCCTTTGCCCCCATTAGCGTATCAGACACAAATAGCATAAGACCATTCGGGCGCATTTTATGGACGGCGGAGGTTTGTAAAGAATGCATTTTAGTCACTGTGAGTGATCAAAATGAGAGTAAATTAAACCTTCTACCGATACTGGATAGCGTAATGACTCCCATGCTTTGAGGGTAATAACATTGGCGAGGCATTGTTAGAGCTGCTTTTGGGCAAAAGAGGCGACTCGCCCCAGCCGCTATGTGCTTTACTATCTGCAACTGTTATTCACGGAGGAATCACCCATGGCCATAGGCGGCTTAATCGGATTACTGGATGACATTGCCGCATTGGCGAAGTTGTCCGCAGCGTCACTGGACGATGTGAGTGCCGCCGCTGGGCGCGCGACGGCGAAGGCGGCCGGGGTGGTGGTGGATGATACGGCGGTGACGCCGCAATATTTGCAGGGTGTGGCAGCGGAACGTGAACTGTCGCTTGTGAAGCAGATCGCGCTGGGGTCGATCCGCAACAAGCTGATTTTTATCCTGCCGGTGGCGCTGCTGCTGAACCACTTTTTGCCCGCGCTATTGCCGATCATCCTTATGGTGGGCGGTACCTACCTGGCTTTTGAAGGCGCGGAGAAAGTCTGGCACAAGCTTTCCGGCAAGCATGAAGACGACAAGCCTGCGGTAGAGAAGGGGCCGGAAGCCGAGAAAAAGATCGTGAGTGGCGCTGTTCGAACCGACCTGATTCTATCGGCTGAAATTATGGTGATCGCGCTGGCCACGGTCTCCCATCAAGGGTTCTGGTCACAGCTGGCGAGCCTGGTGGTGGTCGCGTTTGTCATCACTATTCTGGTGTATGGCGTGGTCGCGCTGTTGATCAGGATGGATGATATCGGCCTGAAGCTCGCCCAGCGGGATAGTACGGGCATGCAGACCCTGGGCCGTGGGCTGGTGACGGCCATGCCCAAGGTGCTAGCGACTATCTCGGTCGTGGGTACCGTCGCCATGCTCTGGGTGGGTGGGCATATCCTGATGGTCAATCTGGGTGCCGATGGCACGGGTTGGTTCAACGCGCCCTATGAGTGGGTTCACCATATTGAGCTAGGCATTAGCGAGGCAACCGGTGCCTTGGGCGGCACGCTGGGCTGGAGCTTCAATACGCTGTGTTCTGCTGTGATTGGCTTTTTGGTGGGCTCGGTAGTGGTGGGGGCGCTGCACCTCATTCCCATTAAGAAGGTGCATGCCGAGTAGGTGCGCGCCGCGAAGTAGGTATCAGGCATCTAAATGCCCGCCATCAAGGCGGGCATTTTTGTGAGATAGGGTGAAGGTAGTTCCCGTGACCTTACTCTGCCAGCGCCGCTGAATATTGCTTACCGGCGCTCGCCCAGGCAATAACGGCCAAGCCTAAAGCGATCAGCGAAAGGATGGCGCCCGCCCAATTAGGAGAGGCCAAGCCGTAACCGGCGGCAATCGTCGCGCCACCCACCCATGCGCCGATAGCATTACCTAGGTTGAACATACCGATGTTCACCGACGCTGCCATGGTGGGCGCTCCTGCTTGGCTGGCGCGGTCCATCACCAGTTTCTGGATCGGGGAGACGGTGGCAAAGCCAAAGGCGGCCATGAGGAAGACAGAGGCCGAGGCCACAACGCTGTTCCCAACGCCCAGCCAGAAGACGAAAAGTACCGCCGCCTGCGCGGCAAGGGTCACAAACAGCGTTCCGAAAAGTGAACGGTCAGCAAAGCGTCCGCCTATCCAGTTACCAACCGCCAGACCCAGCCCGAACAGAACCATCAGTTTTGCCACACCAGTGTCGGAAAACCCTGCCTCTTCGACCATCATCGGGGCGATGTAGGTAATAGGGGTAAAGAAGGCGGCAGGGCCGAAGACGGTAATGCCCATGGCGAGCAGCACCTGTGGGTCTGCGAAAGCACGTAGTTCGCTCTTCAAGGCGATGGCCTTGCCCGCTTTGATCTGGGGCACTAGCAGCGCGACGCTGATGACGGTGATAAGACCGATCCCGGCGATTAACCAGAACACTAGCCGCCAGTTGTAGGCTTGCGCGAGCCAGGTGCCAGCAGGTACGCCGAACAGGTTGGCCATCGTTAGCCCAGAAAACATGAAGGCGATGGCACTTGCTTGACGCTCTTTCGCGACCAGCGAGGCGGCGATAATGGAGCCAATACCGAAGAAAGTGCCGTGGTTGAACGCCGTTAAAATACGGCCCGCCAGCGCGATGGGGAGCGTCGGCGCCACTGCCGTAATCACGTTACCTAGCGTGAAGATGAGAGCGAGGCTAATAAGCATCGTTTTACGTGGCACCTTGGCACCTAGAATCGTCAGGATGGGCGCACCTACGAACACGCCTAATGCGTAGGTGGTGGCCATTAAACCTGACGTGGGTATATCGACGCCGAAATCCCTGGCGATCTGGGGAAGGATGCCAGCGACGACGAATTCCGTCATTCCGATACCGAATGCGCCAATCGCTAACGCGAAAAGTGCTAATGGCATAATAGTGTCTCCGTATATGATATTTTCAATCGAATGTGGTTCGGTTATATTTATTTTATTGAAAATAATATTCGGAGGTAAAACGATAATGGTGCCGTCAGATAAAGAAACAGATGCTATTCGGCAGATAAAGCATCATCCGGCTGAACTTGATTCAATTGACCGAAAAATATTAGGCGCACTCGCTGAAGATGCGTCGCGTAGCTACGCTGAACTCAGCAAAATCGTGCACCTCTCCGCCCCCGCTGTGCATGACCGCGTAAAAAGACTTAAGCGTGATGGGGTCATCAAGGGCACCGTCGCCATTCTCGACGGCTGCAAGCTTGGCCGAACGCTGCTGACTTTTCTGTTAGTGGATACCAGCAGCTACAGCGCCACGCGCAAACTACTGACTTTTGCCGACAGACCCGAAGTAGAAGAGCTGCACACCGTGGCAGGAGATGGCTGTGTGCTTATTAAAGTACGCGCGGCTAACACCGAATCTCTCGAAGACTTCCTGATGGAGATTCAGAGCCTTGAAGGGGTCAGGTCTGTTCGCAGCTACATTGCGCTTTCAACCTTCCTGGAAAGAGGCCCATCGCCAGATTAGGTAGCCCGCTCGATAGCATGATGGAAGGGGGCGGCGAGCCAGAAGGGATGCTCGCGTTTCCTTTTCTTTGTACTGCGAAATATCGATTAGCCCCGCCGTTGCCGTAACACCATCACTCCTGCCATTAAGATCATGCCCATACCCAGCCAAGTCATGGCATCGGGCACTTCGCTGAATAGCAGGTAGCCCCAAAGGCTGGCAAAGATGAGGTAGGCGTAATCAAAGGTGCCGATCAACGCCGAAGGGGCAATTTGATAAGCCCTTGCCACCCCGGTATTCACAATGATCAGCAGTAGGGCGTAGGCGCCCACGATCAATAACGCTTTGGCGTCTAGCGGTTGCCAACCGGCGAACAGGAATGGCGCGCGTTCAGCGAGTGTTTCTGTGCTGTTGATTGCTACCAGCACACTGAAGAGAGTGCCTGCTGCCAGGAAGGCTAGATTTAATCCCAGGGTGAGAAGTAAGGGGTGCTCCCGTTGGCAGTGGTGGCGAGTGACCAGCATGGCTAGCGCATAAAAGAGGGCGGCAAGCACGGGTAGAAGTGTGGCAGGTGTGAAGGTGTCGCCGCCAGGGCGCAACACTACCACCACGCCCAGGAAACCGCAGAGGATGCCCAGCCAGGCCTGGCGTGAAAGATGCTCGCCTGCACCAAAAGCAGCCAGCACGGCAATAAACAGCGGTGTGGTGTAAATGGCGACCGCTGCCACTGAGAGCGGAATCAGCGGCAGTGCTGCGTAGTAGGCGATCCACATCAGCAACAGAAGCAGGCTTCTTATCGCCACCCAGCGGCGTGATTTTACCCTGGGGCGAGGGCCTGGATGGCCAATGATCAATCCAAACAGTATCGGCAGCGATAGTGTTGAGGCGATGACATAGAGTTGCCATAGCGACATACTGGCACTTAGATACTTAACCAGAGCGTCGGTCAACGCCAGGAGAAAGACAGCCCCCACGATAAGGCTTATGCCCTGTAGGATATTATCTTGTGGTTCAGCGGTGGCCTTCATTGCAGCATTCCGAGTATGAATTCCGCTCTAGAATGCCGCTGCCTTTAGCAGTGCTTCAAACGACTTCTGCGTCACCATGCATGAGCTCAGATTATGGATAACTTCATCAAGTCTCTTCCACCGCTGGCTTCGCTGCGCCCCTTTGAGGCAGCCGCCAGGCTCGAAAGCTTTTCGCGTGCGGCGGATGAGCTCCACCTGACCCAGGCGGCGATCAGCCGGCAGATCCGTGCGCTGGAGGAAGACCTTGGCGTGATGCTTTTCGAGCGCCGTCATCGCCGTGTGTTTCTTACCCGTGAAGGGCGTGAGTTTGGCCGTACGGTCTCCCAGGCGCTGGAAAGTATTGCTACGGGGGCTCAGGCGCTGCGCGGCGACCCAAATGATAAGCGCGTCTTGTTGTTCTGCCAGTTATGTGAAGCGTTCTATTGGCTGATGCCAAAGCTGGCTGACTTCAATCGTCGCTATCCTGACATTGAGATTCAGCTGGCGACGTCGACAAAGCCGATTACCGAATTTAGTGGCAACTTCGACATTGCACTGCAAACCAACGGACGACCTAGCGGGAGCCATCGATTGGTGTTTACCGCCGAGGACGAGATATTTCCGGTCTGCAGCCCAGCGTACCTGAAAGGGGTCACTACGCCGTTGAGTCTCAACGCGTTGCTGAACCAGCGGCTACTGCACCACCATGCTGACCCGGCGGATTGGTTGGAGTGGGATGACTGGTTGCGTGCCATGGGGCACTTTGAACTCTCAGCAGCGGAGAGTGCTGTTTTCGATAGTTATCCGCTGCTACTGCAAGCGGCTGTCGCGGGGCACGGTATCGCCTTGGGATGGCAGCGCACGACGCAACGCTTAATTGAAAGTGGCGAACTGATCCGCCCGGTGGCCGAGAGCTTGCCCCAGCACGATGCCATCGCTCTATACACACGCCAAGGCGCACCTCAACGCGCAGGCAGCGAAGCGTTATTGGGTTGGCTGCGTGAGGTGTTGGGTGATGAGCAGACTGCTGAAACGGCAGGCTAGGCGCTAGATGAAGTGGCTGAACTGCGTATTGTATTGAAGGTAAGCGCTGATCCTTGCTTTCATTTCCGTATGCCCGCTTCACACATAAAACGAAAGGGCAGTCCAAGTGACTGCCCTCTCCTGCTTGATGGCGCTCGAGGTGGCCATCGACCGTGGCTGTTTTTCACGGCTGGCGAGAGTTTCCCTTCTTTACTGACAGGCCTCCGCGACGGCATCGCCATCGGTAGAGACAGTAGGCCGCGTTCTCACGCCGACGAGCACCAGGGCGGCAGCGGCCAGCAACAGCGTGCCGGCGGTTGCAAACACGCCCAGCACGCCGCTGATATCGAACATCACGCCACCGATGGCGGCCCCCAGGGCGATTGCCAGTTGTATCGAAGCGACGATGAGACCACCGCCGCTTTCGGCTTCGTCCGGCACGACACGGGTGATCCAGGTCGACCAGGCGACTGGCACGGCGCCGAAGGCTAAGCCCCACAGCGCCACCATGACGATATCGGTGCCCATCGAGAAACCGCCCAGTGTGGCCAGCAACCAGCCCAGCACCCCCATGATCAGCGGCATCAGCAGCAGCGTCAGGCGCAGGCTACGCTCCAGCAGGTAACCCGCGGCCAGCGTGCCTACGAAGTTAGCGACTCCGAACGCCAGCAGGGTCGAGGAGAGCTCGTTGATACCCATCCGGGATATGCCTTCGAGAAACGGCCGTACATAGGTAAAGAAGGCGAAATGGCCGCAGAACACAAGCAGAAGGGCGACGATGCCGGCCGCCATGCCCGGCCGCTTGATGACGCTCACCAGCGTGCCGAGCGGCGTCGGGCGTCCGGGTGCCATCCGCGGCAGAGTGAAGTACTGCAGCACCAGCGTCAGCACCGAGAGTGCCGTCGTCAGCAGAAAAACATTGCGCCAGCCGATCATGTCGCCGAGATAGCTGCCCAACGCTGCGGCGCTGATGGTGGCAATGGGCACGCCAGCGAACAGCAACGACAGCGCGCGCGGCACGTCATGTTCCGACACCAGCCGCATGACTGTGGCGACAGATAGCGCCCAGAACCCGCCCAGCGCTACCCCGAGTAGTACCCGCCCGACCAGCAACCAGGCTAGATGCGGCGCGAATGCGACGATCAGGTTAGCGGCGATCATCAGCACGGAGAACGCCAGCAGCACGTGGCGACGGTCGAGTCGCTGTGTGACGGAGGTCACCAGTAAGCCGGCAAGCAGCGCCACCACCGCGGTGACCGTGACAGCCTGTCCGGCCTGCCCTGCGCTGATCATCAGCGAATCTGCCATCGGCGTCAGCAGGCTGGCCGGCAGAAATTCAGCCATCACTAGGCTGAACACGCCCATTGTTAGCGAAAACACGGCGATCCAGCGCGATGGGGTCTGCGACTCGTGTGTCGAGTGTTGAGATTCGTATGCCGTCATTTCGATACTTCCGATTAAGACTTGGGATGACGCGTAGGTTAAAGTATTACCTCAAGACCCTCTATCACTATGAGTACGGTATGTTTGATAAAACGTCCGAAAGTTTCGCCACTGTCGGCTCTGAGATCAGCTCCAGCGAATGGATCAACGAATTGATGCTTGGCATGCGCTTGTCCGGGTTGAGCTATCGGCATGTTCAGGTAGCGCCGCCCTTTGGCATTCGTTTCGATGCTGACGCCAACTGTGCGCAATTTCACTTTATTGCCCGGGGGGCCGTCATCCTGCGGCTCGGCGGTGAGGAGCAGATTCTGGAGACCGGCGATGCCATACTTCTGCCTCGCGGCGGCGAGCACTGCCTGCTTTCTTCGCCCGGTGTGATGAGTCGCGACATCGAACAGATCGACTCACTGCCGGTGTGTGATAACTTCAGTTGCGTCAACGAGTGCCCGGACATTGCTGATGGCGCTCCATCAGTGCGTCTATTCAGCGGCTGCATGCAGTTCGATCTCGGTGGTATGCAACCGCTGGTCTCGATGATGCCTGACGTCATGCATGTGGGGACGCTGCTGTCGCGCTATCCGGAGGTGTTGCCGATGCTGGAAGCGATGGCGCGCGAAGCGAGTCTCAAACGGGCCGGTTCTGCTGGCATTCTCTCCCGGTTGGCGGATGTGGTAGCCGCCAGCATCGTGCGAGGCTGGGTTGAGTGTGGCTGCGGTGATATCGGTGGCTGGGTCGAGGCGCTGCGCGATCCGCGTCTGGGCAAAGTCATCGCCGCCGTCCACCGCGAGCCCGGACGTGACTGGACAGTGGCCACCATGGCAGCAGAGGCGGGCAGCTCGCGCTCGGTGTTCGCCGAACGCTTCCGCAGCTCACTGGGTATCTCGCCGCTCGGCTATGTCACCCAACTGCGTATGCGCTTGGCCACGCGATGGATTGCCGAGCGGCAGCTATCCATTGATCAGATCGCCTGGCGCCTGGGCTACGGCTCTCAGGCCGCCTTTAGTCGCGCTTTCAAGCGGTCGACTGGGCAGACACCGGGAAGGTTGAAACACGGCCAAGCGCCCGGTTCAAGCGTGGCACGCCTAGGCCAGTAGTCGTTTTGTCGGGTGATCGTGGTGTCGCTCGACGGTCCATCAGCTCAACAGTTTGGTGGAGGATAAAGACATGTTGGCAGAAAATTTGGAAAACTGGGCTCAGCAAGAACGTCAGGAAGGCGAAAAGCTGGGTATTGAGAAAACAGCTCGTAATCTGCTCAAGCTTCCCGGTCCCGGTCATATCGCTCCATGGCAGGGAAAGGCGGCAGCCAGTGTTCGCGGCGAATGTTCCAAAGCTCATACGTCGGTTTCAGTTGATTCGGAGCATCAAGGGCACCAAGGTGTATTTCGATTTCTTCCTCGCTTACCGAAAAAACCGACGAACCGCATGTCGAACAGAAGTAACGCCCCTCATAACTGTGCGGTTTGCCTTCGATAATGACAGCTTGCTTGGGATAATCAGCAGCCGCATAGAAAAGCGCCCCATGATGCTTGCGACAATCCATACAGTGGCAAATACCTACCCGAAGCGGCTCGCCATTAGCCACGATTCTGATCTTACCGCAGAGACAGCCACCTGTTAGTTGAGCCATTGCCAATCTCCAGAAAATTCATACCTCCTGAATTCAAAGTAGGTGGCACTTTTGGTTTTGTCTTGCTGCCGTCTCGTTTGTATCTCGTTTACAAGCAGGCGCGGATAGTAAGCTGGTAAATCGCCTTTCTGTGGCTCTTTAAAAAATAGATAATTTGTGAACCATGAGTACACATAAAGAAGAAATACTAAAGAGGAGTGCTTGAAGCCATCCCTTCAGGGACCATGGTCGACACCGCATGGCTTGAACGCCACGGTGTCAGCCGTTTCCTTGCTCGCAAATACGTCGATAACGGCTGGCTGGAGCGCGTTAACCGCGGCGTCTTCCGACGCCCCGCGCCGAACGCAACAACGTCGGCCTCCATCGATTGGAAAACCTGCTTGCTCTCCATGCAGCATATTATGCGCTATGACATCCATGTCGGCGGTACAACGGCACTTGCCCAACAAGGCTACGATCACTATCTGCGTCTGGGCAGCAATGCGCCTGTCTGGGTATATGGCGAGGCCACCCCCAATTGGCTTAGCAAACTGCCACTCAACGCAACAGTCGAAACCCGTAGCACCTCGCTATTCGCTGACCCATCGCTTGGATTGGCCAAGAACAACATCAACGGCGAAGGCACGCTGCCATGGGACTGGACGCTTAAAATGTCGGCACCCGAAAGGGCGATTATGGAAGCTATGAACGAGCTGCCCGATCATGAAAGTTTTCACAACCTCGATATGCTATTTGAGAGCCTGACAACGCTGCGCCCAAAACTAGTGTCAGCGCTACTGCAGAGTTGTAAGAAGATCAAGGTAAAGCGTCTGTTCTTTGTCTTTGCAGATCGCCACGACCACCCCTGGCGCAAGCGCCTCGATCCAACAGAATTCAATCTTGGAAGTGGCGATCGCGCGCTGGTAAAAGGGGGCAAGATACATCCGCGCTATCGGATTATGGTACCTGAAGCGTTTGTAAGGGCGGAGACCAACGATGGCGCGTGAAACCTATGAAGCACAGGTCGCATTGCTTGTGCGTATTCTCCCGCATGTCACCAAGGAAGATGTATTCGCACCAAGGCAAGACTCCTAACGAGCCCTCGGAATATCCATGAGCCGAATATAAACCTTAATCGGCTCATAAAATGATCCGAATAGATGGGGCAATCGGTTCATGTATATCTGGGAACAGCGCAACTGGCCGTCTTTTTAGCCGAGCAACTGTGCACCTGCTTCATCGCCGTCCCGTTCATTTGAGTAATTTAAGGCCCATGAGGGTTTTTGTGGGCCTTTAAATGCTCATTCATGAGAATTGACTAAGAGAACGATGACTTCAAAGCGATTCAGGCTAGGCGCTCACAACGGTGTCTTTGCCATGCCACACCGTGCTGAACGAACGGTACATCATAGTCGCTTAGGTGTTCGACGCTGGTTTGATGGGTGGCATCAGGCCCCGAATAAATTCGCACCATATTGAGCCCTTAAGCACAAAGTTGGTGCGAATTTATGCATAGATACGTTCAACAACCCGCGGAATCTCTCATGTTTCAAGGTGGCATGATAATTGCTTTTTCTTTAAGTAAGTAAATAGTTACTTAACTCGCTCCATGAAGAGTGTTTTCTGAATGGGCGCAATGGCAAGGATCACACCATGAAAAAGCAATTCAAGAACATTACGTTGAAGGCGCTGGCTTGTAGCGTTGCGTTGAGCGCATTGGCACACACCGGCATGGCAAGTGCCAACATTAATATCAAGTTCCATCATGATTTACCTGAAGATAGTGCACAGCACCTAGCCGCTGAGCGCTTCAGGGACATGGTGGCTGAGCGTAGTGGCGGTGAGATTTCAGTAGAAATTTTCCCCAACAACACCCTGGGTGATGATGTCGAAGTCACCCAGCAGTTGCAGATGGGGGCTGTGGAAGCAGCGATTATTCCGACCGCCAAGCTATCGGGCTTCGTTCCTGCCATGCAGATCGTCGATCTGCCTTTCTTGTTCCCTTCTCCCGATATCGCCCACACCGTTCTTGATGGGCAGGCCGGTGATGATCTATTGGCGACTGTGGAACAGGTGGGTTTGAAGGGCGTTACTTTTTGGGAAAGTGGTTTCAAGCAATTTACCTGTGACCAACCCGTTAATGGCCCTGAAGATTTCGCAGGCCAAAAGGTACGCGTGATGCAAAGCCCTATTATCATGGAACAGTTTAAAGCGATGGGCGCTAATCCGGTGCCGATTGCCTTCGGCGAAACTTACAACGCGCTGCAACAACGCATTGTCGACTGCCAGGAAAATCCGCTGGTATCGATTACACAAATGAAATTTTATGAAGTGCAGTCGGATGTGATTATCAGCAACCACGCTTATCTAGCCTATGCATTTCTGTTTAGCCAGCGTTGGTTCGATAGCTTAAGCCCTGAAAACCAGGCGCTATTGTCGGACGCTGCACGTGAAACCACCGCATTCCAGCGTGAAGAAACCGCCCGCCGTGAAGAAGGTTACATTGCCACTATCGAAGCCAGTGGCACCAACGTTAGTACTCTGGATGATGCCCAACTGACGGCTTTCAGAGAGTCGACCGCATCGGTGCACGATGCGTTTGCCAATGAAATTGGCGCAGATCTAATGGCGGAATTCCAGCAAGCTATTGCTGATGCCGAATAGTAGCGCGTAACCCATTAAAGGGCTGATCGGTGATTCCGATAGCCCTTTCTTCCCCATTGTTTTCATCGCTGGTGGAGTTCGCTATGCGCAAACTTGATCGCCTAATATCGCGTGCCGAGGAGGTTTTGATTGGCCTGCTGATTTTGTCCGCCTCTTTCATTCTTTTCGCCAACGTCATTGCACGCTACGTGTTCAACGATGGTTTTTCATGGGCTGAGGAGTTGGTCCGTTACCAAATTGTATGGATGGTGCTGCTTGGCGCGAGCGTTGCTGCAAGGCAAGGGATTCATATTGGGATCGACATCCTACTCAGGTTTAGTCCTCCCCTTATGGCGAAATGGATAGAGTTGCTAGTTCATGCGGTTTCCATCGCTTTCTGCCTCTTCCTGGTGTTTTACGGTATCCAGTTAACTGAGCAAACCCATCGGTTCGGGCAGGTGAGTTCTGCTCTTCAAGCGCCTATGTGGATCGTTCAGTTGGCTATTCCTGTGGGCGCTCTCTTGATGGGCATTCGCTTTACCCAGCATTTCTTCCGGACGTTGCTTGGTCGAGAGCAAGCCTCTGCCCACCTTGATCAAATTGGATAACAACATGGTTATAACATTCCTGGTTCTATTGGCTGTGTTGATGTTAGTGGGAACGCCCATCTTTATTGCGTTGGCAGGTTCTGTCGCGGTGGCAATGGGGAGCTTTAGCCATATTCCGTTGACCATCGTGGCTGAGCGCTTGTTTGCCGGATTGGATAAGTTTCCATTGATGGCCATTCCCTTCTTTATTCTCACTGGTAGTTTGATGAGTGCGGGTGGGTTATCGCAGCGTATCATCCGCTTGGCCAACTTGTTGGTGGGGCGTTTTACCGGTGGTATGGGGATGACTGCAGTATCAGCGAGTATGTTTTTTGGTGCTATTTCCGGATCGAGCCCGGCCACCGTTGTGTCGGTGGGCTCATTACTCTATCCGGCCATGCGCAAGGAGGGATATTCCGGTCAATTTTCGATTGGCGTGCTGGTGTCTGCCGGTTCATTGGGCATCATCATTCCCCCTTCGGTTGTGATGATCGTCTACGCGGCTGTCACTGGGGTGTCAGTGGGTGCGCTGTTCATGGCGGGCGTGGGAGCCGGTTTATTATACGCTGCCTGTTTGTTGCCTTACTGTTGGTACCGCGCCAAAAAGGACGGTGTCACCCCCATGAAACCGCCTAGCTGGAGTGAAGTGCTGCTGGGATTCAAAGATGCTTCGTGGGGGCTAGGGGTTCCTCTCGTCGTTTTGGGTGGGATTTACCTGGGTATCTTTACGCCCACTGAAGCTGCCGCTGTATCCGTGATATATGCGCTGTTGGTCTCAGCCCTGATTTATCGTGAGAAGAGCTTTGCAGAGTTATTTCAAAGCATGATTGAAGCGGCGACCACAACGGCCCAGGTAATGATTATTCTCGCTGCTGCCTCGGTGCTGGCGTGGTTTCTTACCAGTAATGGGTTAGCCGCGATGTTGGCCAACGCTATCCTGTCGTTATCCGACAACCCGTACCATATCTTCCTGCTGATCAATGTGACGGTACTGATTGCCGGCATGTTCCTCGATGCCTCTTCCATTATGGTGATTCTCGCCCCCCTGTTTTACACGGTGGGCATCCGCGTTGGTATTGATCCTGTCCATTTGGGGGCAGTGCTGACCGTGAATGGGGCGATTGGCATGTTTACGCCACCATTTGGCCTCAACCTATTTGTGGCGGGCACTATCAGCGGCGTCGATTACGTCCAGGCAGTTCGTGGTGCTTTGCCCTTTATTGGCATTGCGCTGTTTGCCTTGATACTGCTGACCTATATTCCCGCGATCAGTATGTGGCTACCCAATATGGTGTATGGCGGCTAAACAGCCAGAATAAGGATGGTAGCAATGGCTTCTAGTATAACTTCATCAGCGCTGGCGCATTCCCATGAGGGGGTTGTAACCAGCCCACATACTCTGGCAACAGAAGCGGGTCTTGAGGTACTTAGTAAAGGTGGAAATGCGGTTGAAGCTGCCATCACCATGGGGGCTTGTCTGGCAGTGACTTGCCCGCACTTCACCGGTCTTGGCGGCGATGCCTTCATGATCATCGCGGATGCAAACGGTGGTGTGCAAACCCTGTCAGGCATTGGCCAGGCGCCACAGGCTAAGTTGGAACTGTCTGGCCAATTGCCTGCGAGAGGGCCTGGTTCCATGTTAACGACGGCTGCCACGGTCGATACCTGGGGGCAGGCGCATGAGATTTCTCGCCAGAACTGTGGTGGCCAGATGGGCTGGGCAGCGCTGTTAGAGCCAGCGATACAGTTAGCGAAAGAAGGCTTCCCGGTGACGCCATCGCAGCGCTTTTGGCTGGATTTTCGTTGCGATGACCTGACGATGATGCCCGGCGTGCGAGAGCACTTTATGTCAGGCGGTAAGATTCCCCATGAGGGAGAAATGCTGTACCAGCCACAGCTGGCCGCTTCACTGCAGTCCATCGCGACCCACGGCTACCGTGATTTTTATGAAGGGCAGTTGGGGGCGAAAATCGCCGCTGGGCTGGCAGCGGCTGGTTCTCCACTCACAGGCGCTGATCTGGCAGCTACCCGAGCACGAATAGAAAAGCCGCTGTCTGTGCCTTACCGTGGTGGCGAATTGTTGGCCCATCGCCCCCCAACCCAAGGCATGACGACACTGGAGATAATGGGTATCTTGGAGCGTTTTGACCTCTCCATGATCGAAGAGGGCAGCGCCGATTATTACCATCTGCTGGTGGAAGCGGTGAAACGCGCTTTTCTGGATCGTAATAGCTACCTGGCTGATCCTGACTTCGCCTCGGTACCTTGTGAAAGGTTGCTATCGCCTGCCCATCTTGATGCTGAAGCGGCAAAAGTGGAGGCGGGGAAAGCATTGGATTGGCCCTTCGCTTACCAGCATGGTGATACGGTGTATCTGGCGGCCGCTGATCGTTTCGGGAATGCCGTCTCCATGCTGCAGACGATTTATTACGATTGGGGAAGTGGTGTCAGTGTCGGTGATACGGGGATTTTGTGGCATAACCGTGGTGCCGCGTTCAGTCTTGATCCTGCTCATCCAAATGTACTTGCCCCCGGAAAGCGCCCTTTCCATACCCTTAACCCGGGGATGTATCGTGTCGGTGGCAAGCCGCGTTTACTTTACGGTACGCAAGGCGCTGATGGACAGCCGCAAACCCTCGCTGCCGTGATAACGCGCTTGTTAGACTATGGCATGGATCCGCTCAGTGCGCTGAAAGCGCCGCGTTTTCTACTGGGACGAACCTTTTCTGATGGCCGTGACACCTTAAAGCTGGAGCAGGATGCGGGAGAGGCCGTTTTTGCTGAATTGACCCGGCGTGGTCATCAGATGAGTCCGCTACCCGCACAAAGTGCCCTGGCTGGCCACCCTGGCGCGGTCGTTATCGACCCGACCAAAGGCTTTTACGCGGCTCATGATCCTCGCAGCGATGGCATCGCGTTAGGGCTCTAGCACCTATAGAAACAAGGATGTGTACATGACAAAAAGCGATACGCTCGACGTGAAACAGAGTGCCCGTACCCGGGTTAAAATCCGCCGCAATGCTCATGAAACGCGCGAGCGCCTGCTTCAAGCGGCGACTCAAGAGTTTTCCGAGCGCGGCTACGATGGCGCTCGTATGGAGCGTATCGTGCGTACGGCTGACTGTAATGTTCGCATGGTGTATCACTACTTCGATGACAAGGAGGGTCTTTACCTGGCTGTTCTTGAACGTGTTTATGAGGAGTTACGCGTCAAGGAGCAGGCACTCAATCTAAGCTATCTCGAGCCCGTTGCAGGTATGCGCGCGCTAGTAGAGTTCACCTTCGATCATATGGCTGAGCATCCCGAGTTCACCAGCTTGGTACGCAATGAAAACCTGCTGGGTGGGCGCATGCTGCGCAAATCGAGCAAGGTCGTTCAGCAAACGACACCGCTAGTAGGCATGATTCGGGATACCCTAAAGCGAGGGGAGGAAGCTGGATTGTTCCGCACTGCTGTTGATCCCACCCAGCTATACATTTCGATTCTTTCGCTATCCATCATTCACATCAATCAACTCGACACGCTATCGATCATCTTTGAGCAGGATCTGGCTGACCCAGGGTGGCTTATCGAGCGGCGTGGCCATGCGGTCGAGATAATACTTTCCTATCTATGCGTTCAAGAGACGCCTGTAGCTTACCCCGGTTTTCAATATTGACTAAGGCGGAATCAAAAACCGCCGGTGCGCTCAATTTAGATGTTTACGCTACTGACCCCACTCCTTTTATTCTAAGAATCCCCTCACTAGCCTATGAGCCAAATATAAACCATAATCGGCTCATAATATGATCTGAATAAGCGGGGCAATCGGCGCATGTATATCTGGGAACAGCACAACTGGCCGCATTTTGAGTGGGAAGAATCCGTTCTTCGGCCTACTTTGGATGCCGTGCGGTTACTGCAGGGCCGAGTGTTGGGTAAAACCGAAGCTGCCTACGGCCAGGCCGATCTGGATGGGGAAATGGATGCACTGATCCAGAATGCTATTCGCACCAGCGAAATCGAAGGCGAGCGCCTGGACGTTGGCTCAGTGAGGTCTTCCGTTGCTCGCCAGTTGGGTTTAGAGCAGGCCGGTATCTCCGCCAGAACAACACCCGAATCTGAAGCGCTGGTTGAGCTGTTGCTGCAATCCACGCACCAGTTGGACGAGCCGCTTTCTCGCGAACAGCTGTGCCTCTGGCAATCCATGCTTTTTGTGAAAGGCCCCGGCGTGCTTGGCAATGTACGTGTAGGCGAGCTGTGTGGCGATCACCCCATGCAAGTGGTGTCGGGGCGGCTTGATCGGCCCGTTGTGCATTTTGAAGCCCCGCCCCGTGGGCAGTTGGAGGCTGAGCTGGATGCATTTATTACTTGGTTCAACCATCCGCCGCAGGGGCTTGATGCGCTGGTTCGCGCTGGTATAACCCATCTATGGTTGATTACCTTACACCCCTTTGATGATGGCAATGGGCGTGTCACTCGCGCGGTGACAGACCGCGCGCTGGCTCAAGCAGAGCGGCAATCCGTCCGGTTCTATTCCTTGAGCGCGGCCATTATGGCGCGCCGCCACGCTTACTACGATCACCTCGAAAGCGCTCAGAAAGGCCGCCTCGATATTACGCCGTGGTTGTTGTGGTTTCTGGACACACTGAAAGAGGCGCTTGAGCAGGCGCTGTTAAGAATCGACTGCGTGCTAATGAAAACCACCTTCTGGCAACGCCATGCCACCACCGTGCTGAATGAACGGCAAATCAGGGTGCTGAACCACTTATTGGATACCGCAGGAGAGGAATTTGAGCAGGGCATCAATGCGCGTAAGTACCAATCGTTGGCCAAAGTGAGTAAAGCCACCGCCACGCGGGATTTGGCCGAGCTGCTGGAAAAAGGCTGTCTTTACAAGCTTCCCGGCGGCGGGCGCAGCACTCGTTACTCCGTGGTGGTGGGCTAGGGCTGCCTGTTGAGAACTATAGTTTCCAAGAGGTTAGTCAGAGACGCCCTCGCAGTTGTCGTGGTACAGCGGGGCATCGGTGCCCAACGCTAGGCGCTTGGTGGCGCTATTGTAGTAGAAGCGACCGGACTCGGCGCGTGAAAGGGCATAGTCGCCGCACCCCCCATAGCCTTTGTTGACTCGCTTCAAGTGGGAGATATCGGCTGGTGCCTGACTATCGAGGCGTTCCGATATGATCGCGGCGATGTGGGCATCACGCTGGGCCTCGGAGTAGGCTTGGCTGCCGAATATCAGGCCTGCAACGGCTAAAATGGCGACGACGGGAATCCAGAGGTTATGCATAGCGTGTCCAGTGAGAAAATATGAAAGTGCATAAATTCGGCAGGTTGTGTGAGCCGAATAGGTATTTTTCAGGCAATCAATGGGAGGGGCATTGCTTAACGGTTGCTTTTGACGATCGTATGAAGCTAGCGCAATAGCGCCAGGTTCTCATCGATACGATATTGAATCATGCGCAGCGTCTCACCACGGATGGACTGCGGTAATAGACTATTGGCGATAGCGGAAAACTGGCTGGCCACCTCGCTGATGGTGTCGATGATAGGAAGGGCATCCTGCGCCGAGACTTCGGCTTCCTCGGCAAGCTGTAACAGTGCGGCGCGGTCAATTGCGAGGGCTTCGCCCATCACATCCATCTGGTGATAGCCGCCCGGGCCTTCGCAGAATGTCACGTCATACGCCGGTGCCAGTTGCCACTGGCCCGTCGATGACATCAGATAGGCGAAGTTCTTGGGGTGATCATCCCTGTTGTTGAAAGCAATGTTGAAGACGGCACGCTCGAAAGCGAAGGCCATTTCACGTACATCGTTAGTACACAGCTGAGTGGCCCGCAGGAAGTTGACGTAGTCCAACGCCCCAGGTGATTGATAGTCGGCTCCGGTGAAGACGGCAAGGCTCTGCATGGGCACGCGCAAGCCGTTCTGGCGATCAAAGCGCTGGCTGGCAAAGGCCGCTTGCCCATTGGGAAGGGTAAAATACTCTGTGTCGGGGGTGGGAATACCGCACCGCCGCAGGCATTCGGCGTAAACCGCTTCGATCGCGCACACCTCTGGGTGTTCGTCTTTGGCTGGGAACTTGACCAGCCACGCCTCAAGCCCTAGCGCAGTGGCTGTCGTGAAGCTGCCGGTGCGCGCATCGCGATAGATGAGAGCCTTGGGCCTGGCCCCTTGCGGCGAGCCGCCCACCTGCAGCAACCGCTGCAGAAACTCTCCATCGTGCCCCTGGAATACGTCCTGTATATCGGCAGCCAGTTGATCGAGCGAGAGATGCTCTTGCGAGGCCAGCCCCTCGGGCGCGACAGGCTCAAAGGACATTGCGCCCATGGCGTTGCCGCCAATATAGGCCAGCCGTTCCAGTGGTCCGATACGTGCCGTGTTAAGGCCTCGACGCCTGAATAGCCGGTCCATTAACAGCATGCCCCAGCCATCGGGTAAGGCGTCATATACCGGCCCCGGCAGGCCTAGCTGGTGGAGCGGAAAATCCTGGCGCAGCTTGGGGCCGTCTAGCGGCAGGGTGTAAGCCGAAAGCTCCAGGCCGCGTTGTTTAGCTTCATCGCTGTATTCGAACAGAATGCGAGGGCGGCCGGAGAGAGCGGTCGTGGATACCAGCGAGCCCCATAGCCAGCGTTCGCCCCAGCCCTCAAAAAACACGTTAACCTGCTCAAGCATCGCGGGGCTTCCTGATTCGCTTGCGTTGGGTACTCTCTTCATAGCGGCGAATATCGTCGATGCTCTCCAGTCTGGGCAAAAACAGCGCATCGAGCTCCTTGGCGCGGCCGAGCACCATGGCCACGCGAACCAGATTCTCGAAGCCGACATTACGACCGGCTTCCAGGTTAGAAACGGTATTGGTCCCGATACCGGCGCGGCCAGCCACCTCCGATTGGGTCATCCGCTGTGCCAGCCGTTCCTTCCGCAGGCGCTCGCAGAGCCGTTTGACGATCTCGCCGGGTTTGCTGAGGCTTAAATCCAGCATAATAGGGGTAATCACCGTTTAGGAAGCATAACGCACAAAATTATGGAATTATTTCTAACTATGTTCAATAGGATTTAATTCCAATATTTTGTGTTAAAAAGCCTATTTTAGCCTATTAATCATTAAATGTTGGATTTATGTGAGTAAGGGTAAGAGTGTAACGGTTTTTCCCGTCCTTTCGAATGGGTGCGAAAATATTGGTATTCGTATGATTTAGCCTGATGATCTGCTGGTCATGACTTTCTCAGAGGTTCGTATCATTGATCTCACGGAATTCTCCACTTTTTGCTGTGCTTTGAGCACACTCAACGAGTGACTGGTAATGGGCAGAAAATGAGCCCCTGTAGGTACTGGCTAGCGCAATGGCTTAAATACCTTGTCAGCGGTGGCCTGGGGTAAAACTAGTGGCTGCCCGTTCGGTGTACGTCGGATTGTTTGGTCATGTCAACGATGCACGATATCCAGCTGTTTGAACGCTCCCCGGGCATGGTCTTCACGGAATAACGCATGGTCGCGGCACACGCGGTCGGCTGCTTCCGTGGCAAATTCCACGATGTCTTCGGCAAACAGTTCCGGTGGCCCGATGGCGTTCATGATCGCCGGTTCGATGTCGTAATCGATCTTGCCGGATTCGTCAGAGAGCGCGTGAACCCCTGCAAGAACGCTACCGCAGATGCGGGCGTAATCCTTCCAGTCGCTCTTGGAAAGGTCGTCTAGATCGATATCGTCTCGAAACGGGGCACGCTCGCGGGACATATAACTCAGGCCGTCAAACTCGACATGGCCGTAGAACACGTCGCCGCGTACTAAGTGCACAGCCTGGGCATGGCTAATTCGCTCGGCGCGAGTATCCATCTCGTAGGCTGAGGGCGGTACCAGGCCAGACAAAGCCGAACGGCGTGCCTGCTTGTATTCGATGATCAGGTCGTCCGTGCCATCGCCCTCGGGGCCTTCGATCAGCACGTAATAGCGGTCAAGACCCAGCGAAGCGGTGCCTTGGCCACGTCGTATCGCCACATCTTTCACTCGCATACCGTTGGCGCGCTCTGGTACCTCAATAGCGTTCTTCTTGACCAGGCGATTGGTGATTTTTTGGAATTTATCGCGCTCCGATGTAATCGGCACCAGTTCCTCGGTCGAGCGAAAGCCGCTCTTGGTCTTGTCGAGATAGTCATCCATCAGCCATTTGGCGCGTTCTTCATGGGCTTTTTTGAACAGCTTGCGAATGAGCTTGGGTGCGCTGTCATAACGCATCTCTTCATCCTGCTCGGTGCCTTCACGCGCCAGACGCTGCATACTTTCGATATAGCCCTGCACGAAGTGGCGTACGATGTTGATCTGATGCTTGCGCTTGAGCTCGCCTTCATTGGCCGCCGCAATCATAAAGCCGACCGCCCCACGCTTGATATCCCAGGTGAAGGGGGCGTAATAGGCTTCGTCGAAATCATTGACCGAAAAGATCGGTACGTTGTTGGCGTTGGGCATGACGCCAAAATTCTCGGGGTGCACGTCTCCCAGCGCCAACACAGTGGGCATCCAGGCATCGTCACCAGCCATGTCGCGATAGAACAGCAACGCAGTACCGCGAAAGAATGAATACAGTGAACCTGATAGCTTATCGAACTTGATGTTAGCGTCTTCGGCTTGCGATGCGATACGTGTCTCGTGATCCTCACGCAGGGTTTGACGTACGTGCTGGCGCCTTTCAAAACCGGTCAATATTCGCGGCCGCACTACAAACTTTCCCGTCGCCACTGAATCGGCCAACTGGCGAAAGGTGTCAACACGCGTTCCCACGACTGGGTGCGCACTCTTTGAAGCATTGCGCTCAAGTGCGGCCACGAGCTCAGCTTTACTCATTGAAGAGCGTCCCGCTATCTCTTGTTGCTGGGCTTGTTTATAGAGTGCTTTGCGTGTTTGTTCCGGTTCTTGGGCCATAGCTATCTCTTCCTTGTTTTGCTCAATGACGATGGCTTTCTAATAACCTGGAGCTGAATAGATCGTGTGTAAGCCTTGCCTCATTCATGCAGAAGTCATTGTCTGCTTTTATGCAGGCTTGCCCACCCCCGCTGGCGGCCAGCCTTGGCGCTTAAATATGGCTTTGAATGTATTCGCTCTCTGATGCATTACTGATGTCGACGCGTTTCAGCCTAGCAGGGCTTTTGTGCACTTGTCGCCTCTAAGCTGTCTCGCTTATGCCATGGCCAATTCTCTGTCGTTGCCCTCCATGATCGTATTCATGCCAGGGTGTACATGCTACTGCTGATAGTGGTGCTGGTGGTGATGATTTTTGTGCTTTAAAGCGCCCACTTTTGCTTGGCTGATTCACTTGGCAGAACCATGTCAATACTTTGCTGTATGAATAAACAGTTTTTATGATAAGGTTTACTTAACCTCTGATTGCGGGCGCGCTTGAGCCTCTCTTTTAGTATGGAAAGATGAGTACTGCTGGATTGAGCACTGCTTGCTTGGGAGGTGCTTGTTTTGAAGATGCTTGTTTTGGAGATGCAAGGCGCTGTATGTAAACCTGGGAGGCAACACTCATGAATGATCAGCAAATACAGATATTCACTAGCGAAGATGGGCAATCACATCTAGAGGTAACGCTGGAACAAGAGACCGTTTGGCTGAGTTTAGATCAGATGACTAATCTATACGGTCGGGATAAGTCTGTGATATCTCGCCACATTCGCAACATCTTTCTTGAAGGTGAGCTTGAAAGGGAGCCAGTTGTTGCAAAAAATGCAACAACTGCCGCTGACGGTAAGATCTATCAGGTTGAGTATTACAATTTAGATGTGATTATTTCAGTCGGCTATCGAGTGAAATCTCAGCGTGGTGTGCAATTTCGTAAGTGGGCAACTCAAGTATTAAAAGACCATTTGGTGCAAGGCTATACCCTCAACCAGCGACGCCTAACCGAGCGTGGCATAGAGTTTGAGCAGGCGGTGAGTTTGCTCAGTCGAACCCTGACCAATCAAGGCTTGGTTTCAACAGAAGGCGAAGCGGTTGCTCGTGTGATTAGCGATTACGCTCGTTCCTGGAGTCATGCATAAACTGCATGGAAGATAAGGGTGAAGGCTAACTGGCTTATGAGCCGAATATAAACCATATTCGGCTCATAAAGTGAGCTGATTAGTGTTGTGCTGGCGCTTGGAGATGACGCTGCAGCAAGAGATTGTTGGGCTAAGCCCAGCGCCGAATCACTACCTCTTCCAGTAGGCAGATCCCTCCGCCTGCTAAGAACCTTACTCCCACAGCGCTGCTAGTGGCCCGCCTACCGGGGCGTTTTCAGGTAATGCCACGGTCGCGACTCGCGATTGTGCTGCTGCCAGCTGTGCGGGGTCGCCGCGCTCTATTTCCGGCTCTTGGCCTGGTGGATAGGCGCCGACCATGCAGAAATCATCATCTGCTTCTACGCTGGCATGCCCAACCCCCGCGGGTAGTACCAGCACATCACCTGCTTTAAGCACTGTTTCTTGGCCGTGAGGGCCGCCCAGCCGTGCCCGAGCTTGACCGCGGAAGATGCCTAGTGCCTCGTGGGCGGTAGAGTGGAAGTGATCAAAGTCATACAGGTGGTAGCGCCACGCCGGCGGCCAGCCGTGGCGTTTGAACATTGCTTCGAATGAATCAGCTCGTTCTTCTGCATTGCTGGTGTCGAGAACCTGACGGTAAATCAGCACCGGCAGTGGCGAGTTGGGGTAGCCGGTCATTTCATCGCTGTCCAAATGCAGTAACTCGGGCTGTGAATCCTTCACAATGGTCTCCTTCAACTGAAATAAGCAGTTAATGCGGTGAATATACGTTTTAGCCTAGCAGGGTTATTAAGGATTACCGCGTTGGGACTCGCCTTAATTTTTTAAATAACAGATTGGTTTTACCTGAATTATGCTTGCTTTTTGAATGCAATTATCTATATTGAATGCAATCATTGTCAGTATTTATTCTATTCATTAGGAGGTAGCCACCTATGGGCATGATGACCATTAGAAGCATACCCGATGAAGTACACAACGCCCTTAAAGCACGAGCCAAGCAGCATCACCGCAGCGCTGAAGCTGAAGTGCGTGCCATTTTAGAAGAGGTCATACGTCCAGAAACGCGCCTCAAAATGGGCGATGCTCTGGCGGATCTGGGTCGCAAGGTTGAATTGACCAACGAAGATATTGCGGTTCTTGAGCAAGAACGTAAGAAAACACCGGCCGAACCGATGAGTTTTGAATGATTGTTCTGGATACTAATGTCGTTTCAGAGGCAATGAAACCCGACCCAGATCAAGCCGTTAGAGCTTGGCTCAATGAGCAGTCGGCCGAAACGCTATACCTGTCTAGTGTCACATTGGCAGAATTGTTATTTGGTATTGCGGCGCTACCCAGCGGCAAGCGCAAGGACATGCTAAGTGAGGCCTTGGATGGCCTTATGCAGCTTTTCAAAGGTCGGATACTACCCTTTGACGCGGATGCCGCTCGGCAGTATGCCGAGTTGGCAGTGATGGCAAGAACCGCCGGACGAGGCTTTCCTGTGCCCGATGGCTACATTGCAGCGATTGCGGTATCACAGGGCTATAAAGTCGCATCCCGCGATATGGCGCCGTTTGAGGCGGCCAACGTCGATGTCATTAATCCTTGGGATGAGCCTAAACGGCCGCTTTAAAAGCGATAACCACGTTTCATAAAGTTTACGCCTCAGGCGACTTCACATCTGTACCGCTATCTCTGCAGCCGAAACTTGATGCTGCTTACTTACCCCGTGCCGCCCTAGCGGGATCATCATCGGCTTGCCGGTAACGGGGTCTTCGATGACCCGGCTCTCCAGGCCAAACACGTCGCGCACCATCTGCTCGGTCAGAATCTTCTCTGGTGGGCCTACCGCGTAAACCTTTCCGTTGGCCATGGCGACCAGTTGGTCAGCATAGCGGGCAGCTAGGTTGAGTTCGTGGAGCACCATGACGATGGTGGTGCCACGCTGCTGGTTGAGGTCGGTGAGAAGGTCGAGCACGTCGACCTGGTGGTTGATGTCCAGAAAGGTGGTGGGTTCGTCCAGCAGCAGCACCTTGGTTTGCTGGGCCAGTGCCATGGCGATCCACACCCGCTGGCGCTGACCGCCGGAAAGTTCATCGACGTGGCGCTCGGCCAGCTCGCTCATATGGGTGGCGGCCAGGGCGTCGGCAACGGCGTTCTCATCGGCAGTGCTCCAGCGTTTGAAAAGCCCCTGGTGCGGGTGGCGGCCCCGGCTGACCAGTTCGAGTACGCTAATGCCCTCCGGGGCGATGGGTGATTGCGGCAGAAACCCAAGTTGCTGCGCCAAGCGGCGGGTGGGCAGTTGATGGATGGCGTTACCCTCCAGCAATACGCTGCCCTGGGTGGGCGTTAATAACCGGGAAAGCACGCGCAAAAGCGTCGATTTCCCACAGGCATTGGCGCCCACGATCGCGGTCGTGTGGCCAGCCAGTACGTTGAGATTCACCTCATTGAGAATGGTGCGTTCCCCATAGCCTGCCACCAGACCTTGGGCGAGTAGTGAGCAAGCGCTCATAGGGAGCCTCGAGTTTTATTGTCGCGAAGTATCAAATAGAGAAGATAGGGCGCGCCCAGTACGCCGGTCACAATGCCGACCGGGTAGCGGGCGGGCAGTAGAAACTGGCCCGCATAATCGCCTAATAGCACCAGCAGAGCACCTACCAGCGCGGCGGGCAGCAGCAGTGAGCCGTTGTGGCCCACCAAGCGCGCCGCAATGGGGCCGGAAAGGAACGCCACAAAGGCCACCGGGCCGGAAACGGCGGTGGCAAATGACACCAGTGCCACCGCGGTGATGATCACGATTACCCGCGTCACCGCCAGGCGAACCCCCAGCCCGGCGGCAAGGTCGTCACCCATGCGCAGGGTGTCTAGATCGCGTTGGCGGCTCAGCAATAGTCCGCCGAACAGGAGTAGGGCAACTAATAGCGGCAGCGCTTGATCCAGCTGCGCGCCGTTGACGCTACCGGTGAGCCAGCGCAGGGCTTCTTGTAGCGTCCAACTGGGGGCGCGCATCAGAAGGTAGGCGGTCACGCTTTGCAGCATCGCGGCCAGGCCAATGCCAATCAGAATCAACCGACCGCCGGTCACGCCCTGGCGCCAGGAGAGCGTGTAGATCAACAGCGACACACCCAGCCCGGCAGCAATCGCGACCATCGACACCGCCGGGCCGCTCAGCGAAAGCACTACGATGGCAAACACGGCACCGGTGCTGGCGCCGGTGCTGATGCCAATGATGTCCGGGCTTGCTAGCGGGTTGCGCAGCATGGTCTGAAAGGCGATGCCGCCCAGGCCAAAACAGGCGCCTACCAGGACGGAAATGGCGGCCCTGGGCAGGCGCAGCTCGCGCACGGTGAATCCAGCTCCCGGCACTTCCGCACCGCCCAGTATGCGTAGCACCGAGGTTAGCGGCGTGAAGGACTGCCCCAGCATCAGGGTTAATAACACGCCTGCTAAAAGGCAGGCAGCAAGCACCGCCATGATGCGTGTGCGGTGCCTGGCGTTCGTCCGGCGAATGTACCGGATGTGGCTGATGGCGTTGAGGGGCGGCTGGCTCATAGCGAGCCTACCTTGCGGTTGCGCACAATCCAGATAAATACCGGCGCGCCGATAAAGGCGGTCACAATACCCACGTCCAGCTCCGATGGGTGGGCCACCAGCCGCCCGGCCACGTCTGCAAACGTCAGGAGTACGGCACCACCCAGAGCAGAGAAGGGCAGCAGCCAGCGGTAATCGCCACCTGCTAGCAGGCGGCAGGCGTGGGGCACCACCAGTCCTACAAAACCGATCGGGCCACAAACGGCGGTGATCGACCCGCACAGCAGCACCGCACCGATGGCTGACATGGCTCGAGCTACCGCTACCTTTTCACCCAGCCCGGTAGCGGTGTCATCGCCCAGTGCCAGCATATTGAGCTTGCGCGCGGCGAGCAGGGTGATCACAAATCCTGTGATCAGAAAGGGCAGTATGGGCAGAAGTTGCTCGTAGGTCGCGCCGCCCACGCCGCCGACTAACCAAGATTGCACCAGCCCTCCGATATCGCCACGCGGTAACACCACGGCGGTCGTCAGCGAGCTAAGCGCGGCGGTAATGGCCGCCCCTGCCAGGGCCAGCCTGAGCGGCGTGGCGCCGCCGTGGCCGAGGCTGGCAATGGCATAAACCGCACAGGCTGCGATACCGGCGCCAGCAATGGCTGTCCAGAGGTAGCTGGTCGTTTCATCGATACCGAACCAGGCAATGCCAATCACCACCGCTAGCGCCGCCCCGGCGTTGATGCCCAGCAGGCCGGGGTCGGCCAGCGGGTTGCGGGTCAGGCCCTGCATGACTCCACCAGAAACTCCTAGGGCGGCCCCAGCCAGCATGGCAAGCAACGTGCGCGGCAGGCGGCTGGCCACGGCGGCATCGCCAATGGTTTCTACCTGGCCGCTCAGTGCGGCGACGATTTCTGACCAGCCCACCTCTCGGGCACCAAACGCGACAGAGAGCATGGCGGCAAGGCCGAGCAGGATAAGCAGCGCTGCGCCACCGGACAACCGCTGGGCAGCGTTGCATTTGATGCGAAGAGCGACAGCGCGATTAACGCTTGAGCCAGACGCCGGGACGCTACTGTTGTGACTTGCGTGCGGCTTCTGAGAGCAGGTCTGCATAATCGTCCAGTAACCATGAAATCGACATGGGGGTAGGGTTGGCAGCTGTACCCAGCGGCGTATTGCCGAGCAAGACAATGGCGCCGTTTTCTACCACCGGCAGGCGGGAGGTAAGCGGGTGCGAGTTGAGCTGTTCGATCAGCGGCTGACCGCCGTAAGTGACGAGAATATCCACGTCGTTGAGTTCATCGATCAGTTCCGCGCTTATTTCGCCAGCGAATTTGCCGGGGGTGGAGTTCTGTTTAACGACTTCAGGCGAGACTAACCCGAGGTCGTGAAAAAACCGCACCCGCGCGTCGTTGTCGGTGTAAAACGAAATGCGCCCCAGGTTGGAGGGGTCTAGGTGGGTTACGAACATGGCGGATTTGCCCGCAAGGTTCGGATGGCTGGCGGCGGTATCGGCAATGTCTGCCTCAAGCTGCTCGATGAGTGCCTGGCCTTCCTCGGCCATGCCCATGCCTTGGCTGTTCAGTTGGATCATATCGCGCCAGTCGGTTGCCCAGGGGCCTTGGGGGAAGGCCACCACCGGGGCAATCTGGCTCAGGGTGGTGTAGTCCGCCGGGCTCAGCCCCGAGTAGGCCGCCAGAATCACATCGGGCTGGCTGGCAGCCACGGCTTCAAAATCAATTCCATCGCCTTCGTCGAATAGGGGCGGGGGCGCGCTACCCAGCTCGTCAAGTCGGGCTTCCACCCAGGGCAGCAGGCCGTTGCCGTTGTCATCCCCAAAGTTGGCAGCGGCAAAGCCGACCGGTACCACGCCAAGCGCCAGTGACACTTCGTGATTGGCCCAGGCCACGGTCGCTACCCGCTCGGGTTTTTCTGGCAGCACGGTGGTACCCAGCGCATGTTCGATTTCAAGGGGATATTGCTGCGCGCCAACGGGCGCAGCGCCAAGGCTGCACGCAGTAAAAAGCGCCATATAGGCGGCCAGACATTGATGGAGCGATGCCATCGCTTCCTCCGAAAGCTTTTGTATTTGAAATAACGCTTTGAAATAGCGCGATCACCAAGAGGTAAGTTCGCGGTGTCAGTGGGCTTGGCAAGTGGCTCAGATAACGTAGGGCGTGTTGCCAGTGTGGTCGCTATTTTTAAAGTAAATGATTATGATTGACATTAGCACTATTGACTCGGTGATGCTAGCTTCGGATACTCTCCCGGCTTTTCAAAAAGAAAACCATAAGGCGAGCAAGGCCGGTTTAATCATTTCAAGGGATCTTCAACATGACTGATAGCAAAGGCACCGTCCGGCGTAACACTAGCCGTTTACGGTGGCAGCAGACCACGACTGCCATTCTGTGCGGCACGACGCTGGTCACCATTCCCATGATTGGGAACGCACAGGAAACCGGCGATGGCAGTGACAATAGTGAGGGCTATCGGCTTGCTCCCATTATCGTCAACGCCCAAGCCTACGCTGATGATGATGCCAACTCGATCGTTGCCCAGGAGCTGTGGGTGGGTGGTAAGGTTGCCACCAGTATTCTCGATACCCCCGCCTCCGTGTCGGTCATTACTGAGAAAGAGATCGAGCAGCGCAACGCCTCTACCACTGAAGAAGTGCTGCAATATACACCCGGTGTCCTCACCGATTACTACGGCACCGATGACCGTAACGACTACTTTAAAATTCGCGGGTTCCAGGCAACGACCTACCGTGATGGGCTGACGTTAGGCTCAATGCGCGGTGTTCGTGAAGAACCCTACGCCTACGAGCGTGTCGAGGTGTTGCGTGGCGCCAACTCCACCCTGTTTGGTCCGGCAGATCCGGGTGGTTCGGTTAACTTTGTCAGCAAACGGCCACGCTTTGAACGGTTTGGCGAGGGCTATCTCTCCTACGGCTCATTTGACGCAAAAGAGGCCGGTATTGATGTGGGTGACACGCTGAACGCTGACGAGACAGTGGCCTACCGTTTCACCGGCACCATTAGAGACAGCGACCGCGAATACGATCACTCCAAAGACAATAACGGTTTCTTGATGGGCGGTCTGACCTGGGAGCCAACGGATGCCACGTCAGCGAGCGTTATCTTCGATTACTTGAAGCGTGACGACACCCCTAACAGCGGTGGTTATCCGCTTGACCGGGAGTATGATCGCAGCGAGTTTTTTGGTGAGCCTAGCTTTAATTATCACGATGTCGAGCGTACCAGCCTGACCGGGCAGCTCACTCATGATTTCAATAATGGGCTGACATTGCGCGGTAACCTGCGTTACAGCGACCTGACCGACGACTTCGGTTACGTCTATATCACTGACTCTGCGGCGCGAGTTGGTAGCGTGGTGGATCGCGATTACTTTGGTACCGACAACGAAGCTCAGGAGCTGATCGGCAACGCTATCCTGCAATACGACGCCCGCTTTGATCAGGTTGATAGCAGCACGTTGGTGGGTGTCGAGTACCGCGATGCCTCAACCGAAGACAGCTCCATCTACGGTGATGCCCAGCCAATCGATCTGGCGAACCCCGTCTTTAGCGGCGCCCCAAGTAGCTTGAATGTTTACAGCAGTAACAAGCAGGACTTCACCACCGAGTCGGTCTTCCTGACCCAGAACTTGTCCTTCTATGATCGATTCATCGTGACCGCGGGCGTGCGCAACGACGCTCTGGATATCTCCAGCACCAACATGGCTGGCGTCACCGAGTCTGACGACTACTCGGAAACCTCCGTTCGCGGGGCGCTGACCTATCGCGTTACCGACGAAATTTCCACCTATATCAGCATGGTGGAGTCGGTTGCACCGCCCACGATTGGCGTTAAGCCTGAACGGGGTGAACAGTACGAAATTGGCGCGAAATACGCCCCCTTTGGAACGAATGCACTGTTCTCGGCAGCCATCTATGACCTGACCAGGGATGATGTGACGATCTCGGTGGTACAGGACAATGGTGTTATCGCACGGGAAACCGTAGGTGAGTCCCGTGTACGAGGCCTTGATCTTGAGGCCAAGGCCGAGCTGACCGACAACCTGAGCTTGGCCGGTGGCTACTCGTATATGGAGTCGGAGGTGGTGCGCGACAGTAACGCCGCCAGAGAAGGTAACGAGTTTACCGCGGCACCCAAACATACGGCGTCGTTGTGGGGCTACTATACCTTGCCAAGTCAGGATATGAGTGTTGGCCTTGGCGCCCGCTATGTCGGTTCTTACTACTTTGATACCGCCAATACGTCCAAAAGCGATGCAGCAACGCTCTTCGATGCGGCTTTCAGCTACCAGCTCACCCAAGACGCCTATCTGGCCGTCAACGTCAGCAACTTACTCGACGAGCAGCACGTGGTCGGTTCCGGCACGGCCGACTACTATAATCCGGGGCGCGAAATCAGCGCTAAAGTAAGCTATCGCTGGTGATGCCCTATCGCCCATTTCTAGGCGGTACTGGTCGGGGAGACTAGCCGATGTATTGGGCCATCTAGGCAGCTAACGCAAACCCCCGCTTTTAAAGGCGGGGGTTTTTGCGCTTTACGCTTCTTGAACACCGTCAACGATAAAGACGCGGTAGTCGGCACCCTGGAAGCGGTGCTTGCGAGCTTCCTGGTAGGCGGGGCTTTCATACCAGGCGCGTGCAGCGGCCATATCGGGGAAGCGCAGAATCACGGCTCCTTCCATAGCGCTGCCTTCCAGCACTTCAAAATCACCGTAGAAGGCGAGCGGCTGCGGGTCGTGGCCTTCACGAGCGGCTTTCGCCTTCTCGCCGTAGCGCTCCATCTCCTGGGCATCGTGGGTGTGTTCGCGGGTCAGTACGACATAAGCGGGCATTCAGTTCTCCTGATGTCATCGTTAATCAATCAGCTAGAGCATATCATCGCCTAACAGCGGAGCCCCATTAGAAAGATCGTTATTCAGCTTTGCTGGAAATATCGGCTGTTAGGGGCGGCACCGGTTCTGGGGCTGGCGCTATCAAGGCCAAGGGCTCCAGTTGCTCGTTTTCCAGCGTTGCCAGGACTATCTCGTAACAGTCGTCGATATGGCTGTTGCCCATGTACTTCATGGTGGCAAAGCTGATGCCGCCCGCAATAGCGCTACCCAGGAAGGGCACATATGTCGACGCACTTTTGGCCGAGATCCTGCCAGCCATCTTTTTTAACATCACCGTGATCAATTTACGGGTGATATATTTGCCAGCCATCTTGCTGCCGGTCGTTGAGATAGAGCTCATTACAAATAGCCGGGTCTCTGCATCCAGACTCTCGATCTGTTCAGGCGATAAGCCAAATTTTTCGTTAATCTTGGGAATTAACCGCAGCAATATGGCGACATCCGACCCAATGTTCACGCCTGGGATGGGAATGATGGCGGTGCCCGCGGAAAGGCCCGAGCTCTTCGTAACCATCGAGCGGCACGATTGTTTAATGGCCTCAAGCTCTTCAAGTGACTGGATCATATAAGGTCCTTTTTATAGCAAACGGAAAAGGCGGCAGCCTAAGCGGCTGCCGCCTTCTTCACGCTATTAATTTAAGCGTCTTATTCGTCACCGTCATAGGTGACACGCCATACGGCGTTCGTCAGATCATCAGCGATGATAAGAGCGCCTTCGGGGTCGATGGTGACGCCGACCGGACGACCGCGGGTTTGACCATCTTCCGTCAGAAACCCGGAAACGAAGTCAATGGGATCGCCATCGGGTTCTCCGTTGCTGAAGGGCACAAACACGACCTTATAGCCAACGGGGTCGGCGCGGTTCCAACTACCGTGTTCGCCGATAAACACACCCTCAGCGAACTCATCACCCATTTCGGGGATTGAGAAAGCTACGCCAAGCGGCGCCACATGCGAGCCCAGGCTGTAATCAGGCGCAATCGCAGATTCCACTTTTTGGGGATCCTGTGGTTGAACGCGTGTATCTACATTCTGCCCCCAATAACTATACGGCCAGCCATAGAAGCCGCCTTCCTGAATAGAGGTGAGGTAGTCGGGAACCAGGTCTGGGCCGAGTTCATCGCGCTCGTTCGCCACTGCCCAAAGCTGATTGGTCTCTGGCTGAATAGTCAGTGCCGTGGGATTACGCACGCCGGTAGCATAGGCTCGATGGGCACCCGTTCGCGCGTTGATCTCCCAAATTTCGGCGCGATCAACTTCTGCCTCCATACCGCGTTCGGTGATATTGCTATTGGAGCCAATGCCGACATACAGAAAACGCCCGTTCGTGCTCGCGGTAAGTGATTTGGTCCAGTGGTGGTTGATGGCAGATGGCAGTAGCGTTACTAGCTCTGGCGGCCCATTGGCCTCGGTTTGCCCTTCCTCATAATCGAAACGAACCAAGGCATCTTGATTAGCGACATAGAGGTTGTCATCCACTAGAGCAAGCCCATAAGGCGCATTGAGATCTTCAGCAAAGACCGACTGTTCGTAGTTGCCATCGCCATTTTCATCGCGCAGCAAGGTCAAGCGGTTACCGCTTTCGACCGAGGTCGTGCCCTGTGCCTGAATCAACCCAGCAATGAAATCCTTGGGACGCGATTTCGGTGCGTTACCGCCGCCTTTACCCTCGGCCACAAGAATGTCCCCATTCGGTAGTACCAAGGTCTGACGGGGAACTTTTAGGTCATTAGCGATAGCCGTGATCGTATAACCTTCGGGCACGATGGGCTGCTGGTTGCCCCATTCTGCTTTCTCAGGCACGGCCATGTTTGGCAACAGTCCGCGCTGTGGTTCTGGCAGTGCTGGGGTCGCACCATACTGCTGAGCGCTGGCGCTACTTGCGATTAGTAGCACTGCAAGGGGGGAAATGTAACGAATGCAGGAAACCTTCATGGCTTACCTCCTGCGCTGCGAAGAGAAAAACCGATCCAGGTGGCCGCGCAAGCCAGTACGGTAACGACTATCGAAAGAACAAAGCCAGTGGGCATCATCGCCCAAGCATCACGGGCATGAACCAGCTCATTGATAAAGCCAACCACCCAGGTAACAAGCAGCAGAAAAAGGTAGAACAGAGAGCGGCCACGGCGCCCAGCGGCACGAAACAGGCCAATAATCGCCGCTAATAGCGCAAAGCCGGTAAACACAAGGCCACCCGCAATTAGCCAGGAAGCGAATGTGCTCCACTGGATATGGTAGCTAGTTGAGTAGAGGTAATCGCTTAACGCGGCACCCAGAAAGAGAGGAATAGTCCCTGCAAGCAGTACTGCATGAAGCGGATGAATTCCGCTTCGAACAGTGCGTTCGACAGTGGCTGTCACGGCAAACTCCTTATGCTGATCGAGCTGATTGATTTACTGAGGCTGGCACGACCCATGCGGCCAAGCATCCCAGACAACGACATCATGTTCGTTAGGGCGGAGTATAGTTGATGGTCGGGGTATTGCCCAAAGAGACTTGAGAGAGAAGGTCTTCTATCGTTTTCCTTCAATATTGATAGCTATTTGAAACTAAATTTATTGACCGGATTAGGCAATAAATAGCCAGAATTCTGCATTCCGCCTCTGCCATTTTGATCTCATTATGTAGAGGTTGATGAGGGATATTGCCAATCGGGCTGTTGTAGAAGAGGTGATTAAATGACAGATAGAAAACTCGAGATGTCGTCAGCCATGGCTTCGGTGCCATGGGTAACTTTAAGCCTAAAAAGTTAAACAACTCGCTAAGCATAAGGAGTAAATCATGAAATTGTTTAGGGTGGCATTAATCATTGGATTAGTGCTTATTTCAGGTGTAGCGCTCGCAGAGAAAGGCGCGGGTGAAGACAACAGAATTACTTATCCTGCGTCGACAGCTGCAGGGCTAGACAGTGGTGTAAGGAACTTTTCCCTGTCCGATATACCTGTCATAAATCGGTAAACGAAACTGGCGTGTTTTGATATCGCCAGTAATGCGGGTGGGTCTGGCAGTGCTAGGCCCACCAGTCAGTCTTTAGGTTTTTCAATCGACGCTTAAATTTTCTGTCATCTTTCGCTATTTCTACTGACGGCTAACCGCGCCTGGCGGTTATAGCAAGGATCGCGCTGCGCGTTTCCCGCTTTCGCCAATCCGGCTGTAAACGCGAGGCACGCGAAGATGATCACGGCGTAATCAATGCTCAACTGATCCATCAGCAGCCCGAATATTGGCGCACCTACGGTCTGGCCGATAGCGATGGTTAAAAAGCCAATCATCAGACCCGTTGCTGGCCGGTCGGGCAGGGCAGAGACTCCCCACACCAGATAGACACCGGTGAGCATGATATAGGCAACACCAAAGAGAATACCCCCGCTTAATGTCAATACTGGTGTGGTGCTCTCGAATCCAACCAAGGCAATGCCTGCCGCTAGTGCTCCCAGGAATATCCAATGCATGCGGTCAACCCCAAACCTTGTTATCAAAGATCCCGCAAATACTCCAGCAATGCCTGCGGCCCCTATTGCGATCCAAAGAAGTCCGGCGCCCGTGCTGCTCCAGCCAAGACGTAGCGAAACAAGCTGGCTGCCAAACGACCAAAGAGCCGTACTCGAGGCGCCCATTAGAAAAGAAGCAATGATAAGACGCCTGAGCGTACTCGTGAGCGGTGGAAAATTGTGCGCACTTTTCGATGTGCTTTGGGTTCTGCTTTTGGTACTGCTTGGGACACAGAGGGCGGCTGCTATCGCCATTAAAAAAGCGCATGCGGCAAAGGTGGCAAAGGCCAACCGCCATTGGCCGCCCATCAATAATGCCACTGGCCCTGACAGCACCACGCCCGCACCCGTGCCGGCATTGATGATTGTGTTAGTGGCGCCTTGTCGATCAGGCCGGACGATGACGGCTACCGCTGCGGCCATGGGTGGGGATGCAAGACCGGTACTTGACCCTGCCAGCATGACCGCCATAGCGAGCAACAGGGGAGAAGGCGCCACTGCGATGCCCACCATGCCTACCGCCGCGACAAGGGCCGCCGCTACAGCAACGGCGCGGGCGCCGATGCGTTCGGTTAGATACGCCGATAGCACGATGGCCACGCAATAGCCCAGAAAAGCGCCGCCGGATATCAAACCATTGAGGGTAGATGATAGGGAAAGGTCAGCGTCTATCTGGGGCAGGAATAGCCCAAAGGCGAAGCGAGCAAAGCCGTAGCAGACGGCGATTAGGCCAAAGCCGGTGGCGCCCAAATAAAGGCTGGGGCTCATGCGCGAGCCTGATGGATAAGGGTTAATGCCGCAGCGCGTGCCGACACGATGGCGTCCACACCACGGTAGATAGCCGTCGCCGTTGCGCCCTCGAAAAGAACCAGAACCTGTTCGGCTAGTTCCGGATGACGGCCACCGGTCTCTAGGCTGACGATTTCCTGAATTTTTTCATAGAGAGCCGCCTTATGTGTCCGCACAGCGTCGGCAATTTCCGGCGTATCGCCGCCGGTTTCACCCTGCGCGCGCAGGAAAAGGCACCCGCGGCAGCCTTCGACCCGCACCCACGCTTCCAGCGCATCAAACAGTGCCGCAACAGTGTCTACTTCGATGGAGCGCTGGAAGCGCCGGTGCCGTTCTGCGAGCACATCGCTTATCAGCGCCGTTTTGCTGCCAGCATGTTTGTAAAGCGTGCGGCTTGACATGCCAGCGGCCTGGGTTAGCTTGTCCATACCGGTGGCGGTAAAGCCGTGCCGGTCGAAAAGGTGTTCTGCTGACGAAATAAGCTTTGTTTTGGTATCCATGTGGCCAGTGTAAAACGATCACTTTACACCGTCAATTGTTAATGGTCAGTTCGTCATCCGACCTTCAACATGACATTTAAGGAATGGATCAGGCCAAAAAATGTATAACTACAAGAGTCCCCACACCTGCCAACCCTATGGTATTGGTGGATTCTATTACCTCATCCTCAATAGAACTTATCAGCCAAGCTGTAGTGCCTTTGGTTTTAATTTTTGAAAAGAGAAAGGCTAGAGTGCTAGCTTCAACGTTGAAGATGGCAATAATAATTTCAACTGATTCATTATTAATTGTCATTATAAGTAAGGCCAAAAAAGCAATTAAAGAAATTGTTATGCGTAAAGCAAAGTACTGTAAATAACTTAGATTGCCAGGCGCTTCCGGCAGCCAAATGTCTGTGAATAATGTTTTCCCTTCCACGCAGAGCGCTAGTAAAAAGAACTTTAGCTGTGAAGGCTTAGTGACAAGCATGTCGTTACCCTTTTTATTCTTAATCAGTCAGATGTTTTCGCTGGTTAGCCGTCTGTAACTGCGCGGATATTGGCGAGAAGTTCGAGAAAATAGGGGTTCCAAGTCAGACGGGCGTGGTATTTTTCTGCTTCGCTCTGGCCCCATGCGCCGAACCACAGAGTGCCTTGGTCATCGGGAGGGGAGAGACCGTCCTGGCCGTTTTCCAGCATGAGGTAGCTACCCGCTTGACCGTAATAGGTATTCTCGGGCGCAAACAGCACATTCATGTGGGAAAAGTTGCTGATTCGCCGATCGGGAAGGTGGCTGGTAAGGACGGTGACGCGGGGATCTTCACGGTGCTGTGGTGGATCGCCATACCAGATGAAGCGCGATTGTAAGTTGGGAAAGCGGTTTTGAAAGGCAGTGAGCGTCGCGTTGGGGTCAAGGACGCTATCATGTTGACTCATCGTCATCAGGACAGGTTTATTAAAGCGTGCGGCTTCGAGATTTTTTTGCACGGTACTGACCGAGTGATAATAGAGAGATGCCCCGCGTACAGGAAGTGACTGGTAAGTGACAATATTGTCTTCATCATCGATATCGAGCCAGTCCCATAAATAGGAAATGGTCGGGGCGAGAAATAGAT
>NZ_JAKVTW010000024.1 GCF_022489065.1 Vreelandella neptunia | reverse complement strand
GCCCGAGTAATTGTATGCAGGGCATCTTGGTTTCGACGCGGCTTCGGCGGTGATATCCAGTCAACTGTCGCCACAGTGCCCGACCCAGATACTTTGATGATCGCACGGCTTCGTTTCGTGCTCTGGCCCCGGGTGTATCTGGCTTCCATAGCTTGGCGTTCTTACGCGGCGGTATGACAGCATGGGCATTTCGGGCTGCGATCGCATCGTGGCATTTTCGGGTGTCGTAAGCACCATCCACTGCCCGGCAGTGCATGTTTACATGCATGAGAGCGGGCAGTGACACTGCCGAGGTCTGGATCCGGTGGGATCTGATTGAGCAAGTCAGGCAACATGGGTGCGTCCCCGATCCCGCTGCTGGTGACCTCGACTGCCCGTATCTCCAGCGTTTCCTCGTCGATCCCTATAGGTATCTTGCGCCAAAGGCGGCGTTTGGGACCACCATGTTTGCGCGCGTTCCACTCGCCTTCACCTTCAGCCTTGATGCCCGTGCTGTCCACTGCCCGGCAGTCGCTGCTTGCTGCGACGAGAGGGGATCAAGAGGTGCAGCGGCCCTGCTGACCCCTTGTACGGGATGGCAACAGACACCGTTCTTTGCCGCCGACACAAGGTGCTAAAAGTCTGGCACTGACCAATCCAACCCGACAAGCTTCAGAAGACTATCTACAAATCCAGTCGTCTGCCGGAACGGTAGCCCGAACAGCACTTTGAGGGTCAGGCAGGCTTGTTTCGCCGCATCGCTATAGGCCTGCTGGCGACCTCGGCGGCCAGAACGCACTGCCTCCCACACCATCTCAGCATCAAACCAGATCGACAGCGATCCTCGTTGCTTCAGTGAAACGGTATATTCTGCCCAGTTCCGGGTCTTATACTTCGTAGGGATCCAGTTGCTCATAAAAGCCAGCTATCACGCTGGATTCAGGCAGTGAATCCAGCCACGCGGCGATTTGTGCAACAAAGCCCGGCTTGGCTAGTAAGAACCAGAAACACTCTTCCATTGAATACTGCTATTTGGATTCCATAAGCGTTGACGTCAGACAGGACGTCTTGCAACATCCGGAGCAGGCGAGCGCGATTGACACTCGTTTGACGCTGGTTAATGGTCGAAATCTGTCTATGTCGTGGTCTGTCGTTTGAAAGCGTCGCCACGACCGGGCCGGGTGATCCGGGAGGAGATGGATCGCGCTAGCAAAGCGGCCGCAGGGTGCAAAATCCGGCGGTCACCCTTTGAGAAATTCTGTGGAGGAATATATGCAAAGACGACACATGATCGCCCTCGGCGCACTTCTGGCATCTGCCGGCATGCTGCCCGCGTTGTCCGTGGCGGCGCAGGACTATCCCGAGCGCCCGATTCAGATGATCGTTCCGTGGGGCGCTGGTGGCGGCACCGACGCGGTGGGCCGCGTCTTCGCGTCGCTGTTGCAGGAAAGTCTGGGCACGCCGGTCAATGTGGTGAACCGCACCGGCGGATCGGGCGTGGTCGGCCATAGCGCCATCGCGAATTCCGCGCCCGATGGATACACCATCGGCATCATGACGATCGAAATCGACATGATGCATTGGCAGGGCCTGACCGAACTGACCTATGAGGATTACGACATCCTGGCGCTGGTCAACTCGGATCCCGGCGGATTGATGGTGTCCACCGAAAGCGAATACCAGGACGTTGAATCGCTTCTGGCGGCGATCAAATCCGAACCCAAGGGTACTTTCAAGGCGTCGGGTACAGGGCAGGGCGGCATCTGGCACCTTGGTCTGGCTGGATGGCTCATGGCCGAAGGTCTGGCGCCCGATCAGGTGACATGGGTGCCCAGCGAAGGATCCGCCCCTGGCATTACCGACATGGTCGCCGGTGGCGTCGATCTGGTGCCCTCGTCGCTGGCCGAGGGTCGGTCGATGATCGAAGCCGACCGGGTGAAGGCGCTGGCGACAATGTCGGACGACCGTCAGGATCTGTTCCCCGACGCGCCGACCATCAAGGAATCGACCGGAACCGATTACACCCACGCCGTGTGGCGGTCCATCGCAGCGCCCAAGGGCCTGCCCGATGACGTGAAGGCGAAACTGGCCGAGGCGATCAAGCAGGCCTACGACAGCGAAGAATACCAGACCTTCATGAAAGATCGCGGTTTCGGACTTCGCTGGGCCGACGCAGCCGAGGCGACCAAGGTCGTTGCCGCCGACGACGAAAGACTCGGCAAGGTGATGAAAGAAGCCGGGTTCGCCGCGAACTGACCGGCAAGGGCGCCGTCCGAAAGGGCGGCGCCTTTTGCGTCTTGCACACCTCAGCGGGGTCGAAAGTGAAGCTGAACGACATGTTCCTCGGGCTGCTGCTGGTCGCTGCGGCGATCGGCATATGGATATCGGCGCAGAGTTTTTCGCGCCTGCCGAACCAGTCCTACGGGTCCGAAACCATGCCGCTGGCCCTGTCTGGGGTGGCGATGCTGCTGGGCGTGTTCATGATCGTGCGCAGTGTCATGACCGGAACTGCGCTGCCCCGTGCCACGCTGCCCGAATGGGCCGAAACGCCCGGTGCAATGGTGGCTCTGCTGGTCACGCTGGCGCTGATCGTCGGCTATATCGTGCTGTCGGGGCGGATCGGGTTCGTGCCCGTCGCAATCGGTCTGGTGACGATCCTGATGCTGGTGATGCAGGTGCGCTGGTGGATGGCGCTGCCGCTGGCGGTGGTGGCCACCATCGTGGTCCAACAGGCCTTCGCCCGTCTTCTTCTGGTGCCGCTGCCACGCAGCGGATTTCTGTCCTTTCTCTGGTAGGCGCCCATGCCCGTCATCATCGAGGCGCTTGGCCTTGTCTTTCAGCCCTATGTCCTGATCGTCATTATCGCCTCGGCGGCGTTCGGAATGTTCGTCGGCTCGATCCCCGGACTGACCGCCACCATGGCCACCGCGCTGCTGGTGCCGATCACGTTTTTCATGGATCCGGTGCCCGCCATCGCCGCCATTGTCACCGCGACGGGGATGGCGATCTTCGCCGGTGACATTCCCGGCGCGTTGCTGCGAATGCCCGGCACCCCGGCCAGCGCGGCCTATGTTGAAGACGCCTATGCCATGACCCGCAAGGGCCGATCCCAGGAAGCCTTGGGCGCAGCGTTGGTCTTCTCGTCCATTGGCGGAATCTTCGGCACCATCGTTCTGATGACCGCCTCGCCGATATTGGCCGAAGTGGCGTTGAAATTCTCGTCATTTGAATATTTCTGGCTGGTCGTTCTCGGCCTGTCCTGCGCGATCTTCGTGTCGCCCGGAGCGGTGTCGAAGGGGCTGATCGCGCTGCTGATCGGGCTGTTCGCCGCCACCGTCGGTATCGACAATCCCGCCGGTCAGCCGCGCTATACCTTCGGCAACGTCGAATTGCTGGCCGGGGTGCAGTTCATTCCGGCGATGATCGGCCTGTTCGCGGTCAGCGAGGTGCTGCGCGCCGTGGTCAACCGCGACAGTCCCCGCCCGCCGATTCCCGAGAATCTCGGCGGTGGCATCTTCCGCGACCAGTGGCGCAACCTGCGCCGCTATCCGGTGCAGGTGCTGCGCGGCAGCGCCCTTGGCACCGCCATCGGGGCCTTGCCGGGGGCGGGCGCCGACATCGCAGCCTGGATTTCATACGCGGTGTCCAAGCGGTTCTCGCGCGAGAAGGAGAAGTTCGGCACCGGCCACGTCGAGGGCCTGGTCGAGGCGGGCGCGTCCAACAACGCCGCCGTCAGCGGCGCGTGGATTCCGGCGCTGGTGTTCGGCATTCCCGGCGACAGCATCACCGCCATCGTGATCGGCGTGCTGTACATCAAGGGCATCAATCCCGGCCCGACAGTGTTCATCAACGATCCGCAACTGATCTATGCGGTGTTCATCGTCTTCCTGCTGGCCAACGTCATCATGCTGCCATTGGGCTGGATCGCGATCAAGGCGGCGGGCACGGTGCTGTCGGTGCCGAGCAAGGTATTGATGCCGATCATCCTGCTGTTCTGCATTGTGGGGTCCTTCGCGATCAACAACACTCCGTTTGGCGTGGTGCTGATGCTGATCTTCGGCGTGCTCGGCTTCCTGATGGACGAAAACGACATCCCCATCGCGCCTGCGATTCTGGGACTGGTTCTCGGTCCGATGCTGGAGCAGAACTTCATCACCTCGATGATCAAGGCTGACGGCAGTTTCCTTGCCTTCTTTGAACGTCCGATCGCGGCTGGGCTGGGCCTGTTCACCATCGCAATCTGGTGTATTCCGCTGATCATCTGGGCCATCGGGCGGGCCCGCCGCACGGTGTGAGATCGAGCGTGACGTCTGGCGAAAGACCCTGACGCGGGAGCGGTCCGGGGCGATTTTGGGGGCGCGCAAGCTTGGCTTCCTTTACCACGCGATCCCCGAAGGGCTGCCCAGCCCGGGCTTGCAAGCGAAACTGGTAGAGATGGGGGCCGGGTTGGTGACGTCGGTCTCAAATCGGCGGCTCCGGCACCAACACCGGTACGCCCTCACCCGTGTCTTGCAGAGCTTTCGAAAGGTCCGCATGTTTTCAGAGACACTGGCCGCTCCGCAGATCCGGCCACGGGATCGCCAAGTTGTTCCTCTTGCCTGTTCAGGCTATGGCCCCTCCTGAGAATTCCAACCGATATCCCGCGCCTGAAGGGCTTTCGATATCCACGTGAGATCATTGCTTATGGTGTTTGGGAACAAGGCCATGATCGCAATCGCGCGACAACGGGCGGTCCTCCTCCGTCGCATGCGGGTCAATGGCACAGAATTTTGCTGGACGGCGGAGACCATACCGACCTGATCTCGCAAAAAAAAGGTCCACTTGAAGTGGAAGAACGTCCACCCAGCAAAAATGTGCAAGTTGCTCCGGTCGTCACTTTGTGAAAACGAGTGTCCGCCTGATTGATGAGGCGGGTTTGCTACACCGCCACCTGAGAACCCAATTCGACGACCCGGTCACGCGGCAAGTGGTAAAAATCGGACGGATCGGCCGCCAAGCGTGACATGAAGATGTAGAGGTGATCCTGCCAGATCGGCATCCCGATGTCGGCTTTGGCGACAAGCTTGCGGCGACCAAGGAAGAAAGTGGTCTTCATGCCTTCGAACTGCAGGCCCTGCTTGCGGCAAAACCCCAACGCTCGGTTGACGTTCGGGGTTTCCATGAAGCCGAACCGCAGACTGATCCGTTCGAACCGATCGTTGAGGCGTTCGATGACCGCGCGTTCGTTCTCGGGCACGCGCGGCACGTCACGTGTCTCGACGGTCAAGACGATAATATGCGCGTGCAGGACATGATTGTGTTTGAGGTTGTGCAAGAGCGCCGGTGGCGTGGCGGAGACATCGCTGGTCAGAAAGACGGCTGTTCCGGGCGCATGAAGTGTTGAAGTGTTTTCGATCTTTGGAATGAAATCAACCAGCGGCACCGAGAGTTTGCGGGACTGCTCAAACAGCTGCTGCGTGCCGCGCGCCCAGGTCCACATCATGATCACCAGCGTTGCCCCCAACAGAAGCGGGACGTAACCCCCGTCCGGAACTTTCGCGAGATTGGCAGCAAGGAATGCGGCCTCGATCAGCAGGATGGGGGCCAGGGCCACCATGGCAACGACCTTTGGCAGGCCCCAGACCCGGTGCAGCATGAGGTAGGCGAGCGCCGTCGTGACGATCATCGTGCCACTGACGGCGATCCCGTAAGCCGCGGCCAAGGCCGTCGATGTCTGAAAGGCAAGGACGAGGATCACAACGCCCACGAGCAACAGAGCGTTGATGACAGGCAGGAAAATCTGTCCAGTCTCGGTGGTTGATGTGTGACGGATCACGAGGCGGGGGAGAAGCCCAAGTTGTATCGCCTGACGCGTCATCGAAAACGCGCCCGTTATGACGGCCTGGCTCGCGATTACCGTGGCGATGGTCGCCAGCACGACCAGACCGGGCAAAGCCCAGGGCGGAACCATCAGAAAGAACGGGTCCGACACTGCGGATGGCGACTGCCAGACCAATGCGCCCTGACCAAGGTAGTTCAGCGCCAATGCCGGAAGGACCAGTAGGAACCAGGCAAGCTGGATAGGCTTGCGGCCAAAGTGTCCCAGATCGGCGTAAAGCGCCTCGGCGCCGGTGACCGACAGGAACACTGCCCCCAGCACGACGAAGCCCACACGGCCATGCTCTGTCATGAACGACAGCGCATAGCGCGGATCGAAGGCCCACAGGATGCCCGGCGCGTCCACGATCTGGGCAACGCCTGCGGCACCCATTGCCAGAAACCAGATTGCCGTGATCGGGCCGAACCATCGGGCAAGTGGGCCGGTGCCACGGCTTTGCACCATGAACAGAGAAACGAGGATTCCGATAGAAATCGGCAGAACGTAAGCTTCGAGCACGGGAGTGACGAGCTTCAGCCCTTCGACTGCCGACAGAACGGAGATGGCGGGCGTGATGATTGCATCTCCGAAGAACAGGGCTGCCCCGGAAACGCCCAGAACAAAGACCACGCCGGAGCGTCTGGGATGGTCCTGAACAAGAGCAACAAGGGACAATATCCCACCTTCGCCGCGGTTGTCCGCACGCAGCAGAAACAGCACGTATTTCAGGGTAACAATCAGGATCAGCGCCCAGAGCAGCAAGGACACGACGCCAAAGACCTCCGCTTCGGACAGACCGTCTGCGGCGGCGGGCCGAATGGCCTCGCGAAAGGCATAAAGCGGGCTTGTCCCGATGTCGCCATAGACGATGCCCACGGCACCGAGCGACAAGGCAGCGGTCCGTCCAGGACGTGATGCGTTTGCGTCATGACCTTGGAGAACTGCTGCATCACTTGAGCTTTGCATGGCAATCGTCCTCAAAAGAAACTGAATATTGCAAAGGTGCCTGCGGCGAAAATGGCAACGACGATCGCAGTTGAAGCCAGACTGGCAACCACGCCGCCCGCAAGCCACAAGCCATCATGTTCACCCAGACCAAGCGCCAAAGTGATCACCGACACGGCTGGCAAAGAATTGGCAAAAGGAATGGGGAGGAACATGAAAATGGCCATCACGAGACTGGTCAGTCCGACGATCCTTTCCGCCACGACGCGCGAAAACGGCCAATATCGCGGTCGCGCCATCCGCTCCACCCATTCGATCCAAGGAACGGCATGGGTGACAACCCGGGTGAACGCGTCGTGCTCTATCGAACGTTCGTTCAGCACCTTAGGCAACCAGACCGCAGGGCGTCCAAGGACCAGCTGAGAAGCGATGAAGATAAGCGGCAATCCCGTAATGACCGATGATCCCGGCACGAAGAAGAACACGTTTGGCAGCGCGAACAGGATCATCAGAGGCACGAAACTTCGGTCCCCCAGCGCGGTGATCAGATCGCCAAGCGAAATGCGTTTCCGCGTGCCCTGATCGAGTTCCCGCAGGACATCAGAAAGCTTCTTTGCGGGTGCGCCTTTGCCAAGGGGCAGTCCGGAGGACAGAGTGTTCATTCGGCTTTGACCCGCACAATGGGGGCAGAAGCAGAACCAACATCCGTTGCACGGGTGCGCCACAAAGACACGACGATACCGCCAATCAGAATGGTCATCGTTATTCCCAGTGAAATCGAAGCAGGTATCTTTTCCAGCCCCAGAACCTCGGCTGCAATGACTTTGCCGCCAATGAAGATCAGGACCAGCGACAATGCTGTCGGAAGGTAGGTAAAGCGATGGATCATGGCGGACAAAGCAAAATACAGCGCCCGAAGACCGAGGATGGCAAAGATGTTCGATGTGTAGATGATGTAGGGATCCTGCGTGATGGCAAAGATTGCGGGGATCGAGTCGACGGCGAAGATCACATCGGCCAGTTCGACCATCACAAGCGCCAGAAAGAGCGGCGTCACACACAATGCCACTTTGCCGGTTTTGGCGTGCGGCACGCGGACAAAGAAGCGCTCGCCGTGAAGATCGTTGGTTACCCGGAACCTGGCGCGCATGAAACGCAGCACGGGATTGGCCGCGACATCGTATTCGCCGCCACCCGACATCAGCATCTTGATCCCGGTAAAGATCAGAAACGCCGCAAAGACTAAAAGAAACCAGTCGAAACGCGCGACCACCGCAGCCCCAAGGCCGATTATGACGCCGCGCAAGATCACGACACCGATGATGCCATAGACCAGCACCCGATGCTGATAGGCGCGAGGCACCCCGAAGTACCCAAAGATCATCGCGATGACAAAGATGTTGTCCAGGGCCAGGCTTTTCTCGACCACAAAGCCGGTAAGATACTGAAGTGCCGACGCCTCGCCCAGAAAGTACCAGACCCAGAGCGAGAACAGCACGCCGATGCTGATGTAGAAGGCTGACAGCAACAGGCTTTCGCGTACCCCGATTTCGTGGGATTTGCGTTGCAACACGCCCAGGTCGAAGATCAGAAGCGCCAGAACGAGCACAAGAAAACCAATCCAGCTCCAGACAGGTTTTCCAAGGAAATCGACGAAAATAAGGTCCACGTTGCCAAAGCTCCGAAAAGGGCGATTGACGAGTACTCGAAAGTCTCATTCACCCAACGCGCCGCAGTTTCAGGAGCAAACCCGGACCCGACCTGACCTAAGTGGCGTGCCGCGAATTGGCGAGCAACACCTGCCCGAAAAATCTATTCTTTCAGTTCGATCTTGAATTTTTTGTGCCGCCACAGGGACCGGTCAATCCCATCGCGGCGGGCAATGAACCGCCGATTCACAACTTCGGCAATCGCAATGTTCGGGATGAATGTCTGGGGGCAGGACAGCATACTTGCCGGTGGATCGTTCGTCAGCCCAAGCGCGTCACCAGAAGCTTGTCGATGCGGCGACCATCCAGATCGACAACCTCGATGGACCAGTTCTGCAGATCAAGCCGTTCCGCGATCTCTGGCAACCTGCCGATCTTCTCAAGGACAAATCCGGCTGCCGTCTCGTAATCACGATCATCCTCAAGCTCCAGCGACAGCAGATCGGCGAATTCGTCCACGGGCATCCAGCCTGCGACAAGGTATGATCCGTCGGCACGGGTGATGACTTTGGGCTCGTCAGTCTCGCTGTCCGGGAAATCGCCGGTTATGGCCTCCAGAACGTCCATCGGCGTGATGATACCTTCGAAATGGCCATATTCGTCATAGACCAGCACCAAATGCGCGGGCGCCGTGCGCAAACGGTCGATGACCTCCAGCGCGCTTTGTCCACCCTGGACGACGGGTGCTTCGCGCAGCAGGGCGCGCAGATCGAATGGCCCGCTCATCAGGGCGGGACCCAGGATGTCACGTGTGATCAACACGCCGATGATGTCGTCTGCATCGCCGTCCTGCACCGGCAGTCTGGACCGGCTCATACCGCGAAGTTGTGTGAGGATCTGTGCCTTGCTGCTGGATACGTCGAGCGTTTCGACCTCGTGGCGTGGTGTCATCAGCCCGCGCGCAGTGCGGTCGGCCACGCGCATGACGCCCGCGATCATCCCGCTTTCGGCGCGGTGCATGGCCCCGGTGTTTTCGGCCTCGGCGACGATCAGGCGCACTTCTTCATCGCTTACCTTGCGTGACTGAGCGCCGGACTGACCGAGCAGACGCAATACCAGTTTGCCGGACCGATCAAGCACCCAGATCAGCGGTGCCGCGACGCGCGCAATGAGCCCCATCATCGGGGCCATGCGGGCGGCGACCTTTTCAGGCGCACGCAAGGCGATCTGTTTGGGAACAAGTTCGCCCACGATCAGCGACAGATAGGTGATGGCGACAACCACGGTACCCACGCCAAGAGGTTGAGCAATGTTCGCCGCCAAACCCGACTCGATCAACGATGTGGACAGACGCGCACCAAGTGTTGCGCCGGAAAACGCACCTGCCAGCACCCCCACCAGCGTGATCCCGATCTGGACACTGGACAGGAACCGGCCGGGGTCCTTGGCAAGCGTGATGGCCATCGCGGCCCCCCTGCTCCCCTTGGCGGCCATCAGTTTCAGCCGGGCGGGACGGGCAGAGACGATGGCAAGTTCAGACATCGCCAGCGCGCCATTGATCAGCGTGAGCAGGATGACGATTGCGATTTCTAAGACCATGTTCTCCAACTTTTACCGGACAGTTCCGAAATCCATTTTACAGGTTTTGTGTCAAATACCACGGTGCGAGGCCATGAAGCAGCGGGTTAATTCCGAAAGAGCCGAAATGCGCTGCCGACGACATCCCAAAGATCGAGCAGCCGCGCATAATAGTGTTCGCGTACGGCGAAAGGCCTGTCGCCGGGGCCGCAAAGCTCCACCTCAAGCGTGTCAATGAGGCGCATGAGACGACGGCGGTGAATGCCAAGACGGCTCTGGACCGGATCGGCCAGCACACCTGCAAACGCGGCAAAGACCGACCCAATCATGACAAGGAACACGACACTTGCCGTGACGAGCAGTGGTGATGCGCCCGGCGGGAACAGGCCGTACCATAGGCCTCCGATGGTCTGACCCATCGGAAACTCCGCAATCGCCGTGGTGCGTGCCAGGGCGCCCGCAACGCCGGGTGCCATCGAGATCACGCCGGGGGTCAGAGCCTGAAACACAAGCGCGCCCACGGCCAGCGTGACCAGACCCGTGGTCATCTCTGCCACCGCCGACCTTGTTCCCGCGTAGTCACCAAGCGCATCCGCAATCCTCTGACCCAGAACCTGCGCCTCTGCCGCGTCGGCGCGTTTGCGGATCAACTCTCGAAACTGAGGGGCCGCAAGAACGGCGCGGGACAGCGCACCCGGGTCACGGGCCGCTGATCCCTGCGGCAGAGGCAGCTCCAGAAGGTCAGTCGCAATCAGTGCCTCTACCCGATGCGAAACCGCTGTAGGCAGCAGGATACGCCGTCCTGCCAGCCAGTCGGCGATCCCATGCAACCTGATCTGCCGACAAAGAAAGGCGGCGATCCGGGTCAGGACAAGCACCGGAGACAGCATCACGTTGATCGGCGCGCGCAGGATATCCCAGCCCAACGCGGCGTTGTGAAGATGCAAGGTCCCGGGCCAAGTAAAGTGCTGTTCGACAAACCGGTCAACTCTGGTTCGTCGGCTAGCAAAGTATGCTTGGCCGTTTGGCAGGCCAGTGTCGCCGCCTTTTGACGTGGGATTTGATGATGAGATCATGGTGTGATCCACCATCTCCTTCGTTTCTGCGCGGGCGCGTTCTTATTTTGGCCGGGACTTATAATACTATCCCGCATCAGGATCCAAGACCAGAGGGCATGTCGCCAGCTTTCCTTCAAGGTTTGCGGCGAAGAAACTTTGTGCGACTTGTCCATTCGTGAATTATCTTTGCGCTCCCCTTGCAAGCGCCCGGCTTCATTCACAACTTCCCGTGAGGGTAGATCCTTTTGCCCTTTGGAGCCTCGATTTGGACTATTTCTACCTGTTCGTCGGACTGATCGGTCTGTTCTTCGGCGGCGAGGCGCTTGTGCGTGGCAGCGTCGGCATCGCCCGGCGCATGTCGATCCCGCCGCTGCTGATCGGCCTGACCGTGGTGGGCTTCGGTACGTCGACGCCTGAACTTCTGGTTTCGGTCGACGCAGCCTGGCGCGGCGTTCCCGATATCGCATTGGGCAACATCGTCGGATCCAACATTGCCAACATCCTGCTGATCGTAGGCCTTTCGGCGCTGGTCTGGCCGATCAAGGTCATGGGCGCTACCCTGCGGCGTGACACGGCCGTCATGATGGCCGCGGCACTTTTTCTGGTCCCGATTTTCGCCTTGGGCCAGATGACGCGCCTGTCCGGGCTGGTTTTGTTTTCAGGGTTGGTGGCCTATCTTGTCTGGGCCTATCTGAAGCCCGGTGAGGCGGAAGCAGAGGACGAAAGTCTGAAACCGCCAGCATCGACGCTTGTGTCGGTGCTCTGGGTCATCGGCGGGCTTGTCGCCTTGATGGTCGGCGCGCGGTTTCTGGTAGACGGCGCAGTCTCGATCGCGCGCGGCTATGGCATATCGGAGGCGTTCATCGGCCTGACCATCGTCGCCATCGGAACGTCCCTGCCGGAACTGGCCACATCGCTGATCGCGGCCTTCCGTCGCCAGTCTGAAATTGCCATCGGCAATATCATCGGATCGAACATCTTTAACGTTCTGGGAATTCTCGGCGTCACCGCGCTGATCACGCCGATCCCGGTCGCGTCGCGGTTCCTGACGTTCGACCTTCCGGTGATGATTGCCGTCTCGCTGGTTCTGACCGGGCTTCTGCTCACCCGTCCGGTGATCGGACGCGGTGTCGGGCTCGTGATGCTGGCGGGCTACGCCCTCTATGTCTGGGCGGCGCAAGGATGACACGCTGGCGCGGGCACACAGGAACTGGAGTCGCCGGGGTTCTCTCGCGGCTGATCCTTATACTGGCGCTCGCGCTGTTCGGCGTACATGCAAGTGACGCGGGGAGGGCGGTCACGAACGCCGGCCCGGTTGCGGCAAATGAGACTGTGTTTGCGCCGATCATCCTGACGGCCCAAATCCAACTGATGCGGGTGCAATTGCCCGAGGGTGACACACCGCACGCCGCCACGCCCGCACCGGAAAGTCCAGCGCCGACACAAACGTCGGCGGCGCGGGTTTCGTGGGAACAGGCAGAATCCCTTTCTCCCGTTGCGATCCATATCCTTCCCCCGGTCCGGGGTCCGCCTGTGGTCTGACCTGTCGACGTCAGACCAAACACTCAGGCACCAAAGGATACTGAAAATGCGCCGACCAGCATGGGTCGTGATGACCTATGCCGTCCTCCTGCTTCTTGCAGTTGCGACGGCACTACCCAACTTTATTTTTAAGGACATGCGTGACAGGCTGCCGCCCTGGGCAAGCAGCCAGACAGTTTCTCTCGGCCTAGATCTGCAGGGTGGCGCGCATCTGCTGCTGGCCGTGGATCGCGCGGATCTCGCAACCGCGCGCCTTCAGGAGTTGCGTCAGATCCTTGTTTCCGAGATGCGCGCGCAGAACCTGAACCCGGCGACGATCCGGGCCAGCGACACTGACCTGTCGGTCCCCGCAAGTGCGGCGCTGGTGGCGGCCCTGCAGGCGACAGCGTCGGCCAGCGGCGAGCCCGGTATCCCGCCGGACTTTACCGTCGACCTTTCTGACGGCGTCGCACGGCTGTCGCTGACCGATACCGGGCTTGAGCGGGCCGCAAGCGATGCCGCCGATGCCAGCCTTGAAGTGATCCGCCACCGGGTCGATCAGGCCGGCGTGTCCGAACCGGTGATCAGCCGGGTCGGCGATGACCGCATCCTCGTCCAGATGCCGGGCGTCGAGAACCCGGCCCAGTTGCGTGCGCTGCTGGGATCGACCGCGAAGATGACGTTCCAGATGGTCGCACCGGGTCCGGGCCCCGGTGTGTCGCTGCTGCCGCTCCGGGACGGCACGGGCGAGATCCCGGTTGAAGACCGTGTGGCACTGTCGGGTGATCGGCTGGATGCAGCCGCGACTGGTTTCGAGCCCGACACCGGCCAGCCGATGGTCACCTTTGATTTCGACCGAGAGGGCGGTGCGGCCTTCGCCGAAATCACGGCAGCCAATATCGGTCAAAGGTTTGCAGTCGTTCTGGATGGTGAAGTTCTGACCGCCCCGGTGATCCAGCAGGCCATTCCGGGCGGTCAGGGTCAGATTACCGGCAACTTCACAGTTGAAGAAGCGCAGACTTTGGCGGTGCTGCTGACCTCGGGCGCTCTGCCAGCGTCGCTTGACGTGATCGAGGAGCGCAGCGTGGGCGCAGCACTGGGTGCGGATTCCATCCGCGCGGGGTTGGTCACGGGCGCCATCGGTCTTGCGCTGGTGGTGGCGATCATGGTCGGGCTTTACGGCGCATGGGGCCTTCTGGCCAGCGCCATTCTTGGGTTGAACGTGATGCTCACGCTGACTGCGTTGGGACTTTTGGGGGCGACGCTGACGTTACCGGGGATTGCCGGGATCATCCTGTGCCTTGGCATTGCGGTGGACAGCAACATCCTGATCTTCAGCCGTATCCGCGAAGAAACCGCGAAGGGTGCGGTTGCGATCAAGGCGCTCACCCTTGGCTATGGGCGGGCCTGGGCGACAATCCTTGACGCAAACATCACCACGCTTCTGGCGATGGTGTTGCTGTTCATGTTTGGCGCTGGGGCGATCCGGGGATTTGCGGTCACGATGAGCCTTGGCATCGTCATTTCGATGTTCACGGCCGTCGCGCTGATGCGGTTCATGATGGAGACGCTGGTACGTCGCCGCAAACTCAAGCGGTTGGAAATCAAACCGCTGATCGGCGGGGTGCCAGCGCCGGGGAAACTGTCCTTCATGCGGCGCGGACGGCTGGCGCTTGCGATATCGGCGGTGCTTTCCGTTGGTTCGCTTGGCCTGCTCGTGATGCCGGGTCCGAACCTTGGGATTGATTTCACCGGTGGGGTGCAGATGGTCCTGCGCTCGGACGCGCCCGTCCCGTTGTCCGAACTGCGTGCCGCCATCGCGGCACAGGTTCCGGGTGACGCGAGCCTGCAGGCCTTCGGTGACCCTAATGAAGCGCTGATCCGGGTGCAGGGAGAGGCCGGACAGGCCACTGTTGCCGCTGTCGAACGTGCGGCAGCACAAGTGATTCCTGATGCGGTGTTCAACCAGATCGACCTTGTCGGCCCGACGATCAGCGGGGAACTGGCAACCACCGGCTTGCTGGCACTGGGCCTCGCCGTTCTGGCGATGCTGGCCTATATCTGGGTCCGGTTCGAATGGCACTTTGCCGCCGGGGCGATTGCGGTGCTGTTCCTCGACGTAACCAAGACCTTTGGCGTCATCGCCCTGATGGGATGGGAGGTGAACCTGACCACCATCGTCGCCCTGCTGACGCTGATCGGCTATTCGGTCAACGACAAGGTCGTGGTCTATGACCGAATCCGCGAACACCTTGCTGGTGGGAGTGACGAACCCTTGGCCGATGTGATCGACCACAGCCTCAATCAGGTTCTGGCACGGTGCATCTTCACCTCTGGCACGACGCTCGCTGCCATAGTGCCGATGGCGATCTGGGGCGGGCCAGCGGTATCAGGTTTCGCCTGGCCGATGATCGCGGGCGTGACCATCGCCACCGCGTCTTCGTTGTTCGTGGCGGGGCCGGTCCTTGCCTGGCTCGCACAGTGCAACAAGGTTGCAATCATGCCGGATGCCTTACGCAATCAGACCTGAAAGCGGCTGGCGCCGGGGAGCACAATCCCCCCGGCGAGATACTTCCTATCCCAGTCGACTGCGTAATCTCACCCTGACCGATTCTTGCACGGGAATGTATGGTCAGACAACAAGGCTTGGGTTCTTGTCGGGAAAACCTGAACCCAAGCCGCCACCGGCCCATTGGAGCCTGATCACATCATGGCAAACGAGCTTGTAACACTGGCACCCTACGCCGCCGTAATTTTGTTGCTCGGCGTTTTCGCGGCCTTTGTTCTGGAACTGCGATCCCCGGATGTTGTCGCCTTTTGCGGGGCGGCAACAGCTCTTGCCATCGGCCTTGTCAAACCGGACGATGTCCTGGCCGCGCTCGCCAATCCTGCGCCGGCAACCATCGGCGCGATGTTCGTCCTAAGCGCGGCCCTGGTTCGGACTGGCGTATTGGAGGCCGTCAGCGATGTCCTTGGACGATATGCGTCGGCCCGTCCGGTCCTGACTCTCGCGCTTTTTTTCACTGCTGCGGCCGGGGCCTCAGCCGTCATGAACAACACACCGGTCGTCATCGTGCTGATCCCGGTGGTGATCACCCTTGCGCGTCAGATGAACCTTGCGGCGTCGCACCTGCTGATCCCGCTGTCCTACATGGTCATTCTTGGCGGGACCTGTTCGCTGATCGGAACCTCGACGAACCTGCTGGTGGATGGCATTGCGCGCGATCTGGGAATGGCACCGTTCAGTCTGTTCGAGATTGCTCCTGTGGGAATCGTCGTGGCCATCGTTGGCGGAACTTTTCTGACAATCGCCGCCCCGCGCCTTCTGCCGGTGCGGCAGACGGTCGGCGAGGTTCAGTCCAAGCGCGACGGGCGCACCTGGCTGGTTGAACTGTTCATCCCCGCGGGCTCGCCCCTGATCGGCAAGACCGTGCTGGAAGTGGACGCGTTCAAGAAGGCCGGAAGTCGGGTCGTTGATCTGGTCTCTGGGGACGTGTCCCTGCGCGCAACCCTTGCCACATCGACGATGGCGGCTGGCGATGTTGTGGTTGTGAAGACCACGGATACAGAGATCATGGGTTTTCGCGACGGCTCGGCGGTGGGCAACGCCGTTCTGGGCACCGAGCCGTCGACCGCCCGGCGCACGTCGATTGTCGAGGTCCTGATCGGCCCAAATTCAAAAGCGCTGCACAGAATGGTCGGGCGCTTGCAGTGGCGTCGCCGTTTCGGGGTCTATCCGGTCGCACTCCACCGAAAGGGAGCAGCGGTCGACATGCGCCTTGCGATGATGAAACTGGAGGTCGGAGATACCCTGCTGCTTGACGGTGCGCCGGAAGATATTGCGCGGCTTGCCGATGAAGAACAGTTGATCGAACTGTCCTCAGTCACCTCTCGGGGCTTTCGGCGCAAGAAAGCTCCCATTGCGATTGCCACCATGGTTGCCGTCGTCGTTCTGGCGGCCCTGAATGTGGCGCCGATCCTGACACTTGCGCTGATCGGGGTTGCGGTGGTGTTGCTGACAAACTGCATCGATGCGGATGAAGGCGTGGGGGCGATCGACGGCCGGTTGCTGCTACTGATCGTCTCGATGCTGACATTGGGGAGTGCGCTGGACAATTCGGGGGCGCTGTCGCTGATTGTCGCCAAGGTTTCGCCTCTGTTGGCAACGGTCCAACCGATCGTCGCCCTTGCGCTGGTCTATGCCCTGACGTCGATCCTTACGGAACTGGTCACCAACAACGCCGTCGCGGTCCTGCTGGCCCCGATCGCTGCGGGCGTGGCAACCCAGCTTGGTCTTGATCCGCGTCCTTTCGTTGTGGCCGTGATGTTCGGCGCAAGCGCAAGCTTTGCGACGCCAATCGGCTACCAGACCAACACGCTTGTCTACAATGCCGGTGGGTACAGATTTATTGATTTCCTCAAGATAGGTATTCCGATGAACATCATCATCGGGGCAGCGACGGTGTTGCTGATCCCGTTCATCTGGCCACTGGTATCCTAATAAAGCTATCAGCGTTACTTCGCCATCCAGCAAGCTGTCTTGGCTCAAAGCGAAATTTTGGTGCCGCAACAATGGCGTGAAACAGAGTTTCCGGGATCAGCAAAACAACTCCGACGTGCCGGTGAAGTCATTGAAATTGAGAGAGCAGCAGACACTTAAATCAGAGAGAAGCGCCGGTGAAAAATGAGGAACTCTTGAAATGAATCTAAGGGAAAATCCAGATCCGATTACTTTGACTGACCCAAATAGTCCTCCGACAGCCTTAACCCCAAACCAAAGGAACAAAAAATACGATGAAATGTCCGGTTGATGGCGAAATCCTGGTGATGACTGATCGCAGCGGTGTTGAAATTGATTACTGCCCAACTTGCCGAGGGGTTTGGCTGGACCGGGGTGAACTTGACAAAATTATCGAACGCGCTGCACCAGCGCCGCAAGCAGTGGGTCCAACTTCACGCGGGACAAGCACGCGCCGCGCTGCGGATGGCGATTGGGATGATGATGACTACGGCGGTGAACGTGACAAGCCGCGAAACAAGCGGCGCGGGTCCCTTTTGGGTGAGTTGTTCGATTTTTGACCTGCCAAGTAGTTTTTGCGAGACCTGATAGGAAACATTTGCGCGTGAGCGGACTCGAGATCAAAAATGATAAAGACGGCAATGTTAATAACGATGTTCATGATCGTTACCTCTGCTTACGGCCAAGATGCCGGCAGATCGGAAGAAATGCGAATGTTCGGAGATTGTAGTGGTTGCAGTTTCGATGGCGCAGATTTTTCCGAACGCAGATTGATGGGGGTAAACCTCGCGGAGTCACGCCTGAACGCGGTTGATTTTCATGGGGCTCAACTCAACATCGCCGTCTTTAATGGGTCCGTATTGCGAGACGTGAATTTTGCGTCTGCCAACCTGCGTGGTGCAAGTTTTACCGGTGCAACCCTTATCAACGCGTCCTTTGAAGGTGCCGATTTGCGCGGTGCTGTGTTTGAAGGTGTCACGCTGGACAATACCGACCTTCAACAGGCACTGCTCTGCAATACCCAGTTGCCCAACGATTTAATGGATAATTCAGACTGCAACTGAGAAAAAAACTGCTTCTGGCAATTCAAGTGTAGTGCCCCGTCGTGATTACATCCTTGGCCCTACCCGCAGGGCCAAGGATTGCAGTTCGATGCCTGCCTGCCCAAAGATTGGCCAAAAGTTACTCGTGCTTCATGGAAGGCTGATGATCGGCAGCGGTGGCTTTGCCATCAAGGATCGTTGCGCCGTTCCCAGTACGACAGCGCGATCTGGTCATCGATATGCAGGAGTGGTTCATCGCGAATTCTGCCGAGGGCGAAGCGCCAGTGACCTGCCCCCCGAAAGTTCCCGCAATCAGCCTTGGGCAGCAAGACGCCCTGCTGTGCTCCCCAAAGTGTCCCCGCCTGAGGCTAGATTTTCGGCACTATGATCACACAGACGGGCTGGATGCGTCTGGTAATTTCATCAGCGCTGCTGGGACTTTGTTCCCGATTGCGCTGTGCGATCGTTCTTCGTTGTACAACTGCACGCCAGAACACCCACGTTATCGAGCGCCGCGAGGTTCTTTATCGATGGCATCCTTGGTTTGGCCGATTGGTTCATGTCCATCAGATGATCGACAAGCCCGGTGAGGCGGTGTTTCGATGCAATCTCACTGACTGCCGGTCGGACCGGCTTCTGGAAGTCCCTGTATGGATGTTTGACCGGGCCGCATGTGCTGCCTGCCGTCGGGTTGCTATGGCGCATGTGGACCTGGATACCCTGACGGTCCTTGTCGAGCTGGTCCGCGATGCTGGCTGTATGTCGTTCGATAAATCCGACTCTTCATCATGCGCTGGGGCAGCATTGGACTCTGAACCCACGATTCGGAGGTCGGTCAATGCCGCGCAAGACGATGACGATGCAACTCGAGCTGTTCCCGGAGACCCTATCTACAGCTGCGACACCAACCCCGCCTTGGCAGAGCCTGCCCGCCGATACGCGGCAAGCGCTGACACAGTTGATGGCGCGCCTGATGACGGAGCACGCAGGCGCGGCGGGCGGGGAGAGCGATCATGAAGCATGAGAAGATTGGCCCACAGCATCTGGAGCGCAAGGCGATCCTTTACGTCCGTCAGTCATCAGCCCACCAGGTCCTGCACAACCGGGAAAGCAGCACGCTGCAATATGCCATGCGAGAACGGCTGTCTGATTTGGGTTGGAGCCGGATCGAGACCGTGGATGATGATCTCGGCCGCTCCGCCGCCGGTGGGGTCGTGAGGGAAGGTTTTGACCGGATGATCGCGGATGTCTGTCTGGGAAAGGTCGGCGCCGTTGCCGCCCGCGAGGTATCCCGCTTCGCACGCAACAGCCGAGATTGGTTGGGAACGGGCAGAGACAATCCGTAAAATGGTCAGCGACAACGTCCCTCAGAGTCGGCATCATGGCGCAGCCAAACACGGCTCCGCCCTTCTGGCCGGGTTGCTGCGCTGCCAACGGTGCGGCCGCAAGCTGACTGTTCGCTACACCGGCAAGAAGCATGATATCCCGCGTTACTCCTGCTGGCGTGGCATCTTGGACAACGGCGAAGCGCGCTGCATCGCATTTGGTGGTTTGCGGGTTGATGATGCCATTGAACACGCACTCTTGCAGGTGGTTGGCCCAGGTGCCATTGCCGCCGCAGAGGCAGCCGCCAGGCAAGCGGCACATCAGCGGGATCAGGTTCGCGATGCGCTCTGCCGGGACCTGGAGGCGGCTCAATACGCGACTGACCGGGCATTCCGGCAGTATGATGCGTCCGATCCCGAGAACCGGCTGGTGACTGCCGAACTGGAGACCCGTTGGAACCGGGCACTCACGTATGTTCAGGAGATCGAGACCAAGCTCGCGCACCACAATACGGTCAGCCCGTGCGGGACAGCGTTGCCGGTGGAAGACCTGGCGGCCCTTGGGACTGATCTTGAATACGTCTGGTCCGCACCGGTGAGTGACGCCAGGCTGAAGAAGCGCATCGTTCGCACTGTGATCAGGGAGGTGATGGCAGACCTTGACGACGATACTGCCGAGATCGTTTTACTCGTTCATTGGGTGGGCGGTGCCCATACAGAGATCCGCCTGCCACGCCGCCGCCGCGGGCAGCGCAATGCAACACCGGTGGATGTGATCGACGCCGTCCGCCAGCTTGCGCGCATTGCCAGCGACGATGTCATCGCCGGTGTCTTGAACCGGAACGGTCTTGTCACCGGAAACGGCAACCGTTGGACCAGGGAGCGGGTCACTGCTCTACGGTCCTACCGCAAGATACCCGTATTCAAGTTTGATCCCAATGGTCTGGACCGCTGGCTCAATCTCACTAAAGCGGCCAAACTGCTCGGGGTGGCACCAAAAACGTTGCGGTTGGCAGCAGAAGCAAGTGATATCAAAGCTGACCACCCGCTCGCGGACGGCCCGTGGATATTCGAGCGCGCTGAACTATCAAGGCCGGGGGCGCAACAACTCAAGAAACGGGCGCGACAAAACCCCAAACACCCCACGGGATCGCACCCGGATCAGCAAAACCTTTTTCCTTCAACGAAATAGAAAGATGGGCGCAATGAAGCAGAGTTGTAGTCTCTACGCCAAGCCTCCAACTTTTTAGCCGTATCTTCAAGCCCCATGAACCAATGGGCGTTCAGACACTCGGCCCGGAACTTGCCATTGAAGGCTTCGATGTAGGCGTTGTCCGTGGGTTGCATCGCCTGCCGGGCAATGATCGACCACGTCATGTTCGGCGCTTTTGGAACCGCCAAAGCATCAGGTTTGTCCCGCTTCAATCTCTTGCAAGGTTTGATGCGCAGGTTCAGTTCCAGTTCGCAATAGATCCGGTAAACGCGCTTATGGTTCCAGGGATGGCCCTTAACGTTGGGTAAATGCAGGAAACATAGACCAAACCCCCAAGTCTTGCGCGCGTCTGTCAGACCGGTCAGCAGGTCTGCAATCTGCTCGTCCTCGTCGCTCAGAAGCGGGCTGTAACGATAGCAGGTCTCGCTGATCCCGAAGGTGCGGCAGACCAAGGCAATGCTGCACCTGCGCCGCTCTACCGCCGTTGCGGCCATCTCTCGTCGCTGACCCTCTCATGGTTCGCAAGCGAACCACTGCCGGGCAGTGGATGGCCCTATTATTTTTTTCAAGGGCTTCCTTCAGCAACTCGTTCTGCATGCTGAGTTCGGCGAACATCTTCTTCAGCCGCCGGTTCCCGTCTTCAAGCACCTTGGTCTGCGCGATCATTGACGCATCCATTCCGCCATACTTCGCCCGCCATTTATAGAAGGACGCCGTGCTCATACCATGTTCGCGGCAAAGCTCGGACACCGGAACGCCGCCCTCTGCCTGACGCAGGATCGCAAGGATTTGGGGCTCACTGTATCTCGTCATCTCCATCTGAATCTCCTCAGGTATCTTGCTGAGAAAATTCTACATTCGCATCCCATTACTTTCGGGGGGATTACCCTTGGCATGTCGACGCTGAAAAAATGGGTTACAGCACACCGAGACACTGATGTGGTGTCGAGAGCCGATTTGAGCCTCGCCCAAGAGAATGACCGGCTTCGACGCGAGAACCTCATTCTCAAGGAGGAGAGGGACATCCTAAAGAGGCCACCGTTCTTCGCGAGCCAAAAGCCATGAGGTTCAGGTTCATCGAAGAACAGTGCGGGGCCTTCCCGATTGACCGGCTGTGCGAAGTGATGAATGTCAGGCCGCGTGAGTTGCGGGCCTTTGGCAGCCGCCCTGCCAGTCGCAGGCAGCGCACGGATATGGTCGTTCTGGCACATATCAAGGAACAATCGCTCTTGAGCCTTGGCAGCTATGGCCGCCGGCTAATGACCGGAGAGCCAAAGGAGATCAGTCTGAACATTGGGCACCGGCGGGTCGGAAGGTTGATGCGGGAAAATGGGATCACCGTTGAAAGAACGCGGAAGTTCAAGGCGACCACGGACCGCGACCACAAGTTCAACATCGCGCCGAACCTGCGGGATCGTGACTTCACGGCAGATCGACCCAACCAGAAATGGACGAACGACATCAGCTACATCTGGACTCGTGACGGTAGGTTATATCTGGCTGTGATCCTTGACCTGCATTCCCGAGGCGTGATCGGCTGGGCTGCCAGCAACCGCATGAAGCGCGATCTTGCAATCAGGGCGTTGAAGATGGACATTCCCTTCAGGTCACCGCCCAAGGGCTGCATTCATCACACCGATAGAGGCAGCCAATACTGTTCGCACGACTATCGGAAGATCCTGTGTGAACATGGACTTCGGGTCTCGATGAGTGGAAATGGCAACTGCTATGACAACGCGGGGGCGTGCTGAAAGCACGCCCCCGGCGGGACGCTCGGCCTCGTGCCGCGGCAGCATTCCAAGGAGTTTCACAAGGCTACGGCGGCACCAATTTCCTGATCTTGTTTTGATCGACAAAATTCTCCCTTTGGCTCTTGCGCTCCCCCGGACCTTGCCGTAGGTAATACGAACTTGGCGCGGGATGGAGCAGCCCGGTAGCTCGTCAGGCTCATAACCTGAAGGTCGTAGGTTCAAATCCTACTCCCGCAACCAAAAAACCAAGCATTATCAAGACGCTAACAGCCGCCCTCCGGGGCGGCTTTTGCTTGTCCAAATCCCAGGTCAACAATGGGTCAACAAAACAACCCAAACTGCGTGCGAATCCAGTGCCTTAGTAGTCAAACCCGTACTCAACCGCGTCAAAACGGACCACGCCCGCGCTCAATCGAGAAAAGTGGGATCGGCAGCACGCGGCACCTGCGACGACCGTGAGATGAGCGTTAGCGGTGTGTGCCAAGAACCCGAATATCGTGCGCCATGCCAATGTCGAAAATTTCGGTTAATATACTTTTTGCTGCCATACCGATCAGATCAAATCTTTCGTTTGCGCCAAGGCGACAGCTTGCCCTCGAGTTCGAACCTCCAACTTTGCAAGGATGGCCGATACGTGGTGATCCACCGTTTTTGTCGAGACGAACAGGCGCTGACCAATATCCGAGTTTGACAGACCTTCGGCCAATAGCCCAAGTACCGTCATCTGTCGCCGGGTTAGTCCGGACGGATTAGATCTGGTGGCAGAATGCGGCCCTCGCGGAATTGAGCGTGACCCTTGCTGGCGCAAAGACCGCCGAAACCTGTCTGCAACAGCCTTTGCGCCCAGATCATTCAGACAAGCCAGACCCTGATGCTGCGCCGCCTCATCGCCTGACATCAGCACCAAAGCGCGGTCGTAGGGACAATGAAGTTCTGACCAGGCCGCAGCGGCCTTTGTCCAATGCCCGGCCGCGATCAATTGGTAGGGCATTGCGATAGGAAGTTCAGGCAGATCCTTGATGCCCAGCTTTTGCGCCCAAAACCACAATTCACCTGCCGACCAGATATCGCCTGTCTTGCTTGCCAGACGCGCGGCTTGATTGATCAAATCAGCGAGCTTTCCATCCACTGATCCGGAGACCCAGGCATGCTCGGCACAAATCGAGACATACAAGAGGAAGCGGGGCGGCTCGTTTCCTGTGACCATGTATGAGGCAAGCATAGCAATAAGATCTGCAACGTCTGGATCGCCCCGGCGCAACCGGATACGGGCCAACGCCGACACCGCAGGAAAACGCAGCATGGGCGACGCCTCAACAGCCAGAATCTCCTCCTGCGCGATCGCGGCGGCCTCGTCCCACCTCCCTTCCCTCAAAAGCAACTGCGCCTGACACCCGTGGATGTAAGTTCGCCAAGTTTCCAGATCGCGTTCGGTGCAATACGTCAAACCGGCCTCTAGAAACCGATGGGCATTTGCATGTTCCAGCCACTGGATCTCGACATAGGCGCGGTTGGTGTAGTTCCGCGCGACATGATCAGGCAAATCGTTTTCCAGCGCGATCTGCAGGCTGCGGTCAAGACTGCCCCGTGCGGCGGTCTTGTCAGTCCAGCGCTGCGCAGCTCCTGAATTATTCAATGCGTGTGAGATGATGTCGTTGCGACCGAGTCGTTTGGCGATGGCGATCGTCTTTTGGCTCCAGCGCAGTGTTGCCGTTGCATCATCTTCCAACATCGACAGCTGACCGAGGTTCGAATAAGCCATTGCCAACTCGGCCCCTGGCTCGTCCGCCTCAAGAATTGCCAATGCGTCCTGCCCATACTGGTCGGCCAAAACACGATTTCCGGACAGATAGTGTATTCGGGAAATCCACCGCAAATTATCCCCTTCTGTCAGACGATCGCCGTCTATCCTGTTGAGTTCGAGCGCAGTTTCATAGGCAGCAATTGCTTCTTCCAACTTGCCAATCAGATGCAGCTCGAATGCATGTTTTTCGAGCAACCGTGCCCGCTGTTGTGCATCCAGATCGCCCGCAACCGACAATGCCGTACCATAGTGTTGAGCCGCTTCGCGATGTGCCCCCGCAAGCGAAGCGGCGGCGGCAGCGAGCGGAGCCAGCTCACCGACATATGCAACGTCGCCTGCAGCCTTGGCGTGATGGACGAGATGCGAAATTGAAACCCTTGGCTCTTTCCGCAGGACCGAAAGAGCCTTGCGGTTGATCTCGCGGCGCGTATCGGCAGGAAGTGTGCTTTCCACGGCCCGGCGGGCTATTTCGTGGCGAAAGGCGTAGTCCACGTCTCCTGCGACGATGAGGCCAGCCATCACGGCGCGACCAATCCCATCGAAATCCTCGGGGCAAATCTGTTGGATAGCCCAAATCTCCGCGCGACGTGGGAAGACTGCAATTGTTTGAACTACACGCTGACAGGGCACTGGAAAGCGATCAAACCGCGCCAGGACGGCTTCGCGCACTGTGGCTGGCAGCGCATCACCGCCCCGCAAGAGCTCGGTGACGAAAAACGCATTGCCACTGCTGAGCTGGTAGACCTTGTTGCCGTCCATTCCGGCATTCTTGGCAAGCGTCTCGACGGCCGCGGCGCTCAGGTTAGGCAGGTCGATATAGGTTTTCTGCTCGGTTGGGATTTGTCCCAACGCCGTTCGCAGACGGGCACGGGCAGAGCTGTCCTCATTGCGGGCCGTCACGATCAGCAGCACCGGCTTGTTCGCTATGCGACGGCCAAGAAAACGCACAAGATCAAGCGTTGCGCCATCGGCCCAGTGAAGATCCTCGATGATCGCAATTATCTTATCTTCGGACAGAGCCTGCAGAACATCGGAAAATAGTTCGATCCTGTGGCCCGGCTGAGGTGTCGCGGCAAAAACCGGCAGCTGGGATTCGCGTGCCCAATCGCTCAACGGACCCAGCGCCTCTGGCGTTGACAGGTCTTCGCAGGCCCCCCAGAGAACACGGCTCTGAGCCGCCTCAACGAAGTGCCGCAAGAGCGCTGTCTTGCCTGCCCCCGCATCGCCCGACAGACAAACCACGTGCCCCAGACCACGACGCGCGTTACCAAGCCGCTCATTCAAGATGTCGATCAGTGTTTCGCGCTCATAAAGTTTCATGACGACCATGATAGCAGCACTTGGCAAACCTGTATGCTGCCACCGCATTGGCCGGAAAATAGGGCGTACGATGGCAAAAAATAGGTAGTCCTCCCGATGCGGCCGCTGCAACGAAGCGACAGACTGGCTCCATGCAACCGACAAGGAGTAGCAGCATGCCCAAGTTCATCGTTGAAAGAAACATTCCCGGCGCCGAAAAGCTGACGGCGGAAGAGCTTTGCGGGATTTCAAAAAAATCGAATGCTGTCGTTGATGGTCTCGGCGTCCCTTACGTCTGGCACCACACCTATGCGGCGGGCGACAAGCTTTACTGCGTTCACGAGGCCGACAGCGCCGACGCAATTTACCGTCACGCCAAGGAGGGTGGCTTTCCGGCTGATCTTGTGGCCGAGATCAAAAGCACCTTCGGACCGGAAACGGCCAACGCCGCGACCTGAAGCTATCAACAGAGGGGGCAGATCAGATCTGTCCCCTTGATGCACCAATCATGACGATCCGTCAGCAAACTGCCGACGTGACATCGAAATCGAGTGATCATCATGCTTACTATCTCTCAGGCAAAGACGACCGATGAGATGGACGCTGTCCGCGGTCTCATGCGATCTTTCGTGGCTTGGCATCAAACCCGTCATGCGCAGTACCGCAACCTTATCGACAAATACTTTGACGCGGCGGCATTCGAGGCCGAACTGACCAATCTTCCTGGACATTTTGCGCCGCCACGCGGGCGTCTTCTGGTCGCGAAAGATGGCCAAAATGTCGTCGGATGTGTCGCGCTGCACAATCTGGGCGACGGTATTTGCGAAATGAAGCGCATGTTCGTCACCTCTGCGCACCACGGCCAGGGCATCGGCCAGGCACTTGGGGCGCGCATCATCAAGGAAGCCCGCCAGATTGGGTACAGCCTGATGCGTTTGGATACCGGGCCGCTCCAGAACGAAGCGCAGGGCCTTTATGAGCGGCTCGGGTTTTGCCGAATCAAGCCCTACTACCCTTTGGATCAGGATATGCGATCCTGGCTGATTTTCATGGAACTGGATTTGAAGACTTGAGCAAACGCACTGCGAACTTGATGGTACGGTCAATGCCCACGAAGAGATGGAGCTTGCCCTCGGCGGTCTGCACCTCGGGAATGTCCCCTCTCGTGCATGTAAACATGCAATGCCGGGCAATGGATATGAAAGAACCCGCCTCTCATCGCTGCAAGCAGCGACTGCCGGGCAACGGATCGCTTTATTGTTGCTCGGACAGCGTGCGCCCCTCTCGGGCATCATGCTGATGCCCTGCCGGTCAAAGGGATCGTGGCGCTGCCGTGACGAACTTGACCCATAGTGCTTCCTTCCATTCCTGAGAAAGGATCGCACCATCAAACCATGGGATCAAACACCTAGGTGTCAATCTGTCCCCTACCGGACTCGACCCCGGTCTGCGATCAGCCGGATTTCGGTTTGATCCAAGCCCAGACCCGCCATTGCGGAAATCACCGCGCAATTTCGCGCGCCGAGCCGCGACAAAATACGAACGGCGCGCTCAGTGCATCAAGGTCGCTGAGGTCTTCGGCATCGGGGCCTTTCCGGGCCTTGATTATCTTCTCGACTTCCCAACGGCTTGTAACAACAACGGCTCGTTTCCAAAAGCTGCTGACATTTGCTTGGCAAGGCGAATCCCGTCACCCGTGCTTTGGGGAAATCACAAGCCGCACGTCAGACGCTAAGTCTGTCGCGCGCAACTTGCGCGACATTGTCCGCGGTGATCCCGAAATGGGCGTACAAGGTTTCGGATTTGTCCGACGCACCAAAGCCTGTCATCCCGACGAATGGATCGTCAGGCCGCAGCCACCTGTCCCAGCCGAACCGCAGCGCCGCCTCGATACCGATGCGAGGCACGGTGCCCAGAACGTCGGCGCGGTAGGCGTCAGGCTGCGCCGCGAACAGCTCCCACGAGGGCATCGAGACCACGGCGGCGCGGATGCCCGAGGCCTTCAGTTTGGTGCGCGCATCAAGTGCCACCCCCACTTCGGTGCCAGTAGCGATCAGGGTGATGTCGCGCTGCTCGTCAGGGGGGGACACAAGATATGCGCCTTTTGCCGTCAGGTTCTCACCGCTTCGCACGGGCAGCGGTGCGGCAGGTTGGCGCGAAAGAGCAAACAAGCATGGCCCGTCGCGCCGTGCCATCGCCAGCTCCCATGCCTCGACAGTCTCAAGGGCATCGGCGGGGCGGAACACGTGGAAGTTCGGCATGGACCGGAACGAGGCCAGAATTTCCACCGGTTGATGGGTCGGTCCGTTGCTGCCGACCCCGATGGAGTCATGGCTGAACGCAAACAGCGCAGGCAGCCCCATCAATGCCGCCATCCGCATGGCGGGGCGTTCATAATCTGCAAATGCAAGATAGGTCACATTCACCGGGCGCAGGCCACCATGGGCCGCAATTCCACAGGCCATGGCACCCATCAGATGTTCGCGCACACCGCAATGCACATAGCTGCCATTTTGCACCGTCGCGGAAAAGGCGCGGCGGCTGCGTTTGTGATCTGTTGGCGCCTCAAGGTCCGCGCACAGCACCTGCAATTCCGGCAGGTCAGTGTTTAGGCCATCGCAGACATCACCTGACGACAGAATGGTCGGGCGCGGCGCGTCATGCGCAACGCTGGCCGCCTTGAGCGCGGCCATGGTCGTGGCGTGGAATTGGGGCAAATCCCCTGCCTGCCAGCGCTGGAATTCCACCGCAGTGGGGGCCGTTGAAAGGCGTTGTTGCCAGTCTGCCTGTGCAACGCGACCCCGATCCATCGCCGTGTGCCAATCGGCGCGAATGCTGTCGGGAATGTCGAACGCACCATGGTTCCAGCCAAGCATTTTGCAGGCCTCAACGCGGTCCTGCGGCACCAGAGGCGCGCTGTGACCGCCGCGCTGTCCTTGCAGGCGGGGGATTCCCCGCGCAATGGTTGTGTGACAGGCCAAAAGTGAGGGGCGCGGGTCGGCCTTTGCGGCATCAAGCGCCTTTGAGATAGCTTCGATGTCGTGACCGTCAACCGACTGCACCTGCCAGCCCGCCGCGCGAAACCGTGCTGGTACGTTCTCGCTCAGGGCGAGATCGGTGCTGCCGTCGTCGGTGATCTGGTTATCATCCCACAGGAACGTCAGCTTGCCCAGGCGCAAATGACCCGCCAGCGAGATGGCCTCTTGTCCGACGCCTTCTTGCAGACAGCCATCGCCGACAAAGGCCCAAGTGCGGTGATCCACCAGATCGTCGCCAAACTCTCCCGCCAGCCGCGACTCGGCCACGGCCATGCCCACGGCACAGGCAATGCCCTGTCCCAACATGCCTGTGGTGATCTCTATTCCGGCATGTTGTTCAATCTCGGGGTGGCCGGCACAGACCGACCCGAGCCGCCGGAAGGTCTTTAGTGCCTCAACCGTCACGGGCTTGTACCCCGACAGGTTAAGCAGTGAATAAAGCAACAGTGAGCCATGCCCGTTTGACAGCACAACACGGTCGCGGTCATGCCACTGCGGATCATCGGGGTTGGCCTTTAGATGGCGCGCGTACAGGGTCGCCGCGATCTCGGCCATGCCCAGCGGCACGCCCTGATGGCCTTCGCCCGCGTTCAGAATGGAATCAAGCGCCAGAAACCGGATGGCATTGGCCATGGATTGTATGTCGGTCATTTCAGTTCTCTCAGATCAAAGCAGAGCCGCGATACGACCAAGCGCGGTTTGGATGTTTTCGGCAGAATTGGCATAGGAAAACCGCAGATACCCTTCGCCCATAGCGCCAAAGGATGTGCCTGCGATTGTTGCGACACCGGCCTTGTCCAAAAACAAATCCTGCGCCTGTGCCGAGGTCAGTCCGGTATCGGCGATATTGGCAAAGGCATAGAATGCGCCGCCGGGGTTGGTGCAGCGGACGCCAGGCAGCGCATTCAACCCGTCGACAATGATTTTGCGTCGCGTATCGAACTGGGCGACCATGGAGTGAACTGCGTCTTGCGGGCCGGTGAGGGCTGCTATGCCGGCATATTGCGCGCTGGCGTTGACACAGGAATGGCAATTGATCGCCAGCCGCGTGGCGTGTTCCACTGCCGCTTCGGGCCAGACCGCAAACCCCAGCCGCCAGCCCGTCATCGCATAGGTCTTGGACCAGCCGTCCAGCACAATCAGCCGGTCACGGATTTCGGGATACTGCAAAAGCGAAACATGGGTCCGCCCGTCATAGAGCATCTGTGAATAGATCTCGTCCGACAGGATCGTGACATGGGGGTGGTGTTCCAGTCCCGCCACCAGTTTGTCGAACTCTGCTTTGGGTGTGACACCGCCGGTGGGGTTTGCAGGACTGTTCAGGATGATCAGCCGCGTGCGCGGTGTGATCTGCTCAAGCACAGTGTCAGCGCGAAAGGCAAAGCCGTCGGATTCGTGCAGGCGGATGGGCACGGCGGTTGCACCACTGTAACGGATCACGCTTTCATAGATCGGAAATCCCGGATCGGGGAACATGATTTCCACCCCCGGCTGCCCGAACATCAACACCGCGAAAAACATCGTAGGTTTGCCGCCCGGCACCACAACCACATGATCGGGATTTACCTTGGTCCCGTGGCGTTTGTGCAGATCATCGGCCACCGCCTCGCGCAGGGCAGGCAGGCCATTGGCAGGGGTGTAGCCATGATGGCCATCGCGCAGTGCCTTGATTCCTGCTTCTACAATATGGGGCGGCGTCGGGAAATCCGGCTGACCGATGCCCAGATTTATGATGTCATGTCCCTTGGCTGCCAGCCCCTGTGCCCGGGCCAGTACGCTGAACGCGGATTCGGTTCCAAGCCGCGACAGGCTATCGGCAAAAATCAGATCTGACACTGTGTCCTCCCTCAAATCATCGACCCTGTGATACACAAGAACCGCGCGAATGCTTGTTAAGTTATGCTTACAAGTTTCTGAACTTTTTATTGCTTATATTGCGCCATTTTGCTGCTACCCCTTAAGCCTACCGCCGCATTTCGGCGATTAAGGGAGGAAAGCATGAGTGTAGAAGCCCATCCCGGGCCATTGCAGAACATGTCTTTGGCCATGCGTGCCTGGAACATCCGGCGCAAGGCGCTGCTGATGGGCGAAGTACAGGGACAAGGTTACATCGGACAGGCCCTTGGCGTTGCCGATATGCTGGCTGTTTCGTATTTTCATGCCTTGGACTACCGCGCCGATGATCCCGAATGGGAAGGCCGCGACCGGTTCTATCTTTCTATCGGCCACTATGCGATCGCGCTTTATGCCGTTCTGATGGAAGCCGGAATTCTGCCGGAAGAAGAGCTTGAAACCTACGGGATGGACGACTCGCGCATGCCGATGTCTGGCATGGCCTCTTATACGCCGGGCATGGAAATCACTGGCGGAAGTCTGGGACAAGGTCTGGGCATCGCCGTTGGTGCTGCGCTGGGTTTGAAGCGTAAGAAAAGCCCTGCTTTTGTCTATAACCTGATGTCCGATGGTGAGTTGGGCGAAGGCTCGACTTGGGAAGCGGTGATGTCTGGCGTCCAATGGCAGCTCGACAATCTGATCTGTATTGTCGACTTCAACAATCAGCAGGCCGATGGCCCGTCCCGCAACGCATTGGCCGTCGGGGCCGAGGCACCGAAATGGGCCGCTTTCGGGTGGTATGCCCAAGAGGTAGACGGCAACGATATCAAAGCGCTGGTCGCGGCCTTTGACGCTGCGCGCGCCCTGAAAGACCCGCGCCCGCGGGTGATTATCTGCAATTCCACCATGTGTAAGGGCATCGATTTCCTTGAGCAGCGCGAGATGAGCCATTTCATTCGTGTCGAAGCCGATGAATGGACAAAGGCCCTCACCGTGCTGGAAGAAGGAAAACCCGAATGACCCGCGCATCCATGGCCCGCAAATACGAACCCCGCAAAGCGCCCGCCAAAAAGATCGCGACAAGCGCGATGATCGCATCCCTTGCCGCCGAAGGTTATGACACCGTTTCAGCCCCCTTTGGCGAAGCCTTGGTCCAAGCGGCACGCAAGGATGACCGCATCGTTGGGCTGTCGGCAGACCTGTCGAAATATACCGACCTGCATATCTTTGCGCAGGCGATGCCGGACCGGTTCTATCAAATGGGCATGGCCGAACAATTGCTGATGTCTGCAGCCGCTGGCATGGCGCGTGAAGGGTTCATTCCAATCGCCACCACTTATGCGGTGTTTGCCAGTCGCCGTGCCTATGATTTCATTGCGATGGCGATTGCCGAAGAGAATTTGCCGGTCAAGATCGTCTGTGCGCTCCCGGGCCTGACCACCGGATATGGTCCCAGCCATCAGGCGACCGAAGATCTGGCGATTTTTCGCGGGTTGCCCAACATGGTGCTGATCGACCCCTGCGATGCCTGCGATGTCGCGGGAATGGTGCCCGAGATGCTGGCCCATGACGGTCCGGTCTATGCCCGTCTGCTGCGGGGCAAGGTTCCCACGGTTCTGACCCGGCACAAGCCCGACTACAAGTTTCAGCTGGGCCGTGCGCAGATGATCCGCGAGGGGCGCGACGTTCTTGTCGTCTCATCGGGCATCATGACCATGCGTGCGCTGGATGCGGCCGAACGTCTGGCTGCGGACAATGTCGATGTGGCGGTGCTGCATGTGCCGACGATCAAGCCATTGGATGTGTCCACAATCGTGGCCGCGGCGCGGGAGGGCGGGCGTCTTGTTGTGACGGCCGAGAATCACACGGTTAATGGCGGCCTTGGCGAAGCGGTTGCACGGGAACTGATGCTGGCCGGTGTCCACGTGCCTTTCCGCATGATCGGTTTGCCTGACGAGTTTCTTGAGGCAGGTGCCTTGCCCACATTGCATGACATGTACGGTCTTTCGGTCGCGCGGGTGGCTGATCAGATCAAGAGCTGGCTTTAAGCAGCCATACGTAACAGGGAGATTGACACGATGAAGCTATTGGAAGGGCAGATTGCCATCATCACCGGCGCGGCAAGCCCGCGTGGGTTGGGCAAGGCAACGGCACAAATGTTTGCGGAACACGGTGCCACAGTGGTGATCATGGATCTGAACAAAGCCGACGCCGAGGCCAGCGCCGCTGATCTGCCGGGCACAGGCCATTTTGGCATCAACGGCAATGTCACCAACAAAGACGATTGTATCCGCGTGGCGCAGGCCACATTGGACGCCTTTGGCAAGATAGATGTGTTGGTCAACAACGCAGGCATTACCCAGCCTCTGAAAATCCTCGACATCGAAGCCGGCCATTACGACGCTGTGACGGATGTCAGCCTGCGTGGAACGCTTTATATGTCGCAGGCCGTGATTCCCGCCATGCGGGCGCAGAAATCCGGCAGCATCGTGAACATGTCTTCGGTTTCGGCACAACGCGGCGGCGGAATTTTCGGCGGACCGCATTATTCAGCAGCCAAAGCCGGTGTGTTGGGCCTGACCAAAGCAATGGCGCGCGAACTTGCCCCCGACAATGTGCGCGCCAATGCGATCTGCCCCGGCTTTATCGCCACTGACATCACCGCCGGAAAACTGACCGATGACATGCTCAAGCAGGTTCTGGACGGCATTCCAATGGGCCGCGCAGGTGAAGCAAAGGATGTTGCGGGCTGCGCGCTGTTTCTGGCCTCTGGCCTGTCAGGTTATTGCACGGGAACCGAGCTTGATGTGAACGGCGGCTCGCTTATTCACTGATCGACCTCTTCATGGAGGCTGATGGGGTTTTCGAAAGCCGTTTCCGGTCTGATCTCCGGGGCGGCGTGCGCTGTGATGCTTGTGCGCGGTAGCGCCATTTCGGGCAATAGTTTCGTGACCGATGGCCGGGAAAGAGCGATGGCTGGTAAAGTTGTTAAGTAAAACTTACCAAGGTATTAGATATTATTGAGTGACTTATGGCCTGAGTTCAGAGATCAATCTAGTCAATCGCGGCCTGAGCATCGAAAGAACCGTGATTAGCAGCTGAATACACTTGATTATCTACAAAAGAGGTTGCGGATATTCAGCAAAACAAACCGGTCGGGAGGGTCAGATTGGTATGCCAGGAGGCAAGCCACTGATCCGATGACCGTCAATCGAATGCGGCCCACTTAAAGTCGCAGTTTCTGGGAGGAAACAATGAAGCTTGCACATATCGCCGTAGCAGTATGTCTGGGTCTGGCAGCTATGCCCGCCACCGCTCAGCAATTCCAACTTTCGCACAATGCTGCACCCGGCAATCCCAAGTCTGATGCTTCGATCATGTTTGCCGATCTGGTCAAGGAACGCACCGAAGGGCGCGTAATGATCGACGTCGGTGGCTCGGCCCAGTTCGGTGAAGATGCCGAAGCATTGACCAACATGCGTCTCGGCACGATGGCCTTCAGCGCCAATTCCCAAGGTACCAGCTCGGCTGTGGTTCCTGAGCTTGCAGTGTTGGGTCTGCCGTTCCTGTTCGGCAATCTTCCTCAGGCTTGGGAAGTGATGGACGGTCCTATCGGCGACCGTCTGGCCGAAGCTGCCGAAGCACAGGGTCTTGTGATTCTGGCCTTCTGGGACAATGGTATTCGCCAGACTTCGAACAACGTTCGCCCAATCAAAACGCCCGCAGATCTGGCCGGTCTGAAGATCCGCACGCCTCCGGATCCGATCACTATCGATATCTTTAATGCACTGGGCGCCAACCCTCTGCCGCTTGCATTTTCCGAGCTTTACATCGCGCTGCAGCAGGGCGTTGTCGACGGGCAGGAAAACCCTCTGATCAATATCTACTCGTCAAAACTGTACGAAGTGCAAAAGTACATTTCGCTGACGGGCCACAAGTATGAGTCGACGGTCCTTTTGGCCTCCAAGATTATTTGGGACACGTTCAGCCCCGAAGATCAGGAGATCATCCGCGCTGCCGCCACCGAGTCTGGTCAGTATAACCGCGAACGTTCGCTGAACGACGAAAAGGCACTGCGCGCAACACTGGAAGAAGCCGGGATCATCTTTAACGAAGTCGATTCCGCGACCTTCCAAGCTGCGACCAAGACCGTCTATGATCAGTGGAGCGAAAAGTTCCCCGGGCTTGTTGACGATATCGTAGCTGCATCCGCAGCAGCGGCAGCGGCACAGGGCAAGTGACAATGTCCAGTTCCACCCAGGACAAAAGCAAGGCGGGATTTCCCGCCTTGCGCCTTGCCAATGCCGTCGGCTGGACGCTGGATACCATCGCCGTCGTGATTGCATTGTCATCGCTGGTATTCATGTTCCTCGCGCTCATGGCCGATGTGATCGTGCGCTACATGACAACACGCGGGCTTGGGTGGCCGACTGAGGTGCCTAATCTTCTTTTCCCGTGGCTTATCATGGGCGGAATCGTCATCGGCGCCCATCGCGGCGCACATATTGCCGCGACAGCCCTGATCGATTATCTGTCCGTCGCCAACGCGCGCATTCTGGGCATGGCGCTTCAGGTTATGGTGTGCGGTGTCTTTATCGCACTGGCCTGGATATCGCTCAAAGTTATCGCTGTTACCGGACATCAGGTTTTCCCGCTGACGGGCATCCCGCAATTTTGGGCTTACGCGGCTGTCACTTTCGGTTGTTTCGGCATTGCCCTCTCTGCGCTCGTGAATCTGGTGCGCGTTTTCTATGCCGATGACCCACGCTTTCCCCTTAGCAAAACATCTGTGGAGCATCAGCTATGACACTTGTAATGCTGATCGCATTTTTCGCGCTTCTCGCGCTGTCGATGCCCGTGGGCTATGCCTTGGTCATCAGTGCCGGATCGGCCATTCTATGGCAGGGCACAATTCCGCTGGTTCTGGTGGTCGTAAAACTGTTCCAGCCTTCGCAAAGCTTTCCTCTGCTGGCGATTCCTTTTTTCATCCTCTCCGGATCTTTGATGATGTCGGGCAAGCTGGGTGAGCATCTTGTGCAATTCGCTGCGCGGATGGTGGGGCGTTTCCATGGCGGAATGGGGCAGGTGTCGGTTGTCGGCTCGACCATTTTCGGCGGCGTTTCCGGATCTGCTGTGGCCGAGGCCTCTGCACTGGGCGCAATGCTTATCCCCTGGCAAAAGCGCGAAGGCTATCCGCCCGCCTTTGCTGCGGCTGTTACGGCGTCATCCTCGGTGATCGCGGGGCTGCTTCCGCCGTCCATTCCGCTGATCCTGTTCTCGACGGTGTCGAACGTTTCGATTGCGGCGCTGTTCACCGCAGCCATTCTGCCGGGGCTGATGCTGGCCGGAGGGATGATGCTGGCCTGCTATTTCAGCGGCCGGTTGCGTAATTTCCCCCGCCTCAGCGAACCGGCTGTGCGGCAAAAGCTGGGCTATGTGCTGTTGCATGCGATGCCCGCGCTGTTGATGCCGATCTTTATCATCGTGCTGCTCAGGGCCGGCATTGCAACGCCGACCGAGGTCAGCGTGATTGCTGTGGCCTATGCCTTGGTGGTCAGCGCGACGATCTACCGTGACCTCACATTTGCGTCGATCTACGCCGCGCTGATCAATACCGTCATCACAACAGGTATCGTGATGCTGGTGATCACCGCCTCAAGCCTTGTGGGCCATGTTCTGGTGACCGAGCGTATTCCGACACTTATCGCCACTTGGGCGACCGAGGTTCTGGGCGCGCCTTGGCTGATCATGATGATGATGACGATGATCATGCTGACGGTCGGGATGTTTCTTGACCTGCCCGCGGCTGTTCTCCTGCTGGGGCCGATCTTTGTTGCCATCGGCACCACGATTGGAATCGATCTGGTGCAACTGGGTCTGGTTGTCTGCATCAACCTGTCGATTGGCCTGTTCACACCCCCTGTCGGCACCACGCTATTCATCGGTGCGGCGATCGCCAAGGTGTCGATAGGTTCTGTCATCAAAGAGCTGTGGCCGTTCTATTTGGTCAGTTTCACGGTTCTTTTGCTGATGATGTATGTTCCCGCGCTCACAATTTACTGAGGAGGCCAAAATGGTCAAAAGAATTGGATTTGTGGGTCTGGGTGCCATGGGCAGCGCGATGGCCAAAAACCTGATCGACGCTGGGTATAGCGTTGCAGGCTTCGACCTTCGCGAAACTGCGCGGGCGGCTTTGGCCGAGCAGGGTGGCATTGCCGCCGATACAGCCCAAGAGGCGGCAAAAGACGCCGAAGCGCTTATCCTGATGGTGGTCAATATCGATCAAGCCAGATCGGTTTTGTTCGATCTGGGCGCCCTCGATGCCCTGCCAAAAGGCGCAGCGGTTTGCCTGATGGCGACCTGCCCACCTGCTTCGGTAGAGAAGCTTGCCGCTGAGGTGCAGTCGTCGGGGCGTGTCTTTGTTGACTGCCCCGTGTCGGGTGGTGTCGTCGGGGCACGTGCGGCCAGCCTGACGATCATGGTCGGTGCTGACGAGGGGGCGCTTGAAAAGGTACAGCCCATCCTGTCAACGCTCGGCTCGCGGGTCTTTCATGTCGGGACGCGCGCAGGGCAGGGGGCCAACGTCAAGGCCATCAACCAACTTCTGTGCGGGGTGCATATTGTCGCTGCCGCCGAGGCGATGGCCCTTGGGGAACGGGCGGGACTTGATACCGGGGTTCTTCTTGAAATCCTGCGCGGCTCTGCTGCCAACAGCTGGATGTTGAATGATCGCGGCCCGAGGATGTTGTCCGAGGATCCCGAAGTCACCTCGACCGTTGATATCTTCGTCAAGGATATGACCATCGCACTCGAGGCCGGTCGTGACGCGCATATGGGTCTGCCCCTTGCCTCCGTTGCCATGCAACTTTTCGCTGCCGAAAGCGGCGCAGGCAACGGCCAAGAGGATGACAGTCAGGTCATCCGCGCCTATCGCCGTCTCAACGGGTTTTGAGTTTATGCTGTCTAAAGTGGCATCCCAAGCGGAATACCGGTTACTCCCATGACGACACAACTTGATAAACTCTATGAAAGTCTGCGTGCGGACATCCTGAATCTGGTGCTTAGTCCGGGTTTGCGACTGTCCGAGCGGATGATCGAAGCACGCTATCGCGGGCCATCGCGCACGCCGATACGGGCCGCAATGCTGCGGCTTGAGGCGAACCGGCTGGTGCAAAAGGTTGATCGGGTTTGGTCCGTGACCCCGCTTTCCCTCACCCATATCATGCAGGCCTGCGAGTTCCGTATCGGCATTGAACGCGAAGGCGTGACGCTGGCCTGTGAGCGGGCACAGCCCCGGAAACTGGAGCAGATCGAAGCCGAACTGGTGCCGTCAGACACAGATGCAAGCCGCAAAGACTGGCTCCATAGCGGATGTGAATTCCATGTCGAACTGATGCGTCTTTCGGGGAACGAACTGTATGTCGAGGCGATGCAGGACGTCATGCAACGGCTTGCCCGCATTCGTTGGCTTGAGGTGGTCAACGAGGCAGGTCGCGCCCGCACCATCATCGAGCACCGCGAAATTCTGCGCCACCTGCGCGCCGGCGATGCAGCAGCCGCCCGCGATGCTGTGACCCGCCATGCCCTTGAAACACAACAACGCCATCAGAACACGCTTGCCAAATCCGTCATGCGCACAGGCAGCCTGGTGATCGGAGGAAGTAACTATGACCAGCCATAACGCCGAAACGCAGCAGGCCACCGGGCCGCTCGCCGGGGTGCGGGTGATCGAGATGGGCAGTTTCATTGCCGGACCGTTCTGCGGTCAGCTATTGGCCGATTTGGGCGCCGATGTGATCAAGATCGAGCCGCCGGGCAGGGGCGATGCCATGCGCCAATGGGGTGCAGCCCAAAAGGACGGCAAGACCCTGTGGTGGCATGTGATCGCGCGCAACAAGCGGTCTCTCACGCTGGATCTGCGGCAACCTGAAGGTCAGGCAGTGGTCAAGGAACTGCTGTCCCAAGCTGACATGATGGTCGAAAATTTCCGCCCCGGTACGCTTGAACGCTGGGGACTTTCACCGGCCATCTTACAGGAGGCCAACCCCGGCCTGATCATTGCCCGCGTTTCGGGGTTTGGACAGACCGGCCCTTGGTCCAATCGCACCGGCTTTGGAGCGATTGCCGAAGCGATGGCCGGACTGCGCCATCTGGGTGGGTTTCCCGACCGTCCGCCGGTTCGCGCCGGTCTGTCGGTGGGCGACAGTCTGGCCGGTATGTTTACCTGCATCGGCCTGCTGGCCGCTTTGCATGAACGACGCCAGACCGGAAAAGGCCAAATTGTAGATGTCGGCATCACCGACGCTATCCTTGCCATCAGCGAGAGCGTTCTGGCCGAATACAGCGCGACGGGTGTAATCCGTGAGAGGACCGGCACCAGCCTACCACGCATTGCCCCCTCGAACATCTATCCCGTTGCCAATGACGGCTGGATCCTGATTGCCGCCAACGGCGATGCCATCTTTCAGCGTTTGGCCACGGCCATGGGCCGTCCGGACCTGTGTGACGATCCCCGGTTTTCAAGCCACCGCGCACGGGGCGAACATCAAGCCGAGATCGACGAGATCATCTCCGCATGGACCGTCGGCCTGACCGAAACGGAGCTGCTCGCTTTGATGGAGGAGCTTGGCATTCCCGCCGGTCCGATCTGCAACGCCGCAGACATCCATAAAAACCCGCATTTCCGCGCCCGTGGTGCGGTGGTGGATGTGCCGACACGCGATTTCGGCGATCTGACCATGCAGGGTGTGGTGCCCCGCTTGTCCCGGACCCCCGGTGCGATCCGCTGGGAAGGTCCCAGTCTGGGCCAGCACAGCACCGAGATCCTGACAAGTCTGGGATACGGACAAAAGGAGATCGAGACCTTGCAGGCCAAGGGCACGATCTGAACCACATCGCAGACAATCGCACCCGTAAAGGCGCGTAACTAAGGAGAACAGGATGAGTTTCGCTTCACCACAGGCATTCGGGGCGATCGCGCGTATCGTCCATGGCACGGGCACCATTTCCACACTGCCCGAAGAAGCAAAAAGGCTGGGTGCAACCCGGATCCTGCTGGTCAGCGATACCGGACTGGAGCGCGCGGGGGTGTTGGGACCGGTTCAGGCACTGCTGGATGAATTTGACGTCGAGGTTTTCACCGACGTGGAGCCCGACCCCAGCCTTGAAACCGTGGCACGCTGCGCTGAAGTGGCCCGCACCTGTCATGCCGATCTGGTGATCGGGCTGGGCGGCGGCAGCGTGATCGATGTGGCAAAATGTGCTGCTGCTTTCGTGAACAACCCTGGTGACGTGCGTGACTATCTTGGAATTGACCAACTGAAAAATCCGGCGGTGTCCAAGATCATGATCCCGACCACCGCCGGTACCGGCAGCGAGGTGACAAATGTCGCCGTGCTCAGCCTTAAGGCCGAAAAGACAAAGAAGGGCATTGTTTCACGCCACCTGCTGGCCGATTGCGCGATCCTCGACCCCGAACTGACCCTTGGCCTTCCGGCCGCGATCACCGCCGCCACAGGGATGGACGCCCTGACCCACGCAATCGAGGCATATCTGTCGCGTTTTGCGCAGCCCCTGACCGATTATTTCGCACTGCAGGCGATCACAAAACTATCGTCGCATCTGCGGACCGCCGTGCATCACGGCGCCAATATCCACGCCCGACAAGAGGTGATGACCGCCAGCCTGTTTGGTGGTCTTGCCTTTGGCAGTGCCGCCACTGGCATGGTGCATGGATTGGCGATGCCGCTGGGCGGTCTGTTCAACATTCCCCATGGCATCGCAAACGCGGTTCTGTTGCCCCATGTGATGCGCTGGAACATGCCTGCCGCCATGGCACGCTTTGCAGATATCGCTAAGGCTATGGGTCAACCGGTGGACGGGCTTTCGCCCCGCGAGGCCGCGCTGCTGGCCATCACCACTGTCGAGGAACTTTCGGCCGATGTGGGGATCCCGCGCTGGCTCGACGATCTGGGAATCCCGCGATCCGCGATTGATGCGCTGGTCGATGACGGGCTGACCAACATGCGCCAGATTTTGCCAAACCCCCGCGACGTGACCCGCGAAGGGCTGATGGACATCATGAACAAGGCATTTCGTCCATGAGCGGCCTGACCTTTCCCAAGGCGGCCAGTATCATCGAAGTTGGCCCGCGCGATGGCTTGCAAAACGAACCGCAGATGTTGCCGACCGACCAGAAGATCCAGTTGATCGAACGGCTTGTCGCCGCCGGTGCGCGGGAAATCGAGGTTACGTCTTTTACCCATCCCCGCTGGATCCCCAATCTTGCCGATGCCGAAGACGTCGTGCGCGCAACGGCGCATCTGGACTTCACTTCTTGGGCCTTGGTGCCCAACCGGCGCGGCCTTGAACGCGCCATTGCGGCGGGTACCAACGGCGTGACGCTGGTAATGTCCGTGACCGATGAACACAATCAGGCGAACCTGAACCGTCCTTCCGACGAAAGCCTGAGCGAGTTGTTGAATCTGCACGCCGAGGCAATTGAGGCCGGTCTGCAGGTGCGGGTGTCACTGTCGGTCGTGTTCGGATGTCCATTCGCAGGTATAGTTGCCCCCGAGAAAGTATACCGAATTGTCGACCGTTTTGCTCAAGCCGGTGCAACACGGATCGGCATGTGTGACACCATCGGTATCGCGCTGCCCGATCAGGTTTATGATCTGTCCGCAGCACTTGTCGCGCGCCACCCCGACATCTGTTTCGAGCTGCATTTGCACGATACGCGCGGCATGGCTCTTGCCAATACTGTCGCCGGACTTCAGGCCGGAATTTCCAGCTTTGACGCCGCAATCGGTGGGCTGGGCGGTTGCCCCTATGCCCCCGGCGCGACCGGCAACTGCGCCAGCGAAGATCTGAACGCGCTGCTCACCGGAATGCACATCGAAACCGGAATTGATCAGGCCAAGCTGATGCATGCCGCATCGCTGCTGGCCGCATGGCGCAGCAGCCCGCTTGAAAGCGCGGCATGGCGTGTTGCCATTGCAAACGAGACCAATAAAAATACGGATAAAATAGCATGACCGAAACCTTTCAGCTTTTCATCGATGGTGAATACTGTGATCCCGCAACCGGCGAATGGTTCGATACCATCAACCCCTATACCGGTAAGGTCTGGGCACGCATCCCGCACGGCGGACAGGACGATGTGAACCGCGCTGTTGACGCCGCCCGCACCGCCATGACCGATGGTCCATGGGCCACCATGACAGCCAGCAACCGTGGCAAGATCATGCGTAAGCTGGGCGATCTTGTTGCACAGAATGCTGACCGGCTTGCCGCGCTTGAGGTGCGTGACAATGGCAAGCTTTTGGCGGAAATGGCCGGTCAACTGAACTATCATCCCGAGTGGTGGTACTATTACGGCGGGCTGGCCGATAAGATCGAAGGCACGGTGGTGCCCATAGACAAGCCGGATTTGTTCACCTTTACCACCCATGAACCGGTAGGCGTTGTCGCCGCCCTGACCGCTTGGAACTCACCGCTGCTGTTCATTGCATGGAAATGTGCCCCCGCGCTGGCAGCCGGTTGTTCGGTGGTGATCAAGCCATCAGAATTCACCTCGGCGTCGACCTTGGCGTTCATGGAGTTGACGAAACAGGCAGGATTTCCCGATGGTGTGTGGAATGTCGTGACCGGATTTGGCCCCGAGGTGGGCGCGCAACTCGTCGAGCATCCGGATGTGGCCAAGATTACCTTTACCGGCTCCGATACCACAGGGCGCAAAATCTATGAATCCGCGGCGCGGGGGCTTAAAAAAGTGTCGCTTGAGCTGGGTGGAAAATCGCCCAATATCGTCTTTGCCGATGCCGATCTTGATGCTGCCGTTGCGGGGGCCGTATCGGGCATCTTTGCCGCCACGGGCCAGACCTGCATCGCCGGTTCCCGCTTGCTGGTGCAGAACTCGGTGAAAGAGGCATTCACCGAAAAACTGTTGGCCATCGCCCGTGATGCCAAGCTGGGTGATCCGATGTTGCCTGACACCCATATCGGACCTGTCACCACGCAACCGCAGTTCGAGAAAATCCTGTCCTATATCGACATCGCAAAAGCCGAGGGCGCGCGCTGCGTCTTTGGTGGCAATCGGGCACAGGGCACGGATATGGAAGGCGGCATGTTCGTCGAGCCGACCATCTTTACCGATGTCACCAACGACATGCGCATCGCGCAGGAAGAAGTCTTTGGGCCAGTCCTGTCAATCATCGGGTTTGAGGACGAAGCAGAGGCGGTTTCGCTGGGCAATGACGTAATCTATGGCCTTGCCGCAGGCGTCTGGACCAAGGACATTGCCCGCGCGATGCGGATGAGCAAAGCCTTGAAGGCCGGTATCGTTTGGGTGAACACCTATCGCGTGATCAGCTATATGATGCCGTTTGGCGGGGTCAAACAATCGGGCATCGGGCGCGAAAGCGGCATTCGCGCCATCGAAGAGTTTCTGGAAACCAAGGCTGTCTGGATCTCAACCTCGGATGCACCTCCTTCCAACCCCTTTATCCAGCGATAAGCCCGCTTGAGAGCCTGCGCGCGAAGCCTTAGACTGTGCGCATGGCGCTGAATCCCAACCTGAATTCTCTGGCTTATTTCGAAGCAGTGGCGCGGCTTGGTCGCGTCACTCTTGCGGCCACGGAACTGGGGGTGTCATCGGCGGCGATCAGTCAGCAAATCAAGGCGCTTGAGGGGCAATATGGCGTCATGTTGTTCCGCCGTGTGAACCGCCGCCTGACGCTGACCCTGAATGGCGAGATGCTGTTCCAGGCCACCACCAGTGCGCTGCAACTGATCCGCGGTGCGCAGGCCACCATTCGCGAACAACACGACACCTACAATTTGAAGTTGCGGGTCAGCCCTACGTTCGGGGTTCATTGGCTGTCCAACCGATTGAAGCGTTTTATCGACACCCACCCCGATTGGGGCCTGCGCGTTGATGCCACGCCCGATTTCACCAATTTCGAAACCGAAGTTGTGGATCTTGATCTTAGATACGGCACGGGCGCGTGGAATGACCTGTATTCCGAATGCATCATCCATGATCTGGTTATGCCCCTCTGTTCGCCCGACTATCTGGCCCAGCTTCAGGCGGGTGGGGGCACTACGGCTGAACAGTTGGGCCGCGCGCGGATCATCCGCTGTATGAAGGCGCTGTATCAGTGGGAAATCTGGATGGTTCGGCACGGGGTTGAACATGTCGAAAAACTTCCCAAGCTGCGGTTTGACCGATCCTCCATGGTGATCGATCTGGCACGTCAGGGGGCCGGTGTTATTCTGGAAAGCATGACCCTTGCCCTCGACGATCTGAAGCGCGGCACGCTGGTGCCGTTTTCGCCTGTCTTTCCCGCTGTGCAATTCCCCGCCTACTGGATCGTCTGCCCCCCACGGCACACCAACCGGCGCATCGTGCGGCTGTTTTCCGAGTGGGTGCGGGAAGAAGCCCGCGAACACGAGGAGCAGGCGCAGGCGATTCTGGCCGCTTATGGATGTACCCACCGCCCCGTCGAAGAAATGGAGCTGGTGCTGGGATAGGGGGCATCCCGCGCGGCACTGTCAGAAGAACTCGGTTGAGGTGGGCAGGGCACCCTCATAGCTTCGCCGCATGGCAAAACGCAGGCCATCAAATTCTTCAAAACCAGTCCCGAGGTCATTCGCCTGGCGGTGATGCTTTACAACCGATTCCCATTGTCACTCAGAAACGTCGAGGATTTGTTGCACGAACGTGGCATCGATCTCAGCCACGAAACTATCCGGTTTTGGTTGCATAGGTTCGGGCCAATGTTTGCCGCCGAGATCGGGAAACGACGGATCGAGGGGATGAAATCGAGCCGCTGGCGGTGGCATCTCGACGAAATGCTCGTGAAGATCAACGGCGAGATGCATTACCTTTGGCGAGCCGTTGATTACGAAGGTGAGGTGCTGGAGAGCTTTGTCATGAAGCGTCGTGAAAAGAGGGCTGCTTTGAAATTCCTAAGGAAAGCAATGCGCAAGCACGGTCGACCCGAGGTGATCGTGACCGATCGGCTGCGTTCCTACTGCGCGGCGCTCAAGGAGATCGGCGCATCCAGCCGCCAGCAAACAGGTCGTTGGGAAAACAACAGGGCGGAGAATTCGCAACTGCCATTCAGGCGAAGAGAACGGGCGATGCTACACGGTTCAGACGCATGCGAAGCCTGCAGAAATTCGCCGCTGCACGGCTCGGTCTGCAACCATTTCAACCAGGAACGCCACCTCAACCCGCCAGACAATTTCAAGACCAATCGGACCGCTCGTCTTGCCGAGTGGCGTCAGCCTTGTTCAGCATAGATTCAGGAGTTTGGCAGCTAACTGAGAGGGGTTCGAATTAGTCTGACACCACCATTTTGAATAATGTCTCGAATCTCAAGGGTCTCAAGATCGCCGCGACGGATGGCAGCATCGGCACCGTGACTGACTTCCTCTTCGATGACGAAATCTGGACGCTTCGCTGGATCGTCGTCGACACCGGCACTTGGCTGTCCGTGCGCAAGGTTCTGCTGCCGGTTTCGGTTCTAGGTCACCCGGATACGTGCGCCCGCAGCTTTCCAGTCCGCTTGACGATGGCCAAGGTCAAGGACAGCCCGGCCATCGACACGCATGAGCCCGTATCGCGGCAGCACGAAGAACGTATGTACGGCTACTACAACATGAGTCCCTATTGGGGAAACGGCTTCTATATGGGCGGCTATGGCGGATGGAGCGCGGGCATGTCAGAGGCGCATTACGCCGATTCAAGACGGCGTCAGGACGAGCTGTACGCCCTGCGGCATCAGGACGATGATCTCCATCTGCGCAGCAACAATGCCGTGACCGGCTACAATCTGCATGCCACCGATTGCTCCATCGGTCATGTCGAGGGGTTTCTGATCGATGATACCGACTGGACGATCCGTTTCCTGGCCGTGGATACAAAGAACTGGTGGCCCGGCAAACATGTCCTGATTTAGCCACGCTCTGCAAAAACGTTGAGTGGGCAGAAAATTTGGTCAATCTGGATGTCGATCGGAAAACTGTCATGGACATCCCAATCTATGACCCTTCCGTTACGGTGGATGCGGCGTTCGAGGCGCGGATGGCGCGTCATCACATCCCCGACGCCACGCATGGCGCCGCAAGTTAAGAGGACTGTGGGATGGGATCTTGATGCTGCCCTCCGTGAAGAACCGGACCGACTTGCCGCGCACTGCGCGCAGGCTTTCGAAGTGGCTCAGTCGCTGTGCACCATTCTCGCTCTACGAAGGACAGTCGGTCGCAAGACCGACATTGCGGACCCTTGCCCGGAGGGTGGAGCCGGACATGTTGCTACCGCAGCAGCGGGCGTTCCTGATCCAGATAGGCGCGGTCGAACTCGGCAAGGTCGGCCAGCCTGTCGAAATCGTAGATCGGCACTTGGCCCTTCTGAAACGTTGCCAATCCGTCCTCACGCAACTCGCGGAGCACATGATTGAGGTGCACGGCGCGGAGACCCAGCGCATCGGCCAGGTGAACGATCAGAACCTCAATTCCTAGAAACATCTAACTTTACTCCTCGGGTTCACACGCGGCGTCGAAAACAGGGATTGAGATTACCTTACACCGAAGGTCTGCCTACCGCGACACGGTCCGTGACGGATCGGGCGCCCTCCAAGGGCTTTGTGAAGGACGGCAACAAGAACCGCCTCCGCAGCCAAAATCTGCACAAGATCGTCGACGCCTTCACCAAGCAGGCTGAGATCGACAAATACTCCCGCATGGTGCCGCTGGCCGAGATTGAAAAGCACGGCTTCAACCTCAAAATTCCGCGCTATATCGACAGCTCTGAACCCGAAGACCTGCAAGACATTGAGGCCCATCTGAAGGGCGGCATCCCCGTGCGCTATGTCGATGCGCTGTCGGAGTTTTGGCAGGTCTTGCCCGCCGTGCGTGATACGCTGTTCGGGCCGGGGGATCGGCCGGGCTATCTGGCGCCCTTGGTTGACGCGTCAGGCGTAAAATCTGCCATCCTTGACCATTCCGAGTTCACAACCTTCACCGACCGGGTGACGGCTGTGTTCGAGGATTGGCGCGCTACGCATATTGACCGGCTGCGGGGGATCGCCATCGGCGACAAACCCAAGGAACTGATCGCCGAGAGATCCGAGGATCTGCTCGACCGCTTCAAACCTGTGCCGCTGATCGATGGCAAATCCAAGCAATATGAAATCTCAATGAAACTGCGCAAGAAGGTCAAGATGCTGTTCGCCCACCTCAAGCGCATTCTGGGGATGGGAAACTCCGATTGCGCGGCCCAAATGGCGCAAATGACGAATTTCTACTCGCTGCAACCGCCCAAATCCTCCGCAAACTCGCCAAGATCCTTCCTGCACCGCAGCAATGCAAAAAGCCTGAAAAGAAAGCCGCTTGCGCTGCCTCCAATGACCCATTTACTGCGCCCGCTACGCGGATTTTTTCAACAAAATGGGCGGCAAGTTGCCGTTCGCCGCTAGTGCTTGCAACTTGGCTCAGCAACGCGAAAGCAGCCATTCATATACCGAAACACCCGACCGCTCATACTGCGCCTACCATGAAGGTCAGCAAAGCGGAGTTGGTGATCTTTCGAAGTTCGTGCCTTCGCGCATTTCTTGGGGGAACGATGCTTCGCACTCCATCCCAAGCCGCCGTTCGTCTGAGTTTGAATCATGAAATCGCTATTGTCGGCCCGGTGCGCGGACTTTTTCGCCGTACATCGCAATGTTTCTATATTCGCAATCTCAAGCCCACGCAAAACTGAATGCTTGTCGCCACTCTCGTGCCGTCGCGACATAACTTGCCCCGGCCGGTTGACAGCCGAACAGTTCAACGGAGTTCCCTGCCTTGAGGGTTCCCTGCAACAGGTGGGCCAAATGGTCGTGGCGATCGCTGTTTCCCGGCCGTTCCCACCATTGGGCAGATGCGTGCATTGAACGCGTGTCTGCACCAGTAATACGCGCAATATCCCCATCAACGGCGAGTATCCAAACACCAGGTTGATCTGCAAAATCGTCTACCTGCAATTCGATCTTGCCACGCACGAACGTGAGTGCCCCCATTGGAACACATGCGCAGGGAAGATCTGAAATTTTCGTTATAAGGGCTTCCTTTCTAAATTCTCTATCCTTTTTGACATCAAAGATACCGTCGCTTGCGCGCATTGTGAATGTCCTCTGTTGTCCTTACCAAACGGCCTCTACAAGGGGCGGATAGTGTAAATGCGTTGCGAGTGCTCGGCTCACACCCTGGAAGCGCGAAAGCGGCCATTCAGGGTCCGGAAGACCCGTCCAACCATGCTGCGTCCTCCACTAGGGGCAGCAATGCGCAGACAGTGACCTTTGCAAAGTCGCGATCGTCATCCCGCCGCAGGGCTCGATCGGCCCATATCCGTGCAGTTCTGACTTGACGTAGGACAGATCACTCAACACGATCACCCACTGTGAAAAATGGTTTGCGGACGACCGATCAGGAGCCTGAAGTAAGTGAACTCTAGGCTATCGGTTTAGCTATACCGGAAGTTGATGTGAATCAGGAGGTGAAAATGAGTACCGAACAAACAAACTTCGTCAAAGAGGCCTTTAAGAACGCAGACGGGCACCTGTCCGGACGAATATGCTTCGCAACGCGTCATGCAGCAAGGATGTGGTTTGAAGATTATGGCGACACGAAGCACGACTTTATTGAGGCTGGTATGGCTGATGGACTTAACAAGAGAAATCTCGATATCGAATGGTACAATGCATTCAAACACGACGTTAAGGCAAAAGATGCCGCAAAGTGGGGTGCTCGAATTCCGAGTTAACGGTCGAGTATCGTCCCGTGCACAAAGCTGACCCTGCAAGTTTGGCGAATGGTCTTCGGCAGAGTTTTCAGATAGGCTGTGCCACTTGTGAAGTGCGACGCCCCACACCTCCCCTGCCAGAAGGGGCAGCGAGGCTCCTCGTTGCTTAAGTTCATGCTGCGTCCATGTTGCAAAGGGCGACATCGTTGCGACCGCTTTGTCTATCGCCGTGGCTCTGTTGCACAAATCGTCTGATGGCCAGGCTACCCCTTTCCCCGGACGGACTTATCCAACGGCCTCTGTGACTGGTATGCCAAGGGCGGTGTAGCCGTTCATGACGGCGATGCGGATGTGGACTTCCGCGACCTGTCGGTCGAAGTCCCGCGCCATGAGGCGCTGTCCCAGCAGTTTCATGCAGTGCATCTTGGTCTCGACGCGGCTTCGGCGGTGGTATCCGCTCCAGTTTCGCCAGATTGAGCGGCCGAGGTATTTTGATGCACGCAAAGCCTCGTTTCTGGCCACCGCCCCCGCGGTGACGGTCTTCCACAGCTTCGCATTTTTGCGCGGCGGGATGACAGCATGAGCACCGCGCTCGGCGATGGCATCATGGCACTTGCGTGTGTCATAGGCACCGTCTGCGGTGACGCTCGCGATCTCCTCTTGGGCTGGGATCTGGCTGAGCAGGTCAGGCAGGATAGGTGCATCGCCGATATGGCTCCCGGTGATCTCGACAGCCCGGACCTCCAGCGTTTTCTCGTTGATCCCAAGGTGGATCTTGCGCCAAACGCGCCGTTTAGAGCCACCGTGCTTGCGTGCGTTCCACTCACCTTCGCCTTCGACCTTGATGCCAGTGCTATCCATTGCCCGTCAGGGTATTGCGCAGCAATGCCCGAGAGGGGATCAGCAGGTGCAGGGGCCCCTGCGAACCGCGATAGGGAATGTTCACGGCGAGGGTCTTCTGGCGGCGCGACAGCGTGCTGAAATCGGGCACCGTCCAGTCGAGACTGATCAGACCCAATAGGCTCTCGACGAACCCAGTCGTTTGCCGCAAGGCCATACCGAACAGGACCTTCATCGTCAGGCATGTCTGGATTGCGGTATCGCTGTAAGTCTGCTGTCGGCCGCGTTTGCCGGTCGGCGCAGCATCCCAGATCATCTCTGGGTCAAACCACCCTCTCATCGCTACAAGCAGCGACTGCCGGGCAGTGGAT
>NZ_JAKVTW010000023.1 GCF_022489065.1 Vreelandella neptunia | reverse complement strand
ATGGTCGGACAAAGTGATAATAGTGGCCGGGAGCTGACGCGAGCTCACGCATGCGCATGAACATTTAGCCCTTAAAATAATGAAACATGTGTTTGAAGTTTATTGATAACAATAGATTGCGTATTTATCATGGTGTTGTTGCCACGCAGCATCTAGTATTATGGTGTACGTACCCAGAAGTAAAATCTCAGGAGGAGAAACGGTATGACGACGCAATTAGCCAAGAAGTTAGCAATCGCCCTGTTTATGGCCTTGATGGCAGGCGGACTTGTCGCTTGTGATGATCAAGGCCCTGCTGAAGAAGCGGGTGAAAATATTGATAATGCTGCAGAAGATGCCGGGGAGAGCATGGAAGAGCTCGGCGAAGATATGGAAGATGCCGCCGAGGACTAAGCCCAGTATTTGATTGAAGAGTTAACCGAAGCAGTCGCTAAAAAGCGGCTGCTTTATTGTTTGTATCATGACTATTATGGTTGGCCTGGATAACGATAAAAATTAAGGAGGCAACATGCAGCTACAGTGTGACAAAAGCTTACTGCTAATGGTCGATTTCCAGGCACGATTACTACCTGTGATTGAGGGTGGTCAAGACGCCGTTAACGAAGCGGCTTGGTTAGGTGAAATGGCGTGCTTGCTTGAGGTGCCGGTGTGGCTAACAGAACAGAATCCTGAGAAATTGGGCGCTACTGCACCAATGTTACTGGCCGCTCTAGACGACTATAAACTGTGGCAGAAGCAGCATTTCGGCGTCATGGCAGAAACGGAATTTCGTGAGGCATTAACAGCATCAGGAAAAACACAGATAGTACTGTGTGGAACAGAAGCGCATATCTGTGTCTTGCAAACGGGGTTGGGGTTGTTAGCGGCAGGCTATGAGCTTTACTGGCTTAGCGAAGCCTCTGCCAGCCGCCGCCCGCAAGAGGCTGCAATGGCGCGTGAGCGTGCTTGCGCAAGCGGTGCTGTGGCGGTGACAGCTGATATGGTGGCTTATGAGTGGCTACACCGCTGTGAAACAGCGCAGTTTAAAGAGGCGCACCAGCGGTTTTTAAAGCCGCGTTCTTCACGCCCCGTACATTTTTTCTAGATAGTATTTTCTAGCTTGTACCAGCCCCGCCGTTCGCTTTAGCGATCGGCTTCTTTGCGAGTGAAAACGAAGGTATCACCCTGAGACGCCGAGGCATCGAAGCGATAGCCGGCCACGTCGAACGCCTTGAGTTGATCTGGATCGTTAACCTGCTGCTGGATAAGCCAGGCACTCATCAGTCCGCGTGCTTTTTTGGCATAGAAACTGATGATTTTAAAGGTACCGTTTTTCTCATCTTTAAACACCGGTGTAATAATTCGCGCATTAAGCTGCTTGGTGTCTACCGCTTTGAAGTACTCATTTGAGGCGAGGTTAACCAGCACGTTGGAGCCGCTTTCTGCAATGGCCTCATTGAGTGCGAGTGTTAGGGTGGGCTGCCAGTAAGCATAGAGATCTTTACCGGCACTGTTAGGCAGCTTAGTGCCCATCTCTAGCCGATACGGCTGAATTAAGTCCAGTGGCCGTAGCAAGCCATATAAGCCAGAAAGTATGCGCAGATGTGATTGCGCATAGCGGTTATCAGCCTCACTGAAGCTCTCGGCTTGTAAGCCGGTATAGACGTCACCCTGAAAAGCCTGTGCAGCGGGTTTGGCATTGCTCAGAGTGAAGGGCGGGCGCCACTCTTCAAAACGCGCCGCATTCAGGCCCGCTAATTTATCGCTGATTCCCATGAGTTCACTGATTTGCTGCGGCGAGTAGTCGCGCAGAATAGTGATAAGCGCCTGACTCTGTTTCAGAAAGTCAGGTTGGGTCACCTGCTCAGTGGTCGGTGGGGTTTCAAAATCCAGCGTTTTGGCGGGAGAGATAACACTCAGCATCGCATGCTCCTGGTCGTGCTCTAGTAAATAAAAGCGTTATATAAGTGAGCTCAGTATACCAAGCCTCGGCGAAGGCCGAGGCTATAGCGGTGATAGCTTAGTGAGAGTCGACGGTGCTTTTAACAGCTGTTCAAGGGCAGGGGTTCGGCATGCGGCGGTGAATATCTTCGATGGCCTCAAGCACTTCGTTGTCCAGCTTGAGGCTCTCGCTGTCAAGATTGCTTTCCAACTGCTCCATGGTAGTCGCACCAATAATATTGCTGGTCAAGAAGCTGCGAGAGTTAACAAACGCCAGCGCCATTTGTGCAGGATCCAGCTCGTGCTTTTCAGCAAGCGCAACGTAAGCCTGGGTGGCCGCTTCGGCTTCGGGCGAAGTGTAACGCTTGAAGCGCTCATACAGCGTCAAACGACCTTTGGGTGGCTGCGCGCCATTCAGGTATTTACCTGAGAGTACCCCAAACCCTAGCGGTGAATAGGCAAGTAGGCCGACATCTTCACGGTGGGCAATTTCCGCCAAGCCAACTTCAAAAGAGCGGTTGAGCAGGTTGTAGGGGTTTTGAATAGAGGCCACGCGTGGTAAGTCCAGCTGCTCTGCCAGCTGTAGCGAGCGCATGACGCCCCAGGGGGTGTCATTGGAGAGCCCTATAGCCCGCACCTTACCTGCATCGATCAGCTCTTTCAGCGCAGAGAGCGTTTCTTCTAACGGCGTCGCGTCTTCGTCTTCGCTGTGCACATAACCCAATTTGCCGAAGAAATTAGTTTGCCGGTCGGGCCAGTGCAGTTGGTAAAGATCTATATAGTCGGTATTTAACCGCTCTAGGCTTGTATCGATAGCTTGGTGAATATGCTGACGAGTAAGGCGCGGGCCTCCACGAATATGATCAAGCCCTGGGCCAGCGGCTTTGGTGGCAATGATCAGGTCGTCCCGAGCCCCACGCTGCTTTAACCAACTGCCAATATAGCGCTCTGTAAGGCCTTGAGTAGTGGCCATCGGGGGCACAGGGTACATTTCAGCGGTATCAATGAAATTGATACCAAATGCCACGGCTCGGTCAAGCTGCTCATGGGCTTCGGCTTCGCTATTTTGCTCGCCAAATGTCATCGTGCCTAAGCAGAGTCGGCTTACCTCTATGCCGGTTCTGCCAAGTGGGCGCGTTTGCATTTTTATCTCCTTGCTAAGGCGAAATTGCCACAAGATAAGCTGCCATTACCAGGATGGTTTGCGGCCTATGAAGGGCATGTTAGCGAGGCTCTTTGAAAGCAGCAAATTAATGGGGTTGAGTCGTCGCAAAGGCAGGCGTATGCTTGCCAGCCCATCGACCGGCTAAAGGCCGGTTTCTCGTGTGGTTGGCAGCTATTTTGTGACTGCTGGCCCAAGGTTCCAACAGATAGGCAGGGTGGTTTGCCATGCTGCAGGCATCAACGTTGTTTACTCGGCTAGAGTTTCGCCTAGCTGAAAGGTTGTTTCATAATCACTGGCTGCTGCCGCGTTCACCGCGCACCCAGCGTTTAACGATGCGCTTGTTTAAGCGCTGTGCGGAAGCGGGTCATCCTGACGCGCTCTCCGTATATGGCCACATGTTGTTTCATCGCAGTCAGACCCCGCAAGACAAGGCGCGTGGTGCGCGATACGTTCTGGAAGCAGCGCATGCCGGGGATGTAAAGTCACAATACCAGGTGGCACAAATCCACGAGCACGGCTGTGCTCAGTACCCGCGTCGCGAAGACTACGCGGTCACCTGGTACGCACGTGCTGCCCAATCTGGGCACTACTTGGCTGCGGAGCGACTGGCCCGAGCCTATCGCTTGGGCGAGTTGGGTTTGGCGGTGGATAACGAGCGGGCCGCTTACTGGCAGCGACAGGCAGAACAGCAGACGCTAGATGACGTGGCCGTCGCATAGAGCGCTACCGCGTTTTGATTGAGTGAGGAAGGTTGTGTCCGAGACGCTACCCACAGTATTAGATATTGAAGCGTCCGGATTTGGGCGTGGCAGCTATCCCATCGAAGTTGGCATCGCCCGTGCTGATGGAAGCTGCTGTGCCTTTCTCATTCAACCGTTAGACGAGTGGACGCATTGGGACCCAAAAGCCGAACTGCTACACGGTATCTCGCGCGAGCGCCTCATTCAGGAAGGTTATCCGGTACGTCAGGTTGCCCATTGGTTAAATGATGAGCTGCGAGAGCTGGGCAAGGCTTACAGCGACAGCTGGGGTTACGACAATACGTGGCTTTCTCTGCTCTTCCATCACGCGGGGATGCTGCCGCGTTTTCGCCTTGAGGCATTAAGAATACTGCTCAGCGAAGAGCAGCAGGCGTTATGGAGCGATACCAAAGAAGCAATGATTGCCGAGCGCGGCATTCACCGGCACCGGGCGGGTGAAGATGCACGTTTGCTGCAATTAACTTATCAGCATACCCTCAGGCTCACCGAGCGCATGAGCCGCTAACGCTATTCAGATTAGCGCTATTCAGAATAGCGCTATAGCTGGGCTTCTACTATATCAAGCAGCTCACCGGGCGTCGCTGCATCGAGCAACATATCGCGGGTGGCGGACGCTAAAAAACCATGGCTGACAGTGCTGTCTAAAAATGTCAGCAGGGGCGAGTAAAACTCATCGATATTGAGCAGGCCCATGGGCTTTTCATGCAGCCCCAAATAGCCCCATGTCCAAATTTCAAACAGCTCTTCAAAGGTGCCTATCCCGCCGGGTAAGGCGATAAAAGCATCGGCGTTGGCCGCCATGGTGGCTTTGCGTTCGTGCATATTACGCACCCGAATCAGCTCGCTTAACCCCAAGTGTGCCTGTTCGCGCTCCACTAAGTGATCCGGCATCACGCCAATGGCTTCGCCGCCAGCCTCCAGCGCCGCGTTCGCTAACTCACCCATTAGACCGATGCGTGCGCCGCCATAAACCAGGGTATGGCCGCGTTCAGCAAGCGTGCGTCCTAGTTTATTAGTCGCCTGACGGAAAGCAGGGCTATTGCCTTCCCGAGAACCAAGGTAAACGCAGATTCGAGCCATTCGTTTATTCCCTATCGTTGAAATATGAACGTCGCTAAAACCGTAGCTAAAGAAAATGAAGCTAATGAGAGGGGCTTAGGGTAAAAAGCGGTCTACCTGATGGTGCTCATCCATCCACTGCCCAATCACGTTATCGCCGCACAAGTGGTGAGCATACTGGGTGTGCAGGCAGCGTATCTGGTGCCAGTTACTAATACCGCCAATGCCTCGTTCGGTCATCACGTTGGTGTAACCCAACTTAGCGACTTCTTCGCGTTGAGCATCGCTCATATAGTCCCAGCGAGCGGAGACGTAGTCACGATGACTCTGTTGATAAGCTTCAAGAAATTCAGGTTCTTCCTGAAGGCGTTGTTCGAGCGCTTTAATAACGCCAACGGCTTCGATGCGGGAAATCTCAACTTTCAGCACATCGGAGCAGAGCCAATACAGGGTGGGGAAGGGTTTGCCATCGACAATGGGGGCCATGCGCAATACCAGCGGGGTTCCTTCACCATCGGTGGCGGCGACTGCTTCAATACCACGCGGAGCGCGGCCAAGCTGTTGAGCGATAATGGCAAGCTGACGTTCGTCAGGCGCCTGATTGGTGCGTATCACCATCGGGTTGGTCTCTCACAAATTTATTTGAGCGGCCAACGGCACGGAAAAAGCAGCGATTGAGCTGTTCAGGCGACGCGACATAGCACCACGTCCGCTCACAGTATTCAGCGGCTCGTGCCATTAGCACATCATAGAGGCGATTGAAGGGGGCATCATAATCGTAGGGGTCGGCCCCAAACAAGCGGATATGCGGATAGTCGGCGAAGCGTTCGACAAAATAGTTTTCCAGATCGGCCTCTACGGCACGGTGCTGGGCCACGTTGTCAGGGTCTATCCAGAGGTTGTAGCGGATGGCCATTACACAGGCTCCTGTTGCCCCGGCAGAGCGGGGCAGCGGTAATCAGGCGGGCTCAGGCGCGTCTTGCAGGTGCGACGTTAGTGCCTCGCGTAGGTCGCCCTCGATGGGCATGGCACATTTGGCATCATGGTCATACTGCACCATAACGGTGTGCCCAAGGTTTGTAAGTTTGCCGTGCTGACGCGCCTCTTGGGTTACCGTAAATGAACTATTGCCCAGACGCGTTAAATACGTACGTATTTCGATGTCGTGACCGTAAAACAGTTCAGCCCGGTAGTCGACCTCCATGCGCGCCATAATCAATCGCCACTTCTTAGGATTTAAGTCAGGCGTAAAGAGCTTGAATAGATCGTTACGAGCCAGCTCAAACCATGCAGGTAGGCGAGTATTATTAATATGCCCCAAGGCATCGGTGTCGTAAAACGCGGGCTCAATGGTGCGGGTGAACATGGCATGTCCTTGTAGTTATGAAGAGGGTTATGAAAGAAGTAGCTATAGGCATAACGGAGCTCTTCAGGATTAACCCTAGCAAGCGCTTGGTCAAGCTTCTGTTATACCAAACGTAGCCCTTGCTGATCACGCCAAGCCGCTTCTAGGGCCTCTTGTAGAGGGGCTTTTAAGTGCGCAGGAAGAGCATCATGAGCCGCTTGCAATGAATCAAATGAGCGATTGCGTAGCCAGCAATACGCCCAGGCACAGGCTTCAGACTCGCTATCCGGGGTAGGGCGGGCGGGCATTTGATTAAGTAGAAATACGGCAGTGCGCGGCGCCCATAGCGGCATCTCGCCGAGCTCATCCTGGCTCCACTGCTCAAGAGTCTCGCCGCTGGGTGTGGCGTCGGGGGTGCCTAATTTCGCAACCCGTGCCGTTTCGGCCAAAATGAGCGCTAGCTGGTCTAAATTCGCCTGCCCAAGCGAGCGCCATTGCCGCAGCAGCGCAGACAGCCCCGCCCGCATCTTGGTATAAAAGTCATCTTGCGGCATGCTCGGCACAACCCCTATTTAATGAGTGAGATGAGTAATGGTCTATGATTTTGCCACGCCTGTGGAACGACGCCACCCTGAAGGTGGTTGGGCATCGCAAAAATGGCACCGCTACGGCGACGACGTATTACCACTGTGGGTGGCTGATATGGATTTTCGCTCTCCGCCTGCGGTGATTGATGCCCTGCAGGCAAGGGTAGCTCACGGCGTGTATGGTTATGGCGAAGTGCCCGCTACGTTAACAGAAACCCTCTGCCAGTGGAGTGCTCACCACTATGACTGGCCTATACAGTCCGAGTGGCAGCAATGGCTCCCAGGCGTCGTGCCTGCCTTACATCTAGCCGCACTGGCGCTTACCGAGCCAGGCGACGGTGTATTGACGGTAGCTCCCATCTATCCGCCCTTCCTAGCGGTTGCCGAGCGTACTGGCCGACTGCCCCAGCAAGCGATGTTGTCAGCGCCCACAGCGCCAGGGGAGTCTTGGCAGCTCGATATTGCCGCCCTGGAGGCAGCGATTACCCCCCAGACGCGATTGCTTCTGTGGTGTCAGCCCCACAACCCGACGGGGCGCGTATGGCGCCATGAGGAGCTTGCTGCACTCGCTGAATTGGTCGAGCGTCATGATCTATGGGTGGTCTCAGATGAGGTTCACTGTGATCTGCTATTAGACGAAGGCGCGCGTCACCGACCGTTAGTGGCCGCGTTCCCTGCCTTGGCTAAGCGCACGATTACGCTTTGGGCGCCGTCTAAAACCTTTAATTTGGCGGGATTAACCAGCGCCTGTGCCGTGATTCCCGATCCTGAATTGCGCCAGCGTTTTGCGGCAGCGTCAAAAGGGCTGCTGCCCGATGGCAACGTGCTTGGCTTGGTCGCTGCAGAGGCAGCTTATCGTGATGGTGAGCCGTGGCGTCAGGCGTTATTAAACGTACTCCGCGAACACCGCGCAACGCTGGAGGCACGCGTAGCTAGCTGGCCCGGCGTTCATTGGAGTGCGCCAGAATCGACGTATCTAGCGTGGTTGGATATGCGCGAAGCAGGTTTGGGAGATGCGCCCTATAAGACGTTATTGAAAGAGACTGGAGTGGCGCTTTCAGACGGGGCTGCCTTTGGCTGCCCCGGCTTTGTGCGGCTTAACTTAGGTACCACTGCCTCCCAATTGGAAGCGGCACTAGCTCGCATGGATAATTTGCTAAAACGGGGCTGAATAACCTTTAGTAAAGCATGGCAAAGAGTTTACGGCGGTAAGCAACGGTCAGCGGGTGATCGGCGCCGAGTGCGTCGAACACCTGTAACAGCGTTTTACGCGCCGCGTCATCGTTATAGGCGCGATCTTGCTTCATCAGTGCCAGCAACGCTTCTAAGCCTGCATCATACTGACCATCCGCCACTTGGCGCAGGGCGCGCTGGTACTGCGCTTCGCTATCGGTGCGATCACCCAGTGCGGCGATCTCTTCGGCTGAAAGTGCCTGCTCGCTAAATTCGATGCTGGCGCGTACGCCCCGCGCCGGTGCTGCGTCGCGCTCTTCCGGCGGCAGGTTGTCCAGCACTTGCCGCGCCTCATTGCCTTGGCCTTCGGCCACCAACACGCGAGCGAACGCTACCTGATAGGCATAGTGCTCTGGATACTGGCCCATCAGCGTTTGGTAAATCTCGCGCGCGCCCGCTGTATCGCCCGATTTGAGCGCTTCTTCAGCCTGCTCTTCGGGCGTGGGCGGGGCTTCGCCGGGTGCGGGAAAGTAGCGATTCAGCCACTCACGCACTTCTTTTTCCGGCAGGGCGCCTTGGAAGCCATCGACTAACCCGCCCTGGCTAATCAGCTTCACATCGGGCACAGAGCGTACGCCGAGTTGGCCGGCGATTTCAGCATTCGCTTCAATATCGAGCTTGGCGAGCAGAAAAGCGCCCGCGTACTCAACCACCAGCTTATCCAGCACTGCTAATAGCGTGCTGCTGCTACCTTCAGAAGGCGAGTAGCAGCCCATTAGCACCGGTACCTGCATGGAGGCTTCCAGCACCTGCTGAATATTGCCTGCGTTAAGCTCGATAATGACATCTTCGGGGCGCACCGCTGCTTGCTCATCGTTAGGCAGTGCAGCATCGGCATTTCCGGTATCTGCCGTAAGCGGCTTACCTGAACGGGGATCAATAATCGACATGGGTAGACTCGTCAGCTAAAAATGAGAAATAGTTCCCCATGATATGCAGGCGTAGCCTGGAGGATTCAAGGAATGAAGAGGAAATAAAACTTAATGCGGGGTGGTTTAAAGCTTCAACAAATGACCAAGAGAGAACCAGGGCGCGGGGAGCGCCCTGGTACCGGTGCTTTTTCTGGTGCTGTTTCTATTAATGCTTAAGGAATAATACGTTCCGCACGAAGGCGGGCGAACAGGTCAAAAAATGCCGCGCGTGTTTCGCGGAAGTGGTCAAAGCCGAAATCACGCGACTTGGTAACATCGTTGACGCACTCAAGTTCGCGCCCAAGGTCCGCATCGGTGTGCCACCAGGAAGCCAGCTTGGTAACGTCGGCTTCAATCAGGCCATTTTGCTCGGCAATCTCCGCCCAGATGGGTGCGATATCCGCCATCTGTTCTTCTAAAGGCTGTGGTGTTTCCGGGCAGTCGGCCACTTCAAGCTCGAAAAACTCACCCATTTCACGCCACAGTCGACGCCAGCGGAAAACATCGCCATTGACCGTATTGAAGGCTTCATTATGTGCGCCTGGCGTCATGGCTGCCCACTCTAACTGCCGTGCCAGTACAAGCGCATCGGTTAGGTCGGTCAACGCGTTCCACTGCACCTGGGAGCCAGGGAAGACGAACGGCTTGCCCGTTGCCTTACAGATAGACGCGTAAACCGCCAGTGTCACGCCCATATTCATGGCGTTACCGCGGGCATAGCCAATCACCGTGTGCGGACGGTGTACGTTCCAGCTAAAGCCATCACGCTCGGCCGCTGCGAACATAATGTCTTCAAGGGTGTAGTAGAAGTTCTCGCCGGGTACGCGAGGCGCTGATTCACGAAACGGTGTCTCGGTCTTGCCGCTACCGTAGTTCTCGAAGGCGCCCAAGTACTGCTTGGTGCCTGTCACTAGCGAGACATGCGCCAAGCTTGCGCCCTGCAAAGCATCAAGCAAGTTGTGCATCATCGTGCCGTTGGCTTCGACATTCGCTTTCTCATTGTCGCGGCGTACCCAGGTGCAATAGAACACGTGGGTGATGGGTAGCTCAGCTAGTGCAGCAGCCGTGGCCTCGCGATCGAGTAAATCGGTAGCGACAGGAATCACCCCTGCTTGATCAGTGGGTCGGCGAGATAGGCCGTAAACGGTCCATCCGCTAGCCGTGAGGTAGCTGGCCAGATTGCCGCCAGTAATGCCGGTAGCGCCGACGACGAGTGCTGTGCCTTTGCGCATCGTTAACTCCTTTATGCAGACAAGATATGTTAAACGGACAACGAGAACATCCTTATGCCCGATGAAAGACAGTCTGGGGGCTGAAGATCATTGCTACAATCGGATAAATCACAAATCATTATTGCGCTATGTGCAACTTGATAGAAATTAAGGTGTTAAGCGTTAAACTCAGGTCGGCATTTAACTCGGGACAGCATTGAGTGAGGGCAGGGTAAGTTGTGTTTGATCATAGGTAGAAATGGGAGAGGGTGGATACATTTCCACAATAAAGCCGCTTACCATTCACCGCTGCTGATGTGCTGGGTGTCATCAACATCCGCATTATATAGATAACACCACGCCTCCCCATACTGGGTCGCTAGCACGGCGCGGTCGTATACGCCTTCATTGGGCGCGTCATGAAAGTAGTCTTCTAATTCATCAAGTCGCTTTAATTGCTGAGCGTCGATGGCATAAATTTCGACCACTGTGCCGTTTGAGGCGGCTAATTTCGCACCTGGGTAAGGGCCAAGGTCGTATAGGGTAATAGCGTCCAAACGGTCATGACCGATGAGTGTCGCACCTTCAAGCCAATGGTGATTTCGCTGCCCCTTTTTCAGCGTGCCGTACACAGCGACTCTGGGGCAGCGCTGAATATCGCGTTGCAGGTAATTCATCGTGTCGCCTCCATAATCTACAGGCGCAAAAAAGCCGCTACCTTTCGGTAACGGCTTTCTCTATGTTTGGTAGCGGGGACCGGATTTGAACCGATGACGGTTATGAGCCGGATTGATTTGATTTCCTTAGCACTGCTTTATTTGTTGTTATTTGTCTAAAGAGCCTACTATATAAGGGTTTTCGTCGGTTTTTGAAATGCTGTCTAGGTAATTTAAGGTCAATCTCGCACGCTAAAAAGTGTCACAAAATAAAATGTAAAATTTACAGCATAAATGACCGTTAGGCTGCTGCTGAGGTCGGCAGCGGGTTAGCCGGACTCTGAAACCGGCGAGACTGGCATCATAGGTTTTGTCAGAACGGATTGTTTGGTATGCCAGTTCCCGTGAGATGGCGCTGGGCGGATGTTCCAATTGTCGGGCGATGGTTCGGATTTAGTAGTGAACCCGCATCTGCATGATGGCGGCTCGGTCTTCAGTAGAGAGGTCGCAATAGCAATGAGTCGTGGCAAAACCATACCGGAGGGTAAGATATTGCATTTGGTCATTGAGACCGCCAACCCAAGTGCGAATAGTCAACGGCATCTTATTGGTGATACGGCTACAGTGGAAGCAGCTTGAAGCATTCGATTGATGAGTTTATTATATCTGAACTGATATAAATTTATGGCAGTTAAGGAGCCAGCGTGGCGCGCAAGAAACCTGTTGCATTCGTTGGAGACTCGAAGGATCGGCTGCGCGACTTCTCTCTGGACGCCAAGCGAGAAGCGGGGTTTCAGATAGACAAGATTCAGGCTGGAGGCCAGCCGGACGATTTCCGCCCAATGCCAAGCGTTGGCCCTGGTGTCATGGAAATCCGCATTCGGGAACACAACGGCGCCTTTCGGGTCTTCTACGTGGCCAACCGGGGCGACGCGGTATTTGTGCTCCACTGCTTCCAGAAGAAAACCCAGCAGACCGCCAAAAAAGACATCGACTTGGGCAAGCAGCGATACAAGGAGCTGCCCTGAGCCCAACCACCAAGCGAGGTTAGAAAATGGCCATCGAGTATTACGACAGTGTGTGGGACGCCATCGAGGACACTCCTGAAGAGGCGCTGAACATGCGGCTGCGCTCCGAGCTCATGGCGAGGATTGCTGGCCGTGTAAGGGAGTGGGATATTACTCAGAAAGAGGCTGCACATCGTCTGGGAATCACCCAACCCCGCCTCAACGACTTGCTGAACGGCCAGATTAATAAGTTCAGTCTCGATGCTTTGGTCAACCTGACGGGGCCAGCTAACTTCCATCTCGAACTGGAGATTGAAGACGAGAAGGAAGTAGCCGCCTGAGAGTGACCAGATAAACTGGGTTCAGCTAGACAAGTGAAGAAATTCTTGGCCTCAGTTCACTTGATGAGCTTTTAACGACTGACTGCCTCTCAAAGGCTAAAGCAATCTGGTTTGCCCGGAAGCGATAAACTTATACCCCATAGCCTTATAGCCTTTCTCACGCTTTCGGAACATTCGCTCAAGCATAGGCAGGCCAGTATCCAAGTAATCATAGACAGTGACTTCTAGTTTGCCTTCGGTGTCTCGATGGAGTCTGCCTACATACTGTGACAGCGTTCCTTTCCATGCGATGGGCAGAGCTAAAAACAGGGTGTCCAGTCGAGGCAAGTCAAAGCCTTCTCCAATGTATTTCCCAGTTGCAACGATGACTTGAACCCTATGCAACTCTTTTTCTGCCAACTGGCGCTCTTTGACGCGCATCCCACCACGTAAGATAACTGACGATATGGATTCAGCATCCAGCAGTGTCGCCAAGGTCTCGGCATGCTCTCGTCGTTCCGTCAGCACAAGGCAATTTGCTTGGTTGTGCGCACAGCTTGCAACATCCTGAACAATGGCCTCATTTCGGGCGCTGCTCTGGGCAAGCCAATGGTAAACCGATGCGATATGGGGCCGCACACTAGGCTGGCAGATGTGGGTGGGTGGCGTTTCGTGATGCTCTCGAACAATGACGTGTTGGATAAATCGGTTACTGTGGTGCGCCTGGGCTTTGTGACGAATGGGCCCTGCAACCATCAACATGATTTTTTGGTGGCCATCCTGACGATCAGGCGTTGCTGTCAAACCAATGACGTATCGAGCGCTGACCTCATTAAGCAACATCTCGTAACGTGGCGCTGAGATATGATGGCATTCATCGATGATGACTTGCCCGTACTCCTTGACCTGCTTCGAGACTGTATTGTCTTTCTTATTGATCAAGCTTTGGTAAGTGGCAACGTCGACCTGCCCAGTAGGTTTCTTTTTACCGCCGCCAATTACACCGATGAGCGCACCCTCAAGGAAGGTGTCGAGTCGCTCCTTCCATTGATCAAGTAGCTGACGACTGTGCGTGAGGATCAGTGTGTTGACTTGCCGCCTGGTTATCACGCCAATAGCCGTTACGGTTTTACCGAAAGCGGTCGGTGCATGAAGTATTCCGGTATCGTGTTGGATAAGTGCCTGCACCGCCTTGTCCTGGTCGCTACGCAGCGTTGCTTTTAGGCTGACTCCAGGTAAAAACTGGCCTGATATTCTACGGTCATCAATGTCCACCGTGATTCCCTGTTTCAGCAGCAGATCTTGAAGCTCATCCAAGCAGCCTCTGGGAATAGAAAGATAACCTTGCTCAATATGGGCGCATGATATGTAGCGAGGGATGCCATGCGTCGAGAAACGAAGCGACTGTGTTTTGAAAAATACAGGATTAGCAAAGCTGGCCATTCGCTTTGTTCGTGTCGCCAATGTTCCTGGAATGCCTGATAACTTTATATAAATGTGACTGGTCAGGATGAGCGTGATGCTTTCAGGACATCCAGAAAGCTTCCCTGTATCAACCGGTAACGTTGACTCCCACGGCAACACAGTATCTACAGTCACACCGGAATTAGCCTCCTTGCCGATCAGCTCTTCAAGTTGAGCTGATGCAAGTGTCTGTTGCTGACTGAGCAGTGCCCATTGATCCGGGTATGGCGCAAAGTTGTCGTCGACGAAGACGGTGCATCCGCGACTTCGCGCCTCGTGTTGAAGCGGCAGGGCAATCAGATTGCCAAACCCACCATCAGGCATGGTGTCTTGGTTAGGAAATAGCCGGTCATAGGAGTCGAAGGATAAGCCTGGATGAAGCTCCATGGCCTTATCCAACAATTTGAATCCCAACCTCCTCGCTGACGAAGCTTGAACAGCTTCTGAAAAGAAAACCCATAGATGGGCACCCGCACCGGACCGAGAAACCTCCATAAGATAGGGTACGCCTTCACCACTACAGACCTGGGCTAGTGCACGAACATTCGCTTTCCAGTCCCCCTTATCAAAATCCGCCGCCAGCAAGTAACAAGAGCTATCCGGCAGTAAAGGGTAAAGGCCGGTCACATGTTTGCCAGACAGGTGGTCATAAACTGCATCAAAATCGAGGGGCTTGAAATTTTTGTGTCGACATTCTCCGCACTTGATCCTTGGTTTCTGACAGATGCCCGGCATCCACTCATTCGCACAGGCGACAGCATAGCCGGAACGGCCGCCAGAACTCTGCCAGCGATTTGCATAGACATCTTGTCTGCCACGAAAGAGCTTACGGAATACGTCGACTTTCTGGCCGGGAGTTACTGGAGGTATAGCGCATAGGTGTACAGAGCTATACAGCTCTTCCTTCCGAGAAAGGAGGTCAGCCTTTTCCTTCTCAAGCACTGATAGTCTCAGCTCAATAGCAGCGAGCTCTTGATCTACTCGGATACCTACTTCGCGCTTCATGAAGCCGTTCGGATCCCATGAATTAACGGATTTGAAAAACTCACTCATATTCTAGCTTATTGCTAGCACTCGCATTGAAAGCCTCCCTCGTGGCCCTTAAAACCTTGCGGGTGCACATTTTGATAAAATGATGGTTCATCAATAATCATAACCATCGAGGCATGCTGTGACGAAGTTAGTAATCTCTAAGATCAAATCTCCTTCCGGTGCGCTTGGTGAGATCGAACGTGGCAACCTTGCCGTCACTAATCAGATGCCTTTATCGTCATGGCTCGATGCTGAATTGGTCGATTCTTTGCTAGCCTACCATCCCGTTTCGGTTCGAAAAGTGTCCAGACACTATGAAGTGGTCAGTGGATTTCGAGCGTTTCATGCTGCCAATGCCCTGCTGGAAAGCGAAGAAGTTATTCCAGTGCGGGTCACTAACGATGATGAAATTCATTTGGTGAAAGGCGCACTCTTCGAACTCATTACCCACAGCTTGATGCACTGTCCAGATGCCATTGAGGCGAGAGAGCATGTTTATCGTCAACTAAATAAACTCTCCACCACTCTGCGTAAAACCTATGGCATCGAAATGCCGAACAAACTTTCTCGACGTAAACTCAAGACCTTGCTGGGTCTCAAAGGGCGGCGTATTACCGTTTCAAGACGGCGGAAGTCTGAGCTGCAACGAATCATGGAATCTCGGTGATATGAGCGATACTGGCCTAGAGCAACTAGCAAAATTGAGTGGTACTTCGGCAGACCGCGTAGAGGAACTGCTTTCCCTTTTAAAAGCGCCTGCCAGTCTGACCCATCTGGTATTAGTCATGAGCAACCTGCAGCGTGCACTGAAAGCGATTCAGGAGATCGAGGGCTTACGGGAGAACCTTGAGGAAGGAGATGAGGTAGAAGGGCAGGCGAGTCTTTTAAACTATCTGTTGCTGATAGGTCAGCTTGTTACTTCAGTTGAAGCATCAAATGCCTATAGCTGTCCAGACGAGTGGCTGGATCGATCAGGCAAACAGCGAGGCATTATTAATGACCATCCCGAATGGGCCATGCTGATTCTGACGCCTGGCTCTGAATGCTACGATCATGGTGGTTACTGGCAGCATACTGGTGTTGTCATGGCGTGCTCGGCCATTCAGCGAAGGCGGCATCAAGAACGTATTGGTTCTGAGATAACTGCCGCCTGCCGAGATATCCGCACAATTGGTCAAGGCAAGAAGGCCCTTTCGCTGCTGGAGCAAGTAGATACTGATACCACTCTTAAAGGCTATTATCAGAAACATTTGCTTGAAGGAGAAGGTGAAGGTGATGAGGTTCGTGAATCCCTGGCTGGCATTGAACTGCTCGTTCGTAAGGTGCTCAGCCTTAAAGGCAAAACACGGGAAGGTGGAGGAGGAGGTGGCCGATCAGGTCGACTAGTTGAACGGCAAGTGGTGTTGCCGGACGGTGATGATGAGGATAGAGAAGGACCTGAGGTATCGGTTCAGTTCTCGGAGTCGATCGGCGACGAACAGTCTCAGGGGCGCCAGCGCACAGCGGGGCTACATCCTAAAGAGACCCAGAAGCTGCGCGCCGTTTCTTTTACGGAGAGTAAAGCATCACCTACGTTAGGCTTTGATCTTAGGGATTTGATCAGGCGCCAGAAAAGCCGAATCCAGCATATCAGTCAGTCTAATCAGCGCCTTTTCTATCGCTATGCGAGTCTCGGTCGGGTCGAGTTGGCGACGGCGGCGGAACTCGCCTTTCAGCTATTTACTGGGCGAGGACGTTTTGAGCAACGTGATGCAGAAGGTGTTTATGCTGGCCTGCTACTGTTGCTGATGATCTGGCTTGGGCGACCCGTCGAGCAACTACTGGGAATGCGCGTCTACAACCATCAAGGTGAGCTGCCGAAACACCGCAAGGAAGTGCTCGCTTTTCTGATTGACGAGCACGCTTTCGTGTTGCCGATTCCCACGCCGGAGTGGCGCAACAGCCTTCAGGACGACGCGAAAACGCTGCTCTATACGGCCGGTGCTAGCACGCCTGCATTGGTAGATGACGTGGTAGTGGTCGCAAGCCCCGTGCGGATTGGCAAGTTTATCTCAAACCTTGGGTTAGCGCGAAAGGGGCGAGCAAAATACCGTGGATTGTTTCCCGAACACCGCCGTGAAGCGATTGAAGGTGCAATGCGTGCGGCAGTGTCGAAAGCCAACCGTGCCCATCGTATGCGGCTAACACCGCTGCGGATCAGTCAGGCCCTGTTCGATGAGATTGTTGGTCACTCCAGCGACTGGGTAGACGCTTACCTGCTGACCGGGCAACGTTTCACCATCGCTGATGTGGCCGCCCATTATTACAGCGTTCCAGCTGGCTACCTTGAGGCCCTTTATCATGACGCGGCCGTATCGCTACGCAATAGTATCTATAAGTACCTGAGCGTCGAAGAGAAACACTATTATGCCTTTCAGCAACCCGTTTCGAACAGTGGCGACCACGGCAGTAAGTTGAACCTCAAGCCGATGTTGCTGACTCGTTTGGTCAAACATCTTAAGAATGATCTGCGGGCAGCAAAGCGTCTGGCACCCGGCGAGGAGAGCTGGCGGCAGGTGCACAATCATTACGTGGCCTATATGGCTTTCTGGATTCTTTTTGCGACCGGTTACAGGGCTGTCAATGACCTGGTTTTTCGTTGGCGGGAAATCGACTTTGATACAGGTTTTCTGGTGATCTCCGACAAAGACGACGAAGCGATGAGCCAAGCGAGGGTGGTCTGGTTGTTGCCGGAGGTGCTTGAGCAGCTACGTTGTTATGCCTATCACTTGGAAGTTTTGCAGGCCCGTCTGTATCAGCGTAACTCCCTTTATGAGCACCTCGATGCGGTGCTGAGCGAGCCACGGCCGAACGTACCGCTGATGTTCTTTATTAGTGACAGCTGGCAGGTGGTGCAGCTTTCACCGGAGAATCTGAGGCAGCAAGTGCCTATTTATACATTACCAATCAACGCCAGTCGGCACTATCTGCGCAGCACCCTTCGCGCCGAAGGCGTCCGTGGTGAGCTGGTCAACGCTTTCTTGGGGCATGCCCAGCAAGGTCAGGAGCCGTTTGGTGGATTCTCCACATTGTCTCCCGTTGAGATGTTTCGAGAATTAGCGCCGGTTCTAAGCAAAATGCGCCGCGAAGCAGGGTGGACGGTTCAGCAGGGGCTAGCGGATGTCTGATCAGGTCGAGGAGGTTTGGAGCGGCTGGAAGTTGATAAAAGTTCCAGAAGGAGCCGGCGGTGCCGAGGCGCGTCACAGACAGCATTTAATAAATAGGCGTCGCCACCAAATGGCAGTACTTGAACTGCTACAGAAAGCGCATCCCGGCCTGGTTCGAGGTCAGTATGGTGTCAAGGTGCTGCCCGAGACCACCCAGCAGTGGGAGGAGACCCTGCAAACAACCGACAGTGGTTCTGTCGTGGAAATGCGGAACAAGATCAACTTCTTGTCACTTGGGTTGCGGCGTGGGCAGCAGGAACTAGGGTGGGAAGTGGTCGTTCCAGCACCGCTGCACTTGGTCAGGCCCGCGGCAAGTGTCTTTACGCCCTCATCCTTTGAAGCAATGAGCTATTACCGTGACTGGTGCCGATATGCCGACTACGCGATTCAACAAGCAGATTTTCAGGCACTTCTTTTGCACGACAACGCGGACCAAGGACACCGTAGGTTCGAACCCGAAATGATCAGCTGGGGGCTGTTTCTGTATTGTGTTATGACGCGTGATAGTTTGCTGGGTACCAAGTTTTTGAATTCACTGCCTTTAGCCACCTCTACATTAGCCGTGTATAAGTCGTTTGCCTGGCTGGTTTTGCATGAGATGGTGCCGGATGACATGCCTGGCAAAGTACCTCCACGCAGTCGCTGGCACTTGGGTGTGTCGACATTAGCCGTCTTGATGCGTCATATCGAGCAATTTGGCCATCCTGGTGAGAAGGTAAATGGCTATCAGCAGGCCAAGATGCTGACAAAGACATCATGGCTCCATTTTTGTCGTGCTATAGGGGCGAAGGCGCTGACACTTTCAGAGTGTCAGGAGCATGCTGCGACCGCTTTTCGACTGCATGTACCTGCTTATCTGGTCAATAGTGCGCTTGGCAAGCAGCAGGGTACTTCGCTTGCCGAGGCCCGTTGGCAGCAGTTGCTCTGCGGTGGGTACAGAGTACACGCGAAACAGGAAGCTAATCAGGTAAGCGATGAGGCCACAGTAGTTGAGACCAAGCTCCCACCGATGGCGACGAAGCAACTTGGCCGTGATCAGCCGTTATATGAGGGACGCAAGCTGCTTAAGTTGCTGCATGACATCCTCTACAAACGCAGGGAAGAGAAACGCCTAGGCTATGGGCAGCTTGCCCGAGAACTAGAGAATGCCGTTACCGCCTCTCAACAGATGGCGCCCATTGTCGAATGTCTCTGCCGTTGGTTGCTTTTTCTGCACCGCACAAAAAAACGCAAGCAGTCGACCCTGTATAAATATCTCGGTATCAGCATGCCGCTTTTACAGGCAATGGGGGACACATTAGTCGATCAGGATCGGCTTGCTATCTTAGTCGAAGCCTATCAGTGCGTGGTGGAGCAGGCGAAGACCGAGAAAAATCGCAGCTATCGTTGGACAGTGTTGCGCTCGTTTCATACGTTTCTTGTCGCTGATCTTAGCTTGGCCAACGTGTACATGGAGTTCAGCGGAGACGGCGCGACGGTGGCACATCATGCCGATGCCAACTGCTTATCGGAAGAAGAGTACCGTCAAGTGTCGGGTTACCTGGCCTCCCAGGCGGCCAGTGCGATGGGTGCTATTCGTTACTGGATATTTGTACTCGGTTTTCGCGCAGGACTTAGGATAGGTGAGGCTCTTTCTATCCAGCTAGATGACATCTTGCTGAATCAGATGCTGGAACATACCGACGTTACCCTTCTAATTCGCAATAACGCCTATGTTGCCATCAAGAGTCATGATTCACGCCGACAGCTGCCCTTGCACTACTTGCTGACAGAGACTGAGTTAGATGACTTTAAGGCCTTTGTCATCAAACGGCACAGCGTGGCAACACATGGTCGTGTCATGCTGTTCGGCGAGGGGGGTAATTCTGTATCTCCATTGCGAGATGACATAGTGCAGACGGAAATTCATACAGGCATGCGGCGTATCACCGGTGATCCAAGCCTGCGCTTTCATCATTTGCGCCACTCGCTGGCTAACTATTTGCTGCTCTCTTTTCATGGTGTTGAGGTTCCGTGGCCAGTGCCTCAACATCATGCAGCTCTATGGGAGAAAGTGGTTAATGGCCCATCCCGCTCAGGGCTGTATTTCATAGCCCAAGTGATGGGGCATGCATCCCCCGAAGTAACTCTTCGTAGCTATTTACATTTTAACTGCCTATTGTCTGATCATTATTGCCACCAAAAATCTAATTCGGTAGAGGGCAGCCTTCCCAGCCATGCGATTGCTCAATTGGAAGCCTTGGATAGATTGATTGAGGTTAAACCGGCGACCCTACGTAAATGGAAAGAGCGCTTCGGTGAGCGGCCGCCTCTATGGCTCCAGAAGGCCTTTCCGATGTGCCCGTTGATTGATGTAGAGCAGCAGGACGTTATGCCCTATCCGGCACTACCAGATAAGGTTCTCCTTGAACGCCAAGGCCTGAGCGAGCTCTCGCTGGAACAAATTGCAGCCGCTTTAGACCTCTTGCATAAGCGGAGTTTTGAAGACGTTGAGCGTATCTTTAATCTTCGTGACGGCGAGGCAGAAGGGTTAATTTCATGCGCGGTACGAGTGCTGACCGCACGCACACGACAAGGGAAGAGTGCCTTTCGCCACTATCGGCTCACCAAAGGCAAGCAGCCAGCGGCGAGTAATAGCGCACCTCCCCGGTTTCCAATGCCGCACTCGCTTGCAGAACGTCCGGTGGCGTATGCGATGTACCAAGCGATCTGGTCGCAATGGTTTGAGCATCACCCCGATGTACTTCGTAAACATCTTCGCTTCTTCTATCGCTACCACCGTGCCACCGACGGGCATGTATGGATTCGTGATGTCGATGACGGTTTGGACTTTGTGAGTTGGGTGGTGAGTTTAGATGCTGGCGTCAAAGCTGTTATTGAGGTGATACCTAGTGCTCTATCATCTCTTCCTGCAAAAAAGCAGCTCAGTGAATGGAAGAAACGACTGCCGTCGCATTATCACAAGGTCGAGTGGCAATTAAAGTCAATGGGATCCCGCTTCAACAAGCCGCTTGGTACGGGGAATGTGAAGTTCTATGTTGTTAACCAAAATAAGCGTTCTCATAGCGGGTACCCTGCGCGCTATGTGTTGGTGTTGGCATGTATCGTGATGGCTGCAGTGGCCAAGCATGAACAGCAGAATAAGCCCTTGCAAGAAAAAAAGCGTATTCGGAGCTTATAAGTGCAGAATCCGAAATGGAAGAGTCAGACAAGTAAGCCATTAATAACATGGACTGCTATCTATGATCGTTAGGCTGGTTGATCAAGGGGGAGTTGTCGCCCCGGCCCGGCGCTGTAGGGGTAAGGTGTGTCTGAACGAAAGGAAGTGGTAAAAAGTAGGTGATTTAAGCCGAGCCAATAGATTTTTAGTGGTATTGCGTCCTGAGTGCGTTACTTGCTGAGGAGCTATATGAAATCCGGGCTAGCAAACGGCCAATATTGTCGATCAAGCAAATCTTCTAGGGTTGCCGGGCGTTGTGTCTGGCGCGTTAGCAGGACGGATAGTGGCCACCAGCCTTCTCATGCAAGCTCAAATTCATATTGTGCACGGCAAATCGCTAATTTTTCCACAGCCGCCAGTCATCACCGATCATTCGATGGTTACCACAACGCTGCCTGCTATTTTAAGAGCTCGTGATGAGAAACATGAGCTGCAGCAGCAGGCTCTTTTTCTTTTCAAAGAGTTAAAACAGATACTGGATGACTATACCAAGCCGCAAGCCAGGGTAACGGCAAAATCAATGGAACAACTGGTAACACAGCGAAGCGGTAAGTTAAGTAGTGCCATCACGCTGTTGGTGATCTGGATTGTGTCGGTTATCCGGATGGGCAAAGGAAGGACAGGAAGGCGCTCTAAGTCGTTCGAAAACAGTAATATTCATAACTACTGGGGGGCATTGTGTAAGCTTTTGAGGAGCTGGCGTACGATGTCGACCTGATGGTACTAGGTAGCAAAGAGGCCACCGTTTTTATGCAGGTTTGTTTGACTAGCAAAAAATCCAGTTAAGAGATATGAGCTATTTTAGCCATTTTTCATAGCGTAGCCGCTTTACAAGGTATTGAAGAGCCTGACTGGGATGAGCTTCCCGTTGCAGAACAAGGACGGCACGTGAGAGCTGAGATGCTCCCGGAACAACGGATAGAAACATCGCAACGAGACCCTGATATTGCATGTTTACTTCAGTTTGTATTGCCGTGCGCTTATCGCTTTGGTGTAAGGCTAAATGAAGCGAGAGGATTGCGCAGGCGAGTTTGGTGTGAATCTAAGGCTAACTGGGCTTTTAATATACGCAAGAGGAACCCATTCGAACATTAGGTTGGAAATTCCTAAGACTTTTTAATGGAAATTAGCAGCTGCTCCGGTTACGTTTGATCCCTTGGTGGCGAGAAATTTTTGCCTGCTACGCATCTTGGATAACGGATGTTCAGCCATGTGGCATGACAATGAGACGGCTATTGATTACCTGAATTTTGGCGTAGTGGCTGATGCTTGTGCGAGTATGCTTAAGCGCGCAAATGGCGCTCCTATTTCCATTGGAGTGTCTGGGGGATGGGGAGCAGGTAAGTCATCTTTGATAAAGATGGTTGCTGCACGGTTGCACACACTATCCGAATCAGATGGAAGCGAAAAACCAGATAATACCTTCGTCGTGCTAATTTTCAATCCGTGGCTATATCAGGATTTTGAATCTGCGCGAAGTGCTCTGCTTCAAATCGTAGGTGACGAGATTGTTCGGCTTGCGAAAGAAAACGAGACCATAGCAGATAAGGTTGATGAGCTATGGCGTCGTATCAACCTCCTCAGGATTGCTCAGTTGAGCGGTGAAGCCGCACTGACATTAACGACTGGCATTCCGGCTGGAGCACTCGGCAAAACGTTCAATTCCATCGTTAACCTCCTTTCTACGGACGCAAGAAAAACACAAGAGGTAGACGTGGATGCTGAGGGTATCGCGGCTGCGGCGGGGGGGTTATTGAGACCGAGTGAGCCGTTTTCCATGCCGGCTCATATCCAAGCCTTCCGTGACACGCTGGAAAGCCTTCTCGACGACCTAAAAGTCACCTTGGTCATTTTTGTCGATGATTTGGATCGGTGCCTTCCACAAACTGCTATTTCAACGCTGGAGTCTATTCGCCTGCTGCTATTTATCCCCCGCAGCGCATTCGTCGTTGCTGCCGATAACGACTTTATTAAGGCAGCGGTAAAAGTTCATTTCGATGGGGCTGGGATTTCGAGTGACGTCGCCACCAATTACTTTGACAAGCTCATCCAGGTTCCACTTCACGTTCCACGGCTTGGTCTCAATGAGGCAAAAGCCTACCTGGCACTGCTCTTGCTCGAGCGAGAGGCCAAGGCTGGTACTTTCACTAAAGAGAAGTTCGAAAGCGCGCTCAAGCTTATTCCCGAAAGACTGAGAAACAGCTGGAGAGGCGATACGATCAATCAAGAGTTTCTCTATGAACTAGTCGGAACAGACGAAACATTGAGAAGCTTGATGGATCTCGCAGAGGGATTGGCGTCTCTGCTTCATCGCTCATCAGCAGTCAATGCTAACCCTCGGCTTATGAAGCGCTTCCTAAACACAGTTTATCTACGAGAGGCTCTTTCTGCGCCGCAGGGAATCAAGCTAGATATCGCTGCATTGGCGAAATGGCACCTTATTGAGCGTTGTGATGAAACTCTAGCTGAAGCGTTGGCTGGACAGGTGCATTCGGACAATGACGGTCGAGTAGAGGTTCTTGCTGAAGCAGAGAGTGCTGCTGCAAGCCAGGCTCGGTTGCCCGAGCCTTTCAAGGACAACCCTTTTACTCGTCAGTGGCTCGATTTGCCACCTGCACTTGGTACTGAAGATTTACGCCCATTGCTTCACTTGAGCCGTGACTCGGGCACGCGTGACTTTGGCGATGACAACATGACGCCTGACTCAAGAAAACTTCGTGATGCTCTAAAGACTGCCACTAGTGGGCATAAATCCCTCACAGACCTTATGAACAAGATTGGGCCTGATCAGACCGAACTGGCGATGTCCAAAGCATGGCTGAGCTGTAGCACCACTCGCAATTGGAAGCGCAATGATGAAATTGTGATGCTTATTGAGTGCTGCAAGGTTTTTCCGGAAATTGGAAAAAAAGCAGCCAGTTTGTTAGAACAAGCCCCTCTAAAGCAAGTCGGGCCCGGCATTATTCCCACCCTAGGTGCCCAACCATGGGCGCACGAGGTCTTAGATCGTTGGAAGGATCTTAACGAACTGCCTAAGACAACTAAGAATGCGATTGTGAACTTGAAGGCGAAGCGCTGATGGGGACTTCAACATCTAGTAGTGGTGGCCGTGCAGGATCTCCTTTTGACCCAGAATGGCTCGCTCCAGATGGAGCGGCACCAAGCAATCCTGATGGTGAAACACAGTCAGATCCTGAACAAGACATTGGCGAGGGGGCGCCTGACAGTGATTCGCCTGTGGCAGGCGAGAATGTTATTGCTCCAGATCGTCGCTTTGGTCCTGCGCGATCGCAAATGGGTTCTTACCTAAAAAATGGCAATCGCGACAATCTTCGTGGTGCTATCCGGAGCATGGTGTCAAAAGGAATGGGAGGAGCAAGCCGTGCTGCTTCCACTATGCGTAGCACAGCAAAAGGAGCCGGGGCTCTCGGCCAGTTCCTCGAAGCAGTTCGAGATGGTACGGATCCGCGAGTAACGGACTGGGTAGCACGCTGTAGGGCGGGCAATCTTTCCGCTTCTGACTTGGCGCTTGAGGTCTTAAAAGAGGTTATCTCAGATTCGGGTAGTATTGACGAAGAATCTTTGCGTGACGCAGGTACTAATGCGCTAGCCAAGCTCTACGAGAACAACCCGAACGTCGATATTTTTGATTTAACAGATGCTCAAATTGCCGAAGTGATTGGTCTGACAATTGCTAATCAAATCTGTCAGCGCATCGATATGCAGCTCGGGCAGACCTACGAAAAACTTAAGCATGACCCAGCCCAGATCCAAGAGCGCCGAACGGACATAAGAGAGTGGGTCTGGGCAGAGGTACGGGTGACCCTGGAGGAGAAAAAAGCCTCACATACAGACCCTAAGAACTTGGCGCAATCAGTCCTTCAATCTGCTTTGCAGGTATTTGCCGAATGAACAAGATTTTATGCTCCACCGTGGATCGAATACCGCAGCAGCTGCAAGCAGGTGAGAGAGTTTTCTCGTATTTTAAAGGAGCCAAACGCAATGATGTTGGCGCAATTGCCAACCGTTGGCATGGAAAGCTGAAACGAGCCGGGTTCCGGCCATCACCGGCAGTTTGGGACTTTGTACAGTTTTGCTTAGCGGTCTGTAGTGCTGACTTGGCCAGCCCCAGAAGCACCAGTGCAGACGGATGGACGCGTAAGATCCAACTCACAGTAGGGCTTTGTGAACCACTGCGATGGGAACCCCTGAAGAACCACCTTGAGGAAATGCTAAAGATTTTGACTGGCGACTACTGGATCTTGATTTTTAATGATGCAGGGGCTAAGCCCCCTCAGGGAGATGGCGAATACCTCCAGAACGACTGCGTTTCTTTGCTATCAGGCGGTCTAGATAGCCTGATCGGCGGTATCAATTTAGTGACTGAAGAAAAGCGGCCTTTGTTCGTTTCCCAGCTTGCGCATAAAGATTCGGGGCTGCAGCGACACTATGCTGAATTGTTGGCAGGCAGAGGCTCTCATTACCAGTGGAGTCACGGTATAAATTTCAACGGTGTACGTGAATCGTCGACTCGTGCACGGTCCTTGGCCTTCTACGCGTTTGCAGTGCTCGCTTCTACAAAGATAAATTTGCCACAGCCGCAGATCTACATTCCTGAAAATGGCTTTATCTGCATTAATCCTCCATTGGTTCCCGGAAGGGTATCGAGCCTGAGTACACGCACAACTCACCCGCTCTTCATTGGTAAGCTCCAGCGTGTGCTTGATGAGCTTGGGATATCTGTGGAGCTGGTATTGCCTTACCGATTGCAAACTAAAGGCGAGATGATGCGAGGTTGCCTCGATCAAGAGAGGTTGAGAGCGTTGGCTTCAAATTCTACAAGCTGTGGGCGCTTTAGGACTTATAATCGTCAGCACTGTGGTCGTTGTGTACCTTGCCTGATTCGTCGCTCTGCCTTTTTGGCCTGGGAACCAGAGTCCGATACCACCAACTATCGTTTTTCATCAGTAGTCGGCAGCGATAAATCAAGTGGCCCCGATGACCCTATGGCAGTAGCTCTGGCTGTGCTTGATACCAAGCAGAGAGGGCTGGATCTATTCCTGGGGGGTACACTAGCCTTTGCATCAATTGCGGAACGCCCGGACTATCGCCGAGTCCTTCAGCAAGGGCTTGCTGAATTGGAAGCCGTCCTTGTTCAGGATCAATTGCTTTGATTGATTTCCATTGCCACGTGGATCTCTATCCCAAAGCAAGGGCAGTGCATGCTGAGGCACTACGCCGCAACGTATTCACTTGGCTAGTAACTACGAGCCCGAAAGCCTTCCAGGCAACGAGTTCGGTGCTCGGTCATCACGAGTCAATGTTGATCAGCCCCGGCCTGCACCCTGAGATCGCTGGCGATCGTTTTCAGGAGTTGGATATTCTCATAGAGCTGATTGATAGTGCCAATGCTGTCGGTGAGGTCGGTTTGGATGGCTCCAAGAGGTATGCCTCTAGCTACCTAAAGCAGAAGCAAGTTTTTGCTACTGCCGTGAAGCGATGCCATGACGTGGGTGGGCGTGCGCTCAGTATCCATTCGAGGCAAGCGGTTCCAGACGTGTTAACGCTACTTAGAGAATTCCCTGACCACGGTATCCCGGTTTTTCATTGGTTCACCGGAACGGTTTCGGAGCTTAAAGCCGCCTCTGCGCAAGGCTGCTGGTTCAGCATTGGCCCAGCAGCTTTCAATTCTGCGGCCGGGAAGGCATTGGCCAAAAAGCTTCCGAAGGAAAAGGTCGTTCCTGAAAGTGATGGTCCCTTTGCACAGTTAGATGACCAACCCGTGATGCCATGGGATTTCGAAATCACGGCCAGCCTGCTCAGCAAAGCTTGGGCAATGCCATTGATAGATGTTCAATATCAATTGATTAGCAATGCCAAAGTATTGCTTGATCAGATGGGCCGTACTACGGCGGCGGCAAGTCTCATTTAATAGATAAGTTGCAGCTATAACCCTTAAGATGAGTGGTTGTGTAACTGGTGGTCTCTTTTTGTCAAGTGAGCGTGCGATGGTTGCCGTTAGCCATCACTTTCTCACGAGTAGCTTGAACTCAGTATAGCGTTAGTCGTTCTCCATCATCGGCCGCTTGTGCATGGTTAGCCTCGATTACCACGACTGTCAATTACGCGATGGCTAGCTTATTTGCAAAATTCCCAGAATAATGGACCAGAACATATACCCAAGATAAGGGTGCCTAAGCATATGACCACACCAACTAGTTTGCGTGAAGCAGAGATGGAAGCAAGAGCGCGTCGAGCCGTGATGGAAAGCGGCGATTGGTTAACTGTCGATGAAATATTGCAGTTGCCGGGCGTCAGCTCACGTAGTGACTGTGCTCATCCTGCGCAGTGGAAACAACAAGGTGATATTTTTACGATCAACGAGCATGGTACCGAATACTATCCTGCGTTTGGGCTTGAGAAAGCTGCTGGCTACCGACCGTACCGCGTCATCTCGAAAATCATCGATATCTTTAAAGAAGATAAAAGCGGGTGGGGAATGGCCTTTTGGTTCCAGTCGGCAAATAGCTATCTTGGCGGGCTAAAACCTCAGAATCTGATAGCTACAAATCCTGATCTCGTTATCGACGCCGCTCTTGATGAGGTTCAAGAAATCTTGCATGGGTAATGAGTAGAACGATAAGGAATATTGGCAAAATAATGATCGGCACGCTTCAATAGATCAAACAAGGTAATGGGGTCTCTGTCCTTAACGGGATAGGTTTGTGAAAAAAAGCTTCCCGCAGCAAGGGGGCATGTCATGGGTGATGGGGCAGCCGCAATAACTCTATGAGGCCTTGCCTTCACTGGCGTCGATGTTGCTAAAAATACTTTACCTCGATACAAGCTGTATCGGATGTGTTGTGGCGAGGTTTACTACCAAATAGCTGGAAGCCAGGTCAAAGTAGAACTGCCCATACCAGTAATAAGAACGCGTCAACTTGATACCCCATTAAGCTGGCTACATCCGAATAAACAACAGGCTTGACCAGCCATCACTCAAAAGTCATTAGCCAAGCCAGAAAAACCATCGCTAGCAAGCCGGAGAGAAAAACAGCCCCCAGCAGAGCCCTCTGCTTCGCGTTCCTACAACCACCTCTTTTCCTTCTTATTATATTTATGGGGCAGAACCTTCTTACCCCTATTTGGTCGCCTCTCCAATTGCACAGGCTAATCGCCATTGCTGCTTGCCTCACGACACCATACCTACGGGAGGTCGTGTTTCTGAAGTCATTGGGAGTCGCTGTATCCTACGTTATATCCAGGTTCTTAAGGCGCTCGCTTTAGTAATCATTGTTGCACTGGGCTCTAAACATCCGGCCTGAGAGGTTGGTGTGAAACGCTCTCTCGGTGGCGGATTAGAGCAATCGCTAGATGTCGGTAGTTTAGGAATCTTGGTCAGCCTTTGCGCGCGCACTTCTGTACGCTTAGACTATAAATATATAGTCTAAATGTACACTTATGAATCAGATGACGGCTCGGCAGCGACTGGACAGCTGGGACAAAATCGGGCGAAGCGTATTCACGCGAAGTGACCTGGCAAAGATCTTTCATGAAGACAGCCCAAAAACCTTTCAGGAAGGGATCAACCGACTGCGTAAGCATGGCATTCTCGAAGGCGTAGCCCGGGGAATCTATTGCTACTCCCTTTCGCGTACTCCCGACTCCTATCGGCTGGAACGAATAGCTCGGGCCATGCGCCGAGGGGAGTACAGCTACGTCTCGCTAGAGTCAGCCCTGTCAGAGTATGGGGCCATCTCACAAATCCCCGTCGATCGCCTAACCATTATGACAACAGGCCGCAAAGGGATGCACCGCACTCCTTATGGAACCATTGAATTCACGCATACGAGCAGGCCCATCATCGAGCTGCTACCGCGCATGCGTGACATTGGGCGGCCGCTCAAGATGGCGACGCCTGAGGCTGCCTGGGCAGATTTTAAACGAGTGGGGCGCAATACGTATCTAGTTGATGTTGAGGTGATCAATGGACAGGATTGAGCCTAGGGATTTTGCCAAGCTCGTTGACATGGCAACGGAAGAACCTGGGCGCAATGCGATGCGGCAAGTCATCGAAAAATAACGTCTGCACTTCGACATCTTAATCGCTCCAGCGTCGAAAAGTGCGATACACGTAGCGGCTAGTCAAGGAGAAACAGCGCAGCATCAGCTCGAGGGTCTACGAGAAAGGCCACTACTCCGAGACCTACGAGTCAGGAGTGATCGTCTTGATCATCTGGTACAGCGAGCGGACTCAGGAGACTCTGGGCCATCGCGTCCCGAGCCTGCAAGTGGTGCGTGGCTAATTCAGCCGTTGTCGAGGGAGGCGTCACGTCGGTTCGCCAGACATTCTCCGATCCATACAGTGCCGGCCCCCAACACCAGATGAACGGGAATCATTAGCCGGGGCGATTGGCTGGCTGACGGTGGGGCGGCGGGAGGGTTTGCAGCACCGGAATCCAGCTGAAATAGCTCGCTGCACAAATCGCCACCCCGTAGCCGCTGCCGTAGACCAAAGGATGTGCGACTCGTTGGCGTGTGGAGGGGTATAGCGACCCGGCGAAGGCACCATAGCCAAAGTGGCTGACAAGGCTTAGCTCGACGCGCTGCTCTTCGTCCAACAGCGCATCCGCCTCCACCTTTTGCAGAAGGTTCTGGGTGATCTCACGCGGCAGCAACGGGTAGCGCTCTTCTCGTTGGAGTCGCCGATAGAGTGCCTCCATGGCAAGGGTCATGGGAATGGTGGCGAGCAGGCCGCCGATGGCACCGGCCAAGTAGCGATTCGTGGCTTTCTCCTTGAAGCATATGCTGGCTTACATGGCTCTCCATAGTCGAGAATGTGGCCAAGCGCCCGGTACTACGTGAAGCGCCATGATGTATGTTTTATAGATTGCTCTTTGAAAATAGGTAGTTTTTTTGCTGTTGATATCCTTAGGATCACATTGTGGGCCTATGCTGTCTCAGCACCGTTAACATGCCACTGCCGAAGAGTAATGCCAGACCATCTACCCTCAAGAAACCGCGTAAGCGTTTTGAGGATAAGTTGGTAGGTTTGTTGGGAGGAGAAAATCACTATGTCGCAAAAATACGATCCGCAAAGACCTACTGTCGCAGGCAATGCTAAAAGTCCTCTTGAGCGTTTAAAAGGATCTGTTCAGTATTACGATAAGCCGTTTGAGCCGGTGGACAGTGAGCACTGGGAAGCCGATTTCTTGGAGCCTAACAATGCCGTGAGCCCAGGAGAGGTTCCGACACACATTGCCCCGACGGGCACTCGCTATATTAGAATTCGTGAGGTACCAATAAGGCTACAAGACGGTTTTGTACGTTATCTCACGGGTGCCGGATGTCCAGTGGTTGAAAACGAGGATGGCCCATTGGCTTATGAGATCGACTGGCTTGAATGGCGTCAGCATCGCCGTCCTGATCGTATTGCAGCGCATAATAGTGAGGAAACAGGTGTCGCAGTGATGCACACATTTCCAACTATTGCCCAAGAATGGAGGTTGTCAGATACAGACATGGCAGCGCTTCTAGAAATTAATATTGATAGTTATCGAAAGTGGACAGCTACGCCATTACAGGCAAGCTTAACGGCTGAGCAGCTTGAACGTGCATCTAACCTCCTAGGTATCTACCGGTCGTTAACATTGCTATTTCCTCAAGAAGAAGGCCGACAACGGTGGCTTCATCACTTGATTGATAATGCCCCTTTTGGTGGTCTCTCTCCCATGGAGCTTATGAATCGCGGTGGCTTATCGGCTTTGCGCTCTCTTCGAGGCTATCTTGACGCCCAACGGAAAGTTGGATTGGCTTGAATTACTCCATAGCCATGGATTTCGAGAATCATTCTCGTAGCGCTGAAATTTAAAAACGACACCATTAAACAACTCTTAACAGAGAGGCCCTCGTACTGCTGAGGATCTTATAGAATTGGGCCCAAGAAGAAAATCAACAACTCCTTGCCGGTTGGATCCTAAGTGCCTCAATTAGCGTTTGATAGAGCTTAATCTGGGTTTTTAGCCAATTTTCTATAGACTGGCCATAGAGGCTTGTTTGATGTCTCCGCCTCGGCCATGTGTGTCTGGGCCATGCTCACCCATTGGCGGATGTCTGGTAAATGCCTCTCGAACAGGAGAATCTCGTCGATTTTCGCTAGGGTTATAGCAATAAGCTCTTGTTTTTCGATGCCTGCTAATTTTTTTTAATTAGCACTCGATAAGTAACTATCTTAAACAGAGACTTCTTTATGTCACTCCTAAACTGTTGCTAACGAAATGTGTTTCATAATGGGGTCGATGTTGCCTCCGAAGGAGGCTCAAAAGGGCTGTCGTGCATATGTCTACCATCTGTCGGCATCAATGACTGAAAGGTGCCATTGATTGATGGTCTAGCCCTCGATTCTGAGCTTTTCTGCTAATTTCAAATGCATATTATTTTTTGTTTAGTAGCTCTTTTCTATGTTCGAAAATAACATCGCGAGCACGCTGATGTGCCCTACGCCGTGCTTGTAGCAACTCTTCAATATTTTGCTCTTTCTTAGGTTCTGTAGTTTTGCCCAAAATAACCGTTTCACCGAAAGGAGAGGTGCTACGAAGAGGACGAGGCGCTACTTTGGCTTCGTGATCAAAGTCTTTTGTTGCCATCAGTGATATCTCCAACAGTTTATTTATGAATCATCCCAATGTTATAAGTATATTTCCTGGTATATGCTCCATTGCCATTCACGTTTGACTGATGGAAATGCAGCCACTTAATATTTAAGTTCAGGTCTCACGGGGATCTACTCGTGCTTCTCCTGAGGGAGATTTATCCTCAGCCGGGCTATTCCAATGTTCAATTTCCTTGGGTAAGAGAGACGCTATTTCATCAGCGTGGGCAGACTGTGGCGTGAGGTTGGCTAATAGCTCTATTTCAAAGAAGGGCAGTGGGTGTATTGTTGGCCATTGTTCAGGTGATTTGATCATGATTGCTGACCTTAATTAATATACATATAATTTGCTCGTCAGATGTCTGACGTTGTTTATAATGGCTTTTTGGATGCACTGCATTCATCAAGTCGCTCCCGTCCTACTTCAGTTAGATCACGCCAAGCGCATACGTCATCTGTTTCATCAGCATTCGCGTCACATTGGTCGAGCAGTAGCTCAAGCTTGTAGGGCCTTATTCGTGATGGTTCGGGTGGTGATAAATCAGCACTAATTTGAGCCAACCTTTCAAGGAGCCAAGCTTCCACTGCTAGGCAAATAGCATCGTTCTCTTCTTCGCCCAAGAGATCAATACTATTGTCTGAACGATAAATGAAAAAGTCATCAGGAATCTTTATCGACCCTCCGCCCCGCAAGTACGCTATGATCTCTCCGCTCATTGCGGCCATATAGGCAACATCGCTTTGTAAACACTCCAGGGCTTCACGAAAGGTCTCTAACGGTTGAGGAAAATGGTCTCGCAAATCGAAAGCACGATACGCGAAAATTGCTTGGCCTGTATCTTCCGTTGTTCCCATTATTTCCTCCGTTTAATGACCATTCCTTAAGATATAGCTCATGTTTGATTTTCCTATTGAATTATTTTGAATGATCTTACATATTCTAGCTACCCGCGAAGTCACCCCCTGCTTGAGTAGTGCTATAATTTAAAGTCCCTCAATAGCTGAGCTGAAAATAGACTGCAATATTATAGTCCTACCAGTAAGGTGCTCTTCCAGTTGGCCAGCGTCTAGCATCTCTATCTGTGACGGGTAATGCCTTAATAGCTGCTTTGCTTGCCTGCGGATGGTTTCCGGAAAGTCAGTGTTACGGTTTAGCTCGATCAAGAATTCTCGGGTCTGGATGACCGAACGCTTGCGTTCACTTGGCATGGTCATAAAATTTTTCTTTTTGCTTTGGCTTTGATAGAACCGCCACACCAAAAGCTGACGACTCAATTCGAAAAGTAAAAGAGTGCATCAATGAGAAGCGGCAGCAGGTAGTTGAGGCTGCCAAAAAAGGTTTTGTCCGAGTCGGCCAAATCCCTTGCTAGTTTGACGGCGAAAAGCCCGCTGGTGGTTATCGGCCATCGCGCTTTGCCCATCCCTGTCACGAATATAACGGGCCAACGTCATCGCTGCGGGTTGTCCGTAACGAGCGCCTGGCGAATCACATGTCCACAAATGGCGAAGTGTCATCGCAATGTCGGGTTCATGTGCATCCAAGTATGTAAGCCCGTAGGCACAAGCCTCTAGCGTAAACACGTCATGGCTGCACAGCTTCCAGGCGGCATTTGGCTTGCTTTTGGAGTCATAAGTATATGTCTTACCAATATCGTGCAATAGTCCTCCCACGAAACAGGCTTCCTGCATGAGCCGAGGCATGGCTGGCTCGTTAAGGCGCAGCATAGCTACTGAGTGATTGGCAACTTCCAGCGAAAGCGTAGCAAACCACCTGGATACGCATGGTGATAATTGACGCTGGCGGGTGCATTCAAAAAAAGCTACCGCTCTCTTGATATCGGAGTCCCTGAACACTTCTCGCTGATCGAGAAACTCAAGACGAGCTACCCAGTCAAAAAGCTGTGTGTCGTGTTTGGCGTCCATCGCCGCAGCTTTAAATGCTAGGTACAACGTTCAAAAAAACCTGCGTGTGCCATGAAGGCCAAGGGAATAGCTAAGGTTAGAGAGCTTTTTTCGCAAGAGCGAAGGCTCTGCAGGTGCACGCAGCATCGCAGATATGGCGACCAGGCACGATTTGCCGTTAAGTCGCTATCGCGATGGCCGCCTGATGGAAAAACATGGTCTGATTAGCTGCCAAGTTCCTGAGCAAACCTACAAGATAACAGGTGATGAGCATGTTGAGATACCGAACCACTTAGAGCGTCAATTTAATGTTGAGGCGCCCAACCGAGTTTGGTGTGGTGACGTTACGTATATCTGAAACGGCAATTATAGGGCTTGTCTAGCCGTGGTCACTGAGCTATTTGCTAGAAAAACGATTGGCTGGTCGATGTCGTTATCGCCAGATAGTGAGCTCACCAGCAGTGCATTAAAAATGGCCTATGAGAGCCATGGGCGACCTAAAGGGGTTATGTTCCACAGCGACTAAGGCAGTCATTATACGCGCCGCAAGTTCCATCAAACGCTCTGGAAATGCCAGATAAAGCAAAGCCTGAGTAGGCATGAAAATTGCCGGGATAATGCCCCAATGGAGCGATTCTTCAGAAGCATGAAGGTTGAAAGGGTGCCCATATATGGCTATCGCTCATTCTTGCAGGGTCATCATCATATCGTGAACTATTTAATCGGGTATTACAGCCAGCTAAGACCACATCAGCATAATGATGGAATGTATCCGAATCAGGCAGAGGAAAAATACTGGGTTAACTATAAACTGGTGGCCAGTTTTACTTGACCACTACAGGGCTACCACCCAGACCGGCATTGCCGCCCAAAAGGCATTTTGCAAATGAAGCATGCTGACCAAGCCAAATGCAACCAGGGCGGAGATTGCCAGCAGGCATGCCGAGAGGAGAGCCGAGCGATTGTCTACTAACCAGGCGGTGACACCTGTATGGGGCTTTGTGTTCATTACTAGCGCTTATGCCTCCCTTGGTTAAGTATAATTCGCTATATTCTATTTTATATGAATACGTTAATTATTTGCCACTTAGAAACGACAGAGCTTGGAAGATGATATTTGAGAGTTATGTATCCATCTTATTGCTGAGTTTTATTCGCAACTACACCACTGGATGACAAGCGGTGTGGTTGGTTTAATGGGCGGAGGAACGGAGGCGTAAATGCAGGCGTTGTTATGCAAAACGCTGATGCTGCACTTATTGGTAGAATTCAGGCTTTATGAGTCAGAACTACTCGTTGATTCTTCAGGGTTAAGCTGCTGAACTTCCTTCAGTAGACTCATTAATGTGCGGTATTTCTCTGGGCCTAATGCCTGCTGTATTTTTTTGTACTGGCTGGCCATCTCTACCCGCATTTCATCAAACAGTGCATTGCCTTCATTGGTCAACGTCACACAAAGGCGGCGCTGATCCGTTTCTGGTTTCCAACGCTTAACTAGGCCGTTTTGCTCCAGCCGAACGAGTACACCTGTTAAGCTAGGTGGCAGGATACAGGCGAGTTTTGCAAGCCGGTGGCTTTCGAGGGTTTGCTCTTCTGACTGCCACAGAATACGAATGACTCGCCACTGCTGCTCGGTAATATTGTTACGGTTGAGATGCGGCCTGAAAAATTCCATTGCGGATTCTCTAGCCTGCATTAACGCTAAAGTTAAAGAGGGTGTAGGTCGTGCCATGTTGTGCCTTTTGAACAATAGCCACCAGGGCAGCTAGCCTGGTGGCTTGGGAGTCTTACTTGATTCCCATACACATATATTTAATTTCGAGATAGTCCTCAATACCGTAGTGAGACCCCTCGCGACCGACACCTGAAGCCTTGATGCCGCCAAAAGGCGCAACTTCTGTTGAGATAATACCTTCGTTAATACCTACCATACCATACTCAAGTGCCTCCCCTACACGCCAGCAACGCCCGATGTTTTGGGTGTATACGTAGGCGGCGAGACCAAATGGTGTATCGTTAGCCATAGCAATGGCTTCATCCTCGGTACTGAAGCGAAAAAGCGGAGCCAACGGCCCGAAGGTCTCTTCGCTAGCGACATCCATGGCAAGTGTTACATCGCCAAGTACGGTCGGCTCAAAGAAGTTGCCGCCGAGGGAGTGTGACTGGCCACCGCATAGCACTTTAGCGCCTTTGCTAACGGCATTGTCTATATGGCTTTGTACTTGCTCGACCGCTTTTTTATTAATAAGTGGGCCTTGTTGAGCGCCTTCATCTTCAGCGGAGGCGACCTTCAGTTTTTTAACAGCGGCAACGAGTTTCTCGCTAAATACGTCATACACCGCATCGTGTACCAACACACGGTTGGTGCAAACACATGTTTGGCCACTGTTACGAAATTTGGATGCCAGGGCGCCTTCTACGGCGTCATCAAGGTCGGCATCGTCAAAGACAATAAAGGGCGCATTGCCGCCCAGCTCCATACTGACTTTTTTAATTGTACCCGCGCACTCTTCCATCAATTGGCGGCCGATCTCTGTTGAACCGGTGAACGACAGTTTGCGAACACGTTCATTACGGGTCAGCTCGCCGCCAATCTCGCTTGCACGCCCAACCACCACATTAAATACGCCGGTAGGAATGCCAGCACGTTCACCAAGCACTGCCAGAGCAAGCGCTGAAAGCGGTGTTTCTGAAGCGGGTTTGAGTACCATGGTGCAACCCGCAGCCAGGGCAGGGCCTGCTTTGCGGGTAATCATCGCCACTGGGAAGTTCCAAGGGGTGATGGCGGCCACAACTCCTACCGGTTGTTTGATAACGACAAGACGACGTCCCGGTTTGTCGTTAGGAATAATGTCGCCGTATATCCGTTTGCCTTCTTCTGCAAACCACTCGATAAAGCTGGCGCCATAATCAATCTCGCCCCGGCTCTCAGCCAGGGGTTTGCCTTGTTCCCAACTAAGCAGGCGTGCCAGATCTTCTTTGTGCTCATGCATCAACGTAAACCACTGACGCAGAATCGCGGCGCGCTCTTTGGCGGTTTTATTACGCCAAGCGGGCAGCGCGGCGTCGGCGGCTTCAATCGCCCGGCGTGTTTCTGCCTTGCCCATCCGGGCAACATTGGCGATGGTGGCGTTGTCAGCGGGGCTGGTCACGGTGAACGTATCGCCATTATCGGCATCGACCCACTGGCCATTAATATAAGCTTGCTGACGTAGCAAGCCGGAATCATGCAAATTCATAAGCTATTCCTAACGTTAAAAATGAATTTTTGGATACTTCGCTATTGGCAGGTTTAGTAAACCGACGGCGTAGTAGAAACCGCTGGTTCTGTTTGCCCTTTAAACGTGCTAGCTAATGTTTTAAGCGAGTTCATGAGCACGCTGGTATCTACACCTACCGCGACAAACGTGCAGCCCAGCGTTAAATAGCGCTCAGCAAGTTTGTGGTCTGCCGATAAGATGCCGACCGCTTTACCCGCATTGCGAATTCGCTGAATGCCGTCTTCAATGGCGTTCTGCACCGTTTCGTGCCCCGGATTACCGCGATGGCCGAGTGACGCACTTAGGTCGGCGGGGCCGATGAATACCCCATCTACGCCCCCTACGGCGGCGATTTCATCAAGGTTCTTAAGGCCTTCCTGACTTTCGATCTGAACCAAAAGGCAGATTTCGCCGTCAGCTTTATCCAGGTAACCAGGGATGCTGTTCCAGCGTGAGGCCCGTGCCAAGGCGCTGCCCACACCACGGATGCCTTCCGGTGGGTAGCGCGTGGCACGCACCAACTCACGGGCCTGCTCGGCGCTATCGACCATAGGAATTAAAAGCGTCTGAACGCCGATATCGAGGTACTGCTTGATAAGCGCAGTGTCCCCAACGGGCGGTCGTACGACAGGATGGGCTGGGTAGGGCGCCACTGCCTGTAACTGTTCAAGAATCGTACGCAGATCGTTGGGGGCATGCTCGCCGTCAATTAATAGCCAATCAAACCCCGCATTGGCTGAAAGTTCGGCGCAGTAACCATTTGCTAGCCCCAGCCATAGACCAATTTGTGACTGATCATCGGCTAGCGCCTGCTTGAACGTATTGGTGGGTATTTCCATGCTTTTCCTCCTGCATCTTTATTGAGTTGTCATCGCTAGCACAATGGAAGCCGGTAAAGCACAACGGCTACTCAGCGGTGCCTAAACTGGAAAAACCGCGTTGATTTGGCCGGTGCCTGAGCTGCCAAAAGGCTCGGTAAGTATTTCGGAAGGCTTATCGTAGTCTTCTCCTAACACGCCCAGCAGCATGGCCGTATCATGCATGCCGCCCTCGCCATAGCAGTGCTGGGCGTACTCCGGCAGCATGGCGCGGAACTCTTTAAATTGTCCTTTACGCCACATTTCGACCACCCGCATATCCATCTGACGGTCAAACTCCCGGGTCCAGCGGTGAAGGTTTTCCATCGCGTTGCTGTTATCGCTGAAGCGGTGGGAAAGCGAACCAGAAGCTAGAACCATTACTTTGTGGTCGCTGGCTTCAATAGCGCGGCGTATGGCTTCACCAAATTTGATGCTTTCATTCAGGTCGTGCCAGGCATCCCAGGCAGCAATAGATACGACTTTGAAGGCTTTCTCTTCCGGTTCGCCCATGTGCATATAGCGCATAGGTACCAGCGTGCCGTACTCAAGTTTCAAGCTTTTAATGTTATGTGCCATGGTGCGGATTTCGGAGCGGTTGGCTACCTCGGCGATGCGCTCGCCAAGGTCAGGGCTGCCTGAGTAGCGATACTCCATATCCTGAATAAAATGGGGCAATTCGTTACTGGTGTAGATCCCTTCAAAATGGTCGCTACAGTTGATGTGGTAGCCGCTGTTGACTAGCCAGTGGGTATCAAATATCAAGGCAACGTCTGCCCCTGCTTCTCTGGCACGGCGGCCGATTTCTTTGTGCCCGGCAATGGCTTCCGTGCGACAGCCATGGTGCTTGCCGGGCTGTTCGGACAGATACATGGAAGGGACATGGGTAATTTTGGCTGCTAAGACGATTTCGCCCATCTTAATTTCTCTCAATGTAGCGTGACGCTTGAAATACGAACGCAAGCATATGGCGAACATCCCGTTGCCATAGAGGGGACGCTCGTGACGTTGTGGTTATGGAATTTGTAGCTAAGTAATTTGTTACTATGTAAACAGCGTTGCGGGTTAAGGCGCGCCCACTTAGGAGCTGATGTATGGCGTTGGATCCCATTCCCAATATCACTATCGGGCAGGAATACGATCAACGGTATGCTGATGCCAATGTGCATTACGATGCCTTGGCACCCATGGCCGACTTCTTTGGCCGGAACATGCCCGTTCATCACCATGACCGTTTTTTTCAGGTTCACTATATTAAAAGCGGCATGGTGAGGGTGTACCTGGATAATCGGCAGTATCACCAGCAGGGGCCGATGTTTTTTTTGACCCCGCCCACGGTGCCCCACTCGTTTACTACCGAAGAGGGCAGTGATGGCCATGTGCTGACCGTTCGCCAACAGCTGGTGTGGTCGCTGCTTGAAGAGAGCGCCGATTTGGGAAGCATTCAGAAGATTAGCCCCGTGTGCGTCGCGACGGGCAACGTTAGTCAGGAGGCACGTCATGAGGTGATGCGAGTCGAGCGGCTTTTCGACGAGTTGGGAACTGAGTTTAATTCCTACCGCAAGGGGCGTGACGCTGCACTTACCACGCTCACACAGTTGATCTTTATCAGCCTGTTTCGCCTTTCGGCCAACTCGCTCAAGGCGCAACATACCCGACAGGACGAACTGACCCTGTTCCATCGTTTCAACTTGGAAATCGAAGCGCACTTCAAGGCGCATTGGACGCTGACGAAGTATGCTACGGCCCTGAACGTTACCGAGGCTAGGCTTAACAGTATTTGTCGTCGTATCGCGGGCGTGCCTAGCAAGCGGTTGGTGCATGAGCGATTGGTGCAGGAAGCGCGACGCATGTTGACGTTCACTCGCATGACGGTCAACGAGATTGGCTACCAGTTGGGTTTTCAGGATCCCGCCTACTTTTGTCGCTTCTTTGCTCGTCATGCAGGCACTTCCCCCTCACGTTACCGTCATCATCAGTTTGAGCAACAGTGACGCACGCTAGTTATTCAAAACGGAGCTTTACCATACCAAATGAACCGAAGTCTGCTTCGATGTCGCTGCCAGAAGGGCACTCCACGGGGCCGATAAACGAGCCAGACAACACGACCTGCCCGGGTTCAATACGCTGGCCGTAGGTAGCCATTCGTCGAGCCAACCACACTAACCCGGTAACCGGGTCATCCTGGACGCCCGCTCCGAGACCGGTGGCGACTACATCGCCATCTTTTTTAACGATGGATCCTACCCAACGCAGATCAAACGCTTCCGGCGAATGCTGCTCTTTACCAAGCACAATGCCCGCATTAGCGGCATTATCGGAAACGGTATCGAAGATGACGCGTGCCTGACCGGTACGGTCATCCTTGCGCACAATACGGGTATCCAGAATTTCCAGGGAAGGCACCACGTAATCGGTTGCCGCCAGGACCTCTTCGCGTGTCACCTCACCCTCTAACGGTGCCTTCATTACAAAGGCGATCTCGGCTTCAATGCGTGGCTGTATAAAGTGGTCTCTAGGGATGACCGCGCCTGTGTCAAAGCGCATGTAGTCGTAAAGCACGCCACTATCGGGAGTATCGATTCCGAGGGCGTCTTGCATCACTTTTGACGTTAATCCAATTTTCCAGCCAATGACGCGGTGTTCCGCCTTTTTTTCAAGCTGTGCAGCTTGAATGGCATAAGCATCATCAAGGGTCATGTCGGGATATTTGAGCGATAGCAAGCCGATTTGCTCGCGGTTTTTCTCCGCTGTTAGAAGGGCATCAGCAGCCTCGGATATCTGAATATTAGTTAACGGCATTTTGCTCATCCTCAATACCATTCACTAGCTTGCCGATACCATCTGCTTCGACCTCAACCACATCGCCTGGCTTGAGCCAAATAGGCGGATCAAAACGCGCGCCCGCGCCGGTAGGCGTGCCACAGACGATGACGTCACCCGGCGCCAGCGTGGTAAACGTCGAAACGTAGTTCACGATATAGCGAAAATCGAACATCATGCGTGAGGTGCGATCATTCTGGCGTACCTCGCCGTTGACCCGCGTCGTTAACTCGATGTCGTCTAATTGAGCGGCGTTACGAAACGGCACCAGCCAAGGCCCGATCGCGCCCGTGGCATCAAAGTTTTTGCCTTGAGTGACGTTGAATTTGGCATGACGTACCCAATCTCGAATGGTGCCTTCATTACATAGTGTGAGAGCCGCAATGTGCTCGTAGGCCTTTTCTTTCGAAATTCGTCGTCCGCCTTTGCCGATCACGATGGTCACTTCGCCTTCGTAATCAAGTTGCTCACTTTCCGGTGGACGTACTAGGTTTCGGTGGTGGCCGACAAAGCTGCGTGGGAAGCGAATGAACAAGGAAGGCTTGCTCGGAGCGGCTTGACCATCTTTGTACTCTTCATTGCGAGAAGGAAAGTTGACTCCCACGCAGATCAATTTCTCAGGGTTGGTAATCGGGATTAAATAGGTGACGTCTTCTTCACGGTAGCTGGGGCTGCGGCCCTCCGCAGCCTGCAGTAGCTCGTCGATGGCGCCGGCTTCAATGACTTCTTTAAGCCCTTTAAAGCGAGTGCCGAATTCGGGCAGTAAATCGACAATGCCTTCAGGTGTCACAACGCCATAGCGGTCGGCACCGTTGGCGTGAAAGGAGGCTAAGCGAGGGGGTAGGGGTGTGCTCATGAAATTCTCCTAAGGCTCGGCACCGCCGAGCCGTTTGCACCAAAACGTTTAGCTAAAAGTGGGGATGTCAGGGGGCGACAATCGGGGTTGCCTTGAGCTGAGACGTTTCGGTATCAACTCCTTCAAATACAGAACCATACTCAAACCATGAGCGCGGTGCAGGTGCGCCCCATAGGGTTTGCCGCTGTGGATCTTTCAAATCCCACTTGATCGGCTCTAGGTCTGGGTCAACGGTCTGGTAGTCAGAGCAGTAAATCTCAATGCGGTGACCATCGGGATCCAGAATATATAAGAAGAAAGCGTTGGAAATACCATGACGCCCCGGGCCGCGCTCAATGTTGTCCACGTAGCCGGTTGTCGCCATCAGGTCGCATAAATCGATGATGTTGAGCGGCGTCGGTACCCAAAAGGCGGTGTGGTGCAGGCGCGGACCTTCGCCGTTAGTGAACGCTATATCGTGGACACCGCCTTTGCGGTGCATCCAGGCAGCCCACAGCTTGCCACTCTCTTCATCTTCGGTGTACTCGGTAACGCGAAAGCCCATGCTGTTATAAAATTCAACGGCTTTATCGACGCTTGAGGAGAAGAGATTGAAGTGGTCAATACGCAGGGGTTTGACACCTCGGTAGAGTTCGTACTTCTGATGAATGGGCGCCAGCCGATCCATTTGGAAGTAAAACTCGATGGGAGTGTTAAAACAATCGACCGTGCGTAGGGTGCGGCCTTGGTAGGGACGCTCCACCCATTCCACCGAGTGACCCTGTTGTTCGAACCAGGTATATGCTTTATCAAGTTCAACTTCGTCAAACAGTTTGAAAGACAAAGCCTGGATCGCGGCTGTGTCGCTTTTTTCCAGTACTAAGCAATGATGGCCGCGTTCTTCCATTGCACGCAGGTAGATGCGCCGATCATCCTCATCGGTTACCTGAAGGCCGAGCGTGTCCACATAAAAATGGCGGCTTTTGGCCAGATCAGTGACCCCGAAAATTACATGACTCAAGCGTATAATATTGAAATCAGGGTATAAGTTAGGAGCGGGTGTAGGCATGTGATGTCTCCATGTATCAGCTAAATAAGGTGGTTAAGCCTGGAACTCTCCCAGCCAGCGCTAGGCTGAGCCGAGATTGGGAACCTGATGTGTCTTACGCGGGAATGAAACGTTGACCGTTTCCATGTAGAAGTCGAAAGACCAGTCACCTCCATCACGCCCGATACCGGAAGCCTTTACACCGCCGAAGGGAGCGGGTAGGTGGCGAACGTTTTCAGAGTTGACCCATATCATTCCCGCTTCGAGCGCATCAGTCAGACGCATCGCCCGGTTTAGGTCGTTAGTCCAAAGGTAAGCTGCGAGTCCGTACTGAGTATCGTTGGCGATGCTCAGCGCCTCTTCCTCATCTTTGAACGGAATAGCGGTTAAGACGGGGCCGAAGATTTCTTCTTGGGCTATCACCATGTCATTCGTGGCGTTGGTAAAGAGAGTGGGGCGAACAAAACAGCCCTCTTCGCCGACTTTCATACCACCAGCCGCAATGGTGGCACCTTGCTCACGCGCCTTTTCGAAGTAAGAAAGGACTTTCTGCTCATGTTCAGGGTGAATTAATGGGCCAACTACCGTTTCTGGATCGAGTGGATGTCCCACTTTGGCGTTGTTAGCGATATCAGCCACGCGACGAGTAACCTCTTCGTAGATTGACTCTTGCACCAGCAGACGCGAAGAGGAAGTGCAGCGTTCACCGTTTAGTGAGTAGATCATGAAGCTAGCGGCATTGACCGCGCGATCAATGTCGGCATCGTCGAAAACAATGACCGGGTTTTTGCCGCCCAGTTCGAAGTGAAAGCGCTTCAGCGTTGGCGCTGCCTGAGCCATGATCATCTGGCCAGTGCGGCTTTCCCCTACGAAGGCAATGGCTTTAATCCCAGGATGTTCGGTCAGTGCTTTACCGGCGTCTTCACCAAAGCCGTTGACTAGGTTTAGTACTCCTTTGGGCAAACCGGCCTCTTCGGCAATCTCTACCAATAGCTTAGCGGTCATTGGCGAGAATTCAGCAGGCTTATGAACGACAGTGCAACCAGAGGCCAATGCGGGGGCAATTTTCCACGTTGAAAGCATGAACGGTGTATTCCATGGGGTGATAACCCCGACTGGGCCAAGCGGGCGCTTGGAGGTCACGTTCATTTGAGTGTCGTTACGCAGTGCCTGTCCATCTTCAGCCTGAGGGGCTTTGTCGGCAAAGTAGCGGAAATTAGCCGCGCCACGAATAGCGGCTTTAGACATAAAGCGCAGCGCTTGGCCGGTATCCATACATTCGGTGAAAGCGATCTCTTCGGCTCGTGCTTCGATGGCTTCGGCAACTTTAATCAGGATGGCGCGACGCTCTTTGCCAGGCGTCTTGCTCCAGGTTTTGAAGGCCTCCTGCGAGGCTTTAACTGCGCGGTCAATGTCGTCGAGACCGCCCCGAGCTACCTTAGCCAAAGGCTTAAGGTCGATTGGCGAGAGCGTCTCAAACGTATCGCCTGACGAGGCGTGTGTCGATTCACCGTTAATGTGATTAAGGACACCTTGCTCTTTGAAGCGTTGAAGGTACTCCTGCGCGCGTTCGATGTTGCCTTGTAGTGTGCTCATGGAAGAGGCTCCTGAATTAGGACAGTCGATTGTGAATGGGGGTGTCTTTCCAGCTCAGATCCGCGTTGATCTCACGGATCTCCAGAGACAAAGCGAAATAGGGAGATGCAAGTGGAATGGCAAACGCTTGTTGCACGGCTGAGAATAGGTGGTCGCCAGCCGCTTTCAGCGCAGCCGTGTCCCGGCCAGCACCGATCGAAAGGGTCATTGCCATAAAATTGTTGTCTGGGTGATTGTCGGCGACGATGCAATGGCTAGCGGCGAAGGCGCGTACACGAATGCCCGCGAGAGGAAAAATACCGCTCTCTCTCATCGCTTGATAGGCGACTAGGCAAACGTGATGAACATCAACATGTTCATCAATGCTTGGCGAGTATTCGATATGCAGGTGTGGCATGTCATATCTCCCTAAAAACGCGGGGGCGAACTACCGCGAGGGTGCTGGTGAGCGACGTATAGCGTCGTTATATCTGAAGTAGACTCGTATTTCATTAATATATTAACAAAAAAACAAAATAGGCTGTCAAGAAGAAAATTTTATAACAAACAATCTCTCCCTTGCATGACATTTAATGTCAATAATACCTGTTTATATATTATTTTTACGCTACGAGGTACAGCGTAATGTTTATAGATTAACAATATTTTTTAACTAATGAACGATGGTCTACTAATGTCGGTGTGTGTTTTATGAAAAGTACCATCAAGACTGCGTAAAACACATCCTCATGGGTAGTCACCTGGATCAGCATAGAAATAGAAGAAGCAGCACGTGCCAGGAAGAGGTCTAACGGTGAAGGCCCCGGCAGTGTGACCAGTCCCCGCTCAAGATATTTTCTTGTCTTGCCACGGCGGGGGTAGCCCTATCACTTCACCTTTATGAGGTAGATATTATGCAATTCCATCATTATGGATATATTTCCTGTGACCCGCGTATTAAGACGGCTACTGGTACTGGCTTGAATCGACCGCAGACGCTGCCTGAAGAAGTCGATGTTCTTATTGTGGGTACGGGGCCTGCTGGGATGATGCTGGCTGCTCAATTAGCTCAATTCCCTAGTATTGCCACGCGTATTGTGGAACGACGTGCGGGGCGGTTGGAAATTGGTCATGCCGATGGCATTCAGGCTCGAAGTGTCGAAACGTTCCAAGCCTTTGGATTTGCCGATCAGATCACCGCAGAAGCTTATCGTATAACCGAGATGGCTTTTTGGAAGCCTGACTCACAGATGCCGAAGAACATTAAGCGAGCAGCGCGTACCGCTGATGACCCGCAAGGTATCAGTGAGTTCCCTCACCTGATTGTTAACCAGGCCAGGGTGCTCGATTACCTAGCTGAGGCTGCCCACAATGGCCCGGCTCGACTTAAACCAGATTACGGTTTTGCTTTTGAAAGCCTTACAATTTCGGACGCGAATGAAGCGTATCCGGTCACGGTGACGCTACGCCATTCTACGGGCGAAAATGAAGGGCAGGACAAAGTGGTGCGTGCCAGGTATGTCATAGGCTGTGACGGTGCGCGCAGTGGTGTGCGGACTGCCATTGGTTGCAAGCTAGCAGGCGATCAAGCGAACCACGCCTGGGGTGTCATGGATGTGCTGGCAGTGACTGATTTCCCTGATATTCGCACCAAGTGTGCGATTCAATCCCATGAAGGCGGCAGTATTCTTCTTATCCCGCGTGAGGGTGGGCACCTATTCAGAATGTATGTAGATCTAGGGGAAGTCCCAGAGGATGGAGGCAACAAGGTTCGGGAAACACCGATTGAGACCATCATCGCCAAAGCCAACGAAATCATGCATCCCTATACCCTGGATGTGCGCCATGTGGCTTGGCATAGCGTGTATGAAGTCGGACACCGTCTCACTGACCGTTTTGACGACGTTGAAGACGCTAGTTCTGGTCGTCTTCCTCGCGTATTTATTACGGGAGACGCTTGCCATACCCACAGCGCCAAAGCCGGACAGGGCATGAACGTTTCCATGCAGGACGGATTTAACTTGGGTTGGAAGCTGGGTCATGTGCTAACCGGTATCAGCCCTGCCAGCCTACTGTCGACCTACTCTGCCGAGCGACAAGTGGTGGCTAAAAACCTGATTGACTTTGACAAAGAATGGTCGTCGATGATGGCTAAGCGTCCTGAGGATTTTGAGGATCCTTCTGCGCTTGAGGATTTTTATACCCGGACTATCGAGTTTCCGGCCGGTTTTATGACCGAATATCAGCCATCATTGATTACTGGGGGAAACCGGCATCAAGCGCTCGCTACAGGGTTCCCGATTGGAAAGCGCTTCAAATCGGCCAAAGCCGTGCGTGTCTGCGACGGTAACCCATTGCATCTTGGTCACTTAGCAGAAGCTGATGGTCGCTGGCGCCTGTATGTGTTTGCTGATTCAGCAACAGTGGAAACCTCCTCAGCCGTGGATAAGCTTGCCGATTGGTTGAAAACGTCAGACAGTTCGCCGTTGCAAGTCGCACCGCAGCCTGAGGGCCTCAGCAGTTGGTTTGATGTCAAGGTTATCTATCAGCAACCGCATGAAGCCGTCGATATTAATTGTGTGCCTAATGCTTTCAAGCCTGAAGTCGGCCCCTATTCGCTAATCAATTTAGAGAACGTATTTGGCACTCTGTCCGATGACGATATCTTTGAGGCTCGCGGCATCGCCCGGGACGGGGCAGTCGTCGTTGTGCGGCCCGACCAGTATGTGGCGCACGTGTTGCCGCTTTCAGCTACCGACGAGCTCGCTGATTTCATTAAACCTATCTTCCAGGCATAAAGTCACGAGCCAGCTTAACAGCTGGCTCATTTTATTAGAGGCATAAGGTCGTCACTATTTTTTCGTTGACTTGCTTTAGTTGTCTACGACTAACGAATAACTGTTTTAATGCTCTGTATTTTGTTTATATATTAATGAAATGTCGAATATGCAATTTTCATATTTAATAACAATGGTGAAAAACATGCGTAAATCTCAATTATTATCACGTTGTATGCGCGTTGCCCTAGGCGTATCAGCCGTCGGTCTTATAACGGCGACACTACCCGCCCACGCGACAACAACATTAAGAATCATGCACTTCTTGCCCGCCATGTCGAACGCACAGCAACATGTAATTGAACCCTGGTGTGAAGACCTTGAGACCCGCTCTGAGGGTGAGCTGCGCTGCCAAATATATCCTTCTATGCAATTGGGTGGCACGCCCGCCCAGCTTGCCGATACAGTTCGTAATGGCGTCGTTGATATCGCCTGGACAGCACTGGGTTACTCTGCGGGGCGTTTCCCGCGTAGTGAAGCGTTAGAACTGCCTTTTGTGCTTCCTTCGGGAGGGGTTGAGGCAAGCCGCATCGCGTGGCAATTCACCCAAGACCATGCAGCGGAAGACTTCCGCGATTATAAGTTGCTTGCGGTACATAGTGATGGGGGGAGTGTTTTTCATACCCGTGAAACACCCATCAATAATCTTGCCGATATGAATGATCTACGGCTGCGGGCCTCGACCCGCATGGCCTCTAACCTGATTGAAGAGTTGGGCGCTTCTGCGGTCAGTATGCCGCCTGCCCAGATTGCAGACACCTTGGCGAAAGGTGTTATCGATGGTGCCGCTGCTGCCTGGGAAGTGGTTCCGCCTACCAAGTTGAACGAAGTGACCTTTTATCACACCGAAACTGCCGACGATCAGGCGACCCCCACAGTGACCGCGTTGGCGCTGTTGATGAATCAGCGCAGTTACGACCGTCTGCCAGACGATGCACGTGAAGTGCTGGACTCTCTAAGTGGTGAAGTGCTTTCCGAACGTTTCGGTAAAGCCTGGGATGACGCGATTGATGAAGCAAAGAGTGGGGTAGAAGCCGACCCAGAGCATACCGTTATCACACTTGATGATGCCGCTTGGCACTCGATGGAGGAGGTGACGCGCAGTCTCGCGACTAACTGGATGGCTGATAGTAGCGGTGGTATTGATCGTCGCACCCTGGCTGAGTCGCTATCCGTGATCGTAGAAGAGCAGGCCCCTGAACTGCGTCTGAAAGCGTCTGGCTTTTAAGTCGTATATAAGGCTTACCAGGTCGTTGGGAGAGGGTTATGACAAAAATATTACTGAGACGATTAGCCATTGCGATGGCTATGGTGGGCGGTTTGCTGCTATTGACTGCCATCGGTACGTCGCTGGTATCGATGCTGGGTCGGCGGATTTGGTCGGCGCCTTTATCTGGCGATATCGAGCTGCTGCAAATGATGATTGCCGTTGCAGTAGCTTGCTTTCTGCCACTGTGCGAAATCAATGACCGCCATATTCGTGTCGATATCGTTGGCACACTGTTTCCGGCAGGCCTCAACCGCGTTTTATTGATGTTTGCGCATTTAGTATTGGCGCTAGTGAGCGCGATACTGGTATGGAGAACTGCACTACTCTCACTCGATAGCCTTACCTATAACTCCCAAAGTGTACAGCTGGGAATTCCGCAATGGATTCCCCAGGCAGCCATGCTGCCTGGGCTTGCATTGCTAGGTCTGTGTGCGTTGTACCAAGGTTTCCACTGTTTGGTTAGCGATGAAGCCCATACCCCAGCAGAGGAGGGCAACTTATGATGGGCGGCCTTGAAATCGGTGCCATCTCGTTGGGCATCTTGTTAGTGATGTTAGGCTTGCGCTTGCATGTCGGCGTGGCCATGCTCGTGGCGGGCGCAATCTGCTATTGGTTGGTTAATGATGGGGATCTCAACTCGTTACTCTTTACTCTGAATAACTTAGTCTATGCCCGGTTTTCCAGCTATGACCTGGCCGTAATCCCAATTTTTGTTTTGATGGGGCAGTTTGCCGTTCATGGAGGTTTGTCAGCAGCGCTATTTCGAGCCTGCGCCAGTTGGATAGGCCATTGGCGCGGCGGGCTTGCGATGTCGGCGGCGGGTGCATGTGCCGGTTTTGGCGCCATTTGTGGCTCTTCGCTCGCTACTGCCACTACGATGAGCCAAGTGGCACTACCTGAGTTGGAGCGTTACCACTATGGGCAGCGGTTGGCGACGGGTACGGTAGCGGCAGCTGGCACCTTGGGTATTCTTATTCCCCCCTCGGTGCCGTTAATTGTTTATGCGGTATTAACCCAAGAATCTATTGCCGCCCTTTTTATGGCGGCGATTCTCCCAGGCTTGCTAGCCGTTGCCGGGTACATGGTCGTTATTCGCATCATGGCCATAAAAACGATGCGTGATGTTGAGCGAGCGCCTCGCCACTCATGGGCCGAACGAGTGGTAAGCTTGCGTGATATTGCCCCCATTCTAGTTATTTTCGCTATCGTCATTTTCGGACTGTATGGCGGCTGGGCAAACTTAACCGAAGCTGCCTCGATTGGCGCTGCTGCATGTGGTTTGTACGCCATAGTGCGCGGCGGCATGCGTTGGCAGGGTGTGTATAAAAGTTTGATTGGCACCGCCGAAGCGACCGCAATGATCTACTTGGTGGTAATTGGTGCTGATCTTTTAAATAGCGGCTTGGCACTAGGACAACTGCCGAACACGTTGGCGGAGTGGATTTTGGGCAGTGGCTTTGCGCCGCTTGTCGTGTTGCTGATCATTCTGTTGATTTATCTACTATTAGGCTGTGTCATGGATTCGTTATCCATGATTTTACTCACCATCCCTATCTTCTATCCGATTATCTTAGGGCTAGATCTGTTTGGCCTTGATGCTACGGAAAAATCCATCTGGTTCGGTATCGTCGCGCTGATGGTTGTAGAAATAGGTTTGATCACACCACCCATGGGGATGAATCTGTTTATCGTCCAGAAATATAGCCGAGGTGCTTCGCTGTCGACGGTCAATCGCGGCATCCTACCTTTTATTGGCGCCGACATAGTGCGTATTGCGATCGTGGTGATGATACCGGCACTATCTCTTGTGTGGCTTTGAAGAATATCTTTTTGAAACGTTTGTAATAACCTCTTGTTGTTGATCGTAGGCCTAATATATGTCGGTTGAACTTTATCCATACCAGAAGAGTGCGGGTAGAATTGATAGCGGTGAACACTGTATTAGGCACTTATAATTATAACTATTTGAGTAGAGAAGCCCATGACGCTTTCCTTAGCCTCACTATCGGCGTTTGACAATTGGCTATCATCTCTTCGTCACGTTTGTGGAAGTTTTGATTCTCGGCCTCCGGAGCATGGTACTCCTTTTTTCGGTGAGGTTGGGTCTCAAGTGACCTGTGGTCTTGAAGTTGCAGAGATCCGAACAAATGCGAGCTTGATTGCACGACGTCGGCTAAATATCGGACACGATGATGATCGGTACTGTTTTCTGATCGTGCAACGCCGCGGTCAGGCTGGTATTCACCAGCAGGGGCGTACCCTGGAGTTACTTCCTGGCGAGATGGTATTGGTTGATTCGGCCCGGGCCTGTGAAATCATGCCACGTGGCATGATTGAGCATGCATCCTTCCATGTGCCGCGAGCGGAGCTAGCTTCCCGTCTACCTCAGGGAGAAGTACCCTTCGGCAAGCTCACTCCCAACAGCCCTAGTGGCCAGATATTGCAGTTGATGATCAACCGGATCGTTTCCGGGAAACTAAGTGCCAATACCAGCCAGGCAGAGGGTGAGGCAATCTGTGAAGCACTTATAGCACTGCTTGTTCCTTTGTCCCATGGATTGGGGCAAGGGTGTATGCCTGAGGCAACTTTTGATCTGCTCTACCAAGGGTGCTGCCAACTGATAGAGCAGCAGCTCCAGGATCCCGACCTGACCCCAACATCGTTAGCCGAGCGTTTGAACGTCTCGTTGCGCCAGCTCTACAGGCTGTTCGAAGCTCATGACGATACTGTCTGTCGCTACATCCAGCGCAGCCGGTTGCAGGCCTGTGCGGAGGAGCTCGCAAGTCCAGGCCAAGCGCGCTTATCTATCACCGAGATTGCCTATCGCTGGTGCTTCAATGATTCGGCCCACTTCAGTCGGACCTTTAAAAGGATCTATGGTCATTCTCCCCGTGACTACCGCCGACTGCACTTACTGCATTGAGTGAGCCCGTATCTCATTCATAAAATTGGTCAGTAGCTAACCACCGATGTGGCTGGCTACTGACAATTCGGCTGAGAGTGGCGGTAGCAGCGAATCATGTCAACACCAGACTGGATAGGACAGGTGTTGCATGAGTCCTCTGCTCAGAACGGAATCGCCAAGCGTAAGGTTACGCCGTCGGTTTCGAAGCCATTTTCCACACTCAGGTCGCGGGTATATTCGGCCTGCAGTTGGAAGTCCTGTCCGACCCAATGGGTATAACCGATGCTCATGGTGTCGGTATCTATCTCGTTATCAAGCGGCACACTGTCAACGGATTCTTCGCCACCTATCTGCTTTACATAACGACTCCAGAGATAACGTCCTGGGCCGACATCATAGGAGAGCATAGTGTTGAAACGATAGGTATCGTCTTTCGACAACGTCGAGCCACCAAGATAATCATTATTATCACCGTACCATTCCACCTCACCGATCACATCCAGGTAAAGTT
>NZ_JAKVTW010000022.1 GCF_022489065.1 Vreelandella neptunia | reverse complement strand
AGTTTACGGTGGTAACATGAAATTAGTACTTTTTACCTGACCCAACCCCTCAACTCATAAGTAATTAAAAAAGATTATACAAATGATAAAAGTCGCCATATTCATTGATATCCAGAATATTTATTATACTGTTCGCGAAACGTATAACCGAAACTTTGATTACAATAAATTCTGGGCGCAAGCTACCGCTAACAGAGAAGTCGTTCAGGCTTTTTGCTACGCCATCGACAGGGGAGACCAGAAGCAAAGGGAATTTCAAAACATACTAAGAGCCATTGGTTTTAAAGTAAAATTGAAACCGTTTATTCAACGCTCAGACGGCTCCGCTAAAGGCGATTGGGACGTTGGCATTGCTCTCGATGCAATCGAGTACGCCGAGCAGGCAGATGTTATCGTGCTGGTTTCCGGCGATGGAGACTTTGATATTTTAGTCAATAAAATTCGCAATAAGTACAGGAAAAGAGTTGAGGTTTACGGCGTCCCCCAACTGACTGCAGCGTCATTAATCAATGAAGCCAGCGAGTTTATCGCGATAGATAAAACGCTTTTACTCGATTAATTTAACCTGAATATCCAACAGCACTTACAACGAAGACCCTACCCAGCAAATTTTCATACCAATACTACATAAGCGTTCACTGATTTTACATCTCAACGATTGAGAAAATAATCAACTCCCAAACAAGAGGAAAAGTTCTACAGTTATTCAACAGTAACTCTACAGTTTAATTGCCATTTGTAACCGTATCGACTAGGTTAGTTACAACGGGTGCGCTAAAAAACTTTTCTAATGCCGGTTGTCCCTATCGCTCCTAAGCACCACTGACTGATGCTCTGCTCACTTGGTGCGCTCCAATCTCTGCACAGTCAGATGGGATCAACCAGCAAGGAGGACATTGAATGTCGATAACATCAGAAAAGCAATTACCCGAAGCAGTAACGGCCTGGCGTGATCCGGAATTGGACTCGGTAAAAGGCACTGAAACGCCTAAAGATCCGAACAAAGGTTATATCGCACTCCTTGGCTGGAGCGTCAATGCGATCAAGGCTGCGCAGAAATTTGACCGCCGCTACATTGTTGTGGCTCCGGAATGGGCCGCGGATTTCTGTACCGCTAACAACATTCCGTTTATTCCGTGGGATTTTATCCGGTTGAATGACCGGTCCATGGAAATCGCCGAAAGGTTGAAAGAAGAAGGCGTCGATATCGCCATTCCGCTGTTCGAAGAAACCGTTGAGTGGTCCGGCGCGATCAACTCGGTTCTTCTCGACAGCCCGCGCATGTACGGGCAGTCCATTCTGTTCCGTGACAAGGCTCTGATGAAGCGCCGTGCTCAGCTTGGCGGCATTCGCGTCGGCATTTTCGAAGAGGCGCATGAGAAAGAGGACATCGTTCGCTTCATGAAGCGTGTTAACCAAACGCTGCTTAAACTTGATGGCGACCCGGATGATCCGATCCATGTCAAAGCCTTCGATAAAGCTGGCTGTCTTGGCCACCGGATGATTCGCACGATAGAAGAGATCGACAACATTCCGGATGAAGAATATCCCCTGCTGATGGAAAGCCATCTGGATGGCTGGGAGTTCGCCGTTGAGGCCTGGATTCACGATGGCAAAATCCAGTTCCTGAACATTTCGGAATACGTGACACTGGGTTATTCGGTATTCGTGCCGGCCACCGCAGAGCTCGAAAGCTGGCGTACCGCGATCACTAAGCAGATTGAACTGCTGATCAAAACGTTCGACATCCAGTTCGGTTTGATTCACCCCGAGTACTTCGTCACGGCAGATGGTGAGATGTACTTTGGTGAAGTTGCCTACCGTCCGCCTGGCTTTAAAGCGTTTGAACTGATCGAGAAAGCCTACGGCTTCAATGCTTATCAGGCGTCAATGCTGGTGTTCGATCCCAAAAGCACCAAAGAGGAAGTGGCGGCATTCTTCCCCCGCGAAGTGGTCGACGCAAAAGGCTACGCAGGTTGCTTCGGTGTGTATCCACGCCGACGTGTTGTTAGCAAGCTGGAAATGCCCGAAGAAACGATTAACCACCCGTATTTCGAGTCGCACGAATTAGTCGCGCCTACGGAAGAGACCGTTCCTGACCGGTCGGCCTTCGGGACGCACTGGGGCTTGCTCTTCTTCTTTGGAGACGACCCCATCAAGATGCGCGACCTGTTGAAAGCGCAAGAGGACCTGGATTTCTACGTTTAGAGATTCATTAGCGTAATACGCTGCACTATGGGCGCGTCTATCTGCATCAGGAGTACTCAAACTCCCGAAGCGGATAGGCGCGCCCTTTTGGTTGTCAGCAAAGGCTCCCTCAGTTGAGCTGAGGGGCTCTAAACAGAGAGGTTTGCCTCTCCCATTAACCAAGGCCAAGGTATAATCATTTGGTTTACTGATGAGAGATGCAATGCACCCGAGATTTCTGCTACGCCTACTGGTTATCCTGCCACTGGCACTGCTAACCGCCTGCGATGAAACGCCGACAGGGCGCTCCCAGTTGGCACTGGTACCTGAGAATATGATGGCTCAGATGGGAGAAGATGCTTTCGACCAACTGCGCCGTGACCAACCAGTATCACGCGACGCCGCCATTAACCGCCAAGTACAGTGCGTAGCCCAGGAAATAGTTGCCGCCGCCGAAGCGATCTACCCTGCCGATACCCTACCCGAGGCCTGGGAGGTTGTCGTTTTTGAGGAGCCTTCCCCCAATGCCTTCGCCCTACCAGGCGGGCGTATCGGCGTGCATACCGGCCTGCTACAAGTAGCCGATACTCCCGATCAACTGGCTGCAGTCATCGGCCATGAAGTGGGGCATGTGTTGGCCGACCATGGCAATGAACGCCTTACCCAGCAGCTTGGCATTAAGGCAGGAATGCTAGTGGTAGGGTTATTAGGCGAAGGGGACCTGGGCCAACAGCAGTTAATGCAGGCTCTGGGCCTGGGCGCCCAACTCGGCATCAGCCTTCCGTTTAGCCGCGCCCACGAAGAAGAAGCCGACTTGATGGGCTTAGCGATCATGGCGCAGGCAGGGTTCGACCCACAAGAGAGCGTGGCATTGTGGCAAAACATGGCAGCGCTCGGCGGCGGCCAGCCCCCGGAATTTCTTTCCACTCACCCCGCCAATAGGACCCGTATCGCGGCATTAGAGCAGGCAATGGAAGAAGCTGTGGCTTCCTATCGCACAGTAAGACCGGCAAATTGTTCTGGGTGAAACATAAGGCAAGCCTACACCTAGCCCGTTCGCATTTGATCTCTTATAGAGTCCATTGATGACCCAGCCGTTACAAAATCTTGAACAGCTCCTTGATCGAGTGAGCACAGTGGCCCGTCAAAACGAGCGGGTCTCCATTGAGATGGTAATCGAGTCCATTGGCAGCCGCTCTTTTGGGCCACTATTGATGTTGATCGGCATCACCCTATTTTCGCCGCTAAGCGGCATACCCGGCATGTCGTTCTTTATGGCGGCATTCGTACTGTTGGTAGCCGTGCAAATGCTGATTGGCCGCAAACGCTTTTGGTTGCCCCACTTCATTCTCAACCGCTCGGTTGAGCATAAGAAACTGCAGAAAGCGCTCGATTGGCTTAGCAAGCCAGCGCGGGGCATAGACCGCGTGCTTAAACCCCGATTAACTTTTTTAGTACAAAGAGGTGGCAGCTATGGCATTGCCGCGCTGTGTGTCGTCGTCGGCCTGTGTATGCCGCTCATGGAGCTTGTGCCGTTTTCTTCTTCAGCCGCCGGGCTGGCTTTGCTGATCCTAGGGCTTTCGCTAGTAGCTCATGATGGGTTACTAGCCCTTTTGGCGACCGTTATCTTCGGTGGAGCATTTTCATTTCTTATTATCCACTTATTGTGATTAGGGCTATGCCGACGTCACCCCTTGATTGACACGCTCTCGATGAAATCCAGCAGATCCTATTGTGAAATCGCCAGCAGCGTCGGATGATCCAGAAGTTTGTCTCTAATAGCGTCCAATTGCAGTCGTATAGGCGGTTAACTTATTTTAGTTATCCCTCAGCCCTGATATCACTCCAATATTGTCCAGCTTAATGGGGAGCGTTGCAGTAGAAAATAACCACTGAAATGTTTGCCCCCTGGCATCTCAAGGTTTACAACTTCATAGATAGGTATAATTAATAATTCGTTAGCAGGAAATTAACGCTATGTCGATTGAGCTATGGTTGTCATTTGTGCTGGCCTCTTTTTTAGTCATCGCTTCACCTGGCCCTGCCGTTACCCTGTTGGTAATGACGGGCATCAACCATGGGCGCAAAGCAGCACTCGCGATGTTGCCTGGCTTTTTCTTAGGCGATTTGATGGCGATGTCGCTCTCGTTTGCAGGCGTGGGCGCTCTACTGATGGCATCAGCAGAGCTATTCGCCATCTTAAAGTGGCTGGGTGTTTTTTACCTACTTTATCTAGGCATCAAGATGTGGCGTGAGTCCGGCCAATTGAACGACCTGGAATCTACTGGAGTAAACGTCAAGCAAGGGACTGCAAAGGCATTTTGGGTGACACTCTTGAACCCTAAAAGCATTCTTTTCTTCATGGCCTTTATGCCGCAGTTTGTTAACCAAACCCAACCTCTTGCACCACAGCTGGCGATTTTGTTTACTACTTTTCTTGCGCTGGGTCTCTTCTCAGATCTCGGCTACACGCTGCTATCGACCACCAGTCGCCAACTGATGACCGCCAAGTTTCGGCGCCTGCTACACCGTTGCGGAGCGGGTAGTTTGATTGGCGCTGGAGTATTGATGATGGTGATGCGTCGCCCTGCTGGTTAAAGCCCTGCCAGAACTTCTACCGCTTTGCCAAGCAGCCATCCACCGAAAGAACGAAACCCTACCTACCCCAATTCAATCGACAACTTCCCTGAGCCCGCCGCTGGGCGGGCGCTGCAGAGTAAGATTTTTCCCTCTGGTGCTGATATACCCTCTGGGTAAGTCACGCCTCCTGTGACCAGCGTGCAGGCGCACTCTCCACAGCTGCCACTGCGGCACCCAAAGGCAGGCGTTAGTCCCGCTGCTTCAGCAGTTTCCAGCAGGCTTTCGCCTGGCTGCCAATGGGCTACTGCACTTGGGTTAGCAAAGCTGACTTCTACCGGCTGTTCGGCGACGGGTATCGCGTAGGTTTGCGTCAACGCCGAGGGGCCGAACGCTTCGGTGTGTATCTGCTCAGATAAGAGCCCGATATCCAGCGCCTCTTGGTGGTAGCGCTGAACAAAAGCGGCGGGGCCGCATAGGTAGAGTTGCACCTCTGCAAGCGCTTGATCCGTCAGAATCTGCGCCAGCGACACCCGACCTGGAGTCCAACCGTTGGGTGCAGCGGCAGTTCCGGTCACGTGGCGCTTCAGACGCAGCCCTCGCGCTTCAAGGTCGAGTAGCTCCTTACCAAAAGGCGCCTGATTAATATCTCGCACGCTCTGAATTAACGTTACCGGGCCTCGCTCTGCTGCTGTCAGTTCATGGGCAAGGCTCACCAGCGGCGTAATGCCGATGCCGCCGCCCAGCAGCACCCAGTGAGCGCGCTCTGAGCCGCTGGCCGCCGCGGTAAACGAGCCCATCGGCAGGCTAACGGACAGTTCTGCGCCCACTTGCAGCGCACTGTGCAAATAGCGCGAGCCCTCACCATCGGCCTTCACACTGATGCGATAAGCGGCCTGGTGGCTGTCACCAGAAAGCGTATAGCTGCGCACTAGCGATGTTGCATCCAAACGCGGCACGCGTAGCGTAATAAACTGCCCGGCGTTAAAGGGCGCCAGCGCCTTGTCTTGTTGTGCTCTGTTTAAATAGAAAGAGCGAATTTCGGGCGTCTCCTGCACCACGTCAGTTACCTGCACGCGCTGTAGCTTCAACGGCACAAGCGCCTGCCAGGGCCCAAGCGGCGCGGCTTCAGCGGCCACCGTGCTGGCATGGCTACGCCAACCCAAGGCGCCAGGTCGCCACACGATATGGCGCGGTGTGAGGCACCAGTAGCGTTCCGCACCGGGATAACGGGCCCCTGCAAACGATTCATCCACCAACCGCGCCTCCCCGGAAAGATGCAGCACATCCCCGCTGACAAAATCCGGAATAGCTAACGCAGCACGGCCGGTGGTCAGCACGTTGCCCAGGGTGTTGAAGAATCGGTTGCCTGCAAAGTCGGGCAGAATCAGATCACGTCCCTGGCGGCGAATAAATCCCGCCTGCCCACCGCGATGAGAGGCATCCACCTGAACGCCCTGGTCGGTATGCGCGTAACTGCCCACGAAGGCTGTGATCGCCCGATCGATATGCGCCAGCACCGCGCCAGGCAGTTGATCCAGGGAGGAACTGCGGCTTTTTAAAACTGAGCCGGGCTGAGGCTGCACCCAGTTCATCGCCGACCAGTCATGAATGTACTGGGGGCAATTGCCGAAGGCATGAGTCACTTCCAACTGCCATTGGCCCGTTGAGCCTTGCAACACACCGTTGACCCGATTGCGGCGGCGCGTGTGCAGCTCAATGCCCAACAGCCCGATGCTGGTACCGCTGTTCAGTAGCGGTTCAAGTGGGTCATCCGTCGGTGGTGTTAATGCTAGCTCAAGCCGTGAGTCATCCGGCGCATCAACAAATCCCGGTGCGCCCTCTAACAGCGTGACCCAAGGCCAGCTATCTTGATCTACTGCCGCTGCCGCTACAAACGGTAACTGGGGAAAGAAGTGTTGCAGCTGTGGCGTTAAATAGGGCCGCATCACCTTACGGCCAACCCCATCCATCTGCTGCTCCACGCCGACCACGCGCTGTAAGGCAAGCTCGCCTTCATGCCATGGGCTGCCGATGTCGTTATTCACCCTCGACTCCTCGCGAGCCGTTTGCCCGCGTCGTTTTGAAATGCTGCATCGGCTGGCTCAGTTCACCAGCCCCACCTTGGTCACGCCCATCGGCACAAACCCTTCCAGCGCCTCAATGCGTTTCAACCAGCTGCGAATATGCGGGTAGGGTTCCAGCGAGACATTTCCTTCAGGCGCATGGGCGATGTAGCTATAGAGCGAAACCTCCGCCAGGGTGGCCTGCTCACCCACAAGGAAAGGCTGATTCGCTAAGTGGGCATCGACAATTTCAAACAGCGCATGAGCATCGGCAATCAGCGGTTCAGGATCGAACGGGGCATTAAACACCGTGACCAAGCGGGCCTTCATGGCGGAGTTCGCCAACGGGCCCGCCGCCACGGACAACCAGCGCTGCACCTGCGCCTGAAGCATCGGGTCGTCCGGCAGCCAGTGCCCAGTGCCCTGCCCAGAACTATGCTCAGAACCATAGCCGCGCACCAGATAGACCAGAATGGCGTTGGAATCAGCCAGGATAACGCCCTGGTCATCGAGCACCGGCACCTGCGCGAAGGCGTTCAGGTTCAGAAAAGGCGGCGCCTTGTGCTCACCCGCGGCAAGATCGACATCTATAAAGGTGGCAGGCAAACCGAGCAGCGAAAGCATCAGCTCGATGCGGTGGCAGTGGCCGGAAAGGGCGTGGCGATAAACCTTGATAGCGTTGGACATTAGCTTGTCTCCTTGGATGGGCGCTGTTAGCAGATGAGTGTCATCACTATTTAGTGAGCGATGTTACTCATCCTGCGCCAAATCAAGAGAGACAAGAATAGTGATTATCAGCAACGCAAAATTGCGCTGAGTGAAATAATCACTGCGCCAACTGCCCGCGCAGCCAGGGGGTCGCCAGCTCCAGAAATGCCAGAACGCTGGCGGGGGCTCGAATACCGAGCGCGTAGGTTAACGCCAGCGTGTCAGCCGCTGGCCAGAGGGGTTCAGCAACGGGTTCTAGTAGCCCCTGCACGCAGGCACCACGCGCTTCTAGCTCATAGCAGCGCACGATGCCTGCGCCCTCAATCGCGGCACGCAGCGCTGCGGCATCTGCGCTAATGCTAAGCCTGGGTTCAAAGCGAAGGAGCTGGCCTTCCGCTAAACGCCAAACAGATGCCTGCCCCTCTCGTGGGCAGTGAATGAGCGCATGGCGGGCCAAGCTATTGAGGTTTTCAGGGCGCCCTGCCCTATTCAGATAATGGGGGCTAGCAAACAGGCCAATACGCAAATCACCCAGGGGTCTGGCGTAAACGCCCCCAGGCAGCGGCCCACGCATCAGACGTAGGTGCGCCGGTGCGTCGCTCTCTATACGAACGGGGTGTTCATCAGCCAGCAAATTGACCTTCAGCCCGGGATGCTGCTCTTGCAGCCGCAGCACCAACAGCAACAGGAGTGGCTCTATCAACGCCTGGGGCGCCTGCAAACGGAGCGTGCCGCTGATTTCAAGGTGCTCTTGGCGCGCACTGGTTTCAGCGTCAGTGACGGCGTGGATCAGCGTCTCCGCGTATTCGTGCAAACGCTCGCCCGCCGACGTTAACGTGCTGCCTCGCGTTGAGGTGGTCACTAAAGCAACGCCTAGGCGCTGCTCCTGCGCGCGAAGCAGGCGATGGAGCTTGGGTGCCGAGAGGCTACTCGCCTCTGCGGCAGCCTGCACGCTGCCATGATGGGCAACGGCAGATAGCGCTATTAAAGCCTCGTAGCGCAGCATTGATTCAGTGGGAAGCGCCATGGTCAGCCACGGTAGCCAAGCGCCGGATCGGCACGCAGCCGCTCGGCAAGAAAATCAACGAAAGTACGCACGCTGGCGGCGCGACCACGGCCCGCCGTTACCCAAATGTTAATAGGAATGGCAGTGGCCTCGAAGCGCGTCAATACGCGCCGCACCCTGCCTTCGGCTTCACTGGCCGCCACCTGGTAAGAGAGCAGCCGAGTCAGCCCAGCGCCCGCTTCGACCGCTGTTAAAGCGGCGTGAATAGCACTGATGCGCAGCCGTGGCGATGGCGTCACCTCAATGCGCTTGCCTTCCTCTTCGAACCACCAGTGGCCACTCAAGTTACCGCCTTCCGCCACCACCGTGGGCAGTGCCTCCAACTCTAGCGGATGCGTTGGCTCACCATGCTGGGCTAACCACGCGGGGCTTGCGCAAACCACTTGGCGCACCTCACCCACCGGCACGGTCAAGTGTTGGCAGTCATCTGGCACGTGGCCGATACGCACCGCTACATCGATACCCTCCTCCTGTAAGTTAACCGGCCGATCAACCAGTTCGGCGCGCACCTGCACCTCCGGGTACTGTTCCAGATAGTCGACGATCTGCGGGGTAACGAAGTACTCGCCGAACAGCACCGGCGCGGTAACGTGCAACAGGCCGCGTGGGGTGAGATAGCTACCGGTCGCGGCGGCCTCGGCTTCGGAAAGCTGCGCTAGCACCTGCTGGCAATCCTCCAGATACCGGCGCCCCGCTTCGGTTACGCGCACCTGCCGCGTGGTGCGCTGTAACAAGGCAACGCCCAAACGCGCTTCAAGCGCCGCTACCGCCCGAGTCACCCGAGGCGGCGACAGAGATAGCTGCCGCGCAGCAACTGAAAAACTCTCCAGCTGCGCCACCGCCGCAAACACGCGCATCTCTTCGAATCTATCCAAGGCAGTACCACAAACGTTATTAGGAAACAGTTAAAGATATTCTATATAGTCGGCCAGCATCGGAAATAATGGTATTTAAATTATGGCGATACCAACCATTCTTTAAGACTCTCGCCATCTCGGGCGATACGCACGTTGGGGGGTAAGCGCGAGGGATTCGCCAAACGCTCGGCGTCTAAGTCGTGACCAATGTGAGTGAGATACGCCTGCGGGGGATCGAGTCGGGTAATAATCTCCAGTGCCTGGGTGATAGTGTTGTGATTATGCGGTGCCTGATAGGTGGCGGGGTAACAGGCATCTAACACCACCACGTCAGGCTTCCAACTGCGTAGAAAGCGTTCCGTTTCAGTTGGCAGACCGCAGGTGTCAGTGAGATACGCAAGCCTTGTTCCACCGTCGTCAAGACAGTAGCCCAATGTGGGTTTCGAATGCTTAAGCGGTACGGGTGTCACCGTTAAGCTCTCGAAGTTAATGGCTTTAAAAGGCTTGAGTCCGGGCTGGAAATCCAGCACCCCCGAATTTTTGTACAAATCGGCGCAGCCATGGGCATCCTTGGGGCCATACACGGGGATCGATTCTCCGCTTCCCCAGCGCAAATGGAAAAGCCCCTGAACATGGTCGGCATGGTAATGCGTAATCAGAAAAGCCGACGGCCGTTCGATCTCGCAACTGTGCGCCAAGTCCATGCGCCCAGCGTCGAGCAAGTAGAGCTTGCCATCGACCCGCACCTCGGCCGAGCAGGGACCACGCTGCAAGCTAGTCAATACTCTCGCCCGACTGCAGGCCTCACAGTCACATCCAAAGCGTGGCACCTGGGCACTATCGCCGGTACCGCCAAAACGAAACTCCATCAATAGCTCTCCCGCCATGAAGTCCCAGGCCATCAAGCCTGAGCAGAACATCCCTTGATCACCGCTGTCAGTTCCGTAAGGCTATCTGCAAGTCGCCCCCCATTATTGACTCGGGCAACGCCAGGAAAGGCGTCCAGCAACTCACGCTCCATTTCCTGATGACGCTTGAGTCGATGCTCAATCTCATCGATCGACTCTCTCCCACGCCCCATCAGCCGACGGCGCAACACTTCCGGGGGCGCAGTGATCACGACGGGCACCAGTGCATCACCGAAGCGTTCAAGCGCCATCGGTAACGCCCGGCGGCTACCATTGAGCAGCACCGTAGTGCCCCTGCCGAGCCACGCTTCGACCTCTACGCCTACGCCGTACTTGAGCCCATGGGCCTGCCAGGAAAGGCATAGCATTCCCAGCTCACTACGCACCGAGAACTCAGCATCGCTGAGCGCGACGCAATCCTCGGTGGCACTACTTTCCCGGGTCAGATAGCGGTGGGCGACCAGCCATTCCGGGTGCGCACGGCGGGCTGCTTGCAGCAGGCAATCTTTACCGACGCCACTAGCCCCCATCAGGTAGATCAAGCGGCCCATTAGTACACCTGCTTACCGGCACACCACACTCTCTGAACCAGAGGATGGCTATCGACTTCACGCACACGAATCAGGTCGGCACGCAACCCTTCGGCAATGCGCCCCCGGTCATTAAAGCCCACCGCTTCGGCAGGTTTTCGTGAGGCAGAGGCGACGGCACGAGGTAAGTCATAGCCATCCTCCATCTTGCTGATCAGGAAGACAGCATCGAGTAGTGCAGCGGGGTAGTAATCCGAGGAGAGAATGTCGAGCATACCGAGCCGCACCAATTCGCTGGCAGCAATGTTGCCCGAATGAGAACCTCCGCGTACCACATTAGGCGCGCCCATCATTACGGCCATGCCGTGGTGATGAGAAGCATGAGCGGCCTCCAAGGTGGTGGGGAATTCCGCCACTTGGGTGCCGTACTCAAGGCTTTCGGCCACGTGCTCTATCGTGGCGTCGTCATGACTGGCGAGCGCCAGACCACGCTCATGGCAGGCCTGAGCAATCGCTTTGCGGTAGGCGCTTGAGTATTGAGCACTAAAGCCCTGCTGGCGCTCGATGAACGCATCAAGGCTGGCGTCATCGAAACCGTGTTTGCCCTTGTAGTACACCCGGTAGGCGTCGAGGCTGGCGAACTGGCGCTGCCCTGGCGAGTGGTCCATCAACGATACCAACCCAAGCTCGGGTGTATCCGCAAGGGACTGAAAGCGTGCCAGCGTATCCGGATGGCAAACTTCGCAACGTAGATGCAAACGATGGTCTACCCGCGCCATACCGCTGCGGTTGATGTCAGCTAGCGCTTCCACCATTTGATATAGCGCCTCTTGGCGCATGCTCTGGTCATCCACATCGCCGATGGAGACAGCATCAAATACCGTGGTGATACCGCTTGCTGCCATTTGGGCATCGTGAGCCAAGGCAGCGGAGCGCGATGGCCACGACACCTTGGGTCGCGGCTGAAAATACTTCTCCATGTTATCGGTATGCAGTTCTATCAGCCCAGGGATCAGCAAGTCGCCTTCGCAGTCGATGGCACTGGGCAGCGCGGTATTACCCTGCTCGATCGCCTTGATACGCCCTGCCTGAATTACCAAGCTGCCACGGACGATAGCGTCATCAAGCACTAAGCGGGCGTTGGTCAGAACCTGTTCATTCGCTCTCATCGTGGCAACTCCTGGGTATCATCGTTCACAGCAGTTGAGGCGTCACCCGCTCTCAACATATGCTCTTCCAGCGGCAGTTGGCGGTCAGCGACACGTTCGCGCACATCCTCATCATGGAAAATTCCCAGCATCGCCGTACCGCGCGCTTTGGCCTCCTGAATGAGCTCAACCACCACATCACGGTTGGCGCTATCCAGCGAGGCGGTCGGCTCATCCAACAACAGCAACGGATGTTCGGCGATAAAGCCTCGAGCGATATTCACACGCTGCTGTTCACCGCCGGAGAACGTTCCCGGTGCTAGATCCCATAGCCGCTTAGGCAGGTTGAGCCTTGCCAGCAGTGCCTCGGCTCGGCAACACGCTTCGTCCTGCGCAACGCCTTGCGATAGCAGTGGCTCCATCACCACCTGCCGCGCAGAGACCCTGGGCACCACGCGTAGAAACTGACTGACGTAGCCGATCACATCGCGCCGAAGCACGTGCCAAGCCTGGGCGGGCAGGTCGGAGAGCTCCAGCTCTCCGTCATCAAAGTGCAGCGTCAACCGACCCGCGGAAACGCGATAGTTGCCATTCACCATTTTGAGCAGCGTGCTTTTGCCTATACCACTGCGCCCGGCCAGCACAAGACATTCGCCTGGCATCAGACTCAGCTCGAGACCGCGCATCACATCTAACTGCTGGCCACTCTGTGCGTGTAGCACGAAGGACTTGTCGAGCGCCGACGCGCTCAGAAAAGGTTGCCTTATCGCCGTCATAGCAGGCTCCTGAAGATGAGATCCTGAATATCAGTGCGGCTCATGGTGTTAACACCGATGAGACGAGTAGTTGGGTATAGTCGTGCTGCGGGTCGTCGAGAATTTGGTCGGTCAGACCGGCCTCCACGACCCGACCTTGCCGCATGACCATCAGTCGGTGGGCCAGCAGGCGGGCAACGGCTAAATCATGTGTCACCAGGATCACCGATAACCCAAGCTGCCGGGTCAAGGTGCGGAGCATGTCGAGAAGACGCGCTTGCACCGACACGTCGAGCCCGCCGGTGGGCTCATCCATGAACACCAGGCGTGGCTCGGTCACCAAGGTGCGGGCGATCTGCAAGCGCTGCTGCATGCCGCCAGAGAAGGTACGTGGCGCATCATCGATACGTCGTGGGTCCAGTTCCACGCGCCCCATCCAGTCCTGGCTTGCAGCGCGTAAATTGCCATAGTGACGCTGCCCCAACGCCATCAAACGTTCGCTGACATTGGCCCCGGCGGAAACACCAAGGCGCAGACCATCGCGGGGGTTTTGATGCACTAGCCCCCACTCCATACGCAGTAGCGCGCGGCGGCGTGCCTCGCTAATGGCGTAGAGATCAAGTGCCCCCTCGGCCCCGCCTAGCCCGGTGTGAGCAGGCTCTGGAGTAGTAAGATCTGTGCCAGTAAGCTCAGAAAAAGAGGGTTCAGAACGGTGATAAATCACCTGACCGTTGTCCGGTTTTTCAAGCCCTGAAAGCACTCTTAGCAAGGTCGACTTGCCCGAGCCGGACTCACCGACAATACCGAGCACTTCACCCTGGTGCAGTGTGAAGTCAATCTCTTCGCACCCCTGCTTGGGGCCGTATAGACGAGTGATATTGCGTGCTTCAAGCAGTGCCGGGCGTATTAACTGTGGGCGTTTCATGCCACCTCCCCTCGACATTGCTGGCAGTAATCCGTGTCTGAGCAGACGAACATCCGCCCCCCTTGGTCATCGGTGATGACCTCGTCTAAGTAGCTGTCCGACGCTCCACACAACGCGCATGCCTCATCCCAAGACTGGATCTCGAATGGGTGATCCTCGAAATCGAGACTCTTGACCTGTGTATAGGGAGGAATCGCGTAAAGGCGCTTCTCACGCCCAGCGCCAAACAGCATAAGCGCCTCATTCATATCGAGTTTAGGGTTGTCAAACTTGGGAATGGGCGAGGGATCCATCACATAGCGTTCATCCACCTTGACCGGATAGGCATAGGTAGTGGCGATATGGCCATGGCGAGCAATATCTTCGTAGAGCTTCACGTGCATCACGCCGTACTCTTCGAGAGCGTGCATCACCCGAGTTTCCTCTTCGCTCGGTTCGATAAATCTCAACGGCTCAGGAATGGGCACCTGGAACACCAGGATCTGGTGCCGGGAAAGGGGAAGTTCCGGAATTCTATGGCGCGTCTGGATAACGCTAGCCGCCGCTGTACTGGTGGTGGTTTCAACCCCCGCCACACGCTCGAAAAAAGTGCGAATGCTGACGGCGTTAGTGGTGTCATCCGCGCCTTGATCGATCACTTTAAGTACATCGTCAGCGCCGAGGATGCTGGCGGTAAGCTGCATCCCACCAGTGCCCCAACCATAGGGCATCGGCATCTCGCGACCACCGAAAGGCACCTGATAACCGGGAATCGCCACAGCCTTTAACAGTGCGCGGCGAATCATACGTTTGGTCTGTTCGTCCAAGTAGGCAAAGTTATAGCCGCTGTAAGCTAGACCGCCTTGGTCATCAACGCGGAGAGTCATACGGGGCGCTCCTGCTCTGAGGGTTCGCGGAGGTCGTGCTCCCGGCGTAGGCGGCGCAACAGCTCTAGCTCCGACTGAAAATCGACGTAGTGCGGTAACTTCAAGTGAGAAACAAAGCCCGAGGCCTCGACGTTATCGGCATGGGCAAGCACGAACTCGGCTTGCTGGGCGGGCCCTTGTACCGGTTCGCCAAGCTCTTCAGCGCGCAAGGAGCGGTCGATCAACGCCATCGCCATGGTTTTGCGCTCATTGCGACCAAAGGCCAAACCGTAGCCGCGGGTAAACTGCGGCGACTTTTCGCGGCTGCCGCCGAACTGATTGATCATCTGGCATTCACTGATCATGACCTCACCGATACACAGAGGAGCATCGAAGCCTTCCACCTCGATTTCTACTTCGACGGTGCCCTGACGAATCTCGCCAGCGAAGGGGTGGTTGCGGCCATAGCCACGCTGAGTCGAGTAGCCCAGCGCCAGCAAGTAACCTTCATCGCCTCGCGCTAGCATTTGTAAACGCGTGGCTCGGTCGACGGGGAAATCCGGGGGATCCCTGGTGATGTCATACGGCTCGGTGCCATCATCCAGCTCTTTTTCAATCAACCCTTCGGCATCGAGCGAATCCAGGATCTGAGGGCAAGCCTCAAGCCCCGCCTGGGCTCTTTCCGGATCAGGAATCTCCCCTTCTGCCAGCAGCATGAAATCCAGCAGTCGATGGGTGTAGTCGTAGGTTGGCCCCAGCACCTGCCCGCCAGGCACATCCTTGAAGGCGGCACTGATACGCCGCTCGACATGCATGGCCTCTGTTTTGAGCGGCACGCTGTCGGCCAGCCGGGGTAACGTGGTTCGATAGGCACGCAGCAGAAACACTGCTTCGGTTAGGTCACCGCTGGCTTGCTTCAACGCCAATGCGGCAAGCTCAACGTCCATCAGTGAGGCCTCTGCCATGACGCGATCCACCGCGAGCCCCAACTGATCGCGAATCTGTTCGGTTTGCAGTTCAGGCTGGTGTCGGTCGCCTCGACGGCGATCCGCCATCCAGCGGTGGGCGTTAGCAATGGCCTGCTCGCCTCCTTTAACGGCAACGTACATCAGACGCGCTCCTTGGCTGGATGAGTAAAGGGAGTGGGTGATGCATCCTCCAACGGCTTCTGGATACGAGTGCTACGGGGAATGGCCGTCAGGGAAGATCCCGAAGTGAGAATAGTGTCGAGTCCCAGTGGAAAGCTTGCGCGGTTGAGCGCTAGCCGCTGCATTAGCGCCTCAGCCGTGTCATCGAGCTCAAGCACTCGCTGGTTTAAAATGCCGGGGCCGCTTAATTGCCAACATGTATTACCGCGGCGGCTGGCATCACTACGCCCTTCCGCCAAGGACGCCAGCACGACGATGAGCGTGGTACTCCGGTCAGGGTAGATATCGCTGCCTTCAGAAAAGCGCGGCATTGCCTGACAGGTGGATGGCACCACAAGCGCAAAATCGGCCTCTTCCGCGCGACTCACAATGCGTGCCCCGGTATGAAAAGCGATAGCCTCAGCTAAACCATCACGGTTTAGTTCGTCAGCAATCCACACCCGTGTATCCAGGTCACACAGCACCAGTAGCACTGCCCAGGCAGCGGGCGACATGGCAACGTCTTTCGGTAGCGGTGCCAGGTCCACCTCAGCAAAGGTGCCGGGTTCGGACATACTGTTTAATACTTGTCGGAAAAGCTGCTGGCTGTGATGAACCGCTTCCTTTAATGCTGGCCATTGATGTGGCTTGGGCACATAAGGTGGTTGTTCCGACGACGAGAGCTCCATCGTGATGTCGTGCATATCTACTCCCCTCGCACCATTGTGAAGAAATCGACCCGCGTTGCCGCAGCAAGCTGGGAGCGCTCAACGCGTTCGTCCGCTAGCGCCTGAGTCAGTGGCTCAATCAGCTCCGCATCAATGCGTCGCGCCCAGTGCGCTTTGTGGGCACAAGCATCGATCAAGGCGATTAACTCCGCGTGTTCACGGCTCCGCCCCGCGACCCACCCATGGCCGATGTCGCCGCCATCGGGCGCGTTTTCATCGAGCACCACACTGACACGGGTCAGGGTCATCTCGCCCAGGTTAAAAGCATTGCCCGTTCCGCCTATACGGCCACGCACCATGACCATCCCGGTTTCAGGCCCGCGTACGCAGCGATGAGTCGCCTTGATACCAAGCTTCAGCCAGCCCTCATTGAGGCGCTCTAAAGGTGTCAGCGCGAGAATGCGGTGACGCTGTTCAGGAGTCATCATTGTTCCTCGTCGTTGTCAGATCGGTGAAGGCCGACCCTGAGTTAGCGCTCATTCGGAAAATCGAAGTGGTAGGCAACACGGTCGGCCCGGGCGCGACTGACGGAAATTTCCACCAAGCGCCGTGACTCATCGACGTTGTCGCTGGTTAGAATCAGTAGCGGCGCAAGCTGAGGGCACTGCAGTAAGCGACTATCGTCACGATCCGCCTGAACTGCATCCAGGCGCACTTCGGCGCGGGTGAGTCGCAGGCCATAGTGCTGGTCAAGCACTGCGCGGGTAGAGCCACCGCGATAACGCTCACACCAGTCGGGTACGCGCGTGGCATCGAACCAATGACGCAGATGAAGCAGCGGCGCACCATCCACAAGCCGCAGCGTATCCACGCATAACAGACACTCACCCTCAGCCAGTTCAAAGCGCTGAGCGATAGCTTCTGGCGGGCGCAAAAGCCCTTGATCTAAACAGCGTGTTTCGGTGTTAAGCCCCAATTCCGCTAAGTTGTGGGTGACCTTGCTACCGGCGCTCACCATATAGTCCAATCGCCTATCTACCACTTGTGTGCCCCACCCTTGGTGGCGAGTCACCATGCCGGCAGCGACCAGTTCATCCAGCGCACGGCGAACCGTATGGCGATTTACCTCAAAGCGTTTGGCCAATGCCTGTTCGCTGGGCAGTTGGTCACCGGCGCTATGGTCGCTACGAATTTCCTGGGCCAGAATCGTGGCCAACTGGCGATAGCGCGGCTCGCTCGCTTCCTGACGGTGGTGCTGTATCAGTTGTCTAGACATTTATACTCCTGACAAATAGACGCTGGGTTGCCAAGCTAGATGAAGCGCTTGCGTAAACGCTGGGAGGCCACATCAAGCAACGTGACGGCGACGATGATGACCAGCATGATGGTGGCGGTTTCAGCGAACTGAAATCCGCGCATGGTTTCCCACAGCGCCACCCCAATGCCGCCGCCACCCACCATGCCGAGTACGGTGGCAGAACGAATATTCGACTCGAAGCGGTAAAGGCTGACCGATATCCATAGCGGCAGTACCTGAGGGATCAGTCCAAAAATGATCTCCTCGATACGCCCTGCTCCTGTCACGCGAATGCCTTCCATTGGGCCCGCATCGCTGGCTTCCACTGCCTCTGAAAACAGCTTCGCCAGCACCCCCGTTGTGTGTACAAACAGCGCCAGCGTGCCGGCAAAAGGCCCCAGCCCCACGGCCACCACGAACAGCATGGCAAAGACCAGCTCATTGATGGCGCGGCACGCGTCCATGAGACGACGCATCGGTTGGTAAACCCACCAAGGCACCAAATTCTCGGAAGAGAGTAGGCTGCAGGGCACCGCGACAATGATGGCCAGCAATGTGCCCCAAATAGCGATTTGGATCGTTACCAGCATTTGATTGATGTAATGACCAAGATTGCCGAACGTGGGGGGAAAGAAGTCCCCGGCCAACGTGGCCATGTTGTCGGCATTCGTCACCAGCAAGCTTGGTTGCATTTCGGCGCCCTGCCAGGACCAGGCCAGCACACCCAGCAACACACCCCAGGCGATTAGCGAAAACCAGCTGCGTCGGCGCTGCAGCGGTGCGGTCATTTGAGAAGCGTGAGTATTCATGGTCTCTCCGGGCTGGGGGATCGGCCAGCGATCCCCCGCCGTGGATAATCAATTAGGTGCTTGAACGTTATTCGGCGTTGGCGTCAGAAGGGGCGTCCGATTCAGCCTCTTCCATTTCCTCGAGGCGTTGATTGAGCGCATCCAGCTGTTCATCTAACGTCGCTAGCTGCGCTTCACGATCAGCGTCAGAGAGACTCTGGTCATTGGCGATATCAGCTCGCTCACTAAACAACGCAAGTTGACGAATCGGTAATAGGCTATCGTTGCTGGAAGGAGCAAAATGACTCCACTGCAGCGGGGCTAAAATCTCCTTCTGTTCATCGCTTTCGCCATAATTGAAGAAGAAGTCGCGCAAGTTCTCTTTGGTCTCTTCGGGCAAGTTGCTGCGCCATACCAGGGGATCAGAAGGGATCAGCGGCGATGTCCACACCACGCGAAGTTGCTCCGCTTTATCAGGTGCAGTGATCTCCAGACGCGCCATACTCTCGGTATTGAAGGTCGCCACATCGACTTGTTGGTTGGCGACCGAAAGCGCGTTCGTTTCATGGTTGGAGTTCAAGGTGCGCTTAAAGGCTGAGGACGCATCCACGCCATTCTGGGCAAACACGTAGTAACCGGGCACCAAATAGCCAGACGTTGAATTGGGATCGCCGTTACCAAAGACGAGATCAGACGCGTTAGCCAATACGTCTTCGATGCTGTGCAGGTCGCTATCCTCATGCACAATCATCAAGCTCCAATAACCTGGCTCACCACTCTCCGGAATCGTCTGGGCAAACACCTCTCCACCCGCACGATCGACGGCTTCCATCGCCGATTTGTTGCCGTACCAGGCAAGATCGATCTGATCAAAGCGCATTGCCTGAATCACCGCGGCGTAATCGGTCGCAAAGAAAGGCTCAACTTCTACCCCAAGGCTCTGCGACATATCATCCAGAAACGGCTGCCACATGGGCCGCTGGTTCTGGCTCGATTCGGTAGAGATAATGCCAAACTTGAGCGTTTCGGCGGCGAACAGCTGGGCGCTAGCTACCAGACCAATTCCCGCCATCAGCGGCAGAACCAAACGGCGATATTTAAACGTCATGGGTGTCTCTCCAGATTAATAGGGTTATCAATGGCAGGTTTCATACGTGACCGGCACAGGTATCAGCCCAGCACCGGCGTTACGACGGTATGTGGCGTTCTATCTCTGCGATCACTGGGCAGCGCTTCGCCGTTTGAGGCTTCGCTTGCGCGGAGCTCATCCAGATCGGCATTTTCGTAAAGCGCTTGTAGGCGTTCATCGGTGAGTTCGTTAATGGGGCCGTCGAAGTACAGGCGGCCATCCTTAAGAGCAACGGCACGGTGGCAATAGCGACGCGCTATATCGACTTGGTGAAGAGTGACGACGACAGTGCGGCCGTCTTCGGCGTGGATACGGCTGAGAATTTCCATGACCTCGCGAGCGCTACGCGGATCGAGGGAAGCAATGGGCTCATCCGCCAGGATCAGTTCGGCGTCCTGCATGAGTACCCGAGCAATGGCTACCCGCTGCATTTGTCCACCCGAAAGCGTATTAGCGCGCTGATCAATAAGCTCTTCCAGTCCTACGCGGGCCAAGCAAGCACGCGCACGCTGGCGCTCCTGATCGGTAAAGCGGCCACAAAGAGCTCTTAGCCGCGACATGCTACCCAATTGCCCAACCAGCACATTGGTCAGTACGCTGAGACGTCCCACCAAGTTGAACTGCTGAAAGATATAACCGGTGCGGCAGCGCTCGATGCGAGCGGCTCTGCGCAAACGTCCGCTCGCCTGCACTTCACGACCCATCAGCGACACACGGCCACCCTGAGTACGGTTTCCACAGGTAAGACCGACAAGATGACGTAGTAACGTGGACTTGCCTGAGCCGGATGGCCCAATCAGCGCAACCATCTCGCCTGTTGCAACGCGAAAGCTGATGTCGTTTAGCACCTGGCGGTGTCCAAACGACTTGTTTAAGCCTTCAGCGTTAATAGTAGGAATAGACATGACGCTTCTCCTTTAGGAATAGCGCCATTCTGGTGGAAGCAGATGAACACCAGTTGTCTAGACAATGTCATTTTGATGATAATTTCAGCCGCTCCGCAGCCTCCTCTAAGCAACGCCAATAGTGTCGTTTACCCAATATCAAGGACTTATCTCTTAATGACACACGATTGAAACGTGTATGTCACCCGGTCGTCACAGTGTTATCCGACCACTCTCCGGCCACCCCGCGTGGCGTTATCCGCCTATAGCTCCTACGTTGTTTAAAGACTGGTTTTAAAGAGCGCTTTGAAAGACTGGTTTAAAAAAACGAGTGAAGGTCTGGCTTCAAAGACGGGGTTACAACAATTCAGGGAGACGTAACGATGGATGCACTTGCGCGAAAGCTGGGCCTTAAAACGGATCCCACCATATTTTTTACATCCGCAGGGATCATGATCATTTTTCTAGTGGCGCTGCTAATTGCGCCAGGCCCCATAGGAGAAGCCTTTGGCGCGGGTCGGGAATGGATCGTTACTAACCTGGGCTGGTTTTTTATTTTCGGGGTAACCAGTTGGGTGGCGTTTCTGTTGTGGGTGGCGATCAGCCGTTTCGGGGCGATTCGCTTAGGTGGCAATGATGCGAAACCGGCTTATACCAACGCCTCCTGGTTCGCGATGCTGTTCGCTGGCGGTATCGGCACAGTGCTGATGTTCTGGGGCGTCGCCGAGCCGATATCTCACTTCGCAACGCCGCCAAGGCCGGGTGTCGAGCCCTTCTCTGTGGCCGCCGCCGACGATGCCATGAGCTTTTCGATTTATCACTTGGGTCTGCATACCTGGGCGATTTTCGCCATGCCGGGGCTGGCGTTTGCGTATTTTATCTACCGTTACAACCTGCCGATGCGGTTTAGCTCGGTATTCTTCCCACTGTTGGGCGAACGTATTCACGGCCCTATCGGCAAAACCCTGGATATCTTTGCCGTGCTCGGCACGTTGTTTGGCGTGGCGGTGTCTGTCGGCCTGGGCACCCAGCAGATCAATGCGGGGCTAACGGAACTATTTGGTGTTCCAGACGCGGTGCTGACCAAAGTGCTTATCATCATTGTCCTGACAACCGTGGCCGTGGGGTCGATCATCGCAGGGCTGGATTCAGGGGTGAAGCGCCTCTCTAATATCAATATCTGTATGGCCGTTGGCCTGCTGTTGTTTGTGCTGTTTACCGGTTCAACCGTTTTCCTTTTGCGCGCCGTTGTCGAAACTTTTGGCCTCTATATAACCAACCTGCTGCCCATGGCGTTTTGGAATGACACCTTGGCACGCTACTCCAGCGAGGGTGGCGCCTGGGGGTGGCAAGGCAGTTGGACGGTATTCTACTGGGCCTGGACAGTAACCTGGTCACCGTTCATCGGCATTTTTGTCGCGCGGATTTCTCGCGGACGAACCATCCGCGAGTTCGTGCTCGGTGTGCTGTTCGCCCCTTCCATCTTTACGCTGATCTGGTTTGCGATCTTCGGCTGGTCGGCGATGGAGATCGATGGCATCGGGCCCGATGCCCGGGCCGCCATGGGGGAGCAGGCAGGCGTCCTGTCGGCCGCTGTCGCCGACAGCATCCCCCTCGCCATGTTTGCGTTTTTTGATAACTTTCCGGCCGCCACCTTAATCCAGGGCCTGGCGGTAGTGATCGTCGCCATCTTCTTCGCCACCTCATCGGACTCCGCCTCCCTGGTCGTCGATATGCTGTGTACCGGCACCGCAGACCCAGGCCCATGGCATCAGCGGGTATTTTGGGGCGTTTCCGAAGGCATGCTGGCCGCCATGCTTATTGTGCTGGCTGGCGATGCCGGGCTAACCGCTCTGCAGGAAGTGATCACCGTGGTTGGCCTGCCGATGTTCATTCTGGTATTTATTATGATGTTCGCACTGTACCGAGGCCTCGCTCAGGAGGAGCTCAGCGAAGTGAAGGTAGGCACCCCGCCCAAACAGGAAGAGCTAAAGCCAGAAGATTAGGCGATAAAAACAGGGGCTGTGAGCACTCGCAGCCCCCTGGCCAACAGGTTTCAGGTAGCATTCAACCTAAAGTGGGTAGAATTATTTCTCTCCCCTTTGCGCGATTGCTCTATAGTCGAGGAATGCTAACCGGATTACCCCAGCCTATGGCCGTTGACCTGCAAGCACTCTACCCAAAACTGATTCACCTGATGCTAGACACCGTCTTCGTGGTGGATAAAGACAACCAGATCATCTTTGTGAGTGATGCCTGTGAGCCACTGCTCGGTTACCTACCCCACGAGTTGATCGACACCCAGATCATCGACTACATGCACCCTGACGATTTAGTCGCCACGCGGGACTCTATCGTTCGGGTGATGGACGGTAAGCCCCACATTGATTTTCGCAACCGCTACATACGCAAAGACGGCGGGATCGTCCACATCCTGTGGTCTGCCCGCTGGTACGAGGAAGAGGGAGTTCGGATAGGGGTCGCGCGCAACGTGACGGCCCTTACCCAGGCCGAGGAAGAGTTGCGCCACCTCGCCCATCACGACCCGCTGACAAAACTGGCTAACCGAGCGCTATTCTATGATCGACTCGTCACAGGCCTGCACGCAGCCTACCGGCATCAAAACAACCTAGCCTTGCTGTTTCTGGACATCAATGAATTCAAAAGCATCAATGATGTTCATGGGCATGCGGTGGGTGACCGAATCCTCTGCACGGTAGCCAGACGGCTGGAAGGCTGTTTAAGAGCGACAGATACCGTGGCCCGGATAGGCGGTGATGAATTCACGGTTCTGTTAACGGAAATTAAGTCAGCGCACGCGGTTACCGAAAAGGTGGAGCAGATACTCACTGTCATGAACCAGCCGCTAGGCGCTGAGTTCGGTGAGGTGCGAATGCCCACCTGCAGCATCGGCGTAGCCTGTTACCCCACCGACGGAGAAGAAGCCGACACTCTGCTAAGCCATGCCGATAGCCATATGTATCAGATTAAAAGATGTGGTCGCTAGTAGCGACGAGCTTGTGGGGTAACAACACTATGCCTAAGGGGTTAGACGTTCCTCTTGATGATTAAGCCCACCCATTGGCCGGATAATGTAATACCTGAATTCAAGCAGTACGTAGCTAAGACAGAATATCAACGTCGCCAACATAGCATGCAAAGAACCCAGTTCCGCACCAGCTACGAATGAGTCGGATTGCTCGCGAGTCATGAAGAAGTAGCCTGGGTGCAGGCAGTAACCCAGTCAACCTCCTCTATGTCCAACCCGATGGCAGCGCCATTGACGCCGCACTGGCAGCCAAAACAGCAGGGCTAGTTCAGTACGAAGACCTGGGCAATCTCAGCCTGGCAGAGATCGACAGCCTGGTTGCGCGACGTCAGGGCAGAAACCAGCTCCCGAGCAAAGCGCTGAGCGGAAGGCAGCGCGCCAAAACTCCATACTGGTGGTAAGCGCAATAGAGTGGCGTTTTTAACGCTGGGTAAATGTTGCCATAAACCACTTTTCGCCAGCGTGTCTTCGACCCCAGCGGGCACCGGCTCGACAACGACCAGCGTGGCCTCAGGATAGTCGTAGAGCGCTTCGATACCCACGAGTGAAAATCCCCAGGCGTTGGTGGGCCGATCCCAGGCATTGGTCAAATTGATTCGTTCAAGCACGGCATTATAGAGACTGTTGTCGCCAAAAACCCTGACATGGCGGGCATCCATGAACTGCACCATCAGTAGCGGCGGTGCATCGGGGCGCTGTTGGCGAAGCGAGTCCATCAACGCATGCGTTTCGTTGATTAGCTGCGCTGCCTGCAGCCGGTGGCCGGTCAACTCACCTAGCTGCCGGGTGAGTGTTTGTATCTCTTGCCAGGTATGGGTGCCGGGTGAATAGGGAGAGAACGACGTGACCGGGGCAATTCTCTCCAGACGCTCTGTCAAACTGGCGAACATCGGCGAAATGAACGTTTGCGTCGGTGGCGATTGCGCCATGAGTTCAAGGTTGGGCTGTGATCGCAGGCCAAGATCTGCAACGCCGTCGGGAATTCTTGGCTCCCCTACCCACTCATGGTAGCCATTTTGTTGAGCGGTACCACTCAGCGGCGCGTCAATGGCCAGTAGCGTTTCGGCAATGGTCCAGTTGATAGTGGCCCACTGCGCGTGGGCACTCGACAAGGGCAGCAAGCAAGCGGCCGTTAAACAGCAGCGAGCCAAGAAAGAGAGCATCGACCGGTGGCACATAGCAGCGAGAGCATCAGAAAAAAGGGATCACATTGAGACGTCAATGCGCATTTTTTGCAAGGCAGTACGTAAAAAATATCATCCGCATATGTTAATACATCTCATTTTGTTTATCATATACAGCCATGCGGGAAAGGTGATCATGGCACGACAGCCAAGCCTCCGCTTTCTTACATCGGTTTCATAAAAACGCGGCGGCTGGGTGCTGCTATAAAAACGATAGGATCGACACTATGTCTCTTGGGAACACCTCCAACGCAGCACGCAAAGCACGGCTTCTGCGCGCGCTGACGCTGATCGCGATGGGTATTACGCCCGCGACCGCCTGGGCGCAAACGAGTGCTGACAATCAGTCCCTGGATACCGTCACCGTCACGGGCTTCGTACCCACCTATGGAGATACGCCACCTCCGGCCTTCGCCGGTGGCCAAATCGCGGCGGGTGGCCGAGTGGGCCTGATCGGTGAAAAGGACGCGATGGACGTGCCTTTCAACGTCATCAGTTATACCAGTGAGCTGATGGAGAACCAACAATCCCAGACACTGGGCGATACGCTTCAGAACGATGCCTCAGTATCGGTAGGGCTGGGCTTTGGCATCTATGGTGAAGCGTACAAAGTGCGCGGTTTTGACCTGACCGGTGACGACGTGGCTTATGGCGGCCTCTACGGTGTACTGCCACGCCAAATCATCAACAGCGACCTTGCCGAGCGCGTCGAAGTATTCAAAGGCGCCAGCGCCTTTACGTCGGGCATTCCCATCGGCGGGAGCGGCGGAATTGGTGGCACCATCAACATCGAGCCCAAGCATGCGGGGGATGACCCGATGCTCAATCTATCCAGTGGCTATCGCTCCGATGGCTACGGCGAAGTGGGCGTCGATGCTAGCCAGCGTTATGGTGATCAGAAGCAATGGGGAGCACGGGTAAGTGCCACGCGCGGGCGTGGTGACACCGCCATTGATGACGAAAACCAGCGCGATACCTCTGTTGTCGTTGGGCTCGACTACCGTGGCGATCGAGGCCGGATATTGTTCGACGTCGGTCATCAAAAGTTCACCCTGGATGGCGGCCGTTCAAGTGTCAGAACCGGCGCGGCCACTCGGGTGCCCACTGCGCCGGACTCCTCGTTGAACTACACCCCCTCTTTCGGTGGAACCGAACTAGAAACCGATTTCGGTATGGTCAGGGCCGAATATGACCTCACCAACACCTGGACCGCTTTCGCGGCCTTGGGGGGTAACCGCACGCACGAAGGCATCGTGTCGGCGACTCCGAGCATTACCGATGACGCGGGTAACGCCAGTGTCAACGACTTCGAGACCAACAACCACATCGACAACGTCGCCAGCCAGGCGGGGCTGCGTGGGTATGTGTTGACCGGCCCGGTTAGCCATGACATCACCGTTGGCTACTCTAGCGCCTATCGCAAGTTCGACACGGACTGGAATTCCCTCGCGGCAGGCACAACCAACATCTACGATCCCGTCGATTTATCTCGCCCGGATGGCACGCCTTTCGTGGGAGGGAACGTGAGGCGCCAACGCTCCCAAGGGATCACGCTAAGCGATACGCTTGGATTCATCGATGACCGTCTGTTGTTAACGCTGGGCGCACGCTATCAGGAGCTCGAGATCGACGAACGTCCTAACGACGGCGGCAGCAATCGCTATGCCGATCGTCGGGTCACCCCCGCTGTCGGCGCGGTGTTCAAGACCACGGATAATATCTCGCTCTACGCTAACTACGTCGAAGCTTTACAGGATGGCGGCACGGTCTCCGATACCGCAGCGCTGAACTATGGCCAGTACTTGGGCATTGCCCATGCCGAGCAGCACGAGGTGGGCGCTAAGTTCGACTACGGCAACCTAGGCGGTGGCATTAGCCTGTTCCAGATCGAGCTACCCTCTGCAGCGGTCGTCGATGGCGTTGGCAACCTGGATAACGAGCAGCGTAATCGCGGCCTGGAGCTAAGCCTTTACGGTGAGCCGACGACAGGAGTGCGCTTGTTCAGCAGCGCGACCTGGATAGATGCCGAACTCACCGAAGCCCAGGATGGCAACGAAGGAAATGACGCCACGGGCGTTCCTGAGTATCGTTTTGTGCTTGGTGGCGAATGGGACACGCCCTTCGTCGAGCGTCTCACTGCCACTGGTCGCGTCCTGCACACGGGGTCACAGTACGCCGATGTAGCCAACGACTTGGAGTTGGATTCCTGGACACGCCTCGATCTTGGCCTGCGCTACACCACGCCGGTCGGTGGCGCTGATTGGATCTGGCGCGCAGGCATCGACAACGTGACCGACGAAAATTACTGGTCAGGCGCCTCGACGTCCTTTGCGAATTATTTGATTCAAGGCGAACCGCGCACCTTCAAGCTTTCGGCGACCGTCGAGTTTTAAGTAACGCACCCTCTTTACCGTTACCATGAGGGCGCTTCCTATGAAGCGCCCTCACTGTTTGCGGCACGCTTACCTTAGGCTTGCTTAATTTGATGTATTACCGATTGGGTCGCCCGCTAGATGCTGCCTATGACTACCTCAACTGGTGATTTTCTGGATGGCCCGGTTCCGTTATGGCCCGCCCAGAGCCTTCCTAGCCCCGATGGCACCGCTGATATGATTCACCGAGGCTAATTCCGCGACGGCGGAGACTACCAGACAAGAATGAGCCATATCACGGTATGGAATATCGTCATGGATGAGCATAACTATTTGGTAAGGCGCTGGAACGATTTTATGTCGGCTTTAGTCTTGTGCTTGAACTAGCATTTAGCTTCTTCAGATCCGCTTCCCTGGCATTGGCAGCTAACAGCGTGATGAGCATAGGATAGAAATAACCGAAAATGAGGCCATCATTCTCGACTGAAGTGCTCTGCACTTTTCGAACCCATGCCCTATGAATCCTCACCACATTCCCCCGCATTTTGGCTTTTAGCAGCTTTCATTTAATCAAGACTGCGCCGGGTAAACACCCGCCAGCACTGGAAAATATTACGAGCCCACACCAGCAGGCCACGAAGTAGCGTTGAAAAGAAACTTTACTGGCCTCATCCTACTTCAGCCGCTTGTGCTAGGCTAAATTCAGTAGAAAACTGGGCTCGTGGCCGAAACTAAAAAGCAACATATAGCTAAGCAGCACAAGACTGGAAACGACACTGAGCAGATATATCGGAAAATGCAGTGGGCACGAATGTTGAACATATGGCCTAATGAAAATTCATATCCCAAAGAATCATAGGCTTGAGAGAATTTGGCTGGCTGCTTTTACCAGAAAAAAGTACCAGCACGTTCATTCAATCATAGAAAGCGCTGTCTAATACGCTGTTATACGGTGGTCGTACTGAATACTCTCAAGCATCAAAAAAGGAGAGGGGAATGCGTATAATGAGGCGAAAAATACTTATTAAGGGAAGATGAGCGTGGCTGGAGAAAATAGCGGAGGCCCAAAGCTTCATGAAGTTGAACCACGGGAGAACATTGGAAGGGAAACCATTGCCCGTTATCAGGCTCAGTTTCGCGGAGCGGCTTTCGAGTGCTTGTCTTTATTGGAGGATGAGGCACTAGACCGGGTCTATTGTGATTACCAGGACGATTTCGTGTCTCGCCTCCATGTCAACGGTAACTATGTTTATAATTTCTTTCAGGTCAAAACCAAGGGTAAGTTGAATTACCAATGGTCTGTAAATGATGTCTTAGGGATAAGGAAAGGCGCAAAGACATGCGAACCAGCCAAGATTACTGATAGCTACGTTGGAAAACTCCTTATTCACACTATCAGATTTGATAACTCCTGTGGGAACGTCGTTTTTCTCACCAATGTTCATCTGAATGACGATTTAGAGGGGTTATGTGATGCAATACAGAAAGGTAGCGATAACAATTATTACAAATTATTGCTTAAACATTTTAATGACGCCTTAAGCCCAGGAACACCAATAGAAGATCAGGATATTATAGATCGCATTAAGAAGCTTCAGCTTAAATCGAACATCTCCTATCTGAATCCGCACGATGATAAATTCTTCTCTGAGGCAAGAGAGACCATTTATCAATACAGTGAAATAGATTTGCAGCATTCAGAGTGCGAAGGAATCCTTAACAATCTTATCTCTCTTGTTGAACGGAAATCGTTTGGTAAACTATTAGAGGAAATCGGTGAAAAGGATCTCGATGACATAGCAGGCGTTAGTCTCACCGAAATGCTAGATATTTTGAGCATCTCCAAAGCGGCATATCAGAGTTTAAGAGATAACGGCGACTCACAAGCCATTAAGAATGCTTCGATTATTCACAGGTTGATGAGTAAAGCGGGTGCCTCAGAGCGAATGATAGGATTCGTATCTGACTGTAAAGTTCGATGGGATATATGGTTTAGAGATAAACGCCATACTATTCCAGAGTTCGAGCTGAATTTCATTCTTGAAGAAATAGAGAATAATGCTGCTGAGTGGGTTAAATCTGGAGAAAGCCTGCAAACTCTTCGAAGTCGAATTTATAAAGTATTGTCAGATTTGGATGACGAAGACTTATCTGCCACTCTGGATCGTGAACTCCTTCTCGGCGCTGTTTTCTCATTTTTAGTTAGAGGAAACCCGTGATGGATTACGAAGAATTCTTTAAAGAGGCATCTGAAAAAGAAATTGAATTGTCTCTAGATCAATTCAGAGGCTCAGCAACTCATCGGCTTAGTAATGAGGCCCTTTTTCATCTCCCCTTGCTTGCGATGACTATTCTCTTGTTGTCCAAAACACGCCGTAAGCCTAAGTCAGACGAACTAGGTCAGTTGATTGGCGAGTGCTTTGAGCGAACGTTTTCAGGCTTTAAAGGTTCATCCCAACACTTGGGATGGTCGGCGAATCTTAGGATGCGGACAGTCAAGGCGCTAACCTTTCTAGAGACAGTAAGCCTTGTAGAAGTCGACCGTCATGATTCCCGCATTAAAGCTACTGAATTTGGGAAAAAGGTCGTATCAAAAGCAATAGATGTTCAATCAGACCTCGGCTATACGCTTCAGGTAATTGAACGAAATTATTTTGACTTACAGATAGAAAAACAGATTGCAATGGATTTAGAATGAAACTTGTTGAATTAAAAATCCATCCTTCAGGGAAGGACGGTTGGGGTTCGAAGAACCTCGTGTTTGCTAGTGATATTACCCAGCTATATGGGCCGAACGGCGCAGGAAAAACGCCTGTCATTCATTCTATTGCTTTCGCGCTTGGATACCCTGTTCGATACAGGGAAGATATTATGGCGAAATGTTCGTCAGCCAGCCTCACTGTAGAGCATGAAGAGAGTGTCTTCACTTTCGAGAGAGCATTTTCTAATAAGTTTCACATAGAAGTATCGGAGCAAGGCTCCAACGAAAAGCGTATATTCTACAACGAACAAGAGATTTCAGAATACCTTTTTTCGAGAATTGGACTCTCACCGCTAGCGTTGACCACCAATAAGAACGAGCCCTCATATCCGTATATATCGACATTTTTGCCTCTCTTTTATATAGACCAAGACGCTGGTTACACAAGTGTTTACAAGCCCCCAGGTAGTTTCATAAAAGATCAATACGCCGAGATGATCAGATTGGGGATTGGTATAGCACCAAAACATTCGTTTGAGGCAAAGCGTTTTCTCATAGAAAGGAAAAGAGAGCTTGATTTAGTAAATATTAAAATCGTCAACACTGAAGAGTTCATCCGAAAACTCGAAGAACAGTCCGATATTGATAACGTTTCCGTCGCAGAACTCGACGGTGAGTTGGAACAGTTGAGTGATGAACTGGAAGAACTCCGTAATAGTTTTGATGCGACGAACGATGCAAATTATGTTCTACATAGGCTAATTCGCGAGAAGCAGAATGAGCGGCTTAATCTTTCTACTTCAATAAAGGATCTAGAAAGTCGGATATCAGGGTTGAATAAAATAAAGGGCGAAATTGAGACTGAAATCAACACCTTATCTCTTAACGAAGAATCTCGGCGACTTTTTAGTTCTTTTAAGGATATTTGTTTCACGCCAGGGTGTGGTCTTTTCACCTCCAGCTCCGATTCCTACGGGAAAAATTTGCTTTATCTTCGCGATCAAATCAAAGACTTAGATAGAAATACTAATTCTCAAGAAACCAGAGTGGATGAATATTCAACTAGCTTGAGAAAGCTCGATAAAGAAATTGCCTCGCTCGAATCTAATTTGACGAAGGAAGATGGTGATTCCCAAACAACCTCTTTGATAGCGGTAATAAGTGCCTTAACGCGTGCGATTATTGATCGACAAGGCAAAAAAGAAGTAATGGAAAGGATCGAGTCCGAGAAACAGGATTACGTTCAGCTATTGAATAGGCGCAGGGGCCTTCAAGGCGATATCACTTCTTTTGAGGGCGGTGCGGGTTCGAATGATATCAGAATTCTCGAATTCAGAAATTCCTATCGTAAGAAGATTATTGAATGGCTTGATGTTCTCAGTACGAAAAACGTTTCGAGGGACATTTCTGTCGACTCTGATTTTAATGTTCTGTTTGGAACGGAAAAATTATCCCAATTCAGTGGTAGTACACTTTTGAGAACAGTTCTTGCTCTCAGAGCTGCCTTCTTTGAACTGTTCATTTCCATGGGGTGCACTTCCATAGAATTTCTAATATTTGATACACCACGGCAGCATGATATTGAAACCAAGGATTTTGCAGCATTTATCGCTAGGTTAAAAAGCATCTGCAAAGATAATCGAGCTCAGATCATTTTTTCTACCACAGAGTATCACTACAACGCAGCTGAGGGTGACATAGAGTGGCTGCCGGAATTTTCTGGCTTTGAGCAGCCAATGTACTTAGGGGTAGTTGATAATAATCAAGTTCCTAGCCAAATCCAGTAACGGCAAAGTATGAAATTTTGAAGGTGGGAATACCATGAATGAAAAGTAGAATGAATTGTGCTCTTGCTTTTGGCCAGATGTATAAAAAGTGATGATGGTGCAGATTACGTATAACAAACGCAAGCACTCGAAACAATTTTCCTCTTCGCTCCAAATTGTCCGGTGTTGCAAGCGTTAATGCGCTATATCAGTGGCACCTAAAAGGCTGCTCCTGGCCGATAGCAACCAAAACCCAAAAAAGGGGCCTGCGATTTCGCAGGCCCCTTTTTTACAATTTGGCGCGCCCGGCAGGATTTGAACCTGCGACCCTCGGCTTCGGAGGCCATATCCTGCTAGTTTCAGTTTTCTTGCTACTAAAAACAGAAATCTAAATAACTTATTAAAATCATATAGATATATTTAAAAATAGTAAAAAATTTTAGGAAACTAGCACCAATTTACAACGAGTAATGCCTTTTACAGCGTAAGCAATGGGCACATTGCGTGACTTTCATACGTCTCTTTTTCGGACAAGAATGACCATTGGCCAATGAATCGCCCCAGGGTTTCGTAGACACCTCCAGGCCTTATACTAAAGGTATCTAGGAGGAACCATGAGCCGTCTCCGCTACACTGAAGAATTCAAAATCGAAGCCGTTAAACAGGTAGTAGAGCGCGGCCATCGCCTGGCCGAGGTCGCTGAGCGGCTAGGGGTGTCGGGTCACAGCTTGTACCACTGAATCAAGCGCTACGATAAGCCGGTAGAACAACGGCAAGAAGATGATGATCTCCAAGCTGAAAACCGTTGTTTGAAGGCCGAACTTAAACGCGTATCAGAAGAGCGAGACATATTAAAAAAGCCACCGCGTACTTCGCCAGAGAGTCCGACTGAGGTACGCGTTTATTCAACATTATGCGAGCCAATATTCGGTACGTCGCTTGTGTAAGATGATGGCAGTGCATCCCAGCGGTTACTACGCATGGTGTAAAAAAGTGCTCTCTAATCGAGCTCGGGAAGATGAGCGCCTGCTGGGATTGATCAAACACTCCTGGCTTGAAAGTGGCGGTGTATATGGCTATCGCAAGGTCTATCAGGATTTGCGTGAGGCTGGCGAAGCCTGCGGTAAGCACCGAGTGGCCCGCCTGATGCGTAGGGAAGGTTTACGCTCTCAGACGGGCTATCGACGACGCCCTGGCAGCTATGGCGGTGGAAAACCGGCTGTTGTATCACCCAACCCTTTTAGACCGTCAGTTTGAAGTGACAGCACCCAATGTTGCTTAAGTGACGGACATCACTTACATCCGAACGTACGAAGGCTGGCTTTACTTAGCGGTAGTTATCGACCTGTTGTCTCGCCAAGTGGTTGGCTGGTCGATGATGTCTCGCATGACCACGGAGTTGGTACTGGATGCTTTGTTATCAGCAGTCTGGCGACGCAAGCCACAAGGAACGGTGATGGTGCATTCGGATTAAGGGAGCCAGTTTAGCAGTGGAGACTGGCAAAGCTTTCTGAAAGCGAATCACTTGGTATGCAGCATGAGCCGACGTGGTAACTGTCATGACAACGCCGTTGCTGAAAGCTTCTTTCAACTTCTCAAGCGAGAGCGAATCAAGCGACAGATTTATTCAACACGCGAAGCGGCTAGATGTGACGTGTTCAATTACATTGAAATGTTTTACAACCCAAAGCGCCGACACGGCACAAGTGATAACTTGTCACCGGTTGAGTAAAAAAAGGCGTTACTTTAAGAGCCTAACGGGTGTCTAGAATACTCGGCGCGATTCACTTGGTCCGCCTTGTCACTTTTCTGAGTGGTTCAGAGTAGCTTGAAACCTATCGCCAATATCTTCACTGGAAGCTACCACACCGACTGTGCTGGGCATCGTACCTTGGCAACAGTTTAAGAGACGACTGGCTGCTTGCATTCGGCGATACAATTACTAGCGAGATACAGCGCGCGCTTTACCAGGCTTATAAGGGGCTGTAGGTAACCCAGTGTCAGGAGAGAGGAACGGCCTAATGAGCCCCCTCAAACATGCGGTGGCGAGCATTATCGATGTGTAAGCGCATTGCGGCCTCTGCCCGCTCACCATCTTTATCGCTGATAGCCTCCACTATGGCCAAGTGTTCATTCTGCACCAGCTGTAAACGTTCTTGGGAGGCCATCAGCGACAACCCCCTAGTCAGATTCATGCCTTCTCTTATGCTCTCGTTAAGTGATTTCATGACGGTGATGTAGTAATGGTTGCTAGCCGCCTCGGTGATCGCCAAGTGAAAGCGGTAGTCCTCATCAGTTGCTAATTCGTGACGGGCATTAGCTTCGTCAATGATATCGTAGCAACTGCGAATCCGATCAAGTTGTTCCTGCGTTCGCCGCAAGGCGGCCAAGTGTGCTGTGCGCGCCTCGACGTTGGTACGAAATTCAAAGCAGCGCTGAATATCGGCAATACTGGATATCGGCGCAAACTTGAGAACAGCGCTGTCGGGCTGTCGGATCACGAAACTACCAGAGCCTCTCCGAGACACCACTAGTTCGTCTTCCTTGAGTCGTGATAAGGCATCACGCAACACCGGGCGGGACACTTCATAGCGTTGGCACAGTTGCGCCTCGGTCGGTAGTTTCTTGTTAACCGGATACTGACCTTCAATGATCGCTTCCAGAATCTTTTCGTAGACTGCAGAAGCCAGTGAAAATGTCTCGTCTTGTGCCATCCTGCCTTGCTCCGGTGCTTGATTTCCTGGAGGCCGCTGGTGAGCGGTATTTCCGTATACCATACCAAAGGTGCCACCGACTGGACGTTTTCGGCCAAACAGGGACACCTTTATATGCTTGAACTGCTATATGTTTGAACTGCGATTTAGCAGTGATTGAGAGCCCCCTGCGCTCAAGGTGCCTTGACCTGCGCCTTGGTTTCACCGCCCCCTTTCCTACCTCTCCAGATGCCACTGGCGATAATCAATGTCCACGTCAGGATCGCGAGTATCGCTAGCACCATGGCGATAGGCCTGTCGACGAAGGCTATCAGGTCGCCGTCGGACTTGAGAATAGAGCGCATGAAATTGCTCTCGATAATCGGCCCGAGAATAAATGCCAGAATCAAGGGGCCCAGCGGAAAATCGTTCTCCATCAGAAAGACGCCTACCAGCCCTAAACCGAGCATCACCCAGACATCAAACATGGTGTTATTGGCGGAGAAGGCCCCTACGATACAAAACATCAGTATCAATGGGTAGAGAATACCTGTTGGCACCGCCAGTAATCTTCCAGCGCCCTTGATTGCCATCAGGCCCAACGGCAACAGCAGTAAGTTGGCCAACACGAATACCATGAAGATGGCATTGACCAGCGCACCTTGCTCGGTGAAGATATCCGGGCCCGGTGTGATGCCCTTGGTGATCAACACCCCAATGATAATTGCAGTGACGGTGTCGCCGGGAATACCGAACACCAGTGCGGGAATATATGCGCCTGACAGAGCCGCATTGTTGGCAGCACTGGCAGAGACCAAGCCTTCAGGGTGACCAGTACCGTACTTCTCAGGGTGCCGAGAGAGCTTGCGACTAATGGCATAACTGATCCACGATGCGATATCCGCCCCGGCGCCAGGCAGTGCGCCGATCAGGGTGCCGAGAATGCCGCCCCGGGCAACACCACCCTTGTAGCGCCAGACAGTACCGGCCACACCATCGAGCATCTTGCCTTTGGGGGTCTCTACTTTAGAGGCTTGCTGCCCCGCTGTGGGCAGGCTACGCAATAACTCAGTAATGGCAAACAGGCCGATCAGCACTGGCAACAACGAAATGCCCGCCAGCAGATCGTAGCTGCCCATCGTAAATCGCACTTGCCCAGAGACACTGTCCATGCCGACCAGTGCCAATGACAGGCCAATCAACATCGAGATGGCACCCTTGAGCGGATCACCACCAGCTACAAGAATCGCGCAGGATAGGCCCAGAAGAGCTAGCCAGAAATATTCGTCGCTGGTGAATTGCAGTGCGAACTCGGCAATCCTTGGCGCGAACAGCGCAAGCACCGCCACCCCGATAACGCCGCCCAGCATCGAGCAGGTGACATTAATGCCCAGGGCCAGACCAAGTTTGCCCTTCTTACCCATCAGATAGGCTTCGTCGGCATAGACCGCCGACGCCGGGGTTCCCGGCATGCGCAGCAGCGCGCCGGGTATATCCCCAGCAACGATGGCCATGGCGGTAGCGGAGACGATGGCGGCAATCGCTGGCAGCGGCTCCATGAAAAAGGTTACCGGCACCAGCAAGGCCGTCGCCATGGTGGCGGTGAGTCCCGGTATGGCCCCCATAAACAACCCAAACAAGGAGGCCGCGAAGATCACCAGGATCACCTCCCCGTTGAATACCATAGAGGCGGCTTGCATCAGTTCGTTCATCGGTAAAGCACCTGTTCAAGCAATCCCGGATTCAGTGGCACATGCAAAAGCTGAGCGAACATTATCCAGATCATCGTCGTAGCCACTGCTGCAAATAACAAAGCACGCCACCACCCTTGGCGGTGATAAGCGCGAAATAATAGCGTCAACAATGCCGTAGCAACGATGGGAAAACCGAGTACTGGCGTCAGCAATACATAGGCAACGACACTGGCCACCACCGCCGCCAGTGCCTGCAGAAAAGGACGCAGGGCCACCTTGGATGTCCACCGCGCCCAAGCTTGACGTTGTTTAAGCCCTTTGATAACTAGAAGACCACCCATCAGTAGCAGCAGGCCCCCTACCACCTTGGGAAAGGTCCCGGCACCGTAAACCTGGCGTGGTAAAGGATCCAGGTCGGCAGAAGCAACGATGAGGACGGCCCCGAGGGCCGCCGCCATTGTTCCCGATACCGCATCACTGGTGCGCATGATGGCTATCTCCCGGGCGTGGTAACGCCTCAGTCAATGCGCCGTGGACACGGCGCTTATTCAGGCATGTCACTGAGCAAGGCCCAGCTTGTCGATTATGGACGCGTTGTTGGCGTCCTGCTCGGCCATGAAATCCTCGAAACCTTCCGGACCTTCCCATACAGCGCCGAAGCCCCGACCTTCCATGAACGACTGGAAGTCGTCGGAGTTCCACACATTGTCAGCCGCGGTGAGCAGGCGCTCAGAGATATCTTCCGGCAGGCCCTCGGGGGCTACCAGGCCGCGCCAGGAACCATGTGTCCACTCATCACCCGTCACTTCACCGGCTGCCGGGGTATCAGGGAAAGCATCTACACGATCTGTGGACAAGACCGCCAGCGTGCGGACACGACCGGCTTCACGCATGGAATCGATCTCGGGTAGCGACGAAAAGACGATATCGACACCACCCGCCGCCAATTCTTGCAGCCCCGGAGCCGCCCCTTCACTGGGCACTAGATTAACGGTGTTCGGATCGATGCCTTGCTGGTCCAGGAAACCGGCAAAAGACAGGTGGTAGGCTGCACCAGGAGCGGAGCCCGACACAGTGTACTCATTTGGCGATTCGGCGAGATCGGCAAGCGCGTCATCCAGGTTCTTCCACGGTGAATCAGCGCTAACAGTGAACGCCGCGTAGTCGAGATTAAGCAGAGCAATCGGAGTGAAGTCTTCGTAGGACAGATCGGCAGTACCGATGTGCCTATAGGTGGCGATCTCAGCGGTGCCCAAACCTAACGTATAGCCATCGGGGCGAGCCCTTGTCATTGCTACGTGGCCGACAACACCAGCACCACCTGTACGGTTGACTACATTGACAGGCTGCCCCAACTCTTCCTGTAGACCGGCAGCAAACTGCCGACCCACGGCGTCGGTACCGCCACCAGCGGACCAGGGCACAATCAGTGTAATCGGCTTGGAAGGGTAGTCGGCACCAACAGCAACCGTAGAGGTGGCCACCAACAGGGAAGTGCAGAGCAGTTGTGTAAGCGTTCGCATGGATTATCTCTCTTGTTGTTTACTTGTTAGTTGAGTTCTGAAGGCCCGGCTAGGACCTGCAAGGACCGCCACCGGGAAGCACGCAAGCAATCGTGACTTCTCAACATGGATTATACAAGTTATTACAAGTTAGACTTTCTACTAATACACCACTTCGACATCACCGAAATCAACTTCATACACTTTCACATTAAATATTTAAAATTATTGAAAACATAAACTTATATAATTATTAGATTAAATATTCTTTCACTTAAGCGTCAGAAAAAAATCTCTTCATAAGTGCTACACCTCATCAAAATCCAACAACTTGTTATTATTTGTTTGAAAGCTAAAGAGCGCTGGTCTAAGGTTAGGTGGGTAATGCTGGCTAGCTACGTGTAGCTACGCACGGCCCTTACTGCATCCAGGCCGATGCCCAGCAGAATTAAACCAAGCTTTTCGCTACGTAGCCCTTCTCCCCATTCTTCAACCCTATGCGGGGCTCAGTGCAGACCCGATTCATTCAGGAGTACTTCATGTTCGCCGATCTCAACGACAAGACCGTTCTTATCACCGGCTCTACTAAAGGCATTGGTCGCGCCGCTGCGGTAGCCTTTGCTCGCCAAGGCGCTACCGTCGGCATCAACAGCCACCAGAAGGACGAGGCTGCAAAGGAGCTCATTACCCAGCTGGAAGCCGAAGGCGCGCGTTTTGCCTACTATGAGTGCGACCTCACCAAGAGCGGTGAGTGCGAGAAACTGGTCAATGCTTTCGTCGAGCAATTTGGTAGCCTCGACGTACTGATCAACAACGCCGGTGGCCTCGGGGTACGTAAAGGCCTTGAGTCCCTCGAAGACGACGATTTTAATCTGGTGATGGACCTGAACCTGCGCTCCGTCATCATGACCACACGCTTCGCTATGCCGCACCTGAAGGCCTCCGCCAAGAAGCGTGGCGAAACTGCCAGCGTCATTAGCACCGGCTCGATCGCTGGTCGCGAGGGCGGTGGCCTGGGCGCATCCTTGTACGGCGGCTCCAAGGCCATGCTGCACAACTTGCACCGCAATTATGTGAAGGAATTCACCAAGGATAACGTACGCTTCAACATCGTCGCGCCGGGCACTATCGATACAGCCTTCCACGCTGACAAGAGCCCCGAGCTTATGGAAAAAATCGCTTCCAGCATCGCCATGGGCCGCATCGGCACGTCCGAGGAGTGCGCACCGTCCTTCCTGTTCCTAGCCTCCCACGCTGCCAGTGGCTACATCACCGGCCAAGTTATCGACGTCAACGGCGGCCAGATGTGCCCCTAAGGCGTCTCACGCCTGTGTGAATGTTTTGGCGCTACCTGATCGCGCACCCCAAGCGGTCGGCCATGTTTCCGGCCGCTTCGCCACCACCTACCATCCACCGACGTTATCCCCTATTGCAGGAGACCCACTATGACAATCGAAGGCCATCACCTGATCGGCTTTGAGTCGCTTGCCGGCTCCCCCGACGACCGTGGCATCTCGGCAGTCAACCCCGCTTCTGGCGAGCCTATTGCTCCCCAGTACCCGCTGGCTGGCCAGGATGAAGTTGAGCGCGCCTGCCAGCTCGCAGAAGACGCCTTTCTTACCTACCGCCGCCTACCGCTGGTCGAGCGAGCCGCCTTTCTTGAGGCTATAGCCGACAACATTGAAGCCCTCGGCGATACACTGACCGAGCGCGCCATGGCCGAAACGGGCCTGCCCAAAGCACGTCTTGAAGGCGAACGCGGGCGTACCTGCGGCCAGCTCAGGCTGTTCGCCGAGGTCTTGCGCAGCGGCGACTACCTCGGTATCCGCATCGAGGATGCACTCCCCGATCGCGCGCCCATGCCTCGCCCTTCACTGGCCCAACAACAAATTCCTATGGGTCCGGTCACTGTCTTCGGGGCCAGCAACTTCCCGCTGGCTTTCTCTGTTGCCGGCGGCGATACCGCGGCGGCACTAGCAGCGGGCTGCTCGGTCATTGTCAAGGCGCACTCAGCTCACCCCGGCACTTCCGAACTAGTCGGTCGCGCCGTACAACAGGCCGCGAAGAGCTTGAATATGCCGGAAGGTGTGTTCTCGCTGCTCTACGGCAGTGGTAATGAGCTCGGCCAGGCACTGGTCAAGGACCCGCGCATCCAGGCAGTCGGCTTCACCGGCTCTCGCAATGGCGGCACTGCCCTTCTACGTACCGCTCAGGCGCGCCCGCAGCCAATTCCCGTCTACGCAGAGATGAGCAGCATCAACCCTGTACTGCTGCTGCCACAGCACCTGGAAGCCAACGCCGAGGCGCTGGGCGATGCCTTCGTCGCCTCACTGACCATGGGTGCCGGCCAGTTCTGCACCAACCCTGGGTTAGTCCTGGCCCTGTCCGGCACTGCACTTGAGCGCTTTGTTGAGCAGGCCGGTACAGTAGTGCGCGATGCCTCCTCTCAGCTGATGCTAACGCCCGGCATCCACGCCGCCTACCACCAAGGCGTGGCGCGGCTTAAAGAGCAGACGAATGTCACCCTGGTCGCCCAGGGCAAAGGCAATAACGAACTCGCCTGCCCCTGCCAACCTCACCTTTTCCGGACCACCGCCGATGCTTTCATCGGCAACGCCGAACTACACGACGAAGTGTTTGGCTCCTGTGCACTGGTGGTTGAGTGCGAGTCGGTAGCTCAGATGCAACAGGTATTGACCGCGCTGGAAGGCCAACTGACCGCCACGGTCCATCTTGAGGAAGCTGATTACGAGCTGGCAGACAAACTGCTCCCGCTGCTAGAGCGTCGCGCCGGGCGCATTCTGTTTAATGGCTGGCCCACAGGCGTAGAAGTGTGCCACTCCATGGTTCACGGCGGCCCATGGCCCTCAACCTCCGACTCACGCACTACCTCGGTGGGCAGTGCCGCAATTCAGCGTTTCCTACGTCCGGTTTGCTACCAGGCGCTACCAGAGCAACTGGCCCCTGATAGCCTCAAGGCTAACAACCCTCTTGACCTGCCCCGCCAGGTTAACGGCAAACGCTAATGACCTATCAGTTGGCGACACCCAGGGTTACCTCTCCCCGAACTCTCGCCTGACATGATTAGGCCCTCGCCAATGGCGAGGGCCTTTTTTATTCATCGCAGTTCTATATGTCGACAAGGCCATGCTGACAAGTCACCATTCATGGCTAAGAGTCGGCGATATAAAAGGCGTCTGAAGTGAGGTTTTTCAACCTCACTTCAGACGCCAGAACCTGCTGCTTTTGTTATTCCGTTACCTCAGTTGGCTTATTCACCGGCCTTCAACTGAACTGGCTTACGGATTGCCAGAAAATAGACAAAAACCGCGGTTAACACAATGAAGAACAGGCTATCAGGCTGGGTAAAGAATACCGTTAGGTCGCCGTTGGACAATGTCAAAGAACGACGCAAATATTCTTCCAGACCTGGGCCGAGGATAAAACCGAGTAGCAGGGTCACCACTGGATAGCCATACTTGCGCATATAGAATGCCAACACCCCCATGACCAACGTCATCAGCATCTGGAAGGTCGAGTAGGTCGCTACATAGCTACCGACTACCGCCAGCATAGCGATTGAGCCAAACAGTACGTCGCGGCGAATGCGCACAATGCGGATAAAGTAGGGACCAAGCAGGTACATGGTTAGCGGGATCAGAACCAACGCACTGAAGATCAGCGCTGCCAGCATAGGGGCGATCAACCCAGCTTGCGACTCCATCAACTGGGGCCCCGGCTGAATACCGTTGATCACCAGCACGCCAAGCACGATGGCAGTGATCGGGTCACCTGGGATGCCAAAGGTCAGCATGGGCACGAGGGCACCCCCACAGACCGCATTGTTGGCACTTTCCGCTGCAGCAATACCTTGCGGATTGCCCTTACCAAAGCTGTCTGGTTCGCGCGAGGTACGCACCGCTTCAACGTAAGCCAGGAAGCCGCCCATGGAACCGCCCGCACCAGGCAGGGTGCCTACCAGATAGCCGATGGTAGAGGACTTAAGGTAGCAGGCGGCACCAATACGACGAATCGATGAAAACGGCGGAATAAAATCGCGGCGGCTAATCTTCGCAACGCTTTTTAATTTCTCGCGAATGCGCTTCGCCTCGTCGTTATCGGCCAACTGCACCAAGAGCTCGCTGATCGCAAAGGTACCGATGATCACTGGCATTAAATCAATGCCAGCGGCCAGATCCCCCATACCAAAGCTGAACCTCGCCACAGGCACCATGGCATCGAGTCCCACGGTGGCCAGCATTAGACCAAGGCAAGCCGCAATGGCCGCACGGCGCACATTGCCCCGCTGTGCGATCACGATGACCGTTAACGCAAACAGGATTAGCGCGCATTTGCCGGTGGTCTGCACTAGCAACGACAGGTCAGCGACCAGCGGTGCCAACACTACCAGCAGCACCGCACCGAAGACGCCGCCGATCATTGAACCAAAGGCAGCGTGCCCCAGCGCCAGAGGGCCTTCGCCTCGCTGCTGCATGGGATAACCTTCCAACGCCGTCATCATCGAGGACGGCGCACCGGGAATATTAATGGTAGTAGCGGTGATGCTGCCACCACACATGCCCGCCATATAAATGCTGGCGCAGGCCATTAGTGCAGTGGTCACGTCCAGGCTATAGGTCAACGGCAATAACAGTGCCAGCGCCAGAGTGGCAGTCAGGCCAGGAATTGCCGAAAAGATAGTGCCGATCAGAAAGCCAGCGACGACATAAAACAGCACCGTGGGATTGAGCAGGAGGCTAAAGCTTCCCGCCACTTGCATTATAAAGTCCACGCATCACCCTCCACGCATTGGTGTACGGTTATCGAATTACTAGGCATGGCTTACCCCCAGAGTGTCGGCAAACGGACGTTGAAGACCTGGTTGAACAGCACAAAGCCCACTGCGGTGATCGCCAGCGCAATCACCACCTTGCTCAACCACTTGCTCAGCCCTGAGAACAGCAGCATAACCGCCAGGACGTAGACCGCAGTAGACAGCACGTAGCCCAGCCACTGGAAAGCCAGTACATAGACCAGGGTCGCTACCATCAGCGTCAGTTCCAGCGATAAACGACGGCCTCGTGCGGCACCTGTCGGCGCCTCGTTATTGCTGGCCTCGTTAGCACAATCTGCGCCATCAGCACTGGTATGACGTACCGCAGACCACCACTGCAGACTACACAGCACCGTAGCCAGTACGCCGATCAACAGCGGGAAGAAAGATGGCGTCAACTTGCCACCTTCTAGGGGTGGGCCCATCTCTAGGCTGCCAATCAAGTAGGCAAGCGAAAGCAGTGCCAGCACACCATGGAACCGGGCCGCGCCGGAGCCAAGCGAACGTGCTAGCAGGGAAGAAGAACGAGACATCAAAACCTCTCTCGGTCTCTACGCTTTGGAGACCGACAACTCGGTGATCGGGGGGAGAAGTGGATTACGACCAGAATCAGTGGGCCCGGGCGGGCGCCTTATGTACCGTCAGGCGCCCTACCCGGTTGAACCTTTGCCATCGGCGAGGCGTCCCGCCTATGTCCCTGAAGCCAATAGGGCTTAGAGATTCAGCTCATCCATGGCGTCAAAGGTTTTCTGCTGGTAGCTCTCGATCCACTCGTTGACTTCCTCGCTACCGAGCCAGCCCGGAGCAACACCAATGCTGGTGACCCACTCCTGGAACTCTTCACTCTGGTAAGCCTCGTGGTAGGTAGTCTCCAGCGTTTCAATGACATCCTCTGGCGTATTGGCCGGGGCCGCCAGCACAATGAAGCTACCAGTTTCAAGGTCGATACCAAATTCAGAGATCGGTGGCACGTCAGGATACGCGGCGTTCTGCGAACCAGACAGTTCGACCACACCTAAAGCATCACCGGAGGACAGGATGCCGGAGAAGTCGCCCAGGCTTGAGATAGCAGCATCGATCTCTCCGGACAATAGTGCTTCGGCTTCTGCCGTGGAAGATCCCGGATAGGAAATGACATTAAATGATACGCCTGTAGCTGCTTCCAGACGGCGCACCGCCAGATAAGGGCCAGACCCCTCCGGCGCCACCCCGATACGCACCGTGCCGGGATCAGCCTCGGCTGCCGCGATCAGCTCTTCATAAGACGAGTAGCCGGACTGCTCCGACACCACGATAGCATCGGCCTCCTGAGTCACTCTCGCGAAAGGCTCCAGATTATCCAGCGAGTAGCCTGGCACCATATTGCCACGAGGCAAGGTCACAACGCTGTCGTAGGTCAGCACACCAATGGTATGTCCGTCGGGACGCGCCTGGCCCAACTGCATCAGCCCGGTGGCTGTCACTGCCCCGCCGATATTCTCAACGTAGATGGAGGTAGGCAGCGACTCTTCGGCCAGGCTGCTGATCTTACGCGAGATCGCATCAGCACCACCACCAGCGGACCAGGGCACAATCATGCGGATGTCCCGCTGAGGGAAATCGGCCTGGGCGACGGCTATTGCCGACATAGCGGTGAGCGCCGTAGTGGCTAACGTGGCACCCGCCACACCCTTGGCAATACGTTGACGAATGGACGAGTTGAGAGCGTTAGAAATGAACATGACGTCTCCTAATGATTGTGATTATCTTTGGATCGAAGTCGCCCGCGGGCAGCCGCAGGATTATTTGCTACGGAGATAGGCCTGATATTCTTCCTGGGCCTGTTCGTTGGGTGGATACAAGCCGATGACCGCCGCGCCGGCATTTACCTTCTCCAGCACATAGTCCTCGAAAGCTTCCATGCCGCTGGCCTCTTCAGCGACTTCATCGGCAAGTTCTAGCGGCACCACGATGACCCCATCGCCATCGCCAACTAGCACGTCTCCCGGGTAGACCGGCACACCACCGCACCCGATAGGTTGCTGGATATCCACCGCATGGTGCTTGGTTAAGTTGGTCGGGGCGCTAGGCTTGGTACAAAACACAGGCATGTCCATGCCGCCGGCGTACTCGGAATCACGCACACCAGCATCGGAGACGAAACCGGCGCATTCGCGCACCTGCAACCGAGTCAGCAAAATGCTACCTGCACTGGCAGCACTCGCATCCTGGCGGCAGTCAGACACCAGTACACGTCCCGCCGGCACACTTTCCACCGCCAGACGCTGAGGGTGCTCCGGGTTCCGGAAAGCAGCGACCACATCCAGATCTTCCCGGGCTGGGATGTAACGCAAGGTATAGGCCTGCCCAACCATCTTGACCTGAGAGTCGTTCATACGACCGACGTGTTGGATGTAGGTATTCCTAAAGCCCCGCTTGTGCAGCAGCGTGTGAAGTGTCGCCGTTGAAGCCCGTGTCAGACGCTCACGGGTCAGGTTAGACAGCTCTTCGTGGGGATAGTCGTTAATGATGCTCATTGGCTCCGCCTGTAACTGGCAAATAAAGTCTTTGGATGACGGGATCACTATAGGAATCGTCAAAAGATATTTCAAACAAATTTTTACAACTTAGCCAATATAAAAAAAAATCCTATTATTTGAATGGCATAAATTTTATAGACAAGATACATTTATTAATAAAAATCAATTATTTATTTCATTATTGATAATAAAACCAAATCAAAGGCCACCAACTTAGACATAGGTCTAATAAGGAAATATTTGTATTTAAATCATTCTAGAGACCAAGACTTGAGATCAACAACCGGACGCCCCAAGCTGTCTCTCAATAGTGAGCTACTCAATCCGGGGCGTCGGCGGTACTCGAGGCTATTCTCTAAAGTAACACTCATGACACCCGGGCAGCTCAAGGTTCGCGAGCTTGTAAAGCGCATCCGTGATATTGAGATGTAAAAATACATCCTAAAAAACCTACCGCTTTCTCAATGTCGTGCCCCCCTGAAATGCGCGGGCTCGATTTTTTGCACATCAGCGCTACAAATCGTCGCTTGAAAATGTGTTCAGAAACTGTTGCCAGATCACTCACCACCTCTACTGCCTATCTTGCGAGGCTTATTGCTCCCATCAGACTCGTAAAGTTTTACCGTCACATGCCGATAGAAAGTAATGCAGGCGTGCTCAAGTGGCTCACCGTTCAAACTCTCAATAGTGTCGCAAACCGAATAGCGTAAAACCTCGTCGGTCAGCTCCAGGCGCGCGATCTCAATGCCCGAGGCAAATATTATGGTTGCATTGAAGTCTTTTGTTATATCGAACTCGTCCACCGCAGAGGCCCTATCGGAGTTATCCATCGCTATTGACGCCGTTGAGATCGACCCGAATCTTATCTGTGTGTTCTATGACGGCGATCATGAGGATGCGTTGATTTTCGATTACGTCCGCACTCGTTTCCCGGATGCTGCCCTGCTCGGCGGCACCTCCTGTAGCGGAGTAATGAGTGAAGCTGGGCTGGGCGGTGCGGGATCGATCGGCCTGCTTTTGATCGAGGATGCGGACGGGGACTACGGCACCGCCGCCGTCCGGCTTGGGCCGGATGCGTGCGGATGTGCCGAACAGGCGCTTCATGCGGCCTTGGCGGCAGCGGATTGCTCCGGGGAACTGCCGGAATTGATCTGGATCTATCAGGCCCCCGGGCGGGAGGAAGCGGTGATCGAAGGCCTCCGGCGCGTGGTGGGCGACAGATGTCCCATTATAGGCGGCAGTTCCGCGGACAACACGGTGGCCGGCGGATGGCGCCAGATCGGGCCGGAGGGACCGATGGACGACGGTCTCGTGGTGGCAGTGTTGTTTTCCTCCGGCGGCATTAGTTTTGCTTTTCAGGGAGGTTACGAGCCTAGCGGTGCGAGCGGCCTTGTGACAAGTATCGGGTATGATCCGGCCGGCGAAAGCGGGGTCGTCACCAAAGTCAGCGGTCGGCAGGTTCTAACCATTGACGGCGAGCCGGCGGCGGAGGTTTACAACCGGTGGATTGGCGGAGTCTTATCGGAAAAAATAGAGAACGGAGGATGCATCCTCGAGGACACCACCACCTATCCGCTGGGCATCGATGCGGGTCAAATCGAGGGTGTCACTCAATATCTTCTCATTCACCCTGAGCAGATCGGAAAAAATCAGTCGCTTTCCACGTTTGCCTCCATCGAAGAAGGCACTCGTCTCTATAGCATGCGCGGGGACAGAACCCGATTGATCCAGCGTGCTGGTAAGGTCGCCTCGGCAGCAGCGGACGCGCTTCCCGGCGGCAGCAAGAATCTAGCCGGCGGACTGGTTGTCTATTGTGCGGGCTGCATGCTTGCTGTTGGCGAACAGATGCCCGAAGTTTCGCGGACAGTGTCGGCAAGCTTCAACAATATGCCCTTCCTGGGCTGTTTTACCTTCGGCGAACAAGGCTCCGTGCTTGAAAAGAATGCGCATGGCAACCTGATGATCTCCGCTGTTGCCTTTGGGCACTAGATGCAGCACGTCTTGGAAGGTTCCGAAGAGCTTCGCGAAGCACTGGTGGCGTTGCGCCGCGAGGTAGGCACCCTACGCGTCGAGGTAACGCATGCCAATGTACTGCTTGAGGCGCTGGAGGCGATGCTTGATGTCGATGGCGACGTCGACCCTTTTGTGGGTGTCTTCAAGGCGCTATTGCCGGTTTTCGAGTGCTCTTACGCTATTGTCCTCATCGAAAATATAAAAGATCCGTGCAAGCTGGAATGCGTCGCCTCAACCCACGCTGCGGCGGTAGCGTCACTCTGGGAAAACGGCCGGAAATTGGGCAAGGTGCTTTCTGGACGCATTGTAACGACGATTTCCACCGCGGATGATGAAGCCTGGCCTCAGATTGACGGTTTGTCGAAATCGCAGCCTACCCTCTATTTGCCGCTGAGCGTGCGCGGTCAGCGCGGACTCATGATGTTGCTACGGGATGAGGATCACCCTGGCTTTGACCGCACCCACGTGACGCTTGCCCGCAAATTCTCTCTGCTGGCCTCCCATGCGTTTGCGGCCAAGCGTGCCAGCCAGACCGAGGCGGAAAGTCATCGTCTGCAACATCTGACCCAACAATTGAAAGTCAGCCAGGAGGCGCTGAAGCTGCGCGCCAACCACGACCAGCTTACCGGCTTACCCAACCGGGCATATATTCAGGAACTCGTCGAGGCTATCCTTGCGCGCAAACAGCCGGGGCAGAAAATGGCCCTGGCATTTCTCGATCTCGATGACTTCAAACGGGTCAACGATTTCTACGGCCATACGGTGGGCGACGCGCTGCTAAAGAGTGTCGCGGACAGGCTTGGCACCGAAATCCGGCAAATGGACATTATCGGGCGAATCAGTGGCGACGAGTTCGTTATCGTTTTTGACCTGATTGAACAGCAATCAGAAATATCAGTCCTTGTTAACCGCGTAAGCGATAAGCTACGACAACCCTTCAGCATTGAAGGGCAGGAAATTAGAGCTTCGGGATCGATTGGCGTCGCGCTCTGGCCGGAACATGGCCATGACTATGATACGCTCCGACGTCATGCGGACACAGCCATGTACCGGGCCAAAACTGCGCATAAGGGGAGCTTCACGTTTTTCAGCTCAGCACTGGGTAACGAGATGTCAGAGCGATTGTCACTCGAACATCGGCTGCGCATTGCACTGACGGAACGTGAATTCCAGTGTGCCTTGCAGCAGAAAGTCGATCTACGCACTCAGGACATTGTCGGATTTGAAGCGCTGGTCCGCTGGGTTGATCGTCACGGCACTATCCATTCGCCGGCGACATTCCTGCAGCTTGCTACGGAGCTGGATCTGCTGGATGGGATCACCGATATCGTTCTCGACAATCTGAGCCAAAGATTACCTTTACTCGATGCCCAGTTCGGAACGGCCGCAACATACAGCATCAATATATCGGCGTCCCAGGCAACGAAAACACTCTTCATGCAGAAGCTGATAAGGCGAATAGCCGATACCGGGTGTGCAGAGCGCTTTCTGCTCGAAGTGACGGAAGAATCTTTCCTTGCAGCTGGCGCTTTTCAGACGCAGGTATTGCCCTTGATCAGGGAAGCGGGCGTCGGCGTTTCCATCGACGATTTCGGAATAGGCTATTCATCCCTGGCTATTCTTGCCGACATCACGGCGGACGAACTCAAGGTCGATCGATCACTGATAACTTCTATACATCAGCGACCGCGAAGCCAGAGCATCCTAGGGGCAATAGAATCCCTGGGTGCATCGCTAGGCATGTCCGTGATCGCGGAAGGCGTCGAAACACTGGATGAAAAAAACTATTTATTGAACTCGTCCAGAATAAAGACCGGCCAAGGATATTTATTCCACAGGCCGCAGCTCATCAGTGAGATCATCGAACAACAAACCTGCATCGTTCAGAAATTCAAGAGTTGAAAAACCCTCATGACATATTACAAGGGAATTGATATTAACCAATATAATCAATGATTTGAATCTATTTTAGTTAATGGTTTTATTACTACTGTCGATACAGGCACTTCGTCATGGATAGCCTGCCGCCCGAGCATATACTCTGCTCTCTGGCATGGCATCGTTATCTTAGTGGAGTCAACTCAAGCATAGCGTCGTTAGCTCGCTCCCAAATGGGTCAAGGCTGGCATGAGTCAATTGGGCCGCTCGGCGCCTGGAGGTCACCCAAGACGCCATCAGCAAATGGCTCGACTATGTTCAAAGGAAGTGAGGAGCGCTCAAAGCTCTGAGACAGTAAGGATTCAGCTTTGAAGATCAGCGCTGTACGACGCAGCGTATTAACGATGCCCTCGCACGACTGGCCGACGTTCACTACAGTACCTCGTCGATCAGCGTTCTTCTCAGACAACGGGGGCTAGTCCTGAAAAATGCTCAAGCGCTAGCCGAGCCGACTCGATGAGGCCTCCATCGACTACCGGCAAGAACAGCTTTGGCCAGAATTAAAGAATAGAAAGATGATCGGGGCGAAACGCTGATCTTCAATGTCATGCAGTGCGTGATCTGCTGCGCCATCCGAAAGTACAAGGTCGATTGCTACTTGAAGCGCTTTCTCCTCGTGTCGTGAACTCTTTAATCGGGCATTACAGCCAGCTTCAGCACAACAAAGAGAGAAGTACGAATCAGGCAGAGAAAAGGTACTGGACTAGCTATAAATCGGTGGCCATTTTTTCTTGACCACTACATTGTAATTCCCTGCTTCTGCACGCTTCATCTTCCTAGAAGGTCGAACGCAGTGTACCGCTTTGTATTCACGAGAGAGTGACGAAGGCCTTTATTCTCTCGGGTGAAGGCGGTGATTAATAGACGCGTATTGAATTGCCATTAACACCAATGAAGCTGAAGAATTTGGCGTGATTTAAGTGCTTAACTCCGCTCGTGCTGTTCTGCGATTGAGCCACGAAATGCCCCACCGCTTCTCTGTTAAGGGTGACACCTGTTTCGTTGCCGGTGAGCAGCCATTTTTTTTAAGTAAAACTTTCCTTTTTACATTAACCAACCCTTAACGTTGCATACACCCCGTTGGGGTGCATTACGTTACGTATTATTTTTTAGGATATTTGGGCGACTTTTTAGACGACTTTGAGTCAACCCATTACAGATTTAGGAGTAGGAGCCGATAGTAACTGTATTACCGATAGCCAACGGGTTGACGATCAATCAATGTTATTCAATATGTTGCAAGACCCTGACATCATAAACGCGGTTCAGGGAGAACATGATTTTTTCTTAGTAGTGCTCTCCTGGCTAGTTGCTTGGGTCGCTTCATTCGCAGGTTTGGATATTATTAAACTGGTGCGGAAGGGATCTAAGACGATCTGGCGCAGCACATGGCTACTTGCTGGTGCCAGTTCCATGGGCTTGGGCGTATGGAGCATGCACTTCATCGGCATGCATGCCTACCGGTTGGACTTTTCTGTCAGTCACGCTCCTTTGCCTACATTGTTCTCCATTATTCCCGCCATTCTCGGTAGTTTATGTGCCATGGCCGTCATTTCGCGCGATAATCCTTCCCATCGCGCCCTAGTGATAGCAGGGCTTGGTTTAGGAATTGGTATAGGAACAATGCACTATAGCGGCATGGCTGCGATGCGCATGTCCGCCGAGCTATACCATGCACAGGACCTATTTTTGTTATCGCTGCTGGTCGCCGTTGGCTTAGGCATTGTCAGCGTTTATGCCTATCGCCTTTGCCAGCATGAATGGGGTATGAAGCGCGCCAGAACCTGCGCCTTTATTGCGGCACTTTGCGTTTCTGTCGCGGTTTGCGGCATGCATTATGTCGCCATGCAGGCTGCCTGGTTTTTGCCGACTTCTGATGCTGGCACGCCTGCCTTGTACATGTCTCACTGGATAATTTATTTAATTGGTAGCGTTGCTGTATTAATAGCATTACTAGCGCTAATCGCTACCCGAGTGCAGCGCCGTCTGCATACCAGCGAGCGCCATGAACACATGACTCAAACCCGCTTACTTGAGGTAATTTCCGCTCTTCAGGATAGCGTGATACTGCTCGATGAACAGGCTCGGATTCGTCTGTGCAATGCTGCGTTTGAACGGTTGGTGGGTATCAGCAGCAAGCAGCTTGAAGGCATGCCGGTGTCACAACTTAACTACGCTGAAGAAAGCCATTCACTCAGCAAACACATACGCCAAGTATTAGACAAAAAGGGTGAATGGAGTGGAATGATCAACGCACTGAGCGCCAATGGTGAAAGCTTTCCCGCATGGCTGAGCGTAAGCCGTGTCATATACGCCGACAGCAACGACCAGGACTACGTTGCGCTGCTCAGCGACCGCTCTAAAGAACAGCAGGCCCAACAGCGTATTCACTACCTTGCCTATCACGATAGGCTGACAGAGCTTCCCAACCGGCGAGCGCTGCAGGAAAAACTTGCCGAGCTTGGCGCCAAGAAGTCGCTCCCCCACCCGTATGCATTTTTGGCTCTATTCGATATTGATCGTTTTAAAGTACTCAACGACAGCCTAGGGCAAGATATCGGCGATGAGTTGCTTCGCCAATTGGGCGGACGCCTTAAACAGTGGCTAGAGACTGAATGGCTCGTTGCCAGGCTCGACGGTAACGAGTTTTCCTTAGCAGGCACACTTGCTTCGCACGAAGCGCCCAACGCCGAGCAGGAGGCAATGCGCTTTATTGATGAGGTAGTGCTATCGCTGACGGCTGACTATTTGCTTCAAGGCCATACCTATCCGTGTCAGTTAAATGTCGGTGTGCTTATCTTTCAACCCCACGACCGGGAGATGACGCCGCAGCTGTTCAAACGAGTAGGACTTGCCCTACTGGAAGCCAAACAACACCGGGATGGTAAACCTAGGCTCTTTCATCAAGCACAAGAAGACGAGTTGGAAGAGCGCCTGACGCTTGAACGTGAATTGCAATACGCCATTGAGCACGACGAACTGTGCCTCTATCTCCAGCCTCAGGTCGATGCCGAAAGGCAAGTAATCGGAGCCGAAGCTCTTATACGTTGGCAGCATCCAACACGAGGTATGGTTTCACCTGGGCGATTTATTCCCGTCGCTGAAAAAACAGGGCTAATTTTGCCGCTGGGGCACTGGGTATTGAAAGAAGGCTGCCGCCTGTTGGGCGAGTGGCGTCATATGCCGGGGTTCCAAGACCTAAAGCTGTCATTAAATATCAGCGTTCGTCAATTCCAGCAGCCTGATTTTGCTGAACAAGTGCTGGCGCTCATCCAACGCTATGATGCGCCACCCGCACGCTTAACGCTGGAGCTTACCGAATCGCTGTTATTAAGTGACACTGATAGCACCATAAAAAAAATGGAACAGCTACAACGAGTGGGAATCAGCTTTGCACTGGATGACTTCGGCACGGGCTATTCATCACTTTCGTATCTCAAGGTATTGCCCTTGGACACGCTTAAAATCGACATTGCATTCGTCAGGGACTTAACCCTGCATATGCAAGCCACGCCAATTGCTGCCACCATCATTACCCTTGCAGAAAGCCTGGGACTGCGGGTGGTTGCCGAAGGAGTGGAAACCGACGAGCAGCGCGTGGTGCTGGCTCGACTGGGCTGCCATATTTATCAGGGATATCTGTTTGGTCGTCCCAGCACGGTAAAGGCTTTCTCAAATGCAATAGTTGAATACGATGCAGTAGATCATGCCAGCTTTACGTAATAATTAATCATCATGTACTGCTCATTTTTATAAGCATACTTGTACAATGCATGACATGTATTTAGCAATTATGAGCATTTATAATACTAAAAAGGACATTAAAATAATGGCTGATGCATCACTTTCAAACCATATCGCACGCACCGACAGACTCATGTGGTTGCCGATAGGCTTTATCGTTTTCTTATGTGTAGTTGTGGGTATTTTCACCCAAACCCTATTATTGGCTGTCGTAGTGGGGGTGATTACTCTGCCGCTGACCTACATCGTCCAACACCAATGGCGCGGTTACGTTATTAACAGCTTCGTCAAAGCTGCCGTGATGATGGTCTGGTCAGCCGTGTTGATCGAACAAAGTGGTGGACTGATTGAGGCACACTTCAGTATTTTTATCCTGCTATCTGTATTGATCCTTTACAGCGACTGGCGGGTTATTGCATTTGGTGGTCTAGTCATTGCGCTACACCATGTTCTATTTACTTGGCTCCAATACCAAGGTGTCGTCCAGCTCTATAACAGTATGGGCGATATGGAAAGCATGATAGCTGGTGACAGTAGCCACGGCTTTGTAGATTTACTCTACTGCTTGCTAATGCATGGCGGTGCTGTTGTTATCCAGGTGGTGATTCTTGGCTATTTGGCCAAGGTACTGAGAAACATGGTTAAAGAAGGACTTCACGTGACTCACTTTGCGGTTGCCGCAGGCAGTGGCAAGCTCGATATGACTTTTAATGATAGAGAGCAGCAGTTACCTGCCGTAGCCGCCGTCATCAAAATGCGTAACCAGGTCTCGGAAAGTTTGCGCAAAACACAAACCGCAGCAAGTCATGTCACAGCTTACAGCCAGCAGCTTTTCGTTGCCCAGGAACAGTTACGGACACAAACAGCACGTAACAGTAGCCAAACCGAGCGTATATCCACCAGCAGCACTGAACTCGCCACCACTACTCGCGAGACCGCCGAGGAATCCCAGCACATTCGCAAACTGGCCAACCATGCTGAGCAAATCGCACGTCAAAACGGCGAACAGGTGGAAGAAATGCGTAAGATGATGCGCCTGCTTAATCAAAACACAGGCAACATCCATGAAATGCTTAGCAAAATTGATAACATCACATTTCAGACTAACCTATTGGCGCTAAATGCTTCGGTGGAAGCCGCAAGAGCAGGCGAACACGGGCTAGGCTTCGCCGTGGTGGCTAACGAAGTTCGAACGCTGTCGAAAAATACTCATAATACGGCCTCTCGAATACGCCAAACCATCGCTGCCACTACCGATCAGATCTCAAAAAGCGTTGATCAAACATCCATCATTGCTGACACCACCCAGTCCCTTATTCAAAGCTTCGAGCAAGTGGCGATGCGCTTGACTAATATGGACAACGCTATCCAGCAGCAGCATCAGGGCGTTGAAGAGTTAGAGCAAAGCGTGAACGAAATTTATAATGCGTTGGAGCTTTCCCGCGAAGCTGTGGATAACTCACACCTTTTGGCAGAGCGGCTCTCCGGTACTGCGGACACTATGATGCAAGCAGTAAGTGGTTTCACACTACCCTCACTTTCCCCATTGACCAATAAGCAAACACTTATCGCACATTCTTAAGGCATAACGCCAAACTTTAACGTCGCACGATAATTCCATGTATTTAAAGCCCAAAGCAACGTCGACTCTACGCCCCAGGTATACGCCGGTGATCAGCTGATCACCGGCTACGAAGCGCTGTGTGAGCATTTGGGGATGGACATTCCTCACGCCATAGGGCACAACTTACCGGCCATTGTTGGCAATTTTGCGTCAGCACTATTAATTAAATTTGTCATTGGTTGTATCGCGCCAAGGGCTTGCTTTTTTACGGTCCCCATACCCGGAATACGCCGTCGACACGGCCATGGTAGTGCTGAGCCTATAAGAGTTACAGGATGTCGAGAGCGTCTCGCAGCATGTTATTGAACTACGACCCGCTACCCCAGCGCTATTACCTCTACAGCTATTTTTATTCCTATGCCAAAACTGACAGTAAACCTCCCCGAGTATTGCGAAGCCGAGATTTTCGAGTGTCGTACTAAGTACCCAGTTCATGCGCTACGTCGAAGTAGTTATGAACCGAGTTGTTTTATCTTCAGTGTACAACGCATAAGGCCGGTCTTCCAAAATGAACTCACCAAGTGAAGGCAGAGGTTTACAAATGAACATTTTTACCTAACTGCGTTAATCGCTGCAGAAAGCCGTTAAGATAAAGCAGTGGAGTGCCTCAGGTTTTTGGCAACCGAAGCCTCACGCTAAGGCTGTCTCGAAAGCCTCTGGGCTTAAGCTGCCCGGACGGCTGTGGCGTCGATTTCGATTATAGAATACTTCGATATAATCGAAAATATCTGCTCGAGCTAAGTCTCTGGTTTTGTAGATGCGCTTTTTAATTCACTCTTTTTTTTAAACTGCTAAAAAATGACTCCGCAACAGTATTGCCCCAGCAATTGCCGCGCCGACTCATACTGGGTTCAAGGTTGTGGTGAAGACAGAATCGTCTCCAGTCGTCGCTTCCATACTGAGACCCTTGATCTGAGTGAACCAGTACTCTGCTACGAGGCTTGCAACGCCAGACGGCCATCATTAGTGTATCTAAAACGATCTCGCGCGCTAGCGTCGGCTTCATGGACCAGCCCACTACTCTGCGTGAGAACAGATCCAAAACAACCGTCAGGTACAGCCACCATTGCCATGTCCTGAGGTAGGTAATGTCGGTTACCCAAAAGGTGTCTGGTGTGGCCACCTTAATCTCCCGGTTAAGCGTAATAGGCGCCAGGAACGTTGGGCGGCCGTTCACAACTCTTGGTTTTTTTATAACCGGGTATCGCTTTGATATTGTGGGCCTTCATGATGCGATAGACTCTGTGCTTACCGCACGTTTCACCAGTCTCTTTCAGGTCCATTGATATCCGCCGATAGCCATAGACGCCAAAGCTGGCACCGTAAAAAGCATGTATCAAAGGCAGCAGCCGAGCATCTTCGATAGCTCTGTCGGACAAGGGCCGGAAACGCCATGCGGTAGTAGCCGCTTCGCGAGATATTAAATAGGTTGCACATGGTACGCACCGGAAACTCGTCATTGTGGTCGGCAACAAACCGGTACTTCACTCGGGCTGGATTGCGAAGTACCGAGCGGCCTTTTTTAGATATCTCGCTCCTCCTCGGTTCGTCTAAGCTGGTCGCACAGTTTAAGAATTTCCTTTTTTGCGTTGTTGAGCTCTGAGGCCTGTTCGTCGGATTTACTCGACTTAATGGCCTTACCTATTTGTGAAGGCTGTGGCCATAGACGCCCAGTCGCTCCGACACCTCGGTTACTGGGTATCCTCTTTCGACGATCTGCCGGACGGCTTTGTCTTTGAATTCGGGTGAATATCGTTGGTTACTCAACACTCCCTCCTACGCTCAAATAAAAGGCTAGAAGTGTCCGGAGCACACAGAGCAGTTCAGTCGTCGCCGTAGACTAGTCGCTTTCACGCTGATGCGTATGCATGCTAAACCTGCATCTAGACTATAATTAGGGTAAAAGAGGGTGGAGTATACCGAGATCACTCAAAATAGTCGTACAACCATCTCTTTTGTTGACCCGCATAGCCTACACGGCAACGAGGCACCAATGAGAACACCAAGAGGCTGCTGAGGCAGTACTGAACACAGGGCACAAACATGTTAATTGACAGCCTGGAAGAACTTAACGAGATCGCCAGCTCACTGAACACAATACGCTAGACCGATGATGCGTCACTGGACGTCTGCGCAGAGATGCCCAAGAAATCTGCTGCCAGACCTAGGACCCTTCAATAATGCTGTGCTCGCAATAACGTTGTGTTTGAAAATGAAAACCCCTGATATTCTTTATAACCAGGGGCTAAATTTCGTCAAATGTTCAGCTTATATGAAAAGGGAATTACATGAGCAGTTCGAATAACCAAAAAATGGAAAAGCTACTCTCTACTTACAAAGAGCACTTACTGCTCTATAAAACTGAACTAGAAGCAGATTGGCAAGCCGCCCAACACGATACTAAACGGGTACAACATATTATGAGCATGGCTCATAAGCTTAGCGGTTCTGGAAAAGCCTATGGCTTTGTCGAACTGTCTCAGCTGGCCCGGGAGCTAGACCACGCCTGCGATATGGCAAAAAACATGCCGCCAAAAGAGCTTATATCCAGTTTAACACGTCCAATAGATGATTTGCTGAGTGCCCTTGAGCGTGACTCAGACTCTAACGGTGAGAGACATACTCCCAGTAGCGACTCTGCTAATGCATTGTTCGAAAACGATACCTCCGAGGCGATCGATATACTGTTGGTAGATGACGACACTGATTTTTCAACAAATTTGAGCGAAATACTTAGCCAGTACGGATACCGCGTTCATTGGCAGGATGATATATCTCAGTTAGACCAAGCAATAACAGACCATCAACCTTGGGCCTTGATTGTAGATATGGATTTTTCTGGCGAACGCTTTGCCGGTGCCAGTCAGGTAAGCACTTGGCACCAGAAAAATGGCACCCCCTTGCCTGTATTTTTCGTATCTGGCTACGACTCTTTTGATCTGCGACTAGCATCCGTTCGTGCCGGAGGGACTCACTTCCTTAGAAAGCCTCTGGATATCCCTAAACTTGTCTCACTACTCTACTCGGAACTGAATCTTGCCCCTAGCGAGCCTTATCGAGTGATGCTAGTAGATGATGATCATGATTTGCTCAGCCTGTATGCGGAGTTTTTAACTAAGGCAGGCTATAACGTCACTAGCGCTACCAGTGCCCAGGAGGCACTGCGCTTATTAGAACAAAGCCATCCTGAGCTGATATTAGTAGATGTATATATGCCGGGTTGCAGTGGTATTGAGTTAGGAAAAATTATCCGTCAGCATGAGGAGTTTGCCACTATTCCGCTGATTTTCATGTCTGCCGCTGCGGATACCGATTTGCAGCTGGCCTGTGCTCGCTTAGCTAATGATGAATTTATCAATAAACCGATCGAACTATGGCGTTTATTGATGATTGTCAAATCCAGGGTGACAAAAGGACGATACTTACGCTCCCATATAGGGGCGTTAACAATTGCAGAAACACAAATCACCCAAGATTCACTGACAGCCTTACCTATGCTTGCCAACATACGGCGTGATATTGAAGACGCACTACAAAAGCGGGCCCCAGACAACATAATGGCAGTTGTTAAATTTGATATTCGTGACTTCCACACTATCAACAACCTCCATGGTCATCATTTTGGTGATGAAATTTTACAGCGGCTTGCTTGGGAACTCACCCAGACTATAAGCCCGAGTGACACGCTATACCGCGAAAGCAGTGATGAGTTTCTACTCCTGACAAAAGAGCATGCAAGCCAAGCGTCGTTAAAGAAATATGTTACTGGCCTTACCAAGTCGATTGAAGAGATTAAAATAACGTTAAAGCACGGTCTCATCGCGCTTTCGGCAGACACCGGTGTCGCATTTGCTACGCAAGATATTAGCAAGGCTAGTGAATTACTCGATAATGCAGACATGGCTATTTTCAAAGCGAAAAAATCACCTACTACAGACATATGCTACTTTGATGCATCTTTAAAAACCATGCAGCAAAACCGCTTTCTTTTGGAGAACTCCATTAAAGAAGGGCTGTCTAGCGATCAATTCATTGCCGTTTATCAACCTATCTACACGGTGAATGAGAATAAGCTTATCGGCTTTGAGGCCTTAGCCCGCTGGCAACATCCCGAAAAAGGGCTACTCAGTCCCGGAGAGTTTATTCACCTGATGGAGCAACGCGGGCTGATACCTCTTCTCACCCAAAAAATGCTAACACAAACC
>NZ_JAKVTW010000021.1 GCF_022489065.1 Vreelandella neptunia | reverse complement strand
AAGGCAGCCTCAACCCTCTTGAGGTGATTCCTCGAGAAATCACCAATCAATAAGTCAAGGTTCTCTGTTCCCGGTAGCTTGTAAGGACCGGCAAGGTGACGAATGCCATGCAGATCTAGAGCTCGGACTTGCTCCAATGGTAATCCGGGGTCGGCCTCGAGTTGAGACGGCCCTAGTGGTTGCGAACCATCATTTTCGCCAAATCTCAATATCGTCTCGCGCGTTTCCAACTGTATCCCTTGATGAGTGAAGAGCAACAAGGGAAGACCGTGATCCGCAGCGGCAAGGAGCTCAGGAAACATGTAGGGCGAGGTTGTCTGAACTGACTCTCTACTTGGGAGAATGGCAACAACTCCCGAGCAGTCAGATACTAGGCTGTGAACCCTTTTCGTCCATGGTCTGTCGAACGGGTCATCGCGCTGGTAGTCATGGTGGTCTCCGACAACCGTTAGATTGGCATTTGCGAGGACTTTTACGACATGAGAAGACAGCGCCGCGTCCGCTTCGTGCCAAGACGTTGAGAGATAGACCTTTAGAGGATAATCTCTCATTCGCGCCTCAAGCTACGCCGACCAACAGTTATTAGACAGCCAGCACAAATATCCAGATGGAATACCTTACTTTTAAAGTAAATAAACACGCCCACAAGATCACCCATAAATCCTTATCAATGCCGCCGGTTCGTCTGCTGCTTAGGATCTCCAGCTACTGAACTATTTCCATCAGCATAGATTTACATTTCTCATTCGGCCACTTGCAGCAGTTTCTGCAATTTCTGCTTTGGGTCGTTAGCGCTTACTCATGAGCATTGCTTTTCGGCCAGGAGCGGTCATTTAGGCGTCACTGATATAGCGCTTAACGCCTTGGTTATGCGTAACCTGCTCTGGGCCTTTTCGTAGAATAGTTTTTCCCTGCATATAAAAGTTCACTACGGAGAATCTCTAACCCTTGATAGTAGGGTTTGATAAATTCTGTCCGGAATTTCGATTGCTTGTACTCACCCAGATAATCAAATGTCACGATTAGAAGCGTCGAAAGCGCCACGAACGCCGTTCTCATCTCTGTCCTCTCAATTTTTCACGTTCCGCATAACGCTTGCAGCATGCGCGCCCACGGAATGGAGCCGAAGGCGCAATGTAGTGGGCGTCGCTGTGCCTGCACTGGTTATGCGACCGGGCAGGCACTTAAAGTGTTCCCGAAGTAAAATTCTTGCGCAGAGGCAATGCTTTTCTTATTGATCTCAGCAACCTGATCGTAGGCCAATGACCGGTCCTCAAATCCTCCGGCATAGGCATATTTTGGTGATATTGGTATGAAGCAAAATTCGTGATAGCAGTCGGCTGATAAAAAGTCGCCATTGCCAGCGTACAGAAGTCCCCACCTCACTCCTCCAAGACCGACCATGATTTGGTCAATACCAATCTGGATTTGAGCTCCGGCCAACTGTCTGCTTGGTATTTGACCAAGCTCATTTACGTAACCTACATGCTTTTTCTCAAGTATTTCCTGCTCTTCTTGAGACAAGCACTCACCCGTTACGCCATTGAGTGGGGCCGCTGATGCACGTTCCAGATGAAACCTATGCCGCAAACGCCATAAGGCTAAATACCTCGAAATGGCGCGGTGGTCTCGATCAGCGAAACTGCGATGGTTATCGATTTGATCATGAAACTGGGATTCAATGCTTACCATATAGCCTCTCTCCGCCCTTTCATCCCAGTTTCTTTTTGCACAGAAAACCTTTGCCCTTTTCCTTCTTTTCAGTACCGCGCCAGAATTGAGATCGAAGACCTCAACGTATCCATCATCGTCCGAAAATTGATCGATCGCATGCGCGGTATGAAAGTGTTGGTCAACTGTGAGCTGAAGTGGATTACCTTTCCGAGGCTTCTGAAAGCTCAAATTTCACCTCTTACCGCATAACGCTTTTGTTTAGCGGCGCCCCGCTAGGGGCGTCCGGTGGAGGCCGCAGGCCGGAACAAACTATAACAACCGGTTATATCCATCCCATGGCTTCCTGTACCAAAGCTGTTCCGTAAGCCCAAATCACGGTGCCGACTACCATGAAGCCAACGCCGTATTTCTCATCAGCGAGGACTCCCAGGACCCAGCTTTCCATCTCTCTGCTGAGCGTCTTGGTACCCATCGGGCCGGCTCCCGCCTTGATATGATATTTGTCGATCAAAGGTATTTTGAGATGAAATGCCATCGTGTGTTTTATGTTCAAGAAAATACCGCAAATGGTGACTACTGCGCCTGCGCTGGCAAATAGGTCGTCCCTATAACCCCAAAATACAGTTGCACAGAAAGAAGCAACACATATCAGTATCGCTAGCACGAGCAGAAAACGACGATTAAACCAGAATGGGTGCTTCACATTCATCATAGGTGCTTACTCGAAAGCCAAAATCGATATAACGCCAGTGGTAATGGGCGCCAACGGAGCGCAGCGGAGTCCCGTTGACCACCTTGTTAGTGCTTTTCAAATTCCTTGGTTCGAATTTTTCGATCGATTTCACGCTCAATCGCACCAAGAGCATAAGATTTATTTCCTCCGTTAATTGACGCAATAACGGAGTTGTTGCAATTCTCACAAATAAAATCTGTACGACTCGTATTAGCTAAATAGTTACGGCAAGTACTGTCGTCGTAGACCAGAGTTGCCTCACAACGCGGACAAAAACACCAAAGGCCGGAGATGTTGTTATATGTCCAGCGCCATCGCCAGACAGCACCATGGATCACATCCTCGGTATAAGAGTGGAAATCCTTCTTACCCAAAATTTCACGCAAAAATAGTAATACTGTGACGAGCCCAATAAGGGCCATTACTGTTATGAGCACTATTGTCCAACCGAAGACTAGATGCTCGACCCAAAGAGCACTCCACAGACTGGTAATTCCTGACCATAACCAAGAGAAAAAGCTACTAACATAGCCTCGCACCGACGGAATGAGCATCAGAATAACGCCACCAACCACCGTGGCGATAACTCCGTTCCGAATACTTTTTGCCGAATTCTCGCTCATCTCTTACCTTGCACTAACAGCGTATTAGACGGCGCGTTCTATGATTGAATGAACGTGCTGGCACTTTTTTCAGGCAAATGCAGCTTGCCAGGCTCTCCCAAGGCTATGATTCTTTGGGCTATTAATTTCCGTTAGGCTATATAATCAAAATTCGCGCGCCTGCTGCATTATCCGGAATGTCCGCTCAGGGTCGTTATCTGACTCTATTATGTCTCCAGCGCAGGCTAGGCTAAGTTTACTCAATCGGAGTGCTTGGGTCACCTTGATCTAGCAAAAGGCCCGATCTAGCAAGCCTGAAAGGTTTTGCATTCCGAATCCCCGAGTTAAGCACCGTCTTTTACGTAGGTTGAACCAATTAGCATTCAATTTGAATCAGCGCCGTTATCTACCTGATACTCAAATAAGTCTCCCACCTGACAGTCAAAATACCGACATAACGCTTCCACAGCTTCAAGCTCTATTCTACTTGCTGTTTCGTGATATAGCCGTGTAACCGTTCCTCGGTTAATGCCGGTTTCACGGGCCACGTCGACGATTTTCAGTTTTCTCTCACCCATGATCCGAGATAAGTGGCACTTGATCATAATGTCTCCCTGTAGAATTATTTGATCTTCTGTAGAGCAAAAATGCTTGCAGATGGTCTCTTTTGGTCTATTATGTTCTTCAGGAGGTCATTAGGACCCTCTGGGATGCTTAATGAACTTCTAAGAACATATCATAAGGAGACCAAAAATGTCTTATTGCTACCTCACCACGGCAGAACTCGCCAAGCGCATCAAATACGATGCGCGCACTATTCGCGAACGTTTAAAAGATGAGGTGTTGTTAGAAGGTATTCACTACATTCGTCCATTTGGCGGCCGTAAGATTTTGTACCTTTGGGAGCCCATTGAGCGCGATATGCAATTGCATTCAAAGGAGGAAAGCATCGGTGTACCGATGGCTGGAGGAGGACTGTGCCATGGGTAGAGTTGCGGTCAGGAAAGAAACTAAGAAGCTGTTTTTTGACTTTAACTATCTGGGCAAACGCTGCCGCGAACAAACGTCACTAGATAACACGGCGGCTAACCGTAAGAAGTTAGAGCGAATCCTAGAGAAAATTGAAGCGGAGATTACGCTGGGCTCGTTTGATTATGGACGCTACTTCCCGGATAGCCCGCGAGCAAAGACATTAAGCAAACGGGCGCTGACCACCTTTGGAGGTTACCAAGCGACGCCATTACTGCGCGGCTTTGCTGAGACGTGGTTTGCGGAGAAAGAGATCGAATGGCGCGAATCACAGATCGTCACCGTGCAAGGATGTCTGGATCGCCATATCTTGCCAGCGTTAGGGCATAAGGAAGTCGGCAGCATCACCCGTGCAGAAATTCTTGAGTTCCGGGCGTCACTCGCCAAAGTAAATACCCGGAGCGGCAAGAAACTCTCTGCCAGTCGCATTAACCACATCATGACGCCATTGCGCATGATGCTGAATGAAGCCGCCGACCGCTATGAGTTTAGCTCACCGTACCGCGGGATTAAATCGCTCAATGTGCCACGCACCGATGTGGAACCGTTTTCCCTAGATGAGGTGCAGCGGATCATCAGTAACGTCCGAAACGATTTTCGTCAGTATTACACCGTGCGCTTCTTCACCGGCATGCGAACTGGTGAGGTTGACGGTTTGACCTGGGAACATGTGGATTTCTCTCGACGTCAGATTCTAGTGCATCAAGCGGTGGTGAACGGCAAGGTTGTGCCCACTAAGAACGATGGATCCTTTCGTGCGATTGATATGTCGCAGCCGGTCTTTGATGCCTTGAGGGCTCAGTTTGAAGTCACTGGGAAGACAGGTTTGGTCTTCACCACGCGCAAAGGCACCGCGCTATCGCATCATAACGTCACTAAGCGCGTCTGGTATCCGTTGCTAGAAGAACTGGGGATGAATAAGCGACGGCCTTATCAGACACGCCATACCGCGGCGACATTGTGGCTGGCGGCAGGCGAGAGCCCCGAGTGGATAGCACGCCAGATGGGCCATACCACAACGGAAATGCTTTTCCGTGTTTACTCACGCTTTGTGCCCAACCTAACGCGCCAAGACGGCTCTGCGTTTGAGCGCATGCTTAACCAGAAACGCGCTTAGGAGACGATGATGAAACAGCTCAATACTCTAAAATTGAACCGCGACGATATCGAACACACCCTGCGCGTCACGGCAGCCCACCAATCACAGCGCCGCCTTGAACGCCGCTTGGCAGAGTCCTTGGCCGCCGCTACCAGCTTAGCTTCTGGCTGCGCGCTCGTGATGTGGCTTGGTGATGGGCAAGAGAACAGCAACCTTGATGCGCTAACGACCTGGGTAGGGCGCACCCTTCAACAACTTGGCCTTGACGCTAATCGCCAAGCGATCCCGCATCTTCTCGCGGAATTAGAGCGCACGCTTTGGGCTTGGGAGGATCAAGCATGGCAGTAACACAGCCAGTGTCATCGAATAAAGCTGGGCGTGAGTTTGAAGGCGAGCTATATGTGGCCGGTGTTGAGGGTCCAGAGTGGTTAATGCAGCATCGGGTATGGTTGCTCTACTTGATTGGCCCCAATGGTAACTATCGCTTCTATCTCACCGACCGCCACTTAACGGGGCAGGGCGTGCCTAAAATGGGCCAACATGTTCAGGTGACGACCAAGTGGGCGCAATTTGTTAGCCAGAAGCTTTGTTTTATTAACGCGTACGAGGTGCTGAACAGCTAGGCTAATATCGTTGCTTAATATCCTACTTATCCCCACCCCTTATAATCTAAGCGGTGGGGATAAGTTTTAAGCGTCATTGCTAGGCAGGGCACCTTGATTCCCGATGGTTTCCTTATCGCCGTTGGTTAATGATGATGTCACTGACAGCTGCTCGTCGTCTCCCAGACCCAATACCAGCATCGTCATAAAGGCAGCGAAGCGCACGGCTTCCCATAAAGGTTGTTGGCGGTCTTTGTAATGCCCCCGCGTGATTTTTAGATTGGCATTCCCATGCCAGTAACGTGTTCGGCCAGAAGGCGAAGGCGTTGGAATCAACTCAATGCGCTCGTGGGGAATGTCGGTCGCATTGGACCAGTAGCGTTTGATGCTCTTTTCTTTGGCCGCCATCTCGGTTTCGACAACGAGGTAAACATGCTGAAAACAACGCAGCGGACGCAATAGTTCGCGGACACTGTTAATGGCATCAGCATTGGGTAGCTCGATCTGCCCGGTGCTACGTTGCATATGATTGCGTAACATCATTAGGCTTTCTTCCGCGATATCGGGCTGCGACTGATGCCAGTCGAGCAGGCGGTGAAAAAACTGTCCGGCCTCTCTTAGTACCGCTGGCTTGATAGGCGGTGCCATGCAGCGTTGAAGCTCTGGCATATAGATACGTTGCGATGCCACACGCCGAGAACGGTCATTGCGGTTATCTTCGCGACTAAACTGTTGATTGGTGCGTCGTGTTTTACGTTGCATCAATGCTTCGCCATGCTCCAACCAGAGATATAGCTGCTCAGGGTCGAGAACAAATCGGCTGGCTGTCCGTTGGATAGCGTCGCCAAGCGGTATCCCGTGCATCTCTTGTTGTTCGACAAGCCGCAGGCTTTGATAAATCGTCGTGGCTTCGGGCCAGTCGAATGAGGATTCCAAGAGGTTATCGAGCGGATTCTCGGTGGGCGGTTGATAGGGTTGCCATTCTTTCTCCAGAGGGTCATCTGCCAGATATGGCTGCCACTCATCCTGCATATATTGCAATAGCACGCCGGCTTGCGTCTGTCCTTTGAGCCCGCGACGGTTACGCCAACTGCTCAACGCTGTTTTAGTCGGAAAATTAAGTAGTGCGAGTTGTTGATCGATATTGAGGGTGGGGTTAAAACGTTCACGCAAGGCTTGCCCAAGTATCCAGTCGAGAGAATGGGTGTACGAGCTAAGCGTCTCATCGGGGCTTGCATGACCCGCCCAAAGTGCGAGTTGCCAAAGCCGTTTACGCGAAGGCCTGTCTTGAGGCGCAAGACCGGCTAAGGCCGAAATATCGGCATCGGTGTTCGGCATCGCTATATTGCGATGATCATCCAATACCCATGCGCGTGGTAGGAGTTCTCCATTAACTTGCTCCAATAGACGCAATAAAGTGAACGTCACGAAACTATGCCGCAAGTGATGGTAGCGAAGCGTATTGTCGCCACTGACCGTTTTTAAGGCAGTTTGTATCGGTTTAAAAAGTGCTTTATCTTCCAGAAGCAGTCGGCCATTGCCGCTGCGACAGAAAAGCAGTTGTTTAGTTACCTGTTGGGTAGTGATTTCCCCCTGGCGACGCTTTTGCCAATTGATGAGATCTTGTCGCTCATCTGGCATCAGTAGCCACAGCGGCAACCGTCGTGTTGCTGAATAGCTTTTGCCTTTTCGGTAGTCATTGGAACGAATGATGATCTCGCCATCGAAAGGATCGTTCTCAAACAGGTAAGCGACATCTTTTATCTGCAGCCCCGCGCACTCGCTGCGGCGGATCCCGAGACGGTAACCTAGTATCAAAGCAAGTTTTTGCATCGTGCGAAAGCGTTCGGGCTGCCGTGAGGTCTCAATCAACGCCAAGGAGCGGCGAAATTCGGCGGGAGTTATGATATTCACATCGACGCGCTGTTTTTCTGCATTGGCACCGTCGAAGTCGATGTGGGGGAGTGCGAAGGAATCAACGAGGAAATGATGAAAATCATTAAGACGATTTTGCATTTTCGCTCTGGAAGTGGGATTTTTAGCACTGTTTAATACGTTTTCATACAGCGCTTCCCACTGATCGGCACTGGCAGCTTGAACATCACCAAAGGTTTGACTGTGCACTACCAGCGGGCGTGCAATGGTCGATAAATATGTTTCGGCTGTGCTTGCGACAAGTATGGACTTAACTCGGCCACCTTTTAGCATCAGCTTTTTACACCAGTTGGCGAGCATCGTCACCATGACACCGTTACTGTTTGAAACAGCAAGGAAGGCGTTGATATTGTCGATTGCTTCACGCCTGCCCGTTTGTCCTACCAGCGAAGCTGAAAAGCATTTCTGCAACTGACGAAGCTGCTCTAGCTGGTCGGAAGGGGTAGTGCTGGCCTGGTGAGTGGTTTGGAAGTCGAGGTAGACGTCTTCGTCGTTGGTGTCGATTGAAGGGGCTATTAACACATTGCGGTTAAGCAGGCGCTGCCATGAGGACGGACGTAACGAGAGCGAAGCGTCGGCTTTGCTCGCGTAGTGTGTCAGTAACGGTGGCATATCAAGAGCCGACGCTGTTTTTGCCATCGTCAGCAGAGCTGAGATACTTGCTGGCAGTGTATCGACAGCAATGTGTTTGATATAAAACATCAGGCACTGCTCGACAGGCACCAAGCTTTTAGAAGCGGTTCTTGGCCATGCGTTGCCTATATTCTGGTAGGTGTTTAGGAGTAACAATTGGCTCATCGGACTCAAACATAGTCGCCGGTAGTGAAATCGCAGCTCTTTTTCGATCGGTGTCTCAGAGGGTGATTTCGAAGACAGGTTATTAACAGATGCTTCGTCTTGTTCCCTTTCTTCTTCGCCTGCATTAGTCGACTGAATGCAGTCCGCTAACGTGAGAAACCCTGTGCCTGGAGCAAAAAAGATGCCTTGTTCAAACGCCTGAGGCATCTGCTCAAGGTAACGCTTATTTAGCAGAGCACCTTCACGAATCAACTGAAATAGCCATCGTCCCACCAACCATTTATGCAGCGCATTGCTGCTAAGATTTTCCACACTAGACATTGCGTCATGTGCTTCGACGAGGGCATCCCAACGATGTAGGTCTGAGAACGAAGAGGTGGTAACCGTTGGAGGCTTACGGGCGACAGTGACCAATGGACTCGGAATCGTCACACGCCATTTCAGCTTTTCATGGCCATTTTCCAAGCCTCTCACTAAAAAATTGTGCGTTTTGCGCAGTGCCTTGGGCGGCGTGTTTTGGTGCAGTGCCTCAAACACGGCAGAGGTATCTGCGTCTGAAAAAGAGAGGTTCGGTTTGCCTTTAATTACACCCGGCACCTTTTGTTCCAATGTTTCGAGAATGCCCATCAGAAATTGATACCGGTCACGATCGCGCTGATAGCGACGTTCTTCTTGGCCGTCGTTTGCCTTTTTTTGGGGTCGAAGCAGTCGCCATCCTGACCAGAGAGTTTTTTCACTCACAGCGCCGCTCCTTTTAATGCCTTCCAGCCTTGTTGCACCATCAAGGGCTGTATAACTGAAGCGATAAGGTGCTGATATTCTCGTGGGCAAAACGTCGAGTAGCTAGCCCATGGCTCTTGGCCTGAGTCCCAATGACCCATAAAGGCATCGACAACCTCCGACGATAAGTCACTCTCTTTTAATCGCGTATGCAAATAATGCCGATTGATATTTAAAGGCGGGGAGTCGATCCACTGCAAATGGTCATGTAGCCGGGTTGGAGTGACTTCTTTTGGATTACCGTATTGATCCAGGAACATGAACGGCGTATTCCACTGGTGTTGGAGAAAGAACGTTAAGCGGCCAGGCCAAGAAGACCCTGGCGGTGGCGTTGATAGTGCTGGAGCTGCTCGACTATAAGGCTAGTCAGTGGTAAAAACCGCGCATGGCTTTGTTGATCGTCGGTTTTGTCGGCAATGATGATCATGCGCCGCGATAGCGAAATGTTCTCCCAGTTTGGCAGTGGGTCACGAACGCTTCGATACCCTGTCGAGAACATCAGCATGGCCACGGTATATGCCACGTAGGCATTGTGCATGTTGAACAATGTGGCCGGCCTTGCCCCCTTTTTAGCTACCTTAATCTGCTGTTGCATATTAGTAACAAGATCGCTTACGTATGCTGCTCTGGGTACTAGATTAGAGCCCACATAGTTGGCTGTATCATAGCGGGGGGTAGCGTATGCGATAGCTTGGGAGGGCTCAGCTTCTGATGACGGATCAGTAGAACATTGCCATGCGATGGCCTCCATAGCTCGGATATAGAGCTGTTCAAGTCGTTTCACGTGCGGCGCATAATAATAAAGAGACGCTTGCTGACCGAATGAGGGAACTCGTGCCGTTAGCAAGCAAGCCGCTGTTAAATCAGCATCACCGTGGTTGAGCGTATTAAAAAGGTGGACACCCAAGCGATGGGCGGTTAACCGCGACCCAGTTTGTCGGTTAGTGTCAGAGAGCAGTGCTTTCGTCTCATTCTTCAGCTCTTCCCGATAATCTTTTGGAAACAGTGGCATAGAGCGTTTATTAACTCTTACCGCGAGGTGGAGTACTTTTAGCTTTATGAGCCGCCAAAACATTGGCGGAACGGGCAGCGCTAGACGATCTTGTGTAATGCGCATATGAACCGGCCAATCTCCTGTCAACTGGCGACTATTTTCTGGTCGGTAAACCCCTGATACCCAATACGCTAACTCACTGGGTAAAACGTAAATTGTTTGGTCGGTAATGACCTGTGGGATCCACTCAAAGTGTTTGATTACCTGTGTGTTCAGCACACTGTCGAGACTACGCCCTGTCATTAATAACAGCCCGACCACACACTTAAGCCATTGACGCAGAGAGGGTTTCTTTTGCTCCAATTGCAGCATTAACTGGTGCAGGTCAAAAGCACTCAACTGCTCCCAGCGCCCTGGTAGTAGTTGGGCAGCTTTATCCTGAAATATTTGTTGGCTGCGTGCGCGAAATACGGCCTGTAACGAGCTGTCACCCTCCGCTGCTTTAATCGGGGCGTCATTTTGGGTCAGCTCAGTGGCCGGACGCTCCTCCACGGTAGATAAACCGGAGGTACGCAGCGTATCTTTTGTTTTTTCGTCTATATCGGGTGGAAGTGTGATAGCTGAGTTGGCTGTTTCGCGCCAGCTTTCATCAGGGTCATCATCGAAGTGGCGCTTGCGATGTGCTATTGGCGCTTTTTGGAGTTCATCAGAGCCAGTTTCTTGATAGCCGCGTCGTGGTTGCCGACGATTGAGGGCATAGGCAAAAAAACGGGCTAATTCTTTGATATAGCCTTCTTGTTGGCTCTTATCATTATCCCCGATAAAAGCATCGCAGCGCTTGTACAAAATTTCCGTTGATTGATTTGGCGGTGATAACAAGAACAGCCAATCGTCATCAATGCGGCGGACCACTTTGCATGCAGATTCAAGATTTTTAAGGTAAGTCGTTTGTTTGAGGCGTTTATTGCGTTGTTCAAAGAAATTATCGCTGGATTCAGCAGTTTGCATATCTTTACGCCACTGACGCGCAGCATTAATGATGTGGGCGAGCAGGAGCAGGCGTTCATTAAGCTGTGCTATATCGTCGCGTTTTTTAATGAACTGATATAAAACACCATGAATAGGGTTTGAACCATGAATCCCTTTCTCGCCATGGCCTGGCTGTGATATCAGCGATAATTGACTACTGTTGAGTCCCTCTGCTAGCGCTAAAAGCCCCAATGAATCCCAGCAATCCTTACCTATGTTAGCAACGTGTGTGCAGACCAACGGCAGTAAAGCCTGAATTTTTTCAAAAGCAAAATAGTCTTTACGGGGTTGAATCAGTTGCTCTAAAAGCGCATTAAGCTCCTCATTGTTTATCATGGTTTAACGTCCCCTTTAAAAATCTCGTCTGTTGATGCCAACGGCCTCACAAAAAGAAGATTTACTGTTGAATTTTTCAGACAAGGTCATTAATGCTATGGGATCAGAAGAGGCTAAGTTTTCCCATAACGACATGATGTAGTGAGATAACTCTTTTGGAGAAATCGCATGGCACGTTTCTGCTGATAGCGCTAACAAAAGTGCTAGGGAATCTGTGTTTTTACTGAGTGGTGCATCAACGAAAGTGACTCGAATTTTTTCGCTCTCGGAAAGACAGCGTTTGGCGATATAGAAAGGAAACAGGTTAGCAATACATAAGAGTTGAGTTCTATTATTACCCATTTTATTCTCATAAACTATCGGAGGATGCTGAAGTATATAGGTGTTTATTGCCTCTTCAGACATGCAATGCACGTCTCGTAAGAGCGGCGAGCGAGCTAAAAATATTCGTAGAGCAGAGGCCGTTAAATGGCGACTTACTTCAATATGAGATAATGGAACCCTTCTTGAACCACAGTCTTGGAGCATTAAAATACCTGTATTAATAATTTTAAAAGTACTCTAGGGTAACTAGGCGATTCAGTTTTTAGGATATGTTCTCTTTATTTTTACCACATTTTTTGATTAGCGCAACCCCTGGTTGAAAAAAATTAATATAATTTTAGAGATAGATTATAGTGGTGGGTAGGTTTTTAAGTTATTATTTTTTTTATTTAAAAAATAATAGTATTCAATTATTCTGGTTTCTTTATTATTATAGTATGCAATTATTTTAAATAAATCTAAGCTGTATTTTCTAAGGTAATGTAAGAGTTCAAGCTGCTTAAAGAGTTTGATTTTTAACTCACTTATTGCGTGCCAAGCAGCACGTCACAGAGCACTAAAAAAATCTTTTGGATCGCTCGCTTATGATACTCGGTATGCTGAGCTGGGCTTTGCAGAAAAACACCGCTAATGAAGGCAATTTCATGCTTTCGGCGATGATAGATGTTACAGGCCGATAAACGTTTAGCATGCTCAGCGTTCATCCTCCGGCCTGTAGGGTGCGCAGACTATATTTTATAGTAATCAATTTTTGTTAAAACGTGGAAAAGCACTTACTGCCCCGGTTCGAATATCGTCTGTGTCTTTTGATCAACCCCTTTGAAGCCTAGCTATTTGAGGCCGCACGCGCCAAGGCAATCATCAAAGGCACGAACTTCATAGACGAAGCCATCCGGAAGCCCAGAAAACAACGTAGCTTGGGATCGGGATTGATCTGCGACGAAACGTTTCATCGATACCTCCCCGATCTGACCGGGGTGAAAGTAAAGAGGATAGCTACGTTTTACAAAGCCTGGGGCAGGAGCGGACGCTTGATACTAGCTGAATGGGGTAATATGTAGGGAGGTTTATTTCCTTCTTAGTCGCGAAAGTAATCATCCCTCGCCACTAGCCCTAATTCGTCTCTCGCCTTGGTTGAAACTACATCGTCATCTTCGCTGAATAAATTTTGTATGCGACGCTCCTGTTTTAGGTTCGCTAGTGTGAGGAAAAAACAATCCTCACAGAGGTGCAGTTTGTATTGCTCGCCATCATGCTTGGTGCCGTAGCCCCACTGTGCTTGGAGTGTAGCGAATTCAAGCCCACCAGAAGTGACTCGAGTAGAGCAGAGACATAGATCACACTGCACGTCGGTGACGGTTTCAATTTCAACTTTTTCTTTAATTTTCATCGCTATCTCCAGCATCAACCAACCGGTACATTTATCGACGGCATCGAGCAAACCCCTCAGACCAACGACCATCGAAGCGTCGCTGGATCAAATCCGCATACACCGCTCTTGACTATATCTCAGCGTGCGAAGAACTCGAGGATATAACGCGCTGTCTCTTCTGGTGTTTCGTCAGTCACCCAGTGACCGGCATCTCTCACCCAGATCAGCTCGGCGCCCGGAATGGCATCTGCCAGCATGGGGCCATAATCCGGTTTCTGGAAGCTGTCTTTGTCACCCCACAGTACCAGCGTATCGATTTCGATATTCCTGAGATCACCGGCGATGGCCTCAGTGTATTCTTTGTTGAGGCGACGCATGTTGCGAAAGAATGCCGCCTGCCCTTCAACGCTATTCCACGGCGCCACATAGCGCTCTATCATCTCTTCGGTCGCTACTGCCGGGTCATGCACACCACTTGGCATGAAGCCGCGCATGGTGGTGATAAATTCCTCGACACTGGTAGTTTCCTCGACACCCGGTTCCAGCAACTGCTTAAACTCTGGGATTGACCAGGAATCGAAGCATACGCTATCGATCAGTACCTGACGACGCACACGCTCAGGGTGTTTAACGGCCATCAGCTGACCGATGCCACCACCGATATCATGCGACACAATGTCTGCTCGTGCGACACCGAGCGCCTCCATCAACTTGATGAAAATACCGGTTTGGGCATTGATAGAGACATCAGCATCCACCGGCATATCCGACTCACCATAGTTCAACATGTCAGGAGCAATGACACGGTAGTGCTTGGCCAGTTCCGGCATGACATTGCGCCACATCAGCTTGTTAGTCGGGATACCATGAATCAACTATAGCGGCTGGCCTTCACCCATTTCCTTGTAAGCTATGCGATGTCCTTCGATCATCGCATAGCGTGTTTGTAGAGCTTCCATTGTATTGATGTCGTTGCTCATATTGACCTCTTCTATCAAAAATAGCAGTGAGTCACTGCAAGGTCATCTTTCCTGACATAACACTAGCGCTGTGAAAGTGAGGGCACTTTACGCATTAATGAGTGATCACTAAAAATGCGCTCTAATAGTGCCAATCAATTGCAGGAAAACGCCCATGGCCCGTATTATTAACCGCACTTTGCTCGATTTAAACCGCCTGACAATCAATCTCGTGACCTACCCCTAAGGCCACAGTGTTATGCGTCATAACGACCCGGTGAGCAGCGGCAGCTACTACAAACTAAATCTTGTCCTGAAGGAGCCACAGCAAGGTGGCGTTTTCGAAACCGATCGTGTCATCTTTTCTCTCTTCAACCGTATGGTACTTTTCCGGCCCGACCTCTACGATCATAGCGTCAGCCGCATAGAACGTGGCAAGCGGATACTGTTGAGCATCGCTTTGCATTTCCCGTGGCGCTAGGCTAAGCCTGTAAGCGAGTGACCGCTCAAGAAAAAATTAAATGTTTATTTAAGTGCGCCGCGGTGTTGTACCGTGGTACCGAACAAACTGGAACTGACCATGGCCCACGCGACAATTAAAAATCGGCAAGACTCTCTGGAACGAGCCCAGCAGCTGTTCTGGAAAAAAGCGAATTCTCTTTGAATATTTAGGTAGCAAATTAGTGCGTACGAATTATTTAAAATAATATGGGTTATGAGGGGATGCTAAATGCGAATAGGCCCCTTGCGAAACGGGGTCTATAAAATAGGGTTTTACTTATAATCATTTGATTTTGAAATATTTTTATATCAGCTTCATACGTGCCAAAAAAACCCACCTCGCGGTGGGATTAATGGCACGTATGAAGCTGAGCTCCGCTGTGTTTCAAACAGCAGCGCTCATCTGCTTTCAAGAGGCATTACGATCCGGCAGTTCAGATGCTGCAAACTGGTCATCGTTGCTAGTTGAGTAATGCAATTCAGAGCTAGGCTCGATAACAGCGTTTTTGGCAGCGTCGCCGTTCACAAGCGTCAAATCAGCTGGGGCAATGCGCAAATTTTCGGTACTGTAGTTTGCAGAAGTGCTTGCATGAACGATTTCATTAAGCTCACCCGCACCCTTTTCCGCTAGAGCAGCAGTAGACGTTAATGTGATGGCAATTGCAGAAATAAGCGTAACTTTTTTCATGGTTGATACTCTCTTTAATTTACGGATCCAATGATCAGATCGTTATGGCGTGCTGCATCAGTAAGTGCGCTAATATTAACTGCGCAAAATAAATAAAAAAATTGATTAAAAGTACTGTTTATATTCGTTTTTATCGAATTATTTAAAGTTGCTGTTTTTGAACAGACCTGCCAACGGTTATATCCATAATTTTCATTACACTAGCGAAGATCTTCTAAATTGCCACAAAGCGGCGACGCTAATTTTCGCTGAGCGCGTACCTCAACAAATAGCGCATCATCACCGTGTCAAAGCTCACTGGCAAAGTAGTCATACGTGTATGGGCTCAGCCCGGAAAGCAAACGCCCTAGTCACATGAAAATTCATCTGTTTTATCGGTTAGGGATTGGTTTGGTATGACAGTTAGTCCGATTACCCTCAAGGCTGCTTGGCTAAGCACTCTGCCTCAGGACGCTGGTTAAAAATTCAAGATAATGGGGAAATAATCTTGAGTCTTGGTCAATAGGCGTGAATAAATGACGTTATTTTCGCCTGAAAAATACTTTTCGTGTATCTCATATGTCTACGGCCCTCTGTCGCTGTCAGCAGAGCGCCTTCTGAGTATGGGAGGTGTGCGCGATGGCCCACGTTGTTACCGAGTAGGCCAGTTGAGCGCTAGATCTCCCTTGTCAACAGGTGATGCCAGCCGCTCATGCCAGTGAACCACAGGCCCAAAAATAGCCGTTACTCGTTCCGCTGGCTTAGGCGTGCTTGGATGATACCGCTAGCCAGTATCAAAGCGCCGCCGCTCAGCTGCAACGGCGACAAGGCTTCGCCGAATAGGCTCCAGCCGAAAAGTACCACTGCCAGCGGCTCGCAGTAGGCCAGGGTGCCGTAAAGTGCGGTGGGAAGACGGTGTATCGCCAACACGGCAAACAGCAGCGCGACAAAGCCCGGCACCAGGCCCGCCCCCAGCAGCCACGGCCACTGCCAAGGCGCGGCGCTTAACCCCTCGGGTTTAATCAGGGCGAAGGGTAAAATTGCCAGCGCGCCGAACAGTAGCTGCCAGAAGGCACCGGTATGGCCGTTATGACGCGGCGGCAAGCCGCGATTGGTCAAAATAAAGCCGCTGTAGGCAAGCATCGCCAGCAGTGCAAATCCTAGTCCTGTGGCGTCACTGCCGTTGTCTAGCTTTAGCTGAAACTCCTGCATCATTGCAAAGCCAAATAGTGCTGTGGCTATGCAGCCGAGTTGCGCGCGCCTCAGGCGCTCATGAAAGACAAAATGCGCTATTACCGCGGAAAACACCGGCGCTAAATACACCACCATAATGGCGTTGGCCATCTGTGTGTAGTTCATCGCCTGCACGTAAAACAGGATAAATGACGCTAGCAAACCGCCGGTGATTACTACTCCCCAGCCAGGAGCGTGGCGTAGATGTTGGCCGCGGCGGGTAATGATCAGGTAAAGCAGCAAAAAGCCCGCGCCCAGACCTAGTCGGTAGAACGTGATGCTTTCCGCGCCGAGCTGGGTAATGCGCGAAATCACCCCGATGGTCGCCATGCCCACGGCGGCGGCAACGGCAAGTAGTAAGCTAGATAACGGCACGATGGTAGAGCGAGAGGGCATGACGGCAACCAGGTGGGAAAAGAAAAGCAGGAGATGCTACCGCTTTCGATATTGTTCTGCCTTCAGTAAAGCGACTAATCTTGAATTCAGGGTTGTAAGCGGGACTATTTCACGTTTTTATGGAGAATAAATGTCATAACCTATGATATTTGCAATTTATTTGAAACGTGACTCGGTGAAAATAGCTGGGCAATGGATGCTCACCAAAAAGGAAACTAGGCACGGAACGCTCTATGACGCCATGGATGCATAAGCAGGATGCTTATGAGAGCTTGCTAGGATAGCGATGATTGAAATTGCCCGCCCCTTAGGGGGCGGGCTTTTCTTTGCCTGCATCAAAAAAACGTGTACTTTCGACGTCACCCCTTGATTGAATAGCGCTACACTTTAGAGCCCGAGCCTACGTATGGAGAGTAGCCATGATGCGACACGAGAACATCCTCGCAGGCTTGGGCGGCATGGGATTAGATGAGGCTATAAAGGACACCCGCGACGCACTTGACCAGCAATGGCAACCCTCACAGTTGAGTGTGGCCACTGCTAACGTCAACATATGCCTGACGCAGGAAGAGCGGTTTGCAATAGGGAAGGTAATTCGTGAAATGTTGAAAGATCGATTATCGGTACTGGAAAACGAATCAGATTGCTCAGACCTCGTACGCAATTATCCTTTCAAAGATAATTGAAGGTAATTCAATAAGCTTATGATATTAAGGTATTTAATGATTTAGTAATTGGTCGGTTGGCCAGAATTAGAAAAGGTGGTGCAACATTGGGTGGTAACACTCTGAAAATCGAATAGGCATCTTTCGAGTAATGGCGTACAGACATCAATAGCGAGCCTGAACAATTATTCAACTTCTTGAGCAGAATTAATAGAAGGGGCTAAAAACCACGATCAAGTCACCGCAGAATGGCGAGGTTATGTGTAAACGCCTCTGTCTATCCTCTTAATCAGATCCAGCACCTGCTGACCGTCTACCTGCATGACATCAATGGGACGCTGCCAACTAAGCCCTATAGCTTCACTGTGTAACCACTTGTCCGCTGCTGTTCGATCCCCACCAAACAGCGCTATAGCCGCCCTCCAGATGACGATTGTACTTTCCTGTTTTGAGTCATCAGTACTAAGCATATCTCTTCACCTCTAGTAAATTCTTGAGGAATCAAATTTTAGATGAGTCACGGCAGTATAGGTTTTGTATTCACTTATTCTTCTTTGCTAGACAGCATAGGATGAAAAATAGTCCCTGACGTAAGTTTTTCTTCTAACTCGCCAGCCATAAGCACTTCTCTACGGCTTGGGTAATGGCGCAGCAAGCGTCGGGCCTCTTGTCGCTTCTCATCAGGAAGGTATTTATCCTTGCTCAGTTCAATCAGAAAGGCTTCAGTCTGGATAATTGCACGTGTCCGTTCATAAGGTAGCGTCATTAGACTTCTCTCATTGTTTCTAGAAGCGATTGGATTGAGTATATCTCACTAAATCGCCCCGAGTATTCTAGGCACTTGTTAGGCTCTTTTAGACTGCCCTGTGTTCTCCGGACACTTCTAGCCTAACGGGTGTCTAGAATATCCGGTGCGATTCAAGCTTGGAAATGCCATTAACGGCATCGCTGAAATGACTAGACCTTCCCGCGTCAGGCAGACTGCCACGGGAAGGTCTAATGGTCAGCTTATTGAGAATAGGCTTAACTGACTTACACTACTCCATTTTCCTGCGTTGAACGCTGGCAAACAAAGTGCTTTGATCAAGCCTCTACTCTAACGCTGCATCTCGCTTTAGGCTTCGCGCTGACCGTCGACCAAGCGGCTGACGCCAGCCGGGTTGCCGTCCCTGATGGCCTCGGGCAGCAGACCTTGGGGCAGGTTCTGGTAGCACACCGGACGCAGAAAGCGATGCATCGCGGCGCTGCCCACCGAGGTGGTACGCGAGTCCGAGGTGGCAGGGTAAGGGCCACCGTGAACCATGGCGTGGCAGACCTCGACCCCGGTGGGCCAACCGTTGGCCATCACCCGGCCAGCGCGACGTTCGAGCACCGGCAGCAGGATGCGGGCAGTGTCGATGTCGCCATCGTCCATCTGAAGGGTGGCGGTCAGCTGACCTTCCAGTCCTTCGGCCAGCGCCTTGACCTCGTCGAGATCGGCGCACTTGACCACCAGGGAGGTAGAGCCGAATACCTCGGCCTGGAGCGCCTCGTCATTGAGGAAGTCGCTCGCTTTGGCCACGAACAGTCCAGCCTGACACTGGTTCGGGCCGTCGCCAGCGAGGCCGCGGGCCACTTCACGGGCCTTGTCGCTGTCGGCGAGGGTGGCCACGCCCTTGCAGTAGGCATCAAAGATTCCCGGCGTCAGCATTGTCTGGGCGCCCGCGCCCTTGACCGCCTCGGCGGCGGCAGCGATGAATCCGTCCAGCTCCTCGCCCTCGATGGCGATCACCAGCCCCGGGTTGGTGCAAAACTGGCCTGCGCCCATGGTCAGGGAGCCGACGAAGGCCTCGCCTAGTGCCTTGCCGCGGGCCTTGAGCGCCTCGGGCATCAGGAACACCGGGTTGATCGAGCTCATCTCGGCGTACACCGGGATTGGCTCGGGACGCGCCTGGGCGGTCTGTATAAGCGCGGTGCCTCCACTGCGAGAGCCGGTGAAGCCCACCGCCTTGATCCGTGGATCGCTGACCAGGCCCTGACCGATCTCGCGGCCGGAGCCGAAGAGCAGCGAGAACACGCCTTCAGGCAGCTCGCAGCGCGCCACCGCTTTCTGCACCGCGCGACCGACCAGCTCGGAGGTGCCGGGGTGGGCGGAGTGGGCCTTGACCACCACCGGGCAGCCGGCGGCCAGCGCCGAGGCGGTGTCGCCACCGGCCACCGAGAACGCCAGCGGGAAGTTGGAAGCACCGAACACCGCCACCGGTCCCAGGGCGATGTGGCGCTGGCGCAGATCGACGCGAGGCATCGGCTCGCGTTCCGTCAAGGCCGGGTCGTGGCGCACGTCGAGCCATTCACCGGCACGAACCACCGTGGCGAACAGTCTGAGCTGACCGCAGGTGCGGCTGCGCTCGCCGGCGATCCGTGCCTGGGGCAGCCCGGATTCTGCCATGGCGCGCTCAATCAGGGCGTCGCCCAGGGCCTCAATCTCGTCGGCGATGGTCTCGAGGAACGTCGCCCGCGCCTCGAGACCGGTCTCGCGGTAACGGTCGAAGGCGGCCCAGGCCAGTTCACAGGCGCGCTCGACCTCAGCCCTAGAGCCCGCCGGGTAGCCGGGCACCAGGGTTTCGCCGGTGGCCGGGTTGATAGCGTGGATGGGCTCTCCCTTGGCCGCGATGGCCTGGCTGCCGATCAGTTGCTTGCCTTCCAATGCGTACATCAACAATCTCCTTCAATTCTCGTTTTACAGCGTCTCGATGGTCGGCTTCGCCGCGGGGGTACGCTTCAGCACGTTGCTCAGTGGGCGAGTCATGATGTCGCATTCGATGCGCATCTCATCACCATCTTCGAGTGCGATTCCGTCACCAAAGCTCAATACCGCAGCACCAAAGAAGTGGATATGTAGCTGATTGGGCTGACAGAACGTTGCGTATTTGAAATGGTGATATTCAAGGTTGCTCACCGAGTGGCACATGTGCTTTTCACCGCTCATGAAAGCGCGCTGCCACAGCTGATCGCCATTGCGATGCAAGGAGACACTTCCCTCGACCTCTTCCGGTAGATCACCAACGAAGATTTCAGGACCGATGCTGCAGTCACGCAACTTGGAATGAGCCAAGTACAGATAGTTCTGCTTTTCTGTCACATGATCGGAAAATTCGTTGGCCAGGGAGAAGCCAACTCTGTAGATGCGTCCCTCGTCATTGACAATATAGATGCCTGCAAGCTCGGCCTCTTCGCCACCATCCAGGGCAAAGTCCGGCATGGTGATCTCGGCGAAGGGAGCACGCAGGGTATGCCCAGTGCCTTTGTAGAACCATTCTGGTTGTGCACCCACCTCATCGGATGTGGGCTTTCCGCCAGCAACGCCAAGGTCGAACATGCGCTGTGTATCGGTCGGCTGAGCCGTCTTGGGCTCGGCTTTCTCTGCTGCGTGCATCTGGCTACGGGGCGCTGCGCTGCCAAGGTGGGTCAGGCCGGTACCGGTCAGCAGCAAATTGGCAGGCTCGGGGTGGGTGATCGGCGCGCGAAGGCGTCCATCGCGGATGGCAGTGTCGTAGGACATGATGTCACTCGTGCGAAAATCCGCCAACGACTCGACGAGCTTGTTGCCGCTGTTCGCGGCCTGAAGTGCAATGGTGTAGAGAGGCTGCGATAGCAGTTCGAGTTCATCGCCGTTGACGACAGCAGCCACGACCTCATTACCATTATTTTCCACTTGTACAATATGCATGGATGTCGACCTTGTTAGTTAATGAATGCCAGGGACAAGCCGGGAACGTAAGTGATCACCAGAAGGGCCAGCAGCAGCACCAGGAAGAACGGCAGAGAAGAGCGCAGGAATTGCAGCGTGCTCAACTTGGCAATGTTGCAGCTTACGAACATCAGGACGCCTAGCGGCGGGGTAATCTGTCCAATCAGCAGGTTGAACAGCATGATGATGCCGAAATGGACAAGACTGATATCCAGAGCATTCAGCAGAGGAATTAGTATCGGCACGAGGACGATGATTACGGCGATGGTTTCCATGAACATGCCAATGACCAGCAACGCCAGGTTCAGCAGCAGCAGAACCATCAGGGGGTCATCCGTCAGCCCGGTGATCCATGTGACCACTTCCTGAGGCGCTTGCAATATGCTCAGCGACCAGGCCAGAGGAGCCGAAGCAGCGATAATGATCAAGATGGAAGCCGCCTCACGTGACGTGGAGACGAGCAGCTCTCCCATGTCCTTCCAGCTCAATGTTCTGTAAACAAACTTCCCTACGAAGAAGGAGTACGCAACGGCGACCGCGGCAACTTCGGTGACGGTGAAGATGCCCATGCGGAACCCGACGATAATCAATACGGGCATGAGCAACGCCCATACCGACTTCTTGAAGTAGCTGACCACGCGAGAACGTTGGAAACCTTCATCCTTCGGGTATTGCTTGACGATGCTGATGCCGGTGATGAGAAGGGTCAGCAGGAAGGCGATCAGCAGCCCAGGAAGGATGCCTGCAATGAAAAGATCGCCAATGGAAATATTGGCCTGCCAGCCATAAACGACCATCAGTATCGAAGGGGGAATGATAGGAGACAGCGTGGCAGAAGAGGCCGTGAGAGCAACTGAAAATCCACGATCATAGCCATTGCGTTCCATTTGAGGAACCATGACCCGTGTCGTCGCGGCGCAGTCGGCAAGAGAAGAACCGGAGATGCCGGCCATCAGAACGCTGGACAGGACGTTGACGTGGGCAAGTCCGCCTCTCAGGTGGCCGACCAGGGATCTGGTGAAATCGAAAAGCCTTTCGCTGATACCACTCTTGTTCATGATGCCGCCGGCGAGCATGAAAAGAGGTATGGCCAGCAACGGAAAGGACTCGACCCCGGAAGACACCCGTTGCGCCAGTACATTCAGCGGAATATCCAGAGAGATGATGGATATCACGGAGGCGCCTAGCATCGCCAGAGCAATTGGCATACCAAGAAGAATCAAGGAAAACAGTACGGCGAGTATAATAATCAGCATTTCACACCTATACATTTTCCATATCTGTTTCGAACGCATTGAAAGAGCGTTCCACGATAGCGTTCGCAATTAAGTGAAAAGCGCTGAATATAAAGAACAGCGGCATTGCATAAGCGAACCAGGCAAGGGATATACCTAATATCGGAGATGTACTGCTGACCACCGTTTGGCAGTACTCGTATCCAAGAAACGCCATGGTGCCAAGGATGGCAATGGAGATGAGCAGAACCAGTGTATGAACGACGCTTCTCACGCTGCTCGGCATGGCAGATACCACTGAATCCACGGTAATATGCTGTTTCTCAGCGAAAGCCACACTAGTGCCCACAAATGTCAACCAGACGATCAGCAGTTTCGACACACTTTCGCTCCATACGAAAGGAGCGCCAAGGAGGTATCGAAACGCCACTCCCAACGTGAGAAGCAGCGCCATCACACCCAGAATTACACCGATGGTCACCTTCTCTGTTGTAAGCAAACCACTGTTCACTTTCACAAGAAAACTAGTCATGTTTCACCATTAACCAATCGCCGCCTTGCCCTTGGCGACAAGCCAGCGAGACAAGGCGGAAAGATGGCAGTATTTAGTTGCGGTAGTCTTCAATCGCTGTCATTACACGGCGATAGTCTTCTTCACCCCAGCGATCGACCAGGTTTTCCCTGGCTTGCTCGGAGGCTTGCTCGAAGGACGCACGATCAATGTCTTCGATAACATTGATCTGGCCGCCAGCACGAAGCTCTTCAAGCATGGAGGCTTCACGCTCGGTCTGCAGCTCATAGTTCTCCTGGGCCAGCTCTTGAACTACTTCCCGGAGAATCTCTTGGTTGCTGTCCGATAGGGACTCGAACTTCTGAGAGTTCATCAGCACAACCTGGCTTTGCAGCATGTGCTTGCTCATGACCAGTTGATCCTGAACTTCATAGAACTTGCGAGAATAGATGGTGGGAATCGGATTTTCCTGACCATCGACAGTACCCTGCTGCAGCGCCAAGTAGACCTCACTGAAAGGGATCGGGGTCGGGGAGGCATCGAACGCCTTCACCATTTCTACCCAGGCCGGCGACTCAGGCACGCGAACCTTGAGCCCCTTCATGTCTTCGACGCTATGGACTTCATCACCATTGAAGGTGAGGTTGCGCCAACCCCAGTACCAGGTCTTTGCCAGAGGAACCAGATTGTGTTGCTCCTTCAGCTCATCGAAGATCGGCTGATAGGCTTCCCCTTCCAGAATATGACGTGCTTCATCCCAGCTTTGGAAAATGAAAGGCGCGTTTGAAATTTCCATGGCCGGGAGAAGCGTGCTGGCGCCGGAATAGCCCGGTACAACGATATCGACGGAACCATTCTTTGACTGTTGGAGCAGCTGTACTTCTGATCCAAGCTGTTCACTCGGGAATACCTGAATCTTGAGCTCACCATTGGTTCGTTCTTCTACCCGATCGCCTAAAGTATTCAGCAGTTCGTAACTAGCTTCGCCAGGGTTGAAGGTGTGTGCGAGGCGCAGCGAGGTCGCTGCCTGGGCGTTGGCCGCGGCAACCATCATGGCACCACTTGAAAGCGTAAGGGTCGCAGCCGTCAAAAATGATTTTGCTTTTTTCATGAGTCACCTGTTGTAGCTTTTTTTGATCTGCCCTGGTGAGGGCAACCGGGCAGCATGCGAGGCCAAAGCTAAAGCAAACGTTCATTGTGCGCAATGAACGTTTTGTGATACTATAGTCTAATCGTCATGCTTTCCAAAGCTGATAGGCTTTTTGCCAGTTTGCGATTTCTCCTCCAGAGGCCGTCCATGCAGTTAATCAACAACACGTGCGCTGTCATTCGTTTGAATCCCCAGGACAATGTTGGGGTCGCCGCTCGTGCCCTGCCGCAAGGCATGCCGATTGACGATGACTCCAACCTGTCCTTGCAGAATATTGATGCGGGCCACAAGGTTGCCTTGAAGGCGATAGCTGCTGGCGACAGCATCACCAAATATGGGCAGGTCATCGGCAATGCCAGCTGTGACATAGCCCAGGGTGAGCATGTACATACACATAATGTATCGATGCTCGAGCGCACCACATCCCTGGAAGGGTTTTCTCCAGCGCTGACGACCAGCGCTGAATCCAGCACCAGCCACTTCAATGGTTACCTTCGTTCGGATGGTCAGACCGGTACACGGAACTATATTGGTATCCTTTCCACGGTAAATTGCTCAGCTACGGTCGCGAAAATGGCCGCTGAACAACTAAACGCGTCTGGTGAAGTCGAAGCGCTTGGCTATGATGGTGTCGTCCCGGTGACACATGGCTCAGGCTGTGCCATGAATACCGAAACGGAAGGTTTTGCCTTTCTGGAGAGGGTAATCGCAGGCTATGCAAGACATCCGAACTTCGCCTTTGTTCTGATCATCGGTCTGGGCTGCGAGACAAACCAGGTCAAGCAACTGGTCGAAAAATCGGGATTGTCCGATACATCTCGTCTCTACTATTTCAATATCCAGGACATTGGCGGCACTAGGGCAAGCATTGAACTGGCACGCAACAAGATCCTCGACATGGCGCACAGCCAACCAAGGCCAGTACGTCAACCCAGTCCTTTGAGTAACCTCACCGTAGCCCTCCAGTGTGGTGGATCGGATGGCTACTCCGGGATAACCGCAAACCCGGCGCTCGGGCACGCCGCGGATCTCATCGTCAAGCACGGTGGAAGTGTGATTCTCAGCGAGACTCCTGAAATATATGGAGCCGAGCACCTTCTCCTGGATCGTGCCGTGAGCAAGGAAGTGGCAGGCAAGCTCCTAGACCGTATCGCCTGGTGGAAGCACTACACAGAGATCAATGGTGCAGAGCTCAATAACAACCCTTCTCCGGGAAACAAGGCCGGAGGCCTGTCCACTATATTGGAAAAGTCGCTGGGGGCGGTTGCCAAAGGTGGGTCCACCAGCCTCAATGATGTCCTCGAGTATGCCCAGCCTCGTACTCGATCCGGTTTCAATTTCATGGATAGCCCTGGCTACGATCCGGTATCTGTCACGGGGCAAATTGCTTCTGGATCCAACATGGTCTGCTTCACCACCGGTCGAGGCTCCGTATCCGGTTACAAGCCAGCTCCGTCCATCAAGCTCGCGACTAATACCATCATGTATGAGCGCATGGCCGAAGACATGGACATCAACTGCGGGGTTATCGCTGATGGCACGGCAAGTGTCGAGGAAGTCGGCGAAATGATCTTTGAGAAGATCATAGCAGTTGCGTCAGGAGAATTGAGCGTGAGCGAAACCCTGGGATATGGCAACAATGAATTCGTCCCGTGGATGGTCGGCGCCGTTACCTAGATGATGCCCCGCAGCAGTGGCGATGGCAGCTTACCAGCCTATCGATCCGGCCGGTCGTTTGCAGGATGTCAGGTCAACTACCCGACAAGCTAGTAATGACGACAAACCATCGTCGGCCGGACCTGGGAAGACGCCGCTTGAGGTCGCTCGTCGACGCGCCGTCTTGCCAACGCCTAGCGTAGGTTGTGCTGCCCACCCAGCATTGTCTAGCGACAGGCAGGGTGAAGTGCTGAATCGGTCAGGGGCTGTCTTTCAGGCCGAGAAGTGCACGCTAATATGAAGGTTCGATGGCCTCTGACTGTGTTGGCGAAGCCTACTACCGACCTTTACGGTGACCCGGTAACATGAATAGACACGCTAGTGAGCAGTGACAACCGAAGGCACGGCCTCGCTGCAGGTACTTTCGTTTTCGCCATGTCCCCTTGGCCAGGCGCCTGCCCTGCAAGTAGGACGCTACAAGCAGAAACAGCAAGCGACACGGTATCGGAGAGTCGAAATGGGTACTCTAAAAGATCAGCTCTACCACATATTGGTCGAGAGCATGGAGTGTGGCCACCTTGAAACTGGTCTTGTGCTGCTGGAAAGCAACATTTCTGAGATTTTCAAGTTAAGTCGCTCTCCAGTTCGCCAAACGCTCGCAAGGCTTCACGACGAAGAGAAAATCAGTCGTTTCGACGGAAGAGGATATTTGGTCGGGAACCAACCGAAAGAGGTAATCAGACGACAGATTACCGAGAAGGATTTCTCACTAGCCGGTGGAGAGGTGTCTGTACGGCGCATCGACTCCTGGAGGAAGTTTGCCGAAGAGATTGAGCGTGACATCGTTTATTGCTCGATGCTGGGCCGCATGGAACTAAACGAACTGAAGCTCGCTAAGTCACTTGACGTCAGCCGGACCACCACGCAGAAGATTCTGCTTTATCTACAGTCCCTGGGTTTGGTTGAAAACAATAAATACAGCAGTTGGACGGTGGTACCACTGGATGACGACCGTCTTCACCAACTGTATGCGGCTCGACAGCAGCTTGAACCTTTCATGATCGCTCAAGCCACTGGTCGCCTCCCTGATTCCGATATCAAACGGTACATTGAGCGTCTAGACAGTGCCGAAAACCAATACCCCAATATCCAGGGCAGGCTTCTCGACGAACTGGAAAATGATCTTCATCAGCATGCCATGGTGGCTGGTGGAAACGATGAGGTCGTGACCATGCTGCAACGTACACGTCCCATACTGCTGATTAGCAAGCACCTGCTGGGGGGCAAGATCGACTTTCCCCAAAGTGATCCCTTCTTTGATGAACACCGGGAAGTTTTCAGCTTGATGCTTTTACGAAAGTCAGAACAGGCACGCAAATCCCTATTCAGGCACCTCACGGCGTCTGAGTCGAAGGTGCAACATCGTTTGGAGCAATTTCGAGACAACCCGGAAGTCAAAATTCCGGAGTATTTAGCCCGTATCATTCAAAAGGATGCTGTACGGGCGCGTTGAACCCGATGGCAGTCAGTATCGACTTGCGACAGCAGTATTCGAACGATTGGTAGCCAGTTGACGGGTGCAGTTTCTGAACGCAACACCGTCAATGAGTGGATGATGTAGCCTTATGGTACTTTCGACCATCCCCTATATCCCCAACGACGTTATGGGACTCAAGATCAGCCGGACTCGTCCCTTCGCCGAACTGACCAACGACGAGTTTGAGCATTTGGCAGCCAAAGTCGCCATTGCCGAAAAGCTTGTTATGGATACGGCTCACGAAACTGTCGTACGCTTCCACCAGCACTGGCAGGCCGAGAAGCACCATCTCCCAATAACAAAGCAAGTTCGTGAGGCTATCGAGGCTTATATAAAGAGCCTCCCGATAGCGCAATAAGAAGCGACCACGATCAAGCGCGAAACCATCGGGGTGGTGGAGCTCGGAGGGCCCAAAACCTTACCTGCCGAAAAGGGCTATAGAACGGCTTAGTATTGGCATGACGGCCTTGCGCCACAGCCCATGGTGCGCTCGATATTTTCGAATGTTGCCAGAATATTGCGGCGGTTCGGCGTGTCAGGCGCGGTTTCTTTCAGCAGCATTGAAAAGAGCTGATGCAGTTTGCCGAGTTCTTGAGTCGTTAATCATTACCGTTAGTGCATAGTGAGAACCGTGAACAAGTGACCTTCTATTTCCGTTTTGCGACTCGACCAATTCGGGCCTTCTGGGGCAGGGGGGCGTAGGAAACGACTGTAATCGGACACCTTCGGGCGCAACGTAGTGGAGAATGCACATTCCCGCTTTAGTCTGACCACGGCCCCAACATGACGGGAGGCGGTCTCACTGCCTCTCGCCGATCGCCATACTTATCACAGCATACGCGCTGTCGATATCCGCCTTCAGCGCTACTACGGCAGCCTCGGTATCACGGGAAGAGATTGCTACCAAAAGGTCGCGATGCTGGCTATTTGACACGCGATAGTGCCCCGATGACTGCAAAAGGTGGAACTGCGGCGTTATTCTCAACCATAGCGTCGCGATGATATCGAGAAGTAACGGCGATCCCGCATGCTGGTAGATGGCGAAATGGAACTTGTAGTTTTCATGGATGAATTCCTTAACCCGCCCGGCCTTCTCGGCTTTTTCCATCTCGGCAAGGATTCCGGCCAGCTGATCGATAAAGTCCTCGTCCGCAGCCGCGACCGCCCAACGTAATGCGGTTGTCTCGACCTCGATACGAACCTTACGTAGATCGGCAAGCTCTGCAGGACCTAGCCGGGGCACGCCGACGGATCGCCCGGAGACCACGGTCAATGCTCCGAGCGCCATTAACTGCGAGATCGCCTCGCGGACTGGCATGGGACTCACATCTAGAGCCTTAGCGATACGCGCCACCGTCACTGACTCTCCAGGCACAAAGGCACCTTGGAGAATCAGCTCGCATAATTGCTGATGCACTTGTGACTGCAAGGTCTCATGCTTCAGCGGCATCACTCCTTCAAACATCGATTTCAATCCTTGTTTCTTTGCTCCAATTATACGCCTGCTGCCCCTAAAGTATACCTTTCAATAATTGATCAAAAATCAAAAACTACCTATCTTAAAAAAACGGCTCGTAAGAAGCCGCTTAAACAATAGGAGGTCACATGCTGAATTTGAGTTACAAGGGTGCTGTCTGCGCCGCAGCCGTTGCACTTTACTCGGCGGTGCCAACGCCAGGCCATGCACAAGAGGAGCCCTATGACATTTACCTCTCGATGAGCTACAGCGGGAATGACTGGCAGGCCGAAGCCTCAAACATGATCAAGGCGCTGGCCGCTAGCAGCGACTATGCCGACAAAGCTAATCTGGAGGTGCAAGTGGCTGGCCCCAACACTCAACGCCAGATTCAGCAAATAAACGCAATGGTGCAAGCGGGTGCCGATGCCATTGTGGTTTATCCGATATCACCCACAGCGTTGAATAATGTCGTCAGAAGTGCCTGTGCTCGTGGTGTGGAAATCATTGCCTATGATGGCGAGATTACTGAGCCCTGTGCCTACAACGTTACCATCAACCAGTCCGAGGCGGGCCGAAAGACGGCGGAATGGCTGGTCGATCAGCTTGATGGAGAGGGTGACATTATTCTCGTCAACGGGGTGCCTGGCACGTCGGTCGACACCGCCCGAACGCAGGCTGCCAAGGAGGTTTTTGCGCAGCATGATGGTATTAATGTCATTGGCGAGGCCGATGGTATGTGGAGCCAAGCTGTTGCGCGCACGGAGCTTAACAAGCTTATGTCGACCCGCGATTGGTCTGATGTGGATGGTTTGTGGATGCAGGTTGGCTGCTATACCGCCAACGCTATGCAACTCGAGTCCGGGATCGCCCCCGAGGATGTGGCCCCCTGTGCTGGCGAAGGATCAAATGGTGGGCGCATTCAGATGCTTCCGTTGGGGACGGAGGTCGATGGGGCAGAGTTACCCTACGCCCCATTCGGGGCCCCTCGCATTTCTTACGCTGCGCCTCCTTATTCCGGAGCGATGGCATTTAAGCTTGCCGTAGATATCCTTGAAGGAAAGGAGGTCGACAAGCGGACCGAACTGCCACTACCACTCATTACGAATGAAACGGTTCAACTGTGTGAGACAGGTAGCTGGGATGAGCAGAAAGCGGGCTGCAATGTCTTCAACCCCAGCTTGGTATCGAACCCCGGATGGTTCGCCTCGATCTTTTCCGAAGAGCTACCGCAGTTGGGCTTGGACGCAGCCCTTGAAGGGCAGCCGGAAAACTGAGCCCTTCTGAGCTCCGGCGGTCTATGCCGCCGGAGCTATCGAAATTCCGGGACTCCAAGGAAACACTATGTCCGCAGACCATGAAACAGTGCCTGGGATCGAGGTACAGGGCCTAACCAAGGCCTATGGCCCGACCCTGGCAAACAGCGACGTTACATTTAAGGTAGCTCCCGGCTCTGCCCATGCGTTACTGGGGGAGAACGGTGCTGGCAAATCCACCACAATGAAATTGCTTTCGGGACTGATTAGGCCCGACAGCGGTGAAATTCGTATTCACGGCCAACTTGTTGCCCTTAAAAGCGCGCGCGACGCTCACGCAAGAGGCATCCAAACCGCTTTTCAAGAATTAACGTTGATCCCCGATCTGACGGTGCTAGACAACATGCTGCTGCCTCGAGCGCCTTGGACGCTGTTCGGCACACTGAACCGAACCCGCGTTCGGCATGAGGTGCTGCAACATTTCGATGCACTTGAGCTAGATATCGATCCCGACGCGTTGGCATCGGAGTTGAACCTCGCTACTCGGCAGAAGATTGAGATTGCACGCGCGCTTAGTCGCAACCCTTCGGTGTTACTGCTCGACGAACCAACTTCTGCGCTCTCAGGAGAGGATGTTGAATGGCTTGGCCGGATCATAGCTGGCGCGAAAGCGCGTGGCATCACTGTGTTGTTTATTTCCCACCGGTTGCCTGAGGTACGCGCATTCTGTGACACGATGACGATCCTGCGCAACGGCAAATCGGTCTATTCATCCCGTGTGGATGCGGTGACAGACGACGAAGTGGTTGAGTTGATTATCGGTCGGTCGGTCGAAAACGCTTTCCCGCCGCGCCGTCCGGTGTGTGATCGCAGCGGCGAGACGCCGGTGCTCGCTACGCGGGGGCTATCCGCAGGACCGAAGTTGCGGGAGCTTGATTTGTCACTGCATAAGGGGGAAATCTTGGGCATCGCTGGGCTTCAGGGCATGGGGCAGGAGTCACTATTTCCCGCGCTCTTCGGTGAAGAGATAGTAACTGCAGGGCGCATTGAACTGGATGGTAAGACACTACACCTGCGGTCGGCAGCCGATGCACTGGATCCCTCCGTCGCAATCGGTATGGTGCCTGAAGAGCGCAAGACAGGAGGGTTGTTCCTAAAACTGTCAGGTCGTCAAAACGCCACGCTGCCAGCGCTGGGGCGCTTCAATCGTGGCTTACTGCTAAATGAAGGTGCAGAGGCGCGTGCGGCCGCAGGGGCTTTTGCGGCGGTCGAGGTAGATGAGCGTGCACATTATATGCCAGCTGGAGCGTTCTCCGGCGGCAATCAACAGAAGATCGTAATAGCCAAGTGGCTGGTGGCGCAGAGTCGGATCCTTTTGCTCTTCGACCCGACACGCGGCATCGACGTGGGCACTAAGGAACAACTCTACGCGCTATTCCGCGCATTTACCGATGCTGGTGGGTCGGTACTGTTCCACTCCACCGAGATTCCCGAGCTTGTGCATCTTTGTGACCGAGTGGGTGTGCTCTACGAGGGTCGGCTGTCCTCCTGGCTGGAGGGCGAGACGCTGACAGAAAACGCAATTATGCAGGAGACTCTGGGTGGGGTAGACCCATTGGCTAAGGCCGCTGCACGGGAGGCGAGCACATGATGGATCAGGCGAGAAAACAGAGATTTCGCTATCGGTTCGGAATGCTTGGTGGGAGCTTAAATGGGATGATGCTCGCTGCGCGCCGTGGACAGGCAGTCATCGTTACCGTCTTTGTCTTTTTGGCACTGATGTGGCTGAATGCGGGGCTATCCCCTTACCCTCTGAACTACTTCGACATTTCCTTTTTGGCGAGCGGCGGCGCAACCACTGCTATCGCCGCTGCAGGGCAGTCGTTAGTGATCCTTTCTGGCGGTTTCGACCTATCGGCCGGGGCAGTTGTTTCGCTGGTCAACGCCGTGCTGGCGACCTCAATGGATCCTGCACAGGAGGAGGCCTCAGTTCTTCTCTGGACCCTCATAGGCATCGGCATCGGAGCCTGTGTCGGTGCAGTGAATGGGTTCTTTGTAGCGGTAATGCGACTGCAGCCCATCGTGGTGACGCTTGCGGTAATGTTCATCGTGCAGGGCATTACACTTCTGGTAATGGCTAGCCCGGGCGGTTTCGTGTCGCCCTCGCTGGGCATGGCCTACCTGGGGGATGTGATCCCGGGTCTGCTACCTGCACCGGTGGTGCTGTTGTTGGTAGTGGCCGTGTTGTGGCTCTGGCTGAAGCGCACTTCCTTCGGTGTGACGCTGTATGCCGTGGGAAGCGACTCAGAGGCTGCGGGCACCACTGGGCTACATACCAAGGCGGTGACTTTCGCGACCTATGTTCTCGCGGGTGGTCTCTATGGTCTTGCTGGTGTATTCGTGAGCGCGCAAACCGGGGCGGGCGACCCACTGGTGGGTAATTCTTTGTTACTGCCGACTTTCGCAGCAGTGGTGATAGGTGGTACTCGATTGGGCGGCGGGAAGGGCGGCATAGTAGGCCCGCTCTTTGGTGCCTACGTGCTAATGATCGTTGTCAATCTGCTATTGTCGCTGAACGTCTCAGCCTATTACTCAACCATCGCTGAAAGTGCGGTACTTATGATCGCCGTTCTGATGGGGTCGCTGTCGCGTGATAGCGTGCTGTCGAAGCGACTGCGTGATTTGAAGGCAGGGCTTGGCGCGCGGCGCGCCGGGCAGCTAGCTGGGCAACGCGCGCGAGAGGATAGACGGTTGACCTTCACCGCGCCCGGCGAAGATGTGCCACCTTCAAGTTTTCTGCAGCGACATGGGCCTACGCTACGCCATGTACTGCCGAGCTACATCTGTTTGCTATTCGTGATAATCGTCTCGCAAGTAGTTCTGAGCAATGTCTTCGGCAATCAACGCTATTGGGACTCCCTGCTTGTGCTGTCGAGCTTCCTGGCCATCCTCGCTCTGGGTCAGGGGGCGGTGATCCTCACTGGTGGACTCGACCTGTCACTACCTTGGTGTATCGCACTCTCAGGTGTGATGCTCACCGGGCTCGTCGGCGGGCAGGATATTGGCCTCTGGATCGCGATTCCGATCGTACTTCTCGTAGCCACCACCATCGGTGTGCTCAACGGGCTAGGTGTGGTCGCCCTAGGCCTTTCCCCCATCGTCGTGACGCTTGCAATGAACGGCTTCCTGCAAGGTGCAGCACTGATCTGGTCGGATGGCTCGCCTGCCGGCTTCGCACCTCCCTCCCTGCGCTGGCTTATGACCAGTAAGGTAATGGGCTTCACACCAGTGACCCTGTTTATGGTGGTCTTTGTCGCTTTCGCCATTCTGCTGCTTAACCGTACCAAATTCGGTCGTCAGGTCTATGCCGTGGGCAACAGTGAGCTTGCTGCACGCTTGTCGGGCGTGCCCGTCGGACGAGTAATTGTTTCGGTCTACGTGCTCTCAGCGCTTTGTGCGGCGCTGGTGGGGATTCTACTTGCTGGATTCTCGGGTCAAGCAAGCCTTGGCATGGGTGATGATTATCTGCTGCCCTCGATTGCCGTTGTGGTGGTTGGCGGCGCCCTCATCACCGGTGGCCGGGGCCATTACGTAGGGATGTTGGGTGGGGCACTGCTGCTGACTGCAATGCAGATGTTGTTGGCGGGTACGTCACTGCCAAGCGCTTTCCGAGCGGTGTTCTTCGGAGTATTAATCCTGGCGGCAGTGGTCGCAATCAAGGAATGAAGGAGAAGAGACAATGACTAGTATGAAATTGCCAGGCCTAAGCGGTTTGCGTGTGGCCGTTACCGCTGGGGCCGGGGGAATCGGCTTCTGCATCGCACGGGGGCTGATACAGCAAGGAGCCCGAGTCGCTATCTGTGACGTGGATAAGATGTCGCTCGACGCCGCGGCAGAAGAGCTGGGTGTCGAGGTCGCCACCGTTGCCGATGTTTCCGACGAAGCTCAGGTCGCAGATTTCTTCGCTGCAATAAAGACAAAGCTCGGCGGTCTCGACGCCCTAGTGAATAACGCTGGAATCTCCGGGCCAACTGGCGGTGTCGAGGAGATACCGCTTGCCGACTGGAAGCGCTGCATCGATATCTGTCTGACCGGTCAGTTCCTGTGCTCGCAACACGCAGTGCCCATGCTTAAAGCCGCCGGTGGCGGCGCCATCGTCAACATCTCCTCGTCAGCGGGGAAGTTCGGATATGCTTACCGCACTCCCTATTCCTCAGCCAAATGGGGTGTCATCGGCTTCACCCAATCCTTGGCCAAAGAGCTGGGACCGTCGAACATCCGGGCCAACGCAATCCTGCCAGGGATCATCGAAGGGCCGCGTATGGAGAACGTGATTACTGCCCGTGCTGAGCAAACTGGCGTTAGCTACGAGCATATGAAAGCGGAGTACCTTGGACGCATTTCGCTGCGCCGAATGACCCCTCCAGAGGATGTGGCGGACATGGCAGCCTATTTGATCTCAGAGGCTGGGAGAAACCTTTCGGGCCAGAGTTTTCCCGTTGATGGCAACGTGGAGGCACTGTGATGTTAGCTCCTGTCGCTTGTATCGGCTCAGGACTGATTGGACGGTCCTGGGCGATAGTCTTCGCCCGAGCGGGCCACGAGGTTCGTTTATGGGACGCCAAGCCCGAGGCATCCGAAGCCGCCCGCGCCTTTTGTGCCGAGGTACTACCTGAGTTGGAACAACTCGGCCTCATCGACTGCACCGCCACCGATGCTTTGGCGCGCATCCACACAGCCAGCACGTTAGAAGAAGCGCTTGATGGTGCCATTCACGTACAGGAAAGCACCTTCGAGAATCTTGTGATAAAACGGGAAATCTTTGCGCGGCTTGATGCGGTGGCTGCACCGGAGACTGTGCTAGCCTCCTCCTCCTCGGCGCTGCTTCCCTCGGCCATTTCCGAGGGGCTAAAGGGCCGCGCCCGTGTCATGGTGAATCATCCAATCAACCCGTCCTACCTCGTGCCGGCGGCCGAGCTGGTACCAGCGCCTTGGACCGACAAATCGCTAATAAACCGCACGGCGGAAATGCTGCGGGCCGCCGGTATGCAACCCATAGTCATGACTAAAGAGATTGATGGTTTCGTTATGAATAGGATGCAAGGCGCGCTTTTGCATGAGGCGTTCCGACTTGTCGCAGGCGGCTACGCAAGTGCTGAAGACGTCGATATTGGAATCCGGGAAGGTCTTGCGCTGCGTTGGTCCTTCATGGGGCCCTTCGAGACTATCGATCTCAACGCCCCCGGCGGTGTGCGCGACTACGTCGGCCGTTATGCCGGTGTCTATGAAAACTTAGCTGGCCAGCCCGCAGCCGACTGGCAGGGTAAAGTGTTGGACCAGATCGAGGCGGATCGCCGTGTGGCGCTGCCCCAGGAGAAACTTTCCGAGCGCCAAGCTTGGCGTGACCGCCGGCTGATGGCGCTGGCCGACCACAAGCGGCGTGCCGCGAACGAGATTGGAGACTAACTCATGCCCAACAAGGTTATTATTACTTGCGCCGTGACGGGCGCAATCCATACCCCGACCATGTCGGAACATTTACCCATTACACCTGATGAGATCGCTGAGGCAGCAATCTCTGCAGCAGAGGCGGGCGCGTCGATACTTCACCTCCACGCCCGTGACCCTAAAACGGGCAAACCCGATCAGTCCGCTGAAGCATTCAGGCCATTTCTTGGGCGGATCAAACAATCTACCAATGCGATTGTGAACATCACCACGGGCGGCTCACCCTATATGACCGTGCAGGAACGAGTGCAGCCAGCCGCGCAATGGCAGCCTGAGGTTGCCTCGTTGAACATGGGGTCAATGAATTTTGGTTTCTTCCCACTGCTCGCAAAGTATAAGGAATTTAAGTACGAATGGGAGCGAGATCACCTTGAAGGTTCGCGAGACTTGGTCTTTCGAAACTCGTTCAAGGATATCGAATACGTGCTCGAAACCTGCTATGGCAATGGCACACGGTTTGAATTCGAATGCTACGACATTTCGCATCTCTATAACCTCGCGCATTTCGCTGACCGAGGCTTGGTGAAGCCACCTTTTTTCGTGCAGTCGGTGTTCGGTCTTCTGGGAGGAATCGGCACACATCCCGAGGATGTGATGCACATGAAGCGCACCGCCGATCGTCTGTTTGGCAGTGATTACCGCTGGTCCGTACTTGGAGCGGGTAAAGATCAGTTCCGTATCGCCACGCAGGCAGTTGCGATGGGTGGAAATATCCGCGTGGGATTAGAGGATTCGATCTGGATTTCCCGCGGCAAACTCGCGGAGTCTAATGCCCAGCAGGTAGTCAAGGCGCGAAACATCGTTGAGGGGCTAGGCCTGGAAATTGCGACGCCCGATGAAGCACGAGAGATGCTCTCGCTCAAGGGTGGCAATGCGGTGAATTTTTGAGGAGGAGGAAATATGCAAATTGACATATTACTGGACGTCAAGACTACGCTGGGCGAGGGTCCGGTGTGGGATGTGGAGCAACAGCGACTCTATTTTATCGACTCAATGGACGGTCGGGTATTTCGCTGTGCCGCTGACGGAACAGATCTGAGAGCTTGGGACGTACCGGGCAAGATCGGCTCGATGGCGCTTCGCAAGAATGGTGAGGGGGCTATACTTTCACTCGATAAAGGATTCTGGCTCCTGGATTTCAAAAGCGGCCACTGCGAGCTGTTGCATGATCCTGAGTCCAATCTGGTAGATACCCGCATCAACGATGGAAAATGTGACCGGATGGGCCGCTTCTTTGCCGGGTCGATGGATATGATGGAAGAGGGTCCGAAGGGGGCACTCTACCGCGTTGACCCGGACATGACCGTGACCAAGCTCGAGGATGGAATCATTTGTTCCAATGGACCCTGCTTCAGTCCCGACGACAAGACCTTTTACTTCACCGATACCTGGACTGGCGAAGTCTGGGCTTATGACTACGACATCACCACGGGCGAGATTTCTAATCGGCGAACCTTCGCCAAGGTTGATACATTAAATGGCGGAGCTGCGGACGGAGCAACGGTGGACTCCGAAGGTTACTACTGGATGGCATTGGTCTATGACGGGCGGATCTGTCGGTTTGCGCCCGACGGCACACTAGATCGAGAAATCAAGATGCCGGTAAAAAAAGTGACGAGTGTGCAGTTCGGCGGACCCGATCTAGACGTGCTCTACGTTACCTCTATGGCTAAGCCGCCGCTACCTCGCTTTCCGAGCGACGGAGTGCAGCGCGGCAGTCTCTTCGCCATCACTGGACTGGGTGTTACAGGTATCCCAGAGCCCCGCTTCGGTGGCTGAGTCAGGGGGTACTGGCCAATTAGACGGGTAAGGTTCCGTTAGGTCGCGGATCACGTCCGATTACTTGCACATGAGTCAGAAAAAGACGAGCCAGCTGGGCTCTAAATACACCCTTTGCCACCAGATCCGCCCCTCGAGGGGCGGATCTGTTTCGGTTTGAACTACCTCTGTCCGACACTGATCTGGAGGCGCCACTAGCCACCTACATGCATGGAAAGAAGCCAGTATGCGTCGGACACCTTCCAGAAGCTGCTAACGCAACATGGTTATCGGTGCAACATGAGTCGACAGGGAAATTGCGGGGATAATGCCCCATCAGAAAGCTTATTCCATACTCTGAAGACGGAACTGGTTCACCATGAAGACTTCAAAACGCGGGCTGAAGCGAAGCATGTGATCTTCGAGTATATCGAAGTGTTTTATAACTTGGTGCGGCTACACTCCAGCAATGCTATATGAGTCCAGTGAACTACGAGTTAGCGCTACCAAGCATAATAGACTAGAAGTGTCCGGAGAACATAGGGCAGTCCAAGGCTGATGATGCCCTTGCCCTTGGCCAAAATGCTCGCCATTTCCTCGTACTGTTCTATGCCAAAGGGTACTCCATATCCTTCTGTCTGCCAGTAGGGCGGGTTCATATAAAAGAGAGAGTGTGGGCGGTCATAGCGCTCAATGCAGTTCTGTCATAGATGCTCTATAAAGGTGCTTGGTAGGCGCAAGTGAGCCGCTGATAGCGTCACCTCTAAGAGCAGTAGGTTCAAGCCTGGTGGTGTGGTAGTGGCAGTGCCAAACGTTTGGCCTTCAATGAGGGCACCAAAGGCATGCTGCTGGAAGTAATAGAAGCGGTCGGCCCGCTGTATATCAGTGAGCGTCTCAGGCCGCGTCATCTTCAACCACTCAAACACCTGGCGGCTGGAAAGCGCCCACTTGGACTGCCTGACGAACGCCTCAAGGTGGTTCTGCACTTAGCGGTATAGGTTTACCAAGCCACCGTTAACATCGTTGAGCACTTCTACCTCAGCTGGATAGGAGCTTAGGAAGAATAGCTCAGCCCCTCCTGCGGGGGCGCAAAGTAGCACTGGTAGCGGAAAAGCACTTAATTGGCTTGGTCAGATGTTTGGCAACAACTTTAGCCGACCGCAGGCTGCTAGATCTGTGGCGGTGTCACCTTCATGGATAACAATAGGGCCGACAGAGTTTTACCGTGCCCATCCAAGTTTAGAGCGCCATTGACGCCACCTTGTAGTGCATTGTCCAGAACTAAATTCATTCCATTAAGATGAGGAAGTAAGTAACGGGTCACGTGACTAACACCTCTATGCTCAAATAGAGCAGCAACGCTTGATTCCGACAACTGCTCAACCAGCCAGGAATAGTGAGCATCCTGATACACAAACACCCCTAAGCTGAGTCGGTCGCCTTTATCGCCTGCCCGGGCATGGGCGTAGCGGTGCAATAGTTCACTCATTACCCTCTCCTCCATGCAGTGTAACGGTGGGGGCAACTTGTTGCCTGGGCACCAAATACGAGGCTGTTTTTAAGCGTTGTGTATGGTGGCGTCGTACGCCGCCTCCTCCCGCTGGCCCGCAGCAATAGAGTGCTAATAACTCCTGCGTTGCCAGCTCCACCACGCTTTTATCTGCGTGCTCTACTGCAAGACGAAGCCGAATGTCGCTAGCGGCTTCTTCTATAGTTCTAGCAGCGAGTTGTGAGTCGCCATCGAAAACGCTGGAAATACCAATTAAGTCAAATCGTGTGCGCAGATTGGCGGGGCAGCGTAATGCCAAACGTTGGCGTAGAGTTTCTCTGGCTAGGCTTGCTCTAGCGAAAGCATTAGGGCCCGCATAGGAAATCTCGGCTTCGCCTTGGTAACCATCCAGAAAGCTAACAGTGGTTTTTAAACGATCAGGCGCTGGCTTGCCGCGTACACCGGTGACTTCAACACGATCTTTGGCAAGTTGCTTGATCCTGACGTGCTCAAGGTTGATCACGACATCGGGAGTGATATAAGCGCTGGGGTTATGTATTTCATACAGCAGCTGCTCTTTGACCGTTTGCTCGGTGACTAAACCGCCCGTACCGGCTGGCTTGGTCACTATCAGTCGTCCGTTACGCTCAACCTCAACGAGGGGATAGCCTAAGGAGGCCATGCCAGGGACCTCTTTAACTCCCGGATCAGCAAAGTAACCGCCGGTCACTTGCGTGCCGCACTCAATCAAATGGCCTGCTAATGCTCCGGCGGCGAGGCTGTGCCAGTCATCTCTTGCCCAGTTGTGGTAATAGCAGAGCGGGGCAAGCGCCAGTGAGGGGTCGGCCACCCGTCCTGTAATCACGACTTGAGCCCCTTGGGTCATTGCCTCTATTAAGGCATCTGCACCGAGATAGACATTGGCTGCTACCACTTGCTCAAGTGCTGAAATAGACCGCTTTTCGCCCTCCCAGGCCTGCCAGTCAAGTGCATGCAGGCGGTCTCTAACATCATCGCCTTGAATAGTAGCCAAGCACGCTTGAGAGTGACCTAAGCGCTTAGCCAACTGCTGAATGCGACGACACGCAGCATCTGGGTTAGCCGCGCCAAAGTTACCCAGAATCGTAATGTGGTTAGCCAGACAGTCACTCAGAACTGGCGATAAGAACTCTTCCAGCAGCGGCTCATCGCCGCTGTCAGGATCTTTGATCCGGCGTAACTGGGCAGCCGCCAGAGTGCGTTCCCCGAGTGTTTCAAACATCAGCGCACGAGGGGCATCATAAGACATGAGGGCATCAACTAGCGGCCTAGCCGCATCGGTACGATCACCGGAGAAGCCTGCGCCGCAACCCACCACTACCGTCATAAGGTCACCCCTGTATTAGCAGAGTTGTTAATTACGAGAAAACGACGTGCTTCGGATGCGCTCATTACCCGGCGTCCAGTCGCTTCGATACGGGCTTTGGTCGTGGCGACTAGCTCGGCATTGTTAGTGGCGAGTTGGCCATCCGCTCGCCATAGATTATTTTCAAAGCCAGCTCTGGTATGACCACCTTGCTGGGCCGCTAGCGCTAAGCAATCTCCTTCAGTCGGCCCAAACGCGCAGACCGCCCAATGGTCGCCAGCCACTAATGCTTGTAGAAAGCCCGGTAGGCGGCTTGGGTCGGCAATGGGTGGGTCCGCGTAGCGCCCAAGTACGAAGAGTAAAAAAGCAGGCCCATTAGGCACATCACCTTGCTCTCTTAAGCGATTGAAGTGGGTGAGGTCTTCAGGCGAGTAAACGATGTATTGAATGTGTGTTCCGCGGCTGGCCAGGTAACGGCACAGCTCGCCACTGGCTTGAACTTCATGAGCATCACCGAACCATTCACGCACCGCGATAGAAACATAGTCTGGCTGAAACGCCTCCATCACATCACGTTGTTCTGATGGAGAATACCGCCCTCCGGCTTCGCTGGTGACCTGAAGGAGTAATTGATCTCCTACGGTTTCCTTAATGGCGTTAATGGCATCTTGGTAGGCACCAGCATCCAGTAAATGACGCCCGCTGGCTTCACGTACATGCACATGCATGGCGGAGGCGCCTGCTGCCAGGCACTCTTGTGCATCTCTTGCAAGTTCCTCAGGGGTGAGAGGAATAGCGGGATGGTCTTGATAGACGCGCCGAGCCCCATTGGGGGCTACCATTAGCAAACAAGGTGAGAGGCTCATAGGGTCTCCTCCTGTTTTACGTTAATTGCCAGCGCTTGCTGAATAGCCGTCAACTGTCGGTCTCGTTCAGAGAAAAGGTCAGGCAGTGATTGCCCTTGCGTCGCGGATTCAACCCCATGGATCACTTGAGCATAAAGTTCGTCGTTCATGGTCGGTTGTCCTAGGCTTGCCCAACGATACTCCTGGCTAGGACCGAGGTGTTCCAAGTAGTGGCGAATGCCACCTTGGCCGCCGCCCAGATGATAGGTCAGAAACGGCCCTTGAATGGCCCAACGCAACCCCGGCCCCGCTGTCACAGCAAGGTCGATATCTTCCACGCTTGCTACGCCTTCCTGTAATAGATAAAGCGCTTCCCGCCACAATGCCGAAGAGAGACGATTCGCAATATGGCCAATCATCTCTTTACGTAGCATCACCGGTTGCTTACCGATGCTTCGATAAAAGTCGAGCAATCGTTGCACCAGCTCAGTATCCGGCCCGTAGAGTTCGACTAGAGGGACTAGGTGGGGCGGATTGAAGGGATGAGCGATAATAATGCGCTCAGGCGCAGGCGCACCCTTTGTGATATCAGAGTGCTTTAAAGAGGAAGTGCTGCTCACCACCAACACTTGCGATGGCGCTGCCTGTTGAATATCTGCTAATAACTGTTGCTTGAGTGCTACGGATTCAGGCGCATTTTCGACGACCAGCTCTGCGCCCTGTAAGGCCTCTGCCAATGTGGGCGCAACCACGGGCGTGCGGATATCGGCACCAAGGGCTCGCATATCCTCAGCCACGCGCTGAGCAAAGCTGGCGCGGGCGGTGGCATCAGGGTCGAAAGCCGTGACATGTAAACCGCGAGAAAGAAAGTAGGCGGTCCAACTAATGCCGATAGTGCCACAGCCAATCATCGCAATATTCGTCATGCTCAGTCCTTGGTGACTCATAGCTCCGCTCCTTGAAGTGCAATACGCCGAGAGGATTGCCACGCCCATAAATAGAGCCCCGTCAGGCCCGCAATGCCCACTAAGCCAAGTGCCATATTCGGCACCAGCGCCAATAGTCCTGTGATTGCCAGCAGCGCATTATCCAGCCCTCGATTGCCGAAAAGGCGAGCGCCTCCCAATATGCCGGCGAAAGCCAATACAAAGGCCATGGCACGAGCAGCCGCAAGAGTAATGTCCCAGGCGTCGCCTAAACCGATAAGCGCGGGGTATGCCAGGATCAGGAACGGTATAATGTAGGTGGTGGCCCCCAAGCGGATCGCGTGACCCGCGACCTGTAACCAGCCCGCCTTAGCGATCCCTGCGGCAACAAAAACCGCGATACACACGGGCGGGGTGATGACCGATATGGTCGCAAAATAGAACACGAACAGATGGGCGACTAAGGGTTCGATACCGATGCGGGTCAGCGCAGGTGCCAGTACGGCAGCGACCAGCACATAGGCAGCGGTGGTAGGAATACCCATGCCCATAATGAGGCAGATGACTGCGACAATTAACGCCACCAAGATAACCTGCTCACCAGCGACACTGACGACTAGCGTCGAAAGCGTGACGCCAATACCCGTTAGGTTGAGCATTGCCACCAGAATCTGTGCCCCTGCTAGCAAAACGCCAATGATGACCATGCCTTTACCGGCATCCTCCAGGCCTGTCAGTAGTGCACGTACGATTTGTCGGGGCGGCGTTCGATCCAAGAAAGCAAAGAAAAGGTAACTGATCAACAGGAAGGTAATACCCAGAAAAGCCGCGAATTGGATGGAGTAGCCATTGAGAACGCCACCAAACAAACCTCCCAGAGCGGCAACAATAGGAATTAGACGCTTAAATTGAAGTACGTCTGGCCAAGCGGGAAGCTCGCTTTCAGGCACTAAAGGAAATGCGTTTCTCACAGCCACTAAGTGCAGCGTAAAAAAAACGGCCACATAGAAAAGGAACGCGGGTAATACGGCAGCTAGGGCAATCGTGACGTAGCTGACACCTAATATCTCGGCCATGATAAAGGCCGCCGCGCCTAAAATCGGTGGCGCGATCTGGCCCCCGGTAGATGCAACGGCCTCCACCCCGCCAGCAAAGGCCGGTGGGTATTTGAGCCGTTTCATCATAGGTATGGTGAAGTTGCCCGTGGTGGCTACGTTGGCTACCGCGCTTCCGCTGACCATAGCGAACAGGCTGGAAGCCACCGTCGCAATTTTGGCGGCCCCCCCTTGGCTACGCCCGCCGATGCGCATTGAAAGATCAATAAAGGTTTGGCCGCCACCTGTGTGGAGCAGCAGGCTTCCAAAGAGTACAAACGCGGCAATGGTGGTGGCGGCTACGCCGAGTAGCATCCCCCATACGCCTAAATCACCGAGAAACAGCGTTTCCGTTACGAAACTAGCATCAAAACCTCGATGGCTGAGCGGCCCTGACAATCGGTCACCCAGCAGCGCATAGGCGATACCCAGTGTCACTAGTAGTGGGAATACCCATCCAATAGCCCGTCGGGCAACTTCCAAAATGGACACCACTAAAATGGCAGTGAGCGCCATATCCTGCGTCGTTGCCCAGGGTAAGGTAGTCAGAATGCTGTTAGCGTTGAAAGTAATAAACAGGCAGGCGGTTATTGCTCCCAAAGCTAATATGCAATCAATAACTATCCCTAAGGGGCGCCAAGCCTTATCAGCGCCCAGTGGATAGGTGAGTAATCCCAGCCCGATGACCAGCGCAAGAAAGAGACTGCGGTGAACCAAGCTTTCAAAAGGCCCGGTCGCTGAGGTGTAGAAGATGAAGCCGCCCAAAAGAAGGGCGACCAGCATTAGCAGTTTATTGCGCATGGAACCGAGCTCCTCGCCTTATTCTGTCGGCATCAGGTGTTCAGGAATCTCGTATCCCTGCTCTTCAAAATAGCGCGCGGCTCCTGGATGAAAGGGCACCGTTCCACTGCTTAGGGTGAGTTCTGCGATATCGACATCGGCGAGATTAGCGAGCGCACTTACTTGCGGTTCAGGATTCTCCATAACGGCTTTAACAATTTGGTAGGCCGTTTCTTCACTGAGCTCAGGGCTTGAATGCATCGCTAAACCAAAGCTCCAAGTGGAGTAAGCTGGCACTCCATCAGCTGCTCCCTCAGGAATGTTAACGACTGAAATGTCCGGCATCTGTTCACTCAGGATTTCAGTTTGTTCATCGCTTAGGGAAAGCACTTGGATGGGCGTAAAGGTTGCAATGTCCATGGAGGAGCCATCCAGCTTTTCGCCCACGCCGGATTTGACGTATCCTGCCATGCGGTTGTCTTTTACACCGGCAACTACATCAGTGGTGGAACCACGTACATATTCCGGAGCTAGACCCAATGTCTCCATGACTTCGATAGTGGTTGCCTCGGTAGCAGAACCGGTAATGCCTGGGTTGAGACGAGCACCGTCCAATTCCGCCATGCTCGTAACGCCAGCATCTTCGCGCATCACAACATTTTGTGGTGCCTGGGAGTAGACCCAAAGAAGGCGGTTATCCACGGGGCGGCCCTCAAACTCACCTTCACCCGCATAGGCGTGATAGCCGACGTTCGTGGTGACGAGTCCCATATCCACTTGGTTTCTTAAAATGCGGCGCAAGTTGTCCACTGTGGCACCGGTTTCTACTACCGAGGTGCGCACATCATCCACATGCTGATTAATAATTTGCCCAACGGCGACAAAGTAGCCGTATTGGCTAGACGATGTGGAGGTAGAGCCGATTAAGAGCTGTTCTTCTGCTTGGGCCGAAGTGCCAGCGATCAAGCCAGCACTGAGGATGGCAGTTATGAGCGGCGTTTTTAGTGAGTACATAGCAATTGCTCTCTCTGGGTATTGTGGGTTTTTGGTTCCAGAAGGTGCGTTTCATTTGACTTATTAAGAATGGAAGAACCTGCTAGCATTTGTCTAATATATTTATACGAATGAGACTTTTACTTTATTTATGCAACCTTCAATCCGACAACTAAAAGCCTTTGTTGCTATCGCTGAGTTTGGCAGCTTCGTGGAGGCGTCCGAGCGCCTACACATGTCTCAGCCAGCACTAAGTATCGCCATCCGTAAATTAGAAGAGTGTGTGGGTGGTGTACTGTTCAATCGTTCTCCTCGCGGCGTGCAACTTACCCCGGAAGGAAAGTTTTTTCTGCACACCGCTAGACGACTGATTAGCGATTGGGATGAGGCTCTGAGCGACATTGGTGAACTGTTCAATAAGCAGAGAGGGAAAATAACTCTGGCAGCGCTGCCTACACTAGCGGCAGGTTTTTTGCCGACAGTACTAGCAGATTACCGTCGCCGATTCCCCAATATTGCGATGAATGTTCACGATGTGTTGGCCTCCCAGGTGGATGACCTTGTGAGTGATCATCGCGCGGATATAGGTCTATCGGTTCAGCCACTCCGCACAGAAGCAACCCATTTTGAACCTCTCGTGGAAGACTACTTTGTAGCGGTATGTCCTCATGGGCATCCCTTATTGGCGTTAGACACCGTTCCTTGGGAGACGCTACTGCACTATCCCATTATTGGGTTGAGCCGTCTTTCAAGTACGCGCGAGGCGATTGAAACTGTGTTAAAAGACCAAGGTTTGGAAATGGATTTGATGTGTGAAGTAAGCCAGATTGGTACCGCCGGACGAATGGTGGCCGCAGGCCTCGGCGTTGCTGCGCTTCCCTCACTTAGCTTCCGCCAGATTTCTGCGGAAGGAATAGGTTGGCGTCCTTTAATCGCTCCTTATGTTCCTCGCTCGCTGGGTATCATTACACCTTCCCGCGGTTCGCCCTCTGCTGCAGCAACCGCTATGTTGGAAACCATACGGGCTCACGCCGGACATTTAGGAGGTATTTCCAGCCAGCAAGAATAAAACGCTGCTCGTTGGCAGATAGAGCTTTGCGGCGCTCGAGTAAAGGCTTAGGAAGGGTCATTATGGGTTACTCAAATTAGCGTATACCGATCAACTAGCTGTAAAAACAATGAAGTAACTTTTGACTCTAAACCCGGCTAATACTGAAGAAAGTGTGACGTTAGTCTTTTGCCTGAGCCAATAGAAGTTCCATCTTCAAAGTCTAGTTTCCACACTCCGCTATGGCATTCTTTAAGTAGTCTTAACCATCTGTCTTTGAACTCACGCCTACCAGGTTGGCAATGTAGCTTCGGGTAGCTGTCACATCAGTATTGGTTGTCTGATAGCCCATCACCTCACTTTTTTGTCAAGTGGTGGTTATGAAGCTTCATATGAAACGGAGTTGGATAACAGTATGGAGCGACTGTTTATGGTTGAAGTGTAGTCTGTATCCCATGGTTGGTTATGCTCGCAAACTATGTTTTTAGGTATCGGCGCTGGATTGATCTATGTCGATTTTTTTCATTTTTTTAAACATCGTTCCTTGCCATGTTTATTGCGTAAACATAGATTTAGCAAAACATACCTTTATGTCGAATTTGAAGAGAATATAGACATGGCATAGTCCCCGGGTGCCAGGATAGCTGTCGCCTGATTGATTTACCCTAACCAAGACCCTTCGATGCCACGTTATTCCCCAGAGCGCAAAGACGCACTGCTGAAGAAGCTGTTACCTCCGTACAACCTATCCGTTGCTGAAGTGGCACGGCAAGAAGGTATTTCCGATGCCTCCCTGTATGCTTGGCGTAAGCCAAAGCCTGAGCATAGGACCTTATACATGACTCAGCAAAAGTTCAGGCCACTAACCGTAAACTTAATCAATCAGAAGGTTCCTGGATAGGCACCTCCGTCGAGCAGAATGTTCTGACCGGTCAAGTAACCCGCACGCTCGCTGCACATAAAGGCACAGAAGGCACCAAACTCTACGGCGGTGCCGAACTCTGATAAGCACGATTGTCGAGCGAGTTGACGCGTTCCATGAAGAGATGGAGCGGCGCATCAGCCAAGTGATGGCGGCGTGACTTATCGGCGGAACCACAACGGCATAGATGCCGGGGCCACCACCCCGGCATCTTTATTTTTTTGGAGGTCGAATGGCATACGTGCATCAATCTGGGGGGATTGGATACATGGGTTTTCAAGAGTTAAATCGGGCTTGTGAGAGTCAAAACTCGTGGGTATCTCAAGTTAGACAACGGTGAGGCAGTGAGAGACGCCTGCATCGAGGGAATGGGGGTGGCTTTAACGAGTACCTGGTGTTCCTTTGAGGCACTATATAATGGCAGCCTCGTGAGAATTCTGGAGGACCACCCCATAGCTACTGACAGCTCAATCTGGGCGCTCTATCCCAATTCACATTTACTTGCTCCACGAGTGCGGGTGTTTATTAATTATTTGCTCCAGCAATTGGTACTCCACCCTCGTGGGATCGTCCGCTGATACCTATCTGAAAGCCTATTTCAGAAAACCTACGCGACATTGGTGGGTTGCCACAACGGGTTAGCGCCAATCCGATCCACCAGAAAATCAATGAACACCCGGACCTTTGCGGTCAATACATTGGATTTCGGGTACACCAGCCAAAGCGCTGGCTCAGCGTCCATCCGGTAGTCTTGAAGAACCTGCACCAGAGTCTCTGCTGAAAGTTCTCGGTGGACGCTCCATAGGGCATGTAGAGCGATCCCCGCTCCCTCCATGGTCGCAATCTTGTAACTCAAGCCGTCATCAATGATCAGTCTGTTTTGCGAACTGCGAAGGTTTAACTGCTCCTTTTCTCCCTTGGGACCGGCCAACGCAATCGTGGCCTGGGATTTGAAGGCGACCAACTGATGAGAATACAAATCGTCCGGGTGTTTTGGCGTTCCCCATTTCGCGAGGTACCCGGGGGAGGCACAGAATATACGTCGATCATCGGCGAGTTTCCGTGCTTTCAGATTGCTGTCCGGCAACACCGCATCTCTCAGAGCTAGGTCAAAACTGCCCTGAATGAGGTCCAGCTCCATATCGGACAATCGCAAGTCCAGATTGATACCTGGATACATCTCCAGAAACTCTGGTACCAAAGGCACGATATATTGTTGGGCAAAGGTGCTGGATGCGGTAAATCTCAGAGTGCCAGACACATGCTCATTGCCAAACCCCATCGCGGCCAACGCCGCGTTCTCTTGGGCCAGAATTTCCTTGGCAAAAGGCAGGAATTCCGAACCCTCAGTAGAAAGCGCCACTTTACGGGTTGAACGGCGCAACAAGTCTGCTCCAACAGCTTTTTCAAGCTTGGCCAACCTCGCACTGGCAACGGCTGGCGGCAGCCCCAGTTCCCGTCCGGCGGCGCTAATGTTGAGTTTTTCAGCAGCCAGCACAAACAGTTTTATTCCCTCGGTGTCCATGAATTTATATCCATTTTACGAATTCTGAATACCATTATTGGTCATTTATTCCGTTTTCTCGACCCTTTAATCTGTACTTAGTCGCTTGTACAAATCAACTGCAAGATTGGAGTTACACAATGAAAGCAATGGTCCTTAATCAGTACGGCCCTGAGGCAGCGTTTGAGCAGGTCGACATGGCTGCACCTTCGGCACAGTCAGGCCAAGTCATCGTCCGCGTTGCGGCAACGAGCATCAACACCGTCGACACCATGATTCGCCAGATGGGCAAGGATCTCCCGTTGTCCCCGGACTTGCCGGCCGTGCTTGGCATGGACTTCGCTGGCACCATTGAAACCGTTGGTGAAAACGTAACCGGTTTCGCGCCCGGTGACGAAGTATACGGATGTGCTGGTGGCCTAGCCGATCTGCAGGGAGCGCTCGCAGAGTTGATGCCCGCCGACGCACGGCTGATTGCGCACAAACCGAAGAGTCTGACGATGCGTGAAGCCGCCGCATTGCCTCTGGTTGGTATTACTGCGCTTGAGGGCCTGCAAAGAGCTGACGTGAAAGCCGGACAGAAAGTGCTGGTGCACGGTGGTACCGGTGGTGTGGGCCATGTTGCGGTTCAGCTGGCCAAGCACTTTGGTGCCACTGTGTATTCAACAGCCACCGGTGAACAGGCATTCGACATCCTCAAAGGCTACGGCGCTACACCGATTGACTACAAGACTGAAATCGTCGCGGACTATGTTGAGGCCCATACTGGAGGTGCCGGGTTCGATGTGGTTTTCGACACGGTTGGCGGCGAAAATATGACCAAAAGCTTTGAAGCAGCTGCCCTAAATGGCCATGTGACGACCACTGTAGCCATGGTTGAACTGGATCTGTCCACCGCTCACTTCAAAGGGCTTTCGATGCATGTGGTGTTCATGTTAATTCCCATGCTGCACAACCATCATCGGGAAGCGCACGGCGACATTCTGGGGCAACTGGCGCAGATTGTGGACCAGGGTGGCGTCACGCCGCTTCTGGATGAGCAGACATTCAGCCTTTCCGAAGCGGGCAAAGCCCATGATCGTCTGACCAGTGGCCAGGCCATCGGTAAGGTTGTCGTGGAGGTATAAGTAATGCCAGCACTGAACGAGAGCACAAAGACATTTGCCCGGATCAATCGTGGCTACAATCAGGTGTTCCAGCCAAACCGGTTGAGTATTGGTCTGGTTGCTCCGCTGGAGAGTTATACCAGGGGCCCTGTGCCGACGATGGAGCGCTACCTTGAACGCGTACGATTGGCGGAGAAGGCCGGTTTTTCTGCGGTATGGTTACGAGATGTCCCGTTTAATGTGCCCTCGTTTGGTGATGCCGGCCAAGTGTTCGATCCGTTCGTTTACCTCGGTTTTCTGGCCGGGCAAACCGAACGGATCGCCCTGGGTGTCTCGAGTCTGATCTTACCGCTTCGGCACCCTGCTCACGTTGCGAAGGCCGCAGCCAGTGTCGATCAACTGGCGGGTGGTCGTTTGATACTCGGAATCGCATCCGGCGACCGGCCTGATGAATACCCCGCCCTTAACGAAAACTACGAAAACCGGGGTGAGCGGTTTCGGGACAGTTTCGACTACATCCGCAGGATGGCCGATAGCGCGCCAGCGTTCGAAAACCGTTATGGCCAGACCAACGGTGAGATGGACCTGCTGCCAAAGCCAATGGCAGGAAAGATTCCGATGCTGATTACCGGAGGTAGCCAACAGACGCCGCAATGGGGCGCTCGCCATAGTGACGGGTTGATTACTTACCCGAGGAACATCGACGATCAGGCAAACGCTGTCAGATCCTGGCGTAACGGTATTCCTGGTGAAACAGGGTATTCAAAGCCCGTGATGCAATCCCTCTATATTGACCTTCTGACAGAGCCCAATGCACCGCCGCAGCCGATTCATCTGGGCTTCAGATCGGGCATAAAGTTCCTGAAGGCTTACCTGCAATCACTGGAAGAAATCGGCGTAAACCATGTAGCGCTGAACCTACGATTCAATCAGGCGAATATTGAAGAAACCCTCTTGTACCTCGCAGAAGACCTCCTCCCTGAATTTCCGGCAAAAGGACACAAAATATGGCCAAGAAAATTCTGATCACCGGCGCCACTGATGGCATAGGGCTCGAAACCGCGAAGCGTCTCTATTCCGAGGGCCACACATTGCTGTTGCATGGAAGGAGCGCAGAGAAGCTGGCGGCGACAGAGCAAATGTTGGCAAACGGTACGGGCGCCGGACGGATCTACACCTATATCGCCGATCTGTCGCGTCTGGCTGAAGTAGGTCCATTGGCAGACACGATCACCCGAGAACATGACCAGTTGGACGTGATCATCAACAACGCGGGTGTCCTGCGTGCTCCTGAAAACATCACCGGGGACAGACTGGATGTGCGGTTTGCGGTCAATACGGTCGCTCCCTATTTGCTGACCAAACGCCTTTTGCCACTCATGAGGCCAACTTCACGGGTGGTTAATCTGTCATCTGCGGCACAGGCTCCGGTAGAACTTGCCGCCCTGCGCGGGGAAAAGTGCCTTCTGGATGACATGTCGGCCTACGCCCAAAGCAAGCTGGCTTTGACGATGTGGAACAATGCACTGGCTGCGTCACTTGGCAGCCAAGGACCCGTATTTGTTGCAGTTAATCCTGGCTCGTTATTGGCATCAAAGATGGTCAAAGAGGGTTTTGGAATCGCCGGAAAAAGCCTATCGATAGGTGCCGATGTTCTCACCCGAGCAGCGCTTTCATACGAGTTTGCCAATGCGTCAGGCGATTATTTTGACAACGATAAAGGTCAATTCGGTCAGCCTCATCCGGACGCTCTGAACGATCAAAAGTGCGCTGCAGTGCTAGCAGTTATGGAAGAGCTGATTGATTGAAATGATAAATTAGAAATTTACTAGGATTTCATGAGCTTCTCACGAATAGTCGATCTGATTTGCTCCATTGCCGTGGGGATTGCCTGTAAAGACGCGGGCACTCACGACTGAATTGTAAGGAACTTACATAGCCTACTTCGGTAGCCGCTTTGTCCAGGTAGGAAGACAAATAAGTAATGGCCCGGGCAATTTCATTACCAAAGCTAGATGCATGTCTTGCGAGTTACCTGCCGCCTCTTTTAATACAGCGTAGTAGAGCTCCGAAGCCGGCCATTTCCAAGTACCACGGTATCTGCTGGGCTATTACTCAGTTTTATTAGCCGTAGTGCTGCATACCTTTTTTAGTTGAGGTCATTTAAGCAGTTTATCAGGACTAAAGGTGTTTTCGACTGCTCTATACCTTGGCTAATCACGACTGGCCCCATAGGGTACGCAACAACCGTTCGCTGGCAGCGTTAGACTTCGATATGTTGATGCCACGTGCGAACTTGTCTAATGAGGACGCTTGGCGGGAGCAGCATAATGTCTCGGCAACTCTTGATGTCGGTCGATAATCAGGAAGGCCTCAGCCGCAACGCTAAGGGTAAAGCCACTCGACAACGCATTGTCGAGTCGGCAGTTGAGTTCTTCCACGCTCAGGGCGTTGATGGTACCGGTGTGGAGCAGATCCTGCGTCAGGCCGGTGCTGGCAAGAGCCAGTTCTACCAACATTTTTCCACCAAAGATGCGCTCGTTTGCGAGGTCGCCGTTTGGTGGGAGCACCGCCTCTGTGCGTCGATGGAAGATAAAGACCAAACAGCTTAGATACTCTAGAGCGGTGGCTTTTGGCGGCAATCGATCAGCTAGAAGTCGGACACAGTTATCGCGGTTGTCCGATAGGCACCTTGGCGGCTGGCCTGCATGATACTGATAAGACCACCCGTGCTGCTGTTGGCCAGTGTTTCCGGGCACTTGAATCCCATTTGCATAACGTCCTGCGTCGGAGTCAGCAACAGGGTGAGCTTAGCGAGGAGGCTGACCTGGAGGCAATTTCCCATTTCATTCTGGCCAGTCAGCAAGGTGCTGCGACGTTCACCAAGGCCTATGGTGACAGTAGCGCTGGCCGTTTAGTGATCGTCCAAGCAATGCAATATGTACGCTCCTATTCGGTAAACGGTCAAGAGCAGTCAGCTAGTACCACTAATAAACGGACGCCATCACTGTAAGCAACGACGTTTTCTAAGAGTCCACTATCCGGCTGATACCTTGTCCGCTTAAGGCCACGTCGGTGTCACTCTATGACCTCGCTGGAACATGAGTGCTAGCAGGAATTTTCTAAGTGGCAGCAGGATTATCGCCCTAAAGAGGCTAAGCCGCGCTTGGGTTTCAAGAACATATGAGCATATGAATTCGTCGCAAATAACTATTTTGGTTATATGCAGCAATCGGATAGGATAGATGACCATTCATTTTCCAATGGAGAGTTCGCCATGCCCCGTTTCCTTAGTTCCTTGGCAATGCTAACGGCGGTATTTGTTAGCACCACCAGCCAGGCTGATGATCACCTCACTACCCTGGAAGTTGGCTACATGCCGATATTACCGGTCGCCCAATTGTTTGTGATGGAAGGAGAGGGTTGGACCGAGGAAGCGGGACTGGAATTGGAGCTAACACGCTTTTCGAGTGGCCCAGCCATGGTTCAAGCGTTGGCCTCTGGCGAGCTTGACGTTATGTATTTCGGTATCGGTCCGGCGATGGTAGCCCGGGCTAACGGCGTACCCATCAAGGTTCTCGCCTCTAGCATTCAGGAGCAGATCGGTCTGGTGGCGCGTGGCGAACTGGCGGGCCATTTCGAACGCGCTGGCGATGATGGTGCGCAGGCTATTGCCAGCTTCACCGCCGCAGAGGGCCGCAAGCCCAAGATCGCCACGTTCCCTCAAGGCTCGGTGCCGGATACCGTGCTGCGCTATTGGTTGATCGAACAGTTGGGTGTGGGTTTGGAAGCCGTTGAGATCGTCGCTATGGGTGCCGATCGCGTCCAACAGGCACTGCTCGCGGGTGCCGTGGATGCCGCCTCTATTTTGGAGCCAATTCTCACCACCGTGCAGCAGCGTGACAATCAGGCCCGCGTGGTGGCCCGCGCTGATGCCATGCTTCCAGGCCAGCCGGGGGCGGTATTGGCTGCTCGTGAAGCCGCGCTGGCGGACCATCCTGAGGCTATGCAGGCGTTAATGGCACTGCATGTACGAGCCACGGAGATGCTCGTTGAAAATCCCAACAGTGCGGCACCCCATGTCCGCGAATTTGTCGGCAAGCGATTGATTCCTCTAGAAACTGTAGAAATAGCGCTCGCCTCTCCCTCATCCAATTACGGTAGTGATCCTCACGCCATTCGCGAGGGCACTCGGCTGATGCACGACTTTCAGATCGAACAAGGCTCTTTAAATGAATCTGTGGATCTCGACGCCCTGTTTGATACGTCCTTGTATGACGCCGTCATCGCGGAACGTGACAGCAAATGATGGTAGGCATGACGCGCGCCCAACGCACTCTCTATAGTGTACTGGGGCTCACCGGATTTCTGCTTTTCTGGGAGCTTTCGCTGCGCAGTGGACTGTTGCCCGGCAGCTTGGTGCCCTTGCCGTCATCTATTCCCGGCGTACTGTGGCTTGAACTGCTCGATGGCATCTGGTTTGACGTAGTGCGCTCAAGCCTTAGCCACTACAGTGTGGGCGTGTTGCTTGGTTCGACTTTAGGCATTGCCGTGGGCATATCGGCTGCGCTGCTGCCCAGGTTTAATGCTGCGCATGCCTGGCTTGCTAGATTGCTACGACCCATTCCGCCGCTGGCATGGATTCCTTTCGCCATCATTTGGTTCGGCATAAATCCTTCTGCGGCCGCCTTCATCATCAGCATTGGCGTTTTCTGGATCAATTACTTCGCCAGCTACAGCGCTGTGCACTCGATTGATCCTGGCTATGACGAAGTGGCACGCGCCTTTGGTCAGCAGCGTTTTCTGGCTCGGCTGACCAAGGTCAGCTTGCCTGCGGCGGCCCCGGGTATTCTCAGCGGTATGCGTGCCGGACTCGGTCAGGGTTGGATGACCGTGGTGGCCGCTGAGCTGTTCGGCATCCCTGGTATTGGCCAGCGCATGATGGAGGCTTCTAGCCTGCTGGCGACTGATATCGTGGTGGTTTACATGCTGACCATCGCCGCCCTCTACGCAACCTTCGACTTCCTGTTCATGGTAGTGCAGCGCAGATTATTAAGGTGGCAATCATGACCGACTCCAGCATGACGATGCCCCCGGTGCTCAGCGCGCGAAACGTCAGCCTAGGTTTTGACGACACCACCATCTTGGCCGGTGTTGATCTGACACTTCACCCTCAGGAGTTCGTGGCCGTCGTGGGTGCTTCAGGGGTTGGAAAGTCGACCCTACTACGAGCATTGGCTGGCTTGCTTGCCCCACAATCGGGACGAGTAGAGATACCCGCCGCCATCACACGAGACAGTCGCGCCTGGTCAATGGTTTTTCAGGCGCCAAGGCTTTTTCCTTGGCGCAGAGTACAGGGTAACGTGGAGTTAGGCTTGGAGGGCCTTTCGCTTTCTAAAGCCGAGCGCCGCCGCCGCGCTTTGGAGCCTCTGGCGCTAGTGGGGCTTGATGAATTCGCTGAACGCTGGCCCCATACGCTCTCGGGTGGTCAGCAGCAGCGGGTCGGCATTGCCCGGGCGCTTGCTGTTCAGCCCAGGGTGCTGTTCATGGACGAGCCCTTCTCTGCGCTTGACGCTATCACTCGGCGCCGACTCCAACAGGAGCTGGTCGAGCTGCGTCGGCGTACCGAAGCCGCCATTGTCTTTATCACTCACGATATAGAGGAAGCCGTCCTGCTTGCCGACCGAGTGATGGTACTAGGTAATGGTGGGATGGATCAGCCAGCACGGGTGGTTGAGATCCTTGAGGTCGACATGCCTCTAGATGATCGCCGTGACTATCCCGAATTCGCACCTCTTGTTCAGCGTGTCGAGACGATCATCGGCAGCTACTGATCACGCGTTTTTCTTGGAGAAAACCATGCCACCCCTTCATGTCCTGCTTCACGCGCCCACGCCAGAGGCCTTGATTCGTGCCCGCCGTAATGCCGTCAACTTGCAAAAGGCCCGGCCAGATGCCGAGGTACTGATTGTCGCTAATGCCAGCGCCGTGATCGCCGCCCTGACCACTCCTGACGAAACCGACTCAATGCTGCGGTTATGCCGTAATTCCCTTGTGGCCCAAGGGCTCGACAATACCCGTACCCTCACTGAGGTAGATGCGGCAGTGGTTACACTTGCTGAACTCCAAGCAAAAGGCTGGGCCTATATCCGCGCATAAAACCTTAGCGCTTTGAATGTGTGAATAGTCAAATAAAGCGTCCCCACTTGCTGAGCAACGGCTGTGATACTTCCTGAATCGGGGCATCTCGTCAGTGAATTTGCTGCTTAGGGACGCATTGCCAATACGATCATTGCCCATAAACCACCTGGTAGTGGGTAGCGATGACCTTCAGTATCGATATCGCAGGAATGAACCGCCCTGGTTATACCGGAGACAGGTATATCTGAGTCAGACAGCTTTTTCTTACTCCTCACAGCGTTTAGCTTACTGAAAATTCTAATTTTGAGTAATTTATTTTTGAGGTGGAGTCAGGCTAAGAATAAGCAATTGATTATTCTAATCTTTCTTAAGCTTTGCTTTGCAATTACCGCTCATACACATTGCACAGTAGTGTTTTCTATCTTCATGTTTCGTACCTTTAGCAATGACAATGCCACAGTTGTTGCAGAGCAAAGTGCCCGTGCCATCTTCTACTTTCACTATCGCATGCTTGAAGTCCATAAAGTGCTCCGTAAATTCTTCACCTTGCAAAGGTGAGAAGTAATAGCTTGTCGGCGAAAGCCCACTCATTTGTCATACCCCTTCTGATGGTGCTATTGAGCATCAGTTCAAATGCTGCTTTTTATCCACATTCGGGTAGGCTCCTTTCGCTATCCTGGTAGTGCAGAATGATAAATTGGCTGTGACACGTGTCACATTGACAGCCATAGCTGTCAATGTCTCTGTATTGAAACAATTTACGGCTTTCACAAGTCGAGTGTTGGGATGAGGACACTGTTGCTAAGTGAGATCAAGAGGCAGTGATATTAATTCAACGAATCTCAAAGGATAGATAACCCCAACCCTATATGACTACCTCTTGTTGTTTTTATTCAAAGAGAGGGCCACCTACCAAACTGTGAAAAGTAAGTGGTTCTGTATATTAGGCATGTTAGATGAAGCGGCTATACTGCGGTGGGGGTTAGCATTACGGCATGGCGTATCGGACGAGCTAAACGAAATGAGCTGAACTCAGGGGATGAGGAAACAAACTCGATCCTAGTATTTTGTAGACGGCCAGTCTATATTGTTCAGCATGAACCAATCATCCCCCATCAAGCGGCGTGGCCGCCCTCCTAAGCATCCACATCATCACGTGGATACGCGTGCTGCGTTGATTAGAAGCGGGACCGAAGTGCTGACGGAGCAGGGGTTTGCCAATGCGGGCATCGATGGCATCCTCAAGCGCGTCGGCGTTCCTAAAGGGTCTTTCTATTACTACTTCTCCAGTAAAGAGGCATTTGGTTACGCCGTTTTAGAGCATTACGGCGCCTACTTTGCCAAAAAATTGGATCGTCATTTGCTCAACGACACGCTACCGCCGTTGGTGCGTATCAAAGCTTTCGTAGCAGATGCTAAGGAAGGCATGCAGCGTCACGATTTTCAGCGCGGCTGTTTGGTCGGCAACTTGGGGCAAGAAGTGAATGGTCTTCCCGAGGGCTATCGTACATGCCTGCAAGCGATATTGACCGACTGGCAACAACGACTAGCGGTATGTTTACGTGAAGCCCTACGACTGGGTGACATCATTTCTTCAGCAGATTGCGATCGACTCGCTGAGGCTTTTTGGATTGGTTGGGAAGGTGCTGTCATGCGTGCGCGTCTTGAAGCGCAAACGCGCCCACTCGATACCTTTCTGGATACGTTTTTAGACGGAATATCTCCGTAATTTTTTTATCATTTAATAGACGACCGTCTACAAAAGAGGTGCAACATGTTCAAAGCAGTGCTGATCGATAAGACAGAAGGTAAGCAGCAGGTAGCCATTACCTCGCTAGACGAAGCATCGTTACCTGAAGGCGATGTTTCTGTCAGTGTGCATTGCAGTACGCTTAACTACAAAGACGCTTTGGCCATTACAGGCAAAGGGCCTGTGGTGAAGCAGTTTCCTATGGTGCCCGGCATTGATCTATCAGGGGTCGTCGAGCACTCCGCCTCGCCTGACTTCAAGCCAGGGGATACGGTGCTGCTTAACGGCTGGGGCGTAGGCGAAAAGCATTGGGGGGGATTGGCCGAGAAGGCGCGCTTAGACAGCCGCTGGCTCATTCCACAGCCGTCAGCGTTTACGCCTTATCAGTCGATGGCCATTGGCACGGCAGGCTATACAGCAATGCTAGCGGTCATGGCACTGGAAGAGCGCGGCGTTACGCCTGACCAAGGAGAAATTTTGGTCACCGGCGCGAGCGGTGGCGTGGGCAGCTACGCGATTACGCTGCTGGCTCGCTTAGGCTATCGCGTCGTTGCCTCTACGGGGCGTCAAGAGGAAGCACCCTATCTTGTCGAGCTGGGGGCTGAGAATGTGATAGACCGTCGTGAACTCTCCGAACCCGGACGCCCATTGGCCAAAGAGCGGTGGGCGGGGGCCATTGACTCTGTGGGCAGCCATACCCTTGCCAATGTGTTGGCTTCCACCAAGTATGGCGGCACCGTGGCGTGCTGTGGACTCGCGCAGGGGATGGATTTACCCACCAGCGTTGCCCCCTTCATTTTACGCGGTGTCACGCTCGCGGGTATCGATAGCGTCATGAGACCGTTGGCTCACCGTGTCGAGGCTTGGCGTCGCTTAGGAGAGCTACTGAGCCCTCATCAATTGGAAGCGATTACTCGGCCCATCGATCTAACGCAAGCCATTGGTGTCGCAGAAGACCTGCTTGCAGGTAAGGTCAGGGGAAGAGTGGTCGTCAACATGGCCTGATCTCATAACGTGGGTGGGCGGGCAACACGTCGTTGAAATAAGCGACCTGCGGCCCGGCCTATGAGAGGAAAGGTGACTTTATTGTTAGTTAAATTGCCTGCTCGATCGGCTTGGAAATAATGATTGTAATTGTCTGCTAGACATCGACATCACCCTCGACCTTGTTACGTCCACGTTGCTTTGCGCGATAGCTCGCAGCGTCAGCTCGATTGAGTACATCGTCGATCGTTGTATCCTCTTGGCGGAAATGACTGACCCCAATACTGGCGGTGACTTGCCATTGACGACCCTCTGCTTCGATAAAGCTAGCGGCAATACTGGCACGCAGAGATTCGGCGATGGTGAGCGCCCGCGCTGGCGTACAGCCTGGCAGTAAGACAGCAAATTCATCTCCACCTTGGCGAGCGGCATAATCACTGCTGCGAATCCCGCTCTGTACGATATGCGCAATCTGTTGAAGCATCTGATCGCCTAGCGCATGGCCTCCTTGATCGTTAACGGGCTTGAAGCGATCTAAATCAAACAGCAGTACGGCGGTAGGTTTGTCTTTTGACTGCCATTGCATCAGCAACTCTTCAAGATGCCTCGTTAGCCCGCGACGATTCAGTAAACGGGTGAGAGGATCATGCTCCGCTTCCCAGAGCTTTTGAGCATAGTCGTGGTGGTGCTGGGTGATATCGCGTACCGTACCCACGGTGCCGATAAACTGATCATCGACATGCACAGCCGCTGTTTGCACATCTAACCAGTACATCTCTCCATCGGCACTAAAGAAGCGGAACTGACGTTTAAAATCCGTTTGTTTAACGAGACTGCGTAACCAAGCGGTTCTGACCTCAGGGAGGTCATCGTGATGAATTTGATCGCTCCAATCTTGAAGGCTGCGAAGTGCCTCATCACCCAAAATCGCGTTCAGAGCGTCGTTAATAAAGGTCAGTTGACCGCGAGGGTTCGTCACAAACGTGCCTTGAGGCGAAGCGGATAACGTTCCCCTCAGCAAGGCTTCCCGCTCCGCTAAGTCATGCAAGCTTGCTTGGCGTGCAGCTTCAGTCATGTTGATCACATCAATAACGCGGCGCAGCTCTTTCATCGTAGTGGGGATATTCAATACAGAGCGGCGCCCGTCTTGAAGCTCTTGAATCTGTCGAGCAAGATGCGCCAAGGGGCGTAAAGCCAACCAAATCACTCCCCACACCAAGGGTAAAATCAGTGCGAGGATGCCCCAGACGTAGACAGTAATTTGCTTCATGCCCACAACAAGGGGGGCTTCGGCTTGTGCTTGCGGCAAATGCACGCCAACGATCCAGTTCGCAGGCCAAATTTGTCGATAGGCGACCAGTTGAGGTTCGCCAGCGATAGACTGACCTAAACTCTCGCCTTCCCAGCCATCCAACGCTTGCTCCAAGACGGGCGAAATGGTGTCAGGTAGCGTCACAATGGCTTCTTGTTGATTGGGAGCGTAAATACGCTGACCGGTTGCCGTTGTGATCGTGACATAGCCGCGATCGCCTAAGCGGAGCTTATCAAAGTTGTTGAACAGTTGGCTTTTCCTAAGATCGACCAATCCACCTAAAAAGCCTGTGTAGCGACCCGCGTCGTCGTGGAGGGGGACCAGCATCAGTACCAACGGCGTGTTAGTAATGCGTCCAACCAGGGGAGCGCTGACGTAAGGCGCTTTGAACGCATGCATAAACCGGGTATATTCACGATCAGCAAAATTGTTACCGCTGCGGCCTCCTTCAGCAGGCCACTCATCAACGACATCGCTACTTAAATCAAATACCAGCAGCGCTTCAAAGAGAGGTTCCATCGTGTACGCGTGCTGTTCGAGTAGAGCTCCTTGCCTGGGAAACGACATTCTCTCTGCCAAGCGCTCCAGTTCGCTGAAACGCTCATTCACCTGACGAGTGATTGAGTGGCTAATGAGTTCTGCCTCGTAGCGAAGATGCTGGTGGTTGGTCTCATTCACCAGGAACTTGCCCGCCTGCCAGCCAAACATGAGCACGATTAGGCAAAGCAAACTCCATAGCACCACAGCCCCCATAACCAAGCGCCCGCGTAGCGTCGCAAAGGGGAATGTGATCATGCGCAGGAGTGAGTGCTGCACGCGCCGTCTTGGAGCGATGTTTTCATTCGATATCGATGTCATGAACGGTACCTAGCAGGCGAAGGTTCAACGCGATCGCGTATCGCCTATCACGTATAAAGGTGTCTAGTCATCATAACAGTTGAAAAAAGTGCTGAATTAGCTAACGTACCAACAAATGCTCAAGGAAGGCTAGATCCGTCACTCGCCGGCGGGTACGGCGCTACGTGTTTGGCGTAGCACTGGGATATGACGGCAAAAGGATAACTAGAGAGCGTGGTAGGTCAGACGACCCTGTAGAGAAGAAACGACAGCACAAGCTAAACCATGGATGTCTAATTTGATGCGGCGCAAAATACCTTCTAAATTGATTTATGTTATGGCATGAAGCCTCTAGACAAGGATGTCACCCCCCCCCCCATGGAAGGCCTAATTCCTTCTGATCTGTTCCTTTTTATTGGCTCCAGCAGGCGCCTTTTTTCTTGTATCCAATATTTTAAAAGTGCCATCACTGTTAAAGAAGCCTCATTCCAAAAGCAAGAAGCGACGCTGGGGCGCCGCTTCTCGCGATACATTTATTAATTAGCCTTATGCCACTCAAATTTTTTGAAAGGGGCATCAACCGGCGTGTCTGCTAGATGATTGGTATAGTTGCTCATGACCTTCTGCGCTGTGACGAGCACGACCTCTAGAATCTGGCGTCTTGTAAAGCCAGCAGCGAGGAAGGCCTGCACGTCATTTTCATCTACGTGGCCACGACCACGCACAACGGAAAGCGTAAAATTACGCAGCGCTTCCAAACGTTCTGTGGGAAGTGGAGTCTCGTTTCGCAGAGCCTCAGTGATGGCATCGTCCACATTCATGGATTTAGCAATGCCCGTATGTGCAGGAACGCAGTAGTGGCAGGCATGTTCGACATTGATGGTTTGCCAAACCACGGTAAGCTCTTCCTTATCAAAACTGCTATCCAGCGCTAGCTGATGAAGCTTTTGATACCCCTCCAATAGCCCCGGTGCTTCAGCCATGACGGCGTGTAAGCCAGGAATCATGCCGAATGCTTGGATAGATGTATCCAATAGCTTTTGGCTGGGTTGAGGGGCGCTTTGCTTATCGTGAAGCGTAAAATCGATCATGTAACGGCTCCTTTACTTTTTCGACAAAAAATATGTCTTGCTACAGGCAAGAGTATGATTTTGAGTGATCACTCAAAAAAAGGCGTGATAGGTATAGCTTTTATCGAACACGACTGTAGCTGTACTTGAGTGATCGTTCAAGATAAAATTGAGCGATCATTCAAATTGTTGACGCCGCTTTTCTCTAGCGGCCTTGTGAAATCGGATTCGATCATGCCTCGTGCAACTCTCCACCAACGCCATGACTCCTTAGAGCGGGCTCTACAGCTTTTCTGGCGGAAGGGCTTTCATGCCACTTCGCTGAAAGACTTGGAGCGAGCCCTAGATATGCGCCCGGGCAGTATCTATGCCACCTTCGGTAGTAAGGACCGGCTGTTTCAGGAAGCTCTAGAGCGCTACGCACGTTTGGCTCTGGCCGAGCTTGAGCGTACTTTAAACGCTCACGACTCACCGCTGACAGGCCTGGCTGCCTATGTACGACGGCTCGGCGGACTTTGTGACCAAGAGCTGCCAAACAGCGCCTGCATGTTAGTGAAGAGCCTGTTGGAATTGGGCGAACGAGAGCAGGCGGCTTGGCGCAAAGCAGAGGAGTTGCTGGCAGGTATGGAAAAGCGTTTCATTGATCGCTTTGCTGCTGCTCAGCAGGTTGGCGAGTTGGACTCCCGACTCGATCCCAGCAGGCTAGGACGGCGATTGCAGGCCGAGGTAATAGGACTAAGAGCTTTTGCCCAGCGCGACGTAGACAGCGCTGTTGTACATGATCTTGCCGAGGACATGGCGTTGTCCTTGGAAGCCCTGCGCATAGACGCTGTTTCATCTTCCCAGTAATTTGCAATGCAATGTCGTGGCACTTACAAGCGTAGCTCCTCGTCCGAACGCGGGCGGTTGGCAGTGCTTACTCTCTCATCACGTCGTATCAGCAGGATACTGGTAACCGCGAGGTAGATCCGCAGTATTACTCGCAGGCCTTATGAATAAGGCCTTGAATGGCGAGCGATCAAGTACTTGGTGGTCCGCGGTAGCCGTATGACGCGCAGCGTCCGGTGTTCACTCGGCCAGGGGTAGGATCGAGTACCACCTGCTCTATTTGTTGAGAAAAGCCAATCGGCCTTATTATGCAAAAAGCATAGCACTTCTGATATATCGCTTATACAGTGACCTAATATAGGTATTCTTATTAAAGAATTTTAAGGAGACGTGTTATGGACGCACTTGAAAGAGTCTTGTACGTCGAAGACGATCCTGATATTCGCGATATTGCCGCCATGGCTCTGGAGGACGTAGGTGGCTTAACTGTGAAAGTATGCGAGTCTGGCGAACAAGCATTAAGTGAAGCGGGAAATTTCGCGCCACAAATGTTTCTGCTGGACGTTATGATGCCCGGCATGGACGGCCCCCGCACCCTACTGGAATTGAAGCGAAAAGGGCACATTAGTGACTCTATAGCCGTCGCCTTCATGACCGCAAAAGTGCATCCCGAAGAAGTGGCGCGCTATAAAGAAATCGGAGCCATAGACGTTATTGCAAAACCTTTTGACCCCATGACCCTCGCCGACGACGTTCGCGCTATCTGGAAAGCGTTTCATGCTTGATTCAACCTCTTCCCAGGCTTACGCCAAGCGCTTAAAAACGCTTTCGGATGCTTACTCAAAACGTCTTACAGCTGAGTTCGAGCGACTTACCGTGCTTGCTGACCGGCTTGCATCAGATCCCTCGTGTACTGAGTCACTTCAGCAATTACATTCAGTCTTACACTCGTTGGCAGGCTCTGCTGGGACTTTTGGCTTTGAAAGTCTTGGGCGTAAGGCTCGAGAGTACGAGTTGCAGGTGTCAAAGGCTCTGAAGCAAGACGCTAAGCAGCCACTCCCTATCTCGGGTTGGGTATTGCAATTACAAAGCACGCTTGCAGCGGACAGAAAAAAGAAAGCGGTTGTGGGTATGGAAACGACTCGCTTGGAAAATGTTGATGGTGAACCTTCCATCTGGCTGGTAGAGCGTGATGCCATGCTGGCAGAATATATGGTTCAACAACTACACAGCTTTGGCTTTCAAGTAAGGCATTTCAGTGATGCCCAGGAGCTCCAGCAAGAGAAACATTCACCCCCTGACTTACTATTGATTGACCATCGCGCTACTCAACGCCAGGTAATCAGCGTAGATCCGGTGGCCTTTTGGCGTATGCAGCTCAAAGATTACACCTGCCCAATTCTCTTTACGGGTAGTGAGGAGAGCTTTACGGCGCGACTTCATGCTTTGCGTAGCGGTGGGCAAAATTATTTCGTCAAACCGCTAGACATGATTAAGCTTGCTTCTCACATAGCGCAGCTGATCAAGACAAAGGATAGCCAGCCAGAGCGGGTCATGATTGTCGAAGATGATGTCGAATTAGCACGGCATCTTGAGTACGTACTGGAAAACGCGGGTATGCAGGTCAGAGCGTTCAATCGTCCCGACGCTCTGTTCGAGGCTATCAATGATTTCAATCCTGAGCTGATCCTTATGGATCTATGGCTACCCGGCATTACCGGCGCAGAAATTGCTGCCTTGCTGGGCCAGCTAGAGCGCTGGTCACAGCTACCGATAGTATATCTCTCGGCCGAACCCGATGCCGAACTGCGCGGGCAAGCGTTATTAAGGGGGGGCGATGCCTTTCTGGAAAAGCCCATCGACAAGGACTTGCTCGTCAACTTGTGCCGCGCCCGCGTTATGCGGCTACGCAAACTAGAGCACACCAAAAATAAAGATGCTTTAACCGGGCTCCTTAAGCACGCCAGTATCAAGGAGGCTCTGCAGGACCAGTGGCAACTGGCGCAGCGAAAACCTCAGACCTTTTGTGTGGTGATGCTCGATATTGATCATTTCAAGTCGGTTAATGACACGCATGGCCATGCAGTCGGTGATTTAGTGATTGCTGCTTTGGGCACCTTGCTACGCCAGCGTTTCCGGAGTACCGATAAATTAGGCCGATATGGTGGAGAGGAGTTTACGCTGGTACTGATTGATTGTGCTGCTGACAATGCCGCCAACATGGTGAACAGCCTTCGCGAAGATTTTGCCGCTATCCAGTTTACGGGAGGCAGCAATCAGTTCGCCTGCACCTTGTCCGCTGGAGTGGTAGACAACCAGCGTTTTCCTGACGATACCGCCGAGTCGCTGCTTAACCGGGCCGACCAAGCGCTATATCAAGCCAAGAACAGCGGCCGTAACCGCGTCTGTTTAGCGGTAGATTAGCACCGAGAGCGATGTGACAGCTGAGGTTGAACATGAAGGCACCACTGATCCCGGAAAATGAAACTGAGCGCCAGTGTGCACTGAACAAAACAGGGTTGCTTAATAGTGATCATGAAGCACGTTTCGACCGCATTACACGCATCGCTCGCCATATGTTTTCAGTGCCCATTGCCCTGGTATCGTTAATTGACCAGAACCGGCAGTGGTTTAAATCATGCCAAGGGCTTGAGGCGAAAGAAACACCGCGCAACATTTCTTTCTGTGGACACGCTATTCTGTCCGATTCAACATTAATTGTGGAAAATGCCCTAGACGATGCGCGTTTTGCCGACAACCCCTTAGTGTCTGGCGCTCCTAATATTCGTTTCTACGCCGGTGCTCCTTTGCACACCGTCGACGGTTATCGGATTGGCACTCTTTGTCTGATTGATACACAGCCAAGGACCTTATCTGCTGAGCAAGTTGATATGCTTGGTGACCTGGCGGCGACGGTGGAGGAGCTGATACAAGCTGACGAAATCAGCCAAACATCATATTCAGCACTAGAATCTGAACTGATTGCTAGCCGCGATCACATGGCCTCTCTGATTAATAACATGCCTGGGGTGACCTACCGCTGCTTACACGATGAGCACTGGACCATGCTTTACATTAGTGGGCAGGTCGACCGGGTCAGTGGTTATGAGGCAGACGAGCTGGTCGGTAATAAAAGCGTCTGTTACGCAGACTTAATCCACCCCGACGATGCGCCAGCGGTGGAGGAGGTGGTACAGACAGCGATTGCCAACGAGGTCGGTTGGCATCTTGAGTATCGTATCCAGCATCGAGATGGCACATGGCGCTGGGTGGAAGAGCGGGGCCAGAGCGTTCTAGGCGATGTTCAACATCCGATGGTTCGAGAAGGTTTCATTGTCGACATTACCCGCGAACAGAACACGGTAAGCCAACTTAAAAAACACCACGATGCATTGGTGCTGCTTAACGACATCGTGTTTTCCTCGCAAGATACGCTGGATGGGAAAATCAACCACGCCCTTGCGACGGCAAGGCAATACCTGCAAGTGGACCTGGCAATTCTTAGTCAGATCGAGGGTGACGTCTATACGGTGCGCTGGATGGAGGCCGCAGCAAGTGCTGCATTAATCCCAGGTCAGCAATTTATGTTGGAGCACACATGGTGCCACTTTATTTTTTCTGCCGACTCTGCTGAGGAGCGTGAACTGTTCATTGCGAATGTTGAACTCAGTGAATTCAAACGCCATCCCTGCTATCAGGCAAATCCGTTAGGCGCATATACAGGCATTGTCATTGAGGTAGAAGGCCAAGCCTTTGGCACGCTGAATTTTTCGGCCAGCAAAGCACGCGTTGAAAATTATGATGATAGCGAAAAGTTTTTTATACGCTTACTGGCGCGCTGGTTGTCCGACCTGCTAGCCAACAATATCCATAACGAGCGTCTCATCAAGTTAACGGCGCAACTGCCCGGTGTGACCTATCAATTTCGACGTTTCGCGGACGGCCGCACTACATTCCCCTTTAGTTCTCCTCAAATTGAGGATTTTTACGGCCTTACTCCAACACAGGCTGCTGAAGATGCCGCCCCAGCCTATGAGCGGATTCACCCTGAAGATTTGGAAGCCGTCAGTGCATCGATAGAACACTCAGCTAGCACGCTGGCCTATTGGAAGGCGACGTATCGTGTGCAGTGTCAAGGTAATGGCTATCGCTGGATAATGGGCCATGCCAAGCCTGAGCGCCTTATGGACGGGAGTATCTTATGGCATGGCTACCTGCATGATATTCATGAGTGGGAGCAGGCACGTCTGGCCTTGGAAAACAACGAAACACGGTTAAGGGGGCTCTTTGAGTTTTCCCCCATAGGCATCGCACTGAATGATTTTGCAACTGGGCGCTTTATTGATTTAAACGATGCATTAATTGCCCCAACGGGTTATACCCGCGATGAGTTTGTATCGCTTAGCTATTGGGATGTCACACCAAAAGAATATAAGCCTGAAGAAGAAAAGGCACTTGCTAGCTTAATAGCCACAGGCCGCTACGGCCCTTTCGAGAAGGAATATATCCGCAAAGATGGCAGTCGTTATCCGGTGCGTTTACAGGGTATGCTGAGCCAAGAGCAAGATGGCCGGCAAGTGATTTGGTCATTAGTTGAGGACATCACTGAACGCCACAAGCTGGATCAAATGAAAGATCAGTTTATTTCTACCGTCAGTCATGAACTTCGTACGCCCTTGACATCGATCAAGGGCTCGCTCGGCCTTGTGAGGGGCGGTGCTGCGGGTATCCTACCTGATAAAGCTCAGTCGCTTATTAATACCGCAGAACGCAACGCCCAGCGCTTAACGGCGTTGATTAACGACTTGCTGGATATGGAAAAACTGGTGGCTGGTAAAATGCCGATGCACTTAAATGTTCAACGGCTAGCCCCTTTGTTAAATGAAACCGTTGACGTTTTGCAAGGCTATAGCGAGCAGCATCAAGTGATGATTCAGGTCTCCAGTGCTTGGCCTCCCATATGGGGTAATGTGGATGGCCCTCGCTTGATACAAGCTCTCACGAACTTGCTGTCCAACGCGATCAAGTTTTCACCGCAAGGAAAGTCGGTTGAGCTAGATATTTCATCGACTGAGAGCTCCATCGAGATTTCTGTGCGTGATTACGGGCCAGGCATTGATCCGGCGTTTCGCGATCGGCTCTTTCAGCGTTTTGCTCAAGCGGATGGCAGCGATACTCGAAAACTACCGGGTACCGGTCTGGGTTTAGCAATCAGCCAAGAAATCTGCCAGCAGATGGGCGGAGAAGTTGGCTACCGCAATGCGGTGGGCGGGGGAGCTAACTTTTTTATTTTGTTGCCTAGGGAATACCCATCGTGAAACTACCATTGAGCGTTCGTATTGTTCTACTTGTGATAGTCATGAGTGGTATTTTAGTCGGCGGAATATTGGTGACGGTTCACCAACTGATGGTGGCCAATTATGAAACCATCATGGCAGAGCGTGAAACAGCCGAAATAAACCGACTAGCGTTTGAGCTTGAATTATCACAGCAGCAGCGGACGCTTGCCCTAGAAGCGTTTGCAACACGCCTACTGACCGATAGTGGGCAGCTACGTAGTCAGCAAGCACTGCAATCGCTACTGCAGCAGCCTTCTGTGGCCAGTGAACTGTTTTCGGATGGTTTGTTGATTTTTGATGGTGATGGCACTGCTATCGCAGAAAACCGTCATGTGCCAGGGCGTATAGGTACTAACTATGCCGACCGTCCTCATATCCAGCGCGCCCAGCAAACCAAAGAAGCGGTAGTTTCAGAGCCAATAATGGGGCGTACCACAGGGTTGCCACTGATCTCATATGTGCAACCCATTCTGTCTTCCAATGATGATGTTATTGGATATGCAGCCGGAATAGTGGATCTCGCAAACACCCCGCTTATCGACTCGGGAAACTGGGCTGAGGACGAATCTAGTACTATCACCTTGATTCTTGACCCGCGACACCGCCTGTTTGTCTCCATGCGGGAGCGGTTCGACACACCCGAGCCGCTACCTGAGAATGGTGAGGACGCTCTAGTAGACGCTGCACTGTCGCTCAGCCCTGCCGGTACATTTGTTGAGTATCAGCAACAGCAATACCTGGTGGCCAGCCAACAATTGGATTCTATAGGGTGGATTGTGCTACGAGCTCTGCCTTACAGTGACGCCATCGCGCCTGCCAAAGCAGCGTTCCGACAGTTTCTGCTAATCGCACTGATTGCCATGGCGCTCGTTGGACTGCCGGGGGCATGGATTGCGCAAAGTTTGACGCGCCCCATCGAGCGAATCACACATCGCATTGATCACATGGCCGATGATGCTCGGTTTGATAGCGATTTCCGCGAACAAGGCGGCCCTGAAGTACGTGCGCTCGCTCGTGCTATGAACCGTTTAGCGAATGAGCGAAAAGTGGCAGATGATGCGATTCGCGAAGCTGAACGTTTTTTATCTAATATACTTGAAGCTGCATCTGAAGTCGCCATTATTGCTACTGATACTGTCGGCATTATCACCGCCTTTAATAAAGGTGCCGAGAATATGCTGGGCTATAGCAAAACAGATGTGTTGGGCAAGCAGACCCCGGCGATATTGCACCTGAAAGATGAGCTGGAAGTGCGGTCTGCACAGCTAAGTGCTGAGCTAGGCAAACCCATTGAGGGCTTTAGAGTGTTTGTGGAAAAAGCCGAACAAGTCGGCTCAGAAACGCGCGAGTGGACGTATGTCCACAAGGATAGCCACTATTTGCCAGTATCTCTTGTCGTGACTCCCATGCGTGATAGTACCGGTGAAATCAGTGGCTATCTGAATATTGCTGAAGACATTACCGAGCAAAAACAAGCGGATAAGATGAAAAATGAGTTTATTTCTACCGTAAGCCATGAACTTCGTACTCCATTAACCTCTATTTCGGGTGCTCTAGGCTTGATAATGGGAGGAGCGTTGGGTGAGCTGCCTGAAAAAGTACAAAAGCTACTGACGACTGCCCATCGTAATAGCAAGCGTTTAGCTCACTTGATCAATGATTTACTGGACATCGAAAAGATTGCGGCAGGCAAACTGCATTTTGACATGCAAGTGCAGCCTTTGATGCCGTTGATTGAACAGGCGCTGGAGTCTAATCGCAGCTATGGAAGCGATAGGAGCGTGACGCTTTCATTGGCATGTGGCGACGACGCATTAGAGGCACTTGTCATTGTTGATCCTCAGCGGTTATCGCAAGTTCTCGCCAATCTTTTATCCAATGCGATCAAGTTTTCACCGGATGGCGACGAGGTAACACTTGCTGTTGAAGTGTCAGATAAAACGATAATCGTCAGCGTGATAGATAATGGTCCCGGCATCACAGATGCATTTCGCGAGAAAATTTTCCAGCGCTTTGCTCAAGCAGATTCTTCAGATACTCGCGCTAAAGATGGTACTGGGCTTGGTTTGGCCATTACGCGAGAGTTGGTCGAGCATATGGGCGGGCGGATTAATTTTGAGTCTGACGAAGGTAAAGGCTCACGCTTCTTCTTTGAGTTACCTTTAGTTCAAACGGCGTTGGAAACCTCTTTACTAAAGGCGAATGCTACTGAATATAGTCAATCTCCCCGTATCTTGGTTGTTGAAGATGATGAAGATGTTGCCTATCTGTTAAGCATTATGCTTAATCAAGCAGGGTATCAAGTTGATGTTGCCTTAAATGGTAAAGATGCCCTGAACAGCCTGCACAAGACACATTATGATCTTGTTAGTCTAGATTTATTGCTCCCAGATACCTCTGGGCTGGATATTATTCGCATATTACGTGAGCAACCCAGCACGGCTGACATACCAATCGTCGTGATCTCAGCCAAGGTAGAGCAGGGGCGCTTAGCGATTAAAGGTGATTCTGACAATATTGATTGGTTAGCGAAACCTATCGATAAGTATAAGTTAATCGATATAGTTAATCGGCAGTTGTCAGCTAGCCGCCAAGACCATCCTCGGATACTCCATGTTGAAGACGACCTGGACTTGCACGAAGTAGTCTCTGCCATGGCAGGTGAGCGCTTTGAGTTTGAGGTGGCTCATACACTGGGAAATGCTCGCATATGTCTGAAACAGCAAGCGTTTGACGTCGTATTGCTCGATATAGAGCTTCCGGATGGGTCTGGGTGGGAGCTTGTTCCTGATATCCGCGCGTGTCAACCTGAAGCAAAAGTAGTCATTCTATCCGGAGCCGATATGACTAACCAACAGCACGGTCAGGTAGAAGCTGTTTTACTTAAGTCTCGGCTATCGACGGATAGGTTAGTAGAGGTTATCAGTTCACGTATTCGCTCATCTCGATTATTGAGGTGAGCTATCATCAGCTTCATTGGTTAGCCATAATGAAACGGCCTTTCGCTTAAAATACGTACTAGGCCGTTTATCAGCATGAGTATATATGTGATTTGGCCATGATTATTTTAATAAGAAGATATTAAATGCACTGTGTGCGTTCTATTTCTTCTGCCAGCATGGGCTTGGCGGCTAAAAAGCCTTGGTACTGATCACAGTCCAGTTGCTGTAAAAATTCTAGCTCTTCTGTTTTCTCTACACCTTCTGCGATGACTCTCATGTTCATCGTCTTTCCTAACTGCACCATGGTTTGAAGTAAGCGAGCGTCGCCGGTCTGGGACCAATGATGTATGAAGCTCCGGTCTATTTTTAACTTGTCGGCATCAATGCGCTGTAAATAACTTAGTGAGCTATAGCCGGTGCCAAAGTCATCTATTGCTAGACGAACACCTAAGTCTTTTAGTTGGCGAAGTAAGTTACGGGCCTGCTGCCAGTCAAAAAGCAGTTCGGATTCTGTTATTTCTAGCACAATATTGTTTGGGTTTAAGCAGTGATATGCCAATAATGATTCTAAATGGTCTAAAAAGATGGGTTCCTGAATGTCTTGGGCAGACAGATTAAGCGACAGAAATAAATGAGGATGTTTACGCTGCCAGCATGCAAAGTTTGATAAGGTTTGTG
>NZ_JAKVTW010000020.1 GCF_022489065.1 Vreelandella neptunia | reverse complement strand
TGGCTCGGCGGTGATCGTGCTGGGCCTCTTCATGACCGGGGTGTTCCGGTTGCCGCTTTTCCAGCGTACCCTTCAGTTCACTCCCAGTGTCCAGGGTGGCTCCCCTTTGTCGGCGACTGTATTCGGGGTCTCTTTCGCCATCGGTTGGACACCGTGTATCGGTCCTATACTGGGCGCTATTCTGATGGCCACGTCTAACGCTGCTAGTGCCCAGTCTGGAATGGTTTATCTCAGTGCCTACTCTGCTGGCCTAGCGCTGCCTTTTCTTGCCAGCACTTTACTGATTAACCGATTCGCTCTGCACCGGAAAAGCCTAGGAAGGTGGAGCGCCTATGCTCGCCCCGTCGCGGGCACGGTTGTGATTCTGATGGGTATCGCCATCGTCTCGGGTACCATGACGCGGCTTTCCAGTATCATGGTCGACCTTTTTCCTTCCCTGGCGACACTGGGGTAGCTTGGTCGTAAGAGATGTAGAGCTTTATTTTCATACTAACTTCTTAAGAAGCTTATTAGTCTGAGCTTGTCTCCTAAAAGGAAATAATCCTTATAACGCATATAACTTTATTCCTCACATTGTTAATTTATTCGCTTGCTGGCTTTACTTAAGAGCTCTGTGGCGAACTAACATCCAGTAGCAGCGACCGCCGCAGTACTTTTTTATGGCTCTGATTGCAGCGCTGCACAATGGCTGGCGGGTGGGCTGTCTTGATACTTAACTAATAACTCGTCCTGCAACACAATGTATCACTTGAAGCCAAAGCGATTAAAGACCGCAAATTCACTGTAGTATTTTGGCAACAGTGTGAAACGATAGACCCTATCCTTATGTAAAATAGTTTCTTATCAATTAGTTAACTGCAAAATCTCGTATGCATGACTACTCCATGGCCAAAAGATGTATAAACGACTGGGAGACAATAACCACCAATTGAGTTTTACAAAACTTCCGTCTCGTCATTGTTATAGGTAAGAGTACCCGCTTTCATTTGCTTACTATAGATAGCCGCACCTCGAGCAGAGCGGCTATTATGATTTCTTTTAGACTATCGTAAGGTTGCCAGAGCTGAATATTATTGTTACTAAATGATTCACTCCCTTTCGGGAAAGTTGCCAACGTTTTCATTTCCAAAATGAATCCGATGAGTATTGGGGCTGACTGTTGCCTTTTACTCATCCTTTGATCCACTGTCTTTTTGGTTAGGTTGAAGCCGTTTCTGGTGGTCAGCTAACTGCTGGCGCAGCTCCTCTTCGCGAGATTGAGCTATTGCCAACTGTGTCCGAGTTTCTGAAAGATCCTGCTGGGTGTGCGCCAATTCCTCAATCCACTTGGTGGCAGCTTTCAACTCACTACCGGCTTCACTGGCAGAGGCTTTGAACTTGTCGACATCGGAACGAAGCGAAGCATTCTCGTCCTGCAGCTCTTCGCTGCGCTTCACAACCGAGGCCTTTTCCGCACGAAGGCTGGCGTAATCCTGTTGAAGTGAGGACAGGTCTTCATTGACCGCTTCGAGGGTATTTTGAAACCGTAATTCGCGTTGTTGGGTGGATTCCAGCTCCCGGGTAGTGGCCTTCAACTCGCTTTCTTTAGTAGCCAACAGGGTGTTTGCCTCGGCCTTCTCGTCACGCAACTGGTCGACCAACGCCTGTTGGCGCTGTGCTTCAGCGCGCATTGTTTCCAACTGCTGATTCTGGCGGGCAAGCTGGTCATGTAGATCAGAGACGCGCTCCATAGCATCGGCTGACCGTTGCTTTAAGGTGGCATGCTCTGTCACCAACGTCCGGTTATCGTCCGTAAGATGCTCGATATGCTTATCATTCTGTTTGTTTTGGTCTAGTAAGGCCGAGATGCTTGCTTCCAGCCGCTCGATTTCGCGAAGGGCCTCATCGCGCTCGTCGTTGGCTGTTACCTCGCGCTGCACAGATTCTGCACGAATTCTTTCGACCTCTTCATCAGCGAGCTGAGTTGCTGAACGCCACAGCTCGCCGCCTACTCGTTCCAAAACAGTGCGGATCTCATTAGGCATTTCACGCACAGCAATGGCACTGACTTTCAAATTTTCGCGCCACTCGCGCATGACAGGGGAGATGTGCGACAGCGAGCCGCCCCCCAATCGCTCACGCACTTGCTCATTGGTAGGCCTGTCGATGCCTTCAGCAGCCAGCTTCTCGGCAGCATCAAGTATGCGATCTCGGATTTCCGGCTTGATAAGCATCTCTGGGTCTCCTTATGTGTATGTATTGTATGTATGTATAATACATACAATACAAGATGCAAACAAGAAATAGCTTGGTATTCACTAAAAGCGCTGGCGCAAGCCTGCTTGCTGCCGTATCTGTGCAACATTCCCACCGATACAGCTGCCGTTCGCCGTGCTTTTGATGCCGGAACAGGCTGATAATACTGTTGCTGTGCAACATCCCCACCGCTGAGGTCGGACAAAAAAAAGCCTCCCGAGAGGGAGGCTGTTGAATGGAACAAATCAAGCTGCCGCGGTTGCTGCAGTTGAATCTTCTACTCCGTCGATCAACCCACACTGTTGTGCCATTTGCTCGATGAAGTTAACCGCCTTCTGCGCATCAGCCAGAGCACGGTCGATCTCTTTGGCTTGGTCACCTTTGAGCCGTGAAGCCCATCCAGTGAGATAGGACGCTGAGTTTTCGGGAGTAGCAGGAAGACCAAAGCGCATGGCTGCAAGCCAGGCGCCAGCTTCTGCCACTACTTCCTCTCGAGCGCGATCGCTCTTGTCCCGGTTGAGGCGGGAGGGAGCACCAGTGGCATGGATCAGCTCATGCAGGCCGGTAGCCGCAATTTCACTAACCCCATGGAACTGTTCAGGGCGAGGTAGGCGAATGCCATCCGTTGAGGGTCTGTAGTAGGCCTTGTCACCGCCCCAGCTTAAAGGGATACCCGATGCCTCAATTAGCCGCGCAACGAACTGCACGGGCTCAGGTTGAGCTTCTATGACTGGTGGCTTTGCAGCCTCTGTCAATGGGTCCGCTAGCTGCTCCTCGTTAAACACATAGAAAATACGGTTCACGGGGATGACTTTCTCCTCCGTAGTACCGTTCTCCTTCTTCTCGCGCTTTTTATGGAACTTCCAGAATTCCACGGGAGTACCCTTCTCGCCCTTACGGGGGTGTGTACCCAGATCCTTCGCTTGCTTGAAGGTAACCCAGGCTGGGCTGGTATAGCCGCTTTTATCCGAAGCAATCCAGAGACTCACGATGTTTGACCAGCCAGTGTAAGCACGCCCCGAGGAGGCGTTATAGGGCTGGCTCACATCTTTGTCGCCGGGTTTCCAAGGCTTCTGCCAAGGGGCTGTGCCTTCCATCAAGCCTTGAATAAGGGCTTCACGGATATCATCGATTGCACGCTTGTTCATGATCTATTTCCTCTCTCATTCCTGCAGTAGTGCTGGTCTCAAGAAGAGATAGGGCGCCAGGTGACAGCCGGTGGGGGGTCAGTGCTTCCCCGAACTCTAATCGAGACCCGGCAGCGGGAATGAGAGAGGAGAGAATAATGAAGGACACCAACCAGTTGGGTATGTTTGCAGTTAATGAGGCGGCCAAAGTTTATAGTTTCCCTGGAAAGGGGACTGTAGAGACCGCAGAGCAGCGTATAGAGCGTGAAGATGCGGTTATCTCAGAAGCACTGGATATCATCGAAACACGCTTCTATGGTCAGCTTGAGAGTGAAGGTGCAAAGATCACAGCTCCTTGGATAGCGGTTGATTATCTGACGCTCAAGTATGCGGAACTGCCTTACGAAGTGTTCTCTGTGACGTGGCTGAACTCGCAACATCAAGTCATCAAGCATGAGGAGCTTTTTAGAGGCACCGTGGATAAGGCGCCTGTTTATCCTAGGGAGGTGGTTAGAAGGGCGATTGTAACGAATGCTTCCGCCGTATTGCTGTGTCATAACCATCCAAGTGGTAGTCCTCAAGAGAGTGATGGCGATCGTCAGATTACGAAGAGGCTAGTAGAGGCTTTGGGTGTGATCGACGTAAAGGTGATAGACCACATTATTGTGGCTGGCACTGAGCATGTCAGCTTTGCGGAGAGGGGGCTGATATAACTTTAACGGCTTTGCCGTTTTCATGGCCTTACCTGCAATTCAGCTGGTGAGGCTTTTTTATGGGCTATGCTTTAATTGATAAACCTGCTGTGATGTTCATACTGCTCTTCTAATGACCCATAAAGAATGGAGATGGCCAGGGGTTAGGAAAGGCTGGTTAATACAAAAAGGTTAAAGGGTTAAGACTGGGGTAAGACAGGGTTACGAGCAATAATATATGCATCAACCCACTGAAAAGTATGCATTATCTTTCAATAACCGTTGCAACATCCCCACCGCTTGCTATGCAACATCCCCACCGCTTGCTGTGCAACATCCCCACCTAGGGCTCAAAGTTATCCTCCTGATGTCCACAGAAAACGTCTTTTTGTCCACATTTTGGCTCATTTAGGCACCATCTGTGCAACATTCCCACCTGCAAGATTTAAGGCATGATAGGTTGACAGGATCGATTCGATTCGCTCTGCATCTCCTGTGCAATATACCCACCTACTATAGAGGGCTAAATTGCTGGTCAGAAAATAACCTGTGCAGTATCCCCACCGAAACGGTGCAACATTCCCACCTATAAAACGCTACTTTTCCACAGGCTTACCCACAGTAAATGTGGATACGTTGATAGCTATCAGAGCACTTTTATACCGTTATCATTTGAAGCTGCTTAATATAGTGCCTTACCTTCTTTGTCGTCAAATTGTTACTGATCGACAATCCCCTGCCAGGGAGGAATGACACTTTTGAGCACGCTGGCCGTGCTTTAAAGACCTGTCGCGGGGGCTGATGGTGCAACGTTCCCACCTACGTTCTGTGAGCTACACTCTTGAATGCCTACTGTGATAGCAGTCTGCTTACAAGGGTGACTGGACGTTGGCTACGGTCATTGGCGCGGTGATTAAGGAGGTCTGGAAGCATCTATCTGTGCAACATTCCCCCTATTGAGCAAGGTGATTGAGAGGGTCTGGAATCGGCTATCTGTGCAACATTCCCCCCAATGATGGCACACGCTTGGACTGCAATGCGCGCCTCAATGGTTCCTGCAGCACAGCCCGTTGATTACGATCCTGGCTGGCTGGGGTTTGAAGGGCGACGAGTTGCCCGTGTGTGCATTATCCCCCTAAGCAGTAAAGGCCATCTAAATGCATTCAATGATCCAGACTTCACAAAAGGAAATAAGATAATATTATTTTAAAGTGATGTTTCGCTAATAGTATGTAAGTCTTTCTTTAACCGTATTGAGTTACTTTTGTAATTTGCTCTTTTAACAGTTTTGACAAATTTATCTGTAGGAAAGATTGTGTAGTAAATATCAACAAGTTTTTTCCCTTCCGTTATTCTCTTCGCTTTATAACTAGCTATAACCTCATGCTCAACGAGTACGTCTAGGGCAATTTTCATAGCCCGAACATTACTGCCCATGCGATCAGAAAGCCCGCGAGGGCTACCTGACAGGTAAGGAATAAGACGAGGCGTATAGGGATCGTTGGCTGATGCCTGGCTCCAGTAGTGACTCATTCGCTTATGCATGTACCGGGCAAGAGGGCTCTTAATCGACATCGAAGTGCTATAGTCATATAAACGGAAAGTTTGTTTAAGAATGCTCTCAGTTACTAAAGGGTTAAACTGTACATAGCATTTAGTATCGCCTTCACGCATCTGAATATCTTTTCGCGTGGTTAGGCCGACCATAGGAAAAAAGCTTGAGGAAATAACAGTTTCATTATCATTGGTGACCGTTTCAAGCTGTGCGCCACGGCATACAAGTATCGCCTCCTTTATCTCGCTGAGTTTGAACTCATGTTTGTTCCGGCGTAACTCAGCACGCAACTCGTAGAAAGTAAAAAGAACACCAACTTTACCATCGATCATGACGCTTCCGCCATTAACAGCCAGTTTTCTTAAAGCGTCTTCTATAATCTCTTCACGCTCACCAGGATAAACTAGCTCATGTTTGCCTTTACTATTCTCGATAATAGCTGGCTTAACTTTAACCTTTATAACGCGGTCGCCTATACGGCACTCGCGCTCTCTTACCGCGCTGTTAAGGTCTGTGAATCGACGACGCTTCTCCAGAGAATATTTAGGCAATGCATCGTAAATGTCGATGCTATTACTATAATTTCTGTCCCGGCTATCGCTCAGGCTGAATAGGTCAAGCTGAGGCGGCTTATTAACCGCAACTGCTTGTATGTCCTTGTCTTTATTGCTATCGCTGGCCATATCTAACCTCTGTCAGCCTACAGTAATAACCTGCTATTTCTCTTCGACAAGCCAAGAATCAACGACCTCGGCACCGTACTGATCCTTCCAAGCCCTCAGGGTTTTATGATTGCCACCTCTTGTTTCGACAATCTCCCTTTCATAAGGATTGCGATATACCTTTATCATTCGCTTCTTACGTATAGCCGGAGACTCGCTGACGCTTTTTTCAGTATTAACCAATTTAATAACGTCCAGGGCCGATTCATTATAATCAGCCATTAACGTTTTTAAGCGGTTAAAAAAAGCACTTTCACGCTTGAAATCTTCTCGATTCTCAAACGATATAAGTTGTTCTCGAAGAGACTTCGATTGCTCCTGCAGCTGTTGGTATTCACGCAATATAGGCATGTGTTTCCAGACAAGGCAATGTGAAAGTGTGCAAAGCACATTTTGTAGCTAACTCGGCTGTATGTCAACGATATGAGACCGTTGGCAGTGGTCTAAAAGCTAGCGCAAAAATATCTCTCCAAGGATGTGTTTTTCCATTAAAAAATACCCTTATTTCGCAAAATCTACGGGTGATGGCCCTGCCAAAAGCCTAGATTTTGCGTACAGGCTTTCAGGAAATGGCTTTTACCTTGAGAAATAGAATATAGAACAATAACTTAGGGTGATATTTTCCGTTTTTGAGTGATCCTGTGTACACAGTTAAAAAGGCCGTAGTGCTGGCGCTTAGGTTCTCTACTTATTAAAATAGTTATTTAAGAAAGTAGAGAAGGGCAGCGAACCCGAGTAGGCTGTATCAGAGTCACATGAATAAGGCTGTGCTGAATGACTTGGAAGGCAATCTACAAAATTGCGGTCGTTACTTCTTATGCTCAGATGGTCGTCAATAGCATTGCAGCTGATTTAGGTGGTGTTCACATACTGGTGCCGGGACGATGCCCAGTCTGAAGCCAGGCACTAACCCTGACCAGGGGAAAAATCACAACCAAAAGGGAGCAATTGGATGTTTAATCACTTGATTATGCCACCCCGCGCAGGATATGCGGTCATCACTACCAACGATTTCATGGTCATTGTCCGTGATACGGGCGACATTGTTAGTGTCCTAGAGGACGCCGATGCAATTCTTGAGCACTTGAGCTTAACGATCCCGGGCGGGCTGCGTCGCAAGCGAGTCTATGTCGAGTCCGCACCAGGCGTATCAGATTTTCACGAGGTGATGCATGAAAGCGGGGATTTGCTCGATATTGTTATGTGCTCTGCAGACCAGGCTGATTATTTGCAGCAACACATTGCCGGCTTAGAGGGGGGGCCGGGAATGGCTGATTCACTAACGATGATTCCTTATAACGTCACTGGGGGCCTTGCTGAAGCATCGAATTCTTTGACAGAGGCCAAGGGAAACCCCGCGCTCTCTTACCTTATGGGGCTTGGCTCCCGCCGTAGCCGGGTCACGATGCGATCTCACCTCCAGCAAGTTGCCTACCTTAGCGGCGGTCATGACATTAAGAGTTGTCCGTGGCATCTGATCCGGCGCGAACATGTGCGCTCAATCATCGAGATGATGAGTGAACTGGGCAAGGCTCCATCCACTATCAATACTGCATTGTCTGCTATGAAAGGTGTGGCGCGTGAGGCTTGGGTTGCGGGTCGCATGGATAGTGAGAGCCACCATCAGATCAGCGATCTCAAGTCTGTCAGGGGCTCAAGGTTACCGAAGGGCGTACACCTTGATGATGTAGCTATCCAAGCCCTTTGTTCCGCATGCGAAACAGACGAGACCTCCAAAGGGGAGAGAGATGCCGTGTTACTCCACTTACTGGTCAACACGGGGCTGCGTCGATCGGAGAGTGTATCCATAGACATCGAGATGATTGACCGCGGCCGGCAGTCGATCAGGATTCTGGGCAAAGGTAACAAGGAACGCCTCGTCTTTCTGCCCAATGAAACGTTCCTGAAAGTCATGGCATGGCAATCCCGGTTGGGGCGGGATGTCGGGCCTCTGTTCCCTAGAGTGCGCCGACATGGTGTGATTACTGATCTTCGTATTACTGACCAAGCTGTGTACTTCATCATAAAAGAAAGGGCCGTTCAGGCGGGCATTAAGGAGTGCGCGCCTCACGATTTTCGCCGCACCTTCGCTACGAATATGCTAGATCGAGGTGTCGACGTTCTCACGGTGCAATACGCTCTAGGCCATACCAACCTAGTCACCACACAACGCTATGACCGAAGTGCGGAAAGGCGCCTGGAGGAGGCGATGAAAAGAATATGACACAACAGAGCAGTGCTTCACCCCAAGCTATGGGTGTCATCCAACGCCATGCTAACAGTGACATAACGTTCAACACCAGCCACGATGGCCTAGCTGGAAAGATAACCGTGACGCTAACGCCAGGTCAGCTCGAGGTGTTCTGGAGCGATCCGGCTGCAGCTTTTGCCAGTGTCTATGGTAATACCCGGGGAGACTGCCTCGCCTGGCAAGCAGCCGGGTACATGGCGCAGTGTGCCGAGCTGACCACGAAGGGGCGGCAATGCCGGAACCCAGTCCATGGTGGCTATCCTGTAGCAACCCCAGATCGATGGGTAGCCATGCGCGGCAAATACAGCCTAATTCATCAGGAAGGGGTCAGCAAATGACTGGTCAGCGAGAAGTAAGCGGTTTATGGAGCATCGGACCTCTCTACTCACGTCACCCTGCGACCGACCCTCGAGATGTTTTCGTTGGTGGGAAGAACCCCAGCCAAGCGGAAAGTGATTTTGAGAATGGCATCGCTCGCATGGGTGGGTTTTGGCGCCAGCCATCTTATGTGGGGGCCTATCTGACTGCAGCCTCTTTGCTCGTTGAGCAAGGGCAGGCACGTGGTAGCTTCGATGAGATAGGATTACCAGCTTTTTATCTTCAGCGTCACGCTGCGGAGTTGATTCTTAAAAGGCTACTGCAGTGGTGTTTTGAGATTATTGAATGTCGGAACCAGATCAAACCTGGGCAGGCTATTATGATTACAAATCGGCATCGCCGTTCTCTAAATAATGAGCATGACCTGCGGAAAATTCTGAATAGTCTGAAAAAGGCAGCCAAGCTAGCCGATGAGAAAATTCCTCCAGAGTGCTTGGCACAGCTAGTTGAAACCATCAGCTCTGTGGAGGCTTCACCGCACTGGTCCCGCTACCGAGTTGATTCTCGCAGCACACAGAAGAAGCTATGGGAAACCACGGAGATAGTTATTCCAGTTGCAAGCCTTCAGACCCAATTGGATCTTGTCGCCAGTGACGTGCTGGCGCGTAGCCTTGAGCAGGAATGTTATGAAAACGCGCTGTATAGTACCTGGGCTGGATTGACGTCAGCCTTAGAGGGATCACAGTAGCCAGCTCAGTCAATCGGCTTGTCGGCTATTCATATCGTACCTTGACAGTTCTCACGGGGTTCGTATGGCTGGTCGCCAAAACTGAAACCCTGTAATTTCCGACGCCATCTGATCAATGAATTGATCTGCTGAATTTGTCATGAATTCCGTAATTAACCAGTTCGATGTGCCGTAGAGATGTCTCTCTAGGCCATTAGGATCGTAACGGGCTAATTCGCTCAGCCGATGCATCGCAGCAAATATAATGGTAAGACCGTGGCGCTCAGATGGTGGGTTGCTGCTCAGATTTCGTTTGATGTACCACAAGTCGCGATTCCCAGAGATAGGAACTATGATCCGACGAGTCTTGCTGTGATATGTGCCTAGCCGCTTTTGGGCCAAGAGTTTTTCAGCCTGTGGGGCTTTATCTCGCCACCAATTGAAGCGCTTTTTTCGGCGAATATATGTTCTACCGTCTTCAGTGAACCATTCAAAAGAGTGAGGGATATTTCTGAGCATCCGACCATCTGCATATCTGGGCGACACTTCAGCCTGGAACCAGCATTCACGAGCCTTGGGGTCTGGATGTTTTACGTAGCAAGCACTTTCTAACGGTATGAAGAGCTCTGGGGCCGACCTGAAGGTATGCAAGAATGCTCTATGCACAAAAGGTACATTCCAGAGTAAGTCTTTGAGGTTGTACTTTTCGGCGGTGTGCGTGACGGTGCTTTCGCCGAGATACGTACACAAAGCTGGCAAGATACCGCCAGACTTAAAAGTTATGGCCTCATTAGCCAAGCTAGCCTTGGCTTTTGCTGGCCTATCTCCGGTTACACCATGATTCTCTGCATGTGTGGCGCCTCGAACAACCAGAAGAGCTTTGGTTGCGTTCAAAAAAGAGTAATAAAGGGACAGTGGCGACGCTTCAACATCCATATACTTAGCGGCTTCATGGAACCTTCGTGCCTGTGACCAGAAGGATAGTGCCTCACTCTTATTCTGTCGCTTAAGCCAAAGCTCTACGAAGCTCCATGGATCTCTTGTGAGTACGCTCTCAGATGCGAAGTCAGGGTGGTTGATAGCTTTGTGCATCCATACCCGACGATTGCCAATTTTAATATTTTCTCCAAGCACTTTCGCTCCTTAAGAGGCTGTACTGCGGGATATTAGGCTAAAATCTGTAGTATGTTTGGTCGTCATCAGCCTTAGCGAGCCTTTTAAGGTAGTTTCGTTCTCATTCATTTATGATTTTAGCTTTCGCGGGCCTGTGAACCTCGTCAGTTTCTGGCTAAGCATCATGCCAGATGTTACACCCACCAAGCCAATCCCTGTTCTGATCGACCAGTCATGATCAAACTTTACTAGCAATAAACCTGTAAATAGCAGGAGGCACATCACTACAATATTGCGCTTCCAGTCAAGACGATATGGGCCGAGATCATGACAATGAAAATACTGCTCCTGACTGTCCTTGGCCATTCGAGCGAGATGAGCCTGCAGATCAAGAGTTCTATCGATTTCCTTCCGTGTTCTGGCTGGTCGATGAAGCCGGCGCTCGTAAATCGCCAATCGCACCATCTTTTCATCTGGTAGATGATCTATATTCTGCCAGCTCGTTGTCTTTACGCCGTAAGCATCAAGTATTTTCCTTGCAATGTTCGGACGCCGCAGTACCTGAATGTAGCGACCATCGAGCATTGCTAACCATTCGTCACGTTTATCGCTGGGCTCAATTATAGTAATTCGAGATGGAGCTGGATAACCAGCTTCCTGAACCCACGCTGCTATAGCCGGTTGATCATGCGATCGCATAAAAGCGACCCTGTGTTTTCCCTCATGAGCAATGAATAGCCCAAGTGGCTTGTACCAGACATAAAAGGCGTTATCCCTTGAGCCAAAGTAGGTCGCGTAGCGCTCGATCCTATTCACCACCTCCTCTGGTGGCACGTTCTCTGGATGCCCTTTGATGCTTGCCCCAATGACATGTTTCGGATCTACAAAGGCTCGATAAGCCTGCCCATTCTGGTCTTCCCAGTTTAAAAAAGGTATCAGCACAGCCATTAATGAATCTGGGTGTAGTGCGCAGGTTCCTCGATCATTGTCCCCTATGTCATTAAGCAACGGTTGCCCAATTGTCTTACGTGCGTATCTATCCAGCTCGACCTTAAAAGTAGCAAGCTCTTTAACTACGTCTTCATGACCAATTGAAACAGGTTGCTTGATGAGATTCAGTGGGGGATTGGCGGGTTCAGGCACTGCTGATGACTCCGTGTTGACTGGCTCAGAAAGGTGGGGCTGGTTTGACATAATTCGGGGAGCTATTTGCTCCCCGGGTGTCAGCTGGCTAGGAAGTGCTGTCTCCAAAATGCATTCGAAAGGAGTTTGGGTCCAAGATTCCCCAGCCTTCAAGTGCGTAATAGCCCATTGCACCTTCAGGTGAGCTAGGGTCACGAATAAAGAGGATTTTTACCTTAAACTCTTCCCGGATCGAAGTCAGCTGCCGTTTAACCGTGCCAGCCGGGATGCCCGTAGCTTCAGAGATGTCCTGAAGGCTTGGGCGATCCATGTTGTCTATAGCACGGATAATGTCGTATTTTCGCTGTGTGTCACGCGATAGGCTCGGCATAGAGGTCAGTCCTCACCCTCGACACCAAGTAGCTGAACGTCAGAGACTCTTACCCTCAGTGTGTCTTTTTCATCATTATCTAGTCGAACCCAGCAATAGCCAGGCTCATGATCGATACGATCAGTCTGTAGCATGCCGCTACGTTGTGCGCCCTTCACGGTAACGCCTACCACGACCCGAGCCCGGGTGGGCTCCTTTGCCATTACTGGCGCTGGTGTATCAAGCTCGGCGCCAGCCGCCTTTTTAGGCTGGGGTTGCTCAGTATTAGTGGCCGATTTAGGTGTCGGTGGCTTTTCCTGTGCAACATCCCCCTTACCAAGAGAGGAGTCATCTTTCTCGTTAACCTGGGGCGGCATTGCGGGCTGGACATCATCAACAGTGTTCCCCATGCCAGAGTTTCCAGCGGAGGGGGATGAGTCGAATCCGCTCAGTGGTGGCTGGTCATCATGCGTCCCTAGAGCTGGCGCTGGCACCTGAGCCTCCATGGGAACTGTTTCAGGGTCTTCAGCCAGAGTGCCATCCTTCGCCTGTTTAAGCAGCTCACGGCAGGCTTTTCGGCTGATTCCGTCTACTAAGGCCTTTTCGCAAATGCGTTCAGCCTTCTCTGGCGCAATTTGATAAATCTGCCTGAGCGAATTCAGCGATTCGGGGTCAGCCGTGACATCTTCCTCGTATAGCTTCTGTACGCATTCGGGGAGCTTGAGCAGCGATAGGTGCTGCGAGATATAACCACGCGATTTACCTAGACGCTTAGCCACATCGACGGCCTTCCACTTAGCGTCAATGAATTTCTGAATCCCCTTGGCGATTTCCATCGGAGTCAGGTTTTCCCGCTGAATGTTTTCAATCAGCTCGCCAGCTGTCTCGTCCAGCTCGCCCTGGTCCTTTTTATTGACGATCGCCTCAACCGGCACACCGGCCTGTTTACATGCACGCCAACGACGCTCACCTTTCTGAATCCGATACTTACCGCTGGCATCCTTAGGAGATACGATGATCGGCTGTTCCTGGCCATGCGACTTAATTGAGTCGGCTAGCTCCTCAATACCGCCGAATTTCTCTCGGACTTGGCCATTTTTCGGCACCACTTCAGCTGTATCCAGCACCAATACTTCCTTGGCGCCTTTAGAGCGGCGTGAAAGGCTCTGTAGGTTGTCTAGTTGTCCTAATGCCATGTCAGCCCACCTTTTCCATGAGTTCTTCGATAACTGCACGGATCTCTTTACCAGCCTCTCGTGCCGATGTCTTTTTAATGCTCCAAACGGGTACGCCGTTGAGATTGGCCACGTCGAGTTGGCCGCGAACGCCAATCTCAGATTTGTAGACCAGATCCGGCACTGCCTTGCGAAGCTCATCTCGCGTGATCATGTCCTCCTCGAAACCGCGTTTGAGGTTATTGATCACCATCCCGGTGTTTTCCAACTCGGGATTTAGCTCCTCCTGAACGCTTATGATCGTGTTCAGCAGACCCTCTACGCCATCCAGTGCGAAACCACTTACTTGCACCGGACAAATGACATGAGTGGACATAGTGAGTGCAGCTACTAGCTTACGGCCCAAACTAGGGGGGCAGTCGACAAGCACGTAATCGTAATTATCCAGTATGCCGCTAGCCTTCAGGTTTGTGATCGGGTTGACCACACAGTTGAGCGGTAGGGACTCAATCTCAGATAGCTCTGGATCATTCTTGGTTGTCCAAATCAGATCCATTCCGCGCACGCACTTCATCGGCTGGATTTCATGCATGTTCTCATCGAACAACCGGACTGAGGGAGTGCCTGTATAGGTTGCCTCATCGCTCTGGCTCAACCGGCTAGAGGTGTTGCCCTGTGGGTCGAAATCAACTGCTAGTACGCGATAGCCCGCCTCCACGAGGTAGAAGACTGTTTGAAGGCAAATGGTCGATTTTCCGACCCCGCCTTTCTGATTGGAGAAACTGATTATTTTGGTCATGAAGTTCCCGGTAGCCGACCTGGAAAAAGACTGATTGAGAATGTCCTGGTGCAAACGGCGGCGATCCTTGCCAAGTTACGCATGCGAAACATGATAATCCACATAAACTGATACGGCAAATAGTATAAAACGATCTATCTAGAGCATAAAAAAAGGCTTGGACATAGCCAGGCCAAACGCAGGATATGGGTAGGGTTCAGGCTGTTTTAGATACCTGAACAGGATTTCCAAGGGCACTCTCCAGCGTTGGGACAACTTCACCCTCCTGGAGGGTGATCAGCTCCTCGGCAACGGCAGCAAGAGCGGGGATGTGAATATGAGCATCAGCATCAAACCTTGATGCTTCATCGTCACCCGAATCAGCCATCTCGAGCAATGCGTCATCGAATTTATTCTTCTTTAAAGCCAGATCATCCTGAAGCTGCATCGCTAGTTGGCCGATCGCGAGTTGCCATTGGCGGGACTTTGAGCGACACCAGTGTAAGGCGCAGCAGTTCAAGCGCTTCTTCTGCTTTCTTACGACTGGCTGCGTCAATGAAAATCCATTTACGCCTGATGTCGATAGCCATCAGAAAATGCCCGGTTCGCTTCAGGGAGGTGGGCAGTAGCTCTTCGTATACCTGCTCTTTGAGCAATTGTTTCTCCGCACGGCGCAGGGGACTTCCTGAGGCCTTCTCCATTTCAGCCGCCCTCTCCTCCACCAGCTCTTTGACCGCGGCTACTGGGAGCAAACGCTGCTACTGCCGAAAGCGAAGAATGAGATATTGAGACTGGAGTGTGTATGCCAATACTTCACCGCAATCAGCCGACCACCCTACCCTTCGAGCCTCTGTGGGCGCGCAGGCCCTGAAAAGATTTTTTTCGATGAGGCTGGTCATTTCGTCAGCCCCAAAGAATGAGCTATGTGCCCTATATGACAGTGTGTTGTCGAACACGACTAGGCCCTACGATCTTATTATTTTAGGCAAGGGAGCATGGTATTTAAATGGTGAAATAATAGATAACGGTATAACCCTCCCTCCCCCTCCCCTAGGCGCTATAGTAAACTGGCCAGTCATTTACCTCGGATGGTCAAGTGCTTCAACACCCAAGGCCTCCCGGAGAAAGGTGTTGGCTGCCCTCCTCCCAACGTTATCTCTTTGCGGATAGTCGCTGACTCAGCCGCATTGTTCCAACACAGCTGGTATGCCGCGAGGACGGGTTGGTAGTCGACCACTCCGCCCTCACGGAGGCAGCGGAGTATGAAGCGCTGATCTTCTTTGGTAAGGGGAAGCTCATTCAGCTGGTCCAGTCGGCTATTATTGCTATCCATATTATATCTATACCAGACGACGAATTACATTAAATCCAAGCAGAATGAAACATTCAGTGTTTGCCACTTGACGAAGGGATGTACAACCGTTGCCCATTGCTACTATAGCTGGCGCTTATAGTCTCCCGAGCTGTATGGCCATAATCCACGACCCCATGAACCGCCTCTTCCATCCGCCAGTGATCTCCATCCCGCGGGGCGAGGCTAACTCTCGCCAAGCCAGGGGGGAGCCTTACAGGGAAACAATGTAGATGGATGTCTTCCAGGCCTTCAATCATCTTGAGATTGATCTCATCAATCTGATCCGTCTCGACCGCATACACTGTGTAGCTCCCATCCAGGCCAAGCTGTTCCTTGGCCACGGTGGTCAACAATTCATCGAACTTCAGAGGGGCATCTGCAATGACCTTGGTATCAATCATCCTTCACTTTGTCCCCACTGAGTGCCACCGTTCGGGCTGTTTATGCGATGATCTGTTAGCAAGCATAGGCGCCGCCCATCGACCCATAGCTCTCTAAAAACACCCTCGTGGGTATACACACCTACAAGCACATCTAAAGGCTCTTCGTAGTACGTGGATGAAGGTGCCAGGGTGCTATCGTTGAATGGCTCTTGACGGACTTGTAACGCTACAGCAGTTTGCCTGGCCAGCGGCACGCTCTTGTTCTTCATGCCCCATTTCCATGAGACACGATCTTTAGGCTTGAAACGCTCGTGAGATTGCTCTTCGTTCAGGAGATCCAGTGCTAAGCTAATTGTCATCTTCGTGATAGCAGGGTCACTTGGATCAGCTTGGCCAGCATCCGTCGACTGATTACGCAGGCCGGACATTACGCGCTCCAAAGAGGCGAGCCAGCTTTTGTTGCCTTGCGTCATGCATCTATCCTCGGAGTCTTTCTAACCTGCCCGACAGCCACGGCCACACCTATTAATGTCCATGCAGCAAGTAGCGTAAAACCTAAGTGGAGGAATGCTCCGTAAGGAGGTCCCAATTTCACAGAGAGATAAAGAGACGCACCAAACGCGATGAACCACCGGAACCAATAGTCAACTGACCTACTCGCGACCCAGCGCGCCTGCTCAAGCGTCAGGGGACGGTGCAGCCAGCGAAAGGGGTAAAGGGTCTTCTCCCGTGTACCACGGCCTACCTTGAGTGACTGACGTGCAAATAGACGGTTCACGGCGAACTGCGGAAACATTCCTTCGATTGCACGCCGCATAATACTAACAGTGCGTTGGTCTTGTAGAGACATGGGTGCCCTCTAGCTGAGCGCCCGGACTGCCCGAGAGGGAGCCAGGGCGCATTTCTTCAAGGTGCAGTAAGGTTATAGGTTACGGATTTCAGCCGCACGAAGAGCACCACGCATGATATGAGCTTCACCGTTCTCATCCTTGTAGAGCGTATTCGGTGTAGACCGGATACCCAGCTGCTGGATCAGGTTGCTGTTCTCACTCACGATGTTCATAGCTTCGGTGCTCGGGGAGCCAGACACATTGCCGTCTCTCTCAAATGTGGCCAGCACTTCGGTTGGGTTCTCGGCGTCGACTATTTGCGCAGCCTGGTGGAGCGAGCCCTCGCCCATGAAGCCTACCGGAATCCAACGGATGGTCACTTCATCCAGAACCGCCCGGGACTCTTGATACATTTTCTGGCAGTAACCACATTGCGTATCAAAGACGACATACAGAACCTTGTCGCCGCTCCCCTCTTCAACGTAGAAGGCATTTTCCTCAACTTGCGCAAGTGCTGCGGCCTCATCCTCATCTGTAAACCCATTGTCCTGAGAGGCAGCTCGCTTCGGCATGCTGGCCAGCGGGCTATTCTCCATGTGCTGCTCCATGTGAGCCTGCGTCAAGTTTTCGCCACCTTCGCCCAGAATCATCCCGATAAAGGCATGATTACCATCCTCAGTGGTATAGATCACATTAGTGTCGTTCTCGACACTAATAACCCAGCCATTGATGCCATCCAGGCCGGTATCGAATGTTTTGTCGACCTTGGCTCCAGGGATGCCCAAATCGGACACGGCCTTGGGAAGCTCTAAGCTGGAGCCGGCATTGTCGTCATTGGCGACGGTAGTTCCCGCGAAAAGTGCGGAGGCGACTGCAACAGCGGAGGCGATCAGGGTAAGGTGTTTCATCAATAAGCTCCTTGAGCAAAGTTAAGCGCCAGTGGTGCTGGCGTAGTCTTCGCCATGCAGGGCATGGCCACATCAGGTTCTAATCATCTGCTGTTTATGGCAGCAGCTCTTCAATTCCCGCCTCGCGCTGCGAATCGGCACGCTCACGCGCTTGCTGGTTAGCACGACTGACCAGCTCTCGAGCCTCCTCATAAAGGTTCGATGCGCTGTAAGTGGTGTCTCCATGACGATCAAGACTTGTCTCGATCGTGGGGGCATCTGTTGGCAGGCCTAAACCAGCCAGTACGGTGTCAGTGATGTCAGGAATAGTGCCGTCCAAGACGGCTGCTTGACGGACGATGACCAAAGCGCCATCTGCTGCATCAACGATCGCTGGGCGAACGCCATTGTCGACACGAGCCAATGTGGATACGGCTGAATCTCTTGCCTCACCGTCCCCTAGCAACTCACTGGCTGCTGCACGGCGAGCATTAACGTATTTGGCCGTATCGAATGTCACCACGGCTGGTGATTCAGCGTTTGACGAGGCCCATGGGAGGTCTAAGGGAATGACGGTTATAGCGAACGCCATCGCACCCAGCACACCACCTGCCAAAGGCAATACCCTAGCCAAGGGGTGCTGAGATCGGGATCTGGTTTTTTGGTCTGTCTCGCTCATGTGCCTGCCTATCGTCTACGCATGAAAAAGCCCCAGGAATAAACCAGGGGCTGTGAATAGAACATCAAAAGGAAAATTCCCCTCCTTCGTCTCCATCACCTGCAGCACCAGCGCTACGCGGATCACGGAGGATGCGGCAAGTGTCCACCATAAGGTTGGTATACACAGTGCCGTTATCAGCCTTACGGAAGGACAATTCGCCCTCGACAAAGACCAACTGACCGCGCTTCAAGCGATCCTTCATAACCTCGGCGAAGCGACCACCAAGGATGCAGTTAAGCCACATCGGATCATCACCCGCTTTCTTGGCCATGTTGATACCGAACCGAACGTAAGTTTTGCCATTGCCGTTGGTCCGAACTTCTGGTTCGCCAATGTGACCAATCTGTAGAGTCTGTCCCCACATGTTCAAATCTCCTCTCTCTCACATTCCCAACGTAATGGGTCTCGTTGGGGGATAGGGGCGCTACTGACACTAAGGAGCGAACCCGGGCGGTTTATTTTCCTAACGCATGAAAAAGCCTCCTGACTCAGATGAGTCGAGGAGGCTTTGAAGTGGTCACCTCGGGAGGTGACGAACGATTCTTGCCTTGGGCTGGAGATAACTCCAGTGCGCCAAGTTAAGAAGGAAATTACCAAAAGCTCTCTTGGTGAAGCTCACAATGAATGTATCTTCGGCGCTCTCAATGGCCTGTAAAGTGCTTTCCCGATGCAATTCGCGATCAGGGCGACGCACCTGAATGACAGTTCCATCCTCGACAGAGAAAGCGAACCCCTCCAGCTCACCAAGCGAGAAGACCTCAAAGGCCACATTCACATCCGTTCCCAAGTCAGCCATTTGACGTGGCGTTGGCTGGCGCCAGCGGCGACCGACCTCACGAGGCAGAATGAAACGTGAGCCTTGCGCTGAGTCGATGGCAAACGCCACCTGATCAGCACGGAGGTCATCTAATTGCAGCCCGCAGAACTCACGACCAAAAGCTATGGCATCTTCTTGATTAACAATCAGCTCAATATTCATGTCGCTCTCTCCTCTCATTCCTGCGATGCAGGTCTCAAAAGGAGATAGGGCGGGGACTGCCATAAGTGGACAGCTAGAGCGCCTGTAAAATGTTTCGCATGCAGAACATCCCTAGGCTGTAGAGGTGTTTTTTACGGGGTTAAGAAAGGGCAAGCGCCAGCATAAAAAGGTTCATCGCATTTTGCCGGGAAATGCGACTTTGATCTTCAGAAAGAAATACGCCGTGTCCCGGTAGCCGTAAGCCATTCGCTTGATGACTTTGATGCGATTGTTCATTCCTTCCAGGACGCTGGTGTTGAGTCGATAAAGGGCACTGGCAACGATACCTTTTAGGTAGGGACGTAGGCGCTTGGCGAAAGCAACCAGCGACTTGAGCCCACTGTCGATGGCCATTCCAAACTACGCTTTACAGCGTCGGCGGGCCTCGGCTTCACTAGGTGCGTACCATAGCTCCTTGAGTTAGCTCTTAAGCAGGTAGACCGTGGTCAGCGGCTCTTTGGCGGCTAGCAATACATCCAGCTTGACGGCCTGCTCAGGGGCCAGGTTGGTGCGGTTGCGCAGGAGCAACCAGCGACTGCGCTTGATCACACGCCGGCCAGCATGGTCCTCGCGTAGCCGATTGACTTGATCGACCCGCATCCGGTCGATCACCTCGCGACCGAACTTGGCGACCACATGGAACAGGTCGTAAACGACCCTGGCTTTTGGGCTGTGTTGCTTGGCTTCCAGGTCCATTGCCGTATTCATGCCTATGGCGACCGCTTCTTTTTGCTGACAGGTGTCCCTGTCCAGCCATTCGAAGGCAGCGCATGCGCATGAACGCCCCTCGCCGACCCACAGGACTTGCTGTGTGTCGGCGCAAATAGCCACCATGGCATAGCGGTTCCCCTTCAGGACAAACTGACGCCGCACCCGGGTCAGGTCTGTCTGGGCTGTCTCATGACTCAGGCGCCTATGATCAATAGTCTTGACCGTGTGCCAGTGAAGCCCCACCAGCTCGGCCACGTGTTTGAGGGGTAAGAGCCGAGACAAGGTTTCGACCCAGCTCACCATGGCGCAGGTCAGCGGCTGACGTCCGGCCAGCCAGACAATACGCTCTCGTCGGGGGCCACAGGCCGAGCAGCGCACGCGACGCACCGGGAAATCCAACCACACACGATATTGGAACAGGTCGCGCTCACGCACGCGGCGATGGCTGACATCGTGAATGAACCAGGAGGATTGGCCACAGCGGCTGCAGTAAGGTGGGTTTGAGCCTGATCAGCAGGCCATTGGCGCCGAGTGGTTCGTGGCTATCCCACTCGAAGACCTCCCAGAACAGGGTAAACAAATAGCATCCATAGCGACGGCGGTGGTCTGGTGGGGTCGTGTTTTGGCGAATACAACCTTAAACCTTTCTGCCGCCGTCATTCTCGTTTACTGATGCTAGCCCGCAGTGAAACCTGGAAATGGTTTGGAACTCTTATCCTCAGTTGCCAAATAAAGATCTCAATGCGTAGGCATGAGGTCTAGCCATCTCAAGTTGCTGCTATCAGGCTGTCCTAGAGCATCGAGCCTATGTCTGAGGCCCCCGTTGGGTAGGCAAACATTGTCGTCTTGAGGTCCGTGGTGGTGAGCCCATGACGGATGGCCAGCGCGAATACGTTGATGACTTCATCCACGTTGGGGCCGACGAGATGAGCGCCCAGTACCTTATCTGTCTCTTCTTCGATCAATATCTTGAAGCCATAGACCGGCTCGGCGGCCTGACGGGCGGTAAACCAGTTGGGTGTGTGTTGTCTCGAGACGCGGAATTTCAGCCCTTGCTCACGGGCCTGTGCTTCGTCGAGACCGGCGGAGGCGATAGGCGGAATGGTGAAAGCGACACTCGGCACCCCTTTATAATTCGGTGTGCTACGTTTGCCATCGATCAGGTTGGCGGCCACCACCTTGGCATCGTGACTCGACACGGGGGTCAGGGGCGGCCCCACCTGGGCGGCATCGCCTGCGGCATAAACGGCGGGGTTCGAGGTACTTTGCAGATGCTCATTTAGCGATAACCGCCCCTTCTCGGTCTCGATACCGGCCGCTTCCAGGTTGAGGGCCTTGAGGGCTGGCTTTCTTCCGGCCGCGTGCACGACTAGGTCTGCTTCAACCGTGCCGGTCTCGCCATTCGAGGAGGTGCGAACACGATAGCCGGAGGCCGTCTTTTCGATGGCGTCCACGTTGGTCTGGGTTCGCACATCAATGCCCTGATCACGGAAGGATTCCATGAGCCAATCGACCAGGTCCGGATCGAAGGGCTTGAGCATCCGCTCGCCGTGCTGCAGGACGGTGACTTGAGCTCCAGCCCGGGCAGCCAGGTGAGAAAACTCTGCGGCAATATAGCCCCCGCCGACCAGGGCAATCCGTGGTGGCAACGCATCCAACTCAAGAAACCGCTCGTTGTCGACGAGGTGTTCTTCGCCTGGAATGTCCAGCGCTACCGGCTCGGCTCCCGTGGCGATCAGAATATGTCGTGCTTCAAGCGTCTGGCCATTGACCTCAAGGCTTTTCGGACCGGTAAAACGCGCCTGGCCATGGTAGGTATCGATGCCCTTGTCGCTGAACATGGCCTGATGTTTTTCAGGCACAGGATCGGTAAAACCTCGCTTGAAGCGCATCAGCTCCGCCCAGTCGATGCGGACCTCCCCCTCCACGCCCTTGCCTTGCATGCGGTGCGCATGGTCCAGCGCCTTGGCGCCTTGAATCATCATCTTCTTGGGGTCGCAGCCGCGTAGGGCACAAGTGCCACCAAAGGGGCGGGAGTCGATGATCGCAACACGCCAGTTGGCGGCTTGGGCACGCATGACCACTATTTTAGCGGCGGTGCCGGTACCGATGGCGACGAGATCGTAGGATGCTGCCATGAGTATTCCTCCTTCGCTTAGCGACGACCTTGTAGACAGTTAGTCGCTGCGGTGAAGTCATCACTGCCTAGGCTTCGTTCTATCAAGGCCGGACAGCGATTCCCTGGAAATGCGTTGTTCATCTCTAAACCGTGCCACTTATCCGGAGATAAGCGGCATGCCCTTCGGCTCCACGGTGGGCAAGGGGGCCATTAGCTTCTTCTCTACCGCGATTTCATGGAACGTGACTTGCCAGCGGAAGGCCCGGTGATAGTTTCGAATGAAGGCGTCCCGGATATCCGTGCGCTGGCTCATGCTGGCGTAGTTGTGCCAGAGCGTCATGAACGCGCGCGCCGCGAACCACTGGGCAATGACTATCATCCGACCATTGGCGACACCGGTATCCTGGTCGGAGACCTTGTCCGGGCTCATGATTTCTTCAAGCGGCGCCGGCAGGACGTAACCGCCAACTTCCAGAATCTTCTTCATCTCATGGATGTTGGGGTTGCATACATCCTCAAGGTAGGTCTTGATCGCCTCCTTGATTTGCGAGTCTTTCGTCGCGGCGAGGTACAAGTTGCACTGCCCCATGCAAACGACTTCACGCCGAAAGCCCTCGACGACGGCCACGTACTCGCTTGCGGAGAGGCTGTTTCTTCCCGCCCCCGCTTGAGCATAGTAGCGTTCGGCGTAGTCACTGTAGGACGTGCGGCCTTCGGGGCGGCCTATTTCCACTTCAGACATCGTCGTTGCCTCCTTTCATTGACATTGGAGAGCCTCTTGCTCCGATAAATCAACGGCCATCCGGCAGGTATTCATGGGAGCGAGCTGGCAGGGATAGGCCCTCCTCACTCGGTGGCGAATCTGAAAATCCTGACCTTGCTGACTTCAACGTAGACCTGTAGTTATTACAGGGGCAAGGTGGTTGTTGTTTATGTCTGGTAACTGAAGAAGTCAGCCTGCCCAAGGTCGACTCGGTAGCCTTGTGGGCAGGGGCAGACTTTGTCTGGCTCGCCTCACTTGCCTGGCCAGGAGGTCGGGTGCAGTTCCAGAACTGTGTCACGAACCCCGGCCTACTTGACCGAGGCAGCGCCGCCAAGGCGCATTGGTTGCGACCGAGGACAGGCTTGAAGCAGTACGCCGGACGCAATCCGCATGGGTGCCGTCACGCTACCTTATTCGTAGAGCTGTATATGCAGGGCACGGTTGATCAGCGCAAGATGGGTAAAAGCCTGCGGGAAGTTGCCAAGGAACAGGCCCGTCGTCGGATCGCTCTCCTCGGCATAGAGCCCCGCATCGTTGGCGTTGGCCAGTAACCGCTCGAACAGGGCGCGAGCCTCCTCGGCTCGACCAAGCATTAGAAGTATATCGACCAGCCAGAAACTACAGATCAGAAACGCATCTTCGCTGCCGGAAAGCCCATCCGAAGCCAGGTAGCGGTGTACGACATCGCCATGACATAGGTGCTCTTCCACTGCTGCGGCCGTCAGTTCAAGTACGGCCTTGTCGATAGGAATGCCCATCAATGGGATCAACAAAAGCGCGGCATCGAGATCGTCATGACCGAAGGCCTGCGTGAGGTAGCCGCCACTGAGCTTGATCCCCTGAGTCACGATGGCCTGGAATATGCCATCTCATGCCAGTTCCCAGGCGGGCTGAGGACCCAGCAGGCGCAGTGTGCGGTCGAGTGCCACCCAGGCTATGGTATTTGTAGACGTGATGACGCGGTTCCCCACGCATTTCCTAGATCCCTTGATCGGGTTCGTGCCAGTGGGCGGCGACATGATCGGCCATTTCTCGAACAAGGGTCGCCAACGTCACATCAAGGCTTGTCACCCCGCGCAGCAGGACAGTTGTTTGACGTCCTTGGTAAAGGTCTGGGCACAGAGCTTGAGCCCCTCGACCATAGTCAAGTAAGGAAAAAGCTCATCAGCGATGTCTTGTACCGTCATCCCGGCACGCAGGGCCATGACCGCCGTCTGAATGAGCTCGCCGGCTTCGCCGGCCACGGCCTGGACCCCGAGCAGGCGCCCGCTGTCGCGTTCGGCGACGATCTTGATGAAGCCGCCGGTCTCAAAGTTGACCAGCGCACGGGGCACGTTATCCAGGGTCAGGGTCCGGCTGTCGGTAGCGAATCCTTGAGCCTCGGCCTCGGCTTCGGACAAACCGACGGTTGCGATCTGCGGGTCGGTGAAGACCACCGCCGGCATGGCACTCAAGTCCAGGCGCGCCTCGCCCCCCGTCATATTGGTGGCGGCGCGGCTGCCGCCCGCAGCGGCGACATAGACGAACTGCGGCTGGTCGGTGCAATCCCCAGCGGCATAGATAGTGGGTACGGTGGTACGCAGAGAATCATCGACCAGAATCGCTCCGCGGGCAGTCTCTACGCCGATGGCGTCAAGGTTCAGCGTTTCGATATTAGGCGTGCGGCCCGTCGCGACCAGCAGCTTGTCGGCCTTGATGCCCCCCGTGTCCGTCGTGAGCACGAACTCATCGTCGGTATGCACCACCTGGCTGATCTGGACGCCTCGTAATACATCAATGCCCTCGGCCTGGAAAGCGGCTTCCAGGGCCTCGCCAATGGCCGGGTCCTCGCGGGAGAACAGGCGGCTACGCGCCAGGATCGTCACTTTGCTGCCCAGCCGCGCGAAGGCCTGGGCCAACTCCACCGCGACCACCGATGCCCCGATCACCGCCAAACGCTCGGGAAGGGTGTCGCTGGCCAGGGCGTCGGTCGAGGTCCAATAGGGCGTGTCAGCCAGCCCCGATACCGGTGGAATGGCGGGGCGCGCGCCGGTCCCGATGAAGACACGATCGAAAGCGACCTCGCGCTCGCTGCCATCGTTCTTGTCAACAATCAGGGTCTGGGCATCACGGAAGCGGGCCCTGCCGCGGATAACCGTAATGGCCGGGTTGCCTTCTAGGATGCTTTCGTATTTACCGTGACGTAACTCTTCCACACGGCTCTGCTGCTGGGCCAGTAAACGGCCACGATCAATGGTTGGTGCCGTTGCCGTGATGCCGTCATCGAACGGGCTTTCGCGGCGATGATGGGCAATATGCGCGGCACGGATCATGATCTTAGAGGGCACGCAGCCGATGTTGACGCAGGTACCCCCTATGGTACCTTGTTCGATCAGGGTGACACGGGCACCCCGCTCGACACTTTTCAACGCCGCTGCCATGGCAGACCCGCCACTGCCGATCACGGCAATATGTAGACCCTGTTCGCTGCCTCGGTCACTGCTGGCTCGCTCTGTGGCCTGCGTCAGATCGGCGCCGTAGCCCTTGGCACGGATCGTCTCAAGCAGACGCTCGGTACCCACCTCGCCCGGGCGCATTATTACCGCGCGGCCCTGGTCATAAGAGACCTCAGCCTCGACCCCGGGCAGTGCATTGAGCGCCGCCTGAGTCGAGTCGGCGCAACTCGTGCAGGTCATGCCGGTAACTGTAATCGTGGTTTGCATAAAAATTCCTCGGTAATCCTTTCGCACAACTCCCGCAGCCCTCGATGAACGTGGGCTAGGTGGTTACTGGGCTTGTTTAGTTTTCTCGGAGGCCAGGCGCGACGGATAGCCCGCATTGGTCGTAGCGGCGGTCAAGTCCGCCACGCTCGCCTCGGCATCTTCGAAGGTCACGGTGGCGCTTTTTTCCTCGTAGGAAACCGTGGCGTTCTCCACACCGAGCACTTGATTGAGCGCTTTCTTGACGGTGTAGGGACAGGTCGAACAGGTCATATTGTCAACAGCCAGGGTGACGGTCTGTTGAGCGGCGAAGGCCGTCCCGGCACTTGCCGCGGACAAAAAAAGCGTACCGATCAAGGTGCTAAATTTCATATAAGAAAGACTCCAGGAAAATTTGAAGGTGTATTAGCCAAGGAACAGCGGGGCGATATACGGCCAGGCAAGCACCAAAACGACGAGTGCCGTCGCACCCCACAACGCTATCTTGATCACTCGCTCGGCAAGCGGCGTGCCGCAATAGCCATCCACATCACAAGCGTTGGCCCGGCAGGCGCTCTTGGGCTTGCGATAAACCTTATAAAAACCGATACCGAGCATTGCCAGGGTGAAGGCGAGAAAGAGCGGCTGGTAGGGCGCAAGCGCCGTGAGATTGCTCATCCAGGCCCCGCCGATGCCCAGTGAGAGAAATACCACCGGCAGAATGCAGCAGGCGGAGGCGAGTATCGCGCCAATGACACTACCGCTTGCCAGTAGGCCTTTGCGCCCTGATCGGCTCGTCGTGGTTTGCTCGCTTCGATCAAGCGTCTGGTCTTTACTGTCTTGCATAGTGATTCTCTTGCAATTTGGGTATTCATAGCTACTGTAGCCCCTGTAGCTACTACAGGATCAAGAGGAAAGTAGGCCATGCCATTACGCCGAGGGGAGCTAGCCAGACGAGCCGGTTGCAACATCGAGACGGTTCGGTACTACGAGCGCATTGGGCTTATGCCGAATCCGCCCCGAAGCGAGAACGGCTTTCGTAGCTATGAAGAGCGCCACCTCACACGGCTGACGTTTATCCGCCGAGCGCGCGAACTGGGATTTACGCTCGAAGAGGTGCAGGACCTTCTACGACTGGTTGATGGCGGGCATTACACCTGCGCTCAGGTACAGGAGCTTGCACTCAGGCATACCGACGATATCCAGCGCAAGATAAATGACCTGCATCGCATGCAACGCGCCTTAAAAGAAATGTCGGCCCAATGCAGCGGAGAGGAAGTTCCCAAATGTCCCATCATAGAAATTCTTTCTGAGACCTCTTAGCCGAATACCTATTACTGCGGTGTGGTTCATCTTTTACCTCTTCGCATCAGAGCGGCTTAAGGCAATCTCTGTGATTGACGTCCTCCTTCTCTTTCTCGCTGATCGGCGAAGAACCATAAAAAAAGCCCCTGACCGAAAGGTTCAGGGGCTAGTGAATCATGTAGGTCTAATTGAGCAGCGTGTCACGACAGTCTGGGAAATCCCGCGGTACTCGCCGTGTTCCTTGACTCGCCCCTTCAGTACAACCTTACTCCCCTCAAGGGCCTTACCTGTTTTCCAGACAATGTACCGACCTTCGAGGTCGCAGAATATGTGCTTCCACATCAGCTCCCATCGCGTATCTGATGAAAAGGACCGCTTACGCACAACTTCCATCTCCAACTGATCGCCAGGATCTCCAGCATAGCCGAGAGCCATCATTGACTCGGTGTTAACAGCTGACTCCTCATGTCGATCGTAGGCAGTGACAGCCGCCGTCATAACGCCGACTCCGCGTTTAAGCTTAACCAAGTCGAAACGAGCATGATGAACAATCATCGTCTCGAAATCGTTATGCTCAGTCTGCAGAGGGATCACTTGCCGTGCCCAAGCTATTACCGCATCAGCCTACGCCACGTCCTCAGAGACACACGCCTTCATTCGCTTGCTGACCATCGGGACTGAACGAGCCATCTCACCCACAATTTCTGCTGTGGCCAGGTCGCCAGTTTCTTCTGCTCGAGCACGAGACACGAAGCCTCGCTCCCGAATCTGCCTTACTGCCGCGGCAACCAGCCATCGCAGCTCGACAACAGCCTCTGGAGGGCGACCGCCGCATATGCCCACCTCATCGATCTCTTCCATCATATTGATAACAGAGACCAATAGTTGAGCACGGGCCATCATCGACTCAGCGCCTTGGTGGCCAAGATAGTCCTTGAGGCATGTCTTTCCGACCTCTAGGACAACGCCAATTGCCATCTCTTCCATCAGAAAGAGATAACGCCGCTCACGCCGTTTGTTGCAGTGGCTGCAGTCGCCCGTGGCGTCGCCCGATCTGTATGGCTCGGGCAATCGGCTATATGCCCACTCCAAGGGAGTGCCCCGTGCTGCCTGGTTCGCTGCCATGTCGATTCGCGCCAGCAAGCGATACCCGTCCAGCTTCGGAGGTTCGCCACTGACTGCGACTTTCACGGCAACGATCTGCTCCAGCTTAAAGTGCGACAGTCGATCTTCAAGATCCAACTTCTCACGAGCCCAGGGCTTTACAGCCTCTTCCAGCACGTTGATCTCGAAGGGCGCCATGCCAAGTTTCTTTGCCTTGCGATCGAGCCGTTCTACCATTTCGCGCAGTGCAGGAAGGTGGCACTTCGGTATCCAGCAGGTGGTCTTGTCTGTCTGTGTCGTCATGATCCTTACTCCTCTCTCATTCCTGCGTAAATGCAGGACTCAAGATGAGGTAGGGGAGTAACTGACCAGCTAAGTGTTTCGCACGCGAAACAAAGAGGGTTCATAGTACTGTCGCTATGGCTGTGTCAGGCAGCTCTTTTCGTCCTGTGACGAGAAAGGGTAAGCAACTGCTGTAGCCGAGAGGCCTGCCGATGCAGCCTTTGGGCTGTCGAAAAATTGTCCCATCCTGACTGAAAGCTACCCTCTCGATTCAGCTCCTCAATCTGAACTGCCGTTTCGGCCCATTGGCTAGGAGGTATTGTGTCCACGAGCCAGCCCCCTCGTTCGTAAAGGTCTATAACAACCCCATCACTATTGCAGATACGCATGTTCAAAGGCCTGAACAATCCTTCATATACGTCTTCGGCTTCACTCGATGCCTGATAAAACTCAGCAAAACCAGCCTCAGCCAGCTCACGCAGTTTGTAATACTCAGTGTATGGAGGTACAGCCACAGAACGTGAGGTTTCCTTCTCAAAGAATGCGAGCCCTGGCGCGTGATCGTACATGTTCATCTTCACCTCACCCTCAATGGTGATCGAGGCGCCGGTTGCGGGCAGCACATTAGTGCCGAACGCTTGATCAAAATAGCCGGCCAAACTAGCAGCGATATTTTTCTGTAGCTCTCGAAGAAACAAGCGGTCTTCATGCGTTAAGTCAGTCATAACGGCTTCCATTTGGCTAAGGTGAGTTTCAGTATCGGGGGGGGGGGGGGGGGGGGTGAAGCAAAGGGGCTTCATGAGGTGAACACGAACACGGCCAAAGCCTCAGGAAGTGATAGGGGCTTGTGTGTCAGGTGGTATAGCGCGGCTGGCGCCAGCGTGAAAAAGCCCCATGCTGAGAACAGCAGAGAGGGCTTGAAATACTACGCGAGCACTACAGCATCATCCAGGTGGCGGGCCTGAAGCCTTACCAAGCTGGACGAGCCATCTGGCCTGAAAACATTGCGTTTGCGCGGCAAGTCCACCTTGGTGAATGTGTCGCACTCCAGGCCTCCAACGAACCGTACTGTGTACGGTAGTTTTATCCGATCGCCATTTTGCAGACGCACACGCTGCTTTTTCGATTCAGCATGCTTTAGGCATCTCTCACGCCATTCGCTGGCATACTTCAGTCCGACTCCCTCTACTACCCCCAACTGCTCCAGCTCCTCAAGCGGAGATAGCAGTTTGAGAATCGATGCAGGGCACTGTGACAAGGCTGGCCCCATGGTTTCATCCATCGACTTGTAGCAAAACTCTCCCTGCGAACAGCTAGTTTTCACGACCGCCGCTATCGTGTACTCAATAGACGCATGATCCGGGGTCTCTCCCGTCCGCTGGACCCTAATCGCAGCGTAGTAGGTAGAGCCCACGAAACTCGACTTCAGCACTTCGTTAGATCCATCCTGGTTGGTGTGTTCCTTGTCCAGGTAGGCTTTACGGTCGGACGGCTTTGGTATGCATAAAGTACCCATAATCTTACTCCTCTCTCATTCCTGCGGTATTGCAGGTCTCAGGAGGGGATAGGGGTGAAACTGACAGAAAATGTTACGCATGCGAAACATAGCGGCTGGGCCGCTTGACCCATTAGCTATCGAATGGCCAGGCAGGCTTGTTAGAGCTGAAAATCTGGCCATGATTTTACAGCTGCAACGTGCTCTGGCTCGACAATGAAAGGGGCCGAAGCCATCCCTAGCAGCTTCATCATGGTTATAATGCGATGGCGTCCATCCTGCAACGCTGGGCGGCCGCCAGGCAATGCTGACATCCAAGGGTGGTAACACCAGCCCTCCGAGAGGTCTCGCACCACCTTGTTCCATCTTGCCGGGTTCAATGAATACTAATCTTCCTCTTCCAAGGTCTCGAGGGCCGAACGCAATGGCAGCTTGATGACATGGAAACCGTCTGTGCCAGGAGGTCGGCGAAACGAAATTGGATTGTCTATGTCCAGCTCGTATTTGCAGCTATACGGCGGCAAGTTGTCCAATGATTGGAAGTCATACCACTCGCTTCCATCCTCGCAAAATGCATCTGTACACATGCGCATAAAAAAATACGCTGAAATGCTTTCTGGGACGGGCGGCAAAGGTCCCTGTGTCGTCATTTTTATCCTTTAGTAGCTAACTAAGGCTGCCGAGTTGTTTGCTCCAAAGCCAACAAAGCATGCCCCAGGCGCTAAGCATAGAACCCCCCCCCAGGCAGCACAATGCTGACTGGGGGCTCAGAATGAGGATTGGTTACTGCGCGATCGCGTCAGTCCTCCTCGGGTAGCATGATCGTTATAACCGGCTCAGGGGTATCCCCTGGGCCGATAATCATAACGACATGCTTGGGCACAACGACTGAATCAGATGCCTCTTTCTCCATCACGTCAACAATGAAGTTGATACATCTCTCGTTGCGCTCCTTCGCAGCAGCCTCAAGGGCCACAAGCAATACATCATCTAGCCGCTTTTCTTCTTCCAAAAGCGCGTCTAGTGAGTTTGTACCGTCATGCCACGCCACCAATGCCTCCCAGGCTGCAGCAGTCATGGCAACAGGCACCTTGAAACCCATCATGTTGCCGGCGGCTTGCTCAGCACGTTCGCTGACATCTACCAAATTGCCATCTTCGATGGCATCCGCACGGGAATAGCTATGGATCATGTCAATTTCATCAAACATGAGCAGAAGCCCCCTGTGGGCGTGACGCCAAAAAAGCAGCCATTGAGATGGATGTTACCTCAGGCCCAATCGGCAACTTCCAGGCGCCCTCACGCCTAACAACGCGAGCCAGCCGATCAGCAGCAAAGCATAGCCCCCAGCGCTCACTAGATCGCTCAGACAGGCCGCTTGCTTCGTGCGTAACCTCCCACATCCAGTCAGCATCCACATCAACACAAGAGCGGACTTTGAACACCTGCTCGCTTATTCGCACCCTCCGGCTCAGACCTTCAACGCCTAAGTATTCACCGAAGTTACCGCCGCGACGGCTGTAGATGATAGTTTCCAAACGCTCGCCAAATGTTTCCATTGGAATTCTCTCTCTTCTCTCTCTCACATTCCTGCTAAGCAGGTCTCAAGAAGAGATAGGGGCCTTGCTGACGTTGAAAAGTATGGTATTGGTAGCCCCCTACCTGTTTCGCATGCGAAACAATCAATTCAGGAGATACCTATGGTCGGTCCAGCAACAGCCCAAGACAGCACTACAGAGGGAGCGCCCAGAGAGAACTTGCGTGTTATCCAGGTTCGCCACCGAGAGACACCCAACAGCGAGACCCCAGACGCGACTTTGATGATCGAGCACATAGAACACATCGTTGGGCAGGGCGCTTCGAGTTAAACGAATCGACACCCAGCGGCCTCCTGAGGGAAATGAACTCAAATGGTCAGCTGCATATTCGCCTTCAAGTTCAACAGATAGGGAGCGGGTCAGACTCACTCACGGTGAATGCAGAGGTCCCACAGATATTCAAATGCTTCTTACCGGCCTACGCGGGTTTCGCGTCGGCACCTACCTGATGGCAGAGATCGTCACCTGGTCCAGGCAGTGGCCGCTGGTAGAGGTAATGAAGATCGAGCTGTCGTGGCAAGATGAAAAGCTAGGCGCACACAATGGAAATAACAAGGTTAGGCGTGATCGATTCTATGAGCAGTTCGGTATTGAATTCATCCCTAGTGAAACCGAATCGCAGATAACCGCTCGTTCGAAATACATGCTTGCTGAAAACCTGACGACTGACGATGCAGAGCATGCCTGGCGATTGATTATCTGCGAGATGAATGCGAGTGACTGGCTAGTTGATCAGCAGCTCAAGCTGGAAGAGCAGGGAGGGCAGCTAGCGAAGCCCAAGCTAAAGGCTACGTTTTCTGAGAAAAGGCGCGACCTGATTGAAGCACATCCATTCCGTTATGCTGCGCATCGGTTGGTAACCAACCCTATCGCATGGATTTCCCTAGCAGTGGTGCCCGCGGCCTTTCACCTTGCCAAGGGTGTGATTAGTTAATACCACCGACATTTTTCGTATAACGGAAATAAAAAAGCTCTTCGCAAAGGAAGAGCTTGTTGAATGAGAGATCAATGTCTCTTGTCCTGGCGAGAATGACAATCGCCAGGATTCAGCTAACTGCTGCTGCCGTCCTGATGGTGACGATGCTTGCTGCGTTCAATTTGAACGAACGTGAATAAACACACGGCCGCCATAAAGACTGCAAAAGCTGTAACTAACCATCCAAAAGGGCTCATAAATTCAATCCTTTTCTGCACTGTTGCGCTCAATTCTTACAAGAAACGCAATACCTGTTACCCAAATGATAGCACCTACGAAAAACATGGCAACTGATGCACCAAGAGTGATTTTCTCGCTAGGAGCGAAGAAACCCAGAACTCCGGCACCCATAGCGCCAAGACCGAGTTTTCGTACATCGTCTGTCAGTGCCTGCAGGCTGTCCGGCCCCAGCAGAGGCTGGCCATCCTGCATCCTTCGTCGCACCGTGGCGACCCATTGTTGAAACTTTACGCTCATGTTCCTACTCCTCTCATTCCTGCTGGATTGCAGGTCTCAAGAGGAGATAGGGGGCAGGGTGACACTCAGGTTCGTAAATAGGGTGCACAGCGAATTTTCCGTGAACGATAGCTATCACGCGGGCGACTCGACTAGCGCGGATCCGCCTGCCGATGCCAATGTCCGGCTCGTTGCGTCGTTCTTGACCAGCGTCAGGTGAGACTGGTCTGCGTCAGCAGTTCATCGAGCAGGCCGTTCAGAGTGCGCCGAAGGTAGATCAACAGACCCTTCTCCTTGGCCACCACCGTTACCTTGGCGAAGAGATTAGAGGCGGCGGGGAAAGGCGTTCGCACTACGGGGCCCATGACCAGTTTCACCCCCCCCACAGCAGGCCGAGGCCGCGCACATCGCCGATCCAGCGATAGCATAGACCTACCGTCCTTAACATGCAGAACGGCAGATGCAAAAGCAGTGGCCTAGCGAAAGACCACACTGGCGATTAGGGCAATGCCAATTAAGAAAAGCACCATAATGCCGATAGTTTGCCGGGTACTGGGCCTGTTGAGCCTCGTAAACCACTGTTGAACCCGAGACCTCATTACCTGGGCTCAAGATAAAAACCAGAATGTCACTCCGAGATAGAGCCGAGGGTGACCGTACCGAGACAGGGGTGGAGAAACATAACATGCTGGCGATCACGTTACTGGGCCGCTGGCTCCGCCATGCATGCTGGGCTACACCAGCAGCTGTGTAGCATGTAATTGATTTTTTCACATCTCGCGCCCCGGAGTTCGCCATCTACCGCCAGCGAACCCAGTTCACTCACCCGACAGCGGGAGGCTTGGCCGCGCCTTCATACATGAACGTCATGGTCTTGGGACGACCGAGATAGCCTGTAGCCAGATCCTGGAGTACAAAGCCGGCATTGAGAAGCAACACCTCTGTCTGCCGATCCAGATGGCAGCCACCGGCGCAACGCTTCCAATACGGAGTCAGCCGTTGCTGCCAGCTGGCAACACGGGTTTCTGGCGCGAGTCCATGCTCGACAAAAATCAATTGTCCCCCGGGCTTGAGCACCCTTCGCGCCTGGGCTAGAGCCGCTTCTATGTCTGGAATCGTGCAGAGTGTCCAAGTACTCAGGACCGTGTCTATGCTGTCGTCAGGTAGTATTATCTGCTCTGCGCCCATTTGCAGCACTTCCACCTTGAAAGGGGCTTTGTTAATACGCTTTTGCGCAAGCTTTAAAAGGCCACCATCCGGCTCCACTGCATAGTACTTCTCTATAAGCTCAGGGTTGTAATAAGGTAGGTTAACTCCAGATCCAAATCCAAGTTCTAAGACACTCCCCCGAGCTTTGGCCACGGTACGTTGACGATATTTCTTAAGCATCCCCGCTCCCATCGTCAGGTTGATCAGATGCGGCAGTATGTGGCGACTATAAAAACCCATGGCACTTCCTCCACATTCGATAGGGATAAAACTCATATCATTGTGTTGTAAGCCTATAGCACCCCCGCTAAGCCAGCTTGTGCCCTTTGTTGCCCTCCATCTCTGGGGCACTACAACGCGCTCGTTCCCGTCCTAGGTGTTGAACTTTCCGGCAATGTCTACTGCTACGACTATTGCGCCCAAGACCCATCGGGCAAGAAGAAGGAGTGATGCTCGTCATGTCTTTCTCCTTTTTGGCGCGGGCGTGACCGGGCCTATGGGCAAGGAGATGGTCGGTAAATCACTTCCCAGCTTGGTTAGGGATCCAGCTGCGCTGAGACCGTGCGGTGATCTGGAGTACCTCCTTCATGCGCAGCGTCGAGAATAGGCCCGAGGCGAACGTCAAAGCCACCACCACTCACAACGCCGCAGCCAGTCCCAGTGTATCCGCTACCACCCCTGCGATAATAGCGCCTAAGAAATAGCCAAGATCACGCCAGAGGCGATAGATGCCAACCGAGGATCACCACGCTGGATGCACGACATCACCGATGACGACGAACAGGGTAGGATAAACCATCGCTTTACCTATCCCAATAGGAACGCGCCCGTCGCAAATCCCGAAAATCCTACGGAGACAGCAAACACCACAATGACCACTGCTGGCAGACGATGAGCGAAATGGTGGCTTGCGGCGGATTGATGATGTGGTGGGATGGACCTGCTCTGTCTGCTTGTAATCCTGCTCCTCGTGCTTGGGGTTGCCGCACTCGTATAGTACTTGTTCTTTAGCAACAGGCAATGAGTGGCTGCGGATGTCCCGCGCCTCAGTTGGAATAACATGGCACTCGTATATGCCGGCTATCTGCCCTTGTGTGAACTTGGGAAGCAAATGGTTGTACTCACTGAGAGCCCTCAGTATCCTCACCGCTTTTAAGGTCTCGCTTATTTTTTTAATAGATACTTAACGAGAGCCCCAATCCCGAGCACAAGCAGTATTAGGACAAGAAGCCCTATCAGCCCCATCCCCCACATCATTGCATCACCGTTCATCATTCCATCCATCATTGTTTCTCTCCCTTTCTATCTCATTTACAGTAATGGTTACGTTAAGCACACCTCGCTTAGCTTTTCCTGCCGATAACGCCACGCCTTGAATTTCATCCTGACTTGGATTCGCTTTTTGTCGATTTGCACGAGCTATCTTCTTACCCTTTCCTCGTGGGCTGATTGTTACAAAGTCAGTACTTCAGTCCCTGTACAGCACCTATAGCGCATACTCCTCGAGCTCGTTGAGCCCGAATTCCACGCTGCAGAAGGGTAAATGGACAAAAATCACCCTAGATATCTAATGGTCACAGTTGGCAGAAGTCAGCACTGTTTCTCCTAGGAAGACCCCAGCCAATCTAAGTTTTGCGACGTTTACTTCAATGCATGCTCGATATCTCCTCCCGGTCCAGTTCGTTGGGCCGACGGAAACCTGCGTAGGAATGCTTAGGAAATCAGCCATGTTTGGTCGAGCCGCATACCCAGACTGGCGGTTGATTGTGTCAGCCGTGTTGGCTGCGATCCGTGAAGCCATGGATGGCAAAGTATTTGTCGAGCATTCCCTTGTAGCTACGCACGCACCCAAAGCCCGCCGTACACGGCCATGATCAGCTATAACAAGCCTCCTTACCAATGGGGATTTTTGCCATTGCAAGTATCGTCAGCTTGGCCCTGCATGATCTAGCACAGGTCGGCAAACTTCATCCTCATCAGGATTTCTATCGCATCATTATAGTCCACGAAGCCCTGAAATGGGTCAATCCAGCGAAACAGAGTAGGTGTTTCTCCTTGAAGGCTGCCGCGATAAATGATTTGTGCGGTTTGGTTGCTGATGCTAGACATTATGTTTTTTTGTTCTAACCTAGTAACGTTTTTACCAACAACCGAGGATGCCATGCAAACGTTTCGACACTCGCCAGGCAAGCCAGATGTTGTCGGCTTCTACGACATGCGGACCTCTAGCGTGCAGTACGTTGTTAGCGATCCTGTGACTCGGCGCTGCGCAATCATCGACCCAGTCCTAGATTTCGATGAAAAGTCCGGCGCTATCGCAACGCACCATGCGAATGAATTGCTGGACTACGTTGCCAGCCAAGGGCTGAAGGTCGAATGGATTCTGGATACCCATCCGCACGCGGACCATTTTTCGGCAGCACAGTATCTAAAGGAAAAGACAGGGGCACCAAAGGCCATAGGAGCTTACGTTACACAAGTGCAAGCGCTATGGAAGGATATATACAACTGGCCCGACTGTCCGGATGACGGCCGCCAGTGGGACCACCTTTTTGTAGAGGGCGATACTTTCCACGTGGGCGAGATAGAAGGCCGGATTATGTTTTCGCCCGGCCATACCAAGGCGTCGATCACCTACGTCATCGGCGATGCGGCGTTCGTGCACGACACGCTGTTTCAGCCGGATGGTGGTACGGCCCGTGCCGATTTCCCCGGTGGCAATGCTCACAAGCTGTGGGATTCCATTCAGGCCATCCTGACACTGCCGGACGACACTCGGCTCTTTACCGGTCACGACTACATGCCCGGCGATCGTGAGCCAGAGTGGGAAAGCACAGTGAGTGCCCAGCGCGAAACCAATATTCATCTCCAAGACAGCCCGACAGCGGAAAGCTTCATCGCTTTGCGTAACGAACGTGACGCAAAGCTGCCCATGCCGAAACTGATCTTGCACGCTTTGCAAGTCAATATCCGGGGCGGCGACCTGCCAGAGCCAGAGGATAATGGTCGTCGTTACCTGAAGATTCCCCTCGATGCTCTACCGGGAGCCGCCTGGGATGAGGCGCGCTCCTAAAGCGACCAAGGAGGTAACCTATGGATATCAAACCGCTAGATGATCGCCTTTTTGTGACAGCACAACCTCGCCTCGACGAACTTGAACAACTCGCCGAGCAAGGGTTCCGCACCATTATCTCCAATCGCCCGCGTGGGGAAAGTGATGACCAGCCGGATCCCGATGCTCTCAAGGCTAAGGCAGAATCACTGGGTATGGTCTGGCATGAAGTTCCCGTCAAGCCCGGCAAGTATTCCCAGCAGGACATTGCCGCCTTTGCCGATGCCCTGGAGTTATCGCCGACTCCCGTGATCGGTTTCTGCCGGACCGGCACACGGGTCGCTCATCTCTGGGCCTATTCACAGGTCTCGCATCGTCCGATTTCGGAACTCGTCGGTGCTGCCAAGTCGGCCGGCTATGACCTAGAGCCGCTTCGCGAGAGCCTCGAAAACCAGGCCAATGACAACTAATAGCGCTGACCGGCATGGCCAGTTTGCGCCGCTATTTCCCCATCGCTCAGTGGCTGCCAGGCCGTCAACTTGATCGATGCCTCGGCACTGGATAGTTTGGAGTCGATCAACCCGCGTTTGAGTGATGCGGGGTTACAACTGCACCTCTGCGAGGTCAAGGGGCCAGAGATGAACCGCCTGCTGAAGACAGCATTCCTACGCAATTTCAGCGGTAATGTCTTCCTGAACACGTTCGATGCTTGACATGCCTTGCACGTTCATTCTTCTGCAGAGCTGAGCGATCCCGACAATGACGATGCTTCGACACGGCTTGTCCGACATATTTCAAATACCTGACATAGAGGAGACACAACGTGGACATAGGGGCAAGTCTTTCCGGTTTGATCGGCGGTGTGCTGATCGGCCTGGCAGCTGTATGGCTGATGGCAACGCTGGGTCGTATTTCCGGCGTCAGCGGAATCCTCTCCGGACTATTGCTGGAGCAACCCGCAGGAGATTCGGCTTGGCGCCTGGCCTTCCTGCTGGGTCTGTTCAGCGGCCCACTCATCCTTATTTTACTGGGAGGTGGGCTAGGTAATGTCTCCGGTGCACCGGATGAGGTCATCGGTCAGCCGGCGGGAGATATCGGGCTGATGCTGCTGGCAGGTCTATTGGTCGGCGTCGGGACAAAAGTCGGCAGCGGCTGTACTAGTGGTCACGGCGTCAGCGGCCTGGCGCGACTCTCACCACGATCGTTGGCGGCCACCTTAACCTTTCTTGGAAGCGCCATGCTGACCGTCTTCGTCATGCGTCATCTCATCGGAGGTGGCATATGAAAACGTTGATGGGTTATCTCGCCGGGTTGCTGTTCGGGTTAGGGTTGGCGATCGGCGGCATGACCGACCCGACCCGGGTGCTGAATTTCCTTGATGTGTTTGGAGATTGGGACCCGACCTTGATGTTTGTACTAGGCGGTGCCGTCACCACGACGTTCATCGGTTATCGACTCGTGCTGCGCCGCTCACAGCCCTTGTTTGCTCAGGCCTTCCAACTACCCACTCGGCGTGATCTGGATGGAAGACTGATGGGTGGGGCGGTCCTGTTCGGAATTGGCTGGGGATTGTCCGGTTATTGCCCCGGACCAGCATTCGCCTCTTTCGCTGGGCTGACCACGCCACTCATGGCAATGCTACTGTCGATGATAGGAGGATGGTGGCTGGCAAAGCGGTTCTCAGGCAGTCGCTGATCGGCGCTTGAGCTTCAACCATATTTTCTACGATTGAAGAATAGGTTTATTAGAAGTGTAATTCTAGTAAAGCACTAAACAATTCATCTCTGGGCAAGTGAAGCAGTCAACATGGCCCGAGTATTCTCTGCGCGACCACTTTTTAGCCACTACCGCTGGCTTTATTACCGTACAGCCGTGTTTCAGGCTGCCACGCCGGATTTCAAGACCCACTAACCCCATGAGCGTGTTCTTGGCATCGTCCAGCCAATCGTTTTCCTAGCAAATAAGTCCATAACAACGGCTAGATAAGCCCAGCGATTGCCAGTCCAGATATAGGTGACATCGCCACACCAAACGCGGTTGGGCGCCTCAACGTTAAACTGACGCGCTAAGTGGTTCGGTACCTCAGCATGTTCTTCGCCCGTTTTCTTGTAGCTATGACCGGGTATTTGGCAACTAATCAGGCCAAGCTTTTCCATCAGGCGGCCAGCGCGATAGCGACTTAACGGTACATTCTGCCTTGTCGCCATCTCTGCAATGCTGCGCGCCCCTGCAGAGCCTTCGCTCTCGCGAAATAGCTCTCTGACCTTGGCTATTTCCTTAGTCTTCGTGGCACACACAGGTCTTTTTGAACGTTGTCTCCAGTATTTAAAGCTGCTGCGATGCACGCCAAACACGTCACACAGTTTTTTTACCGGGTAGCTCGTCTTGAGCTTCTCGATCAGCGAGAAGTGTTCAGGGAGTCCGACATCAAGAGAGCGGTAGCCTTTTTTAAGATGTCTTTTTCCATCTCAATGTCACGGATGCGCTTTTCAAGCTCGCGAATCCTGAGCTGATCGGGCGTCATGGGCGTTGCTTTAGGGCTTTGGCCATCACGCTCTTGGCGTAACTGACGAACCCATTTATCCATGCTCGAATGCCCCACATTTATGGCTTCAGCCGCTTCACGAACAGTGTAGTGTTGATCGACGACCAGCTGTGCTGCTTCGAGACGGAATTCAGGGCTAAAGTTACGTTTTGGTCATGTTGTCATGCTGCCACCTAGTGATGTCTTGGTGCATATTAGCACCTCTAATTAGGTGGCCAAATTCACTATGCCACTACAATAAAAGACCCCACCACGACACGAGGTGCAACATGTTCAAAGCCATCCTGTTCGACAAGCAAGACAACCGGCAGCAGGCGACGCTCGAGACCCTTGACGAGTCGCAGCTGCCCGAGGGCGACGTCACCGTCCGGGTCGACTGCAGCACCCTCAACTACAAGGACGCCCTGGCCATCACCGGCAAGGGGCCAGTGGTGCGTGCCTTCCCCATGGTGCCGGGCATCGACCTAGCCAGTACGGTGGAGGCCTCCGCGAGCGAGGCCTATGCGCCGGGCGATGCAGTGCTGCTCAACGGATGGGGAGTGGGCGAGGGCCACTGGGGCGGACTGGCCGAGAAGGCCCGTCTAGAGAGCCGCTGGCTGATTCCCCTGCCGGCGGCCTTCACGCCACGCCAAGCCAGGGCATCGGCACCGCCGGCTACACCGCCATGCTCTCAGTGATGGCGTTAGAGAGGCAAGGCGTCACCCCGGAGCAGGGTGATGTGCTGGTCACCGGCGCCAACGGAGGGGTCGGCAGCTACGCCATCGCGCTGCTCACGCGGCTGGGCTACCGGGTGGTGGCCTACACCGGCCGCCCAGAGGAGACCGACTACCTCCAAGGGCTCGGCGCCGCGGAGGTGATCGACCGGGCTACCCTCTCCGAGCCGGGACGCCCGCTGGGCAAGGAGCGCTGGGCGGGAGCTATCGACGCCGTGGGCAGCCACACCCTGGCCAACGTCCTGGCCTCAACCCGCTACGGTGGCACGGTGGCCGCCTGCGGTCTGGCCCAGGGCATGGACCTGTCCGCCAGCGTCGCGCCCTTTATCCTGCGCGGCGTGACCCTGGCGGGGATCGACAGCGTGATGCGCCCCTACGCGGATAGCGTCGAGTCCTGGCGGCGTCTGGGGGAGCTGCTGGTTCCCGAGCAGCTCGATGCTATCACCAGCTCCATCGCCCTCGACGACGCCATCGAGGCGGCCGATGATCTGCTCGCCGGTCGCATTCGCGGACGCGTAGTAGTGACCATGGCTCTATAAATCCGAATAATAGGTACGTTTTCTTTACGTAGAAAATTTAACGTAATTTATTTACGCAAAATTGCCCCTCCAGGAAGTCCTGGTGTCATTTTCAGAAGACGGCTGCACCAGCGCATCGAGCGGACCGCCCGGTGTGCAGTGGTCTTCTGAAAGAATTGTTTCAGCAATCGCCTTCACCAACCTCGACTATGCTCAGTCCTCCTAAGCACCATGGGCGGGTCGAGGCATGGCATCAGATACATCACCAATTGCCGAGCAAGGCGTGACCATCCTGTCCGACCTGAGCACAGGCCCAGTTCCGAACGTCCATCATCGGAGCCTTGGTGACACTTGAATTGGGGCATGAGGCCGCCGCACGCATCAAGGTCAGCAAGACGGCCCTCTACGCCGTTTTGAAGGCCAGCCAGCCCGACACGCCAGTGGGCCTTGGGCGGGGCAACGGGCAACGGGCAACTACAATGCTCGACCATGCACCACGATAGTGCATGGCCGGACACAGGGATGACTCCCTGGCGCCTGATGGGGCATGCCCCGAGACCGAGACGCTCTCGTTCCAGGACGCCGTTGGGGAAGGCGAGGGCGGGGCCATCAGGGCAATGATGTCGGCCACCGAGGTCGGACGGCTGAAGAGGAAGCCCTGGCCGTGGGTGCAGCCGGTATCGCGCACGAACGCTTCCTGCTCGGGGGTGTCGATCCCCTCGGCGATGGTCTTCATGCCACAGTGGTTGGCCATGAAGACGATGGTCTTGACCAGCGAGGCGTTCAGCGAGGAGGCTTTCGGGCCGGACACGAACGACTTGTCGATCTTGACCGTTTCCAGGGGATAGCGGCCCAGGTCGCCAAGGCCGTAATACCCCGTGCCGAAGTCATCCAGCACCAGGCGGTATCCTCGCTTCGCCAGGTCGAGCAGTACACGGTGCTAGTTGTCACTTTCCAAGATCAACAGGCTCTCGGTGATCTCGAGCTTGATGCTGGAAGACTCCACGCCGTGTTTTTCCAGCAGCTGTTTCAGTTTGAACGGAAACGTCAGGTCGCGCAGCTGCTTGGCCGAGATATTGATCGAGACCGTGATATTCCGGCCCGTTTCTTCCGCCACGGGAATGAATTCGGCCGGCAACACCTCCCCCAGTTCCTTGTGGCGCCACCGGAGCAGTGCTTCCATGCCGGTGATCTCACGGCTCACCAGAGAATAGATAGGCTGATAGCGCAGGTACAGCTCTTCATGGGTCAGGCAATGAGCCAACAGACCCTTCAGCCTTGCATGTTACTGCGAGCGCTCCTCCATCGTTGCATCATAGAAGCAGAACAGGTTTGTGCCCCTCGACTTGGCTTGGTACATGGCGATATCGGCATAGCGGAACACATCGGAGAGATCCTGAGTGTCGTCGGGAATCATCGCGATCCCGATACTCGCCCCGACCAGCATGTGCTTGCCGCCCACCTCAACGGGGCCCGCCAGCAGGGCATGAATCTTGTCGACGACCCGTGACACATCTTCCTCAGAGGCGACGTCGGTCAGCAACAGACAGAATTCATCACCACCGAAGCGTGCCACATCGTCCTCGGTGCGCACGAGCTTCGCCATGGATTTGGCCACCCAGCACAGCAGCTCATCGCCGGCGGTATGGCCCAGGGTGTCGTTGACGGCCTTGAAACCGTCCAGGTCAACGTAGAGGACTCCGGCCTTCAGCTTATGGCGGATGCAGCGCGCCAACTCGTGGTTCAGGTGCTCTATAAACAGCGACCGGTTCGCCAATCCGGTGAGAAAATCGTAGTTCGCCTGACGAAAAAGCAGTTCCCGACTGGTGCTCAATTCCATGAGGTGACCATGGGCCAGCCTGCCATAGGCTCGCAGCCGTCGATAGAAGAAGAGGCTGCCCGCGAGGATCAGTAGCACGCCTCCAATCACCCAGGGTAGGAGCTGTGTGAGGAGGCTCTGGCCAGGATGCTCCGGACGCCATTGAAGGGTGCCCAGCGGCTCGCCGCTCGGTGTTGCCAGGGGGAGGGACGCCAGTTGGCCTGTCTCCCGAGGGGGAGCTGCCGCTGCAGGCAGCAGACGCAGGGCCTCGATCTGAAAATCACGACGCCAAGCGCCCAGAATGGCCTCGTCGATGTAGTTGACCAGGATCAGATAGCCATGCGCCTGATCGGTGGCATACGGGGTCGGGTCGTAGGCCACATACGGCGACACGGCGACCAGGGCAGGCGCTCCCTGGATATCCAGGATGTCAGATGCGGGCTCGGGGTCGGCGAAATCGGTGTCGATGGCCTCGGCCATGAGCTGCTTGAACTCGGCGGTCAGCAGGCCCTCGGGCAGCGCCTCCAGTTCCGTACCCTTGTGTACGCCGTGGATCAGTGTCGCCTCGCGATCCAGACTCACTACCCAGTCGGTACCGTACTGGTTCTGCAGATAACCGCTGACGTTTTCCATGGCCCAGTCGGTGTCTCGCTGGTAGATTACCAGCTCGACGGCCTCGTTCCACCAGCTATAATCTCGGCTGCGGTTGGCCAGTTCCTCGAGCTCGAGATCGAGCAGTCGCTGCACCTGCTCCCGCGACTTCGCTTCGGCATAGCGATCGAGCGACTGCGACGACAGGATCACCACCCCGAAGACCCCGGCCACGGCGATCAAGATCGTGACCAGGCTGATTAAGAGACCGCGCCCCAGGGCTCTCATAAGCCGTTCACTGGACTCGATGGAGGCCAATTCGTCCTGAGGGGCGCTATCCCCGCGTTCTTGTCCGGCGTGCACTTACACGTTGTCCATGTCGAAGCCTTAAGAAGAGTATCCGCGTGCTCTTTCGCCAAAGAGCCTTCGTCGCCCGTCGCTTGTCGCGCTTGTGCGAACAGACTGTGATATAGCTCATAACTTATCTGTAAGGAAGTTACACTGAAAGCGTCTCAAGAGTAATTTTATTCACCCGTAATCGGCCACCACTCCCTTTAACGCTGGATAGAGAAGCACTGCTGGAGGCACCGCGGCTGCCGGCAGTCAGGGCAGCGAGCGATGGTGACGGAACGATGAACCCGCCATATTCATCAGCGCGTCGAACGCGTGTGTTGAGCCCATTGATTGCCTGTCGTTGTCAGAAGGTGGTTGTACCCATACATTGGGCGGTTCGCCCGGTGTGCAGCGGACTTGTGAACGAGCCGTGTCAAACGATCCTCGAATTGGTTCAGCATGGCGGCGCACAATGCAGCCTGTCCGAGAAACGATCATTAGGCGGCCAATCCGGACATTGTCCGACAACAGCTTGTTTGATGTATTTTGGGACAATAAGATAAACGGACGGATTAGCGGACAAAAGGGGCAGTCAATGGCGCTGATTGGCTATGCGCGGGTCCCGACGGCGGAGCAGAACACCGCCTTGTAGACCGATGCGCTTCGCAAGGCGGAGTGCGAGCGAATCTTTGATGACACCGTCTCCGGGGCCAAGGAAGAACGACCCGGCCTAACAGCCGCGCTGGGGTTCCTGCACGACGGGGATGTGCTGGTTGTGTGGCGACTGGATCGACTGGGACGCTCACTGCCGCATCTGATCGAAGTGGTCAGCACTCTGGACGCGCGTGGCGTCGGATTCCGGTCGCTGACCGAAAGCATCGATACCACCACGCCGGGTGGGCGGCTGATCTTCCACGTGTTCGGCGCCTTGGGGCAGTTCGAGCGTGATCTGATCCGTGATCGCACCAAGGCGGGGCTGGCCGCTGCCGCCGCCCGTGGGCGCAAAGGAGAATGCAAGCCCGTTGTCACCGACGACAAGCTGAAGCGGGCAAGGGAGCACCTCGCCAATGGGCTGAGCATCCGCGAGGCCGCCGCACGCATCAAGGTCAGCAAGACGGCCCTTTACGCCGCTTTGGAGGCCAGCCAGTCCGAAGCCCCAGACCACAGTGCAACCGACTTCAGACACGCAGTGCGATCGTCTTCTGAAAATAACACCTGGAGGGGCAAGCTTCATGTGTAAAGAAAACTGGACTGCTCTGTGTTCTCCGGACACTTCTAGCCTAATAGTGATGCTTTATATCGACTTTATGATCAAAGATGGCAGAAAATCAGCCGATATGTGTAAGCATAATAGTATTAAACTTGGAGCATTTAAGGATAGGCCAGTAAGAACTTGGACTGGCTGCAGTCCCCTGAACCCAATTGATACTGATTTTTAAGAAGGCACCACCGAGCTAGCAACTTATTCCACTTAGCGCTGTTCATAGCTTTTCTCATTATTCGAGCTTTCAAAAAGCATGACTGACCGGATGGATTAAGCGGTTTTGAAAATGCCTCCCTCAGCAGACAGCCTGGGGAAGCGTGAAATCAACAGTCTGGGCGAACTACAAGCCCGTATAACCCATGCTTAACGGGCAGGTTCTCCGTTTGCCATCAATTGATAGCCTTACTGTGGCAGAGTAGGATCAGTCCCAAGTACGGAACCTTACCTGCGCTTTCTGCCGCTCGATCCCGAACTCCGCTGGCTCGACATCTGCAAAGGGCTGCCCCTCCATCGCTAGCCAGTAGCAACGTAGATCAGCATCGCCTCGGACAATCAGCACATCATCATGATTTTGCATCCTTCTCTTCTCATTCCCGTATGACAGGTCTCGAAGAGAGGTAGGGGCGGTGTGACGTGAAATGAAGGCGTCGGTGTAGACTACGAGGTTTACACCCCGTGGATTGGCCAACGACGGGAACAGTATGCCGCTAGCACCAGCCTCCAAGGCTAGGTCAGCGAGCAACCAGCTGGGCGGTTCAACGCGATCATTAAACAAAATTCTACGCCAGTCACAACCCATTTCCTGCCAGAGAGAGTCCCAGTCAGCCGTGTACCCATGGCTGAAGTCCACTACTGTGGCCAACGCTACCGTGTAGCTCACAATAAGACCGGGTGGCATCAGGGTCGAGAGCTGCCGGCACTCCTCAAGCGCGGTCAGCTCTTCCAGAGCAAGGTAGAGTGCGGGAACCCCGATACGATTGAGGCGACCGCCATGCTGGGCGGCGCCTGCGCCACTTGTGGGGGGCGATGGCCCAGCGGGGGACATGGACACGATAGGCTGGTTGATCTGCCAGGCTGGTAAGGATCATCCAGCCGCGCCTGCGTGAAGTGATTGAACATAGTTCAATAGATCCTCAGCTCGTCCCTCGCTGACCAACTGCTCTGGTGTCCTGAAATTGAATGCGCTGATCGGTTCATTACGAAACCAGAACGCGGCATCCTGAAAATTACCATTTATGTCAGCCGCTGCTCCCATGACTCGCACCGCATCCCGTAAGTAAGTCTGCAGCTTCTCAGCCCCCTGGGCGCGGTTTACAGTAACGCGGTGGACATGCGCCCGCGAGGCCAGCGTCTGTACATCCATGCCCAGGGCAAGGCAGAACATCCTCGGGCTGATGATTGGGCTCTTGGTTTGCCGTGCCCGAGCTTTCAAGTCAGCGAGGAATTGATTGAAAGTGTCGGGAGCAACGTAATCGGACGGCTCGATGATTGCTTCAACGCTCATAGCCTATTTTCCCTGCAAAAATGCAGCGATGTTGCTACATAAATGCATCATATAACTTCAGCGCTTCGAAGTCCATCTCCGCAAGGTGATGTTTGGTCAACTGAACAGCTTAGGCACTCCTTTTACTTCCGCCTTGGCACCGGCAGGCTTGGATGACCCTCTGCTCGCTTTCACTTGGCCTGTCTGTTCGCTTTTATCCGCTGGCGCTTCGTTGTTTAAAGCCTTTTGGCGACCAGCCGAGGTCCCACCTCGCTTCTTCAGGCGTCGCTGGATAGGTGAGGATGTCCGTACATCTTTCTGCCCAGACACAGCCGATTTCTGCTGTTCTGTAGCACCTTGCGTCGTTTTATCAACCATGACAGTAGGGACTGGCTGATGGCTCGGCTGTGTCACTGGGGACTCATGCTCAGCTGTGGCCAGCATTGCCTCCCCCAGGCCAAGTTGAATATGGGTATCATTCGGTGCGTTATCGGCCTCTGGGCTCCAGTCACCCAGCTCAGCCGAAACATCACTATGGTTATCTGCGTCAGCCCCTAGCGTCAGCTGACTAATCTCTGAAAAGTCATTCGTGGGTTCGGCTTGCTCAGCGATCAGTTCAACATCCCCCCCGCTTGTTGTGGGCGAAATTTGGTCATTGGTCGCTATCTGTGCAACGTTCCCACCGGCCGCCTCAACAATCTCATTTAGTAACCAAGCTCCCTCTGATTCTCTTTTAAATCCTGCTGGAGTCTTAGTATGAATGGAATTACTCATCCCATCCTGCTCATAATGTGCAATATCCCCACCGACACCGGGGACATCCTCTAGCAGCCAAGCGCCAACTATAGCCTTTTCGTCGCCTGTTTCAGCTTTGGCTGAGGCCTGCTGATTCTGGGCATCATTGCCTTTCTGTGCAGCATCCCCACCGCAAGGTATTGGCTGGCCCGTGCCTTCCTGTGTAGTGTTCTCACCTGCCGTATGAGAATCGTCCAGCAGCCAGGCACCATCTATAACTTTTTCTCCGCCTGTTTCAGCCATTGCGGAAGCCTGCTGGTTCTGGGTGCCATTGCCTTTCTGTGCAGCATCCCCACCGCAAGGGGTGGGCTGGCGCATCTCTTCCTGTGCAGTATTCCCACCTGCCGCATGGAGATCATCCATCAGCTTGGCACCGGCTATATCTTTTTCTTCGCCTGTTTCAACCATTGCGGAGGCCTGCTGGTTCTGGGTGTCATTGCCTTTCTGTGCAGCATCCCCACCGCAAGGGATGGGCTGGCGCGTCTCTTCCTGTGCAGTATCCCCACCTGCCGCATGGAGATCATCCATCGGCTTGGCACCGGCTATATCTTTTCCTTCGCCTGTTTCAACCATTGCGGAGGCCTGCTGGTTCTGGGTGCCATTGCCTTTCTGTGCAGCATCCCCACCGCAAGGGGTGGGCTGTCGCGTCTCTTCCTGTGCAGTATTCCCACCTGCCGCCTGGGAATCATCTAGCAGCCAGGAGGAAGCCACGTCGGTATTCGTGAGTGATTCATGGCTGAATGTAGAGGTTTTGCTCGCTGCCCCTAAACTCTTCTGTGCAGCATTCCCACTGGTTTTCGTTGCATCACCCGTACCCGTAGGCACTGAAGCAAACAGGCTGACATCACATACGTCTGACGCTGGAATACCTTTAGGCTTAGTCATGCGCTCTTCCCGCTTACCACTGTCTTTTGTTGGCGCAACGCCAGCGTTGCTACTGTGCTTGCCCTGGGGGCCGAGGACGGTTACCTCATAAGCGGTTTCTCGCGGGTATAGGCCTTGGTGTTCTACTGGCAGCTCCACCGCGATCATTCCCCTGAACTCGATTATGCCGGAACGTACCCGCCACAACGCTTGGTCAGATGGCAACGTCCAGGTCTTCGCCGCTTCGCTCCCCTCTGGCACTCCCTCCATTTCAGTGATGAGCCAGCCGCGATCGGCCAATGCTGCCAAAAGTGCCTGTGTAAACTCCCCTGATTTACCTCGGGCTCGAAAGTCACCGCCAAAGGCCGCGGCAACGTCATCATCCAGCTTGGAAAGGGCTGTCTCCCGAACATGATGTTCGGAGAGGTAAAGCCGCTCACCAACGCGGAAGCCTGCCGCTTTGACACGCTTCGCTAAACCTTTCACCTGATAGGGTACTTGGGGAACCACTCGCAAGAACGTTTCGATCGCCAGCTCCTGGACATTCAGATTCTCAAGCACCTTGCGTTTCTCGCCTCGTGTAGCGAGGCCGTCTATCTCTCGCAGCTGCTGGAGGAGAGTGACTGCGCGGCGCACCCCCTTGCTACTGAGGCCAGGGAAAGCCACTGGCATCAGGTTGGGAGAATGCTCGTATTTTACTGCCAGCAACAGTATGGCTCGCTCATCCTCAGGCAGCTCCCACCACGCGGGGAACTTTGCCAACAGACGCCCGCTCTGTTTATCGTGGTAGGACAGGCGGACCCACTGCCCGTCCTGTTTCGCATGCGAAACAGTCTTGCCAATATCATGTGCTGCCGCGGCAAGAGGGAGGAGGGGATCGGCACCTTCGTACTCGAAGGCCTCATCGATCACGCCTAGATGGTGCTCAAGCAGTGTCGTACTGTGGCCGTCACCGCAAAAAGCATCAGGGTGAGCCTGGAGGTAACCGAGCAACTGGTTAATTAGCGGCATGTGATGTGCCGGAACGTTACCCGACAGCTGCGCTTTCACTGGCTTGAAGTTAATCGGATCAGGATAAGGCATGTACGTAATTGAGAGATCCATGCCCCGGAACTCACCGCGAGATTTAGCGCGCTGTCGACGTGTTATTAATCCCATTCCCACTATGAGCAGAACGATCACAGAGCCAGCAGCCATTCCCCCGGCTAACCATGGCCAGACAACACGCAACCTTGCCAGGACGACCTCAGTGGCCGCTGATGCCGCGTTCGCGGGGTTTATCTCTTCGTCACCCTCTACCCAAAAGCCAGCGCCAGCTAGCCACTCCTGCAGCGTTTCCGGCCCCATGAAGTAAAAAGCAGTAGCCGCGGCGAGACTGTAGAAGATAGTTAGAGCAATAACGGATCTTAGCAGTGTCGAGCGATACCCCATCAAACTCATGTCATACGCTCCAGGCGCTTGATACGCCGATATGTCGGCGGATGTGTCGAGAAAAGCCCTAATGCCAAGCGAATCCCCAAGCTCGCCACAGAAAAGTACAAGCCGCTCAACAGGCCAATCAGGGGAATGGGACGAAGAATTGTATAGATCAACCGCGCCAGCCAAAGCGCCACCCGCAAAATGCTGTGCTGCGTCCACCAGTATAGGCTCGCAGACGCATCGCCGCGGCGAAGGTGTGACCTCTCGTGCGCCAGCAGCCACTCAAGCTCATCAGGAGGCAGATTGAGGGCGCCCCGGGAAACGATTACAACGCCACCCGTAGGGCTCGGCATAGCATAGGCCTGAAGGGCAGGCGTCTCGTAAACCCAGACACGATCTGCAATCTCACGAGCCCTTGGGAATAGCCGGCCGATACGGTAACTGGCTGGCGCCAGCCTAAGCCCTAGCCAGGCGAGGGCAGTTAGCCACCCACCTGCGAGGTAGGTGGCCTTGGCCAGCCAAGTGACTGTCATAAGCTCACCAGGGGGACGTATGAACTCCAGGGGTAAGCCAACGAAGACCACCACCGGCAATACCACCATCACAGTATAACCAAGCGCCCCAGCGAAACAGGCCGACAAGGCAGACAGGAGCGCCAGCATAAGCCAAGCCTACCCTTGCCCCTCGGCCAGCATGCGGATGGCCTCCTGCGTGTTGTAGCCCGCTGAAGTGAGCTTCATCAGGCGTGCCTGGTCCTTGGGATTGGTCGAATATAGGAAGTAGGAGTAAGGATCGACCACAAAGCGGAAAAGGCCACCCCCGCTCTCGTGCTTGACGAAGACCTCCGAATAGCCGGCACCGGGCTTCACACCGCGCAGCATATCGAATAGGAATTCGTCTTCGCCGCCCAGCTTTCCGTTTTTCTGTGCGTAGTCGAGCGAGGGACCCGACTGCTTGAGCACAAACGTCCAAGGTGCATTGTCGAAGGCAGCCTGAGCGGCCGGCGACAGGTCGGTATCCTTGAAGCCCTGTGTAATGAAACCGGCACTGCCGTAATACTTACGGATGCGCCGGAAGGCGGTTTCGATAAACTTCCCGCTTTTCGGGTCCGCGAGTAGATCCCATGCCTCATCGATCAGCATCATTTTCGGGATGTTGCGTGGGCGCAGATACATGTCCCGCGTCGTCCGAGCCATCAGGAGTGTCATGACCACATTCCGAAGCTCACGATCGACGTTTAGCTCTTCCAGCTCGAGTATGGTGAACTCATTGGAAAGATCCAGCTGGGGCTCACCGTTGAACCATGCGGCATGCCGACCTACGGCATACGGCTCCAACTGCAACGCAATACTCTTGGCCACCGGATCACTGTCTGCCCGGGACTCAAGCCACTGATAGACATGCTTGGTTTCCATGACCTCGCCATGTTTATCGTGCGCCTCAAGGATGCCTTTTTCGATCAACTGGTATTCGTAGTTGTCGGGCTCACCTAGGGGGAACGCCATCTGAGATATGGCATCCTTCAGCACCGGGATCATTTCTGCGATCTCGCTGCCACCTTCATCATCGTCGTAACGCTGCTTGCCTTTGATACCCCAGAATGGGTTAAGTGAGACCGGATGGTTAGGATCAAACCTCAGTTCCTGACCGCCCAGCAGTTCACACAGCTCCTTATAAGAGCCGCCCACGTCAATGATACGGACCACGCCATCACGACAGCGCATGTCGGTAACGAATTCGTTGGCAAGGAATGACTTACCCGCACCCGAGGTCGCGATCACCGAAAAATTGTATGAGGTGGCCGAATCGAAAATGTCGATACACGACATTTGACCGCGGCGAGAAACCAGCAACAGTCCGTTTGCGTAGAGGTAAGGGTTCCCCTGTGGGTCTTTGCGTACTACTGGCCCGTTACCGCCCCAATCGCCCTGGCAGATTGAGGCGCAAGCGCCGTTTAGGCTGGACACCATCTGTGCCCGCTGAAGGCCTGATGTAGGCTTGTCCATGCGTGGGTTGTAGCCCCATGGCAAAGACGACAACCAGATAGGCAGCGAGATATAGCGTTCACGCGAGGCTCTGAAGCCTGCTTTCCGCCACAACGAGGAAAGATAGTCAGCGTCGGAGGCTGCGCGCTCGGGTTCGGTGATGATATTGATCCCCGACCACATGCGTACCGGGCAGTAGTTTGAGCGAGTATCGTTGAGCAGCTGCTGGGTATCTCTACGCCGCGTGAAGAGGTGAGGCATCATCCCCTTGTACCACTCGGAATCACTCATGCATTGCTTTGAGATCATGCCCATTCGCATGGTGATGTCATCACGAGCCTTTTCGGTGTTCGGCTTGTAGATGGTGGTATACATCCAGTAGGCCGGCGCGATCCGATCGGTCGCCGACTTCAACTCCCCAAGCATGTCACCTGTCATGTAGAGACGCAGGTAGTCCGGGTAGGTGTCGATGGTCAAAGGGACAACATCCACCTCCCTTTCATTGTCGCTAAACTGGACTGCACCCGAGGACTTCACTCGAATGCGTGTGCGCTTATCGAAAATGGAATCAATGAAGTGACCACCTTCCTCCTCCAGGCGTTGAAGCTCCCCTGGCACCATTTGTGGGTTGGCTATGCGGCGCAGCACACGTCGCGTACCCAATTCGTTCATCAGGGCAGGGGACAGGCCCATAGAGCTGAATGTCCCCATCACCGACTGCCGGAATTCGTCGCACATGTGCCGCCATGAACGAATCTCTTCAGCATGCTCTGGATCACCGCCAAAGGTCATGGTGAAAAAGGCGAAGTAATGCACCTCCCGGGGATATAGACGCTCATTCGGTAGGAGGCTTTTGTTCCCGGCCGCGGCGTCAAGCATGTGCTTGCTACGGCGCTCTACCAGCTCTTGGAGCATAGGGTCTTTGCAGTAACGTAACCGCCGTGCCTGCCAGGTATTTATCCGGTCCTCAATGGCCGGCGAACTATGGGCGACGAACTGGATAACCGTGTCCGCTGGCGCTCGCGTAATCAGCGACTCGATTTGCTCCTCGATGTCCTTGCCAGCCACCATCAATGGCGCAAACTGGACGCCGAAGCCAAGCTGAGGATGTTTACCATCATCCCGGACACAGTAGTTATCTTCATAGTCGATGTAGGGGAGCAGGCTCGCGGGATCATCCCGCTCAGTCAGCGCCTCGGCTGCCTGGAGGGGGAGGGCGCGATCGCCATAATCGGGAGCGCCCTGCTGGATCATGCGGCGCACTTGGTGCCGCATACGAGTCATCGCGGTTATCTTCATATCAATTCTCCGGGACGATCTGCATTAGCGGCTGAATGCGATAAGGATTCACGCTGGCGTCTTGCCCTCTCGGCGCGATGTGTTGAACACCCGGAGAAGGTCCGATCATGCCTGCCCCAATGCCATCGTCACGCAGCTGGCCATAACTCCACTCATCGGGCAGAGTCACATACAGGTACTCGCCCGATCGTAGAATGCCGTCATCACCGCGCCATGGCGCCACCCAGATACGCACCGGTTTACCTGGCTGGTAGACAGGCATATCGGTTAGGCCTCCCCCGCTATAGGGTCGCCATTGCTCGATCTTTTCTTCTTCAGCTTCTGAGCCATCCTTACGGCCCTCCATCACTGTTTCAGAGGAACCACTATTTGCCACCGCAGCTTCATAAACATCGCCGGTACCGACACACTCGCTTCCCAGCTCACAATCATGCTGGACAGTGGCACAGCCACCGAGGAACAGCAGGGCGGTCAAGGGGATCATCAACTTCAAGCTCATCGTATTAGCCCTCGCTCGGCATCTTGTCGGACAGCTCGTAGGCTTCCCACTCGAGCTTCTGGCCTTCCTGGATTACAACAGTGCCGCGGCGCCCTGATGGAACCTCGATCACCGGGAACATGGATTCAGCCTCTTCGATGTAACGCTCTGCCAGTATCTCCATCGCGCGGCCAGCACCGCCGTACATGCCAACCTCGGCGACACTGTTCGGGTCGATGGTGGTGACAACGCCGCTGCCTGTGACAGCCGATTCAGCACCTTGAGCTGCTGTTGCAGCAATGCTGCTGGCGCCTTCTGCGAAGCCAGCAAGCATGGCCTTACCCAGCAGGGCGCCAGCACGTCGCTCAACTTTGCCGCGAAGCCCCAGACGGCCATCCGAGTCCACGATGTAGCCATTGATTGGAGACTCAAGCATCATTCCAGTCCGTGTATCGACACAGGAAATACGAGAGACGTTGATATGCGCTCGCTCGCTCGACAAATCACCGTAGCCACCGCCCATACCAAAGCAGTCAGCGAGGCGATACCGCGCACTGCCAGGTAGGAATGCATCGTTTTGAATGCGGAATAGCACCGGCTGAGGGTTGTTGCGGGTACGCTCGGCAGCGCCAAAGTCAGCGCCAGTCAACATTGCCACCTCAGAGAACGACCCCATAGGGAGGAACCCAGCTTTAGGTGGCCCCAGATCCTCTTCTTCGTCATCCTGCTGAGCCGCTTCATTACGTAAGATGCGAGCGCTGGACTCACCACTTGAGCCATTGAGTACGATCGGGTCAGCCGGTCCTTCTTCCTTCTGGAGCTGTGGAAACTGTGAAGGAATGACGCCGCCCTGTGTCGACGATTGTTGCCTCGGGGGTAAACCGGCACGGCCAGAGTCACCATCTCGACGCGCTACCGGGGGCGGAGGTACCGCGCCAGCGTCGTCGCCTCGGGGGGGGCGAAGATAGTCAGACGGGGCACGGTTGGCGTCGGTGCTTCTGTTTGAAGATGTGCCAATGCGAACCTCACTGGTGCCATCATCTCCGCTAGAAATATCGGCTAGTCGTGTGCGCAGCGACTCCATGGTTTCCCGCGTTTGCTCGCGTTCGGATTCCATGCCAGCCTGCATTTCTTCGAGCTGCGCCTGAAGTCGTGCATCCCTCTGCTCTTGACTCTCGCGCTGGTCTGCCAATTCTTCATGAGCCTCCCTTAACTGTTGTTGAAGTCGGGAAATAGTGACTTCCTCCCCATGCCGTGTATCCGGCGTGGTGTCCATAAATTCCGGGGGAGGGGGCGCTTTATTGCTACTGTTGTCTCGTGCGCTAATAGCGTTACTTGCCACAAGCCAGATGACTAGGCAGGCCCCACCACCATATAGAAGCCACTTTCTTCCCTGCGCTCGCTCCAACAGGCTCTGAGAGACTACCTTGGACTTAGCTCGGGCCTTGGCCACCCTAGAAGGCTTGTCCTGGCCCGATTCATTCGGCTGCTGGTTGTTCTGATCTTCAGCCACGGTCAACCTCCACGACGATCATTCGGGGCTGATCGCGCTCACTTACCGTGTCCCCTTCCAAGGAAACAGCAACGACGCCATCGCGGTAGAAGTCACGAGGCTCGACTTCAAGGGAGGTATCAGAAGACAGCCGGTAAATATTCACGACATGGCCGGAACCACGGTACTGGGTTTCCGCTGTGAGCTTGAGCGTGCCGCCATTAGGCATTTCAAGTCGGGCACTAGGCGGGGCGCCAGCCGGCTCAAACCCGCTAGGGCGAGCCCCCTGGAAAGCGGACAGGATAGTGTCAGCAATCCAACGATCCTTGGGCCGGCTTTCCCTTTCGGGCTCTGCGGATAGGTCAGGGGCGTTTCGATACCGGAACACCTGGGCATCGATGCCGCTTTCCGGCTCTAGCTTCACCGTGAAGGCCTCGCCGCTTCGCAGCTGGATGAAGATAGAGAACGGGTCGGCTTCGTCTGCAGGACGGATGAGGAGACCACGTTTGCCATCAGTCGGCACAGGGTTGTCACGCAACTCGGCCTCGGGGGGGATAACAATCGTAGAGTACGGCTCTGGGAATACCAGCCGGTTATAAGCATCGGTGGATACAACCACCTTCTGGACATCATCGCTGGCGCTGACAAAGGTGGCGACGGCAAGCGCCGCCACCATGACCAGCCCCTGCATCTTAGGCTTTTTCATTCGTCCTCCAAAGAGAAACCAGCGACATACGGAACGCCACCGCTGAAGGAATAGCGGACACGGTAAGCAATCGGTTCGTCTTCGATCTGTTCGGTGCCATGCCAAGCCCGCAAGCGCCCATAAACTCGCACTGTGCCGTCTAGGACTTGGGTCCCTTCAATGAACAAGGCCTGGGTACGCTCAGATTTCTCCAGGTCTGGAATCCGTGCTTGTAGATCATTGCCGACCTTGGCATAGAGGGCCGGCGTCATCCGGTTCTGGAACCGAGCGTATTGGCTTCTCACGTTCCTTGGGGTCCAAGAGCTGTGCAGCTGGGCATCCGCCATGGCTATCTCAGTGAGGTAGCTCGCATCGGTATAACCAGCGCTGGCGCCCACCTCGACCGGCCCATCCACGACGTGCAGGTTGTAGGGAACCAGCCGGGTTGGCATATTGGCGCTGAGCTGGACATAGCTCTGCAAGACATAGATCAGCAACCCAGTCAGGAGCAGGGTGCAGAACATCCAGCCCCTGGCAGCGACCCACTGATTTCGCAATGCATTGAGGTATTTCATCAGCGAATGTACTCCAATCGCATTGGCCTAGGTGCGTATTTGCCAAGCAGCGGGTCTAACTTGAGCCCCATCCGCCACAAGACATGCTGCACTTGTCCCCGCTTCTGGCCGGCACGCATCTTCTTAGCCATCATCATGAGAAAGATCCCCGCAAATAGGCCTGGGATAAAAAACCGCATGATGATGCCCACGCCGATCACCATGATGGCGACAACCACCTCGGTCATCTCCCAGGCGAAGATGGGGATAGGGGCATCAACATCCTGCGGTATCCGATAGGACTCGTTAGACATGACCCGCGACTCCTAACTCAGGTGCCTGAGAACCAGCTGAAGATTTCCTTGATCATGAAGGGGCCGACCGCAAAGGCACCGGCGATCCCTAGACCCAGGAACGCAGGGGCAGCAGATTGACGTCCAAGGCCCACCAGGCAACCGATGATCAGCGCCAGAATGGAAATGCCGATACCGAAGGGCCCATGCGCCAGCTCTTCAACCTTGTCAGCGAAGTCTTCAAAGTCTTCCTGTGCCCATGCTGGCATCGCCAGGAAAGCGGTAGTAGCAACCAACAGTGAGCGCTCTGCTGCTCGCTTCTTGTTCATGCGGAGGCATTCGACTAGATGAGCGAGCTTGCCCTGCTTGGTTGTGGCCTGGGTATCTACGGAAGTAGTCATTGGTACTGATCTCCTAATGTCGCGAGGACTTCGTTTGCGTATTGCTGGCCTGCCGGACTATTCGGCGACCCAGCGTTGTAAGCGGCCAATGCCGCCTCCCACTCGCCGTAGCGCGTGATGTTGTCGTAGAGAATCCACGTCCCTACAGCGAAATTCGTACACTCATTTTCCAACAACTCACGCTCGGTAATTCCCCATTGCTGGAGGTAATTCCGGTTGGTTTCCTGGTCGAGCCACCATGTATTGACTTGCATAGCGCCTAGGTCGTAAGTGCCATTCTTGTTCGGACCTATGCGACCCACTAATTGCCCTCGGCTGCCGCTCTCTTGAAGACGCACTGCCGCGACAATCTCGATGGGTACTTGGTAGTAATCAGCGATTTCAGGGACACAATCAGGTAGGGCAATCATTGACCACCTCCTAGCGCTGTTCTTCAGCCACTGCCGCGGATTCCCCAGCGCCAGCTTCGTCGTTGGTTTCTTCTGGGGTGTTCTGCGCTTCAGGCTTGGCCACATCAAACGGCGTCATCATCCGCTCAGCGACCATGGCAGTGGGGCTGACACGATCCATCACCAGCCCGACCTCCAGACTTTCCTCGAAGCCGCCTTCTGCTCCTGGTTTGGGGATCTTTCGCAATAGGCCGGTAACTCGTCCCTCAACATGAAGGGCGGTGCCGGCCTCGTACTCGACAAGTCGATCGACAACGCGCCCAAAAGCAGCCATGGACACCACGCCGGTATGCTGAAAGGAGCGCCCCAGGTCCGGTCGGTCAGGGCCGATCTGCAGGTACGCTGTGGAGGGTGGTCCCTCCTTCTCGGGAGTTTTCACCCCCCTCAGCAAGCCAATAGCAATGAAACGATTGAAAAGATGTTTTTCGATGTTGCCCTCGATCATCGGGGCAGCCGGCTGGATGTTGTTGGCCACCAACTCGGCACTCAGGTGCTGCTCACCCGTGTGGTGTGCACGGCGCACAATGCCGCCAACATGGCCGAAAATTTCAATGTAAGAATCAACATCCAGCTTGGCTGCGCGATCAGATAGATGATTCGGAATTCGGACAATGATCTGATTTACAGATTGGATTAGGGCTTCTGTGCTTCGCTTGTTCTTACCAACCTTGAGCACCATCAGACCAGAACGACCGCGCTCCTTTGGCGTCTCTTTTCGTAGAATCTGGGCGTGGGCGATAAAGACGTTCATTGGTCTGCCTCCAGGTAAAAAATCTCGGCGCGACGGTTTGCCGCCCGCGCTTCATCAGTCGTGCCGTCAACCAACTTGGGATAGATGCCATGCCCTTCCGTCAGGAACCGGGCCTTTGGCCAAGCCAAATGGAGCTGTCCCGCGATCGCATCAGCGCGGCGCTGTGAGAGTGAAATGTTGTAGGACTCAGGGCCGATATGGTCGGTGTACCCAACAATGAGCACACGGCCAGCCAGGTCTTCTCCTTCCAGGAAGGAAGCCATTTCACGCTGAGAGGTAGGCGTCAGCGTTGTTGAGTCGAACTCGAAATGGAAGCGCGCCAGAGGCACAGACTCCATGGCGTCCTTGTAGTCATCCAGCATTGAGGCATGGCGCTGCTGCCAATAGGCCTCGTCGTAAACGGTGCCGCCGTAAGCGTAGCGATCAAGCCCCTGGCCAGCCCCGTAGTACCAGTTGGTGGTACGGGTCGCGTTGACCCCTTGAAGCGTATAGGCAGGGATCACCACATGCCGACTGGTCATCGTGTTATACGATTCAGGTAGCGTTGACGTGCGTGCGTGCTCCAGAGCCGGAGGATGTGCTGCACAGCCAGCGAGAACAGCTGTCAGCGCGACAGCAAGCACAGGGTTTCGCAGTGTCATCAAAGGTTCTCCAGGTACTTGATTACCGCCTCGGCCCTCTCGGCAACGTCTCCCGACAGGCTCAATAGCTTCACTTCAGAACGAGACACAGCGACAAAGGCAGGGTACTCACGAAGACCTGCCCGACCAGCAAGCCTCGCTGCTCGCTCAATCGCCTCGACAGAGCTGGGATCGCTGATATGGTCGTCCGCAAACTCGTTCCACCGAACTTGGGGAACATGCAATTGGAGGTGCGCCAGCACATCGTCATAGTCCTTGAGGGGAACCCCGGTTTCGCCAGCCGTGAGAAAGGCTTTGCGAACGTCATTGGCGACCCCTGGAATAGAACGAGATGCGTAATAAGCGCGTTCGCGCCATGCTCGTTCAAGGCCGGTATGGGAAGGCAGGGGAGCATAGCGGTACTCCAGGCCCGCCGCTTCGACGGCTGCCTGAATAGAAGAGTGGTGTTTGTCCATGGCCTGGCAGTGCGGGCAATCGAAGCTGGCAAACTCAACCAGCGCCAGAGGCTGATCATTTCCGGCATGAGCGCCAGCAGCGAGCCCCAAGGTGGCCACGGTGACACCGAGAATTCTACGGATGGGGTGTAGCAGGCGGGTAGGGGAAATCATTGGTCGCTCTCCCCCGACTGATCACTAGATTCGTTACCTTGGTGGCTTTCGATCCAGGCGTCTTCGTGCAGCAAGCGCCACACGGTAAAGCGACAAGCATAGTCAGCTGATTCAAACGCCTCATGCACCGATTCCTGTTGCTTAGGAAAGGTTAGCTGCGTCAGTGAAGTTGCCACATTGCCAAACCAAAGAACGGGCTGACAGGTTCGCTCAATTCGAGCTTCTGAATCGGTCGCCAGGACAATCCATGCGACCCAAACTAATATGGCCACGCCAATAAGCGTGCTGCCTCGCATCGCCATCATCTCAATTCCGCCTCCCAGCGGTGCTCTCTCATAGGTGCCCTTATTGGGCCTCGCAGGTAGATAGGGCAGCCACTGACACTTAACCGGGGGAAGTAGAGATTTTTTTGCGCGAGTCGCTTTGCTGGCGCATGCCAAGGCTTAGAGGGAGAAGAAAACGACTATCGAGGGAGGCTTAGAACAGGGAGAGCTGGGTTTCTTGAGATTGAGGAGAGGGGGAGGCGCTGCTTTGCTCATTATCGGCTTTCAAATACTCTCCAGAGGCATCATCAACACCAGCGAGCCACGCCATATCCTCAGGCGACCAAGGACGATAAGGAGAGGGCTGATAGTTGCCCAGCGTTTTGTGTATTTCATGAGACAGGAGGTAAGCCTCGTAGCACCCTTGATCCATTACCTTTCCGTTAGGATGTGTTTTCGGAATGCTAACCCAAATGCTAAAGCTGGCGCGATCGCATCGACCGCGCTAGCTTACTTCTTACTGGGCGGGCTTATCAGCCACCAGGATAGTCACGTTTACGCCAGTCCCAGCGAACTCACCCTGATAGCTAGCAGTCCATTCCACCTCCCAGCCCGGCAGTAGATCCTTGTCGAGCATGCTGCCGGGGAGGATAGCCACAAGGCGCCCGCCAGGAGCTAGACAACTCGCTGCGGCTTCAAGATGATGCAGGGCTCGACCTTTGCTGTACGGAGGGTTCATGACTATTTTGGTGTAGCTTCTGGCCGTATTTGCCCACTCCAGAAAGTCGGCTTGATGGCAGCGAAACCCCTTCGCCGCTAGCACCTTGCAATGCAGCGGTGCCAGCTCGACACAGGTAGTCCGATCTTTGGGAAGCATATCAGCAATATGGCCCTGGCCAGCACTTGGCTCCAGCACCGTATCCTGGTCGTTGATCTCGGCCAATTCTACGACCTCATACGCCAAGCGCTCCGGGGTAGGGTAATACTGGTGGCTCTTATGGTCAGGGATGCAACCACTGGCAACAATCTCATCCAAAATCGGCTTGGTGTGGTAGTCGAACTCGAACCACGACACTGCGCCGTTATCACTGAATACCTTAACCCCACCGATGGCCTTGAGCACCTGCTCAGCCTCAGCCAACGCTACCTTATCCTTCACTCCATAATCGAACTCAATCGCCCAAGGGTTTTCTGTCTTCGGCGACCGTGTTTCGAGATGTCGAAGGTGGCTAGGGCAGCGGGTAGGGACGCTGCGCATGGAACCGAGTAAATTGATGACCGCAAATTGAAGTGGGCGATCCATTAGCACAAAGTCTTTAGGCTTGCGCTTAGGCGGGGTGCGGAACTGGGAAGGAATTGCTGTCGGGTGTAAATGCGCCAGCACTTGGTTTAGGCGAAAAGCGATTTCGGGGTGTACCTCAAAATGCGCCGTGCCTTTTTTAAAGACCTTCAGGTACAGAGCGCCACCATCAACCATAAACCGCTTGCCTGGGGTGCGCCGTGCAATATCAATCAATCGGCTAGTGGCCTGCCAGTTTGGTTCATCCCGGCCCATAAATTTAGCAATGACTGAGCGAAGGTCATTGATATGGCCTGCCTGATCATGATTCACCGTCTCATAGGAAGTGACGACATAATTGAGGATCATCCGTTTGTAGAAACCTTCAGGCCGATTGGTAACATGCTCACGGCTTAGGGCACGGAATATACCGTCGACACGCTCAGCTAGGAAGGTGCCGCGCATCATTAGCAGCTCGGTCAGGGTTGCCCTTACGGTTTCCTCAGTGAAGTCAGGGGTTTTCATCTCGTTAATCTGCTCCCACCACTCGCTACGGCGAGTCTGAGGCATGAAGTCGAGAACATCGGTCATCTTCAAGGCCCGGTCCCAATATTCAGCGTTCAGCGCTGCGATCGCGCCTTCTTCAATAAAAATATTCTCTGTGGACAGTGATGAGTAACGTGTGTTGTCGTGCTTGCGATTGCCCTGGATGAAGTAGTTGACGACACCTTTACGATCACCATCAAACAGTGCCGCCACTTCTTCCACACGCCTACGCATTGCGTTGTAGCGCCCCACCAGCCCATCGACCATATCTGTCGAGGCCGGGGCGAAGAACTCCCCCATATCTCCAAGATATTCTGTGCTGTCATAGCTATCAATGGCTCCGTGAATCATGGTCCCGTTCCCTATTTAGTGATCTATTACAAGCGAGCTTCCGAGGTGCCTGGCTTCCTGCGTAGGTGACGCCGACCGGCTGCCTTCGTTATGATGTAAACACTTTAATGCAGCATTACTGTTTACGGCAAGTAAAAATGTGTTCAATGCACACTTTTCAGGGGATACCATGTCCACAGATTACATCAGCACTCAACAGCTATACGCGGCGCTGGCAAGGCTTAGAATGAAGGGGCGTGCATGTGATGCAGCTTCAGATGTGATTATGAAGGTGTGCGATACATACGCTAAAGCAGCCAATAAGCATGGCGTGTCCAGAGCTGCTGTTTCTCAGGCAGCAAAGCGAATACAGGCGGAAGTAGATCGGGTGTTCGTGGCAGTCGAGGTGAGATTGCCCAAGGACAAGCTGCTGGCGCTGGATGAATGGCTAGCGAGTCAAGGAGGGGCAAGACTAACCAGCAGCGACGTTGAGAAAGGAGAGCCGTAGCAGGTTAAGGCGGGGAATATTGACAGAAGAAGCGGGCTGGCGAGCCAACCCGCTGCATCACATCCTGGATGAAGGGTCTATTTAGGCCCAGCAAATCACAAAGAGGGGCGGCGCTCGCCTGCTTCGGGCGGTGCATACTGGCTAAGGGTAGCCTCCAACTGCTCGGGTATCTCAAGGCAAGTACGAAGCTCGCATTGAGCATGGATCAGTAGTGCCAGCTTGGGTGTCCACTCAGGAAGCCCGAGATGGCCGACATACTCCTCAGCGACAGGGCCAGCCAGAAACTCAGCCGCAGAGAACTGGTGCTTGAGGTTGTTGCTCTTTAGGTCATCAATCGCTTTCAAAAATACTTGCGTGAGTAACTGGCGGTGGGGCAGCAGCTTCTGCGACTGATGGCAATCGGTCGACACAATGCTCTGGCCCGGGATAAGCACATCAGCAAGTGCGGAAATTTGTGAGTCCATGATCTAACTACTCCTGCCCAGTGCCAGCCGCAAGGCTTTGAAAGTGACTGTTGATTGAAGCCATGACCTTCAACGGGTTGGCCACGCGCTCAAATCGAGCTTCGCTTGTGCCAGTGCCTGCCGCCGACATTTCCACCGTCCCATATCCTAGCAATCGACCCAAGATCGTCTGGTTCACTTCGGTCGAACGAATGTGATGAATAAATAGGGGTGTAACACGCCTGGCAATAATGCCGTGCCGCTCTATCACGCGATCGGGGCCTATGACGTACTCGTGAGCAAGGCGCTGATAGGCGACGTTCAGCAGCCCCCAGGCGGCCAACCCCATCCCTGCCCAGGAAAGGATGTTCGTCAGAGTCTCTGGAGCGTTTGCCCCAGCGAGGGTAAAGGGGGCATGAGGAGCAAAGTGCAATGCTGCCCCCAAGGGTACGAGCAACCAGTGTCCCAGCAGGGCGCGGTGACTGACTCGGAAGGTGGTCTTGCTTATCATGGGTTTCATCTCCCGGCTGCTGCCACCTCCGCTTCTTGCAGTCGGTGGCTCAATTGTGATTCTGCCGTTTCAACGTGGAAAAGCTCGATGCTGCCATCCGGCCAGCGGATCAGGACGAACCCATCTCGAAGCAGGTGGGTTAGAGGGGTAGGGCCAGAGATGACAGGTAACGAAGGGCCTTCGAGTGTGTGGAGTTCCCACCGACTGGCTGAGCGGTCATGAAAAAGAGCCGCGTTGTCAGCGCCACCTGGCCAATCCAGGTCACAGTCGCGTTCAAGACGCCTAACAAGCTGTCTCGCCTGGCGGGAATTACGCGGCCCGCTCATAGGCAACCTCCAGCCCACACACTTTCTTTACAGCACACTCAATTTCTTGGCGCACCCGGTCCATCGTCAGTAACCGCGCCCCCTCCTCATCAATGATCAGCGTCAGTGTTTCGTTGGTTTCGCGCAGGGCCGCCCTATCTACGACAAGTCGTGAGAGTAGGGAAAGCTCGTCGTGCGCGTTCGCAATAAGAGCATCTGAATCCATAATACCAACCTTAATTATACTAGACGACAGTTTTTATCTATGAATATATATGACAATTTATACTGATGCCTCGCCATTACTAATTGCCGTTATTACTGATTTACGGCGCTGTTTTTGCGATGGTTCGGGATTGTTCAGAGAATACTTTGTCTGGAAATGCTTCGCAGAGTTTTAAATATAAAACGTCGTATGGTATAAATTATTTATCTATAAGTAGCTTTGCCTGAAACCATCAAAACAACGGATTAAAAGGGGATCAAAATGACTATCAAGCGTACTCTCATGGGTCTGGCTGCCACATCAATGCTGCTGTTGGCTGCTGGTTGTGCTGCCCCGCAAGGGTCTGGCATGTTGCAGAACTCAGCCGTCAGCGCGATCACTGATGTGCTAGGAAGTCGCAACAACAATAGCGTCAGCGCAGCAGGAGCAGACTCGGCCAGTCACATGCAGGGCGTTCAGGGTTTGGTTAATGGCGGAAAAGCAGGTATGAGCGGTGCCGCCTACGGTGCTGTTGGCGCTGGCGCGCTAGGTCTGGCTGACAAGGGGATGCGAAGCGCTTTCACCGCATTGCAGGGCGAATCCGAAGTCGGGTTCGAGGACGTTGCCAACATGAAACAGAACATCGTCAAGAGCGATACTTATGTCGATGGTGAAGGCCGTACTTGCATTGATTACCACATCACTGTCACTGGTGGCCCCGAGGACAATGATCAGAATGTCACGACTTGCCAGAATGCTGGTGGCGACTGGGAACGAATCTGATTCGATCAGCGGCCACTCTATTAGTGGCCGCTCAGCTTTTGGAGGGCAAAATGGCTGACGATAATCTCAATACATCGCGGTTCGATAAGTCTGCTTTGGACATGACGAGACTGGAAGCCTTTACGATGGCCGCCATGCACGCCATTCTGCTTGGTGAGGGAGGGGGTAAATTAAGCCCCGAGGAAGTCGGCGAGAGCGCGGCAGCCTTTGCCGAAGCATCGCTCTCCGCGGCCTCTGAAACGCTCGATGACCACGACACGAAACCGAGTTAAACCCATGCAAGACTGCAAGTACGCGATCGGGCAGCAACCTTTATGGTGTGCTGCACGATTTCGTTTGACTGCACTTCCCTATTTGTAGTAACGCGGGTATTTCTATGTGTTGTGTCGACTTAGGTTGTCTTTTCCTACGGGTATAGTCCGATATGCAGGTCTGTAATAGAGCCATTTTTCTAAGCATTGAGAGAATTCATGGTTTACCCATTAACTACCGCCAAGATCAAACAAACTGAAAGCATGATCGCCCTCACTACTGGCTATCTCTCAAGGGTCGATTGGCTCCAGTATTGAAAGCGATTGTCATGCTGGCCTCGGTCACACCAGCGTCACCTGAAATTAACCGTCTACGCATTCAGCAAACTTGCGATACTGTGGTGCAGATAACAGTTGAAACGCAGTTAGATTCGAGGATAAGCACAGCAAGCTAATCAACGATGTTGATGTTAGTTTAGTTCCCACGTCACACTGACCGCTAAACCATTGGGCGTGCGATTACTAAGCTTAAGGCGTGCATTTTGGCGCTGAGCCAACTCAGAAACAATCGATAAACCCAACCCGCTGCCAGTAGTGCACTGGCCAGACGCGCGCCTAAAGCGTTCAGTAACTTTATCCAGTAGTGCCTCGGGCAGTCCGGGGCCAGTGTCTCTCACAATAAGTTGAGGTGCTCCTTCCTCTAGTGACAACTCTACCTCTACATGACCACCTTCCAGGGTATAGCGTAAGGCGTTATCCAAGAGGTTACGAAAAAGAATGCCCACCTCGACTTCGTCGGCGCGAACCTCCAGCTGGTTTAAGCCTGTTAGCCTCAAGTGCTGATCTCGCTCTTCAGCGAGTGGCCATAGTTCTGCCATTAATTCAGCAATAATAGGATAGAGATCGATAGTAGTAGGTGAGGTTGTGGCCACTTGATCCAACCGAGCCAAAATAAGCAGTTGTTCTACCACCCGTTGAAGCCGCTCAACCCCGACATAAGCCTTTTGCAAGGATTGCTCTTCCCCTGCCTGCGCATTATCTAGGTGGATTCTCAACGCAGCCAAGGGAGTGCGTAATTCATGGGCCGCATCTGCAGTGAAGCGCCGCTCGCGCTCTAACGTGGCTTTCAACCGGGCGATAAAGTCGTTTAGCGATTGACGTAATCCATTAAGTTCTTGAGGAACCGGATTATCGATTTTACTCAGGTCGCGGGCAGAGCGGCCTTGCACCTGACTAGAAAGCGCTTGGATAGGCGCAATCCCCCGCCGGATAATACGGCTCATCAGCCAAAGGAGGAGTGGCAGCAAAAAAAGCATCGGCAATGAATTATTCCAGGTGATGCGCTCCACTACTTCATCATGAAACGAACCTCGCAGCCCCATGCTGATCCAGGTATCGCTGGCAATATCGAACATGCTGAACACCCGCCAACGATGACCATCGTAGCTTTCCCAGCGAAATCCCTCCTCTAAAGGCACGGGAAAAGGCCCGGCATCGTTCCATTTACCCCCTAACAGCCTGGGTGAGCCATCTGCATTCCAAAAACCCAGTACTAATTTAAGCTCTTCCTCGTGGTAAAGCTTGGGGCCTGATTCAGAACTACTCACGGGGACTGAGTTACCGTCGTGATATAGCTGAGCCGGATGTTCTGGAAGACCCATGCGCAAAGCTAGGCGAGCATAGTCGTCAATGGTCGCATCTGGATCAAGTTGGCCAGCCACAATCCGGCTATGCAGACTGAGCTGAGTATCGAGAACTTCTTCTAGCTCGTGATCGGTAATTAAGTAGGCTGCGGTAAACGCAACGCCCCCGGCGAGAACTAGGACAATGGCGAGCGTGCGGAGTAGATAACGCCGTATCGATATCATTGCGCTTGACTATCCAACCGGTAGCCAATCCCACGCACGTTAATGATCAGATGCTTTTCAAGCTTTTTACGCAGATGATGAATGTGAACCTCCACCGCATTGGACTCGACCTCTTCGCCCCAACCATAAAGCAGATTTTCCAAACGGGGACGAGACAGCACTCTGTCGGGGTGCCTGGCTAGCTCTAACAATAGAGCATACTCACGTCGACCCAACTTTACGTCTTTGCCCCGCCAACTCACCGCATGACGCGCCTCATCAATACTCAGCGCTCCCAGTGTCAATACTTGCGAAGCGCGCCCCTCAGCGCGTCGCATGACCACACGCAAACGGGCAAGTAACTCCTTCAAGTTAAAAGGCTTGAGCACATAGTCATCCGCCCCCGCATCTAAACCGCCAACACGGTCTTCCATTGCGTCGCGGGCCGTCAAAATCAAAATAGGTAGAGTGGATTGCTGACGGAGTAAATGCAGTACCTGCATGCCGTCCATATCAGGCAGGCCAAGATCCAAAATAATCACACTGAATGTCTCGCTTTCGATAGCGCTGATTGCCTCGCGGCCAAGCATAAACCAATCGACCGTGTACCCCTCGCGTTCCAGCGCCGTTTTAATGCCATCCCCAAGCAAGGGATCATCTTCTATTAGCAGTGCACGCATGCTGCTCCCCCAATCTATAAACCGCTATCTTCGCCACTAAAACTTAAGCTTTTCTTAAATACGGCAACGTATCCCCCACAAAGCATACGCATCTGAATTCAACCTGTAAGTCAGCCACCCTTTTTTGCAAACCTTTTACGCAGCTTAACTCTTCTTTAAGTTACTTAGGCTCAAGCTGCCTCTTTCGCCATGGGCAAAGCCAAAGCAGCGCCTTCACTGGCGGTCATTTTGAATCTGCCCTGTCGCTACCGCGGGCAGGTCATTTTCTATTAACTGAATAGAGCGCCAGAGTATGCACTTACTAACACTGATTAGAACAAACTATTATTTAAAAATAATGGCCCGTTTTGTAGAAAAAAGAATGAAGCGATTTTTACTCGGAGGTATACGGTATATCGTCAAAGCGCCTGCACCAGAAACCATTAATAACCTTGTGGGCATAGAAAAAATTCTCATTATTCGTCCCAATTTTCGTCTGGGCAACGCGCTAATCAGTACCCCTGTCATCGATGCTTTTCGTGAACGTTTTCCTTCCGCGCGAATAGACTATTTAGCCACTGATAAAACATTGCCATTGTTGCAACAGCGGCCTATTGACCATTTTTATTCACTGTCGAGAGCCGCCATTCTTCGTCCCTGGCAGTGCGTGACGCTATTACGACGCCTAAGGTCTCAGCGCTATGACCTAGCGGTACAAGTGAGCGGAGGATCAATGAGCGGCTTTATCGTGACCCGGTTAATAGGAGCACGGTACAGCATGGGTTCAGGCAAAGGTCACCAGCGCTGGTACAACATTGAGGCGGAAGGTAAGTCATCACATGCCTATGATGCCATCGTCAATTTGACACGCCCGCTCGGCGTTGCTTGCCGTAATCGGCCACTGCTCCAGCTAACGGAGCAGGAACGCTATCAAGCCATGACGAAGATCCAACAGCTATTCAGTCTGCATAGCGACCACTCATCAGATACAGACTTTATTGCGATCTTCGTAGGCGGGCATCAAAACAAACGTTGGCCGTTGGCATTTTGGCTAATGCTAATCGATGCCATGGAAGCCTGCAAAATACGTTATGTCGTTTTCCTTGGACCGGAGGAGTTTAGGCTTCTAGCCCCTATTGAGCAGCGTTTGATGTCATCACGGTATGGTAGCTTATGCCCGCCGCTTCCTATCCGTCACTTTGCCGCTGTTCTAGGGCGAGCGCGGTTACTCGTGACACCAGACTCCGGGCCTATGCACTTAGCGGCAGCACTCGATATCGCCACCATTTCCCTAGTACGCCAGAAAAAATCACTCGCCTTCGTACCACGAGAAGCCTATGACACTATTCTGTGGCGCCCAGAGAACAGCGCGGTAATAGACGCCATACGCGCTAATCTTGACGGACAAAACGCAACGGCTCCCGTTCAATCGGCCTCGGCAACAAACCAACCAACACAGTGGGTAAGAACACCACCCAGCGCTACTCATTTGCATTCTAGCTGCTGAATTAAAACGAATAACTTTTCGTTAAGTTTTGCGCTTTATAGTGACCCTACTGTTACGTTATCGAGAGTACTGTCTTGCCTATTTCAACGACGTCAAAATCCAATGGCACGGGTGTTAAACGCATCTTCCGCGCTTCTATCAATGCAGTATCGGGTTTAAAAGCTTGCTGGATAAATGAATCTGCCTTTAGACAAGAGGTTATGCTCTGTCTCATCCTCTACCCGTTTGTATTTCTTGTTAATGTCACTTCCGTAGAAAAAGCATTGCTGTTTTCTTCACTCACCCTTGTAGTGATAGTGGAACTCATTAACTCCGCCATCGAAAGCACCATTGACCGTATCGGACTAGAACATAACGACCTTAGCGGGCGTGCTAAAGACATGGGGGCTGCCGCAGTTATGGTGACCATTTTTATGATGATGGGTGTGTGGCTATGCGTGCTGCTCTACTAAATATCCTAAAACCCGTAGCATCCGCGTGGATTTTATTTCTAATCGCCATATCGGTCTTCAGTATTTTAAAAATAGATTTTACGATAACTGACTTTATATATCGCTTTCAGGATAATTCCTGGGCGTGGAAAGATACCTTGATTACCCAAGACATTCTTCACAAAGGCGGTAAACGGCTAAGCTTAGCGATGGGTTTAGTCACACTCCTCCTTTTGATACTAAGCACCGTGGTAACTCGTCTTAAAGCGTATCGCACGCCGCTTTTATATCTTTTTTCCGCAACGCTTCTTTCAACGCTGCTTGTCGCAACGCTTAAACACCTTGTGAACATGGAATGCCCTTGGGATTTAGTTCGCTATGGCGGGGAACGAGACTTTATTGGCTTGCTCAATATACGGCCTTCCTCCATGCCAGCATCCGCCTGCTTTCCCGCCGGGCATGCCAGCGCAGGCTATACGTGGATAGCCCTCTACTTCTTTTTTGCCGCCATACGGCCTCATTGGCGATGGGCAGGGCTTTCTCTGGGTTTAGGGCTTGGCCTTACGTTTGGGATCACTCAACAGTTCCGCGGGGCGCACTTTCTCTCCCACGACCTCTGGACCGTCATGATTTGTTGGACCGTAAGCTTTGTCGTTTCAAGATTCTTATTACACCCCAGCGTTCATTAATCTTTTCATTCAGAGATCTTTTCGATGCGTCCTTTGCTATCATTGCCATCAAATGTTGTTGGCACCGCTTGGCATTATCGCCCCACATTAAGCACGGAGCAGCTTGTCTTATGGGCCGTTGTCATATTCAGTGTTTTTTACAATGTCCCTTTTTGGCAAAAAGCCTTTGCTGGCTATGACCCTCTTGCCGTCCAGGCGTGGCTAACCTTTGCCACTATGTTTTTGGTGATGACCTGTCTTAACTATTTAGCCTTTATTAGCATTGCTTTTCGAACACTGGTAAAGCCATTATTAACCTTACTTTTTCTGATTGCCGCTTTCGTCAGTTACTTTACTAGCTATTACGGCACCTATTTTGATACTTCAATGTTAGACAACGTGCTTCAAACGGATACTAACGAGGCACAGGAGCTTCTTACACCCGGATTACTGATTCATTTAATGATCTTTTTCTGTTTGCCAACCATCATGATTTGGCGCGTTAAAATCACACAGTCAACTTGGAAGAAGGCAGTGTTGCGTCGCTTAGCTTATTGCCTTGCCAGCACTGCTATATTGCTGTTAGCAATTTTTTTATCTTACCAAGAAGTGTCGTCACTCATGCGCAACAATAAAGAGCTGCGCTACTTGGTGACCCCAGGTAACTATATTGTTTCGATGACGCAGGCGCTTTCGAGCCAACACGCTTCCGCGAATACGGTGCGTTTCCCGGTGGGTGAGGACGCCAGTATCAGTTCACAAGCAGGTGACAAACCCACACTGCTCGTCATCGTGGTGGGCGAAACGGTACGGGCAGCGAATTGGGGGTTAAATGGTTATGAACGCCAAACCACACCCAAACTTGCCCAGCAGCCTGACGTTATCAATTTTTCAGATGTTTCCTCATGCGGTACAAGCACAGCGGTCTCATTACCCTGCATGTTTTCATTACCAGGGCGTGCCGATTACGCTAAATCGTATGCTCGGCAACATGAATCTTTGCTGGACGTATTAGCCCACGCCGGGTTAGAGGTCACCTGGCTTGATAACCAGTCAGGCTGTAAAGGTGTCTGCGACGGAGTGACGACAAAAGCGCTCTCGCCAGAGGAGTATGCGTCTTTGTGTCAAGATGGGCGATGCTTGGATGAAGCACTGGTTCAAGCCTTGACCAAGCAAATTAGCGGTACCTCAGCTGATCAGGTGGTTGTGCTGCATCAGCTAGGCAACCATGGCCCCAGCTATTACCAACGCTACCCTGAAGACTACGAACGTTTTGTTCCCGCTTGCACCACCGCTGATTTAGCCAAGTGCTCAAGAGACGACATTACCAACAGCTACGACAATGCCATTCTATATACCGATACTGTGTTGGATCAGGTGATTGAGAAGTTAAAGCGTCAGGAAGACTACGCCACTGCGATGATCTATCTCTCTGATCATGGTGAATCACTGGGAGAAAAAGGGCTTTATTTGCACGGCATTCCCTACGCCATTGCCCCCAACGAACAGACGCATGTGCCTATGGTGTGGTGGCTATCCAGCGCATTTTCACAGCAGCAAGGGCTTGATACGGACTGCTTACGCCAAGTCTCTGATCAAGCCGCCTCGCACGATAACTTATTTCACAGTGTGCTGGGGTTGCTTAACGTAGCAACGGACGTTTACCAGCAGGCAAAAGATATTAACCAGCCGTGCCGGAGCCTCGCCAATTAATAACTACTTAAGTGATCGTTAAGTATTCCATGGCAAGCTGCTCTCCATTCTGCTCAACTATTCTGGTGTATGCACATGGTTTTATCGCATCTATTGGACTCCAACCAAGGTTTTTGGAGACGGCTGCTACCCAAAAAAAAGGCAACAGTAGGGGGCTTGGTAGGCGGTGCCAATATCTCTATTCATTCTGCTAAATGGCTTTCCTTTAGGGTCAGCATTGTTTTGATTGCTTTACTAACGACTCTGCTATGGTTATCGGGAATAGAAATCATCGAGATCACTATCGCCGCATTAAGTGTAACGTCAAGTGGTATATCTCAGTTACTTGGACGCTATTATTCTGTCAGTGTATTGAAAATGGTTGAAAATGATTTGATAGATACGCTCGGCGCATTAGGAGCTGCAGGAGTTGGAACCTTAATAATTTTATATCTATTGGGTTAACATACTTAATGTACAATATTGAAAATAAAATTCACTTATTAATGCAAGTAGGAAAAAATAAAGATTAATGAAACATGATTAGCCTATGCTAAGTGTCTTATACAAGACGAACTATATTTTTAACGTTTTGACTTGTTTATCTAGCCGGAAATGATAATGTTGGGAGCCTTTTAATACCCGACGAATTTACTCAAGCATAGCAGGCATATTGGGTGACTTGGTTTAGAGCGTCGGGTTTTCAACCAGAGACACCATGCCATGACATTTGCCACCATATTGATTTTGGCTTTTTCCATGTCGGCAGATGCCTTCGCTGCTTCCATCAGCAAAGGCGCTGAGCTACAAAAACCCTCGTTTCGGCACGCCATCAGCATTGGGCTGATATTTGGTACTATCGAGACCATAACACCCCTGCTGGGCTGGTTGGCCGGGGTAGCATCGCAGCGCTTTGTGCAGGCTTGGGATCACTGGGCTGCGTTCTCAATTTTATTGGTTATTGGTTTACATATGGTGTATTCGGGCCTATGCAAAGAAGACAAAATAGCCCAAGAAAAGCAAACACTATGGTTATTGATATTAACGGCTATTGCTACGAGTATTGATGCCATGGCCGTTGGTGCAAGCCTTGCCTTTATTGATGCCAATATCATCGCTACCAGCTTAGCTATTGGTTTAGCCACTACTGTCATGGCATCAATTGGCACCTTATTGGGCCACCAATTTGGCAAATACGTTAGCCACTGGGCTGAGCTGATCGGTGGGATCGTTTTAATTGGTATTGGCCTGGGAGTGTTAGCAGAACATACAGCCTTTTTTAACTGATCTTTTCTGAGCTATAATATTCAGAAACAGTGTTAAAGAAATGTGCGTAGTAATCTCTGGAAAACAGGGCTATTCACGTAGCATACACACAGTACCAATCTACTGGTTTTTTTAGTTCAGCCTTCATAAGATAGTTCAGTTTTGATATTTCCCTGTTAGAGTGTGGACGTGGTGGGCAGATTATATCAAGCATGCGATCATAAAAAGCGCCTCGGTAGTGCCAATAGAGGATAATCAAGCCTGTCAGACCGCATACAGGCTAACCAGCTCGCTATCTTAGGTGCTACCTGTAAATCAGCACGAATTAAAGTCGGATTGTAGTAGCCTGTTTATGTAGTTAGATAGCCAAGAAACTTCTCCCCGGTGAATTGCTATAGAAGCTAAGAGCACAATCCAAAAGGAAAAATTTTATAGATTTAGCTATAGTCAATCAGCTTTGACCTGGATACGTAACCTACCACCGCTGCTCGTCTCTATCGGGCAGGGCGACGTGCCTCTGACTGTAATTCCCACAGCCTCATCTCTTTACCAGGAGAGAACTACCGAGCGCTCTCCGGTAGCAAGGCAACTTGTGACGCAATAACATGAAAAACAGCGCTAAACTCCCTAACGGCATACCGATAAAAGGTTAGCGCAACAAGGGCCGACCGCGGCGGCAGTTGTGGCTGTGTCTGCTTTGAATGCTGAACACCGCTTGAGGCGAGAATGGGGGATATTGTCCGTCATTATTTTTCTCACGCCAGAGGCATCCGACCATGCGCTGGCGCCACTAAAACCGGAATACACCCTAGCCGCAAAGCAATTGATCGCTGACCGAAAGGAAATCCTCGTCCCTCTGCTTCAGGCAATAACCGAAAGCAAAGATAGCTTAGGCTACAAGGACACTGTATCTAAGCTCATTTTCTCGGGCGCGATCGGCAGGCGGTGGATTATACGAAGCTGGAGTTCAGACTGGGGGGCATCCGGCCTGATCTTATGGTCAATTTGAGCCAGATAGAGATCCTTGTCGAGGTAGCTGTAACCCATTTTATCGATGCGGCCAAGAGTCAATGGCTTAAGACCCGTGGCCAGCGCTGCATTGAAATCGACTTTGGGGGCATGAAAACGTCCTTCTCAAATATTGCGTGATGACCACTCCCGATTATCAGCTTATCCCCAGCCAGGGCGTAATCGAAGTGATGACATAAAACGAGCGCTCCGGCGCACCCTCGGAGGTGTCGACTCGTTCAATCTCCTGCCTAACAGCTAAAGGCCGGTCAAGAAAGTCGATATAAGTCTCAGAGGTATCGCCGTGACCTCACTCTGTTCGGTAGCAACAGCAGCCCTTGTTCACCTCTGTGAGCAGGAGAGGTAGAGGGTCAATAACTCGTTGAGGTCGCTACGCTCCTTTGCATAGCCATATAGCTCGTCTGCCTGAAGTCGACCATTTTGGTTCACTATTGCTACCAGGCGCATCACACTCTTGCGATCGGCCGTGTACTCCAGGTCAACCTGAATTGACATGTTGCTTGTAGTTATAGATGACTCCGAGGGTATCTCCTTCAACTCCATGTCTGGCAGACTTAGCTTTTTGCCTTAGGAGTCTTCACTCCCTCAAGCTTGTAATGCTCACCAAGCTCGATAGCGCGGCGCACCGATTCCAATACCGGTTTGCGCACTGCGCGGTAGCGGGTAGAATCAGGCGAGGCGAACCAGCCCTTCACCGTCTCCACGCTATACCCAGTCAAGGTGGCCACATGACTCTGGTTCAAGCCATGCCGCTCCATCAGCTGTCGGAGAGATTCATTCGTCGGTTTCTCGGAAGTGCTCATTAATATCTCTCTATATATCGCCACTGGTGCCTACCAGCAACTCACGTACATGTATGGCGCCTTAAAGCGCATTCAGGTGAAGACTACGCCTCAAAGCCCCAGCAGCGCCTAGCGCGACACTCGGCACTCTTCTGTGTATGCGCTTCTGCAAGACCAGGGGAGCTAACCTGGTTGTAGTGCGCCACACAGCGTGGAGTCTCATAAGTCAAGGTCGATTTCCACTAGCAAATCGACTGCTTGGTGAATATCTATGGCAGACCAAGGCTCCAACTCAGCAACGAACTCATTGTCGCGAATCAGACGCTGGATCTCAGGGTCCTATTTGATCGTCTCGATCTGCACGGTTGATGCCATGAGGTTCACCATTTGGCATCTATTTTAATAGGTGCTGCAAATAGTTTAATGTGCAATGCACACGTCTGCAATGCTTGGAAATATTTAGGCATTAAAACCCATCCACGATAAACACTTGGCTTTTGAGCTTCCGCAGTTCGGTAAGTCAGCTCAATAGTAACTAATAAAAAGTGTGCGCCTTACTTATAAAGTGTGCACTGTACTCTATTACAAAGGCCATCAGTATCACGACTCCTGGATTCAACTAATAAGTGCAGCACCTGCGGTTTCTAGTGCTCCTGAGTATTCG
>NZ_JAKVTW010000002.1 GCF_022489065.1 Vreelandella neptunia | reverse complement strand
CTGTAAACCCTTGTTCGATGCCATATTCAGCTGACATATTAAAAATATATTCCGAGTTTCGATTTAGTTTTAAAGTATCTTCCCAAAAAAAAGACGTTGAGGTTTTTGATGATTGATTAATTATAGGATCAGTGCGAAATAGTGATTGAGACTCATATAGCTCCACCCAAGCTTCAGGGTAATTCCCTATTATAACTGCCTCATCAACTTCGGAAGGGGCATATCCCAAATAGACATAACTAAAGTGAGTAATCCCTATTTTTTTAAATGCCCAAGAAAGCACATCCTTATACTCGTTTATACCACTACCAATATTTCCCTGAACTTCAGTGATAAGATGAATGCCATTATCGTGCATGGTTTACCCCCTCGCTAGAAACATAGTTTCTCTAACATATGACAGTAGATTTTCATTTCCAATTCCTGTCACTACATACTCATTGGCAACTTCCTTTACTCTACTAACTTATAAAAACTGTCGAAAACTTTGGGATTTTTATACTTTAACTCAAACAATAAGCTCAGAACCTGCGATTTTCAACGCTCCTCATCATTCACCTAAGACCATCTTAGCCCGAGCTCGGCAAATTCCGACCTATTACCCAGTGTGATCATGCGTGTGCCCCTTCGCCGAGTACGAATAAACATGTTATCGTCTGAGCTATTATCGTGGCCGTGATCTTTTACAGCCGCGCTCTAATAGAAAGCCATTTGAACAACTTCCAATGGTGTTGACAGCATGGTCACCTGACCTAATTCTTTCTGGCACATGAAGCACCGTGCCTGCCTCCCAAAGTCCAGTATGGCGCAGTTCTTACACCTGGTAGGGCGTTGTCTAATGCCCACCATGTAAAAACACCCGCTTCGCCCACTGCAGCTGACAGCGCTGCTGGCCTAGCAGTTGAAACAGTTTCCATAATTTTCCGCTCTTTTTCTTGTAATTCTAGATTAGCACTTAAATCTACTTATGACTCATATAAACACCGTTGGCCTTGGTCAGGAAGCCACTAATTTGCTGAGAACTCCATTAATGCATCAATTGATCCGTGACCCAGTAAATCAGGCTTGGCAGTCGCTTCGTCACTTTCCAGGCAGTATGTCTGCGCTGATTACTTACTGATTGGACATGATAACCATGGGCCAGACCATTGCACTGTATCTCTCAACTATTGGTGATACTGTGGATGCCAATGACTTTGGCTATCTGTCGTTAGCTGATGCAGGTCTCCCCCATAGGTGATTTTTTTTAACGTTGGATCTGGATAAGTCATTGCCATCCCATGCTTTGCTTTATTAGGCAAGGAAGTGAAAATATCGGTGTTAATCCTCCTACCTCTACCCTGTAACTCAATGTTCTGCAGTTATCCCATGCATTCAAGCCACTAAAGATTTATTTATCAAAGCTTAGCAGAGAGCAACGCTATATTAGGAGAGATCACTACCGATTAATAGCGAGATTAGTGAGCTTTGATTCTAAACATGACTGCTCCGAATGATGAGATAGCTGCGAAAGCTTGGCCGTTAGACTTTATAGGAAAGCCGTGAGAGAAGATTACTCAAAGTATAAACGGCGAAAAAACAGAGTCCATGGGGTATTAATAAGCATTTCGAGCCATTTTAAAGCCACATAGCTGAGCAAAGGTACTTTTAGTAAAAGCCTAGGAGTGGAATTGAATATTTGCTGAGTAGGCTAAATAACCATACTCTTACATATAGAAAGAATATACATAAAAGTCTGCTTGTTAGCTCTGTAGGCAGCAACCTACCTTTAAATGGCGTGATCTTGAGGAAGCAGCAATACTTGAGGTATGTTGATCCTAGAAGGAAGGGTGGCGATCATTAAGGCGATTTGCGCAACGTCGCGTGGCTCAAGTGGCTGGCCTATACCACGAGATTTTGCTGGATGCTGCTCACTATCACGATGAAGCTCAGTAAGCACCAACCCAGGAGCTATGCACGATACTCTTATGGGCGTACCAGCAAGCTCAATTCTTAAGGCTTCTGATAATGCCTCGATAGCATGCTTAGTACCTGCATAACCTCCAGCAGTCGGCCGAACCTTTCCACCCATAACACTAGTAGTATTGATAAGATGTCCATTACCCGCCGCCTTAAAATGCTTAAGAACTGTGTAGATAAGTCTATAATTTGCTTCAACATTTATGCGAGCCATTTCACATAATTTCTCAATATCTACCTCTTCAATTGTTCCTACATGGTTCACACCCGCATTATTAACTACAACATCTACCCTGCCAAATTTATTCAACGCTTCACTCAATAGTTGTATTGGAACGCTCGCATCGGTTATATCGCCAAATAGGTATACACAGTTACCAAGCTCGGAGGCTAGTTCAGCAAGTCGATCTTTCCTCCTACCATGCAATACAAGCATGGCCCCTTCTTCGGAAAACAACCGGGCCGTTTCTCGGCCTATACCGCTCGATGCACCGGTGATGATAGCAACTTTCCCGATCAGCTTCATTTTGTTAATTTCCCCTATACTGGGATTGGTAATCACATCTTCACATTGAACATCTTTCCAGTAAAATTCAATCTTTGCAACGTGGATCAGTGAAACTCGTAAATCATAAATAGGAGGTACACGTGAGTGAGACACAAATTAGCCTGACAAGCTGCTATCCATGCTCTGGCGTTGATTCCCAAATTCTCCTCGAATGCTCTAATGAATACTTCGCCACCAACCTACGCTTTAATGATGACTTGCATTATGAAGTGTTAGAAAAATTAATCGAACCTTCGGCGAGTGGCATTATCGTATCATCAGGTCAGGCTGCGTTAGCTCTGGCTTTAATCACACTTCGAATATCAGGCCATCGATCCATAGGTATCGACGAGATGTCCTACCCTCATGCTATAACGCTTTGCAGTTCGTTAGGCTTTAAAATATTCAAATTGAAGGAAAATAATAACACTGGGGAGTTTGAACGCTTAATCAAATACGGCTGCCGCCTTTTTTACCTAATGCCACAAATGCATAATCCGCGTGGAACGTATCTATCGTCAATTGAAGTGCAAAATATTGCATCTTTAATTGAAAGATCCGGGTCAATAGTAATAGAAGATGCTGCATATGCACATATCTCCAACAACCAATCAAGCTTTCTTGATTATCTTAAAAATCAGACTTTTAAAATCAAAAGCCTAACAAAAATGATCTCAAATCGCTTGCACGCTGGACTGTTAGAATACCCTTCGCTTTATAAAGAAATTGTACTTAAAACGAGGACTCGGTATGGTTTTGGAGTTTCACCACATTCGATATGCGTAATCAACTGCATTATTAAAAAGGGATTGTTAGAGCGCTTGATTGAAGCCAAGAGACAGGAAGGCTTCGTTAGGAAAAAATTAGCATTTGACCTTGCTGGCATAACCGTAACAAATGGTTGGTACTCAATGGTAGAACTCCCTTGCGAAGGAAGTACTTTCACACGTGCATTACGTGCGTATGGAGTTACAGTTTCCCCAGGCAGCGCTTTTCATATTGACAGCGCACCGACAAATAGTATTAGAATTTCACTAGGAGGAGAGACAAATCGAAGCCGATTGGCAGAAGGTCTTCGACGGTTGGGCAAACTTCTCAATAACTATCACAACAGTATTGAGTGAAGAATTTTGCTTCAAGAATGAACTTTGGGTGCAGACTTGGTGATTAACTTTAGGAACCGCTGCATAAATACGGCCGTTGCTGCTTAAGTGCCACCGGCAGGGTAAAATAGGGATTTCCACTGTCCGACAGAGTTTCCGATGAAGCAGATCTCGTTTGCTCAGGTTGAGCACCAGAACAAGAAGAAGGTCACTCGCCGGGAACGGTTCCTGGCCCAGATGGATGCCCTAATGCCATGGCAACGCCTGATCGAGGCGTTGTCGCCGTCTTACTTCCCTAAATCGGCGGGCAAGCGCGGTCGGCCACCGATTGGTCTGGAACGGATGTTGCGGGTCTATTTCCTTCAGCAATGGTACGGACTGGCCGACGAAGCGCTTGAAGATGCCATCTATGACAGCCAGGCCATGCGTGACTTCATCGGTATCGACCTTGCCATCGAGAGTGTTCCCGACGCGACCACGTTGCTTCGCTTTCGCCATCTGCTGGAGAAGTATGCCCTGGCCCAACGGATCTTCGAGGAGATCAACGCCAGCCTGGCCGAACAGGGCCTCTTCATGCGCGAGGGCACTATCGTTGACGCCACCATTGTGGCGGCGGCGCCTTCCACCAAGAACAAAGCTAAGCAACGTGATCCGGAGATGAAGCAAACCCGGAAGGGAAATCAATGGTTCTTCGGGATGAAGGCCCATATCGGCGTCGATGCCGTGACTGGGCTGACCCACAGTGTGGTCGCCACCTCAGCTAATGTCGCCGATGTCACCATGGCGGGGCATCTGGTCCGAGAGGATGACAAACGGATATACGGCGACGCGGGGTATCTCGGTATGGCGAAATACCTGGGTGAAGATACGCAGGATCCGGAGACTCGGTGCTGTGCTGCTGTCAGACGCGGCGCGATTAAGAAAATGGAAGACAGCCGGAAGAAAACGCTGCTGCTGGCCTTCGAAAAGACCAAAGCCAGTATCCGCGCCAAGGTCGAGCATCCGTTTCATGTCATTAAGAACCTGTTTGGCTATCGCAAGGTTCGCTACAAGGGGCTGACCAAGAACCAAGCGCAGTTGTTCAGCCTATTTGCGTTGGCCAACCTAGTACTGGCTGGACGAGGCCAGAAACACGCTCATGGGGTTAGTGTGTCTTGAAATCCGGCCTGGCAGCCGGAAACACGGCAGTCCGGTAAAAAAGCCACCGACAGTGGCTAAATAGTGATCGCGGAGACAATACTCGGGCCACATTGACCGCTTCAGTTGCCCAGAGATGAATTGTTCAGCGCTTCCTTTACGACATCACAAGGATTAATTGAAACTAGATTGACCTCCTCAAACAGAGCTATATCGTATAAGGCGAGTAAATTGCCTTGTAATACTGCAATAGCTGTAATGCAATACCGCCATTCGGCAAATGAAAGCTAAGCTCGGCAGCTCTGTCCGTTACGGCTAGCTAGGCATACTTGCGCCGTCAGCGTCAAAAGAGAAAACCCTCCATCTTAACAGCTCCTAAAGACCGCCCAAGGACTCGCTCAGTATATCTTTACCCTCCCCATTGGACGTCGCCGCCTTGCCAAATAAAAACTTTGCGAGTGTCAATGTCACCCTCGAATAGTGTCACTGCTTGACCACTTATTGACTATGCAGCCGGTATGGATACGTTTAAAGGAGCAGCGCAATATAAAAAGCAGAGGTAGTTAGTTCATTATTTTTAGTGGCGATCAGACCTTCAATTACAAAGATCGCCACTACAAGGTGCCATACACTGTTCGCCCAAGTAACTCCGTATCGCCCGTGCTGCGCCCACCGCCGGTTAGGCTTCAGCTCTGTAGGCCCCACTTTGAGATAGCTAAACTCAATGCTGCCTGCCATCGATAGGTACGGAAGCCACCATCGATGCCTAGAAAGACAAGCACCACTGGAAAATAAGTTAATATTCTATAGACCGAACAGTTAAGCACTAAATTACTTTGAATACCCAAGCACTTCCATTATAGATACAGGCTATGTCGATCAATCAACAATTGACGATCGCAAGCCACCATGTATGGAATCAGAGCGTGAAAAATTCTTTCTCGCGCTGCTCCACTTATCCAACTATCCTCGTCACCAACTGCTTCAAGCATAGCTCTCATGACATAATCTATATTTGGGTTAATTGGGGTAGTATAAGAATGGCTAATTATTGATCGCAAGGCCTCGCGCAGATGATCATGATTGTCACATGGTGTGCGAATACCGAGATTTGAACTCATGTAGTCGACATAGCCGTGTTCTCCCTCAAGCAGTAGTAACATTGCTTGATACAATCCTGTCAAGTGAACCTGCGTAAACCAAGTGCGTCCACTTCGTGTGCTATTGTAAAAATTCTGAAGAGTTTGCAGAGTGCACAATATGCCAAGTTCTCGAAAATGCTCTGCATCCATTAATGATACGTGGCGCACATCGATATAGGCTTCTTCACTACTCCAGAATTGAGTTGCACGGATCATACGTTTACGAGTAGCGAGCGGATGCAACCAGTTGCGCCAATCTCGGCTGACCTGCAGTACTCGCCAACGCCCAACAGCAGGTAACAGCTCACTTACTAACCATTGATAAACCACATTGCAAGACCAACCAGCATTATTGAATGGCTTATATTCAAGCTTTGGTGGTTCCCACAGGATTGCAACTTGATCATTGCTACAAAGCCCAGCAATGGTTACGCCAGAAAGAACCCCAGAGTATCCAGAGGCAGAAACTGGCATCAATCTGTCTGGAGCACTGTGGAACATATGCCATTCAGAAGTGCCGTTATTAGTGTCGTGGGCGTTGGCAAACTCGGTCATTAATGCCCAAACCCAGCCCTTAACCTTGCATACAGCCACCCTAGTGCCCAGCCAGCTCACGAATGGAAAATTTTTCGCCTCCCACTGGGCTTCTATCTCCCGGAGGCTTTTTAAGTATGCCTTTGATAATTCATCCGCAACACTTGCAATTTCATGAGTAGCATACTCTGACAGAAAAAATCGGCAATTTTTCAAATCTATAATGTGATTGTTTTTTTGTTGGCCAGCAATCCCCTGAAAAAAAGGGCGAAACTTAGTTAACAGAGGCTCACCATCATTACCCAAGAAGCGATTTAATAGCCATGGCTGATTCAAGGCGACTATAACTCCTTCGGTATCTGGGCTTTTAATCGAGACAATTGCAGAGCCGGGATACTCCTCAGATGAAGGTAGCAGAGCTGTTACATCGATACATTGCTGGCTTAATGACCAGCATCTACCATTAACATGTCGTGTAGTAAGCTCATCTTTACTAACTATTTCGTTAGCCAAAAAACCTAGTGCCAATTCTGAAATATTATTACGTGGATCAGTCACGGCTTTAAGTAATGCTTCGTGAAAACCTACTTTTTGCATCCATTGGTTGCAGTACTGTTGGACGTCAGGACCAGAAAAGAAACGAGTTAGTACGTCAGGAGCACTCTTCATTTTTTCCGTAAGATGTTCTGCAGTCCATAGATCAGCCTCGATCCCTCTGTCTAACAATTTTTGGCGGGCAACAACCCAGTGACGATCGAGAGATTTAGTACCTTCTTGTGCCAAAATCAAGGTGAAACATTCTGCAGTTTCTGCCCATTCATTGTTAAGGAAACGATCTACTGCTTCCGTCAATGCACCCCCGTTGAAATTTCGCCAACATTTGCACTCAAACACTAATAGACGATCTTTACGTACACTATCAAACGCAAAGATATCAATGCCATGTTGCGATAACCTTCCCTTATTGCCTAAACGTTGACAGCCTGTCAGTGTGTGATCTTTTTGCAATAACCACCAGCACATTTGCTCAAACGGTTCAGGATACATGCCCTCAAAAAACAGCGTATTTGATGTTTTAGGTGCAATATAATGTTGAGGGATTATGGGGGCATCAGGCTTTAGGTGTTTTCCCCACTCTTGGGGTAAATTGTCATAGTTATTCATGGGCTCTAACCATTACTTAAAAAAAGAAAACATGCCTAAAAAATTTAATTAAGTCGAATAGATAAACATGGAATTCCTCAAAAAAGCGCTAATTTATCATCCTGGCTTATCGCGTTCTGAGTGATCTTTTCTATAAATCAGAACCACTCGCTCAATGAGATTTTCCAGATTGTGCCGCTTATGCACATATTCATAATCGACAAGGTGAACGGCTCCTAGCTGGCAGATAGAGCACTACAAACAGGAGCGTTTGCTCCGCTAAACTATCATCCTAGATGGCGAACTCCCCTGACCATGACAACAGGCTACTATTACGGTGCACGAAGTCGACGAACAGAAAGACCTCACTGCGTTTTTTACCGTATGCGAGCGAGTGATTCTTAATCGCGAAATAGAGTAAATATAAGGCTTTGACTAGGTACTCGGGTAAGCCTACTAGCCGAAATATACCATCCACGTGTTACTGTTTTACGCTTATATTTCCCAACCATTTTTTAATAAGCGACGTGGCCTGGAATGCCGTCTGCTCTGACCGATCATCGTCGGCAATATTACTAAGTTCTTCGTGAAACTCATTGGGAATGCACCTGGCAAGGCTGGCGATCCGCTTAATAGCGGACGCATAACTTACATGCTGCTGAGTTCGTGGAACCTTGCAAGCTTGATCCAATAAACCAAGCGCGATGGCAATATCACGCGTTGCGCCTCCAAACGCTCCGAGGACGATCAGAGGTTTCCCCGCTTCGAGTGCCAAGATCGCCTCTTCGACAATCCCAGGCATTGCACCATCGTAAATATCGAGAGGGTCGGCTAATATGCCCATTTTGCCGCCTATGATTACGCGCGCATCGCAGCACTCAGCCATTTTACGCCGCGCAGTGCTGTAAGCATGAGTGGTCAATGCATAAGGTACCTCAGCAAACCAAGCGGTAAGCTGCGCATCATTTTGAACAACTCTTCCGTCAAGTCGGATTCCGCCACCGCCCAGGCGAGCGTTGAAGAATGCATCTCCTCTTGCGATCTTTGTTTGTACTACGCCACGTCCTTCATTCAAGGCCTCATGGAGATGCTCATAGGTTGTGTTTCGCGCAACAGGCTCGGGAATAAAATGATGGAATGGCGTTTCGCGCATGCCAGCATAGGCTCCCGCAAGGTGACGGAAAATTTTAAAGGTATAACCATTTGGATCGAGATTTCCTCCGTATCCGATCTCAGCACCAGCACGGACTAAAGCGGTGCAGATTGTAAGAACCGCTCTATCAATCTCGCGCTGAGGAAATCCAAGCCGCGCACGGTCAGGCGCATCACTAACTGAAAGCGCAATGAGTCGTTTATTAAGCTCACTCATGTAATTTCTCCCAGCGTGACCAGACGAGTCGTAGGTGCGACGGCTGCAAGCGCACGCTCCACAAGAGCGGCTTCGATATCGCCAAGCGGCGGATCAGGATAGACAATAAGGTCAGGGAGACTATCGCGATGTATGATGTCAAAAAGTTCAGGAGGCCGTGTTAACACTAGCGTATTGTTCGGTGAAGCCACCGAAGCTTGTTGTTCGAAGAGATCGCAGCGCAATCCTTCTGACATCGTTTCTACTAATAGAGGCTCGATCCAGCTTGGATCTTCTGGGTTTGGTTTCACCCGCACTCGCGGTAAATTGGCGCCATAAGGGTAGGTACGGCTTATTCGCTTGCCGCCGATATCCGCGAGTACGATCGGGCGCCGCCAGCGCTTAGCTTGTGTGAGTTCGAATACACACCAAGGTCGTGATTCATATACGTCAGAAACGATTGCCAAGAGAGTGCCTCTGGCGATTTCTTCATTAAAGCGACCTTCATAATTCTCTCCCGGCATAAGTTCAGTTGCATCATAGAATGTTTCGAGCGGCACACCTTCTTTGGTTGTATTGATAAAGTCGACAATTGCACGCGCGCTCTGGTCACCGTCTGTTTTGGCGTGACTAACGAAGATAGGCTCCTTTTGGGTTTTACCGGCTAATTTGCGTAAATGTTCACGCACGCAGATAAGGATTAGCAACAACAAGCGCTGATCCCGTGCGTCATCGTTGACAAGCTCGCACCATTTATTGCGTCGCTGATACTGGATGCAGTCATTCGCATCCTTATCTAAGGGCTTTTCACCGGTTATACTGCCGAACGGGACGTAAATATCTTCCCCTCCCCGCTTGATGATCTCTTCCCTCAGATTAGATACCCAGCTATTCCACGCAAAACGATGGTCGTACATTTCTTCGTCATGTAAAAGAATAATGACATTATGACGCGCACGCGCGAAATCAATCGAGCGCGGAAGGGGCGTTTCACTTACCCAAGGAGTACTAGAAAATCTCACTGGCACACGGTATGCAACACCGTCACGCTCCATCCCGATACCATCAAAATGACATGAGATCTGTTCGGCAATACGCGCCCCTTCGGTTGATTGATGATCCCAAACAATATGGAGCCGCAATAAATCAATCATTGATAATACCTTTCTCTCTTTTATAGTAGGTAAATACCTTACGCATATCTACATGCTTATGCGCCGTTGCCCATAAACCTTTTTCGTGCACTACTAAACAGTCCGATGAGCCTCTGTAAGCTCCCCGAAGTCAAAAAATTTCTATTCAGAGCAAAAATTTATATATATTTCAAATATTTAAAATAATTAACAGCAGAAAAATAAAGGACACTACTCACAATATAGTGACCGATTATAAATCATTGAAATTTCATCTTATAGATACCATTATTATGTCTTAATTATAATGTCAATAATGGATGTTATCATGTCTCGCCGTCGCCACATTTTTATTAGCCATCATCACGCCGATGACGCTCACGTTTCTCGCCTAACGCAAATGCTTGGGCGTAATAGCTACGAAATCCGTAACAGCTCAATCAGAGCAAAGCCAGCTAACCAGCGTCGCATCGATGAAGGACGCATTTCAGATCAAACCCTTAAACGCTTATTGCGCATGAAAATGGCTTGGGCATCGACTGTAGTGGTGTTGGTAGGTAAAAATACCCACAACCGACCTTGGGTCGACTGGGAGATAAATAAAGCGAACCAGCTTGGTAAGCGGATTGTTGGTGTTTTCGAGCGCGGCGGTACAGATAATGATGTACCTGACGCTTTCAAGGACTATGGTGATGCTCTTGTTAGCTGGAACTCCAATAATATAATCGACGCCATTGAAGGTAGATGCGATCCTTTTGAAAATCCTGATGGCACGCCACGTCAGCCAGATAGTAATTTTCCTCATACTAACTGTGGTGGCAGATGAACAACGTCTATATTTACGCCGTGAGTTATGACCTTGGTTTCGCGCCCAACCCGTTCAATGGCCTTTGTAGCCTAGCTTGCTGTAAGCCTAATATCCGCGAAAGAGCTCAATGTGGCGACTGGATAATTGGATTGACCGGCGTCAAGTTAAACCCTGCGCTGCGCTGCGTCTTCGCGATGATAGTGACACAGGAAACTAACTTTGATGATTATTGGGGTGCCCCTGATTTTGCAACACGGCGCCCGGTACGTAATGGGACGCCGAAAAAATTGGTTGGTGACAATATTTATCATCGAGAGGCACGAACTTCGCCGTGGCTTCAGGAAAATTCCGTACATAGCCAAACTGATGGAGCACAATGTCCACTCAACACTGCGCATGACACGCGGGTAAACAGGGTCTTATTATCAAATCATTTTTTATATTTCGGCTCAATGGCTCCATCATTACCGCAACCAATTCTCGATGCTTTAAGTTATAAACGAAATCCACGCGACTATCGCCGTTACAGTTCGGCTCAAGCCAAGCCACTAACGGATTGGCTTGAGCCGCAGATTGCTAAACATCCAAACCAAGTTCTCGCAGATCCGATAGATTTTTCCTCAAGCTGGAAGCGGTTCTCACAAGAGCACCAACGTATGGTTTAACTCTGCTGCAAAGGGTCTAGAAGGTGGTTTCTATAAGAGGGCAATCTCTATAATGTCATCATATCGCAACATTAGCTCTGCGGTCGTCAGCAGTGTCCGTGAGCTTTTGCTAGACGGAGCCGAAGTCGTTGTTAAAGGACGTCTTACAAAGGAGTTGATCGCAAAAAAAACTCGGTTAGCGCAACCATTAGAACGCTACTTGTTTGTGCCAAGACGCAACAATGACATCGTTGCACAATTCGCTGAAAGCATGTGGGTTCTCGCAGGCCAAAACGATATAGGCTGGCTTTCCAAGTATCTTCCTCGGGCACCACTTTTCTCCGATGATGGTAATACATGGAGAGGAGCGTATGGACCTCGTCTAAGGCGCTGGGGAAACATCGACCAGATAGATGCAGTGCGAAAGATTTTGTTGGCAGATCGAGCAAGCCGTCAAGCTGTGATGACATTGTTCGATCCCGCCGTTGATTATGAGCCGTCAAAAGACATCCCTTGCAACAACTGGATCGGCTGGATCATCCGCGAAGACCGGCTACACATGTCGGTCGCGCTGCGTAGCAGCGACGTATGGTGGGGTTTTTCGGGAGCCAATGCGTTCGAGTGGAGTATTCTGCATGAGATGCTAGCTTACTGGGTGAATGCGGAGGTTGGTCAAGCCGACTATCTCGCAATGTCGTTTCACATTTATTCTGATTACTTTGAACGTGGAGGTCAGATGGTAACTGATTTCCATGGGCTTTCGCCTTACGATTTTGGCATAGGTCGCGCGCCTTTCGCGACACCGTGGGAAGAATGTCAGCTGAAACTAGAACGCTGGTTTGAGCTTGAGGCAAAAATTTCCGCACAGCCCGAAGCGCCGCTTGGAAGTTTTGGACAGGTTGGTGACCCGTTGCTAGATAGTGGTCTGACGTTACTTCATGTTGCACAGGCCCATAACACGTGGGGTGAAGAACGATTGGCCTATGAGCTGGCTCAGTTGCCTGCCCACGACCACGTGGCTGCATTGTACGAACGGTACTCGACTAAATATCCCGGCCTGTTGAAGGCGATTCCACAACAGCCTATTGCCGATTTCTTCGCTGCAAGTTCACGCAGAAACACAGATATAGTTAGCGATTTTAAGGTGGCTTTGAAGAAATTGCATGTTGAGAAGGATCGCGCATATGGTGGGGCATGGAAGAAACGGGGTGAGTTGGTTAGTATTCAGCCAAACATTGCGCGTAAAGTGGATCGCCTTGACACGCTCTTGATGTCCGGTGTGGGCCTGGCCGGCGAGACGGAGTTAGATACTGCCGTAGATCTTCTTGTTTACGTAGAAAAATACCGCCTTTTCCTTGCCGAGACTCTGCCTCCCGGTGTGCTGTTGTCGGAAAATGCACCCATCCCACTCAGTAGCCACGAACAAAATTTCGACACTTTGATCGACCGGCTTGAGCTTAAATTATCCACTCGCCCACTTGCAGAGATTATTGAGGATGTGAAAAAAGCATTTGATGCCTGTTGGCATGGGGCTGAAAGCTATGCTGTTCCACAAGAAAGACTAGTGCTCGCAACCAGACTATCTGAATACTCGATCGAATTGCTCTCATTGCTTATCCATAGCAATAGGCAGGCCCTGAATACCTTTCTCCAACCAGCAGCAGTCGTATGAGTCCCGAAGATATTTACAAACTCAAACTAAGGATGCGCGAAGCTGTTGCTCAACGTCAGCCAGGCTCGCGAGTGGCCATTGCCGGATGGTCTTCGGCTGCCTTCGAGGTTGCAGCTGACCCCGTATTCATCTCAGGTGCGGCAGAGCTAATTGGCATCTTTTCCGGAAATGGTGGAGCGGCAGTAAGAACCCTCGAAGAGCTACCCGCCCACCATCCAGATATTTTAGTCGTCGCCGAGGATGCCGGTAAGGAGCCAATACTCGAAGCTATCGCATTGACGCTTCCGGCCGAGACAAAGATCGTTATTGGCGGCTTCTCGCATTTTGAATTCAACGATCCTGTTTTTGAGGAAGTCAGGCGTGACCTTTTCATTCCTTCCTTTGCCAATGGCTATCAGCATTGCCTCGTCCATATTTTTCAATGCTTGCAGAACGCTCAACGACGTGGACTCAAGGGGTGCGTTGCGGAGTTCGGCATGTTCAAAGGTGGCACCACCATGCTGATCTCGCGCTTCATTAATGCTCTTGGAGCCGACTGGAAGGTATACGGCTTCGACACATTCGACGGCTTTCCTGCGAAACGTAGCTCGCTTGATATGTACCGCCATCCTGATTGCGTATTTCTTGATGTGGACATGGTTAGAGCGGTCTTCTCCGGTCGAAACGTGGAGGTGGTCGAGGGTGACGTAGTGGAAACCGTAACGCGTCTTGCAACCGAAGACTTAGTGCTTTCTTTCGTGGATACTGACAATTTTACGTCGGCAGAAGCGATAATTCGTGTTATAGCGGATCGGACCCAAGTCGGAGGGGCGATTATTTTTGACCATTGGACAGGACACGAGCGCCATCTCGACACGATAGGCGAAAGAATAGCAGCAAAAAAGCTCGCTAATGATACTCGTTACTTCAATCTTCACGGCACAGGTGTATTTTTGAGACAACTATGACCAAGCCTATGAAACACTTTACTCGTCGCACTCCTCCCAAAATTCGCGAGAATGTTTACGACCTGTACTGGACATTCGCTTCACGCCGGCAAGCTATTTTCGAGGCGCGACTACGCGGGCAAAGCCAATCTTGGACATCCGATCCTATCCTTCAGACTTATAAGTTCTGTAATGTATTCCGGGCAGCTGATCGCGTATCCCAGTTCATGATCAGGGATGTGGCGTATGGGCAGCATGCTGAAACCACTGCACATGACAGAGTGTTTCAGATCACTGCCTTTCGCACCTTCAGCAATATCGCTACTTGGAAGTCTTTAACCAATGAACTTGGCGGTGCACCATGCCTCCAACATCTGCGCTCAGGAGAATTCGAACGAGCTCTTGAGCGAGTCAAGATACAGAATGGAGGACTCTACACTGGTGCATTTATCCTCTGCGCTAATAAGGCATTCGGTTTTGATGAAAAGCACCGCAATCACGTTGCGTTGTTTAAACACATGTTCCTCGATCATGCCTGTGCCGAAAAGATTCTTCAGGCATCATCGCTAAAAGCCGTGGTCGACATATTACAGAGCTTTCCGCTCATGGGCCCTTTTATGGCCTACCAGACGTCGATTGACCTAAACTATTCCGATCTGATCGACTTCAACGAGAACGACTATACCCAGGCAGGCCCAGGTGCGCTGCGTGGACTAAAGAAGGCTTTTACCGATTTTGGAGATTACTCGCCAGCAGACATAATTCTTTGGATGGTTGACCGTCAAGAGCATGAATTTTCACGCCTTGATTTGCCTTTTCACGGCTTGTTCGGTCGAAAGCTACACGGTATCGACTGCCAAGGGCTATTTTGCGAACTCGACAAATATTGTCGCGAAGCAGTGCCAGAGTTGACCAGCGCACGCAAGCGAATTAAAGCAAAATATTTAGGCGCGAAAGGCAATATCGATCTCTTTTTCCCGCCGAAGTGGCAGCTTGTTTCATCAGAAATCATTCACGAATCGGGCGTACGATCAGATGCGCGAGAAGGTTCAAGGACGAAAACCTTGTTTCGTGATTCAGTCAAAAACGCTCGTGATGGCTTTGTCACAGCTGATTTATTCGCTTAAAAAAATGAGTTCTAGCGTGACATCTATCGACGAGCCAATGACTTGGCCCCATAGAGAGCGCCAAGCCTAGCCTTTACTAAATTTTAACTAGCTTTAGATATTTAGCGTGGCTAGTTCAGCGATGTACATGGGTACTATGCTATACGCTCGAAGACTCAAACTTTTAAGAAATTCTAAGAGGATTTTCTGATAAACATCTCACTTATAAATAACATTGTTTCTTACAACACCATGCTTATTTATCCTTAGCTCCTCCTATCACTCAACGCTACATGGCTTAAATTTAGCTTGCAAATTTAAACAACTAAGCCCGCAATTACACGGGCTTAGATGCTATTGAATGCCAGTTAGTGCCAGCTACTGCCTAACGTCCATTCACTCCCACTCAATCGTAGCAGGCGGCTTACTACTAACATCATAAGTCACCCGTGAAACCCCTTCCAACTCATTGATAATCCGGTTAGAAACCTTCTCCAGCAGCTCATAGGGCAGGTGCGCCCAACGGGCTGTCATGAAGTCGATGGTTTCTACCGCGCGTAGTGCGATGACCCATTCGTAGCGGCGGCCGTCGCCGACTACGCCTACCGATTTCACCGGCAGGAACACAGCAAACGCCTGGCTGGTTTTTTCGTACCAGCCGGAGGCACGTAGCTCTTCGATGAAGATGGCGTCGGCATCGCGGAGGATATCGGCGTACTCTTTCTTCACTTCGCCCAGAATACGCACGCCCAGGCCGGGGCCAGGGAATGGGTGGCGGTAGACCATGTCGTAGGGCAAGCCGAGTTCCAGGCCGAGTTTGCGCACTTCGTCTTTAAACAGTTCGCGCAGCGGCTCGACCAGCTTGAGCTTCATGGTTTCCGGCAGGCCACCGACGTTGTGGTGGGATTTGATCACGTGCGCTTTGCCGGTTTTGGAGGCGGCGGACTCGATCACGTCCGGGTAGATGGTGCCCTGGGCCAGGAAGTCGACGCCGTCGATCTTGCTGGCCTCTTCATCGAATACGTCGATGAAGGTGTTACCGATGATTTTGCGCTTGGCTTCCGGGTCTTTCTCGCCTTTCAGCTTGCCGAGGAACAGGTCTTCGGCGTCTACGCGGATCACCTTCACGCCCATGTGCTTGGCGAAGGTTTCCATGACCTGGTCGCCTTCCGCTTTACGCAGCAGGCCGTTGTCGACAAATACGCAGGTCAGCTGGGTGCCAATCGCTTTGTGCAGCAATGCTGCAACTACTGAAGAATCCACCCCGCCGGAAAGGCCAAGCAGTACGTGGCGGTCGCCCACTTGCTCGCGCACGCGCTGTACCTGGTCTTCGATGATTTGTGCGGGCGTCCACAGCTTTTCGGCTTTACAGATATCCAGCACGAAGTGCTCAAGAATGCGCTGGCCCTGCAGGGTGTGGGTCACTTCCGGGTGGAACTGTACGCCGTAAAACTGCTTCTCTTCCCAGGCCATCGCGGCAATCGGGCAGCTCGGCGTGGAGGCGGTCACGGTGAACGCGTCAGGGGCTTGGGCCACCTTGTCGCCGTGGCTCATCCATACGTCCAGCAGGGCTTTGCCGCTTTTCGCGTCTACGTGGTCTTTGATGTCTTTGAACAGCGCGTTGTCTTCGTCGATCTGAATCTGTGCGTAGCCAAATTCACGCTGGTTGGAGCCTTCAACCTTACCGCCTAACTGCTCGGCCATGGTTTGCATGCCGTAGCAGATGCCAAACACCGGCAGGCCCATTTCAAACACGCACTGCGGCGCACGCGGGGAGTCCAGTTCCGTTACGGATTCCGGCCCACCGGCCATGATAATGCCGTTGGGGTTGTACTCGCGGATCTCTTCTTCGGTGATATCAAACGCGCGGACTTCGGAGTAAACGCCGATCTCGCGAACACGGCGGGCGATCAGCTGGGTGTACTGCGAGCCGAAGTCGAGAATCAGAATCTTATGGGCGTGAATGTCACTCATGGCGGGGTCTCGGTTAAGCGGTGTGGGTGCCGCTGGTAAGGCCAAAAAGCAAGCGGCGGGGCAATGCCCGCCGCGCCATATAACTAATCTTGCTGGTTAGCTCACCCGGTAGTTGGGAGCTTCTTTGGTGATCTGCACGTCGTGAACGTGGGATTCGGCCATACCAGCGCCGGTGATTTTGACAAACTCTGGCTTGGTACGCATTTCTTCGATGTCGTGGCAGCCGGTGTAGCCCATAGAGGCGCGCAAGCCACCTAGCATTTGGTGCACGATAGCCGTCATCTGGCCTTTATAAGGTACGCGACCTTCAATGCCTTCCGGCACCAGCTTTTCAACCCCTTCGTCCTTGCTCTGGAAGTAGCGGTCTGAAGAGCCTTGCGTCTGGGACATCGCGCCCATGGAACCCATGCCACGGTAGGCTTTATAAGTACGCCCTTGGAACAGCTCAACTTCACCCGGCGCTTCTTCCGTACCTGCAAACATGCTGCCCAGCATCACAGTGCTAGCGCCAGCGACGATCGCCTTCGCGATATCGCCAGAGTAACGTACGCCGCCATCGGCAATGAGCGGGATATTAAACGGTTCTAGCGCTTCGGCTACGTTGGCAACGGCGGTGATTTGCAGCACGCCAACGCCGGTCACAACTCGCGTGGTGCAAATAGACCCCGGGCCGATACCAACCTTAACAGCGTCTGCTCCGGCTTCAGCCAGCGCGACTGCGGCGGCAGCGGTGGCGATGTTGCCGCCAATCACCTGCAGGTCAGGATAGTGTTCTTTCACCCAGCGCACACGGTCGATGACGCCTTTGGAGTGGCCGTGGGCCGTATCGACAACCAGCACGTCAACGCCTGCTTCAACTAACGCCGCAATGCGGTCCGGCGTTTCAGGGCCGGTGCCCACCGCAGCACCCACCAGCAGACGGCCGTCGCTATCTTTAGCGGCCATGGGGTAGGTACGGGCTTTTTCGATATCTTGGAAGGTCACCAAACCGCGCAGGTGAAACTCATCGTCGACGATCAGCATTTTCTCGATGCGGTGTTCGCGCATTTTGGCTTTGCTGACTTCAAGCTCGGTGCCTTCGGCCACGGTGATCAGACGCTCACGCGGCGTCATGATGTCCGCTACGCTGTCGCCGTGGTTGGGCTGGAAGCGCATGTCGCGTTCGGTCACGATACCCACCAGGGTTTCGCCTTCTACCACGGGGAAGCCGGAGAAGCCGTATTCACGAGCCATGGCGAGCAGGTCTTCCAGCTTCGCTTTGGGGCTAACGGTGACCGGGTCTTTCACAATCACGCTTTCGTGCTTTTTGACCTTGCGCACTTCGGCTGCTTGCTGAGCCACCGCCATGCTCTTATGAATAATGCCAATACCGCCTTCCTGAGCCATGGCAATCGCCAAACGGGCTTCGGTAACGGTGTCCATCGCGGCAGAAACAAGGGGAATATTGAGCGAGAGATTGCGGGTCAGGCGAGTTTTGAGGCTGACATCCTTGGGTAGAACGTCGGAGAAGCCTGGAACGAGAAGTACGTCATCGAACGTAAGCGCTTCTTGGGCCATACGTAGCATAGCGGCAACACCCTGATTGAGAGGAAGTGGGGCGTGAAAGGTTAATCCCCTATTATAGCGTTTTGAGGGGTGCCCCAGCAATGCAGTGACGCTGTTAGACTTATACCAAATGCTAATGACGAATGCTGGTAGGCTGTTTGTCGGTTATTTTTTTCATCCAAAGGGGGCCTTTTGTCTCAAAAAATTATTGTTTACACCGATTACGTTTGCCCCTTCTGCCTGCTGGCTGAAGAGGCCATTGTTCAAGCAACCGACGGTATGGATGTAGAAATTCGCTGGCGGCCTTTCGAGCTGCGCCCTGCCCCGGTGCCTACGCTGAAAGTGGAGGATCCTTACTTGCCTAAAATATGGCAGGATTCGGTTTACCCCATGGCGGCAAAACTCGGCGTGCCCATTACGCTGCCCAATATTTCCCCCCAGCCGCGTACCGATAAAGCCTTTGAGGTGTTTGCCATGGCCGAAGAGCAGGGATTGGGTCACCCCTACTCCATGGCGGCCTTAAAAGCGTTTTTCCAGCAGGAGCGCGATATTGGCGATCCGGAAGTGCTGGCGGATATTGGTGAGTCAGTGGGCCTGGAGCGCCAAGCGGTGCTGGACGCCCTGGCCGAAGGCCGTTACCGCGAGCAGCACCAGGCGGCACAACGCCACGCGGTGGAAGAGGCGCGCATTCAGTCGGTGCCGACCTTGGTGATCGATGGCGAAGTGATTCAGGGCGTGCCCGACCCTGCGGCGTTAAAACGTTATTTATTAGAGCGGGCATAACCCTATGGCTTCCCCTACTCCCCAGGCACTCTCCGTCAGCCAACTCAACCAGCGCGCCAAGCAGACCCTTGAGCGCGATGTGGGCGAGGTGTGGGTAGAGGCAACTGGACTAGCGCCCCAAGCCCAGTTGTTTTTCGGAGACTACTCTATAGCGCTAGAAACCGCAGGTGCTTCACCGATTGGTTGAGTTCAGGCTCCATTATCAGGAGACAAAACCCTTTTGGCCTCATCCAAAGATAGCGTTTCTCCACCAAAATGAATGACGGCATGGCAGTTCGGACAAACCGGCACCAGATCTTTTTCAGAATTTACTTTATATTTTTTGCCGATTTTGGAAATAGGAACGATATGATGAACATGAATAAAACCTGAGTACGCATCTCCATACCTCTCACCATAGTCAAACCCACAAAAAAAGCAGCTAGCACCATGCTCATCGATACATGCATCTCTTGCATCTCGGCTTCTTTCATACCTATTGACAAATACTTTTAAGCTTGCCCCCTCAGGGAAATCTTTTCCATTTTCTGCTTCTGTGGGGCTAATAACGATATTTTGATAATCTGATGGTAAATAACCATGTCCATTGCTTCGTTCCCGAACAACCTCAATAGAATCATTTAAATCTGTTAATAAAACATTAAACTCAGCCAGAGCTTCTGGAAAACTACTTAAATTAAATCTTGTTTCATTAATATCGTCCCAGGAACGGCCTACAGCATCTGCAAGTTTCTCCCTATCTTTCTTAGAATCTATCCTTATCCTCACACAAGATGGCTTATTTCTTCTTGGCTTTGTGATTGAAAATAATGGCCGTCCTTTAGGTTTTCCCTTTAATTTTTTTCCCGCACTAATCGCAGCCCCACCGCCTAAAATAGACTGATAGATATCGATCTTTGGGTAGGCTTCCCGAAGAGTTTTCACCACCACCTCAAGCCCGGCTCTTTCTTTCGAGGTAAGACGGAAATATAACTCTTTGACTATTTCATCGTCCCAAATTCTCATTATCTAACTCCCAACAAAAAAGAATAAAAGTAGAAACGCAATCACGCTTCATACAGTGTGTTTGGCATCCGAGGCTGCGCGCCAGTAAGCCATCGACTGTGCGGAGACAATACCCTGAGTACTACCAATCTCAATCACTGCCTGCTGGAACGCCGCTGCCAGTTTAGGTTGGTGACAAAGTGCCAAAGAACGAATTATCCGCGAAATACGCAGGTGATTATGCCCGCCTGCTTTGAGCCAAATATGATCGCGGATATTGAGGCTCGGTTGGGCAGTAATGGTGATCCCATCCCGAGTTAAACCTAAAAAGCTCAACATGACATCCAGCGAGACTCGCTGCTTTTCACGTAACGCGCTATCGTCTTGAAATACTTCACGCTCGACATCGGTCAGCCGCGGGGCAAAATGGTTAAAGCGGCCAACCTCAGGGATGGGAAAAAGCCACTGAATATAATCGTGGGTATGCTCCAACCAGAAGTGCGACAAGGCCCAGATGTCATTGATATAACGCCCCTGATGATCCGTTGCCTGGCCACGGTAAAAAGCGATCAGCGGTGTTGGATGGTGGCTCATAGCATTTCCTCGTCATCTCCTGGGTAATACAATGATTTTTCGTAATAACGACGCCATTTTACGCAACTAGCCGTAAAAATTCCCGGATTCCCTAAAGCAAGGGACAGCAATGAACGCACCAACGCCCACTACACTCTCCGTCAGCCAACTCAACCAGCGCGCCAAGCAGACCCTCGAGCGCGATGTGGGCGAGGTGTGGGTGGAGGGCGAGCTCTCTAACGTTTCCCGACCTGCCTCTGGGCATGTCTATTTCACACTGAAGGATGACCGCGCGCAGATTCGCTGTGCGCTGTTTCGTCAGCGGGCACGTTTTGTCTCGGCGCCGATGCGAGATGGCGATCAGGTCAAGCTTCGCGGGCGGGTGTCGCTGTTCGAGCCGCGAGGCGACTATCAGCTAATTGCCGATGCCGTTCAGGCCGCGGGCCTGGGAGAACTGCTGGCGGCGTTTGAGCGCTTGAAAGCGCAGCTGGAAGGCGAAGGCGTGTTTGCCAACGCCCGGCCACTGCCCTTCCCGCCCCGCAAGCTGCTGATCTTGAGCTCCGCCACCGGGGCGGCCATTCGCGATGTGTTGGCGGTGCTGGAAGCGCGCTGGCCGCTGGCGGATGTAACGCTGATTCCGGTGCCGGTACAGGGCGCTGAAGCCGCTCCGGCGATGATATCGGCGCTGGCGTTGCTCAACCGTCAGGCGCGATTGGACCCCGAGCGGGATGTGATTTTGATCACCCGTGGCGGCGGTAGCCTGGAAGATTTATGGGCGTTTAATAACGAGCACCTAGCGCGGGCGATTTTTCACTCCCGGCTGCCGGTGATGTCAGCGGTAGGTCACGAGGTGGATGTCACTCTAGCGGATTTCGCCGCGGATATGCGCGCGCCCACGCCCTCTGCCGCCGCCGAACGATTAGTGCCGGATCAGAACACTCTCAAGCGCCAGCTGGAGCATCAGCACAGCCGTTTACAGCGGGCCATGCAGTCACGGTTAGAGCGCGACAGCCAGCGGCTGGATACTCTGCGCGCCAAGCTGCGCCACCCCGGCGAGCAGCTCAACCGCCAGCGCCAGCACTTAACCGCCCTTGATCAGCGCTTGAATCGCGCCATTCAGCAAACGCTCAGCCAGCATAAAGCCCAGCTAACACAGCTGAGCAAGCGCTTAGCCAGCCAGGATATGACGCGGCTGCATCGCGCAGAAAGCGAGCGGGTGAGCCAGCTACAGCGCCGTTTGGGTGCGGCCATGCAGCGCCAGCTCAAAAACCGCCAGGCGCGATTAACCAGTGCTGCACGGGAACTCAATGCGGTCAGCCCGCTGGCGGTATTGGGGCGTGGCTATGCGATTGCCCAGGATGAACAGGGCCAGGTGATTCGACGCGCGGAAGATACCCAGCCTGGTCAGAAGCTGAAACTGAAGCTAGGTGAAGGCAGGCTAAGTGTGGAAGTTAAGCGGCGTCTAAAGACATAAGCCAAATGGCCGATACCTTATAACAATGAGAAGAGGCCATCGCCATGAAGATAGGATTTTCGTTATTTACACTGATTAACCAGCGCCAGGATAAGCCACAGTTTTTAACGTCTACTCGTGTCGCTCCTCAACAGAGCGAGCCCGCTGAAGACGACCCGTTCACTAAACGTCTTAAAAAGCAGCAGGAAGCGTTGGAGAGCTTGGCGTCTTTACCTTCTCCAAAGGAAGCCTCCCAGCAGCAGGCTACCGATAAAGTGGGCTTCCTGCGCCAGCGGATTGAAATGCTGAAAGCCATGATGGCCTTCGCCTCTCCTGAACAGCTAAAAAACATGGCCAAGGAGCTCAAGAGCATCGCCCGTGAACTTGCCGGTGCGGCTAAACTATTGAGCAATCAAGGTGGCGGCGGTGCTGGCATGACCGCTATTCCTTCAATGGTTCCAACAGCAGCAGCGCCAACAACAGTCGCTCAAGCCAGCGGGGCCGATTCAGCTGCGGCCCAAACGGGTGGCGATGAGAGCGCTGAGGCAACGGTGTCGAGTGACGCGCAGCAAGCCGAGGCCAATGCGCAAACAGCAGAGGAAGAGGCGGAACAAGAGGCCGAAAAAGCAGCGGGCGAGCCTGTAGGCGATGAATCCAGCGAGCTCGGCTTATTACCTAGCCTACCCAGCCCCATTCAGAATGAAGACAACCGCTCGAAATCCAATGGCGCCAGCGCTAGTGAACATGCACTACGCGGCGTACTGACTGACGCCCAGAAAGCGCTTCGCGAAGCGGTTAACGAACTCAAGATTCGGCTGAGTGAAGAAGACAAGGAAGCTCGTCGTGAGCTAAAGAAAGCGGAAGAAGCCATGGAAAAGACGGATCAAGCGGTTGCAGCCTCCTCTTCTGACGCCCTCTACTCCTCATTGGGGCAGTTGCTGCCTACCTCGTTAGATGACGTTTCCGTATCAACGTCGTCTATCAACATCGAGGTTTAGCGTTAAATGAAAAAGGCGCTACTCATCAGTAGCGCCTTAGCGGTATCAGCGCTGTTATCAGCAGCGCTCAAAGCATATTCAGTGACCTTTTTTCTGGTCATCCTTTGATTTCTGGCTGTCGGAATCGGGATTAACGTGATGGGTATCCGGCATTGGATTGGCATCATCGTGGTGATCGTCGCGATCTTTAGGCGCTTTTTTGTCATGCTCGGAGGCTTGAGTCATCGCTTTTTCCTTATGGTGAGGGTCTGGGTTTCCTTATTGCCCTGGCTATCTCAGCCAACCGGGCTCCTTGAATAGCGTGATAAACGCAAGAATGAAGGCTATCAATCTCACCTCCTATCCAAGCTGCTTTTACTGTAGCTGTTACTGACTAACTTGCAATGCAGCAGCGCGGCGTCCAACCAATCACCATTTTAAATATAACCATTTAAAAACAGGCAGTTGGATAATTAATAGCGTATTAAACGGACCGTATTGGGAATCCCAATAATGCTTATGGTTTGCCGCTATCGATTAGCGCTGGTAGCGGCTTTTGTGCTGACTTTTTATGCCGACTGTTCTAGCCAAACCGGTCTTGCTAAACCGTTCTTGCTAAACCGTCCCTGCTAAAAACCAGTGGCCGCATTAAGCGGCCACTGGTTTCACTCATTTTTTATCAGCCATATCAGCAATGTTAGGGCGTGTGGTTAGTCCCCGACCCTTGGGTGTTGCCGGAAGGTGTGCTCGACCCCGCCAAGCCCTGGCTATGTTTCTGATGGTCATGTTTCTGGTCATGGCTCTCAGGTGCAGAGCGCTCCGTTGTGGGCGTTGGGGTGGGTGAGCCTGCAACTCCCGCTTCCTGATGCTGTGGGGCGTTTACATTCGCATCGTTAGCGCGATGGGAATCGCCCTTAGCAGATTCGGCTTTTTCATGGGCAGATTCGGTTTTTTCATGGATAGAGTGCTGAGCCTTATCCGCTTGCGCTTGCCCGGTTTCGGCAGCCTTATGCATAACGCGGTCGCGATACTCCCCCATGTACTCATCCTCTTTCTTGGTGGCGGGGAAAATACCGCCTAAGGCAGCACCCAGCGCAAACCCAAGTGCGCCGACCACTAGCGGATGATCCTGGATAAAATCGGAGGCTTGGCTCCCGGACTGGTGAGCACGATGCTCCATATCGTGCATGCGATCGTGAGCACTGTGCTGAAGATGGGATGAAGAATTGCGCATATTATCCCCCATTTGGTGAGCCTTACTGCCCCATTGCTGTGCGGTGTGCTTGGCTTTTTCGCCTAAGTGTTGGGCTTTGTCTTTGGCACCGTCTTTCATGCTGCTGGCACCTTCTTTCGCCCGGCTCATACGGCCTTGACCATCGCTATGGCTTTCTGAACTACCGCTGTAGGTGGGCGTTCCAGCGTTGGGATGCGTGCCTTCATGCACGGGTATACCTGGCGCGCCATGGGAGCCGCTAGTGCCCGATGAAGACTGCCCACCGGTGTAAAAGCGCTGGTCGATATCAGACGCGTACTGCTGCTTGTGGTGTGGCTCATTTGGGTGACGCTGGGCCAGCATTAACCAGCCAAGACCGGCAGTGGTGACCAGAAACGGCAGCGGGTTCTGCTTAATGGTGGTGCCTAAATTAGACACGAATTCGTTAGCGCCTCCATGGCGAATATACTCATAGGAGGTATTCAACAGCTGCTGAGGAGAGAAGCGCTCTTCGATTTCATGCAGGGTAGAATCAAGGCGCTCGCGCGATTGATTGATATCCTTTTCAATCTCTTCGGGACTGCGCTGATGGTCATGATCCGTCATTTCAACTCCTCCTTGACGTTGTGCTGATGCTGTTTCGCCGTTGTTTTGTCGCTTTGCAAACTATGCATCGTACGGCTGGGCATCAAATTACGCGCCTGCAGTTTCTTCTGGCCCGCTTTAAGCATCATCACACCGATAACCGACACAACGACGCCGACAATCAACGCAGAGAGCCACGGTGTGGTCTCGGGCGGAAGCACCTCATTAAGCAGAAAGACTAACGCTGCCAACAGGGTTAAAAAGCCGCCCATCAGTACCGCACCGGCCATCGCAATCGAAGCGATGGCGCCCATCGCTTGATGGGTTTTCTCGGTCATCTCGGTCTTGGCGAGCGCGGCTTCGTTGCGCACCAGCGAGCTAATTTCCTGCATCACCGTCGACAGTAGCGTACCGACCGATGAACTTTGCGACGTGGGTTTGTTATCCGAATCCATTCTATGCCTCCCTGGCCCTTACGTTAGGGCATTCCATTTTCTCGACCCGATGAACCTACTGCTCCATTACCGGCAACGGAGCTGCCTGAAAGACTTGATGATTGGCTAACTGGTGACGCCTGCCCGGCAGGTACGTTTTCCTGCATCGGAAGACCCGTTGCGCGCTCGTCGGTGGTATTTGAATAACGTGAGTGCGAATCGTCACTATGCGAGTGCTGGCCAGAACTACGCAGAAAGCGGGAAGCCAAGAAACCCGCGGCAATAACACCACCAATAAACAGCGCGGGTTCGCGGCGGCTAAAACTCTTCGCTTCATTGCATACGGTGTTTAAATCTTTATCCCGCAAACCATGCGAAAAGCGCTCAGTGGTATCAGCAAACTTTCGTGCTTGTTTAGAAAAATAAGGCTGCTGCTGATTATCAAACTCGTCGGCCATCTTTTGCAGAACGCCGGTTAGCTTGTGGGACTGATCTGCAGCATTATCGCGTTGTTGATTGAAATAGCTTTCAGCCTGATGATGGGCCGCATCACTCACCTCATGTGCGGTATCGCGTCCTTGCTGTTTGAGCGACTCCGTTGAGTGGCTTGTCTGGTTGGGTGCGCCTGGATTGGGCTGCTTTCCTTGATCGGTCATCTGTCACTTCCTCCTTGTCGTCTCACTTATCAGCATCCGTGGTGAAACACAATCAGCGTCACTGCGAATCTATCGGGTGCACCTCATTAACGCTACGATGTTAATACCTAATACGTTAATAAAATTATGCACTTAGAGAAAATAAGCACTTATCCTAGTGAACTTATCCTCATCCTCCTTAATAGATTGATTACCTTCAAAACATAGTGCTTGATATAGCGCTTATAAAAGTTAGTCTTTTAAAGCCTAGCTCTTTTAAAGCCTAGCTCTTTTAAAGCCTAGCTCTTTTAAAACCGAGCACTTTTAAAACATAGCGCTCTTTCTATTATTGTCAATTTATGCGCGCCGCCATTTAAAAACCCATTTATTTACTTAACATAGGTTATTTATTTATCAGAATGGGGTTTTACCTTAACGCCTGTTATCGAATCTCAGCTAAATCCCTGAAATCTATAAAAGTCCATTAATTAACGGCGGCTTGCTTGTTTCTACGCCTTTGGTCTACGTTGAAGGTTGGCGAATATTCGAGGAGTGAATATTTGCTGTTTGCCTTAGGTGTTAACCATCAATGTTAACCATCAGTCATAGGTAGTAACCATCAGTTTGAACGCCACACATCCGTGCCAACAATGGAGTGACCGCACATGAGTGATCAAAAGCAACCTCCCCAGCATCAAGATAAGCAGCCGGGTGATGAGTACGCGATGCGCCCGGAGCCTGAGTACATTCGCGAAAGCTACCGCGGCACTGACAAGCTGTTGGAAAAAGTCGCGATTATTACCGGCGGCGACAGCGGCATTGGTCGTGCCGTGGCCGTGCACTATGCCCGCGAGGGCGCGGACTGCACGATTGCCTATTTAGACGAAGATAAAGATGCCGAAGAGACCAAACGGTTAGTCGAAGCGGAAGGCCGCCGCTGCTTGGTGTTAAAAGGCGATGTGGCTGAACCAGACTTTTGCCGCGATATTGTTAAGCGCACGCTCGATCACTTCGGCAAGATTAATATTGTGATCAATAATGCCGCTGAACAGTATGATTGGGACGATATTACCGAGATCCCCGATGAACAGCTGCTGCGTACGTTTCAGACCAACATTTTCAGCCATTTCTATCTCACCAAATCTGCCCTGCCGCATCTCGACAAGGGCGATACGATCATCTGCACGTCCTCTATCAACGCCTTTAAGGGCAACGCGACGCTGATCGATTACACCGCCACCAAAGGCGCTATTCAGGGGTTGGTGCGCTCGCTGGCGATGTCACTGATGGATCGCGGCATTCGCGTAAACGCCGTGGCGCCAGGGCCTGTGTGGACCCCCCTGATTCCGGCCAGCTTTGAGGATGAAAAAGTAGCCTCATTCGGCGGTCAGGTACCGATGAATCGCGCAGGCCAGCCCAGCGAAATGGGGCCTGCGTATGTTTATCTGGCCAGCGAAGAGTCTTCCTACATGAGCGGCCAGACCATGCACCTCAATGGTGGCGTGATTTTAAACACCTAAGCGTTTGTTATTCAGATATAGCGCACACATTAACGGGGCGGCCTCGAGCCGCCCCGTTAATGCGTTTCGTATAAAATCACTGACCACCGAAATATTCCCGTTCGGTAATATTTCCTTCCAGAAAGCCTCTCTAATCACTGAAAGTTACCGATCGGGAATAATCATAGCGTTTTGATCACTAATATGGTCTATCATTACCGTACGGTAATTTTATCGGACAGTCGCTATGACCTCCCAGATAGAGAGTGCAAAACGTATTCGCAGCAGTGAAGAGCTGGGCAAACTAGTTCAACAAACCCGGCGTGATCAATCATTGCTGCAAAGTGATATTGCCGGGCTTGCGGGTACAGGCAACCGCTTTATCGTCGATCTTGAACGCGGCAAGCCAACCCTGCAGCTACAAAAAGTACTCGATGTTTTGGATCTAATGGGATTGGAAGTGATTATACAGCGCAAAGGGAATCACCATGGCCGCCCATAGCGAAGCGCTTGACCTGTTCTGGGGGGAACTGCATGTCGGGCGTTTGCATAACACTCAGCCGTTGCGGTTTGACTATACTCAGGAGTGGCTAGCCAATAACCAAGCGAATAGCCTTTCGCCCCAGCTACCGCTGACTCAACAACGACATAGCGGCGATAGTGTGCTGGCCTACTTCGAAAACCTACTGCCTGAGGGCGAACTACGTCGCTATATTGAGCTACGCCACCACACCACCACTGTTTTTGGTCTTTTAAAGTCGATTGGCGGTGATACGGCGAGTGGCTACACCCTACTCCCGCAAGGTGAAACGCCTCGACCAGCCAGCTATCGCAAGACGGACTGGGAAGCTATAAACGACTTTCTGCATAATGAAACCCAGGGTGAATTAACCGGGCAACTTGCTCCCCAAGCGCGAATTTCATTAGCGGGCGCTCAAACTAAACTGCTGCTAATGGTACTCGCTGATGGCAGCCCGGCGCTGCCTGAAGGGGCCGCGCCTTCAAGCCATATTTTGAAACCGGATATCCGTGGTTTGAAAGGCGTGTGGTGTTCTGCGCTTAATGAAACGCTCTGTATGCAACTAGCCGCCGCGTTAGCGCTAGGGGTAGCTGAAGCTACCTTCCAGCCTCAAACACGCGCCTGTTTAGTTAAGCGCTATGACCGGTTTTATGATGAGCACGGCAACTTACAGCGTTATCACCAGCTAGATATTTGCCAATTAGCAGGGACACCTTCCACCCTCAAATACGAAAGCGACGGAGGGCCTGGCCTCATTGAGTGTCGGCAGTTACTTCAGGCGGCGGGTGTTCCCGCAAAAGACCTGCTGCGTTTTTCGCAGTGGTTTTTTTTCAACCTGTTTATTGGTAACAATGACAGCCACGCCAAAAACCTCTCTATATTGCAAACGCCTCAGGGCGTTCAACTAGCCCCGTTTTACGATCTCATGTGCACGACGCTCTATAGCGGTCTCTCGAACCGCTTTGCATTTCGAGTGTCTGGCATTGATCAGCCCGGCAGTATCGAACGCTCACACCTTGCTTCTCTCGCCCAGGCGTTGGGATTTAAACCTGCATACTTCATGAGCTTAGGCGCACGTCTCGCCGATGAAATACTCAGCGTTTTACCCACTGTGATAGAGGCATTGCAGGAGGTCGCAACGCCAGGTACAGAGCATGTATTGTTAGAGCGCCTGTCTCGGCGCATTAAACAAAACTGCCAAAAAATGACAAAACACTGGTCGGTTTAAGTCAGCTTCTCACCGCCGCCTGGGGATAGCCGTCGCATAGGTATTGAGATGCAAGAGGTGTTCATCCGCTTGCTGCAACGCCTCTAGCGTTTTGGGCCGATCGAATTCTGCCAATAAGTTGCATAGCACTTCGGAGACAGCTAATGCGGGGGTTAGCGTATGGAAAAAGCTATCGCTTTCCGTGGGGCATAGAACGACCTGCTCTGACAGCGCTACCAGCGGCGAGACTTCACTATCAGTAATGGAAACAATGCCTACCCCCTGCGCTTTTGCCAACTGGGCCAGTTCCAGCGCCCCTGCTGCATAAGGTTTGATGGAAATAACGAGCAAGACATCCTCAGAGGTAGCGCGGATTAACGCGTCTCCGCCGGTTCCTCCAGGCCCATCCAGGTGCACCGAACGCTCGCCTAGCAGGGTCATCACGTAATGGAAGTGCCAGGCAACGGCATGGCTGGAACGTAAACCCAGCACGTACACCTTTCTCGCTGACTTTAGCCTATCGGCCGCTGCTTCCAGCCGCCGTAGCGAATCGGGCTCACACAGCTTTTCAAGCTGGACACTTAGCCCCTGAAGCATATGCGAGGCGATATCGCTTACTCCCCTTTCACTGCCTTCATCCACCCGCTTTTGAACCTTGGCCGCAAAGCCATCGCCCCCCTCGCGTAACGCCGCGGCATACTGCGCCCGCAGTTCGTCGTAGCCTGGCAACCCCAAGAATTTGGCCAGCCGTGTCATGGTGGCGGGTTGTACAGCGGCATGGCGCGCCACTTCGCGCATGGACACCAGCGCCACGTCCTGCGGATGCTCAAGAACGTAGCGCGCGGCCTGCTGCAGCTGTGCAGACATGGCATCGTACTGGGCAATCATCTGCTCTCTCAGCGAATCGCTCGGCTGCATAGTCGTTGGCTCTGTGAAGAAATAAGGGTTGGCTCTGCGAACAAATGATCTATATGTTTCATATGTTATTTTAATGATTTATTTGTTGCAAATATCTTTGTGAGTATGTCAATCTCATTGTCATGTGAGCTGCTCACCGTTTTGATCATGGGGAAAAGAGACTATGACGCGTATTCTTCACCGCAGTATCGGCGCGCAGTTGCCTCATGCTGCATCAGCACAGGGAGTCTATATCACGGATACTACGGGGCGCCGCTATCTGGATGGCTCAGGAGGCGCTGCGGTCACCAGCGTCGGTCATGCCCACCCGGAAGTGCTGGCTGCCATGCGCTCACAGATCGATAGCCTCTGTTACGCCCACACTTCATTCTTCACTACCGATGCCGCCGAAGCGCTAGCCGAAAAGTTGGTGGATTTGGCTCCAGACGGGTTGGATTACGTCTACCTGGTGTCGGGTGGGTCAGAAGCCGTTGAAGCGGCGCTGAAAATGGCCCGGCAGTACTTTGTCGAGATCAATCAGCCTCAGCGGCGGCATATCATCGCCAGACGCCAGAGCTACCACGGCAATACCATCGGCGCATTGGCCACTGGTGGCAACGCCATGCGGCGCCAGCAGTTTCAGCCTATCCTGCCAGAAACCCACCATGTATCGCCTTGTTATGCGTATCGCGATAAGGGCAGCGATGAATCGCCCGAGGCCTACGCGGCGCGGCTTGCCGAAGAGCTTGAGGCGAAAATTCTCGAACTTGGCCCTGAAGAGGTCATGGCCTTCGTTGCCGAACCCGTGGTCGGTGCCACCTTAGGGGCGGTCGCCTCCGAGGCGGATTACTTCAAGCGCGTGCGTGCCATTTGCGATAAATACGGCGTACTGCTGATTCTCGACGAAGTGATGTGCGGCATGGGAAGAACCGGCACCGTCTTCGCCTGTGAGCAAGATGGAGTCGTCCCGGACATCATCACGATCGCCAAGGGTTTGGGTGGCGGCTACCAGCCGATCGGCGCGGTGATGCTATCGGCCAACCTCTACGCCAGCTTCGCCAATGGGTCTGGGCTTTTTCAGCATGGCCATACCTATCTTGGCCACCCTGTGGCTGCCGCAGCCGCTAACAAGGTGGTGGAGATCATTGCCCGGCCGGAGACACTGGCGAATGTTAATAAAATGGGCATGAGATTGCAGAGCGGCCTTGAAGCGGCGCTCGATGCATCGCCCCATGTGGGTGATATTCGCGGCAGGGGCTTGTTTCACGGTATCGAGGTTGTCGCGGATAGGGAAAGCAAAACGCCTTTTGACCCGGCTCGCAAGCTTCACGCTAAGATCAAGCGGCAGGCGATGGCGCGTGGCCTGATCAGCTACCCGATGGGCGGCACCATTGATGGCATTCACGGCGACCATATCCTGCTGGCACCGCCTTATATCATTGCGCCTGACGAAGTAGATCTGATCATTGAGCGTATCGTCGGGGCCATCGACGCCGCCATTGCAGAGTAATAACACGACAACTATCTGAATAACGATCTAACTGGAGTTCACCCATGCCACCGTCCCCCTGCCCGCCCATTTCTGACGCCAACTGGCCTGAGGAGATCGCTGACTTACGCGAGGGCTTTGCTGGCGCGCTCAATGTGTATCGCACCATGGCCCATCACCCGGCTTTGCTTAGCGCCTGGGCGCCCTTGCGCCAACACGTCGTTAAGGAGAATGCGTTAGGCCCAGCGCTGACCGAAGTGGTGATATTACGCGCGGCTCTGCGTATGGGCTCCGCCTACGAGTGGGCCCATCATGTGAGCCGGGCGCTCGCCCTGGGGTTCTCCGAACGCCGCATTACGGCTATTCGCGGTACACCCGAAGGCATCGACGGCCTTATCGTCACCGCTGTGGATGCGTTATTCGATGAGCGCATGCTGGCCAAGGCGCAGGAAGCAGAACTTGCCGAGGCGATCGGGCGTAAGGCAGTAATCGATCTGATCGCCATGGTGGGTTTCTATTCGGTGCTGGGCTACCTGCTCAACACCTACGACACACCGATCGATGAAGCTGTTCAACAAGAAGCGCGACAACAGCCGGCGATGTTTTCGCTGATGCCGCGTGAAGCTAGTTGATCCAACCCGTTAATCCAGCGCTGTGAATAAGCGCATTACGCTAACTGCTTGACTAACACCTTCGATTTACGCGCGTGATTGTAGGTTTCGCGCTTTAGTGGCGGGAGATCTTCCAGGCTGGCGGCGCGGAAGCCGCGCTCTACAAACCAGTGGGCGGTGTGGGTGGTCAGCACGAACATTTCGTTTAAGCCGCGCTGGCGGGCACGGCGCTCCATGGCTTCCACCAGACGCTCGCCGCGCTCGCCGCCACGGTAGCTGTCGTGCACGGCCACGCAGGCGAGTTCGGCAATGCTGGTATCGGGGAAGACATGCAGCGCGGCGCAGCCGATCACCATACCGTCGCGCTCGATCACCATGTAATCATCGATTTCGTGCTCCAGGCGCTCCCGGGAGCGGGCGACCAGCATGCCCCGCCGCTCTAGCGGTTCCAGCAGTTCCAGCAGGCCCGCCACATCGTTCAGCGTTGCGGGGCGCAGCTGTTCGTAGCGGTGCTGGGTAATCATGGTACCCACGCCATCACGGGTGAACAGCTCACCTAGCAGGGCGTCATGGTTGTGCCAGGAGAGCAGATGCGTACGCGCCACGCCTTCCCGTGCGGCGGTGCAGGCGGCCTGTAAATGGCGGGCTAACTCACTGCCAGGAACGGCATTGGTTAAACGCGGCTCGGCTTCTGCTGGCGAGAGTTGGCGCAGTAGCGCGCCGTGCTCATCTTCCAGCCCCTCCGACTCACCGAGCAGAATCAGCTTGTCGGCTTTCAGCGCGACGGCGGCGTGCTGGGCGACTTCGGAGGCGTCCAAATCGAACACTTCGCCGGTACTGGAGAAGCCCAGCGGCGGCAGCAGCACCAATGAACCTTTTTCCAGCAGACCTTCAATGGCGCTGGCACGCACCCGACGCACTTCACCGCTGTGGTCGAAATCGACGCCTTCACGCACGCCTAGTGGCTTGGCGGTCACCAGGTTGCCAGAGATCACGCTGAGCTCTACACCGTGCAGCGGGGTGCTGGGCAGGCCCAGCGACAGCCGCGCTTCCAGCCACAGCCGCTGGCGGGCGGCGACCTGCTCTACATGGGCCATCACGGCGCGATCCGCTACCCAGCGGCCGTCGATACGGGTGGGCTCAACGCCCGCGGCGGTGAGCGATTCATGCACCTGGGGGCGAATACCAAACACCACGACCAAGCGCACGCCCAGGGTGTGCAACAGGGCTAAATCTTGAATCAGTTGCTCCCCGCGGCCAGACGCCATCGCTTCGCCTTCAATTAAGATGACAAAGGTTCGCCCCCGGTGAGCATTAATGTAGGGGGAGGCGTTACGAAACCAATCAACAAAGGGGAAGCGCGTATCCAAGGGCCGCTCTCCGGCAGCAGGTGAAAGAAACATCAGACGTTTACCACATTCAACTGGGTTACTTTACCAGAGCACAAAAAACAGCGGCACCTTCTAATGCAAATCTGCTGAATCTAATGCAGATAAACATGAAGATGCCGCTGTGATGTTCCCGCTCAGGTACTTCTTAACGTCTTTCGAGCCGTGGCGTACTGCGTTTTATAGGCACTGCTTATTAGCTATTAGCCAACCAGTGGTTAGCCGAACATGCCTTTGAACATAAAGAAGAACAAAATCGCAAGGCCAGCACCGGCGGGTAGCGTGATCAGCCACGACATGGCAATCGTGCCGATAACCCGCAGGTTCAACGCCGCCATACCGCGTGCAAGCCCCACCCCAAGAATCGCCCCTACCAGCGTGTGGGTAGTGGAAATTGGCAGGCCCGTGCCAGAAGCCAGTACGACCGTGGTGGCCGCCGCCAGCGTGGCAGCAAAGCCACGGCTGGGGGTAAGCTCGGTAATACCGGTACCCACGGTCGCGATGACTTTATGGCCGTAGGTGACCAGACCCACGACAATACCGCCGCCGCCAAGTACCAGTACCCACCAAGGCACCAGCGCAGAACCACCAATTTCGCCGCCGGTTTGTACTACGCTGATCACCGCTGCCAGCGGGCCAACCGCATTCGCCACATCGTTTGAACCATGTGCAAAGGCCATGGCACAGGCGGTGAAGATCATCAACACGCCGAACACGCGCTCTACGTTGGCATAGCCGAAGTGATCATTTGCGTTGTGCTCGAACTTGATACGCCGCTGCATAATCAAGCCGATACCCATAATCACCAACCCCAGCAAAATTGACAGCAGCAGGCTCTGATTAAAGGTTAAGTCCAGCCCCACATGGGACAACCCTTTCGTCAGCGTGACCATCGAAACGATAAAGCCCACCAGAAACACATAGCCCGGCACGTAGCGTTTAGCAGCCGTGAACGGGTTGGCATCTTCAAAAATCAGGTGGTGAACTGATTTAAACAGCAAAAAGCCAATGGTGCCCGCCAATAAGGGAGAAACCACCCAGCTCGCAGCAATCGTGCCTACGGCGCCCCAGTCCACTGTGGAGGGGCCTAACCCTGCAACAGCAAAGCCCACAATCGCGCCGACAATCGAGTGCGTCGTGGAAACCGGCCAACCTTTCATAGACGCTGCAAGCAACCACGTACCCGCCGCCAGCAGTGCTGCCAGCATGCCGTATACCAACAGCTGAGGATCGTCTTGCAGTAGTTCGGGGTCGATAATACCTTTACGAATCGTATTGGTAACCTCGCCACCGGCTAGCCAGGCGCCGAGAAATTCAAAAACAACAGCGATCAAGATCGCTTGTTTGATGGTGATCGCTTTCGACCCCACCGAGGTTCCCATCGCATTGGCGACATCATTCGCACCAACGCCCCAGGCCATAAAGAAGCCAAACAAACAGGCCAGGATAATGAAGATTTCACCGTACTGGGCAATAATCAGCATGAAGATCCCCTTAGCGGGCGGTCAGTATCTGCAGACGGCTACCCACGCGCTCAGCGCGATCGGATAGTTCGCCAACCCATTCAATGATTTTGTAGAGAAAGATCACGTCCACTGGCGGTAGCTGGCTCTCAAGCGAGAACAGTTGGCGACGGATCGTCACTTGTTGGTCATCGGCTTGGTGCTCAAGGGTGTGCAGTTCACGGATCATGTTCTGCATGACGTCGGAGACGTTTTTTCCAAAGCCGGACTCAAGCAGATCCTTGAGTTCTTCCAGTGCCTGGCGGGCTTGGGCAACACAAGCAACACTGGTACGGATGTAATCGCGCATTGCATCGGCCAATTCATCCGGCACGCGCATTTTACGCCCCAACATAATGCCGGTAATGTCACGCACCTTGTTGGCGATCTTGTCCTGCACGCTGATCAGGTCGAGCAGATCGGAGCGCGACACCGGAAGAAACATGGTGTTGGGCAGGTTCAACCGCAGCTCTGTTTTCAGCGTATCGGCGTCATGCTCTAAGCGGGTGACGTTTTCGCGCAGCTCAGCCGCTTTGTCCCAGTCATCAGCCAGCGTTGCTTCAAAAAACGGCAACAGCAGATCGGCACATTCATTTGCCTTGACGATATGGGCCAATAACGGCTGGAATGGCGAGCGGCCAAACATCGAAGAAAAAGGATTGGAGGTAACCATAATGCCTTTTAGCCTGTTTTCGGGAAGCCTGGAAATGGCGGCGCCAGTATAAAGAGTGCGCCCGCCGCCGTCATGAAAAGTTCATAAATGTAATCAAATATTCATTTAAATGTCACGATAACGAGGTGGCGAGCGTCATGAAAAACCCAATCCCCATGGAAGTAGAACTGAAACTTGCCCTTGCACCAGAGGGACCTGCCGCGCTGTGTAACCACCCGTTTCTAGTATCGAAACCCTCACACCAGCACACGTTGACCAATACCTATTTTGACACCCCGGAAGGCGATTTAGCGAAGGCGCATATTGCGCTACGCCTGCGCAAAATAGATGGCAAAGTGCTGCAAACGGTGAAAACCGCAGGCCAGGGCGGCGGCGGATTATCTCAACGACAGGAGTGGGAGTGGCAAGTTCCTGACCACGAACTGGATCTGGTAGCTCTTGCCGAACTGCTCCCCTTTCAAGGCCAGCTTAGCAGCGTGCTACATGCCCTCGCCCCCCAACTCAGCACCGATTTTACGCGGCGCAGCTGGCAGCTAACCGATGGCTTAGTAAACCCAGGCGCGATAGGCCAGCGCAGTCATATCGAGCTGGTGCTGGATGAGGGCGAAATTATTAGCGGTGGCTACCGCACGCCCATTCGCGAGGCAGAACTTGAATTAAAGGACGGCGACCCGGAAGCGCTGTGGGCATTGGCACTGACACTTTCAGAACAGGTACCGCTGCGCCCTTCAGATAGCAGCAAAGCATCTCGGGGCAATGCACTTAGCAACCAGCACTGGCCACTTCCCGAGGCGCACTCACCGGCTGAGTGGCTACACCGCGCAACGCTGGCGCTGGATGCCTACCACGACAGCCAGCAGGCAAGCTTTCTAAGCGATGCCCAACAGGCGTTAGCCACTCTCGCTGACCACCCCGCGCTGGATGACAACGCCCGCGTGTACGCTCAGGCGTTACCCGGCGGCTTAGATGCCCATGGTCAGCCCAGCACGGCTTACGGTAACGCTGCGTTGGCACTGGCCCATCGCTTGGCGTACCAAACCGAGCTACGCTAACGGCTTAATGCTATTTCAGGACTGTTTTTAAGGACCGTATTGAGGCCCACTTCAGGATGATGCGATGAATTTAAACTTAACCCCCGGTGCGGAAGGCCTACGCGCTCAACTGTTTCATATTATTTTCGAATCCGACACACCGGGCGCTAAAGCCTTTGATATTGCCTTGATCGGGGCTATTTTGTTGAGTGTCGCGGTCATCCTGTTGGGTAGTATCGAGATTTACGCCGAACGCTACGGGCCCATTTTCTTCTACATCGAGTGGGCATTAACGATACTGTTCAGCTTAGAGTTGTTAGTTCGCATTTACTGCCTTGAGCGCCCCTTGCTCTATCTAAAAAGCTTTTATGGAATCGTCGACTTAATCGCTATTTTACCCACTTGGCTAGTGCTACTGGTCCCTGGCGCTCATGGGCTGGTGATTGTTCGCTTGCTGCGAGTGCTGCGTATTTTCCGCATTTTGCGCCTGATGGAGTTTGTCGGTGAAGCCAGCCTGCTACTCGACGCGTTAAAACGCAGTCTGCGTCAAATACTGCTATTTTTTTCTGCCATTTTCATGGTGGTCACGCTGTTCGCGGCGTTGATGTACACCATTGAGTCACCGGAAGCGGGCTTCACCAGTATTCCAATGTCGATGTACTGGGCCATCGTTAGCATGACCACCGTGGGCTACGGCGACATCGTCCCCGCCACCGCGTTGGGTAAAGCGATTACCATGATCTTGATGCTGCTGGGCTACTCGATTATTGCTGTGCCCACCGGGGTATTCTCCGCTCAGGTGATCCGCTCAATACGTGAGGATCGTTACTCCGAGGAAGCCTGCCCCGGCTGCGGGCACGACCGCCATGATAAAAAAGCCCGCTACTGCCTGCGCTGCGGGACTTGGCTCGATGAAGACAGCGAAGACCCGCGTAAGAAAGATGAGAACCAAGATGCGTCCTCTGACTAGCTAATGTCTAACCCTAGGCCTGGAAGGGCGTGATATCCCCGCGCCCTTCGCGAATGATGGTCGGGGGCAGTTCGCGCAGGTCAATCACGCTGGTGGGGTCTAAATGGCAGGCGCCACCGTCGATAATGGCATCCAAGTGCGCACCAAAACGCTCGCGAATCTCTTCTGGGTCATTCATGGGCAGGTCATCGCCCACGGGAATCAGCGTGACGCTCATCAACGGCTCGCCTAGTGCGGCCAGCAGCGCGTGGGTAATGCGGTGATCCGGTACGCGCACGCCGATGGATCGACGCTTAGGATGAAGCAGCAGGCGCGGCACTTCAGACGTGGCATCAAGAATATAGGTGTAAGGCCCTGGCGTATGCGCTTTCAACAACCGAAAAACATCGTTATCCACTTTAGCGTAGGTACCGATTTGCGATAGGTCGGAACATACCAGGGTAAAGTTGTGTTTATCATCCAACGAGCGCAGCCATTTAATCTTCTCGATGGCCTTCTTCTCGCCCAAATGGCAGCCCAGTGCGTAACCTGAATCGGTGGGGTAAGCGACCACACCGCCTTTACGAATAATCGCAATCGCTTGATCGATCAGCCGCTTTTGTGGATTTTCTGGATGAATCTGAAAATATTGGCTCATTTAGTTACTCCTGATCGTAAGCTTTATTCATACCGCACTCATATAGCATAGTGTAAGCACTCAATGAATCGTGTAAGCGCGCAGCGAATCACCCTGCCGAAAGCACGCCAGCGGGCGAATCACGTAGGTGTGCCAAACGCGGGTGCTGCCATATAGGCGGTGCTGCCGTTCGGGGCACTAAACTCATGCTGCCGGGGGCCGCGTGACTTCCAGGAAAATGGAAGTCGCTGCCCATGGAGGCGTACAGCTCGCGCTCGACTAATTGACGTGCCAGATCACGAGTGCTGTCCGGGTTCTGCTGTCCGCTGACTAGCTCAACCGCCTGCCCGCCTGCTGCTTGGAACGTATCCATTAAGAGACCGCGCTTGCGCCGCGTTAAGCCATGACGCAGCGGGTGAGCAATCACCGCGACGCCACCAGAATCGACAATCCAGCCCACCGCTTCGCTGATTTCCGGCCAGTGGGCTTTCACATCCCCCTTCTTGCCGCTGCCCAGATAGCGCTTAAAGGCGCTGGCCCAATCAGGCACCAACCCTTCTGCTACCAGCGCGCGGGCAAAATCTGGGCGGCCTAGGGGGCGGTCGCTGCCTGCATGAAGGCGGGCTTTTTCCAGCGCATTCGTTAAACCGACCTTTTCCAGCCGTTCGGCTATCACTTCCGCACGCTGGATACGCGCTTCACGCTGTTGAATCAGGCCATCCACCATTGGCCCCTGCAAGCCGCCAGGCATCAGCGCGACCACATGGATATTCACACCCTGCCAGCGTGTGGATAACTCGCAGCCGGGGATAAGACACAGCCCGGCTTGCGCCGCGGCCTGGCCCGCTTCTTCAATGCCGTCCATGGTATCGTGGTCGGTGAGCGACATATGCGTCAGCCCGCGCTCGGCGCACAGCGTTACCAGCTCGGTGGGCGATAGCGCACCATCAGAAGCGGTGGAGTGCATGTGCAAATCAACGGGGTAGCGCTGATCGGCATCAAAAGTATAAGGAAGTCGGGACATAAATGACGCCGTGTGGAGCAGTTTGTCAGAATGCGCTTTTCAGCTGTGAATAAATCGTTCGCAATGGGTAAGATATGGTGCGCGCTTCTACCAGCGCGGTCAATGAACGCCCACGTTGCATCCCCTTTTTATCAAGGAGTTATCCCCAAATGCTGTATGCCATTATCAGTGAAGATGTGCCCAATAGCCTAGAGCGTCGCCTAGCCGCTCGTCCTGATCACTTGGCCCGTTTAGAAGCACTGCGCGATGAAGGCCGAGTGATACTAGCTGGCCCCCACCCGGCCATTGACGCTGAAAACCCCGGCGATGCTGGCTTTTCAGGTAGCTTGGTGGTGGCCGAATTTGACAGCTTGGAAGACGCTAAGTCTTGGGCTGATGTCGACCCATACATGATTGCAGGGGTCTATGCCAAGGTAATTGTTAAGCCGTTCAAAAAAGTTTTACCTTGACCCTAATAGGCGAGTGTGGAGGGTCCGTCGGCTTTTTCACAGAGCCTGTGGAAAACTCTGTGCAAACCCGGCGGACGCTTTGCGCTAAGCCAGAGATAGCGCCAGCGCCGACAAATTGATCATTTTTTAACCAGCTTTTCATCAATACGGATACCCGCGTGACCCATCGTCCAAACGCCTTGCCTCCGCTTGCGGCATTAACCACGCCAATTCTTACCTGGAATGAGGGAGCGCCCCATTCACAAGCGTTTGACGACATCTATTTCACTCGGGGTGATGGTCGCGCTGAAACCGAGCATGTCTTTCTCGGCGCGAACCATCTTCCTGAGCGTTTTGCCAACTGGGACATCGAACGGCCTTTTGTGATTGGCGAAACCGGCTTTGGGACGGGGCTGAATATGCTCTGCGCCTGGGCCTGTTTTGAGCAACATGCGCCCGCCAGTGCTCGTCTGCATCTGTTATCCACAGAGAAATTCCCCTTTGAGCGAAGCGCACTGGAGCAAGCCTTGGCGAGCTGGCCTTCCTTGGCCGCTTATGCACAGGTGCTATGCACCCAGTGGCCTTCCGCTGTGAGCGGCATTCACCGCCTGCACCTGACCGATCGCGTCACGCTTGATCTGCATTTCGGCGATACCACCGAGCGCCTGGAGCAGTTGGATGGCCAGGTCGATGCCTGGTTTTTAGACGGTTTTGCGCCTTCCAAAAACCCGGATATGTGGCAGCCAGAGCTGTTTAACGCCATGGCCGCTCGCTCGCGCCCCGGCGCAACGTTCGCCACTTTTACCTGTGCTGGCATCGTTAAGCGCGGCTTGAAAGCAGCAGGCTTTAGCTGGAAGAAAGTACCGGGCTATGGCCGCAAGCGGGAAATGCTCGCAGGCAGTATTGAAACGCCGCCGGTGGATCAGCGGCGCCAGTCCACGCCCTGGTTTACGCCACCGCCCTTGGCGGCGGTAAAGCATGTGGCGGTCATTGGCGCGGGGCTGGCCGGTAGTACGGTGGCGGCAGCCCTAGCGCGGCGCGGCCTCCAGGTAACGGTTATCGATCGCGAAGCCCCCGGCGCGGGCGGTTCAGGCAATCGCCAGGGCGCGCTATACGTAAAGCTAGCCGCCGAAACCAATCATCAAAGCCGTGTCTATCTTACCGGGCTGCTGTATAGCCAGCGCTGGCTTTCACAGCAACGTGCCGCCCACGCTTTGTGGCAGCCCTGCGGCGTGGTGCAGCTGGCGAGCACCGATAAAGAAGCCCGCCGCCAACAGCGCTTTATTGAGCTGCACCCGCTGCCCAGCGATATCGTCACCGCCATGGAGAACCCGGCGTTATCGCAAACGGCGGCGATTAACATCAACGCTCCTCACGGCCTGTTTTATCCACAGGCGGGCTGGGTTCGACCCAAAGCGCTGTGTGAGCACCTGCTTAGCCAGCCAGGAGTGACCTTTCAGCAGGGCGATGTTAGCTCGCTTGCCCAGCGAGAGAGCGGTTGGCAGCTCAGTTTGGCCGATGGTCGCACGTTGGAAGCGGATCAAGTGGTGATTGCCAGCGCGCATTTGGCCAACCAATTTGCGCAAACGGCTGAGCTGCTGCTGCAGTCGGTGCGCGGCCAGATAAGCGAGATAACGCTACCCGATGGCATAACAGGCCCAGCTCGCGTGGTATGCGCCGGTGGTTATGTAGCGCCTGCTCTGGATGGCGTGCTGACGTTTGGCGCCAGCTTTGTACCCAACAATGCGACAAACCATGTGACGGACGACGATCATCAACGCAATATTGATGAGCTGCGTCAAACGCTGCCCGCGTTGGTAGCGGAGTTGGAACAGGCGGGTATTGCGTTGAGCCCAGAGAAACTTCAGGGCCGTGCTGCGGTGCGTGCGGCAAGCCCGGATAAAACCCCTTACGCAGGGCCAGTGCCGATAGCAGAGGCATGGCGGGAAGACTATTCACTGCTGAGCAAAGATGCCAGCCGCGTGACCGACACACCCGGCGAGCACTATGCGGGGTTGTGGATATCCGCTGCACACGGCTCACGCGGGTTGGCGAGCGCCCCGCTATGTGCCGAGGTGATCGCCTCACGCATGTGCGATGAACCGATGCCGCTAGAAGCGCCGCTGGTGGACCATTTACACCCAGGGCGGCGCATTATTAGCGCTATTATTCGCGCTCAATAATCGCCCTCTTCTTCGTCATCGGCAATATCTCGCCCAAACGAACGCCAGCGAGCCAGGGTCATGACTTCGGTCATCTCTAGCTCAAGGTCGTGGGCAATAATCAGCTCATTGCGCTCTAGCTGCTTTTTCAGTTCAGCGACCCAGCCGTGCATCCCCTCACCCGTGGTGTCGGTGGTGTCATAACCCTGGCGGGTCACAAATGCCTCTAACAGGGCATCGAGGGTTTCCGGTGGCAGCATTCTGGCGGGGACTTCAATAAAACGGCTCATTAACCCTGCTCCCACTCTGCCAAACGTTCAATAAAGGTCGCTTCATCGATCACTTCTACACCCATCTGTTCGGCTTTGGTCAGTTTACTCCCGGCGGCTTCGCCAGCGACCAGACAGGTGGTTTTTTTCGATACGCTGCCCGCTACCTTGGCCCCTAACGCCTGCAGGCGTGCCTTACCCTCATCCCGTGTCATGGTGCTTAGCTTCCCGGTGAGAACCCATGTAGTAGATGCTAGACTCTTTTTAAAATTTTTATCTTTTGCAGTAGGTAATGAAACCTTATTAGGTATAGATGAAGAAACTCTTTTTTTACCCGCAGAAGTTCTTCCAAAAAAAACTTCACTATTGCCATTAATCACCTTCTCCGCCAAACCTGAAGATGACATTTCAACAATAAAGCTCATCAGTTGTTCTTCATTAGACCCATAAGTAAATGCTCCACTAGCTAAATCTCTTAAATGTTTACAAGGTCTTTTCTCACCAAGTTGGTAAGCAGGACAAGAGCAAGAAACTTTATAGCCACCTGAAACATCATATAACTTTACTGCGTAGTCCCTGCTACCACGGTATACGGCTGAAAGAACTTCAATCACTCAGGCCTCCGACGATTTCTTGAAATCTCTTTTCATCAACCACTTCAATACCTAATTTTTCAGCCTTGTCTTTTTTAGAACCGGGATTATCACCTACAAGTACAAAGCTGGTCTTACTTGAAACGCTCGATGAAACCTTAGCGCCTTCCATTTGAAGCTTTTTCTTTGCCTCATCTCTAGTGAGATTTACCAAAGTTCCAGTTATAACCCAGATCTGATCCTTTAACGGCTGGGAGCCTTTCTCGGAAAAAGCCAACGCCTGAGTCCAGTGAACACCCAACTCAATTAATTGTTTTTCTATCTTTAAATACTTTTGATAAAACTCTTCATCCTCAACTTTTGAAGTAATCCCAACAATAGCCTTTTTCGAAAAATTTATTTTATTCGATGAAAAACAAGACCTTGCATCTTCAAAAAAATCTGAAATGGAATCATAAGCAGCTTCAATCTTGCTCGCCGTACCTGAAGCAACACCATCAAACTCCATTTGTAAAATTATCTTACTCATTCTCACACTAGAAGCCAGATCAGCACTAACACCATAATCTTTTTCGTCGGGAACACCTATACTTACAAGCTTTTTCACATCTTCAATATTGTGCGAATCTTTAAAAAACTCATAGAAACTCTCAGCAGCAGCCCAGCCAACATCTGGAACAAAAGAAAGAATTTCTGGATATATATAAAAACATCTTTCCACAAAACCTAAGCTTTCACCAATAACTCGAGAAGCTTCTGCGCCAACATTAGGAATGCCCAACGAGAATATAAATCTTCCCAGCTCTATATTTCTTGCACTATCGAGAGAAAATTTAATATTTTTTGCAGAAAGTTCTCCATAACCCGGCAGATCTTTTAAATAGAATTCATCTAAAAGATACAAATCACTAAGATTATTCAGCTTGCGATCATCAACAAGCTTTTTAATCAGTGATATTCCAACACCCTCTATATCAATAGCATTTCTAGAAACGTGATGCTTAATAGTTTCAACAAGTTGTGCGGGGCACACTAATTTACCTACACATCTATAAGCTGCCCCAGGCTTCGGTATTTTTTTATTTTTAAGTTTTTTATATAAAGTAACTTTTTCTATATTTGATCCACATATTTCGCAAAATGTAGGAAATACTATTTTATCGCCATTATTTTTTTTAACCACACTAACTATTTGAGGTATTACATCACCGGCTCTGCGCACACTGACCAAGTCGCCTTTTCGCAAGCTGAGTCGTTCTATCTCATCTGCGTTATGCAGCGTGGCATTGGAAACCGTCACTCCAGCGACCGTGACCGGCTCGAGCCGCGCCACCGGCGTAATTGCCCCGGTGCGGCCGACCTGAAACTCGACATCGTTCAGCGTGGTAACCTCTTCCTGGGCAGGATATTTAAACGCTACCGCCCAGCGTGGGGCGCGAGCAACAAAGCCCAGTTCACGCTGGTGGCGCAGATCGTTTACCTTGATCACCACACCGTCGATATCAAATCCCAGCGCATCACGCTTTGCGCCCAACTGCTCACAATAATCGGCGACCGCCTCGGGGCCTTTAACGACTTTTAGCTCTGAACTGGCGCGAAACCCTAATGAGGATAACCGCGTCATTAATTCACTGTGGCGGGTATCACCCAAGTCCGGCTCCAAACGCGCAGCCTGATAAGCGTGGAATTCCAGCGGTCGCTTGGCGGTGATGCGCGGATCTAGCTGACGCAGGCTGCCTGCCGCCGCGTTACGCGGGTTGGCAAATACCTTGCTGCCCTCTTCCCGAGCGCGCTCGTTCAGCGCCTCAAAGCCCGCATGGCGCATAATGACCTCGCCACGCACTTCCAATAGCTCAGGCACGTTTTTACTCATTAACTTCAGCGGCACCGAACGCAATGTGCGCAAGTTGGAAGTAATGCCTTCGCCCGTGCGGCCATCGCCACGGGTTGCGCCGCTAATCAACACACCCTGTTCGTAAACCAGCGATACCGCCGCACCATCCAGTTTCGGCTCGCAGGTAAACTCCACCTCGTCTGCCGTGCACTCCAGGCGTTCGGCCACTCGCTCGGCGAAGGCATGGATATCGTCACGGCTAAAAGCGTTATCCAGCGACAGCATCGGAATCGCGTGGGCCACAGAGGGAAAACCATCCGCTGGGGCGGCGCCGACACGCTGGGTAGGCGAATCGCTGGTGACCAGCTGAGGATATTGGGTTTCCAACTGCTGCAGCCGCTGCAGCTTGCGGTCATAGTCGGCATCCGTCAGCTCGGGATCATCCAGTACGTAGTAGCGATAGTTCGCCTCATCCAGAGCGGCCCGTAATTGGGAGATCTCGTCCAGGGCTTGAGAATCAGACTGACTCATTAGAATAGGTTCCAGTACTGGCTAAAAGCGGCAACAAAAATACAGAGCTCAAAGAAATAGACATAGCGAGCGTAAAAAATAGTACGTATTGAACAAAAACACCCGCCCTCTGGCAAGAAGGCGGGTGTTGAACAGCAGATGTTATTTAGCGGGCTTGCATATGCCGATGCAGGCGATGACGACGTTCGAATTCACGCACCCGCTGACGGGCGAACTCAATTGTTTGTGCGGTCATGACGCTGCGATTTTCATCTTTCAACTCGCCGCCCATATGACGCACCAAGACCATCGCAGTTTCGACCATCGCTTCAAAGGCGGCAGAGCTATCGACTGCACCTGGTAGCGGCATCAGCAAAGTGATGCCAGGGGTCATAAACTCACCCATTTCTTCAATGGGGAAGGTGCCGGGCTTGACCACATTAACCATTGAGAACTGCAGTTCGCTGTCTTCACTCTCTGTTTCAAAACGGTGGAAAATGCCCATTTCGCTGCTATAACGCAATCCGCACACCATCATGAGTTCAAGCAGCTTACTACCATCGAAGCCTTCCGGATCACGGGAAAGAACGCTGATCACCACGACTTCTTCAGCGCTAGAGAGCGTCTCTTTAGCGTGCTCGCCGCTTACATCGTGACGTAAGGCTTTTTCTAATGTGGGATGAGCGCGCACCCTCTCGTCAGTAGCCCGCTTGTCACCTGTGCGGTCATTATCTGCTGAGCCGGTTGCATAATCAGCGCCTTCATCGAAGTCCGCCTGATAGCGTTCTTCATAATAAGACTCTTCACTGGCGGCATGGCCGTTAAGCTCAAAGTGACGCGCTTCATCGTCAGCCATACGCTGCTGGGTAGCGAGCCTGTCTGCCGCTGCCGCGTTAGCCGCCGCTTCACGCGCCTCCGCCTGCTCTTGTGCAAGGCGAACCCGCTCTGCATCAGCCGCTTCTTTCGCTTCGCGCCGCTGCTCGGCTTCAAGCGCTTTGCGCTCAGCCTTCTGCTTAGCCAACGCTTTGTCGCGTACCGCTTTTTCAGCTTTCTTGCGCTGCTTCTCTTTACGTCGCTCGATCAAACGACGTTTCAGCGAACGGCCCATGCCTTCGAAATCGACGAGTCGATACTCATCTACTTCGTCATCATCCAGCTCGTCGTGCTCGCCTACGGTGTCAGAGCGTAACTGACGCCGCTTGGGTGAATGATCACTGGAGGCGTGTTTAGCAAATACGGCATCTTCAGGCTCTGCACGCAGTACCGGCTCAGCGTCGAGATGCGGCTGAACGGCTGCTTCAGTATCCGTATCGCTTGCGCTGATGGAGAACGCGTCGGTTGAGGTCGCCGCTTCCTGGGTTACGGGCGCTTCATTCATCGCCGCAGCAGGAGCTGGTTCCGGGGCATCAACACGAGCGTTAGCAGTCGTTGGGTTAACCGCTGTATCAGTATACTGTTCTGGACTCTCGGACTGAGCGATATCTGTCTGCGACGTAACTGGTTGCGTCGTTTCTTTATGTGCAGTGCTATGTGTAGTGCTGGTCTGAACAACTTCAGCCCGTGAAGTGTTGGCCATGGTGATGCTTGGCTCACGACGCTCATGCTCAGTCGGCATCGAAGGTGAAGTCGCCGTATGTGCGGTAGCGGTCACCGGCTTGGCTGATTTTTCAGCGGCCTTTAATTGCGATTTAGCAATTGCTTCGGTTTTATCCGCTTTACGCTTGGCTGCTTTAGCAGACGCAGAGCGCCTAAACTCAGAAAGCACCCTGGAAGGACCAGGATGCTCTTGACGTTCTAATTTTGGTTTATTACCTAAGCCACTATAGTCTGCAGGCTTAACAACTCGGGCGCCCCCGTTAGGAAGTTCCCAATTGATTTCCGCTGCTTTAGCAGCCTCATCAGGATCTTCAGCTGAAAGATCCTGTCCCGCCTGATCCAAACGGGGTACACGACGCTGTCGTTGTAATCTTCGCGCACCGTCTATAACGATGAGCGATACCAACGCCAGCCCTAAAATGATTAGCCACTCTCTTAGTTCCATGTCGAACGTTCCATGGTCATCTTGCCGGTTGCTAAGGCACTGTGTCTAAAAATTCATGCCTAAATCTGAATATGGGTAATGGCTATTGAATAAATGCAAGCCATCAATAAGACCAAGCATAGCGCGAATGTTAAGAAAAAGGCCAATTTTTGCTGTATTTAACGTGATTTTCACGCCTAGGCAATTTTTTGGCGCTGCTTAAGGCGAGAATATTCGACCTAAACTTCCGACCTTAACTTCGAACAATAGTGCCACACCCATTTGCGCTAACATTTATAAATAGCTTTATAAAGGAATCACAGAGGCAAGAAAAGTCGTTTTGACAGCCAACTCAGCTCACCTATCTAATCACTGTATAAAACCTTAGCCATCTCAAGCGCACTCTTAATAGGGGTAATATAGTTAACTTGAACGCTTTAGGACATTTTTTTACGTGTTCAGCCTATCATTAATTACGCCGTGTTAAACATCTGCGCTTAAATCCGCGACACGAGTCCAAAAGTTTTCGGCCGCTGGGCTTAAAGAAGTTCTTGGTCGGACAAGATGTATTTGCATGTCTATATCCCAACAGGGATCAAGCACCCGCACTAAACGGCCATCTCTAATCTCTTGCTCTGCAAGGCTTTTTGGCAACCAGGCCACCCCTTTCCCTTCTAATGCCATCGACATTAACACCGCTGCCAAGTGGCTACTAAATTGAGCCTTAAGCGCTAAAACGTCTCTACTGCCATATAAACGGTGCGCCACAATACGCCCAAGACCCGACGCTTCTGTATAGGCCAAATAAGGTAGCTGATTGGGCGCATGAGTACCCAGCAAAGAGCTGGCCACTAGCGCTATGAGGGTATCGTCTCCTACTTTTTGACTAACAAACTGGTCTTGGATCAGCGGCGAAGGCACCTCCGGATGAAGGTGACAGAGCAAGAATGGCACCTCACCCTGTACCAACAGCTGTTCGCAACCAAGCATGCTGTCTGAGTGGAGCTGAATCGCTTCAATCGGCGCACCGTTCTCGATGCGCCGAATCCATCGCGGGAAAAAGCTAAAAGAGAGCGAATGAGTGGCGGCAAATTGAAGCGTTTTTGCCGCTTTGCCTGCCACCTCTTGCGCTTCTGCGCGCAGTCTATAAAGACGCCCTATCGCTTCAAACGCATGGACTTGAATATGACTGCCTGCTTCGGTCAGTGTGGTGCCCTGCGGGGTTCTTACAAATAGCTTAACGCCCATCCACTGCTCTAGCGAGCGAATGCGTCGGCTGAACGCTGGCTGAGTGATGTGACGCGCCTCTGCCGCGCGTACAAAACTGCCGTGTTCTGCCAGGGCGTTAAAGTCTTCGAGCCAAACAAGTTCCATAGGCAATGCCGTTTCAGCATGGGGCGGCATAGTAATAGCATTGGTAGCGCCGAATTGTCACGCTTAATGTAATGCCATCACCCATTAAGGAGTACACCATGCGCATCGTCGAAATACGCGAAAAAACCGTTTCCATCGCCTCACCCATTGCCAATGCCTACATCGACTTCTCAAAGATGACCTGTTCGGTGGTGGCGGTCATCACCGACGTTATTCGCGATGGTAAGCCTGTGATTGGCTACGGGTTTAACTCCAATGGACGTTATGGCCAGGGCGCCTTGATGCGTGACCGTTTTCTCGACCGTATCAGCGAGGCTGACCCGGAAAGCCTGATTGATCAGGCCAATGACAACCTGGATCCCTTTGCCATCTGGAAAACCTTAATGGCCAACGAAAAGCCCGGTGGCCACGGCGAGCGCTCAGTGGCGGTAGGCACGATCGACATGGCCGTTTGGGATGCGGTGGCCAAAATTGAAGGCAAACCGCTCTACCGGCTACTGGCTGATCGCTACCGCAACGGGCAGGCGGACGATAAAGTTTGGGTCTATGCGGCGGGCGGCTACTACTATCCCGGCAAAGACCACAGCAAGCTTCAAGATGAAATGCGTAGCTACCTAGACCGTGGTTATAACGTGGTCAAAATGAAAATAGGTGCGGCCCCATTAGATGAAGACCTGCGCCGGATAGAGGCAGTCATTAAAGTCGTTGGTGACGGCAGCCGTTTAGCCGTGGATGCCAATGGCCGCTTTGACCAGGAAACGGCCATCGCCTATGCCGAAGCGCTGAAGCCTTATAACTTGTTCTGGTATGAAGAAGCCGGTGACCCGCTCGACTACGCCCTGCAGGCGGAGCTTGCTAATCACTACGAGTTGCCCATGGCCACCGGCGAGAATCTGTTCTCGCATCAGGATGCGAGAAACCTGCTCCGCCATGGCGGTATGCGCGCCGACCGCGACTACCTGCAGTTTGACTGCGCGCTCTCCTATGGCTTGGTGGAGTATATGCGCACATTAAAAGTCATGGACGAACTAGGTTGGTCCTCGCGCCGCGTAGTTCCCCATGGCGGCCACCAGATGTCGCTGAATATCGCCGCAGGCTTGCAGCTTGGCGGCAACGAATCCTACCCGGACGTTTTCCAACCCTTTGGCGGTTTTGCAGATGGTATTCAGGTGGAGAATGGCTATGTGGCGCTGCCGGAGATTCCCGGCGTAGGCTTTGAAGCGAAGTCGAAGCTTTATGCGGTGATGCGCGAGCTTGGTGAAGGTTAAAGTAAAGGGCCGAGGTTAAGGGTAAAGCTGCTTAATCGACCAGCGCTGCCGCTTCTTCGATACCCACCGAGACTAACCGCGACACGCCGGGCTCTTGCATGGTCACCCCCATCAAGCGCTCGGCGGCTTCCATGGCAATCTTGTTGTGAGTGATATAGATAAACTGCACGTTTTCAGACATCTCTTTTACCAGCCTTGCATAACGACCCACGTTGGCGTCATCCAGCGGGGCATCCACTTCATCCAGCATACAGAACGGCGCAGGGTTGAGCTGAAAGATTGCGAATACCAACGACAGTGCAGTAAGCGCTTTTTCACCGCCCGATAACAGATGAATGGTGCTGTTCTTCTTACCCGGCGGGCGGGCCATAATCGCCACGCCGGTTTCCAATAGATCATCGCCCGTTAGCGTTAGCCATGCCGCACCGCCACCGAACACGCGAGGGAACAGCGCCTGCAGCCCGGCATTGACCTGGTCAAAGGTCTCGCGGAAGCGCACCCGAGTTTCCTGGTCAATACGCTTAATCGCCCGTTCCAGGGTTTCCAACGCTTCGGTGAGTTCGGCATGCTGCGCTTCCAGGTAATTGCGCCGTTCGGCCTGTTGGTCGTACTCCTCAATGGCGGCGAGGTTGATCGCCCCCAAGCGGCGGATCTTGTCGGTGGTGCTTTCCAGGCGCTCCTGCCAACGTGTTTCCGTCGCTTCCTGGGGCAACTGTTCGGCGAGGGTCTCGACGTTATGGCCAAGCTCCGTTAGCTGCTCATCCTGGGTGGCTGCTTTAAGTGCCAGCGCTTGAACGTCCATACGCCGCTGCTGTAACTGCTCGCGACTCTGTTCAAGATTGCGCTCATGTTGCTGGCGAGCCAGTTCATCATTGCGCAACTGTTCTGCCAGCGCCTGGGCCTGCTGACGCGTCGCATTCAAGCGACCTTCCTGCTGCTCACGCTGATGAAGCAACTCTTCAAGCTCTTCCCCTGCCAGCTCGTCGGGCTCGACCAACATCTCCCGAGACTCTTCAAGCTCGGCAATACGCAGCGAGAGGCGCTCTTCCGAGTCGCTCGAGCGCGCCTGCTGAGAGCGCAGGCTATCCCGCTCAGCGCTTAAGCGTTCACGCTCAAGTGCCAACGCCTGCTGCTGGGCTTTAAGCGGGGCATGCTGTTGCGTCAACTGGTCACGCGCCCCACGCTGGCGATTGCGCTGCTCGGCACTGGTTTCCCGGGCTTCGGCGGCGCTCTCTAGCTGCTCCATCGCCACATGCCAGCGGGCGCGCTGCTCATCAAGAGTAAGCGCTAACTCTGCTTCATCCTCTTGTAGCTGGGCAAGCTCTGCATCAAGCTCCGTCGCACGACTTTCAAGATGCTCCAAGCGCTGAGCCAAACTGCGCTCTTTCACCGCCAACTGCTGCAAGGTGCTGGCGTGGGCACGTTCCTGTTCGGCCTGCTGCTCTCGAGCCTGCTCTAGCGCTTCAATCGTCTCACTAGCCATCTCACACTGCTCTTCTGCCAGCGCCAAGGCCTGTTCTTCACTCTCGCGCTGAGCGGAAAGCTCGGCGTAGCGGCGGCGGGTCAATAGCAGCCCGTCGATGCCTTCACCGTTGGCTTGCTGATGCAGCCAGCCACGGCCCAACCAAACCCCATCCTGGCTCACCACGCTTTCGCCAGGTGCCAAATGCGCTACCTGTGCCTCTGCCTCTTCGGCCGTTTGCGTATAGTGAATACTTGCTAACCATTCGCCCAGCGCGCCTGCGCCTTTGACCAAGCTGTCTAATCGCTGACCCGAGGTAGAGGGAGTTGGCGAGGTTTGATCGATCAAACGCCAATCGGTGGCTAAGGCCTCGGGCAAGGCCGCCAACTGCTGGCGAGTGACTAAACGTGCATTGAGCCACGGCGCAAGCAACCAGGAAGTAAGCGCTTCCCAACCGGGCGCTACTTGTAATACCTCACCCAGCTGGGGAGCCTCTGCCAAACCGTGCGCTTCCAGGGTTGTGCCTATCGCGGGGTCGTGATCCACCAGTGCAGCGTCGATTAACGCTTGTAGGGAGGCCAGTTCCCCCTGACGCTGGCTTAGTTCAGCGCGTTGATGATCGCGGGTTTGAGTCGCCTGCTGCTGGGCCGCCTTGGCATCGCCATAGCGCTGCTGCCATTGATCGCGCTGGGATTGAAAGCCTTCCGCCTGCTGCTGGGCTTCCGCTAACTGCTCTTCGCATACGGCATGCTCTTCGCGTAGCCCGGTGAGGTCGGCGACCTCACTACGCTGCTGGCGGCGACGCTGATTTTCGGCTTGCAGCCGCTGAATACGCTGCTCCAAGTCGCGCAGTTGATCCTGGCTGCGATCAGCGTTGCGACTAGCATCCCGCCAGCGGGTTTCAGCATCGGTCCACTGCTGTTCAGCGGCTTCCAGGGCAGGAGATGCGTCGGCTAGCGACTGTTCCAAACTTTCGAGCTGCTCTTCTAAGGCTTCGTGCTCAGGAAGCAGATCGTCAAAGCGCTCATCGATCGCGGCTAAGCGTTCCTGATCGCCTTCGCTCACTCGGCGCTGCTCGTCCAGGTCACGCCTGGCGGTAGCAATATCGCTAGCCAGTTGAGCTTCACGGCTACGGCGATGAGCCTGATCTTGTTCGAGGCGGGCAATGCGCGTGGTGGTTTCAAAGAACTGCTGTTGGTGGCGGTCGAGCACTTCAGAGAGTTCGTCGTGCTGTTCGCGGGCTTGTTCCAAGCGGGTTTCGCACTGACGAACCCCGAAGACGTCTTTTTCGACCGCGATTTCCAACTCGCGAACGCGGCTCTCCTGGTGCGATTGTTCCGCGCGAAGAGTGCGGCCCCGCAGCAGCGCCAGCTCGCCCTTGAGCCGGTACTCCTGTTCTTTTAGTTCCTGGTAGCGCTTGGCAGCTTCGGCCTGTCGTTTAAGGCGCTCTAGCTGTTTATCCAGCTCTTCGCGAATATCGTCCAGACGTTCCAGGTTCTCTTGGGTGCGCCGCATGCGGTTTTCAGTTTCCCGGCGGCGCTCTTTGTACTTGGAGATACCCGCGGCTTCTTCCAGCGTTGAGCGTAAATCATCAGGGCGAGCTTCGATCAACCGCGAAATCATGCCCTGGCCGATAATCGCGTAGGAACGCGGCCCCAGGCCGGTGCCCATAAACAGGTCGGCGATATCCCGCCGACGGCACTTTTGGCCGTTGAAGAAGTAGTTGGATTGACCATCCCGCGTTACCAGGCGCCTAACGACGATTTCGGCATACTGCGCATAAACGCCGCCCATACCGCCGTCGCGGTTATCAAACTTGAGTTCGATGGAGGCTTGGCTTATCGGTTTTCGACCAGTGGAGCCGTTGAAAATAACGTCAGCCATTGATTCGCCGCGCAGAGTTTTGGCGGAGGATTCCCCCATGACCCAGCGCACGGCATCAATAATATTGGATTTACCGCAGCCGTTGGGACCCACGATGGCGGTCATATTGCCATCGAAGGGTACCGTGACGGGGTCCACAAAGGACTTGAACCCGACTAAGCGAATCGACGTTAAGCGCATACTTAGGCCGCGTTCCCGTTGCGATTATTCAAAGACACGGTTAATCACCACTTCAGCGGCTTCTTCATCAGAAATAGGACCGACGCTGACGCCTTCAAGGTCGCCAAACAGATCTCCCGGCTGGGGCATGGCTTGGCCGGAAGGCGAAACACGCACCATCAACCGCGCTTCACGTACCTGGGAAATTTGCGCTTGGGGTGACATGGCCACGCTATTATCTAATACCACGGTCATGGGAAGTTCAGCCACCTGTGCCTGAACCACGGCCAGCGGTGGTAGCTCGCCTTCCACATCGCGAGCGGTAATAAACACCGTGTCATCGCCATCAACGCGATCGGCAAGCGCCTCGTCTAACGAGACACTCACACGAATACCTGAACTCTCTGCCGCTTCCACGGCGGCCTCTTCGGGCGCAACGCCCATTCGCTCTTGGGCAACGCGAATACCATCGCGCAGCGAGGCGGCGGTATTGGGGTCTTCGATATTGGCAACCGCACGGCGCCAGCGGTCGATGGCCTGTTCATAATCACCGTTATCAAAGGCGTGAATACCTAGCATACCCAACACGGTAGGTTGGCGCGGATCTTGTTCCAGCGTTTCATCGACCAGCGCCTGCACTTCATCGGTGAGTTCGCGCTCGGCCATAAAGAAGCGAATTTGCGCTAGCTGAGCCAGCAACGGTGGAATACGGCCTTCAATCTCGATCAAGCGTTCAAGCGCATCGACGGCCTGGGGCATCTGCCCGGTTTCGCGATAGACCGGAAACAGCGCGCTCCATACGTTGGGGTTGTCTGGCTGACGCTCGGCCTGCTCTTCCATGCGTTTAATATACATGTCCAGCGAGCCTTCGGGGTCATTCTGTACTTCTTGCTGAACGGCGAGTAACACAAGGTCGCCCTCGGCGCCTTTCTGCTGATACCAGAGCACGCTGACCACTACCACGGCCACCATAACGATAGGCACCACCAGGCGACCCGCCCCTGCTGGTTTGAGCGGCCGACGCGTACGCACCGCGGTGTCTTCCAGCAGGCTACGCTCAAGCTCCAGCCGGTCTTCTTCAAAGCGCTCGGCGTCTATGTCGCCTCGCTCGCGCGCCGCTTCTAATGAATTCAAACGACGCTTAAAAATCGCCACGTTCTGCTCGGCAGAAGTGTCATTGGTTTCAAACGCGTGTTGTTGATCATGTAATCGACGCGCGTTTCTTAGCGGCGCTACCAGCAGCCATAGCGCAGGGAGCAGTAAAACGGCAATCGCAATCCAGAGCAGCGTCATGAAGACCTCTTACGGTTAATCAGCGCATCTATCCGCTGGCGCTCTTCGGCGCTCAACGCTTTAGCAGAGGCATTTCGGCGGGCACGAATCATCAACACAACCACCAGCGCGCCTAGTAGCACCAGCGCAATAGGCAATCCCCAAAGCAGGTAGGTACGGCTCTCTAATCGCGGGTTGTAGAGAATATATTCACCAAACCGCTGCACCATATGGTTAACAATTTCGATGTCCGACTGGCCGTCTTGCAACAGTTGATAGACCCGCTCGCGCATGTCCGCCGAAATAGGCGCATCGGAATCGTTAATGGCCTGATTTTCACACAGCGGGCAACGCATTGAGGCGGTTAAGTCGCGGTAACGCTTCTCCGTAACGGGATCGTCAAACTCGCGTAACTCAATACCGGCCGCCACTGCGCCTGACGCCATAACCAGCAGCATTAATGCTGCGACAATGCGGATTAGCGCCATTTTTCCACCTCCGGCAGGATTCGTTCGCGGACGTCTTGCGGCGATACGTAGCCTTTATGGTGATAGCGGATCACACCGTCGGCATCAACCAGAAAAGTTTCCGGCGCGCCGTAGACGCCGAGGTCAAAGCCTAGCTCGCCTTCTGGATCGAAAATATTGGTTTCAAACGGATCGCCAAATTCACTGAGAAACTCCATGCCCTTCTCGCGGGTATCACGGTAGTTAACGCCCACCATGCGAATGCCCCGATCGGCTAGCTCCAGCAGTTGTGGCATCTCCTGCTTGCACGCAGGGCACCACTCGCCCCAAACGTTCACTAGGGTAACGTCGCCTTGCAGCAACGATTGATCCACGCGCCGATTTTCATCCCGCAGCGTGGTGGCTTCAAAAGCAGGAAAGTCACGCGCCATCAACGCGGAGTCGCGCTGAGATGGATCCAGCGATAAACCTTGGTAAAAAAACAGTGCCAGCCCTAAAAACCCAACCGGCAGCAGTAACAGCAGTAGCCGGCGCTTCATACCACGGCCTCCTGCGGTGAATCACCTTTATTGATGGTGCGGGGAGCCTCTCGGGTGACCGCTGCCCGGCGATAGCGTTTATCGAGCACGGCAAGAAGCCCACCGGTTGCCATTAACAGAGCACCCAGCCACAGCCAACGCACAAATGGTTTGTATTGAACCCGCATCGCCCAGCTGCCGTCGCCAAGATCTTCGCCCATGGCAACATAGAGGTCGCGAAACAGCCCCGGCCGCAGAGCTACCTGGGTCATCGGCATACCGGTGGCTAAATAGAGACGCTTTTCGGGCCGCATGGTGAAGCTGCTTCCAGTCTCGCCACGCTGTACCTGAATAATCGAGGTATCCGCCAGGAAGTTAGGGCCGCGACGCTCTATCAACTCTGTCATCGTAAACTGATAACCGGCCACTTCTACCGTGGTGCCTGGTGACATCCGCACATTGCGCTCGATGTTGTAGTTGGACACCACGGCAACACCCACAATCGTGACCGCCACACCAATATGTCCTAACACCATGCCCCAGTAAGAGAGTGACAGTTTGCGTACCCCGGCGACAAACGAGCTGGCGTGACGGGTTTTATCAAACACATCGCGCAGCATCGGCAGCACAATCCACAGCGCAGAGACGATCCCCAGGGAGACAAACAGGTTCCACTCTCCGCGATACAGCAGCGGCATTAGCACCCCCAACACCAGCGCCGCAGCGCCCGCCAGCCAGAGCTTGCGCACTAAGTCACGCGCCGCCATGCCCTTCCAGCGAGTAACAGAGCCAAGCCCCATAAAGATACACATCAACACGGTCAGCGGCACAAAAAGAGCGTTAAAGTAAGGCGGCCCCACGCTGATTTTACCCAGCCCCAGGGAGTCTAGAATCAGCGGATAGACGGTGCCTAGCAAAACGGTAACCGTCATGATGACTAGGAAGATATTGTTGACCAGCAGCAGCGCATCCCGGGAGAGCCAGTTAAAACCGACTTTATGGCTGACGCGCGGAGCACGCAGGGCAAATACCAGCAGCGAGAGCGTCACCGTGATCGCCAGCAGCATGAGGATAAAGAAGCCACGGGCAGGGTCGTTGGCAAACGCATGTACCGAGGTAAGCACGCCAGAGCGCACCAGGAAGGTTCCCATTAGCGACAGTGAAAAGGTTGAGATTGCCAGTAGCACCGTCCAGCTCTTAAACGAGCCGCGCTTTTCCGTCACCGCCAGCGAGTGCACCAGTGCAGTCCCCGTTAACCAAGGCAGTAGCGACGCGTTTTCGACCGGATCCCAGAACCACCAGCCGCCCCAGCCAAGCTCGTAATAGGCCCACCAGCTACCCAGGGCAATACCCACGGTAAGAAATGCCCAGGCCAAATTTGTCCAAGGCCGTGCCCAGCGCGTCCAGGCGGCGTCTAGGCGGCCACCCAATAGCGCCGCGATAGCAAAAGCAAAGACCACGGAAAAGCCCACGTAACCCATGTAGAGCATGGGCGGATGCACCACTAGCCCAAAATCTTGTAGCAGCGGATTAAGATCAGCACCGTCTTGGGGCATATCGGGCAGTAAGCGCTCGAAAGGATTAGAGGTGATCAGGATGAACAGCAAGAAACCGACGCACACCATGCCCATCACGCCCATTACCCGAGCGACCATATCCCGCGGCAAGCTGCCGGTAAACACGCTGGCTGCAAAGCCCCAGCCCGCCAGCATTAAACTCCATAGCAGCACTGAGCCTTCATGGTTGCCCCACACCGCACTGAATTTGTAGTACCACGGCAGGAGCGAATTAGAGTTGTTAGCCACATTCGCTACGCTGAAGTCGTCGAGCATATAGCTTGCGGTTAAACAGGCATAGGCGATAGCAACAAACAGAAACTGCCCGGCCGCCATAGGCTGGCCATAGGCCATCCACAAAGGCCGTCTAGTCGCTGCACCGGCCAGCGGCATCACTGCCTGCATCATTGCCATTAAGAGCGCAATAATGAGAGCAAAGTGGCCAATCTCAGGGATCATTTTGATAAGCATGTGCGCTCCGAATTAGCACTGGCGGTAGGGCAAGTCGGTTAAACGATGAGTGTTAATACTCGCTTGCCTGGGGGACGCCCTCTTCCTCAAGACGCTGACCCACTTCGGCAGCCTTGGCCTGGTAGTCGGCCGGCGAATAGCCCGCCTCTTCAAGTGCCTGTGCTACTTCCGGTGGCATGTAGTTCTCATCGTGACGCGCCAGCACTTTATCGGCATACAAACGGCCATCGGTTTGCAGTTCACCGACCACCACCACGCCCTGGCCTTCGCGGAACAGATCGGGAAGAATGCCGCTGTAGTAGACCTCTAGGTCATCGACGTAATCCGTTACGGTAAACTCGACGTCCAGGCTTTCAGGATCACGGGAAACCGAGCCCTCTTTTACCATGCCACCCGCGCGAATTTGCCGTTTCATAGGCGCATCACCCTGGGCAATCTGCACCGGGCTAAAAAACAGATTAATGTTGGCGCGTAGTGCGTAAAGCGTTAGCCCGACTGCAATCGCCGTTAGCGACACCAACCCCAAAATGACGAAGAGTTTCTGTTTACGTTTAGGTGTCATGGGGTGTTTCCTTTTAAGCTATTTGCGCGCCGCGCCCGACGCTTCAAGCCCTTGATTAACTGACGCTGTTCAACGCGCGCATGCCAAACGGTGGCCACCAGCAACAGCGCTGTTACCCCCCAAGCCGACCATACGTAAGGGGCATGGCCGCCCATGGCAAGAAATTCGGAAAATGAGGCAAATGCCATTAGCGCGTCTCCTCTGCCGGTACTTTCATCATCTGGCCGTTAACCAACTCTTGTACCCAGCGCTTGCTCGCCTCGCGGCGCAGAATCTCGCTGCGCGTGCGCATCAGCGTCAAGGCTATAAAAAAGCTGTAGAAGCCCAGCACCATAATGACCAGTGGCAGCCACATCTCGGTGGGCATTGTCGGACGCGAGGTTAACGTAAACGAGGCGGGCTGGTGCAGGGTGTACCACCAATCCACCGAGTATTTGATAATAGGAATATTGATCACGCCTACCATGGCCAGCACCGAGGCTGCCCGAGATGCGCTATCACGGCTGGTAAAGGCACCACGCAGGGCGATCACGCCCAAATACAAAAACAGCAGAATCAGCATTGAGGTGAGGCGCGCATCCCACATCCACCAGGTGCCCCAGGTCGGCACACCCCAAACGGCGCCCGAAAATAGCGCGACAAAGGTCATGGCAGCGCCCAGCGGTGCCATAACTGCCGCGGCCATATCGGCGACCTTAATTTTCCAGACCATAAACACGAGCCCAGACACCGCCATGGAGATAAAAATGGACTGCGCTAAAAAAGCCGCCGGCACATGGACGTAAATGATCCGGAAACTGTTGCCCTGCTGATAATCCGCAGGCGCAAACGCCAGCCCCCATAGCGAGCCAGTGATTAATAGCAGCGCCGCTGCGGCCCAAAACCAGGGTTGTAATTTAGCACTAATGCCATAGAACCACTTGGGTGATCCCAGTTTGTGTATAAAGGCCCACATAGCGTGTCCTGTCCTTAACCGTTAATACTGATACGCAGCGATGCGGCAATCGCCCAAGGCGCTGACATTAGTGAGGCGGCCAGCAGTGCGCCTAAAATAGCCAAGTGCGCAGAGACGCCGTCACCCAAAATAGCCGCCTGCACCGCACCTGCGCCAAAAATGAGCACCGGAATATACAGCGGCAGCACGAGTAGCGAGAGCAGTACGCCGCCCCGCGCCAAGCCGACCGTTAGCGCCGCACCAATGGCACCAATCAGACTCAAGCTGGCCGTACCCAGTGCAAGCGACAGCGCCAGCACTGCGTAACTACCCACTGGCAAGGCGAGCATAATGCCCAGCAGCGGCGCCATGAGTGCCAATGGCAGCCCCGTCAGTAGCCAATGCACCGCTACTTTGGCCACGCTTAATGCCGCCAGCGGCTGGGGAGCCAGTAGCAGCTGTTCAAGGCTGCCATCGTCATAGTCGCTACGAAACAGGCTGTCTAACGACAGCAGCGCGGCCAACAGAGCCGCCACCCAAAGCAAACCTGGTGCAATCGTCGCCAGCAGCTCTGGATCCGGTGAAATAGCGATTGGAAACAGGGTGATCACCAGGGCAAAAAACACCAGCGGATTGAGCACTTCCCCGCGACGTCTAAGCAGCAGCGTCAAATCACGCACTAGCGTGGCCTTTACCGCGATCATCAGCCCACCTTTGTGCTCAAGCAGCGGCACTGGCAGAACATCTGCGGTGGCGTCGGCTCCATATAGAGAGCTACTAGAAGAGCTATGTGAAGAGCTGTGCGACCCTGTTTCCTGCAACCCTGTTTCCTGCAATCCGGTCTCCTTCTACCCCAGCGCGATCCGCCTTATAGGCGTTGAAGCGGCTAACTCGTGGTGAGTCGTTACTAGTACGCAGCCACCCGCCTGAGCATGCTCAATCAGTTGCCTTTCAAGGGCCGCGACGCCGTGGCGATCAATGGCGGTGAAGGGCTCGTCTAGCACCCACAGCGCTCGCGGTGTCAGCGTTAAACGCGCTAGCGCCACACGGCGCTGCTGGCCTGCCGAGAGTTGCCCGGCGGGAATATCTTCAAAGCCCGCCAGGCCAACTTGCTCAAGCGCCTCCAGGCGCTGCTCTTCGCCCCCTTTCCCTTCGCTGCTCTCGCCACTCAGGGCTTGGTACCAGGCTAAATTTTCTAACGGAGAGAGCCCTGATTTTATGCCTGGGGCGTGTCCTAAATAGAGCAAATTAGCGAGAAAATGTTCACGGACGCTTTTCATCGCAGCGCCATTCCAGAACAGCTCGCCTTCATAGTCGCTTAGCTGCCCGGAGAGGATTTTTAGCAGACTTGTTTTACCACTGCCATTAGGCCCTTCAATACGCACGATTTCACCGCTGCGAATGTCGAGATCCAACCCCTTGAAAAGCGAGCGATCATCACGTTCGCAGGACAGCTTTCGGGCTTGTAGACACAGGCTCAAGAGACTCTCCAGGCACATTGATTTCGCGTCGAACTCTACACGGAAAGGCCGTTTCTCGCCACTAACACAATGCGGCGCTGGGTCGCAGCTTGATGTCAATCAATCTGTCCTAAGACCAATTACTGCTGGCACTGTATGCAAAAACAGGTCTATACTAAAAACCACTGTATGAAAGAACATGCAATGGAGACTTCCTGATGACGATATCGATGGCAGCACCTACCGCTAAACGTAACCACCTACACTCTGTGCCACGTGCATATTCGATGGTGCCTAGCGTGACACGGCGTAATACCTATGCGCTCAAAGTGCGCGGTAACGCAATGCGTGATTGCAACTTATTCGATGGCGATGTCATTATTATTCGCCGTTATCAACACGATACCCAAACAGAAACCGCCGTTGCCGAGATCAACCAGCAAAAAATAGCGTTAAAGCAGCTCGCTATCAGTCGTCTTGGCGTAGAGCTATGGCCTGAAGATAGCCTGCAACCAGCGCTCTTTTTGCACAACCGTGATATTCAGGTGCTCGGCATGGTGATGGGTGTTGAATCTCATCCCAAGGCTTGCCTGACAAGGAAGCATACCGTCACGGAGCATTAATGCGCTACCGGGTTCCAGAGCTCTCACCTTCGTCCTGGCATACGACTGACACTGAAGTAGAAAAAAGCCATTTTATCACTTGGACCTGCTTCGCCACTGATATTGATGCATTCGCCCGCATGCTGACGGCGGCTAAAGCTGAACACCCCAATGCTAGCCATCACTGCACTGCCTATATTGCTGGCCCCCCCGGTGAGCAAAATATGATTGGCTTCTCGGATGATGGCGAACCTGGCGGCACCGCTGGACGACCAATGTATCAAGTCCTCCTGGGCAGCCAACTAGGTCATATTGGCTGTGTGGTGATTCGCTATTTTGGCGGCACAAAGCTGGGTACCGGCGGTTTGGCCCGCGCTTACGCCCAGGCGGTTAGTCATGCTTTGGAGACGCTACCTACCCGGGAAGTGGTCGAGCGCGATCTTTATACCCTGCGGCTCAGTTTTGCCAACGAAGCGATTGCCCGCGCCTGGTGCGAAGAGCAAGATATCCCTATTGAGCAAGCGGATTACGATGGCGATGGTGTCCGTCTAACCATTGGTTGGCCTCGGGACAACCCACTTGACCTTTCCCCGCTAGAAAACCGCTTGAAGAGCGCTATCGACATTCTCACTCACTAGATAGCCCATCGAAATAGCTCTTAGAAATAGCCCATAAAAAAACGCGACATACTGAACGTGTCAGTACGCCGCGCACGGATACTCACTCTTTAAGCATTACCCAAGGTATTTAATCATCACACCGGCCGCAACCGCCGACCCAATAACACCTGCCACATTGGGTCCCATGGCGTGCATCAAGAGGAAGTTATGCGGGTTCGACTCCAGCCCCACCTTGTTGGCCACCCGGGCAGCCATCGGTACCGCAGAAACACCGGCAGCACCAATCAGCGGATTGATCGGCATTTTACTCACTAAATTCATCAGCTTTGCCATCAATACCCCTGCCGCCGTGCCAATGCCAAAGGCGACAATACCCAAGCCTAAGATCCCCAGGGTCTCAAACGACAGGAAGCTCTCGGCCATCAGCTTGGAGCCCACCGACAGACCGAGGATAATGGTGACGATATTGATCAGGGCGTTTTGCGCGGTATCCGACAGGCGTTCAACCACGCCGCACTCCCGCATTAAATTACCGAAGCAGAACATACCCAGCAACGGTGCAGCATCGGGCAGAAACAGCGCAACCAGAATCAGCAACACCAGTGGAAAGACCACTTTTTCCAGCTTGGACACCGGCCGCAGCTGGGTCATCTTGATCTCACGCTCTTTCTGGGTGGTCAACAAACGCATGATCGGCGGCTGAATCAGCGGCACCAACGCCATGTAGGCGTAGGCGGCCACGGCGATAGCCCCCAGCAACTCCGGCGCCAACACGCTGGAGACGTAAATGGAGGTCGGGCCATCAGCACCGCCAATAATACCTATAGCGGCGGCCTGATTAAGCGAGAAATCCATGATGCCCATTGAGCTGAGCACTACAGCGCCAAACAGCGTGGCAAAAATACCAAACTGAGCGGCCGCACCTAAAAACAGCGTGCGCGGGTTGGCCAGCAGCGGGCCGAAATCGGTCATGGCGCCTACGCCCATAAAGATAATCAGGGGGGCAATACCCGAAGCAATCGCTACGCTATAAAAGCTGTAGAGCATGCCGTCACCGTAACCCACACTCATGGCGATATCTTTCGCGGCGCGCACCTGATCCGGCGCCGCAGAATCGTGGGCAATCGCTTTTAGCGACTCACGCCATGCGTCCAAGTTCGCCAGCGGATCCAACGTCGCGCCGAGCGCTGCTGCCATCTGCTGAAGCACCGCGGGTCTTGCAACCTCAATTGCTTGGTCTAGCGCTGAAATAGCCAACCCAGCTTCAGGAATATTGGCGAGAATACCGCCAAAACCGATGGGTACCAGCAGTAGCGGCTCAAACTTCTTATAGATGGCAAGGTAGAGCAGCAGTAGACCCACCAGGATCATGGCCGCTTGACCAAGCTCAAGGTTATACAGCCCCGAGCCTTCCCATAACGTTACTAATTTATCCATTACTGGGCCCTTAGAGCTCGATCAGCGTATCGCCTACGGCTACGCTGTCGCCCTCGCTGACGTTCACCTTAGACACAGTACCTGCGCTGCTGGCACGCACTTCGGTTTCCATTTTCATCGCCTCCAGGATGATGACCACTTCACCTTCAGCGACTTGCTCACCGGGGCGAACGTTCACCTTAAAGATATTACCCGCCAGCGGTGCATCAATGGTTTCACCACTGGGTGCAGGCGCCTCCTCTTTGGGTGCGCTAGTGCTGGCTGCCGTTTGCTCTTGCACCTCGCCCAGCTCACCGCCTTCAGAAACCTCCACTACGAACGATTTGCCGTTGAGCTTAACGGTATAGGTCTCTGATCCGCTGCTAGGTGCAGACGCTTGGCTTTCTACCTTGGCAGGAGCTTTTTCAGCGCTGGCTTCAGCTGCTTGAGGAACAGGCTCAAAGGCGTCTGGATTGTCGCGGTTCTTCAGGAATTTCAAACCAATCTGGGGAAATAGCGCATAGGTCAGCACGTCATCGACTTCACGCTTGCCTTCCGCCAAGCGGATACCCTCGGCGCTGGCCTTCTCTTTCAGTTCGGTTGCCAGTCTCTCCATTTCCGGTGAGAGGTTATCCGCTGGGCGACAGGTAATCGGCTCGCCGCCTTCTAACACGCGCTTTTGCAGTTCTGCGTTGAAGGGCGCGGGGGCAGCGCCATACTCACCTTTGAGTAGCGCCTGCACTTCCTTGGAAATCGACTTGTAACGCTCGCCCATCATCACGTTCATCACCGCCTGGGTGCCGACGATTTGCGAGGTGGGCGTTACCAGCGGGATAAAGCCAAGATCCTCGCGGACGCGGGGGATCTCACTCAGCACGTCGTCCAGCTTATCGCCCGCGCCCTGCTCTTTGAGCTGGCCTTCCATATTGGTCAGCATGCCGCCCGGCACCTGGGCAATTAGAATGCGCGAATCAATACCGCGCAGCGAGCCTTCAAAAGCGGCGTACTTCTTGCGTACTTCGCGGAAATAGCCGGCGATATCTTCTAGCAGCTCCAGATCCAACCCGGTATCGCGGCCGGTATCTTTTAACATGGCGACGACGGACTCGGTCGGGCTGTGGCCATAGGTCATCGACATTGACGAGATCGAGGTATCGACGTTATCAATCCCTGCCTCTACCGCTTTCAAAATGGTCGATGTAGAGAGGCCGGTAGTGGCGTGACAGTGCAAATGCACCGGGATCGACAGCTCTTTTTTGAGCCGCGTCACCAGATCAAACGCCGTGTAGGGCGTCAGCAGCCCCGCCATATCCTTGATAGCCAATGAATCCGCGCCCAAACCAGCAATGGTTTTGGCGAGATCGACCCAGCTATCCAGGGTATGTACCGGGCTCACGGTATAAGAGATGGTGCCCTGGGCGTGGCCCTCTACGTTACGCACCGCCTGAATGGCGCGTTCCAAATTACGCGGATCATTCATAGCGTCAAAGACACGGAAGACGTCAACACCGTTGGTCTTAGCGCGCTCGACAAACTTATCGACAACGTCGTCCGCGTAGTGGCGGTAACCCAGCAGGTTCTGACCACGTAGCAACATCGCTTGCGGCGTATTCGGCATCGCTTCCTTCAAGGCACGAATACGTTCCCATGGGTCTTCACCCAAATAGCGGATACAGGCGTCATAAGTCGCCCCACCCCAGGTTTCCAGTGACCAGTAGCCTACGCGATCAAGCTTTTCGGCGATCGGCAACATATCGTCCAAGCGCATACGCGTCGCGAATAGCGATTGATGGGCATCGCGCAGCACGACATCGGTAATGCCTAAAGGGCGTTTTGTCTCGTTCATGGTCTTGGCTCACAGTAGAGAGTTGTAAGTTTGTAGTAAAAATAACAAAAAAATAGCCTAAAGAGGGCTGAGATGAATAAAATTGAGAAAGTTAACGACGCCGCGTTGAGCGATAACGGTGCACTGCAGCACTAATCACCGCCATCATCTCGTCATTTTGACCAGAAGGCGCGGCTGATTGCGGCGATGACTTACTCGTCTCCGCCACAACGGGCGCAGGCTCAAAACGCCCGATCAGCTTCGACATTAGCGTAACGCTAATAACTAAAATAGTAAGAAAAACAAATACAACACCCATACCTAGCGCCATTAACGCCAACCCGTCCTGCAATAGTTCATAATCCTGCATAAGGCGCTCCTACGTCTTAAAGTACAGTTGCTAGACACGTTATTTCACCAACGGCAATTAAAGGCCCTTGGCGCAGTGAGGGGAATACTCTAACCTGCCACACCCAGAATAGAATGCAATGGCGCGATAGTGGAAGTCATGGTTGTTAATTTACTACAAAACGGCAGAATTGGCCTAGCCCCGATGGAAGGGGTCATCGATGCACTGACGCGAGACCTGTTGACTCGCCATGCCGGGTTCGACTGGACGGTTACCGAATTTGTCCGTGTTGTCGATGCACGCCTACCGCCAAGAGTGTTTTATAAGCATTGTCCTGAACTTGCGCAACCGCCGGTGGCAACGCCGAGCGGAATTCCTGTGCATTTACAGCTACTGGGCTCTGATCCTGCTGCTCTAGCGGCGAATGCACAGCAGGCGCTCAAGCTTGGCGCAGTAAGCGTTGACCTTAATTTCGGCTGCCCAGCCAAACTAGTTAATCGCCACGATGGCGGCGCTTCGCTGTTACGCCAGCCCGATCGCGTCTACCAAGCGGTTAAAGCCGTTCATGATGCGTTAGACGGGCAAATCCCGGTCACCGCCAAGATCCGCCTGGGTTTCGCTAACCGCCGCCTTGCGGTTGCCTGCGCCCAGGCCACTGAAGCGGGTGGGGCAGCGCAACTGGTGGTACATGCGCGAACTCGCGATGAAGGCTACCGGCCGCCTGCGCACTGGGAGTGGATCGGCAAGATTCGCCGCCATGTGAGCATTCCCGTTGTCGCCAATGGCGATATCTGGACACTGGAGGATTACTGGAAAGCCAGGACACTCTCAGGCTGTCGCGATGTGATGTTAGGCCGCAGCGCGCTGGCCGACCCCTGGCTGGCTCCGCGCATTCGCCACTGGCTACAGACCGGCGAACGGTTGCCCGAAAGCAGTTGGTCCATGCGTGCCAACGTACTCAAAGAGTACGCCGCTCTGCAGCGCCAGCAGCTGCCTGACCGCGTTGTCGTCTCTCTGGTAAAGCAGTGGCTTGCCCAAATGCGCCAAGGCAGCGCCGAAGCCGAGCAAAACTTCCAGCGAGTGAAGCGCCTCACCGAACTAGACCAGCTACTCGACAGCCTTATCGTCGACGAGCAGCACGCCGCGCTGGCTTAGCCCTTCTCTAGATCGCCCCCATCCTTATCAACAGGCAAAAAAAAGCGCCCTACCGCAAAGCGGGGGCGCTACAAACGATCGCAAGACCGGAGCGCGAGCTACTTCCGGTCAGACTAGAAACTGGCGGTCAGGCTGAAAATAGAAAGTCAGGCTGGAAACAGAAAACCCGCTCTCGATAGGAGAGCGGGTTTTGAAATCTGGCGCGCCCGGGAGGATTCGAACCTCCGACCCCCTGATTCGTAGTCAGGTACTCTATCCAGCTGAGCTACGGGCGCGTGATGTTGCAACTAGCGTTTACTGACACTTGGCATTTACATCAACTGATGCAAAGCGTCTATAAGCTATCAATACATGCTGTCAATTACTGCTAATAAGGTGGCGCGCCCGGGAGGATTCGAACCTCCGACCCCCTGATTCGTAGTCAGGTACTCTATCCAGCTGAGCTACGGGCGCATACCTTGTGACCATATATTTTCTAACTAAGCACTTTTAACCAAGTGCTCTATGGCCATGCAATTGGCGGAGAGAGAGGGATTCGAACCCTCGATAGGGCTATAAACCCTATACTCCCTTAGCAGGGGAGCGCCTTCAGCCACTCGGCCACCTCTCCTCAACGGCACGGCGCGAATATTACCGATTTAGGGATCTTGTGTCTAGTCCTCTGCGGATTTTTTTCGCACCGGCCATAGCTTACATATACGCTTACGTCTTGAACATCGAATCATAATGCAAGCCCGCAAGTTCTATTCCACTTCGTTTTCACTGCTTCGTTCACGCTGGATACGCTGGTAAATCTCTTCACGGTGAACCGCGACATCTTTAGGCGCATTAACACCAATCCGCACTTGATTACCTTTTACACCTAGTACAGTGACGGTGATTTCATCACCAATCATCAGGGTTTCGCCAACACGGCGAGTTAGGATGAGCATGGCTGATCTCCTTTTCAGACGTTTTATTGCAACGGGATATGTCAGCCGGAGGCAACACCACACCATTATGCGGCATAGTGTTGCCTGTCACCAAAAGCACCGGCTCCATGACACCTTATAACCTCCCGTTGAAAGAAAGCTCACCACCACAAGGCAGCAAGTACCCCTTCAGCGTAGAAGGTTTAAGGCATAAATGTTATTCAGATTCGATATCTGCCTTATCTAAACCAAAAGCTTTGTGTAATGCATTGACGGCAAGTTCCATATGTTTCTCATCAATGACGACTGAGATTTTAATCTCAGAGGTAGAAACCATCCGGATATTGACGTTTTCATCGGCCAACACGCGGAACATTTTCGATGCAACGCCCGCGTGAGAACGCATACCGACACCCACCAAAGAAACCTTGGCAATATTGTCGTCACCGCGCAGTTCACCACCACCCAGATCCGGGATCACCGTCTCTTCGAGCAGCTTTTTAGTCGCTTTATAGTCGCCCTTGGCCACTGTAAAAGTGAAATCGGTATAGTCGCCGGCAGGGGCAACGTTCTGAACGATCATATCGACTTCGATATTGGCATCGGCAATTGGGCCAAGAATACGTGAAGCTACACCTGGGACATCTGGTGTATTGAGCAAAGTCAGTTTGGCTTCATTCTTGGTAAAGGCGATACCGGAGATCAGTGGTTCTTCCATAGCGTCCTCATCTTTGTCTGCTTCTGCAACAATTAGGGTTCCGGGGCCGTCTTCAAAGCTCGACAGCACCCGCAGGGGTACGTTGTATTTACCGGCAAACTCTACCGCGCGGATCTGCAGCACTTTCGAGCCGAGACTGGCGAGTTCCAGCATCTCTTCCACCGTAATGCTTTCTAAGCGCTGCGCTTTAGAGCAAACACGAGGGTCAGTGGTGTATACGCCGTCAACATCGGTGTAAATCTGACACTCATCGGCGCCTAGCGCGGCGGCCAGGGCAACACCAGTGGTATCAGACCCACCGCGGCCCAGGGTGGTGATATTGCCGTCCTCATCGACCCCTTGGAAGCCGGCCACAACCACCACCTGCCCTGCTTCCAGGTCAGCTTTTAAGTCGTCGGTTTCGATACGCTGAATACGCGCTTTGGTATAAGCGCTATCGGTATGAATACCTACTTGGGCACCAGTGTGCGAAGTGGCTGGCACGCCAATTTGCTGCAGCGCCATGGCGAGTAGTGAGATCGTCACCTGCTCGCCAGTGGAGAGCAGCATATCCATCTCGCGCGGCGCGGGATCTTCGTTAAGTGCCTGAGCCATATCCGTAAGGCGGTTGGTTTCGCCGCTCATAGCGGAGACCACGACGACCACCTGGTGGCCTTGATCGCGGAAGCCCTTAACCTTTTCCGCTACGGCCTTGATACGCTCGACAGAGCCCACCGAAGTGCCGCCGAACTTCTGTACGTATAGTGCCATATGCCGTTTTTCCTATGCGTTCGGGAATGGAGGGTGAAATTGTATTGAAATAAATAAGGCCGGTGACAATCATGCCATCGGCCTTGGGGTTTAGCTAAGCGTGTTTTCCAACCATGCTGGTACGCTCTTCAACGCATCCGGCAGGGCGTCGGGTTGACTACCTCCTGCCTGAGCCATATCCGCGCGACCACCGCCCTTACCTCCCACTTGAGAGGCAACATGGTTAACCAGTTCTCCGGCTTTCACTCGGCCGGTCAGGTCTTGGGTTACCCCAGCAATCAGGCTGACTTTACCCGCCGCCTGATCGGCAACACCAAGAATAATGACGCCAGAACTGAGCTTATTCTTAAGCTGATCAAGGACACCTCGCAGGTCCTTGCCCGAAACCCCTTCCAACTGCGTCGCCAATAGCTTAACGCCATTGATCTCCTGCACTTGGCTCAGCATGTCGCTACCTGCGGCGCTGGCGAGCTTGGCTTTAAGCTGCTCAAGCTCCTTTTCCAGACTGCGGTTACGCTCAACCAGTGACTCTACCCGCGCTTCGACCTGCTCTGGCTTGGTCTTCAAACGCTCTCCCAAGCGCTCAAGGCGGGCTTCCTGCTCGCGGAAGTAGGCCAGCGCGTTTTCGCCGGTGATTGCTTCGATACGACGCACCCCAGAGGCAATGCCTACTTCACTCATGACATGGCAGCAGCCGATATCCCCACTGCGTGTGACGTGGGTACCACCGCACAACTCGATGGAGAAGTCGTCTGCACCAATGGTCAACACGCGTACGTTTTCGGCGTATTTGGCCTCAAACAGTGCTGCTGCGCCCTTGGCCTTGGCTTGATCCAGGCTCATTTGTTCGGTTTTGGTCGGCGCATTGGCCAGGATCTGCTCATTGACCAAGCGTTCGACTTCCGCCAACTGCTCAGCGGTCATCGGCTCAAAGTGGCTAAAGTCGAAGCGCAGGCGCTCGGCATTAACCAGCGAACCTTTCTGCTGCACGTGATCACCCAGCACCATACGCAGCGCTTTGTGTAGCAGGTGGGTCGCCGAGTGATTGCGGATGGTGGCCGTACGCAGGCTGGCATCTACTTCGCCGCGCACGCTGGCGCCCACACTCAGCGAGCCCTCAACCATGATGCCCTGGTGCAGGTGGTGACCGCTCTGCTTCTGGGTATCGGTGACCTGGAAACGGCCGCCGTCGACATACAAATAGCCGGTATCGCCCACCTGACCGCCTGACTCACCGTAAAATGGCGTGCGGTCTAGCACCACAACGCCCTTCTGCCCGTCTTCTAGCGCGGCCAGTTCGTTGCCTTCGCTGTCGACCAGTGCCGTTACCTTGGCGTGATCTTCCAGGCGATCATAGCCGGTGAAAGCCGTTTCGCCCTCCAGTTCGATAGAGGCGCTGTAGTCGGCACCGAACTGACTAGCCGCGCGAGCACGCTCGCGCTGGGCTTCTAAGGCCTGCTGAAAGCCCTCTTCGTCCAGGGTAACGCCACGCTCGCGGCATACATCGGCGGTAAGATCAAACGGGAAGCCGTAGGTATCGTAAAGCTTGAATACCGTCTCACCCGGCAGCACCTTGCCATCCAGCTCGGCCAAGGCCGCATTTAGAAGCCCCATGCCGTGATCCAGCGTGCGGGCGAACTGCTCTTCTTCTTTCAACAGCACTCGGGTGATTTGGTCATTCGCCTCGCGAAGCTCTGGATACGCATCGCCCATTTCGGCATCCAGCGCGTCCACCAACTTGTGGAAGAACGGCTCTACGGCGCCCAGCTTGTGGCCATGGCGAATGGCACGACGAATGATGCGACGCAGGACGTAGCCGCGACCTTCGTTAGACGGCAACACGCCATCGGCAATCAGGAAGGCACAGGAGCGAATATGATCAGCGATCACGCGCAGCGAAGGCGTCGTGGTATCAGGATGCCCTGTCGCTTTCGCGGCCGCCTGCAGCAGGCTCTGGAACAGATCAATTTCGTAGTTGGAGTGGACACCCTGCATAACGGCAGCCACACGCTCCAAGCCCATACCGGTATCGATAGAGGGCTTGGGCAGCGGATTGAGCGTACCTTGGCTATCACGATCAAACTGCATGAACACCAGGTTCCAGATTTCGATGTAGCGGTCGCCATCTTCTTCCGGGCTACCGGGAGGGCCGCCCCAAACCTCTGGACCGTGGTCAAAAAAGATTTCCGAACTCGGGCCACAGGGGCCGGTGTCACCCATCTGCCAGAAGTTATCTTCGTCTAATTTGGAAAAACGCTCAGGATCAATGCCGATCTCGTCTTTCCAGATGCGCTCGGCTTCATCATCGCTGACATGCACCGTAACCCATAGCTTCTCTTTAGGCAGACCCAACGTTTCGGTGAGAAAAACCCAGGCAAAGCGTATGGCGTCGTGCTTGAAGTAGTCGCCAAAACTGAAGTTACCCAGCATTTCAAAGAAGGTGTGGTGCCGTGCGGTATAGCCGACGTTGTCTAAATCATTATGCTTACCGCCCGCCCGTACGCAGCGCTGCGCAGACGTTGCCCGTACGTATGGGCGTGGATCGCGACCCAAAAATACATCTTTGAACGGCACCATGCCGGCATTGGTAAACAGCAGCGTCGGGTCATTGCCCGGCACTAAAGAGCTGGTGGGTACAATCGAATGCCCTTGCTCTTCAAAGAAGGTGAGAAAGGCCTGTCTAATCTCTGCGCTTTTCATAGGGTATCCGTAACAAGAAAGCGTGATGTCCCAGGGCGCTGTCGACGCTACCCTCAGGGGTCGCAAAGGGGCCATTATAGCGCAGTTGTCAAACGACTAAAGCCGCACTTAGTGGCAGAGAGGCAAACAACTAGGTAGAAAAGCGTATTAGAGCGCTACTAGAAAGCTAATAGGCGTCTTTTTTAAGGCAGGAAAAAAGTGTTACAGGCAGGAACCAGCGTATTAAAGACAGGAGAGCGCGTAGCGAATTTGCTCAAAATCGAAGCCGCGACTCGCTAGAAAGCGCTCGCGCCGAGCGCGCTCTTTAGGTGTTTCACCGGGGCTGTCAAAGCGCCGCGTCAGGGTTTCCCGAGCTAACTCGAACCAGTCGACCTGCTCCCCCTCCTCCACTTCTTCAAAAGCAGCGTTAAGGGTTTCCTGGTCAACACCGCGCTGGCGCAGTTCGCCTTTAATACGAATAACACCCTGGCCGCGCAGAATGCGCGAGCGTACGAAACTAGCCGCAAAACGCGCATCGGACTGCAGGTCTTGTTCGGCCAGGGCATCTAAACACTCGTCGATAGCGGTTGCGTCGAACGATTTTTTCTTCAATCGCTGAGCTAGCTCAGCGCGAGAGTATTCACGCCGAGCCAGCAAGCCAATCGCGATGTCACGGGGAGTGGCATCGCGCTGAGACATAAAGGACATCAGCTTGTCTCAGTTAGAGCAGTTTTAGAGCAGATCGTCATCGTTTGCATCCACTTCAGCCGCTGCTTCAGCAGGCGCGTCTTCCTTCTCCTTTTTAGGATCAGGCTTGGCTAAGAGCTGTTCACGAATTTGCGTTTCGATTTCGATCATAATGTCTGGATGCTCTTCCAGGTAGAGTGCTGAGTTCGCTTTACCCTGGCCGATTTTCTTGCCTTTATAGCTGTACCAGGCACCGGCTTTGTCGACTAAGTTGCACTGCACGCCCAGGTCAATGACCTCACCTGCATGGTAGATACCCTTGCCGTAGAGAATCTGGAATTCAGCCTGACGAAATGGCGGTGCCACCTTGTTTTTAACTACTTTCACGCGGGTTTCGTTGCCGGTAACTTCATCGCCAACTTTCACCGAACCGGTACGCCGAATATCCAGACGCACACTGGCATAGAACTTCAGTGCGTTGCCGCCCGTGGTGGTTTCAGGGCTACCAAACATAACGCCGATCTTCATGCGGATCTGGTTAATGAAAATCACCAGGCAGTTGGCGTTTTTGATATTACCAGTGATTTTACGCAGCGCCTGCGACATCAAACGCGCCTGCAAACCAACGTGGGAGTCACCCATTTCGCCTTCGATTTCAGCGCGGGGGGTCAACGCTGCGACAGAGTCAATAACGATGACGTCAACACCGCCGGAGCGTACCAGCATGTCGGTAATTTCCAGCGCCTGCTCACCGGTGTCTGGCTGGGAAACCAGCAAGTCATCCAGGTTAACGCCCAGTTTTTCAGCGTAGCTGGGGTCTAGCGCGTGCTCGGCATCAACGAAGGCACATACTTTGCCCTGCTTCTGCGCTTGAGCAATCACCGAAAGGGTCAAGGTCGTTTTACCCGATGATTCCGGGCCGAAGATTTCGCAAACACGACCAAACGGCAGGCCGCCAATGCCAAGGGCGATATCAAGCCCTAACGAGCCAGTGGAAACCGACGGCATCACCACACGCGGTGCGTCGCCAAGACGCATGACGGTGCCCTTGCCGAACTGACGGTCGATTTGGGTAAGTGCAGCGTTTAGCGCTTTCGTGCGGTTGTCATCCTGAGCCATTCAGAGATTCCTCATAACAAGCTGTATAATTACCCAGTAGTATGCCAAAGATTGCGCCGTAAACAAATCCTTGATCACGCTTTCTCACAACTATTTTTTTACGCATCTTTTTACGACCGTTTTCTGTGCCCGCTTTTCTACGCCCGTTTCTAAAAGTTATTTCTTCTCGCTCGCTTTTGCCTGAGCATCCAGGCGCGCCACCAATCCAGCCAACGCCTGACGCACAGCCTGCTCACGCACCGCTTGGCGGTCACCGGGATAGTGAAAACACTCAGCCTGCTGATCGGCAGCGCCCCCCCAGGCTAACCAGACAGTGCCCACTGGTTTTTCTGCACTCCCTCCATCCGGTCCGGCAACACCGCTAACGGCAACGGCTAAGTCTGCGCCACTTTCATCACAGGCGCCCAGCACCATGGCCTTCACCACCGCCTCACTTACGGCACCGTGTTCGCTCAGAGTACTCTCGGACACCCCAAGTAAGCGCGTTTTGGCGGCATTAGAATAGGTAACATAGCCGGTAGTAAAATAGGCAGAGCTACCCGCCGCGCCGGTAATTGCGCTAGCAATGCCTCCCCCTGTACATGACTCCGCGGCGCTCACTTCTAAATTTAACTGCTGACAAAGTCGCCCTAAACGCTGCGCCAACAGCGTTAAATCAAGATTTTTCAGGCTAGATACGCTGGGCACTATTGTCGCTCCTTCAAGTAAGTCGTCAGTTAAGCGTAGAATACTGCGTTTAGCTTTCTCAAAGAAATTGCTCAATCAGGACGCCCATGTCACAGGCTATACCCCCCAACACGCCAATGATCACGCAATACTTAAAGATCAAACGTGAACACCCCGAGGTACTGCTGTTCTACCGCATGGGGGATTTTTACGAATTATTCTTTGACGACGCCAAGCGCGCCGCCGCGCTGTTGGATATTACGCTTACCCAACGTGGGCAGTCGGGCGGGAAGCCAATCCCAATGGCGGGGGTACCTTACCATAGCGCTGAAGGCTACCTAGCGCGATTGGTCGCTGGCGGCGAGTCAGTCGCGATTTGCGAACAGATTGGCGACCCCGCCACCAGCAAAGGGCCCGTTGACCGCCAGGTGGTGCGGATCGTCACCCCAGGCACGCTCCACGATGAAGCGCTGCTGGATGCGCGTCGCGACAATGTGCTGGTCTCCGTTTCCCCCGGCAAAGAGAGCTGGGGCCTTGCGTGGCTGGAGCTCTCCAGCGGCCGCTTCAACGTACTCGAAGTGGAAAGCGAAGCGGAAATGCTCGCCGAGCTTACTCGTCTCTCCCCTGCTGAGCTGCTGGTGCCCGAAAGCCTAACGCTACCCGATGCCTGGTCGCAAAAACGCAGCCTGCGCCGCCAGGGCGAGTGGCTGTTTGACCTGGAGAGCGCCACCCGCAGCCTGTGCGACCAGTTTGAAGTGCAGGATTTACGCGGCTTTGGCTGTGCGCACTTAACCACTGCGCTGATTGCCGCCGGCGTGCTGATCGATTACGCCCGGGACACTCAGCGCTCGCGCCTGCCTCACGTGACCGCGATCAGCGTTGAGAACCGCGACGATGCCGTGGTGATCGACGCCGCCAGCCGACGTAATCTGGAAATTGATATCAACCTTGGCGGCAGCAGCGACAACACCCTGGCCAGCGTGCTGGATACCTGCACCACTGCCATGGGTTCACGACTGCTTAAGCGTTGGCTCAACCGACCCTTGCGCCAGCGCGAGATCGTCCAGGCCCGCCATGCAGGCGTAGCGTTGTTAAGCCTGGATGCGGCCTATATGCCGCTGCGCGAGACGTTAAGCGCCGTGGGTGATGTGGAGCGTATACTGGCCCGCGTTGCTCTCTACAGCGCCCGCCCGCGCGATTTGGCGCGCCTGCGCGATGCACTGGAGACACTCCCTGAGTTGGAGCAGCAGCTCAGCGAGGTAGAGAGCGGCAGCGCGCTGGACAACCTGCGCCCGCATATTCGCCCCTACCCGGAAATGGCCGATATGCTTAGCCGTGCGCTGGTCGAAAACCCGCCGGTGGTGATCCGCGATGGTGGCGTGATTGCCGATGGCTTCGACTCAGAACTCGATGAACACCGCGGCATGGCCGAAAATGCGGGCGACTATCTGATTCAACTAGAGCTTCGTGAGCGCGAACGCACTGGGCTTGCCAACCTTAAAGTCGGCTATAACCGTGTACACGGCTACTTTATTGAGCTGCCCCGCTCCCAAGCCCAGCAGGCGCCCGCTGACTATATTCGCCGCCAAACGCTTAAAAACGCCGAGCGGTTTATTATTCCTGAACTCAAAGAGTTTGAAGATAAGGCACTCTCCGCCAAATCTCGCGCGCTGACCCGTGAAAAATGGCTTTATGACCGCCTGCTGAGCGATCTCAACGCAAGCCTTCATGCGCTGCAGAGTACCTCGCAAGCGCTGGCGGAACTGGACGTACTGTGCGCGTTTGCCGAACGCGCCGAGGCGCTGAGCTGGGTTCGTCCCACGCTCAGTGACACCACTGGTATTCATATTGAGGCGGGACGGCACCCGGTGGTTGAGCAGGTCAGCGAAACGCCTTTTGTGCCTAATGATGTGACGCTCAACCCTGACCGGCATATGCTGATTATTACCGGGCCCAACATGGGCGGTAAATCAACCTATATGCGCCAGACGGCGCTCATCGCCCTACTCGCCCACTGCGGTAGCTTTGTGCCCGCCGATGCCGCTGAGATCGGCCCGCTGGATCGGATATTTACCCGCATTGGCTCGTCGGATGATCTGGCAGGCGGCCGCTCAACGTTTATGGTTGAGATGACCGAAACCGCAAATATTCTGCACAACGCTACCCAGCAAAGCTTGATCTTGATGGATGAAATTGGCCGCGGCACCAGCACCTTTGACGGACTATCGCTAGCCTGGGCAAGTGCAGAGCATCTCGCCAAGGGGCGTGCATTAACCCTTTTTGCAACGCACTACTTTGAGATGACGGCGCTGCCCGAGCACACTGAAGGCGTCGCCAACATCCACCTAACGGCCACCGAACACGGCGATAGTATTGTATTTATGCACCGCATTGAAGCAGGCCCGGCTAGCCAGAGTTACGGTTTGCAGGTCGCTCAATTAGCGGGCGTACCTGGCCATGTGATTAAACGGGCCCGCGAGAAGCTGATGAGCCTGGAGCAGCGCGATGTAGATAACACAGCGCAAGCGCCGCGAACAGCTCCCCAGCAAAACGACCTGTTTGCAGCCGCGCCGCACCCGGTGGTGGAGGCATTGGAAAATGTCGATATGGATGGTTTAACGCCGCGAGAAGCGCTCGCGCTGTTGTATCAGTGGCGAGACCTGATCTAATGGTAAATATAGTAGGTTATACAGAAGCCCATAAGGCGCTTGCCGACAGGTAGGCGCACCTCTAGAATGTCGCTCAAACTTTTAGCTTATAAAAAACGGCTGATTTATAACCATTCACGATTGACCATGGCTGAGAGACTCTCGGCCCTGCAAGAGGGATAGCAAGATGACGTTTGTCGTTACCGAGAACTGCATCCAGTGCAAATACACCGACTGTGTGGAAGTCTGCCCGGTCGACTGTTTTTACGAGGGCCCTAACTTCCTGGTCATTCACCCTGACGAGTGTATCGACTGTGCGCTGTGCGAGCCCGAGTGCCCCGCCGAGGCGATATTCTCGGAGGATGAGTTGCCCGATGGCCAAGAGGCGTTTATTGAGATTAACGCCGACATGGCCGAAGTATGGCCCAACATTGCCGAGCGCAAAGATCCACTGCCTGACGCCGAAGAGTGGGACGGCAAGCCTGGCAAGCTTGAGAAATTAGAGCGCTAGCCTTAGCCACCACCAGTATTGCGTCTAAAACCAGCGCTCCTGTTTAAAACAGCGAGCGCTGTTTTTTGTGCCATTAAAACCGAACCACCAAATTACAGGCAAAAAAAGGCGGCCCGTAGGCCGCCCGCTCCAAGCACTTCCTCTGACCACTCCCTGGTTCAACCTCCTCAGATGACTTCCTTGCCGGGGCTCACCTCACTGTATCACCCGGCGCATCCGACCTTCATCCCGTTGCATCCTGCCTGAAGCATCCCTGCCTCCCCTAGTCCTGCGTCCATTGTGGCAGATCACCGCGCCATCTCAACAAAGCTAAAATGCAATAAGGCGAGCCTACGCGGCTCGCCTTATTTCAACAATTAAATCAAAAACAACCACTTAAATTTCAATTAGTGGAAAATTTCGTTTTTTCTTACCCTTAACCGAGCGATTCTCGTCGGCTTTTGTAAGACATCTCTTACAAAATCTTGAGACATCTCTTACAAGAGAGGCCAAAAAACCGCTGTTAGTTTGCTAATTACTGCCCTTTGATCGCTTTTAATCCTGGGTAAGGAACATTTTCCAGCTCGGCTTCAATCACCAGCAAACGGTTGTATTTGGCAACGCGGTCGGAGCGGCATAGTGAGCCCGTTTTGATCTGCCCGGCACAAGTACCCACTGCCAAATCGGCAATAGTGGTGTCTTCAGTTTCCCCGGAGCGGTGCGAAATCACGGCAGTGAAGCCTGCATCCTGAGCCATCTTAATGGCATCCAGCGTCTCTGAGAGTGAGCCGATCTGATTGAACTTGATCAGGATAGAGTTACCGATCTGCTCATCAATACCACGCTTGAGAATCTTGGTATTGGTCACGAACAGGTCGTCACCCACTAGCTGCACTTTGTCGCCTAGCTTGTCGGTTAACGCCTTCCAGCCCGCCCAATCGGATTCATCCATGCCGTCTTCAATAGAGACGATGGGATAGTCCGCACACAGGCCTGCCAGGTAATCGGTAAAGCCTTGAGCGTCGTAGCTTTTACCTTCACCGGCAAGGTTGTACTGGCCATCTTTATAGAATTCGGAAGAAGCACAATCCAGCGCCAGGGTAACGTCTTTCCCCAGTACGTAACCCGCATCTGCCACGGCCTGTTTAATAACGGCCAGTGCATCAGCGTTAGAGGCCAAGTCAGGAGCGAAGCCGCCTTCGTCACCCACTGAGGTGGAAAGGCCTTTCGCCGAAAGCACTTTCTTCAGCGCGTGGAAAATTTCTGCGCCCATGCGCAGCCCTTCGCGGAAGTTAGGCGCGCCCACGGGCTGCACCATAAACTCTTGGATATCGACGTTATTATCCGCATGCTCGCCGCCGTTGATAATGTTCATCATCGGCACCGGCATGCTGTACTGGCCCGGCTGGCCGTAAAGCTCGGCAATGTGGGCATATAGCGGCACGCCTTTGGCGTTTGCGGCCGCTTTAGCTGCTGCCAGTGATACGGCTAGAATGGCGTTGGCGCCCAGATTCGCTTTGTTCTCGGTGCCATCCAGCGCCAGCATGGCATCGTCCAGGCCACGCTGATCACGCGCATCCATCCCCAGCAACGCATCACGAATTTTGCCATTGACCGCATCGACTGCTTTCAGCACGCCTTTACCCAGGTAGCGCGACTTATCACCATCGCGTAGCTCTAACGCTTCCCGAGAACCGGTCGAGGCGCCGCTGGGGGCACAGGCTTCGCCGACAGCGCCACTGGCAAGGCGCACGTGCGCCTGGACGGTCGGGTTACCACGTGAATCCAGCACTTCCAACGCACTGATAGCAACAATTTTGGTCATGGCAGTGTCCTTTCCTATAAGTCAGATAAAATTATTAATATAACGTCCTGCTTAGCGAATCGTCAGCGGCTCAAACCCTTTCACCAGCGCATCTAACTGGGCCAGCTGAGTTAAGAACGGCTCTAATTGATCCAAAGGCAGCGCACAGGGGCCATCGCATTTGGCATTATCAGGATCTGGATGAGCTTCTAAAAACAGCCCCGCTAGCCCCACAGCCACGCCTGCCCGTGCTAATTCCGCTACCTGGGCTCGGCGGCCATCGGCGCTGTCTGCACGCCCACCGGGGCGCTGCAACGCGTGGGTAACGTCGAAAAACACCGGATAGCCGGTCTGCTTCATATCGCCAAAACCGAGCATATCAACAATAAGGTTGTTGTAACCAAAGCTTGAGCCACGCTCGCAGAGCATCAGCTGATCGTTACCCGCTTCCTGAAACTTGCTGATGATATGGCGCATTTCATGGGGCGCCAAAAACTGCGGCTTCTTGATATTGATGACCGCGCCGGTTTTAGCCATGGCGACCACTAGATCAGTCTGACGAGCTAAAAAGGCCGGCAGTTGGATAATATCGGCAACGTCAGCGGCCGCTTCGGCCTGCCAGGGCTCGTGCACGTCAGTGATAATCGGCACGTTATAGCGGGCTTTGATATCGGCTAATATCTGTAGCCCTTTTTCAAGACCGGGGCCGCGATAGGAGTTGATTGAGCTGCGGTTGGCTTTATCGAAGCTTGCCTTGAAAACATAGGGCATGCCCAGCTTCTGGGTCACCGTAACGTAGGCTTGGGCGACTTCGTCGGCAAGCTCGGCAGACTCCAGTACGTTCATGCCGCCCAGCAGCATCAGCGGTAAGGAATTGCCGGCGGTTAAGCCGGCAACGTTAATATGACGCTCTTGAGAAGCCATGCTGTTGCCCTCTTATTCCTGAGAATGCGCATGGGCGCGATTACGCGCTGTTTTGTGATCCAACGCGGCGTTCACAAAGCCCGAGAATAGCGGGTGGCCATCACGCGGCGTGGAGGTGAACTCCGGGTGGAACTGACAGGCCACATACCAAGGGTGGTCAGCCAGTTCTATTACTTCAACCAGTGACTGGTCGACACTCTTGCCCGAGATAACCAGACCCGCCTTTTCAAGCTCGTCAATAAACTGATTATTGACCTCGAAGCGGTGGCGGTGGCGTTCTACGATCTCGTCTGAACCGTAGGCTTCGCGCGCTTTGGTGCCGGTTTCAAGATGGCATACCTGACCACCCAAGCGCATGGTGCCGCCTAAATCGGACGCCGCATCGCGCAGCTCGATTTTGCCTTCCGGGTTCAACCATTCAGTAATCAGCCCCACCACCGGGTGCTGGGTATCGTGGGTGAACTCGGTAGAGTTGGCGTCTTTCCAACCCGCCACGTTGCGAGCGAACTCAATCACCGCCACCTGCATACCCAGGCAAATGCCCAGATAGGGCACGTTATTTTCGCGCGCAAACTGTGCCGTCAAAATCTTGCCCTCTACACCGCGCTCGCCAAAGCCGCCAGGCACTAAAATAGCGTCTTTGCCCGCTAAACGTTCGGTGCCGTGGCGCTCGATATCTTCGGAGTCAATATAGTCGACGTTGACCTTAATGCGACCCTGGATACCGGCGTGAATAAGGGCTTCATTGAGCGACTTGTAGGCATCCAGCAGCTCCATGTATTTACCCACCATGGCGATGCTGACAGATTTGAGCGGGTTGAGCTTGGCATCAAGCACTTTCACCCATTCGGACAAATCGGCTTCTGGGGCTTCCAGGCGCAGCTTATCGCAAACGATCTCGTCCAGGCCGTGTTCGTGAAGCATCAGCGGAATGCGATAGATGGTATCGGCATCCTGCAGCGGCACCACCGCACGCTCTTCGACGTTGGTGAACAGGGCGATTTTGCGCCGCTCGCTCTCTTCCAGCTCAACTTCGCTGCGGCAAATCAGAATGTCTGGTTGGATACCGATCGAGCGCAGCTCTTTGACGCTGTGCTGGGTCGGTTTGGTTTTGGTCTCACCCGCCGTTTTGATGTAGGGCACCAGGGTCAGGTGCATAAACAGCGCGCGGTTGGCGCCCTGCTCACTACGAATTTGACGAATCGACTCCAGGAAAGGCAGCGATTCGATATCACCCACCGTGCCGCCGATCTCTACCAGCGCCACATCAAAGCCTTCACCGCCGGCGTAAACGCGCTCTTTAATTTCGTCGGTGATATGCGGAATCACCTGAACGGTGCCGCCTAAATAGTCGCCACGGCGCTCTTTACGCAGCACGTGCTCGTAAACACGACCGGTCGTAAAGTTGTTGCGCTGGGTCATTTTGGTGCGAATAAAGCGCTCGTAATGCCCGAGATCAAGGTCGGTTTCGGCACCATCTTCTGTGACGAACACCTCACCGTGCTGAAAAGGGCTCATAGTGCCCGGATCCACGTTGATGTACGGGTCGAGCTTGAGCATGGTGACCTTAAGGCCGCGAGCCTCTAAAATCGCCGCAAGCGAGGCGGAGGCGATGCCCTTGCCAAGAGAGGACACAACGCCGCCGGTCACGAAGATATATCGTGTCATGGATAACCTGTCGAATCGTGATCAGAAGGCACGGCAGAAAGCCACGCCAGGATGGGTCGACAGACTAGCAGATTACGACCTAAGGCTCAATTTGAACTGAGCAGTCAAAACCTACTCAGCTTCATCACACTTTGCAACCGCCCCAGCTATAGGTCTCCGCGAGGGCGCTGTGAACCCATCCCTGGGCGCTACTTTCGCCATCCCTGGCGAAAGACCCTCGCTACGACCTATCCCTGGTGCTGCTCTAGCGTTAGGCGCGCTCTATACGCCCAGGTAATCCAAAATACCTTCTGCAGCCTGGCGGCCTTCATAAATCGCCGTGACCACCAGATCAGAGCCGCGCACCATATCGCCACCGGCAAAGATTTTTTCATTACTGGTTTGGAAAGCGTACTGGCCGTGCTCCGGCGCGGTGACGCGGTCGCGCTCGTCGACTTGGATATTAGAACTGTCGAACCATGGCGCCGGGCTGGCCTGGAAGCCGAAGGCGATAACCACGGCATCCGCTGCGATGATCTCTTCAGAGCCGGGCACCACTTCAGGACGCTGACGGCCGTTTTCGTCCGGCTCACCCAGGCGGGTGCGCACAACCTTCACGCCCTCGACCTTCTCTTCACCGACAACCGCTACCGGCTGACGATTGAACAGAAACTCAACGCCCTCTTCACGGGCATTGGAGACTTCACGGCGAGAGCCCGGCATGTTGCCTTCGTCACGACGGTAGGCGCAGGTCACGCTGGTCGCGTTTTGACGAATCGAGGTACGGTTACAGTCCATCGCCGTATCGCCGCCACCCAGCACCACCACGCGCTTGCCTTCCATGGAGATATAGTCGTTCGGGTCTTTTTCGAAGCCCAAGCAGCGATTGACGTTGGCAATCAGGAAATCGAGGGCTTTATAGACACCCGGAAGGTCTTCGCCAGGGAAGCCGCCCTCCATGTATTTGTACGTGCCCATCCCCAGGAAGACAGCATCGTACTCCTGCATCAGGGTCTCAAACTCGATATCGGTGCCGATTTCGGTATTCAGGCGAAACTCAACGCCCATCTCCTCAAAGACCGCCCGGCGGCGCTCCATGACGCTTTTTTCCAACTTGAATTCCGGTATACCGAAAGTCAGCAGGCCGCCAATTTCCGGGTACTTATCAAACACCACCGGCTTAACGCCGTTGCGGGCAAGAATATCGGCACAGCCCAAGCCCGCAGGACCCGCACCAATGATGGCGACTTTTTTGTCAGTCCAAGTGACGTGAGACATATCCGGGCGCCAGCCCATGGCGAACGCCGTATCGGTGATGTACTTCTCAATCGAACCAATCGTGACCGCGCCGAAGCCGTCATTCAACGTACAGTCGCCTTCGCACAAGCGATCCTGCGGGCACACACGGCCACACACTTCCGGCAGCGAGTTGGTTTTGTGGGAAAGCTCAGCGGCTTCAATAATATTGCCTTCCACCACCAGCTGCAGCCAGTTAGGAATGTAGTTGTGCACCGGGCACTTCCACTCGCAGTAAGGGTTACCGCAGTGCAGGCAGCGATGCGCTTGGCTGGCCGCATCGGTGGGCTTGAACGGTTCGTAAATTTCCGCGAACTCTTTGGCCCGAGCGCGAGCATCTTTCTTCTGTGGGTCTTTACGACCCACATCGACAAACTGAAAATCGTTATTTAAACGGTTAGCCATGATCTCTCTCCTGTCAGCGTGAGGGGCATAAGCGAGTTATTGCGGCTGACGCCGAGACTGATCCAGCAAACTACCCAGGCTTGCCGCTTTTGGCTTCACCAGCCAGAAGTGGCGCGCATAGTCGCTGAAGTCTTCCAAAATAGCCGCCCCACGCGCGGAACCCGTCGCGGCCACATAGGCTTCGATCATTTCACGCAGGTGACGACGATACGCTTCCATGGCCTCCGTGTTAACGCGATGAATTTCGACCAGCTCGTGGTTGTACTTATCCACGAAGGTGCGCTCTTCATCCAACACATAGGCAAACCCACCGGTCATGCCCGCACCGAAGTTCACCCCGGTTTCACCCAGCACGCAGACCAAACCGCCGGTCATATACTCGCAACAGTGGTCGCCTGCGCCTTCAATCACCGCGGAAGCGCCCGAGTTACGCACGGCAAAGCGCTCACCCGCCGTACCGGCCGCAAACAGGGTGCCCCCAGTAGCACCGTACAGGCAGGTATTACCGATAATGGCCGTTTTATGGCTCTCAAACTGGCTGACTTTAGGCGGCACGATCACGATACTGCCGCCGTTCATGCCTTTACCAACATAATCGTTGGCGTCGCCTTCCAGGTATAGGTTCAGTCCACGGGCGTTCCACACCCCGAAGCTCTGCCCCGCCACCCCGGTAAAGCGGGCAGTAACCGGCGCAGCTTCCAGCCCCTCTTCGCCATAACGCTTGGCGATGGCGCCGGACGTTAACGCGGCCACGCTGCGGTCGCAGTTGGTGATGGTGAAATCAAACTCACCGCCCGACTGGTTTTCGATGGCATCTTTTAGCGCCGCCAGTACTTCCAGGTTTTTGGCACCCGGATCGTGAGGCACGTTACGGCTGACCTTGCAGAACTGTGGGGCATCTTTAGGCACAAAATCATTGGCCAGCAGCGGCGTTAGATCGAGCTTGCGCTGTGACGCGGTATTGCCTTCCAACACTTCCAGCAGATCAGTACGGCCGATAAGATCCGTCAGCTTGCGCACGCCCAGCATGGCCATCAGCTCGCGTACCTCTTCAGCGATAAAGCGGAAGTAGTTCTTGACCATATCCACGGTGCCGCGGAAGTGCTCGCCACGCAGGAAATCATCCTGGGTGGCAACTCCGGTCGCGCAGTTATTGAGGTGACAGATGCGCAGGTACTTACAGCCCAACGCGACCATCGGCGCGGTACCAAAGCCGAAGCTCTCTGCACCGAGTATCGCCGCTTTAACAACATCAAGGCCGGTTTTCAGGCCGCCATCCGTCTGTAGGCGAATCTTGTCGCGCAGGCCGTTGATACGCAGCGCCTGATGCACTTCAGGAAGCCCCAGCTCCCAAGGCGAGCCCGCGTGCTTGATGGAGGTCAGCGGGCTAGCGGCAGTACCACCGTCGTAGCCTGATACGGTAATCAGATCCGCATAGGCCTTGGCCACACCGGTAGCGATCGTGCCAATACCCGGCTCAGACACCAGCTTCACCGATACCTGGGCATCCGGATTGACCTGTTTGAGGTCGAAAATCAGCTGGGCCAAATCTTCGATAGAGTAAATATCGTGGTGCGGTGGCGGTGAAATCAGCGTCACGCCGGGCACTGCGTAGCGCAGCCGGGCAATCAACTGGTTCACTTTACCGCCGGGCAGCTGACCACCTTCGCCGGGTTTAGCGCCCTGGGCGACCTTGATCTGCAGCACTTCGGCATTGACCAGATATGCCGGAGTCACGCCAAAACGACCGGAGGCGATCTGCTTGATTTTAGAACTACGAATAGTGCCGTAGCGGGCAGGGTCTTCGCCGCCTTCACCGGAGTTGGAGCGACCGCCCGCCTCGTTCATCGCCTGGGCCAGCGCTTCATGAGCCTCAGGCGAGAGCGCGCCCAGCGACATACCTGCGCTATCAAAGCGCGGCAGCAAGTCTTCAACCGGCTCGACTTCTTCCAGGGCAATCGGCGTCTCAGCAGGCTTGAGCTTAAGCAGATCACGGATGGTGGCCACCGGACGCTCGTTGACAAGCTGAGCGAACTTTTTCCACTTGGTGTAGCTGCCTTCCTGAACTGCCGCCTGAAGCGACATCACTACATCTGGGTTGTAGGCATGGTACTCGTGGCCATGTACGTACTTGAACATGCCGCCCTGGGAGATCCCTTTCCTCGGAATCCAGGCATCTTTGGCCAGCAGCGCTTGCTGCATCTGAAGCTCGGCAAAACCGGCGCCCTGGATGCGCGACGCCATACCCACAAAGCAGAGATCCATCACTTCATCCGCAAGGCCCACTGCTTCAAACAACATTGAGCCGCGGTAGGAAGCCAGCGTCGAGATACCCATTTTAGACAGGATCTTGAACAGGCCTTTCTGTAGCCCTTTACGGTAGTTCTCACGGCCATCCGCCGGGTTGCCGGTCAACTCGCCTGTGCGGTGCATATCCGCCATGACCTGGTAAGCAAGCCATGGATAAACCGCCGTGGCACCCACGCCAAACAGCACTGCCATTTGGTGAGCATCGCGAGCGTAGCCGGTTTCCACTACGATATTGGCATTGGGGCGCAGCGCTAAACGACCTAAGTGTGAGTGCACGGCCCCCACCGCCAAGGCGGCTTGAATGGGGATCAACCCCTTGGCCAGCTCAGCATCGGTCAGCACCAGGATCACTTTACCGGCAAGCACTTGCGCTTCGGCCTCTTCACACAGCGCTTTCAGCGCTTGGTGCAGGCTCTGCTGCTCTGGGTCGTAGCCCAACGACAGCGTATAGCTGGCAAACGCCGGGTCATCCTGGCTTACCAGGGCGGTAAATTTACGCGGTGACAGCACCGGCGTGGTCAAAATCAAGCGGTGGGCGTGCTCAGGCGTCGCTTTAAAGACGTTTAGCTCGGCGCCACAGCAGGTTTCCAGCGACATGACGATCGCTTCACGCAGCGGGTCGATGGGTGGGTTGGTCACCTGGGCAAACTTCTGGCGGAAAAAGTCCGTCAGCAGGCGCGGGCGGCTCGACAGCACCGCCATCGGCGTATCATCGCCCATGGAGCCAACGGCTTCCTGGCCACTCTCCGCCAGCGGGCGCAGCACCTGATCGCGCTCTTCAAAGCTCACCTGGAACATCTTCTGCTGCACGTTGAGCGAATCGGTATCCATAGTCTGAAAACGCGCCAACTCTGTCAGCGCTGACTCCAGATAATTCGCTTCCTGCTTTAACCAGCGCTTATAGGGGTAGGCAGATTTCAGCCGCTGATCGATATCTTCGGTGTGCAGCACTTCGCCAGTCTGGGTGTCCACGGCGAGCATTTGGCCGGGGCCAACCCGCCCTTTGGCAACCACGTCTTCCGGCTTGTAGCCGTAGGTGCCGATTTCCGACGCCAGGGTAATGTAGCCATTTTTGGTAATCACCCAGCGCGCCGGGCGCAGGCCGTTACGGTCAAGCATACACACCGCTTGGCGACCATCGGTCATGACCACACCTGCCGGGCCATCCCACGGCTCCATGTGCATGGAGTTGTATTCGTAGAAAGCACGCAGTTCGGCGTCCATGGTTTCGACGTTCTGCCACGCGGGTGGCACCATCATGCGTACCGCACGGTGCAGCTCCATGCCACCTGTGAGCAGCACTTCCAGCATGTTATCCATGCTCGAAGAGTCAGAGCCAGTGGTATTGACGATCTCGTCCAGCTCGGCGATGTCCGGCAGGCGCTCGTTAACAAAGTTGGCTTTACGGGAGTTCGCCCAGCCACGGTTAGCCTCAATGGTGTTAATTTCACCATTGTGGGCCAGCAGGCGGAACGGCTGTGCTAGCGGCCAGCGCGGCGCGGTGTTGGTCGAGAAGCGCTGATGGAACACGCAAATGGCGGTTTCCAGGCGCGGGTCGTTCAAATCTTTATAAAACGCCGGCAGATCTTCCGGCATCATCAAGCCTTTATAGGAGATGACTTCTGACGAGAGCGAGGCAACGTAGAAGTCCTCCTCGTCACGCAGCGCCTGTTCGGCACGGCGGCGAGCCATGAAGAGGTCGACATCGAAGTGCTCACCCTGGCCTGGCTGTACAAATAACTGACGAATACGCGGCAGGCAGTCCAGCGCCATGGGGCCACAAACGCTGGGGTCAGTTGGCACATCGCGCCAGCCAAGTACATTAAGGCCACGCGCTTCAAGCTCGCGGGTCAGGGTATCGCGGGCATTTGCTTCACGGGCATCATCATTGGGGAGAAACACGACGCCCACGGCAAAGCGTTCGCCAAGCTCGGCATCAAACGCCTCTTTGGCCAGCGCCTGCATAAACGGTGTGGGCATTTTAAGTAGCAAGCCACAGCCGTCACCGGTTTTTCCGTCGGCAGCGATACCGCCCCGGTGGGTCATGCAGGTCAAAGATTCAATGGCAGTTTTCAGCAAGTCGTGGCTAGCCTGGCCTTCCATATGGGCAATCAGGCCAAAACCACAGTTATCGCGAAACTCGCCAGGCTGGTGAAGACCTCTATTCATGGGCGTGCCTCTACTAGTCAGCGTATTTTTTTAGCAGCGTGCTTATGGTATAAAGGACGGTTTCGCTTTTTTTATAGTGCTTATAACCTGCCCAGAATGGGGTGTTTCCCACATTCGCTGCCGCAAGAAAATGGCCGGTCAGCATAGCGATTGGTAGCCACTTTGCGCAATCTCTTGGCACCCACAACGTTAGAGAAACTCTTTTCAAATCCTGTGTTTGCATACTCGCTAAAGGAAAAAACACATACACTTCAATCACTTGTAACGAAGTGAAACGTGATTTTCGAGCTTTTTATTTTCCATTAGACTTTAGTATAAATAGCACCAACAAGTCCATGCCGATAGCGCATAAGGCATACGGATTATAAAGAAACACCGTTCTACTACTGGGGGTAAAAATAACACTGCATGGGTAACCCACCCTCCACATCGCCTGCCTAATTGATGGCTGCAAGTGAGGGCGGGGTTGTATATTAATGAAGGCGTAATCTGCGTGTTTTACGGCTCAGCTGCGCGGATACTCATCCAACAGCGCACGTAGAACATCCGTAGGCGTTGCATCGCTTATGCAGGCATTACCCAAGTCGTTAAGCAGCACTAGCCTTAGACGTGTATCGATATTCTTCTTATCCAGCCGCATACGGGCTAAAAAGTCATCGCTGGTCATATTGGCGGGTGCCGCTAAAGGCAGCTCGGCGCTTTCGATTACCGCCAAGCTTCGGGTGAGCGCCGCGTCGTCAATCCAGCCCAGCCGATTTGAAAGCGTGGCCGCCATGGCCATGCCCGCGCCAACCGCTTCGCCGTGCAACCAGTTGCCGTAGCCCTGGTGGGCCTCGATGGCGTGGCCAAAGGTGTGGCCCAGGTTGAGCAGCGCACGAACGCCCTGCTCGGTTTCATCTTCGCCGACAATGTCGGCTTTGATTTGGCAACTGCGGGCAATGGCTTCAGCCACTACTTCGGGCTCAACGTTGAGTAGCGCGGGCATATTGGCTTCCAGCCAGCTTAAAAACGCTTCGTCACGGATCAAGCCGTACTTAATGACCTCGGCCATACCGGCCGATAGTTCTCGGCGCGGCAGGCTCTTAAGGGTCTCAATATCCACCAGCACCGCTTTGGGCTGCCAGAAAGCGCCGATCATGTTCTTACCCAGCGGATGATTAACGCCGGTCTTACCGCCTACCGACGAATCCACCTGGGAGAGCAGCGTGGTCGGCACCTGGATAAACGCCACGCCGCGCTGGTAGGAAGCAGCGGCGTAGCCGACCATATCGCCAATGACACCGCCGCCTAAGGCGACCAGGGTGCAGCGGCGGTTAAAGCCAGCTTCCAGCAGCGCATCCCAAATTCGGCTGACCTGCTCAATGGTTTTATACTGCTCGCCGTCGGGCAGCACGACAGTGCGCACATCTAACTCATCCGGCAGGCTGGCGCAGAGCTTTTCAAGATAAAGAGGCGCAACCGTCTCGTTAGTGACGACCATTACCTGCTGGCCCGCTAGGTAAGGTGTCAGCGTATCGACTCGCCCAATCAGCCCGGTGCCAATATGGATCGGGTAGCTGCGCTCGTCTAAAGCCACCTGAAGCGTGCGTTGTGCGCTGGCGGTCGAGGTCATTGCGATACCTTATGGTTAAGCGTTCCAGCCGTATTAGGCGTTGATGAGGGCTCAAGCGGATCCACCAATCGGTGCACTCGGCGCAGGATTTCATTGACCACAGCCCGCGGGCTGCGCCGGTCAGTGCGCACGGCAATATCCGAGGTGGCTCGGTAGAGCGGATCGCGCTGGGCAAACATATCGTTAAGCACCTGCTCGCGATTGCCACACTGTAAGAGAGGACGATTGCGATCTTTCGCCGTGCGTCTAAGCTGCTGGTCCACCGTGGTCAACAGATACACCACCGTGCCACGCTCGCGCAGCGCGCGGCGATTCTCTTCGCGCAGCACCGCACCGCCGCCGGTGGCGACCACCACGGAGGAGAGCCGGGTTAACTCATCAATCATATGAATTTCGCGCAACCGAAAGCCCTGCTCTCCTTCAACATCGAAAATCCACGGGATATCTGCCCCACAGCGATCTTGAATGGCGTGGTCACTGTCATAAAATTGGCGCGAAAGCTCCGCCGCCAATAGGCGACCAATGGTGCTTTTGCCAGCCCCCATAGGGCCTATGAGAAATAAATTGGGTAAATCCTGCATCAGCGAACCGTTAAGCCATCGTCTAGGAGTCGTGGAGTAATAAAGACTAACAACTCTACCTTTTCATTGCTCTCTTCGGTATAGCGAAACAGTCTACCCAGGAAAGGAATATCGCCCAACAGCGGTGTTTTGGCGATTTGCCGCAGCTCTTCAGTGGTCAAAATACCGCCTAACACCACTGTTTGACCGTTATCGACCAGCACTTGGGTCTCGATCTGGTTAGTATCAATGGGGGGCTCGCCACCAAATTCTGACTCACGAAAACTGTCATTTTTGATCACCAGATCCATGATGATGCGGTTATCCGGGGTAATTTGCGGGGTCACTTCCAGCGAGAGCTCGGCTTCTTTGAACTCGGTATCCGGGTTGTCGTTGCCATCCACGCTTTGAAACGCGCGCTCTTCACCCTGGCTAATGCGGGCGGTACGTTGGTTGGCAGTAATAATGCGGGGCTGAGAAATGGTCTGGCTCTTGCCTTCGCTCTCCAGCGCGCGTAGCTCCAAATCCAACAGGATATCGCCGGATAAGTAGCCGAAACTAAAGCCGGTACCAGGCCCCGTAGCGGCGCCTAAATCCACCGCCAAACCACCCTGCGCCCGATTGATGCCATCGGGGTTGATATCCCGTCGGCTGAAGGTCCCATCGTCCCCCTCCTGAAAACCACGGGTGCTCGACATACCCCAGTTAATGCCTAGCTCACGGGAGGCGGTGTCTCGGGCAATGACTATGCGTGCTTCTATTTGCACTTGGCGAACAGCGACATCCAAGCGGTCAATGGTGCGGGCAATATCGCGCACTTGGTCGGCGGTATCTTGCACCAGCAGCGTATTGGTGCGGTTATCAATGCTGACGCGTCCTCGCTCGGTGAGTAGACCAAAGCCGTCACCCTCGCCTCCGCGCAGTAGCAGGGCCAAATCCTCGGCTCTGGCATACTTGATCTCGATGAACTCGGTCACCAACGGTGAGAGCGTCTCACGCTGGTTACGTGCCTCTAGCTCCTGGCGCTCCAAATCAGCCAGTTCACTGGCAGGCGCCACGACAATCACATTGCCCTGCTCACGGCTCGATAACCCCTGGCTTTGCAGAATCAGCGCGAGCGCCTGATCCCAGGGGACATCGTTTAAGTTGAGCGTCACGCGGCCGGTGACGCTGTCACTGGCAACCAGATTCAGCCCGGTAAATTCAGCCAGCGTTGCTAGCACTGAACGCACTTCGATATCTTGAAAATTAAGACTCAACCGCTCGCCATTAAATTGCTCACCGGTGGCCTGAGAGGGCTGTGATTCCTGGCTGGCAGGCTGCACCTCCACCGTCAGCGTACGGCCACTTTGCGAAGAGATCATCGCGTAAGCGCCCTGGGTGGCGATGGCCAACTGGGTGTCGCCCTGGCTGGCACGGGGCGTAATGCGCGTAATCGGTGTGGCAAAGTCGGTGACATCGTAGACCTGGTTAAGCGAGTCAGGAATTGCCACGTCGCGCAATCCCACCATCACCTGGTCGGGGCCACCTTCGCGCACGTTCGCCACCACCCCTTCACGGTCGAAGGTGACCAGCAACCGTCCGGCGCCGTCTGCGCCGCGGCGAAAATCAATATTTTCAATCTGTGGCCCTTCATCGGTCTCCAGCCCCGTTGAAGAGACGCTGGCAGACGGAATGGGCGAAGGATTCAGCGAGGTATCGGCAGCAGGGCTTGTGGCTGATGCAAAGGTGATTCGTAGACGATCATCCAGCACGCGAGACGTAAATGTTTGCGTCTCAGAGAGGTTGACGACCAAACGCGTACGGCCATTGCCCTCAAGGGCAGTGATCTGCTCGACCCCATGGCTGTTGATACTCAGGCGTCGGCTGGCTAGTCCATTTTGGGTATCTGCCAAATCTAGCGCCACACGCGGCGGGGAGTCTAAGCGGTAGCTGCGTAACTCGGGTACGCCGCCGGTGAAACGAAGATCAACGTTGACTCCCCCGTTGTCGTCGGGCTGAACATCAACATCCGTTAACACCGATGCCACTGCCAGCGAAGGCGCCAGTGAAAATAGTGCGGCCATGGCCATAGAAAGAGTGATTCGCCAAGCTGTAACTACCATGAGCTATTGTCCGCTTACTCGTTGTTTTCGTTGATGACTAGCGACACTTGCCGCTCTTGCCACCCTTCCCTTTGGGTGAAGACCCGCTCGGTGACACGAATGTCTTGAGCGCTGATCTGAGCAATTCGTCCGTAGTCGGTGCCCATATAGTTGCCCTCTTTCACACTGGTCACATTGCCATCCGGCGAGGCGATCAGCGCCACTTGCCGACCCGCCATGCGCATCGTACCGACCAATCGCAGATCCTGCAGTGGAAAGCGCTCCAGTGGCTCTGGAGAGCGCTGTTGGTCCGGAGCAAGCGCACCCTCGCTACGATTCACGCTCTCCTGAGCAATAGCGTCGGGCGGCAAAAAGGGGCTGCGGCCTTCGCTGTATAAATAGGACACATCGTGACTTGCGGGCAGCGTCACCGCAATGACCGGCGGCTGACCGCCTGGCGACTGACGAATATCAGCTAACGTACCTTCAAGCTGCGTTAAATCGGCATCCACGCAGCCTGTCAGCACAAGTGCCGCAGCAATGAACGCTGCCTTTTTCACCCCATAGGGCGCTGTTCGTTGACACCTCATAGCGCATCCGCCTCATTTGCAGAAGGCTGCTCGCTCTCTTCAACGTAACGATAAGTACGCGCTAATAGCGAAAGGCGCAGCGTATCACCGCGACCCTCAACGGGCTCCAGAGTAAAGTCATGCTGGGTCACCAACCGGGGCAATGACGCTATATCGGCACTAAACCGCGCCAACTGGTGATAGTCGCCGCGCACCTGAATATCCAGCGGCTGCTCGACATAATGAGCCTGCGTTAGCGTTGGACGCAGCCGAATCGTTTCAATGGTAAGGCGGTTATCGACGGCGGCATCGCTAATACTATCGAGCAGGGCAGGGATTTCCGCACCGGTGGGCAGCATGGTACGCAAACGGGCCATTTGCCCCTCCAGAGTGGCCAACTGCTCCCGCATTTCCGGCAAGAAGGCCGCTTCCGAGGCTTTACTGCGGTATTCGCTTAATAGCCTGACTTCATTACGCTGGGCCGCCATATAAGCTTCACGCTGTTCACTCGCGACTAACCACAGCATGACACACAGCGCTGCCAGCAGGGCCAGACAACAGCACAACACCTTTAACAGCAGTGGCCAGCCGCCGGCTTCCTTAATGTCAAGATCGCGCCAATCAACATCGCGCAGGCGCTGCCACTCTATGCCCCACTGCTCGCGACGCAGGCTCATGGCGCTCCCCCTTCTCGATCCTGGCCGAGATCCTGGCTTAGCCCCGCCGGAGATATATCGGCCACCTGCTCCACCTCAAAACGGAATAGCCGACCGGTGCTGTTTTGATCACTCTCCACCGCTGACAGCGAGGGCACGCCTAAACCTGGCAGCGCTCCAATACGGCGCAGTTGCTCGGAAACCTGACGTTCGCTACCGGCTACAGCAGTGACGCTGACACTGCTACCGTTTTTCGCTAAGCGTTGATAAATAACGCCATTAGCGACGCTATTCGCCACGTCATTAAATAGCTGTACGGTGTCCGCTTGCTCGGTTTGCAGCGCCTGGAACACCGCGATCTGCTCACCTAAACGTTCGGCATCGGTTGCGTAACGTGATACGCCTTCAATATCAGCATTAAGGCGCTCGATATGCTCACTAACATAGGCATTGCGCTGCTGCTGGGCCGCTAGCTTAAGCTGGTAATAGTGTGAGATCAGCAGACCAAGCACTACGCCCAGTACCAGCATGCCTGCCACGATGATGTAAAATTTGCGCGTTCTTCGCTCTCGCTGCGCTTCCCGCCAGGGCAGCAGGTTAATCGTCATGCTCATTGGCTCACTCTCATCGCCAAACCACCTGCGGTTAGCATCGCCGGGGCATCATTGGTCAGCGCCTGAAGGTTGAGGCGCTTATTGACCTGCATACGTTGGAAGGGGTTAGCAATGGTCACCGACATACCACTATCTTCCGCAATACGTTCGGCAAGGCCGGGAATCACGCTCGACCCACCCGCTAACACAATGTGCTTCACCTCTTGCTGACGCCCGGCGGTGTAGTAGAGCTGCAAGGAGCGCCCCACTTGCTGCACCACGGTTTCAAGAAAAGGGTTCAGGACTCGCTCATGGTAATCCTCAGGAAGGCCACCCCGCTTTTTGGCGAAGCCCGCTTCTTCCATACTCAAATCGTAGCGTTCGCGAATCGCATCGGTAAGCTGGCGACCACCAAACACCGTGTCGCGGCTGTAAACAATATGCCCGCCCCGCACGACGTGAAAGGCGTTCATATTGGCCCCGATGTCCACTAAACCAACGCAGGCGGTGGGATCATTATCGACCTTCAACTGACGGCGAAGCTCGGCGAGCGACCGCTCCATGGCAAAGGTCTCAACATCCACTGCCGCAGGCTCCAAACCGGCGCGTTCTAACGTTTCAGTCAGTTGCGTGACGTCCTGCTGCCGACACGCCACCAGCACGACCTGCTGCTGCTCATCGTCAAAAGGCGCGGGCCCCAGGCACTCAAAATCAAACGCCACTTCGTTGAACGGAAAGGGAATATGGCGGTCTGATTCGGCCACAATGCGCTCTTCGATCTCCTCTTCACTCAGCCCGATTGGAAAGCTCAGCGTTTTGGTGATCGCTGCGCTGGCAGGAACAGCCACTGCAGCTTTGCGAGTGGAGGGTTTAGCATGTTCAACGGCACGGCTAAGCACGCTAGCCACATCATCTATATCGCGGATACGGCGTTCAACCACTGCGCCTTCGCGTAATGGTCTTACGGCATAACTTTCTACTTGGTAATTATCGTGGCACTGTTTTAGCTCAAGCAGCTTAACGGTCGCTGATGTAATATCGACGCCGATCAACCCTTTACCAGATTTCAGAAAGCGCATATTGGGTTCGGCTCCGCCTACTTGTCGCCCGTCTTTCAGATGTCGTTTGAGGTTACATGATTTTTAGTTAAGTCACACGCGATCGAACTTACGGCATATCAACACTGGTGGCCGCCGCCTCAGCTTCCTATAATGGCAGCCAATTGCATGATACGGCCGTTTAGATGCCGATCTTTTTATTCTTCCCAGGGTGCTCTTCGTACATGACGTTTCTTCGAACCCTTATCGTGTCGCTATTTTTTCTGATTGTATCGTTGGTCGGTGCCACTGCGTTAGCTGTGGTAGGCGCCGCCATCTACTTTGCGCCGGGCCTTCCCGATGTTCGCCAATTGCAGGATTTCGAACTGCACACGCCGCTACGTATTTTTACCAATGACGGTAAATTGATTGGCGAGTTTGGCGAAGAGCGCCGCATGGCGATCAATTTTGATGAAATACCGCAAGATATGATCAATGCCTTAATCGCTGCCGAGGATGCTAGCTATTTCGACCACGCGGGCGTCGACCCACGCGGCTTGATCAGGGCCGCCGTAGAGCTCGTGCAGAGTGGCGGCACGATCCAATCCGGTGGTTCGACCATCACCATGCAGGTCGCGCGTAACTACATGCTGACGCTGGATCAGACATTTACCCGTAAAATTCGCGAAATCCTGCTGGCACTCCAAATGGAGCAGGTACTCAATAAAGAGGAAATCTTTGAGCTTTACGTCAATAAGATTTTCTTGGGTAATCGCGCCTACGGCATCGCGGCCGCCGCTGAAACCTATTATGACAAGCCACTGGCCGAGCTGAACCTGGCACAAACGGCGATGATTGCCGGTTTGCCCAAGGCGCCCTCTGCCTTTAACCCGCTGGCTAATTCCGAGCGTTCGCTGATTCGTCGTAACTGGATTCTGTTCCGCATGCGCGAACTGGGCTATATCGACGACGAGACTTATCAAGTCGCGGTGCAGGACCCCGTCACCGCCCGCCGCCACTTTACGCAAGCCGAGGTCGATGCCGCTTACGTATCTGAAATGGCGCGCCAGTATGCGGTAGAGCGCTTTGGTGATGAGGCTTACACCGGTGGCTATCGTATCTACACCACTATCGATAGTGAGTTGCAGCCCTTTGCCCGCCAGGCGCTAGCCAACGGGCTGACGGACTATGATCTGCGCCACGGCTGGCGCGGGCCAGAGCAGCGTGAAATTGCGGCAAGTCTTGTTGAAGCACAGGAACAAACCGCGACCCAAGGCCTTGAAGAAGAGCTCTCTGAGTCGCCGGAAATTCGTCAAACCGCCCGTCAGGCCGCTCAGCGCAGCCAGGCTGAAATTGAAGGAATCGATGGCGATGTCAGTAACTGGGTTCAGGTGCTTGAACGCACGCCCAATTACGGCCTTCTACAGCCCGCCATTGTGGTAGAGAGCAGCGGTCGCGAGATGCAGGTGCTTACCCGCCGCGGTGGCCTACAGACAATCGCCTGGGAAGGCTTGAGCTGGGCGCGTCCTTATCTTAGCCCGCGTAGCCGCGGTGCCGAGCCCAGCGCGGCGTCTGACATTGCGGTACGCGGCGATATGATTCGCGTGGTTGAGAATGAAGACGGCTCGCTACGCCTCTCTCAGCGCCCGGATGCAGAAGGGTCGCTGGTAGCTCAAGATCCGCGCACAGGCGCTATTTTGGCGCTCCAGGGTGGCTTTGATTTCAACGCCAGTAAGTTCAACCGCGCGGTACAGGCACAGCGCCAATCGGGCTCGATCTTTAAGCCGTTCATTTATTTAGCAGCCCTAGAAGATGGCGAGATGAATGCCGCCAGCGTCGTTAACGATGCGCCTGTGGTGCTGGACGATGGCAGCAACTCGTTGTGGCGGCCGGTCAACTCTAGCCGTGATTTCCAAGGCCCAATGCGCTTACGTCCGGCACTAGCGCGTTCGCGCAACCTAGTGACGATCCGCGTACTGCAGACCATGGGGCTGGATCACACCATTGATTACCTGGAAGGCTTTGGCTTTGCGCCTGGTCGTTTGCCGCACGGTCTGGCACTAGCGCTGGGTAGTGCGAGCTTAACACCCATGGAGATGACCAATGCTTATGCCGTTATCGCCAATGGCGGCTTCCAAGTAGCTCCATGGTTCATTGAGCGTGTAACTCGTGACGACGATAACGAAATTATCGATGAAGCCACTCCACAGGTCGCCTGCCCGAGCTGTGCCGAAGACCAGGAGACGGTGGAGATCGATGGCCGTGAATACCCGATCGCCAAACGCGTGGCCGATCCGGCAGCGGTCTATATCTTGCGCGACATGCTGCGTGACGTTATTACCTCGGGCACTGGCCGCGGCGCGCTAAGCCTTGATCGTGAAGATATCGTCGGCAAGACCGGCACCACGAACAGCCAGCGCGATGCATGGTTTGCGGGCTTCAACAGCAATCTGGTGACCACGGTATGGGTGGGTAAGGACAGTAACGAAACCATTTCAGAATATGGGGCTCAGGCCGCGCTACCTATCTGGGTAGAGTTCATGGGCGATGCCCTGGAAGGTACACCGAGTGCTTTGCCCGAGCGCCCGGAGACTATCGTGACTGCGCAGGTAGATCCAAGTACCGGTCAACGTTTAGCTGACGGCCAGACGGGCGGTATTACCGAACTGTTCCATCAGGACCACTTGCCGGGCTACCAACAGCGCCGCATCAGCCGCGAACTGGAAGAGGCCAGCGGTTCTCAGGGCTCAGGCACTGCTGAGTCGATCTTCTAACGTAGCGGCACCCTACTCAGCCATCCCCTCTAACCCACCAACGAAAAGGCCCGGAGATCATCTCTCCGGGCCTTTTTCGTTGCTTGCTATCGGTGTACTGCCAACAACTCAGTTACCCGCTAACAGGCGTTGCCGAGGCTTCGCGCTTACTGGCCAGCCAGTTAGCGCCAATGGCTATGATCATTACCACCACACCCGCAATTTCGGTGAGCAGATTGGGGTAAAACACGCCACAAATCGCTGCGGTAATCGCGATCCGTGGTAGCCACGACATGCGAGTGAACAGATACCCTTCCAAGGCTGCCGCAAAGGCTCCCAGTGCCAGTATGGCAATCACCCCGTTCCAGATGACCACCGGCACCGGCCCGCCCATGATGATCTCCGGGTTGAAGACCATGAACAGCGGAATCAAGTAGAGGCCTTTAGCAAACTTCCACGCCTGGAAGCTGGTCTCCATTGGCTTACTACCCGCAATCGCGGCCCCGGCAAAACCTGCCAAGGCGATGGGCGGCGTCACGTTAGAGTCTTGGGAGTACCAGAACACCACTAAGTGAGCGACCAGTAGCGGAATACCAAACTCTTGTGTAAGCGCGGGACCCACCAGCACAATCAAAACGATATAGCTGGCGGTGACCGGTAACCCCATCCCCAGGATCAAACTAGCCAGCAGCACCATTAACAGCGCCAGCAGGATGTTACCGCCGGAGAAGGCCAGCATCATGGAAGAGAACTTCAGCCCCAGGCCGGTTAGCCCGACAACGCCCACGATAATCCCGGCAACCGCACAGGCCATGGAAACCGCCACGGCATTACGCGCACCTAACTCAAGGCCTTCGATCAGCTTGCCAACACCTGCGCTTAGCATGTTTTTGGTAGCACTTGCCGTCACCGGCTGGCCTTGGCGAGGCGCCACAAAGAAGAACCACAGCGCATAGCGAATCACCGCCACCGCCACCATGGTAACCACCGCGTAATAGCCTACCCGCATCGGTGACATGCTCATCGCCAGCAGCCAAACCAACACAGCCAATGGCAGCAGGAAGTGCCAGCCGTCTTTCATGACTTGGCGCATCTGCGGCAGTTCATCTTTGGGCAGCCCCTGCATCCCTTGCTTAAGCGCGATGATATGGACGAACAGATAGACCGTCGCGAAATACATGATCGCCGGCAGGATACTGACCTTGACGATGTCCAGGTATGGCGTATTGGTGTACTCAGCAATCAAGAACGCCCCGGCGCCCATCAATGGCGGCATAATCTGCCCGCCGGTCGAGGCCGCCGCTTCGATACCGCCCGCCTGCTTGGCCTTATAGCCCAACCGCTTCATCAGCGGAATGGTAAAGGCACCGGTGGTGACGACGTTGGCAATCGCGCTGCCGGAAATAGACCCCATACCTGCAGATGCTAATACCGCCGCTTTGGCAGGCCCGCCGCGCTGGCGACCCGTGGCAGCATAAGCCATATCAATAAAGAACTTGCCTGCGCCGGTGCACTCCAAAAAGGCGCCAAACAGAACAAAAATAAAGATGTAAGTCGCCGCTACGCCCAGCGGCAAACCAAAGATACCCTCTTGCCCCAAGTACAATTGCCCGGCAACACGATCGATGGTGTACCCACGGTGTTCAAGAATGCCTGGCATCCATTCACCCAGCCACGGCAGTTCCCCACGCGGCCCGGCAAACGCATACACAATGGCCAGCAGGCCGATGACGGTCATCCCAAAGCCCACCGCACGACGACTGGCTTCCAGCACGGTTACCGTGGCGATACAGGCAACCAGGATATCGGTGTCGCTCCAGAACCCAGCACGACTGAAAATCTCGTCCAGGTTGAACACTAAGTAGCCGCCGGTCAGCACCGCTCCGGCTAAAAACACGACATCTAGTCCCCATCCTAAAACCCCACGCTTACGGGTGGGGCCAAAAGCGGGAAACATTAAAAATGCCAGCATCATGATCAATGCCAGGTGAATACTACGCTGATAGAAAAGCCCTAAAGGCTGAATACCGGCAGAATAAAGCTGAAACAGGGAAAGACCCACCGCCACAATGGTGATCGACCACAGCACCATGCGGGGTTGAATCACATTACCGCCCGGCATCATGGTCGGCGGTTGCTTGGATTCGTTCATGAAGTCCTCGGAAGCGTTAACTAATGTCGTTTTTATCCACGCGGGGATGCGTGAGGGGCTATTAGTTGAATGGTCACGCGTTGCCCAGCGGCGTGCTCACTTAGGCTCACCGGTGTATGCTCACCGTCTGGCCACACTACGCGATGGTTGACAGCAGGAGAACCGACCCTCAACACATAACGGTTATTGGCGACAGGCTCGTTAATCGCATTAATCCAGTAGCCTCCCTCACCGTCGGTAACCTGCTCGCCACGCCCAAAAATATGCCCAAGCCCGGCGGCAAAATCGGGTTGATGGCTACGCTCCAATTGCATGACACCCGCCGCATTGCGATAGCAATCCAACACCGTAAAATGCTCAACGGAGTGCTGCCACTTAATACACCAGCGACCGCCAGCAGGTACCGCTTCATCTACCAGGGTGTCGCCTTGTTGGGTCACGACGGCTAGGCGCATAAACGCCGACGCCGAAGCGGGGGAAGCCCCCACTTCGGCGAACGGCAAACATGCAATCAGTAGCGCCAACAGTCGTTGCTGCCACTGCATGGCAATATCCTTCAATGCACTTTAGCGGTTACTGACGTAGACGATCCGGAATTTCAGCGCCCACTTCTTCGAAATAGCGCAGCGCACCTGGGTGCAGCGGCACAGGCGTAGAGTTCATGGTGAACTCGACTGTCGTGTCATTAGCCGCAGGGTGAACCGCAATTAGCTCGTCAGTGTTTTCAAACAGCAGTTGCGTCAATTGGTAAGCCAGCTCTTCGTCCATGTCGGCATTAACGACGAGAACATTAGGAATACCAATGGTAGTAACGGCTTCATCCATACCGTCGTACATACCGGCTGCAAGCTCATAGGGAGCAAATACCGCTTCTTCTTCCTGAGCGTTGGCAATCTCTTCATCAGACAGGCCAATCAGGCGAATATCGCGTGTTGCGGCAAGGTTAAGAATAGAGCTGGTCGGCGGACCCACGCTCCAGAAACCGGCGTCGATATCACCGTCACGAATCGCATCAGCGGTTTCGTTGAAGTTAAGGCGCTGGGGCGTGAAGTCGTCATAGCTAATGCCATTGGCTTCGAGCAAAGCACGAGCATTTAATTCGGTACCACTACCCGGCGCACCAACGGAAACCCGCTTGCCTTCAAGATCAGCGATCGATTCGATATCAGATTCAGCCAGCGTCACTAACTGCACGGCATTCGGATAAACCGACGCCAATGCGCGCGTATTTTCGATCTGACGGCCTTCGAAATCACCGCTGCCGGTAAATGCCTGGTAAGCCGTGTCGGCCAGTACCAATGCTAAATCAGCGTCCCCGCGCATGATCAGACCCATATTTTCTACCGACGCGCCGGTGACTTCAGCAGTCGCCTGGGCGCCTTCGATATGGTTGTTGATCATTTCGGCAAAACCACCACCGATAGGATAGTAAACGCCACCTGTGCCACCGGTCGCGATAGAGAGTTGTTGGGCGCTTGCAGGGAGCGCGACCGCGAGCATAGATGCAGCTGCTACATATTTTAGAGTTCGCATGAGCGTTTCCTCCGTCCTGTTTGGACTTATAGGTATGGTTGACAATAAAAGGAGGTGTTGAAGCCCCAACTTCTGCATGCCGTAGAGGCGTATGCGGAAGCGGTGGTGGAGAAGTTAGCACGGCTTATGCGTTGGATGCTAATGAGGGCTATCAGCGCAGCACCACCCTTAATTAGGCTTCGATCTTGAGATCAGGCTTTAATAGAGGTCGACGCAGAAAAATGGTGAAATTCTGCATAAATATATTCCCCTATGCCAAATTGTTATTATTTACTCATAATAGTCGATAACTCTACTCTTTCGTCAGTTGCCCAGGAGCCTTACCGCTATGGAGCTCAATGTTTTTGAGAAAGGCGCTCCGCGCCAGAATCTGGCCATCAGTGCTTACCAGCAACTCAAGCATGACATTATTCGAGGCCTGTACGCTCCAGAGCAGAAGCTGTTGATGAGCCGTCTGAAAGAGCAGTACGGCGCCAGTACCGGGCCGCTGCGGGAAGCGCTCTCACAGCTGGTGGCAGACCGTTTAGTAGTAGCGATCAGCCAGCGTGGCTACCGGGTGGCCCCAATTTCGCTGGCCGAACTCAACGACATTTACGACGCCCGAGCTCAGCTTGAAGGGCTAATCCTGCGTCTAGCCATCGAGCGCGGGGACGACGACTGGGAAGCCATGGTGCTGGCCACGGCCCACCGGCTGGCCAAGGTCACCGATGTCAGCACCCCGGATGAGCTGCTCGACATTTGGGACCAACGCCACAAGGCATTCCATACCGCTATCGCCAGTGGCTGCAACTCCCCTCACCTGCTGCAGATGCGCGACACCCTGTTTAATCAAGTGGAGCGCTACCGTCATCTATGGCTCCAGGAAACAGTGATGTCGCCCCAGGCGTTAGAGCTTAAGCGTCAAGAGCACGCCGCGCTGGTGGAGGTCATTCTAGCCAGGGACACCGCCCAGGCCGACAGCTTAATGCGCGACCACTTGATGACCCCGGTGCCGATTATTACCCGCGTTCTTGAGGCGCGCGGCATTCGTTAAGCTGTTGTTCACGTTATTTTTTGAGCTCTTGTTAAGCTCTTTTCAAGCTCAGCGTTACAGCTCTCCACTCCAAAGCCAGGTTCTACGTTTTAAAAAAATGTAGATATTTTAAAATAACGGCGATACATTGAACGCATGCAGTTTTGCAACCAATCCATTGCTGTCGGCGTCATAAAATGCCAACAGAACGAATCGAGGAATCCACGCCATGACACATTTTAACTGGGACGACCCGCTGCTACTGGAGCAACAGCTCACCGATGAAGAGCGCCAGATTCGCGACGCGGCCTATGATTACTGCCAGGAAAACCTTCAGCCCCGCGTGCTGACCGCTTTCCGTGAAGAGCGCTTTGACCGCGAGATCATGAGCGAAATGGGTGAGCTTGGCCTGCTCGGCGCCACCGTTTCCCCCGAGTACGGCGGCGCAGGCGTTAATCATGTCGCCTACGGCCTGATTGCCCGCGAAGTAGAGCGCGTCGATTCTGGCTACCGTTCCGCCATGAGCGTGCAGTCCTCGTTAGTGATGTACCCCATCGAGACTTACGGCTCTGAAGAGCAGAAGCAGAAATTTCTGCCTAAGCTGGCCAGCGGCGAAATGATTGGCTGCTTCGGTTTGACCGAACCCGATCACGGCTCTGATCCGGGTGGCATGATCACCCGTGCGGAAAAAGTCGACGGCGGCTACCGTCTGACTGGCGCCAAAATGTGGATTACCAACAGCCCGATTGCCGATATCGCCGTGGTTTGGGCGAAATCAGCGGCCCACGATAATCAGATCAAAGGCTTTATCGTCGAGCGCGGCACCGAAGGCTTCACCACGCCCAAAATCGAAGGCAAGGTCTCGCTGCGTGCATCGATTACCGGTGAGATCGTCCTCGACAATGCCTTCGTTCCTGAAGAGAACCTGCTGCCCAACGTCAGCGGCCTGAAAGGCCCGTTTGGCTGCTTGAACAAAGCACGCTACGGCATCGCCTGGGGCGTTATGGGCACGGCGGAATTCTGCTGGCACGCGGCGCGTCAATACACCTTAGACCGCAAGCAGTTTGGTCGCCCGCTGGCTGCCAACCAGTTGATCCAGAAAAAGCTCGCCGACATGCAAACCGAGATCACTCTTGGCTTGCAGGCAGCCCTCCAAGTAGGCCGCCTGATGGATAGCGGCAACTGGGCGCCGGAAATGGTCTCGCTGATCAAGCGCAACAACTGCGGCAAGGCGTTGGATATCGCCCGTCAGTCCCGCGATATGCACGGCGGCAACGGCGTTTCCGATGAGTACGGCGTGATTCGCCATATGGTCAACCTGGAGTCGGTGAATACCTACGAAGGCACCCACGATGTGCACGCGTTGATTCTTGGCCGCGCACAGACAGGCATTCAGTCGTTCTTTTGATAGACCGCTGATCAATCGCCTTTAAACGCCATTAGCCAAGGTAGAAACCTTTATGAGTAAGCCCCTTATGAGTGAGCCAACCAAACCATTAGCCGGCATTAAAGTACTCGATATCTCACGCGTACTGGCCGGACCGTGGTGTGGGCAGATGCTCGCGGATATGGGGGCGGATGTAATTAAGGTTGAGCGCCCTGGTAGCGGTGACGATACCCGCCATTGGGGCCCTCCTTGGTTGGCGGGCAGCGAAGAGTCGGCGTATTACCTATGTGCTAACCGCGGCAAACGCTCGGTGACCGTCGATATGGCCAAGCCCGAAGGCCAAGCGGTGATTAAGCAGTTAGTCGCTCAGTCCGATGTGCTGATAGAGAACTTCAAGGTCGGCGGCCTGAAACGCTACGGCCTGGATTACGCCAGTTTGAAAGCGTTAAACCCAGGGCTGATCTACTGCTCAATTACCGGGTTTGGCCAGGAAAGTCCTTACGCGCACCGAGCGGGCTATGACTTTATGATTCAAGCCATGGGCGGGATCATGAGCCTAACCGGTAAGCCTGATAGTGAGCCTGGCGGTGGCCCGGTCAAAAGTGGCGTCGCGTTTACCGATATTTTTACCGGCCTGTATGCCGCCAATGCGGTGTTAGCAGCGCTTTATCAGCGCCGCGATAGCGGTGAAGGTTGCCATATTGATATGGCTTTAATGGATGTGCAGGTGGGCGTGCTCGCCAATCAGGCGCTCAACTACCTAACCTCGGGCAATGTGCCCCAGCGGTTGGGTAACGCTCACCCTAATATCGTGCCTTACCAGGCGTTTGCCACCCAGGATGGTCACATGATCATGGCCGTGGGCAACGACGAGCAGTTCAAGCGTTTTTGCACCGTGCTTTCGCTACCGACCTTGGCTGAAGACCCCCGCTTCGCCACCAACGGTGCCAGGGTAAACAACCGCGCGCTACTCGTACCGCAGTTGGAAGCGGCCTTGGCCCAGCGCAGCACTGATCACTGGCTGGCGGCCTTTGAAGCCGTGGGTGTTCCCTGTGGCCCGATCAATACGCTAGATCGGGTATTCGATGACCCCCATGTAAAAGCCCGAGGGCTCAAGCAGACCTTGCCTCATGACCAAGCGGGGCACGTCGATCTCGTGGCCAATCCCATTCGGTTTAACGGCGCACAGATGAGTGCTTCAACTGCGCCGCCCCACTTGGGACAACATACGGAAAGCGTCTTGGAAGAGCTGGGCATTACGCCTGAACAGCGCACGGCGCTTCGCGAAGCGGGCATTATCTAGCCGCGTTTTGGTTATACCCATTTCCCCTCTTTGGCGCCTTCCCAGGCGCTTTTTTTATGCCTATGCGAACTGTTCAACGTCACAGAGGTTGAGGTACCCTCATCAAAAATACTATACAAAACCTGTACGACTACCGCGTTAAGATTTAAACTAAGCATCGCAAAGTGCTTAGGTGTAGCGTATAGAAACATCTTTTACTGAAAGCTTTAGTGGCACCCGCCTCTACCGACACCATCAGGAGCAGCAATGAGCCAGTGCGCACGCGTTAACGGCAGCTGTAACCGCTGTGAAGGCGAACTGCCTTTTGAATTCACCATGGCTTTTCAGCCGATTGTGGATCTATCACTGGCTAAAATCGTCACTTATGAAGCGTTGGTGCGCGGTATGCAAGGAGAGTCTGCGTGGAGCGTGCTGACGAAAGTCACGGATGATTTACTTTACCGTTTTGACCAAGCCTGCCGTGTAAAAGCGATTGAAATGGCCAGTGCACTGGGTATGCAAACTGACCTCTCGATTAACTTCTTACCCAACGCCGTCTACGAACCTGAAGCCTGTATTCGGGCAACGCTTGAAGTCTCCAAGCGTGTGGGCTGGCCCGCCCATCGGCTTATATTTGAAATTACTGAAACCGAACGTGTCCGCGATCGCCAGCACCTCTGCAATATTATCGATGCATATCGCTCCATGGGCTTTAAAACGGCGCTGGATGACTTTGGTAATGGGTACGCCAATTTAGATTTGCTAACCGACCTAACCCCTGACAAGCTTAAAATCGACCGAGAATTGGTCATGCACTGCGATAGCGACGCTCGCCGCCAAGCGCTACTAAACGCCATTATTTCTCTCGCCCAAGAGCTCGATATGGTACTGATTGCAGAAGGCGTAGAAACCCGAGCAGAAGCGCTCTGGCTAGCACGCGCGGGCATTGTTCGTCAGCAGGGTTTTTACTTTGCAAAACCGGCCATCAATTCGTTAGGCGATGATATTTCTTCTCTACTCGCCGGGTTAAAAAGGGAAGCGAATAGTGGATTAGGAGCAGTGAATGAAAGAGGTTAGTCCCGATCAGCTTTATCAGCTTTTTAACCGTTCGAAACGCAATACCGAAAATGTCATTAAAGCGGCCCCCATTGGCATCTGTATCACCAATCCTTCCGGCTATTTTGAGATGGTCAATCCTGCCTACTGTGAGTTTTATGGCTATCGTGAAGAGGAAATACTCGGCCAGCACTTTACGATGGTCGTGCCCGAAGCCTACCGTGCTCGGCAGTCTGCTTTGCACGATGACTTTATGCAGGGCAGCGAATCGTTCGAGCAGCGCCAGGAGTGGGATGTACTGACGAAACTCGGTGACGTTCACACCATTATTGCCGAGGCGGCACGTATTGAAGGCGAAGATGGTCAGTCGCGAAAAGTCACTTTTATTATCGACATCACCCAGCGCAAGCAGCTGGAAGTGCGCTTAAAGCAGGCCAATGAACGCCTGGACCATCTTGCCCATCACGATGAACTCACTGAATTGTATAATCGCCGTGCGGGTTTGCAGCGCTTGGATGAAGAGATTAAACGCTGCGAACGATACGGCAGCACCTTTAGCATCGCAATTTACGACCTGGATGATTTCAAAGCGATTAATGACACCTATGGCCACAGCACGGGTGATACAGTGCTGCAACAAACCACCGCGTTAGTGAGCAAGGCACTGCGAGACACCGATTTGCACATCCGCCTAGGCGGGGAAGAGTTTCTGATCATTATGCCGGGCGTGAACGCTGAAGAAGCCCACCTGGCAATGGAGCGCGTGCGCGAAGCCATGGCGCAGAATCCCTTTACCGAGCATCAATTAACGGTGACGCTCTCATCGGGAGTTGCCTGCTACGTTGAAGCTTCCGGCACGCGGCTACTTGATCGCGCCGACAAAGCTATGTATCAAGCTAAACAGGCGGGGCGTAATCGTGTTGTCATTGCATCGTCACCCATGTAAGTAACGCTATTAAGCACTATGCTGAAAGATCATCCCTCATCAATAGGAAGTAAGCCATGAGCAGCAATGCAGAACTGAACGAGTTGAAACACAAATACGTCGCTGCTGGCGCTGCTAGCCCCGCGACGGCATTCGCCGACCGCGCTGAAAATGCTGAAATCTGGGACGTTGACGGCAATCGCTTTATCGACTTCGCAGGCGGCATTGGCGTACTTAACGTGGGTCACCGTCATCCTAAAGTGGTTGCGGCAGTTAAAGCCCAGCTCGATAAGCTGATGCATACCTGCCAAACGGTCATGCCCTATGAAGGCTACGTAAAAGTCGCTGAAAAGCTCAGCCAGATCGTTCCGGTTCGTGGCCACGCCAAGGTTATGCTTGCCAACTCTGGCGCCGAAGCGCTGGAAAACGCAGTCAAGATCGCCCGCGCTGCTACCGGCCGTTCCAACGTTATCTGTTTTGACGGCGGCTACCATGGCCGTACCTTCTTCACCATGGCCATGAATGGCAAGGTAGCGCCTTACCAAAGCGACTTCGGTCCGATGCCGGGCACCGTCTTCCGCGCGCCTTACCCAGTGCCCTACCACGGCGTTAGCGAAGATGAAGCCATTCGCGGCCTGAAGATGACGCTGAAAACCGATGCCAACCCCAAAGATACCGCAGCCATCGTGCTTGAGCCGGTGCTGGGTGAAGGCGGTTTCTACCCAGCCTCTACCAGCTTCCTGACCAAGATCCGTGAGATCTGCGATGAGCACGGCATCCTAATGATCATCGACGAAGTGCAGTCAGGCTTTGGCCGTACCGGCAAAATGTTTGCCATCGAACACAGCGGCGTTGAGCCGGACATCATGACCATGGCCAAGAGTATGGCCGACGGCATGCCTATCTCCGCGATTGTTGGTACCGACAAGGTCATGGATGCATCAGGCCCTAACTCGCTGGGCGGCACCTATACCGGTAGCCCCACCGCCTGTGCCGCAGCGCTGGCCGTGATGGAAGTGTTTGAAGAAGAGAACATTCTTGAGAAGAGCCAAGCGCTGGGCGACAAGCTAGCCAAGCGCTTCAACGAATGGGCGGGCAAATTTGATTGCATCGATCACGTGCGCAACATGGGCTCGATGGCAGCGTTTGAGCTGGTCTCGAACAAAGCTGACCACACGCCTAACCCAGAACTGGCTGCCGCACTGTGCAAGAAAGCTCGTGAAGAGGGCTTAATCCTGCTGTCATGCGGTATGTACGGCAACACCATCCGCTTCCTGATGCCCGTCACTATTCAAGACGATGTGCTCAACGAAGGCTTGGATATTATTGAGTCCTGCTTGGAATCATTAACCTAAGTATTATCAATGCCCAAACAAACGCCGCCCAATCGGGCGGCGTTTTGGTTTAACGAGGCCGTCGGTCGCCTTCAATAAAATTCGCCGTAAATACCGCTTTACCATGGGTCTCAAACGACCACTTCATCACATCACTTAATGCTGCCATTACCTCATCGAACTCGCCAAACACCTGGGTACTCATGCGGTTCGGATGTACTTCTAATCCTGTCGCTTCCAAGCGTTTCACTACCTCTTTGACCACCGGCTTAAAGTCATCGGCCAGCGGGTAATAGCTAAGCTGTACGGAAAGGTACATAACGCCTCCTTACGCTGTGTGAGAAGAGTGACTGGCGTTGGCGATACGCTGCCAGGCAGTCAAAATGGCGGCACGCGTCTCATCCGGGTGCTCCATTGGGAACATGTGCGTTCCAGGAACCTCGCTCACCGATAACCCCTTTCGCCGCAAGCGTTTGATGCGCGACGCCGTCAGCAGGTGCGATTCGTTACCCGCCACCAGCTCTAGCGGCACGCCAAGCCGCTGCGGCAAGCGCGAAAGGTGATCCGGCAGATGGCGGAAAATCTCCACCTCAATGCTAGGATCAAAGGTCAGCTCAGCGCTGCCGTCGTCTAACAAGCGCGTCCCTGCTTCAATGTAGTCGTTGAGTGCTTGGGGGGTAAAGCGCTTAAAAAGTCCCCGACGTCCCAGTGAACTCGCCATTACCTCACGGCTGGGCCATACACTTCGACGCCCCAGGGTTTTACCGGCAGGTGTAATTCGGTCAATAAAGCCAAACCGCTTGGCCGCTTTCATCGCCCAGGCATCCGACCCCAGCATTAGCGGTGGGTCGAGCATGATCACTCCACAAAAACGCTCGGGCTGCTTGTCGGCGGCCATGGCCATCAAAGTGCCGCCCAACGAATGCCCCACGCCCAGCAGCGGTTTATCACTCCGCGGCAGGTAGCTCAGCAGCTCATCCACCAGGTTGCCCCAGTTATGATTCACCGGATAATCAGGGTGATGGCCAAGACGATCCAGCGGGTGGAGATCAAACATCTCTGCCAGCGGGTTCAGCAGGCTGCGGTAGCTTAACCCTGGAAAACCATTGGCGTGGGCAAACACTAAACGGGGGCGTGAAGCGGCATCAGCAGACATGGCGGAGCTCGTGGGTGACCAAACGGAAAAATGAACAACTCAAACTATCATACGTCTGTTTTAGCGCGCCCCTGCCACGGGGTCAATCGGGCAAAGGGTTAACAGGCTAATTAAAACAGCGGCAGTTGGTGTTCCTGCGTGTTTTCCGCCAGCCGATACCCCACACCAAGCAGGCGCACGGGGCGCTCGCCACGGGACCAGCCGATATTGAGCAAGGTTTCAAACTGAGCAAGATTGGGCGCTGGGTCAGCGTGTTCGACGGTGGTTTGAGTAAAGTCGTTAAATTTTACTTTTACGATCAGCCCGCGCACCGCCAGTGGAGGGTCTAGACGCGCATAGCGACGCTCCAGATCTTCAATCAGTGCAGGTAGTTCTCGGTGGCAGGCATCGAGGTTGGGTAAATCCTGGGCGTAGGTCTGCTCGGTGCTGACCGATTTGCGCTCACGGTGAGTCTTCACCGGGCGCTCGTCCCGCCCCCAGCTTAGCTCATGCAGCCGCCGCCCAAAGCGGCCAAAGTGCTCGACCAGGTCGGTTAGCGAACGGGTACGCAGGTCAGCACAGGTATGAATATCCAGCCCCGCTAACTTCTCCGCCGTGCGCGGGCCAACGCCGTGGATTTTCTTCACCGGCAGCTGTTGTACGAAGCTATCGACCTTATCCGGCGTAATCACACACAGACCGTCGGGTTTGTTCCAGTCGCTGGCAATTTTGGCCAGAAACTTGTTGGGCGCTACGCCCGCTGAAACGGTGATCCCCACTTCGCGGCTGACCCGTTCGCGGATCGCTTCGGCCATCAGCGTCGCGCTGCCGTGATGCTGGGTGACCTCCGAGACATCCAGAAACGCCTCATCCAGGGAGAGCGGTTCGATCAGCTCAGTCACATCGCGATAAATGGCGAAGACTTGGCGGGCGACCTCTTTGTATTTGGCCATATCGCCGCGAATCACGGTGAGATGCGGGCAGCGCTTGAGCGCTTGGCCCATGGGCATCGCCGAATGAATACCAAACTCGCGGGCGGGATAGTTGCAGGTGGCCACCACTCCGCGCTGCTCGACGCTGCCGCCAATCGCAATCGGGATATCCCGCAGCGCGGGGTTATCGCGCATTTCCACTGCTGCATAAAAGCAGTCACAGTCGCAGTGAATAATTTTGCGCACCGGCTACCCTTCTAACTGTAAAAAACCACAGTTTATCACAGCATCAGGTGCCGCAGAATGTCCTTAGCACTTGCTCATTATCCGTGGCGGGCGCCGCTAAACGGCGCGCTTCCACGGAGTCATCGAATGGCTGGGTGACGACCGCTAACAGCGTATGAAAAGGCACAAAATCACCGTCGTAAGCGGCATCAATGACTTCCTGTACCCGGTGGTTGCGGGGAATAATCACCGGGTTGGCGCGACGCATGGCGGCAAAACGTTCGCGATCCTGACTGGCTACCTGCACGGCCTGCCAAGTATCCAGCCACGCGGTTAGCTCATTCGGTTGAGCCGTTAGCGCCAGCAGCGCCTCGCGGTGCTCATCACTTGGAGAGGAAGCGTATTGCGTGAGCGCATCAAAGGTCGCGGTCATATCCATCCGCCCCTGGTGCATCTGGCTTTCTAGGCCTTCCATTAGCGCTTCGGCTTGGGGGCTTTCCGCCGCTAAACCGAGTTTATCGGCATTCAGGCGGAGTTGCTCGGCGCTGAACAGCGTATCGAAGCGGCGAATGGCGCTGGTGGCTTGCTCCACAACTGCCTCGCCCTCTTCACGCATCAGCGGCAGCAGCGTTTCGGCAAAGCGGGCAAGATTCCACTGGGCAATCGCTGGCTGGTTGGCAAAGGCGTAGCGGCGGCCTTGGTCGATGGAGCTGAAAACCTTCTGCGGATCGAACTGCTCCATAAAGGCACAGGGGCCGTAATCAATGGTTTCACCGGCAATGCTGCAGTTATCGGTATTCATCACACCATGGATAAAGCCCACGCTCATCCAGCGGGCAATCAACACGGCCTGGCGGGCGACCACCGCTTCCAGCAGCGCCAGATAGGGTTCTTCCGCGTTGGCGGCTTCCGGGTAATGGCGCGCAATCACATGATCCGCCAGGGCTTTGAGCAAGACTTCATCTCGCTGAGCAGCGGTAAACTGAAAGGTGCCCACGCGAATATGGCTGCTCGCCACGCGGGTAAAGACGGCGCCGGGCTCGGCCATTTGCCGTATCACTCGCTCGCCGCTGGTGACGGCCGCAAGGGCTCGGGTGGTAGGAATGCCCATCGCCGCCATGAACTCACTCACCAGATACTCACGCAGCACCGGGCCTAGCGGTGAACGACCATCGCCACCGCGGGAAAACGGCGTGCGGCCGCTGCCTTTTAGCTGCACATCACGGCGCACTCCGTTCTGGTCGATTACTTCGCCCAGCAGCAGCGCACGGCCATCGCCCAGCTGCGGCACAAAGTTGCCGAACTGGTGGCCTGCGTAACCTAATGCGCCCGGCTTGGCATCCGGCATGGGCTGGTTGCCGCTAAACCACTCGGCGAGCGTGGCGGGATCAGGTATCTCTTGAGCACCCAGCTCATGGGCAAGCGGCGCGTTGAACGCGATCAGCGTTGGGCTAGCGACGGGCGTTGCTTTAGTGGCGACCCAGAGGGGTTCAGGTAAGGTGGAATAGAGATGTTCGAATGGCAGCACGATAGGCTCCGCTTTTAGTGGCAATGACTAATGTCTATCCTTAGCTAATACCCTAGCATTCTACTCAACTAAACGCCGAGGCGATGTTGCCAAACATACCAAATGTTAAAAACAGCGAACTGATGCCACTTCCAAGGGATTTCTATAATCGGGACACGCTTGAAGTGGCGAGAGATATGCTCGGCTGCTGGCTGGTGCGCGAGCATAACGGCGAGCAGATGGCAGCAAGAATCGTCGAAACCGAGGCTTATTGCGGCGCGGAAGACTCCGCCTGCCATGCCCACCGTCGCCGCTCACCGCGCACAGAAGCGATGTTCGGCCGCGCTGGCCACGCCTATGTGTATCTGGTTTACGGCATGCACTGGTTGCTAAACGTAGTGACTGAGCCGGAAGGCTCGCCCTGCGCGGTATTGATTCGTGCGGTAGAACCCACCGCCAACGAGGCCGCCATGCGCGCTATTCGTCAGGCAACGGGCAAACAACTCAGCAATGGTCCCGGCAAGCTAACGCGTGCCTTAACGATTGATAAAGCGCTATATGGCCATGATATGACCCAGGGTGACAAGCTGTGGATTAGCGCAGCAACCCACGATGCCTCAATCGTCAGCGGCCCACGCGTAGGTATCGATTACGCCCAGCCCGAGCACCGGGATGCGCCATGGCGGCTATGGTTGGAAGATAATGCGTGGGTGTCGAAAGCGCGCTAATAGCACTATTCAAGAGGGCTGCAAACAGCGCACGGCCTGTTCAAGCACCGGTGTTAATGGCGCACGCCACTGATGAGTCAACAGCGCATCCGCCCGGGTGACGCCGAGCGAGAGCGATGCCAGCGGCATGCCCCGCTCATGGGCGGCGCGGCAGAAGCGATAGCCGGAAAACACCATCAACGAGGTGCCCACGGCCAGCACCGCATCCGCCTCGGCCAGCGCGACCTGCGCTGCCAGTCGCCGTTCGGCGGGCACCACATCGCCGTAAAACACCACGTCAGGTTTTAGGATGCCGCTACAGCGCGGACAGTCGAAAATGCGGAAGCTGCTGAAGTCAGTCTCTAAATCGGCGTCGCCATCCGGAGCGTGTCCCGCCTGCAAGCTTGCAAAGCTCGGATTCATGCGCGCCATTTCGGCATGCATGGCGTGGCGCATCATTTGGTAGTCGCACACCATGCACTTCACCATATCCGCCCGCCCATGCAGATCGATCACCCGACGGGAACCAGCGCGCTGATGCAGGCGGTCAACGTTTTGAGTGACCAGCTGTTGGATATAGCCCCGCGACTCCAGTGCGGCCAGTGCCCGGTGCGCACCACTCGCCTGAGCTTCACGCATAGCGCTAAAGCCAATCAGCGCCCGCGCCCAGTAGCGCTGGCGTACGTGATGAGAACTCATGAAGTCGCCATGCTGCACCGGGGGCGGCCGCTTCCACTGCCCATCCGCATCCCGATAGTCCGGAATGCCGCTGTCGGTACTTACGCCCGCACCGGTAATCACCCACAGTTTGGGGTGCTGTTGAATAAACGCTGCCAGCTCCTCACCCGCCTGGGCAACGCTATTTACTATTTCCACGGCCTGCGTCAATCGTTCACCTCTAGGCAATCTTGCTCAAACTCAACGATACTGTATGACAACCAACGCCTGCGCAATGCACAACGGCACCTCATTTTAAGGAGCATATGATGCAACAGTCTGAGCAACGTTCTGGGCAGCACGACCATGATGTCATCATTGTCGGCGGCGGTATGGTCGGCGCCGCGCTGGCAGCGCGCTTGGGCCAAACCGGCTTTTCTGTCGGGCTGGTGGAACAGGGCGATGCCCCCACCCCACCCAGCGGCGATTATGACCTGCGCATCTCATCGCTCAATGCGCGCTCGCTGGCATTTATCAAGGCAAGCGGCACCACTCTGCCGGAAGAGCGTAGCTGCCCGTTTCGCCATATCGATGTTTCCAACCAGGACGGCACCGGCCACTCGCTGTTCTCCGCTGAAGATAGCGGCATGGAAGACTTCGGCATCTTTATCGAAAATCGCACCCTGCAGTATGCGCTATGGCAACGCATAGAACAGCTGCCCAGCGTCACCTGCTACACCCAGTGCGCGCCGTTAAGTACCGTCTCGGCGACGAACAGCCGCCTACTGGAACTGGATAACGGCAAAACCCTAAGCGCCCGCCTGATTGTCGGCGCCGACGGGGCAACATCGACGCTGCGTTCGCTGGCCGGCATTAGCGTGACCCGCTATGACTACCATCAGCGGGCGATGATCATTAACGTGGAAACCGAACTGCCCCAGCAGGACGTCAGTTGGCAGGTCTTTACCACTACCGGCCCGCTGGCCATGCTGCCGCTGCCCGGCCAGCGCGCTTCCCTGGTGTGGTATGACCGCGACGAAACAACCAAAGCCCGCGAACAGCTGGACGATGACGCACTGAAAACGGCCATCGAAATGGCCTTCCCCAAGCGCCTGGGCAAAATCACTCGCATCGTGGCGCGGGCCAGCTTTCCCATCAAGCGCCAGCACGCCCAGCGCTATATCGGCAAACGCTTGGCACTGATTGGTGATGCCGCCCATGTGGTGCATCCACTGGCAGGCCAAGGGTTAAATATCGGCCTGCACGACGCCGATACCCTGGCCGAGATCATCGTCAAAGGTCGCGACCCAGGTGACCCAATTGACCTACTCCGCTTCGAGTGCCAGCGCCGCGTCGCCAACCAGGCCATGATCGCTGCCACCGACAGCTTTCATCACCTGTTTACCGGTGCCAAGCCGCTGCGCCAGCTAGGCGATTTAAGCCTGCAAATTGCCGAGCGCTTCCCGTTCGCCAAACGCATGATGATGCAGCAAGCCAACGGTTTGAATCCGTTTAAATTCCATTAGGATTCATTAATGTATTCAGAATCGACTGATTTGGCAGCGTTGGAGCGGTTTTTCGAGAAGCTGGCACTGCTACCCAAACCGGCACCCCTGACACCCAATTTGTTTTCGGTTGTAGGGCCTGGTCAGCATGAGAATCGACTATCCGACTTAATGGCATTCTTTATGGGCGGTTATCCCGGTGCGCCTCACTGGTTAGCCAAGGCCGTTTTGCATGCTCTCGTTCGTAAAGAGCGACTCGATAATGATCATCTACAGCGAGTCGACTGGGAAGCAGTTACTACCGAACGGGAAGCAGGGAGCTGGAATATCGAAAGCGAATCGACCAAGCGCTTGGACTTAGTAATCTCGGGAAACGATTTCGTATTGGGCATTGAACATAAAGTATGGGCTTCGGCAGAGAATAACCCATTTGATGCCTACGACAGCTTACTGAACAGCTATGCGGTTAAAGCCTACAAATGTGTTTTATGTCCGGATGACTCTAAGGAAAGCATTTGGGCACCCGCTAAAAAAGCAGGCTGGCCGACGCTATCCTACTCGGAACTAATAGCCTCGGCTTATGCACTGTATGGGGAAGATGTAGCGCCCTCTGATCAGACGAAATGGCAAATCTTCTATCAGGAATTCCTGCAGCACCTCACCTCTATCGCCCAACCCACGGAAGAGAAGACTATGACGAAAGAGGATCTGGAGTTTTCGTTAAAGCATTTCCATGACTTATACGAAGCATCTCAGCGTCTGAAACAACTCGACCAAGAGTTGATGGCGGAAGGGAAAAGCCATATTGCTTCTGCTTTGCAGAGAGCGGTCACTGATATCCACACCAAGAATAAGCCGGATATTTTGAATGAACAGACGAGAGTATGGCGTTTTTTCCCAAGCGCTTGGAGTAACACTGGAGGCTCTCAAATATGTCTTGTTTATTATCCTTCATCAGAATCGGAAGGCGATGAAAGTATAGGTTTCGAGATTCGAGCATATCTGGAAAGTCAGAAAAGCAGTGACCCTTGGCTGAAAGAACTCGAACAGGCATTTCTTAAAGTAACTCCTATCACCAAACAGTCGGGCTGCACTTGGTATAGAGATGGTGGTTACAAAGATGGCAATGGTCATGATACTTGGTACGAAACTAAGGGCCGCTGGTTAGTTTTAAGTGCTTGGCCTTATGAATACACCAAGACAGGTGCCATGAAGGCGCTGGGTGATTTGGCGAAATGGGTGAATGAACACGCTTTCCAGACGGCAACGCTTTCCACAGACCAAGCCTAGTAGCCTGCTGACAACCATCGCTCTATTGACTCTTATGATGCTTGCCTTGAGCAAATAACTGCATTATCAGGGTGGTGAAAAGCAGCATATGATTCACAGTATCTCCTTCTGTGAGCGTTATTAACCACTTGCTCCTTTTAAGACTTGAAATGCTAACCGGTGCTAAATGCTAATGCAGCAGGCCAATGGGCAAAATCCGTTCAAAAATCATCTAACCCTGACTATGCTGAGGAGATGGCTGCGATCAGCAGCCCTAAAACAATCATAATACCCCCTCAAAAAAGGAAAGCGCATGCGACGCAAGCAACCACTCGTGCTCGTGACGGTCGCCTCGTTAACCAGTCTAGGCCTACTGTTGGCGTCACCCCTTTGGGCTTGGGATGGCGTCGTTGAGAAGCAGACCTTCGAAATGGACAGCTTCACTACCCAAGGCGGCGAGACGATTCCCAACGTCACGGTGGGTTGGGAAGCCTACGGCGAGCTCAACGACGCCCGCGATAACGTTATTCTGATTACCCACTTCTTCTCGGGCACCAGCCATGCAGCAGGCCGCTATGAGGCAGATGGGCAGCCGACCGGCTTCTGGGATACGATCATTGGCCCCGGCAAACCGCTGGATACCGATGAGTACTACATTCTCTCCTCGGATACGCTGGTCAATCTCGGTGCCAATGACCCCAATGTCATCACCACTGGGCCCGCTTCCCTCAACCCTGATACCGGTGAGCCTTGGGGCATGGACTTCCCGGTCGTTACCATCCGCGACTTTGTCGAGGTACAGCGCGAGCTACTGGAGAGCCAAGGCATTGAATCGCTGCATGCGGTGATGGGTGCTTCAATGGGCGCGCTACAGGCCATCGAGTGGGCCAGTGCCTACCCTGACCGAGTCGAACGGCTAATCTCAGTGATTGGCGGCGGCGTTGCCGACCCATGGCTGCTGGCAACCCTAAGCGCCTGGGCAGCGCCGATTCGACTGGATGCCAACTGGAACGAAGGTAACTACTACGACGGCGAACCGCCTACCGACGGGCTAAAAGAAGCGCTGAAGCTGGTGACGCTCAACGCCAACCACTGGCAGTGGGCCAACGAGACGTTTAATCGCGACTGGGCCGACGAAGCGCGCGACCCCGCGCAGGATATCAACGCCCGCTACGCGATTGAACAAACGCTGGATGACGTCGCCGCCGCCCGTGCTGCCACCTCCGATGCCAACCACCTGCTCTATCTGGTGCGTGCCAACCAAACCTTTATGGCGGGCCACGGCGATTCGCTAGAGGCAGGACTTGCCGCCATCGAAGCACCGACTCTGATGCTGTATAGCGAAAACGATCTCGTCTTCGCACCTCAAGGCGTGCGCCGCACCGCCGAGTTGATTGAAGCAGACGGCACCGACGTGACGATTGAAACCCTGGAAGGCAATCGAGGCCATTTGGATGGTGTGTTATCCATTGACCAGGCGAGTGATACGTTGCGGGCGTTTTTGCGTTAAGTGATATTCAGCGCTGGCTTTAGGTAAAAGCCAGCGCTCGACTCTGATGTCGTCTTAACCACTTAGTGCGCCCACTATTGGTTTTGAAAGGCACTTAAAGCTTCTGAAGAGTATTAACAATAATGTAAGCACCCAGAATCAGAAGTGAAATGAAGAACACCTTGCGGAACATTTGCTCGGATAAGCGTTCTCTAATTCGCTGGCCAATAACCATACCAGCGAGCGCGGGCAGCACCGCCACTGCCGACATTACGCCCGTTTGGAGTGTCAAGAAATTGGCTTGTTGCAATGCCGCCGCGAGAGCCACCGTGGAAACCATAAATAGCATGCCCATCGCTTGAATCAGCATATTCTTCGGAAGGCCAATGGCCTGAAGAAACATCACGCCCGGCACCGCAAATGACCCCGTCATCCCGGTAAGCACCCCATTCGCCGAGCCGATTAACGGCCCTGCCCAAACCTCATGGCGGCTGGGTACAACAATCTTGACCCCGGCCAGGTTCACGACAGCGTAAATAATCAGCAAACTGCCCAGAAGCGCCGTCAGATACGTGAGATTGACGCGAGTCAGTGCGGCCGCACCAATCCAGACAGTAAGAGTCGCCATCGCCAGGAATGGCCAAATGCGAGCCAAGATGGCTCTTGCGTTTCCGCCCACCGTTGACTGCCAAATGTTCGTAACAAATGAGGGAATAAGCATTAGCGCCATGGCCGTTGGCAGATCCAGCGCGACGGTAAGCAGCGCTAGGCTAACTGGCGGGAGTCCAAGGCCAATGACGCCCTTGACGCTTCCCGCAATCAAGAATGTGCCCGCCACTATTAGCAGGGATGCGAAATCAACCATGTCTGCCTCCGATACATTGCCACTAGCAATATATCGGATAGCCCACTCAGTCGCAGCAGATTAAAGGGTGTGGGCCGTTAGCGCGCTGGTCGCTGGCATCTTTCTTGAGCATCGCCTCAGCATACTGCTGATGCCTTGTATTCGTGTACTCAACATCTGTTGCTCGCTGCAACTCTCCCGAATCAAATGCGTCCAGAATATCCTGCTCTTCTTTATTTAATCGACTCATTTTGAACGTTCCAAATAGGCTTTGGTTGCTTTCCAGGGTACGCCCGAGAGCCTTCCGACAAGCTCAACCTTAAAATCCCAAAAACAGCATATCCAACGCCGCAGAAATTTCGTCTTGCTGCTCAGCAAGGCTACCTGCAATCAAACGCAATTCGCTTTCAGGCACAGCAGCCATGTACTGAGTCGCCATAACAACCTCTTGGCCCTTGATGTTGAACACCGGGTTTAGCCTCTGAGCAGGAGACGGTGCCAAGGATTTGGGCAGCAGTGGCACGACCACTCGAGTGTTCAAGCCACTGAGAAGATCAGTCTGAACATCCAGCAGATAGCCATCCCCACCCTTATTTTCAAAGATATCGAAACGGGCCATTAGAACTGACGGTGCCGTGCAAGAGGCAATCCATTCGCTTCAACGTATGCATTCGAGCTTGCAAGGGCTGTGGCATTATCCTCCAACCACTGCTTCTGCTTATGCAGCTTGACCGCCTCCGCAATCCCTACCTCTGCTGATCGTGAAACATTGATTCCCAGCGCCTTAGCCTCTTTTAGAAGAGCACTATCTAGCGATAGATTCGTCGGCTTGCGCATGGATTTGGTTACTTCGGCGGCTTGCATGATTCACTCCTCGCACATAACAATGCACTTACTATATGCGCATATTTATAGCACATCAATTTGCTATTCTAGTGGCTGATGGAAAAGCAAAACTTTCTGGTAGTGAAATCAGGTGAAGGCTATTGCCGCGACTGACCTGCTCGGTGATCATTAAAGAGCGGCGGAACGTTAGCGGCTAGCGTTTTCCTCGGCCACCTGACGAAGCGCATCGACCAACACATCAGCGGGCTGAGCGCCCGAAATCAGGTAACGTCCATCGAGAATAAATGCCGGTACGGCGTTTACCCCTGCCTCCATGAATCGCTGCTCTGCCGCGCGCACTTCGTCTGCATACTGATCGGAGCGGGCGATGGCCTCGGCGGTATCACCGTCAAGCCCAACCTCAATGGCCTTCTCCCGCAGAACCTGTGGATCGGCGGGGTTTTTCGCCTCACCGAAATAGGCCTCGAACAGTGCCAGCTGCAGGGCTGTCTCTTGGTGTTGCGTTCCGGCCCACGCCAGCACGCGGTGAGCAGCGAAGGTATTGTTCGCCCGACGCTCCAGGGCACCACGGAAATTCAGCCCAAGCTCTTCGGCCACCGCCATAATCTCGCGCTGAGACTGCTCCATGCTGGCAGCATCCTTGCCGTACTTGCGGCACAAATGCTCCAGGATCGGCTCGCCCTCAGGCGGCATATCGCGGTTCAGCTCAAAAGGCTGCCAGACCAGCTCGACGTCGATCTCGCCATTGAGTGTCTCTAACGCTTGCTCCAAGCGCCGGTAGCCGATCGCGCACCACGGGCAGGCCACATCGGATACTAGGTCAATTCTTACCTTTTGCATTTTGCTTCCCCCTTCGACATATCCCAAAATTCGATCAAACTAAAGAAAGCATGGTACGTGTATATTGTGAGTAACGGCAGTAGTGATTAGGAGACAGATATGGCAAAAGCAGCGTTAGTGTTAAGCACCCTATTACTTATCAGCGGGTGCGCTCAAAACAGCAATACCGCCGCGTCAGGCGCGCCGGACTCAGATGCGTCGACCGAGCAAAACCAGCCCCACCACCCGGAGACCGATCAATGGGTTGGCCGATGGACAGGCGTAGAAGGGCTATTTCTGGACATCAGCAAGAACGAGGCTGCAGGCCCCGGCCACTATCTGCTTGAAATGCAGTACGGCCTGGATGCCGATCAAAGCGGCACCTTCGAAGGACAGACCACCGCCGAGGGCATTCGCTTCAACCGCGAGGGCGGCCCACAGCTGCTTCGTGCGGGCGACGGCGAAGCTACCGGCATGAAGTGGCTATTGGAAAAGGAAGACTGCTTGGTAGTCGCAACAGGTGAAGGCTATTGCCGCGACTGATCTGCTCGGTGATCTATTAAGAAGTGGCGAGGTGAAATCGGCTATTCGCCCGCTACTTTAAAAAAGTAGCCCGCTTTATCCAGGGTGTACTTAAACCACCACTGCTTTAAGCGGCAACCAGCCTCTTTACTTTAAGCTCTTTGCGATGCTGTTCGGCATGCCAAAGCTCGTATTGGGACTGCTGGTTTAACCAGCTTTCCGCAGAGGTATCAAACGCAATAGAAAGCCGTACAGCCATTTCAGGGCTAATACCCGCCTTGCCGTTCAGCACGGCACTGAGCGTTTTGCGGCTTACACCCAGCGCTTCGGCAGCAGCTGTCACAGTAAGGCCTAGAGGCTCCAAGCAAAGCTCGCGTAATACTTCACCAGGGTGGGGTGGATTGTGCATCAACATTGGCGCTACCTCAGTGGTAATCTTCGTAATTCACTATCTCGGCATCTCCGTCCTCGAACCGGAACGTCACGCGCCAGTTACCACTCACCGTGACTGACCAGATTCCAGAGCGACTTCCCGAGAGTTCGTGCAAACGAAGGCCTGGTAAGTCCATATCTTTGGCATCTGACGCTGCATTGAGTCGACCAAGAATAAGCCGAAGTCTCTTTGCATGCGCGGCCTGAATCCCTGCAGTGCTGCCGGATTTAAAGAATTTTGCCAAGCCTTTGTGTTTGAAGCTTCGGATCATCCATTAAATGTACCCTGCAACGTATCAGGTGTCAAAAGCATATAAAAATCAAAAATAACCAAGAAACTGACTATGCCGCTACAGGAGATAGCACGATTAGATTAAAGACTACTCGCCCGCCACTTCAGTAAAGTAGCCCGCTTTATCCAGGGTGTATTCGCTAAAATCCTGCGCCAAATAAAGCGAGCCTGAATAGGCGTTCTCGGCCTCTTTGCGGATATCTTCGATGGAGGGGGTCGCATTGGGGTTGAGCTGGTAACGGGGGCTAAAGTGCGTCAGCACCAGATTGGGCAACTGTACCGTTTCGGCAAATGCGGCGACAAGCTTGGCGTAGCTATGCCCCACATCACCGGCCTTCTGGGCCATCTCTTCAGTGTAAGTGGCTTCATGCACCAGCACCTGAGCCCCCGCGCACGCCGCAAACAACAAGTCAGGCTTATCATTGTCCCCCGCAATCACCACTTTTCTCGGCTTATGTTTGTAGATCAGATAGTCATGGCTTTTTAACCGCTCACCCTCAAATTCAACATCAAACCCTTGCTTCAACTGCCCCCACAACGGCCCTCTCGGAATCCCCTTTTGCGCTAACGTCTCCACGTCTAAAGCGGCGTCGACCTTTGTCTCCGTAAATCCATAAGCGTAGGACGGCGCTCGATGTGAAAGCCTGTGCGTGGTCACCGCAATGCTCTCAAACGCAACGGTTGGCAGCTCGTCCGAGTCGATAAACTCCAGGGCGAAGGGCAAACATAGCTGTGTAGTCTCGCAGGTTGCCTCCAACCACGCCTTGATGCCTGCGGGCGCCACAATGGTAAGCGGCGCTTTCCGGCCCCCCATACCCGCACTCGCCAGTATGCCCGGCAGCCCATAACAGTGGTCGCCGTGCACGTGGGTAATCAAGATGGCTTTCAGCGAATGAAACGACAGCTTGGTATGCAATACCTGATGCTGGGTGCCCTCACCACAATCGATCAGGTACCAGCCTTTTCCTTTGCTCTCACGCAAGGCGATGCCGGAGACGTTTCTTGTTTTAGTGGGGACACCGGCGGAGGTGCCTAGGAAGAGTAGATTCATATCTTTTACGTGCTCTCGCTTTAAAACCAAGGCGGCAAATTGCCAGTCAGCTAAATTTAAAGGCCACCTTAGCTTTGAAATTACTGCTCTAACGCACTCTGAAACATTTCCCTATAAGCTTTCGGGGTCGTTGATAGTTGATTGCGAAAGTGGTGCCGCAAAGTCGCAGTAGATCCAAAACCAGAAGCTATTGCTATCTGCTCGATAGTCATCGTGGAGCTTTCAAGAAAACATCGAGCCTTTTCCAGGCGCTCTATAAGAAGCCATTTCGCAGGCGTGGTGCCTGTCGCAGCCTCAAACCGCCGTAGAAAGGTTCGAGAACTCATTCCTACAATGCTAGCCATACTTGCGACAGTGTAATTACCATCAATCTCCTCTCGTATATGGTCAAGGAGTGGCCCAATCCGAGAACTTTCATATAAAGAAGGCACTGCGCGCTCAATGAACTGAGCCTGTCCGCCATCTCTGTGCGGTGGGACAACCAAACGCCTAGCGACCATATTGGCTGCCTGCATACCATGATCACGACGCACTAAATGTAGGCAGAGATCAATACCAGCGGCACTACCAGCCGACGTCATTACATCTCCTTCATCGATATAAAGAACATCAGGCTCGACTGCAATCTTAGGGTAACGCTGGCTTAAAGTATCTGTGTAGCGCCAGTGCGTTGTGGCTCGCCGACCGTTGAGCAGCCCCGCTTCGGCTAAGACAAAGACTCCCGAGCATATGGATAGCACACGAGCACCGTTAGCATGTGCCTTGCATATCGCCTTAATTAGAGTCGTCGGCACAGGCTCCGTAGCACCACGCCAGCCAGGGATAATGATAGTGCCAGCCTTCTCAATGGTTTCCACACCAGCATCGACGACAACCCGCATTCCACCTATTGCTCGCATCTCGCCTGGGTCAATACCGGCTATTTCAAATTGGTACCAGTTTTCCCCCATCTCAGGCCGTGGCAAGCCGAATACTTCTACTGCCACACCAAGCTCAAACGTACATAGACCGTCGTAAGCGATGGCGACGACAAGAGGGTTGGCAAGCTTTCGTGCATGATCTGATTTTGGCATGATTTTGAGCATACATGGCAAAACTGCCATCTACCAGGCTCAACACAACTCTCATAGGCTATTGGTTAACCCAACCAATGGAGAAACCTATGAGCTTCGTCACCGACATCCCTGCCGCGCCTTCGGAAACAGCAATAGAGCACTTTCATCGGCGACTGTCTGTTGAAACAGACTGTGCAGACGTGGCAGTAGCACTCAAAAGCTCAGAGCAAGACTTCGTGCTTTTACATGTTGTAGGGGCACTCCAAGACTACGAGCGACGCCACATTCCAGGTGCCATCCACTTTCCGCACAGAGAGATTACAGCCGAAAGCATGATTGAATGGCCGAAAGACACGCTATTCGTCACCTACTGTGCGGGCCCGCATTGCAACGGTGCCGACCAAGCAGCACTCAAGCTGGCCCGGCTAGGTAGACCGGTGAAGATAATGATTGGTGGCATCACAGGATGGGAAGATGAAGGCCTTCCCTTCGCATCTGGGAAAGAGCCGGGGGTTATCTGATGAGCCTCACACCCGTCGCTCCTAAAGTGTCAGTTCGCCCATTTAAGCGTGGCGATGTCACTGATATTCTGAGTTTGATGCGAGAACTTGCAGTATATGAGCGATACATCGATCAATTCCGGGTAACAGAGTCCGATATTATCGAAAACGGACTCAATTCCTCTCCCCGCTTTGGGGTGTTCGTAGCCGAAATGGACGGCGATATTGTTGGTATCGCCGTCCACTATGAAATTCCTTGGACTTACGATCTCAAGCCAGTACTGGTTCTTAAAGAGTTGTTTGTTTCGAAGCATGCACGCGCCCTAGGCGCAGGGAAAGCACTCCTGACTCAAATAGAGAAACACGCCTTGGAAATTAATGCTTCGCGTATTGTGTGGACGGTTCTAAGAGATAACGTCGCAGCCAAACAGTTTTATGTGGAGGTCGGAGGCCAGCAAGATACTGCGTGGGAGCTTTGGGAATTTGTTCATTCAATAAAAGCAGAGTGATTCTGGAGACGTTTCTGGTTTTAGTGGGTATATCAGTGAACGTGTCGAGGGAGAGTAAATTCATATCTTGCACGGGATCTCTCTAGCGCCCAGGAATAGATTTCGTTAAGAGGCTTCAAAATTCAAAGGGCGAAGCGCATCCAAATTGACCGTACTGCGAGCCATCCACAGATCATATCTGTCCTGCATCACCAGCCAACTTTCAGGGGTACGCCCGAGCACCCTAGATAGCCGCAGAGACATTTCCGGGCTAATGCCACTAATCCCTTTGAGCAACCGCGTCAACGTAGAGGGTGAAACGCCCAGACTGGAAGCAAGCTGACGGGAACTGATGCCGAAAGGCTCAAGGTAAATCTCCCGAATGAATTCACCAGGATGCGGCGGAGTATGCATCGTCATTCGTTTAAAAACCCCAGCGAAGCGGAAGATTTGTCATCTGGTGCATAGCTTGGTTATGTAGCTGAAAATGGATTTCATGCTCACCTATATTATCGGGTACTGGCTGCCAGGCGCGCGCCCAAGGTGACAAACAAGGCTCCAAGGACGCGGTCCATCCATAAGCCAACTCGTTGATTTTGTCTCAAGAAAGCACCTAACTTTGATCCTAGCATCACTAAAGGTGGCTCTATGCAAGCCGCGACAACAATGATCAGACTTCCATGCAACAGCAACTGAGCACCGGGAGGGCCAGCCCCCTCTACGACAAACTGAGGCAGGAAAGCTAGGAAAAATACAGCCACTTTCGGGTTAAGGGCAGACACCAGCGCCCCTTGCCAATAGATTGAATGCATTCGTTGCTGGCTGACGCTACCGCTGGGCTCGAAAGAGTCACCACGCGATAGGAGCATTTTGATACCCAGCCATATCAAATATGCGGCGCCGACCCACTTAACAATAGAAAATGCCAGAGCGGATGTGGCAAGGATTGCTGAAAGCCCCACCGCCGCCATCACGACATGCAACGCTGCCCCGGTCCAAATGCCAAACATTGCAGCGAATCCATGCTGACGCCCATTACGCAACGTTTGCCCCAAAATGAAAGCAATATCTGGGCCTGGGGAAAGGTTTAGCAGGACCGCCGCACCAAGAAATGTCACCCAGTGAATTATTGTGTAATCAAACATTTTGACACTCCTATGTCCTTAACTAAGACCAGCTCTATCGTGCTGCCGACTACCTCGACTGGGTCGCTTAATGATCAAGCTTCTTTACGCTAGCACTTCCGTTTCTGGTGTCCAGTACCACCACGCCCTCGGATTCAGCATCCATCTGGGCAAGCAGCTCGCCACGACCATTCCAGGCGGCCGATTGCCCGACGCTGATAAAGTCGTCGCTAGGTCCAACACAGTTCGCCATGATCACAAGCATATTATGTTTGCTTGCGACCGCTGGATAGTGCGCCATTGCTTTGGCGATACCGCCCAACGGTTTGGCAACACTGGCTAAATACATATCCGCAGACAAGGTTGCTGCGCTATCAGCATGATTCATTTGAAGTGACTCGTAGCAGATAGCAGGCACAAGCCTAGAGCCCTCTCTTTCCAATACAAGCTGTTTACCGCCCGCCACAAAATAAGGAAGTTCATCGGCGTGAAGCTGTTGTTTCGCGTATAGGCGGCGAGCATCACCGGGCGAGAGCCACACCATGCCTATACACACACCAGAGCCCATGGAGATTGGCATGCCAACGCCGATCAGCATGTTAGTTTTGTCGCTGTGTTCCTGAAACACATCAAGCCGCTGGTCCGCTATATCCATGGCAAGAGAATCCGCGAGCCGGGGCTCGAACCCCGTGAGCGACAACTCAGGGAAAAATACCACATCGGCCTGCTGCGAAATGGCAAGTTCGATGAGTTCAAGATGCTTAGCAACATTGGCTGACAGATCACCGGCTACGGGTCGCAACTGAGCGGCACATACCTTCATGAAAGAACTCCTGACCAATTACTACAGTTCACCCTACGCCTAGGGTGCTTCTCATACGCCTGATTTAAGTGAACTATTAGCCGCTGCACTCATGAACAATACATCATCTGTAGACTCTGACTCGATAACAAAGAAGCCAAGGCTTGAATACAAAGAACGAGCCGCATGGTTATCTCGATAGACGCGCAGCGTAACCGTCGATGCGCCTGTTGATTGTTTGGCCTTTTCGGTGAGCTTTTCGCAAAGCAAGCGGCCTGCTCCACTACCTCTTACTTCAGGCGAAATAATAATCCTACCGATATGCACAGCCCCCAGCTTTCCGGGCCAGAACTGGCCAAAACCAATGCAACGGTTTTCGATATCGGATAAACAATAGCTTGAGCACCCTTCTACGGTGAGTAGCCCAGGCAAATTGGCTGCAACAAAGGGGAACGGCACGGATGGGCCAGCCCAGCGGGAGCAGGACTTCTCATCAGTGATCCAAGACGCAATAGCCTCATAATCGGTTTTTTCGGGTGTTCGCAGAGTTGTTTTAATATGTCTAGTGCCTGAGATCAGTTGCCAACTGAAGCGTGGCAGCGCTCTGGCCGGTCAGCTGCAGCGTGCTATTAGCTTCTTTTAACCTCTGCATATAGTAAGGGTAAAACAAATGGAAGAGACCGCCAACATGGCTCCGTTGGCTAAGGCAAAAACCTCTTCAGCCGGCTGCCATGCTAGTAATCCGTTATTCATTCCAAAAGAAAAGACGAATAAAACGAAAGCTATCAATGAAGCAGCCATGTAGGTATTTATACCTGCCGAGCATTCTTCAGCTGTATATTTATCTGGTTGGGAGGTGCGACTTAAGACTTGAATCCTCAGGCAGCTAAAAAACAATGCGAAAGCCAACAAAGGAGCCTCTGGTAACACGAACAAGGAAAACCAAGAGTTAGAAGACAAAGCAAACCAAATAAGTGCGACTAAAAAGGGCACCGCTATTACTAGCGTATCAGAGACGTAAAAAAGTCGTTGTTGCATGGAATTATCTGCTTTTGGATAACTGTTTAGTATTTTCGCCGTGTGGAGCATGGCGGATAAAAGCCTGGTGGAATCAAGCGAGTCCATCAGGCGGCTATTTGAGAAGGAGTTGTATTGAGCCGCGAGGGCCTCCGGAAGCACCAAGTCGGTCGTAAGCGTGTCTTTTGGCCCTTTTGATCGTGATACTGGCCATCACCTCTATGCCCGCGAGTCTAACTCAACCCAATGTATCGCGCCTGACAGCCAAAATCCATCGCCATGACAATCGTAACCGTGACCAGTGAGCGGGCCGAATAGCCAAGCCCTTTGTCAGAAGTTAGAGTATGGCTTTATATCATACTCAATAGCGGTGCTCTTTGTGATTGGATGAGGTTGCTCGTGGGAGAGGCGATGGAGGTAAGCTCGACTCCAGTGCTTTCTTCAAAAACCGCTAACGCTTGACGGATATGCAATAGTACAACCATAGGCCAGAAAGCTCTAATGACGGGCCCTCATCAGCTCCTTGTTGATGCGTGGAGAAGGAAGCGCCTCCCAAACCCTTCACCATCTAGGATGAGCTGCTTGTGTCGGTCGTGGCCAAATGTAGTCTTTATAGCGCAGGGCCACTTGGATGGCGCCGTTTCCATGGATAAAGTCAGCAATAGGCTGTGGGAGTTGCTGCATTAACTGATCTTCGACGTTGGCTTTTTGCCTAAAGCCAGCGTTTGGCTTAGTTAGTTTCAAACTAAAGACGATCGCTTCGTAGTCAATTGATATATTTGGGTTCATTATGGCACCAAGATAGGAAAACGCCAAAGGCCTAACACGCGAAGTTATGTTCGAATACCCCGCACTATGTTCTACTTTGAAGTTAGGCATGCTGAGTTTAAACAAATGGCCCTTTGGCAGAAGGTAGCATCATATAGATTTTTCAAGGTTCTGAGTTCAGCCTATGCTGAAGACACAAAGCTCGGGATAGGAATACAACGACGCATATCTCCTGTGATGTGCAGGTGAATAGCAAACCATCACAAAGGGCGGCCACAAGTTCCAAGTGACACCCGCACTCTATTAAATTTTTTGTACTAAGGGTCTTCATCCACTTATTTTCTTTATCAAAATTACTACGAGTGGTTTTTAATGATTGATAGTATTTATTCTCTCCCTGATTACGCCGCATTAAAGAAACTCGCGTCTGCTCTTTGGCAGCAGGATAGCTCGTACCATGGTGCAGCCGTCATGGTTGGGGCAGGTTTTAGCAAAAGTGCTGCATCGACTGGTGATGCCAACAGAAAATTGCCACTTTGGAACGATTTCTCTAAAGCGCTTGCGGCAGAATTAGATTCAGCCAGCGAAGATCCTTTACGCTTGGCGGAAGAATATTGTGCATATTTCGGCAAACAGACACTTAATGATTTAATAAAAAAAGAAGTAAATGACGCTGCTTGGTCACCGGGTGAACTACATAATTCTCTACTTAAATTACCTTGGACAGAAGTTCTAACCACTAACTGGGATACCCTGCTTGAACGTGCATCCACTGAGGTTCATCAACCTCTTTATAGTGTAGTTTCCAAACAGGAGGATCTCTCAAGTGCCAGATCACCACGAATCGTTAAGTTACATGGAACCATCGATGTAACCAAAGAGTTAATTTTCACGCAGGAAGACTACCGAAAGTATCCACAACGCCATGCAGCATTCGTCAATTTCTCACGGCAGGTATTCATAGAAAACGAACTATGCTTGATAGGCTTCTCTGGCGATGATCCTAACTTTCTCCAATGGGCCGGATGGGTCAGAGATCATCTGTCAACTCATTCCAGGCGCATCTACCTTGTTGGCGCTTTGGGACTAAATGCTTCGAAGCGGAAATATCTAGAATCCATCAACGTAGCACCAATTGACCTAAACGACCTGGTCGCTGAGCATGATGAACTTGATACCAAACATCTGGAAGCGACAAAAATATTTATTAAGGCTCTACAAGAACACAAGCCTAAACAGGCTTGGGAGTGGGAGCCAACGCCGCTGCATCGAACAACCAAGACTGGGGCAGAAAACACCAAAACCCATCAAGATGCCAGTTATGCTGCCAAGTTACTTGAGGAAAAGCTTCCAACTTTAGAAAAAGACAGATTGTCTTACCCTGGCTGGCTGATTTGCCCCTATATGCAGCGTTTTCAATTACAAGAACAAATAAACGATCCTTGGCCTAACCCAAAAAATTTATCTTCGATGACGGCAGCTTGTAAGAGCAAGCTACTATACGAAATAACTTGGCATTATAAAGAAACTTATGAGGCCATCCCGATTTGGCTGGCTAACGAGCTGCTAACGGTATGTAACCCAGAAAAACCCTGTGCGATAACTAAAAAAGAGCAATTAGAAATTGCCCTTTTGCTACTGAAAAACACGCGTTGGATGAACAACTCTGACGCTGAATCTATTGCTCAGACAACGAGCGATATACTTGAGAAAGGTGGAAAGCATTGGGCTGACAGTAGCAATGAGCTTGCATACCATAAAGCTATCGTGGCACGAGATAAGTTTGACTACGCTACTCTAGAAATATACGTAGGAGAAATAAAAAGCAGCAATTCAATTTGGAAATTAAGAAAAGCTTCTCTGCTTGCCGAACTCGGCCAATTTGAAAAAGGTAAAGTAATAGTGGCAGAAGCGTATCGAGAGCTACTAGGTCATTATCGCAATGACAGAAACTCAATCTATGTACTTTCTCGTTTGGCTTGGACGCAATGGCTAATGCGCGGCATTGACCTTTCGTCATTTAGAAATGAGATCAAGGCTTTCCCAACCAGTTATCGAGATTCTAAATGTGACCCATGGGATCACATTGAACATATAAGAAATCGCATTACCGATGAGCTAGATAAACAGCAAAAACAACAGGCAATAGAACCCGCATTTGAACCAGGACGATATAAAGACAATTCCAACACAGTAAGTTTTAGCAGTAATCTTCATCCTTTGCTTCTTTTAGAAGGTATTTCAAACACAGTTGGTATGCCACTACGGTGGAAAGGCGTCAGCTTTCTTGTTGAACAGGCGGCTAGGCTTTCTGAGCTAGAGGAGATTGATAATGTCCATCGTTTTTCTTTGGCTATCCGTTCAGCAAACAGCGACACAGCAAGCGTCTTGAAAAAAGTGTTCTCAAGAATTGGTATTGCATGCCTGCCTGAAAGTGATGTGAATTTCTTACTAAACCAATGCACACTCGCAATCAACTATTGGGTAGGAAAGCGAATAGAAAAATCGGGGGATGTTAGTATCCATGCTATTGACTACCTGAGGGTTTTCATAGAGGTTCTGGCCCGTGTATCCGTACGTGCAACACCGGAACAGGCAAAAAAATTATTCCACTTAGCTTTATCTCTGGGCAAGAATTCTGACCTGCATCATTTCTGGCTATTTGATGCAATTAAGCATCTAACGGAATTTTCACTTAAAAGCATTCCTCGACTGCAACAACATGAAATACTGCTGGAGGCCTTATCATTCCCCCTACAAACTGAAATAAGTATTAGGGATCATATAGAGTGGGCAAATCCAGTAATAAAATTTCCTGGAGAAAGAAAATTAGATACTACTATTGACCGTCGCATAGATGAAATAATAGATGGTATCACGCCAGGTTCACCTCAAAGCTACTCTGCTCTTTTGCGTATTCTGCCGTTGATTGAAAATAAATTTCTTTCTACTAAAGAGCTAGATAAAATTGCGGATAAAATTTGGAGCATAGCGCCTGATTATCAGACCCTTCCTGATACGGGGTTATTCAGGTATGTATTACTTTCGCTTCCTTCAAAAAACCCTTCATCTGTCAAATCTCTTGTCAGAAACTACCTCTTTGAAGCTAAAAATCTAAATCTCTTTAATCGAGAGTTGCTAATGGATATAGCAAATGCTGCACAAGCAGAAAACATTAAGGAGCTTCCTTCAGCTAACCAGGCTGTTGCTTACTTCCAGAAACTGATCTCATGGAGGCCGCAACAAAATGACACAGATATATTTGGAATTACTAAACAAGAAGAGCGACAGACCGCTGAATTAATCGGGGAAGCACTAGCTCGATCAGTAATTCCTGCGCTTTCTTCAAAGGAATTTACTGAAGATAACTTTCAGAAATTATATGCTTTTCATGCTGAAGTTGAGGTGCCTGCAACTTTAATCGCATTTTCATATTTTGCCGCTTCGAATGAAATATTTATCGATCAAGTGGAAAAACTAATCAAGCAAGGGTTTCAGTCGCAAGATCCGAATAAATTGGCTTGCGCTTCTCACGCTCTTTTAGTACTGAGAGACATGAAGGAATCGCCAATTATAGATAGATTAATATTAAGGTTAATTTACCTTATAGGATCGAATCGTATAATTGGTTTACCAGCGCTAATACGTACTGCCAATGAGATGTATAATAAAGAATATCTCACTGTTGAAAACATAGAGTCATTGATAGAAATTCTACCTGTAATATTTGATAGCTCAGCGTATAGAAATATCGCTCCTTCCACCCGAGAGTCTGTCAGCATTTCATTTCTACGTGCAGCATGTGTCCAGCTAGCGAGGGACATCATATACAAAAACAATAATAAGGACAGCGAGTTAATGCGCATTGTCGAGGAAGCTAAGCAGGATGCTCTGCCAGAAGTTAGGTTTGTTGACACAGGCACACCGAACTAATTGAAATTAAATTTACAAGTACATTAATTATTATAGATTCATTTAATGGCATAAAGTAACGCCAATCACTATGACTCTATCTCAACGATTTTTACATAAAAATAAAATTCGGTTGTATAGCTAGTTATCACATCTAAATTTAACCCAACCCCACACACACCACCTCCCCACCAAACCACTGCTGCTTAAGCCCCCGCTGCTTTTCCAACAGCAGCGTCAGGTACTCACACAATGGGTGGGCTGATGGCAGCGCAGCAAGGTGCTTGCGCAGCCTACGCTGGTAGGAGAACTGCTCAGCAGGCACATGCAGCGGCGTGGCATTTTGAGCAAGCCATTCAAAGGCGGGCAAGAGCAAGTGAGTGGCGTTGCTGTCGAGGGCTAGCGTGACGCCTTTTACGTCGAAATCACCGGCGTAGATATGTGTTCGGCGGGTTTTGTGCCAAGCCTCGGCGAGTAATGCAAAGCCGCCGCCGTAGTGGCTGTCGCCGCGGTAGACGACTAGCGGGTTTGCGTAGCCGCTTAGCGCTGGGAGTTCCGGCGAAAACTCATAGAAACTGTCGAGGTTTTCGACCTGAATCAGGGCGCTAAAGGCACTCAGCTTTAGGCCGAGTACATCCACATCGCGAATGGCACGTGGCTCGGTGGCAAGCCCTGCTATTGGCTGCGGCGGAAAGCTGACGAGAACCCGCCGTGCACGGGGGCTTTCGCGGGTTGCCTTGTCTTCTTCTACGCCCTCTTTCGCTTGGGCGCTGCTGGTTAGGCCGCTGAGTGAGCGGCCTAGCGGTGCTAGGCGGGCGCTTTCGAGTACGTCATTGATCTGCGCCAGCAAGGCCACATCAAAGCACAGCGCTTTACTGTTGATTCGCGTGGCCAGGTCAATGTCGTGTTGGTGACACCAGGCCACTACGTCGTCTACCCACTGGCGGCGCGGCTTCTCCACCGCGGGCTGGCGGAGAAGTTCGCGGGCGACGCCGTTAAGGCCATTGCGTGCGCGGCTGGGTAGGTTCATACGGCCAGCTGCAGTTCTACATCGTGGATCAGGCGCAGGTGATTGAATTGGCTGGCCTGGCTCTCTTGCTGTTTGAGCCTGAACGCTTTCTGATCGCTACGCGGTAGGCCTTGGTATTCGGAAATCACCTGGAAGAGCCAGATTTCATCCGGCCATTCCAACGGGCTTTCGTGTAGGTACTCAAGGGCACTGACCGGCTCCGCCTGGGGCTGGTCGATCACGCTTAAATAGAAGTGTTCCACATCCTGCTTGAGCGCCTGCTGGCGGGCAGCGGCGAGGCTGCTCTCTTGCGCTTGGGCCGGGGCCGCGGCTTCAACCGTTTGCGTGGTGTGGCGCGGCTGGGGGAGTTGGTGCAGCAGTTCGGCGAGCAACCGGCTATCCAGGTTGCGATCCAGCGCCGGGGCGGCGGCGGCGCTTAGCGGTGCGGCTTGATTGACCAGCCCTGGCACTTCGCTGCGCCGGGCGTAGTTGCCGGGTACAAAGCCGGGGTGTTCGCGCATAAAGGCGACCATACCGCTGATCAAGCGGCTGCGCGCCTGCTGCTTGCGAAAGCGCGCCATCAATTCGATCAAGCGCCGCTGTACTTCGCGCAGGCCGGTGTAGTGGTGGCTTAGCTGCTGCTGTAGCTGGCTGATTAACAGCTTGCGCAGGCCGCCGTCGCTGCCCACCAGCTCGATCAACTCGTCGAAGTCGATCAACGCCAGGCCATCCAGCAGCCGCGCGATCTGCTTCTGGGCGCGGTCGTTTTCGCGGATTTTGTCGTTGAGCTGGCTGACGAAACCGAAATCGCTATTCAGCCTCTGCCATAAGCTATCGATGGCATCGGCGAAGCGCCCGTTCAGGTCGTCGACCTCCTGGCGCAGACGCATCAGCTGCTGCTCCAGCCGCCAGTGTTCGCCGCGGCTGCGCGCCTCCCGGTAGCTGTGTACCAGGGCACGAATCAGCTCCAGGGTTTCCGCTACGTCGGCGTTCACATGGCGGCGGGTCTCGTCGGCGAGCATCTCGGCGATCAGTTCGCGTACCTTGGGCGCCAGCTTCACGCCGCTCTGCTCATCCGGCCGCCATAGGATGCGCGCCGCCAGCAGCTTGCGCAGCGCACTATCGCTGAGCGATTCCAGCGGCACTTCATCGCGGGTGTAGGCCTGCATCAGTACATCGGCGTGCTTGCCGAGTAGCGCCAGCCGTTCGCTGCCGGTTTTCAGCAGACGGCTTTCGAGTGCATGCTCACCGCCACTCACAGAAGGGCCTCCTGAGCGCCAGAGCCCTCCTCGCTACCGGATTCGATGGGCAGGTTCTCTTCATCGCGGATAAAGCGCACCAGATCCACCAGGTAGTCGATCTTGCCGGTGACGACGAATACCTGCCGCTCTGAATGCGGCTGAAGCAGGTAGCCGTGCTCTTTTAAGCGTTTAAAGACCTGCTTTACCTGGGCGTCGAGCTGGTCACTTTGCGAGCCAAAAAAGCTGTCGGTGGCCAGGCGCTCCAGGCGTTCGCGTAGGCTTTGGTTGTCTTCGCACTTGGCGCTGAATTCGGCGGGTTTGAGCACATCGCCGGGGGCAGCCAGGGTATCGCGACCCAGCGCCTCTTGCACCAATTGCAGCCACTCCAGCAGCGGCAGCAGGCTATTGAGCGTATCGCCAAGCTGGCGGGACAACTGATCCCGGGCGTTGTCATTGAGCTGACGCCAGGCCAGAAAATAGACGCTGCCATCCTCATTGCTGGCCAGCCGCCGGTTAAGCGGCCGCAGGTAGGTATCGATCTCTTCCCGGGTCTCTTCATTGGTGAGATGACGATAGCCGCTTTCATCGCTGATCGGGCAGACAAACTCACCGGCCAGCAGGCGCTCTAGCAGTGGGCCATGTTCGATCATACCGTCACCTCCTGCTGACGTTCATGGAGCCGTTCGGCCAGGCGGCTTAGCCGTGGTTCGATGCGTTTTAACACTCGCTTGTTGGGGTTGGCCTCATCGCGATCGATCAGGTAGCGGTTGGCGAACAGTAGCAGCACATCGGACTCGGGGTTGGGAAACGCGCCGACGATATGAATGCGGTTGCTGTCGCAGGCGTCGAACAGTTTTTCGACATTGTGGTACGCCAGGGTGCCGATCTCATCAATCGGCCAGTGGATGGCGATTTCCGCATCGCCGCGCAGCAGGCGGGTAAAGGCGAGCAGGAACTTGCACAGAATCAAATACGCCATGCCGTGGCTGGAGGACTCCAGCAGCTGGCGGTCGTTTTTGATTACCAGATCGGTGCCGCCTTCGTTCAGGTGCAGCTCCAGGCGCAGCAGGCTTTCGAAGCTGTACTGCTGGTCGCTGCGCAGCAAATCGACCACGTCCGCTAGGGCATTGAGGTAGTCGTCACTGGGCAGCGTCTGGCCGGATTCGCGCCACTCCTTGTAGCGCTGGGCGAACAGCTTCAGCGGCTCCCAGAAGCCGAGTTCATCAATGGTGGACTGGATGCGCACTTCGGCCTTGGTGATGCCTTCCAGGCGCAGGTCATCGGCAACCTCTTCAGAAAGCCGGCGGCTCTGGGCGCTGATGCGTCGGTTCAAGTCGCGGAACACGGTGAAGAACTTATCCAGGTCGTCGCTCAGGTTGCGGCCTTCCTGAATCAACTGCTGCTGTTGGTCTTCGAGCAGTTTAAGCATGTCGCGCAGTAGCGGCAGCTGTAGGCGCGGGTTATCGCTCTGCAGCTTGCTGCGCTCGCTCTCCAGCGCTTCGGCGAAGCCGCTGCTGGCGTCCTTGATTAGTTGGCTTTCCACTTCTAGGCAGCCACGGCGTAATTGCTCGATAAGCTGGTGGCGATTGCCCAGCGCTTGGCGGGCGCGCTCGATGCGCTCGTCCACATCGCCCAGGGGCGCACCGGGCGCTTGGCCGTCGGGTTCAATGGCAAGGCTTTCCAGCTGGGTGAGCAGCGGTTTCAAGGCTTCCAGGGCGGCGTATTCGTTCTCCCGCTGGGTTTTCAGCGTGCTGACCGTGCTTTGGTGGGTTTTGCGCGCGGCCTGAAAGTCGTTTTTCAGGTGTTCTTTATCGCGCTGCTGCTTTTGCTCCGCCTGCTCCAGCTCGGCTTCTTGCGCGACCAGCTGCGGCTTGTGCTGCCCCCACTCAACGCGCATAAAGCGGGTGTATTCGGTGAGTTCATCCTGTCGGGCGGCGGTGACGCGAATGCGTTCCTCCTGGCTGGCCAGCCGCGCCTTGGTATCTTTTAGCTTGGCGGGGTCGACGCCCTGGTCGGCCAGTTCCTGGCTAAAGGCCTCTTCCAATTCCGCGCGCTGGCGCTGGTGTTCGGCATTGGCTTCGCTCAACTGCTGCTTATACTGGCGCAGTTGGGCATCCAGGCTATCTACCTGGCTCTGGCCGTCGGCTTTTAGCTCCAGCAGTTGGCTTTGATGGGTCTCGCTGAGGGCGGCGAGCGCCTGCTGCTTCTCTTCACGCAGCTCCTTTTGCGCCTGCTCCTGGCTGGCTAGCGCGGTTTGATGAGCAGTGCGGCGCTCCTGCTGGCGCTTGGTGTGGCGCTCGTGCTGCTGGCGGCGGGCCTCTAGCGCAAACTCGACTTCCTGCTCGGCGCGCTTGTGGGCCATGCGGCCCTGATCCTGGGCTTCATCGGCCTGCTGCACCCGCTCGTTATGCTGTTTGAGCGATTTCTCAGCGGCTTGGCTCTCCGTTTGCACCCGGCGTTTGGCGCTATCGGCTTCTTCGATGGCGGCCAGCAGGCTGGCTTCGTCCTGGGCGTAATCCGGCAGGGCAATGGCGGAAAGATCCACCGCTAGCCCGAATAGGTCATCGCTCGCGCCTTCTGCCAGCTGCGGGGCGAGGTCACGCCGCTCCAGCAGCTCCGGGGCAATTACCTTGCCTAACTGCTGCTCCCAGCCGGGGCGGTGGTAGCGCAGGAAGTGGCGCAGGCTGCCCTGCTCCGGGTCGCGCTGCTGATAGAGCGCAAAGCAGCGCTGCTCGGCGCGCTCCAACTGCTGACGAAGCTGCACCAGCTGCTGTTCGGCACTGTCGCGCTCGCGCTTGCGGCTTTCAAACTCCCGGCGCAGGCCATCCAGCGTAGCGGCGGATGCGTTGCGCTCCTGCTGGGCCTGATCCAAGCGCGCCTGGGCAAGCTCCGCCTCGGAAGCCTCTTCGGCGGTCTGGGTCGAGAGCGAGAGCTGCGCTTTTAGTTCGGCTAGCTGTTCAACGCCGAGTTCCAGCTGCGCCTGATACTCGCCTTCCAGGCGTTGGCGCTCCTGCTGGTAGCGCTCGTTGAGCTGCTGTTCGGATTCCCACTGCTGTTCACGGCGCAGGGCTTTCTCTTCGACCAGGGCGTCGATCAGTTCCTGGGATTCACGGGTCTGGCGGGCCAGCGCCTCAGACAATTCGCGCAGCCGACCATCCAGGCGCGCCTGGCTCTCTTTTACCGCGTCCTGCATCACGTTTAGGTGGGTGCGCAGCTGGTCACGCTGTTCCCGCCACTGGGGCAGCGCGTTGATGTCGCGCTCCAGGGCAGGCATGTCCGCCTCGGCGTATTGCTCGTACTGGGTTTGTAGATCATTCAGGCGGCGCTGTGTCTGCTGCAAATCGCTGACCACTTCGCTGTGGCGGTCGTTTAGCTTATCCCGCGCCTCACTATAGTCGCTCTCCCGCTGCTGGAACTCGCGGTGATGGCGGGCCAGCTCAGCATCCACATCGGCCATCTGGCGCTCTGCTTTCTGGCGGTCCTCTTCTAGCTGGGGCTTCAGTTGCCACAGCGTGGCATCTAGGTCGGCGAGTTCGCGGTCGATACCGGCGAGCCGGGCCAGGGATGCCTGCAGCGGTTCCAGGCGCATGGATTGGCGCATCTGGGCAATCCACTCCCGCGCCTTGGTGTTGCGAATCCGGGTCACCGGCAGCTCGACGCCATCCTCTTCGAAAATCGCCGCCAGCATGGTTTTGAGGGTGTCCATCTTGCCCTCTTTGGCATGCACCGCGGAGACCAACTTTTCAATATGTCGGATACGCCGTTCGGGCTTCACCAGACTGAACTGCGCCGCGATCTGGCGCAGTTTGAGACCGTCGCGGCTGTTACCATGCAGCTGGGTAAAATCGTTTTGGATGACCGAGCGGAATTCAGAGGTGGCACCCAGCTTGGGCGACACCGGCGTACCGTTGCGCCGCAGGCCGCTGGCCCACTGGGTGTAGTCCAGCGCCGCCACGCCCGCGTCGCTCTCCACCAGATAATCTTCCGGCTGGTAAGGCGCGCCGACAAAACGGTATTCCACCCCGCCTTCTTGTTTACGCGTGAGCACTGCCTGGCAAATGTTGCCCGCTTCGCGGCGGTATTCGTACACAAGATAGCTGTTGCGGTTGGGCAGGTAAAACGCATCAAACTTCATGCGCGTTTTGGGCACGACCTTATTGGGTAGCTCGCCGTAAAACACCGGCACCAGCCGCTGCAGCGTGGTTTTACCGGAGGCGTTGGTGCCGCAAATATTGGTGTGGCCATCCACACTCAGTTCCACCACCCCTTCCAGGTGGCCGTGAATCATCACGATGCGTAGCAGGTGGGCCATGCCGTGTCCTTTCGATGACTATTTCAATGGCTATCTAAATGGCTATTTCAATAACGAGCCGGAGCGGTTTGCTGATCGCTGAAAGTGGCTAGTTTGCCAGACACAGACCAAAGCGGCATCTTCTGGCGTCGCTGGATGACCTGATCATTTCGTTTGTGTTTATCCGTTGGCCCGAATTTAAAACTTAGTTTTAAATTCCAGTGCCATGGCATTTTCTTTCTGCATTCTTTCTGCATTTCGCGTACTTTCGTTTTTTGCAGAAAGACATAAATAGCTGATTTTTAGATAATATAAATTTATTTTCTACTGTTTTCATTCTGCAAGCTTCCATTCTGGCTTACCTCTCGAACCCGTATTAAGAATGCGCTTCCGCCGCCTCAGCTTGGTCAAAAGGTTGCCGATTTTGCGCTGCTTTTGTTCAAGAGTGAGCGCATCACTGAGCTTGTCGATTAGCAACTTGTCGATTTCTGCGCGATTGGCTTGGCCAAACTGATACAAATAATCGATGACCAGCTTGGCGTAAAACTCATCATCCTGCGCGCGTGTGCGGATATAATCCGCTTTGCTTGCAGTCGCCTTGGCCACACTGGCCGAGACATAAAAACGCGGCTTTCGCCCCTCTATTAGGCCAGCGCGCTTTAGGCGAGTTACCGCCTCGTCGGGAATCGGTAACTGCTTCTGAACTCGGTCTAATGCCAACACATCCGCAAGTGGCAGGTCAGTTTGCTGGATCAGAAGCCGACTGTAGGCTGGATTGACGACACCACCATAGATAGTCAACCTAACCGCACCCGATTCACCAAGATCATAATCGGGCATGGGGAGATAACGACGGGCTTGGCGGGCAAACATGTCATGAATGCCGTAGCCCATAGTATCGATCATGTTCAGCTCGGCCATGGCTTGGGCTAGAAAGGGGTTGCGGTAGCGCCGGGGTATTCGATTGCCTTCCAGATAGTCACCGGGCACACCCTCGTAGAAGCTTCCCTCATTTTCAAACACCAGCCGATCCGGCTGTTCAATTAACACGACCCGTCCATTGCGCATGTAATCCTGATGAGCGATGCAGTTGTGCAGAGCCTCCAGCACAATCTTCTGGTCATACTTCGATACTTCAACAGGCAACAGCTCATCCTGTGGGAGCAGGCGTAACTGGATGTTACGAATGCGCTGATACAATTGCGAAGTGGTTAGCAGAAAAGGAGGAGCAAAGTGCTGGTAGGCACGCTCTATACCCTCCAACTTCCAGGTCATCTGGGCTGGATAAGGCGAGAGATGCCAAGCCGATTCAGCCTTGCCCAGTAGCAACAGCGCAGTTCGCGTAATTTTGCCGTTCTGGGTAATGCGTGCCCGATCAAGGAATGTGGACAAAGGCCAGCCCATAACCTCTTCGCCACTAAAGCGATTGGCGTATTTCTGGGCAAAGGCATCACGGGCCTTGTGCAGCGCAGCCTCGTCCAGGTCGGCTAAGCTGGCAGCTGGAACTAGCTGCGCACTCCAGTCCTGTGCCAGAGTTTGTTGACGAATCTCATCTTGTTTATCCAGTCCCAGGGACCCCAGGCTTTCACCCGCACGGGCGTGATAGTGCCCCTTCCATGCTATGGGAATGCCGCGGGGTGCTGCCGGTATCTCAAATAGCAAAACCCTACCGCCTGTATGCTGCAACTCATGGATATTGCGGAAGGTGACGCTGGGCTCGGTGGTTTGTGCCACTTGTTGTTTCAGACTATGCAAGCGCTCAGAGTCTTCGCGGTAGCTGGTTCCCACTACACCACGAGTTTTATTGCTAACGCCAAATACCAGCCAGGCACGCTCCAGCCCACGCAGATTGGCTTCATTGCTGAGGGCCGAGAAGTACTCACCAATCTTGTTGGTAGGGTAATCGTTATCAGCCTGCTTGAATTCCACTACCTCGTTTTCCCAGGTGTGGATTAAGCCCTCAAGCAGCGTATTCAAGGCTGGTTGATCCATGCCGTGTCCTTTCGTTTACTAATCGGATCGTTTTGCTGATCGCTGAAAGCGGCTAGTTTGCCAGACACCTTGATGGCTTGTCTTACTGATTACGCCTTACCCAGCAGCCCCTCAAAGAAACTCACCGCGTTGGCTTCCAGCCCTTCGAGGTAGTAGCCGCCCTCCTGCACCACCAGCGTGGGTACATTCAGGCTCGCCACCTTGCGGCCCAGTTCACCAAACCCCGCTGTAGAAACGGCGACCTTGGCTTGGGGGTCGAGTTCGTAGATATCGAACCCCAGCGCCAGCACGATGGCGTCAGGCTCGAACAGGCGGATGGCCTGGCAAGCTTGTTCCAGGCGGTCAAAAAACACCGCCTCTTCTGATCCATGGGGCATTGGCAGGTTGAGGTTATAGCCCAGCCCGGCGCCCAGCCCGCGCTCGTCTTCAAAGCCGGTTACCGCTGGATAAAAGTTGGTGGTATCGCCATGGATCGAGATATACAGCACATCGTCGCGATGATAGAAAATCTCCTGAATCCCCTGCCCGTGATGCATGTCGGGGTCGAGCACGACGATGCGCGGGTAGCGCGAGGTAAGGTGCTGCGCGGCAATGGCGGCATTGTTGAGAAAGCAGAAGCCTCCTGCGGAATCGATACCCGCGTGATGGCCCGGCGGGCGCGATAACGCATAGGCAAACCGATCACCGGCTAACAAGGCCTCCGCACCGGCGACTGCGCTTTGCGCTGACCAGTAGGCAGACTGCCAAGTATGCTGCCCCACCGGCGCGCTGCCATCTGCCAGGTAGCGGGCGGCTTCCGCCAATATGCCGCGCAGGGCATTGGGCGAACGCACAAAAATATTGGAGATAACCTCTTCTCCCCAATCTTCCCCAAGGGCATGCCAGCGACGATGGGCGCTTTCGAGAAAGCGCAGATAGGGCAGTGAATGCACCGCTCTCAATGGGGCCACGCCATAATCGCCAGGTGTTTGAACATCGAAGTTCAGCCGCTTGGCCGCTACCAGCAGTTGTGTGGCGCGCTCAGGCACTTCCTGGGGCGTACGCATTTTCCCACGGGAGAAGTAGGTTTGCGGCCGATGCAGACATTGATCAGCGTGGAAGAAGGTCTTCATCGGCACTATATTCATCAGAACTATCCTTCATCAGAACTATCTCCGGTTTCGCCCACACCCTTCACCACGAATTTGCGAGCAACGCCTATGTGGTAGTCAATCGCCTCACGGCAGGCGGCTGGGCTGCCGCTATCCAGCGCGTCGAGCAGCTTAAAGTGGCTGGTGGCGATGGTGTCGGGGGCTTCATGAGTTTTGGTAATCAGGGTGATGCAGAGGCGCAGTTCATGTGCCAGGTCGTCAAAGGCGCGCAACAGTCGCTCGTTGCCGGCGTAGTGCAGCATGAGGCGGTGAAACTGCAGATCCTCTTCAATCCGGCGGGTGCCATCGTTACCGGCTGCGGCCTCACAGAGCACCTCAACCTGCTGCTTGAGCGCGCGCTGAGCTTCCGGCGTATAGCGCTCCGTTAAGCGCTGAATCGCATGACGCTCAAGGCATAGCCGCAAATCAAACACATCTTCGAGTTCAACGGCATTCAACGCGCGTACAAAGAAGCCCCGCCGAGGTTTCGAGATCAATAAGCCACGGCTTTCTAACAAACGAGCGGCCTCGCGAACCGGCGCACGGCTGACACCCAAGTCACGGGAAAGCTGTACTTCCGAGAGCCGTTCGCCGGGTAAAAAGTGTTGCTGAATAATCGCTTGGGTCAAATAGTCAGCCACCTGCTCGACCAGGTTCTGCTGATGGATGAAGGGCCTGGGAGCCGCCGTTGGTAAGGCCATAAAGTTCACTCGTGGGGTATGACGCGTTTCCTTAAGTATGACGAAAAAAAGCTGCTTGTCGACGAACGATTGCCGACTGTCGACAGTTTTACCAACTGCTGCTATGGTCAAAACAGGTCCCCAATAAACATCACAATCGGGCCTGACACGTCACGCCTCGCTCGCCAAACGACTACGTAACCTCATTACGTGCTAATAACCGAGGAGCAGGAAACATGAAAAAACCTTTAGCTTTGGCTATTTCCGCTGCAGCACTCGCTTTTACCTCCGCCGCACTGGCCGATGACCCTAAAGAGGGCGGTGTGGTTAACACCATTATCCAGCCGGAGCCGCCTGGCCTGGTGCTGGGCATGGTTCAGAACGCGCCCACACGTACCGTCTCGGGCAATATCTACGAAGGCCTGTTGCGTTACTCCACCGACCTTGAACCCATGCCACAGCTGGCGGAGTCGTGGGAGGTCAGCGACGATGGCCGCACCTACACCTTCCATTTGCGTGAAGGCGTTACCTGGCACGACGGCGAAGCCTTTACCGCCGATGACGTCGTATTCTCCGCCGATGTCTTCCACCGTGAGTTGAACCCCAGTGCCCGCGCCGTGCTGCAGCATGTAGAGAGCATCGAAGCCACCGACGACCACACCGTGGTATTTACCCTGAAGCAGCCTTTCGGCCCGTTCCTGATCTCCTTCGAGGCGGGTACCTTTACTATGGTGCCTGAGCACCTCTACGCAGGTACCGACTTCCGCAATAACGAGCACAACGACCACCCCATCGGCACTGGCCCGTTCAAGTTCTCCAATTGGGAGCGCGGCACGGTGATCGAACTGGTCAAGAACGAAGAGTATTACGAAGAGGGCTTGCCCTACCTGGATGGCGTGAACTGGCACATCATTCCCGATGGCGCCTCCCGTGCGGTAGCCTTCGAGAACGAGACCATCGATGTGCTGCCCAGCGGTACCGTCGAGAACTTCGATATTCCCCGCCTGGCCGAGATGGATAACGTCTGTATGACCGAAGAGGGCCATGAGTACTTCAGCCCCTTTGCCATGCTGTGGATGAACAACCGCGAAGGCCCCACCGCTGATAAGCGCTTCCGCCAGGCGGTGATGTACGCCATGGATCGCGAGTTCGCCAAAGATGTTCTGTGGAACGGCCTGGGCAATGTGCCGCTCTCCGCCTTTGGCTCCAATGCACGCTTCCAGAATGATGACCTGGAACCCTACGACTACAATCCAGACCGCGCCCGTGAGCTGCTGGATGAAATGGGCTACGACGGTGAAGAGATCACGATCCTGCCGCTGCCCTACGGCGAAACCTGGACCCGTTGGGCCGAAGCCGTGCAGCAGAACCTGCGCGAAGTAGGCATTAACGTTGAAACCCAAGCCACCGATGTGGGCGGCTGGAACCAGCGCCTGGGCGACTGGGATTACGACCTGGCCTTTACCTATCTTTACCAGTATGGCGACCCAGCACTGGGCATTTCACGCACCTACCTTTCCGACAATATTGCCAAGGGCTCGCCCTGGAATAACGTGGAAGGCTACGAAAACGAGCGTGTCGACGAGCTGTTCAATGAGGCCGCCACGGCTTTTCCCGACGAAGAGCGCGAAGCACTTTACAGTGAAGTTCAGGAAATCCTGCACGAAGACGTGCCCGTTGGCTGGCTGATGGAGCTGGGCTTCCCGACGCTGTACCGCTGTGATGTGCAGAACCTGGTTACTTCCGGCGTAGGTGTTAACGACGGCTTTAAAGATGCTTGGCTAGATCGCTAAATCCAAGCCACCCAGGTAGCGAGAGCTACCTGGGTTTTTTAGCTATGTCTTGAAGGTATTAGCCAGGAAACGACTTATGGTTTACGCGCGCCTCATTCTGATGCGGCTGTTTAAAGCCGTGATTGTGCTGTTTTTAATCGTTATTTTTAACTTCTTGCTGATTCAGCTGGCCCCCGGTGACCCGGCCGCGATTCTGGCTGGCGAAGCGGGTGCCGCCGACCAGGAGTTTCTTAACCAACTGCGCGAGCGCTTTGGGCTCGATCAGCCGATGTATGTGCAGCTGTGGCGCTACGTGTCGGGTATCGCCATGCTCGATTTCGGGTACTCCTACCGATTGGGCGTCCCAGTATTTGATCTGATTATGGATCGTTTACCCGCCACCCTACTGCTCACCGGCACCGCTTTTGTGCTTTCGCTGGTATTGGGCATCGTGGCGGGTTCCATGGCCGCGTCACGGGTTAAGAAGCCTTCCGGCTCGATCATCATGGCGCTGGCGCTGGTGTTCTACGCCACGCCGCTGTTCTGGGTCGCACTGATGTCGGTGGTGGTATTCTCCGTCTACCTCGGCTGGCTGCCCGCCTACGGGCTTTACACCGTGGGGGCAGGCCATACGGGGTTTGCGCTGGTGCTCGATGTCGCCAAGCACCTAGTGCTCCCGGCGACGACATTAGCGCTGTTCTTTATGGCGATTTACACCCGCATGACGCGCACGTCGATGTTGGATGCCGCTCAGCAGGATTACGTCAAAACCGCCCGCGCCAAGGGCTTGAAGCCCAGCATTATCCAGCGCCGTCATGTGTTGCGTAACGCCCTGCTGCCAATCATCACGTTAGCAGGCCTGCAGGCGGGGCAGATGGTCGGCGGGGCGATCCTGACCGAAACCGTGTTTGCCTGGCCCGGCATCGGGCGGCTGATGTTCGAAGCGTTGCAACAGCGCGACTACAACCTGCTGCTGGGTATTTTCTTCTTCTCGGCGGCCTTGGTCATCGTCTTCAATATCATCACTGATCTGGTCTACAGCTTGGCTGATCCACGTATCAAGAAGGGGGCCGCATGAGCTTTTTCGCACGCTTCGCGCAAAACCGTGGCGCCCTGGTGGGGCTGATCATCCTGCTGCTGATTATCGCCATGGCGATACTGGCGCCGCTGCTGTTTCCTGAATCCCCCTGGCGCATGGTTCAGCGGCCCTTTTTGCCGCCGCTTTCGCAAGATGGCTTTCCCCTGGGCACCGACACCATGGGCCGCAACGTGGCCTCAGGCTTAATGCACGGCGCATGGGTGTCGCTGTTGATTGGGCTGGTATCCACCAGCGTGGCGCTGCTGATTGGCGTTCCCTTGGGTGCTATTGCAGGCTACTACGGCGGCATCATTGACGATGTACTGATGCGCTTTACCGAGTTTTTCCAGACCATCCCCAACTTCGCGCTGGCGATAGTGCTGGTGGCGATTATGCAGCCGAGCATCACCTCAATTGTGCTGGCGATTGCGATTGTCAGCTGGCCGCCGGTGGCCCGTTTAGTGCGCGCCGAGTTTATGTCGCTGCGCAACCGAGAATACGTGGAAGCGGCGCGTTTGGTGGGCCAGTCCAACACCACGATTATTCTGCGTCAGATTCTGCCCAATACGCTGTCGCCGATTATCGTGCTGGCATCGTTAATGGTGGCCACCGCGATTTTGCTGGAGTCGGCGCTGTCGTTTCTCGGCTTGGGCGACCCTAACGTGATGTCCTGGGGCTATATGATCGGCGCGGCGCGAACGGTGATTCGTCAGGCGTGGTGGCTGAGTTTCTTCCCGGGAGTGGCGATTCTGCTCACTGTACTGGCTTTAAATCTCGTCGGCGAAGGGTTAGATGACGCCTTGAATCCCAAACTGTCCCGCGAGCGCTAGGCGTTTGTTATGGCTGGAGTACCTGTTATGAATGAAGCATCAACAGAAACCGTGCTTAGCATTCGCGACCTCAACATTTCGCTCCCCAAAGGAGCGGATCGCGCCCTGGCGGTGGAGGATGTTAGCTACGATGTAATGCGCGGGGAGATCATGTGCGTGGTGGGCGAGTCCGGCTCCGGTAAATCGATGGCCGCCAACGCTGTGATGGGGCTGCTGCCCAAGGGCGTGAACGCCACCCATGGCGAGATACTGTTCGAGGGGCAGGATCTTCTCACCTTAACGGAAAAGCAGCACCGCGCCCTGCGTGGGCTAAAAATCGGCATGATCTTCCAGGAGCCAATGACCGCCCTTAACCCACTGATGCGGGTAGGCGCGCAAATTGCTGAAGTGTTCGAGGCCCACGGCCAGTTCACCCCCAAAGAACGCCAAGCCCGCGCGCTGGAGCTGTTGATCGAAGTGGGTATTCCCCAGCCGGAGAAAGCCATTCGCGCCTACCCGTTTGAGCTTTCCGGCGGCCAGCGCCAGCGGGTGATGATTGCCATGGCACTCGCACTGGAGCCCATTCTACTGATTGCCGACGAGCCCACCACTGCGCTGGATGTCACCACGCAAGCTCAGATTCTGGAGCTGATTCGCGACCTTCAGCAGCGGCGCGGCATGTCGGTGATGTTTATCACCCACGACTTTGGCGTGGTGGCCGAAATTGCCAATCGAGTTTGCGTCATGCGTCACGGCAAGATCGTCGAGCTGGGTGACGCCAAGTCGGTGCTTGAGAATCCTCAAGACGCCTATACCCAAGCGCTGATTGCCGCGATTCCCAGCAATGCGGTGCCGCCCCACCGTGAAACCAGCCAAGTCGCCCCGCTGCTGGAGATCAAGCAGCTCAATAAGGTCTTTCGCTCCCGAGGCGGGTTCCTTAAACCTTCCCGCGAAGTGCGCGCCCTTGAGGATGTATCGCTCACCTTGGCGCGGGGTGAAACGGTGGGCATCGTAGGCGAATCCGGTTCCGGCAAGTCCACCCTCGGGCGCTGTGTGGTGCGTTTGGAGCACCCGGACAGCGGCGAGCTGCTGCTGGATGGCGTGAATCTTTCGCAGCTCAAAGGCGATGCGCTACGCCGGGAACGCCACCGGGTGCAGATGATATTCCAAGACCCTTACGCCTCGCTCAACCCACGCACCAAAGTGGGTATGGCGATTGCTCAGGGGCCTATTGCCAACGGCACACCCAAAGCCGCGGCGCTTAAACAGGCCGGCGAACTGCTCGACATGGTGGGCTTGGGCGCCAGCGCCGTGGAGCGCTTCCCCCACGAATTTTCCGGTGGCCAGCGTCAGCGTATTGGCATTGCCCGGGCGCTGGCGCTCAACCCCGAGCTGATTGTGGCGGATGAGGCCGTATCAGCCTTGGATGTGTCGATTCAAGCCCAGGTCTTAGAGCTGCTGGAAGAGTTGAAACAGCGGCTCTCCCTGTCGCTGCTATTTATCACCCACGACCTGCGCGTCGCCGCGCAAATTTGCGACCGCATCGTGGTGATGCAGCACGGCCGCATCGTCGAGCAAGGCAGCGCCGAGCAGATTTTCCTCGCCCCACGTGAGGCGTATACCCAAGACCTGCTCAAGGCAATTCCCGGCCGCGAAGCGCCCGTGGCGGCAACCGCATAAGTTTGCAAAGCAGGTTTTTCAAAAGCTAGTTTACCGAATGGACAAGACACGCTAAGGAACACACATGCACATAACCCTGGAGGCTCTGCGCGCCATTGTCGGCCCGACCCACGTATTAACGGGCGACGATGTTATTAGCCGCAGTGTCGATTGGATGACCGGCGCGCCCTGCCAGGCAGGCGCTATTGTACGCCCGGCGGATACCGAACAAGTCGCCGCGGTGATGCGCGCTTGCCATCAGGTGCAGCAGCCGGTGGTGACCCACGGTGGCCTAACAGGCTTGGTACACGGCGCTGAGGCGAGCCCAGATGAGCTGGTGATATCGCTAGAGCGGATGACCGCGATTGAAGAGATAGACCAGGTAGGCGGTACGCTTAATGTTCAGGCCGGGGCACCACTGCAACGGGTTCAGGAAGCCGCTAAAGAGGTCGGGCTGCAATTTCCGCTGGATCTGGGCGCCCGGGGCAGCTGCACCATTGGCGGCAATATCGCCACCAACGCCGGGGGTGTCCGGGTCATTCGCTACGGCATGATGCGCCAGCAGGTGCTCGGCCTGGAAGCAGTGATGGCCGATGGCCGGGTGGTCAGTTCCATGAACCGCATGCTGAAAAATAACGCCGGTTTCGATTTAAAGCAGCTGTTTATCGGCAGCGAAGGCACTCTGGGCATTGTGACTCGGGCTGTGCTGCGGCTACAGCCACCCACTCCCAGCGAGCAAACGGCGATGGTGGCCTGCCCTTCATTTGAGGCGCTCACTGGTCTGCTCAGCCATATGGGCAAATTACTGGGCGGGAGCCTCGGCGCTTTTGAGGTGATGTGGCAAAACCACTACCGGCTGCTCACTGAAACCCTGGGCCGCCACACCCCGCCGATTGCCACCGAGCACCCGTTTTATGTGATCATTGATTCCCTGGGCAGCGACGCCGAGCGCAACGCCACCCAATTCAGCGAGGCGTTAGAAAGCGCGTTAGAGAACGAGCTGATCGTCGATGCGGTGATTGCGCAGTCGACTACCCAGCGCGATGGGCTATGGGCGATTCGTGAGGATATCGAGGGGTTGGTCAAGGGCATGGCGCCGGTACTTACCTTCGATGTCAGCCTGCCGATTGCCGATATGCAGCGCTACACCGATGCCTTGGAAGCGCAGTTAACCCAGCGTTGGCCCGAGGCGCGCTTGGTAGTGTTTGGCCACCTGGGCGATGGCAATCTGCATATTTCCGTTAGCGTGGGGAGCGCCAAGGTCGAGGTGCGCCGTGAAGTAGAAGCCATGGTCTATCAGCCGCTGGCGGCACTTGGCGGCTCGGTTTCCGCCGAACACGGCATCGGCCTGGAGAAGCGCCCCTGGCTGAGCACCTGTCGCTCAAGCGCCGAGATCGAGCTGATGCATACCCTCAAGCAAGCGCTAGATCCGCTCAATCTGTTGAATCGCGGTAAAGTACTTCAAGAAACGTTTTAAGTTAATCATTAACACTGTTTACTGTTTTAGGACTTTCTATGCCCCGTTATCCCGAGCACTTAACTGGCGAAGGCCCGCATAACCCCTTTCCAGGTATCAAAGTATTAGAGCGCCGCATTGGCAAGGTGATCCCCCATCGGCTGGGCTCTAACGAAGGCCTGGATATGCCCCACCGCGCCCTGCGTGAACACTTTGGCGATGCCCTGGCCGAACACGTTTACTGTTACGGCGATGCCGAAGCTCTGGGCGTGCGCCAGCGCTTAAGTGCTCAGCAAGGTATTCCACTGGAAACGATGCTGGTAGATGCCGGTGCCGATAGTTTGATTGCCCTGGCCCTTCGCACCACCTGCGAACCGGGCGACACCGTGGTGAGCACCGCAGGCACCTACCCCACCTTGGGCTATTTCGCCAAAGGCCAGGGCTGCCGCCTGATTGAGCCCAGCTACTATGAAGCGCCGGGCGTGCTAGCCCCCGATTTGGAAGCCCTTATCGCAGCGGCGCATCAGGAAAACGCGCGGCTGGTCTATCTGGCCAACCCGGATAACCCCAGCGGCCACTTACATAGCGACAGCGCCATTCTCAAGCTGCGCGAGGCGTTGCCTGACACCTGCTGGCTACTGCTGGATGAAGCCTATGGAGATTTTCGTGATGACGCGGGCAGCGAGTTTGCTGCCAAAGCCATACCGGGAGTGATTCGCCTTCGCACGCTTTCCAAGGCTCATGGCCTGGCGGGTCTGCGCATTGGCTACGCCATCGCCGACCCCGAGGTGCTGGCTATGATGATGAAGGTGCGTATTCACTACGCGGTGTCGTCACTGACCCTGGCCGCCGCCGAAGTAGTGCTTGATCACCCTGACGAGGTTCACCAACATGTCGCTGATGTAAAAGCCCGCCGTGAGCAGTTGGCTGAGCACTTTCGCGCACTCGGTGCCGATGTACTGCCCAGCGCCACCAATTTCATCGGCATTCGCCTGCCCAGCGCCGAACTCGCCGCCGAGGTACACCAGCAACTGCTCGCCGAAGGCGTATTAGTCACTCGCCTGACACACCCAGAGCTTGCCAATGTGATACGCATTACGGCAGTACAAGCAGCGCTGGAGCCGGGAAGATTGGCGGCGCTTGAACAGGCTATTAAAGAGCACACCTGATTCAGTTAGCAAAGTTGGGCAAGCGGATGGCAAGGTGCATCGAGGACAGGTTTCCGCGAGGGCGCTGTGAACCCATCCCTGGGCGCTACTTTTGTCATCTGACCGCCATGGATGGCGGGAATGCCGGAATGGTTGGGAACATTTTCCGGCCCTGGAAAAAGACCCTCGCTTCAACCTGCCCTCGCAGCAGGTGACAGGGGTTGCATAGTTCTTACTGCCAACCCCAATGGATCTAAGGCGTTAACCAATGCCTGAAGTCATCCAGCTCGCCGCGCACCGCCTGGCGATATAAGCCCTGCAGTTGCGCCGTCACGCTGTCGGGGCTGATGGGTTCGTTGACGGGTGGTGCGCCCGCGCGACCGCCAATTCGGCGGCCATCCAACTCGCGAAGCGGGAGTATTTCGGCGGCGGTGCCGGTTAAGAACGCCTCATCGGCGGTATAGAGCTCATCACGGGTAATCCGCCGCTCACGCACTTCAATACCCAGCACTTTTTGCGCCAGCTGAATCACGCTATCCCGGGTGATGCCTTGCAGGCAGGAGGTTACTTCCGGGGTGTGCAGCACGCCATCACGGAGCAAAAAGACGTTAGCCGCCGAGGCCTCGGCCACATAGCCTTCTGGGTCGAGCATGATGGTTTCATCGAACCCAGCCTTGATCGCCGTATTCAGTGCCAGTATCGAGTTGACGTAGTGGCCGTTGGTTTTCGCCCGGCAGAGGCTGATATTGACGTGGTGGCGCGCCCAGGAAGAGGTTAGCACGCGCAAACCATGGGTGGCGGCCTGGGGCGAAATATAGGGGCCCAAATCCCAAGCGGCCACCATGACATGGGTGGTTAATCCTTGCGCACGCAGCCCCATACCTTCCGCGCCGAAAAACACCGTGGGCTTTAGGTAGGCATTGCTCAGGCCGTTTTTGGTCAGGCACTGGCGCTGGGCATCGATCAGCTGTGCTTCGCTAAACGGCAGTGGCATATCGAGCGAATGGGCGCTTTCTGCCAAGCGACGGGTATGTTCAGCAGCACGAAATAGATGCGTGCCATCAGGGCCAGCGTAAGCGCGTACGCCCTCAAAACAGCCCATGCCGTAGTGTAAAGTATGGGTGAAGACATGCACCTTGGCCTCACGCCACTCCAGCCATTCACCATCGTGCCAAATCCAGCCATCGCGGTCATAAAGCGGTGTCATTGTTTGCGTTGCTCCCACTGTTGGCACCAGTCGTCTATCAACGACTGCTGGTGCGGTTGCAGGGCCTGATAGCCCCAGGCGGCAATTTCATCGTTTTGCGGGTCGGGCACGGCAATCTGACTACCTGCCAGCGTCTGGATCACTGCGTGGCCGCAGAGTGGCACATAGCCCTCGGAATAACCGCCTTCATGCACGAACACCAGCTTGCCCTCGCAGCAGCGCTCGGCCAGAGCTTTTAGCTGAGCGGTCATGGTGGCGAAGGCCTGGCTGTTGAGCAACATCTTGCCTAATTGATCTTTGGCGCAGGCATCGTAACCGCAGGCCACCACGATCAGGTCAGGTTTGAACGCCTCAAGCGCGGGCAACACCAGTTTTTCCATGGCGTACGCGTAGGCGCCCAGGCCGCAGCCGGGCGGTAGCGGCAGGTTGAGATTGGCGCCCAGGCCTGCACCTTCGCCCTGCTCTTCAAAGCTGCCGGTTTCCAGCGGGTAGTTGGCCGCTTGATGCATCGAGACGGTAAAGACTTCAGACTCGGTATAAAACGCCGCCTGCTGGCCGTTGCCGTGGTGAACATCCCAATCGAGTATCGCCACACGGTTAACCTGCCCCAAGGCACGGGCGCGCATCACCGCCACGGGGATATTGCCCAGCAGGCAGAACCCGCGACCCTGATCAGCTTCAGCATGGTGCCCCGGCGGGCGGCATAGGGCATAAGCATTGCTTACCTCGCCCAGCGCCACGGCTTCCACTGCGGCGACGGCCAACCCAGTGGACTGCGTGGCCGCTGCCCAACTGCCGGGCATATAAGGCGCGCAGTCGCCACCATTGCCGCCACGCGCTTTATCCCCCGCCTGCAGTTCATCTAAATAGCGCGGGGTATGAAAGCGCAGCAGATCATCAAGCGTTGCGGCGGGTGGCTTCAGTACGTGGAGTTCGTCAATCAGCCCACTCGCTTCTAGGATATTTTTCAGCCGCCGTTTGCTTTCCGGGCTTTCTGATGCAGCTTGAGGCTGCAGGAATTCACCGGGCGCGGAAAATACCCCTATCGCACCCTGATCATGCCAAAAGCAGCGTTCGTGCCAGTAAAAACCGGTTCTGCTCATGCCGTAAAACCCTGCATAAAGGCGGTCAGGTTGGCGCTTAGGTGTTCAGTGGGGTAACCGCCTTCTTGGACAATCACCATGGGCAGCGAGAGCGCCGCCAGGCGTTTGCCTACCTCAATGAACGCCTCGGTTTCCACACTCAATCCCGCTAGCGGGTCATCCTTGTGAGCGTCTAGCCCTAGCGCTACCACCACGGCACCCGGCTCATAACGTTGCAGGTGATCAATCAGGATCGCCAGGGCATCGAGATAAACGTCGCCATCACTGCCCACCGGCAGGGGCAGATTGACATTGGTTCCAACGCCTTCATCGCTGCCCTCTTCCTCTGCACCGCCCCAGAAAAACGGATAAAAGTCGCTAGGGTCAGCATGCAATGAGCCTGTCCAAACATCGCTACGATAATAAAAAATATCCTGGGTGCCGTTGCCGTGATGCAAATCCACATCGATGATCGCGACTTTACCGTAGCGTTCACGCAGCACGGTGGCTGCCAGTGCGGAATTGTTCAGCAGGCAAAAACCGCCGGCGCGTTCCGGCCCGGCATGGTGACCCGGCGGGCGGCACAGCGCGTAGGCCGTTGGGGCGCCATTAAGCACTTCTTCTGCGGCCGCTTCCGCCGTTGCCGCCGAGGCCAGCGCGCCTTGAAAACTGGTAGCACTCAGCGGGCAGGCCATATCGTGCAGATGCCAGCCTGCTTGCCCAATCGGGTGGCGCGGGTAGTGGTGGCCACCGCCACAGGGGTGGATATTGGGCGCGACAAATTCGGCCGCATTGGGCAACGCCTGCCAGCGGGCGTAAATAGTGTCCAGGAACGTTAGGTAGCGCGGCGTATGAATCTGTTCCAGGCGCTTACGCAGCCTCGGCGAGTCGGCATCGTTCGGTGCGGTCAGCGTCAGCCCTGAACGGGCAAGCCCTTGGGTAAGCAGCTCCGCGCGCACCGGGCCTTCCGGCGATGGCACAGGCTGGCCGCGCAGCAAGAAGGTCGGCGGCGCATGCAACGCCTGGTCAGGGTGATAAAAACACTTCATGGGTCGCAGTCCTTAGCTAAATTACAGCAGTGACGGAATCCAGGTGGAGAGCGCAGGGAACGCCGCCAGTAACACAATCACCACTAAAAACGACACGTAAAACGGCAGCGATGCCACAATTGCCCGTTCGTAGGGCACCTCGGCTATCCGCGCGGCGGTCATCAGCGTCATCCCCACCGGCGGCGTCACATTGGAAATATTCAGCACCACGATCATCAAAATGGCGAAGTGCAGCGGGTCAAAACCGAGTTGAATCATCGCTGGCACCAGCACCGGCGCAATGACCACCAGGGCAGGCAGCACGTCCATCACCGTGCCAATCACCAAGAGTAGCAGACACACCAGCATCAGTTGCACAAAGGCCACATCGCTAAAGGTGGTGATCATGCTGGCCGCATCCCTGGCGATGCCCGAGCGAGTAACGAACCAGCCCAGTACCGCCGAGGTGGCCAGCAGAAAAAACACTACCCCGGAGAAGCGCACCGTGGTCACCAGCGCATCCCAGATCTTGCGCCAGGTAAGATTACGGTAGAAGACCACGCCAATCACAATGGCGTAAACCGCCGCAAAGCCTGACGCTTCGGTAATCGTGGTTAGCCCCGAGAGAATCCCACCGAGGATAATCAGCGGCACTACCATCGCAGGTAGCGCAACCAACAGCGCAATGATGGCTGCCTTAAAGGGTGTTGGCGCCTGTTTCGGGTAGTTGCGCTTCCAGGCGAGGAAGAAGCTAACGCCCAGCAGCGCCAACGCCATCAACAGGCCGGGAATGATGCCACCCGCGAATAGGTCAATCACCGAGATATCTCGCAGCAGCGTGGCGTAAACCACCATCACCACGCTGGGCGGAATAATCGGCCCGATGATAGAAGAACAGGCGGTAACCGCAGCGGCGTATTCGGCATCGTAGCCCTGCTTTTTCATCTCGGGAATCATGATTTTGCCGATGGCGACGGTATCGGTGACCGCCGCGCCAGTAAGACCCGCAAAGAACACCGAGACTGAGATATTCACGTGGGAGAGTGACCCGCGCACCCGGCCAAACAGCGCATTGTTGAACGCAATCAGCTTATGGGTCAGCCCGCCCTGATTCATCAGCTCAGCGGTGAAAATAAAGTAGGGCACGGCGATCAACAGAAAGCCCGAAACGCCGGAGAACATGCGGTCAGCGATAATCCCCAGCATGCGCTCGCCACCTAACGCAAAGCCGCCTGCCAGCCCCGACATTGCCATCACCACCGCCACCGGTGCACCGATAAACAGCAGCACGACAAATGCAATAATCGCAGGAGTCATGAGCGGTGCTCCCCATCAGTGGTGTCGATGAGTTCGCCAATCACCTCCTGCTCATCGATGAAGTGCTCCAGCAGCGCAAAGCCATGCACCAGGTGCAGCAACATAATCAAACCGCTAATGGGTATGACAATGGCGGTGAACTTGCTGGGAATGCGGATTTGGTCGGAGACCATATAGACCTGGGTGGCGCTGGTGAAATAGCCCCAGCCGTACCACGTCAGCATCAGCGCAAACAGGCCAATCACCGCCAAACAGAGTCCGGCAGCCACCTGCACCATCACGCGGGGCAAGCTGCGAACCAGCAGGGTCATGGCGACGTGTTCGCCGTAGCGCAGTGAAATCGTCATGGAGAGAAAGCCGATCCAGGGCAGAAACAGCCGCGCCAGCGAATAGGTCCAGCTTAGCGTACTGCCGGTGATCAGCTTGTAGAGAAACGCAGTGAACGAGATGCCCAGCATCGCCAGAATACAGCCCACACACACCACGATGGCCACCTGATTGACGAGGTCGCTCACGCGGCGCAAAGGAGTTAGAACGCCCATGGTTTTTCCTCACGCCGGGGCTTCACATCGCCCCAGCGTTTATCATTCGCTAACCGTTATTGGCCCAGGTGCTTTTTATCCCCAGCTTTACTGGCCCTGCATTTATTGACCCTGAACTTATTGGCCATAAATGCGGTAGTCGTCTTCTGCCAATTGCTGGCCGACACGCTCGACTTCATCAAGCAGCCCCTGTACGCGGGCTTCGTCCATGCCGAAGTCATCGACGATCCACTCCTGCCAAGCGGGGCGAGCAATTTCCGCCATCCGCTCACGCTCTGCATCGGGCATCAGGTAGCACGCTTCGAAGCGTTCACAGGACTCCACCCAACTCGCGGTAGCCAGTGCGCCAGACATACCGTGGCTCAGTTGAATCGCTTCCCGCGCTGAGCTTACCAGCGCCTGCTGATGCTCTTCGGGCAGCGATTGGTACCACGACTCGCTGACCACCCAGGGGGCGCTGTTATACACATGGCCGGTGAGCGTGGTGTAGTCGGTGACTGCATCGAAGTTGAAGGTGGTGTTGAGTACCGGCGCATTGAACTGGCCATCGGCAAGACCGGTTTCCAGCGCGGTAATTAACTCGCCCCAAGGCAGCGGCGTAGCGGAAGCGCCCAGCGAGCGCATGATCGCCACGTGGGCGGGGTTCTCTTCGGTACGAATATTAAGACCTTCCAAGTCTTCGACGGTCTCTATCAAGCGCACGTTATTGGTGAAGGCAACAAAACCGCCGCCATCGTCGAAGGTGCCCAAATAACGCATATCGGCGGCTTCGACGGTGCCGGACATAAAGTCGGCGAACCATTCACTATCAAAGAAGCTCCATGCCTGACGCCAGTTGGTGAATAGGAAGGGTGCGGTGACGACTTGGTAATCTTCGTAGAAGGATGACATCGCCCCGGCAGACATAATCGTCGACTGTAGCGTACGCCCGCCCTGCACTTCCGAGCCGTTTTCAACTTCGGAGCCCAGCTGGCCGCCGCCGAAAATCGTGACCTCAAGGTCCCCGTCGGTGCGCGCTTCTACCAGATTCTTGAAGTGCACCAGCGCCGGATAGATTTCGTTATTGCTCATATCTTCCGGAATCTGCGTGGCGATCACCATCTCATAGGATTGTGCTTGCGCATTAGCACTGGCAATAGCCAGCGGAAGTGCCGCCAAGGCGGCGATTAGTACAGATTTTTTAGCGTTCATAACATACCTCGTTTTGATTATTAGTCGGTCTTCGTTATGACTGGCGGTGTCACCTGAACGGTAGCGATGTCGGTCTTGTTATGGTTGTGCGGGCAGTGACTCCCATACTTCTATCGCGGCGGCTAAATCTTCCAGCGACGCGCCTACCGATTTGAATAGTGTGATGGCCTCCGGCCCAGAGCGTCCCGATTTCGTCCCTGCTAGCACCTCTGCAAGCTCCGCCTGAATCTGGTCGAACTGGAATTCGCCCTCTTCAATGGCTTGCAGAATATCGCCCGCTTCGCCTTTGGCACCGGCGAAGGTGTCTACAAATACTTCTGAGCGTCGCAAACATAGCGCATCGGTTTCGCGCATCTGTGGCCGAAACGCGCCGATCAAATCCAGGTGGGTGCCGGGCGTTAGCCACTCACCTTTAATCAGCGGCTGATTGGAGAGCGTCACGCAGCTAATAATGTCCGCTTCTGCTACCGCATCCGCTAACGCTTCCACTACATGGGTCTCAAAACGCTCGGCGTACTCGTCGGCTATCGACGCCGCTTTGCTGGGATTACGCCCCCAAATCAGCACCCGCTTGATAGGCCGCACGCTAGCGTGGGCTTCAATCACCATGGGCGCCAGCTTGCCAGTTCCCACCACCAACAGAGTCTCTGCGTTTTCATTAGCCAGGGCTTGGGCGGCAAGCGCGGAAGCGGCCGCCGTGCGACGCCGGGTTAACTCGCTGCCGTCGATGCACGCCAGCGGCTGACCGTACTTACCCTCGCTGAGCAAGTAGAGCCCGGAGATCGCCGGGATACCGTGGTCGGCGTTTTGCGGAAACACGTTGACCATTTTCACGCCGATGTAACCCGCCGCTTCCCAGGCGGGCATTAGCAGCATGGTGGCTTCGCCATCCGGCCGGTGCATCGCATGGTGATGGCGGGGAGGTGACTCCACGCCGTTCACGAACGTCGTATGTAGCCGTTTGATCAAGCCATCCCACGTCAGGTGGCGAGTGACCTCTTCAGCAGAAACAAACCGCATATCAGGCCTCCGGCAGCGCGGCTACTACCATGATTTCCACTTTCCACTCGGGCTTGGCGAGCGGGGCTTCAAGCGCTGCACGCACTGGCGGGCGACCGGGCACAACCCAGGCGTCCCAAGCCGCGTTCATTTGGTCGAACTCCGCCATGCTGGTGACCCAGATTTGCGCTGAGAGCAGGTACTCTTTGGTTGTTCCTGCTTGGGCCAGCAGTTGATCAATGCGCGCCAACACTTGCTCGGTTTGACCGCGCATATCCGCCGTGGCATCAGGTGGAACTTGGCCTGCGAGGTAAACGGTGCCGTTGTGAATCGCCACTTGGCTCATGCGTGCATTGCTGTCTTGATAGGTAACGCTCATGGTGTTGCTCCTTGAAAGCGGTGCTGTTGATATAAAGGGTGTTGATATAAGGGATTAGTCAAAGACTAAAGCGCTAGCAGGCAAATTACTTGCCCGAAGCTGAGGTAGATTTGCCCGCAAGTCATGCAGGCAAGAAAATTTTATCACCGACTGTCAGGTGGAGGCCTAACGATCTGAAGATGGGGAAAGCTCAAAATATCGCCGATAGGCGCGGGAGAAACTGCCTTGATCGCGAAAGCCGACCAGCATGGCGATATGCCCCAAGCTGAGCGTGCTATGGCGTACCAAGGTACGGGCATGCTCTAAGCGCCTGCGTTGCACATAGGCCAGCGGCGTTACACCGGTCAGCTCGCGAAAGCAGCTGTGAAAATGCCCGGGGCTCAAGGCACACAAAGCAGCTAACTGCTCAACACGGACCTCATCGGCGAGATGCTGATCCAACCAGGCATCCAGACGAGCAAGATCTAGGCGTTCGCTAATACAGTGTTGGCCCAACTGCCCGGCCTCAGTAGGAGAGGCATCATGCAGGTACATGGTCAGCGCCCGTAACAGCAGAATCGCGATTTCATTCTGCAGTGCGGGGCACTGCTCAAGCTGATTCGCCAGGGCGTGAGTAAGCTGGTTTAACGCGGGGGGGACGCTGAAAAAGCGCGGCTTATCAAAGAGACGCTCGATCTCACTGCCCTTTTCAAGCGACGCCAAATGCGCAACAGGAATATCCAACACCAAGGTGCGGTTACTGCCATCTCCTTGGTACTCGTGATGGCGCGACGAAGGAATCAGACACCCGCGGCGAGCGGTGACCCGCTCCCCTTGCCCTTCCATCGAAAGCTCCGTAACGCCACAAGTGGCCAGAATAAGCTGATGGAAATCGTGGGTATGGGCCACCTGCTCCTGGGCTAAGTTGCGGCTATGCAGCTCAAAAAGGGCCATGGTGGAGTACCGTCTTTCATCGAATGCGATTCATTCACTATAAAACGGCTAGGCAAGAAAAAGCGAGCAAGCAGCCAACTGTGCGTTAACGCTGTGCCGGGTAGAGAAGGGACAGGTAAAAGGGCGCTGGCTGTCATCCGCCAGTCATGGACTCAAGATAGCGTGTTCGTAAGCTGCCATAAGAGTCTAAACAACATGTCACAGCGCCGACGCCATCCTCTTAGTCACCCTCTCAGCGAATCAGAAATAGCCGCACGCTCTCAAGCCCTCGCTCAGCTAGCCAATGGCAACGCCATAACCCAGCAGCGGGAAGCAGAGCGTGAGGCGCGACTGTCATCAGCATTTACGCTGTTTCACTCGACGGCACCCGCAACCGCGATGCCGCTGGGCGGTATGAAAATACTCATGATTTCGGATGTCTACTATCCTCGCGTCAATGGCGTCTCCACTTCCATTGCCAGTTTTCGCGGCGCCCTTGAACGCTTGGGAAACTCGGTCACACTGATCTGCCCCGACTACCCCGTGGGCCAAGTGGATGAACCAGGCGTGCTGCGTATTCCTTCCCGCCACGTGCCCGGAGACCCTGAAGACCGCATGATGCGCTACCGTGACCTACTCGCCCTGACACCGCAGTTTGCCGATGAAGCCTTTGATCTTATTCATGTGCACACACCCTTTACCGCCCACTATGCAGGTGTAACCCTAGGGCGTCGTCTTGGGCTACCGGTAGTGGCGACCTATCACACGCTGTTTGAGGAGTACATTCATCACTATATCCGCTGGTTTCCGCGTCGCTGGCTGCGATTTGCTGCACGGAGGCTCTCGGCGCACCAGTGTCAGCAGCTCGACGCTGTGGTCGCTCCTTCACGGGCAATGCAACAAGCGCTCACCCACTACGGCGTGACGACGCCCATCACGGTCGTTGCCACTGGTTTAGCACTTGAGGCGTTCTGCCACCCTCAAGGGGCCCTGCATGAAGGCGACTTTCGCGCCCACTACGACCTGCCTCAAGAAGCACGCTTGCTGCTCTATGTGGGCCGAGCCGCCTTTGAGAAGAACATCGATTTTCTGATCGATATGCTGCCCAAGGTATTAGCGGAACACCCAACTACCCGATTGATCATTACCGGCGAAGGCCCGGCCCATGAAACGCTAGTCAAACGCGCCCAAGAAATGGGCATGGCAGATGTTGTACTCTTCCTCGGCTATCTTGACCGCAACGGCCCACTGCAAGCCGCCTACCGCGCCGCCGATATTTTCGTATTTGCATCACGCACGGAAACCCAGGGGCTGGTATTGCTGGAAGCAATGGCGCTTGGCACGCCGGTGGTTTCCACCGCCATGATGGGAACACTGGATATATTAAAAGAGGGAGAAGGATGCCTCATCGCCGAGGATAACCATGACGATTTCGCCACCAAAGTTAACCGGCTATTAAGCAATGAAATCTTGCGACAGCAGCTTGCCGAGCGAGGCCAAGCTTACGCCGCTAGCTGGCACGAGGATGCCAAAAGCGAGGAGCTTGTTAGTCTTTATAAAAAATTCGGTTAAACATTTTGAGAATGCAGTGAAGCAAGTGCCCATACTCGACTGACACTTTAAGAACAAACGCATACACTTAGAAGACAATAAAAAACGCCCCATTTTGGGGCGCATTTCATATACCACCTAAAGCGAATAACATACAAATAACTTAAGGTAATGCCACACATTTACTTACATGCAGATTAGTTCGGCAAAAACATATTTGACAAAGAGCCAGGAAAACTTTCATTAACCAATGTTCTTGCTCCAGAAAGAGTAAGATGCCCATAATCAAACTGCATAGGCTCCCTTGTTAGCGAATAGTTTCTACATTCGTCGCCAGAGCATAAATCATCAATCATTGAAACATATCCTACGCCTAATGATGCTGCAAGCACCTCCAGATCATTATCTAAGTTATGCTTACTCTCCATTGACAACGTGTTTGTTTCAACTTCACCATACTCCTTCAAAAGCCTTATCAATACTATCGGAAAATCTGATGAATATTCAACAGTAGGCCCTACTATAACAACATTCAAACCCAGTTCTTTTAAAATAGTTACTGTTCTTTGGATTCCATTAAAATCACTCTCTTCCCACCTCGCCGAAAGTATCACCCCATCTACAAGCTCTTTTTTCGCTTCTATTTCTTTAAATGTTTGCTCATGAAGTAAAGTACACTGCAATCGACCTTCATTACCATATAGTGGTTTGCAGCCTGACGCGGTAGCCACCGAAAGATTAGAATCAGTGTACTTTTCTCTTAATGCTTTATACAGGTGCGCTGCATGACTATCTCCCATTAAAATATAATTTTCCTCACCTTCCCTTATATCCAAGCAAGAGCTATTATAATCATCTAAAGAACCATTTGCGCCTGAAAAAAAGCAACCATCCATGCTAAATTGATACCTGTAATCATCTGTATCTCTATAGCTCAAAAAACTTGCTACATCGGCATATTCTTTGTTACTTGCTATCCATTCATCATAATAACCATTATTCACATGGCCATGAACACCAAATGCTATAAAACCAACAGATGCCACTAATGAAATAGCAAAAACTTTAGCTCTACTATTCAATATACTTTTAGGCCCACTCCTAAACGGCTGCTCAACAAATTTCCAACTAAAAAAAGCTAGAATTACTGATGCGACGCAAAGTCCGAATAACAGCACAGCTGAAGGATCGGTTAAAGACCTAATTCTAGCAAATGCCAGCAACGGCTGATGCCATAAGTAAGCACTGAAGCTGACAAGACCAATACCTACCAACCACTTCATAGACAGGATTTTAGCGGTGAACGTGCTTGAGGAACCATAAATAATAATTAATGCCGCACCTAGTACTGGTAATAACGCGTAAGCTGAAGGGAAAGGTAAACTTTCATCAAAAGCAAAAATTGAATATATAATAAGCACTAGGCCGGTTAAAGAAAGGAACTGGTTTGGTTTAACAGGTCGACCATTAAGTATAAAAGCACAAATAGCGCCAATCCCTAGCTCCCAAGCACGCGTGGGCAGTAGATAGAAATTGGCCTCTGGATTGTTACGCCATCCCCACTCCGAAAGAAGAAAACTAATTAATGAAAGCAAGCAAACAACATAAAATACCGGCTGTCTTCCAAATCTCCATAACATTATAAGAAGAATGGGAAAAAATATATAAAATTGCTCCTCAACGCCCAGGCTCCAGGTATGTAGCAATGGATTTTCTTCTGCCGCTGGTGCAAAATAATCCTCTTTCCGCCAAAAAAGAATATTAGAAGAGAAAAATGTTATGGCAACGAGAGCCTGGGAAAAATCTTTGAACTGAGAGGGCACCATCCACATCCATGCAAATGGTATACAGCAAATCAGAACAAAGAAAAGCGCCGGCAGTATTCTACGCGCTCTTCGCTCATAAAATTTTGCTATGGAAAACCTACCATTTTCAATATCATTAATAATAATAGTAGTGATTAAGTATCCACTGATAACAAAAAATATATCGACGCCAACGTATCCACCAGCAAACCATGAAAAACCTGCATGAAAAAGTATGACCGGCAGAACGGCAACCGCTCTAAGCCCATCAATTTCTCGCCTATATTCCATTTTCAAGCACCCTCTTACTATTTTTGATAACTGGCTTAGTTTACATGCCTTAGTATGATTACCAACAGCAGAGAACTGAAATATAAGGCGTTAGCATTAGAACTCATTTTACTTTAACTTTCTAGCCAATAACCATACCATTCTGTATGTCCTGTATTCACCAGCATCCCGATCGCATTTTTCTTAAAGAGGACGAAAAAATTCTTTGCCGATTGTCCAATAAGTATTGCAAGACAGGCCAGCAAATGACCTACACGAGACGATATCCAACAATTTGCTCTGAAACACTTGGTCATAAGGCGGTGATCACTGGTTTTCTAACCATTATCCACCATTGTGGAGCTACATCTGGATTGTTTCACATCAACCATCAGCAGCAAAGGCTATTGGAGAGGTCAGAATAGGAGCTATAGCAAGACTCTCAATCCTGTTCAGCTTGATGGCTTCAACCCGCCAATTTCTGATAGCTTATACAGAGATGCTGTACCAGGGCTAGACAAGGCTGAGCCGCACATTGATTTAATCTTTCTTTCCTATTTATTTTTTGGGCAGTACATTGTATTTTTATAGAAAACCACTGCCTAAAATAATTTAAAAATAAGATTTCCCCATTCATTTTGCACTGGTAAATTTTGGAAAGGAACGCTGGGAATGGAGTATCGTAAAGAAATTGATGGATTGAGAGCTGTGGCTGTTCTGCCTGTCATTTTATTTCATGCAGGATTTTCATGGTTTTCTGGTGGTTACATCGGAGTAGATGTTTTTTTTGTAATTAGTGGATATCTGATCACATCAATACTTATAAAAGACTTAGAAAATGGACGTTTTTCTATCGCTCAGTTTTATGAGCGAAGGGCTCGGAGAATTCTGCCAGCGCTTTTCTTTGTAATGATGTGCTGCATTCCTTTTGCCTATACTTGGATGATACCTCAACAATTTAAGGATTTCTCACAAGCTTTTGTGGCAGTAAGTTTCTTTTCGTCTAATATTTTATTTTGGGCTAAAGAGGATTACTTTGCTCCGGCTGCAGAGCTAAACCCACTATTACATACGTGGAGTCTGGCAGTAGAAGAGCAGTTCTACATCTTTTTCCCCCTACTGTTATTGGTCTTATGGCGCTTTGGGAAACGACCTATATTTTATGTTGTTTTAGGTTTATCATGTGCAAGCCTATTACTGTCAGAATGGGGTTGGAGAAACTCTCCGTCGGCTAATTTCTATTTACTACCTACTCGTGCTTGGGAGCTTGGAGCTGGCGCGATGTGTGCTTTATATAATTATCACCGACCTATAAAGGCAAATAAAACTCTTTCCACTCTGGGTTTTTGTCTAATCTTATATTCAATTTTTCTATTTGACGAAAGCATTCCATTTCCTTCAGCTTATACCCTTGTACCTGTCGTAGGCACAGCTTTAATCATATTGTTTTGCTCAACTGGCACTCTTGTTTATAATTTACTCTCATTAAAATTCGTTGTAGGTATAGGCTTGATAAGCTATAGCGCTTACCTGTGGCATCAACCTTTAATGGCTTTTGCTAGAATAGAAATATTTCCTTACCCTCATTGGACAACGATGCTAGCCCTTTGCTTTTCCTCATTAGCATTGGCTTATTTGACTTGGCGCTATGTGGAACGTCCGTTCAGAACAAAAAATGGTTCCTGGATTAATAGCAGGGCAAAAGTATTCGCTACTGCTTTTGTCGCTTCCTGCGCTGTTTTTTCATTCGGTTTCTATGGGCATATAAACAATGGAATCCCTGATAGAATTCGTTTAAGCGCAGAACAGAGTGCATATCTGTCAACGGCCACATCAAGCCCGATGCGTAATAAATGCCATGCTAGTGCAGATAATCCAATAAAACCTCAAAATGCTTGTCGCTATAATAATGACAATGCCACTATAGCCGTATTTGGCGATAGCCATGTTGTTGAGCTTGCTTATGCTTTGGGAGAGCAGGTTAAGGGGACAGATATTGGTGTAGCGCATTTCTCATTTAGCGGCTGCGCAGCATCATATGGTAATAGAGACAGCTCAGCTTGCTCCGAGTGGGCAAACAATACTGTCAGTTACCTTATAGATAGCGATGAGTTTACCCATATAATTGTCTCTTACCGTATGGCGGCTCAAATTTGGGGCACTCCACTGGGAGCCTACCCAAATTTACCTACTATAAGAAGTGAAGATAAAGCTAATCCCGTAATTGAAAGCCTGAGGAATACGCTTGAAGATATTGCTGCGAGTGGTAAGCAAGTAATTTATGTTGACCAATCGCCAGAGTTACCACGAAGCATTCAAGAGTTAGTGTATGCAGACAGAATAATAAACGGAGACGTTCAAGGTCTTTCGCGAGATTGGTGGGATGCATTTAATACTTTCTTCAATAATAAAGACATTGTCCCTAAGTTCGTTGAACGCATTAATGTGGATAAAATCCTCTGCGACGACGAAGTTTGTTATGCAGGAAAAGAAGGCGTATCTTTCTATTTTGACGAGGATCATCTGTCAGTAGAGGGAGCAAAGAGGATTGCTGATTTGATCCTATCGGAGACAGACATTTTATTGGAAAGATAAAAAATAGTTTTTCATTATTGGTTCAACTTACTTTGACATCCATTGCAAGAATGGTTTTGCAATACCACGAGGCGACTAGCCTCTTGTTCCGCTCCATTAATATGAAACATGCTCATTAATAAATATGAAAAGAGGCTTTTGAGCGCCAATAACACGCAGCACTACTCATGCTAGATAAATAATGCGCCCATAGGCGGCGCATTTCAAAAATTTGCGATGAATAGTCTACATTTTTTGGCTACTCATCATTTACCGGCTTCATTAACGGAACTACGTGCTTAATTGAAGCACAAAATTCGCACCCAAAAGGTGAATACACTGAGTAACAATCAGCAGAGTAATGAGTGACGTAGTAGCAACGTAAAGGAGTGCTCCCATTGCATTTTCCAGCTTAAAGAATTTGGTGTTCGCTTAGTGTCACGATCCAATTATTGCCACTTTCAAGCAGCGCATACAGTGTTACTGGCGCATTACGATTCTCAATCAATAGCGGCCCTTCTTTGCCATTGATGGTGTAACCCTCCTCGCACGTAACTGGCATTGCACGATGATAGGAACCGTTTGCGCCACGCTGACCATAAAGATGAAAGACAATCGGAGATACACCCCGAAACCTTTCTACCTCTCTATTTGCCGTTAGATAAATTTCTGTGGTATTTCGTGTCGGCTGAGCGTGATAAGAAGTAGGACTGCTGGCGCTGGCTACATATCGGGCATTGTCGTAACTCAGCTCTCGCCCCCCACCTGGCTCCCATAGTGTTCCATCATTCATGAAAGCGATAGGGAATCGCTGAAGCCCACCTTGACGAGGTGGTGTGTTAGTTCGCTTATAGCCCAAACTCCACCATTTATCGGTATCCAAGGAGGCACTAGAGCCAAAAAGGGAGCCGTACGAAAACGAACTGACTTGGTTTACGAACACCAAATCAGCGACGCGAGCCGCCTCAAAATATACCGAACTGATGAAACTACCACCGAAGGCGTTCTCTGGATTGGCGCCTAGTGCGATATCAATGCCGTTAAACTGACCGGTATAGCCATCAACGTTTGCGGAAGATTGGCCAGTCAACCACAACCCTATGCCACTGCGCATGGGATACACATGCCCAATACGTCCTTTTGCTGTGTGACCGCCGCTATAGCAACAAACGCCTCCCCCATAAACCAACTGATGCTCTTCTAGCAGCTGTTCTGCATCAGGTACCATGGGGTAAACGGTAATTGTATGATTTTCTCGATTAAAGCTACGAATCTTATAGGGCTCTCCTGCTGCTGAAACCCAGAATGCACGCTCCATTTGGTGAGCATCGCTGGGAAAAACAGAGGAAGGCGAAAGAGTAATAGTCGTGCTTTGCCACAGCGTATTTCGTTCATCATTTTGGTAGTCAATAGACACGACTTTATGCTCTCGACTATCGCGTGTCGAAGCCCCCATATCCACAGCAGACACATTACCCACTGTCGACATATTGTTATTGCCAGCACCAAAATAAACTGCCCAACCAGAGCCTGCACTAACGCTAAAGTCACAAAATTTCGCAGCACGGCTATCATCAATGCGAAAGCCATTGACACCAGTACGCCTTGATAGCGTGCGATGTTGCGATACCCTGATAATAATTTTGCCCATCCATACGCTACTCCGACAATTCTTTGCCGTCAGCACATCATCCATGCTTGCTAATGCTTGAATTGCCAGATCGAATCCATACACATGGTTTAGTCCTTCCGCCACTAAGGGAATGCTCGTGCCGAACGAGCCGCCCCCATAAATAGAGTAGTCTCGGGAATCCGGTGTGGCACAGAAGTCAAAAAACTTTTGCAGGGCGTCACCACTGTCTTGATCCCAACCGCTTTCCAGTGCTCCAAAGTGATACGGAGTTACCGTCTGGCCCGGCTGAAATATCCACCCACCGATTCGCAAGCCAGGCCCTTCTGGCTGATAAATAAAGTTGCCGCCCCCTTTTGTCGAACCCTCATTATGACCTACTACCATCGCCATTTTTACGCCACTTAACTGGACTAACGCTTCGACACTCTCCACAACTGCCATGGTAGTTACTTTTACCGACCTAGCAGGATTCGATAATGGGTTGACACCCATTTGCGGTATTGACGGAAGACTGACTAGATTTTGCATGAATACCTCTTTACGCTGCTTTAGTTAAAGCAAGTTACGTTTACTGTCACCTTAGCTGCTGTCATCCTTCCTGCAAGCGGCATATCAATAGGCTACTGATGCCACTCGCTTTCATGAGACTTGTAAACACAGTTTAGGGCTTACCTATTTCAAGGATACCAAACGCGGGGCAGAACGTTATGAGTCGACATTATCTGACAACTTGGAGCGATAAAAATTCGGCATTACTAAAGTCAGGGGGTGATGTCATGACATGTGGAGAAATAAAATATTATTATTGATTGTGTCATCGTCAGATGAAAATTTTATAAAGGTTATTCGCTCTATTGCGGTTGAATCCAGCGTTCAAATAAAAACAAAAACGCGGAGACCTTCGGAGTTGGTACAAAGCTGATACTTATAGTAATAGAGGAAAAGCGATACTGATAAAATGATGCTTACCGTCGAATTCACTGATGCCTCAATAAAATAGTGCTGATTACGCACCATTACTTTTAAAACGCATACTAATAAAAACCACAGGGAAGTGATGCCTTCATCACGATTGATTAAATTATCATTGCATCACTGACGAAATCCGCGAGACGTCACCAATCACCAAACTGGTTTTATCCAGCTGTCACCACAGCCCAACATGCTTACTTGTTCATAGTAAGAACACGCGCTAACCGGACTAGAAAGCCAGTCACAAAAAAGGGCTTAACGATAAACGCTAAGCCCTTTGAATTTGGTGCCGGTAGCCAGACTCGAACTGGCACACCCGTAAAGGCGGCGGATTTTGAATCCGCTGCGTCTACCAATTCCGCCATACCGGCAATGGAGGCGCATTATACGTAATTAACGAGGTAGGTCAATCACATTGACTGACTTTATCCAGCCAAAGCGCTATCCTATTCCGCCTGTTTGATCAACGCTAAGAGTTATACGCTATGCAGCGCGCGGATTTTCATTACGAGCTACCCGACGAATTAATTGCTCGCTACCCTTCAGAACAGCGTAGCGACTGCCGTTTGCTGTGTGTGGATGGCCAGAGCGGCGCGCTTGAGCACCGCCGCTTTCCTGATTTGCTTGAGCTTTTAGAGCCGGGCGACCTGTTGGTGTTTAACGACACCCGCGTGATTCCGGCGCGCCTGCACGGCCATAAGGCCAGCGGCGGCAAGGTGGAAATGCTGCTGGAGCGCCCGCTGGATGCTCACCGCGGCTTGGCGCATATTCGCTCGAGTAAATCGCCCAAGCCCGGCACCGAGCTGATTTTCGAAGGCGATATTCACGCCATTGTTGAAGGCCGCCGTGACGCGCTTTTCGAGCTGCGCTTTTTGGGCGATACGCCGATGATCGCGCTGCTGGAAAAACACGGCCATATGCCGCTGCCACCCTACATTACCCGCGAAGACGAACTTAGCGACCGTGAGCGCTACCAAACGGTTTACGCTCGACGTGACGGCGCCGTGGCGGCGCCGACCGCCGGGCTGCACTTTGATCAGCCGCTGCTGGACGCCCTTGCCGATAAAGGCATTAACCGTGCCTTTGTCACCCTGCACGTAGGCGCGGGCACCTTTCAGCCGGTGCGCGTCGACAACATCCTCGAACACCATATGCACAGCGAGTGGATTGAGGTCACGGAAGCCACCTGCCAGCAAGTGCGCGAGACCCTGGCAGCAGGTAAGCGTGTGGTGGCGGTCGGCACCACCAGCGTGCGTTGCCTGGAAAGCGCCTGCATGAAAAGCAGCGATGGGCAGATCGCGCCTTATAGTGGCGATACCGATATTTTTATCTATCCCGGTTATCAGTGGCGCTGCGTGGATGCTTTAATCACCAACTTCCATTTGCCTGAATCGACACTGTTGATGCTGGTGTCCTCCTTTGTGGGCTACGACACCATCATGCACGCCTACCAACGGGCGGTAGCCGAGCGCTATGCGTTCTTTAGCTATGGCGATGCCATGCTGCTGACCCGCTAGTTACTGATTGCTGATTGTTGACCGCTTGCTCTACTCCAGTCGCGCCAAACGAACGAGATTAACGAGTTACCTTTATGCGAAACGAATGCTTTATGCGCTTTGAGCGCCTGGCTGACGATGGCCGCGCCCGCCGTGGTCGCCTTCACTTTCCCCGTGGCACGGTCGAAACCCCGGCGTTTATGCCGGTAGGCACTTATGGCACGGTGAAAGGCATGACGCCGGACTCCGTCAAAGAGATCGGCGCCGAAATCATCCTGGGCAACACCTTTCACCTGTGGTTGCGCCCCGGTACTGAGGTGATTGAAGCCCACGGCGACCTGCACGACTTCGCCCAGTGGGACAAACCGATACTCACCGACTCTGGCGGCTTCCAGGTCTTCTCCCTGGGCGAAACGCGCAAGATCACCGAACAGGGCGTGCATTTCCGCTCGCCGGTGGATGGCAGCAAAGTCTTTATGGGCCCGGAAGAGTCCATGGCGGTTCAGCGTTCGCTGGGCTCCGATGTGGTCATGATCTTTGATGAGTGCACCCCCTACCCGGCCACCTTTGACGAAGCCGAGAAGTCCATGGAGCTGTCGCTGCGTTGGGCCAAGCGCTCCCGCGATGCCCACGGCGACTCACCGTCTGCACTGTTCGGTATTATTCAGGGCGGCATGCACCCTGAGCTACGCGAACGTTCGCTCAAAGGGCTGCTAGAGATCGGCTTTGATGGACTGGCAATTGGTGGGCTTTCCGTCGGCGAGCCTAAAGAAGAGATGATCAAGGTGCTCGACTACCTACCCACTTGGATGCCGGATGAGAAGCCGCGCTATTTAATGGGCGTCGGCAAACCCGAAGATCTAGTGGAAGGCGTGCGCCGGGGTGTGGATATGTTCGATTGCGTGATGCCCACCCGCAACGCCCGTAACGGCCACCTGTTCACCTCGGAAGGCACGGTCAAAATTCGTAATGCCAAGCACCGTTTTGACACCCGCCCGCTTGATGAAGAGTGCGATTGCCATACCTGCAAGAGTTTCTCTCGGGGCTACCTGCATCACTTAGACCGCTGCAATGAGATGCTCGGCTCAATGCTCAACACCATCCACAACTTACGCTACTACCAGCGTGTGATGGCTGATTTGCGCGCGGCAATTGAAGCGGGTACATTGACGACCTTTGTGGAAGGCTTCTATGCACGGCGCGGCCTGCCAGTGCCTCCCCTTGCTACCTAAAATCTAGCGAATTAATCGCCACGCGCCTTGGCGTGTGGTTTAAACTGTTTGACTATGTTTTTTGAACCAAGCTTTTAACAACCAAGCTTATTATAACCAAGCTTTTCAAAACCTAAGCCTTTAAAAACCTAAGCTTTTTCTAACTCAGGAGCTCTCTACAATGCTGGATTTCTTCATCTCACCAGCCCATGCCCAAGAAGCCGCCGCTGGCGGTGGTATTGCGCAAATCGTCATGCTGGTCGGCTTCGTGCTGATTTTCTACTTCCTGTTGTGGCGCCCACAAGCCAAACGCGCTAAGCAGCACAAGCAACTGGTCACCAATTTGGACAAAGGTGATGAGATCGTCATTGGTGGCGGTTTGGTGGGTCGTATCACTAAGGTGAGCGACGAATTCCTGACCATCGAGATTTCTGAAGGCACCGAAGTTAACGTGCAGAAAAATGCCGTTGCCGCCGTACTGCCTAAAGGCACCATCAAGTCCATCTAAGCCTTGTACTACCCCTGCCGAGCCAGTGCCAGCCACCCCGGCAGGGGTGACATGGTATAAATGATGGTGAACTTTGCTGTGCGCGGCGTGTCCGTGCACAGCATTCCGTTTGTAATTGAAGGCAGGGCTTGCATGCTCAACCGTTACCCCCTGTGGAAGTATCTTCTGATACTGGTCGTCCTGGTGGTTGGCCTTATCTATTCGCTTCCCAATCTATTCCCCGAAGATCCCGCCATCCAAATTAGCAGCGCCCAAGGCGACTCGCTGGATGAGCGTCAGATAGAGCGCGTTGAAACCGCTCTCATCGAAAATGACATTGACGTCAAAGCGCTCGAAAAAGAGAACGGACAGTGGCTCATTCGTTTGCGCCATGACGATGATCAACTGAACGCTCGCGATATTGCTGCTGACCTATTAGGCAATGATGCAACGGTAGCGCTGAATCTTGCCGAAGCGACGCCAGAGTGGCTACAGGCGTTCTCCGCCTCGCCCATGACCCTTGGTCTTGATCTGCGCGGTGGCGTGCACTTTCTGCTCGAAGTGGACATGGATGCGGCGCTTACCCAGCGCCTTGAAGTCAACGCCAGCGCCATGCGTGAGCTGCTGCGTGGTGAGCGTATCCGCTACCGCAATACCGAGGTAGAGGAGCGCTCGCTGTCGATCGATTTCGCCAGTGCTGAAGATCGCGACACGGCACGCAGCCTAATCAGCCGTGACTTTCCTGATTTCGAGTACAGTAGCGAAGGCGATGGTCGCGCTTCCTCACTGGTGATGACACTTAGTGATCAGTCGGTAAATGAAATCCAGGACTACGCGATCAACCAGAACTTGACCACCTTGCGCAACCGTGTCAACGAACTGGGCGTCGCGGAGCCAATGGTGCAGCGCCAGGGCCCCAACCAGATCGTAGTGGAACTGCCCGGTATTCAAGACACCGTGGCCGCCAAACGGATCGTGGGCGCCACCGCCAATTTGGAATTCCGTCTGGAAGCCCGCCCCGACACGCCGGAAAACGAAACGGAAACCCTGACGTTTCGTAACGAGCCAGCGCGCACTGCTGAACTAATGCGCGATGTGATCATTACCGGTGACAGTGTTTCCAGTGCCAGCAATAGCTTTGATGAAAACGGTCGCCCACAGGTCAATATTGATCTGGACGGCACCGGCGGTACGCTGATGAACCGCGCCACGCGCACCAATATTGGTCGCAACATGGCGGTGCTGTTCATTGAGCACAAGAGCGAAGACACGGTTGTCACCGACCCGGAAACTGGCGAAGAGACCATTGAGCGCGAGCCTTATGTGGAGCGTGGCCTGATTAGTCTGGCGACGATTCAAAGCGCCCTGGGCAACAGCTTCCGCATTACCGGCCTCGATTCTCCGACGGAAGCCGCTGAACTTGCGCTGTTGCTGCGTTCTGGCTCTCTTGCCGCCCCCATCTACTTCGTGCAAGAGCGCACGATTGGGCCAAGCCTGGGCGCTGAAAACATCGAGCGCGGCCTGCTTTCCGTACAGATTGGCCTGCTGCTTGTCGTGCTGTTTATGCTGGTGCGTTACAAAGTGTTTGGTGTGTTTGCCAACATCGCCCTGGCGCTGAACTTAACACTGTTGGTCGCGGTAATGTCGATGCTGGGCGCCACGCTGACGCTACCGGGTATTGCCGGTATCGTGTTGACGCTGGGCATGGCCGTGGATGCCAACGTGCTGATTTTTGAGCGAATACGCGAAGAGCTGCGCAACGGCATGTCAGTACAGCAGGCGATTCAGGCTGGCTATGAGCGCGCCTTCACCTCTATCGTCGACGCCAATATCACCACCCTGCTGGTAGCCGTTATCCTGTTCTCGATTGGCACTGGCCCGGTCAAAGGGTTTGCCGTTACGCTCTCTATCGGCATTTTGACGTCGCTGTTCACCGCTCTGATGGTGACTCGCGCCATGGTCAACTTGGTTTATGGCAGCAAACCCGTCAAAAAGCTGTGGATTTGAAATGCATGGATTTGAACCACGTGCCTAGCCCAGAACTTAAGAGGTGGTAATGAAACCCCTATCACATCTGCAAATCGACTTTATGGGGCGGCGTAAATTTGCGTATATCGTCTCAGCTGTAATGTTAATCGCGTCGATTGCTGCCATCATTATTCTCAAGCTCAACTTCGGGCTGGACTTTACCGGCGGCACGCTGATTGAGGTGCGCTACGGTGCTGCGCCTTCATTAGATGCCATTCGGGTATTGCTCGAAGAGAGCGGCTTCCAGGATGTCTCCGTGCAAACCTTTGGGGCATCGACTGAAGTGTTGATTCGCCTCCAGCAGGCGTTTGATGCCGACGTAGGCGGTGAGGTCGTTAACCTGCTGCGCTCCAGTGGCGATAGCGTGAACCTTGTGCGCTCTGAGTTTGTTGGCTCCCAGGTGGGTGATCAACTGCGTGATCAAAGCGGGTTAGGCCTGCTGGTAGCACTCGGCGTTGTCATGGTCTACGTGGCTTTCCGCTTTCAATACAAGTTTGCGATTGGCGCACTGCTTGCTCTGATGCACGATGTAATTATCGTAGTGGGCGTTTTTGCGCTGTTTCAGCTCGATTTCGATCTCACCGTGCTAGCAGCGATCCTGGCGGTGATCGGCTACTCGTTGAACGATACCATCGTGGTTTATGATCGCGTCCGCGAATCAATCCGCACCTCGCGCATTGACGACATGCCGCAGATCTTTAACGAAGCGATTAACGCCACGCTCTCGCGCACCCTGGCAACCTCAGGCACCACCTTGTTGGTCCTGCTGGCGCTGCTACTGCTGGGCGGCGATATGATTGAGAACTTTGCCATTGCGCTGCTGGTCGGTATCGTAGTGGGTACGTTCTCTTCCATCTATATCGCCGCAGCGCTGCTGCTACCGCTGAAGCTGTCGCGGGAAGACTTGATTCCCACCAAGAAAGAGCTCGACGAAGAAGAGGAGGAGCTGCCTTAACGGCGCCTCCTTTTAGGCAACTTCTTTCGCCGACAAAAAAGCCCCTGCTGGTAACCCAGCAGGGGCTTTTTCATCTTTACAGCTTTTATCTTTAAAAGCTTAGCATTACTGCTTAAAAGTGCGGCGTTAGCTGCTTGATCAGCGCCTTGTAGAGACGCGGCCCGGCAGCCATTAACTGCCCTTCCACTTTCACCGTGGGCTGACCGTCTGGCGTTCCCATCAAGGCGCCCGACTCTTTCAGGAACAGCGTGCCTACCAGCATATCCTGCTCTTCCAAGCCAAGTACAAAAGCGCTATCTACCCGCCCAGTGGCCAACTCACACAAATCCAGCAGACCACAGCCCGTTGCCAGCAGGTTTTCGACCTGAGGAGCAAGCTGCTGTGAAACGGTTAAATAGGCCGGTAAATTGCTGGGGCGTAGCCACACTTCGGGCAGGCTCATGGCCATGCGCGTGCCGCTGATGGCAGTCGGCTTGCTAACGCGCATACGCTTGTCATTGTGCTGGGCGCCGCGGCCACGACTGGCGATATACTCGTCGTCGGCGAACGGGCAAATAATCACTGCGTGCTCGGGACGACCTTTGACTAGACACACCACTGAAAGTGCAAAGCCCTTCCCGGCAACGGCTAAATTGGAGTAACCGTGCATCGGTTCAATTTTCCAGACGGTATCCGCACCTTCGCCTTCACCCGCGCGGTGCGGGGTAAAGCGACCGGTAATACCATGCTGGGGGTAACCGCGTTCCAACTGCTGAACAATCGTCGCTTCGGCCTTGCGCGCTGTCTCATCGAGCAGGCGGTCAAGGTTAAATTCATCGTGAGCGTTTTCAATACGTTCGCGTACGCGGAGGAAGTGTTCAACGGCGCCACGCGCAGCGCGCAGCGTAAATTGGACCATCGGATTCATGGTTGGGCCTTGTCACAGTGATGTTAAAGAACGTGATGCTAATCATAGTTCATAAGAAAGTGCATCAGTAGGCGCAGGTGCCGCCTTTGGCGCGCAATTCTAGCAGACCGCTCTCGGGCATGCCATCGACTCATGCTAGACTGCCCGCTTTACGCTTATTTACCGAGCACTATTTTACCGGGCCCTATCATGCTTGAGCGCATTCGCATTGTTTTAATCGGCACCAGTCATCCTGGCAACATCGGCGGCGTGGCACGCGCCATGCACAATATGGGATTAGCAGATTTAGCTCTTGTTGCCCCCCGCTGTGAAGTGATTGCCCAGGAGAGTATTTCTCGCGCGTCCGGCGCTGACCACCTGCTTCATCAAGCCAGCGTGCATGCCACACTCGAAGAAGCCGTGGCTGATTGCACCCTGGCCGTGGGCGCCAGTGCGCGCTCACGCACGCTGCCCTGGCCGATGCTCTCGCCCAGAGAATTAGCTGATCGCCTGCCCGCCGAGTGCCAGCCCGAAGGTGCCCTGGTAGCGTTGGTGTTTGGCCGCGAAGACAGCGGCCTGACCAACGCAGAGCTACAGCGCTGCCACGCCCATGTGCATATTCCTACCAACGCTGATTTTAGTTCGCTTAATTTGGCCGCGGCGGTTCAGGTACTCGCCTATGAGTGTCGTATGGCCTGGTTGAGTCAGGTTGACGCGCCCGCAGTCGAAACTAATGCTGACGACGATCTGGCAACCCATGCCGAGCTTGAGCGCTATTTTGAACACTTAGAACGCACGCTGATCGGTATTGATTTTCACGACCCCGACCAGCCGCGCCAGCTAATGGCGAGGCTGCGCCGCTTGTATCTGCGCGCCCGCCCAGAGCGAATGGAAATGAATATATTGCGCGGGATTCTGTCGGCCACCGAGAAGGCTGCGAACAGCAAGCCACCCAAGCCGTAATTTATGAGACTGGAAACGCCAAACTTGAAGTTGATACTGCGCGCCCCAACTTCGCTATTCTTAACGTGATTTCACTATTGATATTCCAAGCGCCCGTTGTGATATTTCAATAGCTAGACGCCGCCCTTTAACGCCAAGGATCACCTCATGTTTCAACGTCTACGTGAAGACATCAACAGCGTATTTGACCGCGACCCGGCCGCACGTAACTTTCTTGAGGTGCTGACCAACTATCCTGGCCTGCACGCCCTACTGCTGCATCGCTGCGGCCACTGGCTGTGGAAGAAAAATCTCAAGTGGCTAGCGCGGACGCTATCGACGTTTTCACGCTGGCTGACCGGTATTGAAATTCACCCAGGCGCCACTATTGGTCGGCGGTTTTTTATTGATCACGGCATGGGCGTGGTGATTGGCGAAACGGCGCTGGTCGGCGATAACGTTACGCTCTATCAAGGCGTCACCCTGGGCGGTACCAGCTGGAATAAAGGCAAGCGCCACCCGACATTGGGTGATGGCGTCATTGTGGGTGCGGGCGCCAAAATATTAGGCCCCTTCACCGTCGGGGCTGGGGCGAAAATTGGCTCTAACGCGGTAGTCACTAAAGAAGTGCCACCCGGCGCCACGGTGGTCGGCATTCCAGGCAAAATAGTGAAACGCACCGACCCTGATGTGGAAGAGGCGCTGGATGTCGACCCTGCCCGACGCGAAGCCATCTGCCAAAAATTTGGCTTTGATGCCTATGGTGTCAGCCAGGATATGCCTGACCCGGTGGCCCGCTCAATGCAGGCCATGCTCGACCATATGCACGCCGTCGACGAGCGCATCGAACGCATGTGCTCAACGCTGCGCAAGCTAGACGACAACTACCGTGACGGCCAGCTACCGGCGCTACGCGAAGAAGATTTTGCCGGCATTCTCGATGAACACGACACCGGCTGCCCAGGCGTTGGCAAACGCTCGGACACACCGCCATCAGTTGAGCAAGAGGCTGGGCAAGAGACCGAGCAAGAAACGTTGCCGCCGCGTAATGGTTGACCAAAGCACTCAGGTTTTCCCATAATGGCATCACATTTGCCGTTAGCGCGCTGAACATTCAGCGTCGAGGGGCTTGCCATGCGCTTGACCACCAAAGGCCGTTACGCCGTTACCGCCATGCTCGATTTAGCCTTGCATGCCCACAACGGCCCGACCAGCCTAAGCGATATCTCACAGCGCCAAGAGATATCGCTCTCCTATTTAGAGCAGCTTTTTGCTCGCCTGCGCCGTGCAGGTTTGGTCAACAGCGTTCGCGGCCCGGGCGGCGGCTACTTACTTTCACAGCCGCCTGAAGCGATCAGCGTTTCAAAGGTGATTGACGCAGTGAATGAAAGCGTTGACGCCACCCGCTGCCAAGGGCTCTCAGATTGCCAGCAGGGCGATACATGCTTGACGCACCATTTATGGTGCGAACTTTCCGTTCAGATACGCCACTTTCTTGACGGTATGACGCTGGCACAACTGATGCTACGTCCTGATGTCATACGTATTGCATCGCGACAGAAGCAGCGTGCCGAGGCGGGCATTCTCGCCTCTGCACCCTGATCCCAAGACTTATACCCAATCACCCTGACCGATCAACCGCTGGAACGTAACGATGACCACACCCACGTTGCCCATTTATCTGGATTACGCCGCCACCGCGCCGGCGGATGCCCGCGTGGTTGAGGTTATGCAGCGCTACCTGACGGTTGACCAGCTATTCGCCAACCCGGCGTCACGAAGCCATATGTTAGGTTGGCAGGCAGAGCAGGTGATCGAACAGGCGCGCCGCCAGGTGGCCGACGCCATTGGCGCTGACCCGCGAGAGATTGTGTGGACCAGTGGCGCCACCGAAGCAGACAACCTAGCGCTGATTGGTTTTATGCGCGCCAACCGCGAGCGCGGACTACACTTAGTGACCTCAACGATTGAGCATAAAGCTATCGTTGACACTGCCCATGCGCTGGAGAAAGAGGGCTTTGAAGTCACATGGTTAACGCCGGGCCGGGATGGCTGTATTGAACCCGAACAGCTGCGCTCAGCGATGCGCGACGACACCGCGCTGGTGTCACTGATGGCGGTGCACAACGAACTGGGCAGCATCAACGATATTGCCGCTTTGGCGGCCGTTGCCCATGAGTTTGGAGCGGTCTTTCATACCGATGCCGCTCAGGCGGTAGGCCGTATCCCCCTGGATGTTGTCGCCCAGCAGATTGACCTGATGTCGCTTTCCGGGCACAAGACCTACGGCCCCAAAGGCGTGGGGGCACTGTATGTAAAACGTCACCCGGATATTCGCGTTGAGGCGCTGATTCATGGTGGTGGCCACGAGCGCGGTATGCGTTCAGGGACGCTACCGACGCACCAGATTGCTGGCATGGGTGAAGCCTTTGCTCTGATGCAGCAGCAGTACGATGAAGATACTGCTCATATTTTGCGCCTACAGCAGCGCTTTCTGCACGGTCTGGAAGGCATCGAAGGCGTTTTTGCAAACACGCCACTAGATAATGCTGTTCCCAATATTCTCAACTTGGCGTTTGAAGGCGTTGACGGTGAGTCACTGTTAATGGCGCTGCGCGATGTAGCGGTCTCCACAGGCTCTGCATGCAACTCGGCCAGTGTCGACCCTTCCTACGTTCTACTTGGCATTGGCACGCCGCGTACGCTGGCGCTCTCATCGCTGCGCTTTAGTTTCGGGCGCTTTACAACCGAAGCAGAAATTGATCATGCGTTAACGCTCATACGCCACGCGGTGAACGGCTTACGTACACCGCCACGCAATTTTTAAGGGAGGATGCCTCATGGCAACACTCAATATTACCCCGGCTGCCGCACAACAGATTCGCCACGTGCTTGATGAGCGTGGCCAAGGGCTGGGCCTGCGCGTTTCAGTCAAGCCAAGCGGGTGCTCTGGCTATAGCTATGTGCTTGATTTTGCCGACTCCGTTAGCGAAGAAGAAGTCCATTTTGAAGCCCATGGGGCGAGCGTCTATGTCGCCCCCGACGCGGTCGAGATGCTCAATGGCAGCGAAGTGGATTATGTCAGCGAAGGGCTAAATCGCTTTTTCCGCTTTAACAACCCCAATGTCAAAGATGAATGCGGCTGCGGCGAAAGCTTTACCGTTTAGCCTTTGTTCGCACAGGTTTCATCACCGGTATTCATCCCCTGGCTTAAGCGTTATAATCGCGCCCCTAGATACCCAATGCCAAGCGCCGGGTAATGATCGGCGCTAGTTAAAACGCTAGCTGCTGAAACGCTATTAGCCGAATTATTTTCTGGGCCGCCCCGGCTTTCTGGGGCGGCAATTTTGCTTAGCCCCCATTTATGGAGACCATTAATATGGCTACTGAACGCACTCTTTCTATTATCAAGCCTGATGCCGTTGCTAAAAATGCTATCGGTGTGATCATCGCGCGCTTTGAAAAAGCTGGCCTGAACGTGGTTGCTGCCAAAATGGTTCATCTCTCTGAAGAGAAGGCTGGCGGTTTCTACGCAGAGCACAAAGAGCGCCCTTTCTTTAAAGACCTGGTCGGCTTCATGACCTCTGGCCCGGTGGTTGTTCAAGTACTTGAAGGTGAAGGCGCCATTGCCAAAAACCGCGACCTAATGGGTGCAACCAACCCTAAAGAAGCAGCACCCGGCACTATTCGCGCCGACTTTGCGGAAACAATCGACGCTAACGCTGTCCATGGTTCTGATTCTCCGGAAAGCGCTGAGCGCGAAATTAGTTATTTCTTTGGCAATGACGAAATCTGCCCGCGCTAAGCCTTTCAGGTAGCGCAGCCGTCTCAACGTCAGTTGCCGGCCATTTTGCGGGGGCCACGCCCCCGCCCCTTTCTATAACGCTGACCGCCATGACCACCACTGTAACCCAACATACGCCCGCTCCCCGCCCAGGCGCCGACAGTACTGAAGCAGTTAGCTCAGACGCCGTTAGCACGCCTGCTGCAAAAGCAACGACTGAGCGACACAACCTGCTTGGTATGTCCCGCGAGCAGATGGAAGCCTTCTTTTTGTCAATCGGGGAAAAGAAATTTCGTGCTGCCCAGCTGATGAAGTGGATTCACCAAGAAGGCAGCGATGATTTTGCTGCAATGACGAATCTCTCCAAACCGCTACGGGAAAAGCTGGCGCGGGTAGCAGAAATTCGTGGCCCAGCGGTGATTTACGAAGGCACTTCTAGCGACGGCACTCGTAAATGGGTGCTTGAGGTAGAAGATGGCAGCTACGTAGAAACGGTGTTAATCCCGGCCGAAAACGGTAAGCGCCGTACGTTGTGCGTCTCTTCCCAGGTGGGCTGCTCGCTGGATTGCAGTTTTTGCTCTACCGGCAAGCAAGGGTTTCAGCGCAATTTAACCGCCGCTGAAATTATCGGCCAGGTATGGGTCGCCCAACGTAGCGTGGGCCCGCGTCGTGATACGGCCAATCGCCCGGTGACCAACGTGGTGATGATGGGCATGGGCGAACCGCTGCTCAACTTCGACAACGTTGTGCCCGCCATGAAGCTGATGCTCGACGACAACGGCTACGGCTTATCCAAGCGCCGCGTGACGCTGTCGACCTCTGGCGTTGTGCCCATGATCGACAAGCTCGGCGATGAAATGGACGTAAGCCTAGCTATTTCGCTGCATGCTTCCACTGACGAGTTGCGCAATACGCTGGTACCCATTAACCGCAAATATAATATTCGCGCGCTATTGGATGCTTGCCACCGCTACCTTGCCAAGTGCCCAGACAATCGTCAGGTCACTATCGAGTACACGCTGATCAAAGACATCAACGATCAGCAGGAGCACGCCGAGCAGCTTGCCTCACTGCTTAAAGAGCTGCCGTGCAAGATCAATCTAATTCCGTTTAATCCGTTCCCCAATTCAGGGTACGAAAAGCCATCGCGTAATCAAGTCATGCGTTTTCAGCAGTGGCTGTATGATTTGAACTACAACGCAACGGTCAGAACGACCCGCGGTGAAGATATTGACGCCGCCTGCGGCCAGCTCGTTGGTCGCGTGAAAGACCGTACGAAACGTAGCGAACGCTATATTCAGTCGGTACAACTTGACGCTGATTAATGTTAGTGCGGTGAGCCTATTGAGCGCCCTGTTGCGCGCAAAACCGGGCTTATCTTGACTTCCGCTTAACACGGCGCTTTGATGGTCTCGGTTTTTATGTAGCATCAGGTTAGTTGTTGGACGTTCACCACAAGAGGATTTACATGATCGCTCACCGCAGGCGCCAACACCCATCACGGGTGCCCATGCTAGCCGTTCTTATCGGCAGCCTGTGGCTAGCCGGCTGTGCCTCGTCCAATACCCTGACACCTCAAGAAACCCCAGCGGCGGCAGACGCCTATACCCAGCTTGGCGTTGCCTATCTTGAACGTAATAATCTTCCCCGCGCACTCAATGCACTGGACCGGGCGCTAGAGATCGCCCCCCGCCATGCAGAAGCACTGCAAGCACTGGCACTTGTCTATCAACGCCAGGGCGAGTTCCCGCTTGCCAACGACTATTTTCAACAGGCCGTTAACGCCGAGCCTGATTTTACTCGCGCCCGCAATAACTATGCGGCGTTCTTATACGGGCAGGGTCAGTACAACGCTGCCTGTGAACAGTTAGAAACCGCATCAGAGGATGCCCAGTACGCCAACCGCTCCCAGCTATTTACCAATTTAGGGCAGTGTTATCTGGCGCTGGAAGAATTTGATAAAGCGCGCGCTCGATTGGAGCGTGCGCAAAGTATTGATCCGCGCAATTCACGCGGTTATTTAATGTTAGCTGAACTCGAATATTCGCAGGGCAATTACTCTCAGGCCTGGGCACCGCTGCAAACTTATTTACAGCTCGCCGAGCCCAACCAAGCAGCGCTAAGAATGGCGGTTGATATCGCCCAAGCGCGCGGCGAGCATGACGTCGCCGCCGATTACCAGCGCCAGCTTGGCACCGACTGACTGATTGACGCCTTGATCACCGCTTATTTAATGAAGGATGCTCAGCCATGAGCGATACACAGTCACAAGAAAACGTTATCGACAGCTCTAACATCAGCACTAGCGCTTCGCCCGGCGAACTTCTTGCTCGCCAGCGCGAGCAGCTAGGCATACCCCTCGCCGATGCGGCCCGGGCATTGAATCTGCGTCCCGCCGTAGTGGCAGGGCTTGAGCAGGACGATTATCAGGAAATACCCGTTGCCGCCTATCGGCGCGGCTATTTGCGCTCTTACGCCAAATACCTGGGAATGGATGACCGGCTGGTACTTGAGGCTTACCAGGCACGCAGCGGCGGCACCGACACCGAACGCAAAGTGACCCCTGTCTCCACAGCCAGGCCACCCTCTCGCATCGGCGCTTGGTTGTTCAAGCTGGTCACTTTGCTGGTGATTGTCGGCCTCATCGCTGTCACCGTTATGTGGTGGCAGAGCCGGGGCGGCAACGAGCCGCCAGGCTTTGGTTCGACCTCGACGGAAGAGGCCGCTAACGCTCCAGCGGAGCCAGCTAATGAAGCTGCTGATGCAGAGCCAGAAAACAACTCAAGTTTCAGCAATGGTGACGAGAGCACGGCGCTACAAAGTGATGCTGCCCGCGTTACACCGACAGCTTCGCAAAACCAGGCCCCCAGTGCGCAAGATGACGCTGACGCCATTGCAGGGCTCGACGACTCCATTCTGGATAGCGACAGCGGCGCTGACGCAGAAAGCGATGAACTGAGCAGCACTGGCCTGAATGAAAGCGACCAGAGCGCTACCGAGCAGGACAGCGCAGACAGCGAGCAAGCCGCTGCCGCCGAGCAAACCACCAATGCCAATCTTCTTGAGCTGACGTTTAACGAGCAGTCGTGGACTGAAATTTTTGATGCCACCAATCAGCGCGTTTTCGTTGGCCTACAAACGCCAGGCACCTCGACAAGCGTCGAAGGTGAACCCCCTTTCCGTTTAACCGTGGGTAATGCCACCGGCGTTGAGCTGCGCTACCAGGGTGAGGAAGTTGACCTTCCCGCCCGCGCAGGCGCCAATAATGTTGCCCGATTTACCCTGGGAGAGTGACCCGTCCTATGCACGCCCCTTCTCCGATAAAACGCCGCCTTTCCCGCCAAATTCAGGTCGGAAATGTTGCTGTGGGCGGTGATGCGCCCATTTCCGTTCAAAGCATGACCAACACCAACACGCTGGACGTGGCCGCCACCGTGGCGCAAATCCAGCAGTTGGAAAAAGCTGGTGCGGATATTGTCCGCGTCTCAGTACCCGATATGGACGCCGCCGAAACCTTTGGTCAGATCAAAAAGCTGGTCAATGTCCCGCTGGTGGCCGACATTCATTTTGATTACAAGATTGCCCTGCGTGTTGCCGAACTCGGCGTTGACTGCTTGCGCATCAATCCCGGCAATATCGGCCGTGAAGACCGCGTGCGCGCGGTGGTCAGCGCCGCTCGTGATAATGGCATTCCCATTCGCATCGGCGTTAACGCTGGCTCGTTGGAAAAAGACCTGCAGAAAAAGTATGGAGAGCCTACGCCTTCGGCGCTGGTGGAATCTGCTATGCGCCACATCGACTACCTGGATCGCCTCGACTTCCAAGAATTCAAAGTCAGCGTTAAAGCCTCGGATGTGTTTATGGCCGTGGCCGCCTATCGCGATCTGGCCGCACGCATCGAACAGCCGCTGCATTTGGGTATTACCGAAGCGGGTGGGCTGCGCTCTGGTACCGTGAAGTCATCGATTGGCCTGGGCATGCTGCTGATGGACGGTATTGGCGACACCATCCGTGTGTCTCTCGCGGCAGATCCTGTGGAAGAGATTAAAGTCGGCTTTGACATGCTCAGAAGCCTTAAGCTGCGCTCCAAAGGCATCAACTTTATTGCCTGCCCCAGCTGCTCGCGCCAGAACTTTGACGTCATCAGCACCATGAACCAGCTCGAAGAGCGGTTAGAAGACGTGATGACACCGCTCAACGTCTCGGTGATTGGCTGCGTGGTCAATGGTCCCGGCGAAGCCAAAGAGACCGATATCGGCCTGACCGGCGGCAGCCCCGCCAACCTGGTGTATATCGATGGCAAGCCCGCCAGCAAGCTGCGCAATGACCACTTGGTAGACGACCTGGAGCAGCTGATTCGCGAGAAAGTACGTGAAAAACAGCAGCAGCAAGACGATATGATTGCCCGCAGCGTTTAACCGCTGGGGTTAGCTGCCCGCTAAGGCGAGTAACGCCTAGAGGCAGAATAAGGAGTTTTCTTTGAGCAAGTCCGCTGTTAAAAAGATTCAAGCCATCCGTGGCATGAACGACCTATTGCCAAGCGACAGCCCGCGTTGGCAGTTTTTTGAAGCTAAAGTACGCCAGCTCATGCTGCGCTATGGCTTTAATGAAATCCGCACGCCTATCGTTGAGCAAACGGCACTATTTGCGCGCTCGATCGGTGAAGTGACCGATATCGTCGAAAAAGAGATGTACACCTTCGATGATCGCAACAGCGAGAGTTTGACCCTACGCCCGGAAGGCACTGCCAGTTGCGTGCGCGCGGCGATGGAACACGGCCTGCTGTATAACCAGACGCAGCGGTTGTGGTACCAGGGGCCGATGTTCCGCTATGAGCGCCCGCAGAAAGGCCGCTATCGCCAGTTCCACCAAATTGGTATTGAGGCCTTCGGTTTTGATGGCCCCGATATCGACGCCGAGGTAATTCTGCTTTCGGCGCGCCTGTGGCAAGAACTCGGCTTGATGGAGCACGTCACCCTGGAGCTCAATTCGCTAGGCTCATCTGAAGCCCGTGCGGCCTATCGAGATACGCTGGTGGCCTATTTTGAGCAGCACCTAGACGTTCTCGATGAAGACTCCAAGCGCCGCTTGACCAGCAACCCGCTGCGTATTCTCGACTCCAAGAACCCGGCCATGGCCGAGATGCTCGACGCCGCGCCGCAGTTGATGGATCACCTGGACACCGAGTCCCGGGAACACTTCGAGCAGCTTACCGCGATGCTTGAAGCCGCGGGGATTGCCTATGTGATCAACCCACGCTTAGTGCGCGGGCTAGATTACTACTGCCGCACCGTGTTCGAGTGGACCACCACCGCACTGGGCAGCCAGGGTACTGTTTGCGCAGGCGGACGTTACGACGGTTTGGTCGAACAGCTAGGTGGCAAACCTACCCCGGCAGTGGGCTTTGCCATGGGTATCGAACGGCTGATTCTGCTGCTCGAAACCCTTGAGCTGATTCCTGAAGACGCGCTTGGCGGCTGCGATGTTTACTTGCTACCCATGGACGATAGCGCCACCACGGCAGCTATCTCCCTGGCCGAGCGACTGCGTAGTGAATTGCCCGAGCTGCGTGTGCAGCTTCACTGTGGTGGCGGTAGCTTCAAAAGCCGGATTAAAAAAGCCGATAAAAGCCATGCCTCAATGGCTATCCTGCTCGGCGAAGATGAAATCACCCAGCAGTCGGCAACTGTCAAGTTTCTGCGCGACGACCGCGAACAGCAAAGCGTCCCTCAAACAGCATTAGGCCGCACGCTGCGCGAGCTGTTAACCGCTAACGCATAATACGCCCTGTTGATTAGCCGCCTGCAGGCATGCGACGGTCTAAACATACGACTTTAGAAGAATAGGAGCCCGCCCGTGGTGGAGCTGAGAAGCGAAGAAGAGCAGCTAGACGCTGTTAAGCGCTGGTGGAAAGAGAACGGCATGTCGTTGATTGCAGGCGCTGTCCTGGCGGCGGCGGGGGTGTTCGGCTGGAATGCGTGGCAGAACTACCAACAAGGCCAGTCAGAAGCCGCCTCCATGCGCTACCAGCAGTTAGTCAATATGACCGCTAGCAATGAGCTTGGCGACGATCAATTGGCAAGCGCACGGGAAATGGTCAGTGAAATTAACGCTGAGCATGGCGACACCCTCTATGCCGAACTCGCCCTGCTGCTTGATGCACGTTTAGCAGTTCAACAAGGCGACTTGGAAGGGGCCAGAAGCGCACTGGAGAACGCGGCCGACTCATCGCGCCGCTATGTGCAGAGCCTGGCGTGGCTGCGCTTAGCCCGTGTTGAGCTTGCCGATGGCAACCCCGCACAGGCGCATGCGCTGCTGGATGAACCGATCAGCGACGCACTGGCGGCACAGCGAGCTAACGTACGCGGCGATGCATTTGCCGCACAAGGCGACACTGACGCCGCCCGCGATGCTTGGGAAACAGCGATGGAAGTGTCACAAACCCAAGACCAGCCGCTTTACGGCGTGCAGTTCAAGCTTGACGATCTCGGCGCTGAGGAGGCGACACAATGACGATTAGCACAGCACTTAATCAGGGCATCTCCAAAAAGCTGATGCGAGTGAGCCTGGGTGCGCTGACGCTCGCCCTGCTGGCAGGTTGCGCCAGCAAAGGGGAACCCGCATTTACGCCCAAAGAGCTGCGTAGCTTCGATGAGATCTCCTCACTAGACACCCAGTGGCGGCGTACCGTAGGCGATGGCTTGGGCCATGCTCGCTACCCCATTGCCCCTTCCCGTGAAGGCGACACCGTGTTTGCCGCCGACGTTGAAGGCGTGGTGATGGCAATGAACGCCAATAGTGGCGATGTTGAGTGGGAAATAGACCTTGATACCCCTATTTCCAGTGCGCTAACTGCGATTGCGGGTCAGGTTTACTTGGCGACCGGTAACGGCGAGGTCATTGCACTGGATCAAAATGACGGCAGCGAAAGCTGGCGTTCACGGGTTTCCAGCGAAGTACTTGCCGCGCCTCAGGCCAATCAGCAACTGCTTGTCGTACAAAGTGTCGATGGAAATATTACCGCCCTTGACCGCGCTAGCGGTGAAGAGCGCTGGGTATACACCAGCTCGCAGCCTTCTCTTACGCTGCGCGGCACCGGCACGCCGATGGTCATTGACCCGGTTACGTTTGTTGGCCTGGCCAATGGCCGTTTAGCTACACTGGATAACCGCAGCGGCCAACCGTTATGGGACATGCAGATTGCCACGCCGCAGGGGCGTAGCGAAGTTGAGCGTCTGGTTGACCTTTCAGGCCAACCGATTATCAGCCCCGATGGCCGCCTGTTCGTGACCAGCTACAACGGTCGCGTGGTGGCACTAGAAGCCACCCAAGGCGATGTGCTTTGGGAAGCGGATCTGTCTAGTCGACATACACCGATTTTGGTCGGTGATCTGCTGTTCGTCGTCACCGATGATAGCCAAGTGGTTGCGCTAGACGCCAACAGTGGCCGCGAAGTTTGGCGCAATGACGATTTAGAAGATCGTTGGTTGACCGCCCCGGCCTTCGCCGACGGCCGCTTAGTCTTCGGTGATTTTGATGGATATGTTCACCTGATCGACGCCCGTGAAGGCAATATCGTAGGACGCACTCGCGTGCACAGCTCGGGCATTACCGTTCGCCCGGTCACTGAAGGCAGCACCATTCATGTCCAGGCCAACAATGGTCGCCTGGAAACCCTGGAAGTCACTCCATGACACCCGTCATTGCTTTAGTCGGTCGCCCCAATGTGGGCAAATCGACGTTGTTTAACCGCCTAACGCGCTCGCGTGATGCACTGGTGGCCGACTTTCCTGGCCTCACCCGCGACCGCAAGTACGGCAATGGCATGCTGGGCGATAAGGTCTATACGGTTATCGACACCGGCGGTATCAGCGGTGACGAAGAGGGTATTGACGCTGCGATGGCAGAGCAGTCGCTTGCGGCCATTGATGAAGCCGATATCGTCCTGTTTATGGTCGACGCTCGCGCCGGCCTTATCGCCGCGGATCAGGCGATTGCCAACCACCTGCGGGTTAACCAGAAAAAAACCTGGCTGGTGGTGAATAAAACCGATGGGCTGGAAGAGCACTCGGCGATGGGCGATTTCTGGTCGCTGGGCTTAGGCGACCCCTGGCCGATCGCTGCTGCCCACGGTCGCAACGTTTCAACCCTGATTGACGTGGTACTTGAACCATTTCCCGAGCGCGACGCCAGTATCCCGGCCGACACCGGTAGCAAAGGCGTTCGAATCAGCGTCATTGGTCGCCCCAATGTCGGCAAATCGACCCTGGTTAATCGCCTGCTCGGTGAAGACCGCGTGGTGGTCTTTGATGAAGCGGGCACCACCCGCGATGCCATCGAAATCCCTTTCGAGCGCCGCGGAAAGCCCTATGTACTGATTGATACCGCGGGTATTCGGCGGCGTAAGAACGTAAGCGAAATCGCCGAGAAGTTCTCCATCATCAAAACCCTGGATGCGATCAAAGAGTCCCATGTGGTGATCATGGTACTGGATGGCTCGAGTGGCCTGGTGGAGCAGGATTTGCACCTGCTTGACTATGTGTTGACCTCTGGTCGGGCACTGGTACTGGCCGTCAATAAGTGGGACGGCCTGGAGACCGAAGCCAAGGATAAGATGCGTACGGAAGTGAAGCGCCGCCTGGGCTTTGCGGATTACGCCGAACTGCACTTTATCTCTGCCCTGCACGGCACCGCGGTGGGCGATCTTTATCCCTCAATTGATCGCGCCTTTGACGCTGCTAACGCCCACTGGTCGACCAACCGCTTAACCACCCTGCTCCAGGACGCGGTCAGCCAAAACCCGCCGCCGATGGTACATGGACGGCGAATCAAGCTGCGCATGGCTCACCAGGGTGGCAGCAACCCGCCGATTATCGTCGTCCACGGCAACCAGACCGAAGCGGTGCCGGAAGCCTACCGTCGTTATCTGATCAACACTTTCCGCAAGGTATTGAAAGTGCGCGGCACGCCGATTCTCTTTGAGTTTCGCTCGGGCAGTAACCCCTTCGATAACATGGCGGGCGCCAGCGACAAAGAGAAGGCGAAAAAGCGCGAGCTTAATCGCACCAAAGAGGCCCGTAAGAGCCGTCGTTAAAGCCTTCATTAGTTGGTAGTTGAATTCGCCCGTTTGCACCGTCAAGCGGGCGTTTTGGTTCTAACTGGTAATCAGCAATTAAGCGCGCAAATAGTCTTGACAGAAAATAGCTTCGGCCCTCAAATACCCGCACACTGCATAACTAGATTTCTAATGCTTTACCAACCCGTTTAACGATCCTTTTATCCTTACCCAGAGGGTATTCAATGCTCCATGCTGCTCGCCGATGGCTAATTTTACTGAGCCTTACCAGCTTGCTTACTGGCTGTCTCGCCCTACCTCAAACCGGCCTCTTTGCGTTTCGTTTGGCGGTGACTTCCCTGGGGGTCGAAGATGTGCGCATTGGCTCTTACAGCATTAATGCCGGGCTGGATACCAGCGACCTCACCAGCCTGATCGCTTCCAGCCTTGGCGCGGGTAGCCTGCCGATTCAAGCCACCATTGCCATGGGGCTTGGCTTGCCCGCTGGTATGCCGCCGGTGGAGATGTCAGGTTTTCGCTGGTCGCTGGATATGCCAGGCGTTGGCCCTGTGCAGGGGAACTATGAGCAGGATGTCACGCTGACCTCCGGCGACGATGCCAATTTACGCCTGCCGGTTGCCTTTGATGTGCTGGCAACCGATACCCAAAAAATGGCGCCGATGCTTGAGCTTGCCAGTCAGTTAGCGTCACAAGGCGAGCTACCGGCAGGCAGCCAACTGGCTATCACACCAGGGGACCTGCGCGGTTTAGGCATGCGGCTTCCAGCGGGTCTATTAACACCTACCATTCGCCTAAATGTCGGTGCCGATGGACAACTAGTTCCCCAGCGTTGAGGGTGGCTCAGTTCAGCCTCCAATCTCACCCTCCAGGTAGGGTATGATGGGAGGGATTGATTTACTGCTATCAGCGGTTATCTTGTGATCAAGAAACCCATTCGTCTATAAGGAAACCGTCTCATGCGCTGGCTTCGCCCTCTCGCTGTTACCGCTTTATGTGCTTCTATTGCCGCTTGTTCCACGTCTCCCACCGGACGTTCGCAGCTACTGCTGCTATCTGATGGTGAGCTGAATGAGATGGGTCGACAGGCGTTCACTCAATACCAGCAGGAGCTGCCAACTGCCAGCCAGTCCAGCCAGCGCTATGTACAATGTATTGCCAATGCCATCGTAGCGGAGCTGCCCGCTCAGCAGCAGCAGTTAGACTGGCAAATCCGCGTCTTTGAATCTGAGCAGCCCAATGCCTTCGCCCTACCCGGCGGCTATATGGGCGTCAATACGGGCATGCTGGATATCGCGACTAGCCAAGACCAGCTTGCTTCCGTCATAGGCCACGAAATAGGCCATGTGTTGGCGAACCATGCCAATGAACGCGCCTCCACCGAGAGCGCCACTTCACTCGGTTTGTCGGTTATTTCCAGCACCTCGGGTATGCAGTCTGCTGGTGGTCAGCAACTCATGGGCGTGCTCGGCATGGGCGCGCAGTATGGCATCGTGCTGCCGTTCTCGCGTACCCATGAGAGTGAGGCAGACGTGATTGGTCTGGACCTGATGGCGCAAGCCGGTTTCGATCCACGTGAAAGCGTCACCCTGTGGGAAAATATGCAGTCAGTATCTGGCGGTGGTTCACCTCCCGAGTGGATGTCGACTCACCCGGGCCAAGGTCAGCGCATCGAAGGCCTGCAGAGCAATATGGATGAAGCACTTGCTCTGTACGAGCAGGCTCGCAGCAATGGTCGTACACCCAACTGCCCGCGACCTTAACGGCTCTTGAGGTTTAAATGATTAAGCTGGGACTACTGCTACTGGTACTGCCGCTGTTTGTGCTGATGGGCGTCTACTTCTGGGAGTTAAACGATGTGCGCGCGTGCCAGCTTGACGGCGGACATTGGGATTACATCGAGAGTGTGTGCGCCGATGCCCCGCAGCCCTTCGTCTCGTGGCTGCAGCGTTCACCGTTGTTAGTCAATGGCGGCATGCTGCTCTCAGTGGTAGGGCTGGTGATGTGCATGGTAGGTCTGTATGTGCAACGCGCTAAGTGAAACGTTGTTAGCGACATAAAAAAGCGGGGGCGGATACATTATCCGTCCCCGCTTTTTTGGTTGCGCCTAACCTGATGCCATTATTAATAGTTAAGCGACTGGCGCAGCATTTCCCGCACGGGGGCCGTAGCAGGGCGTACGTTACGCCATAGAAAAAACGACTCAGCGGCTTGTTCTACCAGCATTCCCAGACCATCAAGTAGCTTCGCACCACGCGGGCCTGCCCACTGTAAAAAAACCGTCGGCTCGGCTCCGTACATCATGTCGTACGCCCAGGCGTTAGCGGCAAAGAGCTTATCGGGTAGCGGAGGTAACTCACCCGTCAGGCTGGCGCTAGTGCCGTTAATCACTACATCAAAGAGGCCACTGACAGTATCAAAACCGCCACCACGAATAGATCCCAGATCAGCAAAATCGTGGGCCAATTGCTCAGCCTTGGCGGCGGTCCGATTGACTACGACGACTTCACTGGGTTGCTCGGCGAGGAGGGGCTCCAGAATACCGCGCACGGCCCCGCCTGCCCCGACGACTAAAATGCGCTTCCCCGCTAACGCCACGCGGTGATAAGCGAAATCACGTACCAAGCCAACGCCATCGGTGTTGTCGCCGTAAGTGCGGCCATTGCCGCCCAAAATCAGCGTATTGACCGCGCCTGCACGGCGGGCTCGGTGGCTTAAGGTGTCGCATAGCGTAAAAGCATCCCCTTTGAACGGTACGGTAACGTTGGCACCCCGGCCGCCCGCGTCAATAAAGGCTCGCCAGGCACCCGTGAAGCCATCCAACGGCACTTCTTCGGCGGTGTACTCAATCGCTTGCGCCGTTTGATGGGCAAACTCAGCCTGGATCAACGGTGATTTGGAGTGCTTGACCGGGTTGCCAAATACACAGTAGCGATCGGTCATGATTGCTCTCCGTTATTTACTAGACCTGTATCTTCATCGGTCTCGTCGAGCCAATCGCGGGGGTGCAAGAACGCCTGCAAGCGCGCCTCAGCGCTATCTGACTCGGGCTCAAAGGCGTACTCCCAGCATGCCAAGGGGGGCATCGACATAAGAATAGACTCGGTACGCCCGCCGCTTTGTAAGCCAAACAGCGTACCGCGGTCCCATACCAGGTTGAACTCCACATAGCGGCCACGACGATAAAGCTGGAACTCGCGTTCGTGCTGGGTCCAGGTGTCCTTCTTGCGGCGCTCCACGATGGGTAAATAAGCCTCTAGGAAGCTGTCGCCCACCGCCCGCTGCATGGCAAAACAGTCGGCAAACTCGCCTTCATTTAAATCGTCGAAAAACAGCCCACCCACGCCACGGGTCTCATCGCGATGCTTGAGATAAAAATACTCGTCACACCAGGACTTGTAGCGGGCGTATACGTCCTCGCCAAAAGGATCGCAGGCGGCTTTAGCCACCCGGTGCCAGTGGACGACGTCCTCCATCACGGGATAAAACGGCGTTAAGTCATAACCGCCGCCAAACCACCACACCGGTGGTTCGCCGACTTTCTCGGCAATAAAGAAACGCACGTTGCCATGGCTGGTGGGGATATGAGGATTTTCAGGGTGCAGCACCCAGGAAACACCGACCGCGTGGAAGCTACGTCCGGTCAGCTCAGGACGCGCGGCGGTAGCGGAAGGCGGTAGCTGAGTACCATACACATGGGAAAAATTGACCCCGCCCTTTTCAAATACGCCGCCATTGGTCATCACCCGCGATCGGCCACCGCCCCCCTCTTCACGCTCCCAACTATCCTCTTGGAACTGAGCAGCCCCGTCGGCTTGGGCTAATCCAGCGCAGAGTCGTTCCTGCAGATCAAGAAGGTAGCGTTTAACGTCATCAAGGTGCTCGTGGGCCACGGTAACTCCTGGGTGGTGAATCGTGAATGAAGAGTAGCAATAGTGAATAGTCAGCGGTGAGCAGTGAATCGAAGGGCTGCTAAGAACGCATGACTTTGCCAGTAGCTAAATCCCTAATAGTGCTCGGTTTGGCATTGCCACCTAGCTCGCCTCTCACCACATAAGCCACTTCATCACCAAAGATTGAAGTGATTTCAGTGGCGCTCATGGCGGGTGACTCCCCGGAACGGTTGGCCGAGGTCGAGACCAGCGGGCCGCCAAAAGCTTCACAAAGCGCTTTCATGAGAGGGTGGTCGGTAACACGCAGCGCCACGCGTTCGTGGGCGCCGCGCACCAGCCCATGGCTGCGGCCATTATCAGGCACTAACCAAGTGTTCGGCCCTGGCCAGCTTGCTGCGAGAGGGGCGTGCATCGCTAACGGGAGTTGGCTCAACCAGGGGTGGAACTGCTCGACACTGGCGGCAACGAGAATTACCCCTTTCGCCGGATCACGCTCTTTCATACGCATCAGATGCGCTAAAGCTTCGTCGTTTTCGGGGTCGCAGCTAAGCCCCCAAACCGCTTCGGTGGGGCAGGCAATCACGCCACCTTCACGCAGCGCGTTAATCGCAGGGGTTAGATCGGCAGCTAAACTCATGGTCTCTCCTCACCGTCAGGGCGAACATGCCCGCATCCTATCATGAGCGCGGTAGCCGCACCCAGCCTCCCGCCTGCTGGGTTACCCAGCCCTCTAGCTCCAGCATCAGCAGTCGTTGCTGGCAGTCACTGACGGATACGCCGGTGGTATGCACCAAGAGATCGATCGGCGTAGGGGTAGCTGATAATGACGCTAATAATGAGTCGGGTAAGCAATCGTTGGACAAACTATCTTCGGACAGGCTACCGGGCAGAGGTACTTGCTCAGGCGGCTTTCCCTCTGTCCCAGGCGGTATAAACGCCTCGGCCCAGTGGCCAAGGTCGGCAATGATATCGTCGACGCTGCAAGCCAGATGCGCCGCCCCTTGCCGCAGTAGTGCCAAACAGCCGCGGGCCTGCACGTTATGCAGGGAGCCCGGCAGCACGAACAGCTCGCGATTTTGCTCTAAGGTGAGCCGCGCGCTAACCAGTGAGCCGCTTTTTTCGGTGGCTTCGACCACCAGTGTGCCGAGCGACAGGCCGGTAACGATTCTATTCCGGCGTGGGAAAAATGCGGGGCGGGCCACGGTGCCAGGCGGATGCTCAGATAGCAGTAGCCCACCGGGTAGACAACTGAGCTGTTTATGAAGGTCACGATGGGAGGCGGGATAGATAACATCCACACCGCAACCGAGTACGGCGATGGTGCTCCCCCCGGCGTTTAACGCTGCACGCTGAGCAACACCATCTACACCTAACGCCATGCCGCTGACGATACACCAGCCTCGGCGTACCATATCGCGCGCAAACGTCTGCGCATTGTGAGCACCTTCTCCAGTCGGTCTTCGTGTGCCCACCACGGCAAGTTTTGGGCCTTCCAGTGCACCAAGATCGCCCTGGGCCCATAGCACCACGGGCGGATCAGGAAGTTCGTTTAACAGGTCAGGCCATGCAGGGTGGTCACGATGCAGGATGTGGCGACTGGGGCCTTGCTGCTGCCACGCGAGTGTTTCATCAATGACCTTTTGCAACGGGCTGCGTGCAGGGTGCTCAAGCCACAGCCTCAATTCACTGGCCGCTCGACTAGGCAGGGCGGCCAGCCAACCTTCCGGCCACCGTGGCTGTCGGGCAACCAATTGCGCGATACGCAGCGCTCCCATACTCGGCAAAGCATTGACCACCAGCCACTCCTGGGCGTCCATACTTCCTCCTTATCAATCTGTTTATTGTCGCCCGCTAATCAACCGGTGATTCAACTTGATCGCCCACTTCCAGCACACGGGATGCCTGCATCACCAACGCGTAGCTAACGCGATCATAGGGCTTGAAGACCATCACGATGCCCGCCTCGCTGCTGGGTAGTTGGACTAGCTCCTGGGTACGTGGGTCGTTGATCAGCTCCCCCCGCTGATTAACCCGCAGCACGTGTCCCGCCTGCAAACCATCCAGGGTGCCCAGATCCAGCGCGACAATTTGATAGCGGCCGATAAAACGCACGCCACCTGGCACGGCAATAATATGGCCTTCAACCGCATTTAACGGCGCGCGGGGCATAAACTCACTGCTCAGCTCGCGCTCTTCCAGCGGTAAAATAATATCGTTAATGCGCACTTCCTGATGGGAGCTAATCACCTCAATCTGAGCAATATCGCCCTCACTACTGATATGCCGAGCAACGCCCACATTGATCAGCTCTAAGCCAAGCGGCGTGCCATCCATTGCTTGGTAGGGTTCTGATTGCCGAAAGATACCCACTTCACCATAGTGCGGAACATCGCCACGCACGTATAACTTATCCCCAGCACCGCTGATCAAGCGTCGATCATTTCCGGCGACCACGTAGGCCAACTCCTGCAACGCTTCAACATCATCCACGACGCGGTGTTCGCGTAGAAAAGCCCGCGCCACCTCCATGGGAATCGGCGCAATCGCTTCGCGATGGGGAAAGGTACGCATCTGTGGCGAAAGCTTCACGACGTTTTGGCCACGCTCCAACGCTAAGCAGGGGGAGCCATCACAGTCGCGAAGTATCAACACATCGCCTGGGTAAATTAGATGCGGGTTAGTGATCTGAGGGTTATGCCGCCATAGCTGGGGCCACTGCCAGGGAGTGTGCAGAAAACGCCCTGCGATGCCCCACAGCGTGTCACCTGAAACCACCTGATAGCGCTCAGGCGCATCGCTGCGCAGGCGTTCCCAAGCTGCTACATCAGCGCTCATAAGCATGACAACACTCAGCAGCAGTGCGCCAAAAGCGTCACGATAGGCGTGTTGTTTCGCCGCCATTCTGCTCTCCCCTTAATATAAGTAAGTACAATTATTCTATTATTGATAACACGCCACGCGCCTTGGCCACCCATGCCCAGAAACGTTGACAGCATGATATAGTGACCCATCATAAAGTACCTAGGCTAGAAGACGCTCGTCACTGCCTAGCTTGACTTAATTTAGACTCAGCATAACGGTGATTGTAACGTCATGGCCAAACTTCCTATTCTTGAATTCCCCGATGAGCGCCTGCGCACCAAGGCTGCCCCGGTGGAAACCGTCGATGATGAGGTGCGTAAACTTGTCGACGATATGCTGGAGACCATGTATGACGCCCGTGGTATCGGTCTTGCCGCGACGCAGATCGATGTGCATCGACGCGTTGTTGTCATGGATGTCAGCGACGATAACTCCCAGCCGCTGGTGCTTATCAATCCACGCTACACCCCGATTGGCGACGAGAAAGAGCCGCTGTCAGAAGGCTGCCTGTCGATTCCCGACTACTACGCCGAAGTACCCCGCTTTCTTAAAGTGCAGCTCAACGCGCTGGATCGTAATGGCGATGCCTATGAGTTAGAGGCGGAAGGCTTGCTGGCACACTGTATTCAACATGAGTACGACCATCTTGAAGGCGTGCTGTTTGTTGACTACCTGTCGCCGCTAAAGCGTAACCGCATCCTTAAGAAGATGCAGAAACGCCATAAGCAGATTCAGGACGCCTAAGCCGCTTTGCCTCCTTCACACGTCAGATACGCTAGGTAGCTCTCAACTTATGTCACGATTGCGCGTTGTTTTTGCTGGCACGCCTGAATTTGCCGCTTCAAGTCTAGCCGCGTTGCTTGAGAGCCAGCACGAGGTGGTGGCGGTGTATACCCAACCCGACCGCCCTGCTGGTCGTGGCCGTAAACTCACGCCCAGTCCGGTCAAACAGCTGGCGCTAGAGCACGGCCTGCCCGTTTATCAGCCCCAGACGCTAAAAGAGCCCGCGGCACAGTCTGAGTTAGCCGCGCTGAATGCCGATATTATGGTGGTGGTTGCCTATGGGCTGCTGCTTCCCCAGGCCGTGTTGGACATACCGCTCTTAGGCTGCGTTAACGTCCACGCCTCGCTACTGCCCCGCTGGCGCGGCGCTGCCCCCATTCAACGGGCGATTGAAGCGGGCGATAGTGTATCGGGGGTGACCATCATGCAGATGGATGCGGGTTTGGATACCGGCGCAATGCTTTCAGAAGTGCGCACACCGATTACGCCACGCACTACCGGCGGCGAGTTGCACGACCGTCTCGCCATTCAGGGCGCCAATGCGCTGATCACTACGCTGGATGCATTGGCCACCGGCTCCGCTCATGCCACGCCTCAGCCCGACGAAGGCGTGACCTATGCCGCCAAACTCAGCAAAGCGGAAGCAGAGCTCGACTTCCACCAGCCGGCGCAGCAACTCGCTAGCAAGATTCGCGCCTTCAATCCCTGGCCGGTGGCTTGGTGCGCGCTGGGCGATGATCGCCTACGTTTGCTAATGGCCAACGTAGAAGACGGCGAGCAGCCACCAAGCGCCCCAGGCACGCTACTTGAGCATGGCGATGATCACCTGCGCATTGCCTGCGGCACCGACGGACGTGAAGTATTGTGTATCACCAGCGCGCAGCTGCCCGGCGGTAAAGCCATGGCCGTGCGAGAGCTACTTAATGCGCGCCACGCACGCCTTGCCACCGGTACCCGTCTTGGCACCTACATTGGCAAACCAGCGGCTCAGGCCAGCGAAGGAGAAACACCATGAGCCAAAAGCGCTCCCCTCAAAGCGGTGGCAGTGGTCAGGAAGTTCGCGCTGCTGCGGCTCGTGCGCTAGCCCCGGTACTCAGCGATCAAGGCTCTTTGGCGGGGTTGGATGAGCACAGCGTGGTCGCCCGCGACCGTGGACTGCTAAAAGAGCTCTGCTTCGGCACCTGCCGTCGCTTACCGCGCCTGGAAGCGTTAGCCGCCGCCCTGCTTAAGCAACCGTTCAAAAAGCGCGACAGCGATGTTCAGGCGCTGCTGCTGGTGGGGATTTATCAGTTGCTGTATATGCGCATCCCTGCTCATGCAGCGGTAGGCGAAACCGCGGGCGCTGCGCGCTTATTGAACAAAGAGTGGGCCACCCGCGTGCTCAATGGCTGCCTGCGTCGCTTACAGCGCGAGTCAGAGGCGCTGCAAGCTCAGGTAGATCGGGATGAGAGCGTGGCGCTAGAGCATCCTCCTTGGCTACTTAACGCGCTACGTCAGGCGTGGCCAGAGCAGTGGCGCGATATTATTGAAGCCAACAACCACGCAGGCCCGATGACGTTGAGGGTGAATCAGCACCACAATGATCGTGAAGCCTATCTATCGCTACTGACCGAACAGGGGTTAAGCGGCCACCTGTGCCCCCATGCTCCAGACGCCATCACGCTGGAAACACCCTGCGATGTGATGTCGCTACCTGGCTTTGAAGAAGGCCACATTAGCGTTCAGGACGAGGCCGCACAGCTCTCAGCGGTGTTGCTAGGCCCGGTGCTCGCGCCACGGCCAGGTGCGCACGTTTTGGATGCCTGCTGCGCCCCCGGCGGCAAAACGGCTCACCTGCTCGAGCAGTTTGATATCAATCTTACCGCTATTGATAGCGATAACCAGCGCTTGGCGCGGGTGGAAGATACGCTCAGTCGCCTAGGCGTTGAAGCAGTGCTCGAACACGCTGATGCCACCGAACGCGACTGGTGGAGCGGCACACCCTTTGATGCCATTTTGCTCGACGCCCCTTGCTCGGGTACCGGTGTCATCCGCCGCCATCCCGATATCAAAAAGCTGCGCCGCAAAGACGATATTCGCCCATTGGCCAAGCTTCAACGCCAGCTGTTAGACAATCTTTGGCCGATGCTGCGCGAAGGCGGCACACTGCTCTACGCCACCTGCTCGGTGCTGCCAGAAGAGAACAGTGAGCAGATTGAGGCGTTTCTCGCCCGCACGCCGGATGCGCATGTCACCACGCCTAACGACGTTGCCTGGGGCATTGTCAGCGGCGCGGGTCGTCAATTGTTTCCAGCCCAGAGCAGTCACGATGGCTTTTTTTATGCCAGACTAGAGAAGCGGTCTGCCTAGGCGCTAACTGATGCCGAGGCAGTGAATTTATGACAAGGAAGGAGACATTATGAGTCATCACACCTACAAGCATGTAGAACTGACCGGATCTTCAGAAAAGGGTATTGAAGAAGCCGTTCAGAACGCCTTGGCCAAAGCGTCGGAAACGATTCAGCACATGCGCTGGCTAGAAGTGGTCGATACCCGTGGCCACATTGAAGATGGTCAAGTTGCTCACTGGCAGGTCACCGTTAAAGTGGGCTTTACGCTAGAGTAATCCTCACCTGCTTTTCGGCGGCGGCTGGTTTACACTGGCCGCCGTCTTTATTGCAGCGCATGATAGACGTTCCTGGATGAAAGCTTATGTCTTGAATGTCAGGAATGAGTGCTAAGACCACCTCCTGGTCTTACTACATCGCGCTGGCGCTTTTAATGGAACCGATGCTTAGCAATGAAAATCATCATTCTCGGCGCCGGCCAGGTCGGCGGCACCTTGGCAGAACACCTCGCCCGCGAGGAGAACGACATCACTGTCGTTGATACTGACGCCAAAAAACTGCGCGATCTACACACCAAACTCGATATCCGCACCGTTACCGGGGCGGGATCCTACCCTATTGTGCTGCGCCAGGCAGGCTGCGAAGACGCCGATATGTTGATAGCCGTCACCAACAGCGATGAGATCAACATGATCGCCTGTCAGGTCGCCCATACGCTGTTTCGTACCCCGACCAAAATTGCCCGGGTGCGCGCCACGGCGTATCTCACCCGCAAAGGGTTGTTCGCCCACGAAGCCATTCCCATTGATGTACTGATCAGCCCCGAGCAGGTGGTTACCGACCATGTGCGCCGTCTGATTGAGCACCCCGGTGCGCTACAGGTATTGGAGTTTGCCGGTGGTTTGGTACAGCTAGTGGCGGTGAAAGCGTTCTACGGCGGCCCGCTGGTGGGCCAGGATTTGGCCTTTCTACGTCGCCATATGCCCAACGTGGATACCCGGGTGGCGGCGATTTACCGTCGCAGCCGTCCGATCATTCCCCGCGGCGATACGGTGATCGAAGCCGACGACGAGGTCTTCTTCCTCGCCGCCCGTCGCGACATTCGCGCGGTCATGAGCGAATTACGTCGGGTCGAGCGTGACTTTCGCCGGGTCGTCATTGCCGGGGGCGGCAATATCGGTGAGCGGCTGGCAGAACATCTGGAGCATAGCCACCAGGTCAAGATCATCGAGCACAACCTGGAGCGCTGCACCACGCTCTCTGAACGGTTGGATCGCACCGTGGTGCTCCATGGCAGCGCCACCAGCAAGCGGCTGCTGGAAGAGGAGAACATCGAAGAGTGCGATATCTTCTGCGCGCTCACCAACGACGACGAGGTCAATATCATGTCGTCGCTGCTCGCCAAGCGTTTAGGCGCCAAGAAGGTGCTGACACTGATTAACAACGCCGCCTACGTGGATTTAGTCCAGGGCGGCGACATCGATATTGCGATTTCACCTCAGCAGGCAACTATCGGCAGCCTGCTCACCCACGTGCGTCGTGGCGATATTGTCAACGTTCACTCACTGCGCCGAGGCGCCGCTGAAGCGATTGAAGCCATCGCCCACGGCGATAAGCAGTCGTCCAAAGTGGTGGGCCGCACTATTCGCGAAATCGACCTTCCCGAAGGCACCACCATCGGTGCGATTGTGCGCGGTAAAGAGGTCATCATCGCTCACGGCGATGTGAAAGTTGAGAGCGGCGACCATGTGATTCTGTTTGTGATCGACAAACGCCGCATTCGCGATGTGGAGCGCCTGTTCCAAGTCGGTTTAACGTTCTTTTGATAACCCCCGAGCGACTGCCAATGGCAGCTAATAACAGGAGCATGCGACAACCATGAGTCTGCGGGTTATTTTGCGCATTTTGGGGCTGCTGCTGATGCTATTCAGCTTGACCATGCTCCCCCCAACGCTGATGTCACTGTGGTTTCGCGACGGTGTATGGAGTGCATTTATAAGCGGCATGGCCATTTCAGTGGCGACCGGACTACTGCTTTATCTACCCAATCGCCACTCGCAAAAAGAGCTGCGCATCCGCGATGGTTTTATTATTGCCGCGATGTTCTGGACGGTGCTGGCGCTCTTCGGTTCACTGCCGCTGATGCTATTTGGGGAAAGCTCGTTAAATATTACCGATGCGGTATTTGAGTCGTTCTCCGGCTTGACCACCACCGGCGCCACCGTGATTACCGGCATCGATTTTTTACCCGAATCGATTCTCTATTATCGCCAGCAACTTCAGTGGTTGGGCGGGATGGGGATCGTGGTTTTGGCGGTCGCCATATTGCCCACCTTGGGCGTTGGCGGCATGGCGCTTTATCGCACCGAAATCCCCGGGCCGCTAAAAGATTCAAAGCTAACGCCACGCATCACCGAAACCGCCAAAGCGCTGTGGTACATCTACGCCACGCTCACCGTGGCCTGTATGATCGCCTATATGCTGGCAGGCATGAGCTGGTTCGATGCGTTAAGCCACAGTTTTTCAACCGTCGCCAACGGCGGTTTTTCTACCTATGACGCCAGTATTGGCTATTTTGATAGCGCCACGATTGAAATGATCTGTATCGCTTTTATGCTGATTTCTGCGTTCAGCTTTAGCCTGCACTTCATTGCTTGGCGTGAAAAAAGCTTAATGCACTATTTCCACGATCCAGAAGCACGCTTTCTAATGCTGTTTCTGCTCGCGCTGGCCGTGATCACCGTGCTTTCACTCTGGCTGACGGACACCTATGACACGTTGCGCGGCTTACGGCACGGGGTTTTTCAAGTCGTTTCCGTCGCCACTACCGCCGGCTACAGTGTCGCTGATTTCTCCATGTGGCCGGGTGCCCTACCTTTTTTGCTGTTTGTGGCTGCTTTTGTCGGCGGCTGCTCCGGTTCTACCGGTGGTGGTATCAAAGTGATTCGGATTATTTTGATCATTAAGCAGGGCATGCGGGAAATCATGCGTTTGATTCACCCTAACGCAGTGATTGCGGTCAAAGTCGGCAAGGTCAGCGTTCCCGACAGCATCGCCCAAGCAGTGTGGGGGTTCTTTTCGGTTTATGTACTGCTGTTCTTAATAATGCTAGTGGGGGTGATGGCCACTGGTGTTGACCAGGTAACCGCTTGGTCGACGGTAGGCTCAGCGCTTAACAACCTCGGGCCCGCTCTGGGCGAAGCCAGCACCAACTATGGCGAAATACCTAGCCTGGCAAAATGGATACTGGTGATGGCCATGCTGCTAGGTCGCCTGGAAATTTTTACGGTACTGGTGCTATTTACCCCCGCCTTCTGGCGGCGCTAAGCACTTCACGCCGGACCCTTTATTGATCGATTTGAGAGCTGTTAATGAACCAAGATGATACGTCACACCAAGAAGCTTCTGAGGAAGAGAGCGGGCCACTGACAGCAACGCCGACTTCGCTTCCGGCCACTAGCGGGCCGTTAAAAACCTTCACCATTGGCGAAACCCGCTACACGCTGCTGGGTACGGCCCATGTGTCGGCAGAGAGCGCCGACGATGTCCGTGCGCTATTGGCTAGTGGCGCCTTTGATGCCGTCGCTATTGAGCTTTGCGATGCCCGCCACCACAGCATGTCTAACCCCGACGCCATGGGCGAACAGGATCTGTTCCAAGTATTCAGGGAAGGCAAAGCGGGCATGGTCGCGGCGAGCTTAGCGCTCGGTGCCTTTCAGCAGCGGATTGCCGACCAGTCAGGTATTCAACCTGGGGCCGAAATGCGCGCTGCAGTCGAAGAAGCCAGCCGTCTCCAGCTGCCACTGCTCCTGGTCGACCGAGATGTAGGCGTAACGCTGAAACGCATTTACCGCAACGTGCCTTGGTGGCAGCGCTTTTCGCTCTTCTCGGGCCTGATTGGCAGCGTACTCTCGCGTCAGGACGTTTCCAAAGAGGATATCGAAAAACTCAAAGAAGGCGATATGCTGGAAGCGACCTTCAGCGAGTTCGCCGCCGAATCAGAAGCGCTCTACACCCCGCTGATTCGCGAACGCGACCGCTACATGGCGCTTCGCTTGGCCGAAGAGGCGCCGCCAGGGCGCTATCAGCACGTACTAGTGGTTATCGGCGCAGGCCACCTAAAAGGCACCGGCGAACATTTGGAAGCCCCGCTACCTGCCAACCCCAAGGTTGAGAGAGAGTCGCTGGAAGCCACCCCGCCGCCGTCCAAAATTTGGAAAGCGTTGCCTTGGCTGATTACCGCCTTAGTGCTCACCGGCTTTGCGATTGGCTTCTCGCGCAATACTGGCCTGGGCTGGCAGTTGGTGCTGGAGTGGTTCTTGATTAACGGCATTCTCTCTGGCGGTGCGACGATTATCGCCCTGGCGCATCCCATCACTGTGATTGCCACCTTCTTTGCCGCTCCTCTGACCTCGCTGAACCCCACTATCGGCGCGGGCTTTGTGGCCGCTGGGGTTGAGCTCTATATGCGCAAACCCAAAGTGCGCGATTTTTCATCGCTTCGCCACGATGTCACGCAGCTCAAAGGCTGGTGGCAAAACCGCGTATCGCGCACCCTGCTGGTATTTATCCTTGCCACCGTAGGTTCTGCCATCGGCACCTGGGTAGCCGGGTTCAGAATCGCCGGCGCACTATTTGGCGGCTAGACGTCGCATTGCAGCTGTCGGCGGGTCGATTTTGTGATGCAATCGGCTCGCCGCGTAGCTATCGTTAAACACGTCAAAGTAATCATCCAGCACATCTGCCGCGACCGTATCGCCACCCTGACGCAGCAACTCGATGGCCACTTCTGCGGTACATAAATGCGCTTTAGACGCCGGTTTGCGCAGCCGATAGCGCGTCTCCCGTTCGGTGCGCAGCGGTAGTACCGGCAAACCATCCAGGTAAGCACTCTTGCGAAACATGCGCCGCGCCTGACGCCAAGTGCCATCCAGAATAATAAATACCGGAATGCGCGCCTGCGCTTTCGCCGCATGCACCGCGTCTATGCCAACCACCCGATCCACGTAGTCGGGCTGATCGTCCGGAAAAATCACAAAGGGCGCGTAACGTGGGTCTTTTAGCAACGCAGCTAACCGGGCATCCGGCGCCGTGCGGTACCAGGTAAACACCTGGGTCGACGTGATCACATCGCGAATCAAGCGTCCGGTATTCGTCGGCTTGAAGTGCTCTATCGGGTGCGTTATTAGCCAGACCTGAGCATGACTTTCTGCCTTCACCTGATAGGGGCACAGGCAGTTCAGTACGGGTAGCTGGCAGTTATCGCAGCGAGTGACAAAACTGCCCCGCGCCTTGAACTCGCGCCGCGGCGGACGCGGCTGTTCACTGGCGGGACTGTTTCCAGAACCAACAACAGAGCGATCATTCACAGCGCTTTTATCAACAGAGCTTTCAAAAACAGACATCCGCGCTCCAGAGGGTGAAAAAGCCAAGAGTGAAAAAGTTAAAACAAGAACTAACGAGAATGGAAAAGGGCGCAGAGTATAAAGCAGGGTAGCGCTGATCAGCTAGGCACTTTGTCATAAGAGCAGAGCCATAAGAACAGGGCTATAAGGAAATGATTACGCGATAGAAGAAAGCGCAAGCTTTTGGTCAATGCGCTCCAGAATAGAACTCAAATTGGCTACTGACTCAATCGCCAACATCAGGATCGCCGCATTTTTATCGGGGTCATCTGGATATTCATGGGCGAAGCGATTGCGCAACATTCTAAGCGCTTGCCATTGCTCACTGTCTTCGATGTAACCCAGCTTTTCCAGGCGGTGAAGCTTATCCAGCATGGGGCGATCCTCATAAGGCTCCTGTAAATACAGCAGCACAGAAGGGAGCAGTCGCGCGCCAATAGCATCCTGCAATTTGCCAAACCGAAGCACGAATTGATCCAGACTTTGGATCTCTGCATCACTTAGTCGCGCAAAGCGCTCGCCGGTAATGGGTAGCAACGTTTGCAAAGACGACAACGCATAGTCAATGAAATGCCTATGACGCTGACACTCGCGCCAAGCATCAAGTAAACGCTGTTGCGAAATATCTTGAGTCATAACGCAATACCTGATTGTTCGGCTATGCGGAAAATGGCTGGGTAATGACCTCTATTGGGGTAGTCGATCAACATATCGATTTTTTGTTCGCCCAGCGCCTGCTGAAGTTGCACCTGACAACGCATTTCGGCCCGGACGATATCATTAACATCCTGTATGTCCGTGGTAATCAATAGATCGATATCACCGCCTCGACGGCGGTCATCCGTACGCGAGCCAAATAGTTTCACCCGCGCCTTGGGGCCGAAACAGCTTTTTACTGACTGAACGATCATTTGGCGCTGATAGTCGCTCAAACGCATAGTAGCTCACCTCGGGTGGGGTTATGCAAAGGCTAGCATATTTCCTCGCCACCACCGTAAACCTAAAAAATATCCAACGTTGACACCCAAAGCGCAACGCCGCTAAAGTCTCGTCAACTATTAAAGGTAAAAAGGTTTACACCATGACCGTGCATCACGAACAGCTTCTTCATGAACATTTCCTTCATGAACAACGCCACGACTGGACGCTAGACGAGATTAACGCGCTTTTCGCGCTGCCGTTCAATGACCTGATGTTTCAAGCCCAGCAGGTTCACCGTGCCCACTTTGATGCTAACGCGGTGCAGGTCTCTACCCTGCTGTCGATCAAGACCGGCGCCTGCCCGGAAGACTGCAAGTACTGTCCCCAGTCGGGCCACTACAATACCCAGCTGGAGAAAGAGAAGCTGCTGGAAATTGAAAAGGTGGTCGAACAAGCCAAGGCTGCTAAAGAAGCCGGTGCCAGCCGTTTTTGTATGGGTGCCGCCTGGCGCAGCCCGCGGGATAAGGATTTACTGCTGGTCGAAGAGATGGTGCGTCAGGTAAAAGCGGTGGGCCTGGAGACCTGCATGACCCTGGGAATGGTCGACGGCGAACAGGCTAGCCGACTGGCCACGGCGGGGCTCGATTACTACAACCACAACCTGGACACCTCACCGGAGTTCTACGGCGAAATCATCACCACCCGCACCTATTCCGACCGGCTGGAAACCCTCTCTAACGTGCGTGATGCGGGTATGAAGGTCTGCTCTGGTGGCATTCTTGGCATGGGCGAAAAGGCCCAGGATCGTAGCGCGCTGCTGCAACAGCTGGCCAAGCTCTCACCGCACCCTGAGTCCGTACCCATCAATATGCTGGTGAAAGTGCCCGGCACACCGCTGGAAAATGTCGAAGATTTAGACCCCATCGAGTTTATCCGCGCTATTGCGGTCGCTCGCATCATGATGCCACAAAGCCACGTGCGGCTCTCCGCTGGCCGCGAGCAAATGAACGAATCGACCCAGGCGCTGGCGTTTTTAGCAGGCGCCAACTCGATTTTCTACGGCGACAAGCTGCTGACCACCGGCAACCCTCAAGTGGATCGCGACCGTGCGCTGTTTGCCAAGCTGGGCCTGCACCCTGAAAAGATCGAAACCTGCGAAAGCGAAGATACCCAAGCCGCACGCCTTGCCCAACAGGCACAGCAGCAGGTGCACGCCGAACGCGTCGCCGAGCTGGCGGTAGACGCAAGTGTCTGAAGCATGGCGACAGCGACTGGCCGACGCCCGCGCTGATCGCCAGCAGGCGCAACGCTGGCGATCCCGCCAAGTGGTGGCAAGCGACTCATCCAGTTCGGCTCTCGACTTTGCCGGTAACGACTACCTGGGCCTCACCCAAGACCCTCGCGTTTTTGAGGCCCAGGCGGAAGGCGCGCGCCGCTTTGGTGCGGGTGCAGGCGCTTCGCATTTGGTCAGCGGTCATCTGGAGATTCACGACGCCCTGGAAGAAGCGTTAGCGCGCTGGACAGGCCGTGAACGTGCGCTGCTGTTTTCTACCGGCTATATGGCCAATCTCGGCGTGCTTCAAGCGTTGGCAGATCGCCATACCGCTATTTTCCAAGACCGCCTCAACCACGCGTCGCTAATTGATGGCGCCGTATTAAGCGGTGCCCGCTCAAGGCGTTTTCATCACCGCGACGCCATTGACCTGGAAAGCCTGCTGGCACGCAGTGAGTGCGCCCACAAGCTCGTGGTCAGCGATGGCGTTTTTAGCATGGATGGCGATGTCGCTGACATTGCCAGTCTCGTCGCCAGTGCTCACCGCCACCATGCGTGGCTAATGATCGATGACGCCCACGGCGTGGGCGTGTTAGGCGACAATGGCAGCGGCTGCGTGGGCAGCACCTGGAACAGCACAGAGGTGCCGATTTTGGTCGGCACCCTGGGCAAAGCATTAGGTACCGCCGGGGCTTTTGTGGCCGGGGATGCCGAGCTAATCGAGCACTTGATTCAGTTTTCACGCAGCTATATCTACACCACCGCCCAACCCCCGGCGATTGCCGCCGCCACCCTGAAAGCGCTGGAGATCGTTCAGGGTGAACCTGGACACCGCGTCCAGCTCAACGCCAATATTGCTTACTTTCGCCGCGAAGCGCTTCTCTTGGGGCTCCCGCTCAACGATTCGGCCACCCCTATTCAGCCACTGATTTTGGGTGATGAAATACGCACCCTAAGCTGGGCAGCGCAACTGCAACAGCGGGGCATACACGTAGGAGCGATTCGCCCACCTACGGTACCCAGTGGTGAAGCACGCTTGCGTATTACGCTAAGCGCAGGTCATACCCGTGACCATATCGATCAGTTATTAGCAGCGCTAACAACGTGTCAGCGTGAGGAGTCTCTATGCCTTACCCACGCCTAGTGCTGCTCTCAGGCTGGGGCATTGACCGTCGCATTTGGCAGTCACTTGAAGCCTACTGGCCGCGTGAGACTGAAGTTCAGCCTATCGATTGGCCGGGTTATAGTGAAGGTGATGGCGGTACCCCCGCGCTACCCGCTAATGCGACCATGGCGCAGTTAGCGGAGTCGATGGCCACGTCATTATCCCACGATACAGTGTGGGTAGGCTGGTCCCTGGGCGGCCTACTGGCGACCGCCCTACTCGACTACCTCCCGGCCCCGAAGGGGCTTATATTATTAGGCGCTGGCGCCACTTTCTGCGCCGATGATGGCGTTACCACCGCCGAGCTAAAGGCTTTTCAGCGCGCCTTTCAGCGCGACCCCACCGCAACCTGGCAACATTTTTTGCGCTGGCAGGCGCAAGGGGAGCCCAGTCCCCGGCAGGCTTACCGGCAATTGCGTGATTTATTGGGCGAAACCCCGCCCGCCGACAGCATCACCTTGGCTACCGGCCTGCAATGGCTGGCGTCGATTGATAATCGCTCACGCTTAGCGGCTGCCCCTTGCCCGGTGGTACGGCTCACCGGCGAACACGATCCATTAATCAGCCCTGTCCAGCGCAGCGCCAGCGAACGCTTAAGCGGTGTTGGCCACTGTCCTATGCTCTCCCAGCCCCAGGCTCTCGCCGCTGCGATTAACCACCATTCCACCCAGATGGCTAACGCCGATATGGCGGTTTTATGAACGTTCCAACGCTGAACAGCGAGGCTAACTGGCAGGCGCGGGTTGCTCACGCATTCTCTCGGGCCGCCCCAAGTTACGATGCGCTCGCCAGCGCACAGCGCCAAATAGGTCAACGGCTATGGGATTCGCTACCCAACAGCGCTTATAAAGTACTCGATCTAGGTTGCGGCACCGGTTACTGGACTCAGCGGTTGGCTGAACGTTACCCCCGCACTCAGGTGTCCGGGGTAGATTTAGCTCCCGGCATGCTGGCACAGGCCCGCCAGCGCTATGGTGAAAGTATCCACTGGCAGCAGGGCGACGCGGCAGCGATGCCGTTTGGTGCCCATGACTTTGATCTGGTGTTTTCCAACTTGGCGGTGCAGTGGTGCCGTGATCTTGGCGCAGTGATGCATCAGCTTTATCGGGTGCTCACGCTCGGTGGGCAGGCGCATATCACCACACTGCTGCCCGGCACTCTGGAGGAGATTGCCTATGCCTGGCAGCGCCCCGAGGCGCTGCTGCAAACGCCTGATCGCGCCAGCGTCGAGAGGGCCATCGGTAAAAGCGGCTTAACCATTGCCCGCCAGGCGGCCACCGTTGAACGCTTCTATTACCCTGACTTGAAGGCGGTGATGGCGTCTATCAAAGGTGTTGGCGCCCAGATTGCCCGGCCACAGGCCAGCCTTAGCCGAAATGACATCGTCGCCGCACAATCGCGCTTTGAACAACTCCGCCAGCCGGAAGGCCTACCCGTGAGCTACCACTGTTTAACGCTGCAATTGGAAAAATCGCTATGAACGTTTGGTTTGTGACTGGCACCGATACCGATGCGGGTAAAACCCTGGTGACCAGTGGTTTGCTATATGCCGCCCGCCAACAGCAGTTGAGCACGCTGGGCTTAAAACCTATCGCCTCGGGCAGCCAAGCGACGCCTGAAGGCCTGCAAAATAGCGATGCCCTCGCCCTTCAGCATCAAAGCGTGCCGCCGGTCGACTACGCCACGGTGAATCCCATCGCCTTTCCCCCCGCCATTGCGCCCCATCTTGCCGCGCTAGAAGCGGGCCAGCCGCTTGAGGTTAGCGCTATGGTTAGCTTATTGCGCGAAACGCTTAGCCAAACACCCAGAGATATCACCCTGATTGAAGGCGCCGGTGGCTGGCGGGTGCCGTTAAACGCGCAGGAAGATTTCGCCGACCTGGCGATAGCGCTTGAGCTGCCGATGATTCTGGTGGTTGGCCTAAAGCTGGGCTGCTTGAATCATGCTCGCTTAACAGCAGAAGCCATTCGCGCCGATGGCTTGGTATTAGCAGGATGGGCGGGCAGCGTGGTAGATCCCGCCTTTGCCGCCGACGCTGATCGTTTTGAGGCCAATATTGCCCATCTAAACGCCAAACTCGCGGCCCCCTGTTTAGGCATTATCCCCCATCTTGATGCCCCCGACGCCGCGAATGCCGCCCCCTATCTCTCCCTGGAGCCGTTATGACTACGCCGGTTTGGCACCGACATGTTTGGCACCCCTATGCCCACTTAAAAACCCAGACGCCCGCGCCCAAAGTGGTTGGCGGTGACGGCGCTCACTTTGTGCTTGAGAGCGGCGAGCGCCTGCTGGATGCCACCTGCTCCTGGTGGTGCATGATCCACGGCTATGGCCACCCGCGCCTGGTGGCGGCCATTCGCGAACAGGCTGGCGAGCTGTGCCATGTGATGCTTGGCGGCTTGACGCATGAGCCCGCCGATCAATTAGCTCGTGAGCTGGTGCGCATTACCCCGAACGGGCTGGATCATGTGTTCTATTCGGACAGCGGCTCGGTGGGTATGGAAGTGGCGATGAAAATGGCGCTTCAGTACCAGGTACTTACCGGCCACCCCGGCAAGCGAAAGATGCTCTCGTTGATGAAGGCCTACCACGGTGATACCACCGGCTGCATGGCGGTATGCGACCCGGAAGAAGGCATGCACAGCCTGTTCGCCAGCCTGCTGCCCCAGCATCACTTCGCCCCGGCACCTACGGCTCCTTTTGATGCTAGCGCGGAACAGGTTGAGCACGACCTTAGCGCTCTACGTAGCGTACTTGAACGCCACCATGATGAGATCGCTGCGCTGCTGATGGAGCCGCTTTTACAAGCCGCCGGCGGGCTCAATATGACCTCGCCGGACTATGTTACTGGCGCCAGAGCATTGTGCGATGAGTTTGGGGTTCTACTGATTTTCGATGAAGTCGCTACCGGCTTTGGCCGCACCGGTAAGCTGTTTGCCGCTGACCACGCAGGCGTCACGCCGGATATTATGGTGCTCTCCAAAGGCTTGACCGGCGGCTATTTGGGTCACGCGGCTACGCTCGCCACGGATCGCGTCCACGACGCCTTTATCGGCGACAGCCCCCAGCACGCCTTTATGCACGGGCCTACCTTTATGGGCAACCCGCTGGCCTGCCGCGTGGCGCTGGAAAGCCTGCGCGTCTTCGAGGAAGAGAATTACCTGGGCAAAATTGCCAAGCTCAGCCAGCAGTTACAGCATGAGCTACTTGAAGATCAGGCGCTGAATGCACATCCGCCCGTGGCTGACGTTCGAGTCCTTGGCGCCACCGCCGTGATTGAAGCGCACTCCACTGAAGCGCTAAAAGGCGTAGGAGACTTCGCCCGCGAGCGCAGCGTGTGGCTGCGCCCCATTGGCCGCTGGCTCTATACCATGCCCGCCTACATCACCTCGGAAGCGGAAATCACTCAGATTACCAGCGTGATGAAAGCATGGTTTCTTGAGTCGTAATGGCTCAGGAAAGCAGCAAATTACCCTGCTGCTTCCAACGATTCACTAGCACTGGAACGTCTTCATCCGCCAGTGGTATTGATTGCCAGCACACACGGCGGGCCTCGTTCGCGGCGGGTGTCACTGCAATCCGTCCCGACCGTCGATCAGCACCAGTGTCTGCTCTGCCGTGACCCGCATCAGACATTGCGCGGTTGCAGGGCTCCCGCCGGTGCCGCCACCCCATTTCGCCCGCTCGAAATCGCAGCGGGCATCGCGGTAGCCGATCCAGGCCCGTTGCATTGCCTTCAGCGCCGGCGCCTGTGCCGGTGAGTTCCAACTCTCAGCCTCTGCCTCAGCGTCAGCTGAGGTGTACATCGCCATCAGGTCGCTGTAAGCGGTGTTTAACCGATCGTCCCAAAACTGCCGTTCCCGATCTAGACAACCACCCATAACGACCGTCGTGGAACCGCCCTCTGTGTCGGCCATGCAGGCATTCGCGGATTCACCGACGCAGGCCAGCCGCGCGTCATCCGATGCGTCAGCAAGGCAGGACTGCGTTGCCTCGTCCGAATAACTCACATCCTGAGCGGCAACACCGCCCACCCAAGCCATCACGATAACAATGCTACAGATTGCGCTCTTCACTTGTTTTTTCCCTTTATGTTTACATGCTCGGCGGCGCCACCGTGATTGAAGCGCCACCGCAGAAGGCTGTGCCGATCCAGGCTCGAATTTTTAAGACAACAGCAAATTACCCTGCTGCTTCCAGCGATTGACCAACGCTGGAACGCCTTCTCCAGCGGTGGTGTTAATCGCCAGCACTCCCGGCGGGCTGAGGCTATCCGCCTCTGGGTCGACCAGGGCGCAGGGGGTATCGTAGTCAATGTACGAAAGAAGCGAAGCGGCGGGCATGACTGCCAGCGATGTGCCGACGACCAGCAGAAAGTCAGCCTGACTGACGAGTTCACAGGCCTCGGCAAACAGCGGCACCGACTCGCCAAACCAGACCACATCGGGACGCAGCTGGCTGCCTTTATCGCAGACATGACCCAACTCAATCCCCCCTTTGTGCAGCGGGTAGCGCATACGCTCATCAATGGAAGAGCGTGCTTTTAAAATCTCACCGTGCAGATGCAGCACGTGTCGGGAGCCTGCTCGCTCGTGCAGGTCATCGATATTCTGGGTAATGATACTGACGCTAAAACCACCTTGTTCCAAAGCAGCCAGCGCTTTATGGGCGGCGTTGGGCTTGGCACGACGGATCTGCTCGCGGCGCTGATTATAGAAATCCAACACCTGCTGCGGATTGCGCTGCCACGCCTGGGGGGTCGCCACATCCTCAACCGGATGGTTCTCCCAAAGGCCGTCGCTGGCACGAAACGTTTTAATCCCGCTCTCGGCGCTAATCCCCGAGCCGGTAAATACCACCAAATGCGGGCTTGCTGCCATGATGACCTCGTTATCGATGTTTCATTGCACGCCAAATAGAACCCTAATATACCAATTGGCCAATACTACCCGCAAAACGCTGTTTATTGCGGTAAGGGTAAACGTCAATGACGCGACCATCGATGATCGCCTGCTGCAGCTCCAGCCAGTAATCCGGGTCGAAGAGCTCTGGGTGCTGGTGTATGAACATATCGCGCAGCGCTTTATTGGCAAACATAAAGGGCCCGAACTCCTCAGGAAAGATATCGTTTGGCCCGATGGATAGCGTATCGCCCCCCTGGAAGTCATTGCCGTGGGATTTAGGGATATGCCGGAAACGACACTCGGTGAGGTAGCAAACCTCATCGTAGTCGTAGAAGATCACCCGGCCATGGCGCGTCACGCCAAAGTTTTTCAGCAGCATATCGCCAGGGAAAATATTCGCCGCTGCCATCTGCTTGATGGCGTTGCCGTAATCCTTGAGCACCATCTCCTTCTCTTGGTCGCTGCACTGCTCCAGGTAGATATTTAGCGGTGTCATCATGCGCTCGGTATAGCAATGCTTAATGATGACTTTGTCGTCTCTCAGCACCACCGTCGAAGGGGCCACCTCCACCAGATGCTCCAAACACTCGGGGGCGAAGTGATCCTGACGAACAATAAAGTTTGAAAACTCTTGAGTATCGGCCATGCGCCCTACCCGGTCGTGACGCTTAACCAGCCGATACTTTTCACGCACCACGGCGTGGGTAACGTCTTTGGCGGGATCGAACTTATCTTTAATGATCTTAAACACGGTGCGAAAACTGGGCAGGACAAACACCGCCATCACCATGCCGCGCACGCCTGGGGCGATAATAAACTGATCTTCGCGCTTGGCCACCTGACGGTTCAAGGCCCGGAAAAACTCGGTTTTACCATGCTTGAAGAAGCCGATGGCAGCGTAGAGCTCGCCTTCCGGCTTATGTGGCATTAACTGTTGCAGGTAATCAACAAACTCCCTGGGGACCGCCACATCGACCTGAAAATAGGCGCGGGTAAACGAAAAAATAATCGAGACTTCATCCGTTTCAATCAGCACCGTATCCAGGTGCAGGCTGGGATCGCCTCCTGACTGTTCACCAAAACCTTCACCGTGGAGCACCGGCAGCACTAACGGTACCTGCTCACCACCGCCCAGGATTCGCCCGACCAAGTAGGCGCCTTTATTGCGATAGAAGACGCTATTGAGTAGCTCGATTTCAGTGTCACCGGCATCCAACATCGCCGCGGGTAATTGCTGCTGTAGGAAGCTGGCGCCGAGGTGAGTGTCCTGACCTATCTCCGCAAAGCGATTCTCCAACGGCGCATCCATCAGCGCCCACTTGAGCGCGGCCTGCCAATCGCCATTGACCTTGTGCCTGCGGCACAGCTCAATCCCCGAACGGTGGGCGGCATCCTCCCGAGAGCTATACACAAACATCCAGTCGTTGCGGATATGGCGGTGGTGAAAAATGGCGCAGAACAGCGAGTTAAAGAACGTTTCTGCTAACTCGTAATCAAGCCGGTGGCTAATTAACTCAGCATAGTGGTTACGCGCTTCACGCCAGCATTCACAGTGAGACACAACCTCAGGATCAAAAGTGCGCTTTAAGCGACTCAGGGTAACGTCGATTTTTTCCTTATAGAGATTTATCCGCTCCGCCGAGGCCTGCTGGGCTTCTCGCCATGCGGCATCTCGAAAGCGACGGTTCGCGTCAAAGGTGATCTCTTTAAAGCGCGCGCGGTACTCATCGAAGCCGTGCAGAATCGTGGTCGCTAAACGATAAGCAGGTGAGTGTTTCACGGGCCGAACTCCTGATGGTTTTCACCAGCGTTACCTAACGGGAAACTACATGCGAGACGACCTTGGTGGCGCCCCCGCTAATTATCCCATGGGTTCAATTCGTTTGATCTGCAAACAGAACGGCCCTGCGGTTCGGTCAGCGATTAAAAAACCGATCTGGTGAATCTCACTTGGCGTTACTGCGGGGGCATCGCTCAGTAGAGTGCCACGACGCACCGCTTCAAAGGCGGGCCAAGGGAAATGCAGCGTCTCCCACTCATCCTGCGCGGGGGTAAATTTGACTCGGTACGCTGAAGCATTGCCCAGGGAGGTGCTTTTCAGCCGCAGTTGATAGGTACGTCCGTCACCCCGCACGGTCAGCGCGATGCCCAGGGCATCCGCCAGCGTTGGTTCAAAACCGTTGGGCTCGCGGCGAACGGAGGCAAAGCCCCCGCCGTTCTCCAGCGACACTTCGCCATGAAAGCGGCCTTCACTGTCGGCGACGCTAAATGTGCTCTGGGAAACACCGCCCATGACACCATCATCAACGGCGTACCAGCGCTGCTGTTCGTTAGGGTTATCAAAAGTCAGCGCCATGCTTACTCCTTTCTATCAACTGAAAAAATATTAGCTTAAAAACAGGAGCCTCTGTGCCGTGAGGCGCAGAGGCTCCATAGATATAACTTCGTTAAGCCTAGGTGATTAAGACGGCAAATTACAGCTTCGTTGTTGCCGCTGCCGGGGCTACGTCGTTATCGTCTAGTTCTTCAGGTGAGGCGACCACTAATGCGAACTCCTCTTCTGCCGTTTTCGCCACCAGATTATTTTTACTGTAGAGGAAGAAGTAGGCCGCACCGGCAATAAACAGCACGAGGGTGTAGTTGAACGCGCGGGGATCGAAGGCGTACACCCCCGTTAGCGCAACCAGTGACAGCACTAGCGCAATGCCTGACGTCACCACGCCGCCAGGGGTTTTATAGGGGCGCGGAAGATCAGGTTGTTTTACTCGCAGCATAATGTGGCTTAGCGCCATCAGCGCATAGGAGATAGTGGCGCCGACCACGGCCATCCCCAACATCAGGTCGCCCTCACCGCTGAGCGAGACTAGAAAGCCAAAGATGCCCGGCACAATCAGCGCTAAATAAGGCACTTTACGTCCGCTGGTCAGTGATAAACGCTTAGGCAAATAGCCCGCTCGTGAAAGCGCGAACACCAACCGACTGTAGCCATAAATAATCGAGAAGAAGGAAGCGATTAGCCCCGCCAAGCCCAGCACGTTTACTAATGTCGCCAGAGTTGGATTGCCCGCCGCATTCAGCGCATCTACCAATGGTACGCCGCTTTGACCGATCATTTCAGCCCCCGCTGCACCGGCCAGCAATACTACGACCAACAGGGCGGTGAACAGCAGAAATAGCATCGCCGCGATAATGCCTTTGGGCATATCCCGTGCTGGATCTTTGGCTTCTTCGGCGGCCAACGGCACACCTTCCACCGCCAGGAACAGCCACATGCCAAACGGCAGCGCTGCCCAAACGCCGTACCAGCCAAACGGCATAAAGGTGCTCGCGCCTGCCGCATCGGTGGGTGCAATATCAAATAAATTAGCGGCATCAAAACTGCCAATCAACGCGACGGCCGTCGCCAAAATAGCGAACACTGCCAAGCCGCTAATCACCATCATGACTTTGAGGGCTTCCCCCACGCCCGTTAGGTGAATACCAATAAACACAGCGTAGAAAATCAGATATACCAGCGGGCCATTAATGCCCAGTAGGGATTCCACCGCAGCGCCAATAAAAATCACAATCGCCGCTGGGGCTAAGGCGTACTCGATCAATACCGCCAGCCCAGTTAAGTAACCACCGGCAGGCCCCATGGCCTGGCGGGCAAAGCTGTAGCCACCGCCCGCTGCAGGAATTGCCGCCGACATTTCCGCCAGCGACAGCACTAGCGCCAGATACATCAGCGCCATTAAGCAGGCGGCAATCGCAAAGCCGCCCCAACCCGCTTCGGCAATGCCAAAGTTCCACCCGGCGAAGTCACCGGAAATTACGTAGGAAACCCCAAGCCCCGCCAGCAGTATCCACCCAGCGGTGCCTTTACGCAGTTGGCGTTTTGCCAAATACGCCTGATCAATCGAAGATTGTGTCATCGTTTTGCCCTTGTCAGTGTGGAACGAAATCGTCGTCAGCGGCGTGCTGTGCTAGGTGCTGCTCTATACGTTCCATATTGTTGTGTATGTCTTGTTATTGAGGTGTCGTTCTTTCGAAGTGAGCCCCGGTTAATCAGCAACCAGAAAATTACGCGTCGAGCCTGACGCTCCTGATGCTGATTGACCTTCCAGCACATCGTCTTCACTGCGGTCTTTCAATTTAATGCCGGACACCTTGAGCTGGCATGCCTCTTTTAACAGCAGAAAGAAGCGTCTGGCGGCCTCCTCCACCTTCAGACCTGCCGGGCGCACGTTGGAGATACAGTTGCGCCGATCATCCTTAAGCCCTGACTCCGGTGCCCAAGTCATATAAAGCCCCAGGCTATCCGGAGAACTGAGGCCCGGCCGCTCGCCGATCATCACAAGCACGGCGTCAGCATTGAGCAGCGCCCCGATCTCATCACCTATGGCCACTCGCCCTTGCTCCACAATGGTGAGCGGCGCTAACCGCCAATCAGCGGCATCTTTCTCAAGCAATTGATAAAGCGCGCTGAGAAACGGCGCGCTGTTCTGCTGCACGGCCAAGGCGGACAGACCGTCGACCACGACCACGGCGAGGTCATAGCGTTGCTGAGAGGCCGCAGCTTGCTGCAGGTGCTCGCGGGCTTCATCGTTTAGGCGACGGCCATAATCCGGCCGCTGCAGATACATAGCGCGATCCTGGGCATGGCTGTGCAGGCGAAGCGGTGCCTCAGACAAATTCAGCGCTTCGGTTAACTCCTTAGCCAGCGTTTCCACCTCCAACGGGCAGTGAACGGCATCCTGAGCCTGGGCGTGGGCCAGTTGAAACGCCAGCAGTTTACTGGTGGGTAGGCTGACACCCGCGCGCCCTAAGCCAATGCGCGCGTCGGTAAACGCATTCAAGCGCTCCCAGGGATTCTCTACGACGATAGGGGATGATGGGTCATGCACCATGACGCGGCTCCTTGGGCAGGTGGCGCAGGCTGTTGGCAAAAGCGGCGGGAAGTTGGTCGTTAAGCCGATGGGTGCTGATATCCTGGAAAATCTGCATCTCCTCGAGCCAGCGTTCAAATTCGGGGGCTGCTTTCAGTCCCAGCACTCGCCGCGCGTAAAGTGCGTCGTGAAAAGAGGTCGTCTGGTAATTGAGCATAATGTCGTCAGAGCCCGGGATGCCCATGATGAAGTTGCAGCCCGCCACGCCCAGCAGCGTCAGCAGGTTATCCATATCATTTTGATCAGCTTCAGCATGGTTGGTGTAGCACACATCGCAGCCCATCGGCACGCCCAACAGCTTGCCGCAGAAATGGTCTTCCAGGCCCGCGCGGGTAATCTCTTTACCGTCGAATAAGTACTCGGGGCCAATAAAACCCACGACGGTGTTTACCAGCAGCGGATTAAACTTGCGCGCCACCGCGTAGGCACGGGCTTCGCAGGTTTGCTGGTCGAGCCCATGGTGAGCATCGGCGGAGAGCGAACTGCCTTGGCCAGTTTCAAAATACATCACGTTGCGCCCCACTGTGCCTCGGTTGAGCGACTGCGCGGCTGCTTCGGCTTCGGCGAGGGTGCTTAAGTCAAAGCCAAAACTGCGGTTAGTTGCCTCAGTGCCGCCAATGGATTGGAAGACCAGATCGACCGGAGCGCCCTGCTCAATCGCTTCCAGCGTATTGGTGACATGGGTAAGCACGCAGGATTGGGTGGGGATTTGATATTTCTGAATTACCTCATCCATCAAGCGCATCAGCTTGACGCTTTGGGCGACGTTATCAGTTGCTGGATTGATACCAATCACCGCGTCGCCGCTGCCGTAGAGCAGACCATCGAGGATACTGGCGGCTATGCCGGTGACATCATCGGTGGGGTGATTAGGCTGCAACCGGGTAGAGAGCCGCCCCGGCAGGCCGATAGTGTTGCGAAACGCGGTGGTGACCTGGCATTTCTTGGCGACCAGAATCAGATCCTGGTTGCGCATTAGCTTGCTGACAGCGGCGGCCATTTCAGGGGTAATCCCTGCGCGCACTTGCGTTAAGACCTCGCTAGAAGCGTGATCAGAGAGCAGCCAGTTCCGAAAATCGCCCACGGTCAGATGGCTTATAGGGTCAAAGGCGGCGGCGTCATGGTCATCCATAATCAGCCGGGTGATCTCATCCTCTTCATAGGGAATCAAGGCGTCGTTCAAGAAGGTGGTGAGCGGAAGCTCGGCCAACACCATCTGGGCGATCACGCGCTCTTCGGCACTCTCCGCCATCACGCCCGCCAAACGGTCACCGGAACGGGGTGGCGTGGCTTTAGCCATCAGCTCGGCTAGGCTTGCGAAGCGGTAGCTGCGGCTCCCCACCGTAGTGTGATAGGTCTGGGCCATAGAGCTTTCCTTTTTTAACGGCACGACACGCGTGTTGAGGTATAAAACTTGCTTGTTTACACCATAGCGCTATCACTTGATAGGGAGTATCGAGTTTTGGCAAACCCAGAAAAATCCCATTAATCACTATAAATACAGTCATTGAAGGCGTTAAAAGAGCAATTATGAGCCTGAACATCGCCCTGAGGAGTGCCCTATGTCTATGCTCGAAAGCGCATTTGCACCAAAAAGATGCATTCAAGAGGCATTTGATGCCGATGAGCATGCGCAAAACCTGACGCGCTGGCAGCAGGAGTACGACCAGCTCAGCCCGGGAAGCTTCTACGGACGCCTTGATGAAGTGGAACTGGAAGCCATGCAGGTGTTTAAGGAGTACACCGGGCAAGCGCTACGTCAGGACTGCCGGGTATGGCCAAACTCGCTGTGGATCGGGATTCCTACCACCCGCCACGGTACGCGTATCAATGGCCAAGCGCTTAGCGCGGGTGATGTGATGTGCCGCCAGGGCGGGCAGGACTTTGAACTGGTCACCCCAGAAGCCTTCAATATCTACGGGCTAGTGATTCAGTTGCCAGCATTAGCAGAGGCTGCTCAACGCCAGGGTGTGAGCTTGGATACACGCTGGCAGGAGAGGCCACGTCGGCCTGCGGCCAAGGAAACGCTGAGTGCCGTGTCGTTTCTTATCGAACGTTTACTGGCCAGCCAAACCCTGGCGATCGCCAGCCATATCCATCAAGACATTTTACTGATGGCGTTACTGGAACTGCTCCAGGCCGAGCTGCCTAGCACCGAACTGCCCCCCAGCTACGCCCATCGCAAGGGCGTGGTTGATCGCGTTAAGCGCTATGTGGACGAGCATCTGGATGGCCCCGTGACCATGGAGGAGCTTTGCCAGCTAACCCATGTCAGCCGCCGCACGCTGCAGTACAGCTTTACGACTATTTTAGGTATTAGCCCGCTGCAGTTTTTACGCTTAACGCGGCTAAATCGTGTTCGACGGGCGCTGCGTGCGGCATCCCCAGAGCAGTCGGTAACGGAAATCGCCACCTATTGGGGATTTTGGCATTTGGGTCAATTTGCCCATGACTATAAGCAGCAGTTTGGTGAGTGCCCATCGCATACGCTTAATACGCCAGCGTTTTAAGCATGTAGATAAGAGCGAAGAGGAAATACAAGCCAGCCTCTCAGCTGGCCTGATTAAATGCGATAGCCGTTAAAGCCAAAGCAAGATTAGCTAAACGTAGGTAGGTGCTTGGACTCACGGCCAGGCAGACCCTGCTCAAACCAACTGTAGTGCGCCTTGCTGTCGCCCCATATGTGATAGTGCAGTTGCGACATCATCACAGGGTCATCTAGAAAATCCAAACGCTCCAGTCGACTCATTCCCGCAGGCCCCATCAATACGGCGCGAGAAACCCGCTCGGCCCGACGCTGGCGGATGGGCTCAACCTCAATGTGTCGTGATGACCCTAAGGCAGTAGCCAACGCATTGGGCACGGGGTCGACTGCCACTTGGGCAAAAGACGGCGCCGACATTCCGGTGTTCATGCGGGTAAGCAGGCTCACCATGCGTCGCAGTACACGGGGTGGTTGAGTTTCTTCGGGAATCCGGAACAGTCGCTTTTGAAAGCTGAGTCGCCCTAGCGATACACGGCTCGACAGGGCCGATACCGGAATGGATAACATTAAAGAAACGACAATCGGCGATAGCCACCAAAGAAACGTCGGTTCCATCACGTAAACGCCCGCTGCCCATACCGCCCCTATTAGCGTTTGGCTCCAATGAGCGCTGATGGCATCACCCCACGTTGTATCGCTATTCTCCCGCGAGGGAGAGCGCCATTGAACCGCCCACCCCATCATGGAGGTCAATACAAACCGAGTGTGGAATAGCATTCTTACCGGCGCTAATAGCATTGAGAATAGCGATTCAAGCACCATGCTTGCCAATACCTTGAGCGGCCCCCCGAATTGACGGCTACCCTGTATCCACACCAGCACTACGCTAAGTAACTTAGGCAAGAACAGCAGCAGCGCCGTTACACCAAACAGCCCCACCGCTAGCATTGGATTCCATTGCGGCCAAACAGGGAACATCATCCCCGGCTCGGGAAAGTAGTTGGGAGTGGTAAAGGTATGCACCGCTAACAGTGCGGTAGAAAGGATCAAGAAAAGACACCACAGCGGTGCTGAAAGATAAGACATTAATCCGGTCAAAAACACGGCACGATGTACGGGATGAATGCCTTGTGAAAAAAACAGCCGGAAGTTCATCAAATTGCCGTGGCACCAGCGCCTGTCGCGATTGAGTTCATCGAGCAGGTTAGGCGGCATCTCTTCATAGCTGCCTTCCAGTTTGTAGGCAATCCATACCCCCCAACCGGCGCGGCGCATCAGCGCTGCCTCAACAAAGTCATGGGATAAAATCTCGCCCGACATTGAGCCTTTACCGGGCAGCGGCGCGAGTATGCAGTGCTGCATAAATGGGGCTAAGCGAATGATCGCGTTATGGCCCCAGTAATGCGACTCGCCTAATTGCCAAAAGTGTAGCCCAGCGGTAAACAGCGGCCCGTAAACCCGCGTCGCAAACTGCTGCATACGTGCGTACAAATTAAGGCGTCCTGAAGCGCGTGGCGCCGTTTGAATAATGCCAACCCTGGAGTGCACCTCCATCATTTGCACCAGCCGGGTAAGGCATTTGCCGCTCATGACACTATCGGCATCCAATACCAGCATATAGCGATAGAGCGCTCCCCAGCGCCGGCAGAAATCGTCAAGATTACCGCTCTTACGTTTGACACGGCGCTGCCGACGGCGATAGAACACCTGGCCAAAGGCCTCCAGGTCTCGGCACATCCCCAGCCAGGCATAGGTTTCCTGAATGGCAATATCGGGGTCGGACGTATCGCTGAGGATGAAGATGTCAAAATGCCGATCATTACCGGTGCTACGAAGAGACTCCAGGGTGGCACGCACTCCGGCAAACACCCTTGCAACGTCCTCGTTACAGATGGGCACTAGCAACGCTGTGCGTGCCTCATCATCAATCGGCTCGTCGCCCACCTCGCTATCGATGGCGTATCGATCATGGCGTCGCAATAGCTGGAAAAAACCCATCAACGCGGTCCAAAACCCGGCGGATACCCAGGCGAACAGCAGCACAAACAGTGACAGGATAGTAACTTCAAGCCACTGCAAACCTTGGCCGGGGAGCACGGTCCGCATCTGATTGGCGGCGATAATACTTTGCCCGAAGATCAGCACCAACAAAACCCAACGACGCCTGGAGGCGACCCACTTCCAAGACGCTGAGGGTGACTCTCTTTTACGGCGACGAAAGTCCCCGTTAGCCCAGCGCTTGAAGCGTCGACCAATATTTACGAAAGGATTGGTCGACCACTTTTGGGGAGCCAGCGGGGAGCGTTTCATCGTTGGCGCAGTGCGCAGCCGCGTAATGCCCGATGCGTCCGTTGCGAGCGCTTCTGGCGGCGCGAGAGGTGGTTCTGCATAGGCAAGCGCCAAGCGCCGCCCTACCGACAATGCTGCCGGATCATTATTGCCTTCGCTGTTATCTTCGCTATTGCCTTCGTTATTACTTTCACTATGCCCACCTAACGCAGCGTGCAGTGAAGCCATTTCGTGCTTATCCAGATCACCGACCAGTAGCTTGTAGCGCTCCTCTCGATCCTGGGTCTCCAACGCCAAACGCTCTAAATAAATATCCGTTGGCGTTGCCTTCGAAGAAGACACTGTTTCAACCATTGGCGGGCAGCCTATAGTACCAAGTCTCGGATACTTGCTTGCCATCGAGCATTAGCTTGGCCCTGATATCCAAGGGCTGGTTGCCATTGCTGCGCTTCACGTTGACAAACACACGCCAGCCGTTAGTGGCTGGATTTTGAACGACCCGGCTATTAGCCAATTCGCCATTATCGCCAACGCTTGCTTCAACGCTTATGTTTGCACCACTGCTGATGCCCTCAAGCGATGGCCCGACAAAATCGAGGACAAAAGCAAGTGTACCGTCGGGCTCACGCACTAGGTTATCGCGTATCACTTCACCCCGTGAGCGACGCGTCTCTTCAACCCATGCAAGCTGAGGATCAAGGTGACGGCTTTCATTGGTGGTGAATAAAATGCGGTAATCGAATGCCAACGGCACGCCCGTCTCATGGGGTTCGTCAGCTAGCCACATTGATACGATGTTATCGTTGGTCTCGTTGTTGGTCGGAATCTGGATCAGCTCAACACTACCCGCCCCCCATTGGTTGAGAGGCTCAACCCAGGCGCTGGGGCGCAGGTCATAACGTGCGTCAATATCCTGATAATCATTAAAATTGTGGCCACGCTGCATCAGGCCATAGCCACGTAATTGAGGCGTAGCATGTCTATTCATCATCAATCTGGCCGGATTGGAGAGTGGGCGCCACAGCCAGCCATTCTGTGCATCATTAATTAACAGGCCATTCGAGTCATGGATGGCCGGGATGTAGTGTTGGGTCGATGAAGGCTGCTCTGGGCCATAAAGGTACATGCTGGTTAGCGGTGCTATACCTAGTTTTTCAACAGCCCGGCGCAAATATAGCCGCGACTGTACGTCTACTAAGGTGTCTTCTCCGGGGCGTAGCACGAAGCGATAAGCACCGGTAACGCTTGGCGAATCGAGCAGTGCGAAAATCGTCAAGTACTGACTTTCTGAGCTAGGCTCGACAATCCACATCTCGCTAAAGCGGGGAAACTCTTCGCCTGAAGTTGATCCTGTATCAACCGCCAGCCCGCGCCCGGAAAGACCGTAAACTTGGCCTCTGCCCACGGCGCGAAAATAGCTTGCTCCCAGAAACACCATCACCTCATCATTACGATCCGCATCGTTGAGTGCATGATTGATCCTAAAGCCAGCAATCCCCAGACCATCGCTATTCTTAACGTCATCGGAGATATTTAAATCACCGTACGTAAAGTCATCGGGGTTGTAAGCAAAGCCACGAACCTCGCCCTCCTGATCAATACTGTTTAATTGGATGGCACTGTCATAATGCATCCCTTCATGCATAAAGCTCAGTGTGAAAGGTGCGTCATTACCGCTCCATACATCGCGATCTCGCTTGAACTGTATTTGCGCATACTCCGCATAGTTGAGTTCGCGCAGCTCATTGGGCAACGACGTTTCTGGGGCACGGTAGCCCTGCTGGGCGAGTTCTTCTGCTCTTTTAGCGACATCATCGAAGCCAAATGCAAAAGCATCAAGAGGGATGCTTCCAACCAGCAGCCCGCCCAGAACGGCGCGTGAAAAAAAACCTTTGCGGCGTGAAAGCTTACTTCGCGGGGTCGATCCACTCATTTAGCGTAATGCTCCTGTACAATCCTTTGACTGAATTCAAATTCGCTTTTTGCCGAATCGACATACGATAGAGTCCCTTCGATCAGCTAAATGCGTCTTTCTGCTATTGCTCGCCATCGCTAAGACTCACACCATGCGCGCATGTAAAGATTAGATTACATTTTAGGTATAGCATGAGTCTAGACTACTTGGCACCCTGACTGAGCGGGCTTTTTGAAAGGCTGAGGAAAAAAATCAGATTATGCTCAACATGTTGATCCGCCTGGGAAGGCGCTATTTTAAGCTGGTTGGCTATTATAAGCAGCCGTTTGGAGAGCGTCTGTCGCAAACGCTCAATGCGAATAACCTTTGGATTTACTAGAGCCAGCGTTGAACAAACTGCTCGGCGCCCAACGGCCGGTCAAAGTAGTAGCCTTGGCCCTGTGTGCACCCCATTGCCAATAGCGCGGTGATTTGATCCTGCTGCTCTATACCTTCCGCAATGGTCTCGAGCCCCAGCGTGTTGGCCATGGCTATAATCGTTGCCACGATGACACGATCATTGTCGCTGGTAAGCATATCGCGGACAAAGGAGATATCAATCTTGATTTTGTCAGCAGCGAAGCGCTTCAGGTAGGCAAGTGATGAGTAGCCGGTACCAAAGTCATCAATGGAGAGCCCCAGCCCTTTGCCCTTTAAAACTTCAGTCATGGCGATCGCCTTTTCAGGATTGTCCATGATGCCGCTTTCGGTAATTTCCAGGCTAAGTTGTGAAGGCTCGATGCCGAAGCAAGAACAGCTATTGAGCAAGCTTTCGACTAAGTCTTCCTCTTCAAACTGCTGAGCGGCAATGTTAATCGCTAATTGACCAGCCATAAAATGGCCCTGATCACGCCACTCGGCAAGCTGTCGGCAGGCTTCTTCAATCACCCAATTGCCGAGCGCTACAATCATGCCCCGCTCTTCGGCAATGGGGATAAACTTGCCCGGCGATACGTCACCAAGCTCTTTATCGTGCCAGCGACATAGCGCTTCGGCTCCAATCAATTGACCACTCTCCAAATCCACCTGGGGCTGAAAGTGCAGGCTAAGCTGCTTCTCTGCAATCGCAGAGGCCAAACGTTTGGCAATATTCAACTGCTCAGCGACGACGCGCCCCATCCATGGTTCAAAGACACACACGGAAAGCTTTTGCCGTTTTGCTTGATACATTGCAATGTCAGCATGCTTCAATAGCTCCAAAGGCGTAGCCGCATGCTGAGGATAAAGCGAAATACCCACGCCTACCGAGATCTCAAAGGAGTGTTGTTCAACGATCATCGGGCGTGAAATGCTATCGCACAGACGCTGAGCGGTGGCTAACGCGCCACTCGCGTCAACCGCTGGGCAAACCACGACAAACTCATCGCCCCCTAACCGAGCCAAAAACTCATCCGCGTTTAGTGACGCTGCAAAGTTTCTGGCAACCGCTTCAAGAACCAAGTCACCCAGATCGTGCCCGGCAGTATCGTTGATCTCTTTGAAATGGTTCAGATCCAACAGCAATAGTGCCAATTCAGATGTATGCGCATCATTGAAGGCGCTCTCCAAATGACGCATGAAGGCAGCGCGATTAGGCAGGTGAGTGCCGGGGTCGCAAAACGCTAATTGCCGTATACGCACTTCGTCTTGCTGGCGTTCAAGCTCAGAGGCTGTCCGCGCCGCAAATATTTGCAGCACGTTACGCACGATATCCACATCAACCAGAGGCCTTTTAAACATTACCCCAATCAGCCCCATGGGCTGACCATGGCTGTTATCCAGCCGCCGCCCTACATAGCCATTTACCCAGCTCAGCGCACCATTGCTTTCAGTAGGCAACATAATGGCAGCATTTTCGTAAACGATGCACTCCTGCTCAACCATCACCTTGTGACAGGGAACTCCTGGCAGATAGTAGGCAAAATTGTCCTGACGCTCACCATTCACGTACAGCGTTAAGGTATGCGCAAAATCATGGTTTTGTTCATCCAACAACGCAATAAAGCTTACTTCCGCAGACAACACCTCGGCCATGCGAGCCGTCAATTGATGCAAAAACGCTTCGCCATTTTGTGCTGATACTGAGGTCGCGAGGCTAACAACCGCGTGTTGAAAGCGTTGCTGCTCATTAATCGTATTAATCAGCGTTTCATTATGTTTACTAATTCGCTGCAGCGCCCTTTTTTTATACAGCAGCCGCTCTTGCGTTTGGCTCTCCGTCACCTGGCGCGCCAGCTCAGCCCCCGCCAGAGCGGAAGCAATGCGTAATAGATCATCGGTATATATAGGCAGCAACAAGGGAGAAGAGTGCATTAGCGCAATCACGCCCAGAAAGCCGCCATCAGGCGCAGTAATCGCAATACCTAAATATCCATCAACATGCATGGTTGTGAGCCGGTCATCACTGGCAAACTGCTGGCGAACCTGGGAAGCAACGAAATATCGTGAATGGCGGGCGACCCGTTGGCTTGGCGTGGCATCCAGTGGATATGGCGCTATCTCTCTAAACGCTCCCTTGGACCAGGCAGCCAATGTAGTTGCTATATGCTGTCGATTATCGACGTGCTCTACGACGGCATGATCCACCTTAAGCATATCCGCTAAGGACATCACCAGATGGTGAAAAAACCCCTCTTCACTGACGTAGGACAGCTTATCCGCTAACTGTCGAAAAATTTCTGGTGTGCAATTAGGAGACATGCTATTAAACGCCTTCAGATTTAGTAGTGCCAGAAATCATGCTACTCGCCGGCTCTGTATGAGTATTTCTTGAAAACATCAAACCAGACCCGCTGCATAAAATACTTCCCAGCAATTAATTAGCCGCCACATACCTTTAATAGGAAAAAGATCACTGAACACTTACTAGACACCACACTCTCAAAGCGCCTTCAAAAAGCTTCAGCTCAAAATCAAACAAACTAATACTTTAACATTAAAACTTCACTATTTATGTGTAGCGGCGCTTACCTATTTACGTTAGCGACCCAAGTATTTACTTATACTTCTTGGCTTTTTATGTTTTTTGCACGCTCAATTAAATTAATATCTCAATCATTTAACATTTCAAGGCGTAACCACATGAAGCAAAAAGTTACCTTTAGCATCCAAATCAACCTTAGAGGATGATATTCAACCTAAACAGTCCTTCATGTCAATAGGTCGTTCCTCAACCATCTAGGTCTAATGGAGGACGTTGTGAATAAAACAGAACAGAAGCGGCTAGCGGCCAGTATAGGCCGAGCCATTGCCAAACAAAGGGTTCGCTGTAATTTGACCCAAGAAGAAGTTGCTGAACGCTTAGGTGTTGGCAATGAGGCCGTTTCGCGTATTGAACGTGGACGGGTAATACCCAATATTGTGCGTCTTATAGAGCTTGCTGAAATTTTTAATTGCGAAGCTGCAGAGCTACTTGGTCAAGCAAGCTTTCATGTGGATGATCAGTCAAGCAGAATGAAACAGCTCTTAGCACCTTTAAATCAAACTGACCGCAAGCTAGTTATCGATATTGTCGAAAATTTAACTACACGATTGCAGAAAGAATAATGATAAAAAGATTATTACCACTATCAACATTAATCTATAAAAACAGCAGCTATATAAAACAATTCACAAAAATAAGTATTAGTTTTCTCACTAATTTACGATATTGCTTAGGAGATAAAACATATCTAAAAAACCATCTTTATAACACTTGACTTTTAAAATAGTTTTAATACCAAATTAAAAAACTGCCTCTCATTATTGGTTGATCAAATGCTTTTATGCTATAGATATTCGGCACCCGCCCTTCAGCCATCGCAGCGTTGCGCTGCAAAGAGGCGTTATGTTTAACACTACCGCTTGGAACCGACTGCGCTATACCGCCTACGCACCGTTTTATGATGCGATTGTCGCTCGCATCTTTCGTAAGCCAAGGCGAATTGCGCTAGGCCAAGTGGACTGGGAGCCAAGCATGCGGGTGTTATTGGTCGGTGCTGGTACGGGTTTGGACCTACCCTTTCTGCCACATGATATCGAATTGCATGCGACCGACTTAGCACCGGCAATGGTGAAGCGCACAGCCAAACGAGCTGAAGCACTACGCCGCGATGTGGAGTGCCGCGTGATGGATGCCGAAGCCCTCAACTACCCTGACGAATACTTTGACGCAGTTATCATGCACCTGATTATCGCTGTGATGCCTAATCCACAGCGTGGTCTTGCCGAGGCACAACGGGTGTTAAAACCGGGTGGCCAGCTATGCATAATGGATAAATTCCAGCCAGATGAACAACCTGCGGGAGCGGGACGGCGCCTTCTAAACCAACTGACATCTGCGCTTGCAACCGATATTACCCGCCAAGCTCAACCTCTGCTTTCGGAGGCTGGGTTCATAATCCGTCACGATGAACCCGTGCTCATGAACGGACTATTTCGCGCTTTGTTGGCCGCAAAACCCGCACTCTCAAATCGTTAAAGATGCGACCTTTCACCGCTGGCGGTAGCTGGGTGAATTGTCTACTCTGGCAAACTACTCCGCCGATGATGCTTGGATTAATTCCATGACCCCGCGCTCCCCCGCCCATACCGGCAAGCTTCTGTTTGCGCTACTGAGCCGCCTGCACTTATATATCGGTCTTTTTATTGGGCCTTTCATTCTCATTGCGGCGTTATCAGGCATCGCATACCTGCTTAGCCCTCCTCTTGAAGAGTGGCTCTATCACGACACGCTCTACGGAGTAACCCAGGGAGACCCTCAGCCGCTCTCCGCTCAGATTGCCGCCGCTCAACACTTCTTGGGTGATGCTAGGTTGCCAAGCGCCGTACGCCCAGCTCCATATCTGGGTGACACCACTCGTCTCATGTTTAACGCAACTGACCTTGGTCCTTCGGAGCATCGTGCGCTGTTTGTCGATCCGATATCTTTGGAGGTGACCGGCGATACCACCGTCTACGGCACCAGCGGGATTTTACCGCTGCGCACAGCGATTGATCATTTTCACCGTCAGCTGTTAATGGGCGATGTAGGCCGCCTTTATAGCGAATTAGCCGCTTCCTGGCTTTGGCTAGCTGCCTTGGGAGGCATAGTGCTGTGGATATGGCAGCGTCGCGCATTGAAATCGCTTTCCGGCCATCAAGCTACCCGTCGGCGTCACGCAACCTTAGGTGTACTCCTCGCCATGGGACTGCTGTTCTTTTCGGCGACAGGTCTCACCTGGTCCCAGTGGGCAGGTGGCAATATTGCTGAACTGCGTCATGCCTGGGGTTGGAGCACACCTAGCGCTTCAACAGCGTTGACCGAAATTGATAGTCACGTCACCGACGAGCATGCAGAGCATCATGGTCATGCAGCCCCCATTTCAGCCAGCACACCGCTGCTGCCAGACGATTTTGATCGTGCGCTAATGGCTGCGCGTGCGGCAGGACTAATGGCCGATCGCATTCAACTCTCACCACCTACCAGTGAAAATCAGGCTTGGCGAGTAGCGGAAATAGATCGGCGTTGGCCCACACAGGTAGACCAAGTCGCGCTGCACCCAAGCAGCATGGCGGTAACCGATCAAACCGATTTCGACACGTTTCCTATGGCCGCCAAACTTACCCGTTGGGGAATTGATCTGCACATGGGAGTGCTGTTTGGTCTGGTCAACCAAGTAGTGCTTGCATTGATAGCTGCCGGGCTTGTGACACTGATGGGATGGGGCTACGCCATGGCCTGGCGGCGGCTGCGCACTGCAAATGGTCAGCGCTTTCCAACGGTTTCTGAACCGTGGCTAATGCTCCCGCTCAAGGCTAAATTAAGCGTGCTATTGTTTGCTATCGCGTTAGGCTTGGCGCTACCCGTTTTAGGCGCTAGCCTCGCAATGTTCATCGTGATCGATGCGTTACGCTGGTACGTTAAAAAGCGCTACACTGCCCGCACCCTAAGTGCACACCACTCCAATCCGTCGAGGTGACCGATGCCAAAAGCATCCGTTAAACGCTTCCGTCGCTTACCCGATGACGAGAAGTCGCGCATTATTGAGATGGCCTGGGAAGACCGTACGCCGTTTGAAGCGATTGAGACGCTATTTGGTTTAGCCGAACCTGATGTCATTGAAGTGATGCGCCACCAGCTCAAACCAGGCTCATTTCGACTATGGCGCAAACGCGTCACCGGGCGCGCGACTAAGCACCGCGCCCTGCGCTCGCCAGATGTATTGCGCGGCTACTGCCCGACGCAGTATAAGCGCTGATAGCGCTTAACCAACACCCGCCTCGCTCGGCACTTTCAAAACAAGCCTTTCTCTAAACGCCTCTTTATTGTTATATTATCACATAACATAAACCCATTTAGAGGTGACCTTGCAATGACCGCATTTACTCCCCTGCCCGTGACAGTGCTCTCAGGGTTTCTGGGTGCCGGTAAAACCACCGTGCTGAATCATATTCTGGCCAATCGTGAAGGTCGCCGCGTGGCGGTGATCGTTAACGATATGAGCGAGGTGAATATTGACGGTGCGCTGGTGCGCGGCGGCCCTGGCGAGTCGACGTTGGATGGTGATGTAGCACTAAACCGCTCCGAAGAACGCCTGGTAGAGATGAGCAATGGCTGCATCTGCTGCACGCTGCGCGAAGATCTGCTGGAAGAGGTCAGCCAGTTGGCCCGAGAAGGCAAGTTCGATTACTTGGTTATTGAGTCTACCGGCATCTCTGAGCCACTGCCTGTGGCGGAAACCTTCACCTTTGAAGATGAGAGCGGTCAGAGCCTTTCCCACGTAGCTCGGCTGGATACCCTGGTCACCGTCGTCGATGGCGCCAACTTTCTTGAGCAGTACCGCGAAGCGCAAAGCCTCGCTGAAGCGGGGGAAAGCTTAGGCGAAGACGACGAGCGCAACGTCGCCGACCTGCTGGTCGACCAAATCGAGTTTTGCGATGTGCTGCTGATCAGCAAAACCGATCTGATCAGTGAAAAAGAGCTCGAGTCACTCAAGGCAATTCTGCGCTCACTTAATCCTGATGCTGAACTAGTCCCGATCACTAAAGGCGGCGTGCCGCTGGATAAAGTGCTGGATACCGGCAAGTTCAACTTTGAGCGCGCCCAACTGGCCCCAGGCTGGCTCAAAGAGATGCGCGGCGAACACGTGCCAGAGACCGAAGAGTACGGCATTGGCAGCTTTGCTTACCATGCCCGGCGCCCCTTCCATCCACAGAAATTCCACGACTTGCTTAACCAGGAGTGGTTCGGCAAAGGCCTGCTACGTTCGAAAGGCTTCTTCTGGCTTGCCACTCGCCCCCAGGCCGCAGGCCAGTGGAGTCAGGCAGGCGGTATCGCTCACCACGGCCCGGCAGGTGTGTTCTGGAAAGCGATCCCCGAAGAGCGTTGGCCAACCGACCCCGAAACGCGTCAGTTTATTATGGAGAAGTGGCAGGAGCCGTTTGGCGATATGCGCCAGGAGCTGGTATTTATCGGCCAGAACCTGGATCAAGCCCGGATGCGCGAAGCGCTGGACGACTGCTTGCTAAGCGAGGCAGTACTGCTGGCAGGCATGGAAGCGTGGAAGAAACTTCCCGACCCGTTCCCTTCCTGGGAGTAGGTGATAGCCATAATCCTCAACGACCAAAAGAGAGGCCGAAGCCTCTCTTTTTTATTGCCAACTATTTTGTGCAAGCTACTTTTTCGCAAGCTAAGGCGCTTACTGCAACATGCTAGGCAACCAAGTCGCTAGGCTTGGGAATACTATCAGCACTGCTACCAGTAGCATCGAACAGAGAATATAGGGAATCGCGGCCGAGTAGATTTCACTCATGGTCGTGCCCGGCGGTGCGACCCCTTTCATCACAAACAGTAACAGCCCTAATGGTGGTGTTGAGAAGCTGATTTCCAGTGCCAGCAACACGACGATACCGAACCATACCAAATCAAAACCAAGTGCCTGCGCCAATGGAAAGAAGATAGGCACAGTGAGCATCATGATGGAGATTTGCTCCATAAAAGTGCCCAGCACCAGCAGTACCGCAAACATGGCTAACAGCATCAGGATGGGGGAAAGATCAAAGCCTGTTGCCCAACCGATCAAACCGCCCGAAGCGCCCGAGAAACCAAGTAACTGGCTGAAGGTGGCCGAACCAAAGACGATCAGATAAGCCATCAGCGTGACTTTTAGCGCGCCGGTGACCGAAAGCTTAAACGCCTCCCAGGTCATGCAGCGGAAAAGAAACGCCAGGATAATCACGCCCAATGCACCAAAGGCCGCGGCTTCTGAAGGTGTGGCAAACCCCATCAGCATCATTGCAACAATAATTACCATCACGCTGAGCATGGGCAGAATATCGGTCACTATCAGCTTGAGCTTAGCGCTTAGCGGCACCGGTTCTAACTCATAGACTGGAGCGGCATCCGGGTCCAGCTTGGTTTGGATAAAGATGGTGACAATATAGAACCCCGCCAGCGTCAGCCCAGGCAAAATGCCCGCGATGAGCAGCGCGCCAATATCCACTTTTGCCAAGGTTGCCAACAGTACCGCCAACGCAGAAGGCGGAATAATAATCGCCAAACCTCCGGTCCCCAGAATGGGGCCAATGGCCATTTTCTTCTTATAGCCGCGTCGTTCCATTTCCGGCACCAGCAGCGAACCCATTAGCGCCGTGGAACCCATGGAAGAGCCGCTTAAAGTAGAAAACGCCGTGCCGCCGACCACCGTCACGTAAGATAAACGCCCCGGCAGCTTGCCCATCAACTGGTCAACGGCATTGAACATTTTCATGCCTAAGCCGGTGCGGAAAAACAGTTCACCCATCAGCAAAAACAGCGGGATAGGCACTAGATTAAAGCTTGAGAGCGCACCAAACCCGTTGTTTAGCATCTGCAAGATGCCAGTTTGGCCACCCATAAAGTGCCAGGCACCAATGACGTTAGCAGCTAAAAATGCCAAGGCTATTGGAGTGCCAATCGCCATAAAGATAAGAATCAGCGATAGCAGAAAAGCGAGCGCAAAGTACCATTCCATTATTCTTTCATCCCCGCTTCGCCGCTGTGAAGTATTTCATGGCCTACTACAAAGCGGCCAAACTCAATCGCCATTAAGGTAAAGCTGATAGGGAATACGATGGTCAGTATCCACTTCGGCACAAAGTAGGCACGCACGTCATAGTCAGTCCGTTCAATGTTCAGCAGAAACAGATCCAGCCCTTTCCACGCCAACATGCCGCACACCACCACACACAGTAACGATACGCCGCGGCTCAGTATGTTCAGCGCTGGCGGCGGTAAAACCGAGGTCAGCAGTTCAATATGCACGTGCCCTTTTTGACGTACTAACCAGGGCGCGCCCAGCAGAGTGAGATAAAACATGGCGTACTCGGTGGAAAGGAAAAACCACGCCGAGGGCTGAAGCCCTAAATTACGAATAACCACGGAAAGCACCACCGCTACCATCAGCCATACCAGCATGATGGCGGCCAGCAGGGCCATGCCGTTGAGCAGCAGTAGGTAGCCGCGTTGTGCGTAGCGCATAAAAGACCCTAACGAAAATTGCCACACTAAAAGGGGCGCTTATGAGAACTGCGCCCCGCATGTCTTTATAGGTCGTTAAACTTTTCGATCAACGTATCGTAATGCTCAAGTCCTGAAGGGTGGCGCTCCATTTGGCGGCGCATACGCTCCCAGGTGGCATCCCGAGCGGCATCGGAGAAGCGCTGTGCTGCTTCACCTTCCAGCGTGACTACCTGCATGCCATCAGCCTCGAGTTGAGCCTGCTGCTCTTCGGCTAATTCAGCCAGCTTCTCGGCGCTTTCACGCTCATGCTCAATGGCAACCTCTTGCAGGATTTGCTGCGACTCTTCGCTTAACTGGTTCCACTTATCCAGGTTAACGATCACGCCCATGTCGGTTGAGAAAAATGCAGGATCCACACGGTAATTAAGGAAGCGGTCCCAATTGAGGTCTTTCAGGCCAATTTGGGTCCAGCCAGTCGCGTTGACCACACTGCGTTCAAGAGCAGCGTAGACATCGGTGGTAGGCAGGCTGATCGGCTGCGCGCCCAAGTAATCCTGGAAGAAGGCGTCATATACCGGATTACTGCGTAAGCGCAGGCCCGAAACACTCAGATTACCGTCCGCATCAACGCTGGGTTCTTCAATGGTGTAGAAGTTGTAGCTGACGCCACTATCGAACCAGCCAAGGTAGTAGGTGCCCATCTTCTCTTGGTGGATTTCATTGAGCAGGTCGATGCCGCCATTTTCACGGGCAAAAATAGCGTTGGTGTTGGAGGCCACCATGGCATCGCGCTCTGGCACGGTACCGGCGTAGAAGCTTGCGGCGGTATAGGCCATATCCACCACGCCGTTGCGCACTGCATCAGGCTGCTCGGAAAGGCCGATCACTTCAGGACCACCACGCACGTTAATCTGCACCACGCCTTCACCGCGCTCGTTCACTTTATCGACGAACTCGAGAAAGCTCTGGGTATAGATCAGCGAAGGGGGGAATGCATGCACGGCGGTGATTTCATCAAGCGCCAGTGCCTGGGCTGAAGCCAGGGCGGTGAGCATGCCCAGGGTAAGCGTTACTTTTTTCATTCGTTAGTCTCCTGCACGAGGTAGTCTGCGTTATAGCGTTTATTGTTTCTGCTGCTTTCTTATAAGCCGTTTTTATAAACGTCTGCTGTAAGCGTGCGTACTCTTTTTATAAACATTCACTATTGGTATAGCGTTACTACCGCTAACCTTTACTTATAATGGCGCTTTCTGGCGGCTGCGCCGCCGTCCAAGGGAACTGTGCTGAGTAGTGCGCTGCGAACTCAGTAATGGTGTGGGCATGTTGGCGGGTCATATCAATATCATCCCAGCCGTTAAGCAGCTTGGTGCGCCATACGGGGCTAATGGAAAAGCTGACTTGCACTTCAGCGACACGGATTAGCTGCTGCTCCAAATCAACATAAATATCGGCCGGTGCATCTCCCAACGCTGCCAGCAAGCGCTCTGCCTCCTCTTCTTCCACAACCGCAGGCAGCAAGCCGTTATTGACGGCGTTAGAGGCAAAAATATCGCCAAAGCTTGGCGCCACCACGCAGCGAAAGCCGTAATCGACCAGCGCATAGACTGCTGCCTCACGCGACGAACCCGCCCCAAAGTTGCGTCGGCTGACCATCACTTCGGCATTATTGGCCTTAGGGCGATGCAGAATAAATTCAGCGTCTGGTGTGCCATGCTCATCATGGCGAACGTCATAAAGCAGAAACTGGCCGTACCCAACGCTGCGCGGCTCTTTCATAAAACGCGCCGGAATAAGCTGATCGGTATCCACGTTCGCTGCTGCAAGCGCCACCCCAAGGTTGTGCAATACGGTAATCGGTTGCATTAGTGCGCTCCTGAAGCCTGAACGGATGAGTCACTGCCCGCCGTTAACGTCCGTACATCGGCCAGCCGTCCACTGACCGCCGCAGCGGCCACCATGGGAGGTGACATCAGATGCGTACGCGCCCCTGGCCCCTGGCGACCCTTGAAGTTGCGATTGGTGGTGGAAGCACAGCGCTCGCCGCTGGCGACCAAATCACCGTTCATACCCACACACATGGAGCATCCGGAGTGGCGCCACTCGAGCCCTGCGTCGATAAAAATGCGGTCTAACCCCTCCGCTTCCGCCTGGGTTTTCACTAACGTTGAGCCGGGCGAGACCATGCCGGGTACGCGGCTTTTGTGGCCTGCCAGTATGGCGGCAGCGGCGCGTAAGTCTTCAATGCGGGCGTTAGTGCAGGAGCCAATAAAAACTCGGTCAATTTTGATGTCGGTGAGCTTTTGGCCTGGTGTTAAGCCCATATAGGCCAAGCTATCTCTGGCCTGGCGCGCTTTGGCGGGGTCGCTAAGTTGCTCGGGATCCGGTACTGCGCGATCAATAGGCAGTGCTTCTTCCGGCGAAACGCCCCAGGTCACTGTCGGAGCAATCTCATCGGCATGCAGCGTCACTTCTAGATCAAAGCTGGCGCCTGGGTCACTGTAGAGCGTGGACCAGTAAGCGCAGGCTTGGTCGAAAGCGTCACCTTTTGGACTCCAGGGGCGCTCGCGCAAATAGTCGAAGGTGGTTTGATCAGGCGCGATCATGCCACAGCGACCCCCGCCCTCAATGGAGAGGTTGCACAGCGTCAAACGCGCTTCCATGGAGAGCGAACGAATCGCCTCACCGGCGTACTCGATGGCGTAGCCTCGTGCACCATCAGCACCCAAACGGGCAATCCAGGTGAGCGCGACATCCTTGGCGGTGATGCCTTCGGCCAGTTGGCCTTCCACCGTGATGCGCATCACCTTGGGCTTGCTTTGCCACAACGTTTGGGTGGCCAGCACGTGGGCGACTTCTGATGCGCCAATACCGAAGGCAATGCTGCCAAAGGCACCGTGAGTAGCGGTATGGCTATCGCCACACACCATCACCATCCCGGGCTGAGTGAGCCCCTGCTCCGGCCCGAGAACATGCACGATGCCCTGGCGGGGGTCATCCAGGCCAAACAGCGTCACACCGTGTTGCTGGGTATTCTGGGAGAGCTGCTCAATCATTGAGCGCACTTTGGGATCGGCAACGCCTGCCAAATCTCGGGCTAGCGTTGGTACGTAGTGGTCAGCAATGCCAAAGGTCAGATCGGGCCGGGCAACGGGCAGTGCACGCTCAGCGAGCTTATTGAACGCATGAAAGGAGCCTTCATGGACAAAGTGACGGTCAATCCACAGCAGGCTCTGACCGCTGTCACTGCGGTGAACCTCATGGGCCTGCCAAACTTTGTCAAATAGCGTTGTTGGGGTGCTCATTGTCGTCGCTCGTTGCCTCGGCCTTCGTTGGACTTATCATTCTCACCCAATACAACTAGCGCAGTTTCACAACACAGGTCAAATGTATTTTTTATAATTTTAAATCTGTATTAAATTTAATACATTAAAAATCAACCTAATCACACTACTCAGCCTTGCCGCTGGTGGGCATTCCACCCACTTTCGGTTCCCAGTAGCGGGAGTTATCGTCGCCGTTTCGCTCAAGATCTATCTGGAAGCGGTAACGATCCGGACGATAGAGTGCATCCAAATGCTCTACGCCCCGGCCCTGCTCATCAAACACAACGCGGGTAAGTGAAATCAGCGGCGAACCTACGGCAACATCTAGTGCTTCAGCCACTTCATGGCTAGCCAACGTAGCGGAAATCGATTGGGAAGCGTGGTCGACCTTTACGCCACTGCGCTCTAGCAGCACAAACAGCGGCGTATTGGCTAAATCCATCTCGTTGTAGTGCAGAGCAATAGATTCGGGGACGTGGGTCACCAGATGGGAAAATGGCTTATCGTCGACCATACGGACACGCACCGAGCGCTGTACCTTGCCGTTCTGCGCCATACCTAACCGCTCGCGAACCATTTCCGGTGGTAGCACATAGGCAAACTCCAGCAGCCGCACCTGGGAAGCTTGGCTCATCTTGACCATATTGGGCATCAGATTAGACACGCTGGCGGTCATCACCGTCGCGTCCAACGGCTGCTCCAATACCACCGTCCCCACCCCAGCCTTACGCTCTACCATGCCTGTCGTTTGCAGCGCCTCCATGGCACGCCGAACGGTAACTCGCGACACGCCATGCTGCTCTGCCAGTTTATTTTCACCGGCTAATTTACTGCCCGCAGGCAGCCGTCCACTCAAAATAGCGTCTTTCAGCAGCAGGTAGATGCGGTGGGATTTAGTGCCGCCTACCGCGGAGGATTGTGCCTCACTCATCCACGCCTCTCCTCAGGATGTGGTTCAAAAAATTCATAACAGGCTTGACGTAGGGATAATAATAGACATAAAAATGTATTACATATAATACATATCGACAGCCAGTTAATAACACAATTACTGCCGTTTGAAAGCCATTATTACAGAACCAGCCCCCTTAAGTATCGCTAACAACCGGGTTTCAAATAAGGGTTTCAGATGGGCAGCGATTAGCCAAAGAGTCGAGCGTTATCTATGACGGAAAACCGCTGTGAGAAAAACACTAGCGCTGAGCAGGTACGCGCTTTTTTAAGTGCTATGGAAGCCCGCGACTTAGCCAGCGCTGAGCGCTACCTCGCCGTAGACGTAGTCATGCAGTTTCCTGGCGCGCCACCGATGCAACGGCTCAGCGAGGTTGTCGAATGGGCCAAAAACCGCTACCGCCGGGTGAGCAAAACGATTTACGCCGTCGAGCAGTGCGACTACCCCACTCACGGCGCTGGTTCTGTAATAGTCGTTTTTTGCCATGGCGAGCTCACAGTGGAGTGGCTGGATGGCAGTACTTCAGCGGGCGTGCGCTTTATTGACCGCTTTGAACTCACCGATGGCCTGATTACCCGTCAGGATGTTTGGAACGACTTGGCGCTAACACAAACTGCCACCGCTAACCCCTGAATCCACCGCTCATGTTTTTCTGACTATCGTTTTTCTTACTATCGTTTTCTGACTACCCTTTTTCCTAGAGTGACGAGATATTTATGACACGCCAACAGCACGCCTCACACCAGCCAGCCCAACTTAAGCAGCAGTTGAAAGACAGCTCCATTGTGGTCGCCCCCGGCGTGTTTGACGCCCTTGGCGCTTCACTTGCCGAGCAGGCAGGCTTCGATACGGTCTACCTTTCCGGTGCTAGCCTGGCCTATACCCAGCTGGGGCGGCCGGATATTGGCTTACTCAGCATTACCGAAATTTGCACTGCGATGTCGCATATTCGCGAACGCACTAATTTATCTGTTGTGGTGGATTGTGATACCGGCTTTGGCAACGCCATGAACGTGATGCGCAGCGTGCGCTTGCTGGAGCGTTCGGGCGCCAACGCGATTCAGTTAGAAGATCAAACCTATCCCAAGCGCTGCGGCCACCTGCGCGGTAAAACCCTGGTCTCCAAAAGCGAAATGGTGGGTAAACTACACGCAGCTCTGGACGCCCGTGAAAGCGACAGCACCCTGATTATCGGCCGCACCGACGCCCTTGGCGTGGAAGGCACCGACAGCGCCATTGAGCGCGCCCAAGCCTATTATGAAGCGGGCGTCGATATGCTGTTTATCGAAGGTATTCGTAGCGACGAAGATATCAGCAAGATCATGACCCAGTTCAAAGGCAATGTGCCGATTATGGCCAATATGGTCGAGGGCGGAGACACGCCGCTGCAGAACGCCCAGGCGCTGGAAGACCTAGGCTTCTCGCTGGTGATTTTCCCCGGCGCGCTGGTACGAGCGATTACTCATATGGCCAGTCGCTTCTTTGCCACCCTGAAACAGGATGGCACCACCGACGCCTTCCGCGACCAGATGCTCGATTTCAAACAGCTTAACGACTACCTAGGCACCCAGGCGATGCTGGAGCTTGGCGAGCAGTACGACAATCGCTAACGCTCGCTTCTCAACGTGTGCCGATGATTTATAAATAAGCAAATTCAGGAGACGACGATGCAGATCACCGATAAAACGGCGAAAGAGATTTTTAACGACGTCATGGCCAACCCCCAGCGGGTGCCGTTTGGCTTTGGTAATAAAGCAGTGCTGGTGAACGTTGATCCGCAAAAGGCCTACACCCGTACCGATCTCTTTAAAACCGCCTACGAAACAGACCCCAAACAGTTGGAGTACACCAACCAACTGGCCCGCGGTTTTCGGGAGAAAGGCTGGCCGGTGGTCTGGACGCATGTGGCTTTTTTGGACTCCGCCGAAGATGCGGGGGTATGGGGCACGCGGACCGATACGCCGGACTCACTGCAAAACATTAAGTACGACTCTGAGCGCGCCGAGTTCGACGAGCGATGTGAAATCGATCGCAGCCGGGATGTGATCTATACCAAGCGCATGCCCTCAGCATTTTTTGAAACCCCGCTACAGTCGCTGCTGGTGTGGCATCAGGTCGATACGGTGATTATTACCGGTGGCTCTACCTCTGGCTGCATCCGCGCTACCGCGGTGGAAAGCCTGTCCCGAGGCTACCGCACTATCGTGCCGATGGAGTGCGTATCGGATAAACACGAAAGCTACCACTACGCCAACCTGACCGACCTACACCTTAAGTATGCCGACGTACTGCCGGTGGCCGAGGTATTAGCGTGGTTGGACGGTAATGGGTGATAACAGGAGCCAGCCATGAAAGAGTCACTCGGCGTTTACGACTACTGGGCCTATGACCAGCGCCCCAAGATCACCTGGCCAGGCGGGGCGAAAGTCGCTTTCTGGGTCGCACCCAATATCGAGTATTACGAACTCGACCCACCGCTGAACCCGCAGCGTAACCCTTGGCCGCATCCGCACCCTTCGGTTCCTGGCTACAGCATTCGCGACTACGGCAACCGGGTTGGCCACCAGCGCCAGATGGCTCTGCTGGATAAGTACGGCATTCGCGGTTCGGTGTCGCTGTCGGTGGCGCTCTGCGAGCACCACCCTGAGATTATCCAGATGTGCCGCGAGCGTGACTGGGAGTTCTTTAGCCACGGCATCTACAACACACGCTACACCTACGGCCTGAGCGAAGCCCAGGAGCGGGCGATGATCCGCGACAGTATGGAAACCATACACCGTCATACTGGCCAGGCCTGCGCTGGCTATCTAGCCCCGGCACTCTCTCACTCAGAGCGCACCCTGGATCTGTTTGCAGAAGTGGGCGAAGAGCTTTTCGGCGACAAAGGCGGGCTTTACACCTGCGATCTGTTCCACGACGACCAGCCAACGCCGGTCAGCGTTCGTTCCGGCAAGCGGTTTATCTCCATGCCCTACTCGCTGGAGATGAACGACACCATCGTCTACGCCGTGAACAAGGTAGAGCCGCGCCAGTATGCCACTATGCTCAAGCGCCACTTTGACCGGCTGTATGCCGAAGGCGCCGAGTCCGGCACCGTGATGTGCATTCCCACTCACAACTATCAGGTGAGCTGTCCGCACCGGATCAAGGCGTTTGAAGAGGCACTTGAGTACATTACCGGCCATCCGGATGTATGGGTCGCCACCGGCCGCGAGATTGCCGACTACTACTTGGCCAACTATTACGATGTCGCCCTCGACAGCATCGCGGCCCAGGCCGCCACCGCAAGTAAACAGGGGTAACGCTATGGCGCTTAACGACGACTATCTCGACTACCCTTTACGCCGCCACGGCTACGACCACGAGCGCTATGCGTGGTCGATGCTAAGTGAACGCCCAACGGTCACCTGGCCCGAGGGCAAAACCCTGGCGGTATGGATCAATATCTCGCTACAGTTCTACCCGCTTAACCAGCGCGGCAAGCCGTTTAAGGTGCCTAACGGCATGACCATGCCCTACCCGGATCTGCGCCACTTCTCGCTGCGGGATTACGGCAACCGCGTGGGGATTTATCGGGTACTCAAAGCGCTGACGGCTTACAACATCACGCCCACCTTTGCTATCAACGCCCAGTTAGCGGAGCAGACGCCCTATTTGGTGCAGCGCCTGAAAGAGCATGGCGGTGAATTTATCGCCCACGGCTGGAATATGGATCACCTGCACTACGGCGGCCAGCCGATTGAAGAGGAAGCCGAGCTGGTCAAGCGTTCCGTCGACACGCTGCGGCGCGTCACCGGCCAGCCTGTTCGCGGCTGGCTAAGCCCAGCCAAGCACCAAAGTTTCAACACCCCTGACCTGCTGGCAGAGAACTGCATCGAATACTGTGCCGACTGGGTCAACGACGATATGCCTTATGCTTGTGAAACCAAAACCGGCTGTTTAACCATGATGCCGCTGGCCACCGAGATCGAGGACCAGTTTGTGATCGGCCAGAACCTGCACTCGGAGGATTCCTGGGTGACTCAGGTGAAAGACGCTTTCGACTTCCTGTTGGCAGAGTCCCGCGAGCAGGGCGGGCGACTGTTTGCCTTGAACCTTCACCCCTGGTTGGTCGGCCAGCCTCACCGGATTGCCTGCCTGGAAGAGGTGCTGGCCCATATCAGCGGGCACCCAGAAGTATGGCAGGCCCCGGCGGGCGAGATTCTTGATGCGTTTCATCGTGCAGGGGAGCAGGCGTAATGGCGATACTTCCCTATAACAACGACAGCTTTGATGCCCATTTGCCGTTACTGATTATTGGCGCTGGGGCCTGTGGCTTGGTCGCCGCACTGGCTGCCCAAGAGGCGGGTGTGGAGCTGGCGGTGCTGGAGCGCGACGCGCTACCCCGCGGCAGCACGGCGATGTCGTCGGGCTTTATTCCTGCTGCTAATACGCGCTTTCAGCATGAGCTTGGCGTCACGGATTCCGCCGACGCCATGGCAGAGGATATCCAGAAGAAAAATGGCTTCGAGGCAGACCCGGCGATTGTTGAGCTACTCGCCAGCCAATCCGGCCAAACCATTGAGTGGCTAGCGGATCGACACAGCGTGCCCTTTGAGCTGGTCGAGGGATTTCTCTACCCCGGCCACCGCCACCTGCGTATGCACGCCACGCCTCGGCGTACCGGGGAAGAGTTGATGGGCGCGTTGCTTAACGCTGTTGAAGCGGCAGGTATCGATATTTTGACCCAGGCGCGAGTGGTGGATATACACGTTGATGATGCTCAAAGAGTGCGCGGCGTAACGCTTGAGCGCCCGGACGGTAGTCGCGAAAGCATCGGCTGCGACGCGTTGATTCTAGCTTGCAACGGCTATGGCGGTAACGTTGAGCTGGTGGAGCGCTACCTTCCCACGCTCAAACACGCGCTCTACTACGGCCATGAAGGTAACCAGGGCGATGCGCTGCTGTGGGGTCAGTCCATGGGCGCCAGCACCAAAGATTTAGGCGCCTGCCAGGGGCATGGATCCCTAGCCACGCCCCACCAGATTCTGATTAGCTGGGCGCTGATGATGCAGGGCGGCATTCAGGTCAATCTAAACGGCGAGCGCTTCTCCAACGAGCACGGCGGCTATTCAGAGCAAGCGGCCAAGGTCTTGGCCCAGCCAGAGAAAATTGCCTGGAATCTTTATGACGCCCGCATCCATGAATCCGCTCAGGCGTTTGAGGATTATCGCAACGCTCAGGAGAGTGGCGCGGTACGCAGCTTTGCTAGCCTTGAAGAGCTGGCAACTGGCTTGAGCATGCCACTCACCACGCTGCAGGCCACCTTCAAAGCGATGCAGCAGCATGCCGAGCAGCAAACGGAAGATACCTTTGGCCGCAGCTTTGAACCCGCCAACCTGCTCAAGCCACCCTATTACGCCATTCGCGTGACCGGTGCGCTGTTTCATACCCAAGGCGGTTTAGAGGTGAACCGCACCGCACGAGTGCTTAATACCCAAGGCCAGGCGCTACCCAACCTGTTCGCGGCAGGGGGCGCGGCACGCGGTGTTTCGGGTTCCAACGACAGCGGCTACCTTTCCGGCAACGGGCTGCTTAGCGCGGTGGTACTGGGCGCTGTAGCGGGCAAAAGCGCCGCTGAGCTGCTTCATTTGAAGCTCAGTTCAGCAGTATTGCCCTAGGGCTACTCGCTACAACATTGCCTCCGCCCACTGACGCACCTCGGGATAGGCACGCTGCTCAAAGACCGCGAAGCCGTTAAGGCTGCGGGCTTTGAGTGGGGTGAAGATCGGCATTGTTAAGCCGCACAGGAAGTGCGCCAGCCGGTGTGCATTGGGTGGCTGGCCGAGCTGTTTGGTGTGGCACTCAATTAATGGAGTTGCATAGCGCTGAAAATCAGCAGCCGTTAATTCAGGCGGTGGAGGCGCATCCGGTAATTTTACCGGATGGCCGTAACATACCGAGCAGTGCCCACAGTGGCCCTGCTCGCTCTCAAGTGGTGCGTCAAAAGTGTTATCGCCAAAGTGCTCGGCCACTCGTCGCATCAGGCAACTCTCCGATTCAAACAGCGCCAGCATCGATTGCAGCCGCTCAATTTCGATACGTTCTCGATTGAGGCAGTCGTCATACAGCTGGCTCGCTAGCGTCTCAATGGCAAAACTGGGCTGACACACTTCATACACATCGGTCATGCGCTTGCCTTCCAGGGTCAGCCAGCCTTTGTCCTGAAAGTACTCAAGGGCAGTGATCACTCGGGTACGGGAGGCGTCGATCTGCTGAGCTAGCCCCGCTTGGTGTAGAAGCTCAAAATCCACCGTTCCCCAGGTGCGGGCGATAACAATATTGTCGACTAGCAAACGCACAAAGGCTGACCGCTCGCCTTGAAAACGGCTCACTAATTCAGTGGGTTCAATATGGTAGCGCAGCCGATACTCGGCGAGAAACGCAAAGCGCGGGGCGATGATGCCATGCATCTCCAGCCGCACCAGTAGTGTTTTCAGCGGCAGCGGACGGATATTGGTATCCCGGGAAAGCGTATTCAGCAGCACCTCCCACTGACGATCCGGCGCTTGGCCTGCCGCAGCGATCTCCTCCAGCAGGCGATAGATGCCCGCGTACTCAGGGGTATCACCGTAAACGAAGTTTTCCAGCACCCGAAGGCCATCGCGACCTGCCATGGTCAGGCAGGTGGAAGGCTGGCCATCACGCCCTGCCCGGCCAATTTCCTGGCTGTAGTTCTCGATGGATTTGGGCAGATCAAAGTGCACCACGTTGCGAATATCGCCCTTATCGATGCCCATTCCAAAAGCAATGGTCGCCACGATGCAGGGCGACTCACCGCCCATAAATTGGCGCTGGATCTCATCCCTCCGTTGGGAATCTAACCCTGCATGGTAGGCCTCAGCGGCAATGCCCTGGGCCGCCAGCGCTTTCGCCACGCGCTCAGCGGTTTGTTGCAGGGTGACGTAAATAATCGTGGGTGCTTCGCTGCCTGGCTGCATCTGCGGTTTCAGCCATTCAACCAACTGCTGCTGTCGATCCTCCATGGCGGGCGCCACCAGCAGCTCAAGATTGGGGCGGTAAAAGCCTGTGGTAATCACGTTCTCCGGCGCAATGGCAAACTTCTCACCCATATCGGCAATCACCGTCGGCGTAGCCGTGGCGGTAAGCAGCAGCACCTGTGGAATGGCAAAGTCCCGTTGGTAGTCCGGCAGCTTCAAATAATCGGGGCGGAAGTTATGCCCCCACTCGGAAAGACAGTGGGCTTCATCGACCACCAGCAGCGAGATCTTCACTTGGCGCAGAAAGTGGCGGAAGCGCTCGTTCTTAAGCCGCTCCACCGAGATCATCAGGATTTTCAGCTCACCGCTTTTAACGCGCTCCATGACATCACGCGTCGTTTCGCGGTCTTGGGTGGAATCAATGCTGGCCGCCGCCACGCCATGGCGGGTTAGAAAAGAGAGCTGATCCTGCATCAGCGCCAGCAGCGGCGAAACCACCAGAGTTAGATGCGGCAAATGCAGCGCCGGAAGCTGGTAGCAAAGCGACTTCCCCGCGCCAGTAGCAAAAATCGCCGCCGTGGAGTGCCCCGCCAACACCCTGGACACCACCGCCTGCTGGCCGCCACGAAAGTCATCAAACCCAAATACTGCTTTTAGTGTCTGCTGCGGCGAGGCTAAGGTCATGGCCATTCCCTGGAGAGTCATCAATGCGTTAGCGGCTAACCTAACGCGTTAACGCTGACTTCTCCAATTTGAAGCCTATAAGGTCATCAAACCGATACCGGACTGGCACTAGCCTAATGCGCCAGCAACTGCCAGGCATCATAGGTGGTGAAAAATACCTGCCCGGTGAGTTCGTGGCAAAACGCAGTATGTGTCAGGCGATCCATCACCGGACCCTTCACTTCCGCTAAATGTAGTTTCACACCAGCATCTTTTAAACGCCCATTAATAGCTTCCAAGCTCTCCAGCGCAGAGGCATCAATGACGTTCACCGCTTGGCAGGTCAGCACGATATGTTTCAGCGACGGCGAGCGAGCGGCTAGCGCCATTACGGTATCTTCCAGATAGCGGGCGTTGGCAAAGTAGAGGCTTTCATCGATGCGCAGCATGGCGACATGCTCATCGGTTTCAACCTGATGGCGCTTTACGTTACGAAAATGCTCGGTGCCCGGCACCCGCCCAACGACAGCACTGTGGGGCTGGCTGGTGCGGTAAAGATGTAGCCCCAGCGAGAGGACTACGCCGCTGATAATACCCACTTCCACGCTGTGCAGCAGGGTCAGCAGCAAAGTGGCGACCATCGCCACCCCGTCGCTTCGAGAGTATTGCCACGTGCGTTTTACCGCCGGTAGATCAATCAACGTGCCGACCGCTACGATAATGGTGGCCGCCAGCGTCGCGGTGGGTAAAAAGGCCAGCAGGTCGGTAAGCAGCAGCGTGGCCAGCACAATCCCTACAGCGGTAAAGGCTCCGGCCAGCGGCGTTGCGGCCCCTGCTTCGAAATTCACCACCGAACGGGAGAACCCACCCGACACCGGCGAGCCACCGCTGACGCCGGCGCCTAGGTTGGCCATACCCAAGGCGATTAACTCTTGATTCGGGTCAATCCGTTGGCGGCATTTGGCGGCTAGGGTTTGCGCCACGGATACTGACTCCACAAACCCCACCAAGCTAATCAGCAGCGCCGCGGGAAGTAGGCCAAGCCATAGTGATTGCTCAAGGTTAGGTAGCGTAATGACCGGCAGGCCGCTAGGCACAAACCCCACCACGTCGACCCCTCGCTGCTCCAGCTGCAAGCCCCAAGCCAGTAGCGTGGTCACAACGACAGCCGAAATGGGCGCGGCTTTAACGATCAGCCCTGCCAAATTGGCCGACATACCTAGCCTTGTCAGCCAGCCATTCAAGCGCTTGCGGCACATCAGCAGATAGCCCAATACGCCCAGGCCAATTAGCAGCGTAATAATATTTACCTGCTGCCACTGGCTTAGCAGCGCTCCCATCAGATCAATAATGTTATGGCCTGACGCCTCAACGCCTAAAAGATGCTTTAACTGACTGACAGCGATCAGAATACCCGAGGCGGTCACAAAACCCGAGATCACTGGATGGCTTAAGAAATTAACCAAAAAACCTAGCCGTAGCACGCCCATCGCGATCAGGATAAGCCCTGAAAGCGCCGCCAGCACTAGCGCCGCCCCAATGTACTCAGGGCTGCCCGGCGTGGCTAAACTGCTCAGCGCCGAGGCCGTCATCAGTGCAGCCACCGCCACCGGCCCCACCGCTAGACTCGCGCTGGTACCGAAAATGGCGTAAAGCACCAGCGGCAGCATGCTGGCATAAAGCCCCATTTCCGGCGGCAAGCCCGCCAGCATGGCGTAGGCCAGCGCTTGCGGCACCAACATCAGCGTGACAATCACCGCCGCTAGTAAATCCCGCGATAGCAAACCCCGGTGATAGGTACGCAGCCAGCCCACTAACGGCACCCAGCGCTCAATGACCATGACGCATACTCATTGTAGGAATAGAATCAACCGCCCTTATTCACGCCACTCACTTAGTTGGCATGATTCTCAAGCGCTTTGCGCTGATCTTCCAAATCGAAACCTGCCGTTTTGGCGGCGGCAAACAATTCAGCTAAATCACACTGCTCATGCTGGCGTTTGGCATACGCCCATAAGTGAGTGGCGCGCTTGCCCGAGCGGCAAAACGCCAGAATTGGCCGCGGCAGCTCTTGAAGCGCCTCAGCAAAGGCGCGAATGTCAGCTTCGCTGTACTCGCCTGGCTTCACGGGGATATGCACCCAGGCAAGGCCAAGCTGCTCGGCTTTTTCGCGGTAGCGCGCCTCGTCGGAAAAGTCCTCGCTCTCGCCTTCGATGCGGTTACACACCACCGCGTGAAAACCACGTGCTTTTACCTCTTCCAGCTCATCTACCGTCAGCGCTGAGGTGATCTCAACGCCTGGCTCCAATGGCTTCGTTTGCATGGCCACACCTCAATATTGGTTTGGGTAACATCAATCCCAGGCAGCGCCTTCCAGGGCATCCAGGGGGATTTTCAAATAGCGCTTACCATTGGCTTCAGGCTCCGGTAGGCGTCCACCTCGAGTATTCACCTGCAGCGCATGCAAAATCAGCTTGGGCATGGGCAGCTCGCTATCCCGCTGGTGGCGGAGCGCTATGTAGTCTGCCTCGCTTTTGCCCACCAGGTGCGGGTTATGGTCACGCTGTTCGGCGACGCTGCTTTCCCACTGCGGCTCTCGATCGTCCGGCATGTAGTCGTGGCCTGTGAACAGCCGCGTCTCGCTGGGCAATGAGAGAATTTGTTGGATGGAGTTCCACAGCGATTTGGCACTGCCGCCAGGAAAGTCCGCCCGTGCGGTGCCAAAATCTGGCTGAAAAAGGGTGTCATGAACAAAAGCGGTATCGCCAATCACGTAGGTGATCGATGCCAACGTATGGCCAGGAGAGTGCAGCACGCGGGCGCTTAGTTCACCAATCTTAAAGGTGTCACCCTCCTTGAAAAGCGTATCCCACTGACTACCGTCAGTCGGCATCTCTGGCCAGTTATATATCTCTTTCCACAGCGCCTGCACTCTGGTGACGTACTGGCCGATTGCCGTGGGTGCACCGGTTTTCTCTTTTAGGTACTGGGCCGCGGAAAAGTGGTCCGCATGGGGGTGAGTATCTAAAACCCACGCCACCGTCAGGCCTTCTTTGTGTATATATTTCAACAACGCGTCAGCGCAGAAGGTCGCAGTGGCACCGGCCTTCTCGTCGAAATCCAGCACCGGGTCAATAATCGCGCACTGTTTGGTGGCGGGATCGCTCACGATGTATTGAATGCTAAAGGTGCGTGGATCAAAAAAGCCCGCTACATCAGGTGCGCCTGTGCCTGTGCTTTGAGAAAGGGCAAAGGTCTTCATGCTTATCTCCTAACTACTTGAGTGTTGCTACTTGGCACTATCACCAACAATTGTTATAAACATAGCTTATTTTGGAATATAAGCAATAGTGCCCATAAAAAAGCCGCCTCCCTGGCCTCACAGGTGGCGGCGTTAAATAGCCAAAATGGCAAACAAATCGATACGGGTTAGAACGCCCTTTCCAGCGCAAAACGCGGTTGGGTGTGGCCCTCTTTGGTTACGTTTTCAGTAAACATCTCAAGCGGGCGCACCCAGAGACCGTAATCGCCGTAAAGAGCGCGGTAGACCACTACATGCTCCTCGCTTTCACTATGCTGGGCGATGCCCATCACTTCGTACAAATTGCCTTTGTAGTGGCGATAAATGCCAGGAACGGGCGTCGTCATTCGGCTTCCTCTTGGATGGTGTTTGCAGCAATTGGCAGATTGGCTTTTTTGGCGAGGCGCTCCAACACTTTTGAAGCGGCCACGAAGCCAAAGGTGCCTGTCAGAAACGTGGCGGCGCCAAAGCCTGAGGCGCAGTCCAGGCGCGTGGCGTCACCGCTGCCGGGCTTTTGCAGGCACACTTCGCCGTCGGCACCAGGGTAGATCAACTGCTCGTCGGAGTAGACGCACTCTACCGAGAAGCGCCGCTTGGGGTTGCGGGAGAAGCCGTAGTCCCGGCGCAGCCTTGAGCGCACTTTGGAGAGCAGCGGGTCGTGCTCGGTACGGGTGAGATCGGCGACTTGAATACGCGTCGGGTCGGTCTGCCCGCCCGCCGCGCCGGTGACGGTAATCGGTATTTTGCGCCGCTTGCACCAGGCGATGAGCGCAGCCTTGGCGATCACGCTGTCGATGGCATCCACCACATGATCGGCGTCATCAGGAATGCGCTCGGCCAAGTTGGTCGGCGTAACGAAGGCAGTGTCGGCCACAATCTCGATTTCGGGCGCAATCAGGCGGCAGCGCTCAGCCAGCACACCGACCTTGGGCTGGCCAATAGTGCCATCCAGCGCGTGGAGCTGACGGTTGACGTTGGAGACACACACATCATCAAGATCAATCAGCGTCAGCTTGCCAATGCCCGAGCGCGCCAGCGCCTCTACCGTCCAGCTACCCACGCCGCCTACCCCGACCACGACGACATGGGCATGGCGAAACGCCTGCGCCGCGCGCTGCCCGTAGAGGCGTCGAATACCACCAAAGCGAAAATCATAGTCGCTAGAAGAATAGTCGCTAGAAACACGCTCACTAGAAACTGAGGCGGTAGCAAGGGAGGTTGATGGCTCGTTCAATGGCATAGAAACAGACTCACATTGCTTGGAGAGCGGAAGGCGTTACAAGTGGCGGCGTTCGTACGCTATCCAGCGGCAAATGCCCCGCCCAACCAAGGTGTTTAAACAGCGCGATCATGGTGTCATCCAAAGCGCAGCTCAATTGTACACGCTTGGCCAACAGCGGATGGTCAAAGGCTAAATAGGTGGCGGCCAGCAGTAAACGCGGCGCGCCCAACTGCTCGGCAAAGAAGCGATTGTGAACACTTTTACCGTGTTTGGCATCGCCGATAATCGGATAGCCCCGCCGTGAAAGATGGCGACGAATTTGGTGGCGGCGCCCGGTCAATGGCCGAGCCTCTACCAGGGAGTAACGCGCCACTGGGTAACGGTCGACCTGCACCGGCAACTCAGCGCTATCCAGGCGGCGAATATCGGTCATCGCGGGCATGGCAGGCATCTCAGCTTTGGGTCGCGTGCCGTCCTCTTCCCGTAGCGGATAGTCCAAGCGCTCGCTTTCCGGCGCTTTACCGCGCACCACCGCCAAATAGCGCTTTTCTACCTGGCGCTCGCTAAAGGCTTCGCTGAGTAGGCCCGCCACTGAAGAGGAGAGCGCAAATACCATCACACCAGAGGTAGGCCGATCTAAACGGTGAACGGGATAGACCCGCTTGCCAAGCTGATCGCGCAGCCGCTGGAGCAGAAATTCCGTTTCGCCGCGCGCCAACGCCGAGCGATGTACCAACAGCCCTGACGGCTTATGCACCGCAACGAGATACTCATCCTGGTAAAGGATATTGAGTGGCGTCATAACGCTCCTGGATAAAAGCTGGCGATTAAAAAATATCGTTCACGATAACAACAGGGCGCTATTGTCGCGGCTGGGCCGCGAGATGTCATCCGGCCAATACGGCAATCCTTCTCATCATAGCTTTTCATCAAGGCTACTCCTCAAGTATTCACACCAAGTGTTCTTATCAAGTCTTTGCACAATAAGTGCAATGTTATAAGACAACTTTATTGATTAATAAGGAGACTCTTATGAAACGAACTTCTGCTGCATGGCTGGCCATTTTGGCATCCTTCAACACCTGGGCGGCGGCGGCGAGCTGTTTAGCGAACTAGATGTCGCGGTGCACCCTGGGGAAATGGTGGGCGTGGTAGGGCCCTCTGGCTGTGGCAAAAGCACCCTAGGCGATATACTGCTCGGTGTTGCCAAACCAGACCGTGGCAACGTCATCTACCAAGATGGCCTACCTCGGCTTGCCCGACAGAAACTCTATCAAGACCCACCGGCGGCGCTCTTCCCTCATTGGACGCTGAACCAGCTGCTTGAGGACCTGCTCCGCCGTCACCGACTTGAGCCCAGCGTGGTTGCGCCCCTTATGGAGCGCCTGGGGCTTAACGAGCATCTGCTGGCCCGTCGCCCTGGGGAAATTTCCGGTGGTGAGCTCCAGCGCTTTGCGATTCTGCGCGTGCTGCTGCTCAAACCGAGTTTTCTGTTTGCCGATGAGCCCACCTCCCGGCTCGACCCCATCACCCAACAGCAAACTCTGAGCCTGCTGGTTGAGCTGGCTCGTGAACAAGCCTGTGCGGTAATGCTGGTCAGCCACGACCCGGCGTTGATTGCGAAGGTGTGCGATCGGCAGTTGGCATTGGCGGGGTAGGTAAAAGCGGCAACTTTCCAGCTGGGATGTGCTCTTTAATGAACGCCAGAAAGGCCTGGGTAGCACTCGGCAAGGTTCGTTTGGCGAGGGTTTGGACTTCGATAAAGCGGGAGTCCATGCCCTGGTCACGAATGGGAATCGCGACGACTCGCTGTTGATAAATGCGGTAACGAACGGAAATCTCCCCGGCAAGCGCCACCCCGCCTCCCAGCATGGCGAAGTTGATCAATGCCTCAGTGTAGTCACTGCTAAAAATGGATTCAAACGCCAGATTTTGGCGACTACAGCAGATATCAAACAGCTGCCGCAGGGTCGTTTCTGGCGAGGGTAGCGCCAGTGGATAGCGCTGTAGCTGCGCTAGTGTTATGTGTTTTTTAGTCGCTAGCTCATGGTCAGGTGAAACCAGCGCCATAATCGGCGCTGGTTGTCTAAGCGCGACGGTAATATCCGCTTCGGGCTTTAAGCTGAAGGTAATACCGATATCCGCATTGCCTTCCCTGACATGCCGGGTCGCCTGGGCAGGCGACCCCACCATCAAGTGAAAATGAATGCCGCTGTAGCGCTTGCGGAAAGCCGCGATAGCCGCCGGTAAAAAATCCACGGCAAAGCCTTCTGAGCTAGCCAAGCGCACCTTACCCCGCTGCAATCCACGCAGCGCCAGAATTTCACTGCCAATACGGTCGGCTTCCAATTGCATATGGCGAGCATGTACCGCCAGCAGTTCGCCTGCGGCGCTCGGCACCATGCCCCGCGCACGGCGCTCAAAGAGCAGCGTATCCAACTCGCTCTCCAGCCGGGCAATCTGCCGACTAATCGCCGAAGGTGCCACATTGAGCTTCCCCGAAGCTTCACTAATGGAGCCGCAGCGCACCACTTCTAAAAAATAGCGTAACGCGGTTTCTTGTAGCACCCGTGGATTCATCGTGCCTCCCTTCGCCATAAGGATTGCCGAAACAGCAATGATAAGTTCTAAACATTGCACTTGTGGCACTCCTTATCAATAGATTAGCTTGAAATGGGAGCGGCAACAGATCTTTGAACAGGTCCATCTCATAACAACAGTGCCGACGGTACGCCAAACGCTCATAACCTTTCTTTATTAAAAAAACGAGGTATGGCATGCAAACACCTAAAACTCTTTACTGCGTTACATCACTGGCTTTGCTCAGCATTGCGACACCCGCAATGGCAGGTAAGGCTAACGATACGCTGGTCTATGCGTCTGACAGCGAACCCGAGAACGTTAGCCCCTACCATAACAACCTGCGAGAAGGGGTGATTCTTGCCCATTTGGCCTGGGACACGCTGATTTACCGCAACCCACAGACGAATGAGTACGAGCCCCGTTTGGCGACCGAATGGGAGTGGGTCGATGACTCGACCTTAGATCTGGTACTACGTGAAGGCGTTACTTTTCACAACGGCGAGGCCTTCGACGCCGACGATGTAGTGTTCACCTTTAATTACGCGGTATCTCCCGAATCCCGGGTGGTGACACGCCAAAATGTCGACTGGATCGAAAGCGTTGAGAAATTGGATGATTACCAGGTTCGCATTCATCTCAAGGAGCCTTTCCCCGCGGCCCTTGAGTATCTTTCAGGCCCGATGCCAATTTACCCCGATGAGTATTTCCAGGAAGTGGGCATTGAGGGTTTTAGCCGTGAGCCAGTGGGCACCGGCCCTTACCGGATTACCAACGTTCGCCCTGGGGATGGCGTCAGCCTAACGCGCTTTGATGACTATTTTACCGACAGCCCGATTGGCCAACCGGAGATTGGCAATATTGAGTTCAAGGCGATTGCCGATGCGGACTCTCGTATGGCGCAATTGATGTCGGGGCAAGTGGATTGGATTTGGCGCGTACCGTCGGATCAAGCTGAATCGTTAGGCGGTATGCCCCAGCTTAGCGTACTGGGCGGCGAAACCATGCGCGTCGGCTATATCGGCCTGGATTCAGCTACCCGAGAAGAGTCGCCGTTACATGATATTCGCGTGCGTCAAGCCATTAACCACGCCATGAACCGGGAAGGCCTCGCTAATGATCTAGTACGCGGCGGCAGCCAGCCCCTTTACGCCCCCTGCTTTCCCACCCAGTTCGGCTGTGAAACACAAGACGTCATTGAGTATGAGTACGACCCTGAAAAAGCTCGTGAACTGCTCGCCGAAGCGGGTTACGCCGATGGCTTTGATATCGACCTTCACGCCTACCGGGAACGCGACTACGCCGAAGCGATGATTGGCGATCTACGCGCAGTAGGCATCAATGCCAACCTGCGCTTTATGACCTCCCCCGCGCTACTTGAGCTTCAGCGTAACGGCCAAACCGATATGTCGTTTAAAGCCTGGGGCTCATTCTCTATTAACGATGTTTCGGCCTTCGTCAGCGTCTATTTCACAGGCGGTATTGACGATCTCTGGCAGGACAGCCAGGTGCAAGAGTGGCTTCAGACCGCCGACACCTCGGTAGATCCTGATGTGCGCTTGGAGCACTACCAAAAAGCGCTCGCCCGCATCTCCGAGCAAGCGTACTGGGCGCCGCTGTTCTCCTACTCCACCTATTACGCCCACACCGCTGATCTCGACTTCACCGCCTACCCCGACGAACTACCGCGCTTTTACGAAGCAAGCTGGAAGTAACGGCGTGACGTTTGACCTATCGGCAGCCGTGGTTCTTTCCACGGCTAGCCTTCCATAGCGAGGGGGTGATGCTTTATGTGGGCATTTGTTTTCAAGCGCACGCTAATAGCGCTTAGCGTCGCTCTGACTATTTCAGTTCTCTGCTTTAGTCTGCTGCAGCTCTCGGGTGACCTGGCACTCTCCATTGGTGGCCCCGAGGCCACCGCCGAGCAGGTAGAACAAATAAGAACGGATTACGGCCTGGATCGCCCGGTGATCCAGCAGTTTACCAGTTGGCTTTGGGGAGCCGTGCAGCTCGACTTTGGGCGCTCTTACTACTACCAGAGCGATGTCATGGATCTGGTGGTCGAGCGCTTACCGGTGACCATGACCCTGGGTGTGATGTCCTTGGCGATTGCCCTTTTCGTGTCTATTCCACTCGGTGTAGTGGCCGCGCTCAAGCGGGGTAGCTGGATAGACCGGATGGCCATGGCCATTGCGGTGACCGGACAGGCGATGCCGAATTTCTGGTTTGGCTTAACGCTGATCATCCTGTTTGCCGTCAAGCTGCAGTGGTTTCCCGCGGCTGGAAGCGATAGCTGGCAAGGCTTTGTGCTACCCGCCATTGCACTGGGCTACTACGCCACTCCCGCCATGATGCGCCTCACCCGTAGCGGCATGTTGGAAGTACTTGAGGCGGATTACATCCGCACTGCACGAGCCAAAGGGCTGCGCACCGGCACGGTGATTTTCAAACACGCCCTACGCAATGCGGTGATTCCCGTGGTGGCGCTAGCCGCCGTGGAGTTGGGCTTTATGCTTGGCGGCTCGGTGGTTATCGAGACCGTCTTTTCGCTGCGCGGACTGGGGCAACTGGCCTGGAACGCCATTTCCCGCAACGACTACCCAGTGGTTCAAGCCATCGTTTTGATCATTGCGCTGTTTTATATCGTGTTGACGCTGCTGGCCGACATTCTCAACGCAGTACTCGACCCCCGCCTGCGCGCGCGTTAACGGAGAACACCATGGCAAATATCCTTTCCCCACAGGTGGCCGCAGAACAACCGTTGGCCGCTACTTGGCAGTCGCGCCTATTTCGCAGCACGCTTAATAACCGCAGCCTAACCATCGGTTTATTGATCATTACGTCCTTGGGGGTCGTTGCGCTCCTGGCACCTTGGCTAGCCCCTCATGACCCATATTTACAGAACACCGCTAACCGCATGGTGCCGCCTTTCTGGCACGACACTGGTAGTTGGACACACCCGTTAGGCACCGACCGTCTTGGCCGTGACTATCTGAGCCGACTGATTTATGGCACCCGCATTTCACTCTTTATCGGCATCGTGGTCGCACTGATTTCCGGTCTGATTGGTACCACGTTAGGCGTGTTGGCCGGTTACTTTGGTGGACGCGTTGATGCAGTGGTGAGTTACCTGCTCACCACCCGCCTAGCCATGCCGGTGGTGTTAGTGGCACTGGCTATGGCCTCGCTAATAGGCGGCTCAATGCTCACCGTCACCCTACTGTTAGGGCTACTACTCTGGGATCGCTTCGCCGTCGTTGCTCGCTCAGCCACCCAGCAACTGCGTGACGCTGAATATATCCAAGCCGCCCAGGCACTGGGCTGCCCCCTGCACTACATTCTACTGCGCGAAGTGCTGCCCAATATCGCCGGCGCCCTGATTGTGGTGGCCACATTAGAAGTTGCCAACGCCATTTTGCTCGAAGCGACGCTGTCGTTCCTGGGGATGGGCGTGCAGCCACCCTCCCCCTCCTGGGGGCTGATGATCGCCGAAGGCAAAGCCTATATGTTCTTTCAGCCCTGGGTCATTACGATTCCCGGCAGCGCCCTGTTTGTGCTGGTGCTGGCAATTAACTTGCTAGGTGATGGGCTGCGCGACCTAAGCGCGCCAGGAGGCCGCAATGAGTAATCAATCATCCGTTGAGCGTTCAACAGCGCCAGCCTCACCGCTACTCAGCGTAAAACAGCTACGTGTCGACTTACCGGTAGCCAAAGGCACGCTTCACGCCGTGCGGGGCATCGATTTTCACGTTGAACGCGGCGAAATGCTCTGCCTGGTAGGCGAGTCTGGGTGTGGTAAATCCATGACCTCGCTGGCATTAATGGGCCTGCTACCGCGCAAAGCGCAGATCAACGCCGACTGCCTCAACTTTGACGGCGTTGATCTGCTCACGGTGTCTGAGCACGAGCGCAGCAACCTGCGTGGTGCACGCATGGCGATGATTTTCCAAGAGCCCATGACGGCCCTCAATCCCGCCTACACCCTGGGCAATCAGCTCTGCGAAGCGTTGCGCCGTCATCAGCTGGTATCGCGTAAAGCGGCCCACGACCGTGCACTCTATTTACTCAAGCGGGTAGGTATCAGCGCCGCCGAAGAGCGTATGCGCCAGTACCCCCACCAACTTTCGGGCGGGCTGCGCCAGCGGGTCATGATCGCAATGGCACTGATGTGTGAACCCGACTTGATCATCGCCGATGAGCCTACCACGGCGCTGGACGTCACCATTCAAGCGCAAATTCTGCACCTGCTACGGGACTTACAGCAGGAGTTTGGTACCGCGGTTATCTTCATTACCCACGACCTGGGCGTTGTTGCCCGCATTGCCGACCGTGTCGCCGTGATGTATGCCGGTGAAGTGATTGAAACCGCCTCTGCCCAGGCGCTTTTTCATGCCCCCAGCCACCCCTATACCCAAGGGTTACTGCGCTGCATACCGACACCTAGCAAAACGCTGCCGGGCAGCCGCTTGCAGGCCATTCCAGGCGTGGTTCCCAGCTTGGTAGATAAGGTCGAGGGCTGCGCCTTCTGTAATCGCTGCGACCATGCGGATGAGCGTTGTTACTCCACACCACCCTTGCAAACCGTCGCGGACAGACACCTATCGCGCTGCCACTTTGCCCATCAGCTAGCCAACCCGGCAACGATAAACGCTCAGGAGGTAACGCTATGAGCAGTGTCGCACACCATCTCGACCCGCTTGCCCTGGAGCTCTGCGCGCTTTCCAAAACATTCAAACTGGGCGGCGGCATGCTGCATAAGAGCCGTACCTTAAAGGCAGTCAACGATGTATCGCTGCGCGTTCCCCGCGGTCAGGTGATGGGGCTGGTGGGCGAATCAGGCTGCGGTAAAAGCACCTTGGCCAAAATGCTGCTGGGGCTGACGCCCCCTAGTGCGGGCGATGTGCTGATTAATGGCAAAGCGATTGTTAATGCTAACCAAAAGGCGTTAGCCCGCCATATACAGCCCATTTTCCAGGATCCTTACTCGTCACTGAACCCCCGCCAGCGGATTGCCCAGATCGTTGGTCTGCCGCTGCGTATTCATGGCATTGGCACCTCCAAGGAGCAGGCCGTAAAGGTCGAGGAGATGCTCGATATGGTCGGGTTGCCCAAACGCGCTGCACAGCAATACCCAGGGCAAATGTCTGGCGGGCAGCGCCAACGGGTAGCGATTGCCCGAGCACTGATTATGCGCCCTGACCTGGTGATTTGTGACGAGCCTACCTCCGCACTGGATGTATCAGTGCAGGCTCAGATTCTCAATCTCCTGCTCGACCTTAAAGATGAGTTTGGTCTTACCTATCTGTTTATAAGCCACGACCTCGCCGTGGTGGAACATTTGGCGGACCGGCTGGCGGTGATGTACCTGGGGCAAATTGTCGAAGAGGGCACCCGTGAACAAATCTTCACCGCGCCTCGCCACCCATACACCCAAGCGCTGCTAGCCTCCGCGCTGACGCCAGAGCCTGGCTTGGGCGTACCTGATATCGGCCTTGGGGCCGGGCAACCCGACCCTACACAACCACCTTCAGGCTGTGCCTTTCACCCTCGATGCCCTGTTGCTCAGCCCACATGCTCACAGCAAGCGCCGACGCTGAGCGCTATTGCTCAAACGTCTGATCAGGCGACTCGTCAGGGCAATCAGGCGCGTGTCGCCTGCCACTTTGCCTAACTACCGCTAATTAATGCCTTACGTTAAAAGGAATATTTATGTCGCGCCAACACGCCTTAGACACTGCCAAAGCCTATTTTGATAGTGGTGAGTTTTATGCTCAGCTTGCCCCGCGTATTGCCATCCGCAGTGAAAGCCAGGAACCCAATCGGCTGGAGGAGCTTCACGGCTACCTGACTGAACAGATTATTCCGGACATTGAGCAGCTCGGTTTTACATGGGAAATTGTCGATAACCCGGTGGAAGGTTTTGGGCCCTTTCTTATCGCGGAAAGAATTGAGCCAGAGGCCGCTTTCAGCGTATTAACCTACGGCCATGGCGATGTGATCCGCGGCTATGATGATCAGTGGGCCGAAGGGCTGTCGCCTTGGCAGATCACCCAGCGGGGGGATCGCTGGTACGGCCGCGGCACCGCTGATAACAAAGGACAGCACACGATTAATCTAGCCGCCCTGGGCTGTGTGTTAAAAGCAAGCGGCGGGCAACTGGGCTATAACGTGAAGCTGGTGTTGGAGATGGGCGAAGAGACCGGTTCACCGGGGTTAAAAGAGGTCTGCCACCGTTATCGCGAGCGGTTGGCGGCCGATGTGTTTATCGGTTCGGATGGGCCCCGTTTGAACGCTGACGCCCCCACTCTATTTTTAGGCTCACGGGGCTCCTTCAATTTTGATCTTAAACTACAGGCCCGTGAAGGCGCCCACCACTCGGGTAACTGGGGCGGCGTGCTCAAGAACCCTGCCGTGCGGTTAACCAATGCGATAGCCACGCTGGTGGATGCCAATGGGGTGATCCAAATTGAAGGGTTACGCCCAGCGCCAATACCTGATGCCGTTCGCCAAGCGCTTGCCTTACTTGAGGTGGGGGTTGGTGACAATGCCCCGGCCATTGATACTGACTGGGGGGAGCCAGGGTTGTCCCCCGCGGAGCGCCTGTTTGGCTGGAACACGCTAGAAGTACTCGCCATGAAGGCAGGCAACCCGGACGCCCCAGCCAATGCGATTCCACCCCACGCCTACGCCCACTGCCAGTTGCGTTATGTGGTGGGCAGCGACCAGGATAACTTTCTAGCCCATTTACGCCATCATTTGGATCAACACGGCTATCACGATATCGAGGTCAGCGCGGCGCGCATGTCACAGATGAATGCCACACGCCTTGACCCTGAAGACCCCTGGGTGAGCTGGGCGTTAACCTCGATGCAGCTATCGACCCATAAAACGCCCACGCTACTGCCTAACCTGGGCGGATCATTGCCTAACGATGTATTTGCCGAGACGCTTGGCTTACCCACACTATGGGTTCCCCACTCCTACCCCTCCTGTTCGCAACACGCCCCCGATGAACACTTATTGGGTAGCATTGCCTCAGAAGCGCTTATATTAATGGCGGGGCTATTCTGGGATTTGAGTGCTCAAGGTGCAGAGATTCATAAGGAGCGAGCGTCATGCAAGAGCCACTAATACAACAAGCGTGTGATTGGCTAAAGGGGCAACAGCAGGCGATGATTGGCTGTTTGGAGGCCCTGGTTAATATCGACTCCAACAGTCATGACAAAGCGGGCACGGATGCGGTGGCTGACCTGATCACCCAGTGGCTCGAGCAGGATGGCATCACGGTGATACGCCACCAACGCCCTGACTCAGGCGATATTTTAGAGGCGCAACTTGGGGGTGCTGGCCAAGGTCATGCGCTGCTTATGGGCCACCGGGATACGGTTTTTCCGACCGGCACCGTGGCAGGCCGAGGCTACAGCCAAAATGGGAACCTTGGCTTTGGCCCTGGCGTGGCCGATATGAAAAGCGGTCTGGTGATGAACTGCTTTGTGCTTCGCGCGTTAAGCCGTTTGCCCACCTGCCCACTGCCCGTCCGCGCCCTATTTACCGCCGATGAGGAGATCGGCTCGCCAGATGGGCGGGCGTTTATTGAAGCTGCCGCTGAGGGGGCAAGCGGCGTCTTGAACGTCGAGCCAGGGCGCGTCAGCGGCAATGTGGTCACTGGCCGAAAAGGGGGTGCTGGTTTTTTGATCAACGTCACCGGCAAAGCCGCCCACTCTGGTGTTAGCCATGGCGATGGTGCCAGCGCCATCGAAGCACTGGCCCAAAAAATTATCAAACTGCACGCGTTGACCGATTACGAGGCAGGCATTACCACCAATGTGGGCACCATCACCGGCGGGGTATCTCGCAATACCGTTGCGCCTTCAGCGTCCGCACAGCTTGATATTCGTTTTGTCACCACCGCACAGCGCGACCAGCTTTATCAAGCCATTGAGGCAATAATCGCCGAACCCGATACTCCTGGCACTGGGGCAAACATTGAGCAGACGTCGGAGTTCTTCCCGCTTGAAGAGGGTATGAGCAGCGCGCTGTTTGCGCTTTATCAATCGCAAGCTAAAGCGATCGGGTTTGCTGTTGATGGCGAATTTACCGGCGGCTGTTCCGATGCGGGCTGGACAGCCAGCTTGGGCGTTCCCACGCTGTGTGGCCTTGGCCCGGTCGGCGCGAAAATGCATACTGATGAGGAGTACTGCTTACTCGACACGCTAGTGCCGCGGACGCAAGCACTAACGGCTACTTTACTGAATTTACAACATATCTCAGCAGATCCTCGCTAGCGGGTGGCGAAGTAACGGCTCGCCAGCTACCTTGAATAAGCAACGCTGCCACAGCGTTTCCATGGATTCGGAAGGAGATCACCATGCGCTATTCAACTATACGTTTCTCAACACCGCTTACCGCTATTGCCGCCTCGCTGCTGCTCGCTACCTCAGCGGCACAAGCGAATGAAACGCTTGATGTGGAGATGCATAAAGTCAGCACCGAGGGTAATGAAGAGTCAATCGGCACCGTATCCCTTGAGCATACGGATCACGGCTTACTGCTGACCCCTTCGCTAACGGATCTTGAGCCCGGCGTTTACGGCTTTCACGTTCACCAGAACGCCAGCTGTGACCCTGCCGAGAATGACGACGGCGAGATGACTGCCGCTCAAGCAGCAGGCGGTCACTATGATCCTGAGGAAACCGGCACTCACCAAGGTCCTTATGGTGAAGGCCATCTAGGCGATCTCCCTGTGCTGACCGTTAATGAAGATGGCGAAGCTAACCTACCGGTTTTGGCACCGCGCCTGAGCATGGAAGATATGCCGGGCCGCAGCATCATGATTCATGAAGGCGGCGATACCTATGAGGACGAGCCTCATCTTGGTGGCGGCGGCACGCGTATGGCCTGCGGTGTCGTTGAGTCTTAACCAAACCGCTCACCTTAAATGAGCAGTTAAAACGGGTAGCAAATTGTGCTGCCCGTTTTTATAGGGCGAACACCAACTAAAGTCTAGCTGTGATGCCCAGCCCTTATCTGTACATTCGAACCGGCTAAAAAAGTGCCTACTTTTGGGTTACTGGCACACTCGCCACTACCGGCTAATCCCCTTCACTGCTCTAGGTACCTTCGATGATCACCTTTATTGTATCGATCCTGCTGCTGATTGCGGGCTACTTTACCTATGGGAAGTTCGTTGAGCGCGTGTTTGTGACCGATCGCAAACGGCGCACACCAGCGTTCACCATGCGCGACAACATCGACTATGTGCCGATGAATACTACGCGTAACTCGCTTATTCAGTTACTCAACATTGCCGGTGTGGGCCCTATCTTCGGACCTATCCTTGGCGCACTTTATGGCCCTGTGGCCTTTATATGGATTGTGGTCGGCTGCATCTTTGCCGGTGCCGTTCACGACTACTTGACCGGGATGATCTCGATTCGCAACCACGGCGCTCACCTGCCGCAGTTAGCGGGCAAGTTCCTCGGTAAAGCGATGAAGCACGTGGTGAATGGCTTTGCGATTCTGCTGCTTCTTCTGGTGGGTACGGTCTTTGTGACCTCACCCGCAGCGCTGCTGGCCAATATGACGTCACTCTCGCTAACACTCATCATTGTCGCTATCTTTATTTACTATCTGATCGCAACCCTACTGCCGATAGATAAAGTCATCGGGCGTATCTACCCCTACTTCGGTGCACTTCTGCTGTTCAGCGCGGCGGGTATTGGTATTGGCTTGATTGTAACGGGCGCCCCCATCCCCGAGCTCTCCTTCCAAAACATGCACCCTGAAGCAGCCCCCATTTTCCCGCTGCTGTTTTTAACGATCTCTTGCGGCGCGCTTTCCGGCTTTCATGCCACCCAAACGCCTATTATTTCGCGCACGACTGAAAACGAAACCAATGGGCGCAAAATCTTTTACGGCATGATGATCACCGAAGGTATTATCGCGATGATCTGGGCAGCCGCTGCCATGAGCCTGTTCTACGGCGACCAAACTCTATCCGATGTACTCGCCGCAGGCGGCCCTGCTGCCGTCGTTAGCGAAGTTTCCACTACTATGCTGGGCGCGGTAGGCGGTACGCTGGCGATACTGGGCGTTATTGTGCTGCCAATCACTTCTGGTGATACCGCTTTCCGTAGTGCGCGAATGATCATTGCTGATTACATTAAGATCGATCAAAAACCGATTGTGAAGCGGGTGATGGTCGCTCTGCCGCTGTTTGTGGTGTCCTATGCCCTAACCCATATGGACTTCACGCTACTGTGGCGCTACTTCTCTTGGGCGAACCAAACCACCGCCGTTATCGCGCTGTGGGTAGGCACCATGTACCTAGTGCTGTCGCGTAAGCCTCACCTGATCACATCAATACCGGCCACCTTTATGACCATGGCAACGTTTACCTACTTGGCCTACGCGCCAATCGGCTTTGGTTTACCACTTCACTTAAGCTATGTGGTAGCGGCCCTGGGCACGCTCATTTGCATTGCGCTATTTATGAAGCGTGTGCGCCGTTTGAGCCGCACGACCTTCACCGTTGATGAGCCCGCGGAAGCGGCACTGGGTGGTAAATCGGGTGATACGCTGGCCACAAGCTCCTAACGCCGCGTCATTCATTTAGTACCAGCAAAAGAAAACGGGCAGCCATTTTGGGTGCCCGTTTTGCTTTGCGCGCTTAGCGAACTTAAAAAGCTAACTTAAGAAGTGCACTAAAGGCTTTGCTACAGAGTGTTTACTCTTCGCCAGCCATCTGCATTTGGCGCTGCAGGTAATTCTGAATGCCCACTTGCTCAATTAGCTTAAGCTCAGTTTCGATGTGGTCGATATGACCCTCTTCATCGGCGAGCAGGTCGCGAAGCATATCTCGGGTGACGTAATCTTTAACGCTTTCGCAGTAAGTGATGGCTTCGATGTAATCATTGCGGCCATCGTGCTCGATTTTCAGATCGCTTTCGAGCATCTCTTTGACGTTTTCACCGATGTGCAGTTTGCCAAGATCCTGCAGATTGGGAATGCCTTCCAGGAACAGGATACGCTCGATGATCTTGTCAGCGTGCTGCATCTCTTCGATGGATTCATCGTATTCCCACTTAGCCAGCGCTTTCAGGCCCCAATCTTTATACATTTTGGCATGCAAAAAGTACTGATTAATCGCGACCAGTTCGTTGCCCAGCGCCTTATTTAAGTGCTCAAGAACTTTAGTATCACCTTTCATAACGTCACCTTTTCTACTGTAATGCTGATGTTTAATCTGGTTTAGATAATGCGATCAAGCAGTTACGTTTTAAGAAGAGTATAGACGTACATAGCTATACTCCCAGCTTTCCTGAGAGTATAGATAAGGTATTTAAAAGTTCAAGCAAATCATATATTTGCTAAAGATAACCCTAACAATAGTGATTCGCGTCACACGGCGTAAGCGAGTCCCATATCCGCTTCTTGGCGCGCTTCTGTCACTGCATCGCGGGTAATAGATTTGGCATAGCACGCGCATTTACCACACTGCGTTGCACAGCCGGTTGCTTCACGTACTTCTCGCCAGCTGCGCGCTCCGTCGCTAACGTGCTGGCGAATCTGATGATCGGTTACTCCCTTGCACACGCAAACGTACATGGCTGCACCTCATGGAAATCATGAGATGAATGTAAATGATTCGCATACATCTTATCAAGTGAAAATGGATACTTTTTGATATCCATTCGTCTTAATCATCATGAGCAGTACAATAAAGCTCTGATCAGCCAAGATTTTTTTTGAAAAACACCCGTTAAATTATTTACTCGGTAGCACCACGGTTTGCGTGTTGGATGCGATATCCGGCCAGCTACGCCGCTGTTGATCAAACAGCACCCATAAGTAGCCCAAACCAAAGACCAGCAGCGAGAGCCACGCCACCGCGCAGCGAATAAGGCACTGCTTCAAGTTCAGTGAATACCCGTCTACCGTTTGCACCCGTAAACGCCACGCCTGCATACCTAGCGTCATACCGCCCCGGGACCAGGAGAAGACGAAAAACAGCGTCACAAAAAACAGCAGCAAGAAGCGCAGACTCCAAATATCGCTGGCCGTCGTGCCAATCTCTTCTGGCTGCTGGCCGAGCACATAGCGGAAAAACAGCATATGAACGACTGTCACCGCAATCCAGATCGCGGTGACCAAAAAGCCGTCATAGAGCATGGCCCCTAAACGGCGGCCAAGGCCCGCTGGCCATACGCTATCCAACTGAGTAAAGCGTCGTGTTTCCCTCATTCTTTCCCAGCTCCTGGCTGTTTATTAGCTGTATTTAGGCGATAAGAAGCAGCGATGCCGTTGCGGTATCAACCATTACGACGCAGAAAGTAGATACCCACCCCCGCACACGCCAGGGTTGGCACCAGTACGGCCCAGACAGGAGAAAAGCCAAAAATCGTAGAGGCTGGCGCCAATAGATCCTGTACGTACTTAAAGGAGAGCCCGGTAATAACGCCGTAAAAAACACGGGTACCCGCGGCGACAGTCCGCAGCGGGCCAAATACGAAAGAGGCGGCAATGAGCACCAACGAGCCCATCGTGAGCGGCATCAGTATCTTCTGCCAAAAATAGAGCAGCGCCTGATCATTCTGCAGGCCTTGCTCTTCAAGAAACCGGGCGTAATACCACAGCTCACTGGGTGCCTGACTCTCTATATCGCGAAGCAATCGATCTAACTGAGTGGGCGTAAAGGAAGTGTCCCACCCCATGCTTGCCACCTGGTCAGACTCGGTGTGATCATCGAAAATACGCGTGGTAGTCACATTTTCCAAACGCCACGCCCCTTCTTCCCAAAGGGCGCGTTGGGCGTAGGTAGCTTCAACTAACTGACGCTCATCGAAGCGATAGCGGGTTAAATCAAGCACCACATCATCGGCGCGAATCGCCCCGAAACGGTAGACACTTTCACCCTCAATCTGCCATCCGCTGCGGCTTGTCAGCATGGCGCCTTCGCCCTGAATTTTTTCCAGCCGCCACGCCTCTGCATACTGCTCGGTGCGCGGGCTCACATATTCAGCCACCAGCAACACAGCCACTACCACCAACAGCACCGGCTTCATCACCCCCCATACAATGCGTGCCAAAGAGCGCCCAGAGGCGCGCATAACAGTCAGCTCGTTACTGGATGCCATGCTGCCCAGACCAATCAGCGCGCCGATCAAGACTGCCACCGGGGCATACTGATAGAAGCGCCAAGGAGTGCGCATTAATAGGTAAAGCAGCGCATCGAAGGCGGTATAACTCGCCTGCACATCACCTAAATCATCGATATAGGCAATAGTAATATCCAAGCCCAGCAGTACGAACTGGACGACGATAATGGCCGCCAGCACGTTGCGGGCGATATAACGATCAAGACGATCAAGAACCATCAGCGCATCCCCTTACGTTGCGAGCGCCACAGCATTAGCAGGCCCAACCCTAAGAACAGTCCGTGTACCGGCCACACACCCAGCGTGGTGGGCCAAGTACCACTGCCAATCGCATCGACAATCGCCAGCAGCAGGCTAAGATATGCAACATATAAAAATACGGCGGGCAGCAGTTTGCCAAAGCGGCCCTGGCGTGGATTAACCCGTGAAAGCGGCTGCGCCATCAAGGCCAGCACAAATACCATTAATGGCAGGCCCGCACGCCACTGCCACTGCGCCTGGGCACGGGGGCTAGGGTCACTCCATAGCGCCGGCGTAGTGGCATACTCCAGGGAATCGAGCTCCTGCCGGTCGCGATTCAGCCCTAAGCGCAGCGTATAGCGCTCGAACGTTAGACGCTCGGCGTTCTGTTGGCCTGGGGTCACGCCATAACGCTCACCGTCATCCAGCACCAAAAAGCGGCTCCCCGTTTCGAGCCGTGTTTCCTGATAGCCCGAGGCCGCGCGGGTTACATAGTCATGGGTGGTCTCATCACCCGGCTGATTCTGTTCGTGTACCAGCACATCTTGCATCTCTGTGCCATCGCTGGAGAAACTGCCGATATAAGCGGTACGCCCTCCGCCAAATTCCTGGAAACGTCCTGGCGCCAACACGGAAACATCCAGACGGCTGCGCTGCTCTTCCAGCGCGGTTTCGGTTTGCAGTGCCCCTAAAGGCGTCAGCCACAGGCTGCAGGCACCGACTAGCACCGCCACAACGCTGGCAGGCAGCAACGTCACTTTCAACAGCCGCGTGGGGCTCATCCCGCAGGCGACCATCACCGTGATTTCGCTGTTCATATAGAGCTGCCCATAGGCCAGCATGATGCCTAGAAAAAACGACAGCGGTAGAATCAATTCCATAAAACCAGGCAGGTGAAACATCATCAGGCTGCCCAACATAGTGACGGGGATATCACCTTCCGCTGCGTCCGAAAAATAGCGGATAAAGCGGCTACCCATGATCACCAGCAACAAAATGCCGGCGACCGCCGACATGGTGAGTAACACTTCGCGAGTTAGATATCGAAATAAAATCAACGCGCTCTCCGGCTAGTCGTGCAGGATGCCATGCAATAAGCGTATGGCTTGGGTACACTAATCAAACTATTCTCAGTCCCTTTTCAAAATCAAAAGCAACGGGGCATTATCCCGAATCCCTCGTTGCTTGTCTTGTTGGAGACGTCATGGAATTTTCCGTTCAGACTGCTAACCCGGCCAAAACCGAAACGGCCTGCCTTTTGGTACCGGTTTATAAAGGTAGCGACTTACTGCCCACCGTTGCCAAACTGGACGACGCTAGCGAGCGCCTGATTGGCCAACTGCTTGAGCGCGGTGACTTTGACGCAGCGTTGGGCAATGTGCAAATGGTACCGTTTGCGCCGGGACTGGGCGCCGAACGCATCCTGCTGATTGGCTTGGGTGAGCGCGAAAAATGCCAGGAAGCCGCCTTTATCAAAGCGCTGGAGGCGGCCATGACAGCGCTGGTAAAACTGCCCATTGACGAAGCCAGCGTCGTATTTGGCGATGTACCGCTCACCGATCGCGACGCCGCCTGGAAAGCGCGCAAGGTGATGGAAGCCGCCGAGCGGGCCATTTATCGTTTTGATCAGTTCAAATCGTCCCCCGCGCCAGCACCTAGCCTTGCCAAATTGACGTTGATTATTAGTGATGCCGATGCTGTACCGCTGGTGAAGCAGGGCGCATTGGTAGGCAACGCTATAGGCCAGGGCATCAACTACACCCGCACTCTCGGCAACTTGCCTGCCAATATTTGCACGCCCCGCTACCTCGCCGAGCAGGCAGAGCAGCTTGGCCGCGACTCACAGGGCACGCTCGAGGTTGAGATTCTCGATGAAGAGGCGCTCGAAGCGTTGGGGGCAGGCTCGCTGTTATCGGTTGGTCGCGGCAGCAAAGAACCCACCCGCCTGATCGTAATGAAGTATCAAGGCGCAGAAAACGCCGAAGAAGCGCCCCACGTGCTGATCGGCAAAGGTATTACCTTCGATACTGGTGGTATTTCGCTCAAGCCTGGCGAAGGCATGGACGAAATGAAGTTCGATATGTGCGGCGCCGCCAGCGTGTTCGGCACCGTCAAAGCCGTATTGGCGATTAAACCCAAGCTCAATCTGGTATTTATCGTTGCCGCGGCGGAAAACATGCCCGACGGTCACGCCACCAAGCCCGGCGATATTATCAAGACGCTTAAAGGGTTGACCGTGGAAGTGCTGAATACGGACGCAGAAGGTCGCCTGGTGCTGTGCGATGCGCTGACCTACGCCGAGCGCTTTACCCCGGCAAGCGTGGTCGATATCGCCACCCTCACCGGCGCCGTGATTGTTGGCCTGGGCCACCACGCCACCGGCCTGCTCTCCAACGACGATGACCTCGCCCTGGATCTGCTGGATGCAGGCGAAGGGGCCTGGGACCGCGCTTGGCACCTGCCGCTATGGGACGAGTACCAAGAGCAGTTAGAGTCCAACTTTGCCGACCTGGCCAATATTGGCGGCCGCCCGGCAGGTACCATTACCGCCGCGTGCTTTTTATCGCGTTTTGCCGACCACTTCCCCTGGGCGCATCTGGATATCGCGGGCACTGCTTGGCACTCCGGCAAGCAGAAAGGCGCCACCGGACGCCCGGTCGGCCTATTAACCCAGTATTTGCTCGACCGTGAAGCCGACACGCAAGTAGAAAATAGCGACAGTTAGACAGTTCAGTGGTTGCCTTTCAGCACGGCAACCGTTAAACCTGAAACTATCAAGGCACAGCAAGCGAGTACCCGCTGTGCCTGTATGATCACCAATATCCAACCGCCTCTTAACGGAAGCGGTATTAACGGAGAATAACCGCCGTGCCCACTGCCAGTTTTGAAATCCTGCCATCCAATCAGCCGATGGCCGACGAACTTCGTGAAAATATTCTCAAAAATCCCGGTTTCGGTCGCTACTTCACCGACCATATGGCACATATTCGCTGGTCCGGCGATGCTGACTGGCACGGCCATCAGGTACGCCCTTACGGCCCATTGACACTCGACCCCGCCGCTTCCGTGCTGCATTACGGCCAGGAAATTTTTGAGGGCATCAAAGCCTATCGTCATGCCGACGGCTCTATCTGGACGTTCCGCCCCGAGAAAAACGCTGAACGTTTCCGGCGCAGCGCCCGACGTTTAGCGCTGCCCGAGCTTTCCGACGAAGACTTTATCGGCTCACTGAAGGCGCTGCTCGCTCAGGATCACGCCTGGGTACCCACGCCCGCTAGCGCCTCTGACGAGTGCAGTCTTTACCTGCGTCCATTTATGATCGCCTCAGAAGCGTTTCTGGGCGTTCGCCCGTCGCAAGAAGTCGATTACTACGTGATCGCTTCACCAGCGGCGGCCTACTTCAAAGGCGGCGTTGCGCCGGTGTCGATTTGGCTCTCCTCGAACTACAAGCGCGCTGCTGCAGGCGGCACCGGTTTTGCCAAGTGTGGCGGTAACTACGCCGCCTCACTAGCCGCGCAAAAAGAGGCAGAAGCCCACCAGTGTGGCCAGGTAGCGTTTCTTGACGCCGCTGAGAACAAGTGGGTAGAAGAGCTGGGCGGTATGAACCTGTTCTTCGTCTTCAAAGATGGTCGCTTGGTCACACCGCGGCTGACCGACACCATTTTGGAAGGCGTGACCCGCAACTCAGTGCTCACGCTAGCCAAAGATGAAGGCCTCACGCCGGAAGAGCGCCCGATCAGTATTGATGAGTGGCGTGAAGGCGCGGCATCCGGTGAGATCACTGAGATATTTGCCTGCGGTACCGCCGCGGTCATTACTCCAGTAGGTGAACTGGTGACCGAGAACGAGCGTATCCAGCTCACAGCGAGTGGCAACAACGAGGTTGCCATGCGGCTGCGTACCAAATTGCTCGATCTGCAGTACGGCCGCAGCGAAGATAAGTACGGCTGGCTCACCAAGCTGGTGTAACGCTAGCGCTTACCTCCACACCGCCGCATTTTATGCGGCGGTGTTGTTTCTGGAAACGACTAACCTGGAACCGCCATGGCGCGCATTGATTTCTATATTTTGCCCGATACAACCTTAGAGGCGCGCTTGCAGTTTGCCTGCAAACTCGCCGAGACTATCTGGCGTAAAGGCTACCGCCTGCATCTGCACTGCGAGGATAAAGCCCTCGCCGAGCAGGCCGACGACGCGCTGTGGAATTTCCGCCCGGACGCCTACCTACCCCACGCTTTAGAAGATAGCGAAATGGCTGCTAGCGTACCCATCACGCTAGGCTGGCAGCAATTGCCGGTGCCCACAGAAGAAACCGCACTGCTTAACCTGCACCCCGATATTCCCGACGGTGTAGAAAACTACGCCCGCATTGCCGAGATCATTAACCAGCACCAACAAGTGCTGGTCGCCAAACGCGCCTGCTGGCAGCGCTATAAAGAAATGGGTCATGAGGTTGTGCCGCATAAATTGGGGTAGGCACAATGCATCCAGCGCGAAGAGGCTTGACCAGAAGCTGAAATTGACGCCTTTCTCCATCGCGAGCTGAAGCGAAGTAAGCCATGACGATAAGTGAACTTCTTGAGATGGTCGCACGCGGCGAAGACAGCCGCCACCAGTTCAAACGCGATGCCACCAACGCGGATGGCCTTGCCTCTGAGATGGCCGCCTTTGCCAACAGTGGCGGCGGGTGGTTGTTGCTGGGCGTCAATGATGACGGCTCGATTGCAGGGCTGGATGGCGCGGCGGTACGGCGGTTGAACCAGCTACTTGGCAACGCTGCCTCCCAGCATGTACGTCCTCCCGTGCATCCGCTGACCGAGAATGTGCAGACAGATCAGGGCATTGTAATAGTGATGGAGGTGCCCGATGGGCTGGCCAAACCGTATCTTGATAATCAAGGCCGCATTTGGGTCAAGCAGGGGTCGGACAAACGGCATGTGACCTCCCGCGAAGAACTGCAGCGCATGTTCCAGCGTTCTGGGCTGGTTTACGCTGATGTAGTACCAGTAGCGGGTACTTCGGTGGAGGATATCGATGACAAGGCGTTTACTGGCTACTTCAATCGCCGCTATGGTGAGAGCAGCGAGTTCTCCGGTCTGACACGGGAGCAGTTGCTGCAGAACTTGGGCCTGGGCGATGGGCAGGAGTTGAATCTGGCGGGGCTGATACTGTTTGGTCGCAATCCTCAGCGCTGGCGTCCGGCCTTTGAAGTGAAGGCAGTGGCCTTCCCCGGCACCGCGCTGCACGATACTCGCTACCTGGATAGCGAAGATATCAAGGGCACCCTACTGGAGCAGTTCCGTGGCGCTTTTGCCTTTATCAAGCGCAATTTGCACCATGTGCAGCACGGGCGTAGTTTCAACACCCTGGGCGAGTTGGAGATTCCCGAAACGGCGCTGGAAGAGTTGCTGGTTAATGCCTTGATTCACCGAGACTACTTCACCAGCGCTTCCGTCCGCTTGATGGTCTTTGCCGATCGTGTGGAGATTGTCAGCCCTGGCCACCTGCCGGATAGCCTAAGCGCTGAGGACATTCGCCGGGGCAAGACCATCCGCCGTAATCCTACGCTCACCGAACATGCCAGCCATATCTTACCCTATCGCGGTATGGGCAGTGGCATTCCACGAGCGCTTGAGGCATGGCCTAAGATTGACTTGCTTAATGACCCTTCAGGCAATCAATTCAGTGCAATCGCTTGGCGGCCAGAGGCGGAGTGGACGGACGATACCCCACCAGTCACCGGGGAAGTCACCGGGGAAGTCACCGGGGAAGTCACCGGGGAAGTCACCGGGGAAGTGACTCGACTACTCGCGGTCTTGCAAGGCGAAATGAAGCGCTCAGATATACAGGCAGCGCTTGGGCTGAAGCATGAAGACCACTTTCGGGAATCCTATCTGCGTCCGGCATTAAAGGTCGGCGCTATTGAAATGACAATTCCAGACAAGCCACGCAGCAGCCGTCAGAAGTACCGTCTGACAGCAGCCGGGCAGAAATGGGTAGCCAATCAAGGAAGACAACATTGATAGGGGCAAACCAACCTGGAAAGAGGGAAGATCAGCCACAAACCCGTGACCCCGCACTTGGCGGGGCCATCAACGGAAGTCGGCAATCTCTGTCAGTACGTCTTCGCCTTAGCCTCCCTGTTGCTGCATCTGCTCCTGCATCTGTTGCATTTGCTCCTGCTGCTGAGCCACGGCCTCATCCAGTTGATCGCGCTGCTCCTGAGTGAAAACGCCTTCGATCTGAGACTGTATGATAATGCTATCCGCGGTCATCTCGGCCGTTAGGTCACCAAGACGCTCTGCATCTGCCCGAATGGCGGCTTCGTCATAATCAGTCTGAACGTGCTCACTGAGTTGCTGTTGCAACTGCTGGGCTTCCTGCTCATTGGCACCAACGTCGTCTTGCATCTGGATCAAAAGGTTGCTGAGTTCTTCCTTCTGCCCATCATTCAGATCCACCATTTCGTCGAGTTGGTTAACTTGGTCATCGACACTGGGGGTGCCGCCACCCATTTGCTGGGCCATGGCGGGAACACTGAATGCCAGTGCTGCAACTGCTGGAAGGAAAAGCTTGGCTACGTGCATAAAAACTCCAATTGCGAACAAATTTGTACTTCCTGCCCGACGAATCCTGACGGGTCTTGTGATCCGACACTGCTGTTTTTAAAAAATTCGTCGTAACGGTAAATTGTTGATTACCATTAGCGGGCTCTGGCCGCGCCCTTTGCCCTCATGGAGACGTAAACGTGTTCACGCGCTACCCGCTTGTTACGATTGTCATCGCCCAGCTGTTTGGCACCTCACTATGGTTTAGCGTTAATGGCGTTGGCTTGGCGCTGCAGGAGGCCGTCGGCCTTAGCGAAAGCGACTTGGGTCTGCTAACCATCGCCGTTCAGGCAGGGTTTATTACCGGCACGCTGCTGATCGCAACCACTGGTCTTGCCGACCGAATTCGTGCCAGCCACCTGTTTGCGATTTCTGCCGTTCTCGGCGCACTGATCAACGCCGCCTTTATCGGCGTGGCTGAGAGCGTGACGCTCGCCGCTGTTGCTCGCTTTGCGACCGGGCTTTGCCTGGCGGGGATTTATCCGCTAGGCATGAAGCTGGTGGTGAGCTGGACACCCAGCCACGCCGGCGCCGCGCTGGGTTGGCTGGTGGGCATGCTCACCCTGGGCATTGCCTCGCCACACCTGCTGCGCGGTTTAACGCTGCATTTACCCTGGCAGTGGCCGCTGCTGCTGGCTTCACTGCTGGCGCTGGTCGCGGCGCTAATGATTTTCAAGCTAGGCGTTGGCCCCCACCTCCCGGCCACCGCCAAAAGCGGACGCCCCTGGGCAGGTCTGGCCGCGTTCAAACAGCCCCGCTTTCGTGCCGCCGCACTGGGTTATTTCGGCCACTGCTGGGAGCTTTACGCCCTTTGGGCGCTGGTGCCGTTTCTGGTCGCCCGGGAACTGGAGCGCTTAGGGGCTTCAAACAGCGTCCAGCCATGGCTAAGTTTTGCGGTGATCGCGTTGGGTTTGCCGGGCTGCGTGCTCGCGGGCAAATGGAGCCGCCAGATTGGCAGCGATCGGGTAGCCTGCGTGGCATTGGCCACCTCAGGCGCGCTCTGTTTGGTTTATCCCCTGTTGGGCAGCGCCTCGCCCTGGCTGCTGTTGGCGCTTCTCGGCTTATGGGGAGTAAGCGTGATTGCCGACTCCGCGCAGTTTTCGGCGCTGGCTTCGGCTACTGCCCCGCCCGAACGGCTAGGGGCGGCGCTGGCGATGATGAACGCGATTGGCTTTGGGTTGACTATCCCCTCCATCGCCCTGGTCACCGCGCTATGGTCGAGCCAGTCACTAGCGGTAATTTGGTGGCTGCTGCCGGGGCCTATTCTCGGGCTTATAGCCATGCGCGGGTTTTCTGCACATCAGCACCTCTCATAAACACGTTACGCCCGCAATCGAGCGCGAGTAGCCCCTGACGATCAATGCTCTATCGCGGTATACTCTCGGGTTATACATTTTCACATTTTGCACATTTCTTGCCAGCCGTGAGCCGACTCCACATGGAAAAGACCTACCAACCCGAACAGATCGAAACCCGCTGGTACGAGCGCTGGGAAGCCGACAACCGTTTCGCCCCTTCCGGCAAGGGCACGCCTTTTTCGATCATGATTCCGCCGCCCAACGTGACCGGCAGCCTGCACATGGGCCACGCGTTCCAGGACACCATTATGGATACCCTGACGCGCTGGAAGCGGATGCAGGGTAACAACACCCTGTGGCAGGTAGGTACGGATCACGCCGGTATTGCCACGCAAATGCTGGTCGAACGCAAAATCGCGGCTGAAGAGGGCAAAACCCGCCACGACCTTGGCCGCGACGCGTTTATCGATAAAGTGTGGGAGTGGAAGGAGGAGTCTGGTGGTCATATTACCCGTCAACTGCGCCGCATGGGTGCGAGTGTCGACTGGTCTCGCGAACGCTTCACCATGGATGAAGGCTTCTACAAAGCCGTACAAGAAGTGTTTGTACGCTTGCACGAAGAAAACCTGATTTACCGTGGTAAGCGTTTGGTCAATTGGGACCCTACACTACACACCGCCATTTCCGACCTGGAAGTGGAAAACAAAGAGCAGCAGGGCAGCTTCTGGCACTTCCGCTACCCGCTGGCCGACGGCGTTACAACTGATGATGGCAAAGATTATGTCGTGGTTGCCACTACTCGTCCGGAAACCTTGCTAGGCGATACCGGCGTGGCCGTGAATCCAGACGATGCGCGCTACGCCTCGCTGGTAGGCAAATTTATCGAGCTCCCGCTAGTTGGTCGCCGCATCCCGGTGGTCGCCGACGAACACGCCGATATGGAGAAGGGCTCGGGCTGTGTGAAGATCACCCCCGCCCACGACTTCAACGATTACGAAGTCGGCAAGCGCCAGAATCACCTGCTGATCAACGTTTTCTCCAAAGACGCGGCTATCCTTGATAGCGCTGAGATTTTCGATCTTAAAGGCCAGCCCCAGCCGGACGAAGACGCCAGTCTGCCCGCCAAGTATGCAGGTCTAGACCGCTTTGAAGCGCGTAAGCAGATCGTCGCCGACATGGACGCCCTGGGCCTGCTGGAGCAAGTCGAACCCGTTAACAATACTCTGCCCTATGGCGACCGTTCCGGTGACGTGATCGAGCCGCTGCTCACCGACCAGTGGTTTGTGGCCGTGGAGTCCCTCGCCAAGCCCGCCATCGAAGCGGTGGAAAATGGCGATATCCAGTTCGTACCCAAAAACTATGAAAATATGTACTTCGCCTGGATGCGCGATCTGCAGGATTGGTGTATTTCCCGCCAGCTGTGGTGGGGCCACCGCATTCCCGCCTGGTATGACGCAGAAGGGAATGTCTACGTTGCTCGCAGCGAAGAGGAAGCTCGCGAGAAGCACGCACTTGAACCCGATGTCATACTGACTCAGGACGAAGACGTCCTCGACACCTGGTTTAGCTCAGGCCTGTGGACCTTTGGCACCCTCGGCTGGCCGGAACAGACGCCGGAGCTGGAGACCTTCCACCCCAGCAGCGTGCTGGTGACCGGTTTTGACATCATCTTCTTCTGGGTTGCCCGGATGATCATGATGACCCTGAAGTTCACCAAGCAAGTACCGTTCAAAACGGTTTACGTGCACGGTTTGGTGCGCGACGGTCAGGGTCAGAAGATGTCCAAATCCAAGGGCAATGTGCTTGACCCCATCGACCTGATCGACGGCATCACCCTGGATGAGCTGCTCGAAAAGCGCACCGGCAATATGATGCAGCCGAAACAGGCCAAGGCGATCGCCAAAGCGACCAAGGATGAGTTTAAAGACGGGATAGAGGCCCACGGTACGGATGCCCTGCGCTTTACGTTCCTCTCCCAAGCGACCACCGGGCGTGATATCAAGTTTGATATGAACCGTCTGGATGGCTACCGCAACTTCTGCAACAAGCTGTGGAATGCCTCGCGCTATGTGCTGATGAACGCCGAAGGCGAAGATTGCGGTACCGGCGGAGACGAAATTGAGCTCTCCCTGGCCGACCGTTGGATTATCTCCCAGCTACAAAAGACCGAAGCCCAGGTCACCAAGGCGATGGACGAGTACCGCTTCGACCATGCCTCTCAAGCGCTGTATGAATTCGTTTGGAACGAGTATTGCGACTGGTATCTGGAGCTTTCTAAGCCTGTTTTATGGGACGAGAACGCCACGGCAGAAGCAAAACGTGGCACCCGCCGCACGCTGGTGCGCGTGCTAGAAGCGACGCTACGCCTTGCCCATCCTATGATGCCCTACATCACCGAAGAAATTTGGCAGCGCGTTTCGCCATTGGCTGGTGTCTACATGGGTGACGGCGCTTCAATCATGCTGCAAGCCTGGCCAGAGGCCGACGAGAGCAAAATCGACGAGCAGGCCAGCCTGGATATCGAGTGGCTCAAAGGTGTGATTGTTGCTGTGCGCAATATCCGCGCCGAGATGAACATCGCCCCCGGCAAACTGCTCGATGTGCTACTGACCAAAGGCAAGCCTGAAGACGCCGAGCGTCTGGAGAACAACCGCCGCTTCCTGTCTAAACTTGCCAAGCTGGAAAGCGTAACCTGGCTTGAAAACCCAGACGCCGCCCCGCTCTCCGCCACTCAACTGGTTGGCGATATGGAAGTGCTGGTGCCAATGGCAGACCTGATCGACAAAGACGCCGAAATCGCCCGCCTCAACAAAGAAATCGACAAGCAGGATAAGCTCATCGGTGGCATCGAGAAGAAACTCAGCAACGACGGCTTTATCGCCAAAGCCCCGGTCGCCGTGGTCGAAAAAGAGCGTGCCAAACTCGCCGATTTCCAAGCGACCAAGCAGTTGCTGGAAGAGCAAAAGGCGAAGATTGAGGCTTTGTAGGATCAGTTAGTTAAGATAGCTGACACAAACGGCACTAATAAAAAAGTGCCGTTTTTTTTAAAATTTATCTTATTGCATCGTTGACACTGCCTATTGCTTTTGAAAACCCCAGTTTTTCCGACCATGTTTGCACTTTGGATGATTGCATACATTCATCAAAAACAATTTCCGCAACATAGTCATCAGCCAACGGCATACTTCCAGAATCAACTTGAATTGCTGTTGCCGTTGCTTGCATTAATTGTTCGGTGGTGACTTCATGTTTCAAAGCATATTCTGCAATGTTAGTAAGCTGAAAAGCTTCCTGCTCACTCAGCCCTACGCCATTATGATTCCCCCTCATATATAGCAAAATTCGTGACGTCGCGACATCCAGTAACAGTAAAGTAATGGTTCGCAGTGTAGCCAGCTATACCGACAATAACTATCAAGATAATGATATTTTTCATGCTGCCTCTCGCAAAATTAAATTAATCTTTTACCGAGAAGATTAGCAAAAAAAGGCTCCTCTATCATTTCCTAACCTTTTACCGACAATAACTGATTCTATGAATCCAGGACTCTCTCATAACCACATTTTCTTACGAAACGTGTAAGGTTGGTACAAGAACAGCCACTAAGTGGCATCGCTGATTCAGCAACGACACGGACTGCGCTATGCCGACACCTATTGAGGCGCGTTTAGAGGCGCTGGCGACTGAGCTTAAGCGGGCCGGAATTGTGTATCGTACGCTTACGCCGATGGCGGATACCGGGCTGGCCCATGACCACGTATGGGTTCATCGCAGCGAGGGCGATGACTGGGTGGCACGGCTACCTAAGCAGAGCCAGATGAACCTGCCGCCGGAAGCCAATCTTGCTTATCAGGCAGCCTGCTATCAACGCTCCAGCCCAGGCGGGCACACGCCCAAACTGTTTGAAACGCTGCCGCCAAACGAATCACTGCCACGCGGTGGATTAGTGGTTGAGGCTATCCGTGGTCGCCTAGCCAAACTGCCGGAAGACCTCCCCGCCATCGCGGATGCCCTGGCCAGCCTGCACCGTCAACCGCTGCCCGGGGTCGCAGGGCGAGCGCCACTGCTTGCTCCTGATGACCCGTGGCAGGCAATGGTGGATGAAGTACGCCAGCAGGCCAACTGGTTAGCCGACGCTCAATTGGCGAGTAAGGTCACACTGCGTATTAAGCAGGAGCTGGATCTTCTCCCTCCCCGCTTGAGCGATGACACACCGACCCTGATTAGTTTTGATACGCATCCCGGCAATTTTTTGATCCGTGACGATGGTCGCGCGGTGCTGGTGGATCTTGAGAAGTGCCGTTATGGCCTGCCGGGCATCGACCTTGCCCACACATCGCTTTACACCTCGACCACCTGGGATCTCAACAGCCAAGCCGTGCTATCGCTGAGCGAGGTGATTAACTTCTATCGCCGCTGGCAGTTGGCCATGGGTGAAACGCCCAATACCGACACGTTGGTCGCCTGCCGCCGCGCGACTTGGCTCTGGTCGCTGACCTGGTGCGCTAAATGGCGCGCCCAGCACTTAAATGCCAAGGATGCCCAGCAGCGTGGTGAAGACTGGTCGGCGGAGCTCACTGACCCAGCAGTCATCGACCACGTGCGTGACCGCGTGGAGCACTACCTCTCGCTACCAATCATTGATCACGTTCACAGTGAGCTGCAGTGTTTACAAGCCTCCCTATAGCGTCTTATTACCAAATACCGAGGTGCGCGATGTCAACTAACCGTAACCCCTTGCGTGGCGCTCTTACCACGTCAATCACCGCTACGCTGCTTGCCTTTTCCCTCCCTGCCATGGCGACTCCTGACCCTAGTGATTGGCAAAGCGTCGTGGCAGAAGCCGAAGGCCAAACCGTTTACTGGAACGCCTGGGGTGGCGATACGCGTACCAATCGCTATATCGACTGGGTAGCGGGGCAGATGCAGGCGCAGTACGGCGTCGATGTGGAGCACGTCAAGCTTGATGATACCGGCAGTGCGGTGGCGAGGGTGCTGGGGGAGAAACAGGCGGGCAATGATAATGATGGCAGCATTGATGTGATTTGGATCAACGGCGAAAACTTTGCGGCGATGCGCGAAAGCGACCTGTTGTTTGGCCCCTTCGCCGAATCACTGCCCAACTTTGCCCTCACCAACGCGACGGAAAATCCCGAGGTAGTCACCGACTTCACGCTGCCCACCGAGGGCTATGAGTCGCCGTGGGGCAAGGCGCAGATCACCTTCTATTACGACAGCGCCCAAACCGAAATACCACCTCAGGACATGCCAGCGCTACTTAACTGGGCTGAAGCCAATCCCGGCCAGTTCAGCTATCCACGCATCCCCGACTTCACGGGTAGCACGTTCTTGAAGCAGGCGCTGATTGAGCTGACCGAGCAGGACGAGGCGCTTTATCAGCCGGTTTCGAAGGGCGATTTTGAGGCCGTAACAGCGCCGCTGTGGGCGTATCTGGATGCGCTGCATCCGCACCTGTGGCGCAGCGGTCGCACCTTTCCTGATTCAGGCCCTAACCTGAGCACGCTGATGAGCGATGGCGAGCTGAGCCTGGGGTTTTCGTTCTACCCCACTGATGCGGCCGTGGCCGTAATGGAGTATGAACTGCCGGAAAGCGTGCGCAGTTACGTGCTGAAAGGCGGTACGTTGGGTAACGTCCACTTTGTGGCGATCCCCTACAACTCGCCCCATAAAGCGGGCGCCATGGTGCTCGCCGACTTTCTGCTTTCACCGCAAGCCCAAGCCCAAAAGCAGTCGCTGGCAATGTGGGGTGACCGCAGCGTGCTGGATATCGAGCAGTTGAATAGTGATGATCAGGCACTGTTTCAGCAGGGGGATCGCCATCCGTCAGAGCTACCGGCAGACGCCCTCTCGAACACCTTACCCGAGCCCCACCCTAGCTGGATGACCGCTCTGCAAGAGGCGTGGCTTGAGCGATACGGCGTTAACTAGGCCATGCTAAGACTGGCGCCCGCGATGATCATTGCCCTGCTCGTACTGCCGGTAGGCGCAGGGCTGATGATGGTTATTCTGCCTGCATTCGGCTATTTGCCCGCGCTGGGCGGCCACGGTATCAGCCTAACACCTTGGCATATGCTGTTTGCTCAACCAGGCCTTGGCCGTTCAGTCGCCGTGAGCTTTGCCAGCGGGTTGGTGAGCACCGCCATTGCGCTAATGATGGTGGTGCTGTTTTTGGCGGCTAGTCGGGGCACTTGGTTAGACCGAGGCATTCGTCGGTTGGTCTCACCATTGCTCGCCGTTCCTCATGCCGCTGTTGCCTTTGGATTTGCGTTTTTGATTGCGCCTTCAGGCCTGGTGGCGCGGTTGGTATCGCCCTCTCTGACGGGGTGGGAGCGCCCGCCGGATGCGCTGATCGTCAACGATCCCTGGGGAGTGTCGCTGATGGCGGGTCTGGTGCTGAAAGAGGTGCCTTTTCTGCTGCTGATGAGCCTGGCGGCACTGCCGCAGTTGGCCCCTGAGAAGTGTTTGATGCTGGCGCGGTCGCTGGGCTATGCGCCCACTGTTGCTTGGTTAAAAACGGTACTGCCATCACTCTATCCGCTGATTCGCCTACCGGTGTACGCGGTGATCGCCTACGCTACCTCGGTGGTGGACATGGCGATGATTCTTGGCCCCACGCTGCCGCCCACACTTAGCGTGTCGATTCTGAGCTGGTTCAACGACCCGGATATTAGCCGCCGCTTTATGGCCTCGGCGGCAGCGGTGCTGCAACTTGGCGTTACGCTGGCAGCACTGCTGAGTTGGTGGCTGCTGGAACAGTTAACCCGCCTGCTGGCGCGAAACTGGCTGACCAACGGCAGCCGCCAGCAGGGTGAAATTATGCTAAGACGGGTAGGCCGCTCGGCATTACTGATGTCCAGCACTACAGCACTGGCAGCCCTCGTCGGCCTGGGGCTGTTCTCGGTAGCGGGTTTTTGGCGCTTTCCAGAACTGTTGCCGCAGATGCTAACGCTGGATCATTGGCAGCGTAGCGGCCCTATGCTGGTGACACCACTGCTCAACACGGCGCTGATTGGGCTTATTTCTACGACACTGGCTACCGCACTGGTACTCGCTACGCTTGAGAACGAGCACCGCCAGCACCTTCAGCCAAAACGCGCTCTATGGCTGCTCTATTTACCCCTACTGGTGCCACAAATTGCCTTTCTGTTTGGTCTGATTGTCGCGGCTGAAAGCTTAAGCATTCGTCCTCAGCTAAGCTTAGTGATCGCAGGTCATCTGCTGTTTGTGCTGCCTTACGTCTACCTCTCTTTGGCCGAGGCGTATCGACGCCTAGACCCACGATGGCTGCAAGTGGCACGTTCACTGGGTGTTTCTCGTCATGCCGCCTTTTGGCGTGTCCGCTTGCCGTTACTGCTCGCGCCGCTGTTAACTGCTTTTGCCGTTGGGTTGGCCATCAGTATTGGCCAGTATTTGCCCACTCAACTACTCGGTGCCGGGCGTGTAACCACCGTCACGACTGAGGCAGTAGCGCTTGCCGCAGGCAGCAACCGACGCTTAATCGGCGTCTGGGCGCTAATGCAAGCAGTGCTACCGCTGATTGGCTTTATGCTCGCCCTGGCAATACCCCGCCTGCTGAGCGCCCAACGCCGTGAATTCGCCACATAAAAGGGGATGATATGAATGCTTGCTGTACCGAGCGGCTGTGGCTGGATCAGATACAGATAGCCCTGACAGGACGCGAATTATTAGCGGTGGACGCCACCATTGCCCCTGGCGAAGTACTGACGGTGATGGGCCCATCCGGCTCGGGAAAATCGACGCTATTGGCATATATTGCGGGCTTTCTTGACCCAGCTTTTACGGCCAGCGGCGGCGTATGGCTGGGTGAGCGCGACCTGCTTAACCTACCTGCAGAGGAGCGTGGCATTGGCCTTCTATTTCAAGACCCACTGCTGTTTCCCCATCTAAGCGTGGAGGGCAATGTGTGCTTTGGACTACCTCGTCGTATTAAAAATAAGCGCCAGCAGGTCACCAATGCCCTAGAACAGGTAGGACTGGCGGGGTTTGAAGAGCGTGACCCGGCAACGCTATCCGGTGGTCAAAAAGCGCGTGTAGCGTTAATGCGCCTACTGCTTTCCAAGCCCCAAGCGGTACTGATGGACGAACCGTTTTCCAAATTGGATACCGCGCTTCGTCAGGAAATGCGCTCACTCGTGTTTAGCCAACTGCGCGATGCTGGCCTGCCTGCGCTGCTGGTCACCCACGACCATGCGGATGCCAACGCAGCGGGAGGGCAGGTTATTGCGCTCGGCTGAAAAAACTCCGCGTATTAGTATTGTGATACCGGTTCTTAATGAGGCGCCAACGTTGGCACACCATTTATTGCAATTGCAGCCGCTGCGCGCCCAAGGGGTAGAAGTCATCGTGGTGGATGGCGAAAGCTGTGACGACAGCGTTCGCGTTGCCAAACCACTCGCTGATCGAGTCCTCAGCAGCCCAGCCGGAAGGGCACTGCAAATGAACCTGGGCGCGCAGCAAGCCTGCGCGCCTATGCTACTGTTTCTGCACGCGGATACCCGCTTGCCCACTGGCGCTGTTAAAGAGATAACCCAAGCACTCAACAGCTACGCTTGGGGGCGCTTTGATATTAAGCTTTCAGGCCGCAGTGGATGGCTGCCCGTGGTTAGCTGGATGATGAATCAGCGTTCACGCCTCACCCATATCGCTACGGGTGACCAGGGTATGTTTATGCGCGCAAGCGCCTTCAAGGAGGTCGGCGGCTTTCCTGAGCAGCCGCTAATGGAAGATATTGAGTTATCGAAACGTCTCAAAAAGCGCTCGCCTCCCGCCTGCTTGCGAACACAAGTGATAAGCTCAGGAAGGCGCTGGGATGAGTTCGGTGCTTGGAAAACGATCCGCCTGATGTGGCGGCTGCGCTACCGCTACTGGCGCGGCGTTAGCGCAACCCAACTCGTTAAGGAGTATCACGATGCCCGCTGAAACGCTGGTTAAGAGCAGGATGCTGCCCCACCTCCATCTACTGGCCAAGGCGCCGCTTGCCGGGCAGGCCAAAACGCGTCTGGCACCACTATTGGGAATAGAGGGCGCCGCGAACGCTCATGCCGAGCTGCTGCGCCACTGCGTCGCCACTGCTTGCACAGCGCTACCTGCCGAACACGTCACGCTTTGGACCGCGCTTGATCACGAACATCCTCTGTTTATCGAGCTGCGTGATCAGTTTGGTTTGGTATTAAACGCCCAACCGGATGGCGACTTAGGGGCTCGAGTTCGCTACGCCCTCAACAGTACGCCGGGCCCTGCCATGCTGATGGGTAGTGACTGCCCAAGCATTACCAGCACGCTGATCACCACCTGCGCAGAAAAATTAGCCAGCTACCACGTAGTCATTTTGCCCGCTGAAGACGGCGGCTACGGTTTTATTGGCACCCAGCAAGACTACCCTACCCTCTTCGAAGACATTCCCTGGGGCACCAAAAGCGTGCTAACTACCACGCGGCAGCGTATTGAGGCTTTAGGGCTCAACGCGGATTACCCAGCGACCATCTGGGATGTGGATCGACCCGAGGATTGGCAGCGCTGGAAAGCCCTAGAAACCCCCTGATTCCACCTTTCAGTGTAAGGAAACTGACTCTCTTAACACTCAGTGAGCATCATTCACTTGTTTACCCCCTGGCGCTGGAGCTTACCGTGACCCGACAACGTGTATTTATTGCAGCGCTACTGGTCATTGCTATTGGCGTGTTTTTCCTCAGCGGTGCCCACCAGTGGTTCACGCTTGAGACCCTCAAGGCTTACCAAAACGATTTTCAAGCGGCGTTTAACCAAAATCCGTGGCAGGTGGCGGGCATTTTTTTCGCCGTCTATGTGGTGATGACCGCTCTTTCCCTGCCAGGTGCAACGCTGTTAACACTCCTAGGTGGCGCGCTGTTTGGCCTCGGCTGGGGGCTGTTGATTATCTCTTTCGCCAGCACGCTGGGCGCGACATTAGCGTTTTTACTCTCACGATTTCTGTTTCGCCATCCGATTGAGAAGCGCTTTCCGCGCCAGTTTGAAGCGGTTAATCACGGCGTAGAGCGCGAAGGCGCTTTTTATCTATTCATGCTGCGTTTAGTACCCGTATTCCCATTTTTTATCATCAACTTAGTGATGGGGCTGACGAGGATTAAAACCGTGACGTTCTACTGGGTGAGCCAACTAGCGATGCTGCCCGGCACGGCCGTTTTCGTGAATGCAGGTGGACAGTTGGGTGAACTTGAGAGCGTCGGGGGTATCGTTTCACCCGTGCTGTTAGCCTCGTTTGCATTGCTGGCGGTTTTCCCCTGGATTGCACGACGCATCGTCTTGCTCGTACAGCGCCGTAAGGTCTACAAAGGTTTTACCCGCCCCCAATACTTTGATTATGACATTGTAGTGATCGGAGGCGGCTCAGCGGGCTTGGTCACCAGCTATATCGCTAGCGCCGTTAACGCCAAGGTAGCGCTGGTGGAAAAGCACAAAATGGGCGGCGACTGCCTGAACACGGGCTGCGTACCCTCCAAGGCTCTGATCCGCGCTGCTCGCGCTGCCCATGAGATTCGCACCGCTCACCGCTTTGGTGTTTCTGCCAGCAAACCGCAGGTCGATTTTTCCAAGGTGATGGGGCACGTCCATCAGGCGATTAAGGATATCGAACCCCACGACAGCGTAGAGCGCTATAACCGCCTGGGCGTTGAGGTGTACCAAGATCACGCCAAACTTACCTCACCCTGGGAAGTTCAGGTGGGGAATAAAACCCTCACCGCTCGCCATATCGTACTGGCCACCGGCGCACGCCCTCGAGTGCCTCCCCTCCTGGGGATTGAGTGTGCACCCGTTTTAACCTCTGAAAACCTTTGGTCGCTAACGGCGCTGCCTAAACGCTTAGTGGTGCTCGGCGGCGGTGCGATTGGCTGTGAGCTAAGCCAAAGCTTTGCCCGTCTGGGCAGCCACGTGACGTTAGTAGAAGGTGTTTCCCAGTTGCTGAGCCGGGAAGATCAAGAGGTCGGCGAGCTGGTCGAGAACACCTTGGCTAGCGAAGGTGTGATGGTAATGACCGATGCCAAGGCGCTAGAAGTGCTCAACGACGAAGCAGGCTACCAACTGGTCGTGGAGCATCACGGTGAACGCACGCTCCAGCCCTTTGACTACCTGCTAGTTAGCGCCGGTCGCCAAGCCAATGTGGAAGGCCTAGGGCTTGATGCGCTGGGTATTACAACCACCCAAGCGGGCACGTTAGAACTTAACGAGCGGCTGCAAACCCGCCTACCCAATATCTGGGCCTGCGGTGATTTGGCCGGTCCTTATCAACTGACCCACGCAGCAGCCCATCAGGCATGGCACGCAGCAGTCAATGCCCTGTTTGGCGAGCTAAAGAGTTTTGCCGTGGATTATCGGTTTATGCCTGCGGTTACCTACGTTCAGCCGGAAGTTGCGCGTGTCGGCTTGAATGAAAAAGAGGCCAACGCCAAAGGGATCGCATTTGAAGTCACCCGCTACGCCATGAGTGAGAGCGATCGCGCCATTGCCGAAGGCACAACCGCAGGCTTTATCAAAGTGCTAACCGTGCCCGGCAAAGACAAAATCCTTGGCGCAACGGTTGTGGCAGAAAACGCCGGTGAATGGCTGGGTGAATTTACTATCGCTATGAAACACGGTCTGGGGCTCAATAAGCTACTGGGTACCATTCACCCCTACCCCACGCTGGGCGAAGCAGCCAAAGCCACAGCTGGGGTATGGAAAAACGCCCATAAGCCTGATCGAGTGCTGTCACTACTGAAACGTTACTTCAACTGGCGACGAGGTAAATAAACCTTAAAACAATCATACTCATTAAAATCACTGAAGCGCTGCGACAGTCGTTGAATAGTCGCGCTTGTTTTGTTTGTATGATTAACTAAATTTTATTTCCTTTATTACATTGCTAGCTAAAAAGTCACTTTGGGCGCTAAAGCGTGGGCTGTGAGGAGTCATTCAGGATGAGTGGCACACTACCTTCATCTTCATCAATTCAACATCTCGACAATCTGTGTCATGAGCTGGCCTTGCTGTGCAGCTCGGCCACTCCTCTCGAGTTGTTTGAGCTGCTGGCTAAAACGCTCCATGCGCTCACCCAGGGCCAACCGGTAGCGCTTTATCGACGTTTGAGCACAGGTAATCTGCGCTTGGCTTACTGCTACCCTGTAGACGGCACCCTGACAACTCACCACACACTGGCTGCCATTCGTTGCTACGACGACTTGGTGGCATCTGAACTTCAGTTGTATGAACTCAATGGCGAACAGGGCGTGTGGGGATATATTGGCCATCCGCCGGCTGCCTATATCGGCCCTACTCAATGGATTCAACTGCTCATCGATATTGCCTCTCAGCGATTGCGCCTGCTGAAAGCGGAACGCATGGCCACTCGACAATCAGGGTTAAAGTCGCGTCGCAAACTGCTCTCCAGAGATATTAAACGGCTTACCTCCATTGATGACATTTTGCAGCATCACGGTGCCAGCTGGTGTGAAATTTTCCAGGCAGAAGGCATCGCGTTGGCTTATCAAGGTGACCTCCACTGCTACGGCGAATGCCCGTCCAAACATCAGCTGTTTCATCAGTTGCAGCAGTTGAACCAGCAGAACGTCCAAGAGGAGATCATCGAGCTGAATGGCAGTTGCCAAGGTGGTCTGGCCGCCCCACTAAGCGTCGCCAATGCCTCTCTAGGCTGGTTACTGATGTTTCGCCAGCAGCCACTGCTCCCTGCCCTGGTCGCCGATTCGACATTGCAAGCGTCGCTGAGCTACTGGATGCCCCTGGAAGCCTCCATGATCATTGAACTGGCCGATGATTTAGCAGTGGCTATTACGGCCCAGGAAGTCGTCCACCTCAATCGTCAATTGACCAAGACCAACCAGCGGTTGGAAGGCCTGGCTCACACTGATCCTTTAACGAAATGCTGGAATCGCTACTATACCGAACTGGTTATTGAGGATTTAAGCCACTCGTCTGTAAGCTTTGCCGTGCTGATGTTTGATATTGATGACTTTAAAAACATCAACGATACCTACGGGCATGCGGTGGGCGATGACATCTTGCGTGATATTGCTCATTTAGCGCAGAAGACGCTGAAAGGAGGAGACCATCTTGGCCGCTGGGGTGGTGAAGAGTTCGTTGTTATCACGAAAGGGCTTGATGAAGACGTCAGCCTTAAGCTTGCCAACCAGCTTTGCCACCATGTTGAGAAGCATATTTTCTCCATCGCCGACCCAGTGACGATCAGTATTGGCCTGACCCTTGCGAAACCCAATGACCAACCTCGTCAGTTACTTGAGCGGGCAGAGCAAGGTATGTATCTGGCCAAAATGGCGGGTAAAAACCAAGTCGTGATTTGCTAACCCTTCGCCTGCACGTTTCACTTCCATAGGCCATGCCCATGCAGCAGTTGTTACTCATTGGCGCAGGCCATGCCCACGCCTTTGTCCTCGAAGCCTTTGCTCGGCAGCCTGATCCTGACATTGCGATTACCGTCGTTAGCGATAGTCCTTTAGCGGCTTATTCGGGCAGCGTACCGGCGTGGTTGGCAGGCGAATGCACCCTACGCGAGACACAGATCGATGTAGCAGCGCTGTGCCATCGCGCCAATGCCCGGTTGATTCTTTCACCAGCGCGCGCGCTCAATACCCATGCGCGTTATGCCGAACTTGCCAATGATCAACGCCTTAATTTTGATGTTGCCTCGTTCAATATTGGCTCGACGCTAAGCCTCCCCCAGAAGCTAGGGGAGCAGTTGCCCAGGCTACTCTCTATGCGCCCTTTAAGCTCGTTGCACCAGCGCTGGCAGGCGCTAAAAAATGACATTAGCCACTTCCACAGTGGCGGAAAAAAACGCATTGTGGGCGTAGGTGGCGGCGCTGCTGGCTGTGAAACGCTTATGAGCGTATTGACCCAACTACGCCAGCAGCGGCCAGATATTGAGTGGCAGGGGCATCTGTTGAGCGCATCCAATGAGCTGTTACCTGGTGCCGGGCATTTACCCCGCTGGCTAACTCGACGCGCACTCTCAAAGGCGGGTATTACCGTTCGCTCTCCGCTACGCGGGGAATCACTGGTTAAGGGCGGGATATCAACCCAGAACGGACAACATATTGAGGCTGATATCGTCATGTGGGCAACGGGGGCTGTCGGCCACCCTTGGCTGGCAGAGACTACGCTGCCACTGGATAAGCGCAACTTCATTTACGTCGATAACACGCTGGAAGTCTCTGGTCAGCCGGGTATCTTTGCCGCCGGAGACTGCGCAGCATTTACACCACCGTTGCCTAACGCGGGGGTTTATGCGGTGCGTATGGGGCCACACTTAGCAGACAACTTACGCCGTGCCTGTCGCAGCCAACCGTTAGCTCCCTGGCAACCACCCAAACGAGTGTTGGCACTCATTGGCACAGGTGACGGCCATGCAATTGCCAGTCGTGGTGCCATTGGTTTCTCAGGCAAGTGGGTATGGGCATGGAAGAAGCGGATTGATGCGCGCTTTATCGACCGCTTCAATCCGCCTTTTAAGCAATAACACTGATTGTGTTAGTTCGACTCGCGCCAGCCGCCTAGCACCCGACTATCCGGGCCAAAAAACACCAATCGATCATGGTCAATCAAGTAGCGGTAGGCCGTCTCCATCATATAGGTGACCCGGTTGGCATCGGCCATTTGCGGGCACGCCATGCGTGTGGTGGCTAACTCACCAAACTCAATACGCTGGTTATCGCCAAGCTTCACCTCGCCGGTAAAACGGTTACAGCCGTCGTGACCGCTAACTTTGCCATCTTTTGCAATCTGGAAAAAAGGCGTTTCCGGCATGTTGAGCCGCTCATCAGTTCCCACCAGCAGCAAGTCCCAACGCTGCTCAACAATAGGCCCTGATAATGAAGAGCCTTGCGGCGCTTCAACCCGCCCTTGCTGGGGCGCGCTGCTACAGGCACTTAACAGTAGAGCGGCCGAAGCCAACAGTGGCAGTAAACGCCAACCTTTCTTGGTCATGATAATCTTTCCCTTGTTTAACGGTTACTTACTAACACTTTCCAGTTATATCTTCTCAACCGCTTTTTCCAACCATTTTTTCCAATTTTCACTTACCAGCTACCGCTGTTTTCCATTGAAGCCCAGGGTTCTTTTGGCGCTAAAGCATCACCTTTTTGGAGTAACTCGATTGAGATACCGTCGGGTGATTTTACAAACGCCATATGACCATCACGGGGAGGACGATTAATCGTGACGCCGTTGTCCTGCAGGTGATGACAGAGGGCATAAATATCATCCACCCGGTAGGCCAAATGGCCGAAGTTGCGGCCACCAGAATACTCTTCAGGGTCCCAGTTATAGGTCAGTTCAAGTTCGGGTGCCGTTAACCTTTCTGAACGTGGTTCGTCCTCTGGTGCGGCCAAAAAGACCAGTGTGAACCGGCCTTTCTCATTCTCTTTGCGACGAACTTCCTTAAGCCCCAGAAGATCGCAGTAAAAACGCAGTGAAGCATCTAGGTCACTTACACGAACCATGGTGTGAAGATATTGCATATTTACTCCTTTAAGCACGACTTTAGCTATACGTTACAAAAGCGTGACAGCGCACAGAGCGCACGACAATGCTGTACAATTAATCTATAACGTTTATCTTAGCTGGGTTTACCCGTCGGAGAAACCTGTGGATTCAATTACACAAGCCGCGCTAGGCGCAGCCATTGGCGGGGCCGTTTTGGGCCGACGCTTAGGCCGTAAGGCCATTGTGATGGGTGCCGTGCTGGGCACCCTTCCCGATCTCGATGTGGCGCTGGATTACGGGGACGCCGTGGCTAACGTTACCGAACACCGCGGCTTTAGCCACTCCCTTTTTGTACTCACCGGTTTAGCGACGTTATTGGCATTACTGTGCGCGCGCTTTTCTCCCGCGAAGGACATTAACCTACCTCGCTGGTGGTGCTTCTTCGCGCTCATATTAATTACTCACCCGCTACTCGATGCGCTGACCACTTACGGTACCCAGCTATTTTGGCCCATTGAACGTCCCCCGGTTGCCTTACCCATTATTTTTATCATTGATCCGTTTTACTCCATCCCTTTACTGATTGCTTTAGGGGTAGGTCTGGTATCTTTGCGGGTTAAAAAAGCGTGCACCTGGGGGTTAGCGATTACCTGCGTTTATTTAGCCATGGCCGCTGGGGCAAAGCTAACGATTGAGCAGCGCCTTGCCCCGGTGCTAGCGGAGCGGGGCTTGGAAGACGCCCCCCTGCTGATACAACCAACGCCCTTTAATATTGCACTGTGGCGCGCCACAGTGGTGGATGGCGACCGTTACTATGAAAGTTTAGTCGGCCTATTCGACGGCGACCGTCAACCGCGCCTGGAACCTCTGATACGCAATGCCGAGTTAGAGGAGTTCGCATTGGCCAGCTTGCAAGGGCAGCGTTTAAGGTGGTTTGCGGGGCCTTTCCTGCGCTATGAAACGCGCTGGTTGAACGGCAATGAGACGCTGGTTGCCACCGATATTCGGCTTGGCTTTCCAGGCTTTCACCCTTTTAGCTTCACCCTGGCAACGTTAGAGGATGAACGCTGGGTGCCGCTCGCGGTAAGCGAGCAGGTAGAGAGTACTCGCGGTCTTAACATGGCAACGCTATCGCGACTGGCTGCTCGTGCTGCTGGCAACACCTCAGCCCTATGCGCCAGCGACTTTGTAGCGCAAGAGTGGCGGGCCGAGCGTGTTGTCTATCGCTGCTGATCTACCTCTTTTAAGGACGCCTAGGGGGCAATACCCTGGCCACAGCCGCTATACTGCTCGCCGCCGTAGGTTAGGGTGACCCTGGCAGGAAAAGGCTCGCCGCTCATGTTGTCAAAGCAGGCACCAGCGTCGATACGCACGCGGAAAAACGGCTCAACGTCGGCATTTTCGATAACCACTCGTCCCGCTTCATTGTCCATCACGCTGACCATATAAGGTAATTCGAGGCGCTCATCTCCATAGTTCGTCTCCATGGTCAGCGTAGGCGTATCATGCGCTAACGCAACGCTCCAACCCGGCTCGTTACCCTGGCCAAAGAACATCACGCCAGGCTTCACCGCCCGGGTTAAGGCGTCACGCTGTTCGGCCAGAGAGCACTGCAGTTGCCCCCGCGGTGTTTCTACCAGCGCTTTGTCACCCCGATTCCAAAAGCTGATTTCGCCATCTTGATAGCGTGCACCGCTGGCGACGACCGCTTGAGGTAGCCGCCAGGCGCCATGCAGCGACCATAGGCGCAGGTCGTTGGTATTGGTCGCGGTCACTAAGTTTTGTTTCGCAGGCTCGCAGTGCCATGCAGCAAATTGTTCAGCGGAGCCAGGAAATAGCGCTGAAGGCAGGAAGGGAGCCCGGTTATCTAGCGTAGCTTGATTGGCAACTGCTGTTTCGGCGTTGGGCGTCGCTGCACACCCTCCTAGCACTACCATCACGCCTGCTGCGAAAACAGCACCACTCAATACTCTTAACGTATTCATTCACCGCGCTCCCTGTATGACCATTTCTGTGATTGCCCGTATTTTTATGATTGCCCGTAATCATTACCCGCGTTTGAATGCCTGCAGGTCATGTGTATCGATGCTCTCAACTTGAGGGGGCAGCCCCTGCTCTTCGCGTTTAATTTTCACCTGCATTTTTTCAGCTAGCCGCTCCGAGTCGTCATCGGTGGTGCGTCCATTAAGCTCCGCCAACTGCGCCATACCCTGATGGTAGAAAGTGAGCAGATCCAGCGCCGTGCGGTTGTTCTCTTCCACCGCTTTGCGTAGTTGTGAAAGGTAGCCACTGACTTGCGACAGATGATGTTTGAGCTGCCAAACGTAGCGGACTTCCGTCATCCAGGGACGCTCACGTAAAACGGCAAATAGTGCGCTAGTGGCCAATAACCCAAGCAGCACGCCTAGGGCATTGAGCCATAGGCTGCTGCCAAAGGTGGAGGTAAGGAGCATTGAGAACAGGAGGCCAAAAATAATCAGCTGCCCCGCCATAGCAAAGCTGATCATGCGGGCTTTCCGGCGGTAGGTGTCGGGGTCGTGATGCTCTAGGGTAAATACCATGGCCAGCCTCATTATTTCCGCAAAGGCTCTATGATACGGGGCTGGCCAAGGCAAACAAGTAATAGTAGTAGCAATGAACTAACTCAAACGCTCCGCAGCCGTTTTAAGTAAGTGTTCTGTGGTTTCCCAGCCTACACAGGCGTCGGTAACTGATACGCCGTAGCGCATGGCGCCAGGTTTGAGCGGCTGCTTGCCTTCGAACAGGTGGCTTTCCAGCATCAGCGCGGCCAAGTTGGCTTCGCCCGCTTGTCGCTGGGCCAATACATCCAGCATCACTTCACTCTGGCGGCGATGATCTTTACGCGCATTGGCATGGCTGCAATCGACCATCAGCCGTGGATTTTGCCCGGCATTACGCAGCGCAGTAGTGGCTGCCTGCACATGGTGACTCTGGTAGTTGGGCTCACCGTGTCCGCCGCGCAGCACCACGTGGGTGTGCGGGTTACCCGCGGTTTGCTGAACGATTGGGTGGCCGTGAGCATCCACTGCAAAACGCTGGTGTGGGTGGGCCGCCGCGCTCATGGCATCAATCGCCACTTGTACATCGCCGCTGGTGGCATTTTTGAATCCCACCGCCGCTGACAAATCGCTGGCAAGTTCACGGTGCAGCTGCGATTCGGTGGTGCGTGCGCCAATCGCTACCCAGCTCAGTAAATCGTCCAAGTAAGACGCCAGCATCGGCTGTAAAAGCTCAGTGGCCACCGGCAGGCCGCGCGCCGCTACCGCGTGCATCAACTCACGAGAGAGCCCCAAACCGCGGGACATATCACCACTGCCGTTCAACCCAGGATCGTAAGCCAGTCCTTTCCAACCCACGGTGGTGCGCGGCTTTTCAACATAGACACGCATCACCGGTAAAATATGTTCGCTCACCTCTTCACTTAATGCAGCCAGACGGTCGGCATACTCAAGCGCTGCATCGGGGTCATGTACGGAACAGGGGCCAACCACGACAAGCAGACGGTCATCGTGACCGCTTAAAATTTGCTGTATGGCGTGACGCTGACGGGCAATTTGCGCGCTCAATGCGTCGCTAAGCGAAAAACGCTGACGAAGTTCAGCGGGCGTAGGCAGTTTCTGTGAGGTAGAGACGGCTGCCGTGGTGTGCGGCAAGTTGACGTGGGCAGTGTTGACAGCAGGGCTATTTGCAACAGGGCTGATAGGCGCATTCATGGTTAACTCTCCGTAAGCGTATGACATCGTTTAATTAGGTGACCACCCAATTGCACACGGTCGGAGGTGGCAGCTAGCACCGACCGCGCGTCGCTAAATCGCCAGCCATAGCAATAGCCCAAAAAGCCGGTGGCGATAGCGTTAGTCAGTGCGCGATAGATCATGATGCTGCTCCTTGATGAAATAGTGATGAATAACGGTTTCCGAAATTCGCTGGACATAAAAATCGCCGGGCCAAAACGCCAAAAGCCCCGGCGGGGTTACCGACCGGGGCTTGATGCTTGCGGCAGGCAACCGAGTGGTGTGCCTGCTGACGCGACAGTTAAGCGTCGGCCAAGGGCACACCGTGGCTAAACCAATACCAATAAGATGCAGCGCACGCACCACTAAGCTCAGCCATTGCAGGCAGAGTCTTCGCAGTTAGTGGGCACGCTATCTTTTGCATCGTTATTTTCCGTTAGTGGAATCAGGCTTATCGAATACGAGGTATTAGGGTCGCCGCCGTGGCGTTATGGTTTTATCCTGCCTGCAAGCCCTGCAAATGGCAATACTCAACCGCCAAAAGCTTGGATCACGCCAATGGTGGCAGGCAGCGCACTCATACTTACCAGCACCACTACGCCCAGGAAAATGGCCAGGAAGCCAGAATCATCTTTGAAATCTTCGTCATGATGGGCCATGTAAGCCTCCTTGTTTATCCATGCTATATCAGGGGGAGTATCAACAGTCTGCGGCCATATTAAGTAGTTCGGGGTGCGTAGGCAAACACATCCGAGAACACCCGCTCTAACGGCACGCCTTTAGCGTCGAGTACATCCAGGCAAGCATATACCATCCCCGGTGAGCCTGATAAATAGACATCATGGGTGTCCGGGGTAATCTCTGCGGCTTTTAAGACTTGATCGATACGCCCCTGATGGTGGCTAATCCGCTCCCCCGCTGCTAGCGGTTCTTCTAACGGCAGCTCCGTCACTGCATGAAACGCGACGTTAGCGTGGGTCTGCGCCCACTGACAGGCCAGTTGCTCCAAATAGAGATCACGATGCTCACGGGCAGCCCACCACAGCGATATTTCTCGCGTAGGCTGTTCATGGAGGACTGCTTCGATAATGGCTTTCATCTGCGAAAACCCCGTCCCCGCCGCAATCAGTAGCAGCGGCCTTTCGCTCTCGTTATCCAGCACGCATTCCCCGCCGGGCAAACGCAGCGTAAGCTGGTTGGCTACCTGAAGCAGTTCCCGCAGCCGCGCGGAGTTATCCCGCTCAGGCCAGTGCTGAATATGCAGTTCGATAACGCCATTACTACGATCTGCACTGGCGATCGAAAACGGCACCCATGTCGACTCGTCTATTTTAAGTTCTAAGTACTGCCCCGGGGCATGCTGCATGGCTTCGGCGCGCCCGGTTAGCGTTACGCCAAATACATCGGGGTTTAAATTTTCAACCTCGGTGACTTGGCAAGTCAACGTCCTTGCACTCATGAAAGCCTCTTTTAACAAATTCGGTCAGCGATATGTTGCATGATCAACTACTGAATTAACCGCATCAAAGGCGGGAGGCCGGTAATTCAAGGCCAATCCCCAGCGCTTCCCAACGTTCATCGACGCGCGCTTTAACCGCTTCATCCATAACGATGGGAGTGCCCCACTCCCGGTCGGTTTCGCCCGGCCACTTATTAGTAGCATCAAGTCCCATTTTCGAGCCAAGGCCTGAAACAGGGGAAGCGAAATCGAGATAATCGATCGGCGTATTTTCGACCATAACGGTGTCCCGTGCGGGGTCCATACGCGTGGTAATCGCCCAGATCACATCTTCCCAATTGCGCGCGTCCACATCGTCATCCAGCACGATCACAAACTTGGTATACATAAACTGGCGCAGGAAGCTCCACACTCCCATCATCACGCGCTTGGCGTGGCCAGGGTACTGCTTCTTCATCGTCACTACCGCCATACGATAAGAGCAGCCCTCAGGCGGCAGATAAAAGTCGACAATTTCGGGGAACTGCTTACAAAGGATCGGCACGAACACTTCGTTCAACGCCAATCCAAGGATCGCAGGCTCATCCGGGGGCCGACCGGTGTAGGTGGAGTGATAGATAGCGTCACGGCGCATGGTCATCCGCGTGATGGTAAACACCGGGAAGTGGTCGACTTCATTGTAGTAACCGGTGTGGTCACCAAAGGGGCCTTCCGCTGCCATGTCGTCAGGATAGATAAAGCCTTCGAGAATAATCTCGCTGGACGCGGGCACATCCAGATCCGCATGACCGCACTTCACAAGCTCCGTACGCGAACCGCGCAGCAGGCCTGCAAAGGCGTACTCGGAAAGTGAGTCTGGCACGGGCGTCACAGCGCCCAAGATCGTTGCCGGGTCGGCGCCGAGCGCTACCGCAACGGGGAACGGCTCGCCAGGGTGGGCTTTTTGAAACTCCAGAAAATCCAAGGCACCGCCGCGATGGGAGAGCCAGCGCATAATCAGGCGATTTTTGCCGATTTTCTGCTGGCGATAGATACCCAAGTTTTGGCGCTTCTTGTTCGGTCCTTTGGTAATCACTAGCGGCCAGGTCACCAGAGGCCCCGCATCGCCCGGCCAGCAGTGCTGAATCGGCAGCAGGCCAAGATCGACCTCGTCGTCTTCATACACCACCTCTTGAACAGGTGCATGTTTGACGTTTTTCGGTCCCATGCTGAGTACTTGCTTGAAGATCGGCAGCTTGTCCCAGGCGTCTTTCAAGCCTTTAGGCGGATCAGGTTCTTTTAAAAACGCCAACAGCTTGCCGACTTCTCTTAGCGCTTCAACCGAGTCCTGCCCCATACCGAGCGCGACCCGTTTGGGGGTACCAAACAGATTGCCCAGCAGCGGCATGGAGTGACCTTTAACGTTTTCAAACAGCAACGCCGGGCCACCGGCACGCAGCGTGCGGTCGCAGATTTCGGTGATTTCCAGATAAGGATCGACTTCGACGGAGATACGCTTGAGTTCACCCTGGGCTTCAAGCGCCGTGATGAACTCGCGCAGGTCTTTATACTTCAAGGAACGCTCCCTGGCTGGCGAATGCGCCGCTAGATGGCATTAGCGGCGATGATCATAGCGGCGGTTCTGCAACCCGCTAGCGCCGCACTTACGCTGTCAATTAGCGGCGCTTCATCGCTTCAAAGAACTCAAGATTGGTCTTGGTATCTTTCAGACGGTCAATCAGGAATTCAGTCGCGGCGGTATCTTCCATCGGGTTGAGCAGCTTGCGCAGAATCCACATGCGCTGCATTTCATCCTCAGAGGCCAGCAGGTCTTCACGACGGGTGCCACTGCGACGGATATTGATCGCCGGGAAGACGCGACGCTCGGCCAGTTTACGGTCCAGGTGGGCTTCCATGTTGCCGGTACCCTTGAACTCTTCGAAGATGACTTCGTCCATCTTGGAGCCGGTATCGACCAGTGCCGTGGCGATAATCGTCAGGCTGCCGCCCTCTTCGATATTACGCGCCGCACCGAAGAAGCGTTTTGGCTTCTCGAGCGCGTGTGCATCGACACCACCCGTCAGTACTTTGCCAGAGCTCGGTACCACGGTGTTGTAAGCACGCGCCAAGCGGGTAATCGAGTCAAGCAGGATGACCACATCTTTCTTGTGCTCAACCAGGCGCTTGGCTTTCTCGATTACCATTTCGGCCACTTGCACGTGACGCGCAGGCGGCTCATCGAAGGTCGACGCCACCACTTCGCCACGCACGGTTCGTGACATTTCGGTCACTTCTTCAGGGCGCTCATCGATCAGCAGTACGATCAGATGGCACTCTGGGTTGTTGCGCGTGATGGAGGTCGCGATGTTTTGCAACATCAGCGTTTTACCCGCTTTCGGCGGCGACACCAGCAAACCACGTTGGCCTTTACCAATTGGCGCGGTTAGATCGATGATCCGCGCGGTAAGGTCTTCCGTGGAGCCGTTACCGATCTCCATACGCATACGGTCGTCTGGGAACAGCGGCGTTAAGTTCTCAAATAGAATCTTATGCTTGGCATTTTCCGGACGGTCAAAGTTGATTTGACTGACCTTTAGCAGGGCGAAGTAACGCTCACCCTCCTTAGGCGGACGGATTTTACCGGAAATGGAGTCACCCTTGCGCAGATTGAAACGGCGAATCTGCGAAGGCGATATGTAAATATCGTCGGGACCGGCGAGATAGGAGCTGTCAGCGCTACGCAGGAAGCCGAAGCCATCCTGAAGAATTTCCAGCACACCGTCGCCGTAAATATCCTCGCCACTTTTGGCGTGTTTCTTGAGGATGGCGAAAATGATGTCCTGCTTGCGCGAACGGGCCAAGTTATCAATACCCATTTCACGGGCGATATCGAGGAGCTCGGGAACGGTTTTTTGCTTGAGTTCAGTGAGATTCATCGGTGTGTTAGAAAGTTGCTCATGGAAGCTGGGCGCCAAGCGCCGGGAGTATGACAGGAGGCGTGAAAGTGACGCCGTGTGATGCGTTCAGACCCCGGTAAAGGCACGCGCTCGAAGATGAAAGGAACGGGATTGGACTTAACTAACAACCTGAGTACTTATAACACCAGTACTTGTCATCATTAAGACTCAACTCGAGGGTGCAAACACTTGCTTAATCTGATCCCCACAGGAGAGTGGTTGAACCAGTGGGCTATCTGACGACTTGGAATTCTGGCTGACGCTCACAGGATAAACAGTCAGTAACGTCTGGGGCGACCAAGGTGCCGTATGTAAACAACGGATGCAAGATGGATTATCTAGGCAATGCATCTAAACATATCATCAAGGCATATTGACACACTAACTAATCAGGTCAGATCAGGCCAGTAGCTCGATGGTAGTCAAGCGCTGCGACAAACGCAAGTCTTTGCAATTGACAATAGATAAAGGTCACCGCAACCTTGGCACAGCCAACACGAAGGAAAGCTCATGCCCAAGGACATTTCGCTCCCCATTGCCGCCTCCAACAACGAGGTAGACAGCGGTGCGCCGCAGCGCTTCGCCGCTATAGATCTGGGCTCTAATAGCTTTCACCTACTGGTGGCCAACTACCAGCACGAACGTCTCCAGGTGGTCGCTCGTTTAGGTGAAAAAGTGCAGCTCGCCGCGGGTTTAGACGATAACGGCCTGCTTAGCGAAGAGGCGATGCAGCGTGCGCTAGATTGCCTGGGCCGCTTTGCACCGTTTTTAAGCGACATTACAAGTGCTAATTTGCGCATTGTAGGCACTAACGCGCTGCGTGACGCCGATAATAGCCAAGCCTTTATCGAGCGTGCCGAGGCGCAGCTAGGTCACGCCATCGAAATTATTGCCGGCCGCGAAGAGGCTCGGCTGATTTATTTAGGAGCTGCCCACGCGCTGGCAGAAAATGGCCGTCGATTAATCGTCGACATTGGCGGCGGCTCAACCGAATTTATCATCGGCGAAGCGTTTGAACCCAAGGCGCTGGAAAGCCTGCGCATGGGCTGCGTTACCTACTCTCGGCGCTTCTTTCCCGACGGTGAGTTAAATGAAAAACGCATGCGCCGCGCCGAGTTAGCCGCTCTTTCCGAGCTTGCCAATATCCAGCGTCCTTATCAGCGCCTAGGCTGGGACGACCCAGTCGGCTCCAGTGGCACCATCAAGGCCGCTGCCAGCGTTCTCCATGCGTATGGTGACACCCCCCACGAAGGCGTTATCACCCGCAGTGGCTTGAAGAAGCTGCGCGAGCGCCTGCTAAAGTGCAAACAGTTAGATAAAGTAGAGCTGGACGGCCTCAAGGCCGACCGTGCCAAGGTCTTCCCGGCTGGGATCGCCATCCTCGGGGCGATTTTCGAAGCCTTTGACTTAACCCAGATGCGCTTCGCGGACGGTGCCCTGCGTGAAGGCGTGCTCTATGACATGGCAGGACGTAACAGTGCGGAAGATTCACGCTCGAAAACCCTGGAATCACTGAAGCGCACCTACGATGTTGATACCCGCCAAGGGCTTAATGTTGCTGACACCGCTGAGCGTTTATTTAAGCAGGTACGCCATGAATGGTCGCTGAACCCTGATCAAGCACGCTATTTGCAGTGGGCCAGCCACGTCCATGAAATCGGCTTGGCGATCTCCCATAGCCAGTTTCATCGCCACGGCGCTTACCTGCTGGAACACTCTGATCTGGCGGGCTTTTCTCGCCCCGAACAGCGTCAGCTGGCGTTTTTGGTGCGCGCCCATCGGCGCAAGTTTCCGCTTAAGGAGTGGCAGGCACTGCCTGAGTCACAACGAGCGGTGTCTCAGAAACTTGCCCGACTGCTTCGGTTGGCAGTGCTGATTAATCATTCGCGTCCTGAAACAGCTCCGACGCTGCCACAGCTAAGCGCCGATAGCGACAGCCTGACCATCACGCTACCTGAAAGCGATGAGCCCACCCTGCTGAGCACCGATCTGGAGCAAGAGCAGGCATTTATGGAAGCCGCAGGGTTCAAACTTTTGATTCAACAAACGAAGTCGTACGGGTAAAGACAACCCCCTCGGCCTGCCATAGTAGCTTGGCTGGGGGGTTCACCACCCCGATACACGCTTCAGCCTGCATGATGACCACCAGCCATTCGCGCTCCCAAGGCGGCACATCAGCCTCTTGGAGCAGTCGCTTCAAGTCACGCCGCCCTCGCTTGGGCAGTTGCATCACCTCACCTCCTTGCCGCCACGTTACCATCAGAGGTTGAGATAGCGTTTGTGATGAGGTTACCTGCAAGCCGAGCGGACCTAGCGGCGTTTCAAGTGGTGCTTCTCCGTCCCAACTAGCCTCCCAAGGGGGAAGCGCTTCACGCGGCGCCCTCAGATAGAGCCGCTGACGCCATACACGGGCCTGGCAGCCCGGCCACTCCACGCATACTTTGGCATCGGATTTAGCTGTCAGTTGTTCCAACAAACTCTCTAAGCGCTTCTGCGGTGGCGTTGGCAAGCCTAGCTGTTGGCAAAGCGTGCGTATTAGCAAGCGTTGGCGAGAGGGTGAACGTGCGCTCAGCGCAGCGGCATTAATATGTTGGCTATCAGTAAGTAAGGTTTGCAGTTCATCCCTAGCGTATTCAAGTAGCAAACGATCTGCTTCCCCGGCGTGCCGTGCGCTTTGCGCCAATGAACGAGCTGCATTGGACCAGCGCATTTCCATTGCCGGCAATATGTCATGGCGCAGACGGTTGCGATCAAGCGCGATATCGCTATTGGTTGGGTCTTCGCACCATGTAAGCGCTAGCAAACGCGCTGCTGCTTCAAGCTGTGCTCGCTTCACGCTTAGCCACGGGCGCACCAGCGTGACACCTTCGACATCACGTCGAAAGGGCATACTCGCCAACCCACGCACACCGCTGCCACGCAGGGCGGCCAGCAGAAAAGTTTCCGCCTGATCGTCCTGGTGTTGGGCCAGCCAGAGCGTATCGCCTTCGGGCAGGGTGACAAAAAAAGCCTCATAGCGGGCGTTGCGGGCGGCGCCTTCGATGCCCTCACCGTGGGCATTTACCCTTACATCGACCACCGTTAACGGGACGTTCCATTGTTCGCAGAGTATTTTACAGTGCTCTTCGAAGGTCTCTGCCGCCGCCTGTAGGCCGTGATTAATGTGAATAGCCTGCAAAGGTCGGTCTGCTTGTGCGCAGACCTGTGCGGCCAACGCGAGCAGCAGAGAGGAGTCCAAACCGCCCGAGAGGGCCACCCAAATAGAGCGCCCCGGCGGGGTTTCCGCCAGGGCGTCATCTAGTAAGCCTTGCAGTAAATTACGCGGCTGGGGCGCCATAGCTCATTAAACGCTTGTAGCGACGCTCTAGCAGAGCATCGGTGTCCATCGCCTGTAAACGCTCCAGGCTGGCGGTAAGTGCTTCTTTAACCCGCTCAGCGGTGGTGAGCGGATGGCGGTGTGAACCCCCGAGCGGCTCTTTGATCAGTGAATCGACGAAGCCCAGTTCTTTTAGGCGTTCAGCGGTAATCCCCATCGCTTGGGCGGCGTCAGAGGCTTTGGTGGCGCTCTTCCACAGAATCGAGGCGCAGCCTTCCGGTGAGATCACCGAGTAGGTGGAGTACTGCAGCATTTGCAGCTCATCACAGACGCCAATGGCTAACGCGCCGCCGGAGCCACCCTCGCCTACTACCGTCGAGATAATTGGCGTTTTCAGCCGCGACATCACCGCCAGGTTGTAAGCAATCGCTTCTGACTGGCCGCGCTCTTCCGCGTCGATGCCGGGGTAAGCGCCTGGGGTATCGATAAAGGTCAGAATCGGCATTTTGAAGCGCTCAGCCATTTCCATTAAGCGGCACGCTTTACGGTAGCCCTCAGGGCGCGGCATACCGAAGTTGCGACGTACTTTCTCTTTTACATCGCGGCCTTTTTGATGACCAATCACCATCACAGGTGCATCATTCAAGCGCGCAATGCCACCGACTAGCGCAGCATCATCGGCGAAGTTACGGTCACCGTGTAGCTCGTCAAAATCGGTGAAGATATGCCCGAGATAGTCCAGCGTATAGGGGCGCTGGGGGTGCCGTGAAATCTGAGAAACCTGCCAGGGAGTCAAATCCTTGAAGATCGATTCCGTCAGTTTACGGCTTTTCTCTTCCAGCCGAGATATCTCGTCGGAAAGGTTGACTTGGCTATCAGAGCTGACCAAACGCAGCTCCTCAATTTTTGCCTGAAGTTCGGCAATCGGCTGTTCAAAATCGAGATAATTAGGATTCATCGGCGCTGCCTATAAAAAGTAGCCTGATCAAAATATGCATTGATACGTAATTAAAGAGAATAAAGCGCATTATCGCACCCTGAACCAGCCACGCAAGTTGAGTGCCTGCCCTATCGTCTTCTAACGATAACGTAGCTGTACGCCCGCCTGGCCCTGAACATCCCGCAGCGCCAGCAGTAAATCGTCGCTTGGCGCGACTTTCCACTCATCGGCAAGCTCCAGCCACGCGACGGCTGCAGGGTGGCGATACTGCAGGCGTACCGGCAAACCTTCTTGGTCGCGATAAGGCGTCAGGCTGTCGCGCAGGGTTTCAATTAAGCGACCATTGATCTGCCCCGCATCCAGCGCCAGCTCAACCGCTTGGCCGTATCGAATGCGCGCCGTCACCATTGGCGTGACGTCTTTACCGCGCAGACGCAGGCCACCGGAAAATTCATCACTGGAGACCTCGCCCTCGACGATGAGCACTTGATCGGCCTCAATTTGACCGCGCAACTGCTCGAACAGCTCACCAAACAACGAGGCTTCAATACGCCCGGTGCGGTCATCCAGGGTGATAAACGCCATGGTATCGCCGCGCTTTGACTTCATGGTGCGCACGCCGACCACCAACCCCGCCACCCGCTGAGGGTCGCGAGAAGGTTTTAAATCACTGATTCGGGTCGACACAAAGCGCTTTAACTCACGCTCGTACTCATCGATCGGGTGACCCGTGAGATAGAGCCCCAGGGTATCTTTCTCTCCTGAGAGCCGCTCGCGGTCGGTCCATTCACGGGCGTTGATATACTCGGCGTAAACGTCGCTGTCGCCCTCTTCGGCCTCGGCGAATGCATCACCAAACATATCCAGCATGCCTAGATTCTGATTGGTGTGGTTCTGCGCGGCGGCTTTTAGCGCGTCTTCCATGGCGGCAAACAGCACCGCCCGGTTGGGGCCTATGGTATCCAGCGCACCGGAGCGAATCAGCGCTTCCAGGGTGCGCTTATTCATCCGTTTAGGATCCATACGGCGACAGAAATCGAAAATATCCTCAAACGGGCCGTCTGCCTCGCGGGCTTCCACAATGGCACCAATCGGCCCTTCACCTACGCCACGAATTGCGCCCAGGCCGTACACCACGCGGGCATCGGTATCGACGGTGAACTTGTAGCCACCCACGTTGACATCCGGCGGCGTCACGGTGAGTTTGAGGTTGCGACACTCCTCAATCAGTGGTACCACTTTATCCAGGTTGTCCATTTCCGTGGACATAACGGCAGCCATAAAGGGCCCCGGATAGTGGGCTTTTAGCCACGCGGTTTGGTAAGAAACCAATGCGTAGGCGGCCGAGTGCGACTTGTTAAAACCGTAACCGGCGAATTTTTCTACCAGGTCAAAGATGTTACCGGCCAAATCTTTATCGATGCCATTGGCGGCACAACCCTCCATAAAGCCGTCACGCTGCTTGGCCATCTCTTCGGGCTTTTTCTTACCCATGGCCCGGCGTAGCATATCGGCCTGACCCAGGCTGTAGCCCGCCATGACCTGGGCGATCTGCATGACCTGCTCTTGGTAAAGAATAATGCCGTAGGTGGGCGACAGCACCGGCTTCAGCAGCTCATGCTGATAATCCGGGTGGGGATAAGAGACTTCGGCCCGGCCGTGCTTACGGTTGATAAAGTCATCTACCATGCCCGACTGCAAGGGGCCTGGGCGGAACAGTGCCACCAGGGCGATCATATCGTCCAGGGAGTCGGGCAATAGGCGCTTGATCAACTCCTTCATGCCGCGGGATTCGAGCTGGAATACCGCGGTGGTTTCGGCGCGCTTGAGCATCTCAAACGTCGGTGCGTCGTCCAGTGGGATGCTGTCAATATTGAGCGCCCCCTGACCATTAACGCTGCGGACTTTGTCGACCATCTCCAGCGCCCAATCGATAATCGTCAGCGTGCGCAGACCCAGGAAGTCAAACTTGACCAGCCCAGCCTCTTCGATATCGTTTTTGTCGAATTGCACCACCAGGCCTGAACCGTCTTCGTCGCATAACAGCGGCGAGAAGTCCGTCAGTTTGGTCGGCGCAATGACCACGCCCCCGGCGTGCTTACCGGTACCCCGGGTGGTGCCCTCGAGCTTGAGGGCCATCTCCCAGATCTCCTCAGCTTCTTCATCGTTACCGATAAACTCTTTGAGCGCGGGCTCCTGCTCAATGGCTTTGGCCAGGGTCATGCCCACTTCAAAGGGGATCAGCTTGGAGAGCTTGTCACCCAGCGAATAGGGGCGCCCCTGGGCACGGGCCACGTCACGCACCACCGCCTTGGCTGCCATGGTGCCAAAGGTCACAATCTGAGAAACCGCGTTACGCCCGTAGCGCTCGGCCACGTACTCAATGACTTTGTCGCGTTTCTCCATGCAGAAATCGACGTCAAAGTCAGGCATCGAGACACGTTCAGGGTTCAAAAAGCGCTCGAAGAGCAGGTCGTAGCCAATCGGATCCAAATCGGTGATTTTTTGCGCGTAGGCTACTAGCGAACCAGCACCAGAGCCCCGTCCTGGACCAACCGGCACATTGTTGTCCTTGGCCCACTGGATAAAGTCCATCACGATCAAGAAGTAGCCTGGAAAGCCCATCTGGATAATAACGTTGAGCTCAAACTCCAGCCGGTCGCGGTAGCGCTGATCGATCGCCTGGTACTCTTCGCTGTCACGAGGGTAGCGCTCGGCGGGAAACAGAAAATCCAGCCGCTCGGTTAAACCGTCATGGGAGACCTTGCGGAAGAACTCATCCTGAGTCATCCCTTCTGGGATGCCGAACTCGGGCAGGAAAATCTCGCCCAATCGCACGTTCACGCTGCAGCGCTCGGCGATCATCACGCTGTTTTCCAGCGCTTCGGGAATATCAGCGAACAGCGCCGCCATCTCGTCGGGGCTTTTTAGGTATTGTTCTTCGGTGTAGCGGCGCTCACGGCGTGGGTCATCCAGCGCTTTGCCCTCGCCAATCGCGACACGTGTCTCATGGGCCCAATAATCGTCACGCTCTAAAAAGCGCACGTCGTTGGTCGCCACCACCGGTGTGCCTGTCTCAATGGCCAGCTTGACGCTGGCGTGAACGCAGGCCTCTTCCAACGGGCGCCCTGTACGAACCAGCTCTAAATAAAAACGTTCGGGAAACGCAGCCTGCCACTCTTCAAGTAACTGGCGTGCTTCAGGCTCATGATCAGAGAGCAGGTGCCGGCCAATTTCACCCTCTCGCGCCCCTGAAAGCGCGATCAGTCCTTCGCTCTGCTCAAGCACCCACTGCTTATCAAGAATGGCGCGCCCCTGGCGCTGGCCGTGTGTCCAGCCTTTAGAAATCAGCTCGGTCAGGTTGCGGTAGCCAACATCGTTCATGGCCAGCAGCGTTAACCGGTAGGGATGGGATTCGTCGTGAGGGTTTTGCAGCCATAAATCGCTGCCAATGATCGGCTTCAAGCCCGCCCCTTGGGCAGCTTTATAAAACTTTACCAAACCAAACAGATTGGTTTCATCGGTCAAAGCCAGCGCCGGCATCGCCCGTTCAGCGGTGGTACTGACCAGCGATTTGAGCTTAACCAAGCCGTCGACCAGGGAGTATTCACTGTGTAAACGTAGATGAACAAACGGTACCGTCATGGGACTCTCAGCAAAACGCTAGGTGAGGAAAAATACGTTAAAGCAGCGCCAACTGCCGCTGCACCGGCGCGAAGCTACGGCGATGCTCGGCCAGTGGCCCGTGTGCTGCTAGCGCCGTCAGGTGCTCTTTGGTCGGGTAGCCTTTATGGCGCGCAAAACCATACTCAGGATAGCACTCATCCAAGGCGACCATCTGGGCGTCGCGAGCAACCTTGGCCAAAATCGACGCTGCAGCAATGGCACAGTGGCGTGAATCGCCCTTTACCACGGCCTGGCCTGGCAGCAGATGGCCAGGTAATTTGTTGCCATCCACGAGTAAATATTCCGCCGCCGGTGCCAGTGCATCGATAGCTCTTCGCATAGCTAAGTGGGTGGCGTGGTAAATATTCAACGAATCCACTTCCGCCGCGCTGGCTTCTGCCACGGCAAAGGCCAGCGCCCGCTCGCGAATCTGGGCATCCAACTTTTCACGCTTGCGAGCGCTCAGTTTTTTGGAGTCAGTGAGTCCATCAATCGGCTTTGTTGGATCAAGAATCACCGCGGCGGCGACTACACTGCCGATTAGCGGGCCACGCCCTACTTCATCGACCCCCGCCAATCGCTCGCCACCATAAGCAATCTCAAGCGTTGGATAATCGACGTGCTCAATAATCCAGTGCGCTAATGTCCAGCGCTCCGCAGAGGTGCTATTAATCGCCACGCCTTTATTGGTCATCAACAGTCTCCAGCGGCTGACCCGCCGCTAGCAGGCTAATCGCCTCAGCCGCACGGCGGCTGGCGTTACGTTGCAGGGTGGCGTGCATCTCGGCAAAGCGTGACTCCAAGGCGTGTCGGCTAGCCTCGTCCGCTAGCATGGCGCTGAGCTGGTCGGCAATCGCTTCAGGCGAGGCGGCGTCTTGAATCAGTTCTGGCACTAGCGTTTCCTGAGCAATCAGATTGGGTAGCGACACCCACTGGGTTTTCACCAGTCGCTTGGCCAGCCAGTGAGTGGTTGGCGCCATTTTGTAAGCTACCAGCATCGCGCGGTGGCACAGCATGGCTTCCAAGGCTGCGGTGCCAGAGGCCAGCAGTACCACATCACTCGCCACCATCGCTTCGCGGGCCTGACCATCCAGTAGCGTAGTTCGCTCGGCAAGCAAGGAGTAATGGGCAAGCAGTGTGCTGATTTCCTGGTGGCGATCAGCGGTAGCCGCAGGAATCAACACTTGCAGCGTGGGGTGGCGCTGGCAAAGCTGTTCGGCAGCGTTTAGAAATGTATCACCCAAAAAGCGAATTTCATTGGCCCGAGACCCCGGTAACAGCGCCAAAACCTGGCTATCAGGCGCCAGCTCCAGCGCTTGGCGGGTGGCAACACGGTCATTTTCCAGCGGCATTTCGTCTGCCAGGGGGTGCCCCACAAAGGCAACGGGAACATGATGTTCACGGTAAAAAGCAGCCTCAAAGGGTAGCAGTGTCAGCATGCCGTCTACCGATTTGGCGATGCCTTTTACCCGCCCCTGGCGCCATGCCCATACGGAAGGACTCACGTAGTGGGCGGTGGTAATGCCCGCTTCGAGAAGCTGGCGCTCCAGGCCTAAGTTAAAATCGGGCGCATCGATGCCGAGCATTATGTCCGGCTTCCACGCCAAGGCTTCGGCTTTCAGGATGCGGCGCACACGGATTAGTTCGGGGAGGTGTTTAAGCACTTCAACCAGCCCCATCACCGCGAGGGTCTCTAAAGGAAAGCGACTCTCCATGCCCTCCACTTGCATGCGCGGCCCGCCGATACCACGGAACTCTACGTGGGGATGGCGTGCTTTGAGCTCACGCATCAGCCCAGCACCAAGAATATCGCCAGAGAGCTCCCCGGCCACGAGGTAGACGCGTTGCAGGGTCATAGGCAGATCAGCATGAGTTAGCGGGTGATGCCGCGGGTCGAACGCTCAATAGAGGCGGCAAAATGCGCGATTTCGGGCAGGTCAAAACAACTGCGCATTTCGGCCAACGCCTGTTCAGTAGTCAGCCCCTGACGATAGACCATTTTATAGGCGGCGGTTAATGCACTAATTGCTTCGCGGCTAAAGCCACGCCGCTTCAAGCCAACTAAATTGAGGCCTCGGGCTTCAGCAGGGTTGCCATTAATCATGATATAGGCGGGCGTATCTTTAGTGATAATCGAACCACCACCGGCCATAGCGTGATCGCCAAAGTGGCAGAACTGATGCACCGCCGCCAAGCCACCGAGAATGACATGATCACCTATAGTGACATGGCCAGCCAGGGTGACCTGATTGGCTAAAATGCAGTCGCTGCCAATGACACAGTCATGGCCAACATGGACATAGGCCATAAACAAATTGCGGGAGCCAATGGTGGTTTCACTGCGATCCTGAACGGTGCCTCTGTGAATAGTGGCCCCTTCACGAATGACGTTATCGTCGCCCATTACCAGTCGCGTCGGTTCGCCTGCGTATTTTTTGTCCTGGCAGTCTTCGCCCACCGAGGCAAACTGAAAGATACGCGTACGCTCGCCCAGCGTGGTGGGGCCTTTAACCACCACGTGCGGGCCAATCACCGAACCAGCGCCGATAGTGACGTCTGCCCCAATGATGCTAAACGGGCCTACCTCAACGTCGTCAGCAAGACGGGCCGTTGGGTCGACCAGTGCAGTAGGATGTATCAAGCCACCTTCCTCTCGGCACAAATAATTTCCGCTTCACAGGCCAACTCACCATCAACGGTGGCTCGACATGCAAACTTCCAGATGCCCCTTTTACCTTTAATAACGTTAGCTTCCAAGGTGAGCTTGTCACCCGGCATTACCGGACGCTTGAAACGCACATTATCACTGCCGACCAGATAATAAACGTAGCCATCAGCAGGCAGTTTATTGACCGTTTTAAAACCAAGAATGCCACATACCTGGGCAAGCGCTTCAAGCACTAACACACCGGGCATAATCGGGTGATGGGGAAAATGACCATTAAAGAACGGTTCATTAATGCTAACGTTTTTATACGCAACGATGGATTCGCCGGTGGTTAACTGCGTTACTCGATCCACCAATAAAAAAGGGTAACGGTGGGGCAAGTATTCGCGAATTTCATTAATATCCATAACCATCGTAGCGACCTCTAAAATGACAAAAAACCTGGAACTCCTGAGGAGAGTCAGGCAAATACCAGCACGCGTGCTGGTTAAAAGGCTGAGGATTATACCGCGCTGCTACCCAGCCTCAAGCCAACAGCGGGTAAATCATTGCGCGACGGCTCAGCCCGATTATTAATCACGTTGCTTTTTTTCCAGTCTCGCTAGCCGTTTAGCGATGTCATCGAGCTGTTTAAAGCGTACGGCATTTTTTCGCCACTGAGTATTGGGCATGGCCCCAGTTCCAGAGGAGTAGACCCCTGGTTCATGGATTGAGTTCGTTACCAAGCTCATCCCCGTTACCTGCACACCATCGCAGATGGTCAAATGGCCAGATAAACCGACACCACCGCCCAGCATGCAGTGTTTACCCACCTTGGTAGAGCCCGCAATGCCCACACAGCCCGCTAGAGCGCTGTGGTCGCCTATGATGACGTTATGAGCAATTTGTACCTGACTATCAATTTTGACGTCATCACCAATTACCGTGTCGCCTAACGCACCGCGATCAATGCTGGAGCAACTACCGACTTCCACGTCATCACCAAGCACAACGCCCCCCAACTGGGCAATTTTATGCCAGCCAGCGCCGTCGTGAGCAAAACCAAAGCCGTCGCCACCAATCACACAACCGCTTTGCAAGATGCCTCGTTTACCAATTACTACGCCATGGCAGAGTGTGACATTGGCATGCAAGCGCGTTGCTTCACCGATAATGCTGTCGGCCCCTATGACGCTCCCTGCCCCAATCACTACGCGGTCACCCAGCACCACGCCGGCTTCAATCACAGCATGAGCCTGGATGGAGACATCGGTGCCTAACGTTACGTTTTCACCCACTACTGCGGTTGGGTGAACGCCAATGACGTCGCGTGCCGGTAATGGATCAAACAGCTGCGATAGCTTGGCGTAACCCAAATAAGGATTATCGATTTCAAGACGCGAAACCGGGCAGTGTTTGCCATACTCAGGGTGTAATAACACTGCTGCTGCCTTCGTCGTCGCCAAATCTTTTAAATAGGCGCGATTGGCTAAAAAAGCCACTTGATCAGGCTGCGCTTCTTTTAGCGTCGCCAGACCACGTATCGGCTGCTGGCCATTACCGCTAATGGCAATGTCCAGGTGGCGTGCAATGTCTGCGAGGGTAAGATGATGAGAAGCGTGCGTCATGGGAGCCCAGGGAAGCTTTGGTGTGGCTTGACCACACCAATCATCGTTTAAAATTAGTTCAAGGTGTCGAAAATCTGTGTGACTTCATCAGTCACATTCGGTAGATCCACCCCTGAGTGCAGTACGCCCTGGGGCTCGACCAACACATCAATACTGTGGCGCTCAAGCACCTGCGCAACCGCCTGTTCCAGCTTCGCCTCAGCGCCTTCTAAAAACTGCTGTTCAGAGCGCTGCTGTGCCTGCATCACTTCCTGGCGCAGCTGTTCAAAGCGGCCGCCTTTTTGCTGTAGCTCACTAATCAATGATTCGCGCTGGGACTGTGCCATGGTTTCGCCTTCGTTCTGAAGACGTTGCTGAAGTTGCTGCAGCTCATTGCCCAGGTTCTGTGCTTCACGCTGTTGATTCCCAATTTGCCCTTCAAGGCTGCTCAGTGATGCCTGTGCAGACTGAGTATTCATTAGCGCCGCGCGCCAGTCCAATACGGCGACTTCTGCGGCGTGGGCAGGCAAAATCATCGCGCCCAACAGGCATACAACCGCTGTCAGTTTACGCATTGTGTTAACTCCTCAGGTCACGCCAGCCGCGCGCCACCATGGCACGCGGTCTAGCAATTTTAAAACGACAGCTCTTTTGAACGTTTGCCTGTAGAACAATTGTCTCTTAGAGCAATCATTCCTTAGAACGTTTGCCCGAGTGAGAACTGGAAGAACTGGGTATCGTCTCCGCTCTCATCGTTCAGAGGCTCGGCGACGCTAAAGGTCAGCGGGCCCACTGGCGTCAACCAAGAGAGGCCAATACCCGCGCTGTAGCGTAAATCACCAAGATCAACACCGGAGTTACACTGCTGGCGGCCTGCGTCTTCTGCAAGCACGTCGTAGCACGAACTCAAGAAAGTGTTACCGCCATCCAGGAAGAGCGATGTTTGCAGCGCACGCTGATCTTCAACAAACGGCATCGGGAAAATGATCTCGGCGCTACCTTCTATTGAAATGTTACCACCCAGGGTGCGATCCCGACCGCCTTCGGTTGCTGGCGTGGTGCGCTGTCCAAGGGTATTCGATGTGAAGCCACGTACTGAGCCAAGGCCGCCCGCGTAGAAGTTTTCATAGAACGGGTAAGGATCATTCCCGCCCAATGTATCGGCATAGCCGACATTGCCGGTAAATTTGAACGCCCAGGTCTCATCATTATTGATCGGGAAAAGCTGCTGAGCCCGCGCGCGCAGTTTGTAATACTCGGCATCGCTGCCCGGCACACCCGTTTCTAACGATAGACGCTGATAGCTGCCGTCCGTTGGCATGATGCCGCGGTTGAGGTTGTTACGCGTCCAGCTAGCGGTCAACTTAAGACTTTGTGCATCTTCGCCCTGATCTTCTACGTAACGGCGAATTTCCGAGGCTGTATCGAAGTAAGTTTTCACCGTAAGATCTTCAAGGCTGGCACCGAAGTTAAGCCGCGACAGCTCGCTAACAGGGTAGCCGAAGTTAATTCCAGCACCATAAGCATCCGTCGAAAACGTCGAGATATCCGAGTCGGCATAATCGGTTTCGCGATAGAAAACATTGTAACCGCGAGAAATTCCGTCCAGCGTCCAGTAGGGGTCGGTAAAGCCGAAGTTGACGCTGGTAAAGGTGTCACTGCGCTGAGCACCCACGTTGACCCGGTTACCCGTGCCCAGGAAGTTATTCTGCGATAGGCCTACGCCGTAAATAACGCCGGCACTTTGCGAGAAACCAACGCTGGCAGAGACCGAGCCAGAGGGCTGCTCTTCGACATTGTAGGTTACATCCAGCAAATCAGGCTCACCGGGTACAGGCTGAGTGTCCACCTCTACCTGGCTAAAGAAACCCAGTCGCTCTAGACGCTGACGCGATTGAGTAATGGCTTCGGTGGAAGCCGGCGCGCCTTCTAACTGCGTCATTTCGCGGCGCAGAACTTCATCTTGAGTAGTGGTGTTGCCGAAGAACTCGATACGACGCACGTAGGCACGCTCGCCAGGATTAACGGCAATGACCAGATCAACCGTTTCACCATCGTCAGCCATTTCAGGCACGCCCTGAATATCAGCGAACGCAAAACCCTCAGCACCTAGACGCTGGCGTAGCGCTTCCGTAGACGTATTGACATCGCCGCGGGAGAAAATCTCACCCTCTTCAACGGTCAGCAGTTGGCGGGCTTCATTTTCGCTGATCTGAAGATCGCCTGCGAAACGAATATTGCCAACGCGATACTGGGTCCCTTCATCGACGTTCAGAGTAATAAAGATTTCGGATTTTTCCGGGCCAATCGACACCTGGGTCGACGTTACATCGAAATTGACGTAACCACGATCCAGGTAGAACGAACGCAGTCGCTCAATATCACCGGAAAGCGCTTCACGGGAGTACTCATCGCTAGAGAACCAGCCGAAAATACGTCCTGGCCGGTCATTTAGCTCGAACACTTCGCGCAACGTTTCATCATCAAAGGCTTCGTTGCCGACAATGTTAATCTGTCGAATCTTGGCCACTTCACCTTCGTTGATATTAATATTGACCTGAACCCGCCCCTCATCAACTTCCTCAACTTCGGTGTCGATGCTGGCACTGTAGCGGCCTTGAGACTGATATACCGCTTCCAGCTCGCGCTGAATCTCTTCAAGCGTGGAGAGCTCCAGCACTTGGCCTTCAGAGAGCCCCGATTCACGCAAGCCATTGCGCAAGTCTTCTTCGGATATCTGATCGTTGCCGCTAATATCTAGCCGCGCGATGGTCGGGCGCTCGACGACTTGAATAACCAGTACATCGCCTTCGCGTGCCAGGGAGACATCGTCAAATAGCCCTGTGGCAAACAAGTCACGGGCAGCAGCGGCCAACTGCGCTTCGCTAACGCGCTCGTTGGCACTTACCGGAAATGCATTGAAGACCGAGGCGGCAGATACCCGCTGCAGTCCTTCCACTCGAATGTCAGAAACATCAAAGGATTGTGCTTGGGCGCCGCTGGCGCCTGCCAGCAAGAGTGCCGCCATTCCAAGGGTCTTGATTTTCATGCAGTCAATTCGCTCGCGTTGGTCTGCCAATCATTCCAGAGAGGCACCATATACATTTGTGCAGGCAGATGACAAGGCATCCTGCGCGCTACACGCGTCATTACCACAGGCGCATCAGATCAAAATAGAGGGCCATCAACATCAGGGTGCCGACCATGGCAAGCCCAATGCGCAATCCAACAGCTTGGGTTTTTTCAGATACTGGCCGTCCACGTACGACCTCCATAAAATAATAAAGCAAGTGACCACCATCGAGCACTGGGATGGGCAGTAAGTTAAGCACCCCAAGGCTGATAGAAAGATACGCTAGAAAGCCGACAAACGCTTCCATCCCAGCACGGGCTGAATCACCAGAGACCTGAGCAATGGTGATTGGCCCTGAAAGATTGGAAGGCGAAATAAGCCCCACCAACATCTTCCGAATAGCGTCAACGGTCAGTAACGTCATCTCACCTGTGCGTGATAATGCTTGGCCTACCGCTTCGATAGGGCCATAACGGATCTCACGCTGAAACGCTGCTGGCCACTCGACTTGCTGAGCACCGGCACCGATATAACCAATCTCCACCCCAGTATCCAGGCTGTTACGCCCTGGGGTTAAATCAACGGTTGCCTGTGCACCATTACGCTCGTAGGTAAGCTGCAGGGTCTCGTTAGGATTACCGCGCACAATATTAACAAAGTGCATCCAATCATCTACTGGCTCGCCATTGACGGCGACCATTGTGTCACCCGCCATTAGGCCGGCTTGTTCCGCTGCTTCTCCACTGACCACTTGGCCTAATATTGCCGGAAACTCCGGTTGCCAAGGGGTAATTCCCAGTGTTTGCAGCGGCTGCGGGGGATCTTGGCGAACCAAATAATCGGTAACAGGTAGTACAAAGCGCTGCACGTCAGTGGCGCCTTCAGAGCGTGCCTCGAAAGCCAACTCGCCACTGAAGCCAATAATAGACACTAGCTTTAGATTTACATCTTCCCAAGAGCGCATCTCATCGCCCTGAATGGCGACAATTTCATCACCATTGGCAAGCCCTGCCTCGGCGGCAGGCGAATCAGGCACAATGCTGCCTACCATTGGCGAAACCACGGTGGTACCCGCCACAAACAACGCCCAGTAGGCAACAATCGCCAGCAGAAAATTAGCGATTGGCCCCGCAGCCACAATAGCAATGCGCTGCCAAACTGTCTTGCGATTAAACGCTTGGTCGAGCTGATCTTCTGGTACCGGCGCCTCGCGCTCATCAAGCATTTTGACATAGCCGCCCAGCGGAATCGCGGCGATCGCATACTCGGTACCTTGGCGGTCAACCCGCGACCATAGCGGCTTGCCAAACCCTACCGAAAAACGCAGCACTTTCACCCCACAGCGTCTTGCCACCCAAAAGTGACCAAACTCATGAAAGGTTACCAACAGGCCCAGCACCACAATGACCGCTAAAATATTCTGTATCAGGCCCACACTGCACTCCTTAACGCCCCGCTCTTAACGACCAGCCCAGCGAATGCTTAAGCGGACCACCTAGTTACCAGTTCCAACGCCTGATGCCGTGCCCATCGATCGGTAGCTAAAACGCTTGCAAGATTGTCGACCTGCCCTTCGTAGGGACGCGATAAAATATCGGCTACCAGCTGTCCAATCGCCGTAAAACCCAACTGACGCTGCAGGAATGCTTCAACCGCAACTTCGTTAGCCGCGTTTAACACAACAGGCGCCATCCCGCCCTGCTGCATCGCTTGACGAGCAAGCCTCAGACAAGGAAAACGGTCTTCATCAGGCGCTTCAAAATCGAGCCGCGCCACTTGAAAAAGATCGAGTGTTTCGACCCCAGCATCAATCCGTTCAGGCCACGCTAGCCCATACGCAATGGGGGTGCGCATATCAGGATTACCTAACTGCGCAATCACCGAACCATCATGATACGCCGCCATGGAGTGAATCACGCTTTGTGGGTGCACCACCACTTGAATCTGTTCGGGCTTAGCATCAAACAACCAGCATGCCTCTATAAGCTCCAGCCCTTTATTCATCAACGTGGCGCTATCTACTGAAATTTTACGTCCCATTGACCAGTTTGGGTGCGCACAGGCCTGCTCGGGAGTAACCTTATCAATATCAGCTTGACTCCAGGTACGAAACGGCCCGCCAGAGGCTGTCAGCATCAGTTGGCTAATACCGTGGCGCGCCAAGCCACCGCGATGCTCCGCTGGTAGACACTGATAGATAGCATTATGTTCGGAATCAATCGGTAATAGTGTTGCGCCCGCCCTTGAAACGGCGTCCATAAACAGCGCGCCGCTCATCACTAACGCCTCTTTGTTGGCCAGCAGCACCCGCTTCCCAGCCTCAGCAGCTGCCAGCGTAGGGAGCAATCCCGCAGCACCTACAATGGCCGCCATCACACAATCTACGCTCGCGTCTCGGGAAACCTCACACAGTGCCTCTGGACCTGCGTTAACCTCGGTTTGTTGGCCGACACGCTTGAGCTCCTGGCGCAGCCAAGCGGCATCAGCTTCATCATCCAGAACGGCGACCGCTGGACGGTGCGTTAAACACTGCGCTAACAAAGCCTCTTTCGAGGTGTGCGCGGTAAGCGCGTGGACGCTATAGCGGTTAGGGTGGCGGCCAATCACATCCAATGTACTGGTGCCGATCGAGCCCGTCGACCCAAGCACCGTCACGCGCTGCATTGCCGCTTGTTGATGGACGGACTGGCTCATAGCGGTTGCACCTGAGCAAATACCTCAACAAGCACTTCCACATAGAACAGCGCAAACAATGGAATTGCCGCAGTGAGACTATCCATGCGATCAAGCACCCCACCATGGCCGGGAAGCAGCTGGCTTGAGTCTTTGATATTGCGGTAGCGCTTAAGCATGCTCTCGAGAAGATCCCCCAGCACAGAGGCCAACGTGACCACAGCGGTGACCAGCATCAGGGTAATGCCGCCCACTAGGCCCAGCGGCAACCACAGCGCAAACAGTATGGCCAGAATAGCAGTCGCCGCTAAGCCGCCATAAACGCCCTCCCAGGATTTGCCAGGGCTTACATGGGGCGCCAATTTACGCTTCCCCCAGTTGCGCCCTACAAAATAGGCGCCGATATCCGCACACCACACCAGCAGCAGCACAAACAGTAACCAAGCCATACCGATATCACGTAGAACGTTAAAGCCCACCCAGCAGGGCAACAGCACCCATAACCCCATCGCCAGTCGTCGCGTGGTTGCTTGCCACTGATGACCTGCAGCAGGGTAGCGGGTTACCCAGTAGAGATTGGCCAGCCAGCCTGCAGCAGCCAGCCAAAGCGGCCATATCGACGTGGCGGCACCGGTCAGCCACATGGCCAGCATTAATGCCGCCATCACGGCCACTAACTGGGCACGTTGCAACGTCCGGGTAACGCTGGCCAGATTAGCCCACTCCCAGGTGGCGAGTAGTACCATCAGGGCCGTAAAGAGCGCAAAGGCGCCGCCGTCTAATCCAAACAGGCCAGCCAACACCAGCGGTGCCAGCCAGGCTGCGGTGATAATCCGCTGTTTAAGCACCTTGCGCCTCTATTTGTTCGTCCGTCATACCAAAGCGACGACGGCGCCGACAAAAGTCGTCTAATGCTGCATCAAACGCTTCCGCACCGAAATCGGGCCATAGCAACGGTGAAAAATGCAGCTCAGCATAGGCCAATTGCCAAAGCATGAAATTAGACAGCCGCTGCTCACCACTGGTACGAATACACAGATCCACTGGCGGCACATCAGCAACTCCCATTGCGGTGTCAAAGCACTCCTCGTCAATCGCGGCAGGCGATAACTCACCAGCCGCCACCTGTTCAGCCAGGGTACGCGCCGCACGGGCGATGTCCCATTGCCCGCCATAGTTGGCGGCAATCACCAAGTGCATACCGGTATTATGCGCGGTTAAGGCTTCTGCACGCTGAATATGCTTTTGTATGGCGTGGGAAAAGCCGCGCTGCTCGCCAATAATCGAGAGACGAACATTACGCTCATTGAGCTTTTTGACTTCGCGCTTGAGCGCCATCAAAAACAGCTCCATCAGCGCGTTGACCTCCGCCGCCGGGCGCTTCCAGTTCTCACTGGAGAAGGCGAACAGACTCAGCGTTTTCACTTCCCGCTCGGCGGCCCGCTGAATCACCGCACGAACGGTTTCTACGCCCGCGCGATGACCACGAACGCCTGAAAGCCCGCGTGCGCGGGCCCAACGATTATTGCCATCCATGATGATAGCAACGTGAGATGGCGGAGCATCCCCGGCCGATGAAGGCGCGCAAGCGTCGTCTGGCTGCTCTTCAGGAAGCTGCGGTGGCGTCATGGATTCTCGCACCAAAAATCAGTCATAAAAAAACCAGCCTGAGTGTGGCAAAACGGGCAGCATAAGCTGCCCGCGGCTGCATAAAACACAGGTTTATACCTGCATCAAATCCTGCTCTTTCGCGACCAACGCCTTGTCGATCTCGGCGATATACTTGTCGGTCAACTTTTGAATTGCGTCTTCACCTTCACGCTGATCGTCTTCGGTAATATCTTTATCTTTTAACAACGATTTGAAATCACCATTAGCGTCACGGCGTACGTTGCGAATAGCAACGCGGGCATTCTCGGCTTCGCTGCGCGCCTGCTTGATGTAACCCTTGCGCGTCTCTTCAGTGAGCATCGGCATCGGCACACGGATCACGTTACCCGCACTGGCTGGATTGAGGCCAAGATCAGAGGTCATGATGGCCTTTTCGATCTTTTGCACCATGCCTTGCTCCCAAGGCGCAATCGTTAGCGTGCGAGCATCTTCAACGTTGACCGACGCTACTTGGCTCAGCGGCACTTGGCTGCCGTAATAGTCCACCGTCACGGCGTCCAGAATGCTTGGGTGAGCACGACCGGTGCGAATCTTATTAAAATTACTGTTCAGCGCCTCAACGCTTTTTTTCATGCGCGATTCGGCATCTTTCTTAATATCGTTGATCACGTCATTCCCCTCTGTATATCAGCGTGCCTTCCTTACCCCCTACTACCATATTCAGCAGGGCACCAGGCTTATTCATATCAAATACCCGCACCGGCATATTATGGTCACGTACCAGGCAGATAGCGGTCAAATCCATAACGCCCAACTTTTGATCCAGGGCGTCATCGTAAGAGAGCTGGTCATACTTCACAGCATCAGGGTGCTTCACTGGGTCTTTATTGTAGACACCATCCACCTTGGTCGCCTTGATAACCACGTCGGCGTCCACTTCAATGCCACGCAAACAAGCAGCAGAGTCGGTGGTAAAGAAAGGATTCCCGGTTCCTGCAGAGAACAGCACCACATCCCCTGAGGTTAAATAGCGAATCGCGGTGCGCCGATCATAATGCTCTACCACGCCGCTCATCGGAATAGCAGACATCACCCGCGAACGAATATTGGAACGCTCTAAGGCATCTCGCATTGCCAGCGCATTCATCACGGTGGCCAGCATACCCATATGGTCACCGGTCACGCGATCCATGCCTGCTTCATTGAGTGCCGCACCGCGGAATAGATTGCCACCGCCAATGACGATACCCACCTGCACCCCAATGCCGACTAACTGACCAATCTCCAGCGCCATGCGGTCAAGCACCTTAGGGTCAATACCAAAATCGTGTTCACCCATTAATGCTTCGCCAGAAAGCTTAAGCAAAATACGTTTGTATTTTGACTTTGAACTCTCAGCTTTGCCTTTGCTGGGTGCTACGTGGGGGGTAGGCTCTTCAACATCACGTGACATGGCATCTCTCCTGAGGCAGACCTGAACACAGGCAGGCGGGGTAGCCCCATTTTATACAGGGGCCGGATACGCGAAGGCGTGCGCTCGCGCGCACGCCATCTTCTTTCTGAAACCTCTGACCTCAGCGACGGCCAGCCTGTTCCATAACTTCTTTAGCAAAGTCGACTTCTTCTTTCTCGATGCCTTCGCCAACTTCAAAGCGCGTAAAGCCAACCACTTCGCCGCCCGCTGCTTTGACGAACTCAGCAACGGTCTGGTTCGGGTCTTTAACAAACGGCTGCTCGGTCAGGCTGTTTTCTGCCAGGTACTTTTTCAAGCGGCCCTGAACCATTTTCTCAGCGATCTGCTCCGGCTTACCCGCCATATCCGGCTGGGCCAGGATAATCGCTTTTTCCTCATCAAGCTGCTCTTGGGGCATATCGGCAGGGTGCGCAACCGCAGGGTTGATCGCCGCTACGTGCATCGCAACGTCTTTCGCCACTTGCGAAGTACCACCAGTCAACACGGTTAGAACGCCAATACGACCACCGTGGACGTACTCACCTACCAAGCCACCGTCAGCAGCGGTTACAACGACAGCACGACGCACGCCGATGTTCTCACCAATTTTCTGAACCAACTGCTCACGAGCAGTTTCCAGCTCGCCAGCCATAACGGCGGCAACATCTTCGCTTTTAGCAGTGAAGAAAGCACCGGCGATTTTGTCAGCAAACGCAATGAAGTTGTCATCACGAGCGACAAAGTCGGTCTCGGAGTTGATTTCAACCATCACACCGTAGCTGCCATCTTCGGCAACACGGGTAACAACAACACCTTCCGCGGCAACGCGATCAGCTTTCTTCGCCGCTTTAAGGCCTGAATTTTTGCGCAGGTTTTCGATTGCAACTTCGATATCACCATCGGTTTCGGTGAGTGCTTTTTTACACTCCATCATGCCGAGACCGGTACGTTCGCGAAGTTCCTTGACCTGAGAGGCGCTAATAGCTGCCATGAGAATTCACCTCTGAAATGGTTCTATGAGAGTTAGACGCAACACAGAGTATAGGCTTGATAAATGACCATCATGTATCACTCTGCCCTATGTCTCTGTATTGCGGTGCCGGTATCACGCTGCCGGCTAATTCGTCCCGACTAGAGGCTTCATCTGTCGTGAGTTATCTATCGCTAGAAATTCACTGTTAGAAACCTGTAGCGGGAAAAAGGGGGCATAGCCCCCTCTCTTTATATCATGATGCGGCAGACCTGCTCACCGCATCCACTGCTGCGATTACTCGGCGGCAGTGTTGTCTTCAGCTGCAGCGGCCTCTTCGGTCACTTCAACAAACTCTTGCGCGTTACCTTCTTTGGCACGACCACACGCATCCGCAATTGCTTTAACGTAAATCTGGATAGCGCGGATAGAGTCATCGTTGCCTGGGATTACGTAATCAACGCCATCGGGGTTGGAGTTAGTATCCACCACGCCGATAACCGGAATGCCCAGTTTGTTGGCTTCGTTGATCGCAATACGCTCGTGGTCAACGTCGATAACGAACAGCGCGTCCGGGAGACCGCCCATGTTCTTGATACCGCCGATAGAACGCTCAAGCTTGTCTTGCTCACGAGTCGCCATCAAGACTTCTTTCTTGGTTAGCTTCTCGAAGGTGCCATCTTCGCGCATGGTTTCAAGATCACGCAGACGCTTAATCGACTGACGGATGGTCTTGAAGTTGGTCAACATGCCGCCCAACCAGCGATGGTTGACGAAGGGCTGACCAGCACGGTTAGCTTCTTCTTTAATTACCTTGCTCGCGCTGCGCTTGGTGCCAACAAACAAAATCTTGTTGTTGGATGCCGCCATCTTCTCGACCACATCGATCGCTTCGTTCAGCGCCGGAAGGGTGTGCTCAAGGTTGATGATGTGAATTTTGTTGCGCGCGCCGAAGATAAATTTGCTCATTTTCGGGTTCCAGTACTTGGTCTGGTGGCCGAAGTGAGCGCCTGCTTTAAGCAGGTCACGCATATTAACGTGAGACATGGTAAAACTCCTCAAACTCGGGTTAGGCCTCCACGCACCCCATGGATCCGACCGTTGACGACGTTAGACGCTGCCAGCGGCACCCGGGACCATGTGCCGGTGCATGTGTGTTTTTAAGGCTTGGTAGTTAAGTGGTGCGCCCCTTAGTGGCACACTACAGATTCATCGCCCCGCCCTTCAGCGTGCTCCCCAGCCAACAAAGAAGCTCGGAATCACGATTGCAGGAAAGCGCGCGGCTTTATACCATAGATCATTGCCAAGATGAAGTCGCACCCCGTTTGACGGTCTTAAATTGCGCCATTCAATTTTCCATTCTGCATCCATATCGAGCATTCATGAACGTTCCTATCAAGACGCCTTCTGAAATCGAACACATGCGCGAAGCCGGGCGCCAAGCGGCTAGCGTCATCGAAATGATCACTCCTCATGTGCAGGCGGGGATCAGCACGGGTGAAATTGACCGGCTCTGCCACGACTATATTGTTAATGAGCTGGGCTCAACCCCGGCGCCACTGAATTACCATGGCTTTCCCAAAGCGACCTGCACCTCACTTAACCATGTGGTGTGCCATGGCATCCCCGACGATGAAAAGTTGCTTAAAAAAGGCGATATCATGAATTTGGATATCACCGTTAAGACGACTGCGGGCTACCACGGCGACTCCAGTGTCATGTTCGTGGTAGGAGAGACGATTCAGGGCGAACGTCTGTGCCGCATCACCCAAGAGTGCCTGTATAAAAGCATCGAGCTGGTGAAGCCTGGCGTGCGCCTGTCTGAACTCGCCCGGGTGATCCAAAAGCACGCCGAAGAGCACGGCTACTCCGTGGTTCGAGACTTCTGCGGCCATGGCATTGGCGCCGAGTTTCACGAGGAACCTCAGTTTCTACACTACGATGGCTACGCGCCGGATGCCGACATTAAGCTCGCAGCAGGCATGTGCTTCACCATCGAACCGATGATTAACGTGGGCGGCTATAAAACCAAAGTACTGCGCGATGGTTGGACTGCCGTCACCAAAGACCGCTCGCTTTCCGCCCAGTGGGAACATACGCTGCTGGTCACCGAGACTGGCGTTGAAGTGCTGACAGCGCGCAGCGATGAAGACTTCAGTTTTTTGCCCAACTGATGCTCCTTCACCACTACCGGTTTGAGCCGGACACCTCGCTTTACGATTTGGACGCTTTTCGCGCTGAGCTTGCCGGTTCGCGCTCCCCGGTGGCCCCCTTTAAAGCCGCCCTGCGCGAGTTACAGGCGCGACTGGACGATCAGTTTCGCGCCGGAGCGGATATTCGCGATCTCGTGCGTGGTCGCGCCTGGTACCTGGATCAGCTATTGGCCATTGCCTGGGCGCAGCACGAATGGCCCGATGACGGCATCGCACTGGTGGCGGTGGGCGGCTACGGCCGTGGTGAATTACACCCTCACTCGGATATCGATCTGCTGCTGCTATTGGAGCAGGATGACGACACCGCTTATCGTGAGCCACTGACCGCCTTTATTACTTTTTTATGGGATATTGGCTTAGAGATTGGCCACAGCGTGCGTTCGCTCAACGACTGCGAACGGGAAGCTGAAGCAGATGTGACGGTGATCACCAACCTGCTCGAATCTCGCCTGATTGCAGGGCCGGAGACGCTGCGCGAAGCGATGCGCGAGCGTCTCAGCGCCGCGCACATCTGGCCTGCCGACCGCTTCTTTGAGGCCAAGTGGCAGGAGCAGATCGCCCGCCACTACCGTTACAACAACTCCGAGTATCACCTGGAGCCGAATCTTAAAAGCTCCCCCGGCGGTCTGCGCGATATCCAGATGATTGGTTGGGTCGCCAAGCGTCACTTCGGCACCGAGCAGTACACCGACATCGTCGCCAACGGCTTTATGAACGACGCCGAACTGCGCATTTTAAGCCAGGGGCAGGCGTTTTTATGGCAGGTACGCTATGCCCTGCATATGCTCACCGACCGCGCCGAAGACCGCCTACTGTTTGATCATCAGCGCACCATTGCCGAAATGTTTGGCTTCCGCGATACGCCTGAGCGCCTCGCGGTTGAGCAGTTCATGAAGCGCTACTACCGCCACGTCACCGCGCTCGCGGGCCTTAACGATATGCTGCTGCAGCATTTCGATGAAGTGATTCTGCGCGGCAAAGAGGCGCTGACCACCGTTAAATTGAACGAGCGCTTTGAAACCAAGGGCGGCTATATTCAAGTGCGCTCGCGCAACCTGTTCCGCGAGCGACCGGCAGCGATGCTGGAGCTATTTCTGTTGATGGCCAAGCATCCCGAAATTGAAGGGGTACGCGCCGACACCATCCGACTGATTCGTGACCACCGCCATCAGATTGACGATCACTATCGGGAAGACCCACGCCACCAGCGGTTGTTCATGGCCATTATGCGCGCCCCTGGCAACGTACCGCGCCAGCTGAGGCGCATGAATCGCTACGGCATTCTGGGCAAATACCTGCCCGAGTTTGGCCGCGCCGTAGGATTGATGCAGCACGATCTGTTCCACATCTATACCGTCGATGCCCACACCCTGCGGCTGCTTAAGTTTCTACACGGGTTCCGCAAACCAGAAGCTAAAGGCGACTTCCCAGTGGCGGCAGCGCTGATGCAACAGTTACCCAAGCTGGATCTGCTGTGGATGGCGGGGCTGTTTCACGATATTGGCAAGGGCCGCGGCGGTGACCACTCGGAAATCGGCGCCCGGGACGTTGAACAGTTTTGCCACCGCCACCATATCTCGCCCCACGACACCAACCTGGTCAGTTGGCTGGTGGAGCACCATCTGCTGATGTCGATGACAGCACAAAAGCGCGATATCAGCGACCCCGACGTGATTCGTGACTTCGCCCTGGTCGTGCGCAATGAAACCCGCCTGGACTACCTTTACGTGCTCACCGTCGCCGATATCAACGCGACCAATCCAACCCTATGGAACGGCTGGCGGGCATCGCTGCTGCGCCAGCTGCATGCCGAGACCAAACGTGCATTGCGCCGCGGCTTGAATAATCCGCCCGACCGTGACGACTGGGTGCGCGAAACGCGTACGGAAGCTCGCTCTCTACTGCAAACCATTGGCGTCAACAGGGAGCAGATTGACCATCTCTGGGAGTCATTGGGAGAAGACTACTTTCTCCAGTACGCCCCCAGTGAAATCGTCTGGCAGACCCAGGGCATACTCAAACACAACCAGTCGCCACTGCCCCTGGTACTGATCAGTGCCCCCACCGCCGACATGGCCGAAGGCGGCACCAAGGTATTTATCCATACCCGCTCGGTGGATGATCTTTTCGCTGCAACGGCGGCCGCCATGGAGCAGTTGGGCCTTTCTATCCACGATGCTCGCATCGCCACTTCCCACAACGACTGGACGCTCAACACCTTTATTGTGCTCGACAGCCACGGCCAGCCTATACGTGACCCGGGCCACATTGAAGAGATGCGCCAGCACTTGGTCGAAGAGCTTGATGACCCGGACGACTACCCGAATATCGTTACGCGCCATACGCCGCGACAGCTCAAGCACTTCAAGGTGCCCACGGAAGTGCTGATTGAGCAGGATCCGGCCAATGAGCGCACGCTGCTGGAGCTAACGGCCCCCGACCGCCCCGGCCTGCTGGCCCGGGTCGGGCGTATCTTCATGGAGCAGGATATCTCGCTTTCAGCAGCAAAGATCGCCACCCTCGGCGAGCGGGTAGAAGACGTCTTTTTCATCACTACCAAGGCAGGCGAACCGCTGACCGACCCCGAGCGTCAACAGCAGCTGCGTGAACGCTTGATAGAGGTATTGGGGGTTTAAGCCTTTCCACAGTCTCGGTTAGGTTTGAGCCTACACCGGGGCTTGCCTATAATCGACGGTTTCCGCCGCCAGCCATCAACGGACACATCATGAACGCCGACCTTGACGCCCTGCATCCCTACCCGTTTGAAAAGCTGGCCGCGCTAAAGGCAGAGCTCACACCACCCTCGGAGCTCACCCACATTCCGCTGACTATTGGCGAGCCCCAGCACGCGCCCTACCCTGCGGCGCTTGAGGCCTTAGTAGCGCACCAATTGGAAATGGCCCGCTACCCGGCGACCAATGGCCTGCCCGCGCTGCGCCAAACCATCGCCAGCTGGGCAAGCCAACGCTTCCAACTGCGCGACCTCGACAGCGAACGCCACGTGGTGCCGGTCAACGGCACTCGGGAAGCGATTTTCGCCTTTGTACAGGCAGCTCTGGATCGGACTCGGCCGGCGAAAGTCGCGGTACCCAATCCGTTTTATCAGATTTATGAAGGCGCGACGCTGCTGGCAGGCGGACAGCCGCTCTATTTAGATTGCACTGCGGAAAACGATTTTCGTCCCGACTTTAGCGCCGTGCCCAGTGCGACGTGGCGCGATGTGCAAATCGTCTTTATCTGCTCTCCAGGCAACCCCACCGGCGCGGTCACACCCCTTGATGAGTTTAAGCAACTGATTGCGCTTGCTGACGAACATGACTTCATTATCGCCTCGGACGAGTGCTACTCGGAGCTCTACCTCAACGAAACAGCCCCACCACCTGGGCTGCTGCAAGCCTGCGCCGAGCTGGGCCGCGACGACTACCGCCGTTGCGTGGTGTTTCACTCGCTTTCCAAGCGCTCCAACCTTCCGGGGCTGCGCTCTGGCTTTGTGGCGGGCGATGCAAGCCTGCTGACGCCGTTTAAGCGCTACCGCACCTACCACGGCTGCGCCATGTCGCTACCACTGCAGCACGCTTCTATCGCTGCCTGGCAGGATGAGCAGCATGTGCGCGCCAATCGCGACGCCTATCGGGAAAAATTCAGTGCGGTCACCGATGTGCTTGCCCCCGTTATGGATTTTCCCAACCCTGAGGCGAGTTTCTACTTGTGGCCTGCAGTGCCGGGTGGCGACGATATCGCCTTCATGCAGAGACTGTTTGCCGAGCAGCACGTTAGCGTACTGCCCGGCAGCCTAATGGGCCGCACGGGTAAAAATGGCGTTAACCCCGGCGCTGGGCGTTTGCGTCTAGCGTTAGTGGCTGAATTAGCACCCACCCTTGAAGCCGCCCAGCGAATCCGTCATCTCGTCGAGCGCGGTTAACTTAACCAACACTCCATGGAGGTCGTATGCTGACGCTGTATATCATCGATACCTGCGATACCTGCCGCAAAGCGCGTAAAGCATTGGATGAGAAAGCGCTGCTGTATAAAACCCACGATCTGCGCAAAGATGGTCTCTCTGCTGCGCTGTTGGAGCATATTTTAAATCGCGTGCCGCTGGTGGAGGTCATTAACAAACGCAGCAAAACCTGGCGCGAGCTTTCTGATGGCGAAAAAGATTACGACGCCAACTCGGCCCGCCAACTGCTGATGAAGCACCCCACGCTGCTTAAGCGACCACTGCTGGAAGTCAGCGAATCAACCATTTTAGTCGGCTATCGAGATGGCGATTACGACAAACTGAGCGGGTAGACTATTACTCCCTCTTTCTTTATCGCTTTTATCTAGAACCTATCACCACAGGACACCCTCTTATGCTGAGCTTTGCACTTGGAATCGGCACCCAAAACACTCAGGGCGACTGGTTGGAAATCTATTATCCAGCCCCGCTGCTCAACCCACCAGCAAGCCTAGTGGAAGCTGCCCAACAGGCCCTGGACGCCCCCCAAGGCAACGCCGCGATTAGCTTTTTGCCGGAAGACTGCACACGCCTGGCCAAAGCGTTAGAAGCTGCGGGGCACTCTACCCAGGCAGAGCTTGCTGAAGCACTTTCCGCTAGCCAACGCCCGCTGGTTGCCATGTTTCTGGACACCGACCAGCCACCGCAAACCGCGCCAGAGGTGTACTTAAAACTGCACCTGCTGTCGCACCGACTGGTCAAGCCCCACGGCCTCGACCTTACTGGCATGTTTGGCCTACTGCGCAATATTGCCTGGACCAACGAAGGCGCGATCGATATTGAAGAGCTACCCGCACGCCGGCTGAAAGCGCGTATGGCGGGCCGCGCACTCTCCGTGGACTGCGTCGACAAATTCCCCAAGATGACCGACTACGTGGTACCTACCGGCATCCGTATTGCTGACACAGCACGGGTACGTCTAGGCGCTTACCTGGGCGAAGGGACGACCGTGATGCACGAAGGCTTCGTCAACTTCAATGCGGGTGCTGAAGGCCCCGGCATGATTGAAGGCCGCATCTCGGCGGGTGTGATGGTTGGCAAAGGCTCCGACTTGGGCGGTGGCTGTTCAACCATGGGCACGCTCTCCGGGGGTGGCAATATCGTTATTAAAGTGGGTGAAGGTTGCTTGATCGGCGCCAACGCGGGTATCGGCATTCCGCTGGGTGACCGCTGCACGGTAGAAGCAGGGCTTTATATCACCGCTGGCTCCAAAGTGACCCTGCTCGACGATCAAGGCCAGGAAGTGAACACAGTCGCCGCCCGCGAGCTGGCCGGCCAAGACGATCAGCTGTGGCGCCGCAATTCCCAGAATGGCCGCATTGAGTGCTTGACCAATAAAAGCGCTATCGCCCTGAACGAGGCGCTGCATGCGCACAACTGAGCCTGAAGAGCTATCGCCAACGCTCACGCTCGCCTTTGAGCTGCTCAGCCGGGCCTCGGTAACGCCGGACGACGAAGGCTGCCAGGAACTCATGATCGAGCGCTTAACAGCGCTCGACTTTCATATTGAGCGACTGCCGTTTGGCGATGTGAAGAATTTTTGGGCCATACGTGGCCATCATGGCCCCGTGGTGGCCTTTGCTGGCCACACCGACGTAGTGCCCAGCGGCCCCTATACCAACTGGCAGTACCCACCGTTCGAGCCCTGCATTGATGATGAGGGCATGCTGTGCGGACGCGGCGCTGCGGATATGAAAGGTAGTCTGGCATCAATGCTGACTGCCGTTGAGCGCTTTGTGGCTAATCACCCAGAGCATGATGGGCGCATCGCCTTTCTTATTACCTCCGATGAAGAGGGCCCTGCGGTGGACGGCACTCGCGCGGTGGTGGAGCATCTGCGCGAGCGCAATGAGCGTCTCGACTACTGCATTGTCGGCGAGCCATCTTCGACCACGCGCCTAGGCGATGTGATCAAAAACGGACGCCGCGGCTCGCTGGGGGCTACCCTGCATATTAAGGGCGTGCAGGGCCACGTGGCCTACCCGCACTTAGCCCGCAACCCCATTCATCAGGCGATGCCAGCGCTGGATGCGCTAGTCAACGAGCACTGGGACGCGGGCAACGACTTTTTCCCGGCCACCAGCTTTCAGATTTCCAATCTACGCGCGGGAACGGGCGCCACCAACGTGATTCCTGGCGATGTGGAAGTGGTGTTTAACTTTCGTTTCTCCACCGAGGTGACCTCTGATGAGCTCAAAGCGCGCACGGAGGCCATTTTAGACCGGCATGAATTGGAGTATCAGGTAGATTGGACGCTCAACGGTGAGCCGTTTTTGACCGCGGAAGGCGCGCTTGTTGATGCCGCCATTAAAGGCGTTCAAGCGGTTACCGGCGAGCGCCCGACGCTCTCTACCAGCGGCGGCACCTCGGATGGCCGCTTTATTGCCACACTGGGCGCCCAGGTAGTTGAACTAGGCCCTCTCAACGACACCATCCATAAGGTCAATGAGCGCGTTCGCGCAAGCGACCTGGACGACTTAAGCCGGATTTATGAAGCGACGCTGCAAGCGTTATTCACACCCGGCGAGGTAAACGTATGATGGAGCGTTATCCCGATATTGAGATTTACTTGGCCAGCGTCTCGCTTGATGCCCTCAATGAGTGGCTAAAAAACACACTAATAGCGCCCCCGCTTAGCCCCGCTGGTAAAGGGCAATGGAAAACCCGAGGCCAATACCAGGGTGACTGCGTGCCGGTATTGCTGGTAGACAAGGCCGCCGATGGCTTTGCCAGCCTATGGTTTGATAGTAATCACACTCCTTGGATAACGGACCAGGATTGCGCCCAGCAAGCAGCGGAAGCCCTTCAGACCGAGGTGCGTTGTTCGTTAGGCGGCTGGCATCCCGGCGATGACCCTGACCGTTTCTGGCAGGTATTTCCCGACGGCAAAGAGGGTGCAATAGAGTGGCCAGATTCTGGCCGCTAACACGCTCCTTATAACGCAAACGACCCCGCCAAGGCGGGGTCGTTTACTATCAACAGTCACTACTAGGCTGACGATACCATGTCAGCCCTTAAGCTTACTCAATAATGCTCACATCATCGGCCTGCAAACCACGCTCATTTTTAATCACGTGATAACGCACAATTTGGCCTTCTGCTAGCATACGCGGGCCACGACCACGGATGGCGCGAAAGTGTACAAACACATCTTCGCCATTATCGCGGGTTATAAAACCGTAGCCTTTGTTGGTATTGAACCACTTTACTTCACCCTCTTCACGGCCATCATTGGGATCGATGATGTCTTCTTCCTCATCATCATCCATAGGAGCCGCGGCTTGAGGTTGACGCGATGCTGGCTTAGGACGCGCCACCACATCAGGCGCCACAACTACTGAGGGCGCAAAAGCAGCAGATGCTAATGTGCCAATACAAAGAACAATAAAACACCCTATGGCCACGGCAATATAGACACCACTAACACCGCTGATTGCCAACTCGGCCATCCACAGCTCGGCGAGGGCACTATCGGTTAAATGAACAATCCCCGCCAACAGAAGTGGCGTAGGGGCGGCTAGTAATACACTGATTAAGAAACAGCGAAACACAACTTTTGGATTCATAGAAAAAAAAAGCTCTCTTGTTGTATGGGTAACAGACGAAGGACAATACCTGCACTATCAGGCCCATTCCCAATAGCACCGGCATACTACTACATAAGGTTGCAATGATATCATGACCCACGAATTATCGCCTGCTGACCTGGCTCAACGTCTTGAATCTTTAGAGAGCCGCTTAGCCCATCAAGAGCACTGGCTGGACACCCTGGATCAAGCAGTGGTTCAGCAGGAGCGCCGCCTGGAAAAACTTGAGCAACTTAGTGGCCTGATGCGCGAACGCCTGCGTGAGCAGCACCAGGCACTGCAATCAAACGAGACTCAGGGCGGCCAGCGCCCTGAGGATGAACTACCACCCCACTACTGAGCTGGCGATAGCCCCAATGCGACTAATTGATTAGCCGCCAGCAACGAGCATTCAAACGCTTAGCTGCCAACAACGCTCGCAGGGTCGTTACTTTCCAACCCAAAGGCGTCTGCCACTGCTTGATAAGTCACTTGGCCTGCGTGCACGTTAAGGCCCGGTAGAAAGTGCGGATCGTCACGTAACGCCTGCTGCCAGCCTTTATCCGCCAGCGCGAGCACAAACGGCAGCGTAGCGTTGGTCAGTCCCTGGGTAGACGTACGCGCGACCGCGCCGGGCATATTGGCCACGCAGTAGTACACCACCCCATCGACGATATAGGTCGGCTCGGCGTGAGTGGTGGGCTTGCTGGTTTCAAAACAGCCGCCCTGATCTATCGCTACATCGACCAGCACGCTGCCAGGCTTCATATCCGCCAGCATGGCGCGGGTGATTAATTTAGGCGCAGCGGCACCGGGCACCAGCACTGCACCAATAATCATATCCGATTCGCGGGTGGCAATTTCCAGCGCGTCAGCGGTGGAGTACACCGTCTTGATGCGCCCCTGATAGCGATCATCCAACACTTCCAACCGCGCCAGGGATTTATCCAGAATGGTGACCTCTGCGCCTAACCCCAGCGCCATACGAGCCGCATTTTCACCTACCACACCGCCACCAATGACAGTGACTTTACCCGGCGCCACACCGGGCACGCCGGGCAGCAGCACGCCTGCCCCGCCCTGGGCTTTCTCCAGGCTGTGAGCACCGGCTTGAACAGCCATTCGACCGGCTACGGTGCTCATAGGGGCCAGAAGCGGCAAGCCGCCGCGGGCATCGGTCACCGTTTCATAGGCGATGCAGGTGGCACCGCTCTCCATCAGCCCACGGGTTAGGGGCTCTTCGGCGGCCAGATGCAGATAGGTAAACAGCGTGTGCTGCGGGGTGAGGCGCGCCACCTCATCCGGCTGCGGCTCTTTTACCTTGAGGATTAGCTCGGCATTGCGCCACAAAACCTCTACATCGGCTTCTATCTGCGCACCGGCGGCTTGGTAGTCAGCATCATCAAAGCCAGCACCTTCACCGGCGCCCGCCTGAACGCTTACCTGATGGCCACGCCCGGCTAACTCCCGGGCGCCGGTCGGCGTTAAGGCTACGCGATATTCGTGGTTTTTAATCTCTTTGGGGACGGCGATTTTCATTGCTTTTTTCCTGTGCTTTTAAAAGGTCAGCAGTCTTGTTACGCAAATTACAGCACAGCGAACGTTGACCACCACCCCAGAAACGCAAAACAAAAAAAACGCCGGTTAAGGCGTTTTTTAGGAGAAAAATCTAGCGACTGCCGGTTCTGCACGAAAAATTCCACTTCATACTATGTCACTCCACAACAACCGCGCCGCCGTAAATGCGCCGATACTCCTCAGGTAAGCGCTTGGGGCGCCCCGAGGTGAGCGCCACACAGGCAAAGCGAGTGCGCGCATTCAGCAGCGTTTTCGCATCGCTTACGCGTATTAGCTGAAAACGCCGCGTTAAACTGAAACGCTCATCACAATCGACAATCCAGGTCGCCAACTGCAGCTCATCACCCACAAAAGCGGGCGCGAGGTAATCCAGCTCGTGACGGTGCACCACCATGGCGCGATCAAGCTCGCGGTAACGCTCAATTGACAAGCCGAGGACTTCAGAGTGCGCCCAGCTAATCTGCTCAACCCAGCGCAGGTACTCGCTGTTGTTAACGTGGTGATACGCATCTATCGACTCATCGCCTACGCGGATATCGATCACAAAAGGCTCGGGCAGCACCCACTCCATCGCTTAGCTCCTCAGTACCCTGCTTACTCTCTACTCTACCCGTGAGCTAGTCACGGAACACACGCATACCCAACGCCTTCAGGTAAGACGTTTCCGGGATAGCCGGGTGCACCGGGTGGTCGGGGCCTTGGTGGCCTTGGAAAATCACCTGACCGTGACGATCCTGGTGACGAACCGCACCACGTACGACATCCATTAGCCGCTCGGGCGCTAGGTGCATGGAGCAAGAGGCTGACAGTAGCAGACCATCACGACCCAGCAGTCGCATGGCTTCGCGGTTCAAACGGGCATAGGCACGCTCGCCGTTAGGAATATCTTTGCGCTTTTTGATGAAGGCAGGCGGATCAAGAATGATCACGTCGAACTCCTCACCCTCTGCCTTCAATGCTGCTAACGCTTCAAACGCATCACCCTCGCTAACCGCCACCTTATCCTGCACGCCATTCAGCTCGGCGTTGCGGGCTACTTGATCCAGCGCCGGGCCTGAAGAGTCCAGGCACAGCACCTCTTTCGCACCATGAACGGCCGCCTGCACGCCCCAGCCACCCACGTAGCTGAATACGTCCAGCACGCGTTTACCTTCCACCTGACGATTGATCCATTCGCGATTAACGCGATGATCAAAGAACCAGCCGGTTTTTTGACCGTTAAGCACCGGCACCACAAAGCGAGCGCCGTTCTCTTCGAGCACTACTTCGTCGGGCAGCGTGCCTTTGATGACCTCAATGTGAGCCTCAAGCCCCTCCTGACGACGACCACCGGTATCGTTACGGAAGACGATCACTTCCGGCTTGATGACTTTTTCCAAGGCATCAACAATTTCATCCGCCAACGCCTGCATACCCGCCGTATTGAGCTGCACCACTAATACATCGCCAAAGCGGTCAATCACCAGACCCGGCAGCAAGTCACCTTCACCGTGAATCAAGCGGTAGAACGGCTGCGCATAGAGGCGCTGGCGCAGTGCCAACGCTTGATTAAAGCGGTGCACAAACAGCGAACGATCCAAACGCATTTCGGGGTCGCGAGACATGACCCGGGCCGCAATTAGTGAATGGGGATTAACGTAAGCCACCGCCATGACTTTTCCGTTGGAGGCTTCTACCAGGGCGGTTTCGCCTGCCGCGAAGTTTTTAAGCGGCGTCTCTTTGATATCTACCTCATTGGAGTAGATCCAGAGATGGCCCGCTTTGAGGCGGCGGTCAGCATTCTTATTCAGGCGCAGGCGTTGGGTCACAGCAATCTCCAAAAATCGTAAGCAAAACTTAAGTAAAACGTTAGCACTTATCGGTAGGCATCAGCGCTGACAGCCGGGGCAGAACACGCTGGCGCGCTGGCCAAGCGTAATACGGCGAAGCTCCGTGCCACAGCGCAAGCAGGGCTGACCGTGGCGGCCATAAACATTAAGGCGCTGAGCAAAATAACCGGGCTCTCCCTGGCCACTGACAAAATCCCGCAGCGTTGTCCCACCTTGGGTAATGGCCGCCGCGAGCACCTCTTTCACGGCAAGGGCTAGGGCGTCATAGCGAGCACGGGAAACTCTGCCCGCCGCACGGCGCGGATCAATGCCCGCCATAAACAGCGCTTCTGCAGCATAAATATTACCGGCCCCCACTACTACCTGGTTATCCATCAGAAAGGGCTTTACCGCCACGCGCTTATTGCGCGAAAGCGTGTAGAGCCATTTGCCATTAAACGCATCAGATAGCGGTTCAGGACCCAAGTGCGCCAGACGCTTATCCCGCGCTTCGTCATCGGCCTGCCAATCCACAAAGCCAAAACGACGGGGGTCGTGATAGCGCAACACATAGCCACTGGCCGTGACCACATCGACATGATCATGTTTTTTAGGCAGATCACCCACCCTGGCAATACGTAGGCTACCCGACATGCCCAAGTGCCATAACAAGGTGCCGCCCCCAGCATCGGGCTTTGCTACTTGCTGAATCGGTATTTGCAGGTATTTAGCACGTCGCTTCAATACGCCAATGCGCGCGCCCACCAAACGCTCGGCCAAATCATCCGGCACAGGCACACGCAGCCGCGGCTGACGCACCAACACTTCGGTAACTTCCTGACCCTCAATATAAGGAGCAATCCCGCGTCGGGTCGTTTCAACTTCGGGCAGTTCGGGCATAGTTAGTCATCGTACCGGCTTGTAGTGACAGCCAAATGAAGGTGGTTTAGCGAGATGCGATATGTAAAAGACATGCATGCAAAAACCCGGCTTGAGGCCGGGTTTTTGAACAGGCGCTCGCCTGCAGAGAAAGCCGATCATAATCGCTTACGCGATTACTTGATCTTGGCTTCCTTGTAGATAACGTGCTTACGGACAACCGGGTCGAACTTCTTGAATTCGAACTTATCCGGAGTATTCCGCTTGTTCTTATCAGTGGTGTAGAAGTGACCTGTACCGGCACTAGACACCAGCTTGATTTTATCGCGCATGGTTTAATCCTTCCAAAATACTTGGTCCGAAACGCTTGGCCAAAAAGCTGGCTTAGATAGCGTCGCCGCGCTTACGAATACCAACCAACACTGCGTCGATACCGTTTTTATCAATAATACGCATTCCTTTAGTGGAAACGCGCAGCTTGACGAAGCGGTTTTCAGACTCAACCCAAAAACGATGGGTGTGCAGGTTTGGCAAGAAACGACGACGTGTCTTACGCATTGAGTGTGAAACGTTATTTCCAGTTACCGGACGCTTGCCGGTAACCTGACATACTTTGGACATTAGAGCCTCCAACTGCTTGGCCAGCATATACTTGACCAGGATAAAATAGCCTGAGTGTTCAAAACTGTCGGGCGGACCGGAAGGGAAGGTGTCGACGCCGTTAACCGCCAAGCTTTATCCAAATCCGTTATTCAACCCAAGTTTAAAGGAGGCACTTTATACCAGAGCGCCCGACTAGCAGCAAGAAAAACCAGCTAAAAAGGTGAAAAAAGCGCCTTTCTGCTCATTTTTCTTAGACAATTTCGCGCGATGTACTACGCGCCTATTCTGCTTATAGCCAACCACGCTCGGCAAAAGAGACCACTTCTCCATCTCCCACCACGAAATGATCCAGCACGCGCACTTCAAAAAGTGCGAGTGCATCTTTTAAACGTTCAGTGATACGTCGATCAGCGTCGCTTGGCTCTGCCACACCAGAAGGGTGGTTATGAGCCAGGATAACAGCGCCAGCGCTAAGTTCTAATGCGCGCTTGGCAACTTCGCGGGGGTATACAGATGCGCTATCTAGGGTACCGCGAAACAACGATTCATAGCGAATAATTCGGTGCTGGGTATCCAAAAAAAGCACCGCAAACTCTTCATGCCCTAAATGGCGTAGTTGTGAACTCAGATAGTGACGCACCAAGGCAGGCGATGTTAGTGCATTACCACGCGCCAGTTGACTAGCCAAATGGCGACGCGATAGCTCAAGGGTGGCCTGAAGCTGGGCGTATTTAGCGCTGCCTAAACCTCGCGCAGCACAGAAGCTCGCTTGATCGGCTTCGAGCAGTTGGCGCAAGCCACCGAAACTGCTGAGTAAATCACGCGCCAAATCGACCGCGGAACGTCCTTGTACCCCGACGCGCAAAAAAATCGCCAGTAACTCGGCATCTGATAGCGCCTGAGCACCCGCATTTAATAACTTTTCCCGGGGCCGCTCACCCTCTGGCCAGTGATTGATTCCCATCGCAGCTTCCTGTGTTGCTCAGCCTCATTAAACCTAGCTTAACCTTGTTTACCCCCAATATGCCAAATTGGTGATGCCAGTGGTATGGTAAGCCTCCTCACGAACGCTGATGTGGATCACTGACATGGCTTCTGTTGTTAACGCAACCCATACCCCGACGCTCGCTGGCAAGCGGGTGCTACTCGGTGTTAGCGCAGGCATCGCGGCCTATAAAAGCGCGTTGATTGTGCGCCTGCTCAAGCAAGCAGGCTGCGAGGTGCGCGTCGTAATGACCAGTGGGGCTCAAGCCTTTATTACCCCACTGACGCTGCAGGCGCTCTCGGGTGAGCCTGTGCGCACCTCCTTACTCGACCCCGACGCCGAAGCAGGCATGGGCCATATTGAGCTGGCCCGCTGGGCGGATGTGGTGCTGATTGCTCCCGCTACCGCCGACTTAATCGCTCGATTAGTGCATGGCATGGCTGACGACTTGCTCACCACGCTCTGCTTAGCGTCAGAAGCGCCTAAACTGATTGCCCCAGCAATGAACCAGGCAATGTGGCGCCACCCCGCTACCCAGCGCAACGTAGAGCAGCTTCAGCAAGATGGTTGGCAGCAGATAGGCCCCGACGCAGGTGATCAAGCCTGTGGTGATGTAGGGCCTGGTCGCATGAGCGAGCCTGAAGAGATATTCAGTGTCGTGACGGCCCTGTTTTCAGCGCCTTTCGTCCAGTATCCCGATGCCTCGGCCAGCGCTCCTCACGTGGTCATCACTGCTGGGCCTACGCGGGAACCGCTAGACCCGGTGCGCTACCTTTCCAATCACAGCTCAGGGAAGATGGGCTTTGCTCTCGCCGCGGCGGCAGTGGCACAAGGGGCGCGGGTGACGCTGATCAGCGGGCCGGTTAACCTACCCACGCCCCAAGGCGTCACACGAATTGACGTTGAGTCCGCCGAGCAGATGTACGCAGAGGCGCAGCGGCTAGCGCCCCTGGCAGGGGTTTTTATTGGCTGCGCGGCGGTCGCCGACTATCGTGCGGCAGCCCCCGCCGAGCACAAGCTTAAAAAGCAGGACGATAGCGATACGCTCACCCTGACCCTAGTTAAAAATCCCGACATTATCGCCAGTGTCGCCGCGCTGCCCGTGGAGCAGCGCCCTCTTGTCGTGGGTTTTGCCGCCGAAACCCAAGAGGTTGAGCGCTACGCCCGAGATAAACTACAGCGCAAAGGGCTAGACATGATTGTGGCTAACGATGTTTCTCAGGCGGGCCTGGGATTCGGCAGCGATCAGAATGCGGCCTGGTTACTATGGCGCACCGTAGACGGCATAGAGAGCCGCGCAGAGCCACCCCAGCCGAAGACTCAACTGGCCGCGACCATTCTCAGCCAAGCATTAGCGCTGCTATCTACGAAAGCGGCTCAAAAAAATACCTGACATCACTTCTGGAGAGTTCCTATGAGTGCCCGCCCCCGCCTACAGTGCAAAGTATTGGATGAGCGTTTGCACGACTACCTACCCGCTTACGCAACAACGGGCTCTGCAGGCATGGATTTGCGCGCACTGCTGGACGAGCCATTGACGCTGGCTCCCGGCGAATGTCAGCTCGTGCGTACCGGGATTGCCATCTATATTGAAGACCCGAGCTTGGCGGGCATGATTCTTCCCCGCTCCGGCTTAGGACACAAACACGGCATCGTGCTAGGCAATTTGGTGGGTTTAATCGACTCGGATTACCAGGGCGAACTGATGATTTCGGTATGGAACCGCGGACAGAGCACGTTTACGCTGGCGCCTTTTGACCGGCTAGCTCAGTACGTACTGGTACCCGTGGTGCAAGCCGAACTCACGCTTGTGGACGCCTTTGAAGACTCTACGCGTGGTAGCGGCGGCTTTGGCAGCACCGGTAGCCAGTAACGCTCTGTAGGCATGTTTTTATAACGGGAAGCTTTATGAACGCACAGACCGTACCCGCTTCGATTTTCCGCGCCTATGATATACGCGGCATTGTGGACGACACGCTCACAGTAGAAACGGTTGAACTGATTGGTCGTGCCGTGGGCTCGGAAGCTGCCGCGCGTGGTGAGTCCAGCGTGGTGGTTGCTCGAGACGGTCGCCTTTCCGGCGCTCGGCTGCAAACAGCGCTGATGCGCGGCCTGACTGCCGCAGGATGCGACGTCATCGACATCGGCATGGTGCCCACGCCGGTACTCTACTTTGCCACTCATATACTGGATGGCACTCAGTCAGGCGTGATGGTCACCGGTAGCCATAATCCGCCTGACTATAACGGCTTTAAAATCGTGCTGGGCGGCGAAACGCTCTCAGGTGATGCCATCACCGCCCTGTTTGAGCGTATTCAGTCCGGAAAGTTGGAGAGCGGTGCGGGCAACATCACCCAGCAGGATATTCGCGAAACCTATTTAGCGCGTATTTTAAGTGACGTTAAGATCAACCGGCCGATCAAAGCCGTGGTTGACTGCGGCAATGGGGTAGCCGGGGAGCTTGGCCCACAGCTATTAACGCGCCTGGGTATTGAAACGACGCCGCTATTCGCCGAGATTGATGGTCACTTCCCCAATCACCACCCTGATCCCGGCAAACCGGAAAACATGCAGGACCTGATGCGCAAGGTGCAAGAAACCGGCGCTGATATTGGCCTGGCCTTCGACGGAGATGGCGACCGTTTAGGCGTCGTAACACCCTCGGGCAAGCTGATTTATCCCGACCACCTGCTGATGGTATTTGCCACCGATATGCTCGCGCGACAGCCCGGCGCCAAGGTCATTTTTGATATCAAGTGCACCGGTAATCTAGTCAAGGTGATTAGCGAGGCAGGCGGTGAACCTGAGATGTGGCGTACCGGCCACTCACTCATCAAGGCACGGATGAAGGAGACGGGTGCTCAACTAGGTGGCGAGATGAGCGGGCACATTTTTTTCAAAGAGCGCTGGTATGGTTTTGACGATGGCCTTTACGCTGCCGCTCGACTGGTAGAGATTCTCGCCAACCAGCATGAGGACGCCGACACCTTTTTTGCCCACTTTCCTCAAGACGTTAGCACCCCAGAAATTAATATCGCAGTTACCGACGCTAACAAATTTTCTCTAGTGGATAAGCTTGCTCGCGAGGGCGACTTCGGCGAAGGTATCAAAACCACGCTGGACGGCATCCGCGTAGATTACCCAGATGGCTGGGGTTTATGTCGCGCTTCCAATACCACCCCAGCCCTGGTGATGCGCTTTGAAGGTAAAGACGATGCCGCCTTGGCTCGCATTAGATCGGTTTTTAATAACGCGCTACAGCGCGTCGCGCCAGATATTGAGCTGCCCATTAATTAGATAGCTCTTGAAATAGCTCTTCAAATAGCTCTTGAAACAGTTAGGCGCCGAGGGATCGCGCGCGCATAGAAAGCGCGACCCTCACCACTCAATCAGCATAAACGTTAGCAGCATAATAAACGTTCGCAAGGGACAACCTCATGAGTTCAGCCAGTCGCGACCCCCAGGTCGTTGTGGAGGTGCTTTCCGAAGCCCTCCCCTATATTCAGCAGTTTTCAGGCAAGACCGTGGTGGTCAAGTACGGCGGCAATGCGATGACCGAAAGCACCCTGATTGACTCCTTTGCCCGCGATATCGTGTTAATGAAGGAAGTCGGCATCAACCCAGTAGTGGTGCATGGTGGCGGACCGCAGATCGGTGACTTGCTCAAAAAGCTCAATATCGAGTCGCGCTTCGTCAACGGTATGCGGGTCACTGACTCGCAAACCATGGACGTCGTCGAGATGGTCTTGGGTGGCCTAGTCAACAAAAGCATCGTCAATCTGATCAATCAAAGCGGTGGCAAAGCAATTGGCTTGACCGGCAAGGATGGTTCACAAATTCGTGCCCGCCAGCTCAAGGTGGAGCACCAAAGCCCCGAGATGACCGCTCCGGAAATTATCGATATTGGTCATGTCGGCGAAGTAGAGTCGATTTCAACCGAACTGATTGAAATGCTTGCTGCTCGCGACTTTATTCCCGTGATTGCTCCCATTGGCGTCGACGCCGCAGGCCACAGCTACAACATCAATGCTGACCTGGTAGCGGGCAAGATTGCCGAAGCGCTGAACGCTGAAAAGCTGATGCTGCTAACCAATGTCGCTGGCTTAATGAATGCCAACGGCGAGGTACTCACTGGCTTAAGCACCTCCCAGGTGGACGAACTGATTGCCGACGGCACGATTTATGGCGGCATGCTGCCTAAGATTCGCTGTGCATTAGACGCAGTGAAAGGTGGCGTGAACAGTTCGCACATCATTGATGGACGTGTCCCACACGCGGTATTGCTGGAAATTTTCACCAATGCTGGTGTAGGTACTCAAATCAAGGACGCGAATTAACCGCGACGGAGGGCTAACGTTATGAGCGAAGATCGTAAACCTCGCCGCCGCGAGCAAATCCTGCAAGCCCTGGCGCTAATGCTTGAGGAAGACAGCGGCAAGCGGATTACTACTGCCGCCCTCGCTCGTCAGGTTGGCGTGTCGGAAGCGGCGCTGTACCGCCATTTCCCCAGCAAGGCGCGCATGTTCGAAGGGCTGATCGACTTTATTGAAGAGAGCATCTTTGAGCGCATTACGCGTATTTTAGACGACGTACCTGACGCCACTACCCGTTGCGGCACCATCTTGTCGCTACTACTGGGTTTTGCCGAAAAAAATCCTGGCCTGGCACGAGTAATGGGCGGTGACGTACTCACCGGCGAAACCGCGCGGCTGCGCCAGCGGGTCAATCAGTTATTTGAACGCCTGGAGATGCAACTCAAGCAAATTCTTCGTGAAGCCGAGCTTCGCGAAGGCTTGCGGCCCACAATTCCCGCCTCTGCTGCCGCCAATTTGCTCGCGGCCCAGGCAGAGGGGCGAATTTCTCAGTATGTGCGTAGCGACTTTAAGCGCCTGCCGACCGAGCACTGGGAAGATCAGTGGTCACTGCTTTCAGCCCAATTACTGCGTGCTGCGGTGCAGCCCGCTTAGGCTAAAACACGGATGACACAAAAAACCGGCCCTCTTTAAAGGGGCCGGTTTTTTTATGCTGCAAAGCCAAAAAGTCAGGCATTCAATGGGGTCTTAAGCAACCATCTCTTCGCCCATTTTCTGACGTAGCTTTTTCATCGCATTCTTTTCAAGCTGGCGGATACGCTCAGCGCTGACGCCGTAAACATCAGCCAGATCATGCAGCGTCTCTTTGCTATCTGCCAACCAGCGGCGCTGTAAAATATCCCGCGAGCGCTCATCCAACCCTTCGAGAGCAAGCTGCAAACGACGCGTTGAGTCTTCCTCGAAGTTGCTATCTTCCAACTGCGTAGCTGGATCGGAAGCAGCATCGTCTAAAAAGTGCACCGGTGCTTGATAGGTGCTCTCTTCATCATCGCCTGCCGGGGCGTCATAGCCTGCATCGTATGACGACAAGCGGCCTTCCATATCGCGCACGATCTCAGGCTTAACATCAAGATCTTTAGCGATGGCAGCCACTTCGTCGTTGTTCAACCAGGCTAGGCGCTTTTTCGCGCTACGCAGATTGAAAAACAATTTCCGCTGCGCCTTGGTCGTGGCAATTTTAACGATTCGCCAGTTGCGCAGCACAAACTCGTGAATTTCCGCTTTAATCCAATGTACGGCAAAAGAGACCAAACGGACGCCTTGATTAGGATCAAAGCGTTTAACGGCCTTCATTAGCCCCACATTACCTTCTTGAATCAGGTCGGCTTGGGGTAAACCATAGCCGGAATAGCTGCGCGCAATGTGAACCACAAAGCGCAAATGTGACATAACTAAACGCCGAGCAGCTTCTAGGTCACCGTCATCATAAAGACGATAGGCGAGTTCACGCTCTTCATCGGCACTTAAAACCGAAATTCCATTGACTGCGCGGATATAGCCGCCCAGATCGCCGCCGGGTGATAGCTGACCCACCGGTATAAGACTAGTGCTCATGTGCAGGTGGTCTCCCCTGTAACCCATCGTGGTTGACGTAGCACGTTATCAATAACACCTATTTACCATGACTCTATTACAAAGACGTTATCTATAAAGATTGTGTCTTAGAGACAGTATCGCGAGAAGAAGGTTCACCCAGCTTTGCCTTGGCCCGCCGTATCGGTAGTGATTTGGCAGCGACCGCGTTCATAAATGAACTCAAGCATAAACGGCTGACCTTTTTACCACATCATTTTGGGCGAATACTTGAGAGGTGACGTGTCACCGCCAACCAAGCGCCCAACCAGCCTAATAGTGTACTGCAAGATAGCAGAATTGTAGAGCCTGTCACATCGAGCTGGGGCAATGAGAAGCTGGCGCCGTAGCTCGCCGCCAGCGCCGCCACCGGTAGCGAAAGCCAATGGTTACCCACACCTAGCAGGCCAAGCGCTAGCAAACCACCGCCGACACCGTACCATGCGCCGCTATAAAGAAAAGGCCGCCTAACAAATGCGTGGGTGGCACCAATCAGCATTACCACTTCCATTTCCCGACGGCGGCTCTCCACCGACAGGCGAATGGTATTACCCACCACCAGTAAAACCCCCAGACCAAACAGCGCTCCTAACGCCAGCGCAACGCGCCTACCTAGTTCAGCCAAGTTTCTTAATCGTTCGACCCAAGCCAAATCAACGCGAACTTCATCGACACCAGAAAGGGCTTCGAGTGTGCTGGCTAACTGCTGCATGGCGGCAGGCTCAATGCTTTCTGGGCGCACTACAATACTGATGGGGAGCGGATTGCTTTCCAGACCCGCTAGCGCATCATCAAGCCCCAGCGACTGTTGAAACTCCGCCATGCCCTGCTCGGCGCTGATCAACTGCGTGCCAAGTACGCTCGGCTCAGCGTTAACCGCCTCTTCAATACGCTGAGCCTGGGCATCATCAGCGCTTAGCGCTAAGTAGACCGTGAGGGTGGCACTCTCATCCAGCTCCGCATCCAGCAAGCGCGCACTGTCCAGGGTTAACCACAGCGCGGCAGGCAACACCAGTGCAATAGCGATGGCTAACATGGTCAGCAGGTTCCCTAAGGGATAGCGTACCAGGCGATAAAAGCTATCCCACGCCATGCTGCGGTGGTGGCGGCCCCAGGCGCGTAGGCGGCTGGAAAAGCGCGTTTGCTGCGACCTAGCGCCCCGCTGCGGGGCTCGGTCAGCAGAGGGCTTGGCGGTACTGCGGGGCGCTTTAAGGGCTGCGCCCTTTGGGCGCTTGGGGGTGGCAGATGGCCTCATACCGCGCCCTCATCAGCCACTAGACGGCCATCGCTTAATCGTAAAATACGGTGGCGCAACCGGGCGATTAGCGCCAAGTCGTGACTGGCGATCATGACTGTCGTACCAATCCGATTAAAATCTTCAAACAGCGCCATAATATCCGCCGAGAGCTGCGGATCCAGGTTACCTGTCGGCTCGTCTGCAAGCAGCAGTGAGGGCTTATTGACCACCGCCCGGGCGATGCCTACCCGCTGCTGCTCACCGCCGGAAAGCTCTATAGGCAACGCCTTTTCACGATGTAACAGCCCAACTTTATCTAAAGCGGCGCGCACTCGCCGGGCGGCTTCACGGGGCTCGACCCCTTGAATCTCCAGAGGCAGAGAGACATTGTGAAAAATGCTGCGATCAAAGAGCAGTTGGTGATCCTGGAAGACCACGCCAATTTGGCGACGATAAAACGGCACCTGACTAGCGTGCAGCTGGGCAATATCATGCCCTGCCACCACGACTCTTCCCCGGCTGGGCTTTTCAAGACGCATAATTAAACGTAGCAGTGAACTCTTCCCCGCCCCGGAGTGGCCGGTAAGGAACACCATCTCACCTCGGGCAACACGAAAGTTAAGATGCGCCAGCGCTTCAAAACGGCCGCCGTAGCGTTTTCCCACATGCTCAAAGGCGATCATGCGCTGGCATCGTCCCCTTGGCGGTCAAACAGCGCGTGGACAAAATCACTGGCCTCGAAGGGGCGCAGGTCGTCGATTCCCTCCCCCACGCCAATAAAGCGAATCGGCGTTTCCAGCTGTTTGGCCAACGCGAAAATAATGCCGCCTTTGGCGGTGCCATCCAACTTAGTTAGCGTAATCCCGCTAACCGGCACGGCATCGTTAAACGTGCTGGCTTGGGAAATAGCGTTTTGCCCGGTGCCCGCATCCAGCACCAGCATCACTTCATGGGGCGCTGTATCGTCAAGCTTCTGCATCACTCGGTGGACTTTTTTCAACTCTTCCATCAGGTGGCTTTTGTTATGCAGCCTCCCAGCAGTATCAGCAATTAAAACATCAACGCCACGGGCTTTGGCAGCCGCCACCGCGTCGTAAATAACCGAAGCGCTGTCTGCGCCTGTGTGCTGTGCAATCACCGGTACACGGTTGCGTTCGCCCCACACTTTAAGCTGCTCTACTGCAGCGGCACGGAAGGTGTCACCGGCCGCCAACATGACGCTTTTACCTTCCCGCTGAAAGCGTTGGGTGAGCTTACCAATGGTGGTAGTCTTACCCACACCATTAACGCCCACTACTAAAATCACAAACGGACCGCTGCCCTGTTTTTCGAGCACCAGCGGCTTGGCGACCGGCGCCAGCATCGCGGTCAACTCTTCCTGAAGGCCTCGGTAGAGCGCCTCAGGGTTGTTTAGCTCTTTACGCGAAACACGCGCTTCTAACCGCTCAATAATCTCGCTGGTCGCCTCAATCCCCACATCCGCCAGTAACAGCTGCGTTTCAAGATCTTCCAGCAGCTCATCATCGATCTGTTTTTTACCTAAAAACAGATCGGCGATGCCGTCGGTGAGGTTTGCGCGGGTTTTGCCCAGGCCCGATTTAATACGCGCAAACCAGCCCTTCTGCTCGCCCGGCTGTTCACTTTTTTTGGCGACAGGCTTGTCTTGCAATGCGGGTCGCTGCGCCGTTTCACGAACAGGCTCGGGTTCAGTTATCGGCTCAAGCTCAATAACGGGCTCAGATTCGGGAATCGGTTCTGACTCAGGCGCGGGCTCAGGTTCGGTGGCTGGTTCTGGAACGGGTTCTGGCGACGGCTCTAATAAAGCATCAGGCGTGTGCGGCGAATCCGCTAGGTTTTCAATTTCTGATGGGGCATTTTCGGGCTTTTCAGTCTCTACTTTGTCTGTCTCTAGAGTGTCAGACGGTGGGCGCTCAGTTGGCATTTGACGCGCCTCAGGGTTCGGCTCGCCAACCCTGGCATCATCCTGCGCCTCCTTTTCAAGCTGAGGCTCTTCTTTTTGCGGCGCCTGCTCTGGGTCGTGCTTGTTCTTACGCTTAAAAAAACCAAACATGAGTGTTATCCGACATAAAAAGTGAACATTAGGCCCATCCTACCACCGGCGGCAGAGACTTTGGATAAGCAGCCCGCTACAATCCGCCTCATGACACGACAACGCCCCCCTCGATCATCCGTCTCCCGCCGCGCACCTGCAAAGCGGACTGGCAAAGCACTGGGTAAGCCAGCGGGTAAATTGCGCATTATTGGTGGTGAGTTTCGCCGCCGCCAGTTGCCTGTGCTAGACAGCCCGGGCCTGCGCCCGACGCCAGACCGGGTGCGCGAAACGTTATTCAACTGGCTGGGACAACAGCTTTACGGCCAACGGGTGCTAGACCTATTCGCAGGCACTGGCGCGCTCGGCATTGAAGCTGTGTCCCGTGGCGCGGCGTGGGTCGATTTTGTTGAGCGCGACCCAAAGGTGGCCGCGCAGCTTACAACCAACCTCGCGTCACTTAATATTACCTCAAGTGCGCTGCATGTTAATGATGTCCAGGCTTATCTGGCACGTCCTACAAAGCCCTATACGCTGGTATTTCTCGATCCCCCCTTTCATCAGCAGTTGGCCGCGCCTTGCTGCTCAGCGCTGGAGAGCGGCGGCTGGCTTAGCGAAGGGGCAATGATCTACCTCGAAACCGAAACATCTTTGGTGCCGAGCGTTCCCTCTAACTGGCAGTTACAGCGTGAAACTCAGGCTGGGGAAACCAGCGCTCGGCTCTATCAACGCCAGCCGTTGTAAACAGCGCTTGCCGCCACGCGGCGGTGGCGTTACGCTCGCCTCATTCGTCCCTACTGGCAAGCTTTGCGCTTGTTTTTTTGAGCTTATTTTCGCTTAACATTTTATGCTATGGAGCTACACATGAGTCTGGAACTATTTAACCAGCTTGAACAGAAAGTCACCGATACCGTTGATGCACTGGAAATGATGAAACTGGAAAATGAAGAGCTGCGCGGTGAAAACGCCAAGCTTAAAGAGGAGCGTGAAGAGTGGGAGCGTCGCCTCAATGGCCTGCTAAGTAAATTTGAGAGTCTGGAAACATCTAACACCCCGAACTAACCCGCCATATACGCTGCCGCCTAAAGCACCAGGGACATCAGCAGCGCATCTTCTCGCCCAGTGGCGCCCTGCGCCGCTGGGCAGCCCTGAGCAAATGAAGAGCCCTGAGCAAATGAAGAACCTTGAGCTGATGAACAGCCCTGAGCGAAAGAAGGGTCTTGAGCCGGATAGTAGCCTTTGCGGCGTCCATCTTCGCTAAGCCCACAGCGCTGATAGAGCTGAATAGCGCTAAGGTTTCCCACCCGCACTTCAAGCAGTAGGCGTTCACTTGACCAGCCTTGAGCTGTTGCGAGTACCGCCTCCATCAGCGCAAACCCCACGCCACTACGGCGCCACTCTGGTAAAACCCCTATGGCATGCAGTTCCGCTTCAAACGGCAATCGCGCCACAATGGCATACCCTTGCAACTGCTCACGCTGCCATCGGCCCAATACACAGCTGTCTCGACTGCCCAGCGCTTCAAGCATTTGTGAATCGGTGGTACCGCTTTGCGCCTGACGCTCTAGCGCTGTCAGCAACGCTAAGTGCTCAACGGTCAGTTCAGTGATCATCAGCTGACTGCCTGGCGCCGTCTGGCTGATCGCCTGTCGAACTATTGGCCGCCCACTGCTGGCTAAGCGCTTGCAGCGCGGGCCATAGGTCACGCTTGTTACTGGTACCGTCGAGCAGTGACGCAAGCGCTGGGCCCTGCCACACGGGCAGTGAAAGCGTATGACAGTGGCCTTCGGTCACGTTCATTATACGATCCAGCGGCGCTTGTTCAGTGCCCAGTTCGCCCCACCAAAGTAGCCGCTCTAACCGCCACCCCTGCCGACTAACCCTACCTGCAATAAAGGCCGCCACGCCTTCACGAGCTTCATCTAACGGATCCTCAACCGCAAAAGCATTGGTCATTTGCGGCCAAGTAAAGTGCGTTACTTCAGGTAGCGCGTCCTGCTGAATACCCGCTGCCTGAAGCAAATTGGCCAGTAGCTGACGCTCCTGTGCACTTATTTCACCGGCTTGCACCACCAGCCAGCGGCCGTTAAGGCATAGACAGGAAAGAGCGAACTGAAGCGGTTTAGCCGACTTGGTAGGCAACGCTTCTACCGTGGAGGCCGACGTATCAGCAGGAGCAATCGCCGGTTTATCCTCTTGCCCCAGAAGTGCCCGCACCGCCGAAGGTGAAGCAATGCCATCACCTGACCCACTGGGTTCGGGCGCTTGAGATTTGGGCGCCTGGGGGTTGGGCATAGCGCGCCTTGGCGCGGGAGCGTCATCCAACAGTGCCTGCAGCCGCTCCCGGGGCGGCGTTGGAGCAGGCATCGACTCCTCCCACTCGCAGACTTCTGTGGGCAGGGCATTGGGCAATTGGTAGCGTGAGGCCCAAGCGGTAATGCCCATGGCCTCCAGGTAGTGACGCCGAATAACTTCTTGTGTCACTTTCCGCCGCCACGGCAGTTGGGTGAGTTGGGGCGTTCACCGCCGCGCGCCTGCCATTCATCAGGGGTGTAAAGATGCATTGCCAAGGCATGCACTGGGCCCGAGAGCTCATCGGCCAACAACGCATAAATCTTTTGATGGCGCTTCACCGGCATCAGGCCGTCAAAAGTGTCGCTGACCAGGGTCACTTTGAAGTGAGTTTCCGAGTTGGCGGGCACGTTATGCATGTGGCTTTCGTTTTCAACCTGCAGCACATCGGGCGCGAGTGCCGCTAACTTCTGCTCAATCTGTGTCTGCAGCGTCATGGGGTTCTCCTTGAGATCACAAACCATTTTATTGTACGCGCTTACTGTCCAGCAGACGATGCCCGGCGAGCGAGTAAAGCGCGTCTTGCCAGCGGCATACGTGCAACACTTGCCAACAGTGCCAGCAGCGTGGTGGTCGCCCCGAGCCAAAGCGTTACTTGAACAGGCCAACCCAGCGCCAGCGCAGCACCGACCAGGGCCACCCCAAACGACTGCCCCACTGTGCGCGTTGTACTCATGACCCCAGAAACGTTGGAACTGCGCTCCGGCGGTAGACTACCCATCATTTCGCGATTGTTGGGTGGCTGGAATAGGCCAAAGCCAATACCGCATAATGCGGTACGCCACAAACTGCCCGCCACACCGGTAGACTCATCCACGAGCGCTAGCGCAATCAAGCCAAGGATCAACAGACCAAGCCCGCTACTCGAGAGAATACTGGGGTTAACCCGGTCGGCTAAGCGCCCCGCCACAGGCCCTACCAGCATAATGGCGAGCGGCCAGGGAGTGAATAGCCAAGCCGTTTCCAGCGGCGAAAACCCCATCTGCTCCTGATAGAAAAACGACAGTGCCACAAAAGTAAGGCCCTGACCTATAAAGGCAAGCCCGGAGGCAGACACCGCCAGCGTAAAGCGCAGCTCGGCAAACACGCTCAGTGGTAGGAGTGGGTATGGCGCACGTCGCTGACGAGCAATAAACCCAACACAGGCCAATACCGCCAACAGAGCCCAGCCGCCGCTTTGCCATATCGGCGCGGCGTGGCTGACAGCATCCATGGCAATGAAGAAACTGGCCAGCATAACAATCGAGAGCAGCGCGCCTGCTACGTCAAAACTGCCTTTACGCGGCTCTTCCCGAGGCAGCGCCCGCTTGGCCAACCACAGCGAGCAGAGACCCAGCGGCACGTTTAAGGCAAACAGCCAGGGCCAATCGGCAAAGGACAAAATGACGCCACTCAAAGTAGGCCCCGCTGCGTAGCCTCCAGCCACCACCAACGCGCTTAAGCCAAGGGCGCTGCCCAATAGGCGCGAGGGGAAAATGGCGCGATAGAGCGATGGGCCGATAGATAGCGTGGCTGCAGCGCCTAGCCCTTGGAAAGCACGAAATACCAGCAGCGTTTCCAGGTTGCGCGATAGCGCGGCACCTAGCGCGGCGGCGACAAACGTCGCGAGCCCGAATAGGTAGAGTCTGCGACGCGTGATCAACTCACTAATACCCGCAAACACGAGCAAAAAAGCCGCGCAAACGACCTGAAAAAGGTTGGTGATCCATACCGCTCGGGATGCCGAGACATTCAAATCGGCAGCAATGGTGGGGAGCGCTAGATTGATCATGGTGGTGTCAACCACCGCCATCAAGGTACCGGTCACCAGCGCCAACACAGCAAGGGCGCGTTCAGGGCCGGGTAAACCATCGTCTCCCGGACGGGTTTCAAACAGTCGCATGGGTGGCGTTCCTAAGCGAAACAGCTAAAAGCAGAAAACCGGCCTAAGCCGGTTTATCTATACACTTGCGCTACTTGAAAAGTCAGCTAGCAAGCTCCAGGCAGAGCCTTATATTAGCACGCTAATAGCTAGTCTTGCTCACTGTCGAGCAGCAGCGCGTCATCCACTTCTGAGATTTCCAGCGGCGTTTCGTCGTCTAAGTCAATGGCGAGGTAGCTGTGTTCAACGCGCACAAACTCTTGAAACAGAGCCCAGTCAAGTTTGCCCGGCCACTGCCGTTCATCCTCTTCCCAAGCGCGCAGCTCAGTTTCGAGAATTTCCACACAGCGTTCACGTACAAAAGTTTCCAGTGCTTCTGGGGTATCCATTTCAGGAATCAGATAAATGGTACTTTCACGCTCGACGTCGTCCAGGGTCAGGTCGTCGTCTCCCATGGTGGGTTCGAGCGCATTGATCCAGTCCACAAAGGGCTGGGTCGGCCTGACGCTCAGTGCGGAGCGGTTAAGCAGTTTCATGGGATTCTCCTCGCCGTCGAAACGTTGATCATTATGGGCGCTATAACGCGCCCTTACCAACTTTTCATCCGCTATCGTAAGGGTTTAGTCCACTTCAGGGCGCATTGCCGGGAACAGCAGCACATCTCGAATGGATGGGCTATCCGTGAACAGCATTACAAGCCGATCGATGCCGATACCTTCACCAGCGGTAGGCGGCATGCCATACTCCAGCGCACGGATATAATCAGCGTCGTAATACATCGCTTCCAAATCACCCGCATCTTTCTCTGCTGACTGGGCGCGGAAGCGCTCTGCCTGGTCTTCAGCGTCGTTGAGCTCCGAGAAACCATTAGCGATTTCACGACCACCCACAAAGAACTCAAACCGATCCGTAACGAACGGGTTAGCGTCATTACGCCGTGCCAGGGGGCTGACCTCTGCAGGGTACTCGGTGATAAAGGTCGGCTGGTCGAGCTTGTGCTCGGCCACCTCTTCAAATATCTCGGTTTGTACCTTGCCCAATCCCCAACTCTCTTTGACTTTGATACCCAGTTTTTCAGCGGTGGCCCGCGCCGCTTCCAACGAATCCAAATCGCTGTCGGAAATGCCGTCGCCATGATCAAGAATCGCCTGGCGCAAGGTTAAGCGAACGAATGGCTGACCGAAATCATAGCTGGCACCCTGGTACTCAATCACCGCGCTGCCAAGTACTTCTTCAGCGGCCGTACGCAGCATTGCTTCGGTCATATCCAGCAGGTCGCGGTAATCCGCGTAGGCCCAGTAGAACTCCACCATGGTGAATTCTGGGTTATGGCGCGTGGATAACCCTTCATTACGGAAGTTGCGGTTAATCTCAAACACTTTTTCAAAGCCGCCCACCACCAAGCGCTTGAGGTAAAGCTCCGGCGCAATGCGCAGGTACATATCGATATCCAGCGCATTGTGGTGGGTGATGAAGGGACGCGCCGCGGCGCCGCCGGGAATCGGCTGGAGCATCGGCGTTTCCACTTCCATAAAGCCACGGGCTTCAAAGAAGCGGCGCATGGAGCTAATCACCGCGGCACGGGTTTCAAACACCTTGCGCGACTGTGGATTCATGATCAGATCCACATAGCGCTGGCGATAGCGGGCTTCCATATCGGTCAGCCCGTGAAATTTATCCGGCAGCGGGCGCAGGCTCTTGGTGAGCAGTTGCGCCTCCTTCATCATTACGTACAGGTCGCCTTTGCCGGATTTATGCACCGGCCCGTGGGCGGCGACGATATCACCGATATCCCAACTTTTAACGTCTTCAAGTACGTCAGCGGGCAGGCCTTTCTTGTCCACGTAGAGCTGGATTTGTCCGGCCACATCCTGAATAACGATAAAGGGCCCACGCTGACGCATAACACGTCCAGCTACGGAGGCGTGGTGATCCAGCGCTTCCAACTCGGCCTTGTCTTTTTCACCGAAGGCGTTCTGCAGCTCAACGGTTAAGCTGTCGCGGCGAAAATCATTGGGGAATGCACTCTTTCCCTGCTCAGCGGCACGTTCGCGGCGAGCGGTAAGCTTAGCTCGTCGCTCAGCGATCAGGTGGTTCTCGTTCTCTGCAGGAGACGCGTCTTGGTTAGCCATGGGGCACCCTATTCGTGTTCAATCGCTAAAAATTACAAACCTTGCTTCAAGCTGGCGACGATAAATTGATCAATGTCCCCGTCGAGCACTTTATCGCAGTTGCTGGACTGCACGCTGGTGCGCAAATCTTTGATGCGCTGATCGTCAAGCACGTAAGAACGAATCTGGCTGCCCCAGCCGATATCCGCCTTGGAGTCTTCGGCCTCCTGCTTGGCGGCATTACGCTTTTGCATCTCGTGCTCCCATAGCCGTGCTTTCAACTGCTTCATCGCGAAATCGCGGTTAGCATGCTGGCTACGTTGACCCTGGCAGGCCACCACAATGCCGGTCGGCTCGTGGGTAATCCGCACCGCTGAGTCGGTGGTGTTAACGTGCTGGCCACCCGCGCCACTGGAGCGGTAAGTATCGACGCGCAAGTCCGAGGGGTTAATCTCGACCTCAAAGCTGTCGTCAATTTCCGGCGACAGGAATACCGATGCAAAAGACGTGTGTCGGCGGCCGCCTGAGTCGAATGGGCTTTTCCGTACTAAGCGATGCACGCCAGTTTCGGTACGTAGCCAGCCGAAGGCGTAGTCGCCCTGGATATGTACGGTGGCCGACTTAATGCCCGCCACTTCGCCCGCGGAGATTTCAGTGATATCGGCTTTGAAGCCATGGCTCTCCGCCCAGCGTAGGTACATACGCAGCAGTATATTGGCCCAGTCCTGCGCCTCAGTGCCCCCAGAGCCGGACTGAATATCCAGGTAGGCATTATTGGGGTCCATATCACCGGAAAACATGCGCCGAAACTCAAGCTTCTCAAGCGCCGCCTGCATGCTGTCCAGCTCTTTGCGCACTTCATCGACGGTGCCTTCGTCCTCTTCCATTTCCGCCAGCTCTAACAGGTCCCGGCTATCGCCCAGGCCCTGTTCAAGGTCATCAATGGTGGCCACAATGGCTTCGAGGGAGGCGCGCTCTTTACCTAACTTCTGCGCGTAGTCCGGATCATTCCAGACATTAGGATCTTCCAGTTCGCGGGTAACTTCTTCTAGCCGATCTTTCTTCTCGGCATAGTCAAAGATACCCCCTAAGAACGTCTGTCCGCTCAGACAGGTCCTTAATCTGGTTGTGAATCGGGTTGGTTTCCAACATGGGATCGCCCTAGCTTGGTCTGTATCTGGTCGTACAGAGGTGTATCGATCAGAAAAGCGCATAGTGTAACGAAAGCCGGCACGCCCCGCATCCAATGGCCTGCTACAAGGCAATAAAAAACCCGGCGGGCGCCGGGTTTGGGTAGAGTAGCTCTCTCGCCATACCTTAAAAACGATAGGTGAGCTGGGCACCAATACCGTGGGCTTCGTTTTTGTAGTCGGCTGAGTAGTTCGAAGTGATGGGCGGCGTGCGCTGACCGGCTACCGTGAAACTGTCCGTTTTGGACTGGTCTACCTGAGTGCCACGCTCGGTCAAATAGGAGTACGCCACATCCAGGGTCAGGTCAGGTGTAGGACTCCAGCCAGCACCAATTGAGAAGATGCGCCGATCATCAGACGGAATCCGAACACTACGTGTTTCATCCTGCGTTGGGGTAAAGTCAAGCGCAACTCCGGCGCGCAAAGCAAGTTGAGGGGTCAATTGATATTCGCCGCCAGTGGAGAAGGCCCAAGCGTTAGAGTAATTCTGCTGCTCATTAGTGATCTCGCCACGCTCGGTACCGGTGACCAGAATCTGGTCAAATTCGCTCCAGCGCGCCCAGGAAGCACCAAACATCAGCTTAAGGTTGTCGCTCATTTGCTGAGTCAGCGAAAAGTTAACCGTTTCAGGCGTGGTCAAATCCAGCGCAGCAGTATCCGTTACGGTGCCGATGCCCAGTTGGTCTAGCACAGGCGAGCTTGCAGAGAAGCTGCCCTCCAGGTTGAAATCCACTTTCGAGCGGTACGTCAAGCCGAGCGTGGTTTCCGGTACTGGCTGATAGATCACCCCCAGGTTATAGCCCCACGCCTCGTCATCACCTTCAACGCGTGAGTCGACTTCTGAAAGTCCTAACGGAGTAGCCACGGGCACTTGTCGACGCAGCTCCCCTTCTACGCGGTTATACGTGACACCAACACCCACGCCCCACTGCTCGTTAAAGCGGTAGGAGACGGTTGGCTGGGCGGTCATAACCTTGACTTCGGTATAGTTTCCTTGGTTACGCCCTTGGAAACCGTCTTCATAATCGGTTTTTGAGCCGAAAGGCGCATATACACCAAAACCGAAGGCTAACTGCTCATTAACCGGCTGCGCGTAAAAGGCAAAAGGTACCAGGGTGCCTGGTACCATATCGCCATCGTTGGTTCCTGAAACAGGCAGCGTATCAGTCAAGCCACCCGTGGCTTGCAGAAATGCCGGACTGGATTGAGAAGCGCTGACGTTACTGATATCGGTATTGACGCTGAGAAAGGTTCCACCCACAGTCACCTGGGCCCGATCCAAAAACGACATACCCGCCGGGTTGCCATATACGATAGTGGCATCATGCACGTTAGAGCTACGACCTGCATGGCCATACCCCTGCCCACTAACGCTCTGCTCATTAATTTGGTACCCGCCCGCATGGGCTTGGCTGGCGAAGGCGGCTGTGATGGCAGCAGCCAGGGTGAGCTTATTAAATTTATTATTCATAGTGGGCCTCTCTTCCCGATGATCCCGTGGATACCAACGATCCACTCTCTTTATTTTTACATGACTGTTTTCTCGCAACTGAGCCAAAGGTTCAAGAGCAAACGAGCGTTTTATTTTGTTTTTCGCTTATACATTAGTCGCACGCTCGTTTTAAATCAGTGTTTTAGTCATTTCGGCCGATTGTCAAAGGCACCCTTGACCTATGGGTTACCCATAGGTTCTACACTGAAATAGACACAATTTTGCTAGGCGGGAGAAAAGACGATGAAAGTTAACGAGCTTGCCAAACGAGGCGGTGTCACCGCTGAGACCGTGCGCCATTATGCTCGTGAACAGCTGCTTGCCCCCCAGCGCCACCCGGATAACGGCTATCAGCTCTTTTCCGATACTGACTTAGAGCGGCTGCGCTTTATCCAGCGGGCGCGCAAGCTAGGGTTTAGCGTGGCCGAAATTCGCGACATCTTGGCTCACGCCGACCAAGGCGACTCACCGTGCCCATTAGTGCGCGACCTACTCGCTAGCCGTTTGCCACAAATACGCGCACGTATTGCTGAGCTAGAAGCCCTGGCTGAGCGTATGGAGCATGCCTTGACCAGTTGGCAGCACATGCCTGATGGCACACCCGATGGGCATAGCGTATGCCGCTTGATTGAAAGCTTCCCAGACTCAACATCTACCCAGGAGGCCCCATGAGCGACTCCTCTACCGAAGCCGCCTCAAGCGTAAGCACTGCCCATGGCGCCACCACGCGAACTATACCCGGTATGAACTGCCAGGGTTGCGTCAAGCGTATGCGCGAGGCAATTCAAAGTAGCGACCCTGAAGCTGACGTGATCGGCACGCCTAGCGAAAAACGACTTGAGGTTGTTTCGACGTTAACCGACGCGGAGCTTGATCAATCCTTGACCGAGGCGGGCTTTCCGCCAACAGCCCCAAACGCTGCTGATACGCAGCCAGATAAAGCGCTACCCGCTGAAGCTGAAAAGGCGACAAGTCATCCTCCCCATTCTCAAGGGCATGGCCAGGGCAAAAAGCAGCGCTTGGCGATTAGCGGGATGACCTGCGCCAGCTGTGTCAAAAGTGTTCAAAAAGCGCTTGAGCGTACCGAGGGTGTAGACACTGCCAGCGTCAACTTTGGCAGCCACTCCGCCCAGGTGTTTGGCAGTGCCGAGACTCAAGCATTGATCGCCGCCGTTGAGTCAGCGGGCTACGGTGCCGAGCCGATTGTGGATATGCGGGAAGCCGAGTGCACCCGGGCAGAGCAGGATGCCAAGACATACCAAAAACGGCTGCGCGGCAGCGCCATCTCGTTGGCACTAGCGATTCCACTGATGCTCAGCATGCTGTTTTTCCACCCTCACCCGATGGGGTTAGGGCGTCTCTATTGGCTGGTGATTGGTCTATTAACCCTGGGCATTATGGCCTTCCCTGGGCGGCACTTTTTCGTCAACGCCTGGAAGCAGTTTAAGCATCGCCAAGCCAATATGGATACATTAGTCGCCATAGGCACCGGCACTGCCTGGCTCTACTCCATGGCGGTGGTGCTGTTCGCACCGTGGTTACCGGAAGTCGCTCAAGGCATCTATTTTGAAGCCTCCGCCATGGTGATCGGGCTGATTCTGCTCGGCAATGCCATGGAGCTACGCGCCCGAGGGCGCACCAGCAATGCCTTAAAGCGCCTGCTTGACCTACAGAGCCGAACAGCGAGGGTTATTCGCGACGGCCACGAGCAGGAGATTGAGATCGATGCCGTGCAAACGGGTGATCACGTCCGAGTGCGGCCTGGCGAACGACTGCCTGTGGATGGTCAGGTGACCGAAGGCGAAAGCCATATCGACGAGTCGATGCTCACCGGCGAGCCTGTACCGGTAGCGAAGCGCGAGGGAGATGACGTCAGCGCGGGCACGGTGAATGGCCGTGGCGGGCTGGTATATCGAGCAACGCGAGTAGGCGCCGATACCCGACTGGGCCAAATTACCGAACAGGTGGCGAGCGCCCAGAACTCACGCCCACCGATTGGCGAGCTCGCCGACCAGGTTTCAAGTGTGTTCGTCCCTTCAGTGATGATCATTGCGGTACTCACCGCCCTGACGTGGTTCAACTTCGGCCCTGCACCTCAAGTCATTCACATGCTAGTCACGGCGACCACCGTGCTGATCATTGCCTGCCCCTGCGCGCTGGGCCTGGCCACGCCAATCTCGACCATGATCGGCGTCGGTAAAGCGGCAGAGCACGGGGTGCTGGTACGCAACGGCGAGGCGCTGCAAACCGCCAGCAAGCTGACCACGCTAGTCGTCGATAAGACTGGCACGCTCACCCAGGGCAAGCCCAGCGTTACCGATGCACAGATGTTTGGTGTGGAGCACTCGACCGCTCTTGGCTTAGTGCATTCACTGGAGCGCGGCTCCGAACACCCGCTTGCCACAGCGCTAATGGCCTACGCGGATGAACACAACGTTGAACCTGCCGAGATCCATAATTTCGACAGCGTTACCGGTGGTGGGGTGAAAGCCCAAACGCTCGACGGCAAAGCACTATTACTGGGCAATGCGCGTATGTTAGGTGAGGCAGGGGTAGATCTTGCGGCAGGCGAAGAGCAGGCACGAGCGCTGGAGGAGCAAGCCCGCACGCTGGTGTATCTAGCGGTGGACGGCAAATTAGCCGCTCTATTCGGCATCAGTGACCCGCTTCGCCACGACACCGTGGCCGCCATCAAGCGCCTGCAGAAAGACGGCTTAACCATTGTGATGCTGACAGGCGATAACGAGCACACTGCCAAGGCCATTGCTCAGGAAGTGGGTATTGATGAGTACCGCGCAGGCCTGCTACCCGAGGACAAGCACGCCGAGATCGAGCGCCGCCAGCAGGCGGGAGAAATCGTTGGGATGGTGGGCGATGGCATCAATGATGCCCCGGCGTTGGCCCGAGCAAATGTGGGTTTTGCGATTGGCCAAGGCACCGATGTGGCGATTGAGAGCGCGGGCATCACGCTAATGCGCGGCTCGCTGCACGGGGTGGCGTCTGCGATAGAGATCAGCCGCGCCACGCTGCGCAATATCAAACAGAATCTGGTGGGCGCCTTTGGCTACAACCTGCTGTGTATTCCCATCGCAGCGGGCGTGCTCTACCCAATAACCGGCACGCTGCTCTCACCGATGATTGCGGGTGCTGCCATGTCACTCTCTTCCATCACCGTGGTGAGTAACGCCAACCGTTTGCGGCTGTGGAAGTCACCCAGCCAGGAGGACGTCGCATGAGTCTATTGATCAACCTGGCGGGGCTTGGGCTTATCGCCGCTATCGTGTGGTGGTTCTGGCTTAGCTGACGCCTTTAGCTCACTCCAATATAGCGCCCTGGCTTATGGTTCAGGGCGATAATCAGGTTGAGCGTCAGCGCTCCTAGCACCGAATAGCCTACGCGATCCAGCGGTAGTTGGGTCAGCGCAATCAGCAGGATAACGCCATCAATCGCCAGTTGAACGTAACCTGCACGAAAGCCGTGTTTATCCTGCAAGTAGAGCGCGAGGATATTGATACCGCCCAGACTCGTGCGGTGGCGAAACAGCATCAGCATACCGATGCCCATCAGCGCGCCGCCCATCAAGGCGGCATAAAGCGAGGGCACATTGGCAAACTGCACCCAGCCCTGGGTCAGTTCCGAAAATAGCGAGACCAAACCGATAGCGGCGAAGGTGCGCAAGGTAAAACTCCAGCCCATGCGCTTAACTGCCAAGTAGTAAAACGGCAGGTTAATGGCAAAAAAGTACACCCCAAAGCCCCAGCCGGTCACACTGCTGGTCATATAGCTGAGCAGCAGCGCCAAGCCTGCCGTACTGCCGGTCAGCAGCACCGCATGGGTGTAAAAGGTCACCCCCAGCGCGACAAAGAACGTGCCAAGCAGCATCGCCATGACATCTTCGTAGGGGCGATGTTGATCCTTGGGTAAATCTTCCACGCGCATGGGGCGTCCTTTGAGTTATTGACGTTATTCAGTGCTTTGTTTAGACAGGGCTGGCGTGCTCGACCATTAATTGCAACGTTTCTCGGCCACGCCAGCGGTTGCGGTTGAGCTTATAGGCACAGTGCAGCGTATCGCCCACATTAAACCCAGGCAGTTCACCTGGCGTTAAGGCACGAAACCAAATCGCCTTACAGGTAACTGGGCCAGTGGAGAGTTCCAACATCAGGTGCGCGCCATCGGCACCCACCGGCCGCAGTGCTTCGACAATAAAACGTCCCTCAAACAGCGGCGGGTCAAATTCACGCCCGTAGGGGCCAAGGGTTTCGATCTCCTGCAAGGTAGTCAGCGAAAGCTGCGCCGTCGAAAGCTCACCGTCTGTCCACAGTCGCGGGTAGAGCGCTCTTCCGCCCAACTGCTCGCCGACCGCTTGTAGGAAAGCGGCTTTAAACGCCTCAAGCTGATCCTGTGGCACGCCCACCCCAGCCGCTCCACTATGGCCGCCAAAGCGTGGCAGCGCCTGGGGAGCAAGCTCAAAGGTGCGCTGTAGGGCATCTCGCAGGTGCAGTCCGTCAATCGAGCGGCCAGAACCGGTGAGCATGCCCGGTGCCGAGGCTTGTGTTAGCACTAGCGCCGGGCGCCCGTAAGCCTGCACTAATCGCGAGGCAACGATACCCTGTACGCCAGGGTGTCCGTCTTCAAGCAGCACCACCACGGCGGGCTCATCGGCGGTTAACGCACTTACCGCCAGAGTGCGCGCCTCGGCGGCCATATCGGCCTCAATGGCTTTGCGGGACTGATTATCCTGATCCAACACGTCGAGCTGGCGATTGGCGATGCCATCGTTCTCGGCCAACATAAAGTGCAGCGCCGCGTAGGGGTCGTCCAGCCGCGAGCGGGCGTTAATACGCGGCCCCATCTGAAAAGCTAACGTCTCGGCGTTAAACGGCACACTGTCGGCACCTAAGCGGGTAGCCATCGCGCGCCAGCAGGCGGCATCCATACGATTTATCAGCGTTAAACCGTGATTAACCACCGCGCGGTTGGCAGGGCTGCCCCCCAAAGAGACACAATCCGCTACCGTGCCCAGCGCTACGTATGAAAGCCAAGGCGATAGCTTAGGCGTCGATTCCGACAACGCTCCCCACTCAATCAGCACACCGCGAGCCAGTGACATCAACAGCCACGCCACCATACAGCCCGCGATGGTTTTGTCAGGGTAATCACAGTCAGAGCGAGTGGGATTAACGCAGGCATAGGCGGAGGTAGGCGGCCCTTCTATCGGCAGCGCATGGTGGTCGCTGACCACCACATCGATACCGGCTGCTTTGAGACGCGCTATGCGTGGCTCATCACTACTCCCACAGTCGGCGGTAATCACCAGAGTGGGAAACGGCTTTTGCGCCAGCGTGCGCTCAACCAGCGGTAGGCTGATGCCGTAGCCATCGTTAATTCGGTGACCAATCAGGCTGTGCAGCTTGCCTTCCGGCACTCCAAAAAGTTCCACCAGGGTGCGCCGAATCACCACATGGGAGGTAATGCCGTCCACGTCGTAATCGGTAAGAATACCAATCGCTTCGCCCTCGGCAACGGCCTGGGCGATACGTTCGGCGGCGCGGCGTCCATCAGCGAGTTTCTCCGGGTGAACCAGATAGCGCAGGCTGGGTGAGATTAATGGCGCCAACTCTCCACTGTAGCCCCGCAAACGCGAAGCCAACAGGCGCGCCTGCAGCTCGCTTAACCCCTCAGCCTGGGCACGGGCATAGAGCGCCTCATCCACCGGACGAGGCTCTAAACGCGGCCTGCTTGTACTAGAGGACAGCGTGTTATGGGGCGAATCGGTCACTGAGGTCATCGGGGTCTCAACGAACGGGACTTCAACGCCGGTTTTCCGCGACATACTGCTGTACAGCGGCAAGCTCTGCTGGCAGCACGGTGTAACGCTCTTCGCGCTCTAGCAGGTCTTCCATATGCGGCGGCAGTGGCACGCCTAAGAACCCGGCTTTCACCACGGCTTCGGCAAATTTGGCTGGGTGAGCAGTGGCCAAGGTTATTATCGGCGTGGACTTGTCTGCCCGGGCGCGCTCAGCGGCAATATAACCGGTCGCCGTATGCGGATCGAGCATCTCACCGGTGCGCTTATGGGCATCACGGATGACTTCCAGAATCGTTGCATCGTCTACGCTATAGCTTGAGAACTTCTCGCGCAGCTTGGCAAGCGGCGCATCGGCCAGAGCCGAGGGCTCCTGCTGGAAGCGCTCAAGCAATGCTGCCACGGCCATACCGTCGCGGTCGTAAGCGTCAAACAGCAGACGCTCAAAATTGGACGACACCACGATATCCATGGAAGGCGCCAGCGTCGCCGCCAGCTCTTTTTTGGAGAAGTCGTTGGCCGCCAGCGTGCGATGCAGAATATCGTTGGCGTTGGTGGCGATGATGAACTGCTTCACCGGCAGGCCCATTTTGTAGGCCATATAGCCCGCAAACACGTTGCCAAAGTTGGCAGACGGCACGCAGAAGCTCACTTCACGATGCGGTGCACCTAGCGCAACGCCTGAAGCGATGTAGTAAACGATCTGAGCCATGATGCGCGCCCAGTTGATCGAATTCACTGCGACCAGGCGCGTGCCGTTCAGGAACGTTTGATCGGCAAAGCTGGCCTTGACCATCGCCTGGGCGTCGTCAAAATTGCCCTCAATGGCAATGTTAAAGACGTTATTGGCCAGTACCGAGGTCATTTGACGACGCTGAACTTCTGAGACCCGGTTGTGCGGGTGCAAAATAAAGATATCCAGGTTGTCGCAGTGGCGGCAGCCCTCAATCGCCGCGGAGCCGGTATCACCCGAGGTCGCACCCATGATCACCGCGCGCTCGCCACGCTTTTTCAGGAAGTGATCCAGCAAACGACCGAGCAGTTGTAGCGCCACATCTTTGAACGCCAGCGTCGGGCCATGAAACTGCTCAAGCAGGAAGTGATTGGCATCTAGCTGCTTAAGCGGCACGACCGCGTCATGATTAAACGTGGCGTAGGCTTCGGTCACGATGCTGTGGAAGGTAGCGTCATCGATTTCACCGTTCACGAACGGCTTCATCACTCGAAAAGCGATGTCCGCGTAGGAGAGCCCAGCCATGTCGGCGAGCTCTTCACGGGAAAACTGCGGCAGCGTCTCCGGCACATACAGGCCGCCGTCGCTGGCCATGCCGGTGAGCACCACCTCTTCAAAGGAGAGCGCGGGCGCCTGCCCACGCGTGCTGATATAGCGCATCTTGGCTTACTCCCCTTCGTCCAGGCTTTCCACACGAATACGCGTTAGCGGCCCGGCGATATCGGCCATGGACTCAATTTCACGGATGGCTTCGTTCATCTGCTTCTCTTTGGTGCGGTGAGTGAGCAAAATAATCGGCACCAATTCGCCCTCAGTAGCCTCTTTCTGGATCAGCGCTTCAATCGAGATCCCCTGCTCGGCCAGAATAGTGGCCACCCGCGCCAGCACGCCGGGGCGATCTACTGCTAGCAAGCGCAGATAGTAGGCCGTGATGATGTCTTCCATCGGCATGATGGGTAGCTGACTGACATCTTCGTCAATGCCACTAAACGCCAGGTAAGGCACTCGATAGTGGTGATCAGTGGAGATATCCCGCGCGACATCCAGCAAATCCGCTACCACCGCTGAAGCAGTCGGCTCTGCGCCCGCACCGGCACCGTAGTAAAGCGTCGGCCCAACGGCGTCACCCATGATCGCAATGGCGTTTTTCACGCCGTGCACATTGGCCAGTAGACGCTCTTTAGGAATCAGCGTGGGGTGAACGCGCAGCTCTAAGCCTTGATCGGTACGCTTGGAAATACCCAGGTGCTTGATCACGTAGCCGAGGTTATCGGCCTGCTCGACATCTTCTGCGGTGATGCGCGAAATGCCTTCGGTGAAGGCTTTTTCAAACTGTAGCGGCACGCCGTAGGCAATTGAGGCCAAAATAGTCAGCTTGTGCGCGGCGTCGATGCCTTCCACATCAAACGTGGGGTCAGATTCGGCGTAGCCCAGCGCCTGGGCTTCTGCGAGCACGTCTTCGAAGGCACGGCCTTCGTCGCGCATATGGGTAAGAATGTAGTTGCCGGTGCCGTTGATAATGCCCGCCACCCATTCGATACGGTTGGCACCCAGGCCTTCACGCAGCGATTTAATAACGGGAATGCCGCCCGCTACGGCTGCTTCAAAAGCGACAATGACGCCTTTTTCGTGAGCAGCCTTGAAGATTTCATTACCGTGCACGGCAATCAGCGCTTTGTTGGCGGTGACCACGTGCTTGCCGTTGGCGATCGCCGTCAGCACCAGTTCGCGAGCAATGTCGTAACCGCCAATCAGCTCCACCAGGACATCTACATTGGGGTTGGTGGCGACTTCAAACACATCAGAGGTAGCATTGATGCCGGTAATATCGCAGTCAGGATGAATACTGCGATGAGCCACCTGCTCAATCACAATAGGGCGGCCAGCACGACGCGCAATATCGTCAGCGTTGCGGGTCAATACGTTAAAGGTGCCGCCACCGACAGTGCCTAAACCACAAATACCTACTCTTACCGGTTTCAAAATACTTCCCCTTTCGTGTCGTGCACCTGACGGTGCTGGTCTTAAATTTAGTCTTAAAAGCGGTTTTATAAGCTCTTAACCACGCGCGTTAAGACAGTATCTCAGCGTTGTATGCCGTCTAATCTATGCGGCACTACTCCTCGTCATCCAAGCCTAACATGGCGGTGAGGCGCTCGGGTGGCACAAATCCAGGGACTAACTGCCCATCGGGCAAAATAATCGCCGGAGTCCCCTGCACACCCAAGGCTTTGCCCAGATCATACTGACCTGCCACTGGGTTGTCGCAATTTGCCGAGCTTGAAATCGTTTGGCCCTCTTTGGCCTGGGTCATCGCTTCGCTGCGATTGTCCGAGCACCACACCTGTTGCAACGTTGTGGCAGCGGCACTCCCCATGCCCGCTCGTGGAAACGCCATGTAATGAACTTCAATGCCACGCTCGTTCAGCTCAGGAATAGTATCGTGTAAACGCGCGCAGTATGGGCAGCTAGGGTCGGTAAACACCGTGATGGTGGCCTTAGGCTCCTCGGCACCACGAAAGACCACTAACTCACTTTCAGGCACTGCCGCCAGCGCATCGGCACGTTCTTGGTTCTGCTCTTGCTCGGTTAAGTTGACCAACCCGTTGGGTGCATTTTCATACAGGTCGCCGACCAGGAAGTGACTGCCGTCAGCATTGGAGTAGAAAGATTCTCCGCCCTCCAACCGCACGTGATAAACGCCATCCATAGGCGTCTCTGTTACCGCCTCTACGGGCATCTTCTGGCCATTGACGCTGAGAGATTCGGCTAGCTGATCGGCATCGGCGAAGGCAACTGCTGGTAGCAGACTACCTGCCACCAGCAGTGTCAGCATTGAGAAAGGTGTTAGTAACGGCAGTGCTAAAAAACGGCGTTGACGCATCATCAATTCAACCTCGTGGGTGATGTTCTGCATGTAAGCTTTCCAAACGTGCTTGAGCCACATGAGTATAAATTTGGGTCGTCGACAGATCACTATGACCCAGCAGCAACTGTACGACTCGTAAATTGGCCCCATGATTCAATAAATGGGTGGCAAATGCATGACGCAGCGTGTGTGGCGACAGAGGCCGGGTAATACCTGCAGTGATGGCATGCACTTTAATACGGTGCCAAAACGTCTGCCGGGTCATGGCTTTGTCACCCCGGCCTGGAAATAGCGCTGGACGTGTTGGGTCGCTCATCAAGGCCAATCGCGCGGTCTCCATGTAGTGCGCAATCCAATCCGCCGCCTCTTCACCCATAGGCACCAAGCGGTCTTTGTCGCCTTTACCGCGCACTCTCACCACGTTTTGGCGAAGGTTCACTGCATCGCCGGTCAGCCCCACCAGTTCTGACACCCGTAGGCCACAGGCGTAAAGCAGCTCCAGCATGGCGCGATCTCGCACGCCTAGAGGAGTATCCGTATCCGGCGCCATCAGCAGGCGCTCCACCTCGTCCTCTTCCAAGGTATTGGGCAACCCGGGGATCACCCGCGGCAGCTTGATATCGGTTAGCGGGTCACTCTCGACCTGGTTATTCAAACGCCCCCAACGATAGAAACTGCGCAGCGTCGACAACAGCCGGGCATTGCTGCGCAGTTGGTAGCCCTGCTCTCGGCGGCTGGCCAGCCACTCGGCAAGCCGCTCCGGCGGCGGTGCCAGCAGCGCTTCGCCATGGCCCTCCAAGTGACTCTGCCACGCAGTTAAATCGCGCCGATAAGCGGCTAACGTATGATCGCTGGCACCTTGCTCAAGCCAAAGGGCGTCCAAAAAGGCATCAATAACGCTCATACGTCAGCAGTCTCAGCATTAGCTTATAAAAAACCCCGCCCCGCAAAGCGGTGACGGGGTTCTGGTATCTGGGCGCAACGCCTATTCAAGAAATTACCTATCAAGAACGGCGAGAACGCCCGAGGAGCAGCGGCGTTTAAGCCAGCTTTTCCTTGATACGAGCTGAACGACCGCTGCGCTCGCGCAGGTAGTAAAGCTTGGCTTGACGCACATCACCACGGCGCTTGACTTCGATCGAGTCAACCAGCGGGCTGTAGGTCTGGAAGGTACGCTCAACGCCAACGCCGTGAGAGATTTTACGCACGGTGAATGCGGAGTTCAGGCCACGGTTACGCTTACCGATGACCACACCTTCAAACGCCTGCAGACGCTCGCGGGTGCCTTCTTTTACTTTTACCTGAACGACAATGGTGTCACCTGGGGAAAAAGCAGGAATTTCCTTGCCCATCTGCTCAGATTCGATCGCCTGGATCACTTTGCTTTTGCTGCTCATCATCATACTCCTGAATAACGTGTTGGCTTGACCGCTCTATCATGGGTGGCGGAAGCCGTGATCCCGGCGCTCGAAACGAGCTACGCGGGAGTCGTTATGGGTGACACAGGTGCGCTTTCTCGCCCTGCACCGCCGCTCTAGCCTACTTATTTGGCAGCTTACTCCGCTGACAAAGTGGACAGAGCGTGTTCCTCGATAAACTCATTTAACAGCTTGTGCTGTTCGGCATCTAACGTTCGCCCTTCCAACAGGTCTGGACGGCGTTGCCATGTCCGGCCTAGTGACTGCTTTAATCGCCAACGCTTGATAGCTGCATGGTTACCGCTTAGCAGCACCTCGGGCACTTGGCGCCCGTCAATAACTTCCGGACGGGTATAGTGCGGGCAGTCTAACAGACCGTCATTAAACGAGTCTTCGACAGCGGAATCCTGATGGCCCAGCACGCCAGGTATCAGCCTTGCCGCTGCATCAATCAGCACCATCGCTGGCAGCTCACCGCCGCTCAACACATAGTCGCCAATTGACCACTCTTCATCGATATCACTTTCAACCACGCGTTCATCAATGCCTTCATAGCGCCCTGCCACGACCACTAAAGGCCCAGCGGAAGCCAGTGCTTGAACGCCCTGCTGATCCAACTTGCGCCCTTGAGGCGAGAGATAGATCACAGTCGGCACTAGGCCGGTAGCTTGTTGCGCCCGCTCACGGGCTGCAAAGATCGCTGAGCGCAGGGTATCGACTTTCATCAACATACCTGGACCACCGCCATAAGGACGGTCATCTACGCTACGGTGGCGATCAGTGGCGTAATCCCGCGGGTTCCAAAACTCAAGTGCAATCCGCTGCTTCTCAACCGCTCTGCCGACCACCCCTTGTTGCGTGAGTGCGTCAAACATTTCAGGAAACAACGACACGACACCGATCCACATTGCTGGCGCATTTTCCAACGCAGGCGCGACTGTTTCATTGCCATTATCCAACTCTACTGAGTCAGCACGTCCATCACTACCTGGCTTATTCAAAAGTCAGGATCCCAGTTGACGACCATTCGGCCCTCTTGGGAGTTAATTTCGATAATGACGTTGTCTGGCAAAAATGGCAGCAGCCGCTCGCGCTTGTCGATTGCGTCTGAATCACCGCGAACCACCATGACATCGTTGGCGCCGGTTTCAAACAGGTAGCTTACCCGTCCTAACCGTTCGCCGGCCTGAGTGAAGACCACCATGCCTTCAAGCTCATGCCAATAGTACTCGCCGTCAGAAAGCTTAGGCAGTGCTTCCTTGGGCATCAGGATATCCGTCTGGGCCAATGCTTCAGCCGCACTACGGTCATCGACCCCTTCGAGTTGCACCACAACGCCTTTGCCCTGCCGACGTCCCTGGACGATGCTAATACGCGTAAGGGTTTCACCTTGGCGCACCCACCATTCCGGGTACTCGAGAATGCTTTCCATCGGGCTAGTGTAGGAGTAAACCTTGAGCCAACCTTTCACCCCATAAGGGCTAGTCAGCTTGCCTAGCACCACATGCGTGTCGTCAGTTTGGCTTATTTCAAAACGCGTCATCGACGACCTCAGCTAACCCAGCACTCATACTTTCTCACACAACAAGTCTCAGACAACGAGACTCAAAAGCAGGCTTACGCCTGTTTGCGTGCTTCTTTAACCAGCTCAGCAACACGACCAGACAACTGGGCGCCTTGGCTCTGCCAGTGAACAACGCGATCTAGGTCAACGCGCAGACGCTCTTCCTGACCACGGGCAACCGGGTTGAAGAAGCCGATACGCTCAATGAAACGACCGTCGCGGGCGTTACGAGAGTCAGTAACAGTCAGGTGGTAAAAGGGACGCTTCTTGGCGCCACCACGGGCCAAACGAATGGTAACCATACGATAACTATCCTTCGGTTGAGGTTACGAGAGTGTGTTTATAGCGCTAACCGCTATCGGAACACTCTTCGTGCTGTTTTCTTGGCGCTAAATTGCCACACAACCACATAAAAGCGGCTTGAATGACCTTTTGTTAGCACCATTAAAGGCCTTCACTGAGGCTGCTACCGCTACGTTTTACCGTATTTTAGGCAACACCCACGCATGAAGAGGCCGCATTCTACGCAAATGCGCTCGGCTTGGAAAGCCTGACAGCCAGAAAACTAATAGGCCGTCAACCTCACCAAGCGCATCCGCACGTTACTATTGATGGCTTAGCGCCGGGGCAAGCCGCCTGGGCCACCCATACCGCCCATCCCCCCAGGGCCGCCCATGCCTCCTGGTCCGCCCGGGCCACCACCGCCCATCATGCCTGACATGCCGCGCATCATTTTCTGCATGCCGCCTTTTTGGCCTGCCTTTTTCATCATTTTCTGCATCTGCTTATGCTGCTTGAGCAGACGATTAAGATCAGGAACCTGCAGGCCAGCACCAGCGGCAATACGGCGTTTGCGTGAGCCGTTGATAATGTCAGGCTTGCGGCGCTCTTTGGGTGTCATGGAGTTGATCAGTGCTTCGAGCTTGCCCAGCTCCTTCTCAGGCCCTGGGCCCTGGGCCATTTCGGCCATCTGCCCCATGCCGGGTAGCTTACCTAGCAAGCCGCCCATGCCACCCATTTTCTTGAGCTGCTGAAGCTGGTCACGAAAATCTTCCAGGTCAAAGCCATCGCCTTTCTTGACCTTTTTGGCCAACTGCTCGGCTTTGGATTTGTCTACCGTGCGTTCAGCTTCTTCAATCAGCGACAGCATGTCGCCCATACCCAGGATGCGCGAGGCAACCCGGTCTGGGTGGAAGGGTTCCAGGGCGTCAACTTTCTCGCCGACACCCATAAACTTGATTGGCTTGCCGGTAATGTGGCGTACAGACAGCGCGGCACCGCCGCGGGCATCGCCATCCGCTTTGGTCAGGATCACACCGGTTAGCGGCAGCGCTTCGCTGAACGCCTTGGCGGTATTGGCGGCATCCTGGCCGGTCATGGCGTCAACCACGAACAGCGTTTCCTGAGGGGAAACCGCTTTATGCAGCGCCTGGATCTCCGCCATCATGGCTTCATCAATCGCCAAACGGCCGGCGGTATCGATCAGCACTACATCGTGAAACTGAATCTTGGCGTGTTTGATAGCCGCTTCGGCAATCGCTACCGGCTGTTGGTCAGAGCGCGAGGGGAAGAAGTCCACCTCGACTTCTTTAGCCAGGGTTTCAAGCTGATCGATGGCCGCCGGGCGATAAACGTCCGCAGACACCACCAAGACTTTTTTCTTCTCGCGTTCACGCAGGTAGCGGGCCAGCTTGGCCACAGAGGTGGTTTTACCGGCACCCTGCAGACCGGCCATCAACACAACGGCCGGTGAGCCTTTAAGCACAAAGCCGTCGTTGGCTTCGCCCATGATCGCTTCCAGCTCTTGCTGGACGATTTTGACGAACTGCTGGCCTGGCGACAGGCTTTTGGACACTTCCTGACCGACCGCCCGCTCGCGAACGCGCTCGATAAACTCCTTGATGACCGGCAGTGCTACATCGGCCTCAAGCAGCGCGCGGCGTACTTCGCGCAGGGTGTCTTTGATATTGTCGTCGGTCAGGCGAGCCTGACCTTTAATCGACTTTAACGTCTGGGAAAGACGCTCACTTAGATTCTGGAACATGGGGCCTCTCTGCCTCCGTCACTGCCGTCGGCGCGCACGCCCTGGACTAATTAGTAAAAAGATTATACGCGCACATGCTTTGAGTCTCCATGGGCGAGTGCCAGCGATCCTATTGCAAACGACCAGCGCAAGTCGCCATCTGACCGCCATGGATGGCGGAAATGCCGGAATTGTCGGGAACATTTTTCCGGCCATGGCGAAAGACCCTTGCTTACAGCTTTCCCTGGCATTCATGCATACTTACTCCGAGTCTTTAGCTATTTTCATGCGTTTGCCCCGCTGGGCGACGTCGCTTGGATTAGTTATAGTAGTTGGATAGATTCTCGTCGTAATCACACTTAATTCGTTTATTTATTCACAGCAACGCGCTGCAAGGCGCACGGATAGCATCATGCAGGCGCTCCCTTTCGCCACGATTGCTTTTGTTTTTTATGTCGCCGCTGCTATTTGGCAAGGTATGACGCTTTTTCGGCGCGTACCGCCCCGCCAAGGCATGGTTCGCTTGCTCGCCGTGTTGGGTTTACTGCTGCATATTCCCGTGGTGATTAAATTAGTAGGCCAATCCCCCGGCCTGCTGCCAGGCTTTACCACCAGCGCCACGCTACTGATGGCGGTGGCGGTCAATGTCTTGCTGGTGGCCAGCCTGTTTAAACCGGTGCTAAACGCGGGGATTGCGCTGTTTCCGCTGGCAGGCATAGCCCTTATCGCCGCCACATGGCTGCCCAATCAGGGTGGCCATACAGGTTTAACACCCGGCATTTTATTGCACGCGGTGAGTTCTGCACTGGCATTTGCCGTATTGGCTATTGCCGCTGCACAAGCCGTGCTGGTCGGTCTACAGAATCAGGCGCTGCGTCACCATCATATACGCGGCATTGTGCAGTCGCTGCCCCCGCTTACGACCATGGAGCGCGTGCTTTTTGAGCTGGTTTGGGCGGGCATCATTCTACTGACGCTCTCCATTGCGAGCGGCCTTATTTTTCTAGACAACTTCTTTGCCCAGCATTTGGCGCATAAAACAGTACTATCACTGCTGGCTTGGATCATCTTTACAACACTACTGATTGGCCGTTACCGCTTTGGCTGGCGTGGCATGCGTGCCGTCCGCTGGACACTGGGCGGCTGCGGACTACTCGTGCTGGCCTATTTTGGCAGCAAGTTTGTACTTGAGGTTGTACTCAATCGATAGCTACTCAACCGATAACGGGGCGCCACCACGCCTTTGGTTGTCTTGACACACAACTCGCGACCTTCTACAAATCGAGCCTAATACGCCACAAAGGACTTTTCGACTTGAGCGACGACTTCCCCCTGGGGTTACTGTTCGGCCTGCTAGCCTTACTGATAGTGCTTTCTGCTTTCTTCTCCAGCTCTGAAACCGGCATGATGTCGATTAACCGCTACCGCTTGAGCCATCAGGCTAATAGCGGTGACCGCAGAGCCAAACGGGTCATGCGCCTGCTCACACGCCCTGACCGCCTAATTGGCGTCATTCTGATCGGCAATAACTTCGTCAATAACTTGGCAGCGTCGATTGCTACGATTATTGCGATTCACTTTTTTGGCGATGTATCAGGGCCTGCCATCTCCACCGCATTGCTGACTATTACCATTCTGATTTTTGCGGAAGTCACCCCCAAGACTTACGCGGCTATTAAGCCTGAGCGGATTGCCTATCCCACGTCTTACGCCTTAGAGCCGCTACTAAAACTGCTTTACCCGTTAGTTTGGCTGGTCAACGTCGTGTCTAACGGCTTACTCCGGCTGATTGGTGTTAAAAGCGTCGACAGTGGTGGCGATAGCCTGACCCGTGATGAGCTACGCACGGTGGTTCACGAAGCGGGCACGCTGATCCCTTACCGGCACCGGGCGATGCTGCTGTCGATACTCGACCTTGAAAACGTTACCGTGAACGACATCATGGTGCCGCGTCACGAGGTGCTAGGTATTGACCTGGATGACTCTCTCGAAGATATTTTGACCCAGATTCGCACCAGCCAGCATACCCGGCTGCCGGTTTATAAAGGCGATATCAACAATATTATCGGTATGCTGCATTTGCGCAACGCGGCTCGCTTTCTGTCCCGCGATGAAGTGACCAAGGCATCGATTGTTCAAGAGGCACGCGAGCCCTACTTTATTCCCGAATCCACTCCGTTACATACCCAGCTGCTCAATTTTCAAAAGCAGAAACGGCGCATCGGTATAGTGGTAGATGAGTATGGGGATGTTGAAGGCTTAGTGACGCTGGAAGATATTCTGGAAGAGATTGTTGGCGAGTTCACCACCGATGTCTCTGAAGATGAAGAGATTCACCGGCAGGATGACGGCAGCCACGTGATTGAAGGCACTGCCAATATTCGCGAGATTAATAAGATGCTGGGCTGGCAGTTGCCTACCGATGGTCCTAAAACGCTCAATGGTTTAATTCTTGAACACCTAGAAGCCTTCCCAGAGGGCCCTGCGTGCCTGCAGATCGGCAATATGCGCATGGAGATTCTAGAGATCCGAGACAACCTCATTACCTCGGCACGCTGCTGGCAAAAAATTCGCCTGCCACGCCGCTAGGCGACGATGCGGGTAGAGCGCTAAGCGCTTGAACAACAACAGGTAGGTCGATAGAAGATCATACATTGAAAAGCGTTTAACGGCGGCTGGCAAGATCCTGATCAGCTGCCGCTTTTAGCGCCCTAACTCGCGCTTCTAGAAACCGGCGTAGCGCCATATCATCGGCATCCAAGCGGTTGAGCGGTGGCCCAAAGTGCAGACTAACCCGTGCCCGAAAACGCTTGGGGCATTTCTTCAGCGCCTTGCCACCATGATGAGATGTCCACGACCCCCACAAGCCAGCCAGCCCGGCAGGAATCACAGGCACGTCGTCTCTAGCTAGAATCGTCTCCAAGCCGCGCCGGAAGGCATGAATCTCGCCATCAGGGGTCAATCTTCCCTCAGGAAAGACCATCACGACCTGCCCCTGGCGCAGCGCTTCACTCACGTCATCCAAGGCGCGCCTAATAGCGCCTGGGCTGCGCCGTTCGGACTCAATCGGAATAGCGCCGACCAACTGGAACCACCACTTCAACCAAGGGGAGTCAAAAATCGGCTGATCCATAACAAAGCGCAGCGGACGCGGACTGGCGCCGCCAAGCACCAGGGCATCCATGAAGCTTACGTGATTACACACCACCAGTGCCGCACCCTGCTTGGGGATATGCTGGCGACCTTGTACTTGGAGCCGATAACAAAGGCGCATTGAAATAAATATCAGCCAGCGTAGCACTTGGCGAGCCACATTGACCCACCCCGTCACGTTGCTGCCTCACGATGGCGTAGGCCAGCAAGAATGGTGCTCATCAGTTGATCCAGCAACTCATCCACTTTTAACTGCTGCCCCTGCCAGTAGCCCAGCCGCTCATTAAGGCCAAGCTGAACCAGTCCGTGAACACTCCCCCAGAGGGTGCGTCCCAAACGACGTGCCTCGAGATCATCCAGAGCGGGCTGATACGATTTCAGCGATGCTTCCACTTGGGTGAACAGCGCTTCAATCAAATCGCTTTGACGCTGGTCAAGTTCACCCTCTTTTGCCAGCGGATAATCGAAAAGCAGCTGCCAGCGGTAGCAGTCCTGCTCGGCGAAAAGCCAGTAGGCGCGGGCCAACGAACGTAACCAAGGCTCTGGATCATCATCTACCAGGCTAGTAATGGTGTGCTGCAAGCGTGCCAGCGTTTCTACATTGACGTGCTGCAATAAATTATTGAAGCTGCCATACAGTTTGAGCAGCGTACTGGGGGCGCAGCCAACTTCCCTGGCTAGGGCACGTAGTGAAAGACCATGGACTGGCTGCTTAGCCAACCACTCATCACAAGCGTGCATGACCTGTGAATGGAGGGCATCGGGCGCATGCTGTCTAGGACGGGCCATGGCGATCTCTTAAGGTCAACGGCAAACAAGGAGGAATGCCTCACTGCACTTTAGCGGGAGCAAGGGGTGATATAGGATACCTTACATCGAACACTGTTTTCGACACTAAAACACTACATTTCGTGCTTTATTGCGCGAAGTCCCCCGCTATCCAGGTACACTTCCACGACGATTTTGCTTAAGGAGATAGGTATGACGGGTCGACTGCATGTGCAAAACTTACCACTGACCCGTTTATTGCCGACACTCGACACCTCTGAGACCATGATCGAATCGCCCAACTTGGCGCCTCGGCGGCCAATTTCGGCGATTCGCTTTGAACAGGGCCAGTACCGGCTCTCTTCGCTCTTTTGGGGTCTTACGCCGCCCTGGCTGGAGGTGTTGGATCATGCGCCGCACTGCGCCCGGGCCGAAACCCTTGAGTCACGGGCAATGTTTCGCGATGCGTTTAGCGCTCGCCGCTGCGTTATACCGGTCAGCGGTTTTTACGTATGGAAAACTCAGCCACGTAGCAAACAGCCCTACCTAGTGACCCAGGTGTCACGGGCACCGCTGCTGCTGGGTGCTTTATGGTGTCGCTACCATACGACATTAACGGCGTTCACCGATTCCGCCGCACTGATTACCGTGCCCGCTAATGTTTTATTATCGCCGCTAACTGACCGCCTACCGGTTGTCATCCCCAGCCATGCACTATCCGCTTGGCTGCACCCAGATACCGATACCGAAACGCTTAATTCGCTGCTATCGCCCGCTCCTTTGGAACTGTTAGGCGCTTTCCCGGTATCTAAACATGTCAATAATCCCGCCTATCAGTCATCGGCTTGTGCCCACCCTACTGGGTCGATGCTGCGTTGGGCTGTGTCTCAGGAGCTGTAATGTTGCGACCCACTCGTAAAATGCGCTGGCATCATCTTCCCCAGTTCGCGTTGCTTGGTGTTATCGCGAGTCTTGGCATAACGCCACTCGCCTTCGCCGCTAACGATGATGCCATTGCCGATGTTACTACGCCCATCGTTAGTCCTTTTGATAGCCGCGACTATCGCGTTTTGACGCTTGAGAATGGCCTTAATGTCCTACTCGTCAGCGACCCGGAGGCAGACAAGGCCGCAGCATCAATGAACGTGCGCGTGGGCAGCGCTCAAGACCCTGATGATCTTCAGGGATTGGCACATTTTCTTGAGCACATGCTGTTTTTAGGCACCGAGCCGTATCCGGAATCCGATGGCTACCAGCGTTACATTTCAAATAATGCGGGCTCCCATAACGCTTTCACTGCCCAGCAGGACACCAACTACTTCTTTGATATTGAGCCATCGGCACTGCCCGGTGCACTTGATCGCTTTAGCGAATTTTTCCTTTCACCGCTGTTTAACGCCGATCACCTAGAGAGTGAGCGCAACATCGTCCACTCTGAATATATGGCGCGCATTCGTGATGAATCACGACGCGAAAGCGATGTGCTCAATCAACTGCTCAACCCTGACAATCCGACCACGGGGTTTGCCGTAGGTAGCAGAGAGACCTTGGCCAGCCCGCCTGAAGGCGAAGCGACGCTGCGCGAGCGGGTGATTGATTTCTACCATCAGCATTACGACGCTAATGTGATGAACTTAGCGATTGTGGCGCCGCAACCGCTGGATCAGTTAGAAGAGTTGGTCGTCGAGCGCTTTGCCGAGATTCCCGACAATGACCTAAGCGTTCCTACCATTGACGCTCCCCTGATCGATGCCGACACCCTGCCGCGGTATATCGAACGCCAATCGCTGCAGGATCGCCGCCAATTACGCTTCTACTATCCAGTACCCGACCCAACCGATGACTATCGCAGCAAACCGACGCAACTCATCGCTCACCTACTCGGCGACGAAGGCGATGGCAGCCTACTCGCCGTGCTGCGTGAAGCAGGACTCGCCGATGGCCTTTCCGCAGGCGTTGGACGTGGCGACGGTAACGATGCCTTATTTACTGTTTCCATCAGCCTGACACCGGCGGGCGCCGAGCGTTTAGACGATATCGAAGCCACCCTGTTTGCCGCTATTGAGCAGTTACGTAACGACGGCCTGAGCGACTGGCGCTATGACGAGCAAGCAAGCCTTAACGAGCAAGCTTTCCGCTTCCAGCAGCATGGCGCGCCCTCTCAGGAAGCGACCCGGCTTTCAATGAGCCTTTCGCGCTACCCGGTAGAAGACGTGCAGTACGCGGCTTACCGCATGGATGGGCCAGATGCAGAGCGCCAGCAGGCTTATCTGGATGCCCTAACGCCAGATAATATGCTGCGCTTCTACTCGGCGCCGGATATTGAAAGCGATACCGTCTCACCTTGGTTCAATACCCAATGGAAAGAGCAAGCACCCGCTCAACCGGGTCAGGCACTTGGCGGTTTAGACCTCCCTGGCCCTAACCCCTTTATTGCCAGTGACTTAACGCTCATAGAGGGTCAAGATGAGCGCCCCAGCCTGTTAGTCGATACGCCGTCGTTTAGCGCTTGGCATATGCAGAATGACCGTTTCAATACTCCAAGCGTTGAGTGGCGCGTCAGCTTACAGAACCCAAGCGCAAGTTACTCCGCTGAAGAAGCGGTGCTCACGCGGCTGCTTGCCAGTTGGCTGAACGACAGCCTGAACGAATCCCTCTACCCCGCGTGGCTGGCAGGTCAGTCGTTTAGTGCCTACCCCCACGCCCGCGGCATGACGCTCTCATTCTCGGGGTGGCGGGATGGCCAGACCCCGTTGATCGAACAAGCGATCGAGCAGCTTAAAACCGCAAACATAACCGACGGCGCCTTTGAACGCGTTCGGTACCAGTTGCAACGTGAGTGGCGCAATGCCCCTCAGGCGTCGCTGTATGGCCAGGCCAGCCGCACCCTCGGTGAAGCTCTGCTAACGCCACAGTGGTCCAACGCTGATTTACTCACTGCCAGTGAGCGCTTTGAACGCAGCCATTTAGAAGATTTCCGAGAGCGGTTTTTAGATGACCTCTACGTCGATGCCATGGCGGTGGGTAATCTGGGCGCCGAACTGGCACAAGAGCAGGCGAAGCTGATGCGTGATCAGCTCCAGCCGCGGCTCACCCGCAACGACATTGCCAACCTAACCCCGCTTGCCGTGAGCGAAGAGCATAGCGTGCTGCACCCTCACAGCTCGCGGGATGAGTCTTTGGTACTGCGTTACCTGCAGGGTCGCGACCAGACACCAGAGGAGCAGGCCACCAGCATGGTTATCGCCCGCTGGTTAGAAACGCCCTTCTACCAACAGCTGCGCACGGAGCAACAGCTCGGCTACATCGTTAACGCTGGTTATTCGCCGCTGCTGGAAGCGCCAGGCATTGCGCTCATGGTGCAATCACCCGACGTAGAGAGCGGCACCATTGCCGAGCGGATGGATGCATTTCTAGACGAGGCTAGCCAGCGACTTGAGCAACTTAGCGAGGATGAATTAGCCTCTTATCGCCAAGCCGTTCACGACCAGCTGCGCCAGCGCGATACCAGCTTAGCAGGCATGGCCAACCGCTACTGGCAGGCAACAGCATCGGATGAGGTGCGTTTTGATCGCCGCGACCAACTGGCCGAGCTGGTGATGGACGTTAGCCTGGAGGATATAGAGGCGCTGTGGCCAGCGCTTCGCAAACACACTCTCGATATACGCTTCAATCCAGGCGACGAACCCAGCGATGTCAGCGCATACCGCGAAGCGCGCTCGCCAATGACCAAAGAGCGCACTGAATAAATCCACTGTTAGTCCACGGGTGCTGGCTCAGGCGTCAAACGCCTGGGCCGGCATCATGGCCTCAACGAACATCACTAGCTCTTCCAGAATCTGGCGCTCGCGGTCCGTGAGGGTTTGCTGATTGTATTGAGCAATTTCCCGCGCAAACGCCTTTAACGTAAAGCCCGCCAGTGCAGGATCATTGATGCGCATCCAGCGATACGCCTCCCACTGCTCACGCTCTTCGCCTTCCAATGTATCGGGATAACTGCGCGCACGAAAACGGAACAGCATCTCCTCCAAGCGCGAATCTTGAAACGCAAAGCGCTGCCCTACCAGATCCCACGGCTCCATCTCCCGCACACGCTCCATCTGCTGACGGTCCGCGGCAGAGAAGAAACTGCCAGAATAGAGCATTAGATCAGGGTCTTGCGGCTCATCTTCATAGCCTGCACTAAATACCTCAGCCACTTTGGCGGCAACACCACTGGTATCACGCAGGGTTTTCCAATGCTGCCGACAGGCCGCTACATCCAAGCCTAAGCGCTTAACGATAGTGCCATATTCACCCTGCTTCGGCCCATCGACGTCTTTTAGGGCGCTTGCGGGGAACACCACCGGGCAGCGATTGATATGAATCACTTTCAGCGGAATGCGCGCCTCGCCTTCGGTCAAATCCTGCTGACTGACAAACACGCGTTCACGAATCTGCTCTGCGCTCATGCTCAGCATATCGCTGGGATCCACGCTTAAATCGTAAACGATCACCCCGTTTGGGTTAGTCGGGTGCTCGGCCAGGGGCATCACTAACGCACTACAGCCACGACTGGCGGGGTAACGGCGGGAGATATGCAGCAGCGGTTTGGCGTTGGGCAAGTCGAGCTGCTTAGCCACCGCGCGCTTTCCGCGCAGGCCAAGCAGATAGTCGAACAGCTTCGCATTGCGCGCTTTTAACAAGCGAGCCAGCGCGATAGTGGCGCGCACATCAGCGACCGCATCGTGAGCGCCCTCATGGGCAATGCCATTAGCGGCGGTTAAGTGTTCAAGTTTAAAGCTTGGCGCGCCATCATCACGCAGCGGCCACTCAATACCCGCCGGGCGAAGCGCATAAAAGGCACGCACAATATCAATTAAATCCCAGCGGGAGTTGCCGTTTTGCCACTCACGGGCATAAGGGTCGAGTAGCGTGCGGTAAAACAGATGGCGGGAAACTTCATCATCAAATCGCAAGCTGTTATAGCCCACGACACACGTGCCCGGCTCGCTCATATGGCGTTGAATCTCGCCCGCAAACTCTGCTTCGGGGAGGCCATGGCGCTGGGCTTTTTGCGGGGTGATCCCGGTAATCAGGCAGGCAGCAGGATGGGGTAGATAATCATCGGCAGGCTTGCAATACAGCTCAATCGGCTCGCCAATCTCGTTTAGCTCGGCGTCGGTACGCAGCGCGGCAAACTGAGCGGGGCGATCACGACGTGGGTCAGCCCCGAAGGTTTCATAGTCATGCCAAAGAAAGCTGGCAGGGGCAGCATTAGGTGATGCCATGAACAAACACTCCGCTGGGCAATGAAAAGCCCAAGCCTAGCACACCCACCGCCCCTTTCGCCTCGTCTTCAGTGCTGGCACTTAGTTAAGTGCTCAGCTCTTTGGAAGCGTAACGTTAAGCTCCAGCACAGAGCAGTTATCTTCGCTATCTAGCGAAATTTGAATAGCATCATCGTCCACTTTCACATAACGACGAATCACCTCTAGCAGTTCGCGCTCAAGCATCGGCATATAGTCAGGCTGACCACGTTGACCACGCTGATGAGCCACAATAATTTGCAAACGTTCTTTGGCTACCGAGGCGGATTTCCTGCGCTCACGCTTCAAGAACTCCAGCAGTTTCATCGACGACCTCCCCCGAACATGCGGCTCAGCAGGCTTTTGCGTTGCGTTTCATGGAAACGCAGCGGCATATCCTCGCCAAGCAGGCGCGATACCGTGTCGCTATAGGCTTGACCTGCGTCGCTCGCGATATCGTGGGTCACTGGCACACCCTGGTTCGACGCGCGCAGAACGGCTTCTGACTCGGGAATCAAACCCAGCAGATTAATCGCTAAAATTTCGCGAATGTCGTCAAGCGTTAGCATGTCGCCAGATGTCACTCGCTCGGGATTGTAGCGAGTGACCAGCAGGTGCTCTTTGATGGGGTCTTCACCCTGCTCGGCGCGACGTGTCTTCGAGGCCAGCAGCCCTAAAATACGGTCTGAATCGCGTACTGAGGATACTTCAGGATTAGTGACCACAATCGCTTCGTCAGCAAAATACATGGCCAACTGCGCACCGCGCTCAATACCAGCGGGCGAATCGCAGAGAATGAAATCGAAATCTTCTTTCAATTTTTCCAGAATTTCGGCGACGCCTTCCTGGGTCAACGCATCTTTATCGCGGGTTTGTGAAGCGGGTAAAATAAACAAATTCTCAACACGCTTATCACGAATCAGCGCTTGATTGAGCCCTGCTTCGCCTTGAATCACGTTAACTAAATCGTACACCACACGGCGCTCGCAACCCATGATGAGATCAAGGTTGCGCAGGCCCACATCAAAATCAATCACTACCGTTTTTTTACCGCGCAGTGCAAGACCTGTGGCAATTGCCGCCGCGCTGGTGGTTTTGCCGACCCCTCCTTTACCAGAGGTCACTACAATTATTTTAGCCAAGAGTCACTTCCTTCTTGAAGTCGTTCGTCGCGAGCGCGAGTTCAACAGCGCTCTGCGCATAACGAGAACGTCAATGTCATCAACATGCCATACTGTAACGGATAGCGTCTTCGGCGTCGCTAGGCGTGAAGCACCAACGCACCCTCATACAAAAACCTTAGCCTAGCGGCTTAATTTCAAGCTGCTCTTTTGTAAAGTGAACTTCCGCGGGTCGACCTGAAAGCTGCGGATCAATATCTTCAGAACGTTTATAATTACCCGCCACTGACAGCAGCTCGGCTTCCAATTCACGGCAGTAAATACCCGCATGAGTATTACCATGGATGCCCGCTAACGCACGTCCACGCAGGGCGCCATAAACATGAATACTGCCTGCGGCCAAGACCTCCGCCCCGGCATTTACCGCCCCAATTACCACCAAATCACCTTCAGAAGCACTTACCTGCTGCCCCGAACGAACGGTGCCACGGTAAAGCCGCGTAGCCAGTGCTGGCATTTCGGCTTCGCTGGCTATCTCTTCAGGGGTAACCTCATGCACGGGCGTGCTGCTGACACTCTCCAGTATACGACCGCGGCCCTCTTCAACGGGAGGAAACCAGCCCAAGCCCAGCGCCCACGCAGATTGACGTACGGGCTCGGGCCCACCGCGCACCGCCACCGGCAGTAGCTTGTGATCGCGGCACACGGCGCAAATACGCTCAAGGGCTAAGTGTGGTTCATCTAGCTTTTCCACGCTGAGCACAACCGGTGTATGCTGAAAGAAAGCAGGCGACTGGGAAAGTTTGCCAGCCAACTGCTGACGGATTCGTTCCGGATCGGCACTACTTAGCTCCATGACGGTCATCGGCAGCATGCCGCCTTTGAAGGTAAAGGCCACTGCGGCACTATCCACGTTAAGGCTCATGGCCGAACTCCCTGTCATGTTCAGATAAGATAAAGGTAGCGCACTATCACCTATTGTGGTCTAGAAAATAGTCGCTCACCACATCATAGTAATGCCAAGCTAAGCGACAGCGACGATGACTGCAACTATCAAAGTCGCCGACGACTGATTTTTTTCATGCTACGCATCTCATATAGCAGGATGATTCATGCACGGACTGTTAAGACGCCTGTTCGCTCCTAGGTGGCAGCATCCCGACCCCGAGGTACGCCGTCAGGCCCTCCAGCGACTTGACCCTCAACAAACAGAACAGCGCCAAGCGCTGCAGTCGCTCGCTCAAGATAGCGATAGCCAAATTCGCCTTGCCGCGCTGCTGGCCCTGGACGATTGCGCGGGGCTTATCGATGCTTATCCAAATTATCAGCAGGATGAAGCTTGGTTCAATGCCGTTTGCCAACGACTAAGCGGGCGTGAAGGCCATACTGACCTGCAGCAACGTCAAGCGCTGGTTGAACGGATTGAAGAGCCGCGAGTACTCAGCGCGGTCGCCTTGCAGGCCGACAATCTTACTTTACGCTTAATGGCTCTGGACAAGCTTACGGATCAAAATGACCTGATTCATCAGGCTTGCCATAACGGCGTGGCCGCCGTCCGCCATCAGGCTGCCGAGCGCATTGAGGATGAAGAGGGGCTGAAGCGGTTATTAAAAGAGGCGCGCCGTGACCGTCAGGTTGTTCGCTTGGCGCGGGAACGGCTTAACCGTTTGCGCAGCGACGCCCAGTGGCTGGAAGCTGAAGAGCAGCAGCGCGAAACGCTGCTTAACCAACTCGAGCAACATGCCAGTGCGCCTTGGGAACCGCTTTACGGCGGGCGCTTCCGGCATCTTGAGCGGCAGTGGGAACAACTCACTCAACCGCCCAGCATTGAGCAGGAGCAGCGTTTCCACCAAGCGCTGCTCAATTGCCGCAAAACACTGCGCGATCATGAAACCCGAGAGCAGGCTCGCCAACAGAGCATAGAGCGGCAAGACGAAGCTGAGAATACCCGAGAACAGTTGCTTGAAGGCCTAGAAGAGACGCTTGACGGGCTGCGCCACGCCTCAGCGATGACCGTACAGGATATCGACAGCCTGCGCGCCCAACGCCATCTACTCGGCCAGCGCTGGCAAACCCTTTCCGACATGCACCCGCCCAGCGACACCATGCGTCAACGCTACACGTTGGCGATTCAGCATTATGACCAGTGCTTAGAGGCTTGGCAGCGATGGTGCACGGTCAGTACTACGATGGAAACAGCGCTGGCGAATGGGGATCAAGCCACCCTGGCCGTACAGATTAGCGAGTGCCAATGGCCCGAGGCTTTAACGCCGCCCGCGCTGCTCGGCCGCGCCCAAGCGAGCCTTAATGCTGAAAGCGCGACGCCCTCGCAGCCTACCGAAGACCAGGCAACCCTTGCTGCCTATAGCGGCGAACTCGACACCTTCGAACAGTTCCTAGAGCGCGGAGCTTTCAAAAGCGCCAGCCGCCTTCACCAGCGCCTTAAACCGCGCATTGAGGGGCTGGAAAGCGCCGCTGCTCAACCGCTTAAAACACGCTTGAAACATTTAGCAGCACGACTAGCAGAACTACGCGATTGGCGAGGGTTTGTCGCCGGGCCTAAGCGCGAGCAGCTTTGTGCCAGCATTGAAGCGCTGGCCAACGACCTCCACATGGCTGAAGAAGCGCTTGACCGTCACCACCTTCAATTGGTCAAAGAGTGGAAATCCCTGGGTGATGCGGCGGCCAACCGTGAGCAGTCAGCTCGTTTTCGCAGCGCATCAGATCGCATTCATGAACGCCTCTCACCCTGGCGGGATCAACTGAGCGAAGAACGCGAGGCTAACCTTCAAGCCCGTGAAGCGCTATGCAACCAGCTTGAAAGCCTCTTGGCTCAGCCTGCCGAAGATGCCGATCCGGATGTACTTCGGCAAATTCGCGACAAAGCACGCCTACAATGGCGCCACTATAGCCCAGTGCCCCGTGACCGCTCTGAAGCCGTTGGGCGCCGCTTCGGCACTATTCGCCATCAGCTACAGACGTTGATTGATCAACGTGCCGAGACAATCGCCTCACAAAAACGCGAGCTGATTGGCCAGGTGACCGCTCTACGCAGCGATGACAACCAACCGTTAGCACAGCGCATCCACTTAACCAAACAGCTACAGCATCAGTGGCGTTCGCTAGGCCGTGCACCCAAAGGCGAAGAACAGACCCTATGGAAAACCTTTCGTCATGAGTGTGATCAGCTTTTTGCCCAGCGCGATGCGCATAAGAGTGAGCAAGCGGCACGTCAACAGCAGCAGCTTGACGAGATGCAAACACTGATCGACCAAATGGATAGCTGGCAGCCTATTGAGGCCAGCGAAGCAGCCACACTGGATAACTTTCTAAACCAGGCTAACCAGCTCGAACCGCTGCCACGCAATCGCCGTAGTGAAGGCATGCAGCGGCGCATGAGTGGCATTGTGCGGGCGCGTCGCGAACGCTTGAATCGACTCGCCGTCGCCAATACCGTTCAGCAGTGGCACGCTATCATGCCGTTAGTGAATGCTCACTTGGCCGCTGACCAGCACTACCTGAGAGAGGGCATCCAAAACGATGTCGATGCGCAAGCAGTACTCAGCGCCGCTCTACCCGCCTGCTTTAGCGAGGCACATAACACTCGCAACCAGCAGCGTCACCGCATAGCGGTGCCGCTCTCTGACAATGATCATGCCCAGCTGGCTGAGTCCCTTGCAAGATTAAGGGTGCACCTCTCGATGCTGGCCGTCGGTAGCGTCAGGCAAAGCGATGAGCCACTGCGACTCGCCATTCAGGTAGAGCGCTTAAATGAAGGCTTCAACCAAGAGCGCAGCCGTGATCAGGAAGTCACTGACATATTAGCCGCACTGCTGGCGCTGGGGCCGCTACCTGCCGCGCTGTGGGGTGCTGAAGTGGAAGAAATGGATAACCTACTGGGCCGGCTGACTCGGGTTCCACTGCCTTAGCGATGGTTAGGCGTATTGTTCAATAACAACGGGAGGCTGATAGCCTCCCGTTTTTCGTTTCTCCCTGGTAAGGGAGCTTGCGCCTATCAGCCTATGGCGAACCACTAACCCATAAACTGACCACCGTTGATATCGATGTTAGCACCGGTAATAAATCCAGACTCCTTATCGGCTAAGAAAGTGACCAAGCGGCCAATCTCTTCTGGCGTGCCATAGCGCTTGACTGGGATTGTTTCCCGAATGGCTTCGCGCACTTTTTCTGGAATATTCATGATCATATCGGTAGCAATATAGCCGGGCGATACGGTATTGACAGTAATCCCCTTGGTCGCTGTTTCCTGCGCAAGCGACATGGTTAAGCCGTGCATACCAGCCTTAGCTGCCGCGTAGTTCACTTGGCCAAACTGGCCTTTACGACCATTGATAGAGGAAATATTAATAATCCGGCCGTAACCATTCTCAAGCATCATCTCAATGACACTGCGGCAGGTGTTAAAAACACTATTTAGATTGGTATCGAGCACTTCATACCACTGCTCGTAAGACATTTTCTTCATGGTGCCGTCACGGGTAATACCCGCACAGTTCACTAGCACACTGATGGATCCGTATTTGTCATGGATTTCGCGGGCACCTTCCAGGCAGGCATTGTGGTCAGCAAGGTCGACACCGGACAGCTCAATATTGTTATAACCGTCAGCATGCTGCGATTCCAGCCAGGTTTTGGCCTTATCGGGGTTGCGGTAACCCGCGACGACCAGATAACCCGCCTCTGCCAACGAACGACAAATTGCCGTACCGATACCACCAGTTCCACCAGTTACCCAGGCGACGGGGGCTTGATTGGCCATTGACTACCTCCCTGATATGACAAATGGCTTGGATCTAACAGCACGCACATTGCGTCGCAAGCCATTGTGAAAAAGCGCATCTGCGCTTGTATTACCCTAGTGCATAATTCGCTTTTGCAATGCACCAACGTAAGCTTTTTGTTATGGCTACCTGAAGCATAGCTGCAGTCCCTTCATGTTGCAGCAGGATGCTCGCCACTGCTATAAGCCGAACGTGTTAATACCACTATTGACTTACCGTAAAATATCTGTAGAATACGCCACACGTTGATGCGGGGTGGAGCAGTCTGGTAGCTCGTCGGGCTCATAACCCGAAGGTCATCGGTTCAAATCCGGTCCCCGCTACCAATATTTTAAAAGGCAGATCAGTTACTTACTGATCTGCCTTTTTTTATGCCTGCCGTTTCAAAACGCTCTGTGCCCAAATTGTGCCCACGCTGTGCCTAAACTTTATATCTCTTCTTAATCTTCCAGCACTAATGTGACCTTCAGGCTACCTGCGCCATTTTTTCTACCTATCTTATTCAACGCGTTCAGGTGTCGGTCGGGGCACTTATTTCTTCCTTGATATGAGTGACCAGCTGCTCGATTTCACAATCGAAGTAGTAACATAGCTTGTCGAGATTATCAGTCACTGTGCTGTGGCCTGGATGATTGATAATTTTCGATAACGTCATTCGATTGATACCTGTTTCTTTCGCTATCTCGCCGATCGTAATTCTGCGCCGTTCTGCAAACTCCTTCTCTGCAACCAGCTCTTTTAAGTGATACCGAATCATCTCTTTACCCAATATGATTATAAAAATTATCAAAAAGGTGTTGAAATAATCATTTGATTGTATATATTAATAATCTAACGATTAAAAGTATTATCAAATGATCACCAGCATGAGGAGATAGTCTCATGGACTGCACTTTTTTGACAACGGAAGAACTCGCATCGCGGATCAAATATGATGCGCGAACCATCCGCCAGCAACTCAAAGACAGCGTGCTCATCGAAGGCACTCATTACATCCGCCCCTTTGGCCGCAGGAAGATCCTTTATATTTGGGAAGCTATCCAAGAAGAAATGCTTCAAGCGACTCCTCGTCAGCAAGCAATTGCCATTCCTATGGCTAACGGAGGAGTATGTCATGGGTAAAGTTAGAGCCCGTAAAGAGAGCAAAAAGCTTTTTATCGACTTCCGACATGATGGCCAGCGTTTTCGGGAACAAACCCTGCTTGACGATAATGCAAAAAATCGTAAGCAACTGGAGCTCCTTTTACAGCGCATGGAAGCGAAAATGCTGCTCGGCGAATTCAATTATGCCGAGTTCTTCCCAAACAGCAGCAATTTGCAAAAATTAAAAGTTCACCAGCCCACTAATTCTTCTGAACATGAGAATGCTAGCAATTTAGGTACACCGCTCTTCAACGTTTTTGCGGAACAGTGGTTTGAGGAAAGCAAAATCCAGTGGCGAGCTTCCCATGTACGCAATGTGAGCTCAATCCTTGATAGCTCGCTTAAGCCAGCATTTGGAAAAAAGCCCACCGGAGATATCACCAAGGCGGATATCCTTGCATTCCGCGCCAAGCTCGCCAAACGCAGGGGGCGCGGGGCGACGGGAGTTGTTGCGCCCAAGACAATTAATAGCCATATGACCATCCTGCGTATGGTGCTCGATGAGGCGGCCGAGCGTTTCGATTTCGAGACGCCGTACAAGAATATCAAGCCGCTGAAACTGCAGAAAACCCACATCGAGCCGTTTTCTCTGCATGAAGTCCAACGCATTATCGATAATGTCCGCCCAGACTATCGTAACTACTACACCGTGCGTTTTTTTACCGGCATGCGTACCGGCGAAGTGGATGGATTGAAGTGGAAAAACGTTGATTTCGCCAAACGAGAAATTTTAGTGCGCGAAACGTTGATTAATGGCGAGACGGAATACACCAAAACTGATGGCTCGCAACGGGAAATCCCCATGTTCGGGCAGGTGTTTGACGCACTCAAGACCCAGTACGCCGCGACCGGGCAAAAGAGCCAATACGTGTTCTGCAATCAACTAGGGCAGCCTCTCGATCACAATAACGTAACGAAGCGTGTGTGGTATCCCTTGTTAATGTCTCTTGGGCTAACTAAAAGGCGTCCGTATCAAACGCGCCACACCGCTGCGACACTTTTTCTGGCCTCGGGCGAAAACCCAGAGTGGGTTGCTCGGATGCTGGGCCACAGCTCCACCGAAATGCTGTTCAAGGTCTATTCGCGTTACGTCCCTAATGCCACGCGCATGGATGGCTCAGCCTTTGAGCGTTTACTCGGCAATACCACCCCGGCCAAGTCACAGAAGGAGCGTCATCATGAAACGGCTTAAAAAAGCATCGACACATCTGTCTCGCATCTTCACGGGGACTTACCGGCTTACGGGTCGCGTGGTGGTCTTTGACGACGCAAAAACGCCTTTCTTGAAGCTGCGCTTGAGCGATTGTGCGGGAGATCATATTGCGATGCTCAACTTGGAGAAAACATCGGTACCCGAGCGCATTGGCCACCTGGACTTTGTCACCGCCTCTGGTGTGAAGTGCTTATCAGGCCAATTCGTTCTTGATGAATTTCGCAAGGCGCACCGTGAGGAAGTGGCTTCACTGGATACGCTACAGTCCCTGCCACGTGTGTACTGCCCCGTACCGGAGACATTTGACGGACTTATTGGCACCGCACAATCGCTAACGTCCCATCACTTACGTACTTTTTTGTCACGGGTACTGGAGCGTAAAGAGCGACTTGAAGCATTTCTGAATGCGCCAGGTAGCCGTAACTATCACCACGCTTACCCAGGCGGTTTGCTGCAACATTCATTGGAAGTTGCCAATCACTCGGTAGCGATGCTGCGTCTTAACGAGCCAACTATGCCTCGCCTCATGCAGGAAGCATGTTTCGTGGGAGGGCTGTTGCACGATATTGGCAAGACATACACCTACGACTCCAAAGGCAAGCCAAACGCTGCGTGGAAGCTCTGTAGTCATGATGTGTTTACGCTAGAAGCTTGTGCCTATGGGCTTGCATACCTGGATGCTCATGAACCCGACATTGCGATGACACTTCGCCATTTGTGGACGTGTGCTTCGCCAGGGTCGCGCTACGGACAGCCTGCAGCAATGACTCTGGCCCGCTATATCCGCGACGCGGATGGACAAAGCGCGATGGCCGATAACCAGCAGCGGGCTTTTCGCCATCAATCTAGCAAAGGATTTGGTAGGATTGGTCAAAACCTCTTTTGGCAGCCTCAACTCTCTACTGCTGCATCGCACTAATGCGCCCCAAGCGTTTTCATCGGAGCCGTCAGCTTCTTTTGTGGCGGCTTTAACAGAGCAAAAAGGGTAAATTTCATGACCATGCAATGTGAACGCACACGCTCAATCATTCAGGCTCGTGAGTTCTTAATCGAGCTCAGCCAGAACACTAATCTTCCAGAAGCTACCCGCACAGCTGCGAAGGCACTAGCCGTCACGGATGGAGATACTGGACGCTGGCAAACTAGAGTAGCATCTCACTGATGGATACATCTTCCAACCTATTTTTCAGCTCAGTTATTGAGGGAATAGTTTGTTGCGCACTAAAGCTATTGTCGTTTCACATCGGCAACTAAAGAAGCCACTGGCATGCTCTCGCAATTTCGCTTGAGTTTATCGTAGCGTGTCGCGATAGCCTGGGAATGCTTCATTCGTGCAAACTCATTCTCGACCAAGTCCCAATAGCGATATAACCCTATATCTAAGCTGGAACTTCCTTTTCTTGCGGCCCGCTTTCGAGAAAGCACAGGGTGCATATTGTGTACATAGACCTGCTGGCGAATAGTGCCACCGCCATAGCCTTTATCAGCCACTAGCGCCTAGCTGGCAGGTAACTCGGCAAACCGCGCCGGAGCTCCCTATTGTCATACAACTAATCTCCCTTGAGCCTGAAGGCAACTGGGAGTCCGTAAGCAACAACTGCCAAATAAATCTTGCTGGGATTACCCGCGCGGCTTTTGCCAATGCCTCAGTAACGTCACTAGCAGCGCCTGCGCTGTACTGATGCTCCTTGGTATAGATGTCATCAATAAAGAACCATTCGACATCGGGACGTTCACCATGGCGTTGAAGATAGCCGTCAATTTGCAAGCTGAACACCAGATATTGAAGCATCTATAGATCGTGTGCCAGTGGCCAAAGACTTCGGGTAAATCACGCCATGACCAGCCGAAGAGCATTCGGTAAAGAGCTCCTTCTATTGTCATTCGTGGATCGATCGGGCTTTAGATAAATGCTTTATTTAAGCAGGATAATTTTCTGCTCCGAACAGCGCTCATTGTTGAGCATTAATCGAGGCATTACAGGCTCGTTAGGTGGGGGCTTGGTAACCTCTACTCTGCGGGTTTGGTTTTATTTTGAAAAAATTCCTGTCCAGAAATTTCAATAGCCCCTAGTAAAGAAAGGAAATGCATTGCCTGTGCTAGATTGAACCGCCCCGTCTTTACCGGAGACTCCATATCTTGAGAGGATGGAGTTATGAACTCACCAAAACGATATTCCCCGGAAGTCCGAGAGCGGGCTGTTCGGTTAGTCATTGAACAGCAAGGCGAATACCCGTCCAAGTGGGCGGCGATCTGTTCCATTGCCAGCAAGTTCGGTTGTACACCAGAGACCTTGAGAGACTGGTGCAAACGCACAGAACTCACGCAGGAAAACAGCTCGGTTAACCTGGCTGAACATGAACGACTCAAGCAGCTAGAGCGTGAAAACACCGAATTGAAGCGTGCCAATGAAATTCTCCGTAAGGCGGCTGCTTTTTTCGCCCAGGCGGAGCTCGACCGCAAACCCAACTGATGGTGTCATTTATCGACGAACATCGTGCTCAGTTCGGGGTCGAGTCGATTTGTAGCCAGCTGCCAATTGCCCCATCGACGTATTACCACCACAATGCACTGGAGGCCAATCCCGAACGGCGGGCAGATCGATATCGGCAGGATGCGTTTCTTACGACTGAGATCCAGCGAGTATGGGAAGAAAACTTCTGCGTTTACGGTGCCCGTAAGGTCTGGCGGCAACTCCGTCGTGAAGGCGTTAATGTTGCCCGTTGCACCGTAGAACGGTTCATGCGCCGCCTGGGAATTCGCGGCGTGGTGCGAGGCCAACGCCCCTTCACGACCATTAGTGATCCAGGCCAGAAACGAGCACCTGATTTAGTGAAACGTAACTTTACGGCCATGCGTCCTAATCAGCTTTGGGTGGCCGGTTTTACCTATGGTGTGCCTCGACCCTGACGGCTGCGGGAAGCAGTTGAAAGGGCACAAGCATGACTGGAATACCTTCGTGTCAGACAGGATGTTCTCAGCGAAGGGCGGCTCTCTGCTGTGAGAGAGCTTGAGCCGAAGCGGCGGTGACCTGCTGTGCACTGGCAGGGTGACGTAACCCGTGGGAAACGAGATGTGAGGCGAAGCCGTTACGCCAAGATGCATCTCTAGGCTGAGTACGGAAAGGTTGAGGAACACGAACCGATTCATCCGCGTCTGTGGGCTGAACATGGCTTTTAGCCACGCTTGAATGGAGAGCCGTATGCGCTGAAAGGTGCACGTACGGTTCGGAGAGGAGAAGCAAGGAAATAGTACGACTACGCCCTGCTTCTTACTCTACTCGCTACCTGGTCTGGCTTCGTTTACGTTGCGTTCGTTGTCAATATTTATGCACGTTGTATCGTAGGTTGGCGTGTAGCGACGTCGATGAAAACAGCACTGGTGCTGGACGCTCTGGAACAAGCTCTGTGGGCACGAAAACACAGACAAGGGTTGATCCACCATAGTGATAGTAATACTGAGAGATGCCAGGTGTTCCTGGGTTGACCTGACTCACATAGCGATCGACCTATACTGAAAGGACCTGGTGCCGTAAGGGTTCTCGGGTCTCCTGACCCTCATTCTGATCGACCCGGGTAGTGTGTCTTTCCACGGACCTGTCGGTGATCCGGGAGCACCTGACGGCGAGGGCTCACCTCGTCGATGCATGTGACCCAAGAAGGGCCTGACTCTCGGTGCCTGTCTCGTTACTGTCATGTCCAGGTTATCGCACTTGGTGAAGCCACCTTGAACAGATAGTCTGGAGAGCCATCATGACTCAGCATCACATTGATCACCATGACATTGTCGGGGGCGTCGATACCCACAAAGATCTACATGTGGCCGCTGTCGTGGATACACATGACCGGGTGCTTGGTACCGCCAGCTTTCCGACCACCCGGCATGGCTACAAGACCATGCTCGCCTGGATGCGTAGCTTCGGTGAGCTCAGCCGCGTAGGCATCGAGTGCACCGGGACCTATGGGGCTGGTTTGCTGCGTTACTTGCAGCGCACCGGCATCACTGTCCTGGAGGTCACGACACCCGATAAGACCGTCCGCCGAAAGCGTGGCAAGAACGATACCATTGATGCGGAGAATGCCGCCCACGCGGCATATGCGGGCGTCCGTACCGTAACCCCAAAGACCCGTGATGGCATGATTGAGGCTTTGCGCGTACTGAAGGTCTGCCGGAAGACCGCCGTGGCTGCTCGCCGTGTGGCGCTTCAGATGATCCAGACCCAGGTGATCTCGGCACCAGAAGAGCTGCGCGATCAGCTGCGCAACATGTCGCGGATGAAGTTGATTCGAACGCTGGCTGCATGGCGCCCTGATATGAGTGGATATCGGGACGTCACAATGGCCTACCGCATCGCATTGAAATCTCTTGCTCGCCGTTACCTGGAGCTGCATGACGAGGTGGCCGATCTTGATGTCATGATCAAGGCTATCGTCGATGAGTTGGCACCAGAGCTGGTGTCAAGAACGGCGGTCGGCTATGAATCGGCAGCTCAGTTGCTGATCACGGCGGGGGACAATCCGAACCGCCTTGGCTCAGAAGCCAGCTTTGCAGCGCTATGTGGTGTTAGTCCTATTCCTGCCTCATCAGGTAAGACGCAGCGCCACCGACTCAATCGGGGTGGCGATCGCGCTGCCAATAGTGCACTGCATATCATCGCCATCGGGCGACTGCGCCTGGATGCTGATACTCAGGCATATATTACTCGGCGGGTGGCAGAGGGCCACTCCAAGTTGGAAGCCATCCGATGCCTGAAACGCTATATTGCTCGGGAGCTTTATTATGTGCTGCGCAGCCGTCATCGGGAGATCAATCAGGCGCAAATCGCCACTTGACACTTAGAAGGGCGTCAGAGGAAGCCAATATCTGTCGATCCGCTACACCGAGCGTATGGCTGACGAGGGTATCAATGCCTCTGTAGGCACCACCGGCGACTCCTACGACAATGCGCTGGCCGAGACCATCATCGGCTTGTTCAAAACGGAGGTTGTCCATCATCGTGGCCCATGGAGAGGGCTTGATGCTGTTGAGTATGCCACGCTGGAGTGGGTTGACTGGTTCAACAATCGCCGACTGCTTGAACCCACCGGAAACGTTCCACCAGCAGAACGAGAAAAGACGTATTATCGTCAATTGGAGGAGTTGGGTGAAGCTGCCTGACTCAAACAAACCGGTCTCCGGAACCGGCGCGGTTCACTTTTTTCTATCAAGTAAAAATGGAGGCTATGCAGTTAAACATAGTGTGTCCTAGCGCATCAACACCGGCATTGACGATAACCGCACTCAGCCTAAACTGCTTAGGGCTCGCTACACTGTTTATACAATGATCCGTGGCAGTAAAGCGCCACATACTTTGCGGCACTCTACTTCCGGCTTCCCTAGACATCCAGGCCCAAGGGGCATCGAGCCACTTCATTCATCTATCAATGCCGAGGGGCCCGACGGTTTTTCATCCAAAGGGTAGCTGCAATAAAGTAGAGCACGGTTGGCACCACAATAAGCAGTTGGAAAGTGTCCAGATGCGCCGTGGCATCCACGCCTTGCATCCAAGACCAACCTGCTACTCCCAGGATCACCACAAGACACGCCACTGCTATAAAGTACCAGGGATTGCGCCGCTGTACCGGCAGGCGTTCCGGCGTATCGGTACCCTGAAGCTCAGGTGGGTTAATTGGCCCATACGCGGCCTGATAGAAATCGATCTCCTCTTTGGCAATATCCCCCTGAAAATGGCACAGCAGTGGGTAAGCCATAAAGCTTGTCAGCCACACAGGTATAAAAAGCGTAAAGAGGTGTAGCGAGCCTTCAAACAGGAGTGCTACCCCGACCAGTACACCGATTCCCCAGGCCATAAATGCAGGGCGGTTGTGAGCCATCCCTTGATGCTCACGCCAGAGAGGGCGGATCTTCATTCGGGGCAGTAAGAAGTGCTCCGCCGCAATGATGGCGCCCACCGGGGCAATCAGCATGATGAAATAAGAAAGCACATTGAGCCACTGGGTAAATACGAAGGGGAAGCAAGCAATCAGTGTCGTGGCCAACCCCGTAATCGCGGTTACCCGTGCGCGAGATTGCTCAGGGAAAACCGCCTGGAAGGCAAGTCCCGCACGGTAGAGACTTGGAATCGAGGTAGTCCAACCGGCGATGACCACCGCAATCAACCCCATCGCGCCAAGAATCCGGAAGGAAACACCGCCTGGATCCATCTGGGTTAGCTGAGAGCCTGCCAGCAGTGCGGCGGTAGCGCCCATCAACCCAGCGCAAACCCACGCCATGTAGTGGCCAATGTACATCCCCGCCGCAGAGAAATAACCATACGAGGACTTCCGCGCAAAACGCAGTATCGACATATCGCTCATCCCTAAATGCATGGGCAGGTTGGCGCCCCAGGCCCAGGCGGCAATCACCCACACCGAAATACCGGCAGTCCCTTCAGGCGTTTCGCCAGTCCAGACAAAGGTGTCAACAACACCCGTGAGCGTCGTTAAACCGTCTAATTCCCCCATGTGCAGCAGTATAGGCACCGTCACTACGCCACTGGCCAGGAACATGGTGGCCATCCAAGGTGAGCAGACCGTTGAAAAGTTGGCGATCAGCTTGAACCCTTTAAGGGTCATCCATACCGTAATAGCGCCGACAAACAATACCAGGGCAACAAAACTAATACTCTGCGGGTACCAGGCGGTTTGCGGCGGTATGGTCGTTACCACCCGGAAGGCAGACGCCGATACCGTAATCATCGCCCCCGACACCACGGCAAAAATCAAACCATTAAGAAGATTATAAATGAGCGAAAAGCGCTTACCGGCCAGCCGCTCCAGATACCAGTAAATGGTCATGCGCGAGCGTACGGCCACCGGACTACATATCCAAGCCCATGAAAGAACAGCAAAGAGGTTGCCAATGAGCAGCCCCCACAGCAGGTCACTGGTACTAACGCCCAACGCGACTAACGAGGCGCCGATGACAAACTCGGTGCCCGCCACGTGTTCACCTGCATATGAACCCAGGAAGTACTTGCCGCTTAATTGATGGCTGGGCGGAATGCGCTGATGCTCAAATTCTCCTGTCGGTTGTGGTGTTGATGAGGGAGCGCTCTCACTTGCCGCCGTCGACAGCGCGGGGGTTGGGGTGCTCATGCGCATCTCCTGTTGTTGTTGGGGCTATAAGCACTGAGTGTTTTTAAAGCGTAAACAATCAGACTGCATGGAATTTATATTCTATAATTTTTAATAGCAAATATTTCATTCCATACTTTGGTCGACCCTTAATGCCTAATCCCACGTCAATGTGACCGGCATACGGGTCTGTAGCGACTTCGTGGCGGCATCCGCAATACGCTGGGCACGTAGCGCCGCACCGGCATTTGGGTAATCAACCTGTTCGCCATCAAGCCCACGCACAAAGGTGTCCAGCGCGGCGTAGAACGTAGGTTCTATGCGCTTGAGCCAATCAGCATGCAGTCCATCACTGATCTGTTCACTCCCTTTGTAAATCGAAAGATGGCGATGGGGTTGACGCTGCGATTCGGCCATCCCTTCAGCACCAAACAATTCTACGCGCTCGTCGTAGCCATAGCCGGTGCGCCGTGTACAATCGATCTGCACCAGGGCACCAGAGGCCATGCGCAGCGTAGCAATCGAGGTATCCACGTCACCCGCCTCCCCGATGCTCGGGTCGGACAGCGCTGCGCCGGTCACATGCACTTCTACCGGTACATCGTCGGTGAGCCAGCAGAGCAGATCAAAAAAGTGAATCGCCTGATCACGCATCTGCCCGCCGGACGCTTTAATATAAGCCATGGGCGGTGTTTCCTGAGAGCGGCATGTCATCTGCACCAGCTCAATTTTTCCCAGCTCGCCTGTCATCGCCACTTCCTTGAGGGCGGCGTGACTTTCATCAAAACGACGGTTAAACCCTATCATCAGCGGCACTCCCGCCTCGCGAACGGCGGTCACTGCCTGCTCGGCTCTTCGAGTGTCCAGGTCAATGGGTTTCTCGCAGTAGATCGCCTTTCCCGCATGGGCCGCCCGCTCAACGTAATCCGCGTGAGTCGGGGTCGATGAGGCAATCAAGACGGCATCGATCTCGGTGGTGAATACCTCGTCGATACTAATAGCCAGAGCACCATGCTCAGCGGCCAACGCCTGCGCTTTTTCCACATCGATGTCAGCGATAAAGTCCAACGATACGTTGGAGTGACGAAACAGGTTACGAGCATGCAATGAGCCGATAAAACCCGCCCCTATCAAGGCAAAGCGCTGCATAGAGATACCTCCTTATTGAAACTAAACTAAAGCGCAATGCTTACCCAACGCCCCTGGGCGTTATGAGATTCATCCACCGCCTTAACAAAGCGTACGCCCAAGAGGCCATCGCGGCTGGTTGGAAGCGGTCGATCCTGGCAGGCAGACTGGGCGGTATCGCGATAGCGCTCGATCACATCGGCAATGTCGCTATAAAGATTGGCAAAAGACTCGATAAACCCCTCAGGGTGACCCAACCCTATCCGCGTCAATCGGGCTTGGTCATCGCTCTGGCTATCATGCCCCTGCACGCGTGTTTCACGCCGACCATCTGGATAGTTTAGGGTGAGGTAGTGAGGATCCATCTGGCACCACTCAAGGGACGCCTTATCGCCAAATAGGCGAAAGCGTAAGCCGTGCTCGTGACCTGTTGCCGCCATGCTGACCCAAAGAGATCCGCGCGCCCCGTTAGCCAAGCGTACCTGCAGTTGCGCATCATCAAATACTCGTCGGCCTGGCACGCAGGTGTTTAATTCCGCCGACACTTCAGTGACTTCCTGGCCGCTCACGAAACGCAGCAGTTGATGAGCATGGGTGCCCAAGTCGGAAATCAGGCTGGTGGTGCCAGACTGTGCGGGATCTAGACGCCAGGCGGCCTGCTTGTTATTGAGATCGTCCTCTACGCTTGTCCAAGCCCAGCCGGAGGCGTGCTCCACCATGGCGATGCGTAACTCGCCCAGCGCACCTGCGCGCACAAGGTGGGCTGCCTCACGTACCATGGCATAGGCGCTGTAATTGTGGGTTAGGGCAAACACGAGTCCCCTCGATTCAGCAATGTCATGCAGGCGCTCCGCCTCGTCGAGGTCGCCGGTCATCGGCTTATCGCAAATCACGTGAATGCCGGCCTCCAGGAAAGCGCACGCTACCGGGAAGTGGCTATCGTTAGGGGTGACAATCACCACCGCCTCGATACCACGCTCCCGAGCGCTCTCCTGTAGAGCCATCTGCTCATAGCTTTCGTAAACACGGTCTGGGTCAACCCCCAGCTCGACTGCGGCCTGCTGCGATTTCTCTAGCGAGCGTGAGAAAACACCTGCCACCAGTTCATAGCGATCATCTAGGCGCATGCCCATACGATGTGCTTTGGCGATCCCCGCCCCCGGCCCGCCGCCCACCATGCCTACACGAATCTTGTGTGTCGTCATTGCGCTTTCCTTCTTGCTGCCCGGCTTAGATACGCACCCACTGACCACTATGAGCTGATTCATCCATAGCGGTAATAATGCGCTGGTTGGCGCGGCCAAAAGCAAAGTTGGGGTAGCAGTCGCCCTGCCCGGCGATGCCATGGATCAGGTCATGAATTTCCATGACTTTGATATCGAAAAAGCCCAAACCACCGCCGCCAAAGTCAAACCCGAAGAAGGCGCTGTACTGGGGTACCTGAGAGCCCGCCAGTAGTGTCTTGAAACCGCGGTCACGTTTGTCATCATTGAAACGGAACACCTGCAACTCATTGAAGCGCTCACCGTCCATGTACAGCGTGCCTTCGGTACCCGATATTTCCCAATAGACGCCGAAGACGCGACCTGCGGCGACGCGAGAGCTTTCAATCACACCCGCCGCGCCAGAGGTAAACTTAACCAGCGACTGGGTCTGGTCATCGTTCTCTACAGTGCGCCTTTCTGCGTTCTCCTCCACCTTGCTGGCGTATCCCGCATCGCTGGAAGGCATGGGGCGTTCGGTAATTTGAGTCTGGGCCTGGCAGTTGACTTCCTGAAAGTCCCCCATTAGAAACTGCGCCACGCTGATGATGTGAGCGCCAAGATCACCCAGCGCCCCAGTGCCTGCGCCTTCACGAGAACAGCGCCATGACCAAGGAAGATCGAGTGCATTGAAGAACCCTTGATCAAAGGTGCCGCGGAAGCGAATAGGACGGCCAATCTCCCCCGCGTCAATCAACTGCTTGGCAAGCAGCGCTGCCGGGGTCTTGATGTTGTTGAAGGCCACCATGGTTTTCACACCGGCACGTTCGGCCGCTTCGTGCATTTCGCGGGCCTGGTCATCATTCATGGCCAGCGGCTTTTCACAATAAACATGTTTACCAGCGGCAATGGCGGCCAGGGCCATCTCGTGATGAAGCGCGTTAGGCGAAGTAATATCCACCACGTCCACGTCAGGGTCGGCAATCAGATCACGCCAGTCACCATAGCCTTTCTCAAACCCCAGGCGGCTGCGGGCGGCCTCTGCAGCCTCTTGCCCCTGGTCAGCAATCGCGTAGGGGTGTGGGGTTAGCGGCAGATCGCGGTAGAGCATCCGAGCACGGTGGTAGGCATCGGCGTGCGCCTGCCCCATAAAGCCGCTACCAATCAATCCAATATTCAATGTCGAGGTCATCGGTTTCTCTCCGTTGCAATGTGGTGTGCTATTCAGCGCCGCGCCAGCAGCTGGTGGAGGTGGCGGTAGGCAAGCGTGGCCATCTCTTTGGGCGGTGCTTTGGAAGGGTCTTGCTCAGCCTCTACGATTAGCCAGCCTTGATAATCACTGTTAGTGGCAAAATCGATCAGTGGCGAGAAGTCCAAGTAGCCATCCCCCGGTACAGTGAACATGCCGTCACGCACCCCTTGGTTGAAGCTAATATCGTCTTGGCGTACCTTCGCCATCACGTCACGCCGAATGTCTTTAAAGTGGAGATGGTTGATACGCTTGCCGTGACGCGCCAACAGCCTTTCCAAGTCACCGCCCCCCGCCACCACATGGCCAGCGTCGAACAAAAGGCCAACAGCGTCACCGGTATTGGCCATGAGTGAATCGATCTCCTCTTCACTTTCCACTACCATCATCAGGTGAGCATGGTAAGCAAGCGCGATACCGTGGCGGGCCTTGAGGGTTTCCGCAAAGCGCGTCATGCGTTCACCATAAGCCTGCCAGCCCGCCTGAGAGACAACGGGCGTCTGGGATAACGGAGCATTCAACGGGTCGTCGCCCGGCATCAGCCCACACTCGCCATACACCATTACCCGGGCGCCGCAGGCAGCGAGCAACTCGGCATGGGCCGCGACTTCTTCAAGTTCGATTTCTACATCGCGCTCGGCCAGAAAGCCGGAGTACCAGCCGCTGGCGAGCGAGAGGTTATACTCGTTTAACAAAGAGGTTAGCCGTGCTGACTCCCTTGGAAACTTTCGGCCCATTTCCACCCCCTGATAGCCACACTCGGCGGCTTCGCGAAGGAAGGTCTCAACTGGCGTTTCATTACCAAACTCTTCGATAACATCATTGGTCCAGCTCAACGGGTTAATACCCAGTTGTAGCTGATGGGGTATTAACAGGTCGGCTATCTTTTGGGTCATGTTGATCTCTTCACCGTTGCCATTTGATAGATCTATGATAGATTTATGATATAAAAATCATTAAGAGCGATAATCCATGACCAGAAAGCCATCGTCGACCCCTACAATGGTCGATATCGCAAAGGTTGCCGGGGTAGGAGTGGCGACAGTTGACCGTGTTTTCAGTGGCCGAGCAAGTGTCCGAAAGAAAACTGCCGAGAAGGTCTTAATCGCTGCAAAGTCATTAGGTTATATAAAAAAACCAGAGGATATCGAACATGATCGTAAGCTTTCTCCCGCGCAGCCCATCAAGCTTGGCTTCCTGCTTCAAAAGCGGCGCTCTCCGGTTTATCGCATTATTGCCGACACCTTGATAGACTCATCAAAAAACTATCAATCAGCCACGCTTTCGCCCGTTATTGAGTATTGCGACACGCTGGACCCAGGCCAGGTCTCTGCTGCCCTCTCGCGCCTCGGCCAGCAAGTAGAGGCAATCGGCGTAGTGGCCACCGATCACCCGGAGGTGTCGCACACCATTGCCCGGTTACGCCAACGGGGCATCCCGGTATTTGCCCTGCTTTCGGAACTGCCAGCAGGCGGCCAAAGCGCCGGATTTATCGGCCAGGATGCGCGCAGAATGGGCCGCACGGCGGCCTGGGCCATTAGCCGCATGAATCAGCCAGGCCCGGTGGGCATTATTACGGGAAGCCATCGCTATGTTTGCCAGGAGCTTTACGAAATTGGGTTTCGCAGCTACTTTCGCGAGAAGGCCTCCGACTTTAGCGTGGTAGAGCCCATGTTTAGTCTTGAAGATCCCGCCGTGGCGGCCCAGGCTACCCAGGCATTGCTGCACGCCGAGCCTGATTTGAAAGGACTGTATGTGGCCGGGGGCGGCATTGAGGGCGTTGTGACGACACTGCGTCAAAACAATCGGCAGGATCTTTTCGTGCTAGGCCACGACTTGACCGCGACGACGCGGGCCGCGCTGATAGACGGTACGATAGACATGTTGCTCTCGCTCCCACGCCGCGAAATGGCTGAGCGCACCATCGCCGCCATGGTCGACTGGCTCGCTGAAGAGCACAGGCCGGAAGGAACACGGCAATTTATTTTGCCCATTGACATCTACACGCCAGAGAGCGTATAGCGCAATTCTGCTGAGCGCTGGACAATAGGCTCAGCACACGCGAAAGGACAGGCATCCAAGCTACCTATGCTGTAATAACCTGCAATCGTCAGCTTAGAAAGCCGCTTTCGCGAGCGCTAACGTTATTGTTTAAACAGTGTGAAACCAAAAACAATTCATAAAATAACCACTGAGCATCATTAGAAGCTGGCTTACATACTGGCACATTCTTCGCTGTAGGAGCATTGACCAAAAGCGCTTCAAACCGCGCTCTTCAAGAAGCCCATAAACAGGAACCCATTACACACACGTTGATTCTATTGTGATGGTCACAGGTTTTACTCTGTTGACCAGGGTGTGCTAGTGCTAAGCAGACTTGGCAGGATAAAAAAAAGGTCGTAAATACAGAGAGGCTCCAACACCAACCGCCGAGCTTGTCATATCTCGACAAATACTTAGGAATGAGCACTGGTCGAAGCTAAAACCTATACTGCTTTAAAACCATGTCGAGAATAAGGCCAATCTGCGATCTGCTGCGAAAGGCACTCTTTCAACAGATGCGCACGAGCTTTTAGCGGCGGGCTCCGAGCGAAGCATTTGAACCTTGGAATACGGTCTATAAACGCTTCAACGGCTAGTCGGCGGTGTGAGTTTGCAGCACGTGGGTGAATGACCCTGATGTCAAATAGTTATTCATTGATGGCTCTTACGTCAAAGCAAATCACGTCAGTACAGGAGCCATCTCATACAAAATTCAAGCCTTTGATCCTGAATTCAACTAATAAGTGCAGCACCTGCGGTTTCTAGTGCTCCTGAGTATTTACCTAAGAACACCTGGGCTGGGGTTCGGTATTCCAGCCGCTTTCTTGGTCTATCGTTTAGCTTATTGACGACTCTTCGTAGCTCGGCATCGGTCACTTTTCGGAAGTCAGTACCTTTAGGAAAATACTGCCTAATCAGGCCATTGGTGTTTTCATTGGTACCACGCTGGCATGAGCAGTACGGGTCGCAAAAATAGGTCTTTGCCGAGACGGCCTTGGCTACTTTCCTGTGCTCGGCGAATTCCGCCCCATTATCCAAAGTGATGGTGCGCACGGCCCCTCGGCGTGGTGCCAATAACCGCGTCATCGCCTGAGCCGTTCTGGTGGCGGTGATCATTGGTAGCCGCGCTGCCAAAAGATAGCCACTGCGCCTTTCGACCAGCGTCACCAATCCGGATTCTTTGTGACCCTTGAGTACCGTATCGCCTTCCCAATGCCCGATATGGCGCCGTCCTCCCACCTCGGCAGGGCGCTGCTCAATACCGACCCGATGCGGGAACTTGCCTAACCCCGCCCGCTTAGCCAATTGGCGCTGATAGCGCCGTTGGCGTGGCAGTCGGAGCCGTTTCCATAATGTTCCGCCGTGCTGCTTGTCGTCCCAGATTAATGCGTAGATCCACTGATGGCTCACGCAAACCCCTTTGGCATTGGCCATAAAACCGCTGATTTGTTGAGGGCTCCATTCGTCCATTAATTGGCCAGTGACCCAGCGAATCAGGCTTGGCACTTTCCAGGCGCTACGTCGGCGCTGATCACTTGCCAATTGGGCCTGTTCAGGCGCATAGCCACTGATCAGACCGTTACGCTTTATCTCGCGGCTAATGGTGCTGCTGTGGACACCAATAGCCTTGGCGATCTGTCGCTGGCTGATGCCGGTCTCAAGATAGGCAAAAATTTGGTATCGTTGGACTTGGGTCAGTTGTCGGTATCCCATGCTCTGCTTCACTTTGGTAGGTAAGGCAGAGAGGGTACCGGCGCTGGCCCTCCTGCCTCTACCTTGTGGTCCAAAGTGCTGCGCTTATTCTATGAATCCAGGATAAAAGCAATCCAGGAAACTCCAGCAAGACTTATCAAGCCGTTGGCACGTACGGATTGCCCGCTGCAAAGTGCGGAGAGGTACGACAACACAGAAGCCTAGGCAATAATTAGCGACTTGCCCCCCCAGGTGATGCGTTGATTGCTGACAAAGACCATAACAGCGAGTGTACTTTTGAGCAGGTTGAAGCAAAGAGCATGAAGGCCGTAACTCCTCGCAAGCTTAATTCTAAAAAGGGAAATGTCAGTTTGGACAAGAAATGATACCGCTATCGACATTTTGTCTTACCCCTAACCTGCCGAAACTTCTGAATTAGAAAGCCATTAGCTCCTAAAACTTGAACAGAACCTTCATTGATTGATTGCGATCTTGGGCTAGAGAAAAGGCCTTATCCGCTTCCGCTAGTGACAATCGTTGTGTGATCAATGGGCGTACGTCGATTTTACGGGATGCAATTAGCTTTACAGCCTCCTCGAATTCAACATCGAAGCGGAAAGAGCCGCGAAAGTTCAGCTCCTTTGTGACGATATGGGTCAGTGGAGCCGTTGTCTCTAGGCCTAACATGCCAATCTGCACCACCGTTCCACAAGGCCGCGTTGCTGTAATGGCATCCGCAATGGCAGACGGATGGGCTGAGCACTCCAGAGAGACATCTACACATCCTCCCTCCTCGGTAAGTGCATCTAGCGCGCCCGGAACTGAGCTATCATAAGCTGCATTAGCTCCCAGCTGGCGTGCCAGATCCAGCGCACTTGCGGAAACATCTGTGACGGAAATATGCGCTGCCCCTGCATGACGCGCTACCAGTAGGCATAGAGCGCCAATGGGGCCAAAGCCCGTAATTAGCACACGCTTGTCGTTCAGGCCGTTTACCTGAGAAATTGCATGCAGGCAAACGGCAAGAGGCTCAGCCAATGCAGCTTCCTCCAGCGTCTCACCTGTATAGGGGAGTGCCTGAGCCGCCGTGCAGACCACGTGCTGACGGAACACTCCTTCTACAGGGGGATTTCGTGTAGCACTACCCATAAAGCACATAGAGGTGCAGAAGCGGACACGCCCAGCCCTGCATTCATCGCAAACCCTGCAGGATAGTGAAGGGTTGACTGCCACCCACTGACCGATGCGATCGGAATCGACACCACTTCCCACGGCCTGGATAATGCCGCAGCCTTCGTGACCCAACACCATAGGTTCTTGCATACGAATCTTCCCGAACCCTCCATGTAAGAAGTAATGCAAATCCGAACCACATATCCCAGCATAGCTGACACGGACACACACCTCGCCTGGACCGGGATGTGGCATAGGCCGTGAAGTGATGAAAAGTTTTCCTGGGCGTTCCAGTACCAATGTTTCTGACATTAGCTACCTCCTTGGTGCAATTGAGTTCCTTGACACTAATAAAATATCATATATGATGCATTAAAACAGCATATAGGAGGGGGTATGCAAATTAATGGAAAAACATCGGTTCTGGTACATCTAGCTTACCCTGCTGAACACCTGCAAACACCGCAGTTGTTCAATCCGCGCTGTACCGAACTGGGAATCAATGCTGCTTTAGTGCCATGGCAAGTCTCACCAAAAAGACTTGCTGACACTATGGCCGTTCTACGTTGCGCTGAAAGTCTGGCGGGAGCTATTGTGACTATTCCGCACAAGGAAGCCTGTGCCCGCCTTTGCGACCGGCTAGAGGGCGTGGCCGAAACGCTACAGGTCGCCAACGTCATTCGGCGTGAAGCAGATGGAACACTGACAGGACGCATTTTAGATGGCGAAGGATTTGTGGGAGGTATGCGCAAACAAGGCATTAATCTGCAACAGCGTTCTGCACTCATTGTAGGAGCTGGCGGGGTGGCTCTCGCCATTGCTGCCGCATTGATCAAGGCCGGCGTGATTCGCCTGCGGATTGCGAACCGCACCACTCAACGTGCAGAGGCAATGGTTGCTCGACTAAAGCTCTTATCGACGGCGCATGCTGTCTCTATTGAGGTTGGAACGGCAGATCCAACAGGCTTCGATATCGCTATTAATGCTACCTCTCTTGGAATGCGGGATGGCGATCCGCTTCCCATTCCGATTGATCTGATTAAACCTGACATGATCGTAGCGGAGGTAGTAATGGTTCCTAGGGTCACGCCTCTACTACAGGCGGCCACTGACCATGGGGCGATAGTCGTCCCAGGGGAGGCGATGATTGCCGGTCAAATTGACCCGTTCATCGATTTCGTGCTTGGCGACGCAACCAAGCGACATACTGCTTAAATTAGAGGTAAATATGATCATATTCGGAGCACCGCGTCGATATGTCCAAGGGGCTGGGGTAATGTCCCACATTGGCAAGGAACTTGCTCGGATAGGCCACTCAGCTGTCTTGATAGCTGACCGACGAGTGCAGGAGATTTGCGGCGATGTGATTCAGCAAAGCGCTTCAGCGGAAGGTGTTGATCTCACAGTCATTCCCTTTGCTGGCGAAATCACCTATGAAGAAATTGCGCGTATCGTGGATGAAATCGGCAATAGCAAACCAGAAATCATCATTAGTGCGGGCGGTGGAAAGACGATTGATACTGGCAAAATAGTTGCTCGCGATACCGGCGCCGCCTTTGTCTCAGTGCCAACCGTTGCCTCGAATGACTCCCCCACTAGCCATATCGCGGTGATCTATGACAAAGATCACAAGCTGGTTGGAGTTGAGGAGAATAATGGCAATCCAGAACTTGTACTGGTCGATACCGATATCATTATTAAAGCCCCGATAGAGTTACTGTCCGCCGGTGTCGGCGATGCGCTGGTCAAGGCTTTTGAAGTTGAGCAATGCATCAGTGCAGGTGGCAAAAATGTCTTTGGGGCAACCTCTCCTCTGACCGCACTGGCCTTGGCTCGTGCCTGCTACGATACTGTGCGAGAGCACATGATCGTAGCCTATCGTGCTCATGCTACTGGGGAAACCAACGAGTCTTTCGAGGCATTAGTTGAAGCTTGCGTTCTGATGAGCGGTTTAGCTTTCGAGAGTGGCGGACTTTCGGTTAGCCACGGCATGACGCGCGGCCTATCGGCCATTCCAGGCGTGGCCAGTGCTTTACATGGACACCAGGTAGCCTATGGCCTGCTGGTACAGCTAGAACTGGAAGAGCGTGATGCAGCCTTTATGGACGATATACGTGCCTTTTATCGCGATGCGAAGCTTCCGCTAAAATTATCGCATCTGGGAGCAGATCAGATCACTGAGTCGATAATTCAGACTATCGCGACAGTCTCCGCTGAAGCCTCACATATGAAGAAATTCAATCGTGAAATCTGCGCACGCGATATTGCCGAGGCCATCGCACGTATTGAGGCAGCGTAGATGACAGTCAATTTAGAACAGTTCTCATTGGAAGGACGGGTTGCTCTAGTGACCGGGGCTGGTCGCGGCATTGGCTTAGCCTTTGCGAAGGCACTGGCCAAGGCCGGTGCACATGTAGTCATTAACGACTTGCATTCAGATATTGCTGAGGAAGCCTGCCATTCCATTGAAAGGGAGGGCGGGAAGGCCACGCCGGCAGTTTTTAACGTAACCGATTTTGACGGTTTAGATGCATCAATCGAGGAGATTGTATCCAGTTTAGGGCGCCTGGACATCTTGATAAACAATGCTGGCATCCTGATTCGTTCACCCATCGAAGATCATACTATGCCGGACTTCATGCGCGTGATTGACATCAACCTGAATGCGGTCTATGCGGTTGCGCGGGCCTGTGCACGTCCAATGAAAGCACAGGGCAGAGGGCGCATCATTAATACCGGCTCTGTTATGTCAATTTCTTCTCGCCCTGGAGTCATTTCGTATGTGGCTGCAAAGCATGGTGTGCTGGGGCTGACGAGAGGTCTAGCTGCGGAGCTTGGGCCGCACAATATTACTGTCAACTCGATTGGGCCAGGCTATATCTTGACTGAAATGAACCAACACGTCCTCGGCACCCCCTTTGAGAAGACTGTAACCGATCGCACTCCAATGTCCCGCTGGGCGAAACCAAGTGAATTGGGAGGAACGGCTGTATTCCTTGCGTCTGATGCTGCTAGCTTCGTGACCGGTCAACTGCTGATGGTTGATGGTGGCATGACCAGTAATTCGCTGCTGGTAGAACCTCAGAGTCTTGGAGCATCAAGCTGATGATTCTGGATAACGCCATCAGCCGGGCCGAAGTCCGTCGCCTTGTGATCCCACTGCAGGCACCGGTGCATCTTGGCTCCGCGAGAATCACCGAGCGTACCTATGTCGCACTCAGACTCACACTAACGGACGGTACAACTGGCTATGCTTATGGCTACGACCGTGGGTTGCCCTTGTTCGAGATCGTGTCTGAGGCTGCCCGACGATATTTGGGTAACACTCTTCGAGATAAGAAAAAACTAGCTCTTACAGCCCTTGGGCCTACACCAGCCCCACGCGCGACAATGGTGCGTGGTGTGTCGCTTTGCGATATCGCTTTGTGGGATGCTCAATCAAAAGTCGAGGGCCTGCCCTTGCACGCTTTGCTGGGTACTTTGCGTGATCGGGTCGAGCTTATGCCGGTAATCGGATATGGCATGACCCCTGATGTCGCTGCCCGAGAAGGTGAAGCGCTCGCGGCCAAAGGCTTTCGCACAATCAAGCTAATGATCGACGGGAGAGACTTGTCCTTTGACACTGCCGTTGTTCACGCCCTAGCAGATGCGCTACCGAGTAACGTACGCTTTGGGCTAGATGCTCATTGGTCATGGTGTCGCGCCGCAGAGGCACTGCCTTGGTGTAGGCTAGCCGAAGAGACGAATGCACTTTTCTTGGAAGACCCAGTTGCCCCTACAGGTTGGCGTGTCGCGGCAGAATTACGTAGCCGCACTAGTGTGCCGTTGTGCCTTGGCGAGGATGCACTTGACGTAGCCTCGCTACGCGACATGATTGAGGGCTGTGACATACTACGGCTCGATGCTGCTGCTTCTGGCGGAATCGGTTACGCACTGGAGGGGCTTGCTCTTGCTCGGGGGCAAGGCCGCTCAGTTATTCCCCATGTCTTTGCCACGCTACACCAGCATCTTGGCTTCGCCAATGACACGGTTGAGCGAATCGAGGCAATCCTTCCTGAACTAGGGGCGGACCCCATTGATGCCTTCTTAATGCATCCTATGCAGATAGAGGATGGCATGCTGGTCGCTCCCATTAACCCGGGGGCGGGCGTGACACTTGACTGGCACTCGCTCGAACGCTTCACCACTCATCAAGAGGTACTGACGAGATGACAACAAACCAGGATACAAACGATTCGTTAGCAACCCTACCACCGTTGCCAGATATTAGTTTTGACCACACAGGCTTCATCACGCCGGATATCCATGCTTCCGTTCAATTCTGGCAGGACATTCTGGGGTTCGAAGCTCAGCCAATCGGAGAGCGTCGCCAAGAGTGGATCGGCGGTTTCATGGGAGTTAAAGATGCCCAGGTACGCCTAGTGCACTTATTCGGACATGGCTCACATATTGAGTTCATCCAGATCGATACCCCGTACGACGATGTAGCGATCACTCGAGCCTCGCAGGGCAACGTAGCACATATCTGCCTGATGACATCGGATGTGGATTCGTTGCGTGCACGTATCCTGGCTGGTGGGGGGAGCGAACAGGGGCGTATGGTATTTATAACCGAGGGCATCGCCAAGGGGCGCCGTGGACTCTATATGATGGATCCGCATGGTGTGTTGATTGAAATTGTCGAAAAGCCACAAAGCTGAAGAGAGTGTATTCATGACCAAAAAACTCACTCGACAAAATCTATCAGAGCAACTTTACACGAACCTCCGACTTGCCTTAATGAACGGTCAGTTCGAGCCTGGCGAGCGGCTTACGATCTCAGGTTTGGCAGAGGAGTATGGAACCTCAATTACTCCAGTACGAGAGGCAATCTTTCGCTTGGTTAGTGAGCGAGCACTGCAAATGCGGGCTGCTACTTCCTTCCAAGTGCCTCATTTCGACACCGGCCAGCTAATGGAAATCCAGGCAATCCGTGCAGAGCTGGAGGGGCGTGCAGCATTCGAGGCTGCAGGTCGCATAACACCAAAAGAATTGGATCAGTTACGCGAGATTCATGCAAAGTTTATCGCAGCAGCTTCGAAGGATCCGGCCAAAGCCAGCAACTTGAATCGTGATTTTCACTTCGCGCTGCTTAGTATGTCACGTATGCCTCTACTTGTAGGTATGTGCGAGAACATGTGGACACTGATCGGTCCAGTGCTACGTGTATTTCATATTCGGATGCCGGTCAGGGAGATCTCCAGCGATGAACACAAACATCACGAGCTACTAGACGCATTGTCAGCAGGCGATCGTGAGCGTAGCCGTAAAGCAATCCAAGAGGATATTTACTGGGCAGATGATCTGATCCTTCAGGTCGGTGAAGAGCTTTCCAAAAACTCCTCAGCGAGTTAAAGGACTAAAAGCTGTCTTTAAAATTTTGACTACTTATAATAATCATGCATCATGCATCATTATTATGTAGCTTATCAGTGAGTATCGTAATACCGGTCACATAGCAACTAAATTAGATTTTGTCTGAGGAGAAATAACAATGACTATCTCACGTAGACAGTTCATGAAATCTACTGCTCTAGGCGGGGCCGCAGTGGCCTCGGGTTTGGTCGCGCCCTCGATTTTACATGCCCAGTCGCCGACGTTACTGCGAATGAATCTAGTTGTAGGCAATCAAGATCCCACTTTCATCATGTGGCAGGACTTTGGTCGGCGGCTCGAGCAAGCTTCGGAGGGAACGCTTAGAATCGAGATCTACCCATCTGAGACTCTAGGTAAGACTAATGACATGATCGAGGCTGTGTCACGCGGCGCACCCGTTCTGCAGGATAGTGACCCAACCCATTTATACAACTACAAATCAGATTTCGCCTCCATGATGGCACCCTATCTGCTTAAAAAACCAGAAGATATTGGGAAGCTGTGGAACTCAGAGCTCGTTAAAAGCTGGGAGGAAGAAGTTCAGGCGCAAGGTCTCCGTGTTCTGACGATGACTTATTTTGGTACACGGCACCTGCTGTCCAATCGGCAAGTCATGACGCGTGCCGATACTCAGGGCCTGAAGATTCGCAATGCACCTACCAAGATGTGGAATGAGGTTGGGCGAGTTCTAGGTGGCAATATCACCAATACCGCCTTTTCGGAGGCTTATTCTGCTCTCAGCCAAGGCGTGGCCGACGGTGCTGAAAGCCCGCTATCGGTTATCCATTCGACCCGCTGGTTTGAAACTAAGCCCTATATTTCGCTGACTAATCATCTTGTTGCGACAACTTCAATCCTGATGTCACAGCAGGTTTATGAAAACCTACCTACCCCTGCTCAGCATGCGTTAGATACAGTCGGCCGAGGCTATACCAGTATCCGTCAACCTGAAATGATTGCATTAGAACAGGAATATCGCAATAAGTTAGAAGAGGCTGGTTTGGTTTTCAATGATGTTGATCAATCCAGTTTCCTGGATGCCGCTGCAGCGACCCCAAGCCATTTCCCGGAGTGGCCATCCAGTCTTTATGATCGCATTCACACAATTATTGGCTAACACTGTTGCCGACCTACACTTGGCTGCATCCCCCTGGTCGAATCCAGGGGGAGATCAAAACGTATTTATTGGTGCGATGTAGTCCTGGGGAGATTTTTATGCGGAATGCTATATTAGTTAAGGCCCGTCAAGCAGCCTGCAATGTAGAACTAATCGTCGCAGGAGGCTTTTTCGTCATTATGCTGGGTGTCGTTGTTGTAAATGTGTTTCTCCGCTATTTATTCCAGACTAGCGTTTTATTCACAGAAGAACTGGCCTATATAGGCTTCACGTGGTCCACTTTTTTGGCTATCGCTTGGCTATACCGTACACGCGCCCTGATTTCGGTCGATGTGCTTTTTGAACTATTTCCTATTCGGTTACAACGAGCTTTGGCACTGTTGGTAGATGCGTCACTGGTTGGGGCCAACCTATGGCTTGCTTGGCTATCATGGACACTGGCGCAAGGCGGGTTCATACGTCGCACCCCGGTTTTGGAGGTACCTTATTTCTGGCTTAATTTAGCACCGCTAGTCGCCTTCGTACTGATGGCTATTTATTCAGCCTATCACCTTATCTGCGATTCGCGTAGTCGGTGCGCTAAAACCAGCCAAGATGAAGCTAGTTTTTATAGTGGCCCGTCGGTTTAATGTTTCCCAGACTTTATAATAATTAATTAAGGAATCTGCTATGACCCTGCTGTCCTATTCGCCGGTCATCCTTCTATTCGTATTGTTTATACTGCGTGTGCCAATTGCTTTGGCGCTACTAATCTCGACAGCTGTCTATTTTGGTTTCGTCAACAATTTCATGCCACAAGAAATGATGATCCAGACGATGATTGCCTCAATGGAAAGTTTTCCCTACCTGGCAATCCCATTCTTCACCTGTGCTGGCGTCGTTTTTAACTATGCGGGCATTACGACCAGGTTAATGAAGTTGGCAGAGCTGTTGATTGGTCATATGCGGGGCGGTATGGCGCAGGTAAATGTGTTGCTGTCAGCGATGATGGGTGGGGTATCCGGCTCGGCCAATGCCGATGCCGCTATGCAGACCAAGATGATAGTCCCCCAGATGGAGCGCCTCGGTTATAATCGCGCGTTTTCCACCGTGGTGACTGCTGCTTCGGCCTGTATAACACCGATTATTCCACCTGGCATCATTCTGATACTTTACGCACTAGTGGCTGATGTGTCAGTTGCCCGCATGTTCATGGCAGGTCTTTTGCCGGGGTTGATGCTGACCGTCATCCTAATGCTAACTGTGTCGATTGTATCTCGATTTAAGGGCTATGCCGCATCACGCGACAGCCGAGCTAGTTTGCGGGAAATAGGCGTGCAGCTTGTACGTAGCATTGGAGCGCTTTTACTGCCGCTCGGTATCATTATGGGGCTACGTTTTGGTGTCTTTACTCCAACTGAGGCAGGCGCTATTGCAGTAGTCTATGCCGTGTTTGTAGGTACATTTGTTTATCGTGAACTGAGATGGAAAGACCTAGTACCTATTATAAAAGAATCAGTGCTTGTGACGGCTGGCGTTATGTTCATCATTTGTGCAGCCAATGCTTTCGCAGCCTACTTGACTTGGGAAGGGATACCAGCAGCCTTCTCAAATATGCTACTGGATTCGATTCATAACCCTATTATCTTCCTTCTCGTCGTCAATCTTTTATTACTGTTTATTGGCATGTTCTTCGAAGGTGGCTCGGCCATCATTCTTATGACCCCACTATTGCTACCGGTTGCCAACGAGATGGGTATTGACCCGGCACACTTCGGCATTGTTATGGCCGTCAACTTGACTATAGCGGGCTTTACCCCGCCAGTTGGCACCATGATGTTCATCACCATTTCGATCGCTAAAGTCCGGATAGAGGAATACGTTCGCCAAGCTTGGCCATTTCTCTTGGCGCTGATCATTGCACTTCTTTTGTTGACGCTAATTCCCGCCATTTCATTGCTTCTCCCAAAGGTGCTTCTGTGACTAATAACTGCAAGCTTTACTATGCATCTATGTCTCCTTTCGTGCGTAAGGCTCGTATTGTTGCTCGTGAGGTCGGTTGGTCGCTTGATTTAATTTCTGTCTTTGCAAGCCCCATCGCTCCGCCCGAGGATCTTGTTCGAGTCAACCCCTTGGCAAAGATTCCCGCCTTGCGCATTCCTACGGGGGAGGTGTTGTTCGATAGTCCGGTGATCTGCCGCTACCTAGGCGAGGGGACGGAGCTATACCCAACAGAACTGGCTTTATGGCGTGCCTTACGCCGTGAGGCGTTGGCCGATGGTTTAATTGAAGCGGCCTTGCTGGCGCGCTACGAGACGACATTGCGGCCTGAACCTCGGCGCTGGTCTGACTGGGTTGAAAGCCAAATGGGTAAAGTCGCCCGTTGCTTGGAAGTAATGTCTCATGAGGTGGGGGATGCGGAAGAACCTGACATCGGAGACATCGCTACTGGCTGTGCCCTCGCCTATTTAGACTTTCGATATCCGCAGCTAACTTGGCGTACCGACTTCCCCGCCCTTGCTGCCTTTGCCGAGGCACTGAATAAGCGACCGGCCTTTCAGGACACCCAGCCTAAATAAATAAGACAAGTAGGTGGCCTAATTTCTTATTAAGTCATTTACTTGCATCAAGCGTATACACCTTGAGCTGTCGATCTTCCTAGCTACCATGCTTGTTTCTAAAATGTATAGGTGGAGACGCTGCGTGATAAAGACAATAGAACAGATTGTGTAGTCTTTCCTGGCTGATATTAGGTAGGTTAACTACCGCTAAAAACAATGCATCATATATCATGCATTATTATTGACGCGTAATTAACCTTTGAATAGCATGTCTCATAGCAACACAGTTCAGTAGAGAGTCATTAATTGAAAATGGAGAGGAACGTTGTGTCGGATATAACAGATATTTCATTGCAAGAGGCCCAAAGCCTGGAAGAACGAGCACAGTTTGTTCGGCTGGAAACCATCCGTTTGATCGAGATCGCTAAAGTGGGACACTATTCATCGGTCTTCTCTTGTGCCGAGATATTTTCGGCCCTGTACTATGACGTAATGAGCATTTCAGATGATCCGAAATGGCCGTTGAGAGATCGCTTCCTAATGGGAAAGGGCCATGCGGCCGTTGGGCTGTTCCCAGTTTTGGCTGATCTGGGATATTTCCCCAAGGATTGGCTGGACAGCTATACGCGCCTTGGCAGCCCTTTAGGGGATCACCCAGACATGCGAAAGGTTCCGGGTGTGGATTTCAGCTCGGGCTCAATAGGGCATGCCCTGTCCAACGGAGTCGGCATTGCTATGGGCGGGCGAATGCAGGAGCAGAATTTCGATGTCTTCGTTATGTTGGGTGATGGCGAGATGCAAGAAGGTCAGGTCTGGGAAGCGGCGATTTCTGCAGCTAATCACAAACTCTCCAATGTCATCGCGATCGTGGATCGCAATGGGTATCAATTAGATGGAAAGGTTGATGACATCATGGCGATTGAACCTCTAGACGAGAAATGGCGCGCCTTTGGCTGGGAAGTGCACGAGGTAGACGGTCACGACATCGTGGCTTTGACCTCAATATTGCGTCGTGTCAAGGCAGATAAGATGCGAGAAAAACCCTGTTGTATTATTGCCAAGACTGTTAAAGGCAAAGGTATTGACTACATGGAGACAGAGCCGGGTTGGCATCTTGGATATTTGTCGCCCGAAGATAGCGAAAAGGCCCGCCAGACCATCCTAAATACACGTATTAGCGGAGATCCGCAGTGAATACCAAAACAAACCTGACACCAGAAAGCTGGCAGTACCGTGACCTGAATGAGCGTACCCCCAGCCTGTCGGTAATGGCAGACACATTGATCGAATTGGCAGATCAAGGCTATCCAATTGCGGCAGGCACGGCTGATCTCCAGCATTCGAACGGTTTGGTGAAATTTGCCAACGCCTATCCTGATCGTTTTGTGCAGTTCGGGATATCAGAACAGAATATGGTCTCGGCTGCTGCGGGTATGGCGACGACTGGAATGATTCCTTATGTCGCAACTTTTGCTTCTTTCTTGGGGCTTCTTACCTGTGAACAGATACGCATGGACGTGGCTTATTGCGCGCAGCCTGTACGCCTGATTGGCCATCATACAGGTATCTCGATGGGATTTTATGGCACATCGCATCACGCAACTGAAGATATTTCGACTATGCGAGCTATTGCCGACCTTACGGTGGTTTCTCCCGCAGACGGGGCTCAGTTCCGCCAACTCCTTCTCGAATCGGCTAACTATCCCGAACCGATATATTTCCGAATCGGGCGAGGACACGAACCGGCTGTTTATAGTGAAAACGAGCAGTTCCAACTGGGAAAAGCAAAAGTCCATGGCATGGGTAGCGACATTACGATTATCGCCTGTGGCATGGCTGTTCACGGTGCCAAGGAGGCGGTCGCAGAGCTGAATAAAATAGGCTATTCAGCTGGCTTGATAGACATGCATACGATAAAGCCTCTGGATGAGGCAGCGGTGCTAGAAGCTGTAAATCATTCGCGTATTATTCTTACGGTAGAAGAACACAACATTCTTGGAGGACTAGGTTCCGCCGTGGCCGAGATAATGGCAGAGAATCCCGGTAAGGCAAGGTTAAAGCGGCATGGAATTATGGACGAATACGCTCTGATCTCACCTCCACAACGGCTTTACCAGCATTATAAGCTGGACGGTCTTGGTGTGCGTGAGATTGCTGAGGCATTACTGTAGGCAGAAAGTAAATGTAAAGTGCATGGGCAGCATAGAATAAAATATAGCTGCCCTTTCTCTTCCACGAGGCTGATAAATAGCTGTCGGCCCCGGATGATTGATTCAACATCGATACGGGCTATTCGTGCTGCCGCAGGAGGTGGCTGGTGAGTAATGCCGCTGTCATAGCCTTTATCATTACTAGAGCTTAGCTGGAAGATAACTCGGACAGCATTCACCTCGCTTCGCATTAGTCTGAAGCCAATAAAGAGTCCGTAAATAAATTGTGCTGGTATTGATTACCCGTGCGGCTTTTACCGTCGGCCTCAGTGTCGTCACTGGCCGCGCCTATCTTGTGCTGATGTGCTTTGATACAGATGCTAACAATGCAGAGTCATTCGTCATAGGGCTCGTCCCTCCAAAGCTTCAAAGGTAGCCGTTAACTTGCCTGCTGCCGACCAAGCATTGAGGAGCATATAGACCGTTCCCGCTGACAAAGGCCGAGCCACATAGTCAGGCATACTTGATAAAGAATGCCTTCTGACGCCATTCGTAGATAAGGCTTGAAGTAAAATTTTTGTTGAAGCAGGGTTGTTTTCAGCTTCGGCCAGTGTCCATTGTTGAGCAGCAGTCGCTGCATGGTCGCGAATCCAGCTGACGGTGTCCATGCCCGATTAGTAGTAGTAAAGATGGCCAGTATCCAGGCACAGTCCAGCGGTGTCATAAGAGATGTCTGCCATCAATTGCAATATCTCGTCCTCAAACTCGATATACCCTCCCGCATGGGGATGAATGACGGCGCGGATCCCATATTCGCGGCTAGCTAGCTCAGCAATGGTACGAATATGCTCCATAAGGGTGCCCCCACTGCACATCGCTCAGACGCGGCGCTTTTTCATAGTGCCCCGCGTATAGGCTGCGCTCATCGTGAACATGGTCAATCAATACCAGGTAGGGTGTAGGGTAATTTTGGCCTGGTTGACTGGGGGGGTCGGGCAACTGTTTTAAGAAACGACAGATTTCATGGGCCTGACGAATAAGATTCTCCCGGTTAGCGGGGTCAATCAGGTCATCAAAAATGGTACCCGCGACGACCTTCAAGCCACACTATTGAAGCTTTTCGCTAAGACGTCCTTGCGCTAACGGCAAGTTGCCGTAAGGCCCGAGTTCCCCCCTGATAACCCGCCTGTGCGGCCTCATCCAGCACTTTCTGCCAGGGTGGCAAATTGGGGTTATTCACATCGTCGCCCCCCAACAAAACGGCGCGCTAGCGATTTGCATGCTCATTTAGTGCCTCCTACAGGATTATTTTTATACCTAACGGTTCTGACTCAACGGTTATTAAAGCAATTATTAAAACAGCCCATTGTCGCTTTCTTGCTATTTTTCAATTTTATGATAGATACTTTATTAAATTTTAAAACAACTACTCAGAATAGAAATATTGGTAATTAATCATAATTTATACATATTCTTGCGATTTTAAATCATGTCGTCTGAGTTCCTTGCGTATAACCCAGAAGCCACCCCCTGTTTTTACTGCACCTTGGCCATGCATGAACTCCATGCTCAACGACCAGCCAAAAAAAACGCCGTGCCCCTAGGGGCACGGCGTGAACCAGCAGTCGTTAAGATTTAAAGTGTCGGCATGGTGAAGTGATTGGTCTCTTCACGGATGCCGTTAGGCCAGCGCTGGGTGATCGTCTTCATGCGCGTATTGAAGCGTACGCCGTCCGGGCCGTGCATGTGCAGCGGGCCAAACAGCGAGCGCTTCCAGCCGCCGAAGCTATGAAACGCCATGGGTACCGGGATGGGGACATTGACACCTACCATGCCTACCTGAATCTGCTCGCAGTACTGACGGGCAGCATCGCCATCACGGGTAAAGATCGCCGTGCCGTTGCCGTACTCGTGAGCATTAACCATGCTGACCGCTTCGTCGAAGCTCGCCGCGCGGCTGATAGCCAGCACAGGGCCAAAGATCTCTTCAGCATGAATACGCATTCCGGGGCTAACGTGGTCAAACAGCGTACCGCCAATAAAGAAGCCGTCACCTGCGCCCTCAATCGCTGCTTGGCGACCATCCACCACTAGCTCAGCGCCTTCATCGACACCGGTTTGGATATAACCTTTTACCTTTTCCAGGTGATCACGAGTGATCAGCGGGCCCATATCGTTATCGAGGCCATCGACCAGGCCAGGCCCGACGCGCAAGTTCGCGAGTTCAGTCTCAAGCTTCTCGCGCAGCTTCTGGGCGGTCTCCTCACCTACGGGCACCGCCACCGAAATGGCCATGCAGCGCTCGCCGGCGGAGCCGTAAGCGGCGCCCATCAGAGCACTAACGGCTTGATCAAGATCGGCATCCGGCATGATCACCATGTGATTCTTGGCACCGCCTAGCGCCTGAACACGCTTGCCATGCTTTGATGCCGTGGCATAGATGTACTCGGCGATCGGGGTAGAGCCCACAAAGCTGACGGCTTGAACACGCTCATCGGTCAGCAGTACATCCACTGACTCTTTATCGCCATTGACGACGTTGAAGACGCCATCCGGTAAGCCCGCCTCTTTCAGCAACTCGGCTAAGCGCATCGGCGTGGAGGGATCCTTCTCCGACGGTTTCATGACAAAGGTGTTGCCGCAGGCAAGCGCGATGGGGAACATCCACATCGGCACCATCGCCGGGAAGTTGAACGGCGAGATACCCGCGCACACGCCCAGCGGCTGCATCATGGAGTAGCTGTCCACCCCGGTGCCCACGTTCATGGAGTGCTCGCCCTTTTGCAGGTGCGGAATGCCGCAGGCAAACTCGACCACTTCAAGCCCACGGGTGACTTCGCCCTTGGCATCCGAGAACACCTTGCCGTGCTCGCTGGAAATAATCCGCGCCAGCTCATCGGTGTGCTCTTCCACCAGTGCTTTAAACTTGAACAGAATGCGCGAGCGCTTCAGCGGGGTCATTTTGGCCCAGGCAGGAAAAGCTTCGTCGGCGATACGTACCGCGTCGGTTGTTTCGGCGGCCGACGAGAGCGCAACGTTTAGCGACTGCTCACCAGTGGCCGGGTTGTAAACCGGTGCCGTACGGCCACTTTGGCTGGCAACGGTCTGGCCGTTAATGTAATTACCCAATGTGTTCACGATTTGTCTCCTTGTGACGTTAGCTAATTTGAAAAGACGTTAAACGCTCTCACGCACGATGAGGTCGTCACGCTGAAGGAGCCCTTCCGACAGAGTAATACCGAGCCCCGGCTCGCTTCCGGCATGCAGCATGCCTTGCTTGACCTCGGGCAGGCCGTCGATCAAATCTCGGTACCATGTCGCCATGCTGGCCCTGACCACCTCCTGATAGATAGCGGTCGGCGCGTGGAGCGCCAAGTGCATTCCAGCCACCAACGTAACGGGGCCGGTGCAGTCATGTGGAGCGAGCGGCTTGTTGAATGCCTCGGCGAGTGCCGCGATCTTTCTTGCTTCGCTCAGGCCGCCGCACCAGGCGACGTCTACCATCACGAAGTCGACGGCTCCAGCACTGAGCATATCCTTGTAGGAGGAGACACCCGCAAGCGTCTCGCTGCCGCAGATGGGTACGTCAACTCGGCTTCGCAGCATCGAAAGCTCATAGTTATCGTCCATCTTGTGTAGTGGATCCTCCACCCAGGCCACGCCAAAATCCTCAAGTCCGCGGCAGATGCTTTCCGCCGCCTGCCCACCCCAGAGACTGTGCAGCTCGCACATGATGTCGATCTTGTCGCCTACCGCTTTTCTCACTTTTTCGAAGGGCGCAAGACCTGACTTGAGATCCTCACGAGAAATGCGGTGACGATTTTTATTGGCAAAGACGTCGAAAGGCCAGATTTTCATCGCCTTGTAGCCTTCGTCGAGCAGGCTTATGGCTAGTTCTCCAGCGTCTCGCATGAAAGCGATCTGATCATCGTAAGCTCCGCTGGCTACGTCGTCTTTACCGATGTCGCGGCGTTTGTTGCCCACGGCGCTTGAGTTGAAGTTGTAGCCCGCGCAGGTGTTGTAGACATCGACACCTAGCCGGGAGGCACCACCCAGTGCTTCAAAGACGGGCACGCCGCTTCGTTTGCCTGCCAGATCCCATAGGGCGATGTCGATCGCGCTGGCCGCACGGGTTTCGACTCCCGAGGCGTTGAACCCAAGGTAGGGCTTGGACAGATGATTCGAAAGCGCTTGAATATGGCGCGCGTCCTTGCCGATCAACGAGCTAGACATCTCGTCGTGAATAGTGGCCTCAATTGCGGAGGCACCCCGGAAACTCTCCCCCAGGCCTATCAGACCGTCATCAGTCTCGAGCTGTACCCATATAAGGTTCGGGTACTGCTTGACTCTTATCGTCTTCACACTTTTTATCAGGGCCATGTAACGCTCACTTCAGCTTGTTGTTGGTCAATGTGGTCGAGTGGAATCAGTAGATGTCCGGCTCCGGCGTGGTGCCCCCGAAATCACTTTCCAGAAAGTCAAAGTCACAACCCTCATGGGCCTGCTTGATGTGTTTCAGGTACATCCAGGTATAACCACGGCCATATTTCGGCGCAGGGGGCTTAAGCGCAGCCCAGCGCCTTTCCAGCGTTTCATCGTCGACGAGCATGTCCAGGCGTCGGGCGGTCAGGTCGAGCTTGACCAGATCATTGCTCTTGAGCAGAGCCAGTGGCCCCATAACATGAGCTTCGGGTGAGACATGCAGCACACAGGCGCCGTAGGAAGTCCCCGACATTCGAGCATCCGAGATGCGCAGGATATCTCGGCAGCCTTCATTGATGAGCTTCTTCGGCACCGGCAGCATGCCCCACTCAGGCATTCCCGGCCCGCCCTGGGGACCGGCATTTCGCAGCACCAGTACGTGGTCGGGTGTAACATCTAGCTGTTCGTCATTGATCGCCTCGAGCATTGACGGATAGTCATCGAACACCAGCGCGGGGCCGGTATGGTGAAGAAACCGCGCATCACAGGAAGCTGGCTTGATGATCGCCCCACTAGGCGCGAGGTTACCCTTGAGTACGGCCAGCGACCCTTCGCGATAGACCGGGCGATCAAGCGGCCGAATAACATCCTCGTGATAGACCTCGGCATCTGCCAGGGCCTCACCGAGCGTATGTCCCGTTACGTTGCCCGCCGCCAGATCGAGCCGACTGGCAAGTTGCTTCAACAATCCCTTCAGCCCACCGGCGTAGTAGAAGTCCTCCATCAGGTAGCGCTCGCCTACCGGACGAATGTTGGCCAGTACCGGCACCTCGCGACTCAACGCATCAAGATCGTCGAGAGCAAGATTCACGCCCGCTCGTCGGGCCATCGCAATCAGATGGATCACCGCGTTGGTGGAGCAGCCAAGAGCCATGGAAGCGATGGCTGCATTCATGAACGCAGCGCGGGTCAAAAACGTCTCAGGTCGGCGCCCCTCCCAGACCATCTCGACGGAGAGCCGACCCACAGCACTGGCCATCCTGATATGGTTGGCGTCCGCAGCGGGGATCGAAGAAGCCCCGGGCAGCGTCATCCCCAGCACATCAGCGATGGCCGTCATTGTCGAAGCAGTCCCCATCGTCATGCAGTGGCCGTAGGAGCGTGCGATGCCGGACTCCACCTCCTGCCACTCCTGGATGCCGATCAGCCCCGCGCGCCGGTCATCCCAGTACTTCCAGGCATCAGCGCCGGAGCCCAGGGTCTCGCCGCGATAGTTGCCGCGAAGCATCGGTCCGGCGGGCAGGTAAACGAAGGGCAGCCCCATGGAGATCGCACCCATGGTGAGGCCCGGCGTAGTCTTGTCACACCCCCCCAGAAGTACGGCTCCATCTACTGGATGCGAGCGCAAAAGCTCTTCTGTCTCCATGGCGAGCAGATTGCGGTAAAGCATCGTCGAGGGTTTGACAAAGTTCTCCGAGAGCGAAAGTGCTGGCAGCTCGATCGGAAAGCCTCCGGCCTGGAGAATGCCCTTCTTGACCCAGGCCACGCGGTCTTTGAAATGGGCGTGACAGGGGTTGATATCCGACCATGTATTTAGAATCGCAATGACCGGTTTACCTTCCCAGTCCTCGGGGTCATAGCCCATCTGTCGCAGCCGTGAACGGTGCCCAAATCCCTTCAACGTATCGGGGGCAAACCAGCGCGCCGAGCGCAGCTCGTCATAGGAAATAGCCATGCCTTCCTCCTGATCCTACTCCGCGCGGGAATGCTCGATTGCACCCAGCAATGCCTTGAATCCTGTGACCAGCATCCAGGTATCCGCGCCCACCGCAACGTAGTCGAAACCCGCAGCAAAATACTCGCTAGCCTTTGCCTGACCATAACCAAGAATGCCCGCCGCGATGCCGGCCTCGTGAATGCTTTTCAAACCTTCGTTGATCAATCGGGTGTGTTCGGCGTCCTCCTTGACGCCGGCCTTGCCGATCGAGGCCATCAGATCGCCAGGGCCAATGAAGATGGAGTCGATTCCTTCGACGGCAGCGATCTCGGGGATATTGCGGATAGCCTCGGGGGATTCGACCTGTACTATGATAGTGAGCTCGTCAGTATAAGTGTCGAGGTAGCGACCGTTGGTGCCATAGCCGTTGGCCCGCACGACGCCGGAGATGCCGCGTATGCCGTGGGGCGGGTAGCGCGTCCACGACACTACTTCCCGAGCCTGCTCCGCTGTCTCGATCATCGGGAACATGAGGTTGCGCGCGCCGATGTCCAGCAGGCGCTTGGTGACCACTGGGTCGCTGCAGGGAGGACGGACGACACATCGGGTCGCATCGACGGCAGCGCGCAGCTGGCTCATTACCGTCATGACCTCGTTAGGAGAGTGCTCCATATCGATGAGCAGCCAATCAGCGCCACATAGCGAGGCGATTTCCACCGAGCTCTCGGAGCCCAGGCTCATCCAGAGCCCGGACTGAGAGCGACGCGTGCGCAGACCTTGCTTGAAGGAATTTTGCATCTTTCTATTCTCCACTACCGTAGGACTGGGGACTCTTCTTGCGAAACAGGAAGAACAGCAAAAGCACTGTTGCTGCGAGCAGGGCTAGGCTGATGGGTTGGGTAAAGAAACGAGTCCAGTCGCCGTTAAACACCGTCATGCCCCGCCGCAGGTTGGATTCGGCGATGCCGCCAAGGATTAGGCCGAGGATCACCGGAGCGGTGCCGAAGCCGAAGACGTTCAGCAGGAAACCGAGTGCTCCGAAGGCCAACGCCAGGTACATATCGAAGGTATTACCGGTCGCCGCGTAAACACCCAGCAACGACAGCACCAGGATTGAGGGCATCAGGTAAGCTTCCTTCACCCGAAGGATTTGAACGAAAAGCTTGATGCCGAACAGCTGGATCAAGAACATGAAGATATTGGCGAGCAAGAATGCGATGAAGATCGAGTAGATCAACGCGCCACTTTGCTCGAAGAGCATTGGGCCGGGCCGAATACCCTGAATCGTCAGCCCACCCATTAGTACGGCAGTAGCAACTTCACCTGGAACGCCAAGCGTCAGCATCGGAATCAGTGCGCCGCTAGCCATTGCGTTGTTTGAACTTTCGGTGGCAATGAGCCCCTCGTCGTGGCCGGTTCCGAACTTCTCCGGCGTCTTCGACATCCGCCGTGCCTGATCGTAGGAGAGAAACGATGCGACGCTGCCACCCGCCCCTGGAATGGCCCCCACTAGTGTGCCGATCAGCGTGCTCGAAGCGATCACTTTCCAAGCACGCCTGAGCGCTCCCCAAGGCGGCCTGGCCGAGGTCAGTGCTTGCTTCTTGAGCGGTTCCTTCTTCTTGTAAATGCGCTCGAAGACGTCTTGAAATACTTGGGAGATGGCGAACAGACCGATCAAGGCCGGCAGCAAATTCACTCCAGTGATCAGCGAAGGCTCGCCCATCGTGAAGCGCAGCACGCCCGTGATGGGATCCGACCCCACCGTGGATAGGAAGATGCCGAGCCCTCCCGCGATCAATCCCTTTAGAATCGACTTCGTGGAGACGGCCGCGATAACCACCAGCCCTAGAATGGCAAGAGAAAAGAACTCCGCAGGCCCGAAGCGCAGCGCGAAGGTCGCGATCGGCGGAGCGAAGAGAATCAAGAGCAGTGCCCCCAACATGCCTCCCACGAAGGAAGACGCGATGGCCAGGCCAAGCGCGCGCCCGGCCTCGCCCCGTCGCGTCATGGGAAAACCATCAAGCGTGGAGGCCACCGAAGAGGGCGTGCCGGGAACGTTGAGCAGAATGGCGGGCACCGCGCCCCCCGCCACCGCCCCACAGAAAGCCCCCAGCAACATGCCAATACCAACCTCCGGTGGAAAGCCGAAAGTTAGCGGAATCAATAGAGCAATCGCCATGGTCGCAGTCAGCCCCGGCAGGGCACCCATGACCAGGCCGAGAAAGGTTCCAAAGGCAATACCGAGGAGCACCTTGATATCGACCAAGATGCCCAGAGACGCAACGATATCTGACATGATCTATATCCGTTAAGGGAGAGTGACCTTGAAGACGTAGCTGAACACCACGTAGGCGACAATGGAGAAGCCGCCAGCGAAGAGCAGCGAGGAGAGAAGGCTCCCAGCGCTCCAGACCGAGCGACTCTCACCTTCGCCGACCAGCATGGCCTTGTAGCCAGCGACAGTGACGAACAGAAACAGCGTGGTTACGACGATGAAGCCCATTGCCTCGCTGAAGACGACATAGCCCGTCGTCATCGCCATCAACAGGATGAAGTACGCCACAGCCTTGTAACTAATGTGTGGCGTAGATGCCTTTCGCTGGCGCAGAAAGAGCATCACGTCGCGAATCAGCACGATCAGTGTGAGCACAAGCCCGAACACCAGCGCCAGGCGTGGAAAGAACGCGGGTGAGATTCCCACGCCGCCGCCGACAGGCAGCTGGTTAGCCTGAAAGAGCATGGTGCCAAGAAAGAGCGCCAGCAAAGCATCGAAAAGCAGTCTGAACAGGTGAGTCATGTCGTCCTCTCGCGAGCGTAGCCGATAATTACTGACGCAGTCGTTGTGCCAGCGGCACCATGTCAGCGGCGGTGCGCTCAACGAAGGCGTCAAGCTCATCGCCGTAAAGCGGAGCTACATCGGCACCTAGATTGGTCATCACCTGCTGAAAATCCGGGTCGTCCAATGCTGCCTGCAGCGCATCGACCCACTGCTGGCGGATGTCGTCATCAAGCCCGGAAGGTGCTGCGACACCCCGCCACTGCAGGGTGGTGACATCGAATCCCTGGTCGGCGAAGGTACGCACGCCATCAAGCAGAGCGCTCTCACCGGTAGTGCCAAGCCCGGCCAGCTGGCCACTCTCGACGGCGGAGGCGACGGCGATGGGCGCCGAGACCACCGCATCGATATGTCCGCCCATCGCGGCAGCCAGCGCATCGGCGTCGCCGCCATAAGGCACCATCTGCGCCTCGACCCCTAGACTCTCAACGATGGCGACCGCCATGATGTGCGCCGAGGAACCAACGCCAGGAAAACCAATTTTGACAGGACCATCGGCGACCGCGACGTCATCGAGCCCTTCCCACCCCAGGTTCGGGTTGGACGTCAGCACGTAGGGCTCCGCCGTAACGCGGGCGATATAGTCGAAGTCATCGTATTCGAAAGTGGCATTGCCCATGCCCTGCAGCGTGAAGATGGCGTTATTAGGAATGGTGACAGTAAACCCATCGGGCCGCGCGGCCAGCAGTTGGGTATAACCGACTACGCCACCGCCACCGGCGATATTCTGAATGGTCACGCTGGTGTCCAGAATCTCCTCGAGGGGCTTTTGCAGTGCTCGGGCGAAGCTATCGTTACCACCACCGGCGGAATAGGGTACGACAATCTTGATCGTACGATCGGAAAGACTCTGCGCCATCGCGGTACTCGAGGCCACGGTGCACAAGAACAAAGCGGAAGCACTCATTATTAGATTAAGGTTGTTGTATCGCACGTCAGTACCTTTATTGTTTGAGGAAGGATCGTATCAACCAACACTGACATAATAGCAATTAGTAAAAAATAGTAATAATATACTTTGGTTCTATAATATTACTGCTTGATTTACCTACAAATATACAAATATACCTATCTAATAATTACTAATTTTTACAGGAATGAATAATGACTACGTCTATGAAGGACTTCGCCACCCAACAACTGAGACGCTTTCTGAGTGAACCGCAGTGGCGTAGCGGTGGTAAGCTCCCTTCAGAACTGCAGCTTGCCAAGGAGATCGGTGTTTCACGTCCGATCGTTCGCCAGGCGCTGACTACGCTGCGACACGAAGGACTGATCACCTCCAAAAGGGGCTCCGGGCACTACTTTCAGCCGCTCGACAAGACAGCATCGAATATCTTCGGAAGCTCTCGCAGCATCAAGGGCGTTTCCGACTGTTTCCGCTTCAGGGAAGTCATTGAATGCGCAGCAGCGGCAGAAGCCGCCCGTGTAAACGATGAGGAGCGTATGGCACGCATCGACGAAGCCGCCCAAGCGATGAAGGCCAGTTCGATCAACGAACAGGAAGCGTTTGAAAGAGAGTTCGCCTTTCACCTGGCCATCGCGGAAGCGACGCGTAACCCCTACTTCCCGATGACCCTTGAGCTCTTGAAACCGCAGATCCAAACCGGCTTCGAGATCGGACGATTCCTCCGTGACATTCCCATCCATACTACGGCAAGCCAGGTGGTTTCCGAGCATATCGAGATCGTCGAGGCAATACATAAAGGGGATGCAAGCCGAGCCGAAAAACTGATGCGTAACCACTTGAAGCGCGGTCGAGAGCGCTTCATGGGTTACGAAGATTGATGGCGGAGAAGGGTTGCCATCGAGCCGAGGTACCGACAGGTACCTCGGCTCGATGACGAGGAGAAACTTAAAGCGTCGGCATGGTGAAGTGGTTGGTCTCTTCACGGATGCCGTTGGGCCAACGCTGGGTGATGGTCTTCATGCGCGTGTAGAAACGTACGCCATCCGGGCCGTGCATGTGCAGCGGGCCGAACAGCGAGCGCTTCCAGCCGCCAAAGCTGTGAAACGCCATAGGCACTGGGATCGGGACGTTAACGCCGACCATGCCGACCTGGATCTGCTCACAGTATTGACGAGCGGCGTCCCCATCCCGGGTAAAGATTGCCGTGCCGTTGCCGTATTCATGCGCGTTAACCATACTGACTGCTTCGTCGAAACTTGCCGCGCGAGTAATCGCCAGCACCGGGCCGAAGATTTCTTCAGAGTGAATGCGCATACCGGGCGTGACGTGATCAAACAGCGTGCCGCCAATAAAGAAACCATCACCGGCGCCGTCCACCGCCGTTTTGCGGCCATCCACCACCAGCTCTGCACCTTCATCCACGCCTGTTTGGATATAGCCTGCCACTTTTTCACGGTGCTCGCGGGTGATCAGCGGCCCCATATCATTATCAGGGCCATCCACTAAACCTGGGCCGACCCGCAGGTTCGCTAGTTCCGCCTCAAGCTTCTCGCGTAGTCGATTAGCCGTTTCTTCACCCACAGGCACCGCAACCGAAATCGCCATGCAGCGCTCGCCCGCCGAGCCGTACGCGGCCCCCATCAGCGCACCCACTGCCTGATCAAGATCCGCATCGGGCATAATGACCATATGGTTCTTGGCCCCACCGAGTGCCTGGACACGCTTGCCATGCGCTGACGCGGTGGCGTAGATGTACTCAGCAATGGGTGTGGAGCCCACAAAGCTTACCGCCTGAACGCGTTCATCGGTGAGCAGTACATCCACCGCTTCTTTATCGCCATTGACGACGTTGAAGACGCCATCCGGTAGACCCGCTTCTTTCAGCAACTCAGCTAGGCGCATTGGCGTGGAAGGATCCTTCTCGGACGGCTTCATGACAAAAGTGTTGCCACAGGCCAGCGCGATAGGGAACATCCACATGGGCACCATGGCCGGGAAGTTGAACGGCGAAATACCCGCGCACACCCCCAGCGACTGCATCATGGAGTAGCTATCGACACCGGTCCCCACGTTCATGGAGTGTTCGCCCTTCTGCAGATGCGGAATACCGCAGGCAAACTCAACCACTTCTAAGCCGCGGGTCACTTCGCCTTTAGCATCGGAGAACACCTTACCGTGCTCGCTGGAAATGATCCGCGCCAGCTCATCGGTGTGCTCTTCCACGAGTGCCTTAAACTTAAATAGAATGCGGGAACGCTTCAGCGGCGATACTTTTGACCAGGTGGCAAAGGCTTTATCCGCTACGCGCACGGCTTCCCGCGTTTCATCGGCGGAAGAGAGCGCCACTTGCAGGCTCTGCTCACCGGTTGCCGGGTTATAGACAGGTGCGGTACGGCCGCTTTGGCTGGCAACGGCTTGGCCATTGATAAAATTACCTAAGATACTCATAGATGCCTTCCTTTTGGTATTCGGGTTACGCGTCCACGGGCAAACGGGCTTCCGCTAAGAAGCGGCGTAAATTGTCATGTCCTAAGCAGGCGTAGGTTAGTGGGTGCGCCACTGCGGGGTCTTGTTCTGCTTCCACCACCACCCAGCCTGAATAGTCACTCTTCCTAAGCCCTTCGAATAAGGTGGTGTAATCGATATAACCGTCCCCCGGTACGGTGAACATGCCGTTCAGCACGCCGTCGAGAAAGCTGAGATCCCGATTACGCACATCCGCCAGCACTTCTTTGCGAATATCTTTGCAGTGCACATGGACAATTCGATCTGCATACTTTTTCTGTAATCCCACCGGGTCGCCACCCGCCGCCACGAGATGCCCAGTATCCAGCAGCAGCCCAACCGACGGGGCAGCTTCGGCCATCAGTCGGTCAATCTCGTCAGGCGTTTCAATCACTGTGCCGAGGTGGTAGTGGTAGGCAATTTGCACCCCCTGCTCCAAACAGTAATCAGCGACCTGATTGAGGCGTGGCATAAACGTCTTCCAGCCCTCTTCACTCATGCGCGGCGAGTGCGAGAGCGGCGTTTCCCGCTGGCCGTGCACGCAGTGGGTCACTTCGCAGAACACCATGACCGTGGCGCCCAGGGATTTGAGTAAATTGAGGTGAGGTTTGAGCGCCTCAATCTCTTCCTCGGCGCTGCGGGTAAGTAGTTCACTGCTGTACCACCCCGACACCAGCGAGAGTCCCTGTTTGTCCAAAATCGGCCCTAGCACGTCGGGATCTCGGGGGAACTTGTTGCCTATCTCGAAGCCTGCGAAGCCCGCCTGTTTACCCTCGGATAGGCAGGTTTCCAGCGGCGTATCACCGCCCAGCGCTGGCATATCGTCGTTGGTCCAGGTAAGCGGGTTAATACCGAGTCTTACGCTCATGGCGGTCTCCGTTACTGTTGTTATTTCAATTGAGTCGTTATTAAAAGTGAGACGTTATTCACAATAATTAAAAGCTTAAGCCTTAAAGATTCTGGAATTGCCGGGCTTTGTAGGCCTCATAACGTTCGCGGGCCGTTCGCACTTCAGAACGCTCGGAAACTTCAGGTACGGCGACATCCCACCAGGCACCACCATCTTGGGTATCGGTCAGTCCGTCGGTATCAATCGCAATCACGTAGCTTCGGTCTGCGGCCTTGGCGCGTTTGAGTGCTTGCTCTAACGCCTGAATATTACCGACTTGCTCGCTTTGTGCGCCCAGAGCCGCCGCATGAGCGGCAAAATCAGTTTTGGGAGCACCTTCCTCCACGGTTAAGCAGTCATCCAGCATGTTGTTAAAGCCGGGGCCGCCGCAGAACTGCTGCAAACGGTGAATACAGCCGTAACCGCGATTGTCGAGCACCACGGCGATAATCTTGTGACCCAGCATCACCGAAGTGGCAATTTCTGAGTTGAGCATCAGGTAGGAGCCATCCCCCACCATGACAAACACCTCGGAATCGGGCTTGGCCATCTTGACGCCAACACCTCCGGCTAACTCGTACCCCATGCAGGAGTAGCCGTACTCCATGTGATAGCCGCGATCAAAACGGGTACGCCAGAGTTTTTGTAGCTCGCCCGGCAAGCCGCCCGCGGCGCAAACCACAATGTCACGCTCACCAGCGGCTCGATTAACGGCGCCTACCACTTCCGCATCACAGGGTAAATGGGTACCGCGGTCAGCAGTTACCTTGTCGACGGTCTCATTCCAGTCAGCTCGCAGTGCTTCAGCTTGCTCAATCCACCCACCGTCCGGCTGCCAGCCATCAAGCGCGTCGGTTAGTTCTTCAAGAGTTAGCTTGGCATCACCGACCAGCGCCTGCCCCTTGTGCTTCACTGCATCAAAAGAAGCCACGTTGATGCTCAGCAATTTGGCATTTGGATTAATCATGGCGCGGGAACCGGAGGCGAAATCCCCCAGCCGGGTGCCAACGGCAATAATCAGATCCGCCTCGGCCGCCAAGGCGTTGGCAGCCGCGCCGCCGGTGACGCCAATCGTGCCTACGTTCTGGGTGTGATCCCATGGTAGTGCCCCTTTGCCCGCCTGGGTCTCGCCGACAGGTAGCTGGTAGCGGGAAACCCACGCATCAAGGGCGGGTAAAGCCCCTGAGTAGTGCACGCCGCCGCCCGCCACCACCAGCGGCTTTTTGGCCTGACGGATAAGCTGAACCGCACTTTCCAACTCATGGCGATCTGCTGACTGGCGACGCTGCCGGTGCACCTTCTCGGCAAAGAAGTGTTCGGGATAATCAAAGGCGAACGTCTGGATATCTTGTGGCAACGCCAGCGTGACCGGCCCACACTCGACCGGATCCGTTAGCACCCGCACCGCCTGGGGCAGCGAGGTGAGCAGTTGCTCGGGACGCGTAATGCGGTCAAAAAACCGACTGACCGGTTTGAAGCAATCATTAGAGGTCAGTGTGTGATCGTGGAAGTTTTCCACCTGCTGAAGGACAGGGTCAGGCATGCGCGTGGCAAACGTATCCCCAGGCAGGAATAGCACCGGCAGGCGGTTAACATGCGCTACTGCGGCAGCCGTCACCATGTTCGTCGCGCCTGGGCCCGCCGAGGCGGTGCAGGCCATTACCTGCTGACGATTGAGTGTTTTGGTATAAGCAATGGCGGCGTGGGCCATGCCCTGCTCATTGTGCGCGCGGTAGGTGGGCAGTTGCTCACGCGCCTGATACAGCGCCTCGCCTAGCCCGGCGACGTTGCCGTGACCAAAAATGGCCCAAACTCCCGGAAAGAGCGGTTTAATCTCGCCATCAATGTCTACTTTCTGGGCCAGCATATAGCGCACGACCGCTTGCGCCATGGTGAGTCGAATCGTGTTCATAGCCTTGTCACTCTTGTCATAAACTGGAATGCACTTGTCATAAAATGGACGCTAGGCTTCGCGCTGGCGCATCTGCCAGGCATCAACCAGGGTCATATAATTGGCCAGCACCGCTTCAATGAGCTGCTCATCGTCATAATCGCCACGTAGCCAGCGGCGGCTTGGCTCACCAAAGATGGTGCGACCAACGGCAAAGCCTTTACACACATCGACGCCGGCACTATCCATTAACCCTTTTTTAAGCTCATCCAACGGCGCATCCAAGCCCAGCATCACAACACCGCGGCAGTGAGGCGCACGGGCTTGGAGTAACCTGCCAATACGCTGCCAGCCGTCTGGCGACTGCGGCGGAAGTTTCCACCAATCGGGCTGCACGCCCAGATTGTAAAAACGCTGCATCGCATTGATGAACATATCGTCATCGGCAGCCAGGTCACGCGGCGGGATAATTTCCAGCAATAATTCATTGCCCGACTCGGCACAGGCGTGATAAAGCTCCATCACTTGCCTTTCCTGGGCTTGCCGCAGGGTCACTTGATCTTCCGGGTGGTAGAAAACAAGGCACTTGACGATATGTTCCTTCGGCCATTGCTGAAGGCGTGAGCCGATACTGCGCCCGCCTTCCAGTTCGATGGGCCGGGAGCTAGGCAGTTCCACCGGCCGGGCGATCCACCAGCCTCGCCCGGTGACATCGTTAAGCGCATCCTGGCCGTAGGTATCGTCAATCAATACCCCCACGCGACTACTACCCAATTGCTCACTACCACGCTCTGTCGCTTTTACAAGCAGCTGCTTCAGGTAGGGAATCCTGGCGACATCAGCCCCTTCTTCACGGGCCATATCAAAGAGCTGTTTGCGGTGATCAAACGCCATGATGCAGAGATCATCCCACTGCTGTGGGTTGCGCTGAGTGGTCACGCGGTGCAGGTAATTAAGCCGGGCATCCAGGTCTGGACGGGCGATGGACTCCGCTCTGGAGAGGTAATCGTCAAGCTCTTCAGCACTGGGAATCGCTGGCGCGCAGCCGTGACGGGAGACCACAAGAGCACCACAAGCGTTGGCATAAGCGCAGCTGCGTTTATGAGTTTCATTACGCAGCCAGCCTCGCAAGAAGCCGCTCATAAAGGCATCGCCAGCCCCCAATACATTCAGCACATCGACGCGCACCCCGGTATGCACCACGAAGTCTTCTTCACTACCGGGGATATCACCGTCAAGCACCGTACAGCCCTGAGCCCCCAGCTTGAGCACGATGGTGGCATCTGTGAGTTCGCGAATACGCTTCAGTGCGGTAAGGGTATCGGTGCTGTTGCCAGCGATATGCACTTCTTCCTCAGTGCCTACAACCAGATCAAGGTCAGGCAGAATCGTCTGTAAATGGCGGCTAACGCCTTCATCAGAAACGAACCGGGTTTCACCATCTCCCAGCGTAGTTAAACCCCACAGTACCGGGCGATAGTCGATATCCAGAATGACTTTGGTGCCAGCAGCTTTGGCGTATTCAATCGCTGTTTTACTGGTCTTGTAGGTTTGCTCTGTCGAGAAGTGCGTACCGGTAATCAGCAGCGCGTTGCTGGAGGCAATAAAGGCAGGATCGAAATCACCGCTATCAACGGCCATGTCGGCACAGTCATTCCGATAAAAGATCAGCGGAAACGTATCGCGGTCTTTAATGCCCAGTACCACCATCCCCGTCAGCCGCTCTTTATCGGTTACGACGTGGCTGGTGTCGACACCGGCTCTGGCCAACTCTTCGCGCACGAAGCGGCCCATGTGCTCGTCCCCCACGCGCGTCAGCATCGCCGTTTTAAGTCCCAGGCGAGCGGTGCCATAGGCGATATTGCCCGACGACCCCCCCAGGTACTTGGCAAAGCTGCTCATATCTTCCAAACGGCTACCCACTTGTTTGCCGTAGAGGTCAACGGCCGCTCGCCCGAGGCAGATTAGGTCAAGTGTTTTGTTATCTTTCATCGCATCACTTCCTACACGTAGCCAGTCCTTCACCCAGCGTTACTCACAAAGAGAAATCGTGTTGCTGTGGCTTTTCAGGAATGGGCGTTGTTGTTCGTTGGCGTTTTATTTAATATAGAATTTATATTCCAAAATATCAAGATATGAAACTATTGATCCAATACGTTTTGCATAGTGCTTTGGTTGAACATCACACCCAATACGCCAACGCATACAAAAACGGCTCCGTGCCAAGCACCGGAGCCGTCTAAAGGAGCCACTTGGTGGTTATCCGTAAAAAGCCGGCCGTTTGGGCATCTCGATAGGCTCAATAGCCCCGCTCTCCTGCGCCTTGACACACACATCGCCCGTAATAGCCGCCGCATAGCCGTCCCAGGATGAAGGACCGCCAAGGTTGCCAGCCGCCACGCCATCGATAAACGCTTGAAGCTCGACATCGAATGCCTCACCGAAACGTTTTTTCCAATCCATCAATATCTCGTTGGAACGCTGGCCGGATTGGCGGAATTGCAACGACTGAGGCTCTGGCAAGCGAGCGATGCCTTCCTCGCCGACGACCTCACACTGAATGTCATAGCCGTACTGACAGTTCACAAACACTTCAACATCAATACGCACGCCTTTCACTGTCTCAAGCAGCACGATCTGCGGGTCTTCCACTTTGCTGTGGGCATGGCGTGTCTTGCGTGGAAACAGTACCTGCGCGCTTTTGTAGTCGTCGTCCAACAGCCAGCGGAACGTGTCCAGCTCATGGATCAGCGTGTCGTGAATCGCCATGGGGGTAACGTAGCGCTCAGGCACTTCCGGGTTGCGGTGGGCCGCATGTACGATTAACGGCTCTCCCAGTCGATTGCCATCAATCGCCGCTTTCATCATCTGGTAGCCACTGTCGTAGCGACGCATAAAGCCAACCTGGACGAGCCGCTTGCCAGCCTGTATTTCGGCATCAATGATGTGGCGGCAGCCTTCGGCCGTGGTCGCCAGGGGCTTTTCGCAAAAGACGGGCTTGCCGGCCTTGATCGCCGCCAACACATATTCTTCATGGGTCGGGCCCCACGACGTCACCATCACCGCATCGACATTATCAGCGGCAATCAGTGATTGGCCGTCCTCAAACACCTGCGCATCAATGCCCAAGCGCTTGACCACATCGCGGGCCTGATCGAGGTTCACGTCAGTGACTGCCGCAATCACACCACCTGTCAGCTGCTCGGTAATACGACGAGCGTGTTCCTCACCGATCATTCCGGTGCCGATGATTCCAATATTAACGGACATAGTTGTTTTCCTTGTTATTTCCAGTACTTGTCGACGTAGCGCTGAATCTCGCCGCGCATAAACCGATTGGAGGCTTCCGCCCGCTCTTCCCAGCCAAAGACACAGCTGGAAAGCACGCCATCAAAACCTATTTCATGCAGCGTCTTGAAGAACACGTCCCAATCTATTTCCCCTTCCCCCATATCAAGGTGCTGATGGACACGGGCAGTGGAGCCGGGGGGATTAACGATATAGCGCAGTTCTGAAGAGGCTTTGTGGTTAAACGTATCGGCCACGCGGGCATGAACCAACTCACCTTTGGTGGCGCGAATGGTGGTCGCTAGGTCGTCACCGTAGAAAAAGCTGTGAGGGGCAATATAGGAGCTTTTAATGGCAGGCGAGTTAATGGTCTTGATGATCTCAGCCGCAGGCGCCATGGTTTCAACCCAATCCTCGGGGTGCGGCTCGATACTTAGCGTTAGCCCTTCACGCTCCAGAATGGGTACCAATACATCCATTGAGCGCCAAAAGGCGTTTTCACACGCTTCCGGCGTATGGATTCCTGCTCGGTCTGCCTGAGAACGCTCCACTGAACCACCGCGCCCAAACTCGGAAATCAGCAGCGGATTATCAAGCTCTACCGCCACTTCGATAATCCTTTTCCAGTTATCCATGGCCATTTCCCATTCGTCGCGATAGGGGCTGGACCATCGATACATCGGCTGCATAGTAGCAAGGCCAACATCATGCTCTTTCATGGCTTTTTTAAATGACCTGATAGCATCAGGATAAGCACGTGGCCGAGTCCACCACACCATGAAATCGGGGCGGGGCGACAGCTCGATGTAATCGTAACCGAGCTCTTTGGTTAGCCGACACGTTTCTGGCAGCGAAAGATGCCGATGCATATGCGGATCGAGAGCGATTTTCATCAAATTCTCCTTGTCTTTATTATTGCGCTTGCAGCGCGATAACAGGGTCAGCGCTAGCCCAGCTGATGCTGAATAAATGTCATACTGTCTCGGAGCGCTACAACTGGATCTTTCTGTTGATGTACCGATGCGGCAAAAGGCTCAAAAGAGACATACCCGTTGTAGCCACTACTTAACAAACGCTTAAGTTGCCCTACGTTATCGAGACGATCTTGAGTGCTTACTAGTAGGCGATGCTCATCTAACATGTCTTCAAAGGTGACATCGGGATCTTCAAGTCCAGAGATATGTACCAACCCAGTCATATCAGCAAAAACATCAGACTCACTGGCGCCTTGATGATGGAAAGTGTCGTGTACTAGTGAAAAACGCGATGACAGGTTAAGTGCCTCAATGGCCTCTATCGCTTCGCCTTTAGTCCGCAACGAGGAGATGGGGAATCCGAGGGGCTCAACAAACCCCTGTAAGTCATAACGACCCAATACTTTATCCAACGCCGTTAGCGCTTGCTCCAAGCCAGCCTTGCGCTCTTCGTCACTGGCTATGTTCTCGGCATCTACTAGCGGGCAGAGTACTAACCCTCGTCCGCCCGCTGCATGAACCCACTGAGCTAGCGTCTCTGCCTGATCCTCACGCTCTTCGTTCCAAACGTTGAAGGGGTAAAGCGCATTAATGCTCAAAACCTCAATGCCTAATTCTCGTGCTCGCTGACCAGCACTGCTTGCAGAATCAAGATCAACGATACTGTTGCCGCCCACGTCGTTGCGCAGTTCTACTGCACCTACGCCCATTTCAGCGGCGGCTTCGATTAGCTGCTGAGGTGTCCAGCGTGGGTTAACCATATGATTCAGCGCGAATTTAATAGAGTTTTGTGCCATGAAGGTCTCCAATAGTGGGCTTGGTTGTTTTTCTTAAATAGGACAAAAACGAGCTCAGCTGCTGGGGCTAGCCAAGCAATGATGTCCAACATTAAAACGAGGATAGAATATACATTCCATACAAGCAACGTACAGAATATTCGATTCTTTTGTTGTTTGGCATCAACTCAAGTCGTTAGTAATGAAATCAATAATTTATTGTTTTCATTACGCTAATCTTAGGTCGCACCTTCGACCAAAGCAGTACCGCTAAGCTCAAAAAATTCTCACACATGTACTTGTGATGATTTACTTGGTGCTAACGAAAAGCATATATAGAATTTATATTCCCATTTAACTACGCTATGGATCACATATACGATGACAACATTAAATGTGACCAGCAGGGCAACCCATATGAGCCAAGTGCCACAGAGTTTTACAACACTAGAAGAGCGGATCACCGCTAATTACCCCTCTCTGAGCCGCCGCTTGCAGCAGACAGCACGGTTTCTTTTGGATCATCCTCAAGAAGTTGCTTTCGCGACCGTCGCTCAGCTAGCCCAACAAGCTGGCGTTACGCCATCAACGCTAATTCGATTTTCTAATAGCTTTGGATTTTCAGGGTTCTCGGAGATGCAGCAGCTTTTCCGCGCCCGCCTGTTTGATGAATTACCCAATTACAACGAACGCATCCGTGCAGTACGCACTGCAACCGGTGAAACACCGGACAGCACTCAACTACTATGGGAATTTGCCAGTGCCAACCAAGAAGCTCTTCAACAGCTTCCTGATCGGATTATTCCAGATCACTTGGAGAGTGCGTTGGATATTTTTGAAAAGGCTAATGCCGTCCATGTAATGGGCGCACGCCGCAGCTTTGTGGTAGCTAGCTATATGACCTATGCCCTTCACCATATAGAGAAACCCGCCTTTCTTATGAATGGTCTTGGCGGTATGTACAGCGAGCAGGTAAAGGCAGTGGGTACTCATGATGCTCTACTAATTATCAGCTTCGCCCCTTACGCTCAGGAATCCCGTGATGTCGCTGAAGAGGCTCACCGAAGAGGCATCCCCTTGGTGGTTTTGACAGACTCAAGCCTCAGCCCATTAGTACGCTTGTCTGACGTAGCTCTGATAGTGCACGAAGCAGAAGTAAAGAGTTTTCGAGGACTAACTGCTTCGCTCTGCCTTACTCAGACACTTGCTATTTCGCTCGGCGTTCGTCAGGACAAAGCGCTGGATTTGAAAAAAAGCCTCAGCCAGCCTGACCAGCCTTAATCGCTGGCGTTGTGAATACCGAGCGCCACCTTTCTCCCGTTTTAAGAGTGTCTGATTTAAGATGCCGCCGGCCTATCAGTCACTCGCAACTCTCCCCTCCTTGGCATTTTTCACTACGACTACGCAGCGAAACATGAAGCGCTTTAGAACCCAGTCACTCTCCTTAGCAAAAACATAAGATTTTTTTAAGTAACTACTAATCAAAAGATGCCAAAAAAGGAAACAAATATTCCATTTATACCAAAGTATGGAATTAAAATTTTGCTTTTGCCGTGAATAGAATCTAAATTCCATACATAGGATATATGCACACTCATAGCCGTATCCGAGATGGTGATAACAACCACAACAATTACTCAGGAGAATACCTATGAAACGCCTTCTACTCGGCGCCGCTCTAGCCGCCACCTGTACATCTGCCATGGCACAGTCTATCGGCGTCTCCGTTGCCTGGTTTGACGACAATTTTCTAACCTCCATGCGCCAAGCTATGGAGGCAGAGGCACAAACCCAGGGTTACGATATCCAGTTTTTAGATGCTCAAGGTGATATTGGCCGACAGCTTAGCCAAGTACAAAGCCTTGCTGCCCAAGGAGTGGATGCCATCATAATTAACCCCGTGGATACAGCAGCAACATCACGCATGACAGGAGAGGCTGTATTGCAGGAAATCCCTTTAGTCTATGTAAATCGCGAACCTGAAGGTAACGACTTAAATAAGGACGGCGTGGTTTTTGTCGGTTCTGACCAGAAGGTCTCTGGTGAGATGCAAATGCGGGCGCTGGCCGAGAAACTCGGTGGTGAAGGTAACGTTGCCATCATGCTGGGCGAGCTTTCCTCAGGAGCGACACACCAACGCACCGAAGGGGTCAAGGAAATCGCTGCCGAGTATCCCGGCATCGAGATCGTCGCGGAACAACCCGCCGACTACCAGCGTACTAAGGCCATTGACCTGATGACCAACTGGGTGGTGGGGGGTCAAGAGATCAATGCCATCGCCGCTAACAACGATGAGATGGCTATCGGCGCTCTCAATGCCATGCGCCAGCTGGGAATTTCCCCCGACGACATTTTTGTCGGCGGCATTGATGCCACACGCGATGCTATTGAATCCATGCAAAACGGCGAAATGGCCGTGACGGTCTTCCAAGATCCTGTTGGTCAAGGCGGCGGAGCCGTGAAGGCGGCGATTGATCTGGCAGAAGGCAGGGAAGTCGAGAATATCACTTTAGTACCTTTTCAGTTGATTACTCCCGAGACTCTTGAAGAGTTTCTTGCCAATCAATGAGATAAGGCCCGCCAGTGGCGGGCCCGTCTTAGCGTCTCAGGAGGATATAGCATGGCAACAATGACTGCTGGAGCCCTAGCCCCTAACACTGCCGAGTTTATTCTCGAAGTCGCCGATGTTCGCAAAGCCTTCCCCGGTGTGGTGGCTCTCGATAACGTTCAACTGCGGGTCAGACCCGGCACGGTTCATGCCTTGATGGGCGAGAACGGTGCTGGAAAATCCACGCTGATGAAGATCATCGCTGGCGTCTATATCCCTGACCAGGGAGAGGTTCGTCTTAATGGCTTGCCGCTGGAGTTACATGGCCCGCTGGATGCCCTTCAAGCTGGTATCGCGATGATCCATCAGGAGCTCAACCTGATGCCCTTCATGAGTATCGCCGAGAATATCTGGATCCGTCGTGAACCGCTCAATGTCTTTGGCATGGTCGATCATGGACGAATGTTCAAGATGACCGAGGCGCTATTCGAACGGCTGGGTATCGACATGGATCCTGAAATGGAGGTTCGAAAGCTCACAGTAGCCGGTCGTCAGATGATTGAGATTGCTAAAGCTGTCTCCTTTGACTCCGAGGTGTTGATCATGGACGAGCCCACTTCATCACTGGCCGACAGGGAGGTGGAACATCTGTTCCGGATTATTAACGACCTGCGCGCCCAGGGCAAAGGAATCATCTACATCACACACAAGATGGATGAGGTGTTTGAGATAGCCGATGATATTTCGATTTTTCGTGATGGCCAGTTTATCCACTCCGCCGCGGCCAGCGACATAACATCTAGTGAAATTATTAAGCTGATGGTCGGTCGTGAAGTCACTCAAATGTTTCCCAAAGAAGAGGTGCCGATCGGCGATGTAGTGCTATCGGTGGAAAACCTTTGCTTGGACAGTGTATTCGAGAATATTAGCTTTGAGGTGCGTGCTGGCGAAATTCTCGGCTTCGCAGGCCTGGTGGGCTCGGGTCGTACCAATATAGCCGAAACGCTGTTTGGGGTAACACCTCCCACCTCGGGCAGCATTTCCATTGATGGCAAAAAAGAAATCATCAGCTCGCCCCATCAGGCCATGCTTCGCGGACTAGCGCTGCTTACTGAGGATCGCAAGGAAACCGGTTTATTCCTCGGCCTCTCGGTCATCGAAAACATGGAGCTGGCGGTGCTACGTGATGGCTACACCCGCGCCACGTTCGTTGAACAGAATCGCCTTGATCAAGAGTGTGATTCGATGAAAGAGCAATTGAACGTCAAGACCCCTTCCATGGAAGAGCGCATTGGTAACCTCTCGGGTGGCAACCAGCAGAAGGTGTTGATTGGTCGTTGGCTGATGACCAATCCGCGCATTCTGATCCTAGATGAACCTACCCGCGGCATCGACGTAGGCGCCAAGGCCGAAATTCATAAACTGATTACCAAACTCGTCAAACGAGGCGTCGCCGTGATCATGATCTCTTCTGAATTGCCCGAAGTGTTGGGCATGAGCGACCGCATCATGGTGATGCATGAAGGCAAAGTCACCGGTTTTCTTGACCGCAGCGAAGCCAACCAAGTCAACATCATGCAACTAGCATCCTCACCGGTGAAACCGACCGTTATTGAAGACTGATCAAGTCCACGAGCCACGAGTATCAATGAGGTAAATAACAATGAACAAGACAATGGAACCTACTGACCACCTGGAGGTGGTCAAGAAGCGTAAGAAGAAGATTCCTACCGAGGTAAGCATTTTCCTCGTTTTGGTCGGCATCGCGATACTTTTCGAGATCCTTGGCTGGATCGTGCGCGGCGACTCCTTCCTGATGAATCCCCAGCGTTTGTTGATCATGATTTTGCAGATGTCGATCATTGGCATCATCGCCATCGGCGTGACCCAGGTTATTATCACCGGGGGTATCGATCTGTCATCGGGGTCGGTACTTGCTCTTACGGCAATGGTCACTGCAAGTTTGGCGCAACAATCCGAGTACGCACGGGCCGTTTACCCAGCCCTGACTAACATGCCTTGGGTCATTCCTCTGGCCGCTGGGTTGATCGTAGGTGCCCTGGCGGGGTTAATCAATGGTGCCCTGATCGCTTTCGCCGTCATTCCCCCGTTTATTGCCACACTGGGCATGATGGTCAGTGCTCGTGGCGTGGCACGCGCTTATACCGATGGTCAGCCAGTCAGTATGTTAACTGATCAATTCACGTGGATCGGATCCGGCGCCAACCCGGTGATTATCTTCCTGGCGGTAGCCGTGCTCTTCCACATCGCACTGAAGTACACCCGCTACGGCAAATATACCTATGCCATTGGCGCCAACCCCCAGGCTGCTCGTGTCTCCGGTATCAATGTGCGTCGCCACCTCATCATGGTCTATGCCATTGCAGGTCTGCTAGCGGGTCTGGCCGGTGTAGTGGCGTCGGCTCGTGCGGGTACAGGCCAAGCAGGTATGGGCTTGATGTACGAGCTTGATGCCATTGCCGCAGCCGTTATCGGCGGCACCAGCCTAGCGGGTGGTGTCGGGCGTATTGCTGGCACCGTTATCGGCGCACTCATTTTAGGTGTGATGCTTAGTGGCTTCACCTTTTTAGGTGTCGACGCTTACTACCAGGACATCGTGAAAGGCGCCATTATCGTCGCTGCGGTAGTCGTGGATCAGTATCGTCAGCGCCGTCGTTTAAAAGCTGCCTAAAGCTGGGTAGCTATCTAGTCTTTATTTGAAATTGCATTTATTTGAAATTGGAGAAGCTATGACATCTCTACTGGTACGCCCTACCGACCCAGATGCCCAAGGCACTGTCATTGACATTACCCCTGAATCGGCTGGCTGGACGCACGTTGGCTTTCGGGTGCATAAACTCGCCAAGGGCCAGCGCCTGGAGGCCAGCAGCGATGGTCAGGAAGTCTGCCTGGTGCTGCTCACTGGTCGCGCCAATGTGAACTGCGGCGAGCACCGTTTTGAAGACATCGGCAAGCGCATGGATATCTTTGAGCAGATTCCCCCCTATGCGGTTTACTTGCCTGACCATGTTAGTTACTCGGTGGAAGCGACAACGGACTTAGAGCTAGCGGTGTGCGCCGCCCCTGGGCATGGTAATCACTCCCCAAGACTGATCGCTCCAGACAACGTCAAACAGAGCACTCGTGGCCAAGGCACTAATGTTCGCCATGTTCATGATATTTTGCCTGAAACTGAGCCCGCCGATAGTCTGCTGGTCGTGGAAGTGTTTACCCCTGCGGGTAACTGGTCGAGCTACCCGCCCCACAAACATGATGAGGATAACTTACCTAACGAGTCACTCCTTGAAGAGACCTACTACCACCGCATCAACCCTGAACAGGGGTTTGCCTTTCAGCGCGTCTATACCGACGACCGAACCCTTGATGAAACCATGGCGGTGGAGAACGGCTGCTGTGTGTTGGTTCCCAAGGGCTACCACCCTGTAGGGGCCTCTCATGGTTACTCGCTCTACTACTTAAATGTGATGGCAGGCCCTAATAGAGTGTGGAAATTCCACAACGATCCCGACCATGAATGGCTGATGCATGCTTAGTAGAAAGGCTATTCGCCCGCTAGTGTTTAACTAATGCTATGCGCTTCTGCCCCGCCGCTGCGGGGCTGTTTTAAACGATACTCACTATGCATTTTCTGGAAAGACACCTAGCTCTCGTCAGCTCATCAACTCAAACCGTTTCGGATAAGCCGATGAAGCGGTATACGCTTGTGGCTGACTCAAGGTTTCCTGGAGCCATTTTTCCACTGCGTCACAGACGTCATCGTTATCTTCTGGATGAACCAGGGATACATCACTGTCCATACGGCGAAGAAAAAAATCATCAGGAATCGTTAGTGCTTTACCGCCCCGCAGATACGCTACGATTTCACCCGTGATGCTAGGCAAAAAGGCAACATCACTTTGAAGATATTCCAACGCATCACGGAAGGTCTCTAATGGCTGTGGGAAGCGGTCACGTAGGTCAAACGCCCGATAGGCAAAAATGTTACACATCAAATTGTCAGGCATTTGCATACTCTCTTCCAGCAGGAACCGTCATTACAACGCTTACTATAGTGCGTTTCTTTCAGTAAACATAAATGTCATGTATAAACTCCCCACTCGATCCGGGTGATAAGGTCCAGCACCTGTTGAGCATCCTCTTTCATAACATCAATGGGGCGTTTCCAACCAAGCGCCATTGCCTCTTTATGTAACCAGTCATCCGCTGCGCTTCGGTCACCCCCAAACAAGTCAATCGCTGCACGCCAGACGATGAAGGCGGTGTCCTTTGCTGGTTCATCAGTGCATTGCATCATCCCATTCTCCTCTTGTGCATACAGCCCACTCAATTTTTTGTCGCTCGTTGAGTATTGCAAAAAGCAGCATAATATGAAAAACCTGATTGAACAGCTGGTGCTAACCTAGGCGTAAGATCAATTTGCTGCGCAATTTGTAAGCGAGCAAATCGGCTACACACAAAGTCTAATTCAGGAGGAGAGATCATTAGCGACTGCATTATTCCTGACGATTACCCCGAGCTACGCTTGATCTGTTGGCACCCGAGTGGCCTATGTCAGATGAGGACGCCTGGATGCTCTATAAGGGCAACTGGCGCTATGTGTACCAAGAGCACCTGAGCGAGGAAGAAAAGAGGCTCATCGAACGGCTCACGAAAAAATACGGCAACTGGTAGCTGTCACGCACATCGAAACCTCTTTTTACGTATATAAAAAGCCTTCAGAAATTTCTTTAGAGAAAATCAGCTTCATAGAGCGTGTCCCGGAGGTCATTCAACCCGACGTTCCATCATATTGCGAGACAGGAAGGCATCTCGTTAGCAACCGTTCATGAGTGGCGCAAAGGAGCCTCTGCCGAAGGTCGATGCTTATCGGTTGCTAACTAAAAGTCCTAGCAGGCATCGAAAAATCAGAGCTAATCGCTATAGCTCTAATCAAAACCGACGAGATACTGCTTGAGGGGTATTTACCAGAGCTTCTCCTATGGGTGAATATGGCCCAGACTCAAATGGCCGAGGCAATGGTATCAAAGCAGCCCTCTATGGCCAGCTTGGAGTAGGTTGGCTAAAATCTCAGATTAAGCTGCTAAATTGAAGCAATCGGAGACACAACCGGTTGGTTGTTGAGCTGTGTGATGGTGCCTACCACAGTTTTCACGCCTGAGAGAAACAAATAATGAGGCGTAACCTAACCATCCTAAATGAGCCTACATATGCCAACTTTCTCACCTAATACTATGGCTATTATCCTTCCGCTCAGCATTTTGTTCGCTGCTTTACTTTTGTTCGGAGCTGGTCTTGTCTGGGCTCGCTTTCGTGATCGACAAACGCAAATATGCCTACAGCACGAGCGACATGATCAAGCTATCTTGGATCAGATCGAACCGTGGGCAGGCTCACGAGCCGCCGCCTGGGCGTGGTATCAAACATATCCTATAGCGGCCCTAGGCGGGCAGGCAGCTGAGCAATTGGTTGCTCAGGGAAGAACTCACGATGTAATGGTCTACCTAGATCACATTCGTCAAGGTGGCTACGCCTAGCACGATTTACTATTCAATTGTCGACGCCTAAATGAATTTTATGCCGCAATAAAGGCGCTACTAAGTGTCTATGCATAACTTTGCGTGCATTGCAGGTTATAAAAATCAATCGCTTACCGGTATTTATGCCTGATTTATTTTGCATAGGTACTTAACAACCCCTGAGCCTATACAAAAGCACAAGCCTACTGTTGATTTAAAGTAGCTCGATGCTTACCACGAGCTCGCTCAAAAATTTAGTCGCCGAAACCTAAAGGCAAAACGGCCAACCTATTCACAAATAGAAACTCCACTATAGAAAGAAAAGCGATCAAAAACAGTGTTTTATTATCATTTTAACGGACTGACTAGATGTTAATTTTACATGTAGATGTATACAGCTTATGCGAAATATGGGTATTAACCGTAATGTGCAATTTTTGAAAACCGCCATTTCTATTAGTGAGAGATAGTATGTCGCAAGAACAAAAGAAAGCCCACTTTCAATACCCCAAAAACCTGATCATAAAAATGGTTTCTATTGAAGATGCCATAAAGCTACAATATAGTAACGGTATCGAGTGCACTCCAGAGAACTTGGCTAACACAGAAATTAAGGATTTCACCTATCACTTGGCAGACATTTTAACTAAACATCTTGAAAACATAAAGGCACCTATTGACATTTGCATTGAGAAAAAATTCTTTATTGATACCAGTGGAGATAACCCTAATAAATATATTGGAATGCTTTTTCTTGAAGACAATAAAGAACATGAAGCCCTGACAAGTAAGCTTGCGGCCATTGCTTATGAAATCACACACGCTGTCATTAACCAAAAAGATATTTTAAGCACATCTTATACTAAATACACGCCCCCAGAAGACAAGGAGTTTATACAAAAACAATCCGAAAACTTTATCAACAAAAAGAATGGCCAATCAATTAAGCATGCTTTTACAGTCTTACCTGAAATAGATCAGAAAAAACAATCTAATATAAGCCTCCTTGTTAATGGCCAGTTTTGCGCACCAACTATTAAAACCCCTGAAACTATGCTTATAGAGGGGCACGCCCTTCCTGCAGGATATAATGAACACGACAACACAGTGTCTCTTTACAGCATAGAGACAAACAATAAAATATCGAGCACACCTTTTACGCTAATATCTAACCATACAGAACACCTGATGACGTTAGCCCGTGCAAAAGCGGATGGTAAAACATTATATTACACGGGTAAGAGCTCGGAGAAATCCAAAGGAGCCAAAAAACAAAAAGAATATTCTCTATCAACGCTTATAATACTGAGCGACGATGACTCATACGAAAATTTTCACCTACAAGCTACTTAAAACCCAGCATTACTAAACTTGCATTATATACATATAGACGGCAGTCACTATATAAGCGACTGCCAATTCATAACGATTCCTTACAACTCCATTCTCATTTTTAGTTAACAGCAACCCAGCATACTGCTGGTATTTCATTTCTCTGCTATCTTGCACGACTTCGAACATATCTAATTGGATATCACTTTCACCTGGCTCTCTTAGCCCATATTTTACCAATAATTGCTCTAATTCATTATCGCTTTTTTTACCAACAACAATGTAATTAGAGGATGCAACATTAAATACCTTGATGGTGAGTGCTACAGTTTCTACATGTCTTGGTTTACTCATCAAAAGGTGGCGGTTTCGCCCTACCTGACAGGCTATCTCCCCGACATCTAATGCGGTTGTAGCAGAGAGCTTTTGGATATCAATTTCTTTTGCTTGCTCAATAAGTCGATCCCATGCTGTATCGCTGATACTGCGCAACAGGCCCAATGGGTACTCACGTGACGTCACCCATAACTCCTTACCTCGAATTTTAAAGCGCATATTGTTTTCCGCCACGTCAATGATGTCAGCAAGAATAGTGGCATGCTCTGGTGATAGTCCTAACGCTTCGCTCGCGCGTCGCACATTTTGTCGCAACGCACCTAACCGCAGGGCTTTCATCAATAAATGTGGCGTTGGCTCACTATACAAAACGTTGTTTTGAGGCTGAGATGATGTAGGCGTGTAGCGTTTAAAATCCTCAATTTTAATTGCTTCTTGCAGGATGCTGCCGTTTACCCCTTTGACTGGAGTCAGCGTATCTGCCCATTCCAGGACTAAGTGATTGTAGTTCAGCAACCCGGTTACGGGCTGACGATGCCCCAACAATCGAGCTAATGCCATCGTAATCCGACGCGAACAGTTATTGCGCTGTCCCAGTACGATCGGACGAATTTTCTCGCTATCTATACGCTGCGTTAATGCCGTGGCCACCGGCGTGTTTAGCTGCAATAACGCTGCAGCGGTTATATTATAAAACGCATGCCGTGCGTGATGAAGTGAAAGCGTTTGACTGCCACTGACATAGCGTAAAACATCTATCTCCGTAGCGCTGGTTGCGGATGTACTAAGAAACAACACCTTTTTCCCATGGCGGTTTTCACCGAGAAGCGGTGCTGAAGGATCGCCTTTAAAGATTGCGTCGTGGCGGTCATGCACTGCTTTGATAATTCGTTTTTCCGCGGCTTCCAGTGAAAACAAAAGCGGTACTGCTCGGCGAGACGCATCACTTTTCAACGTTCGGTAACGGTTATTTCGAAGCAGTACCCAACAGTAGCCATGCGCCTCACACCAGTCCCGTCGTAGTAATCCGCTGGCTTCATTCAGCCGTAAACCAAAACGATAAGCACATAACAGCACAAATTGGAGTAAAAGTGCGGTATCGGGATCTCGCTGTGACGACGCAATTCGCTTAAGCGCATCACCGTATTCTCGTTCTGACAATATTTCAGCCCGCACGTGTCGCCCTTGCTCTGCAATCGGCAACTCGTCCCAATCCGGTTCTTCAACCCCCAGGGCTGCGGCTACTCGATGAAAAGAACGAAGACGGTGACCAAAATAGCCCATATCAGTTAATTGCGTTTCTTGATAATCGATGAGTCCTGCGTAAAAAGCGGTGACCTCTTCCCGGCTTAGCGCCATCAGATCGACATCATACGCAAGCTCTTCAAACAGCTTACGGAGCGCCCCCCAATAGCGGTGAATACTACTGCCCTCAAAAGGATTAAAGCGTCTTCCTACCTTGCCTTTGCCTAACCGTATAACCGTCGAAATCCAGACGACCAGCAACATAAGAGCACTGCTCACCTCACCATTGCGCTGTATTATCAGTCGTTCAAGCGATTTGGCCGTGATTTTCGCTTGTGGCTTGGTATAGCCTTCTAAAATTTGTTTCACTTCCTTAAAGATAAGCGAGGCTTGTTGCTGCAGTTCATGTTTATCACCACTGGTCCGTAACAGTGTCGGCATCACGGAGGAAACCGCCCCAGCTTCGGTAACCTCTTGTGGCTCAGGAAAAACCAGCGATTTACCTTGCACCATACGAATATGAGCTTGCATTGGGAGGCTTGTGGCCACTATTCGACCTGCTAGCGCACTGGCAACCACACCGGGCAGCGCCAGCAAATTGGCTTGGTTGACGACGTCGGCTGCATGATTAATGACACATTGGAGCGTCATTGGCTCCTGGCTATTCAAGCAGCGCGTAAAGGCAGTTGGTAGTGGTGGTGCCTTTGGGGGAGTCGCCCAAAAGTCGTCCAGCGCTCTTTTGGTTTTTAGACTTTGTCCAAATGCTAATAGCGACGCAACATGATAGGACACTGCATGGCGCTGTACGGGAGTTTGCCAGTTTGTGGCATCCAACTGCTCGCTATACTCAAGGTAATAAGTTTTACGATGATATAAGAGCCGATAGTTGTCTCCCAAACACACATCATTCAGCATGCGAACATAGCTAATTCGCTTTTCAATACATAAAAGCAGCGCACCGAGAGCCAGCGCTTGGCGTTTTGAACAGTGGATTCGGTTAGCGTAAGGGCGAATACTCTTAGCCCAGTTTTCTAGCTGTGCCATTAAAGAAACTGACGCTGACACCCCTTCGTGGATCAGCGTTTTTTCCGGCAACATAGGAATGTAACGGCGTTGGAACGCATGACGATGCGGCGATTCGTGTCGTTCGAGCAAGCGTGCCAGCACACCAAAACGCAATGCCGCTGACGGATAAGGCACTTTCCCTTGTTGTAACAGCATTTTCCGGCCTAGCTGATTGATTTCTTCAGCCGTAAGGGCTGACATCTTGCGCCCTTTTAAATAGAGTTCAATGTCGTTTATCGCCCCTCTTATGGCGCTCCTTTTTGCCATGCGACGATTTTTTTCGCGTAAGCGGTGCCCAAACTCCCGTGGCCGTATTGTTGTATCTTGCGACGCTAGCACCGTGGTTTTTGGCAATAACGCTGGTGGAATCAACACGTCGAACGATAATCGGTCAAATAGCGCATTTACCTCCTTGCGATATGTCTTCCAATCCTCTAGCCAGCTTCGCGGCGAGGTATCGCCATAGGTTGCAACACTCTTTTCGGCATGCCCTAACCACCCATCCACCACTTCGTTATCGACGCCTAGTAGGGGCAACTGCTGAGCCAAACGGTGACGAAAAAGGTTAGATGGCAAAGGCCAATCAAATAGAGGCACACCCGGGAGATCCGACGCTGACATGGAGTGCCAGTTGAAAGACTCATCCAGTAAAAAGAAAAAGGGCTGCTTTGGATTCGCAGAACGCTCTAATAATGTGTGAATTCGTGTCGACAACGCAGGGTGTGTATTCGCCACTCTCTCGGCCAGATGTTGCAGGTGAACCAAGTGTGCGTCGACAAACGCGATGGCCTTGTCTGGTAATGGCACCATACGACCATTGCGCACCCCGCTTCCTTCGGCCTTATCATTTATGAAGACAGCAGGAAGGCCGTGATTAAAAAAACGAGTGCTCTCAAAGGGATCTTTAAGATAACGACTACCCGTCGCAGCATATAGCGCCATCACGCAGTAGCTCGTCCACTGATTATGAAGGCGTGTCAGGTCGTTGCCATCAAAAGCCTCTTTAAGCTGTCGGGTCGCATTCTCAATAGCACTATTAAGTTGAGCCTCAAGGGGTACCAATAAGCTACCCTGGTTCGTCACTGCAACCTTCTCAATACCCTGAGGTTTGTAAGGTAGCGCGAGCCCCTGCTCAATGGCAGAAATATCCCAACTGGCGTAGCTACAAGCACCGGGTAACGCGCTATTGGGATGGGCTGTTAGCATCCTTGCGAAATGATGATTACCCGAATCGTCAAAAACAGATTGGCCCCACATTTCCGCCAATTTAGCGCTGGTGACGCGTGGGCACTCGGTACTCATCTGTGCGTTAAACCACGCCTCAATTTTTTGCCCTGGCGATACGCATTGCCATACATCTGCCAGCGACTCAGGGGTTGGTATTTGCTGAGTAATACCCGTTAGGACCAGCACCACCTCTGGAATAAGCTCGACGCATTGGGTCTCATGAAAATCCGCCACATACGGCCTAGCAGCTTGGTCGGGATACCACGCATTACGTCGGCGCGGCGCTAACCGGGCTGCGCGTTGAAAATCTGGCGTGAGAGACCACTCTCCACCTACCTCGTCATCAACAGCAACTGCGAGAACCTGATTGAGCGAGCGCGAAAATCGAATCGCAAGCCAAACTAACGCACCGCCTAATCGCTCTAGCTGAACAGGACTTTTAAACTGCTGTAATACCCAATGTTCTATAACCAAGCGCTCAGGTGGTAACAGCTTAGTATAGCTCCAAGGCAGATAATGGGATGTTTCCGCTTGTTGTTGATAAAAACTTCGCCCCGTCAATACTTGCTGAGCCTGCGTATCCGTTGCATCGACAGGCAACAAATAGATCGCATCATCCTCATCGTCATCTACCGTGCTTGGTGCGCTCGGAAAAATCTCGGCGAGGTCATCTGAGACTTCGTCAACCGTTACCCACGTCGATCCAGGTGTGGTTGATGGAGGTAAAATGAAAGAAGTAACGGGCTGTTCTGACGCACCGCGCCTAGTGGGAAATGGTTTCCTTTCACCGTTGGCAATATCGATAACGGCATTGAGAAATGCCTTCTCGCTCTTTCCGGGTGGAATACTTTGCTTATACTGTTCCGCTGCCCAAGACAGTGCATCGGTAAAACGCTCAAACGTCAGCGTTTCGAGCGTCATGTAGCGTTGAGCTCGACGTAATATTCCGTCGACGAGTTGCCATTGCGCTTGATACCGATCTGCAATCAAAAACCGCGCAGCTGTACTGATGTTACGGTCGGCTAAACAGTTATCTGAACCAACCCGGTAAGCCGCCTGTGCAATCAACCAAAGACGTAAAGCGCGACGCCAAATGTTATCAGCCGGCTCTTCTGCGGCGGGC
>NZ_JAKVTW010000019.1 GCF_022489065.1 Vreelandella neptunia | reverse complement strand
ACCATCTAAAGCTGCCCAGTGATTCTTGATATACGTATCTAGTAATTCGTCCTCGCTTGTGTATAAAAACATAGCGTGATTTGGGATACTTCGATATCGCTCCAACAGATCGTAGCCACGACTAGCTGGCTCAGATCCAGGGCGCACTTTTACACCGGCTTCTGACAGCTCCTCAAAAGTTGGTGTTTCTGGTATCTTTCCTTTATCGCTCATGTTGCTAACGAAGCTTTTCTAAAGCTTCTTGATCTGAATCTGCACGACTAAAGTACCAATGGGTGCTTCTCCACTCCATATAAACTTTATGATGTGGTTCAATCATCATTCCTTTTGAAGCCTCATATTCGGTTGCCAAGCCTAAGAATTCTTCTTCAGTAGTATCTTTCAGAGATCGAATTTCAGGGTGGCGTCGACTAATCCAATCTATAAAAGCAATAACTCCTGAGTATCTAATTGGATTCATAGTTTACCTCCAGTTGTATGTGATGTTCTTAAAGCCTAACGCTCAAAGTCAGGTGCGCTTTTAAGCGTCACCTGCACTGCCTTGTTCGGTGTTGTCTGGCTTTGGTATATGTGCAGACCATTTCTCCTTAACGTAATCCTCAAAGCCATCAAGACCCGGTGCTCTGACGACATTAGCAAGCTCCCGACCTATCTGTGTCAAAATAACATTGCCAATGGAAATTTGATTGTCCGAACTCTTTTGCATTACCAACTTAAGAGGTCTTCCACAGTACGTTACAACAAATTCTTTTGGGAGCTTTATTCTTTGAAATCCAGTTACGCTATTAAACTGGATTAACCCAATGCTATCGAGATGAGTTAATGCGCCAAAATTAATTCCTATATCGTTGTAGATTTTGTCGCTTGGATCGAACACTAGCGGAGTGAAGCCACCAATGATCCATCCAAGTCTGCATAATGACTGAAATATCTCGGCATCTCTTTTGTCTAGATCACCCAGAAAGTTCACAGTACGCTTTGAGTACGTGCCAGGTGAGTTAGCTTCGCCAGCTAGAACACTAGACCAAATGGTCTGCATCTCTGCATCCGATACTATTCTCGATTTGTCATAAAAGTTGGTAATCCAATCATTTTCGATATTGTCTGGATTAGATTTGTCGTCGAGCAGTGGTATAGCTTGCTCCGTGATCTTTTCCATGTTGTCTTGTCGCTGGGCTTCTTCTTCGACGAAGCGATGCATTGCGCGGCGATGAAGGTCTGTAATTTCGATTTCCGCTTTTGCCTTAATTAACCCAGCTTCTGCCTCTGCCTTAGCTACTCTTGTAATTTGCCATGGCTCGAATAAGCCACCCACTGCGGATGAAACCTTCTTTATCAAAGTGTCTGCTGGCTTTGATAATTTGCCGAGATTTACTATGGAAACTGATTTATCTTCTGACATATTTTGACACCGAACAGTTTATTAGTGCGCATGCGCGTTTTTCTGGAAAGCCAAGCCTCACCAAAAACCTATAAAACATTGATAAAATTAAAAAATTAATAACTTTCATGCTTGATCTCGCTAGGAAAATGCGCATGCGCGTTATCATTTTAAGTCATCTTTACAAATTGCATATAAACACAAAGAAATTCATCAACCACTTGTTATTTTTATGTTTTATAAAACAGTACACAGAAAATTGAGCACCCACCCATGTCAGGGAGACAGAAAAGCACGCATTGCAGATTGTAGATGCCCAATTATACTTTTTTAAATACAGTTAATTGAGGATTTCCCCAAATGGCTAGCAGCCCTTTACTTAATGAGGTTCGCACCTCAATCCGCGTTCGTGGGATGAGCATCGGAACGAGAAAACATATATTTACTGGATACGTTTTTTCATTCGATACAATAATTGCCGCAACCCCAGAGAGATGGGGGCAGCTGAAGTAGTACGTTTTCTGGGCTACCTCGCCACTGAACGGAATGTGGCAGTTAACGCCCAGCGTATTGATGCTATAGCTTAGTTACTATGCAATTATTCCTCCTTTAGCCACGCTACCGCCTCGGTGCATCTGGGCTGCGTTAAAACGCTCCGCTTGTGACCGTATTTATCTTATTAATCATACTTTATTCATAAATCTGGCTTAGGTCACGTACCTTGGTGAGAAAATACGTTGTATTTAAGTTGAATAATTTACTTGGCTTTTGTCCGGGCATCGCTGCGCGATGCTTCCGCGGGTGCCGCGCTTCGCTCGTTACCACGCGCTACGGGATGTGGCTGCATTGGGTTCAATGTAATCGTTATTTATCGGTGTCATTGATGTGTGTTGTTTAGCGGGTTTGGTGGCGTTGGCTTGGCATCGCTTCGCGATGCTCCCGCGGGTGCCTCATTTGCTCGTTCCTCGCAGATTCGTTACCACGCGCTACGAAATGTGGCTATGCATGAATTAGTGCCAACCAAGGGCACTGCTGCTTCGCTCTTTACTAGGCGCTACATAAAGCCCCTCCCCTAACTCTTAGCTTACTGCTGGCCTTCCTTTGCAAATCCGATTAGCCTGCTAATTCACTATTAAGGGTTTGGCATGCAAGAGACGACTCCTCGGCAGCGCTTGGCGGGCGTGCTGATTCTGCTTGGTTTGATCGCGCAAATTATTGGTTTCACCGGCTGGTTGAGCACTGCACATACGGTGAGCTATTTGCTGTGGGCGGCGGTTGTGTTGCTGTGGCGGGATATTCCTAAACGTTCGCGCATTCAGGCGGGCGTGCTGATTGCACTGGGTGTGGGCATGCTTTTGGTGGCGCGGTTTGTGTATGGCGCTGAGGTGGATTGGCCTGCGATGTTACAGGGCAATGCTTTTGTGGCGGCGATGCTAGTGGGCGTTAGCTTTATTTCGCTGATTGGTAAGCAAGGTACTAAGGGCGCGTCGGGTAAGCGTGTTACCGGTGCTAGCGGCGTAATGAGTACCTGGTTGGGGGTTCACTTCCTGGGCACGATTTTAAATCTCTCCACCGTGTTTATGGTGGGCGACAAGCTGGCCCGGCGGGGGCCGCTGACCACGCCGCAACTGTTAGCGCTTAACCGCGGGCTTTCCAGCGCGGCGCTATGGTCGCCGTTCTTTGCTTCCATGGGCGTCGTGATCGCACTGGTGCCTGAGGTTGAGTATGCACAAATCGCCGTGGTGGGCTTTCCCATTGCGATGCTGTCGGGTCTGTTGACCACGCTAGAGTTGCGTCGCCGGTTTGATCTTAGCGAGGTGGATGGCTACTCACTGGCGCCACGCAGCCTGTTGATGCCGGTGGGTATGGCCGCGCTGGTGATGCTATTTCACTTTGTGCTCACCCCTACCCTGACCATTGTCAGCATTATCACCTTTCTACTGCCTAGCGTTGCCGTGCTGAGCAATTTGCACCGCGGGCCACGCTTTACCCTACGGCGGATTGGTCAACACACCACGACGCGCTTACCCGCCATGCGCGGGGAGATTTCGCTGTTTTTAGCCGCAGGCCTTTTGACGATTGGCCTTTCGACGCTGGTCACGGCAGCGGCAGGCAGCGACTGGACGCTGTTCACCCGCTTTGGCACAACCCAGGCGATGATTAGTTTTGCAGCCATTACGCTAAGCGCGTTAGCGGGCCTACACCCGATTATTGGCGTGTCGGTGTTGGCATCGATACTTAACCTGCAAAACGGGGAGCAGACGCTGTTTGCGTTTGTGGCCTTAAGCTCATGGGCGGTAGGCACTAGCGTGGGGCCGCTTTCGGGGATCAACCTGTCACTGCAGGGGCGCTACGGGGTAAGCGGTTATCGCATTATGAAGAATAACCTGCTGTATGCGGCGGTGATGAGCCTGCTTTCGCTGGGGGCGATCGCAGGCGTCAGTCTACTGGTGGCCTAGTGAATCATGTCTCAATGATTTTGCTGGGAAAACGGTAGAAGTAGCGATGGCCGCACTCATGGCAAGGCTCCAGGCGCGCAACGGTAGGCAGCATTACCTGAGCATCGCAGTGGGTGCAGGCCATTAAACCGGGCGCGGCCATTTCACCTTCGCAGTAGTCAGCGCGAGCGGCTTCCAGGTCTTCCTCAAAGCGTTCGCGCTCCACCACGCTACGGTCGGCAATCGAAAGCAGCGATTCCGCTACGCGGCGAGAAAGCCCGTCTATGTCGATGCCTAGCCAGCTGGCTACCTGTTTGCCGGTATCCGCCATGAAGTAGCGCATATCTTTCAGGTCGCGCTCTACCCAGGCGCGCAGCAGCGCTAGCTCGTCTTTGGTGTACTCTTCAAGCTCCGATTCAAACTCAACCGCGTCGTCCAAATCCTTCTGTAAATTCTCCCAGGTCAGCTCATTGGCGCCCCCCTGCATCCGCTCCAACAAACGTTCGTAACCTTCGCGTAGGCGATTGTCATTCTGTTGTTCACTCATGGTGCCTCTCCTTTTGTCGACGCATGCGGTTTCCTATCATCGGCTTACCGTTCAAGGATACACCTGCATAGGATACAATCGACCTTACTTATCTGACAGATGTCATCTCACATTCACTTTGCGCCCCTTTTGGGCGAATACGCCAAGGCATTAATAAACCGATGGACGCACACTACAGCCCTCGTGATATCGAACGCGACGCCCAGCAGTACTGGGACAAACATCAGTGCTTTAAAGCAGTAGAGGACGCGAACCGCGAGAAGTTTTACTGCCTCTCCATGTTCCCCTACCCCAGCGGTAAGCTGCACATGGGCCACGTGCGTAATTACACTATCGGTGACGTGGTGTCGCGTTACCAGCGCATGCAAGGCAAAAACGTTATGCAGCCCATGGGCTGGGATGCGTTTGGCATGCCTGCGGAAAACGCCGCCATTCAGAACCAGGTGCCGCCCGCCAAGTGGACCTACCAAAACATCGACTACATGCGCAATCAGTTGAAGGCACTTGGCTTTGCCTACGACTGGAGCCGTGAATTCGCCACCTGCGATACCAGCTACTACCGCTGGGAGCAGTGGTTCTTCACCAAGCTGGTGGAAAAAGGCTTGGTGTATAAGAAAATGTCGACGGTCAACTGGGATCCGGTTGACCAAACCGTGCTCGCTAATGAACAGGTCATTGATGGACGTGGCTGGCGTTCCGGCGCGCTGGTTGAGCGTAAAGAGATCCCGCTGTGGTTCTTGAAGATTACCGATTACGCCGATGAACTGCTGGCTGATCTGGATAAGGTTGAGTGGCCGGAGCAGGTCAAAACCATGCAGCGCAACTGGATTGGCAAATCCCGCGGAGTTGAGCTCACGTTTGATATCAAGGCAAAAAACGGCAGCGCCTGCGACCCGCTGGCGGTATACACCACGCGCCCGGATACACTGTTAGGCGTGACTTATGTCGCGGTTGCGGCAGGCCACCCGCTGGCCAAGCAAGCGGCTGAGCAGAACAGTGAGCTGGCAGCCTTCTGCGATGAGTGCGCCAAAGGCGGCACTTCTGAAGCGGAAATGGCCACCAAAGAGAAAAAAGGCATGCTCACCGGCCATAGGGCGGTTCACCCGCTAACCGGCGATGAAGTACCAGTCTATGTGGCGAATTTCGTGCTGATGGAGTTTGGTACCGGCGCCGTCATGGCGGTACCCGGCCACGACCAGCGTGACTGGGAGTTTGCCACCAAGTATGGCATTGCGATCAAACCGGTTATCGCCGATGAAAGCGGCCAGCCTGCCGACGTTTCGGAAGCGGCCTACGCCGAATACGGCATGGTCGTTAATTCTGGTGAGTTCGATGGCCTAGGTTTTGAACAGGCTTTTGATGCCATCGCCGCCAAACTGGCCGAGCTTGGCCGTGGCGAAGTCAAAACCAACTACCGCCTGCGCGATTGGGGCGTTGCCCGTCAGCGCTACTGGGGTGCGCCAATTCCGGTCAAATACGGCCCGGAAGGTCAAACCGTTCCGCTGACCGATGACGAACTGCCGGTCTCGCTGCCCATGGAAGTCACCGTCGATGCCTCAGGCTCGCCGCTGAAGAAAATGCCAGCGTTCTCAGACCTTGGCGATGGCTGGACCCGGGAAACCGACACCTTCGACACCTTTATGGAGTCCTCCTGGTACTACGCGCGCTTCTGCTGCGCCGATAACACTGAAGCGATGCTGGACGAACGTGCCAACTACTGGCTGCCGGTAGATCTCTACATTGGCGGCATCGAGCACGCCATTCTACACCTGTTGTATGCGCGCTTCTTCCACAAGCTAATGCGTGATTTTGGTTTGGTTGATTCTGACGAGCCGTTCCAGCAGCTGCTGACCCAAGGCATGGTCATCGCCGAGACCTTCTACCGCCCTACCGATAACGGCGGCAAGCAGTGGTTCAACCCTGCCGATGTGGAAGTGAAGCGCGATGAGAAAGGTCGCCCGCTGAGCGCTATATTAATGAGCGACGGCAAGCCGGTTGAAATGGGTGGCATCGAGAAGATGTCCAAATCGAAAAACAACGGTGTTGATCCGCAGTCGATGATCGATAAGTTCGGTGCCGATACCGTGCGCCTGTTTATGATGTTTGCCGCCCCGCCCGAGCAATCCCTGGAGTGGTCGGACTCCGGCGTTGAGGGTGCCCATCGCTTCTTGAAGCGACTTTGGCGTCAGGTTAATGATCATCTGGAAGCGGGCACTCCCGGCAAACTGGATATCAGCGCTCTCAATGACGACCAAAAAGCACTACGTCGTAAAACCCACGAGACCATCAAGAAAGCCAGCGACGACATTGGTCGCCGCACCACTTTCAATACGGCGATTGCGGCCGTCATGGAGCTCTCCAACGCGATTGGTAAGTTCGATGATAGCTCTGAGCTTGGCCTCGCAGTAACCCGCGAAGCGTTGGAAGCCGGAGTACTTCTGCTCTCACCGATTACACCGCACCTATGCCACAGCCTCTGGGAAGCGCTTGGCCACTCGGGGCCCGCTATCGAAGCGACCTGGCCGGTAGTGGACGAGTCTGCCCTTACCCGCGATAGCATTGAGCTGGTGGTGCAGGTTAACGGTAAGTTGCGCGCCCGTCTCGAGGTGCCTTCAAGTGCCGATAAAGCGTCTATCGAAAAACTCGCCATGGAGCACGAAAACGTTCAGCGTTTCCTTGAAGGCAACACCGTGCGTAAAGTGATCGTGGTGCCCGGCAAACTGGTTAACATTGTGGTGAGCGGATGAATCGTCGCAAGTTTCTTACCTTAAGTATTGCCGCTTCGGCGGCGTTACTGCTCAGCGGCTGCGGGTTTCGGTTGCGAGGCTCTGAATCGCTGCCTACGCTGCCCCCGCTTGCCTTAGAAGGCGACACCAATAGCGCTGTCGCTCAGCAGGTCGCTACGCGCCTTCAGCAGTTGGGTACTCAGGTAACGGCTGAGGCGCCATGGCGGGTCACATTGGGCACACCCACCTTAATTGAGCGCCGTTTGGGTGGCGATGGTCGCGGCAGCCGCGAGCATGAACTAACCCTGAGTACGTCACTGTCGGTTCAAGAGCGCGCGTCGAATGCTTACCATATTAACAATGCTACGCTTTCGACCAGCACACGGATTCGCGTCAGTGATGACGACCTGCTTAACCGTGAAACACTGATGATGGAAGCGGAACAGTCCCTTTCACGCCAACTGGCTCAGCGTATTATTGAGCGTCTTAGCTACATTGAGGGTATGCAGTGAAGGTATTTGCTGATCAGCTCCCCGCTGCGTTGGCAAAAAAGCTTCCCCGGGTAGTCATCGTGGCGGGGGATGAACCCTTACAGCATCGCGACGCCTGCGACGCTGTAAGGAGAGCGGCGCGCCAAGCAGGCGTTGAAGAGCGGGAAGTGCTGGATGTAGAGCCCAATTTTGCTTGGGGTCGCTTGATGGAGATGTCTAGCAACCTCTCGCTGTTCGCGACCAGTAAGCTGATGGAACTGCGCTTGGGAAATCACAAGCTAGGGCAAGAGGGCAGTAAAGCGCTAGCGCAGTACGCTGAGACCCTGGATAACAGCGATGACGTTTTGCTCATCAGTATGGGTAAGCTAGACGCCAAACAGCAAAAAAGCGCTTGGTTCAAAACGCTGGATAAGCACGGATTATTTGTACCAGTCTGGCCCGTAGATGTATCCCGGTTGGGTTATTGGCTGCGGGATCGCGCTTCACTGCACGGCTTACAGATTGACCTTGAAGCGGCTCGCCTGCTGGGTGAGCGCACCGAGGGTAACCTGCTAGCGGCCGACCAGGAGCTGCAGAAACTATCTCTGATTCACACCCAGGGCACCCGCTTGAACGTCGAAAGCATTGCCCAGGGCGTTGAAGATAGCACCCGCTTTGATGTCTTCAATTTGGCCGATGCCTGCTTAAAAGGCGAACCTAGCCGCGCATCGCGTATCGTCAATGGCTTACGTAGTGAAGGGGTCGAGGCCCCTATCGTGCTATGGGCACTTACCCGGGAGCTGCGCACCCTACTCTCGTTGCATCAACACCTTGATCAAGGCCAAAGCTTTGAGCATGCCTGCAAAAGCCAAAAGCCGATGATTTTTGATAAGCGACGCCCGGGCTACCAAAAGGCGATTGGCCGCTTACCTATGAAACGGCTGCATAAATTGCTGTTAATGGCGCAGCGACTCGATTTAGCCGTTAAAGGTGCCGCGGCGGTGCCTCTTTGGCCTGGTTTACACGATCTCGCCATGACCATGGCTGGAGGTAGAGGATTACTTTCTGAAACTGCATGGACCTATCGCATTAGTGCAAATAATTAGCACTTTGCACATTAGACTTAAAAATTGAGTCATTTGTTTCTATACTACTGATTCAAGACAAAATAGTTCAGGCCACTAAAAAGCTTGTCCCACCCCGACTAGTCTATAAGGAAGAAGACGATGAAAACATTGCGTGCTTACCTCTCAACTCTGCTGATCACGGCGCTCATCATTACCAGCTTGCCTGTTGCCGCCGCGCCTGCTGCACCTCAATCCATGGATTTAGTCTCTACCCAATCTGTTTTGTCAGCTGATCGTGCGGGCGCTGACCGTGAGCGTATTAACGAAATTCTGGCTCGTGCCGACGTGCAAGATCAGCTGCTAAAACAGGGTGTTGACCTTGACGAAGTAGATGCTCGTGTTGCTGCCTTAAGCGATTCTGAAGCAAAGCAAATGGCTGATCAGCTAGAGATGATGCCTGCCGGTGCCGGTGGTGGCGTTATCGGAGCACTCTTTGCCGTCTTTATCATTCTATTGATTACCGATATCCTCGGCCTGACTGACGTTTATCCGTTTACGCGTTGATAGGCAGCTGATGACCACTAAGTCTACAAATATGCTCTCTAACGCCCGCTTCGCGGGCGTTTTTATTATGCTGTTACTGCTGAGCGGCTGCGCACGAAACCCGGTACTTTTACAAAGTACCTATCAAGCGCTTCCGCCCCATGCCGAAATCACCAGCGTGCCCTTTTACGCTCAAACGGAGTTTCAGTGCGGACCTGCCACGCTGGCGATGGTGCTTAACCATCAGGACGTCGACACAGACGTTGAGCAACTAATCCCCCAAGTGTTCTTACCTGAACGCGATGGCAGCGTACAGCCAGAAATGCTGGCGACTGTGCGACGTTATGGTCAACTCGCTTACCCCATTCGTGGCACCATGGATGCGTTGTTAGGGCATTTGGCCGCTGGCGATCCGGTGATAGTAATGCAGAATTTATCACTCCCTATCTACCCAATGTGGCACTACGCTGTCGCCATTGGCTACGACCTGCCCAATGAAACGCTTATTCTGCGCAGTGGTGAAATTGAACGCCATACAATGTTGTTTAGCCGTTTCAATGCCACCTGGGCGCGCACTGAGCGCTGGGGATTTGTGGTTGCCGAGCCCGGCACGCTACCCTCGGGCATAACCGCCCGTAATGCCCTTGAGGCAATTAGTGCCTACGAAGAAACTAATGGCCCTCGTGCTGCGCTATCAAGCTGGCAATCGTTTACCCAGCAGCATCCCACCAATGCTATTGGGCAATTCGCACTGGGTAACGCGCTTTACGCTGATGAGCAACCCGATAAGGCACGCCATGCGTTTGAGCGTGCAACACAACTCGATGAAGAGATGGGCGCTGCATGGCTGAACCTAGGCCTTTTACTGCTACAAAACGATGAACCTGAGGCGGCTCGTGAAGCTTTAATCCAGGCCGCATCTCTTGAAGGAAGTTGGCAAGCAAAAGCACAATCATACCTGGTTGAGTTAGACGTAACCCATGAATAAATGACAAGAAAATAGCGCAAGGAAGCACAAGTCTAATCCCTGAATTAGTAAACATGATGGATAGTAGAAACCCCCTCTCAATGCTTAAGTAATAAAGGCCGTAGCCAATTATTCGACCATGGGTTTATCAACCATCCGTGGTAGCAATAATATGCAGCTTCGGCCTTTTCAACTGAAAAGACATTCTTGTTATGCTGATAAAATTGCTGACAAAATTCGTCACGCACTATTTTTAAGAGGTAAATTGCATGGATAGCAACCCAAAAAATAGCGCTAATTTTAAAATGAAGCACAAATACCAATGGCACCTTACTCGCTGGAAATTAGTGTCCCTTTTCATGGTCGTTTTTTTCATAACATCCTTATTAATGGCTATCTATTTAGCTACTTCGCGTCAGCAGATCAGTACTAATTATACGACATTGGTTGATGAAATCGTGCGCGCTCAGCTTGCTGCGCCCAACCTAAGACTCGCCATTGAAGAGAATAACAGCCAAAGAAAAACACACGACATTAGCCACCTTAAAAACATTGCAACCCTCTCTACACAGCATTTAAATAGGATTCAACTCAAGCTATTTAACAAACAACAATTAAGCAATGACATTATTTATATGCAAGATAATTTTAGCAACTTAAATGAAAACCTAGCTAGCTTACAACAGCAATTAGAGACAGCTGAAGAGACGCAATTCATCCCAGCATCATTGTATAACAACGCGGTCGATATTGAAGAAAACCTTAAGTGGACATATAGCACTCTAATTGATGAAGTTCATAATGCATCTAATCAGCAACGCTTATTAATGCAACGCCTCTCAATTGCAGTTAGTGTTTTACTTATATTAGTCATAAGCGCAGCTGTAACATTATGCATTGCAGTAATTCATCTTCAGCGCCAAAGAAACCAGATGCAAAAATTAATGCTAACAGATGAACTGACCGGACTCTATAACAGACGCCATTTAGTAAATGTTGCGTTTGCGGCATTAACTCAAGCGAAGCGTGAAAAAACCTCTCTTAGTATATTGCTTTTAGATCTAGATTTTTTCAAACGAGTAAACGATACCTATGGGCATCCGATAGGAGATGAGGTATTAAGACAAGTTAGCGAACGTTTACGCCAATGTAGTAGGCCTACTGACACTCTTGGCAGAATCGGCGGAGAGGAGTTTTGCCTATTAATGCCAGCGACTCACACTCATGATGCACTTCAAGTAGCTGAGCGTCTACGCCGAGAAATCGAAAGTATAGCACTAAAAGGCCTAGAGCTTAACGCTACACCAACCGTGAGCATTGGGGTCACAACAAGTAATGGGGGATCATTTACATTTGATGAGCTTTACTCATTCGCTGACAAAGCACTTTACCAAGCTAAAGAACTGGGGCGTAACCGGGTTGAAAGCGTGTTACCCCCCAAAACATCAAATTTTGACAACATTGAGGGGGCTTATACCCACTCAGTTATCCACTAAACTCCGCTTCGTTGAAATTCACACCGCTAAAAAACTCGATTTAAGCCATTCTGCGCTGCCACACGATAGGCTTCTGCCATCGTTGGGTAGTTAAACGTCGTATTAACAAAATACTTAAGCGTATTCGCTTCGCCCTTTTGCTGCATAATCGCTTGACCGATATGCAAAATTTCAGAGGCTTGGTCACCAAAACAGTGAATTCCAAGTATCTCCAGAGTGTCTTGATGGAAGAGTATTTTTAGCATCCCCACGGTATCGCCGGTGATCTGAGCGCGGGCGGTGTCTTTGAAGAAGGCTTTGCCCACTTCGTAAGGCACTTTTGCCTCTGTTAACTCACGCTCGTTTGGACCGAAAGAGCTAATTTCGGGGATGGTATAAATCCCGGTGGGCACATCACTGACAAAGCGATACTCTTTATCCAGCAACTCATTACATGAGTTCAAGCCTTGATCGTAGGCGGCGCTGGCTAAACTTGGCCAACCGATCACGTCCCCCGCAGCATAGACGTGGGGCACTTCGGTGCGGTAGTGCTCATCAACACTGAGCTGACCCCGCCCATTAGCGCTCAAGCCAATATTTTCAAGACCCAGGCTATCGGTATTACCCGTCCGACCGTTGGCCCACAAGAACGCATCAGCGCGAATCTTCTTACCCGACTTTAGCCTTACGACAACGCCAGACTCATCGCCTTCAACACTCTCGTACTCTTCATTATGACGAACCAATACACCGTGTTTACGCAGGTGGTAAGAGAGCGCATCGCTGATTTCATCATCCAAGAATGACAGTAGGCTGTCTCGGTTATTGATGAGATCAACCTTGACGCCTAATCCCGAAAATATCGACGCGTATTCACAGCCAATCACACCCGCTCCAAAAATCACCAGGGTGCGCGGCGTATGGGAAAGACTCAAAATGGTGTCAGAGCAGTAAATACGCGGATGACGGAAATTAATATTCGCCGGACGATAGGGGCGTGAACCGGTAGCAATAACGATTTTTTTAGCGACCAGTTCCTCCATCCCTTCCTGACGGTCACGTACTACCAGGGTGTGCTCATCCTTAAAACGGGCGACGCCATGAAATAGGTCGATACGATTACGCGCATAAAACGTAGTGCGCATTTCGACTTGCTTATCGATGGTGCCGCGGGAGCGCTCCATCACTTTGGGAAAGGAGAACCAGCGTGGTTCACCAATATCGCGGAACATACGGTTAGTGTTGAACGCCATGATCTGTTTGACCTGATGACGCAACGCTTTGGAAGGAATCGTACCCCAATGGGTACAGTTACCACCTACCTGTGCTTGCTTCTCAATAATCGCTACGCGCTTGCCATGCTTAGCAGCGTTAATAGCAGCGCTTTCACCCGCAGGCCCTGTACCGATCACCACGACATCATAATTGTGAACCGCCATGCACTCTGCGTCTCCTGTTTCCGTTTATTTAGCGCCCTGCTAACTGCATGTCATTTTATTAGCGACGAGATGCGTCGTAGCCTAAATCAGCACCACGGCTTTCATCGCTACGACGGCGTACGCTACCTCGCTTGCGATTCTCTTCTTCGCAGACTTCGTCTTTACCACCACAAATGTCGCAGCCGTCTTTCATGCCTATTTGATTCAAGCCACCACAAGAGCCTGCAATCGGCTTACGACCCATAATGACGCCAACGGCCATAACACCCATAATCAGTGCCATAAAGCCGAATACCAGTAGCCAAATCGCCATATCAATCTCCCAGCGTTTCATTGCCTAGCTTTAAATTATTTGCCTCACCTGCCGACAACAGTCGTTCAGATAAGTGCCTCGCGGTCTTTATTCATTTCCCCTATTATACCTCAGCAGCGCTATGCATATCAGTGCTCTTCATATCAGCACTTAGTCACGCCTTAATCATACTGACTCATAAACAAACGGGGCCAGCCTAAAAGGCCAGCCCCGCTTATCACTACAATCGACATTACACCGATTGGTTAGCCACCGAAATCATCCAGAAGGATATTTTCGGGCTCAACGCCCATATCAAGCAGCAGTTTGATAACCGAGGCGTTCATCATCGGCGGCCCACACATGTAGTACTCGCAATCTTCCGGCGCCGGGTGGTCCTTCAGATAGTTTTCGTACAGCACGTTATGGATAAAGCCCGTTGGGCCGTCCCAGTTATCCTCTTCCTGCGGATCAGAAAGCGCTAAGTGCCACTCAAAGTTGGGGAACTCTTCAGCTAACTGGTCGTACTCTTCGTTATAGAAGGTTTCACGCCAGGAGCGTGCGCCATACCAGAAGCTAATCTTGCGGTCAGACTTCAAACGCTTCAACTGGTCGAAGATATGGCTACGCATCGGCGCCATACCAGCACCACCACCGATAAAGATCATCTCAGCGTCAGTATCGCGGGCAAAAAACTCACCGAACGGCCCCATTACCGTCACTTTGTCGCCTTCTTTTAGATTGAAGACGTAAGTCGACATCAGGCCCGGTGGGTGATTTGTGCCAGGAGGCGGTGTCGCGATACGGATGTTGAACTTGAGGATACCCTTCTCGTCCGGGTAGTTCGCCATGGAGTAAGCGCGAATCACTTCCTCGTTGTTCTTATGGGAAATTTTGAACATATCAAACTTTTCCCAATCACCCCGATACTCCTCCTCGATATCAAAATCTGAGAATTTGACATCGTAAGGCGGTGCAACAAGCTGTACATAACCACCGGCGCGGAAGGCTACTTCTTCGCCTTCAGGCAGCTTCAGGTTCAGCTCTTTGATAAAGGTGGCAACGTTGGGGTTAGCGATAACCTCACATTCCCACTTTTTCACGCCAAAGACTTCTTCAGGCACTTCGACCTTCATGTCCTGCTTGACAGGCACCTGACAAGAGAGGCGCCAGCCCTCTTTCTTCTCACGCATGGTGAAGTGCGACTCTTCTGTCGGCAGAATAGAGCCACCGCCCTCTTCTACACGGCACTTACACTGAGCACAAGAACCACCGCCGCCACAGGCGGAAGAGAGAAAAATGCCGTTAGCAGCAAGCGTATTTAGCAGCTTGCCACCTGCCTGGGTCTGCAACGTATGCTCAGGGTCGCCATTGACCTCAATGGTCACGTCCCCGCTACTCACAAGCTTGCTGCGCGCTGCCAGAATGATCGCCGTTAAACTAATAACGATGATCGTGAACATGACAACACCGAGCAAGATGACAGTTGTATCAACCATGTCGGTTTCCTATTGCTGGAGGTTTTCTATTACCAGCGGTGCTTGGCACCGCTGGGAAAAACCGGCTCCGATTAAAGCTGAATGCCAGAGAAGGACATAAAGCCCAACGACATAAGCCCCACGGTGATGAAAGTAATGCCCAGCCCTTGGAGGCCACCCGGCACATCGCTGTACTTCAGTTTTTCACGAATACCCGCCAGGGCGGCAATTGCCAATGCCCAACCGGTGCCCGCGCCAAAGCCATATACCACGGCTTCACCAAAGTTATAGCTACGCTCTACCATGAACAGTACGCCACCAAGAATGGCACAGTTAACGGTAATCAGCGGTAGGAATACCCCTAGCGCGTTGTAGAGCGACGGCACGTACTTATCAAGGAACATCTCCATGATCTGTACTAGCGCGGCAATAACACCGATGTAGGAGAGTAGACCCAGGAAAGACAGGTCAATGTTTTCAGCACCACTGATACCGGTCCAGGTCAGCGCACCTTCTTGTAGCAAGTAGGTGAATACCAGGTTGTTTACCGGCACCGTTACGGTCAATACAACGATTACGGCGATACCCAGGCCAATCGCTGAGGAAACTTTTTTAGACACAGCCAAAAAAGTACACATCCCCAAAAAGAAGGCCAGTGCCATGTTTTCAACAAACACCGAGGCAACAAAAAGACTCAGATAATGTTCCATGTTACACGGCCTCCTGAGGCTTGGTGTTTTCCTTCATTTTGAACTCATTATCTTCAATTTGCTCAGGGTTAACAGAACGCATCACCCAGATCAGTAAGCCGATAATAAAGAACGCGGAAGGCGGCAGTAACAGCAAGCCATTTGGCACGTACCAACCGCCGTTTTGCACGGTTTGGAGAATCGTAAAGCCGAATACGCTGCCAGCGCCGAGGAGTTCACGGAAGAAGCCTACAACCATTAGTACGAAGCCATAGCCCAGGCCATTGCCGATACCATCTAAAAATGACATGCCTGGTGTGTTGGACATCGCAAAACCTTCTGCACGCCCCATGACGATACAGTTGGTAATGATCAGGCCCACAAACACCGAGAGCTGTTTGGACATCTCATAGGCATACGCTTTCAGAATCTGATCAACCACGATAACCAGCGAGGCAATAATGGTCATTTGAACAATGATACGAATCGAAGAAGGAATATGATTCCTGATCAACGATACGAACAGGTTCGAGAACGCCGTTACGAATATAACCGCCAGTGCCATAACGAGCGAAACGCTCATACTGGTGGTTACCGCCAGCGCAGAACAGATCCCCAGAATTTGCAGTGCAATGGGGTTGTTCTGGAAAATCGGCGCTGTTAAAACGCCTTTTGCATTTACGTCCGCCATGATCAGGCCCCCTCAACGTCTTCGAAGTCGGTCTCGGTCTCTTCGGCGTCTTCCGGCTCAGTGCCACTACGGAATTTAGCCAAATAGGGTCCGAATGCTTCTTCGCTTAACCAGAACTGCAGCATGTTCGTTACGCCGTTACTGGTCAGCGTAGCGCCAGATAGCGCATCTACTTCGTATTCGCTGCTAGCACCGCCTTTGGTCAGGTGAATTTCCGGTGAGAGGTCGCCCTCTTCATCGTAAATTTTCTTCCCTTCCCACTGGGCTTGCCAGCGCGGATTGTTAACTTCAGCGCCCAGACCTGGCGTTTCGCTGTGCTCGTAGTAAGTGATACTGACAATAGTATTGCCATCACCCTCTACTGCCAGGAAGCCACGCATTAAGCCCCAAAGGCCTTGTCCACGAATAGGTAACACGATTTGTTCCGGATCTTCTTCATCACCAATCAGGTATACCGTGGCGTAATTTTCGACGCGAGATAAACCTGCAATATCAGTATCACCGGAAAGCGTGCGGCCCGAGGCCGGATCACGAGCAGCTTCGAAACTATCATAGGTATCAGGATCAAACTCATCTGAGTACTCACCGGTATCCAGATCAACGACCCGTGCGGTAATTTCCTCGCCGAACACCGCTTCAACGTCCATGCCGGGCTCATATAGCTTCGCGACATTTAGGATATTCGTTTTACGGTCGAGCTCCTGATTAAGCTGCTGCATTGGCCGCAAAGCGACCGCCGCGGTCGAGACAATGACAGAACACACGATACACAGTGAGAACGCCACAATCAGGACTTTTTTGATGGAGTTGTTACCTTGTGCCATTAGGCAGTCTCCTCGGCCGGTACGCCGGTACGCTTAACGCGACGCTTGATGTTGGCCTGGACGAAGAAATGGTCAATCAGCGGTGCAAACAAGTTAGCGAACAGAATCGCTAGCATGATGCCTTCCGGGAAAGCCGGGTTCACAACGCGAATCAAAACGGTCATAACACCAATTAGCGCACCAAACAGCAGACGGCCCTGGTTGGTCATGGAAGCTGACACAGGGTCAGTGGCCATGAACACCATACCAAAAGCAAAACCGCCGATTACCAGATGCCAGTACCACGGCATGGCAAACATTTCGTTGGTGTCTGAGCCAATGAGGTTAAACAGCGTGCTGGTAACGACCATGCCCAGGAACACGCCTAACATGATTCGCCACGACGCAATCCGAGTCCAAAGCAGCACAGCTGCACCAATGAAGATTGCCAGCGTCGAAACTTCACCTACAGAACCGGGGATAAAGCCAAGGAAGGCGTCCCACCAGCTAAAGGCATCCGTCAGCGCAGACATACCATCCTGAAACGCTAAAGAAAGTGCTGTTGCGCCAGTGTAGCCGTCGGCGGCAACCCATACAGCATCACCAGAGATTTGCGCCGGGTAAGCGAAGTAAAGGAATGCACGGCCAGTCAGCGCCGGGTTCAAGAAGTTCTTACCCGTGCCACCGAAGATCTCTTTACCGATCACAACGCCAAAGGTAATGCCTAGCGCGACCTGCCAAAGCGGGATAGTGGCTGGCAGAATCAATGCAAACAGTACGGAGGTAACGAAGAAACCTTCGTTCACTTCGTGACCGCGCTTGATCGCAAAAAGCACTTCCCAGAAGCCACCGACAGCGAAGGTGACCAAGTAGATAGGCAAGAAGTAGGTAGCACCGAGGACAAAGTTGGCCCACAGGCTGCTGGCGTCGTGACCTGACGCCAAGGTCATCATAATCGCTTCACGCCAGCCACCCATAGAGGCGTAGCCCGCATCAATAGCCGTGTTAGCCTGCCAACCCGCGTTCCACATGCCGAACAGCATTGCCGGGAAGGTACACATCCACACGGTGATCATAATGCGTTTAAGATCGATGCCGTCGCGCACGTGGGCAGTGGTTTTAGCCACGCTCGGTGGCGAGTAGAAAATAGTATCGACCGCTTCAAATAACGGATAGAACTTTTCGTACTTTCCGCCTTTGTGGAAGTGCGGCTCGATATTTTGGAGTGTCTGTTGAATACCCATCATCAGGCCTCTTTCTCGATCATGGTGAGATTGTCACGCAGGATGGGGCCATATTCGTATTTGCCGGGGCAAACATACGTGCACAGCGCCAGATCCTCTTCGTCCAGCTCCAAACACCCAAGCTGCATGGCAACCTCAATGTCGCCCACGATCAACGAACGCAGTAGCTGAGTTGGCATGATATCCAGCGGCATTACCGTCTCGTAAACACCTACCGGCACCATAGCACGCTCGGAGCCATTGGTAGAGGTCGTCGGCGCGTAGTTGGTCAGACCTTTAATCTTGGAGATATAAATACCCATGACCGAGTGGCGATTAGCACCAGGAGACAGCCAACCCATAAATGTGCGCTTGTTGCCTTCTTCCAGCAAACTCAATTGATTGCTGAATCGGCCTAGATAAGTCAACTTACCTTCAGCGGCAAAACCAGAGAACACTGAGCCAGAGATAACGCGAGTGTCGTCAGGTTTGATGACTTCTTGAGCCAGGAGTTCATCGGTACTAGCGCCGACTCGGGTACGTATCAAACGCGGGTTCTCAGCGCGCGGCCCACCAATGGCGACCACTCGGCTAAGATCCAGCTTACCTTCCACAAACAGTTTACCGAACGCGATAACGTCCTGATAACCGATGTGCCACACTTTTTTATGCAGTGCGACTGGGGAGAGATAATGGATATGAGTACCGACTAGACCGGCTGGGTGAGGACCTGCGAAGCTTTCGGTTTTAACACCCTCTACATCGCCACCCGGAATTGAAGCATTTTCACCCGTACACAAGAAGACGTTGCCCTCGGTCAGGCGCGCTAACACCTTGAGGCCATCTTCAAATGCCTGCGACTGCTCATTGATGATCAGTGCAGGATCAGGACATAGCGGATGGGTATCCACGGCGGTGACAAAAATATCAGCCGGGCTGCTATCAATAGCCGGTGTACGCGAGAAAGGACGCGTGCGTAACGCTGTCCAAAGTCCCGATTCTACCAGTTGGTCGACAACGACCTGACGCTCAAGCTGTGCAATGGCACTACGATCATGAGCAGCGAATTCAACCGCTTCCTCAGTTTCGTCGACTTTGATTACGACAGACAGTAAACGACGTTTTTCGCCACGGTTAATTGCAAGCACTTCACCGGCAGCGGGCGCTGTATAGCGCACACCATCAATTTTCTTATCGGTAAAGAGCAATTGGCCTAGTTTGACCTTATCCCCTTCCTGAACTTCCATGGTTGGCTTCATGCCAACGTAGTCAGTACCCAGGATTGCCACGTGGCGCACAGGCCGCGCATCTTCAATACGCTGCTCGGGCGCTCCCGTGATGGGGAGATCCAGGCCTTTTTTGACTTCGATCATAGTCTCGCCCAGTTGTTGGATCGGATATACGAAGGTATGGGGTTCGAATGCTTATCTTCTGCTCAGCGAATTGTTAGTTTCTGCTCAGATTGTTACCAGTCCGGCCCAAGCAGCACTTGAACCACCCCGAAAAATCCATCGTATTATAAAGATAAGCGCGTCCAATGACCACATCCCTGAGGGGCGCCAAAAGTGCTATATACATTAATAAATCACTTGAATTAGACAAAAAAAACGCCACCCGAAGGTGGCGCTGTCTCGTTACTTAGGCTTAGAGCCCCACTATACGGCTACTCTAGCGCTGCGTTAGCGCGGTAGTTTCAAAAATCGTACATTAGACATTTGCTGCAAAATACGTACAACTTGGCAGCTATAGCCAAATTCGTTGTCGTACCACACATAAATGACCGCTTGATGACCATTGGCGATGGTCGCTTTAGCATCGACAATGCCGGCATGGCGGTTGCCCACAAAGTCCGACGACACCACTTCAGCGGAATCAACAAAGTCGATCTGTTTCTGGTAAGCGGACTCAATTGACATACGGCGTATATAGTCGTTTAGCGCGACAGCGTCCGTCGTTTTATCCAGAGTCAGATTGAGAATGGCCATAGAAACATTAGGGATCGGCACACGAATAGCATTACCCGTCAGCTTACCCTCTAGCTCGGGCAGCGCTTTCGAGGCGGCCTTGGCTGCGCCGGTTTCGGTCAACACCATGTTCAGTGCCGCACTGCGGCCACGACGATCGCCTTTATGGTAGTTATCGATCAGGTTCTGGTCGTTAGTGTAGGCATGCACGGTCTCTACGTGACCATTGACCACACCATACTCATCGTTTAACACCTTCAATACCGGCACGATAGCATTAGTGGTACATGATGCAGCTGAAACAATTAGGTCGTTATCGCCGATAGATTCGTGATTAATGCCATACACGATATTTTTGATATCGCCCTTACCTGGCGCGGTCAGCAGCGCTTTAGCGGCGCCTTTGCACTTCAAGTGCTGGCCCAAGCCCTCCTCATCACGCCAAATACCCGTATTATCAACGATTACGGCATTATTGATGTCGTAGGCGGTGTAATCAATCTCACTCGGCGAATCGGCATAGATAACCTGAATGACATTGCCATTCACGGTTAGCGTGCGCGCCTGCGCATCCACCATGATGGTGCCATCAAAAGGCCCATGCACGGAGTCACGACGCAGCAGGCTGGCGCGCTTCTCAAGATCTTTTGCCACATCACCACGGCCACGAACCACTATGGCGCGCAACCGTAGCAAGTTACCGCCACCAGCTTTCTCCACCATCACTCGTGCAAGCAAACGGCCAATACGACCGAAACCATAGAGCACAACGTCTTGTGGCTCGCCGGTACTGGCACCTGGCTGGAAGCCATCAATAATTTCATGCAGCTCTTTACGCAGGAAGGCTTCTACATCTCCCCCGCCCTGGCGTTTGAACATCACTGCCAACTTACCTACATCGACGTGCGCAGGGCCGAGGTTTAACTCAACCATGGTTTTAACAATCGGATAGGTGTCTTCGACGGAGAGCTCAGTACCCTCAATTTTCCGCACGAAACGGTGGTCTTTAAGAATACGAATGACCGACCGTTTAATAAGCGAACGTCCGAACATGGTGGCAACGACATTATTCTGACGATAGAGCTGCCCTACTAACGGGATCATCTGCTCCGCCAAGGCTTCGTTGCCTTGCCATTCTTGAAAAACGTTTTCGAGCGCTTGCTGACTCACGTGCGGCCTCATTAGGTAATGGACAATATTCGAGAGGCATTATCCGGGGCGAGCTCAGTCATCGCAATGAAAGGATAGTCGCACAACATGTAGGGGTATTACAGAAATGCCGATCTCACTACAAAACCACTCTCATTACAGATTAACCCGCTAACTAAAGCCACGGCACTCTAACTGAAACGGGTGATCGTGTATGATCTGTTTTCCGTTTCAGCGCAAAACGATATCTTGATTATGCCGACTTTCTCTCTGCTCGAACCGCCCCAGCCCGAAGGGACTCGCGATACGCTCTACTGGACATCGCCGCCGGGCAGCGCGACTGCTCTGGCTCTTTCACGGGTTGCCAAGCACGCCCCGCTATTGGTGATCACCCCCAATACGGCTAGCGCGCAACGTCTGGAACAAGACCTCTACTTTTATAGCGATGTACCCGTAATGCCTTTCCCCGATTGGGAAACGCTACCCTATGATAGCTTTTCACCCCACCAGGATATTGTCTCGGCAAGACTGCGGACGCTGCGTCAGCTTCAAGATGGCGTACGCGGCATCGTATTGGTTCCAATCAATACACTGATGCAACGCCTTCCCCCGGTCGAATATATTGCCGGGCGGGTGATGACGCTCAAAACCGGCGAGCGGTTAAATCGCGAAGCGTTCCGGGAGTCACTTTCGCGGGCGGGCTATCGCGCCGTTGAAACGGTGTATGAGCCTGGCGAATATGCCATGCGCGGCGCGTTGATCGATCTATTTGCGATGGGTATGGATGAGCCGATCCGCATTGATCTGTTTGACGATGAAATCGACTCCCTGCGCCACTTCGATCCCGGCAGCCAGCGCTCGACCGACAAACTAGACACCTTGGAGCTGCTACCCGCCCACGAATACTCACTGAGCCGTAGCGCCATCGCCTGCTTTCGCGAGCAGTTTGAAACCCTTTTTGATGTCGATCCACGCCAGTGCCCTCTTTACAACGATGCACTAAAAGGCATTCCTTCACCGGGGCTTGAGCACTATCTGCCACTGTTTTTTGAGCAAACCGCCTCACTGTTTGACCATTTAACCAACGATACCCGGGTAGCACTTCTGCCGGGAGTTTTTGATGCCGCTGAACAGCACTGGCAGTCTATCGATGCCCGCTATGTTAATTTGGGCGTTGACCCGACCCGGCCACTGCTGCCGCCACACCGGGCATTTTTCCCGGTCAGCGATGTTTTTTCGGCGATAAAAGCACGCCCGCGCATAGAGCTTACTGAGGATAGCGAGCAGCGCCACGCGCATCTGCCTGAAGCAGCGCCATTGCCGACGCTCTCTATCAATGCTCGAGCCAAGCAGCCGCTGGGCGAGCTTACGGCGTTTTTGAAGTCGCATGCCAAAACCCGAGTGCTGTTTGTAGCGGAATCACGGGGTCGCCGTGAGGCGCTGGAAGAGATTTTGGCACCACTTCAGCTTTCGCTCCCACACACCGATAGCTTTCATGACTTTCAGTCCAGCGATCATACCTATGCCATCACTGAAGGCTTGGTGGACAGCGGCCTGTGGCTGAATAACCCAAGCATTGCGGTAATCAGCGAAACCGAGCTATTTGGCGATGTAGTACGCCAGAGCCGGCGGCGCGAAAAAGCCACCGATGACAATGAGCTTGCGGTACGCCATCTGTCAGAACTGCGCGAAGGCGCGCCCGTGGTTCACCAGGCCCATGGCGTTGGGCGCTATTTAGGGCTGGAAACGTTAGAAGCTGGCGGTCAAGCAAACGAGTTTTTAGCGCTCTCTTACGCCGATGGGGCCAAGCTTTACGTACCGGTCGACAGCCTGCACATGATCTCCCGCTACAGTGGTGCCGGTGATGAACTGGCACCACTACATAAGCTGGGTTCCGATCAGTGGGAAAAAGCCCGCCGCAAGGCCGCCGAGAAGATTCGCGATACGGCTGCTGAGCTTTTAGACGTTTACGCGCGCAGGGAGGCGCAGCAGGGCGTCGTCTACGAAGCACCGGGCGAGGAGTACGTTCGTTTTGCCAGCAACTTCCCCTTTGAGGAGACCGCCGACCAGCACGCGGCGATTGAGGCAGTCATCAGCGACATGACATCTCCACAGCCGATGGATCGCGTGGTATGCGGGGACGTAGGCTTCGGCAAAACCGAAGTGGCCATGCGGGCGGCGTTTCTGGCCGTGCAGTCCGGCCGCCAAGTAGTGGTTCTGGTGCCGACCACACTGCTGGCGCGCCAGCACTTCGAGAATTTCCGCGACCGTTTTGCCGACACGGCCGTCAATATTGGCTTGATCTCTCGCTTCACCAGCGGCAAAGAGTTTACCCAAACGCTAGAGAGCATTAAAAGCGGCCAAACGGATATCGTGATTGGCACGCACAAGCTGCTCGCCAAAAGCGTTGAGCTGCCCAAAATGGGCCTCCTCATCATTGATGAGGAGCACCGTTTTGGGGTAGCGCAAAAAGAGAAGCTCAAAACACTGCGTGCAGAAGTCGATATTTTAACGCTAACCGCGACGCCTATTCCGCGCACGCTGAATATGGCCATGAGCGGTATCCGCGACCTATCGATTATCGCCACTCCACCCGCTCGGCGTTTGTCGGTTAAAACCTTCGTTCAGCAGCACGATACCAGCATTATTAAAGAGGCCCTGCTGCGCGAGATATTGCGCGGCGGCCAGGTTTATGTGCTGCATAACGAAGTCAAAACCATTGAGAACAGCGCCGAAAAAATCCGTGAGCTGATTCCTGAAGCGCGTGTGGCGGTGGCCCACGGTCAATTGCCTGAGCGCAGTCTTGAGCGCATCATGTCGGATTTCTATCACCGCCGCTTTAATGTATTAGTATGCTCGACCATTATTGAGACCGGCATTGATGTACCTAGTGCCAACACCATCATTATTGAACGCGCCGATAAGTTTGGCTTGGCACAGCTTCACCAGTTGCGGGGCCGCGTTGGCCGTAGTCACCATCAGGCGTATGCCTACCTATTAACACCGCCGCCTAAAGCGATGACCCGCGATGCTATCAAGCGCCTGGAAGCCATTAGCGCTTCTGATGATTTGGGCGCTGGTTTCACCCTGGCCAGCCACGACATGGAGATCCGCGGAGCGGGCGAGCTACTGGGTGACGAACAGAGCGGGCAGATGGAAACCATCGGCTATACGCTCTATATGGAGATGCTTGATCGCGCAGTGAAGGCTATTCGTTCAGGCAAAACACCCAATATTGATGCGCCCTTCAATACTGGTGTGGAAATTAGCCTTAATCTGCCCGCATTGATTCCCAATGATTACATTCACGATGTGCAACAGCGCTTAGTGATGTATAAGCGGATTGCCAATACCCAGGGCGATAACGAACTCAGAGAGCTGCAGGTTGAGTTAATCGACCGTTTTGGCCTGCTGCCTGCGCCGTTAAAGAACCTTATTCGCCAAACTAAGCTTCGCCATCGCGCAGAGCAGCTTGGCATCAGTAAGATCGAAGCAGGCGAAAGCCGCGGGCGCATCCTGTTCGATGGCTCTACTCAAGTGGATCCTTTAACACTGGTAACGCTCATTCAGACTTCTCCCAAGCACTATCGATTAGACGGCTCTGACACCTTACGATTTGAATTACCTATGGAAAGTGTCGACAAGCGCTTCCAGCAACTTGAAAACCTACTCAGCACGCTTAATCAAAAAGTAGCGGCGGCGTGAAGCTTGGGGCAAACTTGCCAGTAGCCATGCCATAGTTGACCCACAAGCGTGAGTCATCATCAGTGGCCCAACACCGCGCATCAGCAGTGAATTAACATATTAGGAACGATCATGAACATTCGCGACACCTTTACCCTCTGGGGCCCCACTAGCTTGGCAGTGCTCTTAGCCGCAAGTTTAGCAACTCCCGCTTTTGCGCAAACAGCTGCCGAGCAGGCCGACAGCCAACCTCAAGAGCAAGCTCAAGAACAGTTACAGGGGCAGGAGCTGGAGCAGGATCAAGAGCAGCAGCAACAAGCACAGGAAGTCAGCATCGACGCCGTTGATAGCGCCGCTCAGGTAGCTGACCAAGATGAGCTGCCACGTGGTCATTTCCGCCTACCCGAACAAGGCGATGTTATTGGGGAGCGTTACACCGTTGTTGTCGAAGACCCCAAGCAGACGCTGATCGACATCGCTAGGCGCCACAACATTGGCTACGAAGAAATTCGCATGGCCAATCCGGATGTCAGCCTTTGGGTGCCCGGCGCAGGTACCGAGGTAGTGATCCCAGCTCAGTACATTCTACCGCCCGCCCCACGTGAAGGCGTTGTGGTGAACCTTTCTGAGCTACGCCTTTATTACTACCCTGCCGACAAGCCCGGTATCGTGGAAACTTACCCGGTAAGCGTAGGGCGTGAAGAGTTCGCTACACCAGTGGGCATCACCCGCACCACGGTAAAAGTGAAAGACCCTGCCTGGGCACCGCCATCGTCCATGCGTCGTGAAGCAGCTGAACGTGGTGAACCTGCACCTTCTGTAGTTCCACCAGGCCCGGATAACCCCCTTGGCGAGCACGCTATTCTACTCGCAATGCCGAGCTATCTGATTCATGGCACCAACCGTCCTGATGGCGTGGGTATGCGCGTAAGCCGAGGCTGTATTCGCATGTACCCGGAAGATATCAAATCGCTTTATGAGCGCTTGCCCAGCGGCACTCAGGTCAACCTGATGGATGCGCCATTCAAAGCGGGCTTTGCAGCCGACGGCACACTGTTTGTACAGTCTTTCCCGCAGTTGGAAGAGAACGTAGAAGGCTTTGAGCCACTGCTTAACGCCCTAGAGCGCGTCACCGCACTGACTGAGAACGACGTTGAAGTAGACGCTGAACGCATTCAGCGTGCTGTAGAAGCCCCAGATGGCCAATTTATTGCCCTTTCTGGGCCTCAGGCGCCTGTAGCAGAACCCGAGCCTGTGGAATTGATTAATGAGGTCGAGCTTAGCGCCTCTACGACGCCTAACGAAGACGCATAAGCAAAAGGCATAAACAAAAAACCCCGCCGAGGCGGGGTTTTTTGCGTAGCTAGTGACAAGAACCGCTTGCCTTACGTATTAACTTACTACGTATTACTAACTACAGCTTTCATCCAGCAACTGATGAGAAAGTCTGAACTCACTCAACAGCCCAAGCAGAATTACTTCTGCATTGAACGCTGGAACATACGGTTCATTTCTTCACGGTTCTGCTCAGACATCTGCAGAGCAGCCTGCGCATCGCGCTGGGCTTGGTTTGCAGTGTTCATAGCTTGTGAAGCCATGCTACGTGCTTCTGCAGCGTCAGCTTGTGCAGATTCTGCAGTCATGCGAACTTCTTCCAGCGCGCTGGTAGAAGCACAACCTGCAAGAATTGCCAGTGAAGCGGCAGCAGCAGTCATCTTCAGAGTAGTTTTCAGAGTCATAGTGTTCTCCTTGAGTCGTCCTTGGGTACTACATTAAGGGTATGACAAAGGTAAGGCTAGTCACTTAGATTAAGTTCCAAGCTTAAATTTGTCTACCTGCGGTGCAGGTTCTTTACAGTGACTTGTTGCGATGCTCGCAAGTCAAACGCTGTTTTATAATAGACCACAGCGGTTGTCTATAGCCACTTTTTAAAAACCTCGAACTTCCTTCAACGGCAATAGCTTAACGGATCACTACACGGGTGCCAACACCCACTAGCTCTGCCAAGCGATCAATTTGCTCGTTGGTAACGGCAACACACCCTTGGGTCCAGTGGTAGCGACCGTGGATATCAGGATCCGCGCTCCCCAGGCCATGAATCCCAATTGCCCCACCCAGGGCCGTATTTTGCGGCGGGTGGCCGTTACGGCGGTAGTAATCGAAGTAATCTTCATAATCAGTTTGGGAATAAATTCCCTTTTCAAGCGCCATGCGAGCATGGGCTGGTGTGGGGAAATCAATCCCCATAAACGTACGCCACTGGCTTTCGTAATTAAAACGGTTGATACGAAACTCACCCATTGGGGTCACATTATCACCACGGACACGCTGGGTTTTAGCACCTGCGCGCCCTAATGATATAGGCCCAAAACGCTCTAACAGGTCATTACCCCGGAATACACTGAGGGTCGCTTCTTGATCATCAACCAGCACCCATACCTCGTTGGAATGGCGCGGCAAATGGGCACGAGTCAGCATTGTGGCCACAAGGTCAGAGGGGGCAGCCTGACTGGGCCCAGTGACGGCAGCGCTGGCCACGGCTGGCAAGCTCAGTGCCATAGCTAGAAATCGACGGCGATTGACTAAAAACATGGCAGCTCTCGAAACAAATTAGCCTGTGGTTGACTAACTAGGCGCATATGGTCGCTTTTATACCTTATTCCCACATCCGCCGTTAGTAATTTCGTCATATACGTAATACTGGTGACACCCCGTTGTGCAAAAAATGACTGTTCATTCGCGCTTAAAATCCGTTTACTCGCCTGCAACCCTAACTAACAGGCGATCTACCACTCAAAACTGGTTTCACGCAAAGCACCTATTTCACGCTTGGCAGATTGAAGATTGTCTAGCAGTTGAAGACGTAAATCGGCTTGATTCCCCACCGCAATCATAGCGGGATTGTGCGCGGGGCGTCGCGCTGCACCTTCGTCGCTATGCAGGCGCTCAAGCTGAGTTACCAGCCAATTTAACCAACTTTCTGGCTGAGCCATTAAGTCGCGAAGGCGTTGTAACTCTGCTAAAGCCGGGCCGTCATCGGATAACAACACGTTCCAGCGGTGCTCTGGCAAGCGGGCATGCTCCGTCACTTCACGCAAAAGCGACTCCAACGCCAACTCAAAGAGCGCCAAGGCGCTCTCCTCTAACGCCATCTGCCGTGCGGGAGCATGCTCATCCTCCCCCGCCTCTAAAGTGGCTAGCAGCTCCGCCTGATAGAGTAGCTGATTGGTACGCGACCTTGCATTCACTTGCGCTTGTCCTCCACGTGCCATTTGCCAGCATCGAACATGGCTTTCCAGCCGGTGGCTTTGCCCTCTTCATCCGTCATCACGTACTGCTCTTTACTCTTACGCGAATAGCGGATTTGTGCGGGACGACCATCCGGATCTTCACTGGGCGCTTTGAGAATAAAGTGATACTTCTCCGGCAGCTCATCGGCATGCGCTTTCAGCTCTTTCACCAACGGTGGCCGGGTTTCACGATTTTTAGGGAATTTACTCGCGGCCAAAAATAGTCCGCTTGCCCCGTCACGCAACACGTAATGGTCGTCTACTTTTTGACAGGCAAGCTCAGGCATCGGGATCGGATCCATTTTCGGCGGTGCCACATCGCCACTCTTCAGCAGCTTGCGGGTGTTTTTGCACTCGCTATTGGTACAACCAAAATACTTGCCAAACCGACCTGACTTCAACTGCATCTCAGAGCCACATTTATCGCACTCAATGATCGGACCGTCATAACCCTTGATCTTGAATTTGCCGCTCTCCACTTCGTAGCCGTCACAATCGGGACTGTTACCACAGATGTGCAGCTTACGCGTTTCATCGATCAGGTAGTTATCCATCGCCGTGCCGCACTTGGCGCAGCGACGCTTGGCACGCAGTGCGTTGGTTTCGGCCTCTTCACCCGCGTCTTCAGCCACCGCTTCCTCACCAGGAATCAAGTCGATGGTCGTCTTGCAGCGCTCTTTGGGGGGCAAGTTATAGCCGCTACAACCCAGGAATACGCCTGTGGAAGCAGTGCGAATCTGCATATGACGACCACAGCTTGGGCAGTCGATATCCGTCGGTACCGGCTGATTCGGCCGCATACCATCTTCGCTTTCAGCCTTTGCCAGCTCTTCACGAAACTCGCCGTAGAAGGCATCCAGCAGTGCCTGCCAGTTGCGTTCGCCTTCCGCCACCTCATCTAGGCTATCTTCCATACGCGCGGTGAACGAGAAGTCCATCAAATCGGGGAAGGACTCTTTCAATCGCTCAGTAACGATGTCGCCTAACTTTTCGGCATAAAAGCGGCGATTTTCCAGCTTTACATAGCCACGGTCTTGGATAGTGGAGATGATAGAAGCGTAGGTAGAAGGACGACCAATACCCTGCTTTTCCAACTCCTTAACCAAGCTTGCTTCGGTGTAACGCGGTGCTGGTTTGGTAAAGTGCTGCTGAGGATCAAGCGCTTCCAGTGCCATAGAGGTGCCTTTGGGCAAATCAGGCAAGCTTTGATCTTCGTTTTTACCACTGGGCTTCATCACCCGTGTGTAACCATCAAATTTGAGCACGCGCCCTTTGGCACGCAACTCATAGCCATCAACCTCAACGCTCAACGTGCTCGACAGATACTCAGCGGGGGTCATTTGGCAGGCCACAAATTGGCGCCAGATGAGTTCATAAAGGCGTTCTGCGTCCCGCTCCATGCCAGCCAGGTCTGATGCTTTGCGCTCTACGCTGGAGGGGCGAATGGCCTCGTGCGCCTCCTGGGCACTCTCTTTGCTGCTATAGCGATTAGGCGCCTCTGGGAGGTAGCGGTCGCCAAACTCTTCACCGATATAACTGCGAACGCCTTCCACTGCATCTTTTGAAAGATTGGTGGAGTCGGTACGCATATAGGTGATGTAGCCCGCTTCATAAAGGCGCTGGGCCATGGTCATGGTTTTCTTCACAGAAAAACCTAACCGACCACTCGCCGCTTGCTGCAACGTGGAGGTAATAAAAGGTGCAGTTGGCTTGGAGCTGGTGGGCTTATCTTCGCGGGAAGTAATCGCCAGCTTGGCTTTTCTGAGCTGTTCAATGCGCGCCAAGGTGTCTTTTTCAGAGGTGGGCCTAAAGGCCTTACCGTCTTGACGTACCAGTGCAAAGCGCACCAGCTCACCTTCGGGTGAGGCCAAATCCGCATGCACATCCCAAAACTCTTCAGGAATAAAGGCACGGATCTCGCGCTCTCGCTCAACGATCAAACGAACGGCAACAGACTGTACCCGACCCGCCGATAGGCCACGCGCTACTTTTGCCCACAGCAGCGGCGAAAGCATAAAGCCCACCACACGGTCTAGGAAGCGCCTAGCTTGCTGCGCTTCGACTCGCGGTATGTTAAGCGCACCAGGTGCTTTGAACGCGTCCTGAATAGCGTTTTTGGTGATTTCGTTAAACACCACACGCTTGTAGCGGCTGTCGTCGCCACCGATGGTCTCGCGCAGGTGCCAGGCAATGGCTTCCCCTTCGCGATCCAAATCCGTTGCGAGATAGACAGCGTCAGCTTTTTCAGCCAGCTTTTTTAGTTCGGCAACGACTTTCTCTTTTCCGGGCAGCACCTCATAGCGGGCTTCCCAGCCGTTGTTGGGGTCGATCCCCATCCGCCGAATAAGCTGATCCTGACTTTTACGCTTTTTATACGTTTCTTTCTCTTCCGCCGACATCTTGCGTGTCGCTGCGGCCTGGCGCGCGCGCTCCTTGGGGTCGGAGGCTGCCTTACCTGAGCCGCTGGTCGGCAGGTCACGAATGTGACCTACGCTCGACTTCACGATGAAATCGTTGCCGAGATACTTGTTAATCGTCTTCGCTTTCGCTGGCGACTCGACGATGACCAGTGACTTGCCCATAGTGCTCCACTTTCCTAATGCACGGGCTGTCTAGCGCGTGCTCTGAATTCGGTGCCGTATCGCCGGAATGAAACCGCCCGAGAAAAAAGATACGGATGAAAAAATGCGCCTACCCTACCCCAGCCCTTGGCTAAGCGCCAGTGGCAACCAAGTCCTAGGCAGAATCCATGATTTTTAGGTTGATAGGCATAGCTTTTAGACATAGCTTCAGACAAAGAGTAGCTAGACACTAGACTGCCACTGGCATTACGGCAACCCAAAAGGTGTTAAAGCAAACAAAGCGCCCCCACCAAATAGGCGGGGGCGCGTTAGCTAACGTACTGTTTTAGTGCTTTTCGGGGGGCTTGCCACTCACGCCGTTACCTTTGGGCTGCGCCGCTGGCTTAGCGCCTTCTTCATCAGTTGGTGAAGGTTTCTTCGCCTTCTCCTCTGCAATCACTGAGGATTTAACCGACGCCAGCTGTGCTGCTTTTGGCTTAGCGGCAGCCGGCTTGGCTGCAGGCTTCGCAGTTGGCTTGGCTGCGGCTGGCTTGGTTGATGCAGACTGAGCTACGTCTGACTTAACGGCTGCGGATTTAGCTGATGGCGGCGTAGACCCAGCATCTTTAGCCTTATCAGCCTTAACCACGTCTGACTTTGCAGATGCTACCGGTGATTCACTGGCCACTGCAGGTTTAGCAGCGGTGTCAGCCTTTACGGCTGTAGCCGCAGGCGTTGTAGATTTCGCCTCAGTAGCTTTTGGCTTAGTGGTAGTTTTTGGTTTAGCGGCAGCTTTTGGTTTAGTGACGGCTTTCGGCTTTGGCATCGCTTTTGGTTTAGCAGGCGTTACTTCCGACGTGGGCCGCGCCTTATCAAAAAGTGCCTTAACTTGAGTAAACCGTTCGGCAGCATGCTCTGAAAGCTCGCCGCTGGCAGCAAACACGTGTTCAAGGTGGCTAATGTAGCCGTCGATATCGTCGTTACTACTACCCTTGAGCAAAATAGGCAGTGAGTTTAATGCCTTATCGCGATCCAGCTTCAAGATAAAGAACTGCTCGCGCACTAGGTTTTTAAAATCGCTCAGTTTAATGCCTGGCTCAAGCTCCGCGCGAGAAGCGCGTAGCCGCTTAAAGTTGCGCTCGTCAGTGGCTGGCGCCCCACCTAGCACATAGATAAGTGAACGCATAACGGCTTCATGGGCACTACCTTGGGCAATCTTCTCGCGCAAGGCTTCCTGGCGATGTTCAACGAAACGTTGATGTTCAGGCTCAGCACCTGGACGACGACGATGTACGTGGGCGTCTCCATAGAGGCCAACGGCGGCTTGCAGCAGCGGTTGACCGTAAATATCCATGAACATCTTTTCAGTGCTGCTATCGCGTAAATCGCGCATCGCATTGAGGCTTGCAACCAGCTGGTCTGACCCCATGGTCTCAAGCGCTTTGTACAGGTTTTCCTGTGACACAGGGTGACGATTTTTCCGCACAGCATCCGCCATCACCGGAAGCGGCACAGAAAGCGGATTGCGATCAGAAAGTAGCTTGTAGCCCAAACGGATCGGGTGCATGCGACGAATCAAACGCGCCGACTCAGGGGTTATCATGGCTTTTAGCCAGGGCTGAATAAAGAGACGGTACATACCCAGATTAATTTCCGAGATACGCGCAACCGTTGCAAAGCGACGATCATCCTCAGGCTTATGCATGACGGCCTGATCCAGCTCTTCAAAGTTACGCGGCATGAACTCAAGCAAGTAGTCACGCTCGAACAACTCGGCATCTGCGCCCTTCTCAGCCGGGGATATGGAGGTTTCGTAGAGCCCTGGCGGCAGGACGTCAATGTAATCCATATTAGCGGTGAATTCGGTATGCTCTTTGCGCGACACACTGCCCGAAACAAATATCCCTAGGTGGCCAGTGGTATCATGCTGGCAATAGACGATGGTTTGCTCGTTGGCAATGATGTCGTCCGTGTTTTCATATAAATCACGAATCCACCCTAGGGCTTGCGGCGGCGGGGTAATATCATCACCACGTGAACAGAATACGACCACCGGCGAGCGCACGTTACGTAGATCAATGCGTCGCCCATCCCGGGTCACCAGCTGCGCGGTCGATAGCCGATTACCGACAAAAAGGTTATCGACAATATATTGAATCTCTTCACCGCCCAGTACGACGTGCCCGCCCCACCAGCGTTCAAAGTCGAGGTATCGGCCCGCTTCGGTGTCAATATTGTCGTAAAGGTGGTACTGCTTTTTCCAGTAGGTATTAGCCGGGTTTAGGCGCTCAAAGTTTTGCACCAGCATTGCCCCGTCAAACAGGCCATCGCCAATGTCACTCGCCAGCGCAGTCATCCAACTACCGCCCGACATCCCACCGGTATAACGCATAGGCGCTTTGCCATGCTCGCCCGCCCAGTAAGAGAGCGGTGCTCCGGCAATCAAAATAGGACCAAATACGTCCGGCTCTAAAGCCGCCGCCATCATGATTTGCCAACCTGCCTGACAATTACCCACCACCATGGGCTTTTCGGTGGTTTCTGGGTGCAGCTCAATCACATGGCGAAGGAAAGCAATTTCTGACTCGACCACATCTTCAACTGTTTGACCCGGCTCTGGAAACGGCAAAAAACCAATAAAGTAGCACGGGTGCCCCGCTTTCAGCGCTACACCCAGCTCACTGTCAGGCTTAAACCCCCCGATCCCTGGCCCATGCCCTGCACGCGGATCAACCACGACGAAAGGGCGTTTACCTAGATCAGTCTCAGTCCCTTCATGGGGCAGTACGCGCAACAACTCATAGTTCGTTGGCCGCGGTAGCGTCCGACCATCCATAAGCACTTCGGTATCAAACCCCAACACACTTGGCTTAGTTTGCTCCATATGCTCAAGGTACTGATTGCCACGCTCACGCATGACGTCCAGGTACAAAACGCTGCGTTCCATGCTATCGCGCCAGTAATCAAAGGCCGCACGCCCAAACCCAAAGGGGTCGAACAAGGAAGCGACCGCTTCACTACCAGGTACCGCTGTGGAACCACTTTGTTGCTTACGCCAAGCACTAGTGAAAGCACTGACAGGAAACAAAGGATTGGCGAGAAAGTTCATAAGTTCTCCCATTGGATTGATGCGCCGGCATCAATCCCGATAGCAATGATGCTGCAATGCAATATAGTCTAGGCCACAACGTGCTTGACGTCGATCTTTACACCTAACAATTACGCCCTATGCGACTAATGAGGCTCTATTTAAGCAGCGCCCGAGACTCAGTGTTAGCATGCTTTGCCCTGATGTTGAAGCCTATTTCGGGTATTACAACTTACGAGCTTACAGGGCGTTCTCAATGGGATTAATATGCTATCTATCCGGCTATCTTCGGCACTTCTAGGCACGATCTAGTTGCTGCGCCCTCAGGCCTGACGGTGTCCTGTTGACGGCGAGATATGTTACATTAGTAGGCATAGCGCGATGATATATCGGAAGCACTTCGTATTAATTAATCAGGTATCAATTGGCAGGCCTTGAAAGGGCTCGACGCCCTCAACTGACCTCGGCCTACCGCACAAAAGAGAGGCTCTGTCCCTATGAGCAATATCCCTCCGCAACGCGTGTCTAGCGGTGAAAAATACCGTAATGAGCATGGCATGACGGTGATCAAGGACGGCATGAAGCAGCGCAAAGCGCAGGCAGAAGCCCCTTCTCTTGAACGCAAGCCCAAGTGGCTACGGGCACAGATCCCGGGAGGGGAGCGTTTTGAGGCGGTCAAGAAAAATGTCGCCACTCATCGACTGAGCACTGTTTGCGCTGAATCTCACTGTCCCAATATGGGCGAGTGCTGGAGCAACGGTACGGCAACAATTATGCTTATGGGCTCAGTATGCACGCGTGCCTGCCGCTTCTGCGCGGTAGATACAGGTAACCCACAAGGTTGGCTGGATCACGAAGAGCCTGAAAACACCGCTAAGTCGGTAGAGTTGATGGGGCTGCGCTACATCGTACTCACATCGGTAGACCGCGATGACCTTGACGATGGTGGAGCGTCGCACTACGCCAACTGCATTATGGCGATCAAAGCGCGTACGCCTGAGGTAGTCGTGGAAGCCTTAACGCCCGACTTTGATGGCGAGCTAACCGCTATTGAACGCGTCGTCGACTCAGGCCTGCAAGTGTTTGCCCAGAACGTTGAAACCGTTGAACGGCTAACAGGCCGAGTGCGTGACCGTCGAGCAGGTTATCGTAAAACCCTTGATGTACTTGCCCATGCCAAACGCTATCGCCCCGATATCATTACCAAAACCAGTTTGATGCTGGGACTGGGCGAGACTGACGAAGAGATTTTGCAAACCTTTGATGACCTTCGTGAAATCGGAGTCGATATCGTCACGCTAGGCCAGTATCTGCGTCCGACCAAAAACCACTTGGCGGTTGAACGGTGGGTTACCCCGGAAGAGTTTGATCGCTACCGTGTTATTGGCCTGGAAAAAGGCTTTATGGAAGTCCCTTCCGGCCCACTAGTACGCTCCAGCTACCGTGCTGACCGGGTCTTTGAGAAAAATAACCTGGGCCTTGCGTCACCAGCAGCCATTCCTGGCCAAGAACAAGAAGCTAATCCCAACCTGATCCCAGCGCTCAACGTAGGATAGTGATTACCGCGACACAGAGCCTGCCACTATATTGAGTTAAATTTAGTTAAGCGGTTGAAAGGGCTTAGAGAGAGCTTTAAGAAAGCTCTACCCCTGCTCTTATCAACCGACTTATAGGGGCTTTATAGTGGCGAGCTCTCGATATGAACCAATTCGCGGTTCAGCCGCACAGCCAAGGCGTTCGCCAACTGCTCTCCTACCCGGTGATTGTCGGGCAGTGCTACAAAATCAGCTAACCGCACCATGGGCATACCCGCATAACCGCAGGGGTTAATCCGTAGAAAAGGCGCCAGGTCGCCATCGACATTTAATGCCACGCCATGAAAGCTTGCACCACGCCGAATACGTAGCCCCAGAGAGGCAATCTTCGCCTCTCCCGCTGCTGTCATTACATAGACACCTGGCGCATCAGGGCGAGCACGTGCATCTACACCGTAGCTGCTTAAAACATCAATTACCGCGTTTTCCAATGCCGTGACTAAATCGCGTACGCCAATTTTGCCTCGCCGCACATCCAGCAGCGGATACAGAACCACTTGACCAGGACCATGATAGGTCACCTGCCCGCCTCTATCCGTGTGTACGACAGGAATGTCACCCGGCAGCAGTAAATGCTCTGGCTTGCCTGCCTGCCCCTGAGTAAATACAGGATCGTGCTCGACTAACCAGAATTGATCAGGGGTATAGGTATCGCGGGTATCGGTCAGCGCACGCATTGCCTCCCAAACCGGTAGATAGGCTTGGCGGCCAAGGTTATACAATCCAATTGGCGAGGCATCGCTCACGGCTATACCACCATATGGACACGACCCGTGGCCTTGAGCGCATCAAACAGCTCTTTAATATGCTGCTCTCCGGTCGCTCTTATCACGACACGAACCGATTGGAAACGACCATTGCGGCTGTCGACAACCTGCATGGTCGTGGCATCGAAATCAGGCGCATGGCGCACAATGACCTGACACACAGAGGCAGGAAAATCTTCGGCGGCATCGCCAACGACTTTTAACGAGTAATCACAGGGGAAAGTGATTTTTGGCGGCTCTTGAACCGCCGGTTGACGTAAATCGCGCAGTCCCTGTGGAGTACCTTTTTTCATAGCAACCCCATCATTACAGATACAATATCCAAGGCCTAATCTGGACCAGATTTAATCAGTAAAGTTACTAATTAGGCCATTAAAGAAGCGCTGAACCTGATCAAATAAACGCTTGAAGAGGCCACCCTCTTCAACATTTTCAAGTGCCACTAAGCGACGCTCACCAACTACGTCGTCACCCAGATGAACTTCTAGAGTGCCAACCTCATCACCAATAGCGATCGGTGCCTGAAGGTCCGGGTCAAGGTTAAGTCGCGCGCGCAGCTCTTCATTACGGTTGCGCGGCAGGGTCATAAAGACCTCTTCATCGACACCCACCCGCAGCTCATTGATATCACCACCCCAAACACGCGGTGTGGCCAGTACGGCACCGCGCTCGTAAAGTTTCATGGTCTCAAAAAAGCGGAAACCATAGCTGAGCAGTTTTTGGGTTTCCTGGGCACGCGCCTCATCAGAGGTGGTGCCCATTACGACAGAAATCAAACGCATATCGTCGCGCTTGGCTGATGAAACCAGGCAAAACCCCGCTTCCGTCGTCCAGCCGGTTTTTAGGCCATCGACCGAAGGGTCGCGCCACAGCAAACGGTTGCGGTTTGGCTGATCTATACCGCCAAAGGAGAACGTGCGCTCTGAATAGATTTCATAGTGTTCAGGGTAATCATTAATAATATGCTGCGATAAGCGAGCCATGTCGTGGGCAGTTGAGTAGTGATTATCACCTGGCAAACCGGTCGCATTTTGGAAATTTGTATTGTCCATTCCCAAGCGCGTGGCATGCTGATTCATCAGATCGGCAAAAGGTGTTTCTCCGCCCGCTAAATGCTCCGCCATCGCAACACTGGCGTCATTACCAGAAACGATGATGATCCCATGAAGCAAGTTGTCCACCGAGACTTGATCACCTACCTCAATAAACATCTTAGAGCCGCCGGTGCGCCAAGCATTCTCACTGATGTTAATCATATCAGTCAGGTTAATCGTACCGCGATCGAGCTCACGCTCAACCAAATAGGCCGTCATAAGCTTGGTCAAACTCGCCGGCGGAAGGCGCTCATCGGAATTATGCTCCGCCAGTATACGTCCGCTGTTGGCATCCATGAGTATCCACGAACTCGCCGCTAACTGAGGCGCCGCTGGGATAATGGTTTGCGGCTGTGGAATTACCGGTTGAGGAACTTGCTGCGCACTGGCCGGCACAGCAATCGTCGCCACAGCAGCAAAAAGGCACAGGCGTGCAGAGCGACCAATGGATGTAAACACGTTCATAACGTCAGTCTCACTTACTCGAAAGCTTACTTGTAAAGCTTATTTAAAAACACAGAGGCGCGGAAGACGCGCCACAAGAAATAAATAGGGGGCTAATTATCGCACAACAAACACCTGGGGGAACCCTGCTTGACGCAGCGTTTCACGTGCTTGCGTCTCTTGCCCAGGATTAATAGGGCCTACTTGAACACGGTAGACGTCGGCATCACTCATAATACGTACTTTATGGGGCTGTTCCACTTGCAAACGCTGCTGCAACTGCTGAGCGCCCTCTGGGTTACCTAAGGCAGCAATCTGGAGATAAACCGCCTCGCCTGACCCGCTTTGGCTGGGCGCTGGCTGGGATACGCTGGTTTGTGATCGTGACACCGGTGCTGCAGTATCTGGAGCCGCAGGACGGGTAGAAGCTGGCGGAGCGCTTGAAGCGACTTGCCTTGGCTCTGGAGCCCTTGCCTGTGCGGGCACACCCCCGCCCCTTCCTTGCTCAGCTAGCCACTGTTCTGGGTTAATAGCTTCCACTTTAACCGACCCAGTGCCATGGTCGAGAAACCCAAGGCGGGACGCTGCGGCGTAGGAGAGATCTATTTCACGGTCACTATGAAAAGGGCCGCGATCATTGACCCTAACAATCACCGATTGCCCGCTATCGAGGCTGGTGACGCGAGCAAAGGTAGGTAGCGGCAGCGAACGGTGTGCTGCTGACATTTTGTACATGTCATAGATTTCACCGTTTGACGTTGCGTAACCGTGAAACTTTTCACCATACCATGAGGCGGTACCACGTTTTTCGTAGCCCGTTGCATCGGGCAGAACGTGGTAGGTTTTACCCCATACTTCGTAGGTTGACCGGTTACCACCCCGAGAGGGCTGTTCAATTCGCGGCTCGGCATCAGGCACCTTGGTCACATCCGGTGGCTCAAGGGGGTAAGCATCACCACTCATCGCATAGCGACCACCACTGGTACTGGCAGCCGTTGAAGCGGGAGCAGTTGCTTGATTGGCTGAGCTAGGCGTGTCAATCCGCTGGGGCTCGTTACTTGCACAGCCACTGACCAGTGCCAACAAGGCAACGACCCCACCCGCACGCCGGGTTATCGTCAGTTTGCTATTCATGCCTCATCCTCATGCCGCTTATCGTGCAATTCGGCGATCGCTTCCGCCAGCTCAGTTACTGCCATGGCGTAGAGGTGGCTGTGATTGTAGCGGGTTATCACATAAAAATTATACTCGCCAAACCGATAGTGGGTCTGCCCATCCGCGTACTCAAGCGCTAGCGGAACGACCAACAAATCATCATCGAGCGGCTCATTGGGCTCAAGCCCATGGACGGCAAGCTGAGCGATACTGACCGACGGAGGCGATGTCTGATTGAATGAAAGCTCTTGTAGTAGCTCGACCGGCAATACGTCAGGGCCACTCGCCTGATGATAAATATCAGCACCTGGCTGCCATTTGTGTTCGGCGAAGTAATTCGCAACGCTGCCTATCGCATCAACCGGGTTTTCCCACAGATCGCGACGGCCATCGTCATCGAAATCCACTGCATACGCTTGATAACTGGTAGGAATAAACTGCGGATAGCCCATAGCGCCCGCATAAGAGCCCTGTAGTTCGGTAGGATCCACCTGCTGCTCGTAGGCTATTCGTAAAAACGCGGCCAGTTCACCGCGGAAAAAAGCGCCCCGGGCCGGATGGTGAAATGCCAACGTGGCTAGCGAATCCAGAACACGGTGCTGGCCTTTGTGGCGGCCGTAATAGGTTTCAACACCAATAATAGCGGTAATGATTTCAGCAGGAACACCATACGTGCTTTCAGCTCGCGCTAAAGCATCAGCATGCGCGTCGATAAACTCAACGCCCTCTTCAATGCGCTGTTGGGTCATGAAAATAGCGCGATACTCATGCCATTTCAGACGACGCTCCGCGGCCCCTTCCATAGCATCCAAGACACTTTGAGTGAAGGTTGCCTGCCCAAGCGCCTTTTCTAGCCACGCTTGCGGCAGCCCTTGCTCGACCAACTCTTCCATCAGCAGCTGACTGTCCGCATTCTGCGGCGGAGCAAAATGCTGAGAAGGCTCATCGGCAAATACTGAGGGCGTTACCCAGCACATCATGGCTGCCAATAGGTAGCTGTTCGTTTTCCCTTGAACCTTGTTCATTAACTCTCCACTCCTGAGCTCTTCATTCCAGAACGATGAATCCTAGAACCATCCATTCCTGAGTTTTCCATTGCCGAGCAACACAGGCGTCTGAACTATATGTCTGGGCTGGGCAGCTTCGCTAGCGGGACAGTAGCCGCCGGTGAGCATGTATGGACATGAGAATACCGAAACCCGCTAACAAGGTCACGCTTGAGGTGCCGCCATAACTCACTAACGGCAACGGTACGCCTACCACGGGTAGAATGCCGCTCACCATGCCCATATTGACAAAAACATAGATAAAAAACGTTAGGATAATACTGCCCGCCACCAAGCGGCCAAAGGTGTCTTGAGCAGCGCTGGCCATCCATAATCCACGGCTGACGATCAATAGATACAGACACAACAGCACCAACATACCGACCAAACCAAACTCTTCACCCAAGACGGCAATGATGAAATCCGTATGCCGCTCCGGCAAGAACTCTAACTGAGACTGGGTACCTTGTAGCCAACCTTTGCCCCACAGCCCGCCGCTCCCAATGGCCGTGGTTGACTGAATGATATTCCACCCTGAACCCAGTGGATCGCTTTCAGGGTTTAGAAACGTCAACACCCGTTGCCGCTGGTAGTTGTGCATATTCATCCATAATACCGGCACGCCCGCAGCCCCCAGCGCGGCAATGAAACCTATTAAACGCCATGACAATCCTGCCAACAGCACGACGATTAAGGCAGCGCTAGACACCAGCAGAGAGGTGCCTAAGTCGGGCTGAATCGCCGTTAATACAACGGGCACACCGATAATGACCCCGCACACCACAATATCGCGCAGTCTCGGCGGTAGTTCACAGCGATTAAGGTAGGCTGCGACCATTAACGGGGCCGCCAGCTTCATCATTTCAGATGGCTGAAAACGAATGACACCAGGAATCTCCAACCAGCGTTTGGCCCCCATTCCGACATCGCCCACGACATCAACAGCCACCAGCATGGCTACACCAACACCATAGGCCAGGGGGGCAAAGCGTAGAAAAGTAGAGGGCGAGAATTGGGCAATAATCACCATGCCTACCAGGGCGATGCCAAAACGTACGCTCTGGCCAATCACCGCATCAATGGATTGTCCGGAGGCGCTGTATAGAACGATCAAACCGCTGCCCATCAGCACTAGTAGCAGGCCAAGCAGCCAGGGATCGATATGAATCCGTTCCCAAATACTTTTGCGCCGAGCAATCCCACTCTCAGGCGGGCGAACAGGGTAACCACGCATCGAGCGCGCTATATAATGCCAAGGCATGGCTTAGTTACCCTCCACATTGGCATCATCTTCTTCTAACACTTCGCGCACTTCCTCTACGTCAGGCGCCTCATCCTTGAGCAACCAGGCATCAGTCATGGCTCGCGCCAAATGAGCCGCATGGGTACTGCCGCCGCCTGCATTTTCAACAATAACGGAGACAGCAATCTGGGGATCTTCTAATGGCGCGAAAGCCATGAAAAGCGCGTGGTCTCGTAACCGCTCTGCTAACTCATCGGCGTTATAGCGCTGATCCTGGCCTAGCGAAAATACCTGTGCAGTGCCTGATTTGCCGCCCATACGATACTCAAGCCCCACACCGGTTCGGCGCGCCGTGCCCTCAGTGCCACTAATCACTTTCTCCATGCCGCTAAAAACCCTATCCCACCAGCTATCGCTGGCTAACTGGATGTCATCCAAGGTTTCTGGCAAATCTCGTGGGACGGGTGTATCACCAATCTGTCGAGCCAGGCGCGGCTTCACCCAGTGGCCGCGATTGGCCAGGGTTGCTGTGGCGCTGGCGAGCTGCAAAGGCGTCACTTGCCAGTAGCCTTGTCCAATACCCACTGAAAGCGTTTCACCGGGGTACCATGGCTGGTTAAAGCGACCACGCTTCCAGTCGCGCGAGGGCATCAAAGCGCCGCTCTCTCCCTGTACGTCGTGGGCAACACGCTGACCAAAGCCAAAATTGCTCATCTGCTCATGCAGGCTATCGATGCCTAAATCATGCGCCAGGGTGTAGTAGTAAGTGTTGTTTGATACGGCAAGAGAACGCTCCATATCGACACGACCATGTCCCCAGCGCAGCCAGTTGCGGTAACGGCGGGAGTCATTAGGTAACTGGTAATAACCCGGGTCATTGATCGTGCTATCGGGCGTAATAACGCCCTCCACCAACCCGGCTAGTGCCAGAAAAGGCTTGATCGTTGAGCCTGGCGGATAATGACCACGAATAGCGCGGTTAAACAGGGGCAGATCAAGATTTTCCTGCAAGCCGCGATAAGAAGCGACGTCGATGCCAGTGACAAACTGGTTACTGTCAAACCCTGGTGTTGACACCATGGCGAGAATTTCACCGGTAGCGGGCGCGATAGCAACAATAGAGCCGCGACGCCCATCCAACAGCTCATAAGCCAGCATTTGAAGTGACTTATCGAGAGTTAATGTTAAATTCTCACCCGGCACTGGGTCCGTGCGGCCTAGCTCTCGCAATACGCGGCCTCGGGCGTTAGTTTCCACTTTTCGCAAGCCAGCCTGACCGTGCAGCTCCTCTTCATAAAAACGCTCAATACCGGTTTTACCGATAAAGTGAGTACCTGCGTAGCGTCCCGCATCAAGTGTTTCCATCTCTTCGGCGTTAATGCGGCCAACGTAACCTAGCGCATGGGCCATTATTTCCGCGTCAGGATAAAAACGCAGCGGCTGAGCCTCTATCTCCACCCCCGGTAGACGGTGGCGATTTACGGCTAAGCGGGCGATTTGGTCTTCGTTTAGATCGCTGGTCAGCAGCGCAGGTTGGAAAGGTCGTTGCCGTTGGCGCGAACGAACATTGAACGCTTCAATCTCCTCTTCGGGTAGCTCAAGAAGATCAACCAGCAGCGCCAGCGTCTCGTCAAGGTTATCGACGCGTTCGCGTACTAGCGTCAGGTTATAGGTGGGGCGGTTTTCAGCCAGCAGAACGCCATTTCGGTCATAGATCAAGCCCCGATTAGGTGGCAGTGGCTCGACACGCACCCGGTTATTTTCGGATCGGGTGCTGTACATATCATGCTGAACGATCTGTAAATAAATTAAGCGCCCCGTTAACAAACCTGCCAGCGTCAACACCACTAATACCGCAAGCAGCGCTCTAACACGGAAAATACGCAATTCTTGCTCGGAGTTTTTTAGCGTGTTGGGGCGCTTGAGCATGGCAACGATGACTCTCAAATCAAACAATCAAATCAGACAAAAGGCGCAGCAGGCCATCACACTGATCGCCCGCCATCTCAGTCAGCCGTTAGCGGTGATAAGGGTGACCGATCAATAATGTCCAGGCGCGGTAGAGCTGCTCGGCCAGCATTATCCGCACTAGCGGATGGGGCAGCGTCAGCGGGGAGATCGACCACTTTTTATCGGCCATCGCCGATAGCGAGGGTTCGAGACCATCCGGCCCACCCACCAGCAGCACAACATCGCGCCCGGCCATGCGCCAGGCGTCGGCTTCTTGCGCTAGCTGTTCGGTGGTCCAAGGCTTACCTTTGACTTCCAATGCCACGACGTATTCATCACCACGCAGCTTATCGCGAATACGCTGCGCCTCTTGGGCGCGTGCTTTGGCGATATCGGCGTTTTTGCCACGCTGGCCGAGGGCTATTTCTTCTATCTCGAGATTAAAATCTCGCGGCAGCCGCTTGCGGTAAGTGTCGACGCCCTCTTCTACCCACGCAGGCATTTTGCTTCCTACCGCTAACAGCCGGATCTTCATGACATGCCGGCTCGCTCTTGAAAGCGCTCAAGCGACTCACCAATGGCACCCGAGTCACTCGGTAGATCTGCCCATAAGCGCTCTAAGTCATAGAGGGTACGTGCTTCGGGCATCATGACGTGAACCACAACATCACCTAGGTCAACCAGCACCCAATCGGCGTTGTCACCACCTTCTACGCCTAAAGGGCCAAGACCCGCAGCCTTAGCTTTTTCCACTACATTTTGCGCCAAAGCGGCAACATGGCGGGTCGACGTACCGCTGGCAATCAACATGAGGTCGGTGACCTCGGTTAATTTGGCAACATCCAACTGCGTAATGTCGCGTGCTTTCAGTTCTTCTAGCGCGTCAACCGCTAGATTTTTCAATGTATCGATGTGCATGACTCCTAAAGACAACCTCTTGGGGTAATCGGTCAATAAAGCCGGCCATTGTAACGGCTTATTCGGTGACTGCCAGCGCTATTCACACTGCCGGTAAAGTCCGTGGTGGGTAATAGCCTGTTCAACAGCGGGCGGTACCAGATAGCGTACACTCTTGCCAGCTTCTAGCCGCTTACGAATATAGGTCGCGGAAATCGCCATTAACGACGGCAGCTGAAGTGACAAATAGCCCCCACATGGCCGCTGCATTAATGTCTCTACGCTATCGACTGCTCTATGCGCCACCAGTTCCCTTAATGACGCTGGCAGTGGATCGCTATAGCCGGGGCGATCAATAACGACCAGATGGGCATATTCAAATAAACGTGCCGGCTGGTGCCACTGGGCCAGCCGCAAGAATGCATCGAAACCGATAGCCATTACCAAGCGCGCTTGCTCACCATACTCGCCACGCAGCTCAGCAAGCGTATCAGCACTGTAGGAAGGCCCTGCCCGTTGCAATTCGCGATCATCAGCTACCAGACCTGGCGTATCGCCGATGCCTGCTTGTAATAGCGCCAACCGCTGCTGCGCCGACACCAGCGGCTGATCCCGCAATGGTGGCTGTTGCGCGGGTATCATGTGAAGTCGATCAAGCGACAGCGCTTCATGCAACTCTACGGCACTACGCAAATGGCCCAAATGAATAGGGTCAAAGGTGCCGCCTAACATACCAACACGTTGCACAACCTGACTCATACCGCCACCTTACTCACGCACCTGACCATCACCGAACACGACGTATTTTTGGGTGGTTAACCCTTCTAACCCTACCGGACCGCGGGCATGCAGTTTGTCGGTTGAGATACCAATTTCAGCTCCCAGCCCATACTCAAAACCGTCCGCAAAACGTGTCGAGGCATTGACAATGACGGAGCTGGAGTCGACTTCTGCCATAAAGCGCCGCGCCAGTGAGTAGTCCTGGGTGACAATGGCATCGGTGTGGTGTGAGCCGTACAGCTCGATATGGGCGATGGCTTCATCAACGCCATCAACCATCTTGATCGCCAGCACCGGAGCTAAATACTCGGCATACCAATCTGACTCTTCAGCCACTGCCGCTTGAGGCAACAGAGCCCGTGTGCGCTGGCAACCGCGAAGTTCGACTTGATGCTCGGCATAGGCCCGGGCCAACTCAGGCAATAACAGATCAGCAATGGGCGCATCGACCAGCAACGTTTCCATCGTATTACAGGTGCCGTAGCGGTGGGTTTTGGCGTTGACCGCAATGGCTAAGGCTTTGGCAGGGTCTGCAGTGGTATCGATATAAACATGACAAACACCATCAAGGTGTTTGATGACCGGTACGCGCGCATCGCGGGTAATACGCTCGATCAGCGACTTACCACCGCGCGGGATAATGACATCCACATACTCAGGCATGCTAATCATTGCCCCCACGGCCGCACGGTCGGTGGTCGCTACCACCTGAACGCTTCCCGCAGGAAGGCCGACATCGGCAAGTCCTGCCTGAATGCAGGCACTGATGGCCGCATTTGACTCACTGGCTTCTGAGCCGCCACGTAAAATACAGGCGTTACCCGATTTGAGGCACAGGCTGGCGGCTTCCAGCGTTACGTTAGGACGCGACTCGTAAATAATGCCGATTACGCCAAGCGGCACACGCATTTTGCCAACCTGAATACCGCTGGGACGATAGCGCATATCACTAATTTCGCCCACCGGATCTGGCAGCCCCGCCACTTGGTGTAAGCCCTCAATCATGGCGTCAATACGCGAATCATTTAGGGCTAAACGGTCCAGCAGTGCACTCTCTAATGCGTTCTGACGACCGCGCTGTAAATCCTCAGCATTGGCGTCTAGAATGCGACCACGCGCTTCTGACATACGCTGCGCCATCGCCATCAAGGCACGGTTTTTCAGCCCCGTATCCGCCCGACGGAGCTCGCTGGCTGCATGGCGTGCTGCTTGTCCCAAAACCTTGACATAGGCGGGCACATCTCCGGCTGACAGGTGCTGATGGGCCTCTTCTTGGAACGGTGTTGAAACGCTCATACAGTCTCCGTACGTCATCGTGCGTGCTAAGGTGAATGATGGCCTAAACAGTGCCAGGGTAACGTGTGCAGCGGCTATGAATCCATAAGCTCACTGCTGTTGGCTGACATAAGCACACAGCCATTTTTACGTTTGTGCTTATATTACGCCATTTCATCGTTATACTGAGGATGATTAAAGCGCTAATGTGTGTTGTGTACGTTTGTCGTCATACGCTCACCCACTTGCTCAGATTTTTCTGGTTATTCAGGACGAATAGTAAGTCACCATGCAAAGCAAGTACAAAATACGACTGCTACGTGCCAATCTTTTAGCTGCTGCTGTGGCGTTGGCGCTCTGGACACCGTCAACGCCACCAGCGGCTGCACTGGTGCTATGGCTATCAGTCGGCTGGCTATTTATAAACGCCTTCATGCTCGATTTCAGCCACCGCCGCTCCCGAGGCTTACCCTGGCAGATTGTGCCGGGCCTGCTGTTGGTCGCTTTAATTGCGGCTGCGCCAGAGCGACACGGCATTTTAATTTGGGCCTGGGCTGCAATGCTGATGCTGCCGCAAAATAATTGGGTGGCCGCTTTTAATCTCAGTGCGGCACTGATTAGTTCTGTTCTGGTGGCCCCTCAGTTGGATATGCCAGCCTTGATTTTGCTGCTCTGCTGCCTGCTGATACTTGGCTTGCTGGCCCTCTCCAGAGCACAGCAACTTATCGATATGAACGGCTCCATTCGCCAACGCTTACGCTTGATTCCAGGTCTCAATCTTTGGGCTGGTGAACAATTACTGCGCGACATTGCTCGTGAACAAACGCGCTGTGAGCGCGAGGGCATATATGCGGAAGTATTTATTCTGCACGTTAAGCGCCATCAACTTTGGCCCACTGCTCAAAAACTTTGTGAATTAACGCATGATTTTGAAAATGTATATCGCTTAAGCAGTACCACACTGGTTACCCTGATGCTTGCACGCTCACCTACAGAAGCTGCTCAACGACGCAGTTTGCTGCTCGCAGATTTACCCGACAACATTACCAGTGAATATATTGAATTAATTGATATCGAACCGACCTCCCTATCGGTGTTTGAGATGAACAAACTACCGGCTGAGCGGGTGCGGGAGACGATATGATTGAGCACCATATTCCCAAGCGGTTAATGACGCTTGCTTATGCCGCCAGTATTGCACTGATGACAGGCTACGCTCTTTGGCTATACGCCATGGGCGACTATCGCGACCTGCTTATTCCCACCTTCATGACTCTGCTGCTGATGTCAGCCTTGCTAATGCATATTGGGCAAGGGCTAAAGAGCTACCTGCCGAGCTTTGTGTTGCTATGTTGTACCTACTCGGCTGTATTGGGTGCTTTTTACTATCACCCCCAGATGTCTCCCATTTGGCTAGGCCTGCCCATTACCGCCGCTTTTTTATTATTACCGTTATGGGCTGCGCTAGTTCTCAATATCGCTATTGGTCCCTTGTGGTGGCTACTGCCTGCCGTCGCTTCTGCACCCTCTGCGATCATTGTTGGTTATGTCGCTTTAACCCTCCTCCTGGCGCTACCTCGCTGGGAGCACGCCCGCCGTCGTGCACTCCTTCGAGCTACCGACCCAAACGATAGCGACTGCAATGCCTACAATATTGACACGCTAAAAGAGCGCTTGAATAGTGAGTTTCAGCGCGCGGCCATGCTCAATCAGCAGTTGGTGGTGTTAGTGCTCCATTTACCGCAACTGGATATGGCTGAGGAGCAGTTTGGCCATCGTGCACAGACAGCTTTATTAGGTGCACTGTGCAGCGAAGTAAATAGTCGCTGCCGGGATCACGATGTGCTTGGCCGCGCTGATAACGCCACTTTCTGGCTAGTCCTGCCGGACACCAGCGAAAGCGGCGCACTGCTGGTGCGAGAGCGTTTACAGCGCGCGCTCTCACAACGAGTGCTGGTTGAAACTGGCCAGCTTGAAGCTCGCATAGCGGCCTGCTTGCCCAGTCGAGCAGAGAGCTTCGAGCGTTATGTAAAACGGCTTGAAGCTCGCGGCAATTCACTCGCTAAGCTTTAAACGCTCGTTAGTCTAAGCCCCTATATTTATCGCCGGAGAAGTATGTGCCGCTAGTCGATATGCTTCACTCGTTAACACCATCGCCGCCACTATTAGTGTGTTTAGTATTGATAATTTCATTAGTGGAATCGCTTGCGCTGGTGGGGCTTCTGGTGCCAGGGGTGGTGTTAATTACCTCAGTGGCTTCTCTGGCAGGGCATCAAGATATTGCACTGGCGTGGCTGATGGGAGCAGCCTTCGTAGGCGCTATATTGGGTGACGGAATCAGCTTTTCACTCGGCTACAAACATCGTGAGCAAGTAACTCAGCGCTGGCCTCTTTCACAGCATCCCGAATGGCTGGGCCGAGGTGCACGCTTCTTTGAACGCTACGGCATATGGTCGGTGTTTATCGGCCGCTTTGTTGGCCCTGTCAGACCTATTATCCCGCTGGTTGCCGGCATGATGAGGATGTCACCGCGCACCTTTATTTGGGCCAACGTAACGTCTGCGGCGCTGTGGGCGCCTGCCTATATTCTGCCCGGCTACTTATTGGGCCGCACATGGCAGCACCATTTAAATCTACCGCCAGCCCTTGAAGCGGCACTGCTTATTCTGGCCGCTATTATGGTCACACTCGCGGTCATTTTCTCCTGGGGTCGGCATCAAGCAACACGGCATGGGCGACTTTACCGGGCCATTGCCGGTAGCGTGCGTAAACTGCCATTGCTTAGGAGGCCCTGGCTAGCGATGAGCCAGTCAGGAGATGTACCACTAGCCTCACTGCTGCTGTTGGTCTTAGCGCTCGGCAGTCTCTCAGGCTGGACACTGATGGTCATTGCCGAAAGTGGCCCGCTGAATATGGATATATTTATTTATCGTCTATTTGCTGGGCTGCAAAGCGATGTGTCTTACGCCGTGGGTAATATATTGGCGCGAATAGGCGACACCTTCGGCATTATCGCCTTAGTGCTACCCTGGGCGGTGTGGTTACTAATAGTTAAACGCTGGGATGCCTTATTGCACTGGGCGGGCGCATTTGCAGGCGTAGCGCTGCTTAACATCATTGGGAAAGGCGTTTTCGGACGTGCTCGGCCTGACACACCGGACTATCTAATGGGGTCGTTCTCATACCCAAGCGCACATACATCTACCGCGGTGGTGCTGTTTGGTTTAACGGCGGCATTTATTGCCGCCGAAATCCCGCGCCAGAAACGCTTTTGGGCTTACTGGATAGCCCTTGCACTTGCACTGCCGATGGCGTTATCAAGATTGGCCGTGGGCGTTCACTGGTTTAGCGATTTGGTGGGAGGAGCGCTGTTGGGGCTGGTGGTCTGCGCACTGACCCTACTGCATTGGCAACAGCAGCCTCGCCCCCCTCTTCGCCCCTGTCCTTGGCTGCTACTCGGCATTTCATCCCTGGTACTTATCAGCGCCCGCGTCAGCCTACTGCCGCCAGTCTGATGCAAACCGATGCTTGTTTAGCCAAGCGCTAACCAAAGGCCCACACCAATCATCAACGTACCAGCGATACGGTTAAGCAAACGTACATTACCGCTCTTGCCGAGCACATTGCGCAATGTTTTACCGCCGGTCGCATATACCAGCATACTGGCAAATTCGATGGTTAAAATGACCGCAATCAGAAGGCTAAGCTGACCCGACAGCGGGCGGCTGCCGTCTAGAAAAGGGGGTAGCAACACCATAAAAAACGTCCATCCCTTAGGATTTGCCACTGCGGTCACAAAGCCCTGCATAGCAAGCTGTAGCCGACTGGCCGGGGGGCCAGCATCCAGCTCACTAGGGATCGCCATCCGCCCACGTGAACGCCACATCATCACGCCTAAATAGCCTAAATATGCGCCCCCCACCCACTTAAACAACACGAACAGCTCTGGTTGACGAAGCATCAATGCCGCAACTCCAGCGCCAGCTGCCGCCGCTACCAAGCCTACCCCGATCAACTCGCCAATCATCATCCACAGCGTTCGCTTAACGCCTTGGGTCATGCCCAGCACCATGGCGAGCGTCATACACATGCCGGGGGTAAGCGAAACAAACAGAAACGTTGGTACAAAAACCGAGAGCGTCGCCCACGACATCATAGGTCAGTCATCCTTCGCTGATGAGGAACTGTCAGTACTGTCTACTTCGCCCCAGCGCGGCATTAGCGAATGCTCAATCCCCAACTGGTTTAGGATCCGCGCCACGATAAAGTCAATCAGGTCATCAATGTGCTGCGGGCGGTGATAAAACCCCGGCGCCGCTGGCAAAATGACCACACCAAGACGGCTTAACGTCAGCATGTGCTCAAGGTGAATGGGGGAAAACGGGCTTTCACGGGGAACCAGCACCAGCGTACGGCGCTCCTTGATCGCGACATCGGCCGCCCGCTCGATCAGATTATTACTAGCCCCTGTAGCAACCGCTGAAAGTGTTCCCGTTGAGCACGGGCAGACCACCATAGCGGACGGCGCGCCGGAGCCTGAGGCGACCGGGGCCATCCAATCCTCGCGGCCGAAGCAGCGAATTTGCCCCGGTTGGGCACCACTGCGCTTGCTTAACGCCTGCACTAAACGTTTGGGCTGTGCTGGCAGCTCACTATCGGTTTCTGTGGCAATCACCATGTGGGCAGCCTTGGAGATCATCACCCATACTTCATGCCCCGCTGCGACCAACACATCAATCAGGCGTAATCCGTACTGGGCGCCAGATGCACCGGTAAGTGCGACGGTAATCGGCTTTTTAAATTCCACTTCAGACTGATTGGTCACGCTTGCCCCTCTTTGACGGCGGCTTTTTGGGCATTCGTCAAGGCGGCAAGCAAGCGTTCGTGCACGCCCTCAAAACCACCGTTAGACATCACCACGATACGGTCTAGTGGTGAGGCTTGCGTGACCACCGCCGTCACCAGCTTATCGATGTCATCATACAGCTGAGCACGCGCCCCCTGGGAGGCCACTAACGCTTCCATCGACCAATCAAGGCCGGCGGGCTGAAACCAAAACACACCGTCAGCGTCAGCCACACTCTCGACCAGACGCTCGCGTAGCGCGCCTAAGCGCATAGTGTTGGAGCGCGGCTCAATCACAGCCAGCAGTCGCCCTTTGGTTGTTGCTGCGCGTAACCCTTTAAGCGTGGCGGCAATCGCCGTGGGGTGGTGAGCAAAATCATCAATGACCTGAATGCCATTGATTTCACCGCGCACTTCCTGCCGCCTTCTGGGGGTTTCAAAGCGCGCAAGCGCTGCGCAACCACGCGCCAGATCCACCCCACAAAGATTGGCGGCCGCCAATGCTGCCAATGCATTACGGGCGTTATGCTCACCGGTGAGAGCCCATTCGACGACCCCATCTTCATCCTGGCCATGTTTATTCTGGCCTGACTCACCTTCGCCACCACAATGAAGCACCTGGAAACGGCTGGCATCGGCACGCTCGAGGGTAAACTGCCATTCACTAGTCGCCTGATCCCCAAAATGGGCGACCGGTGACCACACCCCCTGGGCAAGCACTCGTTCAAGGGCAGGCTGCTCATCGGCCACGAGTAGTTGGCCTTGGCTTGGAACAGTACGCACTAAATGATGGAACTGACGCTCGATGGCCGCTAAATCGGGGAATATATCCGCGTGGTCGAACTCAAGGTTATTGAGTATTGCAATATCCGGGCGGTAGTGAACGAACTTGGAGCGTTTATCGAAGAACGCCGTGTCGTACTCATCCGCTTCTACTACAAACGGTGCCTGTGCATCGCCCAAGCGCGCCGACACGCCAAAGTTACGTGGGACACCACCGATCAAGAACCCTGGGGTTAATCCACCGCTCTCCAATAGCCACGCCAATATGCTCGCCGTGGTCGTCTTTCCATGGGTACCCGCTACTGCAATGACGCGTCGGCCTGGCAAAACATGCTCTGCCAACCACTGCGCGCCAGAAGTATACGGCACACCGCTGTTGAGCAAGGCTTCGACTTCTTCATTGCCGCGTGACATTGCGTTACCCACTATCACAAGATCTGGCCTCAGATCCGGCTCTGGCGATAGGTGGTCAGCGTGATAGCCTTCCATTAAGGTAATGCCCGCATCAACCAATTGGGTACTCATGGGCGGGTAAACATGCTGGTCAGAACCACTTACCTGATGACCCAGCTCACGTGCTAACAGCGCCAGGCTGCCCATAAAGGTGCCGCAGATACCAATAATATGCAGATGCATGGCTTTCGCCCCGTTATTCGCCAATAAACTAATCGCACAGACGTTTAATAAAAAACCAAAATATGGCGTAAAAATGACCAATTAGACTAGCATGTTGGCTCCATTTGCTCATCCACTCATCGCACTAAACCGCCATGATTGGGGTTAAAAATGCCCTTCAAGTGACAAATCTTTCCAGTTGTTGCAGGATGCGGCCACCGTTTACTAATGGTGGCTATTTCTCTTTTTCCCATTTGTCACGCTGACCTAAGCCTAAATATCAGCGAAAGGAGCCTTCCGATGCGCATATTAATCCGCTATTTTTTTCGCGGCGTTCGCTTAGTGCTTGCCCCGTTTATGCTGATCTCTGAAAAGCTCTCAACGCCTAAGTCAGTTGAACGATCGCCTGAAGAGCAAGCCAATATTGACCAGACATGCCAGCGTCTTGCGCTGTATCAGTTTCGTACTTGCCCGTTTTGCATCAAGGTTCGCAAAGAGATAGCGCGACTAGGTTTGAACATCGAGGTGCGCGATGCCCAACTCGACCCTGAGCATAAGCAGGCACTTTTGGAAGGCGGGGGGAAAGTCAAAGTGCCCTGTCTCAAGATTATTCATGATGACGGGCGTGAAGAGTGGATGTACGAGTCTGATACGATTAATGCTTGGCTGCACAAGCAGTTTGACTAACCGATCACTACTCAACAGCCCCTAAAGAGTCTGAGGTGCAGAGAAACTACCCGAGGCCGACGAGGATCGGCCGCGGGATTAAAACTCTATTTTTTGCGCCTTAACATCGAACTCAACGTCAATCGCTATACTCTCTTCTGCGCTCGGTGGCTCACCCAGTTCGACTTGAAGCGCCAACACACCCTCTATTTTACCAGCAACATGAATCCATTGACTGGTTCGCTCGTAGTGGGTCAACGTTACGTCTACCCCTCCCTCGTCGGAACCTTCCCTTTCGGAAGTATAAAGCGGTGGGGAAAGCGATGTGCCTAGCGGATGAATGACTACAGCACTGACCAACTGCTCTTCGCTTACTGTCAGGCTAATTGAGAGCGCTTCTTGAGTATCCCAGGCCTCCTCATCCATAAAGCCGGTAATATCGATAGTGACGTCATCTCCGAGTTCAACGAACGATGCATTTGAGTCATTACCATGACTTAAAATAAACCATTCGCGCTGCTCGCCATCCAGCGACCCTTTGATCTGAGCCGCTAATTCCGGCGCGTTTGCCTGCGGATCCTCACTAGCTTGCCCAGCCACGCTATCTGGCGCTGCCTCACCGGCGACAGCCAAGGTGGGAAGGAACCAAGCGATGCCTGCAATTGCGATTTTTTTCCACATAACGCCTCTCCACCTATTTTCGACTGCTCTTTTTAATTACTACTTTCGTCTAATCAAAAACCGCTGATGTGCCGCTATCAGCCCTGTCATGTAGCAGACGAATGATGCCTGTCATTATTTCGATTGTATGACGCGATAGGCACTCTCTATGTTGTTAGTCTGTATTACTAACAAGGCTATCAAGCTGACCGTGTCTGTTTTACGGGGATTTCCGCCGTTTAGCGAGAGGAAAATGCCCGTAAAACGAACAATAAACAATGACCCAAGGGAACAATTATGACGCTCAAGAAAACCCTACTGGCTTCTGTTATTGGTGCAGTGGTTGCAGGTACGACATTGCTGCCAATGACGGCAAGTGCTGAAACACTTCGCATTGGTTACTCTGCCGACCCTGAAACGCTCGATCTACATGAACAGCTTTCTGGCGGCGTGCTGCGCTTTTCTCATCTGGCGTTCGACCCGCTCGTACGCTGGACAAAAGATTTCGATTTTGAGCCGCGCTTGGCCACAGAGTGGGAACAAGTAGACGAAACCACTATGCGCATGACATTGCGTGAAGGCGTTACGTTCCACTCGGGTAACGAATTCACCGCTAAAGATGTGGTATGGACCATTGAGCGTCTGAAAGAGAGCCCTGACTACCGTGCCATTTTTGAGCCGGTTGCCAGCGCTGAAGCCGTTGACGATTACACCGTTGAGATCGTCACTACCGAACCTTACCCGCTGATGCTCAACCTCGCGACTTACATCTTCCCAATGGACAGCGAGTTCTACACCGGTGAAACCGACGATGGCAGCGACAAAGCTGAAATCGTCAAAGCGGGCAACTCCTTCGCTTCTCGCAACGTTTCAGGTACAGGTCCGTTTGTTGTTACTGACCGTCGTCAAGGCGTTCGGGTGGATTTCGAGCGTTTTGAAGACTACTGGGATACTGAAAGCGAAGGCAACGTATCCAACATCGTGATGACGCCTATCGCTGAGAACGCCTCGCGCGTTGCAGCGCTGCTTTCTGGCGGCGTTGACTTTATTGATGCCGTACCGCCTAACGATTTAGACCGTGTACGTGAGGCCGATGGCGTAAACCTGATTGAGATTGACGGTACGCGTATCATTGGCTTCCAAATGAACGAAGAGCGCGTTGAAGCCTTCCAGGACGCCCGCGTTCGCCAAGCGGTTGATCTAGCCATTAATCAGGAAGGCATTGCTGACCGTTTAATGCGCGGTTTTGCTAACCCCGCAGGTCAATTCTCTCCTGAAGGTTACTCCGGCTATAACGAAGAGTTAGTGCCGCGCTACGACATCGAACGTGCTAAGGAGCTCATGGCTGAAGCAGGCTATGAAGAGGGCTTTAGCGTCGAGATGATCGCTCCAAACAACCGCTACGTGAACGATGCTCAAATCGCTCAAGCGGTAGCCAACATGCTGGCACAAATTAACATTGACGTTAATTTGCGCACCATGCCACTAGCCCAGTACTGGCCCGAGTATGATACTCGCCAATCAGACATGGCAATGCTCGGCTGGCATTCCGATACCGAAGATACTGCTAACTTCTTCCAGTATCTCTCCTTCTGTATTGATGAAGAGACCGGCGCTGGTCAGTACAACTACGGCAACTACTGCAACGAAGAGATCGATGCTCTGGTGACCGAAGCAGATAGCGAAACGGATCTGGAAAAACGCAACGAAATGCTGCGTGAAGCCGAGGCGATGTTGTACGAAGACGTAGGCTTCATCATGCTGCATTGGCAGAACCTTGCCTACGCCGCCGCAGACGGCGTTGAAGCTGAACCTGTGGTTAACGCTATCGACTTCCCCTATTTAGGTGACCTAGTCATTAACCGTAGCGAAGACTAAAACTCGCCTTGCTAATCAGTAGCATAGCGTTTTGTCAAAAGAGTCGCTGCAGCATTAACTGCTAGAGAGTTAACCGCAAGGATGCTTCGCTCCCTAATCGCTTAGGGGGCGAAGCCTTTTGTTTTGCCCCTACTCCCTTTGATGAACCCTTCACATAGGTGGCGTACGCCATGATTGCCTTTTTAATCAAGCGGCTGATGCACGCGATTTTGGTGATGTTTGTCATCAGCGTGCTGGCCTTCGCCATTCAGGACAACCTGGGTGACCCCGTACAGCAGATGGTCGGCCAGTCGGTGCCGGAAAGTGAGCGCGAAGAAATTCGTGAACGTTTAGGCCTCAATGACCCCTTCCTGGTGCAATACGCGCGCTTTGCTAAAAATGCCGTTCAAGGTGATTTTGGCTACTCCTACTTTTACCGCGAACCGGCGTTAGAAGTTATCGCCCGTCACTTACCTGCCACTTTAGAGCTGGTATTTGCCGCAACGCTGATTATCGTGCTGTTTTCAGTGCCTATCGGGGTGTATAGCGCAATCAAGCCGCGTTCGCCGATATCCCGGCTGTTTATGGGCGTCTCAATAATCGGTATTTCTATCCCTGTCTTTCTGACTGCCATTGTACTCATTCAAATTTTCGCGATTGGCGTGACAGTAACGCTATTCCCCGAAAGCACCGGATGGGGCGCTTGGCTGAATGATTTCTTTTCGACCGAAGGCAATATGCCCTCCTTTGGTCGTGGCTATGACTTGGTCAATGTAGTGGGTAATTGGGACACCAATTTAGCCACTTGGAACGGCTTACAACATCTGGTGTTACCGGCCGTCTCATTGGCCTCTATCATGCTACCGCTGTTTATTCGTCTTATCCGTGCCGAGATGATGGAAGTGCTGCAGTCGGAATACGTCAAATACGCCCGTGCAAAAGGCATCTCAATGCGGCGTGTCTATTTCGTGCACGCTCTCAAAAACACCATGCTACCGGTCATCACCGTGGGTGGTGTTCAGATCGGCACCATGGTGGCCTACACCATCCTTACCGAAACCGTTTTTCAATGGCCTGGTATGGGTCTGATGTTCTTGGACGCCATTAACCGTGCTGACATCCCGCTCATTGTCTCCTACCTGATGATTGTCGGCGTTATTTTTGTGGTCACCAATACCATTGTTGATCTGATCTACGGCATGGTGAACCCCACCGTAAAACTGACTGGGAAGCCCGCATGAGCACCTCAACTAATTCTCCATCAGCGAGCGCTACACCCAGCCGCTGGGAGCGCCTGCGCGACTCTTATATGTGGTACAGCTTCAAACGCGACTACACTGCTCAGCTGTGTTTGGCCGTGTTTATCTGTATGGTCATCGCTGCCTTTGCCTCACCGCTGTTGGCGCCGACAGACCCTTACGACCTTGCTCAAATAGACATCATGTCATCAGAACTGCCGCCCTTCTGGATTGAAGGGGCGGATGAGCGCTACTCCCTAGGCACGGACGCACAAGGCCGCGATCTGTGGTCGATTGTGCTGTATGGCACCCGCGTCTCACTGCTGATTGGCTTCGGTGCGGTTATTTTGCAGGCGCTATTGGGGGTCACGTTTGGCCTGATGGCTGGCTATCTGGGCGGTCGTGTTGATACCATTTTGATGCGTCTTGCCGATATTCAGCTCTCCTTTTCGACGCTGATGGTAGCTATCGTGGTAGGCGCCTTGGTGAAAGCGACCATGGGTAGCGCCTTTTACAGCCAGTATGCAGTAATGATGCTGATCCTGATTATCGGCTTGGCCGAATGGCCACAGTATGCCCGTACCGTGCGCGCTTCCGTGCTGGCTGAGAAAAACAAAGAGTACGTTGATGCGGCCCGCGTCATGGGGCTGCGCAGCAAGCGCATTATGTTCCGCCACGTGCTACCCAACACGATGTCGCCGATTTTTGTTATTTCCACCGTGCAGATTGCCAACGCCATTATTTCTGAAGCGGCGCTGTCGTTTTTAGGATTGGGCATGCCGGAAACACACCCCTCATTAGGCTCATTGATTAAATCAGGCTTTGACTATATCCAGTCAGGCTCCTGGTGGATCACCTTAATTCCAGGTGCGGTACTTGTTGTGTTGGTGCTGTCGATCAATCTACTCGGTGATTGGCTGCGTGATGTCATGAACCCACGACTCTACAAAGGCTGAGGACACCATGGCACTACTTGAAGTCAATAATCTTGATGTCCGCTTTGCATTGCGCCAAGGTGAAGTACACGCCCTGCGGGACATTAGTTTCAGTCTTGAGCGCGGTGAACGCTTGGGTATCGTCGGTGAGTCCGGCGCGGGCAAGTCGGTGGCTGCATTCTCGCTACTCAACCTGATCGCCAAGCCAGGCTTTATCGCGGGTGGCACGGTAAATTTCGATGGCCAGGTACTTAACCGCATGTCTGAGCGCGGCCTGCGTAAAGTCCGCGGCAACCGCGTTTCGATGATTTTCCAAGACCCCATGATGACGCTGAATCCGGTGCTCTCCATTGGCGAGCAAATGGTTGAGTGTTTGAAAGCGCATCGCCGTATCTCGTCCAAGGAAGCCCGGGCGATTGCTCTGGACAAACTGCGCCAGGTACAAATTCCTTCACCCGATAAGCGCCTGGATCAGTACCCCCATGAGCTTTCGGGCGGTATGCGCCAGCGGATTATTATCGCTATTGCCCTGTTACTCGACCCTGACATCATCATCGCTGATGAGCCGACCACGGCGCTCGATGTGACGATCCAGGCAGAAATCATGGCGCTGCTGCTAGAGTTATGCGAGGAGCATAACGTTGGCTTGATCCTGATCACTCACGACCTAGGCGTCGTCAGCCAGGTCACCCAGCGCATGTTGGTCATGTACGCGGGACGCGTCATTGAACAAGGTCCAACTCGAGAAATTATTAATGACCCGCAGCACCCCTACACCCAGGGGCTAATCAACGCCCTGCCGCAGATGGCAACCCCCGGCGAAAGGCTCAATCAGATTCGTGGCAGCATGCCGTCGCTCTCCAATCTGCCAAGCGGCTGCGCGTTTCATCCACGCTGTGATTTTATTAACCGGGCCGATGGCCAGCCCCGCCCCGCCTGCACCCAACAGGTTCCTGAATTTGTCCAGTCCGGCAACTGCCGTGTAGCGTGCCATATGGTGGCTGAAATGCTTGAAGATCGCCGTTTGAAGGAGGAAACCTCATGAGTGCGCACGCTGAGGCCATCACGGAAAGCCATACGCCTACCCCGCGTCAGAACGAAGAGAGCGCTGACTCGCTGTTGCAAATTCGCGATCTGAAGAAGCGCTTCTCTCTTTCTGGGGATTTCCTCGATCAGTTGCGCTTTAAAGGCGGCAAGCTGGTTCGGCATCAAGAGCACGTCCACGCCATCAACGGCGTCAATCTGGATATCAAACGCGGCGAAGCACTCTGTGTGGTCGGCGAGTCGGGCTGCGGGAAATCCACAGTGGCACGCACCGTTATGGGGCTGCTTACCCCCACAGAGGGTGAAATACGCTACGACGGCAACCGCATTGATAACTTAAGCTCGCGCCAACTGCTACCGTATCGCAAGCGGATGCAGATGATCTTCCAGAATCCCTATGCGTCACTCAACCCGCGTATGACCATTCAACAAACGCTGGAAGAACCGCTGCGGCTGCACCACCCTGACTGGAAACGGCCGCAGATTCTCGACAAGGTGGAAGAGGTCATGCGCTCGGTGGGTATCGACCCAGACTGGGGCAAGCGCTTTGGTCACGAGTTTTCCGGTGGGCAACGCCAGCGTATCGCCATTGCCCGCGCGCTCGCCGTCGACCCTGAGTTTATCGTTGCCGATGAGCCCATTTCTGCGCTGGATGTCTCGATTCAAGCGCAGGTGCTCAATCTGCTAATGGAAGCCCAGCAAGAGCGCAACCTGACCTACCTGTTCATTACCCACGATCTAGCCGTAGTGGAGCACTTTGGTACCCGCGTGGCCGTGATGTACTTAGGTACGGTATGTGAGATTGCCACCACAGCGACGCTATTTGAAAAGCCGCGCCACCCCTATACCCAGGCGTTGCTCTCGGCAATCCCGCGCTTGAAGGATGACCGGCCCCAGCATATTCGCCTCACCGGCGAGGTGCCGACCCCGGTTAATCTGCCTAGCGGCTGCGTATTCCATGGGCGCTGCCCCTACGCGAATGCGCGCTGTAAGCAAGAGATTCCTGTTCTGCAAACGCAGGATGACGGAACCCGTGTGGCATGCCACGCTGTTGAGGAGGGGCGCCTATGAAAGGGGCGCCATACATTACACAGCGAGCCAAGGCGCTGAGAGGTAGAGCATGGAAATTCGCTGGCTAGAAGATTTTATCGCCCTGGCCAGAACGCGGCACTTCTCACGCGCAGCAGATGATCAACACGTTACCCAGCCTACTTTCTCCCGGCGGATTAAACTGCTTGAAGAGGAGATGGGCGTAACACTGATTAATCGCCAAACGTTGCCCCTCTCGCTCACTCCCGCTGGGGAGGAGTTTCTGACCCTGTGTGAACAGGTGACCGAGCGAGTGCGGCTGACCCGCGACCGCGTACGAGAAATCAATGCCGGCCAGCAGCGACGCATTATGGTGGCGGCACCACAAAGCCTATTAGCGCATTTTTTGCCTGAGTGGCTTGCCTCCACCGGTTGGCAAGAGCGCGTGCAGCCCTATTTAAGGGCGACTGGTTGGGTAGCCAATGACTATTTTCAAGCCTTGGCACGCGCCGAGTGCGATCTGGCTATTTGCTACTGGCCGATAGGTCGTTGTGATCTGGATATTGATACCAGTGCATGCAACTACCGGGTGATTGGCCATGAAAGGCTCATTCCGGTAACGGGGCTAGACGCACAAGGGGCGCCTTGCGCCCTTCTACCGGGGGCACGCCACCAACCTGCCGCCTGGCTTGCCTACCCAAAACGCGGGCTGCTGGGCTCAGCGGTCAAAGCCCATTTGGCTAGGCTGCCACAAAGCACCTATTTAACGGCCCAGAGTGAGAACCTCTATGCAGCGGGGATAAAAGAACTCGTGCTGCTTGGCTACGGTATGAGCTGGTTACCTGAGCGCAACGTTGCCGCTGAACTTGCACAAGGCACGCTGGTAAGAGCGGGAGATAGCCGCTGGGATGTGCCTATGGAACTAAGGCTATACCGGCATCAAAGCCATCACCACGCTGAACTTGATGGGTTCTGGAGTGAACTCGTTACGCCACGTACTTGAAGCTGTATTAAGGCCGTATTTTAAGAAAGCTTACTTGAGAAAGGACACGGTTTGCATGTCAATAACGCTTTTTAACCTGCAACGCGATCATATAGCCCACTTACAACGTGCTTACGAAACTATCTTAGCCAACCAAGGTTTCGATAGCCTGGCTATTTACAGTGGCCATGCCAGTGTTCATTTTGCCGATGACCATACGCCCACTTTTCAGTCGTATGGCCACTTTATGCACTGGGTGGGCTTGGCCGATGTTCAGCACAGCTGGCTGATTATTCAGCCTGAAAAGCGCCCACAGCTCTATCTGTATGCACCGGCCGATTTTTGGCATTTACCTACGCATTTACCCGAAGAACCCTGGGTAGCCGAGTTCGACGTTCACTTCTGCAGCGACAAGATCACGCCATCAATTAACGGCAATGCCGCCATTATTGGTGATACTGAACGCCTCTCTGCAAGCGCTATACCAACCTTGAAAGCAGCATGTCAGCCGGAACAACTCGTCAATGCGCTGGATGAATTAAGGTTATTCAAGACGCCCTATGAAATCGCCTGTATTCGCGAAGCGAACCGCTTAGCATTAGCTGGCCATGAAGCCGCCCATGCAGCATTTATTGGTGCATCTGGTGAACTAGATATTCAGTTGGCCTACTTAGCGGCGAGTCGTCAGCGCGAGTCAAACGTACCCTACCAAAATATTATTGGTTTAAATGAGCATGCTGGCGTACTGCATTATCAGCACTATGACCTTACCGCGCCGAAACAGCGCTACAGCCTGCTAGTGGATGCGGGGCGTCGGTTCCGGGGTTACTGCGCCGATATTACTCGCGCTTATGCTGGTCCTGATGCACCCGCAGCGTTTGGAGAGCTAGTCACGGCAATGCACGGTTTGAAAGATGAATTAGTCAGCAGCATTGCCCCAGGGGTTAGCTTTATTGCACTGCACGAGCAAATGCATCACCACCTTGCTGAGATATTGATTGCCCACGATCTCTTCAAAGGTTCCGCTGAACAAGCGGTTGCTGAAGGCGTCACCCGGGCTTTCTGCCCTCACGGATTAGGTCACTCATTGGGATTACAAGTGCACGATGTAGCCGGTTTACGACACCCGAACGGCACGCCAGCGCCTGCGCCTGAAAACCATCCAGCGCTTCGACTAACGCGAACTCTGAGTACCGGCATGGTCGTTACTATTGAGCCAGGGCTCTATTTTATAACTATGCTGCTTGCACCACTGCGTAATAGCACACTGCCCCTTAACTGGAAGTTGATTGACCAACTCTCACCCTGTGGCGGCATTCGCATTGAAGACAACGTTGCGGTAACGGAAAGCGGTTTTGATAACCTAACACCCTGAGCATTTTACGATTTACCAGTAGCTAAAACGAACAATGCCCGGCGCAAGGCCGGGCATTAGGTGCTGCTAAACAACTTGCGACACTTAGAAGCGGTAAGTAACACCACCGCCAATGGTGACAGGTTCAATGTCGACTTCACCGCCCACATTAATGTCTGCGTTTACGTCTGCATAGCTTGCGTAACCGTTCAGCAAGATATTGTCAGTCACGGCTAGGTCAACACCCACTTGGCCGATGGCGCCGTAGCTCTCTTCAACATTTACACCGCTAGGCTCACCAGAGAAGCGAGTGTAGTTAAGGCCAGCACCCACGTATGGCTGAACTTTAGAATCCAGACCACCCATTGGGTAGTAGTTAACTAATAGGTTAACAGGCAGACGATCTACGCTACCTACATCGCCTTGAGCAGATGTATTCAGGTCGTGCTCGAATTTCTCAGAGCTGTTGAGCTCAACGCCCACCTTATCGGTAAACAGGTAACCAGCGCCAAATGTGAAGCCGCGAGCACTCTGCACGTTAAGGGAATCACCCGCCACGTTACCGTTTCCTGAACCCGTATCTGTCTGGGCAACGCCACCACGGACAAATACATCACCAGCGTTATAAGCGAGAGCCGCTTGGCTTGCCAGTGCGAAACCAGCAGTGATTACAGCGGCAGAAATCAGTTTCATATTACTCATCAGGTTCATCCTCTATGCTATGCGCCGTTCCTTGCGCGTTAGGATTGCGATACTTGCTATCCAACTTTCCTATACAGTATAGAGTATACGAACACTGTTTCCAAATTTCTTGTAAAATATTGTTATAAGTAATTCACGGCCGATAGTTTTTCTCTACATAAAATTCAGGCATAAAAAAAGTCCCCCGAAGGGGACCCAGGTGGAGCACGCCAGCTCACTCGGTTTATCACTACAGTTAGTAGCGATGTAGGTGAAGAAGGGAGAGAAGCACGTTTACTAATCCGTTGTTTCTCTATTCAGTCACCCTTTGCCATATATATTGCGATCTGCGTGCCATTTTTATTAAATGCCATTAATATCAACATTTTAAATAAAAAATCGACCTTCAGCATCAACCTGCATCGCGTTGCAGCAAGTAATTTGCACCAGTTTCGCTCACGAGAAGGCTAAATCGCATCATAAATGCACAGACATCGTTAGCTTGGGCTTAATAAGACACTTTATTGCGACCACCACGTTTAGCTCGATAGAGCGCCTCATCCGCAGCCACCAATAAGGTTTCTCGCTCATCTGCGGGTACGCTTGAGCTACACACCAAGCCTGCGGAGAGCGTGCAGGCAAACTCAATCTCGCCCTGCCTAAAGCTTAGCCGTGAAAAGTACTCACGAATATCTTCAAGACATTTCCAGCCGTCTTCCGCTCCACAATGCGGCAGCACAATTAAAAACTCCTCTCCGCCATAGCGACCAATCACATCCGTCTGACGAAGACGTTGTCGCAGCAGCGTCGCCACTGAGGAAATCACCACATCCCCTACTGCGTGGCCATGGGTATCATTAACCATCTTAAAATTATCGATATCAATCATTGCCACAACGACAGGGTACTTCTGACGGTAGCCGCGTGTGGCTTCATTCACGGCTGCACTTTTAATACTGGCATGCTTGAGTAGCCCGGTTAAACTATCCTTGTTCAATAACGCTGACAGGGTTCTTGCTCTCGCTATCCGGGATCGCACTGAAGTCACCAACTGAGCCGCTAATATAGGCTTAGCTAGAAAGTCATCGGCCCCAGGGCTGAGGGTATCAATTTGCTTATTCAGATCCGTTTCTGCAGAAAGGAACACAATGGGTAAATTACTCCACTCGTCATACTGCCTAACCACTGCGGCTAAATCAGCCCCATTGTATATAGGCATATGAACATCCATGAGCAGCATTTCAGGGCGGAATAAGCTTATATGCTCCATTATTTCGCAAGAAGTCTCCAGAATAAGCACCTCCATACCAGCAGCCTCCAGCACCAATTGATAATACATTGCCAATTGGTCGTCATCATCGATAATCATGATGCGTGCGGGTGGTGCCTGCCTATCGTTTAACAACTGCTCCAGCCGGTTAACTAATTGGGGAATATTAAGAGGCTTTAAAAAGTAACCTTGTGCATTCATTTGCGCGGCATGAATTCGCGCATCAAAGGTGTCTTGTTCACTAATGAAAAGCAGTGGGCAGGAAAGCTTACTAAGTGAGGCCAACTGACCCAAATTGCCCCTTACGTCCACGATTACAATGTCCGGTGCTACTTTGCTAGAAAGCTCACTAACCTGCTCAATTGATGAAAAAAGCCTAACAGTATAACTAAAATTACTTAATTGCTCTAAAATGCTGTTGCCTAAATCGAAGTCTTCTTCGATTAGCCAAATGACGGTGGCAGACGATATAGCGCTTTCGCCAGCCACTACGCTAGGTCTCGACTGGATGTCGAGCAGTACTTCGCTTTGCAGTTTTTGTAGCTGCTGAGCAAACGCTTTTAGCACTGAGGAAGCAGGTAGCGCATCGCTTGCCTCTAACCAGCTTTGCAACGTCACTTCTAGTGTTCTCGCTTGTTGTCCAACAGCATGAAAGCCAAAGGTACCTGCAGAGCCAGCTATTTTGTGCAAACGTTGCGAAACATTATCCAGCGCCATTTTTGACGATGCATTCACCACTTGCCTATCGCTATTCAAAGTACAGTCGCTAATCTGCACTTCAAAAGAGATTTGCATAAACACTTGGAAAAGCGCCGCCAAGTCGGCCTTTAAAGTAGCTAAGTAGCTCTGTTTCAATACCGCTAGCTTGCTCTCCAAGGTCTTCTGCTTATCCTTTACCACCCGATTTCTCCTACATGCTAACTACATTGTTTGGCCATTTTGACGGCTAAAGACTTACCAATAACAGCGCTAACTTCTGGTATCTTAATTTAATTGCAGCAAAAACTGTTACCAAAAGCACACCTAAATTAAAAAAAAGATACACAAACCCAAGCTATTCACTTTTCATAAAATTGATGTCGTCTGGAGCATCATCAACCAATTGAAATGCCACTCAGTATCCGTTGGCCTTGGGGTTTACCTCACGTACACTTGTTTGAATCTGATATTTATCATGCTTTCGACAAGCCGAGGCCCGCTATGGCGTTTGAATCCACTTCTTCCTATATCGCAACCGATGCGCTCAAGCAGGCGGTAAATGCCGCCGTGGTACTGGAGCGACCACTACTTATCAAAGGTGAGCCAGGTACTGGTAAAACGCTACTGGCGGAGGAGCTGGCAGAATCACTCGGCACAAAGCTGATCACCTGGCATATCAAATCAAGCACCAAAGCGGCCCAAGGGCTGTATGAGTATGACGCAGTCAGCCGCCTGCGAGATTCACAGTTGGGCGTCGAAGGTGTGGAGAATGTTGGTAACTACATCAAGCCCGGTAAACTATGGGAAGCCTTTACTGCAGGTGAGCGTGTGGTGTTGCTGATCGATGAGATCGACAAAGCGGATATCGAATTCCCCAACGACCTGCTCCAAGAGCTGGACCGTATGGAGTTCCACGTTTACGAAACCGGTGAAACCATCCGTGCCGAACAGCGCCCGATCATCGTTATTACCTCGAACAATGAAAAAGAGCTGCCGGATGCCTTTCTGCGCCGCTGTTTTTTCCACTACATCGAGTTCCCTGATCGCGAAACCATGCAGGCAATTGTTGATGTTCACTTTCCTGATATCGCCCCCAAGCTGGTCAGCGAAGCCTTAGAGGTGTTTTTCGAGCTGCGTAAAGCGCCAGGCCTCAAGAAAAAACCCTCAACGTCTGAGCTAGTCGATTGGCTCAAACTGCTAATGGCTGACGACATTGCCCAAGAAGCGCTCTATAACCGTGACCCAGCCAAAGCGCTGCCACCGGTGGCCGGCGCACTGGTTAAAAACGAGCAGGACACCCAACTGCTTGAACGGCTCGCGTTTATGATCCGTCGCCAGAAAGGCACAGGGCGCTAAGCCATGTTTATCGGCCTGTTTGAGACGTTAAAGCGCGCGGGCGTGCCGGTATCGCTGCGTGAGCTATTGGATCTTCACGCCGTGGTGGAGCGCGGTGTGGTATTCGCCGACATGGAGGCTTTCTATCAGGTAGCCCGCACGGTGATGGTTAAAGACGAGCGCCACTTTGACCGTTTTGATCGCGCCTTCTCCGTATGGTTTAAAGGCCTCGAAGATATGGACGCCGCCATTGAGGCGCTGATCCCCGACGAGTGGCTGCGCCGTGAATTTGAGAAGCAGCTTACTGACGAAGAGAAAGCCAAAATCGAATCCCTGGGCGGCCTCGAAGAACTCATCGAGACGTTTAAAAAACGCCTGGAGGAGCAAAAAGAGCGCCACGCTGGCGGCAATAAGTGGATTGGCACCGGTGGCACTAGCCCGTTTGGCGCTTACGGCTACAACCCGGAAGGCATTCGTATTGGCCAGGATGGCTCCCGCCACCGCCGCGCTACCAAGGTGTGGGACGAGCGGCGCTTCCAAGACTATGACGACTCTTTAGAGTTAGGTACCCGCAATATCAAAATGGCGCTGCGTCGGTTGCGCAAGTTTGCCCGCCAAGGGGCGCTGGAAGAGTTTGACGTTGATAGCACTATCCGAGAAACGGCCCGAGACGCAGGGCTACTGAACGTACAGATGCGCCCAGAGCGTCATAACACCGTAAAAGTGCTGCTGTTTCTAGATGTGGGCGGCTCAATGGATGACCATATTCGCGTTTGCGAAGAGCTCTTTTCAGCGGCTCGCTCGGAATTTAAGCACCTTGAGCACTTCTACTTTCATAACTGCCTGTATGAAGGTGTTTGGCGTAATAACCAACGTCGTGGCAATGAACGCATTCCGACGATGGATGTGCTGCATACTTACGGCGCGGACTACCAAGTCGTCATTGTCGGCGATGCTGCCATGTCACCTTATGAAGTGTCTCACCCTGGAGGCAGCGTAGAGCATTTCAATGACGAACCGGGCGGCGTTTGGCTAAAGCGTCTATGCGATACGTTTCCGCGTTTGGCATGGCTTAACCCTTTACCGCCCCGCGCCTGGGAGTACACCTACTCGACCAAGCTCATTCGTGAAATTATCGAAGACCGCATGTATCCCATGACGCTTGAAGGGTTAGAAACCGCCATGCGGGAATTGGCGAAGAAGTAATGGCTTAAATCGTAATGACTTAAATCAACGCATCCGTGTCAGTACATTGTGATGGGTCAGCTTGCGATGCAGGAAAGCCATCACGATGTGCCCTACGACGAGTGCAAGCAACGTCCAGCCTAGCTCACCGTGTAGCAGCCCGCCGAGATCCGTCATCCAGGTGATTTCTTCGCCCTCAAAGCCAGCCATCAGCGTAATACCAAAGACCTCGAGCGAGCGCCCAGAGCCAAACTGGCGAATAAGTGCAATGGTTGGCACGGCGATCATTAGCCCATAGAGGGCAATATGCCCAAGTTTGGCCATTACGCTGACTGATGGTGGGCGGCGAGACGCATTCGCCAACGCCCAGAGCGCCCGCAGTACTACCAGAGAAAGTAACGATACTCCCACGGTGTAGTGTGTGCCCCAGAAGAACTCCTCAAAGGGGGTATCGGGAAATAGCCAGTGCGCCGTGGCGCTGGTAAATTGCCACGCAAACAGCAGCGCCATCCCCCAGTGAAAAAATCGGCTGACTGCTCCATAACGAACTTTTGTATCCATAACCAATATCGACATACGCTTTTCCTTAACAGTATTAACAAGTAGCTAAACTATATTACCCAGCCAAACCGGCAACACCATGACAACAAGGTGCAAAACGGTTGCCAAAAATGGAACACGACGTTTTCAAATCGCCATTAAAGAACGTGCGGGAAATCATTCAAGCCTTTCAAGAATGCCAGTTTTGCTTCTTCAAAAGCTTTTGGATCATGCTTGAACCGACGCAGTATAAGAGCTTCATCCAAGCTCAAGGTGGGGGCCAGTTCGCCAACACTTTTGGCGGGATGGCGGGCTCCCAAGCCTATTCTCTTGCCACCTACGCCACCAAACCACCGCTTAATGCCACTTTGCTGGTAAAACGCTTCTTTCTCCGCATTATCCACCTCGACACGAAGCGGTGCTTTCAAGGTCAGCTCACGAATCAAGCGCTGCTGAGCATCTGGCTGATCAAACGCGCAGGCGTGAGTTACCGTCATGCCCTCGCCCTCTTCGTCTAGCACCAGCAGCGCCAGCGCTAGCGGCTTACCATTGCCATCAACGGCCGCAAACAGACGCGCCGCTTCTTGTGGAAAAAAAACACTGCAGGTACCGGTAAATACGACCAACGGCGTCAGACCGGCGTCTTGTCCGTAAACCTCAGCGCATAATCGCGCCAGACAGGCGTTGCGCTGGGCCTCTGCGTTAACGTGTACGACTTTCATTTGAATCATCCTCGCCGACTGAAAAGCCGCAAGCCTAGAACAAACATCACCTTTTTGACAGCATGATGTGCTACGCACTACGTCCATTCATTTTTGCTGATACTGAACACTACTGTTCATACCCTGTCGAAAGGGAACGTAAGCGTGAACATCACTTAGAAGGAGCTAATATGCCCACCTTTATGAATGACCCTACCATGCCCACACCAAGCTTCCCTGGTAGCCACATGGTAGTTGATGATCACTATGTCTTTATCTCTGGCTTGACTGTTGCTGACCTGTCTAACGGCCATGCCGTTCAAGGTGATGTTAAAGAAGAGACCCGTCTCGTGATGCGTGCACTGTTGCGCATGCTCGAAATGGAAGGTGGCAGTCTTGCCGATGTGGTGCGCGTGGATATTCACCTCACTGACCTACATGCCATCCAAGACATGGACAGTGTTTATGCGGAGTACTTTGAACCTGGCCGCTACCCAGCCCGTACCTGCACCGAATCGCCTAATATCTGTGGAGGTAGCAGTGTTGAAATTACCGTGATGGCGAAGCGCGCAAGTCGTTAATTTCTTTAAACACAAAAAGCCAATTTAATGGCTTTTTGTGTCTACGTCCCTAACGCGATTTTTTTACAAACCGGCAAGCATCCCTGTCGGATAGGTCAGCGTTAGCAGGTTCGCCATCCCCATCAAGAATAGCGTGACGCCAGCCGCCAAACCTACCGCCGCCACGGGCTTCATCCGTGCCACTACGAGCAAGAACCCTAGGCAAAATACCGCAGCGGCAAATAGGAAGCCCAACACCATTACGCCTCCAATCAACGCGAAGAAGCCGGCGACCCAAAGCAACTGCTGACTTAATGTTTGAGTTTGCCACTTCATGGGTTTGATGACCGTTCTGATAATTTCCAGCACGCACGCCGCTACAATAATGGCAATCGCCAGCCTAGGCATGATGCCGCCCAGCATGGAAAGATCCGCAAACGCCCACCACATGTATCCCGCGACTGCTAACAGGCTGCCCAGCAAAGCGACATCGATCACGCCCAGTGCCAGCGGAGTCACTTCCTCCTGAAACTCCTGGGTCGTGGACTCATCTGCTCGACGGCGCTTTTTCAAGTAGCTGCGTAGCGGCGGAAGTAGCAGTGAGGCCGCAATCAGTGCGCCAATGATCAGCACGCCAGGCCGCATAAAGGCCTCAGCTCCTTGAAACTGAGCGGCTTGATAGAAGTACGCTTCAGCACCCGGTGCGAGCACGAAGCCGATCAAGAAGGCGGGACGAGACCAGTTCGCCTGCTTAAACAGCACGCCAATCGCGCCAATAATGCCGAGTGCAAAGAGATCCCCTAGCGAACGCGTTGCTTGATAGGCCGCAAAGAGAATCAAAATGGTGATTAGCGGCGCTAAAATCACGAACGGCACTCGCGTTAAGCTCGCCACCGGGCGCGCTAACCCCAAACAGAGCGCAGCACCTAAAATATTCGCCAGGGCTAACGACCAAATAATGGTGTACGTCAGGTCAAGGTTCGTCTCCAACATACTCACCCCAGGCTGAAGGCCCAGCAGTAGCAAACCACCTAAAAACACCGCCGCCGTTCCAGACCCAGGAATACCAAACAGCAGCGTGGGTACCATCGCCCCGCAGGCACAGGCGTTGTTAGCCGACTCCGGCGCAATCACGCCACGAATATCACCTTTACCAAACTGAGACTTGTCTTTGGCGCTCTGCACCGCATGGCCGTAGGTGAGCCAATCCACCACTGAGCCTGCCAAGCCAGGAATCGTGCCCATCAAGCTGCCAATACCCGCACAGCGAGCCACTAAACCAGGCCGCTTGGCCACATCCTTGACGCCCTCTTTCCAGCCTTTGCCCAATTGGCAGGGCTGCTCGGCAATCGCGCCACGCTTCACTAATAAATCAATAATTTCAGGCAGCGCAAAAATACCTAACCCCACCACCACTAACGGCAACCCGTCGTAGAGGTAGTCAATTTCAAACGGCAGCCGGAACTCCCCAGTGGCGGGTGCCATACCGATGGTACCCACCAGTAAGCCAACGCCGCAGGCAGCAATGCCTTTAAAGACATCCTTGCCAGACAGCACCGCCACCATGGAGAGCCCCAGCAGCGTCAACATAAACAGCTCTGAGGAAGAGAACGAGAGTACGACAGGCCGGGCAATGAGGATAAAGGCCGTCAGCACCAGCGCACCGATAAGCCCGCCGATCATTGATGACAGAAATGCGCTAGAGAGCGCTCGTGCCGCCTGCCCTTTTTTTGCCAGCGCAAAACCGTCTACAACGGTGGCCTGGGAAGCGCTAGAGCCTGGAATGCCAAGCAGTACAGAGGCAAACGTATCGCCAGTGGGGATCACCGCCACTAAGCCCATCAGCATGCCCAGAGCAACGGAAGGCTCCATGCCATAAAGAAACGGTAACAGAAGCGACATACCGGCAATGCCGCCAAGCCCAGGAATGATGCCCACAATCAGCCCAATCAGGACACCAATCACCATGTACAGCATATGGGGAACAGTAAACAACTGCCCCAAACTGGAGAATAAGACATCTGTCATTGTCATGGCTCTTATGTTGTTTAGTGTAAGGGAGCCCAAAGGCACTGCCTCTGCAGTGCTTTTTTAGTGTTAACTGGCGTGTTAAATACGGGCACCGTGCTGCTCTAGCAGCCACTCGACCAACCACTGTCGCGTTGCATCATCCAGCGACATGGCATCCTGCAGATGCTGCTCAACGACCTCACCGACCACCGGTGTGTAGGGGCCCAGCTGGGCGATGGCGGCTTCTTTGAAGTCTTCCGTATCCACAAAACGGCGCGCCGCGTCGCGATACTCCTTAATGAGCGCTTCTGGGGCATCGTTTGGCAGTAGGATCAGCTTTTGCAGCGTGAACCCTGAAGCAAAGAACTTACGATACGCCTCGGCGGCAGGGCCGCTAGGCGCTTCACCATGCAAGGTTTCGTAAACTTCATTGAAGGTTGGCAAATCAGGGAAGGCAGGGTCACGTACGATCTCGCCGCTGTCATTGAGCACGCCCAGGGAAAACAATGGCACCGCTCGTCCGCTCTCCACCAGAGGCTCCACGCTGCTGAAATAGGCAGAGGTGGTTTGGAAATCGATATCCGCCTCGCCGCGCTCAAAGGCTAACCGCCCTTCTCCACGGCTACGCATACCAGAGACGGCCTGTACATCAGCACCCAGCAGATCAAGCGCAATCAATACCGGCAGCTCTAGCCCCGTATGGCTCTGCACGGCAAATTTAACGCGCTGGTTGGTCACCGCGTTCAGCACCTCCTCGGCGATATCACCCAGACTAGGTTGGGCATACACCACGCCGCCTGTGGGGGTCGCTAAAATCGGTGTCCAATCGTCGTAGCTATAACGTACACGCCGGTCTTGCAGCATGGCGGGGTATTGGGTGGAAGCAGAGGTACCTATCCATTGGCTGCCATCCGCGGCAGCCCGCATAGCGAACAGGTTACTGCCATTAATAGAGCCACCGCCGGGCACATTATCGATAACTAGCGTAGGGCTACCTTGAATATGGTCACTCATCCAGGTAGAGAAGAAGCGTGCCCACACATCGGTTCCACCGCCCACACCAAACGGAATGGTCCAGTGAATGGTGTCAGGCACGGTTACTTCGTCAGCTTGAGCATTCACGCTGATAGCGCCGAGCGTGGAACAAGCCACGACAAGTAGCGCTTTCTTAAACGTCTTTAGTGGCGTGTTCTTCAGGGTGGTCATGGCGATACTCCTGTTATTGATTATTGTCGGTTAGTAATAAAAATAACGTTATTCAATCAACGGTTTCGATGGCGTGATTCCCCGCTTCCTTTGAAGTGGCTGCGTAAAAAATTTGCCCGCTCATGATTTTGCGAGCCGTTCGAATGAGAGACACGCGCGCCAAGTCAAAGGCATTCTGCTGGCGATACTCTGCCGTTAGCTCAATAGAACCAGAAGGATGCTCTAACACAATTTGTGATAACAGCTGCCCAGCAGAAAGCTTCTGAGTGCTTATGGCCATGTGATTGGCCACCGAGCCGGGCACATTAATCGCCGCCGCCACGGCCATCGCCCCTGTCACGGCAATCGCCTTATGGCAGCGATGGGGCACAAAATAACGCACATTCAGCGTGTTCGATGCTGCTTCAGCCGATGAAATCAGCACCACCTTGGGCAGCACGCTCTGGCTAACATCGCCCATTCCCATCCGCCGCCCTGCTTCCCGGCGCAGGGTTTCTAAGTGAGTTAACAAGGCCGCGTTATTATCCAGCTCAGCAGGCGATTCTTGGCCGGTTAGCCCAACCGACTCAGCACGCAGCAGCATAATCGGGGTGGCGGCATCAATACAGCTCACCTCGACACCTTCGATCTCATCGCAGGGGTTGCCCGTGGGTAACAGTTGGCCCGTTTTACTGCCCATGATGTCTAAAAAGCTGAGCTGAATGCCCGCCGCACTGCCCGGAACGCCGCTAATGGTGACGCTGCCTTCGTACTGCACCTGTTTTCCCGGTGTGGGTACATGGCATTCGATCAGCCGCTGGGTGTTCAGGTTATGCACTTTCACCACGGTCGTACCGTCTTGCGGTTCCACCAGCCCTGTTTCGATAGCATAGGGCCCAACGGCAGAGAGCATGTTGCCGCAGTTCGGATTGAAATCGACGCGCTTGTTCACTACGTCTACTTGAGCAAACAGGTAGTCAACATCGGCATCAGGGTGTGATGAGCGCTCCACAATGGCCACTTTGCTGGTGAGCGGGTCGCCGCCCCCAATCCCATCGATCTGTAGCGCATGACCGGACCCCATCAAGCTCAGCAGTATATCGGCCTGCTGGGCCTGGTCACTGGGCAGGTCTTTCATACGAATAAAGGGGCCTCGAGAGGTGCCGCCCCGCATAATGACACAAGGAATGCTGTTCATATCGCTCCGCCATAGTTCGCGATGATTGTATGAACGGAGCATGTCAGCCAATGTTTAATGTCTCAAATGCAAATATAGGTTGTTATAAATCCAGTTTTTGCATTAATGTGTTTTGGTTATGAATACACCTTTTTAGCGCAACAATCCTATGCTGCATAGACTCGAATTTCTTGACCTCCAGGCCTTCATTTTGGTCGCTGAATTAGGCACCTTTCATGAGGCGGCGCAGCGCCTGCATTTGTCGCAGCCAGCCCTCACTCGGCGCATCCAAAAACTCGAAGAACTCCTTGAAGTTGAATTACTTGAGAGAACCACGAGGCGCACACGACTAACGCCTATTGGAGCTGACTTTCTACCCCGCGCCAGGCGAATGCTAGAGGAGTGTGAGTCGTCGATTTTGGGAATTCGCGAGCTCGTCACGCACCAAAAAGGCACGGTGACGATTGCCTGCTTGCCAACGGCGGCCTTCTACTTTTTGCCTAGTGTCATTCGCGTGTTTAGCGAGGCCTGGCCGGGCATTCGCATCCGAATTCTGGATGTCAGTGCCAACGAGGGGCTGGAAAAAGTCATTAATGGTGAGGCGGATTTCGGTATCAACATGATCAGCGCACAAAGCTCGGAGGTAAGATTTACTCCGCTGCTGCGAGATCCATTTGTGTTGGCACTGCGCTCAGACCACCCGCTTGCCAGCAAAAAGCAGATTGAGTGGAGCGATTTAGAAGATGTGCGGCTCATTACCGTTAGCCGCGATAGTGGCAACCGCACGCTGCTGGATAACGCGCTTTCAGCGGAGGGTATCCACCTCAACAGCTTTTATGAGGTACAGCATCTCTCTACCTCATTAGGGCTGGTGGAATCGGGATTGGGTGTGGCTATTTTGCCGCGCATGACCATGCCCGGTCCGGATCACGACACGCTCTGCTCTCGCGATCTACCCGAGCCACGCATTCAGCGTTCGATTGGATTGGTGCGCAGCAACTCGCACAGCTTATCAAGCACTGCGCAGCTATTTATTGATCTTCTTTTAGAGCACTGGGGTAAAGAAGCTATCTAGCGACTTTCAGAAGGTAGCAACGCTAATACCGCCTCAATATCTATATGGGCTTCCAGCATATCCGCCAGGCGATCAAGTTCACGCTCTCGATGGGCTTGGTAATCGCTTTGCTCGCCGTCAGCGAGGCCCAGTTTTTTTAACAGCGCATGGCAGGCATCAGGATGGTCAAATAGTCCATGCAGATAAGTGCCGAGGATTTGGCCATCTTCACTGACCGAGCCTTCTGATCGACCATTAATATCAAATAGCGGTTTGTCCAGGGCGGGGCCTTCGCTAATGCCGTTATGAATTTCATAGCCCGTGACCGTTGCCGTTTCCCCGACGAGCACACCGCTAACGTTACGTAGCTGCTTGCCCGGCACCATACGGGTGGTGAGCGGTAAAAGTCCCAATCCGGCTACTTTCCCTGGCGGGCCTTCCAGCCCGTCGGGGTCATCGACCCACTCACCCAGCATCTGAAAACCACCGCAAATGCCCAGCACCTTACCGCCATAGCGCAGGTGGCGCTGAATGGCATTATCCCAACCCTGGCGTTTTAGCCAAGCTAGGTCGCTGGCAGTGCTTTTGCTGCCCGGCAGGATGATCACATCGGCGGGAGGTATCGGCTGCTCGGGCCCCACGAGGGTCAGCGCTACCTGGGGGTGCAAACGCAACGGGTCAAAATCAGTGTGATTACTGATACGCGGCAATGCGGGTACGATGATGTTAATCACCTGGCTTTGTTTTTCCACCTGAACAGTGCCAATGCTATCTTCAGAATCGAGTACGAGTCCTTGCAGATAAGGCAGCGTGCCCAGCACCGGCTTACCGGTGCGCACTTCCAACCACTCAAGCCCAGGCTCAAGCAGCGCTATATCGCCTCGAAAACGGTTAATGATAAAGCCCTTCGTACGGGCCTGCTCACTCTCGCTAAGTAGCGCCAGCGTACCGACCAATTGGGCAAATACACCGCCCCGGTCAATGTCGCCTACTAACAACACCGGGCAGTCGGCGGCCTCGGCAAAGCCCATGTTGGCAATATCGCCTTTGCGCAGGTTAATTTCTGCCGGGCTGCCCGCGCCTTCAGCAATAATCACATCGAACCGCTGCTCTAGCGCTTGCCACGCCGCCATAACGCTCGCTTGGGCAGTACGTTTGAAGGCGTGGTAGTCCAGCGCGTCCATATGCCCATACACCTTACCGCGCAGAATCACCTGAGCGCCCCGGTCGGTTTCTGGCTTCAGCAGTACCGGGTTCATATCGCTATGGGGAATGACGCCCGCCGCCTGGGCCTGTAGCGCGGTGGAGCGCCCAATCTCGCCGCCATCCACAGTGACTGCGCTATTTAATGCCATGTTCTGAGGTTTAAAGGGTGCCACTGAGATGCCACGTCTTGCTAACACGCGGCACAGCGCAGCCACCACGGTACTTTTACCAGCATCCGAAGTGGTGCCTTGAATCATCAGTGTGGCCATAAAAAAGTCTCACCCTTGGGAACAAGAGCGAGACTTTAGCGACCTACGAGAATCAGCGCAATGTGATCAAGTGCATCAAGTAGCGCCTCGCTATGTCCCTTACCTCCTTCGTTACATCCACTTCTAAAACCTACTTAAAAAATACTTTTTAACGCCATCAATTTGTCACACGCCAACTTTAGTCTTATCTCAAACAAATGAGATCGATCTCATTCTTTCATCTAAGAGTTTAGATATGTCCGACTTACTCAGTGTGGCAAAGCTAGCCGGCGTTTCTCGAGCTACTGCTGCGCGGGCCTTTTCAAGCCCCGATCTAGTTCGCCCAGCGACCCGAGAGAAAATTTTTAACGCTGCTCAACAGTTGTCATTCAGGCCCAACAAAGTCGCCCAACAGTTGCGCTCGCAAGCAACGCAGATGATTGGTGTGATGGTGCCCAGTCTCGATAACCCGGTATTTGCCGAGCAGCTACAGGCCATGGAAGTGGCAGCACGCGCCAGCAGCTACTCATTGTTAGTCACGACTAGCGAGTACTCCCCCAGCCGCGAAGAAGAGATCGTCGAAGAGATGCTGCGACAGCGCGTCGACGGTTTGGTACTGACTGTTGCAGACGCTGGAAATAGCGCGGTGCTAGAAAAGCTAAGGCTTGAAAACACGCCCTGCTTGCTGGTTTACAACCCGCCAGGCAATAGCGGCTACGCCTCAATCGGCGTAGATAACAACGCCGCAGGTGCTGATGCCACTCGGCATTTGCTCACCCTGGGGCATGAACGAATCGGCATGGTCGCCGGCCCTCTACTGCAGTCAGACCGAGCTCAACAGCGTTATGAAGGTTACCGGCATGCTATGCGCGACGCAGGCTTCAAGCCTCGCCCGGTGGTTGAAATGAACCGCCATACCCAAGCAGACCTGGCAAGCCTAACACCTGAATTAAACGGGCCTGATTTTCTCACAGCCGTAATTTGTACCAATGACCTGCTCGCCATCAGCCTGATGGGTGAACTGCAACGAGCGGGGTTTAGTGTCCCCGGAGACCTTTCCGTAATGGGCTTTGACGGCATTGCTCTTGGCAAGCATCTCTACCCGTCGCTATGCACCATTGAGCAACCCCGTGCCGAGATCGGGCGTACCGCGGTACAAACCTTGTTAGCCATGATTCGGGGAGAAAGCTGCACACCCGCTCCCCTGCCCCACGCATTGCGTCAGGGCGAAAGTGTCGGAATCCCGACATTCCGTAAGTCCATGTTAGGCACTTCATAGAGGAGTACGTCATGAATCTCAAGCGTCTTTATCAAGCGGTATTGGCCACGGCGGTGATTAGCGCGTCGGGAAGCGCTTTTGCGCAATCAAGCGACAACGCCATTTGCTACAACTGCCCACCGGAATGGGCCGACTGGGGCACACAGCTGCGATTGATTGAACAGGAAACCGGCATTCGCGTGCCCCAAGACAATAAGAACTCCGGCCAGTCTTTAGCTCAGCTGGTGGCCGAAGCAGGCAGTCCGGTGGCGGATGTTGTTTATTACGGTGTGACCTTCGGCATTCAGGCCATGGAAGAGGATGTTGTAGCGCCTTACCAACCCCAACACTGGGATGAGATTCCTGAAGGCCTGAAAGACCCCGAAGGTAACTGGTTCGCTATTCATTCTGGCACGCTCGGTTTTATGGTTAACGTCGATGCCTTGGACGGTGCGCCGGTGCCCACCTCTTGGGAAGACTTACTGAAACCTGAGTACCAAGGTATGGTGGGCTACCTTGACCCCGCCAGCGCTTTTGTAGGCTATGTAGTCGCCGTTGCGGTCAACTTGGCAATGGGTGGCGATCTTAACGATTTCACCCCCGCCATCGACTACTTCAATGAGCTCGCCGAAAACGACCCCATTGTGCCTAAGCAGACTAGCTATGCACGGGTGCTTTCTGGCGAAATACCGATTCTCCTCGATTACGACTTCAACGCTTACCGTGCCCGCCACAGCGACGGTGCTAACGTTGAGTTTGTGATTCCCGAAGAAGGTAGCGTGGTCGTTCCTTATGTGATGAGCCTGGTAAAAGAGGGTCCGAATCCTGAGAACGGCCAGCAGGTGCTTGACTTCGTGCTGTCTGACCAAGGTCAAGCGGTATGGGCAGACGCCTATTTACGCCCCGTACGTGAAAGCGCCATCTCCGCTGAAGCACGGGAAGTCTTCTTGCCGGATAGCGATTATGCCCGCGCAGAAGCTGTCGATTACACCGCCATGGCGGCTGCCCAACGCAGCTTCTCTAAGCGGTATTTGTCGGAGGTGCGTTAATCATGACCGCGGCATCCAAGCAGCCCTCCGGGGCTGCTTCTTACTTTAGACGCCAGTCGGCTAGCGTAGGCCCAGCGAGGCGTAAAAGACTGATCGCTTTGTTAGCGCTGATGCCTGCGCTGGTCATCTTCTGCGCCTTCTGGTTGCTGCCTTTTTCACGCTTGATAGTGATGGGTGCCGAGGCTGACCGAAGTAGTGGCATAAGCGCCTATCTCACCATTCTCACCCATCGTCAGTACTTGATCAGTCTCGTGACCACCGTAGGCATCTCGCTCGTTGTGTCGATCACGGCGGTGGCCATAGCGGGCGTCGCTGGGTTCTTCCTCGCTCGCCACCGTTTTTTCGGTAAGGCGGCCTTGGTGGCGATCCTCACTTTTCCACTGGCCTTTCCAGGCGTAGTGGTGGGATTTCTGGTGATTATGCTAGGTGGTCGCCAAGGAGCGCTGGCGCAGACCAGCCTGTGGCTGTTTGGCGAGCGCTGGATGTTCGCCTACTCGCTGGCCGGCTTATTTATTGGCTACCTCTACTTTTCGATTCCTCGCGTGATCACCACGGTGATGGCTGCCTGTGACAACTTGGATAAAAGCCTGGAAGAAGCCGCCCGCTCGTTAGGCGCTAATACTTGGCAAGTCACCAAAGACGTCATCGTACCCGGCATTGCACCCGCACTGCTCTCAACCGGTGCCATCTGCTTTGCTACCAGCATGGGCGCCTTTGGTACGGCGTTTACCCTCGGTACGCGGTTAAGCATTCTGCCGCTCAATATCTACGGGGAGTTCACCAACTACGCCAATTTCGCCATGGCCGCCGCGCTATCAGTGGTATTGGGGGTCATCACCTGGATGGCATTGAGCCTTGCCCGTCGGCTGGCAGGCGGCAACTTGGGAGCTTCGGTATGAAATCGCGCCTACGCTTCACACTACAACTGAGTTTCACCCTGCTGGTGTGCTTATTTATGATCGTGCCCGTGGCCATGTCGGTGATGGCGGGGCTGACCGAAAACTACTTTGTCGGCCTTGAGAGCGGCCTGACCCTGCGCTGGGTGAATGAGGTGTGGCAGCTCTACGCCGATACGATCTGGCTGTCGATTAAACTGGCGATTGCCTGCCTATTGATCACTATTTTGATTGGTGTGCCAGCGGCCTACGGTCTGCTGCGCAGCCGTCGCCGCTGGGCCAACGCAATTGAAGAACTCCTGCTGCTACCGGTTGCCGTGCCGGGGCTAGCCACCGCGCTTGCCTTGTTACTAGCCTACGGCAGTTATCGTGAGTTTCGCGGTAGCTGGCTGTTCATTCTTGTTGGCCATGTGCTGTTTACCCTGCCCTTTATGGTGCGCGCGGTGCTCTCCGTGATGCAAACCGCCAAACTTCCCCAACTGGAAGAAGCGGCTGCCAGCTTAGGCGCCGGTTTCAGGCAGCGCTTTTTCGGAGTGGTCATCCCCAACAGCATGAGCGGGATTTTGGCGGGCGCCCTGATGGTGGTCACCCTCTCCATCGGCGAATTCAACATTACCTGGATGCTGCATACGCCTTTGACCAAAACACTCCCGGTCGGCTTGGCCGACAGTTACGCCTCGATGCGCTTGGAAATTGGCTCGGCCTACACGCTGATATTTCTGGTCATGGTGGTGCCACTGCTGGTGGCGATTCAGTGGGCGGGAAAACTCACCCAGCAGCGCGACTGAGCAATCGAGCCGCCACCCACCTTTAAAGTCATCTGATTGCTTTATTCGAGAAACTTATATGAGTTCATCTGTCAGCATTACGCTTACTCAATGCAGCCGCACCTTCGCTGGCGGCAACACTGCTCTGCAGCCGCTGGATCTGCACGTCAACGCGGGCGAAACGTTAGTGCTGTTAGGGCCTTCTGGCTGCGGCAAAACAACGACACTACGCATTATTAGCGGCCTGGAAAGCCCCGACAAAGGAGGGCAAGTACTGTTTGGCGAGCGCGATGTTACCGCCCTACCGATCGAGAAACGCGACGTGGGAATGGTGTTTCAAAATTACGCGCTATTTCCCAATATGAGCGTTGCCGACAACATCGCCTATGGCCTTAAAATTCAGCGCCTGCCAAAGGCCGAGATCGCCCATCGGCTTGACGAAGTGACGCGCATGGTCGACTTACAAGGCTTTGGTGGGCGGCGCATCGATGCCCTTTCAGGAGGCCAAAAGCAGCGCGTTGCCCTCGCCCGCGCGATTGCCGTTCGCCCCAAGGTGCTGCTGTTTGACGAACCCTTGGCTGCCCTCGACGCCAAACTGCGTGATCGGCTGAGAATTGAAATTGGCCAGTTGCTTCGAGAGCTAGGCACTACAGCGGTTTATGTTACCCATGATCAAGACGAAGCAATGGCGTTAGGCGACCGCATCGCAGTGATGCAATCAGGCCGCATTGCCCAACTGGGCACGCCCCAGGAGATTTATCACCGACCGGCCAACGCCTTTGTAGCGGACTTTATTGGTGCGGTTAACTGCCTGGAAGTCATCGGCACGCGAGCCGACGGAGGGTTAATAGTGCCTGGGGGTGAACTTGTCGCTACCCACTTGCAGGGCGTCTCAAGCGTTTACTGTCGGCCTGAAGATATCCAGATCGTACCGCTCAGCCAAGCCGATATAAAAGGCAAGGTGGTACAGAGCATATTCCTTGGACAGACCCAGCGGCTGCTGGTCGATACGGGCGGCGCCTCTCCATTGCAAATAGAAGCGCCATCCCGCCAGCGCTGGCCAAACGGTACCGGCATAGGTTTGACCCTCACTCCAAGAGTACTTTTCCACCCAGACAAACCCACTGTGACTGGTAACGCCAAGGAGCAGGCCTATGGCTGATCAAGCTTTGAATTCTTGTAGCTGCCTTATCGCCCAGATTAGCGATCCGCATATCAAGGCAGGCGGTAAACTCTCCTATCGTCAAGTGGATACCGCCAATGCGCTGCGCCAAGCAGTTAATACGCTCAATCATTTAGCGCCACGCCCCGACCTAGTATTGATTAGCGGTGACTTAGTCGATTTTGGTCTTCCTGAAGAGTACGCCACCTTCAAGCAAATCCTGGCTGAGCTAACGCTGCCCGTTTACTTAATCCCTGGCAATCACGATGAACGTCAGCACCTATGCGCTGCATTTCCCGAACATCGCTACCTTTTTCAGCACCACCACTATTTGCAGTGGGTCGTGGATGACTACCCAGTGCGCTTAATAGGGCTAGACTCATCGGTGCCAGGTAAGCCGCACGGCGAGTTAAGCGATGAAAGCCTAGCTTGGCTAGACGCCACCCTTGCAGAAAAGCCTGAAAAACCTACTTTGGTTATGGTGCATCATCACCCTTTTGTGAGCGGTATCGACCATATGGATCGCCAGCCCCTAAAGCAGTCAACCGCTTTAGCCGAGGTAATAGGTCAGCATTCACAAGTTGAACGTGTGCTCTGTGGGCATCTTCACCGAAGTGTTCAAGCCCGTTTCGGGAACACGCTGGCCATTAGCTGCCCGGGTGTTTCCCATCAGGTGAGCCTGGATCTTAATCCAGATGGCCCTTCCCGCTTTCTGCTAGAGCCGCCCGGTTACCTTCTGCATCAGTGGTCAGCAGCGAATGGCATGATCACCCACCAAGGGTTTATCGAGCACTACCCAGGCCCTTTCCCTTTTTATGACGCTAACGGGTTAATTGATTAAGACGTGGCCATGGGGGAAAGCGCTGAATTGCTCACGGCTAGTTCCCAGGCTTGGACTATCTGCTTTTTCTCTAATCCCCACCGATAACCACCGAGTGCGCCACTCTGTTGAATCACCCGGTGGCAGGGAATCCATAGCGCGATGGGGTTAGCTCCCACGGCATTCCCCACCGCGCGGGATGATTTAGGTGTACCCAACGACTGAGCAATATGCGAGTAGCTGGCCAGTTGGCCTTCAGGAATCGTCAGCAGCGCTCTCCAGACCGCAATTTGGAAGTTGGTTCCCGTCACGTGCAGCGACAGTGCGGCCGCTCCCTCTTTGGGCTTAGCAAATAACGCCTCGACCGCATAGTGAGTAGCCTCTGGATTGTGCCGCAACGTGCTAAGCGGCCACTCTTTGGCAAGCCGTTCCTGCAATGCTTCTGCACTGGTGGCATCAACAAACCCCATTCGACAAATACCGCGGGGTGTTACGGCCACAAACATACGGCCAAGCGGCGTTTCATGCACACCGTAGACGATCTCCACCCCATCACCCTGGCGCTTAAACTCTCCAGGCGTAACCGCCTCTAGTTGCACAAAGTGATCGTATAATCTGGAACCACCGCTAAGCCCCAGCGAGTGGGCAATATCCAGCAGCGAGGCAGAAGTCTTCATTAGCTGCTTACCCCGCTCTAATGTCAGCGCCTGCAAAAAGCGCTTGGGGCTAATCCCCACATAACGACAAAATATCCGCTGGAAGTGAAAGGCGCTTAAATGAACGTGAGCAGCCACCATTTCCAAATTAGGCTGCGCTGCCGCATGTCCCACCATAAAGGCCATCGCTTTCTCGATACGCTCATAATCGTTCATTCTTGAGTTTCTCTCGCTGGCGTATAATAGAGTTCTTAACTGCGTTACCCAACATCCTAAACGGCCAAATGCCCTTTGCCGACCCGAATCTTGCTCATTGATTAGTTAACAGGCTCAGACTGTTTTAGCGTCACCATTTTGATGATGCAAAAAGACAACACCCCCATTTTCCGCTAGGGTGAGGCCCCGCCTCCATTGACGGTACACATCAAACCCATGCAAGACTTAATCAACGACATTGCAGCCGCCATGGCGAAAGAAGAGGAGCGTGGCAAGGTCGCGGACTACATTCCCGAGCTTGGCCATGTTGACCCACAGCAGTTTGCCATTTCGCTGGCCACCGTGGATGGCAACGTTTATTCGGCGGGCTGCGCGACCACTCCCTTTTCAATCCAAAGTATTTCGAAAGTCTTTACGCTGACCATCGCGCTGGGTCAGATGGGCGATTCGCTCTGGACAAAAGTGGGTCGTGAACCGTCAGGCGACCCCTTCAACTCCATCGTGCAGCTTGAACACGAAAGCGGTAAACCGCGTAATCCGTTTATCAATGCGGGGGCTATTGCGGTGGTCGATGCGATCATGATGGGTCACGAGCCCAAGGAAACACTGGGCGAGATCCTTAGCTTTGTGCGCTATATCGCCGATGACGACACTATTTGCTTTGACCATGCGGTTGCCGCCTCTGAGATGGCGCACCGCGACCGCAATGCCTCATTGGCGCACTTCATGAAGGCCTTTGGTCACCTTCGCCATGATGTCGACAAGGTACTGGGCACCTATTTCCATCAATGCGCCATCGCGATGAGCTGTGAACAGCTCGCTCACGCTGGCTTGTTCCTAGCCTCAGATGGCGTCAACAAACCCAGCGGCATCCGTGTGGTAGCTCCTCAGCGGGCACGGCGTATCAATTCACTCATGATGATGTGCGGGCACTACGACGCCTCGGGGGAGTTCGCCTTCCGAGTTGGCCTGCCGGGTAAAAGCGGCGTGGGAGGCGGCATTCTGGCGATTGCGCCAGGCCATGGCTCCATTGCGGTTTGGTCACCAGGATTAGACGCCTACGGCAACAGCCTGCTAGGCACCCAAGCGCTCGAAATGTTTGTTCAGCGCACCGGCTGGTCAGTGTTTGGGCATTAAAGTAAGCACCTTCGTCTGCTTCTCCTACGCTAGACAATAGTAAGTCACTCCCACAGTATAGGCAGCCGCCCGAATACGGATATTTTGCAACGCCATATCAAGTCAGGAGGACACCATGGCCAATAGTATGAAAAACCCCGATCATCGTGATGCGATTACCCTTTTCGCTCGCATGGGCTACGCATCCCGCGGCATCGTTTATGTGTTAGTGGGTGGTCTGGCCGCGCTGGCAGCCTTTGGTCAAGGTGGCCAAACAGAAGGTAGCCGCGGTGCACTGGAAAGAGTCCTCACTGCCCCCTTTGGCAAAGTCTTATTGGGCATTATCGCTGTGGGTTTGGTTGGTTACGCCATGTGGCGCACCATTCAAGCGGTTAAAGACGCCGATCACCATGGCACGGATACCAAAGGCATTGCCATTCGCACAGGCTTAATGGTTAGCGCTGTTACGCATATTCTTTTGGCTTTTTTTGCCGCTAGCCTTATTTTCCAATTTGGTGGTTCGTCGTCTGGCGATTCTGGCGGTGGCTCTCAAGGCATGGCGAGCTGGCTGATGCAGCAGCCGTTCGGTCGCTGGCTTGTAGCTGCCGTCGGTATTGCCATGATAGGCGCTGGTATCGCCCATGCGATTAAAGGCTACAAAGCCAAATTCGATAAACATTTCGCGATGCCTCCCCAAACCCAACAATGGGCCTACCCCGTTTGCCGCTTTGGATTAGTAATTCGCGGGATTGTGTTTGTGATTGTGGGTAGCTTCTTTATTATTGCCGCTTATCAGTTTAACCCTGATCAGGCAGGCGGTACGGCTGAAGTATTTAGCACGCTGCGTAGCCAGGCATACGGTCAATGGTTGCTGGCAATTGTTGCTGTTGGCCTTTTCGCGTTTGGCTTATACAGCATATTAGCGGCTATCTATCGCCGTATTAATCCCGACATGTAGCGACCCATAATGGCCATCACATCAAAACGAACTAAGCAGTGGTTCGAGCGCATTAATGGCTCGAAGAATATGCTGTGGTTACTCAGCACCCTCTCCTTTTTGGAAACCATCATTCTGCCAATTCCCATTGAGTTGGTGCTGATACCGCTAATGGCCGCCAATAAGCAACGCATATGGTTGCTTGCAACGGTTACAACTGCTGGGTGCTTGGTTGCATCGCTGGTCGGCTACAGTGTTGGACTGGTGCTCTATCAGTCGGTGGGTACGTGGTTTATTGAATTTATGGGTATGGAACAGAGCTATCAGTCCTTTCAAACCTTCTTCGATCAGTATGGTTTTGCCGCGATTTTAGCCATTGGCATTCTGCCCATCCCTTTTCAGGTCGCAATGATTACCGCAGGCCTTTCTGGCTACCCGATCCTGCTTTTCGCACTGGCAGCGTTAATTGCCCGGGGCCTGCGTTACTTCGGGCTGGCCTGGCTGGTTCACCGCTTTGGCCATCGTGTATTGGTGCTATGGAAACGACACGCCTTGGTGACCAGTTTGATTGTTGGTGTGATTGTACTGGTGGTGGCGCTGGGAATGCAGGCCCTGGCGGGGCTGATTATGTAGCGTCGGAAGTCAGTGGTCAGCAGTTGAAAAGAACTCCTTCATCTATGCTGAGACTACTGAATGTAATAGCCGCTGACCTTCCATGCATCCCCTTCCAAATGTGGGGTAATCGTTTCAACCCCTCTAGGTTTGTTCTCAAACTGGGTCTGGAAGGTAAACACCATATAGTCGCCTGAGGGAGCGCCAGGCATTGAGGTATCACGGATAACTCCCACTCGCCGACGCGACTGAACAGCACCTAGATCACGACGAGCGGCTCCGATTGTGCGCTTTAGCATGTCTGGGGAAAGCGGTCTTTTAAGCAACGAAGAAGAGGATTCCCAGGCTTGCTCATACTGGCCGCTATCAATGGCTTCTAGCCATGCCATCGCCGCCGCCTCGGCCGCATTTGTATTTGAATGGGCCTGCGTAGTTAGTAGTAAAAGGCAGGCGGCAACGATCAAGGTCACTGGTTTCGACATGGCAGACTCTTTGGCGGTATGAGGCATTGGTGCGTCTTAAGTAATTATCGGAAGATTGCGTAATTTCTTTAGTCGTAATACTTCGTTTAAGGTAAATAGAGGCTAATTTCGGGCCTTAATTAAGTAAATGCCTTCACAGGTCGTTTTGCTCTACGCATGTTGATCTCTCTGTTACCGCAATCCCCGAACGACAATCAAAAAAAGCGAAGTGTCATCGGCTTGCGGCACCTGCTTCTCAAATCCCACCGGCTCGTTTACTATGCGCAACCCACTGATTCCAGTGTTCACCATTAGGCTACTATGTCCGACAACGCGCTCTACACCGACCTTTCTGGCTACTACGATTTGATGTGCGTGGATATCAACTACCAAGCACAAAGCGATGCCATTCGTAGGCTACATCAGATCTTCGGTAACGACGGAACGACCCACCTCGATTTAGCCTGTGGCACTGGCCCCCACGTGCGCCATTTCATTGATTTTGGCTACCTAAGCAGTGGGCTTGATATCAATCAACCCATGCTGGATATTGCCGCTACGCGTTGCCCAGAAGCCCAATTTACACTGCAGGACATGAGTGATTTTGAGGTTAACGCCCCCCAAGACTTGATTACGTGTTTTTTATACTCGATTCACTACAACGACGGGATTGAGAAGCTACATGCGTGTATCTCCAGCGCACACCGCGCGCTCAAGTCTGGCGGTATTTTCTGTTTTAACGCGGTCGATAAAGACAAAATCGATAACGGTTTATCTGTTAAGCACAGCGCCAAACAAGCAGACGATTCTTTCACCTTCCGCTCGGGCTGGCACTACAGTGGGCAGGGTGAAAAGCAGTCGCTTAGGCTAAGCATTGAGAAGACCAACGCAGAAGAGACTCAGGTCTGGAACGATGAGCACCCTATGGTGGCGGTTAGCTTTGCGGAGTTAATCGATCTCCTAGCGCCGTACTTTGAAGTGCATGTGTTTGAGCACGATTATGAAAAAATCACTTCCTGGGACAGCCTCTCAGGCAATGCGATTTTTGTGTGCGTAAAAAAGTAATAGCTGACCACGGTTGCAGCATGATTGATAAGGCAAGAGATGAACGTTGCTAATCCCCCTTGCCTCTGAGGCGATACAGATTATTGACGCTGTGCTAGGCAGTTATGCTTCCGCACTGGGATGTTGTTGATTGGGGCGTAACTGAAGCTGGATGCCGAGTAAGAAATTTCGCAGCACCTGATCTTTGCACTCGCGATAATTCTTGTGGCTTGGCTTGCGGAAAAACGCGCTTAATTCATGATTGCTTAAGCGAAAACCTGCCAGCTCAAAAGCTGCCAGTATATCTTCAGCCTTTAAATTCAGCGCAATACGGAGCTTCTGGAACACCATATTGTTGTTCAACTGCGATTCTGGCGCAGGCTGTGGGCCTTCGCGCTTGCCACGCTTAAAGCTAATAAAACCGTTCAGAAACGCCGCCAGCTCTCTGTTCTTCATCGTCATAAAGGCGTCGTCTTCATCTTTTTTCAGCCAGGCAGTTACCTGCTCTTGAGCCACGCTGACCTCTGCCAAAGCGAAGATATCCACGATGGTGCTGTCTTTTAAATCGAAGGTGTAGCGTATACGGCGAAAAATGTCATTATTGGTCAAGATAGTGTCCCTAGTCTTAGGCAAACCCAGCACAATCAAGCTTCATGTGCATGTACGTCTAAAGTGAAGAATATTCAAAATAACAGCTTAACAATTTAACCAGTGGTCAGCTTTCCAAGCAGCTCATCTATTTCGTCTTTAAGCTCGCCATCTTCTATTTTGTTAGCCGTCATTTGGGCATTTTTTAAGTTGTTGATCGCCGCATCGGTCTGGCCAAGTTCAACCTGCAGCTTCGCCATGGAGAAGGCGATGGATGACATGTGGTCTTTAGAATTAACCGCGACGGCTTTTTCAAAGGCTTTTTCGTAGACAGCCAGCGCCTCATCCAGTTCTTCAGTAAAGTCAGCCAGCGTTTCCCACTGCTCTGGGTGGTCTTTATCGCTGTTTTCGTTCTCAGTGCAGATAGCTTCCAACTCCGCATAGAGCGAATCGAAAGCCTCTCTATCCTCTTTATCAGCAGCCTTCATGAGCTTTTCAGCGAGTTCGTAAACCGCTTTGTAAATTTTGGTGTTAATCATGAACGACTACCCTTTTCTATTAAAAACAGTAACAAGTAAAAACCTGCTAAAAATCAACGTTTATGGAACAGCCAACTCATCGTGGCCGTTGACATTATACCCTTTGAGGATGGGGCTACGGGCGTTCATTTTTCGGTTTTTGTAGCAGGCGTGCTGTTGTGGTTTAAATGGAGCAGCAAGAACTCTTCAGTGCTTTATTAAGTGATTCTAAACTATCAGGGCCACCAACCAACTGAACACATCTATCTGGCTCTTGCGCCCATGTGGCTGCTGAAGACAGATGGAGGTGAACAGAAATTTGAGATTCCGTTGCTTCATCAAGCAAACCTGCTGGAACCCATATCAAATCAGTGTTTCTCAGTTTATTGGGCACCGGACTGCCGCAGGCCGAACAAAAATCACTTCGATAGCCGGTTGGCTTTTGAAAAGAGCGTATACTGGATTGGCCAGACAACCAACGAAAGTTATTCCATTCCACAAACGTGGCAGCGTTAGCGCTAGACCCGGTCGCTTTGCGACATAAGGAACAGTGGCATTGATAGAAGTTTGGTAGCTCACCCTCAATTTCAAACGCCACCTCTCCGCAAAGACATTCACCTTTCATCAAACGTTCCTTTGATAATAACTGGTTTCCCCTTAGCGTTAACAGTAATGCTCCATGATGAACTCAGGTTGACCCGTTTGCTCATCAATCTGCTCACCTAGGGAAATGAAGCCATGCTGCTTATAAAAATTGATGCTGGGGGCATTCTGACTGTAGACACTGAGCTGCAAACACGACCTTCTGCTCTTGGCATCCTCAATCAAAGCTGACCCTATACCATTGCCCTGCAAGCTTGGTGACACAAAAACAGCTGCCAACGTACTTCCATAGAGGCAGTAAAACCCTGCTATCTGCTCATCAGCTTCATATACAAAGGTTTCCGATGCAGGAATGTATACATCACGCATTTCGCTAACTTTTGACTGCCAATATTCTGACCCAGCGAAGGAGTGAGCTTTAATCGATGCTGAAAGCCAGATATCCAAAATGTGTTCAATATCTGCCTCCCGGTATTTACGAATCATCTAGATGTTCCTACTGATGGCCAATGAAGCTAAAGGCGTTACTATGAATCATTTGATACACGCTTTCTAGGCAGTGCAGAACGAAGCACATTAGGAATCCCCTCAGACTTGTAAAGAAAGGGGTCATGTTCGAGTAATTTGTCCAAATTATACCATTCCCACGTATGCCACACTCTGCTCTAAATAATGCGCAGCGTTTAAGCCTGTTCTATTTAATACGATGCCTACTGAATGAGCGATAAGCCCAGATTGCGCGCCAAGCCGGTTACGCATTGATGGATCGTAATTAACTGAAATATCCAAGCCTACTCACAGCATGCCATACTGATTCGCGAACACTTGCATGTACTGAAGTGTATTCAACTGATCTCACTTAAGCTGGCACCAATGGTAAAATCAGCGGCAACCTTTTAATCACTAATCTGGTTTACGAAACCAGCTTCATCCCTAATACCAACTCGGTTGCCATCGGGGTCGGCGATGTTGATGGTTCTACCCCAAGCATTTTCGGTAATGGTGGCTTGAATACCCCAAGACCTGATTACTCTTAGCGCCTCTTCCAAATCATCAACGTTGAATCGCAATTTAAAACTACCTTCTTCTGGCGATTTAACACCTTTCTTTGCCTTACCACCCTGCTCGACCATCAAATAACCATGACCAAACTCTAGACAGGTTATCTTAAAGCCGTCTTCGTCTCTCTCAAATAACTGACGCAAGCCAAATAGCCCTTGATAGAAAGCTACGCATTCCAAGTAGTGTTCAGTATTAAGAATTAACCCGTACCGGGATACATTCGCGTTCATAAACACTCCTATTGCTTAGCGCCAGGCTGTGCTGCCGCTCCCGCAGCGACAGCCTGTGCAAGTTGCTTAGTACTGCCCGTAGCAGAATGAAAAACAACGGCAACGTTCATTACACCTCACCCTTCCGTTGCTGGACTGCTTGTTGCTGCGCTTCTCCCTGCACTACAGGTTGCTGAGCATCTCGGTTTAAATTCCGTTCCGCCGGGATGTCACTCAGATACTCGACAAACTCCACCTCAAAACCGGCAGGATCGACAAAGTAGACATTTTTACGAAACGGCTCTGTAGCGCCGGGTTTGGCAATGGCAAAACCCGCGTTATTTAACCTAGCCACAACGGCATCCAGGTTATCGGTCACATAAGCAAAATGGGCAAGCCCCACGCTGTGGCCTTTCAGATCACGGTTCGCGCCTTCACCGTGGTCGCTTAATGCCAGGTAATGTTCGTCGTCACCAAAGTGTACCCATTTACGTGGTTTGCCATACCACTCGCCATGGCCTTCATCGCGCACACGCCAGTGCGGGAATACAGCGCGGTAAAAATCCAGCATGGCATCCATATCATCAACGACCAGATTCACGTGTTCCAAGTACATAAGAGTCTCCTTGCATTAAGTGAAATGGCAGGATAAAACCTCAACTTCACTTGAGGTAAAGCTGTTTTTGGAAAAAAATGGCAAAAAGATTCAGGAGTACGTGATGGCAGAGGCAATCTGGAGTATTGGCAAGATCGCCAAGCGCTGTGGCATTAAAGTCAGTACCTTGCACTTTTACGAGCAACAAGGCCTGATCCACAGCTGGCGTAATGCAGGCAATCAGCGCCGCTATAAACCAGAAGTACTAAGGCGGATTTCGGTGATCAAAGCAGCGCAGAAAGTCGGCGTTAGCCTTGAAGAAATTAAGCAGGCTTTTGAATCACTGCCCAATAACCGCACACCGACGGTTGAAGACTGGCAAGAGCTTTCAAAACAGTGGCAGCAGATGCTTGATGGCAGGATTGCTTATATGCAAAAGCTGCGCGATAACCTAGCAGGCTGTATCGGCTGTGGTTGCCTGAGCATGACCAATTGCCCGCTTTATAACCCGGATGACCAGTTAGCAGAAATCGGTAGCGGGCCGGTGCTTTTGGATCAGGCTGAGCAGCGGGCTGGGATGGATCGATTGACCAGTTAACATGCACAAACCGCCTGGTGCTGGTTGATGTTAGAATTGTGACGCAAGGATGGGCTTCTAGCGCCTCAATTAGCCTCCGCCTCAGCGGTCGGCTGCTTTTACTTTATACTGCCTCATCTTTTATTTTCGACACACCTTACGACAATCTGTCAGGGCGCCTTATGCCATTTGCAAAACTAGGATTATCCACTCCTCTTGTTCAAGCGATTACTGAACTAGGTTACCAAACGCCAACGCCCATCCAGGAACAAGCGATTCCAGCCATTCTTTCGGGTAACGACTTAATCGCCACCGCACAAACAGGCACAGGCAAAACCGCTGCTTTTGTTCTGCCTCTGCTAGAACGCTTCAGTAACGCGGGAACGTTACGCGGCAAACGCATACGTGCGCTGATTCTCGTGCCGACCCGTGAGTTAGCGGTTCAGGTCGAAGCCAACGTGGCTCAATACGCTAAGCACACGCACTTAACCTCTATGGCTATGTATGGCGGTGTGGATACCGAAGCTCAAAAAGAGCGCCTAGTCAAAGGCGTCGATATTCTGGTCGCCACGCCGGGCAGATTGCTTGATTTGGCGCATCAGCGTGCGCTGCATTTTGATGAACTTAAAGTCATGGTATTAGACGAAGCGGACCGAATGGTCGACATGGGTTTTGCCGACGATATCCATAAAATCATTGAGCGCCTACCTGAAAACCGTCAGAACCTACTGTTTTCGGCCACCATCACAGAAGACGTTCGCGCCCTCGCCTACGACTTTTCAGATAGCAAGATGACTGATCTGGCGGCTGAAATATCCATTTCTCCCAACGTCCGCGCCGCCGCTAATGTCAAACAGTGGCTAATCACCGTCGACAAAGATACTAAGTCCGCCTTGTTGAGCCACTTAATTAACGAACAAAAGTGGGATCAGGCGCTTATTTTTACCGAGAAAAAACACAATGCGGCCAAGCTTGTTGCTCAACTGGAAAAACGCGGCATCACAGCGGATTCCATTCATGGCGATAGAAGCCAAGCCATGCGTGAAAAGATTTTGGCTCAGTTCAAATCTGGTGAGCTAAAATACTTGGTCGCCACGGGGGTTGCCGCGCGGGGTTTGGATATTGATGAACTGAGTCGTGTGGTGAATTACGATTTACCTTTTCAGCCAGAAGAGTACATCCACCGTATTGGCCGAACCGGCCGCGCGGGTGCCTCAGGTGAAGCCATCTCTTTAGTTGACATGAGTGACTTTAAAAATCTTTGTGCCATTGAACGGCGATTAAAAAGCGTTATTGAGCGCAAAGAGATTGCAGGCTTTCCGGTTCGAAAAGCAGTGCCTGAATCAAACTTGAATTTCAGTAAAAAGTAATCGTTAAAACTTACCCAAGAAGCTCACCTTTTAAAAGGGTGGGCTTCTTTATTATCTATATTTCACGAATCCGGTAAAAATACATCTAACAGCTCGGCATTAGTGGGATATTTATCCAATAACTCAAGCAACTTCTGCGCGCCTTCTACTGGCTTAAGCGTTGTCAAACCTCTACGCAATGTCCTTACTTTCTCAATATCTTTTGCATCAATCAAAAGCTCCTCTCGACGGGTGCTGCTTTTGGCAATATCTATCGCCGGGAAAATCCGTTGATTGGCAACGTCCCGTGATAACACGAGCTCCATATTGCCCGTGCCCTTGAACTCCTCGAAAATCACCTGATCCATACGGCTTCCCGTATCCACCAGCACTGTGGCCAGAATGGTGAGCGATCCACCGTTTTCGATCTTTCGCGCAGCGCCAAACAGTTTTCGGGGTATTTCCATTGCTCGGCTATCCAGCCCACCCGACATCGTACGGCCATTGCCTCGCTGCTCGGCATTATGAACCCGCGAGAGCCTGGTAAGAGAATCGATCACAATCATCACATTATGACCTTCGCCAGCTTGCTTACGCGCCGTCTCAAGAAGCTTATCGGCCATACGCACATGGTGTGTGTAGCTTTCGTCTGAAGACGATGCATGTACTTCTGCCGACACACTGCGCTTAAAATCGGTGACTTCTTCGGGGCGCTCATCAATCAGCAAGGCATATAGCTTTATATCAGGATGAGCTTCTGCCACGGCCTGACAAATATGTTTTAACATCGTCGTTTTACCAGAGCCTGGCGGCGCAACAATCAACCCACGTTGGCCCATCCCAATGGGCGTAATCAAATCCATCGCCCGCACCGTACGCTGCTTGGAACCAGGCTCTAAAACAATGCGTGGGGAAGGATGAATAGCAACGCCATTTAAAAAACGTTTTTCGGGATCATTAGGGAATTGATCTTCAACTTCATCGGCAGTCTTTCCATCTATCTGTCTTTTCGCCTTTAAACCTAGTGTTTTTCTCGTCATAATATTGATGTATCTCCTTGAATAGCCTGAATTTATGGAATAGCTTCTACGCTTTTAAAATGATATTGTTATTGCGGATAGCGACACGGTGCTTCTGGATTGGACAGGGCAAAAAACGAGCGCCCAACAAGAGCCAAACTCCTAGTCCTAGGTCATATCCACCAAGTAAAGGTTCCGCATTTAACTGCTAATTTTTTAATACAAGCGATTAAAATGCTGTCGAAGCGCAAAAGGATACGCGTCAGCCAAAAAAATATATAACCGTTATAGAGCTATCAGTCACACTATTTCCACTGAGCTCTAATTTCTTCAAAGCGCTGCATATAAGATTTAAGACCTCTCCCTGCTTGCCCATTTAAAACTCCTTGTTGAATCATCTTAGCTCTATCTACATTATTGGTCGGGTCTTCTACATCATCTTTCCAGTTGGAAAAATCAACAATAACAAGCGCTGAGCTTATCTCTATATTCTCTGGCCAATCTGGATCGGCATCATCAGCAAAATATCTCCATCGACGAAGTGGTTCGTGCGATAGCGCCACATAGAATTTGTGGCGCCAATATTCTTCTATTTCGTCGAATATAATCTTATAAGTGGAATGCGTTACTTTCTCACCAAGCTTTTTTGCGCGCAGTAAATGTCTAGCAGCAGTAAGCCAATTTAGTCTATCTGCAACTGGCGGAATGTTCGCGCCGTTGTCCGTAAGGACTTCATACGCCCACTGAAATGAATTTTTGGCTTGTGAAGTCAACTCTCTATCTCGCTCTCGAACACGGTCATCCTCTTGTTTTTTAACGTTTGCACGATACGCTAGAAATGCAATCAACACAGAGAAAAGAGTTAACGATCCAAGAGCTAAATTTGTAACTTCAATCCAGGTTCCGATAGACATGATTTGATCCTAGCCCTTAACACTGCTATGAGCGATACAAGTTTGCGAGTAACCAGAAAACTTTGGGAAAAATTTGATACCTTTGCTATTAGTCACTTTTAGAATGATAGGCGGTTCATGGGCCAGCTGACCTGTCGCATCCTTGTAGCTATTGGGAGGCTGAAGCCGATAGTTTATCACTACCGTAATGTTCTGAGAGTCGTTATAAAACTTAATGCGATGCATAATAACCACTCCTCGACTGTTTCATCGGATCCTATCAAAATTAGGTATAGCGGGGGTTTTAGCCCCAAAGCTTGCAGTATGCGCGCCTAGGAAATGGAGCCGAAGACAGAATGTAGTGGGCACCGCCGTGCTTGCAATTTTTAGCGCATTCTAAACTCATTTCGCTAGTACAATATTTGCATAAAATACATCACCGAAGCCCCAGACTAAGGTTCCGACAGCAACGACGAAATACGTTACATAATTAATTACCCGAAGCTTCGCCTGGTATTTATTCTCAATGTACATGTGGCAGTACAGAAAGGAGTGATCGCGGGCAATAATCAGCCTATCTATAATCACTACTCTCAACTCCGCCAATAGTGCAAGAACAACCATGATAGATCCGCTCCTTTGAAACCATAGCGCGGGGTCTTGAGTCTCCATTCTTAGAAAGCTCAGAGCGATCGGTGATACAAGCCCAATCAAAACAAGAGCGAGCCACTTGGTTGTTTCACGTCGAATTCTAGCTTCTTGCTCGTCAACCCAAACCTTACCGGATCCCTCCAGCATACCGTAGGTAATAATTTCTATAGCCAAATCAAAATCCCTAGTCGCATCAATTGTTCAATCATGCTGATGAAACGCTATACTGCCAACTCGTAAAGTTTTTTAGTGGAGGCGAAACCGCAACGGAAAAGCTGTCGTAGTGATTTGCCTTGTTACCAGATTTACTTAATGTTTTTGTGTAACCACTGACAGCGATCCTTCGCTTTTGGCCCAAAGTATGACCAATAACGCTTCGCTTCTTCACGTGGAAGTGCTAGGACTAGAACGCTAGACGGCCCAGGCGACATCGCCTCTTTTACAACATCTTTCCATTGTGAGGCCGTTAACCCGCCAACTATCCAGGTATTCTCATGGCGGTGCCACCATCCGTTTGCTTTATCTTTAATAGCGGCATGAACCACTTCACGTTCTTCATTGCTAGCTCGATCTAACAGAACCACATACCAATTACCAGTCATTCTGAACCCTCCTCGTCTTTGGGCTCATCAAATGCGGCCTTTTTAGAAAAACCAGATTCCAATTCTTCGTTTGACTGAACCTCTAAGTATTCTCCTGAGTTGCTATCACCAAGAGTAAGTTTTTTATTTTCAATATAATCATGACCCGAAATCTGGCCTAACATTAGAACAGTTGGATCTTTCCATGCTGTTACAAAAACGCCTACCAATACAGTAACAACAACAAATGCAGCAAAAAGCAAAATCCAAGGAATATATGTGTGCAGTGACTCAACTCTCGAAAGTAATCCAATTACCGCTGACGTCCCTGCGATTAATATTCCAACAACGATTGCAAAAAAACCAAGTATAGTTTTAGGAGATTTATAGCTAGCATTCCTAATGGTATGCGACGCCTCTTTTGGCACCATAAGCTACTCCTCTTTTTGCTAATAGTGATCAGAATGCATGTTTTGATATTGAATGAATGCGCAATGCTCTTCAACATTTTTACCATGTATACAAAACAGCTTTAATTACCTGGCACTTAATTCAAATAATTTAGCTTTTTAT
>NZ_JAKVTW010000018.1 GCF_022489065.1 Vreelandella neptunia | reverse complement strand
GTCTCAGTGGGGATTTGTGCGATATTCATTTATCCTTAATTCAGCTATTAGGTGGAGCTGATGCATATTCACAATTGCAAGAGGTTAAATCTTTACCTGGCATGGGAGAAGTTTCTCCAATGGATTTGCCAGCCATCCATATTTGGTCGTCCGAATCAGCGGTAAGAATAGCTCTTGGTAGATTTAAATCAGAAGATAGTCTAAAGGAAGTTTTCCGGATAATCTTTCAAGAAATAAAAGAAATTTCGGGTCCGATTACAGAAACATCGGTGCAAAATATCGTAGAAACTGTAACCACTTATGCTGAGAAAGACTCATATAGAATCAATGGGCAAGTAATAAATGGCGCTGTAGCAAGTGGTGATATCATTCAGTTTACCCAAAACTTTTATGAAGGAAAAAACCAAATGGATTCAGAACAAAGTGAATCAGAGCAAACACTTAAAGATGTTGAGATTGGTGGTGTCATCAAACAAACATCAAATGCTGAGAAATCTAAACAAAGTATTGAGCAGGCTAAGGCATCTGAGTTAGAGCAGTCCGCGAATTCAGAAAAACAAAGTCTAAAAATTGGTAACTATAGGGCCACTGGGAAATGGGCTGTTATAGGCTTAGTTATAGTTGTTATTGTCATAGCTATCATAAATAGCTTAGGTCAATAGCCTAACAAGCGCAGGTTGTCGGACTGGTTTTCCGCTGCGCTCCAAACCAGCCGCAACTGCGGACGTTAGGATACTGCAATACCCCCAGATGAGGAGGATTGCGGCTGCAAGGTAAGTAGTCACGAAGTGATATCAGACCTGCTTGCGAGGTTTACGCGGATGCTAAAGTCCTCACCTGCGTCTGCTATTAGTGTCGTTCGTCGATCAGCATGCTGCGGATGACGCGGTCCGCGTCTGCTTGCTGATCGCGCCCGCCCGCGATCGTGCACTGTTACATATTGACCTAAACCGGAGAACGCCATGCCTTCCCCCCTCGTGACCACCGACTGGCTGCAGGAGAATCTGGATAACGAATATTTGGTTCTGATCGACGCTAGCATGGCCAATGTCGTTGGCAAGGAGCCGATCATTTATGACCGTCCGATGTTGATTCCGGGAAGTTTCCGAATAGACCTGGAAGGAACGCTTTGCGATACCGGAGCTTCACAAGCCCACGCCTTCCCGACAGAAGAGCAGTTCACGGCGGAGATCCGTCGATTGGGCATCGAGCCCGAGAGCCTCGTGGTGGTGTACGACGATCAGGGTGTCTACTCGTCACCACGCGCCTGGTGGATTCTGCGGGCTATGGGCCTCAAACAGGTATTTGTTCTGGATGGCGGCCTGCCGCAGTGGTTGGCCGAAGGTCGGGACACCGTTTCTTCTTCGGTGTCAGATGCGGCCAAGCATGGCAGCGTGGTTGGCAAGCTCGACGACACTCTGGTTCGAGATTCTGCCTACGTTTTCCAGCACCTGGAGGACAAGCAAGTAACGGTCATCGATGCGCGATCACAGGCACGTTTCCTGGCGCAAGCGCCAGAACCCAGGCCTGGTGTGCGCGGTGGCCACATCCCCAATTCCCTCAACCTGCCGTTCACAGAGGTGCTGGAGGGCTATCGGTTCAAGCCAGCCAGCCAACTGGCGTCAACGTTTGCCCACCTCGCTCCCTCCCTTCAGCCCAGCAACGGGCACCAACTGGTTTTTTCCTGTGGCTCCGGCATCACCGCCTGCATCATCCTACTGGCGGCCGAGCTAGCCGGGTATACTCAGTTGTCACTGTACGACGGTTCGTGGGCCGACTGGGGCGGCAGTGAGTCGTTGCCGGTGGCGTAGCGGATATCTTCTCGCTACGAGATGAATTGGCAGTTCCTAACAATCACAGGCACGGCGACGTCTACTCCATTGCGGATTCGCCTCCACTTCTCTTTTAGCCATCCCCGGCGATGTGCTTATCTCAGTATAAAGTCCCGGCAAACTCCGCATAATCATACCCCACCTTAAAAAGGCCTCACATAAATGTCCAAGCCAATACCCTCGTAACTTTATTTCCCTGCTTCATCTCTATTTCCCTACTATCTACTGCACCAAGCTTTCCAATCAACTTCTTTGCAGGCTTAACATTGTCAGCTTTTGAAACCAAGCTGCTAAACCAGCGGCATTGAGTTGAATACGTTTGGCTTTCTCTTATTAGCTTTTTAAGAAACAGCTGTTCGCCCCCCTTACACCAGAGCTCTGCTCCCATCCCGCCAAAATTCAGCGTGGGGATTTTGGTTGTTGCTTTCTGTTCACCGCGACTATGAGCAAGGTTATTAAGTTTACGCTGGCTACCTTTAAGTGCTTCATCAAGCGAGGCATGGAAGGGCGGGTTGCATACGCTGACGTCAAAAAACTCCCCAGCCTGAATGATCCCTTCAAAAATATGGTTTTTATCGGGCTGCGTGCGCAGCGTGAAGTGATCTTTGAGCGTGGGGTTATTGGCGATAATCGTGGCGACGTTCTCAAGCGAGTTAGGGTTAATGTCACTACCCACACACTGCCAGCCGTAAATTTGGCAGGCCAGTAGCGGGTAGATGCCATTGGCTCCCGTGCCTATATCGAGCAGCTTGATGCTGGGCTGTTCACGTTCAAGCCCAATTAAGTCCGCCATGTAATGGATATAGTCGGCTCTGCCTGGTATGGGAGGGCAAAGCGCACCCTCTGGAATATCCCATTCGACAATGTCGTAGTATCGCTTTAATAACGCTGCGTTGAGCGTTTTTACGGCCAGTGGGTCTGCAAAATCGATGGAACGATCGCCATAGGCATTCGGTTTCACATAGAGGGCTAGTGCTGGGTGGCTTTTTACGAGAGCTGGGAAGTCATAGCCTTGGTTGTGTAGATTCCTCGGGTGCAGACCTTTGCGAGCAGGCCCAGCGTGGCTTTTTTTACTTCGATTGAGGGTGTTCACAGTAATTGGCCCGAAGCTTGGCGTTCATTAGTCGAGTGGGTTTGGCTAGTCCGTGATTATAACCTTAATGGTTGCGCTGAGCTTATTCGGTAGTGGTCACATCAAAGGATACCCTTCTACAGTAGGTGATAAGAGATGCACCGTGATAGAGGGAGGTGGTTATGAACGATAAGAGCAGCATCAGCGTGCAGTGCGTGGTGGGCGATATCGCCCAGCAGTCCGATATGGACGCGGTGGTTAATGCCGCTAATGCATATTTGAGAACCGGTGGAGGCGTCGCTGGAGCGATTCATCGCGCTGCAGGCCCCGGCCTGGCCGAAGAGGGGCAATCAATGGCACCCATCAAACCGGGCCAGGCGGTACTCACTGGCGGGCATAACCTGCCCAACCGCTGGGTGATTCACTGTCTGGGCCCGGTATACGGCACCGACAAGCCGGAGGATCAGCTGCTGGCGGAGTGCTACCGCAATGCGCTGACACTGGCCGACGTGCACGGTATTGAGAGGCTGGCCTTTCCGGCACTCTCTACTGGCGCCTTCGGCTACCCAGCGGAAGAAGCCGCTCAAGTGTGCGCGGCTATCCTTGAAGCCATACTGCCCAGCTTGCATAAAGTGCGCCTGATCCGTTTTGTGCTATTCGATGAAGCTGCTCGGCATACTCTCCACGAAGCATTGGTTCAACGCTTGGCCATTGATCCAGCGGTCTAGCAACTGTGTTCATTCCTCCATTGAGACTACAGTGAAAAGATCAGAGCTGATAGAAACACAACTTAAGGAGACAAACATGGCATCCACCACCCAGCTTCAAGGGGCCTGCCTTTGCGGGAGTGTCAGCGTTACTGTAGCCACTCAAAGCAACCATGTTGGCGTTTGTCACTGCTCAATGTGTAGAAAGTGGGGCGGGGGGCCGATGTTTGCGGTTGAGTTTGCTGGTGATGTGGACTTTAAAGGCTCAGAGCATATATCCATCTTCAGTTCCTCTGAGTGGGCCGAGCGTGGTTTCTGCCAGCGGTGTGGTACTCATCTTTTCTATCGCTTAAAACAGGATGGGCATTACGCGCTTCCCGTGGGGCTTCTTGATGTCTCGGATGATTGGACGATAACCGAGCAAATCTTTATTGACCAAAAGCCGCGCTACTATTCACTAGCAGAAAAAACTAAGCAGTTGACCGGCGAAGAAGTGTTCGCCCAGTTTGGTGAGTAGGGAACAGTTCATAAGGCTTCGGAACGACGCCCGGTGGCACCTCAGCCAAACCCTGGCACCGCTGCGCGCTGCTTCCGCGGGTGCGCCTGAGGCTTACCACGCGCTACGAAAACCCATTGATCCAGCTTTGTGCACCAATCGTAGCGTGTGCCACCCCAGCCAAACCCCGGCACCGCTGCGCGCTGCTTCCGCGGGTGCGCTTCGCTTGCCACGCGCTACGAAAACCCATTGATCCAGCTTTGTGCACCAATCGTAGCGTGTTCCACCTCGGCCAAACCCTGGCACCGCTGCGCGCTGCTTCCGCGGGTGCGCCTGAGGCTTACCACGCGCTACGAAAACCCATTGATCCAGCTTTGTGCACAAATCGTAGCGTGTGCCACCTCAGCCAAACCCCGGCACCGTTGCGCGCTGCTTCCGCGGGTGTGCCTGAGGCTTACCACGCGCTACGAAAACCCATTGATCCAGCTTTGTGCACAAATCGTAGCGTGTTCCACCTCAGCCAAACCCTGGCGCTGCTTCCGTGGGTGCGCTTCGCTTGCCACGCGCTACGAAAACCCATTGATCCAGCTTTGTGCACAAATCGTAGCGTGTGCCACCTCAGCCAAACCCCGGCACCGCTGTGCGCTGCTTTTGCGGGTGCGCTTCGCTTACCACGCACTACGAAAACCCACAAAGCCAGATGTGCACATACCTTATCGTGCGGTAACGAGAAAGCGAATGCTACGAGTGCTTAGAGGCCCTGCGGGTACACATAGGGCTTATTTTATAGGGCTTTCCCCACGCGTAATTTCCAGCTCCTCAATCATCCTGCGCGCTGCATTCGAGAGCGTTCGGTTGGTATGCACTAAATACCCCAGCGGGCGGTAAATCGGTGCAGTGTCGACGTTAAGCTCTACTAATTCACTATCGATCATCTTCTCTGGCAGCAGGCTCCACCCTAGCCCTACGCTGCACATCATTTTTAACGTCTCTAAATAGTTGGTCGCCATGCTCACCGGCAGTTGCAGGCCAGCTTCGCTAAAACGCTGCGCGATAAGGGAGCCTGTAAAGGTCTTGGCCCCCGGCATCACGCAGTTGTATTCGCATAGATCAGTTAGTGACAGGACGTTTTGAGAGACCTGGTGGGCAAGAGGGTGATCAATAGCACAGGCAAAACAGAGCCGGTCTCGCCACAGCTCTACCACCTGCAGTTGCTCATGAGGGTGGGGCGCCAGCGTTACCACGGCCATTTCCAGAGTGCCGTCCAGCACTCCCTGGTACGCCTGTTCGGAATCCAGAAAATGCAGGTCTAGCGCTACCTCCGGGTGGCGCTGGGTATACTGCTTTAATAGCGGTGGCAAACGGTGCAGGCCAATATGGTGGCTGGTGGCCAGGGTCAGCTTGCCGCCTACCTGGCCAGAAAGGTTGGCCAGCGCGCGGCGGCTATCTTCTACGCTAAACAGTATTCTCCGCGCTTGGGGTAGCAGCACGCTACCGGCTTCGGTTAATGCTATCCGTCGCCCAATACGATCAAACAGCCGTGTGCCCACCTGGGACTCCAGCGTGGCAATGCGTTTGCTTACCGCAGGCTGGGTCAGGTGCAGCTGTTCAGCCGCCCGTGAGAAACTTTGTGTATCTGCCACGGCCAAAAAGGCTTGTAAGCTTTGGGTATCCATGGGCTGCTTCCTAATAATCTATTCCAGTTTGGAATCTAAACTATGAATAACATGAATTGCTTTTATGCGCGAGTCGCGTGACACTGACTTCACAAGTAATTTAAGCAGCCCATAGAGGCGGCTATACCGAACTAGCAGGGCACTGCCCAGGAGAGCCACATGTCAGGTCAAACCCTTTACGACAAGCTTTGGAATCAGCACTTGGTCAAGCAACGCGATGACGGCACCGCGCTGATTTACATCGACCGCCAGTTGCTTCACGAAGTGACTTCGCCTCAAGCGTTTGAAGGCCTGCGTTTAGCTAATCGTAAGCCATGGCGTTTGGATGCCAACTTGGCCACGCCTGATCACAACGTGCCGACCACTATTAAAGAGCGCGCCGAGGGTAACAGTGGCATTAAAGACCCTGTATCGCTGATTCAGGTACAGACCCTGGACGACAACTGCCTTGAGTACGGCATTGAAGAGTTTAAAATCAACGACCCCCGCCAAGGTATCGTGCACGTGGTTGGCCCCGAGCAGGGCGCTACGCTGCCAGGTATGACCGTGGTGTGCGGCGACTCCCACACCGCTACCCACGGCGCTTTTGGTGCTTTGGCCCACGGTATCGGCACTTCTGAGGTCGAACACGTGATGGCGACCCAGTGCTTGCTAGCGCAAAAAATGAAGAATATGCAGGTCCGCGTAGAAGGCGAGTTGGGCCTGGGCGTGACTGCTAAAGACGTTGTATTAGCGATTATCGGTAAAATTGGCACCGCTGGCGGTACTGGCTATGCCATTGAGTTTGCCGGTAGCGCGATTGCATCGCTTTCGATGGAAGGCCGTATGACCGTGTGCAATATGGCCATTGAAGCAGGCGCCCGGGTCGGTTTGATTGCCGTAGACGACACCACAATTGATTACCTTGGCAAACGGCCTTTCGCGCCGACGGCTGAGCAGTGGGAAGCCGCAGTAGCTGACTGGCGCAACTTGGTTTCTGACGCTGATGCGCAGTTCGATAAAGCGGTTACTTTGCAGGCTGAAGAGATTGAGCCACAGGTGAGCTGGGGCACCAGCCCGGAAATGGTCACCGGTATTTCTGGCCAGGTGCCCGACCCGTTCGCCGCGCTGGATGAAACCGTACAGCGCAGTCACACTCGCGCACTGGAATACATGGGGCTTCAGGCCAACCAGAAAATTACCGATATCAAGTTGGATAAAATCTTTATCGGCTCCTGCACCAACTCGCGCATTGAGGATTTACGCGAAGCCGCCAAAGTTGCCAAAGGTAAGAAAGTGGCGGATTCGATCAAACTGGCCATGGTGGTGCCGGGGTCTGGTTTGGTGAAGCGCCAAGCGGAAGCGGAAGGTCTGGATAAAATCTTCATTGAGGCAGGTTTTGAGTGGCGCGAACCGGGCTGCTCTATGTGCTTGGCCATGAACGCGGATAAGTTGGGTGCCGGTGAACACTGTGCCTCAACCTCTAACCGTAACTTTGAAGGCCGTCAGGGCTACGGTGGTCGTACCCACTTGGTTAGCCCGGCCATGGCAGCGGCAGCGGCGATCGCCGGTCACTTTGTCGATGTTCGCACCTTGCCCGCCAACGACGCCACTCACGCTCAGGAGGCCTAAGCCATGAAAAAATTTGAACGTTTTGAAGGCGTGGTAGCGCCTCTTGATCGCGCCAACGTCGATACCGATTTGATTATCCCGAAGCAGTTCTTGAAATCGATTAAGCGTACTGGTTTCGGCGTTAACCTGTTTGATGAATTGCGCTACCTGGATGAAGGTCAGCCGGGACAGGATTGCTCACAACGCCCGCTGAATCCGGATTTCGTTTTGAACCAGCCGCGTTTTAAAGGTGCTGAGGTACTCTTAGCCCGCCGCAATTTTGGTTGCGGTAGCTCCCGCGAGCACGCGCCTTGGGCACTGGAAGATTTCGGTTTCAAGGTAGTGATTGCACCCAGTTTTGCCGATATCTTCTACAATAACTCGTTCAAGAACGGCATTTTGTTGATCACCTTCCCAGAGGATGTGGTAGATCGTTTGTTTGCTGAGGTTGCCGCCAACGACGGTTACCAGTTGGATGTGGATTTAGAGCATAAGCGTGTCATCACCCCCAGCGGCGAAATTCTTGAGTTTGAAGTCGATGATTTCCGCAAGCACTGCCTGCTGGAAGGGTTGGACGATATTGGCTTGACGCTAAAAGATGAAGATGCCATTCGTGCGTTTGAGCAAAAACATAAAGCCGCGCGCCCTTGGCTTTTCCGTCAATCCGCCTAAGCCAGTCTCTAATAATTAAATGCTAAGGATTTTGCATGACACATAAGGTTTTGTTACTGCCGGGTGACGGTATTGGCCCCGAGATTGCCGCCCAGGCGGCACGCTTGTTGAAGGCGTGCCAAGAAGCTGGCTTGGATATTGAAGTAGAAGAGGCGCTGGTAGGCGGCTCCGCCTACGATGTGCATGGCGATCCACTGCCGGCGGAAACGCTGGAAAAAGCCAAAGCCGCCAGCGCTATTCTGCTGGGTGCGGTAGGTGGCCCTAAGTGGGACAAAATTGAAGACCTCTCCAAGAGGCCTGAAAAAGGCCTGCTGGGGCTGCGCAAGAATCTAGGCCTGTTCGGCAACTTGCGTCCAGCGATGCTTTATCCGCAGTTAGCTAGCGCTTCCAGTCTCAAGCCTGAGCTGGTGGCGGGTCTGGATATCATGATCGTCCGCGAGCTCACCGGCGGTATCTACTTCGGCCAGCCCCGGGGTATTGAAGTGCGCAACGGTGAGCGGGTCGGTTTTAATACCTATATCTACTCTGAGAGCGAAATTGAGCGCATTGGTCGCGTCGCTTTCGAGATGGCCCAAAAGCGTGGCAAAAAGCTCTGCTCGGTAGATAAAGCCAACGTGCTGGAAGTTACCATCTTATGGCGTGAAGTGATGGAGCGTTTGGCGCCAGAGTACCCAGACGTTGAGCTTTCGCACATGTACGTGGATAACGCCGCCATGCAGCTGGTGCGCGCCCCCAAGCAGTTTGACGTGGTGGTGACTGGTAATATGTTTGGCGACATTCTTTCCGATGCCGCCGCGATGCTGACCGGCTCCATCGGTATGCTGCCTTCAGCTTCGTTAAACGAAAGCGGGCAGGGCATGTACGAGCCATGCCACGGCAGCGCGCCGGATATCGCCGGTCAAAACGTGGCTAACCCGCTGGCCATGATGCTTTCGGTGGCCATGATGCTGCGCTACTCATTGAATGAGAATGCCATGGCAGAACGCATTGAAGCCGCTGTGGGCAGCGTGCTGGATGATGGTCTTCGCACCGCAGATATTGCCTCTGAAGGTATGCAAACCATCGGCACCGATGCCATGGGCGATGCGGTGTTGGCAGCGTTTTCTAAGCAATAAATTAGCGACTGCGTTAAGGGCGCCTGGGACAAGCCGTAGAGGGGGTCATTTGCCATGGATGGCAAATGTAGCGCCCAGGGATGGGTTTACAGCGCCCCCTCCAAGGCTTGTCGCAGGGATAGCCCTTAACCTATCTACTGACTTCAAAATCAGCGTAAAGAAGTGTGTATAATATAAAGACTCATTCTTTGCAGGAGGACTTCATATGTTGAAAGTCGGTTTCGTGGGATGGCGCGGCATGGTGGGCTCTGTATTAATGCAGCGCATGCTGGAAGATGGTGATTTTAAGGGCATCGAGCCGGTTTTCTTCACCACCTCCCAGGTTGGTCAGCCCGGCCCCGATATCGGTGTGGATGTGCCTCCGCTTAAAGATGCCTTTGATATTGAAGCGCTCAAAGCGCTAGATGTCATCGTGACCTGCCAGGGTGGTGACTACACCAAGCCGGTCTATAAAGATCTGCGTAACGCAGGCTGGAAAGGCTACTGGATCGACGCCGCCAGTACCCTGCGTATGGAAGATGAAGCGACTATCGTGCTAGACCCGGTCAACCGCAAGGTCATCGACGACCAGCTAGCCAAGGGTGCTAAAACCTTTGTGGGCGGCAACTGCACCGTGAGCCTAATGCTTATGGGCTTAGGCGGTCTGTTTGAAGCCGATATGGTCGAGTGGATGACCTCCATGACCTACCAGGCGGCTTCAGGCTCGGGCGCTAAGCACATGCGGGAGTTGCTCAACCAAATGGGTCAACTGCACGACAGCGTTGGCGAAGAGCTGAAGGACACGTCCAGTGCGATTCTGGATATTGATCGTAAAGTAACGGCTGCAATGCGCAGTGGGAGCTTCCCGACCGATAACTTTGCCGCGCCTCTGGCGGGTAGCCTGCTGCCGTGGATCGATACCAAGTTAGACAACGGCCAAAGCCGCGAAGAGTGGAAGGGCAGCGTTGAGACCAATAAGATTCTTGGCCTCGGCAACAACCCGATCCCCATCGATGGCCTGTGTGTTCGTATCGGCGCGATGCGTTCGCATAGCCAGGCGTTCACGATCAAGCTGAAGCATGATGTGCCGCTGGATGAAATCGAAGACCGCATCGCCAAGCACAACGAGTGGGTCAAGCTCATTCCTAATGATAAAGATGCCACCATTGCTGGTTTAACGCCTGCGGCTGCCACAGGCACGCTGCAAGTTCCCGTTGGCCGCTTGCGCAAGCTGCAAATGGGCGGTGAATACCTGTCAGCCTTCAGCGTAGGTGACCAGCTACTCTGGGGCGCTGCAGAGCCGCTTAAGCGTATGCTAAAAATCCTGCGCGAACAGTAATCGTTCATTGCTGCAGGTCAGTCGAAAACGGGAAGCTGTTCGCAGCTTCCCTTTTTTTTATGCGTCTATCTACCACGGTAGTGTGAAAAACGGCGTTATTTCGTTAAGTTAAGATAAAAAAGACGTAATACAATAAGCTTGCATCCATGGTAAAAAAGTAAGTAAGCGATCAGGGAACATTCATGAAAAAAACACTGACATGGATTACATGGCTCTCATTGAGTGCAGTGAGTCCTTTTGCGCTAGCCGTTGGGCTAGGGCAGGCGAGTGTCAGCTCGTATCTGAATGCGCCTTTAGATGCCTCGATCCCACTACTGGAAAGTAGTGAATACGCGCTAGATACTATTCGTATTGATGTTGCCGAACCGGCTGATTTCGCTGCGGCAGGTCTTGAGTGGACGCCATTAGCAGCCAGTGTTCGCGCTCAGGTCGTGGAACACCAAGGGCGGCGTCAGGTGCGCTTAAGTTCTGAGCAAACGATGCAGGAGCCCTGGCTTGATTTGCTGTTAACGGTTGAGTTTCCAGGCGGGCAGCAGTTTCGCGACCTCACATTGCTGTTTGATCCCAGAGATTATGCGCAACAGCAGTCTCAGAATCAGTCTCAAAGTCGGTTTCAAAACCAAGCTACCCAGTCTCAGCCAAGCACGGTTCAAGCCCAAACGGCGAGCTCGACGCAGCCGCCTGTAAGCGAGAATAGTACTGCCAATAGGGGCGCGGGTAACAACAGCGCGTATATTGGCAGTGGTGATACGTTATGGGGTGTTGCCGAGCGCGTTAAACCCCCAGAGGCTAGCGTTCAGCAGATGATGGTAGCGCTGCTTGAGGCTAATCCTGAGGCCTTTCCATCGGGCAATATAAATGATATGCGCGCAAGCCAAACGCTGCGCATACCCGATACAGAGCGCATTCTGGCGCGCTCTCATCTCAATGCCGACACTGCTATTACAGCGATGAATGAAGCCTGGCGCTCACGCCGCAATGGCTCTTTGCAGGCTGTGTCGCTTCCTAGTGTCGATGTCGACGCTGTTGCAGTGACTGCCAGCCAAGCCTTGGTCGCTAATGGTGCGAATGAGCCAACTAATGCGCTCGCCGCTGGCGGCTCGGAAGCGGATGAACCAGAAGTCGGCTTGCCTGAAGAGAGCGTCGTAATGAGTGACCCCGCAGCGCTTGAAGAAGCCGAAGGGCCGGAAGCGTTGACACGTACAGAGCTGACCGAGCAACTGCGCCTAAGCCAAACGATGCTTCAGCAGGTGCTTGATGAGCGAGAGTTAATGCGCGCTGAGCTTAAAGAGTTGCGTGGCGAAGTTGCCTCATTGACTCAGGCGCTTAGCGATGCCTTGTCTGCTCAACAGGCGCCACCGGAGCCACTCGTTGCGAGTATGGATGAGACGGATAGACCGGGTATGGTGGCCTTGTTTGAGCGCTATCAGTGGCCGCTGGCCCTGGCTGCCATTGCCCTGCTTTTAGCCCTGCTGGTGTGGCTACGTAAGCGGCGTGAAGAGACGTGGGATGACGTTCCGTTGGCGCATCCAGTGGTTAAGCCAACAGTGTCGCCCAGTGCCGCGCCCGAAACAAAAGCTATGCCCGACGCGGTTCCCGTCACCTACCCTATCCATGCGAATAGTGATAGCGCTGATGAGCCGCTTGGGGAGAGCCGCCAGCCCGTATCGGTTCAAAACGAGATGGCGGCCGAGCCTGAGACGGATACAGCTGAGGCAGACACGGCTGAGACAAGCACAGCGCCGCCGCTAAACACGGATGAGTGGTTGGTCGATCATCAAGAACAACTACCTGAGCAAACGAGCACGCACAGTTATGAAAAAAGTCAGGCTGCCGGTCTGGCGGAGCAGGGCAGGCAGCGGCGTATGGGGCTGCAGGCGGTTCCCAATGGCGGCTATACAAACGTTTCGTTAGCACCACCGCCTAGTTCTGCTCCCATGAGCCAAATGCTGGCTGCTTTTGGCGCCCCTTTGCAAGAGGATCCCCCGTCTATTGATGAGCCAACGCCCCACGCTTCTGAAAGTGAGTCCAAAGCCTCAGGGGACGACGGGCATCGCTTTATCGATTATCACCCGCCGATTTTAAACAGTACCTTTACCAGCCAAGATAGCCCGCACGCTGAAACTCCCATGCAGCCTTCGGTAGAGTTCGACAGACAGCCTTATGCGGCGCCCCTAACGTCTGCGAAACAACCGCGCCGGCCAATTGAAGAGGAGTGGGAAATTGAAGAGGTAGCATTCAAGCCGCGTGGCCTGGATAATAGCGAACCTTCAAAATCTTCAAAATGATGTGGCTTGATGACGCTGTTCTATCACTTCGATGAGAAAATTCCGCTTACTGGCCGTTTGGCAATGGGTATTGAGTACGACGGTACCCATTACTGCGGCTTTCAGCGCCTAAAGCACGCCGCCTCTGTCCAGGCTTCGTTAGAGGCTGCATTGTCAAAGGTGGCCAATGAGCCTATTCAGGTGCATGCCAGCGGTCGCACCGATTCGGGAGTGCATGCAACGCGCCAAATCGTGCATTTTGACCCCACCGCGGGGCGTTCTGAGAAAGCCTGGATTTTTGGTGCCAACACCCAGTTACCTCGCGACATAGCCGTGCGCTGGGTGAAGCCCGTGGGCGACGACTTTCATTCGCGCCTGTGCGCCCTGGGGCGCCGCTACCGCTACGTGCTGCTGAACCAGATTAGCCGCCCCGTACTGGAGCGCGCCAATGTGACCTGGTGCCGTGATCCGTTAGACGCTGATGCCATGCACAGGGCCGCCCAGGCCCTGGTAGGGGAGCACGATTTTTCCAGCTTCCGCGCCGCGGGTTGTCAGTCCAAAACACCCTGGCGACATATGCACTTTGTTGACGTAAAGCGCTACGGCCAGCTGGTGATGATCGATATCCAAGGCAATGCGTTCTTACACCATATGATCCGGAATATTGCCGGTGCGCTGGTGAGCGTGGGTCGCGGTACGCAAAGCGAAGCCTATATCGGCGAGTTGCTGGCGCTGCAAAACCGCCGCAAAGGTGATGTCACTGCTCCTGCCTGCGGGCTGCATTTTGTCGATTCGGTTTACGATGAGCGCTTTGATCTGCCTAAAGAGCCGCTGGGGCCTCATCTGCTCTCATTTACCGGTGAATGGACGGGAGAGCGTGAGCTTCCTGATACGCCGCGGGTTGCCTATCGTCGCAACCGCACACTCAGTAACAGGTCGGTTGGCCCTGAACAGGAGGCGTCACTATGAGTATCACTCCGCTAGCCCGCACCCGAATTAAGTTTTGCGGCTTTACCCGCAGTGAGGATATTGACCGGGCCGTAGCGCTGGGCGTAGACGCTTTGGGCTTCGTCATGTGGCCAAAAAGCGCGCGCAGCGTGAGTGTTGAGCAATTGGCAGCTCTTGCTGCTCGCGTGCCTGCGTTTGTAACCCGCGTAGGCCTCTTTGTTGATCAGCCTGCTGAGCTTGTAGAGCAGTGTTTACCCTATCTCGACATGCTTCAGTTTCACGGTAATGAAACGCCCGAGGAGTGCCAGCGCTTTGCTCGTCCCTGGATGAAAGCACTCCGCATGCGCGACGAGATAGATTTACTCCATGAAGCGCAGCGCTATCATCAAGCACAGGCGCTGCTGTTAGATGCCTATCGCCCGGGAACGCCTGGGGGCACAGGGGAGACCTTTGATTGGTCGAGAATCCCCGCAAATCTTGCAAAACCTGTTATCCTCGCCGGTGGGTTGAGTGCTGGTAACATTGCTGATGCTGTGCGTCAGGTAGCGCCTTATGCAGTGGATGTATCTGGCGGTATTGAAGCCTCACCCGGCTGTAAAGATGCCGATAAAATGGTGTCTTTCGTGCGTCATGTGGTCTTAGCCGACGCCCGTTAGGATTCGCTACATACGTTTATGTGTGGCTAGTTTGTGTGTAATTTATACGTATTGCTTGTGGGTAATTTTATAGAGCTACGTGTTTACGTCGATTCATTTATTGTTTGCCTGTTCTGGCGATCTTGTGAGGTATCCCTGTGACTGTTTCTGCGACGCCTGCACCAAAAACCAAGTTCAGTGACCTGACCCGAATGCCGGATGCCCGTGGTCATTTTGGCCCTTACGGCGGTCGGTTTGTGTCAGAAACCCTCAGTTTTGCATTAGAAGAGTTGGAGAAAACGTACTTAAGCCTGCGTGATGATCCTGACTTCCAGGCCGAGTTCGATTACGATCTTGCCCATTACGTGGGGCGTCCGTCACCGCTTTATCACGCAAAACGCTGGTCGGCGAGTCTTGGAGGCGCGCAGATTTGGCTTAAGCGGGAAGATCTAAATCATACCGGCGCTCACAAGGTTAACAACACGATTGGCCAGGCACTGTTGGCCAAAAAAACCGGCAAGCCACGTATTATTGCTGAAACCGGGGCCGGTCAACATGGTGTTGCCTCAGCAACCGTGGCCGCGCGTCTAGGGCTTGAGTGCGACGTTTATATGGGGGCTGAAGATGTTCAGCGGCAAAAGCTGAACGTCTATCGTATGCGCTTATTGGGCGCTCGAGTGATTCCGGTAGAGTCTGGTACTCGCACCCTCAAAGACGCCATGAATGAAGCGTTGCGCGACTGGGTCACCAACGTTGATAACACTTTCTATATCATCGGTACCGTGGCAGGCCCGCACCCTTATCCGCTGTTGGTGCGCGATTTCAATGCGGTAGTGGGGCGTGAAGCGCGCCGTCAGTCGCTGGAACAGATCGGACGTCTACCCGATGCATTGATTGCCTGCGTTGGCGGCGGCTCTAACGCCTTGGGTCTGTTCTACCCGTTTGTGGAAGATGACGACGTAGCCATGTATGGCGTTGAGGCCGGTGGCGATGGCGTTGAAACGGGCCGCCACGCTGCACCGTTGGCTTCTAACGCGCCGCGCGGCGTCCTGCATGGCAACCGCACCTACTTGATGTCGGATGAGGCTGGTCAGGTATCCGATACGCACTCCATTTCAGCTGGTCTGGATTATCCTGGCGTAGGCCCCGAGCACGCGCTGTGGAAAGACGTGGGCCGGGTCTCTTATGTAGCGGCTAACGATAAAGAAGTGCTCGAAGCGTTTCGAGAGTTGACGCGTATGGAAGGAATTATGCCAGCCCTTGAGTCGGCCCATGCGCTGGCCCATGCCAAGGTGTTGGCGCCTACCATGCGCCCTGACCAGCATATTGTGGTCAACCTCTCCGGGCGTGGCGACAAAGACATCATGACAGTTGCTAAGATTGATGGCATCGAATTTTAAGGGCAGCTTTTTTAAGGGCAAGCATGAACCGTATTGATCAGCGTTTCAGTGAACTTAAACAGCAGGGTCGCAAGGCCCTGATCCCTTACATCACCGCAGGGGATCCAGCGCCGCAGTATACCGTGGGCTTTATGCATGCCCTGGTGGAAGCGGGCGCTGATGTGATTGAACTTGGCGTGCCGTTTTCCGATCCAATGGCCGATGGCCCGGTGATTCAAAAAGCCTGTGAGCGTGCATTAAAGCAGGGCACACGGCTGATTGATCTTATGCAGATGGTCAAAGAGTTTCGTCAAACCGATACCACAACACCCATAGTGCTCATGGGATACTTAAATCCTATTGAGCGTATCGGCTACGAGAACTTTGCCGATCAGGCTGCCAGCGCGGGTGTCGACGGTGTTCTGATTGTCGATATGCCCCCGGAAGAGGCCGATGAAATCGGGCCGCTGCTGAAATCTCGTGATTTGGCGGCGATTTTTCTTGTTGCGCCTACCACTTCTAACGAGCGAGCCGCTACAATATGCGCCCATGGTGAAGGCTACCTATACTATGTTTCGCTGAAAGGCGTGACAGGAGCTGCCACTTTAAACGCAGACGATGTTGCCGAACACTTGGCACCGCTGCGTGGTATGACCGATTTGCCGCTTTGTGTCGGTTTCGGTATCCGCGACGGTGCGACCGCCGCTGAGGTGGCTAAAGTCGCCGATGGTGTGATTGTAGGCAGTGCCTTGGTTAACCGGATCGCCGAAAGCCAGGACGCGCCGGAAACCATTGCGGGCCAGTTGAAAAGTGTATTAGCAGAAATGCGTACGGCGATGGATGCCTAAAGCTAGACGCTTTGTCACCTATACTGAATAGATAAACGACACTCATCAAGCCTGGTTTTGCCAGGCGTTGACGTATAACGGAAGCCTTTTTGATATGAGCTGGTTAGACAAGATCGTACCCTCCATGGGTCGTATCCAGCGTAAAGACCGTCGCGCTAGCGTGCCCGACGGCCTCTGGCGTAAATGTCCCAAGTGCGAAGCGGTTCTCTATCTCCCTGAGTTAGAGAAACATAACAGCGTATGCCCCAAGTGCGATCATCATCTGCGCTTGACGGCACGCAAACGCTTGGACTGGTTCTTGGATAAAGCAGGACGCGAAGAGATTGCGGCGGAAATCGAACCTAATGATCGATTGAAATTCCGCGACTCTAAGAAATACAAGGATCGCCTGACGGCGGCGCAAAAAGATACCGGCGAGAAGGATGCGCTGGTCGCTATGCGCGGCGAGTTGGACGGTTTGCCGGTAATTGCCGTTGCCTTTGAATTCACTTTCATGGGCGGCTCAATGGGCGCGGTGGTCGGCGAGAAATTTGTACGTGCTGCGACCCTGGCGTTGGAAGAGAATATCCCGCTGGTGTGCTTTGCCGCCTCCGGTGGTGCACGGATGCAGGAAGCACTCTTCTCGTTGATGCAGATGGCCAAAACATCAGCCGCGCTTGAAAAGCTCAAGCAAGCGGGAGTGCCATATATTTCGGTGCTAACGGATCCTGTATTCGGCGGTGTATCTGCCTCGTTGGCGATGCTAGGTGATTTGAATATCGCCGAACCCAATGCGTTGATTGGCTTCGCAGGCCCACGGGTAATCGAACAAACAGTGCGTGAAACCTTACCAGAAGGTTTCCAGCGCAGTGAGTTTCTGCTTGAACATGGCACTGTCGATATGATCGTTCATCGTCATGAAATGCGTGCCCGCGTGGGCAACGTACTGCGTAAGTTAACGCATCGCGATGCGACCCCCGTTAGTTCGTTGGCCACTGACGATCTGGATGTTTCTGAACCCATCGTTGAAGAAGCGACGTTAGCGGACACTGCTAATGTGACCTTTGAAAAGGTCGATGCGGCGAAGAAAGACGCTACCTCCGCTAAGAGTGATGATCATTCACGCAATGCCTGACTCTCTAGCACCACACTCTTTGCAGCCACGCTCCTTACAGCAGTGGCTGCAGTATTTGGAAACCCTGCACCCGGTTGGTATTGATATGGGGCTGGAGCGGGTTTCCGAAGTGGCAAAGCGTATGGGGTTGCTTTCAAGCTCAATTGCCCCTCGCGTTATTACGGTTGCAGGTACTAATGGCAAAGGGTCTACCCTTGCCATGGTAGATAGCGTTGCCCGTGCTCATAACCTGCGAGTGGGTACTTATACCTCGCCGCATTTATTGCGCTATAACGAACGCGTCAGAATCGATGGTCAGGAAGCGGACGATCAACTGCTTGTACAAGGGTTTGAGCAGGTTGAACGTGCGCGATTGCAGGATAGTGAAATTAGCCTGACCTATTTCGAAGCGGGCACGTTATGTGGGCTTTGGTGCTTAGCCAACGCGAAGCTAGATTTGGTGGTACTCGAAGTAGGGCTTGGCGGACGGCTTGATGCGGTCAACATCATTGATGCGGATGTCGCCATCGTGACGACCATCGCCCAGGATCACGCCAGTTTTCTGGGCACGGATTTAGCTCAGATTGGGCGCGAAAAAGCCGGTATTTTTCGTGCTCATCGGCCGGCCGTATTAGGCAGTCAAACGTTACCCGCAAGCGTTGTCGAGTGCGCCCAAGCGTTGGCTGCGCCTACGTTTGGTTTGGGTCAGCAATTTGTTCATCAAGTGATGGATAACGGTAACGAGCGCTCTCTATGGCGTTGGCAGGGTCAGGATTCACGTGGTCAATATGTTGCCATCGATGAGCTTCCTTATCCTGGTCTGCCGATTGATAACGCTGCCACGGCCTTACAGGCGCTGTTGCTGGCTGAGGTCGATTTGACTCAAGCTGGTGTGCAAACGGGACTTGCAGCGGTTGAACTAGCAGGCCGCCTGCAATGGGTAGGTCCGTGGTGCCTTGATGTAGGGCATAATCCCCATGCTGCCGAGTATGTGGCGCGTCATTTGCCCGCGCCACCAGCAGGCGGCAGGCAGTGGGGCCTTATCGGCATGTTGAATGATAAGGATATTGACGGTGTCATACAGGCATTATCTGCCCGCATAAGCGATTGGGTGTGCGTGACGCTGACAGGTGAACGAGGTTGCCTGGCAAGTGAGTTGTCGCAACGTATTATTGCTCAGGGAGGGCGGGTACACTTTTGCGCAGATTCGCCGCAAGCTGGCGTCGATTGGTTCGCTAATGTGTTAACGCCCAATGATCGTGTCTTGGCTACCGGGTCGTTCTTTACTGTAGCGGCACTACTAGCTCGGCCACTGCCAACAGGCGCCGCGTCGCTTGATGGAGACGGAAATGAAATACGGTAAAACCGAACGCATTAGCGGTATTGTAATTTTACTCGCGCTGCTGGCGATTTTTGTGCCTTGGCTAATGAGTGACCCTGCGCCCCGAGAAGATCGCCCTCAGCCGAGCTTTGTGATTGAACAGCCGGTTGAAGTGGAGCGACAGAACGTGCCCGCACCAGAGCGGCCTTCAACTATTACCGAGTCTTCATCATCTCCAGCACCCAGTGTAGAGAGTGATGATGGCTTTATCCCTATCGATGCTAATCCGCGGGAACCGCAAACCGATCAAATAGCTGCGGGCCAATCGCCCTCCAGCCCAGAAGCGGCAGGATCCAGTGAGCCTGATGACACCCAGGCTATCTCCGATAGCGATCCTATCGCGGATTTAATTGCCACCAATAGTGGAAGCGGCCAAAGCAGTGCTGAAAGCTCGTCGCAAAGCTCGTCACCAAGTGCCTCCAGCCCTTCGGCAAGCGCTCAGGGAGAGTGGGCGGTGCAAGTGGGGAGTTTTGGCGTGCCAGCGAATGCCCAGCGGCTTAGCGCTCAACTGTCAGAAGCAGGTTTTAGCGTCTATCAACGTGAGCGTGATAACAACATGACCACGGTTTTTGTAGGCCCATATGCCACCTCCGAAGACGGTGAATCAGCCATGTCCTCGATTAAAGAACGCGCCAATGTTCAGGGTCTTCTTGTTCGAGTAAGAGATTAACCCATGGCGTTAACCTGGATTGATGCGGTGTTCCTGGCCGTGCTGGCGCTGTCGATGCTAGCCGGTTTTGTAAGAGGTTTTGTTCGTGAAGCGTTAGGATTGGCCGCCTGGGTAGTGGCTTTAATGGTTGCCAGAGTGCTGGCTGAACCCGTGGCCGAACTGATGAGCGGTTTTATTGAAAGCTTTGATGCCCGTTTAGTGCTCGCTTTCGTGCTGGTGATTTTTGCCGTCATTTTACTCTGTGGCATTGTGATTCGCTTGGTCCATGCCGCGGTAGAGTGGGTAGGGATGGGCCTTTTGAACCGCGTGGCCGGGGCTGCTTTCGGGGTTGCGCGGGGGGCCGTCATTTTACTCGTGGCAACGGTGTTGATCACGCTGACGCCGTTGTCTGAGCTACAGGCGTGGCAACAAGCCGAACTGCGCCCAACTTTTATTCAATTACGCGACTGGGCGGTCAGCCAGTTAGATCAGTGGGATCGTGAACTCCCCGAGGCGCCCGCGTCGCTGCGCGATATTTCTCTACCCGAACTGCGTCTGCCCGGTGGGTCGCAGCGGGATGTTATCCCGGCAGGTGATTGACCTGCTACTGAAGTTGATTCTACGAACGTACGGGTTTGCTTAGGTGTAGGCAAACCATGGCATTAAGCGAGGTAACGTGAATGTGCGGTATAGTGGGCCTTCTGGGCAAGCAGGCGGTAAATCAGGGAATCTACGATGCCCTGACCGTACTTCAGCATCGTGGCCAGGACGCTGCCGGCATGATGACGTGGAGCGAGGGACGCTTCCTACTGCGCAAAAGTAACGGCTTGGTGCGCGATGTATTTCACACCCGTCATATGGCCCGTTTGAAAGGTAATCTGGGCATTGGCCACGTGCGTTACCCAACGGCTGGCTCTTCTAGCGAAGCCGAGTCACAGCCGTTCTATGTCAACTCTCCTTATGGTATTGCGCTGGCGCATAACGGCAACTTGACCAATTCCGAGCAGTTGAAGCAGGAGCTGTTCTCGACCGATTTACGCCACATCAATACCAGTTCTGATTCTGAGGTGCTGCTCAACGTGTTTGCCCATGAGCTGGGCAAGCAGGGGTTGCATCTGGAAGCGGAAGATATTTTCGACGCCGTGCGTCGTGTTCACCGTCGCTGCAAAGGTGGCTATGCCGCCGTGGCGATTATTAACGGCTTCGGTATGGTGGCCTTCCGTGACCCCTTCGGTATTCGCCCGGTAGTGTTTGGCACTCGCGAAGAGGAGAACGGTCAAGCGGTGATGATCGCTTCTGAATCCGTTGCACTGGACGTCGGTGGCTTCGAGCTTGAGCGCGACTTGTCTCCTGGCGAAGCTATTTTTGTCGATATTGAAGGCAATATTCACACTCAAGTTTGCGCTGATCGCCCACAGTTACGCTCGTGCATTTTTGAACACGTTTATCTAGCCCGCCCTGATTCGCTGCTCGATGGTGCCTATGTTTACGGTACTCGCATGCAGATGGGCCGTAAGCTGGGCGACCGCATTCTTAACGAGTGGCCCGATCACGATATTGATGTGGTTATTCCAATCCCCGATACGTCACGCACCTCTGCCCTTGAAATGGCACAGCACTTGGGTGTGACCTATCGTGAAGGCTTCATGAAGAATCGCTACATTGGCCGTACCTTTATTATGCCGGGGCAGACCCAGCGTAAAAAATCGGTACGCCAAAAGCTCAATGCTATAGACGTTGAGTTTAAAGGCAAAAACGTCCTGCTGGTGGACGATTCCATTGTCCGTGGCACGACCTGTAAGCAGATCATTCAAATGGCTCGCGATGCAGGCGCGCGTAAAGTTTATTTTGCTTCAGCAGCGCCCCCGGTGCGATTCCCTAACGTTTACGGCATCGATATGCCAGCGGCGTCTGAATTGATTGCCCATGGTCGTAGCGAAGAAGAAGTGGGGGATTTGATTGGCGCTGACCGTATCTTCTATCAAAACCTGGAAGATCTAAAATCGGCGTGCCGCGAAGTGAATCCTGAAATGGAAGAGTTTGATTGCTCGGTATTTGACGGCAACTATGTGACCGGCGATATAGACGACGCCTACCTGGCCGCCTTGGAAGCTAGCCGTAATGATTCTGCCAAGGATCAAAGCGCCGGTGACCATGCCCTGGTTGATATGCATAATCAGGACGATGACCTGGACGATTAGGAGAGAAGCCATATGCATGATGACAATCACCAGGAAGACGGTCACCAGGATGAGTGGTCACTAGAGACGCTGGCGATCCGGGCAGGCCATCAGCGCACCTTCGAGCAGGAGCACTCGGAGCCTATTTTCCCGACTTCAAGCTTTGTTTACGAAAGCGCTGCAGAAGCGGCGCGTAAATTTGGTGGCCAAGAGCCTGGCAATGTTTACTCGCGCTTTACCAACCCAACGGTGCATACCTTTGAGCGCCGCCTAGCGGCCCTTGAAGGCGGCGAACGCTGCGTGGCTACCAGCTCGGGCATGTCGGCTATTCTCTCCACCGCGCTGGCGCTGCTTTCAGCGGGAGACGAGATTGTCGCTTCCCGGTCGCTGTTTGGCTCTACGGTTAGTCTGTTCGATAAGTACCTGGGTAAATTTGGTATTACCACGCGTTATGTGGAGCTTTCCAACGTTGCTGCATGGGAGGCTGCGATTACTCCTAAAACGCGCCTACTGTTTGCCGAAACGCCTTCAAATCCGCTGTCGGAAATTGCTGATATCCCGGCGTTAGCAGCGCTGGCAAAGCGTCACGATGCGCTACTGGCGATAGATAACTGTTTTCTTACCCCGGCGCTTCAACAGCCGTTGGCTTTAGGCGCTGACCTTGTTATCCATTCGGCCACTAAGTATCTCGATGGTCAGGGTCGCGCCATTGGTGGCGCGGTAGTCGGGAGCCATGCGCTGCTTGAAGAAGTGTTCGGGGTGGTGCGCACCTGTGGACCGTGCTTGAGCCCCTTTAATGCGTGGATCTTCACCAAAGGTTTGGAAACCCTGTCACTGCGTATGAAAGCGCACTGTGAAAACGCCTTAATTCTGGCGCGCTGGCTCGATGCTCACCCGGCAGTGAATCAAGTGTTCTATAGCGGGCTTGAGCATCATCCTCAGCACGCCATGGCCAAACGTCAGCAAAAAGGGTTTGGTGCGGTGTTGGGTTTTGAAGTGAAGGGCGGCCAGGAGGGCGCTTGGCAGGTCATTGATGCCACTCGTATGCTCTCTATCACAGGTAACTTAGGTGATGTGAAAACCACTATCACTCATCCTGCGACGACGACCCATGGCCGTTTATCGGATATGCAGAAAGAAGCGGCGGGTATTGCGCCAGGGCTTATTCGCGTGGCGGTCGGCCTTGAGAGCCAGCAGGATATCCAGCGCGATCTTGCGCGTGGTCTGGATGCTTTGGCTAGCTAGTTGATGTTAAGCAATCCGGCGCAAAAACGAAAAACCCACCTTTGATTAAGGTGGGTTTTTTCGCACTTTTGAAACTTAATGGGTTATATGATTTGCAAGTAAAGCACCATCATTTGTTTCAAGAAGCGTTGCGGTGGGGCAGATCTGACAGCGCAATCTGGTCTTCACTATCGGAAGAGCCATTGGCGTGAGAGCTCGGAGCAGCAACGCTGTTTTTCTCTGCATCGCCATTAACTAAAGGCAGATCAGCCGTCGTCATGTGCAGGTTGTCAGTACTGTGATTCGCTGAAGAGCTAGGGTGTACAATCTGGTTAAGTTCGCCAGAGCCCTGTTCAGCTAGAACGGCGGTAGAAGTTAATGTCATGGCAATAGCGGTGATAAGGGTGATTTTTTTCATGATTGGCGCTCTCGATTAGAAAGTTTATGTGCAGTTTTTAAGATCGTTACACAATGTCTCTTTGGACATGCGCTAATAGTAAGCGCGCAAACAAAATGATAAAATTGATTAAATTTGCTGGATATATTCGATTTTATAGAACGAACTACCTTTTCGAATTTTTAGCAAAGCGCTGTGTAAAAATCGTTAGCTGGTTATTCAATGGTTTTTACGAATGAAATATTCTGCTTTTTTCAGAGGTTTTCAGCAGCTTCTAGCGGTAAGGTTCTGGGCGTGGATGAATAGCTTAATCCAAGCTCTGATAGGCGCGTTGGCGAAGTTGAAGTAGCCACAGATAAAATGAGGAATAGCACAATGTGGCGAAATAGTCGCAGCGGGTGGGGATTGATCAGCATTCTGTTTCATTGGCTGAGTGCGCTAACCATTATTGGCCTGTTTGCACTAGGTTGGTGGATGACAGGGCTAGGCTACTACGACCCTTGGTATAATCAGGGGCCCTGGATCCATCGATCAATTGGTATATTGTTGCTGATTGCTACGTTAGGACGGTTAGTATGGCGGTTCATTCAGCCGACACCGAAAGCGGAAGGCCGTCGTTTAGAAACTATAGCGGCTCATATAGGTCATATTTCGCTGTATGTACTTGTATTAGTGGTGATGGCGAGCGGTTACCTAATTTCCACTGCTAATGGTCGCGGCGTAAGTGTATTTGGTTGGTTTGAAGTACCTGCTTTGCTCCACGACCTACCCAATCAGGCAAGACTAGCGGGCGAGGTTCACTGGTATAGCGCATTAGCGCTAATGATTTTAGCCGCAGGTCACGCCTTAGCAGCGTTTAAGCACCACTGGATAGATCGGCATAAAACGTTGGTACGTATGCTGCATCCAGGCTATAGCCGACGTAATGCATCAAAATATTAACAGAATTCGTTTTGACCGCCGTGACGCTAATAGCCCTTTTTTCACGGTGATTATTAAGTAACCCAAGGAGTTGTTTACTATGTTGAAGAAGACTGCATTTGCCTCTGCGATTGCCGCCGCAGCACTGGTTCCATTGAGCCAAGCCCAGGCAGCTGATTATCAAATCGATACCGGAGGCCAGCACGCCTTTGTTCAATTTAAAATTTCTCACCTGGGCTTCTCTTACATTCTGGGCAGCTTTGAAGAGTTTGAGGGTCAGTTTGCTTACGATCCTGAAGATCTCGATGCCTCCTCGGCCGAAATTGAAGTGCAGGTTGATAGCCTAACCAGTAACCACGCTGAGCGTGACCGTCATATCCTGAGCAGCGACTTCCTCAACGCGAGCGAGTTCCCGACTGCCACCTTTACGTCAACCGGCTTTGAGTCAACCGGCGACAGTGAAGGTGTGCTGACAGGCGATCTAACCCTGCACGGTGAAACCCAGGAAATTGAAATGCCGGTTACGCTAATGGGTGAAGGCGATGACCCATGGGGTAACTACCGCGCTGGTTTTGAAGGCAGCACCACGCTGACCCTGGGCGATTACGGTATCGACATGAGCGATTTCCCTGAAACCATGCATGAGCTAGAGCTTTACGTTACATTTGAAGGTATTCGTCAGTAACATCTCACTGTTCTGACTACGCCACCGCCCTTTAAAGGGCGGTGGCGTTTTACGTTAAATCTAAAGAAGTGTTAATCCGTCGAGATAAGGAGAGATTGCTTGGCAGCCGTCATGCATCAAAAAGAGTTGGCGATAACCCTATGGCGCCAAACATGGCCGATGGCTATTGGGGTCTTGGCGCTATTGGGTTTTCAACTTGTTGATAGTGCCTTTATTGCCCGCTTGGGCACTGCCCAGTTGGCCGCGCAGTCATTTACCTTTCCTCTATCGTTTCTGATTATCGGTATTCAGGTCGGAATGGGCATTGCTATTGCCGCGCTTATTTCTAGGGCGTTAGGGGCGGGCGAAGAGTCGCGGGCGAGGCGCTTGAGTAGTTTGGTGCTAATGGCGGGCGGTGGCGTCATCGGCATATTGGCGATCGCGTTATGGGTATTTTATGTGCCTATCTTTCAACTGCTGGGCGCGGATGAAACGACGCTCTCCTATATTCGAATTTATTGGGCGCCTCAATTGCTGTCGGCTTGGTTGGGTGCCCTGCTTTATTTTAGTTACAGCGTATTTCGCGCCCACGGTGATACCCGTCTACCGGGCAAAATGATGGTACTGAGTAGCCTTGTTAACCTTGTGCTCGATCCATTGTTGATTTTTGGAGTAGGTGATTGGGAAGGCTGGGGGCTACCCGGTGCAGCCTGGGCAACTGCCATTGCGTTTTCAGTAGGTTTACTGGTAACCACGCGTAAATTACTTAAACGCCAGTGGGCGGCTCAGCAGGGGCTTTGGATTGAGGCAAAGCAGTCTTGGCGGCCCTTCGCGGGCATTGCCGCACCTGCGATGGTCAGCCAATTGATGCCCCCTTTGGCGGCGATGCTGGCCATTTCTGTGGTGGCGGGCCTGGGCGAAAGTGAAGTGGCAGCCTGGGGCTTGGCGAGCCGGTTGGAAACCCTCTCACTGATGGTGATATTGGCGATGACCATGTCGCTGCCGCCATGGTTAGGGCGTTGCTATGGCGCCGGTGATTGGGGGCAGATTCAGCAGCTTATGCGTTTGGCGGTCAAGGTCGCGTTAGTTTGGCAGCTAGGGCTTGGCATCTTACTGGCTCTGGGAGCACCCTGGCTTGCCATGGCGTTAGCAGGTAATCCTGATGTGCAAACTGAATTGACGCTGCTAATTCGCTTTTTGCTGCCCAGCTACGCAGCGCTTGGTATCTGTATGTTGGTAGTGTCAGCGGGCAATGCGTTGGGCTGGCCGCTACGGGCAATGTTGCTATCGAGTGCTCGGCTATTTATATGTTATTTGCCGTGCCTATGGTTGGGCTCACAGTTCTTCGGTTGGTGGGGGTTAGCGGCAGGGGCGGCTGTAGGTAATCTATTGGCGGGATTAATGGCGTGGCAAGTCATGCGACGTATTTTGTCCCGCCCGCATCGGCAGGCGGGATTCGTCAATTAACGCTGGCGGCCAGCTTCCTGGAAAGCAAAATACACAAACAGCAGCGCCATGCCCAAGTAGCCCATCACGAACTCAGGGGCGGCATTGAGTGACAGTTTAGGGGCGTGCATAAGGCCAAAAAATGAAAAGCCCGCCGCAATCGACGCAAAGGCGGCTGCACGCTTAAACTGATGATCAATGACTGAGACGGTCATAGCACCGAGCAGAATGGCCATAAACATAGCTCCTTGGCCCATCACCACAATGGCGCTGGAAATGTCAGTCACCACCTCGCCAGCACCGCGATTAAAGCGGGTCATCACGTAGTTGGCAAAGTAGGGCAGCATGGCCAATGCAACGGCGGGGTAGTAGCGCGTGTCGTTAGCTTGAAAAGCGGTGGCAATCATCGACATGCCGACAAATACCAAAATCGGTGCGACCACGGAAACGGGAATGATGGCGGCTAGGGCAGCGATTAAACCGAACATGGTGGCCAGCGCATACACTGCGCCGTTGAGCAGGCTGTAGCCGCGGCCTGCGCCCATCCACTTGGCGCCCACCGTCGCTATATAAACCGTGGTGGGAAACACGCCGCCAAACAGCGCGCCGATCATGGTGCCCGCGCCATCAACCGCTTGGCATTCGCGCACATCATACTTATCGCCTGCGGCTTCCATCGCCTCTACGTTGTTCATCGTCTCAATAGCGTTGTACAGCGTAATGGGAAGCACCACTGTTAACACTGCTAGCATACTGGTCAGTAGTAACCCCAGCCCTTCAAACCAGGCTAAGTTGGGGAGCAGCGGATAGAAGCCCAGATGGGTAAACGCATCGCTGAAGCGCTCGGTGCCAGCGTCGCCAATGAGATAGGCCATGGCAGTACCGACAATAATAGCGAATAGCGAGGTAGGCAGTTTAAACGGCATGCTGACCCGGGCGACCAAGCCAACAATAATGATCGCTAAGACCAACAAGCCAATAATCGGCATTTCCAGCGTTTTAAACAACATTTCCCCAGCAATGAACGTTAGCGCGACACCAGCCACCGCGCCGAGCATTGCAGCTCGTGGCAGGTGATGCTGCACCCAGCGGCCAATGACGCTAATGGCGGCTTCAATGGTGCCGCTAATAAAGCAGGCGGCAACGGTGACTTTCCAGGCCATTTCCGCATCGCCGGTCAACTGCTCTGCGGGTAGCAATACGCCAAATAAAAATACGAACATCACCGGTGTTGAAATGCCGTAAGAGAGCGCCGTCACATCCGCGCGGTTCTCCTTGCGTGCCAGTCTGGCGGCGCTCCACGCATAGTAAAAATTACCGACCATTACCGCTACTGCTGCGCCCGGCAGTACTTGTCCGTAAACAATCGAGGCGGGAAATCCCATGCCGAGCATCGTGATGGCGATGATGACAAAGTTGGCAATGTTATTTTGAAATAGGGCGAAGAACGCGTCGGTATCTTCTTTTTTGTACCACGGGTAGTGAGTGCTGGCAGCCGCCATGTCAGGCCTCTTGATTATGGTGTGTTGTATACAAGGCTACGCCGAGTGTGCCGAAGAGTTGACTAATCGGTCAAGTGTCTTGCACACAAAAACGCCCAGGAAGACCTGGGCGTTCGTAGTGCGCTAGTACTTGTTGGTTAAGTGCTTTTTGGCTAAGCACTTGTTTGAATAAGTACTTGGATGCTACCTAGTCATTCACAGCGGCGATCGCTTTAGCTAGATAGGGCAGGTTCTCGTGAGAGAAGCCCGCTACGTTGGCACGACCTGAGCGAACCATGTAGATGCCAAACTCATCGCGCAGGCGATCTACCTGTTCAGGCGTCAAGCCGGTGTAAGAGAACATACCGCGCTGCTCTGCTACGCAGGCGTACTTTTCATCCAGCCCATAGGGCTTAAGAGCTTCTACGAAGTCGCGGCGCAGCGTATTGATGCGGTCGCGCATTTCTGTCAGCTCTTCACGCCATAGCGCAGTTAGCTCGGCGTCGTGGAGAATCTCGCTGACGATAGACCCGCCATGCGCAGGCGGGTTTGAGTAGTTTTCCCGTGCCACGATCGCGACCTGCGAGCGAATGTTGTCCATCTGCTCACTGTCTTTTGCCACCATGATCAAGCAGCCGGTACGCTCACAATAAATACCGAAGTTCTTTGAACAGGAGCTGGTAATGATAGCTTCGTCGAGTTTTTCAGCCAGCAGGCGTACGCCGTAAGCATCCTCATCCAGGCCTTCGCCAAAGCCCTGATAGGCAAAGTCAATCAGTGGCAGAAGTTTGCGCTCTCGCACGATCTCTAACACTTCCTGCCACTGCTCGTGGGAAAGGTCAAACCCGGTGGGGTTGTGGCAGCAGGCGTGAAGTACCACTACGTCGCCTTCTGGAATGTTTTTCAGCGCTGCCCGCATACCGTCAAAATCTAAACGGTTGTCGGGATCGACGTAAGGGTATTTGTGCAGCTCAATACCGGCTGCGGTAAAAATACCGTGGTGGTTTGGCCACGTTGGATCACTTACCCAGATGCCCTTACCTGGCAGCTGTGAGGCAATAAAATCAGCGGCCAAGCGAAGTGCACCTGTGCCGCCAGGCGACTGAGTGGCACTCGCGCGATTGGCTTTCAGTACCGGGGACTCAGCGCCAAACACCATGGGAAGTACGACTTCGCCGTAGCTGGGGGCGCCATGAGAGCCGATGTAGGTTTTCGTCGTTTCATTCTTGAGCAGGCGAGCTTCTGCTTCCTTGACGGCGCGCATTACCGGTGTATTGCCTTGGGTATCGCGGTAAACACCAACGCCTAAATCCACCTTTTGTGGATTGGTATCTTTTTTGAAAGCTTCGATCAGCCCGAGAATGGCGTCTCCTGGGACTCGCTCAATATGCTCAAACATTTATTCGGCTACCTCGTCGGTTCTGGCGGCAAGAATGAAGTCATTTAGGTGCAGGCCCTTAATAGCGTGAGACCACCAAGTGACGGTGGCTTTGCCCCACTCGGTCACAATAACGGGGTGATGGCCAGCCTGCTCTGCAATATCGCCAACGCACTGGGTAAATGCCAATGCGCTAGCAAAGTCACGAAAGGTAAAACTCCGTGACAGCTTCATGATGCCATCGTGCTCGACAATCTGCCACTGGCTGAGGCTTTTTAGCCACTCTAAGGCTTCATCTTGGCTTAGCGGTTGGGTGTTTTTGCTGCACGGTTCACAGGTATGTTCGGCAAGGGCTGTCATGGCTGTTCTCCATATAGCCTAGGTGTTCCTTTCTAGCGTAGGAGGCATACGCAATCGCGACCAATGTCCTTGGCGCTATAGAGCGCTTGATCAGCCCGTTCGATTAGGCTAGTGAGTGGCTCACCACAGCGATATTCAGAAATTCCAATGCTGAGCGTGACATGGCCCGGGCCCATGCCGAAGTCCCGGGCGCTAATGGCTTGGCGTAACCGATCTGCAAGTGTATGGCATTGCTGCAGCGGTGTAAGAGGCAGCACTGCCATAAACTCTTCCCCGCCCAATCGGGCGATCATGTCTTCGCAGCGCAGTAGCGACTGCGCTTGCGTCGCTAGCTGCTTGAGGACGTCATCGCCATGCAAATGGCCCCAGCGGTCATTTAGACGCTTAAAGTGATCGATATCGATCATCATAATTGAAAGCGGTGTGCCGTGGCGGGTGCTGATTGAGGCGACGTTAGTGAGATGCACCATCAATTTTCGCCGATTGGGTAACTCCGTGAGCGGATCTGTATCGCACAACTTACGAAGCCGCTGCTCCTCGAATACTTGATCGCTTATGTCCATCATTATGCCGTTCCACTGCACCCCATCGGGAACCGGCTCTGGATTTGCACTGACGGCTATCCAGTGAGGCTTGCCTGTTGGAAATGGTAACCTAAAGCGTGTTGTGAGAGGCAGCATCCAACGCGCTGAGCGCTCAATAGCCGACATGATTTTAGGGTGATCCTTCCCTGTTAGCTGCTCAACTAGCTGTCCTGCATTTTCTGCGAGCAGATCCCGGTTTATATGTTGGAGTGCCACGCCGCCGCCCTCTAAATAAGGGAAGCGCATATGGCCGTTGCGAGCACGGTGGAATTGAAAAACGACACCAGGGATATGGGGGACTAACTGATCTGCACTGACTCGCTGTGGTTCGTCTATATCATTCACGGGCATGCGTGAATCTCCAAACATATGCCAATTTAAATTTGATCGTGAAGGTTAGACCTAAATACGTTAACAGGATGTAAGCCATTGCAGACAAAATGCCGATTATCCATATTTTATTAGAATAAATATATTCATTTTGTTTATATATTCGATTGAATTCTAAGTAATAGACAATGTGTTATTGGCATTTAATGATAAAATTAATTACTTTTTTGCATATTAAAAACCTTTCTTATTCCTGAGGTGTTTTCTTGGACGTAGGACGAGAGCAAACGTCCCAGCCATATGGCTTGGTTAGTTTAGTAGGGGCAGGACCCGGTGATCCTGAGCTATTAACGCTCAAAGCATATAAACGACTGCAGTCTGCTGAAGTTGTGCTGTATGACCGCTTGGTGAGCGATGAAATTGTTGCGTTCATTCCAACGCAAGCACAGCTTTTTTATGTGGGTAAAGCTCGCTCGCAGCACAGTGTTCCTCAGGATGGTATTAATCAAGCATTGGTGAAATGGGCTCAACAAGGCAAGCGTGTTGTCCGTCTTAAAGGCGGCGATCCGTTTATTTTTGGTCGCGGAGGGGAAGAGCTTGAAGCCCTGGTAGCGGCACAGATCAGTGTTGAAGTGATACCGGGCGTAACGGCAGCATCGGGCTGTGCTGCGTATGCAGGCATCCCTTTAACCCATCGCGATCATGCCCAGTCGGTGCGCTTTGTTACCGGACATTTGCAGCAGGGCGAGTGCGAGCTTGATTGGGATGCACTAGCGCGGCCAGGACAAACCTTGGTTTTTTACATGGGGCTCGGCAGCGTCAACGTGATCAGCCAGGCGCTGGTGAAGCATGGTCTATCTCCACATACACCGCTGGCCTTGATTGAACAGGGGACAACGCGTCAACAGCTCACCCACGTGGGAACGTTATCTGAATTGCCAGATACTTTCTTGGCGGGGCACATTAAACCGCCTACGCTGCTTATTGTGGGCAGCGTCGTATCACTGCATACCAAACTGGATTGGTTTGATGCGCTTACCGGCGAAGCATCGGGCTTTCATGAGGGTAAACATCCACCTTCAGACTAACATCATGATCATTTCTGTCTGGCTGGTAACATACTAGCAACATTTATATACGATTTTACTAACAGACTGGCTAGATACAGTGAGCTGTGTATGCTGAAGGGGAGATCATCCACGGTTAGCGCATTACCTTCGTTCGTGAAGACCGTTAGCTTGGACAAACGTTAGCTAAGACCATAGAGGAACGCATAATGTCAGAAGCAAACCACTCGGATCACCAGCCGCCTGCCAGCAAGCCAGAGCCGACTAAAAAGTCGGATATGAAAACGCTATTTCAAGATAACAGGGTAAAAGCGATTGCCGGTATTGCTGCCATCGCGGTTATCTGGGCAATTATGGCGCAATCTAACGCCGGCTCACGCCAGGATCAGGTCGATAGCTTAGAAGAGCAGCTCGCCAGCGCTGAGCAGGAAAACAGCCAAATGAGCCAACGCATTAGCGAAATTGAGGAAGCTGAAACCAATTTAGCTGCGCTTCAAGAGGAGATGGCATCTCTTGAGGCTCAGCAGCAAGAGGCCAGCTCTTCGCTTGAAAGTGCCCAAAGCAATGTCAGCGATGTGCAGTCGCGATTAGAAGAGCTTGAATCCGAGCGAAATGCGCTGGAAGAAGAAATTGCCTCTCTTAATGAGCAGGTAGAGAGCGCTGAGAGTGAGATGACCGCACTGCGCGAAGAGCGCGACGAGATCACCAGTACGCGCGATGAGGCAGAAAGCACCCTTCAGCAAGTAGAAGAAGCGCGTTCTAGCGCTGAAGAAGCTCGTCAGGAGGCTGAAGCCGCTCGTCAAGAAGCCGAGGAGCAGCGCCAACAAGCGGTTGAAGAGCTAGGAAACACGGAAGAGGAGCTGTCTGGGCTGGAAGAGCAGATTAGCCAGTCAAATGAACAGCTCAGTGGTTTGGAAGAGGAAATCTCAACTGCTCAAAGCGAGCTTGATGAGCTAAAAAGTGAGCGTGACTCCATCACTGGCGAACGCGATGAGCTGCAAAACGAAGTTGATTCGCTAACGGCGCTTCGTGAAGAGGAAGAGCAGAGCTTGAACGACGTGCGCAGCGAGCTCGATGACGTCATGGTCGCTTTGGAGATGGGCCGCGAGGAAGTGTCGAGCGTTGAAAGCGATATTGAAGAGCGTGAGAGCCAGCTGGAACGTTTAGAGGGCCAGTTAAGCGAATGGCGTGATGAGCTGTCTACTCTTGACAGCCGTTTGGCCGATGCGGAAGAGTCCGCTGGTGAAGCAGCTTCCTCTTCACAGGACGGTTCTTCTGAAGACAGCTCTTCAGAAGGCAGCTCGTCTGCAGAGAGTTCATCAGAAGAAAGTGCCAATGATAGCGATGGTGGGAATGAAGAACAGCAGCAAAATGCTGGCTAATCGTTAACAGCGGTAACGCTATAGAGTAGCAATCTGAGAGCGGATGTCGGGAAACCGGCATCCGCTTTCTTGTTGTTGGTTTATGAATGCGGCCCCGAGGAGTATCATTCATACAACGTTAAACGAGCCTAAATGAGGAGAGCCATTGTATGGATGGGGTTAAGCATATTATTGCAGTGGCATCGGGCAAGGGTGGCGTAGGTAAATCCACGGTGACTGTAAATCTGGCGCTAGCATTAGCGGCACAAGGATACCGTGTGGGTGTTCTTGATGCGGATATTTACGGTCCCAGCCAAGCACAGATGCTCGGTGTTAAAGAGGGGGTGCGCCCTCAAGCGGCTGCCAATGATAAATTTCTGCCGCTGGAAGCGCATGGCCTTCAAGCCATGTCGATGGCCTTTATGGTCAATACTCGCGAACCAATGGTGTGGCGTGGTCCCATGGTGGTGGGTGCGTTTCAACAGATGCTGACGCAGACCCAGTGGGATAATCTCGACTTTCTGCTGATCGACATGCCGCCAGGCACAGGCGATATACAGCTGACGCTGGCGCAAAAAGTGCCGGTGGCAGGCGCTGTGATCGTCACAACGCCACAGGATATTGCCCTGCTAGATGCCCGCAAAGGGATTGAGATGTTCCGCAAGGTTAATGTTCCAGTGCTCGGCGTGGTAGAAAACATGAGCCTTTACCACTGTGAAAACTGCGGCCATGAAGCGGCTATTTTTGGTACCGGCGGCGGGGACAATATTGCACAGGAGTACGATACCCAAGTGCTTGGACGCCTGCCGCTAACGCTCTCTATCCGCGAATTGACAGACTCAGGTCGCCCGAGCGTCATATCTGAACCTGAGGGTGCGGTTAGCCAGACCTTTGCTGCTATCGCCCAAAAAGTAGCTGCAGCAGTAAGTGCGAATCAAGGCGACGGCCCCACTATTTCCTTTAGCGAGTGATGACGTAACACATGAGTATCAAATCTGATAATTGGATTCGTCGCATGGCCAAGAGCGACGCGATGATCGAGCCGTTTGAAGCCGAACAGGTGCGCTATGTGAACGACCAGCGCGTTATCTCCTACGGCACTTCAAGTTACGGCTATGATGTGCGCTGTGCTGATGAATTCAAAGTCTTCACCAATATTCATTCGGCGATTGTTGACCCCAAAGCGTTTGATGCAAAAAGCTTCGTCGATATTAAAGGCGACGTGTGCGTTATTCCGCCAAACTCATTTGCACTGGCTCGCACGGTGGAGTACTTCCGTATCCCACGCAATGTGCTGACGATCTGCCTGGGTAAATCCACCTATGCGCGCTGCGGCATCATTGTTAACGTAACGCCGCTGGAGCCTGAGTGGGAAGGCCACGTTACCCTGGAGTTCTCTAACACCACCAATCTACCGGCAAAAATTTATGCCCATGAAGGTGTCGCGCAGATGCTGTTCTTAGAGTCTGATGAAGTGTGCGCCACTTCTTATAAAGACCGGGGCGGTAAATACATGGGACAGCGCGGCGTTACGCTTCCACGGACTTAATCATCACTGGTTGGCTATAAAAAAAGCGCCTTACGGTGAACCCGTAAGGCGCTTTTTTGTGTCTATTTCTCAAGCTAAGCTTATGACTCTTCGTCTAACTCCTCATCAAGTTCTTCAGCCGCATCCGCATGAGAAAGCCGCATTCCATGTTCTGGCAGTAGATGGCCATCCATTTTGGCACCTTCCGGACTGAACTGAAGTCTGCCTTCTAAAAACCACTGTACGGCAATTGGGTAGAGTAGGTGCTCACGAGAGCGCACTTTCTCTTGCAGTGTTTCAGCCGTATCGTCAGCGCTGACCTGAAGCTCCGCTTGGAGCACCACGGGGCCACCATCGAGCTCTTCGGTGACGAAGTGAACGCTACAACCATGGCTTGTGACACCGTCTGCCAGTGCACGAGCGTGAGTATTGAGCCCTTGATAAGCCGGTAGCAGGGAAGGGTGAATGTTAAGCATACGGCCCAGAAAGCGCTGCACGAAGCGGGGAGTCAAAATACGCATGAAACCTGCCAGCACGATCAGGTCCGGCTCATGGCGCTCAATGACCTTGATCAGGGCGCCGTCGTAGGCTTCACGGCTATCATATTCGCGATGGGGTAGTGCCACCGCTTCAATACCTGCTTCATGGGCACGCTTTAAACCGTAAGCATCAGCGATATTGGAAATCACGGCAACAATCTCACCGCCGCCTAATCGGTCATGGGATTGGGCCTCAATTAACGCCTGTAGATTGCTGCCATTGCCTGACACCAGCACTACAATGCGACGCGCGCCTAGCGGTTCTGGGGTCACATCTTTAATGGTATCGCTTTGGTAATCCGTATTGGTCATGCCGAGAGGTTCTCCAAAATAACGGCTTCCTCTTGACGTGCAACGATCTGCCCAAGGCGATACACTGTTTCACCTTCGGCTTCCAGGTGAGCTGCTGCCTGCTCAGCTTGCTGTTGGGAGACGACGACGACCATGCCGATACCGCAGTTGAGCACACGGTGCATTTCGGTTTCATTGACATTGCCTTGAGTCTGAAGCCAATCAAACACGGCAGGCCGCTGCCAGCTAGCAATATCAATATGCGCTGCGAGGTTGTCAGGCAGAACCCGGGGAATGTTTTCAAGCAGCCCACCGCCGGTAATATGCGACAGGGCGTGTACCGCAATATCACTACCGCGCATTAAAGAGAGCAAAGATTTTACGTAAATGCGCGTAGGCGCCATCAGCGCATCACCAAGGGACTGGCCGTCGATATCGGTGTCTAGCGAAGCGTTGCTGACCTCGAGGATTTTACGAATCAGCGAGTAACCGTTGGAGTGGGGGCCTGAAGAGGCCAGCCCCAGGATCACATCGCCTTCAGCCACTTTACTACCATCTAAGATGTCTGCTTTTTCAACAACGCCAACGCAAAAGCCTGCTAAATCGTAGTCGCTGCCTTCGTACATACCCGGCATTTCAGCGGTTTCGCCGCCGACTAGCGCACATCCTGCCAGCTCGCAGCCTGCACCAATACCAGTGACAACATCGGCGGCAATATCCACATCGAGCTTACCCGTGGCATAGTAGTCAAGAAACAGTAGCGGCTCGGCGCCTGCCACGATCAAATCATTGACACACATAGCGACCAAATCAATACCAATCGTGTCGTGTTTGCCAAGATCCATCGCTAGGCGCAGTTTCGTGCCAACGCCATCGGTTCCTGAGACAAGAACGGGTTGCTGATAGCCTGCTGGAATTTCACACAGCGCGCCAAAACCGCCCAGCCCGCCCATTACCTCTGGGCGAGTAGTGCGTTTGGCAACGTGTTTGATGCGGTCAACCAGGGCATTACCGGCATCAATATCGACGCCTGCGTCCTTATAGCTGAGGGAAGGAGTAGCCGAAGAAGAGGAGGTCTCGGTCATGACAGATCCTGTGAAGCAATTAGCGGTGCTGGTAGTGCTGGCGACAAGGCCAGAGCTGGGCTTAACTTTGGCGGATTGTAACACTCAGCGGCCCAGGTCGCACCGCTGTCACACATGTTGAAAACCAGACGAGCAGCTTTTGCTCATATGCGGCATAGTAGTGATAAGAAAAAATAGCGACGATTACTGTGAATAAGTGGATTAAATCCACGTTTGAGAGGGAACTATGCGGAATTCTTGGTGGGGTGTCCTGTTTTTGGTGGTGATAGGCGGTTTAATCTTTTTATTAGACGCCGTGCTGATGCCTTTTATTGCGGGGATGATTCTCGCTTACCTAGCCGATCCGCTTGCAAACCGTTTCCAACGTTGGGGCATGAGTCGGCCATTCGCGGTGAGTAGCGTATTTTTGGTATTGCTCATCGTTTTAGTGGTCAGTTTGCTTATATTAATACCGCTGCTTGTTCAACAGCTTAAACAGCTGGGCGAAGCCATTCCAGGTATCTTTAATTGGGTAGAAAATACACTCGCACCTCAGGTTCAAGAGTGGACGGGTTATGACTTAACCACGGAATTAACCAATGCGCGTGAAACGCTTGTCGAAAACTGGCGTGATGCTGGCGGCTACTTGGCCCAGGCGCTAGGCCAGATTGGCCGTTCCGGCATGGCGTTCGTATCCTGGATCACCTATGTGGCGCTGATTCCCGTTGTGACCTTTTACCTGCTCCTGGATTGGAATCGGCTGCTTGATAATATTGCCAACCTCATTCCGCGCCAGTGGGCAGATGACACTTTCCGCCTGGCCCGTCGCTGCGATGAGGTGCTTTCATCGTTCTTGCGCGGGCAGCTGTTAGTCATGCTGTGTTTAGGGATTATTTACGCGGTGGGTTTGACGTTGATGGGGCTGAATTTTGGTTTGCTCATTGGTTTTGTGTCGGGGCTGGTCAGTATCGTGCCGTTCTTGGGCTTTATCGTCGGCTTAGTCATCGCTCTCGTTGTGGCCCTTTTCCAATTCGCGACCTGGTGGGCAGTCTTGGGGGTCATCCTGGTATTCAGTATCGGTCAAATGGCAGAGAGCGTCGTTCTGCAACCTAAGTTATTAGGCGATAAAATTGGCCTTCACCCGGTTGCGGTAATATTCGCCGTACTGGCAGGGGGTAACCTGTTTGGGTTGACAGGCGTACTATTAGCACTGCCGGTGGCAGCGGTTATTCTGGTGCTACTCAAAGAGGTCAAGGCCCGCTATCAGGAGAGTGAACTGTACGACGAAAAAAACAACGATAGCCATCCGAGCATCATTGAAGTCAGTTCTTCCTATCATGATGAGCCGGAACGAGATGAGTATCGTCGTAAAGATATAGGGGAGTCCCCATGAGCCGAGTACCGGCACAGCTTCCACTGGGAATTGGGCTACGTGACGATGCTACTTTCGATAACTACTACGTGGCGCGAGCTAACGCGCCGCTGGTAGAGCACCTTACCCGGCAGCTAACCCCTGAAGGTGAGCAGTTTCTTTACCTTTGGGGGGCACCGGGTGTCGGCCGTAGTCATCTGCTCCAAGCAGCCTGTCATGCCGCTTCCGATGCTGACAAGCGCGCGCTCTATTTGCCGCTGGGTGATTTAGGCCACTTCCCGCCGTTAATGCTCGAAGACATTGAGCGCCTGGATCTCGTGGCGATTGACGACCTAGAGTGCGTGATTGGCCGTAAACGCTGGGAGGAGGCGCTGTTTCACGCCTTCAACCGGCTGCGTGATGCCGGTAAAAAGTTGGTGATAGCGGCGAGCGCATCTCCGCGTCAGCTAAACGTGGTGCTGCCTGATTTAGCTTCGCGTTTAACGTGGGGGGTGACGTTTCACGTTCACTCGCTGGATGATGACGACGAGCGATTAGCGGCTTTAAAGTTGCGCGCCAGCGTGAGAGGCATGCAGCTGCCAGATGATGTGGGGCGCTATATTTTGCATCGCGGCCCGCGTGAGTTAGGCGAACTGTGTCGCGCTGTGGAAACGCTCGATAAGGCGTCTTTGACCGCCAAGCGCAAGTTAACCATTCCTTTTGTGAAATCTGCACTCAATTGGTGATTTGGTTGTTAAAACAAACGGCTAAGGTTGCTACGAAAACGCCACCGCTGGCAGAGCCTGCGGTGGCGTTTATTGCCGCTATGCTAAGCGCATGCGGTGCACATAAACCTGATTGGTTTAGGCAGTTTTCGTCATTTTGCTAGCCGCAGTTTGCGCCTGCTTGACGTTATCTTCAGTGATTTTCTGGCTTTTCTGAATAAAGTCCTGCTGCAATGACACTACTTTGTCCGCGTCGCCTTTAGCGCGCTCAGCTAAGTCTTTAGCGACTTTTTGCTGGCTTTCCATGTAGCTACGCAGGCCTTCAGCATCTTTTACGTCCATCATCTGACGCATCTGCGCAACGCCTGTATCGAAATAGGCTTTGCTGGCGTCCATCTGAGCATTGACCATTTTTTCAGTGTAATCGATGCTCAAAGCCATGTAGGCACGTGCTGGCGCCATAAACATGTTGTCAAACTGCTGATTCATTTCGTTAGTATTTAATGTACGCATCGTCATACTCTCCATGGTTTAGTCTTGCCAAAAGCAGCTATCCAGAGGTTGGCGCTGCTTATTTATCAAGTGGCTAGCTTTTTAAACTATCTTGCGGTGCAGCATAGCAACTGTGTTTGTGCAGTGCAACAATTTGCTTTTGGCATATTTAAATTGCCCCGCCTGAGAAGGGTTTGAAAACCATGGAGAGGCATCATCGCTTTGGCGTGTTTACCCTTTGGGTGTAACCAGCTAGCTTTAAGCGAGTAGGCGAACGATATAGCAACTACGCCCTCAGAGAAGTAGCACTATACGTCACATTGATTGGAGAACGAGCTATGGCAACACGGATGGAAAGCGACAGCATGGGCGAACTGGAAGTGCCTGCTGATGCCCTATACGGCGCGCAGACCCAGCGGGCAATCAATAACTTCCCTGTTTCCCATACACCTATGCCGACCGCCTTTATACATGCGGTCGCTCGTATAAAGCTAGCGGCAGCCCGGGCTAACCAAACCCTGGGAGGGTTGGATAGCGAACGTGGCGAAGCGATTCAAAAAGCGGCTAGGGAAGTACTGACGGGCAAACATGATCAGCATTTCCCCATCGACGTTTTTCAGACCGGTTCAGGTACTTCCACCAATATGAACGTCAACGAGGTGTTGGCAACCTTGGCAAGCCGTGAAGGCGTTGAGGTAACGCCCAATGATCACGTAAATATGGGGCAATCGAGTAATGATGTAATCCCAACGGCGATTCACCTTTCGGCCGCCATTGCAGTGCACGAATCTCTGCGCCCAGCGCTCGTTCATCTGCGCGACACTATTGACCAGCGTGGACGTGAGCTTAGTCATGTGGTTAAAACTGGCCGGACTCATCTGATGGATGCCATGCCATTGCGTATGGATCAAGAGTTAGGTGGCTGGTCGAGTCAGCTAAATCAAGCGATCGAGCGTTTCGATAGTGCCATGAAGAGGCTGTGTAGATTAGCGCTAGGCGGAACCGCCGTGGGTACCGGCGTGAATGCACCGGTTGGCTTTGCTGAACAGGTGGCCCAGGAGCTTAGCGAGCAAACGGGGTTAATGTTCACGCCTAACGACAGCTTCTTTGCCAGCTTATCGTCCCAAGATGCTGCAGTAGAACTGTCAGGTCAGTTAAAAGGCTTGGCCTGCGTGATTATGAAAATTGCCAATGACCTGCGCTGGATGAATTCAGGTCCTTTGGCTGGGCTCGGGGAAATTGAGCTTGAAGCACTGCAGCCCGGTAGCTCCATAATGCCGGGCAAAGTTAATCCCGTTATTCCAGAGTCAGCCGCGCAGGCAGCCGCACAGGTGATGGGCCTTGATACCGCAATTACGGTTGCTGGACAAAGCGGAAACTTTCAATTGAACGTGATGCTGCCGCTGGTGGCTTCGAACCTGCTTACCTCCATTAGCTTGATGAGCAATACCGCCCGGCTGCTAGCGGATCGAGCAATTGCGACCTTTAAAGTACGCGAAGAGAACGTCAAAGGTCCGTTGGCGAAGAACCCCATCTTGGTAACGGCGCTGAACGGCGTCATTGGTTATAACGCTGCCGCCGCCATTGCTAAAGAGGCGTATCAGGCGGGCAGGGCAATTATTGATGTTGCTGAGGAGAGAACCGATCTTGATCGCGAAACCCTAGAGAGGCTGTTAGATCCGGCCGTGTTAACCCAGGGAGGAATCCCTGAGTAACACGGATCAGTTTGGCTTGATGCAATAGCTGAAGGGCTCAGGTCTCTTGCTCTTCCGTTTTACCTTCCTGAATGGTTTCGTTGGCTTCACTGCGCTCTTCTGAATTTGCTTCGGGCGTTTCGGCTTCGTCTTTACGCGAGGGGCGGTAGCAAAAAGTTGCCAATATAGGGAAGTGATCTGAACCGAAGTACTCAAGTCGCTTCATACCTACAAGAGTGAAGTGTTCGGTGACGAAAATGTGATCCAGGGGCCAGCGCAGCATTGGATATTTTGCATGGAAGGTGCTGAACAGGCCGCGCCCGCGGCGTGGGTCGAGCATACCGCCAATACGGCAGAACAGCCGTGTAGTGCGTGACCATGCAACGTCATTCAGGTCTCCAGCTACTAAAGTAGGCTGGGGGTCTTCATGAATTTTCTTGCCTACCAGTAATAGCTCAGCATCGCGCCAAAGGGATTTCTCACTTTCGCTAGGGGCGGGTGGGCGAGGGTGTAGGGCAAATAAGCGAATAGAGTCCCCGTTGGCTAGCGTTACACGGGTGTGAATAGACGGAATATCATCCTGAATCAGCCATTCAACTGACGTGTTCGTTAACTCAAGGTGCGAGTAAAGGTGCATGCCGTAAAGGTTATCTAACGGGATTTTAACGCTATTGGGCCACTGCTCTGAGAGCGCTGGATCAAGCTGGTCTTCCCACCACTGATCCGACTCAAGGGTCAGGATAATGTCAGGCTGGTGCTTTTTGATCATTTCAATCAGCGGTTGTGCCTGGCGGTTGGGCGTAAGCACGTTAGCGATCAGTAGTGTGATGGTTTTGTCGTCGTCATTACTCTTTGCCGCTTTCACCTGTACAGGCCATAGGCGCGTAAATGGCGAAATATAGTAGGCTTGCACCACGAAGGTAATGCCTGAGCCAAGTAGAGCAACCCACAGCCATGGGCCTGATTCCACGAAAATAGCGGCAAGCAACCAAGTGGCAAATGCAAGGCAAGCGATTTGCAGGCGAGGAAATTCAAAGCTACGTATCCACCACCAGTGGAGCTCGATGCGCGCAATCAGCGTCGCCAATAATAGCGCAATGGCTATGCTTCCTAGCAAAATACCCAGCATGGTTTCCCTCTCTATTAGAAAATGCCTACAGCATAGAAGCGCCTAGACTAGCGTTATAAATATGTAGGTGTCGAGTTGGCGGCATTTTTTGAACGATTTAGTCGCTTGCAACAACGTATCTAGAGCGGGAAATAGCTTGCAATTCAGTGATGAAAGCGTAAAATACGCATCCGTTGCTTGGCAAGTGCCATCTGTTACAGCGCACAATAGGACCATAGCTCAGTTGGTTAGAGCGCCACGTTGACATCGTGGAGGTCGGCGGTTCAAATCCGCCTGGTCCTACCAGCCTTATGCCAATACCTCTTTCTAGGACCATAGCTCAGTTGGTTAGAGCGCCACGTTGACATCGTGGAGGTCGGCGGTTCAAATCCGCCTGGTCCTACCAGCTGTTGTCAAAGACACCCCGGCATTTATTGCTCGGGGTGTTTTTGTATGGGCGTTTTAGCGCTCAATTAAGTCGGGAAGCTCTGTCTGGCGGATAAATGTAGCGACCAGGGCTTCTAGACCTGCTTGGTCTTGTGGTGTGAAGCGGGCCTGGAGAGGGCTGTCCAGGTCGAGTACGCCCCATAGCGTTCCATTGACGACAATGGGGACGACTAGCTCAGAGCGGGAGTTCGCATCACAAGCAATATGGTCAACCACGGCATGCACATCGTCGACTCGCTGGGTGATCTGCTGGCGTGCAGCGGCACCGCATACTCCTTTGCTGAAAGGTATAGGGTGACAGGCTGGTTGCCCCTGAAACGGCCCTAGGCCTAATACATCGGGCTCACGCTGAAGATAAAAGCCGACCCAGTTTAAGTCGCTTAGCTGCTGCTGAATAAAGGCGCAGGTTTGAGCGCTATTGGTGAGCCAGTCACGTGTGTCGAGTAGCGCTTCAAGCTGGCGATTGAGGAGGGGATAATCAACACTTTTGGGCATGAGATGCTCCGTTTCAACTAACGTAACAGGCCGACACTTTTGCACAAGGGCTTACCTATGCGTGCCGGCCTGACGTTACTTATTGATAGCTAAGTCGCGCTATTACTCGATCCAGCCAGGAACCGCCGCGCCTTTGAAGAGCTCTTCTGCTTTTTCGATCACTTCATCGCGCTGATAGGCGTCGACCAATTGACGGATCTCTTCGCGCTCTTCGTCACCACCGCGTACGGCAATCAAGTTGACGTAGGGTGATTCTGGGCCTTCCTTGATCAATGCATCGTCAAGGCTCAAGCCAGCTGGCTGCGCAAACGTGTTGTTGATGAAAGCCATGTCGACATCTGGCAGTACGCGAGGTAGCTGAGCGGCTTCAATTTCACGGAAACGGAAATCGCGTGGATTTTCAGCAATATCAATAGGTGTTGATTCTAGGAATTCAGGATCGTTAAGCGTAATCAAGCCTTCGTTATGCATCAGAATCAGCGCACGACCTTCATTGGAGGGGTCGTTGGGCAGTGCAATTTGTGCGCCGTCTGGCAGGTCATCAATGCTGTCGTACTTTTCTGAATAAGCACCAATCGGGTACACAAACGTGTAGCCGGCAATGGCTAGGTCATAGCCGCGGTCTTCAACCATTGACTGCAAATAGGGTTCATGCTGGTAGGCGTTGGCGTCCAAGCTGCCGTCGGCCAGAGCAGCATTTGGCGTGACGTAATCAGTGAACTCAATGATTTCGACATCCAGGTCATACTCTTCTTTTGCAATCCGTGCCGCCACTTCCATTACTTCGGTTTCAGGACCGGCAACGGTGCCCATTTTGATGCTGCGGGTTTCTGCATTAGCAACGTTAACCGCAAGGGCGAGGGCTGTAAGGCTACCAATTAACAATTTTTGCATAAGGTTTCTCCAGAGACGTTGTACATAATGGTGCAATGATGCGGCAATAAAAAACCGTTGTCTAATGCGATTTGGTTATATTGAATGGATAGGTAATTCGGCGCTTATTTTCGATCACTTTTGCGTACCAGGTAATCACCCAAGCTCTGGAACGCTTGCACCATAATCACAAGAATAACGACAGTAATTATCATAATCGTTGGGTTGAAGCGGTTATAGCCGTAGCGAATGCCTAGGTCACCCAGGCCGCCACCGCCTACGGCACCTGCCATCGCGGAGTAGCTAACCAGCGTAACAGCGGTAATGGTTAACCCCGTCATGATTCCGCCTCGGGCTTCCGGAATCAGCACTTTGCAGATAATTTGCCAGGGCGTCGCCCCCATGGCTTGGGCGGCTTCGATTAAACCGGGGGAGATTTCATTCAGCGCGCCTTCCACTAAGCGTGCCACAAACGGAATAGCCGCAATGGTAAGCGGTACCGACGCGGCGTTGATGCCAATTGAGGTGCCCACCAACATGCGCGTAAAGGGAATGATCGCCACCATCAAAATAATAAAAGGGATCGAGCGACCAATATTAGTCACAATGCTCAACGCCTGGTTGAGCACTGGTTTCGCTAATATTTGGCGTGGGCGTGTAACGTACAGCATCACTCCAAGCGGAAGACCAACGAGGGTGGAAATAAGTCCTGAGACGGCCACCATATAAAGGGTATCCAGCGTGGCCTGTAAAATAAGATCAATCATTGCGCTGGACATGGCCGAGTACCTCTACCTGTAGTTGATGAGATTCAAGATAGGTCATGGCTTGTTGGGTTTGTGTCGGCGTGCCCAACAGTTCAGCGATCATCAGGCCTAGCGTGCGCTCCTGAATTGACTCTACCTTGGCTTGCAGAATGCTGACATCGACCCCGCACTCCCGAGCCAGGCGTGAAATCAACGGTGTTGAGACCGCATCGCCCGAGAATGTTAGGCGCACCACCGGGTGGGTGTTTTCGCTGGGGGCATCAAGAAGTCTTTCAATCAGCTCCTTGGGTGGTGTGAGCTGAAGAAAATCGTTAAGAAACTCACGGCCGAGCTGAGTGCGTGGCGCGGTGAAAAAATCGCCAACTTCAGAGTCTTCTACAAGTTCGCCATCTGAAATAAGACTGACCCGATGGCAAATCGACTTAACCACTTCCATCTCGTGGGTGATCAATAGGATGGTAATACCCAGCTGTTGGTTGATATCGCGCAGCAGCTCCAGTATTGAGCTGGTAGTTTGTGGGTCTAGTGCTGAAGTCGCCTCGTCGCATAGCAATACTTGCGGCTTACTGGCCAGCGCCCGGGCAATGGCCACACGCTGCTTCTGGCCGCCTGAGAGTTGAGCAGGGTACTGATTAGCTTTGTCTGCTAGCCCGACCATTTCCAGTAGCGGGATAACGCGATCGCGGACGGTATGGCGTTTTTGCCCCATGAGCTCAAGTGGTAAGGCAACGTTGTCGAATACCGTCCGCGTGGTTAGCAAATTAAAGTGTTGAAAGATCATGCCGATGCGATGGCGAGCTCGATTAAGCGCCGCGTTGCTAAGGCGGGTCATCTCTTGGCCATCTACCGTGACGCTGCCACTGGTGGGGCGCTCTAACAGATTGACGCAGCGAATCAGCGTCGATTTACCCGCGCCCGAGAGGCCAATAACGCCATGGATGGTGCCTTTAGGGACGGTTAAGTTTGCGTTTTTGAGCGCATGGACAGCATTTGAGCCACTGCCCCGGGTGTTACTAAAATACGTTTTACTGACGTTGCTAAGTTCAATCATAGCGTCTGCCTTACTGGTAGGCCGAAGACGGAGTGCGGGGTGCAAGCTGAGGGCGGGCCAGTGTCGCAGTGGAAATAAAAAAAGCCACCCTAATGGGTGGCCATTAACGCTGGACACACCCTTTTAGCTGCACTTCACTCATCAGTGACCAATACTACGTCAGTGACCAAGTGGACGCCCGCAATCTGGGTACAAATCGGCGTCTTTATATTTGCGGCAAAATTTTAGAGATAGGCAGTTGTTATGTCAATTATAAAGGTCTGATTTTATGGCTTATGTATTTAAGATAGTCTTATTATCTAATGCATAAAGGTATTTTAGGATATAAGCCTGCCTTGTTCGTTTGGAAAGCACCCGTCTGGATAAATATCATGTAAGCCCGATCAACGCTTGAAAAGTAGATGGCATAGAATACCCTGGCCAATAAACCATCACTGCTGCACAAACATGGGCGGCAATACGCACCTTCATCATCTTTATCGGCATCTTTACTGCTCATTTTTTATCACACTGTTTTTATTAGACAGTTTTATCTACTTAGGAGTGACGAACATTATGTTTACCGGCATTGTGCAAGGAGTGGCCAGCGTTGTGGCGGTGCATGAGCTTGATGATTTTCGCGTCCATGTTGTGAAGATGCCTCCGCCCATGCGCGATGGGCTTGAGATTGGCGCCTCTGTTGCACACAACGGCGTCTGCCTCACGGTCACCGCTATCGAAGGTGACAATGTCAGTTTTGATTTGATGCGTGAAACGTTGCGGTTGACCAATCTTGGTGCAATAGAGCCGGGGCAGTGCGTCAATATAGAGCGCGCGGCGCGCTTTGGCGACGAAATTGGCGGGCACTCCATGTCGGGTCACATTATTTCGATGGCAGAGGTAGTGGCTATCGAAGAGGCGCCAAACAATCGTCGGCTATGGTTCTTATTGCCAGAAAGGCTGGGGCGCTTTGTGTTTGAAAAAGGCTATATCGGGGTGGACGGTATTAGCCTGACTATTGGTGATGTGCGCTATACGGAGAGTGGGGGCGTGGAGTTCAGCGTCAATTTAATTCCTGAGACCCTTTCACGCACCATTTTGCGAGAACGGGCGCCTGGGGATCAGGTCAACATCGAAATTGATCCGCAGACTCAGGTAATCGTTGAAACCGTTGAGCGTGTTCTTTCTCAGAAAGGCCAGTTTCAATAAAGCAGCGTTTAATAAGGAGGCTACCCAGCGTCCATAATTAGCTTCATTGACTATTGGGTTGACCGATCGGTTAAATTGTGGCCTAAAGATTGCTTGGCATTAGGCGGCGGGGCTCATCCCCGCTTACATTGGTCGCTATGCTGAGGCGCTCGCATCACGGTGAGCGTTTCGGTAGTATGTGCGGCTTTTCTCAGCACCAGAACGCATACTCGTGCGGCGTTAGCGCTAAGGACAACAAAATTCATGAAACTTCTGGATAACTATTTCAAGCTCAGCGAGCACAAAACCAACGTGAAAACAGAAGTTATCGCCGGGATTACAACGTTCCTGACGATGGCCTACATTATTTTCGTCAATCCGAGCATCTTGTCTGAAGCCGGGATGGACTACGGTGCAGTCTTTGTTGCGACTTGTTTGGCTGCGGCAATTGGCTGTTTCGTGATGGGGCTATGGGCCAACTATCCCATTGCTCAGGCGCCTGGCATGGGATTGAATGCCTTCTTTACCTATGGCGTTGTGCTGGGCATGGGATATACCTGGGAAGCTGCCTTGGGTGCGGTATTCTTCTCTGGTTTAACATTCTTCTTATTAAGCATTTTTAAAATTCGGGAATGGATCATTAATTCTATTCCTATGACATTACGCCTGGGCATCGCCGCCGGTATCGGGCTTTTCCTGGCGATGATTGCACTTAAAAATGCGGGCATTGTCGTTGCTAATCCCGCGACCTACGTTTCGCTGGGTGATCTCTCACAGCCGCCGGCGATTTACGCGCTGTTAGGTTTCTTTGTGATTACCGCGCTCTCCTACTTACGCGTCACCGGTGCGGTGATGATCGGTATTTTAGGTGTTACCGTGATCGCGATGGTGCTTGGCCACAATGAGTACGGTGGTTTGATGTCTATGCCGCCGTCGATTGCCCCCACCTTTATGGCTATGGATTTAATGGGCGCGCTGGATGTAGCGATGCTCAGTGTCATTTTTGCTTTCCTGTTTGTGGATCTGTTTGATACTTCTGGCACGCTGGTGGGCGTTGCCCATCGAGGCAAATTGCTGGATAAAGATGGCAAGCTGCCGCGTTTGGGTCGAGCCATGATGGCTGATAGCACCGCGTCAATGGCGGGTGCGGCGTTGGGTACTTCCACAACAACTAGCTATATTGAATCAACGGCTGGCATCGCATCCGGTGGCCGCACCGGCTTAACCGCGGTAGTCGTTGGCGGTATGTTCCTTATCAGCCTATTCTTCGCGCCGCTGGCGGGCTCAATCCCCGCTTACGCAACGGCGGGAGCGTTACTGTATGTGGCGGTATTGATGGCGGGCAGTCTGGCTCACGCTAATTGGGAAGATCCGACCGATGCGGCGCCGGTACTTATTGCTGCGCTGGCAATGCCCCTGACGTTCTCGATTGCCGAAGGCATAGCGCTAGGCTTTATTAGCTATGTGGCCATCAAAACGCTATCAGGTCGGTTTGCCGATCTTAATCCGGCGGTCGTTATTCTGGCGCTGCTGTTTGCGGCAAGATATCTATTCTTAGTCTGATCGGCTTGGCTCCTTTCAACACTTAATTTTTTTACTCAATGAGAGACGCGATGAGCATCTACGGCGACTACATTAAGTCCGTTATTCGCACGGTTCCCGACTGGCCTGAAAAGGGCGTGAATTTTCGCGATATCACTCCTTTGCTGCAAAATAGCGCTGCCTTTCGCAAGCTGATCGATAGCTTTGTACACCGCTATCAGGAAATGAACATGGATGCCATCGCGGCCATTGATGCGCGCGGTTTCATTATTGGCGCACCGCTCGCTTATGAGTTGGGGTGTAGCTTTGTACCGGTGAGAAAGAAGGGCAAACTGCCCTTCAAGACTATTAGCGAAACCTATAAGTTAGAGTACGGCCATTCGGAGGTTGAACTTCACTCCGACGCTTTCCAGAAAGATGACCGTATCCTGCTGATGGATGATTTGATCGCTACTGGTGGCACGATGCTAGCCGCCGCTAACCTCATTCAGCGTAGCGGTGGGCACGTAGTAGAGACGGCCACCATTATTGATCTACCTGAGCTGGGTGGTTCACAGAAAATTCGCGATGCGGGTTATAGCGTATTCGCAGTTTGTTCATTTAACGAAGACGAGTAACTCCCATGAGCAGCGACCGCTATCACCAACACTTCACTGTCTCCTGGGATCAGCTTCACCGTGATGTGCGTACGCTTTGTCATCAGATGATAGAGCGTGACTTTAAGGGCATCGTGGCGATTACCCGTGGTGGCTTAATTCCCGCTGCGCTGATTGCCCGAGAGCTGAATATCCGCCTTATCGATACGGTGTGTATTAAAAGCTACGACCATATGGATCAGGGTGGCCTGGATATTATGAAGGGTGTTGACCACGACGGCGATGGTTGGCTGCTGGTTGATGACTTGGTAGACACGGGTAAAACGGCCCGTGCGGTACGCAAAATGTTGCCCAAGGCCCACTTTGTGGCTATTTATGCTAAGCCGGACGGCCGCCCGTTGGTGGATCAATACCTGACGGAAGTGGCGCAGCAGTGCTGGATACAGTTTCCTTGGGATATGGGCGTTGCTTACGTTGAACCGCTTGTCGATCAAATCAAGAGGTAATGATGGCCAACCCACTTCCCGAAGATTGGAGTCAGTGGCTGGGTAATGAGTTTGAGGCCAATTATATGCTGACGCTAAAGTCGTTTTTAGCACAGCAGAAAGCGGCTAAAAAGATCATTTATCCGCACTCTTCACAATGGTTTCGTGCCTTTGAGCTGACACCGCTTAGCGAAGTGAAGGTGGTCATTTTAGGACAAGATCCTTACCACGGGCCAAATCAGGCCCACGGCCTATGCTTTTCCGTACAGGCGGGTGTTCCGGTGCCGCCATCGCTGGTCAACATCTATAAAGAGCTGGCTAGCGATGTCGGTTTTACACCTGTGCGTCATGGCCATCTTGAAGCGTGGGCTAAGCAAGGCGTGCTATTGCTCAACACATCACTGACCGTAGAGCAGGGTAATGCGGCTTCTCATCGCGGTAAGGGGTGGGAGCCGTTTACCGATCGTGCGATTGAAACCGTCAGCCAGCATGCTCCACCATGTGTGTTTCTGTTATGGGGAAGTCATGCGCGCCAAAAGAAGGCGTTAATCGATCAGGGGCGTCACTTAATACTCGAAGCCCCGCACCCTTCGCCGCTCTCTGCGCACCGGGGCTTTTTTGGTACTCGGCATTTTTCCCAAGCAAATCAATTCTTGCAAGCCCAAGGGCGAGCGCCGATCGAGTGGCAATTGCCGCAAACCCCTTAACCTCTTAGCTGGTTACGGGTAGAATGTGCACAATTTTGCGCCTAGTGATAGGCGCCAGGTTGCCATCCTGAATCCCCTGCTGTGAGGAAGTCCCATGAGTGTTTACGCCATTAACCATCCGCTTGTTCAACATAAGCTGGGACTGATGCGCGAAGTTGATCTGAGCACCAAGAGCTTTCGTGAGCTGGCAGGTGAAGTAGCCAAGCTACTGACCTATGAAGCAACGAAAGGTCTGGAGCTGGAAGATCATGAAATCCAGGGATGGAACGGCGAGCCAATCGCGACGCGGCGGTTGAAGGGGAAAAAGGTCACCGTTGTGCCGATTCTGCGTGCGGGCTTGGGTATGCTGGACGGCGTGACAGATTTGATCCCCAGCGCACGAGTCAGTGTTGTCGGTTTGTACCGAGATGAAGAGACCCTGCAGCCGGTGCCTTATTTCGCCAAATTTGCCAATGATATCGAAGAGCGCATGGCGATCGTCATTGATCCAATGCTCGCCACCGGTGGTTCGATGGTCGCCACGTTGGACATGCTGCGTGAACGCGGCTGCGAGCATATGAAAGTCATCGTGCTGGTGGCGGCGCCTGAGGGAATAAAGCGGGTTCAGGAAGCTTATCCCGATGTCGAAATATACACGGCATCGGTCGATGATCGACTCGATGAAAATGGCTATATCGTCCCCGGATTAGGTGACGCTGGCGATAAGATTTTCGGTACACGCTAAGTCTCCTTCATCATATTGCCCCTTACGCTTTGCGTTAGGGGCATTTTTTTGCACAGCTAGTTTCTAATAATTACTAGGGATTCTCCAATGCATGAAGCTACCAGCCAAGCTGAGTCGTGGCCAAAAGTACTTTTAACCGGCGCACAGATGTTATTTGTCGCTTTTGGTGCCTTGGTATTAGTGCCGCTGTTAACCGGGCTTGATCCTAGTGTTGCGCTATTTACTGCTGGGGCTGGCACACTGATATTTCATGCCGTGACTGGCCAGAGTGTGCCGGTTTTTTTAGCTTCATCGTTTGCTTTTATAGCGCCTATTCAAGGCTCTGTGGCCAGCTTTGGCATACCGGCCACGATGGGTGGGTTGATGGCGGCGGGGCTTGTATATGTCGCTATCTCCCAAGCTGTTCGGTTAAAAGGGACTGAGTGGTTGCACCGTTTACTGCCCGCCGTGGTAGTGGGCCCGGTGATTATGGTGATTGGCCTGGCGCTGGCGCCGGTGGCCGTGAGTATGGCCACTGGTGAAACCAGCGACAACATCGGCTATGGCGTAGCGATTTTCTTGTCCATGACCAGCCTACTGGTAACGTTACTGCTTGCGGTGTTTGGTCGGGGCCTGCTGCGCCTAGTGCCCATTATTGGCGGCATTGTGACGGGCTATTTATTAGCACTGTTCTTGGGGGTCGTGGACTTTACGCCGGTTCGTGAGGCCGCATGGTTATCGGTGCCCAGTTTTACGGCACCCAGTTTTCACTGGGCCGCTATTCTTTTTATGATCCCAGTCGCTATTGCCCCGGCAGTAGAGCACATTGGTGATATGGTCGCGATTGGCTCAGTAACCCGCAAAAACTACCTGGAGAAACCCGGCCTGCATCGCACCCTGTTAGGCGATGGGTTGGCGACCAGTGTGGCTGCACTTTTTGGTGGCCCGCCGAATACGACTTACTCAGAAGTGACCGGTGCGGTTACGCTGACGCGGGCGTTTAACCCCAAGTACATGATCGTTGCTGCGATTCTCGCCATTGTGCTGGCCTTTGTGTCAAAGCTTGGCGCGCTGCTGCAAACCATTCCTGGCCCGGTCATGGGCGGTATTATGACGCTGCTATTTGGTTCTATTGCGGTGGTTGGCATGAACACCTTGGTGCGGGCAGGGCAGTCCTTAACGGCGCCACGTAATTTAGTCGTGGTCTCGCTGATTTTGGTATTCGGGATTGGTGGCATGCAGTTTGGCGGTGGTCAATTTACGCTGCAGGGCGTTAGCTTAGCGGCCTTGGTGGGCATTGCGTTGAACTGGTTGTTACCTCGTGAGCAAGAGGGCGAGTAAGCTAATCGTCCATTAACGCCGCGTGCATAGTATAAATGGCGTTGCCTATAACAGTGCGTTTAGTGGTCATCAGGAGTTTCGGCGCATGGAAAACGAACTAACGGCATCCTTTCCCATTTTAGGAATTGCTGCCTGGAGCGGCACTGGAAAAACGACGCTGTTAGAGAAGTTGCTGCCACGGTTAGCTGACTATGGCTTGAAAGTAGCCGTGATCAAACACGCACACCACTCGTTTGATGTCGACCAGCCGGGTAAAGATAGCTATAAACTTCGTAGTGCGGGTGCTGTGCCTGTGTTGGTGGCCTCCCGTCAGCGGTTTGCGCTGATGCAGGAGACGCCCGGCCAGGACGAGCCCGATTTAGCCGAATTGATTGCCATGATGGTTCCGCACCATCCCGATTTAGTAATTGTGGAAGGCTTTAAAGCCTGGCCGATTCCTAAGTTAGTGCTATACCGCGATGGCATTGGTGATGAGGCTATTTTAACCGGCCCATGGGTGGAGGCTGCAGCGCTTAGCGCGCCTCCGGCTGTCGATTTAGCCGCTTCAGTGACCCAGTTAAATCTAGACGATAGCCACGCAATAGCGCGCTGGATAGTGAGTTGGGTAAGCATGAAAAATGACGCCATGTTTTCAAATGCTTCGTTTTCAAATGCTTCGCTTCCAAATGCTTCGGATTCAAAAAAGGAACGGTGACAACATGCAGCTAACCCACCTTAACACCCGTGGCGAAGCCAATATGGTAGATGTCGGCGATAAACAAGAGACCCGCCGAGAAGCCATCGCTTCGGGGCGCATCATGATGAAGCCTGAAACGCTGAAATTGCTAAGCGACGGTGAATTGCCGAAGGGAGATGTGTTGGCTACCGCCCGCATTGCCGGTATTCAGGCTGCTAAACGTACTCATGAACTAATCCCTCTGTGTCACTCCTTGGCACTATCCAAAGTGTCGGTTGAGTTCGATATTGATGTGGCTGAATCATGCGTCCATGTGACCTCAATGTGTCGCTTAAATGGTCGCACTGGGGTTGAAATGGAAGCGCTAACCGCCGTCTCGGTAGCCTGTCTGACACTTTACGATATGTGTAAAGCCGTCGATAAAGATATGCGGATCGACGCCATTCAGCTGGATAGTAAGCAGGGCGGCCAGCGCGGCGATTATCAGCGTCTAAATTCCCAAGTGCCGATAGTGACGGGGGATGGCGTGCCGGGAGAAGTAAGTTTGGGCGAACGTTGCGCGTCTCCCTGCGTGCGGGTCAAATTTTTAGCTGAGCTGCGTGAGCGCTTAGGGGAAAGCGAGGCGGTAGTCAGTCTGGATCAGCTTGCGAGCCGCGATATTAGTGGCTTAAAGACTGCCTTGGCCGAGCGCGACAGTCGCTTTAAGCTACTCACCGACCAGCGTACGCTGTGTGCAATTAATCAAGTGATGGCTAATGATGATGCTTTAGTGACCGATGAAGACGAAGTGGCATTTTTCCCGCCGGTTACTGGGGGGTGAGGATGGATATTGAGCTGGATATTAAAGTAGCGATTCAAGCAGCGCCTTTCTCTATGGACTACGGATATGGTGATGCGTTAGCAGGGCGCAGTGATATTGGCGCGGTGGTTAGCTTTACCGGGTTGGTGCGTGATTTTAATGAAACGCCAGACGTTACCGGGTTAACGTTGGAGCACTATCCGGGTATGACCGAACGCACTTTGACCGAGATTGGTGAGCAGGCTTGGCAGCGTTGGTCGCTACAGGCAGTCCGGATCATTCACCGCGTTGGTTACCTGGCGCCAGGCGATCCAATTGTGCGCGTGCTAGTGGCCAGCGCTCATCGCCGCGAAGCCTTTGAGGCATGCGATTTCATTATGGATTATCTTAAAACTCAGGCGCCATTCTGGAAGAAGGAGCACTCGACCCGTGGCGAGTACTGGGTAAAAGAGCGTCACTCCGATCAACAAGATGCCGCGCGGTGGCGTTAGCGCTGATCGAGTCTAAGCAGGTCGCTTAGCGATTGGCAGCATTGTCTAGGGTGATGGTCTCGGGGAATTCGGCGGCCATAATCTGTAGGTGCACATCGGGTAGATGCTGCATATGATCGGCCAGCCAGTGAATCAGGCGAGGTTGTAACGCCTGTCGTAAGTCAGCCAACGTCTCTGCGGCAATCTCTTCAAGCTGTTCATCCAACCAATCGCTAAAGCTATCCTCATCCAGCGGGCTGGCCCCTGAAGCGTCTAGCATTAGACGGCCAATGCGAGCCCATCCAGTATCCGTCGCCGTTACCGGCAGTGCTAGGTAAAGACTGCCGCGACGAGCCTTGTTGGCATCGTGCACCTCTAAGCCTGGGTGAGGCACTACGCTATTTTGGCTGACAATGCAGGGTGGCTGTGGGTAACGCGCCTCGCAGCGCAATCCATGATTATCAAAGCAGATTAAATCGCCATTAATCGGCGTCAGAGGCGCGCTAATGCCTAACTGACTGGCAATCGCCTGATGGGCTTGCTGATGCCGCGCTTCGCCATGGACGGGCAGCAGGTATGTCGGTTTGACCCATTGGTAGAGTTTGATTAATTCATCCTGAGCAGGGTGCCCGGTGGCATGTAATTCGGGATGATTAACTTCATCGAATATGCGCACACCTAAGTGCTCTAAACGTTTTTTGAGCTGTTCAATGGGGCGTTCATTGCCCGGAATGGCTTTAGCCGAGAAGATGACATTGTCGCCGGGCTGAAGGTCAACAAAGGGATGCCTGCCCTGAGCCAGGCGCTGGAGAGCTGCGCGGGGCTCGCCCTGACTACCAGTGGCGATAATGACTACTTCATCCGGGGGTAGGTAGCCCAGGTCGTGATTGGGCACCAGCGGCGGTAAATCGTCCATATAGCCGAGACCACGCGCAACGCTAACCATGCGCTCCATGGAACGCCCCATTAAACTAATACGACGGCCACACTGGTGCGCCGCGCGTCCTATGGCTAATACCCTTGCCAGGTTGCTGGCGAAGCAAGAGACAACGACACGGCCCTGGCAATTGCTGAGGGTTTTTGCCAACGCTCTGGCCACATCACCTTCGCTGCCAGAGTGTCCCGGCATTGGGGCATTGGTCGAATCACCCACGACTAAATCGACCGGCGCTAGCGCTCTAAACTGTGTTGCGCTCATCGGCGTACCAATGAGCGGTTCAGGATCGAGTTTCCAATCACCGGTGTGTAACACGCGGTAGCCACCGGCCATCACGATCAAGGCACAGCTTTCGGGAATTGAGTGCGTCAAAGGCAAATAGCGTAACGTAAATGGGCCGCTTTCCAGCGCCTCGCCTGGCTCAATGACATGAATAGCAGCGCTGCTAAGCTGGTGCTCAGCAAATTTTAGTCGCAGCAATCCCGCTGCCAATGGAGTGGCATAAATAGGGCAGTTCCACATTGGCCATAGCCACGCGACGGCACCAATATGGTCTTCATGGCCGTGGGTGATGTATAGCGCTTTGGGTACGATCCCTAATGCTTTCGGTGTATCAAGATTAGGGACTTGGAGCGGTGAGTTGGGAAGATCCTGGCGAATCATCATGCCGCAGTCGACGGCAATCCAGTGATCATCATAGCCGTACAGCGTTAGATTCATTCCAATCTCACCGCATCCCCCCAGCGGCAGCATGCGCAGCGGAGGACGACGACGGGGACGAATTTGAACGCGTGGTGAAAGCATCAGTTATGAAAAGCCTAAAAAGTAGTGACTTAACTATACGGGAAGGCAGGGGCGGCTAACAATCATCGATGGCCTTCCGATACAATATGAAGCCTAAGCCGCTGGTTTGTCATACTTAGCGGAGAAATAGGTCAAGAGTAGCTTATATGTCTCATTATTATCGTTTAGTTGTGTCCTGTCCCGATCAAGTAGGTATTGTGGCTCGCGTGTCGAGCTTTATTGCTCAGCAGGGTGGTTCAATCACTGAAGCAAGCCAGCACTCTGACTTGGAAACCGGCTGTTTTTTTATGCGCTACGAAATCCTGGCCGATTCGGTGGGCATGTCGGTAGAAGCACTACGTGCGTCGTTTGAAACGGTCGCTAGCGAATTTGATATGCAGTGGTCTCTGGTCGACACTCAGCAGCGTCGTCGGGTGGTGTTAATGGTGTCGCGGGAGTCCCACTGTTTGGTTGATCTGCTTTATCGCTGGCAGGCGGGAGAATTGGATTGCGATATTGTTGGCGTGATCTCTAACCACGACGATATGCGTTCACTGACCGAGTGGTACGGCATTCCTTACCATCATGTGCCGGTCGACAGTGAAAACAAACAGGCATCGTTTGCCCTTGTTCAGGCTGAAATCGATAATGCGCGGGCTGATTGCGTAGTGTTAGCGCGTTATATGCAAATATTGCCACCTGAGTTGTGCGCGCGCTATGCAGGGCGGGTGATTAACATTCACCATAGCTTTTTGCCCTCTTTCGCTGGCGCTAAACCTTACCATCAAGCCTATCAGCGCGGGGTTAAGCTAATTGGTGCGACCTGTCACTATGTCACCGAGGAGCTCGATGCGGGGCCTATTATCGAGCAGGATATACATCGCGTAAGCCACTGCCATACGCCAACAGATTTAGTGCGCTTTGGCCGTGACGTTGAAAAATCGGTACTTGCGCGCGGTTTACGCTGGCATCTTGAAGACCGCGTGCTGGTTCATGGCAATAAAACGGTCGTCTTTAGCTAACGCTTGTTCACTTGAGAGGTCGCTATGTCATTCGCGCAAAGTGTACTAGCGCCCTGGGCGCTACTGCTCACCTCATTACTCTCACTAAGCGTGATGGTATGGGCATTTTGGCGACGGCCTTGGCAAGCATTGATAGAGGACACAGCGCTTCAGCATCGCTGGTTAGGGGCAACGCTAGCGGTGGTGCTGATGTGGCAGCTACGTGCACAGGCGGTGGATTGGCTAACGCTGCACCTCGTCTTTACAGTCTTGATGACGCTTATATTTAAAGCGCCATTAGCCCTCATCAGCAATGTGCTGATTAATGTGGCGATGGTGGTGATAGGGCGCAATGAGTGGATGCTATTGGGCGCGAATGTGCTGGTAACAGGAGTAGTGCCTGCTGCCATCATCGGCACGGTATGGCGGCTGGTAGATCGCCGCCTCCCGGATAATTTGATGGTATTTCTATTTGCCTGCGGCTTTTTCGGTGCGGCGCTGGCAACGCTAGGAGCAAGTTTGGTTGCAGTGCTACTAATAACCGTAGCAGGCACCGACCCTGACGCTGTCTATCTAGCCCAGGAGTATGCCCGCTTCTTACCTTTGTTAATGCCATCTGAAGCGTTTATCACCGGTATGCTGCTGAGCATCCTACTGGTCTATCATCCGAGCTGGGTGGCCACCTTCAATGACCACCGCTATATCGACATGCAGTAGTAGCCAGTTTAGCCGAGCGCTTGGCCATTGCCGCCACGGATCACGCCAACGCCCACCCCTTCGATATCGAGTGGCTGGGAGCGTAGGTCGATTTCAATAGGCGCAAAGTCTGGGTTTTCTGCAAACAGAGTGACCTGGTGCCCTTGGCGCTTGAAGCGTTTAACAGTCACTTCATCATCCAGACGCGCCACCACGATTTGGCCATCGCGCACACGATCGGTGCGATGAACTGCCAACAGGTCACCTTCCAAAATGCCAATATCCTTCATGGAAAGGCCGCGTACGCGCAGCAGATAGTCGGCTTTTGGGGTGAAATATTCGGCTGGCAGCGGGCAGTAGCGATCTATATGTTCTGCGGCCAGGATGGGGCTTCCAGCGGCGACTTCGCCAATGACAGGCAGACCAACCGGCGGCGATTCAATATGATTGGCAGCGGCTAATGGGGCCACGCTGCTATCCACTACTTCTTGTGGCTCTTGATTGGGCAGGCGAATACCGCGTGACGTATTGCGGATAATCCGAATGACGCCTTTGCGTTCAAGCGCGCGTAAATGCTCTTCAGCGGCATTGGGCGAGCGAAAACCAAGTGCTTTGGCAATCTCTGCGCGAGTAGGAGGGTAGCCAAATTCGCTCATGGTCTTAACGATAAAATCAAATACGTGCTGTTGGCGAGCGGTTAGCGGACGCGACATACCAGACTCCAAAATAGTGAATAGACAGTAACAAGTTAAATGTCGACTTAATCGATAAGTGTTTAAGTATACAGTATGTTCCTCTGTCCAGTATATGGCTTGTCAATTGTTAACGCTAAGGTTGTTGAAATTCTCCTAATCGTTTGAAACTAAGTTTTTGCTTATTTACCAGGCTGCATTTCGTTAATAAATCAAGCGTTGAGCCCGCAAAGGTTATGGCATAATATTTTGCAATGTTTTAAACACCCGTTTCCCTGGAGAGCAACATGGCTCAATCTGATACGGTGACGCGTATACTCGATACCGCTGAAGTGCTGTTTGCAGAGCGAGGTTTCGCTGAAACTTCGCTGCGCAACATCACTAGCAAAGCGCGCGTTAATTTAGCAGCTGTTAATTACCATTTCGGTTCCAAGAAAGCCTTGATTCAGGCCGTTTTTTCACGCTATTTGGACCCCTTTACCCAGCGTTTTCATACCGCCCTCGACGAGCTTGAAGCTCAGCACGAAGGACGCGTTATCCCGCTTGAAACGCTACTCGAAACCATGGCTACCACGGTTCTGGCAGTACCCGCTGAGCGCAATAGTCTAAAAGTCTTTATGCGTTTGCTAGGCTTGGCTTACAGTCAAGCCCAAGGACATCTTAGACGCCATATTCAGCAAGAGTATGGCGACGTGTTTACTCGTTTCACTGAACTTGTGCGTCAAGCAACGCCTGACTTGCCTGACGCAGAACGCTTTTGGCGGCTACACTTCATGCTCGGCACGGTGATTTTTACCCTTTCTGGTCTTGATGCGCTGCGCGATATTGCCGAAAAGGATTATCACGAGCAGGTCACCGTGCGGGATTTGGTTCGACGGTTGCGTCCGGTTGTGGTTGCTGCCATGAATGCGCCGTTACCCCCAGCACTTGAAGAAGGAAAATATGCTAACGCCCAGGCTAGCTGAGCTACCCCCAACGGAGAGCATCTGGTTAGAGATAGATACCACTCAGCAACAGCTACGCTGTTGGCGAGGACCAAAAGTGCTCCACGAGTGTGAGATATCGACGGGTGCCGCCGGCATTGGAGAGCGCAATGGCAGCGGTAAAACGCCCCATGGTTGGCACTATGTAAGAGCTGCTATCGGTAGCGAGATGCCAGAGAATGCGGTATTTCGCGGTCGACGTTGGACTGGCGAGACCTTCTCTCCTGCACTTGCTGAAGTGCACCCTGAGCGGGACTGGATATTGACACGTATTCTGTGGCTTTGCGGGTTAGAAAAAGGCGTCAACCGAGGTGGGCAGGTAGACTCTCAGCGGCGCTATATTTATCTCCATGGTACGCCGCCTGACGAACCCATGGGGGTCGCCGCCTCCCACGGCTGTATTCGGTTACGCAATAGTGATTTGCTATATATCTTTTCGCTAGCGGTGCCGGGCACGCCGGTTTGGTTACACGGCGGTCGGCAGTGCTTTGATTAATCAGGTTTTGACACCGCTAGACGATCGTCTAGAATCATCTCCCCTTTCATTGGTGGACCTGTCACGATGACTCAACCGTTAGGCCCGGTCATGCTCGACCTTGAAGGCACGAAATTGACGGCCGCAGAAAAGCGCTTGCTGCTTGAACCGGCGGTAGGGGGCGTAATCTTATTTGCCCGTAATGTTGAAAACGGCTACCAGGTGCGTCAGCTCTGTAGCGATATTCGACGCGTACGCGCTGATTTACTGATTGGCGTTGATCAAGAGGGGGGGCGTGTCCAACGTATTAAAGAGGGGATGACTCGTCTTCCGGCAATGGCGCGTATTGGCGAGTGCTACGCTGACCATCCGCAGGATGGGCTTGCATTAGCAAAAGATGCAGGCTGGCTGCTGGGGATGGAAATGGCGGCCTGCGGATTGGATCTTAGCTTTGCACCGGTATTGGATGTGGAGAGCGGGGTTTCAAGCGTTATTGGCGATCGAAGCTTCAGCAGTGACCCCCAGCATGTAGCAGACCTTGGCGGCGCTTTCATTTTAGGCCTTCACGATGCCGGAATGACCGCCGTGGGCAAACATTTCCCTGGCCATGGTGGCGTCGCGGCTGACTCTCATGTTGCTCTGCCGGTAGATGACCGGCCACTAGAGGTCATTAAGCAGCGTGATCTTGTACCCTTTACTCATCTCGCCGCGCAGTTAGAAGGCATAATGCCCGCCCATGTGATTTACAGCGCTTTTGATGCCCGTCCTGCCGGATTTTCTCCGAGTTGGCTAGGTATGCTGCGTGAGTCGCTGGGTTTTAAAGGCTGCATCTTTTCTGATGATTTAAGTATGGCGGGCGCCCATGAAGCGGGTGGGCCCAAGCAGCGTGCCAAGGCAGCACTAGCGGCGGGGTGCGATATGCTGCTGGTATGCAACGACCGAGCAGCCGCGCTTGAGGTAATCGAGACTTGCCAAGGCGTTGAAACAAAGCGTCCCGCTAAGCTGCGCTACAGCCGAGCACGTCCTGATTTGGATGCGCTAAGCGCGCTGGGCCGATGGCGTCGAGCCCACGCTAAGCTGGAAGCGCTGGCTGATAAGCCAGAACCGACTGCGTTGTAAATGCACACAGCTAATGTAAACCAAGCTTTTAACCCGCCTGGAGTTTAGATGTCAAAGTTGGATAAAGAAGCCTTAGAGTCGTTGGACTCAATGCGTGAGTTGATGGATAACGCAGACTGCCTGATTTCTCAGCAAGAGGTAGAGAGGGCGCTTGATCGCATGGCGGAAGCGATCACCCGAGACCTGGGGGACAAACTGCCGGTCTTTTATTGCGTGATGAACGGAGGCCTAATTACCACAGGTCATTTGCTGACCCGTTTAGGCTTTCCACTCGAAGTAGATTATTTGCATGCCACTCGTTACCGCAACGAGCTGCGCGGTGGTGAGCTCTTTTGGCGCGTTTCTCCAGAAGTGCCAATGGCAGGCCGCCATGTGGTGATTGTCGATGACATATTGGATGAAGGCGCGACGCTAGCAGCGATTCTTGCGTACTGTGAAGAGGCCCAGGCAGCCAGTGTAACGACTGCGGTGCTGGTGGATAAGCAGCATAATCGCAAAGCAGTACCAGGCTTAAAAGCCGACTACTGCAGTTTAGAAGTCGCCGACCGTTATGTGTTTGGCTTCGGTATGGACTACAAAGGCTACTGGCGGAACGCGCCAGGTATTTTTGCCCCTAAAGGCATGTAGTTTGCCCAAATTGCTGTCATTAGCGGGGCGAGAAGCGCCTCGCTAGCCCTGTTTCTGCAATCATCCGCGTTGAAATCTCTTCTACCGAAAAGCGCGTCGCATCAATAAAGGGGATGTGCATCGTTCGATAGAGTGATTCTGCTTGCTCCACTTCTTGTAGACACTGATCCATTGAGCTGTATCGGCTATTGGGGCGTCGCTCATTGCGTATTGCTGATAAACGCCGTGCATCAATGGTTAAACCAAAGAGTTTTTGGCGGTGTGGGGTTAACGCTTTGGGTAGTTTGAGCATACCATCTTCGTCTAAATCATCTTCCGTCAGCGGATAGTTGGCCGCGCGAATACCAAATTGAAGCGCCAGATAGAGTGAGGTGGGAGTCTTGCCGCAGCGTGAGACGCCGACCAGGATAATATCTGCCTTGTCGTATTGGTGAGTACGTGCACCATCATCATTATCCAGCGCAAAGTGCACCGAGTGGATACGGTCCATATAGACATCATCGCTACCAATCGAGTGGGTGCGCCCAACGCTATAGGAGGAGTGAGTGTCCAACTCCTGTTCCAGCGGCTCTAAAAAAGTTGAAAAGATATCCACTTTAAACCCAGAGGCCTGACGAATAACGTTGCGTATTTGTTGGTCAACGATGGTATCAATGATGATTGGGCGCTGCCCGTCTCTGCTCGCCGTCGCTTCAATAATCGCTGCTAACGCTTGCGCTTTTTCCAGCGTATCGATATAGGGCTTGGTCTGCATATCGATCTCAACATCGCTGAACTGGGCTAACAGGCTACGCCCTAAACTTTCCGCCGTGATGCCGGTGCCATCTGAGATAAAAAAAGCCGTACGTTTCATAGTGACATCCACTGGTGAGTATCGGCCCTATTGTGTGCCGAGCCGATTGTCAGGGCAACTTGCTATGGCGGTTTTGAGGCATGCTGATAGCAACTGGCTACACAAATGGCTTAAAAAGCGCTGCTGTTGTAAAAATCCTCCATTCCCTTCGCTGTTAGACCAATGGCGAATACATTAGCGCGGTGCTAGGGTGTCTCAATCAATAATCCATGATCCTAAGTCGTAACGACTTAACCAGTGATTATGTCGATGTCTATGAGCGAGGGGGTTACGTGGAAGAGTACATTCTGTGGTTCGATCAATTAGGCATGTCAGACGTCGAACGTGTGGGTGGTAAAAACGCCTCGCTTGGTGAAATGATTTCCAACTTGTCAGGTGCTGGGGTAACGGTGCCTGGCGGATTTGCCACTACCGCTCATGCGTACCGCGAGTTTCTCTCCCACGAAGGCCTTAACGAGCGCATCAATGCCACTCTGGCGCGCTTGGACGTGGACGATGTGAAAGCGCTAGCCGAGGCGGGACGCAACATTCGCCAATGGATAATCGATACGCCGTTGCCGCCTACCTTTGAAGCGGCACTGCGCGATGCTTACGGTCAGTTGCAGCAACAGCACCCTCAGTTAAAAGTGGCGGTACGTAGTTCGGCCACGGCAGAAGATTTACCTGACGCCTCCTTTGCTGGGCAGCAGGAAACCTTCCTGAACATTGAAGGTTTTGACAATATTAAGCGTGCCGTTCACGAAGTGTTTGCTTCTCTGTTTAACGACCGCGCTATCTCTTACCGAGTGCATCGTGGCTATGCCCACGAGAATGTCGCGCTGTCTGCGGGTGTGCAAAAGATGGTGCGCTCCGAGACCGGCGCGGCAGGGGTTATGTTTACCCTAGACACTGAATCCGGCTTTAAGGATGCGGTATTCGTGACGGCCTCATGGGGCTTGGGTGAAACCGTCGTGCAGGGCGCGGTTAATCCAGATGAATTCTACGTCCACAAACCCACGCTTGCAGCGGGGCGCCCGGCGGTGTTGCGGCGCAATTTAGGCTCCAAGCTGATCAAAATGGTTTACGGTCAGGACGCCAGTGCGGGTAAATCGGTAGAAACGGTTGATGTGCCGCACCAGGATCGAGGCCGTTTCTGTCTTAATGATCAGCAAATAATGGAGCTGGCCCGACAGGCCATGACCATTGAGCAGCATTACCAGCGTCCTATGGATATCGAGTGGGCGCTAGATGGCGATGATGGTGAGCTATATATCGTTCAGGCGCGTCCTGAAACGGTGGTCTCCCAGCAGGAGGGCGGTAAGCTTGAGCGCTTCCAGCTTCGTGAGAAGGGCCGCACGCTAATCACAGGCCGGGCGATTGGTCAGCGCATTGGCCGAGGTGCCGTCAAAGTGGTGATGAGTCCTGATGATATGGACAAGATCCACGATGGCGATATTCTGGTCACTGACATGACGGACCCGGACTGGGAGCCCATCATGAAACGTGCTTCCGCCATCGTGACTAACCGGGGTGGACGTACCTGCCACGCGGCCATTATTGCTCGCGAACTGGGTATTCCCGCGGTGGTTGGCTGCGGCGATGCGACCACACAGTTAAAAGAAGGCATCGACGTTACGGTTTCCTGCGCAGAAGGCGATACCGGCAATGTCTATGAAGGTCTGCTGGAGTTTGACTGCAAGGTTTCAAGCGTCGACGCCATGCCGGAAATCCCCTTCAAGATCATGATGAATGTAGGCAACCCTGATCGCGCATTTGGTTTTGCCAGTTTGCCCCATGCCGGTGTTGGCTTGGCGCGGTTGGAGTTTATTATTAATCGGATGATCGGCGTTCACCCTAAAGCGTTGCTGGAGTACGACACGCTGCCTGTTGATTTACAGCAGGTGATCGATCTGCGTACCGCGGGCTATGCTGACCCGGTGAGCTTTTATGTCGATAAGTTGGTTGAAGGTATCTCAACGCTGGCGGCGGCATTCCATCCTCAGCGCGTCATCGTGAGGCTTTCTGATTTCAAATCCAATGAATACGAAAATTTGATTGGCGGTAAGCTCTATGAGCCCGGTGAAGAGAACCCTATGCTGGGTTTCCGAGGGGCATCACGCTACATTTCTGAGGCGTTCCGGCCCTGCTTTGAACTCGAGTGCCGTGCCCTTAAACGGGTGCGTGAAGAGATGGGCTTCGAGAATGTCGAAATCATGGTGCCCTTTGTACGCACTACTGATGAAGCCCGAGAGGTGGTTGAGCTGCTAGCCGCCAATGGGTTGGAGCGGGGAGGTCCTACAGGGCTTAAAGTGATTATGATGTGCGAGCTGCCCGCTAACGCGCTATTGGCCGATGAGTTCCTAGAGTATTTCGATGGTTTCTCTATCGGCTCAAATGACTTGACCCAACTGACGCTAGGCTTGGATCGTGATTCCGGTATTGTGGCGCATCTGTTTGATGAGCGTAATGGCGCCGTTAAAAAGCTGCTGGCCATGGCGATTCAGGCCTGTAAAGCCAAGGGTAAATATGTCGGTATCTGCGGCCAGGGGCCATCAGATCATCCCGATCTGGCTAAATGGTTGATGGAGCAGGGGATCGATTCTGTATCACTTAATCCTGACGCCGTGTTGGAGACTTGGTTTATGCTCGCAGGGCAAAAAATCGAGTAGTTATATTTATTTTGACTAATTTACGCCCGGCCATTGTGCCGGGCGTTGTTGTTTTTATAGGCTACTCTTCTGGAGTGGTTTTTTTAATTTGTCGCGGAGAGCGCTGAGATGTCCTCAAAGTCAGTTAAGTTCGCACTGCCTGTTTTGCTGGTGGCGCCATTATATAGCTGGGGTTTTAGCTACGAAGCACCCTCAATTTCGCCCGAGACTGAGTCCGGTTACGAAGAGAAACCGGGCTGGGCAGCTGAGTCATTTGCGGTGGCTGCTGCCAACCCTTTGGCGACGGATGCCGGTTACCAAGTTCTCAAAGCCGGTGGCAACGCCATTGATGCAGCCATTGCGGTACAAATGGTGCTGAATTTGGTGGAGCCGCAATCTAGCGGGATCGGTGGTGGTGCTTTTCTAATGCATTTCGACGGCAATGATGTGAGCGCCTATGATGGCCGAGAAACCGCACCCCAGGCGGTTGATGGTGAGCTTTTTATGCAGGATGGCGAGCCACTGGCGTTTAACGATGCAGTGGTGAGTGGTCTATCGGTTGGCGTTCCAGGCACCTTACGAATGCTGGAGAAGGCTCACGCAGAGCACGGTGAACTGGCCTGGGAGGAGCTGTTTACGCCCGCTATCACGTTGGCGGAGGAGGGCTTTGCCGTCAGTAATCGTTTGCACACCAGCTTGGCAAATGATGAATTCCTGCGCCAAGACCCGTTAGCAAGCCAGTTCTACTACGATGACAATGGTGAGCCCATTGCAGTGGGGGATACGCTTAAAAACCCGGCGCTGGCAGAGGTTCTACGTCGCGTAGCCACTCAAGGTAGCGCCGCCCTGCATGAGGGTGCCGTGGCGGAAGACATCGTTGAACGGGTTCAGAATCACCCTGAGCGGCCCGGCAGTTTAACGCTTGAGGACATGAGTGGTTATCAGGCACTTGATCGTGAGCCGCTGTGTACACCCTGGCAGCAGTGGGAAGTGTGTGGTTTCCCACCGCCTTCTTCTGGCCACCTCACGGTTATGCAAATATTGGGCATTCTGGATCAGCAGCCGCTGCTTGAAGCTCCGTTAGATAATGGCACTTCAAGCAGCGGATGGTTGCACCAGTTCCTGGAAGCGTCACGGTTGGCATTTGCTGATCGCGGCCGCTACATTGCTGATCCCGATTTTGTAGAGGCACCCGGTGGTGACTGGTCGTTGATGTTGGCGCCGGACTATTTACAGCAGCGCAGTCAACTCATTGAAGAGATGAGTATGGGCGATAGCGCTGAGCCGGGTAACCCCGGCGAGCTTGCGGTTAGCTGGGCAAGTCAGCCTGATCAGCCAGAGTATGGCACTAGTCATATAAGCATTGTGGACGAAGACGGCAACGCAGTGGCCATGACGACGACGATTGAGCAGGCGTTTGGCTCACGCATTTTATCCGATGGTGGCACCGGGTTGGCGGGTGGCTTCTTACTCAATAATGAGTTGACCGACTTCTCGTTTGAACCTGTCCTGGATGGCGATCCGGTGGCAAACCGGGTAGAGCCTGGGAAGCGTCCACGTTCCAGCATGAGCCCCACGCTGGTCTTCGATCAGGAGAGCGGTGAGCTAGTGGCCAGTTTAGGTTCACCGGGTGGAGCAGCGATTATTCATTACACTGCACGAACCCTAGTGGCGTTGCGCGATTGGGGGTTAAGTGCTCAGGAGGCACTCAATCTACCACATGCCATTACTTTGGGCGGTGATGTGTTTGTTGAGCAAGGTCGCTTCCCCGAGGCAACGATAGAAGCGCTCCGCGAACGAGGCCACACGGTGAGCGAGCGAGAACTAACCAGTGGGCTTCAAGCGATCATGCGTCTAAATGATGGCACTCTATTTGGCGGTGCCGATCCACGTCGTGAAGGCGTTGTTATGGGTGATTAACTCGCAGCTCATTGACGTAACCAGTTGCGCAACTTCACCAGCATTAGCGCCCCGTCACTGAGCTCGCGGCGGTCTTGAATAAGCGCTGTTAAGCGATCTGGGTAATCGGTGATGATAGCATCGACACCCAGATCGATTAGCGTCGACATTCTGGTACGGTCGTTGACTGTCCAGGCATGTATTTCGTACCCATAGAGCCGTGCTAAACGAATTTCCCCTTCGGTAATGCGGTTGTGCCGAAGCCCTAGTGCATCAAAGCCGCGACGATTAAGCGTACCGGGTAAGATGAGTTGCGCCAGCAACGTCACTCGCAACTCTGGTGCGCGGGCGTTGATATGCTCAAGTAATGATGGAGACATGGTTGCCATGCGCATATCCATACGTGCATTAGGGAAACCGCAGGCGGTGTAGCCGTCATAGGCGTTTTGTTGGGTCGCCCAGCAGCGATAGCGAAGGTCACTTTCTGCATTAAGAGTAGCTATTACTGCATTGGCTAACGCCTGCTCTTGACCCGGCAGGGGCTTGATGTCGATCATCAATCCGGCTTTTCCGCGTACTCTTTGCAGAGCCTCATCCAAGCCCGGAATATTCTCACCTTGAAACGCATCGCCGAACCAACTGCCTACATCGAATTGACTCAGTTGTTCTCTGGTTAGCTCACCAAACTCACGGTTGTCACCGGTTAGCCGCGCCATGCTGCGGTCGTGGTAAAGCATCACCTGCTGGTCACTGCTCAAGCGTACGTCTATTTCAATATAGTCGGCACCATCAACCAGGGACTGCTCCAATGCAGCCAGGGTGTTTTCTGGCGCTACCATGGAGCTTCCTCGATGGGCGATCACTGCAACGTTGTCGCGTATTTCAAAACTATTCAGAATCCACCACGCTTGAAGACCGGCAAAAACAAGCACGCTGAGTTCAACCACCCAGGCAAGACGTCCTGCAGTCGTATCTTCCGGCGGGGCCGCTGGGCGAGGTTCACGATGGGCTAGCTGCATATATAAACACGCAGAAAGCAGGGCGTTGGTGGCAATACCCACAAATGTGATGGCCAGCGTCACCAACACATAGCCCAGTAGGTACGCCAGCATCGCCGGAATCAGCACAGCATTATGCTCGGGTAGCCACCACAGCAGGGGCGTGAAGAGGCGGTCAAATAGCAGAGTGATCAGCAGCGGAAGGCTGATAATGATCACCAGCAAGAGCAGCACCGCTGCACCAATTGAGCGTCGCCAACCGCGAGTTAAGCTAACGCTCCGTTTCAGAGCCTGCCAGGGGGGGCAGCTTTCCAGGGCCACGAAGGGCAGGGCGAGCAGCCAGCGCAGATAGAGCCATGATGCCGCCCATATCCAGGCAATGATCAGAGGTAGGGCGCAGGCAATGAAATACCAGAGCGCGGGTGGGCGGACTCGCTGTAAATAGTAAGGGTCTATACCACTCAGCCAGAAGTCGTAAAGCCACGTTAGGCCGAGCATAAAGGGTGCGAGTAGTAATAAGTGTGTGCCCACTTGAAGTATGACAAGTCCCGCCAGGGCGGGCAGCCGACGGGTGCTCAGCCAGAGTGCTTCTAGGGCCAGCCGATAGTGGTTATCGCGTGGTCGGACGGCCACCTGCAACATGCCCGCCTGCTGCCAATAAATAATCAGAAATGCAAACCCAAGCCCTATCAACATGCCGACTAAACCGAGAGGGCTAAACAGCAGCGTAATCAGCTCATCGTTGGTGACGACGGTGCGGTTGAGTTGGGCAAGTAACCCACGAATTACCCAGGTAATCGCGGGCAGCAGCAAAGCAGAAGCGAGCAGCGTGAAAAACAGATGATAGGCGATCAAAGGGCGAAGATGATCGCGCAGTGTGCGCAGTAAGGCAGAGCCAAGATGGGTCAAAGGCTGCATCGTCACTAAACGGTAAGAATGAGTCACCAGGGTGGCAGTAACCGCCACGCCTGGCAAGCGGATCGATTAGCTTTGAGACGTAATGTTCTGAATACTTAGGGCAACGGTAACTCATGCTTGGCAACAATAATGCCGTTGTTATCGGCATACAGCCACTGGCCAGGCTGAAAGGTAACACCGGCAAATGTTACGTCGATATCACGTTGGCCTTCACCATGTTTTTCACTTTTGCGTGGATGGCTGCCCATCGCCTGCACGCCGATTGGCAGGGCGGCGAGTATTTCCACATCGCGCACACAACCGTACATGACAACGCCCGCCCAACCATTCGCCACGGCTTGTTCGGCGAGCATATCTCCCAGCATGGCGCAGCGGTGCGAACCACCTGCATCAACCACCAGCACTGCGCCGTTACCCGGCTCGGCGACGGCCTGCTTGACCATGGAGTTGTCTTCAAAGCACTTTATCGTACGAATAGGGCCATAGAAGGCTTCAAGACCGCCAAAATTGGCAAACAGTGGGTCAAGCACTGCGACCTCAGGATGCGCATCGCAAAGATCCGGCGTCACTATATCAATCGAGTTCGTCATCATATGCTCCTAGGGGTAAAAACGGTTGCCATCCCAAGCTCTATCAAGGGTGTACATAAAAAACGCCCCGCCCTGAAGATCAGTGGCGGGGCGTTCGGTCATCGACTCAGAAAATGCAATGTTTTACATTTTCTGCGATGGTGCGAGCATCGGCGATGGGGCGGCCTCAAGTGCTATTAACAACTAAGCTTCTTGAGCGACCGGAATCACGTTTGAGGCGATCTTTTGATACTCCTCAATTTCGTGAAAATTCATATAACGATAAATCTCGCCCGCCATGGCGTCAAACTCACCCATATAGCGCTGATACTCTTCAACGCTGGGTAGGCGTCCTTCTACTGCGGCAACGGCCGCCAATTCCGCAGAGGCTAGGTACACATTGGCACCATCACCAAGGCGGTTCGGGAAGTTCCGTGTAGACGTAGACACAACGGTGCTCTTGGCAGCAACGCGCGCCTGGTTACCCATACACAGTGAACATCCCGGCATTTCCATGCGTGCACCTGCACGGCCGTAAATACCGTAGTAGCCCTCTTCGGTCAGCTGATGCTGATCCATTTTAGTCGGTGGTGCCAGCCACAGCCGGGTTTTTAAACTGCCAGCAGGCTGCTTTTCAAGCAGTTTGCCAGCAGCCCGGAAGTGGCCGATGTTAGTCATGCAAGAACCGATAAAGACTTCGTCGATTTTCTGGCCGGCGACTTCAGACAGCAAACGTGCATCGTCTGGGTCGTTCGGCGCACAGAGAACCGGCTCTTTGATTTCAGCCAGATCGATCTCGATAATTTCAGTATACTCGGCATCTTGGTCGGCGCGCATCAAACTCGGATTAGCCAGCCATGCTTGCATACCTTCAATACGACGGCTAATGGTGCGTTCGTCACCATAACCATTGCCCATCATCCACTTCAACAGGGTAATGTTGGACTTCAAGTATTCGGTCACGCTCTCTTCTGACAGGGTAATTGTACAGCCAGCAGCAGAGCGCTCGGCAGACGCATCAGAAAGTTCAAACGCTTGCTCGACAGTGAGATCTTCCAGACCTTCAATTTCCAACACGCGTCCAGAGAAGGCGTTTTTCTTGTTGGATTTGTCAACAGTCAGCAGGCCCTGCTTGATGGCATAGAGCGGAATAGCGTGTACTAGATCACGCAAGGTAACACCAGGCTGGCGCTGGCCCTTAAAGCGAACCAGTACCGACTCTGGCATATCCAGCGGCATGACGCCGGTGGCAGCAGCAAAGGCTACCAGGCCTGAACCTGCCGGGAACGAGATGCCCAGCGGGAAGCGCGTGTGCGAGTCGCCGCCGGTACCGACTGTGTCAGGCAGTAGCATACGGTTTAGCCAGCTATGAATAATGCCGTCGCCGGGGCGCAGTGAGACGCCGCCACGGTTCATGATGAAGTCAGGCAGAGTGTGATGCGTGTCCACATCAACTGGCTTCGGGTAAGCAGCGGTGTGACAGAAAGACTGCATGACCAGATCGGCTTGGAAGCCCAGGCAGGCAAGGTCTTTCAATTCATCGCGCGTCATGGGACCGGTAGTGTCTTGTGACCCAACGGTGGTCATTTTGGGCTCGCAGTACATGCCGGGGCGAACGCCATCTAAACCACACGCTTTACCCACCATTTTCTGCGCTAAGGTAAAGCCTTTGCCGGTATCTTTGGGCTGATCAGGTAGGCGGAAGACGTCAGAGGTCGGTAGACCCAGCGATTCCCGCGCCTTACCGGTCAGACCGCGACCAATGATCAGTGGAATACGGCCGCCAGCGCGTACTTCATCAAGGATCAGCTGCGTTTTAAGTTCAAAGGTAGTAATGACGTCATCGCTATCGTGTTTGCACACTTTACCTGCATAGGGATAAACGTCGATGACATCGCCCATGGTCAGGTTGGTAACGTCCATTTCGACCGGCAGGGCGCCCGAATCTTCCATGGTGTTAAAGAAGATCGGCGCAATTTTGCTACCAAAGCAGAAGCCGCCAGCGCGCTTGTTCGGTGCGTAAGGAATGTCATCGCCGAAGAACCACAGAACGGAGTTGGTGGCTGATTTACGCGATGAGCCGGTACCTACTACATCACCTACGTATACGACCGGGAAGCCTTTGGCTTTAACGTCTTCGATCTGCTTGAGCGGGCCGGTGGTGCCAGGTGTTACAGGCTCGATGCCGTCGCGCTCGTTTTTGAGCATGGCATTGGCGTGCAGCGGAATGTCCGGGCGTGACCAAGCATCCGGCGCGGGAGACAGGTCATCTGTGTTGGTTTCGCCGGGTACTTTAAACACGCTTAGAGTGATTTTTTCAGCCAGCGCTGGTTTAGAGAGGAACCACTCAGCATCGGCCCAAGATTGAATCACTTCTTTGGCAACGCTATTACCGTTTTTCGCTCGTGTTTCTACGTCATGGAAGGCATCGAACATAAGCAGTGTGTGCTTAAGCTGTTCACCTGCTTCACGGGCGAGTTCTTCGTTATCGAGCAGTTCGACCATCGAAACTATGTTATAGCCACCCTGCATGGTGCCCAACAGCTTAACGGCATGAATCTTGTCGATCAGCGGTGAGCTTGCTTCACCTTTCGCAACCGCGGTTAGAAAACCCGCTTTTACATAGGCGGCTTCATCCACGCCCGGCGGAACGCGATTGGTGATTAAATCAAGAATAAACTCCTCTTCACCGGCCGGTGGCGTTTTTAGTAGCTCAACCAGTGACGCTACTTGTTCGGCGGTTAGGGGTTTGGGCGGGATGCCCTCAGCAGCACGTTCCTCGACATGTTGGCGGTAAGCTTCAAGCACGTTGGGGCCCTCTCATCTACGTTCTCATTTACTTTATGGTGACGGCCTAAACGTTGCACGGTGTTGGCTGCGCAGTTTTAAAAGCAGGGCCATTCACATATGACATACGCTTGACAAACAGCATATGGTTGGATGGCTGAGATTCTACGGCAAACTGTCGACAATGTTAAGATGGCAAGAAGAAGCGTGTCTTGTACTTTGTGTTTATGTCGGGATCAAAATGAATCAAAAAAACGCTTTTTATTAGTCGATTAGCATAAATTCAGGAAAGTTTTTTCCTGTTTCTAAGTCAACCTAAGCGTGTGCGGGTGTGATTGACGTTACAGCGCGTTACCATAGTCCTCAATTTATTACCCTAGCGTCATCGTGCTGCTCTGTAGCGGCAAGTGGCCGCTAGGGAAAAAGTCGCTAGGCACACAGTGACTATAAGCTGTGCCTATAAAGTGTGTGGAGCGCTTTTGGGTACGCTGCTACATTAGAAATAGAAGATGTAAGGTTTCAAGAACCGCAGGCAACAGGGACTAAGCGCCTTGCGCGCTTATATGTTGTACAATAGTGAAATACAAGATCGGTAATGGTGTTATGTTGATACAACCCAGTGCATTACATAAAAGCGTCTTGCAGACGGCTGACCATGGTTTAAAAGCTGATGATCTGCTGCCAGAAAGTCTGTACCAATTTTTGGCCTGCGATACCCCTAGGGAGTGGTTGCAGTGGGCGCTTGAAAACCCTGAAACGCTGCTTATCGATCATGCTCAGTGTGAGAAAAAAGCGGCTTCCACGGCAATGAGTTTGCTCTATCGCTACGTTGATCAACCGCTGTTGCTAAGCAAAATGTCGCAACTAGCGCGCGAAGAACTGCTGCATTTTGAGCAAGTGGTTGCGCTAATGGAAGCACGTGGGGTTGCCTACCAGCATTTAACAGCATCTCGCTACGCTGAAGGCCTTAGACGCCACTTACGTAGCAATGATCCCGAACGGCTAATTGATGTGCTAATCATTGGCGCACTTATTGAAGCGCGTAGCTGTGAACGATTCGCTTGCTTGATCCCTTATTTAGATGAAGAGCTAGCCAAGTTTTATCGCACCTTGGTGAAGTCAGAAGGTCGTCATTTTGAAGACTACTTGTTACTGGCGCGCCAGCAAACTTCAAACTCTATTGATGAGCGGATCGCTTTTTTTGTAGCGCGTGAAGCGGAGCTGATTACTTCGTCCGATACGGCTTTTCGTTTTCATAGCGGTGTGCCAGCTTAAGCCGCTTAGCCCGGCAGGATGTTTATCATGCGCGATGCTCGTGAGACTGATCAGTTAACCCTATTTGGCCATTTTTCGCTTACTCAGGGCGAAGATGTACTCACCCACTTTAGCTACGACAAAGTAAAGGCGCTGCTTGTTTATCTTCTGCTGCATCGCCAGCCAGTTAACCGCGCTGCTTTAGCGGAGTTGTTATGGCCCGATCAAGGGTTGTCGTCAGGTAGAACCAACCTGCGCCATGCGCTGCACTGTTTGCGCCAGTCGCTGGGAGAGAGTGCCGACCGAGTGTTGAGTGTCTCCCGGCAAACAATAGCATTTCAGCTCCCTGCTAATTGGCAGGTAGACCTTCATACGCTGCAGCAGTTGCTGGAAGGGCCGCGCGATTTAAATACCTTAGAAGCGCTGATGGCTTGTTATCAAGGCGACTTAATTGAAGAGCTGCAGTTGACCAACTGTAGCGAGTTTCAGCGTTGGTTGGTTCAAGTGCGTAATGAGTGGCGCCAGCGTGTCATCCGCTTTGCCGAACAGGTGCTTGAAGCCCATGCGGATGTACCCGATCCCATTCTGGAAACCTTGGTTAGCCGCTTTTCAGGCTACGGCCCGTTTCATGAACGTTTGGTACGTCAACTTGCTGAACAGAACCAAATGGCCGCCGCCCACGAGCAGTATAATAGCTATTTGCAGCTATTAGCTTTGTCGGGTCAGCAGCCCGAGCCAAGCTTTTTACAGCTGGCTAGCTACTGGTCGGATGGTCACCATGATCCGCGCATGATGAGCCCGCAAGGGGCTTTTTCTCGCGCGCTGGCTGCGGACAGTAAACCTCTCCGTGAAGACGAGATTGAGCTGCGCCAGCTCTCTGTAATGGCTATTCGCCTGCGCCTGAAAGGGGAGTGGCAAGACCGGGCGGCGACCCGCCACTGTCTTACTCTGCAGTTGGAGTTACTGCGCTGGTTAGAGCAGCAGTGCCATCACCTTGGGGGCTTTTGGTTGCCTGGCGCCACCGGTGGTTTGGGGTTGGCATGTTTTGGTACCCACGGTCCTGCGCATCAATTAGCTGAGCTGGTGGCGCTCTATGAGCACTGCCGTCAGGCACTTCCTCAGGAGAGCGCTCGACACTGGTCTGGCGAAGGGGATGTTCCTCAGTTCGAACTGGCCGCTGGTTTGCACAGTGGCCGCGTTGTTTACCTTCCTGAGCGTCAATTGGCGGATCCTTTAGGGCAAGTCACGCAAACGTCGTTGGAACTCATGAGTGCTGCCGAGGGGAGTGAGCTGGTTATTTCCCAAGAGGCCAGTCAGCACATGCCGCCCGCGCTCGATTTACAGCCGAGGCTGGTGTCACGCTTGGTTGCCAGCGACGGTCGCGTTCGTTTACGTGCGTTGGTCCTGGGCCAGAACGAGGGTGGCCGCGACGCACTGCCGCCCAGCTTGGTCGGCCGTGAAACCTCATTGCGCACTTTACGCGATGCGCTGGCGCGGGCGGGTATTGGCCTGCGCCAAAGCGTTTTGGTACGTGGGGCTTCGGGGATGGGTAAGTCGGCTTTGATGGTCGGCTTTCGTCAGCTAGAGCTAAGCCGTGATGCAGCGATTTGCTGGCAGCCCACCACGCGTCTTTCGGTACTGGATCCTTATGGCGTTGCCCGCACGCTGGTTGGCTGGTATCTCAAGCAAACCCTGACCGTTGAGGCTATTCACGAGCTACAGGCAACGCTTGAGTTCGATCAACTTGCATCAGACCGACAGCATCTCCTGGAGCAAGCACTTGGGGTTCATGAAGTACAGGAAATCACCCAGCTTGCTCAAAGCGGTGAGGCCGTTGAGCTGGTGGTCATGTTGCTGCACCGCCTGATAGAGCGTCAGGCGACCACCCATACCCTGGTGCTAATGATCGATGATCTGCAGTGGCTTGATGAACCTTCATTTAAAGTATTAGCCGGACTGCAGGCCCGTTTGCCCATTAATACTGCCTTTATGTTGGTAGCCAGCCATCATGGCCGTGAAGTGTTGCCTGTGAAGTTGCATTGGGATCAGCAGATCAGTCTAGGTAATCTGGATGCCTTGCAGTGCTCGCGGTTGCTATCTCAGCTGTCACGGCGTTACCGCATTCACCTGAGCCCTCGACTGCGCAATCAGATTATTGAGCGTTGCGATGGTGTGCCGCTCTATATGCAGGAGATATGTCGTCGCTTGGATATGGATCGCCGAGAAGGCCGCAGTGTTCAATTTGATGAGCTGCCCAAAGGGTTATTAGGGCTTCTGGCCAGCCGCATTGATCAGCTTGAGGGAGATCGTGAAATTGCCCACGTGGCGGCGGTACTCGGTAAGCGATTCCGGTTGGATTTCCTACTTGAGTGCAGTGGCTGGGAAAAAGGACGCTTAAACCAGGCGCTAGAACATATGCGGGTGCTGGAAATTGTCGAGCCGGTCGATAAAGAGAGTGGCGAGCACGAATATCAGTTTAGCCATCAGTTACTGCAAGAAGCCGCTTACTTATCATGCCCGCGTGACGTCCGTGTAAAGCTACATCAACAGGTGGTGACCTTAATCGAAGAGCGCTTCCCGGTGTGGATTAGTCGCCACCCGGGTGATTTTGCCACCCATTTGCGCCGTAGCGGTCATTATGCTCGCGGCGCACGCTATTTTGAGCTGGCAGCCCGGGAAGCCCTTAAAGTGAGTGCCAACAGAACCGCCCTTCGCATGGCTGATTTTGGTTTAGCCAGCCTACGTCACGTCGAGCATGAGATCGAACGAGAAGTCAGCTTGCTCACCGTGCGCGGCCAGGCCGCTTTTTCATTAGAGGGGCACGGTTCGCCGACCGCTCATGAAAGCTTCGTGCGTGCCAGGGAGCTACTGCGGGAAGCAGGCAGCGATAGCCTCGAAGATCCAGAAGATTTAGAGCAGATATTTCTGGTCAAATGGGGACTTTGGGTAGGGCGTAGCCAGCGCTATGCCCATGCCGATGCGTTTGCCCTTGCTTCGACGCTGGCTGATATCGCATCGCGCCTCGAAGACCCGCGCTATCGCCGTTTAGCCGACTATGCTCGGGCTAATTGCGAGTATTGGGCTGGCCGCATTCAGCAGGCTCACGACCATTTGGATGAAATCGATCCGCTTAATGCGCAAATGATGATTGAGTGGTTGCCATTCTCAGATCATCCGCAAGTCTCTGCCGCGTGTTTTCAAGGCTGGGCGCTCTGCTTACGGGGCGATTATCAGCGTGCCGAGCGTCAGGTCTCAGCGGCCATTCGGTTGGCGGAGAAGATTGCTCACCCCGGTACCTTGGCGCTTGCACTGTTATTTGCGGCCGCGCTCTTTCGTCAACTAGGCCATGTGCACCTAGCCGCGCGACATGCAGAACGGGCGGCCGCCATGACCGGCACCCCTGATTTACAGCTGTGGCAAATTTCTGCACAAAGTATTCTTGGCTGGCAGCGGGCTTTAGCCGGTGATGCCTCTGGGTTAACGCAATTGCGCGATTGTCTGGATCAGATGGCGGAGCTCAATGGACGTGATCGCTATCAGCGGCCAGTGTTGTGGTACTCGGACGCCTGTATTGAGCTGGGCGAATTAAACGCCGCAGAAGATTATCTCGACCAGTGTTTGGTGATCGCCCGAGAAAGGACAACGCTTTTCCTACCTGAGTTAGCCACGCAGCTTGCCCGAGTGCGCTCTCTTCTTGGGCATCCCGCCAATGAGGTTAAAGCACTGGCCGAAATGGCGATTAATCAATCTCGTGAGCACGGTAATCGCCACCAGGAATTAGCGGCTCTGGAGCTATGGCTGACGCGCATCGAGCCTAATGATCAGCAGGCCAAGGAGAGCTTTCGCCGTTTATTGAGTGAAGTCAGCCATAGTGATGCCCCGGTACTGACACGCTGGATCAGTTTGTTGGATCGGCGCTTACCGCACCCCGTGGGTATTGAAAACTAGCCGTAGGGGGGGGGGGCTCTGGTAGGGGTGGATAGGCTACGCCTCTAGCGTGTGTCTTCTTCTAGCCAGGTCAGCGTGGCGAGCGCCTCTTCACGGTGCTCGCCACAAACGCTGGTATCAAAGTTAAAGCGTTCGCAGACCCTGGGGCGGCTCGGGTCGCCGAACAGTCGGCACAGGTTATCCTCATCTAACTGCACGCAGCGAACGCCCGCCGGCTTGCCTTCAGGCATGCCGGGGATGGCTGAGCTAATTGAAGGCGCTATACAGCAGGCGCCACACCCTGCACGACATCCTTCACTCATATCGCAGCACTGGGTGAAAACATAGCAATTGCACCCTTGTTGATGCCCTCAAAGGCCTGGATGCGTGTGGTCACTCCGCTTTGCGTGGCCACCTTTTTTGCCAGCCAGGCGGCAATATTTTCAACCGTTGTGGGGCCGGGTAGAACTGCACAGAGCGAGTGTGGCAGCGTAATGGAAAAATCACCTTGTGCGGCCCGATAGCCGCAGGTAAGGAAGTCGTTATCCTGTGATGTAATATCCGCTTCTTCAAGTAAGTAGCGATTATCCAACCATGCCGCCCACTGCTGTTCGAGCATAGTTTGACGCACCCCCTGCTGAAAGATATGCAGCCGCGAACGGTGGCCGTGGGCGATACGCTGGCAGTTGCCTAAATGGCGTTTTAGGCCGTGCGTGTAGCCATAGGCAACGCCATCAATGGCCTCATCGCTAAGTCTTAAGGTAACGCGGTGGACATTTTCAGGCCGTTCTTGGGTGAGCTGCTGGCTTAAATGCTCAGCGACCGTATCAAACTCAACGGTTTGCCAGGGCAACAGGCTAAATGCCTCTTTGGGGCCGCGTACTTCCATTGGATAGGGCGTTGTGGTGCGAACGCATAGGCCTTCATGGCATTCGGTGACACTGACGCCTGGCGCTTGCGTGGGTACTAGCAGCGTATGATCAAGCCCATTGTCCAGCGTGCGCTTGATCCACGGTTTTACTTCACCAAAATCGAACAGCATGCCATCTTCACCTAGCTCGCCATCCAGTACGGCATCTACCTGCCAGCTGCAGCCGACTAAGCCGCGCTTGGAGCACCAAAGAGAGACGTCGATATGTGTCAGTTGGGTAACGAATAAAGACATTAATCAAAACCTGCTAATTTGTGCATTTGCAGCGATAAACGCCACTGCGGATTGGCCATACAGTACGCGGTCGCTTCAGCGACAGTCGTTTTGTCCTGGTTGAGCGGAGCAAGATCCATCGGCTGTAGAAAGAAGTGACGAAACCCCAGGCCTGAAAACTGCTCTGGGGGTGCGTCTACCTGGGGGTAAACGAGTTTTAATTCGTCACCTTGGGTAACGGCCAATGGATTGCTTCCCTTGGGGCTTACACACAGCCAGTCGATACCTGGAGGCGGTGCAAGCGTGCCATTCGTTTCGACGGCCACTTCAAACCCATGGCTGTGAAGCGTGGCAATCAATGCCGCGTCAAGCTGCAGTAAAGGTTCCCCACCGGTAAACACGACATAGGGCGTTGCCTCGTCGCTATGATGGGGCCAAAGCGCGGCAATATGTTCGGCAAGGGCATTGGCAGTGGCAAACTTTCCGCCGTTGATACCATCAGTGCCAATAAAGTCGGTGTCGCAAAAGGTGCATTTAGCCGTCGCGCGATCAGCTTCACGGCCCGACCAGAGGTTGCAGCCGGTAAAGCGACAAAAAACACTGGCTCTGCCTGCCTGGGCGCCTTCCCCCTGGAGGGTGTAAAACGCTTCTTTGATCTGATACATCAGCGCTGACCTATTGGGTTGTCAGGGCTATAAGCCAGTGGATCTGTGACACCATTGGCGGCAAAAGCAGCTAGCCGTTCGCGGCAACTGCCGCATACACCGCAGGCTAATTCTCGGCCTTCGTAGCATGTCCAGGTGTGGCGATAATCCAGCCCCATGGCAAGGCCTTCACGTAGAATGTCGGCCTTACTTGAGGAGAGGTAGGGGGCGTGTAGCGTCACGGGCTCGAAGTTGGCGATGCCCGCCACGTGATTCATCGCCTCAACAAATTCGGGCCTGCAGTCGGGGTAGAGTATATGGTCGCCGCCATGGGCCCCGTAATCGACACGACCTGCGCCAATGTTAACTGCTTTGGCAATCGCGAGTGAGAGCAAAATCATATTACGATTAGGCACCACGGTAGCGCGTAAATTCTCCGTGGCGTAGTTGCCATGTGGCATTGTCTGGTCTGGGTTGGTGAGCGCTGAATTATCGATTAGGCCATGAATCGCTCGTATGTCGATGACTTGGTGTGGCACGCCAAGCGACGTGCAAACCTGGCGAGCCGTATCGAGCTCGCGGGCATGGCGCTGACCATAGTCGAACGACAGCGCATGTACGCTGAGACCTTCACGTAGCGCGCGATGCAGCACGGTAAAAGAGTCCATTCCACCGGAATAGATAACCACGGACGTGGCGTTATGGGTCGCCACTGAGGGAGTTGATGACATGAGGAAGTACTCGTTGTCGGAGAATTTGTTAATCGCGAACAGCACTTAGCTGGCGCGGCGATCCGGGGTCCGGTCCGGAAAGGCGGCAGTTTACGCAATAGCCGTTAATCTGACCAGTTTTAGCACTCATTGAAGCCAACACTTTGTTGGCGAGCAGCATTAATATCAACATGCTACGCTAATCGTCCACACTGTTAGAGGGATACCGATGGCCACCATTGAACACAGTGAAATTGTTAATGCATCACCCGAGCGCGTGTTTGAACTTTTGCGCCGTGTTGAAGACTTTGCTGATTACTCTGACCTGATTCGTTCTATCGACACACTTGGCGAGAATCGCTATCGGTGGCATGTGCGCGCAGTGGGCATGGACTGGGCCTTTGATGTCCTGGTTACCGAGAACCAGCCGCCGCATGTACTGGCATGGGAGTCGTTAGATGGCGTTAAAAATCAGGGGCGATATCAACTCCGAGAAGTGCCAGAAGGCACGGAAGTGTCGCTGACGCTGAGCTATGAGATTCGCAATCGGTTAATGGAAAAAGCCGTTAATAAGGCCGCCAAGCCATTAGTGGGTAAAGTGAGTCGACAAATACTTGAGCGCGTAGAAGCTCGTTTAAATGAATAAAACCCCACGACGATCATGGCGGTGGGCGCTAGGTTTTGCGTGTTTCGCGATGCTTACCTATCTGTGGCTGTGGTATTCGCCAGATTTAATGGCATTTAAGCTCTGGGCTTCCCAAGCATCGCATCATCCTGTGGTGATTATTGGCGTGATGCTGACTATGGCCATTACGTTAGCTATAGGCTTGCCCGGCAGTATTGGACTGTGGCTTATTGCGCCATTTTACCCGCCACTTATCGCTACGCTTATGCTGACGATAAGTAGTGTGGTAGGCGCACTGGGGGCGTATCAGTTAGCGGCAAGAGCTGGAAGACGATGGAATCCCAGCGGGCTGACATTAAAAGTGATGCAGATGCTTGAGCAGCGTAGCGATTTGATGACTCAGTGTGCGCTTCGGGTATTGCCCGGCTTCCCTCACTCGGTGATCAACTTTGCCGCGGGGCTACGTAATATTTCTATCAAGACCTTCCTGTTGGCGGCAACACTTGGTTTAGCAGTGAAGTGGGTTGTCTATAGCAGTGCCATTTATGGCGCCTTGGAAGCTATTGAAGAGGAGGATGCGTTGCAGTTTGATGTGGTGTTACCCCTCATAGCACTCGCGTTACTGCTACTTATTGGTGCCTGGTTTAGGCGCCGCGTCGATGCGGCGCGAAAATCTTAATGGCTTAATTAGCTTTATGCATTGAGGCATCAAGGTGATCGACGACCTCTGCCCAATCCGCATCTTCATCGACCGCTTCTTTTAGAAATTCAGCTTGTCCTTCGTTCCAGCAAGGGGCGTCAGCCAGGGGCATTGATTCGGGCAAAGGGGCGTTGCGTTGTATAAAGCGCTCAATGGAGTCTGCGTCTGAAGCAAGACCCAACTGTTCAAATAACTCGCTGAAATGATGTACCGGTTTTTCCATAATCTGTTGCTCCTTCAAACTGTTAGGTTAACCTCCTTCACCATAGTCTTAATCTCAGCTAATGCCAGCACGGCGGCAATTTTGATGAGTTAACGCTCACCGACGAGAGGCGTTAAAAAGCGCTGTCGCTGATCTTCTAACGTGAGTGGCTGTGCCAATAAATGGGCAAGCTTAGTAAAGGCTGCTTCAGGCGTCATGCTGTCGCCCGCCATAATGCCGGCATCGCTGAGACCATGCCCCGCTGCATAAGCGCCTAGATGAACGCTCCCTTTGGGGCACTGGCTAATGGCCGCGAGCAACTTGCCTTCTCCACTGGCTTTAGCAAGCACATCCAGCAAGCCAGGGTCGTTAGGTAGATTGCCTGCACCCCAGAGCTGAAGCAGGGCACCCTTGACGCGTGAATCACCCAACCACGTATCAAGCTGCCAAGCGGTAATGCCAGGCCAAAGCACAATGCGGACAACTTCCCCTTGATTGACCAAGCGGTAGTCAGGCAGCTCGAAGCGGGGCGCGCCACGCTGTTGCTGTCCCAGTCCACGACTGGGGTAATAAACGAAATCGTCGCCCACCCGCTTACCTAGTAAGGGGTAGTTGGGGCTGGTGAAGGCATCGGCCGCATCGCTGTGCTGTTTGATGGCGCGGGTGCCGCGGAGCAGTTGCCCAGCAAAGTAGATAGCCACTTCTTGCAGTGACGGGGTGGCGGCAAACTTAAGGGCGCCATGTAGATTTGCCAAAGCGTCACTGTCGGGGGCTTCCAGCGGGAGCATTGAACCGGTGATAACGACTGGGCGATCCAGACCCTGCAGTTGGTAAGCAAGGCTGGCTGCGGTCCAGCTAAGGGTGTCGGTGCCGTGAATAATGACGAAGCCAGCGTAAGACGTCAGTTGATCATTAATATCAAGGGCTAACTGTTGCCAGGTAAGGGGTGTGGCAGCGCTTGAGTCAATTAGTGTCGCGTAGCTAATGACATCATATACCGGAAGAGCCTGCTGCTGAGCAATTGGTAGTTGAGTAAGCGCTGCAGCCATTCGGGTAGCAAAGTTACCGCCCGGCGCAAGCCCATTGGGGTGCGACTGCATGCCAATCGTACCGCCTGTGTAAATCACTAAAATACGTTTATCGGTCATGGCGTTGCTGGCTAAAAGGGAGTAGGGGGGCATTGCCATCTCCTGAGGTTATATAGGAAACCTGGGAATCAATTACCGCGGGTGACCCGCTCGACCAAAAGTCCGCCGCTTATATCATCTAGCCGCTGATTGCGTCCCGCTAGTAATGCGAAACCACAGCAAACCGTAATCAGTACGATTAGTAGCCAGGCGATATGTGAGGTGCTGGCGCCTGATTGAAGCATAACCCCTACGCCAAACGGTCCCAGCGCTGCCAATGTATAACCACCGCCCTGAACAAGGCCGGACAGTTGCCCTGCCAGCCTTGAATTTGCTGTGCGTAAGACTAACAAGCTCAGCGCTAAACTAAAGCTGCCCCCTTGACCAATCCCCAGAAGTGCCGCGCCGGGCCATTTCCAGATGAGTGGCGCGATCAGCAGCATCCACAGGCCTGCGGCGGTGCTTAAGAGTACTAACAATAAAGCTGGGCGTTGGTCTTTTCCCAAGCGTGCAAGCCAAGGTGCTCCTAAAGCAGACGCCAGTTGACACATGATTGATACGGCCATGGTCCAGCCCGCGTCGGCCTCGTTATAGCCGCGGTCGACTAGCAGCGTTGGTAGCCAGCCAAACACGATATAAGCCATGGAGGATTGAATACCCATAAACAGCATAACGTGCCAAGTCAGTGGTTGCTTGAGCAGTCGTAGGATGCCGCTTTTTGGCGCAGAGAGCGTATTGGTTTGGGAGGATCGAGGCATCTGGTAGTGCCAGAGGATAAGCGCTAGCAGTGCCAATAATGACCAGCTCATCAAGCTTGCCTGCCAGCTACCCAGTAGTTGTATTAATGGCACGCTTAGGCCGGCGCCTAGAGCGCCACCAAAACAGAGCGCCATGGTATACAGGCCGGTCAGTAGGTCGGCGCTGTTAGGAAGCTCACGTTTAACCAAGGCGGGTAATAAGGTGCCGCCAATGCCAATCGCACAGCCTGCCATTGCTGAGCCGATGAATAACACCCCCGGAAGCGGCAAACCACGCAAAATAAGCCCTGCGGCGAGAAGTATCAGCGCAGCACTCAGCGCCCGTTCACTGCCTATGTGTTTGGCGAGTGTAGGAGCCAGGGGCGCAGACAAGCCCAAAAAGAGTACGGGAAGGGTGGTGAGTAGACCCGCAGCAGTCGCCGAAAGCCCCGCGCTTTCTTGTAAGCGGGTTAGCAAGGGGGCAACTGATGACATGGCGGGGCGAAGATTTAGCCCCACCACGACCATTAGTAAAATAAACGTAATTGAACGACGCGATGCCATAGAGGTGCTTATTTCATACCAACGCTTACTTAAGGTGGGGGCGCAAGTCTCCGCGTACGGCATCGAGTAGCGTAATGAAGTGATAGTCTTGTGAGGAGTCTAGGCAGTCCACTCTGACATTGGTGCGCATGCCTTTATCCATCTGCAACTGATCAAATATTTCTAAAGTCAGCTTACGTGCAGGTTTATCACCTGGCGCCATAATGCCGTCTTCCAGGGTAAAGGTTTCAAGCAGAGTGACACGTACGCGGGTGCTATTACCTTCGCTCAGTACGCGACGCACAAACAGCCAGCCTTCGCAGGGCAGGGCGTGGTTGTCATCGCGTTGACGCAAGAATATCGTGCGGTAGCAAGCGCCCTCAACAGATGCCTTTTCAGCCATGCTGCGGTAGGCCTGTAACACTTGATTAGCAGATGCCCGAGCGTCTTCTAAACGCTGCACAATACCTTGATGCTCGCGGCTGAGTTGCTCTTGACGCTGAAACGTCAGCCATTGGCGATACTCCGCCATAAGTTGAGAAGACGCCATAATCACTCCATGAAAAGTTGTTCATGCCTAACGGCAAAATAGCTGCTTTATACAAGAGGCTGGAATATACAAAGGCGACACCTTCGCATATTCCAGCAAGCCGCGCTAGCGGCGAACGCGGCGTTTGCGTTCACCACCGGTATTAGCACTCTGGCCTTCAGGTTTGCGTTTAGCGCGGGGTTGGCGCTGATTGCGTCGGCCATTCTCGATAGGTTCAGGTTTGATGCTGGGGTCAGGTTCAAAACCGGGCTCTATATGCTTCGGCAGTGTCTGCTTAATTAGCCGCTCAATATTGCCTAGCAGGCCGTCTTCATCGACACATACCAGTGAAACTGCTTCACCATTGCTACCAGCACGGCCGGTGCGTCCAATGCGGTGAACGTAATCTTCCGCTACGTTGGGTAGGTCGAAGTTGACGACATGTGGAAGCTCATTAATATCAAGGCCCCGTGCGGCAATATCGGTAGCCACAAGCACCTGTAAATCGCCACTTTTAAACGCTGTTAAAGCGCGCGTACGGGCACCTTGGCTTTTATTGCCGTGGATCGCCATTGACGGTATATCTTGCTTAGAGAGCTGCTCAGCTAGGCGGTTCGCACCATGTTTAGTGCGTGTGAACACCAATACCTGAAACCAGCCATTCTGTTGAATTAAGTGCGCTAATAGTTCGCGTTTTTTCTCACGATCCACGCGGTAAATAGCTTGCTCAATTTTCTCAGCAGTCGCGTTACGTGGTGCTACCTCAATCATTGCTGGATTGTCCAGCAGTTGTTGAGCCAGGGTTTGGATCTCATTTGAAAAGGTGGCTGAGAACAGTAGATTTTGACGCTTTTTGGGTACTAGGCGCAGCAGGCGTTTGATGTCGTGGATAAAGCCCATATCAAGCATACGGTCTGCTTCATCTAACACCAAGATTTCTACCGCAGAGAGATCTACATGTCCCTGCTGGTGTAAATCTAAAAGGCGACCTGGTGTGGCAACCAGTACATCAAGGCCGGCTTTAAGCGCATCAATTTGAGGCTGTTGGCCTACGCCACCAAAGATGATGTGCGAGCGTAGCGCTAAATGTTGACCATAAGTTGATACGCTTTCACCTACTTGAGCAGCAAGCTCACGAGTAGGGGTTAGCACCAGTGCACGTACCTGACGTTTGCCAGGACGCTTGCCGGTATTTAAACGTTGCAGCATCGGCAGTGTGAAACCTGCCGTTTTGCCAGTGCCGGTTTGGGCGCTGGCGAGCATGTCACGACCTTCCAAGACGACGGGAATGGCTTGTCGTTGTATCGGGGTAGGTTCGGTGTAACCTTGCGCTGTGACAGCGCGTAATAGATCGGCGTGCAGGCCAAGTTCAGAAAAGCTCATGCGTTCTCCGCAGTCACCTAGTGAGTTAATACCGGTAAGTGGTTATTTTCACTAGATGTAATGTTCAAAAAGCGAGGTTGATCGATCTTCGCGGCAGCGCAGTGTGCCAGATATCTAAGCGTGCCGCGATGGTCGTTGATTAGCCGTGGATGACCGTGACAGGAGACGTGAAGACTACAATGCTTAGCAGCACTGTGATCTGATGCGCACGGGCACATCAGAAAACTTACGTATCAGTAATAAGCCGAGCAGTGTAACACGATTATATAGCGTCAGCTTGTTTGGCTGTCTCGTGTCAGCGACGAGTGTTGGGCATGTAGGGGGATCAGCCGAGCCAGTGTCGCTGGGGGTAATTGCAGCTGGGCAAGCGCCTTAGGCGTTAATGCAAAAAACTGCTCGGGAGTGAAAACGCCCAGTTGAAACAGCTGGCGTGCGGTTGCTGGCCCTAACCCATCCAGGGCGAGCAGCCTGCGCGCAAACACCGAAATAAAACGGTTTTGCTGTTGCTCGTCGAGCTTAGCTGCCGCGCTTTGATAGTAGTCCCCCGCGCACAGGGTTATAAATTGCTCGATGCGCTCAAGTGCCGCGAGTGTTGATCCGTCAAGCGAGAGCATTGCTAGTTGGTCCAGCAGTGCGTCGTGACTATGCAGGGCGGTCTCAAGTGTCGTGGGCGACGCCTTGTCCTCCAGCAGGGTAGTGACTGTATGCATCAGAGTATTCACTGCATCACGCAGTTGAACAGTGGGTAATGCAGCAGTATCGTTCGGCTCATCTGTCATGTGAACATCCCTGAGAAGACTTAGGTCAAGCGTAGTTCAGCAAGCTACGTTTAGAAAACCGCAAATCAATTAAAATAGTTGCCCTGGCGTATTTGAGTAGCGATCAGCTCTGCGGCTTGATCCCAGCTTGCGCTCAGCGCCCGGACCAGAGCCGGATAACCGTCTGCTTCCAACGGGGTCTCAGCGTGAAAATTCTCCATCACCAGCAGCTCACCCGCAGCGTTTAGTAATTGCCATTGGCCACTAGCCAAGGCTACGCCATCAAACCGGCCTTGAAATTGGTCAACGCTTAGACGCAGGGTTAGTGCATCAGAGGGTTCATTTTCTGCACGTATAACCCTGAGCATCGGCAGTGCTTGCGATAAGTGGGTACGTATTTTTCGCTCTAGCTGCCGATCCAGTCCTTCTGCCCATTGATGTTCACGTGCAGCGTTCAGCGTAATGTCATCCAACTGCATCACGATGCCATCTACATCTAGGTAGTGGGCCAAGCGAGGCGAGCTCAGCACGAGCGTGCCCTCTGGTTGGTTTGTGGTACTGCTCAACTGGTCGACCGGTAGCATGTATCGCGTAGGGGGAGTAGTACTGCTGGCACAGGCCGATACTAATACGCACATCATTAGCAGCAGTAAACACTTGATCCAGTTGGTCATACGTTTCCCTATAAGCATGGAGGCTCCTTAATCACGGGGCGCGCGTGGAATTGGGTCTTGGGCATCCAGGTTGTCAAACAGCAGAGCTCTGGGGTTGTCGTTAAGCGTGCGGGTAAGTGGCTGCAGATCACGCATTAAGCGATCCAGTCGCTCGATGGCAGTCGTGAGCTCCTGGTAAGCGGGCGAAGAGGGAGACAGGCCCTGCAGCGTGTTACGCAGTTCCTCAAGAGTACCGTTTAGATTACCGCCAATCGCTTGAGTCTCAGGATCATTCAGTAACTGATTGATAGAGGAGCTTACTTCACGAACTTCATTGAGCACGCTTTCAGAGGCTTGCAAATTACGATCCAGGCCGGCTAACAAAGGCTCAACTTCAAGATCATTCAATTTCTCAAGCAAATCGGTAACCTGCGCTTGAATCTGCGCAAACCCGCCTGCGACTGTAGGGAATACGGCGCGATCAGAGAATCGTTCGGCAACATATTCGTCGGCTAGGTCACGTTGAAAGTTCAAGTCGACAAATAGTGCGCCTGTTAGCAGGCTGCCACTTTTTAATGACGCGCGCAGTCCAAGGCCAAACATACGTTCAAAACGGGCTTCCCACTCTTCGAGATCGATATCGCTGTTTTCGATGCCCAGGCGCTGCGGCTCTATCCTGATCAATACGGGAATTGCAAAGCGGGCGCGGGAGTCGGGCTGCGGAGCGGTAAAGTTCCATGGTACAGCGGCAACGGTGCCCATTCGTACGCCGCGAAACTCTACAGGTGCTCCTTTGGAAAGGCCCCGCACCGTTTCATCAACCAGGAGCACATACTCTAAGTAACGATTAAACGTTCCTTCTCGGGCGGCATTTTCATCCGCATAGAGCGTGAAACGAGAGTTTGCCTCAACCGGCTGACCCATGGGGAGGTCTTCGGGCACACCAAATGTCACGCCACCACCGAGCAGGGCTTCAATGGATTCGACGTTAACCCGTACACCATCAGCGCCTAACTGGAAATCGATACCGCTTGACGTCCAGAAGCGCGTGCTGTCAGTGACTAAATTGGTGTAGGGCTCTTCAATAAACACCTGGTGCTGCATGGTTCGCGACTGTGGTTCAAAGCTGTTCTCTTCAATTCGCCCTACGGTGTAGCCTTGGTACGAAACCGGGTCACCGACGCGCAAGGAGTTACCGAGCTGACTCGTTAAGCTAAGCCGCAGGCCCGCCTGCCCAGCAGGGGCGACGGGGGGAATGTCGCTGACCGGAAATTCGCGTCTCGGTGCCTCTTCAGTGCCGGGTTCCAGCTGAATATAAGCACCCGATAGCACGGTGCCTAGGCCACTAATCCCTTCACGGCCAATACGTGGCTTGACCACCCAGAAGCGGCTGTCTTCACGCAGCATATCCTCTACTTCCGGCTGAATGCGTGCTGTTAAAACGGCATGTGAGAGGTCGTCAGAGAGGCGTACGCTTTGTACTCGACCGATTTCTACGTTGCGGCTGCGAATAAGCGTATTGTTCGCTTCAATGCCTTCTGCGCTGTCCATGGTCAGCGTTACCAGGGTGCCCCGGCTAGAGTAGTTGTCATATACCAGCCATAAGCCTATTGCGATGGCAACAATCGGGACAACCCAAATAGGTGAAAGGCGGGTCTGGCGTGATGTTTTGGCCTTGTTTAAATCCTGCTCACTGGTTGGATCATCGTTCGTTTGATTGGTATTGGGCGGTGTTGTTTCATTAGCCATCAACAGGTTCCTTGGTGGCCGTTTTACGGCGAAGAAGAGAGTGGCGAAGGGAGTGGTGAAGAGAGTTTCGTTGTGGCAAAGATGTGTCCCATATCAAGCGGGGATCAAAGGTCATCGCTGCCAGCATGGTTAACACGACAACGGAGCCGAAGGCGAGTGCCGCTGGCCCTGGCGTAATCGACATTAATGATCCTGCGCGAATCAGTGCCACTAATATAGCGACCACAAAAACGTCTACCATCGACCAGCGGCCAATAAATTCCGTTAATCGATACAAACGGGTGCGGCTTTGGGCATTCAGGACATTGCTTCGTCTCACCACTAAGCAAAGCCACGTGAGCGCTACTAATTTACCCACGGGTACGATAACGCTGGCTATGAAAATGACGGCTGCGATTGGCCATGAGCCCATCTGAATCAATTGAACAACGCCGCCAATAATAGTGGATGGGGTGGAGTTGCCTAAACTTGTGGTGGTCATGATTGGGTAAACATTGGCAGGAATGTACATGATGGCCGATGCACCCAGCAGCGCCCAGGTACGCTGCAAACTGTGTGGCAAGCGCTGGTGAAGTTTTTCGTGGCAGCGAACACAATACCCACGCCCTTGGGGTGATAGTCGGTTTATAAGTCCACAAGTAGGACAGCCGGTTAGACCTTGGGCGGCGGCGGGCATACCTGTTTGAGTATTGTCAGGAGATAGTGGCTCTCCTTCTAGTGAGAACCACATCCAATCCGCATCGATAGACTGAGTCGTCATCAGCAGTAAAAGTGCAAAAGCGCAAAATGCCCAGAATGATATGCCTAACTCGACATCGGCCAGACCCGCTATTTTTATTAGGCTGACAAGGGCACCAATTATAAATACATCGGCCATCATCCATGGCGTTAAGTGGGCTAACGAGCGGGCTATATCGCGGCTAAAAGGCAAGGGATGGTCACGCAAAAGACCAAACTGGAGCCAAAGCACGCCAAACAGGTATACCGCTGGCAATACCACAATCGTCATGATGATGGCGATCGCCACGAGCGGCTGATGAAAGCCAATCAGGGCCGTAGCGGTCTGCGTCAACTCAATGCGGTTGCTAACCCCGCTAACGGTAAAACTGATAAAGGGAAATGATACCGCCACTATCAATGCAATGAGTGATGCGATGGCAAGCGCCATGCTGCGCTGTGCTGGGTAGCGGTGACGTTTGACTAACACATGCGAGCATCTTGGACAGCTTGCTCTTTCGCCAGAGCTAAGTGGTGGTAGGGCAGATACCCAGTCACATTCATGACAGGCACGCAGACGTCTCCGCTGAGTGCGAACCTCAGGCGGAGTGCGGTCAACGAGTGGGGTGTTAACCGGTAATGTGCGGCGTTTCATCAATCTATTTGGGGGCAAAAACCAAAACTCTCAGTGCGAACACCTAGCTAAACTACTAGGCTATGGCGAATTAAGCTTTTAATCATGCAGTATAGCAAGTCTATGTCGCTGAAATAATGTTCAAAAACATCGCCAGGCTGCTTGACCAAAGCGTCAGTTTAGACAACGATGCTGCGGCGCAATGACAAGCAGTGCATGACGCTAATAGTGACCGTTTATATTTCTGCCAGGATAGTTCCTAAACAGATGGTCGCAATATGTTAGTCATCATTGCTAGTAATAGTATCTTACTGCTCCACGCTTGAAGCGACATTAAGATACGCAATCCTGAAAATAGTGCTGATCATTATGTTCTGAAGGAAACGAAATGTTGCTTCCCACTTTAGCGGTTTTGTTTGGTTTGATCCTGTTGGTTTGGAGTGCCGAGAAGTTTATTGATGGTGCTGCAGCAACCTCGCGTTGGCTTGGGCTTTCTCCGCTACTGATCGGCATGCTGGTTATCGGTTTTGGTACATCAGCACCGGAGATGATGGTTTCAGTCCTCGCTGCACTGGATGGAAATCCCGGTTTGGCGGTGGGTAACGCTTATGGCTCAAATATCGCCAATATAGGTTTGATTTTAGGCCTGATTGCGCTTATTTCACCACTGGCCGTTCACTCCAGCGTTATTCGCAAAGAGATGCCAATACTGATGCTCGTCATGCTGGCGACTGGCTTAATGCTGCTGGATGGTTTTGTAGCACGCTGGGAAGCAGTCTGTCTCTTACTGGCATTAGTGGCCTTTATCGTTGTCAGTATCGTTCGCTCACGCAGTCAGCCCGACGACGCAATCGTATCTGAAGTGGCTGAGACCCTAGATAGCAAACCGATGTCCCGGGGTAAGTCCATTATGTGGACCCTGGTGGGCCTGCTTCTGCTTATTGCGAGTTCACGCTTATTGGTGTGGGGGGCAGTGGAAATAGCTGTTCGCTTCGGCGTAAGTGACTTGATCATTGGTTTAACAGTGGTGGCTATTGGCACCTCGCTGCCGGAACTGGCATCTTCAATCAGCGCTTTGCGCCGTAAAGAGCATGATTTGGTATTAGGCAACGTGGTGGGTTCTAACCTGTTCAATAGCTTGGCGGTTGTTGGTCTAGCGGGGGTCATTGCGCCCATTGAAGCAGGGCGGGAAGTGTTGGTGCGCGACTGGAGCGTCATGACGGGCATGACGCTCTTGATGATTCTGTTTGCGTTTTCCTGGCGCGGCCGCCCTCGGCGCATCAATCGTTTAGAAGGCGGTATTCTGCTGGCTCTGTTTATCGCCTACACCGGCTATATGGTCAGCGTCGTAATAATGTCGCGATAGCAGTTAATGTAGTAGCTGGATAGTAGCTGGGATCATGGTTAAGAACATGATGAAAGAGGCATAGTGCACCGCTTTGGTGCTTGGTGCGTCAATGCGACTCATCTTGGACACCCATTGATTATTATATGATGGTTGTCCAAGAAGGGCGTAGTAAATGGTCAATAGCAGTGGAAAAGAAATAAGCTTAGTGCTTATAACTAAAAGTGTCGTGCCACTAAGGCTCAACTAAGCTTGTGTTAACCCTTTTATGGGATACCGATTCAGGTCTTAGGAGAGTGAAATGGAACTTGATCCGCTCGTATTGTCGCGATTGCAATTTGCATTCGTCGTGTCGTTTCACGCAATCTTCCCCGTATTTACCATCGGCTTGGCGTCCTACATTGCGCTGCTTCATGGCCTATTTTTCAAAACGAAAAATCCAGCTTGGGATCGTCTATCACTCTTCTGGACAAAGGTATTTGCCGTTGTCTTTGGGATGGGGGTGGTGTCAGGCATCGTGATGTCGTTCCAGTTTGGTACTAACTGGAGCAATTTTTCCCAGGCATCCTCGAATTTTCTTGGCCCTATGCTGAGCTACGAAGTGGTGACAGCCTTCTTCTTAGAAGCGGCTTTCCTGGGCGTGCTGCTATTTGGGCGTGGAAAGGTACCCCAGGGGGTTCACCTCTTTGCAGCCATTATGGTGGCGGTGGGCACTTTCATTTCCTCCTTCTGGATCCTATCGGCTAACAGTTGGCTGCATACCCCGGCAGGGGTAGAGCTGATCGACTTCCGTTTCCATGTTACCTCATGGTCCGAAGCAATCTTTAATCCCTCTTTCCCATACCGCTTTATGCATATGGCGGTTGCCTCCTTCTTAACCGGTGGCTTTGTAGTGGCAGGGGTGAGTGCTTGGTTCCTGTTACGCGACCGTGACCCCGAAGCTAATCGCCGCGCACTCTCCATGTGTCTCTGGCTATTGCTATTTTTGGCACCAACCCAGGCGGTCATAGGTGATTTCCATGGTATTAACACCTTAGAGCACCAGCCAACAAAAGTGGCTGCCATGGAAGGGCATTGGGAAACTTCTGGCAATGTGCCGCTGCTGCTGTTTGCCATTCCTGATCAGGAAGCGCAAACCAACCGCTTTGAGTTGGGTATTCCCAATCTGGCCAGCATCATCTTGACCCACTCTATCGATGGGGAGGTGCCGGGTATTAGTGAGGCGGCGCCTGAAGAACAGCCGCCGGTATTGATTGTTTTCTGGGGCTTCCGAGTCATGGTAGGCATTGGCCTGCTAATGATTGCAGTGGCGTTAACGGGATTAGTGTTGCGCCTCAAAGGACGTATCTATGATAAGCGGCTATTTTTAAAAGGTTTGACGGCGATGATTCCAATGCCGTTCGTTGCTGTCTTAGCGGGTTGGATCGTGACTGAGTCAGGCCGTGCACCTTGGCTGGTTTACGGAATGATGACGCATGCCGAGGGTTTAACGCCTTCACTCACTGGCCCTATGGCACTGTTTACGCTGATTGGCTATGTCTTGGTTTACGCCGTGGTGTTTTACGCGGGCATTTATTACCTCACGCGCGTAGTGCGCAACGGTATGCTGCCTGAAGAAGAGCGCGATACAACCGATGAGAACTTCAAGCGGCCCATGCGACCCATGTCTGCTGCGCATACCCCTTTTGACGATGACGTTGACCCGGTGAGGAGCTAGACATGGAAATGTTTGATCTAACGTTAGTTTGGGCCTTCATCATCGGTTTCGGCATCATGATGTATGTGCTTATGGACGGATTTGATCTGGGGTTGGGTATTCTTTACCCCTTTGCTCCCGATGAAGATGCCCGCGATGTGATGATGAACTCGGTGGCGCCGATATGGGATGGCAATGAAACATGGCTAGTGCTAGGTGGCGCTGGGCTTTTAGGCGCTTTCCCGCTGGTTTATTCGGTGTTCTTACCAGCACTGTACATTGGTGTCTTCTTGATGCTGGCAGGGTTGATCTTTCGCGGTGTTGCCTTTGAGTTTCGCTTTAAATCCCGTCGTAACCGCCGCTGGTGGAACCGCGCTTTTTGCTGGGGTTCGGCGATCGCCGCTTTCGCTCAAGGGGCTGTTGTCGGGGCTTATATTCAAGGCTTTCCCGTGGAAAACTTCGCCTATGTAGGCGGCGCATTTGACTGGCTAACCCCTTTCTCAGTACTGACAGGGCTTGGTTTGATGGCAGGCTACGCGTTGCTAGGGGCTACTTGGCTAATTCTAAAATCGGAAGGGCATGTGCAAGATTGGGCTTATAAGATCACACCAATGCTGTTGGCCTTGGTGCTGTTTGTATTTGCCGTAATTAGCCTGTGGACGCCGTTCATCAATCCGCTGGTGTGGGAACGTTGGTTCGGCAATATTCAACTGATTTGGATTTTCCCCGTCTCTGCGTTGCTCTGCGCGTTTGTTGTCTTTCGCTCGGTCCAAAAGCGTCGTGAGGGGGTGCCTTTCCTAGCAACTATTGGTATTTATGTTTTTACGTATTTAGGGTTGATTGTAAGTAAATGGCCAGTGATTGTGCCACCAGACTATACGTTGTGGGACGCGGCTTCTTCGCCTGAATCACAGCTGTTCCTACTGGTGGGGATGGTGTTTGTTATTCCGATTATATTGACCTATACCGCTTGGACGTATTGGGTATTCCGCGGCAAGGTGCGTGTAGGCGAGGGATACCACTGATCCATGGTAACTGAAGAGGCGCTCTCTCTTACCCCGCGCAGTTGGCTGCAAGCGTTGGCTAAGGGAGAGCGTAAACGCCTGCTAGGCGCTGCGTTTTGTGGCGTCCTGGCAGGTAGTCAAACGATAGTCGTGGTAGTGGGGCTTGCATGGCTTATTGATCAATTGGTGGTTCACGACCAATTGCCCGTTACCCTGCTGCCAATATTCTCTCTGCTGGTAGGCTGTGTGCTTTTACGTGCTGCTTTTCAGTGGGGCCATGAAACGCTGAGCCTGGAGGCGAGCCTGCTAATCCGGCAGCGTGCCAGGGTTGAGCTGTTAGATAAACTATCCGCGTTAGGCCCAGTGTGGCTTACCAGCCAGCACAGTGGCTCTTTGGCCAACCAGGCGGTTGAGCATATCGATGCGCTGGAGGGCTATTTTGCGCGGTTTTACCCTCAATTGCGTATAACGCTCTGTTTGCCGCTATTGATATTGGCGGTGGCAGGCTGGCTCGATTATCTAGTGGCTCTTTTTCTACTGCTTTCTGCGCCGTTAATTCCGCTTTTTATGGCGTTGGTCGGCATGGGGGCGGAGCGCCTCAATCGTGATCAGTTTGTTGCCGTGTCACGACTTTCAGCGCACTTTATTGACCGTGTACGAGGCATGACAACACTTCAGCTGTTTGGTCGCACGTCGGATGCCCAGCAGGATGTTTGGTATGCCACAGATGGTTATCGGCGCCTTAGTATGCGTACGCTTCGGTTGGCGTTTCTCTCATCCGCGGTGCTGGAGTTCTTTTCCTCTGTGGCGATTGCGGTCGTGGCCATGTATGTCGGTTTTGGCCTCTTAGGCTATATAGAGTACGGCCCGTCACCGTCACTGACGCTTTTTTCAGGTTTAGCCGTGTTATTGCTGGCGCCTGAGTTTTTCCAGCCTCTGCGTACGCTTTCTCAGCACTACCATGATCGCGCTGCGGCATTGGGCGCCGCCGAAAGCGTGGTGAATATACTTAATCAGCCAAGCTTGGTGAGCGAGCATCGCTATGAGACGCCGCTGTCAGATAGGTCAGCCATCGAGTTAACGGCTGCTTGCGTTTCTTACCCTAGTAGAGGGCAGGTAATCGGCCCCATTGACCTCACGGTCCGGCGCGGTGAGGTTGTGGCGCTTAGTGGCGCTTCTGGTAGTGGCAAGTCGACGCTATTGGCGCTGCTTGCGGGCTTTATAGCGCCAAGCGCTGGGGAGTATCGTCGCCAAGATAGCCACTTCGCTTGGCTGGATCAGCAGCCCTGCATGCTGCACGGAAGCTTGAGCGATAACCTGCGTTTGGCGAATCCGGAAGCGTCCCGTGAAGAGATGGTCGCCGCACTACAGGGTGCAGGTTTTGGGCCTCTTTTGGCACAGCTACCTGAGGGTCTGGAGACGTTAATCGGCGAGCGTGGCGTGGGGTTGTCAGGTGGCCAAGCTCAGCGTTTAGCACTTGCTCGTATTTATCTCAGCAATGCACCGCTGGTGCTTTTAGATGAGCCTACGGCGAGATTAGACCAAGAGACTGAGCAGTCGGTTTTGGCGGCTTTGCTTGAGCTTTCCCAGCAGGGCCGCACCCTGGTAATAGCGACCCACCATCCGGCAGTCATCGCCGCTGCCCAGCGCCACTTGACGTTTGAGCAGGGGCAACTCGTCGAGGTGATCTCATGATGGCTATTTACCGCGATTTTCGCCCCTGGCTTCTGCTGTTAGTAAGGCGTCGTCGGCGTTTCTTGTTGGGCGCTCTGTTGGTGTTGATCACTCTATTGGCAGGGCTTGCGCTTCTGGGGCTATCGGGGTGGTTTATTACTGCCAGTGCCCTGGCCGGCATCGCCTTGTCCTTAGGGTTGCCTGCACGGCTTGATGTTTATGTTCCTGGTGGCGGCATCCGTTTCTTCGCCTTAGCACGCACCGTAGCGCGCTATGTTGAGCGGCTGTATAACCATAATACAGTGCTAACGCTGCTGGCTGACTTACGTTATCGAGTGTTTGGCTATTTAATGCGTTTAGACGACGCACGTTTGCACGGTGAGCGTGCCAGCGACTGGCTGAGCCGATTAACGGCCGATATCGATACTCTGGATAATTTTTATTTGCGGCTCTTGGTGCCACCGTTAGTGGCGCTGCTTGGTGTAGTGGCTGTTTCTCTTTTTGTGGCTATTTGGTTGCCCGGCGTTGCCGTGCTGATTGCAGTCACTCTAGGTTTGCTTTGGCTGATGGCGACCCTGTTGGCGGCTGCCTGGGGATTTTCACAAAGCTATCAGCAGGTGGTTGATCAGCAGTCGCTACGTCGTCTAGTGGTTGATCAAGTCCAGGCATCGGCTGAGTTGATGAGCTATCAAACGACCCGGTGGCATCGGGCTATGATCGCTAGTCAAGAGCAGCAGGCGTTTCTCAATCAGCGTCGCTTGGGGCGTAAGGCAGCGTTGATAAACTGTTTGGTAAGCATCATTACTGGATTAATGGTATTGGCGGTAGTGTGGTTCGCTAGCCTTGTGTTCACCAAGCAGCTGGTAACAGGCCCTATTTTGGTAATGGCTACTTTGATAGCGTTGGGAGTCAATGAGGCCTTCATTCAGCTACCCACAAGCTTTATCAAGCTGGGTGCTAGCTATGCAGCGGTACGACGTTTAAACGCGTTAACCGATGATTCATCGCCCTCTGTCCCTGCCGTTCCTTTGCCTGAAGGGGTTGGCCTCAGTGTTCAGGTTGATCGGCTCTCCCTGCACTATTCGCAAACACTAGAACCGGCATTAAATGGTATTGATCTTCAACTGCCCGCTGGAAAGCGAGCGGTGATTACTGGCAACTCTGGTGCCGGAAAATCATCTTTAGCCAGTGTGTTGATGGGGCGCTTAAAAGCGACCCAGGGTGAAGCGATGGTAGGCGGTGTTCCTGTTTGGCAGCTCTCTTCCGAAAGCCGTGCCAACCATTTTGTTATGCTCACTCAGCAGGTGGATCTCTTTGATGCCTCTATTGCCGAGAACCTGCGTATTGCCAACCCCGCAGCAAGTGATGCCATGCTCTGGCAAACATTGAGAGCGGTTGCCTTGGATCGCTGGGTTGAGCAACTGCCGAAAGGCTTAGCGACGGCGGTGGGCGAGAAAGGCCAGCAGCTTTCGGGGGGGCAAGGTCGCCGTTTGGCTTTAGCACGACTAATGCTATGTAACCCTCAAGTGGTGATTCTCGATGAGCCGTTTGCCGGAGTGGATGCGTCGACGGCAGAACATATCGCTGCTTCCCTGGATAAGTGGTTGATTAATCGAACGGTTATCTTTTTTGTCCATCAAGTGAGTTCGCTGAAATTACTGCCTGGAGTTGAGTACCGCTGGCATCTAGATACCGGTAAACTTAGCCAATGCCCGATTATATAACCGATAATGAGTGATATTGATCAATTGATAAGACAGCTAGGAGCCCTCCATGCACGAATTCTTACGCAACCTTCCGAAAGTAGAGCTCCATTTGCATATCGAAGGTTCACTGGAGCCTGAGTTAATGTTTGCGCTAGCGCAACGCAATGGAATTGAGTTGCCTTATGCGACTGTTCAAGAAGCCAAAGATGCTTATTATTTTAACGACCTGCAGGGGTTCTTGAATCTCTATTTTCAGGGCATGAGCGTGCTTCGTCATGAAGAAGACTTTTACGATCTGGCGATGGATTATTTCAAACGCGCCCGAGGGGAGGGCGTTGTCCATGTCGACATGCACTTTGACCCCCAGGCGCATCTGCAGCGTGGCGTTCCCCTTGAGGTGGTCATGGGGGGATTATTAAAAGCCAAGCAGGAAGCTGAAGAAACACTCGATCTCTCTATCGGCATGATTATGGCTTTTCTACGTGATCGCCCTGCTGAGGAGGCGTTACATGTCCTGGAGCAAGCGGCTCCTTATTGGAAAATGTTAGATGCTATTGGGCTCGATAGTGCTGAGCAAAATAATCCACCGGTAAAATTTGCTGAGGTGTTTGAGCGCGCTAAGCAGCTTGGGCTTGTGCGTGTGGCCCACGCCGGGGAGGAAGGGCCCGCTGACTTTATTAAAGAAGCCCTGGATATACTTGATGTTCAGCGCATAGATCACGGAGTGCGCTGTTTAGAAAGCGAGGAGGTGGTCGAGCGTTTGCGCAGTGAGCAGATTGTTCTAACCGTTTGCCCACTCTCCAATGTCAGCTTGAAGGTGGTAGAGGATCTGCGTGATCATCCGCTGCCCAAGCTTTTGGCTAAAGGACTCAAAGTAACGATTAGCTCAGATGATCCTGCCTACTTTGGCGGCGGCATGCTAACCAACCATATTGCGTGTGCCGAAGCGTTTGGTTGGGATGAGACGGTTTTCCGCCAATTAACGCGCAACGCTATTGAAGAAGCCTTTACTACTAATAAGCGGCGCGACGAACTTCTGGCCCGCTTAGCAGCATTATAAGGGTTTTGCGCCTCGTTTATTGGATCAAGCTTGGCAGCCGTTACATGCAGAGCTAGGTTTTTGCTCATAAATATTCAAATCGCTGTTGACGCTGGCGGTGAATCGGGTAGTATACGCCACACGTCAACGGGGCACGGCCTCGGCGACCAGCTCTTTAACAATTTGATCAGGTAATTCATGTGGGCGCTTGCTGGTACGGTGACAAATCACCAAATATCAAGGCAAGCGGTCATGAGAACGTAAGTTTGAATGAATTCGTTTGAACCTTGAGCCAAGTTTGATCCACTTTTG
>NZ_JAKVTW010000017.1 GCF_022489065.1 Vreelandella neptunia | reverse complement strand
TTAATTCCTTTCCTCCAACCACCTGTACTTTAGGACAGGTGGTTGGAAGAAAGGAGTTGAACTATTTTATTAAAGTAACTTAACCTATTAAAAAATTAATCGTTGTTAAAAGGAGTCGAATAGTGAAAACAGGAATTATAGATTCAGATGCTGAAAAAATAAAAGTTAATAGCTGGAATGAGTGGGATCCTCTTAGAAGAGTAATGGTTGGTCGTGCAAAAGGTACAATGGTTCAAGCACCTGAACCAGCTATCATAAGGGATTGGCCTAATGAAGGTTTTCCAAAAGGATCTTATGGATTGGTTCCTGATGAATTAGTTGATGCAGCAGACGAACAGTTAGATAACTTGGTTAAAATTTTAGAAAAAAAAGGAGTTAAAGTTGACAGGCCTTCAGATTTTGACTTCGCACAAGAGGTTAGTACACCTGATTGGAATCAGAAATCAATGTTTGGATGTATGCCTCCACGAGATGTTTTAGCTGTAGTTGGAAATGAGATTCTTGAGGCAACCATGTCCCAGCGTAGCAGGTGGCATGAATATTTATGTTATAGACCATTGATAATTAATTATTTCAAAAATGACTCTAAAATGAAATGGGAGGCCGCTCCTAAACCTAGACTATCTGATGAATCGTTTAATAAAAATTTTTGGGAAAAATATGAAAAATTAAGTAATGAAGAAAAACTAATAAAGGTTAGAGAAAATGACCTTATTTTAACTGATGAAGAACCATTATTTGATGCCGCGGATATCTCAAGATTCGGAAAAGATTTATTTGTTCAGCTTTCGCTTGTAACAAATAAGTTGGGCTATAAATGGATTAAAAATCACTTTAAAGATCACAGAGTCCATGCAGTAACATTTGATAATTATTACCCACAACATATAGATGCAACATTCGTACCTTTAAAGCCAGGTATGGTGCTACATTGCGGTGAACGAACAGCTGATCCAGAATTAATTAGATATTTCGAAAAAAATGATTGGCAAATTATAAAGGCTGAAAAACCAAGCAAAACTTATAAAACGTTACCACGAATGAGTTTTTGCTCACCCTGGTTATCGATGAATCTACTTAGTATCGATCAAAATACTATAGTAGTCGAGGAATCTGAAAAAATGCAAATTGAGCAATTAGATAAACTTGGATTTAATGTTGTGCCAGTTCCATTTTGGGATGTTGCACCTTTTGGTGGTGGGTTGCATTGTGCAACAGTAGATATAGAAAGGGAAGGAGAAATGGAAGATTATTTTCCAAACCGACATGGTAGGTTTTAATAAAAAAGGCTAATTATGATTAATTATGATAAAGATAAAACGGTCTTTGAAAAACTTTCTACTTTGATGAGTAATATAAGGGTTGAGAATAAGAACGATTTTTATGGGGTGGGGTTAATAATAACCGATCATATAAATGGTTTGCCTGTGTATCAATTGCCTATAGCTAAAAAATATAATATTGGAAAATTTAAAACAGAAGCGATGCTCAAATGGATGTGCGGTTCTAAAGATGCTCTTCATGATGGATTTCATATTTTAACTTCTAATATGGATATTCTATTAAATAGCTGTTACGTCGCCGCTCCAATACCCGAATGTACGGATAAAATATTAAATAGCGATTTAGATATTGAAAAGATTGGAAGTAGATGGATCACAGCACTCTTCACTTCGCTGATACCTGAAGTACATGCAACAGGAATAATTAGTGCATCAGGAAGTCAATATTTATTCGTTAATGGGGTTGTATATAAAGGAGTTGATTAATGCACAATATCGAACACTATCGTAGGAGTGCGCAGAAGAAATTACCTAAATTTGTTTTTGATTATTTAGAAGGTGGAGCATGCGATGAAATATGTGTCGGTAATAATATTTTGAGTATAAAAAAAATTAAATTAAAACCAAAAAATTTAAATGTAAAAAATAATAATAAAGTCGTATCCCTGTTAGGTGCTGAGTATCAAGTTCCTTTAGGGTTATCGCCAATTGGTTTGGCAGGTGTTTTTTATCCTAATGCTGATATTATTTTAGCAAAAGCCGCTAAAATAAAAGAAATCCCATTTATTTTATCTACAGCATCAAATAATAGAATAGAAGATGTCATTAAAATAACTGAAGAAAAATATTTATGGTTTCAACTGTATGCCATGAATGAAAAAATAACTAAAAATTTATTAGAAAAACTGATAAGTGTTGGATGTAAAAACTTAGTAATTACAGTAGATGTACCTATTTCTGGGAAGAGAGAAAGAGATTTATATAATGGTTTTAAGCTGCCTTTTAAGTTATCACACAAAAATATTTACGAAATTCTGTGCAAACCCAGCTATGTTAAAAATCATATTTTCAAACCAAGGCCAAAATTAGTTAATATTGAAGATTATATTGATACTAAAAATTCTTCACTACAAGCAAAACTGCTTAATAGAAGCATGAATGCCGATTTTGATATGGTAGATTTAAAAAAATTAAGAGATATTTGGCCCTACAATCTTATAGTAAAAGGAATAATAGATAAAGAAGAAGCTATCGACTGTGAGAGCATTGGTGTAGACGCAATAATAGTTTCAAATCATGGTGGTAGACAATTAGACAGCTGTATATCACCAATTGATGTAGTCAAAGAAATATCTGAATCTTTAAAAATACCTGTAATGATTGATGGAGGTATACGAAGAGGCGAAGATATATTTAAAGCAAAATGTTTAGGCGCACAAATGGTATTTATTGGACGACCAGCAATTTATGGACTTGCCTCAATGGGCGAAAGAGGGGTTAAAAATATATTAGACATATTTATTGATGAATATAAAGATACTCTTATGCTAGCTGGTTATAATGAAGAAAGTAATTTATTTGATTTCATATTTAAAGGTTGATTTAGCATGGAAATAGAAAAGCTGTTGTTATATTTTGTGACCGACTTCACTGCTTACATTATACCAGGCCCCGCAACTTTATTAGTTTTAGTAGTAGTATTAACAAGTGGAAGGTATTTGGGTTTATTTACTACTGCAGGAGTATTAACAGCTGAAACAGTATATTTTGGCCTATCTGCTGCGGGACTGGGACTCTTGATAGTAAATAATGCAATGGTTTTCATGGCAATAAAATATTTGGGAGCTTTGTACTTAATATGGCTTGGTATTAAAGATATAAAAAAATCAATAAAATTTTCAAATATAAAAAAACATAACCACCATAATGAAATTCAGAAAATAAAACCTTCAGATGCATATATTAAAGGTTTTATTATAAATATATCTAACCCAAAAGCTTTGTTAGTTTACATAGCTATACTTCCACAGTTTATAAATAAAGAAAATGGATTAGTGTTTCAAATCGTAGTGTTATATATACTTGGCATGCTAGCAGGATTGATGGCTTTCATGGTTTATATAGTTGTGGCCGAAAAAATAAGATCTAAAGGAATTAGCGATGAAATCAGCAAAAAAATAGGTTTTATTAGTGGTTTTTTACTTATTATTATCGGTTTGTTTTTTGGTTTGCTTGGTTAGGAGCGTATAAATGATTGATTTAGGAATAGGACAGACAGAAAATTGCTTATTTTCTTCAGAAGAAGTTAAATGTTCCGCATTGAAAGTAATAAATCATTCAAATAATGAGGCATTTCAATATGCACCAGAAGAAGGATTGTATCGCTTAAGAGTTGAAATAGCTAAATGGTTGACAAATAAAACAAAAATGGAAGTGCTCTATAAAGATATTCTGATTACCAATGGAGCTTCACATGCGCTAGAACTTATATTGAAAATGATGGTTCCAAAAGGTGGGACTATAATTATAGAAGATCCAACGTATTTTTTTGCACTAGAAATATTCAAAGACTGGGATTTGAATATTATAACTGTAGGCTTAACTGATGGTGGTATAGATGTTGGTGAGATAGAAAAAATATGTAAAAAAAGGAAAATTGATTTAGTTTATACCATCCCTTTTAATCATAACCCTACAGGTATAACAGCAAATAAAAAAACAATAAATAAATTAAAAATGCTGGCAGATAAATTTGATTTTTATGTAGCTTCAGATGAGGTATACCGATTTGTTGGAGATCCTCAACCTCAAAGTATGTATACCGGCCATGAACAACGTATTTTCTCAATTGGTTCATTTTCTAAGATATTGGGCCCTGGTTTCAGATTAGGTTGGATAAATGCGAGTGACCAAAATATCTCTGACTTAGTTAAATGCGGTGTATTGATTAGTGGTGGAGGTGTATCACCATTAATGTCTTTGATTCTATCAAATATGTTGGAAACAGGGAAGGTTGATTCAATATGCAAAAAACTTAATTATTTTTATGATGAGCGAAGGGAGAGGTTAATCGATGTTTTTTCAAAAAATTTACCTATACATGTAAAATTCTACCCACCAACAGGAGGCTTCTTTGCTTGGTTAGAGATAGACAGCGAAATTAGTATAGATAAAATTAGAGAAAATCTAATAGAAAAATCAGTAGATATTATTAATGGTAGTCAATTCTCATTGAATAAAAATTTTTCTAATTGTTTAAGGTTAGGGTTTACTTTCTACCCTCCGTCACAGTTAGAGTATGCTTGTAAAGAAATTTGTTTAGCGATTAAAAAGGTGAATATATAATGATTAATCAATACTTAGCTTCATGTCTCAAGAACAGAGAGAGATCACCCTCAGAGATAATTAAAAGCGATTCACTGAGTTTGATGTTTACCTCTGAAGTAAATGACATTGATATAAAACAAGTTGAGCTTGCTCAGCAGGTGCTTAAAAAAAGAAGTGACTATAATGATCAAAGCAATAATGCCAATATCGACTATGTACGGTTACAAAAAAAAATAGTTGAAAGACATTTGGAAAATAGAGTTGGTTACTATGGAAATGACCAAGTAATAACGCTAAATGATTACAAAGCTTTAATAAGTGAGAAAAGAGATACATTTGTAGTAATAAAGTTTATGGACGAGTCTCCTCATATTAGAGCAACATTAAAATCGATTCTTAATCAAAAATATGAAATGAAAAGACTCGTTGTCGTAGCAGTTGATAATAATTCCACTGACGGTTCAGATGAAATAGTTAAGTCAGTTATAAATGAAACAGTTACAGATGCAAGAATTTATTATGTGAATCAGATTATGCCTGGGGGTGGTAATGCTGCTCGATATGGCGTAGATGCTTGCATCTCCACCATATACAATATGTGCAAGCTTGATAATGACTGGAGTCGTTTGCAACATTGCTCAATAGCAGTAACCGATGGTGACACAGTTTATACTGAAGGAGTGTTAAAAGAAATTGATTTTCAGCTTAAAAGTAACATCGATATAGATGGGGTTATGCCTTTTCTTATATACAAAATAACAAGTACAGTAAGATTCTTCAACAACTACGTGCCTCTAAGCGAAGATTTTTCAAATTTAGACCCAAGCCTTTTTATTAAGGTTGATTTCCCTCTTTGCGGATCTTTAGCTTATGGAGAATTAAAATTATCAAATCGAATCAAATATTTTAATACGATTTTTTCTCGTGATAATTTTTCAATTCATACTAATGAAAAATTATCTTACATAGTGCTTATAGATAAAGAAGGTAATAAAGCTAAACTGTATATAGATGGGCAGCTTCTTTTGGAACAATCTACGGTTTCAGGAGATGATCGCTCGCTTGTCTATCTGAACAATAATTATATTGAAAGAAACGAAAAATGGAAATGGCATACATTAGTAGGTCATGATGTTTTTTTACGTTCACTTTATACAATGTTTTCTTTTCCTGAAGAAGCAATATTACCTGATACAAGCGATGCATTAAAAACTTTTAGGTGCTGGAGTTTTTCTATAGGTGGGCAACATCAATTATCACGACCTGGATTAAAAGTTGTTACTGGAACTGACTATCAATCAGGACGTATACATAAAGCTGTTGGATGTAGGATTGTTTTAGCTAATGCAAAAGAATATTCTGAAACTGAGATAGACCGACTCGCAAAAATGATACGTAACTTCAATAAAAATCAAAATATATTTTATGGTGATGCGCGTTCTAGCAGCTTAGAAAGAGCTAGTGGTTTATATCTTCATATGACACGTATTCAAACTAAAATTGAAGAAGAAGTTAAAAAATATGATGACAATTTTTATAAAGAAACAGCTTTTCCTGAGCGTATTTTATTTCCTTTGCGTTGGGTTTTAAAAAACTCAATTCTTTTTTCAATATTATCAAGTCAGTCTATAAGCGAAGAGATAGAGAAATTAGTTTTCTTACCCCTCGTTGGTTTAAAAAACCTCAATGAAATCAAAAAAAATATATTGAATCATTCTTTTAAAAAAGAAATTATCTCCTCAGAACATGAGGCAAGGGAAGAAAAAGCCGAAAAAATAGCCGAAAAAATCATAGAGATGTCATTTGATAATATTATGTTTTTTTATAATAAAGTACTCGGTGAATATTTTAAATTTTCTGGAGTTGATCCGGACGCATATAAATGGCTGCTTGAGGATGTTGGTGACATTGAATGTGCATTATTAAAAGAAAAAATAGCTATAGACCCTGCAGAAGCATGGCGAAGTGAAGAATACGTCATAGACCAAGATAGAGGACAAGTTGTAGATATTTTTACAAGCAGAGGTAGTGAAAATGATCACTGAGAAAATTAATATTTACACAGAGATAGTTCCTTTTTCTAAAAATATTGACTGTAATGTGGATGAGGGAGTTTATATTGATATCTATTTTCCAGAAAAAAAAATACGCAATGGCTATTCAATACTCGCTTTTCCTGGAGGTGCATATTCTTTTTTATCAGAAAAATCAGGTAAGGAGTACGGAGTTTGGTTTGCTAGTAAAGGTTTTACAGTATTTGTCTTAAAATTTAGACTTGGAAGCAAGGGGTATGATTTTAAATCAATATGTGTAGATGGCTATAGCGCATACAATTACGTTAGCTCAAAATGTAAAGAGTTTAAAATTGATCCCCAAAAAATTGGTTTAATAGGAACCTCTGCAGGTGCTCATTTAGCCGGAATAATGAGTACAGGTGCTGGTAATGATATTTTAAAGCAGCATGGTGTTGATCAATACACCAATTTAGATATCAAACCAAACTTTTGCGTGCTTTGCTATGGTGTTTTATCCCTTCTCAACCCTATTGCTCACAATGAAACCAGAAAAAATTTTTTAGGTGATTATAGTGATTTATATGAATATCAAGAAGCATTTAGTCCAATAAATTATATAAATGAAAATAACCCGAGAAGTTTTTTATGGCATACAGCTGAAGATCAAGAGGTTACTGTGGATAATACAATATTATATGCAAGGGAATTATTAAAAAAAAGCATACCTTATGAGTTACATATTTATCAAAAAGGGGGGCACGCTTTAGGACTTGCTCAGCATGAATGTCTTTATTGGGCAGACGATTGTGCTAGATGGATTGTTGATAATTAATTTTAAGCTGAGGTTTTTATGTCTCTTTTGATGAACTTGATGAAAAAAATAGAATTAAAAAATGCTTATATTGGGGTTTTTGGCTTAGGCTATGTAGGAATACCACTATCTTTTACTTTCTTAGAAAGAGGGTATGGAGTAATTGGGTTTGATGTCAATCCAGATCGTATTATGAAAATAAATGAAGGAGTAAGTTATCTTTCAAATATAGAAAACGAAAAGTTTTTAGATGCTAAAAATAAAAATTTTTTTGCTACTTGCGATTTTGAATTGACGCATTCTTTAGATGTATTGATATTATGTGTACCTACACCAATAGATAAAAATAAAAATCCCGATACTTCATACATTGTTGAAGTCGTTAATACCATACTGCCTTACTTGAAAGCTGGTCAGCTTATAGTGCTGGAGAGCACTTCATATCCCGGTACTACTGAAGAATTGATCCAAACAAAACTAGAGATGAAAGGTTTCAAAATTGGAGAGGATTTTTTCTTATGTTATAGCCCTGAAAGAGAAGATCCTGGTAATTTACAATTTTCAACTTCTACAATTCCAAAACTGTGCAGTGGAGTTACTCTAAACTGCCTTGAAGTAGGCGTGGCGTTATATGAAACTGTAATTGAAAAAGTTATTACTGTTAGCTCTCCAAAGACTGCAGAAATGGCAAAATTATTAGAGAATGTATATAGATCTGTAAATATTGGATTAGTGAATGAAATGAAGATACTTGCTGATTTCATGGATATTGATATTCATGAAGTAATAAAAGCAGCAGCTACAAAGCCTTTTGGTTTTGTTGCATTTAAACCTGGACCTGGTTTAGGGGGACATTGCATTCCTGTCGACCCATTTTATCTTATTTGGAAGTCAAAAGAGTTTGATTGTACTTCTCGTATAGTAGATGCTGCTTGTGAAGTAAATGATAGAATGCCAACGTGGATAGTAAATAAAATAATTCACTCCTTAAATATAAGGGGAGAAGTCCTCAATGACGCAAAGATATTGTTATTAGGCATGGCATATAAAAAAAATGTATCTGATGTAAGAGAGTCTCCTTCACTTAAAATTTTAACACTTTTAATGAAGTATGGCCTATGCATAGATTATTGTGATCCCCATGTTGATGAGGTTAATTTGTCCATTCACCCTTACACAAGGTTAAAAGGTATTTCTTTAGACTATCAGTGCCTAGTTAATTATAGTGCTGTAGTTATTGTTTGCGATCATGATATTTTTGATTATGAATTGATTTTAGAAAGGGCTCAATTAATTATTGATACTCGTGGTGTGTATAGTGGAAGTAATTTAAAAATAGTGAGTATTTAGTAGCTATGATCATATTGTGGCACATAAATTTCTTTGTTTTTATAAATTAAAATGATAGGAGTTCATAGTGAAATATTCAATTCCAATTTTCCAGACCCTTAAAGCAGATATATATGAGAAAAATTATACTTATATTGAAAGCGAGGTCTTTGAAGAAATGCTTATGGCACGAAAAAGGATATTTATCGATCACAAAAAATGGAATATGGATAGCTATGTCGGTGGATATAAAGAAATGGATATGTATGATGATAAGGATGCCTACTATATCTATTATTGGAAAAATAGTTTAATAGGGAGTGTCAGGCTACGAAAAAGCTCATCACCAACCTTACTTTCAGGTCCCTTTAAATATCTTAAAGATATGGTTAAAAATAATAATATATATGATGATAATATGTGGGAAGCTTCTAGGTTTTTTATTGTAAAAGAAGGATATTCAGATGATGTTAAAAAAATTCATGGTTTAAGCCATTATACGCTCAGCTTGTTTATTGGTATGATTATATTTGGCGTTAAAAACAATGTGTCTTATTTTGAAGTGGTAGTGGATGTCTTGATGGCCAGGGTGCTTAAAAGAGCAGGCTGGGAATTAACAGTGCTAAGTGAAAGCTATGGTTCAAATAATGATATTATCTATTATGGTATTCTTGACTGTAATGATGCGATATTAGATGATATTATAAAAAAATTCAATAATTTAGGTTGTAATCAGTAATTAGACTGCTATAAAATATTTAATCTTAAAGCTATAGTTATTGCCTGCTTTATGTTTACAGAATCAAATTTTTCAATTATATTTTTCGTATGAAATTTTATTGTTCTTTCAGTTATCCCCAAGATAATTGAAATTTCACTATATGTCTTTCCTTTAGAAACCCAAAATAAGCACTCTTTTTCTCTATCTGTAAGATGATAATTATTTTTATTTTTATTTTTAATTTTTCTAGGACGATTTAAGTTAGCCATGAAGCTAATAGCAATAAGTAAATTTATGTTGTCATTGATCAAAGATTTAAAACTAGTGTTTTTATTATCTGAAGCGAAATGCATCGACCCAAAAGCATTGCCTGGTTCATGAATTGGAATTGTGAAACCCTGATGAATACCGAATTTTTGAGAGGTATTGAAGATTTCATTTCCAGCAATATTCTTAGCCTCGTTCCAGAAAAAGGGTGCTGTCGTTACTGATGTATTTTTAATTACTGGGTCTTTTTTTATTAATTTTTTATTTATATAAATTTCAACCCATTCTTTAGGGTAATTGCCAATAATCATTGATTCGTTAATAATTTCTGGGTGGGTTTCTAAATGTACGTAGCTAAAAAAATGAATCCCCAACTTTTCAAGAGCCAAAGATAGTACATTAGAAAAATCGTGATCATTCTGTTCTAGGTTTGCTTGTACTTCGTTTAAAAATTTTTCTTGTTTTTTAGAAATTATTTTTTCATGATTTTTCATTGAATTTCTCTTTATGTCTTATACATGTAAAAAATTACTCTACTGTGTTATCTATTTTTCTTTAATGAAAGAACTGCTTTTTCATAGTCTATTACGCGGTTTTGATAAATTGCAAAAACATCCTATTAGTGTAGCATATTGGCGATTTTGGTGTGAACTCATTGATGATAACCTCTTTAAGTGAACTGGCTTATTGGTTTCATGTATGTAAGTAACGAGCTAATTATTGCTTGAATACTATACTAACAGTTTGCTCGCAACCCGACGCCACTCCATCTTCAGTAGCACCAGGGTTGAGAGTTAGAAGTTATTTTATCGTTTGTTAACACCAGCTGCTTGGCATAGGAAGATGGGTTTTATCCGCCAAGCCTCTTCTGAGACAATTGATTGCTGACTGCAGGTCTTTGGCCCGTTCAGGGAGGATGAGAGTTTGCTATGCGCTACTTTTTCCAGTACTTATAGCCGTTTACTCAAGGTGTTTCAACCAAGCGTTAATCATTTGTTTTATGATTCATAAGAGGATGGGTGAAACTTTGCTTTTTCATCGGTCAACTTATAGATAGATGCGGTTATATCTCACAATAGCTTATGCTAACCCCCAACCCCACTAACCCTCATAACCTCCCTAGTCGCCGCATCATTTAGTATCCCGCGCTTAGCTTCGATCAGCGTGAGCCAGTCGCGGGCGCGGGTGATGCCGGTGTAGACCAGCTCGCGGGTGAGGATTGGGTTGGGTGTTTGTGGTAGCAGCAGGGCAGTGTGCTGAAACTCTGAGCCTTGGGATTTGTGTACCGTCATCGCGAATACGGTTTCTACCGCGTGCAGACGGGAAGGCAGCACCCAATGAATGGGGTTTTCCGGGTCACTGGTCGGAAAGGCGACTCTTAATAGCGATCTTCCTGGCTTATTTGAAGGGCTTCGTGGATCGGGCACCGCCATTGTGATGCCGATATCGCCGTTCATCAGTTTTAGGCCGTAGTCGTTTTGGGTGACCAGCACCGGGCGGCCTTCGAACCAGCCTTTCTCTAACGTGTGGTCATTGCCGTACAGCAGCTTTTCGCGGCGCAATGTTTTGGCGATGCGCAGGTTTAAGCCTTCTACGCCCCAGGGGCCTTTGCGTAGCGCGCACAGCAACTGAAAGCGGCTGTAGGCCTTAAGTACTTGCTTCGCCCAGGCATCGTAAACGTCGCCGTTCTCTTCAAACGCTAGCGATGTATCAGGCCGTTCACTCGCCAGGGTATTCAGGTAGTGCTGGTAGCCGGTGGGTGGTGCCATTGGCTCGCCCTTGAAATTGGTGCGGCCTTCGCCTGCGTTGGGAAATCGTTGCGGGCTGCCGGTGATCACCAGGCGCTCCAGGGCGCTGTCTTCGTTTTGTGCGTCTGGCTTCAACACTAGGTGGTGCAGGTCGGCGTAGCCGTTATTCAGTACGCCATGCACGGCTTGGTGTTTATCCCGTTCCCGCAATGCCTCACTTAGCGGCTGGTTAATCGCCTGGGCGAGCTGGCCGATGCCGCTTGTTTCTGTAAAGCGGTGACTTACCCGCAGCATGGTAATGGCTTGATCCAGCGGTTGGCCGGCCGGGTCGATTAATGCCTCTGGCAGCAGGTGGTCGGTGAGTTCGGCAAGCCACTGCGCCGTGGCGGGGGTGTAGTGGGCCGCGTCGGCGCGGCGGCACAGGTCGCCCAGCACGGCGCCTGCTTCCACGGATGCCAGCTGGTCTTTATCCCCCAGCAGCACCAGCTTGGCGCTGGCGGGCAGGGCGCTGAGCAGCGCCGTCATCATTTCGATATCCACCATCGAGGCTTCATCCACCACCAGCACATCCAGCGCCAGTGGGTTGGCGGCGTTATGGCGGAAGTGGCGGGTGTCGGCGCGGGCGCCAAGTAGCCTGTGGATCGTGGTCACTTCCGTCGGAATGTCGATTGCGTTCGATGAGGAAGCGGCTGATTGCTCACCCAATAGAGATTCCAACCCGCTAAGGGGTAGGTCCTTCACCTGCCCGGCGATGGATTCATTTAGCCGTGCGGCCGCTTTGCCGGTGGGGGCAGCCAGGCGAATGCGCAGCGGATGGGCGTTGGGCTGGGCCAGTTGCAGGGTTTGCAGCAGGGCCAGCAGGCGCACCACGGTGGTGGTTTTGCCGGTGCCGGGGCCGCCGGTGATGATCGCGAACGGGCTGCGGGCGGCGAGGGCGCAGGCGTTTTTTTGCCAATCCAGGGTGTTGGTGGGTTCGAAGAGGATGTTTAGGGCGTTTGCGAGAATATCTGGATGACTGGCGTCATCCATCGCCGATGTGTCGGACCACCGACAAGTCTGGCTCCTACAGAAGTCATCGCCATCCTTCATGGTGAGGCGGTTGGCGATTTCCTGGTGTAGGGTTTGTTCGAACTGCCAGTAGCGGCGCAGGTAGAGCTTGCTGGTGTTGACGCTGTGGCTCACTACCAGCGGTGTATTGCCGGGGCCGTCGCTGATCAGCGTGGGGTGGCTGAGCGCGGCCTGCCATTCGGGCAGCGTTAACGTAGCTAGCACATGGCTGGGCAGCGGCGGCGGGTCGTTCAGGTCGTCGCCTTCCGGCGGCAGCGAAAGCGCAAAATCCGGCGCTTCCAGCGTCGCGGCTACATCCAGGCACACATGGCCTCGGCCAAGCTGGTGGCTGGCAAGCGCCGCGCCCAACAGTAGCAGGGGCGGGGCGTTTTGGGTTTCGCGGTCGAGAAAGCGCACCAGAGCCAGATCCAGATCCCGTAGCCAGCCACGGGAAACCCAGCGCTCACACAGTAGGAATAGCGCGGCGGTGTCGCTTAGCGCGGGGTGCGGCTGGGTAGCACTGGCGGCTGATTCTGTCGGTGGTGTTACCGATGCGGTTGAATCAGGTGCAGCGGGCGGTGCGTCATCGGCGAACAGGTCTAGATTCATGGACTCGTTCTTGGAAGCCGTGTCTCGCTTACTCATGCCAGTGCCTCCTGGTTGCTTGCTGCTGACGCTGTTGATGAGCCTGCAAAGAGTGCATCCAGCGCTTCGATCAGCACGACCGGTGCAGGCACGGCGTGCACGCCGCGGGCGGTGGTGCGGCTGCCGCGCAAGAATACCGTCATCGAACCGCCCAGGTGTTGGTGCGGGTCGTAGTCGGGAAGGCGCGCTTTCAGCAGCCGGTGAAGGGCGAGCATATACAGCGCCGCTTGCAGGTCGTAGCGTTTTTCGAGCATGGCATCGCGCAGGGCGTCAGCGGTGTAGGCGCTGTCGTCGCTGCCCAGATAGTTGGATTTCCAGTCGAGCACGTAGAAGCGGCCTTCATGTTCAAAGGCGAGGTCGATAAAGCCCTTGAGCATGCCGTTGAGGGTGTCGGCATCCAGTACGGGGCGCGATACCCCTGGCAGTAAGTGGTCACTGACCAGCTCATCCAGCTTGCGCGTTTGTACCTGGTGCGCGGCAAACCAGAACTCCAGTTCCACCTGATAGCTTTCTAGTTCGCATAGCGCCACTTGGCTACCTTCGCTGGGCTCTGTCAGGGACGGGGACGGGGCCAGTGAAAGAGAGTGAGGCAGGGGAAGCGGCGTGGCGAGCAGTTCTTCCAGCCAGCCTGCCAGGGTATCGTGCCATGCCTGCCAGCCGCGCAGCTGCACGCGCCGCCTCAGCATGTCTTCCCGGGCGGCGGGGTCTTCTAGCGCTTTGTTGAAGCCCAGTTGGCCCGCCCACTCCAGCAATCCATGTAGGAAGGTGCCGGGGCCTGGGCCTCGCGGAAACCGGTGCAGGTGAAACGCTTCGGTGTTGATGGCGTTGTCGTGGGGTTCATCCAACACTTCCAGGGTGGTGGCTTCCTGGGGCGTGGTGGGTTCCGGTGTGGGCGTTGGCTGCGCCGCCCCTGGCAGCGTTTCTGAAACGGCCCCTGAGGTGCGCAGCGCCGAGTAGCTGGCGATCCACCACTGTTCACGGGCGGGGCGCAGCGGGGTGCGGGCGTGGCCCAGTGCCTGCTGTTCCGGCGCCGGGGTGAAGCGCAGCGCGGTGGGTTCCGGGGCGGTACTTAAATCGATATCGCTGCCTTTCACCAGTTCGCCCAGGGCTTGGGTAAACGCGCTGGAGGCAATGGCTTTGCCGCCGTTGATCAAGTGGCCGATGGCGCTGTTCTCGCTGCCTTTCAGCGGCGCCAGCCCCAGCCAGGTGGCGTGGCGGGCGCGGGTGAGCGCGACGTAAAGCTTACGCAGGTCTTCGCCGAGGCGTTCGCGGTCGGCGGTGGCCAGCGTGGCTTCATCGGCGCTTAAGCTGAGTTGCAGCGTGCCGTCGCTATCGTGCCAGCGTAGCGGCAGGTCGGTGTCGCTGACCGGGCGGTGGTTGGCGATAAACGGCAGGAAGACCAGCGGGTACTCCAGCCCCTTGGATTTGTGAATGGTCACTACCTTGACCAGATCGGCGTCGCTCTCCAGGCGCAGTTTGTGGCTGTCGCCGTGGCTATCCGGGGCGGCGATGGCTTCGGCCAGAAAGCGAATCAGCGCGTGTTCGCCATCCAGCTCCTGGCTGGCGTGCTGCAGCATTTCACCTAGGTGGAGCAGGTCGGTTAGCAAACGCTCACCCTCGGCGAACTCGCCCAACAGCCGTGCGGCGATATCAAAATCAACCATCAAACGGCGCACCAGCGGCAGCACGCCCTGGCGCTGCCACAGGCGGTGGTAGTCGCTGAACTGCTCGACCCGCGCTTCCCAAGCTAGCTCGCTCTGGTTGAGGTAATCGAGTGCTTCAAGGCTCAGCCCAAGCACCGGCGTTGCCAGGGCGGCGCGCAGCTTGGCTTCCGCTTGGCGGGAGTTGGCCTGGGGCTCGGCGCAGGCGCGCAGCCAAATGGCCAGCTGCGGGGCAATGGGGGAGCTGAACACCTTGTCGTGATCGGAAAGGTAGACGCTCTTGATGCCTCGGCTGGCCAGCGCCAGCCGAATCGCCCGCGCTTCCTGCAGGCCGTTGACCAGCACGGCCATGTCCGAGGGGGCCAGCGGAGTGAGTCCGTTATCACCGCTGTCATCAGCCGCCTTAGCAAAGCCCGCCTGCTGTTGGCGGCCTGCTTCCAGAAGTGCGGCCATGTGGGAGGCGCAGCGCTCGGCCATCTCGGTTTGGTAGGCGGTTTTGGAGAGCGGGTCGTCGCTTTCCAGCGGCCACAGGGTCATTGCGGGTAGCGGTTGGCCGTTAAGTACCAGCGTTTCCTTGGTGCCTTTGGCGTGGACGGGATTGAACGGCAGCGGGTTGTCGCCGTCATCGGCACGGAACAGAAAGGCACCGGCATCATGCTGGTCGGCGTAGCTGAAGCAGTGATTGACCGCCGCCACCATGGCGCGGCTGGAGCGGAAGTTGGTGCCCAGCGTGACGTGGCGGCCATCGGTGTCGTGCCGTGCCTGCAGGTAGGTGAAGATATCTGCGCCGCGAAAGGCGTAGATCGCCTGCTTGGGGTCGCCAATCAGTAGGATGGCGCTGTCGCGCCGGGGCGTTGCGACGTCATAAACGGCGTTGAAGATGCGGTACTGGATCGGGTCTGTATCCTGGAACTCATCGATCAGTGCCACGGGGAACTGGCGCTGGATCTGCGCGGCCAGGGCCTCTTTGTTGGGGCCTTTGAGGGCGCGATCCAGGTGGGTGAGCAGGTCGTTGGGGCCCATCTCGGCGCGACGTTCCTGTTCGCGCTCTAACCGGGAGCGGCACCACTGCACGGCGTGAATCAGCAGGTCGTTGCGTGGCTCGGGCAGGGCGTCCAGTGCTTGCGGGAGCTGGGCCAGCGCTTCCCAGGCTTGCGGGCAGGGCGGTGCGCCCTCTTTCCAGATATCCGTCATGCCGTCGGGGGTCATGCGTTTCCAGGCGGCGTCAGTGAGCGCGGGGCGGTCGGCCTCCGTTTCGCACCACTCGCGTAGTGCGCCTAGCCAGTTGGCGCGGCTTTTGGCGTTGAAGCTTTGGCCCTTGAAGGCTTTGCGTGTGGCGGCGTCTTCCAGGGCGGGCACCAGTTCGTCCAGCCAGGCGGGCCAGGGGGCTTTGAGTTCGCTGAGCTGGGCGGTGCGTTCGGCCTGAGTGGCGGCCAGGGTCTCGCTGGGTTGGGGTTTTTCGCCGCCCAGCGCTTCGCTTTCTGGCAGTAGCCGTTGTAGCGGAACGTGAAGGTCGTCCGGTGATTTCCAGTAGCGGGTGACAATGCCGAGGGCGTCGCTGTCCAGCGGGTAGTAGAAGCTGCGCCAGTAGTCGCGCACCACTTCCTGCTCCAGTTCGCGCTGGTCGTTTTCCAGGTTGAGGGAGAACAGGCTGCCACTGTCGAAGGCGTGTTCGCGCAGCATGCGGTAGCACCAGCTGTGGATGGTGGAAACCGCGGCTTCGTCCATCCATTCCGCGGCCAGCGCCAGGCGCCGTGAACAGGCGGGCCAGGTGGCAGGGTCGTATTGGTCGCGGAGCTGGAGCAGCAATGGATCATGAGCAAGTGGCACGGAAGCAGGCCACTGCGAGGGCGCTGTGAACCCGTCCTTGGGCGCTACTTTTGCCATCTGACCGCCATGGATGGCGGGAATGCCGGAATCGTCGGGAACATTTTCCGGCCCTGGAAAAAGACCCTCTTCGTGACCTGCTTCCTTAGCATCTGGAGTCTCACGAAATACGTCTGCTGCTTCTACCAGCCGATTGCGTATCCGTTCGCGTAGCTCTTGGGTGGCGGCGTTGGTGAAAGTAACGACCAGGATTTCCGGCGGTGTGAGCGGGCGGATAAACGCAGTGTCGTCGTCAACGCTGTGGCCGCCGAGTACCAAGCGCACGTAGAGCAGAGCGATGGTGAAGGTTTTGCCGGTGCCCGCGCTTGCCTCTATCAGTCGGCTGCCGTGGAGTGGGAGGCTCAATGGATTGAGTGGAGCGGGCTGGCTCATAAGAAAATAGTGTCAAATTCAGTGGCAAAGTCTTGGCTGGCGGGGAACAACTGACTCATGCTGCTTCCTCACTATCAATCGGGAGTGAATGAGCCAAGGCGATTGCTTGGAAGGGGCTGGGTGCCGCTGTCGAGACATAGGTCACGATATCCACCGGCAACTGCAAGCGCTCTTCAAGGGCCATTTTAAGTTCGGCACAAGCAAGCAGCGGTATCGCTGTTTGCGAGATCAGCAGTAGGTCAAGGTCGCCGCCTCGCTTTGTATCATCCAGCCGAGAGCCAAACACATGAACGCTGGCAGCAGTGCCAATGAACGTGCGTACACTCGAAAGAATAATGGTGCGCTGTGTTTGCGTAAGGCGCATGAAGACAGCTCCTTGCTTGTTAAGGTCTAACACTGACTGTAAGAGCCTCGCCATCTAATAATCTAACGCCAAGCCACTCTTGGAAAATGCAGTTTACGCTTTCTTATCAATAGAGCACGCTTCGGCTAAGACCCTTGCTTGGGACGGTGTTGGCTCATCGGTTTTGACATAGGTGACAATTTGCACCGGCAGTTTTAGGTACTCTTCGAGTATGCCGTTAAGTTCGGTGCAAGCCTGGACAGGTATCTCTTGCTTGGAAATTAGCAGTAGGTCAACACCGCCGCCTATTTGGGTATCATCAAGTCGAGAACCGAAAACACGAACTTCCACATCAGCATCAATTAACTCTTCCACTCCGTAGAGAATGATGGCGCGATGTGTCTGAGTAATACGCATAAGACCGCTCCTAAACTGTATGAGAATCCCGTCACCTGATAATCTTGTCGCTGAGCCACTCTTGGTGCAATAAGTTTACGCTACCGGCGGCTTCGGTTCACTCTAACGATGGGATCTCATGCTGACATCGCTGCTGGATAATGACTTCTATAAAATCACGATGCAAAACGCCGTGATTAAACGCTTTCCCTATGCCCAGGCGCGCTACGCGTTCATCAATCGTGGCGAGCACGATTTTCCTGAGGGCTTCGGTGCTGAGCTTCGCGCCGAAGTCGATAAGATGGCCACGCTTCGCTTGAACGAGGAGGAAAAGCGCTACCTCGAATTAACCTGCCCCTATCTCGACCCCACCTATCTCGATTTTCTGGCGGGGTTTCATTACGACCCTGCCGAAGTGATTATCGAGCAGCAGGGGAGTGACCTGTCGGTGATTATCGAGGGGCCGTGGTATCGCACCATTCTGTGGGAAGTGCCGCTGATGGCGTTGATTAGCGAGCTTTGGTATCGGCTGCGTGGGGTGAGCGTTACCCATGAGGCTGATGCGCTCATTGAGCAGCGCGCTCAGGAAAAGATCGAACTCTATCGCCGGTTAGGGCTGAAGATTGCTGAGTTCGGTACCCGCAGGCGCTTCTCCTTTGATGTTCACGATCGCGTGGTCGGCGCCCTTTGCCATCATGGTGGCGAGGCGTTCAGTGGCACCAGCAATGTGCTGCTGGCCATGCGCCACGGGGTTAAACCGATCGGCACTCATGCCCATGAGTGGTTTATGTTCCACGGTGCCCGCTTCGGTTTCAAAATGGCCAACAGCCTGGCGCTTGAGCACTGGGTGGATGTCTATCGGGGTGATCTCGGTATCGCGTTAACCGACACCTTTACCTCGCGGGCCTTTTTCGACAGCTTCGATAAGAAGTTCGCCAAGCTCTTTGATGGCGTGCGCCATGATAGCGGCGACCCTATCGACTTTGCCTCTCAAACCATGGCGCATTACGAGCGCCTGGGTATTAATCCGCTGAGCAAGACGATTATCTTTTCTGATGCGTTGACGCCCGAGAAAGTCGAGCGTATTCACGCTTTTTGTCAGGATCGTATCGGGATGGCGTTTGGTATTGGCACCAATTTCACCAACGATGTCGGCGTTGAGCCGATGAACATGGTGATTAAAATGGTCGAGGCGCGCCCGGAAGGGCAGCAGTGGCTGCCGGTGATCAAGCTCTCCGATGTGCCGGATAAGCACACCGGCGACCCGGAAATGATTTCGCTAGCCAAGCGGGTGCTGGCGGTCGGCCGTAAGAGCTAGCCTTTGACCGCACGGTGTAGCGGCGCGTAAAGCGCGTCGCTAAGGGAGGCGAAACTGTGGCCCAAGGCGCGCTCGTTAAACAGCCGCTCAAAACTGGGCCACTGGTGGGAAAGGTAAGCGCTTTGTGCGACTTCGCCGGTTTGGAAGCTGCCACCTTGGTAGGCGGTTTCGGCGGCAGCGTAGGCGTCGCTGTCGGTCTCAGAGTCTGGAGTGCCCAGCTTAGCCAGCCATGCGAAAGCGGCTTGGGGAGCCAGCGGTAGCGGGGCTTGCATGCCATCGCTCCAAGCGCTGAGCAGGGCGGCTAGCTGGTAACGGGCATTCTCGGCCTCTAACGGTTCTAGCCGTACATGGCCCGCTTTTGAGAGTAGCTGGGTGGTCATCGGCCGCTCAATATTGCCCGCTAAGTGCGCTACCCAGGGGCGTAGCAAGTGATGCCAGCGGTACTGACCACGGCCCCTCCCTTGGCTGACCAAGCTGCTGCTGAGTAGTAATAGGCGGCAGCGGTTGCCTGCATCATCTTGGCGGAGCTCCCCCAGCCAATCTTCCAGCGTCACCTTCCCTTCAACTCCTTCGGCTCCTTCAGCTCTTTCCACAACATGCACTGCCTGGGGCGCTGCAACCACGTGGGGCCACTCTTGCAGTGCTTCTTCGTAAGCGTCAAACAGCGCCTCCATCGGCTCGGCTAGCGCTTCGCGCATCCGCTCGCCAAAGGCGCCCACGGCCAGTACACCTTGGCCTTTAAAACGTTCCAGTGCCGCATGTAGTGCTTCGATTCTCGGCTGGCCGTTATCCACGGCTTGGCGCTGGGCGGCGATTAGCTGATCCTGCAACTGCCAGTTCTGCAGCCCATCTAACGTGAAGGGCTCAACATCCAGCTGGGTGAGTTCTTCCTGCTCGAAGTAAACGCCCAGGCGGGTATTGAAAAATGCCTTGGCCGGTTCGCGTAAAAAGCTGCCCAGTTGGGCCAGGGTGAGCGTGCCTTGCTGCTCACTGTCTGGCGCGAGTTTCGGCGTTTCTGCCGTTTGGGAGCTTTCGCCGCTTGGGGCATGCAGTGCGTGCCACTCGTGGGCGTATGTAAATAGCCGTGATTGGGCGGGGGAGTCGTTATCTTGGCCTGAGAAGTAGCGGCGACTAAACGGCTGCAGCGGGTGCTCGGTGGTCAGGCCTTCCAGCAGTGGCTCGCCGTTCTGCGTGTGCCAGCCTGCTGCCAGGTGGTCGCGCAGTTGGCCGACCAGCACTGAGGGGGGCATGGGGTTGTTGTCGATCTGGCTGCGGCCCACCCAGCTAATGTAGAGCTGCTGGCGGGCGGAGAGCAGCGCTTCCAGAAACAGGTAGCGGTCGTCTTCGCGGCGGGAGCGGTCGCCGGGGCGGTAGTCGCTGCCCATCAGGTCAAAATCCAGCGGCGGCTGTGAGCGCGGGTACTCGCCGTCGTTCATGCCCAGCAAGCACACGCGCTTGAAAGGAATAGCGCGCATCGGCATTAGCGTGGCGAAGTTGACCGCCCCAGCAAGAAACCGCTGGGAAAGGCTGTGCTCGTCGATCTGCCCCAGCCAGTGCTCGCGCACCATGGAAAGCGGCATTGGGTCAAAGAGCGCGGCCTCTTCGGTGCTGTCGAGCAACTGCTGGAGAGCGGTCTCCAGCTTGGTGAGCATGACGCTCTCTTGGGCATCGTCGGTGAGGAAGTAGGTTTCTAATAGCTCGCGCAGTCGCGCCACCCAGGTGGCGGCGTCAGTGGACTGGCAGAAGGTTTCCCAGGTGCTTTCCAGCTTTTCCAGCAGGTTCGCCAGCGGGCCTGCCAGTGACGCTTCCAGTCCACCAATATCATCAAACGGCTCTATGCCTTGCCAGGCGTCAGCACTGCCAACGGTGTAGCCCAGCAGCAGGCGGCGCAGGCCAAAGGCCCAGGTGTTTTGGGTCAATCCTTCAGGTAGATCCAGCCGAGTGCGCTGTTCGGCATTAAGCCCCCAGCGGATGCCCGCGCCCTCGATCCAGCGGCTCAGGGTGGGCAGGTCATATTCATCGATGCCAAAGCGCGCGCGCAGCGCGGGCACTTCAAGCAGATCCAGCAGGTCGCTTACCGAAAGGCGCAGTTCCGGCAGGCGCAGCAGTCTTTCCAGCGCAATCATCATCGGCAGGCGGTGGCGGCTGGCCTGATCTGAAAGGGTGTAGGGAATGTAACGCGGGTCGTCGGGTCTAGCGTTCGCGTTATAGCCACCGTAAGCGGAGCGGTACTGACCGAACACGGCTTCAATGTGCGGCGCGTAGCGGTCGATATCCGGCACCATGACGATAATATCCCGCGGGCGCAGATCCGGGTCGGCGCTGAAGGCTGCCAGCAGCTGGTCGTGAAGAATCTCCACTTCCCGCTGGGGGCCGTGGGCGATATGGAACACGATGGAGTCATCGCTGGCGGGATCGAGCGCGGGCCAGTGAGTTTGGGTTTCTGCTACCGGGCGCAGTTCGCGAATATCGTCCTGCAGTTGGCTGAGCAAGCAATTACGCTCCTTGCCGCTGAAGGGCTCGAACATGTCGATGCGCAGCGCCTGCTGCTCGAATAGCGTTTGGTAGTTGCCGGAGTCGTCGTGTTCATCGAGCAGGCGCAGGTAGTCGCGCCCCTGCTTGCCCCAGGCGGCCAGCAGTGGCTGTGCGTGCAGGTGCAGGGCGTCGTCGGCATCACCGGTGCCGAGTACGTCCAGGGCGTCGGGCATGCCTGCCTTGCGTCGCTGGCGGTAGCGGCTGGCACGGAGCAGGTCTTTGTGTTCGATGATATCCGCCCAGTAGTACTGGCAGGGGTTGTGCACGCAGAGCACGATCTGGCAGCAGCGCGACAGCGCCGCCAGGGCTTCCAGGGTTTGTTGCGGCAGTGACGAGATGCCGAAAATGATCAATCGCCGGGGCAATCCGTTCGGGCACGCTTGGCCTTCAAGCTGTTCGGCGGCTTCCAGAAAGCGGCTGTGTACCTGGGCTCGGCTGCTGTTAAGGCCTACGTCGCCTTGCGTCATCGCCACATCGTCGCGCAGCGCGCGCCATAATGCTGGCTGCCACAGTTGGTGCTCTTCCAGCGGGCGAGTTTCGCCACGGGCGGTGATCAGCACGTCGTTACCTTTGGCCCAGGCGTCCAGCCAGTCGGCGCGATACACCTGGTATTGATCGAACAGATCCGCCAGCCGCTCGGCCAGTTGGTAGTGTTTGCGCTGGTCGCGATCGACCTCTAAAAAGCGCGCCAAAGGTGCGAAGGCTTCCTGCTCGGCAAGACTGGGCAGCAGGCGCAGAAGGCGCCATATCAACCGCGACTTATCAAACGGCGACGTTTCCGGTACCGCGTGCTCGTCGTGGGTTAAGTGCGTCAACACCGTGCGGTAGGCCTGCCATAGAAAACGTGCGGGCAGCGTGACGTTCAATGCCGCGGCTATGCCCGCACCGCCCTGGGCCGGGTCTTCCGCCAGCGCTAGCTTTAGCCACTGCCCAATGCCGTTGCTCTGCACCAGAATGGTCTCGTTTTCCAGCGGCGAGAGCGGGTGTAGGCGCATCCACTCCACCGCCAAGCCGCGCAGGTCTTCCAGGCGATTGGCGTGCACGACCATAAAGCCCGGCGTTAACGGCGTTTGTGAGAGCAGCGAGTTTGCAGACATGCACGAGGTTCCTTAATGGATGTTTCCTTCACGGCCAGGGCACAGCGGCTAAGTGTATGGTGCCATAAGTTTAGTTCTTAAGCTTGAAACCCTAGCGTCCAGTTTTATAGCTGCTATGATGAAAATATGATGCATATAGGTTGTATATCGGCTGTATAAGCGTAGCAGGAGGTTGCCAATGGCAGTGGGCAATGTAAAAGAGTCATTGAATGAGCCTAACCGGTATCTGGTACCTGATTCGTTCGAGCGGTTTTTGGCTGACTTAAAGGGTGTTGCTCGACAAGAGCGCCACCCGTTGATTAACCCGAAGTTATTTGCCAGTGCATTGAGCATCGATATCCAAACGCTGGCCAGCCAAGCGCATGTTCATCGTACGACGATCTCACGTGCCCAAGGGGCGGAAAAACTTCAACGTTATCTGCGTGATGCACTACGGGTGCTCGGTGCAGCGGCGGATATTAATGGTGATTTCCATGATGCTCTGTTTTGGTTTCGCAACGAGCCGCTTAGCGCATTTGACTATAAAACACCCGAGCAGCTAGTCAGTGAAGGTCGCGCAGATGATCTTCTGCGCTATGTTCAGGCGCTGCAAGCAGGTGTCGTGGGATGATAGTACTGCCGGAGCTGAAAACTCAGGCATACCGTGTACATGTTCCACGCTGGGCATTTTCGCCTACCAGTGGGGCTGGTGCTAGAGAGCATGGTGGGCGGCTGAACCGAGCTGGTGTGGATGCTTTATATCTTTCTCTCGAGGAGCAAACAGCGTTAGCGGAGTACAAGCAGCTTTCTGCATTGATGCCACCTGGGCTGATTGTTAGCTATTCGGTTAGTGTGACTCATATTGTCGATTTTCGAGCAGGCTATCACTCGAAATGGGATAGCCTGTGGCAAGAGCTTAACTGTGACTGGCGTAAGTATTGGTTTAATCAGCGCATTGAGCCGCCTAGCTGGCTATTAGGGGATATGGCGTTGGAACAGGGTGCCAAGGGGATACTTTTTCCTTCTTTGGCACATACTTCAGGTACTAATCTCGTTGTCTATACCGAGACGTTAACAGAAAGCGATAGCCTAGAGGTTTATGATCCGAAAGGCGATTTGCCTCACAACGCGAGCTCCTGGCAGTAATTGTTTTATTTTGATCCTCTTTTGAGCCAGAGGTCATGTTGTAGAGCTAGGTATCATAAGTTGATCGTTTTCCGCGATGCTCGCTAGGCCGTCCTAGCTGCCCGCTTCTGGCCGCGATAGCGGTTTAATAGATAGGCGCATTCCCAAGGAGTTAGCGACCTTGCTGATGGTCGAAAATGCTGGATTGCCTTCCCCGGACAGGGCTTTATAGAGACCTTCACGGCTCATGCCTACGTCTTTGGCGAGTTGGCTCATGTTGCGGGCACGGGCGATATCACCAAGTGCGGCGGCAAGAAGAGCAGGGTCATTTTCCTCCATCACTGCATCAAGATAGGCCGCAATATCTTCCTCAGTTTGAAGATAATCAGCAGTATCGTAGTGGCTGAATTTGACAGTAGGAACGGTCATGGGGTTAACCCTTCTATTAGATCATTTGATAACTCTATTTGGCAGCTCAGTGAGTGTCAACTTTGGTTGACACCTTGTTAAGATTAAATAGTCAAAAGAAAAAGAAGCGGTGGGGTAACTCTATGATGCCAAGCGTTAATCATCTTGCGAGATTATGATTATATCGCCAAGCTATGCGGATACCGTGAACAACGCTAAGAGAGATTTCTAATGTCCGATTCATCGCAAAACTCCCGCCGCCACTCTGCGCCTGTGGTTGATGGCCCTGGTAAAGCCGCTAGCCGTGCCATGCTGCGCGCGGTGGGCTTTACGGATGCCGATTTCAAGAAGCCTCAGGTGGGCATTGCTTCTACCTGGAGCATGGTGACGCCGTGCAATAGCCATATTAATGAGCTGGCCGAGTTTGCCCGCGATGGCGCCGATGCTGGCGGTGGTAAAGGTGTGATTTTCAATACCATCACGATTTCCGATGGTATTGCTAACGGCACTGAGGGGATGAAGTATTCGCTGGTATCACGGGAGGTGATTGCCGACTCGATCGAAACCGTAGCGGGCTGTGAAGGCTTCGATGGTTTGGTGGCGATCGGTGGCTGCGATAAAAACATGCCAGGCTGCTTAATGGGCTTGGCGCGTTTGAACCGCCCCAGCGTGTTTGTCTACGGCGGCACCATTATGCCCGGCAAAGGGCATACCGATATCGTCTCGGTCTTTGAGGCCATGGGCGCCCACTCCCGCGGTGATATCGACCTGATCGAGCTTAAAAACATCGAAGAAACGGCGATCCCTGGCCCCGGTTCTTGTGGCGGTATGTATACCGCTAACACCATGGCGTCGGCGATTGAAGCCTTAGGCATGAGCCTGCCGGGTAGCTCGGCGCAGAATGCTATCTCGCAAGAGAAACGCGACGACTGCAAAGCCGCCGGCGAAGCCGTGCTGGCGCTGCTGGCGAACGATATCAAACCTTCCGATATCATGACTCGCGAGGCGTTCGAGAACGCCATTACGGTCACCATCGCACTGGGTGGCTCTACCAACGCAGTGCTGCACTTGATTGGGATGGCGCGCACCATTGGTGTGGAACTGACCCTGGCGGACTTTACCGAGATTGGTAAACGCGTGCCGGTACTCGCCGATTTGCGCCCCAGCGGCCATTACATGATGAGTGAGCTGGTGGCGATTGGCGGCATTCAGCCGCTGATGAAAATGCTGTTGGACGCAGGCCTGCTTAACGGCAACTGCTTGACCGTGACAGGTAAAACGCTGGAAGAGAACCTGGCCGAAGTGGCGCCTTACCCCGCCGAGCCGCCGATCATTGCCCCGCTGGGCAATCCGATCAAAACGGAAAGCCATCTGCGAATGCTCTATGGCAACCTGGCACCGGAAGGCGCGGTAGCGAAAATTACCGGTAAAGAGGGCACACGCTTTACCGGTTCTGCACGAGTGTTTGGCTCGGAAGAAGAAGCCCAGGCGCGCATTAACGATGGCACGGTCATCGCGGGTGATGTGGTGGTGATTCGTTACGAAGGCCCCAAAGGCGGCCCCGGCATGCGCGAAATGCTCACGCCCACCTCGGCGATTATGGGCCGCGGTTTGGGTAACGACGTGGCGCTGATTACCGATGGTCGCTTCTCGGGTGGTAGCCACGGTTTCGTAGTCGGCCATGTGTCGCCAGAAGCGTTCGACGGTGGCCCGCTGGCGCTGGTAGAAAATGGCGATACCATCACCATCGATGCGGAAGCAGATACTATCGACGTGGATGTATCCGATGACGAAATGATCCGTCGTCGCGCGGCGTGGAAACAGCCTGAGCCTCGCTATACCCGCGGCGTACTAGCCAAGTATGCGCGCCTCGTGAGCTCGGCCAGCACCGGTGCGGTAACAGACCAAGAGTAACGGTTTATTCGCAGGTGTCATCAAGACGTCAAGCGCAAGGCTTAGCATATAAGCCTTGCGCTTTTTTATTGGCTGAAAGGTGAGAATAATGGTGGAAGAAACGCAGACACGAAAGCGCATAGCTGAGGTGTTTTGGGCATTCTTAGCGTTGGGCTTAACGTCTTTTGGCGGCCCGGTGGCGCACTTGGGGTATTTTCGCACCGCTTTTGTGGAGCGGCGGCAGTGGCTAAGCGAAAATGCCTACGCCGATTTGGTCGCGCTTTGCCAGTTTCTGCCGGGGCCTGCGAGTAGCCAGGTGGGTTTTGCTCTTGGCTTACTGCGTGCTGGCCCGTGGGGGGCGGCGATGGCGTGGCTGGCTTTTACGCTGCCTTCGGCAATTATTCTGCTGTTGTTCGCACTGGGTGCTGCGGTGCTGGATGGCCCGATCGCCAGCGGTATTATTCATGGCTTAAAAGTGGTTGCGGTAGCGATCGTCGCCCACGCCGTATGGGGCATGGCGCGTAACCTCTGCCCGGATAAAACCCGCGCTGGGATTGCCCTGGCCGCTGTGTTCACAGTGGTGCTGGTAAGTGGCCCGCTGGGACAGGTTGCAGCGATTGTATTGGGTGGTTTAGTCGGGCTGGCGCTGTGCCGGAATAGTGCCGCCATAGGAGAAACCGCACCGCTGCATTTTCCGGTTTCCCGCCGAGCAGGAATGATAGCGTTGGGGCTATTCGGCGGGCTGCTAGTTCTGCTGCCACTGATGGCGGGCGGTGCTGTTTGGCTTAACGTGATCGATGCATTTTACCGCTCAGGTGCGCTGGTATTTGGTGGCGGGCATGTGGTGCTGCCGCTGTTAGAAGCCGAAGTGGTGCAGTCAGGCTGGATAACGCCCGATGAGTTCTTAGCAGGCTATGGCGCTGCCCAGGCGGTGCCAGGACCGCTATTCACGTTTGCGGCTTACCTGGGCGCGCTTCTGCCCGGTATGAACGGGGTAGTGGGGGCGTTGTTGGCACTGCTGGCAATTTTTATCCCAGGGTTCTTACTGCTGGTCGGCGTGCTGCCGTTTTGGAACCAATTTCGTCGGTGGGGTAGCGCTCAGGCGCTAATGCGCGGTGCCAATGCGGCTGTCGTGGGGATCTTAGGCGCAGCGCTTTATCAGCCGGTATGGATCAGCGCGATCATTGGCGCAGAAGAGTTTGCGCTGGCGCTCACCGGTTTCTTGCTATTAACCGTATGGAAGCTGCCCGTTTGGATAGTGGTGGCTATTGTAGCGTTTGGGGGAGTGGCGATTGCGCCGTGAGCAATGACACATAAACGGCCATTACGAACGATGTGAAGTAATCTCGGAATAGGGCTTGAGACAGAGCTTGAGATAGAGCTTAAGACAGGGCTTGAGCGTGAAGAAAAAAAGTTTTTTACAGACCGCCGGGAGGCGGCCTGTGAGAAGTGGAGAAGTGGGAACAGCAGAAAAAGTGTCTGCTATGGCGCCTCCAGCTCTAAGGTGCGACGCAGGGCGTGAAGTTCATCCACTCCCAGGTGCTCAAGCCTTCCGGCGAGCAAGTCGCTAATTTTCTGAACGGGAAGCCCTGCCCGACGGGCAATTTCTCGACTTCCTAAGTCTGATACAGCGATCAGACGCGTGATAATACGCATTAATCGCGTACGTTTTTCAAGTTCCCTGACGTCGAGGTCAGGGCTGCTTCGCGGAGGATCAAGCTGTTCCGCAGTGGCAGTTGCGCGTGCCGTGCTCATGTGGCTCCATCAGTCTGAAATGACAAACACACAATGCCGCCAACCGGTGCGCATTTCAATGTCTATTTTGATGAAAATTTCACGATTTCTGCAAAGCCCGCAAACGCGCTAGCTCTGGTAAACTATCCGCCTTCCTATTTTGTTGTGTGCCTGGGTGGGCACACGCTACTTTTTCGATTTTATATCGCTTTTTATAGGCCATTGGGCCGAGGAGTTTTGCATGTCGTCGAACAGCGCACCCAAGGTGGGCGTGATCATGGGGTCGAAGTCTGACTGGCCGGTCATGGAGCACGCGGTTTCCATGCTGGAGCGTTTGGGCGTGGCTTATGAAACTCGCGTGGTGTCGGCGCACCGCACACCTGACCTGCTGTTCGATTATGCCAAGAGTGCTGCCGAGCGCGGCTTGCAAGTGATTGTGGCGGGCGCGGGCGGCGCTGCCCACTTGCCGGGTATGGTGGCCTCGCAAACGCCGCTGCCGGTGCTGGGTGTGCCGGTGGAGTCGAAAGCGCTAAAAGGACTGGATTCTTTGCTTTCCATTGCGCAGATGCCGGGCGGCATTGCCGTGGGCACGTTGGCGATTGGTAAGGCGGGCGCCACTAACGCAGGCTTGCTGGCGGCACAGATCGTTGGCTTGCAAGACGCCACGGTGCGCAGTGCAGTCGAGGCGTTCCGCGCGGAGCAGACCCAAAAAGTGCTCGATAATCCGGATCCGCGCCCCGATCCAGAAGCAGAATAAGGAGGCTCGGTTATGAACACAGATACATCAAAGAGTGTCGTTGCTAAAAACATCGGTGTACTGGGCGCAGGCCAGTTAGGGCGCATGTTGGCGCTAGCGGGTTATCCGCTGGGTAATCGCTTCACTTTTTTAGATACCACGGGTAATCCCAGCGCGGGCATTGGCGATGTGATCGTCGATCCTAATAACCAGTACCTGGCTGAGTTTTTGGCCAAGGTTGATGTGGTGACCTACGAATTTGAGCACTTGCCCGTGCAACTGGTGCGCGAAATTGAGCAGCATAAGCCTGTTTACCCCAGTAGCCGCGCCATTGAGGTGTGTCAGAACCGGGTCGAGGAGAAGACACTCTTCGATCGCTTGGGCATCCCGACCCCCGCTTACCGCGTCGTCGAGTGCGCCGAGCAGCTAGAAGCGGCCGCCCGTGAGTTGGGCTGCCCGGTGGTGGCGAAGTCCGTTACCGAAGGCTACGACGGCAAGGGTCAGGCCGTATTGAAGCAGCCTGAGCAGGCTGGCGAGGCGTGGAGCGCGATTGGCCATTCACAGCTGGTCGTTGAGGCCTTCGTCGATTTCGTGCGCGAAGTGTCGATGATTGCCGTGCGCGGTCGTGATGGCGAAGTGGTGTTCTACCCCATGGCGGAAAACCAGCACGTGGATGGCATTCTGCGTTACTCCGTCGCGCCGCTGCCGGATTTAGACGCCAGCGTTCAGCAAACCGCGGATGAGTATATTCGTGCGCTGCTGGATGAGCTGGATTACGTGGGCGTACTAGCGCTTGAATTGTTTCAAACCCGCGATGGCAGCCTGCTGGCCAACGAAATGGCGCCCCGCGTGCATAATTCCGGCCACTGGACGATGGACGGCGCGGTGACCAGCCAGTTTGAGAATCACCTGCGGGCGATACAGGGCCTGCCTTTGGGCGATACCCAGGCGATTGCCCCGACCTGCATGATTAACGTGATTGGCCGTGAAGGTGACAACGCAGCCATTCTAGCGCTGGCCAACACGCACCTGCATCGCTACGACAAAACTGAACGTGCCGGTCGTAAGCTCGCCCACGTCAATATACTGGCGGCCAATCATGCCGAGCTGCTGGAGAAAGTTCGCGCCTGTAGCGCTTTGTTGCCCGATGCTCCCCCTCCAGATCTTAGTTTTTCTATCAAACAGTAGTTTCTAAAGTCGCCCGCTAAGGCGACTTTTTTTTGCGCTTAAACTGGCTGGCTAGTTGACCGACTGCGCACCTTTTATCGCTAAACGTCGTTAAATAGGCTAAAAAGGCACTACAAAAAAATTAGCTAGCAAAGCTGATCTTAATAGCACTTATTATTTAGGCGGGTAGTCAGTATGTCTCTCTCTTCCATCCCTGGGAAAATGTCCGGGCTGCGTAGTGGTTTCCATCAAGATCACCATGTCACTGTAAAGCGTTTGCATAATGAAAAGGTGCGGCTCCTTTACGACAATCTATGGCAACCCGTGCTCAGTAGTGTGTTGGCAGGCATACTTTTGGTGACAGCAATGTGGCCTGTCGTTGCGAGTTGGATACTGCTCACCTGGCTGACCACTCTGACCCTCGTATCACTGCTTCGCCTTGCGATGGCTTACCATTTTCGTCGCTTACCTGCTGTTCAGCAGCAGCGACGCCGTTGGCTTTACCGCTTTAGCATCGGAGCGATTGCAGCCGGGTGCGTGTGGGGAGTAGGCGGTTTCGTTCTGTTTACCGGTGAAAATCACGGCCAGGTAGCGGCGCTTTCGATTGTGCTGGCAGGCATTGCGGCTGGTGGCATCACCACACTTTCTGCAGTGTGGTGGGTAGCGCTTGGCTTTGTGCTGCCGATTATACTGCCGCTACTGATCCAGTTTTTATTACTAGGCACCCCGTTGGCCTTACTCATTGGGGCTATGCTTAGCCTGTTTTTAGGTTTGATTATTACCACTAGCCGACGCTTAAGTCGCATTATCAACGACAATATTGCCCTGCGAGTGACCATGAGCGCCCGGGAGGCAATGCTACAAGAGAGTGAAAATCGCTATCGCTCCATCTTTAATCACTCGCCGTTGGGGGTGCTACATTTTGATGAGCATGGTCAAGTCACGGACTGTAATGGCAAGCTGCTGGAAATTCTGGACGTTAACCGCGCGCAGTTGCTCGGCTATCAGATGCTATCACGCTCGGCGAACCGGGAAGTGGCAACCGCTGTGCGTGAAGCGCTTACCAAGGGCACTGGTGGTTACTACGAAGGAACCTACTATTTGCCAAAAGCGAGTGAAGGCACGCCTTTGCGTGCGTTTTTTAACGGCGTGCATAGCGCGGGGAACAGTATGGTTGGCGGCGTCGCCATTGTTGAAGACTTCACGGAGCGGAAACGCGCTGACGCGATCATTTACCGCCAAGCCTTCTATGATTCATTGACCGATTTACCTAATCGTCGGCTGTTTATTGAGCGCCTAGAAGCGCTTTGTGACGATACTGAAGCTGCAAAGCAGGGCGGCCTGCTGATGTTCTTGGATATGGATCGTTTCAAATTGATTAACGATACGCTTGGTCATGCCGCCGGGGATGATTTGCTGGTGCAGGTAGCCCGCCGCTTGGAAAGTTGTTTAGTGAAGGGGGATATGGCGGCACGGCTTAGTGGCGATGAGTTTGTACTACTGGCCCTGTTCGAAGAGCCCTCTGAGCATGCCATGGAGGGGCTAGCCGAGACGTATATGCTCAAAGTTCAGCAGGCTCTCTCTCAGCCGTATCGACTGGAAAGTCACTGGTTAGATGTTACGCCGAGCCTGGGATACACTTGCTTTACAGCCGCAGAATGCGATCACGAAGAAGTACTTAAGCAGGCCGATATTGCTATGTATCGAGCTAAAATGGAGGGCCGGGCGCGCCTGCGTCGCTTCCAGCCCTGGATGCGCGATGCTGCGCATTAAATATACTGCGATGAACGCTTAAGTCAGTTGACCGCTAAGCACCACCCATAACGCAATTAACGCAAAGTGGCCCGGGTACCACGCCAGCCATAAACGGCGCGGCATCGCTAAACTGACAGGGGGAATGCGTTGAGCTGCGCCAGCGGCAAGAATAAGCACTACTACGCAGGTGCCAACGGTAAACGATTTGGCCATATCGGAAGCGTTCATCTGACCTGCAATCCAGAGTACGGGAAACGCCGCTAATCCGGCCCACAAGCGCGACTGAAAATCGCTGCCTGCTTGACTCAAAGCGTGCATCGCAAACATTAACAGCGGAATCAGCAGCAGCCCGTTATGCCCGTACTCAACCCAAAACCCCAGCAAGTACCAAACTGTAACGCCCACTGCCGCGCCTGCCAACAGCCAGGGCAAACCTAACGTTTGCTGCTGGTAGTGTTGCCAGCCTTGGCGCACTAGTGTGCCCAGCGCAAGGCCGCTGGCAAGGGTAAAACAGACGTTCAAGATAAAAGCATCTGAAGCGCGGGGCATTAGCATATAGGGGAGCTGGGCGACCAAACCGATAACTAAGATGCGCCGAGAGTAGCGCAACGGATTGCGAGTATTAAACAACCCGTGCCACGCCACCATGGCGGCAAACAGCGGAAAGGCAATACGGCCAATGGAAGAGCCCGCCCAGCCTAGATCCCAATCGCCGGGCAGTACGTAGCGAGTGAGGTGATCAACGGTCATGGTAATCAGCGCCAGCCATTGCCCCCAGCCTGTCCAGTAGGAAGAGGGGCGCAAAGACGCGGCAGGTTCTGTTGCCACCGAATGGGCTGCTGATTTTTCAACCATGGTACCTCCTTGTAGGGCTTCGTTGTGGTGTAGAGACCCGCAATACTTGCGCTAGTTCGCTGGACTGTTTTGGGTTTTGAGCGAAAACGGTCTGTGTCAGCCGATTTATTACACAACCTCAGCGTTTCTCAACGTTGCGATCAAGTTGCTTAGGAGTTTACCCGGTTTCGTCTCACCTGGGTGATTCGTGCGGTTTGCTGATGCTGATGTTTATGTCAGAGCGGAGCGTGCGGGGCGGCCTAGAGGCAAAGGCAGGGTGCGGAAAGATAGCGGGAGGGGAGAGGGCTTGAGGGAAAAACTCCCCGGCGTTGAAGCCGGGGAGGAGAGAGCGTTTACTCTGCGTCTTCTTCACCAAAATAACGGGCGAAGATTTCGTCGTAAGTACCGTCTTCCTGCACTTCAGCTAAGGCTTCGTTGAACTGCTCAGCCAGTGCTTCGTCGCGTTGACGGAAGGCAATACCAAAACCATCACCGAAGTACTCTTTTGGCTCGCTGATGCGCTCGCCTACCACTACGTACTCAGCTTCTTCGCTTTCCAACAGAGTGGATTGGCCAATCGGGAAGTCGAGGAACACGATGTCCAGACGCTCAGCTTCCATATCCAGCACCATGTCATCGGCGGTGGAGTAGCGGCTGATGTCGGCAACGTCGCTGAAGTTGTCAGTCACGTAGTTATCTTGCAGGGTGCCACGCTGAACGCCGATGGTCATGCCTTCCAGCGTCTCTTCAGTGGCTTCGCTGATACCTAGATCGCTAGCCGCAAACCATGCAGAGGGCATGGTGATGTAGGGGTCAGAGAACAGCACTTGCTCACGACGCTCATCATTGATTGTCATTGACGACATGATGGCGTCGTAGTTGCGTGACATCAGGCCAGGAATAATGCCATCCCACTCTTGCTCGACCCATTCGCAGGTAACGCCCATGCGGTCGCACAGCTCGTTGCCAAGGTCGATATCAAAGCCGGTGAGCTCGCCTTCAGCGGTGCGGAATTCCATCGGCTCGTAGGGCACGTCAACGCCGATACGGACGTTGTCGTAGTCACGTGCCTGTGCTGAGGAGGCGGCGGCGACGGCCAGGCCCAGCAGCGAGAGAGATAGTAGTTTTTTCATATTGTTACTCCGTATAAAGCGGATACAAAGGGCGAGTAGTATTTGTTGAACAGCTATTAAACTAACCCAGGTTGGCGCTAACGAAAAGAGTTTGCCCGCCAGTGAACCAACGTTTGTTTGACGGTTGCATCATTTTTTCATGATTAAGCATCTTGTGGGCGTAGATGTGCCAGCAGCTTTTTCTCCAAATAGCGGAAGAAGAACAGAATCGCGAACGTTAAGCACAGGTAAATGGCGGCTACGAACAAAAACGCTTCAAATGGCGCGTAGTAGCGCGCATAGACAAAGCGAGCTGCACCGGTCAAGTCCATCAAGGTGACCACGCTGGCAATCGCGCTGGCGTGGAGCATAAAGATCACTTCATTGCCGTAGGCGGGCAAGGCGCGGCGGAAGGCGCTAGGTAGAATAATGCGCCGCATCATCAAACGTGGTGACATGCCATAGGCACGGGCGGCTTCAATCTCGCCTTGGGCAGTGGCCTTGATGGCACCCCGGAAAATCTCAGTGGTGTAGGCGGCAGTGTTCAGCGTGAAGGCGATCAAGGCTGGGTAGAAGGCCTCACGAAGCACGGGCCATAAAAAGGTTTCCTGAATGCCGTCAATAAACACTACGCCGTAATAGATGATATAGAGCTGAATCAGCAGCGGCGTGCCACGAAATACATAGGTGAATAAATAAACTGGCAGGCTAATCCACTTATGTTTGGAACTGCGCATGATCGCCAACGGCACGGCCAGTATTAACCCCGCAATCAGTGATAAAAAAACTAATTGAGTGGTGGTGACCAAGCCTTCCCAGTAGTAGCCCAGTGTGTCGGCGGTAAAAATGGTATTGCCAGCGAGCAGGTCATTGAACCAAGCGGAAATATCGAGCATGTCACTGACCTCCAAAGCCGATGTCGTAGCGTTTTTGCAGTCGCGCAAATATCCATTCGGATACGCTGGCGATCAGCAGGTAAACCACGGCCACGGGAAGCAAAAAGGTAAACGGCTCGTGGGTCGCGCGGGAGGCTTCAGCGGCCACGCGCACCATGTCGGTTAAGCCGATAACGGACACCAGCGCAGTGGTTTTGAGTAGAACCATCCAGTTGTTGGAGAGCCCCGGCAGCGCATGGCGCATCATTTGCGGAAAGCGAATACGGCGAAATACCAGGCTACTGCTCATACCATAGGCCTTGCCCGCTTCGATCTGACCATTGTCTACCGCCATAAAAGCGCCGCGAAAGGTCTCCCCCATATAAGCGCCGAAGATAAAGCCAATGGTCAGCACGCCAGCGGCAAAGGCATTGAAGTTAATGTAAATGTCGATCTCGTAGTTGTAATAGAGCATATCGCTGATGGCGTTGACGCCGATCTGCCCACCAAAAAATAGCAACATCATTAAGACGAGATCCGGTACGCCACGAATTAACGTGGTGTAAACCGTGGCGGTACGCCTTAAAAACCAATTACGCGACATCTTCGCGGTGGCGGTTAGCAGTCCCAAAATAATCGCTAAGATCAGCGATAACACCGCCAATTGAATAGTGACGCCTGCCCCCTCGATCAGCCGGGGACCATAACCTTGCAAATCAATCATGGTGAGCCTCGCGGATCAGTATTTGGGGGCCAAAAATTGCTGTAGGCGCGGAGATTGCGGATTGCCTAATACTTGATCCGGCGGGCCTGCTTCTTCGACCAAGCCTTGATGAAGATAAATCACCTGGCTGGAGACATCGCGGGCAAAACTCATCTCGTGGGTGACCACCACCATGGTGCGGCCCTCTTCGGCGAGGCCATGCATTACCTTGAGTACGTCGCCAACCAGTTCAGGGTCTAGGGCGGAGGTGGGTTCGTCAAACAGCATGACTTCCGGGTCCATCGCCAGCGCGCGAGCAATGGCGCCACGCTGCTGCTGACCGCCAGACATCTGCGCCGGGTAGGCGTTGGCGCGGGCGCTTAAGCCTACGCGGTCTAACAGGGCGTGGGCATGTTCCAAGGCCTCTTTTTTGGGCTTTTTCAGTACATGAATCGGCGCTTCAATAATGTTTTCCAGCAGCGTCATGTGGGCCCACAGGTTGAAGCTTTGAAACACCATGGAGAGCTTGGCACGCATTTGCACCACCTGCTTCCAATCTTCAGGCTCTCGACCATGCTTGGTGGTTTTAAAGCGAATGGGTTCGCCGTGAACAATGAGGTCGCCATCATCAGGCTGTTCAAGCAAGTTCATGCAGCGCAAAAAAGTACTTTTACCCGACCCGGAGGCACCAATCAGGGTTATCACATCACCCTTTTGGGCTTGCAGTGAGAGTCCTTTCAGAACTTCCGTATCGCCAAAGCGCTTTTTAATATTACGCACTTCAAGGGGAGTAGGCGTAGCGGCCATAACATTGGCTCCAGTACAGAGTTGCCGCAGCAACGGGTTATCAGCAGTAGGGTATCTACAACGGGCTGTGATGCGGCTGGCGCGAAAAAAGGGGCGATTCTATCAGGCTGGACGAATAATGCGCGCCCTCCTTATCACATTAAGCACTCGACGATAGTCGTATTAACGTCGAGTGCCCAGTGATCGCCTCACTATTGTTATTGTCAAAAGTTGTTATCAAGCTCTCATACGCTTAGACGTTTTTATAATGGCGCTTGCTGTTAGTAATCTAGACGTCCTGGTTAACCGGGGCGACCAGCAGTGCCGCGCGGGCGCCTACTTCAACCTTGGCATTGGGGAACACCACATGGAGTGGCGTATCGCCCACCCTAAAATCACCGGCTTTACCATCTTGCGCTAGCAGCGTACCGGGCTCAAAGCGATTAAAGTTGGCCATGTCTTCATCAAAACAGAGCTGGAAGTCATCTGATTGGCGAATTAGCTCGTGCTGCACCTGAAAAAACTGCATTTGCGCAGCGGGCTGATTGGCCGGTGAGGTACCTTGGCTTAACGATGTGAGCAGTTCGCCCATCGGTTTCAGGGATGCCATATCGTTTTGACCAAAAGGCGCGACCCGGCCCAGCTCGAAAGTGAACGCTTGGGCACCGTGATAGTGCTTACTGTAGTGGGAGAACGTCCAGCTGTGCTGATGTTGATTTAATACCGCCTGCATATCCGCTGCTGCTAGCCAGCCCCACTGTTCCGAGTCGGTGGGGGTGTTGGCGTAGGGTTCCACAACAAAACGGGGGTAGCGGCTACCGCGAATGGCGGTGTGCAGGTCGTAATGCAGTTTGGGTAGCTCCGCATGGCGAGCATAAAAGCGATCCACCGCGTTCATTAATTCCCGTGCGCGATCGGGTTCTTCGCCTTCATCGCGTAATTCACGGTTAAAAAGGCGATTTAAGTTAGTGGTAACAAAACGCTGTTGAATTTTAAGTGCGGGCAGGTTGCCAAGAATGACTAAAACGGGCGCACCCAGCGTAATGCTGCCGGCTTCAATCCCGCTTAGCCATTCACCCACTAATTCCACTGGCGCGGTTTCATTGCCATGGATGGCTGCTGAAAAAATGCAGGCGTGGGCGTTCTGGCTTGCACAGTTAGGCGTGAGTTCCAAAATGCCAGGCGCATGCAACGAATAGGTGCCGCTTGCAAAGACGCCTTGGCTGGCGGCGGGAAGCTGCCCTTCAAGCGACCAGTCGAGCCATTGGCCTAGCATTGTCGGCTCCTTAGCATCTGTTTTCAGTATCGTTGTCAGTATAAAAGCGTGCTTAGGTTTACCACGCTGGGCGTGTGTCACAAGCCTAGAGGTCGTTCGCGTGAAAAAGCTCAGCGTATTGATGAAATAAAAACGCCCATGCGATGCATGAGCGCTTTTTCAATCTGTTTATCAGGTTACGCTGAGCGTTGGCGCTGCATTTCTTCTTCATACTCACCGGCAAGGGAAGTCTTTTGTTTATCCTCCAGGCCTCGGCCAGCCAGTTGAAAGACTTCCTGCTCCTCTTCATCGAGGTGGTGAGTGACTAATTCCTGAAGCTGTTTGGCGTGGGTCAGCCAGTTAGTCGCACTGTAGTCGGTTTCATCCAGTAATTCTAAAAGTTCATCAATTTCATGATGTTCAGCCACGCTATGGCGTGCCTTCTCTTGGGTCAAATCAATCGACATCATTGGGATATAGAGCGCGCGCTCTTCGGCGGCAGCGTGGTAGTGCAGTTCAGCACGCACCTGCTGATACAGGTTATCGCGCTCATCGCTGTCTCCATGAGTCTCAACTAAGCGGGCAAGCAGATCGCGCTGAATATCATGATCCTTGCGCAGGGCTTCAAAAATCGTCATTCCAGACTCCTTGGATACGTTTGAGGTGGGCAAGACAAAAGCTAGTGGTGGTTAGCATAAAGTGCAAGCTCGGAGCATCGATGAAATCGACGCTCCCGGACGAAAACATTCGCTTTTTTCTACGCTTGAGTGCGTTATGTTGAAGGTATCGTTCACTGGGCGACAGCCCAACACCGCAAAATGCAGTAAAGGAGATAGCAATGACAAAGGTACTGGTACTTTATTATTCTATGTATGGTCATATCGATACGATGGCCCACGCAGTGGCAGAGGGCGCCAAAGGGGTTAGCGGCGTTGAGGTCACCGTTAAGCGCGTGCCTGAGACTATGCCCGAAGAAGCATTTAAAAACGCAGGCGGTAAGCAGGATTACGATACCCCAGAAGCGACTCCGCAAGAGCTAGCCGACTACGATGCGATTATTTTCGGTACGCCCACTCGCTTCGGCAACATGACGGGTCAGATGCGTACTTTCCTGGATCAAACCGGCGGCCTGTGGGCCAAAGGCGCTCTGCGGGGTAAGGTAGCCAGTGTATTTACCTCTACCGGTACCGGCGGTGGCGATGAAATGACCATTACTTCAACCTGGACCACGCTTGCCCACCACGGCATGATCATTGTGCCAATTGGCTATGGCCTTGAAGAGCAGTTTGATATCTCCAAAGTGAGCGGCGGCACGCCTTACGGCGCAGCGACTCTTGCTGGTGGTGATGGCTCTCGCCAGCCTGATGAGCGCGAGCTCAAAATCGCCCGCTTCCAGGGTGAGCTAGTTGCCAAGACGGCTGCAAAACTAGCCAGCTGATGACTGGTTAAATAGTCAAAAACGCAGTGCTAGTCATAACAAAGCCTCGCCGGAGAGATTCGGCGAGGCTTTTTGATGAACGTTATAATCTCACTACGCCCCGCGCGTTGCTGTGTAAATCGTATAGACGGACTGGCTAGCCGTCATAAAGAGGCGGTTGCGATTCGCGCCAGCAAAACACATGTTGGAACAGACCTCGGGCAATAATACGCGGCCCAACAGCGTGCCTTCCGGTGAGAATACCACCGCGCCATCAATGCCCTCGCCACCGTTAGCACTCGACCAGATATTACCGTCTACGTCACAGGCCATACCGTCAAAGATCGTATCCTCGCTGGTAACGATGACTTGCCGGTCAGAAACGCTGCGGCCGTCTTCGCCAAGCGACCAGCGAATGATGCGCGCAGGCTCTTCGAAGTGAGTGGGGGCACTGTCACTGGCGTAGAAACCCTTGCCATCCGGTGTTAGTACAATACCGTTGGGTTTAAAAATATCGTCGGTCAGCATGATGGGTTCATCAAGGTTGTCATCGACGTAATAGATTGCCGTTTCGAGCTCCAGATCTCGTTTTTTACCCTCGTAGTCGAAGTGAGCACCATAACCAGGATCGGTAAAGATCACACCACCCGATGGTAGGGCCACCACATCATTGGGTGCATTGAGTGGTTTGCCCTGATAGCGCTCGGCGAGCACCGTTGTACTGCCATCCCACTCGTAGCGCAAAACCCTTGCAGGGTTATGTTCGCAAGAGATTAACCGGCCCTGATGATCAAAGGTGTTGCCGTTAGAGTAGCCAACGTTGTCTCTCAAAACGCTGACCTGACCAGTCGACTCGTCCCAGCGCATCTGCTTGGCTCTGGGTATGTCGCTGAACACGACGTAACGACCCACGGCATTCCAGGCGGGCCCTTCTGTCCATAGGCCTCCGCTCCAGTGGCGCTCTAAAGGACTGTTAAAAATCATGTAATCACTGAAACGCTGATCCTCGACTTTCCAGGCATCAATCGGGTAGCGATCAGGAGTAGGACCTAATGAGGTCTGCATTGCGAATATATGCGGCGATGTGCCGACCGCGGCCAGAGCGGCCGTTGCCGAAAGGAACTGACGGCGTCCAAGTTTCATAGCAATGTCCTGAGTTCGTTTATCGATGTTGTTATGAGCGAAGTGAAACAGGCGTTTCTTTCACCCTCAGGATAAATGTAGAACATAGGTGTTTAAAAAACATACATTGGCTGCCCGGTTGGTTTTAACCGGGCAGCCAATTGCTATGGCAGATGAACGTCAGTGCGAAATAGCCTTGGCAATCGCCTGACCCAAGCTTGCAGTGGTGCCTTGACCACCCACATCGCGAGTAAGTACTTGGCTATCGCCTTCGCTCAGCACTGCCTCAATGGCGGTGACCATGGCATCCCCTGCTTCTTTATAGCCCAGGTGCTCCAGCATCATCGCGCCCGACCAGATCTGGCCGATGGGGTTGGCAATGCCTTTACCGGCGATATCCGGTGCGCTGCCGTGTACCGGCTCAAACAGGCTGGGGAAGTGGCCTTCCGGGTTGATGTTGGCCGAAGGGGCAATGCCGATGGTGCCGGTACAGGCGGGGCCTAAATCGGAAAGGATATCGCCGAACAGATTACTGCCCACGACCACATCGAACCAATCCGGGTGAAGTACGAAATTGGCGGTCAGGATATCGATATGGAATTTATCTACCGCGATCTCTGGATAGCCTTTGGCCATTTCGACCACGCGCTCATCCCAGTAGGGCATGGTGATGGAAATGCCGTTGGACTTGGTGGCAGAGGTTAGCTTTTTGCGCGGGCGAGTTTGGGCAAGCTCAAAGGCGTACTTGAGTACGCGGTCCACGCCGGTCCGGGTCATCACCGTGTCTTGAATGACGACTTCACGGTCAGTGCCTTCAAACATTTTGCCGCCAACGCTTGAGTACTCGCCTTCGGTGTTCTCACGCACCACGTAAAAATCGATATCGCCGGGTTCGCGGCCTGCCAGCGGGCTTTTAATCCCAGGCATCAGTTTGCAGGGGCGCAGGTTTATGTACTGATCAAAGCGGCGGCGGAACTGGAGCAGTGAGCCCCACAGGGAGATATGGTCGGGCACTTTGTCTGGCCAACCCACCGCGCCGTAAAACAGCGCATCGAAGCCTTTTAACTGCTCGAACCAGTCATCCGGCAGCATTTTGCCATGCTCAAGATAGTAGTCGCAGCTACCAAACTCAAAGGTGGTGAACTCAAGGTCAATATTGAAGCGCTTTGCCGTGGCCTCTAGGGCGCGAACACCTTCTGGCATCACTTCGGTACCGATGCCGTCACCGGCGATAATGGCTATACGGTGGGTCATGGTGATTCCTTATATTGTTAGTTGCTTTGCATGCTTGTGAGTCGTGAGTCGTGAGTCGTGAGTCGTGAGTCGTGAGTCGTGAATAGAGTGTAGCGGCTATTTTGAAAGAGATAATCAGGCTACCATTCAAGCTATTGTTGCTTAAAAGTGAAGAGTGGCTGAGGGACGGTATGGCACATCTGGATGATTTGGCGTTTTTTCAGCATTTAGCGCGGGCAGGGAGCTTAACGGCAACCGCACGGGAACTGGGGCTTTCGCTCTCGGCAGTCAGTAAGCGGCTGAAACTTTTAGAAGCGCGCTTGGGGGTCGAGCTGGCTGCGCGCACCACGCGGCGTTTAACCCTTACCGCGGAAGGCGAACGCTACTTGGCTCGTGGCGCGCTAATTCTAGAGGAGCTTGATGAGCTTGAAAATTCACTGGGAGAGGGAGCGGATCAAGCGCTGAGTGGTCGGCTGCGGGTGAACGCCACCTTTGGTTTTGGTCGACGCCATATTGCACCGCTGCTGTCGCGCTTTTGTGCTGAGCACCCAGAGGTTGAAGGCTGGTTAGAGCTCACCAATTTTCCGCTCAATTTGAGCGATCACGGCTTCGATATTGGTATCCGGGTCGGGGAACCTCCGGAGTCGCGCATAGTCGCACGGCGGATTTTGGCCAATCGACGGGTACTTTGTGCATCGCCTGCTTATATCGCTCAAGCGTCAAGCATTCAAGCACCGGCAGATTTGTTGCAGCACGCCTGTCTAGTGATTCGCGAGAACGATAGTGATTTTCCGCTATGGCGTTTTGAGCACGTGGATCAGCCTGAAAAAGGAGTGACGGTGAAGGTACAGTCGGTGAAAGTCAGCGGCCGCCTAGCCAGTAATGATGGTGAGGTGATTACCCGCTTAGCCTTGGATGGTCACGGTGTCATGCTGCGCTCTTGGTGGGACGTAAACGAGCACCTTGCCAGTGGCGCATTAGTTGAGTTGTTGCCCGGTTGGCAGAGTGTGCGAGCGGACTTTTATGCGGTATATGAGCAACGCAGGCATGTGCCCGCCCGGCTGCGTGCCTTTATTGAGTTTGTTCAGCGCGAAATGGCGGGGCGGGTGTCGATCTTGCCAGAAGGGCGTTAATCAGCGGCTAGGGCAGGCTTCTCCCTGAGTGACGTCGATCAATTCGTCGGTGGGGAAGTCGAGTTCGGCTGCACGCTGGCGAAGGCGTGTTTCTATCGTGCTGTCCATCTCCGGCGTACGTGAAAGTATCCACAGGTAGTCGCGGTTAGGGCCAGCCACTAACGCCCACTGATAGTCATCATCCAGTTTTAGGATGTTATAGCCGCCGTAGAAGGGGCCGAAAAAGCTTACCTTCAAACGACCGACGCTCTCATCATCAATAAAGTAGGCGCGGCCTTCCGCCTCGTCCCACTCCTGCTCTTCCAGGTTGTAACCGCGGTTGATTACCCGCACGCCGTCATCATCGCGCAGGCTGTAAGTGGCGGTCACGCAATCTAGGCCGCGCTCAAAGGAGTGATCCAAACGGGCTATTTCGTACCACTTTCCCAGGTAGCGGTCTAACTCAAAGCCAGTGACGGGCTCGGTGCCATCAGGGATGCCGGTACAACCAGTGAGTAGAGCCATGCTGATGACGCTGCTTCCTAGCACTGTTTTCATTAACGCGCTCCTTGGCGATGGATCATGTTGATCGGCTATCTTAAGTACTGTTTCAAGTACCGTTTCAAGTACTGTGTTAAGGACTATCTTAAGCATTAGCTGACGCTATTTTGCCATACAAGAAGAGCACGCTGGTGAGGACGTGCCACCATTAAACAACAAACAACGGAGTGTTTATGTGGTTTCAACAAGAGATTCATTTCCCCGAAGTGACGCGCGGTTTTCATCTGATTACCGATGATGTGGCGCGGGCGCTGCCGTGTTTAAGCGATTGTCATATCGGTATGTTGCATCTTCAACTGATGCACACCTCTGCATCGTTAACGCTTAATGAAAATACCGACCCAGATGTTCGCCACGATCTAGACGCCTTCTTGCGCCGACTGGTGCCTGAAGATTTGCCCTATTTTCGGCATACGTTGGAAGGCCCTGATGATATGCCAGCCCATGTGGCCGCCAGCCTGCTGGGCACGCAGCTTACCCTAGCGGTGCGCGATGGGCGTTTAGCCTTGGGGACCTGGCAGGGATTATGGTTGGGCGAACACCGTCATCAAGGGGGACCAAGGCGGTTAATCGCTACCTTAAACGGCTGTGAAGCCAGCTAATGTGGGAGCGCCACCTCGGCTCAGCGTTGCTGTATAGTGGCAGTTCCCCCATTTTTAATATTGAAAAAGCGCTTTTAAATGCCTCGACGCTCCTTCTTTCGCCTTTCCCGCCAGCGATGGCTGCGGCTGTTTTTCTACCTTAATCTCGCTCTGGTGGTTGGGCTGATCACGCATCAAATTTGGTTGTACGTGGCAGAGCCTGAGTTTGAGTCGGTGCATACGCTGCAGGTGGCGGATATTCGTGAGGTGTTGTCAGAGCGAACCAACTACCGCTTTGCGGTGGTCGGCAATATCAATAACTCAGTGAGCGTGTTTCAAGATGAGATAGTGCCGCTGATCAATCAGGGTGGCATCGACTTTCTGATTTCGGCAGGTAACGCCGTTAATGGCGGGCGACAAGAGAGCTATCAGGCGATTTATCATAGCTTGGAACAGCTCAATGTTCCTTATCTGCTGACCTATGGTGATAACGAAGATAGTGATTTTGGTAGCTACCTGTTTTATGAATATTTTGGGCCGCACTTTTACTCCTTTGTAGCGGGGGATAGCCACTTTATTTTTTTGGATGGTACGGGCAAATCCTCCACCTCCTGGCAGTTGGATTGGTTATCAAGAGAGCTCGCGGCTTCAGAAGCGCAGCATCGGTTCTTGTTTATTGGTTTACCGCTGCACAATGTGGTCAGCGACGCGCCTTTGTTCGAGGCCGATAACTATCTCAATGACCCTCGCTTGGCCGATGGCATTATGGCCCTGGCCGAGGAGCATGATGTTGATACCGTGTTCTCCGCTAATTTAACGCTCTTTTCACAGCAGACAGTTAACGGGGTGGATTACGTCACCACCGGTGGCGCGGGCGGTATCCTGATTGATGCTGACAGCAGCTTTCATCACTATGTCATCGTCGATGTAGAGGGCGAGAGTGTCGCCATTGCACCGGTGCGTTTAAATGTGGATAGCCCCGGTTGGTGGCGTGTAGTGAGTAGCGTTGGGTCAACGGTTTACGCATTTTTCTACGTCAGCTATACCCGCTTTTTACTGATTGTTGGCTTGCTGACACTGTTAGCGCTGCGTTTATATCGGCTGATTTTTGAAGATCGCGATTACTACCCCGATTTTGATATTGATCCAACGCCTTTCCTGGGTAAATCACTGCGCGTAGCGATGGTTTCCAATAACTATTTCCCGTTTGTTTCGGGGGTGTCGGTGTCGGTAGATCGCTTGCGCAACGGCTTACGCGATCTGGGTCACACCATCCAGCTGTTAGTGCCGCGTTACCGAGAAGCGTGGCAGGACGATAGCGCCATAAAGCGCATTCCGACGCTAATGGCGTTTGGCCAGAAGGACGAGTTCCGGCTAACTAACCCCTTCAGCGTGAGGTTTCGCCGCTGCCTACGGGCATTCAAGCCTGACCTCATTCACGTACATCATCCATTCTGGTTGGGCTCCATGGGGCTGTTTATGGGGCGTCGGCTTAACGTGCCGGTGATTTACACTTACCACACACGTTTAGAGCACTATGCCCATTTTGTGCCGTTGCCGGGGGCGCTGTTTCGTAATTTGATCTCGCACTACCTGATCAAACGCTTCTCTAACCGCTGCCAAGGCGTCATTGTGCCCACCTACTCCGCCGAGGAGTATCTACGCATGATTGGGGTGAAAACGCCTACGTTAGTGCAGCCAACGGGCATTGATATTGAGCGTTTTGCCCACGTTGGGGCCCACGTTGTGGAGAGCGACGTGGAAACGTTACGCGAGCAACTCGGCGTAGACCCTTCACGCAAAATACTGGTCAGCGTCTCGCGGATTAGTAAAGAGAAAAATATTGGCTTTATGCTGGAATCGCTCGCTGAGCTCCAGGCTCAGGGGCACGATGACTTTCAGTTATTGCTGATTGGCGATGGGCCAGATCGTGAGTCTATTCAGCACCAGATCGATACATTAAAACTCACGTCACAGGTCACGCTAGTGGGCGCTGTACCGCCTGATCAGATGTCGCTTTACTATCATCTGGGCGATATATTTGTGTTTGCATCTACCTCTGAAACCCAGGGGATGGTGATTCTTGAGGCGATGTCGGCGGGGCTGCCTGTGGTAGCGGTTCGCTCTAGCGGCATCGATGATGTCGTTCGCCAGGGAGTGAATGGTTTCAAAACACCGCAAAATCGCCAGGCCTGGGGCCAGAAAGTCGTGGCGTTAAAAGATGATACTGAGCTGCGTGAACAACTAGGCAAGCAAGCCAGCCACTTTGCCGAGGAGTTTGATATCGCTAATTTTGCCTCAGCGGTGGCAACTTTTTACGCCGAGGTGCTGGCTAAATATCACTCACCTTCACGGTGAGGCCGTTTTTTTGACGTTTGACGCCGGTTGGCATAGCGCTTAAGCACGACCAACAGGCCAACACCGGCGGCGAGCCCAACGCCTGCCAGGATAAGTTCTTTGGCCGACGCCGCGGTGAACAGTGCGCCTAGCTGGCTACCGAGTAAAATCACCGCTGCTAACCCCGGCACGATGCCCAGGGTAGAGCCGATCATATAGTCGCGAAATTTGAGATGGAAAGCCCCGGCCAGCATATTGGTGAGCGTAAACGGGGCGAGCGGTAGCAGGTTGATGACCGTCATGGTTCGAATGCCGCGCTTCGATAAGTAGCCGGAGAGGCCGCGAAGATGACGCCCGCCATAACGCATCAGCGCCTCACGGCCCAGCCAGTGGCCTACCCAGAAAGACACTACCGATGAAGTCAGCGTTCCCAGGGTGGCGTATGCCAGCCCCCACACCGGGCCAAACAGTAAACCTGTAACGACCACCAGTAGACTCAGCGGAAACATCACCAGCAGGGCGCTGGCATAAGTGGCCATTACCGCGGCGAACATCCAGGGCGCGGTGCGCCACTGGCGGACGACTTGGATCAACTCGCTAAGACGCGCCTGAGTCAGCAGATCGTAGCGCTGCAGTAAGTGCCACATGACACCCAGCAGCGCAACGGCTACCAGCAGGCCAACGCCTTTGATCATTGTCCGCGACATGCCTGCTCCCATCGGCTAAAAAAGCGCTAGCATACGCTAGCCGTCCGATGGGATGAAGGCACGTTTACGCTATGGGTTAGTTATTGAGCTGGGCTTCAATGACTGGCCATGCGGGGTCGCCGTCGGTGGTGGTGACGTCAGCGAGCATGGCTTCGATACGCTCTGGATGGTCGTTAATCCACTGCTCGGCAACATCGGCAAGGTCCTGCTCTTCCTGGCCAAAGGCTTGAATCATCCAGCTCTGCTCTTCAGCGGAGAAGGTGAACTGCTCAAAAAAGGTGACTACATTAGGGTTGGCTTCTGCGTAGTCACTGCTCAGCAGTGTCAGTACGTCGCTTTCGCCGTTGTTCTCACCGAACAGGTTTTCGGGGTCTTCCAAGTAGCGCATCGGTAGTTCAAGGTTCATCCAGTGAGGCGTCCAGCCTACCCAGACAATCGGCTCTTCACGGGAAATTGCGTCCTTTGCGGCGGAAAGCATGCCCACTTCACTGGTATCGACTACTTGCCAGTCGCCTAAGCCCCAGGTGTCGTTATCAATAGCGTTGTGAAGAATCTCGCTGGCGGCAGAGCCCGCGCCAAAGCCGTAGATCTCACCGTCGAACTGTTCGCGATTTTCGTCTAGATCCGCAAAGCTCTGAATACCGCTCTCATAGAGATATTCCGGCACCGCCAGGGTCATTTGTGCACCATCAACGTTATTTGCCACGTCAATCAGTGCACCTGACTCTTTACGGGGATTAAACATTTCCCGCTGTGCGGGCAGCCATGCGCCTAAAAAGGCATCGATATCGCCACTTTCAATACCCTGGTAAATTACCTGCAGGCCGATTTCCTGGGTGCTGGTTTCGTAGCCCAGTGGGTTCAATAGCTGCTCAGCAATGGCGGTTTTTACCGTGATGCCGGGCCAGGCGGGGACACCGAAATCGAGGGTTTGGTCATCCGCTTGAGATGCCGCCGAGAACAGCGCAGTGGTGGCGAGTGCGATGCCTGAGGCGAGAGGTTTAAGATGGGTCATACGATCTCCTTGCTAGGTTTTTATACGATAGGTTTTTATGTGATAGATGTTGTTGTTAGATAAACAATGGCCGCGCTAAACATTGCGAGCAAGCACGCGAAGGCGTGAGGCCAGCATATCGCGGTCTAAATAGGTGCCCTGCAAATGGCGTGCGCCGCTGTTGGGGTCGAACTCGCGACGTCCGTGAAGTACTCGGCGATTATCAAACGCAATCATCTGCCCAGGGCGAAGAGAGAACTCCAATTGATGCGCTTCGCTGTGAAATAGCTTCCAGAGTAGGGCGTAGGCGCTGTACCAGGCATCCATTTGCTCTACCGGCAGGTGAAGGGCGTCGCGAATCCAGTTATTCAAGCGCATCTCAACCAGGTTACCTTCGCTATCCAGGGTGATCACCGGTGCTCGCATTGAAATATCGTGGCTCTCATCCTGAAAGCGAAAATCGATCGGTGTCTCGCTGAGAATGGCGAGCGCCGCCGGGTCTTGCTTGCGCAGCGCTTCTACAACCCGCGCACCATCGGCAAACAGCGATTCGCCGCCGCTGGCTTCGTTTTGCAGGCAGTAGAGCAACTGAATATCCGGCGGTTGGCGCCAGTTGGGCAGATCGATATGCAGCGGCAACCCGACCGCAGTATAAGCCGCGTTATTGGGATTGGGTTTGGAGCGCACATCGAAGCGGGCGCCAAAGTTGGTGGCGCGCAGTGGCCCAATGCGTTCAGCTAAACGGCTCACTTCCTCTTCTGCTAAGGGGCCATCCGTTAGCAGTGCCAGGCCATCGCGTAACATGGCGGTGAGCCAGGCCTTCTCGCCTTGGGGTGTTAAAAAGACGCTATGACGGATGCGCTCAGGGGCAAAATTATCGTCCCATGGCGTGTTACTGGGTACGGCTGACGTCAGGCTCGCTTCTGGGCGGCGTTGATACAGCCAGCCGCTATGAAACGCGCTGACATGACCATCCTGCCAATTCAGGTGTAAGTGGCCATCCAGTAGCGTAACGCTGGGCGGCTCAGAAATCGCTTCAAGCGGCAGGTAGAGCCTTTCCCTGGTCTGAGGATGACGGCAGGCTTGGCAGGCGCAGTGATCGCGCAGCCAGAGCAGCGGCAGGGTAGTCTGCTGACCATCTTGCCATTCAAGTGCAACGCCCTGTGGGGCGAGCGTCGCTTGAGTCAGGGCAGGACCGGTGTGATAAGGGGTTAGTTCACCCATTTCTGGGGCTTGAGCAGGGTTTGTTGTTGGTGTGGTTATCGGCTGTACTGCGCTGTTCATTAAAACTCCGAATTGCTCCCTTAACGGCAATGCCAGATGGCTGTGTGTCAGGGTGTGCTTAAGTGCTAACAAGGATGAGGAGTAGCGGCGCCAGTGACAAACGATTAATCTGACCCCTAAGACATCGTTTTATTTATAGGTTGCTTTTTCATGAGTCAATTACCGCCATTACTATGGCTGCAAGCCTTTGAGTCCGCAGCCCGTACGTTGAGTTTTACCGCGGCAGGTAATGAGCTAGGCGTCACCCAGGCAGCGATCAGCCAGCGGGTTAGGTTGTTGGAGGACCGGGTGGGGCAGAAGTTGTTTGTACGCCATGCGCGCAGCTTAACGCTCACCCCAGCTGGGCAAGCGTGGCTGCCGAGTATTCACGATGCCTTTGTGCGTATTAGCGAAGGTACTCTAGAGGTGTTTGGCAGTACATCGGAGCAGCCGGTCACGCTGCGCGCTACGCCTGCCATTCAGCAGTCGTGGTTGGCGCCCCGGTTAATTGCCTTTCATCGCGCTCACCCGCAGGTGGCGATTCGCGTAGTGAGCGCTATCTGGCCCGATGACTTTGGCCCAGAAGGCGCGGATATCGAGATTCGTTATGGCAAAGGGGAGTGGACGGGCATCGAGATGCAGCCCCTCGGCGAGGAGCAACTGTTACCTGTTTGCTCGCTGGCATTGGCGGAAAAGCTGATCACTCCTGATTATTTGGCCGGTCATACGCTACTGCAAGCGGTGGGGTTTGGAGTAGGTTGGCCCGGGTGGCTACAAGAGGCTGGCTTTGCCCATTTGGAGGCGCAGTGCTGGTCTCTCACCTGCGATAATCAGGTCATGACGTTAGCACTTGCTAGTCAGGGTGGCGGCATTGCGCTAACGCATCGACGCTTGATGGAGCAGCGTAACGATTTAGTGGCCCCTTTTGATATCAGTGTACCCAGCGAAGAGCGCTTTTGGTTGGTGCGGCCAAGCCGACGCCATATTAGCGAGGAGACCGCATTAGTGTGGCAGTGGTTATGCAATTCAATGGGCTAAGTGGTTATTGCTGTTCGAACAGGTTTTTACCAATTTTCTTGCCATTTTGGTGCAGCCGTGAAGAATGATGCGCCTTCATTGTTTAAAAAAGGCGTGTTTTCATGGACTTCTCTCTTCCTCCGCTGCTGACATCGCTGGTTGATCGCGGTAATGGTTTGCTGTGGGGCAGCGTGCTGATTTATCTGCTGATAGGCGCTGGTCTCTACTTCACGGTGATGACGCGCGGTATTCAAGTGCGCTACTTCGGCCATATGTTTAAGCTGCTGCGCAGCTCCCGGCAATCAAACGGTGGCATCTCTTCGTTTCAAGCGCTCTCCACCAGTCTGGCGGCCCGTGTAGGTACCGGTAACTTGGCGGGTGTCGCGGTGGCTATCTATTTTGGTGGCCCAGGAGCGATTTTCTGGATGTGGATGACTGCGATGGTCGGGATGGCGACCAGCTTTGTGGAGTCCACGCTGGCTCAAGCGTATAAAACGGATCACGGCGATAACACCTTCCGTGGCGGCCCAGCCCGCTATATAGAGCGTGGCCTGGGCTTACGCTGGCTGGCTATGCTGTTCTCGATCTGCTTGATTATTGCCTTTGGGTTGGCATTTAACAGTGTGCAGGCCAACTCCATCGCCCAGGCCATGGAACAGGCATTTGCGATTCCGACTTGGGCCATGGGATTAGCTTTAATGGCTGTTGTGGCGCCAATCATCTTTGGGGGCTTGAAGTCGATAGCCAAGGTAGCTGAACTCGTTGTACCGCTTATGGCGCTGCTTTACCTGGTGCTGGCGCTGGTTGTCGTAGGTTTGAATATTAGCGACTTACCCGCGGCGATCATGACCATTGCACGCAGTGCGTTTGGCCTTGAGCAGGCAGCCGGTGGGGCCGTAGGTTACGCGGTTTCTCAGGCGATTATGAATGGCATTCAGCGCGGTCTATTTTCCAATGAAGCGGGCATGGGCTCGGCACCCAATGCGGCGGCGACTGCTTCCACACGACCGGATCATCCTGCTGCCCAAGGCTTTATTCAGATGCTCGGGGTATTTCTGGATACGCTGGTAATCTGCACTGCCACGGCGGCCATCATCATTATGGCTGGGCCAGAGCTGATGGCGGGGGATGAGAACAATGGTATTCAGTTGACACAAATGGCGCTGTCTAGCCATGTGGGTGATTGGGGCGGCATGTTTATCGCGGTGGCGATTCTGCTGTTCGCGTTTACCTCGGTGATTGCCAACTACTCCTACGGTGAATCCAACATCGAGTACCTGGCTGGGCGTCGCGCGCCTGTCGCGGTACTGGTTTATCGCTTGGCGGTCCTGGCGATGATTATGGTCGGTTCGGTGGCAAGCCTGGGCGCAATCTGGAACTTTGCCGACCTCTCTATGGGGATGATGGCCATTATTAACCTGGTCGCCATTCTACTGCTGTCTCCGGTGGCTTTCTCACTGTTTCGCGACTACGAAAATCAGTTGAAAGCGGGTAAAGAGCCGGTGTTTGACCCAAGCCGTTTTCCCAAGCTGGTCAATAAGGTTGATCCGAAGGCGTGGCCAAAGAAATAATTGAGTGATAGCTAGTTAAAGCACTATCAAACCCCCGCCGCGTATTAATACGTTGCGGGGTTTTTAATTGGCCGCTGCATAATTCGATTTAATCGAATACAAATCGGAAAAGGTTGCGCTTTTGCTTCTTGGAAAGCGCCGTAGAATAGCCTCCAATTCTTCCCTATACCATTTTGGAGCTTTCAATGACGACCCGTGCCCTGGTTATTACCTCTTCTATTCTGGCTGAGAACGGCCAATCCAATGCGCTGGCTAATCGCTTTATCGAGCAGTCTAACGCTCGTGATGGGGTCGAGATCACCCAGCGTGACGTAGTGAAAAACTCGCTGCCCCACCTGGATATTAGCGAACTAGGTGCTTGGCAAGTAGCGGCCGCAGAGCGTACTGCCGAGCAGCAGGCGTTAGCCGCCCGCTCAGATGAACTACTGGCGGAATTTCTCGGCAATGATGTGTTGGTTATTGCAGTGCCGATGTATAACTTGGGCATTCCTTCACAGTTGAAAGCATGGTTTGACCGTGTATTACGTGCTGGCGAAACGTTTCGCTATACCGAAACTGGCCCGCAAGGGTTGGTGGAAGGCAAGCGCGCTATTATCCTGGCTGCACGTGGTGGTCAGTACGCAGGCACCGAGTTTGATAGCCAAACACCCCACCTGAAAGCCATGCTCGGGCTGATGGGCATTAAAGACACCCATGTGGTCTATGCTGAAGGTTTGAACATGGGTGAGCAGCACCGCGACGCTGCGCTCAAAGAAGCCTTCCAGGCAATTGATCAACTGGTTGAGGGGCTTTAAGCACGTTCAGAAGCGTTCTCAAGGAACTAAAGGAAAATGTCACATGGCCCGGCCTGAATTACTCGAACAGATCTACACCATTGTCGATCAAATTCCGCCAGGACGTGTGACGACCTATGGCCGCATTGCCGCGATGACTGAAGGTGCCATCCCACGCATGGTAGGTTCGGCGATGCGCCACCTGCCGGATGGCCATCAGTTGCCCTGGCACCGTGTTATCGCATCGTCATTAAAGCTTGCCGACCACGGCGGCGCAGAGCGCCAACACCGAAAGTTGCGTGATGAAGGGGTGTTGTTTGATGCTAAAGGTCGAGTGCCAGCGCACCTCGTCTGGCCTGATTGAACTCATCGATATTTTTATGTTTATTTCTAATAACAACGCCGCCCAATTGGGCGGCGTTGTTGTATCTATGAATGGCGTTGGTGAGTCTTCTCACGATTCACGATTCAATCCTCCAAATTAGCTCCCGATTTCCACGACCAGTCGCGCCAGCGTAGATCAAACAGATCCTTGCGGCGGTCTTTAAGGTTGGTCACGGAGCCTTCAGCACGCACCACCGTTAAGCGGGTTAGATCCAAGTCCGAAAAGAAGATCATCTCAGTGTTAGGCGTGGTTTCCGCCAGCACCGCATCGTGGGGGAAGGCGAAGTCAGACGGCGAGAATACCGCTGATTGCGCGTACTGGATATCCAGGTTTTCAATCGAGGGCAGGTTGCCGACGCTGCCGCAGAGTACTACGTAGCACTCGTTCTCAATTGCCCGCGCCTGACTGCAATGACGCACCCGCAGGTAGCCGTTTTTGGTATCCGTCCAGAAGGGCACGAACAGAATGTCCATATCCTGGTCGGCCAGCAGGCGGCCAAGTTCTGGGAACTCCACGTCGTAGCAGATCAGGATGCCTACGCGCCCTGCGTCGGTATCAAATACCTGTAGCTCATCGCCGCCCTCGATTACCCAGTCTCGGCGCTCTTGAGGGGTAATGTGCAGCTTGGCCTGGCGCTCAACGGTGCCGTCGCGGTGGAACAGGTAGGCGATGTTGTAGAGTCGGTCATCGTCACCCACTTCGATCATCGAGCCGCCGACAATATTAATATTGTAGGAGACTGCCATGCGCGAAAGCTCAGTCTTAAAGCGCTCGGTGAAACCGGCCAAGAAGCGAATCGCGCCCATTTGATCCTGTTGAGCGGCGCGGTCTTGAAGGCCCATCAAAGGCGCGTTAAACAGCTCTGGAAATACCGCAAAGTCACTCTGGTAGTCGGAGAGCGCGTCGACGAAGTATTCAATCTGCTGAAGCGCGGCTTCCACCGATGAGAACTCACGCATCTGCCACTGCACAGCACCGACACGTACTTGGGTCGGCTTGTTGTCGAGCACGCTGGCCGCAGGCTCAAACAGAATGTTATTCCACTCAAGCAGGGTGGCGTAACCGCGCGACTGCTCATCTTCCGGTAGGTATTTGCGCAGTAGGCGCTTTACCTGAAAGTCATTGGCCTGCTGGAAAGAGAGAATCGGGTCGTAGATCTCTTTGCGGGAGACTTTATCGATGTATTGAGCGGGCGTGAGCTCATCGGCGTGCTGGTGATACTCAGGAATCCGCCCACCGGCCAGGATCGCCCGCAGATTCATGGAGCGGCACAGCTCTTTACGCGCTTCGTAAAGGCGGCGGCCCAGGCGGTAGCCCCGGTAGTCCGGGTGAATCAGCACATCCAGCCCATACATGGCGTCGCCATCCTCGTCGTTGAGGATGATCTCGCGATGGCCGATCAGGTCATCGTACTTATGCGGGTTGGAGAATTCGTCGTAATCCACCTGAACCGTCAGTGCTACGCCGACCAGAAGGCCGTCATCTTCAATGGCGATTTGGCCGTCAGGGAATTCCTGAATCAATTTGTCAATGGTGTGCTTCGGCCATGACCCGCCGATATCGTGATAGACGGCGTCCATCAATGTCTTGAGCTGATCGTAGTCATCGCTCATTAGGTTGCGCAGATTAAGATGCAGTTCTTCCAGGGACATATCAGGGCTTCCCAGCGTCAGAAATAAACAACCATTCTATCATTGTTGGGCGTTGCTCGGCTTATCGGAGGTTAAACCACGTGCTAACGGGCGTGTTAGCGTCTGCGCCATGATGACCCCTGCTAAAATCAGTAGCCCGCCAGCAAAGTGAAAGCCAGCCACACGCTCACCTAAAAAGATCATGGCAATGATGGCACTAAATAGCGGCATCAAGTTGATAAAAATACTCGACTGATTAGCGCCGATTTGACGTACTGCGCGCATCCATAAAAAGGTGGTGATCACAGAGGCGGGGATGCCCGCGTAAACAATCAGCCCGATGTTTTGGCTATCAATGGGCGTCATTGGCCCCATCAAATAGGGCGGTAGCAAGAACAGCACGGCAAAACAGACCTGGGCATAGAGCATCACCCAGGGGGGTAAGTTCATCGACCAGCGCTTGAGCATCACGCCATACAGCGCATAGCAGGTTGCCGCCACCACCATCAGCGCATCGCCCAGCGCGACCTGTAGGTGCAGCAGTGAGAGCGGATTGCCACGCCCCAGCAGCACGGTGACACCCACGAAAGCCAGCACACCGCCCAAAATGCCGCCTAATGTCGGCGGCTCACGTAGTATCAGCGCACTAAGCAGTACGGTTAACAGCGGCACCATGGCGGCAAGAATGCCCATATTAGTGGCGGTCGTGGTTTCCGCCGCCACGTAGGCAAGCCCCTGCCATAGCCCCATGCCAAGCAACCCCAGTAACGCAAGCTTTGGCCATTGTCGGCGAATCTCGTCGCGGTGGCGGATGACAGCTGGGAGCACAAACGGGGTCATTACCGCGAGCGCTAGTAGCCAGCGTAAAAAAGCAATGCTGCTCGGAGCAATGGCGCCTACGCTAAGCTGATTTATGGTCATATTGCCCGACCATATAAGAACGGTGGCGAGCGGCGGTAAAAAGTAAATCAAAGGCATAGCAACGGTTCCTTATCGTTAGCCGGGTAATGTGACGCGGATTTGTACGCCGGGCAAGCGGTAGGCAAAAGATCTGAGGGCTATACGTGATGCTCAAGATGTCATACGCTTGTTTGAATTTGTTTTTAAAGCACATCTAATAAAACCAAGGAGGCCCGTGATGAGCCAAACGCCTGCATACCCGAATCTGTTTAGTCCACTGACCATTGGCCATCTAACGCTGCCCAACCGGGTCTTAATGGGCTCAATGCACACTAATTTGGAAGAGGCGCCGAATGGCTTTGCCCGCTTGGCTGCTTTTTACGCTGAGCGGGCGCGGGAGGGCGTTAGCCTAATCGTTACTGGCGGTATCGCGCCAAATCCAGAGGGCGCGGTTTTTCAGGGGGCCAACGCGCTTGTTGACCAAGCGCAGTTGCCGGAACACCGTGAGGTAGTTGACGCGGTGCATGCAGAGGGTGGCCATCTGTGTATGCAGATTCTCCATGCTGGGCGTTACGCCTACTCGCCGGACTTAGTGGCCCCTTCGGCGATTCAAGCACCCATTAATCCTTTTATGCCTCGGGCATTGAGCAGCGATGACGTCGAGCAGCAAATAGCCGACTACGTTCGTTGTGCCAGCCTTGCGCAGCAAGCGGGCTACGACGGCGTAGAAATAATGGGGTCTGAAGGTTACCTGATTAATCAGTTTATCTGCCAGCGGACCAACCAGCGAGACGATAAGTGGGGCGGCGTATTTGAAAACCGTATGCGCTTTGCCGTTGAGATCGTGCGCCGTGTGCGGGAGGCGGTGGGTGACCGTTTTGTGATTATCTTCCGGCTCTCGATGATTGATCTGGTGGAAGAGGGCAGCACCTGGGAAGAGGTTGTCACCCTTGGTCAAGCGATTGAAGCCGCTGGCGCTAACGTCATCAACACTGGCATCGGCTGGCATGAAGCACGGGTGCCCACCATTGTCACCAGCGTACCTCGCGCCGCCTTTACTGAAGTAACGCATCGCATCAAATCAGCGCTATCGATTCCATTGATTACCACCAACCGCATTAATATGCCGGACATCGCCGAGCGCGTACTGGCAGCAGGCCACGCCGATATGGTCTCCATGGCGCGGCCCTTCCTGGCGGACCCAGCCTGGGTGAGTAAAGCTCAGGCAGGCCTAGCGGATGAGATCAACACTTGTATCGCCTGCAACCAAGCCTGCCTTGATCACACCTTTGCCGGAAAACTGACGTCTTGCTTGGTTAATCCCCGCGCCTGTCACGAAACCGAGCTGGTGATCGAGGCCGCGGTAACCCCCAAAAGAGTGGCGGTGGTGGGCGGTGGCCCTGCGGGCCTGGCAACCGCTGTCACCGCGGCCAGCCGTGGGCATAGCGTGGTGCTGTTTGAGCGGCGCAGTGAGCTGGGCGGGCAGTTCAACTATGCACGTAAGATCCCTGGCAAAGAGGAGTTTAATGAAACACTGCGCTATTACCGGGTAATGCTTGAAAAATATGCGGTAGAGGTACGCTTGAATACCACGGCAACGATTGAATCACTTGCCGACTTCGATGAAGTGGTGCTGTCCACCGGTGTTCAACCACGCGAACTCACGCTTCCAGGTCACGATCACGCTAAGGTGCTCAGCTACGCCGAAGCGATTGAGTCTCCAGAGCGCGTCGGGCGCACAGTAGCGGTGATTGGCGCGGGGGGCATTGGCTTTGATGTATCGGAACTGCTGGCGCACCAGGGCCACCCAGCGTTGGATATTGCTGATTGGTGCGATGAGTGGGGCGTTGATTTGGCAGTTGGCGAACGGGGCGGTTTAAAAGCGCCGACGCCGCCAGTGGTTCCCCGCGAGATTGTGATGCTGCAGCGTAAAACTTCCAAGCCCGGCAAGTATTTGGGTAAAACCACCGGCTGGGTTCATCGCGCATCGCTTAAAGCGCGCGGTGTCACCACGCTAACGGGCTGCGAATATCTCAAAATCGATGATGCCGGTTTGCATATTCGCCGTGATGACACCGATCAGGTGCTTGAGGTGGATAGCGTGGTGGTGTGTGCCGGACAGGAATCGGTGCGTGATCTGCTGGCGCCATTAGAGCTTTCGGGAACGGCGGTACATATTATCGGTGGCGCGGATGAAGCCAGCGAGCTGGACGCCAAGCGGGCGATTGAGCAGGGCACTCGATTGGCGGCGAGCTTGTAAAGAAAGAGCATAAGGGCGGTTTGATAAGTAAGTGCTTAAAAGCGCAGGTGACGTTAACCCATAAATGGCGATAGACTAAATGTCCTGTTATTAAGGGATTTCTTGGCCTGGCTATTAAGCATAGCTAAGCATTAAAGGCACTGGTGGCACCCAGCCTGTGCCGTAAGATCGCCAGATATAAGGATAATCGTCATGACCTCGGAGTGTAGCCCGCGTTTTTTAGCCAGTGATAACACCTCCGGTATCTGCCCGGAGGCGATGGAATATCTGCTTGAAGCAAATCGTAGCGATGATTTGGCATACGGTAACGATCTCTGGACAGCCCGTGCAGCGGATCGCTTCCGCGAGATGTTTGATTATGATTGCGATGTCTTTTTTGTTTTTAACGGTACTGCCGCCAACTCACTGGCACTTTCGGCAATGGGGCGTAGCTACCACAGTGTTATTTGTCATGAGCTGGCGCATATCGAAACCGACGAGTGCGGTGGTCCTGAATTTTTCTCTAACGGCGCGAAGCTGCTGACCTCCCCAGGTGCTAATGGCAAGCTGACACCGGAAGGTATTGAAGCGCTGGTCACCAAGCGCAGCGACATTCACTACCCCAAGCCTAAAGTGGTATCACTGACTCAAGCCACCGAAGTAGGCACGCTCTACTCCCGCGAAGAGCTGATGGCCATTCGTGCCATTGCCGACAAACATGACCTGCGCCTGCATATGGACGGCGCCCGCTTTGCCAATGCCTGTGCAAGCTTGAATGCTACGCCTGCCGAACTTACCTGGCAGGTAGGGGTGGACGCACTGTGTTTTTCGGGTACCAAAAACGGCTTGGCGTTCGGTGAGGCAATTCTGTTCTTCAACCGAGAGCTGGCCGAAGACTTCTCTTACCGTTGTAAGCAGGCGGGGCAGTTGGCTTCCAAGATGCGCTTTGTCTCAGCGCCCTGGCTAGGATTGCTGGAAAGCGGTGCCTGGTTAACGAATGCGCAGCACGCCAATGCCATGGCGCGATATTTATCGGAAGGCTTACAGGCGCTGCCCGGCGTGTCGTTGATGTTTCCTACTCAGGCCAACAGTGTGTTCGTTGAATTACCCCCCTCGGCCATTGAAGCGTTGAAAGACAAAGGCTGGACCTTCTATACCTTTATCGGCGCAGGCGGTGCCCGTTTTGTATGTGCATGGAACACCACCGTTGAATTACTTGATGAGCTATTGGCCGATATTCGCGACGTGATTGAACGTTAAAGCGACGATTTACTCCTGTTTAGGGTCGCTGCTATTTACCTTCCCCCTTACCTTCCCCGGCCTTACCACGGCGCTGCTTAACCAGCGGCGTGGTAGTTGGCGCTGTCATTTGCAACGAATCGCAACGAAGCCGGTACCGCTATTTTCGATGCTTGCGGGTTCAACGCAACTAATCTCCTGAATAATTCTCTTACCTATATCGCTGCTGCGTTGAAGGTTTTAGTCATCACTTTTTGCTAATGCTGACTACGCTAAAAAAGCGACACCTCGTTTGGCACACCGTTGCGAAACACTTGGCTTGGCGGTGACTGCCTGGGGATGGGCCACAGGAGAGTTCCATGAGCATCTTTGATCACGTTCAAGACCGATTTGCCCGCGTTCAGCAAGAGGACATAAGCCTTGAGGAGTATCTGGCGCTTTGTCGCCGAGACCCGAAAGTGTATGCCAGCGCCGCCGAGCGCATGCTGGAAGCCATTGGCGAACCTGAAGTGATCGACACGGCGAAAGACCCGCGTCTATCACGTATCTTTTCCAATAAAGTGATTCGCCGCTACCCTGCCTTTGCTGAATTTCATGGTATGGAGGAGGCGATCGAACAGATCGTTGCCTACTTCCGCCATGCGGCCCAGGGGCTTGAAGAGCGCAAACAGATCCTCTACCTGCTAGGCCCAGTGGGCGGTGGTAAATCGTCCCTCGCTGAGCGTCTTAAACTGTTAATGGAACGGATTCCGTTTTATGCCATTAAAGGCTCGCCGGTCTACGAGTCACCGCTGGGCCTGTTCTCGCCCGAAGAGGATGGCGAGCTGCTGGAGAAAGAGTACGGCATTCCTCAGCGTTATTTACGCAGCGTGATGTCGCCCTGGGCGGCGAAACGGCTGAAAGAGTACGGCGGCGATATCTCCCAGTTCCGCGTCGTGCGCCTCTATCCATCACGGCTTAATCAAATTGCCATTTCCAAAACCGAGCCGGGGGATGAGAACAACCAGGATATCTCGTCACTGGTCGGTAAAGTCGATATTCGCCAGTTAGAGCTCTACTCCCAGGATGACCCAGATGCCTACAGCTTTTCCGGGGGGTTATGCCGTGCCAACCAGGGGCTGATGGAGTTTGTGGAGATGTTCAAAGCGCCGATCAAGGTGCTGCATCCACTGTTAACGGCGACCCAAGAGGGCAACTACAATCCTACCGAAGGCATGGGGGCGATCCCCTTTGACGGGGTGATATTAGCGCACTCCAACGAATCAGAGTGGCAGGCGTTTCGCAATAACCGCAATAACGAAGCCTTCCTTGATCGGGTCTATATCGTCAAGGTGCCTTACTGCCTGCGCGTATCCGAAGAGGTTAAAATTTATCAGAAATTGCTCGAAGACTCTTCGCTTAATGCTGCCCCTTGTGCGCCGGATACGATGCGTATGCTGGCGCAGTTCTCGGTGCTGTCGCGGTTAAAAGCGCCGGAAAACTCCAATATATACTCGAAAATGCGCGTATATGACGGTGAGAACCTAAAGGACACCGATCCGCGCGCCAAGTCGATTCAGGAGTACCGCGATGCAGCAGGAGTGGATGAGGGGATGCAGGGGCTCTCTACCCGCTTTGCGTTCAAGATTCTCTCCAAAGTCTTCAACTTTGACAGCACCGAAGTGGCCGCCAACCCAGTGCATCTGCTCTACGTGCTGGAGCAAGCGCTGGAGAGAGAGCAGTTGCCCTCTGAAGTATTTGAGCGCTATCTAGGCTTTATCAAAGAGTTCATGGCGCCTCGTTACGTGGACTTTATTGGTAAAGAGATTCAGACCGCGTATCTCGAATCCTACAGCGAGTATGGTCAAAATATTTTCGACCGCTACGTGACCTACGCGGACTTCTGGATTCAGGATCAGGAGTACCGTGACCACGAAACCGGCGAGCTGCTAAATCGCCAATCGCTCAACGAAGAGCTGGAGAAGATTGAGAAGCCGGCGGGTATCTCCAACCCGAAGGACTTTCGCCATGAGGTGGTCAACTTTGTACTGCGGGCGCGAGCGCAAAATAACGGCATGAATCCAAGCTGGCAGTCCTACGAAAAGCTAAAAGGCGTTATCGAACACAAAATGTTCGCCAACACCGAAGAGCTGCTGCCGGTGATTTCGTTCAATGCCAAGGCTTCCCGTTCGGATCAGAAGAAGCACGAAGACTTTGTGGCACGGATGGTGGATCGTGGCTACACCGAAAAACAGGTGCGGTTGCTTTCTGAGTGGTATCTCCGTGTGCGTAAGTCGCAGTAGTGCATAGCGCTAAATAAAACAGCGCTTTAGAAGAGTATCTAAGGAGGTCGTATGACCTACTTTATAGATCGAAGGCCGAATGCAAAACATAAGAGCGCCGTGAACCGACAGCGCTTTTTAGAGCGCTACCGTAAACATATTAAGCGTTCGGTTGAAGAGGCCGTTAACCGACGCTCTATTACCGATATGGAGCGTGGCGAGAAAATCTCTATCCCCGCGAAGGATATCTCAGAGCCTGTATTCCAGCATGGCCCGGGCGGGGCGCGTAATATCGTTTCACCCGGCAACAAAGAGTTTGTTGCCGGGGATAAGATTCGCCGCCCCAGCGGGCAGGGTGGGGGTAGCGGTGCAGGCGAAGGTGGAGCCTCTAACCAGGGGGAGGGCACTGATGAGTTCGCCTTTACGCTCAGTCGTGAGGAGTTCCTGGAGTTTGTTTTTGATGGTCTCGAGTTGCCGCATCTGCAGCGTAAACCCCTGAAGTCGTTGGAAGAGGTCAAAATGGTGCGGGCGGGGCTCTCCCGTGACGGCGTGCCGTCTCGGATTAGCATTACTCGTTCGATGCGGGAAGCCTATGCCCGGCGCATTGCGATGCGTGCGCCTATCAAACGAGCGTTAAAAGAGGCTCAAGAAGCGCTTGAAGCCGAAGAGCGCAAAGACTCGGTGTTGCGCAACCCTACACGTATTATCGAGCTTCAGGCAGAAATAGAGCGGCTGGAAAAACGGATTGCGGGTGTGCCGTTTATTGACACCTATGACCTGCGCTACCACCAGCTAAGTGCACAGCCACAGCCCTCCAATCAGGCAGTGATGTTTTGTGTCATGGATGTCTCTGGCTCGATGACTCAAAACCATAAAGATATCGCGAAGCGCTTTTTTCTGCTGCTGTATCTATTTTTGGAGAAGCACTACGAAAAAGTCGAATTGGTGTTTGTACGTCACCACACGGCGGCCAGGGAAGTTAGCGAGGAGGAGTTTTTCTACTCACGGGAAACTGGCGGCACGATTGTTTCCAGTGCGCTGAACTTGGTCAATACCATCATCGAAAAGCGCTATCCGGTGGGGCAATGGAACCTGTATGTGGCCCAGGCCTCCGATGGCGATAACTGGGACGATGACTCGAATATCTGCCGTGATTTATTGATCAAACAGCTGATGCCGCAGTTGCAATACTACGCTTATGTTGAGATCACTCCTCATGACCATCAGTCGCTTTGGCATGAGTATGAGAGCGTGGTTAAACAGTTTCCTGAGCGCTTTGCGATGCGGCAAATTGTTGAGGCGGGCGATATTTATCCAGTCTTTCGTGAACTGTTTAAGCGCCGCTTAAGCCAGTCGTCATGATCGTATGTAGGCAGACGTGTAGGTCAGAGTAGAGGAGTGGGCTATGAGTGCGACCCGCAAGCGTAAGCCGATTGCCACCGGTTCCGATTGGAACTTCAGTATGCTTGAGCGTTTCGATGCTGAATTGGCTAGGCTTGCCGATGAGTACCGGCTAGATTCCTATCCCAATCAGATTGAAGTCATTACCACCGAGCAGATGATGGATGCCTATGCCAGCGTAGGCATGCCAGTTGGCTATCACCACTGGTCGTTCGGAAAGCAGTTCTTAGCTGTTGAGGGGGCATACAAGCGTGGCCAGATGGGTTTGGCCTATGAGTTGGTTATCAACTCTGACCCCTGCATTGCCTACCTGATGGAAGAGAACACGCTGATGATGCAGGTGCTGGTGATGGCCCACGCCTGTTACGGTCACAACTCCTTCTTCAAGGGCAATTACCTGTTCCGTACCTGGACCGACGCCTCTTCAATTGTCGATTACTTGGTCTTTGCGCGTAAATATATCGCCCAGTGCGAAGAGCGCCACGGCGTGCAGGCTGTCGAGCAACTGCTGGATGCTTGCCATGCCCTGCAAAACTATGGCGTTGATCGCTACAAACGCCCCTCACCTATTTCGGCTGAAGAGGAGTCGAAGCGCCAGGATGAGAGGGAAGCTTACCTACAGACCCAAGTTAATATGCTCTGGAGGACTATTCCCGAATCGCCCGCTGGAATTTCACCACTGCCGGGCAGTCTGCATAGTGACGATGACCCACTAGGTTTGCATAGTGGCGGTCTTTATCCTTCTGAACCCCAGGAGAACTTGCTCTACTTCATTGAAAAAAACGCACCGCTGCTGGCGCCTTGGCAGCGTGAGATTGTGCGAATTGTGCGCAAGTTGGCTCAGTACTTTTATCCCCAGCGGCAAACGCAGGTAATGAATGAGGGCTGGGCGTGTTTCTGGCACTACACGCTAATGAACCGACTCTACGACGATGGCAATGTGGATGAAGGTTTGATGCTGGAGTTTTTGCAGTCTCACGCCGCTGTGATTAACCAGCCAGCCTTTGATAGCCCCCACTTTAGCGGGATCAACCCTTATGCACTGGGCTTCGCAATTTTTATGGATATTAAGCGAATCTGCGAAGCACCCACTGATGAGGATCGTGAGTGGTTTCCTGATATAGCGGGCACGCCATGGCGTGAGACGCTGGAGTTTGCGATGCGCAACTTTAAGGACGAGTCATTTATCCAGCAGTTTCTTTCACCGAAGGTGATGCGTGATCATAAGCTGTTTTTAGTCGTGGATGATGATCAAGTGGAGACCCTTGAAGTCGCAGCGATTCATAATGAGCAAGGCTATCGTCAGGTACGCGAAGCACTCGCTACCCAGTATGCACTATCTGTCCGTGAGCCCAATATCCAGGTAGTTGAAGCGGCTATTCGTGGCGATCGCTCTTTGACGCTTCACCATGTGCAGGATAGTCGTCGTCCGCTGGGGCGAACTGTTTATCCCGTGATTCGGCATCTGCAGCAGTTGTGGGGTTTTCCCGTGCATCTCATCTCGATGGAGGAGGGGCGGGTTACGCGGCGTTTTCACTGGCCGGTTGAGGATGAAAACAGCGTATCTTAACCGCTCTTCTGTGAATGGCTGTGCCATAAAAACAATAACCCCGCGAATGTCGCGGGGTTACTATTAGTGCAGTATTAATCGCTAATACTCGATAGCTGCTTAGCCTTGTGCAGTCCAAGACTGGCACCAGCCTGCGGGCGCTACGCTGTTTTCAGGAAACAGCTGGCAACCCTCTGTCTCTGCATTAAAGAACATGCAGTTATCGCAGCGCTCGCCATCTTCATAAGCAGGGTGATCGCTTGCTTCGCTGGCATCTTCTACGTAGTTAAGTGCCTGGGCGTTGCTCGCGGAAGGATCAAGACGCGGCAGCTCTTGGGCGAAAGCACTCTTGGAAAGAATGCCGACACCCAGTGGAAGGGCGGCAAGGCCCAACATACTGTTGCGCATGAAGTCACGACGGCTTTTATTAGCCATGATTTCTCCTTATCGTCACGGTCTGACGTTTGGTCACGTTTGTCGGGTGGTTATCCACCTCTTAATGCTCCAGATTATTCTAACAGCCGGAGTTCTCAACTACATCTCTATAGCTACATCATCTCTACAGCAACGTCATGTTAATAACGCAAACTCTACTGTTACATGCTAGCGGATGTACAAAGGTTGTGCGAATGGCATGGGGTGTATAGCGACAATTGGTCACGCTGTTGCAGGGTGCTGCGCTTGCTTCCTGGTCGCTGCTATACTCTGCGCAGCTTAAAGACGACTTTTTGTTGCCATTATTTTCTCTTGAGGGGCGCGCTATGCAAAACGCAGTCATTTTAATCAATACCGATAAAGGCCAGGTAAAAGCCGTGGCCGAGCGCCTAGCCGATGTAGAAGGCATCAGTGAAGTTTATTCCACCTGTGGGCGCTACGACTTGGTGGCAATTGCCCGTACCCGTGATTTTGAAAGCTTGGCTGAGCTGGTCACTGAGCGCTTAAATGCTGTTGAGGGTATCAGTGATACCGAAACGCTGAATGCTATGCAGGTGCACTCTCGTCATGATCTCGAAACGATGTTTTCACTGGGTTGGTAGGCTCAAATAGCTATACCACCTCATGCGGCACATAAAACGATAAGTGCTTATAAGCGCTAGCCAGGGAGTAAATCTGTTGGGGAAATCGGTTTCACGCTGGCGTCGGCAAGGTCGACGCTTTGGCATTGTTTTACTGTTTGTTATTGCCGGTACCGGCCTCTGGGAATTTCAAGAGCGCCAGCATAAAGATGCTTATACCTGGATGGGTGTGCCTACTTGGGAAGAGTTTAGCCCCACCACGGTTCATCGAGTGCTGCGCAACGACGGCTATTTGGTGGGTTGGTCTGATGTGCGGGTTAATCCGCTATGGGTAAGCTATCAGGTGGCAGCGGTAGACGATTCGAGCATTGGTGCTCGGCCTAATTTTCAAGCCGATTGGCGCACGTTATGGCCTGTCGGTACCGACAGTTATGCAGGTAGCGGCTACGATCGTGGTCATTTGGCGCCTAATTACGCGATCGCCGCCGTGCATGGACGTAGCGCTCAGGTCGATACCTTCCTAATGAGCAATATGACGCCGCAGCGGCCTAACCTGAACCGACAGCTCTGGCAGCGGTTGGAAGAGGTGGTAATGGATCACTTCGCGCCGCGTTTTGATCGCTTGCAGGTAATCACCGGGCCGGTATTCCCTGAGCGCTTTATGGATAACGTGTTTAATCGGGTAGGCTTGGTCGAAGTGCCCTCGGCGTTTTATAAGATTATCGTCGCCCCGCATAGTGAAGCACCATTAGCGTTGGCGTTTATTATGCCGCAGGACGTGCGCGGTAATGAGCCGCTGGATGATTACTTGGTGACAATAGATGAAATCGAAGCTTTGACGGGGCTTAACTTCTTTCCAGAGTTAACGGCGGAAGTAGAGTCAGTATTGGAAGGCGAGCTACGTATACAGGGTTGGGCGCTTGAGGAAGTGGCAAAGCGGCCGGGGCGGTTTCAATAAGAAGTAATGAAAGAAATAATATGCTGGTAAGAGAAGCTTGCGGAGATGGGATAGTGACAGGGTACTAAAAAGGGAGTGTTAATAACGATGCGGACTGGCCCATGTAAATCATGGTGCCCAGGAGAGGACTTGAACCTCCACGTCCATACGGACACTAGCACCTGAAGCTAGCGCGTCTACCAATTCCGCCACCTGGGCGCATCATTTAAAGCTCGCACTAATTACTGTTTGTGTTCGTATGGTGCCCAGGAGAGGACTTGAACCTCCACGTCCATACAGACACTAGCACCTGAAGCTAGCGCGTCTACCAATTCCGCCACCTGGGCGAACACAAACCTTACATTGCCTAGCACCAAACTACTTATACAAATAGATAGTATTAAAGCAGTTTGGTGCCCAGAAGAGGACTTGAACCTCCACGTCCATACGGACACTAGCACCTGAAGCTAGCGCGTCTACCAATTCCGCCATCTGGGCAAGTGGCGCGTATAATACCGGGGTGATGGTTAAATGCAAGACCCCGAACTGGCTTTTTATAAAGCAAATTGTATAAACAACGTCTAAGACGGTTGGGTGATTGAACGTGCAGCGCTATACTGCGCCTATGACTAAACAAAACCCTATCCATTTCAGCTTATCAAGCGTTGAAATATCCAGCCCGCAACGCACCGCGTTTGCGCCTTTTTTATGCCTCTCGCAAATGACGCCATCAAGGAAGTTGCTCGTATGAAGTATTGGACGTTAAGTGATGATCCCCACGCCGAGCGCGAGGCGCATAAATATGGTAACCCAGCGCCGAGCCGTGAGTATTTGCTGGCGGCGTTAGAAAGCTATGGCAAGCCGATTACCCACGAAAATATGAGCCGCATGCTGGGGCTGGAAGACGAAGAGTTGATTGAAGCCGTTAGGCGTCGTTTGGCGGCGATGGAGCGCGATGGCCAAGTGCTGCGCGACCGCCGCGGCGCTTATGCGTTGATCGACAAGCTCGATCTGGTTAAAGGCAAAGTACTTGGGCACCGGGATGGCTTTGGCTTCCTGCTGCGCGATGATGGCAAAAAGCCTGATTTGGTTCTGCCTCCCCGTCAAATGCGCCGTGTTTTTCACGGTGACCATGTGCTAGCGCGAATCAGCGGACGCGATCGCCGTGGCCGCGATGAGGCGACCATTGCTGATGTTATTGCACGGAATACACAAACTATCGTTGGTGTTTACCGTAGTAACACCCCTGAGTTTGGCATTCTGATACCGGAAAACCCGCGTATCACTCAGGAAGTGATTATTCCTCACAGTGCCTGTGGCGGTGCTAAAGATGGTCAGGTGATTTCGGCCAAGATCGTTCAGCAGCCGGCCACACGCATTCAGCCAGTTGGCGAAGTGATTGAAGTCCTCGGTGAGCGTATGGATCCGGGTATGGAAATTGATATTGCGATTCGCAGCTACGATATTCCTGCCGAGTTTCCGCCTGAAGTGCTCGACCAAATTGGGGGCATTTCAGCTGAAGTGCTGGAAGAGGATAAGCAGCACCGCGTTGATTTGCGCGATGTGCCGCTGGTCACTATCGACGATGAGTCTGCCAAAGACTTTGATGACGCGGTATGTGCCTGGAAAACCAAGTCCGGCAGCTGGAAGCTGCTCGTGGCCATCGCAGATGTTTCTCACTACGTGCGCCCCGGTACGCCGCTGGATGATGAAGGCCGCACACGGGGTAACTCGGTCTACTTCCCCGGCCAGGTTGTTCCCATGCTGCCGGAGCTGTTGTCCAACGGGCTCTGTTCGCTGAATCCCCATGTGGATCGCCTGGTGCTGGTCTGCGAGATGAATATCTCGCAAACCGGTGCGATTAGCCGCTACCGCTTTTATGAAGCCGTCATGAATTCCCATGCTCGCCTTACCTACAACAAGGTGGCCGCGATTCTTGACGAGGAGAGCGAAGAGGGCGAGGCGCTAAGAGCCGAGCATAGCGAGCTGGTGAAGCCGCTGAAGAATCTGGAAGAGCTTTACTACTTACTACGTGAAGCCCGCGCTGAACGTGGTGCGATCGATTTTGATACTACTGAAACGGCGATCATCTTTAACGATGAGCGCAAGATCGAAAAAATCGTTCCGCGCAGCCGTAACAATGCGCATAAGTTAATTGAAGAGTGCATGTTGGCGGCCAACGTGGCGACCGCGCGTTTCTTGGACAAGCATGACCTGCCGGCGCTTTACCGTATTCACGAACGGCCGACGCCAGAGCGGCTTGATAAGCTGCGCTTGTTCTTGAACGAGTTGGGTCTAGCGGTAGGCGGCGGCGATATGCCCACCCCGCAGGATTACCAGGCGCTACGCGAAACGATCGCTGACCGACCTGACTTCGATATCATCCAAACGGTCATGCTGCGCTCGATGAATCAGGCGGTCTACTCGCCGCAAAACGAAGGTCACTTTGGGTTGGCGTATCAAGCCTATGCCCACTTCACCTCGCCGATTCGCCGCTATCCTGACTTGCTAGTGCATCGTGCTATTCGTTCGGTGATCCGTGGCCCGCGTCAGACCAATACGGTGCTGCGTGTTGAAGGTGCGCCGGTCGAGCCGCCAAGCAAGTGGTGCCCGTATACCTTCGAGCAGATGCTTGAGCTGGGCGAACACTGCTCAATGACCGAGCGCCGTGCCGACGAAGCTACCCGTGATGTAGAGAGCTGGCTGAAGTGCGAGTTTATGTCCGACAAGCTCGGCGAGATGTTCGAAGGCACCATCGCCTCGGTCACTCAGTTTGGCCTGTTTGTTCGCCTTGACGACTTCTTCGTGGAAGGTCTAGTGCATGTGACGTCACTGCCATCAGACTATTATCACTACGAAGCTGAGAAACACCGCCTTAAAGGTGAGCGTACCGGCACGACGTATCGTTTGGGAGATGGCCTGACCGTTCAGGTAGCCCGTGTCGATATGGATGATCGTAAAATCGATTTTGGTCTGGGCGATGAGAAGCCTCGCCCCCGCCGTCAGCCGCGTAAAAACCGTGGTGGAGAAGGCGGCGCTGGAGCCAAGGCGAGTGGCGCTAAAGCGTCGAGTGACAAGGCATCCAATGGCGAGAAGCCTGCTGTTCGTCGTGGCCCCCGGCGCACGCGTAATGGCCCGCGTAAACCATCACCAAACAAGGGTTGAGCATGAAACCGGCGTCAACTCGGCGAGGCTCACGTAGCCATTCGAATGCAGGCCCTAAGACGCCTGATGGTCTCGATCAAGTATATGGCGTGCATGCACTGCAAAGCCTGTTAGATAGAGGTGAGGCACCCCGAGAGCTTTGGGTGCAGCAGGGGGCCGGTAGTCGCCTAAAAGAGTTGATTGCCCTCGCCCAGACACATGGCGCGCGAGTAAAAGAGCAGCCGCGCGACTTGCTTGATCAGCTAACTCAGGGGGCTGCCCACCAGGGCGTCGTGGCGTTTTGTCCGCTGCTTACGCCTGAGGGCGAAGAGTCGCTCTGGCTTAAACTGCGTGCCTGGCAAGCCTCTACACCGCCGCTTCTACTTATCCTAGATGGCGTGACCGATGTGCATAATTTTGGTGCCTGTCTGCGCAGTGCAGATGCCGCCGGCGCCCACGGCGTAATTGTGGCAAAAGATAAAGCCGCGCCGCTCAATGCAACGGTGCGGAAGGTCGCTTGTGGTGCTGCCGAAGTCGTGCCGGTTTATCAAGTGACTAATTTGGCGCGAACGCTGGCTAAGCTGAAAGATGCCGGTGTGTGGATAACCGGTACGGCGGGCGAAGCCGAGGCGAGCCTCTTTGATATTAATATGACCGGCCCCACCGCGTTGGTGATGGGGGCGGAGGGTAAGGGGATGCGCCGTTTAACACGCGAAGCATGCGATAATCTTGCCAAGCTTCCTATGGCAGGAGAAGTCTCTAGCCTTAATGTTTCCGTGGCTACCGGTATTTGCCTGTTTGAAGCTGTACGCCAGCGCCAGCTTGCAAGTTGACCGCCGGACAACTAAGATACACGCGCCCGTTTGTCTGCAAGCGGGCGTTAGCTGTGAGAACTAGTAGTTGAAACAGTAATTGATATCGTTGTTGAAATAAAAGTTCTGTTTGATGCCCCGATGACCGCCTAGCGCGGTGGCGGAGCACTTCAGTTAACTCCTTGCTTCCTTGTCGTCGATTATTGCCTTTAGCAGTAGCACACAATGGAAGCTGTCAAACCGCAAGGAGATCCCATGCGTCATTACGAAATCGTGTTTATGGTCCACCCGGATCAAAGCGAGCAGGTGCCGGCGATGGTTGAGCGCTACACCAGCATCGTTACTGAAAACAGCGGCACTGTGCACCGTCTGGAAGATTGGGGCCGTCGTCACTTGGCTTACCCGATCAACAAGATCCACAAAGCCCACTACGTGCTGATGAACGTTGAGTGTAGCGGTGAAACTCTCGATGAAATCGAGAATATCTTCCGTTATAACGACGCCATTATCCGCAGCCTGGTTGTTCGCTGCAAAGAAGCTGTTACTGAAGCTTCCCCGATGATGAAACCGGCAGAAGAAAAACGTCCGCGTCGCGAAGAAAAACCGCGCGCTGAAGAAGAAGAAACTGCCTGATTTTATTCACTGCACGTTTTAAGGAGCTAGTCCATGGCACGTTTTTTCCGTCGCCGTAAGTTTTGCCGCTTTACCGCTGAAGGCATCAAGCAGATCGACTATAAAGATCTGGACACGCTGAAAGCCTACGTTACTGAAACCGGCAAGATCGTTCCAAGCCGTATTACCGGCACCAAAGCACGCTATCAGCGTCAGCTGGCGACTGCTATTAAGCGCTCGCGTTATCTGGCACTGCTGCCCTACTCCGATAGCCACCAGTAAGCGTTTAACGTGATGCTGGCACTAGCCCGATGGCTAATGCGGGGCACGCCTTACGCTGCAGGCGGGGCGGCCCTGGCAACGCTAGTGCCTTGGTTGTTCTGGTTAGGGGCAGCCATCGCTGCGTTGATGACTCTGCGTAAAGGTTTTGTGCCTGCGCTGCCGGTCATTATCGCTGCAGCGCTACCGGCTGGTTGGTGGTGGGCTCAGGGTGATGTGATTCCGCTTGCTAGCATTCTACTAGTAACGCTGATGGCCGTTATTCTGCGCGAGAGGATGCGTTGGGGTGAAACCTTGATTGTGGGGACCTTGGTCGCCGCCGTTATGGTTCAGCTTGGCATCTTCAGTCCACCGGGTGGCACGGAGCTGATGCTTGAGCAATTGCGGGAAGGTTCAGAAGAAGTGGACCGCATGCTCACGGAGTTCGCCAATCAGGGCTACGATACCCAAACCATCGCCGCATTGGTGGTGGGTGGGGTAACCGGTCTTGTGGTGTTGTTAGCCGCCATCGTATGTTTAGCACTTGCGCGTAGTTGGCAGGCTGGGTTGTACAACCCAGGCGGCTTCCGCGAAGAGTTTCATGCGCTGCGACTAACCCCCAAAGAGTTGGCCTTGCTGGTCGTCATTGGGGTGATCGGCATGCTGTTAGGCGCTCACGCGCTGGCGATGCTTGGTTGGATTCCGCTATTGGTAGCTGGCGTTGCGTTAGTGCACGGGTTTATTGGATTAAAGGGGATGAACGGGCTGTGGCTGGTAGCATTTTATGTGCTGCTGATCACGACCTGGCCCACGATTCTCATTGTGCTGCTGTTGGGGCTGATTGATACATTCGCGAACGTTCGCGCACGCCTTGCCCGCAGCAACTGACAAGAGGTTTACGAGATGGAAGTCATTCTGCTCGACAACATTGGTAAGCTGGGCGGCCTGGGTGACAAGGTCACTGTGAAGCCTGGTTATGGTCGTAACTATTTGGTGCCTTACGGTTTAGCCGTACCGGCCACCAAAGACAACATCGAAGCGTTTGAAGCGCAGCGAGCTGAGCTTGAAGCCCAAGCGGCTGAGCGTAAGGCAGAAGCCGAAGCGCGCGCTGAGCAGTTGAACGACATCGAACTGTCTTTGGTTTCCAAAGCAGGCGACGAAGGCAAGCTGTTTGGTTCTATTGGTCCGCGTGACCTAGCTGACGCAATTTCCTCTGCTGGCATCGATGTTGCCAAGAGCGAAGTTCGTATGCCGACAGGTCCGATTCGCCAAACCGGCGAATACGACATCGCTATTCACTTGCACGCTGAAGTGGATGCGGTTGTACGCGTAGTGGTAGTGGCAGAGTAACTAAGTAATTACTTAGACGCTCACTGTACTAGCACGTACGCCTCAAAAGGCGCGGGAACCCCCGCGCCTTTTGTTATTTCTGGTGCCTGTATTTTTCGGTGGTCTTACTGGATATTGTCATAAACCCGCCTGAACGATTAAGTTTTGCGTTTTTTGGACAGTGTCTAGGTTGGTTGTGATGTCGGTGGTCGTTCGCCCTCGCTGCGGCTAAGATACCTCTCTTCATTGGCTACACTGATGTGTTTAAAGGAGTTCGCTATGCAGGACCAGCCTTCTGCTGATAAAGAAACGGCAGCGCTAAAGCTGCCGCCGCACTCTCTGGAGGCGGAGCAGTCGGTACTAGGCGGGCTAATGCTTGACAACCAAGCTTGGGATAACGTCTCCGAGCGTTTGGTGGCTGATGATTTCTACCGCTATGAGCACCGTTTAGTGTTCAACGTGATGATTCATCTGGCTGAGTCCGGTCAGCCATTGGATGTGGTAACACTATCTGAGGCGCTGGAAGCGCGTGATCAGTTGGACACGGTCGGTGGGCTGGGCTTTTTGGCTGAGCTTGCCCGTAACACGCCCTCTGCTAGTAATATTCGCGCTTACGCCGATATCGTGCGTGAACGGGCAACGCTGCGTAAGTTGATCCGGGCCGCTAACCAAATCGCTGATAGCGCTTTTTCACCGCAGGGGCGCCCGGCGGATGAATTGCTCAATGAAGCGGAAAGATTAGTGTTTCAGATCGCCGAAGAGCGTCCTAAAACCGGTGGCCCCATCGGTATGAGTGATCTGCTGACCAAGGCCGTTGATCGCATTGACGAACTGTTTAACCTTAAAGGTGAGATGACCGGGCTTTCCACCGGTTTCCGTGATCTGGATGAAATGACCACCGGTTTGCAGCCTTCGGATATGGTGGTGATTGCAGGACGCCCCTCAATGGGTAAAACCACTTTCGCCATGAATCTGGTTGAGCATGCAGTTATTTCCAGCGACAAGCCGGTCATGGTGTTCTCCATGGAGATGCCCGCGGAATCGCTAATGCTGAGGATGCTGTCCTCGCTGGGCAGGATCGATCAAACCCGCGTGCGTACCGGTCAACTGGAAGATGAGGATTGGCCGCGCTTAACCTCCGCGGTTAATCTGCTCAAAGATAAGCAGCTGTTTATTGACGACACTGCCGCATTATCGCCTAACGAGATGCGCTCACGGCTGCGCCGTGTGGTGCGTGAACACGGCAATATCGCGCTGGTCATGATCGATTATCTTCAGTTAATGCAGATCCCCGGCTTCAATGAAAACCGTACCGGTGAGATTTCTGAAATTTCACGCTCCTTGAAGGGCTTGGCAAAAGAGTTTAACTGCCCGGTGGTTGCGCTCTCACAGTTGAACCGCTCATTGGAGCAGCGCCCCAATAAACGTCCGGTTATGTCGGATTTGAGGGAGTCTGGAGCGATTGAGCAGGATGCGGACGTTATTGCCTTCGTTTATCGCGATGAAGTCTATAATCCAGATAACCCCGACAATCAGGGTATTGCCGAGTTAATTATCGGTAAACAGCGTAACGGGCCTATCGGCACCGTTCACATGGCGTTTATTGGCAAATATACTCGCTTTGAGGATCTGGCCCCCGATAGTTACGGCCAAGCCTTCGGCGACTAAGCCTTTTATGACAGATTCTTGATGACAGGCTGTTAATGACAGGTTAGTGATAAGTCACTTGAGGATGAGGGGCGAGCTCGTATAATGCCTCACCCACGATATGTAAAAACGGGAGCAGCAAATGGCAGGTGGATTTCGGCGCGGTAACCGGCAGCGTCTTCCTAAGTTAGAAGGTCGCGGCGAGCTAGAGGCGATAGAGCGCGAAGGCCCTTTCAAGGAGTGGCTGGGTATGCCAGACCTTTATCGCTACCATTTGGTGGTCGCGGGCGAGAAGTATAGTTATCAAACTGAAGATGGAGAGCTACCGGTAAAAGTGGGAGACAACGTCGTGTTTCGCTATAAAGAGACCAAAGGCGGAAACTGGATTGACCGTAATTCGCTTGGTAAAGCCATCGACCCCTCTGAATATCAATAATCAATTGTTAAGTTGACCTTCCGGTCAGGAATTTTCTTGCACTATTGACCTCCTAGCTATTAATGTCGGGTTATTGCTTGTTGTCATTACATTGCAATAATGAGGCAACAGAAGTGTCATCGGGTGCAGGCATGCTGTGCCTTGATGACATACCTGTCGATATAGCCAAATAATAGGAGGGAACCATGGAACTGAAGGATCTTAAGCAGTTTGTTGCCAGTCACGATAACTTTGAAATACGCGTGATTACCCATTCGGGCAGCCGCTTTTATCAGGTTGAACTGGAAGACGTTGAGGGCGAGCGACATATGTTGACACAGCGCGCCAAGCCGATGCTATTTCGCTCGCTAGATGATGCCTATATGGAACTCAAGCGGGCCGGAATTCACCGTGCTTACTTAGTTCAGCACGTGCCCCACGATGAAGTGATTGGCCGCGATGCGCACTACAGTGAGCCGCTTACATCGCGTATGCCGCTTGTCTTTTAACACTACTCTCGCCCCTGACGTTTAATCTTGCGCTTTTCCCACCACCGCCCAAGCCTAATTCGGCGACGGGCAAAAAAACGGTAACCGGCGTTCATTGCGCCGTATAAACCCGGTAAGCACGAAAGCCCTACCAGCCGCCGATAGCCCAACACTGCATAGAGGGCACGGCTGGCATCCATACCGATGTACCACTTCCCTTGGCTATCGCGCAGATGCAATTGCCCCATCATGGCGCTAAATGTTTTGCCATGCTCCTTGGCGTTAAAGTCCGTAGCCTGAATATCCACTAGTGCAATATGTTTCCGATAGCGATGTTTCTCCAGCCAAGCGACTTCCTGTTGGCAGAAGGGGCAGTGGCCGTCGTGAAATAGGGTGACCGGCGGTGCAACGTATAGCGGTGCATAGCGGCTCATTATGACTCCTGGTTTGTACTGATCGCATTGGTATCGCTTGGGGGGTGACATAGCCTGCGGTGTGACAGGTTTGCCCGTAGCCTGGAGACACTTCCAGTTGAGCCAAGAAGCTTTCAGCCTGTTGGCGTATTGCTTCGCGCTTCTCATCAGACATCCGGCTAAGCGAGCCGTATATCAGCTTCATGCGTGGGTTCTTGTTCAATTGCTCGGCGTTGTTTTCAAGAAAGTGCCAGTAAAGGCTGTTGAAAGGGCAGGCGTTAGGCCCTGTGATCTGTTTGGGGGTGTAGCGGCAGTGCTGGCAGTGGTCGGACATTTTGTCGATATATTTACCCGAGGCACAGTAGGGTTTCGAACCCATTAAACCACCGTCTGCATGGAGTACCATACCCAGCGTGTTGGGCAGCTCTACCCACTCGCTGGCATCCGCGTAAACCCCCAGGTACCAGTCGCACAGCGCCTCGGGCTTAACCCCGCACAGTAGGGCAAAATTGCCCGTGACCATCAGCCGTTGAATATGGTGGGCGTAGCTGTTGTCGATCGTCATTTGGACGGCGCGATTTAGGCAGCGCATATCGGTATCAGCGTCCCAATAAAAGGCAGGCAGTTCGCGCGTAAAACCGAGTTGGTTGGCACTTTTGTAGCGGGGCATCTTTGTCCAGTAGAGCCCACGCACGTACTCGCGCCAGCCGAGGATTTGACGGATAAACCCTTCAACTGCATTAATCGGGGCATCACCTTCGTGATAGCACTGCTCCGCGGCTTCACAAACCTCATGGGGCGATAGCAAGCCAATGTTCATCGCCGCTGAAAGCCGGGAGTGGTACAGATAGGGCGCGGAATCGCTGATCGCATCTTGATAGCGGCCAAATTGGGCCAAGCCATGCTGCATGAAGTGTTTAAGATCCACCAATGCCTGCTTTCGGGTTACTGGAAGGTTAAAGTTCGCCAGTGTGCCCATATGATCACTAAAGTGGCATTCGGCATCTGCCAGGGCACCCTTGGTAACCTCATCTTGGTGATGTTGTGGTAGCTCAGGGAACTCGAGCGCTGCCTTGATAGGCTGTCGATTGTCATGGTCGAAATTCCACTTGCCGCCAGCGGGCTCATCGCCCTCCATCAGGAGTCCAGTGCGCTTGCGCTGCTCCCGATAAAAGTACTCAAGGCGCAGCTGTTTGCGGCCTTTGGCCCAGTTGGCGAAATCATCGGGGGTGGTGAAGAAGCGATCATCTTCAAGCAGTCGCCAGGGAATCGTTGCATTTTCACGCTGCTGCATCGCCTCCCAAAGTCGCCACTCGCCAGGTCGGGCAACGTGTATCTCATCGCAGCCGCACTGCTCGGCAATGCGTTCGGCTTCAGAGATAAGGGAGTGGGTATTGTCGGCGTCATCTAAAGCGCTGTAGTGAACGTGGAAGCCTTTTTTGCGCAGTGCCTGGGAAAAGTGACGCATGGCCGCCAAAAAGAGGCCGATTTTGTGTATATGGTGGGGCACATAGCGCGCTTCTTCAGCGACTTCACACATGACGACGACGGCATTGTCAGGTGCGTCCTGTAGCGTCGTTAGCGAAAGTGATAACTGGTCACCAAGTACCAAAAGCAAAGGCTTGGACATGAGTTGGCCTGTAGTTATACAAATGATACCAATAGTATAACTTTATGCCGCTACTTTGCCGAAAAGTGATAATATTTATGTAAGTAATTCAGGTTTTTTTAGGGAGAAGATGTAATGACTGAAAGTGTCGTCAAGGATCAGCCGGGCGCAGGACGCTTGGCCCATGCACCCAGCGATCATCCGCCGGTGCCGCGTGCCAAAGTGGGCGTTGTATTAGCGAATCTAGGAACCCCGGATGCCACCGACTACTGGTCAATGCGTCGTTACCTTAATGAGTTTCTTTCTGATAAGCGTGTGGTCGACTATGCCGGCTGGAAATGGCAACCACTGCTACAGCTGATTATTTTGACGAAGCGACCGTTTTCGTCGGGTAAGGCATACCGCAGTATCTGGAATAATGAGAAAAACGAAAGCCCGCTACTGACGACGACCCGAGCTCAAACTGAAAAAATGACGGCGCGTCTAAAAGCACTCTATGGTGACGATGTCGAAGTCGATTTCTGCATGCGCTATGGCAATCCTTCCACTAAAAGTGTCCTGACCCGGTTGAAGGAGAAGGGCTGTGAGAGGATCGTCTTTTTTCCGTTATACCCTCAGTATGGCTCTCCCACAACAGCAACGGCTAACGACGAAGCATTTCGTACCTTGATGAAAATGAAGTGGCAACCTTATATCCGTACGGTGCCTGCGTACTTCGATCATCCTGCCTATATTCAGGCGTTGGCCAACTCGGTACAAGAAGCCTACGACAGTCTCTCGACGCGACCCACCAAGCTTGTTGCTAGCTACCATGGTGTGCCTGAGCGCTACTTGATGGAGGGTGATCCTTATCACTGCCAGTGCCAGAAAACCACGCGCTTGCTCCGTGAGAAGCTTGGCTTTAGTAAAGAGGACGTGGATACTGCTTTTCAGTCGCAGTTTGGTCCCGAAAAGTGGGTTGGCCCTCAAACAGTTAAGCATGTTGCTGAGCTTGCTAAGCAGGGTCATAAACATATTGCGATTATGTCGCCAGCGTTCTCATCCGACTGTGTTGAAACACTGGAGGAGATCGAAGAGGAGATTCGCGATAGCTTTATGGAAGCGGGCGGCGAAACGTTCAGCTATATCCCTTGCCTCAATGACCGTGATGACCATATCGACGCGCTGTTAAGGGTCATCAACAATGAATTATCAGGGTGGCTGTCTATTGCTTAACGTGTAACACCTATTTGCTATAGTCATTTATTGACAACAGCCGCCGACGGATTTTATCGCCAGCGGCTGTTTGCGTTTAAGCGTTTGACTGGTCAGTCAAAACCACCTGTTATAAGGTGTACAACTTTAGAATCACACTACTTCAACGCTGGCATGCCAGTGACAGGGCATTATGCCTGGGTATTCGCCTCAACCTCCAGGGTGAGCCTTTTATTTTTCAGGAGATTTCGCCAGATGCAACTTGCCGTTTTAATGGGGTTTTTGCTGGCCGCATCGTCACCGCTACTGCATCGCTGGTTCGGTCATCGCACTAGCCTTGTACTGGCGCTTTTCCCAGCGGGACTAGCGGCCTGGCTGTTACTGCAAGCCCCAGAAATCATTGAGAACGGCAGCTTACTGCTGGAGTGGCAGTGGGTGCCTTCACTGGGTATCAGCCTTACCTTTCTGCTTGATGGTTTATCGCTTCTATTTGGCTTGTTGATCACCGTCATGGGCGCCTGTGTGTTGGTATATGCGGGTGGGTATTTAAAAGGCCATCCCGATATTGCCCGCTTTCATATTGCCTTAGTTGCCTTCATGGTTTCTATGTTGGGGCTAGTGTTAGCAGACGGGCTTTTTACGCTGTTCATCTTCTGGGAACTGACAAGCATTACCTCTTATCTATTAATCGGCTTTAATCACGCTGACATAGACGCTCGCAAGTCTGCTCGTCAGGGCCTGTTCGTCACGGTGGCCGGGGGCTTAGCCTTAATGGCTGGTTTGATTTTGCTGGGTATTGCGAGCGATAGCTGGTCTTTGGCGGAGATCCTTAGTCAGGAAGCCGACCTGCGTGAACACGCCCTCTACACACCTATGCTGATCTGTTTGCTGCTTGGGGCGTTCACCAAATCGGCTCAGTTTCCGTTTCACTTCTGGCTGCCCAACGCGATGGCTGCCCCTACGCCGGTTTCTGCCTACCTGCACTCCGCGACGATGGTGAAAGCGGGCATTTATCTACTGGCTCGCTTACACCCCGAGCTTGGCGGCACGGTGATGTGGGTCGGCATTCTGTCTGTTGTTGGGGCGACAACAATGCTGACCGGTGCGTTCCTGGCAATTCACCACACCAATATTAAAAAGCTGCTCGCTTACTCGACCATCATGGCGTTGGGCACGCTGACAATGTTGTTAGGTATTGGTACTGAGTATGCGATGACCGCTTTTGTCACTTTTCTGCTTGCACACTCTCTGTATAAGGGCGCGCTATTTATGGTGGCCGGTATTCTTGACCATGAAACCGGCACCAAAGATGTTACTCAAATGGGCGGGCTGCGCTCGCTTATGCCGGTAACGGCTATTATTGCGCTAGTAGCCGCTCTTTCGCTTGCAGGGGTTCCGCCGCTGTTTGGCTTTATCGGCAAGGAGCTGATGCTTGAATCAGTATTAGGTGCCGATAGCTTCCGCATGCTGTTGGTACTGTTCGCTTTTGTCGCCTCTATTTTGACGATTGCGGTGGCCTTTATCATTGCGATACGCCCCTTTTATGGCAAACGGCATCATACGCCGCTTGAGCCTCATGAAGCGCCGCTGAGCATGTTAGTAGGACCTGCATTACTGGCAGTGGGGTCGCTACTGCTGGGCCTGATGCCTGCCTTGCTAGGTGCTAATGCGCTGTTAACGTCAGCTGCAACGTCTGTTTCAGGTGAGACTATCGACGTTGCTCTATCGCTTTGGTATGGCGTTAATGTCGCTTTGATTATGTCGATCATCAGCCTGGGTGTTGGTTTCTTGTTATTCAAACGTTGGGACAGTGTGCGCGCCAAACTTTCGATGTTGGCACCAATAATGCGACATGGCCCCGAGGCGGGATATGAAGGCATGATGAACGGCATCGTGCAGTTCTCTGAGTGGCAAACGCGGCTACTACAAAACGGTTATATGCGTAATTACATCTTAGTGATGCTAATTACGCTCATAGCACTGATTGGTAATTCCATCTTGTTACGTCATTCGCCCATATTCGTTTTTGATCTGGATGTTCGTTTTCACGAAGTGGTAGTGGCGGGCACCATGGCGATGGGGGCGCTTTTTGCCACGACGACTCGCTCGCGTCTTGGGGCCGTTGTCTCTGTTGGGGTGATGGGCTTCTCTATTGCGCTTATTTTTATTCTCTTCAGCGCCCCTGACCTGGCCATAACGCAGCTACTGGTGGAAACCCTCACGGTGATTTTGCTAGTGCTGGTGCTGTTCCGGTTGCCACGTTTCTCGAATCTGTCGACAAGTCTTGAACGTATTCGTGATGGCTCCGTCGCCGCGATGATGGGCATTTTGATCTGCTTGTTGATTATGACCTCGTGGAGCATTCAGCAGTTTGAACCGATTTCGACTTATATGATTGAGAACAGCGCGCCGCTGGCTTTTGGTCGCAATATCGTCAATGTCATTTTGGTTGATTACCGCGCTTTGGACACCCTGGGCGAGATGTTCGTGCTGGCACTTGCCGCGATTGGCGTGATCGCCATGCTCAAGCTGCGTCATGGAGAGAGCAGCAATGGCAAAAACGGGGAGAGCAGTAAAGTGACAACCAAGGAGCCTTACGATGGTTAAGTCAGGCACGATTATTCTAAATACGGCGGCACGCTTTCTAATGCCGCTGCAGCTACTGTTCTCTGTCTTCTTGCTGTTAAGAGGGCATGACGAACCGGGCGGTGGTTTCATTGCTGGCTTAGTGGCGGCGGGGGCGTTTACGCTCTATCTGTTTGCCTTTGGGGTGAGCGCGACTAAAGAGGTGCTGCGGATGGTCGACCCCCGCGACTTAATCGGTATCGGCTTATTGTTGGGAATGATCTCAGTGGTGCCTGCGTGGTTTATGGGCCAGCCATTTTTGACCGCCCAGTGGTGGACTATTCCCATCATCGACTTTAAAGCATCTACCCCGCTGATTTTTGATATCGGTGTTTACTTTGCCGTACTGGGCTCTGTTACGGGAATGGTGATGACGCTGATGGAGGTCGACAAGGATGAACCGTGAGTTAATAGGAGGCTCAGTATGGAACCCTTAATGGCGGTGGCGATTGGCCTGCTTTATGCGACGGCCATTTTCATGATGCTGCGTCGCTCTATCGTCAAACTGGTGATTGGTTTGATGCTTCTATCCAACGCTGCCAACTTACTTATTTTTACCACGGCAGGCATGACCCGCGGAGCGCCTCCGCTAATACCGGAAGGCATGATGCAGCCGCCCAGTGGCGTAGCCGACCCCTTGCCCCAAGCGGTTGTATTGACCGCGATTGTCATCGCTTTTGGGGTGCTGGCGTTTGCGGTGGTATTGATTCGACGCGCCTATGAAGTCGTTAAGGCCGATGATCTCGATAAGATGAAGGATACTGATACGTGAGGCCTGAAGTTGCTCTTCCCGTTCTCCTGCCCTTGCTGTCAGGGGCAATCTCCTTGCTATTTTGGCGCTCTCGCCCCATGCAGCGCTTTGTGGCGGTGGCAGGTAATGTAGCACTGCTAATTGTTAGCCTATGGCTGTTTGTATCCACGTTGTCAGATGGCTATGTCACCATGCAGATGGGCAGTTGGCCAGCCCCGTTTGGGATCACATTAATTGCCGACTTGCTAAGTGCAGTGATGGTGTTAATGACGGCCATTATCGGCTTGGCGATGGGTATTTATTCGTTGGCGACGACGGGTCGTGGTCATGAAAAATTTGGCTATTACCCATTAATGCATCTCCTGCTTGCCGGGGTAACCGGTGCATTTTTGACCGGTGATATCTTCAACCTCTACGTTTGGTTTGAGGTAATGCTGGTCGCTTCTTTTGCGCTGCTGATTCTGGGCGGCGAACGTGCGCAAATGGAAGGCGCGATTAAGTATGTCACTCTGAATCTATTGGCATCGGTTATTTTTCTGACAGCGGTGGGCCTGCTTTACGGGATGGTGGGCACGCTCAACATGGCCGACATTGCGCTGCGCATGGATGAGGCTGAGCACACGGGCATGGTCGAAGTGTTGGCGGTCATGTTTATGGTGGCTTTCGGGATCAAGGCGGCGGCCTTTCCACTGTTCTTTTGGCTGCCTGCGTCCTACCACACGCCGCCGGTGGCTGTTTCAGCACTCTTTGCCGGGCTGCTCACCAAAGTTGGCGTTTATGCGATGTTCCGTGTTTTCACGCTGATGTTTGATCAAACCATGGGCTATCTTCAGGACATTATGCTCTGGGGCGCAGTATTTACCATGGTTACGGGCGTGCTAGGGGCGGCCGCTCAGTATGAATTTAGACGCATTTTGTCGTTTCATATTGTCAGCCAAATTGGCTACATGATTTTAGGCTTAGCGCTCTATACGCCGTTGGCGATTGCCGGTGGCGTGTTTGCGATCGTGCACAACATGGTGGTGAAAACCAATCTCTTCTTAATTAGTGGCATTACCCATCGGTTGCAGGGGACCTATCAGCTTAAAAAAATGGGTGGGCTTTATCGTGAGCGCCCTTGGTTGGCCATTGCCTTCTTTATCTCTGCTTTCTCATTGGCCGGTATACCGCCCTTATCAGGCTTTTTTGCCAAGTTCGTGATTGTGCGTGCAGGCCTTGAGGTTGAAGCTTATGTGGCCACTGGTATTGCGCTGGCAGTGGGGTTGCTAACGCTCTACTCCATGGTGAAAATTTGGAATGAAGTTTTCTGGAAATCACTACCGGAAGATAACCTGGTGCCTGAAACAGCTACGCCGACAGGAGATGATGGGCGTTTGTTAAAACCCAGCCTGTGGATGATGTATTTGCCGGTGATAGTGCTAGCGTTTACATCGCTACTGATTGGTGTGTTTGCAGAACCGATCATGTGGGTGATGACAGGCATTGGCGATCAGCTGCTTGAGCCTCGCGGGTATATCGAAGCAGTGCTGGGGGCTTCAGCCAGTGCCGAAGATGTATTACTCGAATCGTCTGCAGCGGCAGAAGAAGAGTCTACGGCTGATGCCGAGGGGGAGACGCCATGACCGGTGCTATTTGGAACCTGCTGTTAGGCTTGGCATGGGTGTTATTAAGCGGTGATTTCACCGGGCTGAATCTTCTTGTTGGCTTAATTTTTGGCTATATCACGCTTGTCTTGATTGAGCCTCAGCTCGACTCTCTGAAAGGGTATCCCGCTCGCGTACCCCGGTTTATTGGTTTTATTGGTTTTTTTCTGAAAGAGCTGATTCAGGCTAATTTACGTGTCGCATTCGATATTTTGACCCCGCCTTGGCACATGAAGCCTGGCGTGATTGCAATGCCGCTTTCTGCCCGCACCGAAATGGAAATCACCATGGTGGCCAATCTCATTTCACTGACGCCAGGAACGCTAAGTCTGGACGTGTCTGATGACCGTAAGGTGTTGTATATCCATGCGATGTTTTTAGATAACGAAGAGGAGTTACGGCGTAATTTAAAAGAGATGGAGCACCGGGCCTTGGAGCTATTTCGCTAATGGATACTGTTATTCTTATTAGCCAAGTCATCATGAGTTTGGCGCTTATTCTTACCTTTGTTCGCGTGGTACGCGGGCCAAGCTTACCTGATCGCGTGGTTGCTTTAGAGCTGTTTTCTACCACGGTGGTGGGGTTGGTGGGGGTTTACGCGATTAAATCAAACGTTGCTAGCTTCCTTGATGCCGCCATTGTGATCGCTTTGATGGGGTTTTTAGCGGCGATTGCGTTTGCACGCTTTTTGGAAAGGGGAGGCCCACGGGATGATTGATTTCATTAAGGGCACGCTAATTATTGGTGGCGCGCTATTTATGCTGCTCGCTTCCGTGGGGTTGCTGCGGCTCCCTGATTTGCTAACACGCATGCATGCCACTACTAAAGCTGCAGCGTTAGGCGTTATCTTAATTATGTTGGCCGCCGCTATGCACTTTGCCGAAGTAGGCATCGTTGCCCGCTCGTTTGCCATCATTGTCTTTATTTTGATGACTGCCCCGGTCGCTGCCCACGTTATTGGTCGTGCCGGTTATTTTGTTGGCTCCAAGCTTTGGAGCGGCACGGTAAAGGATGAGCTACGCCCAAATTATGATCCGTTAACTCATGAATTAAAAAGTGGCCTAGAGACGCAGGAAAATGCTAAACGCCAGCCGAGGGAGACCGATCCCGACTAAGTCGAGGGCATTGTTAAGCTAAATGAAGCCACTTTTGAGCCACCTACGGGTGGCTTTTTGCTGCCCAGCATTTGGGGGAATTCGGCATTTATTTATACATGCTAGTAAAAACAAATTATGTACAATAATTGTACTGTATAAGATAATGTGTTCATGTTTTACGTCTAGCCCTGCAATAACCGTGAACAAACGTGACTATGCGACGCAAGCAGCATCTGCCCCAGAAAAAGTGCGTTCAGTGCCATCGGCCGTTTACGTGGAGAAAGAAATGGGCGCGCTGCTGGGACGAAGTGCGTTACTGCAGCGAGCGGTGCCGTCGTGGAGCTAAGCAGTCATAGCACTTTTCTTCAAGGTGCTCAATCAGGTGAATCAAAGCACTTAATATGAAAGTACCCAGCATCAACGTGCCGAGCATAACAGCACCCAAGGAGGCACAAGCATGAACAGCACGATTGATATTGTCTGGCTTCAAGACGATCTGCGCATAGCTGATAACCCGCTTCTACATTTTACTTCTCCTCCTAGCTACCTATTGTGCCTGTATGTTTTAGACGAGCAGTGGTTGGTGCCGCTCATCGATGGGGAGACGACTCCGCGGATTGGGTCAGCCCGCTTGCGTTTTTTATGGCAAAGCTTAATGGAGTTGCGAGGAGAGCTTTTGCAGCGTGGTAGCGACCTACTGGTGCGTATTGGCAAGCCAAGCAAGGTGGTGCTTGAGCTAGCCTCATCACTGAATGTACGACAGGTGCGCGTTGCCGGCCATCCGGGGGTAGAAGAGTCGACTCATATTCAAGCTGTTGCGCAAGGGCTTCCAAGCGAAATGAGCTTAGATTGCCAGGAGAGTGGTCGCCTCTTTGAGCGCCACTCTTTGCCATTTGGGTGTGAAGCGCTACCTGAAAGCTTCTCAGCCTTTAGGCGCAGCGTCGAGCAAGCGTGCGTGATTCCGAGTAGTCGCTGTGCCCCCGTTACTTTGCCTCCCTGGCCCGAAGCGCCCAGAGGCTTTCCGCCTTTAAAAGCCGTATGCGAGCAGAGCGCCACTTGGGAGCCCGATGCCCGCCAAGGTTATATATTTAGGGGAGGTGAGTCAGCGGCACATGCCCGGCTGAAGCATTATTTATGGAGCCAGCGAGGAGGTGAAACGTATAAAAAAACGCGTAACGGTTTGCTCGGCGCTAATTTCTCAACCCGTGTTTCACCTTGGTTAGCCCGCGGCTGTCTGTCGGCACGGCAAGTTAACGATGCAGTAAAGGCGTGGGAGGCGAAGCACGGGAGTAATGAATCGAGCTATTGGATTACCTTCGAACTACTCTGGCGTGAGTATTTTATCCTTGCCGCTGAGCAGGAAGGGGCCAAGATGTATGGGGCTGGACCGCCTGCTACACCGTGCGATGCGTTCGATGCTTGGCGCAACGGCGTTACAGGGCTGCCCTTTGTAGATGCGGCAATGCTGGAGCTTCGCCACACTGGGTGGCTATCAAACCGTGCCAGACAGAACGTGGCCAGTTTTTTGGTTAAAGACTTGAAGGTCGATTGGCGATTGGGTGCTTTATGGTTTGAGCACTGCTTGATTGATTACGATGTCGCCAGTAACTGGGGAAACTGGCGTTATATTGCCGGGGTTGGGCGAGATCCTCGACAGGATCGCTATTTTAACGTGCTAAAACAGGCGGGCCATTATGATCCCCAGGGGCTCTATGTTGCTCATTGGCTAAAAAAGCTTGAAAAGCTCCCCCACGGTTTAGCGCGCCATCAACCATGGCGGGCAGATCCCTTGGCCTTTGAGGCACCCTGTGTTGTGCCCGAACAGTGGGAGCGGTGGCTGATTCCTTGCCAGGAGGCGGTTGAGCCCGATGAGCCTACCGTGATCGCCAGTATTACAAAGTAAGCTTCATCTCTGAGCTGCGGTGAAGGCTGGTAACTCTCACTTTTCTAGGCCATCATCCCAGGCATGCCAAGGACTGCCTAAGGATATAAATAATGTCTCGTAATCTCTCTACCGGTTGGCGTTACCGCCCATTATTGTGCGTTTCTCTATTAGCCGCGTTAAGCACGCCTTTTGCAGCGAGCGTGACGCTAGCGAATCCCCAGCTAATGTCCGAGGTGGATGCTCAGGCGGCCACTGAAGTCAGCTATGCGAACTTTCAGCAGTGGTTACAAGAGTTTCGTCAGTATGCAGCGAACCAGGGTATTAGCGAAGCGACGCTGAGCAGTGCACTGGATGGCGTACGCTTTCGCGAGCGCGTAATTGAGCTCGACGGTTATCAGCCCGAATTTGTTCGGCCTATCTGGGAGTACCTGGATACGGCGGTTTCTTCTACTCGCATTAACACCGGGCGTGAAACGTTTGCTGCCCACCGCGATACAGCGCTAGAAATGCAGCAGCGCTTTGGCGTGCCTGCCGAAATTATTGTCGCTATTTGGGGAATTGAGAGTAACTACGGCAGCAACTTTGGTGATTTCTCAACTTTAGAGTCTCTCGCCACGCTGGCTTATGATGGCCGACGTCGCGACTTTGCCCGTGGTGAATTACTCGCTGCCCTGCGTATTATTGATGAGGGTGATATCGCCGCCGAGCAGATGAAAGGCTCCTGGGCTGGGGCGATGGGGCATACTCAGTTTATTCCTAGTAGTTTTGAAGCTTACGCGGTGGATGGTGATGGCGATGGCCGACGCGATATTTGGGGCAGCATTCCAGATGTAATGGCCTCAACTGCTAACTATCTTGACCGGGCTGGCTGGCAAGCTGGGCAGCCTTGGGGTGTTGAAGTACGGTTGCCCGAAGGGTTCGATTACGCTCAGACCGAGCGACGCAGCAGCGCTGAGTGGCGCGGTCAAGGTGTTCAAGCGCTGCAGGGCGAATTGCCTAACTTTGATAGCGCAGCCATCATTATCCCGGCTGGCGCTGATGGCCCTGCCTTCCTGGCGGGGGCAAATTTCCGCGCCATTTTACGCTATAACAATGCCACCAGTTATGCTTTGGCCGTCGCAACCCTGGGGGATGCGATCGCCGGGCGTGATGGTATTCAGCATGCATGGCCGCGGGACCAGCAAGCCCTGACGCGTGATGATGTTCAAGAGCTTCAACGGGGCCTAAATCGGGCAGGTTACTCTGTGGGTGGCGCTGATGGCGTAATGGGCCCCAACACACGCCAGGGTTTGCGGAACTTCCAGCGAGATCAAGGGTTAATACCTGATGGCTTTGCAACACAAGAGTTGCTTGAGCAGTTACGCCGTCGTTTGGAGTGATCAGGTCGAATTAAATTTACCAAGGATGATGCTATGCAATTGATGGGCAAAAAGTTACTAGGCATTGCAATGATAGGGGCTCTACTCTCTACCTCTGTGGCAATGGCCAATGACGATCAGGTATTTGGCTGGGTTGAAAAAGCGACTCTGCAGCCCTGGGATATTGAAGTGAAAGCCAAGCTGGATAGCGGCGCATTAACGTCTTCACTGGATGCGCGGGATATTGAGCTGTTTGAACAAGATGATGAAGAGTGGGTACGCTTTCGACTGAAACTCGAAGATCAGGAGAGCGGTGAGACCTTCAGTGATCAAATTGAGCGGCCGCTATATCGTGAGCAGACCGTGCGCGGCGCAGGTGGTCGCGACGAGCGCCCAGTCGTGTTGATGGAAGTGTGTATGGGTGACACCATTTATGAAGAGCAATTCAGCCTGCGTGATCGGGAAGAGATGATATACCCGTTACTGCTGGGTCGCCGGACGATTAGCCACCTAGGCTTGCTTGATGTGCGCAACACGTTTTTACAAGATCCTGATTGTGGAGAAAACGCGACCGTTGTTCCCCACGACCCGGAAGATGATCAGTCCTAGTGTGTAAATAACACGTTCATATAGGGCAAATTCGTACAGCTCACGTTAGTAGATGTTTAAAACAGCCGTGACAGCAGTGCCGTCACGGCTGTTTCAACCCGTAATATGCGCTGACCAAGGTGCATACCTTCACAGCCAGCCGCCAGCAATTGCTCCACTTCCCAAGGAATAAAGCCGCCCTCTGGCCCTACCAATAGTAAGGTGGGTTCACTGATATTTCTTGGGCAAGCGTTAGGCATGCCTGGGTGGGCTACCAGTCCACGTCGTTGGCTAAGTAAGCCAGGAAGTTGCTGTTCTAGAAAAGGGCGAAAGCCTTTGCTCTGGGTAACCGTGGGAAGTTGTGTATCGCGCGCTTGCTCTAAACCTAATATTAGATGCTGATGAATTTTATCTGTGCGTAACTCGGGGGATTGCCAATAGCTTTTTTCCACCCGTTTGGTATGTAAAAGAGTAATCTCTTTCACGCCCAGCGCTGTTACGTGCTCTAACGTACGCGCTAACATTCGAGGGCGGGGCAGGGCTAATACTAAGTGTACGGGAAGCGCGGGCGGCGGTGGCTCTGCAAGCGTTTCTAGTTGGAAATAGGCACGCTCCCCGGAGAGTTCTTTTAACAGCGCTTTACCCATAGCGCCGCCCTGCACACCGACGGTTAGCAGGTCGCCAGGGGCTGCGCGATGGATATCGCGTAAATGTGTCAGGCGACGTGGGTCGGTAATGCAAACATGACCTTCATCGGTGAGGTCGCTGGGATCAAGCAGAATCAAATTCATAATGATGGTCTATTGGTCACAAAATTGGCGCAGTGCGGCTATCTAATCTTTCAAGGTGGCTTGCATGGGCGCGTGGTGCAGGCACAATACCAGTAACGGGAACAAAAGCCCCTATCGCGTTTAAGGAGATACGCTGTGCGCGTAATTCGTAAATATGCAAACCGCAGGTTGTACGATACTCAGCAAAGTCGTTATGTCACGTTGGAAGATCTGCGCCGTTTAATCATTGAGGAAGAACCGTTTCGGGTAGAGGATGCTAAAAGCGGGGAAGACCTGACGCGTACCATTTTGCTTTCTATCATTATCGAACAGGAGCAAGCCGACAGCGAAGCAGAAGTCTTTTCTAACGACCTGCTGGCGCAGCTGATTCGCGTTTACGATATGACATCACCATTGCCGCTGTCACGTTATCTAGAACAGGGCACTCAGTTGATGTTAGAGCAGCAAAAGCGTATGCAGAGCCAATGGAAGCAGGCAATGCGTAACACGCCGCTGGAATTTATGCGTGAGCTAGCGGAAGAGAATATGCGCTTTTGGCAAAAAACGCTGAACCAGCCCGGTTCAATCGATGAATCAGAGGGTGCTAACCAGTCTGTAGAAGAGTCGCCCAATGATAACAAACCTACCTCCTGACCCCACTGGCTGCTGCGCTGTGGCATAATGCCGCCGATAAATGCTTTCCCGTTTGAGAAGGATGCACATGAAGGTTTTGATGATAGGCGGTGGTGGTCGTGAACATGCCCTGGCATGGAAATTGGCACAGTCTAGCCAAGTCGAACAGGTATTTGTGGCCCCCGGCAATGCTGGCACGGCCCATGAACCTAAGGTAACCAATGTAGCGATTGCCGCGACTGATTTGGATAGCCTGGTCGCCTTTGCCCGTGATGAGCAGATTGGTCTAACCGTCGTAGGGCCAGAAGCTCCCTTGGTAGAAGGCGTGGTTGATCGCTTTCAAGCCGCTGGCTTAACTATTTTTGGGCCTACTCAAGCGGCCGCCCAGCTGGAAGGTTCCAAGTCTTTCACTAAGGATTTTCTAGCACGTCATGATATCCCTTCAGCGGACTATCAGACCTTTACTGACGTAGCCCCTGCGCTTTCCTATCTGCAAAAAAAGGGCGCGCCAATTGTTATCAAAGCGGATGGCTTGGCGGCGGGCAAGGGCGTGATTGTAGCGCTTAGCGAAGCTGAAGCTGAGGCGGCTATTCGTGACATGCTAGAAGCTAATGCGTTTGGCGGTGCGGGCGCGCGCGTGGTTATTGAAGAGTTTCTCGAAGGCGAAGAGGCCAGCTTTATTGTCATGGTGGACGGCGAGAATGTCGTGCCGATGGCGACCAGTCAAGACCACAAACGTGCTTACGATGGTGATACAGGCCCAAACACCGGCGGTATGGGGGCTTATTCTCCCGCGCCAGTGGTAACGCCTGAGGTTGATGCGCGGATTATGGAGCAGGTGATTCTGCCGACGGTTCGTGGCATGGCCGCAGAGGGTAATGCCTACTCAGGGTTTTTATACGCAGGCCTGATGATCGACACGGCGGGTAATCCTAAAGTGATCGAATATAACTGCCGTTTTGGTGATCCTGAAACACAGCCCATTATGCTCCGCTTGACTTCCGATTTAGCTGAGCTCTGCTTAGCGGGTGCTGAAGGCAAGTTGGCTGGCAAGAGTTGTGAGTGGGATTCGCGGGCAGCGGTGGGCGTGGTTTTGGCTGCCGGGGGTTATCCAGGTAGCTACCGTAAGGGCGATGTTATCCATGGCTTGGCTGATGCCGAACAAACGGGCTGCAAGGTGTTTCATGCAGGCACTGAAGAAAATGCTCAGGGTGAGATCACCACATCAGGTGGCCGTGTTCTATGTGTGACAGCCCTGGGTAGTAGCGTTTCAGAAGCGCAGCAGAAGGCGTATCAAGGCGTTAACGCCATTCACTGGGAAGGCGTTGAGTGTCGGCGCGATATTGCTTTCAGAGCGATTGCCCGAGAAGAGTAGTTAAGCTTTGCGTTGAGAATAAGCTTTGCGTTAAGTAAGTACTGAGCGGATAGCCCTTTTGACAGAGGTTTCCTAATTCACTGATGAGGAAATAGGCATGGAACGTGTCAAGCTGGACTTTCCCGCTGAAGCGGTCATTCATCGTCATCCTTTGAGTGTGCGGGTAACCGATATGAACTACGGTCGCCACTTGGGGCACGATGCGCTCGTATCGCTGCTCCATGAGGCGCGTATTCAAGCCTTTGCAGCACTGGATTTGCCTGAGTGGGATATGCACGGGCACCCCTCGGTAGTCGCTGATCTCGCCGTGCAGTATCACAATGAAGCGCGCTGGCCCGATGCCTTGGTGATTGCAACCGCGGTTCCTGAGCCGCAAGGCAAAGCGTTGACTATTTACCAGCGTGTTTACCACGCTGACTCCCAGCAAGTAGTGGCGACAGCTCGGGTAAACCAGCTACTGATTGATCTTGCCACAGGGCGCCCTGTCGATGTGCCTCAGCCGGTTATACAAGCGCTTGCCCACGCGAGGAGTGGTTGATGTCACGTGAGTATCCCATTATTGCGGTGACCGGCTCTTCAGGGGCCGGTACGACGACCGTTCGACGCAGTTTTGAGCGCATGTTTCTGCGCGAAGATGTGCATGCAGCGGTGGTCGATGGCGATGCCTTTCATCGCTATACCCGTGATGATTTGCACCGCATCTTTCGTGAAGAACCCGAGCGTAAAGATGAGCTTTCTCATTTCGCGGTTGAAGCTAATTTGTTGGACCGGCTGGAGGGCCTTTTTAGTGAGTATGGCGAGCACGGCTCGGGTACTTTTCGGCACTATATTCATGCTGAAGATAAACAGAAAATTGAAGCTGGTTACCGCGTGGGAACTTTCACCGAGTGGCAATCGTTGCCTTGTGGCACCGATCTGCTGTTTTACGAGGGGTTGCATGGGGGCCTTGTCACTGAAGAGTATGACATAGCCCGCCATGTGGATCTGTTGGTGGGTGTGGCGCCGACCATGAATCTTGAATGGATTCAAAAAATCGATCGCGACACCAAACTGCGCGGTTACTCACAAGAAGCGGTGATTGACACTATTTTGGGCCGGATGGACGACTATGTCCGCTATATTCAGCCGCAGTTTTCTCGCACGCATATTAATTTTCAGCGTGTGCCTACCGTCGACACCTCAAACCCCTTTGAGGTGCAGGATATTCCTACCGACGCTGAGTCATTCGTGGTCATTCGCTTTCGCGACCCTTCCACGGTTGATTTTCCTTGGCTACTGGCGATGATTAAAGACTCTTTTATGACTCGGCCGCATACGCTGGTTGTGCCTGGGGCGCGAATGTCGCTAGCAATGGAGCTGATTTTGGCCCCGTTGGTAAGGCATCTTCTTGCGCAGCGACGCTTCCGTTAATCGTAATGGCCAGAATTGGCTGAAAGACGTCAAGGAGTGCTGTATGGATTGTCTGTTTTGCAAAATCATAAAGCGTGAGATCCCTGCCGATATTGTGTACGAAGATGACCATGTGTTGGCATTTAATGATATTGGGCCTCAGGCGCCTACTCACCAGCTGATTATTCCTAAAAAGCATATCGCCACACTTAATGATATTGATGAAGCTGACCTTGCCACCGTTGGGCGTCTTCAGTTCACTGCCGCGAAGCTTGCTCGTGAGCAGGGCTTTGCCGAAGATGGCTATCGCGTGGTGATGAATTGCAACGAAATGGGCGGCCAAACGGTCTATCACATCCATATGCACTTAATGGGTGGGCGCGTATTCACATGGCCTGCTGGTTGAGTTAAGTAGGCCGCAATTGAAAACAACGGGGTGTTGCCATGGATCGTGAGCAGAGTCGTTCAGATCGCGTCATTCATCAGTTGGATACCGTTTTACGCACGCTTATGCCGCATGCAGCTTCTGCTCAGCGTACCAGTCCCGCCAATGGGGTAGTGGATGGTGCTCTAGACGATCATGAGCGTCGCCATGCCGCGGGTTTAATGCGAGTTAACCATACCGGCGAAGTATGCGCGCAAGCGCTTTATCAAGGGCAGAGCGTCACCGCTAAACTTCCTCATGTACGTAAGCAGATGGAACTCTCTGCACTTGAAGAAATTGATCATCTAGCCTGGTGTGATGAGCGGCTGGAGCAGTTACAGAGCCGAACAAGCTACTTAAATCCGCTGTTTTATGTTGCTTCCTTTAGCATTGGAGCGGCAACTGGGGCGGTCAGCGATCGTATTAGTTTAGGAGTAGTTGCTGCGACCGAAGAGCAAGTCGGCAAGCGTCTTGATTCACACCTACAGTCGCTGGCCAGCGGCGACAACCGCTCACGCGCTATACTGCGCCAGATGGCTATTGATGAAGCCCACCACGCTCAGCTTGCTTTAGAAGCGGGTGGCGTTCGCTTCCCGGCACCGATGAAGTGGGGCATGCGTCTGGTCTCTAAAGTGATGACTAAAAGCGTCTATCATCTTTAAGACATATGCACGCTGCATAATAACGCATTAGGAGATGCTTTCAGGGAAGCCATTACCAGGGATAGGAGCAATACGATGCTAGGCAATGCAGTGCTGTTTTTAATTATCGCGATTATTGCAGGGGCGGTGGGTTTTTCTGGTATTGCTGGGGCGGCTTCCACCATCGCGCAGATTTTATTTGTACTGTTTGTTGTTCTTTTTATTGTTTCCTTCATTACCGGTCGTAGACGCTAGGCTTTGGTCATTTAAATGAAAAAAGCCCCGTTATGCTGCGGGGCCTTTTGCTGTCGACATTCCCTGTCAACTTGATGCTAATTATCAGGCATCAATGCGCTTATACTTCATCCGCTTAGGCGTATCGCTACCAACCCGCTTCTTGTGGTCTGCTTCGTACTCTGCGTAGTTGCCCTCAAACAAGACCACTTCAGAGTCACCCTCGAAAGCCATAATATGCGTGGCGATACGGTCTAGGAACCAGCGATCGTGCGAGATCACCATGGCGCAACCCGGGAAGGCTAGAAGAGCGTCTTCTAACGCACGGAGCGTTTCGATATCCAGGTCGTTGGAGGGCTCATCGAGCAGCAGAACGTTAGCGCCTTGCTTCAGTGTCTGGGCAAGCTGTAAGCGACCGCGTTCACCCCCAGAAAGCTCCGATAAGCGTTTCTGCTGGTCGTTGCCCTTAAAGTTAAAACGACCCACATAGGCGCGAGATGAAACTTCGTAGCCATTAATGTTGAGCATGTCCTGGCCATCTGAAACAGCTTCCCAAACGCTCTGCTTGTCATCTAAGCCATCGCGCAACTGCTCGACATAAGCGATATCTACCGTTTCACCGACGACAACTTCGCCTTCATCCGGCTGCTCTTTACCGGTAATCAGTTTGAACAGGGTGGATTTGCCCGCACCGTTACCACCGACAATGCCGACAATCGCACCTTGGGGAATGGTGAAAGAGAGGTTCTGGTAAAGCAGTTTGTCGTCGAAGCGCTTAGCGACATCACGAAACTCAATGACATTATCGCCCAGGCGTGGCCCCGGCGGAATATAGATTTCATTGGTTTCATTACGTTTTTGAAAGTCGCCAGACTGCATCTCTTCAAAGCGGTTAAGACGCGCTTTACTTTTGGCTTGGCGGCCCTTGGCGTTACTGCGTACCCACTCAAGCTCTTGCTTGATGGCTTTCTGACGCGAGGCTTCCTGCTTGGCTTCTTGATTCAGACGCTGATCTTTCTGCTCCAGCCACTGGGAGTAATTTCCCTCAAACGGGATGCCTTGGCCACGGTCAAGCTCAAGAATCCAACCCGCTACGTTGTCCAGGAAGTAGCGATCGTGGGTGATCGCCACGACGGTACCGTTGTAGTCGTGCAGGAAGCGCTCAAGCCACGCCACCGATTCTGCATCAAGGTGGTTGGTAGGCTCATCAAGCAATAGCATATCGGGGCTAGAGAGCAGCAAGCGGCAGAGTGCTACGCGGCGGCGTTCACCCCCTGAAAGATTGCCCACTTTGGCATCCCAGGGGGGCAAGCGCAGCGCTTCAGCGGCAACGTCGAGCTTCCGCTCTAGGTTGTGAGCATCAGCAGCTTCGATAATGTTTTCAAGCCGGGCTTGTTCGCTGGCCAGTGCATCAAAGTCTGCATCAGGCTCTGCGTAGGCCGCATACACGCCATCTAACTTCTCTTGGGCATCTTTGATCGCCCCTAGCGCTTCTTCGACCGTGTCGCGGACGTTTTTCTCGTCGTCTAGCTGCGGCTCCTGAGGAAGGTAGCCAACATTGATGCCAGGCATCGGACGAGCTTCACCTTCAAACTCTTTATCGACACCGGCCATAATGCGCAGCAGTGTGGATTTACCCGAACCGTTTAGACCCAGCACACCGATTTTGGCGCCAGGGAAAAACGATAGCGAAATATCTTTGAGAATTTGCTTTTTGGGTGGCACAACTTTGCCAACCCGGTTCATGGTGAAAACGTATTGCGCCATGGAGATCCGTTAAGTTGTTGAAAAGAATGAAGAGGCAGCAGAAGATTACTAGCTCTTGTTGCTGGCTAAAGAGAGATGATAGTGGTCTGCAACAGGAAAGGCTAGGCTACTTGAAGTGCGCGAGTAGCCAGGCCTGCTCATTAGCGGAGAAGGCCGAGCTGCTCAAGGCTTACTCTTCTTCTTCCCAGTCATCTTCAATGGCACGCTGAAGACGGCGTTCTTCCAGCCATGCTTCTACTTGGCGTCGCGCGCGTAAACTGTCAGCTTTACTGGGCTTGCTTTTGCCGTAGTGGTCATCGTTTACGGCATCTAAGCTTTCAAACTCGTCTGAATCGAGTGCTTCGGTAGTAAAAGTTTCACGACTTAGGGGATCACGGCTCATGTGATGTCCTCCAACCCAGCCGGCGTACCGGCGTAACAACGGCTCCATTCACTGACACAGTCGCCCTGGAAGCGTGTGTCGTTAGCAATTGAAGCGCCTAGCGCAAATTAAGCGCCTTGCCGCTGTATAACGCCAGTTGGGATGAAGTTCAAGCTTTGATAGCTTTTTTAGTCAGAAAGTTAATGATTAACTGTTTTCTCGCTGTTTTTGCAACGTCGCAAGCGCAAGCTGCGCTTCCACACGTTCGGTCACATCTTTTTGTACCCCGATGTAATACATCAATTCGTCTGCTTCATCGTAGACCGGTGTAATGGATAGCTCATTCCAAAACATGGTGCCGTCTTTACGGTAATTGCGCAGCACTTCGCGAGAAGGGCGGCCATCTTTGAGTGCATCGCGAATGGCGACTAGCGCATCCTGGTCGCGGTCTTCATTCTGTAAAAAGCGGCAGTCACGATACAGAATTTCATCCGCGCTATAGCCCGTTAAGCGCTCAAAGCCTTTGTTGACATAGATGAGGATATTTTCATCCCCTTCCTGTTCGGCAACCACAATGCCATCTTCCGATGCGTCAACTATGCGTTCGAGCAGCTCTGGACTGATCAATGGAGATCGTTTCATCTAAGGGTTCCTGTTGCAGCTCCAGTCCTTTCCATCGTTCTCAGTAGCTTTTTTGGCCTGCGGAACGACAGAATTTCAAATCACTTATTATAGGCCGAATAGTAGAAGCTCCAATAATACCTCTGCTATTCGGCTCTATCATGGCGAGCGTTGTCGTGCATTGCAATCTTGAGCAGCCTCTTAACGTCGGCAGCACCATCGATAACCGCCTGCCATTTCACTCAACCTCTGGCAGTTGTTGAGCACTCAATATTGCCCCCACCGCTGTAGCTGCGAGAATCAGTAGTAATGTGGCGCTACCAAACCACTGCGCCAAGGCGCCAATAATGCCACCTACTATTAGCATTAATACGCCCGTTAATGTATTGGAGAGGGCAACGTAAAGGGCACGATTATCTTGGGTTGCCATATCAATGAGGTAGGTTTTTCGACCCAGACGTACGCCATGGTGAACAACAACCAATAATGCGTAAACTGCTGCATACGGCCAAATGCTATGCGCCCATCCGCCAGGCAACCAAGCTAGGCTGGCACCAAGCAGACAGCAAATAGCCGTACCGATTGCTGCATCACGCATAACACCACGACTCGAGTTATCTGCGCGCTTCCCCCAGACGGGGCTTGCGACCATCGCGGCGACGCCAGATACCACAATTAATATGCCTAGGCCGCCAAGGTTGGTGCCACTTTGGTTTTGCCCTAGCAGCGCAATATAGGGGAGGGCGAGCGCACTTGAGAGTAGTAATGCCCTGGCAAGGTTAAAGTGTAAAAAAGTGCGGTCATCTTTAAGCAGTGATAAGCCTAGCTTAATGCTGTCCCAGCCATTTTCGCCTCCCTCAATGGCTCCTGGGGCTTCTTCAATACGAGCAGCGGCTAACGCATTGATTAGCCAACCGCTTGCGGCGACTGCAAGCAGTATCGCCACTACTAAACTGCCGGGTTGCTCATCAAGCAGCATTAAAACGGCCCCGGCTATCAGAGTGGCGGCGCCGGCTATGCTGCCACTCCAACCCATTAATGTGCCACGACGGCGCTTGGCGATGGTTTTGCCGAGCACGTCTTTGGTAGCAATGGAGGATAAGCCTCGTGCTAACGATAGTAGGACAAGCGCAGTAAGCACTAGCGTGCCGCCGATAGTGCCGGTAGTGAATAGTGCACATACGCTAAGCAGTAACGCGGCGAGCGCTTGGATGAGTGCTCCGGCTACCCATACCCATTTCCGCTTTGGCTTCAATCGGATAAACCCTGCTACAAAAAATTGCGGTAGCAGCGAGCCTGACTCTCGAATGGGGACCAATAGGCCTACCATCCATACTGGGGCGCCAATAATACCCATCAGCCAAGGTAGCACTAAACGCGCGCTAGACAGCTCATCAGCCAGCTTATTACCTAAAGCAGCCCAAAGGTGTAGAAAAAAATTGCGTGGCTGTTCGTTGCATGCGCTCTCAGGAATGTCATCACACATGCGGCTATCTTCATCACCTGTTAGCCATTCATATAGGCGAGTTTGTGAAACATCCGATTGAGCCATAACGGTTCCTTGGCGGTTGCTAATATAAAATGACAGAATGCCTGCTTAAGTTGACATATTACCCTGCCAAGGAACTTACCGATAAGGAACTCACGATGTCACGCATCCAGATTCGCTACTGCACCCAATGTCAGTGGCTGTTGCGCAGCGCTTGGTATGCGCAAGAGCTCCTTTCTACCTTCGAAGAGCAATTGACTGAAGTCGCGTTAGCGCCATCCCATGGCGGCACCTTTGAGATCTGGTGTGGTGAAATACTGCTTTGGGAGCGAAAGCGAGATGGCGGTTTTCCCGACATCAAACTCATTAAGCAGCGTGTAAGAGATCAGTTGGATCCAGAAAGAGATTTAGGGCATGTCGATCGATGAGCCAGGATCGACGTGCCATCCTCTGCGGGCTGGGGGCAGTAGCGCTTTGGTCAACGGTGGCCACGGCGTTCAAAGTGGCACTCGTCTGGATGAGTCCTCTGGAGTTGATGTGGCTCGCAGCCTTCGTTTCCTGGGTGCTCATGGGGGCGCTGGTCGTAAAGCAGGGAAATCTGCCCATTGCCCTGCGGGAAGGCTGGAAGACGGCTGCCTGGGCAGGATTAATGAACCCGGTTGCCTATTACCTAGTGTTATTTGCGGCCTATGACCGACTTCCTGGTCAGGAGGCAATGGCGCTGAACTATACGTGGGCATTGGCCATGGCGTTTTTAGCAGTGCCCTTGCTTGGCCAGCGCTTAACCCGAATGGATATCATCGCTGGCTTGGTGGCTTATTCCGGCGTCTGGGTCATCGCGACACGTGGTTCTGTTTTTAATATCTCATTCGCCGATCCGCTTGGCGTAATTTTGGCACTAGCTTCGACGCTACTTTGGGCGCTTTATTGGCTTCTTAATGCGCGCGACCCTCGCCCTCCATTAGTAGGCCAATGGCAAAATTTTAGCGTAGGCCTACCGGTGTTAACTCTATTGTTACTGCTCGGCCCTGGTTTCCAGTGGCACGGGTGGCCTGCTTTTGGTGCGGGCGTTTATGTAGGTCTTTTTGAGATGGGCGTGGCGTTTGTGCTGTGGCAAATGGCGGTGCAAAAAGTATCGCGGACGGCAAAAGTCTCCAACCTGATTTTTCTTTCACCCCCTGTCTCACTACTGCTGCTTTTTTTAGTAGTGGGGGAGCCTATATTGCCTTCAACACTGATTGGTTTGGTGCTGATTTTGTTTGGCTTAGGGATTCAGCAGGCTCAGAAACCTATTGAGTGACGCCGTTCATTGCTGGAATTGTTTATTTTAGGTATTTTTTTGTATTTTTTTGTATTTTTTTGTATTTTTGTATTACGCTTGGTTGGTAATGAGGCAGACGTAAGCATTTCTGCTAGGAATATTTAATAAATTGTGACTAATTTTAAATTATCACTTCTACCAATAGGTGCTAGGCTTGGCTCTTAGCCGCGATGAAGCAGGGAGGCTAAACGCTTAGCTGGGTGGCCAGTGGAGTGATACCAAATATAGGGAATTAAAAATGAAGCACGTAGTAGCTAGCAAAACGAATAAATTTAACCTTCGCCGTGTTTCTCTGCCGTTAATAGCGGTTACATTGGCTTTTGGGCCGCTTCCAAACGCAATAGCTCAAACTCTTCCTCAAAGCCTTTACTCTCCTGGCAATGACGATCTGCAGAGTGTTATGCAAAAAGCCATTTCGACCAATCCAGAAGTGGAAGCTGCCTGGAGAAGTCTAAGCGCTGCAGAAAATGATATTGGCGTCGCACGTGGTAATTATTTGCCGAGCGTCGATGTTACAGCAGGTGTAGGGCGTGAAGCTCAGGAGGGAGATGGTCGTGGTAGCTATGAGACTGATTTTGCAGAGCTAACACTGACACAAATGGTGTTTGATGGCTTTGCAACTCGCAGCGAAGTCCAGCGCTTAGATAGAGCAAAGTTGGTTACATATTACGAATTAATTGGTGCCAGTGAGAATATTGCTCTTGAGGCAGCAGAGGCTTATCTAGATGTTGCTCGTCACCGTGAGCTTGTAAGACTCGCTCAAGATAATTATGCCAAGCACCAAGAAGTTTATCAGCAAATCGAAGAGCGTACTTTATCGGGCGCAGGTCGGGGTGTTGATCTTGAGCAAATAAGTGGACGTTTGTCGCTCGCTGAGTCCAATTTAATGACTGAAGCGACCAACCTTCATGATGTCACTGCGCGCTACATGCGTATTGTTGGTGAACTCCCCGCACAAAACCTGATGCCTGCGCCCACGCTGGATGAAGCACTGCCTGCTAGTGTCAGCGAAGCTGTGAATTTGGCTTTTGAAGGCAATCCTGATTTTCATGCGGCCATTGAAAATATTAATGTTCAGCGCGCTGAACGAGAGGGGACGCGTGCAGCGTTTATGCCGCGCTTAGAAATTCAAGGGCGAACAGGTACTAATAATCAAGATGATGCTATTGCTGGGCGCCGTGACGAGACGAGTATTCAATTAGTCGCAAGTATGAATTTATACAACGGTGGCAGTGATAGAGCTGCTTTTAGGGCAGCCAGCGACCGCATTGAAGAAGCCGTGGATCAGCGAGAACTCGCTTGTACCAATGTTCGTCAGACCACGCAAATTGCTTATAATGATGCAAGGCGTCTTCGGGAACAGCTGAATTATTTAAACCAGCATCGTTTGTCAATTGATCGCGTTAGAGGCGCATATCAACAGCAGTTTGATATTGGTCAGCGTACCCTCTTAGATGTTTTGGATAGCGAGAACGAATATTTCGAAGCAAGTCGTGCTTATACAAACGCTCAGTATGATGTCACTTTGGCTGATGCAAGAACGCTCGCAGCGACTGGTCAGTTAATGCAGTCACTAGAAATTATGCGTGACGATATGCCAACCCTAGCAGAGCTTGGCAATAACGGCGTTGAGATTACTCCAGAGATACTTTGCCCAGTAGCCGGTCCTGGTGGATTTACACTGGAAGATTTTACTGGTGGTGATTTTTCCGCTCCAGCCCCCACGCGCGCGCCAGATGTAACGCTTTCTTCAGATGCGCTATTCCCAATCAACAGTGCTGAGTTGGGGTTAAACACTCGTGAAGACCTTTCGCGTTTGGCTGCTGAAATCGTAGAGCGCGATGACCTAGCTAGGATCTTCATTGCTGGTCATGCTGATATTACAGGAACAGATGCCATCAACGACCCGCTTTCCCAGCGACGTGCCGATAGTGTCGCGCGCTTTCTCGTTGAGCAGGGTGTTGAGCAAGGCTTAATACAAACAGAAGGTTATGGATCTAATAAGCCGATTGCTTCAAATGACACAGTAGAAGGGCGAAAGCTAAACAGACGAGTAGAAATTACTTTAGAGCGATTCGACGAAATGAACACATAAAGTCTTCGTTAGCGTCATATTGAGGTTGTAGAGTGCTGGTATTATTTAGTTGAGAGCATGTAGCACATAGCGTTGAAAAGATGCTATGTGCTATTTTTATTATAAGAGGTGGACATTGTCAGAGCATGATCAAAAGCTTACTCATCGTAAGGAGGGACAAGATTCTTCATTGAATAATGATGAGCTTCTTCTCTGCTTACAGGCAGTGGCTAGAATGCATCAGCATGAAGTCTCCTCTGAATCATTGACGGCGGGTTTGCCGCTTGAAGAGGGCAGGCTCACACCCTCTGTTTTTGCCCGTGCCGCTTCTCGTGCGGGCATGACAGCACGAATTGTAAAAAGTGGACTGGCAAATCTAAATCCTGAATTGTTTCCCGTTATCGTGCTCCTTGAACCTGGGCGTGCATGTATCATCAACGCCATTGATGTCAAGAACGGCGTAGCTAAGGCTGTCTTTCCAGAGCTTAACGAAGCAGAAGTAGAGGTGGGCTTGAATGCGCTAGCCTCTAGCTATTCCGGTGAAGCTATTTATGTACGCCCACGTCTTAGACTGGATGATAATCCTGAAACTAAAAAGAAGAAGGGAACCCATTGGTTTTGGGGGGTAATTCAAGAAAATAGACGGCTTTATCGCGATATTCTTATTGGTTCAGTGGCCATAAACCTATTTGCCCTGGCCATGCCTTTATTTGTACTTAACGTTTACGACCGTGTAGTACCCAATCAAGCGACCGAGACACTCTGGGTGCTGGCAGGTGGTGTTTTTATAGTGCTCTGTTTTGATCTGGCGCTGCGGTTAATGCGCAGTAGCTTTGTTGACTTGGCCGCCAGTCGAGCCGATGTGAAACTCTCTTCTTCCATTATGGCGAAAACGCTGGGTATGCGTTTAGAGGAGCGTCCGGCCTCTACTGGGTCTTTTACTTCAACGTTGCAGTCGTTCGAATCGATACGTGCGTTTATTGGTTCAGCTACGATCTTGGGCATCGTTGATCTGCCTTTTGTGCTGCTCTTTGCGGCCATTATTGCGCTAATTAATCCTTGGCTTGTGTTGCCTGTTTTGGCAGGAGTTATATTTGTATTGCTTTACGCGCTGGCTGCCCAGGGGAAGTTGCACGAACTCTCGCAAACTACGTGGGAAGTGGGTGCCCAGCGTAATGCTCTGCTGGTCGAGTCAGTGTCACAACTTGAAAATGTTAAAGCGTTGCGTGCAGAAAGCCGCATTCAGCGTCATTGGGAAAAAGCCACAGCTTTCTTATCGCGCACCAGTGCTCAGCTCCGCTTGGTCAGCACATCTGTATCCAATGTGGCGCAGTGGGCGCAGCACAGCGTGGCTGTATGTGTGATTATTGTCGGCGTTTATCAAATTATTGAAGGCAATCTCTCCCAAGGCGGTCTTATTGCCGCTTATATGCTCTCTTCCCGCGCGATGGCACCTATAAGCCAGGCGGCAGCGTTGTTAGCGCAGTACCATCAGTCGTCAACGGCATTGGACTCGCTCAATCAGGTGATGGATAAGCAGGTTGAACGCCAGGAAGGCAAAGTGTATGTCGAAAAGCCCAGCGTAGCGGGTGGTATTCGGCTAGATAAAGTGACGTTACGTTATCCCAATGATGAGCGGGATGCCTTGCGAGATGTGTCGATTTCAATCAAAGCTGGTGAGAAAGTCGCTCTGTTAGGGCGGATTGGTTGCGGTAAGTCTTCTCTTAATAAATTAGTGTTGGGGTTTTATCAGCCCACCGCTGGCGCCGTGTTGCTTGATAACGTTGATATACGTCAAATCGACCCTTTGCAGCTACGTCGTCACATTGGCTATGTGCCACAGGATGTCAGTCTCTTTTCGGGTTCGTTGCGCGATAACATTGTCGCTGGGGGCGGTAGTGACCGTATTGATGATGAAGAGTTACTTAAAGCGCTGGATATCGCTGGCCTTCAATCCTTAGTCAACAGCCACCCTCTCGGCGTTGACCTACAGGTAGGCGAACGTGGCCAAGCATTATCGGGCGGTCAAAAGCAGTCTGTGGCGATTGCGCGGGCATTAGTGCATGACCCTGCCATTTTGTTATTAGATGAACCGACAAGCTCTATGGATAACGCCAGTGAAGAAGCCTTTAAAGCTAATCTTGGTAAAGTAGCGCAAGGCAAAACAATGCTGGTGGTAACTCATCGTACCTCGCTGCTTTCTTTAGTTGATCGTATTATCGTCATGGATGGTGGCAAAGTCGTAGCGGATGGCCCTCGTGACACGGTGGTGGAAGCGCTCCGTAAAGGTCAGATCGGGAGGGCATCCTAATGGCACGAAAAAATAGTGAGACTGCCGAACAAAAGGGATTCGAAGCAATCGGTCGGTTTTCTGAAAAGGGTAAAAAGCCATTTCGCCCTTTTATGGATCGCCTCTTTGCGCGAGGGGTCACCTCAGCCCATTTAAACCGAGATTGGGCAAGCGATACCGACTGGGCCAGGCTACAGCAAGAGCCATTGCGGGCACGCCTTTTTCTCTACGGCGTTTGCTTGGCTTTTATGGCCCTCATTATATGGGCTTGCTTTGCTCCAATTGATGAGGTGACACGTGGGAGTGGCCGTGTTATTCCGGCGAGTCAGCTACAGCGAATACAATCCTTTGATGGGGGTGTCGTTGAGCAGATTATGATTCGAGAAGGTCAGCTGGTCGAGGCAGGGCAGGTGCTTATGCAAATTGATCCCACTCGGTTTGTTTCGGATTTCCGCGAAAACAGTGCTCAAAGATTTGCTTTGCAAGCAAAGGCGGAGCGTTTAAGGGCTTTGGTCACTGATTCCCCTTTTGAACCTGACGAAGAGCTGCGCCAAGAAGTACCCTCCATCGTGATTCAAGAACGGGAGGTTTACGAGAGTCGCCGCGAAGAACTCCGTGAGCAAGAAAATGTTTTAAATGATCGCATACGGCAGCGTAGAGAAGAGTTAAGAGAGGCTGTCGCCAAACGTGATACCGCCCAGCGCGAAGCTAATATGTCTAGTCAGGAACTTAACTTGACACGCCCTCTGCTGGAATCAGGTGCCGTTTCAGAAGTTGAAATTCTGCGTTTGCAGCGCGATTTGTCGCGTGCTACAGGTGAGCGTAATCAAGCCGACGCTGCTGTTTCACGACTAGAAGCTGCGGTTGAAGAGTCGGAGGGGCAGTTGCTGGAGCTTGGTGCTGAGCGTCGTAGCGAGTGGCGTAACGATCTTGCTGAAACATTAGGCGACTTAAATGCCCTCCAACAGTCGGGTACCGGCCTACAAGACAGGGTGCGATCGACCGAAATTCGTGCCCCGGTGGATGGCATTGTGCAGCGCATACACATTAGTACTATTGGTGGCGTCGCACAGCCTGGGCAAGAGGTAGTGGATATCGTGCCCAGCGACGATCAGCTGTTAGTCGAAGCCCGTATTGCGCCTCAGGATATCGCGTTTCTGCATCCTGGGCAGCCCGCCACGATAAAACTGACGGCCTACGACTATGCCATTTATGGAGGGCTACAAGCGGAGCTGGATCTTATTAGTGCCGATACGATCACTGATGACGATGATAATACTTTCTATCTAGTGAGAGTACGCAGCCTTGCAGATGAAGGCCTAGCAGATTCGTTACAGGTTATTCCAGGTATGACGGCACAGGTAGATATTATTACCGGTAAACGAACAGTGATGCAGTTTCTGCTCAAGCCTATTCTGCGGGCATGGCGTGATTCGATGGGGGAACGGTAATGGATCATTGGTTTATAACAATGGATGGTAGCCTCAAGGCACGCTGGCAGAAAGCCTTTCCTGATGCGAAGCCCTCAACACCAGAGTTAGTTGAAAAACGAGCTAAATCGGGGGATTTGGTTTGGATAGTAACCTCAGTTGCTTCATGGCCACAGCTAACGCAGCGATTAGTCCCTATGGGGTTAACGGTAGTGTTACTTAGCTATGCACCTCAAGATAAAGAGGCGCTTAAGGCATTAGACCTGGGGGCGCGGGGCTATGCCCACACGCTAGCAGCGGCGAATGTGTTGAGACAAGTTGCACTTGTGGTTACTAATCAGGGTGTTTGGGTAGGTCAGGAGTTGCTCGCTAAAGTGATCGGGGGCACTTTTAAAGCACTATCTCAGCGTACGGAAGTTTCTCCCAGTGCTGACAGCGACCATCTTGCTCTACTTACTGAGCGCGAACGTGGAGTCGCATTAGCGGTCTCGCGTGGAGCAACGAACAAAGAAGTTGCCCGCCAGCTTGATATTACTGAGCGAACGGTAAAAGCCCACCTAAGCGCTATTTTTAAAAAGCTATCTGTACGCGACCGCCTGCAATTAATGCTCAAGCTTTCTCCAATAAGAGAGCAGGCCAGTCACTAAAACCAAAAATGCGCTTTTGGTCTTGTAGCTTCATTGTCTACTAAAACGCATTTCCTGCTTTTCTGCTTAGGCAGCTCTCCATCTAATCTGTCCATCAGTACAATATTTTTTTGTAGTTTGCTCACCTAAGATGATGGTATATGCCGCTATGCCCCTAGTGCTATGCCACTAGCCAAGACGGCTTCTATTTTCTTAAGGGAGTTCCACATGGCAACTGCAACCATTATTTCTATTTCAGGTCAGGCTTGGGCGCGTGATGAAGCAGGTAACTTGCGTGAGTTGGGTATTGGTGATGTGTTGCAGGAAGGTGAAACTCTCATTACTTCCAGCAATGGCAGCGTAGAGCTAGATTTTGGTGACGGTACTGGAGTTAACTTAGTAGAAGGTGGCCAACAGGTTGTTATCACTCCTGAAATGGAAAGTGATGCAATCGTGGCTACAGAAGAATCAAGTTTACTGGATGAAGACCTTGAAGCACTTTTAGCCGCCTTGGATGATGAAGATGGCGATCTATTAGAGCTACTTGATGCCACAGCGGCTGGTGGTATTGGTGGAGGTGGTGGCGGTAGCCACGGCTTCGTGCGTGTGGCCCGTATAGCAGAAGAAACAGGCTCGCTGAGTTTTGAAACCTCAGGTGGACTTCCCGAAGGTGAGTTTATCGATTTCGGCGGCGATCCTTCAGATGCTGCTGCTGAAGATGATGTAGTTGAACCAGCGCCAGAGCCAGAACCAGGGCCAGACGGTAGCATCACGGTTGTTGCAAACTCCCCTGATGTCGGTGGTAACTTGTTAGATATCACCGGTTCAGTGATCAATGTGCCTGTCGGCAATATTGTTTCAATTACCATTACTGATCAGAACGGTAACTTTGTAGAAACAACCGCCATCGTTAACGCCGACGGCACCTACAGCGTGGACGACGTGGACGTCAGTGACCTGGTTGACGGTGAACTCACCGTGCAGGCCGATGCGGTGGACAATAATGGCAACCCCATTAGCGATACAGACACAGCGATACTGGATGCTAATTCGCCGTCTTTAAGCGTTGAACTACAAGGTGCGGGCGAAGATGGTGTTTACAATATTGATGAGATAGGTGACAACGGCAGTGTCACCGCTCAAATTATATTTGGTGAAGGTACGCAAGTTGGCGATACGCTAATCGTCCTTGATGGTAACGACAATGAGCTGTTCAATGGCCCTGTGTCTCAAGAGATGCTGGATGATGGCCTATTACTTGAAGTACCTGTTGGCTCGGATGCTCAGAATGTCAGTATCACTGCAACGGTAAGCGACCCCCAAGGTAATACATTTAGTGACAACGATGATAAAGGTGTTGTTAACGTAGCT
>NZ_JAKVTW010000016.1 GCF_022489065.1 Vreelandella neptunia | reverse complement strand
TATGGTAACGACGTAACATATACCGCAGTGGCCGATGAGCCCAGCTGAAAACCACGAAAGCACCGATCACGAGTAAGCTAGCCAGAGTGGGTTCCGTGCTGCCGATATGGACTGAAAGTGAAATTGACCAAGCAAGGCTTAGCCACAACACTCCCTCCAAGCTGGCAATGACATCCGCATAGCGTCGCACATTCTGCATAAACACCGGATCCTTACCGATAAACCATAACAGTGAAAAAGTGCCGACATGATACGACACTTGAGCAGCGCTGTGGGCGCTTGAGAGATGGATTTATCCAGCTCCTCAATTGCGTATACTGTGCGTACCTTATTCGCCCACTGACCTTCCTTTCACCCACTTAACTTCAGTACAGGACTTGCCGTGGACACTGTAACACTGACGCGCCCCGATGATTGGCATCTTCATTTACGCGATGATGAGGCATTAAAAGCCGTCGTTGGTCATACTGCAGCACAGATGGGGCGTGCCATTATCATGCCCAATTTAACGCCGCCCATCACCACAACCGCTCAGGCGCTTGAGTATCGTCAACGTATTTTAGACGCCTTACCGGCGGGCAGTGCCTTTGAGCCATTAATGGTTCTTTACCTGACGGATACTACGCCCCCAGAAGAGATTGAGCGTGCGGCGCAAAGCGGCTTAGTGAAAGCGGTGAAACTCTACCCTGCGGGCGCCACTACCAATTCTGACTCGGGGGTGACCGATATCGCCCACTGCGATGCGACCATTGCCATGATGGTCAAAGTGGGTATGCCCCTGTTAGTGCATGGTGAAGTCACCGCTGCCGAGATTGATATTTTTGATCGCGAAGCGGTGTTTATCGAAAAAGTGATGAAGCCATTGCTGGAGCGCCACCCGACCCTGAAAGTGGTGTTTGAGCATATCACCACCCAGCAGGCAGCAGAGTTTGTCGCTCAAGCGCCGGACAATGTGGCCGCTACGATTACAGCCCATCACCTACTGTTTAATCGCAATAAAATGCTGGTCGGTGGCATTCGTCCTCACTACTACTGCTTGCCGATTCTAAAGCGTGAGCAGCATCGCCAAGCACTGCTTAAAGCAGCCACCAGCGGTAGCCACAAGTTCTTTTTGGGCACTGACAGTGCACCGCACTCTCAGGGGGCTAAAGAGTCAAGCTGCGGCTGTGCTGGCGCTTATACCGCGCCTGCAGCCATTGAGCTTTACGCCACCGCCTTTGATGAAATGAATGCGTTAGACAAGCTGGAAGCTTTTGCCAGCCAAAATGGCCCGCGTTTTTATGGGCTTGCACCCAACGCAGACACTATTACGCTGGAGCGCCGCGAGTGGCGGCTGCCGGAAAGCTACCCCTATGCTCAGGGTGAGCAAATTATTCCATTGTTGGCGGGAGAAACGCTACATTGGGCGATTGAGTCGTAACGTGTTTACGCTATCAGCGGATAAGCGGTCGACGGTGCGTCGACCGCTTAGATAACAAAACTAACCGTTACCAAGCTGCTTAAGCATTTGATTGACCATGCGCGATGAATGGTCAGCGGCCACTTCCAGAAACTCATCAAACGAGAGGTGGTTGTCGCCACTGCCCGGGATATCAGAGAGTGCGCGGATGACCACGAAAGGGCACTGATAGAGATAGCACGTTTGGGCGATGGCGGCGCCCTCCATCTCCACAGCAAGCATGCTTGGGAACTGCGCGCGGGTAGCTTCCACCCGAGCTGGGTCGGCCATAAAGGCATCACCGGTGGCGATCAAGCCTTCACGTACGTTGACCTCGCCTAACGACGCAATGGCATTGCGCGCGATTTCACGTAGTGTTTTGTCGGCTTGGTAGGCGGCCGGCATCCCCGGTACCTGACCTATCTCATAGCCAAATACGACGGCGTCAACGTCATGATGGCGTACTTCATCAGAAATAATCACATCGCCAATGGCTAAGTCAGTGGCAAACCCTCCGGCCGAGCCAGTATTAATGATGGCGTCGGGTTGGTGGCGCTCTAAGAGAATAGCGGTGCCTACCGCGGCATTGACTTTGCCAATCCCCGACTGCAGCACAATAACCTCAAGCCCGAAACGTGTGCCGGTATGAAATACAAAGCCTGCGTGCTCATAGCGTTGGGGGGCGTCTAGTTGGCTAACCAGCGTGCTCACTTCTTGCGCCATCGCGCCAATAATACCAATACGCTTCACTGCGCATTACTCCTTAGTGAGAGACCTTAATGAAAGAGGGGAGTGCTTGAATCGGCTATGCCTGTTGCGCGAGATCGTGCTGCTCAGCGGCTTCCAGGGTGTTTTCAAGCAGTGTTGCAACGGTCATTGGGCCTACGCCGCCCGGGACTGGCGTGATAAAGCTGGCACGCTCAGCGGCGGCAGCAAAATCAAGGTCACCTTTCAGCGTGCCATCTTCTTGGCGGTTGATGCCCACATCAATCACGACGGCCCCTGGCTTGATCCACTCCCCTTTGACGATACCGGGCTTACCGACGGCTACGACCAAAATGTCAGCGCGGCTAACGTGGTCTTTCAGATTTTGAGTAAATCGATGACACACAGTGGTGGTACAGCCCGCAAGCATCAGTTCCAGTGCCATGGGCCGTCCAACAATGTTGGAGGCGCCTACCACGGTGGCATCCAGGCCGCGTACCGCAATATCACTCTGTGCCAGTAGTGTCATGATGCCTTTGGGGGTGCAAGGGCGTAGCGCAGGCATACGCTGTGCTAAGCGGCCAATGTTGTAGGGGTGAAAACCATCGACGTCTTTGTCAGGAAAAATGCGTTCTAAGATAGGCCCGGCATCCAAATGCTTAGGTAGCGGCAACTGCACCAAAATGCCGTCGACCGATGGGTCGCTATTGAGTTGGTCAACGAGGGCTTCTAACGCCTGCTGTGATGTTGTGGCAGGGAGAGCATGCTGAAAGGAGAGAATGCCTGCCTGTTCACAGGCGCGGTGCTTATTACTGACATAAACTTGAGAAGCAGGATCGTCCCCGACCACAACTACGGCTAGTCCCGGTACCCGTAAGTCTGCTTCACGGCGTGCGGCGACTTTCTCGGCAACCTGTTGGCGAACAGTAGCAGCGATGGCTTTGCCATCGATTAGTTGGGCGGTCATGTAATAAAATCCCTGTGGACGTTAAAAAGGCTGAGGCGATCTAGACAAATCCTGATACCAAGCGCCTGTACGGCAGCGCTTTCAAAGGCGGCAATTTTCGCACGCCAGGGCATCCAGGCAAAGCGCCTTCAAGAACAATCACTTTAATGGTTGACTTTAAAATTAGAAATAGTAATATATGCCTCGCTTGAGACGGACCAAGCGGTAGCGTCTAGGGTGATAAAAATCGGGATGTAGCGCAGTCTGGTAGCGCGCCTGCTTTGGGAGCAGGATGTCGGGGGTTCGAATCCCTCCATCCCGACCACACCTAAACGTGAAAGGTAGTAGCTTGCTTTTCCAAGCTTTGGTTGTGGTCTAGTGCTCATTAGTATTCGTTATTTCTGAATGCTTTTTGTGCGCCCATAGCTCAACCGGATAGAGCAACGGCCTTCTAAGCCGTAGGTTGCGGGTTCGATTCCTGCTGGGCGTGCCACTCACTTCAGTGGTAACAACCCGTCAGAGAATCATATCTTCAAGCTCGTGCTGATCTTTTCTGCATAAGGTTTCAACGTAAGATTGTCTATGGTGGGTGTAGCTCAGGGGTAGAGCCCCGGATTGTGACTCCGGTGGTCGTGGGTTCAAATCCCATCATCCACCCCAGTGACAATGTTTGCGTTTCCAGTTTTAGGTTGTGGTGGGTGTAGCTCAGTGGTAGAGCCCCGGATTGTGACTCCGGTGGTCGTGGGTTCAAGTCCCATCATCCACCCCATATGCCCTGCAGATATCCCTTCTTGTATTACCTTCTCTTAATTTTCTATTTTTACTTCATATGCCCTGTTTGGGTTTTTTTTGTGCCTGATTTTAGACATCCCGCTAATGACTAGCGCGGCATTACCCTAATACGGTTGCCTGCCATATTGGTCAGTGGTTCCGGCATACCTAGTAAATACCCCTGCGCATAGTCAATCCCCATCTGATGTAGCGTGTCTAGCGTTGCCTGGGTTTCAACATACTCGGCGATAGTCTTGATGCCCAGTGCCTTTCCAACGGCATGAATTGCCTCAACCATCGCTCTATCTATCGGGTCTTGGTGGACGTTCTGGATGAAATTACCGTCAATTTTTAAATAATCGACCGGGAGTTGCTTTAAATAGCTGAAAGAGGAGAGCCCGGTACCGAAGTCATCCAGTGCAAAACGGCAGCCATACGCTTTTAGTGTATGAATTAATGTATTAACGCGGGAGAGTTGGGCGATCGCGGTGCTTTCGGTAATTTCAAAACAGAGGGTGCCGTGGGGTAGGTCTGCAGCGGACACCTGAGTAATAAGATCCTGACAAAAATCAGCGTCGGATAACGAAGCCCCGGATAAATTGATGCCCCATAGGCTATGCGGCCGCGTTTCAGAGTGACGGTTATGATCCCCCAGCCAAGCCAGAGTGTTGCGAATTACCCAACGATCGATACGTACCATAAAGTGATAGCGCTCCGCGGCAGGTAAAAAGCTTCCTGGAGCGATAAGTTCACCATGCTCTTCAAGGCGAAGCAGAATCTCACGGTAGGCGGGTGAGTCAGCACAAATGGCTTTAATTGGTTGGGCAAAAAGGCGAAAAGCATCGTTGTCTAGGCCATGTTGTAAGCGCTGAACCCATTGCAGTTCGCCATGCTTTTCCAACAATGAGTGGTCGTCGGGCTGATGACAGTGGATACGATTACGACCTGCTTCTTTTGCGGCGTAGCACGCAGCGTCAGACGCATGAAGAGCTTGGCTAAGCTGCATGGGTTGGGCTGCATTCAGTTCCACCAAGCCAATGCTAACCCCTATCCCAAAGGTGTGTTCTTGCCAGGCAAAGCGATAATTTTCGATATCGCAGCGCAGAGCTTCAGTGATGGCAAGTGCTCTTTCCAGACCGCAGTCGGGCAGCAGAAGAGCAAACTCATCACCGCCCAAGCGAGCAGCAATATCACTACTGCGAACATGGGCTTTCAGTTTTAGTGATACTTGGCGTAATAGCTCGTCGCCTGCCAGATGGCCACATGTGTCGTTAACTATTTTGAACTGATCAAGATCCAGGTAACACAGCACATGGTGACCGTCATCTCGATTAAGCAGTGCGGTAAGCGCTGATTCAAAGGCGCGCCGATTAAGTAAGTCGGTCAGATTGTCGTGACTCACTTGATAGCTTAGCTGTTCCGTCAGTTGGCGAGTAAGGCTGACATCTTGAAACACAACGACCGCTCCCAGGGTGATGTCGCTGCGAGAACGGATCGGTGACGCGCTGTGTTGAATGGGGGTATGCGAGTGATCACGTTTCACCAGCAAGCAGTGCTCGGTGGAGTGTACGGAGGTTAATTGCGTCAGCACTTGCCGGGCAGGATTACTAAGTGGGTCACCAGTGGCTTCTTCGCGTAATTGATACACCACATGAATGGGTTTATCCATTGCCTCTTCGAGTGTCCAGCCGGTTAAGCGTATCGCTTCAGTATTGATAAAGGTGACGTTGCCGCTAGCATCGCAGGTAATAACACCATCCCCTATAGAGGCCAGCGTGGTGCGCGCTAGGTCTCGCTCGCGGTTTAACTGCTCTTGCAGCTGTCGGCGTTCGGTGACGTCTCGTACCATGCCCGAGCGTTCTGATACAGACCCGCTAGCGCCTTCGCTAACCTGAATTTCCAAATAGCGCACTCGCTTATCAGCGGTGCGATGTTTAATTTCATGTCGTGCGCCTGGTGTTAGCGTAAAGCCGGGCAATAAATTGGAAACGGGTTTGCCAATCAAGTTGGTTGCCCTGACATTGAAGAGCTGTTCAGCGCCAGGGTTAAGGCTTGTTAATGAGCCATCCGCCTGCCAGGTAATCACGCCATCGCGTAGGTTGCGAAGCATGACGCGGGTATGGCCAACGGCTGTTTCAAGGGCCGCAGTCACTCGGTTGTAGCTGGCTGCAATTTCACCCACTTCGGTAAACGGGTCGGCTTCAATACGTTGTCGCATATCGCCCTGTTGTTCGTGCTGGCGCATATGTTCGAGCAGTTGGTTCAGCTCGTTGTTGGCGCCATGCTCGGCTAGATTAAGGCCCATTTTTTCTGCTTCAGGCGAGACGCGTAAAGGCAGGAAGCGCCGGGTGATGCGAAATAGCAGCCATGCACTGCCAAAACTCCAGACGCCACAAACGACGACGCCAAGCAACTGAATACCAAACTGAGCAGATCGAGACAAACCGCTGTCAAGAAGCGTTAAGTCAGCCACCCAGGGCAGTGCCAGTGTGCCCCAGATGCCCGATACAAGGTGGGCGGGTATGGCACTGACAGCATCGTCAATATGCTTTTTAAGCAACCATTCGCTGGTCAGCACCATCAGCACGCCACTGACCGCACCCAGACCAAAGGCTGCCTGTAGTGAGATCATGTGAGCACTCGCAGTGACAGCGACAAGTCCTGCAATGGCTCCATTAATGGCGTACATCACATCGGCGTAGCGGCGGGTTCGGAACCCCATCAACATGCCTGAGAGTATCCCGCCCACGGCGCCGAGAACGGTATTGGCCAATATAATGGGTATCTGAGAAGTTACCGCCAGTGTGCTGCCGCCGTTAAATCCGAACCAACCCAAAATCATAAACAGTGCGCCCAACATGGCGAGCGGCAAATTGCCTGAGGGAAAGGCGGTGGGCGGCTTACCGAAGGAGAAGCGCCCGGCGCGAGGGCCGATGCTGAGTACCGCTGCCAGCGCCACCCAGCCACCCACGCTATGCACCACTGTCGACCCAGCAAAATCGAGAAACCCCAACGACCCTAGCCAACCTTCTTCGCCGCCTAAAAGTCCGCCCCATGCCCAATGACCAAACACCGGGTAGATAATGAAAGCAATCCATAAGGCTGTCCAGGTGTAGGCTAAAAAGGGCATACGTTCTGCCACTGCACCGGACACAATCGTGGCCGCGGTGGCGCAAAACATTGATTGAAAAATAAAAATGGTAATGACCCAGCTGCCGGAAGCGTCAAGCTGCCAACCGAGTAAGGAGGTGCCAACTAAGCCGTGGTAGGAGTCACCAAACATGATGGCAAAACCCACTAACCAAAAAACACTGACGGCGATGGCAAAGTCCGCTACGTTTTTCATAGCGACGTTAATGGCATTCTTGGTTCGTGTAGTGCCCGCCTCTAAGCAAAGAAAGCCAGCTTGCATCACAAATACCAGAGCAGCCGCCCAGAGTACCCAGAGCGTATCGATCAGCGAGCTGTCCAAATTTAGTCTGGCAGGCATGGTGTTGTCCTTAGCATCTTTTGGTGCAAGTGCGCGTTTTTTTGGTGCATTGTCGATTTGCGCGGAGGGAGGAGGCACCGCCACAGCTGCGTTAAACGGAGGCTGTAATGGTTTCTTAATAGAAACTAAGCAATAGTTATGCCGCTAATAGTGATGTCATCCTTATTGATCATTTTGGCAGCAATAACGACTTAATTTAGAATCTAAAATAGCGTTTTCTACTATATTAATGCGTTTGTTTTGGTGATATTTTTCAAATAGTTATTGACCATCAATCGTGGTTCCGTATCGGTAAAAGGGAGTGCATCAAAATGGCGCGTCAAACGGTAGTTTTGGGAGCAGGCATGGTGGGTGTCAGCATTGCTTGGCATTTACGCCAGCGCGGTCATGACGTCACCATCGTGGACCGCCTTCAGCCTGGCCGAGAAACCTCGTTTGGTAATGCGGGCATTATTCAGCGTGAGGCGGTAAGACCCTATCCTTTTCCACGGGATGTCAAAACGCTATTGAGTGTTCTGCCTAATCGTCGGGTCGATATTCGCTACCGCCCAGCGGGCATGGTCAATGCCGCTTCTCCGCTATTACGCTATTGGATGAATTCAGCACCGAAGACTTATCAGAAAATCGTGCCGGAATACGCTTCATTGATCCAACTCTCCCTACAAACCCACGGCCCGATGATCGAGGCCGCCGGTGCTGAGCACTTAGTACGTAAGCAGGGGTGGCTTGAACTCTACCGCACGCCCGAAAAACTGGCGGCTCGGTTGCAAGACGCCGAAGAGGCGCGCCGACTTTATGGTGTTCAATTTGAGCAGTTAGATCGCCAGGCGCTGGTGGAAAAAGAGCCCTCGCTGAGCGATGCCATCATAGGCGCCATTCACTGGCTCGATCCCTGGACCGTGGCCGACCCTGGCGCGTTGGTAGCCGCTTACGCACAAGCATTCAGTCAGGATGGCGGGCGTATTGTGCAGGCGGATATCAAATCGGTTCAGCAGGTGGGAGCCCGTTGGCAGGTAAATACAGCCGCTGAAACGTTAGAAGCAGATGAGGTTGTCGTAGCGCTTGGGCCTTGGGCGGGTAGTTGGCTTAAAGAGCTCGGCTATCACTTCCCGACCTTTGTAAAGCGCGGGTATCACATGCACTACTCTCCTCAGTCATCGGCAAAACTCAATTACTGGATCATGGACGCCGAAGTAGGCTATCTGCTGGCGCCGATGAATGCGGGCATACGCTTAACCACCGGGGCTGAGTTGGATCGCTTGGATGCCCCTGCAGACGTTAACCAGCTGGGGGCTGCTGAAAAAGTAGCGCGCAGCGTATATCCGCTAGGTGAGCGCCGCGATGAAGCCCCGTGGAAAGGCGCGCGACCGTGCTTGCCTGACATGAAGCCTGTGATTGGGCCAGCGCCCCGCCACCCGGGGTTATGGCTTGCCTTCGGACATGGCCATCAAGGGTTTACCCTTGGCCCTGCAACGGGCCATTTATTAGCCGATATGATGGAAGGGCAGCCTACCGCTATTGATATGGCGCCGTTTCGCGCTGACAGGTTCTAATTAGCGTTGATACAGTTAATGCTTAGGTAAGTTAGGCCGATAGTATTAGAGGCGGTATTAGCCATAGGGCGATTTTTTTGCACATGGCCTAATGCTTTGCTAGCTTGTAAATACATTTGCATACCATGAGGTGGAAATATGGATGTAGGCATTAGCAGTGCAGTGAGTGCTTCGCTGTATATGAATCAGGCGCAAACTGCCGAACAGGCACAAATGCAGGTGTTTAAAGAAGCGCTAGATACGCAGGCTGAGCAAGTAACTGAAGTATTGGCCTCTGCGGACACGGGTGCTCAGCCAGATTTGGCTAAAGAGGGCACTGTCGGTACGCAGGTTAATACCTTCGCTTAACGTGTACTGGCAACACTTTCAGTTAAGTACGATAAAACGCTGACTTGTTCAGCGTTTTTTTTGGTCTTTTTGCTGGGCTATTAACCTTCAAGCCATCCGCGACAACAACCGCCTCCAAGCGTTACAATTGCTGCAATGAACATGACTCAACGCGTGGTAATCGGTGGATTGAGTACTACGCTGAGTACTTATATTGAAGAGGCACAATGAAAGAGACTCAATTAGCCCGCGAAGCCGAGCTTCGCAGGACCTTTGCTATTATTTCGCACCCAGATGCCGGTAAAACGACCATCACAGAAAAAATGCTGCTGTTTGGCAACGCCATTCAGATGGCTGGCTCGGTGAAGAGCAAGCGCAACGACCGACATGCCACGTCAGACTGGATGAAAATGGAGCAGGAGCGGGGGATTTCTGTGACCACCTCGGTGATGCAGTTCCCCTACGGTGGACGCATCGTTAACCTGCTGGACACCCCCGGTCACGAAGATTTCTCAGAGGATACCTATCGTACGCTTACCGCCGTTGACTCTGCATTGATGGTCATCGATGGTGCAAAGGGCGTTGAGGATCGCACTATCAAGTTGATGGAGGTCTGTCGTCTACGCACAACGCCGATTCTGACTTTTATCAACAAAATGGATCGCGATATCCGTGACCCGATTGAAGTCATGGATGAAGTCGAAACTGTCTTAAACATTCAGTGCGCGCCGATGACTTGGCCAATTGGCATGGGCCGTCACTTCAAGGGTGTGTATCACCTCTATAACGATGTGATTCATCTTTACACCCAGGGCCAAGGGAGTCGCATTCCCGATGATAAGCGCATCGAAGGACTCAATAATCCAGAAGTAGACGCCATTCTGGGTGAAGATCAAGCAGAAGAGCTGCGCATGGAAGTTGAGCTGGTGCGAGGGGCTTCCCATGAATTTGATCTGGAGGCTTATCGCCGTGGTGAGCTTTCGCCGGTCTATTTCGGTACCGCCATGGGTAATTTTGGGGTACGCGAAATGATGGATGGTTTTGTCGAGTACGCGCCACCTCCTCAGTCCCACGAAACCAATACTCGGGAAGTCACTTCCGATGATGAGCGTTTCACTGGCTTTGTGTTTAAAATTCAGGCCAACATGGACCCCAATCATCGCGATCGCATCGCTTTTTTACGTGTCTGCTCGGGTAAATACGAAAAGAACATGAAGATGCGCCATGTGCGCATTGGCAAAGATGTCAAAATCGCTGACGCACTGACTTTTATGGCCTCTGACCGCTCCCAGGTAGAAGAAGCCTGGCCAGGCGATATTATTGGCCTGCACAACCACGGTACGATTCAGATCGGCGATACCTTCACCGTGGGTGAAGATATGCGCTTTACCGGCATACCGCACTTTGCGCCAGAGCTCTTTAAGCGCGTACGGCTAAAAGATCCGCTGAAAATGAAGGCGTTGCAAAAAGGCTTGCAGCAGCTTTCTGAAGAGGGCGCAACCCAGGTCTTTATGCCGATGGATAACAATGACCTGATTCTCGGCGCCGTCGGTACCCTTCAGTTCGATGTGGTCGCCCATCGCCTGAAAGAGGAGTACAAGGTCGACTGCATATACGAAGGCGTTAATGTCCAGACCGCCCGCTGGGTTTACTGCGAAGACGCTAAAAAGCTCGAAGAGTTTAAGCGTAAAGCCAGCACTAACCTGGCGATTGATGGTGGTGGTTACCTTACCTACATCGCACCCACTCGGGTTAATTTGCAGATGACCCAAGAGCGTTGGCCGGATATTCGTTTCCAGCCGACCCGTGAACACTAAGTCTTTATATACCTAGGTCCTTGAAAACCTAGGTCTTTACCTACGTAGGCGGATCCATGCTCGTTGATGCTCACTGCCATCTCGATTTTGCTCAGTTCGATCATGATCGAACTGCAGTGTTCGAGGCCGCCAGGGCAGTGGGCGTTAGCCACTTTATCGTACCGGGCACCACGCGTGCTAGCTGGCCACAGGTGTTGGCGTTGGGGGAGCGGTCAGATACCTCGATATGCCTGGGTTTACACCCTTACTTCGTAGAGCAGCATCAAGCGTCGGATATCGCCGCGCTAGATAGTCTGCTCAGTGAGCACCCTGAAGCCATAGGGGTGGGCGAGTGCGGTATTGATGGTCGCTTTACCGACACCCTCGAAATGCAGTGGCACTACTTTGATGCTCAGTTGCGGCTCGCGAAGCAGCACTCACTGCCGGTAGTGGTGCATTGCGTTCATGCCAACGATAAGGTGGCCAAGCGGCTTCGCCAACTGGCTCTACCTCAGGCTGGGTTAATCCACGCCTTCTCGGGCTCTATTGAGCAAGCGACGAAATTTCTCGACCTGGGGTTTAAAATAGGACTGGGCGGAGCGGTGACCTATGAGCGTGCAAAGCGCTTGCGAAGAGCCGTGAAGGCACTCCCTGATGGCGTTTTTGTACTGGAAACCGACAGCCCCGATATGCCGTTAAGTGGTTATCAGGGCAGGCGTAATGAGCCGAGACGAATCGTCAACGTATGCGATACCGTGGCCCAACTACGCAGCCAAACCAAGGAGGAAGTGGCCAATCAAAGCAGTGCCGCCGCCGCGGCACTGTTTGGGTTCACTCAACGCGAGGGTTAAGCGTTCATGCTGATTGCCAATTGCTCTGGGTCGACGCGTTCAATCGCATAGGGAAGCGATTGTAAAGTCGCAGGCGCATCTAGCAAAAAGATCGGCGTGGGTTCTTCCGCTACTTTGGTGCTCATCACTGCCAGCAACTCGACATCCCCTTGGGGGGTAAAAGCGCTGGTTACCACTTCGCCCACCGATTTTTGGTCACTATTAACGACGCTGGCTCCCACTTCAGGTAGCGCTGCAGTGGCTACGCAAATGCGCATCAAGCGTTTTTTAACCTGGCCGCGAAAGTGTGCCCTGGCCACCACTTCTTGACCGGTATAACAGCCTTTCTTAAAACTAATACCGCCGAGGGCTTCCCAATTTAGCATCTGGGGTAGGAAATGATCCTGTTGGGCGTCGGTTAGCCACGCCAAGCCGCTACGAATATCCTCCAGCTGCCAAGCGTTGCGGCTCGATTCATCATCCTCAATCGTTGCTCCAGCGCTCAGTTCCGCGTGATCGAAACACAATAACCAGCGCGGTGATTCACCGGGGTAACGCAGCGCACAGGTATGCTCATCATTCCTATGGGTGCCCACGTGCTCGGGCAGTTGTAAGCCCAACTGCTCAGCAAGTGATTGGTCCTCACCGCATGCGCCAACAAATGTTAGGTCGGGCAGAGGTGTCAGTTCCGCCCGATAGAAAGCGGCGAATTTTTTAAGATGGTTGGCTAAACTCTCTAATAAGGTGTTGCTGAGTATCAATCGAAAATGGTCATCACCGAGCCGCATTAATTGGGCATTAGCCAGCATGCGGCCTTTTGGCGTACAGAAGCAGGTGAGGGGGGCAAAATGTCCATCGGCTAGACTTACCTGGGCGCTGGTCTGCCCTTGTAAGAACTTCTCTGCATCCGCCCCTTTCACATCCAGCGCGGCTAAGTGATGAAGGCGGACGCTGCCAAGGGCGAAATTGCTAGCGGTAACGGTCGCCATAATAACTCCTGAACTAGGTGGTGTGGTGCAAATGGGTAACTGTTTACCCGTCATTGAGTGTGTAGTGATGATATTAAATGCGGGCAGTGAGCATTAATTGCAAGGCACTATTAGCGTGCTAGACTCTTTCCCTTGTATGAGTTTTGCACAGGTCAACAGGTAGGGAAACGGTATGGCGCAGCAATCGTTAACATTCCAGGGTGTTAAATCAGTAGAACAGGTGAATAAAATCACCACGGCGTTAATGATGCTAGATGGTGTTGATAGCGCTGAGGTGGGCCGCCATGGGGCCGATGTGGATGGCCGTGCAAAGCGTGAAACGCTGATCAATGCCATTGAAAAACTTAAACTAGGCATAAAGGTGTCTTAATGCACATACCGATTACCGTTATTAGTGAGCGCAACCGTGCCTTTCGGCAGCGAGTCCAGGTCGATGGCCTGGAGGATTTGTATGGTGATGTGCCGACGGTGGTCGGTGGTGATGGCAGCGCACCGGATCCTCATGACTATTTCGATATCGCCCTAGGTACCTGCAAAGCGATTACCGTGCAGATGTATGCTAAGCGCAAAGAATGGCCGCTTGAGGGTATTACTGTCACCGTGCAGCGGGACGATAGCCAGGAAAAAAAGGGCGTTTACAAACTTGATGTCGCGTTAGAGTTTCACGGTATCGAGGATCCTGAACAGCGCGCCAGGCTAGAAGATATCAGCCACCGCTGTCCAATTCAGCGACTGATGACGACATCTACGGTCGAGATTGTTACCCGTCTTGTTTAGTTAATCTTGTCTCGTTTTTCCCTTATTTGGAGTACCGATGAGCAAAGCCTTTCGATTACAGTCAAAATTTCAGCCTGCTGGCGATCAGCCTGCCGCCATTAAAGGGCTGATCAGTGGCCTGGAATCTGGGCTTGCCCATCAAACGCTGCTTGGCGTGACCGGCTCGGGCAAAACGTTCACTATGGCCAATGTGGTTGAGCAGCAGCAGCGTCCAACCATCGTTATGGCACCAAACAAAACCCTTGCTGCTCAACTTTATGGTGAGTTTAAAGCCTTTTTCCCGGATAACGCGGTGGAGTATTTTGTCTCCTACTACGACTATTATCAGCCGGAAGCCTATGTGCCTTCGTCCGATACGTTTATCGAGAAAGATGCTTCTATTAATGACCATATCGAACAGATGCGCCTTTCAGCCACGAAAGCACTGCTTGAGCGTCGTGACGCGCTGATTGTGGTGTCTGTCTCGGCGATTTATGGCCTGGGTGACCCGGATCAATACCTGAAGATGCGTCTTCATTTCACCCGCGGTGAATTAATTGATCAGCGCGCCTTTCTGCGCCGTTTAGCCGAGCTTCAATACACCCGGAACGATATGGATTTCCGCCGTGGTACTTACCGGGTACGCGGTGATGTGATCGATATTTTCCCTGCCGACTCAGATGAAGAAGCCGTGCGGGTGGAGCTTTTTGACAGCGAAATCGACACGATTCGTTTGTTCGACCCGTTGACCGGTGCCGTTCGCGGTGAAGTGCCGCGTATGACGATCTACCCCAAATCCCACTATGTGACGCCGCGTGAAACTATTTTAGGCGCCATCGACGCCATAAAGGGCGAGCTTAAAGAGCGCTTAGAGTGGATGCGTAAGCATGATCGATTGGTTGAAGCGCAGCGCCTGGAGCAGCGCACGCTTTACGACATTGAGATGATGCTGGAGCTGGGTTACTGCAATGGCATAGAGAACTACTCGCGCTATCTCTCCGGGCGAGCTCCAGGAGAGCCGCCGCCGACGTTTTTTGACTACTTGCCCGACGATGCGCTGCTGTTTATTGATGAATCTCACGTCAGTGTGCCTCAGGTGGGCGGTATGTATAAAGGCGACCGTTCACGCAAAGAAACGCTCGTCGAGTACGGCTTCCGGCTTCCTTCAGCGCTGGATAACCGGCCGATGAAGTTTGAAGAGTGGGAGTCGATTTCCCCGCAAACCATTTTTGTTTCTGCCACCCCAGGTCGCTACGAAGACGAGCATGCCAGCCAAACCGTTGAACAGGTAGTGCGTCCTACGGGGCTTTTGGATCCTGAGATTGAAGTGCGGCCCGCCAGCACACAGGTTGACGATTTGCTTTCAGAAATTGGCCTGCGTACGGCGGTGGGCGAGCGGGTGCTGGTAACCACGCTCACTAAACGCATGTCGGAAGACTTGACTGAATATTTTGACGAGCATGGTATTCGCGTGCGCTATTTGCATTCGGATATTGATACCGTCGAAAGGGTCGAAATTATCCGCGATTTGCGCTTAGGTAAATTTGATGTGCTGGTAGGTATTAACCTGCTGCGCGAAGGTTTGGATATTCCGGAAGTTTCGTTGGTAGCGATTTTAGATGCTGATAAAGAAGGCTTCCTGCGCTCTGAGCGGTCTTTGATACAGACCATTGGCCGTGCGGCTCGTAATGCGCACGGTAAAGCGATTCTTTACGGCGATCGTATTACCGATTCGATGCGAAAAGCGATGGATGAAACCGAACGCAGGCGCACCAAGCAAACTGAACATAATTTAGAACATGGTATTACACCGACGACCGTGACACGTTCGGTGGCCGATATACTCGAAGCAGCCCAAGCGCCGGGTAAAAAGAGCAGTCGTCGGCGTGGCAATGAGCGCAAGGTGGCGGAAAGTGCCGCCGAGTATGATCTGTCGACCATGAGTAAACATGATCTTCTAGGTGCTATTAGCAAGCTTGAGGATGCGATGTTTGAAGCGGCGCAAAATCTGGAGTTTGAAGAGGCGGCGCGGCTACGTGATCAGCTCCATCAGATGAAAGAAAAGCAGTTGATGCTGGGTTAACGGTATGCCTGAAGGCCCAGAAATCCGCCGCGCGGCAGATCGTATTGAGCAGCAGATAGGGGGACGAGTAATTGAGAATGCCTGGTTCGCCTTTCCAGAACTCGCCGAGCAGGCATCGTCTTTTATCGGTGTTAGCGTTGCGCGAGTAGATACCTGGGGCAAGGCGATGCTGATCCGGTTTGCGGATCAGCGCGTGCTCTATTCTCATAATCAACTCTATGGAGTTTGGAAGTTGCATAGTGAAGGTAAGCCGCCCAGCACAAAGCGCACGCTGCGTGTTCGACTAACGGCAGAAGGGCGCTGCGCCAGCCTCTATAGCGCCTCCGATATTTCCCTCTGGCATCAGGAAACGCTCACCGAGCACCCATTTTTAGCCCGCTTAGGCCCAGACCTGCTGAGCCAGGATGTAGCGACATCCGATGTACAGTATCGCCTGAATTTAAAGCAGTTTCATAAACGTAGCCTCGGCGCGCTGCTGCTCGATCAGGGGTTGGTAGCGGGGCTGGGCAACTATTTGCGCTCTGAAATCTTGTTTTTCTCCCAACTCCCGCCGAGTGCTCGCCCGGTAGATTTAACCCCGGAACAGCAGCAAATACTGGCTCAGAGCATTATTGAGATTACTCGCCAAGCCTACCAAACCGCAGGCGTTACCAATCGTGAGACCTGGATTGTGCAGGCCAAAGCCGCAGGTGAGCCGCGCAGACAGTGGCGTTTTGCAGTATTCGAGCGAGCAGGCCTTGAGTGCCACCGCTGTGGAGCGGTGATTGAACGCAAGATGGTAGGATCGCGTCGTCTCTATCTCTGCCCAAACTGCCAAACGAGTTAGGTTGCTACGGTTTTATACCGTTATCTTGCCTGCAAAAGAAGACACGGATCAATTTATCTCGAAGTAATCAGTTCTCAGCGGGGGAGTGCTGCCGCAGAACGGGCAATACGGTATACTTATCTAACGCTTAGACGGCCAACTCCGCACTGGCGGAAGAAAGCCGCAGACTAGACGATAACCTAGGAGCAGTTAGTTCATGACCGTGATTCGCCAGGACGATGTTATCCAAAGCGTTGCCGATGCTCTGCAGTACATCTCTTATTACCACCCTAAAGATTTTATTGATGCGATGGCCGCGGCCTACGAGCGTGAAGAGAACCCTGCCGCTAAAGACGCTATCGCACAGATTTTGATTAACTCGCGCATGTGCGCCACCGGGCATCGCCCTATTTGCCAGGATACCGGCATCGTCACCGTGTTTGTTCACGTGGGCATGAATGTCACCTGGGAAGCGGACATGAGCCTGGACGACATGATCAACGAAGGTGTGCGTCGCGCGTATTTGCTGCCAGATAATATCCTGCGTGCCTCTGTGCTGGCGGATCCTGATGGCAAACGGGCCAACACCAAAGACAACACGCCGGCGATTATTCACCACTCGATTGTGCCTGGCGACAGTGTCGATATTCACGTGGCCGCGAAGGGTGGTGGCAGCGAGGCAAAATCCAAGTTCGCCATGCTCAACCCCTCCGATAGCGTGGTTGATTGGGTGATGGAACAGTTACCCAAGATGGGCGCTGGCTGGTGTCCGCCCGGTATGCTGGGGATTGGTATCGGCGGCACCGCCGAAAAGGCCATGTTGATTGCCAAAGAAGCGCTGCTGGATCCTATTGATATTCAGGACCTGCAAGCTCGCGGCCCCAGCAACCGTGCCGAAGAGCTGCGGTTAGAACTGTTCGATAAGGTCAACAAGAGTGGTATCGGAGCCCAAGGCCTAGGCGGTTTGACCACCGTGCTGGATATCAAGGTCAAAGACTACCCGACCCATGCCGCTAACAAGCCCGTCGCGATTATTCCCAACTGCGCGGCGACGCGTCATGTCCACTTCACCCTGGATGGCTCAGGCCCTGCGACGCTTGAAGCACCTAAGCTCGAAGATTGGCCGGAAATCACCCGTGAGGCGGGCGAGAACGTCAAGCGTGTCAATCTTGATACGGTGACACCTGCTGAAGTCAAAACCTGGCAACCTGGTGATACCTTGCTTCTGAACGGCAAGCTGTTAACCGGCCGCGATGCTGCCCACAAGCGCATGGTGGATATGCTGGCCAAGGGTGAGCCGCTGCCCGTGGATATGCGAGGCCGCTTTATCTACTACGTTGGCCCGGTTGATCCCATTGGTGATGAAGTCGTTGGTCCTGCAGGTCCGACCACCGCTACTCGCATGGATAAGTTTACCCGCACCATGCTGGAAGAGACTGGCCTGCTAGGGATGGTAGGCAAGGCCGAGCGCGGCCAGATGGCCATTGATGCTATTCGCGATAATGAGGCGGTCTACCTCATGGCCGTGGGAGGGGCTGCTTACTTGGTTGCCCAGGCGATCAAGAAATCACGGATTGTTGGGTTTGAAGACTTGGGCATGGAGGCGATCTATGAATTCGAGGTCGAAGATATGCCGGTGACCGTTGCTGTTGATAGTAAAGGCACTTCGGTTCATCAAACGGGGCCTGCCAAATGGAAAGAGATTATTGTTCAATCGGCGTGACACAATGGTAAGGTTGATTAGGCTATGAACGCATAAGTTTTTAAGTGCATAAGGGCTTCGCTGACGGCGAGGCCCTTGTTTTATGAGGATGTATTATGACCTCCTGGTTGCTAGGGACGGGCATCTTATTGATACACCTGATGGGCATTGTGTCAGCCATTATGGCGCTTATGTCCAGCCGGACCTCTCAGGGGGCGGTGGCGTGGATCATATCGCTGCTTACCTTTCCCTACGTTGCTCTTCCCGCGTACTGGTTCTTTGGCCGGCCGCGTTTTTATGGCTATGTATCGGCCCGAGGGCAGCGTGACACCGTACTACGCCGGGTGCTGGTGCGTTATAGAGCCAATGTGGAGCCTTTTGTGGCGCCCTCCAGCAATGCGGATATCCAGGCAGTTGAACAACTTGCCATGATGCCATTGACCCACGGCAACCACGCAACGCTGCTTATTGACGGGCAAGCGACGTTTGAGAGCCTTTTTGCCGGTATTGATAGTGCCCAGCACTATGTGTTGATACAGTTTTTTATTGTCCGCAGCGATGCGCTGGGACAACGCTTGAAGCATCATCTGCAACGTGCCGCCCAGCGCGGGGTGCGGGTCTATTTTCTTTACGATGAAGTAGGTAGCCGCAAGTTGAGCGATGGCTACCTCAACGAACTGATCAGTGACGGGGTTGCGGTAAGTGCTTTTCGCTCTTCTCGGGGCTTCAAGCATCGCTTCCAGCTTAATTTCCGCAATCACCGCAAGGTAACGGTTATTGATGGCAAGCAGGGGTGGGTAGGCGGCTTCAATGTCGGGGTCGAATATTTAGGCGAGGATCCGCGCCATGGTGCCTGGAGGGACACTCATCTCAAGTTACAAGGGCCAAGTGTGCTGGGCCTGCAGGAAGCATTCTGGGAAGATTGGCACTGGGCTACCGATGAGGTGATTAGCCTTAACTGGATGGCAGAGACGTCCGCATCTACCGACCATCATGTCGTCATCGTGCCGTCTGGCCCCGCCGATCGCCAAGACACGGCCAGTCTGCTCGTACAGCAGGTAATTCATAGTGCAAAACAGCGCCTGTGGGTGACAAGCCCCTATTTTGTGCCTGACCAGGGTGTTCAGGATGCGCTCCGCCTTGCCGCTATGCGGGGTGTCGATGTGCGTGTCATGATTCCTGAGCGCCCAGATCATTTATTGGTTTTTCTATCAGCGTTCTCGTTTCTACCTGACATGATAAGGGCAGGTGTAAAAATATACCGTTATCTTCCTGGCTTTTTACATCAAAAAGTAATGCTGGTAGATAGTGAAGCGGCAACGGTGGGAACAGTAAATCTGGATAATCGTTCGTTTCGGTTAAATTTTGAAATAACCGCCTTTATACCAAGCCATGACTTTGCTGCTGACGTAGAAGTAATGCTGGAAAATGACTTTGCACAATGCCGCAGGGTGAGCATCGATGAAATCAATCAACGCTCTGTGTGGATGAAAGTCGTCTCACGTGCTGCTTACCTAATGGCACCGGTTCAATAATTTGTTGAGTGCAAAAGAGAAATCACTATGCGAGCACGATGGGTGAGACAAGGAGTCACCGGGTGAATCTTGAAACAAAATGGCTAGAGGACTTTGTAGCGCTCGCCAACACACGTAGTTTCTCCGCATCAGCGCGGCAACGGCACGTTACACAGCCGGCTTTCAGTCGCCGTATAAGGGCGTTGGAACAAGCTGTTGATGTGACCCTTGTAGATCGATCTACCACTCCCGTAGGGCTGACGCCAGAAGGGCAGCTGTTTTTAGTAACGGCACGCAACCTGGTCGAGCAACTAAACGAATCGCTTAGCCATCTGCGGGGCCTATCTATCGCCAATGAGGCGCTCGATATCGTGGCGGCACACTCACTTGCATTGAGTTTTTATCCCCCCTGGATATCTCGTTTGCAGCAGGGCTTGGGCGAGTTGCCAACGCGTTTGGTGGCCATGAACGTAGGAGAGGCGATCCATGTGCTGCGGGAGGGGAACTGCGATCTAATGCTCGCCTATTACGACCCCTTTGCCACTATGCAGTTGGATGCGGAGGTATTTCCCTCCTTCTCGATTGGTAAGGTCAATATGTTGCCCGTTTCACTCCCTGATGTGCAGGGAAAGCCCAAATTTTCACTTCAGCACGACACTTCAATTCCTTATCTTTCTTATACCCAGGGGGCTTTTTTAGGCCGCAGTGTACGTATGCTGCTAAAAAATGACCCGCTACGAATGAAACTCCGCACAGTGTACGAAACAGCCATGGCCGAAGGCTTAAAAGGCATGGTATTGCAAGGCGTCGGTGTGGCTTGGATACCCGATTTTTGTATTCGTGAAGAGCTAAAAAGCGGCCGTTTAGTCAGGGCGAGTGACCAGAGTTGGGATATTCCCTTGGAGATTCGTCTATACCGCTGCTCTATGGTGCATAAGCCGGGTGTAGAGCGGCTGTGGCGACAAATGATGAAACTGCCGCGGGATTTTCTGCAAGCATAACTCTGACCCGGCAGCGAAGTGCTTTAGCTACTGCCGAAGTCCGCGGGTAGGCCCAAAAAGTTTTGTATGATAAAAAAGTGGTCTTCAAAAAGGCTCTCAGGCTCAAGGTCGGCAAGCGCCACCCAACGTGCATGGTCTCCGCCTTTAACTGGCTTGAGGCGAGGCAGCTGTTGATCTGGGCGCAGTGCAAAGTAGAAAGCTTCCGCCAATGTGCGGCCACGCCAACTGCGGTGAGGTTCATCAAACAGCCGCTGGCCACGTAGAGATCCTTTAAGAACGGGTTCCGGGACTTTTAATCGCAGGCGTTCGCGCAACTCTCGTAAACAGGCATCCAGCAAACGTTCATGAGGATTAATAAATCCCCCGGGGAGGGCGTAAAGTCCTTTGCCCGGTGCCGCTGTCCGCCGAACCAATAGAACATGACCTGACTGCACCACTACCGCATTCACCGTAACAAAAATAGGCGGATAGGGCGCTTGAGCCCACGCCTTGCGGTACTGATCCAATAATTGCTGCTCTTCCAAGAGTTGCTGGTAGGCGCTGACCTGACAGAACTTTTTTACACTGTCGACCACACCGGGGGGGAGGTCGTGGTATGCGCCGGTGCTCAAATAGTCATCCGTTGAGCTCGGCGAACGAAACAAGCGCTCACGAATCTGGCTGGCTGAAATCCCCTCGACCGAAGGCACGCTAACCGACTCCCACTGGGGGAATAACGAAAGGTAGTAGCTTGACTGCCCTCGGCTGGCTCCAATTAAGCCAATGCGTGGAAGACGAGCATTCGCGGGCGCGGCTAAATCACGCACTTTGCGCTGCACGTCCCGTACCCAAACGTCGTCATTGTAGAGGGCATCGAGTAGGGGCGTTATTTCTAAACGTTGGTTGTCTGCCTCATCAAATCCCGCGCGAAGCATGGCTTGACGCTCATCAAATCGCCACGGATTGCGTAACGAGCGCGCCTGCCAGGATGAGCCAACCAATACGATCACTTGGCGTGCGCGTTTGAGCGCTTCACGAATAATCGCTAGATGCCCGAGGTGAGGAGGTTGAAAGCGACCAATAAACACCAAACAGTCGAAGTCGCAGGCGGACTCTGAACGCGCAATATCGGTGGCCATCCAAGCTTCCTTTTTGGTTTGGTGAGATGAGAGATGCAACGTACCAGAAAACTGCGCTAAACGCTGGGGTTAGGTATGCTAGAAAAAACAGCTCAATACCAATGAACCAGGGAGTGGATATGATTAAACGTGCAGCTAACTTTTGGTGGAAGGTAACCCAAGACGCGACCGCTCTATGGTTAGAACGTAATGCCTTTAGCTATGCTGGCTCACTGGCGTTTTACACGCTTTTCTCACTGGCACCAACGATCATCATTGCGGTCACCGTGATCGGCGTTGTTATGGGGGAAGAAGCGGCTCAAGGTCAAATTGTTGCTCAGTTGCAGGGTACATTAGGCGTGGACGCGGCACTGGCTATCCAAGAGGCCGTCGCACAATCAAGAATTGAAGAGTCAGGTATTCTGCCAACCATATTAGGCGTTGGCGCGCTGGTGATTGGTGCGACAACCGTGTTCGCCCAAATGCAGTTCTCACTGAATACCATTTGGGGCGTAACGGCTAAGCCTACCTCTAACAGCGTATTTCTGTTTATTAAAAATCGCTTGCTGTCGCTAACGGTGGTGCTCTCCATTGGATTTATATTATTAGTCTCATTGGTAATGGGGGTCGTGCTGCGCGGAATGCTTCAAGCTGCCGATAACTTAGTTCCCTATGCCAGCTTGTTAACAACGTCGGTTGAGTCGCTAATCTCGCTGGGTGTGGTTACCTTGCTATTCGCCACCATTTTTAAAGTGCTTCCTGACGTTGTGCTGCGCTGGCAGGACGTGCTTATTGGCGCGGTTGTTACCGCCGTATTATTTACCCTAGGCCGCAGTGTCATTGCGATTTATCTGGCGTATACCGCCACCGCTTCAACCTACGGCGCTGCAGGGTCAGTGGTAATGATTTTGCTATGGGTTTACTACAGTTCTCTGATACTGCTATTTGGGGCAGCATTCACTAGATCATTGTTGTTGCGCCGTGGACGCGCATTGATCCCGCGTAATAGCGCGGTGCTGATCAAGCACGAATACATGTAATTTGCTGGTAGGGAGGAGTGAGAGTATGGCTACTTGCTGTGTACGCGCCTTAGTGACAGGTAAGGTCCAGGGCGTCTGGTATCGCCGCGCTGCGCAAGAGAAAGCGCTTCAACATAGCATTACCGGTTACGCTAAAAACCTACCCGATGGACGCGTCGAGGTGCTTATGTGCGGGCATACAGACGCGGTCAAACTATTAACCGAGTGGCTATGGCAGGGCTCAGAGGGGGCTCACGTCACTCACGTTGAGCTCGATGTGCTCGATAATGGTCGCGTGCCTAGCCACTTTAGCACCCAATAGGGCCAGTAAAGGCCCTATTGAGAATCATAGAGTATTGGCAAGGTACTATTTTGCGTCTTTCCATTCACGGATATTGTTAGCCGTCAGGCTAACAATATTCTGGCGAGCTTCCGGCGTGATCCAGGCGTTGTGAGGCGTAACGATTAAGTTAAGCGACTCGTTAAGGGCATCCAGCAGTGCATGTCCATCTCGGGGCGGTTCCGCGGGCAGCACATCCACGCCCAGTCCGCCTAGCTTTCCATTGCGTAGCGCTTCTAGTGCGGCATCTTCATCGATAACCTCTCCTCGGGCGCAGTTGACCAACAGCAGTGAAGGCTTAGCGCGAGATAAGCGCTCTCGATTTATTAAATGCTTGGTAGCTTCACTAAGAGGGCAGTGCAAGCTGATCACGTCCGCATCGGGAAGTAGCTCATCCAGCGCAGGACGCTCATCATTAGCCTCATTTCCTGGGCGTGCAGCAAACGTCACTTGCATTCCAAAAGCCTCTGCCAAGCGTGCTACTTCACTGCCTAACTCGCCTTGACCCACCATGATTAACCGCTTGCCGGACAGCTGCAGGGTCGGGTAATCCTGCAAGCAGAAAAAAGCGCTACGCTGCCATTCGCCTGCGGCCACATCACGCTGATAGCGGGGCAAACGATTAGCTAATGCAAGCATCAACATTAACGTGTGCTGTGAAACGCTGGCAGTACCGTAAGCCGCAACGTTCTTAACCTGGATGCCTTGAGCCTTGGCGGTCTCCATATCGATGTTATTGAGGCCTGTTGCCAGCACACAGATCAAGCGCAGCTTGGGCAATTGCCGTAGTGTCTCTGCATTCAGCACCACCTTATTAACGATGGCGATATCTGCATCGATCAAACGCTCCTGCGCTTGCTGGGTTGTGCTTTGCTCAAACACCTCAAGGTGTGAGACCGACTCTTTAATAGCGCTTAAATTGATCTCAGGGCCTAGGCTCTGTGCGTCTAATATCACGGCATAAGGCATTTTATTCTCTCCAATAGTTACCGAAGGCTGCATAACCTTGCTCGGTAGGGGTCACAAAAGGGTATAATGGCGGCGCTTTATCAACCGCAGCCTTGGAATTTATCCCGACTGGCCACATATTGGCAGCCTGGCAGCGTTTGTTTCGCCACCAATCTTTTCTTTCAGCACTTAGTCTTTTATGACTGAGTATGTCAGAGCTGAGTCTGTCAGGGTTGAGCTTTTTAGGAGCCATTAACATGCCCATCTATGAATATGAGTGCAAGGCCTGCGGCCATCGTCTGGAAAAATTGCAAAAAATAAGCGCTGATCCTCTCAAGGATTGCCCAGCATGCCAAAGCGATGGCTTGGAACGACTGGTCTCGGCAGCGGGTTTCCGCTTGGCCGGTGGCGGTTGGTATGAAACCGATTTCAAAACGGGTAGCAAAAAGAACCTGGTCGCTGACGGCAAAACTGCCTCGCCAGATACCGCTAAATCAAGCGATACCAGTGCTACCGCTAAGAGCGCTACTCCCAGTGACAAAGGCGCCGCAGCGTAGCTGCGGTGGTCAGGGTCGGGACGCCCGCGACAAATTAATTGCCACGAAACAGAACAGGATTTGACATGCGCAGCCATTATTGCGGCCAGCTAAACGAAACTTTGGTGGATCAAACGGTTACGGTATGCGGATGGGTTCATCGCCGCCGTGACCACGGTGGGGTAATTTTCCTCGATATGCGCGATCGCGACGGCATCGCTCAATTCGTGGTCGACCCCGATACCGCCGAGGCGTTCGCCACTGCCGACCGTGCCCGCAGTGAGTATGTCCTGCGCATCACTGGACGCGTTCGGCTGCGCCCTGAAGGTACTCAAAACCCCAACATGCCAACAGGCATGATTGAAGTGCTGGCGAAAGACGTCGAAGTACTTAATACGGCGATTACCCCGCCTTTCCAGCTGGATGAGCATGGCAAAGTGGGTGAGGAGGTGCGTCTTAAGCATCGCTACATCGACCTGCGTCGTCCGGATATGATTGAAAAGCTGCGCCTGCGTTCGCGTATTTCGCACAACGTCCGTGCATACCTCGAAAACCAGGGCTTTCTGGATATCGAAACACCGGTACTCACTCGAGCCACCCCCGAAGGCGCCCGTGATTACCTAGTGCCTAGCCGTACCCATGCGGGTAGCTTCTTTGCGCTGCCCCAGTCGCCGCAGCTGTTCAAACAGCTATTGATGGTGGCGGGCTTTGATCGCTACTACCAGATTGCCAAGTGCTTCCGCGATGAAGATTTGCGCGCCGACCGTCAGCCTGAGTTCACCCAGATTGATATCGAGGCGTCATTTGTGGAAGAGAACGACATCATGGGCATTACTGAAGCCATGATTCGTCAGTTGTTTCAGGAAGTGCTTAAGGTCGAGTTGCCTGAATTCCCGCGCATGACTTGGCAGGAAGCGATGGATCGATTCGGTTCTGATAAGCCGGATCTACGTATTCCGCTCGAGCTGACCGATGTTGACGACCTTATGCAGCAGGTCGATTTCAAAGTCTTCTCCGGTCCCGCGAGTGCGGACGATGGTCGCGTCGCGGCATTAAAAGTCCCCGGCGGTGCCAAGTTGTCGCGCAAAGAGATCGATGAATACACCAAGTTTGTTGGCATTTACGGCGCCAAAGGTTTGGCATGGATCAAGGTCAACGAGCGCGCCAAAGGGCTTGAGGGTCTGCAGTCGCCGATCGTCAAGTTTATGGAAAACATCGTTGAAGAGTTGCTCGACCGCGTGGGCGCGGAAGATGGCGACATCATCTTCTTCGGCGCCGATAAAGCCCGCATCGTTAACGAAGCGATTGGCGCGCTGCGCGTGAAGCTCGGTGCTGACCTTGAGCTCTACACCCAGGAGTGGGCACCGCTATGGGTGGTCGACTTCCCGATGTTTGAAGCCGACGACAACGGTCGCTTAAGCCCGCTGCACCACCCCTTCACGGCGCCTTCCTGCACACCGGAAGAGCTGAAGGCAGACCCTGCAAATGCGCTTTCACGCGCTTACGATATGGTGCTCAACGGTACAGAGCTGGGCGGCGGATCTATTCGTATCCACGACCAAACCATGCAAAGCACCGTATTTGAAATTCTGGGTATTGGTGAAGAAGAAGCCCAAGAGAAATTCGGCTTCTTGCTGGATGCGTTGCAGTACGGCGCGCCACCCCATGGCGGCTTAGCCTTTGGTTTGGATCGGTTGGTCATGCTGATGGTAGGTGCTAAAACCATTCGTGAAGTGATTGCTTTCCCGAAAACCCAAAGCGCTGCTTGTTTAATGACTAATGCGCCGGGCGAGGTCAGCCCTGAGCAGTTGAAAGATTTAAACATCCGCCTGCGCCAAAAAGCCAAAGCGGAAACAGCCGCCGAATAAACCGGTTGTTTGGCTGCCTAACACCGACGCCCCGGCGTCGGTGTTTTTGTATAAAGCCCAACGAGTTTCGACGACATGGATGAGAAAAAGCCTGCCAACCCTGTTCGTATCCTGGGCATTGATCCCGGGTCGCGTGTGACAGGTTATGGGGTAATCGACGTGGTCGGTGTGAAAACATCCTACGTGGCAAGTGGCTGTATTCGCACGGCAGACGGGGCATTAGAGCAGCGCTTGGCGCAAATCTATGCGGGCCTCAGCGAAGTTGTCGGTTTGCATAGCCCCTCTCAAGTGGCCATCGAGCGGGTATTTATGGCTAAAAATCCTGATTCAGCATTGAAGTTGGGCCAGGCCCGTGGTGCGGCGTTGGTATGTATGGCGAATCATGGTTTAAGCCTTGCCGAATACGCTGCGCGGCAGATCAAGCAAGCGGTGACTGGCCAGGGCGGGGCGGATAAAGAGCAGGTGCAGCATATGGTGACGGCTATTCTGCAACTATCCGCGACGCCTCAGGCCGATGCCGCCGATGCGTTAGCCATTGCGTTAACGCATGCTTATAGCTGCAATGGCTTGCCAGCCGCACCATCTCGGGGGCGTCGTCGCTCTACGGGGCGCTGGCGGCTGTAAATAAGCCGAACTACTGGTCACCTGTACAGAGTCGCTTTATAGTAAACAACTGTTTTCACCGTAGTGTTTACACCCAACTGTTTTTAACACCAGCGCGAGCGACGTTATGATTGGACGTTTAAGTGGCCAGTTACTGGCAAAGCAACCCCCCTGGATTGTGATTGACGTTCATGGCGTAGGTTATGAGCTGGAAACGTCAATGAATACGCTGGTGGCACTTCCTGCCGTTGGTGAAAGTGTTTCTCTGTTTACCCACCTCACTATTCGTGACGATGCCCATTTACTGTATGGTTTTGGTAGAGAGCATGAGCGCGCTTTATTTCGAGCCTTGATTAAAGTCAACGGTGTAGGGCCTAAGCTTGCGTTGGCGATTTTATCAGGGATGGATGAAGACGCCTTTATGCGCTGCGTGCGTGACGACGATAGCAAAGCACTGACCACCTTGCCTGGGGTGGGCAAGAAAACGGCTGAGCGTCTAATCATTGAAATGCGCGATCGTTTCCCTGAGTGGGAAGACGGTAGCAATGCGCTACTACCTCTTGAGGCCGCTAATGGTCGAGCATCTGCTCGCGATAGCCTTGCCGATGCAGAAGCCGCATTAGTAAGCCTGGGGTATAAATTGACTGAGGCATCGAAAATGCTCGCCGATATCGACCCCAATCAATCAACCGAGGCTTTGATTAAAGCCGCCCTGACTCAGCGTATGAATAGCTAAGCTTGTGGCTTTTAACCGCGCTAGATTTGGCTAAACACTGCATTTGCAACGTCATAAAGAAGAGCACCTATGCTAGAACACGATCGGCTGATCGCCGCTGAACCTGAACAGGGAGAGGGGCGCATTGATTACGCTATTCGCCCTAAGCGGTTGGATGACTATATTGGCCAGCCCCGTGTGCGTGAACAGCTGGAAATTTTTATCGGCGCCGCAAGGCTGCGCGAAGAGAGCCTGGATCACACCCTGGTATTTGGCCCTCCAGGGCTAGGTAAAACGACCCTTGCGCACATTATTGCGACCGAGATGGGAGTGGGGATGAAATCGACTTCCGGCCCGGTATTGGAACGGGCGGGAGATCTCGCGGCCATGCTGACTAATTTAGAGCCTGGCGACGTACTATTCATCGATGAAATTCACCGCCTTTCTCCTGTCGTCGAAGAAGTGCTCTATCCGGCCATGGAAGATTTTCAGCTGGATATTATGATTGGCGAAGGCCCCGCTGCACGCTCAATCAAGCTGGATTTGCCCCGTTTTACCCTGGTGGGCGCAACCACACGAGCAGGGTTGTTAACCTCGCCACTGCGCGACCGGTTCGGTATCGTTCAACGGCTAGAGTTTTATAACCTTGAAGAGCTGACCGAAATTGTTTCGCGGTCTGCACGCTTAATGGGCGTTAAAACCAGCCATGAAGGTGCGGTTGAAGTGGCTAAGCGCTCAAGAGGTACGCCGCGTATCGCCAATCGACTATTACGCCGGGTGCGTGATTACGCCGAAATGAAGGGTAACGGCGTTGTCGATGTCGCCATGGCGGATGCCGCACTGAATATGCTCAACGTGGATCATCACGGGTTGGATCATATGGACCGGCGGCTACTGTTGGCGATGATCGATAAATTTGATGGTGGGCCAGTGGGAATCGATTCACTCGCGGCGGCCATCAGTGAAGAGCGCGATACCATTGAAGATGTGATCGAGCCCTATCTAATTCAGCAAGGCTTGATTATGCGCACTCCTCGCGGTCGTGTGGTTACCCGCCAAGCATGGCTGCACTTTGAACGAGTGCCCCATGAACAAGCGACCGATATGGAAGGGGAGCGCCGTCCTTGAGTGCGATTGCAGAAAAAGGGTATCGCTTACCGTTGCGCGTTTATATGGAAGATACTGACGCCGGCGGCATTGTCTACTACGTTAACTACTTGAAGTTTATGGAGCGTGCCCGCAGCGAATGGCTACGCCAATTAGGCCTTAATCAGCAAACGCTGCTAGACGAAGGCACTCAGCTAGTGGTATACCGCTTGGCCTGTCACTACGCGAAACCCGCTTGTTTGGATGACGCGTTGGAAATCAGTGCCCATGTCACAGAGATGGGGCGCTGTAGAATGACATTTGAACAGCAAGTTTGGCGTGATGAGGAACTCCTCTGCTCCGCCACAGTCGAGATAGCCTGCTTGAGTGTCGAGCGTATGCGACCTAAAGCATGGCCAGCATCGCTGAATATTTTGATACCGGCCTCTTAACCAAGAGGTCATTCACTGCGTCGGCAATACCGACCCTAATAGATTGATGAGGGCACCTGTGAACGATAACACCATGTCCATTCCCCACTTGATAATGAATGCCAGCACCGTGGTGCAGCTGGTGATGTTGCTACTGTTGGTGGGGTCGATCCTCTCTTGGGTGGTGATTTTCCAGCGCAGCATTGCATTGCGCCGTGCCAAGCAAGAGTACAACCAATTTGAGGAGTCCTTTTGGTCGGGTGTCGACTTAAATGAGCTCTATCGGGAAATCCCCACTGACGATCCGCGTCATGGTGCCGAGCATATCTTTCAAGCAGGCTTCCGGGAATTTAATCGCTTAATGCCGAAAACCCGCCATGCGGACACCGTTTTGGAAGGGGTTCAGCGTAGCATGCGTGTCGCTTGGTCACGGGAAGAAGATCGCTTAACCCAGCATCTAGTGTTTCTGGCTACCGTTGCTTCTGCAAGCCCCTATATCGGTCTGTTCGGTACGGTGTGGGGCATTATGGGGTCGTTCCAAGCGCTGTCGCTGACACAGCAAGCCACACTCGCGACAGTAGCGCCCTGGATCGCTGAAGCGCTTATCGCTACCGCAATGGGTCTTTTTGCGGCTATCCCGGCGGTTATTTTCTATAACCGTTTGTCGAACACATCTTCTCGCTTACTTGGCAAATACGAAGATTTTGCCGAGGAGTTCCACGCTATCCTGCACCGCAATCTGCAAGGTCGTGATGGCAAGCCGAGCGCGAGTTAAGGGAGACAGCCATGCAAGGACCGTTCAATCGTAGTGGTAAAAGCAAACCAATGGGGGAGATTAACGTCGTCCCTTTCATTGACGTCATGCTAGTACTACTTGTTGTCTTTATGATTACTGCGCCAATGTTAACGCAGGGCGTGCAGGTCGAATTGCCACAAGTAACTTCTCAGCCGATTGAGAGTCAGGACGATAATGACCCCATTATTATCTCCGTTGATCGTGATGGAGGTTACTTCATTACACTGGGAGAAGACTCTACCTCCGTATCGTTGAATGAGATGTCACAGCGCGTCGTCGCTATCTTACAGCAGCGTCCTGGTACCCCGGTGATGGTTCGAGGCGACCGCAGTGTGGCCTATGGAGACATCGTCGTCTTGATGAGTACGTTACAAGGCGCCGGAGTGGCTAACGTGGGGCTGCTTTCTGAGCCGCCGCAAGATGGGTAAGGGCAGCGCGAACATGGCAGTACACTCCCCGCGCGATCCACAAGAGGTCGGCTATAAGTGGCCGACTATTCTAGCGATTGGCGTACACGTCGCCATTGTCGTGTTTAGTTTAATTAGTTGGCCGAGCCGAACGGCAGAGCCTGATAGCTCGTCTATCGTTCAGGCTACCTTGGTGAGTACGGAAACATTTACTGATCAGGCGCAGCAGGCAACAGAACAGCAAGCGGCAATGAATGCGCCGGCGGAAGCCCCAACTGAGCCTGAAGCGCCCGACGAACCATCGGCCAGTGAGCAGCAGGCGGCTGCCGAACAACAGGCGGCAGAGGAAGCTGCCCAAGTGGCGGAGGCAGAAGAAGCACAAGCCTTAGAAGCAGCGCGTGAGGCGGCGGAAGCTGAGGCGCAGCGTCGTGCTGCCGAGGCGGCTGAGCAGGCTGAGCAACAAGCCGCCGAGGCCGCTGAACGTGAGGCCGAAGCCGAAGCTGCCGCAGCGCGTCAGCGTGAAGTTGAAGAGGCTCGACGCCAGCAGGAAGCCGCTGAACAGCAGCGCCAGGAAGAGGCGGAAGCCGAGCGCCAGCGCGAAGCCGAAGAGCAGCAGCGCCAGGAAGAAGCTGAGGCCGAACGTGAGCGGGAAGCGGCAGAGCAGCAGCGTCAGGAAGAGGCAGAAGCCGAACGCCAACGTGAAGCAGAAGAGCAGCGTCTTCGCGAAGAAGAAGCCGCTCAGCGGGAGCGAGAGGCCGAAGCTCAACGCCAACGAGAAGCGGAAGAGCAGCAGCGCCGGGAAGCCGAAGCAGAGCGACAACGCCAAGCCGCGGAAGCCGCAGAGGCGGCCATGCAGCGTCAGTTGGCTGGTGAAGCAGAAGCCGCGGCGAATGCTCAGCAGGCCGAGCAGGCTGCCAACAGCTTTATCAATATCGTTCGTCGCGCTGTTGAGCAGGCGTGGTTGATTCCTGCCGGTGCAAGTGATTCGATGAGTGCTACCCTACAAGTAAGGCTAGGGCCGTCAGGAGAAGTGCTGGCAACGTCGATCGTGACATCCAGCGGCGATAGTGCTTTTGACCGGTCTGTCATGCAGGCCGTGGAACATGCTGCACCGTTTGGTGAATTAAGAGATTTGCCAGCCGATCAGCAGCGTAATTTACGTCAGTTTAATCTGCGATTTACCCCGGGGGATGTTCGCTGATGCAAAGTTTGAGCAAAGTATGGTTGTTCTGTGTACTGCTGCTGGTCAGCAGTATGGCGAGTGCCAACTTAACGATTGAAATCACTCGTGGTAGCGATCAAGCGCTGCCCATTGGTGTTGTTCCGTTCGCAGGCTCAGAAGGAATGCCTGAAGACGTTGCACAAATTGTCCAAGATGACCTGGAGCGAAGTGGCCTTTTTGATCCACTAGCGCGTAGTGCTATGTTCGAACAGCCCAGCCAGTCGGACGATGTTCAATTCGGCACTTGGCGGTCTCTAGACGTACGCTATCTGGTCGTAGGCAGTGCAGCGCAAACCGATGGTGGTTTTGAGCTGCAGTTTGAACTGATGGATATCAGTGGTCAGCGCCGGATGATTGGCGAAACCGTGACAGTGAGAGGTAATGACCTACGCGGCGCCGCTCACTACATCAGTGATCAAATTTTTGAAGAGATCACCGATATTCGTGGTGCTTTCTCAACGAAAATTGCTTATGTCACCGCACAAGGTATCGGGGATAACATGCAGTTCGGCTTGTACGTAGCCGACGCCGACGGTCGTCGTAGTGAGCAGGTATTGACCTCTGACGAGCCCATTATGTCGCCTGCGTGGTCACCCGATGGCACCAAACTCGCCTATGTCTCTTTTGAAACTGAGCGTCCCGCTATCTACATTCAAGATGTAGCGACGGGGCAGCGCGTAAAAGCAACGTCGTTTGACGGTATTAACGGTGCGCCAGCATGGTCACCGGACGGTCGTCGTATTGCGATGTCACTGTCGAAAGATGGGCAGCCTGAAATCTATATTATGGATGTCGCTAACCGTTCGGTAGAGCGCATTACTAATAACAACAGCATTGATACTGAGCCCGCATGGGCGCCAGACGGTCGCAGTTTGTTGTTTACCTCTGACCGTAGCGGTGGGCCACAACTTTACCAGTACTCAATGGGTGGTGGTGAAGCCCAGCGTATGACGTTTACGGGTAATTACAATGCTCGCGGGCGTTATTCACCGGATGGTGAGCAGATATTCTTGATCCACCGCTCCAGCCGTGGCTATCAAGTTGCAAGGCAAGATCTAAGCGGTGATCGCTTAGTGGTATTAAGTGAATCAACAAGAGATGAATCTCCTAGTGTTGCGCCGAACGGGACCATGGTAATCTTCGCTACCCAACAGGGTAACAGTGGGGTGCTAAGTGCTGTTTCGGCCGATGGTCGCTCTTCATTCAGACTGCCATCAGCACAGGGCGATGTACGTGACCCGGCTTGGTCACCCTTCTTAAATTGATCAACTCAATTGATTAACATCGAAATTTTTAGTTTTCAGGCAAGGAGTCTGATTATGCAACTTAAACCGTTGGCTCGCTCATTAGCAGCAGCGCTATCTATCGTGGTAATCGCTGGCTGTTCCAGCACCGGCGGAACCCAAGACGGTGACTCGTACGGTAGCCAGGATGGCAGCACTACCGGATCTGGCACCTCGGGCACAGGCACGGGCAGTCAGTATGGTTCTACTTCTGGCTCAGGTTCAGGCTCTGGTCAGCAAGCTGACTCGCGCATCCCTGAAGTACGTACCATTTATTTCGATTACGACCGCGATACGATCAAAAGCGAGTACGAATCTGTGGTAATGGCTCATGCGCGTTACTTACGTGCCAACCCGAGCGCTCAAGTGGTTCTTCACGGACACACAGACGAACGTGGCACCCGTGAATACAACATGGCGCTGGGCGAGCGTCGTGCCGGAGCGGTAGAGCGTTTCCTGAATATTCAGGGCGTTTCTTCTTCGCAAATGAGTGTCGTTAGTTATGGTGAAGAGCGTCCGGCCGTCAATGGCCAAGACGAAAGCGCCTACTCTCAGAACCGTCGCGTCGTATTTAACTACTGAGCGTTTAACTACTGATGAAAGCGGCGTGCTAACCGCACGCCGTTTTTATCTACGGAGTCATCATGAATCACAGTCTCAAGCGTTACGTTGAGAGGCTGTGCGGTGCGGGAGCCATAGCGCTCCCGCTGTCCGTATTGCCCTTAATGGCGGTCGCTCAACAGCCACTTGTTCAAGACCTTAACTCTTCTTCCAGCAGCAGTGGTTTCTACGACCAGACACAGCGGCAAGAAGCTTCAACAGGTAATTTGGTGCTGTTTAACCAAGTGCAAGAGCACCAGCAAGAAATCCAGCAGTTGCGCGGTCAGATTGAAGAGCTACGCCACCAGATGGAACAGCTGCGTCGACAATCGCAGCAGCAGTATCTCGATATTGAAGATCGGCTAATGAGTAGCGGCCCAACCCAAATCGAGCAGTCAACGCCCCCGGTTGAGCCAGAAGCGGCGGAAGAAGTCGTGAATGCGCCTTCAACCCGCAATGTCAGTGAAGACGCTCAAGCCGATTACCAAGCGGCCTTCGCGCATGTTCAGGCACGCCGTTTTGAAGAAGCTATCTCGGCTTTTGAAGCCTTCGTTAGCGAGCATCCTGATACTAGCTTAACCGCCAACGGTCATTACTGGCTGGGCGAGCTCTATGCAGCAGAGGGTGAGCTGGATTCTGCTGACCAAGCGTTTAGCCGTGTCATCGACGAGTATAGCGGCAGCAGTAAAGTGCCAGATGCGATCTATAAGTTAGGCTTGGTGAAAGCGCGCAAGGGCGAGGCAGAGCGCAGCCGCGAACTACTTGAGCAAGTGCGCGACGACTACCCACAAAGCAGTGCCGCGGGTCTAGCCAATGACTTTTTACGTCAGTCAGCGGGTTAATATTTTTTGATCTATTTTTGCTTCAGGGAATCAGCATGAGCTGCAAGATCGACTATCAACCAGCGCCCAACCTATTGGAAAATCGCATCGTGTTGGTAACCGGCGCAGGAGACGGGATTGGCCGTGCGGCAGCGTTAAGCTATGCCCAACACGGTGCCACCGTGATTCTATTGGGGCGCACCATCGCCAAATTAGAGCGTGTCTACGATGAAATCGAAGCGGCGGGTGGCCCTCAGCCAGCTATTTTTCCGCTTAATTTTGAAGGCGCCACGCTAAAAGATTTTCATGATATGGCCGAAACGCTGGACAAAGAGTTTGGTCGCTTAGATGGTCTGTTACATAACGCGGGGCTGCTAGGCCGGATCACGCCATTTGAGCAATACAATCCTGAACTTTGGCAACAAGTGATGCAGGTTAATATCAATGGCCCTATCTGGATGACTCAAGCACTGTTACCCCTGATGCAACAGTCTGAAGATGCCTCCATTATCTTCACCTCATCCAGCGTTGGGCGGAAAGGGCGTGCTTACTGGGGGGCCTATTCCGTTTCTAAATTTGCCACTGAAGGTTTTGTCGACGTACTCGCCGATGAATTGAACAATCAGTCCAATATTCGTGTTAATTCGCTTAACCCGGGTGCCACACGCACTCAAATGCGGCGTACGGCGTTTCCGGGCGAAGACCCCTTCACGCTACGTACACCAGAAGACATTATGCCCACTTACCTTTGGCTAATGGGCCCTGATAGCACAGGCACCAGCGGTCAAAAGCTCGATGCCCAACCGCCTCGGGTTTAACAGTGACTGTAGATATCTGAAAGCCGCGTCGATGCCTGCCTTTTGTTAGCGTTTGAAAACATTGAGGGCATCGACGAGTGCTTGGCACTCCTCAAACCACAGATCAGCAGGCCATTGCTGGTAATCATCCCCGTCACTGATATAGCCATAACCCACCGCTACGGCGGTCATTCCGGCTGCTACGGCTGCCTCGATATCCCGCGCATGATCACCAATATACCAGCACTGTTCGGGTGCGACACCCAAGCGGCGGGCAGCCTCCCAAAGTGGCTCGGGCGAGGGTTTTTTCACGCTTAGATCATCCGCGCACAGCAATGCGCCGGGTTGCAGTGATAGTGCTTCTAATAGCGGTAGGGTATAGCGGCGGGGCTTGTTGGTGACGATACCCCAAGGGCGCTGATCCTCATGCCACTCCTTTAACCAGACATCGAGTGGTGAGAAAGTCCGGCTATGCACTGCCACTGCCTGTTCATACGCATCAAGTAGAAACTCACGCGCCTGAGTATGCTCCTGGGAAGACACCTCTAGCTCAAGGGCCAGTGTTACCAGCGCACTACCCCCATTAGAGACTTGGCGGCGTATTACCTCAAAAGGCAGCGTCGGTAGCCCATGATGTGTACGCAGCGCATTGGTTGCATTGGCCAAGTCAGGGGCCGTATCTACCAGGGTTCCATCTAAATCGAAAAGGATCGCTTGGGGTGCTGGCATCGGCATTTAATCGCTCACCTTGCGGCAGTACATCATGTAATTGACCGATACATCATGGCTGACCAAACGATAGTGGCGCGTCAGCGGGTTATAGGTCAGTCCCGTCTGTTCCCGCACTTCTAAACCACTGGTACGCGACCAGGCAGCCATTTCAGAAGGGCGAATAAATTTTGCGTAACTATGTGTCCCCCTAGGCAGCAGCTTCAGTACGTACTCGGCGCCTAAAATGGCGAACGCATATGACTTCGCGGTACGGTTAAGTGTGGAGAAAAAGACATAACCACCCGGGCGAACAAGGGTGCTGCAGGCACGTATAACGGAGGCGGGGTCGGGGACGTGCTCAAGCATTTCCATACAGGTGACGACATCGTAAAACCCCGGCTTTTGAGCCGCCATGGTTTCCACACTGATGTGCTGATACTCAACCTGGACACCGCGCTCTTCTGCGTGCAACCGGGCTACAGCTAAAGGTGCTTCACCCAGATCAATGCCGGTGACGGTCGCACCGCGATGGGCCATGGCTTCGCTTAAAATTCCACCGCCGCAGCCTACATCAAGGACTTTTTTACCCGCCAATCCTGCCCGCGCATCAATAAAATCAAGCCGCAGGGGGTTTATATCGTGCAGCGGTTTAAATTCGCCTTGAGTATCCCACCAGCGGCTAGCAAGTGCCTCAAATTTGGCAACTTCCGCTGCATCGACATTGCCTTGAAAGTGATCAGCAGTGCTATCCTGTGGTGTCGCTTGCATGTTGTGACTCCCATTGTCATAAAGCATTTAGCGAAAAGTTGACGCCTAATGGCAAGTTATTGCTCATTAGCACGCGTTATCGCCATTGGCGAGGTGGCATCCACTCACGCCTTCAGTATTATGGACATTCTAACCACTCCTGTGTCGGAACGCATGAAAAGGACCTTTCTATGATTCGTAAAGCTGTACTTCCTGTTGCTGGGTTTGGTACCCGCTGCTTGCCAGCGTCGAAAGCAATTCCCAAGGAGATGATTACGATTGTCGATAGGCCAGTCATTCAGTACGTCGTTGAAGAGGCGATTGCTGCTGGCATTCGCGAAATTGTGTTAGTCACCAGCAGCAATAAAAGCGCTATTGAAAACCACTTCGATACACATGCTGAGTTGGAATCGAGCCTCGAAAAAAAGGGTAAGCATGAATTATTAACGATGTTGCGCAACTTGGTGCCCGACAACGTCAACATTATCAGCATTCGACAGGGTGTCCCGTTAGGGCTTGGACATGCGGTGCTATGCGCTCGCCCGATTATTGGCGACGACGAACCTTTCGCAGTCCTGCTGCCCGATGTGTTGGTTGATAACAGCGCCAACGCTGCCACCGACTTGGCCGGTATGCTGGCGGCCTTTGACCAGCAGAAAGTGGCGCAGTTGATGGTGGAAGAGGTGCCGTGGGAGCAGGTAGAGAAATACGGCATTGTGGCACCCGTTGGTGATGTGCCCGCAGCAAATGAGTCAGCAGACTTGGCTGGCATGGTGGAAAAGCCTAAGCGGGATGCTGCACCTTCGAATCTTGCCGTGATAGGCCGTTATGCGTTACCGGGCAGCATTTTCTCCATATTGGAAAAAACACCCCCCGGTGCGGGTGGCGAAATTCAACTGACCGATGCGCTTGAGACGCTGCGCGAACAGTCCGGTGTTCAGGCATATCGTATGCAAGGTACTACCTACGATTGTGGCCATCCATTGGGTTATCTCGAAGCCACGCTCGCCTATGCTCGCCGCCATCCAGAGTTTGGAGAAGCTTTTCAAGCCTTGCTATCACGTTACCAGCAGGGAGCGTAACGCATGCGGGTGTTACTATACGGTAGTGAATTAAGCGCAGCGACGGCCGCTGCTGCGTTGGCCTGGGTGGGGCATCAGGTTCAGTGGCTTCCCCACGCGGATGCGCCTTGGTCAGCACTTTCCCAGGTAGACTGGTTACGTAGCGAACCTCATTTAATGGCCCATCTAGAGCAGGGTTTGGCAGAGGGTACGCTTCAGGTTATTGAACAACTGGAAGATGCGGCAATTCCTGAGGTGATCTGGCTGGGGTTGTCGCCAGCACAGCGCTCAGAGGCGAGCGCATTAATCGGGGATCCGTTACTAGCTGATCAGCACGGGATTGTGCTGGTTAACAACTCAACCTTCCCGGTAGGCGAAACCGAGCGCCTGCACGCACTGATGGGTAGTCAGCATACCAGTGTCGCGCTACCCGATACCTTAGAAGAAGGCCGGGCATGGGACTCCTTCACTCGCCCAACCCGGCGGTTGTTAGGCTGTGATGATGCTGTGGGCGAGCAGGTGGTTAGGGAGCTGTTACGGGCCTTTAATCGGCGCAGCGAAGTGTTCCAGTGCATGCCGCGCCGAGCTGCTGAACTAACCAAACTAGCCATTAATGGGATGCTCGCTACGCGTATCAGTTATATGAATGAAATTGCCGGTTTGGCTGATACCCTGGGGGTGGATGTTGAACATGTTCGCCAAGGGATGGGCGCCGATTCACGTATAGGCTTTGAGTACCTTTACCCAGGCTGCGGGTTTGGTGGGCCTAACTTCTCGCGTGACTTAATACGCTTGGCTGATGTGCAGTTGCAAAGTGGTCGCCATTCAGCGCTGCTTGAACAAGTGATGGATATTAACGAGCAGAAAAAAGAGACGCTGTTTCGCAAGCTATGGGCGCATTTTTCTGGTGAGATGGCCGGTAAAACCGTCGCCATCTGGGGGGCGGCATTTAAGCCCGGCACTGCGCGTATCGACCACGCCCCAGTATTGACGCTGCTTGAAGCTCTTTGGGCGCAAGGGGTTAAGGTTCAGTTACACGACCCGGCTGCAGTGCCTGCACTTCACGCTTTGGTCGGCGAGCGCGATGACCTACGAACATTTACTCATGACCCTTATCAGGCTTGTGAGGGCGCTGATGCGCTGATGCTGGTAACAGAATGGAAAATATATTGGAACCCAGACTGGCACCGACTCGGCTCGCTATTAAACGCTAAGCTCGTATTAGATGGGCGCAATATATACGACCCAGAGTTTGTAGCCAGCTGTGGATTAATGTACCGAGGTATAGGCCGTCGTGCCGACCCGAAGACTCTTTGAGGAAATGTCATGCCAGATTCCACCGCCTCCTCACGTATTGTGCCCGATGTGGATCAAAGCCTGACGGCACAACATTTGCGTCACCGTAAGGGGCCTACTCTCTGGCCGCTATGGCTATGCTTGCTATTGATTATTGCGCTACTGGGCGCGGCGGCGGCTGGACTTTGGTACGAACGTGAACGACTGTTAGATGAGCTTCGCCGGGTGAGTGGGGAAGTCTCTAATGTTCATGCTCGTTTGGATTCGGGTGACACGGATGTACAAGATACGATAACCTTTGTACAAGCTCAGATGTCAACGCTGTTCCAAGAGCAGGAGCAGCTGTCTATTTCGCTAACTGATACGCGCGATGAACTATATAGCTTGCTGACAATGAATGAAGACATGGCGTCGAGCGACTCTATTAATTCGCTGTTACAGCAGTTGGCTCAACTTAGAGAGCAGGCCGAGCTGCGTGATAGCCAGCTACTGGCAATGCGAGAATCCCTCAATGCACTGGAACAAACAGGCGCGTCCGGGCGTCGTAATCTGGTGGAAGAAGTTTCCCACTTGGAACGATTAACCGAACAGCGCTTATCTGCTCTGGATAGCCAGATCAATAATGCTAGCAGTGATTGGGAAGAGCAGTTGTCAGCACAAAGAAGCGCCATCGACTCGCGTTTTAATGAGCTTCAAGCGTCCTTTGATGCATCCGTTGCCGAACTCCAGGCGCCAGCGGATCAAGAAGCACTTGAGGCATTAGAGCAGGAGTGGGCTCAACGTCTGACGTCGCTGGAAAGTGATGTGCGACAAGTGCGTCAAGCGCAGCTTGCCTTTAGCGCTCAGCTAGAAATGTTGCGTTAGAACTGCCCTTATCACATATGACGTTTATCACAAATAAGTAATTAAAGTATTGAAATTGTTAAGTAATGAAGCCGCTGATTTAGGTTAGGATAAAAATGTATGGGACGACAACGGCGATGGACTTCAGCCACAGGTCGCACAATTTGTACTGTGCTTCCTCTGTTATACGTATCACATGGCGCTTGGGCATTAGATGCGACGATCGAGGGGGTCTCAGACCAAGTCGAAAGTAATATTCAAGCCTACTTACAAAATATCGATGCAGAGCAGTATACCGAGGTGCGGCTTGAGGGCGAGGTGCGCCGTCGCACTCAAGAAGCCATGCGTGTCTACGGCTATTATGAGCCTGAAATAACCCTTGAGCGTTCCACCGATGAGCGCGTGTGGCTTGAAATTGAGCCCGGCCCACAAATAGAAATCGAAATTCTCTCAATTAATATTGAAGGCGACGCCAGCAACGATCCTCCCTTTCAGCAGGCAGTAGAAGATTTTCCATTGAAGGAGGGCGATGTACTTCGCCATGCTCCATGGGATCGCTTGCGAAGCCAGTTCTCTGGCTTGGCCATAGAGCGTGGTTACTTTGACTGGGGGTTTACCGATAGACGCATGGAGGTGCGACCGTACCTGCAAAGTGCGCGACTCTATATGGACTTTGACAGCGGCCCACGGTACCAGTTTGGTGATACGTCTATCACGGGCAGTCATATCGTGATTGACCGATTGCGCAGCATGCAGCCTTTTGAGAAGGAGGATCCCTACCTTGCCCAAACGCTAGCTGAATATAACCAATCCCTTTCTGAAACCGGTTGGTTTAGCTCAGTGTCTGTGCGCCCGCGCCTTGAAACAGCACAAGAGTTGGTTATCTCTCCTACTGGGGGCGGAGACCCTTGGTGGAGTGAAGCTACAGCTTCGCAGCCTGAGCGCCCACGGGTCACCAGCGCGGCTTTACTTAGCGCGTTGAGCCTCAACAAGCCTAGTGATACTCAGCTACCCATAGATGTCAGTGTCGAACCGGCGGATCGTCATCAGTTCGAAGTCGGTATTGGTTATGCCACCGATGTAGGCCCACGGCTGCGCTTTGGTTGGGAGCAGCCATGGATCAACCGCTATGGTCATAGCCTTGATCATGATCTCTACTTATCCGCACCAGAGCAGCGTTTTACAGGGGTCTATAACATACCCCTTGAAGACCCTCTGCGCGATAGCTATCGGCTCCAATACGGTATTCGTAATATTGATGATAGTGACACCCAGTCGCTAGAAGGCACCGTGGAAATAGCACGGCGCTGGGAGTTTGATAATGATTGGGTACAGTCGATCTATTTCCGAACTACTTATGAAGACTTTGAGCAGGGTGGCGAAGCCGATCAGGTTTGGCTTTTCTATCCAGGTATTCAGTGGTCGCGTACACGAACACGCCCGCAGCGATTCCCGTTATGGGGAGATCGCCAACAGCTTTCTCTAGAGTACTCGGATACTGTATGGGGCTCAGATGCCCAGTTTGCTCGTATGACGGGGGATACTGAATGGATCCGCACAATCGGCAACAATAACCGTTTCTTAGCGCGTATCAGCTTAGGGGCTATTGAAACCGATGATTTTGCCAAAATACCGCCATCTCTGCGCTTTTTTGCCGGTGGCGACCGCAGTGTGCGCGGTTACTCCTATGAGAGTCTCTCCCCACGTAATGACGAGGGGCGACTACGCGGTGGGCAGCAGATGCTTAGCTCGACCCTTGAGTATCAACGTCGCGTGACCGGAGATTGGTGGGCAGCCACGTTCGTGGATAATGGCAACGCGTTTGATAATTGGGGGCCCGATGACTTGAAAACCGGCGCAGGTGCGGGTGTTCGCTGGGTTTCACCGGTCGGGCCAATTCGCTTCGATATCGCACACCCCTTTGACCACGAAGACGATTGGCGTTTGCACTTTTCCATCGGACCGGAATTCTAGGAGAGAGATTTGTCTCAGGCTGAACCAGCGTCATCTGATAAGCGCCAGCGGCTATCACCTAAATATCGTACCTGGCTCCTGTTATGGAGCCTTTTGCGCCTGATTATCGTATTACCCATTTGGCTCTTTGGCATTGTGGCGTTAATAGTTGGGGTGGCATTATCTCCTTGGGGCACCGGGGTGTTGCTTTCGCAGGGTGAGCAGCGGGATTTCTTCACTTATGCGCATCATGAAGGTGGTCTGCTTGATCACTTCCTGCTTGAAGACTTTCAACTGCAGCTGGGTGAAACGCGCATCAGCATTGATGAAGTTGAACTGCAATGGGCGGATGACTGTGTGTTATCAGGGCGGCTTTGTATCGAAACACTTCGCGTCGTAGGGGCAGATATCCGTTTAGGTTCATCAAACGAACAGCAGCCACCTCCTGAAGACGATGGTTCGCCGCTGACTATCCGGTTCCCCTTTCCCATTGAGTTGCGTTCGTTACAGCTTGATGATGTCAACGTGCGCCTTGCCGATGGAACAGAAGTGGCTTGGCGCTCTTTAAGCTCGGCGGCTGTTGCAGAAGGAAATGAAGTACGGCTCGCGCCGACACACTTGGAGCAACCTCGCCTTTATTTGCTACCTTCGTCAGGCGTTTTATTAACCCTAAATACGGACACTCCACTTTCTGCTCAGGCGATAGATGCCGCCATATTGCTCCGCGAACCTCAAGACGAGGCTGTACTGGCAGTAGAATCCGCTGAAGAGCAGTTAGAAGCACGAGAACGTCTGGAATTACCTGATATCACCCTGCCGGTGGATATTCAGATACCCGAATTCACACTCAATGATTTCCGTTTGGAAGGGGCCACGGAGTATCGCGTGGATCGCCTCCAGCTTGGACTGATGACCGAGGGCGACCGCGTTGAGTTAACCGAGCTTGCTGTCGTTACCCCAGATGCAGAGGCAGCATTAACCGCAAACGTCACGTTAAATGATAACTACCCACTTGAAGCCCGCTTGAACGTTGAACTGTTTTTAGCTGAAAGTTTTCCTGACCTCGATGGTGAAACGCTAACATTAACGCTTTCTGGCCCACTGGATGCGCTTGAAGCGCAGTTGGAGGCTTCAGGCGCCGTGAATGCGTCGTTAAACGGCCAAGTAGACGCGCTAGCCCCAACGCTACCCTTTCAACTGCAGCTGCAAAGTGACCAAGTTCAATGGCCGCTTGCCGATGAAGAAACGGCAGAAGCCGACGGCGATGCTTCCACCGAACCTTATGTGGTCGATGAGCTGGATCTACAGGTCACCGGTAGCCTGAGCGAGTATAGCGTTCAACTCGCGATGGCCGTCGAGGGCCCTAGTGTGCCTCGTACCCAGATTAACGTCAGCGGTGAGGGCGACCTTGAACACTTTAGTTGGCAGCCGCTTACGCTGGCCATAGGCGAAAGCTCCCTACGCAGTGAAGGCACCATTAACTGGTTAGCACCTTTGCAGGTCAGCGCAAACATACACTTGGATCAGTTTGATCCTTCTCACTTCGTTGACCAGTTAGAAGGCAATTTAAATGGCGATATTGAGCTTGCAGTAAGTCAGCAACAAATTAGCCAACAACAGGGGCAGCAAGAAGACGTATGGGCAATTAGCGTGCCCAACTTGGCGATTGACGGCGAGTTACGGGATTATCCCTTAACGCTGCAAGCGACCTTTGATGCAAACAGCAATCTGGAGCTGGATATTGATGAGTTGCTGTTTACGCAAGGGGATAATCGCTTAGAGGCGGCTGGGCAGATCAGTGAAGAGGCCATGTCCTTAAATGCTGATATCGCACTTCGCCAACTGCAGACGCTTTCCCCTGACCTCGCGGGTACTATTGTGGGTACACTTCAGGCGAGGGGTAGTTTTAATCAACCGCAACTCCAGGCCACCTTACAAGGTGATGGCGTACGTTTCGGAGAAAACCGCATTGAGCGGCTGTCGCTTGATGCGGATATCGAGGGCGTTGAAGATCCCTCCCTGGATGTACAACTTGCGCTACAAAATGTGAATGCCGGTGGTCAGGCGTTAACAAGCATTAATGCCGACCTAGCGGGCCGTCTCTCCCAACATCGGCTTGAAGTTGCTGCTCAGGGTAGCGAAAACGGCGTTTTAAGCCGTGCGTTGGTTGCCCTCGATGGGGGCTTAAATCAGCAGAACCAGCTGTACCAAGCGAGGATTACCCCGCTTGAAATCGACTCTGAAGCAGGCACTATTCGTCTCGAATCGCCCTTGGACATTCGCTATAACTTGGCCAGCGGTCAGGCAAACCTATCCCCATTCTGCTTGCGTCGAGAAGAGGGTGGTTTGGTGTGTTCTGAAGAGGAGATCAATGCATCGGCTCAACAGGGCAATGCCGTACTTTCGTTACGTGAAGTGCCAATGGAGATGGTTGAGCCATTTTTACCCGAAGAGTGGCAGTTAGAGGGCGACACGACGGCCGATCTATCCGCCAATTGGCGCCAGGGCGGTGCCCAGTGGCAGGCTAATCTGCAGGTGTTGAGTGAGCTCGCCGTGACCGCTATCAATGATTATGGTCAGCCGGTGCAGTTGCCAGAAATAAATTTGGATGCCCAGATCGAGGCTAACCAAGCGCAGGCAGATGCCAACGTTACGCTTTCGCTTTCTGAAGCTGGCGATCTAAATCTGAACCTGTCGATCAACGACCCGCTCGGTAGAGGTGAGTTAGCGGGCGAGCTGCGGGCAGACGATGTATCGCTACAGCCTTATCGTCCCATGTTAGTGGGGATGGATCGACTTGAAGGCGACTTGACCGGCAGCGTGCAAATTACCGGCACGACTGCACAACCTGATTTGCAGGGCCAGCTAGGGCTTCGTGGTATCCGCGTAAATGGCCCCGAGATTCCCGTGGATGTTCAGGACGGTGAGTTGGTAGTCTCATTCGACGGTGAGCAAGGCGATATTGAGGGTTATCTAGCCGCTGAGCGCGGCCGGTTAGCCATCAGCGGGGATGCCTACTGGCCAAGCGGCGATGACTGGCGAATTGGCGTCGATTTAAATGCGGTTCAAGAGCCTATTTTAATCGTCTTGCCACAATTTGGCCGCCTAGAAGCTGCGCCCGATATCCGCATTCGGGTGACGCCTGAACGGTTGCAGGTAAGGGGCGATATCAATCTACCCTGGGCGCGGTTGGAAATTGGCGATATGCCCTCATCGGCAATTACCCCAAGTGGTGATGAAGTGATTATTACCGAGCGTGATGATCGACAGGCAGAAATCCAGGCACAGCGTGCCGCCGCCAATGGGGATGATCCAAGCGCTGCGGATGAGCTGGCCGCCACCGGTATGGCACTGGATATACTAGTGACACTCACGCTCGGCAGCGATATGCAGATATCTGCCTATGGCTTGGAGTCTGGGCTAGGTGGGGCACTTGAAATTCGCCAAAGTAGCGGTGCATTGCAGCTGTTTGGCGATGTTAATCTGGTCAATGGTCGTTTTCAGGCCTTCGGCCAAGACTTGGTCATTCGCCGCGGCGAACTGCTGTTTAGCGGTCCTCCTGGGCTGCCGACCCTCGACTTTGAGGCTATTCGTAACCCTGATATCACCGAAGATGATGTGATCGCTGGCTTGCGGGTAACCGGCAGTGCTGAAGAGCCGAACGTGCTGATTTTTTCTGAACCTGCCATGGATGAATCACGTGCGCTTTCTTACTTACTCCGGGGTCGCGCGCCGGATGCTTCGGGTGGCGGTATGGATAGCGCGCTGACCACCGCTCTAATCGGTATGTCACTAGGACGCACGGGGGGCGCGGTGGGCTCCATTGGCGAAGCGTTTGGCATTGATGATCTAACGCTAGATACCGCCGGAGCGGGCGATGATAGCCAGGTCGCAGTCAGTGGGCAGTTAACCGACGATCTTAGGATTAGTTACGGGGTTGGAATTTTCTCGCCAATTGCAGAACTAACACTACGCTACACGTTATGGCGTAATCTCTATGTACAGGCCGTATCGGGTACCAACCAAGCCGTCGATTTGATCTACACCTTCACCCGTTCCGGTGATCCTAAAATTTTACAGCAGTAAGTGAGGGCGATATGTCGCTATTTTCAAACGCTAATGCCAGTGCTAGCCGTGTATTGCCTGGGCGCGATACCCCCATTGAGACCAGCGATGTACATACCATCAATGGTCACTCGCTACATCCGCCATTCCCGAGTGGCTATGAAGACATTGTTCTAGGGATGGGCTGCTTCTGGGGCGTGGAGCGACTGTTCTGGCAGTTGCCTGGTGTATATGTGACCGCGGCGGGGTATGCCGGTGGTGAAACACCCAACCCAACCTATGATGAGACATGCACGGGGCGTACCGGCCATACTGAAGTAGTAAGAGTGGTTTACGACCCTAAGCAAGTTGGTCTGGAAACCTTATTGCAAGTGTTCTGGGAGCAGCACGATCCAACCCAGGGTAATCGTCAAGGTAACGATGTTGGCTCACAGTATCGTTCTGCCATTTTTACCACCAGCCAAGCACAGCTTGAAGCTGCCCAGCAGAGCGCAGCTGCGTATCAACAGGCGCTAGACGAAGCGGGTAGGGGTGCGATTACCACCGAGATAAAATTATTAGACACGTTTTACTATGCAGAGGCATATCACCAGCAGTATCTCGATAAAAACCCTAATGGCTACTGCGGTTTAAAAGGCACAGGTGTTACCTGTCCCATTGGCTAGTTCTCTGTTTAACAACGTTAATTAGTCAATTATCCATAGGAATCCATAATGCAGCAGTGTTATTACCCTAAAAGGGCGTTATCAGGCATTGCGTTGAGTAGTGCCTTCGCGTTTTTGCTGTGCACGCCGTTGGTTTCGGCTGATGGGCCTGCCAATAGCTCGCTAACCATGCCAGCGGCGGCCAGTGATACGCCCTTCGCAAGCGACCGCGAGGCAGTGGTATGGCGCCGTGAAGAGCTTAAGGATATTGAAAGTCTGGTACGGCAGCTGCGTTTTGATCTGATTAATAATCAAGATATCGAAGCCGCTGCACCGCGTTTAGCGGAGCTTCAGGAACGCGCAAGCGCACAACACTTATTGCCGGCATTTATAGCAGGCACTCACGGAGGCGGCTCCGAGGCGCGCGCTTCTATTTGGGAGGAGTGGGATGAGTTCGCCGCTGGGTTTACTGATCTTGAGGAGAAAGTTGCCCATTTGGTTGACGTAGCGGAGCAGGAGGATCCTCGTGAGACGGCCCGAGCGCTTTCAGACGTTGGCGCAAGCTGTAAAAGCTGCCACCGCGCCTACCGCTACGACTAAGCAGCGGTAGGCGTGGAAGTTGTTGCTTAATCGCCTCTCTCTAAGCGATCTATACGGTAGAGTGTCTCCACCTGTTCCAAGCCGCTGATAGTGCAGTTCAGATCTTTAACGCGCCCATCACTCAAACCGTATACCCAGCCATGTACCGAGATTTTCTGGCCACGCTGCCAAGCGCGCTGCAAAATCTTGGTGCGGCATAAACTGTTAACCTGAGCTTTAACATTGAGCTCACACATGCGATCAATTTGATCTTCGAGAGGGAGGTGATCTAGCGAGTCCCGGTGACGATTATACTGCTCGCGAACCGAATGCAGCCAGTAATCGACGACACCACATTCGCCTCCCATCATGGCGGCCTTAATGCCACCACAGCCGTAGTGTCCGACAATCATGATGTGGCTGACCTTCAGCACATCCACCGCATACTGAACCACCGACAGGGCATTCATGTCCGTATGGTGGAGTAGATTTGCGACATTTCTGTGTACGAATACTTCGCCTGGCGGCAGTGCGATAATTTGATTGGCAGGCACACGGCTATCTGAACAGCCAATCCATAAATAATCTGGATTTTGCTGATTTGAGAGACGCTTAAAGTATTCGGGATCCTCTTCGCACATGCGCTCAGCCCAAGCACGATTGTTATCGAGTAGCGTCGCAATAGGGTCAGACATACGGTCTCCAACAGAGTTAAATAGAGTTAAGTCGCTGATCAAAAAGCAGAATGTTAAATCTTGGCAAGTATAAAGTATTGGACAGTATAAAATAGCAGAAAATGGTTTTAACCTCCTCTGAGGGCTTGGTCAATACGTTCACTTGGCCTGAACGGGGCACAAATTTTAAACTCCACGGGAGCATACGATGGCAGACGTTTCTGAATACGAATATGACCTTCTGGTTATCGGCGCGGGCTCTGGTGGTGTGCGTGCTGCCCGAATGGCAGCAGCCACGGGCGCTAAGGTGGCAATAGCGGAAGATCGATACCTGGGTGGAACCTGTGTCAACGTTGGCTGTGTCCCTAAAAAGCTTTACTCGTACGCTGCACATTTTCAAGACAGTTTTGACGATTCCGCCGGTTTTGGCTGGCAATTGCCTGGCCCCGCCAGCTTTGATTGGGCAACGCTGCGTGATAACAAAGTTAGTGAAATTAAGCGTCTCAACGGCATCTACCAACGCATGCTTGAAGGCGCGGGTGTAACGCTATTTAACGCACGCGCGAAATTAACCGATGCCAATACCGTCACGCTAAGTGGCGAGCACGGTAATGTATCGTTGACAGCTAAAAAAATCCTGCTCGCAACAGGCGGGTGGCCTTGGGTGCCGAGCTTTCCCGGCAGTGAATACGCGGTAGATTCCAACCAGATCTTTGATTTAGAAACGTTCCCCAAGCGATTCTTGGTGCTGGGTGGGGGCTATATCGCTGTGGAGTTTTCCAGCATTTTTAACGGCCTGGGAAGTGAGACGCACCTCATTTATCGCGGCGAGCTTTTTTTGAAAGGCTTTGATCAACAGGTACGCGAATTCACCTTTGCTGAAATGAAAAGGAAAGGGGTTAACCTTCACTTCAACACCAATATCGAGCGCATAGAGGCGAGCGACGAAGCTTATAATGTTCATCTAACCACGGGCGAAGTGCTTGAAGTCGATGTCGTGTTGGCAGCCACGGGGCGTAAAGCCAATATTCGTGACTTGGGGCTTGATGCGCTGGGTTTAAGCTTGGACGAATCGGGCAAAATTCCTGTCAATGAACGTTTTGAGACAGCACTGCCTTCGGTACTAGCGCTGGGGGATTTAACCGCCGGGCCTGAGTTAACCCCGGTGGCACTGGCAGAAGCGATGCAGCTTGTCGATTGCCATTTTGCCGATACTGCGCCAGAACCGTTGGATTACTCTACGATCCCAACCGCTGTTTTTTGCCATCCAAACATTGGTACCGTGGGGCTCTCCGAAGAAGCAGCTCGGGAGAAATTCACCCATATTCGTGTCTATAGCACTGATTTTCGTGCCATGAAACACACTCTATCGGGTAGCCATGAACGTACCTTAATGAAGCTGGTGGTCGATGACGCGACAGATGTGGTGGTGGGTGCCCATATGGTCGGTGACGATGCAGGTGAAATCATTCAGGGTATCGCCATTGCTGTAAGGGCCGGCCTTACCAAGCGTGACTTTGACCGCACGGTGGGCATCCACCCAACTGGAGCAGAAGAGTTCGTGACGCTGCGTACGCTAACCCGCACTTAGCATCATCACCGTATAGCGTTTAAAGGCATTAAAAGGCGTCGCCATTGGTGCGCCTTTTTTTGACGCTGAGTTACGCTATTCTAAAAGTAGTCACGTAACGATGAACGTGAGCACGCTGCTAATATGCCGCCGGCTCATAACAAAAAATTATGGAAAGTAGGGTGGTGAATAATATGGCTTTTGAATTGCTCATAATCAGCTGTTATAATAATCGTCAAATTCGCTACAGCGAAGCATAACTATGAGTACGCCGACACAACCTTTTACTCCCTCTGCTGACCTCGCGCGGCCAACGGTGGCTGATGCTGTTGTAGGGCACTCAGAGATGCCTCTTTTCATTCGTAAGCCTAATGCAGACGACGGCTGGGGCGTGTATGAGCTTATTAAAGCTTGTCCGCCACTAGATGTGAACTCCGCCTATGCTTACTTGTTACTCGCCACCCAATTTCGTGATACCTGTGCGGTTGCGACCAATGAAGAGGGCGAAGTAGTCGGTTTTGTGTCTGGCTACGTAAAAGATAATGCGCCCGATACCTACTTTCTCTGGCAAGTAGCCGTTGGTGAAAAAGCTCGTGGTACTGGTCTTGCGCGTCGGCTGGTCGAGGCAATTATGTCGCGCCCTGAACTTGAAGATGTGCATCACCTTGAAACCACCATCACCCCCGATAATTTAGCTTCATGGGGGTTATTTCGCCGTTTAGCGGCGCGTTGGCACGCGCCGCTCAATAGTCGCGAATATTTCTCTACCGAACAGCTCGGGGGGGAGCATGATCCGGAAAACCTGGTTCGTATAGGTCCGTTTCAAACAGACCGCATCTAATACGCTGTCCTCATCGCGTTTATATTGGATAGGAACATACTATTTTTCCCGCTCATGTTGCTCCGGGCCAGTAACGCCTGAAGGCAAAATGATCAACCAAGGAGGTCGCTAATGCAGACCCAGACGCTTGAACGCATGGAATCCAATGTACGTACTTATTCTCGTTCATTTCCGGTGGTGTTTACCAAAGCGCAAAATGCGCGCCTAACCGATGAGAATGGCCGTGAGTACATTGATTTCCTCGCCGGCGCGGGCACGCTTAACTACGGTCATAATAATCCGCATATGAAGCAGGCCATGATCGATTATCTGGCCACTGACGGTGTCGTTCATGGCTTGGATATGTGGACCAATGCCAAGCGCGATTATTTGGAAACCCTTGAAGAAGTCATCTTCAAGCCGCGTGGCCTTGAATATAAGGTTCACCTGCCTGGTCCAACGGGTACCAACGCAGTAGAAGCGGCTATCCGCCTGGCGCGTGTTGCTAAAGGCCGTCACAACATCGTTACGTTTACGAACGGTTTCCATGGTGTGACCATGGGTGCCTTGGCCACCACGGGGAACCGTAAATTCCGTGAAGCCACCGGCGGCATACCGACTCAAGGTGCCAGCTTCCTGCCTTATGATGGCTACATGGGCGAGCATACCGATACGCTAGACTATTTTGAAAAGCTGCTCAGTGACAAATCTGGCGGTTTGGATATTCCAGCCGGTGTCATTATTGAAACCGTGCAAGGCGAGGGCGGCATTAACGTTGCTGGCCTGGATTGGTTGAAGCGCTTGGAAAGTATTTGCCGCGCTCACGATATCTTGCTCATTGTTGATGACATTCAGGCAGGTTGTGGTCGTACTGGTAAGTTCTTTAGCTTTGAACATGCTGGTATTACGCCCGATATTATTACTAACTCAAAATCGCTCTCCGGTTTCGGTCTGCCATTTGCTCATGTGTTGATGCGCCCTGAGCTGGACAAATGGAAGCCGGGTCAATACAACGGCACTTTCCGTGGTTTCAGCTTGGCGATGGTGACAGCAACCGCTACGCTGAAAAAATACTGGTCCAATGACACCTTTGAGCGTGATGTTCAGCGCAAAGGGCGTATTGTAGAAGAGCGTTTCCAAAAGCTCGCGGCGCTACTCACAGAGAGCGGCATGCCTGCTACCGAACGTGGTCGCGGCTTAATGCGCGGTATCGATGTGGTATCAGGTGATATCGCTGACAAAATTACCAGCAAAGCCTTTGAACATGGCTTGGTGATTGAAACCAGCGGCCAGGATGGTGAAGTGGTGAAATGTCTTTGCCCGCTTACAATCACGGATGAAGACCTGCTGGAAGCGCTCGATATTCTGGAAATGTGCGTCAAAGCAGTTGCTAGCGAGTAATTAGCCGTTAGGATAAGAGCGTAAGCTCACGGGTTTTAGTTAGGGATAAAGTGGCTGGTAATCGCCAGCCACTATGCAACGGAGTACTTCTATGATCGTTCGTAATCTTGAAGAAGCGCGCAAAACGGAACGCCTAGTGACCGCCGAAAATGGCAACTGGGACAGCACACGTCTTGTTCTGGCTAACGACAATGCAGGTTTTTCGTTCCACATTACCCGCATTTTTCCAGGTACCGAGACGCATATTCATTACAAAAACCACTATGAAGCCGTTTTTTGCTATGAAGGTGAAGGCGAAGTTGAAACGCTAGCCGACGGTAAAATTTGGCCAATCAAAGCCGGTGATATCTATCTGCTGGATCAGCACGACGAACACCTGCTGCGCGGCAAAGAGAAAGGCATGACGGTTGCCTGTGTCTTCACGCCACCGATTACAGGTAATGAAGTTCACCAGGAAGATGGCTCCTACGCAGCTCCAGAGTGAGCAGCGGTTGAGTAAAACGTCAGCGTAAGATATGAAAAGCAGCCTGCTAAAGCGGGCTGCTTTTTTGCTGGATTGAATCAGCTCGTTAGCTCAATGTCTACGTTACCGAAAAACCGCTATCTAGCTACTAGCTTTTATCGAAAACGAGCGTGATTTCGCCAAGCGTAAAGCCAAATTTGCGCATTGCCGTTCGATTAATCAAACGGCCATCTGGCTGCAGATACATCCAGTCATCCATGGTGAAAGTAATCATACGTCCATCGATAGAGATTTCTAACGGGTAGCGCATGTGAAAAGCATGGCCATATTGTCGTGCATCCACTTGGACATCCACGTCACTGGCGTTACCAACCCAGTGGTTGGCATTGATACGTTCAAAGGTCCAAACCCTGCGATCAGTTTCTCCGTCTGAAAATGTGAAGGATTCATCTAGCGTCAGGATGTCGTTTTCATAGCTGCCTTGGATCTCCACGGTAAAGCGGCGCTGTACCTCGCCAGAGTAATCCTGCACCATGCCCCACGCGCGGGTAGAGCCTTCGAAATACTCGGCGATATCGAGGCGGGGCTCCGAATCGGCATAATCTTCGATATCAACATTGGCACAGCCAGCCAGTAAGAAGAGCAGCGTGAAAAAACCAATACGAAAAAGGCGACTCATGGTGTCATTTCCTATATGAAAATGGATTCAGGTACAATTGTGGTGAAACATTCTGACAGCATAGAGTACCTAAGTGGTCATGGCTACAGTCACTCCTGTTGGTTCGCTTAATATATATTATGTTAAATCAAATAAACTGGGTGTCTGAAAAAGCATGATGACGTTGGACACTAGTCGCCCATCTCCTTATCATTCCCCCACCTATTGTCCAAGGATATCTCTCGTTATGCGCCCAGGTGTTTTGTGGCTAATAGCTGGCTTGTCGCTTTCAATCGCAGGCTGTGCAGCGATCGCCCCGCCAGAAACTAATGAGCCGCCTCCTTTAAGTGAAGCGTCTTTTAATGCACGTATCCTGGAATTACAAAGTGAGCTGGCTCAGCAATGCGGCACGAGTTCTGAGATTCAGACACGCCAGCTTGATCAGCAACAAATACTGACTGCCGACATGCGTGAAGTCGGCAGTTTACTGCGCAATTTGCGCCAAGATGTACAGCAGTTAGAAGCACGCGATGAAGAGCCTGTCATCATCCGCGAAGAGTGTGAAGTAGATGAAACGTTAAGTACCAAAACACTACTGGGGCGCAGCGAATGGGTTGGGCTGCCGAGTTTGGGTACCTACCTTAAAGCGCGTGTTGATTCAGGTGCCAATACGTCGTCGTTATCTGCCGCTGACATCACCCGCTTTGAACGTGATGGTGAAGATTGGGTGCGCTTTAAATTAGCCCTTAACGATGACGATGTGGCCGTTGAGTCGCAGCGTGATGAGTGGATTGAAGCCCCGATTGTGCGCCGAGTGCGTATCGTTCAAGCCTCAGGAGAAGAGTCACGCCCGGTTATTTCTTTGTTAATGACCTTGGGGCCTATTCGTGAAAACGTGGAATTTACCCTCAACGACCGCTCGCATCTTGATTATCCCGTCCTGCTTGGCCGTCGTTTCTTGCTAGATATTGCGGTGATTGACGTTGCTGACACCTATTTACATGAACGCCCCGAGTTTCCTGGTGGCGAGCCAGCCGATGAAGCTGCTGATGATGAAGCAGTTGATGAAGACGATACAGAAGAGTAACTGCTCTTCCCTGGCGCTAAACGCAGAAAGGAATCTCCATGTCACGGTTAATGTTTTATATCATTGTCGGCTTCTTACTGGTGGCAGGTATTGCCACCAGCGTACATCGCCATGTGCAGTTTGAAATCCCATGGTTGCCCGGTGAACAGCGCCAAGTATGGGAGATTGAGGCGGGTATCACCTTTAATGCTCAAGGCGGCCCGGTACAGGTTGACTTAGCCCTGCCTTCTCACCAAGCGGGCTATCGAGTATTGACCGAAAATACGGCATCTTCAGGTTTTGGTCTTGCTTATCAAGCAGATGAGCTGGGTCGTACTGCTCAGTGGACGATTCGCGAAGCAGCGGGCAGCCAAACACTCTATTACTCGGTGCAAATGCTGGTATCCCAAGATGCCCGTTCGCCCATACAAACGCCGCCTGAAATGTCTCCGGCAACACCGTGGGAAAGTCCTTACGATACGGCGGCCAGTCAACTGATTGAACAAGCCTGGGCACGAAGTGCGAATAACGCCACCTTCGCTCGCGAACTCATCCAGGATGTGAATGGTGAGCGTCAAGGGGAAAACGCGCGTCTCCTGCTGTCTCAAGAGAATCCTGCAGCCCTGGTGGTGCGCTTGCTCAATCAGGCAGGCGTTTCCGCGCGTGAAGTGAGCGGCCTACTGTTGGAAGATGGACGTCGTCGCCAAACACTAAGCAGTTGGATTCAGGTGTTTGATGAGACTGGCGAAGAGTGGTCAATTTTCCACCCGCTTACAGGCGCGCAAGGCAAGCCGGACAATTTACTGCTGTGGGAAACCGGCGGCCGAGCGGTGTTAGAAGTTCAAGGCGGCACAAACTCACGGGTTACGTTTTCCATGATGACCCATGATCAGCCGGCTTCAGCAGCGGTGCGTAATCACTACTCAGAAGACACATTGCTGAACTTCTCTATTCACAGCCTGCCCCTGGAAGAGCAAGCGCTATTCCAAACCATTTTGCTGATTCCGATTGGCGCCTTAATGGTGGTGTTTCTGCGTGTGCTGGTGGGGGTTAAAACGTCCGGTACTTTTATGCCGGTATTGATCGCCCTCGCCTTCATTCAAACCACCCTGCCCACGGGCTTGATTGGCTTCCTGCTTATCGTTGCCGTTGGTTTGGTTATTCGTAACTACCTCTCCTATTTGAACTTACTGCTAGTGGCCAGAGTGTCCGCGGTCATCATAACGGTGATCGCGATAATCTCTATCTTCACCGTACTGGCCTATCGTATGGGGCTTAGTGCTGGCTTAACGATCACCTTCTTCCCGATGATCATTCTTGCCTGGACCATTGAGCGGATGTCGATTTTGTGGGAAGAAGAAGGTCCTAAGCAGGTATTGATACAGGGTGGCGGCAGTTTGATTACCGCTATTCTTGCTTACCTGGCGATGAATAACCCCTGGGTGCGTCACATCACCTTCAACTTCCTAGGCGTGCAGTTAATTTTGATGGCGCTGATTTTGTTGCTGGGCAATTACACGGGCTACCGTCTACTAGAGCTGCGCCGTTTCAAACCGATTACTGATGATGAGAAACCATCATGAGTTGGTTTAACAATTGGACCTGGCCAACGCGCTTGCGTGATAAAGGCATTATTGGCATGAATCGGCGCAATATTCGCTATATTGGCCGCTATAACAAACGCCGACTTTATCCATTAGTGGATGACAAGCTTAAAACCAAGCTGCTGGCCCAGCAGTACGGCATTACCACGCCAGAGCTGATTGGAACTGTAACGACCCAGTTTGGCGTTAAACACATTGGTGCAATGCTCACGGGCCACGCAGGCTTTGTTATCAAGCCTGCAAAGGGAAGCGGCGGCAAGGGCATTCTGGTGATTGAAAAGGTGGAGGATAACGCCTTTATCAAGCCAAGTGGTGTCAAGCTAACGCTTACCGATGTCGAGCGGCATGTGTCGAATATCCTATCGGGGCTCTACTCGTTGGGCGGCTCACCCGATGTGGCAGTCATTGAAACACTGATTAATTTTGATGAAAGCCTGATGGATTACACCTATGAAGGGGTTCCCGATATTCGGGTTATCGTCTTTAAGGGCTATCCCGTTATGGCCATGATGCGTCTCTCTACGGCAGCCTCTGATGGCAAGGCTAACCTGCACCAGGGGGCGGTAGGCGTTGGTTTGAATATCGCGACCGGCGCTGCATTGCGCGCTGTTCAATTTGACCGCCCCTGTTTTAGCCACCCCGACACGGGGCACGATCTGGCAAGCTTGGTCGTGCCACAGTGGGAAACACTGCTTAATCTGGCCGCCGGCTGTTATGAGATGACCGGGCTGGGTTATCTGGGTACCGATATGGTGTTGGATCGCCAGCATGGGCCGATGCTACTTGAGCTCAATGCCAGGCCAGGACTGGCGATTCAAATGACCAATGGGGAAGGCTTACGCCGCCGCCTTGATCTGATTGAGCGACAGCCGGATGGCGTGCCCGCAAAAGAGCGTGTTGCTTTTGCACAGCACCATTTTGCTCGCCAAAGTGAGCTGGTAGAAAGCCCTGACACCTCCTCCGCCAGCGCGTAGACTGTTGACCCAGTGACGAGAGCTTATTGACGCAAGTTCAGGCTAACCACGTTCAACGAGTTGCCCATGACCCAAGCAAATACACTACTGCAGCAGGCGGAGTCTCAATGCCATATTCGTGGCGTTCGTTTCACCCCCATCCGCCGACGCGTGCTTGAGCTTATTGCCGAAAATGGTGGTGGGCTTAAGGCGTATGACTTGCTCGACAAGCTCTCTACCGAGCACGCAGCTGCGCGGCCGCCGACGGTTTACCGAGCGCTTGAGTTCTTGATTGATCAAGGCCTGGTTCATCGAATAGAGTCACAGAATTCTTACGTGGCCTGTGCATGTCCTGAGCATGTGCATGGCTTTCAGCTGCTTATTTGTCGTCACTGTGGCTATGTGGAAGAGCTGCATTTAGACGAGATAAGCGATCAGTTGGCGGCGCTGGCAAAAAGCCAAGGGTTTAACGTTGAGCGCCAAACGATAGAGCTCCAGGGGCTCTGCCAAGATTGTCGAACAAGCTAATGTGCTGAACAGCTAGCGAGTAAATACTATGTCCCGCTTTGAGCAAGTGGCTCCGGATGTCCTTTTTAAGCAGCTAGAGCGTGCTACGCCTGATGATAGCCTTCCCGCTGTCGCCACCCTACTGGCGGCGGTTCGATTTAATAGCGATGGCTTGATTCCTGCCATTGCCCAGCAGCATGACTCCAAAGAAGTTTTGATGATGGCATGGATGAATCGACAGGCGCTCGAAGAGACGTTAACGACTCAGCGTGTCTGCTACTACTCGCGCTCACGACAAAAACTGTGGCGTAAGGGTGAGTCCTCAGGTCAACAACAACGGCTTATCTCTGCCGCACTTGATTGCGATGGCGATACGCTATTATTGCAAGTTGAACAAACGGGCCCTGCTTGCCACACCGGGCGTCGCAGCTGTTTCTATATTGCCGTGGATGGTCAAAAAGCGGCGATCACCTGCACCCCGCTGATTGACCCCGACGACCTCTACGGCAACAAAGCCTCATCTTAGTCATGAAACGGCTCGCCAAAAAACGCTGGCTAACGACACTGCTATCAGCACCACGCAGGGTATTGGCAAAAGTGATGATTGGCGGCGTTAAAACTTACCAATATACGATTAGCCCCCTTTTGGGGCCACGTTGTCGTTTCTGGCCGAGCTGCTCGTCCTATACGGTTGAGGCGATTCAAGTGCATGGGCCAATAAAAGGTGGCTGGATGGCCGTCAAGCGCATTGTAAAGTGCCACCCAGGCAGCCCTGGTGGGATGGATCCGGTTCCCGGTGGTCGCAGCGAGCAGCTGTGTCGCGAAGACGAGGATGCCACTCCGCCCTGCTGCAATGACCATCCGCCTCGCTAGCTTCTTCTACTTTTGCTGCGCAACTGTATAAATCTTTTCGAGCATGGCGTGCAGGCCATTGCTGCGCGTTGGCGAAAGGTGCTTATCTAAGCCTAAGTCCGCCAAAAAATGAGGCTCGGTCGCACGAATTTCAGCGGCCGTGCGATCGCTGTAGATTCGAAGTAGAACAGCGATCAGCCCTGACACAATAGCGGCATCGGACGTCGCCTTAAAAATCAGCTTATCGCCCTCCTCCTGGTGCCGCATCCATACATTTGACTGGCAGCCCTGAATTTTAAATTCCTCGACTTTCCACTCATCGGGAAACTCAGGCAGCTGTTTACCCATATCGATAATGTATTGGTAACGGTCCATCCAGTTATCAAATATTTCGAAATCTTCAATCAGCTCTTGCTGGGCCTGCTCGGCGCCGGAAGTGCTCATGGTATTTCCTTTTTGCGATAGTATTTTTACTAAGATATTTCTTTAAAGACACTCTGTTAAATACGTGCTCTCCAAGAGAGTATCAATCAGCCCCATTATAACGACTCAACGGCACCTTAAGGGAACCTTCAGGGTGTGAATTGTTATCTGAACGATTTAAGCGATGACGCTGCTGCTCACTGTGCCACTCAATGTCTTCGGTATGCAGGTAACGGGAGGTGGTATCGAGACGAGCGTGCCGGGCGCTTTCCGCTAAATGACGCAGGCTAATGCCTGACTGAGCTTGATGTGTAATCGAGGTATGCCGTAACCAGTGGGGCGTTGCTTGGCGAAGTGCGGTGACGTGTTGTGGGCTGCCGGCGTTCTCTTCAAGCGCCTGTGCCGCTTCTTGAAACGTCGCTCTAATTAGCCGATAAAGCTGGTTATGCCCGAGTCCGCGCTGACCATCCAGGGCGCGTAACACCGGCGCATTCGTTTCTAGCTCACTTGGTTGATCAGGCAAATCCAGCGCCTGCCTCCACTGGTAAAGGCAATCCAGCATATCGTCAGGTAGTGGGATGCGCGCCACCTTACTGCCCTTGCCAACTACGTTCCACCACCAGCGCCCTTCACTGTGTTGAAAATCACCCATGCGTGCTTCCGCCATTTCACTGATGCGTGGCGCAAGCAGGTAGGCAAAGCCAAAGATAAAGCGCCGCCGTTGATGTTCAAAATACTCCCGGCTGCCCCTTGCCGCGGCGATGGGGTCATTGAGCCAACGCCATAGCCACGCCCATAGCTCGCTCTCTAAATAGCGCTCTATACGTGCTGCCTGGTTATTCAGGCGGCGCGATTTGTCCCGCATCAACCGGAATGGATTGTGATAAACCCACCCTGCTTCTACTAACCAGCCAAACATACTTTGCAGTATCACCAGGCTCTGGCGTCGGCTAGCGGGCGATAAGGGCCCACGAAACGGCCGCCACGCTGGGTGATCGCGTGGCTTCGAGGCGCCTACCCACTGCTCGCTTGGCTGAGGGTCAGCCAGAAAAGCTTCGAACTGGCGTAATAGCTCGCGGTTTATATCTGAAAATGTGAGTCGTTGGCTCGCCAGCCAAAGTAAAAGCCGCTCCGACTCTCGACGGTACGCCTTCCAGGTTTGCGGGCTATCATTGTACTCGTTAAGCCAAGCCGTGACCGCCTGAACATCATTTTCTGCGTTGATTCTGCCGCCAAGTTGACCACTTGAGAGCGCGTTTTCCTGTGGCTTTTGCGTTATGACCTCAGGCATTAGCTTACTCGGCATGCATTAGTATCCTTTTAAACAGCTGTCTAGCTTGAAAGTGTGTCGTTACTGCAGGATAAATTCAAGATAATACGGGTAATCTTGAATTTATGTATCTTATGATAAATATTATTACGTAATATGCAATACGTAATAATTGCATATTACTGACTGAATCCCGACAATAGCCGCTATATAAACTCCCACAAGGAACACGCATGGCCCGCAACGGCATTCAGTACAGTGATGTTCAGCAAGCTATTGATGAGCTGCTCACGCGAGGTGATACCCCGAGCGTGCAGCGTATTCGTGATGTGTTGGGCACTGGCAGCTTTACTACCATCAGCGACCACTTCCGCCTGTGGCGTAGCGAGCGCGAACAAAATCGCGATGTTCCACCCCCTAAGGGCGTCCCAGAAGTTATCGTAACGAAGGCAAGCGAGCTGTGGCGCGAGGCCCAAGACGTGGCTAATCAAGCACTGCTCCACTATCGCGAGGATGCCAACCGACAAGTGGCAGATGCCCAGCAAGACGCAGAGGATGCTAAACAGCAAGCGGCTAACGCCGAACAGCGTGAAAGCGCGCTTGCCGAGCACTTACGCCACATGGAACAGCGCATAGAGGCGTTAAACCGTGAACTGGCTGCCAGTCAGACCAGTGAACACCACTGGCACCAGTTGGCTGAAACGACACAGAAAGACATCGCCCAATTGAAACAGGTCAATCAGCAGCTAGAAGCTCAGATAGAGACTCAGCGCGAGACCCATAGCCGGGATCTCAAAGAGCAGCAGGCAGCGTGGGAGCAGCGGCTTTCGCAGGAAGAGCTGCGTCATGAAGCGGCGGAAGGAAGACTGATGGCGATGTTAGATAGTGCTCAACAGGCACGCGCCCAGGAGGAGAAGGGTTACCAAAAACGCCATCAGCAATCTGAGCAGCGTATTGAGACATTGAGCCAGGAGCTAAAGACTAAGCAGCAGGCTCTGCATCAATTGCAGCTGGAGACCAGCGAACGCGAGCAACAGCTTAATGAGCAGAAGCAGCAAGTCACATCATTGGAAAAGCAGCTGCATGTACTATCCCAGCAGCTAGATGAGGCAAAAACAGCGCTAAGTGACCAAGCCCAACAGCATGTAGAGCGTGAAACCGCGCTACAACAAGCGTGGCAAGAGAAACTCTGGAATCGGATGGAAGCCCTTCAGCAACAGCTCACCGACCTGCCCGCCTCTTTGACAGAAAAGCAGTCAACGCCAAAACATTAACGTAGATTGCATAGACAAAAAAACGGCCACCTCGTCTGAGGTGGCCGTTTTATAGATCTACTGCCTTGACGGCTTATTAACGATAATAAGCGTTAGTAGTATCCGTATGATCTGTAACATCGCGAATACCGGCAAGCTCCGGGATACGCTCCATGAGGGTTTTCTCAACGCCATCCTTCAGGGTTAGATCAACCGCTGCACAGCCCTGGCAACCGCCGCCAAAGGCTAAGATGGCGTACTGCTCCTCGGTGAGCTCTACCAGCTTGATCTCGCCGCCGTGGGCTGCCAAGCCTGGGTTGATTTCGCTGTAAAGCACGTAATTAATACGGTCTTCAAGCGGGCTGTCAGCGTTGACCTTGGGCATTTTAGCGTTGGGCGCTTTGATCGTCAGCTGGCCGCCCATGCGGTCGGCGTTGAAATCCACCACCGCCTCTTCCAGAAACGCCAAGCTGTTCTTGTCGAGAAATACGTTAATTTTCTCAAGCTCTAGGGTAACGTCAGTAGGCTCTTCTTCCCCAGGGCGGCAATAGGCCAAACAGGTTTCGGCGTAAGGCGTGCCTGGCTGGGTAATAAAGATGCGCACAGCAATCCCTTCAACGTTCTGCTTTTCCAGCAGTTCTGCCAGGTACTCTTGCGCACTATTGGTAATATCAATACCTTGGGTATCGATATTGGTCTCTTTTTCGCTAGTCGTGGTCATGAGGGCTGTCTTCCTCCCGTGGTAGTGGCGGCGCCACTTCACATGTCATTTGCGTCTATGGTAAGCAAATCCGGGCGCTGACACAATCCCGACTGTTTTAGTAGGCTATTTGAACATTACTTTCCTAGGCGCATATCGTTCATTATCTTTTTATATGCACCGTATAGCGGCGATTATCCACTGTAGAGGGCGCTTGAGGGGGCGTTTTGCACTCGCTTTTGTTATCATTACGCGCCTTGTAATGACTGATGCTGCTTTTCCGACGATAACAACATCCCCTTTGACGACTGTGACGCTGGAGAACTTCCCCTGCCATGGCTGATAGTGCTTTGATCGCAACCCTCACCCAACGCCTTGCTGAACGCATCCTGATTCTGGACGGCGGCATGGGCACCATGCTGCAGAATGCCCAGTTGAGCGAGGAGGATTTTCGTGGCGAACGGTTCAGCGACTGGCCCTCAGATCTAAAAGGTAATAATGATCTGCTCGCACTCACCTGCCCTGACGTCGTTGCGCGCATTCACCGCGACTACTTAGAAGCCGGCGCGGACATTATTGAGACCAATACTTTTAACAGCACCCAGCTGTCACAGTCCGATTACGGCATGGAAGCGCTGGTGGTTGAGCTCAACCGCGAGTCCGCGCGCCTGGCCCGTGAAGTGTGCGATGCCGTTGCCGCTGAAACCGGCGTGCCCCGCTATGTAGCAGGTGTGTTAGGCCCCACCTCGCGCACCGCGTCGCTATCGCCAGATGTGAATGACCCTGCCAAGCGTAACGTCACCTTTGATGAGCTTCGCGAGAATTACTATGAAGCCGCCGAAGCGCTGATTGCGGGCGGTGCCGATCTAATCATGATCGAAACCATCTTCGACACGCTCAATGCTAAAGCGGCGATTTACGCCCTGGAAGAGCTGTTCGATGATCGCGGCGAGCGATTGCCGGTAATGATCTCCGGCACGATCACCGATGCCTCCGGTCGTACCCTCTCCGGGCAAACCACCGAAGCGTTCTGGAACTCTATCCGCCACGCCCAGCCGTTGTCAGTGGGCTTAAACTGCGCGTTGGGTGCAGAAGAGCTTCGCCCCTATCTTGAAGAACTTTCTACCAAGGCCGACACCTTTGTCTCTGCTCACCCCAATGCAGGGCTACCCAATGAGTTTGGTGAGTACGACCAAACGCCGGAAGAGATGTCGGAGATCGTCAGCGAGTTTGCGGCAAGCGGCCTGGTCAATATTATTGGCGGCTGCTGCGGCTCAACGCCTGAGCATATCCGGGCAATTGCCGATTCCGTTCGCGATATGGCTCCCCGAGTCATTCCTGAGCGCAGCCGCGCCTGCCGTCTATCCGGACTAGAGCCGTTTAACATTGAAGCCGACTCGCTATTCGTTAACGTCGGCGAGCGCACTAACGTCACCGGCTCGGCACGCTTTAAGCGGTTGATCGTGGAAGAGGACTTCACCACGGCGTTAGAAGTCGCCCTGGAGCAAGTCGAAAGCGGCGCCCAGGTGATCGATATTAATATGGACGAGGGCATGCTCGAGTCCAAGGAAGCCATGGAGCGCTTTCTAAACTTGATCGCTGGTGAGCCGGACATCGCTCGCGTGCCGATTATGATCGACTCCTCCAAGTGGGAGATCATCGAAGCGGGCCTGAAGTGCGTTCAGGGCAAAGCGGTGGTGAACTCCATTTCGCTGAAAGAGGGCGAAGCCGCCTTCCGTGAACAAGCCACCAAGTGTCGCCGTTATGGTGCTGCTATCGTGGTCATGGCCTTTGACGAAGATGGCCAGGCAGACACCTTCGCCCGCAAAACCGAAATTTGTCAGCGCGCCTATCGCCTGCTGGTCGATGAGATCGGCTTTCCCGCCGAAGACATCATTTTTGATCCCAATATCTTTGCCATTGCCACCGGTATTGAGGAGCACAATAACTACGCAGTCGACTTTATCGAAGCCACCCAGTGGATTCGTGACAACCTGCCCCACGCGATGATCTCGGGCGGTGTCTCTAACGTCTCGTTCTCGTTCCGCGGCAATAACCCTGTGCGCGAAGCGATTCACTCGGCGTTTCTTTATCATGCGATCCGCGCGGGCCTCTCCATGGGCATCGTCAACGCGGGCCAGCTAGCCGTTTATGACGACCTACCCGCTGAGCTGCGCGATGCCGTTGAAGATGTTGTGCTTAACCGGCGCAGCGACGGCACCGAGCGCCTGCTGGATATTGCCGATAAGTATAAAGGTGACGGCAGCGGCGCTCCGAAAAAAGAGGATCTCGAGTGGCGCAGCTGGCCAGTCAATAAGCGTATTGAGCATGCGCTGGTCAAAGGTATTACGGTCTATATCGAAGATGATACCGAACAGGCCCGCGCCGAGGCGGAACGCCCCATTGAGGTCATCGAAGGCCCCTTGATGGACGGCATGAACGTGGTCGGCGACTTATTTGGCGACGGCAAAATGTTTCTGCCTCAGGTGGTCAAATCGGCACGCGTAATGAAGCAGGCGGTGGCCTACTTAATTCCTTATATCGAAGCCGAAAAGAGCGAAGAGACCAAGGCCAAAGGCAAGATCGTTATGGCCACGGTGAAAGGCGATGTTCACGATATCGGCAAAAATATCGTTGGTGTCGTGCTGCAGTGTAATAACTACGAAGTGATCGATCTTGGAGTAATGGTGGCCGCCGATAAAATCTTGCAGGCCGCCAAAGATCACAACGCCGATATTATCGGCCTTTCAGGGCTGATTACCCCGTCGCTTGATGAAATGGTGCATGTTGCCAAAGAGATGCAGCGCCGAGGTATGGATCTACCGCTGCTGATTGGCGGTGCGACCACCTCGAAAGCGCACACTGCCGTCAAGATAGAGCCACAATATGAGCATCCAGTGATTTACGTCACTGATGCCTCCCGCGCGGTTGGGGTGGCGGGCAAATTGCTTACGCCTGCTTTAAAAACACCTTACGTCGCTGAGATTCGCGAAGAGTATGAAAAGGTACGCGAGCGTAACGCCAAGCGCCGCCCCAAAGCGGCGGATCTGGACTACACCCAGGCGCGCAAGCGGCGTTTCCGCACCGACTGGAACAACCACACCCCCGCTCAGCCGCATATGCTGGGGCTAAAAAGCTTCGATAACTACGACCTCGAAGAGCTGATTGAGCGCATCGACTGGACGCCGTTCTTTATGAGCTGGCAGCTAGCGGGTAAGTACCCCAAAATCCTTGACGACAAAGTCGTCGGAGAAGCGGCGCGCAACCTGTTTGAAGACGCCAAGGTCATGCTGCGTAAGCTGGTGGAAGAGAAGCGCGTTCAGGCCCGCGGTGTTATCGGCCTGTGGCCCGCCAATAGCGTTGATGACGACGTTATTGAGGTCTATGCCGACGAGTCACGTAGCGAAGTCGTTGAGCGTCTGCATCATATTCGCCAGCAGACTACCAAAGGCCGCGACGGTATCTGCTACAGCCTGGCCGACTTCATCGCCCCCAAAGAGAGTGGCAAAGCCGATTGGATTGGCGGTTTTGCGGTCACCACCGGCCACGGGGTTGATAAGCTCTCCAAAGCCTATGAGGCCGCGGGCGACGACTACAACGCTATTATGGTGCAGGCGCTGACGGATCGTCTTGCAGAAGCCTTTGCCGAACGTATGCACGAGCGGGTGCGCAAAGAATTCTGGGGCTATGTGCCCGATGAAACGCTGGATAACGATGCTTTGATAGCTGAGAAATATCAGGGCATTCGCCCTGCCCCTGGCTACCCTGCCTGCCCGGATCACACCGAAAAAGCCACGCTGTTCCGGCTGCTCGATGCGACTGAAAACACTGGCCTGGCGCTGACGGAAAACTTCGCCATGTGGCCAGCGGCGGCGGTCTCCGGGTGGTACTTTGCGCACCCGCAGTCGAAATACTTCTCTACCGGCAAGATCACTCGCGATCAAGTCGAAGCCATTGCCGCGCGTAAGCAGATGCCCCTTGAGGAAATGGAGCGCTGGCTCTCACCAGTGCTCTCTTACGACCCGAGCTAATACATGCTGTTCGCTGGTGGTCGTCATGGCAAGGTCATGCGCTTAGCCTTTCCCATCATGTTGGGCATGCTGTCACAAAGCATGCTCAACTTGATCGACGCTGCGCTGGTGGGGCATTTAGGTGAAGTGGCGCTGGCAGGTGTTGGCGTAGGTGGCTATGCCATGTTTATGCTCACCGCTATTGTGTTTGGCCTCTCTTCCAGCGTGCAGTCACAAACGGCTCAACGTATGGGTGCCTCTCACGCCAATGTTGCCTACCCGCTGCAGTCAGGCCTGTTTATTGGGCTCGCGTTTGCGCTACCGTTATCCCTTTTGGCGTGGTGGCAAGCACCGCTGCTAATTGGCTTAATCACCCAAATCGATGATGTTCAACGTATTGCGGTGGACTATTTCCGCTGGCGGGTCGTGTCGCTGTTGGCCATCGCTTTAACTCTATGCTTTCGCGGTTACTGGAACGGACGCCAGCAGACGCATCTGTATCTGCGTATAATTGTGGCCGTTCACCTACTTAATGTGGGTGCCAGCGCTGGTTTGATTTATGGCTTGGCTGGCCTGCCGGAAATGGGCCCTAGTGGCGCTGGCGCAGGTACCACTCTATCCCTTTTTGTAGGATTGTTCGTGTGGTGCTGGGTAAGCGCGAAACGTACATCTTCCCAGTTTTTTTTGACACATCTGCCCTGCTTAGCCACTCTGCGTACTACCTTAGCGCTTGCCGCACCTCACTCGCTGCAGCAGCTTTTATTTGCAGCGGGCTACGCGGTACTATTTGGGCTATTAAGCCAGCTCGGCACAGAGAGTGTCGCGGTTGGCCATGTGCTGATTAATTTATCACTTCTTTTGATATTGCCTGGAGTAGGCATCGGTGTGGCAGCCATGAGCCTTGTTGGCGAAGCACTGGGGCGCGATGCCCAGCACGAAGCGCACCGCTGGGGGCTGGACGCACTTCGCGTTGCTTGGCTGCTATTGCTTGTTTTAGCTCTGCCTATGCTATTAATACCCGAATACGTATTGAGCATCTTCTTCAGCAGCAAAGAGCTGTTGGCGCTGGGTACACTCCCCCTTCAGCTAACTGGCGTAATGATTGTGTTCGACGCTGCGGCATTAGTGCTTGCTCAAGCCCTAATGGGCGCGGGTGCTCAACGCACGGTAATGACGCTAACCCTGGGCATGCAGTGGCTACTTTTTTTACCGTTGGCCTGGTGGGTCGGGATCAGCTTAGAGCAGGGCTTATTAGGTATATGGCTGATGCAGCTGTGTTACCGATTGATAAATTCAGTAGGATTTTTATGGGTCTGGCAGCGAAGACGTTGGCTTGCCCACGCTTTTTAAAAGGCTGCGCTGGTTATCGCGCCTTCTAAATAGCTTTTAGAGATAAAAAGATAATTATATATTCTTTTGTAGAATATGATGCCCGCGTTAAGGTGACGATACATTAACGTCCGTCTCAACGTGACCATTTCGCTTTTTAGCAGGATCGTGCCACATGTACCGTTATGATATTCACGACCAAACCCTGGTTGATGAGCGTGTCGCTCAGTTCCGAGACCAAATGGAACGCTACCGCGCCGGGCGTTTGGGAGAAGAAGAGTTTCGCCCCCTAAGGTTGCAGAACGGCCTCTATATTCAACGCCATGCGCCCATGCTGCGCATTGCGATTCCTTACGGCATGCTGGCGGGTAATCAGCTACGTGCTTTGGCCGAGATCACTCGTCGCTACGACCGCGGTTACGGCCACTTCACCACGCGTCAGAATCTCCAGTTGAACTGGCCCGCCCTTGAAGACGTACCGGATATTTTGGCCGATCTCGCCAAGGTGCAGATGCACGCGATTCAAACCAGCGGTAACTGTATCCGCAACACTACCAGTGACCAGTTTGCCGGCATCGCCAACGATGAAGTGGAAGACCCACGCCCCTGGTGCGAGCTAATCCGTCAGTGGTCTACCCTTCACCCGGAATTCGCCTACTTGCCGCGCAAGTTTAAAATTGCGGTTAGCGGTGCAGCCCAAGACCGCGCGGCGATCCAGGTTCACGACATTGGCCTGCGCCTATGGCACAACGCCGACGGTGAGCTGCGTATCAAGGTTCTCGCCGGTGGCGGCCTTGGCCGTACACCGATGATTGCCGATGTGGTGCGCGAAGATCTGCCCTGGCAGCATCTACTCACCTATCTGGAAGCCTGCGTGCGGGTTTACAACCAGTTCGGTCGGCGTGACAACAAATTTAAAGCGCGGATTAAAATCCTCGTTAAGGCCTTGGGTATTGAAGAGTTTCGTCGCCGGGTTGACGAAGAGTGGGCACACCTCAAAGATGGCCCGCAGACACTCAATCAGGCGGCTGTTGATGCAGCCAAACTCCACTTCCCTGAGCCGGACCGTCGCCCGGTTGCCGAGAACGCCAACGAAGCGTTCGACCTACTGCGCGCTGAAAACCGCAGCTTTGCACGCTTTGTGACCAATAACGTCTCGGATCATAAGGTGAGTGGCTATAAGGCCGTAACGCTTTCTCTGAAACGCCGTGAGCACGCCCCTGGTGATGTTACTGCTGACCAGATGGAAGCCGTCGCTGATTTAGCTGACCGCTATAGCTTTGGTGAAGTGCGCGTGACCCACGAGCAGAACCTGGTGCTGTCTGATGTACCAGTAGACGAGCTGGAAGCGCTTTGGAAAGAGCTTGAGGCGCTGGGTATGGCGAACCCCACCGTGGGTACGCTTAACGACATAATTTGCTGCCCTGGCGGCGACTACTGCAGCTTGGCTAATGCGGTCTCTATTCCTATCGCTCAAGCGCTGCAGGAACGTTTTGAAGATCTAGACTTCCTGTATGACCTTGGCCCGCTGGATCTGAATATTTCCGGCTGCATGAATGCCTGTGGGCACCACCATGTGGGTCATATCGGCATCTTAGGCGTAGACAAGAAAGGCGAAGAGTTCTACCAAATCTCGATTGGTGGTAACTCAACCGACGATGCATCGCTGGGTAAGATTCTTGGGCCATCGTTTTTCCGCTCAGATGTACCTGATGTGGTCGAAAAAGTACTGGAAGTCTATGTGTCACAGCGCCATGAGGACGAACGCTTCTTGGATACTTACCGCCGTATTGGTCTAAAACCCTTTAAGGAGCGTGTCTATGCCTAAGCCCAATCAACCTGATGAGGCGCAAGCTGAAGCGGTCGAGCAGACGCCGGTTCATGTCGATCACCTGATTGCCAATGGTGAGCTGGCGGCGGAGAACGCTTGGTGTGTCTCCTACGATGCCGACGCCCTGCCCGAGCAACGCCCGGCGTTTGTCCCGCTGGCGCTATGGCAAGCCAATCAAGACGACGCTGAGCTGGCGCCGCTGTTAAAGAGCGACACGGAGCTTAATGCCGAATTAGGTCAGCAGCTAGCAAGTGCCAGCGCAATTGCGGTTGATTTTCCTGCGTTTACGGATGGCCGTGGCTACAGCATTGCCCGCTTATTACGCGAGCGCTACGGCTATAGCGGTGAAGTGCGTGCCGTGGGTGACGTATTAGTTGATCAGTTGGAGTATATGCGCCGCTGTGGTTTTAATGCCATGGCGCTACGTGATGACCAGCATCCAGAAGACGCCCTGCGTGCGCTCAGTTTTATCAGCGTGCGGTACCAGACCGATGTTGAGGAGCGCCAGGCGCTGTTTGAGCGCCGTTTAGCGGCTAGTGAGTAAACGAAGAACTTCATGCTCATAAACCACAAACGGGCAGCTTCGGCTGCCCGTTTGCTATTATACCCAACCAATTACCCCCGCCGCTTCTGCTGTCTTTCGCGGTTGTTGGCTTTAGCACGATCACTTTTGCGTAGCATCACCCAGGTAGCGCCTAGCCCGCCCTCTGAAGGCTGGGCAGATACGTACGCCTGCACTTCATCAAACTGGCTGAGCCACTTGGCAAGATATGAACGCAGCACGTTCGCAGGGCTATCGATCTCGCGTCCGCGGCCATGAACGATCAGCACGGAGCGCAAATCGTGTGCATAGGCTTCTTGAATAAAGGGGAACAGCATTCGTCGACACTCACTTAACGGTCGTCTTAATAAATGCAGCTGCGATTGAACGCTATAGCCACCATGCCTTAATTTATCGACAACGCCTTGTTGAATCCCTTCACGGCGATACTCCATAGGGTCGAACGGAGGTAATAGATCGACAAAGTCATCAGATAGAAAGTTGCGCGCGCCCCTCTCCTCTTCAGCCCATTCCCGCTGAGCTAATTGGGATTCAGAGGGGCTTTTCCGATGAGCGCCAGGATCGGCACGATTGCTGGGCGGCAGCGGTTTAACATCGCCTATAAGAGCACGGAAATCCATATCATCACGAAGTGGCTGATTCATTGCAGGCTCCTCCGGCTGGGTCTAATAACTTCCTGGCTAACTATCATAGCCTAGCAAACCCAGACACTTTGCTTAAGCAGATTAGATCTGTCGATAACATGAAGCTTGAAATATAGCGCTTGTCATCGCCAATTAGGCGCGCCAAGCTACCTAGCCACTGCCTAACCCTTCATCAAGAGGCACGCTTGTTTTGGTTAAAACGGTTTGGTTTAAACGCCTGGTTATTTTCAGCGGCGCAGGTCTACTCGGTGTAGCCGGTTGGCTCTGGTTAACGATGCTCAGCCCTTGGTTTTACGACCGTCCCGATGGTTTAGCGAAGATCGAACAAGGACCACACCAGGTTTTCGTTTACGGCACGCTACGCTTTGCGCCTGTACGCTTAGTGGTAATGGGGGGCATGGGTGACCCAACGCCAGCCATACTTGAAGGCTATCAGCGCAACGGACTCGATCTTTCACCTGAACCCGATAGTAATGTTGAAGGCCTGCTATTGCGCGTGGATGCTGACGAGCTTGCCCGCCTTGACCGCTATGAACGCTTAGGCATTCGCTACGAACGCGTCGAGGTTACTCTTGGCAATGGCACCTCCGCATGGGTCTATCTGCGCCTGCCTGAAAGACAAAACGCATTGCTAACTTACCCGGGATTACCATTAGCTCTGGTACCATAGGCAACGACGTAATGTCCTATTTCCGTGACAGTTTCCATGATCCTATTCAGGAATGATGATGAGTGAGATGACACCGTACGTTTTGGTTCTCTACTACTCGCGTTCAGGCGCGACCGCCACTATGGCGCAGCAGATTGCGGCCGGCGTAGAAAGCGTATCCGGCATACAGGCGCGTTTACGCACGGTGGCGCCCGTTTCAACCACCTGTGAAGCCGTTGATCCAGAAATTCCTGAACAGGGAGCGGTCTACGCAGATCTAGATGACTTGCGCCACTGCAGCGCTCTGGCACTGGGTAGCCCTACTCGGTTTGGCAACATGGCGGCGCCGCTTAAATACTTTATCGACTCCACGAGCAGTCTGTGGATGAACGGTGCGCTGATAGATAAACCGGCCTGTGCATTCACATCGACTTCAAGTTTGCACGGTGGCCAGGAGAGCACGTTGCTAACCATGCTGGTGCCACTGCTGCATCACGGCATGGTCTACGCAGGTGTGCCCTATAGTGAAACCACGTTGCTGGAAACCCATTCCGGCGGCACGCCCTACGGTGCAAGCCACTTAGCTGGTGCACGCAGCGACCGATCAGTTGATGAGCAAGAACGTGCGCTGTGCGTGGCCCAAGGTAAGCGGATAGCGCGGCTTGCCCTGGCACTGAATAAGATGCGTCAGGAGGCTTTATGAGACAGTGGCTAGAAGACGTAGAGGCCCGCCACGGGATTGATAAGCTCACTCTAAGAAGTCGCCAGCTGGTGCTAGCTAGCTTCGCTATTTTACTGGTGCTGGTTATTTACCGCGGCTTTCTAGTACAAGGCGATGAGTTTAACTGGCGGCCAGTAGTGGCCTTTGTCCTGCCTCTGGTGCTGTTTTTGCCCTCCATTATTGGTCAGCGAGCACGCGGTCATGCATGGCTCGCGTTTGTCAGCCTACTCTATTTTACCCAGGGAATAATGTTGGCCACCCTGCCCGGGCAGAGTGTTCGCGGGCTTTTAGAAGCCGCAGTTGCCATGGCTCTATTCGCTGGTTGCATGAGTTACGCGCGCTTTCGTAGCCGGCAGTTACGTCAACATCAAACGCGTTAAAACCAAAGCCATAGCACGACGCCAGCAGCAATTAACAGGACACCCAGCGCGCGTAAACGCAGCGTGCTGGCATCCAACGTCTCGTTACGAGCATCAATAGGCTGCTGGCGAAAACGCTTGTTACCCGCCAACATGGCCGTCAACAGCGGCTCTCCTAGCAGCCGGTGGACGACTAACCCGACCAAGTGCAGCACTATCAAAATTATTAATAGATCGCTGTTCCACTGGTGCAACGTTCTCAGCTGGCTGCCAACCCCTTCACCCAATAAGCCGTAGAGCGGTGCCTGAAAAAAAATATCGTCACTCAAAAACAGCCCGCTCGCCGCTTGAAAACTGAGCGAGAGCAGCATCACTACCACCATCCAGCCGCCTAACGGATTGTGACTGGCATAAGAGCCGGGTTGGCGCTTGATAAGTGCTTTTGAGTAGGCAGCCGTTTTAGACGGTGGGTATAAAAATGTATTGAATCTCGCATAGATGCTTCCCAGTACGCCCCATAGACAGCGGAAAACAAGCAGCCCGAGGATCAGATAGCCCGCCTGTGCGTGCACCTCGACCGGAAATAGAAAAGGTACGCCACTGGTCTTGGTGGTATAAAATGACATCAACACCGCCGCCACTAACCCCCAGTGAAACAGGCGAATCCAAATATCCCATACATTAATCGCTACCTTGTCACGCATAGCCCTTTCCTCTATCAGCTGTGATGAACTAAGTGTTGGTGAGCCCGCATGGGTGAGACAGCTTCGCATTAATTCACTCTTTCTCATAGAAGGCGGGACAGTTAGCCGCAACACACTTCTCTTTACGGGGCAGTGAAAGCCATGAGTTGGTGCGTTAAACATTCATTGATGGCGATCACTTGAGCTTTAAAGGCAGACCAGCGAACATGGAAGAAATTCAAGGGAGAAGCATTCGATGACACGTAATATAGCCGATATCAGGCGTGATTATGAAGGCGGCAGGCTTGACGAGTCCCAGGCACCTGACGATCCATTCGTGTTATTTGATGAGTGGTTCACTCTAGCACTGGAAAAAGAGGGCAAAGATGGTAATGCCATGACGCTGGCCACCGTTGACAGTCAGGGCAGACCCCACGCCCGGGTAGTATTGCTTAAAGGGTTTGATGAACGCGGCATGGTATTTTTCACCAACTACCATAGCCACAAGGGTAGCGAGTTAAGCAACGTCCCTTACGCTGCAATGACCTTCTGGTGGCCTTCACTCTCCCGTCAGGTACGTATCGAGGGCCCGGTTGAGCAGGTGTCTGCCGATGAGTCTGATGAGTACTTTGCCAGCCGCCCTCGGGGCAGTCAGCTTGGTGCCTGGATTGCCACACAAAGCGTGGTGATTCCTGGTCGCAATTGGATTGAGGAGCGTCAAAAGCGATTTGAACAAGCCTACGATGGTCAGGATATTCCTCGCCCGATTCATTGGGGTGGCTATCGCGTCGATCCGGAAATGATCGAATTCTGGCAGGGACAGCCCAGCCGCCTGCACGACCGGTTGCGCTTTGAGCGCCGCGACGGTGGCGAATGGAGCCGCTTCCGCATGGCGCCATAAGCCACATTGATCAAGGCCTGCCGATGAGCATGCAGGCCTTTGAGGCTAAAGCGCTTAGTCTGGCAGGCTTTCCAGCCGGTGCCGCTGCCATTCACTTTCGGGTTCATTGAGGCGCAGCACGGCATCAATCACCTGCTCCTCCATGTTGTAACGGCATTTAAAGCCCAAGTGTTTCATGAGCGCACGCATCGGATGGTTATCGACCATAATCTTGCCAATCATCTCCAGCGTGCCAATGTTGGTGCAGTAATCGATCATTTTCTTCATCAACAGGCTGCCAATTCCCAGCCCCTGCAAATCATCTCGGATAATTACTGAAAACTCAGTGCGAATATTATCCGGATCGTTCCAAACCCGCACCACTCCCAGCATCTCTTTACTGCCATCATCGCCTAAATATTCAGCAATGAACGCCATCTGACGGTCGTAATTGATATGCGAGAGAATCGATAAATCTCGCTGGGTTAAATTCGATTTGTTGTGGAAGTAGCGGAAACGAATACTCTCTTCCGAGAGCTGGCGGTGAAACGTGGTAATAAGGTGGGCGTCTTCGGCACGAATTGGCCTTACCTCAACCTGCCAACCGTTTTTAAGGGTTACCCATTCACGCAGCTCTTCAGGGTACGGCATGATGGCGAAACGCGACGGCGTGCCAAGATCCATGGCGAAATCAACCGCCACCATGCCATCGCGGTTGAGCAATAGTGGATTCACTTCCAAGCCACGCAGATCGCTCAGGTCGGAGGCCATTTGCGACAGCTTCACAAGCATTTGGCACAAGTGCTGTATATCACGCTCTGGATCAGCGGAGTGCTCCCGGATTAACGAGGCTGCGTGAGTCCTGCCAACAACATCGGCGGCCAGGCTCATGTTGAGCGGCGGCAAGGCGACTTGGCGATCCGCCAGCACGTTAACTTTATACCCGCCAATCCCAAACACGATCAGCGGGCCGAAAACCGGATCGCGAGTAATACCGGCGCATATCTGCATTGAATGCTTGCCACGCTGCATTGGCTGCAAACAGTATTCCCGAATCGCATATTCAGGAAACTTCTCAAACACTTTTTCGCCCAATTGGCGCACCCCTTCTGCTACCTGCTCAGGCGTCTCTAAATCCTGTAACAAGCCCGCCGAAATTTTATGCGGGTGCTTACGGTAGCGGTAAGGGCGGCAGTTGCCTTCATGAACGACTTTGAGCGCTTTGGTACCGGGAATATCGGCTGCCCTGGCCAGTGCATCCTCAGGGGTAGCCAAATACACGCTGGGTGCCGTGGGGATGCCATAAGCCTCAAGTACTTGAGCCGTTTCAGAATGGGTTAACGTCTGCCTGCCCTGCTCTTTTGCCTGCTTGATCAGTGTGCGGCACTGGGCACGTATTTCTGGGCTGGTGGAAAACGGCAGGCTAGGAGGAATCTCCTGCAACAGCGCCTGTACACGCTGATAAATCACCATATGCATAAACGCCTTAACGGCTTTTTCCGGCGAAATATAGGTCGGAATGCCGGCTAAATTACAGGCGTGGCGGGCATTGAGCGCCTCTTTTAGTCCCATCCAACTGGTAAGCAGGTTGCGGCGAAATTTCTTACGGTTATCGATCAAGGCTTGGGCCGTCACTAGCGATGGAGCCATGCGTGTAGGTGCGTGTACGACTAGCACGGCATCGACGTTCGCGTCGGCGGCGACAATCTCCAGCGCTTGGACAAACCGCTCTGGCGAGGCGTTACCGCCCAGGTCCACTGGGTTTTCGCCCGGTTTGCTCATGTCGACTTCACTACGGTGCAACGCGGCCCGAGTTTCGGCGCTGAATTCGGCCAATTTACCGCCCGCACTAATCAGCTTATCAATAGCGAGCATGGCAGGCCCCAAGCCATTAGAGACAATGGCTAAGCGGTCCCCTTTCAAGGGCTTCATCCGCGAGAGGGTTTCCAGTGCATCAAGCAGTTCATCAGAGTCATCAACCCTGACCACACCTGCCCTGGCAAAGGCGGCATCAAACACCACATCACGGTTAGCGATGCCTGGCGTAGGCGCCATGCCGGAAATATCTGACTCCGGCGTACGGCCGCTTTTGATTGCCAAAACCAAACGGTTTCTTGAAGCATCACGTACGGCGGTCATAAAGTGCTGGGCGTCGCTGATTCGCTCCAAGTGCAGCAAGATGGCCTGAGCGGGGGAAAACTGATTAACGTAATCAATCAGGTCCGGTAGCAGTACATCAACGCTATCGCCCACCGTAATCAGGTGGGAAAAACCTACATCACGCCCCGCGGCCCAATCGATCATGGCATTGGCGAGCATGCCTGACTGGCCCAGATAGGCAACGCGCCCCGCTTTTACCGGTTGACTGGCATAAGAGGCGTTGAGCTTTTTACCCGGGACAATCAGCCCCATGCACTCCGGCCCCAGCACACGTATACCCGATATCCGTGCTGCGCTTAGCATCCGCTCTCGTATTGAGCCTTTATTACCCTTGTCGCGATCCAAATAGGCGCCACCGGAAAGCACAAGCGCTGCTTTAACACCGTGCTGGCCTAGTTTTTTGATCAGACTAGGTACGCCTTCAATCGGTGAGCAGACAACGGCTAAATCAGGCACCTCGGGTAACTCACTCACACGGCTAAAACACGGCACGCCAAAGACCTGGGAGTAGCCTTTGAGATTGACCGCCCATAGCGGGCCCTTAAAGCCGCCCTCTTGAATATTTCTCAGCACCAAACCACCCAGCGATGCGGGCTTTTCAGAGGCGCCAAACACCGCTAGTGTACGAGGTTCGAAGAAATGGTGTAAAAAGCGCGTGCTCACGAATGAGTCTCCCCTGACATAAATAGCGGCTGTACGACTTATTGACACTGTCGCGTAGGGCATGGAGGCGATTAAGGTGGCATCAATAATAATGGAGCGTTGGAATGATTACCGCCTACCTTACCCACCCAGACTGTTCATTGCACCACATGGGGCCGGAACATCCTGAAAGCCCTCAGCGTCTGGAGGCTATTCGCGCTCGCCTATCGCTTGCAGGCCTATTACAGCAGACCATGCAGGCAGATGCCAAAGAAGCCTGTGAAGAAGCTCTGGCTAGGGTACACCCCTTGCGCCATCTACGCGCCTTAGAAAAGTGTTTACCTGCTGAAGGCATTGTTACCCTGGATAGCGATACCATGATGAACCCTAATAGCCTGCAAGCTGCGCGAGTAGCTGCCGGGGCGGTCATTCGTGGCGTTGATCAGGTATTTAAACGTCAGGCGGATAACGTATTTTGTGCAGTAAGGCCGCCCGGGCATCATGCTGAAGCAAGCGATGCCATGGGGTTCTGCTTTTATAACAATATTGCCGTGGGTGCCGCTCACGCACGTGCTAAGTATGGCGCCAAACGTATCGCTATTCTGGATTTCGATGTGCATCAGTGTAATGGCACCATCGATATCTTCAAAAACGATCCTGAGGTGTTGATCTGCACCAGTTTCCAATATCCGTTTTATCCCTGGCGCTATTTACGTAGCGAGTGGCAAAACGTGGTCAACACACCGCTGGAAGTAGGTACAGATGGGCCTGAGTTTAGGCGCATTATTGAAAATCACTGGCTTCCTGCCCTACACGCGTTCAAACCCGACTTGGTAATGATATCTGCCGGTTTCGACGCTCATCGTGACGATCCAATGGGTGATATCTGCCTTGAAGATGAGGAGTTCTATTGGATCACGCATATGGCCATGGAGATCGCTACACTGTATGCGGAAAATCGCCTTGTTTCGGTGCTTGAGGGGGGCTATAACCCTAAGTCATTAGCCAGTGGTGTAGAAGCACATATAAAAGCGCTGTTGGGGCTACCTTTTGCGGAAGTACCTTAGTGCATGCTTCCTGCAGACCTGCTCGACGGTAGGTATTTGGGCTGTGGTATCATGCGCGTTTTAAATTGCCCCAAGCGAATGCAGCCACTGTGACAACCTATGACCGCCACTTCTGAAGAGCACGCCGCGCTGCGTATCGCATCGGGCAGCAAACCCTTTGTTGAGCCACTGCGCCTGGGTGAACGCCTCAAGCAAATCCGCCTTGCCAATCAGTGGACATTGGAAGATGTTAGCCAGCGCACAGGACTTGCCCGCTCGACGCTTTCTAAAATAGAGAATGACCAAGTTTCACCCACCTTTAGCGTTGTGCAGAAGCTCACCACCGGGCTCAATATTGACCTTCCTCAGCTTCTTACGCCTCCTAAACGAGAGCGTTACACCATGGGGCGGCGCGATCTAACCCGTAAAGGCAAAGGGCAATTACACCCCACGCCAACCTACGAGCATGAACTGCTGGGTCACCAGTTAGCCCAAAAGCGCATGATCCCTTTTAAAACCATCGTGCGCGCACGCAGTTTTGATGAGTATCACCAGTGGGTACGCCACGATGGCGAAGAGTTTTTGATAGTGCTGCATGGCGATATTATGCTGTATACCGAGTTCTACGCCCCACTTGTACTGGCGGAAGGTGACAGCATCTATTTTGATAGCGATATGGGCCATGCACTTGTTTCCACCAGCCAGGACGACGCGGTGGTACTATCAGTGTGTACCCGTGGCGATGCTGCCTAGCAAACGCAAATAAGTAAGTGTCACAGGCAGTTGGTAGGCTTTGGCAGCCCTGCTAAACGAGCAATTCGCTTTGGCGGGCTACCGGGAAAGAGCTGCATCAGATAAATTGAACGACCCTTCTCTTCCCCTAGCGCATTTTTCGTCGCTTTTACGAGTGGCCTCATCGCCGGTGCCATTTCATAGCGCTGGTAAAAATCCCGGGCGACATGAATTATTTCCCAGTGCTCAGGCGTTAACGTTAACTCTTCCTCTTCGGCCATTAAATTAGCAGCCGTTTCGTCCCATTTGAATTGATCAACAAGATATCCTTCAGGATCTAGAGCCCATTTTTTTTGTGAATCAAGATAACGGTATATTTTTTGATCTGACATCATTAGTACCAGGTAACACTCTTTTCATACTTCTCAGTAAGCGAGATAAAGCCACCCATTTCAAGCGTGGGTAACTGATTGTCCACGGCAATAGTGGCAAGCCCACGGGCGAGCAGGTCTTCAGACAACAGGTAAATACGCGATTGGCACTGTTGCCAAGCCTTCCACGTGGGATCAAGTGCTGCCGTAACGGCCTCTTCTATCAGTACTACCGAGTCCTGTCCTGCTACTGCTTGCTGCATTTGGAGGGCGGCACTACTGCCAGGTGCTTTGGTGAGGATGTGCAGAATCATAATGGCCTCACTAAAAATTAAGTATTTTGGTGTGTTGCTGCAGTAACCCGGCGACTTCCCGCTCTGCTATTAGAGTAACGCCATCTACCAGCGAATCAGTGCTTAAATGCATATTTTGAAGCGCCTCTTTTGTCACCCAAAGTTTGTCGATATCGTACATTTCAAGCATATCGATAGTAGGTAGCGTCGCCTTTTGACCCGGAGCACCACTGCCCTGCTCTTTTAGCAATGCCAGTATACCTTTCCCCATAAACAATAAATGCACAGGCTGCCCAAAAGCTGCAGCGACCAATGCGGCATCAAGCCCTTCTCGTAACCAATTTGAACTATGGGGAGCGTGGCGAATAATCACTAATAATGCATTCGTTGCCGCCATGGGTTCTCCTTTCAAGCAAAAGTAATGAAGCGGGCTGAGCGTTGCTGTAGCTCAAGGAGTTGGCCAAGACCGGTTAGCTCAAAAGGAGATGCAATATTGAATGCCTGTTTACCATGACGTTGCGCTTCCGACTCGCTCATTAGACCGCGACGCAATGCAGCGGCGATACATACGTCTAGTGGAATTGCATGCTGCTGGTGCAGCTCGATCCAGGCGTCATGCAGATTCAGTTCGTCCTGGGGCGGTGCCATTAATGAAGAGGCATTATGAACCCCGTCGTGGTAGAAAAACACGCCTGCAACCTGATGCCCACGGTCTAGAACGGCATGGGCGAAGCGCAATGCAGAGTGTGGTGCAGGGCTGCTATAGGGTGCGCCCATCACCAATAAGCCGTACTGCATCATCTTGATACCTAATGACATTTGCCCTAAAAAAAGACAGACCCTAAAAAGGGTCTGTCATTACCTCTAGCTCTGCTTGAGATCAGTCGTTGCTCATAATACCCAGAATCGACAACAAGCTAACAAACAAGTTGTAGATGGATACGTAGAGCGTCACGGTGGCGAGAATGTAATTGGTCTCGCCAGCACGGTGAATAATCTCACTGGTTTGATACAGGATCGCGGCTGATGCAAACAGTACGAAACCTGCAGACACCATCAGCGATAGCGCAGGAATGTTGAAGAAGATTCCTGCGACCATGGCAAGAATCAGCACGATGGCACCGGCCATCAGGAAATTGCTTAAGAAGCTAAAGTCTTTCTTGGTCGTTAGCGCAACAGCTGACAAACCAACAAACGTCAGACCTGTCATGGCCAATGCATTCATAATCAATGCACCGCCATTAGGTAGCGTTAGGTAAGCTGACAAAATCGGACCTAACGTAAAGCCCATAAAGCCAGTAAACGCAAATGTTGCTAACAAGCCAGCTGCAGAATTAGCCGTTTTGTGTACCAGAAACATCAGGCCATAAGCACCAATAAAGAACACAAAAATGTTCATTTGTTGAATACCTAGAGCCACAGCTGCGCCAGCCGTTACCGCTGAGAACAGCAGTGTCATTGCCAGTAGCGCGTATGTGTTACGTAACACCTTGTTAGTGCTAACGCTGTTAGCAACGCCGCTCGACTGAGGACGTGCCGTACGCAAATCGTTGTAAGCCATGTGTTCATGCTCCCTAATGGTATTTCCAACAACTGACAAGGATGCCGTTACCGAGTTCCAGACGCAAGCCTTTGTCTTTCTCGTACCGTCTTGCCCACAAATGGTTATTCAACGTTGAATCAGTTCTAAAAGCATTGTCTATGCTTCCTGAACACCCAATTGGACACTGAAACAATGAATAAAATCCCTCTTTCTACCAGTGCGTTAACACTTTTCGCAGTGACACTACCTGCTTTCGCCTTTACACCGGCGGGTGACGATATTCCGTATAGTGTGAATGAAGAGGTTTTCCAGGGTTATTTCGTTTCGGGAGGAGACTCCCCCAAGGGCAGCGTACTCATCGTTCACGACTGGGATGGATTAGACGACTACGAGCGCCAACGCGCTGATATGCTCGCCGATGAGGGCTATGACGTATTTGCTGTCGATCTCTACGGTGAAGGTAATCGCCCCCAGGCAGTAGACGATAAGCGAGCCGCGACTAACCGCCTGTACCAAGATCGGGAGCGCATGCGCACCTTAACACTGGGCGGTTTAGCGCAAGCAAGAGAACAAGGCGCGGCTGAACAAACGGTGATAATGGGATACTGTTTTGGTGGTGCGGTGGCGCTTGAGATTGCTCGTTCCGGCGAGGCTGAAAATATTGCGGCTTATAGCAGCTTCCATGGCGGGCTAACGACACCCGATGGTCAAGCTTACACAAGTGAAACACCGCCTATCTTCATCGCCCATGGTGGTGCAGACACTTCAGTGAGCTTGGATGACGTTGCCACTCTGGCAGATGAACTAGAAACTGCGGGTGTTACTTACGAGGTAGGCATTTATTCAGGTGCGCCACACGCGTTTAGCGTGTTTGACAGCGATGCGTACCACGAACGCGCCGATCAACGCTCCTGGGCAGCCTTTAATGAATGGTTGGACGAAATGCTTTAATAACGACGCTCTAGCGGCACTGAGTGCCGCTAGAGGCTTATTATTGATGTCGCTATGTAAAAATAACCTCTGCTTAACTCTGTACTTCTTCTTCTTCTTCTTCTTCGTCTTCTTTCTCATCTTTGTGCGGCGTTACTGTTGTCACCGCTGCTTGACGCGCATCTTGCGGTGAACTGTAAAGTCGAGCATCAATCACATGCAGTACCGCCAATTGCGCAAACAGCACCGCAAAACAGACGATCAAACCTTTTAACATGAGGATATATCCAGAGGAGGTAGATGTTAATCGCATAGTAGCCGAAAACATGCCAAACACAATCTATTTATGTGCCAAGAAAGCGCCTTGGAAGTCTTTATATAACGCTTATAAAAAAGAGTTAAAAGCTCATAGCTACCTGCTACTCATCCTTAACGGAAACATCGCGCAAATCCTCAACCGTTACCCCTTCCGGTAAATCTGACTCCTCCGCAGGTACCCAAACAGGTGATAGATCGCTGTCTTCTCTGCCGTCCTCATGCTTATGCCCAGGAATGCGGTAAACAACCTGACGGTGGTGGTGATCCCATGCGAATATACGATCCATGCTCATTTTCCTAGTGGTAAGGTGTTTTAGTGGGACATATTCATTCGACAGGATGTTCCGCAGGTAAATTCATCCATGGAACCGGAGACATTAGCAATGAACGTTGATAAAGCTATTTTAGCTAGTGTGTTGGCTGCCCTTTCGCTTGCGGCCTGTACGCAGGAAAATGATAGAAACGGTTCAGAAGGACAAAAAGCCTCCACCCCTACCACGCCCGAGCATCGCCTTGCGCCTCTTTCTGAAAATGATATGCGCAACGCCTCACTGCAAGGTGAGCTTGGCTGCTCCTTCACCACTAACAGCGAATCTGTTCTACTAATCGCAATGGGCGTAGTTGCCTCATCTGATCCTGCCAAAGGGCTCATCAAGCTAGACAACGAGCTTCACCCTGTCAGCGCCCCTGGTGGCTTTGATGGCATGTTACGTGGCGCCACGTTTGAAGGAGATGGCAACGCTGTTCAAGTTTCCATAACAGGCGAACCACAAGGGAGCGGTGAATCGCCTCCCTACCCCGCAGAGTTAATGGTCGTTGGATCAGATCAACCAACTATTAATGGTTTATGGACCTGTGGCCCCTAGATTAAAATTGCCAAAAGTCGTTCATCGAACACGTTGATCAACGATGATGTTGCATGGCGTAAGGATTTTTTGCTGAAAAGGAGTTATCAATGAAAACGTTTCTGCCCCTCTGCCTTGTGGCCTTTATGCTTGCAGGCTGTAGCTCAGGCCCTACTTCTTCCAGAACGGCCGACTGCCGCCAACTCGCTGAAGAGGCTGGCGACACGATGGTTTATGGCGACTGCATACGCGGAACCCAAGTAAATAAGGCAGGCTTTTAATAATGTTCTCTTCACAATGATGTTGCTGGCTTAATAACAGGTGGGCGCGTGAAAGAGCCGCATGATGGAAAAGACCCGCAAGAGGCTCTGCGTGCCAGGCTTAATAAGAGCCTACACGAACGCAGGGCTCTGACAGTGCGCAGGAGAATCGGCGCCCGAGCGACCCGCCAGCAGTTTTTAGAAGCTACCCGAAACGTCGGGGTTATCGTGGTCGCCACCTGCTTCACAGCAGGTTGGGTGGTTACCAACCCTAGCCTGAATACCGATAATGTTTGGATGGGGGTAGGCCTGGGTATACTCTTGATCTTTGTAGGGTCGTTCGGCTATGGTTATGTGGAGCGGGATAAAACCTCAGATGAGGAAAGTAAGCCATGAATGAACTTATTCTTGCCGGAATGCTGATGAGCCTAGCGGTTGTTTCTGGCGGTATGATCTGGAGTCAGCATCGCGAACATCACGGTAAAAAATCACTGACCGACAGCGCATTTTCCTGGATCGCTAAGCGTTTCGCATAAATACCTATTTATGATTTAAGTAATTAATAAATTAAAGGGTCGCTAATAGCGACCCTTTTTTGTTCATTCAGCGTACGATGACTGACGCTAGCTCCCAGACTCCCGCATTAAGCGCCATAAACTGTAACACCATCACCGTAAGAGACCGTTATGCCCGTTATTCAGCGACTGCTCCGTGTCCTCAAAGCGTCAACGCTTCAAATTTCGTGGACATTTTTACTGCTTATAGTGCTCGCACATATGGGATCTACCTGGGTGCTTTTTTCAATGGTCGGCGAAGCAATGGCCGATTCATTTACAGACTGGGTTTATTTTTACGTCGTGGTTGCAAGCACCGTCGGTTTTGGGGATTTTAGCCCTGAAACGGTAGCGGGCAAATGGATCACTACGCTTTACCTTATTCCAGGCGGCATTTCATTATTTGCGGCGTTGATTGGTAAAGCCACCGTCACGCTCTCAATTTTTTGGAGGCTACAAATGCAAGGCAAAGGTGACTTTAGCCATCTTACCGGCCATACCTTAGTCATCGGCTGGCATGGCGAAACCACAGAACGCATTTTGGATATACTCAAAGCCGATAAAAGCCTGCCTGATGAAATAGTGCTCTGCGTTACCAAAGAGATGAGCAATCCCCGCCCTGCCGATTTGAAATTTATTAAAGGCGAAAGCTTTTCCAATGCGGATCTTCTCAAACGCGCGGGTGTTGAGAACGCTAGTCGTATTATTATTTACGACACAAGCGATGACCGGGTGGCCACCGTCGCACTGAGTGCCTACAGCCTCAAAGGCAAAGGCGCTCATCTGGTTGCCCACTGCGCAAATCCTGACACAGCGGCGATGCTACGGCGCACCTTGCCAGGTATTGAGTGCACCCAAGCATTGGCGCTAGAAATGCTGGTACGCTCGGCGTCTGATGCAGGCATTTCGCGGGTGGTCAACGAGCTGCTTGCGGTGGATCGCGGGGCTACCCAGTATCAAACCAAACTTAGCAACCCACCCAGTGGTGCAACTTTTGGTTATCTGTTTATGCAAGCGAAAAAGGTTTGCAACGCCACGATGCTTGGGCTTGCCAGTAATCAGGACGATGACGAAGGCAGTATGCTCAACCCAGCTTCAGACCGACCACTCATGGATGGTGACATCATTTACTATATGGCAAATACGCGGCTTTCCGAGCGCCAACTGAGCGAACTGCTCGCCAATGCTGGCTAAAAGGAATGTAAACCGAACATGACGACACTAGCCCCCACACCCCATGAACTCATGATACGGAAGATGGAGAGTATCTTTCCTCTTTCCGTTGAAGAGAAGCAAGCAATTAGTGCTTTACCGATTCAATTGGTAGACATTAAAACGAATCAAGACATAGTCAGAGAGGGTGATGAACCCTCACAGTGTTGTCTGATCCTTGAGGGCTTTACCTGCATGTACAAGGTGACCGCTGAGGGCAAGCGCCAGATACTTTCCCTATACGTACCTGGTGACGTTCCAGATATGCAAAGCCTGCACCTTAAAGTGATAGATATTAATATTGCTTCAATCAGCCCATGCAAGCTCGGCTTTATTCAGCACAAGGATTTGCGCCAACTATGCGAGCGCTACCCTCGACTCACCGCCGCCTTCTGGCGTGAAACGCTAGTACACGCTTCCATCTTTCGCGAATGGCTATTAAACAACGGGCAGCGCCCCGCCTACACGCGAATCGCCCATCTAATCTGTGAATTGAGAATGCGTTTGAAGGTAGTCGGCCTAGCAGAGAATGGAACGTTTGAGATGCCTGCGACCCAAGCTGAGCTAGCCGATGCCACAGGAATCACTCAGGTTCACACAAACCGAGTACTGCAAGTGCTTCGTGCTGATGGCTTGATCAGCACCGTAAAAACGCAAATGCACGTACCAGACTGGAACAAACTAAAGCAGGCGGGCGAATTCGACTCCCTCTATCTTCATCTTATCAAGACCGCTACAGCATGAGATAAAGCGGTGCTGGAACTCGCCAGATAACCGATCTCCAGCTTTTAGTGAAGGTTATTCTTCCACCGATTGGGAGGAACCAGCATCGTGCTCAGCGGCGTCTTCGGCGCCCTCTTCGACCATCTCTTCAGCTTCCTGCTCTTCCTCCTCAGAGGCTTCAGGCGTCGCTTGATCTTTTTGGGCTGCGGTGAGTATCGTTGAAATCCCGAAGTGGTCGGAGCCAGCGACCGCCACCCGGGTAATATCGATTAGGTGGAACCCGTCAGAGACGAACAGGTGATCAATCGGATAACGCCACCAAGGATACTCCGAGTGATAAGTACTCAGCAGTTGCCGGCCGCGGCGCGGGTCTTTAAGGTCGCTCAAATCGGCGAAAAGCTTGGTTGTGCCTGACCATGCGACATCATTAAAATCACCGGTAACGATCCAGCGATTGTCAGGGTCATCCTGAACATGCCGAGCGATCAGCATCAGCTCGGCATCGCGCTCGCTACTGTCCCGACGCTCTTCGCTGTCATTTCTCTCCTGCAGGCCCGGCGGCACCGGGTGAGCACCAATAAATCGTACCGGGCCAATGTCTGGCATATCCAGGGTTGCAAAAACCGAAGGCCGACGTTCTGAGACCAAATGCTGAACACTCTGTTCAAGCAGCGGAATACGTGACCATAGCACTATCCCGAGTCCTTCCTCACGCACCTCCCCAACACGATAAGGATACGTCTCATCGAGCGGTACAAGGCCCTCGTCTAACGCATCGTCCACTTCAATCAGTAGCAGTAGGTCAGGATCCTCACGCTCAACCATGGCCAGTATTTCGGCGTAATGATCGTTGCTATAGGTGACATTGGCGGTCAGGACTTTCACCGTTGGCTGTGGCTTATCTGGTTGAATCTCGGCGGAAGGCACTTCAGTCGACCAGACGGAGGTAAATGGCAAGATATGCCACAAGTGCCAGCTACCAATCGCCAAGATCACCGCTAGCAAAGCGAAGTGCTCTTTACGTGGCCGACTAAGCCACGCATGCATCCCCAGAAGCAACAGAGGTAAAACCAGTAATGCGGTTAACTGCAGCCGTGGAAAATCCCACACCCTGACCCACCACTGACCGCTAGGCACTAATGGCAACAAGGCTACCACCACCATCGCGAACATAATTAACCGGATAAACCAGAGGAAGAGCTTTAAGAACATGGGCATCTCAAAAAAATAGGTATCTCAACAACGTAGAAATCTCAAATCATTGAAATTTCTGCAATATAGTTGCACTCGAAATGGCAACGGCGAACAGTGTAGCCCATTGATTGTTTCAATAAATGTTCGTAGGTGATTTCGCGAAAAATCGCAGGCACAAAAAAGCCTCTGACGAATCAGAGGCTTTTCAGTATTGAGGTGGCGGAGGGACAGGGACCCGAAGATTTAGCAAATAAGTTGTTGAAATGCTTGTGCCATGCGGTTTCTATGCTATTTTGGGACAAATTATTGGGACAAATTAGCATAACGAAAGGCTGAGAGGGGAAAGCATGGCAGATAACCTGATTTTGAAAGGATCGACATGGCATGTACGGCTTGAGCTACCTGAAGACGTTCGGCCAGCTTTTGGCAATCGTAGGAAGCTAACAAAATCGCTCAAAACGGGCAATAAGAACGAAGCTCAAATTCGCAAATTACAGTACATATCTGTTTGGAAGGGACAAATCGAACAGGCTAGGAACGGTAGACCACCTAGCGACTTCGAATTTCATAAATACATGCATCATGAAATGGGCAAAGAAATTAGTGGGTTTGACGAAAAACTCATAATGGATGCTGTAAATGGCATAGCAAATTTCAGCGAAGATGACTTTTACAATGATTATATGAACTGTATTACAATGATTGATACAATGTATGAAAATAGAAAGGATGAAAAAGAAAGTCTGCTAGCAAAACTAGAAGAATATAAAGCGGATCACAAGCAAAAAATATCAGAAATAAATATGGAATTCATTATTGGATTCATAAAGTTTAGAGCCAAAATCTTTAACGATTTTGATAACTTCTCAAACATAACCTATAGCAAATTTAATCAAAAACAGTCAGAAGAACTATTAAGCATTATGAAAGATCCTAATAAATACACACCGAAGACAATATTTACAGATAAAAAGTTAGAATTATTTGCGAAACATCAACTTGAAATAAAAGGTCTTACTCTTAAAACTGTGGATGGTTTTGTATCAAAGTTAAAAGCACTTAGAAAATATCTAGAAGAAAACGAACTTGATATTTCATTTGAGACTTTTCATAGCTTCCTTGAGAGCATTGAAAAAAGTGTCAAAACAAAAAAGAATTATATAAATGCTGCATCAAATTTCCACAAGTGGGCTTCAAAATATGATGCTGATTATAAATCTCGCTACAGCATTAAAGAAAACCCGTTCTTAGGACACGAATTACCTAAAGAAAGAAAGAAAGGACAGAAAGCAGTAGAGAACAGGAAAGCCTATAAACTGAATGAAATAAAACCTATATATGACTTACTAATACAGAAACAAAAACATCAAGTGGCGAATACTATGAAAATAGCTTTCTACACCGGTTTCCGTATTGAAGAGATTTGTAAGCTAAAACCAGAACATATTATTCTTGAGGAAGGCATACCCTCTATAGATGTAGAACAAGGTAAAAGTGATGCGAGTATACGAATAGTCCCTATCCACCCTGCTATTAAACCTCTCATTAAGCAACTAATAAAAGACGTAGATATACACGGTTATTTAATACATAGCTCTGGTGGAAATAAATATAGCATCAGATCAGACAATATTAGTAAAGAATTCGGGCGAGCTAAAACAGCACTAGGCTATGGAATCACACATAATTTTCATAGCATACGAAGAACCGTAATTACAACACTACACCATAACAACGTCCCTCCCCTCACCTTGTCATCAATAGTAGGGCATGAAACGGGAACAGTTACATTTGATGTTTACTCTGAAGGTGCTAGTGCTAAACAGAAATATGATGCCATAAAAACGATACCAAGCTTAATATAGATAACAAAACTATATAATATATAGCCACCTTAATAGGTGGCTTTTTTATGCCCATCATATTAAATAAACAAAACATTAAAGAACAATACTATATATTAAATGTCTTAAACTTAATATAGCAAATTAATCCATTTTGTGATATAATGATAGATGTCAATATTTTAATAGGAGAAATATTTATGGATAAAAATAATAACAATGGTGTGTTTATAAACTTAATAAAACAAGTTATTGATACTATGTAAATATAACATCTACAACTATATAGAATGGTATTTTTTGTTTAATACATAGGATGGAGACTTATATATAGTAGAATAATTTAATAATAATAAAACAAGGAGAATTTATTTATGGATGAAACTAATACACCTGGGATAAGTCCAGGGTTATCAAGTGATATATTCAGCACACCACAAGGTGCTGCTATGGATATGGCACAGTTGATATGGGGGGATTGGATAAAGTTAATATTTGATGATAGTGCTAGTGGCTCTATTACCATGTTGACTCCAATCGCTGGCTATATGAACTTCTTAGCCTATATTCTAATATCAGTTATAATGAGTTATGTTCTGATTGCTGCGGTAATTAAAACAGCATCAGAAGGTAAAATAATGGGTAATGGGTGGTCTTCTGTATGGCTTCCATTAAGAACGTTCTTAGCTTGTTTTTTTATATTTCCTGTAGGGATAGGACAAGCATCCACTATATCAACCGTACAGGTAATTGTTGCTTGGATGGGTATGGTTGGCAGCAATGCTGCAGACAGAGTAGCGAGCTTCGCAGTCGAAAACATGGCTAGAAGGGTTAATACTGTAAATCCTCAAGTTGGTGGTTTTTATGCGATTAAACAATTAACTAATAATGCGACTTGTGCCTTTTCTCTAGAAATTAGTGATCCAACTGGAAACGGTAAAACACTAGATTTATATGGCATTAACCCTTCTAACCCAAGACAAGACCTACCTATAAATTCTGCACTAGCAGGATATGAAAGAGTTGAGATTGGAAGAAGTGGAGCTTGTGGTTCAATATCTGTAAATACAGATAATGAAGAGCTAAGAAGAGAATTGATGGCAAAGATTCTTGAGTATCAGAATCGTGCATTTCATGAAATTGCTGTTCCACTATTAGCTAGTTCTGAAGATAACCCTGCTTCAAGCTATTATTGGAGAGGTGGATATAGTACCTATGCCTCGGCTTTAGAAGGTTATGATAGCCAAACGGGGTCAGATTCATCTAATGAAACTTTAGGTAGATTTTATTCTGTAGTAGATAAACAACTAGAAATGACAGAATCTTATAAAAGTGATATGGCTGAAATCATTGCTAAGCATACAAAATCTGAAAATGATTTGATAACAATTAAATCTGACTCAGGTGGTAATTTATTAGCCAAAATAAACACAAGTGTTTATAACGATGTTGGATGGCCTTATCTAGGTGCTTATTACACAGTTATCTCGATGGCATTGAATGATATTAACGATAACAGTCAATTAGCTAGTAATTCTATTATAAGTAGAGATATAGCTGGTTGTATGATACTTCATCAAAGAAGAGGTAGTGAGATATCATCATTTAGGTCTTATGGAGAACGTGAACTTGATTGTCCTTATAATAATTATGCAGAAGTAAGCGACTTACTTACTGGCAGTACAGATAAAATTATTGCATCAAGAAACACTGGTGAAATTGATAATACAAGAGATGCAATAGATTCACTTTGTACCGGTGCTAAAAACTGTTCTCCTGAAAGATTTGAACCTGTTATAACTCAAGCCCTGTCTAATGCATTTTTCCAAAACAGTGAAGTTATTGCAGACAGCACTACAGCTAATACGGCAATGAATGTAATTAGCCTACTTGGATTTGGTTTGAATGCAAAAGCAAGTATGGGATTTGCAGATATAGAAGATGGTATTGATGCTAATGGTTTCCACGGTGGAACACAGCTTCTTCCAGATGGTTTAAGTTTTACATCTCAGTTAGGTACGAGAATAGTATTGATTAAATGGATATGGGATTCAGCTAAGATATTTATAGATTCTGTAGCAGAAACTATTGCTAAATCTGGAACTGTTATACCTATTTACAGTGGAGTAACCGCTGGACTGGCTTCTTTGGTAACAGGTGCATTAAGTGAAATAGATGAAGCATTGAGTCCGGTCTTCTTTTCTGGAATAGGAATGGCATACTTTTTACCTATGTTGCCTACTTTGATATGGGCAATGGCTTTCCTAAGCTGGTTGTTAATGTATGCGGAAGCTATTTTTAATGCTCCATTAGCTGTTACTTTAATGGCTACACCAGAAGGTGAAGGTATTGCTGGTTCCAGAATGGAAAGAAAAATAGCAATGATGGCTGCCTTGATATTGAAACCAACACTCTTGGTTATTGGTATGCTAATGTCGATGGCAATACTTATGATAGGCTTTGTGTTCTTAAATCAAATGTTCTGGATGGGTGGAGCTTTGACATTTGGAGATAGCTTACTAGCAATAAGAGCTATGATTATCATATGGTTCCTTATCATTACTGTATTCATGCATAACACTTTCAAGATAACAATGACATTCGCGGATGACTCATTGGAGTGGTTCTTAGGTGGTATTGCAAGAAGTTTTGGTAACAATTTTGATGGTAACGTTATGGATAACTTCAAAGGCAACAATGAAGCAATTGCTGGAAACCCTTCAAACGTTACTGGTAAATCTGTTGGTATCTTTGGCAACGAAGCAGGAGCAAAAACAGGTGCAATGATAGGTAACATTAAAGGTAAAAATGCTGAACCAAGTGGTGAGTAAAAAGGTAGGTAAAAGGTAAAATAAGCCCGCTTCTATGCGGGCTTTTCAATGGGTGAAATTTAACCTTCCCTTAAATTTAATAAATAATTTTCAGTTACTTATATGTGCTCGACTAATTACTAACTAAAAAAGTTATATTTTTTTAATTAAGGGGGCTGCGGCGAATTATAACCGGTGCTATTATTTAAACATCGGAAGCAAACACAAACTATATAACTGAAAAAGGTAAACGAAAAATGAACTCACTAACTTCTTACTTCAAAAAAGAGCAACAACTAAAGCAACTTGAAGTTGAATTGAACTCTTTGAAAGAAGATGAAGAGCTTAAAAAAGCCATTGAATTCAAAAAGAAAGTCGAAAAAATGGCGGAAGAATACGGCTTTTCTAATGAGTCGGTCTTGCAAGTCCTCGTTCCTGAGAAATTCGCTGAAGAAGCTGTAGCGGAAGAACCAAAGAAAACCCGCAAGCCTCGCAAGCTGAAAACATACAAAAACCCGCATACTGGCGAAGTGGTAGAGACAAAGGGTATGAACCATCGTGTGCTGAAAGCTTGGAAAAAAGAGCATGGTGATGAAACCGTAGAAAGCTGGTTGGTTGATGACAATGAACCGAAACAGCAACCATTGAAGGAAGAACCAAAGGTAGAGAAGGAAGAACAATCAAAGGAAGAGCCAAAGGATGCTCCCAAGGAAGAAAAGGTAGATCCCGTTGAGGCTACACCTGCTGAAGCTAGCAAGGCACCTGCAAAGCCTGCTAAGCGGGAATTGCCTGTAAAGCCACTAGGCAAGGGTAGCAAGCCAAAGTTCCAGTTCGCTACACCTGCTAAAACCACCCGTTGAGAGCAACAATGAAGCATGAAAGCCCGCCATAGTGCGGGCTTTGTTGTGTTCTCTGCCCTGTCACCGCCTCCCCTCTTAAACTCACCACTGAATGAAAACGTATATATTTTACAAAATTATCTAAGACACCCTGCCTTCAACAACCATGTTTTGATTTAAAATCTCCATGGCGGTAAACGTATATATTTCACAAAATACTTTATTGATTCAATGATATTTGCATCGTTAAAATCTCGGTGCTAATATTCGATTTGCAAAGCATCATATTTTTAAATTCAAGGGAAAAATTATGTCTTCTAGATTGAGAGAGTATCAAGAAAAAGAAAGAATGCTGAGAGAGTTGCAGGAAGAACTTCTTGCATTGGATTCAGATAAAGAACTCAAGCAAGAAAGGGAATTCAAAGATAAGCTTGAAGCTTTGATGGCAGAATTTGGTGTAGCGGAAAAAACGGTTCTTCAAATCATCGCACCTGAGAAATACCTTCAGTCACAAGGTCAAGCCAGCACCAAGACTCGCAAGGTTCGTAAGCTCAAAGTTTACAAGAATCCCCATACTGGCGAAGTGATTGAGACTCGGGGCGGAAATCATAAAGGGCTCAAAGCTCTCAAAGATGAACACGGTGCTGAAGTAGTTGAGGGCTGGCTCATCAATGATGATGCTGATCAGAAGGCATAACCTGCCTTGAAAGCAAAGAAAAGCCCGCTTCTGAGCGGGCTTTATTGTTTCTGGTGCCTAACTACCTAAAACCGCCCTACACCCCTTCTTAGTGGTTTATCGTGCCAGCTTGAGGCAATATTTATGAGAGTTTTGGTTATGCACAAAAAACCCCGCTATCAAGCGGGGCTATTGGTAACTATCTTTTAGTTAACTACATTTAAACTACTACAAATATCAAGTGCATCAATGTTCGTAAATCTGTCCTCATAATAGCCTTGTGCGATTGCATCAGAGTCAGACATATAAGCAAATGATTTCTTTACACCACAAACAGAACCACTTAATTTTCTAAAACCTGCTTCATTAACGATATTAGAATCAAGATTAACAGCCATAGTTAATCCTGTGTCGTTGGTAAAATCAATGTTTTGTAAGAAAGTAATATCACTTAAACTAGTATTCCCTGTTAATACAAAGCTCAAAGGCTGAGAATTTAATTGTCCATATTTCACTGTAGATAAACCAGTTCCAATATCTATATTACTAAGCATTGGATTGTTTCTAATTATAAAGTCAACAGTATTACTAGAAGGACCTATTATTGATAGATTTTTTATTTCGATTGTTTCCAAGTTTGGATTATTTTCAATAGTTAGTCTCTGCAAATCGGTTAGAGAATCCAGTATAATTGTAGTTAAATTTGGATTATCAGTTATTCTAACAGAAGTCGCTTTAACTAAACCAGGATGTTGAGCACTACCGTTATTTGATAAATCAAGTACAGCAAGGCCAGAATTACCGCTAATTTGAAATGAGCCTACCGAAACACTTCTTAATGAATCAACATTATCAATATGGCTAGAATTAAGTAAACTGATATTCGCGGTTGATACAGGGTATGGATCTTGTGCCATGCTTGGCAACTGTGTATCAAAAGAAAAATCCTTTTCAATTAAAGTGCAATCATAATTTGAGTATTGACACATAGCATTAAAAGTAAATTCTTTAGCAGAATTATCATAATATAAATCAGAAACACGACTTACATTATAGCTTGAATAATCTAAACTGAGGTTTTGATAATTTGGAGTTGTGCTATAGCCACCTTTTACAACATGAAGGTAATTATCCCAATTATAGTCAAAAGCTAAACCATCAATTTCACATATTTCAGATTTTGTAGCATTGATAAACTGTGCTTCATTATTCTGCTCACAGAAAACTGAATCGTGTGCCAGTTTATTGCCGGAAATGGAAGGTGATAAACTTATATTTCCATTCACAACTAAATTAGCAATTGGAGTATAAGTAGAAATTGGATTGTTTGACAGATTTAAATCTTCATTGATGATCTCAATATCATCTAAACCTGTGAGGTCAGTAATATTATTATCGCTTAAATCAACACTGCCACTTACATTGGGTGTTGGATAAGGTTCTGTCGGTAAATCTGTTATACCTTTAGAAGGCCAATCGATATCGTTCCAATCGTTATTATCTAAATTATTATCTTCTGCGAATTCATCCCATTGTGATGTGTTTTCTTCAGGTTCCGCATCTTCATTACCACTATCACCTCCCCCGCTACCTCCTGAATTTTGGCTACTTGATATACCATGTATAGGATATCTAAATGCATAATTATCTGCAAAAGCAGGGATACTCATTAGTGTTGATAAAGCAGTAATGCTTATTACACTTGATAAAATAGTTTTTTTCATTATTTTGTCTCCTTGTTATTATAATTTTTAACAGTATCATTATATCACAATATATAAAATATTGCTTAACCTTAATATGAAAATATAAATATCAAAAAAAACCACCTACAGGCGGTTTAAATGATCAGGCTAACCTAACACACTAGATAGCTGAAAAAATCGCTCAGGAAGCTTTTTAGAGCTATTTTAAAGCTAACCATAAGGTATAATCGAGAACGTACTGTTTAGAAGCTTTCAACCGCATTCACTTTAATAACTACCTGTATCAATAACTAGTTTGCGAAGCAAACCAACACAAGCTAGTTAAGAACTAAAAACAATATATTCAACACCAAAGATATTAAATACTCCTTCATTCAATAACTAGTTTGCGAAGCAAACCAAAGCAACTCATTTAAATCACAATTTTTAAAAATAAAAAAGGAGTAATAAAAAACATAGCTCGCTATCGCTCGGGCTATTGAGAATGGGAGTATATTAAATGTCATCAAAGGATGAAAATTAGTAGGTTGAAAAGGTAGTCTCTTTAAAGGTATCAATTTTGTTTTATATATTAAAGGATTATTGATAATAAAATTATGATAATAAAATTATGATAATAAATAGTATTTTATTGTTTATATTTTCTTTTCTGTAAAGGTATATATTTTACGAAAGAAAAAAAAGCTTGAAAGTATTTCCTAAGATAAAACATAAGTAAGAACATAAGAAGACTTTTTAGCAAAAGGTCAAATATTCTATAGAATTACTCTAAATATAACGGTAAAAAGAGCTTTACAGGTTCCACCTTTGGCGGGTCAAGGTTCCCACTTTGGCGGGTCAGGGTTCCTACTTTGGCGGGTCAAAAGGGTAAGTATTTTCTCAAGGTTCCCACTTTGGCGGGTCTTCTTTTAAGAAAAGGTTCCAACTTCGGCGGGTATATATTTAACAAAAAAGAATAATCGAGGTCAGCTTGGCGGGGATATAATCAAAATATAGCTATGGAAGAAAACAAAAAACCATCAGAGTTGATGGTTTTTTTCACTACATAAAAATATCATTGTCTATCTATATTAAAAACTAGCTTATTACCTATTCCATAGGTTCCTATGTTCCAGTCAGGTATTACTTCACTCATTTTCTTTAATGTTTCTTTATATTTATTTCTTGTTTTCTTATCCACCTCTTCATTTTTATGCTCAAGTATTTTAATAACTCTATCCATATTGAAATGCTGTTGTTCTTTATGATTAACTCTAGCTACGATAAAATCATAAAGTGCTAGGGCTCTTTCATTTTTTAAGAATAACTTCTTGATAGTTAAATCAATTAAAGTAAACTGGCTTGTTAGAGCTTGTGAAGAAATTGAATTTAAAACAATTTTCACTTTACCTAAGCTATTGTCATATTTATATTGTAGAAATAACTCATTATAACCTCTATCAGTCTTACCTTTGTTGTAGTCGTCTAGTTGATGAACTTCATGTGTTATTCTACCCAGTCCCATTAAAGCATCTAAAAGAGCTTTTCTGCTATTACCACCATCATTTAAACCAGCCTTTTTTAGTATTTCATGGTAGGACGTATAAATTACAACTTGAGAACCAAATCCAAAAGCTTCTTTAATTTCAATACTTTTATCTGTCATATTTTCAAGAAGATGCTTAACAACATCATCATCATTAAAATTCTCGGCTCTTACTTCATCACCTAGCTCTGCTAATCTGTTGCCAGCAATACTTATGATAGCCTGAAAGTATAGCATTTGCTTAAATGTTGGTTTTCTAGGACCTGAAAAAATATGCATTAGGCCGTTAACTTCTTTTTCAACTAGTAAACCTTCTAAATCATCATTATTTGTAATTTTACATAAATCAGCTAGCATAGTAGCCCTCTCTTGTTTCGCATAATTTCCTGTTAAAAATTTGGTATTCTCTTTTCTTTTAACTGTTGTCATAATTTTCCCCTTCCCTGTCCTTGTTGTTATTACTCAACTTCCTTGTTGAATATGTAATTATTAAATATTTAATTACTTCAATATCATTATTATATCATAAAAAGTTTGAAAAGTCTCGATTTAAGTTATTTATTTTTAATATTTTATTTAACCAATGTCATATCTAAGCACTTTTTCAAGTATCTTTATTACTTTATAGAGCTCATATAAATATATTGAATTCATATTTGAAGGATAAGAACTTATGTATTAACATCGAAAATAATATAAATATATAATTTGCTCGAATAGTGTTAATAAAGACAAATAATTATAAATGACTATAATGAATTGATTGATGACTCTTTTTTTATGATAGTATACCTTTTTAATGATGAAGGATAAATAATGGATAATCAAAAGGAATTGATTAAGGATAAAATTATAAAGGAAATTAAAGCAGGCATTTTGATATTTTTGTTTGGTGTTGCAGTCACGGCATACTACTATTTTGAGTATGGCATATTTAATGCTTTTGTTTTCAACGGCATCACCTTCTTTGCTAGTGTTAGCCTTTACAAGATAGGGTATATATTTTACAAAAATAAATGTGAGAAAAAGAAAACCGCCTAAGATGGCGGTTTATTTATTGGAAGCTGACTTCATTATTATCTCAATTTTAGCCAACACTTCCTTATACCTTAATATCACCTCATTCAATAACTGCCCTTCTACCTTGCCTTCAATATCATTCATAGCTTGCTCCTTGCTCTTATCAGCCTTCTACCTTACATAGATAGAGAGTAGCTTTGGCTCTTTCCCTTCTTCATTTCTTTCTTATGGTCGTTGTTTAAAGCCTCTTTCTTGGTTTCAACGTAGATCTTTCCTAGCTTGTCGTAATTTACTTCTTCCCCTTTCTCCATGAATTTGTCTATCTTTTCTTTCATAGGTATAAGGATATCGTTAAAGAATTTACTTTGTTGTTTATTCATTTTTGAAAAATCGTTGCCTTTGTTATAGAAGCTAAGAATTGAATTCAAATCATTCGCTAGCTCCTGGCTTGGCTTCTTTAATCCTTTCTTCATTTCACCAGCAATTATCTTATAATCTTCTTCTATTTTATTGTTGTGTTTATTCTCTTTCTTTTTGTATAAGGAATCTTTCGCAAGTTCGGTTCTATTGAATTGAAGCTTCTGCCTGTTTTGATCCATTGTTAGGTAATCGTTTATATAACCTCGGTGATCTAGCATTTTAAGAATAGATCTTAATATGTTATCAAAAATCTGTTTACTTGGATCACCTTTGGAAACAGAACTAGAACTTACTAGCCTCTCAACTGCCTTATCATGTTCCTTTAGATATTCGCTTTCTGACAGTTCTAAAACTGGTGATAACTTCACATTATCTTTATTAAATCTTCTATATACCTTATGCTGGTGGTTTTCAGCTAAATCCTTTTCTGTCTCTGAATTGAAGCTTGATACCCCCTGCTCAGACTGTTCCTGCTCCGCTACAGCTTCGCTCTTACGTTTTCTAGGTTTAGATGCAAGCTTGCTTGATACCTGCTTTGGTTCCTGTCCGCTGTCGTAGTGCTTTTCTGCAAATGCATAGACCTTACTATGAGTTTTGAACTCACTGTATTCAGTTAGGGTTAATGCTTCTATGGTTTTGTTGTGGGGAATGCTGATATCTTCATCAAGCCCTCTTGGTTCAAATTTAACTCTCATTGTTATATCTCCTATTTTTATTATTAGTAATTAAGTTGACAAAATATTTTCACTTTAATTCAGTGTAAAGTAATTTTTCTTGTTTGCTTTTTAATCTGTGTAGTTTTAATTCATATAACTTTCTTACTTCTATCTCTTTATCACAATTGACTCCAAACTTGTTTCTTTTCTGAATCTTTTTAATACATTCCTCAATTTTCATCATAGTATTATGTATCTCATTTGATACGTTATAAAAATCAGGTGAAATAAGAGCGAGACAATCCATAACACTATCAAGCTGATTAACCTTCAATTGTGAATACTTGTCTTCTAGCTCTATTAACGTAATAATAATTGCTGTGAGGTCTGACATAGCTTTGGTGTCTTTATAATTATTGTCACCAATTTGATGGGCTATCAGTAACCGTTTTTGGTGTCTAAAGAAATTCTTTAAGTAAGTTGCTTGTTCTTCCTTTGTATTAAACTCATCGAATTGTCCTTTCATTAGTCCTCTCCTTCAGTTCGTAAAATGGAAGATAGCTTTTGAAGCCTATTAACAGTTTTTTCTCGACTTGCGAAAACAGGTATATCAAGAACGTCTACTAGCTCATCTGGTTCCTGAATGGGCTTTTCCTGAATACTTTCTTTTTTAACCTCCTGTGGTTCTTGTTCCTGTGGCTCCTGTAAAGGCTCTACAGGGTCTTTATCAACGTAAGGTAGGTCATCAGCAAGGGTTAAGCCTATCTGCCCTTCTGTGGGCTTCTGGTAGCCTTGATTGCTTTCAAAATGAGTTATTGAAAGGATAGCTTTTGTTTTTTCTTCAGGGGTATCGAGGATATTGATAGATAAAACGTGGTTTTGATATCTATCAGTATAAAACTCGGTAAGGTAATCGGGTAAGCGAAGTTTTTTATCAGTTCTAATTGCTGTGAAGGTTTCAATCGCAAAAATCAAATCAATAATAGGTGCTTCATTATCCCCTTCATCAATAACTATGTTTTTTTGGATGATAGCAGGTAACTCAGAAATATTGTTAAAAGCTAGATTTACCTTTTGTCTGGTTGGATTGTAAGTTGCACCCTTAAAAACAATTGCTTTAGCATTATCTCTAACCAGTAAGGTTATATCCCTTGCTACTACTCTAAGCGAATTATAAATATTCTTGTTCTTCCTGTAATCATACTCTTCAATTTTCAGCTTTTTGTTTAACTCTTTCCAGCATAACTTAACAAGGTCTTGTTTAGTAAGGCCGTATTTTTCCATATCTTCAGCTTGTAGCGATGACAGTTTAATACCATTTTGCTTTATATTCCTTGAGTCTAGTTTATTAAAGTTCATTTTATTTCTCCTTTTGTTTATATCATTATATCACAAATGGCTTTAAAAGTCACTTATTATAATATAAGCATTTTGCTCGAATAGTGTTAACAACGTTAGTTATTTATAAATAAAAGTTGAATATTAAAAATTATATGTTATTATAATTATAACAACTAAATTTCTCCTTGTTGTTGTTTTTGTTATTGCGGTCTAGCATAACCGTCTTTAGAAATAAAGTAATCTCAATCGAGATAATGCTATTAGCAAAAGGATTTGCTTCTCACGGAAGAGAATTAAAAAAGTAAATGGAATTTTTTGTAATGGAATATGCCTTCACCTAAACAGTGAAGGCTTTTTTATTACTTGAAGTAGTGTCTGGATTCTTCAATAACAGCATTTTTTCTATCTAAATACTCTTGTGCAGGAATATTATTGCCACTTGGTATCTCAATAACTCTTTCACCTATTAACTCTGTAATGAGTAACGAATGTGTTGCTATCAAGCATCCAAAATTCTTGTATTTTCTTTTCATATCTATAATAGCTTTGCATAGCTCTATTTGAGACTCTACTGATAATGCTGTCTCTGGCTCGTCAAGCAAGATAAATGTATTGTCACTGCATTTCTTTCTCAACCTGAATAGCTCTACATTCCAAGCCTGCCCATGCGATTGCTGGTTTAACTGGTTTAAATATATCTCTCTTTTGTTATCAATCAAAGCACTGGTAGTCTTCCTAAAGCCTTCAGCCGTGTTCTTAATAGTATCCTGATCCTTCATATTATCAATTGCATAGTATTTATTTTGTTTGTAAATTCTATTCTCTTTATCGAATATATTTATGAAGGTGGTTTTACCTGCACCATTGTCGCCAACGACGATGTTTAATTTACCCTGACTTATTTCTATTTCCTGCCCTTCTTTGAAAGTCATATACTCTTTTAGAAAGGTTATCTTCATAAACTCATTTGAATAGTCATTCATATCATTACTCCTATTGTTGTTATTTTCTATCATTATATCACAAATAACAAATAAATGATATATCAGGAGTATCGGATTAAAATAAATCTGGTTGTGGTTTACCGTAATCTAGTATAAGACTTCGTTTAAACTCGGTTGGGCTCATCTTCTTATCTGTCTTTAATTGCCATGCCCCTAGGTTACGTTCTACAGGCTCATTGTAGAGAGAATGGGGTGTGACCTGCATGATTGCGGGTATAAGCTCCTGAACCTCCCTTTCATCGCTAGATAGAAGCGAAGCGATGCTATGAGCCTCGTTTTCATCCATCCCGTAGTAGGAAATGAACTTACCTAGGCTCATCACCTTCTCTTGCTTGGAATGGTCTTCTAGGTAGCTTTTGTAAGCCTTGTCGGCAATCAAATCAAAGACTACAGGAGTGAACATAGCTGACTTATGCTCGCTTGCCCCCTTCATCTGTATCATCAACAGGATTTTATTGAAAAGCGGTGTGTTCTCTTCCTTGTCTATGCTGTCTTCCCTGAATGGGTTCCTGAAGAACCTGTTGCCATCGTCCAGCAGATCTTGATAGATGAAGTAGTCCATTCCCCCCATGTTGACAGCAACCTTCAGGGTGTAGATATCCCCTGAGCATTCCCCCGTTGGTATCAATTCGGGCTTGGGCTGTCGGTATCCATTGATCACAACTGCTTCAGCTATCTCTATAGCCTGCATGTAGTCCATACGTTTTCATCCCATCCATATCAGGACCAATTTTTATGGCCTGGATCATATCACAGGGGTTTTCATGCAGGCATCACGGTACCAGGCTGTTTCTAGCTTAGCGGTCGCGGTGTGGCCGTTGGCCTTGGTTAGGTGCTAGCCATGCAGGAAGCCAGCTTCTGGAAGGCTTCTATAAGGGTTGGTGGCCGTACCTTCTCTTTATAGGGGAAGCTGGATAATAGAAGCCTGTCGAAGCCTTCTCGATCTTTGTGTGGCCGTTGGCCTTGGTTAGGTGCTAGCCGTGCAGGAAGCCCGCTTCTGGAAGGCTTCTATAAGGGTTGGTGGCCGTACCTTCTCTATGGTGTAGGTGTATAGGGGAAGCTGGGTAGTGGAAGCCTGTTTAAGCCTTTTCGATCTCTGTGTGGCCGTTGGCCTTAATTAGGTGATACCTAAGCAGGAAGCCCGCTTATTGCGGGCTTCTATCGGTGCTGGTGGCCTTAGCTGGCTAGCTCTAGCTGGTATCGGTTCTTTTCGTCAACGAAAGCTTGTATCTGTTCCTGTATCCTAAAAAAAACCTCTTCAACCACTTCATCTGTAACCGTTTTTGAAGGCAAGTCACCGTTATTCAAGTCAAAGCAATTGCTTTTGATTACAACAATGAAATTCCTGTTGTCAGAAGTGAAAGCCTTAGTGTGACTAGATAGCTCGTAAGATGTATCAAGGTCTGCATATAAAACCACTTCTTCTTTACTGATTCTGAAAGCATCTAAAATAAGTGTGTATTCAACATCATTGTAATCAAGTTGGACTTTAATCAGCCTATCGTTTAATAGCTTGTCCTGTCCTTTCCTTATATGGATTTTTGTATCAAGTATGGAAACACCAGACATTATCTGTTCTATTATTGAAACCTTCTTGTTTTTTCGCTCTAACAAATATTCCTCTTGAGTCATAAAATTCTCCTTTTCTTATTTTTGTTATGTCATTATATCACAAATAAATAAAAAATGCTTGATAGCATAAGAACTACCAAGCATATATATTCAATAACTTAAAATATTATTTAATGAGTGATACTAATGTTTTATACTGATTAGCAGTTAAATTAACTACATCGCTATTAAATTCTTTATCTCCTTCTTTAAATTGAACTACTGTTTTTGAAACACTGGTATAAGAACCATCTATATTTTTGATAAAAATAACTGATATATAAATCTTATCTACGTGGTCTTGATAAAATGTTTTTTTGACCTTTGCTTCGACAGGATCTTTTTCATCTAGCATATCAATAATATCTTTATCAATATCATAGGTGTAAAACTTTTTGATTGTGCCTTCACCTATGTAAGGCTCAAACCCTTCTGGTATCTTTCCACTCATAAGAAAGACTTCAGTAAGATTTGATTTACGAATAATACCAACTTGTTGTTTAGCATCGTCAAGTCTTGACCATAATATTTCTTTTTTCGGGTTATTGACACCAATATGGAAACCATCAAAAAATAGGTATAAATCTAAACCATCAACGTAAACATTAGTAATTGCATCATTTAAATCGGCTTGCTTGTATCCACCAGACTTTAATTGCTTAATATTATGCTCTATAACTTCCTCTATTTGATTTCTTTCATAAGTTGAATCCAACTTTACATATTCCTTCATAACACTCTCCTTTTTTTTGTTATTTATTTTTTGCGAGTATCATTATATCACAAATAATTAAATAAATCAATTATACCTTTACATTGATAAACTTAACGATTTTACCTTTTTAGCTTTAGGTGCTTTAACTTCTTCTTTATCCATATTGTTAGCAATCTCGCTACCATATGTTAAAGCATTACTTATCTGGTTTTGAACCTTGATAGCAACAGCTTCCATTTTAGTGAAGTCAAAGCCTTCCAGATCCTTTTTATAATCGGGGTATAATTCAGCTAGCTTTCCACGACTTTTGTTGAAAATATCGTTTGAGGCATCAAGGAAGAAGCTTGTAGATTGGTTGACTGTCTCCATGGGGTTATCAATAGCTTTTGTGCCATCAATTCTAGATTCGATTTGAGTTGTAATAGGGTTATCCAGTGTCTTTGAATTCATTGTGACTTGGAAAGTAGCATAATCGTTGTCTCTTTCTAAAAGCTCTACTTGTAAATCACCCTTCCCTCTCTTAAAAAAGTTATTAACACTTTTTTGTTCTATTTCGGGTTTAATGCTTATACCTAGGCCGTATCTACTATTATTTACAATGTGTGATAAACCGCTTGTTCTTCCGTGTAGTAAGCTCATATTCTTTCTCCTTTTTTATTTATTATTGTTTAATATTATCTATATGACTTTATGGATATTAAAAAGTTCTATAAATATAATATTATTATATCACAATATAAGTATATGATTTAAATGCATATACAATTTGTATGATATATATGAAAGATAAAAATATGACATTAGGAAGAGAATGAATATAAACAGGATATTTTAGTTATATATATTAAAATGGATTAAATAATTACAGAACACTTCTCGCTTCTTTACTTGCTTCAATTGATATCAACTCATAGATTTCGAAAGCCTTGCTTGTATCGCCATAATGATCAATAAGTTTTCTTTCTAGTTCTGTATTAAGGGGCTGAAAGCTATCTCTATCAAAATCAGTTACGGCTACTGGATTGTTATTGTAAGCAAAACAGCTATGTTGAATTGCTACTTCGATGTTATCAACTGAAAATTTTTGTTCTACTTTATAGCTAACAGAATCACCTTCTTCAACTCTGGTAAGAACAACTACGGGGGTTACTCTTTTTATATTTGTCATAAAAACTCCTTCTTTTAATAATGCCAAAATGATCCAAATATTTTAATTGGTTTTAATGATTATATCAATTGAATTTTTTTAATGATCAAACGGCTTAAATAGTTAAATTGATCGTTGCGATCAATGAATATTCGATCTACAATGTTATTATTATATCGCAAACGGCTAGGAATAATCATGAATAACGAAGCTCAACAATATCATCGTGAAATGGCTAACACTATTTTAACTCAGTTAGGCGGTATGATGGCCTTAAAGCTTATCGGGGGTCGCCCTGCTTCAGGTGAAAGTAATGGTAATAAAAATTCTGTAGTGCCTGTCGGTAATGCTGGTGATACGGTTGTTGATGTTAAATTTGAAGGTGAAGCAAAAGAAATTGATGGTGTTCGGCCTAACGTGGTTCGTATTATTTACTGCCTAAGCTCTGATACATACCGCTTCATTCTGTTCCGTGCTACGGGGAATATGGCTAGGGTCTTGTTTGACCTGAGTGATGTTTATTGCGATATGCTACAAGATATGTTTGAAGAAAAAACGGGACTATTTCTCTACCTCAGAAACAAGGATAAAGTGAATTTCTCGTAATTTGATAGAGCCTGCCTAATCGGTGGGCTTTTTTTCGCTCGCAAGCTCGCTAGGTATTGAATAAGGGGATATCTGGTTAAACGGTGGCTTCAGGAAGGCTCTGTAAGCTTCTCAAGCGGTTAGGTAGTGTCATCATCGCCCTTTTGTATTTTCGTCGCTCCTACCTCCCTTCTAGCTCGTTTACCACCATACAAACCAAATACTCCATTGCTCAATAGCTAGCGAGCCTGCGAGCAAAAAAAGCCACCCTCTAAGAAGGTGGCTTTATCTATGCTAAATCTAGAATCCTAATAATAGAATACATTTATTTCTAAATGGCTCCCCAGCCTAGATTTAACTGACTTCTAGCTAGCTGTATATAAGCGAAGTAATATTAACATTCCACTATTTAATGGTCAACAGACGTATTTAAAAATCAATGCTTAAATCAGGACCCTTTTTCTCTCTATTATTTTCAATTTTGAAGCTAATAATCCCTTTCTCAATATTCTCTTTAATCTGATTTTCTATATCTGAATAATTAAAGTTCTCTTGTATAACAGGTGAAGTGATATTTGCTAGAAGCTTATTCTTGAAAGCAACATTGTCTTTACTGTCGTTCTCTAAACTCTTCATATCAACAGTGTAAGAATCACCTTCTTTTTCTGCTTCTAAATTAAGAATGTATTTATCACCCTGATAATTTACTGTGGTAATACAGTTATGTTTATGGTTATCGTTCTTAACGGTTTTAACCTTGTTGACTTCAATATCAGTAGCACCAAAGTATTCAGTCGCCAATTCGTGTTCTTCATTCGTCATTCTTGGGTTAATGAAAAAAAGGCGGTCATTGATAGTATTATTTACTTGAGAAAGTATGTAATCAATCTGCTCTTCATTAAAACTCTCTTTAAGTGTGTCGCCGTGCTGTTTTAAGAAAAACTCTTTTTCAAATTGCTTTTCGTTATCACCAACATTGTATTCTAGCTCTAGATGCTTATCTTCTTGCTGAACTGATACAGTGAAGTGAATAGATGTTGAGTCAACTTCTTTTAAATAAGTTTCACCTGTTTCTTCACAAGAGACTTTAAGTTTATCAGCACGATCTCCCCAAAGCTCAAAAACATCTTCGTCACTCATGGGCTTCCATTTGTCGCTAAAATCGCTTTCTATAAAGTTGTTAAAGCTCCACTCTGCCCTTTCCCTAATAGTATCTAAAATCGCTTCAGGGCTGGTATTTGCTAGCTCTGATACCCTATCAAAGAAGTCTCTATCTTGAAGTATCAAGTCTTCGTCGTATGTTTTGATTTTACCTGTGTCATTAAAAGCAACTTGAAGTGTTGTATGATGTGTTTCATAAGGATCTTCGTGACCTAAAACTTCTGCCGTTTCAGAAAGCTTATTAGATAGGTATACATTTAATTTATTTTCATTAGATAGTCTATCGTCTGTAATAGTCGTTAATATCTGATATCCACTTTCTTCTAAGAATTTCCTCAAGTTTAATAATTGCTTCTCCATTGTTTTCTCCTTTTTGTTTTGGGTTGGCTATATGACTTCATTATATCACGAAAGTTCTTATTGATATCAATAAAAATCTTAAGCTAGTTATTATGAAAACACATAAATAAAGCTATAGTGATATAATAGTTTAATTGTTATCAAAATCACATAGTTTTATTTCAAGTAATTAGTTTGAAAATGATAACACTAATTTAAAAAGCGAGGTAAATAAAATGAAAAGGTCAATAATATCAATTTCTATAACAAGCTTAATTATATTCCCACTTTTAGTTGTAGCTGATAGTTTTACTTATAGGCAACCGATACACGGAACTAAAGCGAGTACCGGTATCAGGTATCCCGATATTACTGAAGATGTTGAAGACAAAAGCGGTTATCTTTGTAATGAAGAAATACCAGAATATGCTTCAAATCAATACAGTCGATCTTTTAGAGACGATCAAGCGATGGAGCTAACTGGTGAATTATCTTATGAAGAATTTGTAGCACAACAAGATAGTATGTATCCTTCCGAACTCACTTCGTTTAATTTAGATGATAGCAGTAACCTATCTAATGGAGAAAATGGATCTTATAGAGCATTTCTTAAAGAATTTAATATAAAACAATATCTAGCAAATCCATCATTTATTAAAACATATCAAGTAATGGTAAATGGAGTTGTTTACTATACTTTTAATACAAATGGAAATGGTGATTCTTATTATTTCGAGCAATATGGTGAAGTAGATTCACAATCTTTTGATTACAATGAATTGTATGGTTTTAATTATATTCTTCACAATAATAGGTGGGATACTAGATTTTGTATTGATCCCGAAAGCCAACTTTATATTGATCTGTTTGGTAGTTAATAAAGCTTTTTCGCTCGCTAGCTCGCTAGATATTGAAGTTGTGATAGTAAAGGTTTTTAATACATCAGGAAGGCTCTGTAAGCCGTTTGAAGCTCTACCCTGTGTCATCGGTCATATTCTGGTTTTCAGGGACTTGTGTGGCGGTTGTAGGCAATAAAAAAGCCACACTGTATTTCTACAAAGTGGCTTTTATAAAAAACTTCACACACATTAAAATATATCTTTGAGAGGATTTGTTTAATGTGTGTAATAAAATATAAAAAAGGAGCTTAAAATGTTTATAAAAACAAAATTTTCACTTATACCTAAAACATAAAAAAATCAACTCCTTTAAATATAATAACATATAATTATTATAAATCAATTGTGTTTAATAAATAACTTAGTTTGTTAACACTATCCGAGCAATATTTTATTGTAGGCAATAAAAAAGCCACCTTCCGATAAGAAGGTGGCTTTTTATTTTAAACATCACACCCTAATCAACTTTCGCCGGTGAAAGGGTGTGATCTCATTTTATCGAAAATGGAGTTACATATGTTAATAAAAATATTATTTTCAGTTATACCCATAACATTAAAAATCAACTCCTTTAAATATAATAACATATAATTATTATAAATCAATTGTATTTAATAAATAACTTATTTTATTAACACTTTTCGAGCAAAAAACTTTATATCAGGCAATAAAAAAACCCGCTATTAAACGGGCTGGTAGCTATATTGAAAGGTTATGCCCTCTCTGCTTTTTTTGGTGCTTTAATAGCTGATTATTAAAGTCATTCTCTATATCACCCTGTACAGCTTCCACAAGCTCTCTAAGCCCTGTTCTAGGCTCTCCATGAAGCTCAATCTCTTTATAGAATCTGTCGTGTATGACTTGTGAAACCGACTCTATGAAAAGATTGGAATCAATAGCCATTTCTCTTTCTAACTCTTCACCTTCCTTAACAGGGTTGATACTGTAGTTAGAAGCTTGTTCTACTGCTTTGAAGTCAAGTTTTCCATCCTTTAGCGGTAGCAATAACTCCAAGTCACTTTTCTCTGTTTTGAATATAGCACTCAATGTATCTCTAGTTGCTTTATTGATTTTGATTTCAAATTCTTTTTCCATTGTGTTCTCCTTTTTTGTTGTTAAAAAAAGCCCGTATAATTACGGGCTTTAACTTCTGCTTGGGTTACATTGACATTCCAAAGCCTTTATCTTTTTTTTGCTTTTTAGCTAACTCTGGTTCTTTTACCCTTTGATTAGATTCTAGCTTGTTATCTATTTTTTGCTCAAGAATATCTAAAACCGCTTCAGTTGCTTTCAAACCATAACCTTCTTCATAAGCCTTTTCACCATAGAGTGCTTTAATATCGTTCTCTACAGCTTCTTTGATTTCTTTGTTTGTACCATCAAAACCACCAGCAATATCATATGAATCACCATCTTTTGATACACTATATTTACCATCTTCGTCTTTGGTAAGATTCAATACAGCTTGGTATTGTTTTCCATCAACATCAATATCTAACTCGTAAATAGCAAAGCTAGTATTAACACTACCTATTTCTTCACCCTCACTGTTAAACTTATCAACCAACTCACCCTCAAACTCATTTATGAAAGCTCTTTCTATTTTCGGTGTGATATTGTTTTCAACAGCATTGAAACGAACGTGACTAGGTAAATCATCACCGATATTCTCTAAAAGTCTTTCTGCTCTATACATAGCACCTTCAGAACCACCGTGAGTAAACACTTCTGAAGCTTGATTAATAACATCAAGGGCTGGTGTTTCAATCTCACCATACTTATTAAAATCAACCTTTATTCTTCCCTCTGCTAGCTTTTCATCTGTTAAGGTATCCACGTAAGCTATATCTGCACCAATCTGGCTACCTGCAAATGAAACGAACTTATCTAACTCATACTGTATTTTGTATCTATCTATCATATTACTTCTCCTTATTATTTTTTGGTTATATATTAAACAACTTTAATACTTAAAAGTTCCTTAATCTTTATTTACATTGACAAACTTTTATATGCTTCTTTATTGATAGCACTCTTTTTACACTTCTTAAATTCTTTATTAAATACATCATTTAAGGCTTTCGTGCTTTCAATATCAATCATAACAGTAGATATTTTGTCACTGCTATTGAAGCTTGTAAGTGCTTTCTCTTTAAACTTCTTTGTTTTTAACGTGCTAACACTCTCCCCTTCACTTCCTTTGAAATACTCACGAACTCCTTGTTTTAAATCTTCCTTTATTTCTTTAAATGTGAAGTCGTTAGGGTTTGCCTTATCTTGAATATATTTCTCTGCTGTTTGGTTAACTTCATTGATATCAATACCGTTGTCAGCAAAATATTCTTCCGGTGATTGTGTATTTTCAGGACCACCTATCGGATTATTTTTATAGTATTCATCTTCTATAAAACCACCATCTAGTTTAGCTTCTTTCACTCCGTATAAACCATCTTCACGTTCGCCAAGGGTTATTTTGTAATCAACGGCTACGGTATCTTTTTTGTGGTCAACGGTTACTCTGGCTTGTAAACCCTCATTACCTCCATAAAAACCAACGTCTCTATTTATTCTATGACTCATATTTTCTCCTATTATTATTGTGATTGCATATTTATTAAACAACTATTGAAAACAAAAGTTCCCCTTTGAAGTCAAATAAATATGCGATAACTATTATATCATAAAAACACTTATAATGTTTACTAATTCAATAACCAAAATCACTCTTATACTCTGTTTTCTTTACATCTTCTTCAAACATTTCTGTTAACTGCTCTAAAATATATGAATCAATAAAAGCATAGTAAGGGCCATTATTTCCCACTTCCCCTTCATAATATTTTAAAAACATATACTCCAACATATCTTCTGCATCACCATATTTATCATCTTCATCTATGAAACTAGCCTGATCCACACAATATACATCATCCACTTCATCGTATTCCAAAGTGTATTTTATAGCTAAATTTAAGCTTATATGTTTTTCGTATTTAAACCTGACCTGCCTTCTATATTCATACTTAGTAATCCTCTCATCCCCCACTTTCTCATCATACACTCTCTTGATATCAAATGGTTTCTTACACTCATCATCAACCTCTAATAAAACATTATCTCTTAAATCATCTTCCATCCAACTTACATCTCTCTCTTTTTTAAAGTATACACCTTGCATATAAAGCATAAGTGAAGACACTAAAATATCTTTAATATGTTTGTTAAATGTATGCTCCGGTTTTTCAACCTTCCACGATTTCACCTTACTCTTTAAATCATCTGACATACTATCAAACAACTTTAATGCTATTTCTTCAAGATGATTTTTTTGTTTAATCATATAGCCTTCAATTTCATCTATATCATATATATCGCCTAATAAATCATATAAAAAAATCGTATCTTTTTCATCTTCCGTATAACAAACACCAAAAGAAAAGAAGTTTTCATATTCATTGAATACAATACGGAACAGTAAATTTTCCAAATAAAGATCTAAATGCTTTGATCTTCCGTTCCATTCAATATTTTCGTATGGAATAACTGAATCACTGTCGCTAATTACACTATTATTGGTAGCAAAATCAATAGCCCTAACAATATCTTCTTCAGTAATGGAACTAAGTTTTACTTCAAAATAACCTTCGTTTTCTTTAATTAACACATTATTCTCCCTTGATTCAGTTTGGTGGCAATCAGGCTACTTCAAGTGGTTTGTAAACAACTACATCTTCACTTTTATCCTGAAGAAATGCCTTGCCTATTGAGTAATTGGCAATTTTAAACAACAATATTCTTACCTTTTCTTCAGACTTAGCTTTTATTAAGTTGTAAAAATGGTTATCGTTATACACTTCCTTTAATGTCATTTCTTTTTTATCAAAATCAAAGGAAGCTACGAAGCTGAGTTTATCTATTTCCGAAACCACTAGACCCCGCCTCCCCTGCCTCTCAAAGCTATTAACGGTTATTTTATTAAACAACTGTTCTTCTACTTCACTTTCAATATCAGCTACCAATGTATCAAAATTTTTAACATTTAAGGATAAACCCACTTTCGTTTTTTTCATCTTAATTTTCATACAGTTCTCCTTTTATTTGTGTTAGATTTACACTTTAATTTTTCTATAATATTTAATTACTGTAGTTAATTATCATTCCAAAAATATAATCTTCTGCTGTGCGAAGTGCTTTATTGATACATTCTTTATCTTCCCCTATAAAACTTTCGGATATGTCGTTTATAAGCTTGTATGGAAGCACTTCTCTGGTGTTAGGACGGTAATATCCACCAGCACCTATCATAAGCTCAATTTCTTTATTTTCCCCTTTATAGGTGATATTTACGGTGTCTTCATCTTTGAAAACAACTTGGGTTTCGTTGATAAATTCATAAACTTCATCTTCCATATTATTCTCCTAATTTTTTGGGCTTCATCGGAATTACTGAAGCCCATTAATTTTGTATCTATTACAAAAATATTTTTCTACAGACTAAATAGCTTCTTGCATTAAAGGAGTAAATTTAATTTTCATTTCAATACTCATAAAATCTTCTAAATAACCGATTTTAGGCATTACTTCATTACTTACTTCTAAATATGCAGCACTCGAAAGGAGTTCTAGAAAATGGCCTACTTCATCATCATCCATCTTCTCTACTCTTTTATAAAGATTACTGTCACTAGCAAATGAAATATCAAAATGCTCTATACTTTGAACAGCAGTCATCTTTTCATTTTTATAATTAAAAATAATCTGCATATTATTTAGTGAACCTTTAGCTTCAATTAACATAATATCATCCTGAAGAAGGCTTACTGCTTTTTTAAATTCACTATGTTTCATAATTTCATTTTTCATATAGTTCCCCTTTTTTGAAGACAAAGCTTCTCTATTGGCTTCAACGGAATTGTTGAAACCATTTTATTACTTTTAATATTTAAATTATGCTGCTTCTATATTTAAGGCGAGTTTAGAACAAACTGCTTTAAATATTTTATTAGATAACTCTCTGTGCTTAACACGACTAGCAATAACAAGTTTCAAGTGATGAATACTAACTTTGTTATAATAAAATTCATCAATAATAAAATCTGAAGTAAAATCTATAAACCATTCCTCTTTTTCTTTATTTTTTGTCATATTTTCTCCTTTTATTTAAAGAAGGTAGCACTATACTACCCTCTTTTCGTTACTATTTTTTTAAGTTATCAAGCTCTTCCCAAGCTCTTTCAAATGAAGCTCTCGCTTCATCTTGATCAATTACTCTATCTTCATCTTCTTCATCATCATCTGGAATACAATGCCTATTGATATGCTCTTCAGCTTCACCCATAACAAATTCCTGAAGTTCTGTTCTTAATACTGCTTTTTCTTCTTGATTAAAGATTTTGTTTTCGATAATAGCAATTTTCTTGATCAGGTAATCAATGAATGCCTCTATATCGCCCTCTACTGCTTCGTCCCGCCGAATCTTTACTGTCATCGACATAAATGAGCCATACCTATCACAAGGGTAAGCGAAGCTAAATACATTGCCTTTCTCACTTATCTCAATAGCTATGTTTTCATTGACTTCAACAGTAGAACCCATCTCATGGAGTAATTCCGGGTATTTTTCTTTAATTAAATTCATGCAGTTCCCCTTTCAGTTATTGAATTAGTATTCTTGCTAAATTTTTCTTCTACCTGTTTCTTCTCAATGTATTTTTCTAAAAATAAGAAACCGACTTCTACTATATTTCTTAATAACTTAAAAAGCTCAAGCTCTTTGTCATCACCTGTATCAATTTTTGACTTCAATTTGTTGAGAGCAATATAGCTATATTTGCTATCAATTAGAGTCAACGTCCTAAAGGTAGAAAAATTGTATGGTTCAAAATCTTCTGGTCTGATTATCAGCTTAAATGGATTTCTATTAAAACCAAAGATTTTATCTGGCTCAATAGTTATATCAATAACTGCATCCAGATCTATAAGCTGATAGCTATCCCAATAATAATCACCACCTAACACGTCTTCTATTCTAATTGTGTGCGGGTTGTCATCAATAACGAATTTAATATTGATATCAAACATGAATTTTCTGGGTTCTGCTATTTCAATTTCATAATCTAATTCCATATATCCTCTGTTTGAATTTGAATGCTGTTGAATTGGTAAGCATTAAAGCCTTTTACAAACTAAAAGTCAATTTTGTGGAACGGTTACTTTTTGATCTGTCAAGCCCTAAATATGACTATTTTCGTAAATCCGTGCGAGTTTAAAAATTAACATGATCATTATCAGTCACTTAACCGAAAATATTTTTACTAAAAAAAATGTTTGATCTATTTTGGCTATTGATATAAGCAATCACGATCAATAATTACAATCAAAATAGGTGAAAATAATGTTGTTTTGGTGCAAATATGGGTGTAAAGAAGCTTTTCTATTCTTCTATTGCTTCTGTCGGTCACTATCAAGCATCGCTCACAATGCTTCTAAAATCGTCTGTAAGCCATTTTAAGACTAGGGAAGGATAAGTGTCGGGGTAGGTAGAGAAAACGGCTTGTGCGAAGCCTAAAATTGATCAAATTTTAACCAGATTTGAAGATAAATAACCTATAGCTATTAGTTTTCGTATTCTTGAAGCTATAGGCTATATGGAAGGTATTGAAAGCGAGGCTCTTTGGATTGCTCTTTGATACGAATGATAATCTTTAACTTAAAGGAGCATTACCTCTTCTCATTATTGGCCGTGAGCTTGGCAATTGTTCCATACCCCTTGTTGTCTTCAATGTGGGGACCTGGCTTTGGATCGTCTTGTTCTGAGCCTACCCTAGCCCACTGGCCTATGCTTTCCCACCTAAGCTGTCTTTCACCTTCTGGTGCCATGTACCTACATACTTTCGATAGGGCTTTAAAGATTCTTCACTGTTTGAAATGATATTGACATTCGCGGACTTCGCTATTCTTATATTCATTTCTTCTACAATGTCTTCCGTTACAACTACCTTGCCTCGGGGAAAGCGATTCGATTTGTTTATCATGTAGGCTACTTTTGGCGATATCGGGAAATAAAGATCGCATTCATGATCTTCAGGAGGTTTAAATTCATCACTCATCTTCTGATAAGCATTGATTACAGGTTGATCGGAGGTAATAAACGGCATATCAGTTTCATTGATTAATAAACAATGAATATCTCTTTTTCTATAATCATATAAAGAATCCGCTACAGTCATTCCGAACATATAACTAAGAAACCACCAGCTTTCTTCTAATGTCTTACTAATTTTTTTTCCTGCAATATCATTGGCTCCTGAGCAAGCCATTTTAACTTTATCTCTAAATGCTTTAGTTCGAGTAAACTGCTGAGCATAGAACTGCATGAAATTTAACATATTCTCGCCATTTTCAAGAATAGATAAATCTCTATTGGCAAGGCTTTCTAATATATGTTGAACTTCGTTTTCATGGGCTGTGTGGTAATTTTCAATACCATTTCCCTTCATAGCTTCAATAATTTGCTCTATTTCTTTATCGTATATATTGCTTTCTCTGTATTTTTTCTCAAGAAACTGTTTTAATATAAATTCACTTAGATTTAGCATATGTTGCTTTTGAAGTTCCTTATCTGCAAGACTAGAAAAGCTTTTTATTAAATCTATATGTTCTTGCTTTAAGTAGCCTACCCTGTAAAAATCACTAACAAAAGCAATATCGCCAACACTATGAGAAATAATTTTCTTTTGTCTCGTCGTTATATAGACATCTTGATCATTTGATGACCACCGCTTCATATATTTACCCCATACATGGTGATGGTGTCTTTTTACCTGAAGGTGTTTACTGGTCATAAGGACTATCTACCTAAGTGAATGTATTACCAGATCATACCAGCTATGAGCATAGCTTGTAGCGAAGACAGCTAGGGACTTATGCCTGCCTCAAGCCGACAAAAAGCCCGCTGGGTGCGGGCTTCGGGTTCTATCTGTGTGAATTATTAAGCTACCTGCTTCTCTCGCTCCCTGTAGGCTTCCTCTAGGGCTTCCACGAATGCCATAGCTACTAGGTCAACCATCTTGATAAAGTCCTGCTGGGGTAGATTCTCGAAGCGGAGTGCATCGCTTGCCTCTGCCGTAATATCTTCGATGAAGCCAACAGCCTTTCGCTTGAAAGCAACAAGGTCTTTACCCTCAATTTCTCGCACCTTCAGGACACGATTGAATACCTTGCCTGAAAAGGTAATCTGGAATTCTACGTAGTTGGCTTCAATGTTGTTGATATCAACGAACCAAGAATTGCTAGCAAGAACTGAGTAAACCTTGTTTTCAATATTCATCGTGTTCCCCTGCTTATAGTCGCCCTTTCGGGCGACCTATTGTTTTATAACTGATATTCGCTAATAAAGGCTTCTACTTCTGTTTCAACTTCTTCAGAATCACAGCGGTTATCTATGATGTGAATCACACCAGACTTTTTAGTAACGAAGAAGGTTGCTCCTTCTACTTCATCCATTTGTAGGTCTTGTTGCTGGCAAACTTTTTCAAGCATAGCTTTTTCTGTTTCAAAAAACTGACAACCATGGAAAGCTTTTTAGTCTATATCAAGATTGGAGTCAACTTCAAAGTAATGGCCGTATTGATTTATTAGGAACATAGTCTTTATCTCTGTTGATTATCTATACTTATAATTATATCACAATCTTTAAATAGATCCAGTTTTGCAGGCAAAAACAATAAAAAAAGCCACCTTATAAAAGGTGGCTTTCCCATAGTGGTGTTGGAAGCAACGGATATTACTGAGGACACCACTACTAAAAAATAAAAATCAACTTGGATTGACTAGATTATTATATCATAATATTTATATAAGTCAATAATTAAATGACTTATTAACAACAAACCGAATAATTTAATCTTCAATAGCCTAGGTGGCGAAGCCACCGCAAAAAAAGCCACTTAGTTAAAGTGGCTTTTAGTTATTGATAATAGAATTTATTAAAACTTTGGTTTAATTCCATTGTCTTTAGACTCTGGCTGATATTTGGCTCTTCTTTCTTGAAGGGCTAGAACTTCTCTCTCAAAGTTTGAGATAGTGTGTTTAAATGCTTCATCAATACTTGCTGATTTTTCTCTACTGCTGACAATCTTTCGTCTAGTTGATCGTAAATTTTCGAAACTTCGTCTATAACTTCTGCTGAAATGTTGGATTGCTCCTTTAATTCCGTCAAAAGTGTCTTTAAAGTATTTTGAAAGAGATTTTTTTGGTTGTCTAGTGACAAGCTCTCTAATAATTCGTTCTGCTCTTTGTCTATCTGCTTTGTTATCTGTGTCATACTCTTTCTCCTTATGATTATTTTTGTTTTCCTTAATTTCGAAATGTGGGTCTTCTGCATAAGCCCTGAATATTGATAAATCAAATTCTGTCATATCACTATTAGCTTCAATCTTTGATTTGACGTTATCAGTATTTTGATTCAACACTATTATATCATTATTTGAACTCAAGTGTTCTTTTAAGTTCTCCATATTATCAATTGATTTTGCAAACTCATTCCAACGTGTGTCTTTTAATCTCACAAAATCCAGTTTTCCAAACTCTCTACTAAAATAATACTCTTCCTCTTCCCTTCTTCTTTCCTCAATCTTTTGGTCACTGTCTGCTTTGTTGCCAAGTAAGGTATTTAGATAGTTATCAATACTGCCTTCCCTCTGGTATGGCTCACCTTCCATCCTGAACGGTCTAGCTCCACCCTCGTAGTAGATGCTGATATGGTGCTTGTGGGTGTCTACAACTTCCACTACCTTATCCTGAGCCTTTAGATGCTCCACTATCTGCTTTCGGCTAGTAAGCTCGCCAGCAAGGATCTTGTCGTCAATAAGGGCATAGAATTCAGCTTTTAAAACCTTGCCTTCATTCGGCTTGAACTTTTCTTTATTCACCTTGGCTTGATACCTATATATTTTCTCTGCCTCGGCTCTTTCCCTCTTAGCTCGGTTTTCTCTGTCGGCATCATAGGCTTCAGCTTCTTTCTCAAGGTTGGTAGAAAAAGATGCTGTTAGGTTTTCAGCTACAAACCCTTCTTCGTAGATTGTTCCTTTTAACCTGATAGGTGCTTTTCTATCTTTAACCTTTACACTGATTGATTTTTTAGTAACACGGCTTACCTCAATAACTCCTTCTATGTTTTCCAACTCAGATAGCAATGTTTCTCTGTCTTGTATAACACCTTTTTTTATACGTCTATAAATTTCTTCATCAATACCTTCTTTGCTTTTAGCTGTTGGCTCTGGAAGCCTAATATCTGCCTCTGAAATTATCTGTCTATTATAGGGGTGCTTTGGGTCACCTAAATTATATTCTGCATTGATAGCATTTTGCCAGTGATCCATTTTAGAATAATCCCAGTTCTTATCTTTGCTACCCATTTTATAATAAACATAAGGGGCAAGTTTCTTACCTGTCGTCAACTCTTCTTTTGAATAAATAAAGTGAAGCTCAATATCATCCTTATCTCTGTGTAGATACCATAGGCTTGCATATTGGTGTGGCTCTAATCCAGGTAAAGACATTCGTTCGTGTTCTTCAATTATTTTATGAAGGAAGTCTTTACTCAAATCTCTTTCAGTAAACCTTAATACACCTGATACATATTCGTTGGCATACTTTCCTTCATCCAAAATATTAACCATCAGGTCTGAATCTCCCTTCATCAATTCAGGAAGAACTTTCCTATCGTGACCTTCATGGTCTTTATTACCTCTAACGTAGTCAACAGCATTAAAACCACCTCTGTTTCCAGTAAGCCTACATTTAAGTGCAAATGTCTTACTACCGTATGGAAAATATCGAAAAATCATTCTGTAACCTCCTTGTTGTGTATTGCCTCTATCATTCCCTGTATAAACTCTAGTTGCACTATCACAGAATGAAGAACCAAACTTACACCTGCCTTTCTTCTCTCATTCACACCTCTTGCAACATCATTTAAATAGGTGCCTGCTTCATTTAGGTCTGCGACCATTTCATATCTTGCTGGTGGAATCGCTTTTTTAACTCTCTCTGCCTGTGAAATAAAATACTCTCTCATAACTCTAGCAACTGGTTTACCATCAAGCTTTTCAGACTTTGATATCAATTGCTCATACTGTTTTTCATTGAAGCATATCTTTATTTCTCTTTTTCTATTTTCATTGATGGGATTAAATTCTCGGATTGTTTCATTAGTTGATATCAACTTTTTAAAATCTCTCTGCCCCTTAACCTTCACAATATTTTTATGAAGGATTTCCTTAACCTGCTCTTCTATCGTTGCTAACAACTCCATTGAAAACAAAGCTTCTTCTTCTCTGGCTCTACCTTTGTTTTCATTTACGGCTCTAGCAATCTGATTCACATTGTTGATTATCATCGCCACCTCTCTTAAAAGGTTTCGATTTATCTTTGGCATATTTTTGAAAGCAAATTCTTGTTCGTCTAAAAACATATCTCTTATCTGTGTTGATACTTTATCATCACCGATAATCTCTTTAATCAATGTATACTCATTTTGATTAACCCTAATTTTTACATTTTGGTATTTTGCTTTCTCTTTAATAACTGTATTCTGTTCCATCAGACACATTCTCCTTTATTGTTTTTATTATTAACTCTTAATAATATGAGCATCATAATCGTGTTAAGTTCTATTTTTTTTGAAAGCAACATAATTTGTTTTCAATAACATTTGACTGCAATTTAAAGTTGCCTCAACTTTATAATATCATTATATCACAAACTGGCTTTTAATGCTGTATTACAATCCACCTTGGATTGTTAGCAAAAACGTATATACCGCTAAACCTTTTGGCGGAAAACATTATTTGAATGTGTTGGGTTTTGGGGGCAAAAATGGGGTTATGTTTTTGGGGGTCAAGGGGGCGGAGCCCCTTTGCAAGGCAACGAAGTTAGGTGAGACACGAAGTGGCGAGACTAACGAAGTGGTTCTTTTTTCAACTATGAGCGAAGCGAATAGGGGAAAAAAGATAGCCTTGCTCTTATTAAAACCAAAGATACCAACAAACTTAGTTAGTAAACACTAACATAATCAAGGAATGCTATTTACAGAAAACATACTTACATCATTTTTAGGAAAACACCACTAGATATAAAAAACCACTATCCCCTATTAGGCTTAAAGTGATTATGTTGGTATTTTTTTTCTGAATACTAAAAGTTCTTATTGTATGTTAATCAACTTGATAAAATAAAAACCTATATCCCCTATTCGGACATTTATAGAAATAATGGCTACTTAGTTTAATTGGTTAACTATGTGAGACTTTACGAATGCTTGTTAACTCAACCAAGTATATAGTGAATATAAAATATATACCTTTTAATAAACCCTTTTTAGTTATTGAGAAATGGATTATCGGAATTGTAGTGTTATTATTTTCGTTAAATATATACCCTACCTCTTTCAGCACCCCTTATTGAAAACAAATATACCACCTTCAAAATATATACCTCAAACGATAAACTGAAGGTTCTTTAAGGATTTTTGAGTATCCTACAGGTTCCGTGAGAATCCTTCGGGTTCCTGTAGGTTCCTTCTGGTTCCTGCGGGTTCCTTCAGGAGCCGAAGATTGAAAAGTCTCGATGCATTTTTTTAATATTTTATAGGTGTTTTTTACCATCCCCTCTTTGCTTTCAACAAAAAACCTTTCAACCGACCTTTAAATTTTAGCTCTTCATTTCTTAAAATGTTTATACATTTTGGAGTCAATATTTAGCTTACTGGTGTGTATATTGTTAACAAAATATATACCTTTGCTAGCAATACAAAATTACTTTCAACAACAGATATTTTGATATCAATAAAAGAATTCCATCCACCTTCCAGAATTGAAAAAGCTGGCAGTGGTTTTATGTCGGTTCTGTTTTTGCTTTCAAATGGTGTTGAAGGTTTTCGTGTTGGTCGTATTTTGAAGGGTCTGTATTGCTTTCAATAATGGGTTTCATTGATAGCAATGGGGTTAGGTGTCTTTGCTACAAGCTTCTGTTTTGACCTGTATGGGGTTTCGATTATTGGGGTATGTGAAGCCTTGCCCTTCTGGTTTTGGAGCTATGTGTAGCTGTGGTGAGCTTGCGAACCTGAGCGAAGCATAGCGGTGTTGTGTCGGGTTCCCTTTGTGAGCTTGCGAGCAAGGGGGAATGGTTTTCCTGCGAGCTTGCGAGCATTGAATTGGAGTCGAGCCTTTTGGAGTTTTCGTTGAGCGGGGGTTGGCGAAACGATAGCGAGAAAAGGCGAGAGCTTGTATGTGGTTCTCTATGGTCTGTGGGTTAGGGTTCCCGTTCTTGCGAGCTTGCGAGTATGAACGGGAGAAAAGTAGCGGTAGCTATGAGGCCGTGGTGAGCTCTTGAGCCTGAGCGGTGTATTGGTGTGGGCTAGGGTTCCCGACCTTGCGAGCTTGCGAGTATGGGCGGGAGAAGCGAGCTACCTTAGCTGTCATCGAGCGGGGTGTATAAGAGATCTCTTCCCTTGGGTTGTCGTGGCCAGGTGTATTTCTCTCCTTCCCTGTGGAGCTCATTGATAAGGGGGATAGCCCTACCGTTCGTTGTTTGCCTCTCTGTTGGCTTCAAGTGGCTAAGGGCTGTGATTACCCTACTTGGTCTGCTGGAAGGTTCTGTGGTGGCTGGTGGCTGGTGGCTGGTGGCTGGTGGCTGGTGGCTGGTGGCTGGTGGCT
>NZ_JAKVTW010000015.1 GCF_022489065.1 Vreelandella neptunia | reverse complement strand
CGATGTGTAAATAGTGAAATGTGAGGAGTAAAGGTTGTGAGCTGCCTGCATGGTCACCCCTCACCCGTTTTCAACGAAGAACCCAGCCGCCCGGTTGGGTTTTTTGTTTGTGCGAATGAAAGACAAATAAACCCCCAGGGCTTACGCCTTGGGGGATATCATCCGTTAGCGATGAAATTGTCCTTCGCGTTCAGGTTGCCAAAGTATGGCATCAATTCTTAAGAGTGTTTGGCTGTTATTTGGCAGGGGCCAATCAATGGTATCGCCCACTTTTAGGCCAAGTAGACTGGCACCGATAGGGGCCATCACCGAAAGGCCATCCTCGGTGCAGCTTAGTGCATGGGGATAAACCAGGGTTCGAACCATTTGCTTGTCGCGGGTAAGGTCGGTGAACTGAATCTGGCTATTCATGCTAACGACATCGCCAGGAACCTCTTTCGGGTCAACGACGACGCCGCGACTAAGCTCATTCTCAAGCATTTCCGCCACCGCTTGATCCTTTTCAGAGGCATCATCAATCAAGCGCTGTAAACGTTCAGCGTCAAGCCGGTTAATTAAAAGGGGTGGTCGCTGCCCCATTTCGCTCTCCTTGGCAAAAGTACACGCTAGTAATCAGCGGTATAAAACATTAGTTAGAAAGTTTCTAAATAGATAATAAAAACAGCTCTTTCCAGAAGATAAGAAAGAGCTGTTATAGGGAGTTTACGACACTTTTGGATAAAAGACGATTTTCACTTACGTTGCCCAAGTGCTGTGCAACGCCAGACGTATCGGGTTAATAAAATGCTATGATACTGGCCGCAGTTTGTCGTTAAGGGTCATTGGTTTGGTACGTAATGCCCCATCATGTTGATATTCAAGGTTTGAGGTGAAAGGGTGAGTGAACTAGTACCCACGTCGTGGCTCGTATACTGTCGTCCAGGCTTTGAGAATGATGCACTGGCAGAAATGCAGCACTACGCAGCATTAAACGGTGTAGCCTGTGAAGCTGCTTACGGTGATGGGTGGGTAAACTTGACGCGTCTTGATGGAGAGCCGGTGAATGATTTACACCGCCAGGCCGCGTTTAAGAAGCTGATATTTGCACGCCAAAGCCTCGCGGCATTGCCTGCGCTCACTCTGTCTCGTGACGACCGCCTTACCGCGATCCTGGAACAGGTCAAAGCCAGTCGCTGGAACTTCGAAGAGATTTGGCACGAAACACCGGATACTAATGATGGCAAGGCGCTGGCCGGTTTGATTAAAGCGCTCACGAAACCGCTGGAAAGTATGCTTAAAAAGCGTGGTGCGTTAAGGCGCAGCGCGGGCGCACGGCGCTTACATATTTTCTGGACCGATGGTGATCAAGTACAGCTGGCGATGAGCTTCCCAGGCAATCGTAGCGATTTGATTAACGGTATTCGTCGACTGCGCTCTCCATCCCGAGCACCCAGTCGTTCAACGCTGAAGTTAGAAGAGGCGTGGCATGAGTTTATTCCCCGGGATGAGTGGGAAGTGCGACTCGCGCCGCATATGCAAGCCGCTGATTTAGGAGCGGCCCCAGGCGGATGGACATGGCAGTTGGTTCAGCGTGGCATGTATGTATATGCGATCGATAATGGCCCGATGGATGTCCAGTTGATGAAAACAGGACAGATAGATCATCTGAAGGAGGATGGTTTTACCTGGGAGCCGCCACAACGTTTGGATTGGCTGGTCTGCGATATTGTAGATAAACCCGTGCGCGTACTGGCCATGGTTGAGCGTTGGCTGATCCGCAAATGGTGTAAAGAAGCTATTTTTAACCTTAAGTTGCCCATGAAAAAGCGTTGGGATGAAGTAACACGTTGCCTCACTGCGTTGGAAGAGTCGTTGGAAAAAGCGGGAGTTCATGCCAATGTGTCATGCCGTCACCTCTACCATGATCGCGAAGAAGTAACGGTACACGTAAAACTAAGAAATTAACGCGCTCAATGCTATAGGCTTAATGGCCGGGCTCGTAGATGCGTATGGTTTCGTCTTCGGTTAGCAGTGGTAAAATACGCTGCATAGCTGTCGCGCGGGCTTCGCTAGAGTGCCACTCTTTCCAGGCGCGTATATCGCGCCATTTGGTAATCATCAGTCGGCGATCAGTATGACCAAGTTCAACAAGGGTTTCTCCACCAATGAAGCCCCTTACGCCTAAGGAGACTCGCATTGCCTCCCGAGCCGCTTGCTCAAACTCTTCTTCAAGGCCGGGCATAATGCGCCGTTCGATGATAACTTTAATCATACGCTCCGTTTCCTACGTCGAGGATATTAATGGCTGATAATGCGGGTACGTTACCCAACTACGATGCGGTATTAGACACCTCAGGGCTCTACTGCCCAGAGCCCATTATGCTGATGCATAATAAAGTACGCGACATGACTTCAGGCCAAATACTCAAGGTGGTTGCCACCGATCCTGCCACCACGCGAGATGTGCCCAAGTTTTGTCAATTTTTAGGGCACGAACTGCTCGAACAGGACACTTCTTCCACGAATACTTACCACTATTTCATTCGTTTAGCATAGCTATCTGAGCTGGTTATGTGTGATAGCTATATGTATGTGATAGCCATTTAGGGCAGCTATTAAATTTAGATCGCTGCTGGTTTAGTTGACTATTGGGCGCTCAAGCCCAGGCGAGAGCCAATTCGACTAACCGATGTTGGCCTCGCCCACAGTAGCAGCAGATAAGTACCTTGTTAATCGCTTGCCACTACCATCATTGCTAACGCATCCAGCGTGGCTGGATCTTCTTCCAGTATGCGGTTGGCAATATGACGCTGGAAAAAGTAAACGGTCTGATGGCGGGCATGGGCGCTGTAGAGGCACTTGTCCCCTAACAGAATGGGCGTCATGGAGGCCTTTTGCTCATCGGCAACAAGCGCATCTAAACTGCCGTCACTGTAGAGCCGCCAACCGTAAACGGGTTTCATATGCCAAGGCGAGTTGGGGTGGTTCATGCACAGTGCATGGGTGCCTAGTGTGTCGGGGATTTGCTGAATGAGAGTGACTTCTCCGGAAGCCTCGTAATCAAAATATTCAGCTGCTGCGACTAACTCGTGATACTTGTGATCCGGTGGTGAATCGAAAATTTCTTCCGTTTCAGGATCACGGTAGCCCACAAAGTAACCATTCTCCTGGCTATTCAGATCATGGCAGGCCGCCAACGTTTCCATCCAAGGCACCATGCCAAAGACACTGCCGTCTTCTCTTAGCCCCCAAGCCAAAATAGGCATGCCATAGTAGGTCTCAGGGCTCGCAGCGAGTTGGTACACCATCTCTAGTCCATCTAGCTCAGGCGCTAAACGGACTAGGCACTTTTGCGCCTGCTGACGCTGACGCACAGTTTCCAGGTCGATGACCTGGGCAGAGCGGGGTGACAGAGATGCGCCCATTGTGTCCCTCCTTGTGCTGCGTGGTCATCACATTGGCGAAGCAGGTTCATGGCTTGCCGCATTACTCACCTCTTCTGTTCACCAATAGCACAAGTTGCTCATAAGGTTAAGGGTTCTGCGTTTTTTAATTATCTGAGCAAATTGGGAAGCTCGCTCGTAGGGCGTTATGTTCAAGGCGTGCCTGTTGAAATTGAGGCCAGGGCGCTTGGGCATTTTTCAGCGAAAGCCAGCGTGCCTGATAGCGTATGACCGCCTGTGGTTTATCTACCTGCTGCGCGTCAATTAAGCGATTAATGGCTGTTAGCCACTGATTGGCAGTGTCTGCTAATCGCTCAAGATCGTATGACTCCCAGTGGCTTAAGCAGCGTGTGGTATCTTTCTGCTGAGCTAATAACGCATTCGCTTCTGTTAAACGCTGGGTGGCGAGAAGCAGAGCGCGCAGCACTTCAGCAGTCAGTGGCCGCTCCTGCAGGGTTTTTAAATGATTTTCGAGGGTTGAAGAGTCTTGTTGCCATTGGAGATCAAACTGGTGGTCGGTCATTTGTTGTAAATAATCAATGGCCTCAAACTGATCTGCAATATCGGCTTTATCGGCGTTGGTTAATGGCTGGCTTGCCCGTGAAAAACTTTTAACCCACTCGCTGGAATCAAAAATAGCATTCCAGCTTACCGCGGGTAGCTGTGCCGTTTTAGTCGCTGTTAATTGGTCTAGGCGCGCACGATCTTCATCGCTTAACTGCTCGGGAACCTCACTATTTGAGCAGGCGCTTAGTCGCTGCCATAGCGTCCTCTCATATAACCACTGCTGGCTGGGCGGTGCTACGCGTCCGAGCTGGTTGTTACGAGCTGCCACCAGCGACGTGATTTGGCATTCGCGCAGGGCGTAAACATTCAGCATGCTGTCGCGTGTTTCGGGAACATCAATGAGACGTTCTGAACGCTCAGGGAAATCACCAATATTAACCGGGTCAGTTCGTTCAATGGCTGACTGTGCGAGATCATCCGCAAGCTGCTGATGGTAGCGCTGCCACTGTTGCTCAGCGAGATCATCGCCACAGCCAGCCAAGAGAGTGCTTAGCATTATGGTCAGAGAACGCTTTCTCCATCGCGTCATGCTTCCCCCCGAATGCTAATACGCTGTAAACGCCAGCCGAGTAACAGTGCTGCGGTGCTTAAACCGGCTATCAAGCCAATCCAATAGCCATGAACGCCGAGTGGGGCGACCATGTTGCTCACGCCATAAGAGCCGAGCCAGTGCCCGCCACCCAAGCCTACAATCCAGTATGAGAGCACCGTGATTACCATCACAATGCGAGTATCTTTATAGCCGCGTAACGCACCGGCTAAATTCACCTGTAAAGAGTCTGAGAGCTGGAAAATCACGGCCAAGGCAATGATCGATAGCGCTAGCGCCTGTATCTCAGTATTAGAGGTGTAAAGTGCGATCACTGGAACGGCACTAACCCACAATATAAGGCTGTTAATAGCGGCAACGATGACGCTGATGACGATACCGTTCCAAGCGACTTTTCGGGCGAGCGCAAAGCGCTGTTGACCTAGCGTATTACCGACTCGTACGGTGAGTGCCATGCTAAGCGACATAGGCAGCATAAACAGAATGGTGGTGAAGCTAAGCGCTATCTGATGAGCTCCGACGGTGACTTCACCAAAACTGGCAATAAACAGCGCAATAAAGGTGAACAGGGTCACCTCGACAAAAATGGCCACGCCGATCGGAACACCCACTATGACTAATTCGCGTATACCAAGCCATTGTGGTGGCGTTAGCTGTTGCCAGATAGCCACGCTTTTGTAAGTACGTCCTCGGCGCGTGTAGTAGGCCATTGCTAGCGCCATTGTCCACATAGACAGCGCTGTCGCAATGCCACAGCCAAATGCTCCCAGTGCAGGCAGTTGCTGCAAGCTACCCGGAACCCAGGTTCCCAATAAATCAACTAAGCCGTCGCCGCCATAAATCAAGAGGTAATTGGCAGGGATATTCACCGCAAGCCCGACCAAGCTGATCCACAGCGCCGGACGCGTATGATTCATGCCATCAGAAAACGCTCTGAGTGCCTGGAAAAGGGCAATACCCGGCATACCAAAGGCAACGGCTGAGAGATAGGCTGCAGACTGTCTGGCAACGCCCGGAGGCACATTCATTAATTCAAATATGGGTATTACTGCGGTCCAAAGTAGCACAGCAGCGATGGCGCCTAGCAATAGCGCGACCCAAAGCGCTTGGTGTACAGCTGGTCGGATAGCTGTATGGCGCTGCCCACCCAGCAAATGCGCGACGATAGGTGTAAGCCCCATTAGGGTACCGGTCATAAAAAGCATGAGTGGCATCCACAGGCTGGAGCCTACGGATACGGCGGCGAGAGACGTCGCATTATGCCGGCCTGTCATCATGACATCGACAACGCTCATGCCTGCTTGAGCCAATTGAGCGCCGCAAATAGGCAGCGCCAGGTGCATCAATGTGCGTGTTTCGGGCCAGTAGACCAGTTTAACTTGTTGAGTAAAGCCGCCCAATTGTTGGCTCCTAATGGGAAGGTGATTTACGAAAAATCGTTATATTAGCAGGCATGACGCACTTATGGTTTCTAGACGTTAGCTTGCAGCATCCGGGCGGGTATAATGCCCCAAAATTGATGACAAATGAGGTCAATGTGAGTAGCACGCAGGAGCGTTGGACGCTTGACGATATTACCGCCCTGTTTGATGGTGTTTTTGGTCAACGTTATCAAACCCGTTTGATTCGCGGTGGGGATGAACCGCTCTATCGGCCCGCAACCTCAGAAATACCCTACCATCAGGTGATTTTCGCGCGCGGCTATTACGCCAGTGCACTGCACGAAATTAGCCACTGGTGTATTGCCGGTGAAAAACGCCGCCATCTGGAGGATTATGGCTACTGGTACTGCCCCGATGGGCGCGATGCTGAACAGCAAAAAGCATTCGAGAAGGCTGAAATAGCCCCGCAGGCGTTGGAGTCTATCTTCACAAAGGCCTGCGGACGCCAGTTTCACGTTAGCGTGGATAATTTGGGCGGTGATGTTGAGGTAGATATAGAGGCCTTTGCGGCGCGAGTAGAGGCCCGCGCCCAACGCTACTTGGAAGAGGGCTTACCAGCTCGGGCAAGCGCCTTTAAGGAGGCACTGGAGCTCTTCTACGGCCATCAAGAGACGCTTAACCAAGCAGTGACTCAGGGCTGGGCCGTTTTAGATCAAGCCAATCTTGTTATAAGCGATTAATTATCATCGTCTGTAAGACGCTGGTGCATCGATAGCATCACTTCCAGCTCATGTTCTGGGCGCATTGGCTCCAATCCAAGCTCGCTGAACGTTTCGCGCCGCTGGCGGTGCCATTCGCCAGGGGTAAGCGAAGGGTAGAGCACCGACGCTGGGGCTAACTCCACGAAAGGATCCAGCCCATAGGTGTCAAACAGCCGTGCCAGCGCCGCTTCGTCGTCGCCGTTATCGCTGGTGTACAGCGTGGCGGAGAAGTGGTCGTTTTCAAGCTCGCGAATCACCTCCAGCGGGCTAACCCCGAGACTCTCCAGCTCTTCCATGCTGTAAGCGCCCATGGCATTGGTATCTTCTTTGATCCAGCTATCGTCCGGTTGAATCAATGTTTGTTTGACACGGCCATCGGGCAGCGACCAGGCAATGGCTAGTGGAAGGCCATCGTCTTCGCCCGTCTCAATGGCTATAAATCCTGGATAATCGACCACGCTAATACTCCTGTTAAGATTCCGTGGGAAGTCGGAAAAAACGCTGGGCATTCTGGGTAGTTGCCGCTCCCAGCTCCGCTTCGCTAATACCTTGCCACTGGGCGATCTCGCGGACAATCCACGGCAACAAGGCCGGTTCGTGTCGACGTCCCTTTAATTTCGCCGGCAGGTTGCGGGGCAAAAGATAAGGGCAATCGGTTTCCACCATCAAGCGCTCAAGCGGTATATCGCTAACCAGAGGGCGCAAGTGATGACCGCGCCGCTCGTCGCAAATCCAACCGGTCAGGCCTATATGCAAGTCTAGGTCGAGATAGCCAAACAGCGTATCGCGATCGGCAGTAAAACAGTGCACGACCGCGTGGCTAATATCGTCTCGCCAGGCGTGCAGTATTTCGCGCATCCGTTGCCCCGCATCCCGCTCGTGTAAAAACAGCGGCAAACCGCTTTCCGCTGCCAACCCCAGCTGTGCTTCAAACGCCTGCTCCTGCTCATAAGGTGTCGAGAAGTTGCGGTTAAAATCCAGCCCGCACTCGCCTACAGCGACGACTTCCGGCATAGCATGCAGAGCCGCCATGGCGCGCTTAAGCTCTGGGTTCCATTGGCTGGCATCATGGGGATGCACGCCAGCCGTTGCGTATAAGCCGGGGTGCTGTTTGGCTAAAGCCACGGCTTGCTCGGCATGGGCAAGGTCAGTACCGGTGACGATCATGGTCGTTACCTGCGCCGACTGGGCGCGCTGGATAACCGCCTCAAGATCACGCCCGAAGCTTTCATGAGTTAAGTTTGCGCCAATATCCACCAAAGGGGCAGTAGGGCGAAACTGAAGCGCTTCGGGTAAAAAATCATCGGCATAAGCGGTGGCCAAAGGTGTCTCCCGTTCAATATACAAAGGCACCATTGTAACGGTATGCGCGAGTATCGACTAATGGTGTGTGGAAGCTGGCAAGGAGATGGGAATGGCACGAATTGCAAAAAATCTGGCTTGATAGGTAAACAGCTAGGGCTTATTACCGCCTAAGATGAACTCAAGCTATTGCGTGCTATGTCACTGCGATTGGTTTAATAACACGATTTATAACAACAATAGAGAGTCATATAACCATGCAACTATCCTATCGTTCGTCCCATCGTTCGTCTCTTCGTTCACCCCACCGTTTCGCTACTACGACTCTTGCCGCTGCCATTCTGGCGGCTGGCTATGCGCCTATCATCATCGCTGCTGAGGGTATTTCCGATAATGAAATCCGTATTGGATACTTAGCCGACATGTCTGGCGTGTATCGTGATCCTATCGGGCCATTGGGTGAAGATGCCATCAATATGGCGATTGAGGATATGGGCGGCAGCGTTAACGGCGCCAATATCGTGGTCTTCAGTGCCGATGACCGCAACAGCCCGGATGTAGGCTCAAGCGTTGTGCGTGAGTGGATCGACGAGCGTAACGTCGATATGGTCACTGGGCTGGTGGCATCTTCTGTCACTCTAGCGGCGGTCGGCTTGTTGGAAGAAGCGGACAAATTGGGGCTGGTCAATGGCGCTGTCTCATCAGCTATAACTAATGAGCACTGCTCGCCCAACCATATTCATTGGGTTTACGACACCTGGGCGATGTCCAACGGTACCGCAAAAGCGATTACCGATGAAGGTCACAAAAATTGGTACCTGTTAAGCGCTGATTACTCCTTTGGCCATGCGCTGGAAGCCGACGTTACCCGCGTAGTGACTGAAAATGGCGGCACCATCGTAGGCAGCGCTCGCCACCCTTTCCCCAGCAGTGATTTCTCCTCGTTTATGCTTCAGGCCCAGGCGTCTGGAGCGGATGTCATTGCGCTGAATAACGCTGGCGGCGATACGATTAACGCGGTGCAAACAGCAGGTGAGTTCGGTATTACCCAAGCGGGTCAGATATTGGCGGGGATGGTGCTGTTTAGTACTGATATACGCAGCATCGGGCTGGAAAACGCCCAAGGCCTGCAGTTCACCAAAGCGTGGTACTACGACTTGAACGACGAAACCCGCGCTTGGGCGGAGCGCTTCCGTGAGAGTACCGGCAGCATGCCCACTATGGTACATGCGGGTCTTTACTCCAGCACGCGCCACTACCTTGAGGCGATTGAAGCCACTGGAACTGATGATACGCAAGCCGTTCGTCAGCAAATGGCCGATACCCCCATTAACGATATCTTCGCTACCGGTGGCTACATTCGTGAGGATGGCCGCATGGTTCACGATATGTATTTAGTGGAAGTTAAAACCCCTGAAGAGTCCCAAGACGAAGACGACCTCTTTCACATCATCCGTACCATTCCGGCAGAAGAGGCCTTCCGTCCGCTATCAGAAAGTGTCTGTCCGTTGGTAAACAGTTAAATCGCTGCCAATTCGCTACAACAACTCAGAGGATTGGGCATGTCTGAAACATCTGTGATTCAGCAAAACAGTATCGGGGCCGCGTTAAATCGCAGCGCTAGAAAATATTCGCACCAGTTGGCGCTGGTGTTTGGTGAACGTCAATGGCGTTATCAAGCACTCAACCAAGCCGCTAACCGTGTCGCCAATGGCTTACTGGCAGCGGGGCTAGCGCCGGGGGATCGGCTAGCGGTGTATGGAAAAAACTCCGACGCCTACGTCATCGCCTGGCTGGCCGCGACGAAAGCCGGATTGGTGCATGTGCCGATCAATTTCGCTTTAAGTAGTGATGAGCTGCGCTACATTCTTGATCAGTCGGGAGCAGCAGGTTTACTCAGCGATGGGAGTCTTACCGACAAAGTAACTGCTGCCACCGAAGACTTGAATCTAGCCCTGATGGGCACCCTGCACGCAGAGCAGGGACGCGATTCAGGTAGCTTTGATGTGCTGGCTTATGCAACGTCAGAGCCCGGTGGTGAAGAGCTCCGTAGTGAACAATCCAGCAGTGAAGAACCCAGTGTCACGGTCGACGGCTCAAGCCTGGCGCAACTGCTCTATACCTCGGGCACCACCGCCGCGCCAAAAGCCGCGATGATGACCCATCAGGCATTAATGGCCGAATATATGGCCTGCATGGTTGAGCTGGATATCAAAGGCAGCGAGGCCATGTTGGCTGCGCTACCGCTCTACCATTCAGCGCAAATGCACGTCTTTCTAATGCCTGCCTTGCTGTTGGGTGCTCCTGTTTACTTGTTGGAAGCACCGCTTCCCGAGCTGTGCTTAAGGGCTATAGCTGAGCACCAGATCGCATCATTTTTTGCCCCACCCACGGTCTGGATTAGCCTGCTGCGCCACGCTGAATTTGAGCGCTTTGACCTAAGTGCACTCAATAAAGCCTATTACGGCGCCTCAATTATGCCGGTACCGGTACTGGAAGAGCTGCAGCAGCGCATACCGGGCGTAGGGCTCTATAACTGCTATGGGCAGAGCGAAATCGCCCCCTTGGCGACCGTGCTGCGCCCTGACGAGCACGCCGCACGACCCGCTTCAGCCGGACGGCCCATTTTGACGGTGGAAACCCGCATCGTCGACCTTGAGATGAACGACGTCCCTCATGGCGAGCACGGAGAAATCGTCCACCGCTCCCCGCAGCTTATGAAGGGCTACTGGGATAAAGCGGCGATGACTGAAGAGGCGTTTCAAGGCGGCTGGTTCCACTCGGGGGACGTGGGCTACTTCGATGAAGCGGGTTACTTATATGTCGTTGATCGCATTAAAGACGTAATCAATACCGGGGGCATACTGGTCGCGAGCCGTGAGGTGGAGGAGGGGCTGTTTAAGCACCCGGCGGTTTCCGAAGTGGCAGTAATCGGTCAACCCGACGAGAAGTGGATCGAAGCCATTACGGCAGTCGTAGTATTGAAAGAAGGCCAAGAGGCAAGCGAGGAGGAGTTGATCCATCACGCCAAAACGCTGATGGCGCCCTATAAAGTGCCTAAACATATCCTCTTTGCCGATGCGCTGCCCAAGAGTACGGCAGGCAAAATTCTCAAACGCCATCTACGTCAAGAACTTAAAGGATGAACATGGACGCGCAAACGACCGAGCTATTTCACGCCATGATTAAGCGCTGCCTCAGTCAGGAGGTTGCCCCATTCTATGATGAGTGGGAGGCCGCAGGCGAAATGCCTCGTTCGTTGTGGCATGCGCTGGGTGCTGCAGGGCTGCTCGGTATTGATCTTGACGAACAGCACGGCGGGTCAGGGGCTGATATCGCCATCACACAATTGGCGCTGGAGGAGCTGTCGCGACAAGGATTTGGCGGTTTAGCCAGCGCCTACAACATCCACGCCAATATCGTGATGCCCTACCTACAGAATCTGGGAACAGCGGCCCAGCATGAGCAGTGGCTGCCTGCCATGGTACGTGGAGAGTGTCTTGGGGCTATTGCTATGACTGAGCCTAGCGCCGGTAGTGATCTTGCCGCAATGAGAACCCGGGCTAAGCGCACTAATGATGGCTGGGAGTTAACCGGCAGCAAAATTTTTATCACCAATGGCCAGTTTGCCGATCTGGTGATTGTGTGTGCCAAAACGGATCCTTCTGCTGGTGCCAAAGGGGTCTCGCTGTTTTTGGTCGATACCCATTTACCCGGCTTCTCGCGGGGTAAACCGATTAAAAAGATTGGCCAGCACGCCAGTGACACCGCCGAGCTTGCCTTTGATCAGATGCAGCTACCCCATTATGCGCTGCTGGGTGAAGAGGGCGCTGGGTTTCGTTACTTAATGCGGGAGCTGCCCCGGGAACGTCTGGGGGTAGGAGCGCAGGCGTTGGGTGCCGTAGAGGGCGCGCTGGCGTTGACCTTGGCGTACGTGCAGCAGCGCCAAGCATTTGGTCAGCGAGTGGCGGACTTTCAAAATACCCGCTTTACGCTTGCTGAGATCAAAGCTCAATTGGATGTGGCGCGCGCCTACTTTGAGCACTGCGTGGAAAAGTACCGCAAGGGCACGATGAGCAGCACTGACGCCGCGATTCTAAAACTTCAGTTAAGTGAGCTGCAGTGCCAAGCGGTAGATCGTTGCCTGCAGCTATTTGGTGGTTACGGCTACACCCACGAATACCCCATTTCACGCTTCTATTTAGATGCCCGGGTACAAACGATTTATGCCGGTAGCTCGGAAATTATGAAAGAAGTGGTAGCCCGCTCGCTGCTGGGCAAAGTGGCTTAGCCAGGTGTTTGCGCACAGATTGAAGAGAGGAGAGAACCATGCGGTTGGATGATGTAGTGATTTTAGGCGGCGCTCGTACCGCGATCGGGAGTTTTGGCGGTTCGCTCTCAACCAAGGCGCCGTTTGAGTTGGGGGAGATAACCGCCAAAGAGGCGTTGCGCCGGTCAGGCGTTGAGGGCGGCGATATCGATCACTCCGTGTATGGCCATATCATTACCACTGGCCCTCAGGACGCCTATCTGGCGCGGCATATTGCCCTTGAAGCGGGCGTGCCGAAAGAGGCCGGTGCCTTCAACGTCAATCGGCTATGTGGATCAGGTGTCCAGGCGGTGGTATCTGCCGCCCAACAAATTGTCATGGGCGATAGCCGCCTAGCGCTAGCAGGTGGCGCTGAGTCGATGTCACGCGGGGCTTATCTACTGCCTCCTCAAGCGCGCAACGGCGTGCGTATGGGTGATGTGAACGTTGAGGATTTAACCCTAGGCATCTTGAGCGACCCCTTCGGCAGCGGTCATATGGGCTGCACCGCCGAGAACATTGCGAAACAGTATGGCTTAAGCCGCGAACAGCTGGATCAATTTGCCCTGGAGAGCCATCAAAAAGCGGCGCGTGCCATCGCGGAAGGCCGCTTTGACGAGCAAATTGTAGCGGTGGAAGTCAGCCGAGGTAAGCAAACCAGCCTATTTTCCCGTGATGAACATGTGCGCGATAGCGTCCAACTTAGCGATTTAGCGCGGCTTAAACCCGCCTTCCAAAAAGACGGTGTGGTTACTGCAGGCAATGCTTCGGGAATTAACGACGGCGCGGCCACCTTAGTGCTAGCCCATAGCGATGAAGCCGCACAGCGCGGCCTAACGCCCAGGGCGCATCTACGTGTTGCCACCAGCGCTGGCGTTGATCCGAAGCTAATGGGCCTCGGGCCGATTCCTGCGGTCAAACGCTGCCTGCATCAGGCGGGGCTTAGTATCAACGATATTGATGTGATTGAATCGAATGAAGCCTTTGCTGCCCAAGCCATGGCGGTGGCGGAAACGTTGGGCTTCCCGCTAGAGAAGCTAAACCCTAACGGCGGCGCGGTTGCCTTGGGGCACCCAGTAGGGGCCACGGGGGCTATTCTGATTCTTAAAGCGCTACACGAATTGGAGCGTATTAACGGCCGCTACGGATTGATAACGCTGTGCATTGGTGGCGGGCAGGGGATTGCTCTGCTGATCGAGCGCGGCTAAAACGCCTTTATTGAAACAAGAACAAGCTCACAGGAGTGTTTATGTCTTCCGTTACCCCGAAAATTTTACCCGCCGCGGCCTCGGCGACAAACCCTGGCCTGATGATTGGTGACCTGCTGGAAGCAGGCGTGCGCATGGCGGGCGATAACCAGATTGTCTACCGGGATCAGAGTCGCCACAGCTACGAGCGCTTTCGTGAGCGGGTACATCAACTGGCTCATACGTTGACCTCTCAGGGCGTTCAAGCGGGCGATGTGGTAGCGGTGTTGGATTGGGATAGCCACCGCTATCTGGAGTGCTTCTTTGCGATCCCGATGATCGGCGCAGTGCTCCACACGGTGAATGTGCGCTTAGCCCCGGAGCAAATTCTCTACACCATGGAGCACGCCGAAGACGTTTTCGTCATTGTGCACGAAGAGTTTGTGCCGCTGCTTGAGCCGCTGGCCGATAAGCTTCCCCAGGTGCGTGGCTATCTGCTGTGTCAGGAGGCCCCGCAAACAGTCGACACCACTTTGCCACTGGTAGGCGAGTTTGAGGCACTGTTAAGCCAGCAGGCCACCCATTACGATTTCCCAACCTTTGATGAAAACGCCGTTGCCACGCTGTTCTATACCACCGGCACTACGGGTAACCCCAAAGGGGTTTTCTTTACCCACCGCCAGTTAGTGCTGCATACCTTGGGCGAGGCCAGTGCTTTCCAGGCCCCCGGTTTTGAGCTGCTTAACCGCGACAAGGTCTATATGCCGATTACCCCCATGTTTCACGTTCACGCCTGGGGGGTGCCGTATACCGCCACGCTGATGGGGGCGACCCAGGTTTATCCCGGCCGTTACGAGCCAGAAATGCTGGTCAAGTTACTAGTAAGCGAGAAAGTTGATTTTTCTCACTGCGTGCCGACTCTTCTCAACATGGTGGTCAGCGCCGAGGCCATCGCCTCAAAGCAGGTCGACCTCTCCGGTTGGAAAGTGTTGGTGGGCGGGAGTGCGTTAACCCAAGCGCTGGCCAGTAAAGCATGGGAGCTGGGCATTGATACCCGCAGTGCTTACGGTATGTCGGAAACCTGCCCGCTACTCACTGCCGATATTCTGCCGCATGATATTGCCGAGGCCGATTTTGAGACCCAGCTACCCTGGCGCTGTAAAGCAGGCCTGCCAATACCGCTGGTCAAACTACAGGTGGTCGATGCTGACGGCGAGCCGCTTCCCAGCGATGGAAAAAGCGTTGGCGAAGTTCGCGTTCAGGCACCTTGGCTGACCCAGGCTTACTACAAAGAGGAGAAACGCAGTGCGGAGCTATGGCGCAACGGCTGGCTGCATACCGGGGATGTAGGCTCACTCGATGAGCGGGGCTTCCTGACCATTAGCGACCGCATCAAAGACGTGATCAAGACAGGTGGCGAGTGGCTCTCGTCGTTGGAGCTGGAGAGCTATATCAGCCAGTGTCCAGGTATTGCCGAAGTGGCGGTGATCGGTGTGGCGGACGATAAGTGGGGAGAGCGTCCTGCTGCACTAGCCGTCCCAGTGGATATGAACAACCCGCCCACTGTGGAATCTGTGCAGGCGTTTTTAGAGCAGTTTGTCACTGAGGGCAAACTCAACCGCTGGGCAATTCCCAGTATGATTCGCTTTGTGGATGTTATACCCAAAACCAGCGTAGGCAAGCTGGATAAAAAACGTATTCGCACCGAAATTTAGAGGCTTCAATTAACTCTGCCCGCCGTGCGTGCTTTGCGATATGCGGCGGGCGAATTGCCTGTCCAGGTTTTGAAAGCCCGGCTAAAGCAGGCTAGATCCTCAAAGCTCAACGCCTCCGCGATGCTGATCAGCGGCTTCTCGCTGCAGGTGAGTGCTTGAATGGCGACATCTCTGCGATACTCATCCTTGACCGCCTGGAAGTGAGTGCCTTCCTGCTTTAAATGCCGGGCCAGAGTACGTGCGGACATATGCAGCGCATCGGCGACGCTATGCACTGTGCCGGAGGTGGTTAGATGGCGTGAGAGGTGTTCGCGTACTCGGTGAGTGAGGAGGCGATCAGCAAACGACACATAGAACCAGTCCGCCGGTGCGCGCTTTAGAAAGGCACCCAGGTGTTTTTTAGTTTGTCTAATAGGGTGGTCAAGCAAGTCGCGATCAATATAGATCGCCGTTTGCGGCTGCTCAAAGCGCACCGTGCCAGGATAAAAATAGAGATAATCAGCGCTATGGGGCGGCTGAGCGTAGGCGCACTCCATTAAAATAGGCGGAATTTTACGCGCAATCATCCACGACGCGATGCCGTGAAACAGCTTGAGCATCAGCTCATGAATTAAAATACGGCTACCGACCAGGGGAGCATACTCCACCAGCGCCATGCGGGCAAGGTCTCCTTCCAGGGTAAACGCATAGCCAAAATCATCGAGCAGAATACGAAAAAACTGCGTATAGCGGTGCAGCGCCACCTGTAAATTCGGTGCATCCAGCATACTTAAACAGAGCAGTTTCAGAGTGCCACCCCGCAGTGGGCGGGAGAAAAAGCCCGGGGTTTCGTCATCCAGCTCGTTCACTAAGCCGCGATACAGCTCAGCAAACTGCTCAACCGTAACGCGACCATGGGGAGCCGAGAGTAAAAAGGGTGAGATACCCGCCCGCTCTAGGTAACGGGCGGACGGGGTTGCAGTGTTGGGTATGCCTTTAAACAGTTCGTTGACGAAATGCATTGAGACGGTCACGGTCACTGTCAGCCCGCCTTTAAAAATAGTGTCTTTTGATAGGGTTATTGTACTGGCTGGAAAACGGTACCACGCTGACGGTTTTCGCTCTATACGGTTCAGCGCTATAACGTTCCCCCTCCCGGCGCGCTCATGCGTTACACTGTGCGCCTCACGATTTAGGAGGACACCGCGTGACCTTGTTACGACTCGAACAGCTGCAACTCGCCTACGGCACCCATGTATTACTTAATCGCGCTGACCTAACGGTTGAAAAAGGCGAGCGGCTGGCGCTGGTCGGGCGCAACGGCACCGGTAAGTCCACTCTGCTAAAGCTAGTGGCGGGGGATATCCTTCCCGACGATGGCTCCATCTGGCGCGCACCTGGCCTGAAAATAGGCGTGCTGGCCCAGGAGTTACCTGAGTCATCTGGCTTGACCATTTTCGATATGGTCGCCCAAGGCCTGCCGGAAGCAGGTGAGCTACTCTCCGAGTATGACCACCTGATCAATGATCCCGATCCTGATATGGATCGCATGGCGACCCTGCAAACGCGCCTGGAAGCCATTGATGGCTGGTCTTACCATCAGCGTATCGATACCGTGCTTACCCGCTTAGGCCTACCCCCTGCCGCAGAAATGAGCTCGCTCTCCGGTGGCTGGCGCCGTCGGGTAGCGCTGGCCCGCGCGCTGGTTGCCGAGCCGGATTTACTGCTGCTCGATGAGCCTACCAACCATTTGGATTTAGACACCATCGCCTGGTTGGAAGAGCAACTGCTGGCGTTTAATGGGGCGGTACTGCTGATTACCCACGATAGGGCGTTTTTATCCAAGTTGGCGACCAACATTCTGGAGCTAGACCGTGGCCAGCTAGGGCGTTACCCCGGTAAGTACGAAGAGTATCAGGCCCGCAAGCAGCATGAGCTTGAAGTAGAGGCGCGGGAGAATGCCGAGTTCGATAAAAAACTTGCCCAGGAAGAAGCCTGGATTCGTCAGGGCGTTAAAGCCCGGCGTACCCGCAATGAAGGCCGGGTTCGAGCGCTGGAAGCGATGCGCAACGAGCGTAGCCAACGTCGTGAGCGCCAGGGTAATGCCAACCTAACGGTGGATCGTGGTGAGCGCACCGGCAAGCGCGTAGTGGAGCTGCAAGGCGTCACACAGCGGTTTGGGGATGAAGTCATACTGCGCGATATTAACCTTGAAGTACTCCGCGGTGACCGTATTGGCTTTCTGGGACGCAACGGCGCGGGCAAGACAACCCTACTTAAAATCCTGCTGGGGGAGTTGGAACCCACTGAAGGCAAGGTACAGATGGGCACTAACCTAAAAGTGGCCTATTTCGACCAGCTGCGTGCCGGTTTAGAGCTTGATAAAACCGTCTACGACAACGTTGCCCAAGGCAGCGATCGCGTCAGCGTGGGCGGGAAAGATCGCCACGTGATGAGCTACCTGCAGGACTTTCTGTTCACACCTGAGCGGGTACGCCAGCCGGTAAAAGCGCTCTCCGGTGGCGAGTCTAATCGCCTGCTGTTGGCAAAGCTGTTCACACAGCCAGCTAACGTGCTGGTGCTTGATGAGCCCACCAACGATCTCGACATGGAAACCCTGGAGCTACTTGAAGAGCTGCTGCTCGATTTCGATGGCACGCTGCTGCTAGTCTCTCACGACCGGACCTTTATGGATAACGTGGTGACCAGCATGCTCGCCTTTGAAGGCGATGGCGTTGTGCGTGAGTACGTGGGTGGCTATACCGATTGGATTCGCCAGGGTGGGAAGTTGCCGCCAGCGCCTTGGGAAGGGGCGGCGCGTCAGCGTACCGAACCTACTTCGGAAGCGCCTAAAAAGGCAGCCGAAGCACCTGCTGCAACAGCGAAGAAAAGCGTCAAGCTCTCCTATAATCTGCAGCGTGAGTTAGATGCTCTGCCCGCTGAAATAGAGCGTCTCGAGGGGGAGGTAGAGACGTTAGAGAGTGAGATCGGTGATCCTGCTTTCTATCAGCAGGACGCGGACGCCGTGACAGCTAAGCTGCAAACTCTCGAAAAAGTGCAGAAAGCGCTAGAAGTCGCCATGGAGCGCTGGATGGAGCTGGAAGCGATGGCCGCAGGAGAATAGACTTAGCAACGATAAAAGGCGCCGTATGGGCGCCTTTTTTGTCGGTAATAAACTAGCTTTTATTCGTCGCTTTTTTCGCCTTTCTTGCCCACGCGGACAGCAAGAACATCGCACTGTGCACCGTGCAGTACGCCGGTAGACGTTGAGCCAAGCAGCAAAGCAAAGCCGTGACGGCCGTGGGAGCCCACCACGATCAAGTCCACATCATGCTCTTCAGCAAAACGGTGAATTTCAGTGTCGGGCATGCCCACAACCACGTATTGATCGGTTTCAGGGATGTGCGGAGCGGCAATTTCTGTCAGACGTTTTTTGGCGTGGTCATCCAGCTGGTCCTGAATGCTGGTGAGATCCATGGGAATATCGCCGCCGTAGGCAAACCCCAGCGGCTCCAGGGTATGCATGATGGAGATTTTGGCACCGTTGTTGCGCTCCGCAATCACGACAGCGCGTTCCAATATCTTGTGGGAATCTTTGGTTAAGTCGACGGCAACTAAAATGTGGTGATAGCTCATGGCGTATCTCCTTGGCGGTGTGTAACAAAGGGGCTCTTTGTTCAATGACCTTTACTTTAGATGGCGTGCCTTCTTTTAACAATGGCTAGCGTTTTAACAATGACTTGAGTCAAAAAAGCGACCTGAGTCATGGTGTCTGAGATAGTGTATTCAGTGTGGCTTATGTGGAGGAAAATGTAGAGATGGATTGGTTAATTATAGTCTTTATTCTGATGTTAGTGATCGCGCCCGTGATGTGGTTAAAGCCTAGTCCACGTCAAAAACGCCAACAGGGTTTACGCTCGCAGATCTCAAAGCAGGGCGTCACTATCAAATTAGAAAAGCCGCCGCTGCATCATTTTAGAGGCACCATGCCCTCCTATCGCTGGCACTATTCCCAAGAGGGCCCTGGCCCGGATTTTCTGTTGGTAAGAGACAGTAATGCCAGCGACGCGTTAGCGCCCTATTACGCCGGTTGGCGTTGGCGTATAGCTCCTTTGCGTCCACTCCCAGAGAGTGCCGAGATACCTTTAAAAGCGCTGCTTGAGCGCTTGCCCCAGGACGCATTGGTACTCCAGTCGACCCCCCATGCACTAACACTGTGGTGGTGGGAGTCGCAAACCGCAGAGCGGTTCGCGACTTATTTACCTGAATTTCAACAGTTGCTTGATGCGCTCAAGGGGCATGCTGATAGGCCCACCAGTCAACCGCTCAAGGGTATTGACCAAGCAGCGCCATCCTCAATAGGTGATCACGAAGCGGGACCGTCTTGATCGCGAGCTTGTATCGCCAAGCCATTTGATTCAATGATCGCCAACCAATCGTTAAGTTGTTCGAGGTTCTCCTCGCTTAATCCAGCAAACATCTCCTTGCGCGCCTGCTGTGCAACCGTGTCGATTTGTTCTAGTAGCGGCATGGCGGCAGGCGTCAGATAAATCCGTTTGCTGCGACGATCATTATCACACGCCCGTCGCTCTACCAAGCCCTGCTCTTCAAGCTGGCCAAGGGTGCGAACGAGGGAGGGAGCTTCTACCCCAATCGCACGGGCAAGATCGCACTGGGGGTGCCCCTCACCTAAACGCCATAAGTGGTAAAGAGTGACCCAGCGCGTTTGCGTTAAGCCTAGCGGCGCAAGGCGTCGATCTAGGATGGAGCGCCATAGATGCGGCAAGCGTGCGATGCGAAAACCAATCGTTGAAGCCATAAGCAGCTAGCTACCAATAAGTGTGAGTATGCGAATTGTCATTAGCTGCGCCGCTGAATGCAAGGCGATTAACAATTCAGTCTTCAGGCCGGGCTTCATCATCGTTAGGGCGGCCAGGTACAAATCTCCGCAAGTTCAATCCGCTTAGGCCGCTAGCGCGTATTTCCCCATCCGCTAACGAAGCTACCTGACTATCGTCGGACACCTCAAATCGTATCAAGCCAAGGCGCTGGCCGCTGCCCGTCATAATATCAATGCGCCAATTACCCGTAGAGTCTTCCGGAAAGTTCTGTTTGTGACTCCAGGCACGATAACCCTGTTCTCGTCCGCCATTAATATTGAGCTCAACGACGTCCATTGGCTCACCATTATGATGCCAAGCATGGGTAATGGTTTCACTTAACCCTCGCGGTGCGCGGATGGCGGTGTATACATAAAGGCCATTGTCGCGAATGGCTTGCGGGGTTAGCGCCATTGATCCCTGTGGCAAGCGCTGTTCAACATCAAAAGCCGGAGAGAGCGCACTACTGGTCATCCATAGGCTGGCAGGGGGAACCCAGATCCGCCCCAACCAAGCACCGTAGGCGAGTAACAGCGTTAACCCAAAAAAGGCGCACCAGCGCTTCAGCGAACGCTGCTTGAGTAAGTGCCAAAAGCTGGGTAGTGCAACCAAAATAGTGATGACTAGTGCCAATAGAAGGCTTTGGCCGGTAGTGAGATGCACCATGATGGGGAGCGTGACCAGCAGTACTAGGAAAACGCATTGAGCATGAAAGACGAAGTAAATGCTTCGCCAGCGTTCTGCGACTTTGAAGTAAAGCGGATCAATAATCGACAGCAGCGCCATACCGCCCACTAGAAGCGCAAATAGCGTTTGCCCGCTATTCCACACAGTAGTGACTAAAATAAACGGCAGTGTGAAGAAAAGCGTTTCCTGGTGAATCATTTGCGCAATAAAGGTGGTGACGCCACGAGGAGGTGTAGGATGACCTCGACGAGAGAGCCAGCGACTGATTAAGCCTTCGGAGAGTAGTAGCGTCCAGGCGAACAGTAAGCCTAATGCCAATGCGGCCCCTAGCCACTGCTGACGATCGACCAAAAAGAAACTGCCTAAACCGGCAGCGAACGCCATGGGTGGCCACAGCCAGCTCCATGGTTTTAGTCGCTCGACAATGCTTTCAATTCGGCGCTGAACGGTGGCGATGCGCGATGGCGTGAGCAGTGTGCCCATAACAAGGTAACCTACAAAAATTAAAAGAAGCGTGATCCTAGCAGTATGAACGGTGTCAGGGGAGTGCTGGTCGTACTAGATGGGTAAATTAGCCAAAAGTCTGGGCTTGACGTTATCAAGCAACTCAACCAAGCTAAGGCAATCAAACGACCGTATGAAAGTCGTGTGGAAGCCGTATGAGAAACGTGGCGGGGTCTCTTTTCAGAGCCAGCCCGAAAATGTGGAGAGAGCGCGGATGATCTATCAAGGCAACGCCATCACGGTGACACGTCGTGACACCCCGAGTGGCAATGACATCGCAATGCTCACTTTCGATCTGAAAGGTGAGTCCGTCAATAAGCTCTCCAGCGCTGTGGTGACAGAGCTGGGCGAGGCAGTCAAAGCAATCCAAGCTGAAAACAGTTTGAAAGGTTTGCTGATTGCCAGTGGTAAAGAAGTGTTTATCGTCGGTGCCGATATCACCGAGTTTCACACGCTCTTTGATAAAGGCGAAGAGTACCTTGTTGAGATGAACCTCAAGGTACACGATATTTTCAACGCCATCGAAGACCTGCCTTTCCCCACCGTTACGGCGATTAACGGGTTGGCCCTTGGCGGCGGCTGTGAAGTATTGCTGACCACCGATTTCCGTGTGATGAGCGAGAAAGCCAAGATCGGCCTGCCAGAAACCAAACTGGGTATTCTTCCTGGTTGGGGTGGTTGTGTGCGTCTACCGCGCATTATCGGTGCCGATAATGCCATCGAGTGGATTGCCGGTGGAACCGAAAACCGTGCCGATGCAGCGCTAAAAATGGGTGCCGTCGATGCAGTGGTTACCGCTGAGCAGTTGGAAGACGCCGCGCTGGATATTCTCGACCGCGCCAATGCCGGTGAACTGGATTACAAAGCCCGTCGTGCTGAGAAGACCAGCCCGCTGAAGCTCAATCCGATTGAGCAGATGATGGCGTTTGAAACGGCGAAAGGGTATGTCGCTGGTAAAGCGGGCCCCCATTATCCGGCGCCAGTTGAATCGATCAAAGTGATTCAGAAAGGCGCTGGGGAAGAGCGCGGTCGCGCCCAGGCGATTGAAGCCAAAGCCTTCGCAAAGCTGGCGCTGAGCAGCGTAGCGTTTAATCTGGTCGGTCTATTCCTCAACGACCAAGTGGTTAAAAAGAAAGCAAGTAATTACGAGAAACAGGCCCAGCCGGTGAAGCAGACTGCTGTGCTGGGTGCCGGCATCATGGGCGGTGGCATCGCTTATCAGAGTGCCTCTAAAGGCACGCCAATTCTGATGAAAGATATCAAGGACGATGCCATTGAGCTGGGCTTGAAAGAGGCCCGCAAGCTATTCGCCAAGCAGGTAGAGCGCAAAAAACTGACCACCGAGCAGATGGCAGAGAAGCTGACCAATATTCGCCCGACACTCTCTTACGGTGATTTTGGTAACGTCGATCTTGTCGTTGAAGCCGTCGTTGAGAATCCCAAAGTCAAAGATGCCGTGCTCACTGAAGTGGAAGGCATGGTGGGCGAAAACACCATTCTCACCTCTAACACCTCAACCATTTCAATCAACCGTTTGGCGCAAAATTTAAAGCGGCCTGAAAACTTCTGTGGCATGCACTTTTTTAACCCTGTGCACCGTATGCCGCTGGTTGAGGTCATTCGTGGCGAAAAAACGTCAGATGCTGCCGTGGGCGCTACCGTGGCTTACGCGCGGGCAATGGGTAAAACGCCGATTGTGGTCAATGACTGCCCAGGCTTCCTGGTCAACCGCGTGCTGTTCCCTTACTTTGGCGGCTTTAGCTTCTTAGTCGAGCAGGGCGCTGACTTCCAGCACGTTGATAAAGTGATGGAGAAGTTCGGCTGGCCCATGGGGCCTGCTTACCTGTTAGATGTGGTGGGTTTAGATACCGCTGTTCATGCAAACGAAGTAATGGCGGAAGGCTTCCCTGATCGTATGGCGCGCGAGGGCAAAACCGCCATTCAGGTCATGTACGACAATGAGCGTTTGGGCCAGAAGAACGATAAGGGCTTCTACGCCTACGAAGAGGACAAGAAAGGCAAGCCTAAGAAAGTCACCGATGAGGTCGCTTACGCCTTAGTCAAAGAGGTGGTGAAAGAGCATAAAGAGTTTTCCGACGAGGACATCATCGCGCGCATGATGGTACCGCTCTGTCTGGAAACCGTGCGTTGCTTGGAAGATGGCATTGTGGCCACGCCAGCGGAAGCCGATATGGCGCTGATCTATGGCATCGGCTTCCCGCCGTTCCGTGGTGGCGCTCTGCGCTACATTGATGCAATGGGTGTGGCGGAGTTCGTTAAGCTGGCAGAAGGCTTGGCTGACGAGCTGGGGCCGCTATACGCGCCCACCGACAAGCTGCGCCAGATGGCTCAAAACGGCGAATTGTTCTATTCCAACGATAAGCCGGCCAACCAAGCTTAACCACCACCCATAGGAGATAAAAGATGAGTTTGAATCCGAGAGATATTGTGGTGGTTGACGGTGTCCGTACCGCCATGGCGAAAGCCAAGAATGGTGCTTTTCGTAACGTACGTGCCGAGAATCTGTCTGCAGCGGCTATGCAGGCGCTATTTACTCGTAACCCAAACCTAGATCCTTCAGAAGTCGATGATGTGATCTGGGGCTGCGTTAACCAGACCCTTGAGCAATCGATGAATATTGCTCGCAACGCGGCGATTATGACCGGCATCCCCCGCTCGGTGCCTGCGCAGACAGTAAACCGTTTGTGTGGTTCTTCGATGACCGCGCTGCATATCGCTGCCGCCAACATTAAAGCAGGCATGGGTGATTTCTTTATCATCGGCGGCGTGGAGCACATGGAGCACGTCCCCATGGCACACGGTGTTGACGTTAACCCGGCGGCCAGTAAATACGCGGCGAAAGCGGCGATGATGATGGGCCTGACCGCTGAGCTGCTGGGTAAAATGCACGGTGTTTCCCGAGAAGAGCAGGATAAATTCGGCGTGCGCTCCCACCAGCGTGCTCAGGCAGCGATGGAGAAGGGCTACTTCGATAATGAAATTATCGGCGTAGAAGGCCACGATCAGCGCGGCTTCAGGGTGATGGTTCAGCGCGATGAGGTGATTCGCCCAGACTCTACCCTGGAGTCTATGGCGAGCCTCAAGCCAGTATTTGATCCGCGCAACGGTACCGTGACCGCGGGTACGTCCTCGGCGCTTTCTGTGGGTGCTTCGGCAATGGCCGTAATGAGCTACGAGCGCGCTCAAGCACTGGGCTTAGAGCCCATCGCGCGAGTGCTTTCGACCGGTGTGGCCGGTTGTGATGCATCAATCATGGGCTATGGCCCAGTGCCTGCGTCTAAAAAGGCCCTCAAAGCCGCTGGCTTATCCGCTGCTGATATTCAAACCGTTGAGCTGAATGAAGCTTTCGCTGCTCAGGGTATCCCGGTACTGAAAGATCTCGGCTTCCTAGATGCAATGGATGAGAAGGTTAACCTGAACGGCGGCGCGATTGCCCTGGGCCACCCGCTGGGGTGTTCAGGTTCACGTATCTGCACCACGCTGCTGAACGTTATGCAGCAGCGCGATACCACCTTGGGTTTGGCGACCATGTGTATTGGTATGGGACAGGGCGTTGCGACGGTGTTTGAACGCTTGAAGTAACCACTTCGCTCTTAATGCTTCAAATCAGCACTAGAAAACGGCACCTCGCGCGCGAGGCGCCGTTTTTATTGGCAACGAAACTATTCTGTTTGAAAAGCCGTGCGGTGGAAATCCGCTGCGGCCTGGACTTCGGCAATGCCGCAGGTATCAGGCACCGGCACGGTGTTGCCCGCCAGTACTGCTAGCACTGCTCTGGTGCCATTGGCCAGTGACTCAAGGTTGTAGCCACCCTCCAATACAAATACCAAACGGCCGTCGCAGTGCTGTTCGGCCAGCTGTTGCATAAAGCCGGTCAGCGCGCCAAACCCTGCGTAGGAAACATTGAGTGCTAAATCGTGCCAGTGAGGGTCAAACCCCGCTGAGACTAAAATGATATCGGGTTTAAACCAGGCGGCTGCGGGCGCGAGAATGTCACGAAATGCCTTAAGGTACGCCTCATCGCCGGCCCCTGCGGGAAGCGGTACGTTGATGGTAGTACCTTCGCCCAAACCGGCGCCCACTTCTTCCAGGTGGCCAGAGCCAGGGTAGAAGGGGGCTGCGCGGTGAATATCAAAAAACATCACGTCGGGTTCTGCCCAGAAAATATCCTGAGTACCGTTGCCGTGGTGGGCATCCCAATCAACGATCAGTACCCGCTCGCAGCCAAGTGCGCTGCGGGCATGAGCCGCCGCTACGGCAACGTTATTAAATAGGCAAAAGCCACGGGCACGAACGGGTTCTGCGTGGTGCCCTGGTGGGCGAACGAGAGCAAAGGCGCTTTTCGTGCGTTTTTCCATGACGGCCTCTACCGCCGCAATGGCTGTACCTGCTGCCACTTCAGCGGCATCAATGCTGCCGGGTGAAACTGCCGTGGTATCTACGTCCAGCCAGGCATTTTTGCCGCGCAGGCTGAAAATATCACTTAGATAAGAAGTGGTATGCACCCGCGCTAACTGCTCATGCGTCGCTGCTTTGCCCCCTTCAATCTTTAGGCCCTCAATGGGCGCTCTCTCAAGTAGCTGTTGGATAGCGGTTAGCCGCCCTGGATGCTCCGGGTATTTCCAGGGGCCTGGCAGGCCTGCAAGTAGGTGTCGAATGCGCTTATCAATTCGCTCAGGTAAAAAATCGGCCTCGATATTGGGTTCGTGAGCGAGAACGCGATCATCATAGAAGGCAATAACATTGTGCATAGGGGCTACCTAATATACGTGCGTTGATGACTCTTAATCGCGCTATTGGCACGAAATGCTAACCTACAGTAAGGCAGGCTAAGCGAGGTTATACAATGCCGTTATCAACACTAAACGCTAAGGTCATGCTAAGTTCTTCCACCTGATCGGCAAACGATTGCTGCCAGCTGCCGCGTAAAATGAGTGGTGGTTGTACCCAGCGCCATCTTAATCCGCTAACGATGCTTTCCACTGCCCGTTGTGTGCCCGTGCCGTCATGCCCTGCGCGGACATAGAGCGCACAGGGCAGTCCGTATTTATGTTCTAGAACGGAATAGTATGAACGGTCAAAAAAATCTTTCAGGGCGCCGCTCATGTAACCTAAGTTCTCCGTAGTGCCGAGTAGAATGGCGTCGCAGGCCAGCACATCCTCCGGGCCTGCATCTAACGGCGCTTTAACAACGCAGCTTAGCTGCTCAAGATCAGGGTGACAGGCAGCCCGATAGGCTGTATCACGAAGAAGGCGGGTATTTTCTGAAGGTGCATGGGCAATAATTAACAGCTGCTTCATAGGCTAGCCCCATTAGAAGACGTCGACCTAAAGGTTTGCGCTAAATAGCGAAAATACCACACTAAGCATTTGTGGTTATTAAAGAGAGCCTATATGCCCAGCAAGGCTTCAATCAATGTGTTTTACGATGCGCAGTGTCCGCTTTGCCGTAAAGAGCGCCGCCGCTATGAACGCTGGTCGGGGCGCCATGCTGGTGATATCGCTTGGCTTGATGTTAGTGAGCACCAGCAGGCTCTGCGGGAAAAAGGCGTGGATCCAACAATGGCGTTGCGCTCCCTGCATATCGAAACTGCCCAGTGTCAGCTTATAGAAGGTATTGATGCTTACCGCTTGTTAATGGCGCGTATTCCATTACTGATGCCTGTGGCCTGGATCATTGGCCTACCGGGAATTAAAACAGCGTTGCGTAAGTTGTATGATATTTGGGTTAAACGCCGTCTGCAGAAACAGGGGCGGTGGCCCACTTGATGTTTAGCATAGGAAAAGTAGCCATGCAGCGAAGTACGGTAAACGTATGGGCGGCATGTATAGGTGTCGCGGGGAGTTTATTGTTAGCGGGCTGTGCCGGTGGGCAGCGCCCTGCGCCATCACCTGCTCAAGCGGAGAGTGAAGCGCCGACCGCCGCTGCCCAGCCTGCGCCGAATCGGGCTACCACCAGCTCATACCCTGTTACGGGCATGGCAACCGATTGGGTGCCGCCGTTGTTTATTAGCCCGGAAGAGGAGGCCTCGTACTATGTCAGCCGCCTGTCTGATCGGCGTTTTGTCTCCAGCTACGGTGATCGTGATAACCCTCGCCCATGGTACATTGCGGCTGAAAAATTGGGCGAGATAGGGCTTCCAGCTGTGCCATTGCTGTTTGCTCGTTTGAACACCAGCGATGAGTATGAACAAATGTTGGTGCTCTATGCGCTGCAGTTAGCCACTCAAGATCCTCAGCTAATGGTCAGAACGGGTGGCGATTACGTTCAGCTGGGAGTCGTGCTTGACCCTGCACATAATGCTGAAAATGTTGTAACAGCCCAGCAGTGGTGGCAACAGCATGCGTCACAGCTCAATCTTTAAAACTTATTCACCACCTTCAATTACCTAGGAGAAAAGCATGGCATTTGCACCTTCATCAATGCAGGTCACCAGCGCTACGTTTGCGAATCATCAAGCAATCCCATCCAAACACAGCGGCGAAGGTGATGATATTTCACCCGCGTTAGCTTGGCAGGGTGCTCCTGAGGGAACAAAGGGCTTTGCAGTGATCTGCCATGACCCAGACGCTCCGTTGGTCAAGGAAGGCAGCTACGGCTTTGTGCATTGGGTACTTTACAATTTGCCTGGCGATGTTAATGAAGTCACCGAAAACACCGCTGTGGGCACCGTTGGCGCTAATGATAAAGGGGATGCTGGCTATTGTGGCCCGATGCCCCCAGAGGGGCATGGTAAACATCTTTACTACTTCTGGGTGCTGGCGCTGGATCATCAAACCGCACTACCTGAAGGGCTTACGCTGGCTGAACTTCTCAAAGAGGTAGAGCCGCATCTGCTGGGTATGAATCGCTTGGTAGGTACTTACCAGCGCGGTTAATACGCCGCTGCTGGACATTTTACGTAACCCGTGTAGGCTCCATCGCTTTCTTAGCCCTTTATCTAAGCCAAGTGATGGAGCCATCTGATGAGTGATCTGCCTAACTGTCCTACCTGTGCCTCTGAGTTTAGCTACGACGACGGGCTTCAGTATGTGTGCCCAGAGTGCGGCCATGAGTGGTCAAAGGTAGCAGAGGAGAGCACTGATGACACATCGGGTGTGCGTGATGCTAATGGCAATATGCTGGCCGACGGCGATAGCGTCACGGTGATTAAAGATTTGAAGGTTAAAGGCAGTTCACTGGTGGTGAAAGTGGGCACCAAAGTGAAAAGTATTCGGTTGGTGGACGGTGATCACGATATCGACTGTAAAATTGACGGCATCGGCCCGATGAAACTGAAGTCTGAATTTGTCAAAAAAGCCTAATGTTAGAATATACGGCAAAAAATAGCCCTCTGATGATATCAGGGGGCTATTGGTTTAGCGGCCATCAGATTTTTATGCAGTCGTATTGATCTGTGTACCAACGCTACCGCTTGTGGCCAGCTGCGGCACCTGCGCAACGCTATCCATTAATGCAGTGATGTGCGCTGCCTTCATGTCTAACGACTCTTTAAAAACGTTGATCTGAGCCTCTTGAACGGTTTGTACCTGCCGCATAGCGAGGGTTGCGTTTACCACGTTGCTTACTGCTGAATCCATATTATTACCTCGAATAGCCAAACAGCTCTAACCATCCGCAGTGACGGCATCAAGCTGCCCAGAAGCTACCAGAACCCGTTTATAGGTGCAAAGTTAACATTGAAAGCGTTTGTAGCGTGGATAGCGATAGCTTTTTTAAATGATAATGATTGTTGTTTTTGATGCTATCGGCGCCGATCGTGCCGTTATTTTGCGCAAATTGATAACCATTTTGCTCAAGGGCTTCACATCAAATTTATACAGGACTAAAATGGTACTCAATTGACGCAGCCAACCATTTGGTTGCCTGCGCATCAAGCACATAAAAGGGGAGTCGACATGCTCAAGCTTTCTCGGCTGACAGACTATGCCGCTGTGGTGATGGCGCAAATTGCCCGCCATTCCCAGGCATCGCATGCAGCGGCCGACTTGGCTGAGGCTGTGCAGTTGCCGCACCCCACTGTGAGTAAAACGCTTAAAATGTTGGCGCGTGCCGGGTTATTAGTTTCTCAGCGCGGTGCCCAAGGCGGTTATCGCTTGGCAAGGCCTGCATCGCAAATTACGGCTGCCGATATTATTGCGGCAATTGAAGGGCCTGTTGCCATGACCGAATGTAGCCAAGCGGAGGGCGATTGTGAACTTGTCGCCACTTGCGGTGTGGCTGATAACTGGCAACGGGTCTCACTGGCAATGCGCACCCTGCTTGAAAGCGTGACGCTTGCGCATTTAGCCGATACAGCGCCGATTAAGTTGCCGGTGCAACTGCCTATTCAAACGATCAGCCTGTCGGCGGCGACTGCCTAACCGCAGCGTAAGTACAACAGGCCTCATTTATTATTAAAGGCGATAACCTCGCCACCCAACTGCCCGGAGGGTATCACCATGGCAAGCGAAGAAATGGAACAGTTGGTTCGTCGCGAATACAAAGACGGTTTTGTTACCGATATTGAGAGCGACACCCTGCCACCTGGCCTGGATGAAAACACCATCGCCTTTATTTCAAATAAAAAAGGCGAACCGGAGTGGATGCTGGAGTGGCGTCTGGATGCCTACCGCCAGTGGTTGAAGATGGAAGCCCCTTCCTGGGCCCATCTTGACTATCCACCGATCGATTACCAGTCGATCTCCTATTTCAGTGCGCCGAAGCGCCCGGAAGACCGCCCTCAGAGCCTGGATGAAGTGGATCCCAAGCTGCTGGAAACCTATGAAAAATTGGGTATTCCTCTGCATGAGCGTGCGGCACTGGCAGGCGTTGCGGTAGATGCGGTGTTTGACTCCGTTTCTGTCGCCACCACCTTTAAGAAGCAACTGGGTGAAGCGGGCGTTATCTTCTGCTCCATCTCTGAGGCGATTCGCGACTACCCGGAGCTGATCAAACAGTACCTGGGCACGGTCGTCCCCGTGGCGGACAACTACTTTGCTGCGCTGAACTCAGCAGTGTTTACCGATGGCTCCTTTGTGTTCGTGCCGGAAGGCGTCACATGCCCCATGGAGCTGTCCACATACTTCCGCATCAACGCGGCCAACACCGGCCAGTTTGAGCGTACGCTGATTATTTGCGAAAGCCGTGCCCAGGTCTCTTATCTGGAAGGCTGTACCGCGCCAATGCGCGATGAGAACCAGCTTCACGCCGCCGTGGTAGAGCTTGTTGCATTAGACGACGCTTACATCAAATACTCCACGGTTCAGAACTGGTACCCCGGTGACGAAAATGGCGTGGGTGGTATCTACAACTTCGTCACCAAACGTGGCGACTGCCGCGGCGACCGTTCGCGGATTAGCTGGACCCAGGTTGAGACCGGCTCGGCGATTACCTGGAAATACCCTTCCTGCGTACTGCGCGGTAAGGACAGTATTGGCGAGTTCTACTCCGTGGCTGTTACCAACGGTCGGCAGCAAGCCGACACCGGCACCAAGATGATCCACATTGGCGAAGGCACGCGTTCGTATATCGTCGCCAAAGGTATCTCAGCGGGCAGGAGTGACCAGTCCTATCGCGGCCTGGTGAAAATCGGCCCGCGGGCCAAAGGGGCGCGTAACTTTACCCAGTGCGACTCCCTGCTGATCGGCGATAAGTGCGGTGCGCATACTTTCCCCTATCAGGAAATTGGCAACAGCACGGCGACCATCGAGCACGAAGCAACGACCTCGAAAATAGGTGAAGACCAGCTGTTCTACTGCCAGAGCCGCGGTATCTCGGAAGAGGATGCGGTCAGCATGATCGTTAACGGCTTCTGTAAGGATGTTTTCCAAGAGTTGCCCATGGAGTTCGCCGTCGAAGCCGAAGCGCTGCTCAATGTGACCCTGGAAGGCGCGGTCGGCTAACTGCTGACCCTTTATTCCACTTAATTATATTAGTGTCGCCGTGGCGACTCGCCAGAATCAGAAAGGTAATCAATATGTTGCAAGTGAATGATTTACACGTATCCGTCGAAGGTAATGAAATCCTCAAAGGCCTGACCCTGACCATTAAGGCGGGTGAAGTGCACGCCATTATGGGGCCGAACGGCGCGGGTAAATCGACGCTATCCGCGGTGATTGCCGGTAAAGATGGCTACGAAGTTACCCAGGGCACGATTACCTTTGAAGGCAAAGATGTGCTTGAAATGGAAATTGAAGAGCGCGCCCAAGCCGGTTTGCTGTTGGGCTTTCAATACCCGGTTGAGATTCCAGGGGTTAAAAACATCTACCTGCTGAAATCAGCGCTTAATGCCCAGCGTGTGGCTCGCGGTGAAGGCGAAATGCCTGCGCCAGAGTTTATGAAGCTGGTCAAAGAGAAGTTGGGCTACATGAAGATGGATGCCAGCTTCCTACAGCGCGCCGTTAACGAAGGTTTCTCCGGCGGCGAGAAAAAGCGCAACGAGATCCTGCAAATGCTGGTGCTTCAGCCGAAGCTCGCCATGCTGGATGAGATCGATTCGGGGCTGGATATCGACGCCATGAAAATTGTCGCCGACGGCGTTAACAGCCTGCGCGCTGAAGACCGCGCCATTCTGCTGGTCACTCACTATCAGCGCCTGCTGGATTACATCGTGCCAGATAAGGTTCACGTGTTGGTCGATGGCCGTATCGTCAAAACCGGCGATGCTGAACTGGCCAAACAGCTGGAAGCCAATGGGTACGAAGGTATCGAGGAGTCTGTGGCATGAGCGATACGCAAACCTTTTTAGACACATTGAAGGCGCGTAGCCCGCATTATAAGGCGGAGCCGACGTGGATTGCCGCTCGTCGACAAGCGGGGGCTGCACGTTTTGAAGCGCTGGGTTTCCCCACTCGTCGTGATGAAGAGTGGAAGTATACCGATGTGCGCTCGATCGCCCAGGGCAACTTTGCTCTTGCCGACAATGCCGAATTCTCCCAGGCCAGTGCCGCGGCGCTAACGCTGCCGATTGATGCTTACCGCCTGACCTTCGTGGATGGTGTTTTCTCATCGGCGCTCTCGGATTTGGATTCGCTGCCTTCGAGCGTTCAGGTGTTACCGCTCTCCAAAGCGCTAGTAGAGAACCACGAAGCCGTGGGTGGCCCGCTGGGCCGACTAACCGGTGTGGATTTTTCACCTTTCGCCGCGCTAAACACTGCCTTTATGGAAGAGGGCGCCGTGGTTCGCATTGCCCCGGGAACGGTTGTTGAGAAACCGATTCTGCTGCAGTTTTTGTCCCGCGCTGGCCAGCCAGTAATGTGCCACCCGCGTATATTAGTGGAAGCAGGCGGGCGCAGCGAAGCCACGCTGATTGAGCACTACACCGGCGAAAGCGAAGCGACTAACTTCACCAACGTGGTTGGCGAACTGATGCTCGACCGTGGGGCGATCCTTGCTCACTACAAGCTGCAAGAAGCACCGTTGGGCGATATGCATGTGGCGAGCATTCATGTCGAGCAAAGCCGCGATACACGCTATACCTCCTACAACCTGAGCCTGGGCGGCGCGCTTGTGCGCAATGACTTGATCAGCGATTTGAACGGCCAGGGTGCGGAAACCAACTTCCTGGGTCTGTTCTTTGGTCAGGGTCGTCAGCACGTCGATAACCACACTAAGGTCAATCACAATGCGCCGCTAACGTTCTCGAATGAGAACTACAAGGGCATTTTGGATGACCGCGCTCACGGTGTGTTTAACGGCAAAGTCTATGTCAAACGCGATAGCCAGAAAATTGAAGGTTTTCAGAGTAATCAAAACCTACTGCTGTCGGATCGTGCCCACATTGATGCCAAGCCTGAGCTTGAAATTTATGCGGATGACGTTAAGTGTTCGCACGGCACCACCACAGGGCAGTTGGATGAAGAGGCGATCTACGCTCTGCGTACGCGCGGTATTGACGAAGCTACCGCACGCGGCCTGCTAACCCTCGCCTTTGCTGGAGAGGTGCTGGATAAAGTTAGCTTGGACGCGATTGCAGAGCGGGTAGAGCTCGCAGTTGCAGGTAAGCTTCCGGAGCGCTTTAATCTTGCAGGGCTTGTTGAAGCGGCAGCCGCGCTTAACGACTAGCGCTTTAAGACTAATTTTATAAAGACCGGCTCTTAACGATCCGCGCTTAAAAACTAGCTTAAAGGGCTCTACGAGGAGTGATTGATGCCACATACCGTTATTGAGCAGGCGCCCGCGCGAGTGCAAGCACCCTTTGACGTCGAACGTCTGCGTCAGGATTTTCCAGTGCTTGCCCGTAAAGTGCATGGCAAGCCACTAATCTACTTAGACAATGCGGCTACTAGCCAGACGCCTCAGCAGGTGATTGACGTATTTAGCGATTACTACTCACGTTATAACGCCAATATTCACCGCGGTCTGCATACCCTTGCCGATGAGGCAACGGCGGCGTTTGAAGGCACGCGTCATAAGGTGCGGGCGTTTCTCAACGCGGAAGATGCGCGTCAGATCATCTTTACCCGTGGTACCACGGAAGCCATTAACTTAGTCGCGCAGAGCTGGGGGCGTAAAAACCTCGCCCCAGGTGACGAAGTCCTGATCTCAATGTTGGAGCACCACTCCAATATTGTGCCCTGGCAACTGCTGGCCGCCGAGATCGGGTTTACCATTAAGGTGATTCCCGTTGAAGCCAATGGCGCATTGGATATGGCTGCTTACCGCGAGCTACTCAGTGAGCGCACTAAGCTCGTGGCGGTGAACCATGTCTCTAATGCGCTGGGTACCATTAATCCGGTACAGGAGATGGCAACGCTGGCCCATCAGCAGGGCGCGTTGATCTTGATTGATGGCGCCCAAGCTGCCCCTCACCAGTTAGTCGATGTGCAGGCGATCAATGCCGACTTCTATGCGTTCTCGGGCCACAAAGTGTATGGGCCAACCGGCGTAGGCGTGCTGTATGGCAAGCAGGCTTTGCTGGAAGAGATGCCGCCTTGGCAGGGCGGTGGTGAGATGATTAAAACCGTCTCTTTCGGTGCGGGCACTACCTTCGCCGATATTCCGCACAAGTTTGAAGCCGGAACGCCCGCGATCGCGGAAGTCATTGCGCTGGGGCGTGCTCTTGAGTGGGTAGAAAGCGTCGGGGTTAATGCAATTGGTGAGTGGGAAGGTCAGTTACTTGACCGCGCGACGCAAGCGGCTGGACGAATTGATGGTCTGCGTATTCTTGGCACTGCGCCGCACAAAGCAGGCGTGCTTTCGTTTGTGGTGGATGGGGCGCACTCCCAGGATATCGGCCTGTTGATCGATCAGCTCGGTGTGGCTATTCGCACAGGCCACCACTGTGCGCAGCCCTTGCTGCATCATTTTGGAGTCGATGCGACGTGCCGTGCTTCATTTGCTGCGTATAATACGCTCGAAGAAGTGGATCGCTTTATTGAAGCACTCCACCGTGTCATTGGTATGGTGCGTTAAGGTCGGTTCTTTAAGGCCAGCTCTTTGAAGAACGTTTTTAAGGACAGATATGGATCTTGAGCAAGTAGCCAGTCTCGAACGAGGCCAACAGTTGCCGCTCCAGCGCGATGTGGAGGCCATTGCCATTCCGTTTGGTAGTACGGAAACACTGGCCGAAGATAGCGTTGTTAGCGTTATGCAAGCGAAGGGCAGTACGGTAAGTGTCGGGTTTGAGGGGCGACTCTACCTAGTTGAGGGGAGCAACCTGGATGCGCTGGGGCTTGAGCCGCTACCGCGTCCTACGCTGCCCGAAACGGCTAGCGAAGAGGAGATAGAGCAGTTCGTATGGGACCAGCTACGTACCTGCTTTGATCCGGAGATTCCGGTCAATATCGTAGACCTGGGTTTGGTTTACGGTTGCCGAATTGAGCGTCTTATCAGTGGTGAGCGCATCGCGACTATCCGTATGACGTTGACCGCTCCCGGCTGTGGCATGGGTGATGTGATCGCCGCCGATGCGCGCAATAAGATTCTCGGCGCGCCGCAGATCAGCAAAGTGCACACCGAAATTGTCTTCAGTCCTCCTTGGAGCCGTGACATGATGAGCGACGAGGCGAAGCTTGAACTCGGCATGTTCTAACCCCGGCTGGGGAGCTGGATGCATAACATTTTGTTGAAATGGCTAAAGCGCCTACTAATGTCGCTAGGAGCACTGTCGCTGCTGGCGACATTGCTGTTTATAGGCGGCAATTTTTGGGTGCTCGCTACTACCGCTGCTTATATTGAACGCCAGCCGCAACAGTGTCGCCCGGCAGAGGTGGGAATTGTCTTCGGTACATCGCACTGGACGCGTAGCGGGGTGAGAAATCCTCACTTTCATGCCCGCATGCGCACCGCTGCTGCATTAATTGAGCAGTCCCAGGTCGAGCATCTTTTGCTTTCAGGGGATAATCGTACCCAGGCGTATAACGAGCCACGGGCGATGTGGCGCGAGCTTTATCGCCGCGGCGTAGCGTCTGAGCAACTGACCATGGATTTTGCGGGCTTTAGCACTTATGACACCCTTGCGCGGGCACGGGATGTGTTTCAGCTGGATAAAGCGTTACTGGTTACTCAGAGCTGGCATCTTCCCCGTGCGGTATATATTGGTCGCGCTCTGGGTATGGATGTTACCGGCTGCGTGGCGGATGATCCTACGGTAGCGGTGGGATGGCGTTTAAAGCTGCGCGAATGGGCAGCGCGTGTGGCTACCCTGGGCGATCTCTACCTATGGGGAAGAGAGCCCTATTTTCTTGGCACCCCTGAGCCCATTGAGCTTAAGAAACGAGCTCCAATAGACCTGATACTGCCTTCGCTAAATGAGCGCTTTACAGCACCTTAGCGGTGCGTTTTGCGCTTTTGCAGCGCATAGAGCTCACGAATCAGTTTACGGCACCCTTGCATGCACTCGTCTACCACCGGTTCAATCGGGTCGGGCAGCGGGTGGGTAAAAAGCGAAGAGAGCGCTTGCATCAATACGCGCTCTTGCTCCAATAGCTCATTGATCAATACTTGGCTATCGTTGCCAACGAAGCTTTTCAGACGGCTCCACAGCCATAAAAAATCATCGCGTTCAACGTCCGCATCACGGGGCAGCATTTTCAAATGCGCACGGGCAAGCTCCTGCAATTTGCTCAACTGCTTAAGCCGCTCAGTATAATGCGGCTTTAAAGCGTCGCGCAGTGAGGGGCGCAGGCGTTCGATATTATCTTGGAAATAATCAATGCTATCGGCCAGCGCTTCCAATACGCTGTCCATCGCCACTTGGCGATTATCGAGAAACATGAGCGTCTACCTCCTTCGGTGACGCAGATTGTGGGGGTGACAGCGTCGATTTGCCACCCCCGAATCGGATTATTTTAATATTTTGCCTTAACCTTTAGGCTTGGGCGGCGCTTTACGGGCTGGAGCGGCATTTTTTTCAATGTGTTCAATGATCATGCCCGCAATATCCTTACCGGTGGCGTTCTCAATGCCCTGCAATCCAGGCGAAGAGTTAACCTCCATGATCACCGGGCCGTGGTTGGAGCGGAGCAAGTCGACACCCGCGACGCGCAGCCCCATGGCTTTGGCAGCGCGGATAGCCGTTGAACGCTCCTCCGGGGTAATACGAATCACACTGGCCGTGCCGCCGCGGTGTAGGTTCGAGCGGAATTCACCGTCTGCCGCCTGCCGTTTCATCGAAGCCACGACCTTATCGCCGATGACTAAGCAGCGAATATCAGCGCCACGTGCTTCCTTGATGTACTCCTGAACCATAATGTTGGCTTTCATGCCCATGAAGGCCTGTATTACTGATTCCGCCGCCTGATTGGTTTCAGCCAATACCACGCCAATCCCCTGAGTGCCTTCAAGCAGCTTAATCACCAGTGGGGCGCCTTTGACCATGGTGATCAAATCAGGAATATCGTCTGGGGAGTGTGCAAAGCCGGTAATCGGTAACCCCAATCCTTTGCGAGACAAAAGCTGGAGAGAGCGCAGCTTGTCCCGCGAGCGGGTAATTGAGACGTTATCATTGATAACGTAGGTGCCCATCATCTCAAATTGGCGTAACAACGCGCACCCATAAAAGGTGACCGACGCACCAATGCGGGGGATGACCGCATCAAAATGCTCAATTTCTTGACCCTTATAATGGATCGAAGGGTGGTGTGAGGTAATACTCATGTAGCAGCGCAGCGTGTCCACCACACGAGCGGTATGCCCACGCTGCTCTGCGGCTTCAACCAGGCGGCGAGTAGAGTACAGATTACGGTTGCGCGATAGCAGAGCGATATGCATGTAGAGGACTCCGAGTCTAAATATAGACGACTAATAATGGGGGTTAGGGCTCACCGTGCAAAAATGCGGCACCGGGTGCTATCAGTAGGCGGCGCATCGCGCGACGTCCTAATAGCATGGGGTGGCGCATGTTGCTGCGGTCAGTCAAGGTCAGTTCAACAGGAAAATTTAAATCGCCCATTTGCATAGGGGTACGTATTACATAGCGCCACTCGCTATGACCGTTTGAACTGGTTACCCGGCGTCGATCATGCAGGTGCAGACTGTAGCGATGGGCCGGCGTCGTCGGTCCGCTACTGTGAGTTATAAAGCTTACCCATAGTTGACCATGTTCATCTTCATGTGTCTCTATCTCTTCTGCATGCAGGGCAGAAGTGCGCGCACCAGTGTCTGCTTTGCAGCATAGGTGAAGCCCTAGCTCAGGTAACGTGACCATCTCACGGCGACCAATGACAGCCTTGGCCTGATAGGGTAATTCCTTCACGACTCACTCCTTGCAATTAAAAGTGACAACATCAAATCATGCCTTCTTCTGCGACATCATTATGGTCAAACGGTGTTGAATAGGAGAGCCTGCAGGCGCGTCACGTAAAGCCATCATGACCGGTAAACGTAGCCGTGGTATGAGTGCAAGATCACGTACTACGGCGGCAAAATCGGTACGCTCATCTTCGGCTAAGCGCTGCAAAAAGAGAGGCAAACGCTGGGCATCCTCAAGATACAACCACCCACGACCGGCGATTGCTGCTAGCACATCTGGCCCGCAGGCGGCGCTGTCATGAAGTAAAGCTGTGTACCAGTTACCTACCTCGACGGCATTGGTGTTGCCAACTGCTCGTAAACAGGCGCACAAGGTTTCGATATCGCCTGCGTGAGCGGCGTCTTCGCCACTACGGTGCAGCGCAGCTACTAATAGCTGGGGCAACGACTGATGCTCTAAACAGTAGCACAAAGAGTGAATAACAGTGGTAGGCAGGGTGGTTAGCCGCGTTGCTAGAGTCTCTGCATCAGATGACTCCATACGAACGACGTAATCGGCAATTCCCTGTAATCCCAAGGCCTGCCAATCAATCGCCTGTTGGCCGCTGAGGAAAGCCTCAACTGGCTCAAAGTGCTGGCTGGCAGGCAGGCCCGCCTTATGCGTAGCGCGAGCATTGAGCATGGCTTGAAAGGTAACGCTAGGCGTGAAGGCGAGGGGATTATCCTTCATTAAGTGATCGACGTCCGCAGTTTCTTCGCGCCCAACGTGAGAAACGGCCCGCCCCAGGGTTTCAAGCAGGCGGTTTATAAATGCATCCCGCTGAGCAGGGGCTAGCATTCCCTGTTCATCTAGCGGTAAAGCTAAAAACCAAATAGCAGCCTCGGGCATATCGCCCAGCCGAAATAGGATGGCTAAGCGTGCTTGGCCTTGCCACGGCTCTGACCACGCTATGTCGCCACGTTCAAAGGCAGCGAGTGTCTCTCGTGGGCAGGGCGCAACATGGCGGCCCAGATGGTAAAGGGAAACCTCGGCGCCGCTGCGTGTGAAAAACTCATCAAGGGTTTGAATCGGTTGCATGACATCCTTCCGCGTTGCAAGCCTGCACTCTACCTTGATGAAGTGACACTGTCAGCCGCACAGGCTGATAAATAACGCTTAAATGGCGCGCTATTCATGACAGTAAGGTTAAAAATTAATCAACTGGACGAAACCCCCATGAGAACAGGCGCTGCGACACCTTTCCATAGTTTATCCACAGGCTCGTGCAGGTTTTCTGTGGGTCTATGGATAACGTCTATCAATTGCGTATGAGTAGCAGGGAGAGCGCTGAGTAGGGATAATAGTCAGCAACGTCTTTTTTTACTTTATATAAGGTGTTTATGAGTACTTATCAGCCGCTACAGACCGCGCTTCTTGAGCTCGAAGCCGCGATGAAAGCCGCCGATTTATGGCGAATGCCAACACCCGATGCAGAAGCGTTTGCGAGCCAGCAGCCGTTTTGTATTGATACGATGTCGCTGCCGCAATGGATACGCTTTGTGTTTATTGCTCGCTTGAACGCCTTGATTGATGCGCGTGCAGCCATGCCTGCAAAGTGTGAGGTTGCTCCCGCCGTAGCAGCCTATTTGCAGCAGGAAAAAATTCCTGCCCACCATCAATTGCTTATCGTACGGGCAGTAGAGAAGGTCGACCAAGTCGTCACTGAAAGCACCTAAAGTAACATCCCACTAAACACATAAAGCCCGCCGTGAGGCAGGCTTTGGGGATAATAGTTAACTTAGCGTTTTGGCAGGTGGTTTAGAAACGGTAACTAAGGCCTGCCATAACCACGAGAGGATCGATCTCAACTGTACCCGCCGCTGCACCATTCACCTTCGCATCGGTATCAATATCGATATACCAAGCCGCCGCGTTTAGCGCCCAGTGGTCATCAATTAATAGATCGACACCCACCTGCCCAGCCGCGCCCCAGGAGTCATCCAGGTCTAAATCACCCATCGTCAGCTCTTCATCAGAGAAGTGGGTGTAGTTAATACCCGCCCCAACATAAGGCTGTACCCGGGACTGAGTGCCGCCCAGCGGGTAGTACTGCAGCGTTAGGGTCGGCGGCAGGTGCTTGGTGGAGGCGATATTATCGCCATTCAGATGGATATCGTGCTCAAACGGCAGCGCCGCCAGCAGCTCCACACCGACTTTATCGTGGAAGCGATAGCCCAAGGTGAACGCGAAATCGGTTTTATCCCGCACATCCACGGACAGCGCACCGTTGGCCAGTGAGCCGTTATCACTTTTAGGGGCGACGTTGGCAACACCCACGCGGGTAAAGAAGTCACCAGCGCCGTAGGCGAATACTTGGCAGCTGGTCATCATCGCCACAGCGGCAACAGTGGTTACAAGTAGGGTAGGCAGGGCGGCTTTACGCATGGGTTCACTCCTGGTGTTAAAACAGTCAGTTTTAAACGACTAACTAGTTGCAAAGCTGTACGGCCATTCGATAGCCGCTTAACGATGTAGCCAGTGTAGCGAGACCCAGGGAGTGGATTATTGATCCAGGGCAAGGGTTGTTAGCCAGGGGGTTAGGGAGAGTTGGCACCTAGGGAAGCATAATTTATGCGCGGTTACCGGCCATCCGGATAACTCCCGAGCTCGGGCGTGTGAATAGCTATAAAGTATTTGCTTTTTTTCTAGCGAGCATTGGAGTGTGAGTTGGTGATTTACTATTACTATCAATATCATGAAGGTTTTTTATGATGTAAGGCATTCTAGAGGAATACACATACAAAGAAATAAATTGTTACGTTAAGCGTTCGTCTTGACGTACGCACCAAGGGGCGCACATTTGGTGGGGAATTGAACACGCAAGAGGTGCGTCATGACCGGAATCACAGCAACAGAGGCGCGCAGCAACCTTTATCGGTTGATCGACGAAACTGCTGAGTCCCACCAACCCATCGTCATCATGGGCAAGCGGAACAAAGCCGTCTTGGTATCCGAAGAAGACTGGTCGGCGATTCAGGAAACACTTTACCTGCTCTCCGTGCCAGGTATGCGGGAGTCTATTCGTGAAGGGATGAATACCCCCGTACATGAATGCGATGAGGAGCTGGACTGGTGACATGGAAGTTGGTTTACACCAAACAAGCCCAAAAAGATGCGAAGAAACTGGCCTCCAGCGGCCTCAAGCCAAAAGCCCAGGATTTACTGGCACTGATTGCAGAAGACCCCTATCGTAAGCCACCTCCGTTTGAGAAGCTCATTGGTGATCTTGCTGGCGCCTACCCACGCCGGATCAATATCCAGCATCGCCTAGTCTACCAAGTGCTTGAAGACGAGCGAGTGGTGAAAGTTCTCAGGCTCTGGAGCCACTACGAATAATGTATCACCAGCCGCTGTTGCCGAGTATGCCAAAGCTTCGCTTCGGCACATAGCCGAGCGTTAAACGGAGAGAAGGCATTGAACCATAGTGAACACTCGTCTTTTCGAGAAAAGCTCATTGAGCACCTTTTCATTGGCGAACTGCTGAAGCTTTCCTGGATGGGATTTGGCTGCACGCTGGAGGTGGCGAGTCCAGAAGTTGATAATGCTGGCTACGATCTAATAGTGGAAGATAATGGGGTCGTGAGGCATATACAGATTAAAGCTTCATACGTTGGCAGCAAAACAGCCAGCCAAAAAGTTCATGCTAGGCTTTCTGAAAAGCCTTCCGGGTGTGTTACCTGGATTTACTTCAACGAAGATACTTTGGAGCTGGGGCCCTTCCTCTTCTTTGGCTCTCTTCCAGGCGAGAAACTTCCTAGCCTTGACGGGCTTAAGGTTGCAAAGCATACCAAGGGCAACCAGAGCGGATTTAAAGCTGAACGCCCCAATATAAGGGTTTTGCCAAAAAGTTGGTTTAAAAATTTCAGTTCTATCGATGAGGTCTATGAGGCCTTATTTGGGGCACCATTTAACGGCCTGCACACGACCCGCGTGTGATGCGACGCTAGGCGGAAACTCAATATCCAATCCCGCGCGTACTTTAGGCGCTATGCACCAAAGGCGGCGTTCACATCCATGCTTTTGTGTAATATGCGCACTATTCTTATTTTATAGCATTCCGTTTGTTGGTAAAAAATAACATGGCTGCCTTGCGGAAACTTGCGGTAATTCTGACGAACTTCGTCACATAACTTTCCGATATCAGGGGTTTCTGCCAATAACCAGAATGAGTCATCAAACTATTTTAAGTAGACGTTCCGCTGCTCCTTACCCCAGCGGCGCTGTGTAAACAAAGCAATGTCTCTTAAATCCGTTTTGGCAGCTAGGGTAAGAATGAATGACTTCATCAGATACTTTTTTCACTATCCAGCTCATTGATAAAGCTGTTGAGGTCATAGTCAGCGTCACCGCTTTGTTCACCCTCGATAAGCAATTGTCTGAGTGTATGTAGTTTGGTTTCCTGGTTTTCTAGGAGGCGTAGGGCGGAACGAATGACTTCGCTCGCAGAGCCGTATCGACCACTTTGTACTTGAGTGGTAACAAAGCTTTCAAAGTGGTCGCCTAGTGTAATGCTTGTATTTTTAGCCATGCCATAAGTCTCCACTAGTACCAGAATATACCTGATTATGGTATGGGGCTGGTTGGTAGGCAAGGTGCATAGCGAGCAGGAAAACCGGCTGCAAGATGAAAAAAAAGCCACTAACGAGTAGTGGCTAATATTGATTGCTAAGAAATTGATCAGCGTTTGCTTAGTGTGGGAGAAGGGTGAGCGACAGTAATTAGCCGCTCACCTCCTAAACACTGACCCCTTGGCGCCGACCTATTCGGCGGTTGCCAACAGGCTGGCATTGCCGCCTGCTGCGGTGGTGTCGATACATAGGTGACGTTCCACTACGTAACGATCCGGCGAGATGATCTGGGTCTCTAGCGGTATGATGGCACCGTCGCGTTTGGCCAGCGCAATGCGCAGTTCACGGGTCCAGTCGCTCGTGCCAGCGGCGGCGACTGCAGCAATGCCTTTGACCTCGCTCAGCGTCTCGGCTGAAACGCTTCCATCAAGCCCAGCCACCGGTGCGCCAGCATCGCTCAAAGGCTTCACTGCCTGTTCGGCACCTGGTGCGACCACGATGGCCGCACAGCCCGTGCCGAGGGCCTGTGCTGCTTGCGCGATGGCGTTATCCAGGGTTGGTCCAAGGCATAGCACCACTCCCTTCGGGTACATGGCCAGGCGATTGCTTTCCCCTGTCGGCCCCGGCAGGGTCTGCGACGTCATATCCAACGCTGCTGTCTCGGCAAGCGCCTTGCGAATCAAGCCGCCTTTGCCGGAGAGCGCCTTGCGCAGTACCTCGATTCGATTGGGGCGCACCGACCAGTTACGGCCATCCAGCCCATCAATAGCCAATTGGAGATCGCCAAGAGATACGGCTTTTCCTTCTGGTGCCTCAACGCGCTCGGCGTCGGCGGTGCGGCGGAAGCGGTTGACGTAGAGCGGGCCACCGGCCTTGGGACCGGTGCCTGAAAGCCCCTCGCCACCGAAGGGCTGAGAGCCAACAATGGCGCCGATCTGGTTGCGGTTAACGTAGACGTTGCCGACATGGATGCGCTCGACGATCTGCTGCACGCGGTCGTCGATACGGGTATGCAGGCCGAAGGTCAGTCCGTACCCCTTGGCATTGATGTCGTCGACCACCTTATCGATATCCCGCGCCTTGAAGGTGGCGACGTGTAGGACCGGGCCGAAGATTTCACGTTCGAGATCCTCGATACCGCCAACGTCGATCACCGCCGGGGTGACGAAAGTGCCGGTCTCCGGTGCGGGCAGCTTCTTGAGCACTTTGCCTGCTTTCTCTTGTGCTGCCACATAGTCGCTGATCTCGGCCTGGGCGTCGGCATCAATCACTGGCGAGACATCGGTATCGGTGTTCCAGGGGTCGCCAATGGTGAGAGCGTCCATGGCGCCGTAGAGCATGTTGAGCAACCGGTCGCGGGCCTCTTCTTGAACATACAGCATGCGTAGCGCGGAACAGCGCTGACCAGCCGACTGGAATGAGGAGATCAGAATGTCGCGGACCGCCTGCTCGGTCAGCGCCGTGGAGTCCACGATCATGGAGTTAAGCCCACCTGTCTCAGCGATCAGTACAGCATCAGGGCCCGCGTTCTGGGCCAGGGCTTTGTGGATGATCTGTGCTACCGGGGTGGAGCCTGTGAAGCAGACGCCAGCGATACGCGGGTCGCTGGTCAGCGGGCCGCCCACGGTTGGACCATCGCCCGGCAGCAGTTGCAGAGCCCCTTCCGGCAGGCCAGCTTCACGCATTAGCTCGACGGCGCGGGCAGCGATCAGCGGTGTCTGCTCGGCGGGCTTGGCGATTACTGCGTTACCCGCCACTAGGGCAGCAGCGATCTGGCCTGTAGTGATGGCAAGAGGGAAGTTCCACGGGCTGATGCAGACGAAGATGCCGCGGGCGCTGCCGGGCTCTTCCGCTTCCAGTCGCTCGCCTTCGTTGGCATAAAAACGGAGGAAATCCACCGCTTCGCGCACTTCTGCAATGCCGTCGAACATCATCTTGCCGGCTTCGCGGGTGGTGATCACGGTCAGCTCGGCGATGTGCTCTTCGTAGAGATCAGCGGTGCGGCGTAGCACTGCAGCCCGTTCGGCCGCCGGACGAGCCGACCATTCGCGGAAGCCTTCCTCAGCGGCGTCGAGGGCGGTTGCCACTTCTTCTGGAGTGGCCTCATGCACCTTGCCAATCACCCGCGAGTTGTCGGCGGGGGATAAGGCATCGCGAGCTGGCCCTTGGGGAGCCGGGTTTCCTACCAACATCGGGCCTGCCGTCCAGGTGGCGTCGGCAAATGCTTCGCGGGCATTGAGCAGTGGCAGAATCGAGGCAGGTTCGTTGATGCGGTAGCCCTTGGAGTTCTTGCGATCAGGCTCGAACAGTTCGCCGGGCTGGCGGATCAGCGGGCTGGAGACGTCATTGCCTAGCTGCTTAAATCCTTCAATGGGATCTTTTGAAACATCGCTCGGCGGAATCGAGCTATCCACCACTTGGTTAACGAACGAGGAGTTGGCGCCGTTCTCAAGCAGGCGGCGTACCAAGTAGGCCAGCAGGTCACGGTGCGCGCCAACCGGAGCGTAAATGCGGCAGTGCGTGCCTTCTGTCTCTTTAACGATGTGGTGCAGCGATTCGCCCATGCCGTGCAGGCGCTGGAACTCGTAGCTGTCTTTGTCGTCGCCCGCCATCTCCGCTACGGCGGCGCAGGTGTGGGCGTTGTGGGTAGCGAACTGGGGATAGATGCGGTCGCGACGGTCGAGCAGCATTTGCGCGCAGGCCATATAGCTGACATCGGTGTTGACCTTGCGAGTGAAGACCGGGAACGTCTTGACCCCCATCTCTTGGGAGAGTTTGATCTCGGTATCCCAGTAAGCGCCTTTCACCAGCCGTACCATGATCTTGCGGTTGTATCGCTCGGCCAGTTCGTAGAGTGTCTCGATCATCGGCGCGGCGCGGCGCCCGTAAGCTTGCACGACAACACCGAAGCCATCCCATCCGTCTAGGCTTGGGTCGGCCATCAGGGCCTCGATCACGTCGAGGGAGAGATCCAGCCGATCCTGCTCTTCGGCGTCAATATTGAAACCGATGTTGGCATTGGCAGCCTGCTGTACCAATTCTTTGGCGCGTGGCAGCAGTTCCGCCATCACCGTTTCACGGTGAGTGTATTCATAGCGCGGATGCAGCGCCGAGAGCTTCACCGAGATGCCAGGGCTGCCGCGGACGTCGCCCTTGGCCTGCTCGGCAATGGCGGTAATCGCCTTAGCATACGCCTCATGATAGCGAACGGCATCTTCGTCGGTGCGCGCCGCTTCGCCCAGCATATCGTAGGAGTAGGTGTAGCCCTGTTTCTCGAGTTCGCGGGCATTTTTCATGCCTTCTTCGATGGTCTGTCCGAGCACGAACTGGCGGCCGAGAATTTTCATCGACTGGCCAACCGCCTTACGCACCACTGGCTCGCCCATGCGGCGCACCAGGCCGCGTAGCGCCCGCGTCGGGCCCTTGGGGTCTTCCTCCAGCACCTTGCCGGTGAGCAGCAGTGCCCAGGTTGAGGCATTGACCATGGACGAAGACGACTTGCCCAGGTGAGCGCCCCAGTCGGAGGGCTCGATCTTGTCGTGGATCAGGTCGTCAATGGTTTCTGCATCAGGCACGCGTAGTAGCGCTTCTGCAAGACACATCAGGCCGACGCCCTCGGTAGTCGAGAGCCCGTACTCGGCCAGGAACGCCTCCATCATCGAGGGCGACCTTTCCTTGCGCACACGCTCTACGTACTTAGCGCCAACGGCAGCGACCTTCTTGCGGTCGTCTTCTGACAGCTTAATACGCTCGACAAGCCCGTGCAGCACATCTGCCTCATTGGCGTCGTAGTGGGTGCGAATGCGTGAGCGTAGATCACTCACGTCGCTATGCAGATGGTCGTTCATACAGGGTCTCTCCTTGCTAGCCGACACTTAGGCGTTGCTGCGTCGGTTAGGATGTAGTCATACTTTTTGCAGTCAACACAAAATAACAAACCTAAAGAGGGCTCCCGCGGGAACCCTCTCGATACGCTCAATGTATCCTGGGCGGTTAATTGCGTTCGATATGCTGATATTCACCCGCATCGTCTGTCGCATTACTCACTACGATGATGGCAATGAAGGAGGCGATGAAGCCAGGAATAATCTCGTAGACACCAGGGCCACCCATGAATTCACCGTTCCAACCCAGTGAAATCCAGACCATGACGGTAAGCGCGCCCACCACCATGCCTGCGATAGCACCGTTACCGTTGGTGCGTGACCACATCAACGAAAGGATAATCAGCGGGCCAAACGCGGCGCCAAAGCCTGCCCAGGCATTACTGACCAGCCCCAGAACCTGGGAGTTTTCGTCAGAGGCAATAACTGCTGCCACAATGCCCACCAACACCACACAGACACGGCCTACGGCCACACACTGGGCCTCAGTTGCGTTTTTGTGTAGGAACAGACGATAGAAGTCCTCAGTCAGTGACGAAGACGCCACCAGCAACTGGCTGGAAACGGTACTCATGACCGCCGCAAGCAGTGCCGCATAGAGGAAACCGGTAATCAGCGGATGGAACAGTAGGTTCGCTAGGACAATAAAGATGGTTTCCGGATCCTCGATATCCAAGCCGTTACGGATAGCATAGGCGCGACCAAATATACCCAGAGAAACGGCGCCAATCAGTGAAATAAGCATCCAGCCCATGCCAATGTTGCGGGCAATGGGTACATCCTTGAGTGTACGAATCGCCATGAAGCGCACAATAATGTGCGGCTGGCCGAAATAGCCCAGCCCCCAGGTCACCGCAGAGAGCCATCCAATAAAGGTCAGCCCCGAAGTCCAGGATAGCAGCGTGGGATCAACCTCATTCAGGGTCTGTGATGCCTGGGAGAAGCCGCCGCCGCCTTCACCGAAGAGTACCACCGCCGGCATGATCACCAGTGCCAGCATCATGATGCAGCCTTGCACGAAGTCAGTCATGCTAACGGCTAGAAAGCCGCCTACAACGGTGTAGATAAGCACTACGCCTAGCGTAATCATCACGCCCATGCCGTAGTTACTCATATCGCCGAAGTTATAAATGCCGGAAAACGCGCTTTCAAATAGCTTGCCGCCCGCCACCAGGCCAGATGCCGTGTATACCGCGAAAAAGATCACGATAACGATGGCAGACACTGTCCGTAGCGACATAGACCGGGTGGGAAAACGATTGGCCAGGAACGCTGGGATGGTAATCGCATTGCCATAGTGAACGGTCTGTTCCCGCAGGCGCGGGGCGACCAGAATCCAGTTGAATAATGCCCCCACAAGCAAGCCAATACCGATCCAAGCGGAGCCCAAGCCAGATACAAACATTGCACCTGGTAACCCTAGCAGCAACCAGCCGCTCATATCTGAGGCGCCGGCTGACAGGGCCGCTACTTTAGGGCTGAGGGTACGGCCACCCAGCATATAATCTTCAGAGGATGAGGTGGATTTGCGCATTGCATAAATGCCGATGCCAACCATGAGCGCAAAGTACGCTATGAGACTGATCCAAACACCAATAGCCATAAAACTTCTCCAGTTCGTCAGAACGGGGCTAAGTCTTGTACGAAAAATGCCTGCGGTCGCCGACTTTTCGTACACTCCTAACTCCGACAGGTTCAGCGCATTTACCGGATAGAGACCCGGTGGTCGCACGATTTTTTTTGTTAACCCTTCACGCTACTGGCCTTATTGAGCGCCCGCCTAAAATAGAATCAGAAAGGTTGGTGGTACGTTTATTAGCTGTGACCCCTATGCCAAGCATCCGCAGCAGGTTCGCTACGAATGTAGAGCCGATCACTATATTGTTTTCAACCATGAGGTAGTTCCCTGTTCAGGTTAATGTCGGATGAGCCGTTTCCTCATCACCTAGCGCCAAAGGCGACGCGTTCCCGCCTACGCAGCGGTGTTATTAGTAATGGATCTCTCAGTCAGTTCTCTCAGTCACCAAGCATTGCAGGTAGTGATCGCTGGTGCGTGCCATAAGTGTGTCGAGATCAATTTGCCAGATGGCTGGGTTTCGCATTTTCTTGGCATTTAGCATTGCAGCCCCCGAAAGTCTAAACACAACGAATGGATAACAGGACGTTAGGCCCAAGCTAATAAGCGAATGTAGAGCGCGGCCAACTCAGGTGTATGCCGGATTCACGCCAAAACGTGTCAATTCCGTGGCAAAAACAGCGACTTTACGACTTTAGTAGAATTTATGCTGCCCGGCCAGCGGCCCTAAAGCAGCGTTTGATGCACTAACTGCTACTGGCGCTGCGTTACCTTGACGCAATTTGCGAGGCGATAATCCATAGCTGCGACGAAACGCATGTGAAAGCGCACTTTGATTGGCAAACCCGGTTTGAATAGCGATATCAGTGAGGGGCAGTCGGCTTTGCAAGATCAGCTGGCGCGCTGCATTTAGGCGCTGGCGTTTTACGTATTGCCAGGGAGAGAGCCCGGTTTGGGCGCGAAAACAGTCGGAAAAGTGTGCCTCGCTCAAGCAGGCCAGCCTTGCTAAGTCGGCGACGCGTAGCTCCTCCGCGAGATGCTGATGAATAAAACGATTGATGCGCGTCAAATCCAGCCGTCGTTGATTGGATGGGTTGGCTTCGCCCAACCGTGCTTTAAGGGAGCCTAGAAGGGTGGCCGCTAAGCGGTCTTGCTGAAAGGAGTTGGTAGAGGCATCAAACCCTTGAGCAAGTTCGCTTTCCATAAAAGCCAGATAGTGGCGTAGTGCGTTGTCCAGGCCAAAAAAGCGCGGGGCATCAAATAGCGCTACCAATTCGCGATTTTCACCCGTTAAGGCGGGCGCGTCTTCAGGCAGGTCGAGAATCAATTGCCGATTATAACCATTACCCGAGTAGTAGTGTTCGTGGTTGGCGGGCACGATACAGCCTGAAAACGCGTTGACACGACCACCTAGACCCTCAATTTCAAATTCAGACGAGCCGCACATCGTGATCACTATTTGATGAAAATCATGGGTGTGGTGATGTGTGGCGCTGGCTAGCGGAATTTGTCGAATAGTGCTCGGCATAGCAGGTCTCCTGAACCGCAACAGCTACTGCTGGCGGAGGGCCGTATGGGCGGACAAATGATCGCGAAGGGCCTGAAGTTCTGCTTGGCCTTCTTGATTGAGTAACGGTTTGCCCTGGGCAATCATCCAGCGTCTTCCGTGCTGCTCCATTAAGTGGGCGGCCCGGCGTCTGATGTCGTCCAAGTACTCGTTGTGTCGGATGGGGTAACCGATCATGGCGTTCCATTCGGTTTCACTCACTTGGCTATTAAGCGCTTTATCAAATAGCGCCAATAAATCTTTGGGTTCAGTGCGGTAGCGTGGGGTGCTTGAGGTCATCAGTACCAACATGACCGCGCCAATCACCAGCAGGCATACTCCAAACACTAACAAATACAGCGCCATTCGCTGTGCTCCTCGGCGTCAATCGTTGATAAATTGCTCCGTAATTATACGCTTGGCGCCGCAAGGGTCGAAAATTTTACTTTTTTGCGAACTTTTCCTGCACAGCGTGTCTGAGTTAGTACAGGCAACATCGCGATAGCAGTCGCTAAAGTTGTTGTTCTGGCTCTATTGTTTTGATCCCTTGCTTCCGCTACTCGTTGAGTAGCGGTTTTTTTTGTCTAAACATTGACGGTTATGGTAATGAAATACAAGACCGGTAAGGGCGCCACTAAGGCCGCATAGCCAGCAAGGCTATTAGGATATCACGCCGCGTCACGATACCTATTAATCGCTGCTGTTCTACTACCGGATATACTTTTGGTTTGGGGCCGAGCATTTCTTGCGCCAAGTCGGTAATGCTCTTATTGGGTGACACGCTAAGTACTTCGTGGCGCATCATCTCTTTAACCAACGGCGCTTCGTCACCATGATAAATACTATCAAGCACACGGCTCAATACATCCTGCTCTGAAATAAAGCCGATTATGCGATCAGAGGCGTCAACTACCGGCGCGCCGGGTAAACGGTGCAGGGCTAATCCCTTGGCTAACGTAGTGATTGAGGCTTCGGGCGAGACGCGGTAGCAATCGCGGGACATGATGTCGCGGACAATGCTGGGGGGTGCTTTATTAATCATGGGTACTCCTTGCTCATCGTATTCAGCGCTGTGGCAAACAAGCACCACAGGCAGTGCATTTTGCGAATTTGTCTTTGTAGGCACTAGGGTAGAATCGACTCTATTAAATGTAGGTGATTTAGCACATGGCGTGCGGCCTACACGCTATCTTTATTCAACGCTGTAAGTACTGAATTAAATGTGCCATTAATTTTCTAAGCGCAGTAACGCGTCGTTAATTAAGGCATTTGGGAGACTTTCATGGATGCACGTGAGTATCTAAACCGCAAAGGGGTAGGGCTTGACCGAGATCCGGATCGCCCAAACACGCTTGAAGAGAAAGCTTGGGAACGGGCCCGTGGATCCGGGCAGCAGCGGCCTAAATCGGGCACGCCACATGATTGGGAAGATTGGGAGCGCCACCATGATGACCTCGCAGATGGGGCTGAAACACTAGAGCAGAAAATCGATAAAGAGGCGCATCGTGTTGCCCAGGAGCGAGCGGCTAAAGCCGCTGCAACACCAGCTTCAAGTGCGGTAGAGCACTTTACGCCGCCCCCAAAAGTCACGCCAGCGCCGGTTCAGGCTGTATCTGCTAAGGCGCAACATGCTCAGCAAACAGAGCTTGTGCCTGAGCCCGAAGCCTTGAAGCTCGCTTATTATGCCCTGGCCCTGCTACTGCCGCCTCTAGCGGTGGGGTTAACTAACGGTGGTGGTCAACGGGTAGCAATCTCTGTGTTATTAACCTTAACTGGCTGGCTACCCGGTGCTGTTTATGCATGTTGGTGGTTGCAGCGTCGTTAACTAAGCACATCCATGAGCGTTTACTACTTGGCACTCTCTACCAAGTGCGTATAATCCGCGTAAACTGATTTATAAATCGAGGTTTACGATGGGCTATCTAATTGGCGTCACTGCGCTGTGGGCATTCTCATTTTCGCTGATAGGGGTCTATCTGGCGGGGCAGGTCGACAGCTATTTTGCGGTGCTCCTAAGGGTGGCGCTGGCCATGCTGGTGTTCTTACCTTTTTTACGACCCAGTTTGCTACGCGGTAAGCAGAGGCTGGCGTTAATGGCATTAGGCGCCATCCAGTTGGGTGTTATGTACACCTTCTTCTATCAATCCTTTTTACTGCTGTCAGTTCCTGAAGTACTGCTGTTCACCATTTTTACGCCTATTTATATCGCGCTATTGGATGACCTAATGTTTGGGCGCTTTACTCCCATCTATCTTGTGACGGCACTACTTGCCGTTCTCGGGGCAGGCGTCATTCGCTATGACGGTATCGATAGCGGTTTCTGGGTGGGCTTTTTAGTAGTGCAAGGGGCCAACCTTTGTTTCGCTCTGGGGCAGGTTGGTTATCGTCGTTTAGCAGCAGACTTGCCGCCTACCCTGGCATGGCATAACGTCTTTGGTTGGTTCTTTATCGGTGCGATGGTGGTCGCGCTGCCTGCTTACTTACTCTTTGGTAATAGCGCAGCACTGCCAAGCACATCGCTGCAGTGGGGTGTACTGGCATGGCTGGGGCTGGTGGCCTCTGGTGTCGGTTATTTCGCGTGGAATCAGGGCGCCACCAAGGTGGATGCAGGTACGCTGGCGATTATGAATAATGCGCTGGTGCCCGCCGGTTTAATCGTTAACCTGGTGATTTGGAACCGCGATGCGGATATTCCGCGCTTGCTACTGGGGGCACTTATTATAGTGGCTTCACTGTGGCTCAATCACTGGTGGTGCCAGCGTCGCCAAGTGGCCGTTAGCTAAGCCTATTTGCCCGATACGTAAGGTGTCTCCATAATAGCGACTTATGTTAGCGAGAGTCGGCCAATGAGCAACACCTCAATACCAACTGCTATGTCGCCTACCTGCGAACGCCCCAGCAGACCCTTTAAAACCATTGGGCTGATTGGTCGCCTGGGTAGCGATAAAGTGGTCGACTCCTTAAAGCGGCTTGTCACCTATCTGGTGGCTCATGACTACAGTGTGTTGGTGGAAGATCGAACGGCCACCGCCTTGCCTTATCATGGTCAACCGGAAGCTAGCCGCCGCATGCTGGGAGAGTTGTGCGACTTGGTCATTGTGGTGGGTGGCGATGGCAGCTTGCTGGGTGCGGCGCGTACACTATGTCGTAGTGGCACGCTGATTCTGGGGGTTAACCGCGGCCGCCTGGGGTTTCTCACTGATATCTCGCCGGATGAGCTTGAAAGCCGCGTGGGTGAGGTGCTCGCAGGGGAGTTTGAGATAGAACAGCGTTTCCTGCTTGATGCAGTGCTTTACCGAAATGGAGTCGCCGTAGGTAATGGTGATGCGTTAAATGAAGTGGTGCTGCACCCCGGTAAAGCGGTTCGCATGATTGAGTTTGAGCTGTTTATTGATGGCCAGTTTGTTTACAGCCAGCGCAGCGATGGGCTGATTATTGCTACACCGACGGGCTCCACGGCTTATGCGCTCTCTGGCGGTGGGCCGATAATGCATCCCAAGCTTGATGTGGTAACGCTGGTGCCGATGTTTCCGCATACGTTATCGAGTCGGCCGATCGTGGTCGATGCCGCTAGCGAAATCCGTATTCATATTGGTGAAACCAACCACTCTTACCCCCATATCAGCTGCGATGGGCAAACGCGGGCGGTAGCAAAGCCCAATGATGTTCTGGTGATTACCCGTAAGCCAGAGCGCGTACAGCTAGTACATCCTATCGGGCACAATTTTTACGAAGTGCTTCGCAGCAAATTAGGCTGGAGTCACCGGTTGGGGGATTAAGCATGCAGCGTGAAACGCAAGGCAGGCCTCCGCTGGAAGGGTATGACCTGATAGGCGATGTCCATGGCTGTGGCGCAACGCTGGCCGCATTGCTGGAGAAATTGGGTTATCACCAGCGCAGCGGTGTATATAGGCATCCACGTCGCAAGGTAATTTTCCTGGGAGATTTGATAGACCGCGGGCCGCGTATTCGTTTGGCGGTGACCATTGCCCGCCGCATGGTGGAACAGGATGAAGCGTATATCGTCATGGGTAACCATGAATATAATGCCTTGGCGTATACCCATCCTGGCCCTGCAGGTAGCCATAAACGCTGGCTACGAGAGCATACGCCACGTCATAACCGAATTATCCAAGATACCCTGGAGCAGTATCGCGACTTTACCAACGAGTGGGACGATACTCTGGCATGGTTTAAAACCATCCCGCTCTGCCTAGAGATAGATGGCATTCGCGTAGTGCATGCGTGTTGGGATGATAAGTTGATCGAGGAGCTCAAGCAGCGCCGTCCTGATCGCTGCATGGATTCGCAGTTCTTGGTCGAATCGACAGACCCTTCCACCCAGGCGTTTCGGATATTAGATCGTCTCACCCGGGGGCCGCATGTCACCTTGCCAGAAGGGATTGCGATACACTCTGGTGATGGCTTTACGCGGAAAAGTTTTCGCGCCCACTTTTGGGCCGAGGCCCCTCAGCAGTGGGGCGATGTGGTTTTCCAGCCGGATAATTTGCCTGGTGATCTCGAAGCGCGCGAACTCTCAGCCGAAGAGCGACAACAATTAAGTTACTATGGGCCAGAACAACCTCCACTATTTATCGGCCACTACTGGTGCGAAGGAATTCCGGCGCTACCCGCACGCAATATCGCCTGTCTAGACTACAGTGCGGTAAAATATGGACGTTTAGTCGCTTATCGTTGGAGTGGTGAGGCAGCATTAAATGCCGATCACTTTGTTTGGATTAAAGTGCCAAAAGAGGAGCGGGCGTTGCCTAAACCCTGGGAAATCGACTTCGATTAGCCCGCGCTACTAAAAAATTACATATCGTTACATAAAATTTGCAAAACGGCTGAACTAACCCTGCCGTCGGCTATCAGAGTAAGTGTTCCCTTGAATGATCCCTTGCTTTTATTCTCCGGCGGTCCCCACCGCCGGTTTTTTTTTGCCTGTTTGTTGGTAAATACCTACTCGCTACGGTCAGCATGCCGTCAGCGCATTGATTAGAGGGATAGTATGCATCCAGTGATGCTTTTGCCTGATCACGCGGATACGAGCGAATTGCGCCAGGCGCTTTGGCGACACCGTATAGGCCACCGTATTACCGATGAAGCCGACGGCCAGCTGCTATGGATCGCCGACCCACGCCAAAGCGATGAACTAACATCATTGGTAGAGCGCTGGAACCGAGGTGAGCCCTTGGAACTTCAGCATTCGGTCAAGCATTCACGCAACATGACCACCTCCCTGGCTTATCTAAAAAAAGTGCCGGTAACAGCGCTGATGGTCGCAATCAGTCTGGTGATATTTGCCCTAATAGGCATCTTTGGTGACCAACTGATCGTAACGTTAACCATTGTGCCCATCGGCCTTTCAGGTGGTGAGCTGGTATTCGGTACGCTGTCACAAACGCTTACTTCCGGCCAAGTGTGGCGCTTACTCTCGCCTGCCTTTCTGCATTTTGGTTGGATGCATCTGATTTTTAATCTGATGTGGGTGTGGTACTTCGGTCGTCAAATAGAGGCGCTACAGGGCAGCCGTACCATGCTATTGCTGCTTATCGTGGCGGGTATTGGTGCAAACATCGCTCAATACATGACAGGTACCGTACTGTTTGGTGGTATGTCGGGGGTGGTTTACGCGTTGCTGGCACACGTTTGGTTGATGTCTCGACGGGTACCCCTCAGTGGATTTTTTGTACCCCAGATGCTGGTGGTATTTATGCTCGGCTGGATGGTGTTCACCATGACAGATATGGCGGGCAGCGTTGGCTTTGGCAATGTAGCCAATGAGGCACACTTGGGTGGGCTACTCGTGGGGCTTGTCACAGGCTGGTACTATTCATACCGCCGTTTAAAAAATCGTTAAGAGGCCTGTAATGAGCGAAATGACGTTCGAGAAAATGATTAACCAGATGACCCCAGCGATCTACGAGAGCCTTAAACAGGCAGTGTCACTGCGCAAATGGCCTGACAGTCGCCGCTTGACGCCTGAGCAGACTGAGCTCTGTTTGGAGGCGGTGATGCGCTTTGAGGTGGAGAACAATGTGCCAGAAGAGAACCGGGTGGGGTATTTAGAGCAGCGCACCTGTGGGGCAGCAGCCAGTGGCGCAGGCGTAACGCCTGAAATGGCGGGTTTGGCACGGGATGCCACGCGTGATTGAAGCAGCAGTACAAGGGTGTTTAAGCAAAATGGCGGCTGGACTACCTGGCCGCCAAGAAGAGCAGGTGGTCTACCATTTGCGCGCCGGAGAGCATCGTGTCGCGCTTAATGAGCGCATCGGCGAGCAGCTTAGTTTACGTTGGACTGGCGCGATTGCCTGTACCCACTGCGGGCGGGCGACCAAAAAGAGTTTTGCTCAGGGACACTGTTACCCCTGCTTCAAACGGCTAGCGCAGTGCGATACATGCATTATGAAGCCGGAAACTTGTCACTATTTTCAAGGCACATGCCGCGAACCGGAGTGGGGCGAGCGGCACTGCTTTCAGCCCCATGTGGTTTATTTGGCCAACTCGTCTGGCCTTAAGGTGGGCATTACGCGGAAAACGCAAATGCCAACCCGCTGGTTGGATCAAGGCGCGATTCAGGCACTGCCCATCCTTGAGGTGGATACTCGTCAGCAGTCCGGGTTCGTCGAGATGCTGTTTAAAGAGCAGGTAGCCGACCGCACCAATTGGCGGGCGATGCTAAAAGGTGATGTGGAGGTGATGGATTTAGTCGCTGAGCGTGACCGCTTACTAAGCCTGTTGGCCAATGGCTTAAGTCAATTACGTGAGGCCCACGGTCCGGATGCCATTCGCACGCTGGATGCGGCGCCACAAAATTTCCACTATCCCGTCAGTGTTTTCCCGAAAAAAGTGGCTTCACATAATTTTGACAAGCAACCGCTGGTGGAAGGTGTGCTGCAGGGCGTCAAAGGGCAGTACTTGATACTCGATAGCGGGGTGATTAATCTCCGCAAATTCACTGGTTACGAGATCCAAGTGCATTAAACGGCTAGCCAGAGAGCGGCGAGTTGGCTAAGGTTAGGGGGTGAATTTATCCCGCCTTACGCAACGCAAGGAAGCTCCGATGCCCTGGCTAAAACTGCTTCACATTGCCGCGCTAGTGATCTGGTGCGGTTCGCTACTGTATTTGCCCGCTTTGCTCAGCCAAACGCTGCAGCTACGTAAGGACTCGGGCTTTGCCCAGGGCACGCCGCCGATGCCGCGGTTTTTCTATAACTCTGTTGCTACGCCAGCCGCTTTGGTGGCAATAGCCTCGGGAACATTGCTGTTTCTTGTGCATGGCATTTTAGGCGGCTGGCTGATCCTGAAGCTTGGCGCCGTGGTGGCGATGGTGGCCGCCCACGGCTGTTTTGGCTGGTTAATACTGCGCTTGGAAATGGGCCATTACCGCTGGGTAAAGCCCGCCAATTGGACCGCACTGTGCGTTGCATTGACGGCCATTCTCAGTGTGCTTGCCTTTGTCTTGGCTAAACCGCTGGATTGGAGCTAACGCCGTGTCTTTTAACTGGTTAGTTTTAATCTTCAACATCGACGCCCACCGCGTGCTCATAAACAAGCTGCCCACCCAGCCAGCCCGCCAGCGCAATCAGCCCAGCGGTAATCAGCGAAACGGCCAGTCCCCATGGCAAAATTGCACTGGGGTCATTGAAGCGCAGCAGCCAGTTCAACGACGCCAGCGAGAGCATCACTACCGCAACGATGGCGTGACTCCAACCGGTAATCAGGCGACGAATGCGCGGCACGGTGACCAGATCGATAATCCCTGCTGTACTGGCAATCCAGCCCCCAAAAGCGCCTACGCCTGCCAGCCACAAACTAGCGCGCAACCAGAATGGGTCACCGCTCAGCAAGAAACCGATGTCGCTTGCGACCAGGGCCATCAGGGCTGCAACGGGAAAGTGGATCATCACGGGATGAAGCGGGTGGCCGGCGAGAGACGCGCGGCTTTTAATCGAGCGCTGGCGAGGTTTTGCCATAGTCACTTCCTGTGGGCAGAAAAAGGAATTCAAGGGATGAGGCTCAGTATTCAACGCTTAACCCAGCAGCGGGTCAACCTGCCTGGTGTCCCACTGGCACTATTAGCGGGACTGCTGCTAACCGGTTGCGCCGGAGATAAGTCTATTCTAGACCCGGCAGGCCAAGCAGCGCGAGATGTTGTGATGATCTGGTGGGTGATGCTCGGGTTTGGCACCGTGGTGTTTGTTACTGTGGTGGCGCTGTGGCTGTATGCCTTTAAGCGCAAAGAGGTAACACGCACGCCCGTCCAAGAGCGTCGTATTGCACGCCGCTGGATCATTGGGGGCGGTATCATACTTCCCGTCGCGAGTATCACGGCGTTGCTGGCGTTTGGCGTGCCTGCCGGGCAGCGGTTACTGCCGCTACCGCTAGGCGAGCCGCCGGAAGTTATCGAAGTGATCGGCCATCAATGGTGGTGGGAAGTACGTTACCCCGATGCAGAAGGGGGCGAGGTAGTCACCTCTAATCAATTGATCATGCCTGCCGGCGAGCCGGTTGATTTTCACGTTACCGGCGCCGATGTCATCCATGCCTTTTGGGTGCCGCGCCTGGGTGGGAAAATCGACATGATTCCAGGGCGCGTCAACAAAATCCGCTTGGAAGCGGATGAACCAGCGGTGTTTGGCGCGCAGTGCGCAGAGTTCTGCGGCGCCCAGCACACTCAAATGCAGCTCTACGTAGAAGCCGTCGAGCGAGATGAGTATGACGCGTGGTTAGCTGCTCGCCAAACGGATGAGTTAACGTCGCTTGCTGAAAACGACCAACAGCATGAACCTGCCAGGGAGGCATTTATGACCCATTGCGCGAGTTGCCACCGAGTCGCCGGGCTCTCAACTGCTGGAGAAGGGCCAGACCTTTCAGATTTAGGCAGCCGCACAAGCTTAGGGGCGGGCATTATGGCCATGGAGGAGGGTGCTGTGACCCACTGGCTTAAGCATCACCAACGCTTAAAACCGGGTAACAAAATGCCGCCACATGATGATATTGAGACGGCCACCTTGGAGTCCCTGGGTGCTTGGCTGGAGACGCTAACCCCATGACCACCATTAATCGTGAAGTCACACCGCAGGGTGATTTACCCGAAAACCCTGAACGCTTGCATAACGATTTGCATGAAATATGGGGTAACCCACGGGGTTTGAAAGCACTGACTATCGTGAATCACACCACTCTTGGCCTACGTTTTATGGTCACGGGGATGGTGTTTTTCTTGATTGGCGGCTTGTTGGCCATGCTGGTGCGTACTCAACTGGCGCTGCCTGATCAAGACTTCATGTCGCCGGATATCTATAACCAAGTCATCACCATGCACGGCACGGTGATGATGTTTCTGTTCGCTATTCCTATGTTGGAAGGGTTAGCGATTTACATGATTCCCAAGATGATCGGTGCCCGCGACCTGGTCTGCCCGCGGCTGACATCGCTGGGCTACTGGTGTTATCTGTTCGGCGGCATCATTTTAACATTTAGTTTGGTGCTGGAAATGGCACCGGACAGCGGTTGGTTCATGTATACGCCGCTAAGCAGCAGCGAGTATTCGCCTAATTTAGGATCGGATTTTTGGCTGCTAGGGATCACCTTTGTTGAAATCTCCGCGCTATCTGCCGGGGTAGAGCTGGTGGTATCAATACTGCGTACGCGCACCCAAGGCATGGCGCTGCACAAAATGCCGCTATTTGCTTGGTATATCCTGGCGATGGCGCTAATGATAGTGGTGGGTTTTCCGCCGCTGATCCTGGGCAGTATCTTGCTGGAGCTGGAGCGCGCGGTGGGCATGCCCTTTTTTGAAGTGGCTGGCGGCGGTGATCCAATCCTTTGGCAGCACCTGTTCTGGCTGTTTGGGCACCCTGAGGTTTACATCATTTTCCTACCGGCGGCGGGGATTGTTTCCACGCTGATACCGGTGTTTGCTGGCAGGCCGATTGTTGGCTATGGCTGGGTGGTGTTTGCCATTATCACCACGGGATTCATCAGCTTTGGTCTCTGGGTCCACCACATGTTTACCGTCGGTATTCCCCAACTGGCTCAAGCCTTCTTTTCTGCCGCCAGTATGTTGGTGGCGGTGCCTACAGCGATTCAAGTGTTTGTGTGGCTGGCCACGCTATGGCTGGGTAAGCCCAAAATGAAGCTGCCCATGCTGTGGATCATGGGCTTCTTGATTATTTTTGTGTGTGGCGGCTTGACCGGGGTGATGCTGGCGCTGGTGCCGTTTAACTGGCAGGTGCACGATACCCACTTTGTGGTAGCGCACATGCACTACGTTTTGGTGGGTGGGATGTTCTTCCCGCTCATTGCCGGGCTGTACTACTGGCTGCCGCTTTTCTCTGGACGTATGCCCTCTGAAACGCTCGGTAAGTGGGGCTTCTGGCTCACCTTCCTGGGCTTTAATGGCACCTTCTTGATTATGCACTGGACGGGCTTGCTAGGTATGCCGCGCCGGGTTTACTCCTATGAAACGGGTATGGGCTGGGACATTTTCAATCTGCTCTCGTCCATGAGTAGCTTTGTTATGTCGGCAGGGATTGCCATGGTGCTGCTTGATTTTGCGCTGCACTTCCGTTTTGGCAAGCCCGCCAAACATAATCCATGGAACGCGGATACTCTGGAGTGGGCCAACAGCATGCCACCCAGTGCCTACAATTTTGTCAGCCTGCCGAAAATTGAGACACGCCACCCCCTGTGGGATGACCCAGATCTACCGCGCGCGATGGCGGCAGGCGAGCATAGCCTGGCAGTGGCGACCCATGGACGCCGGGAGATGTGGGGCACTGATCCGTTGACCGGTAAAGTGCGCGAAATTATTCACCTTCCAGGTAACTCATGGTGGCCGCTGTTCGCTGCCATGGCGCTGGCCGTTGTGTGTATCAGTCTGCTGACCCGGCTCTATCCGCTGGCCGGGATTGCCGTGGTAATAGCCGCACTATTTCTGCTGCGTTGGTCCTGGGAAAATGGTGCGCACCCTAAAGCGGCTCCGGATGCGCATGTAGCGCCAGGTGATCCATCGCTACACTCGCGCACAATGGATGGCCCCGGTCTGTGGGCGATGTCGATTACGATGCTCGCTAACGGCTCATTTTTCCTATCCTATCTATTTGGCTGGTTCTATCTCTGGACGGTTTCGCCTGAATGGCGGATGCCAGAGACGTCGCCGCTCTCTTTGGTGGGTCTCGTCGTTGCCGCGGTAGCACTCACCGTGGGTGGGGGAATCCTCGAAAAACTGGTACGGGGTTTACGCCAGCAGCGCGATGCAGGACTGGCAATAGGCATGTTCAGTATCAGTGCTCTAGGGTTTGTGCAGGTTGGCGTTACGCTCTGGGTATTACTCAGCGCAAACCTTGCCGTTACCGAGACCTCCCATGATGCGATCATTATGGTCGGGCTGGCCTATGCCTTGTTACACGGTGGCTTAGGGGCGGTACTTACGCTGCTGCAGGGGTTACGAGTGGGTTATGGCTATGTGGGAGCCCATGCCCCTTTCGAGCCTGCCGTTGTGGCACAACTATGGCGTTATAACGTTGTCACGTTTTGGATTATCGTGGGCGCGCTGGCGGTGCTGCCCCGCGTAATAGGGAGCTAAGCCGATGACGACAACAATGCAGCGTTTACACCTTACCCACCCTTTACACTTTGTCATTGGCTTAACGCTTTGGTGTACTTGGTTTGTGGCAGTGTACGGCGGGCATGCGGTGGCCTGTGCAGTGGCGCCGCCTGCTCCTGAGCAAGGCGTTTTTACGCTGGTGAACGCGCTGCTGCTTGTAGTCAGCTTTGTGGCGATTGGCATACTGGCGGCGCTAACGGTGGGTTGCTATCGAATGGCTAAGCACCATCAAGGGCGGCTACGCTTCAATGCCACCGTCTCCGCCGGGCTCTATCTGTTCTCTACCCTAGGCGTTGTGTTTGCGGCAATGCCGATTATTGGTATTCCGCCTTGCCTGTGAGTGGCAAGGCGGAAACCAACTCAGAGCAGCTCTATACCCTTCACGGCATGTGGTGTACCAGTTGCGCCTTGGCCGTTGAGGGGGCACTTAAACGTCTTGATGGCGTGCGCGATGTTAGCGTGCACTATCCCAGTGCCACGCTTTGCATAAGCGGGACACCTGCCGCCACTCAGCTATCAGTCATTGCATCCAAAGTGAAACGTCTAGGCTATCGGCTCAGTGAACTTGAGCCGGTGATTGATGCCCATGCGCGACTAGAAGAGGAGAGCCGCTACTTAACGCTCAGGCTGATGGTGGGGTCACTATTCGGCATGTGGACCATGCTGGCCTCGATACTGATTTACGCAGGGGCACTGCCTAGCGAGCAGGTTGAGCTGGTAGTCGCTTGGGTATCGGGGGCGTTTTCATTCCCCGTTGTGCTGTTTGCAGGCCTGCCTTTTTATCGCGCGGGATGGCGCACGCTGTTGGCCAAACGCCCCGGTATGGATGTCCTTATCAGCCTTGGCGTTATTGGCGCGGTGTTCGTCTCGGTGGGACTTTTATGGCGAGGCTCAACTGAGGTCTATTTTGATACGGCGGTGATGCTAATTGTACTGTTGCTGGTTGGGCGTCTAATGGAAACCCTGTGCCGTCACCGTGGGTTAAAAGCGTTGGATGCTCTGGCACTGCCAGACACCAACGTCAGTGTTTTCCAAAACGACACCTGGCGCTCACTCCCCGTGAGAGAAGTGAGCGCTGGCATGCGTACTGAGCTAGCGCCGGGTGAACTGGTGGCGCTAGATGGCATCCTTGAAGGCGCCGGCTGGATTGATACCGCCTCTTTTACCGGTGAAAGCCTGCCGCGTCACTTCAACGCAGGGCAGAAGATATACGCTGGTTGCCGTTACCTTGGTGCCTCCCCTTTGGTGATGCAGGTAAGCGCTGGGGTAGGCCAGCGACGTTTAGATAGACTGTGCGATGAAATGCGCCGCTACCAGGCTAAAAAAGGCGAGCTTCAAAAGCTCGCTGACCGCTTTGCCGCCTGGCTAAGCCCACTAGCACTGTTACTCGCGTTTCTGACGCTTCCCGGAGCGTTATTATTTGGACTGGGCTGGGAAGATGCGTTTGTACGTGCACTTTCGGTGTTGGTGGTGGCTTGCCCCTGCGCTGTGGGGCTTGCCGTGCCATTGGCAAGCCTTGCAGGTAGTGGCCAAGCCATGCAGCAAGGAATTGCGCTACGCGACCCTGCCGCCCTCGAAACGTTGGCCCGTATTCGCTCGGTCGCGTTCGATAAAACTGGCACCTTAACAACCGGTATGCATTCAGTGCTGCACTGGCAAGCGCGGGATGGTGTTGATGAACATATGTTGCAGCGTAAGCTTAGCGCTGCCGTTGCGGGAAGCGAACACCCGTTGGCGCAAGCATTAGCGCGCTGGTCGGCCAACCAACATGGCCAGCTTACTGAGCAGTGCTTGGAGGTAAGCGAAACCCCTGGGGAAGGGCGCCGTGTCCAGCTAAGTAATGGTGAGTGGCTGATGGTAGGTAGTGCCAGTTGGTTTACTCGCCAGCAGATAGCACTGCCTTCCAAGGCGGAGGACACTGCACTCGCTTTTGCTTCCCAAGTAATGGTGGCCGATGACAAAGGTTGGCTGGCCACGCTCTATCTAACTGATCAGCCAGTGGGAGATGCTGCAAAAAGCGTAATGCGCCTGGTGGATGCAGAGTATCTGGTGGCAATGATCAGCGGTGATCGGCAGGGCGCGGTCAGTTGGTTAGGTGAACGTGTTGGGCTTGCGCGAGAAGCTTGCTATGCGCAGCGTTCGCCTGAAGCCAAAGCGCGTCTATTGCAGGCGCTGCCATCGCCAACGCTCTACGTGGGGGATGGCCTAAACGATACCTTGAGTTTGGCGGCGGCCGATGTGGGAATTGCCCCGCTGAGTGCCAGCGAGGCCGCCCGTGAAGGCGCTTCCGCGCAACTCATGACACCAGGAATAGGCGGGGTAGTAATACTGCTCGGTATTGCCAAGCGCACCCGGCGCATCATGGTTCAAAACCTATTTTTTTCAGCGCTCTATAACACCCTGGCACTCGGCTTGGTGGTACTGATGGCAATACCCCCGTTGGTGGCAGTACTCGCTATGGCGGCAAGTTCTTTAAGCGTCACACTCAATGCCGCGCGGCTAGCGTGGGCAGAGCCAGAATCAGAGCCAGACGGAAAGGCTTAAATAGCATAGCCGAGCGTTTGCTTGAGCCGCTCGGCATTCGTAGCCACCCAGCGTGGGTCTATCGCACCCCAATTGCGTATTTGGTAGCGGCCAATGTTGTGGCGCTCACCGTCATCCTTCGTAAATACACACTCGATATCCAGCTCGGCAAGGGAGGTGATCGTATCCTGTGCGGTGCGCCGCGGCATGCCGGTCGCCTCGATTAGCGCAGGCACGCTGGCAGCCCCTTGTTCGATCAAATGGGCGACGTATAAGCGGCGGTAAAAGCTCGATTTGGTTTTGCTAAGAGCAGGCATTCGGCTTCCTTGGCAGCAAATTGATGAATGTCGCTGCTTAGCTTAAATGAATAAATCCTGCTGCGCTCGTGGTGGGCGAAAATCTCGAGTGTTCAAGCCCTGCTCGGTGCGATCCTGCATGTTCCACTGGCGGCTGGCGCGGGCAAAGCGTTGCGCTATTAAATCGGCAAATACCCCTTCCCCGCGAAAGCGCTTACCAAACTTGGCGTCGTATGCCTTACCGCCACGGCACTGGCGCATTAGGCTCATCACTTTCGCCGCGCGCTCCGGGTAGTGGGCTTCTAACCAGGCTTCAAATAGCGGCGCCACTTCATAGGGTAAGCGCAGCAGCATCCAGGCGGAGGTTCGCGCTCCTGCACGGCTGGCGGCTTCCAATAGCTTTTCGATCTCATGATCGGTTAGCCCCGGAATAACCGGCGAAATCAGCGCACCCACTGGAATGCCCGCGGTATTCAGTTCACGAATCGCCCGCAAGCGCGCCTGAGGCGATGCCGCACGTGGCTCTAGCGTGCGTTTCAAATTGGCATCCAGGCTAGTTAAGCTCACAAAGACGCGTACCAAACGGTGCTCGGCCATTTCGGACAGCAGCTCTAAGTCCCGTAGCACTAGGGTACTTTTAGTCACAATCGTAACGGGGTGGCGGCACTCTAGCAGTAGCTCAAGTATACGTCGGGTAGTTTGGTGTTTGGCTTCAAGCGGCTGGTAGCAGTCGGTGTTGCCGGAAAGGTTGATAGGGCGGCACACATAATTAGGCTGACAAAGCTCCTCTTTTAACCGCTCTACTAAACCGCTGCGAGCGATCAACTTGGTTTCAAAATCCAACCCTGGCGATAAATCCCAATAAGCGTGGGAGGGCCGGGCATAACAGTACACACAACCGTGCTCACACCCGCGATATGGATTCAGCGAGCGATCAAAAGGTAAATCCGGCGACTTGTTCCAGGAAAGCGCGCTTTTGCTTACTTCTTCTCGCACTTCGGTGGCGATAGTGGTGGATGCTTCCTCCCGCCACCAACCGTCGTCTTCCACCTCACTGCGAGTAGGCGCAAAACGATTATGTGGATCATAAGTCGCTCCGCGGCCCTTATAAACCGTTGGCTGGTCAGGATGGCCAAGAGATGCCATGGGTCCACCTCTTTTTTCATGATTTTATATACAGTAGTTGTGAAATTGACAGAAATCAATAGCCAGTAAATGACTGAATGATGCAGGTGGCTAGAGTGAAGCTACCCAAGAAACTATGACGAGTTTATTGTGTTAGAGGTTGTTAGCCATCAAAGCGTCAATGAGGAAGCAATATGTCGAAAGTGGTTATCGTGACGGGGGGAAGTCGAGGCATCGGAGCAGCGAGTGCAAAATTGCTAGGCGCTAGAGGCTATGCGGTGTGCGTCAACTACCTGGTGAGTAGAGAACGGGCGGATGATGTGGTTGATTGCATTATTCGCGCTGGTGGTCAGGCGTTTGCCTATCAAGCGGATGTTAGCAGTGAAGCGGAAGTGATCCATCTGTTTGATGCAGTTGAAGAGCGCTTTGGCAAGGTGACGCATTTGGTCAACAATGCAGGCGTTCTGTTTACTCAATCCAAGCTGGTCGATATCGACCTTGAACGCTTCAATAAAGTGCTGAATAGCAATGTGGTTAGCTGCTTTCTATGTTCAAGAGAAGCCATTAGGCGCTTCAAATCAGGTGGTGCCATCGTTAATGTATCTTCACTGGCATCACAGACAGGTTCGCCCTTTGAGTATGTGGATTACGCTACCTCAAAAGGCGCTATGGATACCCTGACTAAGGGGTTGTCGCGGGAAGTTGCCGCAGCGGGGATTCGTGTTAACGCGGTTCGTCCCGGTTTTATCTACACTGATATGCATGCCGATGGTGGTGAGCCAGGGCGGGTGGATCGCTTAGCGCCACAAATTCCTATGCAGCGTGGCGGAACCGCTGAGGAAGTAGCGAACACCATTGCATGGCTGCTTTCGGATGAAGCTTCATACGTCACGGGGTCGTTTATCGATGTAGCAGGCGGGCGGTAACGCTGTTATCCCCCGTATTTCAAGCGTTCTTAAAGGATGCAGTCTTGACAAGGAAAGGTCTTTGAACTCATGAAACTTCAACAACACTTCAAACTGATGGCCACTTACAACGAGTGGATGAACGCCCAGGTATACGATACGGCTAGCAAGCTGAGTACAACTGAACTTGCAGAGGAGAGAGGCGCTTACTTTGGCTCTATTTTTGGCACTTTAAATCATATCGTGGCAGCCGACACGCTTTGGCTTAAGCGGTTTGCAAGCCATCCCTCTTCTACCACAACACTTGCGGTCATGGTGCCTCTACCCACTCCGACACGCCTTGATCAAATCATGTTTGACGATTTGGAAGGCCTAAAAGCGCATCGCCAATGGCTAGATAGCGTAATTATCAACTGGATAGCCGCGCTGACTGACGACGATCTTGATACCGTGCTGAATTACCAAAACACTAAGGGAGTGGCATCAACCCGGAGCTACTCAAGCTTAATTGTTCACTTCTTTAATCATCAAACTCACCACCGCGGGCAGGTTAGTACTTTGTTTTCCCAGGCCGGTACCGATATTGGCGTCACCGATCTGTTGGCGCTTATTCCTTGTGAAGATTAGTAGTTCTAGACTTAACCTGACCACTTGCTAATAAGCGCCATTAGTCAGAATTTTAAGGGCTTTCTTTTTACTATACTTGCAATGCATACGTCAATGACGTATGCTTTTCATCATGTTTACCATCATTGAAACCCCTACATTTGCAGCGGATGCCAGAAAAATCTGGACTGAGGAAGAGCGGGGAGCTTTCTTTGCCTGGTTGGCAGCTAATCCGGAAATTGGCGACCTCATCCCAGGTAGCGGTGGGTGTAGGAAAGTCCGTTGGTCGGTTGCGGGCACCGGAAAGCGAGGTGGGGCTCGAGTCATTTACTTTACTAGACTGGTAAACGGTGAAATCTGGCTATTAGTCATATACAAAAAAGCTGTTAAAGAGAACATACCCGCTCATATCCTGAAGTCGATTCGTGAGGTGTTGGAAGATGAGTAACGAAACTATTAGTGCAGAAGAGCTTGGTAACAAGCTGCTTCAATCTGTTAAGGAAATGAAAGCAGGAAAAGCAGCCCGAGTCAGTCGTGTGGAGCCTAATGAGGTAGCTGAGGCACGAAGTAGAGCAGGTCTAACACAGGGTGAGTTTGCCAAGGCACTCAATATTTCCCCACGTACCTTGCAGGAGTGGGAACAAGGCCGCAGGAAACCTTCTGGGCCCGCTAAGGCGTTGGTTGAAATCGCATTTCGTCACCCTGAGGTTATTCGTGAAGATCTACTGTTAAAAGCTTAGTAACTCCATCTTTCGGTATGCAGAAACTCAAAGCGCCTTGGTTGTTTCAAGCCAAGGCGTTTGTTTGTATCCGTTTTCCAAACTAGCCTATCTCTTCCTCCTGGTGGGTTTTTTATCGGCACTGGTCGGTGCGCTTTCCTTTTCGCCGCTGCCGCCATTAGGGAAGTGAGCACGAACCAGTTCCAGCAGGCCTTGAGTGGAAGTGTCAAAATCGGCGGCGTTGGTGTCGATGCGTTCGCTGATTTCACCGGCGATGCGCTTGCCGAGCTGTACGCCCCACTGGTCAAAGGAGTTGATATTCCAGATTACCCCTTGCACGAACACCTTATGCTCGTAAAGCGCGATTAGTGCACCCAGGTTTTTCGGCGTTAGCTCATCCAGCAGTAGAGTGCTGGAAGGGCGGTTGCCGGGGCAGCTGTAGGGGTCGTGCTGGCTTAGCTCTTTGCTATCGCCTTGGCTGCCTTCCATAAAGGCGTTGGCCTGGGCGAGCATATTGGTCAGCAGCGCGAAGTGGTGGTCTTCGACGCCTGGCTCGGGCTTGAGTGAGGCAATAAAATCAATCGGCACGTAGCGGGTGCCTTGGTGCAGTAGTTGGAAGAAAGCGTGCTGGCCGTTGGAACCAGTTTGCCCCCACACAATCGGGCCGGTTTTGTAGTTCACCGGATGCCCGAAAATATCCACTGACTTGCCGTTGGACTCCATATCAAGCTGCTGCAGGAAAGAAGGCAGCTGATTCAGCGCCTGGTCGTAGGGCACGATGGCTTGGGTTTCGGCGCCAATAAAGTTGATGTACCAAATGCCTATTAGCGCCATCAGCACCGGCATGTTTTGCGAGAAGGGCGCGTTGATGAAATGGTTATCCATCTCGTGCGCGCCTTCCAGCAGCTCGATAAAACCGTCAAAACCAATCGAAAGGGCAATCGGCAGGCCGATGGATGACCACATGGAGTAGCGTCCACCCACCCAGGCCCAGAACTCGAACACGTTCTCTTCGCGAATGCCGAACTCCATGGCCGCTTTGCGGTTGGTGGAGGCGGCAATAAAGTGCGCGCCCACATCGGCATCTTCTCCCGCGTTCTCTACAAACCAGCGCCGCGCTGTTTTGGCGTTTAGCAGTGTCTCCTGTGTAGAGAAGGTCTTGGTAGAGACAATAAACAGCGTGGTGGCCGGATCAAGCCGCGAAAGCACCTTCTGAATATGGGTGCCGTCCACATTGGAAACAAAGTGGAAGTGGAGCTCCGGGTGACGATATTTGAGCAGTGCGCGAACCGCCATATTGGGGCCGAGATCCGAGCCGCCAATACCAATATTGACCACGTCTTTAATGCGTTTGCCGCTGTAGCCTTTCCATTCGCCGCTGCGCACCGCTTCTGAGAACAGCTTGATCTGCTCGCGGGTACGGGTGATCTCAGGCATCACATCTTCGCCATCCACATACACCGGTTCATCGCCTAAGTGGCGTAGGGCGGTATGCAGTACCGGGCGGTTTTCAGTGACGTTGATGATATCGCCAGAGAACATCTGCGCCCGGCGTTGTACCAATGCAGAGTGGTCGGCCAGTTCAATCAGCTTAGCAAGCACTTCATCGGAGACTTGGTGTTTGGAGTAGTCTAGAAACAGGCCGCCCACCCGTAGGCTCATTTTCTCAAAGCGCTGTGGATCATTGGTGAAGTAGTCACGAATGCGGTCGTTAGCAGTTTTGTCGCGTAGGCGTTCAAGCGCCTGCCAAGTGACACTACGAGTGAGCTGAAACATAAGGCGATCCGTTTGTTATATGTGAATGTTGTAACCAGAACCGAATGGCAAACTAAATTTGGCGTGATGAAAAAATACTACATAAAAAGCGGCGAGGAGTAGAGGGTATTTGTGCTTAGACTTGCATTAATTGCGTAAAGCTACGTATTTGTTTGGGCAGGCATGATTGCCGGCCCAAACAGGGTAACGTCAGCTGTTAGGTAGCAACCGCCACCTGGGCTGCCCCGCGTTTGATAAACGCATAGCCTAACCCTGTGACCAAAGAGCCAGCCACAATAGCCCCAAGGTAGAGCAGCGCCGGGGTGATGGCGTTGGGGATCAGCAGTACAAAGATGCCGCCGTGAGGCGCCATCAGCTTTGCACCTACCAGCATCGATAGAGCGCCGGTGAGCGCACCCCCTGCGATACAGGCGGGGATAACGCGTAGCGGGTCTTTTGCCGCAAAGGGAATCGCGCCTTCACTGATAAAACACATGCCGAGTACAAAGGATGCTTTGCCCGCTTCCCGCTCCGGTGCCGAGAACTTGTTGCGCGCGACAAAGCTGGCAATGCCCATACCAATGGCAGGCACCATACCTGCCGCCATAATCGCCGCCATGGGGCCGTAAGTTTCCGAGGCGAGCAGGCCTACGCCAAAGGTGTAAGCCGCTTTGTTGACCGGGCCACCCAGGTCAAAGCACATCATGGCGCCCAGCAGAATACCCAGCAGTACCGCATTGGTGGAGCCCATGGATTCCAGGAAACTGGTCAGCGCATTAAGTAGCGCCGCGACCGGTTCGCCAATCACGTAGATCATGGTCAGGCCGGTAACTAAGCTGGCTACCAACGGAATGATCAGAATCGGCTTAAGAGATTCAACGCTGGAGGGTAGTTTGACGTAGCGAGTCACCGCCAGCGCCACATAGCCTGCCAGGAAACCTGCCAAAATGCCGCCGATAAAGCCGGAGCCGATATTAGCCGCCAGCATGCCGCCAATCATACCCGGCGCGATGCCGGGGCGATCGGCAATGGAGTAGGCGATATAGCCAGCCAGCACCGGAATCATAAGCGCAAAGGCGGTGCCCCCGCCGATCTGCATTAGCGCCGCAGCCAGGGTGCCTTCCTGCTCAAAGGCTTCAATACCGAATACAAAGGAGAGCGCAATCAGCAGACCGCCTGCCACCACCATCGGCAGCATGAAAGAAACTCCGGTGAGCAGATGCTTATAAACGCCTTTCTCTTTTACGCTCTTATTAGCGCTGCCCACACTGTTGCTGCCACTCTCTATAGCGGCTTCAAGGGTGGGGCGGGGCTTTTTCAGCGCGTTGCCGGTCGAGGTGCGGTAGATGCGCTTGCCTGCGAACCGCGATGGGTCAACGTCGATATCGCAGGCCAGTACGACTATGTCGGCGTTGGCGATCTCTTCATCCGTCAACTTATCCTGTGCGCCCACCGAGCCTTGGGTTTCCACGCGAATGGCGTGGCCCATGGCTTTACCTGCTTCCGAGAGCGCTTCGGCGGCCATAAAGGTGTGGGCGACGCCGGTGGGGCAGGCGGTGACGGCAACGATTTTCTGGCCACCCGCGCTGCTTGAAGCGTTAGAAACGGAAGTTGCAGGCGCGGCAGGCGCGCTGTAAATCGGCGCTTCACGCTTGGCCTGGGCCAGAAAACCGCTAGGGTCGGGGAGCGCGCTGGCAATCGGTGCTTGGAATAGCCGTTTGCCTTCAAAGCGCTCTGGGGCAGGCACGTGATCGGCGGCGACCACGATCAAATCAGCGTTAGCAATTTGTTCAGCAGTAGCAGCCTGCAGTGGCGCGATTTCACTATGCATTTCAACGTGTACCGACCAGCCTTGACGCTGGGCGGCTTGTTCCAGGCGCTTAGCCGCGAGGAAGGTGGTCGCCATGCCGCTGGGGCAGGCGGTAATCAGAATAATATTCATAGCGTGGCTCCCTCGGTGATGGTGTCATCAAGACGCCGTATCCGGGTGTGTTGTTGGAGTGAGTCAAAATCGGCAGCGTGGGGGTTGCCCACGCCAACGTGGCGCACGGCCTCGGCCGAGAGTGCGGTAGCAAAGCGCAGCGTCTGTTCAGGATCGTGCTGGCCGTTCTGATGAGTTAGCAAGCCGTGGAGCATGCCCGCGACAAAGGTATCGCCAGCACAAACGGTGTTGGTAGCCGTAACCTTGGGTGGGCTGGCGTGCCAAGCACCTTGAGCGCTCACCCACAGCACACCGTCGGCCCCGGCTGAAACAAGCGCATTGGCGATACCGCTGTGATGTAGCCGCTGTGCTGCAGCCAACCGGGCTTGCGTTGAGTCAAGGGTTTCGCCCGCCCAGTCTTCTAGCTCGCTTTCATTTGGCTTAACACCTGAAGGCTGGGATGCGATTGCTGTATTAAGGGCCGGACCACTGGTATCCACCCAAAGCGGCACGCCGCTAGCGATTAAGTGGTTTAACAGCGCGCTGAAATCATCCAGTGACAGCCCAGGGGGGAGGCTGCCCGCCACGACGATCGCCTGGGGTGGCGTGGCCCCGGAAAGCTCGGCATCCAACGTGTCGATCAGCGCCTGTAGATGTGTGGCGTTAATGGGCATGCCAGGGCCATTGATATCGGTAACGCGGCCGCTCTGCTCAGCGATTTTGGCATTAATACGGGTTTCCCCCGGCACGCGCACGAAGGCATCAGTCAGGGAATGCTGGGTAAATGCCAACTGAAAGGGAGCGTCGTTATCGGCACCTAAAAAGCCGCTGACGGTGACGTCATGGCCAAGACCCGCCAATACGCGGGCAACGTTAACGCCTTTGCCCGCTGCTTCTAGTTGGGCGCTGGTGGGGCGGTTCACGCTACCCAGCACCAACGACTCAAGATTAAACGCCAAATCCAGCGCCGGATTCAGGGTAATGCATAGCACGCGTGCCATTAGCGTGTCTCCAATGCATCGCGCACTTCATCGCTAGTCGCTTGAGAAAGCGCTAACTGAGCGCTGGCTTGGGCATCAGCGAAGTCAAACTCGCGCAGGCGGGCTTTGACCAGCGGGATCTGCCGCGCGCTGACAGAAAGCTCGTCCACGCCAAGCCCTACCAGCACCGGAATGGCCACGGCGTCTGAGGCCAACTCGCCGCACACGCCGACCCATTTGCCCTGGGTGTGAGCAGCCGCCACGGTCATTTGAATCAAACGCAGCACAGCGGGGTGCAAACCATCGGCTTGGGCAGAGAGTTCCGGGTGGCCTCGGTCGATAGCCAGGGTGTACTGAGTCAAATCGTTGGTACCTACAGAGAAGAAATCGACTTCGGCGGCGAGGCTTGGCGCCAGCAGCGCGCTGGAGGGGATTTCAATCATCACCCCCAACTGCACATCGGTGGCGCGCTGGGAAGTAGGAATCTCTTGGAGTAGGCGGTCGTAGATGACTTTAACCGCGCGGAACTCGGCTATATCTTTGACCATCGGCAGCATAATCCGCAGGGGGCTATCCTTACTTGCCATCAATAGCGCGCGAAGCTGCGTTTCGAGTACCTCGGGTTGGGTCAACGCTAAACGAATACCGCGTAGGCCCAGGAAGGGGTTGTCTTCTTGGGGTACCGGCCAGTAGGGCAGTGGTTTGTCGCCGCCGACATCCAGGGTGCGCGCTACCAGTGGGCGGCCCTCTAAAGCTTCAATTGCTTGGCGGTACTCACCAATTTGCGTTGCTAAGTCCGGAGCACTGGCATAGGCCATAAACAGAAATTCAGTACGCAGCAGGCCAACGCCTTCAGCGCCACGCTCAACCGCATCGGCAGCGTGAGCAGTGTTGCCCAGGTTGGCAGCGACCTCGACCCGGTGTCCGTCGCGAGTTTGAGCAATCTCAAAGCGGCTTTCCCAGGCATCAGCTTCGCGCTGCTGTTGGTCCAGCAACTGTTGTTCAGCGCGTTGCAAGCGCTCTTCTGAAGGCTGCGTTGTTACCCGTCCACGATCGCCATCAAGAATCATCATGCTAGCGTTGTTAAGCGCCATTACCGCTTGCCCAGCGCCCACCACGGCGGGAATACCCAACGCGCGCGCCAGGATTGCGCTGTGGGCAGTCGCGCCGCCGCGAACGGTGAGCAGGCCGCGCACACGAGAAGTATCCAGGCGAGCCACATCGGAAGGGCCGATATCGTCCATGACCAAAATGTAAGGGTGATCCGGTGGTTCTGGAAGCGTCACATCGCAGAGTACGCCCAATACCCGGCGTCCTACGTCGCGCAGGTCGGCGGCACGTTCGGCCAGCAGGCGGTCGGCAAGCATTTCCTGTGCGTGGGCGGCAGTTTCAATCGCGTCCCACCAGCCCGCTTCTGCGGAACGGCCTTCGCGGATAGCATCCGTGGCTGCATGGTGAAGTTCCGGGTCATCTAGCATCTCTTCATGCATCGAGAGAATATCGGCAACTTCGCCACCGGGGGCGTTATGCACCAATGTGTGCAGCTGGGCGGCGCCCTCTTTTAGCGCGCTATCCAAACGCTTGATTTCGTGCTCAGCATCGCTGGCGTGCTCAGCGTACTCGAACTGCATCGGGCGAATGACAAACACTGGCGCAATGGCCAAACCCGGTGAGGCGGCCACACCGGTGTGGGGCGTATCGGCAGCGAGAGGCTCAACCGCCGGTGTAGAGGTGCTCGCTTCCTGCGTGCTACCAAAGCCGCCATCAAAGGGCGTTACTTTCTCTCCCAGGCCCGATTCAACAGCCTCGGCGACGGCCTCTAATGATGAGCTTGCCTGCTCACCTTCGGCTGAAAGCACCAGCCACTGACCACGACGCGCGCCAAGGCCAATCACTTTGGTCAAGCTGGCCGCAGAGACTGGCGTGGCGCTGCCTTCTTCGAGGCGAACATTAATGGCTATGCTCTGGGCACGCGCAACTTGCACCAGCTGTTTAGCAGGCCGGGCGTGTAAGCCATGGGGATTAAGCACCCGCACCCGACGGGTTTGTGTGCTGGCGGTTTCACCCGCCAATTGGGCGAGTAGCTGAGCGCTGCTGCTTTTCAGCAGTGTGTCGCTGGCACCGGTATCCAGCAGTGCCATTAATTGCTCTAACAGCGGACGGTGAGCATCACCCTGGGTAGCTAAGCAGAACAGCGCATGCACGGAGTGGCCATCGCTTTGCAGGGCTTGCTCGGCAGGCGTGGCGACGCCTAATGCAGGCTGATTAACCCCTTGAGAGCTGCTGGCCAGCCACAGCCCTTTGCCTAACCAGGTCGGCTGCGCTGAGGCGATGGCTGTAATAAAACTGTTATCGACGCAGCCACTTTGACGCAGCCGGGCGGCCGCGGCCAGGGCCAGCTCTTGAGGATCGCGCGCAGGGAAGTTGACGCATAGTGTGTCGGCATCCAGGCGTGGCTCAACAACCGTTTTGGAAAGCAGGCGCGCCACATCGGCTGCGGAGCTGGCATTGGCCAGCTGCTCAGAGACGCCTTCTCGATCCAGCACGTGGGTGAGCTGACGCAAGATATCCAAGTGTTCATCATTTTGTGCGGCAATAGTGACCAGCACATGCACCAATTGGCCGTCGTGCCACTTCACCCCTTGGGGAAACTGCAGCACACGCACGCCCGTTTGCTTCACAAACTGGCGACTTTCAGGCGTGCCGTGGGGAATCGCAATGGCGTTGCCTAAAAACGTGGATGACTGTGCTTCGCGGGCATGAAGGCCGTCGCGGTACTCGGCCTCAACCAATCCGGCCTCTACCAGCGCTTCAGCGGCACTGTCCAGCGCGGTTTGCCAGCTGTCGGCATGGCGGCCTAGCAAAATGTCATCGGGGCCGAGTGTCAACATAGTATTCTCCTGTAAACGCGCGCTGGGGAGCTCAATGTTTAGCTAAGTACTGCTTATAGAGTGCCAGGGCGTGTACATAAGTGATCATGTATTGGCAGTTATGCCAGCTAGATAAACCGCGTTATCTCTATCGGCTCATCTATGCCATTGAGTCTAGATATGGTGCTATGCTGAATCGATTCACTTTATGACACAAGGTTTACGCTTTTAGACTTTGGTCTGATGAGTGCTTACTTGCTGATAAACTGGCCGATCACATCAAGGGGAACCCGCATGACACTCGCCGATATTGCCCGGCTAGCCGGCGTCTCACGCACTACCGCTAGCTATGTCATTAATGGCCAGGCCGAGCAGCGGCGCATCAGCGCGGCAACCATTGAAAAAGTGATGGCGGTGGTGCGGCAACACCGCTACCACATTGACCCCCAGGCGGCCGCACTGCGTCGGGGAGCCAGCCGGTTGTTGGGGCTTATCGTGCCCGACTTGGAAAACATCAGTTACGCACGCTTAGCGAAGCGCTTGGAGCGCGGCGCCCGTGAGCAGGGCTATCAGTTGCTGATTGTCAGCTCAGATGACAGTGCAGAGAGTGAGCGAGCACTTGCCCTGGCCCTGCGTGCTCAACGCTGTGAGGTATTGATCACCGCCAGCTGCCTTCCCAGCGACGACACTTTCTATGCCGATTTGGTGAGCGAGGGCTGGTGCGTGGTGGGAATGGACCGCGGTTTGAATCCAGCACTATTTTCCAGCGTGGTGAGCAATGACTGCGAAGCGGCCGAGACGCTGACTCGCTCAGTAATTAGCGGGGCAACCAAGCGTGTTGCGTGGCTGGAGGCAATGCCGAATTTGTCGATTAGTAGCGAACGGCGGGCCGGCTTTCAAGCGGCGTTAAGCGGGACCGATATTGAGCCGCTTATCTTAAGTGGCGCGCGTTATGAGCGTAGTGAAGGAGCACGCTTAGCGGCACTGCTATTAGACGAACAGGGCGGGGCTGACGCGCTTTTGACGGCGTCATACGCACTGCTTGAAGGGGTGTTTGATGTGTTCTTGGAGCGTGGTGGTTTGCCAGGAAATATCCGCTTGGCCACCTTTGGCGATCATCGGCTGCTGGATTTTCTCCCTCAGCCGGTCAACTCAGCGCTGCAGGACTACGACCGTATTGCCGAGCTTACGCTGAGCTGCGCATTGGCCGCAATGAACGGCCACTACGAGTGCGGGCTGCAGGTAGTGGCGCGCCACCTGCACACCCGGTAAACACTAAGTCCTGATGAGTTAGTCCTCTAGACCGTTCTGGCTTGGGCCCAGGCGTTAGCATCCGGGATCGACATGTCGTAGCTTTCGTTCAGGTAGGGCGAGGAGAGCAGAAAGTCAGCGGTGGCCGCATTACAGGCAACGGGCACATTCCATAGGGCGGCCAAGCGCAGTAGCGCTTTGACATCCGGGTCATGGGGCTGGGGCGAGAAGGGGTCCCAAAAGAAAATCAGCACATCCAATCGCTGTTCAGCTATGCGCGCGCCAATTTGTTGGTCGCCCCCCAGTGGGCCACTCATTAATCCTTCTACACTTAATCCTAATGCTGTTTTTAAACGCCCGGCGGTGGTGCCGGTGCCGATCAATTCATGTTGGCTGAGCGTGCTTTGCCAGCGCGTTGCCCACTCGAGCATTTCGCTTTTCTTGCCATCGTGGGCAATCAACGCAATGCGCTTACGCGCTTGCAGAGTACGGATAGCTTGAAGGGGCGGTTGTGCGTCACTCATAGCGTTACTCTCTTTATCACATTGGTTTTTTAGTATTGGACTACGGCAGTGTTTATATAGTAATTTTACTACATATTGGATATTTACTAGCCTATCAAGGCGGTTTAAACGTTTTTTTCCGACTTTATGATGCTTAAGTACGTATTTTTGGTAAATTTTTTACGAAACACGCCATTGGCTACCACTGATTAATTGAGGAGCTATCATGACAATAAGAGTTGCGATTAACGGATTTGGCCGTATTGGCCGCAATGTACTGCGCGCCCTTTACGAGAACAACTACCTTGACCGTATTCAGGTCGTTGCCATTAACGATTTAGGCGATCCTTCGTTAAATTCTCACCTGCTGCGCCACGATACCGTTCATGGCCATTTCCCTTTTAAGGTAGAGCATGACGCCGAGAGCATCACGGTTGATGGTGATCGTATTGCAATCTCTTCAGAGCGCGACCCCGCACAGTTGCCGTGGTCTTCGATGAATATTGATCTGGTGATGGAGTGCACCGGGTTGTTTACCAAACGCGAAGCGGCGGCGAAGCATATCGAAGCGGGTGCCAAGCGCGTGTTGATTTCTGCTCCCAGCCCGGATGCCGATGCCACCATTGTGTATGGTGTGAATGATGATGTGTTGACCGCAGAGCATACGGTCGTGTCTAACGCTTCTTGCACCACCAACTGCTTAGCACCGGTGGCAAAAGCGTTAAACGATGCAGTGGGTATCGAGAATGGGTTGATGACCACGGTGCATGCGTACACCAACGATCAGAACCTGTCGGATGTTTACCACTCCGACCCTTACCGTGCTCGCAGCGCCACCCACTCAATGATCCCGACCAAAACCGGCGCTGCAGCAGCGGTAGGCTTGGTTCTACCAGAGCTGGCTGGCAAGTTTGACGGCTTAGCAGTTCGTGTGCCGGTGATCAACGTTTCGCTGGTGGATCTGACTTTTACCGCTAGCCGCGATACCAAGAAAGAAGAGATCAATGCCATTGTAGAGAGGGCTGCAGCTAACTCACCGGTACTCGCCGTTAACGCCGAACCTTTGGTCTCTATCGACTTTAACCACGATGCCAACTCGTCGACCTTTGATTCCAATCACACGCGCGTTAATGGCCGCCTGGTTAAAATCATGGCGTGGTACGACAACGAGTGGGGGTTCTCCAACCGTATGTTGGATACCGCGCTGGCGATGCAGGCGACTGCCAAGTAATACCTTTTTAAGGGCAGGTATCGCCCAGTAGCAGCTCTGTTTCGAGTAGCTGCTGGGCGAGAGGGATGCGACCCAAAATCATCTGAGCGGCGACCCGCCCCTTACCCACGCTATCTTGTCGCACTGTGGTTAATCGCGGAGCGCGGTACTGGCCCTCGGCAATACCATCGAATCCTGTGATGCGCAGGTCTTCAGGTACCCGAATACCGCGCTGCTCGGCAAGTGTTAGCACCGTAAGTGCAATGCGGTCTGACATGCACAGCAGCAGGTCAGGCCGTTGCTCGGGAGGTTGGTCGAGAATTTCGGCGATCACAGGTGAACAAACTTCAAACGTATTCTCCTCGATATTCCATAGCGGTACCTGATCAATATCCACGGCTTGTTCGATTAGCGCACTATGAAAGCCTTCAAGGCGGGCGCGGCTGATCGTGCTGGTATTGGGCAGCAGCGTGTGCTCGGGTGTCACGCGTCCGTTACACGCCTTCTGGGTTATGCGCAGGTTGATAATTGCTGGTCGTTTAGGCAAATAGCGAAGCGCATGCTGGGCGATTTTATAGCTGGCCGCTGTGTCATCGATATGAACCGTTGGGCATCCTTCAATATCAAAATCCACTGCCACCAGGGTGCGCTGGGCGGGCAGGTCATCAATTACTTTACTGTTAGGCATTTGTCCATAAGCGATAAAGCCATCTGCGATATTCGCTGAACCTGGTGGTTGCGATGCATGGCCGCGCCCAGGCAGCAGTAGTAACGTATGCCCATGAGCGTCGAGCACCTCGGCGACACCCGATAAAAACTCACTGGCCACAGCGTCGTTCAAACTGTAAGTAAGGCTTTCAGCAAGAATCACCGCAATAATCCGCGAGCGGCCGGTGCGCAAGCTCCGCGCTTTGGCATCAGGGCCATGATATCCCAACCGTCTAGCCTCTTTAAGGATACGTTCGCGCAAGGCCGGGGATAGTTGATCAGGGCGGTTAAAGGCGTTGGAGATCGTCGCGGTAGAGACGCAGAGCTTCTGAGCAAGATCCTTGAGTGTCATTTGACGGTAGTCAGTCACAGTGCATCCTTTGCGGGCAAGGCATATGTAAGCTTCTTGTTAATAAGCACGTTAATATATTTATACAACTCATTAACTATGTGGATTCCGGTGTTTCTAAAACGCAAAGTTAAAAGTAGCGGCTTACTCTCCTGATCCTCCTCAATGATAGAGGACTGAGCAACATTGAAGTACCTTACCCTCATTGATGAGTTACTTAGACATTAGTCGCTAAACGGCATTTTGACGTTGGTAATAATTAGCTTAATCGATTAAGTTTTGCCTGTCTTTCCTTCCTAGCAGCGCTTTAAGGTAATCCAGCGGCATGCCTATGTAGACAAGCGATGATAGAAGGGAAGTGCGCCATGCTCAAAAAGAGGATTTCTGAACTGTATATCTTAATCGATTAAGATAAATGCTCATAAAACAAGTAATCGAAAGCCAATAACAATAGGGTACTCAAAACAATGCACAAAATGACTTTTAAAACGCCGTTAGCAATTGCGATTGCCACCGCCAGCTTAGGAATGAGTGGTGTTGCTTCGGCTCAGATGACCATGGAACAGCGCTTTGCCGAGTTGGAAGCCCGCATTGAAGCGGCAGAGCAGCGCGCAGATGCCGCCGAGCGCCGTGCCGAGATCGCCGAGCAATCCCAAACGACAACCGTTACTACCGAAAGTGGTGCGGAAATTGAAGAGCGTTTAGCGAGGGTAGAGCGCTATACCGATGGGGAAGAGGGGTTCTCGTTTAACGTTTATGCGCGTTCAGGCCTGCTGATTGGCGAAGATGGCAAAAGCGAGAACGCTGGGCCTTACTTAACTCCAGCGGGCGGTGAGGGTGGCGCCGTTGGCCGCTTAGGCAATGAACCTGATACCTACGCCGAAGCAATTTTCAACTACCGTATGCAGTTCGATAACGGCGCCAAAGCGCTCTACCGCACCATGATTGCCGACGGTACCACTTCAAGCAACGACTGGACCGGTGGCGAGTCCGATCTTAACGTGCGCCAGGTGTTTGCCGAATTTAGCGATCTTCCCAGCTTCACCGGCGCATTTGAAAACGCCTCTATCTGGGCCGGTAAGCGCTTTGATCGGGATAACTTCGATATTCATTGGCTTGATAGTGACGTCATCTTCCTGGCGGGTACCGGTGGCGGTATCTATGACATGCAATTGGCGGATAACTGGAAGTCCAACCTCTCGATTTACGGCCGTAGCTTTGCCGACTACCCGATCGTTGACCGTGAAAATCCGGGCCTTGAAGGCGATACCGATAACCTTATCCTGACCTCGAATAACTACTTTGGTAACTGGCAGTGGATGGTCAACGGTATGTCCGCTGCGGACAACGACGAGCGTGATATCGAAGAAGGCCAAACCGCGGCCGATACCGGCTTCCATACCATGATTGCCTATCACGGCGATAGCTTCTTCGGGATGGGTGAAGGTAACTTCAAGGCGGCCGTGCTTCACGGCCAAGGGTTGGGTGCCGAAACCAAAAGCCTAGGTTCAAGAGGCGAGCTAACCGATGACGCCACTGCCACTCGTTTGGCGGTTTACGGCACCACCTACATTGCCCCTCAGTGGCGCATCGCCCCCTCTATTTTGGCCGAAACAAGTGAAGACCGTTACGCCCAGGGCGATAAGTATAACTGGGCGGGTATTAACGTCCGCTTAGCTAACGAGCTAACCCAAAACTTTGAGATGCAGTACGAGGCGGGCTATCAGTGGATGGATCTAGATCCCCAAGGTTATAGCGGCCGCAACGCGGTCGATGGCGGCTTCAGCAAGTTCACGATTGCGCCCACCTTCAAGCCTGAAGTCGGCGGCTTCTGGCAACGTCCTGAAATTCGCCTGTTCACCACCTTCAGCGACTGGGATGACGACCTTAATAATTACGGCGCCAGCTCACTTGGCAACGAAGGCTTTACCGGGGGCCAATGGACCTTCGGCGTCCAAACAGAAGTGTGGTTCTAAGTCATACGAGCTCTTTAACGTAACCGTTTCTTCTCCAGTGCACCTTGCCCGCGATCCGTCGCGGGCTTTTTTATTATGAAAATTTAAAAAATATTTTTAATTAGCTGCATCCAATCACAGGTCTCGCGGGTATTCACTATACAGCCGCCATTTTTGGCCGCTGATAACAACCCTTTTAGGAGACTGAAATGACACTTCATCATCTAACGCGTGCTACCTTGGCCGCCACACTGATTGCATCCTTCAGTCATGCCGCTTTGGCCGAAACGCCTGCGGATGTCCAAGTACCGGACGGCAACACCATCGCCCTCGAAACAGTTGGCGTTGGCGCTATTACTTACATGTGTGAAACCCAAGACGACGGCAACATGGGTTGGGTATTTAAAGGCCCGCACGCTGCGCTTAACGACAGCGATGGCACCCAAGTGGGTAGCTACTATGGCCCGCCAGCCACATGGGAAGCGTTGGACGGTTCAAAAATCACCGGTACCCAGCTAGCCACAGCCGCCAATGGCGATGGCAACATTCCGCTCCAGCTTGTTGAGGCCAACCCTGCTGAAGGCGAAGGCGCAATGACGGGCGTTAGTTACATTCAGCGCTTGAACACCCAAGGCGGTGTCGCTCCTGATGTAGCTTGCGACATGGATCACGACGGTGCTACCGCCGTTGTTACCTATCAAGCCGATTACATCTTCTGGACTGCTGAGTAAGTCTAATTCTGCTAGGGGCTCGTCTGTCGGGCCCCTAGCGGCTATGCTGTCTGTGAACACGACGACTGGCGTCGGAGCCGTCACCAGGGAGCTAGGGTTTGACTGACGTGTCTTCAGAATTCGATCATGCTGCCGTACTGGCGAAATGTGCCCGTGGCGAGCATGACGCTTTGCACCAACTCTATGTCCACGAAGGTGCCAAGCTGTTAGGTGTGGTATTACGAATCGTCAAAGATCGGGGTATGGCGGAAGATATTGTTCACGATGCCTGCCTAAATATTTGGCAACGCGCCGGTAGTTTCGACCCTGATAAAGGGTCAGCGCGAGCATGGATATATAGTGTCGCGCGTCACTTGGCATTAAACGCTATTCGTTACCGTAACCGTGAAATTACCTTCGATAGCAACGACCCCACCGAATTAGATCAGGACGAACATTTCCAGCACGCTGATGTTGCCGACGACGCCTTTGATTGGCAGACCGGCCAGCAGATGGATAGCTGTTTAAAGCAACTTGAGCCCGAGCGGCGTAACTGTGTACTTCACGCCTATGTCGATGGCCTCAGTCACGCGGAAATCGCTGCCCATACTGGGGCACCTCTCGGTACCGTTAAAGCCTGGATAAAACGCAGTTTACTGCGCTTACGGGAGTGTATGGCATGACCCGCCCTAATGATCACGAACGCGAAGATGACCATGCCTTGGCGGGTGAATACGTGCTAGGCACACTGTCGTTAGAGCAGCGCAAAGCGCTGGAAGCTCGGTTACCCAATGAACCTGAACTGCAAAAAGCCGTGATGGCCTGGGAGGAGCGCTTTTTACCTTATACCGCTATCACCACCCCTGTCACACCTTCCGATTATTTATGGCCACGTATTGAGCGCAGCTTGAAGGCACGAGAAGTGTCCGCTCAACGTACGGGTTCTGCTGTTGTGCCCCCAAAGCCTCGGCGCATGCTACACAGCTTGCCCCTTTGGCGTGGCGCTGCCGGATTTGGCTTGGCGGCGGCGTTAGTCATGGGCGTGATGTTGGCGAACGAAGTAACCGAACCGACGACCCCCGAGTACATGGTAGTTCTGCTTGCCCCGCAAACACAGTCAGCGGGCTGGGTAGTTCAGGCATCGTCGCGGCAGGAAATAGAGCTGATCCCGCTGGGTACGTTCGAAGTGCCTGAAGGGAAGGCGCTAGAGTTCTGGACCAAAGCGGATGAGTGGCAGGCCCCGGTATCACTGGGGTTAGTGGAGCCAGGCCAACCGATACGGATGCGCTTAGACCAGTTGCCGCCGCTTGAAGATAACCAGCTGTTTGAGCTAACGCTGGAAGACGAAACCGGTTCGGCCACCGGTTTGCCCACCGGCCCCATTGAGTTTATTGGTCGCGCTGTCGAGATTTAATCACTCTAAAAGCGCCTGTTAAAAGTGTCTTTAAAAGAACGATAAGCCGACTTGGAACAGGCGCTCCACATCGCGAATGCGGCGTTTGTCGACCACAAACAGAATCACGTGGTCGCCGCTTTCCACTTTCACATCGCCATGGGCGATGATGACCTCTTTTCCACGCACAATCGCGCCGATCGTGGTGCCTTCCGGTAGATCGATCTCACGTATGGTGCGGCCGACCACTTTAGAAGACTGTTTATCGCCATGGGCAATGGCTTCAATCGCTTCGGCGGCGCCCCGGCGCAGCGAGTGGACGTTGACGATGTCGCCGCGTCGCACGTGGGTGAGCAGGCTGCCGATGGTCGCCTGCTGGGGCGAAATGGCGATATCGATCTCGCCACCCTGTACCAAATCCACATAAGCGGCGTTGTTGATCAGCGTTAGTACCTTCTTGGCCCCTAAACGCTTGGCCAGCAGCGACGACATGATATTGACCTCGTCGTCGTTGGTCAGCGCGCAGAAAATATCGCACTCTTCGATGTTCTCCTCTTCCAGCAGCCGCTTGCTGGTGGCGCTGCCGTGAAGCACCACGGTGCGATCCAAGCGCTCAGAAAGCGTGGTGCAGCGCTCCAGGTTGTGCTCGATGATTTTGACCTGATGGCTGTGTTCCAGATGCTCGGCGAGTCGCTCGCCGATATTGCCACCCCCGGCAATCACCACCCGACGAAAATCCCGCTCGACCCGACGCAGTTCGCTCATCACCGCGCGAATATCCCGCCTTGCAGCGAGAAAGAAGACCTCATCATCAGCTTCAATCACCGTATCGCCGCGGGGAATAATCGGTCGGTTGCGGCGGTAGATCGCTGCTACGCGGGTATCCACATTGGGCATATGGCGGCGCAGAAAGGCTAAATCCTGCCCCACCAGTGGGCCGCCGTAGAACGCTTTCACCGCCACCAGCTGTACTAGGCCACCGGCAAACTCCAATACCTGTAGCGCACCGGGGTGCTCGATCAGGCGGCGCACGTGGTCGGTGACTACCTGCTCGGGGCTGATGAGTACATCAATGGGAATCGCTTCGTGGGCGAACAGCCCCTTACGGGTTAAATACGCCGTAGCGCGCACCCGGGCAATTTTGGTCGGGGTACGAAACAGCGTATGGGCCACCTGGCAGGCGATCATATTAATTTCATCGCTGCTGGTCACGGCGATCAGCATATCGGCGTCTTCGCAGCCTGCCTGGCGCAGCACAATGGGGTAGGAGCCCGCCCCGGTCACAGTGCGGATATCGAGCTTGGTATGCAGGTCGCGCAGTTTTTTGGCATCGGTATCAACGACAGTGATGTCGTTCTCCTCGCGGGCGAGGTGTTCTGCCAAGGTGCCGCCGACTTGGCCAGCGCCGAGAATGATGATCTTCATTAATGACACAGCCGTGTTGGCGTAAAGGTAGCTCGATGTTCGCTCATTCAAGGGGAAGCTGTCGAGAGGGCGTCGGCTTGTATCTGCTCTGAACCTGATTTAAGGCCATATTTTTACGACTTTTTAACGCTTATGGCCGTAATCAGCATCGAATTTTTACGCGCTATCTCATTAAGCTCGAAGTGTCCATAAAAAGAGGCACTTCCATGAATATCGTACTGTTGATTATCGCCACGGTAACGGCTGGGTACCTGTTTTACGCCCTACTGTGCCCCGAGCGTTTTTAGGAGATCGTGATGAACGATATGGTCGCTATTTACGCGTTAGTCGCTCTGTTATGTATTCCCCTCGGTCTCTACATGGCCAAAGCACTTAGTGTCCATCCGGGCCAAATAGACACCATCTTTGGGGTGATCGAGAAGCCCATTTATCGCTTAGCGGGCATCAATAGCCAACAAACCATGACGTGGCAAGCCTACGCGGTGGCTATTTTGAAACTGCATGTCGGTTTAGTGCTGTTGGCTTGGTTCGTCTTCATGTTTCAGGGTGTTTTGCCCTTAAACCCTGATGGTATTCCAGGAATGCGCTGGGATACAGCGCTGCATACGGCCGTATCGTTTGCGACCAATACCAATCAGCAGCACTACTCAGGCCAAGCGCAGCTTTCACATTTAAGCCAAACTTTCGCCATCGTGACGCTGCAGTTTCTAACCCCTGCCACAGGGCTGGCGGTGTTGATTGCGATCGCCAGAACGCTTTTGATGGCTAAGCCTCGCGGTCTGATAAAAGGCGTAGGCAATTACTATCATGACCTGACACGCACGGTGGTACGTGTGCTACTCCCGCTAGCTGCCGTGGTGGCACTGCTGCTGACATGGCAAGGCGTGCCGGCCAGTTATCAGGCTGCGCATCAGATAGACATGCTGGATCCACAGGTGGAAGAAGTGCAGTCCATACCCGTTGGGCCAGTGGCCTCCATGGTGGCGATTAAGCAATTAGGGACGAACGGTGGCGGCTGGTATGGCCCCAACTCAAGTGTGCCACTTGAAAATCCAACACCGCTGGCGAACGTGATTGAAACCGCCTCGCTAACGCTGATCCCCATCGCATTGTTAATCGCCATCGCCGTGATGACCGGGCGGCGCCGGTTAATGGTGGGCATTGGCTGCGTGATGCTGGCGTTCTCGCTGGTCTCCACATCGCTGGTGGTCTATTCAGAGCGCATGCCAAACCCTGCGTTCGCCGAGCTTGCCCAGACTGCCGGTAATTTAGAGGGTAAGGAGCTGCGTTTTGGCACCGATCTTTCTGCACTGTGGGGGAGCTGGACAACCCAAACATCCAACGGCTCAGTCAATGCCATGCACGATAGCTTTAACCCCTTGGGGGGCATGGTTTTATTGATGGATATGTTTGTCAATGTAACGTTTGGCGGCATTGGCGTGGGATTGATCGGCTTCTTTCTGTATCTCATGTTGGCGGCCTTTGTCGGCTCATTGATGGTGGGTAGGGCGCCTGAACTGCTCGGTAAACCGCTTGAAACGCGCGAGATACGCTGGATTTCACTCGCCATTCTTGCCCAGCCGCTAATCATTTTGGGACTGTCCGCGCTGACGGTGGCGCTGCCAAGTGCCGCGCAAATCTCAAACCCTGGTTTTCACGGCTTATCCCAAGTGCTTTACGAGTTTACCTCGGCCTTTGCCAACAATGGCTCCGGCTTCGAAGGGCTTGGCGATGGCACCTTGTGGTGGAATCTAACCTGTGTAGTGGCCCTGTTGATTGGTCGGTTTTTACCCATGCTGGTGCCGCTAGCCGTGGCTGGATGGCTAGCCGTTAAGCGCACAGCACCGACGGGTCGCGGCACGCTGCCAGTCGATAGCCCAGCCTTTATGGGCTTAACCGCAGGCGTCATTGTGATTGTTAACTTACTCGGCTTTTTACCGGTGCTGGTGCTTGGCCCTATTGCAGAAGCCGTCGTGCAAGGTTTCTAGGAGAAACGAGATGTCATATACAGAAGGTGCTAAACAGCCGCGGCAGTCGCTCTCTTTCAGCCAGGTAGCGGTGGGGGCAATAAAAGGGCTGACACCGCGGCAATTGGCGCGTAACCCAGTTATGGCGGTGGTGGCCATTGGCACCGTGGTGTGCTTTGGGCTCACGCCTATCGCCTTTGCCCAAGGTGAAAATGGCGGTTTTGCGCTGACCATCGCTTTGCTGTTGCTTGCCACCGTGCTGTTTGCAACCGGGGCAGAGTCATTGGCAGAGTCACGTGGTAAGGCACATGCAGGTGCGCTGCGCCAAACCAAGGGGCAGTTAAAAGCCGTTAAGCTCAACGCCCATGGCGGCACCAGCAGTGTGACGGCCGACTCACTGCGCAAGGGGGATCGGGTAAAGGTCGTTGCGGGTGAGCTCATCCCGGCAGATGGCGAAATTGTGGAAGGTGCGGCCTCGATCAACGAGTCGGCGGTGACTGGTGAATCTGCTCCCGTATTGCGTGAAGCAGGCACCGATAATAGCGGCGTAAGCGCTGGCACCAAGGTGCTCTCAGACCAACTGATTATTGAGGTCAGTGCCAACCCAGGCGAGTCGCTGTTGGATAGGATGATAGCGCTGGTTGAAGGAGCCAGTCGTCAGAAAACGCCCACTGAGCTGGCTCTTTCGGTGCTGCTGGCGATGCTAACGTTGGTATTTCTGATAGTCGTGGTCACGCTGGTGCCCATGGCGGCCTTTGTGGGCGTCGAAACCTCACCGATTATGCTGGTGGCGCTGTTGGTATGCTTGATCCCCACCACCATTGGCGGCTTGTTACCGGCCATTGGAATTGCGGGCATGGAGCGTGCCATGCGCGCTAATTTGGTCGCTAAATCAGGCAAAGCCGTCGAAATTGCGGGCAGTATCGATACCTTACTGCTGGATAAAACCGGCACTATCACGCTGGGTGATCGGCGCGCTACCGAATTCGCTAATTGTTCGCAGGCGTCAAAGCAGCGAGTGCGTGACGTGGCGTTTCTTGCCTCACTCGACGACCCCACGCCAGAAGGCCGCTCAATTATTGTGTCGGCAAAGGAGCAGGGCGTTGATCCCCAGCTTAGTGAAGAAGCGGAGGGGGCCACTTTCAAAGCCTTTAGCGCTGAAACACGGCTATCGGGCGTCAATCTCACTAACGGAAGACAGCTCAGAAAAGGCGCCCCAAACGCCATTGCCGATTGGGTAAAAGCCCAGGGAGGCGAGATACCCGGCGACTATAACCAAGTGATAGAGCGAATCTCCCGGGATGGCGCAACGCCTATTGCAGTAGCAGAAGATAGGCATGTGTTGGGTGTAATAGCGCTGTCTGATGTGATTAAAAGCGGTATTGCAGAGAAGTTTGCCGAGCTGCGTGCCATGGGTATCAAAACCGTGATGATCACGGGTGATAACCCGATTACCGCCGCTGCCATTGCCGCGTCCGCTGGGGTAGATGACTACATTGCTGAAGCTACACCTGAACGAAAGTTGGCATTAATTCGTGAAGAGCAGGCTAGCGGTCGCCTGGTCGCTATGGTAGGTGATGGCACCAACGATGCACCGGCACTGGCCCAGGCCGACCTTGGCCTAGCAATGAACTCGGGCACCCAGGCCGCCCGCGAAGCGGCCAATATGGTCGACCTGGACTCTGATCCCGGCAAGCTAATCAGCGCGGTTGAAATTGGTAAGCAGCTACTGATAACGCGTGGCGCGCTGACAACGTTCTCTCTCGCTAACGATGTGGCTAAGTACTTCGTGATATTGCCGGCGCTATTCGCGGCCAGTTTCCCAGCGCTAGGCGTGCTGGATGTCATGAACCTACATTCGCCGACGACGGCGGTGCTAGCAGCAGTGCTGTTCAATGCATTGATTATTCCTGCCTTGATTCCCTTCGCTCTGCGCGGTGTGTCGGTGAAAGCGGCATCAGCGACGGAACTGCTACGCCGTAATCTGCTGATCTACGGTCTTGGCGGCCTACTTTTACCGTTCCCTGCCATCAAGCTGTTCGACATGCTCATTGCACTGTTCATTTAGGAGAGATCTCATGAATATGCCACATCAAATAACGGACCAGGACGAAGAGCTCCATGAGCAAGAGCTGCAAAATAAGGCCTCTTGGAGCAGCGCGCTTCGCTTTATGGCGGTGATGGCAATACTGCTAGGATTGGTATATCCCTTTGTTACCACCAGCCTAGGCGGCTGGCTATTTCCCGACCAGGCCCAGGGCAGTTTAATCCGGGACACGTCAGGGCAGGTCGTGGGTTCACGCCTAGTGTCACAAACCTTTGTCCGCGACGAGTACTTTATTGGCCGCCCGTCAGCGGCGGGTAACGATGCGGGCGGCGTCTCAGGTTCAAATCTAGCCCCCAGTAACCAAGCGCTCCGCGAGCGTGTCCAAACAGAGGCGACTGCCATCGCCCAGCGGGAAGGAGTGAGCGTTGAGCAAATTCCGATTGATTTAATCGCCGCCTCTGGATCAGGAATTGACCCTCATATCTCATTGCCAGCCGCTGAATTACAGGTCGCCAGGGTAGCGCAGGCGCGTGAAATCGACGAAGCTAGCGTCACTGAGCTGATCAACCAAGCGCTTGAAAACACGGGCTGGCTGGGGTCGCCCGTGGTCAACGTATTGCGGTTGAATGTGAGTTTGGATGAGCGTTTTCCAGCAGCCACAACCACGTCGTCCGTCACCCCTGTGGAGTAGCTAAATGTATTCAGCGGATCAACGCCCCGATCCCAATGCATTGCTAACAGCCGCGCGCCGAGAGGCGCGCGGCTGTTTGCGTGTATTTTTAGGTGCCGCTCCTGGCGTAGGCAAAACCTACACCATGCTGCGCACTGCCCGTGAGCGCGCCGAAGAGGGTGATGATATTGTGATTGGCGTGGTGGAGTCCCATGGCCGCGAGGACACAGAGGCGCTCTGCGAAGGGCTAGCGCGCTTACCGTTAGCACCTATCGAACATCACGCCCGTACCTTTTATGAATTTGATCTCGACGCCGCGCTGGAGCGCCGCCCCAGCATTCTATTGGTGGATGAACTGGCTCATCGCAATATTCCGGGTAGCCGTCATCCTCGCCGTTATCAGGATATTGAAGAGCTTTTAGACGCAGGCATTGATGTTTGGACAACGGTTAATATTCAGCACCTTGAAAGTCTCAATGACGACGTAGCGCGGATCACCGGTATTCGAATGCGGGAAACCGTACCCGATGCGTTGCTGTCACGCGCCCGCGATATCTCATTAGTGGATTTAACCCCAGAAGAACTATTGGAGAGGCTAAGGCGCGGCAAAGTGTATATTCCCGAGCAGGCTCGGGCTGCCATGGAAGGGTACTTCAACGAATCGAACTTGAACGCACTGCGTGAGCTGGCCATCCAGACCATGGCGGAGCGCGTTGATGCCGACGTTAAAGTGGCGATGAGCGCTGGCGGTAAAGAGGGCCCATGGCCAGTAAGGCCACATTTACTGGTGGTGTTAGACGGCAGTGAAGACGATTTAACCCTGATCCGTTCGGCTCATCGCATGGCGGAGCGTCGCTTGGCGGTTTGGCGAGCGGTATACGTTGATAAAGGCAGCGCATCCACTGAACATCAACTGGCCATTGAGCATGCCTTTAGCTTAGTCGCTAGGCTAGGCGGTGAAGCCTTTCGTCTTCAAGGGCATAGCCAACTGGCTGAAATCCTCAACTATGCCCGTTCAATCAATGCAACAACGATTGTGGTGGGCAGGCAGGCCCATCGCTGCTGGCGCCTTTGGTCGCGTTCGCTGGCTCAGCGTCTTGTTTCGCATGCGGATGCATTTGATGTGGTTGTGGTAGCGCAAACGGGGGCAAAGCGCCGTTTGCATAAGCGTTTACCGCCTTTATCACTATCGCTACCGCGAATACTGGTAAGCGGCATGGCGCTTGTCGCTGCGCTTGCCGTCGCGCACTTGTTAGAACCCTGGCTTGAGCTGGCTAACCTGTCGCTGGTGTTTCTATCGGCCGTGCTGTTTAGCGCGGTATGGGCAGGCACGACCATGGCCATGTTAAGCGCAGTCGTAGGCTTCCTGATCTTTAATTTCTTTTTCACCGAGCCTCGGTTGACGTTGGCCATGGTAGAGCAGGGGCAACTGCTCACGGTGGTGTTCTTCTTTCTGGTGGCCCTGGTGGTCGGCCAGTTAGCCGGGCGAGGAAGGCAGCGGTTAGTCGCGTTACGCGCCAGCCGGGACCAAACGCAGCTGTTGCTGCGCTACGCTGAACAGCTATCCACGGCGACCGACAGTGCGAAGGTGGCAAAAATTGGCGTTGATACACTGGCGCGCTGCTTGGCGGTACCCATCGCTTTTATGGACTCGGCAGAAAGCGCCAGTGACGTACGCATCGAGTACGTTTGGCCTGAGTCAGAACGATTGGATATGCAGGCAAAACAAGCGGCGGTCTGGAGCTGGCAACACGAAAAAGCGAGCGGCCACGGTACACAGACCCTGAGCAAGCAAGCCTGGCGTTTACTACCTTTAACGGTGCAGGGACAAAAAGTTGGCATGCTGGCGCTAAAACTCTCAGCCAGCCCGACAATGCTTACCCAGGAGAGTGAGTCATTAATTGATACGCTTACTCGGCAACTGAGTATGGCGCTGGAGAGAACGCGTTTAGTGTCAGAATTAAACGCTACCCGCGTCTCTGAGGAGAATGAACGGTTGCGTTCCGCGCTGCTCTCTTCGGTATCTCATGATCTGCGCACACCGCTATCGTCGATCATCGGTGCTGCCAGCTCACTGATTGAGCTTAAACCGCAGTTAAATGATGACGATCAGCGTGAGCTGTTGGACGGCATTTTATCGGAGGGCGAACGCCTCAATCGCTACATCCAAAACCTGCTTGATATGACGCGCTTGGGACACGGTACGCTGAAAATTGAACGTGACTGGGTGTCGTTCGATGATGTCATTAATTCTGCCATTAAGCGTCTGGGTCAGTCGCTTAAGCACGTGGTGGTTCGCAAGCAATGGCCATCATCGTTACCGCTTTTATATGTGCACCCTGCGCTGGTGGAGCAAGCTATCGTCAACGTGCTGGATAATGCACAGCGATTCTCTCCACCCGGCGGAGAGCTATTGATAAAAGCGTACACAGCACAGCAAGAAGGACACTCAGTGATGGTCATTAGCATCACCGACCAAGGCCCTGGCATACCGGCCGAACTGCGGGAGCAGGTCTTCGATATGTTTTACAGCGGCGGCGATGGCGATCGTAGTGCTCATGGTAGTGGCTTAGGTCTCGCTATTTGCCGTGGCATGATTGGCGCGCACGGTGGTTCTATCAAGGCCGATATCGGCGAGAACGGCCATGGCACCTCCATTATCATTACACTGCCTTTGTTGGGCGCTGAAACCCGAGGAATAGATGAAGAGTGAGAGCAGCGGGCGAATCCTAATCGTAGACGACGAGCTACAAATACGGCGTTTTCTGCGCATCAGCTTAGCGTCTCAGGGGTATGAGGTCATCGAAGCAGAGAATGGAGAGCAAGCCCTAGCGGCGGTGTATACCCAAGCGCCTGACGTTGTGTTGTTAGATCTGGGGTTGCCCGACCAGGATGGTCAGCAGGTGCTGAGCGCCATTCGCGAACACAGCGCGGTGCCGGTAATCGTGGTCTCCGTGCGAGAGCGGGAGGAAGAGAAGGTCCTAGCGCTTGATAACGGCGCAAATGACTATGTCACCAAGCCTTTCGGCATTCAGGAGATGCTCGCCCGCGTACGAGCCGTGCTGCGTCGTTCTCAGCAGGCAAGAGGGGAGACGAGCTCAAACTACTACATCAGTAAAGAGCTCGTTATCGACTTAGCGTTGCGCCGCGTCACACTTCGTAATGAAGAAGTTCACTTGACTCGTAAAGAGTACGCCGTCGTCGAGCGTCTCTGCCGTTATGCCGGTCGGGTAATGACGCAAACGCAGTTACTAAAAGAAGTGTGGGGGCCCACGCACGTCAATGACACCCACTATTTACGTATCGTCGTTAGCCGCTTAAGACAAAAGCTGGGGGACGACCCGCAAACACCTGCGTTGTTACAAACTGAGGCAGGTGTTGGGTATCGTTTATTGGTCGAGGCTGCCACGAATCCAGGCGTTTAACGTCGCCAGAACATCGGGGTCAGCAGCACCACCACGGTGAGTATCTCTAAACGGCCCATCAGCATGCCGATACACAACAGCCACTTTGCAGCATCCGGCAGGGAGGCAAAGTTACCCGCTGGGCCAATAATATCGCCAAGCCCCGGCCCCACATTGGTGACCGCCGTAGCAGCACCGGAAAGCGCCGTGACTAAATCCAATCCTAGCGCTGAAAGGCCCAGCGCTAGGGCGGCAATGGTGATAAAGAAAAAGAATGAGAACGCCACCACGCTGCGTGAAATATCGCTAGTGACGGGCTGTTCGTTATAGCGGGTGGTAAACACGCCATTGGCATGGATTAGATAGCGCAACTGATTGAGCAGCATTAAGGTAGCAATCTGGAATCGAAAAATTTTCATCCCCCCACTGGTCGAACCGCTGCAGCCGCCTATAAAAGTCAGATAGAAAAAGGCAACAACCGGCAGTGCTCCCCACTGAGTGTAATCATCAGAAGCGTAACCGGTGGTGGTCACCACTGAAATGACGTTAAAAGTGACGTGGGTAAGCGACTCAAACCAGTGGTCCCCTTGAATGACCCGCCAAGCACTGAGTACCAAAATTGCAGCCAACAGCAGTTTTAAAAGGCCACGTACCTGCTGGTCTTTCCATAGCGCATCGCGTGATGTGCGTAAAAATCGGATATAAAGCACAAACGGTAGAGCGCCGCTCAGCATAAAAAAACTGGCCATCCAGAGTAACCATGGTTGCTCGCTATAAGCGCCAAAAGAGGCATCGGAATTGGCAAAGCCGCCGGTAGAGAGCGAGGTCATGCCGTGGACGGTGGCATCCAGCAGCGTCATACCACCGAACCAATAACTACAAATCGCAACGAGGGTCAGGCTGACATAAATCGTTAGCGTCGCCTTAGCGATACCGCCCGTGCGGGGCATCACTTTATCCGACCAGTCAGAAGACTCTGTATGAAACAGCCGCATGCCGCCGACTTTAAGGAACGGCAGGATCGCAATGCCCATGACGATAATGCCGATGCCGCCCATCCACTGCATCAATCCTCGCCATAGTTTTAAGCCGTCGGAAAAGTGCTCAATGCCCACCAGGATGGTAGAGCCCGTAGTGGTAATCGCCGAGACTGATTCAAATACCGCATTGGTAAACGTTAGCTGGGGAGCGCCAAGTATTAGCGGCAGGCTGGCAAAACCGCTAATGGTGACCCAGCTGGCAGCGGTAAGAATAAACATCTGCCACGGTTTGAGTTCCAGCGAGGCTCGGTAGGTCAGTAGCCACGTGATGGCGGCAGCACTAAGCACTATCAGCACAGAAACGCCAAAAGCGGGCGCATCTGGGTCATTCTCAATGAGCAGTACCATTAGCGGCACCAGCATGAACAGCGCTAGCACCACCCAGAGGACAGACATGATTTTAAAAACAGGCGCCCAGTGTCGATACACATCCCTACTGCGATGAAACCACGGTGTAAAAGGTGTCATATACCCAGCTCGCAATTTAGTATTCTTAAGCATGCGCTAAGAGAACATGCCCTTCCATAAAAAGTCTGTAAAAAAGCCAGCCGTTTAAAGAATTATTCGTGTGAAGACGCGACTACCACTAGTCAAATTCATGCTTTAGAGGGGTAGAGTGGGTATCTCAGGCGGCTGATAGACACGTGCCGCATATTTTGTAGTAAAATTACACGAATTGTTGCGTATAATGCCCTCAATACGGTAAATTTTAGGTAATCTAACTACATTAGATACCTAATTATAAATAGGAGCAAAGATGAGCCAGTCCAATGCTTCCCAAAGTGCACCGCTGGGCGATCCCAACCATGCTATCGATTTAGCACTGTTTGGGGCGCTGGGTGATCTTGCCATGCGTAAGCTGTTTCCTGCCCTATACCATCTTGATCGTGAAGGCTTGATGCCTGAAAGCACGCGCATTATGGGACTGGCTCGCCAAGAGCACGATGTGGCGTCATTTCGGAAAATGGTCAACGAGGCGCTGCAAAAGCGACTAAAAAGCAGCGAGCAAGATAAGCAAAGCCTTGAGCGCTTCCTTGCTCGCTTGGATTACTTAAAGCTCGATTTCTCCAGTGTCGATGGTTATGACGCTATTCGTGAGTGGCGCAAAGGCTCCCCTCGTCCAATGGTGGTGTACCTCTCCGTGGGCGCGCGTATTTACGGCGATATTTGCCGCCATCTTCAAGCCAGTAAAAGCCTGGACGATGAGTGCCGTGTGGTGGTTGAAAAACCCATCGGTTACGACCTGGACTCTTCGGTTGAAATTAACGACGCCATTGGCGAGGTATTTCCCGAGTCGCGGATTTACCGTATCGACCACTATTTAGGTAAAGAGACCGTCCAGAACCTGATCGCACTGCGTTTTGCCAATCCGCTATTTGGCACCCAGTGGAACCAGAACAATATCTCCCATGTGGAGATTACGGTTGCTGAAAAAGTCGGCATAGAAGGGCGCTGGGGCTACTTCGATGAAGCAGGACAGTTGCGCGATATGGTGCAAAACCATTTGCTGCAGTTGCTGTGTTTGATCGCTATGGACCCGCCTTCCAATCTGGATGCCGATGCGATTCGCGATGAAAAGGTGAAAGTGCTTAAAGCCCTCAAGCCCTTTGTGGGCGAAGCGCTCGGCCGGGATGTGGTGCGCGGTCAATATATCGCTGGCAATAGCGACGGCCAGTCTGTGCCTGGGTATTTGGAAGAAGAGGGGGCCAACACGCAAAGCCAGACTGAAACCTTCGTGGCCATGAAAACCGAGGTGTCTAACTGGCGTTGGGCGGGGGTGCCGTTCTACCTGCGCACCGGCAAACGGATGCCGGAGAAGCTCTCACAGATCGTCATTCACTTCCGCCAGCAGCCGCACTATATCTTCGATCCGGATCAGCGTGGTATTGCCTCCAATAAGCTGATTATCCGCCTGCAGCCGGAAGAGGGCATCGCCCTGCAAGTGTTGACCAAAGATAGTGGCTTGGATAAAGGCATGCGCCTGCGCCCCGGGCCGCTGCATTTGGACTTCAACAGTGCTTTCCCCAAATCGCGGATTCCCGACGCCTACGAGCGTCTGCTGCTGGAAGTGATGAAAGGGCAGCAGTATCTATTCGTTCGGCGCGATGAGATCGAACACGCCTGGCGCTGGTGCGACCAACTGATTGACGGCTGGAAAAAGCGCGACACGCCACCGCGCCGCTACCCGGCGGGCTCATGGGGCCCAGTCGCCTCTATCGCCATGATTACCCAAGATGGCCGCAGCTGGTACGAGGATTATTAATATGAGCCAAGCACGCCAACAGCTGGCTGAGCAGCTTGCCGAAGCGGTTTTTCAGGCGCTGCACGAAGACCTAAACCGCCAAGAGCGCGTACTGCTCGTGGTTTCAGGCGGCTCTACGCCGGTGCCTTTTTTTAAGGCGCTGGCAGCCAAATCGCTGCCCTGGGAACGCATTGATGTAACGCTTGCCGACGAGCGCTGGGTGGATGAGCAGAGCAGTGATAGCAATGCCAAGTTGGTACGTGAGCATCTTTTGCAGGGCGAAGCAGCGGCGGCCACTTTTATACCGTTAACATGCCGTGCAGCGACACCTGAAGAGGGCGTAGATGAAGTGGCCAAGCAAGTGGAGTCACTAGCGTGGCCCGCTAGCGTTGTGATTTTGGGAATGGGCGGGGATGGTCACACGGCATCACTGTTTCCCGATAGTCCCGAACTCACCTTGGCGCTAGCAACAGATGAACCGTTGGTCGCTGTACGCACGCCTAGCCAGTCACAGCCGCGCATTACCTTCTCAGCGGATCGCTTACATCAAGCGCGCCGTCATTTTCTACATATCACTGGCGATGATAAACGCGCCGTATTGGCCAAGGCACTAAACGGGGATGATGTGCGTCAACTGCCGATTCGTGCCTTTTTAACCTGCCCATTGGCAATTTACTGGGCGCCTTAAGGCCTTCGCTAATAATAAGTTGCTTGGAGACTCACGAATATGACTATCGATAAACAGTTACCGTCCACGCGCACCGCCGAGCTTGATAGCATCTGCTTAAAAGCTGAAGTGATTCCCGTCATCACTATTGAGCGCTTGGAAGATGCCGTCCCGCTGGGCCGAGCTTTAGTCGAAGGCGGCCTAACCGTACTGGAAATTACCCTGCGTACCGATTGTGCCCTGGATGCCATCAAGCGCATGAAGGCAGCGTTACCAGGTGCGAGTATCGGGGTAGGCACGGTGCTAACGCCGGCTCAGTACCGCCAAGCAGAGCAGGTTGGAGCAGATTTTGTTGTGACGCCAGGGGCGACAGATGCGCTTTATCGCTATGGCGTTGAAAGCCCGGTACCGATGTTGCCGGGGGTTTCGACGATTTCTGAACTCATGACTGGCTGGCAGTATGGCTATCGCCGCTTTAAGTTCTTCCCCGCAGAATCTAGCGGCGGTGCCAAAGCGATCAAAGCGTTTGGTGCGCCGATCCCAGAAGCGCGTTTCTGTCCCACCGGCGGCATTACCGTGGATAACGCTGAAACCTACCTCTCACTGCCGAACGTGATGTGTGTTGGCGGTTCCTGGTTGACGCCTAAAGCGATGGTGGAAGCGGAAGATTGGGATGGTATACGTGAACTTGCCCGCCAAGCGGCTGAGCGTTTTCATCATTAAGTAAACCGCAGCTGCTCACCTCTAGAGCAGCGCTGGTAATAGCCCTGGTTTATGTTTTTAAACGCAATGTTTAAGAACAGAGCCGGGGCTTTTTTGTAGGCATGCTGTATCCTCTTGGCGCTTCGAAGAAGTGTATAAGACCAAAGATGTATAACGGGACTATATTCAGCTCATCTAAAATGACTGAATAATATGTCTGACATTTTAATCCGCGCATACCTTAACGTGCGTGCCACTTTTAATGATGATGAGGTGAGTCAATATGCACGCGTTGACCCTGGCGTCCTTCCTGTTCTTTACAGGACTTGTCGCCTTTATCACTTGGCGTATCACCCGCCGAGATGACCACTCAAGCACCAGCGGCTACTTTTTGGCTGGGCGCACGCTAACCTTCCCGCTGATTGCTGGCTCACTGCTGATGACCAATCTCTCTACCGAGCAAATGGTAGGGCTGAACGGGGCTGCTTTTGCCGATGGTTTAAGTGTGATGGCCTGGGAAGTGGTGGCAGTTATTGCGCTGGTAGCGCTGGCGCTTTTTTTCCTGCCGCGTTTTCTGAAAAGCGGCATCGCCACTTTACCGCAGTTACTCGAAATACGGTTCGATAAAACGACGCAGCTAATCACCAATATCATCTTCTTAATTGCCTACGCGGTGATTTTGCTGCCGATTATCCTCTATTCAGGCGCTATAGGGTTGCAGGGAATGCTCGACCTGCCGGGCTTAACTGGCATTGAGTCTTCCACTACGCTGCTATGGTTGACGGTATGGATCGTCGGCATTATTGGTGCGGTGTACGCGCTGTTTGGCGGGCTGCGCACGGTTGCGGTTTCGGACACGCTTAATGGTGTCGGGCTTTTGATTGGCGGTTTCGTGATCGTCTACTTCGGCCTGCAGGCGGTGAGTGGTGGCAGCGGTATTTTGGAAGGTTGGAGCATCCTTAAAGAGAGCGACCCGGATAAACTGAATTCGATTGGCGGCGCTGATCAGCAGGTGCCGTTCTTTACCCTGTTTACCGGCGTTTTCCTGATTAATCTCTTCTATTGGAGCACCAACCAACAGATTATTCAGCGTACCTTTGCGGCCAAAAACCTGGCTGAAGGCCAGAAGGGCGTGCTGCTGACCGGTCTGTTTAAACTGCTGGGCCCGCTGTATCTGGTGCTGCCGGGGATCATTGCTTACCATCTTTATGCCGATCAAGGCGTGCGTGCCGATGAAGCCTACGGTCACTTGGTGTTTAACGTACTGCCGCCGTATCTCACCGGGTTTTTCGCTGCAGTGATGGTCGGTGCGATCCTATCGTCGTTTAACTCGGCGCTGAACAGCACCACTACTATTTTCAGTCTGGGCATTTATAAAGGCGTGTTGAACAAGGACGCGACCGAAATGCAGGTGGTCAAGTCAGGCAAGATCTTTGGCTGGATTATGGCCATCATCACCATGATCATCGCGCCGCTGCTGGCTGGCCAGGAGAGCCTGTTTGGCTACCTGCAGAAAATGAACGCGATCTACTTCATTCCCATTCTTGCCGTGGTGCTGGTGGGCCTGCTGACCAAGCGTGTTCCGCCAATGGCAGCGAAAATAGCCCTGATTGGCGGCTGCTTATTAATTGCAGCAGGCTACTTTGTGCCACCGTTTACACTACTGCCGCAAATCATGCACGAGTTCCACTTCGTGGCGCTGGTGTTTGCGTTGCTGGTTGTCGTGATGCTGATTATCGGCAAGGTGCGCCCACGTGAGACTGACTGGGTACAAGAGCACAGCGGTGATGTCGATCTAACGCCGTGGAAGGGTGCCGTGCCCGCCGGTATCGTGCTGGTAGTACTGGTTATCGTTATGTATATAAGCTTCGCTGGGTGATTGCTACCCTTGGTCGTTAAGAGGTGAAGCCGTAACAGCGTAATAGAAGAGGCCCCGCTAGTATCCGCTAGCGGGGCCTTTTGTTACTTACATGATTGGTGAGAGTGCTAAACCAAGCGTAGCGGCAGTTCGGCTAGCCCTTTAACACCGGTTTCGACGACATACAGCGAGCCTGCGCTGGGCTCCTGAGCTAGCTGCTCATCACTAAACCCCTCTTGCGCCGTGGTGATATACAGCATTTCAAGATCGGCCCCTGCAAATGCCGGGCAGGAGGGCTGGCTAACCGGTAATTCAATAAGACCAATCACATGGCCATCTTGATTTAGACGGGCCACCTGGCCCGCTCCCCAGAGTGCTAACCAGATGCAGCCTTCGCTATCGACGACGGCGCCATCGGGGTTACCTAATGTCGTGGAGAAATCTGCCCAGGACTGCGGCTCACCTTGAGGCCAGCCTTCGCTATCGAGCGTCCAGCGCATTACCACGCCGGTGGCGGTATCGGTAAACCATGCAAACTCGCCATCTTCAGAAAAGCAGATGGCATTGGGAATGGTCAGGCCTGAGAGCAAAAGTGTGAGCTTGCCGCGATGCAGGCGGTAAAGGCTGCCAGCGCCTTTTTCGGCTTTTTTACCCATGGTGGAGAGCCAAAGACTGCCATGGCGATCAATGCGGGCGTCATTGCTACGGGTTACTGGGTTGTCGGTTTCGAAATCACAGAACCTTTCAACAGCGGCATTGACAGGATCGAAGCGGCTTAGGCGGTCTTCACCGACGAGTAGCAGGCCGCCCCCGTCAAGCGGTGCGGCCAGCGATACCATATGGTCAAGTTGATGATGGCCGCTTTCTCCCGTGGCGGGGGCTAGCCAGTGCAGTTGCTTTTCAAGAATATCGCACCAGTAAAGGCGCTGATGGTTGGCATCCCATTGCGGGCCTTCACCTAAGGTGCAGCGGCAATCGACCGCTAACTCGGCCTGCCAAGTTGAAACTTTTATCTCTGTCGTCATTTACGTTGTTCTCCTTATTGTTCTCCTGCTAGCCAAGCGTCGACTAGGGCTTGTGCCTGCTTGCCGACTCGGGAGGCGCTTTGGCCAGGTTTATATAGCGCACTGCCGAGGCCCGCGCCATCAACCCCTGCTGCTCGCCATTCGGCAAAGTTATCGACGCCAACGCCGCCCACAGCATACAAAAGCGTGCCTGCTGGTAGCACTGCACGTACTGCTTTCATACCCTCCAAACCGACCTGCACGGCAGGGAAGAGTTTAAGCCCCGTTGCCCCTGCATCGAGTGCATCGAAGGCTTCGGAAGGGGTGACAATCCCCGGCCAACTCGCCATCCCAAGCTTATAGGTTTCTTCAATCACCGCCGGCCTGCAGTTGGGCGAAACGATTAGGCGCCCACCCGCAGCGTAAACATCGCGCACCTGGGCAGGGATTAGCACCGTGCCTGCTCCAATCACCGCACGATCACCAAATGCTGCCACTAAGCGGCGAATGCTCTCCAGCGGGTTAGGTGAGTTAAGCGGCACCTCAATTTGGTTGATCCCCGCGGCAAGCACCGCTTCTGCGACATCCACGGCTTCATCCGGTGATACCCCGCGTAAAATACCGATCAAAGGCAGCGTCATAGCAAATCTCCCCATTAACAGTTAGTGGCTTTCAGCCTTTAGCGCATGGTGGGCAAGACGTAGACCTGCCAGTACGGCGGTGTCGCCATCTACATGCTGCGTTTGATAGCCGATGGCATTGAGCGCCAGCGTATATCGCTGGCTAAGCGTCTGATTGCCAATCAGCATAATGGGCGCGTTGTTGGTTCGTTCACGGCAGGCGCCAGCGAGCTCAAGACCGATAGCAAGCCCTGAGAGCCTTGCTGCAAGCACCGCTCCCCGTGTTGTGCCTGAAGGGAGGCGGCCATCGAGTAAATCCTGGGCACGTAAGCCAAAGAGTCGGCTACTAAAGCTTTCGGGCGATGCGTGGATCTCGCTGACGGCTGAGATAAACGCATCACGGCAAACCGCATCGCTAAGATCTTCGCTCGCCGCTGAGGAGTTTGAAACGGAATGTTTTAGCACCGATTGGTTGGACAGCAGTTGATAAAGCTCGCCGGTTAGATAGGTCGAAAATCCGCGTACCGCGCCTGCCTCCAGGGTCGCCCATTTGGCGTGAGTGCCGGGCAAGCAGGCAAGGCCTGTAAAGTCTGGCGAATCAGCGACAAGGCCTGCCAATTGAGTCTCTTCACCGCGCATCACATCAAAGTGTGTTGCGGTACTGCGCGTTTGGCTTAAACCGGGCAGCAGATAAACACGCAACTTGTTGCCCGAAAGCGTTGGTGTTACAGCGCCTTGGCTAAGCTGGTCAAGACGCGTGGGTACCGGTAAATAGGCGGCTTCCAGCCAGCCCTGACGGGCGCCTGCCATTCCGCATACCATTACATCTATCCGCTCGCTAGCGGGTAGCCAATCAGCCACCAGACGCCGTAACTCGGCTTCATACTCATTGGCTTTAAGCGCCAGCATACCTTTATCGCTGCTGGCTTGGGCAATCACTTGGTCGTCTTTGTCTAGCCCCCATACGCGCAGGTTGCTGGAACCCCAATCGGCGGCAATCCACGAAAGCTTGGACGCTAGCTCCGTCGCTTCACTTATCACGGTTGATCCCATGGCTTACCACTCCGCAATTGAGCCGTCTTCATGAGTCCAGACCGGGTTGCGCCAGCGGTGGCCAACCTTGGCGCGCTCCTCAACGAATTCTTCGTTGATCTCAACACCCAGACCTGGGCCCTGGGGAATGGCGCAGAAACCATCTTTAATGGCGAGGGCGGATTTATCGACCAGGTAGTCGAGTACATCATTACCCTGGTTGTAGTGAATGCCCATGCTCTGTTCTTGAATAAAGGCGTTGTGGCTCACTGCATCCAGCTGCAGCGATGCGGCCAGGGTTAACGGGCCAAGCGGGCAGTGGGGCGCCAGGGCGACATCGTAGGCGGATGCCAGCGCAGCGATTTTGAGGCCTTCGCTGATACCGCCGCAGTGGGAAATATCCGGCTGGATAATGTCGATCATGCCGTCGGCCAGGAGGTCGCGGAACTGGAAGCGGGTATGCAGCCGCTCGCCGGTCGCCAATGGGTAGCCCAAACCACCGGCGATATCTTTCAAGCAGGGCAGGTGTTCGGGGGCGACCGGCTCCTCTACAAACATCGGGTGGAAGGGCTCTAACTCGCGTAGCAGTGCTTTGGCCATAGGGCGGTGGACGCGACCATGAAAGTCGATACCAATGCCCACATCTGGGCCCACCGCATCGCGGGCTTCCGCTACACGGGCTACGGCTTCATCGACCTTGCGGTGTGAATCGACGATCTGCATTTCAGGAGTGCCGTTCATTTTGAAGGCTGTGAAGCCTTTGTCGACCAGCGCTTTAGCGCCAGCGCCCACGTCGCTTGGGCGGTCACCACCAGTCCAAGCATACATGCGCATTTTGTCGCGCACGGCACCGCCTAACAGTTGGTGAACGGGAACTCCTAGATCGCGACCTTTAAGATCCCATAGCGCCTGATCAATACCGGCAATCGCGCTCATCAGAATAGGGCCGCCGCGGTAGAATCCGGCGCGATACATGATGTTCCAGAGATGTTCGATACGATGCGGGTCTTGGCCGATCAGATAGTCGGAAAGTTCGTGTACGGCGGCTTCGACGGTTGCCGCGCGGCCTTCAATCACTGGTTCACCCCAGCCGTAGCAGCCTTCGTCGGTCTCAATTTTTAGGAACAGCCAGCGCGGAGGAACTTGCCAGGTCTTGAGTTTGGTAATTTTCATGTTCGGTCATCCTTCTGGATAGGAAGTATTAAGTGAGTCATTGTTAACTGACAATGCCGAGGTCGATAGCCGTGCGGCGCAGCACTTCTCTTGCAGCGGTCTCTGCGGCATGGGCATCGCGGTTACGTATGGCCTCAAGTACCTGGCGATGGCGGGCTAAGCTGTCGTCTAATGTGTCGGTGCGGTGTTGCGAGCGGTGTATCAGCGCCATGATAGAAGGCCGCAGTAAATGACCCATTTGTCGCCAAACCAAATTATGACTGGCCCGGTAGGTGGCATCGTGAAAGGCAACGTCATACTCGGCGTGGTCGGCTCGGGCTTCAGCGCTGTTGGCCGTTTTTTCCATGCCCATAAAGGCGTTATCAAGGCGTTCAAGGTCTTCAGCCTGGGCTGCCTGTGCCGCCAAACCTGCCACCACCGGCTCGGCAGAGTAGCGAAAGGCGTAAATAGCGCTTACCAGTTGTGGATCCAGGTTGATCAGCCCTGACATCCACTCGCTCATCAGCGGGTCGAGCAGGTGCCAATCGCCTATGTCGCGAACCTGCGTGCCACGTCCCGCTGTGCGCTCTAGTAACCCAGCAGCGGTGAGACTTGTCAGCGCATTACGTACCTGATTACGGCTGACGTTAAAATGAGCACCAATATCCAGCTCCCGGGGAAACACATCGCCGGGTTGCCAATGGCCTGCCAGCAACGCCTGGGCGAGTAGCCGCGCTAAGTTTTCCGCGCCCCCTTGGTGGAGCGGCAGGGCATCCAACGTCATAGCGTTTCCCGTCATTTAATGGGCTATTTTACATCAGTCTATTAAATGTCTGACATTTGTACAAGCTGGCTGCTTTAGACATAAGTACGAGTAAAACTGGCGATTGGTATGCCTTGGCGCAGATATAAAAAAAGCGCGCCTTATTCAGGCGCGCCGTCTGTGGTGTGCTTCGCTTTGCGCTATTTCAGTCAATATCAGCACGAGTTGGCAGTGAGGCGTAAGCGCCAGGGCGGGTAACGGCATGGGCGCCGCAGCGGCAAGCAGTAACGACCGCGCGATGCAAGAAGTCGGCATCACTCTGCCAGTCTTCATTGATGCCGTGGGCCGAGAGTTCCGCCAACAGCCCACCAATAAAGGCGTCGCCTCCGGCGGTAGTATCGACTGCTTCCACTTTGGGAGGCGCAATGCGCTGGTCGATTCCGACGCCTTTAAGCAGGACATCATTGGGGCCATCGGTAATCAAGATAACTTTCACACCTGCCGCTAAACGCTCTGAAAGCCACGACTCGGCAGGGTGATCTGCGCGTAAGTAGTCAAGCTCTTCCAGGGAGAGCTTGAGCAGCTCAGCGCCGTCTAATAGCTGGGTGACTAGGCTGGCGTCCGCTTCACCGCCGGGCCAAAGATTATGGCGTAGGTTGGCATCGACGCTGACCAGGCAGCCTGCACGCTTAGCCATAGTGGCCATCGCCAGGGTAACGTCGGCGATCTCTGGGTCGGTCAGGCTGTTACTGCACAGGTGCAGAATGGCAGGGCTCTCGAAGACGCCGTGGGGTAAATGCTCAAGGCGATAAAGCAGATCAGCGGCGGGCGGTCGATAAAAATCAAAGGTGCGTTCTCCCACGTCATCTCGGGAAACGAACGCTAGCGCCGTGCGAGCCTCTTGGGTAAATACCACGCCGCTGGTGTCGACACTGTGGCTTTTGAGTTCACGCACCAAAAAATGCCCGAACGTATCGTCGCCCACCATGCCTAAAAAATGGCTAGGAATGCCCAAGCGGGCGCAGGCGACCGCCACGTTAGCGGGAGCGCCACCGGCGTAGGGCGTAAAGGTTTCCTGGGCATCTGGAGCCGCCCCTAAACGGCTGGAGAGCATATCAACCAGGGCTTCGCCAAACGCGATAACTGGCGTCATCATTGGTTCCTTATTGTGATTGTTTGAAAAGACAGCTTTATGCCACGCAGTGGCCGCGGGCGGCTTCCAGTAATTCATACCATGCTTCCCGGGGTAGCATGGCGGGGCCTTTGAGCATGTCGCTGATGCGCTCAGGCTTAACGCTGCCGATTACCGGTACTGGCGAGTTGGGAAGACTACGCAGCCATGCCAGCGCTAAAGCGCTGGGGGAGCTATCAAGCTCTGTCGCCCACTTGGCCAAACATTTGCCAACGGCGCCTTGCATCAACTGCCCACCGGCTAAAGGCGACCATGCCATGGGCGCGTGCCCATCGGCGCATAGATCATCAAAACTGCCGTCAAACAGAGGCGATGTGTGGGCAATCGAGAGCTCGATCTGGTTGGCTGATAGGCGGTGATGCATGGCGCTCTGCAAGCGTCGCCACTGGCTGGGTAAATGGTTGGAAACGCCTGCGGCACCAATTTTGCCTGCTTCAATGGCGTCGTCCAGCGCGCGGCCGGTCGCTTCCGCGTTCATCAGCAGATCGGGGCGGTGAATCAAAAAGTGATCGAGACGTTCGACATTTAACCGCGCAAGTGAGCCATCAATGGCGCTATTAAGATAAGCAGGGCTAGCGTTGTAGTGCTTTACCTTGCCCGAACCGGGGGCGGGGTTGTCGTTAGCAATACTCGCTTTGGTGACGATATTTACTCGCTGAGCCAGAGCAGGTCGCGCCCGTAGCGCGGCGCCAAACAGGGTCTCCTCTTGGCCGCTGCCGTAAATGTCCGCATGGTCAAACCAGTTGAGTCCCTGTTCCAGGCGTGCTTCGATCCAGTCCGCCAATCGCTCCGGTTCGTGCATGGCAGGTGTTTCGTGCAGACGCATCATGCCGAGGAGAAACGGCACATCAAAGATTGCGGCGGGCATAGCAGGTTCCATATTGATGTTTTTAGAGGTTGTGATCAGAAAACCTCTTCGTTATGCAGCGCTTCGGCGGCACCTAATAAGCCGGTCCAAGGGGCGGTGACAACCCATATCGGAATATCGGCATTATATGTGCCCATACGGCCTTTATTGACAAAGGCGGCGCGCAGATCGCTTTTCGGCAGCCACTCCAGCAAGCGGGGAAGAATGCCGCCACATAGATAAACACCACCTCTTGCGCCCATGGTTAGAGTGGCATCGCCACACACATCGCCAAGTATTTTTAGAAAGCGCAGCAGGGCTGCAGTGGCGAGGCTATCGCCTTGATTGGCCGCTGTGGTCACCTCCGCTGGGCTAGTAAAACGCGGCTCCATTCCCTCAAGGGTGCAGTAGGCTTGGTAAAGCTCCAGTAAGCCCTGGCCGCACAATATGCGCTCTACGCTAATACGTGTACGGCGCTGTTTGAAGATATCCAGAATAGCTCGCTCGGTATCGTCCGTCGGGGCAAAGGTGACATGCCCGCCTTCGGTAGGCAGTGGTATCCAGGCGTGTTGACCTGGAAATACCCCAGCCACGCCTAGCCCCGTGCCAGGGCCAATCACAAGCCGTGTAGCGTGGCCCTGAGACTTGCCCGGCTGAACCTCGACCAAATCACTGGCTGCCACATGAGGCACGCCCAGCGCCTGGGCGGTAAAGTCGTTGATGACCTTGAAAAGTGACAGGTTCAACTGTTGCTGAACGTCGCTTTTCAAAAAATCCCAGTGATTATTGGTCATTTTAACCCGTTCAGCGTGAACGGGGCAGGCGAAGGCTAAACACGCCTCTTGAGGCGCGTTGTCACCGGTGGCGCCCACACGGTTCAAGTAGTCTTGAACCGCTTCAATCACGCCGGGGTAGTCAGCACAAGGAAGATTAATAATATCGTGTGGTGTCACCTCGCCCGGCGCTACTAACGCCAGGCGTGCATTGGTGCCACCGATATCGCCGATTAATGCCGGTCGCATCAGGCATCCTCTTCTGATATCTGCCCCTGCTGACGGGCGAGATCATCGGCTTCAAAGCCACCGAATACACCAGCGCCTTCTTCACCGCGCATGGCCAGGTGGCGGAAGCCACCAAACAGCTCGCGACCCAAGCCCACGTGGTAGTGATCCAGGTTGCCGATGGCCAGTTGCCGTTCAGCCCAGGTGGCGGGGTCGACTTTGGCTTCCAGCGTACCGGCGTTGGCATCCAAGCGTACAATATCGCCATCGCGCAGTTTGGCCAGCGGGCCGCCGTCCAGGGCTTCGGGGCTCATATGAATGGAGGCGGGCACTTTACCCGACGCACCCGACATGCGGCCATCGGTGACCAGCGCTACTTTAAAGCCGCGATCCTGCAGCACGCCCAAGAAGGGAGTCAGCTTATGCAGCTCGGGCATGCCGTTGGCTTTGGGGCCCTGGAAGCGAACGACCACGATCACATCGCGATCGAGATCACCGGACTCAAAGGAGGCCTTCATTTCGTTTTGATCTTCAAAGATCTTCACCGGCGCTTCTACCACCCGATGCTCTTCGGTGACGGCGGAGACTTTGATCACACCGCGACCCAGGTTGCCTTTCATGACGGTCAAACCACCGGTGGGCGCAAAGGGCGTGGCGACGGGGCGCAGCACATCTTCATCAAGGCTTTTTTCGGGGCCTTCATGCCAGACGACTTTGCCATCTTCCAGGAACGGTTCCTGGGTGTAAGCGGTCAGGTCTGTGCCGAAGACAGTGGGGATATCGCCGTGTAACAAGCCAGCGCCTAGCAGTTCGCGGAACAGGTAGCTCATGCCGCCCGCCGCTTGGAAGTGGTTGATATCCGCTTGGCCGTTAGGGTAAACCTGCATCAGGCTTGGAGTAACCGCCGAAAGGTCGGTGAAATCATCCCAGTTCAGGGTAATGCCCGCAGCGGCGGCCATGGCGATCAGGTGGAGGGTATGGTTGGTCGAGCCGCCCGAGGCCAGCAGACCCACCACGGCGTTAACAATCGCGCGCTCATCAATCTGTTTAAAGAACGGGCGATAGTCGCCGCCGGGTTCGGTGTTGCGAATCGCCTGCTCGGTGGCGTAACGGGTCAGTGCTTCGCGCATCTCGGTGCCGGGGTTTACAAACGAGGTGCCGGGCAGGTGTAGCCCCATCACCTCCATCATTAGCTGGTTGGAGTTGGCGGTGCCGTAGAAGGTGCAGGTGCCGGGGCTGTGGTAGGACTCCGACTCGGCTTCAAGCAGCTCGGCGCGGCCCACTTTACCTTCTGCGTAGAGTTGGCGGACGCGCGCCTTCTCTTTGTTAGGCAGGCCGCTGGGCATTGGGCCCGCGGGGACAAACATGGCCGGCAGATGCCCAAAGCGTGCGGCAGCGATGAATAAGCCTGGAATTATCTTGTCGCATACACCCAGATAAAGGGCAGCATCAAACATATTGTGCGAGAGGCCAACGGCCGCGGACATGGCAATCACATCGCGAGAAAACAGGGAAAGTTCCATCCCCGGCTGGCCTTGAGTCACGCCGTCGCACATAGCGGGTACGCCACCGGCAAACTGGGCGGTTGAGCCCATGGCACTGGCGGCTGCTTTAATCGTTTCAGGAAACGTTTCAAACGGCTGGTGCGCCGAGAGCATATCGTTGTAAGACGAGATAATCCCTAAGTTGGCGCTGTTCATCAGCTTGAGTTCGTTCTTATCACGCGGGTTACAGGCCGCAAAACCGTGGGCCAGGTTGCCGCAGCTTAGCTCAGCACGGTGCACGCCACGTTTGTGCTGATCAGCCATACGCCGCTCGTAAAGGGCGCGACGCTCGGCAGAACGCTCACGGATGCGCTGGGTAACCTCAGCAACGGTGGGGTTTAGAGTGGCAGGTGTTGAGCTCGGCATAGGGACCTCTGCATGATAGAGACGGTGAGTAAATATTGTAGTTATTTTACATTTTTTAGCGTCGATTTAAGAGACTTTACGGCAATAAAAACCACACTTGTAGTTTTATTACCCGAATGAAGGGTGGCAAATACGCCACACTAACTACCTAAATGAATTCCTAACATCCTGACAGGGTGGAAGACCCACTAAGGAAATAGCAAGTATAGCACCCAGGCTTTTGCTACCCTTTTGGCGCTGAATTTGATTGTTTGATGACCCCTAGTGGGCTGGAGCCTGCATGCACGCCATTGTTGACCACATTCAGTCAGTTAATTCCCATGCCGGTGAACAAGCACAACGCCATCTGGATACGCTCACTAAGCCGCCAGGTAGCCTGGGTGCTTTGGAGGGGCTAGCCATTCAGCTGAGCGCCATCACCGGTGAGCTCAAGCCCAGCGTGACGCCGCCAGCCGTTATCGTATTTGCCGCGGATCATGGGGTGGCGGCTGAAGGTGTCTCCGCGTTCCCGCAAGAAGTGACTGCGCAGATGGTGGCCAACTTTGCCAACGGCGGGGCGGCAATTAATGTCTTTGCTCGGCAGATTAATGCACTTGTTGAAATAGTCGATGTTGGCGTGGCGTCGACGTTAACAATCACGGGGGTGACCTCCGCCAACGTTCGCCATGGCACAGCGAATATGGTGAAGGAGGACGCAATGCAAACGGCGGAAGCTATTGAGGCAATAGATGTGGGTGTGGCAGCCGTGGAGCGAGCAAAAAGGGCGGGGGCCAAGTGCCTCATCGTCGGTGAAATGGGCATTGCCAATACCACTGCCAGCAGCGCGATATTAGCAGTGCTAACAGGAGAGTCGGTGGCAAGCGTGGTAGGCGCGGGAACCGGGATTAATGAGCGACAGCAGGCACACAAAGTGGCGGTGATTGAACGTGCTATCGCTGCGCGCAACGCTGACCCGCTGGCACCTTTAGAGGTGCTCGCCAAACTGGGTGGTCTGGAGATTGCCGCGATGACCGGTGCTTATCTGGCCGCAGCGGCTCAGCGGTTACCCGCCATTGTGGACGGCTTTATTGCCACCGTGGCTGCGCTGACCGCCTGCCGAATCTCCCCGGCAGTGCGTGACTATCTAATATTTGGCCACCGCTCCCAGGAGCCCGGCCATGATGTGGCGTTAAAAGCGTTGGAGGCTAGGCCGCTGCTCGATATGAGCATGCGGCTAGGTGAAGGCAGCGGCGCTGCGCTGGCATACCCGTTGCTGCAAGCAGCGGCAGCGATGATGGCAGAAATGGCCACGTTCACCGATGCCGGTGTGAGTGATAAAGCTGCCCTATGACCACGTTGGAAACGCTTCCCTTCAGCCAGCCATTAACGCTCTCGCAAAGCGAGCAGTGCTTGGCGATAACCTCTCAGTTACCGCTGCGCACTCTGAGCAGCGCCCTGATAGGCGATGGTTTTGGCAGCAAACGGCACTTTGCCAACTTTCATGTTGATTACCGTTACGATGGGCGTGCTCCCAAGGCAGATCTTAGTGGCTGGTTGATTGCCCAGGGGCTGCCTGCCTCATCCGTTGGCATGATGACTGCAGTGCGTTTAAGCAACGCTTCCATCGTCAGCATGCCATTGGCGCAGTTAGACCATGGCGTCATGGCGCTGGTGACAGCGGGGGTGGGCAATGCGGTGGATATCACCGCGCTTCACTCACAAGATCCCCGCCTAGTAGCGGGCACTATCAACGTTTTTGTGTTTATCGACGCCCAACTGACCGATGGTGCGCTAGTGAATGCGTGTATGTCGGTTACAGAGGCTAAGGTTAAGGCGCTCTCTAAGGCTGGCGTTATCGATACATTTAGCGGGACAGCGGCTACCGGCACGTCGACGGATTGTGTCTGTGTGGCAGCCACCCAGCGCGGAGAACTCACTCCCTATGCAGGTTCAGGAACGGTTCTTGGTCGAGCGATTGGAAGGGCGGTTTATCAAGCAACGCTGAACTCGCTAGCCAGCACTAATGAGATGCCTCTATGAACATGCCTTTCGCACTATCAAGTATCGTCCTGGTGATGCTTGCGATAGCGATCGATTTAGTGGTTGGCGATCCACGCTCAATACCGCATCCAGTGGTGCTAATCGGGCGGTTTATCAGCAGCTTTGAGCAGCTGTGGAATCGCGGCACGGCGCAACAGCGCAGAGTCAGTGGTTTCATGTTAAGTATCATTGTGGTCGGCGGCGTATGGGGAGTTAGCTGGCTGCTGCTCTGGGTGCTAACGCAGTTGCATCCCGGTTTGGCACTGATCGTAGAGCTTTGGCTGCTCTCCACCACGCTGGCTATTAAAGGGCTGGGCGATGCAGCCCGCGCCGTGGTTGCGCCGCTGACCAAAGGCGATTTACCTACCGCACGCAAGGCGCTGGGGATGATTGTCGGGCGCGATACGCAACACTTAGGCGAGGCAGAGATCACCCGGGGCACAGTGGAAACCGTGGCTGAAAACACTGTCGACGGCATTACCGCACCGCTGTTTTTTGCCCTGATTGGCGGGGCGCCGCTAGCCCTGGCGTATAAGGCAGTGAATACTCTGGATTCAATGGTAGGCTACAAAAACGAGCGCTACGCTGACTTTGGTTTTGCCTCAGCGAAGCTGGACGATATAGCCAACTGGCTACCGGCACGCTTAACGGCGCTGTATTTATGGCTCGCAGGTTTATTACTCAGTGCGTCAGGCATATTGAAACTGCGCTGGCGAGGCGCACTGCGCGGTACCTGCCAGGATGCGCCGCGTCACCCGAGCCCTAACGCCGGTTGGCCGGAGGCCATGGTCGCCCGGTTGCTCGGTGTGCAACTGGGCGGCACCAATTTCTATCAGGGCGTGGCTTCCCATCGTGCCACTCTGGGTGAGCCGCTTGAAGTACTTGAGGTTATGCATATCAGTGCCACACTTCGATTAATGCGCGGCGCTTGGATGCTATTTTTGCTGCTGTCAGTGGGCGTGATCGCTGGGCTAATATTCACTTTTCAGGGGCGACTATGAGTACACCTGTATGGCCCAGCTCTTCATGGACAGGCTCTCCATGGCCCAGGCATGGCGGCCAAGCCGAAGGACTGCTTGCCCATTTTGAGTTGCCCGTCGACCACCGCCTGGAAGATTTTAGCGCCAACCTCAATCCGCTGGGGCCGCCCGCATGGGTACGCGATTGGCTAACGCGGCGGCTAGCGGGCCTTGAACATTACCCATCGCCGGATTATGCCGCTGCTCGTCAGGCCATCGCCGCCCATCACCAGCTTCAACCCGAACAGGTGTTACTGACGAATGGCGGCGCTGAAGCAATATTTCTAGCCGCTGCACTGCATGCCGGCCAACGGGCGACGATTATTACCCCGAGCTTTGGCGAGTATGCCCGCGCCTGTTGCGCCCATCGGCTTTCGATCAACGAGATTCCGCTGTCCCCACTGGATTTCAGTCTGGATATTGATGCGCTGCTGGCAGCATTAACCGACACCGATGTGCTGTTTCTATGCCGCCCCAATAATCCTACCGCGACACTAATCGACTTCTCGACCATGGTGGTACTGCTAGAGCACACCGCTGCTTTGAATTGTCGCGTGGTGGTCGATGAAGCCTTTATTGATATGGTGGATAACATCCAAGGTGAGGCACCGCTGACAACGTTATTGGCGCGCTATCCGCATCTGATCTTGCTGCGCTCCATGACCAAATTTTATACCCTGCCAGGTCTCCGGCTGGGCTACCTGCTGGCGGATGCAGCCACAGTCCAAGCGGCACAGGCCCACCAACCGCCCTGGAGCGTTAATCACCTGGCGGCTGAATTGGTGGCACCACTGCTGGAAGATGATGCCTTTGCTCGGCGTACCCAGCGGTGGTTGGCCAGTGAGCGCCCGCGTATGGCTCAAGCGCTTACTGAGTTGGGTTTAGAGGTGGTGCCCAGCCAGGCATGTTTTTTTCTTATCCGTCCTAGCGCTAACCACGAAATGACCAGCGATGCGCTGTTTGAGCGGCTACTGCGCGGCGGCGTGCTGCTGCGCCATACCCACAATTTTGCCGGACTTAATGGCGAATGGCTTAGGGTGGCGCTGCGCGATGCGCCTGCTAATCAGCGGTTAATCAACCTGCTGAAAAAGGTGCTCAATGATTGTCTTCGTTAGCGGTGGGGCGCGTTCGGGTAAAAGCGATGTCGCTGAGCAGCAGGTAGTGAATGCCGCGGGCAGTTCGCCCTGTTACTACTTAGCCACCGCAGACGTATACGACGACGAAATGGCCGCGCGCGTGGCTCGTCATCGTCAATCCAGACAAGAGGAGTGGCAGAGCACTCAGTGGGAAACGCTGGAGGAGCCACTTGCCATTGATCAAGCGATCGCCAACGTGCCCAATGGTAGCGCCGTGCTGCTTGATTGCTTAACGCTCTGGGCCAGCCAAGTGCTGTATGCCAGTAAGCTAAGCGAAGAGGAGGGCTTGGCGCTGCTGGCAAGCGCACTTGCCGATGCCCGAGCGCGCGGCCTCTATCTAGTGATTGTTTCCAATGATATCAACGAAGTGCTGCCGCCCTCGGATGCTGAAACTTGGCGTTATCTGGCGTTTCTTCAACGCGCCCACCGCTGGCTAGCGAAAGAGGCGGACTCGGTAATAGAAGTGGTTGCTGGCTGTTCGGTTGAGTGGAAGCGCCCCGCAAAAGTGCTGTTAACGAAGGAGCTGTCGTTTTGAAAAACGCGCTGTTTGGAGTGGTGCTGGCGCTACAGTTTCTAACGCGAATTCCTATTCCAATCGCTGCGCCCTGGACCCCTGAAACCCGACGATGGGCTGTACGCGCTTATCCGTTAGTGGGGCTGTTGATTGGCACTGTGCTAGCGCTGGTCGCGATGGGGATGCACAAAGTTCCCGCGCCGATCACCGCGCTGACGTTGCTAAGCCTTTGGGTGGCGATTTCGGGTGGGCTGCACCTAGACGGCGCCATGGATATCGCCGATGCGCTGGGCAGTAATCAGCCCCTGGCGCGCCGTTGGGAAATCATGAAAGACCCGCAAATCGGCAGCTTTGGTATGTTGGCGCTGGTGTTTCTGCTTGCCTGGAAGGGCGTGCTGCTGTGGGCACTGCTGGCTTATCACGCACCCTGGTGGTGGCTATTAGTCGTCCCCGCGCTAGGGCGCTGGGTAGGCGTGGCGTTACTGGTGCTAACACCCTGCGCCCAGCAGAAGGGCTTGGCCTGGAGCTGGCAGCAGTCGCTTAGCGGCCAGGATGTGGCGCTTGCGTTGGTGCCGATCGTGCTGATGGCACTGCTAGCGCCCGCGATAGTGTTGATGGTGCTAACGGTCACTGTTTTTGTGTTACTAATCCGCTGGCTAATGTTGCGACTGTTTAACGGAATTAATGGCGATATGGTAGGCGCCACCATCGAAGGGGGAGAACTTTGGCTACTGATCTTACTGTGGAGCTGGTGGCAGTTCGCCATGGTATCACCGCTTGGAATTTAGAGCGTCGTTATCAAGGTCAGCGCGATATTCCGCTGCTGTTTCCCGATGCTGAAGCGGGGCTGTTGTTGCTGCGTGACGCACTGGTGGATGAGCCGTTCGATGCTATCTACTCAAGCGACCTTAACCGCTGCCAACAAACCCTGGCGTGGGCTGACGTCGCTAAGGCTGGCGTGCCACTCACTCTTGAGCCACGCCTGCGGGAACTCGATTTTGGCGAATATGAAGGCAAGGTTTATGACGAGCTGAAAGACCTATCCCATTATCGTGCCTGGATTGATAGCGTGGGTGAGCTGCAAATTCCCGGCGGCGAATCGGCGGCTCAACTGCGCGAGCGTCTGGATGGCTGGCTTCATGATCTGGCGACGAATGCTCATGCCAATGGTCACAAAAAGATACTGGCTGTCACCCACGGCGGCGTGATCCGTGAGCTTCGCCGACGTTTTGAAACGATCCACTTTTGGGATGGCACGGTGCTTCAAGCCCAAGGCAGGCGCTGGCAGCTTATTTATCAAAAAGACGAACATGGAAAAGGGGAATGGCAATGCAGCTCTTCATCGGCGGTGCCTGCGCTGGCAAACGCGACGCCGTAGCCGCACGTTTTCCCAAAGCGCAGTGGTGGCGGCTTGATGCTGCACAGCCTTTCAGCGATAGCCAGCAAGCGCTAGTAGCCAATACCCCGCTTGTCATCACCGGCGTGCTTGAGTGGCTTGGTGCTGCCCTTGAGCGTGATGATAACGATGCTCTGCGCCAACAGTGGCAGGGCGATATGGCTGCGCTCTGCCAGCGCGCCGAGGCGCTAAATGCGTCGTTAATCTTCATTGCCAACGAGGTTGGCCGTGGGATTGTACCCATGCAACCCGAAAAGCGCCGCCTGCGTGATCTCAATGGCTGGTTCACCCAAGGCGCCACCGTCCAGGCTGAACAGGTATGGTATGTCCGCCATGGGTTAGTAATGGCGCTCAAATAGCCACTGGCCGCTTTCTTGAGCGGCTTACCTCCCGCACCAATTAAATTGACCTCCCTTGGTCAAGTTGCTAGTTTACGCCCATTCTCAGGTGCTGGCGGTTAAACAGCCGCTAGTGAAACGGGAAGTTGGTGAACACTTTGTGTGTGATTCCAACGCTGCCCCCGCAACGGTGATCGAGATAAGAACGGCTAATACGCCACTGTGCTCACGCACGGGAAGGTGGTCGTTCGGAAAAGAGTTGCTCTGCTTGCTAGAGCTACCTTTCGCTCGTCAGCCCGGAGACCGGCCCGAGAGTAATGGTTCTAACTGAACCACACCATGCCGAGGCGCGGAGGGCGTTCTTAGGGCAGTGAACGATGGCGCAACGCTATCGTTACTCCCTTGTTTTGCCCTGCGCTCGGTCAAAAAAACTGCGTTGTGCGGGTGAGCACGACGAGCAAGGGATCTCACATGAATCACCGTTTTCACACGACCGCCAAACGGGCGGCGTTTTGTATGGCTGCTTTACCGCTAGCCATCTCCTTTTCTGCCCAGGCCCAATATGCTGAAGCGACGACCGAATTAGCCGCGCTAGATCCTGTCGTTGTGACTGCTGCATTAGCCCCTCGTACCGCCAATGAGAGTCTCTCTTCCGTTAGCGTATTGGATGAAGCTACTTTTCGCCGCCAAGACCCCACCAGCCTGACCGATCTTCTGCGCGGCCAGCCGGGTGTTGATATCACTAGCAACGGCAGCTTTGGCAAAAGCAGCAGCGTTTACCTGCGTGGTGCGCCTAGCGATGCCTCCGTGCTAATGATTGATGGCATTCGTCTGCGCTCTGCAACGGCCGGCGGTGCCGCGTTTCAGTATTTAGATCCACGTATGTTTGACCGCGCTGAAATCGTACGCGGCCCGCGCGGTAGCCTTTACGGTGCAGATGCGGTCGGCGGTGTCATTCAGCTCTTTACGCCGGATGGTGATGAAGAGGGTCCGCAACCCAGAATTTCAGTCGGCGGTGGTTCATTTAATACCCAGCGGTTAAGCGCAGGCGTTTCTGGCCGCGAAGGAGGCACGCGCTACAGCTTTGCCGGTAGTCATTTCAATACCGACGGCCAGCCCATTCGTCGGGGTGGTGAAGACAAAGGCTACGACAACACTTCTGCGCTGGCCCGCGTTGCGCATACCTTTGAAAGCGGTGCTGAGGTTGGTGTGCTGGCGCTGCGTGCTCGCGGTAACAACGAATATGATGGCGGAGAGAATGACTTCGTCCAGCAGGTAGCGGGTATTTATGGCGAACTGCCGATAACCGATACCTGGCAAAGTCGCCTAACGCTTAGCGAAGCCCGCGATGAACTGGACACCATCGATAATTTCGGTGGTTCAGTGATTGATACCCGCACCCAAACCGCCCGCTGGCAGAACAATTTTCAGTTTGGCGCTCACGAATTGATCGCTGGCGCTGAAATCAGCGAAGACCGCGTTTCAAGCACCAACGATTTTGATGTTACCAGTCGCGATAATACCGCTGTGTTTACCCAAGGGCTGCTCGATTTTTCACCGTTCGCCATTCAAGCAAGCCTGCGTTACGACGATAACGAAGCCTATGGCGATGAAGTCACCGGCAGTCTGGCGTTGGGGTACGACCTGGATAATTATCATACGCTGCGCGCGAGTTTAGGCACCGCCTTTAAAGCGCCGAGCTTTAATGACCTCTATTGGCCGAATTCTGGCAACCCTGATCTCAACCCGGAAACGTCTAAAACCGTTGAGGTAGGCATTCGCGGCCAATACAGCCAGTGGTTCTGGGACTTGGCCGCCTTTCAAAATGACTACGATGACCTGATTGCTTGGGCACCGACGCCCAGCGGATTATGGGCGCCGCAAAACGTCAATCATGCGCGTATTCGCGGTGCCGAGCTTTCCAGTGGTGTCGAAATCAGCGACTGGACCTTGCAAGCCGCCTTTACCTACCTGGACCCAGAAGATAAGGATACCGGCAATCGGTTAGCCCGCCGCGCCACCCAAAGTGTGCGCTTGGATGCAGACCGCGAGCTTGGTGATTGGTCGCTGGGTGGTTCATTAGTGGCGCAAAATCACCGCTACGATAATGCCGCTAACACCCAGCGCTTGAATGGCTATGGGCTGGTTAACCTGCGGGCAGGTTGGCAGTTTGCGCCTCTCTGGACGGCGCGTGTTACGGTAGAAAATGCCTTTGATAAAGAGTATGAAACGACGAGTGACTACATTAACGCCGGCCGAGCAGGGTTCTTGAGTGTTCACTTTGGTCAATAAAAAGAGTGGATTAGCGCGCGGGGCCTTGGGCCTCGCGCTGCTATTGATGACAGCGGTGGCGCTGGCACACGACCATTCGCGCTGCGCAGTGGATGATCGTGATCGTGAGGTCTGTCTTCACAATGCTGCCCAGCGAATTGCCACGCTCTCGCCTGGCGCAACCGAGCTGACCTATGCGGCTGGCGCGGGGGATCAGGTGGTCGCCGTCGTCTCGTATAGCGACTATCCGCCGGAAGCCAAACAAGTGGAATCGGTGGGCAGTCACACCCGAATTGATTTAGAAAAGCTGGTGGGCTTGGCGCCGGATTTAGTGATTGGTTGGGTAACCGGCAACCCCGCTGAACAGCTTGAAACCCTCGAAGCCTTGGGCATGCCGGTGTTCTATATAGAACCTCGCGATATGGATGGCGTGGCCAGCGCCATCGAACGCCTGGCGCGGCTGGCAGGAACGGAAACGGCCGGGCAAGCGGTGGCCGATAATTTCCGTACGACCATGAATGCCCTTGAAGAGCGCTATCGAGATCGCGAGCCAGTGCCTACCTTCTACCAAGTGTGGGATGAGCCATTAATGAGCGTTAACGACCAGCACCTTATCGGTCAGGTGGTTGAGATTTGTGGCGGTAAGAATGTGTTTGGCGAGCAAACGCGCCTTGTGCCGCGTATCGACGATGAAGCTGTATTGGCAGCCAATCCCGAAGCGATCGTGGCGGGTGGCATGGGCGAAGAGAACCGCCACTGGCTGACGCATTGGGAGCAGTACGCCAACTTGAAAGCGGTTGCGGAAGATAACCTTTTCTTTGTGCCGCCTTCACTGATTCAGCGGCCCACGCCACGCCTGATGGAGGGCACACAACTCCTCTGTGAAAAGCTCGACATCGCACGTCAAAAACGTGAGCGCAGCTAATGCTAGCGCGCCTGGGTTTCCCCCTTAGCCTGCTACTGCTAGCGGCGCTGGCTTCGATAATCATCGCTATTGGCGTCGGCAGCGCGCAGATTTCTCCTGCGCAAATTTGGGACTTGTTGCAAGGTGAGGGCGATGCACTGGCGCGCACTATGGTGATGGAGCTGCGCTTGCCCAGAGCGCTCTCGGCGTTTGCCGTGGGTGGTTTGTTGGCGGTAGCCGGAGCGCTAATGCAGGTATTACTGCGCAATCCACTTGCTGACCCTTATGTACTCGGACTTTCCGGCGGTGCCTCTATAGGCGCCCTGGCGGCCATGCTAGGTGGGTTAGGCGGGCTGGCTATTTCGGGGTCGGCGTTTGGCGGTGCGCTATTTTCGACGTTTTTAGTCTTCGGTTTGGCCCACGGCAGCGGCGGCTGGACACCTTCGCGGCTGCTGCTCACCGGCGTCGTCGTTGCCGCGGGCTGGGGCGCGGTGATAACGCTGATGCTGGCGTTAAGCCCCGCTGAGCGCCTGCCGGGTATGCTCTACTGGCTGATGGGCGATCTCTCTTATGCGCGCACGCCTTGGCCGCCGCTACTGTTGTTACTTGTCACCTGCGTGGTGTTGATTCCGCTTGGGCGTAGCCTGAATGTGCTGGCCCGTGGCCCGCAGCAAGCCGCCGCGCTGGGCGTTGCGGTTCGGCCGCTTGAGTGGTGTATCTACGTTGCCGCTAGTTTACTGACCGCCGCTGCAGTCACCACGGCTGGCAGCATAGGTTTTGTTGGTTTAGTGGTGCCGCATATGCTGCGTCTGCTGTTAGGTAACGACCAGCGGCTGATACTGCCCGCCTGTGCATTGGCAGGTGGCACGCTGTTAGTGCTGGCAGATACCTTGGCGCGCACCATGATCGCCCCGGAACAGCTGCCCGTTGGGGTCATCACGGCGCTATTGGGCGTACCCACCTTCCTGTTCCTGCTCTACCGGAGCCGCTGATGAGCGTACTGACTACCCGCGATCTCATCATCGACGTGCCCGGCCGCGAAGGCGGTACGCCGCTTAATATAAACATCGAGCCAGGGCAAGTGTGGGGTGTGTTAGGGCCCAACGGTGCGGGTAAAACAACGCTATTACATACCCTGGCCGGGCTTCATGCGCCGCGTTCAGGCAGCGTTCAGCTTAACGAATCCGTGCTTGGTCAACTGCGCCGCCGCCACGTTGCTCAGCGATTGGGATTGGTGTTTCAGGACCGCCAGGATGGCTTTCCCGCGACCGTGCTGGAAACGGCGCTGATTGGCCGTCATCCCTATCTCTCACCGTGGCAGATGGAGGGCGCCGATGACTACGCCCGCGCCGAAGCTGCCCTGGAGCGCCTGGATGTAGCGCATCTACGCGACCGCTTGGTGAGCACACTTTCTGGGGGGGAGCGCCAGCGGGTGGCGATTGCCACCGTGCTGACCCAGGCTCCCAATGTGTGGCTGGCGGATGAACCGACTAACCATTTGGATCTACATCATCAGAGTGCCGTGATGGCGTTAATGGCAGACCAAGCCGCCCAGGGGCGCGCGGTCATCATGTGTTTGCACGACCTAAACCTCGCTGCCCGCTGGTGTGACCACGTGCTGCTGCTGTATCCCAATGGCGAGGCGTGCTGGGGCCCGCGAGATAGCATGCTGGTGCCCAGTGCGTTAGAAAGCCTCTACCGCCAAAAGCTAGCGGTGGTAGAGGTAGATGGTGCGCCGGTGTTTGTGCCGATAAAAGAGTAATACTTACTGCGCCAGCTCATCCCGCCAGGCGTGGCGGGGTGCGAAGCCGACCAATCGGCGGGCTTTTTCGATGCTATAAAAAGTCTCGAATTCGCCCATTTCGCGCTTGATAGGCACGCCGGCGTAGAAGCGCTCAATCACTTGGGCGCTGGTCAGGCTAACCGATAGATCGTCATTGGCGACGTTGAACACCTGGTAGCCAAGGCCATCCGTTTTCAGGCAGCAATCGACCATCTGGCCCAGGTCCCGGGCGTCGATGTAGGCGAAAATGTTGCGGCGGCGTAGGGCGGGGTCATCCATGTAGGCCGGAAAGTTCTGACGGTACTCGTGGGGCTCGATAACGTTGTTGATGCGCAGGCCGTAGATGTCGATGCCGGAGCGCGCCTGGAAGGAGCGCGCGGTCACCTCGTTGACCACCTTGCTCATGGCGTAGCTGTCTTGAGGCACAGTGGGGTGCTCTTCATCGATGGGGAGGTAGTCCGGTTTCTTCTCGCCATCGGCGAAACAGACCCCGTAGGTGGTCTCGCTGGAAGCGAAGATAACCTTGGGAATGCCCAGTTTGGTGGCGGCATCCAGCACGTTGTAGGTGCTCAGTGTATTGATGCGGTAGGTCTCATTATCCGGCCGATGCAGGATGGCAGGGATGGCGGCGAAATGAACAATGGCATCGTAACGCGGCACGCCGGTGCCTGGCTCAAGCTCGTCGAAATCAGCGTAGGCGTGGCACGCGTTGAACACCTGCCCGGCATCGGTCAGGTCGGTTTTCAGGGTAGTGATGCCGGGCACGTCAGACGGCACCCAATCCAGATTGGTGACTCGGTGCCCTTGATCGCGAAGATAAGCAGTGGCATGTCGGCCAGCCTTGCCGCTGCCGCCAGTAAATAGAATACGCATGCGGTAACCCCGGTTGGTGAAACGAAGCGGAACATAGAATCAAATTAAGACCTTCACCTTAGCAAAGAAAGGTTCGACCCGCCGACACTCAGCCCTTAACGCATGCAAATGGGCTAACCATTAACCGTTAAAAGGATCGTTATGTTTCAGGGCAAAGCACACGCAGCACTCATCAGTGCGCCTGGCTCCGGCCAGGGGAAATCAATGGTCACGGCGGCGCTGGCAAGGCTGCACCGCAATGCAGGGCTTACCGTGCGGGTGTTCAAGCATGGCCCCGACTACCTTGACCCCATGATTCAGGAAGTGGCCTCCGGTCAGCCGGTGTATCAGCTTCACCCCTGGATGACAGGCGAAGAGGAGTGCCGCTGGCGCTTAGCCGAAGCCGCCCAGGAAGCAGATGTGATTCTGGTTGAAGGCTCCATGGGGCTGTTCGATGGCTCGCCTTCCAGCGCCGACTTGGCGATCTTGGCAGGCATCCCCGCGCTGCCGGTGATCGATGCTTGGGGCATGGCACAAACTTTTGGCGCGGTGGCGCAGGGCCTAGCCAACTATCATCCCGACCTAGCTATTCATGAAGTGATCGCCAACCGCGTCGGCAGCCCCGGCCACGGCAAACTTCTCGCCGATAGCATGCCGGAAGGCATTGCGCTGCTGGGGGCCATTCCCCGCAATGAGGCGATGAAAATTCCTGATCGCCATTTGGGCCTGGTACAGGCCAGCGAGCTAAGCGGCCTGGATGCGCAATTGGATGCCGCCGCTGAGGTATTGAGAGAAGCGGGTTTAGACCGCTTGCCCAAGCTGGTCACGCTGAGCGCGGAGTCGCCAGCGCCGGTGCCGGATTACCTTAGCGGTGTGCGAATTGCGATTGCCCGAGACGACGCCTTTGCGTTTATCTACCGCGCCAATGTAGACGTGCTGCGCGCCATGGGCGCAGAGGTCAGCTTCTTTTCACCGCTTACTGATCGCCAGTTACCCGAGTGCGACGCGCTCTGGTTACCGGGTGGCTATCCAGAGCTTAACGCGGCTCAATTGAGCGCTAACCACAGCATGTTAGAAGCAATTCGCGCCCATCACCGCGCGGGCAAACCGATACTCGCAGAGTGCGGTGGCCTGATGGCCTGCGTTGAGCAATTGGTGGATGGCGAGGGCGAAAGCCACGCTATGCTCGGACTTCTCAACGGCACCGCGAAAATGGCAGGCAAACTCACCGCGCTAGGGCTACAAAGCCTACACGCCGGTGCAGGCGAGCTGCGCGGCCACACCTATCACCACTCACTGCTTGAAACCGCGATGACGCCGCTGGCCCGCACTCGCAAACTGGCCGGTAGCGAAGCCGAGCCGATTTACCGTGAAGGCGGGCTGGTGGCAAGCTACTTCCACGGCTACTTTCCCTCTGCGCCCAAGCTGGTCGCGGATATTTTTACCGGGCAGCCTATTAGTATCAATAACGGTTAACGAAGGTTGTGGAAGATTTTTCCATAAAATTGAACTGCGCTATGCTGTGTGCCTTTCATACCTGAATTTAACTCAGCAGGAGAACACCATGAGCTTTTACGTCTACCTTTCCGGCGAGATTCACACTGACTGGCGCGAAGAAATTCAGCGCGGCGCTGACGCAGCGGGCCTGGATATCGTGTTCACCACCCCAGTAACCGACCACGCAGCCTCTGATGCCGCCGGTGACCACCTGGGTAAACCGGACAATGGCTTCTGGCGTGATCACCAGTCGTCCAAAGTGAACGCCATTCGCACTCGTACGATGATTGAGCAGGCCGACCTGGTTGTCGTTCGTTTTGGTGATCAGTACAAGCAGTGGAACGCTGCTTTCGATGCAGGCTATTGCGCTGCCTTGGCCAAGCCTTACATCACGCTGCACAGCGAAGACATCGTTCACCCGCTGAAAGAAGTCGACGCGCAAGCCCAAGCCTGGTGCACCACGACCGATCAGGTGGTTGAGACGTTGCGCTACGTACTAAAAGCCTGAACTAGTTAAGAGCTTAATAAAGCGCTTTAATAAAGAGGATGCCCCATGCGCGAGAATGCCAAAACCCCCGAACGCCATGCCCAGCGCATGGCGGCCAAGCAGAAAATCATGAACGAGCGCATCGCCCGCGCCGATAAAGAGCAGGGTGTGCTGCTAGTGCTCACCGGCCCCGGTAAAGGCAAAAGCAGCTCCGGTTTTGGCATGCTCGCCCGCGCCTTGGGGCACGGCATGAAAGTAGGCGTGGTGCAGTTTATTAAAGGCGCTTTCAGTACCGGCGAAGAAGCGTTCTTCCGCAACTTGCCCAACGTGGATTACCACGTAATGGGGCAGGGCTACACCTGGGACACTCAAGACCGCGAACAGGATGTCGCCGCCGCCAACGCCGCTTGGGCAGAATCCAAGCGCATGCTGCAAGACGAAAGCTACCACCTGGTACTGCTAGACGAACTCAACATCGCCCTGCGCTACGAGTACCTAGACCTAGACCAAGTACTCGACGACCTACAAGCCCGCCCAGCAATGCAACACGCCGTCGTCACCGGCCGCTACGCCCCACAGCAACTCATCGACCTCGCCGACACCGTCACTGAAATGAAAGTGGTTAAACACGCCTTCAAAGACCAAGGCATTAAGGCCCAAAAGGGGATAGAGCTTTAAGGGTGCGGTACAAAGCCAAGGAGCGAGGGGTAATAAAACGCCGCCATCTGTGAAGTTGTAGCGCGGCGTAACGCTTGGCGAGGAACGAGCCAAAGGCACCCGCGAAGGCGGCCCGGCGCGAAGGCAACGCAGCTGCTCAAAGCTTGCCACAGCACCACTTTTCGACAAAGGTGCGTGACCTAGGCCAATTTTATGAATAGAGTATGATTAGATGGGTAAAACTAGCGCGTACTAGAGTTTTAAAT
>NZ_JAKVTW010000014.1 GCF_022489065.1 Vreelandella neptunia | reverse complement strand
GTTGTGAAAATAGTGACAGAAAGTTCAAATAAGTGTCACACGGGCGTAACGCTTCTTACCCGCCTGAATCACATAGCTCTTACCCGTCGCCAGCATGGTATCTTTGGCTACGACGTCGCCGTCGACTTTAACGCGGCCATTACCCAGCATATCTTTGGCTTGGGCACTGTTGTTCGCAAGCTCTGCTCTATTAAGCACTGCCGCAATGGGCGCTTGCTCGCTGCCTTCGAAATCGACCGTGACTTCTGGCAGATCTTCTGGGAGCTCGCCATCGGCCAACTGATTACCCGCAGACTTGTGCGCATTGGCGGCTGCTTCGTCCCCGTGGTAACGGGCTATCAGCTCTCGCGCCAGCTCCATCTTTATATCCCGTGGGTTCGCGCCCTGCTCAACGCTCTGCTGAAGCGCGTCGATCTCTTCGTTCGATTTCAAAGAGAGCAACTCAAAGTAGCGCCACATTAAGCTATCCGGCATGGAGACCAGCTTGTTGAACATAGAACCCGGCGCTTCATCGACACCAATGTAGTTGCCCAGGGACTTCGACATCTTCTGCACGCCGTCTAACCCTTCCAGCAGCGGCATGGTAATCACCACCTGGGGCTCTTGGCCGAAGTGCTTTTGAATCTCACGCCCCATCAACAGGTTGAACTTCTGGTCGGTGCCGCCCAGTTCCACATCTGCCTCGAGCGCTACCGAGTCGTAGCCCTGTACCAACGGGTAGAGAAACTCGTGGATAGCAATGGATTGATTGGCTTTATAGCGCTTTTCAAAGTCATCCCGTTCCAGCATACGGGCAACGGTGCTTTGGGCGGCCAACTCGATCATTTTGGCGGCGGTGAGTTCGCTAAACCACTCGGCGTTAAAACGTACCTCGGTCTTTTCAGGGTCGAGGATTTTAAACACCTGCTCCTTATAGGTTTCGGCGTTGGCTTTCACGTCCTCTTCGGTGAGCGGTTTGCGCGTCACGTTCTTACCGGTGGGGTCACCAATACGTCCGGTGAAATCGCCGATCAAAAAGATAACCGTGTGGCCTAAGTCTTGAAACTGGCGCATTTTGGTTAATAACACGCTGTGTCCCAGGTGCAGGTCAGGGGCCGTGGGATCAAAACCCGCTTTAATACGCAGTTTGCGGCCGGAGGCCAGCTTCTTTTTTAACTCATCCTCTACCAGGATTTCATGCGTACCGCGCGATAACAGCGCTAAAGCCTGATCCACCTCACTCATTGCCTCTCTCCACTATAAAAAACCGCCCATACCGGGCTCAGGTGATAAATAACCGACGATGTTACCATGCTCGTTCGCCTTGGTTGAGCCTTGGTTTAGCTCTCACCCTGGTTTAGTCTCAGCCCCGCTTTGTACGAGTTCGCTTATGAAAACGCCTACCGCTTCGCCGCTTTACTATATTGGCCTGATGTCCGGCACTAGTCTGGACGGGATTGATGCGGCACTTATCACCATCGAAGGTGATTCGCCGCCGCGCCTGTTAGCCACCCATGCCGAACCGATGCCGGACGAGCTTCATCGCCTACTGTTTGAGCTGTGTCATGCGGAGCAGGTGAGTTTCGCGCAGCTCGCAGCAGCGGAACACGCGTTCTGCCAATGCCAGGCCCAAGCCGTGCAACACTTATTAGCGCCACTTTCAGTGCGTGTAGAACGGATCAGTGCCATCGGCAGCCATGGCCAAACTATTGAGCACGCCCCTAAAGGTCACGGAGGCGGCCCGGCCTATACGCTTCAGTTGGATAACCCCAGCCTGCTGGCAGAACTCACCGGCTGCACGGTGGTGGCCGATTTCCGCCGCCGTGACTTAGCCGCTGGCGGCCAGGCCGCCCCACTGGCGCCGGCGTTTCATCAAGCGCTATTTGGACGAGCAGACGCGCATCAGTTAGTGCTTAACCTGGGCGGCTTTGCCAACCTCACTTGGCTTTCTAGCCAGCCGACCGATCCAGTGATCGGTTTTGATACCGGGCCCGCGAATGTTTTGTTGGATGGCTGGTTTGCACTGCATCAAGGCGGTCGCTTTGATCAGAACGGCGACTGGGCCGCGAGCGGCAAGATAGATGAAGAGTTGTTGACTCGGTTGTTATCAGAGCCGTTTTTCCAGCAGCCGCCGCCAAGAAGCACAGGGCGTGAGCTATTTCATCTGGATTGGCTACAACACCATCTCATCGGCCAGGAAGCCGCCCCCGATGTGCAGGCGACGCTGGCTGAACTTACGGCGGTCAGTGTCGCCCAAGGGATTGATCAACTGCGGATCGATGACGGCCCGCTCACGCTGATCACTGCGGGCGGCGGCGCCCATAATGCTTATTTGATGCAACGCCTTGCCCATCACCTGCCTCGCGCCACGCTGACTTCGCCATCGGCATATGGCTGGCCCGAAGACTGGATTGAAGCGGGGGCTTTCGCCTGGCTGGCTCACCAGCGCCTGAACCACCTACCCGGCAACCTGCCCTCGGTCACCGGCGCGCAGGGCCTGCGAGTGCTGGGCGGTATTTATGCTGCGTAGTTTTTTGCTGCGTTGCTAACGCTTAGTAATCATCGCCATCACGCAGGCTTAAATGACTCGGCACCTGCTCATCCAGCGAGAGGTTACGCGCTCGGGCGTCACTAACGTTGAGCAGCATGCGCAGGTCGTTAGCCGAGTCGGCGTGGGCCATGGCCACCTCTCTACTGATGTGCCCCGCTTGATGCAGATCATGCAGCGCCTGATCGAAGGTTTGCATGCCAGCATCGCGGGACTTGGCCATCGCCGCTTTAATCTCGGCGACCTCCCCTTGGCGGATCAGGTCGGCTATGCGCGGCGACTGCAGCATGATCTCAATGGCCGCACGGCGCCCACCCGCAAGCGTGGGCAGCAGCTGTTGAGCAATGACTGCGCGCAGGTTGAGCGAAAGATCCATCCATATCTGCTCGTGGCGCTCATGGGGGAAGAAGTGAATGATGCGCTCCAGTGCCTGATTGGCGTTATTGGCATGCAGCGTTGCCAGACACAGGTGGCCGGTTTCAGCGAAGGTGAGCGCGTGCTCCATGGTTTCCCGGGTGCGGATTTCACCAATCAGAATCACATCCGGCGCCTGACGCAGCGTGTTTTTAAGCGCCACCTCAAACGACTCGGTATCAATCCCTACTTCGCGCTGATTCACAATCGCGCGCTTATGAGGGTGCAGGTACTCAATCGGGTCTTCGATGCTGATGATATGACCGCCAACGGTCTCATTGCGCTGTTGAATCATCGCCGCCAGGGTCGTCGACTTCCCGGTTCCCGTCCCACCCACCACCAGTACCAGCCCGCGCTTGGCCTGGGCTAATTCAGCCAACTGCTCCGGCACGCCTAGAGCCTCCAGGCGAGGAATTTCAATCGCGATGCTGCGCACCACCATCGCCATCTGGTTGCGCTGCTGAAAAGCGCTGACCCGAAAACGCCCTTTGCCATCGCGACTCAGCGCAAAATTCGCCTCTCGCTCGCTGGCAAACCGCTCGCGCAGCCCTTCCGGCAGCGTATGAGTAATCAGCTCATTGACCTGATGGGGCGTTAAGCGCTGCTGACCCAGCGGCACTAGCCCATCGGGCATTTTCAGGCTTGGCGGCGCCCCCACGGAGATGAGCAAATCGGAAGCGTTCTGCTCGACCATGATGTCGAGCAGTTGGTGCAGCCACTGGACGGGCGAAAGTTGGGCATCTTGCACGCTATGCTCCTTATTCATCCTTTATCGCCAGCGTTCCCTTCGCACTCAGCTGCGCCTCTTCCAAACTCACCGTACCGTCTTTTACTAGCCGAGAGAGCGCGGCATCCAGGGTTTGCATGCCCAGGCTGCCGCCGGTTTGAATGGACGAATACATCTGCGCGACTTTGTCTTCACGGATCAGGTTGCGTACTGCCGAAGTGGCAATGAGGATTTCATGCGCTGCCACGCGCCCACCGCCCTGGCGTTTAAGCAGCGACTGAGATACCACCGCCTGGAGCGATTCCGACAGCATGGAGCGCACCATGGCTTTCTCTTCGCCGGGAAAGACATCAATGATGCGGTCAACGGTTTTAGCCGCTGAGGTAGTGTGCAGCGTTCCCAGCACCAGATGCCCCGTCTCTGCTGCCGTCAGCGCTAGACGAATTGTCTCCAGATCACGCAGCTCACCGACTAAAATCACATCCGGGTCTTCACGCAGCGCGCTACGCAGCGCGTCAGCAAAGCTATGGGTATCGCGATGTACTTCGCGTTGGTTGATCAAGCAGCGCTTGCTGGCATGCACAAACTCGACGGGATCTTCAATGGTCAGAATGTGCTCATAACGGTGATCGTTAATGTAATCGATCATCGCGGCCAGCGTGGTGCTCTTGCCCGACCCCGTGGGTCCTGTTACCAGCACCAAGCCACGCGGCAACATCGCTAAGCGCTCAAACACCTCGCCAAGCCCCAGGGTTTGCATGGAGAGCACTTGATTAGGAATGGTGCGAAACACCGCCCCCGCGCCGCGCGCTTGAGTGAAAGCATTCACGCGAAAGCGTGCGACTCCCGGCACTTCAAAGGAAAAATCAATTTCCAGATGCTCTTCGTAGTCGCGCCGCTGGCGATCATTCATGATGTCGTAGATCAATTTGCGCACATCGTTATTATCGATAGCGGGCACATTGAGCCGACGAATGTCGCCATCAACACGTATCATGGGCGGCAAACCGGCCGAAAGGTGCAAGTCAGAGGCATTCTGCTTTGCCGAGAATGCTAGCAGTTCGGTAATATCCATCTCTCTTCCCAGCTGCGGTAAGGTGCTTGAGTATGACAGACATCGCGCTTAACGAGTCACTCGGCTCTTCATACGATCAGGCGCGTGAACGCCTGCGTAACGCATTAGAAGCCGCAGGACGCGCCCAGGATGCAGCCACGTTATTGGCGGTCAGTAAGACCAAGCCTGCGGCAATGATTCGCCTGGCTTGGCAGCTTGGCCAGCGTGAATTTGGTGAAAACTATCTGCAAGAAGCGCTGGAGAAGCAGACTGAACTGGCTGATCTTGAAGGCATTGTATGGCATTTCATTGGCCCACTGCAGTCCAACAAAACCCGTTCCGTGGCCGAGCACTTTGATTGGGTGCACAGTGTCGACCGGCTAAAAATTGCCAAGCGCCTGAGCGAGCAGCGCCCAGCGCACCTTGCGCCGCTGAATATCTGCCTGCAGGTTAATATCAGCCGCGAAGAGAGCAAAGCCGGTGTGCTGCCGGAAGAGCTGGAGGAGCTGGCCAAAGAAGTCGCCGCGCTGCCCAACATGCACTTGCGCGGTTTAATGGCGATTCCCGCCCCGGCGGAAGGCGTAGATGCTCAGCGCCAGCCATTGGCAGCGCTACGTGAGGCGTTGAACTCCCTACAGAGCAATTTGCCGAATGCCCCTCTTGATACACTTTCAATGGGCATGAGCGATGACTTAGAGGCGGCAATACTGGAAGGCGCCACGCTGGTAAGGTTAGGTACAGCAATTTTTGGCGCCCGCCAATCGGCCTAGGCTGAAAGCAGCCCCGTTTTTAACTGAATATAAATTTCATAAAGGGACACCTATTATGGCGAACAAGATTACCTTTATTGGGGCCGGCAATATGGCCAGCGCCATTATCGGCGGCCTGATCGACAGCGGCGTTGAACCCTCTACGCTTACCGCCACCGCGCCGAAAGAGAGCGAACTGGCAGCGATTAAACAGCGTTTAGGTATCAATACCGACACCGACAACAATGCTGCAGTGGCTGACGCCGACGTGGTGGTACTGGCGGTGAAGCCGCAAATCATGCGCACCGTCTGCGAAGCGCTACGTGACAGCGTTCAACGCCAGCATCCGTTGATTATATCGATTGCCGCAGGCCTGGATGCCGACACCATCGACCAGTGGCTAGGCGGCCAAAACGCCATGGTGCGCTGCATGCCCAATACGCCTTCGCTGGTCGGTTACGGCGCCAGCGGCCTTTACGCCAATGCCAAGGTTAGCGACGCCCAGCGCGACGTGGCCACCCAGCTAATGGAAGCGGTCGGCATTGTCGAGTGGGTGGAAGAAGAAGCGCTTTTAGATGCAGTGACCGCCGTTTCTGGCAGTGCCCCGGCCTACTTCTTTCTGATGTTTGAAGCCATGGAAGAGGCGGCGGTCAAGCTCGGCCTGCCTGCGGCGACCGCACGCCGCCTCGCTATCCAAACCGCGCTGGGTGCTGCCACCATGGCGCAGCAAAGCGACAAAGACCCCGCAACGCTGAAACAGAACGTCATGTCGCCGGGCGGCACCACCGAACGTGCCATTCAACATATGGAAGAGGCACAATTGCGCACCACCATTGCCGACGCCATGCAAGCCTGCGCCGACCGCGCCCAGGCAATGGCCAAGGAATTGAGCGGCAAATAATACAGCCATTCAGCTAGCGCAGCCGTTAAGCTACGAATCATCAAGGAGACATAATAATGGGCAATGAATTGGGCAGTGCAGGGTTAATGCTGGTAAATACCCTCATCAATATTTACCTCTTTTTACTGATGCTGCGCTTCCTGCTGCAGGCGTCGCGGGCGGATTACTACAACCCGCTAAGCCAGTCGGTGGTCAAAATCACCCAGCCGGTAGTCGGCCTGTTTCAAGGCTTTTTAGGCCCCGTTGCTGGTCGTTTTGATCTCGCTACGTTGGCGGCAGGCTTTGTCTTGAAAGTCGTTAGTATTGTCGCCATTTTCATGGTCATCGGCGTTGGCATGCCGCCGATTCCTGGCCTACTCATCGCGGGTGTGGCGGCATTAGCGAATGCGATTTTAAAAATCTACTTCTTCGCCATGATTGTGATGATTATCTTGAGCTGGGTAGCGCCTAACGCCAGCCACCCTGGCGCACTACTGGTGATGCAGTTGGTGGAGCCCATTATGGCACCGGTACGTAAGGTGGTTCCGTCGCTGGGCATGATCGACCTTTCGCCAATCGTGGTGTTTATTGCCATTAACCTGATTGATGGTTTGGTGGTCGGCTCCATGATTCGCGCTGCGGGCATTTCCGGCGCACTGGTCGGCTTGTGATCGCGGCTGACTACCAGCTGTTTATTTAATGAATCTATTCGAGTTGATTCATTTAGTTGCACTTTTTAGCAGGACTAGCGCCTTAAATGCCTGATTCAGATACGCTTGCGTTTGCAGACCGCCCGGAGGGCTCCGTCGGCCTGGTCACCCCGCACGTAGCACGCTTCGACACGCCGCTCGCCCTCGCCTGCGGCAAGGTGCTGCCTGCCTACGAGCTCATTTACGAAACCTACGGCACGCTAAATGCTGAGCACAGCAACGCGGTGCTGATCTGCCACGCGCTCTCCGGCCACCATCACGCTGCGGGCTACCATAGTGAAGAAGACCGCAAGCCCGGCTGGTGGGACGCTCACATCGGCCCTGGCAAAGCGATCGACACCAACCGCTTTTTTGTGGTTTCGCTGAATAACCTCGGCGGCTGCCACGGCAGCACCGGCCCTGTCAGCCACAATCCTGGCACTGGCCGCCAGTGGGGACCTGAATTCCCCATGGTCACGGTGAGCGATTGGGTGGCCAGCCAAGCGCGCCTTGCCGACCACCTAGGGATTGAGCGCTGGGCCGCCGCAGTCGGCGGCAGCCTGGGCGGCATGCAAGTGATGCAGTGGACAATGACTTACCCGGAGCGGGTGGCCAACGCCGTCGTGATTGCCGCCACACCGCGACTCTCAGCACAAAATATCGCCTTTAACGAAGTGGCTCGCCAAGCGATACGCTCCGATCCTGAGTTTTTCGATGGCTGGTACGCTGAGCACGACACCGTGCCAAAGCGTGGGCTGAAACTGGCGCGCATGGTGGGGCACATTACCTATTTGTCAGAAGATGCCATGGGCAGCAAGTTTGGCCGCGATCTGCGCAGCGACGACCTTAACTTTGGCTTCGACGTCGAATTCCAAGTGGAGTCCTACTTACGCTATCAGGGCGATACGTTTTCCACTGCCTTTGACGCCAATACCTACCTGCTGATGACCAAAGCACTGGACTACTTTGACCCGGCTGCTACTCAAGGCGGTGACTTTGCCAAGGCGCTTGCGCCTGCGCAGTGTCCGTTTTTGATTGTCAGCTTTACCACCGACTGGCGCTTCCCGCCCTCGCGCTCAAGGGAGCTGGTCGATGCGCTCACTCGGGCGGGCAAATCGGTCAGCTATGCCAATATTGAGTCGCCCCACGGACACGATGCGTTCCTGCTCTCAGAGCCGCGCTACGACGCTATCGTCAGCGCCTTTATGAACCGCGCCGCCCGAGAGTTGAATCTCCCCCAGCTGGCCAAACAAGAGCTGGAAACGGAGGAGACGCCATGATGCGCGCCGATCTTGAACTGATTTACGACTGGGTGCCCGAAGGCGCTCACGTGCTGGATCTAGCCTGTGGCAACGGCGAACTGCTGGAGAAGCTGGGTCGCAATAAAGGCGTGACCGGCTATGGCTTAGAGATCGACCACGACGGCATTAATGCCTGTGTGGAACGTGGTGTCAGCGTGATTGAGCACAATCTGGACGACGGCTTAAGCAGCTTCTGCGACAACAGCTACGATCAGGTGATCATGACCCAAGCGCTGCAGGCGCTGCGCCGCCCGGACAAAATGCTTGATGAGATGCTGCGCGTTGCGGAAGAGGGCATTATCACCTTCCCCAACTTCGCCTACTGGCGCCACCGAGTGCATTTGGGCCTTCGCGGGTATATGCCAGTGTCGAAATCGCTACCCCACGCTTGGTACGACACGCCCAATATCCACCTCTCCACTTTTAACGACTTTGAGCATCTATGCCGCGAAAAGGGCTTGGTGATTGTTGATCGTGCGGTGGGCGTAGGGGATCATCAAGGCCACTGGAAATCGCGGCTATGGCCCAATCTGTTTGGTGAAATTGCTATTTTCCGCGTTCGCCGCCGCTAGGTTGATACGTTTGCCCTGGCTTATGACGATTTATGGAGACACGCCCATGTTACGCCGCCTAATCATCAGCGCCGCCCTTATCGGCACGCTCTTCGCCACCACTGCAGCCTACGCAGAACAGTTCGCCCAGGTTGGCGATTACGAAATTCACTACAGCGCAGTGAACAGCAGCTTTTTGACCCCGGAAGTGGCCCAAGCGAACAATCTTCAGCGCAGCGCTAACCGCGGCCTGGTCAATGTGAGTGTTCGCGAGCGTCAGGAGGATGGCAGCACCCGGCCCGTTAACGCCAGCGTGCAGGGCCATGTGAGCGGCTTAACGGGCGCCCAGGAGTCGCTTAGCTTTCGCACCGTGCACGACGGCGATGCCACCTACCACTTGGCGCCCTTTACCATGCGCGAAGATGAAAGCATGCGCTTTGAGTTAAGCGTTCGCTACGACCGCAACGCCGCTCCCGAACCGGTGAACTTTATTCAGCGTTTTTATATTGATCGCTAAGCCCTATTTCTAAGCCCTAACTACACACGGACAGGCAGGCTGCGGGTTAACCGCACTCCAATGGGGCGCTGTTGCTCCCGGATCACGTCAATACCATAGGCCAGCACTTCCACCCCGCTGGCCGCAGCCTCCGCCAGGGCTGCCGCGTAAGTCGCGTCAATATGCGCAGCGGCGGCCACGTCAGCAATGCTTTCATGGGCGACACAAAACAGCAGCACCGCCCGTTCGCCCTGCTCCGCAAGCACTCGCAATAAATGCAGATGCTTGGTGCCGCGCACGCTCACCGAGTCAGGAAAGTAGCCATGGCCGTTCGGCTCTTTTAGGGTGACCTGCTTCACCTCGATATACGCCCGCCCCCGCTCTGGATCATCCAGCCTAAAATCGAGGCGGGCATCGGCTACTTTCACTTCCCGGCGCAAGGTGGCATAGCCTGCCAACGGTGCCAAAGCCCCCGCCTCCAGCGCCGCTTCAACAATGCGATTGGCCCGGCCAGTATGCACCGAGGCGAGCGCCACCTGCCCATCAGCTTGCGGGAGTTCGATAAATTCCCAGGTCCAGGCCAGCTTGCGCTTAGGGTTATCGCTGGGTGACAGCCACACACGACATCCTGGCACGTTCACTGCTTTCATCGAGCCGGTATTGGGACAGTGAGCGACCACCTCGCGGCCATCGTCCAACAGGACATCGGCAAGAAACCGTTTATAGCGCTTGAGCAGTATGCCCGGTACAAGCGCTGGATAGCCCAGCATCACAGCCTGCCCACAAAGCGGGTAATCCGCGCCACCGCCTCTTCCAGGCGGGCCACATCATTGGTGAAGGCAATACGCACATGGTGTTCGCCGCCACGCACGGCAAAATCAATACCGGGGGTAATCGCCACGTTCTCTTCCAGCAGCAGGCGCTCACAGAAGGATTGGCTATCGCGGCTGTAGCGGGAGATATCCAGCCATAAATAGAACGCCCCTTGTGGCGGCAGATCCGGCGCCAGCCCTAAGCCTGCCAAGCCCTCTAAAAGCACCTGACGGCGCTCTTTAAGCGTTTCGCGACGCTGTTCGAGAATCCCCCGGCATTCCGGCGTAAATGCTGCCAGAGCGGCATGCTGTGAAGGCGTCGGTGCGGCAAGGAACATATTCTGCGCCAGTCGGGTTAATGGCTCTACCGCATGCTCAGGCGCCACCAGCCAGCCCAAGCGCCAACCGGTCATGCCGAAATATTTTGAGAAGCTATTCACCACAAAAGCACTGTCTGAGAGCGAAGTCGCCGAGAGCGGCGCATCGTCGTAGTTAAGGCCCTGATAAATCTCATCGACGATCACCTCGCCTTGGCGCTCAGCAACAGCGGCCATCACAGCAGCAAGTTGCTCAGCGCTAAGCGTATGGCCGGTGGGGTTAGAGGGCGATGCCAGCATCGCTAGGCTCGTCTTCTCACGCCAATGCTGCGCCACCAAGGCGGCATCCAATTGCCAGCCGCTCTCACGCCCCACGGAGACTGCATCAATCTCGGCGCCCGCCAAGGCCATAAAATGGCGGTTACAAGGATAGTTTGGGTCAGCCATCAGCACTCGTGAGCCACTTTCAACTAATAGCTGGCTGGCCAACATCAGCGCCCCTGAAGCACCGGGCGTTACTAAAATACGCGCTGGATCTACCGTGGCGTTAAAGTGCTCAGCGTAGTGCCCGGCAATGGCCTGGCGAAGCGCGGGCAAGCCGGCCGCGGGTGTATAACGAGTATGACCATTGGCAAGCGCCGCTTGCCCTGCTGCAATGATCGGCTCAGGGGTGGCAAAATCGGGTTCACCCACTTCCAGATGAATCACATCAAAACCAGCAGCTTCCCGCGCCTGGGCCATTTCCAACAAATGCATGACCCGAAAAGGGGCAACGTGATCGACACGCGAATTCCAGGCCATAATGGCTCCTTGATCTACTCTTTATTAAACGATAACTAAAACATGGCCCTAGTCATATTCGAGGCACTACTATCGTAGAAAGTGCACCATTATGCTTGCAACCTAGTCATTTTTCAGCTAAACAAGCATCCCTTTGGCGTGAGATCGTGACATACGCTCATGGTCGATCAGTAGTCACATATGTAAGGGGCAGTCCCATGCCAGTAGCAGAAAAGAAAACGGAAGCGTCCAAGTCCTTCACCCCGTATGAGCCAGCGCCGGGTGAAGAGTATATGAACGAGCAGCAGCTAGCGCACTTCCGTCAGCTGCTGCTGGATTGGAAACAAGATCTCATGGAAGAGGTGGATCGTACCGTACGCCACCTGCAGGAAGATGCGAATAACTACGCCGACCCCGCCGACCGCGCTACCCAGGAAGAGGGCTTTAGCCTGGAACTGCGCACCCGGGATCGCGAGCGTAAGCTGCTTAAGAAAATTAACGAGACGTTGGATAATATCGATGATGACGATTACGGTTTCTGCGAAGCCTGCGGCGTTGAAATCGGCATCCGTCGTTTAGAAGCTCGCCCCACCGCTACGCTCTGCGTGGATTGCAAAACCTTGGCAGAACTAAAAGAAAAACAGCTTGGCGGCTGAGCGCTAAAAGAACGTTCTATTCGAACGCGGGCACCTTAGGGTGCCCGTTTTTGTTAATGACCTTTTTGCATGACGAAAGCTTCCTACAACGACGCTACTATGAAGAATTCTGCTCGCTATCGTGGCCGCTTTGCGCCTACGCCCTCTGGCCCGCTGCACTTTGGCTCACTGGTCGCCGCCCTAGGCAGCTATTTAGATGCCCGCGCGGCCAATGGGCAGTGGCTGGTGCGTATTGAAGATATTGACCCACCCCGCTGCCCTGAAGGTGCGGCGAGCACCATTTTGCGCCAGCTGGAAACCTTTGGTCTTGAGTGGGATGAGGAAGTCATGTGGCAGCACGCCCGTGGCGATGCTTATCAACACGCTTTAGATCGGCTGATACAGCTAGATCTTGCCTACCCCTGCAGCTGTTCGCGTAAGCAGTGGCAAGGGTTTGATATTTACCCTGGCTGGTGCCGTAATAGCATTTGCGATGCGAATAAACCGGTGGCCTGGCGGCTGCGCAGCGACCTTGGCGAGCGCCCTATCCTTTGGCAAGACCGGCTGTTCGGCGAACAACAGTTTGACCCCGCTGAACTTGGCGATGTGGTATTAAAGCGTAAAGATGGCCTATGGGCGTATCAGCTAGCCGTCGTAGTGGATGACGCCGATCAGCAGATTACCGATGTGGTACGCGGGCTCGATTTGCTCGACAACACCCCTTGGCAGCGCCAACTACAGAGCGCGCTTCAACTGTCGCAGCCGCGCTACCTGCACTTGCCGCTCGTCGTTACCGCTGAAGGGCAAAAGCTCTCAAAGCAAAACCTGGCTCCGGCCCTGGTAGAAGACGAACAGGAAGTGCGCCAGCAGCTCTTTCAAGCGCTGGAAGCACTTGATCAAACGCCACCCCAGGAACTTGCCTCCGAGCCCCCGGCGACTCAGTTACACTGGGCGGTAGCAAACTGGTCATTGGCGCGGCTACGGCCTACGGCACACCGCTTAACTCCCTCTTTACGTTCAGCAGGAGATTGATATGTACGTCTATCGCATCATGCTGTTTTTGGTGTTTGGCGGCTACCTGCTCTCGCCACTGCTGATGAATGGCTGGAGTGATCCTGAGTCTGCCTGGTACCGGCCATTTGCGATATGGGGCGGCTTGATTGCGTTAACCCTCTGGCTGGAGCAGAAGAGGAAGCTTGATGAACGTTGAGATGAACGTTGAGATAGTCGGCGTCCTACTGCTGGGGCTGGGGTATTTAGCGCTGCTGTTTGGCTGCGGTTTTGCGGTAGAGCGAGGCTGGGTGCCGGTGCATATTACCCGCCACCCGATTGTTTACACCCTTGCTCTCGGCGTTTACGCCAGCGCCTGGGCAATCTACGGCAGTGTGGAAATGGCCGCTAATGCAGGGTTTGGCTACCTTGCCTACTACCTTGGTGCGGCGGGCGCTTTCTTACTTGCTCCTGTGCTGCTGGTGCCCATCCAGCGCATTACCCGCACCTATCAGCTATCTTCGCTGGCGGATCTGTTTGCCTTTCGTTTTCGTTCCCGCTGGGCAGGCACGCTGGTCACGTTAGTCAGCCTGCTGGCAGTGCTGCCGCTATTGGGCATTCAGGTCCAAACTCTGAGTCATGCCATCAATATCATGACCGCAAGCCAAGCAGGGGGCAGCGTTGCGCTGCTTTTCTGTGTGGTCATAGCCGCCTTCGCGGTGGTTTTCGGCGCTCGTCACAGCCAGTCGCACGGCCGACACGACACCCTACTCAGCGCTATCGCCTTTGAGTCCATCGTTAAACTGCTGGCCATGCTAGGGCTTGGTGCGGTGGCACTGTGGATGGTGTTTGACGGACCCGGCGATCTTCAGCAATGGCTTGAGGGGCCAGGTGCGTTACTTCAGCAACAGACGCCCAAGTTTGACCCTGCCCAGTGGCGGACTTTGCTACTGCTGTTTTTTGCCGCGGCGTTTATGATGCCGCATCTGTTTCATATCAGCTTCGCGGAGAGTCTTTCGCGGCACACCCTTCTACAGGCGAGCTGGGCGCTGCCGCTTTTTCTACTCCTCATGGCACTGCCAGTGCCACTGATCTGGTGGGCGGCTCAATCGGTTAATCCCGATATACCTATTGCCGCCTATGCGGCGTACATGATGACCGAGCATTGGTGGGTGGGGGCGCTGGCCTTTATCGGCGGCCTAGCGGCTGCCAGCGGCACCATGATAATGATTGCATTAGCGCTCTCCGGCATGGTGCTCAACCATATTGTGCTGGTAGCCAGGCCCCCGGAAGCGCGCAGTGACCTTTACGGCTGGCTGCTATGGCTACGCCGCGGCTTAGTCGTTGCGGTGATTATCGGTGGCTGGCTGTTTTACCAGTGGGTAGGCCGCCACCACGGCTTAATCGGCCTTGGGTTAGCTGCGTTTGTGGGCATGGCTCAGTGCCTGCCCGGCATGCTGGCACTGCTCTATTGGCCGGGCGCTAACCGTAAAGGCATGATTGTTGGCTTGGTCGCAGGCGTCAGCGTCTGGCTATGGGGCTTATGGCTGCCGCTTATGCTCTCCCTGCCTGCGCCAGTGCTACCCTTTACGCCGTTCACCGCCGCCGATGCGCCACTGTGGTACAACGTCACGCTGTTGTCATTAGCGGTCAATATTCTGCTGATGATCGTGATATCGCTGTTCACGAGTATTTCAGAAGGTGAGCAGTCCGCCGCAGAGGCGTGCTCCGTAGATGCGGTTATCCGCTCCAAACGTTTCCCCTTAGAAGCCGCCACCGCTAGCGACTTTTCCGCGCACTTAGCCCAGGCACTCGGCGATGAAGCGGCCAGCCGAGAAGTTGCCCGTGCCTTGAAAGCACTCAACTTAACGCCCCAGGAGCGCCGACCCTACGCACTGCGCCGCTTACGTGACCGCATTCAGGCGAACTTGTCAGGTTTAATGGGCCCGTCGGTAGCCCGGGATATTGTCGACCGCTACCTGCCCTATCGCCACGATGACGCCCCGGAAACCGACGATATTCACTTTGTCGAGAGCCGTTTAGAAGCCTACCGCTCACGGCTAACGGGGTTAGCCCGGGAACTCGACGGCTTGCGCCGCCACCACCGCCAAACCCTGGCCTATCTGCCCGTCGGGCTGTGCGTGCTAGGCGATGACGATGAACTACTAATGTGGAATCAGGCGCTCTCGCAGCTCTCGGGGATTAGCGGTGAAAGCGTGATCGGCTCGCGCCGGGATAGCCTGCCCGCTCCCTGGCCCCGGCTTTTGGGCAGCGTCCTAGATGCGACCCCAGGCCCACTCTACAAACAAGCGGTGACGCTGCACGGCAAGGATTACTTTCTGACCCTGCATAAAGCTATTCTCAGCGGCCATGACAGCCGTGGTGGCAGCGTCATTTTGATTGAAGACCATACCGAAATGAAGTGGCTGGAAGATGAGCTGGTGCATGCGGCGCGCCTCGCCTCCATTGGCCAGTTGGCTGCCGGGGTCGCCCATGAAATTGGCAACCCCATTACCGGCATCTCGTCCTTGGCTCAGAACCTACGCTACGACACCGATGACCCTGCCCTGTTGGAAACAGCCGATCAGATCCAACAGTTAACCCAACGAGTGACGAAAATCGTCAACTCATTGGTCGGCTTTGCTCATGGTGGGCGGCAAGCAGTGCCACTCCCAGCCTCTCCCGTGGCACTATCATCGATTAGCGAAGATGCGTTGCACTTGATCCACCTCGCCCGCTCGGGAGAGGATGTTACCTTAACCAATGAGACGCCCAACGATTTGGTGGTCCGCGGTGATGCTCAGCGGTTAACCCAGGTAATGGTCAATCTACTCAGCAATGCCCGAGATGCCTGCGGCCAAGGCGGGCTGGTGAATATTGATGCAGGACGCGATGAACAGCTTGCCTGGTGGCGGGTGACAGACAACGGTCAGGGTATCGATCCACGGGTGCGCGACCACTTATTTGAGCCCTTTACCACCACCAAGCCAGCAGGCGAAGGCACCGGTCTGGGTCTTTCACTGGCTTATCAGATTATCAATGAGCACCAGGGTAAAATAGACGTGGCCTCGCCACCGCCCGGACAGCCTCGCGGTACCGCCATTACATTATGGCTGCCGCTTTACCAACAGGATGATCAGCCAACCCATGCCCAGGATTCTGATTGTTGAAGATGAAGCGATTATTCGCAGTGCGCTGAAGCGACTGCTGGAACGCCATGACTACACGGTCAGCGAAGCAGGTAGCGCTGAAGAAGCCTGCCAGCTTGAACCCAAAGGGTTTGATCTCATCATCAGTGACCTTCGCTTGCCGGGTGAACCAGGCACCTCCTTGATCGCTGCTGCAGCGCCAGTGCCGGTACTGATCATGACCAGCTACGCCAGCATGCGTTCTGCGGTGGAAGCGCTCAAACAGGGCGCTGTGGACTACGTTGCCAAGCCGTTTGACCACGCAGAGCTACTGGAAACCGTCGAGCGCATCCTCCACAAGCAGTCGATGCAGCAGAGTCCTCCACCGGATATCACCGATGCCGGCGGCAGCCGACAAACCATGATCGGCAACTGCGAGGCCATGCAGCTTGTTTACACCCGTATTCGCAAAACAGCGCCAGCGGATGTGACCGTACTGATTCTGGGCGAGTCGGGTACGGGGAAAGAGCTTGTCGCACGGGCCATACACCAGCAGAGCAAACGCGCTAAAGCGCCGCTAATCAGCGTTAACTGCGCGGCGATTCCAGAAACGCTGATTGAGTCTGAACTGTTCGGTCATGAAAAAGGCGCCTTTACCGGCGCCAGCGCTGCGCGCACCGGCTTGGTCGAAGCTGCCGATGGCGGCACGCTATTTTTGGACGAAATTGGCGAGCTGCCCCTGGATGCCCAGGCGCGGCTGTTGCGCGTTCTTCAAGAGGGCGAAATTCGTAAAATTGGCTCGGTAGAAACCCGCCACGTTAACGTTCGCCTGATTGCCGCCACCCACCGTGACCTGCGGGCGCTGTCAAAAACCGGCGAGTTCCGCCTCGATCTTTATTACCGACTGAACGTCATGCAGATCGAGCTGCCGCCGCTGCGCGAACGCGAAGACGATGTGCTCGAAATCGCCGACATTCTGCTCGATAAAGCATGTAAACGACATGAGCGCACGGGGCTTCGCCTATCCCGTGCGGCCCGCCAGGATTTACGCGACTACCCATGGCCCGGCAATGTTCGTGAACTGGAAAACGCTCTTGAGCGCGGCGTCATTCTCGCTGAGGGACACCTCATACACCCGGATGATTTAGGTCTGGCGCCCATCACTGCTCGCTCTCATGCACCAACCAATAACAATTCAGTTGCCGCTGTCAGCACGGATAAAATTGCCGAAGAGAATGAAGACGACCTCTCGCTAGAGGATTACTTTCAGCACTTTGTGCTCGAGCACCAAGACCAAATGAGCGAAACGGAGTTGGCGCAAAAACTTGGCATTAGCCGTAAAAACCTTTGGGAGCGGCGCCAACGGCTGGGTATACCGCGTAAAAAAACCGCCCGGCGCCCAGATTGAAGCACTCGGTAACGGTTACACAGTGGCGCCTACGACCATTGTCTAATACACTGATTTTAAATAACAAACATCAAATTCATCGCTGTCTGACACTGTTACCTTCCCACACAATATCACGCACAAACGGACGCGAAAGGGGTAACACTTCTAGCACCGCAAAGTTCCTCTCTGTTTCAAAAAACGCCAACCTTTTGAAATTTATAATTTATCAAATAGGTGGCACACCGCCTGCAGTATTACTGGGTAAGAAAAACAAACTGGGCATAGCGGTAGGTCGCTAACAAAAACAACATGACCTCGCCCCCACCTGAGCCACAACAAAAACAACAGGGCCAGGTAGAGATAAAGGTACTAACAAGAACAATAGGCTTGAATCTCATTACTTGCAGGCGCAAGCAGCACAGGCGCTGAGAACAATAACAAGAGAGTAAGTAGCCCGATAAGGACGCGACGTACACCACAACTTGCATCCTAACAACAACAATAGCAGTCAATGTGTACACCCCGGCGCCAATAATAATTCCTCGGGGGGAGAAAAGTTCGCGGTTGGATTATTGTTTTGAATACGAGGCGGTCGGAACCATCGTGATCCTTACGCCTACCGACTGCGGTGCGTATTCAGGGCGATGTGCCATCATGAAGAAAAACAGCAGCATGGACGCTGATTAATTGCTTAATAGGGGAGGCTCTCTTAGCCTCCCCTTTCCGTGTTTGGCACTTGGGTTTTCACACGTCAACGTAAAGTGCTTCGCAAGCCGCTCTTTGCAAGCCACTCTTTGCAAGCCATCAAGGGTCGGCTACACTCAGCCACTAACTGTTTATGTTCAGTACTCGTTTGAAGTGCTTACTAATGACTACTTTTTCGTACCCTGCGAGTTGAAATTATCGCATGCTTAAAGGATTTACCCGTTTCCTACACAGCCCGGGGGAGCAATTGAAAACCTTGCTCGATCCCCAAGAGAGCACCACCACGGCCCTCTCTCCGCGTAACATACCTCGGTCCGAGCACCCTGTTTCTCGCCAGCATATTAGTGATGCCGCTTTAAAAGTGCTTTATCGCCTTAGCGGTGCCGGTTACGACGCCTATTTGGTGGGCGGCTGCATTCGCGATGCACTGCTTGGGAAGATGCCTAAGGATTTTGATGTCGCCACCAATGCGACGCCCGAGCAGGTTCGTGACCTGTTCCGTAATTCACGCCTGATCGGCCGCCGTTTTCGGATTGTCCATGTGCGCTTTGGCCGAGAGGTCATTGAGGTCACCACCTTCCGTGGCAAACCCCAAGACGAGCATGGCGATCATATTGCCCATCAATCCGATGAAGGGTTATTGCTGCGTGACAATGTGTGGGGCAATATCGAAGAGGATGCGCTGCGTCGCGACTTCACCGTTAATGCGCTCTACTACAATATTGCTGATTTCAGTATTACTGATTTTGCCAACGGCGCCAGCGATATCCAAACACGGACGTTGCGGCTAATTGGCGACCCGGCAACGCGTTACCGCGAAGACCCGGTACGCATGCTGCGGGCAGTGCGCTTTGCGGCCAAGCTCGACTTCACGCTAGACCCGGCCACCGAAGCGCCCATGTACGACCAGGCGCCGTTGCTGCTGCAAATTCCCCCAGCGCGGCTATTCGATGAAGTGCTCAAGTTGTTTATGTCGGGCCACGGTTTGGTCACGTTCCGCCTACTCAGCCACTATGGCCTGTTCGGCATGCTATTCCCCGAAGCTGAAGAGGCCATGGCCGATGCCGCTTGGGCGGAAGAGCTGATTGAACAAGCGCTGACCAATACCGACAAGCGAATTGCCGAAGAGCGCCCGGTCACCCCCGCTTTTCTACTCGCAGCGTTCCTGTGGGCGCCGGTCAAGCAGCGCCAGGAAGAGCTTGAGCAAGAGGGCATGCCAGCGATTCCCGCCTTGCAAGCCGCTGCTCAGCAGGTCGTTTCTCGTCAGTTAGAGTTCACCTCGATTCCCAAACGCTTTGGCATTCCCATGCGTGAAATCTGGGAGTTGCAGCAGCGTTTGCCCCAGCGGCGTGGCAAAAAAGCCTTCCAAACCCGCGAGCATCCGCGCTTCCGAGCAGGCTACGATTTACTCCTGCTGCGCGAGCAGGCGGGCGAGATACCACGTGGTTTAGGCGAGTGGTGGACCGCGTTTCAACGCGGCGATGAGCATGAACAGCGGCGCTTACTGCAAAAAGTTGGCGGCGATCCGGCTAGTCAGGGTGATGGTCGGCGCAAACGGCGGCGTAAGCCGCGTGCAAAAGAGTAGCAAGCCGGCGCGTGGGCACATCTCCTCAACTCGTTTATATTGGCCTCGGCAGCAATCTTGAGTCGCCCGTCGAGCAGGTTCGCGAAGCACTTCATGAACTTGCAACGCTGCCGCTGAGCCGTTTGGCGGCAGCGTCCTCACTCTATGCCAGCCGTCCTGTCGGGCCTCAGGATCAGCCAGATTTTATCAACGCCGTGGTGGCCCTTGATACACGCCTCTCGCCGCTGGCGCTACTCGACCAGCTTCAGGCGTTAGAGCAGCAGCATCGCCGCCGCCGACAGCGGCATTGGGGGCCCCGTACGCTCGATCTTGACCTGCTGCTCTACGCCAACAACACTATCGACAACCCCCGCCTACGAGTTCCCCACCCGCACATGACCACCCGCGCCTTTGTACTGTTACCGCTCGCAGAGATCGCGCCTTCACTCAACCTTCTCCAACAGCCGCTAATAGCTTGGCTTAAACGCGTTGAAGACCAGGAGTTGGAACGCTTAGCCGACGCCTAGAGTGCGGCTAACGCTACCATCTGACACAAATCTCGACACCGACACGCCATTCAGGTAACAATTGCCGGTTACGCCACTTCACGCAGGCAGGGATGCAGCGTTAATAATGGCCGGCTGCCTATGTCGCATCGGCCTCACGTAGAACATGAGAGCACGCCATGAAAACCGTCACTCTAAGCACACTGCAGGCCTACAAGCAGGCTGGCGAGACGTTTAGTTGCCTAACCGCTTACGATGCCTCCTTTGCCAACGCGGCAAGCCAAGCAGGCATTGATGTTCTGCTGGTGGGCGATTCGCTGGGCATGGTGCTACAAGGCCACAACAGCACCCTGCCCGTCACTATTGAAGACATCGTCTACCACACCCGCTGTGCTGCGCGCGGTAAAGGCCATAGCCTGCTGATGGTGGATCTGCCGTTTATGAGCAATGCCACCACCGAGCGTCTGCTCGAAGATGCCGCTGCCGTGATGCGAGCAGGTGCAGAGCTGGTCAAACTGGAAGGCGAAGCGTGGATGGCAGAGGGCATTCGTGAACTGACTCGCCGCGGTGTGCCGGTATGTGCGCACCTCGGTTTAACCCCGCAAACCGTGCACCAGCTTGGCGGCTATAAGGTTCAGGGCCGCGACGCCGCGCAAGCGGAACGCATCATTAATGATGCAAAAGTGCTTGTGGAGGCAGGCGCCTCGGTGATTCTGCTGGAGTGCGTTCCCGCCAGCCTGGGCAAAGCGGTCACCGAAGCACTAAATGTGCCGGTCATCGGCATTGGTGCGGGTCCTGACACCGATGGTCAGATTTTGGTGATGCACGACGTACTCGGTGTTACCCATGGCCGCACACCGCGCTTCGTGAAAAATTTCATGGTTGATGCGGATAGTATTCAAGCTGCTTTCCAGCACTACCACGAGGCGGTCAAAGCCCGCACGTTCCCGGCTCAAGAGCACTGTTTTTAAACGAACGCTTGTAATACGATCGCTTTTGAAAATAGCGCGGCTACCAGCCTTATTTTTGCTACTAACGCGAAACGATTATGCGCACTTTGCGAGACATTGATCAGCTACGCAGCACGCTGCGGGAACACCGTCAACGCGGCCAGCGCATTGCCCTGGTACCAACCATGGGCAATCTGCACGCTGGGCACTTAGCGCTGGTTGCCTGCGCCCGCCAGCACGCTGACATCGTGGTCTCCAGCCTGTTTGTAAACCCGATGCAGTTTGGGCCAGGCGAGGATCTTGACGGCTATCCAAGAACGTTTAGCGCCGACCAGTCGCAACTAACCGAGGCAGGCTGCGATGTTCTGTTCGCCCCTGCCGTCAGCGCACTTTATCCCAATGGATTAGACGCCCAGACCCGTGTGCATGTGCCCGTGGTGGGGAAAGGGCTTTGCGGTGGTTCGCGCCCTGGACATTTTGATGGCGTTTCCACGGTGGTCAGTATGCTGTTTAACTTGGTACAGCCAGACGTTGCTTGCTTTGGGGAGAAGGATTACCAACAGCTCGCGGTGATTCGTAAGCTGGTACGCGACCTGCACATGCCCATTGAGATCATCGGTGTGCCAATCGTGCGCGCAACGGACGGCTTGGCGCTCTCATCCCGCAATGGCTATTTAAGTGTGGAGGAGCGTGCAACCGCCCCTGCGCTCTACCGCACGTTATGTATGCTGCGCGATGCTCTTGAGCGCGGAGCCGCTATTGATGAGTCACTTGATCAGGGTAAAGCTGCGCTAAGTGAAGCGGGTTTTACACCGGACTACCTGGAGTTGCGTGACGCATCGCTCGCATCGGTTAGCCCAGCCACCCGCCATGCAGTAATACTGGCTGCGGCCAAGCTAGGCCCGGCCCGGTTAATCGATAATATCACTGTGCAACTGCCAGCCAGCGAATAAATAAACAACGGGGAATATAGGAACTCACATGCATACCATTATGCTCAAAGCCAAGCTTCACATGGCACGCGTCACGCACGCGGTACTCAACTACGAAGGCTCCTGTGCCATCGACGGCGACCTGTTGGATATGGCGGGCATTCGCGAAAATGAGCAGATCCAGATTTACAACGTTGAGAACGGCGAACGCTTCACTACTTACGCTATTCGCGGTGAGGAGGGCTCAAAGCTAATCTCGATCAATGGCGCGGCAGCCCATCTTGCCGCCCCCGGCCACCGCATTATTATCTGCAGCTACGCCCACTATTCTGACGCTGAGCTTGAAAAGCATCAGCCTGCACTGGTCTACCTTCAAGAAGGCAATCAGGTCAGTCACACCAGCAATATTATGCCGGTGCAACTGGCCTAGCATTACGCTGCCGCCACTGTTTCTTTAAACGGGCCATTATTTGGCCCGTTTTTATTTGCCTATAAAAGCGTATTGCCGCAACGCCCCCCCTTCCCCTATGCTGAAGAGACGGCTGACAAAGCACGCATAAAAGAGTACGGCTGAACAAAGTTCGGCTGAAAGGGTACGCCTATCGGGCATCTGGTTTCAGAGTGTCTGCTATTTACTCCAGGAGTCATGTTATGCAAGAAGTAGTCATTGTTGCGGCACGCCGCACCGCCGTAGGCGCTTTCGGGGGCTCCCTTGCGGGCATTCCAGCGAGCGACCTTGGCGCCCTGGTAATCAAGGATATCCTCGCCTCGACCGGCGTTTCTCCTGATCAAGTTGATGAAGTACTGCTAGGCCAGGTGCTCACTGCAGGCGTAGGTCAAAATCCTGCACGCCAAGCGGCTATTAAAGGCGGCCTGCCGGATTCGGTACCGGCCATGACCATTAACAAAGTGTGCGGCTCGGGCCTTAAAGCACTACATCTAGCGACTCAGGCTATTCGCTGCGGCGATGCCGAGCTGATTCTAGCCGGTGGCCAGGAGAACATGTCCGCCTCGCCTCATGTGCTGCCCAATTCACGCAATGGCCAGCGCATGGGTGATTGGAAGGCGATTGATTCCATGGTGCACGACGGCCTGTGGGATGCGTTCAACAACTACCACATGGGCATTACCGCCGAGAACTTAGCTGAGAAGTACGGCATTACCCGCGAAGCGATGGATGAGTTCGCCGCTGCGTCCCAGCAGAAAGCTGCTGCCGCCATTAAAGAGGGCAAGTTCAAAGGCCAGATCGTGCCGGTGGAAATCCCTCAGCGCAAAGGCGACCCGGTGGTATTTGATACCGATGAAAACCCACGCGAAGTGACCGCTGAAAAACTTGGCGGCATGCGCCCGGCATTTAAGAAAGATGGCACCGTTACCGCTGGTAACGCCTCGGCACTTAACGACGGCGCGGCGGTGGTGATGCTCTGCTCCGCCGAAAAAGCCAAGCAGCTGGGGCTAGAACCGCTGGCACGTATTGTGGCTTACTCTAACGCAGGCGTTGACCCAGCCATCATGGGCATCGGCCCCGCGCCGGCAACCCGCCGCTGTCTGGAGAAAGCTGGCTGGAGTCTGGATGATCTGGACTTAGTCGAAGCCAACGAGGCATTTGCCGCCCAGGCGCTATCCGTCAACAAAGAGCTAGGCTGGGATACATCTAAAGTGAACGTCAACGGCGGCGCGATTGCCCTAGGCCACCCGATCGGTGCCTCCGGCTGCCGCGTACTGGTCACGCTGCTCCACGAAATGATCGCCCGCGATTCGAAGAAAGGCTTAGCCACACTGTGTATCGGCGGTGGCCAGGGCGTAGCATTGGCGATTGAGCGTCCTTGATGAGTGACTGAGGTGAACGCCTAACCAATGCCCCCGCTACTCACGGGGGCATTTTTTTACGCTTTTGGCTCAACGTCTCTTCTGACCCACGACCTTGGCTGGCGTACTTAGCACCAGTAGCGCCCCTAGCAGGAATAGCCCCGAGGCGGCCCACATGGCAATAGGCAGGCTAGTGCCATCTACCAACCGGCCCCCTAGCATAGCCCCCAAACCAATCGACATGTTGAAGGTAAATGCCATCAAGGCCGTGGCGGCTTCGGTGTTGGGTGCTGTGCGTATAATCCAGGTTTGAATGCTGACCGACACGCTGCCAAACACCGCCCCCCACACCATAAGCAGCATCACACCGCTGCTCGGCTGAATCCCCAGCAGCGGAAATAGAGCGACAACGATAAGCAGTAGGCTCGGAATCGCCAGCACCGCACGGTAAGGGTGACGCCCGGCAAATATGCCGGCTGCGATATTACCCAGAATGCCCGCCGCCCCGTAAAGCAGCAGCAGGCTGCTTACATGGCGTTGGGAAATACCGCTGATCTCTTGCAGGATGGGACTAATAAAGGTGTAGGCAGCGAAGTGCCCAACGACCACAAAAGCCGTCGTGAGCACCGCCACCCGCACACCGCGATTTCTAAACTGTTGGGCGAGCACGCGGAGCCGCACCGGCTCTCTTGGTGGTAGCGGCGGTAGCCAAAACCACAGCGCAACAGCCGTTAATAGGCTTAAACCACCCAGAGATCCAAAGGCAACTCGCCAGTTACTTAGATCCCCCAGCAGCGTGCCCAATGGTACGCCCAGCACTGACGCGGCGGCTACGCCACCAAAAATCATTGTCATCGCTTTAGGCACTTGGGCCTCAGGCACTAAACGCGGGGCAATGCTGCCCGCCACCGCCCAAAAACCACCGATACTCAACCCCACCAGCACGCGGGCGGCGAGCAGCAGCACGAAGCTGCTCGCTATTGCCGAAAGCACACTTCCTACCACCATCACAACCATCAGTAGCGTGAGCATAATACGTCTATCCAAACGCCCCACGGCAACCGGCAGCAACGGCGCAGAAAAGGCCGCCACCACGCCAGGCACCGTGACCATTAAACCTGCCATACCAGGGGTAACGCCCATGCTCGATGCCACTTGAGAGAGCAACCCAATCGGTAGCTGTTCAGCGGTCACCAGTAAAAAAATGCCGATCATCACGGCCACTACCGCCCACCAGCGCGGTGCTTGCTCCTGCTCCATCTACTGCTCCCTAGCGACCCAACCAATCATTAACAAAACTGACATTAACAAAGCTGACATTAAAAAACTTAGCATCAACAAACTGACAGCTAAGAAAACCGGCCTCAACAAACAGAACCGCCCCCGCAGCCAGAGGCTACGAGGGCGGTATCAGAAACCTAACTAGCGATTTAAAGCGTCGTTTCGGTTTCCGTCACTTCTGCTGCAAAAGCGGTTTTCTCTTCTTCGGTAATCTCTTTCATCGACAGCTTCACGCGGTTGCGGTTGTCGATATCGAGCACCTTCACGATCACGTCATCGCCTTCGTTCAAGAAGTCGCGCACGTTGTTAACGCGCTCGGCTACGATCTGCGAGATGTGAACCAGACCATCGGTTCCCGGCATGATGTTAACAAACGCACCGAAGTCGGCAATACGCACAACCTTGCCGTTGTACAGCTTGCCGATTTCCGCTTCGGCGGTAATCGCCAGTACGGTATCAATCGCACGCTTGGCGGCAGCTTTGTCTTCCGCGTAAATCCGCACGGTGCCATCATCGTCAAGGTCGATTGAGGCGCCGGTGTCTTCGCAAATTTTGCGAATGGTCGCGCCACCTTTACCGATGACGTCACGGATCTTGTCCGGATCGATTTTAATCGTCGCCATGGACGGCGCGTTGTCGGAGACATCGCTACGGCTCTGGCTGATCACGACATTCATCTGCTCAAGAATACTCAGACGCGCGGTCAGGGCTTGCTGCAGCGCGAGTTCCATAATCTCTTCGTTGATGCCTTCGATCTTGATGTCCATCTGCAGGGCGGTGATGCCCTCTTCAGAACCGGCCACTTTAAAGTCCATATCGCCAAGGTGATCTTCATCGCCCAGGATATCGGTCAATACCGCAAAACCATCGGCGTCTTTCACTAGGCCCATGGCAATACCGGCGACCGGTGCTTTTAGCGGTACGCCCGCGTCCATCAGGGCCAGCGAAGAGCCACACACAGAGGCCATCGAGCTTGAGCCGTTAGACTCAGTAATTTCAGAGACGACCCGAATGGTGTAGGGGAACACATCTTCGGACGGCAGCATTGCCTGCACACCACGACGAGCCAAGCGGCCATGGCCGATTTCGCGACGCTTGGGGCCGCCCATAAAACCAGCCTCACCTACCGAATAGGGAGGGAAGTTGTAGTGCAGCATAAAGCGGTCTTTACGCTCGCCTTCTAGCGATTCGATCAGCTGTGAATCACGCAGCGTGCCAAGCGTTGCCACTGCAATCGCCTGGGTCTCACCGCGAGTGAAAACAGCAGAGCCGTGCGCTTTGGGCAGCACACCGACTTCGATGGCCAAGGGGCGCACGGTTTGGTTATCACGACCGTCAATACGCGGCTCGCCTTTTACAACGCGTGAACGGACAACGCGTTTTTCCAGGGCTGCGAAGGCACCTTTCACGTCATCTTTACTGAACTTATCGTTAACCGGTTCGCCTTCATCGGCAGCCAGCTGGTCAACCGCCTGACCTTTCAGTTCAGCCAGCGCATCCTGGCGCTGCATTTTATCGGTAATGCGATAGGCATCGCCCACTTTAGCTTCAAAGGCATCGGCCATCGCCGTTTTAAGCGCTTGGTTCTCTTCGGCGGCCTGCCACTCCCAACGCGGCTTGCCCGCTTCGGCGACCAGCTCGTTGATCGCGCTAATCGCAACCTGCATCTCCTGGTGACCGAACAGCACGGCACCCAGCATTTCGTCTTCGAGCAGCTCTTTCGCTTCAGACTCAACCATCAGTACGGCTTTTTCAGTACCGGCGACGACCATGTCGAGCTCAGAAGTGGCCAGCTCTTCAACCGTTGGGTTGAGGAAGTAGCCTTGCTCTTCGTTAAAACCAACGCGAGCGGCACCAATCGGGCCGCTAAACGGCACGCCAGAGATGCTTAGCGCAGCGGAGGTGCCAAGCAAAGCGGCAATATCCGGATCGTGGTTACGGTCGGTAGAGAGAACGGTACAGACGACCTGTACTTCGTTCATAAAGCCTTTAGGGAATAACGGACGAATGGGGCGATCGATCAGACGCGAGGTCAGCGTCTCTTTCTCAGTGGGTCGCCCTTCGCGCTTAAAGAAGCCGCCAGGAATCTTGCCCACTGCGTAGGTTTTCTCTTGGTAGTGTACCGAGAGGGGGAAAAAGGGTTGGCTCGGGTTAGCCTCTTTACGAGCAACCACGGTACACAGCACGACGGTGTCATCCATTGTTACCATGACAGCGCCGGTGGCCTGGCGAGCAATCCGCCCGGTTTCGAGCGTTACGGTGCTACGACCGTACTGGAACGTTTTCTTTACCGGATTCACAGCGACTTCCTTCAGCATTATCAATATCTACTTGTCTATTCGTTTAGGTCGTTTTGACTCGTTACCATTCTAGGCGCTGGAGCGCGATAGGGCTACCTGTTCCCTTCCACCGTAAACACTAAACATAAAAAAACGGGCAGCTCACAAGGAGCTGCCCGTTTCTGATCGTTGCCGTTAAGCTTAGCGGCGTAGACCTAAACGCTGAATCAAAGACTGATAGCGTTCGAAATCTTTACGCTTTAGGTAATCCAGCAGTTTACGACGCTGGTTAACCATGCGGATCAGACCACGACGTGAGTGGTGATCCTGCTTGTTGGTTTTGAAGTGATCCTGCAGGCCATTGATGTTGGCGCTCAGCAGTGCAACCTGCACTTCAGGGGAACCGGTATCGTTGTCGCCGCGGCCGTATTCGGTGACGATCTCGGCCTTCTTCTCAGCGGTTAAAGCCATCTGTATCTCCAGTAAGCAATATGCCTAAAAATGAATGGGTGAGACCACGCATATTTGCAGTCTCAAGCTGCTATTTGCGACTTACAATTTGCGAGTTGCAACTTCGCTTTACGTACTCTCTTACGTACGCTGTCTTACCATGTTCCCGTAGGCTGCGGCGTCCTTGCAACTGGCCTTACGAGATAGCGACAGTACTTAACAGTCGCTTCGGCGCCACTTCCTGGGCACCTTTCACTACGCCAAGGCCGATAAACGTCTCGGCGTAATAAAGTCGGGCTAACTCATCCAGCGCAAGCGTGCCGGTGGTTAACGTGGCAGGCTGACCATGGGCCAAACGGGCGTGGGCAGTATCGTCTACCGTCAACGAGGGTAAATGATCTACCAGCACATCCACAGGCATCAGTTCAGCTTCCAGCGCAGCTTGATCAGCCAACGCTTCGAGCGCGTCTAATGTCCACATCTCATCGGCTAAAAAAGGGCCTGTCTTGAGCCTTCTTAATTGACTGATGTGGGCACCACAGCCAAGCGCTTGACCAATATCTTCGGCTAACGTGCGAATGTAAGTGCCTTTACTGCAACTTACCTCCAGCTCGAAAGCTGTGCCATCAAATGAAAGCAGGCGCGCATCATACACGCTTATCCGCCGTGCTGCACGCTCTACGTGTTTGCCTTCACGGGCCAACTCGTAGAGTTTTTTGCCTTGATGCTTTAGCGCCGAATACATGGGTGGCACTTGATCAATCTCACCGCGAAAACGGGTGAGCACAGCTTCCACGTCATCGACGCTTAGGCTGGGAATCTCATGCTGCTCAATAACATTGCCTTCCGCATCGCCGGTATCGGTGATCACCCCGAGTTCTACCCGGGTGCGATACACCTTATCGGCTTCGAGCAAGTGCGACGAAAACTTGGTCGCTTCGCCCAGACAAATCGGCAATAAGCCGGTTGCCATCGGGTCCAGCGTACCGGTGTGCCCGGCTTTTTGAGCCTGAAACAGCCGGCGAACACGCTGCAGTGCATGGTTGCTGGAAAGCCCCTTAGGCTTATCCAGCAGTAGCACGCCATTGACCGGCAAGCCGCGACGTTGACGCGCCACTAGCGAGTCTCCTCACTTTGCTGGGCGTCAGCGTCTTGGTCACCGTCTTGGCCAGTGCCTTGATAATCGTCATCGTTTTGATAGCGTGCGCGATCCGTCGTCACCGCTTCATCGATCAATGAAGAGAGTTGCTGACCGCGTACCACGCTTTCATCGAAATGAAAGCGTAGTTCTGGCACGTGGCGCAGCTTGATGCGCTTAGCAATCTGGCTTCTTAGAAAACCGGCAGCGCGCTTAAGCACCTGCAGGTTCTCTTTAATACGCTCCGGCTCTTGCTCACCCAACAGCGTGACATAGACATCGGAGTAGCCAAGATCACGGCTAACGGTGACACCGCTGACCGTGACCATGCCTAAACGCGGGTCTTTCACTTCGCGTTGAATAAGTACCGCCAGCTCCTTTTGGAGCTGGTCGGCTACCCGGTCGGTACGCTTAAATTCGCGCATGTTTAGCTCCTCGCAGCCTTACAGGCTACGCTCGACCTTCACTTGGTCGAAGACTTCGATCTTATCGCCGACTTGGACATCGTTGTAGTTCTTCACGCCGATGCCACACTCCATGCCGTTGCGCACTTCCTGCACATCGTCTTTGAAGCGGCGCAGCGATTCGAGCTCACCTTCGTAGATCACCACGTCATCACGCAGTACGCGGATCTTCTTATTACGATGCACGTTGCCTTCAACCACCATACAACCGGCGATGGCACCAATCTTCGGCGCACGGAACACGTCACGCACTTCAGCAATACCGACGATCTCTTCTTTCCATTCAGGTGCGAGCATACCGCTCATCGCCTGTTTGACCTCGTCGATCAGCTGGTAGATGACGCTGTAGTAGCGTAGATCCAGGCCTTCGCGCTCAACGATCTCACGGGCAGCGGCGTCAGCACGCACGTTAAAGCCGACCACAATGGCTTCAGACGCTAGCGCTAAGTTGGCATCGGTACCGGTGATACCACCCACACCAGAAGAGACCACGGCGACTTCAACTTCACCCGTGGAGAGTTCTTCCAGGGCGCCTTTGATCGCTTCCAGCGAGCCTTGAACGTCGGCTTTGAGGACGATATTGACCTTGGCCACTTCGTCTTGGCCCATCTGGCTGAACATGTTCTCCAGCTTGGCCTTCTGCTGACGCGCCAGGCGCACTTCGCGGTACTTGCCTTGACGGAAGTTAGCTACTTCGCGGGCTTTCTTCTCGTCAGCAACGACCATAAAGTCATCACCGGCATCCGGCGTACCGCCCAAGCCTTGAATCTCGACCGGCATGGCTGGGCCAACCGAATCAACCTGCTGGGCAAGTTCGTTGGTCAGCGCACGTACGCGGCCGTAGTGCAGGCCTGCCAGGACGATATCGCCCTTTCTCAGCGTGCCGTTCTGAACCAGTACGGTAGCGACCGGACCACGACCTTTATCAAGGCGGGACTCAACCACAACACCTTTACCGGGCGCGGAAGGCACAGCCTTAAGTTCCAGTACTTCAGAGGCTAGCTGGATCGCTTCCAGCAGCTCTTCCATACCTTCACCGGTCTTAGCAGATACATGCACAAACTGGGTATCACCGCCCCACTCTTCGGAGATAACGCCGTGCTGCGACAGCTCATTCTTGATGCGATCCAGATCGATGCCCTGCTTATCGATCTTGTTCACCGCCACCACCATGGGTACTTCAGCGGCTTTAGAGTGCTCAATCGCTTCAATCGTCTGCGGCATCACGCCGTCATCCGCGGCGACAACCAGAATCACGACGTCAGTTGCCTTGGCACCACGGGCACGCATAGCGGTAAACGCTGCGTGGCCAGGGGTATCCAGGAAGGTAACGCCACCGTGGTTATCTTCCACGTGGTAAGCGCCGATATGCTGGGTAATACCACCCGCTTCACCGGTCGCCACTTTCGCTTTACGGATGTAATCGAGCAGCGATGTTTTACCGTGGTCAACGTGACCCATAACGGTAACAACGGGCGAGCGGGTGATCTCTTCGCCTTCATAGGAGATGCCTTCGAGCATTTCCGTTTCCAGCGCGTCATCTTTCACCAGCTTCGGCGTGTGACCCATCTCTTCCACCACGATCGCAGCGGTATCCTGATCGATGGTTTGGTTGATGGTGACTGCCGCGCCCATGTTAAACATGGCCTTGATCACTTCATTGGCCTTGATCGACATCTTGTCGGCCAATTCCGCCACGCTGATAGACTCAGGGATCGATACTTCACGCACGATCGGCTGGGTCGGCTTCTGGAAAGCGTGCTTGCCATTGCCGGTTTGGTTGCCACCACGGCGACCACCACGACGTTGCTCGGCACGTTTTACCTTCTTACCGCCGCCACCGCGTTTGCGCTCTTCGCGATCACCACGATCTTCATCGTCACGACGGCCCTTGGCCTTCGCCGCAGCCTTCTTAGGCGGTGCGGTACGACGGTCAGTGCGGCCCTCTTTCGGCGGCGCTGGCGGCATATCGTCACCCGACGGGGTGTCATCAAGCTCAAGATTGGGCACTTCAAGATCGGGCGTTGCTGGCGCTTTTTCAGCTTTCGGCTTGGCTTCAGCCGCTTTTTTGCTGGCTGCTTCTTCGGCCGCTTTGGCTGCCTGAGCTTTTTGCGCTGCCACTTTCTCTTCAGCTTCCCGCGCATCCGTTACTTTGCGCTCGGCTTCCGCTTCGGCCATATCGCCAACTAACTGGCGTGGGCCAGTGTAGCTTGGCTCTGCGGCTTTCGGCTTCTCATCTTCAGCGCTTTTAACGTACGTTTTCTTCTTACGTACCTGCACTTCGATGGTTTTGCCGCGCTCGCCAGTATTGATCCGGCTGCGGGTTTTACGCGTCAGCGTAATGCGATTTTTGCCCGCTTCAGGGGTGTCGCTGCCGCCGTGGCTCTTCTTCAAGAAACTCAGCAGCTTCTGCTTATCTTCTTCTGACACGGCATCGCTTTCAGAAGCGTGCTTTAAACCAGCTTCTTTCATTTGCTCTAGTAGGCGAGGCACATCACGGCCCACCTTTACTGCGAAATCTTTAACTGTCATATCTGACATATTGACCCTCCTCAGCCCGTGACCTGTTTACTGTGTGTTCGAATCCGATGCGTCATCGACTTCAAACCAGGGCGCACGGGCAGTCATGATCAGTGCCGCTGCGCGCGCTTCGTCCAACTCCTCGATATCGACCAGATCGTCGACAGACTGCTCGGCGAGATCTTCCATGGTGACAATGCCGCGACTGGCCAGAATGAAGGCCAGGTGGCGCTCCATGCCATCCATCTCCAGCAGATCTGCTGCTGGTTGGGCACCGTCTAGCGCTTCTTCCGAGGCAATTGCCATCGTCAGCAGCTCGTCTTTCGCACGTGCACGAAGCTCTTCGACTAAATCTTCATCGAACTCTTCGATTTCGAGCATCTCTTCAAGCGGCACGTAGGCGACTTCTTCCAGGGTTGTGAACCCTTCTTCCACTAACAGGCGGGCGACATCCTCATCCACTTCAAGGTGCTGGACAAAGGAGTCAACCAGGCTATCAATCTCTTGGTCGCGCTTAGACTCGGCTTCCTCTTCGGTCATGACATTAATACGCCAGCCGGTGAGTTCAGAGGCTAAACGTACGTTCTGACCGCTCCGGCCAATGGCCTGAGCAAGGTTATCTTGTGCCACGGCCACATCCATCGCGTGGGCGTCTTCGTCAACAAGAATAGACCCAACATCGGCGGGCGCCATGGCATTGATAACCAACTGGGCGGGATTGTCGTCCCACAGCACGATATCAACGCGTTCGTTTTGCAGCTCTGATGAGACCGCTTGAACGCGCGAACCGCGCATACCAACACACGCACCGACAGGATCAATGCGACGATCATTGGTTTTAACGGCGATTTTGGCGCGCGATCCGGGATCACGAGCCGCGCCTTTAATTTCAATCAACTGCTCAGCTATTTCAGGTACTTCAATTTTGAACAGCTCGATGATCAGCTCGGGGCAGGTCCGCGAAAGCTGGAGCTGAGCACCACGAGCGTCTGGGTCTACCTTGACCAACAAGGCGCGTACCCGTTCATTCATGCGGTAACGCTCACCGTGGATCATTTCATTACGCGGTAAAAACGCTTCAGCATTTTCGCCCAAATCAATGATCAGTCCGTCACGAGTGGTCTTTTTAACAATACCTGCGACCAGCTCGCCTTCACGATCTGCGTATTGACGCACAACTTCAGCCCGCTCAGCTTCGCGTACTTTCTGTACGATAACCTGCTTGGCGGTTTGCGCGGCAATACGACCAAACGCCGCATTTTCAATACTTTTCTCGACCACATCACCCAATTTCAGCGGCGGATCGCGCTGCTCGGCGATGGTCTCTTTAATTTCATAATCTGGCGTTTCGAATTCGTCGTCTTCCACGACCGTCCAGAAGCGGAAGGTTTCGTATTCACCGGTGCGGCGGTCGATATGCACGCGCACATTGGCTTCTTCTTTGTCAAAACGCTTACGTGACGCGCTCGCAAGAGCGGCTTCTACCGCCTCGAAGATGACATCACGCGGGACGCCCTTCTCATTGGAGATCGCGTCAACGACCATTAAAATTTCTTTACTCATGCGTATGCCTCGCCAGAAAACCTATCCTTATGTGCATCACCCCGGCAGCCTGCCGGCAGCGCCGCCACCCGGTCAATCGTCGAACTGCGGTACAATGTGAGCAGAATCAATACTCTCAATAGGAAAGCAATACTCTTCGCCATCCAGCTGTATAAGTACTTCATCCCCTTCAACACCGACCAAAAGCCCTTGATACTTGCGCCGCCCGTCAAAGGCAGTGCGCAGCTTGAGCGCGACGTGATGACCTTGAAAGCGGGTAAACTGGTCCAGGGAATACAAGGGACGTGCCATGCCTGGCGAGGAGACTTCCAACCGATACTCACCGGCAATGGGGTCTTCCACATCCATAACAGCACTGACTTGGCGGCTAATATCTGCGCAATCTTCAACGCTGACACCACTCTCGCGCTCGATATAGATCACCAGCCGCGAATTTTTGCCCTGGGAAAGATGGTCGATGCCCCATAGCTCAAAGCCCATGGCGGCAACAACAGGTTCGATCAGCGCGTGTAGCGCAGCGTGTTTAGTGGCCACAGACAAAGCTCCTATAGCCGTTGCATCAGGCACCTGGCCAGGAGTTAGTAGAAAAGCTAGGTGGCTGATTGGCGTTACTCGGAAATGTGTCTCCGGCAAACCGGAAGACATCCGCTCTTAAGGCGCTCTTATTTACAAAAGCGCTCGTTATCCAAAAGCTGCTAACAAAAAGCCCCTTCACTGGAAGGGGCTTTTTGAAAGAAACCTTGAGTACCATCTTAGAAACATGTAACAGGCTTCGCCCGGTAGAGAGTGAGTGTTTTCAGAGTAGTACAAAAGAGTAATACAAAGAGAACAAGCTATCTACATGCAACTAGGAAATGGTAGCGGGGACCGGATTTGAACCGATGACCTTCGGGTTATGAGCCCGACGAGCTACCAGACTGCTCCACCCCGCATCAATCTAGGTCGACGATAATAGACACTAAAGCCACTTACGTCAAGAACTACTTGCTTCAAGAACGACTTACTGAAAAAAGCCACCTACTTAAAGCTGTTTTTTTGCCTCAGTTGCCAACGCTGGCCTACTGGTAACAAAAGAACATTCTGGGAAGCTGGCTAGCCAGCAAAACAGATGGTGCCGAAGGCGGGACTTGAACCCGCACGACCATACGGTCACTACCCCCTCAAGATAGCGTGTCTACCAATTCCACCACTTCGGCATCAGGGGAGGCTAAAAAACAGCAGCTGCTTACTCGCTGCTTTCCTCTAGCACTGGCGCGGCATTATCCACGTCCGCAGGCCTGTCGTCAAGCGTCGGAACGCTTTGCTGCTGCTCGATCAAACGCGAATCCGGGATACCTGCTTCGGGTGCCTGGCCGGCTTGGGTGGCGAAGTAAGCCAGCGCCATTGAGGTAACGAAGAAACCCGCTGCTAAAATAGCCGTGGTGCGTGATAAAAAGTTACCGCTGCCCCGCGAACCAAACACTGTTTGTGAAGCACCGCCCCCAAACGCAGCACCGGCTTCAGCGCCTTTACCCTGCTGAAGCAGAATGAGTACCACCAGGGCGATCGCAATCACCACATGGATCATAAGAATTGCAACTTGCATGGCGTTATCCTGCTGACTGACAAATGGCATAAAAATCATCGATCTTGAGTGAGGCTCCGCCCACCAGACCGCCGTCGATATCCGGCTGAGCGAGCAGCTCAGCCGCATTACTTGCGTTCATACTGCCGCCGTATAGCAAACGCAGCTGTTCTGCTAACTCCTTATCAAACCCCGCCTGGTAAGCACGAATACCTGCCATGACCTCTTGGGCTTGCTCGGGAGACGCCGTACGTCCCGTCCCTATTGCCCAAACGGGCTCATAGGCAATCACTACTTGCTTGCGCTGATCTGGCTCTAGACGAGACATCACGTGCCCCACTTGGCGCAGCACAACGTCCATCGTCCGGCCCGCGTCGCGCTCCTCTAAAGACTCCCCCACACACAGGATCGGCTTGAGCTCGACATTTAGAGCTGACAATAGACGCGCGAAGACTTGTTCATCGCTCTCTTTATAGAGCTGACGCCGCTCTGAGTGTCCGACCAGCACGTAAGAGACTGCAAACTCTTTAAGCATGCGGCCGCTCACTTCACCGGTGTGCGCCCCGGAGTGGATAGGATTCAATGTTTGTGCGCCTAATGACAGCACCGTACCTTCAAACGCTTGGCGTGCCGCATCCAAATAAGGGAACGGCGGAATGATAACCACATCCACGTTCTTTGGCGACTCGGCGGCAGAGAAGGCCTGGCCGAACTCATTGATCAACGCCACGGAACCGTTCATTTTCCAGTTACCGGCAATTAAAGGCGTACGCATCGACTCTCCTCACTCAAGGTGGAGCGAAATGGTATAGGAGCGGCCTTGTCAAGACAACCGCTGTTACAAGCACACGTCTGGTTTACTGAACCGGTTTATGGTGCCGGTGAGTTAAGTGCGCTTATTTCATCAGCGCCTGGACTTGATCTGCCAAGCCACGTGCCAATTGATCGACATCTAAATGTGCGCGCCCCTCCACCATTACTCGAATCAATGGCTCAGTGCCTGAAGCACGCAACAGCACACGGCCTTCATCGCCCAACTCATGCTCCAGGGCGGCAACTGCCTGCTTTAACGGCGCAGAGGCCATCACCTCTTTAGCACTTGCGTCGGCGGGCAAACGGACATTGATCAGCGCCTGCGGCACTTTTTCTAACTCTTTTAAGAGTGTCGGCAGGCTCTTCTGCTCACGCATCATCAACGCCAACACCTGTAGGGTCGATACGATCCCATCACCGGTGGTCTGCACATGACCACAGACAATATGCCCCGAGGATTCACCGCCTAATTCCCAACCATTGGCGGCCATGCGCTCCATCACAAAGCGGTCGCCAACGTTGGCCCGCTCAAAGGGGATGCCCAGCTTATCAAGTGCCATAGCGAGGCCAAAATTGGACATCAACGTCCCCACTACGCCACCTTGGAGCAAACCACGCTCATGACGATCGCGAGCAATCAAATAGAGAATATCGTCGCCATCGACTTCACGGCCATCGCCATCCACCAGCAACACGCGATCACCGTCACCATCAAAGGCTATCCCCAAGTCAGCGTTTTGCTGAATTACCGCAGCACGCAGCGCAGCGGGATGCGTGGAACCTACCTGCTGGTTAATATTTAACCCGTCGGGCGCAGAACCAATAGTGGTGACGTATGCACCTAGCTCGCGAAACACATTCGGCGCGATATGATAAGTGGCGCCATGGGCGCAATCCAATACGACTTTAAGGCCGTGCAGGCTAAGTCGATCAGGCAGGGTTGATTTGCAGAACTCAATATAACGGCCTGCGGCATCGTCGATGCGGGTTGCTTTACCCAACTGCGCCGCTTCCGCCGTGGTCAATGGCGCTGCGAGCATCGCCTCGATACGGTCTTCCGTGTCATCAGGGAGCTTCTTACCTTCCGCGGAGAAGAACTTAATGCCGTTATCATCAAACGGGTTGTGCGATGCCGAGATGACGATGCCTGCATCAGCACGGAATGTCCGTGTTAAGTAGGCGATACCGGGTGTGGGCATTGGGCCAAGGAGAGAGACATCAACACCGGCGGCAGAAAGCCCCGCCTCTAAAGCGGATTCGAACATATAGCCAGAGATCCGCGTATCTTTACCGATCAGCACCCGCGTTCGGCCTTTATCACGTCGCAGCACCTGCCCCGCTGCCCAGCCTAGCTTGAGCATGAAATCCGCCGTAATGGGTGATTTACCCACCGTGCCACGAATACCATCTGTCCCAAAATAGCGCCTTGTCATGCGTCAAACTCCTTGTTCAGCGGCGGCTCGCAGCCCTCTTGTAGTACCGCCCACGCCATATTGACTGCATCTACCGTTGCAGCGACATCATGTACGCGCAGAATATTCGCCCCACGCTCAACCGCCATAGCAGCGAGCGCTAAACCACCCGAGAGACGCTCCTCCACCGGGCGGCCTAACACTTTACCAATCATACTCTTGCGCGACATACCTACCAGCAGTGGAAGCTCCAGAGATTGCAGAGTCTGCATATATTTGAGTAAGCGTAGATTGTGTTCGACGGTTTTGCCGAAGCCAAATCCCGGGTCGATTAAAAGCCGATTTCGACGCAGTCCAGCGGCCTCACACTCGGCGACTCGGCGCGCTAAATAATCTGCCACCTCCTCCTCAATGGGCCGATGATAAGCGGGCGCCTGCTGCATATCCTGCGGCTCGCCCTGGCGATGCATCAAGCAAACAGGCAGGCCGCTCCCCACTGCAGCAAGCAGCGCGCCTTCGCGCTCTAACGCGCGCACGTCGTTAATCATCCCAGCGCCTAACTCACTCGCCTCGCGTATCACCGCCGGGCAACTGGTATCTACCGACACCAACGCATCCAGCTCGCGTACCAGCACTTCTACTACCGGCGCGACACGATCCAGCTCTTCTTGAGCGCTCACAGGCGTTGCGCCTGGCCGGGTCGACTCGCCACCGACATCAATCATCGCCGCCCCTTCTGCCAGCATCCGCTCGCCATGGCGCAATGCATCATCAAGCGCTACATGCTGCCCGCCATCGGAAAAGGAGTCGGGGGTGACGTTAAGGATACCCATCACGCGAGGAAAGGAGAGATCCAGCAAATGGCGCCCACAACGCAGTTGGAAAGCATTTTCTGAAGTTTGCGTTGAGGACGAGTCCATAATTGATTTCATGCTGCAGCCTGGTCAAGAAAAGAAACAATGCAGTGGTATGCCTACAGCATAACAAAAAAGGCGCCCCATGACGGGGCGCCTTTGGCTGAAACGAGGGGTGAACTATCTAGTCAACTACCTAGTTAGGGACCCGCAGGGCCGCCAAGAGGGTCTGAGGGCCGACGGCGTGGCTCATCATCATCCTCTTCGCCATCGTTTCCAGAGGCATCGTTTCCAGAAGCGTTGGGCGCATCGTCTTCGGCCTTCGCCTGAGGCTTGTCATCGTTGACAGGCGTACCGCCACCGGATGAATCACCGTCGTCCCAGCCTTCCGGCGGACGGGGGTCGCGCCCCTCCATGATGTCTTTCAACTGAGTGGCATCAATGGTCTCGTACTTCATTAACGCTTCTGCCATGGCATCAAGCTTATCGCGATTATCCGTCAGGATTTGGCGCGCCTGCTCATAGCAATCATCAATGATCTTGCGGACTTCTTTATCAAGGCGAGTCGTGGTGTCACCCGACTTCATCTTACTACCGCCCTGGCCTGGGCCACCGAGGAACTGATGCGACTCATCCTCGTCATACATGATCGGGCCCATTTCATCCGACAAGCCCCACTTAGCAACCATGTTGTGAGCAAGCTCGGTGGCACGCTTAATGTCGTTGGAGGCACCCGTCGTCACACCGTTCGGACCTAGCGTCATCTCTTCGGCGATACGACCACCAAACAGCGAGCAAATCTGGCCCAGAATCTGTTGACGCGAAAGACTATAGCGATCCTCTTCCGGCAAGAACATGGTGACACCCAGCGCACGGCCGCGCGGGATAATCGTCACTTTGTAGACGGGGTCATGAGAAGGTACAACCAAGCCGATAATTGCGTGACCTGATTCGTGATAGGCCGTGTTGAGCTTCTCTTTATCGGTCATGACCATTGATTTGCGCTCAGCGCCCATCATGATCTTGTCCTTCGCCAGTTCAAGCTCTTCCATGCTTACCAGACGCTTGTTGCGACGCGCCGCAAACAGGGCAGATTCGTTCACCAAGTTGGCTAAGTCAGCGCCGGAGAAGCCTGGCGTACCACGCGCAATCAGCTGTGGCTTAACGTCGTCCGCTAGCGGCACTTTACGCAGGTGAACGCCCAAAATGTGCTCACGACCGCGAATATCGGGTAAACCAACGGTGACCTGGCGGTCAAAACGACCTGGGCGCATTAGCGCAGGGTCGAGTACGTCAGGGCGGTTGGTCGCGGCGATGACGATGATGCCTTCGTTAGCTTCAAAGCCATCCATCTCAACCAGCAGCTGGTTCAACGTCTGTTCACGCTCGTCGTTACCACCGCCCATACCGGTGCCACGTGAGCGGCCTACGGCGTCGATCTCATCAATAAAGATAATGCACGGCGCCTGCTTCTTGGCCTGTTCGAACATGTCACGCACACGCGATGCGCCCACACCCACGAACATCTCAACGAAGTCAGAACCCGAAATGGAGAAGAACGGCACTTTGGCTTCGCCAGCAATCGATTTGGCCAGCAACGTTTTACCTGTACCTGGAGGCCCGACCATCAATACACCGCGGGGGATCATGCCGCCCAAGCGCTGAAATTTGGTGGGGTCACGCAGGAAGTCGACCAACTCTTCGACTTCCTCTTTCGCCTCATCGCACCCTGCTACGTCAGCAAACGTGGTTTTGATTTGGTCTTGAGAGAGCAGCTTGGCCTTCGACTTACCAAAGCTCATGGGGCCGCCTTTACCGCCGCCGGCTCCACCCTGCATCTGGCGCATAAAGAACATAAAGATGCCCAAAATCAGCAGAATCGGGAAACTAGCGATAAGCAGGCGCGTCCAGATACTTTGCTGTTCTGGCTCTTTGCCGACGACCGTCACATTATTGCTCAACAGATCATCCATCAGCTTCGGATCTTCCGCCGCAGGGCGGATCGTCTGAAACTGAGAGCCGTCCGTACGCTCACCACTGATGGTGTAACCATCAATCGTGACGCTACGTACCTGCTGATTTTGCACCTGCTGCACGAACTGTGAGTAGTTCGTGTTTTGCGGTGCGCTTTCCGTACTGAAATTATTGAACACTGTCAGTAGGACGGCCGCGATGACCAACCACAGAATCAGGTTCTTCGCCATATCGTTCAAGGGGCTACCCTCATTACAAGAATCCGTCAGTTAAACCCTGATGCAAAATGAAGCCTGTTAATAGGACATTACATCAGCATCAAGCGTTCAACCATTGCCAAAGCGTCTTATATTATGCCTCGGGCCATCTGTGTCACGCGCACTATGCGACTAATGTGACACACGTTGCGCTTGCCTGTCTGGCAATCGCGCTGATAAATCTTGGCTATGAACCATACGAGCAACTGCTAAACCTAATCAGTTACCCGCGAAACCCTTCGGCCAGAAAATATACTTCCCGGGAGCGTGCCCGCGAGGCATCCGGCTTACGAGTCACTACTTTGCTAAAGCTGCCGCGCAACTCTTTCAAGTAGGCGTCAAACCCTTCCCCCTGGAATACTTTAGCTAAAAATCGACCGCCGGGTGACAACGTTTCGCGCGCGAGTTCTAACGCTAGCTCCACTAAGTACATCGCCTGGGGTTGATCAATCGCCGCCATACCACTCATATTGGGGGCCATATCCGACATCACAAGGTCTACACGGCGATTATCCAGACGTTTTAGTATCGCCTCTAGCACCGCGTCTTCAGTGAAATCGCCCTGGATAAAATCCACACCGGCCAGTGCATCCATCTCTAGAATATCAGAGGCAATGACCACACCTTCAGGCCCCACCTTCTCAGCGGCAATCTGGCTCCACCCACCAGGCGCCGCCCCTAAATCAATCACCGTCATACCGGGTCGCAGCAGTTTATCTTTTTCATCCAGCTCGATCAGCTTATAGCTGGCACGGGAGCGATAGCCATCTTGCCAGCTCTGCTTCACGTACTGGTCGTCAAAATGCTCCTTCTTCCAGTTATTGCTGGTTTTGCTGACGGAATGTTTACGGTTCGGGGGCTTTTGCTGCATGTGGGAATCTAACACTGGAATAAGAGATGGGCGCATTCACGCGATCGCTTTCACTCGGTGACGTTTCACCGTAAGATGGAGCGTTAAGCGCTAACCGGGATACCGCAAGATACCATGAGCTTGTCACAGGCACAAAAGAAAGCATTTCGTAGCATTGGCCACCATCTTAACCCAGTGGTCACCGTTTCTGAGAACGGCGTCTCCGAAAATTTGCTTGCAGAACTTAACCGCGCACTCACCGATCACGAACTGATCAAAGTGAAACTCGCCCTTCCTGAGCGTGATGATCGTGCTGCCATGATCACCGAACTGATCGCCAACAGCCGTGCCGACCTTGTGCAAACCATTGGCAAAATGGCGCTGCTCTACCGCAGAAACCCACAGGTGAACCCAAAGCTCTCTAACGTTACCCGCTTTGAGAACCACCACGGTCGGCATTAACCGTTAGATTGTGCTCACTCTAAAACGAGTGCCGCTGCACTAAAACGCCCCTTCAACCGACCTAACCGAGGTCAATTGAAGGGGCGTTTTTTATTAAATGTACTCGACGCTACCTATTTCGTACTCAACGTCGCCGCCGGGGGTTTTCACCACCACGACATCACCCTCCTCCTTGCCGATTAAAGCACGGGCGATGGGAGAGGTGACCGAGATACGGCCAGACTTAATATCCGCCTCATCTTCGCCGACGATACGATAAGTGACTTCCGCATCGGTATCCAGATTCATTAGCGTCACGGTTACGCCGAAAATCACTTTGCCGGTTTTTGGCAGTTTGGTGACATCGATTACTTGCGCAACGGAGAGCTTACTTTCGATCTCCTGAATACGCCCTTCGATAAACCCTTGCTGCTCGCGAGCAGCGTGATACTCGGCATTCTCTTTAAGATCGCCGTGCTCCCGCGCTTCGGCGATGGCCGCGATCACCTGCGGACGAGCTTCGCTTTTAAGGTGGTCGAGCTCTTCACGAAGACTTCTTTCTCCCGCAACTGTCATCGGGACCTTGTTCATTGACTTGCTCCTGCATGCAGATCCTGAAGGCGCCGCACCGTAATCTCCCTACCGTACTCAAGCGCCATGCAAACAGCATTAGCGCCCGCCAAGGTGGTCGCATAGGGCACCTTGCGCGAGAGAGCAGTACGGCGAATGACCGAAGAGTCATTAATAGCCTGACGACCTTCGGTAGTGTTCACAATGTAGGCGATTTCGTCGTTCTTAAGCAGATCGACGATATGGGGACGACCTTCGTAGACTTTATTGACGTGTTCCACGGCAAGCCCGGCAGCTTCCAAAGCAGCCGCTGTTCCCCGTGTTGCACATAGCGTGAAGCCTAATGCTAACAGAGAACGCCCCACTTCGATAATCCCCGCCTTGTCAGGTTCGCGCACAGAGAGAAACGCTTTACGCTCGCCGGTCAGCGCTGGAATTGCCTCACCCGCACCCAACTGGGCTTTGAAGAAGGCCTCAGCAAAGGTGTCACCAGAGCCCATCACTTCGCCGGTCGATTTCATTTCCGGCGAGAGAATCGGGTCGACACCCTGGAATTTATTGAACGGGAACACCGCCTCTTTAACGCTATAGAAGTGCGGCACGATTTCTTTTTCGAAGCCCTGCTCAGCCAGGGTTTTACCGGCCATGCAGCGTGCGGCAATCTGCGCCAAGGAAGTACCAATGCACTTAGACACAAACGGTACGGTACGCGAGGCGCGCGGGTTAACCTCAATCACGTAGATTTCGCCATCCTGCCAGGCGAGCTGCACGTTCATTAAGCCTTTCACGCCCAGCTCAACGGCCATCTGCTTCACCTGCTCGCGCATTTCGTCCTGCACATCGGCGGGCAGCGAGTATGGCGGCAGCGCGCAGGCGGAGTCACCGGAGTGAACGCCCGCTTGCTCTACGTGCTGCATGATGCCGCCGATCACCACCTGCTGGCCGTCGGATACCGCGTCGATATCCACTTCTACTGCAGCACTTAGGAAGTGATCAAGCAGCACCGGCGAGTCGTTGGAGACTTTCACCGCGTGGGTCATGTAGTTTTCAAGCTCAGAGGCGTCGTAGACGATCTCCATCGCCCGGCCACCCAGCACGTAACTGGGGCGAACCACCAGCGGATAGCCAATCGCCTCGGCTTTATCGAAGGCTTCCGCAAAGCTGCGCGCCGTAGCATTGGGCGGCTGCTTCAGGCCCAGCTTATCGATCATCACCTGGAAGCGCTCACGATCTTCGGCGCGGTCGATGGCATCCGGCGTGGTGCCAATAATGGGTACACCGGCGGCCTCTAGCTCGCGGGCCAGCTTCAGCGGTGTTTGTCCACCGAACTGCACGATCACGCCTACCGGCTTCTCTTTGTCAGCGATTTCGAGCACATCTTCCAACGTCACCGGCTCAAAGTAGAGGCGATCAGAGGTGTCGTAATCGGTAGAAACGGTTTCCGGATTGCAGTTGACCATGATGGTTTCATAACCGTCGTCGCGCATGGCGAAGGCGGCGTGAACACAACAGTAGTCAAACTCGATACCCTGACCGATCCGGTTAGGGCCACCGCCCAGTACCATAATTTTCTGACGGTCAGAGACATCCGCCTCGCACTCCTCTTCATAGGTGGAGTACATATAGGCGGTGTCAGAGGCAAACTCGGCGGCGCAGGTATCGACGCGCTTATAGACCGGACGAATACCAGCAGCATGACGCGTTTGACGGAACTCTTTTTCACTGACGCTCAGCAATTTGGCTAAACGCGCATCGCCAAAGCCTTTACGCTTGAGCTGATAGATCTCACGGGCAGAGAAGTCGGACAAAGAACGCTTGGCAACGGCGTTTTCCGTCAGCACTAAATCTTCAAGCTGCACCAGGAACCAAGGGTCGATATTGGTTAGCGCGAAGACCTCATCGACACTCATACCGGAACGCATGGCGTCTGCGATATAGAAAATACGCTCGGCACCGGCGGCCTGGAGCTCACCCTGGATGATCGCCATGTTGTCCGGCGTGAAATCAGTAATGATCGGATCAAGACCATCGTTGCCGGTTTCCAGTCCGCGCAGCGCTTTCTGCAGCGACTCTTGGAAGGTACGGCCAATCGCCATCACCTCACCCACCGACTTCATCTGCGTCGTCAAACGATCATTAGCCTGGGGGAATTTCTCGAAGGTGAAGCGCGGAATCTTGGTAACCACGTAGTCGATGGACGGCTCAAACGATGCTGGGGTGCGCCCACCGGTGATATCGTTCTGCAGTTCATCCAGGGTATAACCCACCGCCAGTTTGGCGGCGATTTTAGCAATCGGAAAACCGGTCGCCTTGGAGGCCAAAGCCGAAGAGCGCGACACCCGCGGGTTCATCTCAATCACCACTAGGCGCCCGGTTTTGGGATCCATACCAAACTGGACGTTGGAGCCGCCGGTCTCCACACCAATCTCGCGCAGCACCGCGAGGCTGGCGTCACGCATGATCTGATACTCTTTATCCGTCAGCGTTTGCGCCGGGGCCACGGTGATGGAGTCACCGGTATGCACGCCCATAGGGTCGAAGTTTTCAATCGCGCAGACGATGATACAGTTGTCGTTTTTATCGCGGACAACTTCCATCTCGTACTCTTTCCAGCCCAGCAGCGACTCATCGATGAGCAGCTCGTGGTTGTTGGAAAGCTCAAAACCACGCGTACAGATCTCTTCGAACTCTTCCTTGTTATACGCCACGCCGCCGCCGGAGCCGCCCATGGTATAGGAAGGGCGAATAATCGTTGGGAAACCCAATTCCGCCTGAATTTCCCAGGCTTCATCCATGCTGTGGGCGACTTTCGCCTTAGGGCACTCTAAACCAATACGCTTCATGGCCTGATCAAACAGATCGCGATCTTCGGCCATGTTAATCGCATCGGCATTGGCACCGATCATTTCGACGCCGTACTTCTCCAGCACGCCGTGCTTTTCAAGCTCGAGCGCGCAGTTCAGCGCTGTCTGGCCACCCATGGTCGGTAGAATTGCGTCGGGGCGCTCCGCCTCAATGATTTTCTCGACCGTCTGCCAGGTAATCGGCTCGATGTAAGTGGCATCGGCCATGGCCGGATCGGTCATGATGGTGGCGGGGTTGGAGTTGACTAACACAACCCGATAACCCTCTTCGCGCAGCGCTTTACACGCCTGGGCGCCAGAGTAGTCGAATTCGCAGGCCTGGCCGATGACGATCGGGCCAGCGCCAATGATCAAAATAGTGTTGATGTCGGTACGCTTAGGCATAACGGTTCCCGCAAAAAAAGGTGACGATGAGCGACAAAAGGCGGCGATACAGTGAGGCGATAGGCCGCGCTAGCGACGCGCCTGCATCATTGCAACGAAGCGATCGAACAGCGGCGCCACATCCCGCGGGCCGGGGCTCGCTTCCGGGTGGCCTTGAAAGCTGAACGCCGGTCGGTCGGTGAGCTCAATCCCTTGCAAGGTGCCATCGAACAGCGACCGATGCGTTGCGCGAACGTTGGCAGGCAGCGTTGCTTCATCCGCCGCAAAGCCGTGGTTCTGGCTGGTGATCATCACCGTGCCAGTATCCAGATCCTGTACCGGGTGGTTGGCACCGTGGTGGCCGTGGCTCATTTTGACCGTTTTCGCCCCGGCCGCGAGCGCCAGCAACTGGTGCCCCAGGCAGATACCAAACACCGGAAGGTCGGTTTCCAGCACTTCCTGAATGGCTTTAATCGCGTAATCGCAGGGCTCTGGGTCACCGGGGCCGTTGGCTAAAAACACGCCATCCGGGTTCATCGCCAGCACGTCTGCGGCAGGCGTTTGCGCAGGCACCACCGTCAGGCGGCAGCCGCGGGCGGCCAACATGCGCAGAATGTTAAACTTCACGCCGTAATCAAACGCCACCACATGGTAGGGACGCTCGCTTTGCGAGGCATCAGCGTAGCCTTCACCCAGTGTCCACTCACCTTCCGACCATTCGTAGGCTTCTTTACACGACACCTCTTTAGCCAGATCCATCCCCTTCAATCCTGGGAATGCTTTGGCGGCTTCCAGCGCTCGTGCTACCGCATCGTCGCCCTCAGCATCAACACCCGCCAGAATCGCGCCGTTCTGTGCGCCCTTGTCGCGCAAAATACGCGTCAGGCGGCGGGTATCAATATCGGCAATGCCCAGTACGTTCTGGCTTTTCAGGTAGTCCGAGAGCGACTGCTCAGAGCGGAAGCTGCTGGCCATCAATGGCAAATCGCGAATGACCAAGCCCGCCGCAGCGATAGAGGTAGACTCAATGTCTTCAGCGTTAATGCCGGTATTGCCGATATGGGGATAGGTGAGGGTAACGATCTGGCGGGTGTAAGAGGGGTCAGTGAGGATTTCTTGATAACCGGTCATGGCCGTATTGAACACCACCTCACCGCTTGTTAATCCGTCCGCGCCAATGGCAATGCCGTGGAACACGCTGCCATCTTCCAGGGCCAATATCGCGGGTTTGCTCAATGCGGGGTTATTCAAAACAAGATCCTCCCATGCTGGTGGGAGCCTGTGGGGCGCAGGCTCAGCAATTTCTTGATTAATCCACGCCCCTCGTTATCAAAACGTTCGCCATTAAAGCGTTTGTCATTAAAACGAGGGCCGTAAAAAAGCGGGACGAAGCCGATAAAAAGAATCGGTTTCATCCCGCTTGTTGTTCGATGCCCTTCAGAGCCGCTCGCTAAACATCAAATATGCTGCGGACTTGGGGCAGGCTTTGGGCTGGCCAACGCAACAAGCGCGCCGTTTGAGTTTTCTAAGCCACCCGGCCAAAATTTTTGAAATGTTACAGGAATTTTTGACCGAAGACTACCCCTTGATGATAGAGCGAAACTAGCACTAGCTCTCAGCTTAAGTGTTAGTAAGCCTTAATCCAAACCCAACACATCCTGCATATCGTAACGGCCGCTCTCTTTATCCGCGACCCAGCGTGCCGCACGCACCGCGCCTTTAGCAAAGGTCATCCGGCTGGAGGCTTTATGGGTGATTTCGATGCGCTCGCCTTCGGTGGCAAACATCACCGTGTGCTCGCCGACGATATCGCCTGCGCGAACGGTGGCAAAGCCGATCTCTTTATCCGTGCGGGGGCCGCACTGCCCTACCCGCTCGAACACGCCATGCTCTTTTAGGTTGCGCCCTAGGCTGTCGGCAATCACTTCGCCCATTTTGATCGCGGTACCGGAAGGTGCATCAACTTTATGGCGGTGATGGGACTCAATGACTTCAATATCGTAGCCTTCATCGCCCAGCGCTTTGGCGGCGGTTTCGAGCAGTTTGAGGGTCAAATTAACGCCGACACTCATATTGGGCGCGAACACCATGGCTACTTTGTCCCGGTAGCTATCGAGCTGAGCCAATTCATCATCGCTCATGCCGGTGGTGCCAATCACGATCCGTTTGCCGTGCTCGGCACAAAACGCCAGATTACCAAGCGTGACCTGCGGGGCCGTGAAGTCGATCAGCACATCAAAATCATCGACAATCGCTTCCAGTGAATCTACAGCGACGATGCCGCGCTTGCCTACACCGGCCAACTCACCAATATCAGCCCCCACCAAAGAACTACCCGGCTCCAGGATTCCGCCAGCCAGTGTTGCTTGAGTCTCCTGCTCGATAGCATTTACCAAGGTACGGCCCATACGGCCAGCCACGCCTACAATGGCAATTCGGGTCATGCGAACTCCTGCGCTCTAGGTGTCAATTCTGTGTAGAAAAAGAGAGGTTAAAATTTGCCGCGATTATAGCAGACGCCCCCGCGCATTCGACGCCCTGCTTTTCGCTTAGCAAAGGACTACTCAGTTTTCCCACACAATCGCCAACTCCTCATCTCCTGCCATCCGGATCAGATGACGCTCAACCACACCCTCAAGCTCATCCAAATGCTCTTCTTCGAGCGTCTCAATAGCCACCACTAATTTATCGGGCTCAGCCAACATCAAGCAGGTGCCGGTGGCAAAGGTGATTTTTCCCTGCTGATCGGTTTGCTCCACCTCAAGCTTGTGCGCCCAGTGTTTACACAGACGATTGATCAAACGCTCAGCAGAAGGCGTGGCGATTTCTACACGAGATAAAGGCATGGTGATTTCTCCATTAAGGAAGCAACTTTTTAACTACCAGCGTAATGCGCACGGCGTTTAGCGCCAAGCAGCGAATGGAAACCCTTTGGAACGGCATGTTCCTGCTCATTGAAAACGCTTGTTGGCGCCACCCGTTCCATGCCGGCGCTCTCACTACCTATCGTCGAAGCAGCCACTTAAGCCGCCTACCCTCCATGGCCGCTAGCGCTACTCCGGTTAACATTAGCGGTAGCGCTAGCAAGAAGCCGCTGGAGACTGGTATGCCAAACAGCATCCAGTCGGCGAGCACGGGCCACACCAAGGCAATATACTCGAAAGGGGCCAATCGCGATGCTTCCGCATAGCGCAGGGCTAATGTCATCGCAATATGTGCAGCGCCGCCAAACAGACCCGAGAGCACTAAAAGCACAAACTCGACCCTGGTAAGCGCCGCCCACCCCAGCGGAAGCGTCGCCAGCCCTGCCAGCGACGCCACTACGATAAAGTAGAAAGCAATTGAGGCGGCACTCTCGGTGCGCGAAATACGCCTCACGGTCAGCAGTGCGCCCGCCGTTAATAGCGCCCCCAGCGCCCCTAATGCGTACCCGGTCACTTGGCCATTACTGGAGCTGGCATTGAGCCCAGGCAAGATCAGCACTGCTACCCCGGCTATCGCCAACACTATGCCGCCCGCGCGATAAAACGAGAAGCGCTCCCCCAACAACAGTATGCCGCCTATTGCCATAAAGACCGGCGTTAGCTGGGCTAATAGGGTCGCTTCTGCCACTGGCAGCAGCGCCACCGCCGCAAAAGAGGCAAACATGGCCGCCGCCCCCAAACCAGAACGCAGCGCATGACCCAACGGGCGTCGCGTAGCCAGCCCCTGTGGAAACTCCCGCCGCAGCAGCAAAAAAACGACGATAGGCAGCAGCGCAAATAGCGAGCGATAAAACACCGACTGTCCCACCGGCACGTCGTCACTGACTGCTTTAATGCACACCAGCATGCCAGTAAACAGGGCGCCTGATAGTATCCGGAGCAAGATGCCCTTTGCAGGCCTTTCCTGAAGGTTATCCATTAAGCGCAGCATTTCCTAAACAGCAAAAACCCCCGGCGAACCGAGGGTTTTTGAACCAAACAACTAATTGCTTACCATTATTGCAGTTTTACGGCTTCATATCTTCAAAGAAGCTTTTCACGCTGTCGAAGAAACCGGTTTTCTTCGGCGAGTGGCTGTGGCTGTTGCTGCCGTCGAAGCTCTCTTGCAGCTTGCGCAGTAGGTCGCGCTGCTCGTCGTTAAGCTTGACGGGTGTCTCGACCACTACCTTGCATAGCAAGTCGCCTGGCATGCCGCCACGTACGGGTTTCACGCCTTTACCGCGTAGGCGGAACAGCCTGCCGGTTTGGGTTTCCGGCGGAATCTTCAGCTTCACGCGGCCATCTAACGTGGGCACTTCAAGCTCACCACCTAGGGCTGCGTCAACAAAGTTGATCGGCACTTCACACTGCAGGTGCTTACCATCACGCTGGAAGATATGGTGCGGCTTGATGGCTACCTGTACGTACAGATCCCCAGGCGGGCCACCGTTCACGCCGCTTTCGCCTTCGCCATTCAAGCGAATGCGGTCGCCGGTATCCACGCCGGGCGGGATCTTGACGGAAAGCGTGCGTGTCTCGCGTACGCGACCTTCACCATTACATTTATGGCACGGCACTTTGATGTGCTGACCAGAGCCATGACAGGTGGGGCACGTTTGCTGCACGGCGAAAAAGCCTTGCTGCATGCGCACTTGACCGTGACCGTGACAGGTCGGGCAGGTCTCTTTAGAAGAACCTGGCTCGGCCCCACCGCCATCGCAGCGGTCACACTCGATATGCCGAGGTACGCGGATATCGACTGTGGTGCCTGAAACGGCGTTTTCCAGATCCAGCTCTAGGTTATAGCGCAGGTCGGAGCCACGTGCCGGGGCGTTAGGCCCACGACGCCGACCACCGCCTCCGCCAAAAATATCGCCAAACACATCACCGAAAATATCGCTGAAATCGCCAGCGCCTGCGCCGCCGCCGAAACCACCGCCGCCTTGGCCATCAACGCCTGCATGGCCGAACTGGTCATAAGCTGCGCGCTTTTCGCCGTCGCTAAGCACTTCATAGGCTTCGGACACTTCGCGGAATTTTTCCGCTGAGGTGTTATCGTCCGGGTTTCGATCAGGGTGGAATTTTTGCGCCAGACGGCGATAGGCCTTCTTGATCTCTTTCTGATCGGCCCCTTTTTCGACACCCAGGACTTCGTAATAATCGCGTTTGGACATAGGCCCTACGCCTCCTGGTTAGCTACGCACTTAACAGAAACTCTCGTGCGTCTTGGCTGCGGAAACAGCAACGCGGGAGTAAGCTCCCGCGTCACCGCTTTCCTTGGCAGAAAGAGGTTATTACTGCTTTTTCTGATCGTCGTTGACTTCTTCGTACTCGGCGTCAACCACGTCATCTTCCGGCTTGGAACCTGTGCTTTCGGCACCTTCGCCGCCCTCTTGCTGAGCCGCTTCTGCCTGCTCGGCGTACATCTTCTGGGCTAGCTGGCCAGAGGCTTCGGTCAATGCATCCAGTTTCTTCTGAATGTTATCGACGTCATCACCCTTAACTGCTTCTTCCAGCTCGCTGATAGCCGTCTCAATCGCCTGCTTCTCGTCGTCAGTGGCTTTGTCACCAGCCTCTTCCACCGTTTTGCGCGTGGCGTGAATCATGCCGTCAGCTTGGTTGCGCAGCTGCACCAGCTCTTCGAACTTCTTATCTTCTTCGGCGTGAGCTTCGGCATCGCGCACCATCTGCTCGACTTCTTCCTCGGACAGGCCGCTAGACGCCTTGATGACAATCGACTGCTCTTTGCCAGTGGCCTTGTCTTTCGCCGATACGTTCAGAATACCGTTGGCATCCAGGTCGAAGGCGACTTCGATCTGCGGCACGCCGCGCGGTGCAGGCGGAATGTCAGCAAGATCAAAACGACCCAGCGACTTATTCTGCGACACTTGCTTACGCTCGCCCTGAACGGCGTGAATGGTCACGGCCGTCTGGTTGTCATCCGCCGTTGAGAAGGTTTGTGTCTTCTTGGTCGGGATGGTGGTGTTCTTGTCGATCAGCGGCGTCATCACGCCACCCAAGGTTTCGATACCCAGGGTTAGCGGAGTAACGTCGAGCAGCAGAACGTCCTTAACGTCGCCGCCCAGTACGCCGCCCTGAATCGCTGCACCAACGGCAACCGCTTCGTCCGGGTTAACGTCTTTACGTGCTTCTTTACCGAAGAAGTCAGCCGCTTTCTTCTGAACCATCGGCATACGTGTCTGGCCACCGACCAGGATCACTTCGTCGATTTCAGAAGCAGATAGGCCTGCATCTTTCAGGGCCATTTTGCACGGCTCGAGCGAGCGCTGAACCAGCTCTTCTACCAGCGATTCCAGCTTGGCGCGTGTCACCTTAACGTTAAGGTGCTTCGGGCCAGTGTTGTCGGCAGTGATGTAAGGCAGGTTCACATCGGTCTGCTGGGCGCTAGAGAGCTCAATTTTGGCTTTTTCAGCGGCTTCTTTCAGACGCTGCATAGCGAGGTTGTCGCCAGACAGATCAATACCACTATCAGACTTGAACTGGTCTACCAGGTAGTTGATCAGCGCCAAATCGAAATCTTCGCCGCCCAGGAAGGTGTCGCCGTTAGTGGCCAACACTTCAAACTGAGTTTCGCCGTCAACGTCAGCAATTTCGATAATTGAGATATCGAAGGTACCGCCACCCAGGTCATATACCGCGATGGTCTTGTCGCCGCGCGATTTGTCCATACCGTAGGCCAGTGCGGCAGCGGTTGGCTCGTTGATGATGCGCTTAACGTCTAGACCTGCGATGCGACCGGCATCTTTCGTGGCCTGACGCTGGCTGTCGTTGAAGTAGGCCGGCACGGTGATAACGGCTTCAGTGACCGTCTCGCCCAAATAGTCTTCGGCGGTTTTCTTCATTTTCTTCAGCACTTCCGCGCTTACCTGCGGCGGTGCCATTTTTTTGCCTTTTACTTCAACCCAAGCGTCGCCATTGTCGGCTTCGGTGATTTTGTACGGCACCATCTTGATGTCTTTCTGAACAACGTCATCTTTAAAACGACGGCCAATCAGACGCTTGATGGCGTACAGGGTGTTTTCTGGGTTCGTAACCGCTTGGCGTTTAGCCGCCTGGCCGACCAGCGTTTCGCCATCATCGGTATAAGCGATGATAGAAGGCGTCGTACGGCCGCCTTCGGCGTTTTCAATGACTTTAGCGCTGTCACCATCAAGCACGGCCACACAAGAGTTAGTGGTGCCCAGGTCGATACCAATTATACGTCCCATAGCGATACCTCGAATTCGGTTGTTACAAAACTGAAAATTTAGCTTTTTAAGCTTGTCTGCGGGTTTCCCCGCGGGGTTGCCCTTTATTTGGGGGCCGCAGCTGACATTTCAAGGGCTTTTTTTCACACACTTTTTTCAAACTCTGTGCTGCCAGTGGCTTAATCGGCTTTTTTACTGACGACGACCATGGCCGGGCGCACTAAACGTCCGTTGAGCAAATAGCCTTTCTGCATAACGTCCATCACGGTGTTGGGATCAAGATCCGGGTTAGGCACCATGGTCATGGCTTCGTGAACTTGAGGGTCGAAGGGCTCGCCATGTGGCTCAATGCTTTCTACCCCGAATTTATTGAGCACATCCAGCTGCATCTTCAAGGTCATGGAAACGCCTTCACGATGAACGTCCGAGGCACCCTCTTCCATGGTCTCTAGCGCTTTTTCCAGGCTATCAACGACCGGCAGCAGCTCCTTAACAAACTTTTCAAGCGCAAACTTGCGCGCTTTTTCGGCTTCCTGCTCTGCACGACGGCGCACATTTTGTGCTTCTGCGGCGGCGCGCAGGGCTTGATCTTTAGCGTCGGCCAAGCTCTGCTCTAACTCGCCCACTTGGGCTGCGAGCATTTCCGCTTCGGGGTTATCGACGCTGCCTTCTAACGGCTCTTCGTCATTGATCAACCCTTCCAGCTCGCCTTCCATCAAGCGCTCTTCAGCGGCTTGCTCCGCCGCCTGCTCGGCGCCATCCGCTTCTTGCTCGTGGCGGGCCAGCTCATCATCCATTGGTGTTTGCGGTTCTTTCGCCATGTTGTGCTCCTAAAAAGTAGGGCGCTGCCACCTGGGGCGACGCGCAAAGAAGTAAGCCTTTAAATCCTTCGCTTTAACTAACGATGTTGGCTATATGGGGGCCATAAATGCCATCTCAAGAGGTGCATTGAAGTGAGTTATTAACTACTGTATAAATCAACAACTATTGGATAAGTATCCAGCTTCAGTGCTGTACCGCCTCAGGAGGCGCCATGCTTACTCAGCTAGCTATTCAAGATTTCGCCATTGTCGACCACTTGGAACTCGACCTAACCGGCGGTATGACTGCGATTACCGGGGAGACCGGCGCGGGCAAATCGATTCTGTTAGGCGCTCTTGGGCTCTGCCTTGGTGAGCGTGCCGACGCCGGTAGCGTGCGCCACGGCCGCGAGCGCACGGATCTCTCCGCACGATTCGATATTCAGCATCTGCCTGCCGCCATTAAGTGGCTAACGGCCCGGGAGCTGCCGACCGAGGAGTGCTTGCTGCGCCGAGTGGTCACCGCTAATGGCCGCTCCAAAGCGTGGATCAACGGCCACCCCGCGACTATTTCAGACCTCAAATCCCTCGGCGAGCAGTTGATTCAAATTCATGGTCAGCATGCGCATCACGCCTTAATGCGTGAAGAGACACATCTAGCGCTGCTAGATGATTACGCAGGATTAAGTAACGCCACCACTCAATTAGCCGAAACCTTCCGTGAGTGGCGCACTGCGCGCCGCCAATTGAAGAGGCTAAGTGAAGAAGGCAGTGAAGTAGAGGCTAAACGGCAGTTACTGCGTTATCAGGTTGAAGAGCTGGATCAACTTGCGTTAGCGGAGGGCGAATTAGCCACGCTAGAAGAGGAGCAGCATACCCTCGCCCATGCGGAAGAGACACTGCGCGAAACGCAGTTTGCCGCAGACTGCTGCGCCAGCGATGAAGGCGGCGCGCTCTCATTACTCAACCAGGCCTTCGCCCATCTAAGCGCCTTGCCAGGTAGCGATAAAGGCATGCTGGCGAACACGCTGTCCATGTTGAGCGATGCGCGCATTCAAGTGGAAGAGGCCTCCAGCGAGCTCAACCGACTCGCCAGCACCACTGAATTAGACCCTGAGCGTCTTGCCTGGGTGGAAGAGCGCATGACCGATGTTCATCGGATTGCGCGTAAGCATCATGTTGCCCCTGAAGAACTATGCGCCTTGCATGCCGATCTTCAGCGGGAAGTCGCGCAATTAGAAGAGGGTGGCAATGACCTGGAGGCGCTCAGTGCGCGGGTCGTTGAACTACGCGAAAGCTACCGCCAAGAAGCGAAAAAACTCAGCGAAAGCCGTCAAAAAGCCGCGCTTCGTTTGGGCAAAGAAGTGCAGCAACAGCTGGGCTTTTTGGCCATGGGCAAAGCCCGCTTTGAAGTGGAAGTCACTGCGAAAGAAACTCCCTCTCCGGAAGGCTTGGATCGCGTGCAATTTTTGATCAGCGCCAACCCCGGCCAGCCCGCGCGGCCATTGACCAAAGTAGCCTCCGGCGGCGAACTATCGCGGATTAGCTTGGCGATTCAAGTGGTCGCGGCGACGCACTCAACGGTGCCTAGCCTAGTGTTTGATGAAGTGGACGTAGGTATCTCGGGCGCCACCGCAGAGATCGTTGGCCAACTGCTGCGCAAGCTAGGTGAAAATGGCCAGGTAATGACGGTGACTCACCTACCGCAAGTGGCGGCCCAGGCGCACCAGCACCTGCATATCGAGAAACAGGCGAAGCGCGACACCACGCTGACTCAGATGGCGCTGCTCGACGAGCAGGGCCGCATCAGCGAACTGGCACGTATGCTGGGCGGCGTGACGCTTTCCGACCAAACCCTCGCCCATGCCCGGGAAATGCTGCATGCAAGCCAGCGCCCGCCGCACTGAGCCGGGGGAAGCTTTAAGACGCTTTGCGCAGTAAAACAAAACGCCCTTGATGACTTGGCAAATTCGCTTTATCTCGAATTATGCCAAGTACATCAAGGGCGTTCATCTTCCCAAGCCGCGAATATTGTCTATTCACGTAGGTTATTTCTTATTCGTTGGCCCGCTGTCTTGACGCGTGACATCGGAACCACGCGGACGGACATAAAGCACTAGCGCATGATCCACTAACTCATAGCCATGCTCTTCAGCAATTTCTTGCTGACGTCGCTCAATGATTTCATCAACGAACTCAATGATCTCACCGCTTTCCAGGCACACCATATGATCATGGTGATCCTCTTGGGTCATCTCAAATACTGCGTGGCCACCGTCAAAGTTATGACGAATAACCAAGCCCGCCGACTCAAATTGAGTTAGCACGCGGTACACAGTCGCTAGGCCAACATCTTCGCCCGCATCAATCAGTGTTTTGTACACTTCTTCCGCGCTAAGGTGGTGCTGACCCGAAACATTTTCGAGAATTTGAAGTATCTTGACGCGCGGCAGGGTCACTTTTAGACCGGCTTTGCGCAATTCATGGTTCTGATCGGCCATGGTCGCTCTTCGCAGTAACAGGTTAGGTCGGGTATGATCAACCGAAACCACGATAGTGAAGAATAGGCCCAAATGCAAAAATTGACTCGAATCATCACGCTTTCCGTTGCCCTTACCGTTGTTAGTGGCTGCAGCTACGTTGGCGTGTACAAGCGCGATATCCCCCAAGGCAACCTGGTCAATCAGGAGATGGTTAGCCAACTTCAACCCGGCATGTCTAAGGAGCAAGTCACTTATGTGATGGGTAGGCCGCTGTTAGAGGCGCCCTTTGATGCAAGCCAGTGGGACTATGTGTTTCGTTTAGACAAGGCGTACGGCGATGTTGAACAGCGCCGCGTTACGCTCACTTTCGACCCCCAGGGTCGCTTGGCAAATATTGAACAGCAGGGAGATCTATCTTCTGACCTGCCGTTCGAAAGCGATGACGGCATGGGGCCTGCGACAGAGGGCACAAACCCAATGGATTCGTTAACAGACGAAAACATGCAGCTACAGGCACCGTCACGCACACAGCCCGTTTCACAGCCTTAAGCAACTTACCTTCCTGGTTCGCTCGCTTGGCGCTTAGCGCGCTCTAAGCGAGCGACTTTCGGGTCAATTGCCAACGGCCGGTAAACTTCTACCCGATCCCCTTCGCGCAACGGCTGCGTGTCGGGGTCGCGTAATGCTTTACCAAAAATCCCCAGCGTTGCCTGAGTAAATGTCTCCTCAGGTAGTTCAGGGAATAGTGACGGCAAATCTGCCAAGGCAACGGCCTGGCGCGCAGTGGTGCCCTCAGGCACGCTTAGAGCTACTATGCGCTGTTTAGAGGGCAACGCATAGGCCACTTCAACTGCTAGCGGCTCAGCGGCCATACAGCTCATTTGCGCGTTTTGTGAAGGCATCAACCAGCTGCCCGGCTATTTGCTGAAAAATCTTGCCGAAAGCCATTCCAAGCAGCCGATTAGCGAACTCGAACTCCATTTCTAAACTGACCTTACAGGCCCCCTCCCCCATGGGGGTAAACAGCCAGCGACCTTTAAGGCGTTTGAAGGGGCCTTTTACGAGCGATAGCTCTATACGCTCAGGCGCAAACAGGTCGTTGCGTGTGGTAATGGTTTGCTCGACGCCGGCGCGGCCAAGGGTCATTTCACCAATGAGATGCACCTCATCATGCTCAATCAAGCGCGCATGACGGCAACCTGGCAAAAACTCCGGGTAGCGTTCGAAGTCGTTAACCAAATCGAACATTTTCTGGGGGGTGTGCCGCACCAAGGCGGAACGATTGACGGTTGGCATTGACCTCTCCGCTGACTTCACAGTGCCCAAAGCGTATCATGGGGAATATTTTTCATACTCTAAATGGTATCACGCCTCCCCAAATAACGAAGGGGATGCCACTGACAGATTAATTATGAGGTTTCATGGCCACTAAGAAAGGTAACAGCAAGGGCCCAGGTAGCAGCGTCATTGCCCAGAATAAGAAGGCACGTTTTGAGTACCATATCGACGAAACCTTCGAGGCGGGGCTATCGCTTGCTGGCTGGGAAGTGAAGAGCATGCGCGCCGGTAAAGCCCAGCTCACCGACACCTATATTTTAGTGCGCAACGGCGAAGCGTTTCTGCTGGGCAGCCATGTCATGCCGCTTAATACAGCGAGCACCCATGAGATTGCCGACCCTACGCGCACTCGTAAACTGCTGCTTCATCGTAAAGAGATCGCCAAAATCTTTTCGATCACTCAGGACAAAGGCCACACCTGTGTGCCCCTGAAACTTTATTGGAAACGCAATAAAGTGAAGTGTGAGCTAGCGCTAGTGACCGGTAAACAGCTGCATGACAAACGCGCCACGGAAAAAGATCGCGATTGGAACCGTCAAAAAGGTCGAATCATGCGGGAACATACCAAGGCTTAACTGGTCAATTGGCGGTGAGCACGTTAGAATACTCACCTGTAATAAGGGGGCGACATGGTTTCGACGCCGGTGACAATCCTTGCGGTGCATGCCGAGAGCGTGATGTATCTCGTAAATCCCACATCACGAAAAAATAGTCGCAAATGACGAAAACTACGCTCAAGGCGCGCTAGCAGCTTAAACACTGTTAGCTTCTTGTCTGGCCCCAAGGTGATGTGCCTATTCATCACTGCGGGGATATGAGCTAAAGCTGATAGGACCGCGGTTGGTGGTGTCTTCTCGCCAACCGTTAAACTTTAGAAGGCTCGCGTAGCTGAATCCTGACCGTCGGAGTCAGTCGCGCTAAACTAAATGACGGAATCTAAGCATGTAGAGCCAATAGGCGCGTGCTGGCGGACGCGGGTTCAATTCCCGCCGCCTCCACCACCTTACTATACAAATCAAGCACCTACAGGTGCTTTTTTTGTTTTCTGATCCTAAATACCTACTCAAGCTAAAAATCGCTTGATATTGTTATGATGGGAGATGAATGACTAGTTTTTTTTCAATAATCAATACTTTTTCAGCATCTTGAGTCCAAAGCCATGGCTAAGGAGTAAACCAGCACACCAAAAGCACCCCATCAGCCCGCCATTCCAACACATCAGCAGCCTCTTAATACCAGCCACTCGGACGCATCAAGGCACCAGCTGGGTATCGTTATCCTTATGACAATTTGGGAGCTGAACTACTGGGAATAGCCCAGGAAACGCGCTGAAGCCACTGCTTTCTTCAAATTAGGCTAAAAGCGTCTTACGCTTAAAGCCAATGAACATAGCAATGGGCAGTTGAGCACCATGAGTGTAAAAACGACGTTAAAAGAATTTGTCAGCATCCTGGACAAAGCCTGGGAAGGTAAGCGAGCTGCTCAAATGGTTCAGTTCGTTCTCTATCTGGATCTGGCAATGATTTTTGCTGGTCTCATGGGGCTAGCAGAATGGGATAGTAGAAACACACCCATCCTCAGTAATTTAAACTTTGTGGTCATCGTGCTCGCTTCATTCACGGTCTGGGCAGCGTTCTTAACGCCTATGGCAAGCATAGTTTTTAGGGCTTTCATTCTTGAGGTACCGGGCCTCTTTCGCTTGACCCCCTCTGCAAGCCAAGAGCAGCCAAAGGGTTATGTGCATATTGCTTATTATGGAAAAATTGCCTATAAGCGGAATGATCCACACATGATTGACTACTATCTAATGCGCCAAAAACGGGCGCGCGATTCAGAGGCAGAGCAAAGACGGTCGGGCAATATCCTGTTCGGTACTGCCTTAATCATTCTGTTCAACTCTTTTCCGAACATTATCGGTATTGAAACGACGTCTACTTTGCTACAAGAAGTAATGGCGTTTATGGGTCTCGAAGTCTATATAGCAATAGGTCTTCTACTAATTCTATTCTTTTGGCGGGCAACGACGGCAGCATGGTTTGGCGTGCCACTTACGTACATCGAACAACCAGAACTCTTTCGACAGCAACAAGAAGGGGCTCAAGCAGAAAGCAAAGAATAGCCTCCCTACCCACGCGACTAGCACCCTTATGCTCAACAGCCGACCCCGATGCAAGCTTGGGAAGAATCAACTTTTACCGCTGGTTGGATTAACTGATCAGCTATCGGAACAATTAACTTATCGCAGGCAATAGCCATCCACCTGGTTGATGGCATATTTGCACAGTATGGGAATGACGCGGGGTTGGAGAGAGTGGAGGCAGCTTAACGCCTTTCCCTCCACTTTCGCGGGTCAATGTGGCCTTCATACATCGGTAGTTCCAGCACAGGGTCGTCAGCCCGAAACTGAGACCACATCCGGTTCAAACCCGCAGTGCCGAAGGTACGCACCCGCTCGACCTCATCCAGGTTGAGCACATCAGTCAGGATGCCCGAGGTGGCGCCAGGCATTCGCGCGCGGATGCGGCCTTCGGGGTCAACGATCAGGCTCTGTCCTTCCCCAGAAGGCGTGGCCGCGTTGGCGCTGACCATATACACCTGGTTGAAAATCGCATTGGCCTGCACAAGGATCTGCTCCTGGGCGCGATCGCAGGTGGTGGTGGCCACTTGGTTGATGATCACCTCTGCCCCCAGCCACGCTAGCTGACGCACCATCTCAGGAAACCAGATGTCGTAGCAGATTGCCAGGCCGACCCGGCCTATGCCTGGCACCTCGAACACTTCAAAGCGATCTCCCGGCTGATACGGCTCGTAAGGCCGCCAGGGGAAACACTTCCGGTAGGCGGCTACGCGCTCACCTTCGGGCGAATACACCGGCGCGGTGTTGTACAGATGCCCGTCCTCACCCCGTTCGCATACCGTGCCGGGCAGCAGCCATACTCCCAGGTTGCGGGCGACACGTGACAAGTGCTGGTGACGGGTGCCATCGATCGGCTCAGCCGCGGCTTCCAGTTGCTCTTTTCGCTGCTCCGGCGTACCCGTGGCACCACATAGATGGAGCTCCGGATAAACCACCATCCTTGGCTGTTCAAAATCGGCACCGAAGTCGCTCAGGTGCACCGCCAGCGCGGCCTCGAAGTCCAGCAGTTCGGAGTCAATGCCGTGCGGCCGCGAGGCTTCCTGCACCACAAGGAGAGGCAAATTTCTGGACATAGTGAATCTCCGTTTAAAGGGTCGCTTTTACCGAGGCGGGCGCTGACTCGGGGTCTGATTCATCAAAGGCCACTTCCGGCGGCTCGCGACGGAAGAATCGGGTCAGGTAGGCCAGCTGCGCGAGACCGATGGACAGCCAGATCAGCCCAAGAATAAAGGCGTTGATATCCAGCTTACTCATCAGCCAAAGGTTAACCAGAGCACCGATAAGCGGCACCACCATCCCTCTAATCACACCATACTGGCGCTTTGCGTCGGCGTCTTTGCTCACCAGAAAGATCACTGACAGGTTAACCATCGTGAAGGCGATGAAGGCACCGAAGTTGATGAACGAGGCGGCTGATAACACATCAAGAAACAAAGCGATAATGCCTATAGCGCCCGTTAATACGATGTTGAACACCGGCGTATGGAAGCGCGAGTGCAGCGCACCGAACAGCTTAGGTGGCAGCACCGCGTCCCGCCCCATTGCAAACAGCAACCGAGAGGCACTTGCTTGGGCGGCCAGGCCAGAGGTGAACTGGGCGAGCACCATACCGGCCAGAAAGATAGCGCCGAAGAGATTCGCACCGATGGTGGTGGCAATCTCAAAGGCAGCGGAGTCAGAGTTTACGAAACTGCTGCCCGGGTGAACCAGCTGGGTCGTGTAGCCCACTAGTACGTAAATACCGCCGCCGATCAGCGCAGTGAACATAATGGCCTTGGGAATATTACGCTTTGGGTCGATGGTTTCTTCGGTTAGTGTGGTGACGGCATCAAAGCCAAGGAAAGAGTAAGCGGCCACCGCTGCCCCCGCAGCAATCGCGGTGAAACCAGCCTCTTCACCCAAGAACGGTCCCAGGCTAAAAAGCGAATCGGTGCCACCGGTCGCAAATACGTGACGAATTGAAAGCAGTACGAAGAACGCGATCACCAGTATTTGGAAGACCATCAGCAACGAGTTCACTTTGGACGCAAGCTTGATGCCGTAGATATTCAAGAAAGTGGTGATACCGATGAAGCCGAGCAGGAATATCCAGCTCGGTACTTCAGGAAAGCGCGCGTTCAAATAAGCCGCGCCGATTAACCAAATCACCATGGGCAGGAAGAAATAATCCAGCAGCACGCTCCATCCCACCATAAAGCCAACGCGCGAATCGATGGCTCTGCGTGCGTATGTATAGGCAGACCCGGCTACCGGATAAGTGCGCGCCATAATGCCGTAGCTGTAGGCCGTGAATAGCATGGCAACGGTCGTGATGAGGTAAGCAGTGGGCACGGCGCCATTGCTCGTGCTGGCAATTACCCCGAAGGTGCCCAGCACGATCAATGGCGTCATGTAGGCTAGGCCAAACAGCACCACGGCTTTTAGGGATAGTGTTCTTTCCAGTTTGATATTGTTATCCGTCATGATCCATCTCCAGGAAACGTTGGAACCGACAGCGACCAATCGCTTAGTCGGCACAAAACGAAGAGGTGGTTGATCAAGCCAGCCACCGAAGCTAGACCAGCTTGCTACCATTAATGATCGGCTAATAACCCTTCGTTGCTGGCGTTACAACTATCCAGCTAGACTGAGATGTTTAGTAGCCGACCTCTTTAGAACGGTATTGGCAGCTCATCGGATCGTATATAACCCTAGCGTGGTATGGACTTGCGGATGTGTAAGCAGTGACTCAAAGCGAAAATGACGAGGCGATGGCCGATACCATCATGGCCTTGGGAACGCCTGAATTGCCTCAACACTTCTCTAGATGGGTGAAACGACTCGCGGCCTTCGATAACCTTATAATCATCGCTTATCACGGCGAACACCGACCAGCGGTCCTCTATCGAGAATATACCGACCCTGTCGTCTACCTACCGATGGATAGCCAATATCTAGGGGGAGATTACCTGCTGGATCCGTTTTACCGGGAGCACCTCAGAGGCGAGGTGCAGGGTATACGTCGATTGAAGGACATAGCGCCCGATCACTTTCGACGCACGCATTATTATAAGAATTACTACCAGCAGACCACACTACTCGACGAGGTAGCGGTTTTTGCCAACGTCACCGAGAGTGACACTATAACCGCCTGTTTTGGTAGGGATCGCTCAAGTGGCAAGCCTTTCAATAAGCGTGAACTTGAGAACCTGCATCACTACGAAAACATCCTCAGCTCGCTACTGAAAAAGCATTGGCAAGATTACCGCTTTGAAGGTGTGAGTAAAGCGGCGCCAGCGCCTCTAGAGGAACGCCTTAGAGAAGCATTGAATCAGCAACACAGTATTCGGCTGAGCCCACGCCAAGCAGAAGTGGCCCTGTTTATTTTAAGAGGCCACTCATCTCTATCCATCAGCCTTCACCTGGATGTCAGCCTCCAGACGGTTAAGGTCTTCCGTCGCCAGCTCTATGCCAAGTGCTGCATTTCGTCTCAGGCGGAACTCTTTGCGCTACTGATGCCGCTGTTTGCTCGGCTGGCCGAGAATAGATGACGAATCGTCTTAGCAGGCTTGTAAGAGCTAAAAATTAATGATTTAAAGCCGCTAATCGCCGAGTCAAAGAACACTTTCAGAGCGGGCAACTAAGATCGTCCTCTTCACATTCAGCATGCTCACGTAGCGTTTCCGTTCGTGCTTCTGTCAGTACTTCAAGGCAGCTGTTACGGATCATTGGCTGCGCACTGCCGCCTTCAACAGCGCTACTTTCGAACGCACACTCGGCATCGCGAAAACCGATCCACGCCCGCTGAGCGGTTCTAAGCTTTTCCAGTGAAGCAGAGTTGCTGCTTAATTGATCCACCAGTACCTGATAAGCCTCATTGAGCTTATCGTCAGCCGATTGGTAAGCCTGAGCCGAGCATTCGGTTAGCTCAGCCTGTGTCGTAGCACTATCACAGGTATCGCCCGCCTGGGCAAAGCTGCATAAAGCCAACAACCCCATACCCATAAAAATCGAAGACAAACGCATAACGCATGACCCTATTTGATTTGGTAAAAATATGGAAAGAGTACAGCCGCTCTACTCTAAACCCCATCTTAACAGTGCCAATAACAGCAAAACGCTGGCATGATAGCCAGCGCTTTTTCAATCATTAAAGTATGCTTATTACTGTTTAGTGGGCCAGCATCTCTTCAGCAATGTCTTCGCCACTTAGTTCTGACGCGTAATAGGTCGGCCAGTTAGTCACTTCTTCTAACAGCGCTTCACGATCATTGCCCCAATAAAGGTGGTAGTGGTCTGCGTCAGTTGGGTAAATACTGTGATCGCTGAACTGAAGATACTGAGGAAGATCGTCAGCCCCCTCGCCTTCGAGCTCATAAATAAAGCGAACACCCCGGTTGCCCGCCTCGTAATTTAAAATCTCGTAGCCATCGTACTGATAGTCACCTGATATCTCTTCGCCGTTCGCAAAGAAAGTGACGTTGCTGCCGTCGATAACGATACGATCTACATCCGTTTCATATCCTATCTCGTAATACGCTTTGTACTCTTCGGCGGTTTTATCGCCATTCTCTGCCTTATCAGCAAACACTTCATCTAGCGTTCCATCTTGTAGGTACGGATAGACGGATTGCCAATCACCTTCCCAGTCTGAAAGTGAGCGATCCTCGATCTGCTCATCCTCAAAATAACCCGAATAGATATCGCTGTCGTGATCGTGATCGTGATCGTGATGAGCATGATCGTGATTATGGCTGTGGTCATGGTCATCAGCACTGGCGTATTGAGCACCTGTCAGTAGTAAAGCACTGAACGCGAACGCACTGACCCCTTTAAGCGGCGATACCATCATTTTAATCTCTCCCATGTTTCTTTCTCCCTTCTTGAATTAACAGCACCATAAAAAGATACAATATAACATATCAATTAATCAAGCTGATTAATAAGGGAATATAGGGGGATTGCTAGGAAGAGAGGTAACCGATGGGGTAGCGGCGCCTTACAGCAGGCGCATCAATGATGACATAGGTGTTTTTTAAAAGCACAAACGCATCGGACCCCGCCTAAGCGGAGCCCGATCATCGAATCTAAAGCGATTCGAGAACTTAATTAATCACTAGGATTAAGAAAGAAGCTTAATGTTTGATGCTTGAAGGCCTTTCTGACCTTGGGTAACGTCAAAAGAGACGTTAGCGCCTTCAGGCAGAGTTTTGAAGCCATCAGACTGAATTTCAGAAAAATGAGCAAAAACGTCGTCGCTGCCGTCAGACGGTGCGATGAAGCCAAAACCTTTAGAATCGTTGAACCACTTAACTGTGCCAGTTGCCATGATATAAATCCTTTTCGCTAATCGCGAATTGTAAAATTCCTGGTATTACCCAGATAAATAGTGAGTAGAACAAGGAATACAATTACAGACTACCGAAAGAATTCGAATGTTTCTGGAACCATGCTTGCTTGCTAACTTACTAACTGCGGACATCCTGCCACGTAGGCAGCAGCAGGTCAAAGTCTTTGTGTATTTTAATTTATCGGCTGGCCTCTTATTACTGCTGTAAAACCGCGCAACTTGCAAAGAATCGCAGTAATCTTGCCAGTGAGCTGGGCACTAATAATTCGACCGCCTAGCGCGCTTCACCCACCAGGATTACCCCGCATCAATCGCGGCCTGGCGGGTACTCTGGAAGAGGTTATAACATGCTATATGGACTGAGTTTGTTGGCGGGTATCGTACTACTCACCCTTGGAGGGGAGTCGCTTATTCGTGGCGCTGTCGCTGGTGCACGAAGAGTGGGTGTTTCGCCGCTGCTAACCGGGCTGGTGGTCGTTGGCTTCGGTACATCGGCACCCGAGTTGGTCGTTTCAATAGATGCCGCCATTAATCAACAGCCAGACATTGCTATTGGCAATATAGTGGGCAGTAATATCGGTAATATCTTATTGATTCTGGGCATGTGTGCCGTTATTTGCCCTATGGTGGTTCAGCCCTTAGCGCTACGGCGGGATGGATTGGTAGTGGTGCTTGCCAGCCTGCTGTTTATTGGCCTCTCCTTCGGCGGGGCGCTTGGTCGTGTTGATGCAGGCATCTTTATAGCGGCTCTCGTGGGCTATCTTATTTGGGCCTACTTAAGCGAAAGCCGTCAGCCTATTCCTGCGGCAGAAATGCACGCTTCAGAAGCTGAGGAGATGACCAAACTCCCCACCACCGGCTGGATGATCGCCATCGCGCTGGTGATTGGCTTGGGCATGCTGATTGGCGGGTCACAGCTACTCTTGTATGGCGCCATTGGGCTAGCCCAGGCGATGGGCATTTCCGAAGCGGTCATTGGCCTGACCATTGTCGCGGTGGGCACATCACTGCCTGAAATGGCCGTCTCAGTGATTGCGGCGCTGCGGCGTCATGCCGATGTCGCGGTAGGCAATATACTGGGTAGCAACATCTTTAACCTGCTAGGCATCCTGGGTATCTCCGCCTTTCTACAGCCGCTGCCTCTTGCGCCCCGAGTGGCCATGTTTGACCAGTGGGTGATGCTGGGAGCCGCTGGCGTACTGGTGCTGTTTTTGTATACCGGCATGCGTTTGTCCCGCTGGGAAGGTGCCGCATTACTGGCAGGTTATGCCGCGTATATAGTGTTGAGCTTCAGCGTTTTCTAAACGACCTACAACATAGCAATGGCCACTTGATTACGCCCTGCGTGCTTTGCCTTGTAGAGTGCGTCATCGGCTAGATCCAGCAGTGCCTGTGCATCGTCGCCATGATCAGGATAGGCGGCGATGCCCAGGGAGCTTGTGACCGTGAGCGCGGTGTCATCGCCAAGATCAACCGTTAACCTTTCAATAGCGCAACGTAGCTGTTCAGCTCGCTGAGCAGCGACCTCTAATGTGGCGCCGGGCATGATCAAAGTAAACTCTTCACCCCCAAAGCGACAGACTAAGTCTTCTCCGCGCAGTGCATTCCTCAATAGCTCGCTAACGACCACCAATACTTTATCCCCCGCAGAGTGCCCGTAGTCATCGTTTATGCGTTTGAAATGATCCAGGTCGAGCATGATGACAGATAGCGTGCTGCTTTCCCGTTTGGCACGCGTCAATTCGCGCTGAATACTCTCTTCAAGATAGCGGCGGTTATAAAGCCCTGTTAACGGATCGCGCACTGACTGCTGCTGCAAGCGTTCGCGTAGTTGGATATTGGCCAAGCTTAGCGATACCTGCTCTGCAACCGCTTGTGTCAGCTGTTTACAGCTTTCCCACTCTGTATGACGATTATCGGGAAGCGATGTATGCAATACGCCAAGCGTATTCCCATGTGCCGTCAGCGGCGTGCAGTAGTGATTGCCTGCTTGGGGTTTAATATGACCACACACTACGCCCGAGCCAACCTGGGAGCTGACTTCATAAGGTTTACCACGGCGCAACGACCAACAGTCAACCTCGGCTACCGCTATCTCGACCTGGCCCGCCTGCTCGCCCCACGCGACTCTAATAGTGTAGCGCTCGCCCTCTTCATCACGTAAAAGCAGCGCCCCCGAGGCATTAGTAAATACGCTGGGAAGCACTGAGCGCAGAACCTGAATAGCTTCATCACGAAGATGGCAAGACTGCAGCATTTCGACCAGATGGTTCATCGCCAGCATCTCTTTGGTACGACTCGCGACCATGTCATCAACGTGCTTGGCAAGCGATTGACGTGCCTCTTTTTCGGCGCCCACCATTGTCTCTAAACGTTCTGCCATTAGATTGAAGGCCCGGGCCATTGCTGCCAACTCGTCGCTCCCCAGTTCGGGAGCACGCGTGCGCCAATCGCCTTCTGTCATCCGCTTTGCGGCTTGAGTAATGCCATTTACCGTTAGCGATGTACGGTTCGCTAATAGCAGCCACAGCACCAACGCGGCAAGTAAGGCACTACCAAACCCCGCAATGGCAATTAAATTGGCACGGTGACCGAGAGCAATGCTCGCTTGCTGCTCTTCTTGCAAGCGCAGGTTGGCCGCTTCGGTAAATTCATCCATCAGCAGGCGAAAACTATCCACCAGCTGTTTACCGCGCTCAAAGTTATCCATATCGGGCGTGGCTAGCCCCGCTCTACGGCGCTCAATAGATACCGTTGCAGCTTCTGCTTGCCAGCGCTCAAACAGTTGACGCGCTTCCGACAAACGCTCACGTTGAGCGGGCTGATCCTCAATCATGCTCAATACACGGTCGTGCAACAGCACAAAGGAAGAGCGAGACTGTTCGTATGGCAATAAAAACTCTTCACTGCCGGTAATAACATACCCGCGCTGACCGGTTTCAGCGTCCACAAAGCGCAATTTAAGATTGTTTGCGGCGGCAATCATTGCCTGCTCCCGCAAAATTTGTGTCGAGGCGTTCAGACTACTTTGCAGCGCTACATAAAGTGCCACTCCGCTCCCCAGCGTCATACATAGAGGGATAGCTGCACCTAGCAGCATGTTGACCACAAAACTGCGGCCCATTAGCGCACTCCTCTAGTGTTGGCATTCCATAGCGATCGAATTAACTAAGCTGAGCGTATCACCAGCAACATTTTGCGGCTTGGAAAAGTTTGACGCATTATCAACGTCAGTAACGTTTTTAACGTTCCGCCCCCTCATCCATCCATCGGGAGCCACCAGTGCTGATCGCTACCTTAGGACCCAGTGGTAATAACCATGAATTGATTGCTGAACGCTATCTCAAAGTGCGCGGCTCAGGCGAAGGCAGCGTGACGCTCTTCACCCGGTTTGAAAACGCCTTCCATGCACTGCTCGATGGCCACGTGAGCCATGTGCTGCAGTGTACGGCTCACTTTGCGCATAGCGCTTGCGTTGGCCGCTATATGCACCGCGCCTACCCTGTGGATACGTTTATTGCCGGCAGCAAGCCGCTGGCGTTAATCGCACAGCGTAAAATTACCCAGCCCAAGCAGGTGGCACTGCAGCCAGCAACACGGTATTACACTGATTTATCTAGCTATACGGAGATTATTGATGCCCCCACCACCGTCGCGGTGGCTGAGGGTCTACTTGAGGGACGCTTTGAGGCAGGCATATGCGCTGAAGAGATACTGAAACAGGCGCCCGAGCAGCTGCGTTTGGTGCAGTCACTGGGCCCTGCGCTGGACACCTGGGTGATGTTTGCCACTACCCCGCTGCCCGCTTCGTCACCATTAAGGCTAGACGCCGAGCATTAAACGATGCCGTTTAAACCCGCGAGGCTAAACCATGAAAATCAGTATTATTCCCGCGGCGATTAGCCCACCGCGCTGCCATACGGCTTTACGCGCAATAACCCCGTACGAGATCGCCGACAATCCAATCGCCACCTTTAGCGCATCCAGCAAGGCGCCTGAAGGATTGAAAGCCAATCGGATCATCTCTGGGTTGGCCACCATGGCTAAGGGAATAATATAAAGACCGATACCTAACGCCATGGCCTTGAGCGCGACTTTTAGCCAATTCTCCCCCACCATTCCAGCGGCAATAAACACACCGCCACACACCGGCGGTGTGATAGTCGACAGCAGCGCGTACCAAAAGACGAATAGATGCGCCAAGAGCGGCTCTAAGCCCAACGAGGTTAGCGCAGGTCCGGCAACAGAAACACAGATCACATAGGCCGCCGTGGTCGGCACTTCCATGCCTAGAATCAAACAGGCGAGCGCCGTTAGCAGCAGCGCTGGCCACAGCATGTCATTGGAGAGCGAAAGAATAGCGGAGGTAATCTTAACCCCCAACCCCGTCAACGACAGTACGCCAACCACCAACGAGGCACACAGAATAATGGCACCAATGACCGCAATCTGACGCCCTGCTGTCATCGCAGCAGCGGCTAAACGCTGAGCAAAACCCGGTAGCGAAAAGCGCAGTGTGACATCAAAAAACAGCAGCGCCATGCCTGCAAAAATGGCGATGCTAGCGGCGTACTGGGGCGTAAAGCCACCGTTGAAAATACGCTCTAACAGCAGCACGAAAGGAATGGCGAAAAATAGCGAGGTAATCAACACCTCTTTTGCGCTGGGCCGTTCGCTTTCAGCCACGGGCTGTAAATCATGCCGAGTTGCATAGGCGTTAATGCCTACCCATACGGTTAAAAAATAGAGCACGGCCGGCAGCATCGCGGCGGCCATAATTTGCGTGTAGGGCGTTCCTGTCAGTTCCACCATGACAAACGCACCCGCGCCCATTAACGGCGGCATGATTTGCCCACCGGAAGAAGCCACCGCCTCAACCGCTCCCGCTAGCGAGCGGGGGTAACGCAGACGCACCATCGACGGAATGGTAATGGCCCCCGTCGATGCCACGTTGGCCGAGGCTGAGCCAGAAATAGAGCCCATTAACGCTGAAGAGATGACGGCCACCTTGGCCGCCCCGCCCGTCAGTCGACCGGCCACGGCACTAGCCAAGTTCATAAACCCCTGGCCCGCCTCACCGGCATTCAGCACTGCGCCAAAAATCACAAAAATGGCCACCACGCTAACGCTTACCCCCGTTAGCGAGCCCCACAGGCCGCCTTCGGCAATCGTCAACGTTCCCACCATACTGGGCAACGGCAGCCCGGGGTGGCCAAAAGCGCCAGGAATGTATTGGCCAAAGGCGCCATATATCAACGCTAGCAGGGCCACCAGCGGCAGTGGCCAGCCAATCGCCCGGCGTGCCGCTTCAAGTGCCAGGGCAATGAGGAACAGCCCAATCGCCATCTGTAGGTGGGTATCGATAAAGCCGTACTGGTTGGCTAGCGCTGCCTCGTTCACCGCAATATAGCCACATGCTGCAACACCCAACGCCGTCAGCACCCATCCGCTGATACGCTGCGCTGGCGTGTTGGCCATGTAGATCAGCACCCATGGCAGCAATAGCGCCATGTGCAGCGGTCGGCTAACAAGCGCCGGTGTTAAGCCGTAAAAAATCAAGCCAAGGTGAAACACCACACTGACCGCGCCTAGCGCCACCCAGCCCGGCGCTATTGAGCCTTCATCCGAAGAGGCCGTCGCTTGCGACGAGGAAAAAACACGCATGCCAAATTGCCTATTTTCGATACTGCATCAATACAGCACTGCCACAGCGCAAGCGCCGGGGCAGTGGCAAGAGTGAAGCGAAAAAGATGAATTAGCGCAGTGTGTCAGGCACCTCGATACCCGCTTCTTCGTAGTAGCGCAGCGCCCCAGGATGGAGCGTTCCCGTCATGTTTTCCAACATCTCGGGAGTAATGCTGCTCCACCAAGCAGCCTCTGCTGCCATGGCATCGCGACGCTCCCAGAACGTTTTGGTCAGCATGTAGGCGGTGTCATCGTCCATATACGTGGTGGTGTAGGCAATTACCGGCAGCGAGGTGGTTTCGACATCTTTATCAACGCCGGGGTAGGTGCCGCCAGGTATGGTTTGCCGTGGCGCGCCGGTTTGCTCTATTTGCTCATCGGTCAGGCTGACCAAAGAGATCGGCATGCTCGCGGCAGTCTCAATCACATTGGGCGAAGGGAAAGAGCTGGCCGTCACAAAGCCATCGATCTGACCGTTTTTCAGTGCATCAGGGCCGCTACCAATGGCGGCATCGGCAATGCGAACACTCTCTTCCAAGCCAAACAGCTCCAGATAACGCGCTGCTTCGCGGGCGCCAAAGGTACCGCGGCCAATCAATAAGTGCTTATCTTCCAGCGCAGAAATATCGGTCACGCCTTCATCCCCCGCCAACACAAAGTGCATGGTGATAGAGGGAATGGGGAACAAGCCACGAATCTCTTGAAAACGAGGATTCTGACGCTCAGCAAAGGCGCCTTCGCCAGCCATGGCCTGATCGACTAGCGCAGGTGGTGTGGTAAACACGTAGTTCCCTTGGCGAGCCATGACTTCCATCACGTTCTGTACCGAGCCCTGACTCTCTTCAAGGGTCAGAATAATCGCGTCATCGGTGCCCTGGCGTATGGCTTCTGAAAGCTCGACGCCCATTTGATAATAGGCGGTGCCTGCAGAAGCCGATTTATAGGTCACCCGCGTTTCAGCGTGGGCGGAGAAAGCGGTCGTTGCCAGCGCTAGCGTGGCAGCCGACACGCCAAGCGTGCGGCGAAGGGAGCGAAATGAACTGCGCATATTAATTTTCCTTAGCGTATTCGGCGGCCGTTTTTTAACGGGCCTCGTTTTTATGTTTTCAAGCGGTGAGAGTGGCGGGCGTCAACATATCATGGCTGTGCCTAAACGGGCAGTCTCGCTACGGGCTGTCTGTCCTGCCACACGCTGTCCTGCCGTGCTGCTTAGGCTGCCCCCCCACCAGGGTTTGGGGTACTGACGATAAAATCGTCCATTAGTAAAAGATATTATAAAAAAATGGATATTAATTAATAATACTATTCGGCAATAGTATAATCGCCGCGTTTTAACCAGCACTTAGGCGAAACTAATGTTGTTAAAGTTACCATTACCTAAAAGATTAATTTCCTAAAAAAAGATGCTATTGCCCTAAGAAGAACTACTTTCGTTCGTTTTTATAAAGTATTGCGATGCAATATAGGCTGCTAAACTGGCGACGCTTTTACACCACTCCTGACAACTTAACCATGAGGAAAGACGTCACATGCCTACGTTGTGCCAACCCTCTTGCCAGCCACGATTATATCGTGGCTGGCTTTTTTTGTTAGCGGCCTTACTATTAGGCGTAAGTCCCAGCGCGTTTGCCGTCACCGGTGAATTAGATTTAACAACGTCTACCGTTGGTTTCTTTGCAGTGGCTATTTTCGTTCTGGCATACGCATTAGTGATGGCAGAAGAAAAGATCCATATGCGCAAGTCTAAACCGGTCTTAGTGGCAGCCGGTATCATCTGGAGCCTCATCGGCTGGGTGTATGTTCAAAACGGTATGTCGGAAGCCTCGGAGTATGCTTTCCGCGTGACGCTTTTGGAGTTCACCGAGCTGATGCTGTTCTTGCTGGTGGCCATGACCTACATCAACGCGATGGAGGAGCGCCGGGTCTTTGATGCTCTGCGCTCCTGGATGCTTCGCAAGGGCTTTAATTACCGAACCCTGTTCTGGCTCACCGGCGGTCTCGCCTTTGTTCTTTCACCCATTGCTGACAACCTCACCACTGCGCTACTGATGTGCGCAGTGGTGACTAAAGTGGCAGAGGGCGATCAGCGGTTTATTAACGTCGCTTGTATCAATATCGTCGTTGCCGCCAACGCAGGGGGGGCATTTAGCCCCTTTGGCGATATCACCACGCTGATGGTGTGGCAAGCAGGCATGGTTGAGTTTCAGGAGTTCTTTATCCTGTTCTTCCCGTCACTGGTCAACTTCCTGATTCCGGCGTCCATCATGAGCCTGTTCATTAAGGACGAGAAACCCGCTAGCGTTTATGAAGATGTCTGGATGAAACGTGGCGCCCGGCGCATTGTGGGGCTGTTTTTATTGACCATTGTTACCGCCGTGCTGTGCCATGTGGTGCTCCACCTGCCGCCTGTGCTGGGTATGATGACAGGCCTGGGCTATTTACAGTTCTTCGGCTACTACCTTCGCCGCAGCTTACCCCGGTCGCTGGAGCGTAAGCGCGAGCGCTATAGCCGCCGTGGCGACAATAAGAAGCTTGAGCAGTTGGGTAGCGTAGTGCCGTTTGATGTTTTCAACCGCGTGGCACGCGCTGAGTGGGATACGCTGCTGTTCTTCTATGGGGTAGTAATGTGCGTTGGCGGTCTGGGCTTTATGGGCTATTTGGGCCTGCTCTCAGAGGCACTTTATACCGGCTGGAATGCTACCGCAGCGAATATTACCCTCGGCGTTGTTTCCGCGGTAGTCGATAACATTCCCGTGATGTTTGCGGTACTCACCATGGAGCCCGATATGTCTCATGGTCAATGGCTACTCATTACCTTAACCGCGGGCGTGGGGGGCAGCTTGCTCTCGATCGGGTCAGCGGCGGGTGTCGCCGTCATGGGTCAGGCAAGAGGTTCCTATACGTTTATGGGCCACTTGCGCTGGTCACCGGTCATTTTGCTCGGTTATATCGCCAGTATCTTGGTCCACATGTGGCTCAACGCTGATAGCTTTGCGCTGTTTAGCTGAAGCAGGCATTTGGCGTTAATCGTGCTTAACCCATTTCCAGCGTGCTGGAAATGGGTTTTATATGGCCGCTTAATAACTCTCGAAAAGATACTCAATCGGCGTGGGGCGGCCAAACAAGTAACCTTGATAGCGATAACAACCGTGCCCTCTTAGCCAGTCGAGCTGCTCTTTTTTCTCCACGCCTTCCGCCACCACGGTTAAGCCCAGGCTTACCGCTAACAGAATCGTGGTATCCACGATCGCTGCGTCTGTCTTGTCAGTGAGCAGTTCGTGAATAAACGACTGATCTATTTTTAACTCATCTAGCGGTAAGCGTTTCAAATAACTCAACGATGAGTAGCCGGTACCAAAGTCATCAAGTGCAAAGCGAATCCCCTTGGCGCGAAGTTTGAGCATCGTGTTACGTACGCGAATCGGCTCGTGCATCAATAGGCTCTCAGTCACTTCCAGTACCAGGCGGCCCGGTGGTGCCTGGGTTTCTGCTAACAGCGCCTCTACATCACGCACGAAGTCAGGCTGTTGAAACTGAACTGAGCTCACGTTAACGGAAATACTCAAAGGGGCATATGCGGTTTGATGCGACCACTTTTCCAACTGCTCACAGGCGGATCGAAGCACCCAATAACCGATAGGGACGATTAAGCGATTCTCCTCCGCCAGGGGAATAAATGTCGCGGGGGAGACCCAGCCACGCTGGGGATGATACCAACGCAACAGTGCTTCAACCCCAATGGTCACCCCCTGGTGGTCAACCTGCACTTGGTAGTGCAGCGCCAACTCATTACGCTCTAGCGCTTGATGGAGATCAGCTTCCAAGCTAGCCCTTTCCAGCACGCTGGTCTGCATATCAGCATTAAAAAAGCACAGCGTATTGCCGCCTGCACTTTTGGCTTGCTGCAAGGCCATGTCTGCCTGTTGCAGCACGCTATCCATACTCTGCTCGCACCCGGTAAACAGTGAAATGCCAATACTGGCGCTGATGGGTAACGAGTGACTGTTGCGTAATTGAGCGATCGTTTCCAGCAATTGGCGCGCGACACGCTCAGCTTTCGATGCGGCGTCTGTCTGCTGTTCACCTAAATTATTGATCAGCACCACAAACTCATCGCTGCTAAAGCGCGCCAACGTGGCCTCTGACTCTAGCCGTTGGCGTAACTGTTCAGCGACATTAATCAACAGCTGATCGCCACTCTCATGACCCTGAATGTCATTCACCAGGCGAAAGTTATCCAGGTCGATCACCAGCAAGGCGCTATAGGAGGCGGCCCACTCATCATGATTGATCGCGGCCGTTAAAGAGTCCATCAGTAAACGACGGTTAGGCAGTCCTGTCAGCGAGTCATAGAAGGCTAAATAGTGAGTGCGCGACTGCATTTCGAGATAATCAGTGAGCTCTGTCGAGATACCGCACAGTGAAGGCGTCGCACCCGGTGACATCGAAAGCGGCATTTTAATCGATAAGAACGTTCTTACCCGGCTTTCACCTTGCAAGACATTGCTCTCTTCGACAGTCACTTTTTTGCCCGATGCTAATACATTACGGTCAATTTGATCGAGCTCAGCAGCGCTACCTGCGTCAAAAAAATCAGCATCGCGTTTGCCGATAATTTTTTCGGCAGGCAAGCCAAATAGATCGCTAATACGGCGGTTAACGTACTGGTACTCTAAGGTAGGCGACTTAATATAAATAAAGGCATCGACGCTATCCAATATCGTTGCCAGCATCTCTTTATTGGTTTGCAGCAAGGCACGGTTGTGCTTCATGCGGCGCTTCAGTAAGACATTCCCCGCCAGCGCCAAAAACAGAAAAATGGCTAATAAGATAATGCCCCAACGCCCCACGTAGTCATCAACGCGACGCAGAACATCAATGGGTAGCGTTGCCGAAGAGGCTATTAGGGCGGCATTGGAAATAGTGTCTGTAGTGCCGAAAACACTCGGGTATTGCCGCTCCTCACTGAGCGCTGCTCGCTCAGTGAGGTAAGTAGTGGCTGTTAGCTGGGCGACATTCGCGAAGCTATACGGTGCGTGTAAACACGTACATAAAAGCAGCCCCATACTCGCTTTTAATCGACCAATGAGCCGTTGAGAAACGGCTTTGTTAAACAATTGGCGGCGACTGTTCACTGCTTCCCGAAGAACGCATGGCGGCTGTTCACTGGCCAGGAATGGTAAGCGGACCTGCCCGCTCTACCACTCGTTGCCAGGCTGCATCTTGTTCAATACGCGACACAAAAGCAGCAATAGCCGGGTATTTTTCCAACGACTGAACGGCAGCCACAGCTTGGAGCGGAAAGCTCATCTGAATATCCGCACCACTAGGCCATGGCCCGGCAAAATTACCGTTTTCTGATAAGTGCTGGTTAATGAAAGTGAGGTGTTGTTTCAGCTGTGGCGCTAGAAAACGCTTACTCACCGTATCGCTAATACCCTTTGCCAGTGGTTTGATAAACCAGGGCGACTGCTTGGGAAGTTGTCCAAACACAAGCTGCATCACCAGCAGCGGCATTAACGAGCCTTCGGCATAATGAAGCCAATAGCGGTAATCGACCCAGTCATGCATCTCATCAGGGGAAGGCTGGCAACGACCCTGGCCATAACGCTGCAGAAGGTAGTCAATGATCGCCCCCGACTCGGCAACGGTAAAATCACCATCGGTAATCACCGGTGACTTACCCAGCGGGTGGATCTTCTTCAACGCAGCAGGCGCTTGCTGCGTTTTGCCATCACGCTGATAGACCACCAGCTCATAGTCCAGTTCAAGGGCTTCAAGTAGCCATAGAATACGATGCGAACGAGACTTTTCAAGATGGTGAACGTGGATCATAAACACTCCGGGGGGCTGAATTTTTCGCCAGCGTTGCACTGGCGACAGTTATCATTTTCTGCTGGTACATTCAGCTTAGTATCATAAAGACCATCATCATAGGATCATTAGACTAAGAGTAGTACCAACGCAGCGTTGAACCCCAGGGAAGTATCGAACTAGAGCTAGACAAATGGTTAGCGGTGGGCGTGACGCCAGCGTGACAGTAGATCAAGCGGCGACCATTTACCTTGTAGCCAAGGCGCTAATAAGCGCATAGAGAGGGGGATAAACACAAACACCATCACTGGCGTCAACATTAAAGTGCTCACGACCACCCGTGGGACCAACGCCCAATCGGCCAGTACGCCGCCAAATACAAATTGAAAAAGCAGCGAGATAGGAAAGAAAGCCAGCCACACGGCCACGGCTTGCTTCCAGCGCGGCGGGGCGCTGCTGCCGGTTTGAAACCACGCATCCAGCCCGGTGGCGCGGTGCTCATGGGGCGCTTCATACAAGCCCTTACCGCGCGCCAACCACGCATGGCGTGAGGCGGAGTGTTCCCAGGCGGCTAAGGTTTCGCTGCTGCTAAAGCGGAATATAATCTGATATTCATCGTCATCCTCAGGCGGCGCCAGAACGCCAGAACCAAGGTAACCAGCAAAATCAGCCGCCAGTTCGCGACCTTCATTTAGCCAACGATTAAAATCGAAGTAGCGACCGTGCTCAACGCGACGAGCCACCATCAATGTGACAGGTGAGGCAGACATGGTATATCTCCTAAAGTGTCCACAGCCAATGCCGGGTAAGCGGGCTGTTTGCTTTCAAGCGGGTAAGCCTGAAAGTTCAATGGGCACATTATACAAGCAATGTTGATGCCATGCTGTGACAGTTTGCGTTATATCAGTTTGCGTAGCGAAGTATCACGCCCAGGAACAGGATGGGGGCGTTCACCGCGCTGAAAAGCACAGACGTGTCGGTAGATCTCCACAGCGCTGTGTATTGCATCGGCCTCTTGGTGATCAGGCTTCACTACCGGCCCTTTATACTCACCTTCCGTGCGCAAAACGTCTTCCACCTCAGTCCGGTAGCGGCTAAGCAGGTGCTCCAAATTGATTCTGATACGGTGTACTTCCAACCCAAACGCCTGCCGTTGATCGGTGCGTTTCATAATGTCCAAAGGGTTTGTAGCCGCATCAATTAAGCTTTCTAACGTAGCAAAGACTAATTTTTCTGCACTGTTTAAATTGGGAATAACGGCGTAAATGAGTTCATGTAACGTGATCAATGTTTCATATCGGTGCATAGGGGGCTCAACGTCTGGTTAAAGCGACAATACTGATAAATCGACCCCCATCAGAAAAACTTAACCGATAGGTACCGCGCACGCCGTCACGGCTTACCACGCGGCGAATCGCCTCGGCAGGAAAGATGACCCAGCGACCATCCACACTGCGGGTGCGCACATTGGCAATGCGTCCCTCATAATGGGCTAGACACTCGTCATAGGTAAGATTGATGACCACATCAATGGTTGGCATAAGGTTAAGATAGCGAAGCGCTGTGATAATTAGATTCGGGATGAGTCGATTTTACGACGAAACGCAAAGCACTAACTTGCACTGTCGGCACCGCTCGCTAATACTTCATGGTATCCCAACTCGCGCTTCGTCGGTAATGACCTATGGCCATTTCTTCCCTCAGCTCCATTTCTCTCACTGCATGGGCAAATCCCGTGGTGAACGCTTCGTCACCACGTGTTGAGCCAGTTGCAAAAAGCCGTGTTCTTGAAGAAGACACAACGGCTTCCAGCGACACCCGCAACGCCAACGAACAAGAAGAAAGCAGCAGCGAAACAGCTGGCCCCAAGCGTGCCGACGGTACGCCCATGGCCCCGGAAGAAATTCAGCAGTTAGATCAGCTAAAGCAGACCGACCGTGAGGTCCGTCAGCACGAGATGGCCCACCAGGTCGCCGGAGGCGCTTACACAGGTGGCGCCAGCTACGAGTACGAGACTGGCCCCGATGGGAAGCGCTACGCCGTAGCTGGTGAGGTACCCATCGATTATGGCCCGGTGCCCAATGACCCCCAAGCCACTATTGAAAAGATGCAGACCGTTATCGCCGCGGCGATGGCGCCTGCCGACCCGTCTCCCAAGGATTATCAGGTGGCCGCCCAGGCTCGCCAATATTTACTCGAAGCCAAGCTAGAAGCAGCCATGCTGCGCAGTGAAATGGAGCAAGCCCGTGGCGCGGGCTCATCAGTAACGACGGAAACGCCCTCCTCCGATGAATCTGGCGCTGAAGAGCAGGCTGCCTAGCTATCTGACTAGCTATCTAATCAGCCCGAGTGAGCGCCACTCTTCACGCGCGGGCCAATTTGCCAACCAAGCAGGTAGGGCAACAGCAGGCATTGGCCGGGCAATGCCATAGCCCTGCGCTAGCTCGCACCCCAACGCCATTAGCGCTTTCGCATGCTCAAGGGTTTCCACGCCTTCCGCCAGCATGGGCCGCTTAAAGCGATTAGCCATATAAATGACGCTTTCCACAATCGCCATATCATTTTGATCGCTGAGCATATCGCGCACGAAACTCTGATCAATTTTAATCAAGTTGACCGGTAGCTGGCGCAGATGGGTTAACGACGAAAACCCGGTACCAAAGTCATCGATAGCAAAGCTTACACCCAGCGCCTGACAGCGCGACATATTCAGAAGCGCGGCCTGAACGTCATGCATCGCGGCACTCTCCAGCACTTCAAGCTTCAGCATTGATGGTGATACATCAGGATGAGCGGCCAATAATTCTGCTAATCGCTGGCTGAAATTACTCACTAATAAGTGCGTAGGGCTTATATTTACATTGATGGGCAGCGCGATGCCTTTGACCTGCCACTCAGCCAACTGACACAGCGCACGTTCAATGACCCACTCGCCTAAATCCACTTCTAAGGGCGTGGTATCGATGATGGGCAAAAACTGGCCAGGGGCGAGCAATCCCTCATCAGGGTGCTGCCAACGAATCAATGCCTCAACGCCGACCACTTTGCCGCTGCGCATATCGACCTGCGGCTGATAGTAAAGACACAGCTCATTGTGATTGAGCGCATCGATAAAACGCTGACGCTGCTCATGGCGCACCTGCAGCAATCGATCATGAGTAGGATCGAACAGGTGAAACGTATCGCGTCCTCGCTGCTTGGCGCGATACATCGCCTGGTTGGCGTGCCGCAGCAATACATCGCCTTGCACGTGATCATTGGGGTAGAGCGTTACCCCTAAGCTTGCCGTTAGGTAAATGCTCTGCCCATCCACCATCAGCGGCTGGCGAATGGAGGCTAACAACTTCTCAAAAAAATCATCATCTACGCCATGGTGGAGTAACAGCACGAACTCGTCGCCCCCCACCCGCGCCAGTACATCATCACCAAAGAGCAGATGGCTTATTCGCTGAGAAAACGCAGAAAGCAGCGCATCGCCCACCGGCGAACCCAGTCGATCATTAATATTTTTGAAGAAATCGATATCCAGCGAGCACACTGCCAATGGCAGTTGCTTTGCTTCTGCGTGCTGCATTGACTCCTGAATCAATTGCGTCAGCAATTGCAGGTTAGGCAGCCCGGTCAATGCATCAAAATAGACTTCCCGGTTCAGGTGACGGGCATGCGCGGGAATAGCCGAAAGGTCGGCGAGCACAATTACATGGTGATCGACCGCCCCGTGCTCATCGCGCACGCGATTAATCGACATCATGCCAGGATAAAACTGGCCGTCGTGGCTGCGATAACTCACCTGGCTTTTGCTGCGATCCCGCAGCTGTAGCTCTTCGCGCATCAGTCGCGTCGTACGGCTATCATCCAGCGGTAAAATACTAAACGCTTCAGGCGTTTTGCCTTGCACATCGCCCAGCGTAATCCCCGTTAACTCACAAAAGGCAGGGTTCACGTCCACCACCCGATTTTCCGCATCTGTAATAATGATCGCCTCGTTGGCGTAGCAAAATACAGACTCAGCGGGAGACGCTGTATTACTAACAAACACAGTCGGCATCGCTTTTGAGCGGGGTAGTAGGGGTGTTGGCTGGGAGGGGTGTTGAGACAAAGACTGTTCCTTCGATAAATTCAAGGATTCATACATACGTCTTTGCTCTCCTCGTCGTTGTTATCGATCCGTCGCTATCGTGCACACTACTTTATTCGGACATAGTACTTTATTCGGACATAGTACTTTATAAGGTCACAGTACATTATCGGCTGCAAACGGAATAAGTTAAGGGGCGGGGCTGGCTGCACCCAAAAAGCGCGCCTGCCAGTAGTCGATTTCTAACGGCACGCTGACCACGGCACGACCATTACCCGGCGCATGGATCATCTGGCCATCGCCCCGGTAAATGCCGACATGGGTGGCTTTGCGGCGGTCACCAAAGAACAGTAAATCGCCTGGGCGTGGCGCGTCCACTTGTGGCAACGCGCGAAACTGCTCATCGGCGGTGCGCGGCACGGGAATACCCGCCGCCCGATACGTCATTTCCACCAGACCAGAGCAGTCCAACCCTTCTGGCGTGTTACCGCCGAAGCGATAAGGGGTGCCTATCGCCTGCTGGGCATGGGAAAGAATCAACGCGCGCTCCATAGAGATGCCCGCGCGATTGGGTGGTGCCTCGATAGAGGTAAGGTCGCGGCTCGCACAGCCTGCCAGCACCAGCATTAATAGGAAGGGAAACAGCCGCCTACTGCTACTGGTTAAGGTGAACCCGCAAGGTAAAAACAACAGACGAGCCAAACACATGGGCAGCTGCTCCGATAAGCTAACGTACCTTCATGATGGCGCAAAGCTGCCTAGCCGCCAATGGTTAACGGCCAATCCACTCAACAAACGTCGTTTCACCAAGCAAGTGGCGTTCATGACGCACTCGGCTCAGTGCTGCATAGGGTAAATCCATCGCCAGTATCCGTGAAAGCGGCTGCCCAATCACTTGGCGCAGTAGCCCATTGCAAACAAACAGATGCGCCACCACCAGAACATGCTGACCGGGCGGATTGATTAACAGCTGTCGCCACACCTCAGCAAGACGTGCATCGAAAGCCTGTATTGTTTCACCGCCCGGCGGCGACACCGCTGCGGGGTCGTACCAAAACGCACTCATCCTTTCGGTGCCCTCTTCCGCAAACACCTGGGCGTGGGTTTTACCCTCCCACTGCCCCAAATGCAGCTCAGCAAGGTCATCCTCCACCTGTACAGGCAGATCAAACTCTTCGCCTAACCACAGCGCAAACTCACGGCAGCGCGTTAATGGTGAGGTAACAATCGCATCATAAGGCAGATGACCTTCAACCGTATGCCGCATGACGGCATCGGTCACCTGCTGCCAACCCGTCTCACTCAGCGGGTGGTCGGTAGAGCCGCGCAGCATTCGCCCGCCTACCGGCTCACCGTGGCGTAGCAAATCAATGGTGGTGCTCTCTGCATCAGGAAAACGCATACTCGACTCCTCACCTACGGGCGCCACTTTCGGCGTTAGATAATCGCATGGCGTACCCGCGCGGAGATCCACTCCGACACCAGCACGGTAGCGAAAATCATAATGAAAATAACGCTAACCTGATCCCAGGCAAGGCTATTGATCGAAGCGTTTAACTGCAAACCAATGCCGCCCGCCCCAACCAAACCCAAGACCGTCGATTCGCGGATATTAATATCCCAGCGGTAAACGCTAATACCAGCGAAGGCGGGCATGATTTGCGGCAGCACACCGTAATTCATTACCTGCATGCGACTCGCGCCGGTAGCGCTAATCGCCTCTACCGGCGTGGGGTGAATCTCCTCAATCGCCTCATAAAGCAGCTTGCCTACAAAGCCGATCGAGCGTAGGGCAATGGCAATAATGCCCGCCAGCACGCCAGGGCCAAGAATCGTCACCAGCAGCATCGCCCAAATCAGTGAGTTGATGGAGCGGGATGACACAATCACCATCAGCGCCGCACTGCGGATCAGTGGGTGTGGTGTGGTGTTGCGGGCGGCTAAAAATGCTACCGGAAACGCCATCACAATACCTAGCGCTGTGCCTAGCGTGGCAATATTCAACGTGTCCCACATGGGCTTCCAGAGCACATTGGCATAACCCCACTCAGGTGGGGTCATGCGGCTAATCAGATCCGCCCCCTGACGGCCAGCGTCTTCGACAAACACCCACATGGTGTTATCGGAAATCATCTTCCAGCAGAGTAGAAACAGACTGACACCCGCCAGCCAAGCGATGTACTGCAACCACTGAGCGCGGGTAGTGCGCCGTCGCCATACCGGCAGCCCCTGCGATGTAAATGAAACAGGCATTTAACGTCTCCACAAATTACTGAGTCCAGCGGCGGACATGGCTCGAGCTGTACTCGCACAGCAGCACGATGGCGATGATGATCAACAGAATCGCCGCGGAGGTGTCGTACTCATAGCGGCTTAACGAGGTGTTCAGCGTGGCGCCAATACCACCGGCACCGACAATGCCAATCACCGAGGACTCACGAAAGTTGATATCCAACCGGTACATGGAGAGCCCGATTAAACGAGGCATCACCTGGGGCTGAACGGCGTGGTTCATGGTCTGCCACCAGCTCGCGCCCGTGGCGCGCACTGCCTCTACCTGACGCCAATCCAAATCTTCAATATCTTCCGCCAGCAGTTTGGCCATAAAGCCAATCGTCGCAAATGCCAGGGTAATCATGCCCGCGAACGGGCCAAAGCCGAACATGACCACAAACAGAATCGCGATGATGATTTCCTGGAACGTACGCGAGACGGCAATAATCGCTCGGCACACAAAGTAGATTGGCAGAGGGGAAATATTACGCGCCGCGCCTAAGCCCACGGGTATCGCCAGCAGCACACCCAATACCGTAGAGGTGAGTGTCATGGTCAAACTTTCCAGCAAACCCGCGACGATATCGTCGTAGCGACTGATAAAATCGGGCTGCATAAAGGCGCCCAGAAAATTAACCGCGCGGCCTGCCCCTTCGGACACTCGCGCCCAGTTAACTTCTACTGAGGCAAGCGCCAAAAAGAGGTATATCACTGCACCAATGGCAAGCCCCCAGCGCAAGCGTGCACTTTCAATCAGCGGGAGTCGCCGCCACTCACCGCGCTGCGCTGCCTGCTGTCGAGCTTGTGCTTTCATTTGCGTAAGCGGCGCTTCAAGCTGCTCGCTCATTGTGCGCCCCCCGCCGCCACTGATTTCATGGTGTGCTGGTAAGGGGAGTTAACGGACGCGTCGTTGGTGGCGTCATCGTCCATCGGCTCCGGGGTGGTATCCCAATCCTCTTCACCATAAATGGTCGTGAGCATTTCGCTGGTGAGTTCGCTAGGCAGACCGTCAAAGACAATTTTACCCGCCCGCAAACCGACAATGCGGTCTGCAAACTGCTGAGCCAGCGCCACATCATGAATATTGATGATCGCCGCCAAATTGCGCTCAGCGCACAGTTCGCGAATCAAGCGCATAATTTGGCGCGAGGTTTTCGGGTCAAGGCTGGCAGTTGGCTCATCAACTAATAGTAGTTTGGGGCTCTGCAGCAGCGCTCGGGCGATACCGACACGCTGGCGCTGACCACCGGAAAGCGCATCGGCGCGCTTATCGATAGCGTGGGGAAGCCCAACTCGCTCGAGTAGCCGAAAGGCTTCGACCACCGCCTCTTGGGGGTAACGACGCAAAAAACTACGCCAAAAACCGACATAGCCGAGCTGACCTGATAGCACGTTCTCCATTACGGTGAGACGGTCTACCAGGGCATACTCCTGGAAAATCATGCCCATTGAGCGCCGTGCATGGCGCAGCTTATGACCTGAGAGCTTGGTCAGCTCGGTCTCTTCCAGCCGAATGCTGCCCTGGGTGGGTTCAACTAACCGGTTTACACAGCGGATAAGAGTACTTTTACCCGCACCGGACGGCCCAATCAGCGCCATCACCTGGCCTTTGGGCAGCGTGAGTTCAATATCCGTTAGCGCCCGATCCCCGGTGGGGTAGCGCTTGCCTACGCCGCTAAGTGTTAACATTTTTCCCACCTCGTATGTATAGCGAAACGGCCAGAAAGGTTAGCCCTCCTGGCCGAGCAGTACCGTCTACCTAAACGATCAGTCGCAGTCGTAAGTCACACCGTTGGCATCGGCAATGGTGCGAATAACTGACCAGTTTTCCTGGTAGGTAATCGGGATAAACTGCGCTTCACCGGAGTTGGCAAATTCTGCTTCCAGTGCGGAGCCTTCCCAGTCGTAGCTGAAGAAGGCGTCCTGTATTTTCTCGGCAAGCTCAGGATTCAGATTATTGGCCAAACCATAAGCCGTTGTCGGGAAGGTTTCTGAGGTATAGATAATGTCGTAATCACCCTCACTGACGACGCCGCGGGAAATCATTCGCTTGCCCACGGAGTTAGCGATCGCGGCCGCGTCGTAATCTTCGTTCACCACACCCAGGATGGAATTGTCGTGGGAGCCTGAGAAAGCGGTTTCAAAATCTTCGCCCGCTTCCATGCCGTACTCGGAGCGCAGCAGCGCAGAGGGCGCGCGGAAACCGGAATTAGAAGTCTCGGAGGTAAACGCAAGCTGGCGACCCTCCAGGTCTTCAACAGCTGCAATGCCGCTGCCTGGATAGGTGATGATCTCCATTTCATAGCCAAAGCTGCCATCTTCCGCCGCCATCATGGCAAACGGACGGAAACCACCGCAGTTAACCGCCACTGGTACGCCACCGGTATTGAAACCAGCCACGTGCAAGCGGCCTGCCCGCAGCGCTTCTTGCTGGGCGGCGTTGGACTGTACGGGGAAGAACTGCACCTCTTTGCCGGTAGCTTCGCTTAGGTGCGTTAAGAAGTCAGACCAAACATCAGCGTAAACCGCAGGATCTTCCACCGGCGTGTAGGCAAACACCAGCGTATCGGGGTCGGCCCACTGCGACTCATCGCTGGGTGCATCGGCAACCATATCGCCATCGTTATCGACATAACGCGATGAGAGATCCGCTGAAGCATTCACCGCGACAAAAGCAAAGGCACTGGCAACGGCGGCGCTGATTAAGGTACGTGGAAGAGCGCTGGAAAGAGAAGAAATCTGCATGGGTCACCTAAGGCGTTGTTAGAAGATAGCGACAATCCTGACCACTTCAGATGACAACGGCGGGGCATTTAGATGACCACTTGATGACGTTTTTAAGTAGGCATAATGACACTGCGCTCTAATGGGCAACGCAGCTATCGCGACGCTCCACAAACAGACTATTCCCCGGAATTTTTTTGGCTTGATGCTTCAATTCAGACAGCTCAGCGGCAATATCCAGCGCTTTGCAGAGGGAGGTGTCGTGGATGGGTTTGACCGCAATCGACACGCTAACAAAAGGAATAAACGCCACTTTATTTTGTCGGTTTTCGGTATGAATCCCACCCTGCAGTCGGTCCGCTTCCTCATAGAAGCCCGGCGCGACCACTTCGAAAGAGCGTAAGATTTGCCCACAGATGCTCTCCCAATGGCTGAGCGGTAGCAGCATCATAAAATCATCACCACCAATATGGCCGATAAACCCGCCTGCACTCTCCACTTGTGCTTGCAACAGACGCGATAGTGAAATAATCACATGGTCGCCCCGCGCGTAGCCATACGCATCGTTAAAGGCTTTAAAATTATCTAAGTCGACGTAAGCAGCGGCAAAGCCCTTTTCAGCGGCTAAATAAGCGGCCAGGGTTTCGTTAATCAAAATGTTACCCGGCAGACCGGTCAGCGGGTTGGCATGGCGCGCTTGGCGCACCTGAATGGCGGTAATCTCGCGAAGAAGGTCAACGATATTGCCCATCCCCAGGTAGTCACCGCTCGCATTAACGATGACGAAGTCTTCCTGCTCTATATCGTGGCTATCGGTCAACTGCTGGCTTAAAATCTCAAGCGGCGTATCCGCCTCGGCTACCAGCATGCGCGTATCAGCAACGTCCAGAACACATCGCTTGGCGTACAGAGCGTGACTGAAAGGGTTGGTAAACAGGGTCAGGAAAGCGTTGCGCCGCACCACTGCTACGGGCTTGTCGTTATCCACCACCGTGACACAGCGCAAGCTGGGCTGTTGGCGAAAACGCTCGGCAAGCAGTGGTACAGCGCAATCAGGCGTCACGGCCTCAATGGTACGAAAGATAGAGCGCGCGGTACGCCCAGCCGGGCTTTTTAATTGGGTGGTCGCCGGTAGCACCATATTAAGCTCTAAAGGCGGCTGCTGGCTGGGCCGAGCGAAGTAGAAGCCCTGCAGTAGCGCGAGCCCACGGTCCAGCTCCCAGAGGCAGAGATGCTCAGCGGCGGTTTCCACCCCTTCGGCGATGACTTGGCAATCCAGGCTACGGGCCACATCGAGAATCGAGCGGAGAAATTCTCGTTTTGCCGGATCCTGGTCGATACCGGAGATAAAGTGCCGGTCAAGCTTAACGAAATCGGGGCGCAGTTCTGACCAGTGGCGCAGGCTTGAGTGCCCGGCACCAAGATCATCCAGCGCCACCTGAAAGCCCATCGTGCGGTAGTGATCCACCGCTTGGCGCATTAACTCGTAATCATGAATGGGTACGTGTTCAGTGAGTTCAATCACCACCCGTTCAGGGGGCAGGCCACTGTCCCGGATAAAGCCAAGGGTTAAGCCTTCGCGAAAATCACGCTCGACGATGGTTAACGGCATTACGTTAAGAAACAGCAGGCCGGGCAGCTTAAGCTCTGCAAAACGGTGAATCGCTAACCGTCGGCAGAGGATATCTAACTCCACCAATTTTCCTGCCTGGGTGGCTACCTCAAATAGTCGTAACGGAGAGTGCAGCGGCGACGTTTTAGGCCCTCGAATCAGTGCTTCGTAGCCATAAACTGCCTGTTCACTGGCATCCACAATGGGCTGAAAAAGAACATGCAATTCTTCATTTGCAATGATCTTTTTCAGCCACTGCGCTTCTTGTGCGGTCATTTGCCTGCGGCCCTGTTCTGCCACCCCGATCAATAGCGGTGGTACCTATGGAATGCACCATCCATGGAGGTTGTTGCTAGGGGGCAAGCGTGCGTCATTTTCGTGACGTTATCATGACAATCAGCTGATGAGTCAGGCAGTTAGCGCCCTGACGTTTCGAAAGCAGCGCTGTTCAGGGAAGCGTTTTTTCAGGCGGCGGAAACACCACGTCACTACCGTCGACGTCTAGCTGGCGAATATCGATAGGGTGGCCTTTCTCATCCAGGGTGACCAGGCCAATACCGCTGGCATTCCAGAGCCGTTCTCCGGCACTGGCGCGATCAGGATCCCGCGGGTGAACGCTCAGCTTGCGGCGTTTGGTAAACCAGTTGAGTGGCGACCAAGGTGCGTAAAGCCAGCGATTTAGCCGGTCAAAGGTATTAAGCAGATTTTTGGGAAAGGTGTTCTTGATGCCACTAGAGGTTATCTGCCATAGGTTAGGCGCTCTCTTTTGACGGCGTACCACAATGTCGTAGACAAACGAGTAGTGGACATCCCCCGATAAAATCACATAGTTGCCGGGCGTTTTGGAGTGCTGCCAAATCTGTAGCAGCGTATTCGCCGCGCCACGGTGGGCCATCCAGTTTTCAGCATCGACCACCAGGGGTTTACCCATGACGGTGAAGAGCTTTTGTATACTCTCAATCAATTTGACGCCGAACATGGGTGCGGGAGAAATAATCACGGCGCTTTTCGCGCCCATCAGCGCCTGCTGCATCTCCATGAGCGCTTCCCAATCCATCAATCCAGAAGGGTGGTTTAGTTTGCGCTCGCTTCGCCAACGGCGGGTGCGCGTATCCAGCACAATTAAGGCAGGCGTGCCAGGCACCTGAAACTCCCAGCCTTGAAAACGCAGCAGCCGTTCAATAAACCCATCTTGCTCAGCACATACCAGCGGCTGACTGCCATCACGCAGCAGTGTTGAAGCGTGATGGATCAACGGACTTAGTTTATCCGGATCGTTTCCCCACGCTTGGCAGAGCAAATAGGCCACCAGGGCGTTACCGATTATGCGTTTCGAAAATGGATGGCCATAGGCGGCCAGCTCCCAATCAGCGGAAAGATTCCAGTCGTCGGTCACGTCATGGTCATCGAAGATCATCAGGCTGGGCAAGTGCGCCATCAGCCGCGCACACTGCGGTAGTCCGGCAACGAAGCCATCCATTACCGCCTGCTCCTGGCGATAGAGCTCGGCATTTTTTTTATCTAAAGCCGGTGCCTCGAACCTAATCACTTGCCAGGGTACGGGGGACCATACCAGGCAGTACATGGCGAGCATTTCAGCCAGGGTCATTAAATGGTTTTGCGCATTTGCGGAAGTAAAGACCGGCTTTTTAACACCGCTAAAAAAGCGCTGGCGAAGCGCCACGTTGCTGGTCACATCCGGCAGCAACTCCGCGCGTTGATAGTAGCTATCAGGCGAGTCATAGAGGGCTTGGCTATCGTCGACCGTAGCACCTTCCAGCCACTCATCCACCAACCCTAGCTGTTCAATTAGCGCATGCACCGCGCGCAGCATAGGGCCAGCAACATCGTCAGCGTAAATTTGGTCGCCGGTCATCAGCAGCCACGCGGGCCACTCGGTGGGCGCTGCCTGGTGCTCAGCAAGCCAGCTATCAGCCCGCACCAAGCCATCGGCGCTGTCGTGATGGGGTTTACGGCAGGAGCCGTGCATCAGGCGGTGATGCCGGGATGCAATCACAAAGGCGGGGTAGGCAGCGCCGTCATAACAGAGCCACGGCGCCCATTCGGGCAAGGAGCGCCACTCTCCCTGCTGGCTCTCCACCTGCAGGTCGTATTCGATACGCTCATCGCAGGGCAGCGGTGAATCAAGCTCAATATCAATTAGATAGATAAAGGCGCGTTGGCCGATGGGAATGCACTGGTGATGGTGCGCCAAGCCAATCGACTCGGCGTCACTCTGCCCAGGTCTTAGGATTAGCGTCATATTCAACGCCCGGGAAGCCACTACCCAGAGCACCAGTCGGGTGGTGCTGATGCGTCTTAATAAGGGGCCAACTAAAATATCAGGCAGCGTCTGCGTATCATTCATCCAATCACTTATCCGTTATCCATGGGCCACAACGGGCAATTTCACCACCACCTGCAATCCGCCTGCCTTGGCGCGATCAAGATGCATATGGCCGTTATACAGGGCGACAAGATCGGTCACAATGGCTAGCCCAAGGCCGCTGCCGGAGCGTTGTTCATCCAACCGTTTACCCCGTTGAACCGCCTGCTGGCACTCCGCTTCAGACATGCCAGGACCATTATCGCTAACGGTTAAGATCAACTGCTGCCCGTCAACCTGCACCTGTAGCTGCACCTCGCTATGCGACCAGCGCAACGCATTATCCATTAAATTACCCACCAGTTCCTGGATATCCTGGTCATCCATGTGCGCTCTGACTGCCTGATCCCAACGTTGGCGCAGCACAATACCACGCCGCTGGGCTAGCTTAGCTAGCCCATTAAGCAGCGGTGCCAAGGTCGTTTGCAGATCAATGGGCGCAAAGCGGACGCCTTCACCCGCCGCCGAAGCCCGCGCTAAGTGGTGGCGTACCGCGCTATCAACCCGCGCCAGCTCTACCTCCCAAACGCTACGGCTGGCTTCGGGTAACTGACGCAGCTGTATGCGCATAACGCTTAGCGGTGTTTTCAGCGCATGGGCGAGGTTCCCCGCCGTATGGCGGCCGCGCTCAATTAAGCGCTGATCGCGGGCTAACACCGCGTTCATTGAGGCGGCTAGCGTCGCCAACTCGTCCGGTAAGCGGGTATCTAACTGTTCGCTGCGGCCCTGTTCTACGTCATGAAGATTGGCGTGCATCCGCCTAAGCGGCGCCAACCCCCAGCGTACTTGCAGCGCTAATACGCTGAGTAGCAGCACGCCCAAGCCGATCAACCCGCCCCACAAAAGGTGTTGGAATTCGCGAATGTCGCTGAACAGTACATCGTCCCGAGCGGCCACGCTGATGTGTAACGGGGCTTCCAGCGGCGCCAGGTATATATCGCGTTCAACTACGCGCAGCGATTGCCCACGTGGCCCTGTTAACGAACGCGCACTGAGACTCTCATTGTCGACCACCGGCAGGCGTTGGTCCCACAGTGAACGGGAAACCAACGTATGTTGCTCACCATCCGTAATTTGCCAGTACCAGCCGGAGTAGACATTCTCAAAACGTGGGTCGCCCAGCGCCCGATCATGGACCAGTTGCTGCTCTAAACGATCATAGGTAACGCCCGCCATAATGACGTTAAGCGTGGCGGTAAGGCGCTCATCAAAAGCGCGCGTTGCCGCGATATGGTAATGCTGGGAAAGCAGCACGCCTGCGATAGGCAGAGCTAGTCCCACCATCAGCAGTACTGCCAGCAACAGCCGTGTACTGATGGAGCGCCCTACCCAGCGCTTTGCCCACCGATCACGCCATGCTGTATAGCAACTCATTCGGTCGCGGGCTCTTCTTCTAATAGCCGGTAGCCCTGGCCCCGCTGAGTGGCAATGCGCCAACTGCCCAACTTACGACGCAGGCGGCTGACCTGAACATCAATCACATTGGAGTCCGGTTCATGGTCGCGGTCGTAAACATGCTCTGAGAGCTCGGTACGACTCACTACCCGCGGCGCAGCATGCATGAGATACCCCAGCAAGCGCGTTTCCTGCGCGGTCAATCCTACCGGTCGTCCTGCCAACGTCACGTGCTGGGTGTGGGTATCTAAACTGAGTTCGCCCACTTTCAATACTGGGTGAGCGTGACCGTGGCTGCGGCGCACAAGCGCGCGCAAACGAAACAGCACTTCAGCAGGCTCAAATGGCTTAGTGACGTAATCATCTGCGCCAGCGGTAAAACCAGCGGCTTTATCGGCCCAGCGCTCACGGGCCGTCAGGATCAGCACAGGCAGATCAATGCCATCTTCCCGCCACGCCGCTAACCAGCGTGTGCCGTCACCGTCGGGTAGCCCTACATCTAAAATCAGTGTGTCGTAAGCTTCCGTACGCACTAAAAAATCTGCGTCCTGACCGGTTGCCGCATGCTCTACCAGCCATTCACCGTCACGTAACGCTTGGCTCAACTCACGCGCTAGCGCTTGGTCATCCTCTACCAGCAAACACTTCATTGGCTAACTACCCTTCTAGGCATCGACTTGGCAATTTGAATAGCGATATTAGCGACGCATGTCATTAATACGCACGCCCTCAATGGACATCAATTGACCGTTTTGGCCATCGAACTCAAATTCCACTACTTGGCCCTGGGGGCCGAGCAGCTTAATTTCGTACTCCACGTACCCCCCTTCACGCTCTACTTCAACCTCCAGCACATCGCCTATATAGTGAGCTTCCAGCCAGTCTAAAATCGTGTCGAGCGGAACAACCTCACCACGGCGCACCTCTCCGTGAAGTGATTCCCAGGGCTGGTCACCCACGGCGCTACCCACTAGCAATAGCACTAAGGCCAAACCAGTGGCGTTACGGCGAGCCCGACGTGGAACGCTGCGCAACGGCATTATAAGGTGACGTTGTAGTTTACTCATGGGGCTAGGATGCCAAAGGCAACATGAACGTTAGATGAACAGTTTTGTCAGCTTAAGGAAAGTATCGCGGTGGTATAAATTCCCTGTCGCATTCGCTGGATGCCGGTATTAACTGTTGTACAGACATTCACGTTTAACTACGCAAAGAAGGAATTTGATATGAACACCATGAAAAAAATGCTGCTGATCCCGACCTCTGCTCTGCTGCTTGCCGCTGCTGCGGGCACTGCCCAGGCCGATTCGCTGCCGATGGATCGCATCGATGACGTCTTGACCCACGCCAATGATTACGGCTTCAGCCACTACGAAGAAGTTAGCATTAAAAGCCGTGGCCGCGTAGAAGTCGAAGGTTGGTTGGACGATGAGTGGTACGCCGATGTGGAATTCTCCCTCGATAACGGTGAAACGCTACAAGAGAAACGTGAGCGCCTGATCACCGGTGCCTGGGGCATGAGCGAAGACGATATTCGCCAAGCCTTAGACGTTGCCAGCCAGGAAGGCATGGTTGAGTTCGAAGATCTTGATATTGATAAGAGCGGCATCATCGATATCGAAGGCCGCGGTGAAAATGGCCGTGAGCTAGAAATCAGCGTACGTCAGGGCTCTTCCGAAGTTACCCAAATTGACCGCGATTAATATCGCTTTGCGGGCTCCCTACGGGGGGCCCGCTGCGTTTTAGCCTGTGGCTCCCCTTTTAGCCCCCTTCCTCAACATCCCCCTTAACACGCTTCCCTCGCCTCTCCCCCCTAGCTAGAGTAGTACGCCAAAGGGTTATCGTTATAACGTCTATTGCGTAACCGTTAGCGGCCAAACCACAGCGCCGATTCAATTAACGTGTTGAGGAGCAATCCGTGCTTAATGAAGGTGTTTATGGTGCGCTAGAGGCTGCAGACCCATTGCTGCTAATGGAGACAGGGCGACTTGATACCGTGCTAAGTGATCCCGTATTACGCGATATTGCTTGGCTGGCCGTCACACCGGATCTAGTGAAGCTACCGCCACCCATTCCATGCGCTGGCCGCCCTACCCTTGAAGAGCTGGGGCTAGAGCACACGCTGCTGTCTTGGCTTCGTCAATTGGGCCGACCGCCGTTAAACACTCTAAACGGCAGCCGCGCAATGCGCATGGGGCATTACCATGAACGCCTGTGGCATACGCTGTTAGATCACGCACCAAATACACGGCTGCTAGCCCGCAACGTGCGCATCAGCCGAAAGCGCACCACGCTGGGCGAGCTGGATATGCTCTACCGCACCCGCGGCAATCCAGCCCCCGTGCATTTGGAAGTAGCGATTAAGTTCTACCTGGGGCTGCCTGAAGGGCCTGGCGCCCCCACCAGCCAAAGCCGCTGGATTGGCCCGGGTGGGTTAGACAGCCTAGCGCTTAAGTGCGCTCACCTGCGGCGCCATCAACTGCCGCTCTCCACCACGCCACCTGCATTGGAAACCCTCGCCCACTGGCTAGCGCCCCGAGATCTTGGCGTTTCTGGCACGGGTTTTGGCGAGCAGCTAATGCAGCGATTGGCGATGCCTGGCGTACTGTATTACCCCTGGCACGCAACGATGCCAGCGCCGGAAGGCGCAACGACCGATCACCGCCGGGGGACTTGGTGCTACTTACGCGACTGGCCCGAGATGGCAGCCCGCTTTTCAGCTATGCCGAGAATGGTCTGGCTTGAAAAGCCACACTGGCTATCACCGCCGCCACACAGTGCATTTCGCCCTGCTGAAGAGGTGCTACCCGTCATTATTCAACAGGTTCACGCTTGGCGTTCACCTCAGCAAGTGATGCTGTGTTACTCAGCGAAAGGGCACGATGAACAGCGCTATGAGCGGCTCTTTTTGGTACCCGATGAGTGGCCGCGCCAAGTACCTCTGCCGCCAGCGGCACGTTAACGCATGAGCTGACTTAGACAACGACAAGATTATCGCGATGAATCAGCTCATGGGCTTCCACATAACCCAGGATCGCTTCAATTTGGTGACTGGGCTGGCCCGCTAACTGGCGCGCTTCATCGGCACCGTAGTTGACCAAGCCTTTGGCCACAGACGCGCCCTGCTCATCTACGCACACCACCATATCGCCACGCTTAAAGCTGCCCTGCACATTGCGCACCCCAACCGCCAACAGGCTAGAGCCTTTATCGCGCAGCACTTTCACCGCACCGGCATCCAGCACCAGCGTGCCGCGCACCTGTAACTGACCAGCTAGCCAGCGCTTGCGCGCCGCCATGGGTACCTGATCAGGCCGCAGCAGCGTACCTAACGCTTCGCCCGCCATGATGCGGTTGATAACATCTGGCTGGCGGCCGCTGGCAATCACCGTCACCGCACCGGAGCGCGCGGCTAATTGCGCCGCGCGCACTTTAGTACTCATACCGCCCCGCCCCAGCGCGCCTCCGCTGCCCGCCACTGCCGCCAGGCGCGGGTCGTCGGCGCGTCCTTCAGCAATCATCTGGGCATTCGGGTTGTGGCGAGGGTCGGCGTCAAACAGGCCTTCCTGGTCGGTTAACAGCAGCAGTGCATCAGCCTCCAACAGGTTAGCGACCAGCGCCCCCAGGGTGTCGTTATCACCAAAGCGAATCTCATCAGTGACCACGGTATCGTTTTCATTGATTACCGGCACCACGCGCATCTCTACCAGCGTGCGCAGCGCAGAAAGCGCATTAAGGTAGCGCTTGCGATTGGAGAGATCATCATGGGTAAGCAGAATCTGCGCGGTCAACATTCCGTGACGAGCAAAGTGCTGCTCATAGCACTGGGTTAAGCCATTTTGGCCAACGGCTGCTGCTGCCTGAAGCTCATGCACGGCGCTGGGGCGCACCTGCCAGCCAAGACGCACCATGCCAGCGGCAACGGCGCCGGAGGAGACCAGTACCACTTCAATGCCTTGCTGATGCAGGGCGGCGATTTGATCCACCCAGCCGCCGATGGCGGTTTCGTCAAGGCCGCGACCATCGTTAGTGAGTAGCGCACTGCCGATCTTCACAACGACACGCCGCGCACGGCTTAGCGCGCTACGCCCCAGGATTTGCTCGTTACTTTCCATGCCACCCCGCCTCAATCAGACACTTACAAAAGGGGCCGCGCGAACGCAGCCCCTTTTTAGCTTATTACCTTAAGCTTACTACCGAATGCACCCGCTCAATACCACTAAGGGGCGTATTCGACTTCAACATCATAATCATCGTCGTCGAAGTCTTCGTCATCTTCATCATCACGCTTACGCCGACGTCCCAAACGATCTTCGGTACGCGCAACCGACTCTTCTTCCATGCGGCGGCGCATCTCCTCCTCACGAGCCAGCGCTTCTTCATCTTCATTCTCAAGACGACGTTGCTCGGTCAACCAGCGGTAGGCCGCCTGCACCAATTTATCGGTGCCGTCGCTGCTGATCGCTGAAATGCGGAACACCGGGCCTTCCCAGTTAAGCGCCTGAATAATCTTTTGGGCGCGATCTTCTCGCTCATCTTCCGGCAGCAGGTCAAACTTGTTCAGCACCAGCCAGCGAGGACGTTCAGACAGCGCTGGCGAAAACTGCCCTAACTCGTGAACAATCGCTTTTGCCGCCTCCACCGGGTCAGACTCATCGAACGGCGCCACATCAACCACGTGAAACAGCAGCCGCGTGCGGGTCAGGTGCTTCAAAAAACGTAGCCCCAAGCCCGCGCCTTCAGAGGCCCCTTCGATTAAGCCCGGTACGTCGGCCATCACGAAGTGCTCGTGCATCCCCAGCTTCACAACGCCCAGATTAGGCACCAAGGTAGTGAACGGGTAGTTGGCGACCTTCGGCTTGGCGGCAGACACCGAGCGAATCAGTGTTGATTTACCAGCATTGGGCATGCCCAGCAGGCCAACATCGGCCATCACCTTCATTTCTAAACGCAGGTTGCGGCGATCGCCATCGGTACCAGTAGTGGTGCGTCGCGGCGCACGATTAGTCGAGGACTTAAAGTGGATATTACCCAAGCCACGACGTCCGCCTTCGCCCACCAGCACTACCTGACCAATTTCGGTCACATCGGCGATGACTTCCAGGGTGTCTTCATCGATCACCGTGGTGCCCACCGGCACTTTGACGTGCAGGTCTTCACCTGCTTTACCGCTCATTTGACGACCCATGCCGCCCTGACCGTTTTGCGCTTTATAAAAACGCTGAAACTTAAAATCGATCAAGGTGTTCAGCGCATCGTCACCAATCAGGTATACGCTACCGCCATGGCCACCATCACCGCCATCGGGGCCGCCCCTGGGCACATATTTTTCGCGGCGAAAGCTCAGACAGCCATTGCCGCCTTTGCCCGCCTCAACAATAATCGAGGCTTCATCGACGAACTGCATTGGATTCTCCCGGCCGCTTCCGCCGCCCTAATATGCACTACTTTTTTTCCAACCCTTTATTTCCACTAGCATACTGGTAAAGACATAGTGATAAAGCATGGTGGAAAAACGTATTGGAAAAGAGATTTAACCGACAAAAAAGCCCCGCCATAGCGGGGCCTTTTTTCTCGTAACTTTTCTTACAGCTCTATTTAAGCCAATTACGAGCGCAACGCTGACCGTTTAGGCAGAAACGATGCTAACAAACTTGCGGTTTTTCGGACCTTTGGTCTCAAACTTCACAAAACCGTCGCTCAGCGCGAACAGTGTGTGGTCACGACCTAGACCAACGCCAGTACCGGCGTGGAAACGCGTGCCGCGTTGACGCACGATGATGTTACCCGCAGTCGCCGCTTGGCCACCGAAGAGTTTCACACCTAAGCGTTTGGACTCGGAATCGCGACCGTTACGCGTGGAGCCAGCTGCCTTTTTATGTGCCATTGCAAAATCCTCCTAAGGGAATTGACCGCTTACGCAGAAATTCCGGTAATTTTGACTTCAGTGAACCACTGGCGGTGGCCCTGACGCTTCATGTGGTGCTTACGACGACGGAACTTGATGATGGTTACTTTATCGCCACGGCCGTGGGAAACCACCTCGGCAGAAACTTTAGCACCACCAATCATCGGCGCACCAATGTTGAAGTCATCGCCGTCTGCGACCATCAGCACTTCATCAAACTCAATCGTTTCGCCGGTAGCGACTTCGATTTTCTCGAGCTTGAGGGTTTGACCTTCTTGAACGCGGTACTGTTTGCCACCGCTTTTAATAATTGCGTACATGTCGCTCTCCGGACTTGTCGTTAATGCCAGCTACGCCCCGCGTAACCGGCGCTCATCGCCTTCCGCTCTTATTGACCTGCTGCGAGTGGCGCCCCTTCTGGAGCCATCTGACAGGGAGCATGATGAGTGGGTCGCGGATTATAGCGACTATATTCACTTACCACAAGACTACTGACAAATGTCAATCGCCAATGACCACTAATACGACACCGTAACTGCTGCGCGTGTCTTGACGCCCATCAGGCGGCCCCATAGCATGACCACAACGCATGACCCCTAATGTATGATCACAACGTATGTTCAAAACGTATATTCATAACTAAGGGCGGCACTTACCGCCTCCATCTGCCGCGATGAACGGATCCCATGACTGCTAACGTCTCCTCAGCCCAGCCCGTCAGCCCAACGCCTTCACCGCTGCACGCCGTGGTGGCCGATGACTTCGCAGCCGTCAACCGGACGATTGTCGAGCAGTTGAACTCCAAAGTACCGCTGGTCGAAACCATCGGCCAGTACATCACCGAAAGCGGCGGCAAGCGTTTGCGCCCTTTATTAGCGCTACTGGCGGCCCGCTCTCTCAACTACACCGGCGACAAGCATATCCCCCTGGCCACGCTGATTGAGTTTATGCACACCTCCACGCTGTTGCATGACGACGTGGTGGATGAGTCGCATATGCGCCGCGGCAAGAAAACCGCCAATGACGCCTGGGGCAATGCGCCCTCGGTATTGGTGGGTGATTTCCTTTATGCCCGCTCGTTTCAGATGATGGTCGATGTGGGTTCCATGCGCATTATGGCGATTCTTTCAGGCGCCACCTGCATCATCGCGGAAGGCGAAGTGCTGCAGTTGACCAATATCGGCAATCCCAGCATCTCTGAGGATGATTACTTCGAGACCATTCTGGGCAAGACCGCCATGCTGTTTGAAGCGGCTTCCCATAGTGGTGCTGTATTGGCAGAAGCAACGCCGGAGCAAGAGCAAGCGCTTCAGTATTATGGTCGCTACCTGGGGCTCGCTTTCCAACTGATTGACGACCTGCTGGATTACCAGGGCGACGCCGAGGCTATGGGCAAAAACGTGGGTGATGATTTAGCCGAAGGTAAACCGACACTGCCGCTGATCCACGCCATGGAGCAGGGCACGCCGGAACAGGCCAAGCTGATTCGCCAAGTGATTCGCGATGGCGGGCTTGAACAGTTAGACGCCGTGCTGGAAATTATTCACACCACCGGCGCTCTCGACTACACCCGCCAGCGGGCCGAAGAAATGGCCGATAAAGCCCTGCAGCAGTTAGATGCTCTGCCGCCCAGCGTATACCGCGACAGCATGGCCCAATTAGCCCGCTTAGCGGTTGATCGCCAAGCATAAAATTCGCCACAACCCTTGCTTGAGGGCTTGAAAAAACACCCCCAGCTAAGTATGATCCACCTCCGTTGTCGAGCATGTCTCGGCAACTTTCGGAATATAGCTCAGCTTGGTAGAGCGCTGCCTTCGGGAGGCAGAGGTCGTAGGTTCAAATCCTGCTATTCCGACCAAGAACACTTTTAACAACGGCCACTTAGCTAATACAGCAAGTGGCCGTTTTTTGTTGGATAGATGCGAGGTTGCAAATGGGTGGCAAGCATTAAAAGTCCTTTTAACTATCTGCTACATGCTCTCTTATTGATAAGTTTTAGATAGCCTCTGAATGTACTCCTGAACGCCCCTAACCTTCAGAGTCTCCGTGAGGACCGTTAATACGATCGCGCCCACTACGTTTAGCCTGATAAAGCGCATCGTCGGCGTCCTTGAGAAGCAATGAAAGACTTTCCGAATCGACAATTTCCCGACTAGCAAGGCCCATGCTTAGGGTAACTAATCCAGAGTCTGTCATAGGATGTGGGATGGCGCTTTTGCGCACACCATTTCTGATTCGCTGGGCCACCTGCTGAGCGAGTGACAGTGGCGCCCCCAGCATCAGCACCAGGAATTCATCACCGCCCAACCTTATCGGGTAAGCCTCGCTCACTCTGAGGCTGGTTCGAATCGACCGGGCCACTTGCTGCAAACAAAAATCGCCTTGTTGGTGTCCCAAGGTATCGTTGTAGGGTTTGAACTGATCAATATCGATCATCAATGCCGTCACCTGAAAATGCTGCCCTTTACTGACTAGAATCTTACGCAAACGCTCTAGAGCCCGACGATTGCCCATATCTGTAAGTAAATCGGTTTCCGCTTTGACCAAAGCATTCTGGTACTCCTGCTTTAAAGCAGTGGTAATGTTCTTTGACTGGGTGATATCCACACCGATACCGAGCAGGCCTACCTCTGGAATCAGTGTTTCTGTCATCAACAGCCAGCGGCCATCCCATGCGTCAATTTCGAACTGGCGATAGGTTTGTATGCGACGTTTTGCGAGCGCTGTCTGAATCCACCCCTCAATATCATCCGTCTCAACAATTAGCCCCTGGCCCTTGGCATAGTTGTCTCGCACGATATCTGACCAACAGGGGCGCGCCCCTTGCGGGTGGCAGATGAGGTTATAGTATTGGGGATTGCCATACAGCAACCGATCCTGATCATCGAACAGGGAAATCGCTGCACCGCTGTTATCAAACAGGAGGGCCGTCACTGGCAAAATATGCGCCATTTGGTCTGCATTATCATTCGACGGAAACGCCATGATATCGCCCCTACTGCTGTACTGTCAGACCCCCAGCTATAACAGATAGACGCCAACAAACCTATTAGATAAACGATAATCTAGCTATCTTCAGCCTCATGAGGTTCGTGACCACTAACTATCAGGTCATTTACCCATACACCGGTTACCACGAAGTGAACCGCACGACACCTAAACCCATTAACAGAACCACCAGGAGGCGTCGGCTTGATCCCTCGGCTATTAGTTCATAAGAGACAATACCTAGCCTGCTAACAAACATGCTAAGATTGAGGTTTGTGCGTTACCTCCTCCCCTTTTTTGATGTGGAAGCAGACCATCAGCCATTTAGCTCATATTAAAGCCGTACTCCTCTTCGCCAGCACCATGACCGTGATGTCAGGGGCGATTATCGCGCCTGCGCTGCCGGGGATTAGTCGCCACTTCCCTGATCAGCCTCAGGTGCTGATCCAGCTAATCCTGACCATTCCGGCGTTGATGATTACGCTGTTCAGTCCACTGATGGGCTATCTGGCTGACCGGTTTGGGCGCAAGAAATTGCTGCTGGCAATGCTATTTATCTACGGCTTTGCCGGAGTTTCAGGCTTTTTCATCGACAGAGTGGATCTGCTGTTAAGCTCTCGCGCACTGATGGGCATTGCCGTCGCTGGCATTCTCAGCATTAGCACCACCCTGGTAGGTGATTACTTCGATGGTCCTGAGCGCGTGCGCTTCCTTGGCCTGCAGAGTAGCTGCATGGCCCTGGGCGGGGTTATCTTCATTAACCTGGGCGGGATCCTTTCTGACTGGAGCTGGCGCGGGCCGTTTTTACTCTACCTGACCGGCGTTCTGCTGCTGCCCTACGCTTGGGCAATGCTAAAGGAACCACGTACTCAGAGTAGTGTGAATACTGATATCGCCGACGCCCCCGTTAAGGTGGATTATGGGCGTACTGGACTGGGTTACTTTATTGCCATGATCAGCATGGCGATGTTTTATATGTTCCCTGCCCAGCTTCCCTTTTTACTCTCTCAGCAGGGCCAGATCAGTGGCATGGCCATTGGCATCGCGCTCTCCATGTCAGCCCTAACGGCCAGTATCGTTGCCTTTGGCTATGGCTACTACAAGCCATTTTTGTCGGTGATGACGATCTATATCTTAGGGTTCTTGCTGGCGGCCAGCGGATTTTTGATCGTAGGATTCACTGAGAGCTATGCCATGGCCATTGTAGGTGCGGCGATCTCAGGCTTTGGCCTGGGCGCCTTTATGCCTAACACCACCACCTGGCTCATGCGCATCACTCCTCAACGGGTGCGCGGTCGGGTATTTGGCGGCTTTACCTCGACCTTCTTTTTTGGTCAGTTTATCTCTCCCGTGGTGGTCGCCCCCGCCGTGATTTGGCTCGGCTCACTGCGCAGCGTTTTTATCGCTATGGCGGTGATCTGCTGTCTGTTCGCCGTCGCCCTGACTATTTTGAGTAGAACGACGCTCCAGGCAGACAGCCAACTTTAAGCTGGCGGGTGAATTAACCCCACCACGCTGACCAGAATCAGCACCGCGCCCAGTACGCGGAAGAACAGCCCGGTGTCCGCTTTGAGCATATAGCGGTGGGCTTTCTCGCCGACCAAATGACCAATAAAGGCGCAGGGCAGCAACCATAGCTGGTGGATTAACTGCAGATCCACTCCCGCAATCAAGAACGAGACCATCTTAATCACCACCAGGATAAACCACAGCACAAACATGGTATCCCGCAGCTGCTCCTTAGCCACATGTACGGCGAATACCGCCACAATCAGCGGCGCACCAATCAGCGAAGTGCCACTGACATAGCCCCCGAGCGCCAGCAACACATAGTCCACATACTTATTCTTACTCTTGAAAGGCTTGTTCAGCACATAACCGATGGCGTAGATAATGACGATGCCGAAGATAATACTGGTCATGACCTGAGCAGGCAGCGTTAACAGCCCTACCACCCCAATCAGTTTGGGAATGATCATTATTTTTAGAGCTTTACGTAAATAAGCCCAATCAATATTGCTTTTCGGCGCAGTTCCGCCACTCCCCTCTTGCTGCAATTGCCGATGCCCGTTCCAGGCAATCCAACTAGAGAAAATCAGCAAATGGATGGCAATAATCGGCAAGAACACCAGCGGCTCGTTGGTGACCAAGAGCAGGAAGGGCAGCGCCAGTACGGCGCCACCAAACCCCAGGCTGGTGCGCACAAAACCGCTCCAGGCAAAGATTAGCCCGATCAGCGCATACTGGTACCAGAGTAGATCTGTCATGGCTCGCGTTAGGGTCCTAAATTATGGGTTGGGATTTTCCAGCGACCACCAGCTTGGCAGTAGCGCTCGTACGCTGGCCTGGGCAAAACGATCATCCATTAATACCACAACGCCCTCATCTTCAAGACCGCGAATCACCCGGCCTGCGGCCTGCACCACTTTGATCATACCGGGAATGCGGTAGGTGTAGTCGTCGCCCTGTCCAAAGCGTGCGGTTAGCCGTGTTTTAAGCGCTTCGTTGAAGTCGTTAAACGGGGGCAACCCCAGGGTGGCGATAAAGGCCCCGATCAGCCGATCGCCGGGCAGGTCGACGCCTTCAGCGAAGGCGCCGCCCAACACCGCAAAGCCAATCCCTTTACCGCCTGGCTCAAAACGGGTTAGAAACGCATCGCGCTCAGCTTCGGGCATGCCCCGCGTTTGACTGAAAGCAGGTACGGCGGGGTGCGCCTGGCGAAAGCGCGCCAGCACCGCTTCGAGGTAGGCAAAGCTACTGAAGAACGCCAAATAGTGCCCTGGCCTGCCCTGATACTGCTGCGCTAACACCTCTACGATAGGCTCGATGGATGCGGTGCGATCACGAAATCGCGTCGAAATATCCCGGCGGATATGGACTTCAAGCTGAGGTGCGGTAAAAGGCGATGCTACTTCACGCCATACGGTGTTTGCCGGCAAGCCCAATAGATCCCGATAGTAGTGAGCGGGTGTCAGCGTTGCGGAAAACAGCACGCTGGCGTGGGCCGCTTTAAACCTTGGCGCCAGAAAATCGGCGGGTATCAGGTTACGTAATCCGAGTACCGCCCGTCCGCGGCCAAAGCGAGTGAGATCACATAGCGAATGCTCGCCAAAATGCTCCGCCAGGCGGCAGAACGCCAGTGCTTCAAATAGCACTTCTTGTAGCTCTAAACTGGCGTCTTCAGGGTGCTCACCCAGATGATCGGTAATCGCCGCTCCCAACTGCTGGGCAGCGGTTACCAGTTTGTCGGGCAGCATCGCTAGCAGACGATAGGCCGGTTTTCCCGGCTCCCCCTCCTCTTCCAACGCAGCCTCTTTCATCACGGCCTGCCACTGGCGTGCTAAACGACCCAAAGGCCGCGAGAGCACTTTGGGTGCAGCGCGGCGCAAACGGCTGAAACGCTGCTGATCGAGCTCAGCGCTGTACATGCCTCGCGCGCGCTCCACCAGGTTATGCGCTTCATCGACCAGCACGCCCGTTCGCCAGTCATTAGCCTGAGCCAAGCCGTGCAGCAGCGCGTGGCTATCGAACCAGTGGTTAACGTCGCCGACGATTACGTCCGCCCAGCGCGCCAGTTCCTGGCCTAAATAGTACGGGCATACGTCGTGGGCCAGCGCCACTTCCCGCAGCGCGTCGCGATCCAACCACGCCTGTTCTACGGCCGCTTGGCGTGCGGCAGGAAGACGGTCGTAAAAGCCCGCCGCCAACGGACACGACTCGCCGTGACAAGCGCGGTCGGGATACTCGCAGGCTTTCTCCCGCGCCACCAGCTCCAGCACCCGCAGGGGTTTTCTTTCGTCGTCACGCCCGGCCCTTAGCGTCGCTAACGCGTCCAGCGCCAAGCGTCGTCCGGGGGTTTTCATAGTCAGAAAAGCGATGCGATCAAGCTGCTGGCGCGGCATCGCCGAGAGCATAGGGAAAAGCGTCGCTATCGTTTTACCAATCCCCGTGGGCGCTTGAGCGAGCAGGCAGCGTCCGGTGCTGGTTGCCTTGTAGACGTCTTCGGCAAGTTCACGCTGGCCGGGGCGAAACGTGGCATGAGGAAAGCGTAAGGTTTGCAGTGAACTGTCACGCCTCTGGCGATGGTTGGCTTCCTGCTCCGCCCAGGCGAGAAAGCGTTGGCACTGGGTAGCAAAGAATGCCTGCAGTTCGGCGGCGCTGGCGTCTTGGCTGAGCAACGTCTCTTTACCGCTGGTGATATCCAGATAAACCAGGGTTAAGGTGACCTGCTCCAGGTGACATTCTGCACATAGCAGCGCGCCGTACACTTTCACCTGGGCCCAATGAAGGGCACGTTGGTTATCCGCCATGCGCTCCAAACTGCCGCGGTGGGTTTTCACTTCTTCCAGCCGGTTCCGCGTGGGGTCAAAGCCATCGGCGCGGCCGGTAACGGTCAAGCTTTCAAAGACTCCCGACAGCGGCATTTCAGCGAGATAATCTGCCCCGCGCCGACTGGCCACCAGCGTATGCCCCTCAATGCCTTCGCGAGCACTGGGGGCGGGGGTGAAGCGGTGATCAAGATCACCTTCACGGGCGGTGAAATCACATAGTGCTCGCACCGCTACCCGATACACCCCGCTCATGCCTCACGCTCATCGCTGTCTGCCCAGCGCACATAGCAGACCGCAACATGCATTTCATGACGATGGAAGAACGACAGCCAGCGGCGTTGGTTATCTTGCAGCCGGTCACCGGGGCCTTTGACTTCAATCATCCGGTAGCGCGGCTCGCCTGCAGGCGCCCCAGGCATGAACTGAATCAAATCCGGCAACCCGGCCCGGTTGGCTTTTAAATCACCCAGCAGCCGCTCAAAGCAGCGCCTTAAGTCCTCGGCGGGAATACATGCTAACGCCAAGTCAACCAACGCTTCATCGACAATCGGCCAGTGGACAAAAGGTGAGGCAAGGCCGGTTTTTTTCCGCCAACTCGCCTGAATCAGCTGGCGGTAGCTGCCGTCATCCAGGCGCGCCAGACATGCATCAAAGGCATCTTGCCGCCGCGCCACAAAATCGTCGCGGTATAAATCTGCAGGGCCATTATGGAAAGGGTGAAAGAAAGCGCCGGGGAGCGGCTCGAATATAGCTTCCCAGCAGAGCAGGCCGAATAGCCCGGTTATTAGGGTGTTTTCTACATAGCAGACCGGCGCCTGGGGCTCGCTGAGTGCTTGAGCCACGGAGCGCTCCACGCTTTGTGGCCCGGGCAGTACTAAATCCCAACGCTCGTGAGCGGGCTCGGGTTCACTCGGCGCAACAGGCAGTTTAAGCCGACGCCGCAAGCGGGGCAGCAACCGCGCTAGCGCCTGATGCTCGGTTTCATTGGGGCTGCTATTAAGCGCATGGGTCGCCAGCTCAAAAGCCGTTTGGTGTTCGCCCAGCCGCTCAAGCACTCGCCAGTGCCGGATTCGCGCCTCGCTACTGCCTGAATCACCATACAGTTTCAGCGCGAGCGCCGAATCACCGCTGCGCTCCGCCTCTCGGCCCAGCTGCAGCAGTAGTCGTGCCCGGCGGGTGGCCAGCCAGCGGTTATCTGACGCTGGCGGTACTTCAATGTGTAGGTCGGCGGGCAGTTCTCCTGCATCGAGACGTTGGCGCAGGTGATGGAGTACTAAGTAGGTATCCACTTCATGGCGCGACTGAAAAGCGCGGGATTGCGGCGTAAAAGGGACAACTTCAAAACGCTGCAGGCCAAGCTCGGTCAACACGAACTCGGCCCAATCCTGGCGCAGATTGCCAAAGAACATTAACCGTAAGCGGTCGCAAATATGCATTACCGTGAGCCGCACCACCCGGTCAGGTGCGTCGGGCCACCAGGCCTGCAGCGGGGCGGTTTGAGTAAGTCGGTTTGCCAGCGTGTCGTAGAGCACGGTTTTAGCGCTAGATAGGCTTAGCCCGGTGGCGCGAATGTCATCTGCCAACAGCTGGCGCAGCTCGGTGAGGCGGAGTTGGTGAAACAGCTCCTCAATGCTAAGCGCAGGATCATTATCGACCCAACCAAGCGTTATCAACGGCTGCAAGGCGCTGGCACTGTCACCTATCTCGCTATAAGCCAGCTTGCTAAGACGAAACAGCTCGCCCTTGCGCATCACCATACGCACCAGCAGCGCTTGAGACGCCTGGGGTAAGCTTTCAAACCGATCAAGAAAAGCGAGCTCGTCTGCGGCGAGCAGATCAGCATGGCGCTCACTCACCCAGGCCAAAACGAAGCGAAAGTTCGTTAGGTAATAGAAAGGGTCATCAAGCGAGGCGGTCGGCGTATTGAAAGCACTGTTCATTTATCCATTGTAACAGTGCTTCAATAGCCTCGTCATTGAGATTAACTGCCCAATGAGAGCGTTTGAAAGGCGTTATAGGCCGCTATCACCGTGGCCATCTGTGCGGCATGCGCTTGTACAAAGGGCTCCCCAATCAGCGTCTCGTCAGGGTATTCGGTGATCAGCATCAGCGGCGTTAATTGGTCAGCATCTTCTGATATCAGGTAGGGAAAGCCATGTAAAACAGGAAATGTTAACGCGCCAGCATGGGTTTCAAACAGGGCAATTTGCGTGGCATTGAATTCGACCAGTCCAGGCACTTGAGAAAGCTGTTGGGTAACGGCTTCAACCAACTGCTCCGCAGCGGTTTCCCAACCGGGCTGATAGCGTAGAATCAAAAAGAAGCCTTTTGGAATCGTCCACATTTCAAAGCCGCGTGGGACGTAGCCATTCAGCGGGCGCGTCCACTCATGGGCGGGGTAGCCGTGTAAATTAACATGCAGCTTAGCGCTACTAATCGCGAAAGCCTGTTCACGAATGGCGTGTTCAAACGGTTGGCCTAAGGGCTGACTCTGAAGGTCATTACCAAACGCAGTGTAACGCGCTGCGTGATGCATATGGCGTGGCTGGTTAGCCACCAGACGACTCTGCAGCGCGTAACCATCGGGATTCTCTAGCGGGGAGATAACAAAGTGGGCTTCTGGCTCACGACTAAGCGTTTGAGCTGCACGTAGTGCTCCCACAACGCCAGATGTTTCGTTGGCATGCTGGCCCGCGCTGATGATCACAGCGCGATCACTGCCTGCCTGATAGCGCGCCTCAACTACCCTCCCTGCCCGAGTGGTGCTGAGTAACGTCTGGCCACCCAGGGCGGCCAATACCTGCTCAATTTGAGCGACATCAATCGCCTGCTGGGCATCGTTCAATTCAACCTCGGTGCGCTGGGGCTGGGAAGCATCTAAAGGCCGCAGGCTTACCTTCAGATAGGGCGCATCGCCCTGCGTTAATATCTCCGGCACAATCTGCCCCGGCTGAATTGAACGATCTCCCAGCGCTAAGCCCGCGTGGCGCTGAAAATACTCTAGGGTAGAAAAATAGAGATCTTCATGAAGTGCTTCAGCAAGGCTGATATGTTCATCGTCCCATATCAAGCGTCGATCGCGACTGGGCAGGTAGACACTGAAATTAAGCTCTTCAAAGTTGGGTGACACTGACTGCCACGGAGTTGATGAGAGGGTCGCCACCGCCGTTTGAAACAGCGCCTCATAGTCGGTCTCAACGATTGATTCACTCACCTCACCCTGGGGAGAGGACAGCCGCAGCCAGCCACAGGGCGAGCACTGAGGCTCATCTACATGGTCTAGATGTTGGCGATTAGGCGCTTCAACCACATACGTTTCCAGCTCCCCAGTGCTACGCTTCACATTCACCCGATAATGAAGAGGTGTAGAAATAGCTGTGGATTCAACACCCTCCCAGCATAGCGATACACCTTGAGGAAGTAGCGCTGCCAACGGGTAAGCTTCAAGCAGAAAGCGGCGCGGAGCATTCGCCAGCACCGGGTACTCAATCAGCAGGGATTGCAGTGATTCCCAACTGAAATCCTCTAAAAAGAAATGCACCAAAGGCTTATAGGCACTGCGCAGGCGCGCGCTAACACCGACTGCCTTGAAGGCAGTTTCTATTGCATGACGCTCGCTTTGATCGTCAAACACCCATGCCTCCAACGCGTAGCCTTCATAGGCAGGCGTTGCGTACTCATCAAGCAAAGTACGTGTAGTGCGGGGAAAAGAGCGTTCAAGCAAGGTGTCGATTTGCGGGCTATCCGTCATGCTCATAAGGAAGTACGTCCAGTGGGATCCAGGGCATCGCGGAGCCAATCGCCCAGCAAGTTCAGCCCCAATACGGTCAAAAGAATGGCCACACCAGGAAAAACACTCACCCACCACGCCGTTTGCAGGTAAGTGCGCCCTTCTGCCAGCATGCCGCCCCAACTGGGAATCACTGGATCGACGCCGAGTCCTAGAAAGGTCAGGCTGCTTTCCAACAGAATATTGTTGGCCACATTGAGCGTCATCAGCACGATCACCGGGCCGATCAAATTCGGCAGCAGATGCTGAAACAGAATGCGGATATCTTTTACCCCAATTGCTTTGGCAGCCAGAATAAATTCACGATCGCGTAGTGAAAGCACCGAGCCTCTGACCAAGCGGGCGTATTGCACCCATTGGGAGATAATCAACAGGATGATCATATTGGTCAGCCCGCCCCCAATCACCGCGATAAACGTAATCGCCAGCAGGATAAAGGGCAGCGCCAGTTGCACATCGGCAAAGCGCATCACAATCATATCCAGAAAACCGCCGTAGTAGCCGGATACCAAGCCCATTATGATGCCAATGACCACCGCACCAAGGGCTGAGTAGACGCCTACTTTCAGCGAGATTTCACCACCAATAATCACCCTCGCCAGCACATCCCTACCTAGTGGATCAGTGCCTAGGGGAAAGCCAGGCTCCACCAGCGGCGGCGTTAACCGAAAGGCGAGATTTAGCTCTGACCCACCGCCGGGGAAGAGCCAACCGGAAAAAATTACCGCCAAGCCAATACCGCCGACGAGCAACACACCGAGGATAAACTCCAGGTTCTTAAAGCGTTTCAATTTGTCGGTTTTGATAGCTGCCGTCATGGTTATTCCTTACGCACCCTGGGGTCGACCAAGCCATAAGCGATATCAACGAGAAGGTTGATGGAGATGATCATTAGCGAGAGCACGGTAATGACGCCCTGCAAGACCGGATAGTCACGCGCCGACACGGCTTCAAAGGCCAAGGTGCCAAGCCCCGGCCAGTTAAACACTCGCTCGACAACGACAATACCGCCCAGCAACCCACCGAACTGCAAACCGAAATAAGTGATCAGCGGGATAGAGCAGTTACGCAGCGCGTGCTTGTAAAGCACTACATTGTTGGAAAGACCTTTTGCCCGCGCCACCATAATGTACTGGGAGCGCAAGGTATCCAGCATGGTAGTTCGCACCAGCCGCACGTTCGTAGCGGTCAGAATGATTCCCATCGTCGCAGCGGGCATGATGAAGCTGGAGAAACCCTCCATGCCACTGGGCGGCAGCAGGTTGAAGGTGATAGAAAGCAGTAGCACCAGCATGATCGCTAGCCAGAAATTGGGAAAAGAGAGGCCTATCAGGGAGAAAATCCTAATCATCTGATCGGGCCATCTTCCCCGCGACACCGCCGCTTTAATGCCCAATGGGATCGACACCACGATAGACACAAACAGCGAAGCGAATGCCAGCGCTAGGGTGGCTGGCAGTGCGCGGCCAATCAGGTCGCTCACTGGCGTGCCTCCCATAAAGCTACGACCAAAATCACCTACCACCAAGCCGCGCAAGAATCCGATGTACTGGGCCAGGAAAGATTGATTCAAGCCTAAAGCTTCACGAATCCTTGCCAGATCCGCCTCGGTAATACTGCCCGCACCCTGAGCCAGCATCACTGCTGGGTCGCCGGTTAACCTGATCGCAAAAGAGACGATCAGCGTTACGACGATGACCACAAAGATGGCCTGCAGTATTCGGTATAGAAGAAATTTTGCCACTATGACCTCTTCGCACTAGCGTCCGTATCGCCGTAATATTAAGCGCCTGTCGTAATGTTTACCGACCGCTCTCTCGAACGGCCGGAGGTAGTCACGATTAGTCAGCAACATCGACGTCGGTCAAACGCATACGATTATCCGGGGCAGGTTCAAAGCTCTGCACCCGGTCACGGACGCCGTAGAGCGCATTGATGCTATAAAGCGGCATTTCCAAGGCGCGATCCTGGGTATAGCGCGCGATTGCCTGTAGCAATTCTTCACGCTCATCCTGATCGGTAATACTGCGCTGGGCTTCAAGCATTTCGTCTAGCTCTGCGTCGCTATCATAAGGATTCCAGCGTTCACCGGTGTGGTACATCAAGTAAGCGGTATTATCGAAATCAAATGTCCAACCGCCCCACTTCTGCTGGAACATTTCACCGGTCCGGCCTGCCGGAATAATGTCGTTAAGCAACACGTTTGTTTCATAAGGCTGGATTGATGCGGTGATTCCCACTCCCTGAAGATAGGAAGCCACCACCTGGGCGACTTCACCAAAGGTGGCATCGTTGCCGCGCACATCAATTTGTACGGTGGCACCGGGTTCTACCCCTGCTTCGTCCAGCAACTGGCGAGCCTGCTGCGGGTCAAACGGCAGCGGCTCCATCTCCGGATCGTTACCAAACGATTGGGCGCCCTGGAAACTGGCAATCATCTCGCCTTCACCGGCCAGAATAGAATCGATAATAGCCTGACGATCCACGGCCATGATCATGGCTTTCCGTACACGTTCGTCAGCGGTGATTCCCGATTGGGTGTTAAAGCGAATAGCTTCAACTGTCGGCGAAGGTACGCTGACAATACTGGCCTCGTCGTGGTTATTGATTGTATCGATCATACCGATGGGAATGGTGGGCGGGATGACGATATCGACGCGCCCAGACTGCAGCTCGGCCACGGCGGTGGATGGCTCAGAAATGAATCGATACGTCACACCGTCCAGCTTAGGCGCACCGCCCCAATGCTCTGCAAAAGCTTCGAGCTGTACGTCCTCGCGAGGATTGTACTCAACCACCTTGAAGGGCCCAGTGCCTACCGGATGGGTATTGAAGTGATCATCGCCATGTTCAGCCAAGTACTCAGGGGGCACAATCATCGCGCCATAACCGGCTAGTTTAGTCAGCAGTACCGGGTCAGGTTCATTAAGGTGAAAGTCGACCGTGTAATCATCAATCACTTCTACACTTTCGATAGCCGTATAGTTGGAACGCTGTGGCCCTTGGGCGCCTTCATCACCTAGCAGACGATCAAAGGTAAATTTTACCGCCTCAGCATTAAAGGCTTCATCGTTATGAAAAGTAACGCCCTCACGCAGGGTAAAACGGATACGGGTGCCGTCATCCAGTTCTTCCCACTCGGTCGCTAAACCAGGTACCAACTCTAAATCAGGTCCCCTGTACGTCAAACCATCGAAAATATTGGTGGCTACCGACGCCCAGTTAACCAGAAAAGTATCGATAGGGTCCCAGGTACCCGGGTCTTGCGGCGAGGCAATCGTTAACGTACCAGCTTGCGCAGAGGCGGAAAGGGCTACGCTCAGTGCCACACCCGCGATTGCGCTATTGAGAATACGCTTAGTTCTTTGCATGGAATCACTCCTGTTTTTGTATCATTTGGAAACCAACTATGACGACAAACGCTCGGCGCTGCGCGCTTCCTGAGCAGCAAAATGACCAGCTGCCACCTGCACTAAGGGCAGATGCTCAGGCTCGTCACCTACCTTGCGGATGGGGCTGAGAATATCGCCCTGTAGCAATACCCGCTCCCTACGCTGGGCAGGATCGGCCACTGGCACAGCGCTTAAGAGCTTACGAGTGTAGGAGTGCTGAGGGGTATCAAACACCGCCCGGCGCTCGCCTAACTCGACAACTTGACCAAGATGCAACACCGCCACACGGTGGCTCATTTTTTCCACTACCGCCATGTCATGGCTAATAAACAGATAGGCCAAGCCTTCATCTTGTTGCAACTCCATCAGCAGGTGAATGATCTGCGCTTGGATGGATACATCTAAGGCGGATAGCGCTTCATCAGCAATGATCAACTTAGGCTTGGATGCTAGGGCGCGGGCGATGCATATTCGTTGCCGCTGGCCGCCGGAAAACTCATGAGGGTAACGCTCGGCTTGGTCGGCACTTAGGCCAACACGCTCCAGCAACTGGTCGACACGCTGTCGGATGGCCTTTGAACCCTGCAGCAGGCTATGGGTACGGATAGGTTCTGCTATCGAGAAGCCTACGGTTTTACGTGGGTCCAGGGAGGCAAAGGGGTCTTGAAAAATGTACTGTACTTCCTGGCGGAGGCGCATTTTTTCTGCCCGCGACATGTCGGCGACCGCCTTGCCACCAAAGCGTATTGTGCCACTGGTGCTTTCCTGCAACTGCTGAATGGTGCGACCAATGGTGGACTTACCAGACCCTGACTCGCCGACTAAGGCTAACGTTTCGCCAGGAAAAATAGAGAAACTGACATTTTCAACTGCATGCACACGATGGCTAACACCGCCAAAGAATCCTTTGCGGATATCGAAACGGGTCACTAGATTTTCTACTTCCACGACCGGAGCTGCATCGGTTCTCGCGGTATCCTGCTGGCGGCTTTCACCAAGCGTGCACGCAACATTTCCTTCCAGTACAACCAAAGGATCCATACGGGGTAAGTTTTCGCCCTGCATGCTTCCAAGCTTAGGAACCGCAGCTAACAGTGCCTGTGTATAGGGATGTTGGGGGCGGGCAAATATCTCCTCTACCGAGGCTTCCTCGACCTTTTCGCCATGGCGCATGACCACCACTTGGTCAGCCATCTCCGCCACCACGCCCATATCATGAGTGATAAAAATGACCGCCATGCCAAGTTCCTGCTGGAGGTCGCGCATAATGGTGAGAATTTGCGCTTGAATCGTTACATCCAGCGCCGTCGTCGGCTCATCTGCCACCAATACCTTAGGACGACAAGCCAGCGCCATGGCGATCATTACACGCTGACGCATACCGCCAGACAGCTGGTGTGGGTAGCGCTTTAATAGCGCCTCTGCATCGGGTAGCCGTACCAGTTTCAACAGTTTTACCGCTTCGACGCGGGCTGCTTCTTTTGAGAGTTTTTCATGCAGTACCAGCACTTCAGTAACCTGGTCGCCGATGGTGTAAACAGGATTCAGCGACGTCATTGGTTCCTGAAAGATCATGGCAATATCCTTGCCACGTATCTTGCGCATTGCTTTGTCGGAAAGCTGGGTAAGGTCTTGCGGCTGAGAACCACCAGCATCGTGGCGAAACAGTATCGAACCACTGGTAATCTCAGCGTTCATGTACTCTACCAAGCGCATAATGGCCAGGGAGGTCACCGATTTACCCGATCCCGATTCACCAACGATCGCCGTTGTTTTGCCAGCAAAGACATCGAAACTCAGGTTTTTAACCACCTGATTGGAACCAAAATTCACGCTCAAGGAGCGAACCGATAGCGCGGGTGATGTTGTCACAAGATGCCATGCTCCCTACTCGTGGGCAGTCTTTTGTTAAGCTCTACGCTAGGTAACCAGAGCCTTCCTAAACCGTTAGTCGTATACAGTGATCGTTTCAAACTACTTATCTTGCTAAACTGTTGTCAATCTATAATTATTTAGCGCCCACTAATTCGTCTACTTTCAAATAAGCTTCCACTGTATAGATACACTACACCTATAAAAAAACCCCTATGTAGGGGCTTTTTGGTTTTTGCTTGTTTAAGTAACGCGTTATCACAATGGCAGACTTACCCTACCCGGTGCTGCTTGAGCACGGAGAGACTTCTCTCTTCTTCGTTTTGCGGCTGAGAAGGCGCTTGGCGGGTGCCGACCAGCACGTACCATTCCGCTTCACTAAGGTAGGTTTCGCACCAGTGGCCTAGGTCGTGGGCGCACTCTTCGCGGGTGAGTTGACCACCGCGGTAGTCGTGGGCGAGCAGCAATAAATTCTGCCGGGCGGTACGGGCACGGGCATTACCACCGTGTACTTTTGCTAACGGGCAGCGTCGGTCATAGGCTGCGTTGGTCAAGGCATTGAGCCAACGTTCCAATTCATGCGCCTGAATTCCACCATACACTGCCACGCTCGAGCTCCCTGCCCCGTTGAAAGGGCATTAGCCTGCCCGATTTACGGGCCGCTGTCACTGGTTAACCTTTACCCTTGTAGTGTTCCTGTTCCAGGTTTTTTTCTAAACCCTGCTCAAAACCTTGTAACACGTTGACTACATTGACACCGATTGCGTCCACCGCATAGCCCCCTTCCATCAGAAATACGCTGGGTAAGCCTGCTTGGGCTAGGCGTTCACCTAGTAGCGTGAAGTCTGCACTGGTGAAGGTGAAGGCGCTTATCGGGTCACCCTCAAAGATATCGACCCCCAGCGATACAATCAGACACTCGCATTCGGCGGCTTGAATCTGCGCCAATGCTTGCTCCAGCGTCGCCATCCAGGTAGCCACACTGGTGCCCGGTGGCAACGGGTAGTTGACGTTAAAGCCCTCGCCTCTACCCTCGCCTTTTTCATCAGCGTAGCCCAAATAGTAAGGAAAGGTGACGTCTGGATCACCGTGTATCGAGATGAACAGGACATCGTCACGGCCATAGAAAATCTGCTGAGTGCCATTGCCGTGATGGAAATCAACGTCAAGAATAGCGACCCGACGTTTGCCAGCGTCCAAGGCACGCTGAGCTGCAACGGCGGCGTTATTAAAGAAACAGTAACCGCCAAACTGATCATAAGCGGCGTGGTGACCCGGCGGGCGACAGAGCCCAAAACTGGGTTCGCCGGTTTGTAGCGTATGTTCTAAAGCTCCCAACGCCACATCTTTACTCGCCATAGCAGCTTCAAAGGTACCTTCTGAGATCGACGTTTCCGCCGCCAAGGCGTAGTAGCCTAACCGGCCGCTAATCGAGCGGGGAATGCGGTCTGCACGCATCGTTCGGGCGGGCCAAATATTGGGAATCGCTTCGCCCTCATGCCCGGTTGCGCCCCACTCTTTCCAGCAGTTGGCCAGAAACGTCACATAGTCATGGTCGTGAACCGCTTGCACCGGCGCTAACCCATAGGCGTTAGGCGCACGAATATCGCCAAGCCCCGACTGGCGGAGATGCTTTAGCACTAAATCAAGCCGTTCCGGGCACTCAAACGGGGTAACCAACGCGCCATCATGTAGCTCCGTGCGCGCTTGGCGTAAGCGGCTATCCTCTGAATAAAACGTCAGCATGTGGGTTCCTTAATCGGCATCTAACTGAACAGGCCATAGCTTGGCCCAGCGGCGCTTTTGGCTCGGCGTTTGCTGCTTTAAGCGATATTCAGCTCGGCTGGCGGCGGCGCGGTCGTCAAACGGCTCGGCGCCCAGCAAGGCAAGGGGCGGGTTAGCGCGGGTATAACGCGCCCCTTTGCCCGTGCAGTGCGCTTGATAGCGCTTAGCGAGGTTATTGGTAATGCCCGTATACGTACCGCGCTGGCACTCCAGCAAATAGAGATACCACTGAGAATCCGTTTTGTGGGGCTGAACGATGCCACTACTCACCGCAACATACCTTTAATTTGCGCCCGCTACCACATAGGCACGGGTCGTTTCGGCGTGGCTTTAAGCGGTTAAGTGAAGGGCTACCATCTACATACCACCAACGCTGCTGCTCCTTAACGAAACGGGAAGCCTCCTCTAATACATGCCACCCTTTTTGCTCTCTTCCTCGTCCGTAAAAACAGGCACGAAAATGCACCTGTCCACTATCACCTAACGGCGGTTCTGCAGAAACAATGGTTAGCGATTTCCACTCGGTTTCGGGGTCAGGCGCAAGTTCTGCTGGCCGTGTGGTGGGGTGCCACGTGGCCAGTAGGTAATCGCTAAGGCCCAATGCAAAGGCCGAATAGCGAGAGCGCATCAACGCTTCAGGATCAGGTGCGAAGGCACCTTGATGGTAACGACCACAGCAGAGAGCCAGCCTTAAATCGCTGCCACAGGGGCAACTTACATCAGTCGTGCGGGTCATAACCTAAGCTCTTTAGCCATCTTTTCTATAGCCTAACCGATACGCCCTATGCGCGTCGCCCGGCGTGTATCAGTATTGTTTCGATATTCACGCTGCGTTAGGTATATAGTAGTGGGGCAATACATTCAGACGATGGGGTACGAATCACGATTGATCATTCTTTCCAAACATTTTGGAGGTTCTCCTATGAAGGTCTTTAAACCGGAATGGCAGTGCACGTTTAGCGTAAACGAAGGCGCGGAAGAATCAGCAACTTGGAAAGAGAAAATCGCGTGGCGGCTCAGGGGAGTTGCAGACCGGCTGGAAGGTGGCGGGCGCACGGTAAAAATCGATTACCGAGTGACGCCAGCAGTTAGTCCACAGGAAGTGGATACTTGCTTAGGCAAGGGTTTCGAAGTAACTCAGCGCCTGCTAACGCAGTTAGCCCAACAGCAGGCGTGCGAAGATGTGATGCGCCATGCTAAAGCTGAGCTGTTTGAACAACATCCTCAGCACTAAAATGGTATATCAAAAAATCCCACCCCTTTTAAGGGTGGGATTTTTTTTAGTCAATCGCGAACGCTAGGCTGGCTGCTCCAGCGCTTTACCCATCTTAGTGAGGAACGACTCGCACTCCTCTAGCTGAGCAATATCAATATATTCATCGGGCTGATGTGCCTGGGCGATGCTGCCAGGGCCAAGAATAATCGTTTGTAAGCCTTGGCCCTGAAACTGCCCGGCCTCGGTTGCATAGGCCACCGCGTGGTCGCAACACTCTGCTGGCAAATGGTCTTTGGCTAAGCGAAGCACTCGGTCATTATCACGATCCGCCAGCCCCGGCACGGTGACGTTAAGCGGCTCGGTCGTGATCTCAACATACTTCCCTTTGGCCTGCAGCTCAGCAGTTAACGTGGCGCAAAACGCCTCAAAGCGCGCGTATATTTCGTCGAAGGTGTCCGTTGGCAGGTGGCGAATCTCCCACTCAAACTGACACTCCCGCGCCATAATATTGATCGCCGTGCCGCCTTTTATTTTGCCCACATGCAGACTGGTGTGAGGCACGTTAAAGGCCTCATCGACCCGCCCCTCTTCTACTAACGCCGCCATCGTATCTTCAATAAAGGTGACTAGCCTTGCCGCTACGTGAATGGCGGACGTGCCTTGATTGACTTGGCTGCTATGCGCTTCCTGACCCATGACGGTGGTACGCAGGTTAGTAGCGCCTTTTTGTGCCACCACCGGCTGCATACTGGTGGGCTCGCCGACAATTACATGGGCGGTAGTGGAGTAGTGCTCGTAAAAGCGCTTAATAAGGCTTGGCGCACCCACGCAGCCGATCTCCTCATCGTAAGAGAAGCCAAGATAAATGGGCTGCTGCAAAGACGCTTTCGACCAGTTGGGCACCATCGCCAATACACAGGCGATAAAGCCTTTCATATCGCAGGAGCCACGCCCGTATAGCCGCCCATCGCCACCGTCGCGCAGGGTAAAGGGATCACTTGACCACGGCTGCCCCGCCACCGGGACCACATCGGTATGCCCGGAAAGCATTACCCCACCAGGCGCATCTGGGCCGACTCTTGCGATCAAATTCGCCTTGGTACCGCAGGGGCTCATCACCCGCTCGGCGCTCACGCCGTACTCGGCTAAATAACCTTCCACATACTCAATCAGCGCCAGATTGGATTCGCTGGAGATGGTGTCAAAGGCGATCAGTTTTTCGAGCAGCGCAATGGCATCGGACATGAGATTTGCTTTCCTAGCGTGTCAAAACAGCGTTGCGCTAACCCTAACACCCTCCAGACCCTTCGCCTACTCTCGCCCACTAACGTTGACTGTCATGACAGGTTCACCGTGTATTCATTTAAACGTCATCTACACTTCTTACTGTTCAATGCATCCAAAAATCTCAATAAACGCATTGCACGCCTGACTAAGCTCAGGCCCACAAGGAGCTGTTATGTCACGTTTTACACTGCACGCGCTTGCCGTTGGTGTGGCGACTGCCAGCCTGAGCCTATCTGCCCAGGCCGCAACGGAAGTCAGCTGGTGGCACGCCATGGGCGGCCAGCTCGGCGAAATTCTTGAAGGCATCACCGAGGATTTCAACGCGTCCCAGGATGAGTACCAGGTTAATCCCAGCTACCGCGGCACCTATGCTGAAACCATGACGGGCGCGATTGCCGCTTTCCGTGCCAACGAACAGCCGCATATCCTGCAAGTGTTTGAAGTCGGCACCGGCACCATGATGAACGCCAAAGGCGCCATTTATCCTGTTTATGAGTTGATGGAAGAGCACGGTCGCGCTTTCGATAACGACGCCTTCCTGCCCGCCGTGGTCGGTTATTACACGGACACTAACGGCAACATGCTCTCTTTCCCGTTCAACTCCTCTACACCCATTATGTACTACAACCGCGACGTGTTTGAGGAAGCGGGCCTAGACCCAGAGCAGCCCCCCGAAACATGGGAAGAGCTGGCTGATTTCTCTCGCCAAATCGTCGAATCCGGGGCGGCCAGCTGTGGTTTTACGTCGTCTTGGCCAAGCTGGGTAATGCTGGAAAACTTCTCCGCCATGCATAACTCGCCGCTCGGCACACTGGAAAACGGCTTTGGCGGTATGGAAACCGAGCTTAATTTCAACAATGAGCTGGTGGCCCGCCATTGGGATAACTTACACGACTGGCAGGAAGAGAACGTTTACCGCTGGGCGGGCCCCGGCACCGGTCCTGACTCCGAGCCGATGTTCTACTCCCAGGACTGCGCGATTTTCTTTGGCTCCTCAGCCTCTCGCGCCGATGTCGCCGCCAACTCTGACTTTGAAGTCGGCTTTGGCATGCAACCCTACTACGCCGATATAGACGGCGCTCCACAGAACTCGATTATCGGTGGCGCTACGCTGTGGACACTGCAGGGCCACAGTGACGAAGAGTACGCAGCCGTTGCGGCGTTCTTTGAATACCTTTCACAGCCCGAAGTGCAGGCGCAGTGGCACCAGCAAACGGGCTATCTGCCGATCACTCAGGCCGCTTGGGACTTAAGTGAAGAGCAGGGTTACTACGAAGAGAACCCCGGTGCAGATATTTCCCTGAAGCAGATGACGCTCAACGAGCCGACCGAGAACTCGAAAGGCCTGCGTTTTGGTAACTTCGTGCAGATTCGCGACATCATTTCCGAAGAGATGGAAGCCGTAATGACCGGCGGTAAATCAGGACAGGAAGCCGCGGATGACGCAGTGGAACGCGGCAACGCGCTGCTACGTGACTTTGAATCCGCCAATCAGTAAATAAGCACTTACTTCGCCGCCTACCCTCTAGGGTAGGCGGCGCTTTCGTTTATTAATGCTTATATCTATGGCTACTTGGCTGAGCTGCCCATGCAAACTAAACGCATGACGTTTCCGGGGGGCTGGCTGCCGTTTGCGCTGCTGGCGCCTCAGGTGATCATCACCCTGATCTTTTTTATCTGGCCAGCGGGCCAGGCGCTGTATCAGTCGCTACTGCGCGAAGACGCCTTTGGACTGAAAACGACCTTTGTGGGCCTTGAAAACTTTGCCCGCCTATTTCGCGACGGTAGCTACCTCAACTCAATGTCGGTCACCGTGGTATTTGCGGTGGGCACGACGCTCATCTCCATGTCGGTGGCATTACTGCTGGCCAGCACCGTCAATCGGATGATTCGCTCACACAGTACTTACACCACGCTACTGGTCTGGCCCTACGCCATTGCCCCCGCGCTTGCGGGCGTTTTGTGGTGGTTTATCTTCAACCCCTCCATCGGCATCGTGCCCTATATGCTGGAAATGGTGGGTTACAACTGGAACCACCGAAATTCCGGTAGTGATGCCATGCTGCTGGTGATTTTGGCCGCTGCCTGGAAGCAGATCTCCTACAATTTTTTGTTCTTTCTAGCGGGTTTACAGTCCATTCCCCAATCGCTGATTGAAGCGGCCTCGATTGATGGCGCCAGCCCCATTAAGCGTTTCTGGACGATTATCTTCCCGCTGCTTTCGCCCACCACCTTTTTCTTGATGGTGGTTAACGTGGTGTACGCCATGTTCGATACCTTTGGCATTATCCACGCCACGACACAGGGCGGCCCGGCTCAGTCGACCAACATTTTGGTTTACAAGGTCTACGCCGATGGCTTTGTGGGACTCAATTTGGGCTCGTCGGCCGCTCAGTCGGTAATCCTCATGGTGATTGTGGTGGCGCTGACGGTGATTCAATTCCGCTTTATTGAGCGGCGCGTGAACTATTAAATAGGCCTCATTGGAGTGTTGTCATGGTTGAAAACCGCCCATGGGCCAATTTTTTCGCCCACACCGTGTTAATCATTGGCGTTGCGCTGGTGGTTTTTCCGGTTTATATCGCTGTTGTGGCCTCGACCCAGGCGCCAGGTGAACTGATGCGCGGCACCATACCGCTGCTGCCGGGCAGCCACGGGATCGAAAACTATACCCAGATGTGGCAATCCGGCGTGTCATCGGCTAACTCTCCGCCTGCTGCATTGATGCTTTGGAACAGTTTTGTGATGGCCATGGCGATTACCGTGGGCAAGCTGTCGATTTCGTTGCTCTCCGCCTTTGCCATTGTCTACTTCCGCTTCCGCTTCCGGATGTTCTTTTTCTGGCTGATCTTCGTCACCCTGATGCTGCCGGTGGAAGTGCGCATTATCCCTACCTTTCAGGTGGTCGCCGACCTTAAAATGCTCAACAGCTTTGCTGGGCTGTCGATTCCTCTAATTGCCTCGGCCACTGCCACCTTCCTGTTCCGCCAGTTCTTTATGACCATTCCCGAAGAGATGCTTGAAGCCGCCCGCGTGGATGGTGCGGGGCCGTTCAAATTCTTTAAAGACATCTTGATGCCGCTCTCCGTGACCAACATCGCGGCGCTTTTTGTGATCATGTTTATTTATGGCTGGAACCAGTATTTGTGGCCGCTGCTGATCACCACCGACCCCGACTACACCACCATTGTGATGGGCATCCAGCGCATGACCTCAGAAGAGAACCCGCAATGGCATTTGGTGATGGCCGCCGTGGTCATGGCCGCGCTGCCACCGGTATTAGTGATTCTGTTTATGCAACGCCTGTTTGTGAAAGGCCTGACCGAGACGGAGAAATAAGATGGCCAGCATTACCTTGGAAGGGCTTAAGAAAACCTATACCGGCAATGTAAACGCGGTGAAAGGTATCGACCTACACATTGAAGACGGTGAATTCGTAGTACTGGTCGGGCCTTCGGGCTGCGGAAAATCCACCCTGCTACGCATGGTGGCGGGTTTGGAAATCATCACGGAAGGCACGCTAAAAATCGGCGATCGGGTGGTGAATAAACTCGAACCCGCCGAGCGCGATATCGCCATGGTGTTCCAGAACTATGCGCTCTATCCACATATGACGGTATACAACAATCTCGCCTATGGCCTGAAAAACCGCGGCTTTAAAAAAGATGAGATTGAGAAGCGCGTGCGCGTTGCCGCCAAAATGCTTGAGATCGAAGAGTTTCTGGATCGCAAACCGCGCAAGCTCTCCGGCGGTCAGCGCCAACGGGTGGCCATGGGCCGCGCCCTGGTGCGCGACCCAGCGGCGTTTCTGTTCGACGAGCCACTCTCGAACCTGGATGCCAAGCTGCGTGTGCAGATGCGCGTGGAGATCAAGCAGCTACAGCGGCGCCTGAAAACCACCAGCCTGTACGTGACCCACGACCAGTTGGAGGCGATGACCTTAGGCGATCGCTTAGTGGTACTAAACGCGGGTCAGATTGAGCAAGTGGGCACGCCCATGGAGATCTACGCCCGCCCCGCCAGCATGTTCGTGGCCGGGTTTATCGGCTCCCCCGCCATGAATATGCTGCCGGTGGATTACTTGAACGAACAAGGCGCCAACGGTCTACTGGATAATCTGCCCGACGGCACCGATACCGTCGGCATTCGCCCGGATGATATGCACTTAGCGCCCCCCACAGTGCCCCACCTTATTGTCGACTCAACGCTTGAGCTGTTTGAAGCCGCCGGGGCCGAAAGCCACCTGTACGTGACCCTCGCCAATAGCGACCAGCCCACGGTGATCCGCGTATCGGGCCAGCCGCCGGTCGCCGAAGGTGAAACCCTGCGTTTTTATGTCACCCGCGACGCCCTGCATCCTTTCAATAGCGCCACGGGAAAACGTACAGGAGACTGACACTCTCACTCCACCACGATGGTTTCGAACCCTCCAAAAATCATCCGTTTTCCATCGAAAGGCATGGGATTTACGTCTGGCTGCATACGTGGATCTTCCATCATTTTGGCCATGCCTGCGTCGCGCACCTGTTTAGAAGGCCAAATCAGCCAAGAGAAAACGACGGTCTCGTCGTCACGACACTTCACTGCCATCGGAAACGACGTGACCTCACCGTCAGGTACGTCGTCGCCCCAGCACTCGACGACTTTTAGAGCACCTAACTCTTTAAAAATCCCCGCCGCCATCTGGGCATGGGCAATGAATTTTTCTTTATTTGCTGTGGGCACGGCTGCCACGAAACCGTCTACATAGTGTTTATCTGCACTGTTCATGTGGGTGCTCCTGGTCAATCGATTAAAAATCATCGAATAAGGGTTATCGAATAACGGCTTACTCACGCTTTGGGGGTAATTCACGCACGGGCCTGACTTCGATGCTGCCGAGGCGAGCGGGCGCTATGCGGCTGGCGAGCTGTAGCGCCTCATTCAAATCGACGGCATCCAGCAGATAGAACCCCGCCAACTGCTCTTTGGTTTCAGCGAAGGGGCCATCCGTCAGCAGCGTTTCACCATGCCTTACCCGCACGGTCGTGGCAGTATCAATGGGCTGGAGCGCCTGTCCGGCCAGGTATTTTCCCTGTGCCGTCATGCGCTCGACCCCGGCAATGCACTCCTGGTTGAGGTCTTGCCAGGCCTGTTCGGTCATGGCGTTAATGATGCTTTCCTGGTAATAAACCAGCGCGACGTACTTCATATCGAGGGCTCTCCTATGCACTCTGGTCAGCATGATGCTGACAACCAAAAGCAAATTCGCTAATGGCTGTATAGGTAAGTCGTACTAAAGACGAACGAATCGACAGCGACGCCAATTTTTTTATGCGGGGAGGTTAAGTTCGGCTAATCGTCGGGTAAGAAACTGCCGCTCAGGATATTGGCTGGCCAGCGCCAGCGCCTGCTGATACGCCTGAACCGCAGCAAGCCGGTCGCCGGAACGGCGGTAGAGTTCGGCTTTTGCTGCGTGGTAAAGGTGGTAGTGGTGCATCTGAGGGTGCTCACTCAGTGCATCCAACAGCATCAAGCCCGCCTGCGGCGAATCACGTATGGCAACCGCAACAGCACGGTTCAGCGCCAGAATAGGGGTGGGCTGTTGTAGGTATAGTGCTTCGTAGAGGCGCACAATGCGTGCCCAATCGGTGGTTTCCGCGCTAGGAGCTTGAGCATGGACGGCGGCAATAGAGGCTTGCAAGGTGTAAGCACTCACCGGTGTGAGCGGTAAGGCGCGTTCCAACCACGCAAGCCCGGTGCGAATCCGTTCGGCATCCCAGCGCTTTCGATCCTGCTCTTCCAGTGTCATCAGCTCTCCGCTGACCGTTTGCCGGGTATCGCGGCGGGCGTCGTGCAGCAGCATTAACGCCAGCAAGCCAAACACTTCGCCGTGGGGCAATAAATCCGCTAAGGCGCGGCCCAGGCGAATCGCTTCATCGATGAGGTTGACGTCGATCACCTGCTCACCATCGCTGCGCGAATAACCTTCGTTAAACACCAAGTAAATGACCTGCAGCACGCTGGGCAGGCGTTGTGGCAGCTGTGTGCGCTCGGGCACTTCGTAGGGTATACCGGCATCGCGGATTTTACGCTTGGCGCGAACGATACGCTGCGCCAGTGTTGCGGGTTTGGTCAGTAGCGCACTCGCCACTTGCTCGGTCGTCAGGCCGCACATTTCTCGCAGGGTCAGCGCGACCCTGGCTTCCATGGTCAAGCTGGGATGACAGCAGGTAAACAGCAAGCGCAGTTGATCATCCTCAATGCTGCGCTCGTCGGGCTCTACCATTGCTTCCGTCATGGCATCCGATGTTGCGATCAAATGAGCGTTGCGCCGAGCGGTGCCATGACGGCGTAGCTGGTCAATACCACGGCGGTATCCGGTGCGGATCAACCACGCTAGCGGATTATCCGGCTCGCCCGTTGCAGGCCATTGCTGAAGTGCGGCAGCAAAGGCTTCTTGGCTGGCTTCTTCCGCTAAGGAGAAATCACCAAGCAGACGAATCAGCGTGGCCTGCACGCGCCGGGAGTAACACTGATAAAGCTGTTCAATCGTGGCCATGGCCGGAACCACTTAATGTGCGTTTAATTAGCCTCTTCGGCAACGTCAATAATCCGCCCTTCGACTGTATAGAAGACCTCTTTCCGGTCGACCATATAGTTACGCAGCATTTCCCAATCCGTATTACCGACAATGGTATTGCGGCCGTCATCATAAGCAGCACCTAGCGCGGCATGGCTATCGCCGCCCGCGGCAGTGAAGTTATTGGTAGCTATAGTATAGGTGCGTTCGCTATCAATGGCCTGCATCGCGCCTTCCTGAGCGACCTTCAGGCTGACCAAGCGCTCACCCACCGGCTTATCGCTGTCATAAACCAGCTCGACGCCGGCTGAAACATGCAGAAAACCGCCGTTTTCATCGGGTGCATTGGCTAAAGCGATTTCAAAGGTTTCCAGCAACTCAGCGCCGGTGACATCAAGCAGCGTTAAGCGATTGCCAAACGGTTGCACGGCAATCAAATCGCCCACTGTCACATCGCCCGTCTCAATCGCCTCACGGATGCCACCGCTATTTTGGATCGCCATCACCGTGTCGGGCGCCACTTGCTGGGCCGCCTGCAATTGAGCATCCGTGATTAAATTACCCAGCGCAGTTTCATTGGCACGCACGCTCTGCTCATCGCCGTTACCGTGGCGTGGGTTAGGCAGTGCAGTGATGACTTTGGCCCCCACCTGCGTGTCACGTAACTCTTCAATCGCAGCGGTGTAAGGCGCTAGCCGCTCAGCTGCGTCAGGATCTGACTCGCGATCATCCACGGCGAGCAGCTCACCGCTGACATCCACCACCACCCCACTGTCATCAAAGGTCACCTGCATCACGCCGAGGTGTTGCCCATATTCACCCGCCTGACCGATCGCAGTGGGCGTCAACGCTTCACCGTCGCGGTTTTCGCTAAGCAGCATGGGCGGTGAGACTTGGGTATGGCTATGGCCGCCAATAATAATATCGATACCGTCAACGTGCTCCGCCAGCAGCAGGTCGTTCCCCATGCTGGGGTCGCTGTCGTAACCAAGGTGAGTAAGCGCGATAATCTTATTAACCCCCTGTTCTTCGAAGCTTGCCACCATGGCCTCCGCCGCCTGGCGATAATCGCTAATAGTGACTTGGCCGGGGCTGGAGATTGTCTCGCTATCTTGGGTGCTTAACCCAAAGATGCCGATTTGCTCACCTTGATGCTCAACAATAATGCCGTCATAAAGTTGCCCGTCTTGCGGGTCCGCGCTCAACGAATCACCCAGTATGGCAGCAAATTCCGGCCCCGCTGAAAAATCTAAATTGGCACCTAAAATGGGAAACTCAGCGCCTTCAAAAAACGCCGCTAACGCCTGGTGGCCCTCTTCCGCATCACCCAAATCAAACTCATGGTTACCCGGCACAAAGGCGTCGTAGCCCATTAAATTCATGAATTCGAGAGCGTCCTGGCCCTGAAATTCAGTGAAGTAGAGCGTGCCTGAAAAAATGTCGCCCGCGTCCAGCAATAGCGCTTCGCCATACTGCTCACGGGCTTCCTTTAGCGTGGTGACTAAGTAAGGGTACTGATCGGTACGCCCGTGCAGGTCGTTGGTATGAAACAGCGTAAGGGTGAAATTCTCGGCCAGTACGGGAGGAGCGGTGACGAATAAAGCTGTCCCTAGCGCAATGCCATAGCGGTTAAGACGCATATTGATGACTCCTTTCATGTCCATGTATTGGCACTTTAGCAGTAAAGATAGCCCATGGGTGCTGTCATAAATCCGTGACGAGATCGTCACCTTCACTACACCCAACCGTCATTGTCGGCTGTCACTCTACGACCACCTCAATTTTTCGTCGTATCGCTGACAGGACAAACGACTCATGTATAAAGCCAATATGGGTAACACCACTATGTATAAGACAGGGCTGAGCTTGGCTATCGCGGGCATGGCTGTCTTCGCGACGCCTACCGTTTTCGCCAATGACGACTTAAGCAATGTTTGCCCTAATCCCATTCGCATGGCAGATACCGGCATTGAAGGCATGGGACCGTTAGAAGAAGCCTTTGGCCCCTTCGCCGAAGCCTTTGCAACCACCACTGGCCTTGCTCTGGAGATGTTTAGCCTGAGCAACCGTACCGCCGCAGGCACCGCGCTGCAGTATGACGACGTTGATCTGGTTTTCGCAGGTCCATCCGAGTTCGTGCTATTTGACCGCGAAAGCGATATCGAAATTTTGTTTGCCATTGAGCGCCCGCACTACGGCAGCAGCTTTTTTGTGCCCGCCGAGAGCGAGATCGAAACGCTTGAAGACCTGGAAGGCCGCCGCGTAGCGCTGAAAGATGTGGGCTCAACCAGCGGGCATATTTTCCCCAGCCAAATGCTGGTCGACGCAGGTTTAGATATTCAACGCGACTTGGAAATCATTATGGCCGGCGATGCGCGCATTGCCGCCCTCGTCAATGGTGATGTAGATGCCATGGGCGGCGGCAACCGGGATATCGACGAAATCCAAGCCATGGACCCCAACGGCGAGTATCGCGTGATAGCTCAAAGTGATGTACTGCCCGGCGACCCGGTGGTGATGCGCGGCTCTTTGGATGACGCCTGTAAAACAGCCCTGCGCGAGACGCTCAGAACCAATGCCGACACGCTTTGGAATGCGCTCATTGCGACAGATCGCAACGAAGATAAGTTTTTAAACCGCGACTCATCACTCGGTTTTGACCGCACCAACGAAGATTACGACGTGGTGCGCCGTGCCTACGAAGCCGCCGGTATCGCCCTGTAAGCAGCGCTCTCTTGTCGTTCCACTTCAGCACAGGGACGTGCTGCTTTTAGATAGGTTTCAGCATGATTATTGACCGTATTCACCTCCTGTCCTTAGTACAGGAGGTTTTTTTATGAAGGCTATAAGCGTCCAACACGTGCATAAACGCTACGGTGAACTACACGTACTGCGTGGCTTAACGCTAGAGATTAGCAAAGGCGAGTGCGTAATTTTACTCGGTGCAAACGGCTGCGGAAAATCGACGTTGATGCGCTGTTTAAATGGATTAGCGCCTCACGACCAAGGGGATATCACCATTTTTGGGCAACCCCTTAACCACCTTTCAAAAGCTAAATTACGCCAGCTACGGCGCAAAGTGGGGGTGGTTTTCCAGCAATTTAACCTGGTGCAAAACGTCAGCGTTTTTCAAAACGTGCTGTACGGCGCCATGGGCCAGCAACGCTTTGGCCTGCTCTCCTCACTGGCTTGCTTTGCGAGCAATGACTTGCGCGAACGCGCCATGGCATCGCTTGAACGCGTTGGGTTAGCGCACAAGGCACACGCTGACTGCCGCGAACTCTCCGGTGGTCAACAGCAGCGGGTGGCGATTGCCCGCACGCTGATGCAAGACGCCGAGATCATTATTGCCGACGAGCCGGTGGCCAGCCTTGACCCAAAGGCGGGAAAAGAAATCATGGATCTGCTGCTCGACGTAGTGGCAGAACGCCAGCTAACCGTGCTGTGCACACTGCACCAGTTGGAGTTAGCCCAGCAGTACGGTGACCGCATCGTCGGCATGAAGGCGGGCCAAATAGTGCTCGATTCGCCGCGGACGGACGTGGCGCTGGCCACTATGCAGCAGCTCTACCAGGGTGATGTGCGGGTTGACCAAACCTCTGCCCCAGCCACTGATACCACCGCCATTCCCTCTATCCGTTAATGTCGAGAGCGATATGCCTATTCAACGTCGTACCACACCGTCTCTTCCGCCGCGATTTGCCATGCCCTCCCCGTTTACTTGGGGGGTGGTGTTAGTTTTTCTAGCGCTGTTTGTTCAAGGTGTAATGGCCACCAATTTAACCCTGGAACGCCTGCTGCGTGGTGCCGTCAATTTAGTCCACTTTTTAGGGCGCGCCTTTCCCCCTGACCTTTCCGATCTCGATGTGCTGGCGTGGTCAATGTATGAAACCCTCAATATTGCCATTGTGGGGGTCACCATTGGGGTTATTTTGAGCGTGCCTTTCGCGCTACTGGCCGCTCGCAATACTTCGCCAGCACCCTGGGTTCGTTCAATCACACGCCTGATGATTGCCACCATGCGCACCATCCCAGACCTAATCTGGGCGCTTATTTTTGTGGTCGCGGTTGGCCTCGGCCCGATTGCAGGAGTACTTGCCATTGTGATGGATACCATCGGCTTTGCGGCCCGGTTTTTTTCGGAGCGCATTGAAGAGGTTCATCCCGGCCCTTCTGAGGCCTTGAGCGCCACGGGCGCTGGAAGGCTTTCCGTGATTGGCGGTGCTATTTTGCCGGAAACGTTGGCATCCATGACAGCAACGAGCCTTTAT
>NZ_JAKVTW010000013.1 GCF_022489065.1 Vreelandella neptunia | reverse complement strand
GGTGGCTGGTGGCTGGTGGCTGGTGGCTGGTGGCTGGTGGCTGGTGGCTGGTGGCTGGTGGCTAGGAGTATTGTAAACATAAACCCCACATACAATAGATGACGGCATTTTAGTATTGGGCGGTTCTGTAACCAGCGGGATAGCTATTCCCTGTCCTGTGAAGCTATCTACTGGCTTCAGGTGGTTAGGTGTTGTCGTTCGTTACCCTGCTCTGCCTGCTGATATCTGTGTGGTGGCTGTATAGCTGGGTTGTTGGCAAAAGAAAAGCCCGCATAAGCGGGCTTCTAGTAGCGATCTATTTTTGGTTATTGTCTTTATTGCCCGCAATCCTGCGGGGTTACTGAATAGCCTGTAAAAGATTTTATTGTTCCGTCTTCATTTATATAAACTGTGTCATGCCCTTGCTTATATTTGTATATTTTATAACCTTTCTTTTTCATAGCAAAGTCTATCGTGCAGTAAAAAGATTCTGGCTCATCAACAGCTATGTATACTGTTTTAGTTACTTTAAACGGGCCTCCACTATCAGCATTATAAGTAAAAGAAGTATTACCCCCCTCATTAGCTACCACCCCATTTGCCATCAACATAGTAGTTGAAGCCAAAAGTAAACCTGCCGTTTTCATCATTTTGTTTTTCATAATCGTTCTCCCGTTTGTTTTAATATGCCCGCTTCCTTGCGGGCTTTGTGGTTACTATATAACTTTCAATTCTTCTTCTATTTTGGCTTCAAGATCTTTGTGTTCTTGCTCAATAATAGGTTCTAGTTCTTGTATTCTTTTTCTACCTGCTTTTGCTTTTCGAGTAAAAAATTTAAAACCTGAAATAGTAAAAGAAAATATTCCAAAAAGGCCAATAAACATAAATAAGCCACTATAAAATCCTTCTGATGTATATAAATCAGAGTTGTATGCAATAAAAAAACCATAAAAGAACATAAAATAGCTCATAATAGCCATAAATAAATATTCAGGATCGTTATATTTTTTATTTAAATCTTTACTTTCTAATTCACTAACAGATAATTCCTTAGATGTTAATGAATCTTCAATACTCATATTTTTAACGTTAATATTCTCTTTGAAGTTTTCTAGAGTAACTAGATTATCTTTCCTGTTTTCTTTATATAAGCTGTCAAGGTCGCTGTATACTCTCTCGTTGTAAATAAATTGTTTCATGATAATTCCCCTTTTTTGTTTTGTTTGGTTGCCCGCTTCCTTGCGGGCTATTATTGATTGTTTAAATATCATTCTCTTTCTAAAATAAAACTAAAGTCACAGTCCAAGCAATATAGGAAAAAGTATATAGCTAAGCTTGAGGCTGTAAGAGCGATAGCGGATGAAGACACTATTGAATACAATGCTTCGTTCGTTAGGGTTGCTTTTAAACCTGCGGTGATTAAAGATAATCCTGAACCGTAACCCATCGCTATTTTTATTTTTTGTGTGTTATTCATGTTGTTTCTCCTTGTTGTTTTTTTTATTGCCCGCAATCGTGTGGGCTTTATTTTATTTAATACTATTAAGTTTTTTGTGGTTTACTGTGATCCATAAAAAATTTATGGTCTATATAGATCATTAAGGCTGTTAGCGAAATTAAGATAATCCCATATAATAAATAATTTGGGTTTTCTATAATTTTGCTAGGATTTAATATAAATTCAGCTACTCCATTAAATCCTGTATATCTTTCCCTATGAGCAATATCTTCAAAAGTAGTATCAATACCGACCATTTTAGATATTAAATAAGCAATAGGTGTAACAAAAATCATAATTAAAATTCCTACTATAATCATAAGATTATCTAATGGATCAAAATATTCTTTTTTTAATTGTGTTTTATTTTCTTCGTCCATAATCTTCTCCTTTAGGTTTTTATTTTTATGCTGCTACTGCCATGAAAGGCAATACGTTATCCTTATTGTTATCAAATTCGATAAACAAAGTTTTAAAGTGTCTGCTAACTAACACTCTGTTGCTTTCAAAAGACATTGATTTGTCCCAGTAAGTCTTTTGTTTCACTTCAGAATTTGAAATTGTGATTTTGCTTTCAAGGAAAGAAGTAATATCGTTGTAGTCATCTTTATGTAAATAAAAATGCTTTATCATTTTATCATTGATTTTGAAAGACAATATAAACTCAGTAGAGAAAATGTTTTTCCTCTTACATTCTATCATAATGCCCGTTGCATTTAGTTTTTGTGCCTTGGTGTAAATATCATTTAATCTATTCATAAGTTTCTCCTTTAGAATTTTTGTTATTTAGAGACAATCCCTTATCTCTATATATATAATTATATCACAAAAGATTTAAAAAGTCTCGATTATTTATTGCTTTTTTAATAAAAATATGTGTTTTAAGTGATATATAAAGCACTTCTGCTTATTCGTTATTTTAATTATTTTTTAAAAACAAGGGCTATCGCTTCGCTAGTTATTGAATAAGGGGAATATGGAAGGTTTTAGGTCATACAGGTTTGCTTTATGTGGTTCTTGGTATGTAGCTCTGTGCGGGCTTCAGGTGCTAGGTGCTGTGGTTGCCCTGCTCTACTGCTGAAAGGCCGTGTGTGGGCTGTATGGCGGGATTGAAGGTAAAAGAAAGGGGCTAATTAAAGCCCCTTTTTTCAAACAATTTTAGTAAACCGTGTATGAAACCATTTTACCATTTAGATCTGTAGAAGTAATGACCATACCAAAACTGCTTTCTACATAACCTTCTACTAAGTCGTAAGTGTGGCTAAAAGAATTAGTCTCACTTACATTTATTGGTGTACCAAACATAGGAAGATTTGGTTGTGTCATATAACTATAATAATCAAAAGATATTGATATAGACTCAACATTGGTTGTTGTGCCACTTACTGTTAATTGATTACCGACTAAATTAGTCGAGTAAGTTAGTGTTCCATCTTCAATTACCTCTTCAACAGTATCTTCTGCTCCATCACCAACATCACCACCAGGGTTAGTAGATGAATTTTTTACATCTGTTATAGCTTCTTCCATTGTTTGATTGTTATCCATTCCACCGCTAGGCATAACAAATACATAACTGGCACTTGCTGTTGAACATAATGCTAGCCCTATTGCTGTTAAAGCGATTGATAATGATAATTTTGTTTTTTTCATAATTTTCTCCTTTTTTATTTTTAATTTAAACTACATGTTCCAATAAACCCGTTTGTAATCATTTCTGAATTACACGTTGGAACGGTTTCAGAATCAACTTTAGCTATTTTATTGATTGCAAGAGCTCTTTCTTCAGTCATATTTTCGTGAAGTGTGATAACACTTTTCCCTGCTACAACCCACTCATAACCACCGTTTTCTGAATCTGAACTAGCAAAGCCTAGTGGACGATTTTTCAAATAACCTGTATCAATAAGGTCTTGAATACTTCCTGGGGCTTTACCATACGTTGATTGATATATTTCGCTATATCCCTGAATCTGCATACCCTCATGTGTTAAACGTGAGAAGGTAGCTTTATCAGAGTTATCCTTAAACGAATCACCTAATGCAAACAAGGCAATTACTGCTGTAATTGCTATAAGTGCAATAGATATCAATGTTATAATTAAATTTGTCATTTATTTAATCTCCTTATTGTTTTTATTATATTGTTTTTATTATATTGTTTTTATTATTAAGGTAATCCTTTACCTATATGTATCATTATATCACAAATATAATAATGACGTATGATTATTTATTAACTTATTACTTAAAATATCGTTATTAAGTAATATATAAAGTATATATGCTTACTATTTTATATAAATTATTGTTAAAGAAAATACCGCATTATTGGATTATAAATGTATTTAAATGGGCTAAAATCGCTGATTATTTATTGCAATGTATGGCTATGGTAGTAGCCTTCCTGTGTTGTATCGCTGTGGGTGCTTTCGGTGCTATATAATAAAGCCCGCTGGGTGCGGGCTTCAGGGTTTCTACTGGCGGTAGGATTCTAATAGACTGATTAGATACTCCCTCTCTTTGCCCTCAAAACCGAATTCAACAGGTAAGCCAGTAAATTCATCCCTTTGGATAACAGTAAGGTCTACATCGCTACTCGTTATGATAATCGTGTATCGTGACCTCTTCCCTTTGTTCTTCTGCACAACATCAATATTATGCTTAGTAGTAAATTGTCTTGGGTATAGATAATCTACGGGATCTGGCACTTCATTGAAGTCAAATTCTCTGCTCGTGTAGGCTTTCAGTATTTCAGGGGCGAGGATGATGTATTTTCTTAGTTTTTGTATTTCGACTTTGTTTTTATCGACTGAAGAGAAAATACAGAAACCGTTTTTGAAGAACATACCGTTGTATTTCTTGGATTGCATTTTCTTTGCTATCGCTTCTATGCGGTTATCTGAGAAGTAGTTATAACCTAAAATTCTTTTCAGTAGTGAGAGTTTAGCAAGTAATAAATCATAGTCTTCTTCATACTCTACAAATTGTATTAACTCAGGCTTTTCATTGATATCAATAGTGTTGTTCTTTATATCTTTTATTAGTTGGTCTAGTTTGTTGTATTCCATATTAACTCCTTATTTTTATTGTTTTGATATTATATCATATATCAGTGTTATTTTCTTATCTCCCTTATTCAATAGCTGTGAGCGAAAGCGAGCGAAGTATTGAAAGCAAAAATACTTATTTAGCTGAATACATTGATAGCGAAGCGACTAGGTTAGATATTCTCTTCTTGGTAACAGGGTCTTCAAGATTGTTTTTACATTCGTAGCAAACAGATTTATCTAGTCTTGCCTGTATTGGATTCAATTCTGTGTTGTTCTCAATAATAGAACTGGCATTAACCTCTATCCAGTTGATAGGTAGTTCTTTGCCTTTCTTCTTCCCTATGCCGTGTGTGTTCTTGATCTCAACGGCTAGGGCTGGCTCATTACCGCTGTATAGAACGATATCGCATTTGTAGGGACCTACTCGCACCTCTTCCGCTCCTTTCGTGAAGGTGCCTTGTGGTAGGGTCTTCCAGAAGGATTTACGGCATATATCGCAATCGGTTTTGAGCTTGATATCTTCTTCAATTGCTTTCAATAGAAGGTTCTTGGCTATTCTGTGAAGGATGCCCTCGCTTGTGCATGTGCCTGAAGCTGGGTGTGAGAAGTGCTTTCTGTATTTGGTGCCTTCCTTCACTACCATCTTGATATCGCAACATGGGCAGTAATAGACCTGGTTCTTCACTGCCTCCTGTGCTTTCACTACCTTGCCGTGCTTGTTGTAAGCAAAAGGGGTTTTGAGTCTATCCATGCTCAATTACCTAAGATGGGTCGGGTGATTGGCTTGCTGGATACCCCGCCGTTGCTAGCAAGGGGCTTAGTCATCCTCTTGGCCTTGTAGCCTGCTGTATCGTCTCTCTGGCTCCCTGTGACGTTCTCAGCGGTCATAAAGCTGTTTTGTGTTAGATCTGCCTTACCTTCTGTTAGCTGTCCAGTCATCTGGTGGAGCATTCCATTAAGAAGGTCTTGCTCTGTCTCGATCTGCTGGGCTTGTGCTGTTGAAAGCAAAAGTATTGATAGTGGTAGTGCTAGTAGTAGATTTTTCATTTTGAATCTCCTTTATTATTATCGTTTTTCTTTGTTAATCCTTTAGTGAACCACTCTAGTAATGAGTTAATAAAAGATTTACTGGTAAAATATTTGATGCCTAAAAATTCTAAATATAATATTGATGAAGCAAGTAAAGCATTAACTATCTGTAAGATGAAAAACTTATAACCTAACTCATTAAACATCTCCACAAATGGATCTGCGATAGGACTATCTAAAATAGATAATACATATAAGAATAAATTAAAGGCTATAGCCATTGTTATAATTATTTTTATATGTCTGCCAAATCCGCATTTTTCTTGTGTTCTTGTTATTTTATTACTCATCATTCTTCTCCTTTATTATTGTTCTATTTTTGCCCGCAATCCTAGCGGGCCTTTTCTTACTTTTCGCCTTTCTTTAGCTCGTTATCTTTTTCTTCTATTAAAAGTTCTTCTAAGCTTTTAGTAAGATAAAATGAACCTGGAATCATACCGGCAATAGAAAATATTGAGGCTACTATTCCTGTTGCGATGGGGGTTAAGCCCCCTAATGCTATCCCTAAGCTTGAGAAAAAGGTTATGATGGTTAATGCCATTATTGCTGAAAAAACACAAAGTAGTGTTAGGTAAAGTGGTTTGTTTTTCATTATTTTTCTCCCTTTAATTTTTTATTCTTTTTTGCTTCCAATTTCGCAAGATTAGCTCTAGCTACAGTGATTTCTTTTTCTACTTCTTCTATTTCGTAGTCTATGATAGTCCTCGGTTTTTCAATCATTCCTGCTCTATCTAGCTTTGCCATCAATTCTTTGTAGCTATCGCCTGTAAGTTCTTTACCAGTTTTCTTTTTATATATTTTGCTTGCAAAGAAAAGGAAAAATGGGAATGTATCGCCGTTTTTAATACCCATAACCCTAAATAGCAAACTATTTACAGCCATTGTTATAGCTAACGAAAACATAATCGTCATAGTAACTTTTGCTATTTTAAAATATACATCTAAACTACTATGAAATGTATTATCAATCACTCTCATATTTAGCATATCTGATATAAACAACCAAGCAACTCCTGCTAATATGAAAGTTATTAACTGTATTATTGTTATAGTGATAAAAGGATTACCTTTATCTACTGATTCTTCCTTATTTATAAGTTTTGGTAATTCATTGTATTTATTCATATCCGTTTCTCCCTGTTTATATTGCCCGCTTCCCTGCGGTATTTATTATTTACTTAGTGAAATACTTTCCTTATCCACTAATTTTTCAAGATACTCTTTATCGACATTTGATAAAATGATTTTTACTGCCATGTGAACATCATCAGTTGATGCACAAAGTAGATAACTCTTGGCTTCAACGTGGTAATAACAAACTTCATCGTCTACAACAATTGCTAAACCAGTTTCTTCAAGTTGGTGTAAGGCTTTTTTTGTGAATTTGCCGTTGTTGCTATCAAGTTGGATTTTGTTATTCATAGTATTGCTCCTATTTATGTATTAGTTTATTACGTATCTTTAACTCTATATATATAATTATATCACAAATAATTTAAAAAGTCTTGATTATTTATTGCTTTTTTAATAAAATTATGTGTTTTATGCAATATATAAAGCTCTTCTGCTTATTAACTATTTTAATTATTTTTCAAAAACAAGGGCTATCGCTTCGCTAGTTATTGAATGTGGAATAATATGGAAGCGGTATGGTAAGAAAATTAGTGTGGTGTTTATCTCTACCCTCTTATTCTCTCTGTGTAGCCTTCTCTCCTTCATTTCCTTATTCAATACCTAGCTCGCTTCAGCGAGCAAAGAAGCCGTAGAAAGGATCTACGGTCGTTCTCTACCCTTTATTTGATAATAGGTAGGTGCTTTCAAATAGGCTGAAAAGATACCCTTTCACCGTTACCACTGCTGAAACGAATAGAGCTAGGCGGGCTAGCCACAAAAGAACGGCGGTATCTTCAAACATCATCGCAATGTGTAAGGTGAACAAGAAGGCTATCCAGACAAGCAAGATATTGACGGTATGCTTCGTTATTGAGTAAACCTGTGATGCCACCATGCTTCGCTCCCTTTGTTGTCAATCCTATTTAATTATATCACAAATATAATTATAAGCTCGTTTGCCAGCAAAGAAAAGACTCACTTAATCACCTACATGAAAGACATTGTAGTTATTTTTTAAACATCAAGGTGGCTCTAGAACCTTCGTAGAACCTTAAATACATGATCAACGGTGTATCTTCACTACCTTGTATATATTGATAACAAAACACTTTAGGGTTCTCACCATGAAATTGCGATTTAGCTAAATCCAACATTTCCTCAATAGCTTTCTGCATATTTTCATTTGGTTCATTCAATTCTCTTGCATCATCCTCTGTAAGATGAATTAAGAAATGGGGATATGCTTGTATCTCTCCGCTCCATGGTTTACTAAAGTGATGAAAGTAAAGTGCATAGCCTATAGATATAAGCGATTGGTGAAGCCTATTCTCATCAATTTTGACAGCAATTGTCTTATGGACTTCTCCAGTTTTGTTATCAATAGCTGTTACAGGCAAATTGTCTTTTACCATATTTTCGATTAGAGAAGGGTTGTGCTGTATAGCTCTTAACCCTTTCTTGAAAAAGTAATTCTCACTAGTTTCATTATTTGGAATACTGAGTAGCAATGAGTAAAGCAAATATTCATCGTCTTTTGATTTTGCAGTATTATGAATATCGCAAGATGGCACTGTTATAAGCTGTTTTCTTAAATCATCGCCATCATCTAAATCCTTTTGTTGAGGGAATAAGCAACGTGGAGGAACATGTTCTACTGAAGTTTTTTCTCTTTGGCACATATAGCAAGTTTGTTTTGTCATATTATTTTTCCTTATTAAATTTATTAAGCTAAACACAAGCCCTTGAAGGCATCATTCTGGCTAATGCATTTGCCTTCAAGAGCTTGTCTAAAATGAGTAAATTATTAGTGCGGACCTAAGAACCTATCGCCGTTGAAGTGGATCATGTGGTCTGGGTTGCTCGCTATCCATACCTCAGTTTCCCATGCTAGATCGCTAGCATTTTTACGGAATTCCGCTTTATCAGGGAAGGCCGTGACATACACCCTTCCTACCTTGCAATTCACCAATGCATCTTCGAGCTCATGCCACCGTTTAGGCGATATAGGGCCATGGCTGGTGACAGCTTCAATAAGAAACAGCCATTCCCGTTTTTCATCGTAGACGACAACATCAGGTAGCTTTTCGTGAGACATAGGAGGTACACCAAGAGCATTAAGCCTCTCTACGTCCAAAACCATCAGCTTACCGCCTTCGTCTCTACTACTGGCCGTGTCACCGATATACAGCACAATGCCACCATCACCGCCAATGAAGCGGGGGCAAAACTCATGCACTATGTCAGCATGAAGCTGGTTGTGGGCACCAGGTGAAAGCTTTATCTCTGTGCCATCGGGAAGCCTTACAGGAATTTTGTGAAGGTCTAGCTCCCTTCTATATAGCTCCTGAAGATTGTGAATGCTCTCCTTGTATTCTTTTATCTTTGCGGACCATTCGCCGTTTGGGTACTCCTTCATTATGTCGATGATGGGCTGATTCAGAGAATAGTTGTTGTCCTTGCTGTTGGTCGCTCGGCTGGGGTCGTCCCTGTTGCGATCAACGATCCTAGCTTGCTCGAACTGGTGTAGGGTCTGGCGACGGATGGTTTCGCGGGAATTGGGCTTGTAGTCCATACCGTAGTTTTCACGTATGAACTGCATGATATTGACCGTAGGTAATAGCGGGGCTTGGGCTTGGTGCCAATGGTCTTCTGGCTTGATATTCGCTAGGGCTAGTAGTACCCATGCTGAACGGTCGTTGGCCTGAGCTGGGGGCAAACCAAGGTTTACTAGAAGTATCTTGGCCTGCTGAAGCTTTGTATCCTGATCCATTTTTTCCCTTATCTTCTATATTTCAATTGCTTATTAACGATTTCATCAACTTGTAGCTGAGATATCGCTTCCCCTTCGTTGTAGTGTTCGCCTAGCTTACGGATATCAGCCCTTGAAGGCATTTTCAGTAAGCGGACTTCTGTAGCATTGACCTGAGTATTACCTGAGATACAGCGAAAGTAGCGGTCAATTACGGTTGAATTCAATAGAAGAGCTAACCCGTTGGCTTCAACTTCTGTAAGCTCGTCGGTGTGGTGACTGACTAGGTTTAGGTGGTTCTCAAAGGCTACCACTTCGCCAGTGTTGAATTTCGGGCTATAGATGCCAGCGACAAGCCTTCTAGCCTCTTCTTTAGATGTGAACCGCTTCAGCACAATGAACCGCTGGTTCTTGGTCGTCATTTTGCTGTGTCCATCGAACAGGCGAAGCCTGCTGTCTTTCTTCTTGGTGCCTGTCCATTCCGTCCTGAACAGCTTGACGTTGTGCATTTTGAGTAACGGCACGGTGTTATCAAGGTCGTCAGCTTCAGTGATGTGCTCAGTGACACGGTGAGATACTACTGGACCTGTGTTAATGATGTAGCCGTTGCCAACAAAGCTAGATTCCATGCTTTCAACGAACTCAAGAAGCTCAGCATCTTCTCTGCTGTCTGGCACACGAATAAAGCCAGCATCATTGGTTTCATCAATGATGATGTGAGTTGGATAGTGGTTGGTGTCTGTATGCTCAAAATCTGCATGGCCGTTAGAGACAGAAACCCTCACCTGTTCGCCCTGACGTTCCTTTGAGTAGTGGCAAATGATGTTCTCTTGAAGAACAGCAAGCTCTTTGAATACTTGGTTTCTTGAACGGAAGATGTGAACCTTGTTGAGGCTGGTGTTCTGGAACATGAATTGCCTGAAGCCCTTGAAATAAAGGCCGTTCAGGAAGCTCCGTGGCACGATGGCAACCATCTGCCCTTTTGGCTTCAGCGATTTGATGACAACAGCCATGAAGGAAGCATAGATGTTCGGATTACCTTTATAGAGATCCGTGGTAGCAAAGGCATAAGGCGAAGATTTGGAGTTGTATTTGAAATACGGCGGGTTGATACAAGAAATATCGTAGCTCTCGCCCTTCTGGTCAGGCCGATCAAGCACAAAATCTTTATTGCGGATCTCATAGGTGAATTGACCATCTTGGGCTTCAATGAAGCCTTTCAGGTCTTCCATGCTCGTTTTCAATATCTCTAAAGCATTGTCATCAATTTCATACAAAACGGCATGAACTGACTTCTTACCTTTGTCGATACAGTAGAGAGCAGTAGAAATAGTGAGAATGCCTGCTCCTGCTCCCGCATCGAGAATACTGACTTCATCAGGAATAGTATCTTCATCAAATAGTGAAGCCATGTAGTTAGAAACAGGGGCTCCAGTGAAATACTGGCCTATCTCTTTTCTATCTTTATCTGACTTTGAATTTAAGTATTCAACTTGTGCCAGCACCGTAGACTTAATCATTTTAACCAGCCGTTATTAAAATAGGTTGAGAACATTTTAGATCAAAGGGGTTGGTGGATCAACTCGAAAATATTTTACATTTAATATTTAGTTTAAAAGTGATGCTCTCTCTTTCATAGAATTTATTTTTCGGGGCTAAACCCTATTCCGTGCAAGAGAGAACACCATATATTTAATTGTTATTATTTGGCATCATTTGAAGCTTTCTTTTTTTGTTCTTCCTCTTCTTTAAACTCTTTTTGAAGCTGTGCTTCTTCGTCTCTCTTTCTCTTAATAAACAGGTATATCTTAGCAACACATACTAGAGCAATGACCATAACTACATAACCTACCCATCTACTTAGGTCGTAAGCAATAGCTAGATTCCATGCTGCTACTATTACCATCAATATACCTATTATAGCTTTTAATCCGTCCATAAATCCTCCTTGATAAAATGCCCCTTTTAAAAAGGAGCATGGTTTTTTATTATTATTCGATATTGATAGCAACATAGACCTTTTTAGTGAAAGGCTGTAAGTCATCATCCAGCCCTTGTATAGAGTATGAGTCTATATGGCCTAGTGATTCATCTTCGTGGTAAAGCAAAACCCCATCTGTATCTGACGATACCGAGCTAACCACATTGATTTGACCTAATAATTCATCTGAGACAGGATTGATTGTGTTGCCGAACTCAACAATGTTGTAGCCAATGCCGTATAGCCCTGTTGCTATCTCATCTTTGGCTTCAAAATTCAGTCTGTACACCATGCCTTCAGTGTATTCCTTGCTACCAATAGCCCTCATGCTTGTTCTGTCGATTACTTCAGACTCAGCATCTGTTGGGAAAGGTATCTGTATGCCGTGCCTCTTGACCTCAAGACCTCTATCTACAAGGACTTGTGATAGGTCGTCAGCACTGGTTGAGTAACCGATCTGCTCTGGGTCAATGTAGGTCGCTTTATCGTCTCCAACGGCTTCTATGAAGCTAATGCTGATAGTTGGAGTAGCGAAGGCTGTTCCTGAGATTGCTATCAATGATGTTGCTAGCAATGATTTTGTAATTGTTTTCATAAATTTCTCCTTTAAAATTCTTAAAATTGTGACTTAATAAAAGTGACTGAGTAATAAACGACAATCGTAACTGTCGGTATTGCTATCAAAATGAGTAAGCCTTTAAGAGTTTTTCTTGCCAGTTTTTGTAGTAATTGTTTGTATTTCATAAAAACTCTCCATTTTTTGTTTTTATTATCCAGCTACGTGCCAAATTATTCCATCTAGTTCAACAATCTTTGTATCATCTATATTTTTATATCCGTAGCAACTTTGAGCTACTTTCTTCGTAATAGTAGGAACGGAATTTGTTAGTGACTCATCAACCATTGTATTCACTTCTTTTTCTAATTCTGTAGAAGTTAGGCATTCGCTGTAGAATCCGGTTAATAGCGAAGTAAATGCTTCTCTCTTTCCTTCAGGGGTAGCATCATATCTACTAAAATGCTCTTGAACTATTTGCTTAGTAATACCTCTGTTTTCATAAGTATGGCTTGGTGTGCTGTTCACTACTGAAGCAACTGTGCCTAGTGAAAATCCTGTGATGATTGAAGCTACACTTGCTACCGCTAGAACTTTGATATTTTTCATAATATTTCTCCTTGATTGATTTTTGTTTTGAGATAATCCTTTATCTCTATAACTATAATTATATCACAAATAATTTAAAAAGTCTTGATTATTTATTGCTTTTTTAATAAAAATGTGTGTTTTTAGTGATATATAAAGCACTTCTGCTTGTTCGTTATTTTAATTATTTTTTAAAAACAAGGGCTATCGCTTCGCTAGTTATTGAATGGCAGAATATTTAAATATTTCTTAGCTCAATAACTGCGAGCTTGCGAGCGAATAAAGGCCCCTATCAAGGGGCATCATCATTAAGACCTATAATATATTTAGCATATTTTTGTAAATCTTTATCTGCTTGAATTACTTTATGTCGCCTTGCTTGATATTGTGAAAACGTTATTTTGCCAATTTTATCAAATGCATTTTTAAGTGATTGATATTTCTTTCTATTGATAACAACTGTTTTGGGTGTTTTTAAAGGGGTTTTTACTGCCTCTTCAATACTCATACCATCGTCCTTTCTTCTGTAAACAACATAGGGCTTTTTATCGTAGGCTCTTGCTGCTTTGCCTATGCTCTCATATTCAACACCATCAACTATAACCTTAATTGGGTCGAACTTACTTTTATTAACTTCCATAATTTATCTCCTTTTTATTTTTGTTTTAAATATTATTTATATCATTATATCACAAATAAGCTAAAAAGTATATAAGCTATTGCAATTATGGGATAGATATTTTAGATAATATTAGGTAGGAGTAGATATAGTTATAGGGGCTTTAACACCCCTACTGGAAGGTTAAATTTATGCAGCCTTTTCGATTGATAGTTTGATATCAATAAGTTTATGAAAGCCGTAGAAGCCAGTTTTGATATTATTGGTATTGTTCTGGCTTCTCTTTAGATCGTTAAGCTCTTTCAGCTTAGTCGATAATACTAAGTCTTCATCTTGATAGATATTCAAGACTTCTTTTGTAGCAAGGCCACACACCAAGACACTGTTAGGGGTATCCCTGATACAAATGATTTGAGAATAGCTGTTGTGGGCTGGTATCAATGGCACTTTGCCATATTCTACGGATTTGACACCAAGATTGAGGTTAGCTTTTTGAAGGTCGGGAGTATTGAAGTGCTTGGAGTGAGTTTGGTTGGCTTTCTGTTCGTAGTCTATGATATTGATACCAAGTAATCGTTCTATCGCTAGCTCCCCTATTAACCCTGTCATAAATCTTTTATGGGTGTTTAAGTCGTCTATCTGGTGATTGAGCTCCTTTTGCTTCTCCTCTACTATTTTCTGTGTTAGCTCTATTATTGGTATCAACTCTTGTTTCGTGAATTCAAACCTTATAAATTCTTGTCTGTATGGCTCTATGTATTTTCTATAGACTTCCCTTTGTTTTTCATAGCACATAACAACTCTCCTTGTTATTTTTATTATTAGGTAATCCATTACCTTAATTATAATTATATCATAAATATGTTGAAAAGTCTTTTATATATACCCCTTGACTTACTAAAAAAATTGATCTCAAAAAGTAAGTTAAATGCTTAGTATCTGAATGCGGTATTTGATATCAAAGAAAAACAAGTTATTGAGAGTGGAACTATTCGGTTATTTAGGAGGGTAAATTAACTGTCTTCGCTACAAGTTTTCCCTTCAATAACTGCGAGCGAGTAGCGAGTAGCGAGTAGCGAGTAGCGAGTATTAAAGTGTGAAACGGGCTGTTAGGCTCTGTAGGGGCATTAGAGATCTGTATGGTGGGGTAGCCTTACCTTTATTGCCAGAAAGGTTACTACGGCCACAAAAAACCCCTTCGTGTGAAGGGGTGATGGTTGGTTTATCCGTTTAAGAATACTCTTGCATTCTCTGCACCTGATAGCACAAGTGGTCTTGCAAAGCAGGCTAATATTGTAGCTAACACAATTACAAATATGATATTAAATTTACTCCACTTGCTTAATTTAACATCGTCTACAATTGGTTTTGATGAAAATGAATTATCGTTAAAGCTAGCTTGTCTCAATACTTCTTTCTTATCCTGAATCATATAAACCATAACTGAATACACATACATCATTATTAAAATGATCGATAACACACTATAGATAGTTAAGCTAAGTATTGGGTTTTCTAAAGTTCCAGTAGAATATGAAAATACAAATATTGATGAAGGTATAGCTATCAATAGCTGTATTTGTGCAACGAATCTAGCTGTTTTAAAGAATGTATATCCTAGAAACCTCTGTAATAGCATACTTGTTAAAAACACGGTAATTAGTAATAAGCCTATTATAGCAATTGGCACCATCCCTACATACACAGGATTTGAAGTTGACAATGTTTCAATAGCTTTAGCTAGAACCATTAGAAAACCTGAAGTACCTATCAAAACGAATGTTTTGGTTACATGCTGTTTATTCGTATCAGTTTGGAATGACTGATAGAACGTAATAGGCTTGCGAGTAAAAAACTTGATAGTAGTATCAAATACTTTGTAAGTCGCTTTAAATGGGAATAGGGCAATTGCTTTTACAGACTTAACTACTCCCCTTCCGATTCCATTCATAACTCCTTTCAGTGTTATATTCTTTGTTGCTCTCAATATTGTTTTTGTTTTATTTATCATAATTATCTCCCTGTCATTTCTTTATTGATACTTTCATTTATTTTCTCTTCAGTAGCATGGCCGTTCCTTATCATTTCATTTCGCTTGTAATGCTCAATATGCAAATTCAGGCTTTCGTAAGGTTTTGCATTGAGAGCAATAAAGATTATTTCTTCTATATCGTCATGATTCTGGTTTTCAATTAACTGTTTTACACGGTGAGCAAATGCTGTGTTTTTTAAATGTGGATCTTTATCTTCAGCACTTGTTTTATTGAAAAAGCTATCTAACGACTTATAGGGTTTATTCTTGTAAGTAAAAGCTAATTTTTTACTGGTTTCGGCTTTTAAAGCTATCTCTCTATTTATTACCTGCCCTTTTTGTTTCTGCCTTTTAATTCTTTTTCTATAAGCATGGTAAGTTAACCCTTCTGCTCTCTCATTCGTAATGTCATCAAATAGATGTTTTTCAAGTTTATACCTTTTCCCATTATAATAAATATCACCTTCTTTATTATTATCGGAGAAAGTATTTAGATTAAAATTGTTTTGTGTCCCTAACATAGTCTTCTCCTTTTTAGTATATTTCGTTTAATTCTTTTTCTGATAACTGCTCCATGCCGTAGTCAGATTCAAAATCTTGGTAATTGATATCTTCAATAGATAGTGGATTGTGATCATTGTAATAATCGTATGAGTCAGTAACTAATCCCTGTCTTTCAAAATCTAATTCTTTCATAATAACTCTCCTTGTTATTGTTTTTATCTTGTTATAATTATATCATAAATATTTTAAAAAGTCTTGATTATTTAACTATTGACTTTATAGTTTTTTTGTTCTCAAAAACAAGCGGTATTATAAGTTTTATAACAGGTAATAAAAAAAGCTACTTAATGTAGCTTCTTTTATTTGTTTACAATTCGTTTATTCTGGAAGGAATTCGTCGCAATAACCACGATAGTAATTAAGCCATGTTCTCACCCTTTTGAACCGATCACCTTCTAGATTGTAAGCAACTTTGTGGGGTAGGTTCTTTTGCTGGCTGTGGCTCAGGTAAGGTGTATATAGGACTCTGAAGCTCTCCCTTATTTTATCGCTATGAGAAAGTGGTAGCTCAATAGTATCTGTGATTTCGTAACAAACATCATTCAGCATTTCAAAATCGTGTTGACTGAAAAAATCTATATAAAAATGTTTCGTTCCATCTTTTTCTAAAACATTAACTGAGTGGAATTTAACTAGCTTCTGCATTGTGTCCATTGTCGGCACTCCCCTTCTTTAAACGAATCCATACATTGATTGAAGCATAGGTGGTCATGATACCTATTATCAGTAATAGACTGGCATCGCCGTTTGTCATCAAAAGAGTTATTGATAATACAATGGTTAGTATCAATAATATGGATATTGCTTTTATATGCTTAAATGATGTGTTTTTTATTTTTGTTATCAAATTCATAGTTTTCTCCTTTTGTTATTATCATTATATCATAAAATGATTTGGTTTGCTCGGTTATCGATCAGTTATAAATCTAATGTATTGCTGTAAGTAATTACCGAGATTTCTTCATTCAATATCTGCGAGTGATAGCGAGCTTAAAAGTTTCATTTTGCCTTTCTAAGCCGTTTCTTTAACTCCTGAAGCCGTTAGGTAGGAGAACCTAAAAAGGCTCTCCTACCCCTTATTCTACTTATTTACTTTTGAGCTTCTTGGTTTTTTCTTTATCTTTTACTTTCGTTGTGTATTCTTCAAGTGGGGATAGATTACTTAGATCGTTTCTACATGCCTCGTAAAATTGTCTAGGTGAAAAAAGAATTTTATTTCTGATTCGTAAGGTTAGCCAAGCATAGTATAAATAAAAATATGTCATAAACAATAAAGGCACTGTTAAATAAAAGATAGTTTGAAAGATAGCAAATTTAGAAACGTCTCCAATTTCATGAAGTAGATTAAAGAATTGATATATTATCGGCATAGGTAAAATAGTTATTAGAACTATCATAAATAATTGATAACGACTATGCCCCTTTTTTAAATCTTCTTCATCATGCCCTTCCACCTGCATTTTCTTTTCAAATGTGTGTTTAGACTCAACACTCACTAAAGCTTCATAAAGTTCTTTACGTGCTTTCTTTGTAAACATTTTCCTAGGGTCAATGCCATTTAATATATTTTTTGTGAAACCAGCATTGCCCGTTGGTCTATATCTAAAAAACGGCACTACATAATTTGCTGGATTAAATGAACCGCCGACAAATAGCACTGACTTTACCCCTTTTTTTAAAGCTTCCTTGCTCATATCCTTCTCCTTTATATTTTATAATCGTAAATTGTTTCCAATGTGTCTTCTAATTTGTATGGCATTGGTAATAGCTCACATGGATGTATTACCATTAAATAAGCGAAGTGGAATGGATTTAACTGCATTCTATTTCTTGCACTAAATCTTCTCCAAGTAAACACTAAATAGTTTAATCCTGCTATCCAAGTTGATAACTGTAAGATAATGACGTTAATACCATTGTTAATAGCTATAAAATTATCTCCATTTGGATCACGAAAATTATTATCTAAGCTATAACAATATGCAGTAACTAACAGTATAATACTAAATAACTGCAATATAAAACCTAAATCATTTTGTGATTCTCTATCTTTATAAGTCATACCTATTCTTTCAGCCTTATCTTCATATCTTTTCCTGGCCTTTGAAAAATCCGTAGGTATAGCCATTAGTCTTCTAATAACTCTTTTAAGCTTAAAATCAGAATTTTGTTTAATGGTATGGGTTTTGTAATGATCCATATTATTCTTGGTAATAGAACCAACTGAGTAACCTGTTCCTAAACTCATGTATTTTTTTGGATACTGGGTATATGCCCAAGCAATAGGTTTCATAAGAGCTTTACCTGCTCTTCCCGCCTTGTTTGCTTTGGGCTGTGGTGATTTGCTGGCTGGCTTAGATGCCTTCTTGGCTTGCTCGTCGGCTGGCTTTGTTACCTTCCTTTTTTTGTTATTTTCCATAAGATTCTCCTTTTCTTATTGTTTTTTGTTATTTTATCGTTTACTGCATTTAATTATTACTAAAATCAATCGGGTCATCATAATCTTCAAAGGTTGGTTGCCAGAATTGTAGATTATCAATATAGTGTGCTGAGCTTGGTATCATTGTTTTAAGTTGTGCCTCAACTGCTTGATACTCTTTATTAACTACTTCAATCCCCCTTTCTGCTATCAACTTCGTTTTAAGATTAACATAATCGTTAATGACTGTTTTCTCTAATAAACTTATATCTCTTTCTAGTAACTGTATTTTTTGTGATTTCATATCTTTCTCCATTCATTACAATACATATTCTTTCTTTCGTTTTTTATAAATAGCCAGTAATAGTTTAACAATCGTGTTATCAACCACTTCTGGATATTCTTTATTCTTTACAACTTCACTAGAAAGACTTCCCTTAAAATCTTTAATTAGTTTATAAACACTCTTGTTATCTAAAAAAATACTAGCATTTAAGTTATCTTCTTTTTTACTTACCTTTTTAGAATAAAGAAGTGTAGCTGTGGAAGTTTTAACCGTGTTCCCTTTATTGAGATTCAATTGAACTAATGCTTCACCGTCATTATTACAATCAATAACTGGTTCTATATTTATTATATTAAGGTTAAAGTTAGCTACTTCTTCTGAAATTATTCCTTCAATTTCTTTTTTCACCTTTATCTCAAATTTTCTCTTCGTCATTTGTTTTCTCCATTGCTTTTATTATTTTTTGGTAAATCAATCCCGCTATTACGTCTGTTCCTTCTTCAATAAAAAGAGCTCCTTCGTGGTCTTCATATAAATGTAAAGCTTCTGCCCTGTCTTCTGCTGATAGACCCATTAAAACTCTATGAATAATGGCTTCCATCATTTCATAGGCTAATGTCTGTCTCTTAATGTAATTAACTGCATTAAAGCTAAAATGATACTGTGATTCTAAACCTGTCCAGTCTTTAACCATAATGCCTTCAACAGACATAGCTTCATCAAAACCATATTTGGCTCTAAAGCCTACTAGCTCGTTGCTAACACCAAGTATCTCTACTGATAGCTTGTTATTGTTTTTCATATCATTTTCTAGTGTTCTCATTAAGCTCATATCGTTCTCCATTTTCTATCATTATATCACAAATAATTTATAATGTCAATTTAATGACTTGTTTTATTATTTAAAGTCAAGACTATTTTTCGCTTCGCTAGTTATTGAATATGGAACTAAGGCAGGTGTGTTTAATAAAAGGAGTTTTGGGGAAATATCGCCCTGTAGGGTTTTCCTACAAGGCATTAGGCGAGTAGCTAAGGGTTAGGTAGGGTTATCAGCGATCTCCCCTCTCAGGGCTTCTTTGGGCTAGTTGTCTTGATTCATATCTACTAGTCCTAGACTTTCTTCTAGGCTTTTACCCATTGAAATTCTGCCTTGGTATGTCGTAAACGATACCTTACCGATTTCCTTAAATGCAGCATACGACGATTTGTATTTCTTTCCATTGACTACAACAGAACGATCTCTCTTTGGAGTCAAAATAGCTGATTCAATCGTCCACCTATTGTTCTTGTTTTGAGCTAACCTGTTGTAAACAACAGTGGGGTTAATATCGTATTTTTCACAAGCTTCACTTATAGAGTTGTATTTAACTCCTTCTACGATAATATCTTCATCTGTATGGTGACGTTCTCTTTTCTTCTTTTCTTCTGACTTTTCTTTTCTTTTATCTCGTTTTTCAAAGCCAAACATTTCTTCTGGTGTCCAGTCGTACCGCTTTCTAGCTCTAATGGTCACTTCAGTAACATCAGGCTTTAGTTTTTCAATAGCCTCCCTAATACCGGAATATTTTTTACCGTAGATTTCGATAGGTGCTTCTGACTTTTTAGAAAATTTCTCAGCCATAATATAAATGCTTTTATTAGGGTATATATTCTTATTATATCTCAAATATTACACTTTGCAAACAACAGATAATAAGCACAAAAAAAAGAGCAACAATTAGTTGCTCTTTTTTTATATTATTGATTTTACATTCTATCGACACTTAAACATTTAATATTTGAACCTGAACAAAATTCATTAACGTTATATGTTCTAGTTCCTGAAGTAGTATTACACGTATTTTTCTTAATCCAGTCATAAACCGCTGGCACTATTACTTCATTACCATCTTCGTCAATTTCTGTCGTTGATGGCGAAGTCATTACTCGTTCTTCATAATTGACATCAACAATGCTGATATCTTCGACTGCGGGGATAGGCTTTATGTAGTGGTCGTGATGCAAGCCGTTCCACCTGTCGTAGCAATCTATGTCTTCATAGCTATCTAAGCCTGTGCATGTTGGCGACAATGGCGATAAAGTATTGGTAGGTGAAACTGAATTCTTGCCTAGATACTCTGTGATACGGTCATCAAAGCCACGTATACCAGTGTTGTAAGTGAAACCTGAATGCGAAGCATAGAATTCTTTTACTACCGTTTCATTATCTTTGATTTCAAAAGGGACAAGACGATCTAAAGCAAGTAATTCTTGATCTGTCATTTCACCGTTTATGTTGCTTTCAGGAGTAATAACATATCTTTCCACAATACTGTTTACATCTGCTTCTACTCTGTTTGTCTGAGTATATGTTACCCCTTCACCTGTGCAGACATTTCGATAGAATGTTCTATCAGTAGTAAGAATATCCATTCTTGGTTTAAAAATAGGATCTGATTGTGAATGCGACTCTGGTAAACAAGAACCGTCATTACCAACTGCACATTGCTTAATAGTAATAGGGTTATGATAATCTACAATCAACACATCAGGATTGTAGTGTTCTTTTAACAAACTGGCATAAGCAAGTACGTTCTTAACTCCATCGGTTTCATATTGGAAATTGGGGTCATTTTCAACCAATCTTTCTGTGTCAAAATCTGGATTTTGAAACGTTTCAACCTCTGTTAATGTAGATGATTCGGGTAAGCTACCATCCATTTTATATACAATTAAATCACCAGCATTATCAGAACTCACAGCATCATCTAATAAATCAACTGTGCCTGAGTTTTCATAAACTACATACAAGTTAGTTTTATACTCTGACTCGCTAATAGTAACACCGCTTTTATAAGCATTTCCTGGCTTCTCATTCTTATCAAGAATTACTGTATAGTAAATTTCTCTTTCTTCAGTATTCATCATATCTGAAGGTCTTCTTACTTGCACCGTATCTCTAAATTGATAGAAAGCTCTAGTAGAACCAGTTCTAGCCATTGCTATTGCTAAATCTGACTCAATATCAAAAATTGTTTGCTCGTTAAAACAGCTACCTACCCATTTTCTTGCATCTTTTTCGTTAGGAAATACTTCTTGCTGTTTAGTTACAGGGTCACAATATTGATTAAAATCTGAGCCATCACAATGGGGATTTACTGGAATTTCACAATTGAAACGGCTGTTCGTTGTTCTCAAAATATCAGAACCTAACTCTCCACCTAAATTCTCAATTCTCTTAATCCCTTCATAGCCATTCGCAATTACTCTATCAAAAGCTCTAATTTCACTGCCATTATCATATAAGGTGATGCCATCATGTGTTTGTCTTGTGATCGGTATATTTGCTTGTGCTATTGGAATCAATAGAGAGGTAATTACAGTAGCTACTCCTATTACTTTTGTTTTTGTTTTCATATTCTATCTCCTTTATTATTATTTTATTATTATATCATATTCATATATTCCAAGTTCTTTATGATAAAACCGCACACATAAGCTATGAGGTCGAATTTAAAGGTTCTTTAAATCTTCAATCAACTGTCTGAAATTGTCTTTATAAGCTTTTTCAGAAGCACTTTTCTCTCTACCATAATTATCTACTGTAAATAATTTAAAATCATTTTCGCCTATTCCGGTTATTACGTTATCATAAATACCTTTACTAAATAATGTAGTAATTGAATACTGGACTGATATTTCTCTTTTTGAAGCCTTGTTAGTCCAGATACTTCCTAGGTCTGCATCTATTAAAGTAGCAGTTAACAAATATTCACTATTTGCATCACCTAACATGCCAGCAGAATTTAAACTATTTTCAATAGCCTTCTTAGCATCTTCATTATTTAAATTAGACTTGGACTGCTTAGATACTAAACTTTTTGATGTTTCTAAAAATCCATTTGTTTCAACTGAAATATTTCTATGTAAAATGTGGTTAGATGATACACTTTCAGATGATCTATAAGTTGATTCTTCGACACCTGATGACTGAATCATTGGTGAAGCACATCCTGATAAAACCGCTAATGATACTAATGCAATTACTGATTTTATAATATTAAATTTATTCATGTCATTTCTCCTTGTTGTTGATAACATCATTATATCACAAATGATTTAAAAAGTCCGTATTATTTTTATATTTTTACTTTTTTTTAACAAAAATATGAGTGTTTTAAGTCAATCTGCTTGCTTTTTATTTTAATTATTTTACACAATCAATAGCATTTATTTTCTCAATAACTAAAAAGAGAGCTAAATAGCTCTCTGTATTTTATGCTTCTCCACCTTCATTCCCTCTATCATATAAATATCTACACATGCTACCTCCTACTAAGGCCAAAGCAAACCTTCTACAAGAATTATTGCCATGATTCGGGTTGTCATATTTATTATCAAACATTTTTTCTGGATCTGGTCTAACTTGTTTTCTCAAATTAGTTTCATTCAATATATAGTCTTCTGGTTGTAAATCGTACATTGGATCTACTAGATGATCCCATTGGTCTACCTTTTCTTTATTGAATTGACTTGAACTTTGATAGCCATCGCTTAATGCACCTTCGTTATTGATATTTCTTGCTGTATTGTGCCATTTGTCGCCAAACTCGCCGTATCTCTTTGTTGAGTCTTTATCTGTAACTGCTGTTAGATTAAGTGGGCTAGTCGTAACACCCTGAGTCAAATTACCAGAAGCAATTGTAAAGCCTGCTGAAATGCCGGCAGCAACACTTGCTGTTGCTAACGGGCTTAATCCAGCCAAAGAAACACCAAAATAAGCACCTGCACCAGCGGTTGCCCAAGTAATAGCAAATGTTATTATAATAAGAGAAAGTCCTGTTAAAGCTGTTTGTGACTCTTTATCATAATAAATAACGAATTTATCTAAAGGAAATGATGAGGCATAATCTGCCACAGGCATTGCCATTACACCGCCATTAACTAGTATCTCATTACCTCCTTGAGAATATGTATACATTGGATAGTAGCCACCTTCTAACTCAGCTCCAGGCACTAACATTTTCCAGTGTGGATCTAGCTTAACTTCTACATGCACTGTAATTTTTTTAACAAAAGGTCCACCCGAAGTTGTTTCCCAAGTTCTAACATCAGGATAATAATCTGTATGTAGACCTAACGTAGCTCCGCTTCCTTGCATAACCAACCCCGCTACTGTTTGTAGTCCCATTGAAGTAATACTTGTGAAACTGTGTGAATATTCTCCTTCTGCTCTAAAAGCTTCAGTAGGGTTTCCACCATACACTTCAGTCATGGTTTCATGTTGTTTATCAGTTAATCCACCACCAGTAGATTTATTATCGAAATAACTAGGTCCAATAAATCTCATAGTCATACTAGCAGAGCCATCAGAATGCCTTTTAGACTCGATTAGTATGATATTACCCATTTCATTGGCGGGGTCGTAAGCGGATATAACAAGTGGTTGCATTCTTGTTGTTTCAATAAATGAGTTAGAAGATGCATGGTCACTTGCTATATTTATTGACAGTATGCTTTTATCATCATTATAGCTGGCTATACCAGATTCCATTAGTGCATCAAGGTCAACTATCCCTGTTCGCTCAATAATAGAAGCTAAGTTTCTATCCATTTTATCTATTGTCACACGTTGTTGTGAAAAACCAAGACTACCTACTTTATTAACACTTGTTCTTCTGTCTGGGCTAGGTGTATACCCTGAACTCAAGCTAGAATTCATACTTAACGGCTTAACACTTAATGGTTTAACCATTCTCGCCCCTGAAGATTTTGTCTGCTCATAAGCTTGTACGGCTGGGGCGAAGGCTGTTGCTAGCAAAGAAAGGGCTAATACGTTCTTCTTTAGAATGGTATTTATATTTTGAGATAATGGTTTTATTTTAAAAGAGTTTTTCTCTTTCTCTTTTCCTTTCTCATATCTTCCTTGTTTTATCATAAAACTCTCCTTTGTTATTCTTTTTATTATATCACAATTACGTTATAGCTGTTCCTTTAGCTATTGATATTCCAATACCTCCTTGCTCAATAACTGAGCGATAGCGATATGCTTTTAATTCTTACTAAAATATTCTTCTTTGTTATAATCTTTACCAAAGAATGCTTTTTCGTCACTCCACAGGTATATTAACTTTCTTTGTTTAATTGTTCCAAATGAGTCTGTGACTCTCGGATCATCTTTTTTAGCTTCATATGCTTTTGTTGTATTGTCATATTCAACACCATCAAGAACTACTTTCCTTCCATTGTTAGTTAAAATATAGTAGCTCGGCTCTGCTATTCCCCTAGCCTGATCAACTAACTCTTCTAGGGAAGCACCCTTCTGCAATCTATATACGACTGCATGATTACCTATTGTTATGCCGTAAGCCCTTTTGAACTCTGCGGGGTTTTTATAAACAACATCATCACAAATAAAGTCTGATTTAATACCGTGATAAATTTCTTCATCGGTAGCTCCCTTCCCTCTTTGAAGAAGCACGTACTTAATAGAGTAGCCTGATTTCTTCGACATTTCTTCTATACTGTTAATTTCACCTACTCCATCAACAGTAAATTTTTCTCTTTTTTTATTTAACATATAATTCTCCTTTTATTATTGTTTTTTATTTATACTATCCCTTGTTATTATATCACAAGCACTGCTTTTTTGCCTGACTACAAATCAAGCTGTCGGTTGGCTTAATTGCTCTACTATTATCTTAAACTACATAGTTAGCATAAATAAACCCTAGAAAAACGACCCATCCTAATGCTAAACCAATTGGAAATAGTGCTTTTATATAATTCATTTTTGTATCCTCCCAGCCTAGATGGCTTTATCCTTCTTATAATCTAAACAGTTTTTAATGCTTAGCTGTTTAAATTCTTTCTTAAATTTGTTCTTCATTGAGTAGTCATTTGTGTAAGGAAATCTAAAAGCTTCTTCTACTAGAGTATTAACTAACTCAATATCTCTATTATTATAGTGAGACTTTGAAATTATACTTACTTCACTCTTTTGACTCTTTATACTTTCTTGTCTTAATTCCATAATTACAGTAGAATTAAAATAAGTATTGCAATATTCTTCTGGTGTCATAACTTCTTGTTCGCTAGCTACGACTAAACCACCTATTACTGAAACAACTATCGCCCCTAATACTCTAACTTTAATATTCATACTCTTTCCCCTTATTATTATTTTTCTTCATTCTATAATTATATCACAAATGATTTGAAAAGTCAAGTTTTAGTGCATTTTTTATATTAAGCAGTTATCCTATAAATATGGATTTATTTGAAAATACTTTATTTATTTTACCTTCATTTACTTATTTTATTACTTCGATCTAGTTATTGACAACTGATAGGATGGCTTTGATATATTATATGTGAAAACCAGTATTTCTTATCTCAATACCCAAGCTCAAAGAGCGATAAAAAAAGTTGAGCAATTGCTCAACTTTTTATGCATTTATAAATTACAAGCTTCTTTTTGACTTATTCCATTGGGGTGGAAGTGTTTAGCTTGTCCTGTTTGGCAAAGCTTAGCGGACGATCTTAGCCCTCTAAAGTGTGGGTTATTAAGAACTGCTTTATCTATTAAAATATGCCCTTCTACTTCAGCTTCATGTAGACTACTTATATCGTTTAAATTATTACCCCTTAAATTGATATCGCCAGCATACTTCAATTCTTGCAATAAGTTAGTGTTAGTTAAGCCAGTATTTGAAAGCTCTAAAATTCCTGTGACTCTTTCAATCATCCATTTCACTGAAGATTTAATTTTGATTCCACTTAAATTTAAACCATTATTTACAGACTTCAATTTCTGAAACCCTCTCATATCTACTTCATTACATTTTCTAAAAGCACTATCCGTTATAATTACATCGCTACCGATGGTTTCTACATTCAGTAAACCATCTATGTTACATTCTAAATTATTATCATATAGGTGTAATCCTCCACCTATATTTTCTACCTGCTGGAAACCATCAAGGTTTTCAATTTCATTATCATGCATTATCAGGCTTCCGTGGATATTTTTTGTTCCATAGAATTCATTTACATTTTTAAGTTTATTTCCGTAAATAATTACATGCCCCATATCTTCAGTAATATCATCTTCAAATAATTTTAATGATTGAAGATTTTTTCTTGCTAATGAAATTGATTTAAGCAAGCTAGGATTAACGTATGTATCACCTTTATTGTGATCAACATACCTGCCAACCTGATTCACTGTAGTAGGCTTGTAATTCGGTATTTCAGGATTAGCAAATGTAGTTCCAGTAATCATTGTTGAACCAAGCATTGTTAATATTGTAGTTTTTTTCATTGTTATTCTCCCTTGTTCTTATTGTTATATATAATTATATCACAAATAATTTAAAAAGTCTTGATTAAATTGCTATTGTCAATATAAAAAAATAGTTATCAAAATTATGTAAATATATAGAAGCTATTATTGCATAGCTATTTGTGGCCTATTTTGAACCATCATGGTTATGGAATTTTCGGCTTCGTTTGAAGCTATGCGGGGCTTCGCCCCTAGATATTGAATATGGGGTATACAGGGTGATACCTACAGGGTGATACCTACAGGGTGATACCTACAGGGTGATACATACGGGGAAGCTCTATTAGGCTCTATAAGCGGTTTTGTGGGTAGATGGTAGGAAAGGGGCAGGTCTAGCTAGAAAACGGCTTAGAATTGATATTTTGAAGGCAAAAGGGGGTGAAATTTTGGGACAAATGATTGGGACAAATAGAAAAAGAAAAAGCCCCGTAAACTGTTGATTTACGGGGCTTTTTAAAAATTGGCGGAGGGACAGGGATTCGAACCCTGGGTAGGTTATTCACCTACGCCGGTTTTCAAGACCGGTGCATTCAACCGCTCTGCCATCCCTCCGGCTTACGGGTGCATATACTAGCAGCTTTTCTTTTTAAGTCAACGCCTTTTAGTACAAACGTAACCCGACGCGGGTAATATTTCCGCCTTCCATATCGCTGACCACCCAATGAATGCCATGCCAGTCGACATCGTCACCAATAACCGGGTGGCCGCCTACACGCAGGGCAATGAATTCGGCCAGTGTCATGTTCTGCTCACCTGGGCTTAGCGTCAGGCCATAGGCTTGGGCGATATCCTGCATTTGTGCACTGCCGTCCAGGGTAAAGGTACCGAAGAAAGCACGCTCCTGCTTAAGCTTGGCATCGCCATTGAATAGCCGGTTTAGGGAGTACAGGTCTTCGGAGCGGCCGATAACGCAGATAACGTCGCCTAGCTTCAGCCGCGTGCTCCCCTTGGGGTGTAGCATAGTGTGGTTACGGAACAGCGCCGAAATCAATGCGCCAGAAGGAAAACGCAGTAGCCGAATGGGCACGTCTTCTAGATCCTGGTTCTCCACTCCGTACACAAACAGCTCGAAGTCGTTTTCCGGCAGAATGCCTAGCGGGCCGCGTCGGTTAGGTACGGTGCCCACCGGCACCTCTACCTTCAACCACTTTGCCATTAGCGTTAGTGAGCCGCCTTGAATCAACAGCGACATCAATACCACGGCGAACGCGACGTTAAAGTAGAGCGAGGCATTTTCTACCCCACCGATGACAGGGAAGATGGCAAGCACGATAGGTACCGCCCCTCTTAAGCCAACCCAGGCAATAAAGAAGGTTTCCCGCCAGCGGAATTTGAAGAACGGCTTGATGGTGATCAGCACGGCCAGAGGGCGCGCAATAAAAATAAGCGCCAGCGCCACCAATCCGGCGGGCAAAGCGACGTCCCATAGTTCACTAGGCGTAACCAGTAGCCCGAGCACCAAGAACAGCCCAATTTGGCTAAGCCATGCCAAGCCATCGTGAACAGGGAGGATAAAGTTTAGGTGGCGTCCCGGTTGGTTACCAATCATCAGCCCGGCAAGATAGATCGCCAAGAAGCCGCTACCGCCGAGTACGCTGGTTAAGCCGAATACACTGAACCCGAGCGCCAGCGCCAACATGGCATAAAGGCCCGGCGCTAGATCGAGCCAGCGCAGCAATTTGGCACTCAGCCAGCCGCCGCCCAGGCCGATGATCAAGCCAATACCAAACTGGGCAATGAAAAATACCAGGGTCTCCAATGGGCCACCGATATCGCCCACCAGCAGTTCGACCAGCATCAAGGTGAGGAAAATGGCCATCGGGTCGTTAGTACCCGACTCTATCTCCAGCGTCGCCCCTACCCGCTCATTGAGATTGACCCCTCGGCCACTGAGCATGGAGAAAACGGCGGCGGCATCGGTGGAACCGACAATAGCGCCGACCAGCAGGCCCTGCACGATGGTAAGGTCAAAGATCCACATCGCGATCACGCCAACAATGGCGCTGGTGATAAAGACCCCAAAGGTAGCTAGAGAGAGTGCGGGTTTAAAACCAACCCGGAAGGTTTTAAGACGGGTACGTAAACCACCATCTAACAAAATCATGGCAAGCGCTAGATGGCCAATTGCAAAGGCCATAGAGTAGTCATCAAACACAACACCCAACACGCCCTCTTCCCCTGCTAGCATACCTAGCCCGAGGAAGATCAACAGCAGCGGGACCCCCATCATTGACGATAAACGGCTGGCCAAAATGCTGAGCGCCATCAGCGAACCGCCTACCAAAAAGAACATATAAATTGCGTCCATGACTCTCCGTCTCTACATCAATACAGCGCTATTATTACATGTAACCGTTGAATTTACTGTGCCTTCTCCGCACGCCCTTATGGTCAAAGGGCTGGTCAGAAGCTTTCCAAGGCGGCTACACTTCGCCGTTACAACATTTGGAGTTACTGACTATGTTGCGTTGCCTCTTACGCTATTGGCACCCTGTTCTATCAAGTCTTCTCGTCACTTTATTATTTTTAAGTTCAACCAGTCACGCAACTGAAGAGCGCGTAGAAACCACACAAGACGCAGCCCCACTAACGCTGGATTCAGACGTTATAGTGCCTAATGCATTATGGCGCCCCGTGGAAAGTGTTAGCGAAGACGAAGCCCCCACGATGGGGCTCACCCCGGCACCGCCTCTTGAACCACCGCCGGTGAAGCGCGTGACGCTGATGCTGGATTGGTATTTAAGCCCCCAGCACGCAGCCTTGGTGGTTGCTCAGGAACGCGGCCTGTATGCGGCCCAGGGGCTAGAGGTAGAGATACAGTCGCCCGCTGACCCCTCTATTGCTATCAAGTTGCTCACCGCAGGTGAAGTCGATCTGGCGTTAACCCGCCAGCCGCTGCTTCATTTACATGCCCATAACGGTGCGCCCATTACACGTATTGCGACCTTGATCGAAACATCGTTAACAGCGGTGATAGTGATGGGTGCTGAGCAACCAGAAACCGAAAATACTTTAGCGGGTCTTCACTACGGTTATACGACGGGAGAAGGCCGCGACCTTAGCATTCCTCGGTTACTGCCTCGCTCGGTACAGCAAACGGATGATTTTACGCCACCGATCAACCTGCACTTCGATCCGATTCGAGCAATGAGAGAAGGTCAAATTGACGCCGTGGCGGACGGTTTTTACCACTACCTTCCTCAACAGTTGGCAACCGAAGGTATTAACACCCACATCATTCGTTTCGATGAATTAGATATTCCTCGTAATGATGGCTTAGTGGTACTCGCCAACAGCGATACGCTTGCGCGCCGAGCAGATACCTGGTCTCGGTTTGTGCTTGCCCTTGAACAGGCGAGCCACTGGATCATTGATAACCCCGATGCCGCCTGGGAGCTGTTGATCAGCGCCCACCCCGTGGTCGATAACGACATCAATGCCGCCGCCTGGGAGGATATCCTACGTCGGATGGCGCTGAACCCTGCAGCATTGGATAGCCGCCGTTACGCGGCCTTTGAAACCTATTTAGAACAAACCGGTGTTACTAGCGCACAACTGCCCGTATCGCGTTTAGCGGTAGATCCCCACGCCTTATAACCCTGTAAACCTTATGTCCCGATAAACCTTATTGCTTTTCCACCACCAGCATGGCGCCGTATGAGCGAAACAACGTTAATTTTTGCCGACGTAGAGACCACGGGCACCCGCGCAACCCGTGACCGAATTACCGAAATAGTGGCCATTAAAGTCATAGACGGCCAAGTAGTTGACCGCTGGTCCAGCTTAATTTACCCAGAGTGCAAAGTGCCCGCGCAAATCACCCAGCTCACCGGGATTCATGACGATATGCTTAGTGACGCCCCCCGCTTTGCACAAATAGCCGAGTCACTGCGGGAATGGCTGAGTGACGGCCAGCTAGTGGCCCACAATGCGCGCTTTGACTACAGCTTTTTACGTAACGAGTTCAAGCGAGTCGGGCAGGATTATCGGGCCTCGCTGATATGCACGCTGCGCTTATCAAGGCGAATTGCGCCTCAAGAGCGCCAACACAATCTCAAAGCCCTGCTTAACCGCTATGGCATCTCTGCCGTCCGTCACCACCGTGCTGGCGACGATGTAGACGCACTGTGGTCCCTATGGCAAACGTGGCAGATTGAACAGAGCGGTGAAGCGTGGCAGAGCCTGTTGGGTGATGAACGCCGCTACCGGACGCTACCCGCCCATCTGGATAGCGCTCAGTTGGAGGGATTACCTAACGGCCCCGGCGTATATCTTTTTTATGGTCACAACCGGTTACCTCTGTATGTAGGTAAAAGCATCAACTTGCGCAGCCGCGTGTTAGGTCACTTTCAGCGCGATCACGAAGATGACAAAGAGATGCGCCTAGCTCAACAGGTACAGCATGTTGAGTGGGAAGAGACTGCGGGGGATTTAGGCGCCCAATTACGTGAAGCACAACTGGTTAAAACGTTAATGCCGATCATGAACCGGCAGCTACGCAAGCAGCGTAAGTTGACTACCTGGCACTGGGAGGAGGCAGCCGACCACCCTGAGCTGCTCAACGGTAGCGCCTTGAGCCAGCCTATAGGCGGTACGCTATATGGCTTATTTCATAATGCCCGCGAGGCCAAGAACGCCCTGCGCAGCATTGCCGAAGAACAGCAGCTCTGCCCGCGAGTACTTGGGCTTGAAAAAGGTAAAGGGCGCTGTTTTGCCAATCAGGTAGGTAAGTGCCGTGGAGCGTGCAATGGTCAGGAGACGATAGCAGAGCATACCCAGCGGGCACAGGCAGCGCTCAAGCAGCTACAGGTCAATGTGTGGCCGTGGCCGGGCAGTATTGCTATTGAGGAGCGCTCAGCGGGAGCTACAGCACCTGCATGGCATGTGGTTCGCCAATGGTGTTACCTGGGCAGCTCGTCCAGCTTTAACAAAGCACAAACGCTTGCAGAGTCCCCTGCAAGCTTTGATGTTGATAGCTACCGCATACTGAATCGGTTTTTGCGCTACCCAGAGCAGCATGGTCTAACGGTGACAACGCTCTGAGAGTTGAGCGCTACTGCAGGTAAAGCACTATTGCGCGTCGATGAATGCTACGACCGCTTGCTGGAAGGCTTCTGGTTGATCGGCATGTAGCCAATGTCCGGCATCTTTAAGCGTTACTACGCGGGCACGGGGCAGCACTTCGCGCAGCGCAGGCAGCATGTCGTCGGCCACGTAATGAGAGTCACCACCGCGTAATACCAATGAAGGCCCTTCGTAGGCCTGTTCGCCATCGGGCACACCAATAATATCGCTGTAGCCACGCTTAATCTCATCCAACCCTACTCTTAGCGCCATCACGTTATCGTCATTGCGCACAAGGTTGGTGGCTAAAAACAGCCGTGTGGGTCGGGAGTCGACATGTTGGCTAAGCAGCTCATCGGCTTCACGGCGATTTGCTGGCTGCCCTTCCCGCACACTGTCTAAGGCGGCAAAGACATCATCGTGACCGTGCTCATAAGCCACCGGCGCAATATCGGCCACCATCAGTGACGCTACTCGCTCAGGTGCCATGCGCGCTAGACTGATCGCCACCTTGCCTCCCATGGAGTGGCCAAGCACATGAGCACGCTCGATCGAGAGCTTATCGAGTAGCGCAACTACGTCATTCGCCATAGTGGCGTATTGCATACCTTCTGCATGGGGAGAGCGACCATGGTTTCGCAGGTCCAGCGCAATCACGCGACGTGTGCGCTGCCACACTTTTAAATGCGAACGCCAATTATCGGCACTGCCCAGTAAGCCGTGAATCACGACTAGCGGCGTGGCGTCCGCCGTGGCTTCCTCGGCAGGCATATCGATAAAGTGCAGATCAACAGTGGCAACGTTCGTCATGATAGCTCCTATGCCTTGGCGATGATGGTGATACGATTAGGCCGTGCGGGGTGACGCATCCACTTGCCCTGTCCAGACCACCAAGCGGCGGGTTAGCCAAGCAAGCAGCAAGCCATACAGCGGCAGGAAAAACAACAGGCTGATAGCGAGTTTAATCGCATAGTCGACGGCGGCAATTTCAACCCAATTAGCGGCCATAAACGGGTCTGGGCTGTTATAGAACGCCACCGAGAAGAATGCAAAGGTGTCGGCCAAGTTACCCAGCACCGTTGAGAAAACCGGCGCTACCCACCAGGCCCATTGGCGCAAGCGGTCAAACACCTGAACATCCAGCAATTGGCCAATCACATAAGCCAGGAAACTCGCCAAGGCGATACGGGCAACAAACAGATTCCATTCAGTTAACGCGCCAATCCCGGCGAAGCTGCCCCGAGGGAAGATCACTGATACCACATAGGAGACCAGCAGAGCGGGAAGCATAACGCGCAGAATAATCGATCTCGCTGGCCCCTTACCAAACAGACGAACCGTTAAGTCGGTGGCCAGGAAAATAAATGGAAAGCTAAACGCGCCCCAGGTGGTATGAAAACCAAACAGCGTAAACGGCAGCTGAACTAAATAGTTACTGGCGGCAATAATGCCAATATGAAAAGCCACCATCACCAGTAGGCAACGGCGGTGCTGAGTCTCACTCAATGCAAACATGCGGGTCGACCTTTTTTTAATAGATAAGAGGGGTTAGGGAACCCTCGGGGTAGTAGGCGCAGCCGGTAAATCAACATTGATAAAGCGGGCGCGGTTCTGGGGAGCGCATTATACGGCTTCCACAGGGTATTAAAAGTCGACATTAAATTCAGGTAATGAAAGCCGCCCTCGATGCCGAACGGCTTACTTGCGATCTATCAATCAAGCGGCGTGGCTTTGTCCGCCGCGCCTACCGAGCGCTCGCGCATGGCGGCGTGAACATCCGCAAGGCTAGTAGGGTCATCGATGGTAGAGGGAATTCCAAACTCTTTGCCATCGGCAATCGTGCGTAGCAGCTTGCGTAATATCTTACCCGAGCGTGTTTTAGGTAGCCGGTCGACCACCAGCACCTGCTTGAAGCAAGCAATAGGGCCGATGTGTTCGCGAACCCGCGCAATCAGCTCAGCCTCAAGCGTGGCTTCATCGCCCTCAAAACCATCTTTAAGGATCACCAGGCCGATGGGCAACTGCCCTTTTAAGTCATCATGAATCCCAATCACCGCGCACTCGGCCACCGCAGGGTGGGCACCGACCACTTCTTCCATTTCTCCGGTTGAAAGCCGGTGACCCGCCACGTTAATGACATCGTCGGTGCGGCCCATAATAAACAGGTAGCCCTGCTCATCGAAATAGCCGCCATCGCCGGTTAAATAGTAGCCGGGGTATGCCGCCATATAGGCGCTATGGAAGCGCCTTTCATCGTGCCATACCCCAGTCAAGCAACCCGGCGGCATCGGCTGTTTGATAACCACACTGCCCTGCTCCATGGGTTTTGCCTGTTCGCCATCGCGGTTGAGCACTTGCACATTGAAGCCGGGCACCGGAAACGTGGCCGACCCCGCCTTGGTCGGCACCGTTTCAATGCCAGGCAAGTTGGCGGCGATTGGCCAGCCGGTTTCAGTTTGCCACCAGTGGTCAATCACCGGTACATCCAAGAGATCATCTAACCAATGGAAGGTCGGTGGATCGAGCCGCTCACCGGCCACATAGAGATGCTTCAGGCTGCTGATATCGTAGTTCTGCAGCAACTTGGCATCGGGGTCCTCTTTTTTAATCGCTCGGAAGGCGGTAGGCGCGGTAAAGAAACTCTTCACGCGGTACTCCTCAATCAAACGCCAGAAGCTGCCTGCATCGGGAGTTTTTACCGGTTTACCTTCGTATACCACGCTAGTGCAACCCGCCAACAAAGGAGCATAAACAATATAGGAGTGCCCAACGACCCAGCCTACATCCGAGGCAGTAAAGAACACCTCGCCCGGCTCCATGGCGTAGATTGCTTGCATTGAGTAGGCTAAGGCCACCGCGTAGCCACCCGTATCGCGCATAACGCCTTTGGGCTTACCGGTGGTGCCAGAGGTATACAGAATATACAGCGGGTCGGTGCCCTTCACCGGCACGCACTCGGCAAACGGCGCTTTGGCTACCAGTGCTTCCCAGTCGTGCTCATCAACCCTCAATTCAGCCCGGTGTGCTTCACGCTGGTAAACCACACAGGCATCCGGCTTATGGCTGCTTAACTCAATGGCTTGGTCTACCATCGGTTTATAGGGCAGCACTTTGCCCAGCTCGATACCACAAGAAGCAGCGACCACCACTTTAGGCTCGGCATCTTCAATACGCGCCGCCAGCTCATGAGGGGCGAAGCCACCAAAGACCACCGAATGGATAGCGCCAAGCCGAGCACAGGCGTACATGGCCACCAGGGCTTCGGGGATCATCGGCATATAGATCACCACACGATCACCCTTGGTGACGCCTAGCTGCGTTAACGCTCCCGCAAAATGCGCCACCTTATCGCGCAACTCGCGGTAGCTAATGGTTTTTTTAGCCTGCGCCGCGGGCGAGTCCCAGAAAATCGCGGCCTGCTCACCACGTCCGTTGTCAACGTGGTAGTCGAGAGCGGCGTAGCAGAGGTTCATTTCACCGTCGCTAAACCAGCGGGCATGCTGCTGATCATCGTAGCTGAGTATGGTTTGAGGCGGTGTATACCAGGGAATCCGTTTGGCTTGCTCTGCCCAGAACGCTTCCGGGCCATCAATCGACTGCTGAAAAATCTGTAGGTAGCGGCTCATGGTGTCCCTGTCTTTTTTGTAATGGGTTATCGGCGGATTGTTGACACTGTATAAAGTAAACGGTCGCTTCGCCCTCCTACTATGGGCTAAATATCGACCAAAGCAGCAGCCATGCCAGCAGCATTGTCGACAAGTGAGCAAACTATTGCCTACCATTGATTAATCGTTAAACAGCGGCTTGGACAAAACTCGCTAAATTACTGATCATTAAACAACTTGATCATCGCGACGCGACGATGCCACGACAACTTATAACAATGCTTATAAAAACGCTGATGTAACAGTGTAGGCAAGGAGATCATTATGTCTGCTTCTACAAGCGCCGCTACCCGCCTGCTTGAACATAACTGTCGCGCTATTGAGGCGGGAACCAACCTGCTGAAGGCGCTGGCCAATGAGAAACGGCTGCAAATTCTCTGCTTGCTGGCCGAGAAAGAGCTATCAGTAACGCAAATTAATCAACAGCTTGCGTTAAGCCAGTCGGCTCTTTCACAGCACTTGGCCATATTGAGACGTGATGAGCTTGTCGATACCCGACGAGAGTCACAAACTATCTATTATTCGCTGAGCAGTGAGAGTGCCAAGGCGGTAATTGATACCTTGGCAAACCACTACACCGCATGAGGCCGCTAACTAGCCTACAGATTAGCGCCGCTGCCACCCAGCGGCGTCGATCAGGCCAAGCGTTTTGAGTACTGCTTTTTCTACGCCTGCGGAGACTGCCAAACCAAGCTTACGAGTAACGGTTTTAGGAGGCTCAAGCTTCACACTGAATACACGAGCCTCAGCCATACGCTCCACTAGGTAGGCTTCACTGGTACCCACACTGTCGATAAGCCGCTGAGGCAAGGCTTCACTTCCGTACCAAATTTCGCCGGTGGCAATGGTATCAATGTCCATTTCGGGACGGCGCTCCGCCACATAGCTTTTAAATAAGTGATGCGTGTTCTCTAATTCTTCTAGGAACTTTGCTTTCCCCTCTTCGGTATTTTCGCCGAGTACGGTCAGGGTGCGCTTGTATTTACCTGCAGTCAGCAGCTCAACGTCTATATCATGGCGTTTAAGCAAACGATGAATATTAGGCACTTGCGCCACCACGCCAATCGAGCCAATGACCGCAAAAGGTGCGGCCTTGATATGCTGCGCAGTACAGGCCATTAGGTAGCCACCGCTCGCCGCCACCTTATCGATACAGACCGTTGTGGTTAACCCTGCCGTACGCAGGCGGTCTAACTGTGCGGCGGCCAATCCATAGGCATGCACTAGGCCACCGGCAGACTCTAAACGAACCACGACTTCGTCATTTTCGGCAGCAACATCGATAATGGCCGACACCTCTTGCGCAAAATGCTCGGTTTGAGATGCTTTCAAGTCGCCGTGAAAATCAAGCACCCAAACGCGCGGCTCTTGGGGCGTGTCTTGATTCGCCTTAGCCGCCTTCTGGCGTTTTTTATCCTCGGTGCGGAATGCTTTTATCAGCTTTTTACGGGCACCTGGCAGTGTGCTGGTTAGCCGTAAGCGGCGACCGCGACGACGACGCTGGTCATTGAGTGGCTCAATATAGAGTTTTAAGTCGCTCTCTTTATCTTGTTTCGTTCGCGCTATAAGCAGCAACACTATGCCTATCAGCGCCATAACGATGGTGGTTTGCACAAAAAACATGCCTATTTCGGCTATCCATTCATTCATTGACGCTCTCCATTGAGAAAATTGATTCTTTTATGACGGGCACGTTACCTAAACGTTGCGAGGGCACTACCACGGCGCTTGATTGAAACGCATGTATGAAATAACCTCGCAGGCCATGACGATTGTTTCTTTGGGCTATTATCGCTAGCCTTAGTCTGTTTTACCTAACTGAGAGAGATGTTATGTCCAATAATACCCTTGAGAAGTTGAAAGCGCGTTTCAATCCGGAAGCGGCCGAGGGCATGAATGAAGTATTCCAATTCCACTTCTCAGATGCAGGCAGCTACTACTTAAATATCCAAGATGGCACGCTGGATGTACAAGAAGGTGAGCACGATGATCCTTCTGTTAGCCTAAGCCTGACCACAGATACGCTAAAAGGGATTATGAGTGGCGATATCAATGGCATGACGGCGTTTATGACCGGCAAGCTTAAAGCGACCGGCAATGTCATGCTGGCCACTAAGCTTACAAGCCTGTTCCCTAGCGAGTAATCGACCTATCGGCATCCTAGCGCTTATTCACGCCAGCGTGCCAAATGGGTTTCGATCAGTTCGCGGGAGATCGAGTATGGCGGTGGTAGAGAGGGTAACTGTCGAGGCGAAAACCACGCAGCATCACTAATCTCTACCCCATCAATGCGAATACGCCGTGTAGTAGCTTCAGCAAAATACCCAAACATCAGTGAATGTGGAAAAGGCCATGCCTGGCTCTGGTAGTAACGTAGTTGGTCAATATGCACCCCCACCTCCTCAAACACTTCCCGATGCACCGCCTCTTCCGCAGATTCTCCCGGCTCGATAAATCCAGCCAGTGTTGAGTAACGCCCTGGCGGAAAACGCGGACTGCGCGCCAGCAGCATCGCTTCCCCACTGGTGACCAGAGTAATAATGCACGGTGAAATGCGCGGATAATTGCGGTGCCCGCAAGCGTGGCAGTGCATGGCAAATTCTGAGGTGAGCTTGGTAGCGGACGCCCCACAGCGACCGCAGAAGCGGTGATTTTCCAACCAAGCGCCTACCTGCAACGCTGTAGAGAGCAGGCTAAACCAAGCGGTGGAGAGCTCGCTCATCCACTGCCGTCCATCAATCCAGCCGCTTTCCGCCTGGGGTTCCACCAGCAGTGCCACCGGCTCATCATCCCAGTAACACAGCGGCTGCATTTGCTCTGTCCAAGGCTGATAAGGCTGCAGCGGGGTTAGCTCCTCACTGCCGGTCAATGGCGCAGGCGCTAACAAGCTGCGTGAAAGGCGAATGATCCGCCCGGCCTGTTCATGATGGGGAATTTCTCGCCTAAGCATCGCTGGCCGCACCCTCAAACCAGGTTAGTTGATGCGCTTCGCACTTAGCCTTATGGGCCGCTTGCTCTTCGTCGGTTGGGCGCACCACGCGGAGCTGACCTGGCGTGAGTGATAAGCGCTGAATCGACAGTCCTTCATTTGAGGTATCGGCCTGCTCCTGCTCTGCTGCAGAAGCAGCATCTAGGGTCAGTGCGGTTTGGCCGCCGGTCATCGCTAAATAAACTTCAGCGAGAATTTCGGAGTCTAAGAGAGCGCCGTGCAAAACACGGTGGCCATTATCAATATCATAACGCTTGCACAATGCATCAAGGCTATTGCGCTGACCTGGGTGCATGGCCCGGGCCATCGTCAAGGTATCTAACACGGCGCAGTGATCACGCACCGGCCCCAAAGCAGGCGTGTTACGCCGCTGATTGAGCATGCCCAGCTCGTGGTCAATAAAACCCACATCAAAGGGGGCGTTATGAATCACAAGCTCCGCACCTTCAATAAAGGCCCAGAAATCGTCGGCTATTTCCGCGAACACTGGCTCATTGGCGACTTTAGCGTCGTCAATCCCATGAACGGCAACCACTTCCGCATCGATATGGCGCTCAGGATTAATATACTGATGATAGGTGCGGCCAGTAAAACGGCGGTTGACCATCTCAATGGCGCCAATTTCTACCAAGCGATGGCCATCTTTAGGGTCGATACCCGTGGTTTCAGTATCTAGTATCACCTGGCGCATCATGCTCTCCTTTTTTGGTGCTCATCAATGGCTTCATTGGCCAGCGAGTCAGCGCGTTCATTTCCCGGGTGACCACTGTGCCCTTTCACCCAATGCCACTCAACGCTGTGGCGTTGAGTCTCTTCATGCAGGGTTTTCCAAAGCTCAGCGTTTTTGACCGGTTGCTTAGCAGCGGTTTTCCAGCCGCGCTTTATCCAGTTATGAATCCACTGGGTAATACCCTGGCGCACATACTGCGAGTCTGTCCATAGCGCCACTTCACAGGCCGTGTTCAGTGTGCGTAAAGCCATAATCGCCGCCATCAACTCCATGCGATTATTGGTGGTATCCGCTTCATAACCTTTTAACGTCTTTTCATGCTCACCACTGGCTAGCACAACGCCCCAACCGCCAGGGCCAGGATTGCCCCGACAAGCCCCATCGGTGTACACCGTTACCCGAGGTAGATGTCCGGCAGCCTCTTTAGTCAATCTCTTGATCCTTTGTTTGATGAAGCTTTGTTTGATTAGCTTGATTAGGCTTAGCTGGGAGCTCTTGGTAGGGCTGGCAGCGAGCCGATGAACCTGAACGAGTAACGCCCAATGAAGCGGGAGAAACAGGCGCTTCTAAGCCAAACTTCAAGCGTTGCACAGGCGCTTGACGCTGTCGGCGGCGGGCTTGAATCATATAGCTCTCGCCCAACGGCAGGTTATGTCTACGCCCTAAAGACTCCCAATACTCACCACACTTGGCGTTCATCCGCCCTCGAAAACAGCAATAGTCTACCCGCTCCACCTCAAAGTCGACAAACGCCAACCAGTCACGCAAACGGCTAGCTGAACGCCAGGTACCATCCCAAGGAAACTGCCGCTGTTTTTTTCGCCACTGGCGAGCAAGCCCGCCCAAACCAATAGGATTAAAGCCAAATAGCACCAAAATGCCACTATCGGTGGTTACCCGCGCGGCTTCCTGTAGCGTGAAATGGGCATCACTTAACTGCTCAAGCCAGTGGTGAATGACCATCACATCTAAACAACGATCCGGCAACGCAAGCTGGTCTGGTGGGCAGACCAAAGTGCTATCATTTTCGGCTAACTGGCGCGTAGGCGACCAGCGTATAGGGTGGGTAATAGCCGACATGGTCATCAGCGCCGGCCCCATGCTCATTTCCAAGCTGTGGCCGCCCACGCGTGATTCCACTACCGGCCCTAAGCAGGCCCGCTGCGTTTCCCATAGTGATTGGCCAGCTTCTGATTGCCAATAAGGCTGGCTACTTATTAAGCGTTTAGCGAGTGTCGTGGCCGTGGTCGAATTTGACATGAACAGCGCTTCCCTCCACAGTAACGGCTTTTCAACGCCTTGGTTACACCGATTTAGCGCCGCTATTTTTTAAGATCAAATTTAAGATCAAGAAGCGCAATGTTTAGCGTGTTTACGCATGTTGGTTACTGAATTCTGCATTTTCAAAATCTAAAGGATCTCGCCGATGATGAGCGTGACACCGATCCCTGCCCTTAGCGACAACTATATTTGGCTATTAAGACAAGATAACAGCCAAAGCGTTTGCGTGGTGGATCCAGGTGAAGCGGCCCCCGTAATCGAGTTTCTTGAACGTGAGTCGTTAACCCTCGAAAGCATTCTGATTACCCATCACCACCATGATCATACCGGCGGTTTAGCGGAGTTAATTAAACGCTACTCGCCTTACGTGATTGGCCCAGCCAATCCCAATATTGAAGGCATTGATGAAGCCGTTGGTGATGGTGATGAAGTTCGCATTATGGGTCGCTTGTTTGACGTCATAGCAACACCTGGCCATACGCTAGATCATATCAGCTACTACACAGCGGGTATTCCTGCGCTGCTATTTTGCGGTGACACCCTATTTTGCGCTGGTTGTGGTCGTTTATTCGAAGGCACCCCAGAGCAAATGTTCTCTGCGTTAAATAAATTTGCGGAACTACCTGAAGATACACTGGTCTTTGCAGCCCATGAGTATACGCAGGCAAACCTTACGTTTGCTCGTGCTGCGGACCCTGACAATGAAGACGTTAAACACGCCTTGCAGGAGTGTGAAAAGGCGCGGGCATTGGATCGCCCCACCTTACCCAGCACGATAGGACGCGAGCTGAAAATTAATCCCTACCTTCGCGTGGGCACTGATAGCGTGCGCCAAGCAGCAGGTACTCAGGGTGTTAATGATAATGATCTCGCTACGTTCACTACTCTTCGTGAGTGGAAGAACCGTTTCTAAGAACGCTATCGAAACTAAACGAATGCAACTATGACCTATCGAACGATTCGCCAGCGCTTAATGCTGAGCGCTGGCAGTACCGTAATTATGGGCCTAATGTTAGCCGCCGCAGCAAGCTCCCAAGCCTCTGCTAAGGGATACGAAACACCCTCTGGATCTAGTTCAGCCACATCGACTTCTGCTTTAAGCACACAGTCGTCTGCTACCCAGCCTCGCCCCACCCCTTTTCAAATTCATTTTTGGGAGGCGCTGGAGCTGGAACCTCAAGATGCCTGGACCACCCTGCGTAAAAGCTTTCAGTGGCAAGAAAAGTCCCTGTCAGCGGAAGCGCAGGCACGGGTGGATGAGTGGATTGAACACTACCGCTCGAGTCCTGAAAATATTGCCACCATTACTGAACGCGCTACTCCCTGGCTTGCCTGGATTAGCCAACAAGTCAGTGAGCGTGGCCTGCCTGGCGAAGTGGCATTAATCCCGTTTGTGGAAAGCTCTTTCGACCCAGGTGCGCGTAGCCACCGCGGTGCCGCTGGGCTATGGCAATTTATGCCCAACACTGGTGATGCATTGGGCCTGGTGCGCAATGGTAATTATGACGGCCGCTTAGATGTAGTGACATCGACCGAGGCGGCGTTGGACTACTTGGAAATGCAGGCAGACCAGTGGTACGAAGGTGATCTAATGCTTTCGTTAGCCGCTTACAACGCAGGCGCGGGTACCGTTAATAATGCTCAGCGGCAGGCGCAAGGACAAGGTCTGAATGGCGATTACTGGGATCTCACACTGCCTTACGAAACCATGCAGTATGTTCCCAAACTGAAAGCAATCGCCACCATCATCAACGACCCTGAGCAGTACGGTGTTAGCTTGCCAGAGATCCATGTCGACCCTGCTTTCGCTAAAGTGCAGTTAGCTCATGCGGTTAGCCTGTCAGAGGCTTCTCAGATGCTGGATGTCAGCCAAACGGCGTTAGCCGAGTTAAATCCAGGCTTACTCAATGGCAGCATTGATCCACGTAGTGCGCAAACTCTGCTAGTACCGGAAGAGGTCGATTCTCAAGTATTGGCCCAGCTTTCACGCGGCAACGTTTCTACAATCGCTCAGTCCAATAGCAATACTACGCACCGTGTGGAGAGAGGCGACAGCCTCTCGGCGATCGCCGCTCGTTATAATATTGACCAGCAAGATCTAATACGCTGGAATGCGATTGCCAGCCCCGGCGCTTTACAACCGGGTCAACTACTGACACTTTCAGGACGTTGAAACCGGGTTAACTAGTTGGCTTTGTTCACATGGGATGTCACCAATGCCGCGTGGTCTGTTTTTTGCGAAATCGCTTCTACTCATTAGTAGCTTGCTTATCAACGTACCGTTACTGGCTTCTGAGGAAAGCGCCAGTAACGATTCGCCAAACAGCACTTCAAGTAGCAACGTGGTGGGTGATTTACATACTGACGCTAACAACGTAGTACCCGTTGAAACCGTGCACGGACTGTCGCTTTACGATAGCCCTGAGCTCCCCGCTGACTTCCCCTACTTTCCACATGTAAACCCACAGGCTCCCAAAGGCGGCACCATCACCCATACCGCCGTGGGGGGCAGCTTTGATTCTACCAATCCGTTTATTATTCGCGGCACACCCGCGACCGGCATTTCACAAATTTACGATACGCTGATGGCCAGTAACCCAAATGAACCATTCAGCCTTTATGGGCTGCTGGCTGAGGGTGTGCGCCTCGACCCTGACCGACACTGGATTGAGTTTGACCTTCGCCCAGAAGCACGCTTTCAGGATGGTGAGCCTGTTACGGCTTATGATGTGGTGTTTTCACTTAATCTACTCCGTGAAGAGGGCAACCCTTTTTACGCCAGCTATTATGCTGGCGTAGAAGAAGTCATTGCCTTAAACGAGCATCAGGTACGCTTTACCTTTAGCAATAATGATTCCAGAGAACTACCGTTAATCGTTGCTCAACTACCCATACTGCCCCGCCACTACTGGGAGCCGCGTGAATTCACATCGCCTACGCTTGCGGCGCATCCTGGCTCTGGGCCGTACAAAATAAGCGAAGTAGACCCAGGCAGGCGAATTGCTTATCAGCGGGATGAGGATTACTGGGGTAAAGACCTTCCGGTTAACATTGGCCGCTACAACATTGACCGCATTGTGTATGACTATTATCGGGATCGGGATATCGCCTGGGAGGCGTTTAAAGCGGGCCTGACGGATTTTCGTATTGACGCCCGCGCGGCTACTTGGGCCATTGGCTACGATTTTCCAGCCTATGAAGAGGGCTTGGTAACGCGGTTAACAATACCCGATGTTAATCCTTCCATGATGCAGGCGTTTGTCTTCAACCTGCGTAAAGAGAAGTTCCAGGACCCACGAGTGCGCGAAGCATTGAGCCTGACCTTCGATTTTCCGTGGCTCAATACCAATATTTTCTACGATACCTACCGACGTACCGAGAGCTTTTTCCAAAACTCTGAAATGGAAGCCACTGGCTTGCCTTCAGACGAAGAGCTGGCACTACTGGAACCTTACCGAGAAGAGTTGATTGCTTCCCATGGATCTGACCGCCTCTTCACTGAGCCGCTGCCTATCAATGAGCCCACAGAGCTGCGCGAGCGGTTGCGTAAAGCGCTCGACCTACTCCGCGAAGCAGGTTACCGCGTAGAAGATGGCGTGCTAGTCAATCAAGAAACCGGGCAGCCCTTGAGCCTGGAAGTGTTACTTTACGATTCAGGTCTTGAACGCGTGGTTCAGCCCATGCTACGTAATATGGCGCGCCTGGGTGTTCAAACTTCACTGCGCATCGTTGATATCAATCAATTTTTAAACCGGCAGCGCAACTACGACTATGACATAGTGATTAGCCATTTCCCTCAATCCAATAATCCGGGCAATGAGCAGCGCGACTTCTGGACCAGTGCCGCAGCAGAGGCGCCACAAAGCCGTAACCGAATGTCGCTCGCCCACCCCGCAGTAGATGCACTGGTGGAGACATTAATCCGTGCCGATGGCCGTGAAGAGCTCGATACCGCAGCCCAGGCACTGGATCGGGTACTGCGTTGGGGGTTTTATGTTATTCCCCACTACCACTCTGGGGAAACCCGCATTGCGGTATGGGATAAATTTGGTTACCCCGAACCGTTCCCAGAGTACGCCATGGATATGGATGCGTGGTGGGTCGATACCGACCGTGAAGCAGAACTGCAGCGCCGCCGCTGATTCAGTCATTATGACAGCGTCGTATTCGCAACGGTTTATCCTCAACGGCTTAACCCTAAAGAACCATGGAGTGCTCTGTGGCACGCTATACCCTACGCCGATTGCTGCTAATGATTCCGACGCTTTTCGGCATCATGCTACTCAATTTCATGATTGTTCAGGCGGCCCCAGGCGGGCCGATTGACCAGATGCTGGCACGCTTTGAAGGCGCAGATGCCATGGCCAGTACTCGGTTGGATATGGGCGGTGCCGATGTGCGGGTAAGCGACGACTCCCGAGGCGCCAGGGGCATTGATCCGCGCTTTATCGAGCAACTTGAGCAGCAGTTTGGTTTTGACAAGCCTGCCCACGAACGCTTTATCGGCATGATGGCGGACTATCTCACGCTAGATTTTGGCACCAGTTTTTTCCGCGACCGCCCGGTGACTGAGCTAATGATTGAGCGGTTGCCAGTGTCTATTTCGCTAGGGCTATGGACTACCCTGCTGGTCTACTTGATCTCGATTCCACTGGGCATCAAAAAGGCCCTGCGCCATGGCTCACGGTTTGATGTCTGGTCTTCGGGGTTGGTGATTGTTGGCTACGCCATCCCTGGGTTTTTGTTTGCGATTCTGTTGATCGTACTATTTGCCGGGGGAACCTACTGGGATCTATTTCCGTTACGCGGTTTGACGTCACCAGACTTCGATCAGCTCTCGGCATGGGGAAAGGTTAAAGACTACTTTTGGCATATCACGCTACCGGTGATCGCGGCCGCGATTGGCAGCTTTGCGACGCTCACCATGCTGACCAAAAACAGCTTTCTCGATGAGATCCATAAGCAGTATGTGATTACCGCGCGTGCTAAAGGGGCCGATGAACGACGCGTGCTGTATGGGCATGTGTTTCGCAACGCCATGCTGATTATTATCGCGGGACTGCCCGCCGCCATGATTGGCATATTCTTCACCGGCGCGCTGCTGATTGAGGTTATCTTCTCTCTGGACGGGTTGGGCCTGCTTGGCTTCGAGGCCGTTATGCAGCGAGACTATCCGGTGATATTCGGCACGCTATTTCTATATACCGTGATTGGGCTAATCCTTAAGCTGGTTTCCGATCTGACTTATGTGTGGGTAGACCCGCGTATCGATTTTTCGACCCGGGAGTCGTGATAATGGCGTTATTTGCATCTCGTTTATCGCCCATTACCCGGCGCAGATTGGCAGCCTTCAAGGCCAATCGACGCGCCCGTATATCGCTCTGGCTATTTGGTACGCTGTTCATTCTCAGCCTATTTGCTGAGCTTATCGCCAACGATAAGCCGATCATCATGCAGTATGACGGTCAATGGTACGTGCCTATGCTAGTGGACTACCCTGAAACCGAATTTGATGGTTTTCTTCCTACACGTACCGATTACTTGGATCCGTTTATCCAACAACAAATTGAGAATCATGGCTGGGCACTCTGGCCAGCGATTCCCTACTCCTACCAAACCCTTGATATGAATATGACACGCCCTTCCCCAGCGCCACCGGATGGCCGCCACTGGCTGGGTACCGATGACCAAGGGCGAGATGTATTGGCCCGTGTCATTTATGGCTTCCGACTCTCCGTTGCGTTTGCTCTAGTACTCACCGCAGGGTCGTTAATCATTGGCGTTGTGGTCGGCGGTGTGCAGGGTTACTTTGGCGGCAAAATTGATTTGATCGGTCAACGTGTTACCGAGATCTGGTCAGGCTTGCCGGTTCTGTTCCTGCTGATTATTTTAGCCAGCTTTGTTCAGCCAGGGTTCTGGTGGCTGCTGGGTATTATGCTGCTCTTCTCGTGGCTGGGCTTGGTCGATATTGTACGTGCCGAGTTCCTGCGTGCGCGCAATCTAGAGTATGTGCGGGCAGCCAAGGCCATGGGGTTGCCGTCACGTTTAATCATGTGGCGCCACGTGTTGCCTAACGCCATGGTCGCCACGCTGACGTTTATTCCGTTTCTGTTCACTGGCGCCATTGGCACGCTGACCGCGCTGGATTTTCTCGGCTTTGGTCTACCCCCGGGCGCGCCCTCGCTAGGTGAGCTAGCGGCCCAAGGGAAAAATAATCTGCACGCGCCCTGGTTGGGTATTACCGCGTTTATGACATTGGCCATCATGCTGTCGCTGTTGGTCTTTATTGGCGAAGGGCTACGTGACGCCTTTGATCCGCGTCACGTGCAGCAGCGCCAAACCGGCGGCGCTCAGGAGGCCTCTCATGTCTAAACCGCTTTTGCAAATTGACAACCTTAATATCGCCTTTGGTGAAAGCCAGGTGGTGCAATCACTCTCACTGACGCTTAATGCCGGTGAAACCCTGGCCATTGTTGGCGAATCGGGCTCGGGTAAATCGGTATCAGCGCTGAGCATGGTGAATCTGCTACCCAGCAATGCCTCTATTAAGGGTGAACGCTGGCTGGAAGATACTAACCTTGCCAGCTTAACCGACGCACAATGGAATGCTGTGCGCGGTAACCGTATTGGCTTTATCTTCCAAGAGCCGATGACATCGCTAAATCCACTCCATCGAGTGGGCAAGCAGATTGGCGAAGCATTGCGCCTGCATCAAGGATTGCGCGGACACGCTGCTCGTCAACGCAGTCAAGAGCTTCTGGAACAGGTCAAGCTGCCGCGGCCGGACGAACTGCTTGATGCCTGGCCCCATCAGTTATCCGGTGGGCAACGCCAACGGGTAATGATTGCCATGGCGATTGCCAACAATCCCTCACTGCTAATCGCAGATGAGCCCACCACGGCGTTGGACGTAACGGTACAGCAAGAGATTCTCGCCCTACTCCGTGAGCTACGCGACCACCATGGCATGGGCATGCTATTTATCAGCCACGACTTAAATCTGGTACGCCGCTATGCGGATCGGATTTGCGTGATGTACCAGGGGCGCATTCAAGAAATCGGCCCGGTGGAACAGGTCTTTCAACACCCACAGAGCGATTACACCAAAGCACTCCTCGCTGCCGAACCTGAAGGCAGACCTGAGGCAATTACACAATCGCCGCCACTATTAACCGCTCGCCAGTTGAGTGTGAGCTTTAAGCGCCCTAAGACCGGGTTATTCAAGCGCCAGCCACCTGCCTTTGTGGCGGTTCACCCCACTGATTTTCAAATTTCGCCTGGTGAGACCCTGGGCATTGTGGGGGAATCCGGGTCGGGTAAAACCACGCTGGCCTCGGCAGTAATGCGGCTGGTCACTAGCCAAGGCGATATTACGCTGGGTAACGACAAGCTGAGTAGCCTGACCGGCGATGCATTACGCCGTCAGCGTCATCGCTTACAGATGGTTTTTCAGGACCCCTATGGCGCGCTTTCGCCGCGCATGCCGGTGTTCGATATTGTCAGCGAAGGGCTGCGTTTCCATTATCCTCACCTTACTAATGAAGAAGTCACCCAGCGGGTTAATCAAACGCTGCACGAAGTAGGCCTGCCTGCGAGCTGTGCCGCCCGCTACCCTCACGAGTTTTCAGGCGGGCAGCGCCAGCGTATCGCCGTCGCCCGAGCGATTATCTTGGAACCAGAGTTGCTAGTACTCGATGAGCCCACGTCAGCGCTGGACCGTACTGTTCAAAAGCAGTTGGTGACCTTGTTGCGCGACTTACAGGCGCGTCGACAGCTGAGCTATCTGTTCATTAGCCACGACTTAGCCGTTATTCGTGCCATGGCCCATCGCGTTATAGTACTTAAGGACGGTAAAGTGGTTGAACAAGGCGGCTGCTTAGAAGTACTTTCAGCACCTCAACACGCGTATACCCAAGCGCTGATTGCCGCTGCACACTTAGCCCCAGCCCTTTAAGACTTCGCAACTGCTAACCGTACTGATGACAGGTTGCTTCAGCATGCTGATTTTCTATTTGGTAGCCACGGAGTTTCGGAATTGTTAATAAGCTAAGCAACACAAAGATAACGGTATAAAAATTTACTCGAAATAAAGCCGCTTCCAATTTTGAAGCGGCTGATAATGCTTTGAAACAGGCTTCAGAACAGCGCGATTTCGTCAGTGGTTAACTCTCGCCACTCGCCGGGAGCCAGGTTAGCATCCAGGGATAAATCACCGATGAAGCTGCGGTGCAGTGAGTTCACGTGATTGCCCAAGGCGGCAAACATACGTTTCACTTGGTGATAGCGCCCTTCAGTAATCGTGAGCTCTGCCTGGGTGGGCGATAGAAACCGCAACGTTGCGGGCTGCGTCGGCGTCTCCTCTCCATCCAGCATAATGCCCTCTGCCACTTGGCCAATCGCCCAGTCTGCGGCGGCACCTTCGGTGGGTTCCGCTAGCTCGGCGATATATACCTTGGCGCACCGATGCCGCGGTGACGTGACACGGTGCGACCACTGGCCATCATCGGTTAACAGCAGCAGCCCCGTGGTATCCACATCTAAGCGCCCGACCGGCTGCAACCGGTCGGCTTTGGGCAGATCGATCAGGTCAATCGCCCGCTGATAGAGTCCGCGTCGGGCGTTGCATTCAACGTCAACAGGCTTGTGCAGCATAATATATCGCACGCCCACCAGCGCCAGGCGTTCACCATTCAGCACCACAACATCATTTTCGGTATCGACCTGGGTCGCCGATTGTTTAATCGGCTCTCCGTTCAGGGTCACTTCACCATTTTTGAGCGCCCGCTTGGCAAGGCTACGGGTTAGCGGCGAGGTTTCACTCAAAAAGCGATCAAGGCGCATCATTAACCCACTCCTGGCAGCAGGGTAAAATGGTCGGCATCTTGCCAGGCAGGGAATTTTTCACGAAAAGCATCAAGGGCAGTTTTATCCAGCGTGCCCGTTTCTATAAACGGGGTATGGGCAGGTTGATCAATCAGCGGTTCGCCTTTGAAGTCAACCAGCAGGGAATCGCCACTGTAGGCGAGCCCTTTTGCATCTTCTCCAACGCGGTTTACGCCGATGACATAGCTTAAGTTTTCTACCGCACGGGCTTGCAGCAGCGTGCGCCAAGGGTGGCGACGCGGCGCTGGCCAGTTGGCAATACACAGCAGCGCATCATACTCGAAATGCTCACCTTCTGCTGGCTGCTGGCGCATCCAAACGGGGAAACGCAGATCATAACAAACGCTAAGCAATAGCTTAAAGCCATTCAGCTCGACGACCTTGCGTTCGTTCCCCATGCCGTAACGCTCATGCTCACCGGCCATACGAAACAGGTGGCGCTTGTCATAGTGGATTAACTCACCCTCCGGCGTCGCCCAAATTAGCCGGTTATAAAACTCGCCCTCCTCTTGAATCGCCACACTACCGGTCATCACGCAGTTACGGGCCTTCGCCTGGGTCTGCAACCATGCAACGCTTTGGCTTTCCGCCATTGGCTGGGCCATTTCACGTGAGTTCATGGTAAAGCCAGTGGCAAACATTTCAGGTAATACAATGAGATCGGTATCCCGGCTATCTATCTCTCCCAATAACTTCTCAAGATGCGCATGATTGGCTTGGGGGTCTTCCCAGCGCAGATCGCACTGCACTAGAGTGCTTCGAAGTTCGCTCACTCAACACCTCCTTTATGCCACTGTTATTGCAAAGTTTATGCTAGATTAGCATCTTTAAATAATGAGGCTGCTATGCTTCCTACTCCAACACGCGACCCCGACGCAGTCAAAGGCGTTATGTTTGGGCTGACCGCCTATACGATGTGGGGCTGTTTTCCGCTATTTTTTGCCCTGTTTGACGGCGTTCCCGCCTTTGAGATATTGATTCACCGCATCATTTGGGCGTGTCTTTTCCTGGTTGGGCTGATCACCCTATTACGCCGCTGGCCGCCCGTTGTCACTGCGCTGGGTGAACCCAAACGGCTTGGCCGCGTGTTGGCCTGCGCGCTGTTGATTGCCTTTAACTGGGGCATTTATATCTATGCAGTAGAGTCGAAGCAGGTATTGCAGGCAAGTTTGGGCTACTTCTTAACGCCGTTAGTCAATGTCGCTTTGGGTATGTTGGTGCTGCGGGAAGTGATGGCCAAGCTGCAACTGGTCGCCCTGGGGTTGGCCAGTGTTGCCATTGCCACCCAATTCGTCATGCTAGGCGAACTGCCCTGGATTAGTCTGCTGCTGGCGTTAAGCTTCGGTAGCTATGGCCTGTTTCGTAAACAAGTACCATTGGATGGCTTATCCGGTCTGTTTGTCGAAACCCTGCTGCTCTTCCCTCTCGCCCTGATCGCTTTAACATGGCTAAGCTGGAATGGCAGTTCGCATTTTTTACAAAACTCGTCATCCACCAGCCTGCTGATTGCCAGCGGCGCCTTGACGGCGCTTCCTTTGATGGCTTTTGCAGGGGCAGCCCGCCGGTTACGCTTAGCAACCCTGGGCTTTTTAATGTACATCAACCCGAGTATTCAATTCCTGATCGCGTTAACCGTGTTCGGCGAGCCCCTGGGAATTATCCAATTAGCGACTTTCGTGCTTATTTGGATTGGGCTCGCGCTCTACTCATGGTCGGCGTGGCAATCACGCCCGCGCTACGCCGCGGCCAGCTAAGGCAAGTGTCGGCGTTGGGTTGGCATTCGTTACGGTATCCGCAGCAAGCTGGGCAGTGCTGTCTCGCTCAGGTTGGTAGCCAACGCGGAAGCCGCCCCAGTGCTTACCCTGCACATACACCGGCACTGAAAGGTCGTGCATGATCTCGCCGGTATCGCGCTTATACGTTTGCAGCAGCAGCGGCTTTTCATGGGCGCCACAGCGGCTTCCAGTGGGGTCATCGAAGATTCGTTTGCTGCGGCAGAACTTCAGATCATGGTCATAATCACCGGTGGGCTCCCGGCTAACCGCCTGATTATGGGTCGGTACGTAACCTTTTCGGTCGCAGGCAATGGCGTAGCTTAACCCTAGCTGCTTCAGCAGAGGCTCTTGTAAGTTTGGCAAATGCTTATCGGTAAACCCATCAAAGCCGGTTTTATACAGCGGCGGGTGCGTACCCGGAATTTGCTCGTAATGGGGCTGGAACAGTTTGCCTTCTGAAAGCTCGCCACTTGCGATCGCTTTTTCAAACAGTTTGCTTAATTGGTCTGCGGTTGAGCGCGCGACGCGGTACACCTGCTGATGGCGCCCGTCTAAATGCTGTTGCGCCAGTTCCCCGTCAACACCTTCTGCGGCTTCCATCAATGCACGGGCCTGTTCGGCCAAATCGTGCATATTGCGGTTACCTTCATCGACATCGTCTTCGAGCTGACGCAGGCTGTCCGCTACCGTTTGACTGTGCTGGCGAGTATTCTCCATTGCATCCGCGACCCGGGTGATTTCGCTCTGCACCTGATCAAACTCTTGCGTCATTGTGCCGAGGCTACTGCCCACTAGCTGCAACCCTTTTGAGCGCTCGCTAATCCGGGTCATTAAATCGCCGATGGTAGCGACCACAGCGTGACCACTCGCATGCATATCCTTGACGAGTTCATCTACACTCTGTGTCGCGGTGGAGGTCTTCAGTGCTAGGTTACGCACCTCTCCTGCCACGACGGCAAACCCTCTGCCGTGTTCCCCTGCTCTCGCCGCTTCAATCGAGGCATTAAGCGACAGTAAATGAGTCTGCTCAGCAATCCCTTCAATCATCGAGGTGACGCTACGGACCCGCTCAATTTTATCGTTCAAAGCGGTAAGCATTTCCAGCGCTTGATTGGAGCGTTCGGCAACATCGCTCATATCCTGGATTATATCGTCCAGCTCAGCGTGGTTATGGTGGCTGGCTTCCCGGGCACTCTCTGCCAGCGCCGCTACCTGACTGGCACTGGCACTGACCTGCATAATCGCTGCATTGATAGCGGTCATGCTAGAGGACGCCTCACGGGCCATAGTTTCTTGCTGAGTAAGACGCTGATCCATCAGATCGGCATAGTGGGAAACTTCTGCTGATGCTATCGCTGTGCTGCTAGCCCGTTTCATTAAACGATAGCCCATGGCACGCAATGAACGGTAATCACGTACAGCTCTTACACCACCCCCGCGCTTTTCAAGGCGACGCTGGTCGGCGCGATATACACTCTCAATTATGTTAAGCACTGCAGCACCACCGGCTAAGGTCGCACTAATTAACGCGATATAGCTCCAAACTCCGCCTTGAGCGACAAGGCCCACCGATAGCGCCAGCATCAGCACCGGAACAAACAATAGCAGAACACCCATGAGCACTACTCTTTTTATTGACGTTATTGAGTATCAAACAGCCAAGGTCAGGAGATTCAAAGCTCCTTTGTGACTAATCTTAACGGGTTACGCGAATGAAAGAAGTAGCACTTTTGGGGCAGAAAGGGGGTATTAAAGATGCTTGCTGAAACAAGGTTAGTGAAGAGCAAATGAATATAAGCGCTGAAACAAAATGAAATATCCCTTACCCTTTCACTTCTGCCAAACCTACAACCCTTGGAATCCATGCTAAAGCGCTATCTGCCAATTCTGACATGGCTCCCCCACTACCATAAACGACTGTTAGGGGCCGACCTCTTGGCGGGGTTGATCGTCACCGTGATGGTCATTCCTCAGTCGCTCGCCTATGCGCTATTAGCAGGCTTACCTGCGGTGGTTGGCCTCTACGCCAGTATTCTGCCGCAATTGGTTTACACCTTGTTCGGCACCAGCAAAACGTTGGCCGTCGGGCCAGTGGCTATTATTGCGCTAATGACTGGTGCCGCCCTCTCCTCGGTAGCGCCAACGGGCTCCGACACTTATTTACAAGCAGCGCTGATATTGTCTCTGCTTTCAGGTGGCATGTTGGTGGTCATGGGTCTGCTTAAAATGGGGTTTTTCAGCAACTTCCTGAGTCACCCGGTGATCTCTGGTTTCCTAACCGCGTCGGGTATCTTGATTGCCGCCAGCCAGCTCGGCAGTTTGTTGGGGGTCGAAAGCAGTGGTTTCACTCTAGTTGAGCGCCTCATTACATTGGTGCCCAATTTACCCACCTTTAACTTACCCACTATACTGATTGGCAGTGGCACCCTGCTATTTCTGATTGCCATGCGGCGCCAAGGCAAAGTCACCCTACATAAAGCTGGCTTGCCCCTCCCCCTAGCTGACTTAATTGCAAAAGCTGGCCCGGTTTTCGCGGTTGTAGCCACCACCTTGATTACCTGGCACTGGCAATTAGCGGAGGCCGGTGTGGCGGTGGTGGGCAGCATTCCAAGTGGCTTACCCGCGCTGAGCTTTCCCTGGGGAGACTACTCACTATGGCGGGCGCTATTAATTCCTGCGCTACTGATTAGCCTGGTCGGCTTTGTGGAGTCGGTTTCCATGGGCCAGATGCTCGCGGCTAAACGACGCCAACGCATTTCACCCAACCAAGAGTTGATTGGCCTAGGGGCCACTAATCTGGCCGCCGGTTTCTCTAGTGGTATGCCAGTCACAGGCGGACTTTCACGAACGGTGATCAACTATGATGCGGGCGCGCAAACGCCTGCCGCTGGCGCTTTTGCTGCACTGGGTATCGCGCTGGTAACGATGTCCTTTACGGGTTGGCTCTACTATTTACCCATTGCGACGTTAGCCGCGACGATTACCGTATCGATTTTGACGCTCGTGGATATACCGATGTTGCGCCAAACTTGGCGCTACTCGCGCAGTGATTTTGCCGCGATGGCGGTGACAATTGTACTCACGCTATGCGAAGGCGTTGAAGCGGGCATCATCAGCGGCGTCACCCTTTCAATCGCGCTATTTCTATACCGCACCAGCCGTCCCCACAGCGCCTTAGTAGGCCGTGTTCCCGGCACCGAACACTTCAGAAACACTACCCGCCATGATGTCGAAACCGTCAATAACGTGGCATTGCTGCGAATAGATGAAAGCCTCTATTTTGCCAATGCCCGCTATTTAGAAGACACCGTATATAACCTGGTAGCAAGCCACCCAGAGCTTGAGCACGTTGTGCTGATCTGTTCAGCGGTCAATCTGATCGATGCCTCAGCGTTGGAGAGTTTGGATGCCATCAATGCGCGTTTAAAAGACTCCGATGTGAAACTACATTTATCCGAAGTCAAAGGCCCGGTTATGGATCAACTCAAAAAGAGCGACTTCCTGGAAGCATTAACAGGCCGAGTGTTTTTAAGTACCTATGCTGCTTGGCGTGAATTTTCATAGCAGCAAAAACTCTTTATCTCATTGAAAAGCCAGGCATCGCCTGGCTTTTTTTGTATTGCTCTAAGGCTAACTCATACCTGTGCTGACAACAGCATTGACAGTTACCCGGCGACTTCTCTACTATCAGCCGACCACTTAGCAGAATACAATACCGCATAGCAAAACACTAAGTAACTAAACGTAACTACCAACATCATCACAACCACAATAAAGGAGCATTTAAATGCGTCCATTAGCTCACCGCCTACTCGTTGTCGCCCTTCCTCTTTCGCTACTCGGCACTGCGATCAGCCACGCAAGCGAGATTGAACTCCCTAACACCATGGCGTGGACCGCCTACGGTACTAACTCAAGTGGCTACGCACAGGCCGTCGCCATTGGCAATATGCTGCAAAACAAGTACGACTCATCGGTACGTATCCTGCCGGGTGATAACGACGTATCGCGCATGACACCGCTCAAGCAGGGCCGGGTTGATCTTTGTGCCTGTGGGATTGCCAGCTACTACGGCGCTGAAGGTGTGATGATGTTTGCTGACCGCGACTGGGGCCCTCAGCCGCTTCGCGTTATCACCACCTCCACGGCTTCTTTTGGCCTGTCCTTAGCGGTCGCGGGTGATTTAGACGTTGAAACCCCCGCTGACTTAGCGGGCAAACGCATCGCTTACATCCGTGGCGACGACGCACTCAATAAAGGCACTGAGGCATATCTGGCTTTTGGTGGCCTTACCTGGGACGACGTAGAGCGGGTTGATTACCCCGGCTATGGCCGCTCTTTCGACGGTATTATCGCCGGTGATGTAGACGCCTCGTTTACGACGACCGTTACCCCGCCAGCCCAACAGCTTGCCAGCAGCCCACGCGGCATTAGTTGGCCAGTGCTAGACCCCAATGACGAAGCGGGCTGGGAGCGTATGGCAGCGGTTGCACCTTACTTCCGCCCACATGAAGTCACTGCAGGCGCAGGCGGAATTAGTGCTGAAAACCCAGTCCCCAGCGCCAGCTACCCTTACCCCATCGTAGTCGCCAATCAGGATCTGGAAGACAACGTCGCTTATGGGTTGATCAAAGCGATGCAGGAAAATTTTGATGACTATAAAGACAACGCTCCCGGGGCGCTTGGCTATGCACTGGAGCAACAAGATCTTCAATGGGTAGTGCCTTTCCACGATGCGGTAGTGGAGTACTACAAAGAGATCGATGTGTGGACTGACGAAATGCAGGCACATCAAGATAATCTTGTTGAGCGTCAGAACGTGCTGTTAAGTGCATGGGAAAGCTTTATGCAGGACGCCCCAAGTGATGACGAGGCATTCACTACCGACTGGATGGAAGCCCGCGCCACCGCACTGAACGATGCCGGTTTCGAGCCGATCTTCGAGTAATACGCCACGGGGCGGCGTTCGCCGCCCCCTGCTGATTGATGGACATCCCAATGACCACAGATACCTCGCCTGCGAACACTCAGCAGGTTAAAGAAAAGATCAGCCAAATTCGTGAGTTGCCTACTGCGCTGCGATGGATTCCAGCGACCGTCACCATCATTTTGATGCTAATGACGCTGGATTACTTGTTTAACATAGGCTTGCTTACCTTCGTAACAGGTTTGGAAACGCAATTTTATTACGCCGTCGTCGCACTGCTACTGCCGCTGGTTTTTTTGCTTTGGCCTATGCGGAGCAGCCAGCAAGAGCGTCCTATTCCTTGGTACGACTACTTATTAAGTGCTGCGACGCTAATCGTCGGCGGTTATTTCGTTTATAACGCGGTTCCCATTTTGGAGCGCGGCTGGGCATTTGACGCCCCTGAACTGGCTATTTATGCCAGCTACGCTTTCTGGCTATTGATCATTGAAGCCGCTCGGCGAGCGGGTGGTTTACCGATTGCGATTATTGCTGGGGTTTTCTCTCTTTACCCGCTGGTGGCTGACATCGTCCCGGGCCCTATTCAGGCGTTCCCATCCACCCTTGAACAAACCGCCATGTACCACACCATGAGCACCGAGAGCATCATGGGGGTACCGCTACAAGCGTTCGCGGGACTGGTCATCGGCTTTTTGGTCTTTGGTGTTGTGTTGCAAAAAAGCGGTGGCGGCAAGTTTTTCATTAATCTGGCGTTTGCCCTACTTGGGCATGTGCGCGGTGGCCCAGCCAAGGTGTCGATTTTCTCTAGCGGACTGATGGGCTCAATGAGCGGTAGCGTCATCAGCAACGTGCTAACCACCGGTGTCCTTTCGATTCCCGCCATGCGCCGTATCGGCATGAGCCGCTCTTTTGCGGGCGGCGTCGAAGCCTGCGCGTCAACCGGCGGTGTGTTAATGCCACCAGTGATGGGTGCGACCGCCTTTGTCATGGCGATGTTTCTGGATGTTCCCTACTCCACTATTGCGCTCGCGGCTGTTATTCCCTCTATCCTCTACTTCTTGGGCCTGTTTATACAGATCGATGCCTACGCAGCGCGTAACGACATCAAAGGTTTGCCTGTTGATGAACTACCCTCGATCAAGCAAACCCTGAAAGAGGGCTGGTACTTCATTTTCGTTTTCGGATTACTGGTATGGATGCTGCTGATTATGCAGCGCGAAGCCGTAGCCCCGTTTTACGCCACCGCCCTGTTGTTAGTGCTCAATCAGCTATCAAAACATAATCGTTGGGGCTGGAAAGATGTGGCCGATACGCTTTCGTCAGCGGCCAAACTGTTCGCCGAGCTCATCGCCATTCTGGCAGGCGTGGGCATGCTGGTCGGCGCGCTTTCGATGACAGGCCTATCCGGTACTATTGCCAACGACTTTATCAATATCGCTGGTGGCAGCGTGCCCTTACTGCTACTTATGGGCGCCGTGACTAGTTTCGTACTAGGTATTGGTATGACCGTGACCGCCGCCTATATCTTCCTGGCGGTCGCACTGGCGCCTGCCTTGATTCAAGGCGGCGGCCTGGATCCCATGGCGGTGCATATGTTCATCCTTTACTGGGGCATGCTGAGCTTTATTACCCCGCCGGTAGCACTAGGCGCCTTTGCCGCCGCCACCGTCGCCGGCGCCCGCCCCATGGAGACAGGCTTACAGGCAATGCGCCTGGGAAGCGTGATCTACTTCATTCCCTTCCTATTCGTGCTTAACCCCGCGCTAATTATGCAGGGCGCACCATTGATGATTGCGGCCGTCTTTATCCAGGCGATCATCGGCATCATTCTATTTGCTTCTGCCATGCAGGGTTATCTTATGGGCGTAGGCAGACTGGGCTATGGCGCGCTACAGGAGATCATTATTCGCGCGCTGGTATTAGTCGCGGGACTTCTTCTGGCACTACCCGGCGGCGGAATGGTACCGCTCAGCCAGTGGGAACTGATCGGCCTGGCCGCTGCAGCGTTGATACCAGGGGTTCTCTTAGCTCGTTTAAGTCAGCGACATCACCAGCGCTCGCTAACTGCCAGCACTTAATCTAGCAGGCAAACACAAGAGGAAATTTATGCACACAATAATAAGACGCCCTCTCGCGATAGGCAGCGTGGCAGCTGGAATGCTGCTCGTCAGCCATGTAAACGCCATGCCCAATACGCTTAACTGGACCGCTTACGGCACGGGTACTAGCGGCAATGCGCAAATTATGGCAATTAGCCAATTGCTGCAGGAAAAGCATGGCACCCAGTCGCGGGTAATCCCCGGTGAAAATGACACCATGCGCATGACACCGTTAAAAACCGGCCGCGTTGATCTTTGCGCCTGTGGCATCGCCAGCTATTACGGCTCTGAAGGTGTGATGATGTTTGCCAGACCAGATTGGGGGCCTCAACCTATCCGCGTCATCTCAACCTCTATGGCAACCTTTGGCCTGGGTATGGCGGTAGCAGGTGACGTTGAGATCGACTCTATCGCTGATTTGGAAGGCAAACGGCTGGCTTACTTGCGTGGCGACGATGCACTCAACAAAGCTGCCGAAGCGTATCTAGCATTTGCTGGGCTAACCTGGGATGACGTTGAGCGAGTCGACTTTCCCGGCTATAACGCTGCCTTTGATGGCATCATCAGTGGGCGGGCCGACGCCGCCATTACCACGACTGTCACACCTGCCGCGCAGCGCCTTTCTGCCAGCCCCCGGGGAATTCAGTGGCCCGAACTGCCTGGTGATGACGAGTCAGGCTGGCAGCAAATGTTAGAAATCGCGCCCTACTTCCAACCCCACAACGTCACCTCTGGGGCTGGCATAGACGCCGATGACCCACTCGCCAGCGCAAGCTACCCATACCCCATCATGGTCAGTAATGCCGACCTTGATCCTGAAACCGTTCGCGGCTTGATCACCACGCTGGTCGAGTCATTTGATGAGTATAAGGACAACGCTCCAGGCGCCAGCGGCTATGCATTGGAAAACCAGAATATGACCTGGGTAGTTCCTTTTCACGACGCAGTGGTTGAGTACTATCGCGACGCCGGTGTCTGGACAGAGGAAATGGACGAGCATCAAAACGCTTTGGTTGAGCGTCAAACCTTACTAATGGATACCTGGGAGCGTTACAAGGCAGATGCCTCAGAAGATGAGGAGGCGTTTATATCAGGCTGGATGACAGAACGCCGTTCAGCCTTGGAAGCAGCCGATATGAACCCGGTTTTTTAACAGCATCCTCTGAAGAGTGGGTGCAATTTTGCTCAGCACTTAACAATGCCAGCACACATGGCATTCATACATTTTATTAAAATGCGAAACACGGGAGTAGCCTATGTCCGTTCATTATCAGCGCCACGGCGATATAGGCGTTATTCAGATCGCCAATCCGCCGGTTAACGCGCTAAGCCAAGCGGTGCGTAGTGGCTTGGTCAACGCGCTGGAAGAGGGTATCGCCGATACACAAGCTAAAGCGCTGGTAGTGTTAGCCGATGGGCGTACCTTTATCGCGGGAGCCGATATCCGTGAGTTTGGTAAGCCGCCTCAAGCACCTCTACTACCCGATGTGATCACTCAACTGGAAGCTTGCCCAAAGCCGCTGATTGCCGCCCTGCACGGCACAGCCCTGGGCGGTGGATTGGAAGTGGCTTTGGGCTGCCACTATCGAGTGGCACTGGCGGGAACCCGGGTGGGTCTTCCGGAGGTTAAGCTGGGTCTACTGCCCGGCGCTGGTGGCACCCAGCGTTTGCCGCGTTTAGTAGGTGTTGAGCACGCCTTGGAGATGATCACCAGCGGGCGTTTTGTGGAAGCAGAAGAAGCGCTTGAGGCGGGCATGATCGACGCCATTAGCAGTGCTACAACACCGCTTGAAGCGGGATTAGCTGCGGCCCAAGAAGTACTTGCAGACAACCAAATGGCACGTGTTACGGGCCAACTGTCAGCTCCAGCGGCGAATCCCCAGGCAATCTCCGCTATGTTGGAACGGCTGAATCAAAACTCTGCCGAGCTCTTCTCTCCGTTTCGTATTGTTGAAGCCGTTGAGGCCAGCGTGACGTCTGAATCACTTCAAGATGGCCTGCGCCGTGAGCGGGAACTGTTTTTGGCCTGTATGGACTCCCCACAACGCGCCGGGCTGATTCACCTCTTTTTCGCTGCGCGTAGTCCCCACGTAGTGCCCGGTGTGGAGAACGCCGACGTTTTTAAACACGTTGCGCTGATCGGCGATGATCCACTATTTGATCGCCTGCAGAAAGCCGCGCAAAAGGCGGGTATTACCTTAACCAGTGCACCAGACGGTGCCAGCGAACTAGTCCTACTGGCGCCAAATGCACCCATAGCTTCGGGCATCGCATGCCCTGCCATCCGACTAGAAAATATTGGCACCAGCAGCAATAGTGACTCGGCGTTAAGCCTGATCACTGCCGAAAACGGCGCCATGGTAGAGCTGGTTAACCACAGAACCGATGCACTTACCCAGCAGCGAGCGGCGCTGACGCTTAAAGCGCTACGGTTAAGCGTAGTGGTTAGCCAACAGCAAAGTCTGCTGAACACCCTTCACACCGCTAGCCAGCAAGCGTCACCCAGCGAAAAGCAGTTTGCCCTTGAACAGGCGAGCCGCAGCATAGCCGAGCAGGGCTTTTGCTACCGCGAGAGCGATATTGATCTACTGGCGGTGGAGGCTCTCAGCTATCCGCGCCATTTAGGTGGGCCACACCGCCAGGCAACTCTTAAGGACACCCATCTATGAACCTCACCTTTAGCCCCGAAGAGCAGGCATTTCGTGCAGAGGTTCGCCGTTTCTTGGCCGATGCACTGCCCAGCGATATTAGCGAACGTGTGCGCCTGGGGCGCCACCTGCGTGCCAATGATCACCTACGCTGGCAGAACATCCTCAGTGAACAGGGCTGGCTAGCCTCTAACTGGCCAAAGGAGCACGGCGGCCCAGGCTGGGGGCCCGTGCATCGGCATATATTTGATGAGGAGTGCGCCGCGGCCCATGCGCCTACGATAGTGCCCTTCGGCGTCAATATGGTGGCGCCGGTAATTATGAAATTCGGTAGCGCTGCACAACAGCGACGTTATCTGCCGCGAATCTTGAGCAACCAGGACTGGTGGTGCCAAGGCTACTCTGAACCTGGCGCGGGTTCCGACTTGGCGGGACTGAATACCCGCGCGGTTCTCGATGGCGACGACTATATCGTGAATGGCCAGAAGACCTGGACGACCCTAGGCCAGCACGCCAACATGCTGTTCTGCCTGGTACGCACCGACCCGGACGCTAAAAAACAGGCGGGGATTAGTTTTCTGCTAATCGATATGCAAACCCCTGGCATCACTGTGCGGCCCATTATCACTTTGGATGGTGCCCACGAGGTCAATGAAGTCTTTTTAGACAACGTTCGCGTTCCCTTAGAAAACCGCGTCGGCGAGGAGGGCCAGGGTTGGACTTGCGCCAAGTTTCTGCTCACCCACGAACGCACCGGCATTGCAGGGCTTGGTCATGCCAAGCAGGCGTTGCGACACTTGAAGTCACTAGCCAGCCGTATTGAGCACCGCGGTAAACCGCTGCTGGCGCTGCCCAGCTTTCGACACCGCGTCGTTAAAGCAGAGATTGAACTGATGGCGCTGGAAGTGACCAACCTGCGCGTGATTGCCGCGGCCAGGGATGGCGGCGTGCCCGGTGCAGAGAGTTCGTTACTGAAAGTGCGTGGCTCTGAGCTTCGCCAAGAGCTTAGCGAACTTACCCGCCGCGCTCTAGGGCCCGCCGCACTGCCGTTCTTCCCCGACTTCCTGTATGGCGAAGGCAGCCTGGATGACGACCGCGCCCAAAGCGCTGCCGCCAGCGCCCAGTACTTCAACCGTCGCAAGCTGTCGATTTATGGCGGTGCCAACGAAATACAGAAAAGTATCGTCGCCAAAACCATCTTAAACATGTGAGGTCACCATGGATTTTGCTTTAACCGACGAGCAGCGCATGCTCGAAGAGACGCTCACCCGCTTGGTGGCCAATCAGGTTTCTCCCGAACAGCGCCGCACTATGCTGGCGTCTGCTCCAAACGGTGCTTCTGCGCTATGGCGCACCTTTGCAGAGTTGGGCCTGCTGCATATGCCGTTTAGCGAAGACGTTGGCGGGCTGGGTGGCGATGGCACCGACCTGATGATCATTATGCAAGCGCTGGGGCATGGCTTAGTACCCGAAGCCTACTTGGCAGGCCTGGTACTGCCCGGCAAACTGTTGGCATTGACCGCCAATAATGATCAGCAAACAGAGTGGCTAACCCCACTGCTTGAAGGCGAGCATCAGTTAGCCTTTGCATGGCAGGAGCACAGCGCCCGTTATGACGCATTGGCGATTGCTACCCAAGCGACCCAAACCGATGGCCAGTGGCAGTTACAGGGTCGAAAAGATGTTGTCCTGAACTTGGAAGCCGCTGCGGCAACGCTGGTCACCGCACGGTTAGATAACGGCAAGCTAGGGCTATTTATAGTCCCCGCCGATGCACCGGGCACCTCTACGCATCTCTATCGCACTATCGATGATCAGTCCGCCGGTGATCTGACGCTGGATAGCGTCACGCTGCCGTTAGCCAACTGCCTGAGTGAGAATGTCAGTGAGGCACTGGCGGAGGTACTGGCCCTTGGTCGTGCGGCACTGTGTGCGCAGGCGATCGGCGCAATGGAGGAGGCCTGCGATCAAACCCTGGCCTATCTCAAAGAGCGTAAGCAGTTTGGCCTTCCGCTGGCCACTTTCCAGGCGCTCCAGCACCGTATGGTGGATATGCACCTGCATCTGGAGCAGTCTCGATCCATGGCGATTTTGGCCGCCACTAGCCTAACCCAGCCTGCCAGTGAGCGGGATTATAAAATTGCCGCGGCCAAGGCTTATTGTGGCGAATCGGCGCGTTTTATTGCTGAACAGGCGATCCAACTTCACGGCGGCATGGGTATGTCTGAAGAGTGTTATGTCGCCAGTTACGCCAAGCATTTGGTGATGTTCGATCACTATTTAGGTGACAGTGACTACCATCTTGAAACAGTCAGCGATCTGTTAACTGCTGCCTGAAAGCAGCTGCGTTTCGTTAACGCCGCCGCAAATAATCTAACGCTTGGTAATAATCTGCTTTTAGCGTGGCGATCTCTTCGGCCACGCTATTCAGCGTGTTAATACTACCCACGCCCTGCCCGGCACCCCAGATATCCCGCCACGCTTTAGCTTTACTGCTGCCCCCTGAGCCATAACGCATTGAGGCTTTATCGCCCTCAGGTAGCTCATCCGGGTCGAGCCCAGCATTTTCAATACTTTGTCGTAAGTAGTTACCGTGCACGCCGGTAAACAGGTTGGTATAAACAATATCTCCGGCCGCGGCATCTAACACCATCTGCTTGTAGTCCGCTTGGGCATTGGCTTCTTGAGTGGCGATAAAACGCGTGCCCATATACACCAAATCCACCCCCAGCGCCTGGGCGGCAACGATCTGTTCGCCTTTAGTAATTGCCCCCGCAAGCACCAACGGGCCATCATAAAAGCGCCTCACCTCAGCTACAAACGCAAAGGGGTTTAAGCGTCCGGCATGACCACCCGCGCCATGGCAGACCAGGATTAAGCCATCCACGCCAGCATCAACGGCCTTCTTGGCATGGCGCAGCGTGGTGACATCATGAAACACCAGCCCACCATAGGCGTGCACTTGTTCCACCACTTGATCAGGCGCATGCAGGCTGGTGATCACCAGCGGTACTTTAAACTCGGCACACAGCGCGACATCGTGCTCTAAGCGATCATTGGTAGGATGTACGATTTGATTAACCGCAAAGGGCGCTGAGGGTTTATCGGGGTGGCGCTCGTCATAGTAGGCTAGGGTGTGAGTGATCTGCTCTAACCACTCGCGTAATACGTTGGAGGGTCGGGCATTAAGCGCGGGGAAAGCACCAATAATCCCTGCCTGGCATTGGGCTATGACCAACTCAGGCCCGGAGACGATAAACATCGGAGAGCCGATCACCGGCAGCGTTAACGAAGCGGTTAGGCGCGTTAGCATAAACAACTCGCTGGTTATTATTGTGAGGTCGTTAAAAAGCCCCTTTCGGGGCTTTTACAGGGCGTTTTAGTCCGCTTACAGCTTGCTCTCAAGCTCCGGCAGGATCTCAAACAGATCCCCCACCAGCCCGTAGTCCGCAACCTGGAAGATCGGCGCTTCGTCGTCTTTATTGATGGCGACGATCACCTTGGAGTCCTTCATGCCCGCCAAGTGTTGGATGGCCCCGGAGATACCCACAGCGATATACAAATCCGGGGCAACGATTTTACCGGTTTGGCCGACCTGCATATCGTTGGGCACAAAGCCTGCGTCGACCGCGGCGCGGGAAGCACCAATGGCAGCCCCCAGCTTGTCGGCAATGCCGTCGAGCAGCTTGAAGTTATCGCCGTTGCCCATACCGCGACCACCGGAGATAACCACTTTGGCGCCGCCCAGTTCGGGACGGTCCGACTTCGCCAGCTCTTCTTTGACAAAGCTGGACTGGCTGTTTTCAACCACCACATCGACGGCTTCAATCGTGGCGCTGCCACTGCTGCCGACCGCGTCAAAGCCGGTGGTGCGGATGGTGATCACTTTTAGCGTGTCGTCGCTCTTCACTGTGGCAATGGCGTTACCGGCGTAGATCGGGCGCAGGAAGGTGTCGGCACTTTCCACCCCCAGCACATCCGACAGCTGGCTAACGTCTTTTAGCGCGGCTAGCCGCGGCAGCACGTTTTTGCCGGTGGTGGAGGCGCTGGCGAGGACGTGGGTGTAACCATCGGCCAGTTCGACCAGTAGCGCGCCCATGGGCTCGGCCAGTTGGTGGGCGTAAACGGCGTTATCGGCGACGCGTACTTTGCTTACACCGTCGAGTTTCGCAGCCGCCTCGGCCGCGGCTTGAACGCCTTCACCGGCAACCAGAACGTCAATATCGCCACCGATGGCTTGGGCCGCCGCCACCACGTGGGCTGTGGCGCCGGCCAGTTGGCCTTCATGCAGGTCGGCAAGTACCAAAATGCTCATAAAATCAGCTCCTTTCAAAGCGCATATGTAAAGTTCGGGGGTAACTAACCGACCTTAGAGAACTTTGGCTTCGTTTTTGAGTTTGTCGATCAGCTCGTCTACCGAGGCAACCTTGACACCGCCCTTACGCTCGGCGGGCGATTCGACTTTGAGTAGGCTTACCTTGGAGGCCACCTCGACACCGTAATCGGCGGGGGTTTTGACATCCAGCGGTTTTTTCTTGGCCTTCATGATATCGGGGAGCTTGGCGTAGCGCGGCTCGTTCAAGCGCAGGTCGGTGGTCACAATCGCGGGAAGCGTGAGGGCGATGGTTTGCAAACCGCCGTCGATTTCACGGGTGACATTCACCTTGTCGCCATCGACCGCCACTTCCGAGGCAAAGGTGCCCTGGGGTAGGCCAGTCAACGCGGCGAGCATTTGGCCGGTTTGGTTGTTGTCGGTGTCGATGGCCTGCTTGCCAAGAACGACCAGGCCGGGCTGCTCTTCTTCGACTACTTTGGCCAGCAGCTTAGCGACGGCTAAGGATTCAGCGCGCTCGTCGGTTTCGATATGAATGGCGCGATCCGCGCCCAGCGCCAGCGCGGTACGCAGCTGCTCTTGGGCGGCCTTGGGACCCACGGTGACGGCGATGACTTCCGTCGCCACGCCTTTCTCTTTTAGGCGTACCGCTTCTTCCACGGCAATTTCGCAGAAGGGGTTCATGGCCATTTTGACGTTGGTGAGATCGACGTCCGAGTGATCCGCTTTAACACGGATTTTGACGTTGTAGTCAATGACGCGTTTAACCGCGACGAGAATCTTCATAAGGCGTGCTCCAGTGCTTAGCTCATCAAGCTAATTAATTTCGCATAGCAAAATAATATTTCATTTTATAGAGTATACAATAAAAAAACGCTCAACAAAGGTCAAGCGCCTCCTTGTTCTTGCCACTGCTAAAAAGGGGACCATACGAACCATGCTGCCAGCAACGGTATCGAGGTTACTAGAAACCGGCCGTTCCAGCGGTAGCCAATCCGCGTGGCGGGCACCCCGGTAAAGCGGGATAAAATCAGCATCGAAGCTGTCATTGGTGACGACATCAGCGCCAGCGCCCAGCCTACCATCAGCGACGAACCAATTAGCGGCAGCGTTAGTCCCTCAATGGCTAATTGCGGCAGCAGGCCTACCAGCAGTGTCACCGTCACAATAGGATTAACGCCAACCTGAGCAAGCCCCACCACCATTAGCATAGCCAGCACGGCATTAAAGGCGCCCCACTGGTTCAACACGGTTAATAGCGGCGCCAACTGCTGGGTATACACTAAACCAACGCACAAATGCCCCAAGTAGCCTGCTGCTCCCAGCACCACAATTTCATTGGCACTGGGGGAAAGCAGCCAGGGCAACTGGCGATGAACTGCGCTAACGGCAGCTGGTAGCCCGCCATGACCAAGCCTGCGCCGCTGCCAGGCAAGCCAAATCAACGCCGCCATGGGCGCGCCTAACAGCGCGGCGATGGGTAAACGCAGTTCTAGCAGCCAGGCAAGACTAAACACCAGTGCCACAATGCCCATGAGCAGCACACTAAACTGACCCAATGGGCGTAACGAAGGCGTAACTCGTTGAGCTTTATTAGCAGGTGGATGCGGGCCGGTAAAAAAATCCACCGCCCAACCAGCAAGAAAAATCAGCGCCGCCGCACCCAAAATATACGGCGCAAGCTCAAGCCAAGTGACTTGGGGAAGGCTCGACAATACGACGGCAACACCGATACCCATGGGCGAAATCAGTGGCGCCAGGGAGAACCCACGCAGCAGTGCCAGCATCATACGCCGCTGACGAGCTTCGCGAACCCAAGCGCGCCCCTGGGCGGCACCTAGCGTGTTGCTCTTTTCGATCATTGCCGCGAACAGATTAAGCACGCCGATATTGAGAATGATGCCAAACAGTGCCGAGCCTGATGACAAAATCGGATAACGGCGGCTGGGTGGTTGAAGCAGCATGCTCTGGCCGCAGCGGCGAACCAAACGGGAACGATAGGCAGGTAAGCGCAGCATGCTCAGCGCCACCACAAAGGTAGCAAAAAAAGCAAAACGACCGCTGGCATCGAATAGTAGTTGAACTGGGCTGGGCGAACGCCAAAGCGCGAGTAGCGTCAACACGCCCGCCACCAGCAATAACCCTTTGGCCATACGAGTAAGCTGACCCGCCAACGTAGATAAATAGAGCACCAGCGCCACAATGCCGACAGCCTGCAAAAATAGGCTGCCGACCACCAGGTGGAATAGCGTTGCCAGGGTGACCAGCAGTAACAATGAGACCCGCAGGCGGGCTGAGTTCACTCAGCGGGCTCCCCTGGGCTGCTTTGCGGAAATCCCTCAGACGATTCGCTGCCACTGCGGCGCCGAAACGACCCTTCACCCATGGCTACTAAATTGCCCTTTTCATCGACAATTTCACCGCTCGACATATAGGTTTTCTGCCCGCCCCCACGCAGCGTGCCGGTTGCCCTTAACACGCCTTGCCGGGCGGGGCCAACAAAGGTCGTGGTCAGGGACAGCGTCATCCCCCGGCGAATATTACCCGGCACATCACAGTGCAGGCCCGCCAGACTCAGAGCACTGTCCAACATGGAAGCCAATACGCCACCGTGAACATTGCCGCTGCGGTTTAGGTGCTTTGGCTCAATGGTGAGTTCAACCACGGCTCGGTCTTGCTGCCACTCCACCACATGCATACCTAACAACTCGTGATAGCCCATGAGTGCCTGTTGATACGTATCAGGAGTAGCTATTGGCGATGGGCTCATGATCCGCTCTCCTGCTGGGCTAAATCCCGAAGCCGCCCTTTTAGTATTTTGCCGCTGGCGGTGGAAGGTAAGGTATCCATTAACACAATTTGGGTGGGGCGTTTATAGGGTGCCAGTCGCTCGGCGATAAATGCTTTTAACTCCGCCATATCAACGTCAACGCCCGGCTCGCACTGTACAAACGCCACCACTTCTTCATTCCCGGCGATTTGGCGACCAACCACCGCGGTAAGCGTGACCGCGGGATGCTCATTGATCACCGCTTCCACATCCGGTGGGTAGATATTGAAGCCCGAGCGGATAATCAGCTCTTTGCTACGCCCCACGATATAGAGCTGATCATCATGATCGAGTTTGGCGATATCGCCGGTGTTGAGCCAACCCTCTTCGGTTAGCGTGGCGCGGGTAGCTTCCGGCTGGCGGAAGTAGCCTTTCATAATATTAGGCCCGCGCACCCATAGCTCCCCCACCTCATCGCCGGGCTGCTCGGAAGTACCGCTATCGCTAAGCGGCTCAAGGCGGTACTCAAGCAGAGGTAATACACGGCCAACGGTACTGTTGCTATGGCGGTCATCAATGCGGGTTTGGCTAATAGTGGGGCTGGCCTCAGTTAAGCCATAGCCGTTATGCAGCGTCAGGCCAAAGACCACTTCCACTCGATTCTTGGTATCGCTATCCAGCGGAGAGCCACCTGCGGAGATATAAATAAGCTCAGGCGCATCTAACGGGCGCTGCTCGCGTTTTAAATACTCTAACGCCCGGGCATACATGGCTGGCACGCCCTGGAGCACGGTAATTCGCTCCTGCTTTAACGTTTCCAGCATTTGCGCTGCCTCGAAACGCGGCACGGTATATAGGCAGGCGCCATTATAGAGCGAGCCCATACATACCGAGGATAGTCCAAACACATGCGACATCGGCAGCACACCATACACACGCTGCCCCTCGCTTAAATGGCGCATGCCGCCCGAAATCGAAGCGATATAGAGAATGCCACGGTGAGTCAGCATCACTCCTTTGGGTGTACCGGTCGTGCCTGAGGTGTAAATCATCGCCGCGACCTGCTCGGCGCCGCTGGCGTATACCGGTTCGGGTTCGCTGTCGTAGAGCGGTGAAATTGCCAGCCCACCCAGTTGAGGATGCTGATAGCGGTCGGCGGCGTGGCGCTCGGCGTGTTGGGTAGCCTCGGGCGAGGCATCGCAGGTGTAGAACACGCGCCGGGGTAGACAGTTGCCCTGAATCAAGTCCACTTCCTGGGCCGAAAGGCGCGAATTGACAATCGCCACCCATACATCCAGCTCACTGGCGGCCAGCAACAGCACAACCAGAGCACGGCAGTTTTCACTCACCGTCATTATCCGGTCGCCAGGACGAATACCCATCGCACTTAACCAATTGCAGGCGGCGTGTATTTCCTGGCCAAGCTCTGCGTAGTTCCAGCGAAAATTACCATCTACGATGGCGGGCTGATCACCGATACGTTTGGCATTTTCAAGCACGCGGGTGCTGAGCCGCTCGGGAAGCTCAGCCACCAGTTCGCTGGCGAGGCGGCCAAAAATAGTTTCGTCCGGCGCTTGATAAGGTACCGACAAAGCCATTAGGACGCCTCCCGCACCATATTTCGGGCGATGACGATTTGTTGAATTTGGGTAGTACCTTCGTAAATGCGGAATAGCCGCACGTCACGGTAGAAACGTTCCACCGCGTACTCAGACATATAGCCTGCACCACCGTGAACCTGCACGGCGCGGTCGGCCACTCGGCCTACCATTTCGGCGCAGAACAGTTTGCAGCAGGAGGCCAGCGTCGAGACGTTTTCACCGTCATCTTTGCGCCGCGCGGCATCCATCACCATGGTTTTACCTGCGTAGGCTTCGGTTTTGCTGTCTGCCAGCATGGCTTGTATCAACTGATGCTCAGCTAGGGCCGCACCAAACTGCTTACGCTCCATGGTGTAGCGCAATGACTCTTCCACTAAGCGCTGGGCCACGCCGACGCATACAGCGGAGATATGCAGTCGCCCGCGATCGAGTACCTTCATCGCGGTTTTAAAGCCTTGCCCCTCTTTTCCGCCAATGATGTTTTCGGCAGGCACCCGGCAGTTATCGAAAATAATATCGCAGGTGTGAGCGCCCTTCTGACCCATCTTGTTATCCGCAGGACCGCGAATTAACCCAGGGGTGTCGCCTTCAACGACAAACGCAGAAATACCGCCCGCGCCTTTATTATTGGGATCAGTGCGCGCCATTACGGTGAACAGATCCGCCTCGGGGCCGTTGGTGATATAGCGTTTGGTTCCGTTCAAAATATAGTGGTCGCCATCTCGTACGGCGGTCGTCCGTAGGCTGGCGGCGTCGGAGCCTGAGTCCGGTTCAGTCAGGCAGAACGAGCTTAGAATCTCGCCGGTCGCCAGCCGTGGAACATACTTGGCTTTCTGCTCGTCGGTGCCATCAATCAAAATGCCCTGGGCACCAATACCGTTGTTGGTACCAAACACCGAGCGAAAGGCGGGCGACGTTTTACCGATTTCCATTGCCACCAGCGCTTCTTCTTCCATGGTTAACCCAAGGCCGCCGTACTCTTCCGGGATCGATAACCCGAACAGTCCCATCTCTTTCATCTCAGCGAGAATTTCCGGTGGCACCGCATCCTCTTCTGCCAAGCGCGCCTCGTTGGGAATTAAACGCTCACGGACAAAACGGGCGATAGTATCGACTAGCTGGTTAATCAATTCGGGATCGCGAATCATGACGGCTCCTGGTGGCAACGTATTTTTTATCATTAGAGAGTGTTGTTAATTAGCGTCTGCATTTCTTGTCAGGCACTTTTGCATAGCCTAGGATGGCAGTCAATAATTGAAACACCATTTTGCAATGCAGAATCAAACGTACAAAAGAACCCATTTTGCAGAGAGGATTTAGCGCATGTCTAATGAATCAACACTTTCGCCTTTCACCACGCTGGGTATTGTCGGCACGGGTGCCATGGGCCGTGGCATCGCGCAACTGGCTGCCCAAGCAGGCCTAAAGGTCATGCTGTTCGATGTTAAAGAGGGTGCTGTAAAAGAGGCCAAAACGTTTATTAATGGCCTATGGGAGAGAAGTGCGGAAAAGCAGCGCATCACAAAAGAGCAGGCGCAGCAGTATAGTGAGCAGTTGGTAGAAGCAAGCGAACTAGCTGCCCTTGCCCCCTGCGACATCGTCGTGGAAGCCATCGTTGAGAAGCTTGAGGCCAAGCAGGGCCTATTCAGTGATTTAGAAGCGATCGTCAGCCAGCAGGCGGTGTTAGCGACCAATACTTCTTCACTATCTGTCACCGCTATTGCCGCCACCTGCCAGCATCCCGAACGGGTCATCGGCTTTCACTTCTTTAACCCCGTGCCACTGATGAAGATTGCCGAAGTCATTCCTGGGCTACGCACCGCCGATGAGGTTACCCGGCGAGTGAATGCCCTGGGCAAAGCCATGGGCCACTTTACGGCCCAGGCAACCGACACACCTGGGTTTCTGGTTAACCATGCCGGGCGCGCCTTCGGCACCGAAGCGCTACGGATTTTAGGTGAAAGCGTTGCTGCCCCGGCGACCATTGACCGCATTATGGTCGATCAAGGCGGGTTCAGAATGGGGCCCTTTACCCTGTTGGATCTTACCGGCCTGGATGTTTCCCACGCGGTGATGGAGTCGGTTTATCACCAGTATTATGAGGAAGCGCGCTTTCGCCCTTCACCACTGACCCGGCAACGCTTAGCTGCAGGCTTATTAGGACGTAAAACCGGCGAAGGCTTTTACCGCTATGTAGAAGGCAAACAGCAAATGCCGGATGAGCCTGCCATTGAAACCGTGCCCGCCTGCCCGGTGTGGATCAGCCAGGATGAACCCGAAAGCGCCTCTGCTCTCGCTGAATTGGTAAACGCGGCGGGCTGGCCGTTAGAAACCGGCGCGCAACCCACTGAACAAGCGCTCTGCCTGCTGACGCCTTTTGGCGAAGATGCTACTAGCTGCGCCCTACGCCAGGGGCTAGACGCCAAGCAGTGCGTGGCCGTGGATATGCTCGCGGGGCTCGATAAACGCCGCAGCCTAATGACGACACCGCTTACCCAAAACAGCTTTATTCAAGCAGCGCAACGCCTACTCAACCACGACGGCACGCCGGTGAGCACGCTTCAAGACAGTAACGGCTTTGTGCTTCAGCGGGTAATTGCCTGCATCGTTAACGTGGGTGCCGACATTGCCCAGCAAGGGGTTGCTGAACCCGCCACTATCGACCGGGCGGTTGAACTTGGCCTTGGCTACCCCTTTGGCCCGCTGCGCATGGGTGATCATTACGGCACCACCCGCATTATGACGATACTGACCAACCTGCTCGAGGCCACCGGTGACCCGCGCTATCGCCCTAGCCCGTGGCTGCGCCGCCGCGCAGCGCTGAAAATGTCGCTTACCACTGCTTAAAAAAACAACTAGGAAAACCATCATGCAAGATGCTTACATTTACGACGGTTTACGCACCCCCTTTGGTCGCCACGGCGGCAGCTTAGCGGCTATTCGTCCCGATGAACTGCTGGGTTTAACGCTTAAAGCACTGGTCGCCCGCAACCTTTTTGCGCCAGAAAGCTATGAAGAAGTGTTAGCAGGCTGCACCAACCAGGCGGGGGAAGATTCTCGTAACGTGGCCCGTCACGGCGCGCTGCTCGCTGGCCTGCCTATTGAAGTAGCCGGGCAAACCGTCAACCGACTCTGTGGCAGCGGCTTAGCGGCAATGATGGATGCCGCCCGTGCAGCTCGACTCGGTGAAGGCGAGCTGTTTTTAGCGGGCGGCGTTGAGTCCATGTCCCGCGCACCCTACGTGCTTGGCAAAGCGGACTCCCCTTTTGCTCGCAATCAGCCAATGTTTGACACGGTGATTGGCTCGCGCTTTCCCAACCCTAGGCTTGCTAAAGAGTATGGCAGCCACAGCATGCCGGAAACCGCCGATAACATTGCCCACGATCTGAATATTGACCGTGATACCAGCGATGCGTTTGCCGCCCGTTCCCAGGCCCGCTACGCCCAAGCGCTGGCCTCAGGTTTTTACGATGGCGAGATGTTTGGCGTTGAGGTGCCCCAAGGGCGCAAACAGCCGCCGCTACTGGTAGATAAAGACGAGCACCCACGCCCGCAAAGTACCGAGGACAAGCTAGCCAAGCTAGGCGCGCTTTTTGAGGGGGGTGTTGTCACCGCCGGCAACGCATCTGGCCTCAATGATGGTGCTGCAGCTTTAATTGTAGGCACCAAAGGTGCTGGCGAGCGTGTCGGTTTAACGCCACGGGCGCGCATTGTTGCCAGCGCCGTTGCCGGTGTTGCGCCACGGGTGATGGGCTTGGGCCCGGTTCCCGCCTCACAAAAGGCCCTTGCCCGCGCAGGTCTCACGCTTGAGCAAATGGATGTGATTGAAATTAACGAAGCGTTTGCCGTTCAGGTGCTCGGCTGCGTACAGCAGTTGGGTATGTCCGCTGAAGACAGTCGCTTAAACGCCAACGGCGGTGCAATTGCCATCGGTCACCCGCTGGGTGCATCCGGCGCACGTTTGGCACTAACAGCCTTACGCCAGTTAGAGGCCACTGGTGGCCGCTATGCGCTGGTCACCATGTGCATCGGCGTCGGCCAGGGCATCGCCACTATTATCGAACGACTAGATAGCTAAGTTCGTTTTATAACGGACGCCTTTTCGTTGATGGGCATAACAGCCCCGCCAAGGTAGATATGCGATACTTGGCACCATAAGCCACCTATTGTTGGGACACTGAATGCACCCTACTGACACTGATGCTGATGACCCACAGCTGCCAGGAAAAGATCGTAACTTTGTCACCGCGCTAGCGCGCGGTTTAGAGCTGCTGCGTGCCTTTGGCGCTGGTGAAGAGTATTTGGGCAATGCCGAGCTCTCCAACCGTACCAATATTCCCCGCCCGACGGTCTCACGGCTGACCTATACCCTTACCCAGCTTGGCTATTTGCAGCACAACACCCATTTAGAGAAGTATCGCCTCGGCCCTGGCGTATTAGCGCTGGGGTATCGCTTTCTCGCCAATATGGGTATTCGTGAAATTGCCCGCCCCCATCTGCAAAAATTTGCCGATGCCACCGACTGCAACGTAAGCCTGGGTGGCGCCGACCGCAGCGATATGGTCTATCTGGAAACTTGCCACGGTCACGGCCCGCTTATTATTCGACTGGATGCTGGCTCACGGCTGCCCATTGCCACCTCTGCGATTGGCCGTGCCTGGCTATGCGGCTTATCTGAGGAGCGTCGCCAGCAGGTGCTTCAAGAGCTGGCTGAGGTTTATGGCAACGAGTGGCCGCAGTATGAAACAGGCATTCAGCAGAGCCTTAAGGACTATTCGCAGTATGGTTTTTGCCTTTCGGAGCAAGACTGGCAGCGCGATATAAGCGCGGTGGCAATGCCACTGATTTTGGAAGATGGCGCCGAAGTCATGGCGATTAACTGCGGCGGCTCCAGCCTGCGCTTGGATCACGACCGTTTGGTCAATAACCTAGGCCCACGGCTGAAAGAAGTCGCCAACCAGATTAAGCAGGAATTGGCACCTAGATATCGACCTTCCAGGTAGTCTTCAACTAGGAAACCTTTAACTAACGCTCGTTTGAATGCATCATAGTCCTCTAAACAAGCGTATTGATGCTATTTATCAAGACCGCTCATCAATACGATTAGCGCCAAGGAGTGGGGATGCCAAGCGAGTGGGTTGCGCGTGATGATCAAACCTTAGTGTTACAAGGCGAGTGGACGCTTGCCAATTATAACGATATTAAATCGTCGCTTTCCCATCACAAATCCCAATCTCGAACTGAGACAGGCAATAATGCGGATGAAACGGTCTCTTTAAAAGCGATCACTCGTCTTGATACGGCTGGTGCCATACTCGTTATTGACCTGATTGGCATCGAGAAAGCGCAAACGGTGGCAGAATGGGCAGGTGAACTGCCTAAAGAGCAGCAGGCACTGCTTTTGCGTATTGCCGTGGACATGAATGCGCCACTTGATGTTGAAACGCCCTCTTATTCGCGCATCAGCCAAGCGCTTGCCAGCGTAGGCCAACAAATGGTGGGGCTTTGGTCCCAGCAGCGCCAACTACTGGCCTTTATTGGTTTGGTTATTGCTACCCTATTCCAGCTGATATTACGGCCGCGCCATTGGCGCGTGACCGCAACGGTAGCCCATGTTCAGCAGAGCGGTCTTAATGCGGTACCCATCGTTGCCCTGCTGACGTTTATGGTCGGCGCCGTGGTGGCGTTCCTGGGCGCTACCGTGTTACAGGATTTTGGTGCCACGGTGTATACCATTGACCTGGTGGCGTTCTCTTTTTTGCGCGAGTTTGGCGTGCTGCTCGCCGCCATACTGTTAGCGGGGCGAACTGCCAGTGCCTTTACGGCACAAATTGGCGCCATGAAATCCAACGAAGAAATTGACGCACTGCAAGCCCAAGGGCTAGATCCTATTGAGCTTTTGGTGCTGCCCCGGGTAATGGCGATGTTAATTAGCCTGCCTATGCTTGCGTTTGTAGGCATGCTCAGCGGCTTGGCAGGTGGTGCTATGGTCGCCTCCCTATCGCTGGATATATCCCTTGCTCAGTTTATGAACACGCTGCAGAAAGATGTTTCGGTGATGCACTTTTTGGTAGGACTCAGCAAAGCCCCGGTATTTGCTTTTGTGATTGCCGTTATTGGCTGTTTGGAAGGCTTTAAGGTCAGCGGTAGCGCCCAATCCGTGGGGGCGCATACCACTTCAAGCGTGGTCCAGTCGATTTTCATGGTGATTCTGATTGATGCCCTCGCCGCGCTGTTCTTTATGGAGATGGGCTGGTAATGGATGCAGACACATCAGCAGAGTCAAAAAAACCACCGGTGATCAAAGTGCGGGGGTTAGTGAACCGTTTCGGCACCCATGTGGTGCATGAAAACTTAGACCTTACTCTTGAGCGCGGCGAAATTCTTGGGGTCGTGGGTGGTTCCGGCACCGGAAAATCGGTGCTTTTACGCAGTATCGTTGGCTTAAAACGTCCTAATGGCGGCACGGTTGAAGTCCTTGGCACCACCCTTAACGAGCTTAGCGAACAAGAGCGTAGCCATATTGAACGCCGTTTTGGCGTGCTCTTTCAGCGCGGCGCGTTATATAGCTCTTTGAACCTGCAAGAGAATATTGCTCTTACGCTGATTGAGCACGCCAAACTACCTCGCGAAGATGCCGAACATCTCGCCAGGGTAAAGCTTTCGCTGGTTGGGTTACCCCCTGAAGCTGCACTGCAGTTCCCTGAGTCACTATCTGGCGGCATGGTAAAGCGTGCCGCTCTGGCACGCGCCTTAGCGCTTGATCCCGATATTCTATTTCTTGATGAGCCTACCGCGGGGCTTGACCCTATTGGCGCGGCAGCATTTGACCAACTGCTGGTAACGCTTCGCGATGCGCTAGGATTCAGCGTTTTCCTGGTCACCCATGATCTGGATACGCTTTACGCCGCCTGCGACCGTGTCGCCGTGCTCTCGCAAAAACGCGTGTTAGTCGTCGATACCATCGACAAGGTGGCAGAAACCGACGATGAATGGATTCAAGACTACTTTCACGGGCCCCGTGGTAGAGCCGCACAAAGCGCTCATTCCATCTCTACAACTAACGCTAACGTCCAGGAGTGACTGCACATGGAAACACGGGCGCATCACGTTTTAATTGGTCTGTTCACACTGGGTACCGCCGCCGCCGCGCTTCTGTTTGCGCTATGGATGAGTTACGCCGCAGGCGAGCGCAGCTATCAGCCTTACCGTATTCTATTTGAGCGCAGCGTTAGCGGTTTATCGATCGGTAGCCGGGTTCAATATAACGGTATTGAGGTGGGCGATGTCACTGAGCTGAACCTTAACCCCGATGACCCACGCCAAGTGATTGCCAATATCCGTGTGTACGATGATGCGCCAATTAAAACCGACACCCGGGCAAAACTCGCTTTTGCCAGTATCACCGGCAGTATGTCGGTTCAGTTGCATGGCGGCACTCCAGAGAGCCCTCTCTTGATTGACCAAACTAACGATGAAGCGCCATTTATCCAGGCCGACCCTTCCCCTATCGCCACGCTGTTCGATGAGGGGGAAGAGATGATCGAGAACATTAATTCGATCCTTCAAAACGTTAACGCGCTGTTTGACGATAATAACCGTGAGCAGGCAGGCAATATCTTGACCAACATTGCCCAGATCACTGAGATGATAGCCACTCAACAGGAAGCTCTTGATGACAATATGGCGCTGTTTGGCGACGCTGCACGTCAGGCGACCACTACCCTTACCAGCATTGATGAACTCAGCCATGAGGCCACCCAACTGCTGCGCGAGGATGGCCGCATAGTCATGCAGAGCGCTGCCGATGCCAGTCGCGATGTGGCCCGCGCTGCCCAGCGTATTGAGCAGTTAGTGGAGACTAACGCAGGAGCCATTGAAGGCAGCTTGCAGGGTGCGCAGGACATTGCGCCAGCGCTCTCTTCGCTGCGCTCCACGCTGAGTACGCTAGACCGCATTACCCGCCAGTTGGAAGAGAGCCCGACAGACTTTTTCCTGGGCCGTGATCAGGTAGAGGAGTTCCGCCCATGAGTTTACGTATACCCGCCACTATTCTAGTCAGTGCTGCGCTGCTACTTAGCGCAGGCTGTTCGATACTGCCCGAAAGCGAGCCTGCCACGCTTTACCGTTTGCCCGCTAGCGACTTGCCGTCAACGGCTATCACTTCTAATAGCGCCCGCCAGCGCTTGGGCATTGCCGACCCAGAAGCGGGGCATCTTATCAATAGCAACCGGATTGTGGTCTACCCTGAGCGTACTGTGGTCAATGTGTACGAGGGCGCCCGCTGGCATGTAAACGCCCCTGACTTACTCAGGGCACGCTTGATTGAAGGGCTCCAGCAGAGCCAGATATTTGCCGGTGTGGGTAGTGACCGCTTGCCGCATGATCTGCTGTTGCTGAGTGAACTGCGCCACTTCCAGAGCGATTATGTGACTGACCCGCCCACGGTTAAAATCCAGCTCGATGTTCAATTGGTGGGCACACAAAACCGAACGCCACTCGCCGCCAGGAACTTCAGCACCAGCGCGCAGGCAAGCAGCGTCGATATTGCGGATGTGGTCGATGCGTTTGGTAGCGCTAGCGATGAGCTGACCGAACAGCTGGCAGCTTGGTTGGCGCAGCAGCCTGATGTTATTGGCACTACAGGACGCTAGTGAAGTCCGATAAAAACTGAATTAATACATAACATCACGAAGGGATTAAAACACCAGACGCAGCCATCGTAAGGGAGCTATGAACTCATTAGTGGACACTGCTTTTGACCGCTGATCACCTCACCATGGGTGGCGGAACGGCCAGAATTAGATAAGACTTGATTCCGACTCTGGCGAACGCCACTTACTGACACCTGATCCTGGCTTATTTTGTCACGCCAGGTATCGATGTTCAGATGATTTTTCCATGGCTGCGGAGTTAATAGCGCTCGGGCTGGCTTTCTAGGTGGATAAAGCCGCGAGCGTTTCGGTGACTTTCATCACTCCTGCCTTTTTAACATTTATTCTTTTCAACGCTGATATTTTTTGCTCAATATTCACTCTGAATTTAAAAGTGGTTATTGCAAAAGGCACATGGATTATTCATAGCCTCTTTCCACTATTAGCCATTAGGTCTTGGCTCCTTCATTGCCAAAAAAAAGCCCCTTTGAGGGGCTTTTCGATGACTTCATGCTTTCTCTTCAATCACCCAGCTAACTACTTCTTCATTTCCAAATTCAGATTTCCACGCCTGAATTACCTTATTATTGCCACCACGCGTTTCAACAATTTCACCCGTATGCGGGTTTTTATATACTTTAAGCATACGTTTCTTGCGTCCGTCAGTGCTGCTAGTTGCTTTCTTAGCTGCCTTTGGAGCGCTGTAGCTGGCGTCTAACATTTCACAGACATCACGTGACACTTTGCCGTACTCTGTCATCAAGCGCGTTAGAGCGTCTTTGAACTCTAGCTCTTGCTGTAGTTCACTGTTGCTTTCAAGTGCTTGCAGCTCCTCTTGCAACTGCTTAAGCATCTGTTCTTTCTTGATATAGTCGCTCAATACTGACATTTAATTACCCTAGATTTTTTTGAATTAAAGCTCCCGCATATTCACTTTAATATCACATTGCCAATGAAGCAAGATGATATGCACCTGCCTGGCCGAAACAACCCTTTGGTTTTACCATTGTTTTCAATTCTATCAATTTTTCGCTTAGCCTCTACCGGCTTGCAAGTCGGCGCTGGTACTGCCCATAGCGACTTTTTGACGCACGATAAATTCGATAACAGCAAAATCAATAGAGTTACTCTTCAAAGAAACACACAATAGCTTATACACAAACTCGAAGGCATTTTAATTGCTTTATCATCACTGCAATAGTTAAGCATCTGCATGCCTAAACTCTACATACTGAGCAGCCCATAAATACATTCCACTCGTCATGCAAGAATGATATCAATAGCGTGTTTTACCTTAGATAGCTGCTAGCCTGGCTAGTAACGCTGAATATGCAAAGCCATTAATGTTCAGACAATTTTTTCACATACTCACGCGGGTCCCGGGGGTAGTAGCGCTCTGGCTGCTTTTCCATGTGAGCAAAATAGCGGGTGTCTTTATAGGGCATTTTCATAAAGCCGGAGACCCCTAAACCTTCAATTTGGCTTACCGACGCAAGGATACTCGCCAGCAGCGTGCGAAATTCATGCTCTTTGGCAGGATCAAGCAAACGGTAGTAGCTATGAATTTTGAGGTGCTGGGGTAACGCTTCAAAAATAATCATACCGGTATGATGTATGTCGTTTAGTTGCTGAAGCACGCGCATTATCGATTCAGGCAGCACGAGCAGCTCTTCGGGATCGGGCCCATCTTCAAAATAGCTGTGCTGACGGGTGCGATCTTCAAGCTCCGGCACTGCACTGAGCTCATAACTGATCTCCATGTTTGGCTCGCTGACAAAGGCTTCGTCCACTGAAGCTCGTTCTAAGTGCAGTGTTTGGCGGGCATTGAACAGGCAGCTTTTGAATACCCCTTGGCGATGAATCGCCCGCGCCAGGTGCACCATATTATTAACAGCTTCGATAAAGGCAGGCTTTAGCGCCGGGTCGTGAAGATTTAACGACGAGTCGATATATACCCCTTCCCGTTCCCATCGCACCGCCAATCCTCCCACTACAGGATATTTTCCCAACCGGCTCACTGAGGCCAAAAAAGCCTTTTCGGTCTCTCCCATCCCCTGCATAAACTGCTTGTAGTAGCGGTCTAGCTGCACATCATTGACGTCATTCAGAGTTTCTTGAGCATGCTCTTCTTGTGAAAAGACTTCACGCAGAAAGGCTTTGCGTGAGCTATACACGACCGTATCAATCTCCTGCTCAGCAGGACGCCCCCAAACCGGCACTAGGGGAACTTGCACGCCAGCAGGAAAATCAATCATCACGACTCTGGCCATACGCGACATACTCTGCACGAAGTAGTCACCCGCGTTGCGCCTTATCTGAGGGTCGGGATCAAGCATGCCGTCCAAGGTGCGAGCAAACTCCATGGGTAAGCCCAGCGAACTGGCGGGAATGGCTCGATGACCAAAGCGGCAGGATTGTGCCGACGCCAGGGCATAAAGTGTCCCGGCGACTCCCTGCTCGTCAAAGCGCGGCGAAGAGAGCGCCCCGTTCAACTGCTCTTCTCCGATGAAGTACACATCGCCCAGGCGAGCATTGGTTTGCTGCAAATTATCGGACATGAGTTCCATAACATTGGCACCCACAAACTGCAGCTGCGCGTCTAGCTGGGCAAAGACCGATGAGCCCCAATCAATCAGCGCAACAGACTCCTTTTCGGCGTCATACACCAAGTTTGAGGGCTTGATATCGCCATGCACGACGGGCCGGGACTGAGGGCCGGTTTCTCGGCGCAGCGTAATCAGAATATCGGCTAACTGCGCCGCGATGCGCACAATCAAGCGTGCGGAAAGGCGTCCCTGTTTAAGCGACACCTGCTCTAAATTTAGGCCTGGCGCTCGCTCCATGACCAAAATAGATTGGCCTCGAGAGCGCTGATAGGCGATTAAGCCAGGTATGCGCGGGTGCGAGACCTGATCCAGCATAAACGCCTCCTCTTCGAGGCGCTCTTGCAGATGTGTGGGTAGAGTGATGCGTGAGAACTTAAACACATAATGGGCAGTATCACCCTGATGGACGGTACTACCGGCAAATACAAAGCCGTAGGCGCCCTTGCCAATGAGTTCGATACCCTGATAGCCCAACTGGGTGAGCTGCGCCTGACACAGCGCCACCCAGTCTTTCAGCTTGCGGGCATCGTGATGGCTCAGCAGATAAACCGACTGCTCTTCGGGTATATAGAACTGCTGAAGCGGCGCCTGAGGCATGCCTGTTAGCCCAAGTGAAGCAGCATGGTTTCCGGCGCCTCCAGAAAGCCCTTCCAAGCATTGCAGAAGCGCGCAATGGTACCGCCGTCGATAAAACGGTGATCACCTGCCCAAGTGATTGTCATAATCGCCCGGCGCTGCACTGCACCCTGGTCGTCAAAACGTGGCAGCCACTGGGTTTTCCCAATCGCCACGATAGCGGCTTCAGGAGCGTTAATAATCGGCGCAGCGTAGGTGCCACCGAGCGCGCCGATATTGGAAATACTAATCGTGCCTCCCTTTAAATCCGCTTGGTCAACCCGCCCCTCCCGTGCCGCCGTGGTTAACCGGCCTACTTCACGAGCGATCTCCAGCAGCGTTAAGAGCTCGACGTTTTTAACATTGGGCACCATCAGGCCTGCTTTACTATCCACCGCCATACCGATATTACACTGGGGGTAGTAGTGCAGCTCATTCCCTGCCGTTTTTAACTGGGCGTTTACGATAGGCTCTTCGGCGACCGCTAACGCCATGGCTTTCATAAAGAAAGGCATTAGCGTTAGCCGTTCGCCCTGGGCCTCGGCTACCGGTTTCAAGCGTTCCCGAAGCGCTAACAGTGCGGTCACGTCGATCTCTTCGCCGTAATGGAAATGCGGAATGGTGCTGGCCGCTTCGACCATACGCTTGGCCATCACCGCTCGCACGCCGCGCAGTGGCTCAACCCTGGTCGCGCTGTTTTCGGTTTGGGTTTTAACGGCGGCTTGCTTAGATGAAGCGGCTGCTTGCGGTGCTTGGTCAAGGTGCGCCAGCACGTCCTCTTTCAGCACCCGGCCATCTTTACCGCTACCCGCGATCTCCGTGAGTAGTAAAGAGTGTTCACGCACCAGGCGCCTAACGGCGGGGCTGGCGGGAACCTTGTTATATAAGCGGCCCGCAGCAGAAGTACTTTCAGCAGTGGAGGCAGCTGCCGACCGTTCACTCTGCGTGTCATCGGCAGCCGATTGTGGAGTTTCTGACTCGGCCTGGCTATCCCCATCTACTTGATAGGCATATAGCGGCGCGTGGACTTTGGCAATTTGGCCCTGGGCCACATAGAGCTTGGTCACTACACCGGCTTCGGGGGCGGTAATCTCCACCAGCGCTTTATCAGTCATGACTTCAACGATGGGCTGGTCTTCTTCAATTTGATCGCCTTCGGCGACCCGCCACTCGACCACTTCGCACTCAACGATGCCTTCGCCAATATCCGGCAGTAAAAAATCGCTCATTGTTGTTCTCCCCATGCGTTCTTAGGCATTAATAGCCACTAAAAGTTGACGCTTTCGCGAATCGCTTCAAAAATTTTCAGGTGATCAGGCAGGTACTCTTTTTCCAATACCAAGGGAAAAGGCGTATCCAGCCCGGTCACCCGTGCAATCGGCGATTCCAGGTAGAGAAAACAACGCTCTTGAATAGTGGCGGCGATTTCACCAGCAAAGCCGCCGGTTAACGGGGCTTCATGGCTCACCACGAGCCGGCCGGTTTTTAACACCGATTCAGCCACCGTATCCGCATCCCAGGGCAGCAGTGAGCGCAGGTCGATCACTTCACAGGCGATGCCCTGCTCTTCGGCTAATTCGACTGCTTTGCCGATCACCTCCATCTGTGCACCCCAGCCCACCACGGTAATATCGGTGCCCTCTTTAGTGATTTCAGCTTCTCCAATGGGTAGCTGGTAATCCTCTTCGGGCACTTCGCCTACTGCGGCGCGGTAGAGGCGTTTGGGCTCCAAAAACAGCACGGGATCCGGATCGCGAATCGCGGCGAGGAGCAGCCCTTTGGCTTGGTAAGGGTTGCGTGGCACCACCACTTTTAAGCCAGGGGTATGGGTGAAATAGGCTTCCGGAGATTGGGAGTGGTAAAGGCCGCCCGCAATGCCCCCACCGTAAGGCGTGCGAATGGTTAGCCCACCCACGTTAAACAGATCGCCGGAGCGGTAGCGGAACTTGGCGGTTTCGTTAACAATTTGATCAAAGGCGGGAAAGATATAGTCGGCGAATTGAATTTCCGCCACGGGCACCGATCCTTGAGCCGCTAAGCCATTGGCGAAGCCGATAATTCCCTGCTCAACCAGCGGTGTATTAAAACAGCGCGCTTTGCCGTACTTCTCTTGCAGGTGACTGGTGGCCCGAAATACACCACCAAAAATACCCACGTCTTCGCCAAAGCAGATGACTTTTTCATCTTCAGCCATGGCGATATCCAGGGCGTTATTGATCGCCTGGAGCATGTTCATAGTAGCCATATTACGCCTCTCCCTGCGAATCAGTGTCTGTGCCAACATCCAAGTCCAACGACTGTGCCCCGCGGGGGTAAGCCTCTGGATAGCGGCGAATATGGCGTTTTAACTGATCGAATTGGCGCTGCAGCGCTGGCGTAATATCGGCATACACATCGCTGATCAGGCTTTCTAGAGGCGGCGATGAGCGCTTTTCAGCCCGCTTCATGGTTTCCAGTACTTCTCTGCGCAGGGTTTCCTGCTGCGTAGCTTCTTCCTCTTCGCTCCACCACTGCTTCTTCAACAGCCACTTTTGCAGCCGCAGCAAGGGATCTTTGGCGCGCCATATCTCTTCTTCATCTTTTGAGCGGTAGCCTGAAGGGTCATCAGAGGAGGAGTGCGCAGCAAGGCGATAGCTCATGGCTTCAATCAAGACTGGCTGATTTTGCTCTACGGCTATCTTGCGCGCTAGTCGCGTTGCCTCATACACCGCCAATACATCGTTACCATCGACCCGAATCACGTGCATGTGATACCCAAAGGCACGCGGGGCGATACCATCGGCCGCAAACTGCTCGACAGCTGGCGTGGAAATGGCATAACCATTGTTACGGCAGAAGAAAATCACTGGCACATGATGCACTGAGGCCATATTCAGCGCGGCGTGAAAATCACCTTCCGACGCTGCGCCTTCACCAAAAAAAGTTAACGTGCAGTGACCATTCCCCGCGAGTTTTTGACCATAAGCGTAACCCGTCGCCTGAGGAATCTGGGTGGCTAAGGGAGAAGAGATGGTCATATAGTGTAGCTTACGCGACCCATAGTGAATCGGCATTTGGCGGCCTTTGCCGTAATCCAGCTCATTGCCGAACAGCTGATTCATAAATTCATCAATCGAGAAGCCGCGATACATCAAGGCGCCCTGCTCACGGTACTGCGCCATGATCATATCGGCATCATTGAGCGCAGCAGTAGCGCCCACTACGGCGGCCTCTTCGCCGGTACACTGCATATAGAAACTCAGCCGTCCTTGACGCTGAGCTGCCATCATCCGCTCATCGAGAATACGTGTGGCAAGCATCGCTTGGTATATGCGCCGAGCGTGATCACGCTCCAGCGCGGGCTCAACAGCACCACCATGAAGCTCACCTTCGGCGTTAAGCAGGCTGAAGGTAGGAATTGAAAATTCGTCGCCGGTCATAAAGTCCGGCTGGTGTACAAACTGTGTCATCATTATTGTCCTTGTTTTACCCCTTTTGAGGGCAGTGTTGTTGGTATTGACCGTTTTTGCCAGTGGATTTATCTGCCATTGGCCAACACAACATCTAGGGCTACCACAACACTAGGACAGTAACGCAGCACAAGCACTTTAGGGATGCTACTTAAGGCGCAGATCAGTTAAAACAGAGAGGTTAAAGTAGGGAAGTTAAAACAGGAATGTTAAAACAGAGTGGTTATGAAGCAGACAGGTTATGAAGTAGAAAGACGAGAACGAAGTTGACGCTGCAGCACTTCAAATAAGCTATCAACGGTTAACGCCAGTAACGCAATAGTTAGCGCGCCCTGAATCACATAGGCCATATTGCCGTTCACGATACCGGAAATAATCGGGTCACCCAGGTTACTCGCGCCCACAGTCGCTCCCAGCGCAGCGGTAGCGATATTAATGGTCACTGAGGTGCGTATGCCTGCCAGAATGATCGGCGCTGCTAAGGGCAGCTCTACCTGACGTAGGGTTTGCACAGCAGTCATACCCATTGCATGGGCCGCGGTTTTAATATCGGGATCCACTTCCTGCAAGCCAGTAAGCGTGTTACGCACGATTGGCAGCAGTCCATAGAGCATCAAGGCGACAATAATAGGTAAAGTACCAAACCCCAAGACAGGCACAGCCAGCGCTAAGACGGCCACCGGTGGAAAGGTTTGGCCAAGCGATGCTAACTGACCCACTAGGGGCAGAAAGTCACCCCCACGCTCACGTGTGACCGCAATGCCCGCCAACACGCCGATAATAATCGTCACCAAAGCCGCAATGCCCACCACTAACAAGTGGCGCCCAAGCAGCACATAAAAATCGGCACGCCCATAGATTACTTGGCGGGCATCAGGCTCAATCCAGCGGAAGAGAGGCTCGGCACTGGCCATGGCTACCACGCTAATTAGCAGCAATGCCCCCCAAATGAGTGGCCACAGCCACGGTGAAGACTGTTGACGCTGTCGCGCAGCGCCGAGCGAATTACTCACGCGCGCTTCCTTTATCGAGTTGGGCTTCCTTGATAATTCTCCGCAATGAAAGCTCTCCGATCGGCACATCGTGCTGATCGACGACGGTAAGCCGATCACTATGATCACGCAGCATCATGGAGAGCGCCTGGCGCAACGAAAAATCTGAAGGGATACGGGACTGTGCAGGCAACGTGGGCCCCATAGATGTCATGTGATCTTTAACCCGAGTGAGTGCCGCCTGCTTGAGCCCCCGTTCAAGCCCTCCCAGCATTGACTCCACGAAGGGATCACTCGGGTGTTGTAACAGCGCCAGCGGCGTGCCTTGCTGGACAATACGACCTTCACGCATGACCACTAGGTGATCTGCCAGTTTGAGCGCTTCATCCATATCGTGGGTCACGAACACCACTGTTTTATGTAGCCGCGCCTGCAGCTTGGCGAGTTCATCCTGCAATTTTTCGCGAGTGATCGGATCAAGCGCGCCAAAGGGTTCGTCCATTAGCAAAATATCGGGGTCGGCAGCGAGAGCCCTTGCCACCCCTACCCGCTGAGCCTGGCCGCCAGAAAGCTGGTGAGGGTATTTATGGGCGAACTCCCCCACTGGCAAGCCGAGTAAATCCATCAACTCTTCGACTCGCGTCTGAACGTCTGCTGCTGACCACTTTAATAGACGTGGCACCAAGCCGATATTGCGCGCCACACTCCAGTGAGGAAACAGGCCGGTATGTTGGATAACATAGCCAATTCGACGGCGCAGTTTTACCGGGTCATATACTTCTATCGCCTGCCCATCAAGAAGGATGTCGCCCTCGCTGTGCTCAATTAAACGGTTGATCATGCGCAGTGTGGTCGATTTTCCACAGCCAGAAGTACCTACTAATGCACAGAATTTGCCTTTAGCCACGCGTAGCGAAATATCATCTACCGCTGTTTCTTCACCAAATCGCTTTGAGACGTGGGAAAGCTCAATCATCTTATTCCTCCGGGGCGCAGCGCTTCGGCTAGCGCACCTAAGCCTGCATCGACCATCAGAGCCAACATTAAAATGGGTAGCGCACCGAGTAACACCATATCCATGGCCGCTTGGCCTAAGCCTTGAAAAATAAAAGTGCCTAACCCGCCGGCACCAATCAGGGCGGCAACGGCAGTGAGCCCAATAGCCTGCACAGTGGTGATCCGAACTCCTTCCAACAGCACCGGTAGTGCCAGTGGTAACCGCACCTGCCAGAAGCGCTGGCCAGCTCGCATGCCCATGCCTTTGGCGGCTTCTAATGTATCAGGGCTTACTTCTTCAAGTGCGGTATAGGTATTGCGCACCATGGGTAGCAGGCTGTAGGCAACCAATGCGATCAAGGCGGGCGTTGTGCCAATCCCGCTTACACCAATTCGATCTAAAAAAGGCACGTTAGCGGCAAGCCAGGCAAGTGGGGCAAGCAGCAGCCCAAATAGCGCCAGGCTGGGTATCGTTTGTAGAAAATTAAGCACCGCAAAAGCTCCCTTCTGCAAGCGCTCATAGCGGCGCATCAGCATCGCCAGTGACAAGCCCATAACCACGCTAATGCTGACAGCGATCCCTACCAGCCTTATGTGCTGGCCAATAGCGCGCACAAACTGTTGATCTCGGGCTTTAAACTCTTGTACTAGTGCAAGGCTATCCAGCCAGAATGTGGCGCACAACCACCACAACAACGCTACACCGCTTAGCAACAGTGTGGGCCAAAGGCGGGTAAGGTTTAATCGTAAGCGTATTTCAATTAAGCACAGCAACAGCACAAACAGCACTACCCAATACGCCGCACCTAAACCCAAACGCGCCTGAGGAAGCTCTGGATCAATGAGCAAATAACTGCTGGCAATCAACCCCACTGGCATTAATGCCATCAACAAAACGATTGTCGCCAGCAAAGCGCGATAGTGTCGTTGGCTTGGTTGACACGCGAAAATACCAACGGTTGCGATCAGTAGCGTGGCCAGCAGTGCGCCAGGCCAGCCAAAGGCTTCAAGCGCGCTGTGCCCTGTTCCCAATACGATCCGATTAGGGGCCATGCTAACCACATCAAGCAACCAGAATGCGGCCAGCATGATAAGGCTAAGGCTAACAAGCACAATGTTAGGGTGCAGCCGGCCCCACCTAAGCCGCGGGGTGGGCAGTGCATCCAGTAGTGACATTAATCAGTCATCCCGAGCGTCAACATTAATTATCAAGCGAATCAAGGTAGTCACTGGCCACTTGGGTAGGAGACAAACCATTGACGGCAACATCCGCATTAAGCGTTTGTAGGGTGACCAGATCGAGGGTAGCGAAGACCTCGTTGAGGAGGGCTTCCATTTCCGGATACGCTTCAAGCACATCAGCACGAACTACGGGTGCAGGCTGATACACCGGCTGCACGCCCTTGGAGTCTTCAAGTACAACAAGCCCCAATGCGCTTAGGCCCCCATCAGTGCCATAAGTCATGGCGGCATTAACGCCACTGGTTTGCTGGGCAGCGGCACGCATAGTGGCAGCGGTATTACCGCCAGAGAGTACTAGCAGTTGGTCATCACTTAACTCAAAGCCGTAGGCTTCCTGAAAGGCAGGAAGCGCTTGAGCCGATTCGACAAACTCAGCGCTTGCAGCAAATTTGAACTCACCACCATCGGCCAAATAGGCAGCCAGATCGTCTAAGCTCACCAACTTATTTTCAGCGGCGACATCTTCGCGAATACTCATCGCCCAGGTGTTATTCGCACTGGCGGGCTGCAGCCAAATAAGGTCTTGCTCAGCGTCACGCTCACGCACGCTTTCATAAGCCTCTTCGGCATCGTTCCATACCGGGCTGTCGGTCATATCAAAAAAGAAAGCACCATTGCCCGTATATTCAGGGTAAAGATCAATCTCACCAGCTTCCAAAGCCGCACGCACAACGCTGGTACCGCCAAGCTGCAAGCGATTTTCGGTCGCAATATCATTGCGTTCTAGGGTTTGGATAATCAGTTCGCCCAGCACCGAGCCTTCTGTGTCGATTTTGGATGAAACCACGACGGGATCGTTGGCACTGGCATGAGAAAGAGCAAGCGCAGATACAGCACAGGTAGCGATGAGTGGCTTAATTGAAAAGCGCATCTTTGAATTCCTTTTGCAGTGGGCTTTTAACGACTGAGACTCTTATAAAACCATTATAAGAGCCATCAGCGTTTAAGTTAGCGCATAAGCTGCCAACGAGTGATTAAGGTTTTTGATTAAGGCGCCTCAAATACCCAAGACGTCCCTTCTCGGGAGTCTTTAAGAATAATCCCCAAGGCTGCAAGCTCATCACGAATCGCATCCGCTTGGGCGAAATTTTTATTCGCTTTGGCATCAATACGCTGAGCGATTTTCGCTTCGATCTCGCTTTCGCTAAGCGGCATACCTTGCTGCTGCGTGCCTTTTAAAAACGTTTGCGGCACCTGCTGAAGAAGACCCAAAACAGCACCTAGCTGCTTCAGTTCAGCCGCCAGTTTAGGCGCTTGCTCAGGGGTTTCTTGTTTAGCTCGGTTGACCTCTCGAGCCAATTCAAACATCACCGCCAGAGCTTCAGGGGTATTGAAGTCATCGTCCATTACCTGAGTAAAGCGCTCGCGATAATTAGATGTCTGACTGCTGATCGCATCGCTTTCAACCCCTTCCAACGCCGTGTATAAGCGCGTGAGCGATTTTCTCGCCTCGGTCAGTGAATCGACCGAGTAGTTTATCGGGCTACGGTAGTGGCTGGCCACCAGCAGAAAACGCACCACTTCTGGGTCATGCTCGGCGAGCACATCGCGAATGGTAAAGAAATTGCCCAGCGATTTAGACATCTTCTCCTGATTCACCCGCACCGCACCGGCATGCATCCAGGTATTGACGTAGGTTTTACCCGTGGCTGCTTCACTTTGCGCAATCTCGTTTTCATGGTGCGGAAAGGTCAAATCCGGCCCACCGCCATGAATATCGAAGGTTTCGCCCAGGCAGCAAGTTGACATCGCGGAGCACTCGATGTGCCAACCTGGCCGACCATTGCCCCAGGGTGACGACCAGTGCGCCTCTGTGGGCTTAGCCGCCTTCCAGAGCACAAAATCGAGCGGATCCTCTTTATGAACATCCACTTCAACCCGCGCACCAGACCGCATATCGTCGAGCTGGCGATTATTGAGCTTGCCGTAATTGGCAAATTTGCGCACCCGGTAGTAGACATCACCATTGTCTGCCGGGTAGGCAAAGCCTTTTTCAATCAGCGTTTCAATCATTGCTACGATATCGCCGATATGCCCCGTGGCACGCGGCTCGTGACTTGGCGGCAAGACGTTGAGGCGAGCTTCGTCCTCATGCATGGCATCGATCATACGCTCGGTCAGCGCGGTGATACTTTCACCATTCTCATCGGCACGCTTGAGAATCTTATCGTCGATATCGGTAATATTGCGCACGTAATTAACGTCATAACCACGTTCACGCAAATAGCGTGTGATCACGTCAAAGGCGACCATGACGCGGGCGTGACCTAGGTGGCAATAGTCATACACCGTCATGCCGCAGACATACATGCTCACTTTTCCCGCCACTAGCGGAGTGAAGACTTCCTTGCGACGCGTCAGCGTATTGTAAATGTGCATATGACGTTTTCCTTAACCCTTCTGTTTTATTTTCGCCCAGCTATCTTTCAAACCTACGGTACGGTTAAACACCAAATGCTCTGGCGTTGAGTCATGACGATCTACGCAGAAATAACCGACGCGCTCGAACTGGAAGCGTGACTCAGGCGTTGCAGCGGCAAGGCTTGGCTCACCAATGGCTTGGCAAACGACCAAAGAGTCTGGATTCAAGTGATCGAGAAAATCGACATCTTTATCGCGATCCGGCTGCTCAACGGTGAACAAGTTGTCGTAAAGACGCACTTCCATAGGCACACCATGGGTAGCGCTGACCCAGTGAATGACGCCTTTCACCTTACGCCCTTCGGGATTTTTGCCCAGCGTATCGAAATCGACCGAGCAGTGCAGTTCGGTGACCTCTCCGGCGGCGTCTTTGATCACCTCGTCGCAACGAATCACGTAGCTATTGCGCAGGCGTACTTCTTTACCCGGTGCCAGGCGGAAGAACTTTTTGGGCGCATCTTCCATAAAGTCATCTTGATCGATGTACAACTCGCGGCCAAACGGCACCTTACGCATCGTCATGTCTTCACGTGCAGGGTGCCCTGGCACTTCGTACACTTCTTCGTGATCTTCCGGCACGTTGGTAAGTACGATTTTTAACGGATTTAGCACGCACATGGCCCGGGGGGCATTGTCTTCCAGATCCGAGCGAATCGCATGAGTAAGCATGGCGATATCGACCAAGCCACCGTCAGCGCGGGTTACACCAATCATTTCGCAGAATTTACGAATAGACGCCGGCGTGTAACCGCGGCGGCGCATACCGGAGATCGTCGGCATGCGAGGATCATCCCAACCATCAACTATTTTCTCGTCTACCAGCAGCTTTAGTTTGCGCTTGGAGGTCAGGGTATAATCGAGATTCAGTCGTGCGAATTCAATCTGACGTGGCTTTGCAGGTACCGGTAAATTATTTAAGAACCACTCGTACAGCGGACGGTGATCTTCAAATTCCAGCGTGCAGATTGAGTGGGTAATCCCCTCAATGGCGTCAGACTGGCCATGGGTAAAGTCGTAAGAGGGATAGATTTTCCATTTATCACCGGTCTGGTGATGGCTGCCATGGCGAATGCGGTACAGAATCGGGTCACGTAGATTGATATTAGGCGAGGCCATATCAATTTTAGCGCGCACCACTTTTTCACTCTCACCAAACTCACCTTTGCTCATCCGCTCAAGCAGATCAAGGTTTTCATCTATGCTGCGTTCGCGGTAGGGGCTGGGTTTACCCGGTGCCGTTAGGGTGCCGCGATACTCACGGATTTCATCTGGCGAAAGGTCATCAACGTAGGCCTTTCCTTCACGCATTAAGTGCTGAGCCCAGGCATAGAGCTGGTCAAAGTAGTCGGAGGCAAAACGTACCGGGCCCGCCCATTCAAAGCCTAGCCAGCTGACATCTTCTTTGATCGCATCGATGTACGCTTGCTCTTCTTTCGCCGGGTTGGTGTCATCAAAGCGTAGATGACACTCGCCACCCATTTGCTCCGCCAGCCCGAAATTTAGACAGATCGACTTCGCATGGCCGATATGTAGAAAGCCGTTGGGCTCCGGGGGGAAGCGCGTCACGATTTTAGTGACCTGGCCGCCCTCGATTTCGTCGCGTACTTGGTTGCGAATGAAGTTCGGCGCTGGGGTGGTCTCGTTGGTCATGGTGGTGTTTGATAACCTCATGGTGGATGGCGTGCTGAGCCGGGAGGACATAGGATACTCCTATGGCCCTTCGCGGTGCAGGGCAAAACCGCTATTATAACGTGACGCCGATGCACAGCGCCAAGGCGAACGCCTTTATTGAACAGGAATTTATCAATGATCGTATTACAGACGAACCACGGTGACATCACCATCGCTCTTAACCACGAAAAAGCGCCGATTAGCGCGGCGAATTTTGAGCAGTACGTTCGCGACGGATTCTATGACGGTACCCTGTTTCATCGGGTAATTGACGGGTTCATGGTTCAAGGCGGTGGTTTCGATAAAGACTTCGAGCAAAAACCGACCCGCGACCCTATCGATAACGAAGCCGACAACGGCTTAAAAAACACTATCGGTACGCTAGCCATGGCTCGCACCCAGGATCCACACTCTGCGACGGCGCAGTTTTTTATCAACGTGGGCGACAATAGCTTTTTGGATCATAGCGGTAAAAGCCTTCAAGGCTGGGGCTATGCGGTCTTTGGCGAAGTCGTTGACGGTATGGATGTGGTCAACGAAATTAAAAACGTAGCCACGACCCGTCGCGGCATGCACGCGGACGTTCCGTCTGAAGATGTGATTATCGAGCGCGCTTACGTCAAGGAAGCGGAATAACCCCGGGAGCCTTATGCGCACACTGCTTATTGCTGACCTGCATCTGAGTAGCGATACCCCTGAGATTAATCAGGGGTTTTACCGTTACCTTGAGCATACTGCCCCAGGAGCAGATGCTCTGTACATTTTGGGCGACCTTTTTGACGCTTGGATTGGAGATGATCTTCTGGATGCCGAGACCCATCCCCTTAGCGTTGTCGCCCAAGAGGTCATTAAGCGTTTACAAAAGCTTAGCAGCGAGGGCACCGCTGTCTATTTGATGCACGGCAATCGTGATTTTTTACTCGGCGAGCGCTTTGTTAACGCCTGTCAGGCAATGCTGCTCTCTGACATTGAGGAAGTCGAGCTTCAAGGGGTACCCGTGGTACTTCTTCATGGCGATAGCTTATGCACTCAGGATGAGGCCTATATGGCCTTCCGTCAGCAGTCCCGTAATCCAGAGTGGCAAGCGCAAATGCTGGCTCTACCGCTAGAGCAACGTCTGGAGCTGGCCAAAAGCCTGCGCATGCAGTCCGGTGAGGCCAACGCCAATAAAGCGGAGGCAATCATGGATGTGACCCAACAGGAAGTCGTCTCGTTGATGGAGCGGTTTGGTGTTGCCACCATGATTCATGGGCACACTCATCGCCCTGACGTACACGACCTGACGGTTGAAGACGTCCCCGCTACGCGTTATGTATTAGGCGATTGGAATGCTGAATATGGTTGGGATATTGTGGTCGAACGCTCGGATCACACAGCGCCAAGATTGCGTCAGTTCTCTTACACCGAATTACCTGACACCTGACCACTGTTGACAGATATAAAAAAGCCGATCGCGAGATCGGCTTTTTTTGGATCAATTTAAGCGTATCTATCGCTCTATATCTGCATCACTGCGCAAGTCAGCAACCAACCCCTGCAGAACTGATTGAGCGCGCAACTGCTCGGCCATTTGTGAAACGAATGTCTCCATTTGTTCATCGACCTCACCGTCGGTAACGCTATCCAACGCTACAACGGCTACACCTTGAGGCAGCTCAACTGCCCGATAAACACTTCCACCCTCTTCAGGACGCGGCATACGGAAAGCCTCCTGAACAATCGTTTGAGGTACGGTGGTATCGGCTTGCCGGCTCACGTTGTTGGCTTCGAGCCAATCAACCTCAACCTGACTATCTTCTTGCAGCGCTGCGATTAGCGATTGCGCCTCTTCACGCAGGGCTTGCTGCTGTTGTTCGGCAGCCACAGAAATTTCGACTTCTTCACGGACATCATCCTGGGATAAAACGGTCGCTTCACGCTGTTCAGCAACACGCAGCACCATGCGGCGATCCTGATCCAACTCGATAACTTCGCTGTTATACCCCTCTTCCAACACGTCGCTGCTAAACGCTGCTGACATAACGCCAGGCTCCGATAGCACACCGTCCGCCAAATCGTCACGAGCCAGCCAATCGCTCTCATTGAGTGTCAGTCCAATGCTTTCAGCCACACTTTCCAGATCGTCTGCAGCGAAACTTTCATCAATGAGTTGCTGAACGCGCTGATTAAACTCATCGTCAACATCACGTAGCGCTACTTCACGTGCCAGCTCATCGCGCTGCTCTTCAAACGTCGGGCCTTGAATATCGGTAACCTGAATGATGTGGAAAGCACTATCCAATTCAACCGGCTGGGACACATCCCCCTCTTCAAGACCAAAAGCAGCTTCATCAAAACTGTCGCCAAAGAAGCCACGAGTGATAACGCCAAGATCACCGCCCTCTTCTGCACTAGCAGTGTCGTCAGAATAGCGCAGAGCAGTATCTGCAAAGGACTCACCGTTATTGAGCGCTTCCCGGGCTGTTTCGGCTAACTGCTGCGCCTCTTCTTGGGTTCGCTCATTGCCAAAGGTGATCATGATGTGGGATACACGGCGATCAGCATCACGGTTCTGCTCGCGCCATGCATTGCGCAATGCCTCTTCATCTACGTCACGGCCTTCAGCCATTTCCTGACGATCAACCATGACATACTCAATGCGCACCTGTTCAGGGCGCTCATAGCGGTCCTGGTGGGCATCGTAAAACGCTTGAAGATCTTCCTCACTCACATTGGAGTCAGCCTCAACGTCATCTCCATCCAATACAACGTAGCGCAAACTCCGCTGCTGGCGCTGCAATTCTGCCAACCGCTCTTGCTCATTAGGTAGGCTGAAATCACTAAAGGCTAACCCTTGCTGCAAATGCTGCCGCTGAATATCGACACGTAACTCCTGGCGAAATGACAATGGCGTATAGCCTGCGCCAGCTAAACGGTTACGAAATACTTCAGCGGAGAATCGACCATCCTGGTCATGAAATTCAGGTAGGCTGACAATCATTTGGTCTAACTGCTCATCCGACACGCTGAAACCACCATCTTCAGCGTATTGAGATAGCAGTTGCTGGGTGATGAGCTGATCAAGCATATCGCTACGCAGGGCTCGCTCCTGCTCCGGTGGCACCTGCCCTGAACGTAAAGCGCGCTGAACTTCTAGCTCAACTTGCTGGCGCATAATCGGCTGCCCGTTAACACTCGCTACTTCGTCTGGATCGCTGCCAAAAAGCCCAAACAGAGACTCAATCCCGAAAAGTGCCATGGCCGCGACCATAACACCGATAATAATTTTGGCACCCCAGCTCCTGGAGCCATCTCGAATACTTTGCAGCATGCTAGCCTCAGATTGTCACAGCCAAACACATTGACCCGCTAAATCCTAACAAATAGAGGGCCAGAAAATAACATGGGCGCATCGCCAGTGCGATGCGCCCATAAGGTTACAGCAAACGCGGTCAAATTAGTTGACGGCGTCTTTCAGTGCTTTACCTGCTTTGAAGCTGGGTACTTTTGCAGCACTGATCTGAATTGGCTGACCCGTTTGTGGGTTACGGCCAGTTCGCGCTGCACGCTCTTTGATTGCGAAGGTACCAAAACCTACCAGTGATACGCTTTCACCCTTCTTAAGGCTATCGGTGACAGACTCCACCATGGCATCCAATGCGCGGGTTGCCGCTGCTTTCGGGATATCTGCAGATGCGGCAATGGCTTCAATCAGCTCGGACTTATTCACTCTTCACCCCTTGACTGTTTCAAAAAATGGCTCTGAACGGCATGGTCACCGGTGGGTACGACGATCAAAGCATAGCTGCGTTTTATAGCAATGCCATGAAACATCTGTCAAGCAACCATGCCGTGAGATACCCGCCACACGTAGCAGCGAGCATTAATATTAAGTAAAATTAAAGACCACGGAGGACTTTAACAGCTTAATGGGTACTAGCAACTACGTTATTGCTAAACGATGCGTCGGTGCTTTTCAACTGCGCACCATCTTCAACCTTATCAGCTAGCGCGACGGCTAAGACATCATCTATCCAACGTACCGGACGAATATCCAATGCTCCTTTGATATTGTCAGGTACTTCCTTGAGATCACGACGGTTTTCTTCAGGAATTAGCACAGTCTTTATACCACCGCGGCGGGCTGCCAGCAATTTCTCCTTCAGGCCACCTATTGGCAGCACTTCTCCACGCAGATTGACTTCGCCGGTCATAGCAACGTCACAACGCACTGCTCGCTGAGTATAGGCAGAGACAATCGCCGTCACCATCGCAATACCCGCACTGGGGCCATCCTTAGGCGTTGCACCTTCAGGTACGTGAATATGTAGATCCTCTTTTTCAAACCGCTCAGGATCAATTCCGTACGCTTCTGCCCTGGCCCTGACCACCGTGTGCGCAGCACTAACCGACTCCTTCATAACATCGCCAAGTGAGCCAGTTTTGTTAATTCGGCCTTTGCCTGGCGTGACTACTGACTCAATGTTGAGCAGTTCACCACCCACGGATGTCCAGGCAAGACCCGTGACACGGCCAATTTGATCTTCTTTCTCTGCCAAGCCATAACTGTAACGGCGCACACCCGCATAGTGCTCAATCTGATCAGCCGTTAAGCTTTGTCCGCCTTTATCAGAGGTTGGATCACGCTCATTTTCAAGACGTTCACGCAGCACTTTACGCGACACTTTGGCAATCTGCCGCTCGAGCTCACGCACACCTGCTTCACGGGTGTAATAGCGAATAAGCTCCAATAGAGCGCTGTCTTCCAGCGTTAACTCAACGCCTTTCAACCCGTTGGCTGCTAGTTGCTTAGGCAATAAATAGCGCTTAGCGATAGCTAGCTTCTCATCTTCGGTGTAACCCGGCAGACGAATTATCTCCATACGATCAAGCAAAGCGCTGGGGATATTCATCGAGTTGGCGGTACAAATGAACAGCGTCTCTGAAAGATCGTAGTCAAGCTCTAAATAATGGTCACTAAAGCTATTATTCTGTTCGGGATCAAGCACTTCCAACAGTGCAGACGCGGGATCACCTCGATGATCCATACCCAGCTTGTCCACCTCATCAAGCAGGAACAAGGGGTTTTTAACCCCGGCACGGCTCATGCGCTGCATCAATTTGCCTGGCAACGAACCAATATAGGTGCGTCGATGGCCACGAATTTCGGACTCATCACGAACCCCACCCAGCGCCAAACGCACATATTTACGGTTGGTAGCGCGGGCGATGGATTGGCCGAGAGACGTTTTACCTACGCCAGGTGGGCCTACCAAGCACAACACAGGGCCTTTCATCTTGCGTACACGCGTCTGTACGGCCAGATACTCTAAAATGCGTGCTTTGACCTCTTCGAGGCCGTAGTGATCTTCATCAAGCACTTGCTGTGCCTTGACGAGATCATGCTTTACACGTGTGCGCTTTTTCCACGGCACCGCCACCAACCAATCAAGATAGGAGCGCACCACGGTCGCTTCGGCGGAGTTTGAGGCCATCATTTTGAGCTTATTAAGCTCTTGCGTGGCTTTCTCAAACGCCTCTTTCGGCATACCTGATTCTTTAATCGCCAGCTCGTACTTCTCAGCTTCATTTGGCACATTATCCAGCTCACCCATCTCTTTCTGGATAGCTTTCATCTGCTCGTTGAGATAGTACTCACGCTGGGTTTTCTCCATCTGCTCCTTTACGCGCGAGCGGATGCGCTTCTCTACTTGAAGCAGATCAATTTCAGACTCAATCAGCGCCATTAGGTGCTCAATGCGATCACGCACGCGATCCATTTCAAGCAGCTCTTGTTTATCACCGATCTTAAGCGACAGGTGAGCACAAATGGTGTCCACCAGGCGGCTTGGATCTTCTATCCCCGACAGTGAGTTAAGCACTTCGTTGGGGACTTTTTTGGACAGTTTTACGTACTGCTCAAATTGATTAAGCAGCACGCGAACCAGCGCTTCTTGTTCACGGCTGGTGAGTGGTTCACTCTCTCGGGGCGTTAAATGCGCCTGCGTGTAGCCGGACTCACTCTCTTCGACACTCAGGACATCCGCGCGAAAATTACCCTCAATGAGCACTTTGACGGTACCGTCAGGAAGCTTGAGTAGCTGCATAATGTCAGCCACGGTACCCATAGAATAAAGATCAGCGTTATCCGGTTCATCCTGAGAAGCTTCACGCTGGGCCACCAGTAGTACACGCTTATCAGCCTCCATCGCCGCCTCAAGCGCCTGGATCGATTTTTCACGCCCTACAAAAAGGGGGATGACCATTTGCGGATAAACAACCACATCGCGCAATGGTAAAAGGGGTAGACATTGTGTCTGTTCGGCGTTCTGCTGCATCGCAGACGTTCCTCGGCAAATCGAATGAGTACTTAAAAAGAGTACTTGGAAAAGTACTGCAGAGTCGTCAATAAACTGGCTTTAACACATTAGCTTTGAACGGACTGGGCAGTAACACTTCGCAACAACGCTCTTCAACAACAAGGGGTCGCCTAAGCGACCCCTTGGTTTTAGCGCAAGCGGTTAAAGCTGGGGCCGGTATCAATTAGTCACTAACCATCAGTGCCGTCGACACGCGCTTCTTCCTGCTGAGAGTAAATCAGCAGAGGTTCACTCTCACCGGCAATCACTGAGCCATCAATCACGACTTTACTGACGCCTTCAAGGGACGGAATCTCGTACATGGTGTCTAGCAGCACAGATTCTAAAATAGAGCGCAGGCCACGAGCACCTGTCTTACGTTCCATCGCTTTTTCGGCAACGGCACGTAGCGCTTCATCTCTGAACTCAAGCGCCACACCTTCCATTTCAAATAGCTTGGCGTACTGCTTGATCAGTGAATTTTTAGGCTCTGTCAGAATCTGCACTAGCGCATCTTCTGTGAGTTCCATCAGCGTCGCTATGATTGGTAGGCGACCAACAAACTCAGGAATCAGGCCAAACTTCACGAGATCATCAGGCTCAACGTCAGCCAGCAATTCACCCACCCCACGGGAGGACTCCTTGCTTTTCACTGCCGCATTAAAACCAATACCGCCCTTTTCAGCACGATCTCGAATAACTTTATCAAGACCTGCAAATGCACCGCCAACGATAAACAGAATATTGCCAGTATTAACTTGGACAAACTCCTGCTGCGGGTGCTTACGCCCACCTTGTGGGGGGACAGAAGCGGTAGTGCCTTCAATTAGCTTAAGCAGTGCCTGCTGAACCCCCTCACCCGAAACGTCTCGAGTGATGGAAGGGTTATCTGATTTGCGTGAAATCTTGTCTATTTCATCGATATAAACAATGCCGCGTTCAGCTTTTTCGACGTCGTAATCGCACTTCTGCAACAACTTCTGAATGATGTTCTCAACATCTTCACCGACATAACCGGCTTCGGTCAGCGTGGTTGCATCTGCAATGGTAAAAGGCACATTCAGCAGCCGAGCCATGGTTTCCGCCAGCAACGTTTTACCGCTACCCGTCGGGCCAATTAGCAGAATATTCGATTTACCTAACTCAACGTCGCCGTCTCGCACATCTGTTTTTAGACGCTTGTAGTGGTTGTACACCGCTACAGAAAGCACCATTTTGGCGCGATCCTGTCCGATGACGTAATCATCAAGCGTATGGCGTATTTCGCGAGGTGTAGGTAAACGCTCGTCGTCGCTCTCGGCATCGGCTTCGAGAACTTCCTCGCGAATGATGTCATTACATAAGTCGACACACTCATCGCAGATATAGACGGACGGGCCCGCAATCAGCTTACGTACTTCGTTTTGATTTTTACCACAAAACGAGCAGTAGAGCAGTTTGCCACCTTCGTCTTTGCCTTTGCCGTCGGCCATTCGCATACCTCTATCACTGCGGCGGCTTACGCCGCCGGAAAAGCTCGTTAGAAAAGCAGAATCCTATCACGCTATCAGGATGTAGGCCGCTTATCCAGCACTGCATCAATCAAGCCATACTCTTTGGCTTTATTGGCGCTCATGAAGTTATCCCGGTCCGTATCACGCGAGACAGTTTCAATATCTTGGCCCGTATGATGAGCCAGAATTTGATTCAGCTTCTCACGAATACCCAGGATTTCACGGGTATGAATTTCAATATCAGACGCCTGGCCTTGGTAGCCACCCAGCGGCTGATGAATCATCACTCGTGAATTGGGTAAGCAATAACGCTTGCCAGCAGCACCTGCTGTTAACAGCAGCGCGCCCATGCTAGCGGCTTGCCCAATACAGACCGTAGAAACATCCGGCTTCACGAACTGCATAGTGTCGTAAATCGACATCCCCGCGGTGACTGAACCACCTGGCGAGTTGATATACAGGTGAATATCTTTATCTGGATTTTCTGACTCCAGAAACAGCAACTGGGCGACAACCAAATTAGCCATGTAATCTTCTACAGGGCCTACCAAAAAGATCACACGCTCTTTCAAAAGGCGTGAGTAAATGTCGTAGGCTCTTTCCCCTTTGGCGCTCTGCTCAACCACCATGGGCACTAGACCGCCGGCGTTTTGAATATCAAACTCACTCATTCAGGTGATTCCTTGCGTCCGGGAAGGGAAAGGCGCACCGACATAGGGGTGCGCCACACTCCAGGGTGTTAGGCGTTAGCTTGCTCGCCTTCTTCAGCACCCTCATCTTGCTCTGCCTGCTTTTGCGCAGCGGCAAGGGCTTGCTGATAAGTCATTTCAACGTCTTTAATGTTGGTCTGCTCAAGCAGCTTAGCAACCGCTTTCTCTTCGAGAATGGCAGATTTAACCTGGGTTTTCAGCTCTTCATTACCCATGTAGTAGCTGACCACTTCATCAGGATCCTGGTACTGCTCAGCCAACTCGGTCACTTTAGCTTTGATAGCGTCATCGTCAGCATCCAGTTCGTTAGCCTTGATCACTTCAGCCAGCAATAAACCAACTTGAACACGACCTTTTGCCTGCTCTTCGAAAAGCTCATTGGGCAACTGGCTAACGTCAAAATCTTCACCTAGGCCAAACTGCTGAGCCGCTTGACGCTTCATGCCATCCGTTTCTTGCTGAACCAGTGCGCTCGGAACAGGAATCTCGTTAACCTTTTTAAGCGCATCTAGCACTTGCTGCTTCACGCGGTTATCAACCGCCTGCGAGGCTTCGCGAGTCATGTTCTTTTTAATTTCAGCGCGGAATTTTTCTTGGTCACCGCCTTCCACACCAAAACGCTCGATAAATTCAGCATCTACCTCAGGTAGTTTCTGGCTGCTGACTTTATGGACCGTGACCTTGAAGCTCGCTTCTTTACCAGCTAAGTGCTCAGCTTGGTAATCTTCAGGGAAGGTGACGCTGAGTGTTTTTTCTTCGCCTGCTTTGGCGCCAATCAACTGCTCTTCAAAACCTGGAATAAAGCTATTAGAACCAATGACCAGTGAATGACCTTCTGCACTACCGCCTTCGAACGGCTCGTCATCAATATAGCCCTGGAAGTCGATAGTCACTTGATCACCGTCGGCGGCAGCAGCATCGACTTCTTCCCAAGCGGCGTTTTGCTTACGCAGCGTGTCGATCATTTCATCGACATCTGCATCGCTAACGGTTACCACTGGGCGTTCAATGTCAGTACCTTCAATTGAAGCCAGCTCTACCTGAGGGTAGATCTCCATTACCGCCACGAACTCAAGGTCTTTGCCTGATTCATTAACGGAAGGCTCAATTTGTGGGAAGCCAGCCGGGTTTAGGCCTTCTTCAGCAATAGCGCGCACGTAGCGTTCGCGCATTACTTCACTGACCACCTCGTTACGAACGTCTTGGCCGTAGCGCTGCTGAACTACTGCCATTGGCACCCGGCCCTGGCGAAAACCATTCAAGCGAACATTCTTCGCTGTGTCTTTCAAGCGAGCGCTAACGGCCCCATCAATTTCGGCCGCCGGCACTTGAATGGTGATGCGGCGTTCGATCTGGGAGGTCGTCTCGACAGAAACTTGCATGAATTGTCCTCTAACGGCTGGGCGTTGTGTTGATTGCGTGTAATTGTGCTGATTGCGTCTAAAAAGATCAAAGGGGCAATTTTAAGAACCCCAACGCACGGTGGCAAGCACCATGCTCGCAACATGGGGGCAGTGATTGCAAAAACAAGGGAATATGCGATCAATTAACTGCTTTAGGGCGTACTTAACATCGTTATTAGCCCTATGCTGCGCCATTTTTACCATTCTACTGCTTTGTGACACGTGCAGCGACTTTTTCAACTTGTGCTTCACTTATTAACTGGTTCTAGCCTAGCTGGCGCTCTTTTGACCACCATAAACTTACCGCATGAAGGAGCACGCCAAGGGTGGCACCGTGGGAAATGAATACTTGCCAACTGATCCAGTCAGTAAACAAGGCGTGCCAACCCCCCATTATCACCGTCCCAAGCAGCAACATCGCGACTAACCTTTTGAATAACTTAGGTAGTCGCTGGCGAGACAGTACCGGCAATAGGCGCCACTGAACAATGGCCGCAACAGCAACTAGCGTAAAAGCAATAGCAATGAGTGTTTGACGCGTTTCATGCCCGCCCGCCATGTAACGTGGCAACGTGGCGAGCATAACCACACACACACCCACCGCAACGCTTATACGTTCAGGAGAGGAAGGAGCTTGCTGCATCGCTCAAACGGCCTCTAGCTGCTGGGCAACAATCCACTCTTCTACCCACGGGATAGCGGCATCATCGGCCATGAAGGTTTCCATGGCGTCGATCTCTAAACGCTCTCCCAATCGAGTGGCGCCATGATCTATCAGCAGCTCATCCAGCGCGCGACCCGCGCCACAAAAGGTATCGCCATAAGAGCTATCGCCTAAGGCAATAAGACCGTAGCGTAACGAAGAGAGCTCGGGGCTTTGATCGCGCAGACTGCGCACGAAAGGAACAAAGCTACCTGGAAAATCACCACTGCCCGTCGTCGATACACAGAACAGCGCCAAATCGGCATCACCATGGGCAATATCATTAACAGATGGCTGCTCTATAATCTCCACCACATAACCGGCCTGCTCAAAAAGGGGCTTCACTTGCTCTGCCACATCAAGGGCACCGCCATACATGGTGCCCACCAAAATATTCAGTTTTGGCATTGTCACTCCCCTGTCAAAGTGTCACAGCGCCAACCGTCAAGTCGACAAATACCCGATGAATTTGCTCAAATATTAACATGACTGGTTAGAATGAAACACACCACTCGCGGTGCTTGGCTAAAACACACTACTTGGGAGTACCTATGCAGCAAACCTTCGAGACTTGGATCACCCCAATCATGGTTGGCGGCTTAATCATATTTATGTGTTTCATTATCTGGGACTTGGCTAAAAAGTCTAACGCTGGCAAATTTGGCACCATCATGCTGTTTGTTGTGCTAGGAGCAGGCATGCTGGGTTACGTCATTAAAGTGGTAATAACGTGGCTAATTGAGGGCGGTGGCGTGTAATTATGCTGGCTATAAAAATAGCCGCGAATTAGGTCGCATAAATAGAACGAGAAAAGGAGCGCCCGAAGGCACTCCTTTTAGAGTATATGAGAGCGCTAAGCAATATTAAGCCAAGCCAATACGCCTATCTTCCAAAACGCTACTCGCCACCCACGTAATGCTCTACCTGTTGCTTAAGCTTCTGCCCTGGACGAAACGTTACCACCCGCCGAGCAGAAATCGGAATTTCTTCCCCGGTTTTAGGATTCCGACCTGGTCGCTCGCGCTTATCACGCAGATCAAAGTTGCCAAATCCTGATAACTTCACCTGTTCGTTCTCACGAAGGCAAGCTCGAATCTCTTCAAAAAAAGCTTCGACCATGGCCTTCGCTTCTCGTTTGGACAGGGCCAGCTCAGCATGCAAATGCTCAGCCAGTTCTGCTTTGGTCAACGCACCCATAAGGTTTCTCCTTATCCTTGAAGCAGATACAGTTTCAAACGCACCGTATCAACCGTACAGTAGCAAACGCATTGCCAAGAGCGTGATAAGCATCGTGGCGTGGCCTAAGCATTCGCTTAACTACTTATTAGCCGCGCAGCTCCGCATCCAGCTTGACACGCACTTGTGTCACAATTGAATCGACCAACTGGTTGATTTCCTCGTCGTTTAGCGTGCGCGATGGATGCTGCCAGGTCAAGCCCAACGCAATACTCTTATAGCCTTCAGCGATCCCTTTACCCGCATAAACGTCAAATAACTTGATATCCTGCAGATAATCGCCCGCTTGCTCCTTGGCACAATCCAGCAACGATTGAACAGGAGTAGCTTCCTTAAGCATAAACGCCAAATCCCGACGCACCTCCGGAAAGCGAGATAGCGGCTCAAAGGCTGGCACGCTACCCTGGCTTAGCATATCCAAACGCACTTCAAACAGCACAGCATCCATTTTCAAACCAAGCGTAGCTCGCACTTGGGGATGCAAAGTACCAATCCAACCTGCAGGCTCACCGTTATGCATCAGCTGCGCACTTTGTCCTGGATGAAGCGCCGGGTGTTCAGCAGGCTCAAACCGCCATGCATCAGCCTCACCACCCAAAGCGATGACGCTCTCTAAGTCACCTTTTAAGTCATAAAAGTCGACGCGCTCTTTGGCGCCACTCCACCCTTCCGCTTCACGCGGGCCACACACTAACGCACCCAGCATAGGCACTTGCGATAAAGCATCCAGCTCGCCGTTAAATACTAGCCCAGTTTCAAATAACCGCACGCGGGTTTGCTGGCGATTGAGGTTGTACTCCATGGCACGCACCAAACCTGGAAATAAGCTTGCGCGCATTACCGACAAATCAGCTGAGATAGGGTTAGCAAGCACGGGGGTTACGGCATCTGGTAACAGCGCCGCTTGCAACTCAGGGGCGACAAAGCTGTAAGTGATCGCCTCCTGGAAACCACGAGCGACCATCTGTCGACGCAGTCGCGATTGGGTGAGCTTCGCCTCATCCGCAGAGCGCAGCGCCAAGCGTGCTGCAGGACGACGCACTGGCAAATTGTTATAGCCATGGATGCGCGCCACCTCTTCGATCAGGTCTTCCTCAATGGCGAGATCAAAGCGCCAACTGGGTGCAGTAACGGCCCAATCGCCACCTTGCATAGTGACATTAAGCCCTAGACGCTGAAGAATATCGGTCACGTCATCGCTATCAAGGGCCTTGGAAAGCGCTTTTTCTAAACGCTCGCTGCGCAATATAATCGCGCGTTCTGCGGGCATATGCTCAGCACTTGTCACTTCAACCACAGGACCCGCCTGACCGCCACATATTTCAATTAAAAGCTGTGTAGCTCGCTCTACAGCTACTGGCGTGAGCTGCGGGTCGACACCGCGCTCAAAACGATGCGATGCATCGGTATGCAAACCGTAAGAGCGCGCCTGTCCTGCAATCGCAAGCGGCGTGAAAAATGCTGACTCAAGAAAAATAGTTCGGGTATTTTTATTAACGCCGGAGTTTTCGCCCCCCATCACGCCTGCCATGGCAAGCGGCCCGGATTGATCGGCGATCAACAACGTTTCAGGGCGGAGCGCCACTTCATTACCATCAAGCAGCGTTAGCTTCTCGCCTGGCTTGGCCATGCGAACCACTATGCCCTCTTGCAGGTTGTCACGGTCAAAAGCGTGCATCGGCTGGCCCAGTTCCAGCATGACGTAGTTGGTAATATCCACCACTGGGTCAATAGAACGTACGCCACTGCGGCGCAGACGCTCAGCCATCCAAAGGGGTGTTTCAGCATGAACATTGACACCCTTGATCACGCGGCCGATATAGCGCGGGCACTGCTCAGGCGCCTCAATACTAACCGAGAAGCTATCCTCAATCTCAGCAGCCAACGGCTTTATCATTGGCCCTTTAACCGGTAATCGGTTGAGCACACCAACTTCGCGCGACAGCCCCTTAATGCTTAAGCAGTCACCGCGATTGGGTGTCAGATCGACCTCAATCGTCATGTCATTAAGGTGCATGAACTCGCGGAAATCGATGCCCACAGGCGCAGCTGACGACAGCACCAGAATGCCGGCCGAAGCCTCCTCTTCAAGCCCCAGCTCCGATGCGGAACAGATCATCCCGCGAGACTCTACGCCACGGAGCTTGGCCTTTTTGATCTTAAAGTCACCCGGCAACACTCCACCCACCTGGGCAAAGGGAATTTTCTGGCCAACCTCTACATTGGGCGCCCCGCAGACAACCTGAACAGGCTCCCCGCTACCGTCATTAACGGTACATACATTGAGCTTATCCGCGTCTGGGTGCTTCTCTTTAGTCAACACCTCAGCCACCACGACACCACTAAATGCAGCGGCTACCGCTTCCACAGCGTCAACTTCCAAGCCCGCCATGGTGATTTGGTCGGCCATTGCCTGCGTTTCAAGCTGCGGCGATACCCACTCACGCAGCCACTGTTCTGAAAATTTCATCGTTGATCCTGTATTCGGCGGCGGTCTTAAGCGAATTGACGTAAAAAACGCAGATCGTTTTCAAAGAACAGGCGTAAGTCATTCACGCCGTACCGCAGCATTGCCAAACGCTCAGCCCCCATTCCGAAGGCAAAACCGGTATAGCGCTCGGTATCAATGCCCGAATGGCGGAAGACTTCAGGGTGAACCATGCCGCAACCCATCACTTCCAGCCAACCGCTATGAGAACAGACACGACAGCCCGCCCCACTGCACATCACGCACTGAATATCTACTTCGGCGGAAGGTTCAGTGAATGGAAAGTAGGAGGGACGGAAACGCACCGAAAGGTCGTCGCGCTCGAAAAATGCCTGCAAAAAGTCTTCGATCGTACCTTTGAGGTCAGCAAAACTAACGCCCTCATCGACTAGCAACCCCTCGACTTGATGGAACATGGGCGTGTGGGTCAGATCAGAGTCACTGCGATACACCCGCCCTGGGCAAACGATACGAATCGGCGGTTCGCTGCTTTTCATCGTGCGCACTTGCACTGGCGAAGTGTGGGTGCGGAGCAGGCGAGTGGCATCAAAATAGAAGGTATCGGCCATACCACGAGCAGGATGGTGAGCAGGAATATTGAGGGCTTCGAAATTGTGATAGTCGTCCTCAATCTCGGGCCCTACCGCCACATCATAACCAATCCGAGTGAAAAGCCCCTCTATGCGCTCAAGCGTACGCGTCACAGGATGCAGACCGCCTTCGGCTTGGCCACGCCCTGGCAAGGTGACATCGATACTCTCAGCAGCCAAACGGGCATTGAGCGCAACACTTTCAAGCTGCTGGCGCTTGGCATCAATTTCGTCGGCCAGCGTTTGCTTAGCCTGATTAATACGCTCACCCGCTGCCGGGCGCTCTTCGGCTGACAGTTTCCCCAGGCCTTTCAGCAAGGCGGTTACCTCACCTTTCTTACCTAAGTAGCGTACTCGTAACTCGTCTAGTGCGGCGACACTCTGCGCAGCCTGAATGGCGTCGCGAGCCTCAGATACCAGAGTAGGAAGGTGATCCATCCGTTTCACTCCGAATTAAGCGGTGTCCATCCCTGAAGATGGCGTGGCACGTTGAAGGTGACAAAAAAAACAGGGGAAGAGCGGCTGCTCTTCCCCTGTATGGGTCACTCTTAAATGACCTCAGGTACGTTGCACGGGCAAAAGCCCAGCAAACACTACCTTATTGGGCAGCCTTGGCTTTTTCCACGATGGCAGCAAATGCAGCCTTCTCGTGTACTGCCAAATCGGCCAATACTTTACGGTCGATTTCGATACCGGCTTTCTTAAGACCACCTACAAAGCGGCTGTAAGACATACCGTTGACGCGTGCACCGGCGTTAATACGCTGGATCCATAGCGCGCGGAACTGGCGCTTACGGTTACGACGGTCACGATAGGCATACTGACCAGCCTTGATAACGGCTTGCTTAGCAACGCGGAAAACGCGCGAACGGGCACCGTAGTAACCTTTAGCAAGCTTCAATACTTTTTTATGGCGACGACGCGCTACTACGCCACGTTTAACTCGAGTCATAACACACTCCTGACTTTAAGGCTGGGGCAAAAAATTATGCGCCCAGAAAAACGAAAACCCGAATTATAGATTCGGCAGCATACGCTGGATAAGTGCTTTATCAGCCGCGTGAATTTGCTTCATTCCACGCAGTTGACGCTTACGCTTGGTCGTTTTCTTGGTCAAGATGTGGCTACGGTGAGACTGCTTGTGCTTAAAGCCATTAGCAGTCTTCTTGAAGCGCTTGGCAGCGCCGCTGTTGCTTTTGATTTTCGGCATGAGGAAAACTCCGCTCGATATTTTTTAGAAAACCCAGGGCCGACCACCGGTTTAACGGTGGCCCGTTGACAACGCCGTTGGATCACTTCTTTTTCGGGGCAATAATCATGATCATCTGGCGGCCTTCCATTTTCGGAAAAGCCTCTACCACTCCGATCTCTTCCAGGTCTGCCGCGATCCGTTCCATCAGCTTACGACCGATGTCCTGGTGCGCCATTTCGCGACCACGGAAGCGCAGTGTGACTTTGCCCTTGTCACCACCTTCCAAAAAGCGCGTCAGGTTTTTAAGCTTGACCTGATAATCGCCTTCGTCGGTGCCAGGACGGAATTTAACTTCCTTAACCTGGATTTGCTTCTGCTTCTTCTTTTGAGCCGCTTTCTGCTTCTTGGTCTCAAAAACGAACTTGCCGTAATCCATGATCTTACAGACGATGGGGTCGGCATTCGAAATTTGCACGAGATCTAAGCTTTCAGATTCAGCACGCTCTAGCGCTTCGGTGGTGGGCACAACACCCAACTGCTCACCGTCGCTACCAATAAGACGCACTTCTTCTTCGACAATTCGCTCGTTCATTGGTGGGCGCTTGTCTGCTGGACGCCCGCGCTGGTTGCTTCTCTTGATCGTTCCGTCTCCTTAGGCAATTGACGATGTCGCCAGGGCTGCTCTCTCGGCAGTATGGCGTTCAATAAATTCATCGACCGTCATTGTACCGAGGTTTTCGCCGCTGCGTGTTCGCACGGCCACTGAGTCAGCTTCGACTTCCTTATCTCCTACCACAAGGAGATAGGGAACTTTCTGTAACGTATGCTCACGGATTTTAAAGCCGATCTTCTCGTTCCTCAAGTCCGCTTTAACACGTAAGCCACTTTTTTGCAGACGTTTCTCCAAATCAAGCGCATATTCACGCTGTGAATCGGTGATAGTCATGACAACCGCCTGCTGTGGCGCAAGCCATAATGGCATAGCGCCCGCATAGTGCTCAATCAGAATCCCCAAGAAACGCTCGAAGGAGCCCAAAATCGCGCGGTGAAGCATCACTGGGGTCTTACGTACGCCATCTTCATCAACGTACTGAGCCCCTAAACGCCCTGGCAAGTTAAAATCGAGCTGTAGGGTACCACACTGCCAGACACGATTCAGACAATCACGCAGTGCGAATTCAATTTTAGGACCGTAAAAAGCACCTTCACCCGGCTGTAGATCCCACTCCAAGCCCGTCGCATTCAATGCAGCCTCAAGTCCCTGCTCGGCCTGATCCCACATTTCAGCTTCGCCCAGGAAATCGTCCGGACGGGTAGAAAGCTTCAGCTCGACATCTTCAAAGCCAAGCGTCTTATACACTTGCAGTGTGAGCGCTATAAAGTCTTCCGCTTCCGCTTGAATTTGACCTTCTGTACAGAAAATATGCGCATCATCTTGGGTAAAGCCGCGCACGCGCATCAGACCATGCAGCGAACCAGAAGGTTCATTCCGGTGACAACTGCCGAACTCGGCCAAACGCAGGGGTAGATCACGGTAGCTTTTCAGACCTTGATTAAAGACCTGCACATGGCAAGGGCAGTTCATGGGTTTGACTGCGTATTCGCGCTTCTCAGACTCGGTGGTGAACATCAGCTCACTGTAGTGACCCCAGTGCCCGGATTTCTTCCACAAAGAGAGGTCAACCACCTGAGGCGTTTTGATTTCCTGGTAGCCATGCTCGCGCTGAATGTTGCGCATGTACTCTTCCAAGGCCTGATACATCGTCCAGCCATTGGGGTGCCAAAAAACCATTCCCGGCGCTTCTTCCTGAATATGGAATAAGTCCATCTTGCGGGCGAGCTTACGATGGTCGCGCTTTTCAGCTTCTTCAAGCCGCTTAAGATACGCTTTGAGCTGCTTTTTATCGCTCCATGCGGTGCCGTAGATGCGCGTTAACATGGTGTTGGCTGCGTCTCCGCGCCAATAGGCACCGGCTAACTTAGTGAGCTTGAAAGCTTTTAAGTGGCGGGTATTCGGCACGTGTGGGCCGCGACACATGTCGGTGTATTCTTCGTGATGATAAAGTCGGATTGCCGCATCACCAGGGATATCGCGAACGATTTCCTGCTTATAAGGCTCATCACGATGTAAAAAAGTCAGCATTGCCTGGTCGCGATCAACATATTCGCGAACGACATCGTACTCACGCTCAATCAGTGACTGCATACGCTTTTCTATCGCTTCCAGGTCTTCCGGCGTTACGGATTGACCAAACTCGATATCGTAGTAAAAACCGTCATCAATGACCGGCCCGATCGCCATTTTGGCTTCGGGGTACATCTGCTTGACCGCATGACCGATCAGGTGAGCGCAGGAGTGACGGATAATTTCCACCCCTTCATCGTCACGCGCAGTGATAATCGCCACTGTTGCATCTTTTTCAATCAGGTCAGCGGCATCCACCAGCACACCATCGATCTTTCCAGCAATGCAGGCCTTAGCCAAACCAGGGCCAATGGATTCTGCGAGCTGCATAATGGTCAGCGGTGCTTCAAAGGTTTTTTGACTGCCGTCAGGCAGAGTAACAATAGGCATTCAGGTTCCTTGAGCGCAGTGGTGATCCATACCAAGGATCACATTTCGCTATCAATGGTCTTGGGAGGTGCAACAATTACAGCTAAAAAGCGGTAGGCAAGCCTAGCAGACTTACCTACCGCTTAAAATAAAAACGGGAGGCATAAGCCTCCCGCTTCTTTACTGGGGACTGCAGTTAACCGTTTATATGGCCTCTGCAAACCTCAGAAGATAAGTGAACTTAGTTCCACTCATCCAATTCAACGCGACGGTTCTGGAAGCGGCCTTCTTCAGTCTCGTTAGACGCGATCGGCTGCTCTTCACCGTAACCTACTGCACGCATACGGTTAGCTTGTACGCCACGGCTTGCTAAGTAGTTAGCAACAGATTGAGCACGCTCTTGTGACAAGTTTTTGTTGTACTCGTCAGAACCGCGTGAATCAGTGTGGCCTTCGATGCTTACGCGAACATCAGGGTTACTGACCAAACGCTCAGCAACACCGTTCAGTACATTCTGTGCGTTAGACGTTAACTGAGCAGAATCAAACTCAAAGTTAACATCTTGCAGAACAACACTGTCCGGGCAACCCAGAGCGTTAACTTCTACGCCAGCAGGCGTATTCGGGCACTGGTCACGGTAATCTGGCACACCGTCGTTATCGGAATCAAGCGGGCAACCGTTAGCGTTAACTTCAACGCCTGCAGGAGTACCTGGGCACTGATCGCGGTAATCAGGAACGCCGTCACCGTCAGAGTCTAGCGGGCAACCTTCAGCGTCAACAGCAACACCGGCAGGTACTTCGCCATAGCTCGGGCACTGCGGTGCAACCGGCTCAGGAGTACGATCAGCACACAGCAGACCGCCGATAGCAGCACCGGCAACAGCACCGGTAGCAGCTCCACTCTCTTCATCAGAACTACTGCTGGTGGCGTAGCCGATGCTGCCACCGATAACACTGCCTGCTAGACCACAAACAAACGGATGCTGGTACCAGCTGCCGTCGCTGCTAGCGCTTGATTGGCTGGAAGACTGTGAGGCCGAGCTGGCACAGCCAGAAAGGCCAACTACCAGTGCGGAACCGATTAGCAAGCCAGTCGTTGATTTTTTCATGCAAGACTCCTTCTTGATCCAATGCTGAAATGGCCATAAGTGACCAAATCTATCCAATGCTTCTTATTGCGAGAGCATCCATTTTTCGCCTGCTCTACATCGCTGATAATGGTACCAAAATACCAGTACTACTAATGAAGTACTAATAGCTCAGTACCCAGTCGATATAGAACGGTGTGCCTATCATTAACGCTTAAGCGCAAGAAGGCAACAATGCCGAGATATCAACTTCTTGCCAATACCGACATCACTCAGCATAGCAAAATTGCCACAATGGGCACTAAAAAATAGCATGCTATGCTTTTTGGCGACTAAAAGTCGCTCAAAACCGTTATTTAATGCAGTGCGCTTGAACCTTTGGCACGCCATTTTAGCACTTCCCTGGCGGCTTCTAATACGGCTTCACGCATGTCATTTTCTACCATCAACCGATCTTTATCTTCCTGCATACGCTCTCGGGGGGTCAATTGCTGGCGAGCAGAATGCGTTTTGAGGTGACGAGTTCGGTTGTAGTGCTCAGCAAATGCCTGAAACTGACTCCTCTCGGTTAAACTAGGATCGATAATTTCAAGCAACACTTTGCAGCGCCAGGCACCCTCAGTAATATCCACCTGCTCTTGAACAAGCGCACTGGCTACATAATCAAGATTTTCTAAGCTGTTTTGTTGAGCACGAGCATCTTCATCGCGTCGGTAAGCTTCCCGGCGGTTAACTTCGTTACGTAGGGTCCATGCGTAAAAGCATAACCCTACTATTACTGCAATCGCCACCGCCAGTAAAATTAGTGCTCCCGTCGAGTTCATGAAACTCCTTATTAAGCGTGTAAATTACTTGACGAAAATTGTACACCCTTATACCACCAAACAGCCAATGTCATCTACGTTCGCGTGATAGCCAGCGAAATGGCCTACATCACCCTCTGACACAGAGTCACAAGGCTCAATGTGTCTGTTGCTATTCATACACAAATCGACAACACGATTTAAACTGAACAGGCTGTACGATATTTTTTTATAACTCAATTATAAGGATATTACCTGCATGGACGAACGAGAGCAAAATCAGATTAAAAAACCTTTGAATGCCTCCCCCATCGGCGTACGGCTAGGCCCTGTTAGCCTGTTACTAGTGTCCTTTATCCCTTTAGCGACTCCGCTCGCTATGGTATTTGCTGGCGAATACATTAAAACCCAGCGGGTTTTACGCTGAAATGACTTAGCGCGGCCCTGGTTACGGTGCTGGCCTACGGCCTAATCCGACTATTTCGATAACTTTTTGCTGTTTTCACCCTCATCGCAGGCTCACCAAGCCAGCGTGGCTGCATAGTGATCAAGCAACAGTGCGGCAAAAACACCTAATAAGTAGCGAATCGAAAACCAGAATGCACCGATGGGCGCCGCAGGATCTTGCCCCCGCCATACCCGCCAATTCCAAAACATGAATCGCGCATTGAGACAGAGCACAATGGCTAAATAGAGAATGCCACTCATGCCAATCATTACCGGAAGCAATGTCGTTAATACTGTCAGCCATCCATACAACCAAATTTGCAGCCGCGTAAATGGAATGCCATGAGTAACGGGCAGCATGGGAATACCAGCGCGTGCATAGTCGTCTCGCTTATGAATTGCGAGAGCCCAGAAATGTGGCGGAGTCCAAGCAAAAATGATCAGCATTAATAGTAGCGGTTCAGGGGAGATCTGACCTGTGATCGCAACCCAGCCTAGTAGCGGCGGCGCCGCGCCAGCCACGCCTCCAATAACAATATTTTGAGGCGTTGCGCGTTTAAGAAACGCAGTGTAGATCAGTGCATAACCAATCAAAGAAGCAAAGGTGAGCAGGGCCGTTAGTTGATTAACCTGCCAAGCCAAGAGCGCCACACCCATTACGGAAAGTAGACTCGCCCAACTTAGCGCTACCGGCACCGGTAGCCGCTTGCTAGCTACTGGGCGGCGAGAGGTACGCGTCATTACCGCATCTAGATGGCGATCAACAACGTGATTAAAAGCAGCCGCACCGCAGGAAGCCAAGCCGATACCGGCTAGGCCAAAGAGTACGTTCGACATCGGTGGTAAACCTGGGGTCGCTAATGCCATCCCCACGGCAGTACACACCAACATAACTACTACGACTTTTATCTTGCACAGCCCAAGTAACTCTCTCCAGCCCCACATTACAAAAGGCAGGGATGCAGGTAGTGTCATTGTTATATTTCGCATGGAAGCCTGACCTCTTCAGTCAACGATAACGTTGCTATAAATCGTGCGAGGCGGCGCTGAGTAAACGCCAGCCTCATGGTAGCGCCAGCACCACCAAGCCCAAATGAATCCCATAGATAAGGCAATGGCGCCTGCCGTATGTAGCAATGCCAGCCATAAAGGCAGCCATAACACTACATTGGCGATGCCTAATAGGGCCTGCAAAGCGTATAGAGAGACAACCAACGTTAATGGTTTGGCGATATGCTGCGCGTGACGATAGCGCAACCAAAGGGCTAGTATCCCCACCCCCAACAAGATGGCGCCTAAGCGGTGCACCATATGAATAGCTGTACGAGCATCGGCATGTAGCTGGCCATGCAAGTAGTTGGGGCCAACGGTTTGGGTCAGGTGAAAGCCCTCGCTTAAGTCTAATTCAGGCCACCATTGCCCATTGCAGGTAGGGAATCCTTGGCAAGCAATGCCTGCATAGTTGCTGGAGACCCACCCACCCAAGGCTAATTGCCCTATGAGTAAACAGGCCGCCATTGCCCACAAAAAATTAGTTCGCCGAGGCTCAATTGTTGGACTTCGCTGAGCGCGGCGTAAGCGAAGATGCAACCAAAAAAACAGCAGCAATACACTTAGCCCCCCCAAAAGATGAAGAGTAACGACTTGAGGCCATAGCCGAAGTGTGACCGTGAAGGCACCGAAGGCTCCTTGCACTATAATCACCGCCAGGAGCGTCAAGCTGATCCCCCATGGGTAACCGCTCGTTTTACGTAACGGCCAACCTAACGCAACAACGCTCAGCACCACTAATCCGAGTAGGCTAGCGATATAACGATGTATCATTTCAACCCATGCTTTAAAGGGCTCTAAAGGCACATCAGGATGGCGTAGAGTGGCATGATCGTTATCGGGCACTAAAAGCTTCCCATAGCATCCTGGCCAATCAGGGCAGCCCAGCCCTGCATCCACTAATCGTGTCCAAGCACCAACCAACATTACCGCTGCGGTAAAAAGAGTTCCTATCAGCGTTAATCGCACTAACCACTTCAGGCGACGCTCATAAATATCGTACATGGTGCTTCCTTAACGACAAGGTTTCGTGCACTTCACTGAGGATTGACTTTAAAAAGGTGCTGTATATCGTCGAGTACGTATTTGGTCGCAACACTTTGATTAAATGCTAATGCTGGACGACCCATCGGGTCGAGCAACCATACTGAATTTTCTTTATGCCATGGTGGTAAGTGCTGCCACTCACTGACCACTTCACCCGGTAGCAACTCAACACTTCCGCCGATTCGCAAACGCTTTAGCCTGGGAGCTTCGCGACCTAAAGCACGGTGTAATCTCCACAGCTCATCCTGCCGCGCTTCACACTCTTTAGTGCAATCAAAAGCCAGAATCCACGTCTCTTCTTCATTGTCGGCAAGCGTTGTCAATGGCCATTCATCTAAAATAGGCAGCGTAAGATCGACCTCGCCATGCGCCGTATGGCGATCAGGTATGCCAATACGAAGCTCAACCATCCCCCAAGCGGCGACCATGGGTGCAGCAAATATTACAAAAATAAGCATTAATTTAAGCCGCTGGCGGCGAATGTGTTTAGCATCCTGCATAGTCTTCCCCCTATTTATTTTTATTCAGCAATGACATCGTTTGAGCCGCATCGCGACGCAAGCGTCGACCGCCGATAATCATGACAATGAAAGCAGCCAACGCTAACCCCCACCATTGGAAGGCATAGCCCATATGGCGACTGGCTGGCATAACGTTGGCTTTCCACCAGGGAGTCAGAACACCATCGCCTTCGCTAGCGTGCAGCCATCCCTCATAACTAAAAGAGCCCAGTGCCGTATACCAAGGGTCAAGACTTAGCTGCTGCAGCCTTAAACCTTCTCTATTATCTCCAAATAACGGCCCTCCTGATTGCACCTCTTGCCATTCCGCACTCACTTCCACACTACCGCTTGGGGTAACCGCCTGAGGTGGCTCGCGAAGCGGGCCTGTCGCTAAAAAACCACGCTGCACTAGCCAAAGTTGTCCATAGCTATCACGCAGTGGTGTCAGTACCGCCACACCCAGCTTTCCATCTACAATTCGATTATCTAAGTAGAGGGTGTGCTCAGCCAGGTACTCGCCACGCAATGTTACCTGGGCACCTTGGGGCGGCTGCATGGTAGGTTGCACCAATTCAGGAGCAGCCTGGCGAACAGTCATTGCTAAACGCTTGTCATCTGCCCGTTCCCACTGCCATAGTCCTAAATAGGTGCCTAACACCACCAACAAAGACCAGAAAAGACACCAACTATAAAAACGCCATTGCAGAGAGGTTTTCATCATGTGGTTACAACTACTCATTGCCGCCGTGTTTATCGCCATGGTCGTCAGCCTAGCCATGGGAGCTGGTTTTCTTTTACGTGATGGCTCCTCGTCTCGTCGCTTACTTGTTTCACTTAAGTGGCGCATTGGACTAGCTTGTCTATTAATGACCCTCATTATTTTTGGCTTTTGGTCCGGCCGACTAGGCTAGCCCGTTTACAAAACATAAACGAAAATAAAGAGCCCAACCCATACGACATCGACAAAGTGCCAATACCAACACGACGCTTCAAAACCAAAATGATTCTCGTCGGCGAAATGACCTTTAATGATTCGTACCAACATAGTGGCAAGAATGATCGTGCCGATAATCACGTGTAGCCCATGAAAGCCGGTCAATATAAAGAACGTCGCCCCAAAAATTCCGGCTTCCAATGTAATACCGTAGTGCGCATAAGCCTCATAATATTCAATGCCTTGAATCATTATAAAACAGCACCCCAACAGCACCGTCCCTGCCAACCAGTTGCGGCAAGTTCTCCGATAGCCCACTTTTAAAGCTTCATGGGCAACCGTTAACGTAATACTGGATGTAATCAAAATAAGGGTATTGACGAGAGGGAGTTGCCAGGGACTAAAAACTTGTTGAGGCCCCTCAATGGAGGTATCTGGCGGATTCAATAGCGGCCACGTCGAGACAAAATCAGGCCAGAGTAACGCTGAAACCCCTTTAGCCCCCTCCCCGCCTAACCAAGGCAGGGTGAACATTCTTACGTAAAACAGCGCCCCAAAAAAAGCGGCGAAGAACATGACTTCTGAAAAAATAAACCAGCCCATACCCCAGCGAAACGAACGGTCCATTTGAGCATCGTACAGCCCACCACGTGACTCACTGATCACATCCCGAAACCAGAGCCCCATGACAGCCATTATGCCAATCAGACCAATTAATAAAAGCGGCAGCCCTGTGTCGTAAACGAGCATAATGCCAGTTCCGACCATCATTGCTCCGAGTGCCACCGAACCAAGAACAGGCCACCGACTACTCGCCGGTACGTAATAGCTACCACTGCTCATATCGTTTCTCCCGCCGCTTTATTGTTTTTTTGCTCATTTTTGGGATCGTTTATAAAGCTATCATTACCTATATTCGTTAGTGATGCGCTCTGGGTCCCATGGTCAACTGGATAAAGGGTATACACCAGCGTGATGGTATTGATCTCTGCTGGCAGGTCACGCGCTAGTTGGAAAACCAGAGGTATGGTCAAGCGTTCATCTCCCTGCAGTAGCTGCTCCTCAAAACAAAAACAGCTCACTTTGCGTAAATGGCGAGTCGCGTTTGAAGGAGAGACGCTCGGCACAGCCCGCCCCCAACTTTCATTGTGGCTGTTATTAGTAAAGGTAAAATCAACTTCCGCTGTTTGCCCCGGATGTACGCTCATCTGATGCATTTCAACACTCATTCTCCACGGCAGTCCCGGGCTACCTCGCGTGATAAATTGCACGTTAACGTAGCGGGAGTCATCCACTTCTTCATGCACGATGCTTTGTGCCGTTGCATCGACTTTGCCGTTAATACCGGTAATTTGACAAAAAACGTCATATAGCGGCACTAACGCAAAAGCAAAGGCGAACATACCGACCAGCACGGCCAGTGTTCTAATCACCGTCCGGCGCACTCCCGCCCGGTTTTGCTCTTGACTCTCCATAACACCTCTTTGGCCTATTGACCTACGTGGTTTATGCCGTTTGTTAGTGAGCAGTGCGATGAAATACCGGGGGCGTTTCAAAGGTATGTAGTGGTGCAGGACAGGGCACTGTCCACTCCAAATCTTCTGCACCCTCCCAGGCTTTTGCTGGTGCTTTTTTTCCACCACGAACGCACAGAATGATCCCTAATACGAAGAGCAACTGTGATGCGCCAAAGAAGAACGCACCGATACTGGAGAGTAAATTGAAGTCAGCAAATTGCAGTGCATAGTCAGGGATGCGGCGAGGCATGCCCGCTAAGCCAGCGAAGTGCATCGGGAAAAACGTCAGGTTGACACCAATAATCGAGAACCAGAAGTGCCACTGAGCAAGCCGCTCGTTAGGATAGTGCCCCGTCCATTTAGGCAACCAATAATACACCCCCGCCATAATGGCAAAGATCGCCCCAGGGACTAGCACATAGTGGAAATGGGCAACCACAAAATAGGTATCGTGGTACTGAAAATCCGCTGGAGCGATCGCCAGCATTAGCCCAGAAAAACCGCCTATAGTGAAGAGCACGACAAAGGCAAGCGCAAACAGCATCGGCGATTCAAAGCTAATGGAGCCGCGAAATAGTGTGGTAACCCAGTTAAACACCTTCACCCCAGTGGGCACGGCGATCAGCATTGTTGTATACATAAAAAACAGCTCTGCCACCAAGGGCATACCTACCACAAACATGTGATGGGCCCAGACCAAAAAGGACAGAAATGCAATGGCCGCCGTCGCATACACCATTGATGCATAACCAAACAATGGTTTCCGAGCAAAGGTCGGTATGATGGCGGAGACAATACCAAAGGCGGGCAAAATCATGATGTACACTTCAGGATGACCAAACGTCCAAAAGAGATGCTGAAATAATACCGGGTCACCCCCGCCTGCCGCGTTAAAGAAACTGGTGCCAAAGTTAATGTCCATCAGCATCATCGTAATGACTGCTGCCAAGACCGGCATTACCGCAATCAGCAGGAAGGCCGTAATTAACCAAGTCCATACAAAGAGCGGCATATCCATTAAGCGCATACCCGGCGCACGCATGTTCAAAATAGTCGCGATGATATTAATCGCCCCCAAAATCGAACTGATACCAGCAATATGTAAGGAAAGAATAAAAAAGGTGGTTGAAGGGGGCGCATAAGTCGTCGAAAGCGGTGCATAAAAGGTCCAGCCGAAATTTGGCCCACCACCCGGCATAAAAAGAGTTGAAAGAAGTAGCGTAAAAGCCACAGGAAGCAACCAGAAACTGAAGTTATTCAATCGAGGTAACGCCATGTCTGGCGCCCCAATTTGCAGCGGTATCATCCAGTTAGCTAACCCGGTGAATGCCGGCATGACGGCGGCAAACACCATAATCAAACCATGCATCGTGGTCATCTGGTTGAAAAATTCAGGTTGGATCAACTGAAGACCCGGTTGAAAAAGTTCAGCCCTCACCACTAAGGCAAAGATGCCCCCAACGAAAAACATTGTGAGCGAGAAAATCAGGTAAAGAGAGCCAATCTCTTTATGATTAGTGGTTAATAACCAGCGTAATATCCCTTTTGGTGGCGAAGCATGACCATGGCTTTGCCCATCAGCAACGGCCGTGGTGCTATGTTGCAAAGGTGGCTGGGGGGGTAGTTTGGGCGACATAACGCTCTCCAAAATTTTGTTGTTGTCACATTAAGTGGCAAACCATCATTATTGGGCAATTAACTCAGCCACTTCAGAAGGCTGGACCACATCTCCTGTGTCATTACCCCAGGCATTACGCGTATAGGTCACTACGGCGGCAATTTCAACCGGATTTAGCGTGCTCCGAAAAGCTGGCATTGCTGCACCCGATACACCATTGATAACTTTATCAAGATGCCAATCTACGTCTTCGATAAGCTGTTGGTTATTTGCCAGCGCCGGGAAGGCTGGCGGCGACCCCTGTCCTTCCGCTTGGTGACAAGAAGAGCAGATCGATTGATAAACTGACTGGCCACGCTCCGCCAACTCCTCCATACCCCACTCGCGATCGACCCCCATTGCTTCTTCCTCAGCGGCCTCTTTACGCTCGGCAAGCCAGCCATCGAACTCCTCCTCCTCCATGGCATGAACCACCACTGGCATAAACCCATGGTTAACACCACATAGCTCAGTGCACTGTCCACGGTAGATACCCGGCTCATTGATCTTTACCCAATTCTCATTAATAAAGCCGGGAATCGTGTCTTGTTTAACGGCTAAGTCGGGTACCCACCAGGAGTGAATAACGTCATCTGACGTCATCAAAAAACGTACTTTGCGATTGATAGGTAAAACAAGTGGCTCATCCACTTCCAATAAATAGTGTTCTCCCCGCGTCTCAGCTCCGCTTATCTGTGTCCGTGGCGTGCTCATATTGGAAGTAAAAGCGACATCCTCCCCCAGGTACTCGTAACGCCAACGCCACTGCTGGCCAGTAATCATGACATCCAACTCAGCATCTGAAGCGTCGTACATGTTTTTTAACGTCGCTGTAGCAGGGACAGCCATACCTACCAGGATCAAGACAGGAATGGCCGTCCAGAGCACCTCAACGCTGGTGTGTTCATGGAAGTTAGCGGCTTTAGCGCCTTGAGAGTGGCGGTAGCGAAACAGGGAGTAAAACATTGCGCCAAACACGACGATACCGATGACAACGCATATCCAAAAAATCGACATGTGGAGACCAAAGATATCGGCACTCACATCAGTTACCCCGACAGGCATGTTCCAATCGCTAGCCAGGACCTGCGATCCGCTCATCGAAAAGAGAGTGACTAAAAGCCACCGCCATGCTGTTCGCATAGATACCTCCATACTTATAGTTGTTATTACCTGCTTTTAGATTAGGGCAGGATAAATGAGATATTAGCAGTATAGAAAATATGTTGGATACGTCACGCTTTACATACTTATTACTATCAACGCTTTTCAGCGGGCAGCAAACGATGCCAGAACGAGGAGCAACATAACGAATATAAAAGTAACGATTAATCCCGTCACAATGTACGCTGCTGGTTTGCCACTGCTAAAGTCTTCCTGCCGCTTTTGATTACTCTGCACACCCAACAGCGCCGCTAACACAGATTTCACCACTGACCACATAAAACCTCCGATCGGGACTGACCCACCAACGCTCCTAAGGATTCATGGTTCCCTTTCATTATCATAGAGAGACAAAGGTATTACGGTGCGATAAACCCAAAAAATGTAAGCATTTACAGGCAGGTAAATGGCAATCTATAGTTCTGATTATGCGATACTACATTTCTAACAGGATCTAGCACCATCCAATGGAGTGACTCATGCTCAAGCGCAGCCCGTCCCTACCCGCGAAAAGCTTTTTTACTGCTCTTTCGCTTCTGCTTCTAACAGGTTGTACGACCTACACTTGGCCCGACGGCTCACAGGAAACTGTCATTGGCGTTGTTCCAGAAGAAGAAAATCAACGTTACGAGGAAGAGCGCGTAGATGGCGTGCGCTACCGAATTCCAGATGAGATACCGGAAAACCACACCGAGTAACCCTCTGCAGGTATATGAAATCAATTAACCTTTTCGCTTGGTATAAGCGGTGGCAGGTGCCGTTAGGGGATCTTCAGGCCAGGGGTGCTTTGGATAGCGGCCACGCATCTCTTTGCGCACCTCTGGATAACCCTGCTGCCAAAAGCTCACTAAGTCCTGAGTGACTTGTAGCGGACGACGCGCGGGCGAAAGCAGATGGATCATCACCGCAACGGCACCATTTACCACAGTCGGTGTTACCCGCCAGCCAAAGGCCTCTTGCAGCTTCAATGCTAATACTGGCGGCCGCTCAGTGAGACAAGGTAGGTAATCTAAAGCAACCCTCTTGCCGCTAGGCACCTCGAGAGCTAACGGAGCTAACTGCTCAAATTCACCCTGCGCATCCCAAGGCAGTGAATCGAGCAAATAGCGTTCTAGCGGCAATTTCTCAATTTGACTCAATCGATTAATACCGATGAGGTAAGGAGCTAACCAGTTCTCTAGCGACGCTAGTAGCGCCTGCTCTGACCAATCGGGCCACGCCTCTCCTAAGTTCTCTCGCAGCAACGCCATTCGCCCCTGCAACTGCTGCAACTTTTCGCTAAACAGCTTTTCCGGCTGCTGACGCAACGCGTTCAATAACGCCTCTTTAACCGCTTCTTCAGGTAAGTGGACCAAAGGCCGTTTGGCAATGATAAGGTTTGCATGCGCCTGAACCTCTTCACCAATTAAACGCCCCTGCTCTCGCGACCAGGTAACCTGCGGCTGCCAATGCTGAATAACAGGATAGAGCGAAAGCAGTGTTTCCAGTGATAGCGGCTCACCTGTGACAATTCGCGCTTGATCGCCTGCCGCGCTATTTAATGCAACGGCAACTAAATAGGAGTGGTGCGCCAACGTATCGTTTAAAGACAGTGTCGCGGTTTTACCATTCGCAAGCCGAAACTTACCGGGCTCTATTTGCTGACCAATGCGTTCGGGGTATGCCAGCGCCAGAAGTGATCCAAGGGGCTCTGGTTTGGCATCAAACAGCCTCACTTTTGCTCTCTTCGCCAGCCTAAGCGCTTCGCGCTGCCAACTTGGGAAACGCTTAGGCTGATTAAAGCGCAGGGCTAGCGCATCGTATAAAGAGCGCTCTGTGCTGTCGCGCTCCTCCAACATGGCAGCTAATCCACACGCCAGGGGCACGGCCCCGAAGTCTGAAGCCCGCTCCAACATCACCGCTATACGCGGTTCAACTGGCCACTTGGCACAGCGGCTGCCTAAGGGGGTGAGCTTGTAGTGTTCGTCTAATATACCCAGTTGCACCAACAGTGCTTGACCACTGCGCCATGCGCCCTCTGGCGGCGGTGTAACCCAGCTTAGAGCTTGAGGTAATGCGACACCCCAACACGCCAGCTCGAGCACCAATGATGATAGGTCTGCTTGCTGGATTTCAGGCTCACCGTAAGCCGTTAATGTTTGTTCCTGACCCCAAAGCCGATAACAGCAGCCTTCCTGCTGGCGACCTGCACGCCCCCTCCGCTGATCAGCACTGGCGCGATTAATACGCCGGGTCGCTAAACGGGTTAAACCGGTACGGGACTGAAAAAGCGGCACCCGCTCTAGACCACCGTCAATCATGACGTTCACACCATCCACGGTGATACTCGATTCGGTGATGGCAGTGGACACAATAATGCGCTGTTTTAATGTGTGAGCCGCCAAGGCTGCCTGCTGTTCAGCGATACTCATCCTGCCATGCAATGGCCGTATAGCGAGGTCAGGTAATGCTATTTCCAACGCCTGTACTAAACGCTTTATTTCCACCACGCCCGGTAAAATGACCAATAAGTCCTGGGTATTGGGCATTTGCAGTGCTTCATTCACTACACGCAGCACATGGTTCACGCCCTCTTCACTATTTAAAGCAGGTCGATAAAAGGTGGTTACCGGATACTGGCGACCATGGCATTCGATCACCGGCACCTGCTCGCCCAGAACTCGCTTGAGCGCTTTTATATCCAGGGTTGCCGACATCACCAGTAGGCGCAAATCGTTACGGACACTGGTTTGCACATCCAGGGTTAGCGCCAAGCCAACATCAGCCTCTAAACTGCGTTCATGAAACTCATCAAAGATGATTCCGGCAACGCCTTCCAGCAGTGGGTCATCTTGCAGCATCCGGGTGAGTACGCCCTGGGTCACTACCTCCAAGCGGGTATGCACGCTTACACAGCTATCACCTCGCATGCGATAACCCACTGTCTGCCCAACGCTTTCGCCCAACTGTTGGGCCATAAAGCTAGCAGCCAGTCGCGCCGCGACTCGTCGAGGCTCAAGCAAAAGCAACTTTTGGCCTTTGACCCATGCCTCTTCCAATAGGCAAATAGGTACCCGCGTCGTTTTTCCCGCACCCGGTTGGGCAACTAGCATCAACCGATTGCTTTCGCTCAAGACGCTTTTAAGATGGTCGAGATGTTGATCAATCGGCAAATCGCTCATGTATTGATCACTTATCTACCCTGCAAGCGTCAGTGTTTGGCTTAGGCGCGGGTAAAGTGACCCCGCAGCCTTTTAAGATAACGTGCTCCAGAAAGGTCGAGATAGACTCAAGGTCATCGTCTGTTAATGCATCGCGTCCTAGAATACCGCTAACTTGGGCACTATATTCAGTGTAGTGCTGGGTGGCCGACCAAATTAGGAAGATCAGCCAACGTGGGTCGACAGCGTCCATTTTGCCCTGATCTGACCATTGGCGAATGATAGCGGCACGAGAAGCCACCCAATCGCGTAACTCACCTGCCAGATAATCACTTAAAAAGGGAGCGCCGGCTAAAATTTCCGCGGCAAAGAGTTTTGAACCTTCTGGATAGCGCTGTCCGAGCACCATTTTAGTGCGTATAAAGTCACTGAGAACCGTTGCCGGATCGCTGTCAGGCGTAATGTCTTCAAGCACTTCGTTCCAGCGACGCATCATCCGATTTAGTAGCCGCACGTAGAGTGCTTGCTTGCTTCCCATGTAGTAAAGGATATTAGCTTTGGGAAGACCGGCCTGATCGGCGATCACTTGTAAGCTCGCCCCTCGGTAGCCGTGCTGTGAAAACACCTGTTCAGCAGCCACCAGAATATTTGTCTCTATTCTTTCTCGGCTTGGGCTTTCATGCGTGACGGATACAGCGGTCATTAACAGTGTTCCTTCGATAAGAGACGGCGATAGGCTAATCGCCCCAAATTATGGCATTTCGCATAAGCTTGCCCCACTCCCGTGCAGTGAGCAAATACTTGCAAGGTACAGCGTTTTGTCCCAAGCTCAACGTATATTGACCGATCGGTCAGCACAATCCCGGTCTATACAATCACAATGGAGTTTGGCATGGCAACGATTGCGTTCCTGCTCAATGGTACCCCTCAGCGGTGTGATGTTTCACCGGATACGAGCATTTTAACCCTATTACGCGAGCATTTGGCCCATACAGGTACCAAAGAAGGCTGCGCATCAGGTGACTGTGGTGCCTGCACCGTAGCTATCGGTGAATCAATAGCAGACACTCAAGGCTTTGCCACCGCCAATGCTTGCATCACCCCCGCCCACCAGCTCCAGGGTAAGCATCTGGTCACCATCGAAGGATTGGCCAAAGATGGAAATCTCCACCCGGCTCAGGAAGCCATGGTTGAATGCCATGGCAGCCAGTGTGGATTTTGTACGCCAGGTATTGTCATGTCCCTTTTCAGCTTGCATTACGATCTTGCTCAACGCCCTGCTCCGCTTACTCCGGAACGTCTTGAGGCCACCTTGGGAGGCAATCTATGCCGCTGCACGGGCTATCGCCCTATCCGCGATGCTGCCGTACGCATGAATGACATCCCCTACGAGCGGCCTCAATGGTTCGACGCGACATCACCCGCGCCAGAGAGCGACGCTCAACCCAGTGCCTTAACGGAAACAGCACCATTTTTTGCCCAGCCAACGACTCTGACAGCGTTAACAGCGTTACGCCAAGCCGCTCCCAAGGCTCGCATAGTGGCTGGCGGCACTGACCTGTGGCTTGAGAGCACTCAGCGCTTGGCTTCCCTTGACCAGTTGATTGACGTTTCACGTGTTGCCGAACTGTTAACAGTTGAAGAATCCACACATGAGAACCAAAGTGGCTGGTGGATAGGCGCTGGGGTTACCTATACCCAGCTTGAGCCGCTGTTTGAAAAGTACTTTCCTGCGTTTGCTCATCTGTTGCACCGGCTAGGCTCTCAGCAAATTCGCAACCGAGGAACGCTGGGTGGCAACATTGCCAATGCCTCCCCGATCGGTGATACGCCCCCTGTGCTGCTTGCCTTGGGTGCTCAGGTAGAGCTTGCCAGCGTGAACGGCAAGCGCTGCTTAGCGCTGAAGGATTTCTTCCTCGACTACAAAAAGACCGCCTTGGCGGCTGATGAAGTGGTTTCGCGGATTTTTATTCCGCAGCCGACCCACAGCAGTCAGCTACGTATTTGGAAGCTTTCCAAACGTCGTGAAGACGATATTTCTGCGGTACTTGGCGTCTTTAGCTACCGCATAGAGCAGGGTATCTTACGCGATGTAAGGATCGCTTTTGGTGGCATGGCCGCTATTCCCAAATGCGCGCACGGTGCCGAATCGGCGCTCGAAGGGTGCGACGTTACTCAAGCAGCTTTTCGCGCCGCTCAGCAGGCACTCGTTGACGACTTTCAACCCATGAGTGACGTGCGTGGCAGTCAGCATTATCGCCAGCAAGTTGCCAAGAACCTGTTTGAACGTCTCTATCTTTCTCTCTCAGCGCCCGACCATGAGGTGATGCTCCATGCGTACGCTCACTAAACTGGACGGCGATAGCAGCCGTGCCCGCGATGAATTACACGACCACATTCAAGGCTCTGGCCCTTTGGCACGTCATACGGTCGATAGTACCGGCAAGCGTCAAGCAGGGAGCTCAAGCTTTCACGAGAGTGCTGAAAAACACGTCACCGGCAAGGCCGCTTATATTGATGACTTAGCACTCCCCGCCGATGCTCTGTATGTTGCGCTAGGCTTATCGCCCGTGGCGCACGGCACCTTAACTCAGCTTGATCTCTCTAAGGTGAAAGAGGCGCCTGGGGTGGTCGATGTGATTACCTTTCATGAAGTGCCGGGACATACCGATATTGGGCCGGTCTTTCCAGGCGACCCTATATTTGTCGATCATGAGATTAGCTATGCAGGTCAATGCCTGTTTGCGGTTGCGGCAACGTCGCTGCTGGCAGCGCGCCGTGCCGTCAAACTAGCCACCATTGGCATAGACGAGCAGCCCGCCAGTTTAGACCCGGTGGCTGCAGTAGAGCGGGAAGAGTTTGTGCGCCCGAGTCATGTGCAGACCCGTGGTGATTGGCCGCAGGCGCTTGATCAAGCGGAACAGATTATTAAAGGTGAGCTGTTCGTCGGCGGTCAAGAGCACTTCTACCTGGAAGGCCAGGCGTGCGTGGCTCACCCTACCGAGGATGAGGGCGTTATCGTCCATACTTCCAACCAGCACCCCAGTGAAACCCAGAAGCTAGTGGCCGAAGTGCTCAATATCCCTTTTCATGCAGTGACCGTAGAAGTGCGCCGGATGGGCGGGGGCTTTGGCGGTAAGGAGACTCAAGCTTCGCCATGGGCATGCATCGCCGCGATTATTGCCCGCCGTACGGGCAAATCAATCAGCCTGCGCTTACCGCGCAGTGAAGATATGCACGCGACGGGTAAACGCCATCCTTTCAATAACTGCTATCAACTTGCTATTGATTCCAAGGGCGTCATTCAAGGTGGCAAAATTACCGTTGTTGGTGACTGTGGTTATTCACCGGATCTTTCCGATGCCATTGTTGACCGTGCGATGTTTCATGCCGATAACGCTTACTCATTAGGTGATGCTCAGGTAGTCGGTCATCGAGCAAAAACCCACACTGCCTCTAACACCGCCTTCCGGGGCTTTGGTGGCCCCCAAGGCATGATGATTATCGAAGCGGCCATGGATGATATTGCTCGCCAGATTGGCGAAGACCCACTGACCGTTCGGAAGCGCAACTTCTACCGCGATGGCCGCGAGGTGACCCACTACGGCCAGCAGGTCGATCAGCGCCAACTCCTGCATAGCCTCGTTGAAACCCTCGAAAGCGATAGTGATTACTGGGTGCGGCGCAAAGCGGTTAAGGACTTCAATACCACCAGTCCTGTCATTAAAAAAGGGCTGGCACTGACTCCGGTTAAATTTGGCATCTCGTTTACCGCACAGCACCTTAATCAGGCAGGCGCCCTTCTGCATGTTTACACCGACGGCAGCGTGATGATTAATCACGGCGGTACCGAGATGGGACAAGGGCTGCATACCAAAATTTGTCAGGTAGTGGCTCGGGAGTTGGGCCTGGATTTGGATAAAGTTCGTATTACTGCTACACGAACCGATAAAGTACCCAACACCTCCCCAACCGCTGCTTCTAGCGGTGCTGACTTGAATGGTATGGCTGCACGGGATGCCGCCAGCAAACTGCGCGATCGCCTGTTTGACTTCGCTGCAAGTCACTTTACAGAGGGCCTGGATCGTGAAGGTATGCGCTTAGCGGATGGCATGCTGGTAGCAGGGTTCGGCGAGAGCGAACGCCGCATTCCCTGGGGTGAGTTAGTGCAAACGGCCTACCTCAATCGTATCTCGCTTTCAGAAAAAGGGTTCTACGCCACGCCTCTTATTCACTATGATCGCTCTATCGGTCAGGGACGCCCCTTTTATTACTATGCCTTTGGGGCGGCGGTAGCCGAAGTGAGCGTAGATACGTTAAGCGGTGAGTATCAGGTGGATCGTGTCGATATTCTGCATGATGTGGGCGACTCACTAAACCCTGCCATTGATATTGGTCAGGTGGAGGGTGGTTTTATCCAAGGAATGGGCTGGCTAACCAGCGAAGAGCTTAAGTGGAATGATAAAGGCGTGCTGGTTAGCGATGGGCCAGCCACTTATAAAATTCCTACCTTTGGCGACTTACCGCCTATTTTCAATGTCGCGCTTTTGGAGGGGCACCCCAACTCCATGGCCAGTCTCTACCGCTCAAAAGCAGTGGGAGAGCCACCGTTTATGCTGGGTATTTGTGTCTGGTCGGCGCTGCGTGACGCCCTTTCGAGCCTTACCGATTACGCTATATCACCTCACTTAGACACACCGGCCACGCCCGAACGGGTGATGCTGGCGTCCAATGCCATCAGGAAGCGAGCGCTGTGAGTAATCTGCAAGTACCCGAAACCTGGCACGCGGCGCTGAACCGCTTGCAGCGCGATGGTACCCCTCATGTATTAGCCACTCAGGTAACCAGCGCAGGTTCAACGCCTCGCGAGCCTGGCGCGCGAATGGTGATCACCGCCGATGCCATTTTCGATACGCTGGGGGGCGGTACTTTTGAGTGGCAAACCATCTCCGCCGCACGGGCTTGCTTAGCCGAACAGCGCTATGGCCTCAGCTTAGAAGCCTTTTCTCTAGGTGGACGAAGCGGGCAGTGTTGCGGTGGTTTCGTGAATATCCTCCTGGAAGCTTTTCCCGGCGCTACGGCCCTCATCGCCATCTTTGGGGCAGGCCACGTTGGTCAAGAGATCGTTAAGCTAGGCGCCCCGCTTCCCTGGCAGTTACATTGGTACGATAGCCGTAGCGATGTTTTTGCCAGGCAGCAGCAACCGCGACTTCACTGTTATTCGCTTAACGATGCTGCGCAAAGCGTCGCAGACTTACCTGCCAATACCCATACACTGGTATTGACGCACAATCATGACGAAGACTACATGCTGATCAAAGCGCTGATTGAGCGCGATGATGTAGCGTCGATTGGGCTAATTGGTTCAGACAGCAAATGGGCAAGCTTTTCAGGGCGGCTGAAACGCGACGGGTACACTGATGAGCAAATGGCTCGAGTGCGAAGCCCCATTGGGCGCATTCACGCCACCAAACTCCATAATAAAACGCCCTATGCGATTGCGCTAACGGTGGTGGCTGAGCTCCTTTGGCTAACGGATACGCCCTCTTCTCAAGAAAACCGCGGATTGGACTCCCAGTCACTGCGAACACTATTGACCGACCCTCTGACGACCACGAGTTAATATGAATTCTTTTACCGATACGTTTATTCGTGCCGAATTAATTAGCTTCGTGCACGACCCAGGGAATGGCGACACCCCCAAAGCGGGCAGCTTAGAACATTATGGCGACGGCCTGCTCTGGCTAAAAGGCCAGCATATTCATGCTGTCGGTCATTTCGCCGAGCTTTCACCTTCGTTACCCAAAGGTGCGGAAGTTCTCGATTATCATGACAAACTGATTATGCCCGGGTTTATCGATACCCATGTGCACTATGTCCAATTGGATATCATGGCATCTTATGGGCGCCAACTGCTGGACTGGCTAAACGACTACACTTTTCCAGAAGAGTGTCGCTTTGCTAATCATGCCCATGCAGAAGCGCTCTCTAACGCTTTTTTGGATGAAATGCTACGCGCAGGGACTACAACGGCTCAGGTATTTGGCTCTAGCCACCCTGGCTCCGTGGACGCCTTTTTCACTGCCTGTCAAAAGCGTCAGTTGCGTATGCTGGTGGGCAAGGTATTGATGGATCGTAACGCACCCGAGGCGCTAATGGACGGTGCTTCGGGCATTGCCGATAGCGAGCGACTGATTGAAGATTGGCACGGCAAGCAGCGGCTCGGCTACAGCGTCACCCCGCGCTTTGCCCCTACGTCGACTAAAATACAGATGGATGCAGCAGGCGCCCTTCTACGTAATGACCCAAGTCTCTGGTTACAGACTCATTTGGCTGAAAACAGCGGTGAATTAGACTGGGTAGCCGAACTGTTTCCCGGTAGTCGCGACTATTTGGCTGTTTATGAGGAAGCGGGCTTAGTTGGCCCCCGCAGCACCTTTGCGCACGGTATTCACCTAGATAACGGCATGCGTAAGCGTTTGGCGGATCGAGGCGCCAATATCGCTTTTTGTCCTAGCTCAAACCTTTTCCTTGGCAGCGGTCTTTTTGACCGAGAAGCCGCTAAAGAGACTGGGATGGCATTTACTTATGCTAGCGATATCGGCGCAGGCACCGATCTGTCGGGCTTTGGCACGCTAAAAGCGGCCTATCAAGTGGGTCAATTGGGTGGCCAACCGCTGACCGCTTGGCAAGGCTTTTATGGCTTAACCATGGGCAATGCCAAAGCCCTCTCGCTAGATAGCCATATCGGTCAGTTGGCTCCCACGCTGGAAGCTGATTTTGTTGTGATCGATACTCAAGCGACGTCGTTACTTTCTCGTCGCATCAGCCACTGCACCACGTTAGGTGAACGGCTATTTGCGTTAATGATGCTGGCTGACGACCGCGCGATTTATGAAACCTGGGCGGGTGGCATTTGCCAACACCGCCGGGATGTATGAAAGGTCGTGGTGAATGGTGAGAATGTTTTTCTACTCACGATTCACCACTTACGCCTCACTAAATTTCACGCAAAAAAATCCCCCAAGGCATC
>NZ_JAKVTW010000012.1 GCF_022489065.1 Vreelandella neptunia | reverse complement strand
TATTTAATCGGGTATTACAGCCAGCTTAGGCCTCACCAGCATAACGGTGGTATGAGTCCGAACCAGGCAGAGGAAAAGTACTGGGTTAACTATAAAGCGGTGGCCAGTTTTACTTGACCACTACAGTTGTACTGCTTCCTTACTGCAATCGTATTTTCAACGCTTTCCAGGTAAAACTCGAAAAGCTGTGTTAACCCACTTAACCCTTTTGGGAAAGATCGCTGTCCAGAGCTTCTGATAGCTTTACAACAGGTTTTCAGAAAAAGCGGGTTTGAAAATTCCGGCGCAAGAATAGGTGTACTAGGCTTGGAAATCCCCTGCGCAGAGAGATACTTCTCTGCGGCGCGGTGCTCAAACCCCTGGAAACCTTGATGATGGATCTGAACGAGACAATTCTTATCGACACTATCCGGCAACATATACCGGCAATAGGTTGAACGGCAGCTAATCAGAAGCGAGATATTTTCAAACCTTGAGATGTCGGACAAAAAGCCTCTTAAAAAATCCCTCCATTGCTCGCGGTACGGCCCTTCATTAATGGCATCAATGACGATCAATGCCCGGCATTTTCCGGCCTCTCCGGCAGCATCGATTGCCCCTAAAACCTGATTATTGCTAAATTGATGTAAGTCGAGACTTTGTCTCACAAAATCAAGCGGGTTCCCGCCTCCGTACTGTGCCCCGAGTAAAAAAATAGTTGGCAGAGTCTCATCCGCCCTCTGAAGCGCCATATCACATAGAAGGTGTGATTTCCCGATTCCCGCTTCACCGTGGAGGAGCGCTGCCCCTGCTTCGTAAGCTTGCGCTTTACGGGATTGAAGAAATCTTTCAATTTCTCTGAGAGGGCTGTAAAAGCTTCCCGAATAGTGACGGAAGTCCCTGCTGCCAGGCTCTTCCTTAAATGTCTTCCCTTCGATCAGTTCGCGAAGGTCATGAAATGGCTTATCTATATTTTGCAGTGCCTCTTTCAGCACGTTCAGATCGTATCTGGCAGGCCTATGCTGCAACCAAGCCGTTAGTAGCGCCATAAATGGAGTATATACGCTCTCAAGCTTGTTCAGATCAATTCCACTGGCATCTTCAATCTTGTCACCAGTAACAAACCGGATGAACTGGTCATACTGTTCTTCAAGTTCTACTTTCTGAGTAGAGATTTCGGACCACCAGCCATCATTGGCGCAAAGCCCGTCAAACTGCCTGGTAATCGGCAAATCTACGTGAAACTCAGGCGTGAACCGGTCACCCAGAGCCTCCCTACTCTTTAGAGCCAGATGGCGAAGAGTCTCTGAACGCAGGTGCGGTTCATTAAACCAATAAAGACGCCGCCCTGAATATCTAGGATCATCAATCGCGAGCATAGTCGTAAATTCATGCTTGCCCCAAAACTTAAACGCTATCGTTCGTCCAGCAGCATTAGCAGATGTAGTCCACTTCTCAACGCGCGCCCTCCACTCATCTTCCACCGACGCAACCTTATTACCGCCTTTGCCGATTTTTCTACTGTCGGTCTTATCGAGCGGCAAACAAACAACATAGGTTCCCATATTAGGATGCTTGGACAGGGCTGTTTCAAATGACTCATCAAGCTGGCCCCAGCGAGAAGAGTTCATTTCTCCCGTGAAGTACTTGGCCTGCCAGCAAATTTCACTGTCATCATCCAGAATCCAGTAGCACTCAACCCCGGCATCCCCGCCTGCACCCTCTTTTCTTACGAACCTCTTAGCCTTTGCCGGTTTTTCTAAATGCGCTAACTGGCAAGCCAGCTCTTCAAAGCCGGAGTTCTGACTACCGTCAAAAGCACGAATGTTTGTAAAGTTCATCTCTATCATCGCTTTTTATATTTTCTCGTGGTTTCTTTAAAATCAAGTGCTGAGAGCTATGAGTAGATTCTGTGGGAAGTTTGCTTGATTGCGTCCACTTTGGTCGTAAGTAGCCATTTGCGATTGAATCTGGATTCCATCTAACGGTATTAGACAGCGTGCTATTAAGATTAGATGAACGCGCTGACATAATTTCCCGAAAAATGCACACTGCAAAATTCTTCCAAACCTATGATTTATTAACGGGCTGAATATTTAAAATTCGCGCTTCTGCTGCATTTGCTAGTACTTCTACGTTAAAAGGGTACCTGTCTTGCTATTTTTCTCATCCACTCTACCAAATCCAGCTTAGCACAGAGCACTTAGGGCGATTGACCATCTCAACTGTGGGCTTTCAACGCATAAAAAAAACCGCCCATCGCCAACAGCTTTCGCTGTTTAACGAGGGCGGGCTTCGTGCTGCCTAGACGATATTAGCTAAGCGCCTCCAAAGACAGTTCGATAATGCTCAAGCCTTCTTCCAGCACCGCAGAAGAAACCGTCAGCGGTACCAGAATCCGGATGCTATTGCCGTAAAAACCACAGGAGAGCAGGATCAACCCTTTCTCGCGGGCTTTGGCACACAGCGCACCGGTGAGCGCTGTATCCGGTTTCCCTTCGCTATCAAGCAGTTCAAACGCGGCCATGGCACCTAGCTGGCGGCCGTGGGCCACGGCGGGGAAGCGCTCTTCCCATACCGCGAAGCGCTCGGCGAGCATCTTGCCCATCTGCTCGCTGCGCGCCAGGATATCTTCCTCTTCGATTACCTCGATCACCGCCAGCGCCGCGGCACAAGAGAGCGGGTTGCCGCTGTAGGTGCCGCCTAGGGAGTTGGGGCCGGAGGCGTCCATTACCTTGGCGCTACCCACCACAGCCGAGAGCGGCATGCCGTTCGCCAGGCTCTTGGCGGTGGTCAGAATATCCGCCTCGATGCCGCTATGTTCGAGGGCAAACAGCTTGCCGGTGCGGGCAAAGCCGGACTGCACTTCGTCAGCAATCAGCAGAATGCCGTGCTCGTCGCACAGGGCGCGCAGTGCTTTTAGGTAATCCGGCGAGGCGATGTAGAAACCGCCTTCGCCCTGTACCGGCTCAATCACGATGGCCGCCGTGCGGTGGGGGGCGATATCGGTTTTGAACAGCGTGCGAATGGCGTTCAGCGAGGCTTCTTCGCTGATGCCGTGCAGCGGGTTCGGGAACGGGGCGCGGAACACGTCGCCCGGCATCGGGCCGAAGTCGTTCTTGTAGGGCAGCACCTTGCCGGTCATCGCCAGGGTCATCATGGTGCGGCCGTGGAAGGCGCCGTCGAAGGTGATGATGCCGGTGCGGCCAGTGGCGGCGCGGGCGATCTTCACCGCGTTTTCCAGCGCTTCTGCACCGGTGTTGACCAGCATCGCTTTGCGCTCTGGGCCGCGCACCGGGCTTAGTTCGCAGAGCTTTTGGCACAGCTGCACGTAGGGCGCGTAGGAAATTACCGCGGCACTGGTGTGCATGACTTTCTTGAGCTGCGCTTCAACGGCGGCAACGATTTTTGGGTGGCGGTGGCCCAGGTTCAACACACCGATACCGCCGGCGAAATCGATCCAGCGATTGCCGTCGGCGTCCCACAACTCGGCGTTTTCAGCGCGTTCGGCAAAATGGGTGGTCGGCGTGGCGGCACCGTTGGCCACGTAGCGGTTTTTCAGGTCGTTCAGTTCTTGATTCGTCATCATCGTTCTCTTTATAAACCGCCAACGCAAACGTATTTCAGTTCGGTAAATTCATCCAGCCCGTGGTGAGAACCTTCGCGGCCCAGCCCGGACTCTTTTACCCCGCCAAAGGGCGCGAGCTCGGTGGAGATCAGCCCCTCGTTGACGCCGACCATGCCGTATTCAAGCGCTTCCATGGTGCGCCAGATGCGGCGGTAGTCGGTGGCATAGAAGTACGCAGCCAGGCCAAACGGCGTATCGTTGGCCATCTGGATGGCTTCTTCGTCCTGCTTGAAGCGGAACACCGGCGCCACGGGGCCGAAGGTCTCTTCATCAGCCACGGCCATCTCGGTGGTGACGTCAGCCAGCACCGTGGGCGTATAGAAGCGCTCACCGGCAGCGTGGAGTTTGCCGCCGCACATAAGCCGTGCGCCTTTGCCTTGGGCGTCGTCTACGTGGCGCTGCACTTTATCTATTGCCGCTTGGTTGATGAGCGGGCCGATAATGCTGCCTTCCGATAGGCCATCGCCGACCTTCAGGGCGTTCACGCGCTCGGTGAGCTTCTCGACGAACGCATCGTAAATGCCGTCCTGCACCAGAAAGCGGTTGGTGCAGACACAGGTTTGCCCCGCGTTACGGAATTTGGAGGCGATGGCGCCGTTAACGGCGGCGTCTACATCGGCGTCGTCAAACACGATAAACGGCGCGTTGCCGCCCAGCTCCATAGCGGTTTTCTTGACCGTACTCGCGCACTGGGCCAGCAGGCGTTTGCCCACCGGAGTGGAGCCAGTGAACGAGACTTTGCGCACTCGGGGGTCAGTGGTGAGCACTTCACCCACGGCAGCGGGCTTGGAAGCAGTGACCACGTTAATGGTGCCCGCTGGCAGGCCCGCTTCCAGCGCTAGGTAAGCCGCGGCCAGCGCGGTTAATGGCGTAGCTTCAGCAGGTTTGATGACCACAGTGCAGCCAGCGGCCAGGGCCGGGGCGCACTTACGGGTAATCATTGCTAGCGGGAAGTTCCAGGGGGTAATGGCCGCCACAACGCCGACCGGCTCGCGCAGTACCAGCAGGCGCTTGTCGGCGCCGTGGCTGGGCAGGGTTTCCCCGGCCATACGCTTGGCTTCTTCGGCGAAGAATTCAATAAACGAGGCGCCGTAGGTGACTTCACCTTTGGCTTCCGCCAGCGGCTTGCCCTGCTCCAGTGTCATCAGGCGGGCTAGGTCATCGGCGTGCTCATTAATTAGCTCAAACCAACGGCGCAGTAGCGCAGAGCGCTGCTTCACTGGTGTGGCGCGCCAGGCAGCGCCTGCTTCATAGGCGGCGGCCACAGCGTCACGGGTATCGTCGGCGCCCATCTCGGCTACGCGGGCAATGGTCTCACCGGTAGCGGGGTTGTCCACCGCAAAAGTTTGTTGGCCTGTACGCCACTCGCTACCCACCAGGGCAGGAACCGCGTCGTGCAACCACTGTTCGATAAAGCTCATGGTTATCTCCTCAATGTTGTTTGTGGCGATGATTAGTAGTCGATCTTCATATGGCGGTCGCTGTACTCACGCCCGTAGGTGCGCAGTGCGTGCACATATAACGCGATGCCCAATAGCGCCCAACCGGCAAAGATGGTCCATTCAGCACCGCTCAACGCTGCCGGGCTACCGGGTAGGTAGAGGCACGCCATCGCGAAAGAGAGAATGACGGCTAAGGTGCCGCACAGTTTGCCGTTGCTGACCTTGAACGGACGCGGCATATCCGGCTCACGCACGCGTAAGACCATGAACGAAATCGCCACAAACAGGTAAGCAATCACAATGCCTAAGCCACCGGCGTTAACGATCCACACCAGCGCGGGACGGCCAAAGAAGGGCACGATGCAGGAGAGAAAGCCCATCATAAAGATGGCGTTGGTAGGCGTTCTGTAGCGAGGGTGCAGCTTAGCGAACGGTGCAGGCAGCATGCCCGCTTTAGCCAGCGCATAGATCGCCCGGGAGCCGCCAATGTAGAAGGCGTTCCAGCTGGTAATAATGCCCGCAATACCCGCCATGACCATTAAGTTGCTGGCCCACCCGGCATTAAACAGGCTGCCCATGGCATCCGGCACGCTGAGTGAGCTTGCCGCCAACTCCTCACTGTTAAGCGCAAGGCTGGTCGCCAGAATAATAAGCGCATACCACACCACCGCCAGAATGACCGACATCATAAGCACTTTGCCGATGGCTTTATAAGGCAGGTTGATCTCTTCAGCGGCCTGGGGAATAACGTCAAACCCCACAAACAGGAACGGGACCATGACCAGCACGGCGACAATACCTGCGAACACGCCGGTATCGGCCTGGGTGAAGAGCGGCATCATGTTGATGGTTTCGCCCTCAAACAGCGAACCGGTGACGAACATTACCCCCACCAGCAGAATCAACCCGGTGACGACCTTTTGCAGCAGCGCAGCAGTGGTCACGCCGAAGTAGTTGATCACCATCATGGCGAGCGAACCGCCCACGCCTACCGCTACCCAGGTAGCTTTCACTTCCCACCCGGCAATCGTCCAGAGGTGGCCGACGGCGTAGTTGGGTGCCAGGTGTTCGATGACCGTGGGTAACGCGACGGCTTCAAAGGCCACGACGCTTAAGTAGCCTAAAATAATCGCCCAGGTACATAAGAATGACGGCCAGTGGCCCAAGGCACGGTAGCTGTAGACGTGCTCACCACCCACTTTGGGCATCGCAGCAGCAAGCTCCGCATAAGTAAGGCCGACCAAGACAATCGCTAAGCCGCCGATAATAAAGGCTATAATGGCGCCTAGGCTGCCAGCAGATTGAATCGCGGTGCCGGTGAGTACTATCCAGCCCCAGCCAATCATTGCGCCGAAGGCCAGTGCTAATACATCGCCCCGGGCCAGTACCCGGACGAGCCCTTCCTGTTCTGATGAGGGTGTGGTCATTGTAGAGTGTCCTGCGAGTTATTGGATGTTGTCGTGGGCGCTCAGGGGCGCAGTATCCTGATCTGTTTTAACAGCCTCGTTTTAAACGGACTTGCTTAATAGGATAGCAACACGCTAGCAGGCGGCGATAAAATCGCGAATGCACCACTTTAGCGCTCGACTAGACCACTTTTTCAGTGCACCAAAAAGATGCACGATTCGCATATTGCTTTCGTCTAAGTGCTCGCTATTAGCGGGCCTAATGGGGCCAAGGAGGCATTCAGATGGATCGCAAGGAGGTCGTGCACCAACTTGTACAACTTTATGCACTCCAGCCGGAGCGGTTGAGTAAGCAGGTACGTATAGAACAGGCATTGCGCCAAGCGATTACCCAGCAGTGGCCTTCTGGGCTGCGGCTGCCCTCTCATCGCCAGTTGGCGGATGCTCTTAGCGTCGCCCGCCAGACCCTGGCGTTAGCGGTTCATAAACTGCTCGAAGAGGGATTGCTGAAGACCGCTCATGGCCAAGGTACTTGGAGCTGCAAACCCGTAACGCCAAGCCCTGCTGCACGAGGCAACGCGCAGCTCTCTTCTCGCGCCCAGCGGGTGCTGGGTGGCCCTGGCGCCAGCATGATCCAAAGCGGCGCCTTTGTGCCCGGTATTCCTGATATCGCTCAGTTCCCGATGCGTAAGTGGCGGCAGCTCTATGCCAGCGTAACGGTGCCGCAGAATGCCCTTCTGCTCTCCTACTCCACCGGTGGTTATGGCCCGTTAAAGCGCGCGATACGCGATTTTTTGGCCCGCTGGCGCAATATTGATTGTGACACTGAGCAGATCATCATTACCGACGGCACCCATAACGGTATTGAGCTATGTGCCATGGCGCTGGCCGATGTTGGCGATACCGTTGCCATGGAGTCGCCCTGCTATTGGGGCGCACGCAATGTGTTCACTGCGACGGGATTAGAGATCCAGATGCTGGCTTGGCAGCCCGGCCAGGGGCACTCGTTACCGGTTGATCCTGGCCCGGTAAAAATGGCCTACCTGACTGGCTCGCACCACTATCCACTCAGCGTGCCTACAAGCGCTGCCGATAAACAGCGTCTATGCAATACCTTAGCGCCCACTTATATTGTCGAAGATGATTACGAGTTCAATCGCGACGACCACCCTAACCTGCTCTTTGACCCCAACTCGGAGCGTCACTTGCTGGTAGGCTCGTTTTCCAAGATGATGTTTCCAGGACTGCGGTTAGGTTATTTAGTCGTGCCACGCCATTTAGCGGGGCCAATGAACCGCCTGCGCAGCGAGCTGTTCCGCGAAGGCCGCATGCTTGATCAGGCCGTACTGGCGCAGTTTATTTTTGATGGCGATTTGGATGCCTGGTGCCGACGTATTCAGCGCGACTACTTGGGCCGCCAGCAGGTGCTACATGATCAGCTACGCTCGCTGCCAAAGGTGCGCAGCGTTTCACCCCCTAGCAGCGCCATCAGCCTATGCGTTGAATTTGAGCCGCATATCAACGACGTGCAAATTGCTCAAACGCTACTAAAAGAGCACTTAATCGTGCGTCCGTTAAGCCCGGTATGCTCAATAGGCGACTCACGTTCAGGTCTTGTTATGGGTGTGGGTATGCTCTCGGGTGAAACCTTAGTGCGCGAGGCACAGCGGCTAAGGCGCTGCTTAGAAACACTGTTACGCTAGGGCTGTTTCTCATTCTCGGCCTTTTGAATGATAAGAAAAGAATTCACGGCTTACCCACAGGCTTTCCAGTACTTATTCACAAAAATTATCCACAAGAACTTACCCACAAGCGCTTAACCACAAGAATTTATCCATAAGGACTTATATGTACCGCCCTGTTGATAGTTTTTCTTCACACTTCTTGCCTGCTCTGCCCTCGGCGTTCACTAGGCTTCGTTTGTGGGTAGCGCTGAGTTTCATCCTGGTTCTCTCTGGCTGTGCCACCTTTGCCCCCAACCCGCCCCAGGATCAAAGCAATATCTGCGAGATATTCCGCGAGCAGCCTAGTTGGTACGACTACGCCCAGGAGTCCCAGGAGAAATGGGGGACGCCAATTGCCACCCAGATGTCGTTTATTCAGCAGGAGTCCTCGTTTCGCAGCCATATTCGTCCTGATCGCAAATACTACTTAGGCTTTATCCCAGGCCCGCGTCCTTCCTCTGCCAAAGGCTATGCTCAGGCCCAAGACCCTGTATGGGAAGAGTATGAAGATCAAGCAGGCAGCCTCTTCTCGCGACGTACCCATATGAAACACGCCACGGATTTTATTGGCTGGTATAACCGCCGCTCTCAGCAGCAGGCGGGTATATCACTCAGTAATCCTGAGCACCTCTATTACGCCTATCACGAAGGCGCTGGCGGCTATCAACGCGGCACGTATCGCGGCAAACCGCAGGTATTGAGGGCAGGTCGTGAAGTGGCGGCCCGCGCTAATCGCTATCAATCCCAGCTCAACGCCTGCGAAGCGGAGTTTCAGTGCCGCAAGTTTTATCAGGTCTGGCCATTTTGCCGTAGTTAAGGGATAGACGATGTCACTATGGATAGGTGCGGCCCTGGTTAGCGTGGTGTTTTTCACCTCTATGCTTTCTGGCGTATTTGGCATGGCGGGCGGTTTGGTACTGCTGTGGTTTCTACTGCTGATTTTCCCTGCGGGCACTGCAATGGCGGTGCACGGCGTAATACAGCTCACCGCGAATGGCTCACGAGCATGGCTTTCGCGGCGCTATATTGTCTGGCGCATCGTCTTTTTTATGACGCTGGGTGTACTGAGCGCCGCAGGCCTACTGCTGCTATTCAATTACAGCCCCAACGCCGCCAGCGTCTCGATTTTGATTGGTTTGATGCCGATATTGGTGTGGATGCCGAAGCGCTGGTTTCACCTGGATGCCAATCGCGCTAGTCACGCAGTGTGTTGCGGCATTGCTTCTGGTGGCTTAACGATTGCGGCGGGGGTTTCCGGGCCGCTGATCGATATCTTCTTTGTGCGCTCACGTATGGATCGCCGCCAAGTGGTGGCCACCAAGGCGATGATTCAGGTAGTGGCGCACAGTATTAAAATACTCTTCTACCTGGGTGCCGCCATGGCACTTAGCGCTGGCGAGTGGGGCATTGTGCTGCTAGCAGCGCCGTTTGCCATGCTCGGCACTCAAGCGGGTAACCGCATTTTACACCGCCTCACCGATGCCAACTTCCGCACCTGGACTCGCTGGATCGTGACCGGTATTGGGGTTTTCTACTTTCTGCAGGGGATATTTTTGCTCACCCGCTAGCGTTGATGGAGAAAAAAGCGAGCTCCTGGCAGAGGCCTATACTGACCTTACCTAAATATTGGAGGTCGCTATGGATTATCATCATTACCGCGAAGCCCTAACCGAAACGCTTGCCCAGAGTGAAGTGCCCTTTCCCGCTGGCGAATATCAGGCGCGCCTGGTTAAAGTGCGCCATGCCATGGAACAACAAGCGTTCGATGCGCTGCTGCTCACCGACCCCGCCGACATTAATTACCTCACCGGCTATCACACCTTTGAAGTCTCGGTTCACGCCTGCCTGGTCTGCACCCAGGAGCGGTTAGTGCTGCAAGTCGCCTCGATTGAAACAGGGGCGGCAGTCGTCACCGCCCAGGTCGATGAGATCATCGGCTACCGCTGGGAAAACCTCGATGAAATCATCGCGCCATTGGCGGATCTGCTGGCCCACTGCCAGAAGATTGGTATTGATGGCTGGAGTGCTGGGCTGCGCTTTGGCGTGATTGATGCACTGCTGAAGACCATTGGCCGTGAGCGCTTTTGCGAAGCAGGCGCGTTAGTCGATGCGATTAGAATTGTTAAAAGCCCTGCTGAACTTGAGATGCTGCAAGAGAGCGCGCGAATCACTGCTCTAGGCCTAGAGACCGCGATACAGAGCATTCGCCCCGACATGACCGATAACGACATTGCCGCCATCGGCGCCAAAGCGCTGTTGGAAAACGGCAGCGAGTTTATGAGCCTGCAGCCGATTGTGACCAGCGGTCACCGGATTGGCGTCATTCACGTTAACCATAAGCGGCGTGTGATACAGCCTAACGAGCCAGTATTCTTAGAGTTCGGCGCTGCTTATCAACGCTATACCGCTCCCATGATGCGCACTGCGGTGACGGGCACTCCAAACGCGGCCCTTTCTGAGACACGTGATCTTTGTCTTTCACTGTTTGAGGCACTGTGCGACACCATGCGGCCCGGCAACAGTTTTGATGCTGCCGCTCAGGCTGCCGATGCGCTTCTCTCCCCAAAGCGCGACCAGTATTTCTTCTCCGGTGTATTTGGTTATGCCGTGGGTGCACAGTTTCCGCCTAGCTGGGTGGAGGGTACCGGCTTTATCGCCAAAGGTCAGACTCGCACCTTTGAGACCAATATGGTCTTTCACCTGCCGCTTTGCCTGCGCGTACCCGGCCAGTGGGGCGTAGGAATAAGCGACACCGTGGTGGTAACCGAGCAGGGGGCCAAACCACTCACTAACAACGATTGGCAACTGTTTGAGGCGCGCTCATAGGTTCCTGCCCCTGATAGCCATAGCATTGACAGGCCGATAAAGGAGCGCTATTGTCGCCTTAGATGCAAATGAGAAACACTCTCTTTATTTTATTGGCTAGATGATTGGGCTTATGCCCACAGGAAGCAACCAGCGTGAGGGATTAGTGGGATGACTAGCGAGCAGCGGCAACTTCGCCAAACAGTCATGTTTTTGCGCACCTCTTTTGAAGCGGTACAGCACTCTATCGCTGGCCGCTTGGAAGACCCGCTGCCCTGCTGGATGGATACCCAAATGCTTGAGATGCTGTCCCGGGAGCTTAATCGCTGCTGCCAACAATCCAAGCCTCTATTTGCCCCCCTCGTTACTGAACAACTCTATATGGCCGCCCAGCAGTGCGAGCTGCTGCTGAAGCAGTGTCCTGGCGTACTCAGCAGTGCCGTCTGCCATCGCCAGCTGGGCGCCATTATGCTGCCGCTGGCCAGTGCCCTTCAGCAGATCGACACCCCCGTCAAGCGCCGCTGGCTATGGATGCGACGCTAAATTTTGTTTTTGCTGTATAACTAACCCCGCCTGATTTTCTCAGCGGGGTTTTGTTATGCCGACAACGTCCCCATTAACTATGCTATGGCTTATCAGTTGGCGCTTACTAGTAAACTGGTCTATTCTGATCGCCACTGTTTAACTGACTGCATTTAAAAGGAGTTTGCTTTATGGCGTATGAAACGCTTTTTACACCGACTAATCTTGGTAGCTTATCGATTCCTAACCGCGTCATCATGGCGCCGCTGACTCGTTCGCGTACGCCGGATAGCGTACCGGGCAAGATGCAGGAAGCATATTACGGCCAGCGCGCTGGATCTGGGCTAATAATCAGCGAAGCTACCAACATCTCTCCCACTGCCCGTGGCTATGTGTATACGCCGGGCATTTGGACCGACGCTCAAGAAGCCGGTTGGAAAGGCGTTGTGAATGCAGTGCACGCCAAAGGTGGTCGTATGGCGCTGCAGCTGTGGCACGTGGGGCGCGTTTCTCATGAAATGGTGCAACCTGACGGCCAACAGCCGGTAGCCCCGAGTGCCTTGAAAGGCGAAGGCGCCCAGTGTTTCGTTGAGTTTGAAGATGGCACCGCTGGTCAGCACCCTACCAGCACACCGCGTGCGCTGGAGACCGATGAGATCCCAGGCATTGTCGAAGACTACCGCCAGGCGGCCGAGCGCGCTAAACGCGCTGGTTTCGATATGGTCGAAGTTCACGCAGCAAACGCATACCTGCTCAACCAGTTCCTGGCGACCGGTACTAACAAACGTACCGACCAATACGGCGGCTCTTTGGAAAATCGCGCCCGCTTCCCGCTGGAAGTCGTCGATGCCGTGATTGATGTGTTCGGCGCTGACCGAGTCGGCATCCGTATGACGCCGTTTATTGAACTGTTTGGCTTGACCGACGACGAGCCGGAAGCAATGGCGTTCTATATGGCCGAGCAGCTCTCCAAGCGTGGTCTTGCCTATCTGCACCTGAACGAACCCAACTGGGCCGGTGGTGATATTACCTTCCCTGACGGTTTCCGCGAGCAGATGCGTGAGCGCTTTAGCGGCAGCCTGATCTACTGTGGCAACTACGACGCCGAGCGCGCCGAGAAACGCATCAGCGAAAACACCACTGATGCCGTGGCCTTTGGCCGCCCCTACATCGCCAACCCGGATCTACCGGAACGCTTCCGTGTAAACGCGCCCCTCACCGAGCCGAACCACGAAACGTTCTACGGCGGTGACGAGAAGGGCTATACCGACTATCCGTTTATGGATAACGGCTATGACCGTAAGGGTTAAGACAGCATTCGTTTAGCATATTGCTGAACCCTTACCGCTAAAAAGCATCACTTAGGTGATGCTTTTTTTATGTCTGGTTGTTTGCAAACACTGCTAGGCTATTGATTCTTTCGTTTTAATAACAGGTGATACATGCTTGGTTCGCTGCTGGTGCTGCTGATGTCTATCTTGCTTGTTGGCCTTACCGCCAGTACCGGCGCGCGTTTTCGCCCTGATGGGTGGTACCGCGAACTGCGCAAGCCGACCTGGACACCGCCGGATATCGCCTTCCCTATTGCGTGGGGCATACTCTATCTTTTGATGGCCATCGCCGCATGGCGACTCTATATGGCAGAGGAGTCGGCGTGGCGCACGGCAAGTTTAGCGGTTTACGCAGTACAACTGTGTGCCAATGCAGCGTGGTCCTGGCTGTTTTTCGGGCGCAAGCAGATAGCTGCCGCGCTGGTCGATATCGTGGTGTTACTTGGGTTGATTACGATCGCCATTGTGCTGTTTTCCCAGGTAAGCACGCTAGCCGCGTGGCTGATGGTGCCTTACTGGCTATGGGTTGCGCTGGCACTGGGATTGAACGCGACTATTTGGCGGCTGAACCGTCACTAACGGCAGTTTTCCATACACGCTTGGCGTTAAGAGTGAGTTTAACTGGGTTTAAAAGAGGGAGGGTAGGAAGATGGAAAACACATCTACGGTGACACTGTTGGCGGGCGGGTCATTGATCTTAGGCCTGATCGCAGCGGGTCTGTTTTTCTATTTTATGCTCTCCCAGCGACGTAAACGTTCTAAAAAAGAGTCAGCTCCTGTAGAACAACCAGCTGCTAACGCCACGCTAGAGCCTGCTCCTAAAGCGCCGCCAGCGGCCAAAGACGAACCTAAGACGTCGTTTAAACAGCATTCGCTGTTTGTAGTGTTCGATAACCCTTCGCCAGACACTACTCAACAGCTAACTGATTGGCTGCGCCAAGTCGAGGCCAAATACGACCCGTTAACCAAGGTTTATCATGTACCGGGCAAGCAGCCTTCTAATCCAGTGACGATAGCCAACGCCTTTCTACCGGGCGAGATGCCCGATCTTTTTCGCGATTCAAACCACGAAGTGAAAGGCATTAGCTTGCTGGTCAAACCCCCACTGCATAAGCGCCGCAATCAGCAGATGATCGTGTTTGTGGATTTAGCCAAGCAAGCCGCTGAGATTTTTCAGGGCCAGTTACTCGATGCTGACCGAAACCCCGCCACAGATAACACCTACCAACGCATCATTGGTTAAGTTTGTTTAGACAACGCCCTGACTGCGCAGGTAGTCATCGTAGCTGCCGCTGAAATCGACAATGCCTTCCGGCTGCATATCAATAATGCGCGTGGCTAGCGATGACACAAACTCACGGTCGTGGCTAACAAACAGCAGCGTGCCTGGGTAGTTCTCCAAGGCTAGGTTCAACGCCTCGATAGACTCCATATCCAGGTGGTTGGTTGGCTCGTCCATCAGCATTACGTTGGGCTGAGTAAGGATTAACTTACCGAACAGCATGCGCCCCTGCTCGCCACCGGAAATGACCTTCACCGACTTGCCGATATCATCGCTGGAAAACAGCATCCGCCCTAGGGCGCCGCGAACCACCTGCTCACCGCCCTGCGTCCATGCCGACATCCATTCAAACAGCGTCGCGTCGACAGCAAAGTCAGCGCTGTGATCCTGGGCAAAAACACCCACGTCAGCGGCTTCGGTCCACTTCACCTCACCAGAATCCGGGTGCAACTCGCCTGCCAAGGTTTTCAGCAGCGTGGTTTTACCGATGCCGTTGGGGCCGATAATCGCAATCCGCTCGCCAGCCTCTACCGTCATAGAAAGACGTTCAAACAGCGGCGGGCCGTCGTAGGCTTTAGTGATCTCATTTACATTGACGGCGTTGCGGTGGATTTTCTTGGCCTGATCAAAGCGGATAAAAGGACTAACCCGGCTGGAGGGCTTGATATCTTCCAGCTTGATTTTATCGATTTGACGCGCCCGTGAGGTAGCCTGCTTAGCCTTCGAGGCGTTGGCGGAGAAGCGGCTAACGAATTGCTGCAGCTCGGCAATCTGGGCTTTTTTCTTGGCGTTATCCGAGTGCTGACGCTCACGCACTGCGGTGGCGGCGGTCATGTAGTCATCGTAGTTACCCGGGAACAGGGTAATTTCGCCGTAATCCAGATCCGCCATGTGGGTGCAGACACTGTTCAAAAAGTGGCGGTCGTGGGAGATGATGATCATGGTGCTGCTGCGCGCTTTAAGAATGTCTTCCAGCCAGCGGATGGTGTTGATATCCAGGTGGTTGGTGGGCTCATCCAGTAGCAGCACATCAGGGTCGGAGAACAGCGCCTGGGCCAGCAGTACGCGCAGTTTCCAACCCGGTGAGACTTCGCTCATTGGGCCGGTGTGCTGCTCGATGGGAATGCCCAAACCTAGCAGCAGTTCGCCCGCGCGGGACTCAGCGGTGTAACCGTCAAGCTCAGCAAAGCGCACTTCCAGATCGGCGACGGCCATGCCGTCCTCTTCACTCATTTCGGCAAGCGAGTAAATACGCTCGCGCTCGGCAGCCACCGACCAGAGCTCGACATTGCCCATGATGACGGTGTCGATGACGCGCTCATTCTCAAACGCAAACTGATCCTGACGCAGCTTACCCAACCGAGTACTGCTATCCAGCATCACCTGGCCGGAAGAGGGCTCCAAATCGCCACCGAGAATTTTCATAAAGGTGGATTTGCCGCAGCCGTTCGCGCCAATCAAGCCGTAGCGATTGCCGTTATTGAATTTAACGGAGACATTTTCAAACAGGGGCTTAGCCCCAAACTGCATGGTGATATTGGCGGTTGCGATCACAAAAGGAGCCCGGTTAACGTGTCATTGATAATCAATAGAAAGGCTCGCGATTCTACGCGCTATTTGGCCTGCATTCATCCATCAGACTTTAGTCACATCAGGCGATTGCCGGGATATCGAGTAGAAAACGTTGACCATCAAGCGCTTGGCGTAATCGCGAGTGTAAAATATCGACAATTCCGTGGTGCTCTCCCACCAGTTGCGTCGTGGTAACGGAGAGCCCTGGATGCTCCTGTTCAGCGGCGGCACATATTTCGGCAATATCGCCGCCCTCCCCAGCATGGCGCCCTGGCGAAAGAAACAGCATCGCCAGGATAACGGGGCCTGTCTTGAACTCGGGTAGCGCCAGCAAGTTTTCCAGTAGCGGCTCGTTAAAACGGTACTCATCGCCCTGGCGCCGCTCCATCGAGGCGGCAGCAGCACAGGCGACGTCATCGCCAAGCAGTACGCTAAGCTGACCCGCCAGGCGGTTACGTACGGCAGTAACTTCAGGGATTGGGCTACCGTGATCTACCAGCGCCACACGCGGCTTGGTCCCTGGCTGAAGTTTGTCACGCACGTTATCGGCCAGCAGGTGGGCTAAACGCAGGTCGTTATCGCCGAACTCATCCACCAAGGGTTGAGCTACGCGCACTTTAACGTGGGGAAAACGCTCTTGCAGGGTGGCCATACGCTCGGGCAGGTAGCCCGTCAGCGCTTTGCTGGGGCCAAAAAAGAACGGCAGTACGATAATCTCCGTTGCCCCCTGTTCGGCGCTGCGTTCAGCCGCCGGACCTAGGGTCGTGGCGGGAATACCATCGACCTCTTCCACCGGAATCTTATTGGAGTGCAGCAGCGAGGCCGCCTGCACGGTTTCGCCAATAATCTCGCTCAGCGAGGCCGCCAGACGGCGTAAATTAAGCGTTGCCTGCGGGCGTAGCGAGCCGTTATCAACCAAAAAAATCGCGCGCATGACAGCTCCTATTGTGCTATTCGAGGTCAAGTGGGTGTTCAACCATGCCGTGTTAAGATGGCTGTTTTACAAACTAGTTGCCCACCATGTTACTTGAAAACTGTGTCTTAAAAACGTTGGCTGATACCGATGCTTGATACCACTGCACTCAACCAGCAACGCAACTTCTTCGATGGTCACACGGCTATTTGGCTTTTTGGCTATGGCTCGCTGATCTGGAAAGCCGATTTTGCTTATCTAGAGCGCCGCCCGGCTTATATAACCGGTTGGGAACGGCGTTTTTGGCAAGGTTCCCACGACCATCGAGGGACAGTTGAATCGCCAGGACGGGTGGCCACCTTAATTCGCACTGAAGGAGCGGTGTGCCATGGTATGGCCTACCGAATTACGCCGGAAGTACTGGCTCCACTGGATATTCGGGAGAAAAACGGCTATTTGCGGGAAAAAGTGCCGCTCACTTTTTTTGACGACAATGGCGATACCGCCGAGCAGAGCGAAGGGCTTATCTATTTAGCCAGCGAAGATAACCCGGCCTTCCTGGGTGAGGCGCCGCTTGCCGAGATCGCTCAGCAAATTGCCAATGCCCACGGCCCCAGCGGCCCCAATCGTGACTACTTGGTCAATCTGGCCAAGGCGCTGCGGGAGCTCGGCGCCAAAGACGCCCATATTTTTGCCCTGGAGCAGAAGTTGAGCAGCTTTTAACATTACCAGTAGCGTGGATATCGGCGGTGACGGGCAAGGTTATTGACCAGTATGGCGATTATCAGCATGACTATACTGCCCGCACCGATTGGCAAAAGCGGATACCACCATCCCAACTGATGAACGCTGGCACCCCCGCCGACCGCAATCAGGGCCGCCGCTGCTCCCGGTGGATGAACCGTATGGGTTAGCTGCATACCCAGCACCGACAGTGATACGGCCAGAGCCATTGAGAGCGGTGTCGCTCCCAGCAATTGGTAGCAAGCAACGCCAATACCTGCGGAGAGCACGCTGCCAAACAATACGTGGCAGGGCTGGGCAAAGGGGCTTTCAGGGGCTGCATAGATGAGCACCGAGGTTGCGCCGAAGGAGCCTACGATAAGCAGTTGTTGTGACAGCCACGCCGAGCTTAACCAGCAAATGACCACCATACCGGTAAAGGCCCCGACCCATGACCAAAAAGCATCCTGCCAGCCTACCCGGGCGCGTTTAACTGGCTGGCCCCGCATCTTGCCAAGATAAGTTTTCATTGTACTCGCTTTGCACAAAATGAGTGCAAATGATGACAAGATGCACCAAATAAGCAAATGACAATGCGTCATACATTGCATGAAGCCAACTCAAGACGGTGGCTTAGGCGGAAACAGCCCCCTACATCATCAACCACGAAAGAATGAACAGACCCAATAAGGTACGAAATATCCCCCCAATCAGCGAGCCGCGCAGAAATGCACGTACACCGCCAAACAGAATCAATAGGCCAACGACCAGAACGGCAATACTAAAAAAAGAATCGTTTATTCCCAGAGAGCGGGTTAAGCCATCGATAAAATCACCAAAGGCACCAAAGAAATTGGTAAATATGCCCAATAAGAACTCAACCACTACGCGGATTGCTTCGCCAATGGTCTCGCCTATTTCGTCAAAAAATCCGTTTACCTGCATCGCATTTGCTTGCATTGATAGTACCCAAGGCTGAGAAGGATAAGCTTGGCATTGTCGGTTAAATACGCTGGTTGAGCAAAGCAGAACAGGATAATCCATCCCAACGGCGTGTATCACTCTGCGATTTCAGCCCGTGGAATAAGCGTTCACGACCTTAGTCGACTACCATGCTAAAACTAGTCACGTTAAAACTGATTGTGTTAAAACTATTTGCATTAAAACAAAAGCAGCAACGTGATAGCGGGAGAGCTTGGCGCATCAACACTCGATGCGCCAGCGCCGAAGGAGCAACAGCCCCGGAAACTCTCAGGCAAACGGACCGCTATCACCATCACTTTCCGAAGAGCGGCTGATGACTGCGTTACTCAGCCCACCGAAGGAGCAAGCGCGCCCAGCGGGTGCGTGAATCTCTCAGGTTCCATGACGGAAGGGGTACGCCCAGCAGCAATTACGCCGTTAGGTGGTATTCCCGACGCTCATACAATCTGGAGAGAGTTATGCAACGCATTGCCGTTATCGGTGGTGGTATCACCGGCATTACCAGCGCCTACGCTCTGGCTAAACGTGGCTATGACGTAACCGTCTTTGAAAAGCATCGCTACGCCGCAATGGAAACATCCTTTGCCAACGGCGGTCAGCTCTCGGCGTCAAACGCCGAAGTGTGGAACCACTGGCCCACGGTTATCAAAGGCTTGCGCTGGATGCTGAGAAACGACGCCCCGCTCCTGGTTAACCCCCGCCCAAGCTGGCACAAGCTGAGTTGGTTTGGCGAATTTATTGCCTCGATCCCCCGCTACTCTGCCAACACAACCGAAACCGCACGACTGGCCATTGCCGCCCGCGAGTACCTGTTTCAGTGGGCGCAGGAAGAGCAGATCGATTTCGATTTGAAGCAGAAAGGTATTCTGCATATCTACCGCGATAAAGCGGGCTATGACCACGCCGCCAAGGTATCGCAACTGCTCAGCAAAGGCGGCCTGGAGCGTCGCGCGGTCACTCCTGACGAAATGCGCACCATCGAACCCACTCTGGCGGGCAACTACTACGGCGGCTTCTTCACCGAAAGCGACGCCACCGGGGATATCCATAAGTTTACTCACGGCCTGGCGCAAGCCGCAGAGCGCCGCGGCGTAACGCTTAACTATGGCCACAGCGTGCAGGATATCGGCGCGGACGAACAGCACGCATGGATCACCGCCACTATTGAAGGCGAGACCGACGGCGAACCAGTGAGAGAGACCTTTGATAGCGTTGTGGTATGCGCCGGGGTGGGCAGCCGCATGCTAGCCGCCAAATTGGGCGACCGGGTCAATATCTATCCCGTCAAAGGCTATTCGATTACCGTAGAGTTGGATGATGCTGCCTCGCAGCAGGCAGCGCCCACCGTTAGCCTGTTGGATGATGAAACCAAGCTGGTCACCAGCCGCCTGGGCGATGACCGCTTCCGTATTGCAGGCACCGCCGAGTTTAACGGCTTTAACCGCGATATCCGCGACAACCGCATCCGCCCGCTAATCCGCTGGGTGGAAGAGTGCTTTCCGGGCGTCAGCACCCGCCGCGTGGTGCCCTGGGCGGGCCTGCGGCCAATGCTGCCTAACATGCTGCCCAAAGTTGGCCCAGGCAAGTTACCCACCGTGTTCTACAACACTGGCCACGGCCACCTGGGCTGGACGCTCTCTGCCATCACCGCCGATATGCTGGCCGATTCGGTGGAAGCAGCGGGAAAAACATCGGAATCTGTGCCAACGAGTACAACGCATTCAGCGTGATGTGCTCGCATTAAAGAAAGAGGGGAAGCCCCTCTTGGCAAGTTAAACTGCAGGCGCTTCAAGCTCCAAAAAGCGCCTGACCCGGTCGGTTTTCGGGTTCTCAAAGAACTCGCTGGGGTGGGATTTTTCAATAATGATGCCTTTATCAAGGAACACCACTTGATCGGAGACCGCCCGAGCAAACTCCATCTCATGGGTCACCAACACCATGGTGTAGCCCTCTTTGGAGAGGTCTTTGATCACCCCAAGTACTTCGCCGACTAGCTCAGGATCAAGGGCTGAAGTGGGCTCATCAAACAGCATCACCTTCGGCTGCATGGCAAGCGCTCGGGCGATGGCTACCCGCTGCTTTTGACCACCTGATAGCGTGTACGGATAGTCGTCACGCTTCTCGACCATACCCACTTTCTCAAGCAGCGCCATTGCTCGCTCTTCTGCCTCGGCTTTACTGAGGCCCTGAACATGGATAGGCGCCTCAGTGACATTGCGCAGCACACTCAAATGGGGCCATAAATTAAACCCCTGGAATACCATTCCTAAGCGCGCACGCATGGTTGCCAGCTGACGGCGGGACATGACTTTACCGCTGTCGCTAATGCCAATACGGTCACCGGCAATACGGATGTCGCCACGGTCTGGGGTTTCCAGCCAGTTTATGCAACGTAATAAGGTGGATTTGCCGGAACCCGATGAGCCTAAAATACTCACCACTTCCCCCGGCTGTACTTCCAACGAAACATCCCGCAGCACTTCGGTGCCATCGAAGCTTTTGGAAAGATTACGAATACTAACAGCGGCGGTCTCAGGCATTTTCGAATCCTCGCTTGGCGCCAAAACGGCCAATCATTTTGATAAACAGTTCTAAACCAATGCTGATCAGCCAGTAGAAGCCGATCACCACAATGAACGCCTCCATGGGAATGAAGTAGGTGCTCGACAGGCTGCTCGCCGCCGCAGTGAGTTCGCGCACGGTGATGATCACTAGAAAGGCGGTATCTTTCAGCAAAATAATCAGTTGGTTACCCAGCAATCCTCTTGTCTTCAAAATCAGCTGCGGCAAAATAATGCGCATAAACATGCTGGGCAGCGAAAAACCCTGGGCGACCGCCGCTTCAACCTGCCCTTGGGCAAAGGTGGTGCGACAGCCACGTAATATTTCCGCAAAGTAAGCCCCATGGTATATCACTAACGCAATGATCCCCGCCGTCCAGGCACTCATACGGATGCCTGCGCTGGGTAAGCCGTAATAGAGCAGATAAGCCAATATCAAAAACGGCAGCATGCGCATACCATCAATAAAAATGCGCAGCGGAATTTTTAAGCGCGGACGAGACCCTTCCAGTAAGAATACAATGCCACTGCCCAATATAAACGCTAGCACTGCGGATAAACTGAACAGTTTTAAGGTGTTATAAAAGCCATTCAAAAACACATCATGCGATGACCAAAGAATATCCCAGTTGCTCATAAAGGCTCCCCTTTGTTGGCCATGTTAGACGGCCAGCCGGCTGGCTTTACGCTCAGCCACACGTTGAAGCCATACCAGCAGACTGATAATCAGCATATACAAGGCCGCCGCCGCTAAAATGGGCGGCAGAGGGTCGTAGGTTACCGCTGAAATACGATTGGTCACGCGGGTCAAATCGACCACGCCGATGACGGCTATGGCGGGGCTGCCTTTAATTAGAAACGACATCTCATTTACCAATCCCGGCAGGCTGGTGATGGTGATTTGCGGCAGCATAATGCGGCGAAAATAGACCCAAGGGGTCATGCCAATCGCCAGCGCCGCTTCACGCTGTTCTTTGGAAAAGTTGTTGAATGCAGAGCGCCATATTTCGGCGTTAAAGGCGGTGGTATTGAGGGTTAGCGCAATAATACCGGCCACATTGCGATTAAGGTTAACGCCCATGGTCGGTGCGGTTAAAAAGATGAAGAGCACCAACGTTACCAGCGGTGTGGCTCTTGCCAGGCTAATATAAACCCCCAGCAACTGATGCAGAACGGGGATTTTTGCCACTCTTAGCAAGGCGATTATCAGCCCCATTACTACGCCAATGACAATGGAGATGCCGGATATCCACAGTGTTGTCCAGGCCCCCTGAATGAGAAGTCCCCATGCGCTACTGTCCATGCGTCCCCCTTACTCGCTGGATAAAGACACACAGCCGCTGCACCGTTTATCCGGTGAGCGGCTGTTATACATCACGCTTACATACCGGCCATTTCGTGGAACTCTTCCACCGAGGTGATGGGGGTTGTCGGTAGATCGTCAAACGACTCGCCAAACCACTCTTCCTGTAGCTCTGCTAGACGGCCTGAATCACGTAGGTGGCTCATAAAGTCAGTGATGTAAGTCAGCAGCTCGGGGCTGTCTTTGGGCATTGGCCAAGCCACGTAGCCGGGGCCGGAGACCGCTTGGCCCGCTTCAAATACGTCAGGGCGCTCACTAATCAGGTCATTAACCGGCACGATGGAATTGATCACGTAATCGACACGGCCATTGGCCAGATCCGCATAAATCTCTGGATAGGCTTCATACTGCATAACATCGCCCAGCTCGCCGCCGGTCTCTTCCAGCATGACTTCCAGCTCTGGAAGGCGCGAAAGCAGTGCACTACCCGCCTGCACGCCCAGCGTCATGCCGCTTAGATCTTCAATGCTATTGATACGGTCATCGCCCGCCCGTTTGATGTAAAAGTGCTGGGCAGAGGCAAACGGCGGCGCGTAGTTAAATACACGCAGGCGCTCATCAGTCACTGAGGCACCGGTAAGCGCCATGTCGTACTGGCCCGATGAAACGGAAGCCAGAAGCCCAGTCCACGGCAAAATATCCTGACGGATTTCGAAGTCTGAGTACTCTTCCAGCTCAATCAAGATGTCTTTGATAAAGCCATCAGGGTCGCTACCACTCATAAAGTTAAACGGTGCGTAATTATCTTCGGTGGCCACGCTCATGTAGCCACGGCTCTCTATTTCTTCCAAGTCGGCGGCTGTCACGGTTAATGACACGCTTAAAGCAAGGACACCAACGCTTAGTGCGGAGGTTAAAACAGCTACTTTTTTCATCGCCTTATTCCCCTAGAGTGGACAACCATCGCTAACCAAACGGTTACAAGTTGAAGTGACTTCACCCTAGTTTTTTATCCTCCTTCCGATTAGAGCCAGTTGGCGTAAAGTAAAAGGACAGTTGGCCATCTTAAAACTGGCACGAAATATGCTTAGCTTAAGTACAGAGAGGGTTTATCTGAGAAGGAGGAGTGCATGACAACACTGTGTCTTGAGGTCGACCCTAACGCTTCCACCTGCCTGCAGGAGCAACTGCGTGAAACACTATTGGAAGCGATTCGCTTAGGCAGTTTGCCCATTGATGACGCGCTTCCCTCTTGCCGTAAACTCTCTCAACAGCTGGGTATTTCACGTAATACGGTGTCGATTGTTTATGAAACACTGGTCGAAGATGGCTACTTAGTAAGTCGACCGCGTAGCGGCTATTACTTGCACCCTGACTATTACGACCCGCATTTAGTGTTTAATTCATCTTTAACAGCATTAACTGAAAAAAGCGCTGAATCAATAACTGCACCAAACTGGCACAAACGCATTACTCAGCGCCCTACTAACTACCAAGGGATTCTCAAACCAGGCAATTGGTCAGAGTATGCGTACCCGTTTATTTATGGCCAATTAGATACGCGGCTCTTTCCTCTAGCCCAATGGCGCGATGTTTCTCGTCGTTTATTAAGTTCGCAGCGCGATAAACCGTGGCTGCGTGACCGCATCGATCAGGATGATCCACTGCTGATTGAACAACTTCGTAAACGCATTTTACCGCGGCGAGGTATTTTTGCTCGGCCAGAAGAGATTCTGATTACCATGGGCACGCAAAACGCGCTGTACCTGATTGCGCAACTGCTCTGCCATCGGGGGACCCGAGTAGCCTTGGAGTCACCCGGTTACCGTGAAGCGATGAATGTGTTTGCCCACCGTGGTGCCAACCTGCAATTTCAGGCGGTGGATAATGAAGGTATGCGCCTGGAGAACACCCAGCAGTGCGACTACCTCTATGTCATGCCTAGCCATCAGGTGCCGACAGGCGTCACCATGAGCCGGGCCAGGCGTGATGCCCTGCTGGCACAACTACCCCACCGAGACCAAATCGTCATCGAGGATGACTACGACGCCGAGATTCACGGCGATCAGTTCGCGCTTCCGGCGCTGAAAGCCAGTGCGCAGAGTGCGCGGATTATCTATATGGGCAGCTTATCCAAAGCACTCTCACCAGGGCTGCGAATGGGCTATGTGGTAGCGGATGCGGAATTGATTGATGAATTACGGGCACTGCGGCGGATGATGTATCGCCATCCGCCCGCGGCCTTACAGCACCAGTTGGCACAGTTTATTTCCCAGGGCTACTACGAGCGCTATCTCAAACTGCATGTGGAAGAGATTGACCGGCGGCGGGATGCGATGCGTCTTGCCATCGACCAAGCGTTACCTGGCTGCCATAGCCACAGTAGTAGCCGCTCTAGCGCCTTCTGGATGGAGGCAGATTCCAGCATCGATACCCAGCGCCTTGCCTGGCATGCGGCTCAACGAGGCGTGCTCATTGAACCTGGCTTCCAGCACTTCTTTGATGCCGCCCCACCGAGACGCTTTTTCCGCTTGGGATTTGGTGCTATTGAAAGGGAACGTATCGACCCAGGCATACAGCGCCTGGGTCTCGCCTACGATAGTGCTTTAAATACTTAAGAGCCGCCTTATCAAGCCGGTACAGCGTAGCTTTCAAACACGCTATTCAAGATTGCCAAGCCCTCTTCCACTTCAGCTGCCGTCACAATGCATGGCGGCACCACGTGTATGCGGTTTTCGACAGTGAAGACCAGCAGGCCTTGCTCCATCAACTGCTGTTTTAGTTTTAGCACTTCAGCCCCTGGCAGGGGTGTTTTACGCACCGGGTCACTGACGAGTTCGAGAGCGTGAAAGACACCAAGGCCGCGCCAATCGCCTATCACCGCGTGGCGCTCGGCAAGTTGTTGCAGCCCTTTCGCTAACGGGCCGTTACCCATTTCGTCAGCATTCTCTACGATGCCCTCTTCTTCCATCGCATCGAGGGTCGCGACTATCGCCGCCATCGCTAGCGGATGGCCGGAGTAGGTTAGCCCGCCGACAAAAAAGTGGTCGTCAAAATAGCGAGAGATTGGCTCTGAAATAATCACGCCACCGGCAGGCACGTAGCCGGAGTTGACCCCTTTGGCAAAGACAATTAAGTCGGGCGCCATGTCGTAGTGCTCAAAGGCAAACCAGCGCCCCGTGCGGCCGAAACCGGCCATCACTTCATCGAGAATCAGCACGATGCCAAACTCATCGGCGAGCTGCCTAACACCCTGTAAATACGCTTTGGGGGGTAGCAGGACGCCAGCGGTACCGGGAATAGTTTCCAGCAAGATAGCGGCGACTGCCTTGGCACCTTCGCACTCAATCACTCTGCGTAGATGGGTTAACGCGCGCTCACACTCTTCATCCTCGTCCCGCGCCCAAAACTCGCTGCGATAAAGGTAAGGGTTAAAGAAGTGGACGTGCCCACTGGAGTACTCGTTGGGCACTCGCCGCCAATCCCCGGTGGCGGCAATCGCTGAGCCGGTATTACCGTGATAGGAGCGGTAGGCGGAAAGTATTTTAGTTCGCCCAGTAAAGAGCCGCGCCATGCGAATGGCATTTTCATTGGCATCCGCACCCGCATTGGTGAAAAACACTTTACTAAAACCAGTCGGCGCTTTGGCGATAATACGCTTAGCTGCTTCACCGCGTGCTAAGTTGGCATGGGCCGGCGCAATGGTGCATAAACTAGCGGCTTGAGCTTGAATCGCGCTGATTACTTTCGGGTGCTGATGGCCGATATTGGTATTGACTAGCTGGCTACTAAAGTCCAAATACTCACGCCCTGCATAATCCCAGACACGGCATCCTTGCGCGCCTGCAATGACCATGGGGTCTAAACTGCCTTGCTGCGCCCATGAGTGAAACACATACTGACGATCCAGGCCGTGCACATAGTGGTTATCTACACTGTGTGTAGTGGAATCAGAAACGGCAACATTGGCATTCATAACAAGCACCCTGTTTAATCCATAAAGAGATAGCGTGCTTGCCAGCCTAGTGAGTTCGAACCATTAAGCTGTAGGGCCAATCGTTACGAGCATGAGGGACAGACGCACCAGAGAGAGCCAATGTCACACTATCGAGTGCTAACTGGCTCTAACCGTTTGTTTCCTGCACTGCTTAGAGTAACGGAATGCACTGTCTATCATCGAAGATAGCTTAATAACTAAAAACGAATATTTATCTACACATTGTTAACTATAAAGGAGATACCCCTATGCCTAGCGTACTTATCACGGGAGCCACGTCAGGATTTGGTAAAGCCGCAGCGCAACGCTTTGCCAAGGCGGGTTGGTCATTAATTTTAACCGGCCGTCGCGAAGAACGCTTGGAGGCGCTGAAGGATGAGCTTTCAGAGCAAGTAGACGTGCTAACGCTAGCCTTGGATGTTCGCGACAGTGAAGCGGTGACTCAGGCCATCAGCAACCTGCCGGAAAAATTTCTACCGCTGACCTGCTTGATTAACAATGCGGGCTTGGCGCTAGCGCCAGAACCGGCGCAAAAAGTGGCGCTGCAGGATTGGCACACGATGATCGATACCAACATTACCGGATTGGTCAACGTGACCCACGCTGCTATGCCTTTACTGCTTAAAACCGGAGAAGGGGCGAGCATTCTTAACCTTGGCTCAGTTGCCGGGCAGTGGCCGTATCCAGGCGGCCACGTGTACGGGGCATCAAAAGCCTTTGTTCAGCAGTTTAGCTATAACCTGCGTTGCGACCTGCTTGGCACGGGTATCCGTGTGACTGATCTGGCCCCTGGCATGGCGGAAACGGAGTTCACCCTGGTCAGAACCAAAGGCAACCAAGAGGCTTCGGACGCGCTTTACAGGGGAACGTCGCCTCTTCAAGCGGAAGATATTGCCGAGCAGCTTTTCTACTTGGCGACACTGCCCGCACATATCAATATTAATCGATTGGAAATCATGCCAGTGCGTCAAGCGTGGTCGGCGTTTGCCATTGACCGCGACCCTACCTAAGCCTGCTTCGCTGAGCTAAATAAACCGCCCGTTGAGACTTGGTCACGCCCTTTATCTTTCGCGAGATAAAGGGCGTCATCCGCGCGCTTCATGGCACTTTTGATTGATTCTTGGGGATGAACCTCTACAACACCGAAGCTTGCTGTGACGCTACCTTGAATGGGGAAGGCGGTATGTTTGATCGCACCGCGAATTTTGTCAGCGAGCCTAACCGCCTGTTCAAGTGAGGTTTCAGGGGCTAAAAGCATGAATTCTTCTCCGCCCCAACGAGCGCAGCAGTCTGCTTTGCGCAAGTTCCGCTTAAGCAGATTGGCAAGCTCTATCAACACTTCGTCACCCACATCGTGCCCGTAGTTATCATTGATATCTTTAAAGTAATCAAGATCAAGCATGATTAACGACAGCGGTCGCGAGTAGCGGTGTTGACGATTGAATTCGCTTTTCAGCACTGCATCGAAGTGCGCTCGGTTAACCAGTCCGGTTAACATATCGGTTGTCGCTAACCGCTCAAGCTGCGCCTCTTTTTCCATCTGCTCGGTAACATCGCGCTGGGTTAGCACTAGCGTAATGGCGTCATTGTGACGAACGCCCATCGCCGTAATTCGCCATTCAACGTATCGACGCGACCCATCGAATCGGCGGTTTACTTCCAGGCCACCAATGCCTTCAAAGAAACTTCCCGCATCATTGATCAAAGGGTTCAGCGCATCGTGCAGCTGGGCAAAAATTTGCCGGTTGACTGCCTCTTGCTGAACGATAATAGGCTCACTACCAAGCCAATCTTCTCGACTGCCTCCCCATAGCCGTTGATAGTCAGTATTAACGTCAACGATATGAACCCCAGGCGAGCTTCCTTGAACGCTGAGAATAGCCACTGCGTGGCCTGGAAGTTCGCAATCGACTTCCGGCCCTGGTCGCGCATAATGCTGATACATTCTATTTACTCATCCCTGTAAAATAGTAGTGCAGTCATGTGGCTAGATATCAGCACTGTCAGCTTCTCTTAGCTGGTCACCACATTTTCTACCCCGCGATGTTACTTCACAACCCTCCCCAAGGTTACTAAAACAACCACATTATTTACGATTTAATTACATAAAGTAGGCTATACCCTACCAAAAAACAAATTATCGATATTATCAGCGGTTTTGGAACGCCTTTATCTGCATTAGTTGCATCTTGGCAAATTAAACGCTTATTCACCGTTTTCGTCTTTCCAATACGCCAATCACTTCTGGCACCGCCAGCGCAGTATCATCAATAGAGGCGTAAAGGGCATGCACCGCCCCCGCTACGCCCCGCTCTACTCCCAGTTCATTGGTCATGGTGTGATAGTAACCAAGGTCTTTACTGGCATTGGCAACGCTAAACTTAAAGCCCGACGGGTCATTGTCAGCGATATAAGGGCGCAGCCGCTCAAGCACAACGCCACCCCCACCGCCAGCGCCAAGCACTTCTAACAACGCCGTATCGCTGATGCCTGCTTTGCGAGAGGCCGCCGTGGCTTCGGCCAATACTGCCGAAAAACCTAAAGAGACGAAGTTATGCAGCAACTTAAGGGTATGCCCAGCCCCTACATCGCCCGCATGGGCAATATTTTCAGCAAAGCCCTGTAGTAGTGGCAGCGTTTCATCAAACAGCTCTTTTGGCGCGCCAACAATCAAGTTGAGCCGCCCTTCCGCCGCTTCTTTGGGCGTGCGCGTCATCGCTGCATCCATAAAGCGTCCGCCAGCGTCAGTCACTTTGGCCGAGACTTTCTCTGTTGAACTAGGCAAAGCGGTGGAGCAATCCACCACAACACAACCGGGCTTTAATCCTTCCAGCACACCGTTGGGCTCAAACAGCACCGCTTCTACCTGAGGCGAGCCAGTGACGCATAGAATCACCACTTCATTCTTCTGCGCCACTTCCCGGCCTGAACTCAGCGCGGTGGCGCCAGCGGCCAACAGGTCTGCCACTGGCTGATTACCCGGGTGCTCAAGAAAACTGACCTGATGGCCAGCGCGCAACAAGCTGCTGGCAATCCCATGGCCCATCAAACCGACACCGACGATGCCTACTTGCCGTACTGTTGTCATTGTTATCTCCGTAAAGGTGAAGCGTCCGTTAATGTTTAATAGCGACTGTTTTAATCCGTGTGTAGCTACGTAGGCCTTCAAAGCCCTTCTCTCGGCCATGACCAGAGCGACCAACGCCTCCAAAAGGTAGCTCAACACCACCGGCGGCGCCGTAGTTGTTGATAAAGACCTGGCCACTGCGAATGCCTTTGGCTAGGCGTAGTTGTCGCCCCCCGTCCCGCGTCCAGATGCCTGCGCACAGGCCAAAATCTGTCGCATTGGCGAGTGCCAGCGCTTCGGTTTCATCCTCAAACACCTGCACCACCAGTACCGGCCCAAACAGCTCTTCGCGCAGTACTTCATGCCCGTCCGGAATATCGGTCAGCAGTTGAGGCAGGACAAAGTGACCACCAGCCGGTGCGCTCGACGCTAGCTCTCCTATGGCCGCAACGCGAATACCATCGGCTTTGGCCGCCAACAAACGTTCTTCCAGTTTGGTTTTTTGGCGCGCATTGATCAGCGGGCCACAGTCAGCGTCGGCTTCACCTGCATCACAACGCAAAGCAGCAAAGCGCTCACAAAGATTCGCCACCACACTATCAGCGATTTCACGCTGCACCAGCAGGCGACTGCCTGCCGAACAGGTCTGCCCGGCGTTCTGAATAATGCCGCGCACTACGGCTGGAAGCGCCGCATCAAGATCCGCATCGGCAAACACGAGCTGCGGCGATTTACCGCCTAACTCCAAGGTGACGGGCACATGGTGCTGTGCCGCCGCTTGGGCAACCTGGGTACCGGTCTCCGGCGAACCAGTAAACGAGAGATGATCAATCTGGGGATGGCCAGCGAGGGCCGCACCCGCCTCATAACCCAGCCCTGGCACAACGTTGAGTGCGCCAGCAGGCAAGCCGTGTTTTACCGCCAACGCCGCCAAGCGCAGCACGCTCAAACAGGCATCTTCGGCGGGCTTGAGCACAATGGTATTGCCTGCGGCTAATGCCGCCGCCACACAGCGCCCAAATATCTGCGATGGATAGTTCCAGGGAATAATTTGCGCACACACCCCGTAAGGTTCGCGCAGCGTCATTACGGCAAAATCATTTTCAAAGGGAATCGTTTCACCGTGCAGCTTGTCCGCCGCACCACCGTAAAAGCGGAAGTAGCGGGCACAGGCAGCAATATCGCCTTTGGCTTGGGTCATCGGCTTACCGGTATCGGCACACTCGAGCTGTGCTAGCTGTTCGTGATGCGCCTCGATCACATCGGCAAAGCGCAGAAGCCATTCGCTGCGCTGCCGGGCAGACCAGCGGGCCCACTCACCTAACTGACCGGCAAATGCTTGCCGTGCTGCCTGTACCGCTGCATCGACGTCTTCCGCTTGGCTGCGCGCAATCCGCGCCAGGGGCTCGCCGGTAGCAGGGGCCTCTACTGGTAGCGTAGCAACAGTATCTACCCACTCTCCAGCAATCAGCGCCTGCTGTGGGGGCAACATTAACGGGTGAGACATACAGCACTCCTTTTATTGTTGATGTTTTTGTAACTTAAAACGCTATTAGCTTAACCGTAGAAGATGTTGACCAGCCCCATCGAGATCCACGGCATATAGGTAATCGCCATCAGGCAAGCCAATACCACCAGCACAAAGCGCACTAGCCATGGCAGCATTTGATCAATCGAGATTTTGGCGACCGCACAGGCAGCAAACAGGTTCACGCCCAGCGGTGGCGTGATCATGCCAAGGGCCAGGTTTACGACCATAACCAGGCCAAAATGAACCGGATGAATGCCAAACTGAATAGCGATCGGCGTCAAGATCGGCGCCAGTACCAAAATAGCGGCGGAAGTTTCAATAAACATGCCGACGACTAACAGCAACGCATTGACCACCAGCAGAAACATCAGCGGGTCATTGATGGTGTTGGTCACCAGGGTAGCAATTTGCGCAGGCAGTCCCGTTCGGCTAAGCAGAAAACTGAATAGCGAGGCGGCGGCGATGATCAGCATGACCGCAGCGGTGGAAATGACACTTTGACGAAGAATCGGCCACATATCGTCCATTTTCAGCTCGCGGTAGTAGAAGCCACCCACGATTAAGGCAAAAAACACCGCCACGGCGGATGCTTCGGTAGGGGTAAAAACACCGCCATAAATACCGCCAATCACCACCACCGGCATCAGCATCGCGACCCAGGCGCGCTTCATCGAGATCATAAAGCCGGTGCTGTCTTTATAGTCATCCTTACCGTAGCCACGAATCTTGCAGAATAGGTAGAGAAAGATGATCAGCGCACAGCCAATCAATATGCCGGGGCCAATGCCCGCCAGAAACAGTTGCCCGATGGAAGTATCGGTACTCACGCCGTACAGGATCAAAGGAATTGAGGGCGGAATCAGCACGCCAAGCTCAGCGGATGATGCCTGAATGGAAGCCGCCAACGGCTTGGGGTAGCCATGCTTTACCATGGCGGGGATCAAAATAGCGCCGATAGCAAAGGTGGTCGCCACACTGGAACCGGAAACCGCGGCAAACATCATGCAGGTGAGTACACAGGACATCGCCAAGCCGCCCTGCACCCGGCCAACGATGGATTTGGCCAAATCCACCAACCGTTGAGATATTCCCCCTGCCGCCATCAGGTTACCGGCAAGAATAAAAAATGGGATCGCCATTAGCGGGAATTTATCGATGCCGATAAACATCTGCTGCGGCACCAGCAGCAGTGGCAGGCGCGTGAAGAATTCAATGCCGATAATCGATGCCAGGATAATAGAAATGGCAATCGGCACACCGAAGGTAAACAGAATAATCAGCGACAGGCCAATCACCATGTTCATGGCTGTGACCCCTCATTAGGTAGCTGCCCGTCCTGGGCTTCAGGCGCTATTTCGCTATTCTCCGGCCCTACTTTCTCGCGGCCACTCAGTTGCGCCAGTAAGCGCGCGATCACTGCGACAATGGCAAAAAAGGATCCCGTAGGGATTGCTGCGTACGCCCATGCCATCGAAATATTCATCCCGGACATGGTTTGATTACTTACCCGCATGGTCATTTGAATGCCGTAATGGATAAGCACGCCAAGAACCAGCAGGCAGCACACCACAATGGCGACCTCTAATAGCGTTATAAAACGCGCAGGCACCACTTTATAAACCACCTCCACCGCCATCATATAACCGCCCCGAAAGGTGGCCGCGGCGGCCATAAATACGCACCAGATCATCGCCGCGCGGGAGGCGACTTCTGTCCATGTGGAGGGGGCGTTAAACACAAAACGGGTGAGCACCTGATAAAAACTGAGCGTGACCGAGATCGCCAGCATCGACACCGCCAGCAGCATCGCGAAGCGGGTTAACTGGTGCTCAAAACGAAGAAAGACCGCTAGCATAAGAATTCACCATGCCAAGGCGACCCCCGGCAATGCCGGAGGCCGAGGTGGGAAAAACACTTAACAACCGCTGGCGGTTTCCTGAACGCGCTCAAGCATTTCGGTGCCGTATTCAGAGGTAAATATCTCGTAGGCGGGCTGTACTGCTTCCTGGAAGGGGCCGATATCGATATCGGTTTTCACCGTCATGCCATTTTCTTCCAGCAGCGCTACCCCTTCACGCTCTAGGCGCGAAACTTCTTCCCGGGTTGCCTGTGCAGAGGCTGCAGCTGCCTCTATAAACCAACCACGCTCCTCATCGCTCAGACCGTCTAGCAGAATGGGTGACCCCAGCACGATGGCCGGTGAGTAGACATGCCCGGTGAGCGAGAGGTAGTCCTGCACTTCCCAGAAGTTGGTGGCGACGATGACGGTAATCGGATTTTCCTGACCATCGACAGTGCCCTGCTGAAGCGCGGTGAACAGCTCAGGGAACGCCATCGGTGTTGGGCGGGCGCCCATCTGACGGAACGCTTCCTGGTGTACCGCGTTCTCCATGGTGCGTACGCGCAGCCCCTCGGCATCTGCGGGCGTGGCGATCTCGCGTTGGCTATTGGTTAGGTGGCGAAAACCATTTTCAGACCACGCCAAGCCCACCAAGTCGTGCTCGCCCATTTTTTCCAACAGCTCATCGCCCAGTTCACTATCCAACACGCAGCGAGCCTGATCGTAGTTCTCAAACAGGAATGGCAGGTCGAGCACATAGCTTTCTGGTACGAAGTTACCCAGCGGGCCTGTGGAAGTAATGACCACATCGACCGTACCGATCTGCAGGCCTTCGATCATCTCCCGCTCGCCGCCCAGCGACCCAGAGGTGTGCTCGGTGACCGTGAACTCGCCGTCAGACAGTCGCTCCAGAGCCTCTTTGAAGGCATCTGCGCCAACCGAGTAGTGCGATGTGGAGGATAACGTGTGCCCCAGGTTCACTTCCGTTGCGGCGTGAGCCTGAAGTGCCATACCAGCAGTGGCGACACCGCTAATTGCTGCGACCAGCACATGGCGCTTGAGTGTTGTTGTCACGTATTGCTTAGTCATTGTAGTGCCCTCTTTATATTGTTGTGAGGGTGGTCATTGGGGCAACTTATCCACGTGGGGTCGCCCAGGCAGTTTCCTACCCTTACGGGTAGGAGAGGAAGTCAGGACTGTTCAGAAACGAACGCATCAATGATCTGCTTGAAGTTGTCATCGCCTACAAAGCCAAGCTGCTTGGCCTTTGCTGTCTCAAAGCGCGCAGGCCAACTGGCAACAATGGCTTCGATGCGTGGGTCGGGCTCATGGTGTACCAGTGAAAGCGCCTTCTCACCCGCAGCTTCACGCAGCGCTTCCAGCATTTCTGCCACTGTGACGGTGATCCCTGGCAGCATAAAAGCTCGAAAAGGCGCCAGTGCCTCGCTCGGCACCTCAGCGCCATGAATCAGCGCATCCACCACTTTGCCCGGCGACATCACAAACATCGGCAGCTCAACAGGTACGGGGCAAATCGCTTCTTCGCCATTCAGCGGTTCACGTAAAATACTGGAGGCAAAGCTGGAGGCGGCGGCGTTCGGTCGGCCAGGACGAATCACAATGGTGGGCAGGCGCAGCACTAGGCCATCGATAAGCCCACGGCGGCTGTAATCGTTGATGAGCAGCTCACACATGGCTTTTTGGGTGCCGTAGGAGTTTTGCGGATGGAGTGCTGTCATATCATCCAACACTTCCGGCAGCTCACCGCCGTATGCCGCCACGGAGCTGGCCATAATCAAGCGAGTATCGGTCAGTGACTGCTTCCGGCAGCCTTCCAACAGCGCCCGCGTGGCATCGAAATTAACCCGCATGCCGAGTTCCAAATCGGCTTCTGCCGCAGAGCTCACGACCGCCGCCAGGTGATAAATAACATCAGGGCGTTGCGCCAGCACGCTATCCAGTGCGCCGGACTCGGTAATATCCAGCGCCCTTGATGTCACGGCGACGTTTCCCGATTCAGGCAAAGGTGCTTCTATCTGATCAATCAGTGTTAGCCGAGTAATGGGCTGCTGGCGAAGCTCACCTCTAGTCAGCAGCTGTTGCACTAACCGCTGACCTAGAAAGCCTGCTGCACCGGTAATGGCTATATGCATCGTTTTGCTCCTATGCACTGTTGTTATTGTTTGCGTTTTTCTCGTTTTTATTTGAACTGACGGATATCAGTGAGTGGTTAGCCCCCAAGCTTCGCCCCATCCTAGCCCCGCTCGGGTTTCTTCCTTGGGCCGATACTCACAGCCGATCCAACCGGTGTAGCCCAGCGCACTTAATCGCTCAAAAATGGCGGGGTAGTGCACTTCTCCAACATTCGGCTCGTGGCGCTCTGGGACCCCTGCAACTTGGATATGGCCGATGGCGCTGAACTGGCGTTCAAGGTGGCGAATCAAATCGCCATCCATAATTTGGCAGTGGTAGAGATCAAACTGTAGCTTTAGATTTTCCGCCCCAACCTCTTCCAACACCGCCATGGCTTGCGCTTGGCGTGACAGGAAAAATCCTGGCATATCGCGGGTATTGATCGGTTCAATCAGTATCTCTCGGCCAACCTTGGCCGCTTCACTCGCCGCAAAACGGAGATTCCTGATGTAGGTTGCATGGTGGTCAGCCTGGGTGGTGGCATCGGCGTTCTCAGGCAGCACCCCGGCCATAGCATGCACCCGCGGGCAGTTGAGTGCCTCAGCGTAACGCAGTGCCTCCACCACCGAATCGCGAAATTCGCCCTCTCGGCCTGGCAGGCTTGCCAAGCCTCGCTCACCTGCCTCCCAATCCCCCGGTGGCAAATTAAACAGCACCTGTTCCAATTGCGTTTCCTTCAACGCGCGCTGTAAATCGTCGGCAGCAAAGGCATAGGGAAATAGATACTCAACACCTTTAAAGCCCGCATCCGCGGCGGCGCCAAAGCGATCGATAAAGGCGTGCTCGTTAAACAGCATGCTGAGGTTGGCGGCTAATCGAATCATGGGGTGCTCTTGTTGTTAAGTACGCTATTAAATTTGTAGTTAATCCCGTGGAAAGCGCGCTTCTAACTCGGCTACCTGCTCTTGCGTTAACCCCCGCGGGTTCTCGCCTCGTAGTAGCAGGTAAAGCTTAGCTGTCTCTTCCAGCTCCTCGGTGGCATAAACCGCCGCTTCTAAGTTTTTACCCGCCACCACCGGGCCATGGTTGGCCAGCAGTACCGCGCTGTGTTTACCCGCTAAGCCGCGTACCGCATCGCCCAGTTTGGGGTCGCCGGGAATGTAGTATGGCACCAGCGGTAGTTTGCCCACACGCATCACGTAATAGGCGGTCAGCGGCGGAATGCAGTCGCAGGGGTCGACTTCCGGCAAGCAGGAGACCGCCACCGAGTGAGTGGAGTGCAGATGCACGATGGCGCCGGACTGCGGGCGCTCTTCGTACATCGCCATATGCAGAAACTGCTCTTTGGTGGGCTTATCGCCGCTGATCAGTTGGCCGCTGTTATCCAGATGGGAGAGGCGCGCCGGGTCTAACCTGCCCAAGCAGGCATTGGTCGGCGTCATCAGCCAGCCGCCGTCGTCCAGCCGCACGCTGATATTGCCGCTGGAGCCCATGGTGAGGCCACGATCAAACAGCGATTTGCCCAGGGTGCTGATCTGCTCCCGCAAGCTGTTCTGGGGGTGGCGATGCAAATGGATACTCATGCCAGCACCTCAAATGCCCGGGTAAAGAAATCGACGCCACCGAAGTTGCCGGACTTCAGCGCCAGCGACAGAGGAGCTTCGCGATCTGCGAGCGGGGCTTGAGTCCAGGGCACGCCGGGGTCGATCTGCTCGCCGATGCGCAGGGTGGTAATGCCCAGCGCCGAGACCACCGCACCGGAGGTTTCACCCCCGGCGACCAGCAACAGACCCACGCTTTCGTTAACCAGCGTAACTGCCAGTTGGCTCAATGCTTCTTCCACGAGCTGCCCGGCACGCGCTACCCCTAACGCTTGCTGTGCCGCTGCTACGTTGATTGGATCTGCCGAGGCATAAATCAGTACCGGCGCCTGTTCAGATAACCGCTGCCGAGCAAACGCCAGCGCCTGCGTCTGCTGTTGTTCGTCTTCCGCCAGCGCCAAGGGATTCAGGGCAAAGCCACCGTCAGGGTGCTTGACCAAGAAGTCTGCCACCTGGGCCAGCGTGGCCCGGGAGCAACTGCCGGAGAGCACCAGCGCCCCGCCCGAAGCAGGCGATAAACGCCCCGGCTCCGTGATGGTGTCTAACCAGCCCTGGGCACGGTACTGGGCGGGCAGCGCCTGCCCCAGACCAGAGCCCCCGGTGACTAACGACATCAAGACGGTGGCTTCGGCCAATACATCCAGATCATGCTCATCCAAGGAGTCACAGACCACATGACGCATACCTTGCTCAGCCAGTGCCGACAAATGAGCGCGGGTTGCCTCCGCCCCTTGGGCCAGCACCGCCCGGTTGGCCAAGCCTACCGGGTGTGGCGTTTGGCGGGAGAGCACGCGGACTAAATCCGCGTCTTGCATGGGATTTAGCGGGTGGTGCTGCATGCCGCTGTCGTTAAGCAAGCGATCACCCACAAACAAATGGCCCTGGTAGACCGTGCGGCCATTGATTGGGAAGGCGGGCACCATCACGGTTTGATTTGCTTCAAGAGCCTCTAATAGCGCATCGGCCACCGGGCCGATATTGCCCTGGTCGGTGGAATCAAACGTGGAGCAGTACTTGAAGAACAGCTGGCGGGCACCCTGCTGGCGGAGCCAATTCAGTGCTGCTAAGGAATCCGCCACGGCCTCATCCACTGGGCAGGAGCGGGACTTGAGCGCCACTACTACCGCATCAATCTCTCGCAGTTCAATCTCCTCCGAAGGCACGCCAATCACCTGCAGGCAGCGCATGCCGCCGCGCACCAGGTTATTAGCCAGATCGGTGGCTCCGGTGAAGTCGTCGGCGATGGCGCCTAATACAATGTTCGATCCCATACCCATTTTTATCAGGCTCCTTGGGCATCGTTGGCGGCTTCCGGCAAGGCGATGCCGGAGAGCCGCTGATAAACCTTGATCACCGCTGAATCATCTTCACGGCCAAAGCCTGCACCGCTGGCAGCGGTAAACTGCTGCAGAGCGCTGGACGCCACCGGCGTTGCCAACGCCAGCTCGCGGCCGGTTTGATGCACGATATTGAGATCTTTAATGAAGATATCCACCGCGGAAAGCGGCGTGTAGTCACCACTCAGAATGTGCGGCACGCGGTTCTCGAACATCCAAGAATTGCCCGCCGAGTGGGTGATGACGTCATAAATAACCTCGGGGTCGAGCCCCATACGAATACCCAACGCCATGGCTTCGGCGGCGGTGGCAATATGGACACCCGCTAGCAATTGGTTGACTAACTTCATGCTGGAGCCGACCCCAGGTGCATCGCCCAACTGATAAACTTTAGCGGCCATGGCATCAAGCGCTGGCTGGGCATAGCTGAACGCCTCAGGTGTACCGGAGGCCATGACCGAGAGCTCACCGCTTTTCGCTTTAGCAGCACCGCCGCTAATTGGCGCATCCAGCATCATTAAACCCTGTGCCGACAAGCGCTCACCCAGCTGTTTGGCTTGACTGGGCGCCACTGTGGCGCACTGCATAATCAGACTGCCCGGTGCCAATTGGCTGGCCACGCCTTGCTCTCCAAACAACACCTGATCAACCTGTAAGCCGTTAACGACAACCACCAACACAATATGGCAGTGAGCAAGCTCGGCAGGTGTTGCAACACTGCGGCCCCCTGCCGCCACGAAGGCATCGCGAGCATCTGCAGAAATATCGCAGCCCGTGACGTTAAATCCGTGTTGGAGCAATACGGTAGCAGTGCCCATACCCATGGCACCCAGGCCAATAACGCCTACTTGAAGTGATTGTTGATCGTGTTGACTCACCTGCCGACACCTCGCTTTGTTGAAAGTGTTGTTGTTTTTGTTGCTATCGTCGCGGCGCTGTTCTCCTAATCCTAGCCCGTTGCTAAAAGGCAAATGGTAGCGCTGTCATGATAGCGCTACCATTTGTTTTAGATTATTCTCTGCGTAACGACAAGCTGAACATTAGGGCCCTGCGACCAATGTCTAAAGACTCACCTAACGCTGACTCGCGCGCCAAAAATGTGACAACGCCTGCCCTACCTAACAACGCTAGGCAGCGACGAAGCTCCGACCAAGTCACGCTCAGCCAAGTGGCACAAGCGGCAGGGGTATCGCCGATTACAGCATCGCGGGCACTGAACTATCCCGATAAAGTTAGCGATAGCGCAAGGCGAAGCGTTCTTCAGGCCGTGGAGAACTTGGGGTACGTACCTAACTTGGTCGCAGGCAGCCTGGCGTCTTCCCGATCACGGCTGATTGCCGTGATCGTGCCATCACTGATCAATAGCGTGTTTGTGGAAGTGATCAAAGGCCTGCAGGAAACACTCGAAGCCGAGGGTTATCAGATACTGCTGGGTAACACCGACTACGATCTAGACCGCGAGTATCAGTTAGTGCGCACGTTTTTAGGCTGGTCATGTTCAGCGCTGGTCACGGCCGGGCTACGCCATAACTCGGCGTGCCATACGCTGCTGGCGAACTGGGATCACCCCATTATGGAAGTGATGGAGCTGGGCAAGGGGATGGACCTTAACGTTGGCCTGGATCACGTGGCCGCCGGCCGCTGTATGGCCAGTCATCTGATCGACAAAGGCTACCGCCATATTGTTTATGTAGGCGCACGGCTAGCTCAGGATTACCGCGCCAGTATGCGTTTTGATGGACATAAAGCGGTGCTAAAAGAGAAAGGGTTCGACGCCCCACTACTGGAACTAGACACCCTGGGCAGCCTGCAAGCGGGCGCGGAAGGACTGGCCCAAGTGCTCGCGCAACATCCCCATACCCAGGCCATTCACTTTGCCAACGACGATCTGGCGGCAGGCGCCCTGCTGGCTGCTCAACGTCAAGGGCTAAACGTGCCAGGGGATATCGCCATTGCCGGGTTTAACGGCCTGCCCCTTGGCCAGCAAGTGACGCCTCAGCTCACGACTATTCTCTCACCCAGAGAAGAGATGGGCCGCTTAGCCGCCAAGGAGCTTATCCGGCGACTAGGCGGCAAAAACGTCTATCGCCGCCAGCACGATGTGGGTTTTACACTCCAAATCGGCGGCAGTACTTAGGCCGCCTCAGCATTCACACCGCTGGCGGTTGACCAAGAATCTCCAAGCCTGAGCCCAACTCATTTTCAATCGCCTGACCAATGGCTAAAAGTTTCGCGTCCTGCCACGGCCCGGCGAGCACTTGCAGGCCAACCGGCATGCCCAGCGCGTCTTTCCCCACCGGTAGCGTTAAGGCACACAGACCCAGGAAATTAGCGATCACCGTGTTGCGCAGGGCGTGCATATTGGCTTTAGGGTAGGCGCCTTCTGGCTCGAGACTTTCGATAGTGGGTGGTGTAATTGCCACCGTAGGGGTGAGCACCGCATCGACATCGGCCATACGGGCGGCAGCAGATTGATAGAGCGAATCCAGTATTGTGCGACGACGCACATACTCCCAAGCGGGCATATCATCGGCCGCTTTAACGCGGGCAGCCACATTAGGATCTAGGGATTCAATCATCTCAGGCAGTTCAGTTTTTAAAAACGCGGCCAGCTCTGCCGCAGCCACACCGCCCAGCTTGAACAACTCATACGCTTCATCGATGCCAGGCAGTTCCAGGGTGACTATTCGCGCCCCGGCGGCCTCCAGCTGTTTGATCGCCGCGCGTACCGTTTCCGCGATGCCAGGGCTGCAGTCGTCCCAGAAAAACGTTTCCGGAACACCAAAGGTAAGACCGGCAAGTGTCGGTGTTGCTGGCACTCGATCATCCTGACCGCTAAGACCGCCATCCAACGCATCGAACGCAAAGGCAAGGTCATCTACCCGACGCGCCAGCAACCCTGGGGTATCCAGCGTGCTTGAAAGCGGCACAATCTGCTCGGTCGACCAGCGTCCAGCGGTAGTTTTCAACCCCGCTACGCCGGTCATAGAGGCAGGAATACGCACTGATCCGGCGGTATCGGTCCCCAACGCCAGGCTTGCCGTCCCACTCACTAACGAAACACCTGCCCCAGAGCTGGAACCGCCAGGCGTGCGGTGCTGCTTAGTATCCCAAGGGTTGCGCGGCGCTCCCCAGTGGGCGTTGGTACCCAGCCCGCCAAAGGCAAACTCAACGGAGTGGGTTTTACCCATCACGGAAGGTAATTGCTTTAGCAAAGCGCTCACTACCGGGCCGGGGCGCTCCCAGCACTTGGGCAGGCGTTGGGAAGAACCCGCATAGGTGGGTAGCCCTGGCACGGCGTAGATATCTTTAATCGATACCGCCATGCCCATTAGCCCACCGCTGTCACCACCTTGGAAAAGCACGGCATCCGTGGCTTTAGCCATCGTCAGTGCCTGCTCGCCATTCCAGGTGAGGTAGGCGTGGTCGTGTTTGCCGCGCTGCTGATACGCCGCGATAGAAGCCTCGGCAAGTTCAGTCGCGGTGAGGGTGCCTGCTCGCAGGCGTGCACGTTGCTCACGTAAGGGTAGAAAAATCACTGAATCCTGCATGCGTTATATTCCTCCTTAGCGTGCTTAGCGCACTTCAAATATTGCTTCGACTTCCACCGCGGCATTGCCCGGCAGTGTCGCCACCCCAATTGCAGTTCTGGCATGGCGACCTGCATCACCAAACAGCGCGACAAATAGCTCTGATGCACCGTTGATTACCAGCGGCACATCGTGAAAGCCCGGCGCCACATTGACGAAGCCGTTCATGCGCACGCAGCGGACCACCCGTGAGAAGTCACCATCAACCGCATCGCTCAATTCCGCCAAGAGGTTTAAAGCACACGCTTGGGCCGCCAGTTTTCCGGTTTCAAGATCGAACTCACCGCCCACCTTGCCAGGATAGAGAACATCACCGCCACGTTCGCAAATCTGGCCCGCTAAAAACAACTGATTGCCCAACCGAGACCAGGGCAGAAATAGCCCGCGCGGTGTTGGAATGGCCGGTAATGTAAGGCCCTGGTCCGCTACCGCCTGTTCAATCGTTTTACTCATGATTCGTTGTCCTTATTTGTTAGCGTCTTTAAACCATTGATTAATAGATTAACGAGGGCAGCCAAGTGCTGAGCCACGGTACATAAGTGATAATAATCAGCGCTATCAGCATCAAACCAATCAGCGGCAAACAGGCTTTAAACACTTCCTGCAGTGACATTTTAGATATCGCCATGGCGACGAACAGGTTCAGACCTACCGGTGGGGTAATCATGCCCACTGAGAAGTTAATCAACGTAATGACACCGAAGTGAACAGGGTCGACGCCCACTTGCGCAGCGATAGGCTGTAGCAGCGGCGAGAGTACGATGATGGCCGAGGCGCTATCGAGGAAGAAGCCAGCAATAATCATTACGACGTTAAACAACGCCATGACTTGAAAGGGATCATCCGTCCACGACAGCACCTGCCCCGCCAGCTGGCTGGGCGTGCCAGTAATTGCCAATAGCCAAGAGAAGGCCGAGGCGCCAGCGGTAATCAACAGCAGCGTGGCGGAGATCAGCCCTGAGCTTCTTAACGTTCCCGCTAGCGCTTTAAGGTTGATGGTGCGATACACCACCATGCCGACAAACAGGCCATATACGCAGGCCACCGCTGCCGATTCAGTCGGGGTGAATACGCCGCTGTAGATGCCCCCCAGCAGAATCACCGGCAGGCCAAGGCCCCAGGCAGCGTCTTTAAAGGCCGCAAAAATTTGCCGTAGTGTTGGGAAAGGTGAGCGCTCATAACCTTTGATGCTGCTAAAAACAATGCAGTAGGCGATCAGTATCGAAGCGATAACGATGGCCGGTAATAAGCCTGCTGCAAACAGACGCCCAACGGATGTGCCGGTCACCGAGCCGTAGATAATCAGTGCAATACTCGGCGGCACAATGGGGCCTAGCGTACCGGCGGTGGCAATCAACCCAATGGCAAAGCGTTTATCGTAGCCCGCCGCTACCAGCGCGGGAAACATGATAGAGCCAATCGCCACCACAGTAGCGGGGCTTGAACCGGAAATGGCACCAAAGAATAGGCACGACAGGACGGTAGCCGCGGCTAAACCGCCGGGCACCCACCCCACTAACGCCTTGGCAAGATTGATCAACCGGTCGGAAAGCCCGCCAATCCGCATTAACTCCGCCGCCAGGATAAAGAACGGAATCGCCATCAGCGAGAAGTTATTCATACCGGTAAACATGCGCATCGGCACGATCACGGGGTTAGTGGAGCCAAAAAATTCAATGGCGAGAAATACCGCTAATGCTAATGAGGCAAAGATGGGCAGCCCGAGCAGCAGCACGGCAAAGAAGATCGGTAATAATGCAGTAATCATGGTCGCTCTCCAGGAGTTAAATGAGCTTATCCGAACCGGCTACAAGCTCTTCGGAGAGACCTACCGGAGGCTTTTTCCAGACTTCATTGATTACCCATAGATAACGCAGAATCAGCAGTACACCGGAAACACCAATCGGCAGGTAAAACCATGCCATGGGTAGTCTAAGTGCAGCAGTTAACTGCCCGCGATCCAGCGTGCTGAAATAGAGAACAAAGCCGTAATAAGTCATAAAGCCAGCGAACACGATACCGATGATTGCAGCGATCAAATGAAGCCAACGATTAACGGCGGGCGTGGCAATCGCATTCAGCACATCGACCGAAATATGCGTGCCATGACGCACACCCATACTGGCACCCACAAAACTCATACAGATAATGGAGTAAATAACGACTTCTTCAGCCCAAAACAGCGAACCGCTAAAGCCGTAGCGATAGACAACTTGGATGGTAGTGAGGATGGTCGCAATCGACATGAAAACGACCATCGCCACACTTTCCAAGCGATCAAGACATTTGTTGAGCGCTTCGAACATGAGAGATCCACACCCTTAAGTGGGTAAGAGGAAAAGAGCGAGATTTATAAAAACTAGGTTTACGGAAACCTCTGCTTAGTACTCGATACCCACCGAGTCATAAACTTTGTGGAGCAGTTCGGTGGTGACGATCTCTTCATACTCTTCGTGCACCGGCATGCTGGCTTCGATAAAGGCTTCGCGCTGCTCTGCAGTGAGTTCGTTAATGGCAATTTCGTCTTTAATGTCTTCCATAATGGTTTCTTCGTCCTGCAGCGTTAATTCGCGGGACGTGTCGCGGCCATTTTCAAAGGCTTCCAGCATGATCGCTTGCAGATCTTCTGGTAGCGAATCCCAGGAGTCCTGATTAATCACCGCCGCATAGGCGTGGTAAGCGTGATTCGTCAGTGAGAGATAATCCTGCACCTCGTGGAAACGCATGGTGTAGATATTAGCCAGCGGGTTTTCCTGACCGGATACAACGCCCTGCTGCAGGCCGTTATACACCTCGGTAAACGCCATGGCGGTGGCGTTAGCGCCCAGGTTTTCATAGGTGGAGATAATGATCGGCGCCTGCATGGTGCGCATGCGGATACTATCCATATCCTCGGGGGTTTCGATCGGGCGATCATTGTTGGTGATATGGCGGAAACCTGCGCCCCAGAAGTTGACGCCATACATGTTATGGCCATTCAGGGTATCGAGGATTTCGCGACCCACTTCACCATCCAGGGTTTCCACCATGGTGTCGTAATCGGCAATCAAGAACGGCAGATCCAGAATCTGCATGCGCGGCTCAAAGTTGCCCAGAGTGGCCGTGGGAGGGATACCGATATCAACCAAGCCCATCTGAATCTGCTCAATGATTTCAACGTCGCCCCCGACCTGAGCGGCGGGCAGTACGTTGATCTCGATACGGCCATCAGATTTCTCTTCAACCTCCTCTTTAAAACGCAGCGCCGCTTGGCCGTTAGGCGTTTCTTCAATCAACACATGGGCGAAGCTGAAGGTATAGTCAGCCGCATGGAGTTGAGCCGCACTTAAAGAAGCAACGGCAATGGCAGCAGAGAGGGTGGCTTTTGTCAGCGTCAGTTTCATGTCCAGCACCTTATTTAGTTGTGGTGAATTGCTTTTTTAGTTTCCTGTTACCGCATATTGAGCAAGGTTGAGAGGCCGCTCACGCCATCAAGCGCTCCATCGCATCCCCCAGCGCTTCGCGTGGGGTACTACTCAGCAGCAAGGCAAGGGCAAGCCTTGCCTTACGTGCACTGATATCGTTGAGTGTTAGCACTCCAGCAGAGGCTAAATCGGCTAGGCTGCCGCTAAATTCATAACTGGTATTCACCGGCCCTTGCGCGCAGCTACTCACGACCGCTATCGGGACGCCCGCGCTAACCATTTCTCTTATTTCGTTCATCCAACTTGGCGGTACATGTCCACGACCCAAGCCATCGATTACTACCGCTTTTGCCCCGCTCTCAACAGAGGCTTTCAGTAGCGCGGGAGAGGCATCTAAATAGGCGGGTAGCAGATCAACCCGTGGTAACGGCAAATCCCACCCTTTAATCGGGGCCGCGACCACCTTTTCCGCGTAATAGAGTTTCACCCGCTGCCCGTCGATATATCCCAGCGAACCAGCGCCAGGGGCTTCAAATCCGTTGAGCTGAAAGCTGTTCACCTTGCGGGCATAGCGAGCCGCAAACAGCGACTCGTTGAACGCCACGACACAGCCAAGCTGGCTGAGTTGCGGGCTTGCCGCCGCCACGATGGCATCGCAGATATTTTTAAACGCATCAGTGCCCAGTTGGTGAGGCGCCCGCTGAGAACCGGTGATGATACAGGGCTTATCCGCGGGCAGCGTGAGCGATAGAAAGTAAGCAGTCTCTTCCAAGGTATCGGTACCGTGGGTGATCACCAGACCGTCCACATCCGCCCGCGCTAAGGCTTTCCGCCCTTGGCGATGGAGCTCAGCAAGGTCGGCGAGAGTGACAGCATTGCTGGGTTTTTGCAGAATCGACATCACCTCTAGCGTTATCTCGACGCCCTGGGGTAGTGCCACCTGCTCCAGCAGTTGCTCTCCGCTTAATGCCCCTGACTGGCTACGCCCTGAATTACTGGGCTTGCTGGCAATGGTGCCGCCCGTTGTCAGCACTACGATGTGCTTTTTACTCATGCAGATTCTCTTGTTTTATGCCAAGCTAATACAAACAGCAGACATCAGATGTCTGTTTTCAGACTAGACCAAAGAACAAGCCATAAGCAAGTCAGGCACATAAACCAAAATAAAATAAGAATATTGCTTTTAAATATATGCGATCAGAGGCTCTAAGCCGCTAGGCTTACGTTTCATTAGCATGCAATAAATCCCGATGAGCCACGTGAGGCCCACATGAGTTTTAAACGCCAGCCCGAAACCAACCCAGCGAACACAACGTCTTTTGGGGATTCGATGGAGCGCAGTTCCGTTGCGCTACAACTACTAGAGCGTATCAAGAGCGCCTTGATACGCGGCGACCTGAAGCCAGGGGATTACCTTCCCTCAGAAACTGAATTGACCCACAGCCTGGGCATTGGCAAATCGAGCGTGCGTGAAGCCATCAAAATGCTGCAAGCGATTGGCATTGTGGAAGTCAAACGCGGCCAGGGCACCATGATTCGCCGTGAACCCGGCACGCCGTTAGTCGATCCTATGGCGTTCGGGATGATCTTGGCGCGGGGCATGACAAGGGATGTGCTTGAGTTCCGTCTGATGTTTGAACCGGCGTACACCCTGCAAGCCATGCGTAGCGCCACAGCAGAGGATCATCAGCACATTCAGCAGAGTATCGACGCCATGGAAGAAGCCATCCGCGAGGGTGCTCAAACCTCCAAGCACGATATCGCCTTCCATCGCGCCATTCTGCACAGCACCCATAACCCCATGACCATTCGCGTCGGTGAAACCTTGCTGCAACTGATTGAGGCCGCACTGGAAACCTCTATGCGTTCCCTGCCTGAAACGGCCTTAAAGGATCACAAAGCTATCTATAAAGCCTTCAAGGCAGGCGATAGTGCCGGTATTCACGCGGCCATCGCCGTTAGCAGCGAAAGCTGGGAAACCAACCTTACTTATGAAGGTGACAGCGAGCTGAGTGCAGCACCGAGTTAGCATAATTGGCAATTTCTTCAGATGGCGTGGGTTCACCCTTCCCGAAAAGCCTCCACCACCCGTTCGGCCAGTACTTCGCTGGCGTCGCCACTGCCAGCACGCTTAACCAGCGCCACTTGGTAATCAGCGAGTGGGGGCAGTGCGTCACTGGTGAGGCGCTTGAGCGGAGATCGAATCAAGCTTTTCGGAAACGGGGAAATGGCCAGGTCTGCCAACATCGCAGCTTCCTGACCGGCACAGTGGTCGCAGGAGTAGGCGATGCGGTAATTCACCCCGGCGCTATCCAGTGCGTTGAGTGCAATTCGACGCCACGCACATCCCTGTTGAGCCAGCGTCACCGGTAGCGGGTCGCGCTGGGCTGCCAAGCCACCTTCACGGCCCGCCCATACCAGCGGTTCGCTATGAACGACCTCCCCACGTGCCGCTTGACCAGGCTCCCCTGACATTACCAAGGCGAGATCAAGTTCTCCTTCATCGAGTCTTGCAAGCAATTCGATACTACGGCCAACCACCACATCGACCTGAACTGCAGGGTGCGAGCGGGCAAACTGGGCTAAAACGGTGGGCAAAATACGCCCCACCACGTCGTCGGTTATCCCCAGCCCAACGCGCCCTTCGATGGTAGGGGCTAAAAACTGGGTCACCGCTTCCGCATTGAGTTTAAGCAGCCGACGTCCATAGCCCAGCAGCACTTCTCCCTCGGCAGTCAGGCGGACGTGGCGCGCTTCGCGCACAAACAGCGTCTGGCCGAGGATCTCTTCTAGGCGTTTGATCTGCATGCTCAGCGCCGATGGGGTGCGAAACAGCTGCTGAGCAGCGCGCGTGAAGCTGCCACTTTCAGCAATGGTTACAAAGGTGCGCAGCACCTCGCTATCCAGTAGCGGCAAGGCAGCCCGGCTGGGAGCCATGGTCGATAGTTGATTCATCACGCTCACCTTTCAGAAAAACTTAATGCTTAGTGTAGATCTTTTCGTTTGATTGATCCAAGTCAAAGCGCCAAGCTGATAACCAGAGGTCGCGACCCTCCTACTTATTAACCACAGATCACCGCTGTCCAGCCGGTGCCCAAGCGCCGTTGACTGCACAGTCGTTGTGAAAAAGGAGGTGCGCGATGAAGTGTGAACACCCGATCCAACATGCCCAACATGCCTGGGAAAAAGCGAGCCAATTGGCGCCGCCCCCCAAGCCACCACAATTGCATTTTTACCTGCCTGCCATGCCGTCAATGAGGCTAGTTCGCGCGCTCGATATGGCCTGGTGGCATTACCGTCGCCGGCGGCTTTTCCGCCGCCATATACTGCCGCTGCTGGCCCACGACGATCAATTACTGCTGGATATTGGTCACAGCCGTGAAGATATACTCTGGGCCAACCAGCTCCCATTGAAAGTCGACTCCCTTCACGCGTTAGAAACCCGACAGAACAAGCGGCAAGTTCAGCAGACCTAGAATCAAAAAAGCTTCGAACCTGTGAGAGGTTCGAAGCTTTGAATGAAGTCCTTAATTGCGTTTTAAGCACCTAATATAGTTATTAGGCTTTGCACTCGACGCCTGTTTTTTACACGCCTATCTGCCCGCCATCGCGTTTCTGAATAACAACAGTCGATGCTCGAGGGCGTACTTGGCCGCTGGCCGCCACGGTGGCGTCTTGCACTAGCTCGCTACCATCGGCAGGCCAGTTACCCGGATGCTGAATGTTAATAAACAGCGCGGTTTTATCCGGCGTTGCAAAAATACCCGTCACTTCGCAGCCGTTCGGCCCTACCGCAAAGCGTTTAAGCTGCTGCTGGTTACTGCTGTTAACCACCGGGCCGGTGCCTTGAATATCGTCTAGCCCGTTAGGTACCACCGCGAGCAACTGGTCATTGGTGTACTCCGTGACACCTTCATAGCCGTTATCAGTCTGGATCCAGAGGATACCTTGACCGTCATCGCGCTCATCAAACCAGAGCCCATCGGGGCTGGCGAACTGATTCATTTCTGTCAGGCCCGAGTGATTATCGGCATCGTCAGCGGCGGCGCCAAACACAAACACCTCCCAAGTAAAGGCGTTGGGCAACCGGCTTTCGCGCCAGCGAATAATATGCCCCGCTTCGTTATTGGCGCGAGGGTTGGCGGCATTGGTGGGTGCTAAATCGTAACCAACACCTACTTGTTCCAGATGCTCACCGTCATTAGTATAAGTTGGGGTTGTCTCTTCAGCGGTACGCTGCGTGTTATTGGTGAGGGTGAGATACACCTCACCGGATGCCGGATCGACGGAAGCCCACTCAGGACGATCCATTGGCGTGGCGCCCAACAAATCTGCTGCATCGCAGGTGTTGATAATGATACCTGCCGCATCGTCGTCGGCTAGCCCCAACGCCGCCGCCAGTGTGCGTCCATCGCGCGTTTGGGTGCTAGGCGTTAGCGGCAGCCATTCGCCGCTGCCGTCAGCATGGAAACGGGCCACATAGAGAGTGCCGTTATCCAAATATTTGTTGCCAATGGCAAGACGATCGTACTCTTCACCTGGGCGGTTGGCATCGGCGGGATTCCAGGCAGTATCAGAAACATATTTGTATACGTACTCGTTGCGGGCATCGTGCCCCGAATAGTAAACCACTGGCTGACCTGCTTCCAGCTTGCCTAACCAACACCCTTCATGGCGGAAACGCCCAAGTGCCGTACGCTTAACCGCCAATGCATCACTATAAGGATCGACCTCCACCTGGTAGCCAAACGTGCGTGCTTCGTTACGATAGTCATCTTCAGCACGCTCGCCGCGCGAAGTAATGTCGAAGCGAGCAAATTCGTCATTCTGTTCAGAGGCATCACCTGCCGAAGTATCCCAACCATAGCGGCTTTTATCGGTGGGAATACCAATCCGCGCATCGTCCTGGAAGCGTTCGCCGCGGTTCACAAAGATATCGGGCCAGTTCTCTTCACAGGCTATATAGGTGCCCCAGGGCGTTACCCCGTTACCACAGTTATTGTTGGTACCACGGGTTTGGTTACCCTCAGGCGAAAAGCGCGTTTTGACGTAGTCACTGCCCGCCACTGGCCCGGAAAGTTCCATCACCGTCGCACTGGTGAGACGGCGGTTGTAGCGCGATCCCGGCACGTGCGCCCATTGGCCGCTAGCGTTCTTTTCGACCTCGACAAGGGTAACACCGTGAGCGTTGATTTCGGTGCGCGACTCCTCTGCTGGCCGCTGGCCCTCATCAGCATTAGTGGGGCCTCCCTGGGGCGCCCATAGCGCTGCTTGGTCGATATACTCATTGTTGAGCGCCAGCACAAAACGACGCGAGGCGTTGTCGGTACCCAGGGCAAAACCGGCCATACCGTCATGGTGCATGCCCACACTCTCCGCCTGACGCTCAGCGGTCATCGGCTGTTCGGGCTGCCAGGTAACATTTTGGTGCAGCGGCGTGCCCCACGGCACCAGGACTTGGGCCACATAACCTTCCGGCACCACAACGGCATCGGTGAGCGACCCATGAACCGCTTCAAACGCCAGTGTCAGAGGTGTTTTTTGGGCGCCGCTCGAGGCAAGCGCTTGAGCAGCACCGCCAAAGCTAAGCATTGAGGCAGCGGCCATGCTTAAACCACCACGCATCACATCCCTACGGGACACATGGCGCGCCAATACCTCGGCGAATGGCTGGTTGCCGCTGTGGTTAAACAGGCGATGATCTTCAATCTCTTTACTCATTGGGGTCTCCCTCTGATCGTTTGTAGGCCAACGATTGAACTGAAGGAGACACTAATTAAGCTAAATGACAGGGTAATGACGGGCTGACTTCATTTAGGTGAAGACTGTCAGCCTGCGTGGCAAAGCCGTGATATAAAACCATACTTATTTATACATAATGTGGTGTCACGGATAGTAGCAGGCCAATCAGGAGCAAGGATGAGACTGTTCAGCATCTTATGGGTAGCGGTGGCGACCATTAGTTTCAGCCTTGGTATGGTGGGAATTTTTCTACCATTAATGCCCACCACTGTTTTTATGCTCATCGCTGTTTACTGTGCATCTAAAGGCTCGCCGCGGTTTGAACAGTGGATTCGCTCGCGCCACTATGTTGGTCCACTACTGCTAACCTGGGAACAAGAGCGAGCCATACCCCGCCGCGCCAAACTGGCGGCCATTAGCATGATAGCGGCGAGCGCGCTCCTCATCATCTGGTCTCTTGATGGAGGCTGGCTGCGATGGGGTTTGGTCGCTTTCCTCTTAATCATCGCACTGTGGCTGGCAACTCGGCCCGAGCCCTCGTCTTCTCCTAGATAGCGTTATAAACCGCGCCACCTCTAAAGCTCAGTTGGTAAACACCTAAATCGGCACCTGATGGGTCGAGACCACCTGACGTAGCCCCATAAACGAGCGGATCTGGCGCACCCCAGGCAGGTAGAGAAGTTGTTCGGCGTGCAGCCTGTTGAAGCTTTGGCTGTCCCGGGTGCGCACCAGCATAAAGTAGTCAAACTCCCCTGTTACCACGTGGCACTCCATACAGCCAGACACCTTCTGGGCCGCCTCTTCAAAGGCGGCGAAGGATTCCGGCGTTGAGCGGTCCAGCACCACGCCAATCAACACCACCATGCCCGCCTGAAGCTGTTCCGGGTCTAAATGAGCCACCACTCGGCTGATCACCCCGTCCCGCTTGAGCTTTTCAACTCTGCGCAAACAAGCTGCGGGGCTTAGATTAACTCGCTCGGCCAAGGCCACATTCGATAGCGTGGCGTCATTCTGAAGCAGTTTTAGAATTCGCTTGTCGATACGATCCAGCTCACCCCCTGGCTGGTCGGCATCTGAGCGCGAAAGCGATCGCTTGGCACACACTAATAGTGTCCTTATTGGCTATTTAGAAAAATTTAAAAACGGATTTATTTATTTATATCACTTTTTATTGCCCATAAAGCAAATACTTTGCAACACAAATAATAACGATACCGCTTACTATAAAACGGTGCTGAATATAAAAATTAGCGAGCTCGCCAACGTTTCACATTCATCCTCGCCATGCGGTTTTGGTACCGCTCTCTCTCGCTTAGAAGTAGGAAATTTTTATATGAACCTCGAACGCTTCCCCCGTTACCCGCTCACCTTCGGGCCCTCCCCCATTACGCCGCTCAAGCGACTAAGTGAACATTTAGGCGGTGAAGTCGAGCTCTACGCCAAGCGCGAAGACTGCAACAGTGGCCTCGCCTTTGGCGGTAACAAAACCCGCAAGCTGGAGTACTTGATTCCTGAAGCGCTGGAACAGGGCTGCGACACGCTGGTATCGATTGGCGGCATCCAGTCCAACCAAACCCGCCAAGTCGCCGCCGTCGCTGCCCACTTGGGCATGCAGTGTGTGCTCGTGCAGGAGAACTGGGTCAACTACTCGGATGCGGTGTATGACCGAGTGGGCAATATCGAGATGTCGCGCATTATGGGGGCCGATGTGCGCCTGGACGACGCGGGATTTGATATCGGCATTCGCCCCAGTTGGGAGCAGGCCATGGAGGATGTGCGTAATCGGGGTGGCAAACCGTTTCCGATTCCCGCTGGCTGCTCCGAGCACCCTTACGGCGGCTTAGGCTTTGTGGGCTTTGCTGAAGAGGTGCGCCAGCAGGAGAAAGAACTGGGCTTCACGTTTGACTATATCGTGGTGTGCTCGGTCACCGGCAGCACTCAGGCGGGCATGGTGGTGGGCTTCGCTGCGGATGGTCGCGCCCAGCGCGTGATTGGTATCGATGCCTCTGCCAAACCCGAACAAACTCGCGAACAGATTCTGCGCATTGCCCGCAACACCGCAGAACTGGTGGAACTTGAAGGCGGCATTGGCGATGACGATGTGATTCTGGATACCCGTTACGGCGGCCCCGAATACGGTCTGCCCAACGAAGGCACGCTGGAAGCCATTCGCCTCTGCGCCCGCCTGGAAGGGGTACTTACCGATCCCGTTTACGAAGGCAAGTCGATGCACGGCATGATCGACATGGTGCGCAACGGTGAATTCCCAGCAGGCTCAAAAGTGCTCTACGCCCACCTGGGCGGCGTGCCTGCGCTGAATGCCTACAGCTTCCTGTTTCGGAATGGTTGATAGCCCCTCTGACCCGCCTGGCCTGCCGCTTGAATGGCTCAACCAGGCGGTTCGCCTTCATGTAACCCCCTAAACAGCTGTACAAATACAGAACAGAATTTAGACTCGGCGTATAAGATTCCCATTGATGAGGATACGCCATGTCTTCAAAGCTCCCCGCTCACCTCACCCTTGAAGACCTTGCGCAATGTTCCGCGCCCCTGCCAGACGTCGAGGTACACGGACTTGATATGGGTTGGTACATCGTGCGCCTTCACCAGAATAACGCTGTCAGTTTGCTCACCGACCAGCATGGCGAGACACAGCGTTTCACCGGCACGCAGTGGATTGGCCATGCGCTGGCACCGCTGGGTTTCACCCACGGTACGCTTACCTGGGCTGACGCCGCCGATGAAATGATAGGTACCGATGTGCCACCTGTTTCCGCTCAGCAACGCTTAGCCTACGGCGTTCGCGTGGCTTTCAACCAAACCAGTCTATAAACTCAACACAGCGAGCCGCCGAGAGTTTGCAATGTTATTGCCATAAACACCTAGTTTCCAAAAAGGACGGACGCTATGCGCGATGATGAAAAATATACCAATAACGAAGAGCTGCTACTCTATCTTCAAAAGCTGTTAGACACCCCAGACACAGCGGCTCTACAAGAGTTTTTCACCGAACTCGATATTTTAGACATTGCGCGAACACTTGAATCCTTCCCGGCTAAAACAAGAGATTATCTTTGGGAATTTGTTCCTGACGATTTAATTGGTGAGGTGCTTGCCGAAGTTGATGAAGACATCCGTGCTGACTACATCGAAGATTTATCGGCCAGCGACGTAGAGCAAATTGTCAAAGGCTTGGATGCTCAAGAAGTTGCGGAAGTACTGGATGTTGCTGATGAGGCCATAAAAACCAGCGTTTACGCCAGCTTAGACCAGGATATTCGTGCTCACGTTGAAATTCTTCATGCCTATGAAGATGATGTGGTGGGTCGTTACATGGACCCTGAAACCGTTAATGTAAAACAAGGTGTGTCGCTAGAGGCCGTACAACGTTATATCCGCATTCATCACTTACTCGACGATGAGTCGCAGCAGATTATGATTACTGATAAGGATAAACGTCTTCTCGGCACCCTGACCCTAATTGATTTAATCAAACAACCTCAAGAAGCCGTTGTTGATGATTATATGGATGATTTTTTCACCCTGAATGATCAAATGAAGGTCAGCGATGCCGCCGCATTATTACGCTCTAAAGAACTCCACTTTGTGCCGGTATGCGATAGTGATGGGTTATTGGTAGGACAGCTAAACGCTACCGATGTATTAGAAATCACTCAAGACGATGCGGATCTGACGTTGAAGCATATGTCGGGCGTTAGCGACGAAGAAGAAGTCTTTACGCCCATAGTTCGCAGCGCGAAAAGTCGAGGTATTTGGCTGGGCATTAATCTGCTGACCGCCTTCTTAGCCGCCTTTGTGATTGGTCAGTTCGAGGCCGTACTGGATCAAATTGTGGCCCTGGCGATTTTGATGCCAGTCGTAGCGAGCATGGGAGGAATTGCAGGAAGCCAAACCCTTACCGTTGTAATCCGCGGCCTAGCGCTAGGCCAGCTCGCTGGTAACAATAAACAGTGGCTTTACAACAAAGAGCTATGGGTAGGCATGAGCAACGGTTTTGTGTGGGCAATCGTGGTCGGCTTAATTGCCTTCATCTGGTTTGGCGACCCGCTGATTACGTTAGTCATAACCCTGGCCATCTTTATCAATATGAGCTTAGCCAACTTATCCGGCGTGCTGATTCCGCTGGTGTTGAAACGGCTGCAGATTGATCCGGCGTTATCAGGCGCGGTGATCTTGACCACCGTGACCGATGTAGTTGGATTTTTGTCATTTTTGGGGCTCGCGACGCTGATTATCTTATAGTTACCCAACCACGAGTGGCTGATAAAAGCTTGATGGAACGACACTTCGCCCGCTAACGTTTCTTCAGTGCTATGCTTTACGACCCCGCACACGCGGGGTTTTTCGCGTTAGGCTCTTTCAGCTACTCATCGCCAAGGATATATCATGTTCCCTGACTACTCCGTCATCGCCTGGCTACTGATCGTGTTTTCCGTTTATCTAACCGGCGTTTCAAAAGGCGGCTTTGCGGGTGGTTTCGGCACGCTTTCGGTGCCGCTTATGGCGCTGGCCATTAGCCCAACTCAGGCAGCCGGGCTATTGCTGCCGCTGCTACTTGTAATGGATGTATTCGCGGTAAAGGCCTGGTGGGGTAAGCAATCAAACGCCGAAGTCTGGCGCTTTGTACCGGGCTTATTTATCGGAGTGGCGGTGGGGACGCTACTGTTTGGCAGCCTGAGTGAGCAAGGCGTGCGCCTAGCATTGGGTATTTTATCCGTCGTGTTTGCCGCCTATATGCTGCTGAAACCAGTCGCAAAAAAGCCAATTTCCAGCCGATGGGCGCTGCCAGCGGCAAGCGTTTGCGGGTTTACCAGCTTTATTGCCCATGCGGGCGCGCCGCCAATGAATATGTATCTAATGCCGCGCAAGCTCACCAAAGAGACATTCATTGCCACCTGTACGATCACTTATGCGGTAGTCAACACCATCAAATTAGGCCCGTATGTGTGGCTTGGCGAGGTCAACATGACCAGCGCCTGGGCATCGCTACTGCTGGTGCCGGTAGCTTGGATCGGCGTTCGCAATGGTCTATGGCTGCAAAGTCGTGTTAATGAGGCGCTGTTTTATCGTCTAGTGATTTTAGCGATGTTTTTAGTGGGCATTAACTTGATGTGGCAAGCATTGAGCTAGGCATTGTTCAGTTACAACGCCACCAGCACCAACCCCGCTACCATCACCAGGGTGCCGAGGGCTTTTGCCCGGGATGCAGGCTCTTTTAACCATAGCACGCCCATCAAGACACCCACTGGAATAGAGAGCTGGCGCAGCGCTACCACGTAACTCACCTCATCGGTGAGCGCCATGGCCATCAGTACTAAGCCATAGGTGCAGGTCATCATCAACCCAGTGGCCACCAGGACCGGCAACCCTTGCTTGCGAAGCGCAGGCAAACGGCGACGCTCTGCCGGTAACAGCGCCAGCATCGGTACCGCCCACGCCAGCGTCATGACCGATTGCAGCACCATAAACACCGCCCCAGCGGTAAGCCCGCTATGCCCTGCTCCTTGCATCAGCCCCAGCGCCTGCTTATCGATTAACGAATAGCCCACCGTGCCCGCCGCGGCCAGCAGTGCAAACCCCATGGCTGGCGTGAGATAAGTAGATAGCCTGCGCGCCTCGGGGTGGCTAAGCGGCAGGCAGAGGGCGCCGACCACCACCAGCACCATGCCAAGTCCGTCCCATCGGTCCAGCACTCGGCTGCCCAATAGCGCAATAGAAATGAGCGGTACCAGTACCACCGGCAGCGCCCGGGCAATGGGATAAAGCACGCTAACTTCCCCACGGGCATAGGCCCAGGCCAAGCCGCCCATATAGAGCATTTGGCACAGCCCTGAGAGCGCCAGCCAGCCCCAAAAGGCAATTGGCAACGCCACGAGTGAAGGCCCAAGCAGCACCAGCGGCAGCATCACCGCACCTCCAGCGCCGTAAGCTAAAGCAAAAGAGGCCAATGAGGGCGCGTTGCGCTTACCCAGCACGTTCCACCCAGCGTGCATACATACCGACACCAGTACCAGAGCGAGTGCGGTAGGACTCAAGGACGCTCTCCCCGTTGTAAGCGTGTATTAATAGTTTCTACAACGCCGGGCAGGTCGGCAATGGTCTCAATACAGTAGTGGGGTTGTGAAGGCGCAAACTGGGCGGCCACTTGCTCGTGGGCCGCTTGGCGCTCTGATTTACTCAGCGATTGATACTCTGCATAAGTTAGCCCTAGCGCATTGCCTGAGCAGGTAAGCGCGACGGTCCACATTCCCGCGCTACGCCCTTCAAGTATGCCCGGCGTGGTGTCGTCGACTTTAATACAGGCAGCCACATCGCTAACGCCTAGGGCAATCACATTGGCCAGCGCCTGGGCAGGATGCGGACGGCCATTGGGCACTTCATCGGTAGCCACCACATGATCGACCTGCAGGCCGTTATCAGCGGCCAGGGCGGCCACCTTTTCCATCACGACTAATGGATAACCGGAGCAGGAGCCAATGTTAAGCCCCTGGGCGCGCAGCGTAGTTAGGGTGTCGAGCGCGCCAGGAATTACCGCCGAGTGGTCGGCAATTTTGGCGATTTGCAACGGCATAAAACGCCCGTAAAGCGCCGTGACATCATCATCAGCAGGCGCATGGCCGACCGCCTGAACAAAGCGTTCGGCAATATCCGGTTGATTGCAGAGTGTACGAATATGATCCCACTTGCCCATGCCCATGGGCCCGCGGGCTTCTTCCAGGCTAATCGCCACACCCAGCTCTGCGAACGCTTCGACAAATATCTGGGTCGGTGCAAAGGAGCCAAAGTCGACCAGAGTACCTGCCCAATCACAGATAACCGCCTGAAGATGTTGAGGAGATTGATACTGCATTAGGCACTCCCAAATTGTGAAGATAGGTCAGCAATAAGAGAAACATCCATATCTGCTAGCGCCTCTTGGATGGCACTTAGCAGTTCCGCGATCACCGTCGTGTCTAGCTGGCCAATGCAGCCGATGCGAAAGCTTTCTACCTCGGTCAGCTTACCGGGGTAGATCAAAAAACCACGCGCCTTTAGCGCCGCGTAGAAGGCGTTAAACTCAAAGGCGGGATAAGTGGGACTTAAAAACGTGGTGATAATCGGCGACAACCACTCATCTTCCAGCAGCGTACTAAAGCCCAGTGACCGCATGCCGTTGACCAGTGCATCACGATTACGGGTATAGCGCGCGCAGCGCCCCGGCACACCGCCCTCTTCCCGGTGCTGGGCAAGCGCCGCCTGAAAGGCCACCACGGTGTGGGTGGGCGGCGTAAAGCGCCACTGACCGGTGCGCTCCATATATTCCCACTGGGCGTAGAGATCCAGACTCAGCGAGTGGGCGCGCCCTTTGCCTGCTTCAAGCAGCGCCTGGCGAAGGATCACAAAGCCAAACCCCGGCACACCCTCAATGCACTTATTGGCAGACGAAACCAGCACATCGATAGGTGTTTTCGCGAGACTAATCGGTACGCCACCAAAGGAGCTCATCGCATCCACCACCAGCGTTTTACCATGGGCGTGTACCACCTCAGCTATCGCCTCTAACGGGTTTAAAATACCGGAGCTGGTCTCGCAGTGAACCAGAAACACCAAGGTAATCTCTGGGTCTTGTTCAAGCAGTGCCGCCACTTCGTCGGGATGGGGAGGCAGGTAGTCGCCCTTATCCAGGGTCACGTAACGGCGGCCCATCATGTGGAGCAACTGCGCCGCGCGCTTGCCGTAGGCGCCGTTCATCAGAACCAGCACTTTACCGTTGGGATCCGTGGCGCAGGCCAGCGCACTCTCAACCGCAAAAGTACCGCTGCCTTGCATAGGCACACAGGCGTAATCACTGCTTCCTGCCTCGGCCATGGCAAGTAGCTGGCGACGAATATCAGCAGTCACTTGGTTAAAATCATCATCCCAGGAGCCCCAGTCACGCAGCATGGCAGCCTTGGTCGCATGGGAGGTAGTCAACGGCCCTGGGGTTAATAGATAGGGCTCTTTGATTGAATTAATCATTTTGGTATATACCAGATTTTTTAAACACTTTAATCGCAAGCAAAGCGGCTGTCTAGGTGTTGCTTAGCCTGCCAATCGCCAACGTTGAGCGTTATTTAACAGAACATGGGTAAGCACTGCATGCAGCAGCTTCACCACCAGCGAGGTGAGAAAAATCAGTACGGCCATGGCCGCCGCGCTGGCAAAGTAGCCCGCCTCATCCAGGTGCAGTACCGCTACCGACGCAAGCCGAGTATCGCTGTTATAGAGGAACACCACCGCCGACACTGTCGTCATCGCATTGACGAACAGGTAGACCGAAATATCCAGCACAGCGGGCAGGGAGACCGGCAGCGTAACGCGACTGAAGGTGATCCAAAACGGCACTTTTAGTGAGGCCCCCACGGCTTCAAACTCAGGGTCAAGCTGCTTGAGTGCGGTCACTGAGGTGAGGTGACACACCGTATAAAAATGCACCAGCGTGTTGAGCACCAGAATCGCCATGGTGCCGTAAAGCCAGTTCAGGGGATTACCTGCCTGGTTAAAAAAGAAGATATAGGCAAGCCCCAGCACCATGCCCGGCACTGCCATGGGCAGCATGGCCATAAAGTGTAGCCCTTGGCGCAGCGGACGGTAGCCTTCGCTCTTTTCGATCAGCCAAGCGTTAAAGAAGATCACCAGCGTGCCCACTAACGCTACGCTAAACGCCAATTTGAGCGAGTTAAACCACGCGCCCCAGCCGCCATCGGCCATGCCTTGGAAGGTGTAGTGTTCCAGCGTGAAAGAGAGGTTATAGGGCCAGAACTGTATCAGTGAGGCATACACCGCCGTACCGATGACGAGCAGAATAACGCCCGCTACCGTGTAGCAAAGCAGCGCAAATATCCAATCCCGCAGCGGGTTGGCCGTGGGCTGCCACGGCACCGCCCGGGCCGAGAGCTGGGCGACTTGGCGGCGCTGTATCCAACGGTCGACGATAAAGGAAAGCACCGCTGGCAACAGCAAAATCACGCTCACCACCGCCCCCATTTGAAAGTTCTGCTGGCCGACGACCTGTCGGTAGACATCGGTGGCCAGCACGCTGAACTGGCCACCGATGATTTTAGGCACGCCAAAGTCGGTAATCGCCAGGGTAAACACCACAAAAAGACAGGAAATTAGCCCGTAGCGTACTCCAGGCAGGGTAATGGTCAAAAAGGTGCGCCACTTAGGGATGCCCAGGGCTTCAGCTGCTTCGTAGAGCCGGGCATCGCTGTTGGTTAGCGCCGTAGTCAGCAGCATCAGCGCGTGGGGGAAAATCCAGAAGCTCATGCCTATGACGATACCGATCGGCCCATAAATCGAGTGGCCCGCCAGCACGTCGCGCAGAAACCCCTGATTGCCAAACAGGTAAACCAAGCTAATAGCGGGCAGCAGCGACGGCGCCAGAATGGGCAGAATCGCTAGCATGCGAAACAGCCGTTTGCCCGGCATGCAGGTACGGGTAATCCCATAGGCGCATACAAACGCTAACCCTACTACCGCCACGGTGGTCATCAGCGCGACCCGCAACGAGTTGGCAATCGAATTGACCAGCGCCGGGGTTTGAAAGTACTGAGCAAAATTGGCCAAGCCGATAAAGTCACCGGCGCGGTCTTGCAGACTTTTAACCAGCATGGCCACCAGCGGGAATAGCAGCCCCACCACCAGCAAAGCGACACCCGCCAGTAGCGCCAATAAACGAATAAGCGACTCCAGCGACGGCTTGGTCGCCGATGTTGAGAAGGCGTTGGCGATCATTGATGACTGCTCCCAGCGGGGTACAGGCGTGCGGCTTCCGCAGGCAGGTGAATAGCTAACGTTTGCCCCACGTAGAGATCCAAGTCGCTACTATCACGGCTGGGCACATCGGCGATTAGCGTTTGGTCAGCTTCGGTTAGGTGCAGGGTGACCCGCTGAAAGGGGCCTAAAAACTCGATTCCGACCACCTCGCCCTTCAGCGCTCCACCGTCACGGCTAAGCGCCACTGTCTCCGGACGGATGGCCAGCTGGGCGGCTTGGCCCGACGCCAGAGTGTGCGGCAGGCAGGCGCAAGGCGTGGAGCCAACCAGCGCCTGGGTGCTGCCCTGCACAGTGACATCGAGGAAATTCATGCTGCCAATAAACGAGGCTACAAAAGCGCTGGCAGGCTGGTGGTAAATCTCGGCCGGGGTGCCCACCTGCTCGATCACGCCGTGGTTCATCACCACAATGCGGTCGGCCATGGTCAATGCCTCTTCCTGGTCGTGGGTCACCATAATGGTGGTCACACCCAGGCGCGCCTGGAGCGCTTTAATTTGGCTGCGCAGATGGCCGCGTACCCGAGCATCCAGCGCCGAGAGGGGTTCATCAAGTAATAACAACCCCGGCTCGGTGGCCAGCGCCCGCGCCAGCGCAACCCGTTGCTGCTGGCCGCCGGAAAGAGCTGCCGGGTACTTCGTTTCACTGCCCGTTAAGTTCACTAAGGCGAGAAGTTCAGCCACCCGAGCATGAATATGTGCTCGATCAACCCGGCGGTTACGCAGCCCATAGGCAACATTGTTAAACACCGTCAGGTTGGGAAACAGCGCATAAGATTGAAACACAATGCCAAAATCACGTGCTTGGGTAGGCAGTGCGGAAATATCGTTGCCACGCTGAATCAGCGTGCCTGTCGTTTGCTTGGTAAGCCCCGCAATGGTGCGCAGCAAGGTGGTTTTGCCACAGCCGGAGGGGCCCAAAAAGCAGACAAACTCGCCCTCGTTAATGGTCAGGGAAATACCGTCTAGCGCAGTAAAACTACCAAAACGCTTGGTGACGGTATTAATGCGTAAATGCGGTGTCGTAGGGGTCATCACCGCCGGCGAGTCGGCTGCCAGCAGCGATGTCATGGTGGTGTGCATAACATCTCCAAGCCCCGGCTTAAACGCCGAGGCAACTGATCGCGAATCGCAGCTTACTGTTCGGTTTTACCGTCATAGCGGCGCTGCCACTCAGCCAGCACGCGCTCGCGGTTCACGGCCGCCCACTACTTGAAGTCGGCGTCGATCATGCGCTCGGTAATATCGGTGGGGTAGTTTTCGATGGGCTGTGCAACGCCAGGATAGGCCACCACCGCATAACCTTCGTTATACAGCTCGTTGGCTTCCCGTGAGATCGACCAATCCAACAGCGTTTGCGCCGCTTCTTGCTTGTCGGTACCGGCCACCATTGCGGACGCTTCCATATCCCAGCCCAGACCCTCTTCAGGGAAGACAACCTCAATAGGCGCACCCTGTGACTTCAGGCGCGCGCCTCGGAAAGCGAATGACACGCCTACTACGGTCTCGCCTGTGGCCGCCAGGCTACAAGGTGCAGAACCCGAATGGGTGTAGCGCGCGATGTTGTTATGCAAACGATCCATATAGTCCCAGCCCTGCTCCTCATCCCATAGCTGTAGCCAGCTGGCGACATCCAGGTAGCCGGTACCGGACGAGTTGGGGTTGGGCATGATCACATGGCCTTCAAACTCTGGCTGGGTCAGGTCTTCCCAGGAGGACGGCATCGGCACGCCCTGGCGTTCACCTTCGATAGTGTTGTAGCAAATAGCCGCCACCCAGGCGTCCATGCCCACCCACGCGGGGTCTTCGCCGTCTCGATAGGCCGCATCGACAAATTTTGGGTCGAGGTTTTCAACGCCTACGGGGGCATAGCGTTCCAGCATGCCCTCTTCTTCAAGCACCCGCAGGCTGGTAGCGGCCAGGCCCCAAATCACGTCGGCCTGGGGGTTGTCTTTCTCTGCTAGCAAGCGAGCGGTAATCACGCCGGTGGAGTCGCGCACCCAGTTAATCTCGATATCCGGATGGGCGGCGTTAAAACGTTCGGCGTATTTTTGCAGGTCGTCGGACTCAACGGCGGTATACACCGTTAATTCAGTGGCCTGAGCATTTGAGGCAAGCGCAACCGCAGCGACAGCTGCTAACAACGTGGAGGGTAATAAACGGCGTGGCATCATGATAGTAGTCTCCCGGCTAATTGGTATAGACCAGAAGTTTGCCGCTATTAAATGACAGCGCGATGACGCTTATTTGACCGATTTTTTAAGTTGTGATGCTGAGCGCGTTATTGCTGACCAGAAAGCTCCACGCTGATACACAGGGAATCATGCAGCCAGTGCTCTTCATCGTACTCAATGGGGCGCTGCTGGTCGTCTAAAATGGCGCGGTTAATGTTCAGCCCGGCAGTGCCTGGTGCCACCAGTAACTCTTCGGCGTCAATAGGTAACAGGGCTTCAGATACCATGCGGATCGAGCGGTTGGCCAAGTAGTGCCCCCAGCGCTCACGCAGCAGACCCCAGAGCGACTGTCCACTGTAGATGTCCAGCAATTCGGGCGCGCGCTCTGGCACCACCCACAGCGACTCCACTAGTACCGCGCGGTCATCCACATAGCGTCGGCGGCGGATATGGTGAAACGGCTGATCATCCGGCAGCCCCAGCGCGCGTGCAGCGGGCACATGAGCACGGGTTTCAAGCTTCAAAACCGCCGTTCGGGGCTGCCGCCCCTGGGCACGCACATAGTCATTAAAGCCTGCATCACGAGTGGGGTCGTAAACCAAACGGGCGGGAGAGATAAACCAACCGCGCCGGTTGCTGCGGTGAATAAGGCCCTCACCTTCGAGTTGCGCCAGCGCTTGGCGCAGCGTCACGCGGGTGGTGGCAAAGCGTTCCGCTAACGCGCGCTCAGCAGGCAACTTACCGTCCCAGTGGACGGCATTTTGGTCGATTAAATGACGCAGCTGTTCGGTTAGCTGTAAATAGTAGGCATCAGACATGCACCAATTTTCCTGGCAAGGCGTTAGGCAGTGAAACGCCGGTTTGGCGTGATCGCCCGCCAGTCTAAGCGCCGCCAACCTTCAACGCTAGCCACCTCGGCCAGCACCGGGTCAGGGTTGACTGCCACAGGGCAATCCACGTATTGCAGCAGCGGTAGGTCATTACGGGAGTCTGAGTAGAATGTCGTGTGGCTAGGGGTGAGCTGCTGTTCAGTCAGCCACTGCTTTAGGCGCAGCACCTTACCGCCACGATATGAAAATATGCCTTCGCTTTGGCCGGTGTAGCGAGCGTCTTCATTCACGCCGCGCTCTACGCTCAGCTCCACCGCTAGCACGTGCTCTATTCCTAGCACCATCGCTACCGGCTCAACGAGATGGCGCGACGAAGCCGAGATCAACAGCAGGGTATCACCCGCCTGGCGATGCGCTTCCAGGCAGGCCCAGGCTTGATCGAAAATACGCGGCTGCAGGTGCATGGCCACAAAGCGCTCGACCTCTTTTTGCACATCCTTCACGCGTCGCCCTCGCAGCGGCGCGAGCGTCATGGCTAAGTACTCTTCCAGCTTAAGCTTGCCAGCGTGGTAGGCCCGTTGCATTTGATCCGCACGCGCCATAAAGGTCTCGGCATCGCTGATCCAACCTTGCTCTATCATCCATAAATTCCAGCGATCGCTGCAGTCTCCGTCCAGGAGGGTGTCATCAAGATCAAACAGGGCCAGACGCATGGGAGCACTCCTTTATCGCGGGTTGGCGGCGCGTAGGGTATGCCAAAGGTGATGACAAGACGATGACGCTGGTGGTTAATATAAATGGCGACAATCGTCAGTCATCAAATCTAGCAGCGATAGTGCCTGGGGCGAGCGGCAATGTCTGGCAGCGCTGCCAAATGCGTTCATAAGCAGGGCGTAAGGCTTCGGTCATTTGTTCGGCATTAGCAATCTCGGGCCTAAGCCGCTGCATAGCCTCGCTGATACGTTTGGATATCTCGCGTTGATCGAGGCGGGTTAATTTGCCATCTGCAACGACACATTCGCCCTCTACCAGCACGCTATGAATGCCGTTGCCGCTCTCCCCAAATACTAATTGGCGTAAAGGGTTATTCAGCGGCGTAAACGCAGGGGCATCCAACCGATAGAGCACCATGTCTGCACGCTGCCCAACCTTTAAGCAGCCCAGCTGTTTCTCAAGCCCAAGCGCTTTTGCGCCGCCTTGGGTAGCGGCATAAAAAGCCTCTTCAGCGCCCACCCAGCGGCGATAATCATTACCCCGCAGCTTGTGCAGCAGCGCCGTATTAGCAACTACACGTAGCATATCGGTGGTTTCCAATGAACCGCAGCCATCGGTGCCCAGGCTAACGTTGACCCCGGCATCCAGCAGTTGGCGAAGGGGCATCAAGCCCGAACCCAGCTTCAAATTACTATTGGGGTTATGTTGCACGCTGGCACCACTAGCGGCAATCCGCGCGATGTCATCATCCGTTAGCCACACGGAATGAATAAGCGACGTGCCTGGTGCCAGAAAGCCCAATTCATCCAAATGCTTAAACAGCGTTTTGCCGCGCTGGTGCCATGCTGAAGCCGCCTGTAGCCGAGTCTCCTGCACATGTATTATCACCGGCAAACCAGTGCGATCAGCCAGTGCGCGAACCTTTTTCAAGAGATCATCGGTGCAGCGTTGGGGGGCTGACGGTGCTAGCAGTACACCGACTCGATTGTCACGCGGGTGACGCGTTGCCGCCAGTGACTCAACAAAGCGCAAATACTCGGCGGCGGGCGTCGCGTTACCCGGCGCTAAACTGGCCAAGGTTCCATGGCTGCACTCTTCGTGGATAAACGGCACGCTTTCATGAAAAGGCACATCGAACAGCGTCGGCCCTACCAACGCACGAATCCCTATATCTTCATACGCCTTTAAGGCGGCCTGCACATGCTCAGGGTTTAAAACCGGTGACGCATTGAAATCATCGACAATACAGGTGGTGCCCGACAGCAAGGCTTGGCAAGCACCGACTAACGTTCGCAGGTAGATGTCATCAGCGGTCAGCGGTAGCGGCTTTGCTGGCCGTACGTAATTCATCCACAGCTCAAGGGGCAGTCGGTCGTAACGCCCCTTGTGGAAATTTTCATGGGAGTGGTGATGGCCGTTAATAAAGCCAGGCACGGTAAAGGTGTCGGAGGCATCTACCCGCTCTCCTTCCACTGGCTGGCTTCCCGATGGGCGGATGTCGTCAATCACGCCATTGCGAATGACGATATCCATCGGCTCAGTGCCGACAGAAACGCCATCCTCACTCAGCGCCAGCGTTCCCACTAGCGTTATGGTTTTGTGCATAGTGGTTTTATCCATATCGGTTTTCCATAGCGCACACAAACAAGCAGCTCCTGATCCAGAAGCTGCTTGAGCGGACGGCGTTTTTATTCGCCGAGGTAAGCAGCGCCCAGTGCGGCCTGCTCAGCCGTTAAGGCTTCAGCAAAGGCTTCATGGTCAAGAAACTGGATACCTGAGCCAATCTGGCCGATCAAGCGAAGAAAACCTTCATCCTGGGTTAAGCGCTCAAAGCCATCGCTGAGTTCAGCCACGACTTCAGGCGGTGTACCTGCGGGCGCCATCACTCCCCGCCAAAACTGGAAGACCACATCGTAGCCCTCTTCCTGGCAGGTGGGGATATCCGCATAGGCTTCAAAGCGCTCAGTGTCGGTTACACATAGACCCACCAGTGTACCCGCATCAAGGTGCTCGCCGACAACGCTTGGGTCACCCGCATAGGCCATGGTATTGCCACCCAACAGTTGGGTCACCGCAGGGCCGCCGCCACCAAGCTCTACGCCTCGCATATCAATATCCGCCGTGGACTTAAGCATTTCAAATACGGTAAAGGTAAAACCATTACGGTTATCGGAGCTGTAAACCAGCTCGTTGGGGTTGCCTTCGGCGTAATCGACTAGCTCTTCGATGGTTTGAAAAGGCTGATCCGGCGTAGTAACAAAAATCGCAGGGCTGTAATTGATGCGTGCTACGGCGACAAAATCATCCATTTCGTAAGGTAGGTCTTCGACTTGAGGGCGCAACGAGTTAATCGTTGGGTCACCAAACAACAACATGGTGCCATTTGGCGTACTACGCGCCACTTCAGCCGCAGCAACGGCACCACCACCGCCACCTCGAATGGTAGAAATTAGCGGGCGACCCAAGAAGTCCTCCCCCACCGCCGTGATAATACCAGCATGGAGTGAGTGCGACCCACCGGCTGGATACGGTGTTACGAAACGGATAGGTTCATCGGCTAAATGGCTATCTTGAGCTAGCGCTTGCCCAGCGGTGAGGGTCGCGGCGGCCGTAAATGAAGCGGCCATTAACGTACGAGCAAAAATGGGACGAGTCATGAGGTAACTCCTAGTGCTTTTGGGACGGGGAAGGAAGACGTTTAAAGCGCTTTTTAATAATTCCTGCCGTCGTTAGCCCACGCCAAGCCATCACGACAATGACCAGGGCTAATAAGACCAGCAGGATAAGGCTGCCTGGACGCGACCAGAAGATCGCCAGGCTGCCGTTTGAGAACACCAGCGATTGGCGCAGGGCGCTCTCAAAACCCGGCCCAAGTAACAGGCCAATAATCAGCGGTGCCACAGGAAACCCTGTACGCCGCATGACATAACCCAAACCACCGCCCGCCACTAATACCAGCAAATCAAAGGAGCTGGAGTTAACGGCGTAGGCACCACACAAACAGAGCAGCATGACGCAGGGATACAGCACGGTGGGGGGAATACGCGTAACTTGTTTGAGCCAGCGAATCGCGAGTAACCCAAAACCAAGCAGCAGCACATTGGTGACCAACAGCACTAAGAACATGCCAAATAGAAAGCCGGGATTTTGCTGGATCATCAACGGCCCTGGCATCATGCCCTGAGCCATTAAGGCACCGATAAGCACTGCTGTAATCGTGTCACCGGGGATGCCAAAGATGGTCATCGGAATAAGCGCGGCAGGGACGACAGCGTTGTTGCCTGACTCTGCGGCGGCCAGGCCTTCCAGTGAACCGTTACCAAATTTTTCTGGTTCGCGAGAACGCCCTCTCGCTACTCCATAGGCAATCCAACAGGCAATTTCAGCCCCTAACCCCGGTAGCGAGCCTAAAAATGCGCCTAACGTAGTGGAGCGAATAATCGTTGGTCGCAACGCCCAAAACTCCGCCCAGCGCAGCGGCTCGCCACCATGTTCCACCGCCCCTGCATGACTATTTTCTACCGAATGAGAGGGAGGATGAGTGAGCTGCATCAGAATTTCGCTGAGTGCGAACATGCCAATTAGCAACGGAATCAGCGATACCCCCGCTAATAAATCGGTGCTGCCGAAGGTAAACCGCTGATAGCCGGTCATAGGATCAAGGCCTACACAGGCAACCATTAGGCCTAGCCCTGCGGCAATCATGCCTTTGAGAAAGCTTTCACCGCTTACCGTTGCAATCATGGTCAGCGCAATCAGATAGAGCAGCGCAAACTCCGGTGAACCAAAACGAATTGCAATACTGGCCAGGGGGATGGCCACCACAATCAGCACCAAGGTGGCGAGAAAATCAGCCGCGACCGAGCTATACAAGCTCAGTTCAAGCGCCTTGCGCGACTTACCCTGTTGCGTTAGCGCATAGCCATCTTTAGCCGTTGCGGCCGCCGCTGCCGTTCCAGGGGTATTGACTAAAATGGCTGGAATAGAGCCGCCATAAATGGCCCCTTTGTAGATGCCCAGCAAAAACGGAATGCCGATAGTGGCGTCCATAAAAAAGGTAAAAGGAGCCAGCACTGCAACCGCCATGGTGGCGGTAAGCCCCGGCAGTGCGCCAATCAAAATACCACCGGCTAAGCCAGCGGAAAGCGCCAGAAAGGTCCACGGACTGGCCAGCATCGCCAACCCCTGCTGCAACACACTAAAATCAATCACAGCAGCATCCCCCGCGGAAAATAGATCCCCATCACCCCTTCAAACAGATGGATGACAACGGTAGGCGGAATAACGGCCAAGGCCAGCAGTACATACCAGCGCCGCTCACCAAAACACACTGCTAACAGTGGCACTGCCAACATGCTGACTAACCAAATACCCGCTACGTTGATCAATAACGCCATCGCCAGCATTAAGATAAACGCGATTAGCGCTACTCCGGTACGGCCCCGCTCAAATACAACGTTTGCGTTGGCCCGCCATGTCGCCAACAGCATGACCACCCCCAAGCCGGTGACCAACAGCGCCACAAGACCAGGAAAAAACGCCGCCGAGCCTATATCGCCCGGCGCGCCATAGGGGGGTGGTGTGCCGTGCACAATGCGCAAAAAGCTAACCCCAATCGCCACTATCCCAAACGCCAGCAACGACGAGAGCAGTTTGCCAATCAACAAAGGAGAGTTGGTCAGGGGCTTTCGCATCAGGTCGACTCCGCACGTATTAGCAGACGTGCTGCTGCTGAAAAGATCACCACGCGCCACCCCCTTCCGGCCGCGGTTTGGGCCGTGCGGGAGCAGGCAGGTCGCAGCGCAGAAAAGCTCCGCGCCCAGGCGTCCCTAAATAGTCGCCATCCCGCCAGACCACTTCGCCTCGCGACAGGGTCAAGGCGGGCCAAGCGGTGACGGGAATGCCTTCGTAGGGGGTGTAATCAACGCCATGATGTAAATCCACATTGCGAATAGTGCGCTCAAGGCCGGTATCCCAGATGACTAGATCTGCATCAGCACCAATAGCAATCGACCCCTTACGCGGATAAATCCCATACATGCGCGCAACATTGGTGGCCGTGAGCGCCACAAACTGCTGAATGGTAATTCTGCCGGTCTCTACCCCATGGCTAAACAGCAGTGCTAAGCGGGTTTCAAGCCCTGGAATACCGTTGGGAATGCGCGCAAAGCTGGCATCCTCACCTGCCGCAAACTTGCCCTGCGGCCCGTCAAAGGTGAACGGAGCATGATCGGAGGAGAACACCTGGAAAACGCCATTTTCTAATCCATCCCAGACGAATTGCTGATTCGCCTTATCGCGAGGAGGCGGGCTACAAATGCACTTGGCGCCATGGGGGTCATCATCAGGGTCATCATCTAAACCCAGGTCATCGGCGGTTAGAAATAAGTACTGGGGGCAGGTTTCGGCATAAACCCGTAAACCATGTTGGTGGGCCCAGCGCAGTTGTTCCATCGCTTCACGCCCAGACACATGCACAATCAAGATCGGCACATCGACCAGCTCGGCGTAGGCAATGGCACGGTGGGTAGCTTCGCGCTCAACCAGCATCGGTCTGGAGGCAGCGTGGTAACGGGGAGCTGTATGGCCATTGGCGAGCAGGCGCTCGGTTAACCAGGCAATGCAGTCGGCATTTTCGGCGTGGACCATCACCATGGCACCGTGTTCACGGGCAACCGCCAGCACATCAATGATTTCACGATCCGCTAGCTTCAGATCGTCATAGGTCATGTAGATTTTAAACGAGGTGTAACCTTCGCGGATTAGCGCAGGCAGCTCTACTGCTAACACGTCAGGCGTAGGGTCGGTGACGATCAGGTGGAAGGCATAGTCGATGCACGCCTTGCCCTCCGCCCGGTGGTGATAATCCTCCACCGCGGCCCGCAGGCTCTGACCCTTAATTTGGCAGGCAAAAGGGAATACGGTTGTTGTGCCGCCGCAGGCTGCCGATCGCGTTCCTGTTAAGAAATCGTCAGCCATTTTAGAGCCATCGGAAGTCGGCTGATCCAGATGGCAGTGGCCATCAATGCCGCCAGGCAGTACCCAGCGCCCTGCCGCGTCGATTTCTTCCTTCCCTGCCGCCAGCGCATTGCCTAGAGCAACAATCACGCCATCGCGGATGCCAATATCGGCGTCAAAAACATCGGCGGCAGTGGCACAGCGCGCCCGGCGAACCACTAAATCGAACTCAGCCATATTACAGCGTCCCTTCCATCAAGCGTCCCCAGCCGGTGACCGGCGTAGTGGCATGCCCCGTCATACGCAGCATTTTCCACACCACCGTCGCGGTAGTATCCAACACCGGCACGCCTAGCTCCGCTTCCCACTGGGCCACCAGTTGAGCAGAATTGAGGTTGGTGCAGGCGACCACTATCAAGGGAGCGCCCTGCTCAGCCACCCGCCGTACTTGGGCCGTGAGGGTCTCTGCGCTCACCTCAGCAAAGGCAAAGTTTTCACTGATACTAAGGTGGTCTTCCGCAACAATACTGAAGCCTTCGGCGTGGTAATTCGCCAAGATGCGCTGCTGTACGTCGTCGGTATAAGGCGTTACCAGACCAAATTCACGTACATCGTGCTCGGTCATGATCTCGTTGAGCGCCAGCATGGATGTGGTGGCTTGAATGCCAGTTTCAGCCTTAATGCGCTGGCACAGAGTGACATCATGGTCAAAGCCAAGCCAACCGGCTGAAGTGCCGCTCCAACCAATCACATCGACCCGGGCATCGGCGAGCAGCTTGGCGGCAGCCAGCACATGGGTATCGTCAAATTGGCCCAATGCGCGCTGACTTAGCGCTATTTCAGTAACGCCGAAACGAGAAAAGTGCGCGGTGACGCCAGGCACTTGAGCCACCATCGCCGAGGTCAATGGCTCAAGCGCAGTATTTGAAGAGGGTGTTAAAACACCAAAACGGCTACGGGGCATGGTCATGGTCGTGCTCCAAAATTTATATGCGGTGTTTGCCTTACGATATGCGCTGCCGCCCAATTAATTGGCCCAGGGCGGGCGACAATCCCGTCCAGCTTTTTTCAGGTGGTACGGCGTAGCTGCCCGCAGAGGCTTTGTGGGGGTTGAGGCGTGCTAATAGCTCTGCCTGATGTACGGCACAGCTCACACCATCCACTACCGGCACCGGAATTCGCTCGGCAACGCTGCGGGCCAACCCTGCCAGCGGTGCGCCTGCAATAATCAACACATCGGCTCCGTCTTCGCGTACGGCGGCTTCGCATAGCGCCACTAGCTGTTCACCCTTATCCTGCTGAACACTGCCAATATTCGGCAGCGGTTCGTCTAAGCAGCGGATACTGGCCAGTCGCGAGGTCATCCCGTAGCGGTCAACGGTTTCGCTGTACCAGGCGCGAATACGCTGCGAAATTGCCACAATACCGATGCGACCACCCAGCATGGCGGCACTCATCAGCGCACTTTCGGTAAGCCCGACCACTGGAATCGGCAGCATTTCACGGGCGGCTTCTAAGCCAGGGTCGCCAAAGGCGGCAATGATCGCGGCGTCATGTCCGGCATAGTGTTCAGCAAGCTCATTCAATGTCGCATAGGCCCCGATGGCTGCTTCAGCGCGGGTTTCGATATAGGCAACCCCAAAGGCAGCCGTGCGCAGCGTCAACTGTGTATCGCCGCTTGCCGAGCGCTGCGCCTCAGCAGCGATAAGGTCGGTGACACTTTGTGAGATATTAGGATTAACGATTAGTAGCTTCATAAAGGCAGTCTCCACCGCATCAAACCTGAGACCGGGCGTGCGCCCAGAGCGCTTCAGCCGCGTGCTGCGCATCGGCCAGCAATGCGGGTGTATCGGCCAAGCACAGCTCGCCGTCTTCAACCACTATCTGGCCGTTACATACCACCATCTCGACATCCCGCCCTTGAGCGGTGTGTACCAAGTTGCCCAGAGCGTTAATCAGCGGCACTAAGTGCGGGCGACGGAAGTCAAACACCACTAAATCAGCGCGTTTGCCGGGAGTGAGAGAGCCCAGTTCAGCATCCAGCCCTAACGCTTTTGCGCCCCCTAGGGTGGCCATTTCCAACACGTGATGAGGCTGCCAAGTGTCGTTAATCTCGCTCTCCTGCACCCGACCCATAATCAGCGCCCAGCGCATCACTTCCACCATATCGCCGTGCATGTTGTCGGTGCCCAGGGCAAGGTTTGCGCCTGCTTCGCGTAACCGCGTGGTAGGTGCAATACGCCCGCCGGTGGCATTTCCCCGAGGGATATGGGCAATGTTCGTGCCTGTACGGCCAATACGCTCAATATCGCTGTCGGTCACGTACATGCAGTGGGCGGCGGTAAACCGAGGGCCTAGCAGCCCCACATCTTCCAGCAGCTCACTAGGCGTCATCCCGTCACGCTCTATCACTCGACGGTTCTCTTTAACGCTTTGGGAAAGGTGGCCATTAACGTGAATACCCAGTGCATCGCGGGCAGTGGCAACTTTGGCTAATAAGGCACGGGAGCAGGTATCAGGCGCATGGGCAGCAAGCTCGACGCCTAAGCGGCCATCCAACTTGCCCTGCCAGCGCTCGTGAAGGGCAATGGCTTCATTTAGCGTTCGCTCGCCAATTGCATCGCGATGCTCCCAGATCCCCTCGTGCACACGGCTGAAATCCACATCGTGGATGCGCCCACAGGTAATCACCCGCATACCTAGCTCACCCATGGCAGGAAGCGTTAAGTCGGCATGCACATAGCTGTCGTTAATCAGCGTTGAACCAAACAGCAGCGCTTCGGCGGCCCCTAACCGTGCCAAGGCAACGGCTTCCTCTTCGCTCACTTCATGACCATGGGGCACACCGGGCGTATACGCTGGAGCGAACCCCATATCTTCCGCGACACCGCGCACCATGCTCAGAATGGTGTGGGTATGCACATTGACGAAGCCTGGGGTAATCACTCGGCCGGTTAAATTAAGAGTACGGCGCGCAGGGGGTAGCGGCTGTGCCGGATCGTTTGGGCCTACCTCGACTAAGCGACCTTGATGAATCACTAAGCGGGCATTTGGAATTTCGCCCAGCTGTGGATCAACCGTCAGCACTCGAGCGCCATGAATAACCAAATCAGCGGGATGCTGAGCATCGAATGGTTGCGTCATTATCTGCTCCGATAACATTTAATAGCCAAGCGCGCGGGGCAGCGCGGTGACGAGCTGGGGAACAAAGATGCAGAGGGCAAGCACCGCGAATTGGAAGGCCACAAAGGGCAGCGACTCTTTCACAAGCTGCATCATGGGCACCTTGGTGATGCCGCTCATGACGAAATAGAGCACACCTACCGGCGGTGTCATCATGCCGACGACCAGGTTGTACATAAACAGAAAGCCGAAATAGAGCGGGTCGATGCCATAGGTCAGCGCAACCGGCGCAAACAGAGGCACCAGCATGATGTAGGCGGCGTTAGATTCTATGAGCATGCCAACCACGACCAGCAGCGCCATGGTGAGCAAAATGAAGGTCATCGGGTCGCTGGTCAGCTCCTGAATAAAATCAGATAGCATCATCGGCACCATCTCGACGGTGAAGATGAACGTCAGCACAGAAGCAAACGCAATCAGCGCACCGACCATGGCCGACGTGACCGCAGCACGGTATAGACAGCCCGGCAGGTCGGAAATTTTCAGCCGCCGCGTGACGACAAAACCGATCAGCGCGGAGTACACCACGGCGATGGCAGCGCCCTCGGTAGCGGTAAAAATGCCGCCGACAATACCGCCTACGACAATCACTGGCATCATAATGATGACCATCGCGCGCCGCCCTTGGTGCAACACATTGGCCAGATTAAAACGCTCGCCAGTGAGCGGATAACCCCGCTTCCACGAGATCCAGCTGGCAATCACCATAAAGCCAACGGCTAACAAAATGCCGGGCAGAATACCGGCGATAAAGAGCCCGCCCACGGAGACCGAAGAGCCCGCCATCAGCGCATACACGATCATGGCATTACTGGGGGGAATCACCGGCCCCAAATTAGCGGCAGAGGCAATAACTGCCCCTGAGTAAGCATCGGGATAGTACTTGCGTAGCGAGGGAACCAAGGTGCTGCCCATGGCGCTGGCACTTGCAACCGCGGCACCGCTGACGGAGGCAAAGATAGTTCCTGACGTGATCGTCACATGGGCCAAACCGCCGTGCATCCGCCCAACCAAGCTGTTCGCGAAGGCTATGAGTCGATCCATAATGCCAGCACGCACCATTAGCTCACCGGCCAACATAAATAGCGGAATAGCCATTAAGGGGAAGCTATTAACCGCATGCATCATGCGCTGCGGCATGACCACCAATTCAAAATCGAGCATCCACAGGCCCGCTAGCGAGCCAAAACCAAGCGCAAAAGCCAACGGCATACCGAAAAAAGCCAGGGCCAGGAACAAGCCAATTGCCATCCACGTCATGACAACTCCTCCCATGTACGCGATCCACCCCATGCGAGCAGGGCCAAGTGCAAAAAGGCGTGCGCACCGCAAATCAGTACGGCGATGTAGTAGATGGCAGAGGTTATCGGCAGGGTCGGCATCAGCTCTGGCCAGCGATCAACTGTCGCGACCCACGCGCCGACCATCACCATCAGCATTAGCAGCGTGGAAACGCCTGCCATCAGACGAAACAGAACCTCCTTCAACCAGGCGGGCATCATCATCACAAACAGATCAATACCGACATGCACCCCGTGTTTAACGCCATGGGGGATGGCCAGAAAAATCGCCCACACGAAGCACAAGCGCGAGAGTTCGTCTGCAGCATCAATGGAGGAGCCAAGCACATAGCGCCAGAACACCTGAAGCGCCACGATGGTCACCATTAGCGCCATGACAGCAACAATGCCCCAGTAGGTAACGGCATCTAAGCGCTCAACGACCCATTTCGCACGTTTAAACGCGGTGCTTAAATGCGGGGGCGCTGGCCCCCGCTTAGTATCAACTTGGGGTGATGCAGAGGTAGGTGTCATGGCCGGTCTCACAGTGCTGCTTCAGCTTCCTGGGTGACCAACTCAATGAACGCAGGGTCTATACGCTCTTTGAGACTTTCAGTGACTTCCAACGTAGCTTCGCGCAGTTCAGCCCGTAGCTCCGGTGAGATCGGCGTAAACTCCATACCGTCTGCAATTAACTGCTCACGCCACGCTTCCTCTTCATCAGCGGCGGCTTCACGCTGCCACGCCATTGCATCCGCCATGGCTGAATCAATAATGGCGCGGTGCTCTTCTGAGAGGCGCTCGTAGCTACGCTGGTTAGCAACGGCATTGATAAAGTCATAGAAGTGGCCGCTATCTGAGAGGTACTCCTGCACTTCGTTAAAGCGACGGCTGGCGATGATGTTGTAAGGGTTTTCCTGACCATCGAGGACACCCTGCTGAAGTGCTGAATAAAGCTCGGACACATCCATAGAAACAGGGTTAGCACCCAGTGCACGGAAGGTCTGCAGGTGAACCTCATTAGGCTGCAGGCGAATGCGCATGCCCGCAAAATCTTCAACCGAGGTAATCGGGCGCAAGTTATTCGTCACGTGCCGAAAACCCAATTCACCATAGCCAAGGTTAACGAAACCAAGCCCTAGCATCTTTTCATCCAACTGCTCACCAACGGGCCCGTCCATAACGGCGAACGCCTGTTCACGGTTATCGAACAGAAAGGGGAGGCTGACCGCTTCATACTCAGGGATGGAGCGCGTGAAGTAAGCGATCGACGTGAAAACAGCGAAGATAGTGCCAGAGCGAACTTGGTCGACGTTTTCAGTAGCGCCGCCTAGCTGCATAGCGGGAAACAGATCAATTTGAATCTCGCCGTCAGACTCGCTCTCTACCTGCTCTTTGAACACCTCCATCGCGCGTGAGACAGAGTGATCGGTGGGGAAGTTGCCCGCTACACGCAGTCGTTCAGCCGCCTGTAGTGATGAGGAGAATAGCGTTGCAGCCGTCAACAGCGAGGCCAGTTTTACAACGTTAGCTTTAGAGATCATGGGGAGGCTCCAGCGGTTTCATAAAGTAGTCATCGCATGCTCGCGCAATCGATTACCTAAAAATGAAGCAGCAATCCTCATGCCATACAGACATTGGCGGTTAAAAAAATGGACTTAAATGCAGCACAAACCGATGATTTAAAATAGAATTAAAAGGGTATAAAAAATATCATAGTGATATTGTTTAATAAATTGCATACAATTTATTAAACATAATAATGCACAAAATTGATGCCATTTCGCATGGAGATTGCACTTGAATAGTGCGATTTTCCAATTCTAAAACGTTTTGAACACAGCACTACTGACCCCCTTGCCGTTACGGCATACTGAACACAGTTTTCGACAGGATAAGATGACCATGGACGCCGCCCCGACTAGCAAGCCTGCCATCGAGCAAATAGCCGAGCGCATTACTGATGCGGTAATGGAGCACCGGTTACCGCCTGGCATTAAGCTTGTAGAGGAGAAGCTAGCAAGTGCCTTTGGCGTTAGCCGGACCAAAATTCGTCAGGCCCTCACCCTACTTGCTAAAGAGGGGCTGGTAACGCTACATGCCAATCGAGGTGCATTTGTTACCCGCCCAAGTGCTGCTGAAGCACGCGACTTATTCGCAACTCGACGGCTTGTTGAACCCGAAATAGTACGTAATGTAATTGCTCGCGCCTGCGAACATGACTTGGCTCGATTGCGCCAACATTTAGTCGCCGAGGCGGACGCTCGGCAGGAAGGAGACCGGAGAAAAATCATTCGCCTCTCTGGCCAGTTTCATATGCTACTGGCAGAAGTCAGCGGTAATAAATTCATAGAAAAATTGATGGCCGAACTGTGCCCATTGACCTGCTTAATCATTGCGCTTTACGACGCACCTCAAACGCCTGCCTGCCCTGAAGATGAGCACAGGTTAATAGTCGACGCCATTGCCGCTCATGATGAGGCTGCGGCTATTAAGCTAATGCTGCATCATTTAAAACACATTGAGTGTGAACTACAGTTAGACGCCGAACCTAAACATGAAATTCATTGGGAAACACTTTACGGCTAGCCCCTTACGCGGGTGATAACCACATCGCCGCAAACTCATCGGCCGGTAATGGACGGCCAAACCAGTAGCCTTGGGCTTCATTACACCCCATTTCGGCCAGCAGACGTGCTTGTTCCTGGGTCTCGACACCCTCGGCCACGGTCTTCATCTCGAGCGCTTGCGCCATGGCAATGATGGTTTGCACGATGGTGCGGTCGTGGCGATTATCGAGCATTTCACGCACAAAGGAGATATCGATTTTCAATGCATCGGTGGCGAAACGTCGCAAATAAGCGAGTGACGAGTAGCCCGTGCCAAAGTCGTCGATAGAGAGAGCGTAACCCGCCTTACGCATGGCGTGAGTAATTTCCACGGCTTGGTCGAGGTCGCGCATAAAGTCGCTTTCGGTAAGCTCCAGCGAGATGGCATTCGTCGGAACGCCAGCCGTTAGTTGCGCAATGTGTTGGGTTAGCTCTGGGTCAGCAAACTGTTGGGCGGAAATATTGATCGACAGCCGACCCGGCAGTGCCTGCTTGTTTTGCGTTCCCCAGGCCATTAGTTGCCTTGCGGACTCCTCCAGCACCCAATCTCCCAATCCTCGAATTAAACCGCGCTCTTCAGCGAGAGGAATAAACTCACCCGGGCTCACCCAGCCCCACTCTGCATCGTGCCAGCGGCATAGCGCTTCAGCGCCTGTCAGCCGCCCGTTAGTGAGGTCTACCTGCGGCTGAAAATAGAGCTGCAACCGCTGTTCGCTAATAGCAGCGCTAAGCCGCTCGCTCATCAGTTGGCGCCGTTGTAGCGCATAACGCATGGTTTGAGTATAGGGACAGATGCTGTTTTCGCGCCGCTTGGCGTGGTGAAGTGCAATGCTGGCAGCGTTAAATAACTCGCCTGCTTTAGCGACATCTTGAGGGTAATGGGCAAAACCAATGCTGACATCAAGATGAAAAACGCGGCGCTCCAGATGCAGCGGCTGCGTGACGACTGCGCGCAGCTGCTCAATAAGATCATTGACGTGATCCTCATCAGCATCGACCAACAGCAAGGCGAATTCATCACCGGATAAGCGCGCCAGCGAGCCAGCCGTATGGCTGATCCGATGTAAACGATCCGCCACGGTGATCAGTAATTGATCTCCCACCTGATGGCCGTGCAGGTCATTCACTTCTTTAAAGCGACGAATATCCAATAACAGTAGCGAAAGCCCATGCTCACGTTGATGAGCCTCTTTCCACATTGTCCCTAGCAGCTCCATGAAACGAACACGGTTAGGCAAGCCAGTGGTGCTATCGGTATAGGCCAATTGGTGCATATGCCGATGGTCCCGGCGGCGCTCAAGCTCTGCCGCGGCGCCGGTAGAGAGGATTTGTAATACTGAGGTGGCAAACGCATTGGTGGTTAGTGGTTGGCGGTAAAAAACCATCATTACACCAATGGCTTCACCGTTGGCGTTGTCCAAGCGGCGGCCAATCCAAGCCCTGACCGGCAGCAGAGTACCTGCTAGCAGAAGCGGCGGGCTATCATGTACCACCGCTTCCCGCTCTAGCACCACCTGTTCGCTCGGTGACTCTTTTAATGCAAAGGTGTGCTGTTCAAGCGATTTTCCCTCTACCACCATGCTGACGGTGGTCGCCTGACCATAGACTTCTTCGCTTCCCTGGGGCGATGTATGCAGCAGCGCAATAAAACCCGCATCGGCTTCCAGCACTTCAACCAAGGTGGCAATCAATTGTTGAAAATAATCATCGCCGACTCGCGTGGTGACCGTAGAAGCCACTTGCAGCACGGCGTTTTGCACCCGCTGTGACTCTTGTTGATCGGTGACATCAGAGATAAAGCCTTCCAGACAAACAATCTCACCGGCATCATCTATAACGGCCTGGCCCTGTTCCCAAATCCAGCGGTGGCTGCCGTCACGGTGTTGCAATCGATACACCACACGATAAGGCCGTTTACTCGCTATGGCCGACTGTACCTCCTTGAAGAGCTTGTCTTGATCCTCAGGATGAATCAAAGCGGCAAAGCTGATAACCCGGTTGCCTTGCAACTCATCAGGCCGATACCCCGTTAACGCTTCCGCCCCCTGACTAACCAGTTGCATGGTCCATTCGCGGTCATTTAAACAACGATAGGCCATGCCTGGGAGGTGATTAAGCAGCGTATCCAAGCGGCGCTCGCTCTCGCGCGCAACTTCTTCACTTTTTCTTAATGCCTGTTCCGCTTTTTGACGGCCAAGCTCTGCCCCTGCTTGGGCTGCAGCTATACGTAGTATTTCACTTGATAAACCATCGGTATGCATCGGTGCATTTTTGAGTACCGATAACAACCCTACCGGGGAGCCATCCGCTGCCAATAGAGGTAACCCCATATAGCTCTCGGCACCGAGCTCATTGAGCAGGCTATTGTTGGGGAAGCGTAACTGAACATCGCAATCATATAGGCAGAATTCACGGCCCAAGGCGGTTTCGCAGGGGGTGCCTGATAATGAGTAAGTAAAGTTGGCTTGAAGTGCACCATTTGACCAAACGGCCAAGGTTTCGGCCATCCCTTGCTCAGCAACAGCGGCTACCAATACATGTTCAACACCTAATATGGCAGCTAAACGCTCCACTAGCGTTGCATAAAAGTTAGGACTTCCACTCTGTCCCACGCCTTCTGCCAGTTGGCGGAAGATATCGGCCGCGTTATTCCACATGCGCATTGGTGGGCTCACCTATTCCCGCTTTTTCTTCAGCTTAGCGCGAAGTGTCGCGACAAAGAAGCACCCGTTAAACATCCAGGCAGCCATGGCGGCCGCTTGGATGTTTAATTGTGGTCGATGGCGGGCGTTTAGCGAGTCATTGCCTCCGGTAAATAGAGGGCAATACCGGGGAAGAGATGCATTAAGGCAATCGCCAGCAGCATCAATAGGAAGAACGGCAGCGTGGCTTTGGTAATGGTTAAAATATCCTTGCCCGTCAGGCCCTGAATCACGAACAGGTTAAAACCAACCGGCGGCGTGATCTGGGACATTTCAACGACGATCACCAAATAAATACCAAACCAGATGAGGTCAAACCCTGCCGCACTCACCAGCGGCATAATAATCGCTGTGACCAGCAGTATTAGTGAAATTCCGTCGAGAAAACAACCCATTATTAGCAGCAGCAACGTCAGCGCAATCAACAACATTGTCGGTGAAAGCCCCATTTCACCAATTGCCTGAGCCAGCTTCATGGGCACTTGGGTAAAGCCCATGGCCGAGGTCAAAAACGACGCACCAGCAATGATGAAGGCGATCATGCAAGCAGTACGAACAGCGGCAAACAGCGAGCTTTTGAAGATATTGCGGTCAAAGTGACCATTGAAGCGGGCAATAACAATCGACAGCACTACACCGACCGCTGCGGCCTCAGTGGGTGACGCCAAGCCGCCATAAATCGAGAAGATAATCCCACCAATGAGCAGCAGAATTGGCATAAGAGACCAGGTGTTACGCAGTTTCTCGGCAAAGCTCATGCCCGACTCATCCTCACCGGTCAGCCCTTCGCGGTTGCCTTTAAGCAGCGCCCACAGAATGAGATAACTCATAAACATTGCCAGTATCATCAGGCCTGGGCCGATGCCGGCCATAAACAGCCTGGAGATCGACTGCTCGGTGACAACGCCGTAGACGATCAACACGATGGAAGGTGGAATGAGCAATCCCAGTGTCGAGGCGCTGGCCAGGGTGCCAATCGCCATATTGCTGTCGTAGCCCCTCCGCTCTAACTCCGGTAGCGTCATTTTACCCACCGTGGCACAGGTAGCAGCCGAAGAGCCGCAGACCGCTGCAAACATACCGCTGCCAATAATATTGGTATGCAGCAAACGGCCCGGCAGACGGTTTAACCAGGGCGAAAGGCCACGGAACATATTATCGGCGAGCCCGGAGCGGAACAGAATCTCACCCATCCAGATAAACATGGGCAGTGCAGTAAGGTCCCAACCGTAGCTTGCTCCCCAAAAATCGGAGGCCAAAATAGACGCGGGTGAAAACGAGCTGAAGAACTCTAGCGCAATCCAGGCAGTACCGATCAGCGCAAAGGCGATCCACACCCCGCTCCCCAGCAGCAACACGAGGGTAAATATAGTGGCGAGACTTAATAGCAGCACGAGAAGCTCTCCGGTTTAGGGGGCAGAGGCACTTTCAACACAGGTGTCGTTAGCAGAACGTGAGTTAAGGTCGCCATTTAGTATCCCTCACTGTCATCAGGGGCGGTGGCTTCGCGAAAACTAGATGGGTCGCGAATGGCAATACGAAGCGCCATATAAAGGGCTTCGGCCAGCGCCAAACAGAGCAGCGCCACGCTGGTCGCGAGCACAAGCTGAGGAATCCAGAGCGGAATCGACACAAACCCTGAAGAGACATCGTTGTACTGCAGACTCTCTCTTGCCAACCCAACTAGGCCATAGCTGAGTAATAGGCTGATCACCAGGGCGATGATGAGCCCAAACACTTCGAACCACACACGGATGGCCGATGGTAGCCGAGTAATTAGTAGCGTCACGCGGATATGAGCGTGATGCACGAAAGTGTAGGCCAACCCCAGAAAGGTCGCGCCAACCAGAAGATAAGAAGCAATTTCCGAAACGCCGGTAATACTTAGCCCCAGGCGGCTCAAACCCACCAACACCAGCAAAGCATCTACCAAACGGAAGGTCACCTGAAGCGCTATTAGTGCACAGATAGCCACCATACACGCCGCCGCCCCCCAAGCACCCAAGCGATAGAGCTTGTCGAATTTAAACGTCATGTTCGCAGCCTCACGAAGCACTTAAGAAAAAGCGCGCGGGAAAAGCAGCGACGGCGGTGCCGCCGCTGCAAGCGTCATTAAAACGAGACTTAGCTGTCGCGTTGCTCGCGGTAGGATTCCAGCGCCTGTTTGGCTTCGTCATCAGCACGCGACTGCCAATCTTCAAACAACTCATCACCAGCGGCTTGAAGCGCCTCTGAAATGACGTCGTTGGGCTCAGAGACCGCGATACCGTTCTCTTCAAGTTTCGCCAAGCTGGCATCGTTATCTTCGCGGCTCATCTCCCAACCACGTTTTTCAGCCTCAGCGGCGGCTTCCATCAGTGCTTCTTGGGTGGCTTCATCCAGGCCATCAAAGCTGCGCTGGCTAATGAACACGATATTCTTCGGTAGCCACAGGTTGGCATTAGTGTAATCGGTCACGTAATCCCAAGCCGCCATGGAATTACCGGTGGAACTTGAAGTGATCATTGCGTCAACCCGGCCAGTGCTGAAGGCAGTGGGGATATCAGACTCTTCCGTCTCAGTGGGGCTACCACCCAAGTTATCCACGAAGCGCTGAGTATTGATATTAGGCGCACGTACACGCAGACCTTCGAACTGCTCGGGGTCAGTTAGTGGCTCTGCGGTGTAAATCCCCTGGGCGGGCCAAGCAACGGCATATAAAGGGATCAGCCCTTCGTAGGCAAACAGCTCGGTAATCATTGGTTTGGTGGCTTCCCACAGCGCGTAAGCATCATCGTAGCTGCCCGCGACACCCGGCAGCGTATCGACTTCAAAGATCGGATCATCGTTGGAGAGAACCGAAAGGAAGACTTCACCTGCATCAATGGTGCCACGACGAACCGATGGCTTAATCTCACCGTGCGCCACCAAGGAGCCACCGCTGTGTACGGTAATGGTCAGCTCGCCGTCGGTCGCTTCCGCTACATCTTCAGCGAACTGCTTGGTGTTTTGGGTATGGAAACTTGCATCACCGTAGGGCGTCGCCATGGTCCATTCCGCCGCGTGAGCCGTTACCGTCAAGCCACAGGCTGTCGCTAGGAGTAGTGAAGTCGTTATTGTCTTACGCATCGTGAGAACCCTCTTATTTCTATTAATAGTGTGGTGCTTCTAATAGTGTGTTGCTGTTGCTTTGGTAGTGCCAGAGGAGGCGTTGGAAGAGACCCAGCGCCCGGAGAAAAGTGTTGTTGTCATATCGGCACGACGCGCCTGGGCATAGCTGCAGGCGCACTGCTGGGCCAAGCGGGCAACGCCACGGCAAAAACGCGGATGGTTAGCATTGCGCCATATCACATCATAGTGCATGGCGGGTAATGGCAGTGGCAGCTCAAGTCGGTAAAGCTCCCCCCGCTGCCACTCTTCCAGCACAGTAGCCACCGGCAACGCGCCAATCCCCAACCCTTCGGTGGTCATGCGCACAATCGTCATTAATGTACTAACGCTATGGATACGCGGGCTGGCCACGCCCTGCTCTGCCAAATAGTGCACCAACTCTGAATGAGGGCGCGCCTGCTTACCAAACGAAATAAAGGGCAACTTTTTGCACCAAGATTCGCTACTTTCGCTCAGCATCTCGGCATGCCGCGGGGACACAAACATGCCCATTTCATAAGGGCTCAACGACTCGTAGTCGATCTGCTTTTGGGGCGAATAGCCATTCATTGCCAGCACGATATCCAACTCATTACTCAGCAGCCGCTCATTCAAAACCGGCGAATAATCAACCGTTAACTCGATCGTCAGACGCGGATACCGCTCGGTAAGCTGACGCATAAAGTCGGGAAACCAGCTATGGGCAATGGTTTCAATGGTGCCGAGCCGCAATGGTGCAGAAAAAGCCTCTTCATTATCGAAAAGCTTCATCGCTTCATCGCGTTGGTGCAGCATACGCTCGGCGTGCATAAAGAACTCTCGGCCGCGCATGGTGGGTTGAATTGGCCGAGCGGCGCGCTCCAGCAGCAGCTCCCCCACCGTAGTTTCAAGGCGCGAAATACGCTCAGAAACAGAAGGCTGGGTAAGGTGCAGGCGAGTAGCCGCCTTACGGAAGGAGCCTAACCTCACCGCCCATACAAACGCCTCAAGTTCTTTAAAATCGAGCATAGTGACTCGCCTACAAATGTCTTTCTGGGGTAAATAAACGCTGCCGTGCTAACAGTTACAGAGGAGTGCAGAGGGCTACCGCTTATGACTGCCATGATAACTATGCAACTTTGAGACCACTCCCAGCAGTGTTATTTCACCAACGCTATTATCACGGCCCGCTCTTACTGTGATAAGCGTATCGTGCCCAAGCGTCAACCATTTTTCTACCAAATAACAATATGATAGGAGTGCCCGATAGTTAGTATCGTCAAAAACGATTGGCACTGAGCATGCCGTGTTCATATATTGGTGGTGGATTACACATAAGCTACAGCCAAGTCACCGCTTCCACTGAATCAGCTAAATCAGCTAAATCAGCTAAATCAACAACAGGAGTCGCTATGGCCATCCCCCTGCTTAATTGCGATATGGGCGAAAGTTTCGGCAACTGGACCATTGGGCTGGATGCCGATGCGATGCCCTATGTCGATTGCGCCAATATCGCCTGCGGCTTCCACGCCTCCGACCCTCATGTGATGCGCCGCACCGTCAAACTAGCGGTTCAGAACGGCGTCCGTATTGGAGCGCATCCTGGTTACCCGGATTTGATGGGCTTTGGCCGCCGTTCAATGGCCTGCTCACCAGAAGAAGCGGAAGACATGGTGCTGTATCAGATAGGCGCTCTGGCAGGTATATGCCAAGCCGAAGGCACCCATCTGAGCTACATCAAACCTCATGGCGCCCTGTATAACGACATGGCGGCTAATCCAGCACTACTCGAAGGTGTAATGCATGCGGTGCGGGCTTACGATCCGAGTCTGCCGCTAATGATTATGTCCACTGCCGACCCTGAGCCACATCGCGAGCTGGCCGCCAAGCTCGGCATTACCCTCTGGTTCGAAACCTTCGCTGACCGCGCCTACGACGCCAACGGCCACTTGGCGTCACGGCGTTTGCCTAACGCCGTACATCACGACCAGAACACCATCGTCAATCAGGCCATTATGCTGGCCAAAGGCGAGCCGCTCACAGCGCTCGACGGCACACCGCTTCACTTAGCCTGCGATACGCTATGTGTTCACGGCGATAACCCCGAATCAGTAGCCGCCGTGCGCGCTATTCGCGAGGCCTTTCAGGCGCTGGAGCAGGTGTGAAAGCCCTTATTGGAAGAAACGCTGAAAGAAACACTAACGTACGTGTTGAAACCGCCGCCATGGATGCCTTGATGGTACGTCTCTTCAATACCATCGATGAAACCAATATGGCGTGGGTAATCGCCGCTGACCAAACACTGCGTAAGGCCTTTGGCGCGGCGTTAATTGATCTGGTGCCCTCTTACACCACGCTGTTAGTCCATTACGACTGCCAGCAGGTAACCCATACCAACGCCCTGCAACTTATTCACAAGGCACTTTCGGGCCTTACTCCTGTGGATACGCAAGCCGGTGAATTGCACGATATTCCGGTGTGGTACGACGAAAGCGTGGGCCCTGAGCTGCCCATGGTCGCCAAGCGTGCGGGCATAAGCGTGGATGAGCTGATCAAGCAGCACTGTAATCACGATTACTGCGTGTTCGCGCTGGGTTTTGCACCGGGTTATGGGTTCATGGGCTTGGTAGATGAAGCGCTGGCTACGCCGCGTTTGAAAACACCACGCCGAAAAGTGGCGGCGGGCAGCGTTGGCATTGCTGATCGGCAAACCGCGATTTATCCGCTGCTTTCCCCGGGTGGCTGGAACATTCTTGGACGCACCAACGTGCCGTTATTTGAGTATGCCAAACGTGGTGATCCGCTATTTCGCCCCGGCGACAAGGTACGCTTTAGAGCGATCTCCCGCGCAGAGTTTGAAGCGGACGGTGGCGATACTACGCCGATGGAGGAGCGCCCATGAGCCATGCGGCAATGAATGAAGCGCGCAAAGGGATGCTCGTTAAACAGGTTGGTCCACTGGCGCTAATTCAAGATGCCGGGCGGTTTGGCGTCGGTCATTTAGGGGTTACCCAAGGCGGTGCCGCCGACTGGATCTCCTTCCGCTGGGCCAATTGGCTGCTCGGCAACTCACTAAACAGCGCCGCCCTGGAAATCGTTATGGGCGGCGGCCTAAGCTTTGAAACCGAAAGCGAGGTGCGTTTAGCGCTGACCGGGGCGGATTTAGACGCCCAATTGGATGGCAAGCCACTCGCCCCTAATTCAAGCTTCAAGCTACTGCCCGGCCAGCGCCTAGTTTTTCGCCAGCCGCGCCAGGGCTTGCGCGCCTACCTCGCCTTTCCCGGCGGGCTAAATGCGCCGGAGGTGTTGGGCAGTCGCGCATGCACCGCCCGGGAGCAAATTGGCGGTTTACATGAAGATGGCAAGCCGCTGAAAGTGGGTGACCGGCTAACCTGGAAAGGTACCGCCCCAGCGGTGCGCCGTATCGTGGAAGGCCAAGGCCCACGTATGCCTGCGTCAGGCTGCCACTTACCCATCGTGCTAGGTTCGCAAATCGCTTCCTTCAGCGGCCACTCTCTTTTTCAGGCGTTTAATCAGCCCTGGACAGTGGATAATCGCGCCGACCGCATGGGCGTAAGGCTCACTGGCCCCGGTCTGCATGGTTCGCTCACGGGCATTATTTCGGAAGGTATTCCGCTAGGTGCCGTACAGATACCCCCGGACGGCCAACCCATCGTACTGATGAACGACCGTCAGACAATAGGTGGCTACCCACGCTTAGGCGCCCTCACCGCCATCGCCTGCGCAACCCTCTCCCAGTGCCTCCCCGGTACCGAGGTGTGGCTAACGCCCGTTAGCGCCAGCCAGGCGCAAGATGATTATCGGGACCAGCTAAAAGTGTGGAGTTAACGCTGATAAGCCCCCAATGGGGGCTTATGTCAGCAGTAATGGTTCGTAGCGATCAGTGTCTAGCCATCTGCAGCTCTTTAACGACGATATCGCCATCAATGACGATAGGCTCATCATCCAAAAACAGCGAGCAGTTGCGCATCGGAATATCCAGGTGGCAGGCAGTATCGTTAGATCCTCCCAATTCGCTGTTTGGGCCGGTTGAGAACATCACGTTGCCATAGAAACTGCGTGGTTCCATCCCCATGCCGCCCGGGAACTCTCCCGGCACCATGCGGTGCCATTTGGCATTAGGGTTCATGCCCCAGCCCACATGGCTCATGCCCATGCCACGCGGGTCGTTAAAGCTATCCATATAGGATTTCACTAACTCGGCATCTAGGCCACCGCGTATATCGGTAATCCAGCCCTTCTCAATGGTGTAGGTAATGGGCTCTCTGACATACATATTTTGGGGAAGCAGGATGTCACCGGGCGCAACCACAATGGTGCCATCAACACCATCGTCATCACCGCCGGTAAATACAAAGCCAGACGGCCAGTGATCCCAGCGACCCGGCTCATCAGTACAAGCATATTCGGCGACGGTAGCGTAAGTGTTCAGTTGGTAGGTGACATCGGTACCGTGGGGCGAGGTGATGCGCATCACTTTGGCTTTTTCCAGCAGCGCGGCGGCTAATTCGACCTTCTCCCTTAACTCCTTGCTGGGCATCATTCTAGCCAGTAATTCAGGCGGCTCAACCGCTGTTAATATGCGTGTGCCCGCGGCTTGAATCGCCATTTGCTCCGGTGAGAAGAGCAGGAAAATACAGTCGATCAACATGTCGCAGTTTTTAAGCGCTTCCACCGCATCGGGCATGCTGGCAAGCCCCGTTGTGCCCACGTTCCAGCCACCTGTAGGTAGCGGCGAGGGTAACCGCATGTGGTACATATTGGCGCCTAAACGCTGCCCCGCCGCCATAAAGGCATCCGCATAATCAAGGCGTTCGCTGCCCTGGGTCAGCACCACCAGTTTCTCACCTTCATGTACGCCAGACATTTTTAACTGCTGGAGGCAGATTTCCGTAAAGCTTGCATGATCCATAAAGACTCCTAACTTCCCAGCCGAAAACTCAGCTATCTCGTGACCGGGAAGTGTTAGCTGAGAGCGCTCGTGCTCGCCTTGAGGTACACCAAGCGCTCTATGGTGTTATCGGGTCAACGCTGAACGTCAAAGACTAGCGGCCGCCCGTTTATTTGCCTGATCGGCGATAGGGCGCCGCTTTTTACCCAGCTCTTCACTGATGGCAGTAAAGAATGCATCCGTAGAGGCTTGATGAGGCTTGGTGGCTAAACTAACGCCGACAAACAGCACACTGGCGACCACAATGCCCCATACGCCTGCTGGCAGCCCCAACAGTGAATTGCCAGTGGCGTACATCAACAGCACAAAAGCACTGGTCCCCACCACACTCGCCAATGCACCGGCAGACGTACCGCGCTTCCAATAGAAGGCACCGATAAGCGCGGGCACCATGGCGACCAAGCCTGATGAGGCAGCCACCGACAACACCGCAATTAGATCAAGCTGCAGTTCGGCAAAGGCCAACGCCATTAGCGCAATCACCGGCACCACGAACTTGCCCACCAGCAGTTGGCGCTTTTCACTGACATTCGGTTTGACGTTGGCATAGACGTCTCGTGAGACCATGGAGGCCAGTGTCAGCATGATTGAATCGATAGTGGAAACGGCGGCGGCCATAATGCCGATCATCACGATAACGCCCAGCACGGGCGGTACAAACTCCGATGCCAACAGGGTGGGCGTGGCTAAGTCAGCTCGTTCTAAACTTGGGAAAGCGGCCAAGGCAGAGAAGCCCCATAGCACTGAAACCATGGTGTAAATAAAACCAAACACCAGGAAGCCAATCAGCATGTGGCGCATTGAACGTAACGAAGAGGGCATAAAGAGACGTTGGCTCACCTGAGGGTTAGAAAGACTAAAGAAGAACCAGGGAATCGTTAGCCCTAGGAAAGTCACAAAACTGAACAGGCCGGGGCCAGGTACCGTTAGTGACTGCGGGTGTTCCGTTGCCAGCGTATTGAATAGCGCGCCAAAGCCACCCAGCCCCTGAATCACCAGGAAAGCCACCAGCGTTGAGGCCACAATCATCATGATTGCCTGGAGGGAGTCGGTCCACATCACCGAACGAATCCCCGCAATATAGGAGAAGAAGATAGCAATCACGGTTGCCAGCACCACACCGGTGGTAAAGGTAATCGCCCCATCGGTAATGCCTTGCAATAGGTAACCCACACCCGCGAGCTGAACGGCTGAATAGGGAATAAGGAAGATACAGCTGGCAATGGAAACGGCCATGGCCACATGCTTGCTATTGTAGCGATGACCGAGCATCTCGCTTGGCGTTACAAAGCCAAATTTTTTGCCAACGGCCCAGAACTTAGGTCCGAAAATAGCCACCAGGGAAACACCGGCAAAATAGATAATTTCAAAGCCCAGCGCGCCCACGCCGCCGGCATAGGTCAGGCCTGCCAAGCCCACCATCATAAAGGCGCTATAGGTAGTGGCACTGTAACTGAGCGCCGAGACAAAGCCGTTCATTTGCCGGTTGCCCAGGAAGTACCCAGACATGCTTTCGGAAGGGCCTTGGCGGGACATAATCGCAATACCGATCGCGATCAATAAATAGATGGCAATGGACCACCAGATGAGTGACTCAGTCATTGCTGTGCTCCTCAAAATCTTTAGTAATAAACACATTAAGTGCAATGACGACTAGCCCTGCAACGGCCCAAAACAGGAAGCTGCCGTACCATAGCGCCACACCACTCAATAGCGTGTAAGGCACTAAATAGCTCAGCAAGACGACCGCCCATACTAGCCATATCCATTTACTGCGTTTCATAGTCCACCTCGGTTTATTACGTCAGGGAGTAGAGTGTGTGTTGTTGTGGTGAGGCTGGCGTAAATCAGTGATACGTTTTTCTAGTTGTTGCCAAGGCGCTTTATCGGGTGCAAAACGCGCTCGGAGATAGGTCGCTAAATCGGCGACCTGGGTATTGCTAAAACTGTCGGCAAAGCCCGGCATACTGCCGATGCCTGGCACATGATCCGCGTGGACACCGCCAAGAATTGACTGAATAACATTGTCGGGATGATCGCTATGCACGTTGGTATTCAGCGCAAGGCTGGTGCTTGCGCGTGAAAAGCTCGGCACGCCGGTCTCTACATGGCAGGCCGCACAGGCACCCTCGAATAGCCGCTCCCCCGCTTCCATCCCTGATGAACTGACCATGGCACTGGCCACCCGCTGTTCAGCCCCTGCAACGTCCATATCGCTATTTCCAGTGGGAGCCTGCATTTGTGCAGCCACATAGTGGGCAATCGCCCGCACATCGTATTCAGGTAGCTCTGCCAAGCCCGCTACGACCGGTGCCATAGGGCCAGAAGCAACACCATGCAGCGCCGACTCGCCATGGCGCAGATAGTCGAAAAGCGATCCTTCACTCCAAGCAACAGGCGCTTGCGAAAGCGTATTGAGCGGCGGTGCTTCCCAGCCATCCACAAAGGCACCTGCGAAGTAAGCGTTACCGCTTTTCTCTGCACCCATGGCATTGCGTGGGGTATGACAGGCACTGCAGTGGCCTAACCCTTCGGCGAGGTAAGCCCCGCGATTATACAATTCACTCTGCATAGGGTCTGGCTGGAAGGGGGTGGGGTCGTGATAAAGCACGTTCCAGCCCGCCATTAAGGCGCGCACGTTGAAGGGGAAAGAGAGTTCATTAGCTGGCTTTTCAGCGGCGACGGCCGGCTGGGCCATTAAGTAGGCATAGAGCGCCTGCAAATCGGTATCGCTTGTTTTGGCAAACGCCGTGTAGGGGAAAGCAGGATAAAGGTGACTACCATCACGGCTGATGCCATGGCGCATCGCCCGCTCAAACGCTGCGTAGGACCACTGGCCAATCCCGGTGGCTTCATCCGGGGTAATATTAGTGCTGTAAAGCGTACCAAAAGGTGTTTCAAAAGCCCGCCCTCCCACATTGGTACTTCCCCCTTCAGAGGTATGGCATGCTGCACAGTCACCAGCGGCGGCGACCAAGCGCCCGCGCTCAATGGTCTCGGCGGAATAAAGATTTGCTGCCGGGCGAGCGACGGGCGCAAGGGTACTTTTCCAAGGCCATGCCATAACCGCAGTACCGGCGACCGTCGTCAGCGCGGCGGCGGCTAACCAGCGGCGGCCAGTGGCTCGTTTCGCTAAGCGCTGCTGTGCTGTTCCCTCCGTCGTCGACGCTTTTAACGCCTCTCGCACACGCTTGGCCGTAAAAGGGGGCTGACGAAAACGGATGCCGGTGGCATCAAATAACGCATTGGCGATAACCGCAACACCGGGTGAAAGCTCAGCACCCGTTAATAGGTCATCAGGTGCCGGACGCAGCGATGATGTTTTTGTTTGGGTAACGGCTGGGCTGTCGCGTTTAACTAGCGCATTCGGCGCAATTTCGACGCCTCGTTCTGGCGCATCACTCCCATCGCCCCACTCATCAAACCCAGGTGCTTGCCCCAAAAGGGGGCGGGCTTCACCCAGTATTCGCTCTTGAAGCGTTTGCTGAAGGCCCGCCGTATCCACTTCAGGGCCATCATCTTGACCAACAATTAATCGGGTTAGCTGTACATCACCCGTAACACGATTGACCGCAACATCGGCAATCCAAGCGGAGCGAACCCCGGTTTCCATCCGCTGATGACGATCAGGCAACTGAGCGAAGGCAAAACCTCGCCCCTGCAGCAGGTCTTGTGGCACTGAGTCGGCGGGTTTCTTGAGTGGCACTTGCCACCCAGCGCGCTTGGCTACCGACTCAATCAGCTCGATAGACCGCGCATCTTTGAGATGACGAATACGCAGCGAAACAGGGTCTTGTCCGCTATCGCGTGCCACCTCATCTAAAAAGGATTCCCGCGCAAAGGCCTGCTGAATGCCGACTAATGTGGCGCTGCTAGGCGTCTGGCCAGGCTGCTGGAGTCGCGCTGAAAGATGTTGATCTCGAAAGACATAGGGCGATAAGACAGAGGCAGACAACGGCGTTGGATCGCTATCGCCTGCTGGCACTTCCGGTATAGCTTCTGGCATCGTTTCTGGCATCGTTTCTGGCATAGCGGCTGGCTCAGTTGCCCTGCCGCTTAACCAGAGACCAACCGCAGCCACTTCACCGCTGCTGTTAGCCTGCCGGTAGTGATAACGAGCTATCTCGCTATCGGTAAGCTCAGCTTTTAACGACATTCGCTGGGCTTGGCCTAGCGCCACTACGTCCTGTGTATAGCGTGCATCTAGCCAAACCGCTACCGGGCAACCCAGCGCTTGGGACATAAGCGCGGCATCCACGGCGGCATCATCGCCGCAGTGGCGCCCAAGTCCGCTCACTTGGCTAGACATCGGCTGCTGATCCAGGCTGTAAAGCTCAATTTGACTAGCGTCCAGGGCGGTTAAGCTAGCTAAATCCTGCTGAAGTGCCAAGGGGGTGGTTGTTTGCCCCCAAATCTTCAAATGGTAATCGCCAACATCGGCGACTACCCAGCCGGGGTGATTGCCCCAGCGCATACGACTGGGCCAGCCATACACGCGTTGCGCTGAGACGCCAGCTTGGGACTCTTGATAGCGCAGTGAACGGACCTCACTGCCCGTCTTCTCACTATGCTTTAACGTTTGCTTTAGCGTTTTATTAGGCTCGTGGGGTATCGTTTGCCACTCAATCTGCAGCTGTTTAGCGGCGTCCCTGGCTGCCGCTAAACTCTCCGCCACCACGCCCACGAAATTGCCTTCCACCACCACATCAATCTGACCCGGCAATGACGCCACGCTGGCGCTATCGACACTCACTAAGTGAGCGCTCTCAAAGCGTTCACCGTTCCAGCGATAGTAAGGTGGGCGGACGATCACACCATATCGCACATGAGTAAGCTGTGAAGGTAGACCCTCCCCACTATTTTCCTGGGATGGCAGCGTACGCTTACTCATTCAAGGCCTCCTGCTGTGCGGCGGCGTTGATCACCACAGCACGCTGAGCGGCTTGGAGAATTTCAACATGGGTACCACACCGGCAGAGGTTATGTTCAAGGGCGGCACGTATCTGCTGAGGAGAGGGCTGCGCATTATGATTGAGCAGCGCACGAATCGTTATAATCATACCGTTCAAGCAGTAACCACACTGAGCTGCTTGCGCGTCGATAAATGCTTGTTGCACGGGATCAAGCTGACCATTCTGGGAAAGGCCATCAAGCGTCGTAATGTCATGGCCAGCGGCGGCTGACACGGGCAGCACGCAAGCGCGCGCCGCCATGCCATCAATCAGCACGCTGCACGCGCCGCATTCACCCAAACCACAGCCATATTTAGGGCCATTGAGCGCCAGATCATTACGCAAGACATTGAGCAACGGCGTATTCAATGGCACCGCCACTTCCCTCACCTGTCCATTAACTGTCAGCTTTAGCGTCATAGGGGATCATCATCGTTATTGTTAAAGCGGCCTTCTTGCTTAGATATTACTAATAAAGCCTAGCTATTAAACCCTGCCTGATGCACCAGATGAGTGCGAAGCAAAATAACCACGACCATTAAAGGTGCGTACACCATAAAAAATGCTCTATTAAACGTATAGCACTCAATGGATGCTTTCTTCAAGTTTTTAAAAACACTGAAAATATAATAAAAAATACATTAAAATCAATTAATTATTATGACCAATCAGCATTTAATGCTACAAAAATATTTTCAGAAATTAATTCTTGACCAACAAATAAATGGTGTATACGTTGTTTTATAGCGTTCATAGACTCCCTTGGAATCGCTTCCACACAGCATTTTCAACAGGGACATGTGACTAAACAGCGAGGAAACAACGATATGAACAATAAACCCACCATTGCCGTTATCGGCGCAGGTCTAGGCGGCGCGGCTGCAGGCGCGCTGCTGCAGCAAGCGGGCTACCCCACCAAGGTGTATGAACAAGCCCCGGCATTTTCTCGCTTAGGGGCCGGTATTCATCTTGGCCCAAACGTCATGAAAGTCATGCGCCGGATTGGCATCGAAGATCAGCTCAATGCCATGGGGTCGCACCCTGATCATTGGTTCAGCCGTAACGGCATGACAGGCGAGTATCAGTCACGTATCCCACTGGGTGAGTTTGCGCGCGAAAACTATGGCGCGTCTTACATCACCGTGCACCGTGGTGATCTTCACGAACTAATGGTCAGTACACTGGATCAAGACAATCTCTTTTTTGATAAGCGCTTAGTGGATGTGGACGAGACTGGCGAAAAAGTGGTCATGACCTTTGCCGATGGCTCCACTGAAGAGGCCGATTTGGTGATCGGCGCAGATGGCGTCAACTCGCGCCTACGCGAGAAGCTGCTCGGCAGTGAAGCGCCCATTTACAGCGGTTGGGTTGCCCACCGGGCGATTATCTCAGCTGAAAAGCTCAAGGCATACGACCTGGATTTTGAAGCGTGCGTTAAGTGGTGGTCCGAAGATCGCCACATGATGGTTTACTTCGTGACCGGTGACGAAAAAGAGTATTACTACGTCACGGGCGTGCCTGAGCCTGATTGGAATCACGGCACCTCTTTCGTCGATAGCTCCCGGGAAGAGATGCGCGAGGCCTTCAAGGGCTACCATCCCACCGTACAAGCGCTGATCGACTGCACTGAAAGCGTCACCAAATGGCCGCTGTTGGAGCGAAACCCTCTACCACTGTGGCATGAAAATCGACTGGTACTGCTCGGTGACGCCTGCCACCCCATGAAGCCGCATATGGCCCAGGGCGCCGCTATGGCCATTGAAGATGCCGCCATGCTGGTGCGCTGCCTTGAACAGGTGGGTGCCGACGATTATCAAACCGCGTTTGAGCTTTATCGCACCAACCGCTTTGAGCGCGCCTCCCGCGTACAGCAGGTCTCCCACGACAACACCTGGCTGCGCGCTGACGAAGATCCTGCCTGGGTGTTCGGCTATGACGTGTTCGAAGTGCCACTGAAAGAACCTGAGGCCAGCAGTCAAGGGAGTACGCTATGAGCAGCACCTATCTTTATGGTGGCAATGTCCAGGCTAACGGCATTCGTCAGCACTATTTGCGCTTCGGTGACAGCGTCGAGACGTCGCGCCAGCCGTTGGTACTGATACCCGGCATTACCAGCCCAGCCATTACGTGGAGCTTTGTTGCAGAGCGCCTGGGTCAGCACTTTGATACTTATGTGCTCGACGTTCGCGGGCGTGGTTTGTCCTCGACTGGCCCAGACCTCGCTTACGATACCGACACCTGTGCCGATGACGTTATCGCCTTTATCGAAGCGCTGGGGCTGAGCAATGTCATCCTGGCGGGCCACTCCATGGGGGCACGCTTTGCGCTGCGTGCCGTGAGTCGCGGCACCAAGGGCATCGACAAGCTGGTACTGATCGACCCGCCCGTTTCAGGGCCCGGCCGCCGGGAGTATCCCAGCAAACTTCCTTGGTATGTTGACTCTATCCGCGACTGCACCCGGGGCGCCGATATTGAGGCCATGCGCCACTACTGCCCCACCTGGAGCGACGAGCAGCTACGTTTGCGCGCCGAGTGGCTGCACACCTGCTTTGAACCCGCCATCGTTCAGGCGTTTGAAGAGTTTCACAGCGTAGATATCCACCAGGATTTGCCTGGCATCAAGGTGCCCACGCTGCTGATGTGCGCGGGTAAGGGCGGGGTTATCCAAGATGGAGATCGCGCCGAAATACGCTCTCTGCTACCGACGATTCGCATTACCACTGCGGAACAAGCGGGCCATATGATTCCCTGGGATGACTTCCATGGCTTTTTTGCCGCGTTTGAAGACTTCCTGGGTACACAACTCTAACAAAGGCCAATGATCATGACGCAAAGCACTATGACCAACAATTCCATGACTAGGCCATACCGTATCGGCCAGATCGTGCCGAGCTCCAACATCACCATGGAGACTGAGATCCCAGCGATGCTGGCGGCGCGGCAGTTGATTCGACCAGAACGCTTTACCTTCCACTCCAGCCGTATGCGTATGAAAACCGTCAGTAAGGATGAGCTGGCCGCCATGGATGCAGAGTCAGACCGCTGCGCCCTGGAGCTCTCTGACGCGGCAGTCGATGTCATGGGCTACGCCTGCCTGGTGGCCATTATGGCCATGGGCCCCGGTTACCATCGTGAATCCCAACAGCGGCTACGCAGCCGTACCCAAGAGAATGGCTGCGATACGCCTGTGGTTACCAGCGCTGGGGCTCTGGTGGATGCGCTAGGAGTGATGAAAGCTAAGCGTGTCGTGGTAGTGGCGCCCTATATGAAACCGCTGACCGAGATGGTGGTAGACTATATCCGCCAGGAAGGTATTGAGGTGCTCGACTACCGGGCGCTGGAGATCCCTAATAACCTGGATGTTGCCCGCCACGACCCCGCCAATCTGCCTGAGATTGTGGCTAGTCTCGACTTAACCAATATCGACGCCATTGTGCTGTCAGCCTGCGTACAAATGCCATCGCTGCCTGCCGTTGCCAAGGTAGAAGCTTTAACCGGCAAACCAGTGGTGACCGCTGCTATCGCGACCACCTACGCCATGCTCAAAGCGCTCGATTTAGAGCCTATTGTTCCGGGTGCAGGCGCACTCTTGTCAGGGGCTTACTAGGAGATAACTAGGAGATAGCGCCATGAAGAACCCCAGCCAAGCAACCAGCAGCGGTGCAAGTGACAGCTCTTTAGATGACAGCTTAGATAACAACTACAAAGGCGTGTGGGATGGGCGCATTGGTTTTGGCAAAAAACCCGTGTTGCTGGTCGTTGATTTTATGCAGGGCTACACCACTCCCGGCTCGCCGCTATTTGCCCAGGGCGTGGTGGATGCCGTGGCCAATATGCCGCCGTTATTAAGCACCGCACGGCAGACGGGTACACCCGTTATCCACACCAATATCCTCTATCACGCCCCGGATCAAATAGATGGTGGAATATGGGTTAAGAAAGCACCGGTGATGCGGGCCATGGTGGCAGGTAACCCCTACGCAGAGTTCTGCCCTGAGGTGACGCCTAATGATAACGAGCTGGTGATGACCAAGCAGTATGCCAGCGCTTTCTTTGGTACTTCGCTGGCCTCCACGCTGGTCGCGATGGGTATCGATACATTGATCATCACCGGCTGTTCCACCAGCGGCTGCATTCGTGCCACCGCCGTGGATGGGCTGCAATATGGCTTTCGCGTGATGGTCGTTCGCGACTGTGTGGGCGACCGTCACCCTGCGCCCCATGAAGCCAACCTGTTTGATATCGATAGTAAGTATGGCGATGTGATAGGACTGGATGAAGCGCTAGGCTACTTAATGGGTCGCTAGCACGCCGATTGCAGTGAAGGTGAGTCATCCACCTTCACTACATCAACCGTCCGCATTCATTTTTTCCAGCAGGTGCATCAGAGCAATCCGTTCGGCTGGATTAAGGTTCTTCATGGTTTGATCACTGATCTGCTTGGCGCTGGGTACCATGTCTTCTACCAGTGCCTCGCCAGGTTCGGTGATCACGACCATGACTTTGCGCTGATCGTTAGGGTCGGTCGTTAAGGTAATCCATTCGCGTGCTTTGAGGCGCTTAATAACGCCACGGATCGTGGCAGGATCAATCGCGGTGGCATTGACGATATCGGTAAGCGAACTAGGCCCACGTTCCATTACCGTGCACAGCGTCACAAACTGAATGGCGGTTAACTGTTTGTCGCTGCTGTAGCGCTGAAAAATGGCCGTATGTCGCTGGTAGGCTTTACGTAGTAGATGGCCCACTTGTTCGGAAAAATCGTATCCCTGCTCAGAGGGCGTATGGTGCTCGCTGGAAGACGAGTGATTGAGCGCACGATCCGTTGTCATTCCCTATCCTTTATGTGGTGGCGACGTCGTATCGCAATTATGGCATTGGTAAGCATGGCGATGCTTCAACGAAATAAATACCGCTTGCGCTATATCAATACGACATGCTTTTATGGCGTATACGCCATATATTTTACTTTATTTATCATCCGCTGATCACCCCAGATTAACGTTTCTTGATTAATTTATAAGATAGCTAGGGAGGGAATAATGACCGATAGAACAAACCCTCACAGGCAGTCACTGCTTCAAGACTCCGACCTCCTGGTTATCTATAGAGACCCGGTAACGCCGCCCATTCCTGCCCCAGGACAACCGGGTACACTCTCCAATTTCACGCCCAAAGAGCCTGAGTTGTTCATCGCCGTACTGAGCGATAGCCATATTTTGGCATTCAATGGCCACGTGGATCTGGGCACAGGTATACGTACGGCGCTGGCGCAAATTGTCGCTGAAGAGTTAAGTGTGGCTTTCGACAGCGTCACCATGGTGCTGGGCAACTCTTTTGAGGTGCCCAATCAAGGGCCTACGATTGCCAGCGCGACCATACAAATTACCGCGGAACCCCTGCGCCGAGCAGCGGCACAAGCGCGGGAGTACCTGCTCACGCTGGCGGCTAGCCGACTGAGCGTTGAGCGCGAGACACTTCACTGCCAAGCCGGATATATCCACACCAATGATAAGCACACCAGTGATGAGCAGCTTCCACCAATAAGCTATGGCGAGCTGCTCGCTGGCGCTCGGCATGCCTTGAAATTAGCTGACAGCGCGCCCCTCAAGCCCATCAGTGATTACACCCTAGTAGGGCGTTCTACCTCCCGTGTGGATATTCCTGACAAAGTCACCGGCAAATTAACCTTTGTGCACGACTTACGCTTACCGGGCATGGTGCACGGACGAGTGATCCGCCCACCGTATGTGGGTCATGATCGCGGTGATTTCATAGGCACCAGCTTAGTGGCCGTGGACGAAAGCTCCGTGGCTAACTGCCCCGGGCTGATTAAAATCGTTGTTATCGGTGACTTTGTCGGTGTCATTGCCGAGCGGGAAGAGCAAGCCGCTGAGGCCGCCAAACAGCTCAAGGTTGAGTGGCGCCCTGTCGTCGGTCTGCCTCAACTGGATAATATCGAGCAAGCGCTGCTCGAGCTGCCCAGCAAGCAGCGCATTCTACTTGAAGAGGGCGACCTAGACAGCGCTCTTGCCACCGCGAGTCATCAGCTTAATCGCACCTATGTATGGCCTTTCCAACTGCATGGCTCCATAGGCCCCTCTTGCTCGGTCGCCGATGCTCAAGAAGACGCTCTTAACGTTTGGTCCGGCACACAAAACCCACATAGTCTACGTGCAGATCTTGCGCGGCTGACCGGGCTTGATGAAAGCGTCATTACCATCACTCGGATGGAGACCTCAGGCTGCTATGGGCGTAACTGTGCTGACGACGTGGGTGCCGATGCGGTGCTGCTTTCCCAGGCGGTGGGTCGCCCAGTGCGCGTGCAATTAACTCGCGAGCAGGAGCACACCTGGGAACCCAAAGGAGCGGCCCAGTACATGGCCATTCAAGGTGGTTTGAATGTTGACGGTAGCCCAGCAGGCTATCGCTTTAGTTCACGCTACCCATCGAACAGCGCACCCACCTTGGCACTCCTGCTGACTGGAGCCGCCCCACCTATCGATATCCCCTTCGAAATGGGTGACCGAACATCAGTGCCGCCCTACCGCTACCCGCATCGGCAAATTCTAAGTGAAGACGTGCCCACCCTGGTGCGCGCCTCCTGGCTACGCGGTGTCTCAGCGCTGCCCAACACGTTCGCTCACGAAAGCTATATTGATGAACTCGCCTATTTAGCGGGGGAAGATCCTGTCGCCTATCGGTTACGTTACCTGGCTGACGACCGCGCCGGTGAGCTTGTCAAAGCCTTGGCTAAACGCGCGAAATGGCAGCGCGGCGCCGCCAACCCGAGCAGCGAGGGCGATTGGCGCTATGGCCGCGGCTTTGCTTATGCCCAGTATGTGCATAGTAAATTTCCGGGCTTTGGCGCGGCACTCGCCGCTTGGGTGATTGAGCTTAAAGTTAATGTGAAGAGTGGCCGTATCGTCGTCGAACAGCTATATGTAGGCCAGGATGCCGGTCTTATGGTTAACCCTGCCGGCGTTCGCCATCAGGTACATGGTAACGTGATCCAGATGCTCAGCCGCACGTTAAAGGAGCGGGTAAGCTTTGAAGATGGCTTACCCACCAGCAAAGAGTGGGGCGGATACCCCATCCTACGTTTTTCGGAACTTCCTCCTATCGACGTTCTGCTGCTTGATCGCCCTGAGCTGCCGCCATTAGGCGTTGGCGAATCCGCCTCACTGCCTGGCGCGCCTGCGATTGCCAATGCCCTCTTCGATGCCACAGGAGTAAGATTTACCCATCCACCCTTTACCCCAGACGCCGTTCGCAAGACACTGGAAGCCTCCCTCAGCTACTTCATGGACGACGTTAGCTAATGCACTATCTAGATCTCCAGGTTATTGAACGCGCACTGAACTGGGCCAATCAGGGGCTTACCGTGTGGCTCTGTACGGTATTAAAAACCTTTGGTTCGTCACCCAGAGAACCGGGGGCCATGCTGGTTACCTGTCAATCAGGCGAATACGTTGGCTCACTGTCAGGAGGGTGTGTCGAAGAGGACTTCATCGAACGGCTCCAAAAGGGTGAGTTTGACGAACCGCTACAACGGGTACGCTATGGAGGCGAAAATGGCGCAGCGAATATCCGCTTACCCTGTGGAGGCAGCCTTGAAGTACTGGTCGAGCGGCTAGCGCCAAACACCGAAAACCTCACTCACTTAGAAGTGATGCACGCCACGCTACTGGGTCGCCAACCACTCACCCGCTGTATCAAATTGGATGGCAGCGGCAAGCGCTTTAACCCCTCAAATATCACTGATCCCGCTGTGTCTTTCGATACGGCTAGCGTCAATATTCGCATCGGGCCAGCGCTACGCTTGATCATCGCCGGGGTCTCCTCCATTTCTTCGCCCTGTGCGCTATTTGCACAGTCGCTTGGTTTTGAAGTGATTGTTTGCGATCCCAGAGAAGAGGCTCGGAAGAACTTCAACGTACCCGGTGTTGAAATGCAGGCGGTGCTGCCCTCGGTCTTTATCGCCTCTGGCGGCTGTCATGCCAACACGGCCGTTGTTGCCTTAACCCATGATCCGCGCATTGATGATTTAGCCATGATCGAAGCCGTCCGGACTGATGCTTTTTATATTGGCGTTATGGGCTCTAAGCAAACGTCGCAGCAGCGTGCCGAGCGACTGCTGCGTTCCGGCGGTCTGACAGAAACCCAAGTAGCCAGAATCGCCATGCCGATTGGGCTTAACCTGGGTAGTAAAACACCTGCGGAGATTGCACTCGCCGTAATGGCCGATATTGTCCGTCTCTATCGAGGTAAAGCACGCAATGAGTTGTAGCGGAACGACACTCATTGCAGAAACAGGAGTTAAGAAAAGCATCGCTATTATTTTCAAATCATGTCGTTCACGGCCCATATACTGGGCCGTTTGAAAACTATAAAAAAATGACCTATTAAAAATAAAATCTTAAGAAACAAAACTTTAAAACTTTATACATCAAGCAATTAACAATAAGAAACATAAACTAAAAACAAAACGTTACACATGAAAACAAAAATAGCATCAACGGTAACTTTTCTTTTAAAGAAACGTTAAAAACACCCTTTTCGACTTAAGTTTATACATTAGAAGCCGTTAATTACTAGCGGTAGCAAGAGAACGTTCAGGGAACCATAAAATAGCCAGCGTACGACGCTGCTCTGTAGACAGTGATCTATGACTGGCAAACATATCGAGGCAACAAATGAAAAAAATTTCTCGTCTCTCACTGACGCAGAAACTGCTAGCTGCTGTCGCCATTCCACTATTAGTGGTGGCCGTCATCTTAGGTTTTATTGTCAATCAACAGCTGAATAAAGCCATACCTCCGCTAATTGATAACGCCGGTATGCGCCAAGTCGAAGCACGGGCTGATGAAATCAGCCGCTGGATTACTGGTTATCGCAATTGGATAGGGGTGCTTGCCAAAGATGAACGTCTGGTCGAAGACGTGCCAATTTCCACTCATCGCGACTGGCTTGAAAAGCGCTACCCACCGGGCGGAACAATCGAGTCACTGTTCTTTTCTGACGCATCAGGTGCAACGTTAACCCACGCAGGCGTCAATCTGGAAATTGCCGAGCGACCCTATTTCAAAACCTTGGTGACCGACGGAACCCAGGACAGCCTTCTCAGCGACCCTGTTATCTCCATGATCAGCGGCCTGCCGACCGCGATTGTCGCCGATACTGTTTTTGATGAGCGCGGCAACCGCGCGGGACTGCTAGGGATGACCGTCTCTATGGCGGCTGTTTCCGACATTACCTCCGACATTAATGTGGGCGAGGGTAGCTATGGCTGGTTAATCGACAGCCAGGGGCAAGTGATCGCTCACCCGGTTGAAGAGTATCGTATGTCGCTTAATTACACCGATGCCGACCAACAGGGCTACCAAGGTCTGGATGCTTTGAGCCAGCAAATACTTAATGGCACGGCTGGCTCAGGGGAAATCACCATGCCTACCGGCGAGCAGACGGTTCTTATGTGGAGTCCTGTCGAAGGCACTTCATGGGTGGTTGGGGTGACCGTTCCTATTACCGCCTTTACGACGGTGACCAAGAGCCTTCTCCAATCGCTATTATTGGCTGGCGGACTTCTGCTGATATTGCTATTGGTGGTGGTGGCCTACGCCGCACGCCGCTCTCTCGCACCGATCAAGCAGACGGCCAATGCCATGGCAGATATTGCCCAAGGTAAAGGCGACCTAACGCGCAGATTAGAAGCCAAAACAAGCGATGAAATTGGCGACCTTGCCCATGGTTTTAATGCGTTTGTGGAGCGCATGCAGTTAACCCTTCAGGAAGTACGCCAAAACGCTCGCACCGTATTATCAGATGCCAGCGATATGGCGGATGGTACTCAGGAGCTTTCCTCTCGGACTGAACAAGCGGCAGCAAACCTCCAGGAAACATCTGCTTCCATGGAGCAAATTCACTCCACGGTGGCGCACACCTCTCAGGCCTCCGAGCAGGCGAATAGTCTTGCACTAGAAGCCGCTAATGCGTCAGAGCGCGGCACTGAGTCAATGAACCAAATGGAAGCCAAAATGGCCGCCATCAGCGACTCGGCCAATAAAATCAGCGATATCATCGGCTTGATTGACTCAATTGCGTTCCAGACCAACATATTGGCACTCAATGCCTCTGTGGAAGCGGCCCGTGCCGGTGAGCAAGGCCGTGGCTTTGCCGTGGTCGCCAGCGAAGTGCGCACGCTAGCAAGCCGATCTGCGTCTGCGGCGCATGATATTCGCGCATTGATCGATATGTCCGTTAGCCACTCAAGAGAAGGCGGCGATATCGTCAAGGCCGCCGCGGAACGCATGCAAGAGATTCGCCAAAGTGTCACCCAGGTATCCGATGTGATTGCTGAAATTGCCGCCGGTGCTCGCGAACAAACTACCGGCATTCAGCAGGTCAATACGGCGGTGGCCGAGATGGATATGATGACTCAGCAGAATGCTGCCATGGTCAGCCAAAGCGCCAACCTTGCCGCTTCCATGCGCGACAACGCGCGTAGCCTTGATCAGTTAATGAGTGAGTTTGTACTCAGTGAAGGCGGTACTTCAACCAACGCGCTGCCCTATACCAACGCACATAAAGAGCGCACAGCAACCAGCACTGCATTGCCGCTCAGCCGTCCTACATCGACTGCCCAGCAAAAGCATGAAGTAGCGGAGTGGGAGGAGTTCTAATAACGCTGCGCTAAGACCGCTAAAAGGCACCCTTTTTGGGTGCCTTTTTTGTTGCTGCTAGCCCGTTATTGCGCGGCTATCACTCCATATGCAACAACGTATAAAGCGCTTCGCTGGCATGGCGCTCATCGCGCTCGTCAATACTGCCGACACTCATTTCGCGGTCATTGTCGTACACCACAAAGACGCGCTCATGATCCAACACTGCCAGCCCCTCTGCCTTGTGCTCGAATTCAAAAGGGGTGCCGTCCATTCCTCGAATCAAGGCCGGTGGCTCGCCAGTGGTGAGGTTATCCAGCTCCATCAGCCATAGATAACCGCCAATACGTTCGACGTTGTCGACCTCCGTTTCAAAGCTGGTCATCAAGTAAAGTCGATGGTGGTAAGGGTCATACTCAAGACTCGATAACCCGCACTCAATCGCTACCCCTTCATGATCAGTCGGTTCAAAAGCGTAGAGTTCGCGCAACTCATCGATAAACTCTAGGTTACCGGACGCATTCACCACATAGTGAGCCCCGATCACACGGCTCACATAGGAGAAGTCATCGTGGCGCTGCCCCTGCTCGCGTATGCCGAAAAGCAGCAGTCCATCACCCAACTCGCCAGGCACTGCCGCTAGCCCTTCAATCTTGTAGTAGGGAAGGCCAATCGCATGGTTCAGCTTATTGCGTAACTCCAGCGACCCTTCAACCCCATCACGGGGGTCAGGGTCCACCGCCTGCACTTTGTCTGGCTCGCCCAGCGGCCAGATAAGCAGGTGGTTATAGGCATTCAGGTCATGGGTCACATCATCAATACGATCAAAACCGGTGGTGGCCAATACATGCTTACCATCGGCGGTAAGGGCGAAGTCTTCATACTTCACCGCCCGTTTGATCAGCGGCGTTGTAAAATACTCAAGCTGCGAATCATCCGGCCCATCATCCGTCATCGGCAGGGCAAAAACCGCGGAACGATGCTCGCCAGGAATCGGCTTGTCGCTGGCCAGCAGTAGCCGCTCTCCGTCATACATGACCGCTGACACTTCTGCGTTAGCAAGTTTACCCTGCTCATCGCGAAGGCCAACGGGAAAGCAGTGAATACTGCCCTGCTGCAAAATTCTGGCTTTCTGCATCGTTATGCTCCTTAGAAATATCACACATAGAGACAGCGCCGAGGCTTAAAAACTCCATGATTTGAAAAGCAATATCTTGCCAGTACAAGAGGGCGTGAGCACGATCCAAGAAAAAACCCGCATCCTGGGATGCGGGCTATTGTCTAAAACGAAGTGTTTAGCGCTTATGCGACGTCGAAGCGATCCGCGTTCATCACTTTCGTCCAGGCGGCGACGAAGTCTTTGACAAACTTCTCGTCGTTGTCATCCTGGGCGTAGACTTCTGCGTAGGAGCGCAGCAGCGAATTAGAACCGAACACTAGATCAACACGAGAAGCGGTCCACTTAACGGCGTCCGTTTGACGATCACGGATCTCGTAGGTGTTTTTACTCACCGGCTTCCAGGTATTGCCCATATCGGTCAGGTTGACGAAGAAGTCATTGGTCAACTGGCCTTCACGGTCGGTGAATACACCGTGCTTGGTGCCACCGTAGTTGGTGCCGAGCACACGCATACCGCCAAGTAGCACAACCACTTCCGGCCCTGTCAGCCCCATCAGTTGAGCGCGATCCAGCAGCAGCTCTTCGGGCTTCACTACGTAATCTTTCTTCAGCCAGTTACGGAAACCATCAGCCAGCGGCTCTAGCGGCTCAAAGGACTCGCCGTCGGTCATCTCGGCAGAAGCATCGCCACGGCCTTTCAGGAAAGGCACGCGAACGTCGTAGCCTGCGGCTTTGGCGGCTTTCTCAATTGCCACGCTGCCGGCTAGCACGATCACATCGGCAAGACTGGCACCGGTATCGGCAGAGATCTTCTCGTAGACTGCTAATACGCTGCTAAGGCGAGCGGGCTCGTTGCCTTCCCAATCTTTCTGGGGTGCTAAGCGAATGCGCGCACCGTTGGCACCGCCACGCATATCAGAGCCGCGGTAAGTGCGCGCGCTGTCCCAAGCGGTGCTGACCATATCGCTGATGCTCAGGCCAGCCTCGGCGATTTTCTGCTTAACCACTTCTTCGCTGTAATCGGTGCTGCCAGCCGGAATGGGGTCCTGCCAGATCAGGTCTTCAGCGGGTACTTCTGGGCCTATGTAGCGCGCCTTCGGGCCTAGATCACGGTGAGTCAGCTTAAACCACGCCTTCGCGAAGGTGTGCTTGAAGTACTCCGGATCCGCCATGAATTTTTCACAAATAGCGCGGTAGGTCGGATCCATCTTCATCGCCATGTCCGCATCGGTCATGATCGGGTTATGACGGATAGAGGGGTCGCTGGCGTCAACCGGCTTATCCTCTTCCTTAATATCGATGGGTTCCCACTGATGGGCACCGGCGGGGCTCTTGCGCAGTTCCCACTCATGTCCGAACAGCAGGTCAAAGTAGCCCATGTCGAACTTAGTAGGGTGCGTGGTCCAAGCGCCTTCAATGCCAGATGTGACCGCATTGCTCGCCTTGCCGCCCATCGTCGGGTTGCCCCAACCGAAGCCCTGGTTTTCGACGTCTGAGGCTTCAGGCTCCGCAGCCAGCGCTGCGGCGTCGCCGTTACCGTGACATTTACCTACGGTGTGGCCACCGGCAGTGAGGGCAGCGGTCTCTTCGTCGTTCATCGCCATACGGGCGAAGGTTTCGCGAATCTGCTGACCGGTCTTCAGCGGGTCGGGAACGCCGTTCACGCCTTCAGGGTTAACGTAGATAAGCCCCATCTGAACCGCAGCAAGCGGATTTTCCATGGTTTCAGGCTTTTCAACGTCGCCATAACGCTCGTCAGAAGGTGCCAGCCACTCTTTCTCATCACCCCAGTAGATATCTTTTTCAGGGGCCCAGATATCTTCGCGACCAAACGAGAAACCGTAAGCAGGCAAACCCATGGATTCGTAGGCAACAGTACCGGCCAGGATCATCAAATCGGCCCAGCTAATCTTATTGCCGTACTTTTTCTTGATCGGCCACAGCAAACGACGCGCCTTATCAAGACTGACGTTATCAGGCCAGGAGTTGAGTGGTGCAAAACGTTGGCTGCCGGTTCCACCGCCGCCACGGCCATCGGCAAGACGATAGGTACCCGCTGAGTGCCATGCCATGCGGATCATCAGGCCGCCGTAGTGGCCCCAATCAGCTGGCCACCAGGCTTGGCTGTCGGTCATCAGCGCATGGACGTCTTGCTTGAGTGCGTCAAAGTCGAGTTTTCTGACTTCTTCCCGATAGTCAAAATCAGCATCCATCGGGTTCGTTTTGCGGTCATGCTGGTGCAAGATATCCAGGTTAATCCCTTCAGGCCACCAGTCTTTATTAGACGTGCCCGTGGAGGTATTACCACCATGCATTACAGGACATTTACCACTCATAGCTCTCTCCCTCTAACTCTATTTTGTGTTCGCTGCTTTTGTCTTGGTTAACACCAAGCCATCAGACGGTGAGCGCCCTCACGATAATTCGTCACTCTGCAGATTGCGCAGAAGAAAGAGCGCTTCATTTACCTGATACCGTTTTAAAGCAGATACGTCATAGGCACAATTTGCTTTTTGTGACTGCTTCAATAGCTTTTACCCATCACGTCTTACCTGACACCCTTAAAGCACGAACTCTTCGGTATCGATATCTGCCTGCTGCGCCTCGCTGTAGCGAGCGCCTGCCACCTGATCTGGCGTCATCATGGCATCCAACTGCTGCACTGTGGTGACATCGAGGCTAAGCGTTTCCGCTGCTAAGTTTTCGCGCATGTGGTCAACCGAGCGCGTGCCGGGGATAGGGATAATGTCGTCGCCTTTGGCTCTCAGCCATGCCAGCGCCAGCTGCCCCGGTGACACACTTAAGCCCTGCGCCAACGCCCCCAAGCGTTCAAATAGTTTTACATTGTGCGGGTAGTTGTCAGCACTAAAGCGCGGCATATATCGGCGCATATCGCCCTCTTCAAGGCGCGTAGTATCCTTAATCGCTCCCGTCAGGAATCCACGCCCCAAGGGGCTGAAGGCGACCAGGGCTGTGCCCGCCTCGCGACACGCGTCAATCAAGGCGATTCCCGGGTTGCGCGTCCACAGCGAGTATTCCGACTGCACCGCGGCGACAGGATATTCTGCAACCGCACGGCGCAGCGTGGTCGCAGAGATTTCCGACAATCCCACGCCACCAATCTTACCCTCCTCCATCAATCGCCCAAGCGCGCCTACGCTCTCCTCAATAGGGACTTGGCGATCCAAACGGTGCAGATAATAGAGATCCAAATGGTCGGTACGCAGGCGCGCAAGGCTTGCTTCACACTGTTTGCGCAAAGTTGCCGGGCGGCCATCAATGACACGTTTGCCCGACTCAGGATCCATCGCCATACCGCATTTACTGGCCAGGAAGAGCTGATGCCGCTTACTCTCCAGCGCCCGCCCAACCACCTGTTCATTGGCCGTGGCGCCATACAGGGTGGCGGTATCGAAGTGGCGATAGCCCATATCAAAGGCCTCATCCAGCGCCCGTAAGGCCGCGCTTTCGGGCACGATGCTGCCATAACCGTGGGAGAGGTTCATGCACCCCAGGCCAATAGAAGGGGCATTAACAGCGTTAAGGCGTTGGAAAAAACTCGACATAGATACTCCCGTCTTTAAAGGATCGTTTTATAACGTGTCACCGCCAAACTGCAACGCCGCCAAATGACGATAGAGCGCGCTGGTGGAGATTAATTCGTCGTGGGTGCCCGCTGCGATTAACTTTCCACCATCCAGCACCAGTAAACGATCAGCGGCGATGACAGTCGCCAACCGATGGGCAATCACGATGCTGGTGCGCCCGACCATCAGCCGGTCTAGCGCCTGTTGCACCAGCCGCTCGCTCTCCGCATCCAGCGCGCTCGTCGCTTCGTCTAACAGCAGCACGGCGGGATTTTTAAGCAGCGCCCGAGCGATAGCGAGCCGCTGACGCTGGCCACCGGAAAGCTGTACCCCACCGGGGCCAAGCGGCGTGTCAAAGCCTTGGGGCAGCGCGTCGATAAAGTCGAGAGCGCTGGCATCCTGGGCGGCAATGCGCAGCCTTTCGATACTCGCCTCATGATCGCCATAGCGCAGATTCTCGGCCACCGAGCCGCTAAACAGCACCGGCTCTTGCGCCACCAACCCCATGGCGCCGCGCAAGACAGCAAGGTCTAAGGTGCGGACATCGTTACCATCAAGCGTGATACGCCCCTGACTGGGATCATAAAAGCGCAGTAACAGCGCCAAGAGGGTGCTCTTCCCCGCGCCTGATGGCCCAACGATGGCCACCCGCTCCCCTGGTTGAATGTGCAGATCAAACCCTTCTAACGCCGGCGTTTCCCGACCTGGGTAGGTAAATGAGATGTTCTCCAGGGTAATTTCGCCGCGCGATGGCAGGGGTAGGTCGTGCGCACTCACTGGCGACTGGATAACGGGCTGTGTATCGAGCAGCTCCAATAAGCGCTCCGCCGCCCCTGCCGCACGCTGCACATCCCCCGCGACTTCGCCCAGAGTGGCAATAGCCCCTGCCGCCAGCACGGCGTAGAAAATAAATGCTGAGAGCTCGCCCGCACTCATGGTGCCTGCCAATACAGCTTGGCCGCCCTGCCATAGCATTAAGCCAACCGCCGTAAACACGACCAGCATGGCAATACCGGTGAGCCAGGCGCGCTGCTGAGTGCGCTCGACGGCGCTGCCAAAGGCCTGTTCAACCCGCTGGCCATAGTGAGCTTTATCTACCGCTTCATGGGTAAATGCCTGGAGTGTTTTTATACCGCTGAGCGCCTCTTCAGCATAGCGGCCTAGCTCTGCTACGCGATCCTGGCTGGTCCGCGAAAGCCGCCGCACCCGTCGGCCATACCACACAATGGGCAGCAGCGTGGCAGGGATACCAATCAACACCATCGCCGACAGCCACGGTTGGGTGACCAGCATTAGCACTACAGCCCCAACCAGCATGACCAGATTGCGCAGTGCCAGTGATACCGAGGAGCCAAACAGGCTCTGCAGCACGCTGGTGTCCGCCGTCAGCCGTGAGGCGATTTCTCCCGCAGCACGGCCGTCGCTGGCACTCTCAAAAAAGCTGGGCTCTAAGGTGAGTAAATGATCGAACACCCGCTGGCGTAGGTCGGCGGCCAAACGCTCACCAATCCAGGTGACCTGGTAGTAACGCAAGGCGGAGGCCAGCGCCAGCACCGTTACTACCGCTAGCATCAAACTGAGCGATTGAACTAAAGCCTGCTCATCCGATGCCAAAAAACCGCGATCAATCACCAACCTCAGTCCATTACCCAGCAACAGTACGCTGCCCGACGCCATCAGCAGCGCTAAACCTGCTAACGCTAAGCGCATTCGGTAGGGACTTAGCAGGCCCAGTAAGCGCAGCAACACACGAGGGTTAGCGCGTTGATTCATCGTCATAAGTGCTCAACAGCATAAGGAAGCCATCGACCATAGCAGGAGTAATGACATGCAGCCAACGATGATGGCAGCGCAGAGCCAGGGCGCGCTGCTGAACGCTCACTGCGTCTTTGCTTTGCCAAGCAAATAGTTGAAGTCAAGAGACCTTGGCACCGCGTTAAGGGCATATCGGTCTAGCCCATTTAAGCTAAAATTCTGGTCATTAACGCTTACATCGGGTTGCTCTATTTTAATAGCAGTTTAACCCTGCACTTTTCCCTGCGGCATTGGCAGCACGCCTTCCATGAATTAGAAAAATAAATAACCTTCTAATGGAATTGGCCGATAATTAATAAAGCTGCCTACGATGTATCTGCAGCTCAGCTATCTTGAATCGTATTATTAGAGTAGTCCTTCATGCGCACGGCGAGACACCCCGCACTAGGTTTTACACTGTTAGAGTTACTCGTGACGCTTGCGATATTTGCTACGCTAGCGACTATTGCCATTCCTAATTTTTCACGCATTGTTCAAGAGAATCGCTTGGTCACGACTGCCAATGAGTACAAAGTAGCAATGAGCTATGCCCGTAGTGAAGCGGTAAGGCGCAACCAGTCCGTTAGCGTGCGGCCAATTAATGCAGCCTCTTGGAACGCTGGATGGGAAGCCGTTATTAGTGACGACACCATTAGTAACGACGATATTTTACGTATATGGTCACAACCTCACCAAATTGCCGTGATCAATGCGCCTGAACACTTTACCTTCAATAGCCAAGGTCGTTTGGTGTCTTCCTCCTTCAGCCCATTTAAAGTCTCTTTCACGTTAGGCGCCGCTGGGCGCTGTGTGCGCATAGAAAACAGCGGTATTTCTCGAGTTCTTGACAGCCGACAAGCCTGTTCTTAATGGATTATCGAGAAACGTTATGAAAAAGTTACAGAAAGGCGTATCGCTATTGGAGTCACTGATTGCCATGCTAGTGCTCTCCATTGGCTTACTGGGTGTGCTCGGATTACAAACCAAGTCGCTCGTGCATAACCGATCGGCCTATTTCGAAACCCAGGCCAGCAATATGGCCCAAGATATGCTGGATCGTGTTCGCGCCAACCATGCGCAAGCGTCTGCCTATGGATTAGCGGTGGGCGGTAGCGCAACCGGCAGTGGACTACCCTCCAACGACCAAACGGAATGGGTAGCCGATTTAGCCAACGCACTCCCTGACGGCGAAGGTGGTATTACCATCGCAAATAGTCAGGTGAGTGTTACCGTCCGCTGGAAAGATATTTCCGAAACCAACGATATTAGGCAAATTCAATTGGTATCGGAGCTATGAAAAAACAGCAGTCAGGTTTTACGCTGGTAGAGCTGATGGTGGCCATGGCGATTGGGCTTTCGGTAGTTGCCGGTGCAACACAATTGCTTATTTCATCGCAACAAAGCTATCGCTTTCAAACTGCGCTGGCGAATATGCAGGATAACGGACGTTTCGCGCTCGATACATTAACCCGAGAACTGCGTCAAACCGCCTATTACGGGGCCTGTGCGCCGTCGCAAACCACGGTTCACCTGCACACCACGGCTGACTCAGGAACCCCTTCGCCAGCGTTAAAAGCATGGCGCGATATCGACAGTAGCGCGTTAGCGAGCACACTTTTAAATCCTGTGGCTGATCAAGACAGCCTGATGTTTCGGGGTGCCCCCTTCGCACGTACCGGTTTTGTCAGCGAATCGTTGCAAATTGACAGCGTCGATAACTCTCAGCAGCTCACCTTGAATCGCAGCCTTGATAATCTGTTTAGCAATCAGTTGGTGCTGCTACAGGGCCTGCAAAGCTGCGATATTTTTTACAATACGTCAGGTGTCGCTACCTCACTACAAAAAGACCCCACGGCGGGTTGGCAAAGCAATTTAGCAGGCAGTGTTAGCCCTTGGGGGAAGGTCAGTGGCTTGAGCTACAGCGCTGGACAAACCGTGTCGCTTAGCGCGCTTAACAGCGCCTTCTACTATATCGGCCAAGACCCAGACAACGACAACGCCCCTTCGCTGATGCGGTTAGACCTCAGCCAAACAACGCCGCGCAATGAAGTGCTCGCCAGCCATGTCGCCGCGATGCGGGCGACGTTTCTGGTTGAACAGGCGTATTTAGCGGCAGATCAGATAAGTGATGCGGAGTGGGCAGAGGTAAGCGCGCTGCGCATTAGCTTAATCGTGCAGAGTGATCAAGCTAACGTGCGCCCTGAACCCACCACGATCTCCGCTGGGAATTTTCGCGGCGATAACGTCTTTAACGCCGACCCAGGCCGCCTTTATCAAGCCTTTACCACCACGATTGCCTTGAGGAATCGTTAACATGCATGGCCCAAGCCTTTCGTCCCAGCAGGGTATGGCGCTCGCTATCAGCCTTATTTTTCTCGCAATTATCACGCTACTTAGCCTTTCTTCCATGCAAGATGCGATTATGCAAAACCGAATGGCGGCGAACCAACGTGACAATATTGTTGCCTTACAGGCAGCTGAGGCAGCGCTGCACGATGCGGAGAATCAGTTAGCTAGCGGCGGCTCCGTTACCCATAATTGGACAACCCATAACGTCAACATCGACCAATTGAGCCGCAGTCCCCGCTATCGCATTCAGCAGCTAACCCGTCTGGGCTCCCGCTCAACCAATAGTGGCAACGAGTTGCTTGAAACCCTCTATCGCATTGAGGCGCAAGGGTTCGGCACAGCCGAAGAGACCAGCGTTACGCTCGAAAGCCTTTATGTTCGCGAACAGTCGGTAGAGGTTCCCTTACCATGACGCATTCTCGTTTCACGTTGCTACTACTGTTCGCTGCGTTATCACTTGGCCCGATGGTGAGTCCGGCATTTGGGGCTGGCTCCATTCCGCCTAACCCACCTCCAGCAGACCCATCACCCACCGATCCATCACCAACAGATCCACCACCCACGGAGCCGGAACCAGAGCCTGAACCTGAACCTGAACCGCCAATCAGTGGTGGAGAAGATGACGGGGAGGAACAAGACTACGAGATACCCAATGATCAAACCGGTCTTTCGCCTGCGCCACTGAACGTGGTGAGCCGGGTGCCGCCCAACGTGCTGTTGATATTGGATAACTCAGAAAGCGGGCAGGAAGGGTTAGATGGCCGCGTGGCGTTGGGCAATAATCAACAAGACCGTGAGAACCTTCAAGCCTGCCAACCAGACACGTTCAATGCTGCACAATGTCCGGCGGGAGCGCGTTCGCCATTAAGCAAATCCAGTATTATGAAAAGTGTGGGACGTGATCTCATTGAGCGTTATCGCGGGGATTTAAACCTTGGTCTGATGGCGTATCAGCAGAACCCAGCGTCACTAACACGCGATAGTGCTTTTAGTGAAAGAACGGTCGTCTGGCGTCTTACGGAGCGTGCGCTTGAACCACGTTACTCTACGAGTGCCAATCCACGTTGGTACGACCCTGAGTTTGAAGGTGCTTGGAATGCAAGTACCAAACGTTTTCGCGCCCGTTTACCAGGGCTAGGCATATACGCCTTTTTTAACGTGGGCGTTCCTGGCTACATGTTTGAAGAAAGCTTCAATACGGGACTACCTCGCAACGATGTAACTGAATATTGGCGTCGCATATCAATGCCTACCGCTTCTTCAGACCAGGTTTCGGAACGTTATAGAAGCCTGACGAACGGCTTCTCAAGCTCTCCTGCTATTGGCGACGGCATTTCATATCGTTTGCCAGTTAATTCTAGTTACTCGCTCCCGTTAGTTGATAGCCTTCGTCAACGCGGAATTTCTAACTGGGGGGCGCATACAGCTTCATTACAACTTAATCAGTGGGAATGGCGTACAACCTCATCACCGGGCTTAGGCTATTTACACGTGCCGATTGGCGGCCTTAATCAAGATGGTTCCGTCAATGATGCGCATTGGACCGCTATAGAAACCAAGCTAGGAACACAGCGTCACGAGTGGAACGGCAATGGAAACCCAATGACCGACCCTGCTTGGCCTCTATTAGCCACTGGCCTGACGCCTATTGAAGGCACGATGTATACCGCACGGGATTATTTTCTCAACAATACCGGTAGCGGCAGTAGCTTTCGCAATAATCAAGGGCAACGCTCAGGGATCGCTATTCCTAATATCAATAACCCTGATGCTGAGCAGTGCTTGGTCAACGCCAACATTTGGCTAACCGATGGTCTGCCGTCAGTTGATCGTAACGGTAATTCGTTGGGCAATAACGTTAGCGGCGCACTCGCCAGTGCTGAAAGTGCCATTAAACGACTTTACGATGACACCAACGCGCAGTTGCCTAACCCGGTGCGCACCTATGTCGTCGGTTTCAACTTGCCGCCAGATATCGCCAACCTGCCCAATGTATCAGATGACCCACTGGGCGATCTTGCCAGCGCCGGAGGAACCGAGCGCGCCTACTTTGCCAATGATGAGGCATCGCTCAATCAAGTCATGCAGCAAGTGCTGGGCAGTATCATTGCCGCGTCGCAGTCCAATACCTCAGCGGCGGTTAACAGCAACGAGCGTGGTTTTGAAAGTGGCAACCTTCTTTATACCGCAGGCTTTAGAAGCGAAGACTGGTCAGGCCGCCTGACCGCCTCCCTGATACAGCCCGACGGCACCCGTGAAGAGCTGTGGGACGCTGAAGATCAGCTCCTTGGCCAACGAGGCAACCGCCGTTTGCTAACCTCTCAGCGGCAAGATGATGGCTCGCGCACCGGCGCACTATTGAGCACAGGCAGCAGCGGCTTATCTAGCGCCGAGATCAGTTGGTTGCAGGGCATTAATGTCCCTGGGCTTAGGGCGCGCCAGTCGCTGTTGGGTGACATTATCAACGCTGATCCAGTGGTATTGCAGGGCACTGAAAATCGCGTTTCGCTGCTGTTATCGGCTGCCAACGACGGCATGCTGCACGGTTTTGATGCCGTGACTGGTCGTGAACTGTTTGCCTACCTGCCGGCAGAATTGACTCAAGGTGACACGCCAACGTTGCAACCACTCACCAGGGAAAACTACAGCCACCGCTATTTTATGGATGGCACCCCTGCGGTACGAGAGGTGAATATTCCAGGCGGCCCCACGGCCGTTGCGGTGGGCACCATGGGAGCAGGCGGACGTACCGTGTTTGCGCTAGATGTTAGCAACCCGACCAATATGGGAGCCGCTAACGTGATGTGGGAATACCGTCACCCAGAACTGGGCAGCGGCGTTAGCGAGCCGACGATTACCCAGCTCACCGATGGCACTTGGGTGGCAATCTTTGGCAATGGTTACAACAGCGCTAGCTATCAGGCATCACTGTTTGTTGTTCGCCTTACAGATGGCAAGCTTCTTAACCGGTTTGAAACTACCGTAGGCAGCGCTGACGCACCCAATGGTTTGGCCACACCGACAGTCACTTCATGGCCTAGCTACGCAGGTGCCCGCTTTGCCTACGCAGGGGATTTAGCGGGCAACGTGTGGCGCTTTTCGTTGACCGGTAGCGGCAGCGTGAACCACTTCTATGCAGGCAGCGCCAGCCAGCCGATTACATCGGCACCTGCGGTCACGCTAAGCAGTGACTCACTGGATACACTGATGGTGACCGTCGGTACCGGCAGCTATTTCCGCAATAGCGACATTGGCGACAGTACGCCTCAACAGTTAATCGGCCTTCGGGACCAAGTGACCAGGAGCACCACGCTTACCCAAAGCAACCTTTTGGAACAGCGCATTACGGGAAATTCAATGCGTGATGGTTTGAATTTACGCGCCAGCACCAATAACCCCCTTTTGAGCAATCAACAAGGCTGGCGATTAGTGCTTCCTGCGGGCGAGCGAGTCATCGCTGCGCCGTCCATTTCCAGCAGCGTACCCAGACGGGTTCGTTTTTCAACGCTGTTGCCCGATGAATCTGATCCCTGTGGTGGCGGACGCACCGGGTTCTTTATGTCGCTACTGGCCGATACCGGTGGAAGCGGAGGTTTCACCACCTTCGATGTTGATGGAGATGGCGCGTCTGATAGCGACGCGCAAATTAACGGTGACGCCATCACTGGACTGCAAACCGGCACCGGTGAGCGTTTAGTCGGCGTTGCTATCGGCGATACCGAGCAGCTGTTTCTGGGTAATCCTGACGCCATGCCTATCAGTGTTGGCGTTGGCTTTAGCAGCGATCATTTAGGCCGCCGCTCTTGGCGTCAGCTAACCGGCGAGGAAAATGATACCTAGCGCCAGGTTTAGCTAAAAAAATGGGGCGAAGCGCTTAGCGCCTCGCCCCTTTGAGTTACTTGTTTTAGTAGTTACTTACTTAAGTTTGAGCGTTAGTAACACTATTCGACCAACGGCAGCAGCGTATTCAAGCTATCACGGGCATCGCCATAGAACATGCGCGTATTCTCTTTAAAGAACAGCGGGTTCTCGATACCGGAGTAGCCGGTGCCCTGACCACGTTTGCAAACAAACACCTGCTTGGCTTCCCATACCTTCAACACCGGCATGCCAGCGATGGGGCTATTGGGGTCTTCCTCGGCCGCTGGGTTCACGATGTCGTTGGAGCCAATCACGATCACCACATCGGTGGTCGGGAAATCGTCGTTGATTTCATCCATCTCTAGCACGATGTCGTAAGGCACCTTGGCTTCTGCCAGCAGTACGTTCATATGCCCTGGCAGGCGCCCCGCTACCGGGTGAATACCAAAGCGCACGGTTTTCCCCGCCGCGCGCAGCTTGCGCACTAAGTCGCTCACCGCTGTTTGCGCCTGGGCCACGGCCATGCCGTAGCCGGGTACGATGATGACGCTGTCGGCGTCGTTCAAGGCACTCGCTACGCCACCGGCGTCAATCGCCACCTGCTCGCCTTCGATCTCCGCCGCGGGCCCAGCGCTTCCGCCAAAGCCGCCTAAAATGACGTTGATGAAGTTGCGGTTCATCGCCTTACACATAATGTAAGAGAGAATCGCCCCGGATGAACCCACCAGCGCGCCGGTCACAATCAGCAAGTCGTTTGAGAGTGTGAAGCCGATGGCCGCCGCCGCCCAGCCGGAGTAGCTGTTGAGCATCGAGACTACTACGGGCATATCCGCCCCGCCAATGCCCATGATCAGGTGGTAGCCGATAAAGAACGCCAGCGCTGCGAGCACTAACAGTGTCCAGAAGCCCGCACCATTCAAGTAGAGAATCGCCAGCAGCAGTGACAGCACCGCGGCACCAGCGTTAAGCATATGCCCGCCGGGCAACTGCCGAGGCTTGCCGTCAACTTTACCCGCCAGCTTGCCAAAGGCGACCACCGAGCCGGTAAAGGTGACTGCACCGATAAAGATACCCAGCACCACCTCAACCTGCAGGAACATCAGCTCATCGGGCGCTTTGGTGGCGACCAGCGCGGCAAAGGCGGAGAACTGATCCAGCGATGCCTCGGCGGCGCGCGCGGCCATTACTCTGCGGCGCTCTAAGTCTGCGCTCCAGGCCACAAATACGGCTGCTAAACCGACAAAACTATGCAGCGCTGCGACTAGCTGGGGCATTTCGGTCATTTCGACCTTGCCTGCCACGTAGGCGCCAATACCCGCGCCAATCAGCATCATCGGGATCAGCCACCAGTAGCCGCCAATACCAGGGCCGAGAGCAGTGAAGAACACCGCTACCGCCATACCCACGATGCCGTACCACACGGCCCGCTTGGCTTTCTCCTGGTTACTCAAACCGCCCAATGACAGAATGAACAGTACGCTCGCCGCGATTGCCGCGGCAGATACGAATCCTTGACCTAACATATCGTCTCTCCGCCGCTTAGGATTTTTGGAACATGGCCAGCATCCGGCGTGTCACCAGGAAGCCACCCACGATATTGATTGACGCGATAAGCACCGAGATCGCCGCCAGCACGCTCACTACTGCGCTACCGGAGCCAATCTGCAGAATCGCCCCCAAAATAATGATGCCCGAAACCGCATTGGTCACCGCCATCAACGGTGTATGCAGCGAGTGGCTCACTTTCCAAATCACCTGGAAGCCGATAAAGCAGGCCAGTACAAAGACAATGAAGTGCTGCATAAAGGACGCTGGCGCCACTTGGCCCAGCAGCAGCATAAGTACGCCACCAACAGCCAATAGGCTCACCTGGCGCTTGGTTTGCGCTTTAAAGCTGGCAAGCTCAGTGGCCTTCTTCTCTTCCGGCGTGGGCGCTTTCTCTTTCTTCTTCGGCTTAGCGGCCGCAATTGCTTTTACTTTGGGCGGTGGCGGCGGAAAGGTTATTTCGCCCTGATGGGTCACTGTAGCGCCACGAATCACGTCGTCTTCCATATTGTGATTGATCACGCCCTCTTTGTCGGGCGTCAGGTCAGTCAACATATGACGGATATTGGTGGCGTAGAGCAGCGATGACTGCGTTGCCATGCGCGAAGGGAAATCGGTGTAGCCAATTACGATCACACCGTTATCCGATACCACTCGCTCGTCAGGTTTAGTTAGATCGCAGTTGCCGCCCTTCTCGGCGGCCAAGTCAATAATCACCGAACCGGGCTTCATGGCCGCGACCATGTCTTCCAGCCACAGCTTGGGGGCGGGCTTGCCGGGAATCAGTGCGGTAGTAATCACGATATCCACGTCCGGCGCCTGCTCACGGAAGCACTCCAGCTGCTTTTCGCGGAACTCCGGGCTTGAAGGCGAGGCGTAGCCACCGCTTTCGGAACCGTCCTGGCTATCTTCGAAATCGAGGAACAGGAACTCGGCGCCCATAGACTCGATCTGCTCAGAGACCTCGGGGCGTACGTCAAAGGCGCGCACCACAGCACCCAGACTGGTGGCGGTACCAATCGCCGCCAAACCCGCCACACCGGCACCAATCACCAGCACTTTGGCGGGAGGCACTTTACCTGCCGCCGTTACCTGGCCGGTAAAGAAGCGGCCAAAATTGTTGCCCGCTTCAATGACCGCGCGGTAACCAGCGATATTGGCCATCGAGGAGAGCGCATCCATCTTCTGCGCCCGCGAGATACGCGGCACCATATCCATGGCAATCACGGTGGCGCCCTGGGCCTTGCACTTCTCAAGCAGCGCTTCGTTTTGTGCTGGCCAGAAGAAGGCGATCAAGGTTTGCCCTTCCCGCAGCCGCCCGGCCTCCTCCTCAGAGGGCTCGCGGACTTTAATGACCACCTCAGCGTCGTGCCAAAGCGCATCGGCACCGTCCACGACGGTAACGCCCGCATCGCGATAAGTGTCGTCATTAAAGCCCGCGGCCAAGCCAGCACCGGTTTCTACCAAGCACTCGTGGCCTAACTTTTGAATCTGTTTGGCGCTCTCAGGGGTCAGCGCGACGCGCGCTTCCCCCCGGGCACTCTCCTTCGGTGCACCTATTTTCACTCGCGTTCTCCTTTTATTTATCTTTCTAGCTCGCCATTACCAAGCCTTAGCGCGGCACTGCTAACGACGTCATACATAACACCTATTAGCAGTCTAGGATCTTACGGTGTGCCTGCCAGATACTATTCAACCTTTGATTCAACTGGGTTGTATAACGACAACATGCGCTCCTTTATGTAGCGTCATCGCTCTTGATCGCTTATCCCTTGCGCTGGCTAAAGCCTTTGGCAAACTCAGTTAGTACCCCATAGAGCCACGCGTTGGCTGGCTCATTGGCATATAGGCCATGCTGAATCAGCGTCATTTTCAGCGCAGGCAGCTCTTTTGGCGGTTCCACCAAGCGCACCGGCAACATGGTCACAAAGCGCTCAGCCATTTGGCGTGGCAGGGTCATGATCGCTTCCGTCAGCGCCACTACGCGGGCTGCGGCAATATAGTTAAGGTTTTTTGAGATCACTCGCCGGGTTAAGCCGTGCTGAACTAAACAACTGTCGATGTTGCTAGGCAGTAGGCCGCTGATATCGGCCAGCTCCACATGGGGCTCTCTAGCAAACTGCGCAAGATCCAGCGCATCTCCCACGCGCTCATTATGGCTAGCCACCAAGCAGACTAACCCCTCATTCATCCACGGAGTCTGAACAACCCCGCTGGGTAGCGCACTCTGGCTATCCAGCCCTACCACCATATCCACGTGGCGTTGCTCCAGCCCTTCACTTAAAACGTCGGGCGTAATCAGCTCGATTGAAAAACTAATGCCCGGTGCGTAGGCCAGCAGTTGGCTAAGAAAAGGGGGGTACATCACCTCTTCAAAATAGTCGGTGGTGGCCAACGTAAAGCGGCGTGTGCTGTTGGCAGGTGAAAACATCGGCGGTGGCGCCAGCCCCTCTCGAAGCAGTGCCAGCGCCTGCTGTACCACAGGTTGCAGCGCCAGAGCACGGGGCGTTGGCTGCATACCATTTTCGGTGCGAATGAACAGTGGGTCATCCAGTGACTCACGCAAGCGCTTGAGCGCATGGCTCAATGCTGGCTGGCTTAAAAAAAGCCTTTCTGCCGCTCGGGTAACGTGGCGTTCGCGCATCAGCGCCTCAAAAACCAACAGCAGATTTAGATCGAAATGGCGTAGCGAGCGCATGAATCACCATCATTCACAAAAAGAATGATTAAATTCTAAACATTCATTTAATTTATCACCAATTATTCCTTATCGTCTGCACCATTCGCACCAGACAGCGATTAACCAGCACGCAAGGAGACATACGACGGTGACCCACCCACTAACTCAGACCATGCCTAGCCTTTATGGCGATATGATTTCTACTTTTATGGGTGTAGAAAAAGCAACGGATCCTAAGACGACCGATGCCGAGGTTGTAGTGAGTGGCGTTCCCTTTGATCTGGCGTGTTCTGGCCGTGCGGGCACTCGTATGGGGCCGAATGCGATTCGCCAAAGCACTGCCAATTTAATCTGGGAAGGTAAGCGCTGGCCCTGGGACTTTGCGTTGGACGAGCGCCTCAAGGTGTGCGATGCAGGCAACGTTGATTACGCTTACGGCGAGCCAGAAAGCCTAGTCGATAACCTAGAAAATCACGCTCAACGTTGGCTAAGCGCAGGCAAAAAAATGCTCACGCTGGGGGGCGATCATTACATCAGCCTGCCACTGCTGCGCGCCCACGCACGCCAACACGGCCCGCTGGCGCTGATCCATTTTGACGCCCACACCGACACCTACGAGCAGGGCACGCGCTTTGACCACGGCACCATTTTTCACCACGCCCTGAAAGAGGGATTGGTGGTGCCGGAACACTCGCTGCAAATTGGTATTCGCACCAGCTATGACCGCCACAACCACCCTTATGAAGTGCTGGATGCGGATTGGGTCAACGACCACGGTGCAGCCGCTGTACTGGAGCGTATTCGTGCCAAAGTGGGTCATCATCCTGCTTACGTCAGCCTGGACATCGACGGACTAGACCCTGCCTACGCCCCCGGCACCGGCACCCCGGTCTGCGGTGGCATGTCTACCGACCTAATGCTGAAAGTCATTCGCGGCATGGTGGGCATGGAATTAGTCGGCATGGACGTGGTGGAAGTTAATCCTGCCTACGATCATGGCGACATTACGTCGCTCGCTGCTGCGACGCTGGGGCTGGAGTTTTTATATACGCTGGCGGCGACTAAACGGGTTTGATGGCTATAAAGAATGAAATCACGCCAGGATTAATAAAAGCAGGAAGTGGAAAAGTTTTAGCGTGGTTTCGCCTAGTAAGCCGTAAGCCTCAACGAGGCCCATCAGTGTCTTGAGGCGTCACCAATAAACCCAGCCGTATAGCTTCATGGACTAAGCCTGCCGTGTGCCTGACGCCAAGTCGGCGCATGATATCGGCGCGGTGGGTCTCGATGGTTTTGATGCTGACATTGAGCTTGTCTGCGATGGCCTTGCTTCGCAAACCTCTTGCTACGAGTGTTAATACTTCGCTTTGCCTTAGGGTAAGGGGGTTTTCATGGATAATGGCAGCCCCCACCACCGAAGCAGCATCAACGAACTGCTCAGGTTCCATGGCAGTGAGCACGAAACGCTCCCCTTGTGCAGCTTTACGTATGGCCATTTCCAATTCGTTAACATCTGAATTTTTGTGCAGAAACCCGTAGGCTCCTGCTTCAAAAAGGCGACGAATAAAACTATCACTAGAGTAGGTAGAGAGAACGACCACACGAATACCGGGACAAATATCGGTAAGCTGACCTAACGACTCTAACCGGCCTAACGAGATAACCGCTGCGTCAATAATCGCCACATCAACGTCGAAACGGGCAGCCTCTGTCATGAGCTGTTGCTCAGAATCCATTTCAGCAACCACCGACATGTTGTCGAAGGTTTCGATAAGGGCACTGATCGCGGAGCGCACTAAACGATGCTCATCGGCTAGTAATATCCGGATGGTATCTTCTGAACGTTTCATGGAAATAGGGCACGGACCTTGAAAAGGTAAAACCTGACGTAAAACCCCTTCGCTAGCGCGGGTTCAATCACTATCATTGGACTATTGGGTGTGGCTCCATTCCTAGACTTAAACGCCAGATTGAAACCAACAATAGAAACTCGGTGGAGCCTGCTCAATAACGCACGGTAACTTACTGACCGCAAAATCAGTATAAGTAAAAACCCTGATCATTGTTCTTGTCGCAGTATCCCCAAACGTAGTGCTTTGCCGATGATTTCGTCAATTGAATAAAGATCTTGAGCAGCATTAAAAGGCATACTGCCGCTTGTAGGTAGCTCATCTACTGCCAACGCTACAGACAACCGCTTGAGTATCGTAGGACATAAAAATATCTTACCTTTAACGGCAGCATGCAGCGCTACTTCAAGCTCGCTAACGCCTGCCTCTCTCAACAAAAAACCGTTCGCCCCGACCTGCAGCGCACGTTTTACTTCAGCAAGGCTTGGATTAACCGACAGAATGACCACCCGCGTTTTACCACCACTTTTGCACAACTGCTTGGCTGCCTCAAAGCCTGCTTGACTGGGAGGCTGCGCATCAATCAACACCACATCAACTGGTAAGTACTGAGTCACCTCAGCTAACGCATGAGGGCTACAGAGGCTTGCCACCACCTCAATGTCTTTAAACCCTTCAATGACACGGCAAAGCCCTTCACGAATGAAACCGCTTTCATTAATGATGACGACTCTAATAGATGGCTCAGAATTGCCTTGTGGATTCATGCACGCACCTCCACCCATGACTAGCTGTGTCGTGGCGCGCCCTGCCACCCGGAACACTCCCTGTTACTTCCAATTACTTACCAATACTTGATTTTACGACGCGCTTACTCACTACCGCTAGTCTATTCAGACTTATTTAACGATGACCAATGCGCCTTCAGCCTACATAAAAACCCTTAGGTATGTTTGAAAAACACCCGTAAGAATGATTAAATCAAACGATAAACTCGTTTACAGCTTTAGTGTGAACGCTACCGGCTCCTTGCCCTTATGCTCGGTTTTTCAGTAGGCAGGCTCTATGGACATGGATGATACTCACGAACACTTCATCCGTCTAAAAGATGAGGATGCACGACTAACTGAACTGCGTTCGCTCGACATACTAGACACCCTTCAAGAAGAGCACTTTGACCGTTATACGCGCTTAGTATCTCAGGTCTTTAATGCATCGATCGCCGTCATATCGCTAATTGATGAAAATCGACAGTGGTTTAAATCGTCGGTAGGGATTGAGGCTCGCGAGATGCCGCATGAGCTCTCCTTTTGTGTACACGCTCTTGAGCATGGCTATCTTGAAGTATCGGATACGCTAGAGAGCGATTTTTTCCGTCAACACAAAGCGGTGACCTCATCACCCTGTATTCGTTTCTACGCAGGCGTTGTATTGCACGGACCTAACGGGCACGCCATTGGCACTTTGTGTATTAGCGACACCCAGCCGCGGGCGTTAAATGAAGTGGAGCGCTCCTGGCTAATCGCTTTTGGCAATATCGTGGAAGAGCAGATTCACCTGAGGTCACAGCTCTTCAATGTCCGCCATCAAGCCAATCGCATCAATCAGCGCGATGTCCGAACGGGCCTACCTGACGAAACGCTGTTTGGGGAAACTCTCAAGAATTTAATTCAACTTGCGCAAACAGAGTCATACCACTTGGTGGTTCTGCACTTACGTATGAATAACCTTGACGAAATCAGCCGCTTGTATGGACGCGAAAATCGCAACGCCATCCTGAAATGTCTGACTGATCGTCTAACTTCTCCTGATATAGGTATCCTGGCCGTCGGCAATATGGATATTGACCGCTTCGGTGCCGTGGTCTCAATTTATTCGTTGCGTGATCTCTTCGGCGTGATTAAACCCATCATCAATAAGCTCAACGCTGCCATTGACCTGAATGGCCACACCATACGTCCCAACATCGATGTGGGCATTAGCGTCTCGCCCGAAGACGGCATTAGCCCGGAAGATTTGCTAGAAAGAGCGCGGGCAGCCCTCAAAGGGCCCAAGACTTACGAAAACATTCATATTTTCACTCATCGCACCGAAGAGAGTGCGTTACGTCGACATAAGATTGAGCAGCGCCTGGAGTCAGCGCTGAGAGGCAGAAAGTTACGGCAGCACTATCAGCCGCTGGTGCTTGCCGACAGCAGCGGTGTGATGGGGTTTGAAGCGTTAGCTCGCTGGCAGGACAAGTCATTAGGCACCGTTAGCCCCGGCGAATTTGTGCCGATTGCTGAAAAAAACGCTCGGTTGTCCCGGTTACTGACGGACTGGTCGTTAGGGTGCGTTTGTGAAAAAGCCCATCATTGGCCCATCAAGCCCAGCGATCCCCCGTTAAAGCTAAGTATTAACATTCCTGCCAACCAGTTTTACCAGCGCAACTTTGTCGGGCATATCCTTCAAACGCTTGAAGAGCACGATTTAGCACCGCAACGCCTGACCCTTGAGCTTACCGAAGAGAGCTTGCTAACAGATATCGACAGCGCTGTTCTCACCATGCGCAAATTGCGAGAGAGCGGTATTTCCCTGGCGCTGGATGATTTCGGTACAGGCTACTCCTCCTTGAGCTACCTTAAACGCCTGCCTGTCGACGTACTCAAAATAGATAAAAGTTTTATTGACGACCTTCCCCATGACGCAAAAGCAGTCAATCTAGTCAGCGGTATTGTTCGCATTGCCCATGGCTTGGGGTTAGAGGTGGTTGCTGAGGGCGTAGAGTACGCAGCACAGCAAAAATTATTGCACGAAATTGGTTGCGATATACTACAGGGCTACTTGTTCAGTCGACCCGTTGATGCGGAAAGTGCATTAACTTTTCTAACTACATGGCCTGCGGGCCCCCACCCGGCAGCCATATAAATGGCTTCGAGGCACTCCATTCTATTTCCCAGTCCCTCAGCCTCTCAGGTGTTTGCCAAACACTTAACCCAGGATGAGTGGCTGGCTTATACACGCACGCTACAAAAATTACATAAAGTAGGACGCCTAGGCTATTGGCAGATGTCGCTAGCGACGGGCGATGTATATTGGTCTGAAGTGGTTTACGAGTTTTTGGATGTCGACCCTCGTTACTTCGCCCCCAGTCACGAAGCATTTATGACCATGGTTCATCCCCTGGATCAAGACAAAGTAGCTCAATCGCGCCAAGAAATGCTTAAGATTGGTTTTACTGACATCAAATATCGCATTATTCAGCCTAACGGCTGCATTCGATGGCTCCACGAAATTGCCGATAACACATCACCGGATGACCCCAATATCCTTCTCGGCACCCTGCATGACATCACCGCACACAAAGCGTTAGAGGAAAAATTACGCAAGCAGGCGATTACCGATGACCTAACGGGGGTATTTAACCGGCGCTACTTCATGAAGCGACTTCGCCAGGCCTTTTCCCACTTCCGTCGCAGTGAGAAGAACGTCGCAGTACTTCTCTTTGATGTCGATTACTTTAAAACCGTCAATGATACCTACGGCCATGCAATAGGGGATCAGGTACTGCAGCAGGTCTGCCGCCTATTCAAAGAGCGCTTTAGAGAGACCGATATTATAGGCCGCTTGGGTGGTGAAGAGTTTGCCGTATTGCTATTCGAAGTATCATCAGAAGATGCGGTGGCTATTGCGGATGGTATTAGGCAAGCACTGGCAGACCACCCGTTTACGACCGAAGCGGGTGGCACTTTCCATATTTCCATCACCTGCGGCGTCTCCAGTTTCGCTGCGGATGACCCAACAGAAGACTGCATTCTTCACCGCGCAGATAAATCTCTTTATTTAGGCAAACGCCAAGGCCGAGATCAGGTTGTATACCGCTAAAGCGCGACCTTTGCGCTCAACAGTGCTAATGACCATGATCACAGTCATGCTTGGCTGGATCCTGCCAATACACGCCATGGGCTTGACGCCATCGCCAAGCAGCTAAGTGAGATCGCCCCTGATAACGCAGCGTACTACCGCGAAAACGCCGCCCAGAGAAAAGAATATTTAACCATCTTTCTAGAGCATCTCCAGGCTCGTTTGTCGTGGGTCTGACGTTGAATACTGGCCTCTACGATGCGCTGCTGGAGCAGTTGGCCAATGAGATTACCCGCTGCACTGACGCCTAAACAGCTTTTGTCTTAAACAGCTTTCCAAGTTGATAAAGGTCGTGCATATACCTATCAAACGTCGAAATAAGCAGTGACGTAAAGATAAAGGCATAAATCAGCAGCATCACTGCCCAGGGATCGTTTAGCCAAGCCAGCCAAGCAATCGAGACTGGATAGCTAATCGTATAGACACTCATGGCAGCTAGTAGCTGAACCAGGAAACAGTTCAAAATAACCAACGTAATCAACGCTGCGCGCATATTGATACGCGGCAGCGTTGTTTTCAAAAACGGCAAGTGTTGCACTTTTATATGGCTCATATTCGAAATGCGTTTATTCACTCCGCTCTCGCCGTTAAAACGCAATTGCGCTTTACGACGTAGCAAGGGAATCGCATAGCAGCCCTCCTCCTCTTCCGCAAACGCTGCCAACGCGATATCCCGATTGAAGTCAGCGCCTAAAGTGCTAGTGGCAGCTCGGTCAAAATCGGCCCGCCCTTGGGTTTGCGTGGCGATTTTGGCTTGCTCCGAAAGCGCTTTTAAGTGGCTTTTATCGGCATTCGACAGCTTTTTATCATTGCCAATGTTTATATTGTAATGAATCTCATACACTTGATAAAAAGCTATGGTCACACCCACGAAAATCATCAAAAAGACAAGATATATCAACATACTAAACGACACCCCTTAAACAACGTCATGACATAAAGCAGCTTAATTAGCCTGCAAACAAAGTTGATGACTATGCCTGCATGCCTTTCATCTGTACAGGCTCATATCACCCGAGGCCAAGCTGGATAGTTTCCATGGCTAAGCCTCCCGTGTGTCTGACGCCTAGGCTGCGGATGATATCGACACGATGGTCTCGCTGATTTTGATACTTCACTTGTTCGTATGGTCAGGTGATCGATTTTAATCTAGGTAAATACTATGTCCGCGATCAGGTGATTAGTGAAGGGAAATAGGGAGTTAACCAAGAGAAATGCCAGCTTTCAGGTGGTAAAAATACCCATACAAAAAAACACTTTATTTTTAATATCCTAACTTAGCTTTTTTTACTAAATTAACCTTGCTAAGATAGTTAGAAAACTAATCATACCAATTAAAATTCGCTAGGGAACGCTGGACTTGTACTCAATCCAATTCGCGTGCAACGCACGCCCTGCCCTTGCTTTATCGAACCCGCTGTTTTGACACTGACTCACCTGAGCCAGTTAACGAATGGTTCTATCGAAGTAAGGTTTAGATATGACATCTCTTTTATTGCATAGCGGGAAGACCGAGCAGTACCGCGCCCTAGGCGAAACGGGTCAGCCGGTCTATTACTCAGCACTCCAATTACGCAAAGCCATTGCTCGTCGATTAAAAGGACGGGAGCGCCATCTCGCTATTCCACAGCGTGATCAGCAAGGCGAGGGGGTGGACTGGTATAGCGGTATAGAGGGTGATGTAGTGCCCTGGAGAAGCGCTACAGAAGGCGAACGAGAAGATGCCCGCATCCAGTTAGCGGCCTTTCAAAAAGAGATTCAAGCCGTTGAAATACCAGATGAAAGCCAAGGCGGTGATCATGAAGTATTTGCGCGCTTGCTCAAGTGGGTATGCCATTTCCCAGATGAAAACTTCGTCTATCTAGTGGATGGCACCCCTGTGCTAACGTTCTGGGGGTTTACGCACCCAGAAATCGATCGACATGCCAACCCGCTGCAGTGTCTTTATCCTCAGGCTGAGCCCGAGCTGGCATCAGCTACCCCACCAATCACTCCCGTCCCAGCGTCACTCGGCGCGGCAGCACCAGTCGCCAAACCGGTTGTTGCTGAAGAGCCAACGCGCCCCTGGTGGCGTCGACTATGGTGGTTGCTACCGTTAGCACTACTTCTACTGCTGCTTTTACTTTTTGGCTTTAGAGCCTGCTCCACATCCACGACAGCGCCTGGCACCGGGATAAATCTACCCTCAGGCGACGCCACTGCTTTCTCCTCCGCTAAGCCGGAATGGCAAGGATGGGACGTTTGGCCCTTTAAGGGGCAGACCAGCGGCATTGCTGTGCCCAGAGGGTCAGTGGAACTGAATGGCGGCTTCGGTCTGCCGACGATCGGTAGCGGAGCTGGAGCGCTCGACTGGGCTCTACCCGACACCGATATCGGGCTAACGAATGCGGCTACTGAGACAGGGTTGCCTGATGCTGACACCTCCTTGGCGCCCACTGAAACGCCTCTCCCCAATGGTGAGCCACCTGTTACTCCCGAGCTATCGCCAGGCGAACTGCCCGCGGCACCAGCAGAACTGAGCGGAGACAGCCCCGAAGCAATCACACCACCCGAGCTCGGCACAATGCCAGAGCCACTAAGTCTGCCCGCCAACCCACCAGACGGTGCTGCAGCGTTTCTCAATGGAGATTGGCGCGGCGCTGGCGTAATGGATAGCCAGAGCGGCCGGCCCCTGCAGGTGAGATACGCCTTTGACGAAGGTGAAGGCCAGATGCAAATCCGCCGCGGCGGCCCTGATGGCATGAACTGTACCGGCCCCGTAGCCGCCACCATGCAAGACGGTGAACTGCACGTTGAGGCTAAAGAACGCGCTCGCTGCGAAGACGGTAGCAATTATGAGATGCCGAGGGTGGAGTGCCGTCAAGCCGAAGGCGAAATAGCGGACTGTGCAGCCAGCTATGACGACGAGTCTTTCCCCATGCAGCTGCAGAATGCCAGCGAATAGGACGGTAAACGGATTATGTTGCCTGAAATAATTAATTTTGAAGAAGTGGCCACCCTGGTCAGCCACTCCGGCGTTCAGTTTATGGACTTCGGTTTAACCCTGGATCCCCGGAAGGAGCCCGCTGGGGAATTTATGTACTTAGCAACGGCTGACAAGATGCTGACTCGCCTGCTCGTTAACGAGGAGGATGGCTCTCTGTTTCACGAAGTTGAGCCAGGTAAATTTGAGACAGTCAAACGACCACAATTCGATATGGCCATGGCAACCAGCCTTGAGCAGCTTGACGCTGTCTGGCTTCCACTACCGTTCTTTCGCTTCCGTCCGCCGGGCAAGTTTGATGAAGGGCCTGCTAACTGGTCACGTATGCGTTTGACAGCACTCAATGAGCCGGATATTGATGGCCATACCCATCGACTGACATTAGCGTTTGATACCCAAACACTAACGCGTCGCGACAATACTGCTTACCTCTGCCCTACCAATGATGATGTCAATTCTGGCGCCAACTTCCGCTTAGCGACCAGCACCTCTAATATGCGCTGGTTTCTTGATCAGTCCTGGGTAAGAGAGTGGCTTGAGGAACTTTTCCGCGAAGCCAACCCAACATTTGATAGCCAGGAGATGCGTGAAGGCTTAAACGAGTGCCAACATCTTGCCCACTACCTTAACGTGCTTAGCTTACTGCGCCGACCGATTGAAGAAGAGCATCGCAAGTACGCCCCATACGTTGTGATCCCTGATATTAAAGTGATTGCTCAGCAGGAGGGGGTTATTCCCGTCGACTTGGTGCTGGACGTTGGCAATTCGCGCACCTGCGGCATTTTGATTGAAGATCATGGCCAGTCCGGGATGGGCTTAAAGCACAACTATGTACTGGAGCTGCGCGACCTCGTTGACCCTGAGCGCGTCTATCGCGACCCTTTTGAAAGCCGTATCGAGTTTTCCCAAACCTTCTTTGGCAAAGATCACTTGTCTGTCAAAAGTGGTCGCCACGATGCGTTCCTATGGCCAACGATTGCACGCGTTGGCGTTGAGGCGGGCCGCTTAGCAGGACGTAGACGAGGCACAGAGGGCTCCACGGGACTTTCAAGCCCCAAACGCTATTTGTGGGACGATGATACCTACCGCCATGGTTGGCGTTTTAACAGCGCCTATGTGCGCACTGATACCGAACCCCACGCAACGGCAGCGCCCTTTTCGCACTTGATCAATGAGCTGGGCGACGCCCTCTATACGCTGAACGAAGAGGATCAGCTACCGGTCTTTAAGCCACACTATTCCCGCAGCTCGTTGATGACATTTATGCTGGCAGAGGTGTTAGCTCAAGCGCTAATGCAAATGAACAGCCCCGCCCAGCGTGTTCGCCAAGGGCATACAAACCGCCCTCGCCGTCTACGCTCAATTACGCTCACGGTCCCACCGGCCTTGCCTCAAGCAGAACGCAGCCTATTTGTCTCACGCCTGGAGCAAGCGGTAGCGCTGATCTGGAAAAGCTTGGGCTGGCATGAAGGTGAAGAAGAAAGTAATCCTTTCGAGGCGAGGGATGACGGGACGCTACGTGTGCCGATGCCGCGTTTACGCGTGGAGTGGGACGAAGCCTCATGCGGCCAGCTGGTTTATCTATATACCGAAATCAAGGAGAACTTTGCTGGTCATCCAGAGGAGTTTTTCGCGACACTGGCCCGCCCCGATAAGCCAGATCGTGAGCGCATCAGCCTAGCGACTATTGATATTGGTGGTGGCACTACCGATTTAGTCATTACTGACTACCATCTTGATCGTAACGGCACTGCTAGCGGAGGCAGCAATGTCTTCGTTGTACCTGAGCAGCGGTTTCGCGACGGCTTCCGTGTCGCAGGTGACGATATTCTGTTGGATGTCATTCAGCTGTTTATCCTCCCCAGCCTTGAGGCAGCACTCAAAGAAGCAGGGGTTACGTCGCCTGACGCCATGATGTCTCGGCTGTGTGGCCAAGAAGGCGCAAACGCCCAGGATCAAGTGCTTCGCCAACAGCTAAACCTGCAGCTTTTCACCCCACTCGGGTTAGCACTACTTGAAGCTTATGAAGCGTTCGACCCGGAACAACCCGCAGGGCCAGAAACCCTCAGCTATGGCGAACGTCTTGGTGAACAGGCAGTGAGCGACTCGGTGCATCGCTATGTAGAAAACGCGCTGCGCCGTGAGCTTGGCCTTGATTTCAACTTTGATCTGCTAGGCATTCCGCTTACGTTCAATTTGCTTGACGTTCATCGCGCCTTCTTAAAAGACCGCTTCAACATCTGTAAGACCTTGGCCTCTTTATGCGAAGTGGTCTTCCAATATCAGTGCGACACTCTTTTGCTCACCGGTCGACCATCGCGGCTACCTGGCGTCCAGGCGTATCTGCGCAAAATGTTACCGTTGCCGCCAGGGCGTATTTTACCGATGCAGGGGTATCGAACTGGTAGTTGGTACCCCTTTCATCGCAATGGTCGCATCGATGACCCCAAGAGCACGGCTTCCGTAGGCGCTATGCTTTGCCTCCTATGCGCTCAGCGTAATCTCTCTAACTTCTTTTTCAATGCGGCGGCGTTACGGCCTTACTCAACCATTCGTCACATTGGCCTGATCGACAATAACAACACAATTCCTAACGCTGATGTGACCTACCACGATATCTCCACCACTGAAAATGGCACCACTATTCAGTTGGATAATGAGGGGGGCGATGAGACGCCCGTTATCGAAATGCGTGGCCCGTTAAGAATTGGTTTTCGTCAGCTAAGCGCCCAGCGCTGGACCGCCTCGCCGCTCTACACCCTGGACTTCACCTCGTCAGGCGCCGAAAAACTGGCTAAGGCAGAGGCCAACGGGGGCCAAGCCCCGGTGTTGAAAGTACGCCTAGGAGTAGATGAACGCGCAGGCAAAGGGAGCTTAATCAGTGACCGTTTGAAGGTCGTCAGCGTAGATACGGACGGAGAGAGCAGTTTTAGCCCGCGAGATCTGAAGCTACAGCTCAACACCCTTAATGATGCCGGGCTGGGTGACACCAACTACTGGCTGGATAGCGGGAGCGTGAAACGCATATGAACCAGTTGAAACCTGAACAGGTGACACCCGAGCAACAGCGACTCAGCAAAGGCTGGCAAGCATTTCATGAGGGAGCAGGAGCAGCCCTTGAGTGGATCGCTGAGGTGCGTGATAGCGCCCCCAGCCTCGATAGCGAGGCCGACAACCTTGGGTTATCCCTTTATCGCTCTCGCAACCTTGCACAAAGCTTGTCCCACGCGGCTACTACGCCTATGACCGTGGGCTTTTTTGGCCTCTCCCAAGCGGGTAAGTCCTATCTGATCTCGGCGTTAGCGGCAGGCGAAAATGGCAAACTAGAAACCTGCTACGGTGAGGCACGCCTGGATTTTATCGAACATGTTAACCCGGTAGGCGGGGGTAAAGAAGCGACGGGGTTGGTCACTCGCTTCAGCCGTGCGTCCAATTCGGGACCCAGAGAGTTTCCGGTCGAACTTAAGCTATTTAATGAAGTTGAAGTGGCGAAAGTGCTGGCGAATGCTTGGTTTAACGACTTCGATCATGAGCGCGAAGACGTTTATGAAATTGACGAAGGTAAGGTAGCCAACCTTCTAGCGCCCCATGAGGGCGAGCTTGGTAAGGAGCTTCAACTCGGCGTAACGCCGGAAAACGTAGTAGAGCTTTGGGACTACCTGCAAGCAAGCTTCCCCAAATCAGTCAGTAAGCTCAATGCCCGCTACTGGCCCCAGGTGGTAAGACTCGCCCCACGTCTTAGCAGCCATCAACGGGCAGACCTGTTCTCTATTTTATGGGGAGAACAGCCTGAACTGACGAATCTCTACCGTCAGCTAGCCCAGACACTTGGTTCCCTGGCGCATGCCTCTCGTGTGTATGCTCCGCTCCGCTGTCTTGTGGCTCGTGATGGCGATGGCTTTAGCCAGCGCGACAGCATTATGAATGTCGACATTCTTGAGCGCCTGGGAACAGCACAGGATCTACCGCTTGATGTTTGCCCTGCTCATGGCGATACCCTTGGCGCACCGGTCAATTTGCCCGTCGCGCAGCTAGCAGCGCTGACGGCAGAACTCACATTCCCTTTGGTTGAGCCCACCCGTGATCCACGGGTAGAAAAGGTTGACCTGCTTGATTTCCCTGGTTATCGCGGCCGACTCAGCCTGCGTCAAATCGGTGAGGCGGGTAGCCAGGAAGGGCTCTCTCAACTACTCCTGCGTGGCAAGGTGGCTTATCTATTCGAGCGTTACACCGACAGCCAGCAAATGAATGGCTTGGTCGTGTGTACGAGCTCCGACAAACAGAGCGATGTCACCAGTGTTGGCCCGGTCCTCACCCGCTGGATAGAAAAAACGCAAGGGGGAACAGCGACAGAACGAGGACAGCGTGATCCAGGGCTAATCTGGGCCCTCACCATGTTTGATAAGCGTATCTCCGGTGCTTTGCAACAAACCGAAAGCCAGTTACGCGAAGGATGGGAAGGCCTAGTCAAAATGACCATGCTGGAACGCTTCGGAAGCTTTGAATGGATGCAAGAGTGGGCGCCTGGGCAAGCCTTCGACAACACCTTTTTGGTGCGCAAACCGCGTCTGCCGGTTCCCTTTTTAGTCAGTGAAGAGGGCCGCGAGGTGGCCATCGATGAGGGCGCGCGTGAAGCATTAGCGAACATGCAAAGCACCTTCATCGCTAGCCACACGGTACAACAACACGTTGATCAGCCAGCCGATGCCTGGGATGCCATGCTTGCCCTAGATGACGGTGGTATGGCGCGCATTGGGGACTACCTAGGCCGTATTGCAGGTCTTGAGTACAAGTTAGATCGTATCGAAGGTCAACTAGAAGAAACCTATCGCGCCTTGATCACTGATCGCTTAGCCACATGGCATTTCAGCGATACTGGGGGTGAAGTGGCACAAAAACGCGACGTTGCGAACCGTTTCTGGAAAGAGCTTCAAACGCGCTTGCCGTCGCTGGGGGAGCTACAACATAACCTTGAACTATCCGATGAAATAGTCCGAGACCTCTACTTAAGTGATAGCGAGGACAGCTCGTCACTCAAGGCAGAGGGCGATGAAGACGTCACTATAGATGATGGTGGGCTATATGGTAGCAGTGGTTCTGGGCTAGAGAGCGGTTTTGGTGAGCTGCCCTTCGGCGATACCCAGAGCGAAGCACTGGAAGCACCCAGTGTCGCTTCGCAGGCACCCGTGCTCCAAAGCGCCGACCATCGTTTCGCTAGAGCCATCTACAACGCTTGGGTTGGCCATGTCCGTGAACTGCCACAGCGTCAGGGATTGCTGCGCATGCTCGGCCTCGACCGAGAGCTGGTCAAACTATTGGCTGACGAACTGATCACCGGCGCTAGTCGTCTGAAAGTGCAAGAAAAATTACAAGCAGCTTTATTGCAACGAGGTCAAAGCGGTGCCCGCCGAGATCGGCTGGTAGCGCGTCAAGCGCTGGCGGCCCAGCTAGTGCTCCGCGACTTCATTGCTTGGCTTGGCTTTCATTATGTCCCCATAGAAAAACGCCCGAACAGCTTCGTAGGCGCAAAAACGCACCTATTCGGTTACGAGCGTCATCCCATAGCAAAGGGAGCGCTTCCCCTGCTACCTGAACAACCGGTCGACCAAGCCAAGGTGTACCTCGGCGACTGGCTATCTGGACTTTGTCTCATGACCCAAGAGAATGCTGGCCATAGCGGTGGGCGTGAAATCACCATCGAACAGAACGAGCGTCTCGGCGAGGTGTTGGAGTTGTTCTCTGCAAAGGAGAAAGCGCATGCGTAAAATCGAGCTCCGCCCCCTCCCTGACCCCAAACCCGGTGTCGGCCAGCTAGTGATTATTGGTGGCAATGTGACTGGCGAAGGTATGTCGGTGGACATTCAGCGCAACCAGGATGAGCACTTCTTACAAGCCAATGGAGTGTGGGGCAGTCACCCCTTCAAGTTCCAACTGCCTGAGTTGCAAACCGATAGCGATGGCAACCAAACGGCTGTCGTGGACAAACAGATCGTCGACCCGCTGCTGGAAAACCCCCATGCCACCAATATGGCCCGCTTTTACGGTCCAGATGGCGCTGAGCTGGGTAGAGCGCGCGTCAAGCTCGCTCGCGACCTGATCTCCTCTGGTGCGCTTGGCAGCACGCCATCACTAGAGGCCAGCGCTACCTTAAACACCCCTGAACCACCAACAGCACCACCGACTCCAGAGCCTCCCACAGAGCCAACGACAGTCGAGGCAGGGCCTGAAGTAACAGCGGCTGAGCCTGAGCCGCAACTGGAGTCAAAAACAGGTAGTCGACGTTGGCTTTGGGTGGCATTGGCCATTTTACTACTGGTTATCATTGTGGGTGTCGCAGCGTGGTTTGTTTTGGCCTCCCGTGATGACGAACCCAGCGAGAACGAAACGGCACAAGAGCTTCAGCAAGAAGCGGAGGCTTCCGAGCCAGAAGAGAGCACCGAAAACGAGGCCGCTGCTGACAACACTAGTGTCGAGGCTACTGAACCGCGCCCTGCAGAAAACGCGCCGGTATTAGCCGTTGCCCCCTGCTCTTTGCAGCGTATGGATGAGCAGAAAGAGCTGGAATTCATTCAAGCCTGCACCGCAGCCGACGGAGAAACGGCAGCGATGACGTTAGACGTGATTGATGAAGCACTGGCGAATGAGCATTGTAGTATTGCCCGCCGTCTCTATGCTCACGAGGCCCTCAATGGGGACATCGAAGCCGCCCTAGGCTATGCACGTCAATTTGATCCCGAACAGCACTCACCGAGCACCTGCTTCCCCGCGCCAGATGCTGAGACGGCCATTTTCTGGTACGAGACGGCACAAGGCATCGATAGTGATAACACTGAAGCCAGACAGCGGCTGGAGGCACTTCAGGAATGATATTACGCGCCACATTATTAATCCTGACCGTAGGCCTGCCACTATTTGCCGCGACGACAGCCCTGGCTGACCAACGCCCGCTATTACAAGAGGGTAAGGAAACCCTGTACCAGCGGATACTGACAACGCCAGGCTGCCATCTTACCCAGGAAGCTGGCGTAACGGGGGGCGATATTCAGCCCGCCTTCAGCCGCTTTTATGTTTATCAGCGTAGTGACGAAAACGGCGAGAACTGGCTAGAAGTGGGGCCCGATAGCTACGGCAGCGCCATTGGCTGGCTGCCCGAGTCCTGCACGGTCGATTGGAAAATGCAGCTAACGCTGTCATTTACCAACCCCGCCAACCGTGAGCGGCTAATGTTCTTCAAAGAGCGTGCTGACTTGATGAACATCTTTGATGACTTCGAACCGTCCGGCCAGGTGGCTCCCATGCGTGCACAACTGCGACGAGATGGCGAGGCCCCAGGAGTGGTGGCACAGGAGCCAGAATATTTTGTCGACCTCCACGAGCAGTTTTACCTGCTGCCGATTCTGGAGGGCGAGGAAATCATGACCGAAGCCGGCTTCATGACTCGCTTGCTGCGCGTGGCATCGGTTAGTGAAGCGACTGAAGACACCGAACAAGAAACGCAAGATCCATCAGCGCAGCTACGCGAGTTTAATGCGGGTGTTGTCTTTGTGATCGATTCAACCGCCTCTATGGGTCCTTATATTGAGCGGACCCGAGAAGCCGTTGAGCGTATCTACCAGCGCATTGAAGAACAGCAACTAACCGATCAGGTGAAGTTTGGCTTAGTGTCCTACCGCGATAGCGTAGCAGCCACACCGGAGGTCGAGTACGTCACGCGCATGTTTGCGAACCCTACTGACATCGAGAGTGGCAGCGATTTTATGTCTCATGTCGCCGATCTTCGTGAAGCGCAGGCGTCCACTGTAGGCTGGGAAGAAGACGCCTTTGCTGGCGTTATGCAAGCGGTCGAAGAGATCGAGTGGAGTAATTTTGGCGCCCGCTATATTGTCTTGATCACCGATGCCAGTGCCATTGACGCTGATGGTGAGCGCTCGTCAACGGGCTTTAATGCCGACCAAGTTCGCCTTGAAGCTTCCCGTCATGGCATTGCTGTTTATACGTTACACCTCAAAACGCCCGGCGGTGAAAATAACGGCGACCATGCCAGAGCCGAAGCGCAGTACAGCAACCTGTCGACTTTCGCGGGCACAGGCACCTCCCTTTACTATCCAGTCAATACCGGTGACGTGGCGCTTTTTGGTCAACGCGTTGATGCACTGGCGTCAGCGATTACCGACCAGGTTCAAGCGGCCTACCTAGGAGACGAGGCTATTGGCAGTGCGTTAAATGCTGATGAACCCGATGATCCAGGTGAGCAACGCCTAGTCAATGACCTAGAGGTGATAGGCCATGCGATGCGCCTGGCCTATCTTGGTCAGGTTACCGGTAGCCAAGCTCCACCAGTATTTGAAGCCTGGATAAGCGACCGCGACCTTATCGCCCAGAATATACCTACCACCGAAGTGCGGGTGCTACTGACAAAGGGGGAGCTCAGTGACCTTAGCGACGTGGTCAGTGAAATTCTTAGCTCAGCTAATGCCGGACTTATTTCACCCACGGATATGTTTGAACGGCTACGCTCTGTCGCCGCGGCTATGGGGGCTGACCCCAGCCAGGTTCAACAAAGCGAGGGGCAGCATTTAGGCGAACTGGGGCTGATGGGAGAGTACCTTGAAGACCTGCCCTATCAAAGCGAGGTGCTCAATCTCGATGAGGAGACTTGGCTGAGCTGGGACGGCCTGCAGCAGGAGCGTTTCATTAGACGCCTGGCAACCAAGCTACGCCATTATCAGCGTTATAACGAAGATGTAGACCGCTGGGTCTCATTGGCTGAAGACGCTGATCCGCGTGATGACGTCTACCCTATCCCTCTTGAAATGATGCCCTGAGCCCCGCCATGCTGAGTTTAACGGAGTTACGCGTAGCACGTGGCGAGGGCCATGAACGGCATGAAGTTCATTTACCCAGGCTTTCGCTCGCGGCAGGCCACGTGGCGGCGATTGTCGGCCCAAGTGGCTGTGGTAAAAGCACGCTGCTTGAAGCGATGGGGCTTTTACTGGCCCCCAGTGCGCTACACAGCTTTACGCTTGGAACGCCATCCCAAGACATCGCCGCGCTGCAGCGCGCTGGCGATGAGCGCGCGCTCGCTAGCATCCGTTCACGCGATATTGGCTTCTTACTTCAAAACGGCGGTTTGCTGCCGTTCTTAAGCGTACGCGACAATATTGCGTTACCGCGGCGCTTGCTGGGCCTGCCTGAGCATAGCGAACGCGTTGTCCATGCCTGCGCCACACTCGGTTTAAATGCCCTCCTCAACAAGCGCCCTGGGGCACTCTCCATTGGTGAGCGCCAGCGAACGGCTTTTGTCCGTGCGATGGCTCACGAGCCGCGGCTACTACTTGCCGACGAGCCCACCGCGGCCCTTGATCCAGCTTCGGGCGAGCGCTTGTTTGGCCTTATTGTCTCGCTGGTGAAGGAGCTCGATATGGCGGCGCTGGTGGTATCGCATGATTATACGTTGGTTGCTCAGTTCCAACTGCCAAGGTTAGCCGCCACCTTGACGCCGGGAGGCTGCCGCTTTGCCTTCGCCGCCTAAACGCTTCGCCTTAATCGCCCGCTTAGCCTTGCAAGACCTCTGGCACGACCGCCAAGTATCGCTCTGTATTGCCGCCGCGTTGGTGGCTGTTATTGCGCCACTACTGCTGCTTTTTGGCCTCAAACACGGCGTCATCAGCCAGTTGCAGCGCGAACTGCTTGACGACCCACGCAACCTCGAAGTGCGCATGCTGACTAGCGGCAGCTACGACAATGCCTGGCTAGCTAATCTACGCGAGCAACCTGAAGTGGGGTTTGTAATTGGACAAACGCGGTCACTCAATACCCAAGCTGATCTACTCAAGGATGCTCAGCACTTTGTAAAAGGCGCGGAGTTGATCCCCTCCGCGCCGGGTGATCCGCTACTGGCGGACACTGCCCGCCACCCGGAAGATGCGCGAGTGATTCTTAGTGAACCGGCCGCTAGACGTCTTGAGGTGGCGGAAGGTGACCGCTTAACACTGGCCGTCAGTCGACGGTTTGACGAACAGTTGGAGCGCGGCCGTCTGGAAATAGAAGTGGCTGGCATATTGGAAGCTGCCCGCTTTCCCCGTCCGGCAGCATTTGTCGCTCTTCCGCTATTAATCGAGCTAGAACGTTTTCGCGATGGCCACGCCAGCCCTCTGCTAGGGGTAGAGAACGGCTTAGCGCGAGGTGATTACCCGCTACGCTATGCGCGTGCGCGTATCTATGCCAAGGAGGGAGACGCCGTCAAAGGCTTGGTGAAACGGCTTGAGGAACAGAACATTGACACCTCAAGCCGCCTAGCAGAAATCGAGAACGTACGCGCTATCAACAAGGTGCTTGAACTCGTCTTTGGTGTTATTGCAGCGACCGCCTTGGCGGGATGTATGGCCTCAATGAGCGGCGCTTTCTTAGCCAATATTGACCGCAAACGGCGTGAATATGCCGTTCTTCGCTTGCTTGGCTTCCAACGGCCAGCTATTGCCACCTTCTTAGCCGTTCAGGTGGGCCTATTAACCCTGCTTGCCTTTGCCGTGGGGCTTGGCTTATTTGCGCTGGGTTCTGCTGTCTTTAATCGCGCCTTGGCGACAAGTTATATGGCGGCAGGAGTCGTTAGCCACATCACCCCTACCCACGCAGTGATCGCTCTTTTACTTACCCTGGGAGTCGGCTTACTGGTGGTCGTGGTGGGCGTTGCCCGCGCTTATGGGATACAGCCATCGGAGAGTCTACGTGAAGCTTGAACGCCGTTTAATTGCCTTTATCTCAGGTACAGCAATTTCATTCACTGCGCATGCAGAGCCCGAGTGGGATGAGCGACTCTATAACCCTGCCCCCTTAAATGATGATGTCGTATTGCCCATGCCTTGCGGCGGTGCGATGACCTTTCGTCCAGTACATGTGCCGGTGACTAAACCGCTGGATGATTTCCCGGTTCAGGTCGGCCAGGACGGTACGGAGTGGGGATATGTCGAGCAGAGTCGCCCTGCGTTTATCTCTGGCAGTTTTGCAGATGAGCAAGCCTCCTCCTCCCGTCACTATCTACTAGCCAAGTACGAGTTAACCGAACTGCAGTACGAAGCGCTGATGGAAGACACGTGTCCTGAGCCCTCCAATCGCAAGCGCTTTCCAAAAATAGAGCTGAGCTGGTTTGATGCGATGCAGTTGAGCGACGCTTATAACCTGTGGTTACGTGAGAACTCACCGGACTCACTGCCTCAAGAGGACGGCGCGCTGGGCTTTATGCGACTGCCTACCGAAATTGAGTGGGAGTTCGCCGTTCGCGGCGGCCTGGAAGTCAGTACCGCTGAGTACCGTGATTCACGCTACCCCATGCTGGAAGGGATCAATGCATATGAGTGGTTTGCTGGGGCGCAGTCTTCCAACGGGCGACTACAACTGACGGGGCTGTTAGCCCCAAACCCACTGGGTTTCCACGATATGTTGGGCAACGCCAGCGAGATGATGTTTGAGCCCTTCCGCCTTAACAAGCTTGACCGCCAACACGGTCAGGCGGGCGGTTTCATCGTACGCGGCGGCAATTATTTAAGCCCGCGTGAAGATATTCGCACCGGGCTGCGCGGTGAAGAGCCTTACTACGACAACCAAGCGCAAACCCGCGGACGTGCCAACGGTATGCGCCTAGCGATAGTCGCGCCGACACTCACCTCCCGCGAGCGTGTGGCGGCCATAGAAGAGCAGTGGGAAGCCTTAGGATTAGGAGAGAGCGAGGAAGACGGCTCCCCCGGTACCGCAGTGCAATTGGCAACGCTGGCGTCTGAGATAGAGGATAACGCCTTACAAGAAGAGCTTCAGTCGTTAGAACGGCAGCTGCGCGCCAGTAACCAACGTCAGGAAGAAGCACGCAACCAAGCAATACGCGCCAGCCTCAATCTTGGCGCCTTTTTATGCACCAAGTTAGAAGATGATGGCGTCTTTTATGACTTTCTCGCCGATAACTATCGTGTCAATTGCGAAAACGATAACCCCGATGCCAGTTGCGGGATGCGCCAGTCTCGTTTAGCTGAGCAAGAACAGCGCCTGCAGGGGCTTAGCCGCTATTACGCTAGCAGCTTGGTCGAGTCAGCCACCCTTTATGGCGCCGCTCCTATCGAGGAGCAGGTGAAAATATTCGGCGAAATACTCTCCCGCAACGCTCAACTGAGCGGATTAGAACCCTATCTTCAGACTTACTGGCAGCACCAACGCGAGTATTTGGATGACCAGAGCATCAATGCCGAGGCGTGGCTCGAAAGCTGCAAAGCCATGGCAAAACAATAACGACCACCAATAAACGCTATCAATTAGCACAAGGGAATATTACATGACAATTCGCGCACCTTCTTTTAAGCAACTACTACTTTGCACCGCGGTGGCAAGCACGCTATTCATAGCCGGTTGTGCCAGCACGGGCAGCAACTTACTGTCTAGCAGCAGCAACCAAACCGCCGATCCGCGGCTGACACAAGGCAATGATGCCGAGTTCTTCAATAAGTCTGGCTTACAAGCGTGTGCCGCTGGCGCGGCGGTGGGCGTCATGAGCTGCATGCTCAGTGGCACCAGTAATCGTGCTCAGTGCGCCATTATTGCCGGTGTAAGCGCCTGCGGCGTGGCAATGGGTGCCAACTACTATCTGGATCAGCGTCGTAGCGAATATGCATCTAGTGCAGAACGCCTTGAAGTGATGAGCCAAGATATACAAGAAGATACCCAAAAGGTCATCGCACGCACAGATACCGCCCGTCAGGTTATAGCTGAAGATCGCCAGCGTATTGAACGTATCGAACAGGAGATCGCCGAACAACGCGTCAACCAAGCGTCTGCCCAGAGTGAGTTAGCCGGGATTGACAGCAATATTGACATTCTGCGTCGCGATCTTAGCAACATGCAAAAGTCCGTTACCGAGTATGAAGAAGTCGCACAACTTGAGCGCCAGGAAGCCAGCCCTGCTGAAGTTCAGCAAGTAGAGCAAGATATTGAAGTCATGAACCAACAAGTGCTCGCTCTTCAGCAAGAAGTCGACGATCTCTACAGCATGCGTTCTGCGATTACTCTTGGCTAAGGGCACACCATGAAGCTACAACTTATCATTGCTGCCAGCAGCCTAGCGATACTCAGCGGTTGCGCAACAACGCCTGCCGCCTGCGACCCCAGTAACCGTGACGCCAGTCTCGTGGCTAAATTCTCCTGCGATGTTGGCGGCAGCTACCGAGAGCGCCTTGACACCAACGAGCAGCAGGTGCGCCTCGATCAGGAGGAGAATGCGCTGTTCCGTGACATTCAACAGCAGATCATGGAACAGCAGCGCGCCACACGTAATGAGTTGCGGGTCACTAACCAACAGCAGTACGAACTTGAACGTACGGTTGAACAGCTCGTAGCTCGTTTACAGAACCGCACGCAAGATCAACTAGGGTTGCAGCATCAGTTGAACGAGGTAGAGCAACAGATGCAAGTTGGCTCCTCTTTACAGAGTGCTGAAAGCGAAACCTTCGCCGAGCGGCAAGCGCGGTTGAATATTCTACAAGAGCAAGTCGATCGCCTTCAGCAAAGCCTGGGGTATACCCCGTGATACTAATACTCCCTACCTTCTTCATGGAGGGCCGCCATGCAGCGTGTCCTGCGTGAGGAGGACTTGACGCTAGCAGAGCCTCTGCAACCAGAACGGTTGCAGAAACTCGTCTACCGCTATTGTCCACCCAGTATTGGTAATTTGTTTGCTCTACCGCGAGTAGGTAATGCGGATGCATTGGAGTGGTGGACAGAGCTAGCGGGGCAGCCTCGTCACTTCTCCGAGCTACCGGCAGATGGGCAGGAGGCGCTGACCCAGCGCCTCAATCAGCGCTTATTGGCGTTAGGCAACCTGATCGCTGAACTTGAAAAGCGTGGCGAAACCGCTGCTGCAGATTTACGGGAATTGCCTACTAGCCCAGATACCAGCAACCTTTACGCTGTGAATGGTGAGCCGCTTTTGATTCGTTGGGTGCCCATGCTATCGGCCTCCACACCCTCCCATGTATATCCAACGACGTCACCTCAACCTTCGCCCACAGCAATAAAGCCGACTCCTTCAGCGCCTTTGAGCCCCCGGCGCCGTTGGGTGATACCCCTGTTTTTGCCACTATTAGTAGGATTGCTACTGCTTGGCTTATGGCTAGCGTTCACGCATTGGGAACGCTTTTCGCTCATTTGGCAACGCAGCGAAGGCGAAACGCTCCCTTTTGCCTGTCGCAACGACGATACACCGCCGCCTGAATTCGTCACTATTTTTGATACCTCAGGCTCCATGAACCTCAACATCCATACATCAATGGAAGATGAACTTTGGTTCTACAACATGCCGGACTTTCTACGCGAGTTAAGAGCCAACGACCCACGTATACAACGGATGATGGCTGAACCATCACGCCTCACTGTGGCACAACATGCTTTTAGCGACCTCGTACAAGCCATCGACCCTAACGTCGATATTGGGCTCGTGACTTATCAAGGGTGCGAAGCCACTATTGTGCAGGGCGTTTTCTCTGCAGAGCAGCGTCCGAAGCTTATAGAGGGTGTGCATAGGCTTGCCGCCAACGATGGCACTCCTCTCGCAGCCAGTTTGCTACAGGCAGCCGACATGGTTGATGGCAAAGTGCGTGATGCGGTCATTCTAGCGTTTGTTGATGGTGCTGATGGCTGCGACCAAAACCAGTGCGCAATAGCTCAAGACATTGCCAGTCGTCAGCCTCGGTTACGTGTCAACGTGGTCGATATTTCCAATAGCGGCCTCTCTAACTGTATTGCCGAGCAAACCGGTGGGCGGGTATTTGGCTCTCAAGATGCCGAGCTTATTAGCATAATGCTAAAGGATGCAGGAAGGGAGACGCTTAGTGAAGATTACTGCAATGGCTAACACTTCAGCATGCTGGTCATTAGCCTGGGCTGTATGGTTGTGATTCGTATGGTTAAAGGATGGCAAGCACTATCAGCAGGACAAGCCTACCCAAACCCCAAAGCGTGGATGTTTTAATTCTATGAACTCAGGTTAATAACCTGTCAGGTTAGAGTGGGGAGTATATTTAAGATCTGATAGCATCCACTTGCCAGCTAATTAAGCACTACCCCTCTACCCTATCCTGCAACCACTCCTCAAACACTTCAGGCAATAGCGGCCTAGCGATGAAATATCCCTGCGCCTCTTCACAGCCAAGTTGAACAAGGCGCTGGTAGGCAGCTTCGCTTTCGACGCCTTCCGCTACAACACGGTAGCCAAGATCATGAGCCATAGAAATCATTGATTTCACGAGTGTTTCAGTGCGCGCATCCTCGCCGAGGTCGGTGATGAAGCGCCGATCAATCTTGACCGTGTGGGCCGGGATTTCGTGTAGATAGGAGAGGCTGCTGTAGCCGGTTCCGAAATCATCAATGGCGATTCGCAGACCTGCCGCTATCAGCGCTTTGAGCTGGTTGGCGGCCACCTCTCCCTGGCCAATCAAAGCGCTTTCGGTAAGTTCCACCTCAATAGCAGCGCTCGGGAGTGCCATGCGCGCCATTTCTTCCAGTAGCCGCACGGCAAAATCCTCCTCTTCAAGATTGGTCGCCGAGACATTGACCGAAACCTGAAGCGCCTTCCCCTGACGATGCCAAGACGCCGCCTGGTGAATGGCGTGACGCATCACCCACTGCGTTAACGGCTTGGCCATCGGTGTATTTTCGATCAAAGGAATAAACTCACCAGGCGAAACCTCGCCCAAGGTTGGGTGGTGCCAGCGCAATAGCGCTTCCGCCCCCAAACACTCTCCACTCTCAAGCGCCACCCGAGGCTGATAAACCAGATAAAGCTCTTGCTCATTTTCCAGCGCTCGTCCGATGTCGCCCAGCAGAATAAAACGCCGTTGGTAAAGTGCATCAAGATCCGAGGAGTAAAGCCCCGCACCCTTTTCAGCTAACCGCGCATCCAGGCAAGCTGCATAGGCACTTCGCAATACATCTCCGGCCGCTAGCGCGCCCAGATAAAAAGGCACAATACCTATAGCGGGATGCACCAATACGGGGACTTCGCGGGAGGTAACGAGTGCTAGCAGCGCCTGACGCAGTCGCAACGCTTCCGTTAGAAGGTCTGCATCGCTCGCATATTCCACAAGGTGTACAAATTGACACCCGCCAAGGTGATAAAGCTTCACGCCAGGGCTGATCGCTTGTTGCAGGCAGCGAGCGGCAATACGCGATAGCTCGTCGAGAAAAGCGGGGCCCATGGTGCGATGAAGCGCACTTAACTCACTGGCATCGACCATCTCGGTAAACAGCGCGACTTTTCGATCGTTTGACGCATCTCGCTCCAGATCCTGCAGGTCTTCAGCAAATTGGTTGCGATTGGAAAGGCCCGTTAATGGGTCAACCCGACCGAAAGCGTGCTGCAATTCAATCTGCGCCATAACCATGGCGGCCAAGTCACGAAGCGTTGCCTGCTCCTGCTCAGTCACCTGACGTGGCTGCTTACCCAGCACACACATCGCGCCCAGTGTATGGCCTTCTCGCGTGACTAGCGGTGCGCCCGCATAAAAGCGAATGCCCGAATTCGCAAGATAGCTATCACGATAGGTGTCAGAGGTGAGAAGGTCTGGAATAATAAGGATTTGCGAGGAGTTACAAACCCCATTGCAAGGCGCAGTCTCACGGGGAATTTCCCAATGATCAACGCCTACTCTGGACTTAAACCACTGGCGGTTTTCGTCGGTCAACGACACAGCGGAGATCGGCAAGTCGAAAAGTTGACTGGCCATTCGCGTAATCCGATCAAAGCTCTCGCTAGGGGGAGTATCCAGCAAGTTGAGCTGGCGGAGCGCGAACAGACGGTTCTTTTCTTGGGCATTCATTAATGTATCCGTACTCAACAATGAGCATTAATCCTTTAGCTAGCTAATATAACAGCCCTTTGCAATACGACATTGTGGGATAAAGCCTGCTTTTGGGGGGTTATTTTTTGTTTTATTCGCCTCTATTGAGCTCGTTTTGCTTCATTTTCTGACTTTTCAAGGCTATCAATGGCCAGTTAATCGCTATATTGATAATAATCACGATGCTCAGCACAGCAGCCACAAGCCCAGGGCTTCACAGCACACCCCCAAAATGCGATTTAAAACACGATTCTCGATAGTGGGTGACGAGCCGACAAAGTTTTTTCACTGGTTGACATGGCCAGCATTACGCAGTGAGT
>NZ_JAKVTW010000011.1 GCF_022489065.1 Vreelandella neptunia | reverse complement strand
CTTAGCCGCGCGAGGCGTCCGCTTGGTTGGCATCAACTACAAGGATACCCAGGCAAAGGGACTCGAGTTTCTTGACGAGTTTGGGAATCCTTTTGAAGTCAATATTTTTGATCCAGAGGGTAACCTAGGTTTTGAGCTAGGTGTTTATGGCGCACCAGAAAGCTATCTGGTCGATACCGAGGGCACTATTCGTTACAAACATACAGGTTACATAACTTCTGAAGATGTTGAGCGAGTCATCCAGGAAGTCGAGAAGTGGAAACGATAAAACGGCTCTTAAGACGCAATAATTTTTGTTGATGACTCCAACAGTAACGATTGATTAAGGAAGATATATGCTGCAATACCCTCAAATCGACCCGATCGCCATCGCCATAGGCCCTCTTCAGATTCACTGGTATGGCTTAATGTATGTAATCGGGCTAGTGGCCGCTTGGTGGTTGGGTCGGCGTCGCGCCCACCGACTCGGCCTAAGCCACGATGATATAGGCGACCTGATCTTCTACGCCGCCATCGGCATCATCGTTGGCGGCCGCCTTGGCTATGCACTGTTTTACGGGCTCGAACAACTGCAAGCCAACCCCCTTTGGTTACTAAAAATCTGGGAAGGAGGCATGAGCTTTCATGGCGGCCTTGCCGGTGTGTTAGTGGCTGCCTGGCTGTTTGCTCGCAAACATCAACTGGCTTTTATTCAACTGACCGACTTCATTGCTCCGTTAGTCCCCATCGGCCTGGGAGCGGGTCGCCTCGGGAACTTCATCAATCACGAGTTACCGGGGAGAGTTAGTGATGTACCTTGGGCAATGGTGTTTCCATCCATGATGGAGCTGGGCCCAGAGCCACGGCATCCTTCGGCTCTCTACGAGTTTGCCCTTGAAGGTGTCGTGTTGTTTGCCGTGCTGTGGTGGCTATCGCGCCGACCACGTCAGCGGGGCCTCATCTCTGGGCTGTTCCTGCTTCTGTATGGAGCCTTCCGTTTCATCGTAGAGTTCGTGCGCCTCCCCGACCCTCAGTTGGGATTCATCGCTTTTGGCTGGTTAACCATGGGGCAGCTACTGACACTACCAATGATCGTCGCGGGCTTTGCTCTGGTCGCTTGGTCCAGAGGTCAGCCAATGGATAAGCCAAAGGCGGCGTTAAACTCATGAAACAAGTCTTCGCTTTTCTAACGGTGGCACTCTTTATAGTCACCCCGGTAGCGGCACGTGAAGAGATGTTTGAGGTTGGTGACAAAAGTTCCCCCTTTAACCGTTCGCCCCAACGTGACTTTCTACCGGCTAAAGAAGCCTTCCGAACCACCGCCTGGCGAGACGATGATCGAGTTTATATCGGCTTCACCGCCGCCGAAAATTACTACCTTCACCGGCATCAGTTCGCGATTGAGAGTCTCTCTCAAGATATCAATTTCGGTGAGTTGGCTTTGCCTCCTGGCGAGCCAATGTCGCACGCGTCTTTAGGGAACATTAACGTTTTCTACGATCAGGTGTTGGTGAGTGCGCCCATCGAGGCGAGCGACACCGTTACCGGGCCGCTGGCCATCATGGTGACCTTTCAGGGCTGTTCCGACCAAGGACTCTGCTATCCACCCGAACAGGTCGAAATCGTATCACCGTACGGTTCGCCTCCGGCGGCCTTCACCATCAGCCCCTCCCGTGATACGGCGGGTAGCTCCAAAGGTGCCCCGTAAATGAATCCCGCCGACATGAGCCTGCCGCCGCTGGCGGCGGCCTTCGTCTTCGGCTTGCTGGGAGGCGCGCACTGTATCGGCATGTGTGGCGGCATCATGAGTGCCCTGACCTTTGCTGTGCCCCCCAGCATGCGACAGCCGAGGCGTTTAGCAGGTCTGTTGCTCGGCTATAATTTAGGTCGTATCAGCAGCTACATGATCGCTGGTGCCTTGGTGGCCCTGCTCGGTTCCGTGCTCAACCATGCACTGGACAGCTTCGCCCTGGTGTTGCGTATCCTGGCGGCGGTCATGTTGATACTAATGGCACTGTATATCGCCAACTGGTGGAAGGGCTTGCTACGTATCGAGGCACTGGGGCGCGTCCTGTGGCGCCGCATCGAACCAATAGGCCGTCGCTTGATGCCTGTTGTAAAAGTACCCCAAGCATTCGCACTTGGCTCGCTATGGGGCTGGATGCCCTGTGGGCTAATCTATTCGATGCTGGCCTGGAGTCTTGCTGTAGCCGAGCCATTGCGTGCCGCCGCGATGATGGGGGCCTTTGGGCTCGGCACCTTGCCTGCCGTCCTAGCGACCGGAGTGGCAGCGCGCCGTGTCTCAATATGGATACGTAGCCCCGCGACTCGTACGCTGGCAGCACTGCTGATTATTACGTTTGCTGTCTGGCAACTCTGGCATCTGCAGTCCATGATAGGGATGGAGGATACGCACAGTGCCATGACTTCGCCGCATCACTAATGATCACTTCGCGAATCATTAGCCTCGAAAACTAATTTACCTGTCCCAAGCGATTCGATGAGCTCCTTCAGGCTGAAACTTTCAGTCATCTTGTCTTGATTCATATTATCTATCCAGCGCGCTATCACCTGGAACTCTTGAGCCCGCAAGTAAAGACGTCCCCTTTGAGTGGCGAGTGGTACTGGTTCAATAAACTCTGCAGTGCCTTGATCCGCCCAAGATAATATTTGCTTGATCTCTGGAAGACTAACACCCAGCGAACGCAGGCAATCGATAAAACGTAGGCGCCCCAAGGACTCTGCATCGTAGAGTTGATAACCGTTGCGCGGGTCGCGGTGCGGTTGCAATAACCCTTCCCTTGTATAGTGGCGTACCGTTTCTGCCGTTACCCCTCCCGTCTGAGCCAGCTCTGAGACTCGCATTGGCTTATCCTCATTCGTTTATTCGTAGCCAGCTTACAACCGTTAGGCTGCCCAAAGGTCAAGTCTTCAGCTGAGCGCTCATGACAAACATTTAGGTTGTATAACGAATTTAAAATGAGGCCTTGACCTTAAAGTCTACTTTAAGGATATCTTAAAAAAGCACTCCTGCCACAGGATAAAAAACCGTAATCAAGTCCTACCACCAGCGCGTTTGGCAGAGTGACTCACATACAGAGGAGAGTGTCATGCGTAAACGTAATACTGCGATCCTGTTTACTGCCATTGTTGCTGCCAGCAGCTTCGGAGCTAGCTCGCTTTTTGCCCAAGAAGAGAATCAACAGAAGCCGATGGAGGGCAACGCCATGCATAGCAATATGATGCAAGCAGGGGGTATGCACGACATGATGGGCGATATGAAGTCCATGATGGAAAAATGTAACGCCATGATGGAAAACATGCAGCATGAGAACGACGACGCTTAAAGCGGCTCGGATGGGGTTGCTTGTACGCAAGCAACCTTTTTCTTATGCGGGCAGCGTCAATGAGACCTTCCGCCCTGTTAACTAACCGGACACTCAATATATGAAACATTGGCAAGCGTTAGCTGTTACGTCTTTGCTGGCTTTTCCCGTATCGGGATTGGCGGCTGATATATCAGCGACCCTCTACAAAAATCCCAATTGCGGGTGTTGTGCCGAATATGCCAAATATTTGGAACAAAACGGCTTCGACGTGGAGACGGTCGACACCCATGATCTAGTGGAAATGAAAGCCGAGTATAACGTCCCTGAAGAACTGCATGGCTGCCATACCACGGTCGTAGGAGACTATCTCTTCGAAGGGCATGTGCCTGTTGAGAGTGTGACCCAAGTGCTTGATGAAAAGCCCTCTATCATAGGGCTGAGTGTGCCGGGAATGCCGCTTGGCTCACCGGGCATGTCGGGAGAAAAACGCGGCCCGCTCGAGGTCTATGCCATAGCCTCGCAACCGACCGATAGCCCCGACATTTACGCGACTCACTAAGGGATAGTGCGGCGATGAAACACCCCATCCTGACAGGATATCTCGTAGCCGTATTTCTGATGACTGCCACATCCCTTGCCATGGCCGCCCCGTCAGAAAGCTCAGGGCCACAAGGGTTTCTTCTCTGGGCCACCCCCAACGACGTATCGGAAATCAGTTTCGAGGATAGCGGCGGCACCCCTTTAACGTTGGCTGACTTTGAAGGAAAACTGATTTTACTCAACATCTGGGCAACATGGTGTGGGCCTTGTCGAGAGGAAATGCCCACTTTAGATGCCCTCCAGGCTGAGCTTGGCAGCGATAATTTTGAAGTGGTCGCCTTATCGATCGACCGTAAGGGGATCGAGATTGTTAATGAATTTTATCAAGAGATAGGCATTGAGCATCTGGCTCCCTATATAGATAAAACCGGGATGGCTAGTGCAGATCTTGGGGCTGTAGGTATTCCCACGACGCTTCTACTTGACCGCCAAGGCAAAGAAATTGGGCGCCTCGTGGGGGAAGCCGAGTGGAACACTCAAGACATGATCGACTTTCTTACCGAAATGATTGCAACCAGATAATGAGGTAGCACCATGAGTTGTTGTGACGACAAAACCCAACAGAGCAAACAAAAATCGGGGCTACAAGGCCTGTTGACAGGGCCTCGCGGCCTGATGTTGCTGGGTGGCGTGGCAGTGGCTGGCGGCCTTGCTTTTGGCTGGGATAACCTGGTCTTGCTCGGCATCGCGCCTATTCTATTGAGCCTATTGCCATGTCTCATTATGTGCGGATTAGGCCTATGCATAATGAAGTGCAAAGACAAAAAAGGTGAAGCGACCGAGCAAAGCGACGCTACCAATGTTCAGGCCCAGGTAGAAGACGCTTCAGAAGTGAATGCCGACACAGCGCCCACCACTCACCAAATAGTAGATCAAAGCGAGTCAATCAAGCAGTCCTCGTCAAAATTCCAAGCCTAGCATAGGTAAAGGATAATGCTTGAAGTAGCCAATATAGGACTTGCCACTGCCTTTCTGGCAGGCCTGATCTCGTTTATTTCGCCCTGTGTTTTGCCACTTGTGCCTGGCTATCTTTCATTCATGACCGGCCGCTCGCTCGGACAACTACAGGAAGCGGATAGACGAGAGCGTCTTCGGGTATTAACCCAGTCAATGTGGTTCGTGCTCGGTTTTTCAACCGTTTTTTTGATGCTGGGAGCCAGTGCCACAGCCATTGGTCGTCTGCTGTTGGTGTATCGCCAAGAAGCAAACCTAGTCGGTGGCCTTATCGTCATCCTGTTTGGTGCCTTCATGACCGGGCTCATGCCGTGGCGCTGGTTTCAGCAAGAATGGCGGTTTATGGGTCGACTGAAGGACGTCGGCGGAAGCCGCAGTGCGGCTTATCTGCTTGGTTTAGCGTTTGCATTTGGCTGGACCCCCTGCATTGGCCCGATTTTGGGTGCCATTCTTACCGTCAGCGCCTCCACGGCCAACGCCTGGAGCGGGATGGCGTTGCTCGGCGTTTATTCTTTGGGTCTGGGCGTGCCCTTCATGCTGAGTGCTATTTCGCTCGATCGCTTCATAAAGCACCAGAAATTCCTGCGTCGCTGGGGGCATTTCATACATATAGCGGCTGGGTTGATCATGATTCTGATGGGTAGCTTAATGATCACAGGCAAACTATCCGAGCTGTCATATTGGTTATTGCGTACTTTCCCTGCCCTAGGTGTTATCGGCTAATCGTTATTTAAGGAAATATTGAAATGCACATGATCGTGAGTCGTTTTTTACGTGTCTTCTTACTGACAGGCTTGGCCGCAGTCAGCTTTGGCAGCGCCATTACGGCCTTGGCAACTGAAGAAGGGTTGCTTGCACTGCAATATGACGTAACAGGCAAACGACTGTTTAAAATTGAGGCTAACCAGCTATTTCAGCGTACCGACGAAGGCTTGGTTTGGAATGCGATTCCCTTGCCCGAAGACGTGAATGAAGGCCAGTTGCGCGCGGTATCGGTCCCCTCCACTGATCCGCAAGCGCTCTATATCGCAGGCCCCTCAATCGGGGTGCAGCGTAGCACCGACAATGGAGAAACCTGGCAAGAGCTCAGCGCTAACCTACCTAGCCGGGAGGTGACTGCGCTAACCGTGCATCGCCGCCAGGACGAAACACTTTATGCGGTGATTGCCGAAAACGGCATCTACCAAAGCCAAGATGCTGGCACCACCTGGAAAAAAATGGACAGTGGTCCTTCACAAAAGGTTAACCGACTCGTTCACTCTGACATGGAAGGTAGCATGCAGACTGGCTGGCTTTACGCGGTATCGGACGATGCGGTGCGTCTATCGATGGACTGCTTTTGCGGCTGGAGACCGACCGGAGAGCTTGATGCTGGCAGCGTCTATGATATGGCTTATAGCCTTGACAACCCAAAGCGAGTCTATGTGGCTACGCAGCAGGGCCTATGGCGAAGCGAAACGGGTGGACAAGAGTGGCAACCAGTAGCTGGTGACGGCACAGTGCTCGTTGCGCTCACCCTCTCTCCCAAAGGCACGCTCTATGGTTTAAATCAGAAAGGGGAGCTTTTGCGCAGTGAAGACGAAGGCCAATCCTGGGCTTATCCCGATGCGTAAGCGCTGGTTCTTTGCCTTATGGCTGACACTAATGGTTGTGGGGCACGCCATGGCTGAGGATCGCCTTTTTTCAAGCAATACTCCTCAGTTGGAAGACGGAAAAATAGTTTACCGACAATACTGTGCCAGTTGCCACGGTACACAAGGCGAAGGCATGCCCAACTGGGAAGGGCAAAATGCTCTGGGGGAGTTACCTGCTCCACCACATGGGCCAGAGGGCCATACCTGGAAACACTCTGATGCCATGCTCTACCGAATTATTGCTGAAGGTTGGCGTGACCCCTGGAATAAAACTGATAGGCTAACAATGCCAGCGTACCAGGAGATTTTGGCTCCCACCGAGATCCGCGATGTGGTGAATTATCTCAAGTCATTATGGACGCAAGAGCAAAGGCGTCACCAAGCAGACGAAAGTGCTGAGAACCCCTTTCCCATACAAACTGAAATACCCCCAGAGTAAATAATAGTGTCTATGCCCTATAACAAATTTTCTTAGTCACCTTATGGGTCACCACACTGTTAGCTACCGTCTCAACCGCCCACTTGTGTTATTAAGTAGAAAACAACCTCTTGGTCCTTTTAACTCCGACAAACCTGCTCCCGGCGAATGCTAGCCCTTACTTAGAAAACCAACTTCGCATTGTCAGCGAATAAATATACACTTTAGCGAATCTCAAATGTTTATGTTGAGACATGGAAGTTAACAAATTTCATATAAAATAAACTTATTACCTAACGACTGAGGCGCCTTCAGGCTTAGTAAGATCGACTGGCTCACTTCACAATAAAGTTTTCGTCGCGCCACATATTTGATCTGAAGGCTGTGGAAGGGAGTTAGATTATTATGTTAGGTAAGCAATATAGTGTTAATAAACAACTAAGAGGTTCATAACGGTGACAACGACCCACTCCAGCGCTCGCGCTTATGGTTGCAAACAGGAGAGTACATATGTCCGTTTGGCTTGTAGATCGTTGACCTGCTCGTGCACATGGGCCTTAGGTGAACGTAAACCTGCTGACTTCGCGATAAGAGATTGACGCGTTTACAGAGCAGGAACATGTCGATACGATTTCCCAGGGATATCTGGGCTATGAACGTATTGGCGGCTATGAAGAGCTTCATGAGCACCTGGGAGTTAGCGTTTCAGACCCTAATGCGACCACCTATCGCCCTGTGCTGGCAATTTTTGCCACTGCGTTACTCATCGATTTTTCTGCCAGTTGGGAGGTTCAGTGCATAATATTCACTGCACGCGTGCTAGAGTATGCCGTAGCCACAGCGATCATACCCCCGGGTCTGCAAAAGCTGCAGGGCGTAGCGAGCTTTAGCGCCATGTTTCTCAACTATGACCTGCACGCCCAGCGCCAAGTCCCCTTCAGTTACGTTTACCTTCACGCCTAGATACTTCCGAAGCTACTAATTGCTGGCCGATACGCTTATCTGGCTGGCTGCGCCACTGGCGCTATTCGTTGGCACCGTGTGACAGGTTCTGTCTTTAAAGCGATATACCTCGATAAACGTGAGCTCAAGTGCGCCTGTGTCGGCAACAGTAATACCCATTAAGCTTTGTATCGCTCACCGAAAACCTAATGATGATGGGAATGAGGCTATGGATACCGCTTGGGTAATTATCGCCTACTTTTTGCGAGGCGCTTGATCAGGATCATATTTCCCTCCGATGCTGTTCAGGTTGCGTTCAGACAAATCATCCATGCTGTTATTGGGGTTATTTATTTGATTTTTCCCAAACCAACGGCCTTAACTGCTGTTGGCTCTTTGGGCGAGTTACTGAGGTGATTATGAGTAACAGTACAAGTAGTCGTTTGCTGATGTTGTGGGTGCCACTTGCTGGGTTTGTCATTTGGGCGGGATACCTGATTGGAACCGAGCACCGTCTCCACCTATTTCAGTTCTTACCTTTCCTCTTTTTGGCAGCATGCCCACTGATGCATATTTTCATGCATAAACACCACGGCGGTCATAAGGACAAAATAGACAAGGACTGAACCACTCTATATATACATGTACGCGCCTGGGAGAAAGACCATGAAAACGACACAACAAGAGCACCGCTTGGGTGTTTCCAAAAACACACTGGTGACTCGGAATTTAAAAATCAAGCCTAGTAAATCCAAACGCATTGAAGAAGCGCTGTCAGATATCGACCGACTCTATGGAATGGATAAGGTGGTCTACAACGAGAAAAACCGAAATATCAGCCTTGCTTACGATGCGCTGAGGCTCTGCATCGATGACGTTGAAAAAATTCTCAAGCTCCATGACATACAGGTCAGCGCTGATCGGTGGAACCGCTTTAAGAAGGAGTATTACCGTTTCGTCGATCAGAACGTTAAAGACAACGCTAAACAGGAACCTTGGAGCTGTCATTAATAGTCATAACGGCTACATGACACAACCAGGAGCAAGACTAGCTAGTTTAGGGTAAGAGCTGCTTGCCTGTGGCCTCGCAAAATCAGACCTTCCGTTAGTCATTTGCCATGTGGCTGCACATAGGTTCTATATTTAATTTATATAGCATCAAAAAACACCGCACAGGAGTCCTCGGCAGTTATTGCTGCTGTGGTTGCCGTTAATACAAGGAGTCGCTTTCATGGTTGGGCAGGATAGAACGCCACAATATAAAGAAAACAGTCTTTCGTTGGTCGGTGCCGTTGCATTAGGCACCGGCGTGATGATTGGGGCCGGTATTTTTGCGCTAACCGGCCAAATGGCCGAAATGACTGGTCGGCTATTTCCTCTAGCCTTTCTGGCCGCTGCCGTCATTGTCTCTTTCAGCGCTTATTCTTACGTTAAAATGTCCAATACCTTCCCATCAGCAGGTGGGATTGGCATGTATTTACAGAAAGCGTATGGCCCGACGCTTCCCACCGCCTTTCATGCCCTCCTGATGTATTTTTCCATGGTGATCGCACAGAGTTTTTTGGCGAGAACGTTTGGTTCCTACACGCTTGAGTTGTTTGACCTGGGGGATCGTTCACTATTTGTGCCCCTACTCGGGGTTGGTTTACTGCTAATAGCCTTTTTGATCAATTTATCCGCCAACCGCTTGATCGAGACCGTCGCCTCGGTGCTCGGATTTATCAAAATAGGTGGCATTATAGTGTTTGGTATTGTCGGCGTGTTTATTGCCGACTCCATCGAAATGGGTGCTGGCAACGATGCACCTACGCCTACGATAACGGGCTTTTTAGGTGCTACGGCGCTCGGCATACTGGCATTTAAAGGCTTCACGACGATTACCAATAGTGGTTCGGAGCTTAAAGATCCTAAGCGGAATCTTGGCAAAGCTATCACGATCTCGATTGCGCTATGCGTGGTGATCTATGCCCTTGTCGGTTTTGCCGTTGCCAGCAACCTATCTTTGCCTGAAATTATCGAAACCCAAGACTACTCCCTGGCCGCCGCTGCCCGTCCCGCACTGGGTGAAGCGGCAGTTGCGTTTACCGTCATTCTCGCCATGTTGGCAACGGCGGGCGGTATCATCGCCAGCGTCTTTGCCGTTTCACGCATGCTCGCCATGCTGACAGAAATGAAGCTGGTTCCTCACCGCCATTTCCACATGCCCGGCAGTGTACAAAAGCATACACTGGTGTACACCATCGTATTTGGCTTAGTGCTCACCGCTTTTTTTGACCTGAGCCGCATCGCAGCATTAGGCATCATTTTCTACCTGATCATGGATATGGCCATCCACTGGGGTGTGCTTCGTCATCTCAAGGACAGAGTGGGGGCTAATCCTGTTATTCCTAGCATTGCCATACTACTAGATGCTGTCGTGTTAATCGGCTTTTTATGGGTAAAAGCCATCTCGGACCCCATGGTGCTCATCGTTGCTGGCGTAGTAATGGCTACTCTTTTACTCGGCGAATGGATTTTCCTATCCAAACGCGACGCTTCAAACGATAGCGAGCACTCTCACACTCATTAACGTTAATAGCGTTATAGGAGGTACCAAATGGACGTTAGAACCTTTGGTGAATTGATCGATTGGACCCGTCAGTTACACGAGCATCTTGCAGCTTGCCTTGCTCATTGCGCCGATATACACGAAGAAGAGCGCGCTCGCATGTTGCTCAATTACTTAGCTGCACAGGAAGCGGAAATGCAGCGCGTTGTGGCGCGCTTTGAACAGACTGCTGACGCGAAAGCATTAAAAACCTACGTTTATGACTATTTGGAGCATAAACCTATCCGTACGCATCGTACCTGCGATGCGCCCTATTCCACGCTAAGTGTTGACGACATTTGCCGAGAGGTTTTTGATTTCCATGAACAAACGATAAACCTTTATCGAACCCTCGTTGGCAAAGCGGAAATTCCTGAGGCTAAAGAGCTCTTAGATTCCCTTTTAGCACTTGAAGAGCACGAAGCCATGCGCCTTGTTCGCCAAACGGGGAGAATGAACGATGTCTGAAGACCATAACGAGACAAAGGTGAAAGACCCTGTTTGTGGCATGGACGTTGATCCCCATACCTCCCGCCACCGTGCCGATCACGCGGGTAAGACTTGGTACTTCTGCTCAGAAAAGTGTCAGGAAAAGTTTATTGCCAAGCCTGATGCGTATCTTGAGCCAAGCAAACAGTCACAAGCGTCAGTACCCTCGGGGTCTATTTATACTTGCCCGATGCACCCAGAAGTTCGACGAGAAGGCCCAGGCGACTGTCCAATCTGTGGCATGGCGCTGGAACCTGAGACCGTCTCTGCTGACACCGGCCCTTCGGACGAACTCAAGGACATGACCAGGCGTTTCTGGATCGGCCTAGTACTGACCCTCCCCGTGTTTGCCCTAGAAATGGGTGGCCACGTGTTTGGCCTTATGCATTTTATTTCCCAGCAAACCTCTAACTGGATTCAACTGCTGCTGGCAACGCCGGTAGTCGTCTGGGCAGGTTGGCCATTCTTTGTACGCGGATGGCGTTCGCTAGTGCATCGCAGCCTTAATATGTTCACGCTAATCGCGATCGGTACCGGCACCGCGTTGCTCTACAGTTTGCTGGCCACCCTCACACCGGGCATCTTTCCCGACGCCTTCCGTCAAGCCGATGGTTCGGTGGCCGTTTATTTCGAAGCAGCGGCAGTGATTGTCGTTTTAGTTTTACTGGGACAAGTATTAGAGCTACGCGCTCGTGAAAAAACCTCTGGCGCTATTCGTGCTCTGCTCGACTTGGCGCCTGCTACCGCTCGACGCCTTGATGATCAGGGCAATGAGGAAGATATCTCTCTTGACCAGGTTCAGGTAGGGGATCGTCTCCGGGTGCGCCCCGGCGATAAGGTGCCATTAGATGGCGAAGTGATGGAAGGTCGCTCCAACGTTGACGAATCCATGGTTACCGGTGAACCACTAGCGGTGAAAAAGGAAGTCGGCGATGGCGTCATTGGCGGCAGCATCAATGGTCAAGGATCCTTTGTCATGCGCGCTGACAAGGTGGGCCAGGACACGATGCTGTCGCAGATTGTGCAAATGGTCGCCAGCGCCCAGCGCAGCCGCGCACCCATTCAAGGGCTTGCCGACAAAGTCGCCAGCATCTTTGTACCCGTCGTTATTCTCATTGCTGTTGTGGCTTTCATCGCCTGGTCATTGTGGGGCCCTACCCCGCCGATGGCGTTTGGCCTTATTGCGGCGGTTAGTGTTCTGATCATTGCCTGCCCGTGCGCGCTAGGTCTTGCTACCCCCATGTCAATTATGGTCGGTGTAGGGCGCGGTGCCCAGTTAGGCGTGTTGATTCGCGATGCCGAAGCTCTTGAACGTCTAGAGAAGGTCGACACCGTCGTCGTCGACAAAACCGGCACGCTTACCGAAGGCAAACCACGAGTGACCGAGTTGATTCTCACTGAAGGCATTGCTGAATCGGAGCTTTTGCGCTTGGCAGCTAGTCTTGAGCGAGGCAGCGAGCACCCCTTGGCCCATGCAATAGTCGAAAAGGCTAAAGAGGCAGAGGTAAAATTAACAGAAGCGTTGGACTTCGAGGCTCCCAATGGCATGGGCGTTATAGGCCAGATAGATGGCAAGCGTATTGCCCTGGGCAACCGGCTATTGATGGAAAGCGAGGGCGTTAACACCCAGTCTCAAGACACACATGCCGATCAATTGCGCAGCGACGGTGCTACTGTCATCTTTGCGAGCATCGACGGGAATTTAGCTGGGCTGCTCGCCATTGCCGATCCGGTCAAGGAAACCACCGAAGAAGCCATTCGTTCACTCCAGGCTGACGGCATTCGAGTGGTGATGCTGACAGGCGATAATCGCACCTCCGCCAACGCTGTGGCACGTCGGCTAGGCATTGATGAGGTCGAAGCTGAAGTGCTTCCAGAGGATAAAGGCCGAGTGATTCAGCGTCTCCGTGATGAAGGGCGCATTGTTGTCATGGCCGGCGACGGCGTGAACGATGCACCTGCGCTGGCTACAGCGGATGTCGGCATTGCCATGGGAACCGGCACCGATGTGGCGATAGAAAGCGCTGGGGTTACTCTACTGCGAGGAGATCTTACCGGTATTGCCACGGCGCATAAGCTCTCAAAAGCCACCATGCGTAATATTCGCCAAAATCTCTTTTTTGCCTTTGCTTACAACGCGGCAGGCATCCCCATTGCCGCAGGGATTTTGTACCCCTTCACAGGTATGCTGTTATCACCGATTATCGCGGCGGCGGCGATGTCACTCTCTTCAGTGAGCGTGATTGGCAATGCTTTACGACTTAGGATGATTGCTATTAAGTAACAATATCTACTCGAAGATAAATCACTCAGTTGTTCATGTTCACTATGGATATTATCCTCACGTGCATTAGCCCGAACATTTTGATCTCAACTTTTTCCTTTATGGGTTGTTTGCCATGACATCTGAGGCAACCCATTCTTTGACCTCCACCTGATGGAGGATCATGCCATGAATGTTTCGACTGAAATCTCCTTTACACCTTGGAATAAAGGCAAGTTGGTTGGGGAGAAGGCACCTCTGAGTCTAAAAGATATCTGGGCCATCCGTGTGCGCCTACAGCTTGCCAAAAAGACGAGAGAACTCTTGCCCTCTACAATTTAGCTATCGATAGCAATCTACGAGGCTGCGACCTCTTCAATTTACGAGTACGGGCTATAGCCCATGTTGCGTGCATATCTTCACGAGCCATTATGATACAGCAAAAGTCACATTGACCTGTCCAGTTCGAAATTACCGAGCAAACTCACATCGCTATTATCTACTGGATACAGCTTGCTCAGCTCCGGAGCGAAGACTTCTTGTTTTCCAGCCGAATCAATAGCGCAAAGCATCTATCCACGCGCCAATATGCCCGTATTGTGAAAGCCTGGGTCACCGAAATGGGTCTAGATGCGTCAATCTATGGCACACACTATGCGGCGCACCAAATCGTCTCTGATATATCGACGCACGAAAAACTTAAGGGCTGTACAACTGTTCCTAGGTCTCCCGAAGTTGGAAAGCCACAACCGGTGAGGTAAACAGTGCCTAATGTGATAATCGGAAAGATAAAAATCTGACGTGAACGGTTTTATGAAAAAATAAACATCAGTCCGCTTTTTCCAAGTCGTTTATGAGCTGTTTCATTTCCTCAATTTCGCGACGCTGTGCAGCAATGATTTCATCTGCCAGCTCACGGACACGCGGATCTGAAATTTTCGCTCGCTCACTGGTCAGGATCGCGATTGAATGATGGGGAATCATTGCTTTCATGTAATCGGTGTCATCTACGGTAACCTGGCTACGGACGATCCATAATGCAGCAATGAAAAGCACAGCACTGCCTGCATAGATGGCGATGTTTATCTTTTTTTTCTGATACATATTGAGCATAAAGCTCAACATCACTACCGCCATCACAGCCCCCATGACAAGAGCAATCCATGCTCTAGTTTCGCTCCAGAAAACATGGTCAAAAGCGTACGTGTTCAGATACATCAACCCATACATAATGATTGTCGATGTAGCGACCATTGCGACGAAACGCCAGTAAGACATTTTCATAGATTTTTCCTTTAAAATCAATATAATAATGAAATTATCGCATGATGCCTACGTACTCGTATTTTGCGATTTTGAGCGGCATGGGAGTACTGATACACCGGTTCAGCTCAGCTCGTTTCAATAGGCAGACCTGCTGCGTTCCAAGCCGCCCATGACCCTGGCGTGTTCGCCACGTCGGAGAAGCCAGCTCGCTTCAGAAGGCTGGCGGCAATCGAGGCTCGATAGCCTGATCCGCAGTAAGTGGCGATGGTCTTGTTCGGATCTAATTTATCTAGTTGCTCGGCAAGATGGACGACGTAAATATGCTTTGCGCCCGGTACTCGTCCATTGGCAACCTCATTGGGACTACGCACATCAAGCACCTGAACATCGGGCTCTTCACGCCGAGCGTTCAGCTCGTGGACGGTCCACTCCTGCAACCTGCTCAGGGGTAGTGCCGCATTCTGCCAATCCGTTATACCATTGTGCAGGTAGCCACGAATGTCATCCAGGCCGATGCGGTAGAGCTGGGTAATGGCTTGATGGACATCTTCTGTCGACTCGCCCACCAGCAAAATTGGGCGGGAGTCATAGAGCATCCATCCCGCCCAACTGACAAACTCGTTACGTAACGCGATGTTGATAGCCCCTGGCACATGGCCACCGCCAAATGCCAGTATTGAGCGAATGTCTACGACCTGCATGTTGGCGTTGCCAGCAAGTGATTGAAAGTCATCAGGCGACAGCGGCGGGGCCAGCGATAGGCTTTCCCACTGTTCGATGGCACCGACGTTCAGCTTCTTCAAGCGCGCATAGTGTCGTGGCGGTTCCGGCATATCGGCAAGCAGCGTGTCAATAAACGCCTCTTCGCTACTCTTTTCCTGCAGTACAGAATTAAAAAGCCGTTCGTTGCCAAGCGTAGATTGATGCCTGTCACCTATCGACTTACCGCCCGCCGAACCGGCCCCATGAAAGGAATATATTTCTATCCGATCGCCCAGCGGCAGGTAACGATCAAAGAGAGTGTGAAATAGCTCACTGGCCAGCTTTCGTTCACTGCCCTCTCCAAGCAAATCAGGGCGCCCAACATCCAGGTTGAACAACGTGTCGCCAGTGAATAATGCGATGGGGTCACTGCCTTGCTGCGTATCGAACAGCTGAAGAGAAATGTGTTCAGGCGTATGGCCCGGCGAATGCATGATCTGCAGCCTTACCTGGCCGAGTTCCAATACCTCACCATCGCTGACATGGCGAAGGTCGAACCGGTATTCATCGGAGCGGCCACCAATAACCTGCGCACCAGTGCGGTTCGCCAGTGATTGAGCACCGGATACAAACTCTGCATGAATGTGCGTTTCGATGACATAGGCAATTCGCAGGCCTTGCTCTTTTGCCATCTGCAAGTAGATATCAATATCTCGACGAGGGTCGATTACCGCGGCCACTGCCGCCTTGCTGTCACCAACCAGATAGGAAATCTGTGCTAGGCCACTTGTAAAAAAAGACTCGAAAATAAGCATCGCTACCTCCTTTAAAAGATGGGGGGTGTCATTGCCCAATCGTCCAATATTTTTACGTAAAACGCGTGTGCTTCCTCGTTGTCAACTAACATTTAAGATAGAACGATTTGGCCACTGCAACCACAGTGAAACGTAATCGACGTTAATCTCACAAAAAACGTTAGTCTGTTCGGTGGATCACTGAACGGCACCTGAATACTTGGCGGGGACTGAGATATTGAGGAAGCCTCGGTGCTTTACTTTTTGCACCTGAAAGAGTTTTTGTTGGAGACCGTTCGTTAAACCTGCATTAAGTTACTTACTTGAAGATGATTCGTGCACCCATCGACAAACCTGCCTGGCACCAATACAGTTTTATGCCGGAATGGCAGTCAGTGAAGGAACAGTTGGATGGGCAGGCGGAGGTGATTTTGGTTGGGGTTTGAGGTGCAAGCATTGAAAAATAGGAGTTTCTCCTCATTCCTTCGCCAAAAGTTGTTCTAGATAGCTCAGTCTTTGGTGGGAAAAGCTGGGTTTATGAGTAATCGTTGCTAAGTCACGAGCCGTGCCAACGATATGCACCTCCGACTCAGCGCGTGTAATCGCGGTATAAAGCCATGCTCTATCCACTATTCTCCCAGGCCTAAGGGCAATAATCACACGCGGAAATTGCGATCCTTGTGCTTTGTGAAGTGTAATGCAATAGCCGAGCTCCATTGATTCCTGGATAGCCTGAGTTAACACAATCTCGCTGCCGACATCCAATCGCACCACGCCGAAATATTTTCCTGTAGCCTCGGACTCGGACGAAATTAAAGTACCCAATGACCCATTCTGGATACCTGAGTCGTAATTATTCTCCGTAAATAACACAGAGTCGCCACAGCGAATTTCGCGGAAAAAACGGTCACCTTGCAGCTCAAATTCCATACGCTGTCCGCTTGAATTCACCGCTGCCTGTACGCGCTGATTAATATCAGCTACGAGCGCTTTAGTTGCGCCGACGATGCGGCTACCGTCTGGAGCCTCTGCAAACAGCGCAGTACATTGTTCGGCAATGTTGTTTTGGGGTGTCTCGTGAAAAAAGACTGCACCCATAGACAGCTGCTTAGGAACGATACCCTCGTTAATCATTTGCGAATATTCAGGGATGCCCGTCGACTCCACTTGGCGTTTCACAATATCTAACGTTGTGTTAGCAATCAGGCCCGATGCAACAATATCTGAAAGAACTTTACCGCAACCAATTGGTGGTAACTGATCAGGATCACCCGTGAAAATGATCCGAATATCAGGGCTGAGGTGAGTGACTAGACGATACATGGTGGGTAAATCGACCATGCTGGCTTCATCTATTACGAGCAGGTGCAGAGGTTGAGCACTAGTGGGCTCAACAGGTGCTTGCCGTAGCAGCCCGGCAATAGTCCTTGTTTGGAAACCAATCGACTCCTGCAGGCGCATCGCTGCCCGGCCTGATAGGGCAACGGCGTGTATCTCGTAGCCGAGAGCTTTGAAGGCACTAAGCGTTGTGCGGAGCACAGTGGTCTTCCCCGTTCCTGCACCGCCTGTGATGCAACTAACAGCATTATCCAGAGAGATCGCAATGGCCTGAACTTGACGCTGCGTCAATTCATAAGGCATCTCGGCTAATGAGGTTCTGCAGGCTTGGTCGGCATCCTGGTCATATAAATCGATTTGAGCAGCTAACTTTCTTAGTCGCTTTGCTACAACTGACTCCATCAAGAACTGCGCCGTTGGATGGTAGGTATCAGCTTCCTGGTTCAGCACGAACTGGGCCTTTTGATGACCGACTTCAAAAGCCCGAGACGCAAGCTTTGAAGTGCCAAGCGCCTTACTGACATACGGGCGAATTCGGCTTTGAGTCGTGTAGGTATGGCCTTTTTCGACGTCCTTCCTTATCGCCATCTCAACAGCAGCAATCAGACGTCTAGGGTCTTCATCTGTGATAGTGAAGTTGAGAGAGTCCACTTCCTGGAAGGACATGCCGAAACCCATAAGCACATAGGGATTCTCTTGGATTATTTCAATGGAACGCTCGTGATGAAATTTTAAAAGCCGTTGCTGAACTGGCGCCGGTATGGCGTGCTCGGACATCCAATTACAGGCAGAGAGGTTTGCATACTTGGCATATCCTTCAAACAGTGCATTGACAGAATCAGGGCTCAGTAGCTTCAGTAATTTATTTCGAGACTCTGGTGTATCCTTGCTCACGGTCATATGAAAGTGTTCGCCCAATGCATGCCAGAGCAAGCGGGCTTTCTGCTCTCCGATGCCCTTAAAGTCTTCTTCTTTAGCGATAAATTGAATCAACTGCTCGCCGTCTTGCGGCAAGGTACAAGCAAGCTGTTTTGGCGCATCATAGGTGTGGCGTCTGAACGAATAAGCACCATTCTGCAGAGTGTCGATCACGTACGACCCAGTAACCTTCCAATGCTGACCTATTGACGGTGCGACAGGGAGAGCTGACAAATCGGATTTGATCGTAATGACGTATTTTACGCTACTGACTAACGGAGAGGAGTTGCGAACTGGGACACCGCTGAAAATGACATATCTATCCGTTGCATATGGAATGCTAGTAACTCGCAAGAAATCAGTATCAAATGGGCAGAGCGTATTCATCAGCGCGGCATCACCCCCATTTCGGCTAACGTCTCGGATAGCTCGCCAAAGCGGGCTAGGCGGCGCTCTAGCTCTCTAATTCGGGCTTTGAGTTCTATATTCTCCTGCTCAAGTCGGGCGGAACGATGATCATTGCGCGTTAGACGTGTTGCCGAAATATTGTATTCCCGAGACTGATCGGTTGGTGTATGGGCGGCCTCTACTACTGGTGGAAGGATACTCCGATTCCGTAATTCCGATTCAAGAGCATCGATTTCAGCACGCAAACCAGGATTCTGAGTTAGCGCACTTTTACCACAACCAATTGCCTTAGCAATTTCCACGCGCTTCAACCGACCGAGGTGGATAATTTGTAGAAAATCTTCGTCAGTCTGAGTGGCTCGCCAAGTTCGAAACTGCTCAAGATTGTGTTTTGCTAATTGCTGACCACTAGCCATTGTTCATCTCTTCAGGGCGTTTCTTGATTAGGGTACGTAAATCCAAGTTTGGTATTTCTCTAGCGTTAGATAAAATGCGTTCGATCAACCTCAGTTGCTCATTGTTTTTGCGTTCAAAAATGACTATCTCTGCTTTTAGGTTTTCAATTTGCCGAGCAAGGCTTGCACTCTCCACAGTGACTTCTTCGGGCATTGACGAGGGAACACCGCGTAGCTGATTTTTCTTATCTTTATAAGCGTGTAAGATACCCGTATAGGTGCAGAGTGTCTGGCGAGTAACCCTTATCCCCAGTTCCAGCTCGGCTCGCTCAACCAATGTCGCCCAGGTAAGCTTCCCTTTCCACTTATGAATGAGAACTTCAATTTTGCGTTGTTCCTGAGAGCTTATTTTTGGCAAGGCCATTGAATTTATTCCTCTGACAAACCAAAGTTGGATAGCAAATTATTCAAATCACTATTCTCAATACCAAGGTCGACGTGACTGGTTTCAATGGACTGGAGGCTTTCCATTTCACTATTTGAACCAGGCAAAGAAAACCTTATTGTCTCTACTTTTTTGGTACTCAGATCCGTCACTTTGAACTCACTAATACTTTGGGAAAAACGAATGATAGAACCAACAGGGTACTCTTTCATAAGCAGGATCAGTGATTGAAGTACTTCTGTATTACGGTGGTGTAACACAAGCCAGTCTTGCATTGCTTTTGAAACTTTGACTCTAGAATCATTTCTCACCTGATCCAAGCGAGCCTTTTGGTAAACAAAGTCTTTTTCAAAAAGATCAATCGCTTTTTGATCTCCTGCAATATGACAAGAGGAAGAACACATAAAGCACTGACTAACAAAATCGTTTAAATATTCACAAGGGGAAACATTTAGCTCTTGAATACATACGCCAGTTGATGTCACGGAAGCAGGCAGGTTAGTAATCTCATCCAAGTCCTTACTTGTGATTATACGAATATCTGAGTCTTTGTCATTTGAAAAATCGAGCACAGAGCTTAAGCGCTCAGATTCCTCATGCTTAGTAGTATGAATATATTCAAATGTTTGACTAACATCCTTTCTTCCAGACCATGCCGTATTAATTTCAACAGGAATATTACTAAGATCAGCTAAAGTATTTGCAAAATGTCTAAGCTGGTGTGGCCTAATGTACATTACCTCACCATAACCATTTTCTTGAAAGATAGAAAAGCGTGCTGATCTTTTAACATTGCTTTTGTTAAGTCTACTAGAAACATGATATGAAATGTTTCTAGGTGAATCTAAAGCCAAAAAAGACTTGCTATATTTAACACCACCAAGTGAAGATCTATTCAAAACACATCTTGGCAAACAAAACAGCAACTCAGAATAAAATTCATAATTTTCGCCTGCACTATAGGCATAAGGAAAGGAAGTAGAAAGCTGTGATTTATAATAGCCAATCCAATAATCCTGAAGCTCCTTTACTGTTATAAAGTCTTCAAGCTCTTTTACTGTATCAGGACTTACAATCACACCAAATAAAATACTCCACACTTTGCTTTTATGGAAACCAGGTGTATAGAAAAAATCTTCAGCATTAAGTTCTCGAATTAACTTGTCAGAAAAATGTGTACTGTTTAATTTACCTCCTTTTTCACGGACTAATTTAGATCTATTTATATTTTTAATAACTAATACAGTGGCATTATGATTATAAAAACCAAGAACGAACGCTAAAAAGAACAAGCTAGGAATGTTATTGAGATCATCATTAGATAATAACTCTTTATTTACGCTGAAATTACATAAAAGATCTTTACATTTTTGATTAGGGTTTTCGTAAAAACGAGCTATGACTCTATAAGGCTCACAATAAGAATAAAAGAAATTAATTGCTTGAGAAACATTGCTGGATAACGCCTCTAAGATATGATTCTTATAATTTTTATACCCTTTACTGCCTTTCCATTCTAAGTAATATACCGGCTTTTCATAAGTTTCCGAATAACTTTTTAATTTTTGCTTATGAATGACAGGTATTTCAGCGCCCGTACGATTTGGTGACGCTAATGATAAGGCTGCAAACGTACATGTTAAAGCATCAGATATATCTATTGATCCATCAGGAATTACTTTCCCCTCGTCATCAACATCACGAAATGTATTAATAAAAATTTGTCCGAGCGCCTCTATTACTGGCTGACTTGGTAAGAGGTTTCTACGGCGCTCGTTAATCTCATCGCCTGTCCTGTCACGATCATCATTACAATATATTGGGCTTTCGTGCCCACCTAATAAGTTATGTCTCTTACAGAACTGCCAAAAAAATCCACTATCTTTACTAGAGTTCCAACCTTCTATTGTTACGTCATCTAACGAATTTTTTACCACTGAAAGAATAGTGCGAGCTGATATTATTTTGGATTGCAAATGAGCCGCAGAAGAACCAATCGCAAGTGATTCAATAATAAATATTTTTAATAGGTGATCATAGGGCTTAGCGAGAGCAAGCTCTGATGATAATTTACTGTCGTTTCTTATTTTTTGGCCATTAAAAATGGTACACAAAAGACGGATTTTTCTACCGGTTTTTGAATCAATATGATACCAAACCAGATCGTCCAGTGTCGCTTCACTACCATAAGTCCCTACAAATTGAGGGAATTTCTTTAGTTCATATTCAGAAATAAGGGAATGTAAGTTACTCAAATAAAGATTAAGCATTTAGTTCTTCTTTTTTATTAATAATTTCATCACATAGGGAAATTACTATTTTTATCTTTTTGACTTGACGTTCGAGTTTTTCTAATGACCTATTCCCGATTATAAGATCAAACTGCGCCATATTAGCTTTTAATTTTTCTTCAGCTTGCTCAAGTATAAAACGGTGATCAGCATCCAGAAGAGGAAGGAAATTTGGGCATCCATAACAACCAATTGGCTTGCCCATTTTAGCCAGACACAGGTTACAAGAACTTATATTTTTCACACCACCAATTTCTTCAAAATCATGCCCTATAATAACACCACTATCTTTATCTAAGTTCCGAACCGGGACTGTAAAAGCATTTCTCAAAAAATCATTAGCAATATAATTATCATCAATCAATCGTCTTGATAGATAATCAATATCTATATAATGCCTGGCTGCAGGCTCTGTAACACCTGTTAATCTACTTAGTTGTGCAGAATCGAGCCCTTCTTCTGCACCACGAGTTAATGCAGTATGACGAAGCCTGTTTGAAGTAACACATAAATTATTTGTTCGATCCGATATCCCTTTCATACCTGCAACTGCATTAGTTATCAGTGCTTCATTTAAGTGGTAGAGAGAAGAATTATGTGTGAATATTCCCTCAAATTCACTTAAACAATTAATCTTTACACTAAAAAATTCTGATGAAATAAAGATAGGCATGTTCTTTATCAAAGTTAAAACTTTATCTTTTGTAAGATTAATCCCAGAATTTAGTAGAGTTAGCTGGACACCTGTTATAAATATTTTCTTATAGCGATATAACAGAAGAGATAAATTTTCACTCAAAGTCATAGGATACTTCTCCGGAGTAGAACGATACCTAGCATCCTTTACGTTATTCTTTATACGATAAAGTCTTAATTGAAGAGAGACAGTACCAATATTAAAAACCTCATTTTCCACCGGTATCAAATCGTCATCAAAAGTACCTCCAACTGGAATTATATCGCTCCACTTTATCATTGCAACTTGTAATGGTCGACGTAATACAGCAACTACCAGTCTCGTACCTATAAGAGACCGGAGCGTACTAAATGCAAAAGAATATGAGTTACCACGTTTCGCGAAAAAATTGTAATCTTTATTTTCATCAAAATCGACTTTAGCAATTTCCTGATTCAAATTTTGAATTACCGAATCAAACTCAATATCATTGAGCCTTCCTGTAAAAGGGCTTAACGGATCAGCATTATCTGACCCAAGGTTAGCTGAAGTAAACTGATGATATTCTTTAAATTCACGATAACCAAGCTTTAATAATGTGCCGAAAAACTGATTAGTAGCTTTTTTCTTGCTTATACTTAACCCACTCCACATTATTGTTAGATCTAGTACCGAGGGAAAACCAGAATTTATAACAGGCCTGATGCCAATTGAGACTGTGGCAGTAGTTGAAGCAGCCTTATTAATCGCATAATAAATAAAAACTAGCAATGTCAGTTGAAGCTCTCTATCTTTTAAATTACTACCTCTTAACCAACTAAGGTTAAGAATATTACCCTTTCCTTTATTATGCAAGAGCCTCCATTCGGAGTCAGCAACTCTTACTTTTAAACCTGATTTTGCAGTAATATACTCAGGAATACTGCTATCAGAAGCAATATAATCTTCAACAAAGAAGGATGTTTTATTTTTATTTTCTCCTGATTCGCTAATGCTTTTCATTTGTTATTATCCAAGATTTCTTGGTGCCTTTTCATCATTTCATCTGTATGACGTTGGAGGACTTTGTCATTGTAAACTTGCCCCATAGTTGATCTAGGGGACCAGCCCATAGCTTTTCTTCTCATATCTTCTAAAAGCCTTCCGTCAATTTTTTGCTCTTGACCTGCCAAAGAGAATTTCTCATTCCATTTGTGTCGTAGCATATGGGGATACACTTTAAAATCGAGAGCATTTGAGAGTTTATTAAAAATATTATTAATTGTTTTTAGTGAAAGCGGCTGTCCGGAAGTTCCTCTTGAATTTTTCTCGCTTACAAAAATAAAATCATGCGTTTTTGACTGATCAAACTGCGGCCTAATACAGTCTATATAGATTTTTATTTTCTCCATTAGACTGCGGTCAACAACAGCTTCATGGGAGCGAGTCTTTTGATTTGGCTTTTCTAGTCGAGGGTCGGTAAGATCTGCACCACGAGCACGATAGATAAATATTCGGTCATAGCTACCATGAAACCGACAATCTGATATCTTAATTTTTGCGAGCGCCCCGCGCCGGATACCCGTTTGCTCAAGCAGCGAAACAATCAGATAGTTTCTTACTTTGGAAGACTTAAAGGGGTTGTTTTTAGACTCAGGAAGGATCATCTCTTGAAGGCTTTCGAACACGCTGTCAGGTATCACCGAATCGCTTGATGAGACAGGATTGAAGTCCGAATTTCGGCCAAACGAATGCTCATCAAGCTTTAATTTTGAGATCAATTTATGAAAGCAATCTTCGACTTCGTCAGTAACTATCTTTCCACCATGAAACTCATCAAATAGCCACTCTAGATATTGCCTGAGCCGACGTACTCGCCCCTGAATAGTTTCTGGAGATACCTTTGAGAAGGCTCGGAGATTCGCTGTCATAGCATTTCGCAGATGTTTATCCTCGACACCTAGAAAAGGTATTACGTTAGGCTCAAGTGGGGCGCTTTTTTGATGGTGGCAAAAATCAAGAAAACTTAAATATTCAGGGTATGAAATAAACTTACCGCTTGCCACTCGGACGGTCAGATCTATCGAGCGTTTAGTGAAATAACAAAGCACAAACAATAATTCGTTTGCATATCTCGCCGTTGTATTAAACGCCTTTCGGGATAATACGCTATTTATGTAAGCTGTCGCATAGACGTCTACAGGACAATCGTTCTCATCTACAATTGATACGAATTGGATGCCACCATAGAGATATTTTTTAAGCCTGATCTTTGACAAAATATGTAATCCTATAAGCAGATTACAAAAAGCTATTACTCAGAAAAATCTTTGTCAATAAAAATCTTCAGAAAGGCCGAAAAACCGGCTTTCGGAAGATAAAGAGACAGGAAAAAGCTTTACAAAATATATATGGTCTATAACTTTCCGCCGGAGAGGCACACCATCACACGGTCGCCCTCATTGATCATCTGATAATCAATGATGGCATTGCCCACTTCTCGGCGCAGGCGCTTTTGCAGTTTGTTAAATTCACGCTTCTGCTTAACATCAGCCAGCTCAGGCTGGTCGAGCTCAGCGTAAGCTGGGGTGGCTCCAACCGTGTCAAGGTGAGCAGGATCAAAGTGATTAAGAGATTGCATGGTATAAGCACTGCCGAGGGTGGAAGGCATTCAAGAAAAAAGTGGCTGCTATTCTAACAACACTCACCGCCCAGACCCAACTACTCAGAGAGAACCATCCAAGATATCGCAATGTAAAATGACTGCCCTGACCACTACACCTTACGCGGTGCGAGGGCAGGTTGAAGCGAGGGTCTTTTTCCAGGGCCGGAAAATGTTCCCGACCATTCCAGCATTTCCGTCATCCATGGCGGTCAGATGGAAAAAGTAGCGCCCAGGGATGGGTTCACAGCGCCCTCACGGAAGCCTTTCCTCGGCACTACGATAGCTGCCACTAAGCAGCCTCTGCCATCACACGCTGCAGGCGCATATACAGCAGCGCGCTCGCCGTCGCTTCGCCTAGCATGCTTTGCATGCCCATCGTGGGCACCTGCCAACACGCCAGCGCCTGGGTAAAGCTACTGGGTGCCTCGACCTCCGGGTGCAAACGCCGCAGTTGGCGCTGGTGCAGTTTTGCCACATCGACCTGGGCATTGGGAAGCGCGAAATCCAACCGCTCGCTCAGCAGTGTATTCAACGCCCCAATCCTCTGATCTAACTGCCAGCCAACAATCGGTCGATTGCCGATAAACTCGACCAACGCATTTAGATTGTCACTGTTGGGGGAAGTCACTTCCCCAGCTTGGCAGAGTAAGTGATGGCGACGCAATGACGCATTCTCAGCCTGCCCCGGCGTGCCTAAGGTCAGCACAAAGGCCCGGCTGGTTCGCACATGCTGCTGGCTCAACACCACGGCTGCCAGACTAATCACCGGTGCAGATGCCGTTGGCGTTGCCATGCAAGCGAGCGCTACCAGCTCATCGCCCATATAGGGTTGAAATAGCCAGGCGTAAGGAGTGTCAGCACAGCGACGCCGGTCGCTTTCGCGGCGCAGCAAGGTACGCAGGGAACCGCTAAAGAGTGCCACGTGTCGATCTAACAGCCGCATTCCGGTCACGAATACTCCAGATGATAACGATGGGAAAGCCGCTGCTTAAAGTCTTTAACAATGTGCAGTGCTTCACGTAAAAGGTCACGTTCGAGCGAAGAGAGGGTTTGCACCACGACACGGTTGGTGCGGTTCGCCTCTTGCGACGTGCTGGTTGCCTCTAAGGCATTGAGTTGCTGCTTGAGGCGTAGCTCGGAAAACAGCGCCAGCGCTTCGCCCAGATCGTCAGCAAAGCGGCGATCCAATCGGCCATCGGCAGCCAGCGCGTCTAAACGATCCAGTGTCGAGGTGGCTTTGATCCGTCGCTCCAGCGCCATGGTGCGCACGCCGTGAACAATGGGGAAGATGCCACCTTTTTTGATATCGATACCGTGCTGGGGCTTTTTCAACGAGCCGAACAGCGTTAATGGCGTCGAAAAACGCAGCGCCGTGCGGGCAAAGTAAGAGAGCAGCAGTTCATCGCCCGAGCAGCGTTCAAATAGCTCTTCGCGTACGCTTGCAAGCAGGCTGGGGTTACCTGCAACGGCATGGGCATCGAGCATAATCGCAAGCTTCATCAAGCTATCGCCGTCACGCTCCCTGGCCCACTTGGCAATATTGCCTTTCCACTGGGATACCGTTGCCACCCACTCAGGGTTGGACACCATAATATTGCCAGGGCATGGCGGGTAGCCGAGCTGTATCAGGGTGTCAGTAAGCGTTTGCATGTGGCTGGCAAGGTCCGGCCACTGCGCATCATCCGCTAAAATCAAACCATTATCCTGGTCTGTTTTAAGGATTTGCTCGCCTCGCCCTTCACTGCCCATCACCATCATGCAGCTCTGTTCGCGGTAGTGCTCATCAATGGTGAACTCCCAGGCCTTGCTCATGATACGACCGTTCAGCGCCGCCAATAGATCCATCGCAAAGCGCAGCTTTACGCCCTGGGCCATCAGCGCTTTGACCAGCTCTGGCGTACGCTGGCTGGCCGCCGACAGCGCCTCTAAACTGCCCGCCTGTTCGACCTGCAAACTCACCACGTAGCTGCGGCTTGAGAAATAGCTCAGCACGTCGGTGAGTTCGACAACACCTTTTAAAGCGTTTTGCTCGAGCACCACTACCCGCGTCACTTTGTGCCGTGTCATCAATACCAATACTTCAAACAGGTACTGATCCGGCGCGACGGTCACCAGATTAAAATGAGCGATTTCATCAACCGGCGATGACACCGTGCTACCGCCTAACACCAGCCCATTGAGCAGGTCAGTTTTAGTCACCATGCCCAGCTTGCCCTGGGTCTCTACTAGCAGGCTGTCGGCGTGGCTTTCGTTGAGCTGTTTCACTGCGCTGGCGATATCAGTAGACGCCGCCATGAGTAGCGGCTCACGCATGCACTCACTGACCTTGGCCAGCATAAAGCCCGCCATGGTGACGCCCCCTTCGGCGCGCTTTTCGGTCAGTAAGCGCGCTTTATGCGTCAACGACTGGCGGAAAAAATCACTAAAGTCAGGGTAATGACGGCACAGCTGCTGAAACAGCGCCTTGGGCAGGAGATAGCAAAGGCACTCCTGCTCAGCTTTAAAGCGATAACGGCTTTTACCATTGAGGATGCTGATCGCACCAAACAGATCCCCCGCCGTATAGTGACCAATACGTGTGGTGGACGAGGGCAGTGTAGGATCAATTTCCGCCACCTCACCTTTATGTATCAGAAAAACAAATTCACCTGCTTGACCGGTTTCTAAAATTATTTCGTCGCGATCAAAATAGGCCAGATCAATACCACGGCGAATGTGGTCACGCCCTTCATCATCAAGAAGCGTGAACGGCAGTTGGGATAGATCCACATCAACCATTTTGCATGACCTCATTCAACTAAAGGCGAACTAGAAAAAAACAGACTTAAACACAAACTCCGCCGGATATTGAGTCACATCAAAGGATATCATTCCAACGCTTCAAAACTGTTATCGGTTATTATGTGAAGGTGGCTCTACGGGTATAAAGGATTCACTTCCCAAGTAGCAAGTATAACGTTGTTATACCTTTAGCTATCACGCTAAGGTCGAAGCGACTTTTGATACGAGACCAAAGTATCAACACTTACTAACGACGTTTAGCCTTAAAACCCAATACATGTATTTAAAGTAGCCAATAACCACTTTTATTTGCTCACTAGACTATCGTCCTATAGCTCTACAAACGCCTACAAATTTCGCTTAAACAGCGTCTAAAAATTCGAATTTTCAATCACATGAAAAACAAGAAAGGCGTTTAAAGGGTATATTGATACCAAAGTCTGGGATTTATTTTTTGACGTTTATTGCCCAGTATTAACAATGAGTCATGCAGGGTAATCGCACGTCACTAACTAACTCGAAATTTCATATCGAATAATAAGGTGACGTGCTGACAAAAGCTGGCTCACCACTCCTTACGATTGAGTGGCTTTCGACGTGCGATTGCCCTGATGGGTCACACGCTATTCCTCGTGAACTTTCCCAACCTTAAAAATCACAAGTGGAGAGCAACACAATGGCAGACGACAAAACCAATGCTGCTGAATACTGGAAAGCTAACGTCCGGTTAATTTTCGGATGCCTAGCTGTTTGGGCATTTGTTTCTTACGGATGCGCAATCCTGTTTCGCCCACTGCTCGCCGGTATTCCGGTTGGCGGCACCGATCTTGGCTTCTGGTTTGCACAACAGGGCTCCATTTTAACGTTTATCGTGCTGATCTTCTTCTATGCCTGGAAGATGAATAAGCTCGATCAAAAATTTGGACTTGGGGAGTAAGCCGGTATGAGCCAGTTTGCAATTAACCTACTGTTCGTAGGCTCCTCCTTTGCCCTCTATATCGGCATTGCGATTTGGGCACGAGCAGGCTCGACGAAAGACTTCTATGTCGCGGGCGGCGGCGTTCACCCGATCACCAACGGGATGGCGACCGCGGCTGACTGGATGTCAGCGGCATCGTTTATCTCAATGGCAGGCCTGCTGGCCTCCGGCGGCTACGCTAACTCTACTTTCCTAATGGGCTGGACCGGTGGCTACGTTATCCTGGCGATGCTATTAGCCCCTTACCTGCGTAAGTTTGGTAAGTTCACCGTGCCCGACTTCATTGGTGACCGCTTCTACAGCAACACCGCTCGCTTGGTAGCGATCGTGTGTTTGATTGTGGCGTCAGTCACCTATGTAATCGGTCAGATGACCGGTGCGGGCGTTGCGTTCTCGCGCTTCCTTGAAGTCAGCAACACTTGGGGTATCTGGCTAGCCGCGTTGATCGTATTCCTTTACGCCGTATTCGGCGGCATGAAGGGCATCACCTACACCCAGGTGGCGCAATACATTGTTCTGATTATCGCTTACACCATCCCAGCCGTGTTTATTGCGTTCCAGTTGACCGGCAACCCGATTCCGATGTTCGGCATGTTCAGTACGCATACCGAATCCGGCATTCCGCTGCTGGCTAAACTGGATGACGTGGTTAGCGCACTTGGCTTTCGGGATTACACTGCCGATGTGGACAACAAGCTCAACATGGTGCTGTTCACCCTGTCGTTGATGGTCGGTACTGCCGGTCTGCCCCACGTTATCATTCGCTTTTTCACCGTACCGAAAGTGGCCGACGCACGCTGGTCTGCTGGTTGGGCACTGGTGTTTATTGCCCTGCTCTACCTTACCGCGCCAGCCGTTGGTTCGATGGCACGTCTGAACTTGGCGACCACCGTGTACCCCGAAATGGCGGGACAGGTTGAGAACTACGAAGAGGCTGCGCAAAACCCGATTCTGTATGAAGAGCGTCCAGACTGGGTTCGCACATGGGAAGAAACAGGTCTTATCAGCTTCAATGACCTGAACAATGACGGTCGTATCCAGATGTATAACGATGCTACCGACTATTCTGACCGTGGCTGGGAAGGTAACGAGCTAACTGTTAATAACGATATCCTGGTACTCGCCAACCCGGAAATTGCCAACTTACCCGGCTGGGTCATTGGCTTGATCGCAGCAGGCGGTATCGCCGCGGCGCTCTCTACCGCAGCTGGCTTGCTACTGGCGATCTCTTCGGCGATCAGTCACGATTTGATCAAGACCATGATCAACCCGAAGATCTCCGAAAAAGGCGAAATGTTAGCAGCGCGAATCTCCATGGGCGGCGCGATTCTACTGGCCACCTATCTGGGGCTTAATCCGCCAGGGTTTGCGGCACAAACGGTGGCGTTGGCCTTTGGTATCGCCGGTGCATCACTGTTCCCCGCGCTGATGATGGGTATCTTCTCCAAGCGGATGAACAGCCCAGGCGCAGTGTCCGGTATGCTGGCAGGCTTGATTTGTACCCTGCTGTATATCTTCACCTACCTGGGCTGGTTCTTCGTACCGGGCACCAATATGCTGGCTAACACGCCGGATAACTGGATCTTGGGCATTTCGCCGCTCTCCTTCGGTGCCGTCGGCGCGATGATTAACTTCGCCGTTGCCTTTGCGGTCTCCAGAGTGACCGCTGCACCGCCACAGGAAATTCAGGATCTGGTGGAAAGCGTTCGCTATCCAAAAGGTGCTGGTGTGGCGATCGATCACTAAGTCATACTCTTTCCTGGCGTTATCGCAGTGTCGTGATATCGCTTAGGAATCGACCTTACCATCGGGCTTCCTTCGGGAGGCCCGATGGCTTTTATAGACAGCTCTTATAGACGGCTTTTGGAAAGGATATTTTATGATTTGGCATTTGATCGCCGCTGTTTTTGCTGGCCTCGCGGCGGCAGGGATTGGCTTAATACTTCGCACACTGAGCGGTAAGCGACTCCCCAAGTGGATCGTACCGGTCTGCGGTGGGCTGGGCATGTTGGCCTATCAAATACAGGTCGAGTACAGCTGGTTTGAACACAAGCAGGCGCAGCTTCCCGAGACCGCTACGGTGATATCAACGGAGAGCAGTACAGCAGTATGGCGCCCATGGACCTTTGCCATTCCCATGACCACCAAATTCAGCATGATTGACAGCGAAAATATTCGCACGAGCGAGCAGGATGGCACTCGCTTAGCAGAATTTATTCTTTATCAGTTTGAGCGTCACCACACAGATATCTTGATCACCCAGCCCTACTTACTCAATTGTGATAACCGCGAATTAGTACCGTTGGATGAAGAGACCCGCGAGCCCATGCTGGAAGAGATTCGCACGCTGCGCGAAACCTCACCGCTACTCAACAATGTGTGCGCATAGCTAAATAAATCACTAAATAAATAGTTAAATAAGTCTGTGGTGTAAACAAGCCGAGGGAATGGTCGTACACGGCCCGCTGTTTCGCCTAGAATGAAGCCTTTTGATTAGCGCACCACACTCTGGCGGGGAGAAAGGCATGTTTCACGGCGGGCTACTGGTCGCGGTATCGCTTCTCTATATTGCCGTTTTATTTGGTATCGCTTGGTATGGTGACCGCCGTGCACGTACCCACGGTGCGACACGGCGAAGGCCGATCATTTATAGCTTGGCACTGGCGATCTACTGCACCTCGTGGACATTTTACGGCGCAGTGGGCCAAGCGGCGACCGCAGGCTGGTCATTTGCGAGCATCTTCGTTGGCCCTATCCTGACGTTTTTGCTGTTTTGGCCAGTGTTAGCCAAGATGATTCGCGTTGCCAAGCACCAAAACGTCACGTCGATTGCTGACTTTATCGCCTCGCGTTACGGTAAAACCCAGTCACTAGCCGCCTTTGCCAGCTTAGTTGCCCTTGTCGGCACCCTGCCCTACATCGCGCTACAGCTAAAAGCGGTTTCCACCACCTTTAGCGTGCTCACCGACGCCTCCGATGTCACCCATACGCCGCTGTTTGGCGATACGGCGTTCTATGTGGCGATCGTGATGGCGATCTTTGCAATTTTATTTGGCACCCGCCACACCGATGCCACCGAACACCACGAAGGCTTAATCCACGCCGTAGCGTTTGAATCGTTGGTTAAGCTGCTCGCCTTTGTCGTGCTCGGCGCCTTTGTTACCTGGGGCATGTTCGATGGCCTGGGTGAGCTAATGGGGCACGCGGAGAGCCAGCTTGAACTCCAGCGCCAGCTCGCCAATCAAGATTTTGGTCAGAGCTTCTGGGCGCAAACCCTGCTCGCCATGTTGGCCATTCTGTGTCTGCCGCGCCAATTCCACGTGGCGGTGGTCGAAAACATTCACCCTGACGACGCTACCAAAGCGCGCTGGCTGTTCCCGCTTTACCTATTGGCGATCGCCTTTTTTGTGGTGCCATTGGCAGCGGCGGGTTTACTGCTATTTTCCGAAAGCGGCGTAGAACCCGATACTTACGTACTAGCGCTATCCATGGCTTCCGGCCATCAGTGGCTGACGCTACTCACCTTTATCGGCGGTTTCTCGGCCGCTACCGGCATGGTGATTGTGGCCGCGGTGGCGGTGTCGATCATGATCTCCAACGAGATCGTTATTCCGGCACTGTTCCGGTTGCGCTGGTTTGATACCAAGGCGCGGGATTATGGCCGCTTAGTACTGCGTGCGCGGCGCTTGACCATCGTGGCCGTATTGGCCATGGCCTATGGCTTTTACCAACTGATTGCCGAGTTCACCTCGCTGGCCTCGATCGGCATGCTGTCGTTTGCCGCCGCTGCCCAGTTTGCACCCGCGGTGATTGGGGGGCTTTACTGGAAGCGCGGTAATCGCCTCGGGGTCATTGTCGGCATGAACGCTGGCTTTGCCATCTGGGTATATAGCCTGTTATTACCCGCTATGATCAATGCCGGCGTGCTTCCAACAATGTGGCTTGAAGGCGGCCCACTGGGGCTTAACTGGCTATCTCCCACTGCGCTGTTTGGGCTCAACTTAGGCGACAGCTTTACCCACGGTGTGATGCTGTCACTTGGGGTTAACCTGTTCTGCTACATTTTTGTTTCCCAGGTGACCTCCCAGCGGGTGGTTGAGCGTATTCAGGCCTCGCTGTTTGTGGACAGCGTGGAAACCCGCCAAACCTCGGTAAACCGCCCGTGGACCGGCGCCACCACGGTGGGCGACTTAAAAGTGCTTTGTGAGCGCTTCCTAGGTGCTGGCCAGGTAGACCGCGCCTTTGAAGATTACGCCCGACGCGCCGGGAAACCGCTAGATAACGGCACGCGTGCCTCAATCGACATTATTCAGTTCACCGAACGCTTCCTGGCCTCGGTGCTGGGCGCTTCATCAGCGCGGATCGTGGTTAACTCGGCGCTCCAGGGCCGTGGTATCGGCATCTCGGATGTGATCTCGATTGTCGATGAAGCCTCCCAGGTATTGGAGTTCAACCGGGCGCTGTTGCAGGCCACCATCGAAAATATTAACCAGGGCATCAGCGTGGTCGATCAGAATCTGCGCCTGGTGGTGTGGAACCAGCGCTATTTGGAGCTATTCCGCTTCCCTGACCACTTGATTCGCGTTGGCGCTCCCATCGACCGTATCTTCCGCTACAACGCCCACAACGGCGAATATGGCCCCGGCGACCCGGAAGAGCACGTACAGCTACTGCTCGACAATATTCGCGAAGGCCAACCCCACCGCTACGTGCGCTACCGCCAGGACGGCAGCGTGCTGGAAGTGCAAGGCAATCCAATGCCCGGCGGTGGCTTTGTGTACACCTACCAGGATATTACCCAGCAGAAGCGCATCGAAGAGGCGCTGATCCGCTCGGAAAATAATATCCGGATCTATACCGACAATGTGCCCGCCCTCATCGCCTACTTCGATAAAGAGTGCCGTTATCTGTTTACCAACCGCGCCTACGAGCAGGCCTTCAGCATTGACCGTAACGCGGTCATCGGCCGCCGCTTTGAAGACGTACTGCAGGTGAAACAAGCGGAAGAGCGCGCCCCCTGGGTGGCCCGTGCGCTGAACGGTGAGCGGGTCAGCTTTGAAGTTTCGCTGCGGGTCAATGACGCCATGCGCTATATGCTGGTGACTTACACGCCGCACTTTGGCGATAGCCAGGCGATTCTCGGCTTTTTCGCCCTTTATCAGGATATTACCGAACGCCGCCAGGCCGAAATTGCCCTGAAGGAGACCAACGAAACCCTGGAAGAGCGTGTGCGAGAACGTACCCAGGCGCTCTCTGAAGCCAACGCGGCGTTACGTCAAGAGAACCGTGTCCGCGCAGAAGCCGAGCTTGCCCTACGCCAGGCTAAGCAATTGGCTGAAGATGCCAACGCGTCTAAAACGCGCTTTTTGGCGGCTGCCAGTCATGATTTATTGCAACCGCTTAACGCGGCAAGGCTGTTTACTTCCGCCTTAATGCAGAACGTGACTACCACCGATACGCAACGCATCGTGGGTCATATCGATAACTCGCTGCAGGCCGCCGAGGAGCTGCTCAGCACCCTGCTAGATATCTCCAAACTGGACGCTGGGGCGTTAACGCCGCGGCGCAGTCACTTTGCCCTGGCGGATATCATTCGCCCGCTACGCGCTGAGTTTGAGGTGATGGCAGACGATCGAGGGCTGGATCTGGAAGTCGTGCCGACCCATCTCTGGGTCGACTCCGATCCTCAGATGCTGCGCCGTATCGTACAAAACTTCTTATCCAACGCCATTCGCTACACCCAAGAGGGCCGCGTGCTGCTCGGCTGTCGTCGCCAAAATGGCTGGCTCTCCATTGAAGTATGGGACAGCGGCCCTGGTATACATGAATCTAAACTGACCGAGATTTTCCAGGAGTTCCGCCGTTTGGATCAGGTGTCTCGCCATAAAGAGAGCGAGAAAGGGCTGGGGCTGGGGCTATCCATTGCCGACCGCATGAGCCGGGTGCTCAATCACCCCATCAAAGTACGTTCCACGGTGGGTAAAGGCGCGGTTTTCTCTGTTAGCGTACCGATTGTCACTGCCCGGGAGGGCAGCGATACAGAGCTTGAACCCCAATCACGGCGCGGCAGTCACAAACTTAGCGGCACACGGATTGTGTGTATCGATAACGAAACGCTGATTTTGGAAGGCATGACCGCCATGCTCAGCGGCTGGGGCTGCGAGGTGTTTACTGCCACGAGTATCGGCGGAGCAAAATCGATTCTACGCAATATGGATGGCGACCCGGACGCTATTCTGGCGGACTATCACCTGGATAACGAAGTCACCGGCCTGATGGCGCTAGAGGCGCTCAGCGAACGTTTTGAGGGAGCAGTGCCGGGGATTGTGATTACCGCTGACCGTACCGAAGCGGTCGCCGAAGAGATAAAGCGGGCGGGTTATCAACTGCTGTTGAAACCCGTTAAACCAGCGGCACTGCGAGCGCTATTAACGCGAACGCTTCAGGCCAATCGCGCGGCGCGATAAGCGCCGCAGCTGGATTCAGATGGGGCTCTCGGGGCTTACCTTGGAGAACGTTCTCGCGAGCGGTGCGAAATTAGGAGACGACTTTCGGTGGTTCGACTTCCAGTTTCTGCGCGGCGATAACCGCCTGAGTACGGGAATGTACGCCAAGTTTGCGTAATATTGCGGTCACGTGGGCCTTGATAGTCGCTTCAGAAACACTCAGTTCGTAAGCGATCTGCTTATTCAGCAGGCCTTCCGTCAGCATATTCAGCACGCGAAACTGTTGTGGCGTCAGTGATGCAATCGCTTCGGCAAAGCGCGACTCCTCTTCACTGGTCTCTTCCAGCACGTTGGCTAATGATTCTGGTAACCACACCTCGCCCTGCAGGATTTCGCCTACCGCCTCAGCAATTAGTTGTAGAGAGGACGATTTAGGGATAAAACCCGACGCGCCGTAGTCAATAGCACGACGAACCACGTAAGGTTCATCACTGCCTGACACCACCGCGACGGGGATATCGGGCATTTGACCACGCAGTTGAATCAAGCCAGAGAAGCCATGGGCTCCTGGCATGTGCAGATCCAGGAGAATCAAATCGGCATCTGGGTGGCGATTCACCACATCAGTGGTGGCTTCCATGGTATCCGCTTCGACAATCTCCGCCTGGGGGGCCAACTGGCGTAACGCTTGGGTCAACGCTGCACGAAACAGCGGGTGATCGTCAGCGACGATAAACTTATGAGCTACTGCCATGGATATTCCTCCGGTTCCTCGAGCAGCGGGGTTGTCTGCCGCCGCGACGCTAGGCTCTTACGGTTGTGAAGCATGGTACCCCATGGGCTTCATCATGCCCAAGCATCACATGCACAATTTGTAATAGATAGATCACACAAACAAAAACAACAGTGCCGACCTACTCGGGCCGGCACTGTTCATAGTAGGCTAAATACAGCCTTCAGCGGTGTCGCCGTTATTGATTGGCGCGATGTTCAATCAGCTCATCGACCACCGACGGGTCGGCTAGCGTACTGGTATCACCCAACCCATCGCACTCGTTTGCGGCAATCTTGCGCAGGATACGACGCATGATTTTACCCGAGCGGGTTTTCGGCAACCCTGGCGCCCACTGAATGACGTCCGGCGAGGCAATCGGGCCAATATCTTTGCGCACCCACTGCGTTAACTCTTTTTTGAGTTCATCCGACTCTTCAATGCCGTCGTTCAGGGTGACATAAATATAGATGCCTTGTCCCTTAATATCATGCGGGAAACCTACAACGGCTGCTTCCGCGACGGCGCTGTGTGCAACCAGCGAGGACTCGATCTCGGCAGTCCCCATACGGTGGCCCGACACGTTCAGAACGTCATCCACACGCCCCGTAATCCAGTAGTAGCCATCCTCATCGCGACGACAACCGTCACCCGTGAAGTACATACCATCATAGGTCGAGAAGTAGGTCTGGATATAGCGTTCGTGATCACCCCAAATAGAGCGCGCCTGCCCCGGCCAAGCATCAAGAATGACTAGATTGCCTTCGGTGGCACCTTCAAGAATGTTGCCTTCATTGTCGACCAGAGCGGGCTTCACGCCAAAGAACGGCACGGTTGCAGAACCAGGCTTAAGCGGTGTTGCACCCGGTAGCGGGGCAATCATGATGCCGCCGGTTTCGGTTTGCCACCAGGTATCCACAATCGGGCATTTTTCGTTGCCGATAACGCGGTAAAACCACTCCCAGGCTTCCGGATTGATTGGCTCACCCACGGAGCCGAGCAGGCGCAGGCTATCGCGCTTGCTGGAGTCCATAACCTTGTCGCCATGAGCCATCAGAGCACGCACCGCAGTGGGCGCAGTATAGAGGATATTGACGTTGTGCTTATCAACGATATCGCCCAATCGGCCATGGGTCGGATAGCTGGGAACGCCTTCAAACATCAAGGTGGTCGCACCGTTCGCCAAGGGGCCATAAACGATATAGCTGTGACCGGTCACCCAACCAACGTCCGCGGTGCACCAGTAAATTTCGCCCTCTTGATAGTCAAACACATACTGGTGGGTCATGGCCGCATAGGTCAGATAGCCACCGGTAGTGTGCTTCAGGCCTTTCGGTGCGCCGGTAGAGCCTGAGGTATAGAGAATAAACAGCGGATCTTCAGCGCTCATGGCTTCGGCTTCGCACTCGGTGGACTGCTTGTCGACCAGCTCGTCAAACCAAACATCGCGGCCATCTTTCCACTCAATCTCACCGCCGGTGCGTTTCACTACTAAGACGTTTTTGCACACATCGGTGCCGTCACGGGTCAGCGCAGCGTCGACGTTCTCCTTCAATGGCACGTGCTTGCCACCACGCACCGACTCATCGGCGGTAATCACCAGCTTGGAGTCGGCACCAATGACGCGCTGGGCAACGGCATCGGGAGAGAAGCCACCGAAGACAACCGAGTGAACGGCCCCAATACGCGAACAGGCAAGCATTGCCATGGCCGCTTCAGGAATCATCGGCATATACAGCGTTACGGTGTCGCCTTTACCGATGCCCAGCTCTTTTAGCGCGTTGGCCAGTTGGTTGGTACGGGCGTAGAGCTCGCGATAGGTAATGTGCTTGGAGTCATCGGGATTGTCGCCCTCCCAAATGATCGCCGTCTGATCACCGCGCTTATCTAGATGGCGGTCAAGGCAGTTGGCGCTGACGTTGAGCAGGCCATCCTCAAACCAACGTATATCGACATTATCACGCGCAAACGAGGTATTTTTGATTTTAGTGGGCGCTTTGATCCAGTCTAGGCGCTTGGCCTGCTCGGCCCAGAAGCCTTCCGGATCGTCCATTGACTGCTGATACATGGCCTCATACTTGGCTTTATCGGCCCAGGCATTGGCGGCGAAATCGTCGCGCACCGGATAGACGTTCTGTTGGTTGCTCATGAAATTGCCTCTGTCCGTGAAAATGCACTCTCTAAGAAACTGTAGTCGATACGATTATTTATGGGGCTTATTAGCCATTATCAGGAGTATCGACTGCCATTAATGTTCCCCTAGCATAAACCTCCTCGCCCGGGCTTCCCTTTAGACATTGGTATTATCATTTTTTATTTAAAAAACAAACATTTATAAACGAATCATGAGTCAACTTCCGGCCTGTAGACCAAGGTCTTAGCACAGTGGCGGCAGCGGTAGCGACGCCCGTTTACCACTAAAGCATGACGCCTCGAGGTAAATTGATGAAACCGGCAATCACACTGGTAACGATAAGGTGCAGGCTGTGCCTGCTTAATATCAAACCGATGGGTCACACTGGGGGCTATACCGAAAAGCTCACGCATCACCGTTTTCCACTCACGTCCATGGGGTTTTAAGCGCGGGCCGTTGTCCAAATGGAACACCAGCCAGTGGGCCATTTCGTGTGGAATCACTTCATCAAAAAACGCCGTGCGGTTCTCACTCAGCAGCACCGGGTTTAAGCGTAAGCCGCCGTGCCCCAGGTGCGCTTGTCCGGCCGAAGCGCCGCGCAGGTTAAACCACACCTTTGGGGCTGGCAGCGTAGGGCATACTTCACAGCAGCGCTGCCACGCTTGTTCAACGCGAGCACGCGCGGCTTGATGCAACGCTGTTTCCGACATGGCAGCCAGCTCAGCAACTGGCCAGGGGGGCAGTGGTGTAATACTCATTAGTGATAAACTAGCCGTTATAAATAACTCTTGATTACCGATTTGCATTGACGAGGCTTTACTCATGGCAGAGCGCAGCGATACGCCCGACACAAACACGCCACCGCAGCCACTGCTCGAAGATGAGCAGCTGGATAGGTTGGACGATTTCCTCGACTCTGATCAAGTGGATGAAGATGCTCTGGATCTCATCTCCGCCCATGGTTTTTTAGTCGCTCTTGCAGTGGCCCCAAGCGAAGTGCCGCCCACTCAGTGGCTAGCGGAGCTGTTCCAAGGTGAGCCGCGCTACGCCGACGAGGCTGAGCAAGAGGAGATTATCACCCTCCTCACCTTACTGCGTGACAATGCGGTGGCGGTACTCGAACAAGGCGGCTTACCGGAACTCCCTTTTGAACTAACACTGGGTGGCGAACCTGCCGAAGAAACGCCGATTGGCGACTGGTGTGCAGGCTTTATGGAGGGCGTCTTCAGCGATGAGAGCGCCTGGTTCCAGGACGATGAAGAGGCCGCCGCCACCCTGCTGCTGCCGTTTATGCTTCTCTCTGGGCTATTCGACGATGAGCCGGATATGGCCGAGCTGGCGAAAGACCAAGCGCGCCAGGAGTCGCTCGTCGTGCAGTTGCCTGAGCTCGTGCTAGACCTTTACCTGCACTACCGCGTCCCGCCTGAAACGCCCAAACCCAAACCGCGTAAAAAGACACCTGCAAAAGGTAAAAAGCGCTAGGCGCTTGGAGTAGACACTTAAAATAAGCACTTAGAATAGACGCTAACTATTTAAGCCGCGTCACCATGGCATCCAGCACGCCATAGATCCACTCTTTGGTGCGCTGGCCCCAGGGGCGCGCCGCCCAGACAGCGGCGTCTACTTCTTGGCTGGCGGCAAAGTTACGCTCGAACAGCTCGCGTACTTCGGAGGCAAGCTGGGGATCCATCACCTCTTGATTTGCTTCTAAGTTCCAGTGCAGATTCCAGTGATCAAAATTACACGAACCAATGCTTACCCACTCATCGGCGAGCACGAATTTGGCATGGATAAAGGTCGGCTGAAATTCATAAATTCGCACGCCCGCCTTCAGCAGCGAGTGGTAGAAGCGTTGGCCGGCAAAGCGTACGCTGGGGTGGTCATGCTTTGTTCCGGGTAGCAGCAGGCGCACATCAATCCCGCGCCGGGCGGCTCTAACCAGACGGCGTCGCAGCGCAAAGGTCGGCACAAAATAGGGAGTACACAGCCATAGCTGTGTTTGTGCATGGTTTACCCGCTCATGCAGTGAATGGCGAATGGCTTGGTATCGATAGCCCCGAGCCGACATCGCCCGTCCAGGCACGCCATCAGTATGCGCTCGTGGCTCACGCCGTTCAGGCAGGCTTCCCGCGCTATTATCGCCTTTTTCATTGCGGGTTAGCCGTGAGTTCCACAATCGCCGGAAAAGCTGCTCCCAGTCAGCCACCACCGGGCCATCGATTCGCAGCGCAATCTCATACCAGGCGTTGAGAAACTCATCCACCGCGCCAAAGCCACCGGTAAACGCAAGCGCGCCGTCAATCACGACTATTTTGCGGTGATCGCGGCTTAAATTACGTGCCAAGGAGTGGAAACCTATCGGGTTAAAAAAGCGCAGCTGTACGCCGCCCGTTCTCAACCGCTGACGATCCTCATTGGAGAGCCCCATAGAGCCGTAGCCATCCAGCAGCAAACTGACGCTGACGCCGCGCTGGACAGCATCAAGAAGCGCGTCACTCACTTGGTCAGCAAGCTCTCCCGACTCCATCAAATAGAGTTCTACCAACACATAGTGACGAGCATTATGGACTGCTTCAAACATGGCTGGCAGAAAGCGCGAAGCTTCCGGCAACAGCGTAAATCGATTTCCTTCTCGCCACGCGTTCTGCATGGTTGCTCCTTGCAGTGCCGAGGATCAGCGCACCAATGAACGGTGCACATATAAATCATAGCGGCTGGTTTTGCCTTCAAGCGTATGCTGGGGTACCGGGCCATCGATAGGTGGCGCCTTACGGGGGCGCTTTACCACTACGCGGTGAGTAGCCACATCCAGTGCCGCTTCAAGCAATCGTGGGGCATCGTTATCGTCACCAGCCAACTCTCGAAACAGCCGCATCTCTTTTTTCACTAGCGCCGATTTCTCACGATGGGGAAACATAGGGTCCAAATGAATGACTTGGGGCGGAAAGTGGGCACTTGCGACAATGTCAGCCAGGGACTGAGCGGCATCGCCATGACACAGCTGCATACGGGCGGCAATATCCGCCGTATCGCTATGTCTGGTAGCGCGCTTAAGGCCATCGTTCAAGAGTGCCGCAATCGCCGCGACCCGCTCAATCAGCAGCACTTGGGCACCCAGGCTGGCCAACACAAACGCATCGCGACCTAGCCCTGCTGTGGCATCGACAATGCTGGGGGTCACGCCCTTGGCTAGGCCACAAGCCTTGGCGACTAACTGCCCCCGCCCACCGCCAAAGCGACGCCGATGGGCCGCTTTGCCCGCCACAAAATCGACGCTCAGCGGCTTGCCGTAGCGTTTTTCATCGCCGACCAGCGCCAACCCTTCAGCGCCCTGCAATAAGCGCAGGCCGTCAGGCAGAACGATGCCCTCAATCTCGCGCTCAACATCACTTTCCACAGCGCTCTCTTCAAAGGTCATGCGGGCTTTTTCCAGGCAACATCGTTGCGTAGATAAACTGGCTGAACCAAGTGCGCGGCCTGCCCTAACCCAGCCGCAAAATCACGCGCCGCCAGCCACGCCATCTCTTCAGCGCGGGGCTCTACATCATCCAAATGCTGGGGCATGTTTAGCTGAACGTCGACAGTGAAGCGCTCCCACAATGAAAAGCCACTGCCTACGCCCACCCAATCGGTTTCGTCGCCAGGCAGGCGCAGCGCCTCTGGGGCCAGCACGGCCTCGGCACTCATCGGCGTAATGGTGTCTTTCAGGCAGTGCCAGGTGGCGGCGTAGACCTCGCCCATGCGCGCATCCAAGGCGGTCACCACGTGGCGAAGGTGATAGCGGCGATGGGCCTGAAGCGCCAGCGCTTCCAGCGTTGAGACCCCCAATAGCGGGCAGTCGAGGCCAAAGGCTAACCCTTGGGCTGCTCCCGCCGCGATACGCAGCCCGGTAAACGACCCCGGCCCCCGGCCAAATGCTACGGCATCCAGCTGGGAAGGCGTTACCTGCGCTTCAGCAAGCACTTCATCCACCATCGGTAACAACCGCCGGGTATGGGCTCGCGGCGTCATCTCAAAGCGCGCAAGGCACTCAGTGCTCGAATCGTCCTGGCGCAGTAGGGCTGCAGAGCAGGCGCTTGATGAGGCGTCCAGGGCAAGCAGATGTAACGGCATAGCAAGTGGCCACTCAAAAGAAAGATTGCGACATTATACCTTTGTCAGGCTATCACGACGATGGCCCGCCTAAGCGGGCCATCCCAGATGCGTAAAACCAGCGTTATCGCCAATAGCGGTTATTAACTTAGCGCTTCTTTCACCTGGCGGGTGATATCGGTCACGCTGCCCACACCTTCAATGCGGTGGTATTTTGGTGCGCTCTGCGGGTCCTGCGCGGCCCATTGCTGGTAGTAATCGACCAGCGGTGCGGTTTGATCGTGATAAACCGATAGACGATTGCGCACTGTGGACTCCTGGTCATCCTCACGCTGTATCAGCGTTTCGCCAGTGACATCGTCTTTGCCAGGCTCTTTGGGCGGATTGTGGTCAACGTGATAGACCCGGCCAGAGGCTTGATGGACACGCCGACCCGCCAAGCGGCTAACGATCTCTTCATCAGGTACGGCAATTTCTACCACGTGATCCAGCTTAACGCCGCCCTCTTTCATGGCATCAGCCTGTGGGATCGTGCGCGGGAAGCCGTCGAACAGAAAGCCATTTTCGCAGTCTGGCTGGCTGATGCGCTCTTTGACCAAGTCGATGATGATGTCGTCAGACACCAGGCCACCGGTGTTCATGATCTCTTTTACTTTTAGGCCTAGCTCAGTGCCATCTTTAATGGCCGTGCGCAGCATATCCCCGGTGGAAATCTGAGGAATCTTAAATTGCTCGCAAATAAACTGAGCTTGAGTCCCCTTCCCCGCGCCGGGGGCACCCAACAGGATTAAACGCATGGCACTGCTCCTTGAAGTTCTTGGTATGAAAAGCGTATGAAAAATGAGTATGCAAATTCTGTTAACCGACAATAACCGCGCCTCTCAGGCGACACAACTCCCCAAAAGCCTGAGAAACCCGCTTTTATTTCAATTTTTTTAAATTAAAACAGCCAAATGCCCTAAAACTACCACTTTGGTCGCCCTGCTAACCATTTAGCAAACACAAGCGGCGCCCCGAGGGGCGCCGCTTGTGAAACTCCATCGCAGGGAATTACAGCAGTAAACGACGGATATCGGTCAATACATCTGCCAGGAAGGCGGTAAAGCGTGCCGCATCGGCGCCGTTGATCGCACGGTGATCATAGGAGAGCGATAGTGGCATCATTAGGCGCGGCTGGAAGGCGCTGCCATCCCATACCGGCTTCATTTGCGCTTTGGAGACACCCAATATAGCCACTTCCGGCGCATTGACGATCGGTGTAAACGCCGTACCACCAATCGAACCGAGGCTCGAAATAGTGAAACAGCCACCGGTCATCTCGTCGCGCTTGAGCTTTTTGGTCTGTGCTTTCTTGCCTAGCTCCGCCATCTCCTTGGCAATCTCGACCAGGGATTTCTTGTCGGCGTCGCGCACAACAGGAACCATCAGGCCATCAGGGGTATCGACAGCGATACCGATATGGACATAGTTCTTCCATACCAGCGTTTCACCATCGCCCTTCAGGCTGACGTTGAACTGCGGGAATTTACGCAGCGCAAAGGCACAGGCTTTAACCATAAACGGCAGCGGCGTTAGCTTGGCGCCTTGAGCTTCTACTTCGGCTTTCATCGCCTTACGGAAGGCTTCCAGCTCGGTAATGTCCGCTTCGTCGAACTGCGTGACATGGGGCACATTGAGCCAGCTGCGATGCAGATTGGTCGCACCCATCTTAAGCAGGCGACCCATCGGCTTCTCTTCCACTTCACCAAACTGGCTGAAGTCGACTTCCGGGATCGGCGGAATGCCCGCACCGCCTGTGGCCGCAGCTGCGGCGCCGGGCTGGGCTTTACCCTGATTGGCAATCGCTTGCTTAACATAGGACTGTACGTCCTCTTTGAGCACGCGATCTTTCGGGCCGCTGGGTTTCACCAGTTCCAAATCGACGCCCAGCTCACGAGCCAGCATACGCACCGCAGGCCCGGCGTGAACCAGTTTGCCGTCGCGTGGCTTGTGGGCCGCCATTTGAGCTTCCGGGCTGGGCGTGCCCGATGGGGACTCAGCGGCCTTGCTCGGCTTATCGCTCTTGGGCTTATCGCTTTTAGACTCGGCTTTTTCGGGTGCGGCTTTTTTCGGTGCTGCTTTTTTGGCACCCGCCACTTCCATATAGCCAATCACATCGCCTTCAGAGACAGTGTCACCCTCTTTAACGGTCAGCTCGATGAGCTTACCTTTGTAAGGGCTAGGGACGTCCATAGAGGCTTTATCAGACTCTAGGGTGATCAACGGATCTTCTTCATTGACCTCATCGCCTGCCGCTACGCCGATTTCGATAATTGGCACGTCAGATGCGCCAGAAAGATCAGGCACGCGAATCTCTTTGCGTTCCGGCTCAACGCTGGCGGCCTCTTCCTGATCATCTTCATCAGCGGGCTCTTCGGGTTCGCTGCTGGCTTGGCTAGAGGCTTGCTCTTCAGGCGCGTCTTCACTCTCGTCGCCGCCTTCGCCCGCAATCTCCATCTGACCGATCACGTCGCCTTCAGAAACCGTGTCGCCTTCTTTCACAGTGAAGCTGACGATTTTGCCGCTATGAGGGCTGGGCACGTCCATGGAGGCTTTATCAGACTCCAGGGTAATCAGTGTGTCTTCAGCTTCAACCTCATCGCCTTCACTCACCGCGACTTCGATGATCTCAACGCTATCCGAGCCACCCAAGTCGGGCACCTTGATATCAACGGTTTGCTTACCACCGGCTGATTTCTTGGCAGCAGGCTTCTCGTCCTGCGGCTTCTCTTCTTGGGGCTTTTCTTCTTTCGCTGGGGCTGCTTCTGGCTCAGCGTCGTTGCTACTGCTTTCTTCGCTACTGCTGTCGCCTTCAACTTCCAGCTCTACGATATCGTCACCTTCGGAAACGCTATCGCCTTCTTTGACCAGCACTTTGATGACCTTGCCGCCTTTCGGGGCCGGCACATCCATGCTGGCTTTGTCAGATTCCAGAGTGATCAGGGTGTCTTCCGCTTCAATGACGTCGCCTTCTGACACCGCAATCTCGATGATTTCGACATCGGTATCACCACCGATATCGGGAACTTTGATGATTTCGCTACTCAAGGTCGCGCTCCTTCCAAATCGGATCGAGCCGGTGGGCATTCACCCACCGGGCAGCGGTTTAGCTAGTCAGCGGGTTAGGCTTATTGGCGTCAATGCCGTACTTCTTCAGCGCTTCGCCGACAAGCTTGCGATCAATCTCGCCACGATCAGCCAGCGCGCGCAGCGCGGCGACAGTTACGAAGTGGCGATCTACTTCAAAGAAGTAACGCAGCTTCACACGAGTATCTGAACGGCCAAAGCCATCAGTACCCAGTACAGTGTAGTCACCCGGCACCCAGGCGCGTACTTGATCGGCATACAGCTTCATGTAATCGGTTGAAGCGATAACCGGGCCATCGCGCCCTTCCAGGCACTTAGTGACGTGGGGCTTAAGCGCTTCAGCGTCCGGATTCAAGAAGGCTTCACGATCCAACAGCAAGGCTTCACGGCGTAGCTCGTTAAAGCTGGTAACGCTCCAGATATCGGCACCGATACCCCAATCGTTAGCCAGCAGCTCAGCGGCAGCTTCTACTTCGCGTAGAATAGTGCCTGAACCAAGCAGTTGAACGCGCCCTTTGTCACCTTGAGTTTCACGCAGCAGATACATGCCCTTGACGATGTCGTCGGCGGGTACATTTTCTAGCGCTGGGTGCTCGTAGTTCTCGTTCATCACCGTGAGGTAGTAGAAGCAGTTCTCCTTATCGGTGAACATGCGCTTCAAACCATCCTGAACGATCACCGCCACTTCATGCGCGTAGGTCGGGTCATAGCTACGGCAGTTAGGAATGGTGGAGGCCTGAATCAGGCTGTGACCATCCTGATGCTGTAAGCCTTCGCCATTGAGCGTAGTGCGCCCTGCGGTGCCGCCAACCATAAAGCCGCGCGCTTGCAGGTCACCCGCCGCCCACGCCAAGTCACCAATACGCTGGAAACCAAACATGGAGTAGTAGATATAGAACGGCAGTAGCGTGACGTGGTTGTTGCTGTAGGAAGTGGCCGCAGCAATCCAGGCAGACATCGCACCCGCTTCAGTAATACCTTCTTCAAGAACCTGGCCTTTCTGGTCCTCGCGGTAGTACATGATCTGGCCTTTATCCACCGGCTCATATTTCTGACCTTCGGCGGTATAAATACCTAACTGACGGAACATACCTTCCATACCGAAGGTACGTGCTTCATCAGGGATAATCGGCACGACCAGCTTGCCAAGGGTCTTATCCTTAACCAAGCCATTGAGTACCCGCACAAAAGACATGGTGGTGGAGACTTCACGGCCTTTTGAGCCAACCATTTGCGAGGCAAAGGTTTTATCTTCCAGGGTCGGAATTTCCAGCGCGTCGAAGTCACTACGACGACTTGGCAGGTAGCCATTTAAGCGCTCACGCTGCAGATGCATGTACTTAAGCTCAGGAGAATCATCTTCCGGCTTGTAGTAAGGCACGTCTTTAAGCTGCTCGTCGGTCAATGGGATACCAAAGCGATCACGGAAGGTTTTGAGCGCTTCGTGCTCCATGCTCTTAACCTGGTGCGCTTCGTTGGCTGCTTCGCCATCGCCGCTACCCATGCCGTAACCTTTAACGGTATGCGCCAAGATTACCGTGGGCTTGCCGTTAGACGTGTTGACCGCCTCGTTGTAAGCCGCGTAAACCTTGAAGGGGTCGTGGCCACCGCGGTTGAGCTTCCAGATATCGTCGTCAGAGAGGTCTTTGACCATCGCTTCGGTTTCTGGATACTTACCAAAGAAGTGCTCGCGGGTATACGCACCGCCGTTGGCTTTGTAGTTCTGGTACTCACCGTCGACCGCTTCGTCCATACGCTTCTGAAGGATTCCTTTCTTATCCTTCTCGAACAACGGATCCCAGTGACGGCCCCAAACGACCTTAATCACGTTCCAGCCGGCACCACGGAAGACGCCTTCGAATTCGTCCATCACCCGCGAGTTGCCGCGCACAGGTCCGTCAAGGCGCTGCAGGTTACAGTTGATCACGAAGATCAGATTGTCGAGGTTTTCACGACCTGCCAGCGAAATAGCACCTAAGGATTCCGGCTCGTCACACTCGCCGTCACCCATAAAGCACCAGATCTTACGGTCGTGCATGTCTTTCAGCTCACGGTGATGCAGGTACTTCATCACGTGGGCTTGATAGATCGCCTGGATGGGGCCTAGGCCCATGGAGACGGTAGGGAATTGCCAGTAGTCCGGCATTAGCCATGGGTGCGGGTAAGAAGACAGACCATCGCCATCAACTTCCTGGCGGAACTTGTCCATCTGCTCTTCCGACAGGCGGCCTTCCAAGTAAGAGCGAGCATAAATGCCTGGCGCCACATGGCCTTGGATGTAAATTAAGTCACCAGCAAAATCGTCTTTTGCGGCGCGGAAAAAGTGGTTAAAGCCTACGTCATACAGCGTGGCAGATGACATAAAGCTGGCAATGTGACCGCCCAGGCCCGGGTTTGCGCGGTTATTACGAATAACCTGTGCAATAGCGTTGTAACGGATCAAGGAGCGAATACGACGTTCCATGAACAGGTCGCCAGGCATCGGTGCTTCGCGGTGAACCGGGATCGTATTACGGTGCGGGGTTGTCACCGAGAAGGGTACCTTCATCCCGTCCCGGCGCAGGCGATCCGCCAGGCGGGTCATCAGGTAGCGGGCACGATCTTCGCCCTCACGATCCAATACCGACTCTAGGGAATCAATCCATTCCGTAGTTTCGATCGGATCGAGATCTTCTCTTGTCTCCAGACTCATAGAGGTCTCTCCGAATGACGATAAATGACAATTAGCCCCGCTACCCTGAAGGGCCTGGGGCGGCGGTGTGGAACTCCACCACGCGCCAACATTCAGCCGGTGATTAAACGCCGGATAGGGGTTTTAGCTCTACATTCAACAAGCTACGTACATGTCGATGTAGTAAAGCTACACAAATGTCGTAAAAGTTAGCCTTTTGTATATGCGAAGATACCGCAAAGTCGCCACGCTGCCAATTCTGTCGCAGCGGAAAAGCCTATCGAAAACAAACTATTGCACTGCAACATAAGCAAAGCATAGTGCTTTAATGAGAACCATTAATTAGCGCACGAGTGTAATTAAACTACCGTTTTATTTCGTTGCCGGTTAATCACTTAATCGGCACATTAACGCTCAGTTCGGGCTCTAAGCCGCTGATAAAAATACGCCCAATCAAACGCCGGACCGGGGTCTGTTTTGCGCAATGGCGCCACATAGGCATGGCTAGTAATACGGGAAGTATCAAGCTGAGGATAACGTGCCATTAGCCATACGAAGGCCTCTATCAGAGCGTTATATTGAGCTTTGCTGTAGGGAGTAACATCATCTCCTTCAAGCTCAATGCCTACCGAGAAATCATTGAGCGCCGTGCGCCACTTACCGTGGTGGGCATCCCACCAGCAGGAGCGCCCGGCATGCCATGCCCGCTGATCCGTATCCACGAACTGCACGCACTCACCGTCGCGGCGTATCAGCAAATGTGCTGATACTCTTAAATGAGAAATTTCAGCAAAAAAGGGGTGCTCTTTTCCCTCTAGTTGATTAGTAAACAGCGCCTCAATCGCTGTCCCGCTAAACTGCCCTGGGGGCAAACTGATGGCATGTATCACTAACAGCGACACCTCACCTTCAGGCCTAGTATCACAGTTGGGGGATTCAACTTTTCGGGCATTTTCCCACCAACCGCTATGGGGTTGTTTCTCTTCCATGGGCAGGGGCTCCTCTCCGTTAGCGCTCTTTTCACTGCTCTCTTTCGCCGCTCTTTTTCTCTATACTGCGGGTCACACTTGACGACGTTCAGAGAACTCACAGCCATGCATTATCAATCCGCTCTTGCAGAAGAAATCCGCGCCAGCGCTGCTCGCCTGCTAGCCGAAGACGTTGGCCCGGGTGATATTACCGCGCAATTGATCCCTGAACACCAGTGGGCCACCGCCGACATCATTACCCGTGAGCCCGCGGTTCTCTGCGGTGCTGCCTGGGTGGACGAACTGTTTCGCCGCCTGGATAGCCGAGTCAGCCTTCACTGGCAGGCCGCCGACGGCGACAAGCTTGAGGCCGGGCAGTGTTTCTTAACCCTGGAAGGCCCCGCCCGCACCCTGCTGACGGGAGAGCGTGCAGCGCTGAATGTACTGCAAACGCTGTCGGCCACTGCCACCGCCACCCGCGCTTACGTGGATTTGATTGAAGGCACCGGCGTACGCCTGCTGGATACCCGCAAAACACTGCCCGGCATGCGCTTGGCGCAAAAATATGCAGTCACCTGCGGTGGCGGACATAACCATCGCATTGGCCTGTGGGACGCTTTTCTGATCAAAGAGAACCATATTGCTGCCTGTGGCGGCATTCAGGCGGCGGTTACGCAAGCGCGCAAGTTAGCCAGCGACCTACCGGTTGAGGTCGAGGTGGAGACCTTTGAAGAGCTGGACTTGGCGCTGGCGGCAGGTGCCGACATTATTATGCTCGACAATTTTGCCATTGAAGACCTGCACGTTGCGGTCGAAATTAATGGTGGCCGAGCCACCCTGGAAGCTTCGGGCAATGTTGACGACGCTACGCTACGAGCCATCGCCGATACCGGCGTTGACTGTATCTCAAGCGGCGCACTGACCAAGGATATCGCCTCAATCGATCTCTCCATGCGCATTACCCGCAGCTATAGCGTGTAACTCTACTTACGTTTCGACGGCATTGAGTGGTTTCGAAAGCTTATAACGCTGTAGCCGTTCCCCGCTTCGCTCGACCCACTCCTCGCCGTGGTTTTCCCAACCACGGCGCATCAGGCGCTCATAAAGCAACGAACTGGCTTCTATTTCCACCCGTCCCAGCCCTTGTTCTAGCAGCAAGCGCTCAGCATGTACCAGCAGCGTGGTGCCAATGCCGCGGCCGGTTAAAGAGGGCCAAACGTAGAGCGTTTCAACCCGACCATCAGCTAAATCTAGCTCCAGAAAACCCACGCAACGCCCATCACAGGTAGCAATCAACGTGGTGTAGAGCGCTTGGCGCACTCTCCACGCACTGCCTTCCCGTGGCAACGCATTGGCCCAGGCCCGCCGCTCATCCAGCGTGTAGTGCGTGGCAGCCCCCTGCATGACGGCGTGGTAAAACACTTCTGCCTGATCGGCGGCATCACGTGCTAGCGCCGCGCGATACATAATCCGCGCACTGGTTGGCGCCTGCTGCTCCTCGGTATTACTCATGCATCACCTTTGAGCTGTTCAACTAACATTTGGTCAATGACTATTCGATCACGCCGCATTCGATCGCACCCTATTTGGTCACGCTTAAGCCGTTGGCCTGCATTATACTGTTTGGCTTCTTACTCTTTGGCAGCTTACTACTTGGCTTCTTACTACGCTTTATACGACGGGGACCAACCCTACGCAGTTTCACCTTAGCAAAAGGCAGTGTGATGGACGATGCCCCTAACAGCGAGCACTTTGCGCTGAGGCCCATTGGCCACGTAATGAGCGACTACCCGGATAAGTTCGGCATTCCGCGCCAACCGGGGCTCGCCCCCGCCGCTAGCGCCAGGCTGGTGCTCGCGCCCCCCTATAACGATCCGCTCGCGGTGCGCGGCCTAGAAGATTTTAGCCATCTGTGGCTGAGTTTCATATTTCACCAGAGCCCTGATCGCTGGTCGCCACTGGTCAGACCACCCCGTTTGGGCGGCAATAAAAAAGTGGGCGTATTTGCCAGTCGCAGCACCCACCGCCCTAACCGCCTGGGACTGTCACTGGTGCGACTCGTGGGCATCAACACGCAGCAAGGCGTGGTTTTGACGTTACAGGGCTGCGACTTGGTCAGCGGTACGCCTGTCGTTGATATCAAACCCTACCTACCCTGGGCCGAATCTCAGCCCAACGCACAGGCCGGCTTCGCCCCCCAGACCCCGTCACTGATGCCGGTGTCGTTCCACCCAGCAGCACTGGACTCCCTCGCCCAACGCTCAGATAGCGCTACTCTGCATGCCCTAATAGAGCAGGTACTAAGCCAAGACCCAAGACCCGCCTACCAGCAAAAAGATAGCGCGTCAGGTCGACTTTATGGGGTCAGGCTGCGGGATGTGGACGTTCAGTTTCGTGCTTGCCTAAAAGACGAAGCCACCACCTTGGAGGTGATGGCTATCGAACCTTACGCCGAGCAATAAGCCAATGATAATGACTTAAGCGGGAAAGGTAATCCCCAGACGACGGCCTACTTCTTCGTAGGCCTCGATCACGCCGCCTAGCCCTTGACGGAAACGATCCTTATCCAGTTTTTCACGAGTATTGGCATCCCATAGGCGGCAGCCATCAGGGGAGAACTCATCCCCCAGCACAACCTCGCCTTTGTACACACCAAACTCAAGCTTATAATCCACCAGCAGCATATCGCCATCGGCGAACAGCGCTTTGAGAATATGATTAACCTTGAAGGTTAATGTTTTCATCTTAGCCAACTGCTCAGGGGTCGCCCAACCAAAGGTCTCGGCCAGAGACTCATTGATCATCGGGTCGCCCTTCTCGTCGTTCTTCAAGAACAGCTCGAAGGTAGGCGGCGTTAGGGCAATACCCTCTTCCACGCCTAGCCGTTTTACCAAACCACCGGCGGCGATATTGCGCACTACGCACTCCACCGGAATCATCTGCATCTTTTTGACCAGGCTTTCCGTGTTGGAGAGCTGCTTTTCAAAGTGGGTGGGAATACCCGCTTCCTGCAGCCGCTCCATAATGAAGGCGTTAAAGATATTATTGACCATCCCCTTGCGGGCCAGCGACTCCATTTTTTTGCCATCAAAGGCGCTGGTGTCATCACGAAAATTGAGCACCAACAAATCCGGATCGTCGGTGGTATACACAGATTTCGCCTTACCGGCGTAGAGTTCTTGGCGCTTTTCCATGGGGGCTCCGTAAGGGGTCAAGGATCAACAAATTAACGTAAATAGCCGGAGACACGCTCAAGCAGCTCGCGCTGATCGTCGGCGCTAAATGCCCGCTCACTAGCGTTAATGGCACGCAGGATCGTCTGGTCACCGTCAGGCTGTAGGGCAAGACGAATCTCTTGGGACATCTTGCGAACATCCGCACTGAACACGATCTGTAGCGGGTTACGATTGCGCTCAGTCGCGGTCATATAATCAACCATGAACTCGTGACTAGCCGGATCGGCGGCCAGCAAATCACGCTGCCCTTCCTGAGCAAAATCGAGTTCCAGGTAGTGGTTGAGCTCTGCCCATACGCGGTCAATGGGCTGCGGAATAACCACTTCCCACTCGTCGCCCTGCTGACGAATTTGCAGTGTCTGCTCGTCAGTGAGGCGCTGAGCGGTCCAGGAAGAGGACACGCTGGCAGACGCGCTGCGTGCGCTTAGGTGGCTTTCCAGCGCCTCTAAACAGCTTGTCATGGTTTGCCCGCCACGCTCACAGCGCACTTCGCTGCTGCCCGCACGGAGTGCACTCTGCAGGCGTATTTCCGCCTGAGAAGTCACAATAACGCCCTGGGAAGCACTGCTCTGCTGTACGGCCAACTGTCGGCTGCGTACAAACTCTTCCAACTGCGGCCACACCGTACCGGTGTCGGCGGCCACGACGAGCCAGGTTTGGTCGCCAACTTCGCGGCGCTCAACATACTCAGGCTCTAGACCACTGCCAATAGCCAGCGATTGAGGCGGACGAATTTCTGCCGCTTCGTCAAGCCGTGTACCTTGAGTGGCGGCTTGAGGAACCGGCAGCGCATCGCGGTATCGTTGGGCATCACGGGTCTCCGGCAACACTAGAGGCGGCGCCGGAGCGGCCTCGGTGTAGTCCAGGTTACGGTCGTGGTAAAAACCATCTCGCGCACAACCAGAGAGCACGACAGCCGCTGCGAGTGCCAGCGGAACCCATTTAAGCGCACGTATTTCAAGCACAGAGCTCATCAAGCCACCTTAAGTCAACAAATCAGGTACCCAGCTCAGCGATAAGCTAGCTGGGTAGCAAAGGGTATTGCGCCGAGTTACTCCTCTACAACGCCTGCCAACTGCAGCGCTTCACTCACCGTGGCGTGGTATTTTTCCGACAGCCAAGTCAGCGGTAGACGAATCCCCGCGTCTGCGTAGCCCATACGATTCAGCGCCCACTTCACCGGGATAGGGTTCGACTCTATGCCCAGATTGGTATGCAGCGGCATCAAACGTGTATTAATTTGGTGTGCCTTATCGGAATCACCGGCTACGGCAGCTGCGCACAGATCGTGCATTGCCTGGGGGGCAACGTTGGCGGTAACGGAGATATCGCCATGGCCACCCATCAACATAAAGTCACAGGCAGTCGCATCGTCGCCGGAGTAGAGCATAAAGCCACTGCCCTTCAGACGCGTGATTAGATCTTCTGCACGCTCCAGGTTCCCCGTCGCGTCTTTTAAGCCAATAATATTATTTACATTAGCCAACCGTAAGACGGTTTCGTTGTAGAGATCAGAACAGGTGCGGCCCGGCACGTTATACAGAATTACCGGCAGCTTGCTGCCTTCAGCGACCGCTTTAAAGTGCTGGTAGAGGCCTTCCTGGGTGGGCTTGTTGTAGTAAGGGCATACTGACAAACAGTAATCGGCCCCCACTTCACCGGCGTATCGCGCCAGCTCAACCGCTTCAGACGTGGCGTTGGCCCCGGTTCCAGCGATAACCGGAATACGGCCATTGACCTCTTCTACGACGCTGCGAATTACATCAAAGTGCTCCGCAAAGGACATGGTAGTTGGTTCGCCTGTCGTGCCCGCAGCAACAATGGCATCGGTGCCATTTTCGAGATGGAAGTTCACCAGACGACGAAGCGCCTCCCAGTCGATGTCGCCATTGACTTTCATAGGCGTCGCCAGGGCGACGATGCTGCCTGTGATCATCCGTTTATTCCTCACCAGCCAAAGTGTGATATCAACTATCTGTGTTTTAAGTGCTACGTATTTTACGTGCTATGTTTTTATCAAAAATGGTCGCCATCGCGCTACTTCGTAACAAGCCGCTGGCGCTCCACAGAGGGCAAATGGTACTCAGGCGATTCCAGCCTGTACAGCGTAAAGCGCTGCGAGTTTGTCACCAGCCTGATTTGAGCTTTGACAACGGCCTCTGGCTTACGTGTAATCGCGCGTAACAATTAACATTAACCATCCACAATAACTATCCACAATAACCAACAACATTAGCTGTCTACATTAACGCCCAATATTAACACCCACTCTTAAAAGGATGCCTTATGTCTGTTGAAATCGGTCAACTCGTTGCTGATTTTTCCGCCCCCGCGACCGGTGATACCACCGTGACGCTGTCAGAGCTACGCGGCAAACAGGTCGTGGTTTACTTCTACCCTAAAGCCAGCACGCCAGGCTGCACCACCGAAGGCGGCGATTTCCGTGACCACAAAGCCGCCTTCGATGCCGCTAACACGGTCATTCTTGGCGTCTCACGCGATGGCCTGCGGGCACAGGAAAATTTCAAAGCCAAGCAGGATTTCAATTTTGAGCTGATCTCTGACAAAGACGAAAATGTCTGCACGATCTTTGACGTTATCAAACTCAAGAAAATGTACGGCAAGGAGCATCTTGGCATCGAGCGAAGCACGTTCTTGATTGATAAAGAGGGCAAGCTGGCAAAAGAGTGGCGTGGCGTAAAGGTAACAGGCCACGTTGAAGAAGTGCTTGCCGCAGCCGAACAACTTGACGCTGCAAGCTAACCCTTCGTGCCCGCGCTGAGGATACCCAGCGCGGGCCATATTTCAGCGCTACTCGTACTCTTTTGCCGGAGCTTGCAAGCCTCGACGCTCCTCACGCTCATGCATACTTCGCGGCCAGGCGTAGATCAACGCCTTCAGCAGCGTTGCCAAGGGTATCGCAAAGAAAATACCCCAGAACCCCCAAATCCCGCCGAAGAACAGCACCGCCACAATGATAGAGACCGGGTGGATATTGTTGGTTTCGGAGAACAGAACCGGTGCTAATACGTTGCCATCCAGCGCTTGGATCACACCATAAGCCACCAGCACATAGACAAACTCCTCGCTAAGCCCAAAGTGGAACCCCGCGACCGCGGCTACCGGCAGAGTGGCAACCGCCGCGCCGATATACGGCACCAACACAGAAAACCCCACCAACACCGCCAACAGCGCCGTATAAGGCAAGCCAAAGAAGGCAAAGGTAAAGAACGCGACCGTACCCACGATGATAATTTCAATAAATTTGCCGCGGATATAGTTGGCTATCTGGTCGTCCATCTCACGCCAAATACGCGATAGCAGCGTGCGCTTTTGGGGCAGCAGCGAAAGCATGAAGCCGACTAATACGTCGCGATCCTTGAGCATAAAGAAAACCAGAATCGGCACCAACACCAGATAGATAATCAGCGACATAATATTGCCTAGCGATGCCAGTGAAAGCGTTAAGGCACGCTGCCCTAACTGGCTGATTTCGCGGCTCGCTACGCCTATCCAGTTCTGCATTTGATCCGGCGTAATAATATTGGGATAACGCGCCTGCAGTTCGTCTAGCCAGCCCTGTCCACTGGCAAACATCCTCGGTGTCTCCTGCACCAGCCCGACTAACTGGTTCCAAATCAGTGGCATAAGAATAAAGGCCAGGGTTAGCAGAACGCTAATAAACGCCAAAAACACCAAGATAACGGCCAGCAAATGCGGCAGGCCACGCCGAGTCAGCGCGCTCACCACACCTTGCAGTAGAAACGAGATCACCAGCGCAGTGAAAAACGGCGCCAGCATACGGCCAAACCAAATAATTGCCGCGAAGCCCGCCACTAACACCACCAGCAGAATCAGCGCTTCTTCGTCTGAGAAGTAGCGCTCAACCCAGCTTTTTAAAATCGTGCGCAGAGTCATGAGTGCGCATCCCCGGCTTTACGAATCCAGTACACGTAAACATCATCATGCTTTTCACGGCCTTCCAGCGTATGCGCACTCTGGTCGGTAAACGAGGCCATATCACGCCATGAGCCCGCATCCGTTGAACGTACTTCCAGCAACTGGCCTGCTGCCAAACCTGCCAAGGCTTGCTTCGCCTTCAGCAGTGGCAACGGGCAATGCAGACCACAAGCATCAAGCACCGTATCGGGTTGAAAGCCCTCGGTTTGCTCAGACATACACACTCCCTCAAAATGACCTGCATATTCACGGCATTGTTGCATAAACTGACTTTTTAGCGATTGATTTCACTAGGTCATCGATTTAACGGCACTTCCCCGTCTTTATCAATGTCACACTGTGACAACTACGCTTTACCAACACTCATGAGGATGCCATGCCGACCTTTCGTACCGCTTACCCTAGCTGGATATGCGCGTTCGCTTGCGCCTGCGGCAGCCTGCTTTTCAGCCCACAAAGCGCCGCTATCAACGATTACGGTCTGCCTAGTCTGGGCGCAGCCTCTACCTCTGTCAGCAACGAAGAGTACCGCCTGGGTCGAGCATGGCTGCGTCAATTTCGAGCGCAGGCACCGCAGTGGCAAGATCCCATTGTAAGTGATTACCTGGAAAGCCTTATTGCTAGGCTTGCGCCCTATAGCCAGATTAACGGCTTACGGACAACCGCCGTCATGGTCGATAATCCATCGCTCAACGCTTTTGCCGTGCCTGGTGGCGTGGTAGGCATTAACTCGGGACTCTTCGCGTTTGCCGAGGATGAGGGCGCTTTTGTATCGGTGATAGCCCATGAGCTGGGCCATCTCTCCCAACGCCACTACGCCAGGGGCAGCGCCCGCGCATCGCAAACCCAACTGCCCGCCATGGCTGCTATGCTGGCCGGCATGCTGATCGCGGCAAGCGGCGGCGGCGACGTTGGCATGGCGGCCGCCATGGGCTCCCAGGCAGCGCTGATCCAGGATCAGCTCAGCTATTCGCGCCTATTCGAACAGGAAGCCGACAATATTGGCCTGCAGGCAATGGCCGACGCGGGCTATGACCCGGAAGCCATGGTGCGCATGTTCGCAGCCATGCAGCGTATGGCCCGCCTGCAGGGCGATACGCCACCCGAGTTCCTACTCACACACCCGGTCACTGATAGCCGCTTAAGCGCCGCTCAGGATCGCGCTGCCCAGCTGAATGTCGCCGATGCATACACCAGCGACACTCTTTACGACATGATGCGCGCCCGGGCACTGCTGAGCATTCACGCCAACACTCCTCAGCAAGCGGCGTCACGCCTTGCCCGTGAAGGCGCGGATGAAGTTGCCCAGAGCTACCTAGATGCGTTGATCGCTGCCCGCAACGGCCAGACGAGTAGCGCCTTACAACGCCTGGATCAGCTTGCCAGCCAGCAGCCTGACTTCGCTATGCTACCCGCTTCTGCGGCGAGCGTCGCCTTAGAGGCTGGCCAGTACGATGAGGCCATCCAGCGCAGCCAGCGACTGCTGCGTTTTATGCCTAACTACCTTCCTGCTCAACTGATACTGGCTGAAGCACAGCTACAGCGCGACCCTGAAGCTGCTTACAACCTGCTGCGCGACGTAACGTCTCAACATCCAGAAAACCCACAAGGTTTTAACCTGCTCGCCGAGGCGGCTGGACGCAGCGGGCATGATGGTTGGGGGCATTTAGCGAGAGCAGAGCATCTTCAGCTAACGGGGCGGGTAGACCGCGGCATTCGCCAGCTCTCCATTGCAAGGGATGCGGCGGAGCGCGAAAGTGATCTGCAGGTAGTAGCAAGAATTGAGCAGCGCCGCGAGGCGTTTATTGAGTACCGCGAAGCGCTGGAAGATTTTAACTAAATCTATGCCAATTAAATCTAGGTCAACTAAACCTAGGTCATTGCGAGGAGCGCAGCGACGCGGCAATCTTAACCAGCGGTGGCAATAACCCCGAGATTGCTTCACTTCGTTCGCAATGACCTTCGGTTAATCTTTTCTCGCTATGCGTTGAAATTAAGCATTCGCTCCAGCGGCATCAAGGCCTTCAAACGCATCGGCTCATCGACCTGGATCTCACCACTCCCCTCGCGCAATGCACCCGCCAGGTTATCCAGCGCATTCATGGCCATCCAGGGGCAGTGCGCGCAGCTGCGACAGGTAGCGCCGTTACCGGCGGTGGGCGCTTCAAATAGGGTTTTATGGGGCACCGCCTGCTGCATCTTGAAAAAGATGCCTCGGTCAGTTGCCACAATCAGCTTATCGTTGGGCAGCTCTTTTGCCGCTTTAATCAACTGGGAGGTGGAGCCAGCTACATCCGCAAGCCTGACGACCGGTTCAGGCGACTCGGGATGCACCAGTACCGCTGCATCGGGGTAGATTCGTTTAAGGTCTTCAACGCCTTTGGCCTTGAACTCTTCATGGACGATACAGGCGCCGTCCCACATCAACATATCGGCGCCGGTTTTGTTCTGAATATAGCCGCCCAAATGTTTATCGGGCGCCCAGAGAATTTTCTCACCCTTGGCCTGCAGGTGCTCAATCACCTCAACCGCAATCGACGAAGTCACCACCCAGTCAGCCCGCGCCTTAACCGCCGCAGACGTATTGGCATACACCACCACGGTGCGGTCAGGATGGGCATCGCAGAAAGCACTGAACTCGTCGATAGGACAACCAATATCCAACGAACAGGTTGCTTCAAGGGTGGGCATGAGCACGCGCTTTTCAGGCGATAGGATTTTGGCGGTTTCGCCCATAAAACGTACACCGGCAACAACCAGCGTTGTGGCCTCGTGGCGGGCACCAAAGCGTGCCATCTCCAGCGAGTCAGCGACACAGCCGCCGGTCTCTTCGGCAAGCTGCTGGATCGCGTCATCGGTGTAGTAGTGCGCTACCAAAACGGCGTTATGGGCTTTCAATAGCCGTTTAATTTCTTCGACCCGCGCCAGATCTTCCGCCGGAATACGGGTCGGGCAATACGCAACGGGTAGCGGAGTACTGAGCTCGGCTTGAGTAGTCATAATAGTCATTGTGTCTACCACTGTGACGAACAGGGAATCCCCCTGCTAAACACTGGGTCGAGGCACAGGCAAGCACTGTTTCGCAGCTACTTTTACACCTATGTCACTCGCGTGCGCGACGGGCCGCTGCGTCTCTCGCGGTGACCCGTCGTCTAAAATCTATTCTAGACCATTGTGGTGGGAAATAGCTGCCCGCTGCAAACAGATTGTCACTAGGGCCCACTGCTCAAGCGAGTCTCTTATCAGCGCATAGCAAAACGCCCCTGGCAGCTAGCTGCCAGGGGCGTTGAATTTGGTGGGTCGTGCAGGATTCGAACCTGCGACCAATTGATTAAAAGTCAACTGCTCTACCAACTGAGCTAACGACCCAAATTGCGCTGCTACATCATACTATCTTCGTTCATAACCACCCGACGCCACTTGCTGTTCAAACATATCGTAAAAACAAAGGCTTCGATGGTGGGTCGTGCAGGATTCGAACCTGCGACCAATTGATTAAAAGTCAACTGCTCTACCAACTGAGCTAACGACCCGCCTGAACGGATGCATATCCTACGCTTACACTGCTTTGATAGCAAGTGCTTTTTAGCCTCGGATAGTAGAAATGAACCACAAACGTGCCTGACTTACTCATTTAAACAGAGTCAGACACGCTTATTTAACGACTGACTTCACGTCTCCATGCCGTTCGACACGGAGCTATCAAAGACGCGCTTAGCGAGCTTTGCTTTTCGGTTTACGCATTGCCTGAACCGGCTTGCGCTTATGTTTATCGCGGTTCCAACGGTTCTTCTCATCGGGCGTCAGCGCGGGCACTTTACGGGTTTCTAAGTTAGCCAGCGTGGCCAAGTCATCCACTTCATCCTGAGTAAGCTCGACCCATTCGCCTGCTTTTGCCCGCTTATCCAGGAAGATATTGCCGTAGCGTACACGTTTTAGGCGACTAACGGTGAGCGCTTGTGACTCCCAAAGACGACGCACTTCGCGGTTGCGACCTTCTAAAATCACCACGTGAAACCAGGTATTAATGCCCTCGCCACCAAACTCCTGCACGTCCGTAAAGCGTGCCGGGCCATCTTCCAGCATCACGCCATCGACCATGGCCAAGATATGCTCGCGCTTCACTTCACCCATCACGCGAACGGCGTACTCACGCTCCACCTGGGTGGAGGGGTGCATCAAACGGTTGGCCAACTCGCCATCCGTGGTAAACAGCAGCAAACCGCTGGTGTTGATATCCAGACGGCCAATGGCAATCCAGCGCTCACCTTTCAAGCGCGGCAAGCGTTCAAATACGGTGCGCCGACCTTCTGGGTCTTTGCGCGTGCACAACTCGCCTTCCGGCTTGTTGTACATAATCACCCGACGCGGCACTTCCTCTTCCGGGCGCAGTGATACCGGACGGTCATCGAAACTGACCTTGTCTCGTGCTTCAACGCGATCGCCCAGCTTGGCTACCTGGCTATTCACTTTAACGCGTCCGGCGGAAATGGCTGTTTCCATCTCACGCCGCGAGCCAAGACCGGCACGGGCCAAGACTTTTTGCAGCTTTTCGCTGGTAGGGGGCGTAGTGGTATTACTCTGATTCATGGTCGTCTGACCTCACATCGTTAGTCTGCGTGCCCTCGCGCTCATCTTGTTGGCGCTTGGCACGTGCCGCTAGCCGTGCCTGTAGATCAGCAAAGCTCAGCGGCTGGGTTAACGCCGTCTCGGCGTGCGTATCGGCAATGTCAGCCGACGTTATCTCATCTTTCTGGGGAGGCGCATCCTGCACCGTTTTATCCGTTTCGTCCAGTGCTTCATGGTCTGAATCGGGATCATTGACTCCCTGAATGCCAGCATCGTTCGTCATGCCCGTGTCTTCAGGTATTTCGCTTTCGTCCCAGCTCGCCAGGGTGTGCATCGGCGGCAACGCATCGAGGGTTTTTAAACCAAAATCGTCTAAAAAGCTGCGCGTAGTGGCGTACACCGCCGGTCGACCGGGCACATCACGATGACCGACTACGCGAATCCAGCCACGTTCCGCCAGAGTACGCATAATCGAGCTACTCACGCTGACCCCACGTACCTCTTCAATATCGCCTCGGGTGACCGGTTGACGGTAAGCAATCAAGGCCAGCGTTTCCAGCAGCGCCCGAGAGTAGCGCTGGGGGCGCTCATCCCATAGCCGCGAGACCCATTGCGATAGACGCGGGCGAATGCGTAGCTGATAGCCTGAGATCGTTTCCAATAACTCTAGCGCCCCAGCCGAATGGCGCAGCTGTAAGCGCTCAAGTACATCACGGAACTCCTTGCGCGTTGGGCATTCGCCTTCCAGAAAAAGAGTTTCCAAGCGCTCAAGGGGCAAGGGTTCGCCAGCGGCCAGGAGCGCTGCTTCAATAATGTCATCTAAAACAGTGTCATTTAACGCGTTGGCGGCGTTACTCATGGCGTCTCCTCTCCAGGCTCAAAAGCGGACTCGCCATAGGCATCATCTTCTATCTCGCCCTCCTCAAAAGCTCCTTCCTCGTCATCGGCCAGGGCGGCACGACGAGCACGTACGTGAATCGGCGAAAGCGGTGCATTCTGAACAATTTCAATCATGGCTTCTTTGGCCAGCTCTAAAATTGCCATAAAGGTCACGACCACGCCAGCCCGCCCTTCTTCTAGGGTGAACAGCGCTTCAAAGGGGGTATAGCGCTGATGCGCGTCATCAACGCTTAGCTGCTCCATAATCTTGAGCATGCGCTCGCGGGTAGATAGCACCTCACGACTAATCTGGTGGGCCTGCACCAGCTCGGCGCGCTTGAGGATATCGGAGAGCGCGCTGAGCAGCTCGTCCAGCTCTACCTCAGGATGAATCACGCGTGATTCCAGTGGAGGTAAACCCGCCTGCACGCTGAACCAGTCACGCCCCATGCGCGGCAGCGTATCCAGGGTCTCGGCTGCCTCTTTGAGGCGTTCGTACTCCTGGAGGCGTCGGATAAGCTCTGCGCGAGGATCCTCCTCATCGTCGCCCTCTGCTTTCGGCGGGCGCGGCAACAGCGTGCGCGACTTGATCTCAGCGAGCATGGCGGCCATCAACAGGTATTCCCCCGCCAGCTCAATCTCCATGGCCTTCATCAGCTCCACGTATTCGATGTACTGGTGGGTGATAGTGGCCACATTGATGGTCAGGATATCCAGGTTCTGACGCCGAATCAGGTATAGCAGTAAATCCAGGGGGCCTTCAAAGGTCTCCAGAAAGACGCGTAGTGCCTCGGGAGGAATATACAAATCCTCCGGCATTTCCGTAATCTGCTCATTAAACAGACGCCCAAACGAAACCGCCACTGGATCAGCGGGCTCGGAATCAGGTGTTTCTAAATCAACAGTAGCGCTTGGCGTCTCGCTCACGCGGGTCGGCTCTCTTGAGAAATGGGAATCGGCACAAGCGAACAGTTTAGCAAAGTCATCAGCATTCGCGTCGCTCTATTAGAAAGTCAGCACAAGCGTACTACCCCGCCTCCACTGCTTTGCGGTAGCGGCCAGCGTAATCAAACAGCTTGTCTCGGATTTGGAAATGGCGCCCCACTTTGCGGCCTACGACAAAATCAGGATGGCGCAGCCGACGCTGCTCGGCGACGACCTCCTCGGCGCTTAGCGGCTGCCATTTACCCCCTGGTGCACGCAGGTGATAGCGCAGAAAGGCAGCATAGAAGGCGCGCCGTTGAGCGGGGGTTTCCAGCGCGTACCACTCAGAGAGATGGGTGCCATCTTCGTCATGATAGGTGACTTTTAAGCGCGGCAGACCACGACCATTGGTGGTTGCTTCTAGTTGCATACCGCTTACGCGCAACACTTTGGCATCTTTCAGCTTAAGGGCATCTTTGAGCTTGTCATCCGCGTCCACCAACAGTTTGTCGCAGCCATGGCAGCGGCGGGCGGCGATATCGTTCTCGGCGCCACACGCCTCGCAAACTTTAAAACGGAACCGAAACTCACACTGGCGCCGCTTTCCTTCATCATCTTCAATCAGTCCTTGGCACCGGCGTCCAAAGTGCTCAATGACTAGATCGCCGTCGCGCTTGCCCCAGTAAAGATTGGCATGACCGCAGGCGGGGCATTCCACTTGCACCGGTTCGCTGTCGCTATCCGGCTTTGGTTCGCCCACTTCCGGCGCAAAGAGATCCCAGGGGTTACCGGCATAATCCAGAATCAGACAGTCGTTTTTCCCCGGCGATAGGCGCAGCCCTCTGCCCACCATCTGCTGATAGAGGCTCACCGATTCGGTAGGCCGCAAAATAGCGATCAAATCTACGTGGGGCGCATCGAAACCAGTGGTCAGCACCGCCACGTTAACTAGGTATTTAAGCTGCCGCGCTTTAAAGGCATCGATCAGCGCTGTGCGCTCCTGGGAAGGCGTTGCACCGGTAATTAACGCAGCCTCTGCCTTGGGCAAGTAGCCCATGATCTCTTCAGCGTGGGCCACAGTGGCGGCAAAAATCATCACGCCCTGGCGGTCGTGAGCGCGTTCGATAATTTGCCCGATGATGCCCGGCGTAGCACGGCTGCCCGCTACCACGCGGTTAAGCTCCTCCTCCTGAAACAGGCCGCTCGTTGACGGCCGTAGCGCTGAGAAGTCGTAGCCCTCAATAGCCATATCCAAGCGCTTGGGCTCGGCGAGATAGCCCTGTTTCACCATCAAGCGGAGGGGCTGTTCAAACACGCAGTCGCGGAAAAAGCTCTCTTCACTGCCACGCACCATACCGTGATGGTGGCGATAGTAGATAAAGCCCTGCCCCAGTCGGTAGGGGGTCGCCGTTAAGCCAAGAATTTTCAGCTGCGGATTGTGTTGGCGCAGATGTTCGATCACCTGGCGGTAGCTGGCATCCTCGCTGAGCGATACACGATGGCTTTCGTCGATCACCAGCAGGGTAAAATTGGCATCATTAAAACTCGCCAAGTTACGCACTACTGACTGCACCGAACCAAACACCACTTGGCGACTCGCTTCTTTGCGCTTTAAACCGGCACTAAAAATATCCGCTTCAAGGCCATAGGCTTGGTATTTGGCGTGGTTCTGCTCCACAAGCTCGCGCACATGGGCCAGCACCAACACCCGCCCTCTTGCCAAGCGCGCCAGCTCGGCAATCACCAGCGATTTACCGCTCCCGGTAGGCAGCACTACCAAAGCAGGATCGCTCGAGGCGCGAAAGTGCACCACCACGCGCTTTACCGCGTCCACCTGATAGGGGCGAAGCTGGGGCGTGGGCGAGGATATTTGAGAGGCGTTGGATGTCGGCAAATTAATTAGCCTGCTATTGAACTATTGCGACTTTCGTCGCATCTTAACAGTGAAGGTTTTCAAATCCACTTTTAATCTCCCGAGTCGTTATTGCGTCGTTCTGCGGGAGTTTAAGAAAGAGGTTCACCATGACAACGAATCATTTCAGCCCTGAATGCCCAGAATGCAGTAGCCGTCTAAAACGCTTGCCCGCTACACGGCGTGCTCAAGCCCACGTGTACTGCATGGATTGCGGGCATGATTTTGGTCGCTTCGAATACCTCGTGGAGCGCTATCGCTTAGAGCTTGAAACACTGGAGGCTAAGCTGGGGCTGCCGCCTGTGACAATAGACGAAACAGCAGAGAGTGCGCCCCAGCAGCACGCTTGAGCGCTGATTTTAGCGATTAACGGCGGCAAAAGCCGCCGTTAACGTTGAACGCTATCGTCAAATCAAGCGCATTACCTGGACGCATTGCCTAAATTAGTTGAGCCAAACCCGAGCGTTGCGGAATAGGCGCAGCCAAGCGCCATCTTCCGTCCACTCCGCCGGACGCCAAGAGTTAGTGACCGCCCGAGCCACACGCTCAGGGTGCGGCATCATGATCGTCACTCGGCCATCGGGGGTGGTTAGGCCGGTAATGCCCGAGGGCGAACCGTTAGGGTTAGCCGGGTAACGCGTCGTCACCTGGCCGTAGTTGTCGATGTAGCGCATGGCAATTTGACTGCTCGACTGCATGCTACGCAGATGGGCGCTGTCACGGAACGCCGCCTGCCCCTCACCATGAGCAACCGCAATGGGCAGCTTGGAGCCTTCCATGCCGGCAAGCAGAATCGAAGGACTCTTCTCAACCCTCACCATAGAGACCCGCGCTTCAAACTGCTCAGACTCATTGCGTACAAAGGTCGGCCAATTTTCAGCCCCAGGAATTAACGATTTTAACTGCGAGAGCATCTGACAGCCGTTACATACCCCCAGCGAGAAACTATCGTCACGGGCGAAGAACGCCGCAAACTGCTCCTGGGCGCGCTCGTTAAACAGCACTGATTTTGCCCAGCCGCCCCCGGCGCCCAGCACATCGCCATAAGAGAAGCCACCGCAGGCGACAAGGCCTTTGAACTCATCAAGCGAAACACGCCCTTCGAGGATGTCGCTCATATGCACATCGACTGCCTCAAACCCGGCTTTATCGAAGGCCCAGGCCATTTCTACCTGGCCATTGACGCCCTGCTCGCGCAGGACGGCCATGGCTGGCTTGGCGGTGTTGACATAGGGCGCGCTAATATCGTCGTTGATATCAAAGGTTGGCGCTGCAGAGAGGCCCGGATCGCGACTATCAAGCAGATTGTCGAACTCATTCTTGGCACACTCGGGGTTATCCCGCAGCGCCTGCATGCGGTAACTGGTTTCAGCCCAGGTGCGCTGGGTAAGTAGACGCGTGGTTTCCAGTAGCGGCTCTTCAAACAGCGTCACGCGTACTTGGTCATCATAACGGGGGCGAGCAATGACGCCGCACGTTTCGATACCGGCAACGGCAAACTGCGCCAGCACTTCTTCCGTGTGTTGGCGATTGACCTGAATGACCGCGCCTAGCTCTTCCGAGAACAGCGCATTAAGCGCTTCTACCGGCTCATCAATCATCCAGTCGAGCTTGATTTCAAGCCCGGCGTGGGCGGCGAAAGCCATTTCCAGCAGCGTCACCAGCAGGCCACCATCACTGCGATCATGATAAGCCAACACTTTACCGTCACGGTTAAGACCCTGAATGACCTCGAAGAACGCTTTAATATCTTCCGGGTCGTCTACATCAGGGCAGTCATTACCCACTTGGCCGTACACTTGCGCCAAGGCTGAGCCACCCAAGCGATTTTGACCGCTGCCTAGGTCAATCAGAATCAGATCCGATTCGTCTTGATCCAAGTTGATCTGCGGCGTTAGCGTCGCCAATGCATTAGTAACAGGTGCAAAGCCGGTGACGACCAGAGACAGCGGCGACGTTACGCTCTTGTCTTCACTTTCCCCTTGGTCATTATCATCAACCCAGGCGGTGCGCATCGACATGGAGTCTTTGCCCACCGGAATAGCAATACCCAGCGCCGGGCACATCTCCATACCTACCGCATAAACAGCGTCATACAGCGCTTGGTTCTCACCCGGATGTTCAGCCGCACTCATCCAGTTAGCGGAGAGCTTGATATCGCTGAGCTTGGCGATTGGCGCAGCCGCCAGATTGGTAATCGCTTCGGCGACGGCCAAGCGGGCGCTGGCGGCGGGGTTGATCAACGCCACCGGCGGACGCTCACCCATCGCCATGGCTTCACCGGCATGGGTATCAAAACTAGCGGTCGTTACGGCGACATCGGCTACCGGCACCTGCCAGGGGCCGACCATCTGGTCCCGGGCCACTTGGCCTGTAATTGAGCGGTCACCAATAGTGATCAGAAAATTTTTGGAGGCCACAGTGGGGAGCCGTAGCACGCGATCAAGCGCTTCGCGCAGGTCGAGATTGTCGAGCATCATGCCGGAAAGTTCAGGATCGTGACGCTCAAATTCGCGCTGCATTTTGGGTGCTTTACCGAACAGCACACTCATCGGCAAATCGACAGGCTTACTGTCAAAGTGGCCGTCACGGACTTCAAGGTGATGCGCTTCCAACGCTTCACCGACCACCGCATAAGGGCAGCGTTCACGCTTACAAAGCGCGTCAAAGGTGTCTAAATCCTCTGGCGCGACGGCAAGTACGTAGCGCTCCTGGGCTTCGTTACACCAGATCTCCAGCGGGCTCATGCCCGGCTCGGCATTGGGCACCGCGCGCAGATCAAAGCGGCCACCACGGTTGCCGTCTTTAACAAGCTCGGGCAACGCGTTGGAAAGTCCGCCCGCGCCGACATCGTGAATAAAGCGAATGGGGTTGTGGTCGCCCATTGCCCAGCAGCGGTCAATCACTTCCTGGGCGCGACGTTCGATTTCAGGGTTTTCACGCTGAACCGAGGCAAAATCCAAATCAGCGCTGGAGGTGCCGGACGCCATGCTGGATGCAGCGCCACCGCCCAAGCCAATCAGCATCGCCGGGCCGCCCATGACGATCAGCTTGCCGCCGACGGGGATATCGCCCTTCTGAACATGGTGCGCACGAATATTGCCGTATCCGCCGGCGAGCATAATCGGCTTATGGAAGCCGCGCCGCTCGATACCGCCCTCGTTAAGCGACTCCTGCTCGTAGGTGCGGAAGTAGCCGGTTAAGTTAGGGCGACCAAATTCATTATTAAACGCCGCGCCGCCAATCGGGCCGTCGAGCATGATGTTAAGCGCTGACTGCATGCGCTCGGGCTTACCGTAATCAAACGCCTCCCAGGGCTGCACAAACTCAGGAATGCGCAGGTTAGATACGGTATAGCCCGAAAGACCTGCTTTAGGTTTACCGCCGATCCCCGTCGCACCCTCATCGCGAATTTCACCGCCGGAGCCGGTCGCGGCACCCGGGAAAGGGGCAATGGCGGTTGGGTGGTTATGCGTCTCCACCTTCATCAGGATATGAATGGGCTCCTGATGAGTGGCATAGAGCGCGCGTTCGTCGTCAGCCCCGGTTAGCGGTGTAGCAAAAAAGCGCCCGGCCTGACTGCCTTTAATGACGGCGGCATTATCGCTATAGGCCGAAAGAACATTATCGGGCGATGACGCAAACGTATTCTTGATCATCTTAAACAGCGAATGATTTTGCGCTTCGCCGTCGATAACCCAATCCGCGTTGAAGATTTTGTGACGGCAGTGCTCAGAGTTAGCTTGGGCGAACATCATCAGTTCAACGTCGCTGGGGTTACGCCCCAACTCATTGAAGGCGTCGACAAGATAGTCGATTTCATCCTCTGCCAACGCCAGCCCCAGCGCTTGGTTGGCGGTAGCCAGCGCGTCTCGGCCACCTTCGAGAATATCCACACTGCCCAGCGGTGCTGGATCATGTTGGGCAAAAAGTTTAGCGGCGTCTGAGACATCCGTCAGCACCGTTTCGGTCATACGATCATGCAGCAGTGCCGCCAGCGCGTTCAGGCTCTCGTCATCCGGCGTGGCGGTGAAGCTTACCCGGTAATCGATACCGCGCTCGATGCGGCTAATGTCGCGTAACCCGCAGTTATGGGCGATATCAGTCGCTTTTGACGACCAGGGTGACTGAGTACCCAAGCGCGGCACCACCAAAAAACGCTGGGCGTTCTCGGGAACCTCCACGCTGGTATGAGTGCCATAGTCGAGTAGCTGTGCTAAACGCTCGCGGGAGGCGTCCTCCAGTGTTTGACGATCATTGGTGTGAGCATCGACAAAATGAACATAGTGGGCAGACAGCGCTTCCACTTCGGGCACACGTTCACGCAGCACCGTTAACAGCCGAGCATGACGGAAGGCAGAAAGGGCGGGCGCGCCTCGCAGTTCGAGCATATCCTGAAGCCTCTAGAGCAGGGAAATTCGAGCAGGGAAATCACCGGGCCGCTGTGCGACCATGCTTTTATGGTGCCTAAAAACGCCTATGATACTGGAAACCAGCCGCCACACGAAATCAACAAGGTGACAGCATGACCGTGTCTGGGTATCGTGGCAGCTTGTTTCATGCCGACAAGACGCCATGCTGACGTTGATTTGCCGACATTTTATAGCCCGTGCCAGCGCTTATTATGCGTTAACTGCCATTATGCTGTTAGCCATGGTACCGACTCTTTCCCTCGTCCCCCCAGGCGAGCATTTGACGCATATCAGTGCAAAAGACTTTATTACCGTTCACACCCGCAACACCCCCACCACCTATTACGAAGGCCGCCAAGGCCCTACCGGCTTTGAGTACGAGCTGATGCACCGCTTTGCTGACTACTTGGGGGTAAGCCTTAATCTTGACGCCAGCCATCACCCCGAAAGTGTGCTGCCAGCGGTACGTGACAAAGGCGATCTCGGTGCAGCAGCACTCCCACTACTGCCCGATAGCCCCGGCATCCACTACACTCGCCCGATTATTCAAATGCAGCCGCTGGTGGTGTACCGCCGCGGACTTAACGGCATTAAAGCGCCGAGTGATCTGGTCGGCTTAGAACTGGGCACGCTCAGTGAAGCCGGGACGGATCAAGCGCTGCGCGATCTTCAACGCCGTCATCCCACCTTGAGTTGGAAAGAGTCACACGAGCTTGAAGTTGCTGAGTTGCTTGCACGGGTGGAGAACGGCACGCTGGATGCCGCCGTTATTTTTGAGCATCAATTCCGTTTAAACCGGCTGTTTTTCCCCAACGTCGAGCGTGGTTTCATACTCGGCGATCCGCTCTCCATGGCGTGGGCAGTGCCCAGTGGTCGAGGCCTGGGGTTACTGGAAGCCGCTAATCGCTTCCTGCAAGACCTACAAGAAAGCGGCACGCTCAATCGGCTCGTCAGCCGCTATTTTGGCCATGACGACTACTTAGAGTATGTCGGCACCCGCACCTTTCTTGACCACCTTGATGCACGCCTGCCCCGTTACACGGAACTGTTCCAGCAGTCCGCCCGTGAAACAGAGTTTGACTGGAAGCTACTGGCGGCGGTGGGGTATCAGGAGTCTCACTGGGATCCGGACGCTGTCTCGCCGACAGGCGTGCGAGGCTTGATGATGCTGACCAACCCCACGGCGGGTGAGATGGGCGTTGCTGACCGTACCGATCCCGCACAGAGCATTGATGGCGGTGCCCGCTATTTACGCAGCATTAAAGACCGCTTACCGGAAAGCATTACCGGCGATGACCGCCTGTTTATGGCCATGGCGGCCTACAACGTCGGCCTTGGCCATTTATACGACGCTCGCAAGATTGCGGAAATGCGCGGCGGCGACCCCGACAGTTGGGAAGATGTACGCGCTGCACTACCACTGCTACAGCAGCGCGAATGGCATAGCCAGACGCGTCACGGCTATGCCCGTGGCGGCGAACCGGTGATTTACGTGCGCAACATCCGCCGTTATTACGAAATGATCGAGTATGTAGAGCGCAGTCGCCAGCAGTTTTTTCAACTAGAACAAACACCTGTCAACGATGATCCGCTACTGCTGTTTGAGCTTGTACCGCCGCTTAATTAAAGGTCAGTCCAACTTACTCACTAGCCCTGTTTGTGGGCAACGGCTCACCTGGCTGCGCGCGCCGGGCGGCAAAAAAACCCTTCAGCAGTTTTTGCGAGGCTGCGGCTAGCACGCCACCGGTTACTATGATCTGATGATTGAACCACGGCTGTGACAGCAGGTTAGCCTTTGACTCCACCATGCCCGCCCGAGGTTCGGCGGCACCGTAAACCAGGCGGGCTAAGCGGGCATGAATCATCGTGCCTGCACACATCATGCAGGGCTCCAGAGTGACAAACAGCGTACAGCCCTCAAGGCGGTAGTTGCCCTGGTGCTTACCCGCCTCACGCAGTGCGCGCACTTCCGCGTGGCCGCTGGGGTCACAGCTGGCCACTGGCGCATTGCACCCTGCACCAATAATATTACCCTGCGCGTCAACGACTACCGCGCCCACCGGCACCTCGCCCGCTGCGGCAGCCAGGTGGGCTTGGTCAAGCGCCCGGTACATGTAAAATTCATCGCTGCGCATAAACGTAAACTCCGCTAAGGTAGCTGATAGCTAAACGATCGTATGAAAAGGGCAGCCCGCCGCCGTGGTAGTCCATTTTCAACGACAGCATTCGATAGAGACAGCCGCAAGGATACCGAGAATGACAGACGCGCTGAACAAACTGGTAGCGTTACTGGAGTTGGAAACGCTGGAAGAGACGCTATTTCGTGGCCAGAGCCAGGATCTAGGCTTTCCTCAGCTCTACGGTGGCCAAGTGCTCGGCCAGGCGCTAGCGGCAGCCGCACGCACTGTGCCAGATGAGCGTCGCCCTCACTCTCAACACGGTTACTTCCTGCGCCCTGGCGACCCCCATCGCCCCGTTGTCTATCAGGTAGATACCATTCGCGATGGCGGCAGCTTTACCACCCGCCGCGTCACCGCCATCCAAAAAGGTCGGCCGATCTTTTTCTGTAGCGCCTCCTTTCAGAGCGAAGAGGCAAGCTTTAGCCACCAACGCGCCATGCCAGAGGTGCTTGCACCGGAAGCGTTAATCGAAAGCGGCGATGCCAAACATGACCGCTTTCCTGGCCACCCCATTGAGTTTTTGCATCTAACGGGCAATCCCGACAGCGGCACACCTGCGGGTCAGTGCTTATGGTTTCGCCTTTCAGGCACCCTTCCGGACGATCCGGCCCTGCACCGTCACCTGCTCTCTTACGCCTCTGACTTCAACTTGCTGACCACCAGCCTGATTCCTCACAGCATTGAATATCGCGACCCCAAGCTACGCATCGCCAGCCTAGACCACGCGCTGTGGCTCCACCAGGACACCCGCCTGGACGACTGGCTGCTCTACGTTATCGACTCGCCATGGGCAGGCGGCGCTCGCGGGCTGGCGCGGGGGCATATCTACAGCCGTGACGGTCGATTAGTGGCTTCTACTGCTCAGGAAGGGCTAACGCGTTACTCACAAGACTAATTAGAGAGCCTCTTAAACACTTACGCCCGCTAAGAAGCGGGCGTAAGTAATGACCAGAGCTCAGTGAGTGGCTTAGCCGCCGTAAACGTCGTTAATTGACGTTAGCGGATAGTGCGCAGGATACGGTTTACGCGCTACGCCAGAATCAACCGCGGCTTGAGCCACCGCTGAGGTGACCCTCGCCAACAGGCGAATATCGACAGGCGTGGGAATAATGTACTCGCGACCAAAACTCATCTCGGTACGCTCGTAGGCGTTCAGCACTTCCTGGGGTACCGGCTCGCGGGCCAGATCTTTGAGCGCGTGCACGGCAGCCAGCTTCATCTCTTCATTAATGCGCGTGGCACGCACATCCAAAGCACCCCGAAAGATAAACGGGAAGCCCAGCACGTTGTTAACCTGGTTCGGGAAGTCCGAACGGCCAGTGGCCATAATCACATCCGGACGCGCTTCACGAGCAACGTCAGGGTGAATTTCCGGATCCGGATTGGTGCAGGCGAAAATCACCGGATCGGGTGCCATTTTCTTCACTTGGTCGGCGGACAGCAGCCCAGGGCCTGATAAGCCGATAAAGACATCGGCGTTATCGATGGCATCATCCAGGGTACGCATTTCAGTATCGCGGGCGAATTCAGCCTTGTATTCGTTAATGCCTTCACGGTCGGCGTGAATAACACCGCGACGATCAAGCATTACCAAATTGTCTTTACTGGCACCGCAAGAGACCAGCAGCCGCATGCAGGCAATCGCCGCCGCCCCTGCGCCCATGCAGACAATCTTAACGTCTTCGATTTTTTTGCCGGCGATATCCAGCGCATTGAGCATACCTGCCGCCGTTACAATCGCGGTGCCGTGCTGATCATCATGAAACACCGGGATGCTGCAGCGCTCAATCAGGGCTTTTTCAATTTCAAAGCACTCAGGCGCCTTGATATCTTCAAGGTTGATGCCGCCCCAGGTATCGGCAATGCGCGCAACGGTATCGATAAATGCCTGCGGGCTTTCCGCATCCACTTCGATATCAACCGAGTTGAGGCCGGCAAAGCACTTAAACAGCACGCCTTTGCCTTCCATTACTGGCTTACTCGCCAGTGGGCCCAGATTGCCTAGGCCAAGGATAGCGCTGCCGTCGGTAATAACGGCGACCAGATTACCCTTGCCGGTATAGCGGTAGGCATTTTCCGCATCCCTGGCGATTTCAAGCACTGGCTCAGCCACGCCTGGGCTATACGCCAGCGCCAAATCCCGTGCGGTTGCAGTGGGCTTGGTCAACTCTACCGACAGCTTGCCGGGAATTGGTTTCGCGTGATAATCCAAAGCAGCCTGCTTATTTGCATCCGTCATGGTCAGAGTCCAGTTAACATAAAGTAGATAAGTCTTTTCAGAATATAGAAAAAACCTATGCGTCTCAAGCGCGTCGTCAACTCATATAAAAACGCTCGTTTAACTGAATTTTACCTTCACATTCGCCGCATTTCGTATGATTTTTGCTGAAAATTACCAAAAACCGCTTTAGCCGTAATGCTTTGCAAATTGCTGTGGCGCAGCATTTATGAAAATTTTTTCCACAAATGCCATTGAGTTAGTTTTAGCTGAACAACAAAAAACCCACGCCGTGGCGTGGGTTTTGCACAAACACATGGCGTGCTTGCGATGTGGCTATCCAGTATGGCTTAGCCGCGCTTAACAGCTGCGCCGAAACGCTTGTTGAAGCGCTCTACGCGGCCACCAGTGGTCGCTTGCTTCTGCTTACCAGTGTAGAACGGGTGGCAGTTGGAGCACACGTCCAGAGAGAAGTCCTGACCAGAGGTAGAACCAACCTGGAAATTAGCGCCGCAAGAACAGCTAGCGGTGACCGTGTTGTAATTCGGGTGAATACCTTGTCTCATTTCGAGCCTCACGAAGCTATATGCCGCCACCTGATCTAGCGCCAGGCACCGCATACGGGTTTGGAAAAACTACTAACCGGTTAGACGCTCTTTCGTTACGATAGTTCTTAAATGTCGTTCTTAAAGACAGGTCGTTAAGATTGAGCGGTCGCGTATTCTAGCAAAACTAACGCCGGAGGCCAATTGCCTGATTCTGTTTCTTCACGGGTAGCTTCCCAAATGCCAACACCAGTACTCAAAATAGCGCTGCCTTCACCACTTCGCCGCCTGTTCGACTACCTGCCATGCACCACGAGCCCTGTCTGCGGCTGGCAGCCGGGTCTGAGAGTGCGGGTGCCCTTTGGGCGGCGTGAAGTCGTCGGCGTAATAGTGGAGCTTGCCGATCACAGCGACCTGCCGCGCAGCCAACTGCGTGCAGTCAGCGAAACGCTTGACGACGCTCCACTCCCAGAAGACTGGCTCTGGTTATGCCGATTTGCCGCTCGCTACTATCAGCACAGCCTGGGTGACACCCTTCACCACGCCATGCCCGCGCGGCTACGCCAGGGTCACGCCATGGCAGGTCGCACCCAAACCCTGTGGCTCGCCCAGGGTGATGGTAAACAAGGGACTCTTAGTCGAGCGCCCAAGCAAGCAGAGCTGCATGCACTGCTGCGCCAACACCCCCATGGGTTACCCAGTCGTGCGGTAAACGCCCATGGTTTTGCCCGCGACCAGCTACTGGCGCTTGAGAAGAAAGGCTTGGCCACCAGTCAGGAACATATTCTAACGGCCCCTTCAGCGCCAAGCGGCAATTTACTAGCGACCCCCGCACTCCCCCTCAACCGCGAACAGGCCACGGCGCTGGCTATGCTGCATGAAAAACTCGATAGCTATCACCCCTGCCTGCTGGAAGGCGTTACGGGTAGCGGTAAAACGGAAGTCTACCTGCAACTGATTGAAGCTATCGCCGCTAAAGGCAAGCAGTCGCTGGTACTGGTGCCGGAAATTGGCCTAACACCGCAAACCCTCGCCCGCTTTAGGAGCCGCTTTCGCGTTCCGGTGGTGGCGCTGCACTCGGGCCTTACTGACCCCGAGCGTCTAGACGTGTGGGAAGCCGCTGCCAGTGGTCGTGCGCTGATTATTATCGGCACTCGTTCGGCGATTTTCACGCCGCTGGCCAACCCCGGTGCGATCATTGTCGATGAAGAACACGACGGCTCCTACAAACAGCACGATGGCTTACGCTACCACGCCCGCGACTTGGCCGTGGCCCGCGCTCACTACCATAAAATTCCGCTGCTGATGGGCAGTGCCACGCCTTCTTTAGAGAGTCTTCATCAAGCGCTCAGCGGTGCTTATCGCCATCTTCGCCTGACCCAGCGGCCCAGCCGCCACCCACCAGCCAAGTTGGAACTGATTGATTTACGCCACCAGCATCGTCAGGGCGGCCTGCTCCCCGGTGCGATCAAGGCGATTAAAAGCACCTTAAGCGCTGGCAAACAGGTGCTGATTTTTATCAACCGCCGCGGCTTTGCGCCAACGCTTGCCTGCCACGCCTGCGGCTGGATGGCCGAGTGCGGCCAGTGCGACGCCCGCATGACACTGCATCGCCAGCCACCGCTGCTAGCTTGTCATCACTGTGATAGTCGCCGCGCTCTGCCGGACGCCTGCCCCGAGTGCGGCAGCGGCGACTTACGCGCGCTGGGTAGCGGCACGGAACGTACTGAAGAGACGCTACAAACGCTGTTTCCGAAAACCACCATTTACCGCATTGACCGTGACAGCACGCGGCGAAAGGATAGCTTTGAGCAAGTGCTAAAAGAGATTCAGCGCGGCGAGCCGTGTGTGCTGGTTGGTACTCAGATGCTCGCCAAGGGGCACCACCTGCCCCACGTGACCTTGGTGGTGGTCATCAATGCCGACGGTGGGCTGTATGCAGCGGATTTTCGCGCGCTCGAGCATAGCGCACAGTTACTCGAACAGGTGGCGGGGCGTGCGGGGCGTGCCGCCCACCCAGGCAGAGTGCTGGTTCAAACGCTACACCCCGATGACCCGCATCTAGGCCAGTTGGCGGAGCACGGTTACGGGGCGCTGGCGCGCAACATGCTGGAAGAGCGGCGCATCGCCCAACTGCCCCCGTTCTGCTTTATGGCGTTACTGCGGATTGAAAGTCCCAAAGAGGATGCGGCCCTAGCCATGGCGCAACAGGCTGCTCAAGCTCTACGTCAATGGCTCAAAGCGTCAGGCGTTTCGACCCGCTGCCTGGGGCCGGTGCCTGCACCGATGGAAAGACGTCAAAATCGCTACCATTTACATGTCATGCTGGCGGCAGATAAGCGAAGCCAGCTTCACCCTGCCGTCAGTTGGCTCGTGCAGTGGCTGGAAGCGAATCGTGAGGCACGCAAGGTGCGCTGGTCGATCGATATCGATCCACAAACGCTCTCCTAAGCCCTCCTAAACGCTCTCCTAAATAGGGGCTTCCCATTACGCGGCTTTGAAACTGCGGCTCAATTGCTGATAATAGCCGCCTTATTGACGCACCTATATTGATGCGCGTTAGCACACGCCGCCAACGACGACACCCGGATACCTACATGAACGACACTATAGTTTCTCTGCTCGAAGGCGCGGTTACCGCGCTCAAGCACCAAGGCGTGCTGCCGAACGACCTTCAACCCACGATTAAAGTGGACCCCACCAAAGACAAAGCACATGGCGATTACGCCACCAATCTGGCGCTTATGTTGGCCAAACCCGCCGGTAAAAATCCGCGCGAACTGGCCAATATGCTGGTCGCCGCGCTTCCCGAAAGCGACGCCATTCAAAAAACTGACATTGCAGGCCCCGGCTTTATTAACTTTTTCGCTGCCGCCGATGCCGCAGCGCAAATCGTAGCCCAAGTGCTCGACTGCGGCGACACCTTTGGCCGCAGCCTGATAGGCAAAGGCGAAAAAGTGCAGGTGGAGTTCGTTTCCGCCAACCCAACTGGCCCGCTCCATGTTGGCCACGGCCGTGGGGCTGCCATTGGTGACTGTTTATGCCGCTTGCTTGAAGCCACCGGCTATGATGTGACCCGCGAGTTTTACTACAACGATGCAGGCGCCCAGATCGCCAACCTCGCCCGCTCGGTACAAGCGCGGGTAAAAGGCTTGGGCCCTGATGATGAAAGCTGGCCGGAAGACGGCTATCGCGGTGAGTACATTGTGGATGTGGCCAACGACTACTTGGCGGGTAAAACGGTAAGCGCCGATGACCGCGAAGTTACCGCCAAAAAGGATCCTGACGATTTAGACGCTATTCAAGAGTTCGCCGTCGCTTGGCTACGCCGCGAGCAGGATCTGGATCTTAAAGCGTTCGGCGTTGAGTTCGATGTTTACTTCCTAGAGTCCTCTCTTTATGAAGACGGCAAAGTAGACGCCACCGTTGAGACGCTGGTAAACGCAGGTCACACTTATGAGGATGACGGTGCCATGTGGCTGCGCACCACCGATTTTGGTGACGACAAGGATCGCGTGATGCGCAAGCGCGATGGCGGTTACACCTACTTCCTGCCTGATGTGGCCTATCATCTGGACAAGTGGCAGCGCGGCTTCAAAACCGTGATTAACGAGCAGGGCGCCGACCACCACTCCACCGTCACCCGCGTTCGCGCCGGTTTACAGGCATTGGAAGTCGGCATTCCCAAAGGCTGGCCCGACTACGTGCTCCACCAGATGGTGATGGTCACCCGCTCCGGCGTTGAGGTAAAACTCTCTAAGCGCGCCGGTAGCTATGTCACCGTTCGCGACTTGATCGACGAAGTGGGGCGCGATGCCACGCGCTTCTTTCTTGCCGCGCGCCGCGCCGACTCTCAGCTTACCTTTGATATCGACTTAGCCCGCTCACAGTCGAACGACAATCCGGTGTACTACATTCAGTACGCTCACGCGCGGGTATGCAGCATGCTGCGCAAAGCCCAAGACGCTGATCAGCCGTTCGACCACCCATTAGCACTGGCCAACCTAGCGCTGCTGGATAGCGACCAGGAGAAAGCCGTTCTTAATCGCTTGGCACGCTTCCCTGAAGTGGTTGAAACCGCCGCCAGAAACCGTGAACCACAGCAGGTTGCCCAGTATCTGCTCGATCTTTCCGGCGATTTCCACACCTGCTACAACGCCGTCAAAGTAATGGTCGAGGACGACACCCTACGCAATACCCGCCTGGCGCTGGGACTTGCTACCCGTCAAGTGCTGCGCAATGGGCTTGATTTAATGGGGGTTAGCGCCCCAGAGGAGATGTAATTCATGGCTACCCCGCGTAAAAAGCCCGCCCGCCGCGGGGCCACCTCGCAGCGCAAATCAGCCCGTAGTTCTGGCGGTGGTTTCCGCCTTCCTGGCTGGCTGTGGGGCCTTGCTGGCATGGCTGCAGGCTTTTTCTTGGCTCAGCACCAGCACGGTACCGCCCCCTGGCAAGAGCAGCCGAGTGCAACGCCTCAAGCCACGGTGCTACCCAAGCCGGATGGCAGTGAAGAGCGCGCCGCCGCTCGGGAAACCGAAGATGCTGCCGAACCCTCAATGCCAACATTTGAGTTTTATACTCTGCTGCCTGAAACCGAGGTCATTGCTCCCGGCGTCACGCTACCTTCCAGCGTGGTTCGCCCAGAGGCTGCCGAGCAGGCCACTGATAGCGACGCAGCCCCGGCCACAGGCGATGACCCTATCGCCCAGGTCATTGCGGCCAACACCCGGCCTGAGGATCAGGTCTCCGCAGCCCAGGAGAATGAAGCGGCTACCAACACGCCAGGGCGCTATATGCTTCAGGCTGCCTCGTTTCGCGAGGTTGGCGACGCCGAGCAGTTGCGCGGCCGGCTGCGCAATCTAAGCCTGCTGGCAGAAATCAGCGAAGTACAGGCGGATGGCAATACCTGGCACCGCGTTCAAGTGGGGCCTTACGAAGATACCCGCGAGTTGAACCGCGCTCAGGATTTGATGAATACCCAAGGTATCGAGCCACTGCTGATCCAACTGCAAAACTAATAATCCCATCTGGAATACCCTGCGGGCGGTTGATTTTTTATCAGCCGCCCGCATTTTGTTGTGAACGCTTACACAATGGTCGCTGCTAGAAGCAGTATGTTAAAGAGCAAGTGACCAGCCAGTCATCGGGAGCACGCCTCCCACCAAGGAGTTATCTCCATGACCACTATTGTCTCCGTTCGTCGTGGTAACCAAGTCGCCCTCGCTGGCGACGGTCAAGTGTCGCTGGGCAATACCGTAATGAAAGGTAACGCCAGCAAAGTACGCCGCCTCTATCGCGGCAAAGTCCTCGCCGGGTTTGCTGGAGGCACTGCGGATGCGTTCACTCTGTTTGAGCGCTTTGAAGCGCAGTTGGAAAAATACCAAGGCCATTTAACCAAAGCAGCGGTCGAGCTCGCCAAAGATTGGCGCACTGACCGGGCATTGCGCCGTTTAGAAGCACTGCTGGCCGTGGCCGACCATAGCGCCTCGCTGATCATTACCGGTAACGGTGACGTGGTCGAGCCTGAGCGCGGCATTATTGCGATTGGCTCTGGTGGCAACTTCGCCCAGGCCAGCGCCCGAGCGCTGTTAGAAAATACCGAGCTTTCGGCGCGTGAAATTACTGAGAAATCGCTGGCGATCGCTGGTGATATTTGTGTGTTTACCAATCATCACGTGACGCTCGAAGAGCTGTCGATTGACGGTCGCTAATCAACGTACGCGACTCTCAAACGCCGCTCACTGCCCACAAAGGTTACTTATATGACTCAGATGACACCCCGCGAAATCGTTCACGCGCTTGATCAGTACATTATCGGCCAGCAGGATGCTAAACGCGCCGTTGCCATCGCGCTGCGTAACCGCTGGCGCCGTATGCAGCTGGATGACGACCTACGCCCTGAAGTGACGCCCAAGAATATTCTGATGATTGGCCCTACCGGTGTGGGTAAAACGGAAATTGCCCGGCGCCTAGCCAAGCTGGCCAAAGCACCGTTTATCAAAGTCGAAGCGACCAAGTTCACCGAGGTCGGCTACGTTGGCCGCGACGTTGAGTCGATTATTCGCGACTTGATGGAAGCGGCGATTAAGATGGTGCGCGAACAGGCCAAAGAAGAAGTAGGCAACCGCGCCGCCGATGCCGCCGAAGATCGGGTACTGGATGCCCTACTGCCGCCTCCCCGTGGCCAGGAAGACAAGCCACGCGAAGAAGGCAGCACTCGCCAGTCCTTCCGTAAAAAGTTACGCGAAGGCCAACTGGACGATAAAGAGATTGATATCGAAATCTCCTCTCACGGCCAAGGCATCGACATCATGACTCCGCCGGGCATGGAAGAGATGACCAGCCAACTGCAGAGCATGTTTTCCAACATGGGCCAGCAGAAGCGTGAGAATCGCCGCGTGACGGTGAAAGAGGCGCTGGTTCTGCTGCGCGATGAAGAAGCCGGCAAGCTGGTCAACGAGGAAGAGATCAAGGCTCGCGCGGTCTACTCGGTCGAGCAGCACGGTATCGTGTTCCTGGATGAGATCGATAAAGTTGCCAAGGGCAGCGGTCAATCCAGCGGTGGCGAAGTCTCCCGTGAGGGCGTTCAGCGCGACCTACTGCCACTGATTGAAGGCTCTACCGTGTCAACCAAGTACGGCATGGTCAAAACCGATCATATTCTGTTTATTGCCTCCGGCGCCTTCCACCTTTCGCGCCCGTCAGATCTGATTCCTGAGTTGCAGGGTCGTTTACCGATTCGTGTGGAGCTTGATGCCCTCACGCCCAACGACTTTAAACGCATTCTAACTGAGCCCTCTGCCTCGCTAACCAAGCAGTATCAAGCACTGCTGGCGACTGAAGGCCTTGATGTGGAGTTTACTCCCGACGGTATCGAGCGTATCGCGCAGATCTCCTGGCAGGTCAACGAAGGAACTGAAAATATCGGCGCCCGTCGCCTACACACAGTGATGGAGCGTCTGCTCGAAGAAGCCTCTTTCAGAGGCGGCGACATGGAGAGCCCGCTTATCATTGACGGCGACTATGTCAATGCACAGCTTGGCGAACTGGCGGTCGACGAAGACCTGTCGCGGTATATTTTATAAGCTGCGCCTGCCGTTTTTATCAGCGCCTGCCGTTTTTAAAAGCATAGGTGTAGCCAGCAACAGCAAGCCCGCTCTTCGCGGGCTTGCTGTTATCATATTTAGCCATGGACTCTTAGCCATGAGGTCTCAACATGAACGCCCCCACCCCCACTCGGGTTCACTACCATAAGCAGCCCCGCGAGCTGGAACTTGGCTACGCCAATGGAGAGAGCTTCCGCCTTCCGGTTGAGCTTTTACGCGTCTACTCCCCCTCTGCAGAAGTACGCGGCCACGGTGGCGATACGGCCGTGCTCCAGGTAGGTAAAAAAGATGTTGGCCTGCAAAATATTACCCAGGCGGGTAACTACGCACTAAAACTACACTTTGACGATGGTCACGACAGCGGACTGTTTAGCTGGAATTATCTGTATGATCTGGCGACTCATGAAGAGGCCTACTGGAACAACTACTTACAGCGCTTAAAAGACGCCGGTGCCTCCCGCGAGCCCGCCAGTATCCAATTCAAGCAACTGTAACTGCACGACGCAGCCCATACTCAGTCGAGCCGGGCAGACAAGCCAGGGTGGACAAGGCTACAATGATGCTACTCTTTTAATCGCGTCGACCCCTGGGTCAAAAAACCATGGTCGATCTGCCAATGCCTCGAATTCGGGAGCTACTGCCCAATGAGCCCCACTGAAAAACGCACCACCCACTTTGGCTTTCAGGAAGTACCGGTTGATGAGAAAGCCTCACGAGTGGCCGATGTATTCCATTCGGTTGCCGCCCGTTACGATGTGATGAACGATCTGATGTCCATGGGCATTCACCGGGTATGGAAACGGCTTACCATTGAGCGTGCCGGTGTCCGCCCCGGTCACCACGTGCTGGATATCGCGGGTGGCACGGGCGACCTAACGCTCAAGTTTTCCCGCTTGGTGGGCCCCCGGGGTAAGGTGGTACTGGCCGATATCAACGCGTCCATGCTCAAAGTCGGCCGCGACAAGCTGATGGATAACGGAGTAGGTGGCAACGTCGAGTATGTTCAGGCAAATGCTGAAAGCCTGCCGTTTCCCGATAACAGTTTCGACTGCATTACGATTGCCTTTGGCCTACGTAACGTCACCGACAAAGACGCCGCGCTGCGCTCAATGGCGCGCGTACTCAAACCCGGCGGACGCCTTTTGGTGCTTGAATTCTCCAAACCTAACAATCCGCTACTCTCAAAAGCGTACGACGAGTATTCGTTTCGCTTACTGCCCAAAATGGGTGAACTGGTGGCGGGTGACGGCGAGAGCTATCGCTATCTAGCGGAGTCGATTCGAATGCACCCTGACCAGGAAACGCTCAAAGACATGATGGAAGCCGCCGGACTGGAGCGGGTCGAGTATACCAATCTGACCGGTGGCATCGTTGCGCTGCACCGCGGCATTAAGCTATGAGGCTTCACACGCTACAGACCCAGAGGCCAGCATGCTGGTAACCCCGACCCTGCTGTTGGCCGGATGTGAACGCACACTCAATGCCCTACTCGCCCGTGACCCGGCAGCCCCCGCAAGGCTGGCGGCACTGTCGGGCAGTCGCTTATTGGTGCGTCTGGAGCAGCCACATCTAGCGCTAGTCATTCACTATCACTACGCGGGGCTCGACCTCATGCGTGGCGAAGACATCGAAGAAACCGATGTGGACGCAGTCGTAGAGATGACCCCAGAAACGCTTTCCGAGTGGCTTAGCGGCGCATCAATTGAACGGCTCATGTTTGACGGCAAATTAGCCGTGCGTGGGCGTATCCATCTTCTTGAAGCGACCCGCGACCTGCTTTTTGATTTGGACATTGACTGGGAAAGCGAGCTGGCCAGGTGGCTAGGTGACATGCCCGCCCACTCGCTGGCAGAAGGATTGCGGCGCGCCGCCCGCTGGGGACTGCGTGCAAAAGATGAGCTGATGCAAGACGTTTCTGAATACGTTTTTGAAGAGGCGCGACTGCTTCCAGGGCCGCAACAGCGCAACCTCTTACGCGAACACCTGACCGAATTAGAAGTCGCCACTGATCGTCTGGAAGCGCGCTTCAAACGCCTGCAAAGAAAGCTAACGCAGCAGCAAAATGCCTCTCAGGAGCCGAGCCCATGAGTCTGCGTCTGCTGCGTATAAGCTGGGTCATTACGCGCCATCGACTGGATACGCTGCTGCCGTTAGAGCGCCTGCCCTGGTGGCTGCGCGCGCTGCTTTGGTTTTCACCGCTACGCTTGGTGCCTATTGGCAAGCGAACTCGCGGCGAACGCCTTCGCTTGGCGTTAGAGGCGCTGGGGCCGATTTTTATCAAATTTGGCCAAATGCTCTCGACCCGTCGCGATCTGCTGCCCGCGGATATTGCCGATGAGTTGAAACGTCTACAGGATCAGGTGCCGCCCTTCCCTGGCGAGCAAGCCGCCGCTCGGGTCGAGAAAGCGCTGGAAATGTCGTTGGAAGAGGCCTTTGCAGAGTTTGACCGGGTGCCACTAGCCTCGGCATCCATTGCCCAGGTACACGCGGCAACGCTGCACGGCGGTGAAGACGTGGTGGTGAAAATCATTCGCCCCGGTATTGACCGCGTAATGCGCCAGGACATGGCGCTGATGTACCAAGTCGCCAAACTGTTTTCCAAAATCCCCGAGGCTCGCCGCCTGCGCCCCGTGGAAGTGATTCGTGACTACGAAGCCACGCTGTTTGACGAGCTGGATCTCTATAAAGAGGCCGCCAACACCTCGCAGCTCAAACGTAACTTTAAAGACTCACCGCTGCTGTTTGTGCCGACTATCTATTGGCCCTTCACCCGACGCCACGTGATGGTGCAGGAGCGCATTCGCGGCATTCCGGTCGCCGATTTAGACACCCTGATTGCCCGGGGCACTAACCTGAAAAAACTCGCCGAACGCGGCGTCGAACTGTTCTTTACCCAGGTATTTCGTGACAACTTCTTCCATGCGGATATGCACCCAGGCAATATCTTCGTTAACTGCGACAATCCCGAAGACCCCCAGTACATCGCCATCGATTGCGGCATTGTCGGCAGCCTGACACGGGAAGATCAAGACTATCTGGCGCGCAATCTACTCGCGTTTTTCCACCAGGACTACTACGAAGTCGCTGCGCTGCATATTGAGTCCGGCTGGGTGGGTGAAAATACCCGTGCCAATGAGTTCGCGGCGGCCATTCGCACCGTATGCGAACCTATTTTAGAGAAACCCTTAAAAGATATATCCTTTGGTCAGGTGCTATTGGGGCTATTTCAAACCGCGCGCCGCTTTAATATGGAAGTGCAGCCGCAACTGGTACTGCTGCAGAAAACGCTGCTCAATATCGAAGGGTTAGGGCGCCAGCTGTATCCCGACCTGGATCTCTGGAGCACTGCCAAACCCTATCTAGAGCAGTGGATGAAAGAGCGTGCAGGGGTTAGCGGTTTATGGGAGTCGATGAAACGTCAGGCACCGGAACTATCGCGCCAGCTACCTGAATTGCCAGTACTCGCGCACCAAGCACTCAGCCGTATGGAGCACGAGCATCGACAACGCCACCAGCAGGTCGACTCGATCAACGCCATGCGTGAACAGATGGCACGCCAGGGCAAGCGGCTATACCGTCTCAGGCTTGGCCTGATTCTACTAGCACTAGCGCTGGCCTGGCAGCCATTAAGCGGTTGGATAGCGCTTCAGGAGTGGCCAATACTAGCGGCCGCCGCTATCGGCCTGTTACTGCTGGTGTGGCAATAAGCCATAGCCGAGAGGCGCATTAAACGTTTATAAGGATTCCCATGGACAGCAACGCATTATCGCCTAACAATGCTAATGTACTGGATACGCTTAATGAGGTATTGAAGCAGCGGCGCCATGCAGCAGCAGAAGAATCTTATGTTGCCTCCTTGCATCATAAGGGTTTGAACAAGATACTCGAAAAGGTTGGCGAAGAAGCGACTGAAACAGTGCTTGCGGCAAAAGATGCCGAGCACGGCGGTGAAGCCGAGCGTCAAGCGTTGATTTCTGAAACTGCCGACCTGTGGTTTCATAGCTTGGTGATGCTGTCCCACCTTGAGATGGATCATCAAGCGGTTTTAGACGAGCTGGCACGTCGCATTGGCATATCTGGACACGATGAAAAAGCGTCTCGTCAGCCATAGCTAGCCCTATAAGCTGTCGCACAGCGGTTCACGCTAGAGCTAAAAAAGCTAGCTAGAAAAAACGAGATAGCTAGAAACAAGTTAGCTAGAAACGAGAAAGATAGACACGAGATAGTCAACCTGCTCCCATGAGGAAACGCATATGTTAGGTGGTATTAGTATTTGGCAGTTGCTGATTGTTCTGGGCATCATCATCCTGGTTTTCGGCACCAAAAAACTGCGTAACGTGGGCACCGACCTTGGCGGGGCGGTCAAGGGCTTCAAGAAAGCCATCCATGATGAAGAGAAAAACACAGAGAGCGATAAAGAAGACAGCGACAAACCTCATGCCAAAGTGAGCCATGAAGAGCCTGGCAATACGTATGACGTTCAAGCCGAAGAGAAACAGGCCGCCAACGACCGCAACGAAGAGCGCAAATAAATCATGCTGGATATCGGCTTTCTTGAACTGATGCTCATTGGCGTCGTTGGGCTATTGGTGCTTGGCCCGGAGCGGCTGCCCCGTGCTGCCCGAACGGCGGGTATGTGGATTGGCAAAATTAAGCGCACGGTATCTGGCATGCAGCGTGAAATCAGCGCCCAACTGGAAGCGGAAGAGCTTAGGCAAAAGCTTAACGAGCAGCAGCAGAAGCTCGACAGCAGCTTGAAAAAAGCCAAGCTGGACGTAGAAAGCATTGCCGACGCCCCTTCTTCTTCAACTACTGCCTCAACTACTCCCCCGGCAACCAACGCGGCTAAAAGCGATACGGAACAACGGGTTGCCAAGGCCCGCGCGCGTTTAGATGACGCCCTTCAAACAGTGCGCGAAGAGCCACCCGCGTCACCTTCAGCGACTAACCGCGAGGCGAAACCTGAACTGGCTGAAACTGAAAAGGCTGCATTAAATAAGGATCGTAATCACCAATGAGTATGTCTGGCGATTCAAAGGAGCCGCGTGAAGAACAGAGCCAAGCCCCCCTCATTGAGCACCTGATCGAATTACGTTCACGGCTAATGCGTGCCGTGATCGTGATACTGGTGATCTTTTTGGGCCTATACTCCTTTGCCAATGATATTTATACCTTTGTAGCCGAGCCATTAATGAATCTGCTGCCTGAAGGCTCGCAGATGATTGCCACGGAAGTGGCCTCGCCGTTTTTGGCACCATTTAAGCTCACCTTGGTTGTGGCGGTGTTTATCGCTATTCCCTTTGTGTTGCATCAGGCATGGGCCTTTATTGCGCCGGGGCTTTACGACAATGAAAAAGCGTTGGCGATTCCGATTCTGGTGTCGAGCATTGCGCTTTTTTATGGCGGCGCGGCGTTCGCCTATTACGTGGTTTTTCCGCTGCTGTTTGAGTTTTTCACCCAAACGGGACCTGAAAATGTCGCTGTGATGACTGACATCAACCAGTATTTGAACTTTGTTCTTAAGCTGTTTTTTGCCTTCGGTGTAGCATTTGAAATTCCTATTGCGACCTTCTTACTGATTCTTTCTGGCGCCACGACGGTGGAAAGCCTATCTAAAAAGCGCCCCTACATTCTATTAGGCTGCTTCGTGGTGGGGATGCTCCTAACACCACCGGATGTGATTTCTCAAAGCCTACTGGCGATCCCAATGTATTTGCTTTACGAAGTTGGCCTACTGTTTGGACGCCTGGTACGTAAACGCCAAGCTGAGAAAGAAGCCGCTGAAGAGCAAGAAGCTGACCTTTAACCCTAGCCGTTGACGGGCAGCTAATTAAAAAGCCGCCGCCATCAATGATGGCGGCGGCTTTTATATAGCCCACACTTTTTAAGTAGCGGCTTACTCCATCATTTCATTGATGCGATCCACCAGTTTAAAGATACCGGTAGCGGCTTCACTGATGCGCGTGGCCAGCATATACGCCGGGGTAGTCACCACGCGATGTTCAAGATCAACGACGATATCTTCTACCGCGCAGCTGCGGTGCAACCCGCCCATGGCACTGATCGCCCCAGAAACCGCAGGATCATTACCCACGGTGACCGCAATCCCATCACCTAACAGACGGGGCACCAATACCGGCGAAATACACATCAAGCCAATCGGTTTGGCATCTTGGCGAAAACCAGCCAACGACGTTTTTAGCGCTTCAAGCACCTGCATGTTGTCACTGGCAGTGGCAAAATCCGACAGGTTCTTGGCGACACCAAACCCACCGGGCACAATCACTGCATCGAAATTATCAGCGTCTAACTCTTCCAGCGGGCTAATATCTCCCCGCGCCAAACGGGCAGACTCTTGCAACACATTACGCTGCTCGCCCTCAACCGCCTCTTGGGTGAGATGGTTAATAACATGATGCTGCTCTATATTCGGGGCAAAACAGTGGTAACCAATACCCAACTGATCCAAGCGCAGCAGCGTTAGCGTGGTCTCATATATCTCTGAACCATCGTAAACGCCACAGCCAGCTAAAATCACCGCTACCTGTTTGGTCATGCCTATCTCCTTATCCCAGGGTCTGCCGAACGCAATACAGCAAAGCAATTGCTCACTTTAGTCAGTCTACCTTGTTGTCACAAGACGGCTTTCGCCGCAGGGTATGGCTGATATACTCCGTCCAGGCCTTCGGGCACCCTCATATGCGTTCCTTAATGGAGAGACCCTTTGAGCACACCTACTCCCCGCCACTTCCCTGCCACACGTATGCGCCGCATGCGCCGCGATGATTTTTCACGTCGCTTAATGCAAGAGAACAGCCTGAGCCCTTCAGACCTGATCCTGCCGGTGTTTGTACTGGAAGGAGAAAATCAGCGTGAAGCCGTGGCCTCAATGCCCGGCGTTGAGCGGCTCTCTATCGACCTGTTGATTGAGCAAGCCCGAGAGGCTTATGCGCTTGGCATTCCCGCATTGGCACTGTTCCCCGTCGTTGGCCCAGAGCACAAAACGGAGCTTGCTGAAGAGGCGTATAGCGCGAGCGGCTTAGTACAACGAAGTGTACGTGCCCTCAAGGCAGCCCTGCCAGAACTGGGCATTATCACTGACGTGGCGCTCGACCCCTACACCAGCCACGGACAGGACGGCATTCTCGATGAGAATGGCTACGTGCAGAATGACCGTACAGTAGACACACTGCTAAAGCAGGCCCTCTCCCATGCTGAAGCAGGCGCCGACGTCGTAGCCCCTTCCGATATGATGGATGGCCGCATTGGCGCTATTCGCCAAGTGCTGGAGCAAGAGAATCTGCACAACGTGCGCATCATGGCTTACAGCGCTAAGTATGCGTCACACTACTACGGGCCCTTCCGCGATGCGGTGGGTTCCGCGGCTAACTTGGGCAAAGCAGACAAACGTACCTATCAAATGGATCCAGCCAATAGCGATGAAGCGCTACACGAAGTGGCCATGGATATCGCCGAAGGTGCGGATATGGTAATGGTCAAACCCGGCATGCCTTATCTGGATGTCGTTCGCCGCGTAAAATCTGAGCTACAGGTCCCCACCTTTGCCTACCAAGTTAGCGGCGAGTACGCCATGCACCGCGCCGCCTTTGATAATGGCTGGCTAGAAGCAGAGCCGGTCATCTTGGAATCGTTGATGTGTTTCAAACGAGCAGGCGCCGATGGAATTTTGACCTATTTCGCCCTCGACGCGGCACGTTTATTGCAGCGTCACTAATTCGTTGCGACAAAGATGACAACAAGGTGACACTTGTTTGTCATCTTCTCCCCGCATACTGCCTTCATATACAAGTATCAGGCTATGATACCTTCGAGCCATCAACGCGGGGAGATCCACTATGGACGAGCAAGCTTCAGATTCCTTACCATCATCGTCTACTGATCAAACCAGCAGCGACGGCGATATGCCGCTACGAATTAACCGCACCCCTACCGGCGTTCAAGCCCGTGAAGCGCTGCCGGAAACGGATCTCGATGACACCCAGCTCTACTTCAACCGAGAATTGTCACACCTGCAATTTAATATTCGCGTATTGGAACAGGCATTAGATGATGCTCACCCGCTGCTCAACCGGCTGATGTTTCTGCTGATCTTTTCGTCCAATATGGATGAGTTCTTCGAGATACGCGTTGCAGGTTTAAAGCATCAAATCGCGCTTGGAGACGATACTACCGCCGCCGATGGCCGTCTGCCTAAAGCCGTATTGGCGGAGATATCCCAGGTCGCGCATACCCAGATTGATCGCCAGTATCAAATACTTAACGACACCTTACTACCCGCACTGGAAACCCACGGGCTGCGTTTTCGCCGTCGCGACCAGTGGACTGAAAAGCAAAAAGAGTGGGCTCGGGCATTCTTCGATAACGAAATCATGCCGGTCATTAGCCCAATCGGTTTAGACCCATCACACCCCTTCCCGCGCCTGGTGAATAAAAGCCTCAATTTCATTGTTGAGCTGGAAGGCAAGGATGCCTTTGGCCGGGCGGGCGGCATGGCCATTCTGCCAGCCCCCCGCTCGCTACCTCGCCTGATGGCACTGCCCAAAGAGTTATGCGAAGAGGGTTTTTCGGAGTACGTTTTTCTTTCATCAATGATCCACGCCCACGCTGATGAGCTGTTTCCCGGTATGCGTGTGCGCGGCTGTTACCAGTTCCGATTGACCCGTAACGCGGATATGAGCGTTGATCCAGAGGAGGTCTCCGACCTTGCCTCTGCGCTGCGCGGTGAGCTTTTGGCACGCCGCTACGGCAGCGGCGTGCGCTTAGAAGTGGCAGACAGCTGTCCCGATGACTTGACTAACTTCCTGCTGCGCCAATTTGAGCTTGAGCACGGCGATTTATACCGGGTCAAAGGACCGGTGAATTTAACCCGCATGATGTCGGTGCTCGGCGATGTCGATCGCCCGGAGCTGCTCTATCGACCGTTTACGCCAAGCATTCCCAAAGCGCTCAAATCGGGCAGTTTGTTTAATGCCATTGCCAAGAACGATATTTTGCTGCACCACCCTTTCCAGTCATTTACTCCGATTGAAGACCTGCTGCGTGAAGCTGCCCGCGACCCCCATGTGTTGGCGGTAAAGCAGACGTTGTACCGTACGGGCGCAGACTCTCCCATCGTTAGCGCGCTGGTAGAAGCGGCCAGTCAGGGTAAAGAAGTCACGGTCGTGATCGAACTACGCGCACGTTTTGATGAAGCGGACAATCTACAGTTAGCGTCACGGTTGCAGGAAGCTGGTGCCATCGTTGTTTACGGCATTATGGCGTATAAAACCCATGCCAAAATGCTACACATTGTCCGCCGCGAAAAAGGCGAGCTGTGCTACTACGCGCACCTGGGCACCGGCAACTACCACTCTAAAACTGCCAAGCTTTACACCGATTACAGCCTGCTGACAGCGAATAAAGCACTGTGTGCCGATGTGCATAAAGTGTTTCAGCAGCTGTCGGGGATGGGGCGTGCGCGTAAAATTGATACCCTGCTCCACGCCCCTTTTACCCTGCATGAGCGGCTGGTGGAGATGATTGACCGTGAATCGCAGATAGCGCGCAAGGGTAAACGTGGACATATCATCATTAAGTGCAACTCGTTAACCGAACCCAAGCTCATTAAAGCACTTTATCGTGCCTCACAAGCAGGCGTTGAGTGCGACTTGATTATTCGCGGTATGTGCTGTTTGAAGCCAGGGGTGCCGGGCGTTTCCGACAACATTCGCGTGCGCTCTATTATCGGCCGTTTGCTGGAGCATACCCGTGTTTTCCACTTCCACAATGATGGCAAGTCGGAGACCTGGTGCTCAAGCGCTGACTTTATGTCGCGCAACATGTTCCACCGTGTAGAAACCTGCTTTCCGCTGCTGGATAAAAAGCTCGCTACCCGGGTACGCAAGGATCTGGAAACCTATCTGGTGGATAACTGCCAGAGCTGGTTGCTGCAGACCGACGGTAGCTACCTGCTCCGGGATCCGGGCGAGAGCGACGCTATCAGCGCTCAGGAAACCCTGCTCTACGCCTATGCATCGAAAAGCTAGGGCATCTAAAAGCTAGCCTTCATACCCAAACTCCGCTGCTCGTGCAGCGGAGTTGAATCAGACCGATGATCGTTTATGAGTAGCGTTGGCGCAGCACCTTAGCGGCTTCCACCATATTGGCCAGCGCGGGCTCCACTTCCGCCCAGTTGCGGGTTTTTAGGCCACAGTCAGGGTTGATCCACAGCCGTTCAGCGGGGATTTTTTCCAGCGCTTTCTCCATCAAATCGACCATCCAGCTTACCTCGGGGATATTCGGGGTGTGGATATCGTAAACGCCTGGGCCAATTTCATTGGGATAAGCGAAGTCCTGGAAGGCGTCCAGCAGGTGCATGTCCGAGCGCGATGTTTCGATAGTGATCACATCGGCATCCAGTGCAGCGATTGCACCAATAATGTCGTTGAACTCCGAATAGCACATATGGGTATGAATTTGCGTGGTGTTGGCAACGCCCGCGGCACTGAGTTGAAAGCTCTCGACCGCCCAATCAAGGTATGCCTGCCACTCATTTTGGCGCAGCGGCAGCCCTTCGCGCAGCGCTGGCTCATCGATTTGAATCACATTGATCCCGGCGTTTTCCAGATCCAGCACCTCATCGCGCATAGCAAGGGCAATCTGGCGGCATGTGGTTTCCCGCGGCTGGTCATCACGTACAAATGACCACTGCAAAATGGTCACCGGTCCGGTTAGCATGCCCTTCATAGGTTTGCTGGTCAGGGTTTGGGCGTATTGGCTCCAACGCACCGTCATTGGCGCAGGGCGGGAAACATCACCAAAAATAACCGGGGGCTTAACGCAGCGTGAACCGTAGCTCTGTACCCAGCCAAACCGGGTAAAAGCAAAGCCTTCAAGCTGCTCACCAAAATACTCCACCATGTCGTTACGCTCGGCTTCGCCATGCACAGGCACGTCGATATCCAGCGCTTCCTGGCGCTCAACCGCGTAGGCGATCTCATTCTGCATACGGGCTTCGTAGTCAGCTAACGTCAGCTCACCCGCTTTAAACGCACGCCGGGCAGCACGAATCTCATCGGTTTGCGGAAAAGAGCCAATCGTTGTGGTCGGAAATAGCGGCAGCTTAAGCGCGCGCCGCTGCGCCTCGGCACGCAGGCTGTAAGGCACTTGGCGCTGGCTATCGGCAGGGCTAATCGCCGCCAATCGCTCACTAACAACCGTTTGATGGATGCGGCTAGATTCACGCCGTGCATCCAGCGCACGTGTGGCCTCATCCAGGCGCTGCTCATCGTTTGGGGTGGCGCGGTTATCAATCAACCTGGTCAGCGTGACGACTTCGTCCAGTTTCTGCCGCGCAAAGGCCAGCCAGCTGATCAGCTCATCACCAAGCTCCGTCTCCTGCGCCAAATCCACTGGCACATGCAGCAGCGAGCAACTCGGTGCCAGCCATAATCGCTGCCCCAAGCGTACTTTTAATGGCAGCAAACGCTCCCGCAACGCCGCTAAATCAGCTCGCCAGATATTGCGGCCATCGACAAAACCAATCGATAGCACTTGATGGGGCCCAAGGCGGTCAATCACACTTTCGACTTGCTGCGGTGCGCGCGCGGCGTCGATATGTAAACCCGCCGCGGGTAGACGGGTCGCCAGGGAGAGGTTGTCGCCCAAGCCCCCGAAGTAAGTGGCTAGCAATAGTTTTAGCGGCGCAGACTGAAGGCGGTGATAGGCACGCTCATAGGCCTGCTGCCACGCCAATGGGAGATCCTGCACCAGTGCGGGTTCGTCCAGCTGTACCCACTCAATGCCTTGAGTAGCAAGCCGCGCTAATATTTCGCCATACACATTGAGTACGCTGTCTAGTAGCGTCAGGCGATCAAAGTCTCTGCCTTTGGTTTTACCCAGCCACAGCCACGTTAACGGCCCGGTTAGCGTTACTTTCGGGGTAAAGCCTGCACGTAACGCTTCATCAACTTCGTCGAAGAGGCGGTTAGAGGCCAGCGTAAATACCTGCTCTTCGTGCAGTTCGGGGACGAGGTAGTGGTAGTTGGTATCGAAGTATTTGGTCATTTCACAGGCGGCGGCTGGCTCACCGCTGGGGGCGCGGCCACGGGCCATACGAAAGGCGGTGTCGAGATCAACATCTCCACCAGCTACTTCCTTTTGGGCGTTAAAGCGTGCAGGTACGGCACCTAAGGTGACTGAAACGTTCAGCACTTGATCATAAAAGGCGAAATCGCCCACGCTAACAAAATCCAAACCGGCATCCTGCTGCGCCTGCCAGTGGCGCAAGCGAAGTTCACGGCCTGTGTCTTCCAATTCACTACGGGGGCATTCGCCTTTCCAGTACGCCTCAGTGGCTTTTTTTAACTCGCGCTGGGCACCGATACGCGGATAGCCGAGGATATGAGAAACTGTCATGATGAAACCTACTAACGTGAATGATTTTTCACAGTCTGGCCACAACCCCTTATTGAATCAAACTAAAGTTTCTAATAGTAAAGATGAATTATACTCACAATGATTAAACTCACTATGATCGCAAAATGCCATGATTGAACTACGCCACCTACGCACGCTGCTCGCCCTGCGCGAAACCGGCTCACTTGTCGATGCTGCCGATCGCGTGCATTTGACCCAATCAGCACTCTCGCATCAGTTGAAAGATTTGGAGAGCCGCGTGGATAGCCCGCTATTCGTGCGCAAGACCCGCCCGGTGGAATTTACCCGCGCAGGCTTACGGCTGCTTGCCTTAGCCGATCAGGTACTACCTGAAGTTCGCAAAGCGGAGCGCGACTTAGCGCGTTTAGCTGGCACCGAACAGGGCCGATTACATATGGCTATTGAGTGCCACAGTTGCTTTCAGTGGCTGATGCCGACAGTGGACTATTTTCGCGATCACTGGCAAGAGGTGGAAATCGATATACCCAGTGGTCATCACTTCGATCCCCTCCCGGCACTTGCCCGCGAACAGCTGGATCTGGTGATCACCGCCGACCCACAGCCCCTCGATGGCATTCACTACGCACCGCTGTTTCGCTATGAGGGATTATTGGCCGTGGCCCGGCAGCACCCCTTTGCGGGGCGAGGCTTTATTGACCCGCAGGCGCTGGCTGAGGAGACCTTGATCACGTACCCCGTTGAGCAGTCGCGGTTGGATATTTTCACCCAGTTTTTACAACCGGCCAACGTCCGCCCGCGTGAGATCCGCACGGCGGAATTAACCATTATGATGATGCAGTTAGTGGCCAGTGGCCGCGGCGTCTGCGCGCTACCTAACTGGGCGCTGACCGAGTATTTAGAGCGCGATTACGTTAGCGCAGTGAAATTAGGCGAGCATGGCGTATGGAGCACGCTATATGCGGCGATTCGCGATGAGACTCGAGAAGCGCCGTGGATGCAGGATTTCTTGCGCACCGCTCGGGAGACCTCCTTTGCGGTGCTGACAGGGGTTAAACCGGCGGATCGCGACGCGGAACCAGCAGCGTAAAACGCGCCCCGCCCAACGAGGGGCTGGTATCGATGGTAACGCTGCCGCCATGCCCGGCCATGATTTTTTGAACAATCGACAGCCCTAACCCATAGCCACCAGAACTACGCGCGCGGCTGTCATCCAGCCGGGCGAATGGCTTAAAGATATCCGCCCGTGCTTCAGGGGGAATACCGGGGCCGTCATCCTCAACGTCGATACGCACCAGGTTGGGCTCATCCCAAAGCTGAATCACCACCTGAGACTTGGCATGGCGACAGGCATTACCGACTAAATTCTGCAACGCTCGTTGAAGATAGCGCGGCTCCGCCAGCAGCTCAATTTCGGGGCCAGCTGACAGCGTCAATGTTAAGCCTTTATGCAGCGGTGAAAGAGTATCTATCACACGCTCCGCCATGGCGCGGCACTCCACCAAAGCGGTTTCCAGCTCAGCACCGTTCACCGTTTCACCACCTAGGCGTGCATAGGTGAGAATTTCGTCGACCAACTCATCAAGCTCGGCAATATCCGCATCGATGCCCTGCAACTGGCGGCGGATAGCGGGCTGGTCGGTCATATCTTCAACCATTTGCACGGCAAAGCGAATGCGCGCCACCGGAGTACGCAATTCGTGGGAAACCGCTCGAATCATCTCTTGCTGACCACGCAGCAGGCTCTGCACCTGATTGGCCATGCCATTGAATGCCATGCCCAGCCGGCCTAAAAAATCACCGCTTTCGACTTTTACTCGGGTTTCCAAACGGCCACTGGCAATCCGCGTTGCAGCCAGTTCCAGTCGCGCCATGCGGGCTTCAATACTGCGCATAATCAGATAGATAATCAGGCTGAGAACAATCATCAACCCCACCAGAAGGGGAAGGTGTAAATTTGGCGGCAGCGTATCCCCACGGGTAATGGGCCCCGCTTGCAGCCATTGAGACTCGCCGGGCAGCTGATATAACAGTGTGATTGAGAGCTTATCAGAGACTAACTGGGTAATGACGCTGCCGCTAGCCAGCTGCCTCTGCTGCTGTGCCGTTAGCCCCTCAGGCAACGTAGAAGACAGCTGAAGTGGCCAACTGCCTTGACGCAGCTCATCAATGCGGCTATCTCGCTGATTTTCAGGCACAGCCGCCAGCCAGTCACCCAATAGCGCGATGCTGCCGTGCCATTGGTGCTCGCTCCAGTCGTCAAGCCTGGCTTGCAGCAGCCAAGTGTCACCCGGCAGGCGCTGCTGTAATAGCCAAGGGCGTTCAGCCACCAGTATTTTGCCTTGCTCCAAGCGCGACCGTTCAAAATAGCCGAGATCTGCATCGCTGATGGGCTGCAGGGTTAGCTGTAGCTCAAGCTGCTCTGAAAAACGATCGAGCAAGCCACTGCGCTGCTCTACCGGCAGGTCGGCCAATTGTGTCGTCATGAGCGACATCGGTAGCGCAGCAAGCTGTTCACGGTAATCTTCGCGGCGCACCTGTTCGATAAACGAACGACCGGCTAACGCGATCACAAACACCACCAATAGCGCTACGCCCAGCAACAAATAGAACCGTAAAAACGAGCCGTTACTGAGCACCCGCCGCATGATGCTTTCCCTCTGAATAATCAACTGTCTTTAACGAAGAGATAACCTTTACTACGCACTGTTTTGATCCGGTGCGGCTGATTTGGATCATCACCAATTTTGGGACGAATGCGCGACACGCGTACATCAATAGAGCGATCTTGCCCGTCGTACTTGATCCCCCGAAGGTCACTGAATATCTCCTCACGGGTGAGCACTCGGCCTGCGTTACGCCCCAGTAGCCACAACAAATCAAATTCAGCGCTGGTTAAGTCAATACGCTCACCTGAGAGCCAGGCTTCGCGGGTAGCGTTGTCTATCTCTAGGTTCTCGAAGCGCAGACGCATTTCGCCATCCGGGGCAGGTCCGTCTGCACGGCGAAGCAGTGCTCGCATACGCGCCAGCAGTACCCGCGGCTGAACGGGTTTCGGCACGTAATCATCGGCGCCCATTTCGAGACCCAAGACCTGATCCAGGTCATCGGTGCGGGCGGTCAACATCATGATCGGGCCCGCAAAGTTGGGTCTGACGCGACGGCAAATGGCTAATCCGTCTTCGCCTGGCAGCATTAAATCTAAAATCACTAAGTCAGGCTGCAGGGTTAAAATGCGATCCACCCCTTTCGCCCCGTCAGCTTCCAGCGTTACTTGGAAGCCGTTTGCTTCCAAGTAATCGCGAGTAAGTTCGGCCAGGCGCTGATCATCTTCAATGATCAGGACATGATCTTGATCGGGATAGTCAGGCATTACAGGTTCTTGTGACTCAAGCGCCTGAAATTGCTGTTCCAAATGATCTACCATCCTCTTTTTGCACTCCGCTTAGGCTGTTTATTTTTTCACCCGCTCACCCAGTATCAACGCAGGTGCCCTATTATTGGCTCCCAGGATAACTCAAAACCATCAAAACACCCGCTTCTGTCGTTACAATCACGCTTATTGATGGATGCATGGAGCCTGACACTTGATTCTCACCCCAGCGAGAGCTAATGTGGAAACGCTAACTGTCGACAATTTGACAGGAGGAACCTGCCATGGGAAGTAGCAAAACGAAAAGTGTTATTAAACGTGTTTACATTCCAACCCAAGTGCGCGACCTGCCCAACGGGGAAAAGTTAAAAATACCCGGGCATTATAAAGCGCCACCCGGTGAAGGAAACGACACAATTGAGTAACGCTTTATTGAGCAATTAATTTATTGAGTGATTAATGCTCAAGTTACCAAAAAGGCAGGCCATCATAGGCCTGCCTTTTCATTTGATCACGCTAATTTATAAACCGCTATCCCTTCGGACCAAATAAGAACCACGCTATTAAGCCAACCAGCGGGAAAAACAGCAGTACCAGGATCCATATAAGCTTGGACACACCACCTGCGCCGCTTTTGGCAACTTTGACAATGGCCCAGATCACAATGACCAGCCAAATTAGTCCTAACAACCCACCTACTTCAATGCCCATAGCAACTCCTTAGCGTGTTGGCACTCGTGTCTGTTTAGCTCATCGTGTCAATAATGCCTTCACAAGCTGAGCTCACTGCTCAGGAAGGCTCAATACCATCTCACCGGCCTGCATTTCAATCGACAAAAGATTCAAAAAACTCATGCCGAGCAGGACAGTGTCGCGCTCCATGCCAGGGCTAATTGACCCCTGCACATTCTGCACTTTTAGTCCGCCCAGTGAAACCTCATCCAGTTCGGTTAAGGTGCCCTCTACTCGGCCATTAGCGGTATTAAACCAGGCGCTACGTCCTGAAGCCAAGCCCAGTTCGTTAGCTAAACTCGATGATACCGCCACGTAGGTGGCACCCGTGTCGAGCAAAAAAGTCACTGGCTCACCATTGATGCGGCCTGGAGACTCAAAATGTCCGGCACGGTTACGCTTTAAGGTAACCGGCTCACCCGCAGGCAGGGTATGCACAATATTAGCGTTGGGGCGCATCATCTCTTCCAGGCCACCGTGAATCCACCAGGTGCCCACCGCCATTAACAGTACCCAAAACAGCAGCATCATAACGATGCCACCACGCTGTGTTCTTTGCGTTGCCGTTGTGTGCGTCAGCATATTTCACCTCGCTGAGGTAAGGGCGACTCACCAAGCTTTATGAAGACTGATATGGCGGCTTACTTTCCCAAGCAAGCGCCGCCTCTCGGCCACGTCGCTCGCTGACCCTGGCGCAAATCAGCATCGCGATAACGAACAAGGCAACACATAATAGAATAGACGCTTGTAAGCCAATTAGCGTTTGCAACACGCCCAGCATGACAATGCCAAACACCCCCGCCAATTTATTAGCCAGCCCCCAAAAGCCGAAAAACTCCGCTGATTTCTCCAGGGGTGAAAATAGCCCCACCAGTGCCCGGCTGGCAGATTGGCTAGAGCCGAGGCTCATTCCCGCCAAGCAACCTACGACCAGGAATACGTATTGAGCCTGCCACTGCACCTCAAATTGTGCGTTTACCCACTGGGTAAGTTCTGGGGTTGCCCAGATCGCAATAATCGCCAACACCCAGAGCGCCAGCGTCATCTGGTAAGTGTGCTTGGCCCCTAGCCGATCCTGTAACCAACCAAATCCCAATGCGCCCGCCGCCGCAGTGACTTGAACGATAATGAACATAATATTGCGTACGCTCTCGTCCCAACCAATCACTTGGGCACCATAGATGAAGGCAAACGCGATAATGATGTAAACACCCGCCATCGAGAACAACAGCGAAATTAAAAATACGGTCAAATCTTTGAAATACCGTAACTCATACAGCGTGGACGTAACGCGGCGCAGGGCAATATGACGATAAGAGACGCCACGAGGCTGGGGCGTACCACGCTCTTTTAGCCATAAAAACGTGGGAATGGCGGTAATCAAGAAAAACCCAGCGGCGAAGGGGCCAACCCAGCGTATACGCTCAAAGTTCTCCGCGCTTGCCTCACCTAACACCACCAGAGTGAAGCCCGCTGCAAATAGCCCTCCAATGTAGCCTAGCGCCCAGCCAAAACCGGAAATTTTACCTAGAGACTCTGGCGGTCCAAGTTCAGGTAAAAAGGCCGCTATAAACGACTCCCCCATGGAGTAAGCGTAGTTAGACAGCACAATTAATAGCAGGCCAATGATGACGTAGCCGGGTTCAACAAAGTACAGCATGGCCGTGGTGACCACGGTGGCAAGGTAGCTAAAGAGAAGAAAGCGCTTTTTCTCAGCCCGGTAGTCCATCACCGCGCCACATAGCGGAGCCGTGATCACCACCATCAGATAACTAATCGCCAGGCCAAGGCTCCATAAAAAGTTGGCAAGTCTGAAGTTATCGCCTCGATCCCCCACGATAACGGTAGTAAATAACTCGCCAAACACCACGGTAATAATCAGTAGTGTGTAAGCCTGATTGGCAAAATCAAACATCGCCCAGCCGAAAATTTCGCGACGCGATGCATAGGCATCAGTCGCCTTAGCAGTGTTAGCAGGGAGCATTAGTTTTCTCTCACAGGGGAAGTCGTAAGCCTAGCAGGTGGAAGTGCTGATACGCCACGGCTTGCGTTGGTAGATTTGAGGTGACAGCCGACCAGCCTTGCTCTAAGTTTGATTTATCGAGAAGCAATATAGGTAAACCGCGATGGGATCAGTCTGGCCATCACGACGGCGATTATATCCACAACTATTAAAAAGGTTGATGGCCGTGCTATGGCTTTGGCTGGCGGTGGTTCTAGGCGTACATGCTGAAACTTCCGAAGGATTGGCCTCGCTTACCTTTATCACTGAAGAGTACCCGCCCTACAACTATGTTAACAATCAGCAGTTAACCGGACGTTCAATTGAGTTACTGGAAGCTATTTTTGTGGCAACCAACACGCCACTCAGCCGTCAGGACGTACGGCTCTACCCGTGGGTTAGGGGCTATGAACTCGCACTGAGCCAACCCAACACCGTGTTGTTTTCTACTAATCGCACCGCAGGCCGAGAAACCAGCTTTCACTGGGTGGGGCCAATTGGCCAAGACCGGATCGCGCTACTCGCCCACCGCAACGCTCCGATCACGATTGATTCGTTGGCACAGGCAATTAATCAAGGCCTGAAGGTGGCCGTAATTCGTGAAGATATTGGCGCTCAGGCGCTGCTGGAAGCTGGCTATCCTGAGCACCTAATGCTGCCTGCCATTGATAATCGCAGTGCGCTGCATATGCTCGCCCGTGGCCGGGTGGATTTATGGGCATACAGTGCAGATGTGGCCACCTGGATTGCTGAATCCGAAGGATTTCCTAAAAATAGTTTAACGCCGATACATACACTCAGCGAATCTTCCCTATACTTTGCTGTTAACCAAGCCACAGATCAACGCTTGGTATCGCTCATGCAACAAGCATTAGAAAAAGTGCAGGCAAGTCGACCTGAGAGGTAGTTGACGATGGCTAATGACGTAACTCGCCAATGGCGATACCGCATGGGCGTTGCTCTTCTCACTGCCATGGGTAGTTGCAGCCTGCCGCTTCAAGCGATGCCACTCACTATCAACACGGAAGATTATCCACCGTTCAACTACGCGGATGATCAAGGACAAATCATTGGCAGTGCGACCGAACTCCTGCGTAACGCACTACGCCAAGCTGACATTGAGGCTTATTTTCGCATACTCCCGTGGGCACGCGCTTTCACCGAAGCACGCCTACGCCAGCAACATTGCGTTTATTCCACGACCCGTACTCAGGAGCGTGAAACGTTGTTTCAATGGGTTGGGCCGCTGGTGGTCAATGAATGGGCAGCCTTTAGTTTAGCCGGACGCGATCTCGGCATTGCCTCACTTCAGGGCCTGGGCGAGCTGCGAGTGGGTGGTTTTCGTGAAGATGCCGTGGGTGATCATGTGGCGTCTCAGGGTATTAATATTGTGCGCGCGCCCTCAGAGCGAGAAAATATTGCGCGTTTAAAAGCAGGCCTGCTTGATGTGATTGTGACAGGCAAAGCAACCGGTGAATTTATGGCAGAAGAACAGAATATCGCGCTTGAGCATTTGTTTACTTTTTCCAGTGCACCGCTTTATCTCGCCTGTCACCCCAGCGTTTCTGAAACACTGCTGGCGCGACTGCAAACGCAACTGGATGCCCTGCATCAGGATATGCAGGGGGAGAGCCAGTGATAAGCCCTCGCCCACGCTTTGCTATGTTGGCCCCTGTCGTCGCGCCTAAAAAGGGCAGCCTGACCACTAAGCAAGCGCTGCTCACCCTGCTCATCGCTATGCTGATTAGTGGCGTAGCAGGCAGTATTGAGCTTCTCAGCCACGCAACCAATATGCGCCAGGAAGCCGAACAACGCATTACCCAACAGCTAGCGGTAGTTAACGGCGCAGCAGCTGAGGCCGCGTTCCAGCTTAACCCCGATCTTGCCCACCAAATCGCCTATGGGCTATTTAATGATGATGAGGTCGCTTGGGTCTCCATTCGTGACGATTTTGGTCGCGCTCTGGCTGAATTCGAGAGACCCAACCAGGCTGACTCGACCTGGCTCAGTCAATATTTATTTGGCGATATACTGCATCACAAAACCATCCTCGCCTACTACATGGGCAGCGATATGCCGCAAGCGGCCGTCGGTGAGATTGAACTGATGCTGGCAGAGGGTTACTTAACCCAGCAGTTCCTGGCGCGTATTTATACGGTGGTCGGCGTGAGTATTTTAGAGGCGTTTATTTTAAGCATTCTGGTAATCGCTTTTTTCCATCTATTTATCACTCGTCCACTGCTCAAAGTGCATGCTGCCATTACCCAAACGGATCCCAACCGCCCCGGCCAGTGGCCCAAACCAATGTTGCGAGGCCATCAGCATGACGAGCTGGGGCACCTGGTGGATAGCCTGGATCACTTGTTAAATGCCTTTCAGCAAGGGTTGGAGCAGCGCGACCAGCTCCATCACCTCTCTAACATGGATGGCTTAACGGGCGTTGCGAACCGCCGCCAATTTGATGAGTTCTATCAACACCACTGGCATTTGGCACTGCAAACGCAGCAGCCACTTTCAGTGATTTTTATTGATATCGATAACTTTAAAGAGTTTAACGATCACTATGGTCATGCCATGGGTGACGATACGCTTCGCGCGGTCGCCAGTGCGCTCAATCAATGTATCAATGCGGAAAAAGAGTTACTCGCCCGCTACGGCGGCGAAGAGTTTGTTTGTGTCCTGCCAGGCAAGGACCATGAAGACGCGGTAGGCGTTGCCAACTGCTTACGCGAAGCCGTGCTGTCGTTGGCCATTCCTCACGCTTTTTCAAGCACGCATTCAGACCTCACCGTTAGCATGGGGGTTGCCAGCATGACCCCAGGCTTTTTAATTAGCGCTGAGGCGCTAATAGAACTCGCTGATCAACATCTCTACCAAGCTAAACGGATGGGCCGAAACCGGGTAGGAACACACAAACGCCCGGCTTAAAGCCGGGCGTTATAGCAGCAACATGACAGAGAACTAATAGCGTTATAACAACCAGTGGGCCATCACGGCGGCAAGACCAATCACCATCGCGGTCAATACCGCAACGGTGACGACTCGGTCAAGCCAGCGATCGAAGGCCACCCCTTTGGGCTGCCTTCGCGTCGCACCATGGCGTCCGTGCCGCGCCATTAGCATCTTCTCTCCATGTGACATGCTCCTGAAGTAGCGCACTCCCGTAATGGAAAGTTTGCTTATTCATGTTGATGCTAACTATTAATACGGCGATTGACCACACTGGGCGCACGGCGAAGGCGTTCTTCCTCACCTAATAGCTCAGCTTCAAAGGCATCGGCACCCACCGGCGTTTCGCCATGGCGACGATAAAGCTGTGTCAGCATCGCCTTACGGTCTGCGCGCAGCTCCTGGACCAACACAAACACCATCATATACAGAATGAAGGTGAATGGCAGTGCCGACAGCACCGATGCTGACTGCAGCCCCGTTAAACCCCCGGAGGCAATGAGCGTTAGGCAGATAGCAGCAATCAACACACCCCAAATGACACGTTTATAAAGCGGCGGATTGATCGAACCATTATCGGTCATTTGCGCCACGATATACGAGGCCGAGTCAGCGGATGTGACCAAGAATATAAAGATTAGCATCATCGCAACGACCGATAGAGCGCCCGTAAACGGCATCAATTCAAACATTTCAAACAGCGCAACCGTTATATTATCTTGGGTCGCTGCAGCCAGCCCGATATCGGTACCATTCAACTCCATGTGTAACGCCGCGCCACCGAAAACACCAATCCATAAACAGGCGAGCAGCGGCGGCACGAACAGCACCCCAAACACATACTCTTTAATGGTGCGACCACGAGATACACGGGCAATAAAGGTACCTACAAACGGCGACCAGGCAATGACCCAGGCCCAGTAGAAAATCGTCCAACTGCTCGCCCACTCGTTATCGCTGTAGGGGGAGATACGCAGACTCATACCAATAAAGTTCTGCAGATAGTCACCAATACCCACCGTGATGGTCTCTAATATCGCCACGGTAGGGCCAGTGAACAGCACATACAGCATCAACCCGATACACAAAACCATATTGAGATTAGATAGACGTTTAATGCCTTTATCCAAGCCCGACCAAGTCGATGCCATATAGGCGCAGAACATTACGAAGAGGATCACAAACTGCCAAAAACCGTTTTCCGGCAGTCCAAACACGGCGTTTAACCCGCCATTCATCTGCAGCACACCCAACCCAAGCGAGGTAGCGACACCCATGACAGTGGCCACCACCGCAAATACATCCAACCAGGAAGCATAGGGGCGAATTTTAGGGTTCTTAGCCGTTATCGACGACAGTACAGAAGAGACAAGCCCGGCCTGCCCTTTCCGGAACTGAAAATAGGCAATAATCAAACCGACGATCGAGAAGGCGGCCCACTGATGAATACCCCAATTAAAGTAGCTGTACTGAATGGCGTAGCGAGCGGCCGCTTCGGTTTCGGCGGTTCTGTCGCCATAGGGCGGCTCAATGAAGTGAAACATGGGTTCCGCCATGCCATAGAACACCAGCCCGACACCAAAGCCTGCGGCAAGCAGCATACTGATCCACGAGAAGAACGTATAATTGGGGCGGCTGTCCTGGGGGCCTAAACGCACCTTGCCATACTTACTCAGCGCTAAGCCAAATAGAAAAATCACAAAGCCAAAGACAGAAAATAGATAAAACCACCCAAATAACTCGGTAATACTCGTTAACGCTCCCTCTGCCGCGTTGGCAAATCCTTCAGGAAATGACGCCCCGACAATTACCAAGCCAAAAATAATCACCACTGATGCGATGAAGACCGACTTGCCTCCATGATTAGCCATATAACCGTCCTGTTAAATGAGCTCTGTTTAGATAAGCACGGCAAACAAAGCGCATGCTTGTACAGCTAAACTTGTGTTGTACAGCTTAATGGTAACATTTGAAAAACCTAATCGCACTGGGCGTAAAACGGTACGTAAAAACTGTGCGCAGAAACAGGGCGTATAAGCTGGACATAGAAATAGAAGCTGGGCTTAGAAACTGGGAATAGAAACTGTCATCAGGATAGGCGCCCAGGGTTTAGGCAAGAAAATGGCTACGCTCCTGCCGAGTACTATCTTGATGACTTTTTTGAGGATTATCATAAGTACTATCTTGAGGTCTATCTTAAGTACTAGCCTGGGTACTAATCTGAAGTGAACTTGCTAGAGCAACTGTGTTCCAATGGATGCGAATAACCGATGGAGGCTCTCATGCCACAGATGAATCGCGACCAACGTAACGCAGCATGGCAAGCGGCAAACCAATGGCGCGCCCGTGCAGCGCAAACCCAACCGACGGGTTTAGCCGGTAGCTTAAAGCTACTGTTTACATGGTTGGCTTTTGGCGCGTTGATGATAGTCGGTGTGGTACTCGGCCTGTTCTTCTTATTGATTGGCTGGGCAATGATGCCGTTTATGCGTCATAAAATGAAAAAGCGTATGGAACAAATGCGTGCTCAGCAGGCGCAGGATATCGGTGGCGGCTACTCTGAAGGGAATACAAACCCTCACGCTTCTGCGCAACATCGTCCAGGTCATCAGGACGCGTTAGAAGGCAGCTATGAAGTTAAAAGTGATCGTTAAAAGTTAGTCACTCATCCTACCGCCGGTTAAAGCGGTGCATATACCCACGTGAATGCCGCAGCCAAGGTTAGCGGCATTACCACTAAACTCCCCAGATTACCAATCAGTACCAGCGAAGCCACTTTTTGCGGCGCTAGCTGGTACTGCTCTGCGACCAAATAATTCAACACCGCGGGTGGTAACGCTGCAAATACCAGCAGCACTGCTGCCTGCAATGCATTGAGCGGCAATAGCCACATTAACGGCAACGCAATCACTAATCCGGAAAGCGGACAAAGCACCGCTCCCAGCATCCCCGTGCGCCAATCGCTAAAGTCGATTTCCAGCAGCCGCACCCCCAGCGCAAACAGCATTAGCGGAATACAGACACCGCCCAACATGTGCATCGCTTCCAGTAGCCAGCCCGGTAGCGCAAGCCCGCTGATATTCACTGCCAAACCCGCCAAACTCGCTAATACAATCGGCATGCGCAGCATTCGCCACAGCGAAGTGCGCGGGTTGAGCATATAGAGCCCTACCGAGAAGTGCAGCAGCATTTCAACAATAAACACCACCACCGCAGCGGGCAGTGCATCGGGCCCAAAGGCCAATACCAGCAGTGGCACCCCCATGTTGCCCGCATTATTGAACATCATCGGGGGAAGAAAGGTTTTGATATCTAACTTTAGCCACTTAGCCAGCGGCCATAGCACAACTCCCGAACCAAGCACTACCGCGACGGCTGCCGAGGCAAGCCACGCGTATTCAGCCAACGGCGCTTGACGATCAGCAAGCACCGCAAAAACCAATAGAGGAACGAAAAGCTCCATATTGAGTGTATTAAGGCTGCGAATGTCAGGCGTACGGTAGCGACCATAGGCGGCGCCACAACCTGCAATTAAAAACACGGGTAATAGTGTGGCCAGGATATGTCCAATCATACGGGCCACCTCGCCCTACTCCATGGCATCATTGCATCTTCCCAGTTATTCCTAACGGCCTGGCTAGCTGTTATTAGCGGCTGGCGGCTCAAGAAAGCGCTGCCAGAGTGCGGTGACAATATCGCGATGCTCGCGAAACTCCTCACCATCAGTCAGCGCTCTTTCACCAGTGAGCGCCGCTCGATGGGTAGCGCTGCGATAGGCCAGATAAGCCTCCCGCAGTCGCTCAGCTTCTTCAGCAGGTAAGTGCCCACTCTTCGTCAAGCTCTCTAAAATGCGGATGTTATCGCTATACGTGAGTAGCGCAGGTGTTTGGTGAGCGAGTGCTAACACCGCATATTGGCAAAGAAATTCGATATCAACCATACCGCCAGCATCGTGCTTAATGTTAAACGTACCGCTGGCCGCTTTACTGCCAAGGTGGTCGCGCATTTTTTGCCGCATCTTGACCACTTCCTCGCGCAGCACGGCATTATCGCGCTCATTGGCTAAAATATCGCCTCGCAGTTGGCCGAACTTTTCGGCCAGCACATCGCTGCCCGCGACGACACGAGCACGCACCAATGCCTGGTGCTCCCAGGTCCAGGCGTTCTGGCGCTGATAGTCAGCAAACGCCTTAAGCGACGTCACTAATAGTCCTGAATTTCCCGAAGGCCTTAGGCGCATATCCACTTCGTAAAGCGTACCAGTAGGTGTTACCGCGGTGAGCAAGTGAATAATACGCTGGCCCAAACGGGTAAAAAACAGCGGTGTATCGATAGGTCTTGGGCCATCCGTCGTGCCCTGACCATCGCTATCGTGAAGAAACACCAAATCTAAATCTGAGCTATAGCCCAGCTCAATACCACCCAGCTTGCCGTAACCGACGATTAAAAATGCCGCCTCACGTGTATTAAGCCCCTCAGGAACGCCATGCTTACGGGTAATATGTTTCCACGCCATGGCCAATACGGCATCAAGGATAACTTCGGCGATATAGGTTAAGTAATCACTTACTTTCATTAAGTGCCGAGTGCCCACGATATCCGACGCGGCGACGTGTAGCGTTTGCGCATGTTTAAAAACACGCAACGCCTCTAGCTGCGCCTCCTCGTCATCCTCAGGAAGACGATTGAGCGTTTGGCGCAGTTCATCGGCCAGGCGCGCTTTATCGGCGGGGGTATATAGCGTTTCTGGCGTCAACAGCTCGTCGAGCAGAATTGGGTAACGCGACAGCTGTTCGGCGATCCATGGGCTAGCGGCACACAGGCGCATTAGGTGCTCAAGCGCCTGTGGATTCTCGCGCAGCAGCGCGAGATACGCGGTACGCCGCAGCACGGCTTCAAGCAGCGGCTGCACACGCAAAAGCGCCGTGTCGGGCACGTCATTTTCTGCCACGGCATCCAGCAGTAGCGGCATTAACGCATCAAGACGCTCAAATCCAATCCGCTGCATGCTTTGCACTTGGCGCGAGTGATAAAGGCTCTGCAGCCGCTTCAGCGCTTTTTCCGGCTCGTTAAAACCCGCCTCAGCAAGGTGCGCGGTAGCTTCCTCAGCCTCTAGCTCGCCGCGCCAAATAAGCCGCCACTGGGCCAAGCCGAGCTGGCTGTCATCGTTTGCTTCATCCACATCCTCTTCAGGGTCAGCGATGACCGCGTCAAAGTGCTGGCGAACCCGTTCGCGCACTTCGTCAAGCTGAGCGATGAGACCCGGCCAGTCTTCATGGCCCATGGCAAAGGCAACCCGTTCACGGTCACTATCATCGTTGGGCAGGGTTTGCGTTTGGCGGTCTTCCAGCGCTTGAAGGGCGTGTTCGACATCGCGTAGAAAAGCGTAATCCGGCAACAGTTCGTCGACCACGTCTTGTGGTAACAGGCCCAGCTCCGGTAAGCGATTGAGCGCGGTGTGCAGGGATGTCACCTGCAGCTCGGTATCCCGGCCGCCGCGAATCAGCTGGAACGCTTGCACAACGAACTCAACCTCACGAATACCGCCAGGGCCGAGCTTAATATTGCTCTGCATGCCTTTACGCTTCACTTCACGATTAATCATCGCTTTTAGTTCGCGCAGCGACTCAATAGCACCAAAGTCGAGGTATTTGCGATACACGAAGGGGCGCAGCCCGGCCAGCAGTTCATCGCCGGCATCTAAATCCCCCGCGACCGGCCGTGCTTTCAGCATCGCATAGCGCTCCCACTCGCGGCCTTGATCCTGGTAGTAGCTGGAGAGCATGGCAAAACTGCCCACCAACGGGCCGCCATCGCCCAAAGGCCGCAAGCGCATATCGACCCGGAAAGCGAAGCCGTCGGCGGTCATCGCATCTAATGCGGCGATCAGCTTTTGGCCAAGCTTGGTAAAATACTCCTGATGCTCTAGCGGCTTGCGCCCGCCCTGGGTTTCCCCTTTTTCCGGGAACGCAAAAATCAGATCGATATCGGAGGAGAGATTCAGCTCGCCCGCGCCCAGCTTGCCCATACCCAGAATCACCAACCGCTGGGGCGTGCCGTCCTTGCGGGGGGCAGGTAACCCCCAGCGCGGTGCGTAAAATTGCTCAAGCCAGGTTAATGCCGCTTCCAAACATATTTCGGCCAGTTCAGACACCGCCGTGGCGGTATTCCACATGACGTAGCCGTCAGCTCTGTTCAAGTCGCGCCAGATAATCCCCAGCAAGCGCTTACGGCGAAAACGACGAATTGCCCGCTGCATCGCTTCTTCGTCTTCGGCGCTCTCAAGCGACTCATTTAGCCAGTTAGCCAGCTCGTCCCGCCCAAGGTTTTCGTCCAACTCACCGGCAATATCCAATTCAGCCAACCATTGTGGGTAGCGAGCAAGGGTATCCAGCGCGAATGTCGAAATAGCCAGCACTCTCGCAAGCGCTTCTCGACGCGGTTCAGAGAGCCCCTGCCAGTTACTTGAAGGCAGCTCCTGCTTGGTCATTTCAGCGATATTGTCGGCTTGGGTTAGCGCTTCGCTCAACCGCTGCCAAGAGGATTGGGTGGCTTTTTGTAACGACGCTGGCAGCGTCGACAACGGTAAAAAATCGTCGTTCCTATGTCCTTCAAATGCTTGCATAACGACCTCGCTGACAGCGTGCTAAAAAAGAGTGGTTTTAAATCAGCTTAGCCAAAGAACTTTTCCCAGCCCAAGAGTCCCCAGGTGAGACCGGCCATTATCAGCGACAGCATGACGGCCGCCGAACCAATATCCTTGGCCCGCCCTGACAGCTCATGGTGCTCGGTACCAATCCGATCGACCACGTTTTCTATGGCACTATTGAGTAGCTCGACTATCAGCACAAAGAACAGGCTACTCACCAGCAATAGCCAACTGATAGGACCCTCGCCAATCCACCAGGCAAAGGGCAGCAACACCAGCGTAATACCGACTTCCTGGCGGAAAGCCGCTTCGTTTCTAAACGCCGCTTTTAAGCCTTTCCACGAATAGCGTGTGGAGTGAACCAAATGGGTTAAACCGGTATGCCCTGGTTTCATGCAGGTCGCCTCACCTTGTGAGCGTAAAATTGAATCAATTGGCTAAAATCATTGCGTCCAGATCCAGAGATAACGGATCCAGCACCTCAGACCAGCTTAAGTAAGGCGTGCTGCCACTACCATTGACCATCACACTAAACACCCCCCAGCGCCCCTGGGCCGTACGGAAATAACCCGCCGCCGCGCGAACCGCAAAAGGCTGGTTAAGCGTGCCGGTTTTTAGCATGACATTGTTTTGAAACGTCGGGGAGCCCCGACGGATAAAGCGCATGACGCCGTTGGCCGGAGATTGAAAGGCCGCTATAAAGCTTGGAAACAGTGCGCTTTGGCGGAACATATTCTCCAACATCACATTAACACCCTGAGCCGATGTGCGGTTTTCAGTCGTCAATCCGCTGCCACTATACAGGGTTAACGGCCCGTGCCCGGGTAAGCTTTGAACATAGGACTCAATGGCTTGGCCTGCTTGTCGCAGTTGAGCCTGGGGAGTATCCACCAGATCCAGCGCCAGCACATCGGCCATGTAATTATTCGAGTAGTTCATGATCCGCAGCAGTATCTCTTGGAGCGGCTGGCTGTCAACGGCGGCGAGGCGCTGAGCGCTGCTGGGCGGCTGTGTCGAGCTGACGCGCCACGGCTCGCGCACATGAATACCCGCTTGGCTCAGCATGCCCATTAGCACTTGCGCAGTTTTCTCAGCAGCATCACCTGCACCACGATAGACATCGCGGGCGCTCGCATTGGTCGAAATCTGCCCGGTCAAGCGCATCACATCGCCGCGCTCATCGGTGATGCGTTCAGCACTAATCTCTGTGCCGCTATTAGCTGGGCGGGTGACCACTTGGTTGTCGATGGTAATTAGCGATGTCTGGCTATCGCAGAGTCCCACGCGGGCAGGCGCTTCTGCGCTTACGGCAGGGGCAACATTGACACACCAACTACCAAAATTAACCCCGGCTGATGAAAGCGGCGCGCTATAGGCATTTGCTACTCGTGTTAGGGCATTGCAGCGATCAGTGGTAATACAATCCACCGGCCCGAAACGCCACTGGCTAACCACCAAAGCGCCATCCACCTCTCGCACCCCCGCTAAGTGCAAACGCTGCACCAAGCGCCACAGGTTTTCAGTGGTGAGCCCTGGGTCTCCACCGCCCTCAAACACTAAATCCCCACGTAGCACGCCACTATCGATACTGCTTGAGCTGACCAACTGACTGGTAAAGCGGTGCTGTGGGCCAAAACGGTTCAGCGCCGCCGCCGCCAAGTACGCCTTGGTAACGGATGCTGGCGATAGTTGACGCTCAGGGTTAACACTGCCCAGCAGCGCATTGGTGCCTGAGTCAGCGTCTAACAGACGCGCCTCGGCACTGATCGAAAAACCTTTATTCTGCAGTTGACTCAGGCGGTTGAAATCGGCGAACAGGCTGGCGCTAGAGCACATCGCCAAGGTGGCAATGCCCGTTACCAGTGACCAACGTCGCAGACGCTTAACAGCAAAAAAAGAACCCATTAACGTACCTCAATGCACATTCATTTTAGAAAACACTTGCAGCATCACCACGCCCGCTACAATTAAGCTAATTCCCACCACCGCTGGCAAATCAGGCTTTTCACCGAACACCACAATGCCAACCAAGGTGACCAGCACAATGCCCAGGCCCGCCCATATCGCGTAGGCCACACCCACGGGCAGCGTACGCAGCACTAGACTGAGCAGATAAAAAGCTAGCCCATAGCCAATGACTACCACAGCACTCGGCAGTGGTCGCGTAAAGCCCACGGAGGCTTTTAACGCACTGGTGGCAATCACTTCAGCCACAATCGCCAATACCAAATAGACAAACGTCATGTTCGCTCCAACTCAACGTTCAAACGCCACAGTGCCTGACCGCTTTGAGCATACTTAGCCTCAAACGGGGTCAAATACTCGCCGTTAGGCGCAAACTCACCCACTATCGCCTGCTGGCCGGTTACTTGCGCCACCGCGAGAGCAAACTCTTCCACATAGAGCGACCAGTTTGAACGCAGCTCAAGATGCCCCCCAAGCGCCAACAGTGTGGGTAAAACCGCATGGCCATGCCAGCGCATTTTAAGATGCCCCGCCTTAGGGTAAGGGTTTGGATAAAGCAGATAGTGATACTCGGGTGCCCAGCCATACCGATAAGCCAAACGCCAGAAATCGATGAGATCTGCGCGTACCAGCAGGGCATTTTCTGGCAATTTGCCGTGGTCACGACCCAAGCGATCCTCGCTGCGATCGATACCTATAACAGCATGCGCAGGGAACTGCACCGCCAGTTGGCGTGTCGATACCCCCACGCCACAGCCTGAATCCAGTATCAACGGGGCTTGGCGGCTCGCTAACCATTCGGCCGCTAAAGTGAAACTACGTTGAGTATGCTCAGCGATCGGTTTACGCAGTGGATGCGTTAATGCTCGGCTTACTCGTCGGGCGAGATCCTGATGTGGGCCTGGCTGATTTGAAATCACGGATCGAGAATTATGCTGCATGCCATCTCTCGGCTGAAAAGCGTGATTCTATCAGTCTCGAACGCTTGCGGCATGACGCCGTTGCATAGCCGGTGCTATGATCACGCCTTAGGTACTTATTAAGCGCATCGCTTTGAGCACATTTGACTTAGAGAGTTGCCAATAATTGTTATTACCACCACCGCATCACGAGGAACCCGGCTTGTCACACTTACCGGTGATTGTCGGCATGGGCGGCATCAATCCCGCTGGCAGAACCTCTGGCCATCAGGCCTTCCGCCGCACTGTGCTTGATGCCCTCCCTGCTGACCAGCAACGCCAGACACTGGAAGGCTTAGCGGCGCTTATGCGCCTAGTAGAGCACTCCGAAAAGGGGTGGCACGATAGTCAAGGTCAGCCCGTTGAAGCACCGGCGCAGGCGCTGCGTGAACAGGTGTTGAGCCATACCTTAATTCGGCGCAATGAAGACCCGCGTTTTCTCGACCCTGGTCTACCGTCAAACCGTCAAGCCAGCATGCAGTTTGCTGAGCCAATACGGTTTACGCTGCGCCGACGCCAGCTGCCTGAAAACCTGCCAGTTGAATGGCAGGTGCGCGATATTGATGCCCGCGAGGTAGAAGTAAGCGTGCCCGCAGGTGTACTGGAAGTATTGCTGCCCGACGCCCAGGTTCCAAAGGTACGCGCGGCAGCTCAGCTACCCAGCGGCTTTGACCCAGCCAGCCTCTATCGCAGCGTGCACCATCCCCGTGGGCTTTCACTAGCAGTATTTGGGGCCAGCGATTGTTTAGGTGCCAGCGGTCTCTCCTGGGAGACGCTGCGTCAGCAGTTGAACCCGGATCATATTGCCGTGTATGCCGGCAACTCCATTGGCCAACTGGATGACCAGGGCTGGGGCGGCCTACTGAAAAGCTTGGTAAGTGGTCAACGCGCGACCTCAAAGCAGATGCCTTTGGGCTATGGTCAGATGCCCGCCGATTTTTTAAATGCTTATGTACTCGGCAGCGTAGGCGGCACCGGGGCGGCGTTAGGCGCCTGCGCCAGCTTTCTCTACAACCTCCGCTTGGGTATTGATGATATTCGCGCTGGCCGCCGCCGCGTTGTGATGGTCGGCACGGCAGATGCACCGATTACTCCGGAAATCATCGAAGGCTTCCGGGCCATGGGTGCACTGGCCGATGACGCGGGTCTGAAAGCCCTGGATGCGCTTGAGCTGCTTACCGACAGTGACTATCAACGCGCCTGCCGCCCCTTTGCCCGCAACTGCGGCTTTACCATGGCGGAAGCCAGCCAGTTCGTACTGCTGATGGACGATGCCCTGGCCATGGACGTCGGCGCCGATATTCTCGGCGCTGTCCCTGATGTGTTCGTTAACGCTGACGGTTACAAGCGCTCGATTTCGGCCCCAGGTATCGGCAACTACATTACCCTGGGTAAAGCGACTGCGTTGGTGCGCGATATGCTGGGTGAAAAAGCTCTCCAAGAGCGCACTTTTTTGCATGCTCACGGCACCAGCACACCAAAAAACCGCATTACCGAATCCCATGTATTTGATGAAATTGCTCGTGCTAATGGCATCAATGATTGGCCGGTTGTGGCGATCAAGGCGTTTATTGGTCACTCTCAGGGCTCTGCAGCGGGCGATCAGTTGGCAAGCGCGCTGGGCAGTTTTGCCCACGACCTACTGCCGGGCATACCGACGCTTGATGCGGTGGCTGACGATGTCTATGCCGAGCGGTTACGCTTCTCACAAACGGCTCAAACATTTCGCGCAGACGCCGCGTTTATAAATGCCAAAGGCTTCGGCGGCAACAATGCCACCGGTGTCGTGCTCTCGCCGGCGGTGACCGAGCGCCTACTTACTCAACGCCACGGCGCCGCTGCCGTGAGCGCCTGGAAAGAGCGTCGTGTAGCCACTCGAGAAGCGGCAGCAGCCTTCATAAGGCAGGCAGACTTGGGACACTACGCACCACGCTATCAGTTTGGCGAAGCGGTGCTTGAAGGCCCCGAGCTGGATATTCACGCCGACCGGATTCATATCCCTGGCTATCACCATGCTGTTTCGTTAGCCAGCGACAATCCGTTTGGCCGCCTGGACGAGGAGAGCGAGCAATGAGCACGCGTAAGCTGAATATCGCCGTCTACCCCGGCACATTCGACCCTATCACCAACGGCCACTTTGACCTGATCGAGCGCGGCGCGCGGATGTTCGACAAAGTGGTCATCGCGGTGGCGGCAAGCCCTGGAAAAAGCCCTCACCTCGACCTGGAAACACGCATGACGCTGGCAAAAACGGTTTGTGCGTCGCTGCCCAATGTTGAGGTGATCGGCTTCTCGACCCTGCTGACTACCATGATGCACGAGCAGGGGGCGACGATCATTCTGCGCGGCCTGCGTGCAGTATCTGACTTTGAGTATGAACTGCAGCTCGCCAATATGAACCGGGCGCAAAACCCCGAGCTTGAAAGCGTGTTTCTAACCCCGGCGGTGGAAAATTCGTATATTTCTTCAACCATCGTGCGTGAAATTGCCAAGCTAGGTGGCGATATTTCCCTCCTGGTGCATCCTCAGGTCGCCGAAGCGCTGCGTAACCACTACACTAGCTAACCAACGCCATTGTTGAGTAAAACACTCGGGTATTTGATTGCCTGGGTGCGAACGCCATCTGCGAGGTATGCCCATGGCCCTGATGATTACCGACGAATGCATTAACTGCGACGTCTGCGAGCCCGAATGCCCCAATGATGCCATCTCCCCTGGTGAGGAGATCTATGTCATTGATCCCAACCTATGCACCGAGTGCGTTGGTCATTATGACGAGCCTCAATGTCAGCAGGTCTGCCCGGTAGACTGCATACCCCTTGACCCTGAGCGCCATGAGACTCAAGAACAGCTGATGAAGAAGTACCGTATCATCACTGCAGCCTAAACCTAATGCGGATTTGGGCTCTCGCCTGGCCAATCATTTTATCCAATATCACTGTCCCACTGCTTGGATTGGTGGATACCGCCGTGGTCGGGCATCTACCCGATTCTCGCTACTTAGCCGGTGTTACCCTGGGTGCCACGCTGTTTAGCTTCCTCTACTGGGGCTTTGGTTTCCTCCGCATGGGCACTACGGGACTCGTCGCCCAAGCCATGGGCCGCGAGAGTGACAGCGACGTTCGCAACCTGCTGGGACAATCACTCATTATGGCGTTAGTGATTGGCAGCCTGCTGATTCTGTTTGCCTCGCCGCTGATTACGTTAGGCCTGTGGCTACTGGATGGCAGTGAAGTCGCCACTGAGTTAGCACGAGAGTACGCCCATATACGCCTCTGGTCAGCGCCAGCAGTTCTTGCCAACTACGCCATTCTGGGCTGGTTTTTAGGTCAGCAAAACTCCCGTGTCACGCTAATGATTTTGCTGCTTACCAATGGCGTTAATATCGTGTTGGATTTATGGTTTGTGGTGGGCCTGGGCATGACCAGCAACGGCGTGGCGTGGGCCAGCGTGATTGCCGACTACAGCGCACTAGCCTTTGGCAGCTACTTAGTGCTGCGACAGTTAACGCGATTAGAGGGCCATTTTCTGCGTGAGCGTTTGCTGGCACTGGCGGCTTACGCAGCACTGTTTAACGTCAACGCCAATCTATTCGTGCGCACCCTCGGCCTGCTATTCGCCATGGCGTTCTTTACCGCTCAAGGGGCCCGCCAGGGTGACACGGTGCTCGCCGCCAATGCCGTGCTGCTGCAATTTATCATGCTCACCAGCTATGCCCTTGATGGTTTCGCCCACGCGGCTGAATCACTGATTGGACGCGCCTATGGTCGTAGGGATTGGCGGGAGTTTGCCGCCACAGTGCGCGCCGCTGCGCGCTTCTCCTTCTGGACGGCAGGTGCCGCCGCGGCGCTATTTGCGCTAGGAGGCAATGCCCTGATCGCACTGCTCACGGGCCTTGAAGAGGTGCGCACGACGGCAGCTCATTACCTCCCGTGGATGGTAGTGATGCCACTCATTGCGGTATGGAGTTACCTGCTTGATGGGGTATTTATTGGCACCACTGCGGTGCGCGAAATGCGTAATAGCATTTTTATCGGCCTTGCCGCCTACCTACCTGCTTGGTGGTTTAGCCAGCCATTAGGCAATCACGGGCTTTGGCTGGCATTTATGCTCTTCACGCTGGTTCGCTCAGCGGTATTGATTCACTATTATCGACGTTACCGGCGCACTCACTGGCGCTAAAACAGGCGCAATCTCTGGCAACTGCTAACGTGAGATTAAGCGAGCAGCTTCAACGTGAAAATCAGCGCGCTCCCCCGTATATTAGCTAGGCACTTCCTAGTCACCTGCTAGGCACTTTCTAATAATGAATAAAGAGAGCATCCCATGCTTAAAATCATCTCAAAACCAGCGGTAAAGCTGGTGGAGCGCTATCTTCCTGACCCGTACATTTTCGTTCTACTGCTGACGTTAATTGCCTCGGTCGCCGCCATCGCTATTGAGCGCCAAACACCGCTGGCGGTGCTGCGCTTCTGGGGTGACGGCTTCTGGAGTTTGCTGACGTTCTCTATGCAGATGCTGCTAGTGCTGGTGACCGGCTTTATGCTGGCGAGCTCACCACCGGTAAAACGCATTCTGCAAAACATCGCCGGTACCGCTAAATCCCCGGGCGGCGCGATTATCCTGGTCACGCTGGTATCATTGGCAGCCAGTTGGATTAACTGGGGTTTTGGCCTTGTGGTCGGCGCACTATTTGCCAAAGAGCTGGCCCGGCTGATTCGCGTTGATTACCGCCTATTAGTGGCGAGTGCCTACTCGGGCTTTGTGGTATGGCACGGTGGTTTGGCGGGTTCGATACCGCTGACAATTGCCACCGAAGGGCATTTTGCCGCCGACCAGATTGGTGTAATTGGAACCGGCTCAACGATTTTTGCGTTTTTCAACCTCGCTATTGTGGTCTGCCTGTTTATTGCCATTCCGTTAGTCAATCGCATGATGCTTCCGGATGAGAAGGATAGCGTCTACGTTGACCCCAGCGTGTTGAATGATGAGCCAGAGCCGATTGGCCGCCTGACTCGCCCTGCGGAACGCCTGGAAAACAGCATGACCCTCTCCCTGTTGGTTGGCGTGCCGGGGTTGCTGTTTCTGCTGGATCACTTTTTGCTGCGCGGCGGCAGTCTCAATTTGAACGTCGTTAACTTTATGTTTCTGTTCCTAGCCATTGTGCTGCATCGCACGCCGCGTAACTTACTCACTAGCTTGAACGAAGCGATTAAAGGCGGCGCCGGGATTGTTATTCAGTTCCCGTTTTACGCTGGCATTATGGCCATCATGGTTCAGTCTGGGCTAGCGGAGAGCATGTCTGAGTGGCTGGTCTCCTTTGCCACCGCCAGCACGCTGCCCTTCTGGTCGTTTATTAGCGCTGGCATTGTCAATTTGTTCGTTCCTTCCGGCGGCGGCCAGTGGGCAGTTCAGGCGCCCGTAATGCTGCCTGCTGCTGAGGCGCTGGGTGCTGATATTTCACGGATAGCCATGGCGGTTGCCTGGGGCGATGCCTGGACCAACTTACTGCAGCCCTTCTGGGCGCTACCGGTACTCGCCATTGCTGGGTTGAAGGCGAAAGATATTATGGGCTTCTGCCTTATTCAGCTATTTATTACCGGTATTATTATCTCCGTCGGCCTTGTGTGGTTTTAACACTAGACTAGCCACTCACTGCCTGCTGCTCATTTATCCATCCACTGCGGCAGGCAGTGGTCACAGAAGGAAGACCCTATGTCCGAGACTGAGAACAGCGCAAATATGGCTGCCAATACAGCCCTGCCTGGGCAGCACGAACTATCGATGACGGTACTCATGACACCCGACATGGCTAATTTTAGCGGCAAGGTGCATGGTGGGGCTATACTTAAAAAGCTCGATGAAGTCGCTTTTGCCTGCGCCAGCCGCTACTCGGGTCATTATGTGGTAACCCTATCGGTGGATCAGGTACTGTTTAAACAGCCGATTCACGTGGGGGAACTGGTTACTTTTTTGGCCAGCGTCAATCATGTTGGGCGCTCATCCATGGAAATTGGCATTAAGGTGGTGGCCGAAGATATTCGTAATAAGCTGATTCGCCATACCAATAGCTGTTACCTCACCATGGTCGCTGTAGATGAAGATGGTAAGCCCGCCCGCGTTCCGCCACTCGGTTTGGCAACACCGCTGCAGAAACTGCGTTTTGAAAAGGCGGCGCTGCGTAAAAAGTTGCGTAAACAGGCGGAAAGAGAAGAACTCCTAACTCAGCAGCAGCATCAATCCCAGGCCCATTAAAAGACCCCACGACAAGGAGTTCGCATGCCCGCCAGGGAACGCTACCCCCACCTGCCTAAAGCGGTTGAATACGCCCATATTGGTTGGGATTTTTTTATTCTGACGCTGGTAGTGATTAACCTCTCGCTACTGCTGTTTGACTCGCTGTTTCTGCTTGGCCCCATCAACCAGGGCATTGCCAGCATCGCTCCCGGTTTTCACGCTTTCTACGATGACACGATCCATAGCCGCTTTCTCGCTATCGACTTGGTGTTTGTCAGTTTCTTTATAGCCGATGTCCTGCTGGGCTGGTCAATCGCTATTGCCGAGCGGCGTTACCACCGCTGGTTCTTTTACCCGTTCGTTCACTGGTATGACGTACTGGGCTGCATTCCGCTAGCGGGTTTCCGCCTGCTGCGTATCTTACGGGTCGTATCCTTAATCAACCGTTTGCATCGGCTCGGCTTTATTGATGTTACCCGTTGGCAAATCTTCCTCTTTGTTGCCAAGTATTACGACATCTTGCTCGAAGAGCTTTCTGACCGTATCGCACTGCGCTTGCTAGGCAACGTTCAGCAGCAGATACGCGCCAGCGACTCCCTCACCGAACGGGTCATTGAGCGCGTGATTATACCCCGTAAGGCACAGCTAATTCATGAGATCGCTCAAAGGCTGGAGAGCACTATCGGCAAAGCCTATCAGCACAACCGCCAGTCCATCATGGCGGCGATTAGCGATCTAGTCAGCCGTACGTTACGGGAAAGCCCGGAGATTCAGCGCTTTAATCGCTTACCCATGGGGCAGCAAGCCACCAGCGCAATGGAGGCTTCCCTCAGTGGGGTTGCCCAGCGGCTAGTGGATGAGCTGTTGCTAGGCATTCACTCGGATGAGTTTAGGCGGTTAGTTGAACGCACCGCCGACAGTGGCTTTGACACCTGGTTAACGGTTGATGAAGGCAGCAATCGTGTCACCGAGCAGGTGCTATATGACATCCTGGAAATGCTGAAAGACCAGGTGCGCCACCAGGGCTGGAAAGACCGCTATGAGTAACGAATGGTTAATTCTCGGCCCTGCCGCGCTCTATATGATGTCGATGACGCTTACCCCCGGGCCGAACAACATTATGCTGACGGCCTCTGGCGCAAACTTCGGTTTTCGGCGCACGTTGCCGCATATGTGGGGAATTCTAGGTGGCTGCTTTTTACTTTTTACGGGCATAGCGCTGGGGTTGGGTCTGCTGTTTGAGCGCTATCCAACGATACAAGCCGCACTGCGCTGGATAGGCAGCGCCTATTTGCTCTACCTTGCATGGAAGATTGCCAGCTCGCCGCCACCCAATCTAAAGGTTCGTGAACATAGCGTGCCGTTTACGTTTTGGCAGGCAGCGGCGTTTCAGTTCGCCAATCCTAAAGCGTGGGTAATGGGGTTGGCGCTGATGGCCGGTTTTCTACCCGAAAACGGCCAACCGGTTTTGAATGCGTTGCTACTTGCAGGTTTTGCGGAGATGGTAGCACTGCCCTGTATTGCGCTATGGGCGGCCTTTGGCACCGCTATTGGGCAGTGGATCAAAAGCGACGGCGCATGGCGAGCGTTCAATATCACCATGGGTGTATTGACCGCCGCCTGCGTCGTGCTGATTTTACGCTAGGCTATGTATCATTGGCTTTAGCCTAGCCGCAGCGCACTTCTTCAATGACATCTTGATCGTTAAGATGAATATTCAAACGATCCGGGCGATGGTCCATCGTGGCCATATCGCCAGGGCGCAGCACACGCACTTGCCGAGCGCTGCTGTCACTTTGTAACTGTGAGACAGCGGCTTCATCGAATGGCTCACCGATCGCATATTGGATAGCGTCTAAATTACAGGCAGCAGCCTGTTGATTACCGGAACCGTTGGGCTCGACCGTCGGCGGCGGTGGGGCTGCGTCAACGTCGTCTTGAGCAGGTGAAATTGGCATCTGAGAGCTAACGCAAGCTGTTAGCATCACTGCGCAGGCGCCCACCAGAGCGAATTTAGCCAGATCGTTGGCCAGAGTCATACAGGGTTTCATCCTTGAATCTCCTCAAAGGGGTATTAAAAAGGTAATGAAAACCAACGGGCCAGGCATAAGCCTAGCCCGCGAGATACCGCTTACTTCAAAACGCATTCTTCGTTAATTATTCAGCTGCGTCTTGGACGGCTTTGCCGCCTTCTTGCACATCCTGACCAGCGCCAGAAATGGTATTACAACCAGTTAGAACACCCGCCGTCATCAGCAGCATAAAGCTCATGGCTAATAATTTTTTCATTTACGTTCTCCTTAACGAGTCATTCAACATCGGGAAACTCCACTGGCAACGTTCATTGCCGCTTGGGAGTTTTTTCAGGGTAACAGCGTTTTCGCAATCGCGCTCGCTTTCCCTTCTTCACTTTGTAATTGCTATGCTATCAAACGCCTACTCAACGGACCGGAGTCTCTCATTTGAACAATTTCACGCTAGATGCACGCCTTGCCGCCGATACATTGCCAGTGGCGGAACTTCCTCTAAGCCGCGTGCTGCTGATGAACGACGCACGCTACCCTTGGGTTATTCTTGTGCCACGCCACGCGGCTATCAGCGAAGTGTTTGAGCTTTCAGCCCACGATCAGCAGCAGCTTTGGCGGGAAGCCACTCAGCTAGGCGAAGCCATGAAAACGGCCCTGGGGGGAGACAAGATTAATATTGCCTCATTAGGCAATGTGGTGAGTCAGTTGCATGTCCACGTGGTTGTTCGTCGTCACACCGATGCGACCTGGCCTGCTCCTGTATGGGGCAATGGCTCAGCCGAATCCTATGACCAGGAGAGCCAGGCGCAGTTACGCGAGCAGCTACAGACACTCATCAATGGACTGGATGTTTAGCCTAACGTTTACCCGCTTAATGGATGACCCTGGCGCGCTGGCGGCTCATTGAGAAGCGGCCCACTAGCAGGCTGTGCGACACCCGCGACGCTAAGGGAAATCCCCAGCACCACTATCAGCGCACCGCCAGCCAGGGCCAGCCAGCCGGTGGCTTTTTGCACGTTGCGTTGGCCATGCTGCTGCTTGGCTAAGCGCCGCTGCGCCCAGCCGCGGGCTAAAATACTTGCCATTGCCAGCGCAGAGACGGTTATCCCCGTGCCTAACGACATGGCTAATACAGATGCGATGCCTACTTCGAGTTGGCCCAGCAGGCTGGCCGCCCCCACCATTAGCACTGCCCCGCTGCAGGGGCGCATACCAATGGCGCCGACCGTCATCATTGCCGTCCGCCAATCTAACGCCTGCTGGGGCTCAATATGGTGGGCACCGCCGCAACAGTGGCTATGGTCATGATGGTGGGTATGGATATGTTGATGGTCTAGATGATATTCATGGGCTGGGTGATGCTCTTGGGATGAACTGTGCGAGTGCACGACTCTCTCAGGCTGATAGGCTCCCCGCAATTGTTTGATGGCCCGCCAGCATAGCCACAACCCTAATGCTGCCACTAGCAGAAAACTGGCCTGCTCCACCCAGGCAACGCTGCCCATGGCTTGACGGGTTATCCAGCCTAATCCATAAACCAGCACCACGACCAGCGCAATGGCGGTCACCCCTTGCAGTAGTGAGGCAGCAAACGACAGCCCCAAGGCGCGCTTTACTGCACCACCGTGGGTCGCTAAGTAGGTCGCCAATACGGCCTTACCATGCCCAGGCCCAGCGGCATGAAATACGCCGTAGGCGAAGCTCACGCTCAGCAGAGACACCCATGTCGCCAGAGTGGGGGCTCGTGACAGTTCGGTGATCGCCAACGTTAACGAACGGTGCAGGTCACGCTGCCAACCGAGCAGTTGATAGCTCACACTCTGAAACCCGCCTTGCCACACAATGATAAACACGACTGCGACTAACAGCAGAACCAGCAGTAACCCCCAGTGACGTATAAAGGGCCGTGTTAAAAGCATCTCAACGCTCCATCGCAGAAATTGTTATAAAGTAACACAACGATATCTTTATTCGATAGACTGCGCATAACAAGTCCGTTTAAACATAGCGCTTAGCGACAATCAACTTGGCCGGTCTCGGTAAAGTAGCGCCCCAAACCCGGCTCGCCGCTTTCGTCCTTATCGAGCAGCGCCGCCTGCATCACCACTTCAGGGTCCGGGTCCGCGGGCAGGATAGACAATTCACAGGCAGGCTCACCGTGAAGGATAAGCGCATCGTCCCGAGGCTGGCCGTCCTCTTCTTCATGTACCACCTCAATGTAGTAGGTGGGGTCAAACACTTGATAGTTAAGCTGCGAGCCTGCCAGCGGCTGGGGCGTGGCCAGCGGCAGGATAAACATAAAGGTCAGCCGGCCATCACGCTCCATGGCGGTATATTCGCTCACCTCACCCAGCGCTTGAGGCTCACCGTTAATACTCACCTCGGTTAAATAGTGCTCGGTTGCGAGATTATCGCGAATCTCTTTGCCCAGTTGATCAAGCCCCTCTTCAAGGCTTGCGTTCTCAACCTGCTGTAGCTCTTCAAAGACGACCAAGCTGTAAAAAGGGTCCATCCGCCACGTTTGATGCAAACCGCTAACGACGCCTTGATCATCGGTAATGACACGCACGCTCAGATCGATCCATCCGTGTGGATGAGCTTGGGCCTCCGGGCTGACGATAAAGGTGCTCATAGCCAAGACTAACGCGACGGTGAGTCCCCTCATGGCGCGACGCCCAATTTATGCTGTAAGGCGACAAGCCAAGGGTCTAACAAATTAGGTCGCAGTGGCTGGCTACCACTAAGCGCCGATACGCTCACGCGGCTACCGCTCCCCTCTTCACTTACCTGTAGTTGCAACCGATATCCGGGCCAGCGGGCAAGCGATGCTTCAGCACGCCCCAGGGAGATATCCGCATGGCGAACCACATACCCCTGCTCCACCATCAAATCCACTGCTTCACGGAAGGTCTCATCCGACGGCGTTGCGTAAAACAGTTCACGAGGCTCTAAAGGCGTAGTGGTGGCACAGCCGGCCAACCCACCCAGCAGCCCCAACAATAGCCAGTGCCGAAGGTTCATAGTGGCCTCCCATTGGCGGGCAAGCTCTGCTCGAAAGTGGCTTGAAAGCGGCGACAGAAATCGTCATTGCTAGCACTGTAGGATTCGCGCAAATCACCTGCATAATCAAAGCGGCGAATATCTCGGGATATGCGTATATGTGCATCGTTCACAAACAGCGAGACCCGCTCCACTTCCACCGGTTGATGGCCCATACCACCGCCAAAGCCCATTCCACCAACGCCAAAACCGATACCGGAGCCACCACGTCCTATCCCCAAACCACCAAACAGGCGCATCCCACTCCCATAGCCGTAAGCATTATCGTAAGGGTCATAGTAACCGTGCAGCGGACGTTCGCGGCTGGCGCTGATCAAGCCCAACGTGGTATCGGTAGAGTCCAGGGTAAACCCCCATTCGGTCAGGACGGCAACGCTGGTTTCAAGCGCCTGCTCCTCCGTCGAGGGAAAATAGCATGAGGCAGCAGGTGCGGGCTCAGCTTGTGGCAAGCGGTCTGGCGCCACTTGGCAGCCAGCAAGCGCTAGCAGGCAGGTTAAGCTTATCGGTATCGACTTCATGTTAGATCCTCTAACGGACGAGGCCGCTGGTTTGACGCAGGCTAGCGCGCTAAGCTCATCAAGCATAGCCATACTTAATGACAATGTTTTGATCAGAATGTTTTTTAATAACACTTCGCGGAGATCGTGTTGATGAATGTGTTGCTTTGCCCCGACAGTTTTAAAGATGCGCTGAGTGCCCAAGACGCCGCAGCCGCCATGGCGCGGGGGGTGCAGCGCGCGGTACCTGAGGCGCACGTTCAAACTTGCCCCTTGGCTGACGGTGGCGAAGGCAGTCTAGACGCATTGATTGCGGCTACCGGCGCTGAGCGCCTCCAATTGGACGTTAAGGATGCCCTTGGGCGCCCTCGCCAAGCAGCCTGGGGCTGGCTTAGCGAACAGCGTACCGCGTTTATTGAGCTGGCAGAAGCCAGCGGTTTACAACACCTTGCTGCCGATGAACGCAATGCACTGCACACCTCTACTTTTGGGGTAGGTGAACTGCTGCTGGCGGCGCTGGAACAAGGAGCTGAAAAAGCGCTGCTGCTGCTCGGCGGCAGCGCCACCAATGACGGTGGTGCTGGCATGCTGCAGGCTTTGGGGGCGCGCTTTTGGGATCACAACGGTGAACCGCTTCCCCCTGGCGGTGCGGCACTTAGCCAACTGGCCAGTTTAACGCTTGATGGGCTAGACCCGCGTTTAGCTGGGCTCACCTTAGAGGCTGCCGTCGATGTAGACAATCCCCTGCTGGGTGAGCGCGGCGCCAGTGCCATTTTTGGCCCCCAAAAAGGCGCCACACCAGAAGACGTTGAGCAGTTGGATCGGGCGCTGGGCCACTTTGCCGATATCAGCGCTCAGGTGCTAGGCGATGATTACCGAACGCTGCCGGGTGCAGGCGCGGCTGGCGGTATGGGGTTTGCGGCCAAGGCTTTTTTAAATGCCACTTTGAAACCCGGCATTGAAATGATTATGCAGCAGGCTGATATGGCCACACTCTTGGCTCGCGCGGACTTGGTGATTACCGGCGAAGGCCGCCTGGATGGGCAGAGCCTGGCAGGCAAAACGCCGATTGGTGTCTCTCGTGCTGCCAAGCGCCTTAACACACCTGTCATTGTGCTGGCAGGCAGCCTAGGCGATGGCTGGCAAGCCTGCTTTGACGAAGGTGTAACGGCGGCGTTTGCCCTAGCAGACGGCACCATGACCTTAACCGAGGCGCTACCGCGTACCGCAGAGCTACTGGAATCACGCTGTGAAAGCCTGCTTCGACTCTGGGCTGCAGCCAACGAAGGTTAGGCAGCGTTTTGCTGACGGGCCTTGAAAAGGGCGCTAAGCGCCAGCATGTAAACAGTAGTCAAAGGGTAACGACAGGCATCTAATGTCGTAGCGCTATGGCGGCGATGCAAAAAACTTGTTTTGCACCGCACCAAAGACGCCCTAATCTGGAACACTGTTATCAAGATGTGTGTGCTGGACAACGCATTAACCGCCGCGCCTTGCGGCATAAAGAGGGAGCAGGATATGACTGACACTAATAGCATTGGCCTACACGAAGGTAGCGCTAGTCAACTCGCCGAAAAGCTCAACCACCTGCTGGCCAATTACCAAATTTTCTACATGAACGTGCGCGGCTACCACTGGAATGTTCGCGGTAGCGACTTTTTTGAGCTGCATGCCAAGTTTGAAGAGTTCTACACTGACCTACTAACCAAAGTGGACGAAGTTGCCGAGCGCATTCTGACGCTGGGCCACAAGCCGGTACACGCTTATAGCGACTATGTCACCCTGTCGCGCATTCAGGAAGACAAAGACGTCCATGACGGCACCACCTGCGTCAAAGGCGTACTGAAAGGCTACCAAACCATCATTGAGCTGCAGCGTGAACTGCTGGCGCTTGCTTCTGATGCTGATGATGAAGGCACCGCGGCACAGGCCGGTGACTATATTCGCGAGCAGGAAAAAACCATCTGGATGCTCAACGCCTACTTAAGCAAATAAGTATTAAGTAAATAAGCGCGTTCGCATGGCGTAAAAACGGCTCCCCTTATTATATTGGGTGCCGTTTTTTATGCGTGACCACTCTTACTACGAGGACTAACGCTGATCGGCAAGATCCTCGATCAACGCTCGCAGCATTAACCAGAACTCTTCGACGGAGTCGATTTCGACTCGCTCATCCGGGGAGTGAGCACCGCGAATCAGCGGGCCAAACGAGATCATATCCAAATGCGGATACTTGCTGCCAAGGATGCCGCACTCGAGCCCAGCGTGAATCACCTTCACTTCAGGCTCCCGACCCAACAATGCCGTATGGCGAGCTTTAAAGGTCGCTAGCAGCTCGCCATTAGGATTGGGCGCCCAACCTGGATAGCCGTTTTCCACTTTTACCCGGGCACCAATCAACCCAAACAGCGCTTGAAAGCGATCCGCCATAGCCACCACTGCACTGTCGTGCAGCGAGCGCACCAATGCGCAGAGGTGCAGCCGCCCATTCTCCAGGCTCAATACGCCCAGGTTATTGGAGGTTTCCACTACGCCCGGTACATCGGCGCTCATCCGCTCAACCCCGCAGGGGGCAGAGTGAAGCGCGGCTAACAGCATGGCGCTGGCATCCAGCGTTAGCGGCTCTGCGTCAGGTAGCTCGGCTAGACGTTGGGCGCTGATTTTGAGGCCACTATCGCCACTGCCTAACTCCCTTAACAAAATAGTTTCCAGCCCAGCGATAGTCACCAGAGCAGCGTCAATTTCATCGGCAGGTATCGCTACTTGGGCAAAGGCTTCGCGAGGGATGGCGTTACGTAAGGTGCCGCCATGGTAGCTGATCAAGCGCGCATCAAAGGCTTCTAAAGACCTCAACACTCTAACCAGCAGCCTATTAGCGTTGCCCAGCGGCTTATGAATATCGATGCCAGAATGGCCACCCTTAAGCCCCGTCAAGGCGATCTCGATGACCTGCTCGTGATCACCCGCGGCGGCGCTCGGCAGTTGCGCATCAACTTCCACATCGGCTCCACCTGCGCAACCAATATAGACCTCTCCCCTATCTTCACTGTCCAGGTTGAGCAGCAGCGAGCCTTCTAGCCAGTTCTCGGCCAGATTCAGCGCGCCGCCCATGGAGGTCTCTTCTTCCAGGGTAAATAACGCTTCTAGCGGCCCATGGCGCAGATCCGGGTCTTCCAGCACAGCGAGAATAGCCGCCACGCCCATGCCGTTATCAGCGCCAAGAGTGGTGCCATCGGCATGTAACCAGCCATCCGCCACATAGGTCTTGATGGGGTCGCGGGTAAAGTCGTGGGCATGGCCGCTATTTGCCTGGGCAACCATGTCCAGGTGACCTTGCAGCACTACACCGGGCGCCTGTTCGCAGCCTGGGGAAGCCGATTTACGGATTCTTAAATTACCAAAGGTATCGCGGTCATGGGCGAGACCTTGGGCATCGGCCCATGCTTCGAGAGTGGCGACTAACGCCGCCTCATGCCCAGAAGGGCGCGGCGTATTGCAAAGCGTTTGAAAGTGGCGCCAAACCAAGGAGGGTGCCAGCGCTTCAAGATGTGCGTTCATAAGGACTCTTCGTTGTCGGCAACCGGGCTACTTTACCGGCCCAATAAGGTTATTCACAGCGAGGCGCAGAAGCTGCAACGCCTCATTGCGGTTATTCGCCAGGGCTAGATTCTGAAACGCCCACGCGGACACGTGCTGGTGTGCCTGCTGTTGCGTTTCCGTTAAGGGGCCGTGGCTGGCGGGGCTGTGGCTGACCTCACGCGCCAAGGCTTGCAAGGCCGGACGAGCAAGGGCAGGATCGCGATGGGCGGTTGCCACATCCTCGACATCCTGCCAATCCCGTGCACTCAGGGGCGCGCTCGGCATCTGACCTAACAGTAAAACAACGATTGAGCCGGGAAGCGATTTCAACTCAAACGCCAACAGGCTGGGTAGCGCCATTTGAAAGCGCTCGCGAAGATCTTTCAGTACCGCATCGCCGTTGGGATTTAACGCTTTCGCCACCATAACGGCAAACTCACCGGTCGATGCCTCGCGGGTAATGCCTAAACGCACCGGTATAAACCCTAGCGCTAGCCAAAACTGCAGCAGCGCGGGATCCGCGCCAAAGGTAGCACCATAAAGTGCTACGCCCTCCCGCTCCGCGTCAGCCATATCGTCGTACAGCAGCGCTTGCCCCAAGCCTTCGCGGCGGCGCTCAGGGTGTGTCGCGATACGCACCACTCGCCGCCAGCGTGCCGTTAGCGCTTCACGGCTGCCCGCATGGGTGGCCAGCGATTGCGCCAACAGATGCCCTTGAGGGCGGCGTTCGCCACGGGCAACCTGGCTGGCTAGCGCAATCTCGAAGCCTCCCTCTTGCCGGGTGACCAACACTGCCTGGGGCTCGCCAGCCTGTTCGATGGTTCGCAATGCCGTGCCGGGGCCATCAAGCAACTGACGTAGGTCATTGGGGGAAGTGCGGTAGTGAGACTGCACCAGCAGCCCAAACAGCTTCTCCAGAGCGCTATCATCCTCGGCCAGCAGCGCGCGATCAATCACCTTCGTCTCCGCTGCCCGCGCTTGACGCTGCTGTGGGGTTGGCAGCGATGCCTTTAACAGCAGCAACTGATTAACCAAGGTTTCCAGCGGGTCGCCACTGCGCCAGCGGATAGGCGCTTTCAGTGTCAACGCTTTCCACTGAGGCGTCAGCCGGTCAAGCGTATCGCGAAAGCGTAAAGCAAACCCTCTTCCCGAGCCCTCATAGCCGTGCACCGTGGTGGCGAAAGCAATGCGAGGAAAAACGGCGAGCCACTGCCCCAGTAACGCGGCGGGAATCGCCGCCGCTTCATCAACCATTAAGTAACTGCCATCGCCGCCCTGCAGCTGCGTAGCAACCTGCTTGGTTAAGTCATCCGGCGGTAAAAAAATCAGCTCGCCGCCCTGGGCCATGACAAAGTGGCCTGGCGCAACCCGGCGACCCTCTGGGCAGAGCACCGCGACCCGCTCGAACACACTCTCCACCGCACTTAGCCGTGGCGCGGTCAGCACCACCCGCTGGGTTTTGTGTGTTAGCAGCCGAGCGCAAGCGATTCCCAGCGCAGCGCTTTTACCCCGCCCACGATCTGCCGTGATCACCAGCGGGCGTCGACGCTTTAAGCCCACTAGCTGCTTAACAGCTTGGGCTTGGTCAGCGCTTAGACAGTCACTGTCATCATAGGCAGGCTCATCTGCGCTGCAAGAGAGTAGCTTAGGCAACTCTACCGTGTGACCCGCGCGCCAGCGCACTACGTGAGATGAGGCCTGCAATTGACGCGCAATTCGAGCTAAGTAATGGCAAGTAAGCGCCGACCAGTGCATGGGATGATCGGCCAGGCGGGCATAATCTGGGTCGGGCGTTTCTCCCCACGTCTGCGGCGTGATCAATACCAGCAAACCACCGGCAGTGATCGTTCCCGCCAGTGCCCCTAGCGCTTCGGGATCAAATCCGGTGCTGTGTGTATCCAGCACCACCAGTTGATGCTCTGCCCCCAGGCGAGTTCGTGCCTTGCGCGGCGACAATACAGGTATCACTGGAGCGCTTTGATTCACCGCCCCCTCGTCACTACCCACCCATAGAGGCTGCTGCCATGGGTAGGCCTGCCATAACTCCTGCGCTAGCGAGCGGCACTGCACGGCATCGCCGCTTAGCCACACCAATTGGCGCCAGCGGCGTCGGATTAAGCGCTGTGCGTGATGAACTAATGCGCTCACCACGCGAGCCTGCTGCTTGCTTCGCTCGTGGCGATTCAGCACGTGACTTTTACTCCAGCTCGACTCTTTCCCATAACGTCACCCTATAACCCATTTCAGTGTTCTCCACTCTATTAGCGAGCCCTTCACTTACAACTTTGGTTTAATCATTTAACTACTTTCAACGTTTTCGGTAGGCTTCCAACACCCTGCCATTAGATCAAAAAATAAATAACTTATTGATTATATTAAATAAATCACATTTTCCTATTAAAACCTATGGTAAACATCCTTACATTACTGATATTGCGCTGCAGCGGTAGTGGTGTGCTAGTTTAGCTCTGCAGCGCTTGAAGACCCATGTTTACGTAAACGTAACCTAACAGCGCTGTACTTTCCTGCATCCAGGTATCCAACACTAATAACGCTACACGCCAAACCAGGAAATACATCATGAAAAAAACTACCAAATTTGCCCTTTCCGGCCTCGCCGCCGGTATCGCTTTCGCTGCCTTCACGACCACTGCCCAAGCACAAGAAGAGTGGACAATGACCTCCACCTGGCCGGAAAACCTTGATCTGATCAAGATTGATCAGCACTGGGTAGAACTGGTCAACAAACTGGCGGGCGAAGAGCTACAAATCAATTTCCGCGCCGGTGGTACGCTTATGCCCGGCACTGAAGTATTTGACGCCACTGAAACGGGCAGCATCGAAGCCGCAGGAGATTGGCCGGGCTATTGGGCAGGCTTAAACCCCGCCTTTTCGCCACTGGCCACCACTACCAGCCTATTTAATGGCGTTGATTACCTCAACTGGATTCAGCAGTGGGGCGGCCGCGAGCTGTATGAAGAGATCTATGGCCAGTTCAATATGGTTTATCTTCCCTACGGCATTACCAACAACGAGTCCGGCTTTATGGGCCGCACCCCGATTGAAAGCATTGCGGACCTAGAAGGCAAACGGCTGCGTCTTTCTGGTCGTGACCAGGGTCGCGTGCTTGAAGAGTTAGGCGGCTCTCAGGTCACCCTAGCGGGCGGTGAAGTTTACCAGGCCATTGAACGCGGCGTGATCGATGCGGGTGAGTTCTCTACTCCTGGCGTTGATTTTAATGCCGGTTTTTCTGAAGTAGCCGACTACTGGGCAACCCCCGGCTGGCACCAGTCGGCTAGCGTATTTGGCGTAATGATCAATAAAGACGCCTGGGACGCCCTCTCAGAAGAGACCCAAGAGACCCTGCGCATTGCGGCAGACGCCACTATGGCGTGGTCATTAGCCTGGTCTGAGCGCCAGTCTACCGAAGCCACCCAGAAGTTCATTGATGCGGGCGTCACGATCAATCAGTTCTCTGAAGAGGATTTGGCTCGCATCCAGGAAGTCACCAATGAAGTCATTCTGCGCGGTGCTTGCGAATCCCCTGACCACGCCAAGGTCTACCAATCCATGATCGCCTACCTTGAGCACTACGCGACGTGGCGCGATGTTTCCGCGCCTTACAACATGAGCCGCGTGATGGATAATCTGCCCTCACTGGAAGAGATCGAAGCCTGCCTGTAAGGCGCTTCTGTGCCGCCTCGGTTTTTACCGGGGCGGTTTTTTTGTGCTGACTGCGGAGATCTTCCATGAATGCGATTGCCAAGGCGATCGATGCCATCAATGAAGCCTTTGGACGCGTCATCGCTCCATTGATTGCCATCATTACCCTGATTGTTCTTTTCGACATTGCGTCACGCTTTCTGTTTGGACGCCCTAGCGACTGGGCCTTTGACGTCACCAAAATGCTGTTTGGCGCCCACTTCATGTTAATGGCAGCCTATGGGCTCAAGCACCATGCCCACGTGGAAGTCGACGTGTTGAAACGTTTGCTGTCGCGTAAAAAGCAAGCGGTGCTTGACGTACTCGGCTATCTCATTTTCTTTGTTCCCTTTATCTGGATGCTGATCACTCTTGGCTGGAGCTTCTTTGAGCGCGCGTGGAGCCGCGGTGAAACCACCTATGGCATGGTTTCAATCCCGGTCTACCCGATCAAAGGGGTCATTGTGGTCGCTGCGGTTCTGATTCTGCTGCAGGCAATTGCCATTGTGCTGCGCGCCATTATGCAACTGCGTGAGGAGACATCAGCATGAACCTAAGTCCTGAATTACTCACGCTAGTGATGTTTGGCGGCCTGATGGTGGGGCTGTTTATGGGCCACCCACTGGCTTTTGTGCTGGGCGGTGTCGCGGTTATCGGCGCCTTTCTTGGCCCCGGTGAGCGCATACTCGGCACGCTGATCAATAATATTTTCGGCAACGCCATGGATAACTACGTCCTGGTGGCGATACCGCTGTTTATCCTAATGGCAAGGTTCTTAAACGACTCAGGCGTTACCGAGAAGATGTTTGACGCCATGCGCTTACTGCTGGCGAACCTGCGCGGCGGGCTGGCGCTTACCGTGGTGATTGTCTCGGTGCTACTCGCCGCCACCACCGGTATTGTCGGCGCCTCGATTGCAGTGATGGGCATGATTGCGCTGGTACCGATGCTCAAGTATGGCTACAACAAAGAGCTAAGCGCCGGGGTCATTATGGCCAGCGGCTGTTTGGGTATCTTGATTCCGCCCAGCATCATGCTCATTCTGATGGCTAGTTACTCACCGGTCTCAGTAGGGGCCCTGTTTGCAGGCGCGCTTATTCCCGGCCTGCTGCTCGGCGTTATGTACGCCCTCTACGTACTGATCATCTGCTATATCAAACCCAGCTACGGCCCCAAGGTGCCAGCAGAGGAGCGTGCCGAAGTCAGCACGAAACAGCTGCTGATCATGCTGGCGAAGTACGTCGTGCCACCAATGTCATTGATCCTGGGTGTGCTGGGGGCGCTGTTCACCGGTATCGCTACGGCGACAGAGGCATCGGCCATCGGCGTGTTTATCGCCTTTATCCTGTTTTTAATTTTTGGCGACCGCAAAGTCTCCACCTGCTTCTGGACAATGATCGAAGCGGGTAAAACCACCACCATGGTAATGCTCGTGCTGGTGGGCGCCACCGCCTTTACCGGCGTGTTTTCCCGCGGTGGTGGCATGACCGTAATTAGCGAACTGGTGCTAGCGATGCCTGGGGGCACCATAGGCGCGTTGATCCTGATGCTGTTCCTGGTGTTTATCCTGGGCATGTTCCTGGACTGGACCGGTATTGTACTGCTGAGCTTCCCCATCATGCTGCCTATCGTCGAAACCATGGGCGTGGATATGCTCTGGTTCGTGGTGATGGTGGCGGTGGTACTACAAACATCGTTCCTAACGCCGCCCTTTGGCTATGCACTGTTCTACTTAAAAGGCGTCGCGCCGCCGGGGGTAGAAATTGTCGATCTGTATAAAGCGGTGGTGCCCTTTGTCGCGCTGATTTTGCTGGCGTGTACGCTAATGGCGTTCTTCCCGTGGCTGATTACCGGCCTGCCTAGCATGATGCTGGGTTATTAGGCGGATATCTCCACTCAGCGTAACGCTTAACGTCCTACCTTTGTGGCCCGCCTCGGCGGGCTTTTTGCAGCTTGCAAAGCTGCAGCAGTGCCCCGCCAGTGCTACTATTCACGCCCGTCAGTGATTCGCATTAGGCGTTTACTGCACTTAATTTGGCTGCTGCAGGGAGTGTTCGCTTGTTGAGATCCAGCTATCGCGGGCTATCCGCCTTTTCATCTTCGCTTAGCCGTCGCGCTAGCCCCTGGTCGATAGCGTTGATCGTGGTGGCGTTCGTCGTTGCCCTGCCGGTGCTGGTCGTGTTTGCCCATATTGTGATGCCCACCGATGGGGTTTGGCAGCATCTGGTCAGCACGGTACTGGGTCGCTACTTGAACAACACTTTCTGGCTGGTAGTGACCGTCGGGCTCGGCACGCTCATCATCGGCACCGGGACGGCCTGGCTGGTGGTGATGTGCCGCTTTCCCGGCAAACGGTTATTCGAGTGGGCGCTGCTGCTGCCGTTGGCGGTGCCTACCTACGTCATCGCCTACGCCTATACCGACTTCCTCCAGTTCGCTGGCCCGTTGCAAAGCCTGCTGCGAGAAACGTTTGACTGGGGATATGGCGACTACTACTTTCCCAATGTTCGCTCCCTCGGCGGTGCAGCCACGGTGATCACCCTGGTGCTTTACCCCTATGTCTACCTGCTGGCCCGCGCCTCATTTCTTGAGCAATCGGTGTGCGTGCTGGATGTAGGCCGCACATTAGGGCGCGGCCCCTGGAAGCTGTTTGCCAGTGTTGCCGTACCACTGGCACGCCCGGCGCTGGTAGGCGGCGTTTCACTGGTGCTGATGGAGACGCTGAACGAGTTCGGCGCTGTGCAGTTCTTTGGGGTCGATACCTTTACTACCGGCATTTATCGCACCTGGTTTGGTATGGGTGAACAGGTAGCGGCGGCGCAACTGGCGGCGTGCCTACTCACCTTTGTGATTGTATTAGTGCTGCTGGAGCGCTGGTCGCGAGGCAAGCGCCGCTACTTTCATACCACCAATCGCTATCAACAGCTGCCAGAATACGCCTTGCACGGCTGGCGTGCCGCTGCGGCGACGCTTGCATGCCTACTGCCGGTGCTGGTGGGTTTTTTACTGCCCAGCGGTATTCTGCTTAATTTGGCACTGCAGGGGGGCGACTCACTCTGGGGGTCGCGCTTTATCGGCTACGCCTGGAACAGCCTTGGGCTGGCAACGGTGGCTTCGTTGATTGCCGTGGGGTTGGCAGTGGTGCTGAGCTACGGCGTGCGCATGCACGATACGACATTTGCAAGGGTGGCTTCTCGGATAGCCTCTATGGGCTACGCGATCCCGGGTTCGGTGGTCGCAGTGGGCATTTTAATTCCGTTTACCTGGCTGGATAACGCCCTGAATAACTGGCTGCACACCCACTATGGCTACATCATAGGTTTAGTGTTCAGCGGGTCGGCGTTTATTTTACTGTATGCCTATGTGGTGCGCTTTTTGGCGGTCTCCTTCAATGCAGTGGAGGCAAGTTTAGGCAAAGTCACACCCAGCATGGATGCCGCCTCACGCACCTTGGGGCAAACCGCTGGCGGCACACTGCGTCATATTCATACGCCGATGATGCGCAGTAGCCTATTGGCAGCGGGAATTCTCGTCTTTGTCGATGTGATGAAGGAGTTGCCCGCCACGATTATTCTGCGCCCTTTCAACTTCGACACGTTGGCGGTGCGGGCGCACAACCTGGCCTCCGATGAACGGCTGGCCGAAGCCTCCACTTCGTCGCTGGCGATTGTTGTAGTGGGTATTTTGCCGGTGATTCTTCTCAGCATGGCCATGCGCCGTTCACGCCCCGGCGCAAAATCCTGAATAAGCGCTAGACCTGAATAAGCGCTAGGTAAGCGGGAAAACAAATACCTGGGAAAGATCGAGGTGGATATCCACCGGCTGGCCTTCTGCGGGTAGAAACACTCCTGGCACACGAGCATGCAAGTGAGCCTCCAGGCCATTTTCGCCATGGGCACACAGATGCAATAGGCTGGTGCGCCCCAGTAGCTTGGCCATCACTACATGGCTATGGCGGTGCTCATCAGCTGGCAGATGTCGCTCAACAATTCTTAACGCCTCCGGGCGAATCATTATCTGCGCATCGCTACCTTCGGCAAGCCCAACGGCGGGCACTCGCCCTACCGGGGTGTTCACCGCGCCATTGTGTACTTTGCCCTGCAATTCATTCACATCGCCAAAAAATGTCACGACAAAAGGGTCTTGTGGGGCGCAGTAAAGCTCACGCGGTGTTCCTGTTTGCACGATCCGTCCGTCACGCATCAGCGCAATGCGATCCGCCATAAACATGGCCTCTTCGGGATCGTGGGTGACTAACAGCGTCGCCGCGCCAACTTTTTTAAGCACGTGTAGCGTGTCATCGCGGATACGGTCACGCAGCCGCGCATCCAGGCTTGAGAACGGTTCATCCAACAGCATTAAGCGTGGCGACGGAGCCAGTGCACGCGCCAGGGCCACCCGCTGCTGCTGGCCTCCTGAAAGCATGTGCGGATAAACATCGATATACGCCGCCATACCTAACTGCTCCAGCAGCTGTTTAGCGCGCACGCGGCGCTGCCCTGAGGCCAAGTGCTTGAGTCCAAAGGTGACATTTTCCAGCACGGTGAGGTGGGGAAAAAGCGCGGAATCTTGAAACGCCAGCCCCACATTGCGCTTTTCCGGGGGCACATGGCGCTGGCCCGGCGCGGCAATATAGACATCCTCTAAAGAGACACTGCCCTCTTGCAACACCTCAAGCCCTGCGGCGATACGCAACAGGGTGGTTTTGCCACACCCTGAGGGCCCCAACAAGCAAACCACCTCACCTGGGGCGACGCTTAAATCGACTCCTTTGACGACCAAATGACCGTCATAAGCGTGGCGCACATTGTGAAGTGTCAGCGCCGTGGTATTCGGCGCCGCCGAGGCGACCTTGAGGGTTGCTGTCATAAATCACCACTGTCCAGGTGAGCAAACTGCGTTAGAGCGCGTCTAAACGCGGATTGAGTACGTTTGAAAGTTATTTGCATTCTATTTTTTATTGAAGCGTTATGCACGTATCCCGTTTCTTCTACCAATCCTCTACCAATAGGGTCTTGACGCCAAGCAGATGAAACGCTTCAATAACAATGTTAATAATGCAACTTATTATCATTCAATAATTAAGGATGTGCTTGATGAAAACCGTACGCTTTGTTGCTCCAATGGCAGCGATGATGGTGGGCGCTACTTTTGCCGGTCAGGTCGCCGCAGATGAACTCAACCTCTACTCCGCGCGCCATTACGACTCTGACGAGCGTCTTTATGATGCGTTCACCGAAGAGACCGGCATTGAAGTTAACATCCTTGAAGGTGATTCCGACCAATTGATTGAGCGTATTCAGCGCGAAGGCGTCGCAAGCCCCGCTGATGTCATGATGACTGTCGATGCAGGCCGTCTATGGCGTGCAGAATATGAAGGCATCTTCCAAAGCGTCGAATCAGACACTCTTAACGAGCGCCTGCCTGAATCCATGCGTCACCCTGATGGCCTATGGTTTGGCTTCAGTCAGCGCGCGCGGGCAATTTATTACAACCGTGAAAACTTCGACCCAAGCCAAATTACCAGCTACGAAGACCTTGCCGACCCGCAGTTTGAAGGCAAAGTGTGCATTCGCTCCTCCAACAACATTTACAACCAATCGCTGCTGGCTTCGATGATTGAGCACCACGGCGAAGAGGGTGCCGAAGAGTGGGCCCAAGGTGTTGTGGATAATATGGCGCGTGCCCCGGAAGGCGGCGATACCGACCAGATTCTCGGCGTTGCTAGTGGCGAGTGTGACATTGGCGTGGCCAACCACTACTACTATGTGCGTCTGTTAAAGTCTGACGATGAGTCAGAGCGCGAAGCAGCCCGTAAAGTAGGCATCATCTTCCCCAACCAGGATGACCGCGGCACACACGTTAACGTTGGCGGCGCCGGTGTTGTGGAAGGCGCGCCTAACCGCGAAAACGCCATTCGCTTCCTCGAGTACCTCTCTTCCGACACTGCTCAGGAAATCTTCGCCTCCGGTAACAATGAGTTCCCGGTGGTTGAAGGCATCAAGAAAGACCCAGTGCTCGAATCTTGGGGCAACTTCAAAACGGATGACGTAAACATTAGCGTGCTGGGTGAAAACAACCCTGAAGCCATTCGTATCTTTGACCGAGTCGGCTGGCGTTAATTGATAACCCCGCAGCCAGTGGCTGCGGGGTTTCGTTTCCTTAAGACGCGGTGTTAGTGCGCCTCATCCCAGTTGGCACCGCTCTCCGCTTCCACAATCAGCGGCACTTTCAGCTCCGCCGCGCCCTGCATGCGTTTTTGCACCTGCTCGATAAACGTCTCGACCTGCTTCTCGGCCACTTCAAACACCAGTTCATCGTGCACCTGCATCACCATCAGCGCGTCGAACTCGCCTTCTGCTAGCCACGCGTCTACATCGATCATTGCCTGCTTGATGATATCCGCTGCGGTGCCCTGCATGGGTGCGTTAATGGCCGTGCGCTCAGCCCCTTGACGACGATTACGGTTCTGCGACTGAATTTCCGGCAGGTAGAGCCGCCGACCCAGCACGGTTTCGACAAAGCCATCTTCAGCTGCCTGAGAGCGAATTCGCTCCATATAGCGGGCCACGCCAGGGTAGCGGTCAAAGTAGCGGTCGATATAGGTTTGTGCCTGATTACGCTCAATGTGCAGCTGACGCGAAAGGCCCCAGGCGCTCATGCCGTAAATCAAACCGAAGTTAATCGCTTTGGCGCTGCGTCGCTGATCGCCAGAGACTTTCTCAAGCGAGGTTCCGAAAACTTCTGCCGCGGTAGCGGTGTGGATATCGCGCCCCTCGGCAAAGGCTTCCAGCAGGCCTTTATCCTCGGAAAGATGCGCCATAATACGCAGCTCAATTTGCGAGTAATCAGCAGCAACAATGCGATAGCCAGGGCGGGCAATAAACGCCTGACGAATTTTGCGCCCCTCTTCGGTTCGAATGGGGATGTTTTGTAAGTTGGGATCAGATGAAGAGAGCCGCCCGGTGGCGGTGACCGCTTGGTGGTAGCTGGTATGCACTCGGCCCGTGGCTTTATTGAGCAGCCTTGGCAGTTTATCGGTATAGGTGGACTTCAGCTTGGCCAGCCCCCGATGCTGCATAATCACCTTGGGCAGCGGGTAATCCAGCGCCAGCTCCTCCAGCACGCCTTCCGCGGTAGAGGGCGCGCCCTTGGGTGTTTTCTTGAGCACCGGAATTTTCTGCTCTTCAAACAGAATTTGTCCCAACTGCTTGGGCGAGCCCAGGTTAAATTCCCGCCCGGCCAGTTCAAACGCTTCGCGCTCTAGTTCACCAATCCGCTTTTCTAACTGCTGGCTCTGCTTGTGCAGTAGGTCAGCATCGACCGCGACCCCGTTGCGCTCAATGCGCGAGAGCACTTTAATTAGCGGCAGTTCGATATGATCCAGCACTTCCGCCAAGCGCCCTTCGTTTTCGACCTGAGGGCGTAAGGTTTGCTGCAGGCGCAGGGTGATATCCACATCTTCACAGGCGTAAGGCGCCGCCTGCTCCAGGGCAATCTGGTTAAAGGTCAGCTGTTTGGCACCTTTACCGGCAATCTCTTCAAAGGAGATGGTTTTTTCACCCAGGTACTTGAGTGCCAGGGAATCCATATCGTGGCGCGTGGCGGTTGAGTTAAGCACGTAGGAGGCCAGCATGGTGTCGGCAAACGGGCCCGCCACGGAGATCGCGTAGTTGGCCAGCACGGAGATATCGTACTTGAGGTTTTGGCCAATCTTGGTTTTTTTAGGGTCTTCCAGCAGTGGCTTTAGCGAGGCCAGCACCGTTTTGCGCTCAAGCTGCTGGGGGGCATCCAGGTAGTCATGGGCGAGCGGGATATAGGCGGCCTCCCCTGCTTCTAGGGATAGCCCAACGCCTACAATTTCTGCGTCCATATAGTTGAGGCTGGTAGTTTCCAGGTCAAAACAGAAGCGCTCGGCGTTTTGTAACCGCTCAAGCCAGCGCTCGAAGTCTGCCTGTTCCAGAATGACGTGATCTTCGCGCGTACTTGCTTGAGAAGAGGCACTGGCTCCGTCGAGCTCGCTATCCGCTTCCTCGGCGATAGCAGGGGCAGGCTCCCCGCCTTTAACATCATCCACGCCTTCGTCTTTGCCTTCCAGCAGCTCACCCAGCCACTGGCGGAACTCCATCTCTTTATACAGTGTGACCAGCGCCTCACGATCCGGGTGGGCGATATCCAAATCATCCAAGCCCACGGGCAGCTCGCAGTCGACTTTGATGGTCGCCAACTGGTAGGAGAGAAACGCCTGGTCACGATGCTCTTCGAGCTTTTTAGGCAGCGTTTTCGCACCCCGGAAGGCGAGCGTTTTTACCCGCTCTAAATCGCCATAAATGGTGTCTAACCCGCCCCCCATGCCTTGCAACAGGCCAATCGCGGTTTTTTCACCCACGCCGGGTACGCCGGGAATGTTATCGACCTTATCACCCATCAAGGCGAGAAAATCGATAATCAGTGCAGGCGGCAGGCCGAATTTTTCTTCCACGCCCGCTTCATCCAGGGTTTCATCCTTCATGGTGTTGACCAGCGTGATGTGGGCATTGACAAGCTGCGCCATATCTTTATCGCCGGTGGAGATCACTGCGTCGCGGCCCGCCTGGGTGGCGTGATGCGCCAAGGTTCCAATCACATCGTCGGCTTCCACGCCCTCAATACACAGCAGGGGCAAACCCAGCGCCTTCACGCAGGCGTGCAGCGGGGCGATTTGGCTGCGCAGATCATCGGGCATCGGTGGGCGATGCGCCTTATAGTCGCTGTACATGTCATCGCGGAACGTTTTGCCCGGCGCATCGAACACCACCGCCATAGGGCTTTGCGGGTAATCTTTGATCAGCCGCTTGAGCATGTTCAACACGCCTTTTACCGCGCCCGTCGGCTGACCATTTGAGGTCGTCAGCGGCGGCAGCGCATGAAAGGCACGATAAAGGTAGGAAGAGCCATCGACGAGAACGATCGGAGCGCGAGCCATAATCTAATCCATGTTTAAAGAGTCGTAAAAAGCGTTGCCCACATAATACGCGTTGCGCAGGCTGCCTGCAGGGCCAAACGCCCTTTCCTGTATTTACAACGACAACAACGCTGCCAACTAAGCGACCAAGCCGCTACAATAATGGGCTTAGCAACCTGGGCGAGACTCTCATGGCTGTATTTACCCCGCTTAGCGACGCACAGGTCGCCGCGTTTTTAGAAAAATTTGATGTTGGTAGTTTCGTTTCCCTTCAGGGTGTCGCTGGCGGCACTGAAAATTCGACATTTTTTGTGACCACTGACCGCCGCGAACTTGTTTTAACCCTGTTTGAACAGGGTGAGCATGAGGAACTGCCGTTCTTTGTTGAACTGCTGGATTATCTAGATGAGCACCGTTTGCCGGTACCCGGCACGGTGCATGACCGTGAAGGTGTTGCGCTGCATAGCCTGGAAGGCAAACCGGCGCTGCTGTTTCCACGCCTGCCCGGACGTCATCCCGAAGCGCCTAACCTAGCCCAGTGCCACGCCCTGGGCGATACCCTGGGCCGCCTGCACGTCGTCTCGAAACGCTTTCCCGGCCACCGTCCGAACCCGCGTGACCTTAACTGGTTACATGTGATGCACCACAAGGTGCTGAGCTATTTAAGCCCGGCAGATCAAACCTTGATGAGGGATGAAGTCGACGATTTTGAGGGCGCCTTTATTCAGCACGATGAACTGCCGCAAGGCGCTCTGCACGGTGACCTTTTCCGCGACAACACCCTCTTTGAGGGTGATCAGTTGGGCGGTATCATCGACTTTTATAACGGCTGCACTGGCGATCTGCTATTTGATCTGGCGATTGTGATCAACGATTGGGCTTCTAACGAAGACGGTACGCTTAATACTGAGCGCTATGACGCCTTATTAAGCGCCTATCAAGCTCGCCGCCCGTTAACCACTACGGAGCGAGCGCTATGGCCTACCATGTTGCGTATGACGGCGCTGCGTTATTGGCTGTCGCGCCTGCTGGTGGTTTACGTTGATCCACCCGCACACGACTTGACGCCCCACGACCCGGAGCGTTTCCGTACTATTTTAAATGCGCGCATTGCCCACGGTGCGCTGCCCCTGCCTGAGGTATCTGCATGAGTGTGATGGCCACGACTAGCCCTGCGCTTCGCGCTCGGCGCACCTGGAATATCGATCAATGGGGCAGCGGCTACTTCGATGTTGACGATCACGGCCAAGCCTTGGTTCGTCCGTTAGGTAGCGATGCAGAAGGTCCGGCGTTGCCGCTAAGCGGGCTGGTTCGCCAACTGCAAAGTGCGGGGCTGCGTTTGCCGGTCTTGGTTCGCTTTAGCGATATTCTTCATGATCGCGTTGAGCAGCTGTGCGGCGCCTTCGATGCCGCTATGAGCGACTGTGAGTATCAAGGTGGCTATACCGCTGTTTACCCGATCAAAGTAAATCAACAGCGCCGGGTGGTTGAAGAAATTTTGGCCACTGCAGAGCGCGGCAGCGGCCGCGTCGGGTTAGAAGCGGGCAGTAAGCCTGAATTACTGGCGGTGTTGGCACTCTCTGATGGTGGCTCTTCGCTGATTGTGTGTAACGGCTATAAAGACCGCGAGTATGTGCGCCTAGCCCTGCTGGGTGAGAAGCTCGGTCACAAGGTCTATTTGGTGGTCGAAAAGCTCTCCGAGCTGCAGCTGATTTTGGAAGAGGCCCGTGAGCTGGAGGTCACGCCCCGCATTGGCCTGCGTGCCCGCCTTGCCTCGGTGGGTAAAGGCAAATGGCAGAATACCGGCGGCGAAAAATCCAAGTTCGGGCTGACTGCCAGCCAGATTCTTGAGGTTGTCGATACCCTGCGAAAAGAGGACGCGCTAGAAAGCCTGCAGCTCGTGCATTTCCACCTGGGCTCGCAGATCGCCAATATCCGCGACATTCAGCGCGGCCTGCGTGAGTGCGCCCGGTTCTATCAAAACCTTATGCAGCTTGGCGCTCCTATCGACACCGTGGATGTAGGCGGTGGCTTGGGCATTGATTATGAAGGCACCCGCTCGCGCAGCTTCTGCTCGGCCAACTACTCGATGCGCGAATACGCGCGTAACGTAGTGAGTGCCTTTGCTCAACTATGCCTAGAGGCAAACCTGCCTCAGCCCCATCTGATCAGCGAGTCTGGCCGCGCGCTCACCGCCCACCACGCGGTGCTGATCACCAACGTGATTGGCGAAGAGCGTATCGATCACACTCCGCCGGAACGACTCGCCCAAGAGGATACTCAAGTTGAGTTACTGTGGCGTGTGTTTGAGCAACTCGCTACCGCCCAAGAGCCACGCATGCTGGTAGAAGCGTGGCACGATCTACTTCAAGCGGTGAGCGAGCTGCAGGAACGTTTTGTGATGGGGTTGAGTGACATTACTGCACGCGCGGAAGGCGAGCGGGTGTATATGGCCGCCTGCGCGCGGCTGCGCACCCAGCTCGACACCCGTAACCGCGCCCATCGCGAAATTATGGACGAATTAGCGGAGAAGCTAGCCGATAAACTTTTCGTCAACTTCTCGCTGTTCCAATCGGTGCCTGACGTTTGGGGCATTGAGCAGATATTCCCGGTGCTGCCACTTAGCGGGTTGGATCAAGCCCCGACGCGTCGAGCAGTCATTCAGGATATTACCTGCGACTCCGATGGCCGTATCGACAGCTATGTCGATGGCCAGGGCGTGGAGAGCACCCTGCCGCTGCCCGAGTGGGCGTCCGATGACGAGCGCTGGTTAGGGTTCTTTCTGGTAGGCGCCTATCAGGAAATACTTGGCGACCTGCACAACCTGTTCGGCGACACCGACTCCGTTGATGCTGCACTCAATGCAGACGGCGAGTGGACGCTTTCAAACCCATTGGCAGGCGACTCGGTGGCCGATGTCCTGGCCTACGTTAACTTCAATGCCAATGTACTCAAGCAAAAGCTCACCGATCAATTGGCCGTAAGCGGCTTCTCTGCCGACGAGCAGGCACGCTTCGCAGCGAGCCTAAGCGAAGGGCTGGAAGGTTACACCTATCTTGAATAGCTCGGCTTTGTAGCCCTAAAACAAGAAGCGCCACCCTGATTGTGGGGTGGCGCTTCTTAGCTATCCGGCACGATCCAGCAGCTTTTGGCTTTCTATACTACTCGACAACACTGGTTTCAACTTCCAACCCACCGGTCAGGGTTAAACGCAGTGTTGAGCCGCGAACGAGTTCGCCGACGCCTGAAGGCGTGCCGGTTAGGATCACATCGCCCGGTTCCAGGGTGAAGTGGCGGCTCATTTCAGCCACCAAGGTCGGTACGGCAAAAATCATATCAGAACCTTCACCGTGCTGGCGCTCTTCACCATCAATCTCAAGCGTGAAAGCCAGCGCGTTCCAATTGGGAACACGGCTTAGCGGCAGAAACGACGAGAGCGGGCAAGCGCCATCAAAGGCTTTGGCGATCTCCCAAGGGTGACCCTTCTCTTTTAACTTGGTTTGCACATCACGCAACGTCAGGTCCATCGCTAATCCAATACCGACAATTGCGCGCTCCGCCTCATCTTGAGTGGCGTGAGTTAAGGTTTCACCCACTAATAGCGCAAGCTCAACTTCATAATGTACATCGCCCCGTGAAAAGGGCGGATCCAAGGGCTTACTTAGATCCACGACGCTGGTTGCTGGTTTTATAAATAGCAGCGGTTCAGTGGGAACCGGGTTATCCAGCTCTTTCGCATGGTCGGCATAATTGCGGCCGATGCAGACAACTTTGCCCAACGTGTGGGGAAACTCCTGGCCATCGGTAAACTGTAGAACAAAACGCATGGCGGGTATTCTCCTTCTCATTATGCGTGCCGCATTCGCAACGACAGGCGCAACAGTTTACCCCACCTAGACTAAGGTTCCACAACCTTCCGCCATGAATTTGTTTCCCCACGACCCGTTAGCGATACTGCTCTGCCTGTTGGTCAGGGCTATGAGCCAAGAAGTCAGGGCGCTGCTTAGCCGCTGCATAAGGCGTATCACAACGATTATCCTGGCGGTTAAACACGAAGAACACGTTGCTACGTGGGTCTGGCGACAGGTTTGCATTTGACGCATGTAGCGTATTGCAATCAAACAGCAGTAACCCGCCAGCCTTGCCTTTCGGCGCTTCAATGCCATGCTCAGCCACTAGTTCTGCCAGTGCCTCCGGGCTGGGAACACCCACCTCCTGCGCCTTCAAAGAGCTCTTGTGGTTGTCCTCTGGCGTCTCCCCCAGGCACGGCACAAACTTGTTGTGTGAACCAGGGATCAGCATTAAGGGGCCGTTGAACTCGTGGTTGTCGGTCAGGATCAGCGAAGCGCTTACCGCATGCATCCCAGGCATACCATCTTCCGAGTGCCAGGTCTCAAAATCGGAATGCCAGTTAAAGCCCTTACCAGCAAATCCTGGCTTATAGTTAATCCGCGACTGATGCACATAGGGGTCGTCGCCAATAATTTGGCGCGCAGCGCCCGCTACCCGCTCGTCGCTAGCCAATTGGCCCAGGCGCTCGGAAAGAAAATGCACCGCAAATAGCGAGCGTATTTCCTGACTCTGTGGCTCAGTGACGCTGAACTCTTTATTTAGATAATCATCGTTGCTCAACAGCGCACTCATTTCTTGATGCAACTGCTCAAGCTCCGCGCCTTCAATGAGGTTGGGGATAAATAAAAACCCTTTGCGCTCAAACTCATCAAGCTGCGCCTGGCTTAAAGGGCCAGAGAGTTGACGTCCTTTAACCACCGCATCTTGGCGCGGCAGCCAGGTTTTCTCAGGGGTATAAGCCAAACGCGACGGATAGGCATCCTGAAGCTGTTTGCTGTGAACATTAGGTGTATCGGCCATTTCGCTATATTGCTTATGGGCATTTACAGTATTTAGCGGTGTGCTTTTGACTGTCATCTAATCCACTCCTTGTATGATTAGGTTTCAGATATTGCGTATTGCAGGGAGCAGAGTAGACAAACTAAATCAGCATGCAAGTTTAACAATCCTTTTCATAACGTATGTTACGTGAAAAAAATTGAACGGACATTTTTTTATAACCTGAGTTAACTTATCAGCCTATAAAAATATTTTTTCCATAAAACATTGACACATTTAACACCATTAAAAACCAACCAATTCTTTCATCAAAAGACTTTCAGATGACCGTAAATCAATTCTTCATCAAAGCCAGTATTTTCAGCCATCAATTCTGGCTGTAATAGTTTAATTGTACTCCTAGTTTTGCGAATCATTTTTTTCTGCTCTAAAGCCGTCATACACCGACTTACATGCACACTCGTAATACCTAACAGTTCACCAACCACTTCCTGAGTAATTGGGTAAGAAAAGCAATTGGAATCAATCATTTTCTTAAATCTGTAACGTGCAAATATTTCCAATAAAAAATGCGCAACCCTCTCTTCAGCCTTATGATGAGTACAGCTTCTCAATCTCTCAATTGCGATATTGTCATTAACCATAATGTAGGAAACAATTACTCTTTTAATATCTGAAAATCTTTCAAACAGAGAATGAACATCAACGACAGAGACTCTATCCAACTCACAATTCTCTAATGCCCATATTGATACATCGTAGTTATTAAAAAAGCTTTCTCTCACACCAACAAGATCGCCAGGCATATAAACATTGCAAATATCTTGACTGCGTTTACTCAGCGAATGGCTTAACGCAACCCACCCCTTTTTGACGACAAAAACCTCCTCCCTGCCCTGCGCTAATGAATATAATCTCTGATTTCTTTTTAACTCTACACGTCGCTGGCTAATCTCTGTCAGATGCTGCTGAGACTCCAAACCAAGCTCACCGTAGCCTTTTAAAATCTCATTGAGAGTAATAAGCTTATCGACCTTAGCTAATCCCCTTGCGGGCTGAGCATTCGCGTTTCTCCCTACAACACTATCAATTCGGATATCGACCGCTTCATCTGTCATTTCCACACTCCATTGCAGTTAGACAAAACTATATTCGCGAATGAAATCTTTATAATTTAACAACAAGTTATCGCATGACTCCTGACAAGCCCTCTATTTAACACTCAAAGGAAAAATAAAAGTTATAACATAAGTTATAAACACCAAGAAACTCTAACATAAACACACACTAACTAAAAAGCTGCATACCTTCCACTAACCAACGCCCACCATAGCTAAAAAATAAGCCATTATCACCATAAAACTAACATCTCAATATTAAAAAAATAATAACACCACCTCATCTACGTCAACCTGCGCCATAGAATGAAAACTTCTTTCCATTAAAAAACCCCGGCAGATACCGGGGCAAGGGCTTTGCTACAAAATCATCGTAACGTTTTAAACTTTGGAGCGAAGGCACTTTAATTCCACTATCATCACTCGGCGCCTCACAGTAAAAAGATATACTATATCCTATTGGCTAATATGACTTTTTCAAGCCACTTAACAATCAAATGTTATTTTATTCTACATTTGCTCGTTCTGTGCCCCTGAGTTCGGCTTGGCTTTGCCTAACGTTGGCTCTTGTCCTTCGGGAGCAGGTTGATTAACTATTGAATACTCACTTTTGCCGTCAAGTGATGGCCCCTCACCCCAGCGACCTTTCGGCGCCTCTTTATCGAGCAGGGTGTTCAAGTAATAGTAAGAGTGCTGCATCGCCTCATGGTCTTCAGGAGTCGAATTAGGAATCGGTAACTGCGCCTGCATACCACCCAACTCTTCTATAACGGCCAACCACTGCTGCTGGTGGTAGGTATCTCGGGCGATCAGAAACGATAAGAAATCCTTCATGCCATGGTCGTCAGTCCAGTTATAAAGGCGTGACGCAAGTACCCTGCCACCCGCTTCGGCAGCTACGTTTGCCAGCATGTCGGCACCGACATTACCCGTCGCATAAATATGGCTCATATCGAATGGGACACCATTCGCATTTACCGGCATTGCCGAAAGGCCTGAAGACAGCAGGTGACGTGGATTGGCACCACCTAGGATGGCATTCATAACAGGATCTTTGGCGGTCTCTTCCTGATATGAAACAGGCGCTCCTTCAAGGTTAAGCGCAACCGCATGACCTAGCATTTCGATATGCGATAGCTCTTCCGTTGCAGTCGACATCAGCATATCCCGAATACGGTCATCTCCACGGGCGCCCATCGCCTGGAAGAAATACTGCATGGCGACACGAATTTCACCTTCAATACCCCCAATCGCTTGCTGAAGCAACATAGCAAACTGCGGATTGGGCTTATCGACTTTTACCGGATACTGCAATTTTGAGGAATGATGAAACATGGAAATTCTCCTTGATGAGCTACCAGAGACTCCTTCCACTGGCAGATATTTATAGCCTTACCCTTAAGCTTATTAATGGTTTAAAACCAGTTAATTTATAACTTTCAGATAAATGGCTATTTAGATTTGACACAAATCATCATAGCTCAACTACCCCTCCTAACAACCAGTCAAGGCAGCAAAACAAAAAATTTAACTTTTATCAAAAACTTAACAACAACAAAAATTATATTAAATTTATTAATTATCAATAACCAAAGAAATGACAATACGTAAAAAAATAAAATGATCTAGCACTTAAATACTACAAAATTATAAAGCATTGGTTACTCTCGAAATTAAGTGTAATCTTTGTCTGATTTTTCAATTTCTACTTTATTCACCAAAGGAGTGACACATTGAGGCAGCTCCAAACTCTCCCTATTATCCTCAGTACTCTATTACTGATCACGGGATGCAGCACAGCCGCTAGGGATGCTCAGGAGTCTTTCGCGCCACCAGATGAGTTGGTGGTTAATACGTATTGGAAACTGGTCACGCTCGATGGCAAGCCGGTCAGTACCCAAGAGAACTTCCGCGAAGCCCATATGGTT
>NZ_JAKVTW010000010.1 GCF_022489065.1 Vreelandella neptunia | reverse complement strand
TTATTCTAAGATGCCCATTCCATTTGCAGTGCGTTACAGTCCTATGTTGTACAGCGCTACTCTTATTCTTGCTAGCTAACTAAATACTAGAACAAGAAATTTATTAATTAATTTAAGCTTATTTAATTATCTTCAATTATCTTTGAAAGTATAATTGCGTATGAGGTCTGACCATTCCGCTTCGTTTTCCAGCACCGATAATCGATCTTCCAGCATTTTTCGAATTGCCTTCCCTATTGCATGTTTTTCTTCAAGTGACAGGTATATGCTTTTGTTGGCAGTGGTAACACTCAACTGTGAGGGCTGCCATGGTTGATCGAGTGCGTCGCGGGTGCATTCAATGGCTTCATCTAACTCCATGCCGCCTAGGGCAGCGAGGATATTTTCGTGTCGCATCATGGCCATTCTCCTGTTGTTAATTGTTGCTTTATCGAGTTATAAGCGTCAGTGAAATACGTTTACCGTTATAAACGCCTATCCCCTTACAAACTTGAACCTTTAGCCATGGCTCTCCGCAAAATCAGTGATTTGAAACCCGTATTCACCGGGGATAACGTAATCGAATGGCAGTCGCCTAGCGGGACGCGATACCGCTATGAGCGCGACCGTTGCGCCGTCGGCCAGGAAACAATACCTGGCAGCGAGTGTTATGACTGGCACGTTCTAGCGAAGAGCGATGTCACCCATGCCAAACGTCGCGTGTTTGAGCTAATCAATGAAGACGAGTTCTGAGACCCACTCCCAAAGCCATTCAGGCTTCCCGGATTCCTACTCGCCAAGCATTTCTGCTTTTGAACTACTGTTTTAGCCGAAACTTTCGCGTGCCAACGGCTCGACTTATGGTGTATCAGATCGGGTGTTATTGCCTTCCACCAGAGCATACTGCATCGGCCACTGGCCTAGTTGCTACCAATTTGGTTTGCTACCCCCATGCCGTTTCGCTTCTATATTTCTCCCATATCTAAATGCTGTAAGCCATTGCTTACAAATGCTGAGGTCAATCGCTTACATAATAATGGCTTGATAACGACTAGGGTGAAAGTGTGACGCCCACGATCGCCGCTTTAAGCATGTCGAATGCGTTACAACAGGGATGTGATTACTGGTAGTGAAAAGAGGTAGGAGTGCCAGGGATGGCTGCTCTTTACTAGGTTTTGGCGACGGCCAGCTCGTCCCAGCGTGTGGTATAGCGTGATGACCGGTGCTCGCAGCGTAGCTCCCAAGCATTTTGTTTGCGGGGCATACCAATCCGGACGGTGTTTTTTCCGTGCTCACGATTAATCTTGTCGAGGGTAGCCATTAATTTTTCATTACGAGCACGCTTTTCGTCACTGACCGGCTCTGCGAGCAACCCTAGTTGTTCATTGTCATGGTCACACAGATCCATCAGCATAATCCCGCATTTTTGGTACCAGATGTCTTTTTTATAAATTCTTTCCAATCCCGCCATGGCGGCTTTGATGAGCTCGCGGCTGTCATCGGTGGGGTGAGGTAGCGGTATCACTAGACGCTTGCTGTAGCTCGGCAAATCTGGCCGAAAGCGATTGGTGTGAACAAACACCATTATCGCCTGCGCTAAGCCGTTTTGTTGTCGTAGCTTCTCACCAGCGCGTGAAGCGTGCACGCGTAGGGCTTCGCGCAGATCGGTTTCGTTCGTCGTGAGACGACCAAAGGAACGGGACACCATGATCTGTTGTTTTGGCTGGCTCATGTCGTCGAGCGATATGCAGTTTTCGCCCCTCAGCTCATACACCAAGCGTTCCATGACCACACTAAAATGTCGCCGCAAATGCTTTGGGCTAGCGGTACGTAGCTGCCAAGCATTCTCTATGCCGAGGGTATGAAGCCGCGCAGCACTGCGTCCTGCCACCCCCCAGATCTCATTTAGGGGAAGCTGCTCCAGGAAGGCCCGCGTGTCGCTGCTGTTAGGATCCATAATGGCCACGCCATTGAACACGCTTTCTTTTTTAGATCTATGATTGGCAATTTTTGCTAACGTTTTGCTAGTGCTCAGGCCAACGCTAACTGGGATCCCTGTATCCCGCCTAACTTGCTGCCGCATCACTTGGCATCGTTCTTCTAACGTGTCTGGCTCAAAGCCCTCAAAAGATAAAAATGCTTCGTCGATGCTATACACATCAACGTGAGGCGTGTGCTGTGAGAGGATGTCTGTTACTCGGCCACTCATATCACCATACAGGGCATAGTTTGAGCTGAGCAAAGTGCATTGTCGGCGAATATGGGGATCAATCTGATGGGCAGGCATTCCCATTGCCACACCTAAGTTTTTGATTTCTTGCGAACGCGCGACCACGCAGCCGTCGTTATTCGACAAAACGCCGACAGCTTGGCCTTCCAACCTGGGAGCAAAGACTCGTTCGCAGGATACATAGAAATTATTGCAGTCGACCAAGGCAATCATACGGTGAAACCGGGTGCTAGCGGTTGGATGCTATAGGTGGCCACACCCCAATTGTGACAATCATGCCCAGTGAGAGGGAGGGGCTTAAACTCTGGGTTAGAGGCCACCAAATACGGCCGACTGCCCATGATGCTTAGCTTTTTACACGTCAGCTCGCCGTCCACGCTCATGATCACGATATGCCCTGGCTGAGGATTGATAGACCGGTCGACAATTAACAACGCATTATCTTTAATGCCATCACCTTCCATGGAGGTGCCTTTGGCTCGTAGAAAGAACGTTGCACTAGGGTGCTTAATCAAATGGGCAATTAGGTCTAATTCGACCTCGATGTAGTCGTCTGCAGGACTGGGAAAACCAGCGCGTACTTCACCGCCAGCTAAAGGCAGCCTTAGCGGTCGAGCCATAGTATCTACGCGTCCAAGAATGGTGAAATGCATACTCATGCCATGCTCCCCATCGCTCGCCATGTGCCTGGTAGAGGCACCTCAGTGTTTTCAAGCGGTACGAGCAGCGCGTCTTGTTCAGCCCCCCAATCCGCACACAACTGCGTACCTTCCTCTCTCAAATCATCTGGTTGAAGAGGAAGTCCTCCAACGATAACTGGAAGAGTACGGGGACTACTGAATGGCCGTTGCACAGACTGTGGGTAAGTTTTCTTGCTCATAAGCGCCTCCCTATATGGCTGTTAATATATACAGTATTAAGGGCAGACAATAAGCGATCAGCCAAGTGAATCGCAAGCACTCTTCTTCATTCGTTGGTCTTGTCGTGTTGGCAACACCACCTTATTTTGACGGTGATTAGATGAGGGCACCGCGATTTTGGTGCGTAGGCTGACTTGGATGGCCAATTCTCGTCTATCCTGCAGCTATGTGCGGACGATTTGCTTTATTCACCCCGATACCTCAGCTGACCAACAAAGTCGGAGCGGTTATGTCTGAGCGCGACATTGGACCGCGCTACAATGTGGCGCCGGGTACCTGGATCGCGAGCATACGGCAGGCGTCTGAGGACTCTGCTCCCACGCTTGAGGAAATGTGGTGGGGATTTCGCCCATCGTGGGCCAAAGGAAAAGGCACGCAACCCATAAATGCGCGGGTAGAAACCGTTGCGACGAATAACTTTTTCAAATCGGCCTTTGCTAAGCACCGATGCCTTGTACTCGCTGACGGATGGTACGAATGGATCAAGAACACGTCCCCTAAGCAGCCTCATTATCTGTGCCGACAGGATCGCGAGCCCTTGTACTTCGCTGCTATCTACGCAAAGCGGGAGGACGGACGTCTGGGGTGTGCCATTCTCACCGAACCGGCGCGGGGCAGTTCCATCGACGTGCACGACAGGATGCCGTTGATTCTGAACGACGATAGCCTCGAATCCTGGCTTGCCCCTGACCTGACGGATAAAGAAACCATCCGCAATTTAGTGGGGCATATCGATGCGGATCTGATCGAACATTGGCCCGTTAGCACGGCTGTCAACAAACCTTCAGAGGGACAAGGTGACGAGCTGATCAATCCTCTCTAGCGTTCCTGATCTTGAGATTGGCAGTTTTCCAGCGTTTTTATCTATCCGCTAGGTTGCAACCCCAGGAAGGAAGAACAAATCCAGAGTAAGGGGGCAACAAAATTATCTCACTGGTAGGTTGAACACCGTAAGGAGTTAGATGTAACCCATCATCGGCCGCTTATGCATGGTTAGCCTCGATTACCACGACGATCACTTCCGCGATGGCTAACTTATTAGCAAGGCCCCCAGAATAATGGACCAGAGCACATACCCAAGATAAGGGTGCCTAAGACTATGACCACACCAGCTAGTTTGTGCGAAGCAGAGATGGAAGCAAAAGCACGTCGAGCCGTGATGGAAAGCGGTGATTGGTTAACTGCCAATGAGATACTACAGTTGCGAGGCGTCAGCTCACATAGTGACTGTGCTCAACCTTCTCAGTGGATACAACAAGGTGATATTTTTACGATCAATGACCATGGCACCGATTACTACCCAGCGTTTGGGCTTGAGAAAGAAGCTGGTTACCGACCGTACAGCGTCATGTCGAAAATCATCGACATCTTCAAAGAGGATAAAGACGGATGGGGAATGGCCTTTTGGTTCCAGTCGATAAACAGCTATCTCGGCGCGCTAAAACCTCAGGATCTGATAGCTACAGACCCTGATCTCGTTATTGATGCCGCTCTAGATGAGGTGCGAGGGGTCACGCATGGATAGTGAGCAGAACAATATGGTGTAGTGGCAACAACGATCGACACGCTTCAATCGAGCAAAAAAGATAATCGGAGCTCTGAACTGCCCCGAGATTTGTAGACACCACCTGATCTTATGTTTGTAGTGTAAGGGGATCACGTGAGTGGTGAATTAAAGTGTTTAGATAAGGTTTTCATCTACTAATGAGTCTAGATCAGCTTTAACTAATTTTTCTGCTTCGGCCGATTTGTGCTCTTTCCTTCACAGAGTGGTTTGAGCAGGCAGAAGAGATGCTGGTTCGCATTGGAGCACTGCAGCGATCTCATATAATTTTTCCACGGTGATATTAACTTCTCCTCGTTCAACTCTTCCTATATAGCTGCGGTCGATACCAGTAACTAAGGCAAAGGCGTCTTGTGAGTACCCTTTCTTCTTTCGTTTTTCCCTGATATTTCTTCCCAGCGTCTTCGCTAACTCATTCATACCCGCCTCATTTCCTTTTGGCGGGACTATCCTTCGTTGCGGCCTATCTAGCCACGGACTATAATCCGCATTTCGTTTTTACCTCTCCTACGGTGATGGTCATGTCGGGTACCCCTCCTTCGATTGAGGAGCGCATTTTCGAGCTCCTTTTAGAAACTGATAACGCTCAATTCACGATACGCAGCCTCCGTGACCAATACGTATACCAACATGGCATAGCAGCAGAGCAACGAGTTGCTCTGCGACGTTTTATCTACGAAAGAATTAAAAAGCTAATCACCGCTGGTTTGGTGGAGAAAGACCGTGAAAAGCGCAAACGCGATCAGCTCTATTTTGTTTTGCCTTCAATAAGAGAAGCGAGTTTGTGCTTGGAGGGAGAAAGCTTTGAAGCATGGCACCAGCGGCTCGTGTCGCAAACAGCTAATGAAACAACGGATACAACAGGTATTCGAAATGACGAAAGTAGTAGTGAACAGAGCCCCAGTGCTAGGAAGGCTTCGAGCCAATATGCCCTGGAGAAAGTGTTAAAGGAAACGCAAAGTGAATTCCTTTCTACACTGGGTGAAGTCGAGGCGTTCCGTGAGCTTATGGATGAATACCCCGATCTCAAGCCGAGTATCGTGGTTGATCATCGTGATGCTTATGACCGGAGCGCACGCTTAATGGGCCGAGTGCGTGCGCTAGAAAAATCTTTACATCGGCTGGGGGGTACATGAGCACGAGGCTGCGGAGATGGCAAGTAGAGTGCTTGGAGCTAGCGAAGGTTCACTACTTACTCCATAGCGACTTTTTCGTGCAAGCAACACCTGCGAGCGGAAAAACCCGGCTGGCAGCTGAAATGACGCGATGGCTCCTTGAAGAAGGACATATTGATTTTGTTATCTGCTTTGCGCCAACGAGAGAAGTGGTGGCTGGCATCCAGCGCACCTTTACTGTCGTATTAAATCAGCGGTTTGGCGATACGCTTGCATCAGTAGGGGCTGCCTACACCTACCAGTCTATGGAATATCACCCTGAGGAATTTTGGGCGTTATTTACAGAATATCGCACATTGACCATTTTCGATGAGATCCATCACTGTGCAGGTCATGATCCGCTCCTAAGCAACACGTGGGGCCAGCAAATTATTCAGCGTATCCAAAATGCGGCCACTTACACGTTAGCGCTGTCAGGAACGCCCTGGCGTTCGGATGAGTTACCTATCGCATTAGCTCGCTACAGCGATCCAGAAGGCAAACTCATTTGCGATTACCGTTATGACCTTAAAACCGCCATTCAAGACGGTGTATGTCGCTCACCACGAATTACGCTCATCGATAACCCACTGATCCGCTTGACCGAAGAAAACGAGAGCACAGCATCGGTAAGAGCGTTTTCCTCATTTCAACAATTGCTTAGTGAGTCGCCAATCAGCTACGAAGACCTGTTGCGACACGACGACATCCTGAATGCGGTGCTAGACCTAGGCATTGGCCGACTCAACAAAGAGCGGAACAGCGTGCCTAATGCTGGCGGTCTAGTCGTTGCTACTGACATTGAACATGCGCATCAAATCGCTGAGCTTTTGCTTCATAAGGGGGAAAGTTATGTGGTGGTGACTAGCCAAACACCGAAGGCGCATCAACTAATTGACCAATTCCGATATAACAGTACGCGCTGGATTGTCGCGGTAAGCATGATTTCCGAAGGAACTGATATCCAACGGTTATGCGTTTGTGCGTACCTGAGCAGGATTCGAACAGAGCTGCATTACCGGCAGGTTTTAGGGCGCATTTTACGCAAAATGGGCGACTCAGATGTAACAGCATGGCTCTATGTGATCGCCGAGCCGCTACTACGTAAATACTCGCAGCGAATTGCTGATGATTTGCCCGAAGATCAGGCAATGCTTCAAACCCAAAAGCTGAACCTAAGATTGGAGCAAGCGCGTTCCAATCAAATGAGCAGCACTAAAAAGGGAGAGTCAGCTGCAGATAATGGTCCACCGTTATCTGCAGAAAACATTAATGAGCGTGAGATACTGTCTCTTGAGCCTCCCCTGCTAACGCTAAGCTTCTCGGAATATTACCGCCAACATCTTTTGTCTCTTATATAGACTCTGACTCTGTAAGATTTTGTGGGCCAAAAAGTGTACCTTTTGACCCAATTCTAAGTACCTATACAAAGTAACCCGCTAATCTCTGTCGTAGCGTAAGCGATCTACTAACCAGATCTATGCGGGCTTCGTTTAGGTCGGTAATGTTTCTTTCCACTGCCAGGGCAACAGCATGTTGAGCTCAACAGAGTTGAGGGTGAGCAGCGTCGGAAGACGTATACTGCAAGTAGTCATAGGGCAAGAGACCGTTGGCCTTGGTTTGTTTCGATCAGGCTGTAGATGGCCGCGCTGGCGTGAGCGCCGCTCGGGTGTGACTGAGCCGCCAGTTTTTACGGATGATTACGAACGGACGGCGTTCTCCGCCAAATATTTTTTCTGGATCAGGCCATCGTCCAGGAACCGGGTCAGGCGCGGCCACTGGTTATCCAGGTAGTGCAGGGCTTTACCCAGCTCACTTTTGGGTAGCACCTGGGACAGTGACTTGTCGAACCAAGTACGTAGTTGATCGATTAATGGACGGTTTTTCTGGTCACGCAGCGCGTTGGACGCAAGCGCCTTGGCTTGTTTTTCCACCCCATACAGCTTTCGGATCTGGTTCAGCGTCCAGTCCGCTTTGCCGTTTTGGCCTTTATGCTGCACTTTCTGGGCCTCGACGAACTTACTCGTGCATGCGCCCGCAACCCGCATGGGTGATCCCATTGCGACGCACGACCTCGACGTAGCCTTCATAGCCATAGGTGATTAAGCGCCCCGCATAGTTACCCTACAGGTCAACGGGCGGCCATCCGGCGCGACTGGTGGCATAATCGAACAGAACGACTTGCTGGCCAGCGGCTCCCCGCGCTGGACCCACATGTAAGAAGAAGCATTGGCCGGACGATCGAGTTCTTGGTTGACCTGGAGCGTCGTCTCGTCGATATGGAGCAGGGAGAGCGGTCAGCAGATGCTGGCGTAATGCCTCAATCAGCGGGTCTATGTATCCAATCCAGCTGGCCAAGGTATTACGTGGGGTCTTAGCGCCATGGCGGGCAAAGATCTGATTCTGCCAATGAAGCGGTAGCGCATCCTAGTACTTGGCGGTCGCGACATAGGCGAGCAGCGTGGCGGTGGTATTGCTTTTGGGCAGCAGCTTCGCGGGGGGCGGGCTATCTTGACGCCCTTTATAGCGATCATCCGGCCACTTATAACTTTTGAAGAGAGCATTTTTTGAGGGGACGAAATACAGAATGATTAGCGAGAACAATCCAAAAAAACGCTAAGTTACTGATTTAATTTTGGTGTACTTGGTAGAGTACTAAAAATTGTAAGCGACTGATATATATGTAAATAATTAAATATAATGAAATAAAAAGCACCTTCACGTATACCAAAAAACACATCTCTCGGTTAGGTTAGCATCATCTAAAGTTACCCGGCTGCCCACTAGGTTAAGTGTGTACCTAATTGAAATTCTCGTGACACGATCACGGGACTGCCTCTACAATGGGTTCACCTTTTACGCGTTCAGTATTTGCCGGGTGTATAGCCAGGCTCAAATGAAATTGGGTATATTTAATCCGCATGTCTTGCTGTGTGGCTTGCTGCGGAACCCCATGCAGCAAGCCACACAGCAAGACATGCGGCTGCATCTTGGTAAGAGGACATAACTATCATTTGGTTTAAATTTTCAAAGGCATGCTTATTTAGCATGCTTTATTTTTATATAAGCTGATATGAAAAGTAATAAAAAAAAGGATTTTTTCGATTTTTTTATTGATCATTTAGATGCTATAAATCTAGAAAACACCCGTTTGGCCTACCCTGTACGGCCTATAGTAATTTTCTGTGGTGGGGAAAAGAGAGAAAATTATCCTACCGTAACCTACGAAGCAATCTCAACTCGAACCTTTGCTTCACTTAGAGAGTGCTTGATCAGCCTCTATAATCAGTATATACAAAAATACTTGCTATTCATTCCAGAGCAACTAAAAAACTGGCAAGATGGTAATGTATTTAAAGACCTTCTTGAATTTGAGGTCGCATTCTCTCACCTTTCTACAGTTATTGTAATTATTACAGAAACCCCAGGCTCTCTCGTCGAGCTGGGCATTTTTCTGCAGATAAGCTTAACAAAGACAAGCTTCTTATTATTGCAAACTCCCAGTTCTCGCAGACTCCATCTTTTATTAATAAGGGTGTTTTCGACTATATTAGAAGTTCAAATGAGCAAGCTGTAAAGTTCTTTCCAATAAATAGTTACAAGGAAAATATTCACGGAGCTGAAAATCCCATTCTTATTGATCATGAAATAGCCCAAGAAGTATTTGAAGAAACAAACTCATTCATTGAGGAAAAATTAAAAATAAAATCATGCAAGTTTGACATAAAGAACAAAACGCATTTTTTTTCTTTTCTCGCAGAGACGATACATATGTATCGAGTTGTCTCAACTAAAGAAATATACGAGGCAGTAGAATATCTAAACGTACACCTGTTAGAAGATGTTTTTAACAAACAGGATGTAAAACAATTTTTTATGCTTATGAGAGAGCTAGACTTTTTAAAGCTTAAAACAATTGGAAGTAACCGATTCTATCATTTAGATGACGATATTGGTTCAATTGGAAGAGTAAGGTTTTCTTATAAAGAAAATAAGAAACATGATAAGAATAGAATAATGAGTGAGATTAAAGAATATTACGAAGAAACTTGTGAGACGGACAAAGCAAGCAAAACAAAATTAAGAATTATTAATGAAGTATACGGCGATAACACTACTACAGATAATTTCTTTTAGGAGCTATTATGGAAAATAAACTCAGAGAAATTATCAAAAAACAATTTGCTTTATCAGATACAGAGGTAGCTATTCTGATTTCAAGGGCTCCTGTGTCTTATAAGGGTTATAGAATTAAGAAAAAAAATGGTGGGCACAGAAAGATCCATCAACCCGCCAGAGAAATTAAGGCATTACAGCGGTGGGCCTTAGATGCAGTTTTTTCTAAGTTAAAAGTACACCCATCATCTACGGCTTACGAGCCAGGTTCAAGCATTAAAGAAAACGCAAACAGGCATGTAAATAACGATTATTTTATAAAGCTTGATTTTAAAGATTTTTTCCACTCGATTAAAAGCGAAGATATTGTCCAATTTTTATCTGATAAAGGAATCAAATTAAATAGTAAAGATTTGACTGATTTAGTGAGAATTTTATGCATTAAACATGAAGATTCTCTTTGTCTTAGCATTGGAGCTCCTAGCTCTCCCAAAGTATCAAACGTTATTCTATACGACTTTGATGAAAAGGTAACAAGCTGGTGCAATGAAAACAATGTAACTTATACCAGATATGCTGACGATTTAACTTTCTCTACTAAGCAAAAGAACATGGGGCACTTAATCGAAGAGAGGATATTAAAAATAATTTATGATATGAATTACCCTAAACTTGAACTCAATATTTCTAAAAGGGTGTCTGTCTCAAAAAAAGACTGGGTTTCAATCACCGGCGTGACCATAACTTGCCAAAAGACTCTTTCTGTAGGGAGAAGGAGAAAGCGTTTTGTAAAATCCATGATATATAAGCACATGTCTGAAGGATTAAAACAACATAACCTCAGCGAGCTGAATGGATTGATTGCATTTATTGAGCACATCGAGCCAGGCTTTAAGCGGAAAATGATTGAAAAATATGGTAATGTTGCTGGCTTAAACTTAAAGAAAGAATCAGATGAAGATCCAGAAATCTAGTTAAATTCTACTTTTATTATATATTAAAAGTTTTAGGACCTTTATTGCTCCACTATGTGAGAAGGCTTTTTCATTACTTTTATAGACATATAATCGAGCAAAAGCGCACAAACCTACATGCCCTGCAATACTACTTAGCAGTAGATAAATAGCATTGCATGAAGAAAAGCCGCGTAGGCAGAACCGTAAGCGTTCGGGAGAGACAATAGGTCATGGGGTGAAGCCGGTTTTAGAGCCTCATACTTATAAGTCGTGGACTGAGAAAACTTTATGGACATGGTCTTTCATGTACGAGAAGCTTTCGTAAGCGGTCAAAGGCAGCCACTTATACTTGATCTGGCGCCAGAGAATATAAGTTAAAACTATCTTCAGCGAATAAGCTGATAGATTGATTAAATAGACACGATGCGATATACAATCCAGCTTTTACGTCGGAAAGCCTTGGAGCGATGGACACTGGCATTGTCCAGCACTACGATGGCAAAAGCACCTAGCGACTTCTGGGCAAATAAGCGGTCAAAGGCCGCAATGACCACCTCGCTGGAGTTGGTCGTCATCGTCAAATGGTAGATCAGCTTGCCCTGACGACTTAAGAAGCCAAGGGCGTTAAGGCGCAGACTATGTGGGTAGGTCTGCATTCCTTTAGGTTGGCCGATAAGGCTCCAGGAGTTAGGTAAGATGAAGGACTGGGCAAAGTCTGAATCATCAAAATAGTATAGACCCTTCTTGCCCCGATCTTCCCAGCACTGAAGCTCACCCAGCAAGCTTTGTGTATTGCGAAGTCTATCTCGTTACGCTGGCCTTTGAGGGATCGCCAGATGCGCTTGATCGTCAAAGTACAGGCGCATTTCTCGGTTTTTTGCTGGTATCGTGCCTGGATGTCCTTCAACTGAATAGGTTGCGCTTGCGGGCATCTTCGACGGTATCTCGGTAACGCCACTTGCGAACTGGCGGTCTCGGGGTGGATGTTATCGCATCGACTCAATATCGTCTAATTCCGTTGATCGCTGTATTTGTGTCCGGTTGGCATGCGTGATTGTGGCACGTTTGTGAAGAGGCGCACCATGAGTCTTTCACCGGTATGGTTCGTAACAAAAGCCATTGCTCTTCGAGATCAAACAAGTAGTCTTTCATTCTAGCCACTCTATCAGTGGCATTCCAAAGCGTAACAGAAGCAAGAAGCTTCTGAGTGCGAAGTGGACATTAGCGAAAACATGCACACGCCTGAAGCGTCAGCTAGATGAGAAATTTGTGAAGTTGCTCCCTTCACTGAAAGTCAGAATTCTGCTATCGAAAATTGATGTCATCTGTTTTAGAATGCTACTAGTAAATATGTTTTGGTTTGTTGAGATGTAACTTATTCTGTTTGGTTTTGAAAGTAGCTTTTCGATTAATTATTATGAAGGTTTTTTTATGAATCCGAAAGAGAAACATGATTTGAACAAGCTTTATAAAAAAATAAGAGCTAATGCTGGAAGAGCTGTTTGTGATTATTCAATGATTGAGGATGGCGACAAAATAATGGCTGCCATAAGCGGTGGTAAAGATTCGTTTGTAATGCTTGATACTCTGTTATATTTGAAGAGAGTTGCTCCAATTAAGTTTGACGTAGTCGCTGTCAATCTCGATCAAAAACAGCCCGGTTTTCCAGAGCATGTTCTCCCAGAGTTTTTTGAAAACAACGGTATTGACTATTATATTATTGATAAAGATACTTACTCAATTGTTAAAGAAAAAACTCCTGAAGGTAAAACTACTTGTTCACTTTGTTCAAGGCTTAGGAGAGGTTCTCTCTACGGGTTTGCTGAGCAGATCGGGGCTACAAAGATAGCTCTTGGTCATCATATGGATGATATCGTAGAAACTCTGTTCTTAAATATGTTTTTCAATGGTAAGTTAAAGGCAATGCCTCCTAAACTGCTAAGTGATGATCGTAGAAATATTGTTATAAGGCCTCTTTCTTATTGTCGTGAAAAAGATATTGCCAAGCTGGCATCAATTGTAGAATTCCCAATTATTCCGTGTAACCTTTGTGGTTCACAGGAAAACCTACAAAGACAGAATATTAAAAATATGTTGGCAGGTTGGGAAAAACAAAGAGCTGGCTGTATAGAGAACATCTTTAACGGCATCCAGAACGTCAGTCCGAGTCAGTTAGCTGACCAAGTGCTCTTCGACTTTAATAAACTCGAAATTGATAGGTCTAGAGAAGTCAGCCAAGACCATGGCAAGGCCGTGGAGGTGTCTTCGACCAATTTCATTGAGGCAATCAACCTATAAATTTGTAAAGAATCCCGTGGTACAGCTTGGAGATCTTTGGCCGTTATTTGTTTGTTTAGTGCTTTTTATGATTATTTTTTACAGAAATAAAAAATATTGTAAAAAAATTGCGCGTATATTTCTTAAATTATAGAAAAATAATGGGGTGCTACAGGGATTTTACTCACTCACTCACTCGCTTGTTATGGTGATTTTATAGCATATAAGGCAAAGATAGCTACACAATGCTGGAGATTTTGCGCAACTTGCAGCGCAATGCGCCGGTCAATTTTTCGCTGGTCGCGGTCAACTTAGATCAGAAGCAGCCGGGCTTTCCCGAGCACGTGCTGCCTGCGTATCTGGATAAGCAGGGCGTGGAGTATCACATTGTCGAGCGTGATACCTATTCGGTGGTGAAGGAAAAAACGCCGGAAGGCAAAACCACCTGTGCGCTCTGTTCACGTCTGCGCCGTGGCTCGCTGTATGGCTTCGCCGAAGAGATCGGCGCCAACAAGATTGCTTTGGGCCATCACCGCGAAGATATCCTTGAAACGCTGTTTTTGAATATGTTCTTTGGTGGCAACCTGAAAGCAATGCCGCCAAAACTGCTCTCCGATGACGGCAAAAATATCGTCATTCGTCCGCTGGCTTACTGCAAAGAAGCAGATATTGCCGAGTTCTCTCGACTGATGGAATTCCCGATTATTCCCTGCAATCTATGCGGCTCCCAGCCCAATATGCAGCGCCAGGTGGTAAAAGAGATGCTCGCCGAATGGGATAAAAAATTCCCGGGCCGCTTGGAAAGTATGTTCAAAGCCGTGACGAATATTGCCCCTTCTCAGTTGGCAGACCGCCGCCAGTTCGATTTTGAAGGCTTAGAGGCCAAACAGGCAGAACTGCTGGCCGGGCGTATCCAGGCGTTTAACGTCAGCTAGCCGTCTGCGGCTCTTCCTCAGCGAGCGTGATTAAGCGCTGCATATCAAGGATATTGACCTCTCGACCTGAAACCGCCACCACGTTCTGCTGCTGAAAGCGGCTTAAAATCCGGCTGACGGTTTCCACCGCTAAGCCTAAATAGTTGCCGATATCGGCTCTGGGCATTGAGAGGCGGAAGCTATAAGGCGAGTAGCCTCGGCGACGAAAGCGATCCGAAAGGGTAATTAAAAAGCTGGCTAACCGCTGGTCGGCGGTCTTACGTGACAGCAGCCGCATCATGCGCCTATCGTCGCGCAGCTCCTTACTCATGCTGCGATAGAGCTGTCCGCGTAGTTCGGGCAGCTCTTCCGAGAGTAAATCCAAACGATCAAAGGGAATTTCGCAAATGGTGGTCGTTTCCAGGGCGATAACGCTGCCGGGATAGCGCTCTTCGTCAATGCCATCCAACCCCACCAGTTCACTGGGCAGGTAGAAGTTGGTCAACTGTTCGCCGCCATTCCCTTCTGCTGTGACCTGTTTCAAACTACCCGAACGTACGGCATAAACGCTGGTAAAGGTGTCGCCCTGGCGGAAGAGCGGTTCGCCTTTTTTTAGCGGTGCGCGGCGACGAATAATCGCATCGAACTGCCCCATGTCTTCTAACTCAAGGGCAAGCGGCAAGCACAGGGAACTCAAACTACAGGTTTGGCAGCGAGTTTCATGGAGTAGCGAGCGTCGGCGGCTCATGGGTTCTAGCATGCATAGCTCCTTGAGGTAGGTCTTATTTTACTGAGGTGTTACTTACATTATTATGGAAGCGTCACCTCACCAGCGACAGGTTGATTACACAATCTTTGAGTAGCTCTGGCCCGGCTGCTGCGGCAGGTGGGCATCAAACGCCATGGCTAAATGGCGAATCAACAGCCGGCCCATGGGGGTGGCGCTAAGTTGATCGCCGCTACGGATTAACAGGCCATCCTGTTCAGCACTCTGCAAATGTTCAAGTGCCGCCTCAAAATAGCGCGGGGCATCAATATTCCAACGCTGGCTAAGCTCAGCAAGATCAATGCGCATATCGCACATCAGGTGCTCAATAACGTCGCGACGGATTAAGTCATCGTGACTTAAGCGTAACCCGCGCACGGTAGCGAGCTTGCCCTGATCCAGCGCCGCCTCGTAGCTGGCCAGATCGCTAGGATTTTGCGCATACACATCATCTATGCGAGAAATCGCCGATACGCCAAGCCCAATTAAGTCGCACTGGGCGTGGCTGGAGTAGCCTTGAAAATTGCGCTGGAGAGACCCTTCGCGCTGGGCAACGGCCAAGCTGTCATCAGGGCGGGCAAAGTGATCCATACCGATATGCACATAGTCAGCTGCGGTGAGCATATCAATGGTGGTGTGCAGAATGGCCAGCTTCTCTTCGCCACCCGGCAAGTCATCGGCATTGATACGCCGCTGAGGAGCAAAGCGCTCGGGCAGGTGTGCGTAGTTAAACACAGAAAGCCGCGCAGGATTGAGTTCAATCACCTGACGCAGGGTATCTGCAAAGCTTTTCTCTGTTTGAAAGGGCAAACCGTAAATTAAATCAAGGTTGAGCGACCGAAAGCCTAAACGGTGCGCCTCATCCATCAGCGTTTCAGTCAGTACTCGAGGCTGAATGCGGTTAATCGCTTTTTGCACCAGCGGGTTTAAGTCCTGTACTCCCAAACTGATGCGATTAAAGCCGAGCGACTGAAGGTGGCGCAGGGTAAACACGTCCGCTTCGCGTGGGTCGATCTCAATCGCGTAATCGCGACCAGGAGATGACGAGAGACCAAGCCGCGCATCCAAACGGTCAATCAGATCGCCCATTTGGTTCAAGTTAAGAAACGTTGGCGTACCGCCGCCCCAGTGCAACTGCTCCACGGGCCTTGTGGTATCCAGGTGGCGTGAAGTGAGCACCATCTCGCGATCAAGCCGGCTTAAATAGGGTTCAGCCAGGGCGGTGTTCTTGGTGGCGATTTTATTGCACGCGCAGTAAAAGCAAATTTTACGGCAGAAGGGGATATGCACATACAGTGAAAGAGGGCGTTGGCTAGCGTTGCTGCGAACTAACGCCTGAGTGAAATCGCTCTGGTTAAATTGGTCGTGAAACGACAGTGCCGTCGGGTAGGACGTGTAACGCGGGCCGCTGGTATCGTAGCGGCGCAGTAGGGCTTCATCCCACACCGTCTGCATGGGGGCTGCGGCAGCAGCGGGGGCATGAACGGGCATTTAGGGTCGCTCCAGCGTTGAGGGTGACGATTTCAAACTAGCGTCAGCCTAGCGCGCGGGTCGGCGGTAAACGTTGAGCTACGTCATGCTAATGAAGATTGTGTGCGGTAAGCGTCCAGAGCTGCCAAAGCGCAAAGGCGATAATCGTCAACGCCGCGACGCTGCGCGTCGCCGGGTGGCGAATCAAATGGCTGAGCTGGCGCGCGGCAAGGCCGGTGGCAAGCAGTGCTGGCAGGGTGCCCAGCCCAAAGGCACCCATTAGTAAAGCGCCTTGCAGTGGGTCGGCAATTGCCAAGCTCCAGGCCAGCATGGAATACACCAGCCCGCAGGGTAACCAACCCCAAAGTGCGCCCAGGGCAAAAGCTTGGGGGATATGCACCACAGGCATTAAGCGCCGCCCCACGGGCTCAATGAAGCGCCATAAACGGCGGCCAACCGCTTCCACCTTGAGCAAGCCTTTCCACCAGTTAGCGATATAGAGCGCCATTAAAATCAGCATCAGCGCGGCAAATACCTGCAGCAGCAGTCGCGCCGTGGCCGAGAGCGAAAACAGCGTGCCTAGCAGCGCCACCAGCGCGCCTGCGCTCATATAGCTAATAATACGGCCAGCATTGTAGCTAAGCAGCAGGCCCCCCATGCGCGCGGGATGGCGCATGCTAGGGGGCACTGCAAAGGTGAGCGCGCTCATAATGCCGCCGCACATGCCGATACAGTGGGCGCCGCCCATCAAGCCAAATACAAACGCTGCCAGCAGTGGCGGCAGGTCGAGGCCCGTTGGATTCATGGCCGGGGCTCTTGGTCGTCGGGTTTGTTTGACGCTGGTGATGCAGACGATTTCTGCTTCGCTTGCTGACGCTGTTGGCGCTGCTCCAGGCTCAGATCGTTCTCATCCTCATCAAACAGAATGCGGTGCGCCGGACCTTCCAGATCGTCGAACTGATCATTTTTCACCGCCCAGAAGAATGCCCAGACGGCGAGGCCCAGCAGAATCAGCGAAAGCGGAATGAGCAGGTACAGAATTGTCATGCGGTTACCGGTGTTGAGGTGCCGAGTGCGGGCCGGGGTCGCCAGCGTGATAGCCTCAGGGCATTACCCACGACGACTAATGAACTGAGCGACATACCAATGGCCGCTAACCAGGGCGGCACCAGCCCCATTGCTGCCAGCGGTAGCGCCGAAAAGTTATAGCATACTGACCAAATCATATTCTGGCGCATGATACGCCGTGTCGCGCGGGAAATCTCGATCGCCTCAGCAATCCGCATCAGGCGCGGGCTGAGCAGCACTGCGTCGGCGCGGGTGCGGGCTAAATCCGTCGCTCCGTTCATCGCAATCGCCACATCGGCACCGGCTAATACCGGCACGTCATTGATGCCGTCACCAATCATCACCACGGTTTCACCGGCGGCTTGCAGCGCTTTCATGCGGGCCAGCTTGCCCTCCGGGCTGGTGCCTGCGTGCCAGGTCGTAATGTTGAGCTGGTTGGCCAGACTTTCCACGGCATCAACGGTATCGCCGGAAAGGAGCTCTACGTTTAAACCTTGTGCCTGGAGGGCTTTGATTGTGGCGGCGGCATCGTCACGCACACCATCGTGTAGACCAAACCAGGCGCGGGGTTCGCCGTTTTCGCTCAGCAGCAGCCACTGTCCCCTGTCGGGTGCGGCTATCGGGTTATTCTTGGCGCCATCCATTGCGCTATCTATTGCAAACTGGGGCTTGCCCAACCGCCAACGTGCGCCGTTTAAGTTCCCCTCTAGCCCTTGCCCGGTATGGCTATGAATATCTTTTGCCTGAAGCGTTGCATCCCGAAACGGCCGGAAGGCACGGGCGATAGGGTGCTCTGAGTGGGCTTCGAGCGCCGCTGCAATCGCCTGGGCACGCTCGGCGGTTAATTCACCGAATGGCTGGGTCTGGGTCAGGTGCATTTCGCCGCGAGTTAGCGTGCCGGTTTTATCAAATATCACCCGGGTAACGTTAGAGAGCGTCTCCATGGCATCGGCGCGGGTAATCAACACGCCGCGCTTGCGCAGTTGTCCATGGCCTGCGGTCAAGGCCGCGGGGGTGGCCAGCGCCAGTGCACAAGGGCAGGTCACTACCAGTACTGAAAGCAGCACCCAGAGCATTCGCGAAGGATCGATAAACCACCAGGCAATCGTTACGCAAGCCGTCACTATTAGCAGGCGCAGTACAAACAGATGGGCCATGCGCGCCGCCATCTGAGCTAATCGCGGGCGGCTGGCAAAAGCGCGGTCGGTGAGATCGACAATACCCGCCACGCGAGCATCGCGCCCGGCGTGGGTGACCCTGATCACCAGCGGATTTTCCATGTTTTGGCTGCCGCCGGTAATCAGGTCGCCTACACGTCGGGTGACCGGCAGATACTCGCCGGTCAGCATGGATTCATCCAGGCTCGATTCGCCCTCTTCAATCACCCCGTCGGCGGGCACGCCGTGACCAGGCTTGATCAGTACGCGGTCACCGGGCGTGAGTTCACTAGCGGGTAGGATACGTTCGCTGCCGTCACTTTCCAGCCGCGTGGCCGAGATCGGCAGTACGCCGCTTAGCGCATTGCCGCTATGCCCGCTGCGGCGCCTGGCGCGGCCTTCTACGTAGCGCCCAAACAGCAAGAAGAAGGTGAACATGGCGACCGAGTCAAAATAGACCTCGCCCACGTCAAACAGCACCGCATAGCTGCTAGCGAGATAAGCGCCGCCAATGGCCAATGATACCGGCACATCCATGCCCAGCACACCAGTGCGCAGGTCGCGCAAGGCGTTACGGAAAAACGGCTGAGCGGAGAAAAATACCACCGGCGTTGCCAGCGCAAACGACAGCCAGTGAAACAGCGCGTAGAAGTCGTCGCTGATTTCACCGGGGCCGGAGACGTAGATCGGGATCGAGAACATCATCACTTGCATCATGCCGACCGCGGCAATAATCAGCCGACGCACGTTCATGCGCTCTTCGTGCTGCATGCGCGTTTGGGCCTGGTCTGGCTCGTAAGGTTGGGCTTCGTAGCCAATCGCTGCTAATTCGGCCAGCAGTTGCGATAGCTTCAACTGCTGGGGATCCCAGCTCACGCGCAGACGATGGTGAGTTAAATTCACCGCGCTGGAGGCAATCCCAGTGAGGGCGTTCAAGCGGTGTTCGATCAGCCATGCACAGGCAGCACAGGTAATGCCTTCAATGGTGAGGGTCGCTTTGACATTGCCCTCATCGCCATCGGGGTGAACAAACTGCGCCTGCAGGCCGGGGTCATCAAACACCGACCACGTATCCGCTTTGGCGGCTTGGCGTTCATCCGGGCGTTCAGGGAGTTCGGTTCGGTAGCGGTAATAACTCTCCAAGCCACCGTCGACGATCGCATGAGCTACCGCTTCGCAGCCGGGGCAGCAAAGCGGGTGGGTGTGATCATCCAGGGTAATGGCCCAAGGCGCCGCGGCGGGCACCGGGTTACCGCAGTGGTAGCAGGGAGTGGCAGGCGTTACATCGCTCATTCGCTTTCTGGACGCCCTCCCGGCAACAGCGAAACACTGTTTTCACTGGGGAAAGTAGCCTCACCGGTAAGGCGCCAATCGGCATCTTCTAGCGCAGGCTGAATCTGTAGGTACCAACGGTAACGCAGATTATCGGGGCCTTGGGTGATATAGCGCCCATCACGTACATGCTCAAGCACAAACGATTGGTCACGGTTATCTTCCGTGGGGAAAATAAGGTCTAAATAGAGCGCGTCGGGGCGCGCGTCGCCGCTTAAATCAACCACGATATCGCTGGTCAACGGATCCAGGCGTAAATCGGCGCTCAAGTGCAGTTCGCGTGCCTGCTCCTGCTTGGCAAGCACCATATTGATAGCCTTACCATGCTCGTAGTAATCCTCCTGAACGACCATGCCGTCAAAGCTCTTAACCGACATCACGGCAAAGCCGGTACTGACAATAATCGAAGAGCAGAGAATGCCGATTAAAAACCACGGCCAGAACTGTTTATACCAAGGCGTTACCTTTTCGCTAGCGGGTAACAAGGGGGATGACATAATGGCTTATCTCCTAATATCGCCTATAAAGCGGGCATCGCGATCAAGGCGAATACGGTCGTCTTGCTGAGCCTGCAGCGAGAATACAATATCGTGGCTGGGTTGCTGTAGATCGTCAGGGTTAGCCGTCACCGTGACGACTTCCAGGCGCGACTCTCCCGCAGGCACGTTAATCATATCGCTATCCAGGGCTAAGCTGGGCAACCCAGACACGCTCAACTGGTAAGTGTGATCCTGATCATCAAGATTACGAATGGTCAGCGTGAAAACATTACTAATCAGACCGTCGCGGGTGACTTGATATAGCTCGGTGCGCTCGCGCTCAGCGTCAAAATTGAGCGGCATGCGATCATTAATGGCCCAGGCAAAGGTGCCGATCATCATTACCAACGCCGCAAAGTAGGCTATCAAGCGGGGACGCATGATACGGCTCTTTTTGTCCTCCAGGGCGTTTTCGGTAGTGTAGCGCACCAAGCCCCGGGGGTAGCCCATCTTGTCCATCACGCTATCGCAGGCGTCGATACAGGCAGCACAAGTGATGCACTCATACTGCAGGCCATCACGAATATCGATACCGGTGGGGCAAACCTGCACGCATAGATCGCAATCGATACAGTCGCCGTAACCCGCTTCACGGGCCTCTAAATGGCTGAGGTTTTTGGGGCGATGGCCGCGGGGTTCACCGCGGGATTCATCGTAAGAGACAATCAACGTGTCGCGGTCAAACATCACTGATTGAAAGCGTGCATAGGGGCACATATAAATACACACCTGCTCGCGCAGCCAGCCCGCGTTCAGGTAGGTGAAGACCAAGAAAAAGCCAACCCAAAAGTAGGACCACCCGTGGGCTTCAAGGGTGGGCAGCTCTGCCACTAGTGCACGAATGGGCGTGAAATAACCTACAAAGGTGATGCCGGTAGCAAGCGCAATCAGCAGCCAAGCGGTGTGTTTGGCCCCTTTGCGCCAGGCTTTATCGGCCGTCATCGGCTGGTTGTCGAGCTTGATACGTCGATTGCGCGAACCTTCAATGCGGTGTTCAAGCCAGATGAACAGAAACGTCCAAACGCTTTGTGGGCAAGTGTAGCCGCACCACACCCGGCCCGCAAAAACGGTAATGAAAAATAGTCCAAAGGCGCAAATGATCAGCAGCCACGACAGCAGGATGAACTCCTGCGGATAAAACGTGGCGCTAAAGATATGGAATTCGCGATTAGGCAGGTCAAACAGAATCAGCGGCCGGTCACCGACGTTGATCCAGGGCAACAGAAAAAACATCAGCATCAGCGCCCAATTAGCGCTGCGCCGCACTTTCTGGAAAATACCTTTAATTTCGCGCACATAAATGTGCCGCCGTTTGGCGTACATTTCCTGAGTAACCGGTTCGTGCGGAGGTGTGTGATGCCTCACCGGATTCGGTGTGACATCGAGGCTTGGTATCTTTTCCATGGCGGTATTCCCGGCTCAGAAGGCAGGAGAGGCTGTACCCAGTACCCAGTCACTGCTCCGTCTAAATGGGCGCTTATTCAGACGCAGTGCTTGGCTGATATTGTATCGGGTTGTGCATAAAGAAAGGGTGCGGTTTGGGGCCGCACCCTTGTCTATTAAGCGTTGTTGAATCGCTTGTCGTTGCCTGGAAGCAGGCGGGTTAGTCTGTTAAGCGCAGGCTATACACGTAGGCGGCGACCAAGTGAACGCGCTCTTCACCAATATACGCCGCTTGTGCAGGCATATGGCCGTTACGACCATTGCGTAGCGTTTGACGAATGGAGTCACCCACTTCTTGACCAGGCGCCAAATAGAGCCAGATGTTATCGGTCAAGTTAGGCGCACCAAGCGCCGTATTGCCGGTGCCGCTAGGGCCATGGCAGGCGGCGCACACGGCCATAAACGTGCTTTCACCGCTGGCGGCACGCTCAGCGTCATGCTCTTCTTCGGAGAGAGAGAGCACATACTGAGTCAGGTTCTCAATATTGTTCTGCCCCAATTGCTGCCAGGCAGGCATATTGCCATTACGTCCGTTGGTCAGTGTTTGTACGATGTTGTCGGGCTCGCCACCGTATAACCAGTCGTCATCGGTCAAGTTGGGGAAGCCGTAGCCCCCTTGAGCGTTGGAGCCATGACACACTGCGCAGTTATTCTGAAATATACGCTCTGCGACCTGCATCGCTTCAGAATCTTCGGCGAGTTCCGGGATAGGTATTTCCTGGTACTGGGCAAAGATCGGGGTGAAGCGCTCTTCAGCCTGGGCAACTTCCTCTTCCCATTGACCCTCTTGGGTCCAGCCCAGCACGCCCGCGTAGTTGCCAAGGCCGGGGTAAAGCACCAAGTAGCCCAGCGCAAAAACCACCGTCAGGATAAACAGCTGGAACCACCATTTAGGCAGCGGGTTGTCGTACTCTTCAATGCCGTCGGCGGCGTGGCCGGTAGTTTCTACATTTCCCTCTGCGTCAGGTGTTTTATCGGTGCGGCGGTTGGCAAGCAGTATCCAGACGCTCAGGGCAATCGTGCCGAGCGTGATGATAATGATCCAGGCGCTCCAGAAGCCGGATAGGGAGTCACCCCATAAATTATTCATAACTTCTTATCTCCCCTGTCTTTGCGGGAATGCGCTTCGCTGTCGCGTTCACGCGATGCATGCTTGTCACTGGTCGGTAGCTCATCGTCGTCGGCAAAGGGCAAATTGGCCGCTTCGTCGAAATCTGGCTTGCGTCGCTTGGAGTACGCCCAGAGGGCGATGCCGATAAAAGCGAAAATCAAGATCAGCGTCATGAGTCCGCGAAAAGTTCCCGTATCCATAGCTTAACGAGTACCCTCGAGCACGGTTCCGAGCTGCTGTAAATACGCGACCAAGGCGGTAATTTCCTGGGTGCCGCGTACATCTGCAGTAGCGTTGGCGATATCTTCGTCGGTATACGGCACACCCAATTGACGCAGCGTGCGCATCTTACGGGGAGTGGCGTCACCATCGAGGGTGTTTTCAAACAGCCAGGGGTAAGCCGGCATAATCGACTCAGGCACTACATCCCGTGGGTTGTAGAGGTGAGCACGGTGCCAGTCGTCGCTGTAGCGGCCGCCCACGCGCGCTAGATCCGGCCCAGTACGTTTGGAGCCCCACAGGAAGTTGTGCTCATACACCTGCTCGCCAGCCACGTTGTAGTGTCCGTAGCGCTCGGTTTCAGCGCGGAAAGGGCGCACCATTTGTGAGTGACAGCCCACGCAGCCTTCGCGGCGGTAGATGTCACGGCCTTCCAGCTCCAGAGCCGACAGTGGTTCCAAGCCTTCAACGGGCTCGGTGGTCTGCTTCTGGAAAAACAGCGGAACGACCTCAGCCAAGCCGGCGAAACTGATCACGACAAGGATCAATACGGCAAGTAGGCCAACGTTCTTTTCGACAATCTCGTGTTTCATTGGTCTCAACTTCCCCGGTTTAGGCGGCTTGTGGCGCTGAATGGCTGATGGCCTCACGACGCTTAACGGTCATGTAGACGTTGAACGCCATAATCAGCATGCCGGTGACCCAGAAAAGGCCGCCGATTAAGCGTACAAAGTAGCCCGGCGCGCTGGCTTCCACGGCTTCCACGAAGGTGTACATCAAGGTGCCGTCAGGATTGATCGCGCGCCACATTAGGCCCTGCAAAATACCGTTAACCCACATGGAAGCGATGTACAGCACGGTGCCGATGGTGGCGAGCCAGAAGTGCACGGCAATCAGATTGACGGAGTGCATTTGGGTGCGCCCGAAAACCCGTGGGATCAGGTGGTACATGGAACCGATAGTGATCATTGCCACCCAGCCGAGCGCGCCGGAGTGAACGTGACCAATGGTCCAGTCAGTGTAGTGCGACAGTGCGTTGACCGTTTTAATGGCCATCATCGGGCCTTCAAAGGTGGACATGCCGTAGAACGACAGAGCAACCACCAAAAAGCGCAGCGTAGGATCCGTGCGCAGCTTATGCCAAGCACCAGACAGGGTCATCATGCCGTTGATCATGCCGCCCCAGGAGGGCGCCAGTAGAATGATCGACATCACCATGCCTAGCGACTGAGCCCAGTTGGGCAGCGCCGTATAGTGCAAGTGGTGTGGGCCTGCCCACATGTAGATCATGATCAGCGCCCAGAAGTGGACGATAGAGAGACGGTAAGAGTAGATCGGACGCTCCGCCTGCTTCGGCACGAAGTAGTACATCATGCCCAAGAAGCCTGCCGTCAAGAAAAAGCCAACCGCGTTATGGCCGTACCACCACTGCACCATGGCATCTACCGCGCCAGCGTAGATTGAGGTGGAGTACATCGGGGTAACGGGGATCGCCGCGTTATTAACAATGTGCAGCACAGCAACGGTCAAAATAAACGCCGCGAAGAACCAGTTCGCCACATAAATATGTGACGTGGTGCGCTTTTTGATCGTCATTAGGAACACGATGGCATAGCTGATCCAAACGACCGCAATCAAAATATTGATTGGCCATTCCAGTTCAGCGTACTCCTTGGTCGTGGTGTAACCCATGGGTAGCGATATGGCCGCTGAGAGAATGACAGCTTGCCAGCCCCAGAACGTAAAGGCCGCTAACTTGTCAGAAAAAAGCCGTGTCTGACAGGTCCGCTGGACCACGTAGTACGAGGTAGCAAACAGCGCTGAACCGCCAAAGGCGAAAATAACGATGTTAGTGTGTAACGGACGCAGGCGCCCGAAGCTAGTCCAAGGTATGCCAAGGTTCAGTTGCGGCCAAACCAGTTGCGAGGCAAGGATGACACCCACTGTCATTCCCACGATGCCCCACACAACGGTCATAATCGCGAACTGCCGAACTACCTTGTAATTGTAGGTCGGGTGTTCCAGTGCTGTGCTCATGTCATGTTCCCATCGAACGCGGTTAGGGGGTAACCCGTGGCATTTTGCACGGGTGCGGCCACCCGCTTGATGATGCAGGTCAAGATCCGACCAGGATTCTAGCGCAGCCGAGGCTTAAGCTGAACATGCCAATAGGTTAAACACTGAATTATTAGGAGTGATGCGTGTCTCACTACGCTTTGTCTGGCTATCTTCCCGTAACCCCCAAGGCCTTAAAAAGCGCTTTTGAAGAGGGCTCGAATAGCTGCTTCCTGGTGCACGGCATGGGGCCGCTGGCTCTTTATGGTGAGGCCAAGATAGGTCGCTTGTTATTTGCCCATGGCGCAGGTGCAGGGCAGCAGTCTCCTTACATGCGTCAATTTGTCACCTCTTTGGCCAGCCGGGGCATCCAGGTTGCCTGCATTGATTTCCCTTATATGCAGCAGATGCAGGAAACCGGCAAGCGTCGACCACCGCCACCCATCGCCCAAACGCTTGGGCAGCTTGCCGAGTGGTACTCACTGCTCAATGGGCTGTTCGCCGAGCCGCTCTGGGTGGGAGGAAAATCGATGGGCGGTCGCGTAGCAACGCTGTTAGCCAGTCAGCAGAGGTGCCCCGGTGTTATCGTGGCCGGTTACCCGTTTCATCCCACTAAGGCGCCAGAAAAGTTGCGCTTGGATCACTGGCCAGCCATTGAGTGCCCTGTATTGATTCTGCAGGGTGAGCGAGACCCGTTCGGTACGCGAGAAGAGGTTGAAGGCTATACGCTGCCCGCGAATGCTCGGCTTGCCTGGCTGAAAGATGGCGATCATGACTTCAAGCCGCGTCGCTCTTCTGGGCTAACCCAAACGGTTTTGATTGACGAAGCTACCCAGATTGCGGCATCCTTCGTCCGCGTTCAAACGCAAGACTTAGGGTGATGCGTTTCGTATCTTGGATTAAAGCAATACGCTGGTTTAAATCGCTGATTTTAGAAATAGTTTTAAAAGCAGTTTTAAATACAGTTTTTAAACCAAGTAGGTTGACTTCCCTCAAGTATTCGGTAGAATGCAGCGCCACGTGACCAGCGGGTGGTTAGCTCAGTTGGGAGAGCACCAGCCTTACAAGCTGGGGGTCACTGGTTCGAACCCAGTACCACCCACCATATTTAGTAATAGCTAAAATGGTTTGGAAACGTGAAGTAAAAAGTAAGATTAAGCTTTGATGTGCATAACGGACCGGTAGTTCAGTCGGTTAGAATGCCGGCCTGTCACGCCGGAGGTCGCGAGTTCGAGTCTCGTCCGGTCCGCCAACATCAAATCAGAATCTTCTTTATGAGCAAATAGTATTAAAGTACGTTATCGCTATTCGGACCGGTAGTTCAGTCGGTTAGAATGCCGGCCTGTCACGCCGGAGGTCGCGAGTTCGAGTCTCGTCCGGTCCGCCACGATAACTGCTAAGCAAGGTTGGTAAGTGCCTGTAGGGACTTATTGACAGATTGGGTGGTTAGCTCAGTTGGGAGAGCACCAGCCTTACAAGCTGGGGGTCACTGGTTCGAACCCAGTACCACCCACCATCGCCTACTATTTAAAGCGCCTCTGAACCGCTAAAAATGCTATGCATACGATGGTTGTAGTATTAATGCGCCTTAACGTGGACCGGTAGTTCAGTCGGTTAGAATGCCGGCCTGTCACGCCGGAGGTCGCGAGTTCGAGTCTCGTCCGGTCCGCCATTAAGCGCTTAGATTGAAAATGTAATATCGGCATCAGCCGAACGAATTCCAAAAAAGCCCGGATCAATGATCCAGGCTTTTTTATTGCGTGCAGCCCGAAGGCTGCACGCTAGCATTAGCCGATAGCGCTAACACCCGCCTTGGCAACTTGTACGTCCTGATCGGGTTTGACGCCGGAAATGCCCACAGCACCCACCACATGGCCATCCACTGTGATCGGCACACCACCTGAAAGTAGACCCTGCAGAGGCGCAGAAAGAAACGCTGTACGGCCGCCGTTAATCATCTCTTCAAATACCTGGGTCTCTTTACGGCCTAGCGCTGCGCTGCGTGCTTTTTGGGTCGCCACTTCAGCACTGAAAGGGGCAGCGCCATCTAAGCGGCGCAGGCCGAGCAGGTGACCGCCGTCGTCGGTTACTGCGATGGTCACGGGCCAGCTATTGCTATCAGCTTCTTTCTGCGCTGCATCCAGTACGTTAATGACATCGGCTTGGGCAAGAATGGCTTTTGTTTGCATGCTTAAATCCTATTAATGGTTGGGAGTGAAGTGGCCGCGCCTAACAATAGCAGCGCGACCAGGGTTAATGAATGCCAAGAGCTCATGCTAAGAGCTAGTTCTAAACGTTAAGTGATCGCCGCATCAACGATTTCTACCCAGTGGCGCACCGGCGTGCGGTTGGCGCCAGCCAAGTGGGTCTGACAACCAATATTGGCAGTGACAATCATTTCCGGCTTACCCGCCTCCAGGGCGTTGAGCTTATTATCGCGTAGCTGGGTGGCTAGTTCCGGTTGAGTAATCGAGTATGTGCCAGCAGAGCCACAACACAGGTGAGCATCCTGCACCGGCGTTAATGAAAAGCCGAGCTTGGTGAGTACGCCTTCCACCGCGCCGTTAAGCTTTTGAGCGTGCTGTAAAGTACAGGGGCAGTGAAACGCCAGCCGCTTCGACGCGTTAACGTTCAGCGCCTCTAAAGGCTCATCGCGTAGGATTTCGACGATATCTTTGGCCAAGGTGCTGACCTTTTGCGCTTTAACGGCGTATTTAGGGTCATCCTTGAGCATATAGCCATACTCTTTCACAAAGGCGCCGCAGCCGCTGGCGGTTTGTACGATGGCTTCGGTGCCTTGTTCTATATAGGGCCACCAGGCGTCTATATTGGCGCGCATTCGCGCACGGCCATCGTCCTGGGCGTTGAGGTGGAAATCAACGGCACCACAGCAGCCCGCTTCCGACACCGGCGTTACGCTAATGCCAAGGCGGTCTAGAATTCGCGCGGTGGCGGCATTGGTATTGGGTGACAGCCCTGGCTGCACGCAGCCTTCCAGCATCAATACCTGCCGGGTATGGCGGTTTGCATCGGGCCGTGTGCCTGCATCTATCGGTTCTGCGGGCATTTTACTGCGCAGCTTGCTAGGCACCAGCGGCTTAAAGGTTTGCCCCAACTTTAGCAGTGCCTGGAAACGTTTAGGCTCGACCATCATTTTCCGCAGCGCATAGCGTTGGGCCCGCTCGCCTGCCGGGCGGGGGACGCGACGCTCAATTTCGGCACGGCCGATGTTGAGCAGCTTGTGATACTCAACGCCGGAAGGGCAGGTGGTTTCACAGTTAAGGCAGGTAAGGCAGCGATCAAGGTGGAGGCGAGTCTCGTCGGTGACCTGGTCGTCATCGTCGCGGCTCTCAAGCAGCTCTTTCATCAAATAGATGCGCCCTCGGGGGCCATCACGCTCATCGCCTAACAGCTGGTACGTCGGGCAGGTAGCGTTACAGAAGCCGCAGTGGACGCAGGTACGCAATATGCGCTCTGCTTCCTGAATGTGCGGCTTCTGACGGTCAGCATCGGTAAAGTGCGTCTGCATGTCAGATCTCCTGATTAAAACGCCGCATAAAGACGACCGGGATTGAATATGCCATGGGCATCCAGCTCCGCCTTTAGATTACGATGATATTTTTCCACTACCGTGTTGAGCGGTGTGAAAGGGTCGACGGCGCCTCCCTGGGCGTGCGGCGTGTAGCATGTGGCATGGCCGCCCACTGCTGCACAGGCGGCGCGCAACGTGCTGGCATCCAGCGATGTTTTTACCCAGCGCTGACAGCCCGCCCAATCGTAAAAGATATCCGCTTCGGGAATATCCAGTGCCAGCGGCGACGTATGCGGAGGCAGCGATAACCGCCATAGCGCTTGACCGTCGCTGAGCTGGAAGAAATCGTGGGTATGGTCGCGTAGTGAGGTCCAGAAGCTGGCATCAAGCGGCTCGCCGCCTAGGCTTGCCTGAGTCGCGCTAACAGAGCTGTTACCCCCCTCTAAGCGCAGGAAAAGCTCACCGTTATGCCAGGCCGCCGCCGTGATCGGTAGCGGTTTGCGACCCAGCTCGGCAAGCTTTTTCAGCGCGTCGGCAAGATTAATGGACAGGCGTAAGCTGTGTGTAGCGTTGGGAATGGGCAGCACTTTAAACGAGATATCGGTCAGCACGCCGAGCGTACCCTGGGCCCCCGCCATCAAGCGAGAGAGATCATAACCGGCGACATTTTTCATCACTTCGCCGCCAAAGCGTAACAGCTTGCCCTCTTGAGTGATGACCCGCGTGCCGAGCACGAAGTCCCGTGCTGCGCCTGCCCAGGGGCGGCGTGGGCCGGAAAGGCCGGTCGCGACCGCACCACCAATGGTCGAGGCTTCGCCAAACATGGGCGGCTCAAAGGCCAGCATTTGGTGTTTGTCGGCCAGCGCTGCTTGAAGGGCGCTTAGCCGTGTGCCAGCGCGCACGGTGACCACCAGCTCCACCGGGTCGTAGCTGACAATGCCACTATGTTCGGCCATCGTGAGCGCTTGGCCATCCACCGGTCGTCCATAAAAGGCGCGGGTATCTCCGCCTACAATGCGTAGCGGAGTGCGTGTCTCATACGCGCTGCGTACCTGATCACACAGGGTATCAGCGATATCGCGGTCGGCGGCATGCATCGCTAGTTCAGTCATGGTCTATCCCAGTATTTATTTTGCCTAGTAAGTATGCTGACTAGGTACATTATTAAAAACGTGGCAGCTCCGGATGCGGTAGCTCGTTGTTATGCACATGCATGGCACCGAATTCTGCGCAGCGAGCCAGGGTTGGAATGTTCTTGCCTGGGTTGAGTAGACGCTTTGGATCAAAAGCGGCTTTCAGCGCATGAAAAACGCTGATCTCATCCGGTTGGAACTGGCTACACATTTGGTTGATCTTTTCGCGCCCCACACCGTGCTCACCGGTAATTGAGCCGCCCGCCGCCACGCAGAGTTCCAGAATCTTACCGCCCACTTCTTCGGCAAGCGCTAGCTCGCCCTCTTTGTTGGCATCAAACAGAATCAATGGGTGCATGTTGCCGTCACCGGCGTGAAACACGTTGGCTACCAGTAGGCCGCTCTCTTCGGAAAGTGCGGCAATACCTTTAAGTACGCGTGGAAGTTCGCGGCGGGGAATGGTGCCATCCATGCAGTAGTAGTCTGGCGACATACGACCCACGGCGGGGAAGGCGTTCTTTCGCCCGGCCCAGAACTTGGCGCGCTCGGCTTCATCGCGGGCTTGCTGAATATTGGTGGCCCCGGCGGCCTCCAGTACACGGCGAACGGTGTCGCAATCGTCGTCCACATCGGCTTCAACGCCATCCAGCTCACAGAGCAGAATCGCTTCGGCATCCAGCGGATAGCCCGCTTTGACAAAATCTTCGGCGGCTTTAATCGCAAGCTTATCCATCATCTCCAGGCCGCCTGGAATGATCCCCGCGGCGATGATATCGCCCACAGCGCGTCCGGCTTTTTCGACATCGTCAAAGCTTGCCATCAATACTTTCGCGGTTTCCGGCTTGGGCAGTAGCTTGACGGTAATTTCGGTGACCACGCCGAGCATGCCTTCGGAGCCATTCATTAGCGCCAGCAGGTCAAAGCCGGGCGCGTCGAGAGACTCTGCGCCCAGCGTCATGTGCTCACCCTCAATGGTGAGCACGTCCACGCGCATGACGTTATGTACCGTCAGGCCATATTTTAGGCAGTGCACGCCACCGGCATTTTCGGCCACGTTACCGCCGATGGAACAGGCAATTTGTGATGAAGGGTCCGGCGCGTAGTAGAGGCCGTAAGGCGCTGCCGCTTCAGAAATCGCCAGATTGCGAACACCTGGCTGAACCCGCGCCAGACGGGCATCCGGGTCGACTTTCAGAATTTGGTTAAAGCGGGACATCACCAACAGCACGCCTTGCTCCAAGGGCAGCGCGCCGCCAGAGAGGCCGGTACCCGCACCACGGGTCACCACCGGTACGCCTAAGGCATGGCAGCGCTGGAGTAACCCTTTCACCTGCTCCAGCGTTTCCGGCAGTGCCACCAGCATGGGCAATACGCGATAGGCCGCCAGCCCATCGCACTCGAAGGGGCGCAGGTCTTCTTCGCGATGCAGCAGTGTCATATCGGGGACGGCTTGCTGAAGATCGTTTAAGACTTCGCTTTTCTCTCGCCGGACCAGCTCACCGTCCAGACGCTCATCAAAGAGGATATTCATAACGACATCCCATGCTTATTATCATTAAAGGCAAACGGCGACATTCTTTATGCCAGATCGCGCAGAGTGTGCTCGCGTAACATGGCCTCAATTTGGGCTTTTTTTGTGCATCTGTCTAGGTTGTGGTGCATTGGTCTGACCAGTAATTAGTCGACATGGATGCCTTCTGCGGCCAGTAATGGCAAGCTGGTTAAATCGACCATCAGGAGAGCCCGCATGCCAGTGGAGAATCATGCCTTGTCACCCGGGCTGCGAATGCCGGATCAGGTGGCCACCCGGCTTGAGCGTCTAATTCTTGATGGTGTTTTTCGCCCCGGTCAGTTGCTGCCTTCTGAACGGCGCCTCTGCGACCGGCTGGGCGTATCCCGCGCTTCGCTGCGGGAAGGATTACGGATTCTACGCAGCAAGGGCATTATCGATACCCGCCAGGGCCATGGTTCGACGGTGGCCACGCTGCTGCCGGTAGGCAACCAAAGCGCTTTGATGCACCTGTTTAAAGACCATCCGCGCACGCTGTTTGATCTATTAGAGGTGCGCGCCTTGCTCGAAGGGGAGTCGGCGCAGTTGGCGGCAAGTCGAGGTACCTCCGCTGACAAAGTGTTGATCACCCGGCGCTATCGTGAAATGGCTGATTACGCCGAAAGTGCGGAAGCCATTGACGTTGAGCGGCTCGCGCGTCTCGACCACGCTTTTCATCTGGCGGTCTCTCAGGCGTCGCACAACCCGGTGTTGGTTCACACGCTCCAGAGCCTGACCGATCTGCTGCTTAGCTCGGTCTTCGCCTCGGTCAAACACCTTTACCACTTGCCAGCCCCCCGAGCGATGATCAACCAGCAGCATGCACAGTTGCATGATGCGGTCGTTAGCGGCGACGCGGAGCAGGCAAAAAAGGTAGCGCTGGAACACCTCTCCAGCATTAGCCAACTGCTGCGCGACTTAGAAGAGGAGCACCAGCGGCTCGAACGTTCATCCATGCGCCTTGAAGAGTGGCAGTAGCGGACTTTAGCTATTGGCTACACTTTTATCGTCTTCCGTGTCAATCACGCCCGCCAAGGTGGCCACTTCAATCTTGTTACACAGGTGGTCACGTAAAATTTGGCCGAGTAACTGGCTGTCGCGTTTCTCAAGCGCGGCCATCATATTTTCATGATCTTTTACCGCTTGGCTCCAGTAGCGTTCGGTCATCTTCTTGGAGTAACGCACGCGCTTGATGCGCTGGCTGAGGTTGCTATACATCTCTTGCAAAACATCGTTATTGGACGCCGCCAAAATGCTTTCGTGAATCTGCCGGTTCACCTGGAAGTAGGGCATTAAATCGCGATTGCGGTAGTGTTCCAGCATCGTGTCGTGCAACTGACGAATGGCGGCAATTTCAGCGTCGCTGATGTACTCACAGGCAAGCTCACCCGATAGTCCCTCTAGTGCGGCCATCAGATCATAGGTGTCTTTAACGTTCTTTAAGGTCAGCCTTACCACCCGCGCGCCGCGATTGGGCAGCAGCTCAATCAGGCCTTCAGTGGCGAGTACTTTCAACGCCTCCCGCAACGGCGTACGCGATACGCCGAAGCGCTCGCACAGCTGCTTTTCGGAGATACGTTCGCCGGGTAAAAGCTCGCCGTGCTCAATCAGGTCGCCAATTCTATCGGCCACTTCCCGATATAAATTGCGTTGCAATATCTTTGTCATTCGTCAGTTCCTTGTCAGTGGCTCGCTCGCCTTACAGCCAAGCTACCCAGACCACCTGGATCGTTTTGAGCACGATACCATTTCTGAAATACCAGCTTTGTATAGTGGCTTTTGTTTATATGATCTGCAAAAGTAATTATGAATTCAATATTCCTTTGGTGGCCTTTTGTTCATCACTGCTTACTAACGATGGCAAAGCCCTCACAACAACAAAGTATTAACCACGACAAGTATCAACATCGACAAAGTTCTAACAACGACAAAGCACTAACAACGACAAAGGTAAAACCCATGGCCGGACAAGTATTTCATTGCAGCGTGCAGCTCAGCAGAGAACAGAGCAGAAAGATAATCGATGGTGCCCGAGCCCAGGCGCGCAATTCAGATCTGCCACCGCTAACGATTGTGGTGCTCGATGGAGGAGGTAATTTAGTGGCTGCTGAACGCGAAGATGGCTGTGCACCGTTGCGTTTTCCGGTAGCTAAGGGGAAGGCGTATGCCGCCTTGGGCGTTGGTGTTGCCAGTGGGGTGCTAGGAGAACGCAATGCCGAACGCACCGGGTTTGTTGCTAGCGTTTCGGCGGCTTCCCAGGGGCATTTTGTGGCTGTGGCAGGGGGCGTGCCCATTCTAGATCAGCAAAACTGTGTAATCGGCGCGGTGGGAGTTAGCGGCGCGTCATCGGATGAGGATCAGCAAGCGGCGATAGCCGGTATCGAACTGGCCGGCCTGCGCTGGGGACTTGAACCGAGCTAGGTGTTAGCAGGAAGGCGTTAATTGAAGCGGGCCGCGGCTTAATTAAGCAGTGGCCCGCTTTTTTTTACGACTAATTTTTATTAGCCCTATTTAAATCAATTGGTTGCAAGGAAATTTTTGTGACGAGACGAAAGTTTAATACCTAATTTTGAATTTTGAATTCAAATTGAGGTGGAGGATGTTTCAAGAGTAGCGCTAGACCAACAATAAGTGGATCTACTCAAGCGACGCCTTTTGCAGGTGCCATCGGATGCCAGAGCCACGATGGTGACATTGCTAACAACAACAAATGCTTTACCTGGAGTTCACAATGAAATTGCTCAAAACAGCACTCGCAACGGCCGTTGTGTCGTTTGGCTTGCAGGCCGCCGCCGCCAACGCCCAGACGGAAATTCGCCTTGGTCATGTCGGTGGCCCTGGATCACTGTTTGAAATTTCTGCGAATCGCTATGCCGAACTCGTCAACGAACGTTTGGAAGGCGTGGCGGAAGTAAGCGTTTTTGGCAATAGCCAACTCGGTGGTGATGAATCGATGATGCGTCGCCTGCGGTTAGGGTCGTTAGACCTCTCACTGCCCTCGACCGTGATGAGTTCTGAATCCGCTGAGTTTGCGCTGTTCGAAATGCCTTACTTGATCCAAGACCGCGAACATATGAAGCGCGTGCGTGAAGAGATCGTGCGTGGTCCGCTGTATGACGCTGCAGAAGCGCGTGGTTTTAAAATCATTGGCGTATGGGAAAACGGCTTTCGCCAGATTACTAACAACGAGAGACCAATCGTAACGCCAGAAGATCTCGAAGGAATAAAGCTGCGCGTACCTGGCGGCACATGGCGAATCGATATGTTCCGTAGCTACGGCGCAGCACCTTCGCCAATGTCGCTGTCTGAAGTGTTTGTTGCCCTGCAAACAGGCGCAATGGACGGCCAGGAAAACCCCTTTATCCAAACCTACTCCTCACGTTTTCACGAAGTACAAGATTACCTCTCGATTTCCAACCACGTTTATACCCCTGCTTATTTAACGGCGGGTGCTAGCTGGAGTCGCCTACCTGAAGAAGTACAACAGGTGCTTGAAGAAGTCGCCGTTGAGATGGAGGACTTCGTACTCGAAGAAGGTCAACGTCTGGATGATGAAACTCTCGTAAAAATGCGCGATGAAGGCATGGAAGTTAATGAAGTCGACTTCGATGCTTTTGTTGAGGCCTCTGAAACCATCTATAGCCAGTTCGCTGAAGAAGTGGATGGTGGCCAGGAAATGATTGACGCCGTGGCTGCTCTACGCGAGTAAGCAAAGCGCCACTCTTTTGAGGTGCGTCGCTACTTGGCGGGGCGCCTCGCCTTTCGGAGGTCTCAATGAGTACTTTTACAAAGTTCAAGAACGCGTATTTTTCGTTTCTTGAAGGCATCGTGGTCTTTCTGGTAATTGCGCTTGCCGCTGTGGTTACCCTGGGCTTTGTGACCCGTTATTTGGGCTCGCCACTAAGCTGGTATGACGAGCTCGCCGCTGCGTTGTTGGCTTGGGTGACCTACTACGGCACCGCATTAGCCGCCGCCAAAGGCGCGCACATCACTTGCCCTAGTGTGTTGAACATGTGTCCACCCTCTATTCGAGTGCCTATCGCGCTTTTAGCGGAAGCGATCACTATTGGGTTCTTCGTGTTTTTGGGTCTCGCCAGCTACCAAGTCATGTTGATTCTCGAAGGCGTGGGAATGGTTAGCCTCCCTGGTGTGTCAATGCAACTGGTTCACTCAGCGATTCCCGTTGCCGCCGTGCTGTTCATCATTGCTGAACTGCTGCGGCTGCCCGACGTAATTAAAAGCGCTAAGGGCAGGGGCTTTATTGACCATGAGCTCGAAGAAGCCGGTATCGACGCGGAAGAAGTCGCCGCCGTCAGCACACATCAGCGAGGGTAAGTAGATACTATGGTCATACTGTACATATTTATAGCGCTGATTCTGTTGATCCTGATTAACGTACCGGTCGCCGTTGCCTTGGCACTGGTGGGTACCGTCGCCACCTTTATGACATACGGCAACATGGCGATGCCCACGGTGGGCATGACGATGTTTGAGGGTGCGACTAACTTTCCGCTCATCGCAATTCCGCTGTTTATTTTAGCCGGTGCCATTATGAACGCCTCGAGTATCTCGCGGCGCTTGATCGATCTAGCCATGGCGATGGTGGGGTTTATCAAGGGTGGCTTGGCGATGGTGACCATCGGTGCTTCGGTTTTCTTCGCGGAAATTTCCGGGTCGGCGGTGGCAGGCGTGTCAGCAATCGGCAGTATTCTGATTCCTGCAATGCGCAAGAAGGGCTACTCAAAAGAGTTTGCTGCTTCTATATCTTCATCCGCTGCGAGCTTAGCGATTATCTTGCCGCCCTCCATACCGATGATTCTTTACGCGGTGATGTCGGGTGAGTCAGTGGTACAGATGTTTGTGGCCGGTATTTTGCCAGGCTTGCTGGGTGCGATGGGCTTAGCCGCGATGTGCTACTACTTAGCACGCAAACACAACTTCCCTTCTGAGGGACGCTTTCGTGTTTCGCAGCTTTGGATAGCCTTCAAAGAGGCGATTTGGGCGTTGCTGATTCCTGTCATCATCCTGGGCGGTATCTTTGGTGGTTTCGTTACCGCGACCGAAGGCGCGGCGCTGGCAGTATGCGTGGCTATCTTTATCAGTGCGGTGGTTTATCGCGAATTCACGATGAGAAACTTCATTGACTCGTGCAAGAGCGCGGGTGTGCAAACAGCCGTGGTTATGCTGCTAGTGGCCGCGTCAGCAGTGGTAGGTGGCTACCTTACCGAAACCCGCGTGCCGCAAGAAATTGCGATGCAGATCAGTGAACTGACTAATAATAAATATCTCATCTTGGCACTTCTAAATGTCATCTTCTTGATATTAGGAATTTTTCTGCACTCTGCAGCCGCGATTATCCTAGTGGTGCCGATCGTTCTGCCGCTGGTGTTGGAAGTCGGTATCGATCCGCTGCACTTTGGTTTGATTGTGACGCTGAACTTAGCGATCGGTCAGCAAACACCACCGGTGGCAAGCGTGCTCATTGCGTCTTGTTCAATCGCCAAATCAGATGTCTGGGCAACGTCTAAAACCAACCTTTGGTTTATCGCCGTCCTGTTCGCCGTGTTGATGATTAATACCTATATTCCGGCGTTTGCGCTGGCGTTGGTTAACTTCATCTACGGCTAAGCACGTATATGCGCTGGTTGCCGGGTGTTATTAGCCCGGCACCATGCCCAAACAGGAGACGAACATGAGCCATCTTGACGAATCACAGCCTGCCCAGAGCGTCACGTTTTCCGTTCGCAATGGCGTGGCCTGGATTGGTTTTAACCGGCCCCAGAGTCGCAATGCGATGACCTGGGAGATGTACGACGCCCTGGAAAAGCACTGCGACCAGTTGGCCGAGGATGACACTGTGTATGCCGTAGTGCTTCACGGCGTTGGCGGTGAAGCCTTTGTCGCCGGTACCGACATCAGCCAATTTTCAGGCTTTAGTAAGCCAGAAGACGCGATTGGCTACGAACGACGCATTGACCGCGTAGTAGGCAAATTGGAAGCCTTTCCCAAGCCAACCCTGGCGCTGATTGAAGGTGCCTGTGTCGGTGGCGGTGCCGCACTGGCGCTGGTGTGCGACTTTCGCTACGCCACCCCAACGATGAAGTTTGGCGTGCCGATTGCCAAAACGCTGGGTAATACGCTTTCGATTAATAACGTTTCACGCATGATCGACATGCTTGGCGTTGCCCGCACCAAAGAAGCGCTGATGATGGCGCGCCTGTTCGGCGCGGACGAAGCTCAAGCTACAGGTTTGGTCAATCAGCTGTTTGACGCTGATGCAATTTACGAAGAAGTGGCCACGCTGGCAGAAGCCTTTGCCAAGCGAGCGCCATTGACGCTGCAGGCCAGTAAGGCACTGATTGGCAGAGCGATAGAGCAGCGCCGTCTTCCAGCCGATGCCAGCGACGATTGGGTAACCACCTGCTATATGAGCCGAGATTTCGCCGCGGCGGTGGATAAATTTGTCAATAAAACGCCCTTTGAGTGGTCTGGCCACTAACGTTGGACAGCGTTTAAAACTTCTACTTAGGAGGAGAGCGCATGCTTCCCCTACAAGATATAAAAGTGCTGGATGTGTCTCAAATTATGGCTGGCCCCTACTGCACCATGGTGCTGGCCGATATGGGCGCTGAAGTTATCAAGGTCGAGAAGCTCAATGGCGGAGACGATAGCCGCCAAATGGGGCCTTACGTGAATGGCGAATCGACCTGCTTTTCACAGATTAACCGCAACAAAAAAAGTATCTCGCTGAACCTTAAAGACGAACGGGCGCGGCAAATCTTCTACCGCTTGGCCGCTGATGCGGATGTCATCGTTGAGAACTACCGACCTGGGGTGACCAAGTCGCTGGAGATCGATTACGACACCATCAAAGCGATCAACCCTGGCATCGTTTACTGCTCTATTTCTGGCTATGGCCAAACCGGGCCGTATAGTCATAAAGGGGGCTTCGACCTGGTCGCTCAGGGTATGACAGGTCTGATGTCGATGACCGGGGAGGAGGGTAAGCGTCCGCTGAAAACCGGTATTGCGGTTTACGATATTGGCGGAGGGCTGACGGCGGTCTACTCGATTCTAGCGGCCTGTATCCACAAGATGAAAACCGGCGCTGGCCAACACATTGATATCGCAATCACCGAATGCGGCCTGCCCTGGTTTACCTGGGAGGCGGCGGCTTACTTCTCTGAAGGTACCGTGCCGGGGCCTACGGGCTGGCGCCACCGCGTTTCCGCGCCTTATCAGGCCGTTAAAGCCAGCGATGGGTTCTTGATGCTTGGCTGTGCCAACCAGCGCACCTGGGAGCGCTTCTGTCAGGATGTACTAAAGCGCGAAGAGCTTATGCAAGACCCACGCTTTATCACAAACCAAGACCGTGGCCGGAACGTTGAGGCGCTGGAAGCGCTGCTGGAAGAGCTAATGGCGGATAAAAGCGTCGATGAGTGGTTAGCACTGTGTGACAGCGCTGGCGTGCCCGCCGGGCCAATCAACGACTTCGCCCAGGCGATGCAGGATGAGCACTACTTAGCGCGCGGTATGGTGCAAGAGATGGAGCATCCCGTTATCGGCAAAATGAAAACCATCGGGTTTCCGAGCAAATTCTCAGAGACACCGTCGCAAATCCGCAGCCCGGCGCCGCTCTTTGCCCAGCACACCGATGAAGTGCTCGACAGCTTAGGCTTCTCTGGCGATGAGCTTGATGCGTTACGTGCTGAAGGATGTATCAAATAGCGCTTTTTTGATGTGAGTAATTGCATTCATTATCCATTTTGAATAACGCTAATCGGCAGAGCCAACGTTTAGCCTGACAACAACAAACAGGAACCTCATCATGTTAAAGCTTAATTTTCATCCGTCCGGCCGTCACTTTTTGCAGATTCCTGGCCCCTCGCCGGTGCCAGACCGTATTTTACGGGCGATGAGCCTGCCCACGATCGACCACCGCGGGCCTGAGTTTGGTGCATTAGGGCTTGAGCTACTGAGCAAGATTCAAAAAATCTTCAAAACCGAGAACCCGGTGATTATCTACCCGGCGTCCGGTACCGGTGCCTGGGAAGCGGCGCTGGCCAATACCATGTCACCAGGTGATCGGGTACTGATGTTTGAGACCGGCCACTTCGCCACGCTATGGCACAAAATGGCCCTGCGTTTGGACGTACAGCCTGAGTTTCTGGGGCTGCCGGGCTATGAAGGCTGGCGCCATGGTGTTCAGGCCGACATGATCGAAGCGCGCCTGAAAGAGGACACCAACCACGAGCTTAAAGCGGTCTGTGTGGTGCATAACGAGACCTCTACTGGCGTTACCAGCGACATCGCTGCCGTGCGCAAAGCCATCGATGCGGCGGGCCACCCCGCGCTGTTGATTGTCGATACCATTTCCGGCTTGGCCAGCGCCGACTACCGCCATGATGAGTGGGGCGTGGATGTCACCGTCTCTGGCTCGCAGAAAGGCTTGATGCTGCCTCCCGGCATTAGCTTTAATGCGCTGTCGCCAAAAGCGATTGAAGCCAGCAAACAATCAAAACTACCCAAAAGCTTCTGGGCCTGGGATGAAATTCTCGAAGCCAACAAGAACGGCTACTGGCCCTACACGCCCAGCACCAACCTGCTCTATGGCCTGAATGAAGCGCTGGATATGCTGCTGGATGAGGGCATGGACAACGTGCTGGCTCGCCACCAACGCTGGGCCGCTGGCATCCGCGCGGCGGTAGAGGCGTGGGGTCTTGAGATCCAGTGTTTAGATCCCTCCGTTTACTCGCCGGTGCTGACCGGCGTGGTGATGCCCGAAGGCGTCGATGCGGATGCGGTGCGCAAGATTATCTATGAGCGTTTTGACCTTTCATTAGGCATGGGGCTGGGTAAGGCCAAGGGCAAGATGTTCCGTATTGGCCACTTGGGCGACTGCAACGATTTAACGCTGATTGCCACCTTGGGCGGCTGTGAGGCGGGCATGAAACTATCCGGCGTTAATCTCAAAGGCAGTGGCGTGACAGCAGCGCTGGACTACTTTGGGGCTAACCCGCTTAACCCAAGCGAGCGCTAAACGACGGGGGAGAGCCACATGACGTCTCTGACGAACCAATACCCGTCCCGTGATGCCAAGATTAAACCGCTCGGCGAATTCGCCGAGCGGTTATCCCGAGAAATGGCGGGAGAGGTGCTGTTTGATCGGGCCACTCGGGGGCGCTATTCAACCGATGCCTCGATTTATCAGGTGACCCCGGTAGGCGTGGTGATTCCACGTCATCAGGAAGACCTTAAAATCGCCCTGGATATCGCCCGTGATGCCAAGGTGCCGATCTTGGCCCGGGGCGCGGGCACTAGCCAGTGTGGCCAAACCGTCGGTGAAGCCCTGGTGATCGACACCACACGCTGGCTTAACGAAATCGTTGAGTTCGATGCCGAGGCGCGCACTGTAGTGGTCGAACCAGGCATGGTGCTTGATCATCTCAACGCATGGCTTAAGCCCCACGGGCTCTGGTATCCGGTCGACGTTTCTACCAGCGCCCAGTGCACCATCGGCGGTATGGCAGGCAATAATTCCTGCGGGTCGCGTTCGATCTTCTACGGCAACATGGTGCATAACGTGCTGGGCGTGGACGCACTATTGGCCGACGGCAGCGCGGCGAGTTTTGGTTTCGTTGACACCTTCGCAGAGGGCTCGCGAGAGCAGCGCCTTGCCCAACAAGTGAGGGCGATTGCGGAGCGGGTAGGCCCTGAAATTCGTGATCACTTTCCCAAGGTATTGCGGCGGGTCGGTGGTTACAATCTGGATCTGTTCGATTGCCAGAACCCGATGCCCTACGACCCAGACCACCGCGCCAATCTGGCCCATCTACTGGTGGGCTCGGAAGGCACGCTGGGTGTCAGCCAGCGTATTAAGCTCAGGCTGTCACCGCTGCCCGAGCAGAAGGTGCTGGGCGTGGTGAACTTCCCGACCTTCTATCAGGCGATGGATTTCACCCAGCATATCGTCAAACTGGGCCCCACAGCGGTGGAGCTTGTTGACCGCACCATGATCGAGCTGTCGCTGGAGAACCCAGCGTTCCGCCCGGTGATTGAGAAGGCACTGATTGGCAAGCCGGAAGCGATTTTGCTGGTGGAGTTTGCCGGTCACGACCACGCAGCGCAGCTTGAGGCGCTGCGTGGCCTAAATGAATTGATGGGTGATTTAGGTCTGCCGGGCAGCGTAGTGGATATGCCCGAGGCCGCTGAGCAGAAAGCGTTGTGGAACGTGCGCAAGGCTGGGCTCAACATCATGATGAGCATGAAGGGCGACGGTAAACCGGTCTCGTTTATCGAAGACTGCGCGGTACCGCTTGAGCACCTGGCCGAGTACACCGACAAACTTACCGAGGTTTTCAACCGCTACGGCACGGAGGGTACCTGGTACGCCCACGCAGGCGTTGGCACGCTGCACGTGCGGCCAATCCTCGATATGCGCCGGGATGGCGCCGAAAAAATGCGCGAAATCGCCGAGCTGGCGTCCTCATTAGTCCGCGAATATAAAGGCGCTTACTCCGGCGAACATGGCGACGGTATCTGCCGTGGTGAGTGGGTGGCGTGGCAGTTTGGCGAAACGGTCAACAATGCCTTCCGCGAAATAAAGCAGTTGTTTGACCCTGAAAACCTGTTCAACCCCGGCAAAATTGTCGATACCCCCAAAATGGATGACGAGCGCTATTTTCGTTTTCCGACGAGTTATACCACCATCCCGCTTACCCCGGTGTTCGATTGGTCCGCCTGGAATGTGAAGCGCGACCCGTTAACGGGCGAGCAAACCGCGCCAGGTTCCGGCGGTGATGCCACCCATGGCTTGGCCATGGCGGTGGAGATGTGTAACAACAATGGTCACTGCCGTAAGTTTGATGCAGGTACCATGTGTCCGAGTTTCCGTGTAACGAAAGATGAGCAGCACCTAACTCGCGGGCGCGCTAACACCTTGCGCTTGGTGCTTTCGGGGCAGTTGGGCAATGAAGGGCTGGCCAGCGACGATGTCAAAGAAGCGCTGGATCTCTGCGTCTCCTGCAAAGGCTGCAAGCGTGACTGCCCCACCGGCGTCGATATGGCCAAATTCAAGATAGAGGCGCGTACCGCCCGCGCCCGTGTCAAAGGTTTATCGCTGCGTGATCGTATGGTCGGTGAGATGCCGCGCTATGCACCCTGGGCCAGTAAGTTTTCTGCACTGGTGAATGGCGTTGAGCGGGTGCCGTTCCTGGCTAAACAGATCAAGCAGGCGTTAAAGCTGGCGCCCCAGCGCTCGCTGCCGATGTTTAACGGGAATTTCCTCGCTAGTGCCGAGGCGTCTCGGCAGCCAGTCACCTCTGAGCGCGAAGTGCTGCTGTTTGTGGATACCTTCAATAACTATATGGAAGGTGATAACGCCAAAGCGGCCAAGCGGGTGCTGGAAGCGGCGGGCTACCTTGTACACCTCAATGCGACCAAGGGCCAACGGCCGCTCTGCTGTGGGCGTACTTACTTATCTTCCGGGCAGTTTGATAAAGCCAAAGCGGAGGCCAAGCGTACCCTTGAGCACCTGATGCCGTTTGTAGAGCGCGGCGTGGCGATAGTCGGCCTGGAACCCTCTTGCTTACTCAGCATGCGCGATGAGTTCCTGCAGTACGGTTTTGGTGAGGAAGCGAAGGCGCTATCGGCCTCCGCCTATCTGTTTGAGGAGTTTCTGGTCAAGGCGCGGGCCGAGAATCAGCTTCCTCTCGAACTAAAGCCGCTGAACTACGAGCGGGCGCTGCTGCATGGTCACTGCCATCAAAAGGCCTTTGATGCGCTGCGCCCGGTTGAGCAGGTGCTGGGCTGGATTCCTGATCTCACCGTCGAAACGATTGAGTCCTCCTGCTGTGGCATGGCGGGTAGCTTCGGTTATGAAGCGGAGCACTACGACGCCTCGCTGAAAATGGCGGAGCTCTCGCTTTTACCTGCGATTCGAAAAGCGGATAGCAACGCCGTGTTGATTGCCGATGGCACGAGCTGTCGCCATCAGATTCACGATGGAAGTGGCCGCGAAGCGATTCACGTTGCTCGATTGCTGGAACAGGCGCTAGCCTGAAGGCGGAACACCAATAACAACCCAGGAGGTTAACGTGGCACTTTATCAATACGGCGAGCATCGCCCAGAGGTTCACGACGACGTCTACATTGCGGAAACGGCGGATGTTATCGGCCAGGTGACGTTAAAGGCGCGCTCAAGCGTTTGGTATCAAGCCGTGTTGCGCGGTGATACCGACCACCTTGAAGTAGGTGAAGAGAGCAATATTCAGGATGGCGCCGTGCTGCACGCTGACCCAGGTTTTCCGCTCAAGGTAGGCAAAGGCGTTACGGTCGGGCACCAGGCGATGCTGCATGGCTGCACCATCGGTGACGGCTGCCTGATCGGTATTCAGGCGGTAGTGCTGAACGGTGCGGTGATTGGTGAGAATAGCCTAGTGGGAGCCGGTGCCTTTATTAAGGAGGGCGCGGTGTTTCCGCCCAACTCGTTAATCGTTGGCTCGCCGGCCAAGGTGGTGCGGGAGCTTTCCGAGGAAGTGGTGGCGGGGCTGAAGCAGAATGCTCAAAGCTACGTAGAGCGCGGCAAACTCCATAGTCAGCAGCTAAAGCGTATCGATTAACGCAAAACCCGCTGTGCTAAATAGCAAACCCCCAGGCCTTGGCCTAGGGGTTTGCGTTTCTAGCATCGTTATTACAGCCAGTACTACTTCATGGTCACATTAACGGATCCGTTACGCCAATCACGTAGAACGCAATAAGCGCGATGATGCCGGTAAAGATGAGGTAGTAGATCGTTGGCAGGATCGTTTTACGGATCGTCGCCCCTTCCCGGCCGAGCAGGCCCACCGTGGCAGAAGCCGCGACCACGTTGTGAATGGCGATCATGTTACCCGCCGCCGCACCGACTGCCTGGAGGGCAATCATCATGGCAGTTGATAGGCCGAGGGTTTCAGCAACGCTGAATTGGAACTCTGCCAACATCAGGTTAGAGACCGTGTTAGAGCCTGCAATGAAGGCACCCATCGCCCCGACCGCGGGAGCAAAGAACGGATAGATGCCGCCCACGCTATCAGCGACCGCCTGGGCCATCATTACAGGCATCGAGACTAGGTCAGCACCATTGACGCCGGAGTTGATCAATATGCGCACCATTGGCACGGTAAAGATCAATACGAAGCCTGCGCCAAAAATGGTTTTGGTAGATTCTGATACCGCTGCACTGATCTTCTGCGGGTTCATGCGGTGCAGGAAGTAGGTAATGATAACCACGGCAATAATAATGCCGCCCGGCAGATACAGCGGCTGCACGCCACCGCTAACGCCCGCTTCGCCGAGGATATTATTCCAGCTGAGGTTGATAGAAGTCAGCGCGACACGCAGAGGCTCAATGGTACGTGAAGCCACCAAGAAGAGTGCCAGCAGCACGTAAGGCACCCAGCCTTTAAAGGTCGACATCGGTGCTCTGCCAACAACGTCATCCAACTTGATTTGCAGGTTGCCGATCCACTCGTCTGGCCAGGCGCTCTCTTCCGGGAAATCCCAGGTGTCTTTAGGTAGCAGGAAACCACGTTTGGCGGCCGGAACAACAATCGCCAGACCCACCATGGCACCGATCATCGACGGGAACTCAGGCCCCAGCAGCACGCCAACCAGCATGTAAGGCACGACAAAGCAGATGCCGGTAAAGATAGCGAAGGGGGTAATCGACAGCCCCTCTTTCCATGACTTATTGGCGCCAAAGAAGCGCACCATCACGGTGACCAGAATCAACGGCATTAAAATCCCCACGATACCGTGAGTAATCGCCACTTCGCTGGTGATGAGCTGGAAGAACACATCCCAGCTGGAACCGACCGAATCAAGCTGGGCGGTAATGCCAGCGCGGTCTACGCCGCTACCTACGCCCACTACAATAGGCGTACCCACCGCACCGAAGGAAACGGGCGTTGACTGAATCATCATACCCACGACCACCGCCGCCAGGGCCGGGAAGCCGAGGGCGACCATCAATGGTGCTGCAACCGCCGCTGGCGTACCGAAGCCGGAAGCGCCTTCGATAAAGCAGCCGAACAGCCAAGCAACAATCAACGCCTGCACACGGCGGTCCGGGCTGATGCCTGAAAAGCCGTTACGGATAGCGGTAATACCACCGGAGTGCTTAAGGGTGTTAAGCAGCAAGATGGCGCCAAAGATGATCCACAGAAGACCTGCGGTTTGGATCAAGCCTTGGATAGTCGACGCCGCTACACGGCTAAACGACATATCCCAAGCGGTTAAGCCGATAATGGCGGCGGTCAGGAAGACGAGAGGCATCGCTATCTTGGCCGGTATTTTAAACCCAATGAGTAAAATACCGGCCATCAATAGCGGCAAGAAGGCCAGAAGTGCAAGTATCGTTTCATTCATGGAAGGAACTGCCCCTTGTTATTGATTTGGTATGCTCCGCAATAACCGTCTGGGTTTTGTGTCGCCAGTCGGGTGTATGTGAAAGATACGTTTAGGCTTAAGCAATGACTACATTGGAAAATTGGTCTTACCAGTGCAACGCTCGTTTTGAACATAAGTTTATGTGCATGGTTTTTGTTTAATTTATTGTTTCTAAATGATTTTAAGGCTTTTTGTTACGTTGGGGGATCGTCCGGCCCATTAGACTAATAGACAGTGCAGAGCAGCGTCTCTTGCACGGTTAGATTGTTGGGCTCATTGTTTAGCTACGCAACGCGGGTAAAGAGGTTTGCTAACCACTTTTTATCCGCACTTATCACAAGCATTTTTACCAACGGTATTCTCAACTAGAAGGCGGTAGTGATGGCAATAAAGCTCTATGACCTGTGCGGACGAGATGAACGGCTACGTTTCTCACCTTACTGCTGGCGCGTGCGTATGGCGCTTGCTCATAAAGGCTTGGAATTCACCACCGTGGCATGGCGATTCCTAGATAAACAAGCATTGGAGTTTGCCGACTACGACAAAGTGCCGGTGCTCTGCGATGGTGATCAAGTCGTCACCGACAGCTTCGACATTATGCGCTATCTGGATAAGACCTATCCTGAGGCACCTGTACTGGGCGAAGGCATCAGCTATCAGCGGGTCTTACTGTTCAAATACTTCGTTGAGCGCAGCGTGAATCCGGCGCTTTTCCGCATTATCGGCATGGATTTATTCGCCGCAGTGCACCCAGATGACCGCGCCTATTTCCGCGAAACCCGTGAAGCCCGGTTTGGTTGCACGCTAGAAGAGTTTCATCAGCCTGACCAGGGTAAGCAGCAGCTAAAACAGGCGCTGGCACCGGTACGTGACCTGCTGCGTGATAGCGCATTTTTAGACGGTGATGCGCCAAGCGGCTCGGATTACCTGCTGTTCGGCAGCATGATGTGGGCGCATGTTGTGTCGACACAGGCCGTCGTAGAGCCTGGCGACCCGGTTGATGAGTGGTTCAAGCGGATGCTGAACATACATGATGGCTTAGCAAGCAAAGCCCTGACTGTGCGCGAACTATAACGCACAATGGCGGCACCGATGCCACCAGCGCTATGTGGTGTCGCCTGATTAAGGTAGAAAGCCTTGATATGCTCGCTAATGCGTAAATCGACGTTTTCTTAAAGGAGATGGCAATGATTGACCTGTACTACTGGACAACACCCAACGGCCACAAAATCTCCATCATGCTCGAAGAAGCCAAACTGGCGTATCGAGTGAAGCCGATTAACATTGGCCGAGGTGAGCAATTCGACCCTGAATTTCTCACTATCTCGCCCAATAATCGAATCCCTGCCATTGTGGATCACACGCCTCAGGATGGCGGCCAGCCGCTGTCGATGTTTGAGTCTGGCGCGATCCTTGAGTACCTCGCTGATAAGAGCGGCTTATTCTTACCGTCGGTGGGCCGTGAGCGTTATATCGCGCTGCAGTGGCTTCACTGGCAAATGGGCGGGTTAGGGCCGATGGCAGGCCAAAATCATCACTTTTGCCACTACGCCCCGCAAAAAATCGAGTACGCCATTGAGCGCTACGTGCGCGAGACCAATCGGTTGTACAGCGTGTTAGATCAGCGCCTGGCAAATCACACCTATGTGGGCGGTGATGACTACACTATTGCCGATATGGCGATCTACCCTTGGATTGTGCCTTGGGAGAAGCAGCGTCAAACGATTGAAGAGTTTCCTGACTTGGAGCGTTGGTTTGACATGATGAAAGCCCGCCCAGCAGTACGACGTGCCTACTCCTTAGTCGAAGAAGTAAACCCGCAAGCGGGGGTGGAAATGGATGAGCAAGCGCGTAAGCACTTGTTCGGTAACCGCTAGTCGCGGCGTACAAATAATATCTCTGATGATCAGTTTGTGAGCAAGCGCAGCATGAGTAAAAATCATGTTGCGCTGCACAAAAAGCACTGCTAGCTTTAAGGACAGCAGAGGCAAAAGCCTGGCTAAGAACCGCCTAATCAAGGCGAGTTTACGTGCTAGCTCACTCTAGGAGATATACTGATGAACAGCAGTACTAATAAAGCAACTACCGAGAAAACCAAGCAACAGCTCGAGTCTGTTTTTGTATCACCTATGCGTTCCTACACGCTGACCGCGCTTGATTATTACGATCAGCTAATCAGTGCACAGCTGGACGCCGCTCGTGCCTACTCAGACATGGCGATTTCACAAGCGCGTACCTGGCTTGATGTGAAAGATGCCGACAGTTTCAAAAAAGCCATGGAAAGCCAGCAGAAAACGGCGAGTGATTTCATGGAGCGAGTAAAAGGCGACACAGAAAAAGTGACGTCAATCAGCCAAAGCTTTGCTGAAGACAGCCAGAAGCAGGCAGAAGAAACCACCAAGAATGCAGTGGAAAAAGCGAAGCAGTAAGTTTGCTAGCATGCATTAGCGAATAAGTCGCTCAATGCGCCGCACCCATTTATGAGTGCGGCATTTTTGTATCTCTTTTAGCGTAAAACGGTGTGATTACTGTTTACGCGTCGCATCAGCTTCTGCATCAGCCAGCTTGGTGCGCCGGTCTGGCTTACCCGGTAAAACGGCGTCTAAAAATAAAGCGGCCAGTGCAGCAGGCACTAAACCCGATTTAAGCAGCAGACCTAATTGACCAGGCATTGTTTCTGAAATTGCTTCAACCGCAGGCAGGCCGATACCCAAGCTCAGCGATACGGCGATAATCAACATATTACGCTGGTCCAGCTCGCACTCTTTGATGATCTTAAGCCCTGCCGAAGCAATCATGCCGAACATCACCACGCCCGCACCGCCCAGTACCGCAGGGGGCATGGCCGCCACCAAGCCACCCAACTTGGGAAATAGCCCCATGGCGATTAATAGTAATCCTCCAATGGTGACCACGTGTCGGCTGACCACGCCGGTTAGGGTGATTAGCCCGACATTTTGGGCGTAAGCGGTATTGGGTAGCGTATTGAAAACGGCTGCAAATGAAGTAGCGACCCCATCGGCCATCACGCCGCCAGAAAGCTCACGATCTTTTGCGGGGCGGCCAGCGCCGGTGGTGGTAATTGCCGAAATATTACCAATCGTCTCTAGCCCAACCACGAACATGATCAGCGTCATGCCGATGATCGCAGTGCCCGAAAATGTCATGCCATATTCCAATGGTTTGGGTAGTGCAAACCAGGCGGCGTTGCTTAACGAGGTAAAATCAACCTTGCCAAGGGCAATGGCAACCGCATACCCGGCCATCAAGCCAAACAGAATCGATGACGCTTTAATAAAGCCACGGCCATATTGATGAACAGCAATGGTGACGCTGAGCACAAAGAGCGCCAGTAGCAAGTTACCCGGTGACGCAAAGTCATCCGCGCCCACTCCTCCAGCCGCATAATTAAGGCCGACGGGCATCAGTGTAATGCCAATCAGCAGCACCACGATGCCCGTGACTACCGGGGAGAACCAGTGACGAATCTTCTTTAAAAATGCACCGAGCACAATTTGCAGAAGTCCTGCCACAAACGAGGCACCGAGCACGGCAGGCAGGCCAAACGCTTTGGCTAGCGGCAGTGCAACGGGCAAAAAGCCAAAGCTGGTGCCCTGCACAATCGGCAAGCGAGCCCCTATTGGCCCGATACCAATGGTCTGTACTAACGTTGATACCCCAGCGACAAACAGCGCTACCTGAATTAAAAAGATCTGTTCCGCTGGGTTTGCACCAATAACACCGGCAATAATGATCGGCGGGGTAACGTTGCCTGCAAACATCGCCATGATGTGCTGGAGGCCAAGTGGAATCGCTTTGGAAAGCGGCGGCATCGCGTCGGGGTTTTGGTTAATCGTACGCGAAGGCCGCGTTTGAGCATCGGGCGGAGAGGACATAAAGAGCCTTTATTCGCTGTGAGTGGCACTGTTTACTTCTTGCATCCATTAACTAATAAAAGTGTATACAAGAAATAAATGCAATAGCCCGTTTGGCGAATAGCGACCTATATGTAACGTTGGAGAGCTACCCGGCGGTTATGAGTAGCTGTTTATTGCTCGGCTCGGGCCACTAAACGAAAGCGCGCAATCTGGATAATTTGCTCAATCGCCGTTTGCCGTTCCGTCACAGCGTCGTTGTTCAGTCGCTCTTCAAAGGCTGCCAAAATAGCGTGTCGATTTAGCCCTTTGACCGCGATCACAAAGGGAAAGCCAAATTTTTCCTTATAGGTCTCATTGAGGTATTCAAAGCGCGCAAACTCCTCAGGGCTGCACTGATCGAGCCCTGCACCTGCCTGTTCGCTGGTTGAGTCTTGCGTGAGTTCACCCGACATGGCGGCTTTGCCTGCCAAGTCAGGGTGCGCCTGGATCACTCTGATTTGCTGTTCGCTACTCGCCTGCTGCAGCATAAGTCCCATAAGCTCGGCCAGAGCGTCGGGTGCGTCATGGGCTTCAGTCAGGCCATGCTGCCAAGCAGCTTCGGCTACCCAAGGTGAGTGCTCATAAACATCCCCATAGTGATGGGTAAGCATCTCGAGGCTGCACTTGCTAGGCGCGGGTGAAAGCAGTAATGGATTGGATGTAGGCACTGGCACTCTCCTAAGCGGGCAATTTTAAAGCGTCGTTGATTCACAATGTGCGAGGATGGAATTACTGTATACAATAAATAGCATCAAAGGTACTCTTTGACCAAATGGTCAAATAATGCAAACAACGCTATCAATAAAACGCTATCAATAAGGAGTGGCTATGGGACGTTTAACCACCCACGTACTGGATACCGCTAAAGGACAGCCCGGTCAGGGAATTACTATTGAAGTATTCCGCCTTACAGATAATGAGCGCCAACATCTGAGTACCGTCATCACCAATAGCGACGGCCGTTGCGATGCCCCCATTGTAGAGGGAGATGCACTAACGGCAGGGGAGTACGAGCTGGTGTTCTATGCCGGTGACTACCTGCGCGCCCAAGGCGTGGAAGCTAATGAGCCGCGCTTTTTAGATGTTATTCCGTTGCGCTTTGGCGTCGCGGATGCCAGCCAGCACTATCACGTGCCGCTGCTGCTTTCACCCTATGGCTATTCAACCTACCGCGGTAGTTAAGAGGGCCGGGCATGCAAGCTTATATTATTGATTTTGTTAACCTATTATTGCGCTGGCTGCACGTGATTGCGGCGATCGCCTGGATCGGTGAGTCGATCTACTTTGTCATGCTGGATAACAGCCTGCGCACGCCAAAGGCGGAGGAAGACCGCGACAAGGGCGTGTTTGGCGAAATGTGGTCGGTACATGGCGGTGGTTTCTACCACAACCAGAAGTACGCCACGGCACCTGCCAAACTGCCCAATGATCTGCACTGGTCGTTCTGGAAAGCCTACACCACCTGGCTTTCCGGTTTTGCGCTGTTCGTTATTCTGTATATGGTCAATCCGGGCTTCTATCTGGTCAACCCCAACAGTGAGTGGCAGTGGGCCGCTAACTTGACAGGCTGGCAGGCTAACTTGCTGGCGCTAGCCTTTTTGCTGGGCGGCTGGGTGGTTTACAACGAGCTGTGCAAACGCATTAGCCCCAATATGGATCGTGACGGCCTGCTCAGTGTGGCGGTTGCGGTCATGATGGTGATCGTTGCCTACCTAAGCACGCAAATGTTTACCGGCCGTGCCGCTTTCCTGCTCACGGGTGCGGTGATGGCGACGGCGATGTCGGCGAACGTCTTCTTCTGGATCATTCCCGGCCAGCGCCGCATGGTGAAGGCGATGAAAGCAGGTGATGCGCCCAACCCGCTGGATGGCAAGCGCGGCAAGCAGCGCTCGGTGCATAACACCTACTTCACGCTGCCGGTCGTTCTGTTGATGGTGAGTAATCACTACTCGTTTATCTACTCCCATGAGCTTGCATGGGTTGTGATGGTGCTGTTTATTTTTGCCGGTGCCTTGATCCGTCAGTTCTTTGTCCTGATGCATGCAGGCAAAACCCAACCCGCGTATCCCGCCTTTGGAGTAGGGCTTATTCTGTTAGCGTTTTGGGTGGCCGCACCCAGTGCGTCATCGCCGGGCGGCACTGACGGCATGGAAGGACCAGACCAGGCGCAAATCACTGGGTTGATAGAGCAGCACTGTGTGCAGTGCCATGCCCGTGATCCTGAACATGCTGGTTTCTCAGCGCCGCCCGCAGGGTTTGCTTTCGGTAATTGGGATGAGATTCTGGGCCATAAGGCGCAGATTCAACAGGTTGTCGCCAGCCAATATATGCCGCTAGGCAATATGACCAACATGAGTGACGAAGAGCGCGATATCATTGCCGCTTGGGAGGAGTGATCAGAGAGGCCAGCTATGAGTGATGCGCAGGCGCCGGTAAAGCGGCGCGCTTCTGTTAAAGAAGGCAAAGAGAGCAAAGAAGGCGATGAACGCCACGAGACAATTTATCGTGCCGTGAGCGATGCGATTGTCGAGCAGCGCTTGAAGCCCGGTTCGCGGCTGCGTGAAGATGCGCTGGCAGACGTATTTGGCATTAGCCGCACCGGTATTCGTAAAATCCTTCAGCGTCTGGCGCTGGAGCAATTAGTCACGCTCACTCCACGCCGCGGCGCAAGCGTTACCCGGCCCACCGCCGATGAAGCCAAGGACGTGTTCGATGCCCGCCAATTAATTGAGTGCGGGCTAATGCCCGATGTGGCGCGGCGCATGGGCGAAAAGGAAGCAGCAGAACTGCGCGAGATGGCCCGTCAGGAGCGCCAAGCGCTACGTAGCGGCCAGCAGAGCGTAGCTATCCGGCTATCGGCCGACTTTCACGTGCGCCTCGCTCAGCTCTCAGGCAACGCTACACTGGCAGAGTTTGTCGAGCGGCTCTGCTCGCGCTCATCGCTGATTTTGGCCGTCTACGGCCACCGTGGTCATTTGGGCTGCGAATCCCACGACCACGACGATCTGATTGGCTACCTGGAAGCAGGAAACGGCGAGCGCGCCAAGGCCTTTATGAGCCGCCACCTAAAAGCTATCGAAGCGTCACTATCGATGGTCGAAGAGGAAGAGAACGTGCCGGATTTGCAGCAGATATTTGGCGGGTAAGGGTGGTTTCGGATCGCTAAAAAATAGCATCTGGGGCTTATTAAAAAGGGCTTACATCAAGCGCCAAAACGCGTCGACCAATGGATTTTTTAGGTTTTTCTTTAAGGTAAACAAACCAATATCGTAGGGCTCCAGTTCCGGCGTCACGTCGAGCACGCGGATGCGATCCACCAAGGGACTGTTGTCGAGGACAATTTTTGGCACGACGCCAATGCCAAAGCCCAAGCTCACCATACTCACAATAGCTTCATTACCCGTCACTTGTGCATAGATGCGCGGCGAGATGTCTTGCTGGCGAAACCATTCATCCACACGGGCTCTCGATACACCGCTCTCCGATAGAATCATTGGGATACTCGCCCACTCTTGCGGTGTGGTTGGCGTGCTCGTTGGCACATTCGGCACTTGCTGCTCAAGCGGTGCAATAAATAGCAAAGGCGACGTGGCGATGGGTTTAAATGCCAAACCACGCGGCAGGTTGGCAGGCTGGGCAGCAATGCTAAGATCCTCTTTACCATCCAGAACATGCGCAATAGCGTGTTCTGGATCGCCCGTACGCAACTTGATTTCTATGACCGGGTAGGCAATGCGAAAGCGGCGCAGTAGCTCGTACAAAAAACTGTAGCTGGCGGTGACGGAGCCATACAGGCTGATTTCACCGCGTAATTGATCAGAATTGTCGGTCAATTCATGACGAATCAAATTCCATTGGCTGCTGGCATCGCGGGCGTACTTGAGAAATTTTTGCCCTTCCTGGGTCAACACCACGGTGCGGTTGTCGCGGTTAAACAGCGACACACCCAATTCCTCTTCTAAATGACGAATGTTGCGTGACAAAGCAGAAATGCTGATATAGCACTCATCGCTGGCGCGCCCAAAATGCAGGGTTTCTGCCAGGGCCAGAAACTGTTTCAAAATTTTAAAATTCATAAACGCAATCATAATTGAGTTTTGCAAAAAAAGGGACATGCTGTTGCAAATATATCAATTTAAGAAATGGTCACACTTGTATAGATTGTCCCTACTTACATGACGCTGGATCGCACTTTTAGCGGCTATGTCTCTCTTTTTCGTGTCGGTGTCTCTCACATCGATATTGTGATCATAAATACTTAGGATGTTAACGATGGCTAACTACTTCAATACACTGCCGCTCCGCGAGCAATTAGCACAACTCGCCAAATGCCGTTTTATGTACAGCTCTGAATTTGCTGATGGCGTAGACGCGCTGAAAGGCAAAAAAATGGTCGTTATCGGTTGTGGCGCCCAAGGCCTTAATCAAGGTTTGAACCTACGTGACAGCGGCTTAGACGTCTCTTACGCACTGCGCCCAGAAGCCATTGAGCAAAAGCGTCAATCCTGGAAGAACGCCTCTGAGAACGGCTTTGTTGTCGGTACTTATGAAGAGTTGATCCCCACGGCAGACGTTGTGTTGAACCTAACGCCCGATAAGCAGCACTCGTCTGTTGTAACGGCGGTAATGCCGTTGATGAAAGAGGGCGCTTGCCTCTCTTACTCCCACGGCTTCAACATCGTAGAAGAGGGCATGAAAGTCCGTGAAGACTTGACCGTCATCATGGTGGCACCTAAGTGCCCAGGTTCTGAAGTTCGCGCTGAATACGTGCGTGGTTTCGGTGTTCCCACCTTGATCGCTGTTCACGAAGCCAATGACCCTAAAGGCGAAGGCCTAGCCCTGGCAAAAGCCTACGCAGTGGGTACTGGCGGCCACAAAGCTGGCGTATTGATGTCCTCTTTCATTGCGGAAGTTAAATCCGACCTGATGGGTGAGCAGACGATCCTTTGCGGCATGCTGCAAACCGGTTCTATCCTCTGCTTCAACAAAATGATCGAAGAGGGCGTCGAGCCTGGCTACGCCTCTAAACTGATTCAGTACGGCTGGGAAAACATCACGGAAGCACTGAAATACGGCGGCGTGACCAACATGCTGGATCGTCTTTCTAACCCGGCTAAGATCAAAGCCTTTGATCTTGCTGAAGAGCTGAAAGAGATCATGCGTCCGCTTTACAACAAGCACCAGGACGACATCATGAGCGGCCACTTCTCGCACACGATGATGGAAGACTGGGCGAACGATGACGCTAACCTGCACAAATGGCGTGCCGAAACCGCAGAAACCGACTTCGAGAAAACACCTGCTGGTAACGTAGAAATTACGGAACAGGAGTACTTCGATAACGGCATCTTGATGGTGGCGATGGTTAAAGCGGGCGTTGAGCTTGCTTTCGAAACCATGACAGCCGCTGGCATCATCGCCGAGTCTGCTTACTATGAGTCTCTCCACGAAACGCCGCTGATCGCCAACACTATCGCGCGTAAGAAACTTTACGAGATGAACGCGACGATCTCTGACACAGCGGAATACGGTTGCTACCTCTACAACCACGCTTGTGTGCCGCTACTGGCTGACTTTATGAAAGGCATCAAATCCGATGTTATCGGTAAAGGCCTGGACGTTGACGACAACGGCGTTGATAACGCCCGTTTGATCGAAGTTAACGATGCTCTCCGCGCCCACCCGGTTGAAGCCGTTGGCGCCGTGCTACGTGGCCACATGGCGGACATGAAGAAAATCATTTAATCGGCTGATTAAATGATGGCTCGTCAAAGAATAGACCGTTAAGTCATCTAAAAAGCCGAGATATCGCCACGATATTCTCGGCTTTTTGTCTTATTTCATGCGAACACTGACTTTTCCAAACAATAAGGAACACACTGATGGAGCCTTCAAGCCGCTTAGAGCGTATTCAGCTAAACAAAGCGACAATCAGTTTTGATGATCGCTTCACCCTAAGCGAGATTGATTGGATCATCGAACCCCACCAGCATTGGGTCATCACTGGCACCAATGGCGCAGGCAAATCGGCCCTGGCGGCGGCGCTGGCGGGCGTTGGCAAAATTGAAGCAGGCACGGTTCAAGGGCTTCCCAAAAACGTTGGACTGGTCTCCTTCGAAGCGCAAGCCGAACTCATCGCCAAAGAGCTGAAAAAAGACGATGCCGATATCATGGATGTCATTTCACTCGGCACACCCGTTAGTGAAATGATTTTCGAGCAGTGCCAAGACCCTGAACTCGCAAGCGACCTGGTCGAAAAGTTCGGGCTGACCAAGCTACTCGACCGTGCTTTTCGTAAGCTCTCCACTGGCGAAACCCGCAAAGTCATGCTGATTCGCGCTCTGTCGAGCAAGCCGGACTTGCTGATTTTAGACGAGCCGTTTGATGGTTTGGACGTCGACACCCTCGCCATGCTGCAAGCCCATCTCGCCTCCATCATCGACACCGTTCCCATGGTGTTGGTGCTGAACCGCTTCGATGAAATGCCGGACTTCATCACCCATGTGGCCTACCTGGATAAAGATCGTTCGGATAAAGAGCGCTTGGAGAAAAAGAGAGGGGATAAGAAGCGGGGAGATAGTGGGCGATTAGCATTCACGGTAGAGCGTCAGGATGAAGCCGCCTTTAATGAGTTGTACCAATTGCTGCATTTGAAAACCACCGATCTAAGCGTGCCCGAGGCCGATCCAGCCACTAAATTACCCGCCCTCGATCCCAGCCAGCCGTTAGTGAAACTCAAGCAAGCGACGATCCAATACGGCGATACCGTGATTGTCGATAAGCTCGACTGGACGATTGAGCAGGGCCAGCACTGGCAATTGAGCGGCCCTAACGGTAGCGGTAAAACAGGCGTCTTATCCTTGATCACAGGGGATCATCCCCAGTGCTATACCAACGATATTTTCGTGTTTGGCTTCCAGCGCGGTAACGGCGAAAGCATCTGGCAGATCAAGCAGTTTATCGGCTATGTTTCCACCGCCCTGCAGTGGGAATATCGAGTCAGCACCAGCTGCAAAAACGTGATTATTTCCGGCTTCTACGACAGCATCGGCGTGTACACAAAATCCACCGATCATCAGAAAAAAATCGCCGACCAGTGGCTCGAGCTACTGGGCATGCAAGAGCGCTCCGATCAGCCCTTTAACAAACTCTCCTATGGCGACCAGCGTCTGCTACTAATCGCCCGCGCCATGGTGAAACACCCGCCGCTGCTGATTCTAGACGAGCCTTGCCTGGGCCTGGACGATATGAACCGCCAACTGGTGCTAGCGCTTATTGAGAAAATTTGTGCAGGGAAAGAGACCACGGTGCTTTATGTCAATCACCACACGGAAGACAAGATAAAAGAAATAGACAATCATTTGGCGCTGGAGAAGAATCACTAGCTGGCGGGGGAGGTCGTCTACCTCTGCCTTGAGTGCCCTGAAACAGGCAACGGCGAACGCGCCAAAGCCTTTATGAGCCGCCACCTAAACGCCATCGAAGCCTCGCTATCGGTGGTCGAAGAGGAGGAGAACGTGCCGGATTTGCAGCAGATATTGGGGGGAAGCGTATTAACTCTTAGAGTTAACAGAAAATCAGCCGAGAATAGTAGATGCGAATTGCCTCATTTGTAGCGCCTTGCTACAATTAAGGCGGTTTTTATGAGGGTATTAAAATGACCACTAATAGCATACGTTTAGATCAACAACTTATTGAAAAAGCTACGATTATAGCTAAAGCGCTTGATCGGACGACTCCCAAGCAAATCGAGCATTGGGCAAAAATCGGTGAAATGATGGAAGACAATCCTGATTTGCCTTATGAATTTGTGAAGCAAGCTATTATTGCAAAAGCAGAACGTGAAGCCGGGAAGCTGGAGCCCTACGATTTTGGCTAAAGCGATCAGTGTTTTACAGTCCCCGAGCTTTAAAAAAGCAGTAAAGAAGCTTCAAGCCAATCAGAAAAAAGATCTCGACGCAGCCGTCAGAAAGCTGATGGACGAGCCCGCTTTGGGGGAGCAGAAGAAGGGGGATCTATCATTCTTACGGGTATATAAATTTAAAATGAACAAGCAACTGACGTTGCTTGGGTACAGCTTTGATGATGGTGCGCTTATCCTCGAATTGTTAGCCCTGGGATCACACGAAAACTTCTACCGTGATATCAAGCGGCGCTAATTAAGTAGTAACGTTCCTATAAACTATGGTGTCGCCAACGACTATAAAGTAGGCTCGATTCGGCTTCTGCAGGAGGTATATTTGAAGCCATGATATTCTTCACTTTTAGATTTAACGCTAGTGTTAAATGATCTGTTTGGAGGTACTACCGTACCCCTTAGGTTCGTAATAGATGTAAAGAACTGCATCGACTGGTTAGGATGAGTCTGACTCAGAGTCAGGGCCAACGAAATCGATTTCTTCTTGGTATTGGCGATAAACGTCGTAACTGAATTCTAGAAACAGTAGCAAAGTCCCAGAGCAAAAAAATACAGCGGCAGAAAAAATATAAGCTTTCATACTGCTATCGAAAGCCACCAAGCTAATAAAAAGTAGAAGAACTAACCCACCTACCAAACCAAACCCCTTTGAGAGGGTATCCAAAAAACACTTTGTTATTATTTGTCTTATCGAAATAACACCAAGCCTTGATAGTAATTGCTCTATATAGCCTGAATATAATATTGATGTTAGGTAAAATTCTCGCTTGTCTTTATTTCCGAGGCCTTCGTCCATAGCCTTTATATATTCCTGATATTCTTGTCCATAGTCTGTTAATGGGATATCGACTAGATCTAGTTTCTCCAGCTCAAAAACCATAGCCATACAAACATCTTTTTCAACACTATCTTCTAAAGAGCTTAGCCAAGAATGAAATGAATGAAGTCGCGCTTTTAATTCGGAGTAGGCCCCCAGTCGTTCCGATTTTGCCGATTGAATCTGGAATAATACAAATCCGAATGAAACGGAGCAAAAAAGTGCGACGATGGAAGCTAATCCTGTAACAACTGATATGTAGTTGGAGATTTCCAGCTTTGCTAGGCTCGCTTGGCCAGCGTCACAGAGCATCAACCAAGCCCAGAAAATAGCTGCAATCAAGACCGAAATTATAACTTGCCAGTGAAAACGAGATAGATAAAGCAAAAGTTTTTTCATCACTTATCCTAGTGTTTTTTTAGTGCGCACTCTTCTTGTTATTAAATATAATTTTTAAATTGTGCTTAAACAAATATTGCTTTCTATCAGCGTATTATACGAGTTAAATTACTGTTAGATATGGGATTGAACTTTCCACTGAGCATATCAGAAAAACACGCATTACAGATCGAAAATATCTCATTCCGCTGAGTTTGGATACCGCAAAATACGTTACTTGGTAGCGCTATAGGAGCATGCAGGCAGTTTCTAACTGGCCACGCCAGCCCGCGGCCCAAAAAAAGCGCCATCGGCAAAACCGATGGCGCTTGTATAATTTTCTAATCAGCTAGTTACAGTCAGCTTGTCTACTGCGCCGCCAACGCAGGCTCAGCCTTAAACTGCCGCATCAAACCGTAGTAAAACAATCCACCCAGGCCTGCACCAATTAGCCAGCCATAACCGCCGAGGCTGGATAGTGCGGGTACTAACACGGTAGAGAGCGAGAACAGCGCTGCGACGCCGAAGGCGATAAGGGCGCGGGTGTTCCAGCCGTTTACGTAGTAGTAAGCGCTGCCCGGCGCTGATGAGAATAGCTCCTGCATATTTAAGTGCTGGCGCTTAATCAGGTAGTAGTCGACTACGATAATGCCGTAGAAGGGCGCGACGACGGCGCCTAGCGCATTTACAAAGCCGGGAACGCCAATTTGGCTGATCACTGAAAGCCATAGTGCGCCGACGAAGAACGCGATTACCGCAGTAATCAGGCCGCCCATCTTAAAGCTGATCTTGCTGGGGAACAGGTTAGCAAGGTCGTAGGCGGGGGGAATAAAGTTAGCAACCAGATTGATACCCACCGTGGCGGCAAAGAAGGTGAGGGCGGCGATAATAGTCAGCGGTAGCGAGTCCACCCGCTCAACGATATCGGCGGGGTTGGTTAGCGCTTCGCCAAACAGTACCAGGGTGCCCGCGGTAATAATCAGTGCGATAAACGAGAAGAATGCCACGTTAAGTGGTAGGCCCAATAGGTTGCCCAGCTTCATCTGGCGTTCGGTTTTCACAAAGCGGGTGAAGTCACCGAAGTTGATTACCACTGCTGCAAAGTACGCCACCATGGTGCCCACAATCGCCATAAAGGCTGCAATTGAGCTGCCGCTGGTTTCACCGTCGCCGCTGAAAATAGTGCCAATAGCGGGGATCAGCTCGCTTCCCGCTTGGTACCAAACAATGACCATCAGCACCAACATCACCACGTAGACCAGCGGGCCTGCCCAGTTGAGGAAGTGTTTAATGCGATCAATGCCCTGCCAGAAAATGGCGATCTGAAACAGCCACACAATCACGAACGACACCCAGGCGACGCCGGAAAGGCCGAGGAAAGTGCTGCCATCACCTGCGCCATAAAAGGCCGTAATCAGGAGCGTGACGGCGGTTGATGCGAAGTAGGTCTGCACGCCGTACCAGAAAATCCCCACAATGGCGCGCAGCATCGCGGGCAGGTTGGCGCCGCGCACCCCCATGCTGGCGCGCACCATGACCGGGAAGGGAATACCGTATTTGACGCTGGGCTTACCGGTGAGATTGACCAGAAACATCACGATCACACCGGCCAGAATAATCGCCGCCATCACCGCCCAGCCGTTCAGGCCGTAGGTTAAAAACAGCGAGGCGGCCAGGGTGTAGCCAAACAGGCTCTGGATATCGTTAGACCAGACGTTGAATATCTCAAACGCCCCCCAGTTACGATCCTGGGGTTTCAGCGGCGCCAGATCCTCGTTATAGAGCGAGGGATCAATGTGCTTGATATCCAGATCACTAACGTCGTTGCTCTCTTTCATTGTATTGGCTCGCAGGTTGGCTAAAGGGGGTTACTGGCTAAAGCGCTGGCAGGGTGCCCAGTACTTCATTAGCAGGTAGTAGCTAACGCCTGCGGGTATCAGGCTGGCGTACCACGAGATCGCCGAGAAAGAGAGCGCCGCCACAATGCCGATAGCGGTGGCGATAAACGCGGCTAGGTTCACGCCTTGGTAAGGGCCGTTAACGTCATACAGTTTGTCGATATCCAGCGTGCGGCGGCGAATCACATAATAGTCCACCACCAGAATGGCGAAGATGGGGCCTAAAAAGGCGGAGTAGGTCTGCACAAACATTTGCAGGCCCGCTGCGGAGCCCGGTTGCACCAGCTTCCAAGGGAAAGTAGCGAAGGCCAGCAAGCCAACGATGATGGTGGCCACCGAGAACCTGATCTTAAATATATCCATCAACACATAGGTCGGCGGCACCACGTTGTTTAGAACGTTAGTGGTGACCTGAGCAAAGGCGATAAACAGAAGGGTGGTCATTAACAGCGGGGTGTTGTCGACGGCGTTGGCGAACACCTGAATAGGGTCGGCAGTGCCGGTGGCCTCGGAGACCATATAACCAATCAAGCCCATAAACAGCGTGCAGGGCAGAATCGACATGGCGTAAATGGTGGTGAGCAGGCTCTGCGCCGTGCCCTTTTTATGTTCGCGGGCATAGTCACTCACGTTAAGCATCATGGTGCTGTAGATGCCCAGGAACAGCATGGTCGCGCCCCAGAAGGGCATGCCCCAGGAGCCTTCCATGGTCAGCAGGCTGGCTGAAAGCTCATCGCCATAGCGCTGCACCGTGGCGTAGAACATGTACATAAGCGAGGCGAGAATAAAGGCGCTGCCGATATTCTCTAACCACTTGATGCCCTGGAAACCCATCACCGACAGGCCAATTTGTAGGAACTGAAAGGTAATGAAGTAGAAGATAAGGTTGTCGAAGCCAAATAGGGTGGCCGACACCATATTCAGTGCCCCCGCGCCAATCCAGCTTTGAAAGCCGTACCACACCACCGCAGGCACCGCGCGCACCAGCCCAGGCAAACGTGTGCCGGTAAAACCGAAGGCACTGCGCGCCTGTACCATAAAGGGAATGCCGTACTTGTAGCCTGCAGCCCCGTTAATGGCGAGTGCTATCCCGATCACAAAGCAGCCAATGGCGATGGCCAGCGTTGCTTGTAACAGGTTTAAGGTGCCGACTACGCTTGAACCCATGGCGAAGGTGCCAATGGAGACGCAGCCGCCAAACCAAGCCAGAAAGTAGGAGCCGCGGCCCATAATCCGGGTTTGTTGCGGGGCCAGACTCTCAGCCCCTAGTGCTTTTGATCCAGCATCGGATCGTTCTTCTGACGCAAGAGCCGAGGGTGAAGCGCTCATGATGTCGTCCTCGCAAGATTATCGGTTTTATTAAATCCCCGATTTGGTATCGGGAAACGCTTGCGGCGTGGCGTGCTATTGGACGTATATGGTTATTTTAAAAATTATTATTAAGTGTGTTCTGCGTTGGTTATTAACGAGTTAGTGCTTTTATTACCTAAGCGGTAAAGCAAGGTCAGAAAGCTCAGAAAACTTGCCGGTGAACGCTTTTGGCCGAGGGTAGGCGAGATCACCGTGCTTGCTGGTATACAGCCCTAAGCTGACCAGCGATTCCGCCAGCTTCAGCGCAGCGCTGACACCTTCTACTACCGGCAGGCCCACTTCGCGGCTGATCTCCCGGGTCAAATTCGCCATACCGCCGCAGCCTAAAACGATGGCGCCAATGCCGTCTTCATCCCGGGCACGGCAGCACTCTTCAACAATGCGGGTAAACGCCGCTTCAGGGTGGAGCTCAAGATCCAATACGGGAATTTCCGCAGCGCGAATGCGGCGGCAGTGGTGGCTAAAGCCGTACTGCTGAAGCAGATGCTCGGCGATAATGCCGGTGCGGCCCAAGGTCGTAACGATAGAAAAACGCGTGCTGACCAGCGTAGCAAGATGAAAGGCCGCTTCAGCGATGCCAATGACCGGCGCGCGGGTCAGTTCTCGTGCGGCAAGCAAGCCGGGATCGCCAAAGCAGGCCACCACATAAGCATCGATGCCGCCTTCGCGCTCGCCTTTAAGCACTTCCTCGGCTACGCCAACCGCACTGACCACTTCATCAAAATGGCTCTCGATGGAAACCGGCCCCGCGTCAGGCTGGGAAGCACTTACGGTGGTGCCAGCGCTTGCTTGTTGCTGTGCTGCATGATGAATAGCAGCGGTCATGGAGGCCGTGGTGTTAGGGTTAATAACGCGTATATGCACGATAGTTATTCCGTGTGTAAACAATATCGAATTTCTTGTATACAAAAATAGGGCGGTTTCTAGCCTTACGCAAGCCTCTAAACGTGAATAGATGATAAAAATGTCCCGCTAAAAGTTTGACCAATTGTTCAGGATTCAACGGCTTAACGATGTTTTAACTAAGAAACGCTAGGAGTGTCAGGGGATTAGCGTTCGGCCGCGTTGCGGTTCGTTATTAATCTCGCTATTTTGTATACAAATTATTTTCTGTATTGCTGGGCTGTGTATTCGCCAGTGACGAGCCGGAAAAGGTATAAAAGGAGCTAGCTATGTTGTCATCCTCTAAGGGCCACTACCCACGTGACTTAATCGGTTACGGGCGTAACCCGCCCCACGCTAATTGGCCCGGCAAGGCAAAAATCGCCGTTCAGTTCGTGCTCAATTACGAAGAGGGTGGCGAGAACAGCGTGCTGCATGGTGACTCAGGCTCTGAGCAGTTTCTGTCAGAAATCATCGGCGCACCGGCCTATCCTGATCGTCATTTGAGTATGGAATCGATTTACGAGTACGGCTCCCGCGCTGGGGTATGGCGCATTCTGCGTGAATTTGAGAAGCGTGATTTGCCGTTAACCGTGTTTGGCGTTGCCATGGCGCTGGAGCGCAACCCGGATGTGGCTCTGGCCTTTAAAGAGCTGGGCCACGAGATTGCCTGCCACGGCTATCGCTGGATTCACTACCAGGAAGTGCCTGAGCACATTGAGCGCGAACACCTCCAGCAGGCCATGGAGATTTTTCAGCGCCTTTACGGTGAGAAGCCCCAAGGTTGGTACACCGGTCGCGATAGCCCCAATACCCGGCGGCTAGTACTGGACGAAGGCGGTTTCCTTTACGATAGCGACTACTACGGCGACGACTTGCCTTTCTGGACGCAGGTGACCGATAGTCAGGGCAGTGAGCACAATCACTTGATCGTGCCTTATACCTTAGACAGCAACGATATGCGCTTTGCCGCCCCGCAAGGTTTCAACACTGCGGATCACTTCTTTACCTACCTGCGCGATGCCTTTGATGTACTTTACGCAGAAGGGGAGGAGGCGCCCAAAATGCTCTCGGTGGGCATGCACTGTCGTTTGTTGGGGCGCCCTGGGCGTTTTCGCGCGCTGCAACGCTTTTTGGATTATATCGAAACCCACGATCGCGTTTGGGTGGCCCGCCGGGTTGATATTGCTCGCCACTGGGCCGAGTATCATCCCGCTCCAAAGCGTTGATTAGATTATGCAGAATAGGACGTTATGACGCCGCATATAGGACAGCGAATTACTGCTCAGTTTGACGAGTTAAGCGCCCAGGAGCAGCGCGTAGCAAGCTTTATCCTTGATCATTTTGATGATCTGGCGGTATATAGCGCCGCTGATTTAGCGCGCTTAACCGGCGTTTCCAAATCGACGGTTAGCCGCTTGTTCAAGCGGCTGGGGTTCGAGAGCTACCGCACCGTTAAGGATCATGCCCGCCAACTGCGTAATCTCGGTGTGCCGTTAGTGATCGACGCCAACGCCATGCAAGAAGAGGCGGGCGCACCATTCCAACGTCATTTGCAGCGGGAGCAAGATAACTTGCAGCGCTGTTTAAATAGCATTGCCCATCAGGATTTTTCAGCCTTGGTGGAACGCTTGGATAAGGCGCGTCATGTGGTCGTGATCGGCTTTCGAAACAGCTACCCTCTAGCGCTACATTTTCGCCAGCAGCTGATCCAGGCACGTACCCAGGTGCGTGTGGTACCGCAACCCAACCAGTCATTGGCCGAGGAGATTGTCGACCTTAGCGAGCAGGATGTGGTGGTGCTGTTTGGTTTTCGCCGTCGCCCCGCAGCGTTTGCTGCACTGGTGGAAGCACTTGAGCGCTCGCCGGCCCAAGTGGCTCTCATTGCGGACCCTACTGCCGTCAATTTTGCCTCTCAGGTAGCGTGGTTCTTTGAAACGCCGTTGGAAAGCCTCTCTGCGTTCGATAGCTACGCCACCGCCAATAGCCTGATCTGCCTGATTGCCAATGGGGTGCTGCACCGTCGCCTTGCGGAAGGCCGCGAGCGAATTAGCGCGATCAGCGATATTTATTCCGACCTCAGTGAGCTGGAAGCGCCCACCATGAGCGTTGATTGGAGTGCCCAGTAGAACCTTTGCTCCAGCATGGTGCATCGCGTCCTTTTGATGAATTAAAACTGCACCAAGACGTTGTGCCTACCTTTATTCAAACTCTCCTCCCGATGCGGTGTCAACCGCATTGCGGCTAAGCATGGCCGCTAAACTGCTGTTATAAAAAAAGTTAGCTATTTCTGGTATCGCGATTGCTTTTAATTAATCAGTGAAACGAAAGTTTCTTTGTTAGATTTTGTGCAACAAAGCTTTCATTCGCTTTGCTTCCATTGCCAAGACCACCACTGCTAATTAGTCAGCGAATTGTCTCTAGCAAAACCAAGATTTTGCAGAACATGCGCCTGCCAGGAGAGCTTAATGCAAACGTTATCGCACCGCTTCAATAACTCCTTTACCCGCCGCTTCAAGCGTCTACAGTCCAGCGTATTAGCCACTGGCTTGAGCGCCGCTGTTGCCTTGGGTGCTGTAACCACCAGCCCCAATGTTCAGGCGGATGCGCTGGAAGATATCGAATCACGTGGCACTATTCGCATTGCTGTGCCGCAGGATTTTCCGCCGTTTGGTTCGGTAGGAACCAACCTGGAACCCCGCGGCTACGATATTGATATGGCCAACTATCTCGCTGAAGAGATGGGGGTTGAGGTGGAGCTAATCACCGTAACCAGCGCGAACCGTATTCCCTATCTGCAGACTGGTCAGGCGGATTTAGTGATCTCCAGCCTGGGTAAGAACCCGGAACGCGAAGCGGCGATCGACTTTTCAGACGCCTACGCGCCGTTCTTCTTAGGTGTGTTTAGTGCTGATGAAGATGAAAGCGTCGAAGGCCCGGAAGGCTTAGCCGATAAAACCATCGGTGTTACCCGGGGTGCCGTGGAAGATATGGAGCTTTCTGAGATTGCCCCTGATTCCACCACCGTTCAACGCTTTGAAGACAACGCCACCACCATCTCTGCGTTTCTTTCCGGGCAGGTCGATTACGTCGCCACCGGTAATGTAGTTGCCGCCGAGATCGCCGAGCGTAATAGCGACCGTGCGCCGTCGTTGGTGTACCAGCTTAAGGATTCACCTTGCTACGTGGGCATGAATAAAAACGAGCCTGCCTTGATGGAAGAAGTGAACCGCCTGATCGCGCAAGGTTTGGAAGATGGCACCTTGAATGAGATGTCTCAGCGCTGGTTCAGCGCCGACCTGCCTGAAAATTTCGGTAGCTGAGGTTCATTATGGGGCCAACACTCGACTTTCTTACCCTGTTGCCCTACGTCAGTGAGCTCCTGAAAGGTCTTACCACCACGGTCATATTGACCTTGGTGACCACTTTGACGGGGCTAGCGCTGGCAGTGGCGGTGGCGTATTTACGTGTGAACGCACAGCCATGGGTGCGTTGGGGGCTAGGCGGCTACGTCGAATTGACCCGCAACACGCCTTTTATTGTGCAACTGTTTTTTATCTTCTTTGGCCTGCCGGGGCTGGGCATCAAAATCGATGCTATCACCGCGGCGTTCATCGCCATGACGCTCAACTTGGCCGCTTACAGCGCCGAGATTCTGCGCGCCGGTATTAGTGCCACGGCGAAAGGCCAGCTGGAGGCCGGGCGAGCGCTGGGTATGACCACGCTGCAAAGCTATCGCCATGTGGTGCTGGTGCCTGCTTTTGCACGGGTTTACCCGGCGCTGATTAGCCAGTCGATTATCGTGATGCTCGGTTCGGCGGTGGTGTCGCAGATCTCGGTATTTGACTTGACCTATGCCGCTAACTTTATTCAGTCGCGCAATTTCCGCAGCTTTGAAGTCTACCTGCTGATCACGCTGGTCTATTTGCTCCTCGCCTTCGGTATGCGGCGCAGCTTTATGCTGGTGGGCAAGCGCGTATTCGCCTATCAGCAAGGAGAGCAACGATGATTGAGTTCACCTTATGGGATATTCTGCGCAACCTGTTGCTGGCAACCCGCTGGACCATTGTGCTGTCGCTGATTGCCTTTGTGGGCGGTGCGACGGTGGGGCTGCTGTTGACCTTTATGCGTCTCTCCAGCAACCGCTGGCTGCAGCGCTTAACGTCTCTTTATGTGGATCTATTCCAGGGCACGCCGCTATTGATGCAGCTGTTCTTGATCTTCTTCGGCGCCGCCGCCATGGGGCATCCGATTTCTGCCTGGCTGGCGGCTTCCATCGCACTAACGCTGTTTATCAGTGCCTTTCTATGTGACATCTGGCGAGGCTGTTTAGAGGCAGTGGCCAAAGGGCAGTGGCACGCGTCGCGGGTGCTGGGCATGAACTACTTCCAGACCATGCGCCATGTGATTCTGCCTCAGGCGCTGCGGCTTTCGATTCCGCCCACCGTGGGTTTCTCGGTACAGGTCATCAAAGGCACGGCACTGGCCTCTATCATTGGCTTTGTCGAGCTGACCAAGGCGGGCACCATGCTCAATAACGCCACCTTCGAACCCTTTACCATTTTTGCCCTTGTGGCCCTGCTTTACTTCGCGCTGTGCTACCCACTTTCCTGCTACGCGCGCTATCTGGAGAAAAAGCTCTATGACGCTGGTTTACGTTGATAACGTTCATAAAGCCTTTGGCGACCTGGAAGTGCTTAAAGGTATTAACCTTTCGGTTGCGCAAGGCGAAGTGGTGGCGATTATTGGCCGCAGCGGTTCGGGTAAAAGCACTCTGCTGCGCTGCCTGAATCAGCTGGAAAAACACGACAGCGGCGAGATCACCATTGCCGATAAACAGCTTGATGCGGCGTCGATGTCGCCCAAAGAGCTAAGCGAAAACGTGGGCATGGTGTTTCAAAGCTTTAACCTGTTTCCCCATAAAACCGTGGGTGAAAACGTCTGTTTGGCACCGTTGGTGGTGCGCGGCGAAGGCAAGGCTGAGGTTGAGAAAATCGCCCGTGAAGTGCTTGAGAAAGTTGGCCTCTCAGACAAGTACGATGCCTACCCGGCCCAGCTATCCGGCGGTCAGCAGCAGCGCGTGGCGATTGCTAGGGCGCTGGCGATGCGTCCCAAGGTGATGCTCTGCGATGAAGTGACGTCAGCGCTTGACCCTGAATTGGTCGGGGAAGTGCTACGAGTGCTGGAAGCTTTGGCAGCCGAGGGCATGACGCTAATCCTGGTCACCCATGAGATGAGCTTTGCCCGTGACGTGGCCGACCGCGTGGTGTTTATGCACCAGGGGCGCATCCATGAAGAGGGCGCCCCCAGCGAGCTGTTCAGCAATCCGCAAACGCCGGAGCTGAAGCAATTTATCTCAGCGGTGCTCTAGCCGGTTACTTCTAGTCGGTTCGCTTCTAGCCGGTCCACTGTGTTGCCTGGGCAAAGATAAGAAAGCCCAGGGCAATCACGATCCATACGCAAAAAAGTGGGAAGAAGAATTTGACCCACTTTTGCCACGGCACCCCCGCCAGCGCCAGGGTCGCCATGAAGTAGCCCGAGGTTGGGTAGAAGATATTGCCGATGCCGTCACCCAGCTGGAAAGCCAGCACCGACGTTTGGCGTGTCACGCCGATAATGTCGGAAAGCGGTGCCATCAGCGGCATCGTCACCAGGGCCTGGCCACTGCCGGAAGGGACGATGAAGTTAAAACCGAGCTGGGCGAAGAACATGCCAATCGCGGAGAGCAGGGTGGGCAGGCCACCGACGAGATTGCCAAGCCCAAACACCAGCGTATCCATGATCTGGCCATCTTCCAGCATCACGGCAACGCCCCGCGCGACGCCAGCGATCATGGCCCCGACTAATACGTCGCGAAAGCCTTGGTTAAACCCTGCGCATATTTCGTCGGTATCGAGCCCCGCAATAAGGCCGACCACGATGCCCATGATGATAAACAGGCCCGCCATCTCCATCATGAACCAGCCTTGCTGCAGTACGCCGTAAACGAGTACCGCGAAGAAGGCGAAGGTGGCGATGGCCGCCAGCTTCTGGCGAGCGCTGGCGATTAAGGCCGGGCTATTGTCAGCATGTTGATAAAGCGAGCGTTTTTCAGACTCGGTGGCGTCGCTGCTCATCAGGCTAAGAGCCGGTGTCTGGCGCACACTGCGGGCGTAGCGCATAACGAAGAAAATGGCCGCGGCTAGCATCACCACAAACGCCATGATGCGCAGACCATAACCGGAATAGAGAGGCAGGTCTGACAACTGCTGGCCTAGGCCGGTGTTAATGGGGTTGAGCACTCCCGTTGTGAACCCAACCGTGGTGGCGCAGAGGGCCACCGCCGCGGCGGTGACGGAATCAAAGCGCAAGGCAATCATCAACGGCAAGATGACCGGCACATAGACCAGGGCTAACTCTTGGGTGCCGATAACGGTTGCGATGAGGGCAAACACCGTCATCAGCACGGGGATAGTGAGCAGGCTCTTTTGCGCAAAGCGGCGCGTTAACTTATCCACCCCTATTTCAATAATGCCGGTGCGCCTTAGCACCATGAATATACCGCCGATCATAAAGGTAAAAAAGACGACTTCCCCGGCACTCATCAAGCCATTTGGGATTGCCAGCATGAAATCGACGAGACCAACCGGGGACGAAGCGATCTGCTCATAAGTGGTGGGGTCAATAGTGATTCGTCCGTTCGGGCCCGGAACACGCTCGAACTGCCCGGCAGGTACAAAATGCGTTGCTATCGCGGCCAGGCCGATAAATATGAACAGCACCACGTAAATATCCGGGATTCGGCACCAGCTTTTTTTCGGCGCTCGGCTTTCTGGGGAAGAGGGCGATTGTTGGGACATGCTTGTGCCTCGCGTTTGTTATAAGTAGCTGACCTGGGCAACGGTGAGCGGATGTCATGCCGCATCGAGGTTGCTGTTTTGGACATGCTCGTATGATCTTGGAATTATGAAACGAAAGTTTCTAAAGAAGTTACTATTGGGAGGAGTGTTTCACAAGGCCTTTGAATGTGTCCGTGTATAAACGGGCAGGAAGCACGGCTAAAGATCACTTTATTGTGCTCCGTTAATCTTGTATACAAGATATATGTCGTCTGTTTTTACTACGTTATATAGGTTAAAAAATGCCAGCTAACTACTACGCCCCCACCGGCGGGCACCCGCCACAAACCCAAATAACCGCTGACCGTGCTGTATTCACTGAGGCGTACGCGCTGATTCCCAAAGGTGTGATGCGCGATATCGTCACAAGCAACCTGCCGTTCTGGGAAGGTACCCGGCTATGGGTGCTGGCGCGGCCGCTATCAGGCTTCGCCGAAACATTCTCCCAGTACATTATGGAAGTTCTGCCCCAGGGCGGTAGTGATAAGCCCGAGCCGGACCCTCAGGCGGAAGGCGTACTGTTTATTGTAGAAGGTGAGTTAACACTTACCTTAGCGGACGAGCGCCACACCATGAGGCCCGGCGGCTATGCGTTTATTCCTCCTGGTAGTAGTTGGCAGGTGCGCAACGAGTCTAATGAACCGGTTCGCTTTCACTGGGTGCGCAAAGCGTATGAGTTTGTGGAGGGGCTTGAAGTGCCACAGGCGTTTGTCACCAACGAGCAGGACATTGCCCCTATCGAGATGCCGGGCACTGAAGGGCGGTGGGCCACCACGCGGTTTGTCGACCCTGCGGATGTACGCCACGATATGCACGTCAATATCGTGACCTTTCAGCCTGGCGGCGTAATTCCCTTCGATGAAACCCATGTAATGGAACATGGCCTCTACGTGCTTGAGGGCAAAGCCGTTTATCACTTAAATCAAAACTGGGTAGAAGTAGAAGCAGGTGACTTTATGTGGTTGCGAGCCTTCTGCCCCCAGGCCTGCTACGCCGCTGGCCCAGGGCCGTTCCGGTATTTGTTGTATAAAGATGTTAATCGCCACGCTTCTCTCAAACTGTCGTCACGCTAAGGAGCCCTCATGTTGACACTAAAAGCCGAGCCATTAACGGCTGAAGCCTTCGCTCTCTTTGGCGATGTGTTGGATGCGCGTACCTCAGCATCTTTCCCCATCAACGCCGGGCGTACCCAGCGCCATCATGACTTGGCAAAGGTCGAAACCCTGGGCGAAAACGCCCATACGCTGATTAATATCTTCGTCAGCCAGCCAGTAACACTGCCGCTTGAACTCACCTTTCTAGAGCGCCACCCCCAGGGCAGCCAAGCATTTATGCCGCTACATCAGGAGCAGTTTATTGTCGTGGTGGCACCGCCGGGTGAGCATATTAACCCTGACGATGTGCGTGCTTTTGTGACCGATGGTCGCCAAGGCGTGAATTACCGCGCGGGCACTTGGCATGCCATTCAGTCAGTGCTAGAACGTGAAGGCGAGTTCTTGGTGGTGGATCGGGGCGGCGATGGCAATAACTGCGATGAGTTTCCCCTGGCAATTACCGTTATGTTGGAATAATACGTACATTTCCTGTTGCAGGGCTGTCATATAGAACGCGTTAAACTGATAAGCTAGTGTTATTAAACAGAGTCACTACACGCTCATTAGCATGGTTGGAATATTATGAACGCACTGCACTTCTCTTCGATCCGTCGTACCAAAATTGTCGCCACCCTTGGGCCTGCCAGCGACCGTGAAGGTGTATTGGAAGCCATGCTCGCGGCGGGTGTTGATGTGGTGCGTCTCAATTTCTCCCACGGCACCGCCGAAGATCACCGCCGCCGGTTAACCGAAGTACGTGAAATTGCCGCCAAACTGGGCCGCAGCGTAGCGGCGCTGGGCGATTTGCAAGGTCCCAAAATTCGTATCGCACGGTTTAGAGATGGCGCCATTGTGCTGAAAGAGGGCCAACCGTTTATTCTCGATATGGAACTTGATGGCGACGCGGGCGATATCCACCAAGTGGGCTGCGACTACAAAACCCTCTCGCAGGACGTTACCGCCGGTGACCGCCTGCTGCTAGACGATGGGCGCGTAGTGTTAGATGTGGACCGCGTTGAAGGCCAACAGGTGCATACCACCGTGGTCGTGGGCGGCAAGCTCTCTAACCATAAAGGCATCAACAAGCAGGGCGGCGGGCTCTCTGCTCCGGCGTTGACTGATAAAGATAAGATCGACCTGAAAACAGCCGTTGAGATCGGTGTCGACTACTTAGCCATCTCCTTCCCTCGCCATGCGGAAGATATGCTTGAAGCGCGCCGCCTATTAGGCGAGGCGGGCAAGGAAATTGGCTTGGTGGCCAAGGTTGAACGCGCCGAAGCAGTTGCAGATGACGCCACTCTGGATGGCATTATTGAAGCTTCCGAAGCGGTAATGGTAGCGCGGGGCGATCTTGGCGTAGAAATTGGCGATGCCAAACTGGTCGGCGTGCAAAAGCGCATGATCAAGCGCGCCCGCTCGCTGAATCGCGCGGTGATTACTGCCACGCAGATGATGGAAAGCATGATCTCTGCGCCGCTGCCTACCCGTGCGGAAGTGTTTGACGTTGCCAACGCGGTGCTGGACGGCAGCGATGCGGTCATGCTCTCTGCTGAAACCGCTGCAGGTGACTACCCGCTTGAAACCGTGGAAGCGATGTCACGTGTTTGTCTGGGCGCTGAGCGTGAAAAGTCAGCCCAAGAGTCCGGCCACCGTATCCATGAAGGCTTTACTCGCCCGGACGAAACCATTGCGCTTTCGGCCATGTACGCGGCTAACCATATGACCGGCATTACCGCGATTGCCTGCATGACCTCATCGGGCTACACGCCGCTGATCGCCTCGCGTATTCGTTCTGGTCTACCGATTGTGGGCTTGGCCCATAATCCCATCGCCCAGCGACGCATGGCACTCTATCGCGGGGTCGTTTCGCTGCCGTTTGATACCTCTGAAATGAGCGCTACCGAACTTAATGATCAAGCGCTTCAGCTATTGGTGAAAATGGGGATCTCGAACGTCGGCGACCATGTGATCCTTACCCGTGGTGATCATATGAATGCTCACGGCGGCACGAATACCATGAAGGTGATGGAGATTACCGACGAGCATGCTAAAAGCTAAATTAGCGCATTGGCTGCTGTTAGCCTGCCTGCTACTAACAAGTGCCCCCGCTATGGCGGGGGCACCTATTGTGGCAGCTGCTTCGGATCTACAGTTTGCACTGACTGAAGCCGCCGAGCGGTTTCAGCAGGAAACCGGACACTCCTTGCGGCTCAACTTTGGCTCCTCGGGCAATTTTCGCCGTCAAATTGCCCAAGGTGCGCCCTTTGAGCTCTATCTCTCTGCCGACGAACGCTACGTTGAAGCGCTTTACGAAGAGGGCCACACCAGGGATGAGGGCGTCATTTACGCCATTGGCCGGTTAGTGTGGCTGCAGCGTGCCGGGCGCGACGATTTGCCCAGCGAGAATGCGCCGCTTTCTGCATTACAAGACGCACTGGAAAACCACGCAAGCGGCACCACTGAACGTATCGCTCTGGCTAATCCTGAGCACGCACCTTACGGGGTCGCCGCGCAGCAAGCCCTTGAGCATGTCGGGCTGTGGGACCAAACCGAGCCGCTGCGAGTGCTGGGCGAAAACGTTTCCCAGGCGGCGCAGTTTGCCCTTTCTGATGATGCCCGCGGTGGCTTGGTGGCTTACTCCTTAGCCTTGGCGCCTGCACTCAGTGAGCGAAGTGAGTACGTACTTATCCCTGAGGGCTGGCACAGCCCGCTTCGCCAGCGCATGGTGTTGACTAACCAGGCGGGCGACGTCGCCAGCGATTTCTATCACTGGCTACAGCAAGACGAAGGGCAGTCCATTTTGAGCACCTATGGGTTTAGCGTCGAATAATGGACTGGTCAGCGCTGTCGGTTTCGCTAAGGCTTGCCGCGTTTACCTGTTTAATGCTTATCCCTATTGCTATCTGGCTTGGCCGGTCACTCGCCTACGCACGTTTTCGCGGTAAAGGCTTATGCGAAGCGCTTGTAGCGCTGCCGCTGGTATTGCCACCTACCGTATTAGGCTTTTATCTCCTGCTCAGTTTTGGCCGCGACGCGCCGATAGGGTCGTTTTGGGCAGAGATGACCGGCAGTGGCCTTAACTTCACCTTTAACGGCATCTTAATAGCCTCACTTATTGCCAATCTGCCCTTTGCTGTACAGCCCATTCAGCGCGCCTTTGAGCATGTGCCTCACAACCTACGCGAAGCGGCCTGGTGCAGCGGCTTGAGCCCCTGGCAAACACTGCTGCGCATTGAGCTACCGCTGGTCTGGCCAGGGATTATGTCCGCAGCAGCGCTAACGTTTGCCCATACGTTGGGCGAATTCGGTGTCATCTTAATGGTCGGCGGCGCGATTGACGGTGAAACCCGCACCCTCGCCATTGCGATTTATGACCGCGTTCAAGCCTTTGACGAACAGGGCGCAGCGCAGATGTCGGCGCTGTTACTGTTGGTATCCTTTATTACCTTAGGACTGGTGTATGGGCTGGCCGGGCGCAGGCGGTGGGCACGTGGCTGATTCGTCTATGACGGCACTAGCATCAGGGCTAAGTGTGGCGGTCAATCAAACGGGGCCGATCCCGTTAGCCGCTGAGTTTGTTTGCCAACCCGGCGAACTGCTGGCGCTGGTGGGGCCCTCCGGCAGTGGAAAAACCACGCTGCTGCGCACCATTGCCGGGCTTTATCGCCCTCAGCATGGGCAGGTAATCTGTGCTGGGGATGTTTGGTTTGACGCCGAAGGTGAGCGTTCACTCTCTCCGCAGCACCGGCGGGTGGGAATGGTGTTTCAAGATTATGCGCTGTTCCCCCACCTTACGGCGCTGGAGAATATTCAAGTACCGCTACGTCATTTATCCCAACCCCAGCGCCGTGAACAGGCAGAACAGTGGCTTGCCAAGGTGCGGCTGGAAGGGCTAGGCAAGCGCTATCCCAATGCGCTTTCCGGTGGGCAGCGCCAGCGGGTAGCACTGGCGCGTGCGTTAGCGCGTGAGCCCCAGGTGCTGTTACTCGATGAGCCCTTTTCGGCGGTGGATCAAGTTACCCGACGGCGCTTACAGCGCGAGCTGGCGCTACTTCGTCAGCAGATTAAAATCCCCATTGTGCTGGTGACTCACGACCTGGAAGAGGCCACCGCGCTTGCTGATCAAATCTGTGTGCTGCATAACGGCGTAAGCCTTCAGCAGGACTCGCCAGAGGCACTTTTCAGCCGCCCCGCGTCGCCGCTGGTGGCACGCCTGCTGGATCGCCACAACTTGTTTGAAGGCGTGGTAGTGGAAGTGGAGGGCCAGCGGCGATTGCAGTGGGGGGAGTGCTCGTTAGAAGTCGCTGAAGGGCTTGCTAACCTGCCACTGGGTGAAGCTGTGGCCTGGTATTTGCCACCCTCCGATATTGTGCTCCACCGCCGTGATCGGCCATCCCAGGGCGAACGGGAAAATCCGCTGGCTGCCACGGTAAGCGAAGTAGTGGTGCTGGGTGGCATTACGTCAGTTTCCTTACGCGTTGGCCACGGTGATATGTTACGTTTCGATATCGCCACCCATGCCGCACGGCGTAACCAGTTAACCAGCGGTGCAGTGGTGAATGTTTCATTGCTGGCAGCAGGCATTCACCTGCTGCCTGGCCACCGAGTTCGCGCAGATGCGCATGATAAAAGGAAGTAAGCATGGATCCCACGCGTCGCACGCTGCTTAAAGCATCGTTACTGTTTCCGCTGGCGGCGCTGCTGCCGATGTCGTTACTCAGCTCGTTTGCCTGGGGGCAAGCAGCGGAAAAGATGCAGACGCTGGCGTTGGCTATTCATAGCGAGGGTGGCCCGCACCGTTTAGAGGTTGAAGTTGCAGAAACGGTCTCACAGCGCCAGCGTGGCTTGATGGAACGCGAACACTTGCCCGAAGATAGCGGGATGCTGTTTCGCTTTGAGAATGAGCAATCGGCCAACAATGCTTTTTGGATGTATCGCACGCTGATTCCTCTCGATATTGCTTTTATCGATGCTAATGGCCGTATCGTGGCGATTAATACTATGCAGCCCTGTGAGTCCACCTCGCCGAGTGAATGCTCCTCTTACCCGGCAGGGGCGGCTTACCACTCAGCGCTAGAGGTCAATGGCGGCTACTTTGCTGAACGCGGCATCAAAGTGGGTGATTGTGTTTCCATCCCCGATGAAGCCGGTTTCTGCCAGCCCGAAGATTAAGCGGCGCGAGGGCTACGGCGAAACTTAAGCACAATCAAAGCGATACCCGCGACCACTAAGCCGCCGCCCACCAGTTTATGAAAGCCTAGGCTGTCGTCCATTAACAGCGCGCCTAGGCCGACCGCCAATACCGGAACGAGCAGCGTCATGGGCACCACGCGATTGACCGGATGCCGACGCAACAGCGCATACCAGATCCCATAAGCAACAATCGACGACATTACTGCGGTGTAAATCATCGCCCCCCAGCCTATCCAACTTGCCTGCTGCATTGCCTGCCACTGACCGCTTTCAAGCAGCCATGAGCCCAGCGCTACTTGCGGCACTGCAAACAGCGCCACCCAGCCTGCTAACGCTAAGGGGGCGATGGGTGGGCCGCGTTTAATCAATAGCTGCGACACCGCCCAGCCTAGAGCACTCATCAATAAAATACTCAGCGGCAGAGGCGAGGGCAGCGTTGGCCCTCCGGCCAGTACGATGACGCCAGCAAACGAGAGCAGCAACCCCGCGATACGCTTTGGCCCCAGTTTCTCCTTCAGAAACACCACAGCCAATAGCGTCGCAAAAGGCGTGCCCATCTGCACCAACAGTGCCCCAGTTCCCGCTTCGGCATGCTCTAATCCAATGAACAGCAAGGCGAAGTGCAAACTACCGAAGGTCACCGATAGCAGCAGCAAAAACGGCAGCTGTACACGTGCGACAGGGTAGAAAGGCACCAGCAGCGCCGCGACCAGCATAAAGCGCAGCGTGGTCATCAACAGCGGCGGCAGTTCCGTCACGCCAACCTTGATCACGATGATATTCAGCGCCCAAATGGCGATAACAAACAGGCCGAGCAGTAGGTCGCGTAGAGGCACGTTGATGTCCGTTGCTAGATGAAAACGAGCGTCATTGTACCAGTTTGGCTGTCTGTAAAATCATGGGATAGTGCTGAGTTATGTCGCCGTTAACTGACAAGTTTGCTGTTTTTTGGGTGTGGACGTGTTGTAAATTCGGTCATCATCGCCAAGCCTACGAGCGAAAAATCCAGGTCATTGCATACGCTGCGCGATCTCTCGCCACAGCGCTGCGTAGGCGCGTCCTCCGGGACTGCTGCGGGCGAACTGCCCAACCGGAGCGCGTTCGATACCCATGCGCTCGATCGCACTGGCGTTGGGTACAGTCGTTGAGAGGCGCCTGGGCCAGCGTTCGCTGAGACTCTCCATCACCTCGCGGTGTAGGGTCTTGCGGCGGTCGGCGAGGGTTACGAACGGCCAGATCGGACAGGCCTGTTCGACTGCGTCAAGATGACTGTCCAGTTGTTCAAGGGTGCGCAACGATAGGGTGGTCGGTACCACGGGCACCAGCAGGGCATCGACGCTTGAGAAGATCTGCTCGGCGAGCGCCGACAGGCTCGGCGGGCAGTCGAGTATCACTAAGTCGTAATTGGCCATCACCGGCTTGAGGATCTTGCGCAGCCGACTAGGCTTGCGGTCTTCCATCGACGCTTCCAGGTCACGCGATCCCAGTGCCGCAGGTAGCAGGTCGAGCCCCTCAATGTCGGTCTCGCGAATCGCCCGATCAAGGTCGGCCTTGCCCTTGACCAATTTGTCGACACCACCACCGCGCACTTTGGGTTTGCTGCGCAGGTAGAAGGTGGTGGCTGCCTGGGGGTCTATATCCCACAGCAACACTCGCTTGCCATCGCGTGCCGCTTCGGCGGCGAGATTGACGGCGGAGGCGGTCTTGCCCACGCCGCCCTTGATACTGTAAAGCGCGAGCATCTGCATGGGGAACTCCTTGACTGGTAACTGTTTTAGTTTAACCGATTGGCCCACACGGATACGTTACGTTTCTATTACGGCCGTGGTGCTAGTAGCTACACACCGCTGTGATACACACCGTAAGTCGGTTGTTAATAGCCTTTAGGATGGCTTTCTTTCAGCAGGAGAATACCTACAATGGAGTGCCTATCGCCAATCAGTGCTTATCAAGATAGTACCGATTAGGCGATCCAGTGATAGACCCCATAATAACGTCACCATAAAAATCGATAAAAAAGGATCTACCATGACGCTGACACGCTCAATGGCTCGTTTCACTGCCGGCTTGGCCGGTGCAGCACTGCTTTCCGCTTCCCTTTCTGCTCAAGCCCGCGAACTTTCGGTTTCTACCGTTTTGTCTGATGCTTTCCCTTGGGGGCAGGCGGCAGAGAAGTGGGCAGAATTAGTAGAAGAACGCAGCGGAGGTGAACTCACGCTGCGCGTTTACCCCAATTCACAATTGGTCTCCGGCGACCAAACCCGTGAGTTTTCCGCCATGCGTTCTGGGCTGATCGATGCCGCGGTAGGCTCGACGATTAACTGGTCACCTCAGGTGCCGGAGCTCAACCTGTTTTCCTTACCGTTTTTTATTCCCGATGAAGCCGCCGTTGATGCGGTCACCGGTGGTGAAGCGGGTCAGTTGGTGTTTGAAGCGATCGAGTCTCGCGGCGTTATCCCGTTGGCCTGGGGTGAAAATGGCTTCCGTCAGGTCTCAAATTCACGCGGGCCAATCAGCCAGCCGGATGACTTGGATGGTCTGAAGATTCGTGTGGTGGGTTCGCCGTTGTTCCAGGATACGTTCTCAGCACTGGGCGCTGATCCCACTCAAATGAGCTGGACCGATGCGCAGCCAGCGTTGACGACCGGCGCGGTAGACGGCCAGGAAAACCCGCTTTCGGTGTTTGACGTGGCGCGTATTGATCAGGTGGGCCAGGCGCATTTAACGCTTTGGAACTACATGAATGATCCGCTGATTTTTGCCGTCAACCAGCAGGTATGGCAGTCGCTGGATGAAGAGCAGCAAACCATGCTGCGTGAAACCGCACAGGAAGCCGGTGAGTGGGAAATCGCCATGACCCGTGAAGAAGAGAGCGAGCGATTAGCGGCGATTCAAGAGCGCGGCGTGACGGTGACCGAGCTTTCTGACGAGCAGTACCAAGCGTTTGTTGATGCGACGCAGTCTGTTTATGAAAAATGGGCACCGCGGATCGGTGAAGAGTTAGTGGAAGCCGCTCAAACAGCGATTGATGAACGTTAAACGCTTTCTATGATGTTTTACGCTACCGGTCCTTTGGGCCGGTAGCTTTTTGCTGTGAGGCTGCCATGAAAGGCTTTCCTGATGCGCGCCCTGAACGCTGGCTGGGTGCGCTGGCATTAATCATTATCTCATTGATTAGTCTGGGTAATGTCATTACACGCTACTTAACCGGCGGCTCATTTTCGTTCACCGAAGAGTTTTCCGTCTTTCTGCTAGTGGTGCTGACCTTCGCTGGCGCTTCCGTGGCGTTGCGACGCAATCGCCATATCCGTATTGGCTTTCTGGAGCGTGCCTTGCCGCTTAAGTACCGTCGTGCCTTGATCCTTTTTCAAGCGCTTTGCGGCGCCATCGTGCTGGGGTTGATCACTTGGTACGGAGGCCAACTAGCTTGGCAAGAGCATCAGTGGGAGTCACTTTCACCGGGGTTGGGGTTGCCTCAGTGGTGGTATTTAGTCTGGTTGCCCGTGCTGTCTGCGGCCATGTTATGGCGCTTGTTTCAGCAAACCGCTGACCGTTTGACGGGGAGGCTTACCGATGAGCCCTGATGTGTGGATGATTCTGGCCTTTGCAGGCTTACTGATTGCGGGTCTCCCTGTGGCGTTTTCGCTGGCGCTCTCCGGGGCCGTCGGCATTGTGCTGGGTTTGTCGCCGGATATGCTCGCGACCCTGGGCACCAATACCTATAACAGTATTGCCAAGTACCCCTTAATTGCGATTCCGCTGTTTATCCTCACCGGGCTTATCTTTGAGCGTTCCGGCGTGGCGCTGCGCTTGGTGCGTTTTGCCCAAGCGTTGATTGGTCCACGCCATGGTGGGTTGGCGTTGGTCGCGGTACTGGTATGCATGATTATGGGCGGTATGAGTGGCTCCGGTCCTGCGGATGCGGCGGCCGTCGCCATGGTGATGCTGCCAAGCATGACGAAAGCAGGTTACCCCAAGCCATTTTCGGCCACGCTGATTGCCGCCTCTGCCTCGACGGCGATTCTTATTCCGCCCTCTGTGGCGCTGATTCTTTACTCCATCGTTGTGCCTGGGGTTGATCTGCGTGCGCTGTTCGCCGCTGGCCTGTTTCCAGGCATTTTGGCAGGTTTAGCGCTGTTGGTACCTGCCATGATTGTCTCTAAGCGCTACGGCTGGGAGGGTGGCAAACCGGTGGAGGGCGCCGAACAGTTCAGTGTGCGCACGACGTTTAAACAGGCGATACCGGCACTTTTTGCCCCGGTGCTGATTTTGGGCGGGCTACGCTCAGGGCTGTTTACACCCACCGAAGCAGCAGTGGTGGCCGTTGCCTATGGTGCGATTGTGGGGCTGTTTTTAACTCGAGAACTGTCACTAAGAGATTTATGGGAGCTATTTGGAGAAGCGGCGATTATCTCTGGCGTGGTGATGCTGATTATCGCCCTAGCGGGTATTTTTGCCTGGGCGGGCACCATGCTGGGTACGTTCCGCCATTTAGCCGAGTGGATCATTAGCCTGACAGACAATGGGGTGCTGCTACTGATACTGGTGATGTTGGCGGTGCTTGTGGCGGGGATGCTGCTGGACGCCATCTCGATTTATCTAATCATGATGCCGATCTTGATTCCTGTGATGCAGCACTTTGAGTGGAACCCGGTGTGGTTCGGGATTCTATTGGCGATGAACATTGCCATTGGCCAGTTTACCCCGCCGGTAGCCGTGAATTTGATGGTAACCACCGAAGTGGCAAAAATTCGTTTGGAGCAGACACTTGGCTGGGCGCTGCTGTTTGTGGTGGCGATGGGCTGTGCTTTGGCGCTAGTCGCCATGTTCCCCGCTATCGCGCTGTGGCTGCCTACCGTGCTGGGCTATAACGTTTGATTGGCCAGATAAACGATAGCCACATCTAGCTCAGAAGACGCGGCTCTAGTCGAGCAAACAATGAATATCATTATTCCCTATGCCAAAACTGTATAGGGTTAACGCTTACTAAACGTTTCTAACCACTAAAATGCTATCTTACGAAGCGGAAATGCGCTTTAAATAGCGGTAGCTGCTGCGGCTTCTCAACCAGTATGCTTTTATTAGCGGCAGGCCATATTCTTCGCTAAAGGTTCATTTTTTCGCTAAAGTAGTATTAGCAGGCAGCCGACAGCTGCTTGTAACTGTTTGTCTAGGAAACAGTTTGCCTTAGAAACAGAAAGCCTTTAAAAACGTTTTGGAGCAGGGTCGCCTATGGGAACAGTTCACTAGGTGAGTCCAAAACGCACGATGCTCATTGCATCAAGTACGCTCATAACATCAATACAAAGAGGTGTGTTCATGAAACGCCATACGTTTTCTACCGCTGCTTTCTCCGGTGCGCTACTTGCCGCCGCTGCCTTCGCCTCACCGGCAATGGCACAGGATGACGAGCAATTCATCACCATCGGCACCGGTGGCCAAACCGGCGTTTACTACGTCGTAGGGCAGTCGATCTGTCGTTTGGTTAATCGTCTTGAAGACTCCAGTATCAAGTGTAATGCACCTTCCACTGGCGGATCTGTTGCCAATATCAATGGGATCAAGTCCGGCGAATTGGATATGGGTGTCGCTCAATCCGATGTTCAGTATCAAGCTTACAATGGCACCGGTAATTTCGAAGGCGAGCCCTTTGAGGAGCTACGGGCGGTATTCCGTGTCCACGGTGAGCCGTTGACCCTGCTGGCACGGGCTGACTCAGGTATCGAGACCCTCGATGATTTGGAAGGCAAGCGCGTCAATATTGGTAACCCGGGCTCAGGCCAGCGCAACACCATGGAAGTGGTGATGGAAGCCAAGGGCTGGACTGAAGATACGTTCTCTCTGGCATCTCAGCTAGATGCGGCCGAGCAAGCAGCGGCACTATCCGATAATAACGTCGATGCTATGGTGTATGTAGTAGGTCACCCTAATGGTTCCATCCAGGAAGCGACCACCACCGTTGATGCTCGTCTGATTCCGCTGAACGACGAAGACATTCAGGGCATTGTCGATGAATACCCTTACTACGCCGCTTCGGTCATTCCAGGTGGGCTGTATCGCGGCAATGACGAAGATGTCGAAACCTTCGGCGTGGCAGCGACCTTTGTCACTACCGCAGAAGCTGATGAAGAAGTGATTTACCAGACCGTCAAGGCGGTGTTTGACAACTTTGATCGTTTCAAGCGTCTGCATCCGGCCTTCGAGAACCTTGATCCGGAAGAGATGGTAAGCGAAGGGCTTTCCGCACCGTTGCACGATGGGGCTGCGCGTTACTACCGTGAACAGGGCTGGATTGAGTAATCCAGAAGCCTGAGGAGTTACTACCTCGGTAAGAAATGCGCGGTTACCTTAGGGTGCCGCGCATTTTGGTTTAGAATATTGATAAGGCATTGAGAATGTTGATAGGGCATTTCGATATGGCCATGATGCGTCAATCGACTCGGAGCGGGGCAGGCAGATGACAGACGATAAGAACAGGCCTTCGGGAGCCGGAGTAGACTTGGAGGATATGGTCGCCTCTAGTGATACGGGAGCCCGCAAGCCAGCCGGCATGCCCGGGAAGCTCTTGGTAAGCATTGCAGCAGCGTGGTCTCTTTTTCAATTGTGGATAGCATCGCCAGTGCCCTTCGTTCTCGGGTTTGGCGTATTTAGTGCCACTGAAGCCCGTTCTATTCACTTGGCCTTTGCGCTTTTTCTGGCCTATATGGCCTACCCAGCACTTAAGCGCTCCCCGCGAGACCGTGTGCCGATTCAGGATTGGGTGCTTGCAGCCGCGGCGGCCTTTTGTGGCGCTTACATGTTTATGTTTTACGAGCAATTATCCCAGCGCCCCGGCGCACCGATACTCCAGGACGTCATTATTGGCATCGCCGGGATACTGCTGTTGCTAGAGGCGACACGTCGAGCGCTTGGCCCGCCGTTAATGATCGTGGCGTCGGTTTTTCTTATTTACAGCCTGGCTGGCCCCTGGATGCCGGGTATTCTTTCCCATGGTGGGGTGAGCCTCTTCGGCTTGATTAATCACCAATGGTTAACGACTCAGGGGGTCTTCGGTATTGCGCTGGGGGTCTCGACCAGCTTCGTGTTCCTGTTTGTGCTGTTCGGTGCCCTGCTCGATAAGGCGGGCGCTGGCAATTACTTTATCAAGGTGGCGTTCTCGCTACTGGGTCACTATCGCGGTGGGCCCGCGAAAGCTGCCGTGGTGGCCTCGGCCATGACGGGTCTGATTTCCGGCTCCTCAATTGCCAACGTGGTGACCACCGGTACCTTTACGGTGCCGATGATGAAGCGTGTTGGGTTTTCTGCCGAAAAGGCGGGTGCTGTCGAAGTAGCGTCATCGGTCAATGGACAGATTATGCCGCCGGTGATGGGGGCTGCCGCTTTCTTGATGGTCGAGTATGTGGGTATCTCTTATGTGGAGGTGATTAAGCATGCCTTCCTGCCCGCTCTGATCTCTTATATTGCGCTGGTCTACATCGTTCACCTTGAGGCCCTCAAGGCCAATATGCAGGGGCTGAAAAGCAGTAACCCACCTAAGCCGCTGGTCAATAAAGTGATCGGGTTTCTCGGTGGCTTGCTTCTCATGATGGTCACCGCTTTAGCGGTTTATTATGGTCTTGGCTGGCTCAAACCGGTGCTGGGCGATGCGACACCCTGGGTGGTAGCCGTTGGGCTTACGGTCATTTATATCGCCTTGCTAAAACTGGCGGCCGGTTACCCAGAGCTTGAGATGGATGATCCTAACGAGCCGATCTTTTCACTGCCCCAGACCAAACCAACGGTGTTGGTTGGCTTGCAGTACATCTTGCCGGTGGTCGTGCTGGTTTGGTGTCTGATGGTGGAGCGTTTGTCGCCAGGACTGTCGGCTTTCTGGGCCACTGTGTTCATGATTTTCATCATTCTTACCCAGCGCCCGATCACGTCAATCTTTCGTGGTCGCAGCGATATGAGCGCGGATCTGCGTGAAGGCGCCATGGATCTTTGGGATGGCCTAGTCACTGGTGCTCGCAACATGATTGGCATCGGCATTGCCACGGCTACCGCCGGTATCATCGTTGGTGCTGTCTCTCAGACCGGGGTGGGCTTGGTACTGGCTGAGGTGGTGGAGACGCTGGCCATGGGCAATTTGATGCTCATCCTGTTGCTAACCGCCGTGCTTAGTTTGATTCTCGGCATGGGGCTGCCTACGACAGCAAACTACATCGTCGTATCGGCACTGCTGGCTCCGGTCATCGTCAACCTGGGCGCTGAAAATGGCTTGCTGGTGCCGTTGATTGCGGTACACCTGTTCGTGTTCTACTTCGGCATCATGGCCGATGTTACTCCGCCGGTGGGCCTGGCGTCCTTTGCGGCGGCGGCCGTATCTGGTGGTGACCCCATTCGAACCGGCTTCCAGGCGTTCTATTACAGCCTTCGTACCGCAGCGCTACCGTTCCTGTTTATCTTTAATACTGATCTGCTACTCATTGATGTGACCTTCCTTCAGGGGATACTGATCTTTGTGGTGTCGACTATCGCGATGCTTATCTTCGCCGCCGCGACCCAGGGCTTTATGATTACGCGCAGCCGCTGGTATGAGTCTATCGTGCTGTTGCTGATTGCGTTCACGCTGTTCCGGCCCGGTTTCTGGATGGATATGATTCATGATCCCTACGAATCCATACCTCCCGCACAATTCGTTGAAGCACTGGGCGATGTCGATGAAGACTCGACTCTGCGCTTGCAGATTGCCGGTCTGGATGATTATGGCGACCCCATGACCACCTATATGACCCTGCCGGTGCCCGAAGGTGAAACAGGCCAGGAGCGACTTGATAACCTGGGCATGGAACTCTTTATTGAAGATGGCACGGCAACCGTTGATATGGTGACCTACGGCAGCCAGGCGGCAGAGCTTGGTTTCGACTTCGATCAAGAAATCATTGAGGTTCTAGCCCCTGTCGACCGTTGGACGAAAGAGCTAATGTGGATACCTGCCTTCTTGCTCTTTGGGTTGATTGTGTTGATGCAGCGCCGACGTCGTGATAATACGCAAGCTGCCGCCACCGCGTGAAGGAGAGTGCCATGTACAGCAAAATCATGTTGCCGGTGGATTTGAACGAGGAGACTTCCTGGTCGAAGGCGCTGCCCACCGCCCTGACGCTATGTCGGACGTTCGGTGCCTCGCTGCATGTGGTGACGGTACTGCCGGACTATCGCATGCCCATGGTGGGCTCCTATTTTCCCAAGGACTTCGCCAAAAAAGCGCATGAGGCGATCACCGATGCGCTTCACGCGTTTATCAAGACGAATGTGCCCGACGACATTCAGGTACAAAGTGTCATTGTGGACGGTTCACCGTGGGAAGCGATTATTAAAGCCGGTAAGAAAATCGACGTGGATTTGATCGTCATGGCCTCACACACTAAGCGAAAGTTTGTCGATTATGTGCTTGGCCCCAATGCAGAGCACGTCGTGCATCATGCGAAAATGTCGGTAATGATTGTGCGCTAGAGGCCACTCAACTTTAGCGAGCCACATAGGTAACATCAAAAACTCCGGGCAACTGCTCGGAGTTTTTTATGGATTTCCTCTCCATCTGGTACATATGTTTTTACTAACGCAGCAATTTAATTGGCGCTTTGAGCGCTTCTCGTGGATTTTTTGTACGCATAACCTTTCAGCCAAAGCCCTGGGTCGTCAGGTCAGCTACATTAAGAGAGTATTAAAAAATAGTGTTAAGCCATTAAGTTGGCATTAATACCACCATCGCTAACAAGCGGTGATGCTTAGATGTAAATCCTGACTTCAGGACCTAGTATCAGGTACAACAGGAGTGATGCCATGAATGCGGCTACAACAAAAACAAACCACCATTCAGATCAACCCAGCGTTAAAATTACTATTAATAAGGTCGGTTTGGATCGGCCCAGAGCATGGTTGGCCGCGGGGGTAGAAGACTTTCGCCGAGCAACGGTGGTCAGTCTTTCGTATGGCATGTTTTGGGTTGGCTTAAGTATCGCCATCACCCTTGGCGCATATACGCTGGGGTACTGGTATTGGCTGCTACCCATGATTGCTGGCTTTATGTTTGTTGGGCCCTTGGTAGCGGTTGGTTCATATGGCATTAGCCGCGCATTAGAGCGTGGCCAAGTACCTAATCTAGGCGATGCGTTCGGAAGCTGGCGGCCTCATGCGGGGCAATTGGCGATGATGGGGGTCATGATGATGATCTTCTTTCTCGCCTGGATTCGTTTGGCAACCCTGCTATTTGCACTCTTCTTTGGATTTGAAGTTCCCAGCCCTGCCACGCTCTATACTTCGCTACTGACCACGTCAGAAGGATTAGGCATGCTGGCTGTTGGCACCGTTGCTGGCGGCATCTTGGCGTTTGGCGCATTTGCGATTAGCGTCGTGGCGATTCCTACCTTAATGGATCAAGACTTAACCTTTATGGAAGGCATTGAAGCCAGCGTACGCTGTGTGGCGCGTAATTTTCGCGTGATGTTGCTGTGGGCTGTGATTTTAACGCTTTGTGTACTGATCGGTGTGATGACGTTCTATATTGGTTTAGCGCTGATTTTACCGGTGTTAGGTCACGCCAGTTGGCATGCCTATGAAGATTTAGTGCGTTTTCAGCCGTTCGAAAAAATAGAGTCTTAACGTAACTGTAAAAATCGAATAACGCCCCCGTTACTAAAGTCAGCGACGAAAAAACAGTATTGGGCCTGACCTGTTTAAGGAGATAGCGTAACCTTGACGCTGTCTTCTTTTTATTCCTGGGCAGTTAGGCCAGTGAATATTCTACCGTGAGGTGTTTACTGTGAAAGCGTTGTTGATGGGGTGGGCCGTGCTGACGTTCAGCATGCCCCTGGCGGGGCTTGCTGAAACAGCCGACGATTTAGACGTACCTAGCGGACCGGTCATTTTAACGGTGAGCGGCGACATTGGCGTGACGAATGTTGGCAGTGAAGCTCAATTTGACCGCGCGATGTTAGCGGGGTTACCGCAGCACGAGTTTGATACCAGCACGCCATGGACAGAAGGTGTTAATCATTACCGTGGGCCTTTAATGCGCGACCTGTTGGCGCGTTTAAACGCTGAAAGCGATGCAGTACATGTCGCTGCACTGAACGGTTATGAAGCTGAAATCCCGGTTAGTGATTTTGAGGAGTATGAGGTTATTTTGGCCCTGGAAAAAGATGAGAAAGCGATACCGATTCGTGAGTATGGTCCTCTTTGGGTGCTCTATCCTTTTGATCAAGATGAAGCGTTGCTAAGCGAAAAAATACGCTTTAGGGCGGTATGGCAGGTTATGCATATTGATGTTCGCTAGCGCTTCAACCGCTCAGGCCTCTAGCCTGCTGCGTTATCCCCTACGTTTTAAACTCGTTGCCATCGTTGCGGTATCGCTATTTGCCGCGGCATTGGTCGTTGCTACCCTGGCCGCCTGGCGGCAGGAAAATCTCACCCAAAGCCTTCGCGAAGATACCGCTTGGGTTGTTTATAAGCTGGATCGCGATGCGGTACAGCTCTTAAACCACCTGCTGGCTGTTACGCGCGGGCCACTATCACCCGCCGCGCATGATGAGCTGAACCTTCGTTTTGAACTCTTGTACAGCCGGATCACCCTGCTCAATGAGGGGGAGGTCAGCACGCTGTTGCAAGAGATTGACACCGCCCGAGAGCTCTTGAGCCAAATCCAGCAGCAGCTCGATGTGCTGGATACGATGCTTGATCCCTACGAAGTGTTTGAATCCCTTGGGGTAGTTGACCAACTGCCTATCGTGGAAATTGAAAATGAACTACAGACATTAACACGGCTAACAGAGCGACTAGTCATTGCAATCAATGGCTATTTGGCAGAATCGGCAACCGAAGAGCGTGCGCAACTCAGCTTGCTTTACAAGCTGCTAATGTCGCTGATTGTTGGTATGAGTTTGGCCGCTTTTCTGGTGATTGCTTTCCTGGTGCGTGAAATGCGCGAAAGTGCGGCAATAAGGCGGGAGCAGGAGCAGCTTGGTCGGCAGTTGGAAGTTACCGCTAAACAAGCCCAGGCGGCGAATCAAGCAAAGTCTGATTTTCTAGCCATGGTGAGCCACGAAATTCGCACTCCGCTAAACGGCGTGATTGGTATGAGTGAATTATTGCGTGAATCGGCCAGTCCTGCCCAGGTGGAAGATTACGCTCACACCATCCACGATAGCGCCAACCAATTGCTGGCAATGATTAATGAGATCCTCGATTTTTCCAAAATCGAAGCAGGTCATTTAACCCTGGAAACATCGCCCACGGCACTCAAACCGCTCATCGATAGTGTCGTGGTACTGTTTGCGCCCAGGGCAAAAGTAAAAGGCTTGGCGTTAACGGTGCATGTTGACCCGCTGGTGCCAGACTGGGTATTGATAGATGCAGGCCGTCTTCGGCAAATACTGCTTAACCTCATCGCTAATGCCATCAAATTCACTGACCGCGGTGAGGTTAGCGTCAAAGTCTCCTCCACGGTGGAGCAGCTGTTATTTGAGGTGATTGATACCGGCTGTGGCTTGAGCGAGCAACAGCAAGAGCGTCTCTTTGAGCCTTTTCAGCAGGCCGATGAGTCGGTGGCACGCCGCTTTGGTGGAACGGGACTAGGGCTTGCGATTTGCAAACGGCTCAGCGAAGCCATGCAAGGGCGTTTGGGGGTTAAGAGCCAAATAGGTCAGGGGTGTACCTTCTGGTGTGAGCTGCCTTTAGTCGCAACGGATCCCGTTTCAGCGTCACTGCCATCGCCCCCGAAGCGCGATTTTTCCGGCACAACGCTACTCTTGGTGGAGGACAACGCCGTCAACCGCAAAGTCGCGATTGGTTTGCTATCCCGCTTGGGCTGCGATGTTGTATGGGCTGAAAATGGCCATGATGCCTTGGCAATGGCTCAGTCTATGCAGGTGCATCTGATCTTTATGGATATCCAACTGCCGGATATGAATGGCCTGACGGTCACTAAGCGTTTGCGTGAACAGGGTGGCTGGTTGGCGGATGTTCCTATCGTGGCGATGACCGCCGGTGGGGCTGAAGATGATCGCCAACGCTGCATTGCGGCAGGTATGGATGATTATATTACCAAGCCACTGTCGCTTTCGGCGTTAAGCAACGTGCTCGCATTGCAGCTCTTTACGACTCCAAACGCTGCTTCTTTACCGACATTAGCGGTTAACCAATCACTAACTGGTGAGCTGTCGCTGCTGAATGGCGATACCCTAGCCATGCTTAAAACGACGCTGGGGGAGGCAAGCCTGTTACAGCTGATCATGCTTTATCATCAACAAGTCAGCGATTATTTTGCGCAATTGACTGCCTGCTTAGCAGCACGGCCTTTGACGCCAGAGCAGGAAAAGCAAGTTGTGCGGCTTGCACATCAACTGCGCGGTGAATCATTGAGCATGGGTGCCGACCAGATTGCTGAACTGGCGAAACAGCTCGAGACATTAGCCAAACGGGAACGCCCCAGTGCTAGTCAACTCGATGACGTGTTCAGTACGCTAAGGCTTGCCGCTGCGCGCACCCATTCCGCTCTGGAGAGGTGGTGCCGTGACCACTTATCACGTTGAAAGAGGCATTGTCACTGCGGCTAGCCAGCATGCCGACGCTTCCCTAGCGGCCGCCGAACTAGCCGACGCCTTACGTCACGACCATTTGGGATTCGTGCTTTTTTTCTGCAGTGCTGAGTATGACTTAGCGGGGCTGGCGACTGCCTTGGAGCGTAGTTTTCCCTCAATGCCACTCAGCGGTTGTACTACCGCAGGGGAGATAACTCCGCTGGGTTATGATCGTGGCTCAATCGTGGCGATGGGCTTTGATCGTCGTCTGTTTGCCATCGAAACAGCGCTGATCGATGACCTGGATCATTTTGAACTGGCCAACGCCCAACCGCTGGTCGATACGCTGTTGGAGCGTTGCCGCCGTCAGGCTATTGCGCCAATTAACGAGCACAGCTTTGCCCTAACCTTGTTGGATGGCCTGTCGAGCCGTGAAGAGCAGGTGCTCGCAACGTTAGATGCCGCGCTAGGGCGCATACCCAGCTTTGGCGGTTCTGCAGGCGATGACAATCATCTAAGCCATACCCATGTGTATACCGCCGGGCGCTTTTATACCCGGGCAGCGGTGGTGGTGATGATTAATACTCGATTGCCCTTTGAGGTGTTTTCTACTCACCACTTGATCCCATTAACGCACAAACTTGTGGTGACGGAGGCGAATCGGGAGCAGCGTCGGGTAATTGAACTCAATGGTCTGCCCGCGGCGCAGGTGTATGCTGACCTAGTGGGCGTAGCCCCTGAACAGCTCAACGCAGCGATTTTTGCCCATCATCCCTTGGCGGTGCATATCGGCGGGCAGCACTATGTGCGCTCCATTCAGCGCGTTAATAGCGATAGCAGTCTAAGTTTTTACTGTGCAGTCGAAAATGGCATCGTGCTAACGGCCATGCAGCCAACGCCGCTACTTGATGACCTTAAGGAGATGCTTGCAGGTGTGAGCGCCAGACTGGGTACGCCCAGCGTGATCATTGCCTGCGACTGCTTCTTACGCCGCATGGAGCTTGAAGCGCTAGCGCATCTAGATCAGGCGTCGCAGTTGCTGCGCCAGGCGGGGGTAGTGGGGTTCAATACCTACGGTGAGCAACACCATGGCATGCATGTGAATCAAACGTTTACGGGGGTGGCGTTTGGATCTCTTCCAGCTAACTACAACCACTGAAGTGACCAATAACCAGGATGAGGCCGAGGTCGCCGCGCTGCGCGAAGAGAATCGTCGCCTGCGAAAAGTCTGCCAAGCGCTAATGGAGCGGGTAGAAGGGGACAGCAGCGCTGATGGGGCGCCTTACGCCGCCTTTGAACGTTCAGTACTACTTGCCGAACAGGTGCGTGAACGTACCGATACCTTGCATCGTACTCTGGACGAGCTGGGCCAGGTTAATACGCGGTTACTGGCGGCAAAAGCTGAGGCTGAAGCGGCTAACCTCTCCAAAACAAAATTTCTCGCGGCGGTTAGCCACGACTTGCTGCAACCGCTCAACGCGGTCCGTCTGTTTGCCAGCGCTTTAGAAACCCACTCGCTGCCTGAAAACTCGCAAATGCTAGTGGGCCATATCGGCCGCTCGCTGAAAGATGTGGAAGGCCTGATAGGAACGCTGGTGGATATCTCACGCTTGGATGCGGGGGTATTGCGCGCAGATAAGGCACCGTTCGCGGTGAGTACACTGCTCGATACGCTGGCGGAAGAGTACCGCCAAGTGGCTGGTGTGCGTGGTTTGGCGTTGCACTACGTGCCTTCCAGTATGGTGATTGAATCAGACTTGGCGCTGCTGGCACGGGTCATACGCAACTTCCTCAGTAACGCGGTGCGCTATACCGAACATGGCCGTGTGCTGCTGGGTTGTAGGCGGCGACGTCATGGGTTGGAAATTATGGTGGGCGATACCGGCCCCGGCATTCCAGAGCAGCAGCGTGAAGCGATCTTCCTGGAGTTTCGGCGGGTCAACCACCCCCAAAGTGCTCACAGCCGTGGCTTAGGGCTAGGGCTCGCCATCGTTGACCGCATCAGCAGTATGCTGGAGCAGCCGGTATCGCTTGCCTCGCGTCCCGGTGTAGGGGCGCTGTTCTCCATCACCGTGCCTTACGCCACTGCCTCTAGCACGGCACTACCAGTGCGTTACGCCACGCCCTGGGCAGAAATGGATGATCCGTTGCAGGGCTGTATCGTTTGGGTGATCGATGATGACGTGGCTATTATTGAGGGCATGCAGGCGCTACTAAGCAGCTGGGGCTGCCGGGTACGCGCGGCAGCCACGGTGAGTGCCTTGGAAGCCGCCAGCGATGGTGAGCGCCCAGCAGTGCTGTTGGTTGATTACCATCTGGGTGACCACCATGAAACCGGCATTGACTTGGCCGCACGGCTACAGCGCCGCTACCCCGGATTGGCGTCGGTGGTGATAACGGCGAATCACGAGGCAGAGATCAAACGCGCCACCCGTGAGGCGGGCATGCACTGTTTACTAAAACCACTAAAGCCGCTGCGCCTGCGCATGCTGCTTGGCTCGCTGTTGCATCAACATTAGTGAGCCCGGTTGGCGCGATAAAAACGTAAATCCTCCTCTCCAGCAATGACGATCGCATGTACACGGCTGGTCGCGTTTAATTTACGCAAAATCGCCGATACATGGGTTTTAACGGTGGTTTCGGCAATCAACAATTCCCGCGCAATATGCTTATTGGACATGCCTTTGGCCATGCAGCCCAGTACCGCCAACTGCTTCTCGGTCAATCGCGCTAAGCGCTCGCTATTGGTTGCCGTATTAGCCGTGGGTAGCGGTGAAAGTGCACGTGGCGCTGGGCGGCGCATCACATCGGGCGGTAGGTAGAGCTGGCCTTCAAGAATCTGCGTTAACGCTGCCAGCAGTGCTTCTCGGGGCGTGGATTTGGGAATATAGCCCACCGCGCCCAAGGTAATGGCATCCAGCACCAATTGACGCTCTTGATGCGCGGAAATAATCGCTACCGGCAGCCACGGAAACGCCTCGCGCAGACGGGTTAACCCCTCTAACCCTTCGGCATCCGGCAGGCTTAAATCCAGCAGTAGCAGATCTAACTCCGCATTCTTCTCCACCCACGTCATCGCATCAGCGAGACTCTCCGCTTCCGCCAGTTGGCTACCTGCCAAGCCGCCGCTAATCACGGTTTTTAGCGCATCCCGGAACAGCGGATGGTCATCTGCCACCAACAGGGAATACATGGCGTCTCCTACCAAGGGATGAGGGCTAATCCTGCCATCGGGCTATATCGCTATTTGCTTTAGTGAACAACACTGTCTATGCACCTTAAAAAAGCACCTTTAATAATCATAATACTCAGGAGCTCGACAATGATCTACGCCAACCCAGGTGATACCGGTTCAGTGGTGTCATTTGAAAAACGCTATGGCAACTATATCGGTGGTGAATTTGTTGCCCCGGTCAAAGGCCAGTACTTTGACAACATTAGCCCAGTTAATGGTCATGTTTTTTGCGAAATCCCTCGCTCAACAGCAGAAGATATCGATAAAGCACTGGATGCAGCTCACAAAGCGGCCCCTGCCTGGGGTAAGACGTCGGTTCAAGAGCGCAGCAATATCCTGTTAAAAATCGCCGACCGCATTGAGCAAAACCTAGAAATGCTCGCGGTGGCTGAAACCTGGGATAACGGTAAAGCGGTACGCGAAACCATCAATGCCGATATTCCATTGGCTGTCGATCACTTCCGCTACTTTGCAGGCTGCCTGCGCTCGCAAGAGGGCACCGCGGCGGATATCGATGCCAACACGGTTTCCTATCACTTCCACGAACCGCTGGGCGTAGTGGGTCAGATCATCCCCTGGAACTTCCCGATCCTGATGGCCGCCTGGAAACTGGCGCCTGCACTGGCGGCGGGTAACTGCGTGGTCTTGAAGCCCGCGGAACAAACCCCCGCGTCGATTTTGAAAGTGATGGAAGTGATTGGCGATCTGCTTCCTCCTGGTGTACTCAATATCGTTAACGGCTTTGGTGCTGAGGCAGGCCAAGCTCTGGCGAGCAGCAAGCGCATCGCCAAAATTGCGTTCACCGGCTCCACCCCCGTTGGTTCGCATATTCTGAAATGCGCGGCGGAAAACATTATTCCCTCCACCGTGGAGCTAGGTGGCAAATCCCCCAACATCTACTTCGCTGATATCATGAACGCCGAACCGACGTTTATTGATAAAGCGGTCGAGGGCTTGGTGCTGGCGTTCTTTAACCAGGGTGAAGTGTGTACCTGCCCGTCTCGCGCACTGATTCAAGAGAGCATGTACGACGAGTTCATGGCCAAGGTCATCGAGCGCACTAAAACCATCAAGCGTGGCAACCCATTAGATACCGATGTGCAGGTGGGCGCTCAGGCCTCCCAAGAGCAGTTCGACAAGATCATGTCCTATATGGATATCGCTCGCGATGAAGGTGCCGAATTCCTCACCGGCGGTAATAAAGAGACCATGGACGACAGCATCAATAGCGGTTACTACATTCAGCCCACGCTGCTGAAAGGTAACAACCAGATGCGCGTCTTCCAGGAAGAGATCTTTGGCCCAGTAGTGGCAGTCACTACCTTTAAGGATGAAGAAGAAGCGCTGGCGATTGCCAACGACACCGAATTTGGCTTGGGCGCAGGCGTGTGGAGTCGCGATATCAACGTCGCTTTCCGCATGGGCCGTGGCATTCAAGCCGGGCGCGTGTGGACCAACTGCTACCACCAGTATCCCGCCCACGCGGCCTTCGGTGGCTACAAGAAATCCGGCGTTGGCCGCGAAACCCATAAGGTGGCGCTTGAGCACTACCAACAAACCAAGAACCTGCTGGTCAGTTACGACATCAACCCGCTGGGCTTCTTCTAGCGTTCTGAAAAACGTCTAAACAGCCGCCCGGCTTTACGTCGGGCGGCTTTTTTATGGGTGCGCTAGCCAGTATTCTCCAGCCAGCGGCGTGACATACGCTCAGCATGGGCAAGGTTGTTAACCACGGCAAATTTACCCACTTCGCGACGAATACCTGCACGCTTTATTTTCAGCGCCATGCGTGGCGGCAGCCCCGCAAAGATGACCCCCACGTCTTGCTCGCCTAACTCACGTCGCAGCGATTCCAGCGCCACCATGGCGGTGGTGTCCAGGCTGGGCACATCGCGCATATCCAAAACGACAATTCGTACGCTGTGATCAATGACTCGAAGTGTGGCAATGGCTTTTTCAGCCGCGCCGAAAAATAGCGGCCCGCTAATTTTGTAGAGCGCTACTTCTGGTGGGAAGTGCTCCCCTGTGGAGAGCGAGTCTAGGCGCTGGGTATTGGTTAGTTGCGCCATTCGGCGGATAAACAGAGCGGCGGCTAGGCCAATGCCGACAGCCACAGCGATGACCATGTCGAAAATAACTGTCAGTGCGAAGCAGATCACCAGTACCCAAACATCGCTGGCGGGTGCACTTTTTAGCGTGTGTACAAAGTGACGTGCTTCACTCATGTTCCAGGCAATGATAAACAGCAGTGCGGCCAAGGCCGCCATGGGCACATGACCCAGCACGCCCGCCAGCGCGACAACGGCCAGCAACACCACTAATGAATGCACTACGGCAGCGATAGGCGAAAAGGCACCGCTTTTGATATTGGTCGCGGTGCGCGCCAGTGCGGCCGTAGCAGTAATGCCGCCAAAGAAGGGCACCACCAGATTGCCGAGCCCTTGGCCAATCAGTTCGGCGTTGGGGTCGTGGCGGGTGCGGGTTAGGCCGTCGGCGACAACGGCGCAAAGCAACGATTCAATCGCAGCGAGTAAAGCGATCGCCAGCGCCGGGCCCAGCAGCGCTTGAATCAACGCAAAGTCGATTTCAAGCGGCGTGCCATCTGCACCGGGTAGGTGCCAAGGCGCCACGAAACTAGGCGCAAAGGGCGGAATGCCGCTGCCGCTTTCACCCTGAAACTCCCAGCTAAACCGCGAGGCGATCGTATCGACCTCAACGCCACTCATTAGCAGTAGCGAGGCTGCCAGCGTACCCACCGCTAACCCTACTAGCGGGGCAGGTATCGGGGTATTTAAGCGTGGCCAAACCAGCAGTGTTGCTAAGGTGACAAGTCCGACGCTGATCTCCGCCAGCGACAGCGTGGGCAGCGCTTGGCCAATCAGTAGCAGGTTATCCAGGGTGCTATCGCCCAGCTCGACCCCCGCCAAACCCAAAAAGTCAGGCAGCTGTAGCAGCGCAATTACCACACCGATGCCCGCCGTAAAGCCAAGTATGACGGGATAGGGTACGTACTGAATCAAACTGCCCAATCGCGAAAGCCCCAGCGCGACCAAAATAGCGCCCGCCATGAAGGTGGCAATCAGCAGCCCACCCAAGCCATGGTTGGCGACAATCGGGAAGAGAATGACCACAAAAGCGGCGGTAGGTCCGGATATATTAAATCGTGAGCCGCCGGTTAACGCGATCACCGCCCCTGCCACAATGGCCGTGTAGAGCCCGTGTTGGGGCGGCACGCCAGTGGCAATTGCCAGCGCCATGGAAAGCGGCACGGCAACCACGCCAATCGTAAGCCCCGCCATTACGTCGCGCTTTAATTTGCCCAGCGAATAACCTTCACGCCAGGCGTTGAGTAACGCACTGCCAGGCATCGGGAAAACGTACCCCGAGGGTCGATGTGCGCGGGACATAGGCAAGCCTCATAGACGACAGGAAAATCAGTTCTTTACGCTACGCCTACCCCTGTATTTTCACAACAAGTCGTTAGTCGCGGAGTCGTTCGCGCACAAAAAAAATCCCGGCACAGAGGCCGGGATTGTGTTTGCTTTAACGTTGAAGCTATTACATCTGGGAATCTTCGGGCGGTTCGCCGATGGTGCCAGGCATTGCCTGCACATGGCCCATCTGCTGGCCCGCAAGCGTCAGGAAGTGCAGATGGCGCTCATATTCGCAGACCAAATCACCTATCACCTGACCACGGGTGTAGCCGTTAAGGTCTTTATCCTGGCCGCCTTCTGCTAGGTATACATCCAAGCGCACATAGAAGTCATCGTCCGCCGGGATGAAGCTTGGTGTACGCATGCGGTGCGGGCACACCTGGTAGACAAAGCTGGTGGCTTCACCAAAATCGACCTGGAGCATCAAGTTGGGCAGCGTTTCACCCTCTAGGTGCTCTTCGGTCACATTGGCGGTTTGGCCGCGGCTTTCAAGCTCTTGGGCAAACTGTGTCATCGCAGGACGAATAGAGTGCTCAATCGTCGCAGCGGCACCCGCACGGTTGGAGGTATCCAAGGCGCGATCCAAGCGCTCCTTCCAGTCGCCGCCGGGGGCGCCACCGGCAATCATGCGGCGCGCATCGGCCTTGCTTCCTTCCATTTTCAGGGCTTTATACATGCCTACCATTACAGCGAAAATCACCAGCGAGAAAGGCAGAGCGGTGATGACCACGGCACTTTGCAAAGCGTTTAAGCCACCGGCCATTAGCAAGGCAATGGTGATCAAACCGATCGTTGCCGACCAGAAAATGCGTAGCTTCACCGGCGCATCGTGGTTCACGTCGCTCAAAATCGAGGTGAAGTTGGCCAGTACCAGCGCACCGGAATCCGCTGAGGTGATAAAGAACACAATGCCCAAGACGGTGACGACAGCTGCGGTAAGACCCACATAAGGATAGTATTCAAGCAGCGTATAGAGCGTCGTTTGCGGCGTGTTAAGCGCCTGTTCACCTAGCTCGGCAACGCCTTGGTTGGCCACTAGCTCAATACCGCTGTTACCGAAGACCGACATCCACACCATCATAAAGGCCAGCGGAATAAACAAGGCGCCAGCGACGAATTCGCGAATGGTACGGCCACGGGAGATACGCGCCAGGAATAGGCCTACGAACGGCGTCCAGGCAATCCACCAGCCCCAGAAGAAGATCGTCCACCACATCTTCCACTCTTGGGCGCTCTCATCGGCGAAGGCGTAAGTATCAAAGCTGGCGCCCACAAAGCCTGATAAATAATCACCGGCGTTGTTGACCACTTTATCCAGCAACATCAGGGTGTCGCCCGAAAAGAGGACAAACAGCATTAGCGCCAATGCCAGCAGCATGTTGAACTCTGATAAGCGGCGAATGCCTTTCTCAACGCCGGTCACTACAGAAATCGTCGCTAATACGACCACCAGAACAATCAAAATCACCTGCACGGTGAGGGTTTCCGGCACACCAAACATATAGGTGAGGCCGTAATTCAACTGCATCACCCCGATACCCAAGCTGGTAGCAATACCAAACACAGTGGATATTACTGCGGTAATGTCTACCGCGTTGCCAATCGGGCCGTGAATACGCTTACCGAGGATCGGGTAGAGCGCGCTGCGAATCGCCAGCGGCAAACGGTGCCGGTAGCTGAAGTACGCCAGCGCCATACCCATCAACACGTACAGCCCCCAACCGGAGAGCCCCCAGTGCAGATAGGTTTGAACGACGGCGTTACGCATCGCTTCCTGGCTTTCCGGCGTTAAATCCGGCGGTGCCAAATAGTGCGCAACCGGCTCAGCAACGCTGAAGAACAGCAGATCGATACCAATACCCGCGGCAAACAGCATGGCCGACCAGGAGAGTAGCGAAAACTCAGGCCGGGAGTGATCAGGCCCAAGACGAATGCTGCCAAAGCGCGACATGCCAATCGCGACCACGAATACCAGGTACGCCACGATAGCGAGCATGTAGTACCAACCAAAGGTTTTGCTCACCCAGGCAAGGCCTGCATCAAAGAAAGCGCCAGCTTGCTCGGTAAACAGCATAGTGAGCACTAAGAAAATCACAATGCCTGCCACGCTACCGTGGAACACTACGGGGTTAAGGCGATCGCGGGAGGGGAGAATAGGGTTGTCTTTCGCCATGCAGGCGGACTCCTGTTGTTGAAGGTGATGGTTAAGACAAGATTTTATTTTGAATGAACGTTCAAATAAAATACGCGATTAAGCCTTTCCCTTCAAGTTTACCTCTCCTCTCATAGGTTGAATCGACACAACGCTATCGATCTAAAAACAATATTCCAGACGCATTAACGCCCGGCGAACCGGGCGTTAATGCTAGCGTTTAAAAAGTACTCAACGCTTATTCACTATCAGCGCTGTCTTCGTTGTCGCCGTGGTGGCCACGTTTGCCATGCTTACCCCGATACTCTTCATGGGCTTCGCGCATGGCGGTGCGCAGTGCTTCCTGCTCTTCATCTGAAAGGATTTCAGCAACGCGCTCTTTATGTTCATCACGCAGTGCGTGCATCGCTTCACGGTGCTCAGCGTGAGCTTCGTTGAGCTCAGCCTGCTTCTCTTCAGAGATCTCGGCGCGCTCATACACTTCCTGGCGACGCTCCTCCATGCGCTCTTCCATGCGCTCGCGATCCGCGCCGCGACCTTCGTGGTCACCATGGTTATCCGCCTGAGCGGTCAGTGCTAGCGGCGCAATGGCGATCGCTAGCAGAGCTGGGGCGAACAGTTGGCGAATTGACAGTTTCTTAGCATTTGAAATATTCATAAGTTCTCTCCTGGTGAGTTGACGATGCCAGTATCGCTAGACGCAGTGCAAACCGTTTGCAGATAGTGTGCAACAATCATGATCTTATTGGATTGTTGCAGGTCGTAGTCGGTAGGTGAGGGGTCACCTAGTTATCAAGGAGCATCATAATGTCGCGAACCGAGCAACTTCGCGTGTGCCAGCAGCGTGGCGCGTTGACTAAACTGCGCCGCGTTACCGGCCTGGGGGCAATTGCCTTACTACTGAGCGGGTGCAGCGCTTCGCAGCACGTAAGCCAGGGCGAACCTGCCGTTAAAAGCAGTTCGCTGCGTGAATCCCAGCCATTTTCCCGTTTGGCGCCTAGTACCTACACGCCCGACGATTGGCCGCAGGCGTTAAACGCGGATGTCTACCTACCTGATGGCCCAGCAGATACGCTTCGACCGGCGGCATTGGTAGTACACGGCGGCGGATGGCGAAACCGCACACCTGAAGATATGCAGGGCATCGCTGAACAGTTGGCTGGGCAGGGGTATGTGGCAGTCAATATAGAGCACCGCTTTGCACCGGAGTATCGCTTCCCTAGCCAGCTACATGATTTGCAGCAGGCCATGGCCTGGATTCATGCCAATGCCGATGAGTGGCAGGTGGATACAAACCGCATTGTTGGGGTGGGGTTTTCATCTGGCGCGCATCTAGTCAGTTTGCTGGCGCTCGCCGGGGTAGAAGGGCCGTTAGCTGAGCCCTACGGCGGTACACAGAGCCGTTTAGCCGCCGTGCTGGCCGGTGGTCTTCCCAGTGATTTACTGAAGTTTGATGACGGGCCGCTGGTGGTTGATTTTATCGGCGGCACCCGTGCAGAAGAGACCGAGGCGTACCGGTTAGCATCGCCTGCCTGGCAAATAACCCCTCAGGCCCCGCCGTTCTTCCTATTCCACGGCAAATGGGATCAATTAGTGCCGGTGGATCACGCCACGGACTTCTATCAAGCCCTGCAAGTCAATAACATCGAAAGTGAACTTTACTTGCAGCGCTGGCGCGGCCACTTTGCCAGCTTTCTACTGCGCGGCGGAGCAATTGATGCAGGCATCGCGTTTCTCAATCGGCAGGTAAATCCCTAGCCCTCCGGCTGATACTTATAACCGACCCCGTATACCGAGCGGATGATCTCAAGTTCGGGGAGCGTTTCGTGGATCTTTTTGCGCAGTTTTTTGATGTGGCTGTCCACGGTGCGCTCTGAAACGATGCGGTTGTCGCGGTACATGTGGTCCATCAGCTGTTCGCGGCTGAAGATACGCCCCGGTGCCTGCATCATGACGCGTAATAACTGAAACTCCACTGCGGTCAGGCCTAAATCCTGCCCATAAGCGAGCGCTTGCCAGCCGTCTTCGTTTAACACCACCGGGGCGTTTTGCGCCGTGTTTGGGGTATCGGCCACTGCCTGGCTACGGCGCAGTACGGCTTTGACCCGAGCGACGACTTCACGGGGGCTGAACGGCTTGCAGATGTAGTCATCCGCACCCAGCTCCAGTCCTAGCAAGCGGTCAACCTCTTCTACCTTGGCGGTGACCATGATGATGGCAATGGAGGGCCACTGCTGGCGAATTTCCCGGCTCAAAGTGAGGCCATCTTTACCCGGCAGCATAATATCGAGTAGTACCAAAGCAGGGGAGTGCTGCTCCAGCCAAGGTATCACTTCATCACCATGGCCTAGTGTTGTCACCTCAAAACCATGGGTGGTTAAGTAGTCCGCCATTAAGCGGGCGATCTTCGGTTCATCCTCAACAACGAGCAAAGAGGCGGCATGAGACATAGCGGTAGACTCGCTTAGCAGTGAACGGGAAAGCATGGCTTAACTGATCTTGAAATATCAGCTCTTAAAATATCAGTTTCTAAAACATCTGTTCTTAATGCATAAGCCCTGGAAACATAAGCCCTGAAACATTAAATAGTTTTCATTAGAGGAAAGCGAAGCGTCCAGCGCAGTCCACCTAGCGTTGAGGTAGAAGGCGCCAGCGTTGCACCATGTGCGTTAACCAAAGCGCTGGCGATGGAGAGCCCTAAGCCACTGCCGCCGCTAGCACGGCTGCGCGAACCTTCCACGCGATACAGCCGTTCGGTTAAGCGTGCAAGCTCACCCTCCGGCACGCCCGGCGTACTATCTTCCCAAGTGACCACTGCCATCCCCTGTTGAGTGGTGAGCGTGACGCGGAGTTCGCCCGGTGGCTGGGTGTAAGCGCAGCTATTATCCAGCAGGTTGTTCCACAGCTGGCGCAGGCGCTGGGCATCGCCGCGAATCTTGATGCCAGGCTCTATCTGTTCCGTCAGCGTTAAACCACTTTCGACTAACCAGCGGTCGGCGTCGGCCAATCGGCTGGAAAGGCAATCGCTAAGATCCATCGGCGCAAGCTGAATATCCAGCGCGCCCGCGTCGCTTTGTGAAAGTAGGCGTAAATCTGCCACTAGACGCTCTAGTTGACCCACCTCTTGGGCGAGTGAGCCGAGGTTCTCCTGATTCAGGGGCCGAATGCCATCCTGCATGGCTTCGATCTCTCCGCGCAGTACCGCCAGCGGCGTGCGCAGCTCATGGGCCGTATCTGATACCCAGCGGGCGCGGGCATCGCGGCTGGCTTCCAGCGTGGCGGCAAGCACATTGAAATCACGCGCTAGGCGTGAGAGCTCGTCGCGGCCGCGTTCCGGTAGCCGAGTATGATAGTCACCTTCGGTGAGGCGCAGCGTGGCACCCGCGAGAGCCCGTGTGCGACGCCCAAGCCACCAGGAGAGCCCGCCCGCCAGTAGCAGCGATGCCACGCAGAGTGATATGACGATAAGCACTAGGTTACGCTGCTGGCGCTCCAGAAAGCGGCTCTCCATGCGCTCCATCATCTCCCGAGGAGGCCGGAATCCCAACGACCCAATTTGGGTGTCGCCGCTTTCCAGTGGCAACCAGTGCCAGTTGCCAGAGTTTTCGCGCCCGCTATGGGGGGGAACTACAAAGCGGCCATCTTGCGCACGCAAGCTGAAATCGCGCGCTTCGCCTAACGGTGAAGGCCGGTCACGATGCTCTTGGCCCAACTCAAAGCGAACGATAAACGGCCAGCGTTCCGGTGACTGCTCTAGCCACTCCCAGCTCTGCTGGGTTTCCCAGCGAGTAACAAGACCATCTGCCAGCAGCGCGGCGCGGCGCTCCTGAGCTTGATTGAGATAGTCGAGAAAGCCGCGGTCAATACTGTAGGAGACCGCCAGAAACATACTGGCTGAGATGGCCACATTGACGCTAAGAATAATCACAAACAGCTTGAGCCCTAGCCGGGAGGGCCGCCATTGGCGTATTGCGGTGAGCACAGCCATTAATGAGCTCCCTCTTCTTGATTAGGCGCATTTTTCTCTAGCTGATTTTTACCCAGTGCGGGCTGGCGGGGCGCACTAAACCGCTCGCGTACATTCTCCATGCCGAGATAGAGGCAGGGCACCAGAATCAGCAAAATCGCGGTGGCGAACAGCATGCCAAAGCCCAGTGAAATCGCCATAGGGATCATAAAGCGCGCCTGCCGCGAGGTTTCCAAAATCATCGGTGCCAGACCCAAAAAGGTCGTTAGCGTGGTCATCATGATTGGCCGCAGTCGACGCGTGGCCGCTGCCACGATGGCTTCCCGGGCGCCCATGCCTTCGCGGCGTTTACGGTTAGCGTAGTCTATCAGTACCAGCGCATCATTAATGACCACGCCGGAGAGCGCCAACATACCGAGCAGGCTGATAATCGAAAGCCCAAAGCCCATAATCATATGCCCCGCGACGGCACCAACAATGCCAAAGGGGATGGCGGCCAGCACCAGCAGCGGCTGCAAATAGCTTCTGAAGGGAATAGCGAGCAGGGCGTAAAGGGCGGCAATCATTAGCCACATGGAGGTTTTTAGCGTTGCCAAGTTGTCGGCGGTGTCCTGCTGACGACCGCCCATGCTGACCTCAAGCCCTGGCCAGGTCGCTTCCAGATTGGGGAACACCTCTTCCTGGAGCGTCGCAAGCACTTGGTTGATCGCCAGATCGCTCTCCGAGTCGGCAGTCACGGTAATAATCCGCCGCCCATTAATGCGTTCAAGGCTGCTGGAGGCTTGGCTAATGGTGATATCAGCGACACGCGACAGTGGCACACTCAAGCCATCGGGCGTGCGCACCGGCATGCGGTAGAGTTCGTTCAGACTGTCACGGTTGTCGTTGGGCAAGCGAACCTCAACGCTGATTTCGCTGCGCCCGACGTACTGCTCAAGCGCCGTGGCACCTTGCAGTGGCCCACGCAGGGCTTGGGCTAGGTTTGTACCTGTAAGCCCCAAGGCGCGTCCCTCAGCAGAAAGGCGCATCTCTAGCTGCGGTTTACCGTCGCCCAGGCCGCTGTCGATATCGGTAAGTCCATAGCCGCCCAGGGTTTCTGCCAAGCGTTCGGCGGCGGCTTCCAATACCTGGGTGTCCGGGTGGGAGAGGCGCAGGCTGAGTGCTGCACCGCTACCGGGACCGCCGACGTCCGCTTCAAAACGCACCGACTGGGCGCCAAGTAGATCGCCGGTCAGGTCGCGCCACTCTCGGGCAATCCGCGACGGTGGCCAAGCCTCTAAACTCTCACTGGCAATATCTAAACGCACTTCCAGGCTTTCGCCGTCCAGGCGGCTGCGTGAACTGCTAAAGCTGAGGGTCTCTTCGCGATCGCTGAGGGCATCGGCGGCGTCTAGCAGCTGTTGACTAAGCTCGCGGCTAACGCTGATGTTGCTGCCAATGGGCAACGTTACCGAGGCCTGCACCTGATCCGACTCAACCCTCGGCATCAGCGAGAAGCCTAGCCGCCCGCTCATCGCCCAGGAGAGGGCGATTAGCAGAATAGCGATGCCCAGCGAAATACTCAGCAGGCGCTGGTTTAGCGCGCGCTGTAGGAAAGGCTCAAACTGGCGATAAGTGAAATGGTGCAAGCCGCCCTGAAGGCGTTGTCGCAGCGCTTCAAGAGGGCGCTGCCACGCCGGGGTTTGGCGCGGTTTGCGGCTATGCGCTAGGTGGGCGGGCAGAATGACGAGCGCTTCCAGCCAGGAGATCAGAAAGACGGTCACTACCACCACCGGAACGGTGGCAAAAATCAGCCCCAAAAAGCCGGGTAAAAACAGCAGCGGCAGGAAGGCGACGATATTGGACAGAATCGCGAACGTAAGCGGCGTGGCGATCTCGCTGGCGCCTTTGACCGCTGCATCGCGCAGCGAGTAGCCCTCTTCCCGATAGCTGTAGATATTTTCGCCAACGATAATGGCGTCATCCACCACAATCCCTAGGGCGATAATAAAGGCGAACATCGACATCATATTGAGCGAGACGCCGATCCAGGGTAGAAACAGCATCGCCCCTAGAAACGCCGTCGGAATACCCAGTGTGACCCAGAACGCCAACCGCGCTTCCAAAAACAGCGCCATGAGCACCAAGACTAGCGCTAGGCCCATCCAGGCATTTTTTAACAGCAGGCTGAGACGGTCTTCGTAAACTTCTGAGCTGTCGCGGGAAATATCCAGGCTAACGCCTTCCGGCATGCCTGTGCGTAGGCGCTCAAGCTCACCGTTGACGGCTTCTGAGATACTGGTCGGGGTTTGGTCGCCAATCTGATAAACATCGACGGAGAGACCGGGTTGGCCGTTGTAGAACTCTTCACGGTCCGTTTCAGCAAAGCCGTCGCTCACTCTGGCGATCTCACCCAGCGTAATGGGGGCCCCTTGGGTACTGGTCAGAATCGGCAGCTCCGCAAAGGCCTCGGCGCTGTTACGCCGCCCCTGGTAGCGGATCAACCATTCACCTTCGGCCGTGGTTAACTGGCCACTGGCAAGGTCCAGCGCCTCTTCGGCGATGCGGCTAGCCAGCTCCTGGTGATCCAGGCCAAAGCGCTCGATGGCCTCTTCATCCAGATGGACTTGAATCTCCCGCTCGCGGTTACCGGAGAGCTCCGCTCGGGAAATGCCTGAAGTGGCTTGCAGCTCGCCACGCACATCTTCGGCTGCGTCATGCAGCGCCTCTAGGCCGACTTGGCCATACACCTGCAGGCTGAGCACGCTGCGCGACCGCCCCGCCAAGGTGAAACGTGGTGGATCGGCGGCGCTGGGCAGCGTGGTGATAGCATTCACCGCCTGCTGAATATCCTGATAGACGCGCATCACATCAATGCCATCTATCAGTGTGGCGCTAACGTTAGCACTCCCTTCGCTGGCCGTGGCGGTAAGCTCATCAATGCCTTCGACATCGGCAATCGCCGCCTCTACGGGTAGTAGTAGGCTCTGCTCAACATCTTCCGGCGTGGCGCCGGGGTAGCTAATCGTCACTTGAACGACTTCGGTGTCGAATTCGGGGAACACCTCTTTTTTAATCGCCAGCGAGGCCATTAAGCCGCCGACGATAAACAGCACCATCAGTAAGTTAGGCGCTACCCCGTGGTCGACCATCCATGCCAGTGGGCCACGTGGCGCCTTCATGATTCGTCTCCCGATTCATCTCCCGCTTGAGCCGGGGTGTCATTGGGCCGCCGAATGCGGACTAGCTGGCCCTCACGGGGTTGCGCCAAGCCCGCCGTAACCACCTGCTGGCCAATTTCAAGGCCGCTGCGAATCAAAGCGTCTTCTTCACCGCGATAGGCCAGCGTGACGGGCGTACGGCGCAGGCGGTTCTCCTCGTCTACTCGCCAGGTTACGTCACCCGGGCGAAGTGCTGCTGAGGGCAGGGAGAGAAGCTGCTCTTGGATGGCTGGTTGAAAGGACGCGCGCAGAACATCGCCCAGGCGCAGGGCAGAGCCTTCACTCTCTAGCGCAAGGGGATCGTTCACCGCGATGAGTACCTGTGCCTGCAGGCCATTCTCTTCCAGGCTGGGGAGCATTGACACTAGCGTGCCTTCGCGTGTCGCGCCTTCGGGCCAGCCACGGCTGGTTAAGGTGACGTTGCTGCCCGCTTCCAACCACTCCATCCATTCGCCGGGCAGTGATGCGCGCACCCAAAACTGCTCTACCCCCACCAAATGCAACACTTCTGTTCCTTGGCTAAGCAGGCTGCCGGCGCCTACCAAGCGTTCTTGCACCATCGCCCGCCAGGGAGCGGTGAGGGTGGCGCGTTCAACATTCAGTGCCGCCTGATCGCGTGCCACGCGTGCCTGGGTAAGTTCAGCTTGCGCTTGGCGCAGCTGTGGTTCTCGCAAAACCAGCGCTTGGCGTTCAGCGGAGAGCTGACGACCAAAAGATTCATACTCACTGCGGGCGCGCTGCTGCTCTGCCTGCTCTAAAGCAAGCAGCGCCTGAGCATTGGCCAGCTGTGCTTGGGCATCTTCCAGTGTCAACGCTAAGTCAGCTTGATCTATAAAGGCCACGGCTGCGCCCTGCTCGACGACTTGGCCAGGCACGACGCCCTCAGCAAAACGCTCTAACTGACCTGCCACACGGCTTGCCAGCATCGCCTCTTGCTCTGCTTCGACACGACCAAAACCGTAGAGATTAGGGGCCTGGGCCGTCGCGGTAACGGTCATTACGTCTACCATTGTAGGTAGAGGTTCCGGCGGCGCTGTGCGCGCGATGCGGGGTGGCTGAGATATGATCCACCAAGCGAGCACGAGGGTGCCGACAAGAATCAACAATGCAGCCACGGCACCTAAACGAACGCGGCCTCGTTGATAAGACGAGGAAGAGGGGGAAAAGGAGCGTTTTGGTATCATTACCGCGCGTCATCCGTTGGCTAGGGCGAAAATTCCAGAAAAATAAGCGTATGATGCTAGCATCACGCATTGTTAAGCAGCCATTAGTCAAACAATGTGCAAATAACATGCAATTAACATTTACTTGGCACTCACTTGATACCAATAGACTGACTGGTCTACTTTAATCGTATGAAAAACAATGTAACCCGCGACAAATTAATTGATAGTGGCGCCCAGCTGATTAGTCAGCAGGGCTACAACGCGACGGGTATTAATGCCGTTTTAAAGGCCTGCGATGTACCCAAAGGCTCCTTTTATCACTACTTCTCCAGTAAAGAGGATTTCGGGCTGGCGGTGATTGAGCGCTTTGCGGCTACTTATGAAGAAACCCTGGTGGCACTGCTGGAAGATAGTGATACGCCGCCACTTGAGCGCCTGAAACGGTACTTCGCGGCTGGCCGTGACCATATGCACGAGTGCGATCATGCCACAGGCTGCTTGATTGGCAACCTTGGCCAAGAGCTTTCAGGCCAGAGCGACACCTTCCGCGATGCGTTAAACCTCGTGCTGCAGCGCTGGGAACAGCGCTTCGTGCGATGCCTGCAGGATGCACAGGCGCGAGGTGATATTGCCAGCCACACCGCACCCGAGGCGCTTGCCAGCTTTATTCTTACCGGTTGGGAAGGTGCCATTTTGCGTGCCAAAACGCTTAAATCCGTCGAGCCGATGGAGCAGTTTGAAACGATCCTGTTCCAGCAAGTACTGGTACGCCCATCGCCATAGCCAGCGATGGACGTGACGTTGAGCGCGTATTAAAAGCCTTCCAAGACCAGTTTGCCAATCGTGCTGTTGCTCTCAATCAGGGCGTGCGCACGTTTTAAGTTCTCGGCGCTGATGGGGCCCAATACCTCGCCTAGGGTAGTTTTTAGCCGACCGTCATCGACCATAGCTGCTACTTCGCTGAGCAGGTCATGCTGCTTGGCGAGATCGTCCGTCGCGAACAGCGGGCGGGTAAACATCAGCTCCCAATGCAGTGACACGCTTTTCATTTTTAGCTTACGCACATCAATCAGCTCAGGATCATCAATCAGTGCCAGCTTGCCTTGCGGCTTTAACGCCTTAATGATCGCATCAAAGTGGTGATCGGTTTGATTGAGGCTAATCACCATATCCACCTGCTCGTAGCCTGCGGCGATCAGCGCTTCATCCAGCGGCTGGTGATGATCAATCACCGCATCAGCGCCTAATGACGTCACCCATGCTTGGCTTTCGGGTCGGGACGCCGTACCGATCACGGTAATATCGGTGAGCTGTTTAGCAAGCTGAATCAAAATAGAGCCCACGCCACCCGCAGCGCCAACCACTAACAAGGTTTTACCTTGAGTATTGCGCGTGCCCAGCTCCAGCCGGTCAAACAGCAGTTCCCAGGCGGTAATGGCAGTTAGCGGCAGAGCGGCTGCTTGGGCGTCAGAAAGGCTTTTCGGAGCTAGGCTGGCGATGCGCTCATCGACCAGTTGAAACTCAGCGTTAGAGCCCTGGCGAGCAATATTGCCCGCGTACCATACGCGATCACCCGGCTGAAAACGCGTAACAGCGCTGCCAATGGCATCCACAATACCCACTGCGTCATAACCCAGCACACGCGGCTCGCCGCTTTCTAGCAGGGCGCTGTTACGCACTTTGGCATCCACCGGGTTTACGGAAATCGCACTAACTGCAACGCGAATGTCGTGGGCTTCTGGTGCTGGGATAGGTAACTCAATCTCTTGAAGTGCATCAGGATGGTCGATGGCCAGGCTTTGAGTAAAGGCGAACGCTTTCATAGTAGTTCTCTTGTTAACGATAAGTGGCACCATCATGCCCGGATGTTGTTTTATTAAAAAGAACTCTGCTGCGTAATATCAGCGCAGGCTGAATTGATTCGTTATGACATAAGTTAGGAGCTCATCATGTTTGAAGGGTTTGAAAAACAGACGCGCCACGTTAATAGCGTCGAGATCGCTTTTCGAATGGGCGGCAGTGGTCCGGCACTGCTCCTGCTTCATGGCCACCCTCAGACTCACGTGATTTGGCACAAACTCGCAGAGGAGCTTGCCCGGCACTTCACCGTTATCGCAGCCGACCTGCGCGGATACGGCGACAGCAGTAAGCCTGTTGATGACCCCGAGCACCTTAATTACTCCAAGCGTGCCATGGCGAACGATATGGCCGAGCTAATGAGCGCGCTCGGTTTTGAGCATTTCAAAGTGCTGGCCCATGACCGAGGCGCGCGGGTCGCTCACCGTTTAGGGATTGACCACGCTGAGCGCGTAGAGCGTATGGTGCTATTAGATATTGCCCCCACGCTGGCCATGTATCGCGGCACCACGGAGGCCTTTGCGCGTAGCTATTGGCACTGGTTCTTCCTGATTCGCCCTCAGCCGCTGCCGGAAATGTTGATTCAGAGCGACCCTGCCCAATACCTGAAAAGCGTGATGGGCGCCCGCAGTGCCGGTATGGCGCCTTTCTCACTGGAAGCGCTAGCTGAGTATGAACGCTGCCTTGCGCTTCCCGGTACGGCCACCGGTATCTGCGGAGACTATCGCGCCAGCGCCACGATTGATTTAGAACACGATCAGGCGGATATCGACGCGGGCGTAAAAATCACCTGCCCGCTAAAAGTGATGTGGGGCGCCGAAGGGGCCATTGAAGCCTGCTTCGATGCCTTGGCTGAATGGCGCAAGGTAGCCGCCCAGGTAGATGGCAAAGCGCTTCCATGCGGCCACTACATCGCCGAGGAGGTCCCCGAACTACTGCTTGAGGAAGCGCTGCCGTTTTTGCTCGGTGGTGAATAGGCGAATAAAGCGACTGCCCAAGACGAATCGGGTAAAAAACTGGATAATGGCTGCCATTCGCCTACCGGCTTATGTATTTAACCGCCCAGGCACACTCATTACCCCGGACGCCCGCTCATGGAAATCAAAGTTAACTATCTCGACAACCTCCGCCTGGAGGCCAAGTTCGACGATTTTACGGTCATCTCCGACCAGCCAATTCGCTATAAGGGCGACGGCTCGGCGCCTGGGCCGTTTGACTATTTCCTGGCTTCATCGGCCATGTGCGCTGCCTACTTCGTCAAGGTGTACTGCAACGCACGGAATATTCCCACCGAGAATATCCGCCTGTCGCAAAACAACATTGTCGACCCGGAAAACCGCTACAAGCAGATTTTCAAGATACAGATCGAGCTGCCAGAAGATATATCGGAAAAGGATCGCGAAGGCATGCTGCGCTCCATTGACCGCTGCACGGTGAAGAAAGTCGTCCAGACCGGCCCCGAGTTCCAGATCGAAGTAGTCGAAAACATCGACGAAGACGCCCAGGCGCTATTGATGGGCACCCCGGAAGCAGGCAGCACCTATATCGAGGGCAAGGACCTGCCGCTGGAGCAGACCATCGCCAATATGAGCGGGATACTGGCCGACCTCGGCATGAAGATCGAAATCGCCTCCTGGCGCAACATCGTGCCTCACGTCTGGTCGCTGCATATTCGCGATGCGGCTGCCCCCATGTGCTTTACCAACGGTAAAGGCGCCACCAAAGAGAGCGCGCTGTGCTCGGCATTGGGCGAGTTTATCGAGCGCCTGAGCTGCAACTTCTTTTACAACGACCAGTTCTTTGGCGAAGAGATCGCGAATAGCGAATTCGTTCACTACCCCAATGAGAAGTGGTTCAAGCCGGGCCCGAACGATGAACTGCCTGCGGAGATTCTCGACGAGCACTGCCTGGCGATCTACAACCCGGAAGGCGAGCTGTGCGGCTCCAACCTGATCGATACCAACTCGGGCCGCGAAGACCGGGGCATTGTCTCTCTGCCTTATGTGCGCCAATCCGATGGCGAAACGGTTTACTTTCCGTCCAACCTGATCGAAAACCTGTTCCTGAGTAACGGCATGAGCGCGGGCAATACCCTAGTGGAAGCCCAGGTGCAGTGCCTTTCGGAAATCTTTGAGCGGGCGGTAAAGCGGGAAATCCTTGAGCAAGAATTCACCCTGCCGGATGTGCCGCAGAGTGTGCTAGCGAAATATCCCAGCATTGTCGAAGGCATCAACGCTTTGGAAGCTCAGGGGTTTCCGGTGTTGGTCAAAGATGCCTCCATGGGCGGGCAGTTTCCGGTCATGTGTGTCACCCTGATGAATCCGCGCACCGGCGGTGTGTTTGCTTCCTTTGGTGCTCATCCCAGCTTCGAAGTGGCGCTGGAGCGCAGTCTGACTGAGCTACTTCAGGGCCGCAGCTTCGAGGGCCTGAATGATCTACCGCTGCCGACCTTTAACTCACAAACCGTGGCCGAGCCCAACAACTTTGTTGAGCACTTTATCGACTCGGTGGGCGTGGTCTCCTGGCGTTTCTTTAGTGCCAAGCCTGACTTCGAGTTCAGCGAGTGGGATTTCTCGGGCAGCAATGATGAAGAAGCCGAAACATTGTTTGGCATTTTTGAAGAGCTAGGTGCAGAAGTGTACATGGCGGTTCACGAAGATTTGGGCGCGCCTGTCTGTCGCATTCTGGTGCCGGGCTACTCCGAGGTCTATCCCATCGAAGATCTGATTTGGGATAACACCAATAAGGCGCTGGATTACCGCGAAGATATCCTCAATCTGCACCGCCTAGACGACGATCAGCTCACTGATCTGGTTGAGCGGTTGGAAGAGAGCCAGATGGATGACCACGCCGATATCATCACCCTAATTGGTATCGAGTTTGATGAAAACACTGAGTGGGGCCAGCTAACCATTCTGGAACTGAAGCTGTTGGTCTATCTGGCGCTGCAGCGTCATGAAGAGGCGCTGGACTGTGTGCAGATGTTCCTCCAGTACAACGACAACACCGTCGAGCGCGGCTTGTTCTATCAGGCAGTGAATGCGGTGCTGGAAATTGTCCTGGACGACGAGCTGGAACTTGAAGACTATCTATACAACTTCCAGCGCATGTTCGGTGAAGAGACCATGGCGGCTGTTGTTGGCTCGGTGAATGGGGAAGTGCGCTTCCACGGCCTTACACCAACCAACATGCAGTTGGAAGGCCTTGAACGCCACCAGCGCTTGATCGAAAGCTATAAGAAGCTTCACGCGGCACGGGCGGCAAAAGCTAGTATTTAAGCATCAATCAGACACGATGATTATTAACCTACTCTGCTGGTGCTAGTGCATCAGCAGAGTAGGTTGGATGCCTGAAATATAGACTTTTTAGCTTGATGCATGTGAAACGGTAGTTAAGGACTTCCATGAAACACAGAATTATCTTCGCAATTCTTATGTCATTTACGCTATCACTGATCATGTCTGCCTGGATCACATTCGTAAATATTGGTGCGCATTCCAATTTCTTTAGCCTTTGGATGCACGCTTGGTTCTTAGCGTGGCCAGCCGCCGGAATCATCGCGTTTATCAGCGGCCCTTTTATTCATAAGCTAGCCCAACGCATTGCTGAGAAGCTCTGAGTGCTTGGCTATGATTTACTAGCCTTGCTAGAAATAACGCTTAGCGTCGTTACGGTGATGAGTATCAACCCCATGCCAATCATTTGAATAACGTCGAGGCTTCCATCTAAGAGTAAGAAGCCAAATAGGGTTGCGGTGACGGGTTCCACCATTGCTATCATCGAGGCTAGGGCCGGCGCAGTATGTTTCAGGCCGATGATATAAAACACAAACGATAGGCCTGCCCCGAGTACGCCCAGGGTTAAGAACAAGGGCCATTGTGGTGAGCCTAAAACGCTCACGGTTTGGTCAATATCGCTTGGCAATATGAGCACGATGGAAAGCACTGCGAAGGCAATCGAAAGTATGGCTTGGGGGCTGCCATGGGGAGCCGCATATTTAAAGCCGAAAATGAATACCGCGTAGGAGAGCCCCGCGAGTAGCCCAGTTCCTATACCGATCAGGGATAAACCGCTGGCGCCTACTTCGTGAAGCTTTGTCAGCAAGACAATACCAACCATGACGAGAGCGATGGCTGCCCACTTTGAAACTGTGGGTCTTTCAAGCTTTAGCGCAAATGATATGAGATAAACAAACACCGGGGCGCAATACATCAGTGTGGCAGCCACAGCCACGCTACCGTGCTCGATACTTATGAAATAGAAAGAGAAGTTGCCTGCTACCCCTAAGCCTGCGATAGCAGCCCAGAGCCATAACTTACGGTTCGAGAGCCCACTGCTACGTGGTCGAATCAGCAACCAGACAAGTACGAAAAGCAGCCCGACAAACCCACGATAGAATGATACGACGGAAGGAGCCCAGCCACTGTCCATCAGTATGCTGCCAATCCCGCCGGACACTCCCCAGAAAAACGCGGCGAGCGCCACAAACGCAGTACTAATTCCCATTGGTTACTCTCCTTGTAGTCTCGATAAGGCTCCGCAATCCATGCGAAGCTGACTCACTCCATACGAAGCATTTACAGTAATGGTGTAAAGTACTCAAATCGCCAGTTCCCGCTGGCATCTAAACGTACGCCGTCGGTAAGTGTGGCAGACATGCTGTGAAATACGAGCGTTACAGCCACTATCCAAAAAACCAGTAGCACACGGCAATGGCCGTCGTAACACCGGCTAAGTCAGCCACCAGCGCGCAGCCAAGGCCGTGGCGGATACGGGTAATACCGACGGCGCCGAAGTAGACCGCAAGAACATAGAAGGTGGTTTCGGTGCTGCCTTGCATAGTGGCCGCCAGCAGCCCCGCGAAACTGTCGACCCCGAAGGTGTCCATGGTTTCGATCATCATGGCGCGGGCGCCACTACCGGAAAGGGGTTTCACAAACGCCGTAGGCAGGGCATCTACAAAGCGGGTGTCCCAACCGAAGCCCTCGACCAGCCAGCGAATGCCGCTTAGCCCAGCGTCGAGCACGCCGCTGGCACGCAATACCCCAACCGCCACCAGCATGGCAATCAGGTAGGGGAGCAGCGTGATGGTAAAGCTCAGGCCCTCTTTGGCCCCTTCGATAAAGGCGTCATACACCTTTACCCCGCGCAGCGCCCCGACCACCAGAAACATCATCACAATACTAAACAGTGTCAGGTTGCCGACCAGCGTAGAGGCTGCCGCCAGCGCCTGGGCGGACATGCCGGCCAACGTAGTGATTAATAGCCCCAACGCCAAGGCAGCAACCACCAAATAGGCCAGTACCACCGGCTGCCAGAGCTTTAAGCGTTGCATAATGGAAACGGCCAAAAGTCCTACTAGGCTTGACGCGGTGGTGGCCAGCAGAATAGGCAAAAACACCAGGGTAGGGTCGGCAGCGCCTTGCTGGGCGCGGTACATAAAAATCGTAACCGGCAGTAGCGTCAGCGACGAGGTGTTGAGCACCAAAAACAGAATTTGCGCATTGCTGGCGGTGTCGCTACTGGGGTTGAGAGTTTGCAGCGAGTGCATTGCTTTAATGCCGATTGGCGTGGCAGCGTTATCCAGCCCAAGGATATTGGCCGCGAAGTTCATGCTGATTAGCCCCATGGCGGGGTGACCGCGGGGCACCTCAGGCATTAAACGACAGAACAGCGGGTCAAGCACGCGCCCTAGCAGACGAATCAACCCCGCCTTTTCGGCAATTGAAAGAAACCCCAGCCACAACGTCATGGTGCCCAACAGCACCAAAATAATATTGACGCTGACTTCCGCCATATCGAACAGCGACTGCACCAAGCGCGCAAATACCTCGCTATCGCCACCCACCAGCCACTGCCAGAGGGAGGCCGCGAAGGCAGCGACGAAGAAGCTTAACCAAATTCCGTTGAGCATGTGGGTAGGGCATCCTGGGCAGTGAAGCGACGGGTAGTTAAACAGACAACGCCGTTTATCCTAACCAATGAATGCCCGCTCTCGCTAACCCCACAGCGAAAGAAAGAGTAGGTTGTGCTGGTTATACAGTGAAGGCCTTGATTCAGTATCGAGTCAGGGCCTTCACTTTTACGTGCTCCGATAAGTATCTCGGCTATTTACTTGGTCATGGGGTTTCGGCCGGGCTTAGCAGCAGTACCGCTAGTGGCGGCAGGGTCAGTTCCAGGCTGGCAATCTGCCCATGCAGCGGGGAGTCTTCAGCCGTCAGCCGACCCAGGTTGCCCATGTTGGAGCCGCCATAGCATTCTGCATCGCTATTGAGGCGCTCTTCCCAACCACCGGCACGAGGTACGCCCAGGCGATAACCCAGGCGTGGCACTGGTGTCATGTTGGCAACGACCAGCAGCGGCTCACCGGAGGCACTCCAGCGCAACCAGGCAAAGACGCTATTGGTGTTGTCATTGCCCACGACCCAGGTAAACCCCTGAGGTTCGCTATCACATTCGTGCAGGGCGGGTAGCGCCCCGTAACAGCGGTTAAGGTCGCTAAGCAAACGATGAAGGCCCGCGTGGCGGGGCTCAGCGAGCAGCGACCAGTCCAACTCACGGTCGTGGCTCCACTCCCGCCACTGCCCGAACTCACAGCCCATGAACAATAATTTTTTGCCGGGCTGCGACCACATAATGGAGAGATAGGCTCGCAGATTGGCAAACTGTTGCCACTCGTCTCCGGGCATCTTGCAAATCAGTGAGCCTTTACCGTGGACTACCTCGTCATGGGAAATCGGCAGCACGTAGCGTTCGGAGAAAGCGTAGACCATGGGAAAGGTCATGTCGTGATGCGAGTAGGGACGGTATACCGGATCCTTGGCGATGTATTCCAGCGTGTCGTGCATCCAGCCCATATTCCATTTATAGGCAAAACCCAGGCCGCCCTCATTAGTCGGCTGAGTGACACCCGGCCAAGCGGTAGACTCCTCGGCGATCACAATCGTACCGGGGGCTTCCTCGTTGATGACGTCATTAAGATGGCGCAGGAAGTCGATCGTCTCAAGGTTCTCGTGGCCACCAAAGCGGTTAGGTATCCACTCTCCTTCGTTGCGGGAGTAGTTGCGATAGAGCATTGAGGCAACGGCATCGACGCGCAGTGCATCGACATGGAAATGCCGCAGCCAGTGCAGGGCCGAAGCCAGCATAAAACCATGCACTTCCCGTCTGCCCAGGTTGTAGATGTAGGTGTCCCAATCTTGATGGAAGCCCTCAAAAGGGTGCTCATATTCGTACAGAGCGGTGCCATCAAAACGCGCCAAGCCGTGGGGGTCAGTGGGGAAGTGGGCGGGCACCCAGTCGAGAATGACGCCCAGCCCCGATTGGTGGCACTCATCAACGAAGTAGGCGAAATCGGCCGGCTTGCCGAAGCGGGCACTGGGCGCAAACTGGCTTAGAGGCTGATAACCCCAGGAGCCACCAAATGGATGCTCCATGATGGGCAGTAGCTCAACGTGGGTGAACCCCATCTCCAACACATAGGGTATCAAGTGCTCGGCCAGGTCGCGCCAGCTATAGAGCTCGCCGTTGTCGCCGCCATGTTTGCGCCAGGAGGCAGCGTGCACTTCGTAAATGCTCATTGGCCGAGACGGATCATGGGTTTTCCCCCGCTGGGCGAGCCATGCGTCGTCATGCCAAGTAAAGGGCGCGGTGTCGGCCACTACTGAGGCGGTAGAGGGGGGCGGTTCAGTGGCCAACGCGACAGGATCGGCACGTAGACCAATGGCCCCGGTGGCCTCGATAATCTCATATTTGTACGCTTCCCCGGGGCCGAGGCGCGGAACGAATAATTCCCACACCCCGGCGGCGATACGCAGGCGCATGACGTGTCGTCTGCCGTCCCAGCTATTGAAATTCCCCACCACGGAGACGCGTTGGGCATTCGGTGCCCAGACCGCAAAGCGCACACCATCAACGCCTTCCAGAGTCATAGGCTGGGCACCCAGGCAGTGCCCCAGCTGTCGATGATTGCCTTCGCCTAGCAGGTAGAGATCCATTTCGCCCAGTAGCAGGCCGAAACTATACGGGTCCTCGGTTAGCTGTTCGCCTTGGGGCCAGCGAATTCGCAGCAGATAGGGAGCCGCATGGGGTAGTCGGGCAGCGAACAGACCAGGGATTTGCATGCCCGTCAGGCAGCAACGCACACTGCCACCTTCGCGGTCGAGAACATCAACCCCCACTGCGCCGGGTAGGAAGACCCGTAAGAACTGCCCTTTGCCATCACTGTGAATACCGAGGATGGCGAAGGGATCGCGATGGGTTCCTTGCGCTAGATCCCTGGCGTCATCCTCAGTCAACCACAAGCTGCGATCCAGAAGGGGTCGGGTGTGAATAGCATCATTCATGTGGCTCTCCTGGGGTGAGTTGCTCGATGAGAGCGGCTAGGCCGTGCAACGGCACACCCAGCCATTCTGGGCGATTGGCGGCTTCGTAGGCGATTTCATAAGCCGTCTTTTCCAGCACGAACAGATCCACCGCCGCAGCGGCTCCACTGGCTTGCTTCCACTCGTGGGGCATGTCCATGGTGGCCAGCCAATAAGCGTTGAGAAAGGCTTGGCGACCTTTGAGCAGGTACTGTTCCACCACCGCGTGGCTGGTGTCGGTGTGCGTATCGGCGCCTTCATGGTCGCCGGGCCGGGCTTCTTCCACCTTGGCATAGGCGTAGTCGAAGGAGCGCAACATGCCAGCCACATCGCGCAGCGGGCTATCCTTAGCACGACGCTCTTCCAAGGGCCTGGCTGGTTCGCCTTCAAAGTCGATGATGTAGGCATCGTCATGGGCCACCAGTACCTGACCAAGATGCAAGTCGCCATGGATGCGGGTGAGCAAGCTGCCTTCGGCGAGTGCCGCCATCATGTTGATAGCATTCACTAGCGTGGAACGACGCGCCAAAATGGTATCGGCAAGTTGCTGCTCGGCTTCGCTGGCGGTGTTCTTGTGTTGCTCTAGCACGTTCAGCGCTTCCTCAACGCGCTGTGTCACGCGCTGTGTCCAGTGCTGGACATGGGAGGCGTCAGCAACTTCGGGGGCAAATGCTGGGTCGTCGCTGGGCGTCGCCAGCACCATATGTAGCTCACCCAGCCGGCGCCCCAGTGTCGTGGCAAACTCTGCCAACTCCTCGAACGCACCGTAGCGGGCTTCGGCTTTTGACTCGCTTGCGCGTTCGTCGTCTGCCACCGCTTCACGAATGGCCCGTTCCAGCTTGGTGCGCGTCCATGACCAAGCATCGCCCTGATTGTCGATGAAGCCTTGCAGAACCATGAGCGTCTGCGTGGTTCCCTCTTCGAGCCGGGTTACCACGCCGAACAAGGGCACGGTATGCTTAAAGCCCCGCTCAGTCAGGTAACTGCCGATCTCCGCTTCGGGATGAGTGCCCGGCTCCAAGCGTCGAAACAGCTTGAGCACTAATTGATGGTTGATGATCACCGAGCTATTGGATTGCTCGGCACTCTGCTGCACTACCTCAGGATGCTCGGGAAGCGTCAGTTCGGCGAAGGCAGCGGTGGGCAAGAAATGGATTTCTCCTTTCTCATAAGGCAGCACTCTGCCGAGCCGCATGCCTTCCAGTACCGCCAGCGTAAAGGCATCCAGGGTGACGGCATCGGTTAGCAGCCCGACTTCGTGGAAACGACGCACCCGTGCCATGGCGAGCTGTTGCGGTAGAGGATTGCTTTGCTCATCTTCGCTCAGAAAAGCCAGCGGCAGTTGGTAGCGCTCGCTGCCTTGGCCATGTTTGACCTCTAGTTCGCTGAACAGCAGTAAGTGCCCGCCGTGCTCAAGGCTGGCAGTGGCGTGTAAATGGACTTCCTCAATGCGGGCCTGCTTGGCGGCGAACCAACGCCGCTTGGGCAGGTAGCTGGGCAGCGTCTCGCGTTCTAATAACCGCCTGGGCGTCTCTTCAAAAATCTCCTCAAGGCGCTTTTTGATAATCAGCGTAACGAAATCTGGCATGGGCTCTGGTACAGGAACATGCCACTCCGGCATGGCGGTAGCTGGGGCCAGCAAGAACCAGAAAAATCCGTAGGGAGGCAGCGTCAGCAGGTACGCCAGTTTACCCACCGGTGGAAAAGCGCTTCCGCCGACCATTTCTACCGGCACCTGACCGGCAAACGCGGAAAGGTCGAGCTCCACGGCCTGAGCTGTGCTGGCCACATTGGCCACGCATAGCAGTGTTTCTGTCTCGCCATTATCGAGTGTCATCTCGCGTAGGTAGGCGAGAATATGCCGATTGGAGGGGTAGAGCGGCCGCATGGTGCCGCGGCTGAAAGCACGGTGCTGGCTGCGTACCGCCAGTAGCCGCCGCATGTTGCTAAGCAGCGAATGGGAATCGCGAATTTGCGCTTCCACATTCACCGTCTGGTAGCCGTAAAGCGGGTCCATAATGGGCGGCAGCACCAGCTTGGCCGGATCGGCACGGGAGAAGCCGCCGTTGCGATCCACCGACCACTGCATGGGCGTTCGCACGCCGTCACGGTCGCCGAGATAGATATTGTCACCCATACCAATCTCGTCGCCGTAATAGAGCACCGGCGTGCCCGGCATGGAGAGCAGCAAGCTGTTAAGCAGCTCAATACGCCGCCGGTCGCGTTCCAGCAGGGGCGCTAATCGACGACGAATGCCCAAATTAATACGAGCCCGACGGTCGGCGGCGTAGTGATTCCAGAGGTAGTCGCGCTCCTTATCGGTCACCATTTCAAGGGTCAGTTCGTCGTGGTTACGCAAGAAGATCGCCCACTGGCAGGTGGCCGGTATTTCAGGCGTCTGACGTAGAATATCGGTAATTGGGAAGCGGTCTTCCTGAGCCAGTGCCATGTACATGCGCGGCATTAAAGGGAAGTGGAACGCCATGTGGCACTCGTCGCCATCGCCGAAGTAGGGCCGGGTATCCTCGGGCCACTGGTTGGCTTCGGCGAGCAGCATGCGGTCGGGGTAGCGCTCGTCGAGTACCGCGCGGATTTTCTTGAGTACCACGTGGGTTTCGGGCAGGTTTTCGTTGTTGGTGCCTTCGCGCTCGACCAGATACGGTATGGCGTCCAGGCGCAGGCCATCCACCCCCATGTCCAGCCAGTACGCCATGACCTTAAGAATCTCGTCGAGTACCACGGGGTTGTCGAAGTTGAGATCCGGCTGATGGGAGTAGAAACGATGCCAGAAGTAGGCGCCGGCCACCGGGTCCCAAGTCCAGTTGGAGGATTCGGTGTCCAGAAAGATAATGCGCGTGCCGGCGTAGGCCTGGTCGGTGTCCGACCATACGTAGAAATTCCGCTCCGGTGAGCCGGCCGGCGCCTGACGCGCGCGCTGAAACCACTCATGCTGGTCGGACGTGTGGTTGATGACCAGCTCGGTAATCACGCGCAGCCCGCGCTGGTGGGCCTCCTGGATGAAGCGCTTGGCGTCATCGAGCGTGCCGTAGTCAGGGCTCACACCAGTGTATTCGGCGATATCGTAGCCGTCATCGCGCCGGGGTGACGGGTAAAACGGCAGTATCCATATCGTGTTAACACCGAGGCTGACGATATAGTCCAGCTTCTGAATCAAGCCTTCGAAATCGCCGATACCGTCGTCGTTGGCATCGAAGAAGGCCTTCACATGTACCTGGTAAATCACCGCATCCTTATACCAGAGTGGGTCATCGAGGAAATCCATCGCCTCGACGGCGTGTGTTTCGCTGCTGGCATCCATCATTGGCTTACCCTCTCTGCTTTGATCATTAGGTCAAAATTGACATGAACTAGCGGCTTCCAAGCCAAGACCGTTGTTAATAAACCGGGAGCTAGTAAACCGGTAGCTAATAAACTGGAAACTAGTGAACCGGGCGAAGACGCCAAATGGCGAATGGCATGACGGCGGGGTCTAACCGCATCGCTTGCCATTTGCCATGCCAGGTCCATTGACGACCACTCATAAGATCCTCCACATGCAGGGCCGCCTCATCGGGAAGTTCGAATAGCGCCATGGGCAATTCAAATGCGCCCTCCTGAGGCTCGAAAGGATCAAGATTGACGGCGATTAATATGGCCTCGTCGTTTAGCGAAGTGCGCTTGGCGAAGAGCAATAAACGGTCGTTGTGTACTGCATGGAAAGTCAGCCCAAGATGGCTATGCAGCGCCGGATTCTCGCGCCGGATTCGGTTGAGCTGGGCGATCTCATAGATGATGTTGCCGGGGGCGCTATAGTCGCGCAGGCGAAGCTGGTACTTCTCTGAATCGAGGTACTCCTCCTTGCCGGGTACCGGTGCGCCTTCGCAGAGTTCAAAGCCGGAGTACATGCCCCACAATCCTGATCCCATGGTGGCCAGCGCCGCGCGAATCAGGAATCCCGCACGACCGGACGACTGCAGGAAGTAGGGATTGATGTCAGGTGTATTGACGAAGAAGTTGGGTCGATAGCCGTCCCGCAGTGGCGATTCGTTGAGCTGCGTGAAATATTCGGTTAACTCCGCCTTGGTATGGCGCCAGGTGAAATAGGTATAGCTCTGTGTGAAACCCAGCTTGCCCAGGCGCAGCATCATGGCCGGGCGGGTAAACGCTTCGGCCAGGAAAATCACATCGGGGTCACGTTGGCGAATATCGGCAATTAGCCACTCCCAAAAGGGCAGTGGCTTGGTGTGCGGATTATCAACGCGAAAAATCTTCACGCCTTCATCCACCCAGCCTTGAACCACGTTACGCAGTTCAAGCCAGAGTGAGGGAATTGCCTCCTCGGCGTAGAAGTCGACGTTGACAATATCCTGATATTTCTTAGGCGGGTTCTCGGCATAGCGAATCGAGCCGTCGGGCCGCCAGGAGAACCAGCCAGGATGCTCCTTGAGCCAGGGGTGATCCGGTGAACACTGAATGGCAAAGTCGAGCGCTATCTCCAGGCCGTGGTCTTCGGCAACGCGGACCAGATCGCGGAAATCTTCGCGGGTGCCTAGCTCAGGGTGGATGGCCTCATGCCCGCCTTCTTCGCTGCCAATAGCGTAAGGGCTGCCTGGATCGCTTGGCCCAGCGATGAGGGTGTTGTTAGGCCCTTTGCGATGTGCTCGCCCGACAGGGTGGATAGGCGGGAAATAGAGCACGTCAAAGCCCATATCGCGGATCAACGGTAGCCGCCTGTGGACATCCTTGAACGTGCCGTGGCGATTGGGATCGTCGGTTTCCGAACGGGGGAAGAGTTCGTACCAGCTAGCGAAACGTGCTTTTAGACGTTCAACATCTAGCGGGTAGAGGACATCGCTTCGGGTTAAGTGCGGTCGATTATCCGCTTCCTGCATCAATTTAACCGTCTCGCTGCTTAAAAGTAGCGCAACGAGATCGGCTTCTTGTTGAGCAAGGCGAAATTGCTCAAGGATCGCCGCCAGCGACGCATTGAGCACTTCTGCGCTTCGCTCGGCGGCTCGTTCAATTAGCCGTCTGCCTTCCTCGAGTTCAAGCTCAATGGGAACGCCTGCCTGGTGTTTCTTTAGTAGTTCGTGGTGGTAAGTGGCGTAGACATCCCACCAGGCTTCGATAATAAAGCCATGGCGGCCCACCCGCTGGGGCGTAAAGTGGCCCTCCCACACGTCGAGCCCCAATGGCTTTACTTGTCGCATGGGAACGCGCTGTTGCTGCCCCTCATCGTCATGCCAACAGAGCGCAGCTGCCAGCATATCGTGGCCGTCGGCGAAGATCGTCGCTTTGACCACGACCGCTTCATCCACGATCGCCTTGGGCGCAAAGCGCCCTTGATCCAGGGAAGGGGTGATGGCTTCAATGGCAATGCGTGGAGCATGGGTGGCCGCGAGACCATGGCTCTGGTGTTGACTCTGTGCCGGGAGATCCCCGGACGTGGGATAGACAGGTGAACTCATCGCATGCTTCTCCTTGCAGCGCGAAAACGACAACGAAGGTATCCGCGCCGCCTCATGTCTAGGTAACGGCGCCTTCGTCGTGCTGCACGAGCTCTAGCAGGGCCAGTGAGCGACTCTCCATCTTATGTTCTTCACCAAAGCCGCGCTGGAACGGGGCTTCGTCAATGGTTTTGCTGGTGTCGAGACGGCATAACCAGCCGCTGCCGCTCGGTGCTTCGGGGAGTTGAAAAGCGACTGACTCGTGGTGGGCGTTGAAAATCAGCAGCAAGGTGACATCGGCCCCCGCACGGCGTATGCCGGAAGGCTGAGCGCGGCCGTCAAGCAGTAGGCCGAGGGTACGTGATTCGGCATCTTCCCAGCGCTCAACATCCATTTCAGCACCATCAGGGGCCAGCCAAGTCACTTCCTTGAGCCCCATTTCTTCGTTGTATTCACCGGAAAGGAAGCGACCTCGACGTAGGATGGGGTAGCGCAGCCGAAGCTCAATTACCCGCCGCAAATACTCGATCATGGCGTGGGCGTCACCATCGAGGTTCCAATCCACCCAACTGATCTCGTTATCCTGGCAGTAGGCGTTATTGTTGCCTTGCTGGGTGCGTAGAAGTTCATCGCCCGCCAGCAGCATCGGCGTGCCTTGGGAGAACAGCGTGGTGGCGATCAAATTACGGATCTGACGCAGCCGAAGTGCTTGGATATCTTCATCGTCAGTAGGGCCCTCGACGCCATGGTTCCACGATAAGTTGTGGCCATGGCCATCCATATTCTCCTCGCCGTTCGCCTCGTTATGCTTATCGTTGTAGGCCACCAGATCGTAAAGGGTGTAGCCATCGTGGGCAGTGACGAAGTTAACCGAGGCGAATGGCCGCCGTCCGCGCCGTTTGAAGAAATCAGCCGATGCCATTAGCCGGGTTGCAAGCTCCGGTAACTGCCCTTCATCGCCGCGCCAGAAAGCACGCACCGTATCGCGGAACTGGTCATTCCACTCTGCCCAGCCCGGCGGAAAGCCACCGACCTGATAGCCGCCGGGGCCGCAGTCCCAAGGTTCGGCAATCAGTTTGACTTGGCTGAGGATAGGATCCTGGCGGCAGGAGTCGAGAAAGCCGCCTCCCTCGTCAAAGCCGTGGGGTTCGCGGCCAAGGATGGTCGCCAAGTCAAAGCGGAAACCGTCGACACGCATCTCCGTGGCCCAATAGCGCAGCGAGTCCGTGACCATTTGCAGCACACGCTGATGGCTCAGATTAAGGGTGTTACCCGTGCCGGTGTCGTCGATGTAGTAGCGCGGTTCATCGGGCATCAGCCGATAGTAAGAGGCGTTGTCGATGCCTTTAAGAGAAAGAGTGGGGCCTAGTTCGTTGCCCTCGGCGGTGTGGTTGTAAACCACGTCGAGGATGACCTCTAAATCGGCGGCATGATAACGCGCTACCAGCTCTTTAAATTCATTGATGCTCTCACCCGAGATATAGCGCGAATGCGGCGCGAAAAAACCGAGCGTGTTGTAGCCCCAGTAATTGCGCAGCCCCTGCTCTAACAGGCGTTGATCATCAACGAAGGCGTGGATCGGCAGTAACTCAACCGACGAAACGCCAAGCGAGCGGATGTAGTCAACCACATCGTTGACCATCAAACCGGCAAAGGTTCCGCGTAGCGCTTCAGGCACCGCCGGGTGGCGCATGGTGTAGCCGCGCACATGGGTCTCATAAACAATGGTGTGATCCCAAGGCAGCTGTACATCCCGCGAGCGTCCCCAGGTAAAGGCCGGGTCGATCACGCGGCAGCGCGGCATAAACGGTGCGCTGTCACGCTCATCGAAACTTAGATCGCCGTCGGGATGCCCGATGGTGTATCCAAACAGTGCTTCATCCCATTTAACGTCACCCACAATCTGCTTGGCGTATGGGTCGAGTAGCAGTTTATTAGGGTTGAAGCGGTGGCCTTCCTCAGGGGCGTAAGGTCCGTGTACTCGGTAACCGTAAAGCTGGCCGGGGCGGGCGTCGGGCAGGTAACCGTGCCAAACTTCGTCGGTGTATTCGGGTAGTTCAACACACGCCAATTCCTGTTCGCCGGTTTCATCAAACAGGCATAGCTCAACTTTGGTGGCATTCGCGGAGAACAGTGCGAAATTAACGCCTAGCCCATCCCATGTCGCCCCTAACGGAAACGACGATCCTTCGTGAACACGTGCGTGCCGCATAACGCTTGGAGTTTCGTTGGCGGCAACGGACTTATCGCTGTCCCGCGAGGCGTTGCTTGTACTCATTGCATTCATCCTTGAGCCATTCGGGCACTTGGGAGTTGGCTAACGTTTAACGTCTGTTTTTTCACGACATCTTTAACAACTAACTATCGGGGTCGCTTGCCTTGGGCGGGTTGGTTTTCTTCGCCTTTGGCGTCGCTTTTTTCACTGTCTTGGCATCTGTCTTTTTAGCCGTTGCCGTCTTACCGGCTTTCTTAGCTGTGGTCTTGGCTGTTGTGCTCGTGTTTTTGCTAGCGGCCAGCGGGTCGCTGCTACGACGCGGGTGACGAGTACGTGCCACCGTGGCGGACTCTTCAGGCAGCGGTTCCATAGAGTTCGCTGTATCTTCAGGGTCGGTGGGTGTCTGGGGCGGATGCCCACGATCCTGAACCGGCACGTCCTGCCCTATGAACGTGTCGTCTCGAAAGGGAGCTTCATCGAAGGCCGGGTCGCCGTCGGGATCTTCCAGCGGTAAACGGTTCTCCTGGATGCCTACCTCATCCTCCTCCAGCGGCAAGTCCTCCTCCAGAATGGGGGTCTCGTCCACTGGTTCGCCGACTTCTTCCAGGTCGGCGTCATTACCGGCTGCTTGCTCCGCGGCAACGATCTTTAACGCTCTATCCCAGTGGCGCTGCTGCTGGCCTTCGGGGCGTCCTTCCGCTTCCCAGATGCTGTAGGCCAGTTGCCGCACGCGTTCTTCGTCAGTCATCTCAGCTCTCCCAGTGTGCTTTTCAATGTTTAGCAAAGTCAGTGTTTAGCAAAGTTGATCAGTGGTTGCGGTAACTCAAGCGCTCTCCTCAGTGACGTCATCACGCAGGAAAACCCCAATGGGGAACTCCTTGAGCAGCGTCCCGATGGGAATGCTCTGGTCACCTACCGTAAGAGAGGTCGCTGCCAATACCCCTTGCCAAACACCGGACTCCAGCTGGAGAGAAGTATTTTTCCAGTGGTGTGGAGGGATATGCGGATGCTCGGCATCGGCAAGCAGGGCAGACGTTAGCCTGGGTACCACTACTAGCAGTTGGTAACCGGCGTGTTGCCGAGTAAATGCCATCAAGTGATCGGCATGCTCACCCGTTGCTGAAAGCGGGCGATAATCGCCACGCATAAACAGCTGCGGGTAGCGTTGGCGTAACGTCAGCAAGCGAGCGATGAGCGCTTGTTTTACGCGTCCATCACGCCACGTGGATAGCGCTTCAGTGGGCGTCAGCGACGCTTCCAGTGCTGCCTTACGCGCTGCATGGTCGACGGGGCGACGGTTGTCAGGATCTACCAGGCTGTCTTCCCAGAATTCACCCCCCTGGTAGAGGTCGGGTACGCCGGGTACGGTCAGGCGCAGCGCTGTCTGTACTAATCCGTTGAGGGCGCCCGGTAGGTCGATAGTGCGCGCTGCCTCTGCAATGGAATCGCGCAGGGCAGGCGTTGTCAGTAACTCTTCCAGGAACGCTTGAGAGGCCGACTCATAGCTATCATCTGGCCATAGCCAATGGCTGCGTAACTTGGCTTCACGCAGCGCTTTTTGCTGCCATTGAGTGAGCCGTTGGAAAAACGTATGCATCGCGTCGCTATTCCGCGGAACAAGCGTTGGCGACCAAGCGCCTAGCAGCACTTGGTAGAGAATCAGTTCATCGCCCGGCGAGGGGGCGGGGCCATCGGGCAACGAGCGGCGCAGTGGCGCTGCTAGCCGCCGCCAATGTTCCACTTGCGTTGCAAAGTAGGTGGCGTGTTCACTGAGGGCGGCCAGCCGCGCACGAACGTCCTCGCCACGCTTGTGATCGTGGGTAGCGGTGGTCACCATGGAGCGAGGAAACTCGCGGGCGCGCCGGAGATTCGCCGCGTGAAAGTGCTCAGGAGAATGGCTGAAGTGCTCGCCATCAAAACCCACATCGTTACGCGAGATTAATACGGCACTGCGATAACCCGCCGTGTCCTCTACTGCCTTGGCTGCGACCGGTGAAGTGAGCTGCTGGAAGCGCACAATGGCGCGCTGGCGCAGTCGGCGCTCGTCATCCTTAGTAATATCGCAAGGCGCTTCGCCGCCTAACCAGCGTTCTAACGCCTCGAGCACCGCAATATCTGGCGGATTTAGCGCTTGCCGAGCACCTCGCATCGCCTGAGCAAAGAAGGGAGCATCGGCCTCTGGGCGCCCGGCCTCATCGGCATAGCTGCGATAGATGGGGAAGTGAACGATTAATGCTTCCAGTGCCCGGCTGATGGCCGCTAGGCTAATATCGCGACTGGTAAGCTGGGCGCGAGCGACGGCATGCAGAGCGTTGGCACAGGCATTGAATTCGCTGGCCAGCAGTGACGTCAGTATTTCACGCCTAGCCAGACGTACCTCCGCTGAAAAATCACCATCACGGCCACTGATCTCCTGCCAAAGCGCGCGCAGTGGTGCGACGCTGGTTGGGTCGTGCTGTATTCCCGAGACCTCGTTCATAAACTCATAACCGCTGGTACCGTCCACTCCCCAGTCGTCATGTAGCGTTTCGCCATCGCCCAGAATCTTTTCTACATAGAGAGCAATTTGGTGAGGCACATCGGACGGTCGCTTGGCCTGCAATTCATCCAGGCGCTGGCGCAGCTTGAGGCAATAACCGCGAGGGTCGGCAAGCCCATCGACGTGGTCGACCCTTAAGCCGTCGATCCAGCCCGCTTCGACCAAACGGAACGGCAGGGCGTGAACGGCCTCGAACACTTCCGGCACTTCAACGCGTAGCCCGCCCAGTTCGGTGACATCAAAGAAGCGCCGCCAGTTGATCTCATCAGAGGCGGTGCGCCACCACGCCAGGCGGTAGTGCTGGCGTTCAAGCAAGTTATGCAGGCGAATGGCACCGTTAGGGTTGGCGCCGTCAAACAGTGGCATGAGCTCATCGAGTGACTGACGGGCAGCGGGGGATTCCATCACCTTATTTAGCTGGTAACGCACATCGTCAGCGGCGGTATAGGCGTCATCACGTTGCAGAAGGGCATCGAAAAAAGCTGCTTGTTCGTGCAGCACGTTATGTTCAGCAAAGCGCAATATATCGCCGTAATGACGTGGGTCGATGGGAAAGCGGTGCTCGTGATAGTCAACATGGAAGCCAGCCGTATCGACGTCGTAGCTGAGTTCTAGTTCGCCTGAATGAAGTATCTCGGCGTAAGGGTCCCCCAAGAACGGCACAAGCAGCTTTCCGGCTAGCGAGGAGTCCGCGTGATCGAAGTCAATATCGAAAAAGTCGGCGTAAGGGCTCTCTTTCCCCCAGGCCAGCACGTCTTGCCACCAGCGGTTTTGTGAGCCACCCACTGCCAGGTGATTAGGGACAATATCAAGTATTAGCCCCATACCGCGCGAGCGCAGCCGTGACACTAAGCGCTCAAGCGCTGCCTCGCCGCCTAACTCGGGGTCGATTCGCGTTGGGTCGATGCCGTCATAGCCATGGGTTGAACCGGTACGTGATGCCTGTAGCGGTGAGGCATAAATATGACTGATCCCCAAGCTGGCATAATAGTCTACCCACTGCTCGGCATCCGCTAGGGTAAAGTCGCGGTGAAACTGCAACCGCACAGTGGCGAGGATTTCATTCATGGGTCGATTTTCCAAATTGGCCGGATCGTGATGGTTTGCCTTGGGAGATGGCTTTGCGTGTATGTGCCAGCGCCGCTAGCCGTTGACGAACCTCATCGGATGTCAGCAAGTCATTGGCATGGGATGCCCAGCGCCGCCGCCAATTAGGGTGCTCATCTAACGTACCCGGTAAGTTGGCTTGCTCCTCAAGCCCCAGCGCGTCCTCAACCGGGAGTATGAGTAATGGCGCAGGGGTGCCGGCCAGGTGGCGCGTGCAGGCATTGAGTACCTGCGAGGCAGGAATGTCAGCCGCTTCTAGTGTCTCGGTGGTGGGCGTCGCGCCTAGCAAGCCCAAGGAGCTGGCTAGCTTGGCACGCTCCTGACGCCTGGCTAGCTGTTCGCTCTCGGCGCTCTGCGTTTCCTTGAGTAACCCCAAGTGGCTGCGCCATTCGATATCGCGCCCCGCCCACCAACCTGCCACGGTGGGCAGGTCATGGGTCGAGGTGGTTGCTATGGCGTTGGGTTTCCAGTTGCTGGCGGGAAGGTAGTTGTGCGCCTCATCCTGCTCGAACCACAGCACCTGCATGCCCAATATGCCGCGTGCGGTAAGGCGTTCGCGAAAGCCAGGTGCGACGGTGCCCAGGTCTTCCCCAATCACGATGGCACGATGCCGCCAGGACTCTAGTGCCACTAGTCGCAGCATGTCGTCCAGGGGATAACTGAGGTAACCGCCTTCAAAAGGCGGCGCGCCCTGAGGAATGAGCCATAATCGCATTAAGCCAAGTATATGATCGATCCGCACCCCGCCAGCGTGGGCGAAGGCACTGCGTAGCATGTCAATGAAGCTACGAAAGCCTGAGCGCTTCAGACCAAAAGGCGAGAAAGCAGCGAGGCCCCAGTCCTGGCCATTGGCATTGAATAGGTCGGGTGGGGCGCCGATCGAGACACCTTCCAGCATATCTGTTGGGCGGCTCCATGTTTGGCTGCCTCTGGCATCCGCCCCCACCGCCAAGTCAGTGATCAAGCCGATCGCCATACCCCTCTCGCGGGCGGTACGCTGGGCACGGGCTAGCCCATCGGCGGTTAACCACTGCAAGAACGCATGAAAACCTATTTCATCGGTACGGGTTTCGGCGAAGTGAGCAAGCGTCAAACTGGCTGGGTCGCGAAGCTCTTCAGGCCAGTCTCGCCAATCGCCGGGGCCGAGTTCTCTCTGCAGAGCTTCAAAGCGGCAATGATCTTCCAGCAGTTCACCGCCCGCACGGCGGAATGCCTGCATCTCTTGGTGGAGGGCTTGGGCCTCATAATCTTCACGTTCCATGAAATCATCGTAGAGATAGCGCAGCCAGGAGAGCTTGACGCGGGCTGCTTCGGGCCAGTCGAGGTAGTCATCTGCTTCCAGTCGGCGCAACTCAGCCTGAAGCCCATTGCGGGCCTGAGCCTCATGGACGCAGGTTTCGCCCAGCAGAGTTTCCGCAGCACTATAAAGCACGTTATAGAGGAGCCGTGTGGAGGGGGAGTAGGGGCTGTAGCGCTCAGGGTCGGCGCTAAACATGGCATGGGTAGGGCTGATCGCCAGAGCATCGGCGCCTTGCTCGGCTGCATGCACAACGCACTGCTCCAGCGCCAAGGTGTCGCCGATTCCACCATCTCCGGGGCGCCGCAGCGCGTAAAGCTGTGCCGCCAATCCCCACATCCTGGGCGTAGACTCGCCGCTGGCGTCACTAAGCGAATAGCACTGGTGAGGTGCGACGGCCAGGGTCAATTCAGTATCGGCTATCTGCAACCGGTGATAGCCAATCTCGGTAACACTGGGCACCGCACCGTCATCGTCAAGGTAGCCTTTTTGAGAACCGCCTTGCTCAAGCTGCAATGTAAACGCGGTGCCGGGAGATAGCGGCGAGGGCAGCATGATCGGTGTGCCACAGTCGGCGGTAAGCAGCGGTGGCCATTCTGCAGGGCTTTGCGGCGCATTCAGACGTTTCAGGCGTTGCAAGCCTTCCTCCATGGCGGACTCACTGGGCGTTGAATAGCCCAGTACTTCCAGTAAGTTACGCTGAACCTGCTCAGAGAGCTGGCAGGGCTCGCCGTCGCTATTTTCCCACTCAAGCAGTAAACCTGCCGCGTCGGCTAGCTCCCTTAGCAACGCTTTCATTCGCACACCTCCTCTTCACCGGGGTTATCGCGCAACCAGGCAGCCGCAGTGCGGGGAGGCAGCCTGCCACTCTCGGCGGCCTTTGCGGCTCCTTCGCTGGTTTCATAAAGTAGCTGACCTACTCCCAGCCCGGGCGTGGCCACCGACTGCTGGCTAAGATTGAGCGCTATCATCAGCTGTGTGTCGTCATTCATCCGCCAGCGAGCGAGTACTGCTTTGTCGCCTAGCACTTTTGCACCTAGTGCTTCGGCGCAAGCTAAACGCGGCACAATATGCAGGTGGCGCAGCGCTAACAGGGTGCGATAGCGCGCAAGGCAAGCGGAATAAGGAGTTGTTTCCCGCATTGAAAAATCGGGAATAGAGGCTTCAAAAGTGGTTAGTGCATTTGGATCAGGTATTTGCTCGCGGCTCTGTTCGTCGAAAAAAGCGCTGAAGTCGGCAAACTCTGCCCGTCTTCCTTCACGAACCGCTTGGGCGAGTTCCTCATTGTGTTCGGTGAAGAATAGGAATGGCTGCGTGGAGCCCCACTCTTCGCCCATAAATAGCAGCGGGATCATGGGTGACAGCAGCAGTAAAACCTCAGCGGCAGCCAGTGAGTCGGCATCAGTTAGCACACTTAACCGCTCGCCGAGGGCGCGGTTGCCGGTCTGATCATGATTTTGGAGAAACGCGACGAAGGCTGTCGGCGGCAGATGGGCGCTGGGCTCTCCTCGGCAATGACCATGACGCGATGTATGGCCCTGAAATATAAAGCCTTCACTGAGACAGCGGGCCAAGCGGGGGGTAGCGTCATCGACAAAGTCGCCGTAATAGCCTTCCTGCTCGCCGGTCAGCAATACATGTAAAACGTTGTGCCAGTCGTCGTTCCACTGGGCAGTAAACTGCTGTTGGTTGAGTAGGCTGGCGGTATTGCCTTCGTTCTCCAGTACCAGATGAACATGCCGCTCGGGGGCTATTCGCGCACGTATTGTTTCGGACAGCTCGACCAGGAAGTCCTGCTCGCTAATGGCGTGGACAGCATCGAAACGCAAGCCATCCAGTTGGTACTCCTCAAGCCACATCAAGGCGTTATCAATGAAGTAACGGCGTACCATCGGTTGACGAAAATCGATGGAGGGCCCCCAGGGCGTGACGAGATCCTTTCGGAAGAAAGCGTCGGCGTAGTTGGCTAAGTAGTTACCGTCGGGACCGAAGTGGTTGTACACAACATCGAGAAACACCATCAAACCATAGGAGTGGGCTTCGTCGATCAAGGCTTTCATGTCATCGGGGCTGCCATAGGAGGCTTCAACCGCGTAGGGGAGCACGCCGTCATAGCCCCAATTACGCGCACCGGGAAATTCTGAGACCGGCATCAACTCAATGGCGGTGATACCCAATTCAGCTAGATGGGGGAGGTGTTGGCGCACGCCTTTAAAACCACCCAGGGTGCCGACATGCAATTCGTAGAGCACGGTTTCATGCCACGGACGTCCTTGCCAGTCGACATTTTCCCACTGGTAGTGACTTGGGTCGATCACCACACTGGGACCGTTGATATCCCCGGCCTGGGCGCGGGCAGCGGGGTCGGGAACCACGCTGCCCTGCTCATCACCCTCATCGTCTTTCTCATTAAATATACGGTAGCGGTAGCGAGCACCGTGCCCACAGGCTACTTCGGCCGTTGCGCACCCGTCATCGCTTTTATCCATCGTGACACTGGGCAGCCCCTCAACCTCTACATCAACCCGGTGAGCGCTCGGCGCCCAGAGCACGAAGCGTGTTAAACCTTCCTCGACGACCTGTGCGCCGAAGGTGGGTTGGAACGCTTGTTTTTTTTGGAGCCGTGGCCTTTCAAGCATCGCTTATCCTCTCCTTCACCGGGCCAGTGTCGTCTCGTTGCCTGCCTGTTCAAGGGCCTGCAAGTACAACTTGCTATAGGGGACGATCGACTGTTTCCAGTGATATCGCCCCGCCATCGCGGCTCCGCGCATGGCATTGAAAAGATCGGTAGATCTGAACACGGCAAAGGCGCGCTGAATGGCATGCATGTAACTACCAAACTGCATGTCGTCGAACAAAAAACCGGTCACGCCGTCTTCGATGGTATCGGCCAGGCCGCCGGTGCGGTGAGCGATCGGTAGTGAGCCGAAACGCTGGGCATACATCTGGCTCAGTCCGCAAGGCTCGAAGCGTGAAGGCATTAGCAGAAAGTCACTCCCTGCGAAAAGGCAGCGAGCTTGGTACTCATCGAAACCGATGTACGCTGTGATAGCGCCAGGAAAACGAATAGCCAGCTTGCGCAGGGCTTCCTCGACGTGGTGTTCACCGCAGCCCATGAAGACGATTTGCCCACCGGCATGGACAATGGCTTTCGCCGCTTCGATGGTCAGGTCAAGCCCTTTCTGATGCACCATTCTTGAAATCACTGCAAACAATGGGCCTGGGCTGGGGGTTAACCCAAAATGACGACGAACATAGTCAGCATTGGCACGCTTACCGCGCCAATCGTTAGAGGAGAACGCTTGGATCAAGAGACTATCGGTGCGTGGATCCCAGGAGTCGTCAATGCCATTGGGAATGCCGCTCAAGCAACCTTGTTCGGCTTTGCAACGAAGTAGCCCGTCAAGCCCACAGCCGAATTTAGGGGTGGTGATTTCTTGGGCGTAGGTCGCGCTGACGGTGGTCACTTGCGAGGCATAGACGATGCCCGCTTTCATGAAGGAAAGATCGCCATAATATTCGACGCCATGAATGTTAAATGCGTCGTAGGGAATGCCGAGTACTTCCAGGCGCGAGGCATCAAATACACCTTGGTAAGCCAAGTTGTGGATGGTGAAAATGGTTGGAATAGAGTGCCCTTGCCAATGCACATAGGCGGGCGCTAAGCCGCACGCCCAGTCGTTGAGATGCAGTAGCTGAGGCTGCCAATCTAAACTCGCTTTACCCAAGGCGATATCAGCCGCCGCCCGTGATAGCCTGGCAAAGCGAATATCGTTATCTTTCCAGCCTTCATCCTGACCATCGCCATAACCGCTTGAGCCGGTGCCATAGGGCGTGCCTTCACGCTCATAAAGTTCTGGGCAGAGCAGCACATAAACGATCAGCCCGTCGCGGCAGGTTAGCTGCCCAACATCACAGGCTGGCAACCCTGCAAAAGCGGGCAAATGGCCAACAGTTTCAATGTCATAATCTGACTGAACCATTTCCCGATAAGCTGGAATCAGGACACGCACATCGTGATGTGCCGCCAGAGCTCTAGGAAGTGCAGAAGAGACATCACCTAAGCCACCGACTTTAACGAAATCGGTAATTTCGGTGGTAACAAACAAAATACGTTGTGAAGAGTCGAGTTTATCTTTATGGCTTCGATCAATAATGTCGTAATTATGATCGGTTACTGATTGATTTAAATGGGGTGATGGTGTTGATTGGTTATAACTAAAAGAAGTGGATTTAAGTCTAGGCCCTTCTTTTACGTCACTCTCTGCCGTATCTTTCGATATACTTTTATCGTTAGTAACCTCGCCCACAGCCACATCACCCATGCTCGACCTCCCTGGATTACCATGGTCAACATTGTCTGACTAGATAGCTCATTATTAACTAGCTATTTCTCTTCAAACCCCTAGGCTACCCTGCCTCTAGGCTTTGTATCGGAAACCGCTACTTAAGAACTATAGTTGAGAGATCATAGGTTAGCTAAACGAAAGGCAACCATAACCTAAATCAATAAGCGTATTAAATTAGGCTTTAACGTGTTCGAGTGCCAAAGGGTGTTTTCGCTAAAAGGAAATTAAATACTTTAGCTTTAAAGAGTTACCTTCGAATTTTAATAAAAGATAAAGGTTGGTTTTTGAAGGGTGGCTTTGATGAGCTTTTCTTTGCTTTTAAAAGGTTGAGGTGAGTTTTTAACAAAAGTAAATGCCAGCTTTTACTTGCTTATTAATTGTTTAGGTTGGCTGCGAGAGAGGCAATGTGAAAAAACCTCTTCTCGCAGTCGTTATGCCGATAGCGAGAGAAAAAACAGAATCAGCGGTGGAGAGAGCAGCGACAGAATAAACCCGCTGACCACGGCGATGGGCACGCAGGCCACACCGCCGTGCTGTTGAATCACCGGCAGGGTGAAATCCATGGAGGTGGCGCCGCCGTAACCGATAGCTAGCGCGGTATGGCGATGAATCACCAATGGGATCAGGATAAATGCCAGCAACTCACGGGTGAGGTCGTTGAAGAACGCCACGCCGCCCATTAGCGGGCCTAGTTGGTCGCCAATTAATATGGCAGAGAGCGAGTACCAGCCGAAGCCGGAAGCCATGGCCAGCCCCTCGTTCCAGCTAAGCGAAAGCAGCGGGGCAGCGATTAGGCCCGCCAGTAGCGAGCTCACTGCGAGCGTGATCGCAATGGCGAGGCCTAAACGGTTGAGCAAAATCTGTTTCAGGGGCATGCCGGAGTTGCGCAGTTGGCAGCCGATCAGCGCCAGCAGCAAATACAGTACCCATTCGGCGAGCCAATCTGCCGTAGTAAACAGCGCTTCGCCAAGAATGGGGCCAGTTAGTAATCCAAAGGTCACGCCCCCTGCCACCACACCTACCAGCAGTAATGAGCCCTGCATGGCGGCCAGCTTGCTGGTGGGGGCGTCTTTCACCACCGGGGAATTGCCTGTTTGAAGGGATAGGCGACGCGAGAGCCACCATAGCGCCGTCAGGTTAAACAGTGTGGTGATGCTAAACAACAGCAGTGCATTACCCCCTAAGCGGGAGAGCTGACTGCCCAAATCTTCGAGCCCGGCAAGGCTGATACCCATAAACAGCAGTATCAAATAAACCGAGCTGTTAACCGCGCGGTTGATCAGGTTCTGTAAACCCTTGGAGCGGATGCGAACCAGATAACCCAGTACAAGCGGTAATAATACAATCAATAAACCCGAAAGCATTTAGGGCGTCGTGCCCCCGTTTGGGTTGAAGTTGGTTAATGTCAGCTGCGTTTCGCGGCGGCCCTCTTTTTGGTAGACGGCTGAAAGGATCAGACCAGGCCAATCGGGATGAAAGCTGAGCTGTAGCAGGCGGTCAGGCTTCTCAATGTCAATCAGCGATACGTTCAGCGCCTCGAACTCTCCGGCAGGCACCGTTATCGTTCCAGGGGCATTAACATAGTACTGAAAGTGCTCATCCCGACCTTTATGGTCGACAAACTCGATTTCGCAGGGAGCGTTCTCGGTGCAGTTTTCGTGACCTGCCCGGCGGGATAGGTCAAACAGTGCCGTTTGCCGGTCCAGGCTGGAAATATCTCGTTCGTTCAACTGGTAACTGTCACCGACGCCTAACACTGAATAACTGCTACTAAAGAGCAGCGGCTGGGTATCGTCGCCATTCAGCATGAAACGGCTGAACTCCTGACCGCGGGCCACCGTAATTGAAAAGCCCATATCGCTTAACCAGTGACCACCTTCCTTGGAGAGTCGGTGTGTGATGGTGGCTCCCGGCCAGCCGCGTACTTCAAGCCGGTATTGGGCTTCAAATGGCTGTGGGTCTTTGAACGTGTCTGCCGCTAATGCCATTCCACTTGAGCAGAAAGCGGCAAGGCTCAAAGCAAGCCCTGCCAGCGTGCGGCTAGGCGGTCGTGCGAAAATATTGACCAAGGCCGTTACTCCAAAATTTGTGTCTTCCTAAGAGCCTTTAGCCAGCACTTGGTTCCCAGCGCGCTAGTATAGCCGGAGGTGGAGGAGCGCGTCAGTAGCCCGCATCCGGATTAACAGTGGAAAGTTTTTCTCCCGATTCAAAGGCATGCAAATAGGAAATTACCTGGTCAATGGCATCATTCAGCGGTGTTGGTGCTGCCATGTGCGGTGTGACAATCACCTTAGGGTGTTGCCATAGCGGATTGTCGGCGGGCAGTGGCTCTTCTTGAAAGACATCCAGCAGCGCGCCGCGTAAATGGCCCGGCTGAGTAGCACTTCCCAGCGCGTTTAACAGCGCCTGTTCATCGATCAAGCTGCCCCGACCAGGGTTAATCACGCTAGCCCCTTTAGGTAATTGGGCCAAACGCTCAGCGTTGAGGATGTTTTTCGTCGCCTCTGTGTCAGGCAAAATCGTGACTAAGCTTTGCACCTGGCCTAGCAGCTCGGCTAGCCCGTCATCGCCATGAAAACAGTGTACGCCGCTAATTTGCTTGGGGGATCGGCTCCAGCCGAGTACCGGGAAGCCGGCTTGTTGTAACGCGCTGGCCACAAAACCGCCAATAGCGCCTAAGCCGAGCACGCCTACCGGCCACTGAGATTTTTCGACGACCGCTTGAGGTTGCCAAGTGGCACTTTGCTGCTGCTCCGCATAACGGTCCATGCTGCGATAGAAGTGCAGTACGCCATACAGGGCGTAATCAGCCATTAGGTCGCCCATGCCCGCATCGCGTAATTTTACGATCGGCACGTCGCGAGGTAGCCCTGGTGTTTTCAATAGGTAGTCCACCCCAGCGCCTAAATTAATGATGCCTTTAAGTTGGGTCTGTTCTTGCAGCAGGTGCGCGGGCGCTTTCCAGACAGCGAGATAGTCGGCGTTTTTGCGCTCATCCGCTGGCGCCTCGCTGGTCATCACGGTGGCCTGAGGTAGCGCTTCAGAAAGCGCTGCTTGCCACTGCTCCGCCTCATCAATATGCACAACAATCTTCATCTCGCCTCCGGTTCCATCGCGTGTTTGTGATTAGCAGCTATCATGGGTGAGGTAGGGTTAGTGCTGCAAGGGAGACGCAGCTCTTAGCTAAAGGAAAGACCTCATCACCTTATTAACGAGTGCGCCGTGCGTGCTCCGTGGCAGGCCCTGGAAAAAGGACATTACCATGACCACACGCTCCCCTCGTAGGGTGACGCGCCACCGCCGTGGCAAAGGATTTACCTATCGTACCGCTAGCGGTCAAACCCTTGAGGACAAAACGTGGCGCAGTTGGATTGCGTCGCTGGCGATTCCGCCTGCGTGGCACGATGTAGAAATCGTCCTCAATCGCCGCCACCACATCTATGCCACTGGGCGTGATGATGCCGGTCGCAAACAGTATATCTATAACCCTGAATGGCGTGAGCAGCGCGAGGCGCTCAAGTTTGATCGCATGGTGGGGTTTGCACAGAAGTTGACGACAATGCGTCGGATTACCGGCCAACATCTCACCCTTGAAGGGTTGCCCCGCGAAAAGGTCTTGGCCTGTATGGTGCGGCTGATCGATAGTGCCTATTTTCGCCCCGGCAGTGAGCGCTATCGAGAGCAGAATGACTCCTATGGATTAACCACCATGCGCTCAAAGCATTTAACCATTGATGGCGACGAGCTGATTTTCGACTACCAGGGCAAAAGTGGCCAAACGCAGCACCGCGTCGTCGAAGATGCTCGCCTGGCGAGCGTGGTGGCGGAATTGGATGACACACCGGGTTACGAGATTTTTAAATACTTCGATGAGGACGGCAATAAGGTGCGCGTGGATAGCCACGACCTGAATGACTATATCCACGAAGTTATGGGGGAGGCGTTTAGCGCTAAAGACTTTCGCACCTGGGCAGGCACGTCTATCGCAGCGCTAGCGTTGGAAGAGCTGGGGCTTGGGGAGAATGAAAAAACCAGCCAGGACAATGTTCGTCAAGCGGTGGAGCGAGTTGCCAAAAAACTCGGCAATACGCCGAGTATCGCCAAAGCCAGCTATATCGACCCACGCGTAGTAGAAAGCTATCTGGATGGCCGCACGCTGGAACATTTCCGCCAGCTTATTAAAGCTGAACTTGAAAAAGATGAGCTCACTGGCCCCGATGAGCGCGCCGTGCTTGAGCTACTGCGCAGCCGGTTAAAATCACCAAGCAACCGCTAAATAAGCAGGGGGCAGGCCGCATGTGATTAACAAATATGCGCTTTTTCTCATCTTTCGGGTAACTTTTGTTATAAAGCCTTTGACCGCTAACCAAGGGTGGGTGCTAGTATCGGGTCAAGACGACATTGGCGGGCCTGCTGCAACCGCAGCAGATGCAACCCCGACGCCTGATCGGTGGTGGCCAGGTCGATCCTGTGGCCCAGTGCTGCGTGCCCATAGTAGGCAGCGCGCTGGTTCTTGGTGATCCTTAATGGCGAGTTGCCCGATGACTCAGGTTTCCCTACCTTTCACACGCGAAGAGTACGCTACCCGCTTGTGGAAAGTGCGTGCTGAAATGGCCAGTCGGGGCATTGACGTATTGATCGTCAGTGACCCTTCCAATATGGCTTGGCTGACCGGCTACGACGGTTGGTCGTTTTATGTGCATCAGTGTGTGTTGGTGGGCCTTGAAGGTGAGCCGGTATGGTTCGGGCGGCGCATGGATGCCAACGGTGCCCTGCGCACCTGCTGGATTGATCCCGATAACATTACCTACTACCCGGATTACTACGTTCAAAATCCAGATATGCACCCGATGGAGTATCTGGCTCAGTCGATCATGCCCGATCGTGGCTGGCACCTGGGCGTCGTGGGTATGGAGATGGATAACTACTACTTCTCCGCCAAGGCCTATCTAAGCCTGCTCAAAGAGCTGCCCCATGCGCGCTTTATGGATGCCAATGCCCTGGTGAACTGGTGCCGGGCGATCAAATCGCCCCAGGAAATCGCCTATATGCGTATTGCGGCCAAGATTGTTGAGGGCATGCATACGCGTATTCTGGAAGTGATTGAACCCGGCCTGCCGAAAAGTAAGCTGGTGTCGGAAATTTACCGCGTCGGCATCGAAGGTTTTGTAGATGAGAATGGCAAAGTATTTGGCGGCGACTATCCCGCTATTGTGCCCATGCTGCCCACCGGCAAAGATGCCGCCGCGCCGCACCTGACCTGGGACGACACGCCGTTTCGCAAAGGTGAAGGCACTTTCTTTGAGATTGCCGGGGTGTTTAAGCGCTATCATGCGCCGATGTCGCGCACCGTGTTTCTGGGCACACCGCCGATGGATTTTATTCGTGCGGAATCAGCCCTGCTCGAAGGCATCGAAAACGGCTTGGCAGTGGCCAAACCCGGTAACCGCACGGCGGATATTGCCATGGCGCTGGGCGCGGCGATGGATAAATACGGCTTTGACCGCGGCGGCGCCCGCTGTGGTTATCCCATCGGTATTTCGTACCCGCCCGACTGGGGCGAACGCACCATGAGCCTACGCCCCTCGGATGACACTATTCTGGAGCCGGGCATGACGTTCCACTTTATGCCGGGGCTCTGGGAAGAAAACTGGGGCTTGGAAATTACCGAAAGCATCTTGATTACCGAAGATGGCTGCGAAACCCTGGCCAATTTTCCGCGCCAGCTGTTTGTAAAGTAGTGGTTTGTAAACAAAGGAACATTCAATGACCGATCAACCTAACCAACTGCGGCCAAGTCCTATTTCAGCCACCGTGGATTTTGAGGCCGATGGCGTGCAGCACGGCTTTTTAAAACTGCCCATCTCTACTGACGTATCTGCCTGGGGCGCGGTGATGATCCCCGTGACCGTGGTGAAAAATGGTGAAGGCCCCACGGCACTGCTGACTGGCGGTAACCACGGCGATGAGTACGAAGGCATCACTTCGCTGCTGAAGCTCTCTTCAACGCTGAAGGCAGAAGAGGTCACCGGCCGTGTGATCATCGTGCCGTGTATGAACACCCCGGCGGTAATGGCAGGCAAGCGCACCTCGCCGATGGATAAAGGCAATCTTAACCGCAGCTTCCCGGGCGACCCCAACGGCAGCGTTACGCCGCAGATTGCCGACTATTTTACTCGCGTGCTGGTGCCCATGAGCGATGTAGTGCTGGATTTGCACTCTGGCGGCCGCACGCTGGATATTCTGCCGTTTGGTGCGTCTCACGTGTTGGATAACAAAGCGCAGCAGCAGTCGGCCCTTGAAGGCGCCAAAGCCTTCGGCGCCCCTTACGCCATGGTGATGTTTGAGCTGGATGCGGAAAAACTCTTTGATACCGCCTGCGAACGCCAGGGCAAAGTGTTTGTCGCCACTGAGCTGGGCGGCGGCGGCACCTCTACGCCTCAGAGCATCGCTATTGCCGAGCGCGGCGTGCGCAACTTCTTGATCCACTACGGGCTAGTCGAGGGCGAAGTGGAAATGCCTGATGGCGGACAAATATATCTCGATATGCCCGATGCCAGCTGCTATGTGCAGAGCCAGCACTCCGGCGTGTTAGAGCTGTTGGTGGCGCTAGGCGACGAGGTGAAAAAAGGCCAAACCATCGCCTATGTGTACGACATGACCCGCAGCGGCACCGAACCGGTCGCCTATAAAGCGGAGCGCGATGGTATTCTGATGGCCCGCCGCGCGCCTTCACTGATCAATATGGGGGATACCCTGGCGGTGATTGCCGATGTTGTTGAACGCCTGGAGGCGTAACCCCCGGCATGATGAAACTTGACCGTTACGATCTGAAAATTCTCGATATCCTCTCCCGCGATGGGCGAATCACCAAGTCGAAGCTGGCCGAGGCGATCAACCTCTCGGTCAGTCCCTGTTGGGAGCGGGTAAAAAGGCTGGAAAAAGCCGGGGTGATCGAAGGGTATACCGCACGCATCAACGCCGATGTGTTGGTGCCGCGTAACCCAGTGTGGGTGCAGATCGAGCTCAAGCAACACAACGCCGAAAGCTTCACCCGTTTTGAAACCCTGGTAATGCAAACCCCTGAAGTTACCGAGTGTGTGGCGGTGGGGGGCGGCGTTGACTATCTAGTGAAGTTTGAAGCCCGCACGATCGATAGTTACCAGCGTTTGATGGATAAGTGGCTGGTGTCCGAGGCCGGTATCGAGCGCTACTTTACCTATATCGTCACAAAGACCGTTAAGCGGGTGCCTATCGGTATTGATACCGATATTTAAGCGGCAAGCTACGTTGCGCTATCGGCATTAAGGCTAAAAATCGGAAAGTGAGGAAGGGCGTTACCTGTAGCATGTGAGCCGTAGCGCACACGGTTACGCCCCTCGCGCTTGGCTTCATAAAGCGCAATATCGGCAGTTTTGATCAATCTTTCGAGCTCTGCTTCAGGGTCGAATGGCCCGCTACAGACTCCCACGCTTACGGTTACCTTACCCTCCTGAGTGGGTTGGTGGGGAATAGCCAAACTGGCTACTTTATAACGAATGTTTTCCGCTAGAGCGAGGGCGCAGCGGGGTCTTGGGCTATATTCTGAGCGTAAAATAAGAAACTCTTCGCCGCCAAAACGGCACACCACATCATCCGCGTCGCAGGCGGTGCGAATTGCACGGGCAACGGCGCGTAGACAGCGATCCCCTTCGGCATGTCCATAGCAGTCGTTAAAAGTTTTGAAATAGTCCACATCGACAATAATAACCGCAAGGTAGCTTTGCCTGGGTGGTTGTCGCTGTAGCTCTGCGGCGTGTCTGTCGAGGGCTCGACGGTTGGCAAGCCCTGTTAACGGGTCGACATGGGAAATTCTTTCAAGCTCGGCATTGCGTGCGGCTAACTCTTCGCGCAGTGTTTCGACGCTCACGTTTTCCAAGTAGAGCCGCAGTGATTCTGCGCAAAAACGGTAATTGGCTATTAATGTTAATACCAGCACGGGGACACTCAGCGCCAAATGGTTCATTACATAGCCGCGGTCCGTCCCGGCTAAAAAACCGATCGTGGCATAAAGGCAGGCGAAGACAAACAGCGAACCGTAGAGGCTGTACTCAAAAGGCGGTATGAGAACAATGGTTAACACCATAAGAAACACCAAACCCGCGTAAAAGTAGCCCAATACGTGCGGATTCTCGGAGCCGATCAGTACAGCACACCACGCCACGGTAGCAAGGCATACCACCAACACGGCGGCCAGCTCTTTGCGGCGTATCGAAACAGGGCGCTTGTAATAGGCAAAGAGCATGACGGTGGGTGGCCCGACGATGAGAGCGCGCAGTAACACTGAACGGAAAGCAACATCAGGTAGCAAGAAAATATCGACCAGCGTGTAAGAAAAATAGAACAGTGCCAGTAGTGACGTATGCAAATGCAGTGACCGAAGACGCACATCGTGGCGGTCGATATCGTACTTTTGGCGTACCGTCATTGAACCGATATGTTGTGAGAGCTGCTGGTAATAGGAAAGTCGAAACACGGTCACCCTCTCACAGTTCTTCAAACAGTTTTTCAGACAGTTTTTCAAACAATAACTTAATCACATTGCTATACAAGTGCGGCTAACTTTAATAAAGAGAAGCCAAGCTTAACCGAGAAATCACCTATGTGGCGCTGAAATATTTATTTATGATCATTGTTTAGCGTTGTACGTGAGGGTCGCGTTGCCGTCTCAATGCGTTAAATGAATGCTTCACCAGAAAAAACCACTGCCAAACGTCCGCTGACAAAAAAAGTCGCGTGATAAGTCTCGGTTTTCAAAAACACTTCGTGGCCACTCTCCGTTAACCTGGGTGCATTCAACGGCAAGGCAATGAGCCTGCTGACAATGCCACACAGTTATTGCAGCGCTCGGTTAGCCAGACTGCATTTAAGGGGAGGTTTCCATGACCACACTATCGACCACGCTTGCCAAGCGCCTGGAAGATCCGCGTCTGTTCCGGCAGTACGCCTATGTGAACGGTAAATGGACCCACGGCGAAGGTGGTCGCGAAGAAGCGGTTTACGATCCTGCCACCAATGAAGCCATTGGTCATATCCCGCTGCTGGAAGCCGAACAGATCACTGCAGCGGTCGATGCCGCGGAAGTCGCGTTTGTACACTGGCGGGCGCTGCGTGCCGATGAGCGTTGTGAACGCTTGCTGGCTTGGTACGACCTGATTCAAGCCAACCGTGAAGACCTCGCTACCATCATGACGCTAGAGCAGGGCAAGCCATTGCCCGATGCCCGTGGCGAGGTGGAGTACGGCGCCAGCTTCGTGCGCTGGTTCGCCGAAGAGGGCAAACGCACCTACGGCGAAACCATCCCCAGTCATATTCCCAATGCCTCACTGGGTACGATTAAAGAGCCAGTGGGTATCGCGGCGATGATTACGCCGTGGAACTTCCCGCTGGCGATGATTACCCGCAAAGCCGCCGCCGCGCTGGCTGCTGGCTGCCCGGTAATCGTCAAGCCTGCCAATGAAACACCGTTTTCAGCGCTGGCGCTGGCGGAGCTATCTGAGCGGGCAGGAATTCCGGCAGGAATTTTCAACGTGGTACTAGGCGACCCCGCGGAAGTCTCGAAGATTCTTTGTGGCGAGTCTCGTATTCGCGCACTCTCATTCACCGGCTCCACCCGCGTGGGTCGCCTGCTGATCGAGCAGAGCGCTAATACGGTTAAACGCCTCTCTTTGGAGCTAGGCGGCAATGCGCCATTTATCGTTGGGCCGGATATGGATCCCAAAGAGGCAGCCTTTGCGGCAATCGACGCCAAGTTCCAAACCGCCGGGCAGGACTGCTTAGCCGCTAACCGCATTCTGGTACACGAATCCATCCACGATGAGTTTGTCGAGCATTTCAGCGAGCGCATGTCGGCCCTCACCGTGGGCAATGGCCTGCAGGGCGAGATTGATCTTGGCCCGCTGATTCACCGCCAAGCAGTGGAAAAAGCGTCTGCCATTGTTGATGACGCTATCTCCAAAGGCGCTACTATGATCGGCGGCGACCAGAGCAAAGCACCTGGCGAAAACTTCTTTATGCCGGTGATGCTGACCGGCGTAACGCCAAAAATGAAAGTGTGGCGGGAAGAGAACTTCGCCCCAGTGGCCGGTATTACCGCTTACAGCACCGATGACGAAGTAATCGAAATGGCCAACGACACCGAGTACGGCCTGGCCGCGTACATCTATACCCACGATATCCGCCGCATCTGGAAGCTAATGCGCGCATTGGAGTACGGCATGGTCAGTGTCAACTCGGTGAAGATGACCGGCCCGCCGGTGCCTTTCGGTGGCGTGAAGCAGTCCGGCCTTGGACGTGAAGGTGGCGCTACCGGCATCGATGAGTATCTCGAAACCAAGTACTACTGCCTGGGTGCGCTCGGTTCAGTCTCTGGCAGCTAGTCGCCAAGTCGAAAATAATTTAAAACACCCTCCCCAACGCTGGGGAGGTTTACCGTATAGAGAGAACGCTATGAGCTTGCATCAGGATCTGATCGAACGCGACCGTAAAGTCACTTTCCACGCCTCTACCCATCTGCGTGATTTCGCCCACGGCGATTCACCAGGCCGCGTTATTACCGGCGGTAAAGGCATCAACATCGTGGATAAGGATGGCCGTGAGTTTATCGACGGCTTCGCTGGGCTTTACTGCGTTAATATCGGCTACGGTCGCACCGAAGTCGCTGAAGCGATCTATAAGCAAGCGCTAGAGCTTTCCTACTACCACACCTACGTAGGCCACTCCAACGAGCCGCAGATTGAGCTTTCCGAGCGTATTCTGAAAATCGCTGGCATGAACATGTCGAAGGTCTACTACGGCATGTCCGGTTCAGACGCCAATGAAACCCAGCTCAAGATTGTGCGCTACTACAACAATGTGCTCGGCCGCCCGCAGAAGAAAAAAGTCATCTCACGCATGCGCGGCTATCACGGTTCAGGCATCGCCTCTGGCTCGCTGACCGGCCTGAAAGCGTTCCATGACCACTTCGATCTGCCGATTGATACCATTCGCCACACCGAAGCGCCGCACTACTACCTGCGCGCCGCCGAACAGCATGGCATGACCGAGCTTGAGTTCTCTGCTTACTGCGCCGACAAGCTGGAAGCGATGATTCTGGAAGAGGGCCCGGATACTGTGGCCGCCTTTATCGGTGAGCCGGTGCTGGGGACCGGTGGTATCGTGCCGCCGCCGGAAGGTTACTGGGATGCGATTCAATCCGTACTGGCGAAGTACGATGTGCTGCTAATTGCCGATGAAGTGGTATGCGGCTTTGGCCGTACCGGCTCCGATTTCGGCAGCCATCACTACAACATGAAGCCTGACTTGGTCACCATCGCCAAAGGCTTAACCAGTGCTTATCAACCGCTTTCTGGCGTGATTGTGGGTGAGAAAGTCTGGCAAGTGCTGGAGCAGGGCACTGGTGAATACGGCCCCATCGGCCACGGCTGGACTTATTCAGGCCACGCGCTGGGCTGTGCGGCAGGGCTTGCTAACCTGGATATTATCGAGCGTGAAAACCTGGTGGGCAATGCCGCTGAAACCGGTGCCTATTTTCAGCAGCAGTTGAAGACTAACTTCGAAGGCCATCCGCTGCTAGGCGACGTTCGCGGTGTTGGTCTGATGGCGGCGCTGGAGTTCTCGCCAGATGCCAATCAGCGTCTGCACTTTGACCCTGCACTAAAAGTTGGCCCACGTGTGGCTGCTGCAGCCATGGAAGAGAACCTGATTGCCCGCGCTATGCCCCAAGGCGACATTCTCGGCTTCGCGCCGCCACTGACCATTAACCGTGGTGAAGTGGATGAGATGGTTGGCCGCGCCAAGCGAGCGATTGACCGTATCACCGATGAACTGGTGCGCTCCGGTGATTTAAAAACCGGCCATCAAGAGGCTGCGTTTACCGTCTGATAGCTCGGTATAGCCTCTTCAACGCCGCTGCCATGTACAGCGGCGTTTTTGTTTTTGAAGGGGCCAGCTATGCTTAAGACCCTTATGCTGAATTCAGCTGTAAGCCATTCGATAGTCAAGGAGTAGCCAACGATGCAACCGGTATTAGCCTTTGATGTATACGGCACGCTGATTGATACCCAGGGAGTCACGGTTGAGCTAGAACGACGCTTGAAGGATGCTTCTAAAGCAGGCGAGTTCGCCCGCCGCTGGCGCGATAAGCAGCTCGAATACAGTTTTCGCCATGGAGTAATGGGCGCCTATGTTCCCTTTTCTGAGTGTACCCGAGAGGCGCTGGTGTTTGTTGATCGGGCGCTACAAACAGGGCTTGCTGATAACGATCACGACCATTTGATGGCGGTGTACGGCGAGCTACCCGCGTTTGACGATGTAGTGCCTGCGCTCGACCAACTGCGCGATGCGGGTATCCGCTGCGTGGCGTTTTCCAATGGCACGGCTGATGCTGTGACTAAGCTACTAACTCGAGCGGGGGTTGAAAGCCATATGGATGACATTATCAGCGCGGATGAAGTAAAGCGCTTTAAACCGGACCCCGCCGTATATTCCCATTTGCGCACGCGATTAGAGACCCGCCCCGAGCAAACCTGGCTAATATCCAGCAATCCCTTCGATGTGATTGGCGCCACCCATGCCGGGTTACGCAGCGCCTGGATACGGCGCAGGTCGGATGCACCTTTCGACCCATGGGGTATTGAGCCTGATATGACGGTCACCGATCTAGAAGCATTGGCTGAACGCATTATCCGCTAGACTGTCAACCAGCCACATGACAGCGCATAATGACGCACGCTAAACGATTTAGGATATAGAAATGTCAGAAAAAATTTACTGTGTTGCTGGCTTTAAACCCAAACCAGGTAAAGAAGAAGCGGTGTTTAAAGCGCTTCAGTCATTAGAGCCAAATACCCACCGCGAAGATGCGTGCGTTCACTATACGGTCACGCGTCAGATCGATAATCCTTTCGCTCAAGGCACCAGTTATCCAATCGTTTTTCACGAGATTTGGGCCAGCCGTGAAGAGTTCGAAGCGCACTGCCAGCGCAAAGAGATTCAAGACTTCTTCGCCAAGCACGTTGAGTCACCCGATGGCGATATCGAAGATGCTAACGTGTGCGTTTACACCGATGAGCCATGGAATTTTGACGCGCCCAAGGTATAACCCAAGCGTGTAGAATAGGCCAACGAGCTAAACAGAAGCTGAACGGAAAAGGAGCCAACATGACCGATAAAAAGATGAACGTCGAAAGCTTTAACCTGGATCACACCAAGGTCAAAGCCCCGTACGTACGTTTAGCCGATATCAAAGAAGGCCAGAACGGCGACCGCATTCACAAATATGATCTGCGGATCTGCCAGCCCAACAAAGAGCACATGGAGATGCCCGCGCTGCACTCTCTTGAGCATTTGATGGCTGAGCTTTCCCGCAACCATACCGATAAAGTGGTCGATATCAGCCCGATGGGCTGCCAGACCGGCTTCTATATCGCGATGATCAATCACGACGACTATGATGACGTGATCACTATCATCGAACAGACGCTGAACGATGTTCTCGTCGCCACCGAAGTGCCCGCCTGCAACGAAATGCAGTGCGGCTGGGCCGCCAGCCATAGCTTGGAAGGCGCCCAGGAACTAGCCCTCAATTTGCTGGCCAAGCGCAACGAGTGGACTGAAGTCTTCGCTTAAGCGTTATGTAACCGCATGAACGACGCACGAACGTAGTAAGCCAAACGCCTCCTGGGGATACGTCACCCAGGAGGCGTTTTATTGTCTGTGCATTATCGAATGGAAAACGCCAACCAACGGTGACATGCTGGCACTGCGCGCGCATTTTCCACGGGTGAGGCATTAAGTAAGATGCTGTTAGACACTTGGCTTTTATATTTTATCGCCTGCATTGGCCTATCGCTCTCGCCAGGGCCAAATGGCCTGTTGGCGCTGACCCATGGCGCCATGCATGGCAGCCGTAAAACCTTGTTTACCATTGTCGGTGGTGCAACCGGATTTATGCTGATTATTGCCTTGTGCATGTTTGGCATTGGAGCGCTGCTTAAGTCATCGGTGGTATGGCTAACGGTGCTGAAATGGGTCGGCGGGGCCTATCTGATTTGGCTGGGGATTCAAGTATGGCGTTCACCACCGATTACCGGTGAGATTGATATGAGTGTAAGCCAAACGAGTGTGTGGCACCTATATCGACAGGGCGTATTGGCCTCAATTACTAACCCCAAAGTGTTGCTGTTTTTCAGCGCCTTCTTACCACAGTTTATCGACCCCCAGGGCAGCTTGATGCTGCAGTTTTTCGTGCTGGCAGGCACTTTCGTGACTATCGAATGTTTAGTGGAAGGCTTGCTCGCCAATATGGCCAACCGCATCCGTCACTGGTTAAAACGCGTGGGCCGAGGATTCAACCGCACCTGCGGCGGCATCTTTGTTGCCATTGGTGCCGCGCTGCCGCTCAGAGCTTAGTCAGAAGAGAATGACTGGCTATTTTTTGAACGTGCTTCTGGTTGAACGAGATTCTTGAATACGTGCATTGATGCCATCAATCAGCGTCTCTGTCGACAAACGAGATTTAAGCAAAACGGCTTCAACTTGGTCATGTTGTTGGTGAGTCATATCGGCTCCCGATAAAATGACTACTTTTGCGTCAGGCTGGCAAGCGCGGATCTGAGGCACTAGCTCCCACCCTGATCCATCAGGCAGTCCTATATCAAGCAGCACGACGTCAAATGTCTGCTGTTTTAAACGTACTTGCGCATCTTTAAGGGTATGTGCTGCCTCAAACGTAAAACAATCTCCAGCCATGGCGGATACGACTTCATGTAAGTCGAGGTCATCTTCAACATGCAGTACCCGGAGGTATTGTTCGTGTTGGGTCGATAGTTTTCGCTTAACCATATCTATTAACTGATGTTGGTCAATAGGCTTGGCTAACCAGTCAATGTTGGTAGCATCGCCGTTGATGGCTAAACGACCCTGTTCTACCTTAGCGGAGACCACGACTATCGGTAGGTCAGCGGTATTGGGCTGCTCGCGCAGTATACGGATAATATTTAGCCCACTGATGTCGGGTAGCATCAAGTCTAGGCTAATCAGGTCATAATGCGCTTGTTGCAATCTGGTTAATGCTTCTGAGCCGCTATAGGCGATATCGACTTGATAGCCCGCTTCACTGAGCATAATGCTGAGTAAGTTAGCTACATCTCTATCATCTTCAACCACTAAAATATGGGGAGCTGGGTGCTGGTCAGAGGTCAATAAGGCCTGTAGAGAGGTGTTAGCCGCCGTTTGTATTAAGGGTAGTTCAAAGAAGAAGCGCGACCCCTTTCCTTTGGTGGATTCGAAACCAATGCGGCCGCCCATCTGTTCTACTAGTTCTCGCGTAATGGCTAGCCCAAGACCCGTGCCATCTTTGGCACGAGTGTCAGACGAGTCGGCTTGGGCAAATCGCTGAAAAATTTGACTGTAAAATGACTCGGCAATGCCGGGGCCGCTATCAATAACACTGACGATCAGCTTATTGTCTGACGTAACAGCCCTAAGTATTACCTCGCCCCCATCGGGTGAGAACTTAATCGCGTTGGATAATAAATTGGCGAGCACCTGCATCAAACGCTGCTGGTCAACATTCACAAGCGCACCTGGGGCATTGTAATCCAAGGTAAGCGTTACGCCTCTGTCACTACTGTAATGGCGGTTAGAGTCTAACGCTTGTTCAACCAGCGGTAATAGAGGTTGCCGCTGCATATCAAAATGCAGCTTACCGGCCGCGATCTTTTCGATGTCCAGTAAATCATTAATCAAGAGAGCCAAACGCTTGCTGTTGCGGTGGGCCGTCGTCAGTAGTTTTTGCGCTTTTTCGGGCAACTCACCAAATGCGCCGCCGACCATTAACCCCAGCGCTCCAGATATAGAGGTAAGGGGAGTGCGAAGTTCATGGCTAACAGTCGATATAAACTCATTTTTTAACTTTTCAGCACGTTGTCGCTCGGTAATATCCTCACCAATACCTAAGTAACCGATAGTTTTACCGGCACTATCTCTCATCGGGGTAACCACCAGCGAAATGGGTACATAATGACCATCCTTATGAACGTACGTCCACCCCCGGGTCTCTGAGCCTTGGTGTTCGGCTTTTTCCACAAACACTTTAAAACCTTCAACAGGGCGTTTTAACTCAGCACTTAACTGGGCTGCCCTGACATCTAGCTCACTCTTCAAATGCAACATGGCAGGCGTTTGTTTGCCCACCATGTCTTCTTTGCTATAACCCAGCATATTCTCAGCACCTTTATTAAAGGCTGTGATGATGCCGGCACTGTCAGTTGCGATAATGGAGACTTCAGAAGCCGCTTCAAGCACGCCGTATAAAAAACGTTCAGCTTCATGAATAGCGATCTCTGCGGATTTCCGCTCATTGGCTAAGCGGTTCATGGCGCGCGCCAGCGCGGCTACTTCGGGGCCACCCTGTTCCTGAAAATCACTATCAAAGCGTGAATTGTCGGCCATGCTATCAATGCGGCGAGTCATTTTTTCTAATGGGCGCATTAGGCTTCTCGCCACCCATGCCCCTATTAACCCCACCAGTGCCATGGCTATCAGTGCGATGAATAAAAATTGCCGGAAGGAGGCTTGGGCCGGGGCAATGGCCTCGTTGTAAGGCAGCGCGCGCAGCACAATCCAGCCCACTGAGTCCAGCTGTTGGCTGGCAACGATATAGCGCTGCTGCTGATACTCAACCACCGTGCCTGCGGGGCTTAGTGATAGTGCGGCGTCTACTAACGCGTCAGTGCCCTCATCCGGCAGGGGCTGGGGCGCGTCAAAGCGTTCCCGCATGGATACAAACAGGCGGTGTCGCGGGTCAATAACTATGGTTGTTGTACTAGATTCGGTTTCGGTTAAGTTCTGCGAAGCAAGTAGCGGCGTCTTTGCGAGATCCAGTATTCCGCTGGCATAGCCAATAATTTCGTTATTGGAAGACAAAATCGGTTGTAAGTATGAAATCAGCGGTACCCCAGTGGTACGTCCCATAATCGGCTCGGAAATCACTGACTCTTTGGTTTGTCTGGCAAGTTGAAAGTGAAATCGGTCGGAATAGTTAGCCCCTAAACGCCCTGGAACAGGACGGCTTTCTGCGATAGCCGTGACACCAGCATTAAACACAAGCAAACCATCAGGGAATAGCTCGCTGGCGACAGAAGGCTGCTGCAATAGCGATTGCAGCTCTTGGTCGCTGCGTAGTTGACCTGCATCGGTAACTAAGCGCAGTGCGAATGACTCCAAGCCCAAAATCCGCTGCTGCTGAGATAATTCAAGTTCAGAAGCTAAGCGGTTTATTTCGGCGGATTCGCGCTCTGCCACGATGGTTTCGTAGTTGCTTACCAACAACTTCTGAACAGTCAGCACAATTCCCCCCACTAAAATCCCGCTTGTGATCAGCACAAGTAGCACAATACGAACGCTTAGCGGGACTTTCATTATTGGTCTTCCTTAGGCAATAAAATATAAAAGTTGGCTCCACCGCCTATCGCGTCGCGGTAGCCAACTTCTCCCCCCATTTGCTGGCAGATTTCTCGGCTAATCGCCAAGCCAAGGCCTGTGCCAGGTAATTTCCGGGTATCGCTGCTGTCCGCTTGAGAGAAACGCTGAAACAGTTTTTCGCGAAATGCAGGGTTAATCCCCGAGCCATGGTCGCGTACTGAAATTTCTACCGTTTTTTCATGTAATTCGACGCTTAACTCGACGGATTCACCCTCGGGAGAGAATTTAATGGCATTGGAGAGTAGGTTAGCTAGCGCTTGTATTAAGCGAGGGCCATCAACCTTAACCTGAACGGTAGGCAAAACTTCAGGCGTTTGAATAAGTACATTATGCTGTTCGCTATACCCGTGTATGGATTCAACGACTTCATTTAATAGTGGGGCCAGCAGCTGCATGCTTAAGTTAATAGGCATTTTGCCTGCTACCAGTTTTTCCATATCTAATAAGTCGTTAATCAATAAGGCCAACCGCTGGGCATTGCGTTCGGCAGTACTGACGAGTGCTTGTGCTTTATCCGGCAGCTTTCCTGCTGCCCCGCCATTTAAGAGGCCAAGTGAGCCTTTTATTGACGTAAGGGGCGTGCGTAGTTCATGGCTAACGGTAGCGATAAACTGATCTTTCATTTTATCCAGCTTGCGCCGCTCAGTGATGTCTTCAATCAATGACCAGATCACTTGTCGGCCATTGCTTTCTTGGTTGAGCATGCCTTGTAGCCGCACCGGGTAGAGGCTGCCATCTTTGCGGATATACTCTTTCTCGAAAGGCCCATAACGGCCTGTTGTCTTCAAACTGGTTAACGCTTGCTCTTCTTCGGGTTGATATGTTTTGGGCGTGACATCCCAATAACTCAATGCCAGAAACTCATTGCGGGTGTAGCCCATCGGTGCGATCAATGCGTCGTTTAAATCGATATACTGACCTGTTTCAACATCATTTAGCGCCATGCCTATGGGTGAAAACTCAAATAGGGCACGTAGGCGGGCTTCGTTATTTTCTAACGCTATGCGTGCCTGTTCTTGCTCGTGCACATCTTGCAAATAACCGTGCCACAGGATGCTGTCATCCATAAGTCGCTCTGGGGTGGCTTGGCCCATTATCCAGCGATATGCGTTCTCTCCGTGCTTAACACGGTATGTCGCCTGCCAGTGTGAGAGTGTATTTGCTGAGTGTTCGATGGACACACGGATGGCTTCTAGGTCGTCGGGATGTATCCGTTCAAAGGCGGGTGTGGCATTCTCAGCGGCCTGTGCTGGTGTTATGCCATACAGCTCTTGAATTTGCGGTGAGCTAAAGGGGAAGGTGTTGCGTCCGTCGACAAAGCGGCGAAATTGATAAGTGACGCCGGGAAGTTGCGCGGTTAACTTGCTGAGGCGCTCGCTGCTAAGACTGTTAGTTAGAACATTCGATATCCAGCGAGCTAGAAGTTTCACAAATAGCAACTCGCTTTCAT
>NZ_JAKVTW010000001.1 GCF_022489065.1 Vreelandella neptunia | reverse complement strand
ACTTAAGAAGAAAGGATCGGGTCGTTAATTACTTTTTGTTGCCAGTCATACCCTCAGTTATCTTGCGCAGACCCTTTTCAACAAGATGTTCATCATCACTTTCACCGTGAGAACTGGTGGGTGAACCGTCTTCGTATATTTCTGCACCACAAGCACCACATTTGGTGTTTTCTTGCGGAGCTTCTTTAACATCGGGATTGTATTCCTTACCGCATTTCTCACACTTATCGACGTGCTTCATGGCAGATCTCCTTTTGCCGTACCCAACCTTATTGAGCGTCAGGCAGGTGAATAGGTTCCATAAGCACTTGAACGAAGAGATCAGAAGGGAAAATAAGAACAAGCACTCATCATTAAAGTGTTGAATGTATAACGAGTTTGGAGTTCACACAGAACTATACGCTTTCATAAAATATTTCCGGACAACAAAAAACCGCCGCTTGGTTTTACCCAAATCGGCGGTTTTTAATAATCCTTGGTCGGAGCGACAGGATTCGAACCTGCGACCTTTGCAACCCCATTGCAACGCGCTACCAAGCTGCGCCACGCTCCGCTGTCTTTATTGGCCGCTACATCTTTGCCTCAAGACGGTGCGTATACTAGCGTTTTCCTGCATAAATGAAAAGCCTTTATAGCGCTTTCTTTTCAAGTATTTGTCATACATCGCTTACAACAGCTACGCATTCTTCTTAGCCCTGGTCAGCGTCAAGTAACAGATAGGCCATTGCGTCATAAACGCCCGGAGCCGTCACTAACAAGTGCTCGGGGTAAAGGTCTTCTGGAACTGATTTAGGGGGTTCATACAAGTGGCCTACGCGCGCACCGGCTTCGCGAGCAATGACCCAGCCCGCCACAAAATCCCAAGGGGAGACACTTTCATAGTACGCATCTAAACGACCGCAAGCGACGTCGCACAGGTCGAGTGCCGCCGCACCATTACGACGAATATCTTGGCACTCATTGAGCACAGCGCCTAGGCGCTTTAAAAGATGTTTGCGCTCTTCTTTGCGATAGGGAAATCCAGTACCGACCAGAGTGTGCGCCAATGAATCTGCACTGCTGGGCTGGATGGTCTGTCCGTTGCAAAAAGCACCCCCACCCTCCGCAGCGCTAAAGGTTTCGCCCAGGAATGGCGCGTGAATGACACCGACTTTGGCGATGCCCTCTTCCATCCAGCCGATGGATACGGCTACGTGTCGCAACCCTTGAGCAAAATTGACCGTGCCATCAATGGGATCTACTACCCATAGCCTTGGCGCTTCTACATGCAGGGCGCTTTCGGGCGCGAGCTCTTCACTTAGCCGTGCTTCCCCTGGAAAGTGCTCTTCAAGGCGCTGGCTAATAAGTTGATCAACGGCCACATCCACATCGGTGACTAGTTCATTATCTTTTTTTAACCGTTGAGAAAAACCTTGTTGCTCGCGCGCCTGGATGATCATCTGCCCCGCTTCTTCAGCGATGGAAATCGCGATCTTTAGGCGCGACTGTAGTGTGTGGCCAGACATATGCTCAGACATTGAATCTCCCATTGAGGATATTTAACCATTATGACCTCTCACCATAAGCCGACGTGATAAAATTTTCGAGTCAGTTATAGTGCTGGCTAACGCAAAACATCCACTAGCACATCGACCACGATACGCGTGGCCGCTTCGATCAAAACAACGTCAGCCCCTACACGCTCCCACTCGTAACCGGGATAGTTCGGCAATTGCGCTGCTAATTGACCATCAAAACGCTTAGCAATGCCTGGTGGCAATGGCTTACCACGCTCTAAATTACGCTGAATACCTGGCGGCAGTGATTCGGCACGTGGGGCGTCGTGCTGGCGCAATAGCTGGCGTAGTTCACGCTCATTAATGCGTGGCAGATCGACCCGTTCATCTCGGGTATTTCCAGAACGATGAGTTTCATGCTGCGGGGCCTGTTCACGACTATTATGGCCTTTGTCACGAGCACCATGGGCCGGTGCATGGTCAGGTTGTGCAAAGGCAGCGCTATTGAGTAGCACTGCTCCAAGTGTGCTGAGAATAATCAGTTTGATAGGGGTCACTGTAAGCTCCTCATTTCAATGTTAGAACTTACAGTGTAAAGAACAAATGCGTAGGAAGTATGGAAGTGAAAAAAGGGCCCGAAGGCCCTGAATCTCTGATGGATACCTTTTAGAATTTATTAATCACTTGTAGCAGTTGATTCACAATTGTTTGCGTATTCTGGCTCAACGGATGTGGAACAGGCCCAACCCTCTGCTATTCCTGGGACATCTCCTTCTGCCGCCACTTCTTCAGTACTATAAGTATAGGTGACATTTTCACCTGCTAAATTACTATTAACTTCACCCTGAAATGCATAGGTAAGAGTATAACTGGTCACCGCTTCACTAATATCTGAACCAGTGACCACACCATATTGCCCATTAGTTCTAAGACCTAGATCATCAAAATCAAATGTGGAACCAGCATCAACACGTTCTTGAACAGCTACACGCGCACCACTCAATAGGGTATGTGCCTCAGAGAACTGCGACCTAGCAATGTAGTTCTGATATTGCGGTATAGCTAAAGACGCCAGCACGCCAATAATCGCCACCACGATCATCAGCTCAATCAGCGTGAAACCGCCTTGTTTCTTGTTGCGGGTGTTAGGTTGTGCAGATTGCTGCATGTAGGCATCTCCTGAAGGGGAAGACAATCCTTTATAAGGAAGGGGAATCCTTAAAAAGAGCTAGGAACAATAGGCATAACATTAGCTTACGCAATATATTTTTACAACAAGCTCTTCTAACGCTATCGGCCCAAGAAACTACTACTTTAACGTATTTTGATGATCAGTCATTTAGTGCCTGTAAACGCTGGTTTATGGTACAAGTAGTCCGTCCAGCTGACGTAAAACAGGTCTTTTTAATGAGCCAGCCCCCTTTTGAGTCGACTCTTAGTCACGCAGCCGCTCGCGGTGGCCTGCGCGGTATAGCTCAGCGCTTGGTCAAGCACAGCTTGCTGACCGATGCCCAGGCCGCAACGGCTGAGAGGACCGCGTCGGATTTAGAGATCTCGCTTCTTCAACATGTCATTGAAAGCGGCCTAGTCGATCCTATTGAAGCGACGTTGGCGGCTGGCTGGGAGTATGGGCTGCCGGTTATTGATTTAGAGGCTCTGCGACTCACGACACTACCGCCTGCCTCCGACTACCCCATAAAAGTACTACAGAGCCTCAACGTTTTGCCGTTAGCACGCCACGGCCATCGACTCACGGTAGCGGTACCCTACCCCGCCACATTAACGCAGCTGGATGAATTGCAGTTTGCCACAGGCCTTAGCGTTGAAGGTGTTCTCGCCCCTGTTGACCAGATTACGGTCGCGCTGAATAACTACCTTGCTCAAAACGAGCGAGGCATGTTGGATGAACTTGAAGACATTGACGATGCGGTAAGCTCGCTGAACGTTGTGCAGAATAATGATGGTAGTGAAGTACCGCTGGAAGAGTCCTCCCAGAGTAGCGAGGACGCGCCAATCGTTAAATTTGTAAACAAGATTTTGTTGGATGCTATTCGTCGTGGAGCGTCTGATATTCATTTTGAGCCTTACGAGACGCTCTACCGGGTACGCTTTCGCGTTGACGGCATGCTGATTGAAGTTGCACGCCCACCGTTTGCAATGCGCAGCCGCATCGCAGCGCGCCTGAAAATCATGGCGCGACTAGATATCTCCGAACGCCGGTTGCCACAGGATGGCGCGATAAAACTCAAGTTATCGCGCACTCGCTCGCTGGACTTTCGGGTTAACTCACTGCCTACCGTCTATGGCGAAAAGCTGGTACTCCGGATCCTTGACCCTACCGCCGCTCAGTTGGGTATTGAGCAACTGGGCTTTACCGACGAGCAGCGTATTCACTATGAACATGCGTTAAAGCAGCCCCAAGGCATGATCCTAGTGACTGGCCCAACCGGTAGCGGTAAAACCGTCTCGCTATATACCGGCATTAATATCCTGAATAAAGTTGAGCGTAATATTTGTACCGCAGAAGACCCGGTTGAAATTAAGGTTGCTGGCATTAATCAAGTCAACGTGCTACCCAAAATCGGGCTTGATTTCGCCAGTGCGCTACGAGCCTTTCTGCGCCAAGATCCCGACGTGGTGATGGTGGGCGAGATTCGTGACCTTGAGACAGCAGAAATTGCCGTTAAGGCCGCTCAAACGGGGCACTTAGTGCTCTCTACCGTGCATACCAATTCGGCCGCTGAGACACTCACACGCTTAGCTAACATGGGTGTTTCTTCGTTCAATATAGCCAGTGCGGTTAGCTTGATTATTGCTCAACGTCTTGCACGAAAACTGTGCGTGCACTGCAAGGAGCCGATTGATATCCCCCAGGAAGCGCTGCGTAAAGAGGGGTTTAACACCGACGAGATCCACCAGGCGACCATTTATAAGCCTGTAGGCTGTAAACACTGTACCCACGGTTATAAAGGTCGCATTGGGATTTATGAGGTCGTGCCCATCACAGAAGCGATGCGCCAGTTAATAATGCGAGATGCCAATGCGTTAGACATTGATCATCAGGCGCGTAAGGAGGGTTATCCCAGCTTACACCGCAGTGGTTTATTAAAAGTCATGCAGGGTATTACCAGCCTGGAAGAGGTTAACCGAGTGAGCAAGGAGTAAGGCATGGCTAAAACGGCACGTCGACGTCAAGCGCCCGCCATTAAGCTATCGCGCTGGAAATGGGCAGGTAAAGGCCCACAAGATAGGCAGCTAAGCGGTGAGATGATTGGCCGCAGTAAAGCTGAAGTTGCCGCTGAACTTGCTAAACAGAATATCGTTATCCGGCGCATTAGTAAAAAGGGCACTTTAGGCGGTAGTGGTCGCATTAGCCCCAATGACATCATGGTATTTGCGCGCCAAATGGCCACTATGATTCGAGCGGGCATCCCCTTGCTCCAGGCATTACAAGTCGTCGCTGAAAGCCTCAAAAAACCTGCTATGGTTGCGCTCGTCCAACATATGATGAGCGACGTATCATCAGGCTCAAGTTTTTCCGATGCTTTACGCCGTCACCCTAAACACTTTGACCGACTATTTGTGAACCTTGTCGATGCGGGCGAACAGTCAGGTGCCTTGGATCAGATGCTGGATCGTATTGCGACCTATAAAGAGAAGGTAGAGTCGCTTAAATCGCGGGTAAAGAAAGCGCTCTGGTATCCCTCTGCCGTCATGACCATTGGCATAGCGGTCACGATGCTATTGTTAATAAAAGTGGTACCTGAATTTGAAAGCATGTTTCAGAGTTTTGGCGCCGAACTTCCCGCACTTACCCAGATGACTGTGAATTTATCCGAGCTTGCCCAGCGTTATTGGCTAGTGGCGCTGGGTACGGTGATAGCCGCCGTGTTTCTACTTAAAATAAGCATTCAGCGTTCACCTAAAATCGCCTATCGAATGCACGCACTACTGCTTCGATTACCGGTGATTGGCGATATTTTGCACAAATCTGCGATTGCGCGCTTTTCACGTACACTCGCCACCACGTTTGCCTCAGGCGTACCGTTGGTCGAAGGCTTAGACACCGCTGCGGGTGCTACAGGCAACAAAGTGTATGAACGCGCGGTGGTGCAAACCCGCCAAGATGTGGCTACCGGGCAACAGTTACACTTTGCCATGCGAATGACTAACCGCTTTCCCCCTCTGGCCATCCAGATGGTAAGTATCGGCGAAGAAGCAGGCTCACTGGATGCCATGTTGAACCGCGTCGCTGATTATTATGAAGAGGAAGTCGACAATAAGGTCGATGCGCTCACTTCCCTAATGGAGCCCATTATTATCGTGGTGCTGGGGGTGCTGGTCGGCGGTGTTGTGGTCTCTATGTATTTACCTATCTTCGATTTAGGCTCCGCTCTCTAAGAAACAAACTCTTCCAAAATGCCAATTTAAAGAAATCTAAGGAGCTACATGCACCACCCTTCACTCATCGTGTGGTTTGTCGTTTTACTCATGGGGCTATGCATAGGCAGTTTTCTTAATGTCGTTATCACTCGACTGCCTGTCATGTTGATGCGCCATTGGCGCCACGAGGCTCGAGCAGCGCTTGAGTTAGAGGACGAACACTCGCCACGCTTCAATTTGGCTACGCCAGGCTCCATGTGTCCGCGCTGTGAAACCCCCATCGCGTGGCACGACAATCTGCCCGTTATTGGGTGGTTAAAGCGCCGAGGACGCTGCGCAGAGTGCCAGTCGCCTATTAGCATTCAATATCCGCTAGTAGAAATAGCGGGCGGCCTACTGGCCATGGCTGTTATGGCTCTGCATGGGCTCACCTTTGAGTCACTATTCATTTACGCCGCCTGCCTAGCGTTATTAGTGATGGCTGTTATCGATTTTCGTACCCAGCTATTGCCCGATGTCATTACCCTTCCCCTATTATGGGCAGGCTTACTTTTCCAATTACTCTTCCAGCCCCTTATGCTGCCCAATGCTGTTATTGGTGCAATGGTGGGCTATCTTTCACTGTGGAGTTTTTATTGGCTGTTCAAACTGGTCACCGGCAAAGAGGGCATGGGGTTTGGCGACTTTAAACTGCTGGCGGCATTGGGCGCCTGGCTAGGATGGAGTTTTTTACCGCTGATTTTGATACTTTCCGCAGGGCTTGGCGCCATTGTAGGGCTGATCGCCCAAGCCTGTGCGCCTGGTTTACGCGGAAAGCCACTGCCGTTTGGCCCTTTTCTTGCACTCGCTGGGTGGGTGGCATTGTTAGTCGGTGATGAACTGATGGCGCTATATTTGAGCCTGATTATTTAAAAAGTGCAGCTATTAAACATGTGTGGCACTAAAAAACAGCTCTTGAAAAAACGCTCTTGAAAACAGTTCTTGAAAACAGCTCTTAACATTAGCTACATGAGGCAGTGGATGATTATCGGATTAACGGGCGGGATTGGGTCGGGTAAATCGACCGTTGCTCGCGCCTTCGAAACACTGGGTGCCGCTTGGGTTGATGCCGACGATGTTGCGAGAGAAATTGTCCAACCGGGAGAGCCCACCCTTTTTGCCATTCAAAAACGCTTCGGTGATCAGGTCATTAATGTGGACGGCACACTTAATCGCGCTGCTTTGCGCGATATTGTATTTAAAAATCCCGAACAAAGGCGCTGGCTAGAATCGGTAACCCACCCCAAAATAAGAGAGCGTTTATTACAGCACTTAGAGCGCCTTACAGCTCAAGGCGCTCCTTATGTTCTGCTGGTATCACCGTTACTGTTTGAGTCAGGACAGCATGCCCTGGTCAGTCGTAGCCTGGTGGTGGATGTGCCCCAAGCTCTGCAATTATCGAGAACCCAACAGCGTGATGGGGTGAGTGAGAGCCAGGTGCATGCTATTCTCGCCGCCCAGCTTCCCCGCGAACAACGGCTAGCAAAAGCAGATGACGTGATAGATAACGGCGGAGACCAAACCAGCATGATGCAACAAGTGATCCGGCTGGATGAGCAATACCGTCGGCTGCTGAACGGCTGAGTTATCGCACCTATTAACGCAATTGGAGTTTTTATGGTTCGCCCTGCAAACGATTCCCCGCTTGAAGTTAATTGCCCTCAGTGCGCCAAGCGCGTGCCTTGGCTGCCAGAAAGCACTTATCGCCCTTTCTGCAGCAAGCGCTGCCAACTAATTGATCTGGGTGCCTGGGCCGATGAGTCGCACCGCATTTCGGGCGAATCGGCCATGGATGAAGCCGATATAGAAACGCTGCTGGCGCAGGCCGACAAGGATGCGCCGCTCACATAAAGAGCCAAGCAGTTAACTGACATTTTCCGCAAACAACCATGGCTGAACCAATGCCTGAACAATCATCGCTTTCAGCCTACCACCTGCTGCTTCAACTGGAGCAGCAGTTTGACGCTTTGCTTGCCACTATTGAAGCTGCCGTTTCGCTTTACGAGCAGCAACAGCCGGCGACATGGGTGTTTAATCAAACCACGCCAACTACGCATTGGTTACGCGAAGCGCTTTTCGATATGTGGCATGAGCAGGATCAGGATGGTCGTGAGACACGCAACTACATTGCCATTGTGGCCGCAAATGATGAACTCCTCACAGCCGCAAGTGCAGTTAATCAAGCTAAAGCCCGTTTTAGTGAGCTACTTCAAGATATTAAACAGGCTTTTCCTCAAACGCTGAGTGAGGCAAAAAGCCGCCTACCACACCGTCATCCACACGTGGATGAAGTACTACGTCGTAATGGCCTTGCCCGCTTACACCTTAAGCAGAGTTGGCGCCAATTACCCATCGCCCAAGCACCAGTCTCGCGGGTTCGCTTCGCGTGGTATAGCAGTGGTCGCTCGATTAAACGCCTGTCAGTACAAGAAGCGGAACACAAGCTTTTGCAGCTTGATACCGAGGCACCGCATATTCGTATTCAGCTGCGCAAATTAGCAAGCATCCCTAGCGGTGAAGTGCTCGCTCAGGTACAAACGCAGGCGCCATTAATGCGAGCAAATCTGTTCTTTACCGAGCCACTTGAGGACGGACACACTAGGCGGGCACTGAATGCCGCTATGCCAATCTTTGTGCCAGATAACAACCAGCGACTGCCGCATATTAACTTGCCCGCTTCACAGCCCCCCACCACGCGCACAAGAGCACGGCGACGCGATGAGAAGCTTGAGCAGGATGTGTTTTTGCCAAGCTTGCGTATTTATCGCTACCGTTAGACGTTGCCTAACATTAGCTGCCGGGCACTACATCCTGCTGCCACAAACCGCAGCTAAGTAGTGTTTCAATCATTTCGTTCAAATCAGCGTGGTCAATACCGTACTCAACCAACAACGCTTCAAAGCGCTGGTTGAAGACATGATCAAGCTCTTGTTGTTGTTCCTTCTGTTTTGTTTCTACATCATCCTGCTCCAATGCCGCAAGCGACCTTACCGGCGGACCCGTCGGTATATCAAAATCACTTTCAGGATCGTCTAACTGGCGTAAAGCCTGCGCAAAGGCATCGTCTAATTCACGAAACTTACGCAGCTTTTCACGCTCATCTATCGGCTTTTGAACCTTTTGATATTTCATCGATGTTTCATTTACACCTTACTTGAAATGGTCGATATGACTACCAACGTAGCATTTTCCACAAAAAACTGTGCACAAACGCGTAAAGATAACGAGCAAACTTGCCTTTGCCACCCAGTTGCCAGCATAAAGGCATCATCATTATGTATTCGGTGGTGACATGCACATTTATCAAACACGACACAGCCCGCGATAACTCAAAAATTGATGCGAAGCATCAACGTATCCACAAGTAGCCTGAACAGAGATTCGACTCTCATCTGTAAGCTGAACGTTTGCTATTCAGCTAGGTTACCAACATTAACGCACTGGGAGAGTGCACTACAGGCGAGATAAGCACGACCTGTACGATTCACGCATGAGAGGCCAGATAATGTTCAACGCGATGACACGAGCTGAGATCTGGCTACAGGACACTATTGATAAGCCACTCGGTATCGAAGACCTTGCTAACCACATAGGGTATTCGTCTTCTCAAGTTCGGCGCCAATTTCGCCAAAGCTTTCATATTTCACCAAGCGCCTATCGTGAAAAAAGACGATTAGAACGCGCGGCTGTTTTACTAGCGCTTACGCCTCTCAATATAGCGCAAATTGCGATACGGTGTGGGTATCATAACCACTCATCTTTCTCACGAGCGTTTCAACGTCGTTATCAGTATAGGCCCCGCAATTTTCGACAAACAATGAAAAACTCGTTGAATCGTTCGACGCCCCATCAAGCTTTCAAAACCGGCATCGAAAAAACGAGTGATCGACAAATGATTCTAATGCGCCTCTATCAGGCTCCCGAGCATATCAAGGGGCTTGGGGAGGCAAGCTATCATAACAAGCAGCTAGCCTGCCTACAGGCGCGATTACGCCTATCCACGACCATCATTGCGCTGCCCGATATACTAGCGGACAAGGTTGATGCGCTTAATGATGAACCATTGCACTCATACCGCACAGACGTTGGCCTTTACCTTGAGCAATCAGACAATGCTCAAGACATCGCCTTACCGGTTCCGTATCGACGGGTCGAGATTCCTACCCACTACTATGCAAGCACATGCTTTAAACATTTAACTGAGCTAAAGGATGCGTTGACGCATACCATCACACATCTGCTTCATAATCAAAGTAACTGGCATGTCAGTGGTCACCCGCCGCAAGTTTTATGGCAAGAAAACCATTTAGAACTGCGGATACCGCTAATAAACCCCCAGTACTGATAGCTTATCGAGACGTGGCTTATCGGGACATAGCTTATCGTGATATAGCTGGGCACACAGCAATAAAAAACCGGCATTTCTATACAGAAATGCCGGTTATGGAATTACTTAATCTTCCATGCGTACTAGCCAGGATTCTACGGCCTCATCGCCATGCTCATCCTTCCAGCTACGCAGGCCCTTATGATTGCCGCCGCGTGTTTCGATTACTTCCCCAGTTTTAGGGTTTTTGTAAATCTTTAGACGACGCTTACGACGAGCATTGCCACTTGCCGTGGTTTTAACACTACGCTGTTCGGAAGCCGGATCCAATAAAGCAATCACGTCGCCTGGACGCTTGCCGAACTCAGTCATAAGCGCTTCAAGTTTGGCCTTAAATTCCAACTCACTTTTAAGACGTTGATCGCCTTCTAAGCGCTGAAGATCTTCTTGAAGCTGCTTTAGCTGCTGTTCTTTTTGGATATATTCGTTAAGTAATGACATCGGGGTTCCTTTAGTATCGTATCCAACTGAACGGGGTATAACAGGATGAGATCCAACTGGTTTAGGTGCTGACTGGACAACCTAGGCACCCATTAGTTCAGAATTCTGGGACATTATTCCTGTAAAAAGAGTAACTGACAACAGTCTAGTTCATTTTCACTCAATTACTAATCGTTTTTAAAACCACAACTGCTATTTAAAATAGCGTTAATCATAATAGCTCAGCATCACTTTGCTATGTTTTGACTATTATTAAGCTTCAATCATTACAAACAAAAGCGCCGCCCCTAAGGGCGGCGCTTTTACAAACCAAACACTAATTGATAATTAGTCTTGGCCCATTTGCTGCTTGATCAAGTCACCGATAGTGGTCGGACCACCTGCTGTTTCCGGCTCTTGTTCACGCATCTTCTTCAGGTTCTGACGCGTATCATCCTGGTCTTTCGCTTTTACCGACAGGTTAATCTGACGGCTCTTACGATCGACGCTAACAATACGAGCTTCAACGCTGTCGCCTTCATTCAGAACATTACGCGCGTCTTCTACGCGGTCAGCACTGATTTCAGACGCCTTCAGCAATGCAATAACGTCAGTCGCCAATTCAACTTGAGCTTCTTTAGCATCAACTTCAATAACACGACCGGTTACGATGCTGCCCTTATCGTTGACTGACAAGTACTCAGCAACGGGGTCGGAATCCATCTGCTTGATGCCCAGCGAAATGCGCTCGCGCTCAGGATCAATAGACAGGATAACGGCTTCAGCTTCGTCGCCTTTCTTGAAGCTGCGTACGGCTTCTTCGCCAGTATCAGTCCAAGAAATGTCAGACAAGTGAACCAGACCGTCAATACCGCCTTCAAGGCCGATAAAGATACCAAAGTCAGTAATAGACTTGATGGTACCTGAAACGCGATCGCCCTTGTTGTAGTCAGTGTTGAAGGTTTCCCATGGGTTAGCAGTGCACTGCTTGATACCCAGAGAAATACGACGACGCTCTTCGTCGATATCCAACACCATGACGTCAACATCATCGCCCACTTGAACGACTTTAGACGGATGGATGTTTTTGTTAGTCCAGTCCATTTCGGAGACGTGAACCAGACCTTCAACACCCTCTTCCAGCTCGGCAAAGCAACCGTAGTCAGTCAGGTTAGTGACGACTGCGTGTACTTTCATGCCTTCCGGGTAACGCTCTTTAATGTTGACCCACGGATCTTCGCCCAACTGCTTAAGACCCAGTGAAACGCGATTACGCTCACGGTCAAACTTCAGAACCTTGACGTTGATCTCGTCGCCAACGGCAACGATTTCGGAAGGATGCTTAATACGCTTCCACGCCATGTCTGTAATGTGCAGCAGGCCGTCAACACCGCCCAGGTCTACGAAAGCGCCGTAGTCTGTCAGGTTCTTAACGATACCTTTGATCTGCTGACCTTCTTGCAGAGTTGCCAGCAGCGCTTCGCGCTCGGCACTGTTCTCTGCTTCCAGAACCGCACGACGTGATACCACAACGTTGTTACGTTTCGGGTCGAGCTTGATGACTTTAAAGTCTAGCTCTTTGTTTTCCAGGTGCGCAGTGTCGCGAACTGGACGAACGTCAACCAACGAGCCAGGCAAGAAGGCACGGATAGAGTCAACTTCAACAGTGAAGCCGCCTTTAACCTTACCGTTGATAACGCCCTTGATGACTTCGTCTTTCTCGAAGGCTGCTTCCAGAATCTTCCAAGCTTCTGCGCGCTTGGCTTTTTCACGGGACAGACGAGTTTCACCGAAGCCATCTTCAACGGCTTCAAGCGCAACGTGCACGTCGTCACCGATAGCGATGTTCAGATTACCGTGTTCATCGCGGAATTGTGACGCCGGGATCTGACCTTCAGATTTCAGACCAGCGTTGACAGTAACCCAGTCACCGTCAATGTCGACAACCTGGGCCGCGACAATAGCGCCTGGCTCCATGTTGATGTCGTTAAGAGACTGTTCAAACAGCTCAGCAAAGCTTTCGCTCATGGTGTTCCTACGTAATTACGTTGTTGAGGCATAAATGCCTTCTCCGCACCACCAGCAAGTGCGGGCCTAATGTCACTCAGCCTTTGGGGGTGTTAACGCTGGTTAGACCTGACCGGGCTCACCGATGTGAGTTTAGTGCCCTGCCACGTCGTGACACCTTTCCAAAAGCGCCGCAAGGGAGAATCACACGCCGCTTACCAGCCCTCTTTGGGCGAGCAGTTCGGTCAGTCGATCAACCACTTCCGGTATGCTCAGACGCGTGGTATCAAGCGTAATGGCATCATCTGCCGGCTTGAGAGGGGCCACGCTGCGCTGCGTGTCGCGTGCATCGCGTGCCTGAATCTCCTTTAAAAGACTCGAAAGACTAGCATTCACCCCGGCTTCCTGCAACTGTAGATGACGCCGACGCGCCCGTTCATCGGCACTTGCCGTCAAAAAAATCTTTAGCGGGGCATCGGGAAAGACCACGGTTCCCATATCACGCCCATCGGCCACTAACCCTGGTGTTTGGCAAAAATCGCGCTGACGCTGTAAGAGCGCCTGACGAACAGCAGGCAGTGCGGCTACCTGTGAAGCACGCTCACCGGCCTGCTCGGTACGAATCACTTGGCCAACATCCTCACCTTCGAGCAGTGTACGCGGCTGGCCATCTTCCACAGGAAAGGCCACATCCAACTGCTCCGCCAAGCGTGCAAGCCCGGCCTCATCGTCAACCGCTACGTTGTGCTTAACCGCTGCTTGAGCGGTTAACCGATAAAGTGCACCGCTATCCAGCAAATGCCAGCCCAACCGCTCTGCCACCAAACCACTGATGGTACCTTTACCGGCGCCACCTGGGCCATCAATGGTCAGAACAGGAACCGCAGGAGCGCGATCATTCATGCGTGCCCTCCACGCTTACGCTCATACCAATTCGGGTGGCCAACTCGACGAAGTCAGGGAAAGAAGTGGCTACGTTGGCACAATCTTCAATCACAATCTCTTCGCTCGCACGCAGCGAAGCAATCGCAAAGGCCATGGCAATACGGTGATCACCCAGGCTATCGACACGCCCACCGCCATAGCTGGCTTTTTGTGCATCGCCATTACCAACAATATCAATACCGTCTTCTACGACGGTGTGCTGCACACCTAAAACAGCCAAGCCATCGGCCATGGCTTGAAGGCGATCCGACTCTTTGACGCGAAGCTCTTCAGCGCCTCGCAGACGCGTTACACCTTCGGCATTGGCGGCAGCGATAAATAGTGCAGGGAATTCGTCGATGGCGAGTGGCACCTGATCGACAGGGATATCAATACCCTTGAGCGGTACGTAGCGAATACGAATATCCGCTACTGGCTCTCCGCCCACTTCACGCTGGTTCTCTAATGCCAAATCCGCACCCATCAGGGTAAGAATATTAATCACGCCAATCCGGGTGGGATTAATACCCACATGCTCAAGAGTGATATCTGAACCTGGGGTGATCGCGGCGGCGACCAGGAAGAAGGTCGCTGATGAAATATCAGAAGGGACATCGATTGGCCCTGCCGTAAGCTTTCCGCCCCCCTGTAACCAGCAGGTATCGCCTTCACGGGAAACCGCATAGCCGAAGCCATTAAGCATACGCTCGGTATGGTCACGCGTGGGCGCAGGCTCGCGCACGCGAGTTTCGCCATCGGCGTACAAACCTGCCAGCAATAAGCAAGACTTAACCTGCGCACTGGCCATGGGCATATCGTACTCAATACCTTTAAGAGCAGCGCCACCACTGATTTTCAGCGGCGGCCGCCCGCCTTCAGCAGTATCAATCGATGCGCCCATCAATCGTAGCGGATCAGCCACGCGCCCCATGGGACGCTTGGTTAGCGACTCATCGCCGGTTAACTCACTATCAAACGCCTGGCCAGCAAGGAGCCCTGAAAACAAGCGCATCGCAGTGCCCGAATTACCCACATAAAGCGGGCCAGCAGGTGCTTTTAAGCCATGCATACCGACACCATGGATCGTCACGCGTCCCTGATGCGGCCCTTCAATCGCCACGCCCATTTCACGAAATGCCTGCAGCGTCGCCAGACTATCTTCACCTTCCAGAAAGCCTTTAACTTCAGTAACGCCCTCTGCCAGCGCCCCCAGCATAATGGAGCGGTGCGACATGGATTTATCACCGGGTACGCGCAAACGCCCCTGGGCTTGACCGCCCGGCTGCACACGGTAGGTCACCTTACCTTGTGGTTGCATATGGTATTCCGCCTGGTAACTGGTTTTGTTCAATAAAGAGTCGAAATAGTGCCGGGCATGGCTTGCCCGGTCAAAGGTGGCTATCAGCGCATCGCTGTCACCGGTTTCTACCGCATGACGCAGCCGCTCAAGCCCTGCTTCAAAATCATCCAGCGATGCCAATACCGCCTGCTTATTAGCGATAAAAATATCTCGCCACATGACCGGATCGCTACCCGCGATACGGGTAAAATCACGAAAACCACCGGCCGCATAACGGAAAATCTCTAAGCGCTCATCTTGGCGTGCCAACGTATCCACTAATGAAAACGCCAGCAGATGGGGTAAATGGCTGGTGCGCGCCAACACTTGATCATGGCGCTCTACGTCCATTTCCAGAACATCGGCACCGCAGGCTTCCCATAAGCAACGGACGCGCATCAAAGCGTCTGCATCAACGTTGGGCTCGGGGGTAAGAATCACCTTGTGATCCACATACAAGCGTGGATTCGCTGCCGCTACACCGCTTTTCTCTGAGCCAGCAATGGGGTGCCCCAACACCATATTGGTAGGCACTTGGCCAAATACTCGCTGAGCACAGGCGCGGATAGTCGCCTTGGTGCTGCCAACATCGGTAATAACAACGTTAGCTGAAGCGCTAGGCAGCGCGCCAGCCAAGCTCGCCATAACGCTCTCCATAGCGAGCACCGGTACCGCCAGCACCACCATGGTGGCGTTATCGACTTGCTCAGCAAGACGGGTTCCACCTGAATCGACCAACCCCATCTTTATACCGCGAGCGATCTCATCTTTATCAGGATCACAGGCAACAATTTGCCCCTTAAACCCGGAAGCGCGCAGTGCCGCAGCAAGTGAACCACCAATTAATCCCAGACCCACAATCAACAAGCGCGATTCATGACAGGAAGATGTTGTTACGCTATCGCCGACCATTAACGTCACAGCACGCCTATGGGGTAGGAACCCAGCACGCGTAAATCAGCCGCCCGCAGCCGTACCTCTTCAAGTACTGCGGCAACACGCGGCTCATCGCGATGCCCTTTAAAATCGATGAAAAAGACATAGTTCCAGACACCGGTACGCGAAGGCCGCGTTTCAAGGCGAGTTAAGTCGATCTGGTGACGATGAAACGGCTCAAGCAAGGCGTGGAGAGTACCCGGCTGGTTGCGCATGGCGACCACAATGGAAGTTTTGTCTTCGCCCGCCATGGGCACATCCTGGTTACCAATAATCAAAAACCGCGTGGAGTTATCCGGGCGGTCTTCAATTTTTTCCGCAATATGCTCAAGGCCATAAAGCTTGGCCGCCATATCTCCAGCAATGGCCGCGCTATGCCACTCGGTTTTCACCAGTTTGGCCGCTTCGGCATTAGAGGAGACCGGCACGCGCTCAGCATGGGGATAGTGCGCATCGAGCCATTTGCGGCACTGACCGAAGGATTGCGGGTGGGAATAGATGCGCGACACTTTATCGCGGCGGGTCGTTTCGCTGACCAGCAGATGATGGTGAATTCGCAGCACCACCTCACCGCAAATTTTGATGGAAGAGTCCATAAAGGTATCAAGGGTGTGATTAACCACCCCTTCAGTGGAGTTCTCCACCGGCACGACGCCATAATGCACTGCGCCCGCCTCTACCTCACGAAACACCTCATCGATAGCGGCCATCGGCAGGCTTACGGCGCTCTCGCCAAAGTGCTTGAGCGCGGCCTGCTGAGTAAAGGTGCCTTCAGGGCCTAAATAGGCCACCTTGATCGGCTGTTCTAATGCCAAACACGCCGACATGATTTCGCGAAACAGGCGCGCCATCTCCTCTGAATCAAGCGGGCCTTTATTCAATGCCATAATGCGCCGCAGCACCTGCGCTTCTCGCTCAGGGCGATAGAACACCGCATCTTTATCTTCGGCCAGCTTTACATGCGCCACTTGCTGAGCACAGTTGGCACGCTCGCTGATCAGATTAAGAATATCGCTATCGAGCTGATCGATTCGCTGGCGCAGCTCATCCAGATTGATCGACGTGTCGGACATGGTGGTTAGCCCCTTGTTTGTTCAAAATCCGCCATAAATGCAATTAGCGCATCGACTGCGGACTCCGGCACCGCGTTATATAGGCTGGCACGCATGCCGCCTACGCTGCGGTGGCCTTTCAAATTAAGTAGCCCCGCAGCATCGGCCTGCTCTAAGAATGCGTTATCCAGAGCCGCATCGGCTAAGACAAAGGGCACGTTCATCCTTGAGCGATTGGCTTGAGCGATCGGGTTGCTATAGAACTCGCTTGCATCAATCGCCGCATAAAGCTTATCGGCTTTACGCTGATTAATAGCATCCATCGCAGCCAGCCCGCCGATGTCGTCTTTCAGCCACTGAAAGACCAGCCCCGCCAAATACCAGGCATACGTCGGTGGCGTATTCACCATCGAACCCGCTTCCGCCAGCATCTGATAATCAAACAACGAAGGAATATTTGCCTGAGCGTTGCCTAGCAAGTCATCACGCACAATTACCAGCGTTAACCCGGCAGGACCGATATTTTTCTGTGCCCCAGCATAGATGACGCCAAACTCGCTAACGTCGATCGGGCCAGAAAGGATATTTGATGACATATCGCAGACCAGCGGCACGTTAGTTCCATCGGCACGCTGAATGTGCGGTGTATAGTCAAACTCCAAACCGCCAATCGTTTCGTTCGACGTGTAGTGCAGATAGGCGGCGTCATCGCTGACGTTAATGGTATCCATTGCGGGTACTGCCATATGCCCATTAGCTTCGCTACTGGCCGCTACATGACAAGCGAACCCAAGCCGTTTTGCTTCGCTGAGCGCTTTTTTGCCCCAAATGCCGGTCTGAATAAAGTTGCCGCTACCGCCCTGCCCCAACAGGTTCATCGGCAGCATGGCAAACTGCATACTGGCGCCGCCCTGTAAGAACAGCACTTTATAATTACTCGGCACACCTAAAAGCTGACGCAAATCAGCTTCGGCGCGCTCGGCAATAGCAACAAATTCATCGCTGCGGTGGCTCATTTCCATCACGGAAAGACCGCGCCCCTGGTAGTCCAACAACTCTTCCCGGGCGCGTTCCAGTACGGCTACTGGCAGGGCCGCCGGCCCTGCGCAGAAATTATAATGACGTGTCATCAGTCCCCGTTTCCTGTGCGTCATCGGATGATTCACCCGTCTTAGCGTCTACAAGCCCCTCTTCAAGGCTAGCGTCAGCCCCTTCTTCGAGGGCTGTCAGATCGACTTCGGCGGGCTCATCAACACGAACCGTTTTGACTAATTTTTCTTCTTTACCCAGACGAATCAACATCACGCCCTGAGTGTTACGCGAGGTGGTTGAGACCTCTTCGACACGGGTACGCACCAGCGTGCCGCGGTCGGTGATCAGCATCATCTCGTCGCTGTCGTAGACTTGCATCGCCGCCACTAGCGAACCGTTACGCTCGCTGGTTTGCATGGCGATAACACCCTGGCCACCACGGCCACGTAACGGGAACTCTTCCAGGCGCGTGCGCTTGCCGTAACCGTTTTCACTGGCGGTCATAATGTATATTTGACCATCAGCCGTTTCGGCTACGACACCCTCTTGGGCGCCATCCTGCGCTTCCTCTTCGGCATCCGCTTCAGCGTCGATTTGCTGACTTTTGGGAATAATCAGACTGATAACTTCCGCATCGCCTGCCAGGCGCATACCGCGCACGCCGCGGGCTGTACGCCCCATGGCGCGGGCTTTGCCCTCTTCAAAGCGGATCGCCTTACCGTTAGACGACAGCAGCATGGCGTGATCATTGCCGGTGGTAATCGCGGCGCCCACCAAGCGGTCGCCCTCTTCCAGATCAATAGCAATAAGACCGACGCTGCGCGGACGTGAGAACTGCTCAAGGCTGGTACGTTTAACGGTGCCTTTCGCCGTGGCAAAGAAGATGTAGTTATCAGGATCGTACTCACGTACCGGCAAGATGGCGTTAACCGCTTCGCCCTCTTCCAACGGCAGCATATTCACCAGCGGCTTACCGCGTGAACCACGGCTGGCGTTGGGCATTTCATACACCTTCAACCAGTACACCTTGCCGCGGTTGGAGAACAGCAATACGGTGTCGTGAGTTGAAGCCACCAGCAGGTGCTCAATCACATCTTCATCTTTCATGGCAGTGGCGGACTTACCGCGCCCACCACGACGCTGGGCTTGATAATCTGAAAGCGGTTGGGTCTTGGCGTAGCCAGAGCGAGACACGGTGACCACCATGTCCTCTTCAGCGATCAAGTCTTCAATCGACAGATCCAAATGGCTGGCCTGGATTTCAGTGCGGCGATCATCGCCAAACTGATCACGCACGGCGTGCAGCTCTTCACGAATCACTTCCATCAAGCGATCGGCAGACGCCAGTATCTCGGTTAGCTCGGCAATTTTTTCAAGAATGTTCAAATATTCGTCGAGCAGCTTCTCGGTCTCAAGGCCCGTCAAGCGATGCAGACGTAGCTCAAGGATCGCCTGCGCCTGGGCAGGCGAAAGCCGATACGAGGTAGCCGCGGTATTTAAACCAAAGCCCTCTTCCAGCTCTTCTGGCTTGCAAGAAGTAGCACCGGCCCGCTCCAACATGGCGGTCACCTGACCAGGCTGCCAAGTCTGGGCAAGCAGCTTTTCACGCGCTTCAGCGGCATTGGGTGAGGCTTTGATCAGCTCGATCACTTCGTCGATATTCGAGATAGCAACGGCCAAGCCTTCCAACAAATGACCACGCTCACGGGCTTTTTTCAGTTCATACAGCGTGCGCCGGGTAACCACTTCGCGCCGGTGGCGAATAAAGGCTTCCAGCATCTCTTTAAGATTGAGCGTACGTGGCTGGCCATTCTCCAGCGCCACCATGTTAATCCCGAACACGTTTTGCAACTGCGTTTGGGCAAACAGGTTATTGACTACCACTTCGCCGGACTCGCCGCGCTTAATTTCAATCACCACGCGCAGGCCATCTTTATCCGACTCATCGCGCAGTTCGGCGATGCCTTCGATCTTCTTATCTTTCACCAGCTCAGCGATCTTCTCGATCAACCGCGCTTTATTTACCTGATAAGGCAGCTCGGTGATGATGATGTGATCGCGACCGGTTTTGTCGTGGTGCTCAATGGTGTGGCAGGCACGTACATAAATACGCCCGCGGCCAGTGCGATACGCTGACAAAATACCCGCGCGGCCATTAATAATCGCGCCGGTGGGGAAGTCAGGGCCGGGGATATACTCCATCAAGTCATCCACGGTCAGCGTGTAGTCGTCGATTAACGCTAAGCAGCCGTCAATCACTTCACGCATATTATGCGGCGGAATATTGGTCGCCATACCCACCGCGATACCCGACGAGCCGTTGATCAGCAGGTTGGGCACTTTGGTAGGCAATACGGCGGGAATACGCTCGGTACCGTCGTAGTTATCGACCCAATCGACGGTATCTTTTTCCAGGTCAGCGAGCAGCTCGTGGGCAAGGCGCGACATACGCACCTCGGTATAACGCATGGCAGCCGCGTTATCCCCATCAATAGAACCGAAGTTACCCTGGCCGTCGACCAGCACATGGCGCATAGAAAAGTGCTGCGCCATACGTACGATGGTGTCGTAAACCGCGCTATCGCCGTGCGGATGGTATTTACCGATGACATCGCCGACGACACGCGCCGACTTCTTGTACGGTTTATTCCAATCATTACCCAGTTCATGCATGGCAAATAGCACACGCCGGTGAACCGGTTTAAGGCCATCCCGCACATCTGGAAGCGCGCGGCCGATAATGACGCTCATCGCATAGTCGAGATACGACTGTTTGAGCTCGTCTTCAATATTGACGGGCAAGATTTCTCTGGCGATGTCACCCATGAAAGTCAGATCCTTTGCACTGCATTGGCACTGCGAGAGTTGAAAGCGCTTAAAAACACCGCCCTAAAAACACATTAGGACGGCGCGCAAATACTTCGCCATCATACCACTGCAAAAGCATCAAGGGCAGCCAGGGAGCTCACCAATGCCGTTTAGCCGGCAAATGCTTCTTTTGGCAGCGTTAACGCGTTCAGCGTCTCACGCACTTCTCCCTCGATAGCGGCGGCTTTATTGGCCCGCATATCGAGCAGCACAAAGGTTAAATCCGCCTGGGCAATCAAGGTACCGTCTTTACGTACAATACGGTGATGGCAGAGACCACTGCGCTCACCGACATCGACAATACCCGTCAGAATCTCTAAATCATCCCCGTGACGCGCCGCAGCCAAATAATCAATATTCAAGTTAACCACCACAAACGCCCGGCCAGCCTGATGGAGCTCTTTGATCATCGCTGGGTGTTGATCGAAGTAATCCCAACGTCCCTCTTCCATAAACTCCAGGTAGCGAGCGTTATTCACATGACCATAGCCATCCAAGTGATAGCCACGAACACGCAGTTGAACCCGCGATAGCGATGTACTCATAACCACTCCTACTGTTCAGTCAAACAATGCAATTAATTGGCGGATAGTATTTAGCTGGCAAACCCTCAATCAAACACAAGTTTGAAACACGTGCAACAGAGACGATTGGTGGCAGCCGCTGGTAGGAATGCCCCTCTTTCGCCATAATGTGCCACCTTTTGAACAGGATTGGCCTCATGTGGTTTAAGCACTTGCATTTATATCGCCTGCACGACGCGCCCGAACTCTCCAGCGATGCGCTCGCAAGCGCCTTACAAGAGCATGCCGCCAAACCACTTGGCAACGCGGATGCGCGCCGTCTTGGCTGGACAGCACCAGCGGGGCGAATGGGGGGAGGACAGCTGGTTCACGAAATCCAGTCGCATCGTTTGCTTTCCGCCCTGCGCCAAGAGCGCCTACTGCCAGCATCGGTAGTAAAAGAGGAAGTCGACGAGCTCGTCGCCGATATCGAAGCCAGCGAAAGCCGCAAAGTGACCCGCAAAGAGAAAACCGCGTTTAAAGAGCAGGTCACTGAAAATTTGCTGCCTCGCGCGTTTGTACGCAGCCAGAAAATTGATCTTTGGTGGGACACTAAAGGCCAGATGATCGGCATCAATGCCAGTTCACGCACTCGTGCTGAAGACATTCTGGACTTGCTCCGCGAGACGCTAGGCAGTTTGAAAGTCACCCCGCTGAGCTCGCAAACACTGCCTATTCGCGCCATGACCACTTGGTTGGGCGACGTGGCCAGCCGCCCTGCTGACCTGCAGCTAGGCGATCAGGTTGAACTCAAAGCCAAAGGCGATGACGGTGTGCTTCGCGCGCGCCAGGTCGATTTAGACAGCGATGAAATTCAACAACTGCTTGAAAGCGGCCGCCAGGCCAGCAAGCTCGCTATTAGCCTGGAAGGCCGACTAAGCTTTGTGTTACATGACGACTTAGCGCTGAAATCATTGCGTTTTGGCGATGCATTGATAGAAGAGGCCGACCACGCTGACGACGGTGACGATGCCCTTGCGCGCCTGGAAACCGATTTCATTTTAATGGCGCTGGCACTGTCTACCGATATTCCGCGTTTAATAGAGTGGCTAGGTGGCGAGACGCAGCGGGAACCCGCAGCACAATAAAAGCTCTATACCCTTTTATAGCTCTTCGCCTCAATGCTATTAATTGTTACTTATCTTTCACCATCCTACGGTTCGCATGACTCAACACAATAACGCTACCAACGCCTCTAACGAGACAGACCCGTGGGCCGATATCCGGCCCTTTATGGATCATGAAGTGGCCGATGTGCTGGCCAGACTCTCACGGGACAACGAACTGCTGGATGCGCTCACCCGCTTTCGGCTGCCACGCATGGCACGCTGGGCGCCGTCGTTAGCACGCCTGTTTGCCAGTCGTGCCGTGCGGCGTGAAGTTAAGGATGTGTCGACGGTTTACGACTTTCAAATGCGCATTGCCCACTATATGGAGCGCATGATTCGCACTACCACAGATGCCTTTGAAGTGACCGGTCTCGACAAACTCGAGCCCCAAGGCGCTTACCTATTTATAGGTAATCACCGCGATATTTCGCTGGACCCGGCATTCGTTAACTATGCGCTATATCAAGCAAACCGCGATACGGTGCGTATTGCCATCGGTGACAATCTGCTGAAAAAGCCCTATGTCACCGATCTGATGCGGCTCAATAAAAGCTTTATCGTGCCGCGTAGTGCACGTGGCAAGCGGGCAATGCTCGCGGCGTATCACCAGCTTTCGGCCTATATTCGCCATACCATCACTGAAGACCAGCACTCGATCTGGATGGCGCAGCGCGAAGGCCGAGCCAAAAACGGTATCGATCACACCGAACCCGCCATTATCAAAATGCTGATTATGGCCAGACGAGCGGCAGAGCGCGACATGGTGTTTGGTGATGCGATCGCCGAGCTGAAACTGGTACCGGTATCAATTAGCTATGAGTATGACCCCTGCGACGTACAAAAAGCCCAGGAGTTGCACGATATCGATACCCAGGGCAGCTACGCCAAAAGCGAGTTTGAAGATATTCGCTCCATTGTCGCGGGCATTACCGGCTCCAAGGGGCGTGTAAGGCTGCACTTTGGCACGCCGGTAGGTTCTGATATGGCCACGCCCGACGAAGTGGCGGCCGAGATTGACCGCCAGGTGATTGGTGGCTATCGCTTGTTCCCCAGCCACTATTTAGCGCTAGAGGCGCTAGGCGAAGCACCGGAGCTAGTGGCACGCAAAGCCATCACTCGACAAGACCGTGAACGCTTTAATGCTCGGCTTGCCGAAGTGCCTGAGCCTCTGCGCCCCTATTGGCTTGCTCAGTATGCCAATCCCGTTAAACATAAAGCGGGGCGTCTGTCGCTTTAAAAGCAGCGCTTTAATTTAACGGTTTAAGCGGCCATTTTAATATCAGGCAACTCATGCCGGTTGGCGGAAAAAATGCTATGGTCAACGCATTGATTGGTTTCGCTTGACGCTATCGTCAATCGCGATCCTAAGGAGACTCCCATGTCCGGTTCAGAAATTCAGAAAACACGTGTCATCAATGAGCTACGTGGCTTTATTCGCAAACTGCTGCAAGACCCAAAAATCCTTGAGCAATCTCTAGCGATTGCCAGGCAGCAACTAACCGAAGGCAATAGCCCTGCGGCAATGGCGCGGATTGCCAACGAGATTTCCGACACCACCAGCGTGCATATACCCGAAGATCCGGCAGAGCACTCTGAGGCAGATAAACTCTTTTTAGAACTGCTGCGCGAAGTGGTTCAAGAAGAGCAAGCGCTGTATTAATCTCAACGGCGTTTTTGCTCAGCTGCCGGTGTAAATGTCATCGGTGAAGCCTTTAACAGCTTCGCCTTTTTTTGTTATCGCCTGATCGGCACCCTATTCACTCGGAATTTACCTTCACCATGTCTACTACCGCCACGCGCAATATTTTGGTGACTAGCGCGCTCCCCTACGCCAACGGAGCCATTCACCTCGGTCACCTGCTTGAGTATATCCAGACTGATATATGGGTGCGTTTCCAGAAAAGCCGTGGCCAACAGTGCTACTACGTGTGTGCTGACGATGCCCATGGCACCGCCATTATGCTGCGTGCCGAGCAGGAAGGCATTACCCCAGAAGCGCTCATTGAGCGGGTTTCCAACGACCACCAAACGGACTTTGCGCGTTTTGGTGTCGGGTTCAACAACTACCACTCAACCCACTCCGCTGAAAACCGCGACTTCAGCGAAATGATCTATAAGCGCCTGCGGGATAAAGGCCATATTGCCACCCGCGATATTGAACAGATGTTTGACCCACAAAAGGGGCTGTTTTTAGCGGATCGCTTTATTAAAGGCACTTGCCCCAAATGTGGCGCCGATGACCAGTACGGCGATAACTGCGAAAAATGTGGCGCTACCTACACGCCTGCGGACTTGATCAATCCGGTATCAGCTATTTCAGGCGCTACGCCTGAAGTACGTACTTCGACCCACTACTTCTTTAAGCTTCCTGATTTTGCGGAATTCCTGCAGCGCTGGATTGACGACGGACACGTTCAACCGCAAATCCGCAACAAGCTGATGGAGTGGTTTGAGTCCGGCTTTAACGAGTGGGATATTTCCCGCGACGCGCCCTACTTTGGTTTTGAAATCCCCGACGCACCCGGAAAATACTTCTATGTATGGCTAGACGCCCCCATTGGCTATTTAGCCAGCTTCAAGAACTTGTGTGACCGCGAAGGTATCGACTTCGACAGCTACTGGAAGAAAGGCTCAGATGCCGAGGTGTACCACTTTATCGGCAAAGATATTGTCTACTTCCATGCGCTTTTCTGGCCCGCCATGTTGCATGGCGCTGACCTGCGCACCCCTACCGCCGTCAACTGCCACGGTTTCTTGACGGTAGATGGCGCCAAGATGTCTAAATCCCGCGGGACATTCATCAAAGCCGCGACCTACGCTGATCATTTGAATCCTGAATATCTGCGTTACTATTTTGCCGCCAAACTGACTTCTAAAGTTGATGACCTGGATTTAAACCTGGAAGATTTTGCCGCACGGGTAAATTCAGACTTGGTTGGTAAAGTCGTCAACATTGCCAGCCGCTGCGCCGGTTTTGTTAAAAAACTTGGCGGTGGGAATCTCTCAGCCCACTGCGCTGAGCCGCAGATGGTGGCACGTTTTATAGCCGCCGGTGACGATATTGCCGACGACTTTGAGGCACGCGAATTTAGCCGGGCAATGCGTAAAATCATGGAATTGGCGGACGAAGCCAACACCTACATTGCCGATAAAGAGCCCTGGGCATTGGCCAAGCAGGATGGCCGCGATGCTGAAGTCCTAGACATATGCTCGGTCGGCATTAACCTGTTCCGCCAATTGATGGTGTACCTAGCTCCCGTGGTTCCCGCAATGGCTGAGCAAGCCCGCGAGTTTCTTAATGTTGAGTCGCTGGATTGGCATACTCGTCAAAGCGTGCTCACAGAGCATTCGATCAACAAATTCAAGCCGCTGATGACCCGCGTTGAACGCGACAAAATCGATGCCATGATTGAAGCGTCCAAGGAAGATCTCGTGGAAGAGCAAAAACTCAAGGAAGCACCCAAAGGCCCGCTGGCGGAAGACCCTATCGCTGAGGAGATCGACTTTGCCGCCTTTGCCAAAGTCGACCTGCGCATTGCGCGCATTGCCAAAGCTGGATACGTGGAAGGCGCTGACAAGCTACTGCAACTGACCCTCGACTTGGGCGGTGAAACGCGCAACGTCTTCTCTGGCATTCGCTCCGCCTACTCGCCGGAAGCCCTGGAAGGCCGCTTAACGGTCATGGTCGCTAACCTGGCACCGCGTAAAATGCGTTTTGGCGTGTCGGAAGGCATGGTGTTAGCCTCGGCCAACGAAGAAGGCATCTACCTGCTCTCCCCCGACACCGGTGCTGAACCCGGCCAACGGGTCACGTAGCCACTATACGGTCTCGTCAAAGGGGTAGAGGCTAATTGCCTTTACCCCTTTTTATTTTTTCTGTCGTACATTATCACCGCTTCGCTCAGGCACACTTTATGGTTCATCGCTTCTCCAGATCTTTGCGCTTTCGTTTCTTAGCTGCCCTGAGTGCTGTTTTACTCCTCGCACTTATTTCCTTAATTGTACTGAGCAAGTGGGTAATATTTCCGGCCCTGCATAAAGAAGAGCGCGCGGTGGTAACGCAAGAGCTGGAGAAAATTGAACGTACTTTACAGATCAGCCAACAAGATCTACTGGCCCAAGCACGAGACTGGGCAATTTGGGACGATACTTACGAATTTGTCCAAGGTAACTACCCTGGCTATACCGATACCAACTTTAGCCAGCAGATGTTTGAAGAGATGCGCTATCAGGTAATGGCCTTTTTTAACGCGGAGGGCGAAGTGCATTATTTAGCGGGCATTAATCCCGCTACCGGCCAATACCACGCTTGCTATAGCGCAGAGCGTGAGTGCCGATGGATGGCAGGACTGATTCGCACTATGCAGGCGTCCATTAAAGAAGACCCAGAACAGGGAAAATGCGATATATATGCGGGCTCACCGCCGCTAATGGTGGCCTCTAACCCCATTTTTCGTACCGACGAAAGCGGCCCGCCTCAAGGCTGGCTGTTTAAAGTAAGGCCAATGAATGATGCGTGGCTTACTTTAATAGAAGAGTATACGGGGCTACCCACAACGCTTTCGATGGCTGACCGTAATGATGATGGCGACATTGCTATTACTATCAGTGGCAACACCATTCTAGCTCAGCGCTTTTTACCTACTTACCCACACAACGAGCAATTAGCGTTGGGTACACAGCTTACGCGATCCAGTTATTTGGCGAGTCTAGAAACGTTTCGCTACGTACTTTTATGGACAGCTTGTTTGATGCTACTGGTAATCGGGCTAGTACTAGTGCTACTGGAGCGTATTATTCTGAAGCCGCTAAGAACTCTGACCCAGTTTACGCAGCAAGCCAGCGTGGATCTAAAGGGATCAAGCAATCTATTAGAGCGTGGAGATGAAATCGGCATCTTAGCGCGCGCCTTTCAAAAGCAGTTTATGCGCCAAAAGCAACTTAATGCCGAACTCATCCAACTCTCTACTCATGACCCTTTAACCGGCCTGCCCAACCGCCGATTATTCGATCAGCGCCTGCAAGAAATCGTTAATATCTCCTTGACCACAGGGCAGCCCTTATCGGTCATGATGATCGACATTGACCATTTCAAACTGTTTAACGACCATTATGGTCACCCCGAAGGCGATATATGTTTGCAACAGGTTGCGCAGACGATGAATGACATCGCCACCAACCATGGCTTTTTTATCGCGCGCACAGGCGGCGAAGAGTTCAGTGCCATGCTGCCCGCCACTTCCGCCACCCAGGCGATGGAGAAAAGCCAAGCGCTTAGTCATGCTATCGACCAATTAAGGCATCCCCACCAGGTGTCGCCCGTGGCTCCATATGTCACCGTTAGCATTGGGATTAGCCAGTTGAATATAGAAGAGGTTATGACGCCTAGCGGCTTAATGACGGCCGCCGATCAAGCGCTCTACGCAGCCAAAGCGGCAGGACGCCACTGCGCCAAGGTCTATTCGCCTTCACTAGCCAACGCCTCATTTTCTTCGCACAATACGCCGCCATGAGTGAGCTATTTATTATTTTGATCAGCACTGCGCTGGTTAACAACTTCGTACTGGTTCAGTTTCTGGGGCTATGCCCGTTTATGGGTGTCTCCAACAAACTGGAGTCAGCCATGGGCATGTCCCTGGCCACCACCTTTGTGCTGACGCTGGCGTCGGCAGCTAGCTTTGTGGTCTACCATGGTCTGCTGGTGCCGCTGGATGTCACTTATCTGCGCACCATTAGCTTTATCGTGGTGATCGCGGCCGTGGTGCAATTTACCGAAATCATGGTGCGCCAGCTGAGCCCACTGCTGCATCAAGTGCTGGGGATTTTTCTACCGCTTATTACCACCAACTGCGCAGTATTGGGGGTAGCGCTACTGTCGCTCAACCGCGAACTGAGCTTTTTTCATACCACCCTCTATGGTTTAGGCGCTGCGCTGGGGTTTTCGCTGATTTTGGTACTCTTTGCCGCGATGCGTGAACGCTTGGCCGGGGCAGACGTTCCCAAACCCTTTCAAGGCGCTGCCATTGCGATGGTGACCGCCAGTTTAATGTCGTTAGCTTTTTTGGGCTTTTCAGGGTTGGTGCAGGGGTGAAGGCAACGCGCAATGAGTGACACTTTCAATGTTATCGGTATGCTTAGCGCAATCGCAGTGTTAACGGGCCTGGGCATTGGTTTCGGCGCCCTGCTCGGTGTGGTCAGCGAACGTTACAAGCGTGAAGACAACCCACTGGTTGAGCAAATTGATGCCCTGCTGCCGCAGACCCAGTGCGGCCAGTGCGGCTACCCCGGCTGCCGCCCCTACGCCGAAGCCATTAACCAAGGCGATGCGCTGAATAAATGTCCCCCAGGGGGCGAAGCGACCATCCACGCCCTCGCTGACCTATTAGGTCGCGAACCCGAGCCCCTCGACGGCGAAGCCCAAAGCGAAGCAAAAGTGGCGTTTATTCGCGAAGCGGAGTGTATTGGCTGCACCAAGTGCATCCAAGCCTGCCCGGTCGATGCCATTATCGGGGCGGCAAAACTCATGCATACCGTCATTGAAGACGAATGCACCGGCTGTGATCTGTGCCTGGATCCCTGCCCCGTGGATTGCATCGATATGCTGCCGCGCTCGACACTGCTTACCCAGTGGCAGCCTGCCACGATGCCTTCATCCAAAGTGATCGTTAGTGACCGACCCGATAATGCGTTAGGGGGTGTTCATGTCGAGCGCCTATGATTTCCCTGGTGGCATTCACCCACCGGAGCGCAAACAACGTTCTAATCAGGTAGCGCTAATGGAAGCGCCACTGCCAAGTCGGGTGGTTCTCCTGCTGCAGCAGCACAGCGGCCAGCCCGCCACTCCCTGCGTGGCGCCCGGCGATAGAGTAAAAGTGGGCAGCTTGGTTGCTAAACGCGAAGGCATGATCTCAAGTGACTTACATGCCACTATCAGCGGCACGGTGGGCGAGGTTAGTGCCACCCAAATAGTCATTGAAAGCGATGGAAAGGACGAGTGGCAGCGGCTACCTAGCCTCGACTGGCAGCAGGCGGATCCCGCAGCGCTGCTAGCGCGTTTAAATGAGAGTGGTATTGTCGGTTTAGGCGGTGCTGGTTTCCCCACGCATATTAAAGCGCGGGTGGTAGAGCGGCATGCGATTCACACCTTGGTAGTTAACGCCGCCGAGTGCGAACCCTATATCACCGCAGATGACCTTACCCTACGCCACTACACAAATGAGGTGCTCGAAGGCGCACAGATCATTGCCAAACTGTGCGGCGCGCAGCAGATCGTGATTGGCATCGAGGATAATAAGCCCGAGGCCATTCAAGCACTCGAGCGTGCACTGCAGCACGCCCTGCCTGATAGTCAGCCATTGGCAGTTGAGTTAATGGTTATTCCCACCCGCTACCCAAGCGGCGGCGAGCGCCAGCTGATTAAAAAACTGTTAGATCTCAACGTACCCAGTGGCGGACTACCCGCTGACGTAGGCGTGCTGTGCCATAACCCCGGCACCCTGCTGGCAATCCTGCATGCCGTGCGCGATGGTCAGCCGCTAGTTTCCCGGATTGTCACCCTGACCGGCGAGGCGATTGCCCAACCTGGCAATCGATGGGTGCGGCTGGGCACGTCTGTAAAAGAACTGCTGGAACATGCAGGGCTGAAACCCTCAGAGCTAAATCAGGTTATTCAGGGCGGCCCCATGATGGGCACGCCGTTGCTAACACTAGACACGCCGGTTACCAAGCTGACTAACTGCTTGATTGCCGCCACCATTGATGAGCTACCACCGCCGCCAGCGGAATCGCCCTGCATACGCTGTGGCGAGTGCGAAAGCGTTTGTCCGGTCGCCCTACTGCCGCAACAGCTGCACTGGTACGCCCGCGTCAAAGACGATGCAAAACTGGAACGCTATCACCTGTTTGACTGCATAGAGTGCGGTGCCTGCAGCTACGTATGCCCCAGCCATATTCCGCTGGTCGTGGATTACCACGAGGCTAAAAGCCGAATACGCTTGCAACGCATTGAAGCAGCCAAGGCGGAGTACGCTAAACACCGCTTCGAGTTCCGCCAAGCGCGGCTTGCCAGGGAAGAGGCTGAAAAGCAGGCACGCAAGGAGGCCCGCAAATCACAACAGCGTCGCACGCCTACCAATGCAGCCGCCAGCAGTGAAAAGATCGATTTACGAGGCCTGAGAATTGCCCATGCCGCTGCCAAAGCATCGGTTAAAAAAGCGGAAAAGACTCTGGCTCGTGTCGCCCAGGAAGATCCAAAACAGTCTTTAGATGATTTAGAAATGCAGCTTGCCACCGCCCAGGAGAACTTGAAAGCAGCCGAATCTCAGCTTGCCCAGGCTAAGGAACAGCAAGCAGCCACTGCTCCCTCCCAAAACGAGGACTCCCCATGAGCATGATGCACGCATCAGGCGTTAACGACGCCGCCGGCGCGGCTGTCGTGCCGCCAACCGTTAGTTTGATGCGCTGGGTACTTGTGGCGACGCTGCCGGGTATCGCCACCATGAGCTATTTTTTTGGCCTTGGGGTCATCAGCAATGTCTTGCTAGCCGCCGCCCTTGGTGTCGCTCTTGAAGCCGCCGTGCTACGGCTACGCAAACGGCCCATACGAAAGACGCTTGATGATTCGAGCGCACTGCTTACCGGCGTTCTGCTGGGTGTATCACTGCCGCCTGCCAGCCCCTGGTGGCTTATTGGCGTCGGGATGATCGCCGCCATCGTGGTGGGCAAGCAGCTATACGGCGGCTTGGGCCACAACCCATTTAACCCCGCCATGGTGGGCTATGCGCTGCTTTTGGTGTCATTTCCAACTTATATGACGCTATGGGCCCCGCCTCAGGAGCTAATTTCTAGTGGTTTATGGGCCCAAATCACGGGGACTATGCCAACCGCCCAGCTAGATAGTTTGAGCGGTGCCACACCGCTCGATGCCTTTAAGCACAAAGGCGAAGCCATACTTGCCAGCGAGTTCTGGGCGACTAACCCGCTGCCCGATGGAACGCTAAGCGCTTGGCGTTGGGTAGCCCTTGCTTGGTTAGCGGGTGGAGGGTTGTTGCTGGTGAAGCGGGTTATCAGTTGGCATATCCCGGTGGCAATGCTTGGTAGCGTACTAATACTTGCCACGCTGTTCTATCTAAGCGACCCCAGCCACTTCGCTTCACCGATATTTCATCTGCTTACTGGGGCCACGCTGTTTGGGGCATTGTTTATTGCCACGGACCCGGTTTCCGCCGCCACCAGCCGCCGCGGCAAACTTATCTATGGAGCTGGCATTGGCGCATTAGTCATCATTATTCGTACTTTTGGCGGCTACCCTGATGCGGTTGCGTTTGCAGTATTACTGATGAACCTATGCGTACCACTACTAGACCTGTATAGCGTGCCACGCCCGACGGGGCATCCAAAAAGCACCCGGGGTGAGCAGCCATGACGCTCTTCCAAGCCATGCAGCGCGGTGCTCTCGCCCTGGGCACTTTTGCTCTGGTCACTGCAGGAAGCGTTGCACTGACTCGCACACTAACCGCCGAGCGAATAGCAACACATCAGTTGGCTTACCAGCATCGTCAACTTCAACAAGTACTGCCCCAGTCGCTGGCGACTATCCCCGTCGCTCAGGTATTGGAAAGCACCTTTACACTCCCCAACCCAGAAGCCCTGGGTGTAGAAAATGATAGCCACGGTTGGTGGGTGAGCGATCAAAGTAATGGAGCTGTGATTCTGCCGGTGATAACGCGGCAAGGGTATAATGGCGAAATCCGGTTACTCATTGGCATTGACGAGCAGCAGCGTATAAGTGGCGTACGTGTCACCCAGCACCAGGAAACGCCGGGGCTAGGCGACGACATAGAGCGTAACCGTAGCGACTGGATTACTCAGTTTAACGGTTTAGGGTTAGCTAGTTTGCCGCCGGGTGGCTGGGCGGTAACGAAAGACGGCGGCCAGTTTGATGCGTTTACCGGTGCAACGATTACGCCCAGAGCCGTGGTCAACGCCGTTCATCAAGCTCTAGAGTACGCCGCAGAATCGCCGCTACCGTTGACCTTTAAGGAGTCCGACCGATGAGCCAATGGCGCCAACTGGCCCGCGACGGCCTATGGTCAAACAACCCTGCGCTAGTTCAACTGCTGGGCCTCTGCCCGCTGCTAGCCGTTAGCGGCAGCGTGGTGAATGCACTGGGACTGGCGCTTGCCACGCTACTGGTCATGGTGGGCGCCAGCACTGCGATTTCGATGATTCGCCACCAGGTTCCCAGCGCAGTACGTTTGCCCGCGTTCGTGATGGTGATTGCCGCTTTCGTCACCTGCGCTGAGCTGCTAATGGCTGCTTACGCCTACCCCCTCTACCAAGTGTTGGGGATTTTTATTCCGCTGATCGTCACTAACTGCGCCATTCTTGGTCGCGCCGACGCCTTTGCTTCCCGCCAGCCTGTGCTACCTGCTGCCATCGATGGTTTTATGATGGGTTTAGGTTTTGCTGCTGTCTTGGTAGTGCTAGGTGCGCTGCGCGAGCTGCTCGGTCAAGGCACCCTGTTTAGCGATATGGCACTGCTATTTGGACCACAAGCGGCGAATTGGCAGCTTACTATTGCCGACGACTACCAGTTCCTATTTTTCGTGCTGCCACCAGGGGCGTTCTTTGTGGCAGGCATGTTGATCGCCTTGAAAAACGCCATTGATCAACGCAGCGCTGCCCGGGCTCAGCCAGTCGCAGCCGCCCCGCGCACGGAGCGCCGCGTACGCGTTACCGGTACGATTAAATAACGCCATGCGCAAACCATCGCTTGTATCACATCGCTCGTATACATAAAGAGACCAGCCATGAATGCCCAAAAGCGTCATGAAATTTTCACTCGCCTACAGGCTGAAAACCCGCACCCTACCACCGAGCTTAATTGGAACACGCCCTTTGAGCTGCTGGCCGCAGTACTGCTTTCTGCACAAGCCACCGACGTAGGGGTCAATAAAGCCACAGCACGCCTTTATCCTGTTGCGAACACACCTCAAGCGATCATTGATATAGGTATCGACGAGCTAAAAGCGCACATCAAAACCATCGGCTTATATAACACCAAAGCCGAAAACCTGATGAAAACCTGCCACATGCTCGTTAATCTGCACGGTGGCGAAGTGCCCAACACCCGCCAAGCGCTAGAAGCCTTGCCAGGTGTAGGGCGTAAAACCGCCAACGTGATTCTCAACACCGCTTTTGGCCAGCCCACCATGGCAGTGGATACGCATATATTCCGCGTTTCTAATCGCACTGGTATTGCCAAGGGGAAAGATGTTGTCGAGGTGGAGCAGAAACTGCTACGCCACGTACCCAAAGCCTTCCTTCAAGATGCTCACCACTGGCTGATCCTGCACGGCCGTTACACCTGCATTGCCCGCAAACCGCGCTGCGGTAGCTGCATTATCGAGGATCTGTGCGACTATAAAGACAAAACCGAACTCGCTTAGACGGAGCCCTCCATGCCTACCCCAGCAACGCTTCTGCATGATCAGCCCATTGAGCGGCGTATTGATGCGCTCTTGGATTTGTCACGACAACACGCCGAGCACTTCTGTAGCCCTGGGGCATGGCTAGCGCGGCAACGCTATATGGCCCAGCACCCCACCTCTATTGTAGTGATGAAGTGCATGGATGGGCGGATTCACATTCCTCACGCCACGCGCACACCGTTAGGAATCATTACCCCGTTTCGCAACCTGGGCGGCATTTTTGATCTGGGCTGGCCCTATTTGGGGGAGCTGCTGACGGACACCGTTATCGATGCAGCTCAGGCGGGTCGTGGGACGCTAATGTTGATTACCTATCATTTTTCCCGCGGCAATTCAGCCCGTGGCTGCGCCGGTTTTAACTGCGACACCGAAGCAGCCAAAGCCCACGCCTACGCTATTGCCGAGCAGGCGGGCAAGCTATTTGGCCAAGACCACCAGCAGGTTTACCCGCTGGTGTGCGGTTTTGAAACTGACAGCGATGCACTGATTATTCATGGGTACGAAGGTGCCGCCCTTGATGTAAGTGAGTGGGTTGGGCACGCCCCCGAAGCGCTGAGTAGCCAACTCAATGCCATTTGCCCAGACATGCCCCACGACATGCAGCGGGATTTACTCCCCCTGCTAGAAGGTAACCTCGCCCACGTTAGTGAACTGCAAGGTGTGGAACGAGAGCTGGATATCGAGCACCGCGAATGGGTGATATGTATTGGCCGAGGCTTTGATTTTTTGCACCTGCCCAACACCGCGTTGATCATCGGCCCCTACGGGCCTGACTTAGCAGTCCCCATTGGCACTGCGGCCACTATCATTGATACCAATATGCGCGCAGGGCGGATTCCCGACGATGGCTTTATGCTGCTGGCGTCGACGCCCTACCAGCATAGCGGTGTTGATCGCGCCCGAGCAGAGCTTAAATCACACTTCTTATCGGATTTTGCAGAGCAGGTCATTCGCCGAGAGCACCCTAAGCTTGCGCAAAAGATGCGCCGCCATACAGCCGTGGTGCACTGGCCAACGCGACGCTTAGACCGGCTAGACTAGCTTACCCCCTCAACCGTTAATAGCTGGCGGTATGCAGCATGCCAAGCGGGCCACTCCCAAGCGGTCGTATCAAGGGGCTCAGGACGACTAGCGGGGTCAGTTAGCCAATCATAGAGTCCTGCGTAAAGCCCTTCCCGGGTGCCGTCATAGCGATAGGCAGCAGGATAAAGCGCAGGAAAACAGAGCCGATCCGGCACTAATGGCAGCGCCCCACGCTGGGCAGCTTCCATAATCGCCAGGCCCTGAAACTCGTGCCAGGTGGTCGAGACGACAATACCAGCGCTATCCAGCAGCTCGCGATACGCCGTCTCTGGCTGCGGCCCCCAGGCGATAATATGCTTGGCTAGGCGCTGCTCCGCCTGCTCAAAAATAGCCGGTGCTTGGCGAAAGCGCTGACCTAGTACCGCCAGTTTAAACGCCACCCCGGCATCGCTTAAGGCAAACAGCACGGCGAAGAAGTCCTCCGGGTTCTTGTCATGCTCCCAGCGGTGATTCCAGACAATACGATGAGGTAGCCTCGGCTGATAAGCCTCTGCTCGGCTGGCAATGGGCACTGGCAATACCTTGGCCCGCTCGCGCAGCGCTTCCAATGGTTTAGCAGCAGGAAGATTTTCCGGCATTTTTTTCAAGAAAGTCCGCGCGCCATCAATAAAGGAGTCGCGGTTGTAAGCGCTATTAAATACCACGCTATCCGCTGCTAGCGCGGTGTAAAGGTTGACCATCTTGGCCTCTACTTGCGGTATCTGATCGCTCGATTCCGGGTAGGCAAACTGATTCTCATGAAAGTAAACCACCTTTTTTGCTCGGCCTAGATGCGGAAACAACCCGATCAGGGTTGCCAGATCAACCATTGATGTAGCTAGCACCACATCAAATGATTGGCTCAAGGTGTCATGCTCTTTTAGCATCCAACTCAAGGGGTTGCCACGAATACGCCAGGCAAAGTGGCGTGGTGGCAAAGCTAAAAGCGTCCACGACACGTCGTCAAGCTGCGTCATTAAACTTTGTGCCCAATAGCGATGACTCACCGCTTCATAGGCAGATAACAGAAGTACGCGCATTGACAGCCTTAGCAAGCAGATCAGTGGTAAGCCATAGCCCTTTAAAACATGCACTTTATAAGCCATGGCACAGGGCTAAGCAGTGTATCAAACCAAGCGCGTTTGCTCGCTGCTGGCGCTTTCAGTGCCAGCGCATTCGGCCAAGGTCGTCTTGGCTGACTGTCTCGATCTATCTAGACTGCAAGCATGCATCGCTAAAACAAATAGAAGCAGGAGTATCCCATGGCCAAAGTGCTCGTCGTCGATGACGAACCCAACATTGTTCTATCGCTTGAGTTCTTGATGGAACAAGCAGGCTTCGAGGTAGTCACCGCCGAGGATGGTGAGCAGGCCCTAGCGCGGGTTGACGATACCCAGCCAGATCTACTGCTGCTCGATATTAGCCTGCCGGGCATTAGCGGTTTTGATGTGTTAGAGCGGCTACGGGGCCAAGAAGCTACCGCCCACCTACCGATTATTATGCTCACCGCTCACGGCCGCGATGTAGAGCGTGAAAAAGGCATGGCGCTGGGCGCTGATGACTATATTACCAAACCTTTTTCGACCCAATCATTAGTGGAAAAAGTTAAAGCGCTGCTCATTGAGGAGCAGCCATGACACGAGGCGGACTGCCCAAACGCCAGCGCCTGATTGGCCTATGGCTCTCGCTAAGCGGCATCAGCTTACTGGGTGGTGCCATTTTTGCCGCCTGGCTGGATGCCCAGCTCGCGCCTACAGGCGTCACGCGAATGGCGCTATGGTTAGGCAGTTTTTCTGGCGGCGCGACGATCTTTTTGGTTGGCTTGTTGCTTGAACGCATGCTGTTTACGCCGCTACGCCATTTACAGGTGCAGTTGGCGCGCTTGGTTGCCAACCCCGACGCCCGGGACGAACACCCACCTGAAGGTTGGCTAAAAGGGCTGGGGCCAGATTTACGCCGTGTGCGCGAAAGCTGGCGCGAGGATCGCAGCCGCCTCGCTACCGCTCACGCCGACGGCGCACGCAGCGCGGCGCGCATTCGTCAGGAGCTGGAAACACTGCTGCAAGTGCTGGAAACCCCCCTGCTGCTATGTGACCACCACCGTCGTGTGATGCTGTTTAACCAAGCAGCAGAAGACTTCTTTGTGGGCAATACCGGGCTAGGTTTAGGCAAGCGCCTTGAAGCGCTACTGCCTGTTGCAAGTTTGCAGCAAGCACTCAGCCAACTGCCTAACGACGGCTCCCCGCGAGAGCTACTCGCCCCGTGCGATAACCGCTGGCTAAAAGTTATTCTGCGCCGCGTGCCGGGTAGCGATGGCGAGACACTGCTAACCTTTGGTGATGCAACGGCGTCGTGGTCGAATGAAATGGGCGTGAGAGCCGAATTGGCCGACATGCTGACACCGCTGCGCCAGCACACCGCCAGCCTAACCAGCGCCGCCGATGCGCTGATCCAATTACGCCATCAGAACGACGCCAGCACGTCATTATTGCGCCAGCGGTTTGAGCGTGTCATTCACGAGGAGGGCGTCACACTCGGCGATAACGTGGCTAAAATCGGCCAACTGCTCGATGATATGCAGCATCAAGGCGAGCGCTTAACGCCGATGTGGTCCAATGACTTCTGGCAAGCCCTGGATGAACGCCTTGATCCGGCTCACCGCTTAATCACTCCGGTGGGCATGCCGGCCTGGTTTAAGGGCGATGCCCCCGCACTCATTGCACTGTTTGACTCTTTAGTGAAACACCTTAATACCCACCTTCCCGAAAGTGGCTTTGAAGGGGAGATATGCCTGGGCAATAAACGTGTTTATCTGGATCTTATTTGGCGCGGCAAAGCGATCCCCGAGCATGAACTGGCCGAGTGGCGCCAGCAGCCGCTCAACTCGCTACCGCTGACACCCAGCGTTGCCGATGTACTGCGCCAACACGCCAGCGAAATCTGGAGCCTTGCCGACGATGACGGCGTGCATGCCCGCCTGCGCCTGCCGCTTCCCGCCATTGAGCGCGTCGGTGCCCCACGGGAAACTGCGCCGCCGCGGCCTGAATTTCATGATTTTGGCATTGCCGACCTCCCTCCACCGGACGAAGCGCTCGCCAGCCGCTCACTGCGCAGCTTAGAAGTAGTCGCGTTTGATACTGAAACCACCGGCTTAGAGCTACGCCGGGGCGATACGGTGATCAGTCTGGGTGCCTGTCGCGTGGTCAACGCGCGCCTGCTGGCAAGCGAAGCCTTCGATCAAAAAGTCGATCCCCAGCGGCCCATCCCCGCCGCCAGTACAGCCATTCATGGCCTCACCGATGCCGATGTGATGGGCGCACCGCCGCTGAATATTGTGCTTACCCGCTTTCGTGAATTTGTAGGTGAAGCCGTACTGCTTGCCCATAACGCCGCGTTTGATCTGCTCGCCATTAGTCATAAAGGCGTCGTGTTTGATATCCCTGTCATCGACACCCTGCTGATTTCTCGGGCGCTGGACGAAGCCTTGGACGGGCATGACCTGGACAGCCTTGCCCAGCGTTACGATCTGGCATTCCCCCCCGGCACCCGCCACACTGCATTAGGTGATGCCCGGGTAACCGCAGAGCTATGGCTTGCGCTTCTGCCACGCCTGGAGGCGCGGGGCGTTGATACCCTGGAGCAACTGCTCGCGCTGCAAGCCAATGCCTTTGACCGACAGGATGCCAGTGCCTAATGAAAAGCTCAGTTATATGAAGAACTCAGTCTCATGAAAAAGACAGGCATGAAATCGCGTAAAACCGAACGCTTAATGGCCTTGGTTACCATTGCCTTACTACTGTTCTGCCCACCCCTGGTTATTGTGGTAGACAACCTGCCTTCTTTTAATGTGGGCTGGCTACCGCTCTATCTGTTTTGCGCTTGGGCAGTGGTCATCGCCTTAACTGCCTGGCTCATGGAACACCGTGCGGACCGCTGATTATGCGCACTGACGCTGTCATCCTTGGTACTGCATTTGGCTATTTAGCATTGCTGTTTGTGGTCGCCGCCTGGGGCGACCGGCGGGCCGAACAAGGCAGATCCCTGATCGGCTCACCTACGGTTTATGCCCTCTCCATTGCGGTTTACTGCACTGCCTGGACGTTCTATGGCAGCGTTGGGCGAGCCGCGGAGTATGGCCCAAGTTTTTTACTTATCTATCTTGGGCCCACACTCGCCATGCTGCTGTCGCCGTTCGTGGTTCGCAAGATGGTGCGTATCGCTGCCAGGCAGCGCATCACCTCCATTGCCGATTTTATCAGTGCCCGCTACGGCAAAAGCACCAGCTTAGGGGCACTGGTCGCCTTAATGGCCCTGATCAGCATCACGCCCTATATTGCCCTGCAATTAAAAGCCATCACCGTTAGCCATGCGGTGCTTATCAACTACCCACAAGCAGCCGACACCACGCTGGTGGATGAACACTTCTGGATGGATAAGTCGCTCTGGGTCGCTCTGGTGCTGGCGGTGTTTATTATTTTATTTGGCACCCGCCACCTGGATGCCAGTGAACGCCACGAGGGCATGGTGGCTGCCATTGCGCTGGAATCCCTGGTGAAGCTGGTCGCCTTTATGGCCGTCGGTGTGTTCGTGGTCTTTGTGATGTTTGAAGGGCCCGCTGCGCTGTTTGAGCAGGTAGCGGCCACGCCAGCGCTCGTGGATAGCATGCGGTTGGACAGCGCTCCCGGTGGCGCCACCGGCTGGGTGGGTATGTTGGTGCTCGCCTTCCTGGCCTTTTTAACCCTGCCTCGCCAGTTTCAGGTGCTGGTAGTGGAGAATGTTGATGAGCAGCACTTAGCCAGAGCAAGCTGGCTATTTCCTCTCTATATGCTGCTGATTAACCTGTTCGTGATTCCCATCGCCCTGGCGGGCCTGCTGTTAGGCACAAGCGCTGGCGACCCCGATAGCTTTGTGCTGACGCTGCCACTCTCAGCGGGACTTGAAGGGCTACCGCTACTGGTCTTTATTGGTGGTCTTTCAGCAGCCACCGGCATGGTGATCGTCGAGACCATCGCGCTCTCTACCATGGTCAGTAACCAACTGGTGATGCCCCTGCTGCTGCGCTCGCGGCGGCTGCACCTAAGCACTAAAGGCGAGCTTGCTGGTTGGCTACTGGGTATTCGCCGGGTCGCTATCGTGCTTATTTTGCTGCTCGGCTATCTCTACCACGCGTTAATTGGTGACTCCTATAGCCTTGTCACTATTGGACTGGTCTCGTTTGCAGGAGCAGCGCAGTTTGCCCCCGCCCTGTTGATTGGCCTTTACTGGCGCGGCGCTACTCGCCAAGGTGCCACGGCTGGCTTAATTACCGGATTCTTAATCTGGTGTTATACGCTACTGCTGCCAGGGTTTGCCCAATCCGGTTGGCTGGATGCAGCGCTGCTTACCGAGGGGCCGTGGGGTATCGGCTGGCTCACTCCTTACGGCTTATTCGGACTCGAAAATTGGGATATTTATACCCATTCGCTGCTATGGAGTATGTTGGCCAACGTGGGGTTATTGGTGGGAGTTTCGCTATTTACCCGGCCAACGCCGCTGGAACAAACCCAGGCGGCGCTGTTCACCGAAGCGATGCATCCCAATCTACAAACCACCTCACTATCTTCAACACTATGGCGCGGGCAAACCACCCAGGGGGCACTTAAAGAGCTGTTGGTTCGCTACCTCGGGCCCCAGACTACCCGTCGAGTGTTCAGCTATAGCAGTACCAAAAACACATTTGTAGCAGACGAACCCGCTTCCGCCGAGTTGATTACGCGTGCTGAGCAGGCATTGGCGGGGGCATTGGGTAGCTCTTCAGCGCGTGTATTGATCAATTCAGTGGTTCGCGGTGAGGCGCTGGATATTGAGTCAATTCTCAGCATTCTCGATACCACCTCACAAACCCTGGAGTACAACCGCCGCTTAGAGCAGACGTCGCAAGAGTTAGTCCAAATTGGCGAAGAGTTACGCAGCGCGAATGAACGGCTACGCGAGCTGGATCGTTTAAAAGACGAGTTTGTCGCCATGGTCAGTCATGAGCTCCGTACGCCGCTAACCTCTATCCGCGCCTTTGCCGAAATTTTGCGCGACAGTGGCCAACTACCCGATGAAAAGCGCCAGCATTTCCTGGGTGTCATCGTTCACGAAAGCCAACGGTTATCGCGCTTAATTGAAGAAATTTTAGACCTTGCCCGGCTGGAAAGCGGTCGTTTAACGCTTAACCCGGTCCCCCTGGATCTTGCCGCTCTCATCCGACACAGTATTGACGCCATCGCGCAATTGCATCAAGAACGTGGTATCCAGCTTGCGGTTCATTTGGACGCTGATCCGGCGATGGTGGTTGGCGACCATGATCGTTTAGAACAGGTGATTATTAACCTACTGGATAACGCTAGTAAGTTTGCCGATCGACACCAGCCTAAAGTGCGCCTATCGCTTTACCGCCATCGCCGCCATTTCCGTTTAAGCGTGGAGGATAACGGAGCCGGTATTAGCGCGGATGAGCGTGAGCGAGTGTTTGAAAAATTTCATCAGATACAGCAGGACGATGATATTCCAAGGGGGCGCCCCAGAGGGAGTGGCTTGGGACTACCCATTAGCCGTGGGATTATCGCCCATCTTGGGGGACGTCTCTGGGTTGAGGATGCCAAAACGCTTGGCGGTGCATGCTTAACACTGGAGCTCCCCGCGGCACCGGATGAGGCTCACACTTAATGCTATTCCGCTAAGATCTTTCAACTAAGAACTATCCGCTAAGAACTATCCGCTAGGCACTTCTCACGCGCTGAACGAATGCTCTAATCTGCTGCAGGTCAAACTTCAGCAGGAGACGCTCGTCTTCGCGCAGGCGGCGCAGGTCAACCCAGCCGTCAGCGGCTTGGCCAGCGCTTTTGTTAACCCGCTGTTGATCCAACAACCGCTGCTGGAATCGCTCAAATATGGCCAACAACATGTCGGATTGTGTCACCGTCAGTACATTCGCCATGTGACTGAGCGCGATCAAGCGCTCCCGAGTCGATATTTCACGCAGGCCGTGCCGAACGCAGAGTAAACGCGCGGCACTGATCAACGGCATTAAGCCTTGATGTTTAAGATTAAGGGCGTGGTCGTGCGGGGCATCAAGATGCGGACTGGAAACGAGCCGACCAAAACGGTCCAGCGCTACCGGCAGCTCATTCAGCAGCGCGGCCATTTCATCCATAAACAGCGACGCTTTTGGGAGTATTGAAGCGATACTCACGTCCAGTTGCTCTGCAAGCGCAGAGTTACCCGCGATGGGGGAAAAATCGAGCAAGATATTGGTCTGCTGTACCCGCTTCACCTGCCGATCAGCAGTCCAGATTTCGAGCTGCGCGTGCCACTCGCTTATCCGCTTGCGCCACATCGGCCAGCGCGCCATCACATGGCCCTGGCAGAGGGGAATACCGGCGTCATCCAGGCGCTGAGTAAACCGCTCGCCCAGGGCTTGAAAGTAGCCGTCAATCTCAACGTGCCGATGGTCCGGATAATCACCGATAATCAGTGCATTATCTTGATCGGGGCCGAGCAGGCTCTCATAGCGTGCCGCTGACCCTAACATCAATACGCAGTAATCGACCGGCGGTGCGCCCCAACCTTGCGCCTGCAGCTCATCGAGCGATTGGGCAATTGCTCGTTGATATAGCCAGGCATTATGGTCACTAATAATTTGGCTAATACGCCATGCGGGTAAATCGTAATGTACTAGCGTTTCAACCAAAGAGAGTTGCCATGCATAGGCTTCAGCAATGGAAGCGTGGGGTAGGGAGCGTTTAGAGAAGAGATCCTGCAGAGGTGCGTCGAGCGCGACGGTATTTAAACCTCCATGCTCATTAAATAAGGCGCGCCAGGGCGAGGCTTGGTGTACCACGCGCATACGCCTCTCCTTTGCTTACGTGTATGTCGGCTTTACTAGACGCTGTCGCCAGCACGCCGTGGGTCAGGCTCGAACATGGCCTCCCCTACTTCATCGATATAGCGCTTCGCTTTGGTGACCATCATGGCATCACACGCTTCGCGTCCTGGCAGCATATCGGAACGCTCAAAACGGTGCTCAAGGGTTTCACCGCTGGCATCAGCCTTACGGATCCAACCGCTAACGCGGTACTGGCCGCTTTGATCGTCCGGCTGAGATACGATCTCATAGCCTTTGTATTCCACAGCATCAGCAGCTTTGGTGGTAGCGCCAGGCGCAGCTTGACGATCACTACCAAAGAGTCCGGATAATAATTTTTTTAACATAGTGGCTCCTCAATATGCCGAGCGGCAGCCATTAGCTGCCGCCCTAACAAGATATGCGCTTTTATAATCAGCTAGGTTTTACTAGCTTTGCTTACGGCCTTTGCCAGCAGCGATACGCAAGCGAAGAGCATTCAGCTTGATAAAGCCCTCTGCATCTTTCTGGTTGTAAGCGCCCGCGTCATCTTCAAAGGTAGCAATTGACTCATCAAAGAGCGACTCATCGGATTTACGACCAACAACCGTTGCGTTGCCTTTATAGAGCTTCATACGCACGACCCCGGATACATTCTTTTGGGTCTCGTCAATGGCCGCCTGGAGCATGCGACGCTCTGGGCTCCACCAGTAACCGTTGTAGATCACTTCCGCGTATTTCGGCATCAGCTGATCTTTCAGGTGAGCTTCTTCACGGTCTAGCGTTAGCGACTCAATCGCACGGTGAGCACGCAACATAATGGTGCCCCCTGGCGTTTCATAACAGCCACGTGACTTCATGCCCACATAGCGGTTTTCAACGATATCCAGGCGACCGATACCGTTATCACCGCCGAGCTTGTTGAGTTTTTCCAGTACTTCATGCGCCTTCAACGGCTCGCCGTCTAAGGCTACGATATCGCCTTTTTCATACGTCAGTTCAACGTAGGTAGGCGTATCGGGTGCGGCTTCAGGAGAAACGCTCCAGCGCCACATGTCATCTTCTGCTTCGGCCCAAGGATCTTCCAAAATGCCGCCCTCGTAGGAGATGTGCAGCAGGTTGGCATCCATGGAGTACGGCGATTTTTTCTTTTTATTAGCAAAATCGACCGGGATTTTATGCTCTTCGCAATACGCCATTAGCTTTTCGCGAGAGGTTAGGTCCCACTCACGCCAAGGGGCGATGACTTTCACGCCGGGCTTAAGGGCATAGCCACCCAGTTCAAAGCGAACCTGGTCATTACCTTTACCCGTAGCGCCGTGAGAAATAGCATCGGCGCCGGTTTCATTGGCAATCTCGATCAACCGCTTGGCGATCAATGGCCGAGCGATGGAGGTACCGAGCAGGTACTCACCTTCATAGATAGTGTTAGCGCGGAACATCGGGTAGACGTAATCACGAACAAACTCTTCGCGCAGGTCTTCAATGTAAATTTCTTTTACACCAAGGGCTTGCGCCTTGGTACGGGCTGGCTCAACTTCTTCGCCCTGACCGATGTCGGCAGTAAAAGTCACTACCTCGCAGTTGTAGGTTTCTTGCAACCACTTAACGATTACGGATGTGTCCAGGCCGCCTGAATATGCCAGCACAACCTTTTTGACATCGGACATTCTTTGCTCCTCGTTGACCATAAGAAATTCATTAATAAAAAACCGCATTCGCCATTTGCGCTCGGCTTGTGCGATAAATCTTTTAAACAGACCCTGAGTATAGCGTTCTCAATGCCCAGCGAATACCGTCAACGACGCCTGGGGGGTAAAGCTGCTAGAATCACACCACTCTAAGCGGTGGCTTGCCGCTAATATTGTCCGCTTTACTAATACTCGCTTGAAGACTATTACTCGCTTGAACATAAGGAGAGCTGCATGAGCGAGGCAATTGCCCGCGAATTAATGGCCCAACGTTTTCGCAGTTACCTGCCAGTGGTCGTTGATTTAGAGACCGGGGGATTCAATGCCCAAGGCGACGCCGTACTGGAGATTGCCGCCGTTACGTTGACCATGGATCCGGAAGGAAATCTGCTTCCTGATGCTACCTACGCCTACCATATTCAACCCTTTGAAGGGGCGAACGTGGAGCAGTCGGCACTCGATTTTACCGGTATTAACCTGGACGATCCGCTTCGCCAGCAGGTTGCGCTGAGCGAAGCGGAAGCTCTCGGTGAAATTTTTCGCCCCATCCGAAAATCGATCAAAGCCCATGACTGCACGCGCGCTATCTTAGTCGGCCATAATGCGGCGTTTGATCAGGGCTTCTTGAACGCAGCGGTTAATCGCTGTGGTATTAAGCGCAACCCTTTTCACCCGTTCTCAAGCTTTGATACCGCCACGCTGGCAGGTTTGATTTATGGCCAGACGGTGCTTGCCAGGGCTTGTCGTGCCGCGGGGATTGAGTTTGACAACAAAGCTGCCCACTCCGCCCGTTATGATACCGAGCGTACGGCAGAGCTATTTTGCGCCATGGTGAATCGTTATAAAGATTTGGGTGGCTGGCAGCTTGCCCAACGCGAACAGGAAATGGATGGCATTGATTAGCCCTACTATTAGCGGCTCAACGCTTGCGATGTGCCAATGCAGACTCTTGTACAGAGAGCCATTCATGCAGAGAGCTACTAATGCAGAAAATCAAGCTTTACGCTAAACTTTGCCGCATTACAGCAATGCGGTTTAGCACCGACAATTCCCGGTAGCACGTACTTGTCGGTGGATAACTATTTCGATTAAACCTATCCGTTTTCAGGAGATGAGACATTTCCATGGCCCAGCATAATGCCTTTTACGCCCAATCCGGTGGCGTCACCGCCGTAATCAACGCCAGCGCCTGCGGCGTTATCGAAGCCTGCCGTCAGGCACCCGATCAAATTGGCAAGGTTTACGCCGGTCATAACGGCATTATCGGGGCGTTAACGGAAGACCTTATCGACGTTACGCAAGAGAGTGATGAAGCGATTGCAGCCCTGCGTCATACACCAGGCGGCGCTTTTGGCTCTTGCCGCTATAAGCTTAAAGACATTGATACTCACCGCGCCCAGTACGAGCGTTTGATCGAAGTCTTTAAAGCGCACGATATTCGTTACTTCTTTTACAACGGCGGCGGTGATAGCGCCGACACCTGCTTAAAAGTTTCTCAGCTTTCCGAAAAGCTTGGCTATCCGCTCACCGCTATCCACGTACCGAAAACCGTCGATAACGACCTGCCGATTACCGATAACAGCCCAGGCTTTGGTAGCGTTGCCAAATACATTGCGACCTCCACGCTGGAAGCATCGTTGGATATCGCGTCCATGTGCGCCACTTCGACCAAAGTGTTTGTGCTTGAGGTAATGGGCCGCCACGCGGGATGGATCGCCGCTGCTGGTGGTTTAGCGGGTGAAGCCGAAGGCGAGCCGCCGCACATGATTATCTTCCCCGAGGTGCCGTTTAATCGTAAAGCAGCGATGGCGCGGGTTGAAGAGTGTGTCAAGAATTACGGCTACTGCGTTATTGTGGTCTCTGAGGGTGCGCGCTACGAAGACGGCACCTTCCTGGCCGATGCGGGCAATACCGATGCGTTTGGTCACCGCCAACTGGGCGGCGTGGCGCCAACGCTTGCAGGCATGATCAAGCAGGATTTGGGCTACAAGTACCACTGGGCGGTCGCCGACTATCTACAGCGTGCGGCACGCCACTTAGCCTCAAAAACCGACGTTGAACAAGCCTATGCGGTGGGTCGCGAAGCAGTAACATTAGCGCTGGCGGGTAAAAACGCCATGATGCCTGCTATTCGTCGCATCTCTCAGTCACCTTACCAGTGGGATGTCATCTCCGCCCCGCTGTCTCAGGTGGCCAATAAAGAGAAATTTATGCCCCGCGACTTTATCACTGACAACGGCTTTGGCATTACCCAAGTGTGCAGGGACTATCTCTCCCCTCTCATTCAAGGCGAAGATTTCCCGCCGTTCGAAAACGGTCTGCCCAAAGTAGCCAAGCTCAAGCTAGCCAAAGCAGAACGCAAGCTGCCTACTTTTACGCTATAAACTGCTAACACAGCGAAATCAACATTTGGGCTATCAAAAGGGGCGATGAATAACTTCATCGCCCCTTTTTGTATGCTTTGCTCTTTACATGCTTTGTACTGCTTATGTTTAACGTAGTAGCCAGGAAAGCACGAGCAACAACAGCAATATACCGGCCACTCCCTGCCAGAAACGCCGCGGTTCCTGACGGCTCTCTTCGCGTGTGCCCCCCCGCCCGAGCGGTATTCTCAATGCGTGCAAAAATTCAGACATCCGTCTAAACCTCAGCGCCCGTTGAGGATCCAGAGCACGGCGAAGAGCATCGTCTAATTCCTGGGATATCTCAGGGTTGGTGGTACGAGCGCTGCGGTAAGTTAACTCTTCAAGGTCGGTATGGCTGCGCAGGCGATTGGGCGTTAGCGTATAAGGCAAAGCACCGGTCAATAGCCAGTAAGTGGTCGAGGCTAGCGAGTACTGGTCACTACGCCGACCTATGCTGTCACCCAACGCATACTCAGGAGCAGTGTGCTCATTAAAGCCAATCTGGCGCAGCAACTCACCTGAGTGGCGATGCCCTTCGCCATCACGCATATGGCAGGCACTAAAATCGGTAAGCACGAGCTTGCCGTGTGGGTCGATCAGTATATTGTCAGGATTGATCTGCTGATGAATTATTTCTCGGTGATGCAGCGCCTGCACGGCCTTACCTAGCTGGTTAGCAATATCCAGGCGCTGAGTTAAGCTGGCTTGAGGATGGCGTTCAGCCCACTGGCGAAGTGTTTCACCTTCAATATGCTGCATTAGATAATAGAGGTAGCGACGCGGGCGCGAAGGCTCCATCACTTTCACGACAAAGGGCGAATTAACGCGTTCGACGACCCACTGCTGGAGTAGAAAGTGCTCAAGATAGGCATTACGCAATGAGAGCTCAGGGCTGGGGGCCTTCATTACCATTTCCCGCTCGCTATGCACATCGCGGACACGATAAACCCGAGACTGCGCAGTGCGCGATAGCACGGCGAGAATCTCCAGGCCGTCTAAACGCTCGCCTGGCGCCAACTCTGGGGGAATTGGCAAATCGCCATAGAGCTGCCCAGGGTGCTCTGTTATCTCTTCAGGCAATTCGTCGATACGCACTAGCTGAAAGCAGAACTGATCACCACCATAGCCGCGATCCTGGGCGCGCTGCTTCGCCTCATCGGCGAGGCGCTCGCAGGCCGCGTCCAGGTCACTGGCATCTTGTCGGATCAAGCGTACATAGTCTGAAGGCAGCAGCGTGCCGCGTACGCCCTGGGTGGTGAACAGGAACAGGTCGCCCTGCTTTAGCGCTATATGGGTATAATCAATATCGACACTGCCATCCATACCCAACGCGCGAGAAGGATAGCGGTAACCGCCCAAGTCGGTTACGTGGTCGCGGCTCAGTTGCTCAAACTCGGCGCCGCGCAAACGAAACACCAGCGTATCGCCCATATGAAACAAATGAGCTTCACGGCCACGAAACACCATGACCGACATGGAAGAAACGAAGCTGCCCTCTTTAACATGCTGGCTTTGGCTATAACACCAGCTATTCAGTGCGCGCAGCACCCGCGTCGCCGATGTTTTGACATCCCAGTGATCAGGGGTAGAAAAATAGTCAGCCAGGAAACCACGTACGCTTAAGTCACCGGCCTGTTTCGCCATCGTATTGCGTGAAATGGAGTCGCTAATGACCGCGCAGCCGCCTTTGGCGCGCAGCAGCGGCGCTTCTGGAAAACGAACTGACATAGAACTGCGGTGCAGGCGCCGGTCAGGTGCGACAAATGCTTGACCATAACTGATGAGCAACTGGGCGTGCGACAAGTCATCCTCCTAGGTTGCCGACTCGATCAAGGGACTTCACTGTCAACCAATACTGTCAATAAACTCTGCCTATGATACACGCAGCGAAGCAGAAGCGATGCCCAACAAACGTCTCTATCGTATTAGCACGCTTTTATGTTCGCCGCGTTTCAAGCCTTAACGTTAACCTTAAACAAACAATAAACACCGACCCACCTATGTCGCATTGGTAATCGGGCAGCCATGTTCGTATAATTCTTCGCCATAAACGACTCTGACACATTTGCCTAACCACGGCACGACTCTAGCCACAGCATTACCAAGGAATCAACGATGAACTTCGATAATATCCCTGCTGGAAAGGATCTCCCCAACGACGTTTATGTGGTGATCGAAATTCCTGCCAACCACGATCCGATCAAATACGAAATTGATAAGGACATGGGCGCGCTACTCGTTGACCGTTTTATGGCCACCCCCATGTTCTACCCCGCTAACTATGGTTTTATTCCGCACACCCTCGCCGACGACGGTGATGCGCTGGATGCCCTCGTAGTAACTCCACATCCGGTTCAGCCTGGCAGCATCATTCGCGCTCGCCCGGTAGGTATTTTGAACATGACCGACGAAGCGGGTGAAGACGCTAAATTGATTTGCGTACCTCACGCAAAGCTAAGCTCGCTCTATGACGATATTCATGAAGTTACCGACCTGCCTGAGCTACTGCGCCAACAGATCGCCCACTTCTTCGAGAACTACAAAGATCTCGAAAAAGGAAAATGGGTAAAAGTTGAGTCATGGGAAGGTGCTGACGCTGCACGCAAAGCCATTGAAAAATCCGTTATCGCTTACCAGAAAGCGTAACCGTTTTTTAAGTTGCTGCTGTGAATTTGAAAAGGTCGCCTCCGGGCGACCTTTTTTATGTTGCTAGCAGCCTGTCGGGCTTGACCGATCGTCGCGAGAAGCACGGATTTTGAGCCAAATTTATCGATCGATTGAGGCGAATAGCATGCTATTTAACGAAATCGATCGAATAAAGTTGGCCAAAATACCGGGATTCGCAGTAGATCAGTGTTAAGTCCGACAGGCTGCTAGGATTAACGCACAATTAACGGGCGCGTCACGTCACCGCAGCGTATGCCCCAGGGTTTTAAGGATGCGGTATGCTGTTCGCCTTACTTTGCGCTGCCATTGATTAAGGACGCACCGTGTTATCTCTTAAACGCCTGAGCCTATTTCCCTTACTTGTTTTTTTCCTCGTTTGGTTACCGCTAAGCGCGCACGCCCAATGGTTTTCATCGTCTAGTAACCAAGATGAATTTTTACCCGTCATGGAGGCCTTCCAACCCGCCGCTTGGCATGATGGTGATACGCTGTATATTGGGGTCGATATTGCAGACGAGTACTACCTTTATCGCCACCAGTTTGCGGTATCCAGCCAGACTGAGGGTACAACGCTAGGTGAACCCAACATCCCCGAAGGCACCTTCACCAACGACGAGTTCATGGGCGATGTTTATATCTTCCGCGACCAATTAGTCTTTGAAGTGCCGCTGAGCGCACCCTATTCAGGCCCACTGGAGGTTGAGCTAACCTTTCAAGGCTGCGCAGATGCAGGGCTATGCTACCCCCCGGAACGCTTGAGCCTACCGGCCAGTGAGACTGAGCCGCCCAGTCAATTTGCGAACTGGCAAGAGAGTGAAACGAACCCGGTCAAAAACGCTACCACTACATCACAGAGTGGTTTCTCAGGAGCTCAAAGCGAGGATAGCCGCTTTAGTACGTTAATTAGCGAAGCGAGCTTACCAATAGCGCTGGGGCTGTTTTTTATTGCTGGCCTAGGTCTCACCTTTACGCCCTGCGTCCTCCCAATGATTCCGATTCTCTCCTCAATCGTTGTGGGCCAGAACCCCACACGGCCACGTGCCTTTGTGCTCTCGTTGAGCTATGTGCTGGGCATGGCGCTGACCTACGCGCTGGTCGGTGTCTTAATGGGGCTTTTTGGCGCTGGGCTCAACCTTCAGGCGCGCTTACAGTCGGCACCTGTTCTCATCACTTTCGCCACTCTTTTCACGCTGTTTGCACTGGCGATGTTTGGGGCCTTCACGCTCAACCTTTCGCCCCGCTTGACCAACCGTATTGATGCATGGCAAGCCCGCGCGCAGCGCAGTGGGCCAGCGGGCTTGGCCCTGGCAGGCGCCCTTTCGGTGCTGGTAGTGTCGCCTTGTGTCACCGCGCCACTCGCCGGTGCACTGGTGTTTATCTCCTCGACCGGCGATGCGGTCATGGGCGGTGCAGTGCTGTTTGCGCTGGGCCTTGGAATGGGCATCCCTCTGCTCTTAGTGGGCACTTTTGGCGCGACCCTGTTGCCCCGTTCGGGCGCCTGGATGAATGGCGTAAAAATCGCCTTTGGCTTGTTACTGCTGGGTGTGGCGATTTGGATGATCGAGCGTTTAGTCGCTGCGCCCATTGCACTACTTCTATGGGCAGCACTCGCGATCGGCACGGCGCTGGCCCTTGGGGCGCTGAACTTCAATCAACCACAAGGGTGGGCGCGAGCACGACAAACGCTGGGTATTTTACTGCTGGCGTGGGGCGTCCTGCTGGTCTATGGTGCCGCGCAAGGCGGCAGTAACCCGCTGCGTCCTCTTGCGGCCACCTCGATGGGTTCCAACGAGTCTCAGGTGGAACAACTTGATTTCGTTGAGGTCGATAACCTCACAGCGCTTGAGGCGGCCATCGCTCAAGCGAACAGTACTAATCAGCCGGCGTTTGTACACTTTACCGCTGATTGGTGCATTTCATGCAAGCTGCTGGAGCGCGATGTCTATCCAGATCCGCGCGTTTCAGCAGCACTGGAGGGGTACACGTTAATTGCCGCAGATGTGACTCGAACCGACCCACAGAGTCGTGAGCTGCTGGATCAGTTCAATCTTTTCGGCCCTCCAAGCCTGCTGTTTTTCAGTCGAGGGGAAGAGATTCGTGATGCGCGCATTCAAGGTGAAGTCACCGCCGACCAACTGCATAAACACCTTGAATCCGTTAGCCAGTGGCTAGCCAATAGCTAATCCCCGCCTTTGGTGACCTGCGTACTGAGGCAGTTAAGCAGCGTTTTGACGCGAATGTCGTTAAACAGTTGTTTAATTCTACGCTAAGCGGCAGTTTGAGCACTGGCTCAGCCTGTCGCTGGACATCCTGGCACTTTTTCGGCAAACTCCGCTCCCATATTAGTTAAAAAATTCCTTTTTTAGGGGTGAGAACGGGGTAACGTTCGCTAACATGCAGCGTTCTCTTCATTTTTAAATTTGGTTTACTGCGCTTAAATAAGAGTTTCATAGCATCTCGCTCTTGAAGGCCGTATTTGCTATGAAACTCCTTTTCATAATCTTATTTTATGACATTGATGGGGCTATGCCATGGATATCCGCAAAGTTAAGAAACTGATTGAGCTGCTCGAAGAGTCTAATATTAGCGAGATTGAAATTCAGGAAGGCGAAGAGTCAGTTCGTATCAGCCGCCACCCTAATGGCGCTTCCTGGCAGCCACAGCAGATGCCGCAATATGCGCAGCACCCAGGCTATGCACCAGCAGCTCCCGCTCCGGCAGCATCACCTGCTGCTGAAGCTGAGCCTCAGGGTGTTAGCTACCGTGGTGAAGCGATTAACTCGCCCATGGTCGGCACTTTCTATCGCAGCCCGGCGCCAGGCGCCAAGTCGTTTGTAGAAGTCGGTGACAGCGTCAAACAGGGCGATACCGTTTGCATTATTGAAGCCATGAAAATGATGAACCAGATTGAAGCTGACCGCGACGGTGTGGTGGAAGCCATCCTGGTGGAAGACGGCGAGCCAGTCGAATTCGATCAACCCATGATCGTCATCGCTTAATCCTTCATTTTCAACACGGGTGGACTCTCCCATGCTGGACAAGGTACTTATCGCCAACCGCGGCGAGATTGCCCTCCGTATCCTACGGGCCTGTAAAGAACTGGGCATTAAAACCGTAGCGGTACACTCCAAAGCTGATCGTGAACTCATGCATGTTCGCCTGGCAGATGAAGCCGTGTGTATCGGACCGGCCTCATCAGCGCAGTCTTACTTAAATATTCCGGCCCTTATTAGTGCAGCAGAAGTCACTGATTCGACCGCGATTCACCCCGGTTACGGCTTTTTGTCTGAAAACGCCAACTTTGCCGAGCAAGTTGAGCGCTCAGGATTTACCTTTATTGGCCCCCGCGCTGAGACGATTCGCCTCATGGGCGATAAAGTCAGTGCGATCCAGTCGATGAAGGAAGCGGGCGTTCCTACGGTTCCGGGTTCAGACGGCCCCTTGGGCGACGATGATGCGACTAACCTAGCCACGGCAAAACGCATCGGCTACCCGGTGATCATCAAGGCCGCCTCTGGCGGTGGTGGTCGCGGTATGCGTGTGGTGCACACCGAAGGCCATCTGCTTTCTGCCATTACGGTGACGCGCACTGAAGCACACGCCGCTTTTGGTGACGGTACGGTTTACATGGAAAAATTCCTTGAAAAACCGCGCCACGTCGAAGTTCAGGTACTTGCCGATGGCCAGGGCAACGCGATTCATCTTTACGATCGCGACTGCTCGCTGCAACGCCGTCACCAAAAAGTGCTTGAAGAAGCTCCCGCGCCAGGCCTGGACCCAGAAGCCCGCGCCCAAGTGCTTGAAGCATGCCGCCAGGCGTGTATTAAAATTAATTATCGTGGCGCTGGCACTTTTGAGTTCTTGTACGAAGACGGCGAGTATTTCTTCATTGAGATGAATACCCGCGTTCAGGTAGAGCACCCGGTCACCGAAATGGTTACCGGCGTGGATATTGTTAAAGAGCAGCTACGTATCGCCTCGGGTCTGCCACTTTCGATTCGCCAGGAGGACGTGCAGCTCAACGGTCACTCTTTCGAGTGCCGGATCAATGCCGAAGACTCGCGTACCTTTATGCCCTCCCCTGGCAAGGTAACGCTGTTTCACGCGCCGGGCGGCCTGGGTGTGCGTATGGACTCCCACCTCTACACGGGTTACACCGTACCGCCCCACTACGACTCGTTGATCGGCAAACTGATCACCTGGGGCGCAGACCGTGAAATAGCGTTAACGCGCATGCGCAATGCCCTTGATGAGCTCTTAGTGGAAGGCATTAAAACCAATATCGATTTACAAAAAGATTTGGTTCGCGATAGCTATTTCCGTCAAGGTGGCGTCAACATCCACTACCTGGAAAAGAAACTCAGCAGCTAATAGCGCTTCCAACGCTTTCCAGCGCTTACTGTTATGCCCAGCGGGGTGGCCATGTCCACCCCGTTTTTGTCTTTACTGTCTAGGTCTTTACTGTATGCGCCTTTACTGTAATTGCCTTAATTCGCCTTGCGGAGACTCCTCATGCCCTGGCTTCAACTCAAAGCCCATGTCGCCCCTGAACAAGCCGAGTTCCTCGAAGAACTGCTGCTTGAAGAGGGCGCGACGGCCATTGGCCTTCAGGATGCCCACGATGACCCGGTATTTGAGCCGGAACGTGGTACAACACCGCTATGGGAAGACACCATCCTAACCGGGCTTTACGATGACCTAGAGGGCGTCGAAAGCATGCTGGAGCGTATCGAGGCCGCCTGGTCCGAACAGATGCCAGGGGAGCCCTGCCCCACCATTGAGTATGAGCTGTTGGCTGATCGGGACTGGGAGCGGGAGTGGATGGATGACTTCACGCCGCTACAGATGGGGCAGCGGCTATGGATTGTGCCGAGCTGGCACGAACCGCCCCAAGCGGATGCCGTAAACTTAATTCTCGACCCTGGCCTGGCCTTTGGTACGGGCACACACCCGACCACAGCACTTTGCCTAGAGTGGCTGGATGAGCTGGCAGTAGCGGGCCATTTAGCGCAGCAAAGCGTACTGGACGTAGGCTGTGGTTCCGGCATTCTCGCCATTGCCGCGCTCAAGCTCGGCGCTAGTCATGCCGATGCCACCGACATTGATCCCCAGGCGTTACAAGCCAGTCGTGACAACGCAGAACGGAATGGTATTGCCGAGGCAGACCTAACACTTTACTACCCTGAGCAGTTAAGCGATGGCGGCGACTACCCAATCGTGACCGCGAATATCTTGGCCGGGCCGCTAGTCGAGTTAGCACCAATGATTGCCGGGCACGTCGCCCCTGGTGGCCGTATTGCGCTTTCTGGCATTTTGGCGAACCAAGCGGATGATGTTTATGAAGCCTACGCCGCCCAGGGTATCGCCATGAATGAACCAGTGATTCGTGAAGGCTGGGTGCGACTTAACGGCCAGCGCCCGCTTTAAAGCGGCAATCGGCCTTCACCCCATCACCGAGTAGGCGTATCATACGCCCCCTTGAAACGCCGACTCGTAGCCTGCTTACACATTCAGCCCAGCACACATAAAACCTGACGCCATGACCTTAACGACGAAACCAGCCAGCATTGGCCGCTATGTGTTACCCAATAAGGTAATTCTTGCGCCAATGGCCGGCGTTACCGACCGCCCCTTTCGCCAGCTATGTCGCAGGCTTGGGGCTGGCTGGGTCGTGGGTGAAATGGTCACGGCGGACCCTAGCCTTTGGCATACGCGCAAATCGCAGCTGCGCATGGATCACCGCGGCGAACCCGACCCACGTGTGGTGCAAATAGCCGGGGGCGACGCTGAAATGCTGGCTCAGGCAGCGCGTTTGAATGCCGAGCTGGGCGCGCAGATCATCGATATCAATATGGGCTGCCCAGCCAAGAAAGTATGCAACAAAGCTGCCGGGTCGGCGCTGCTTCGTGATGAAGCGTTGGTGGCTGATATTCTCGATGCAGTGGTGTCAGCCGTTGATATTCCCGTTACCCTGAAAATCCGCACTGGCTGGTGCGCTGAGTCGAATAACGCCCTACGAATTGCCCGTTTAGCCGAGTCAGCAGGCATTCAAGCACTCGCCGTACATGGCAGACACCGCCAGCAGCGCTATACTGGTCAGGCAGAGTACGACACGATTGCTGAGATTAAATCTCACCTTTCAATACCGGTGATAGCCAACGGCGACATAACAAGTCCGGAAAAAGCCGCCGAGGTACTCGCTTATACCGGCGCTGATGCAGTGATGGTAGGCCGTGGTGCTCAGGGCAACCCGTGGATCTTTCAACAGATCAGCCATTATCTCCAATATGGAGAACGGATGGCGCTACCCAGCCTTGCTGAGCGCCGCCAAGTACTGCAGGGGCATGTAGACGCGTTGCACGAGTTTTATGGCTCGACAATGGGTGTGCGTATCGCACGCAAACATGTTGGCTGGTATATCAGCGACGACCCACGCTTTTCGCAGCCCCAACAGCGCGCGCTTAAGCAGCAGTTCAATGCGTTAGCGTCACCTGAAACGCAATTTGATTGGATCAACGACGTGATGGCCCCCGGCGCCGCCACACGTCTGCTAGCCAAAGGAAGCCATGCTGCATGACCGAACGCGATCTTCTCTCTAGCGATACCTACTCAAGCGCCGATGTATCCAGCGACGCCTTTTACGAGAGCAACTCCCATTTAGCGGGCACGCTAGCGGACCCTACTGCCAGCTCACCCCCACAACCGCTTAGAGAGGCGGTTGAAACGGCCATGCGCCGCTACTTTGAGCATTTGGACGGCAGCCAGGCTACCGATCTATACGCGATGGTCATGGCCGAAGTAGAGGCGCCTTTACTGGCCTGCGTCCTGGAGCACACTGACGGCAACCAGACCCGTGCTGCGGATGTACTGGGGCTGAACCGTGGCACCCTGCGCAAAAAACTCAAGCAATACGGACTTATCGAAGGTGACGCCCCATAACCATGGGGCGTTGTTGTTTTTATTCTCGACTCTGCACACGAGCACTCTAATGGCTGATAATTCTCCCCTGACTGACAGCAACGCTACCCCCGTCCGCCGCGCTCTTTTGAGTGTTTCTGATAAAACCGGCATTGTGGAATTCGCCCGCGGCCTTACTGAACACGGCGTTGAACTCCTCTCCACTGGCGGTACTTTTCGCCTGCTGAAAGAAAATGCCATTGCAGTGAAAGAAGTGTCTGAACACACCGGTTTCCCCGAAATTATGGATGGCCGGGTTAAAACGCTGCACCCCAAAATCCACGGCGGTATCTTGGCTCGTCGTGGCCAAGACGATGCCGTTATGGCTGAGAACGGCATCACGCCGATCGACATGGTGGTGGTTAACCTCTACCCGTTTGCCGCCACGGTTGCCAAGCCCGACTGCACCCTGGAAGACGCCATCGAGAATATCGATATCGGCGGCCCCACCATGGTACGCGCCTGCGCCAAAAACCACGTTTACACCACTATCGTGGTCAATAGCAGTGACTACGCACGAGTACTGGGCGAGCTGGCCGCCCAAGATGGCCAGGTCAGTCGCGCTACGCGCTTCGATTTAGCAGTGAAAGCGTTTGAGCATACCGCTGGCTACGATGGCGCGATTGCCGACTACCTAGGTCGCAAAGTCACGACTGCCGATGAAACCTTCCCCCGCACCTTTAACCTGCAGCTCGATAAAAAGCAGGACATGAGGTATGGCGAAAATCCCCATCAGCAGGCGGCCTTCTACATTGACCCGCAGGCGAGCGAGCCCAGTGTCGCTACCGCCAAAATGCTCCAGGGCAAGCCGCTTTCGTATAACAATGTGGCCGATACCGACGCTGCGTTTGAATGCGTAAAAGCTTTTACAGAAACGGCCTGCGTGATCGTTAAACACGCCAATCCCTGCGGCGTCGCTATTGGCGAAACCGCCTTAGCCGCTTACGACAAAGCCTTTGCCACCGACCCTACCAGTGCATTTGGCGGCATTATCGCTTTCAATACGCCACTGGACGCCGAAGCAGCCCAGGCGATTATCAACCGCCAGTTTGTCGAGGTCATTATTGCCCCCGGCATTAGCGATGAAGCCGCCGCTATCGTGGCAAATAAGCAAAACGTACGCTTGCTGGACGTCAGCGCTCACTGGCCCGCCGAGCAGCAACCGGCGCTGGACTTTAAACGCGTCAATGGCGGCTTACTGGTGCAAGAGCGCGATGACGGGATGGTCACCCGCGACGACTTGACCGTCGTCAGCAAGCGCGCACCTAGCGAACAAGAGCTGCGTGATCTGGCTTTTGCTTGGCGGGTAGCCAAATTCGTTAAGTCCAACGCCATTGTATATGCCAAAAGCGGCCAAACCGTAGGCGTTGGCGCAGGCCAGATGAGCCGCGTCTATTCAGCTAAAATTGCCGGCATTAAGGCCGCCGATGAAGGGCTGTCGGTTCCCGGCTCCGTCATGGCATCTGACGCTTTCTTCCCCTTCCGCGATGGCATTGATGCTGCTGCAGCAGCAGGCATTACCGCCGTGATTCAACCGGGTGGCTCTATGCGTGACCAGGAAGTGATCGACGCTGCCAATGAGGCGGGTATTGCGATGGTATTTACCGGCATGCGTCATTTCCGACACTAAGCTCTTCCATCTAGCTCAACCACTAAGCTCCACCATGCTATCGGCATTTAAAGTGATCGCGTAAAAATTAGCCCCCATCAGCAGTGCGCTGATGGGGGCTTTTTTGTACCGCTTTTACTTAACAGTTTACTTAAGAGCTTTACTTAAAAGTAAGGGCTGAAAAGTGAGGATCAGGCTTAGCCAAGATCAATACACAGATACTTGGTTTCCAGGTACTCTTCCAAGCCCTGATGGCCACCTTCACGACCTAGGCCTGAAGCTTTTACCCCACCAAACGGCGCAGCGGCGTTGGAAATAGCGCCCGTATTAATACCCACCATACCGTACTCCAGCGCCTCGGCCACACGCCATACGCGGGACAGATCACGCGAGTAGAAATAGGAGGCCAAGCCATACTGGGTATCGTTGGCCATCTCGATTGCGGTCTCTTCATCATCAAACGGGAAGACAGCCGCGAGTGGCCCAAAGGTCTCTTCGTGGGCCACTTTCATCTTGTCAGTGGCAAAGCTGATCAGCGTAGGTGTAAAGAAATTGCCACCCAGCGGATGAGGATGGCCACCTAACAACAGCTCAGCGCCATTATCGATCGCATCCTGCACATGCTCGCTGACTTTCTTGACGGCATTTTGATCGATGAGCGGCCCAATATTGATATTCGGCTTGGTGCCATCGCCAACATGCAGCTCGCTGTTCATCGCGACTGCCAACTTTTCACAAAAGGCATTAATCACGCTGGACTGAACTAAAAAGCGGTTGGTACACACACAGGTTTGGCCAGCATTACGAAATTTGGCGGCCATCGCCCCTTCCACCGCGGCATCTAGATCGGCATCTTCAAACACGATAAACGGCGCATTGCCTCCCAGCTCAAGCGAGATCTTCTGCACGTGCTCTGCCGCTTGCGCCATCAATTTGCGCCCAACTTCGGTAGACCCCGTGAAAGTAATCTTGCGCACTTTCGGCGATTGGGTCATGGCTTGAGCAATATCGCTGGCACTGCCAGGCACCACATTGAACACACCACGTGGAATACCGGCTCGCTCTGCCAATAGCGCCAGCGCCGTGGCTGAAAACGGTGTCTGGCTGGCAGGCTTAACCACTATCGTGCAGCCTGCCGCCAGCGCGGCGCCCGCTTTACGGGTGATCATCGCCGCAGGGAAATTCCAGGGCGTTATCGCCCCTACAACGCCCACGGGCTGTTTGGTAACCACAATGCGCTGGTTAGCCTTAGCCGCCGGAATGGTTTCACCATAAACGCGGCGCGCTTCTTCGGCAAACCAGCGTAGAAAGCTTGCTGCATAGGCAATTTCACCAGCGGCTTCTTTAAGCGGCTTACCCTGTTCGTAGGTCATCAGCATGGCGAGATCCTGCTGATGCTCCATCATCAGGTCGTGCCATTTCAGCAGTAAATCCGCTCGCTCCTGAGCAGTGAGGGCACGCCACGCTGGCAGTGCTGCATCTGCTGCGTCAATCGCCCGCTCAGTCTCTGCTTTACCCAAGCGAGGAATATCGCCAATCGCTTCGCCGGTTGCCGGGTTTAGTACGGTGATTTGCTCGCCGCTATCCGCTGCAACCCAGCTGCCGTCAATATAAGCAAAGGGGCAATATAGCTGTGTTTCTTTAAGCGCTTCCATGACAGACTCCTGACCAAAATGTTGGCCTTATAGGCTCATTAACCACTTCATGCTAAGACGAAACACCCCTTTAGACCAAGTTTACGGCGTGCTTTGACAGCCAATAACGACTGGAAAACTTAGTTTATGAGCATTAAGAATTCGTGGCGCGTCGCCTGATTACTGCGAAAACCACCCAACATTACCGATGAGGTCATGCTGGAATTTTGCTTCTCCACACCACGCATCATCATGCAGAGGTGACGCGCCTCAATGACAACAGCAACGCCCTTGGCCTGGGTCACTTCCTGAACAGCATCGGCGATCTGACGAGTCAGGTTCTCTTGAATCTGCATACGGCGTGCATACATATCAACAATGCGGGCAAACTTGGATAGCCCTAATACTTTGCCATTGGGCAGATAGGCAATATGGCACTTGCCGATAAAAGGCAGTAAGTGGTGCTCACACATTGAGTACAACTCAATATCTTTTACCAGCACCATTTCATCCGTTTGCGACTCAAATACCGCGCCATTAATAATGTTGTCCAACGACTGAGTGTAGCCTGCATTCAAAAATTGCATAGCCTTGGCTGCACGCTTCGGCGTATCTCTTAACCCTTCGCGATCAGGGTCTTCGCCAAGTGCGGAAATTATCTGGCGGTAGTGATCGGCGATATCATCGGACATGTGAAACCTCATCAAAAACTGTTCGCAATCGCGTCCTAGCAGTCACTTAAATCAATATCCTTTTGCGTAGGTAAATAAAATCGTCTGGAGAGCGCCATTAGCCATCGGCTACTCTTAACAACTTATACAAAAGATATACTTTTAAAAAAACCTGCACAACGATTATTAAGCAAAAAGAGTATTTTACCGCACCTAGCTCGCCTGTGGCAGAGTGCCGCGTTGTTCACTTTGCAACCCAGGGGCCTGTGATATGATAAATCGTTACTATTTTACCGCCTTTATTGCAGGCACCTATCATGAGAGCTCGCCATGTCATTTAAGCCAACGTCTTTTTGGGCAACCGCCCTCGTGACACCTTTTTTCGCTACGCCACTTATTGCAGCCGCTGCTGAAGCGACTCTTTCACTGCCCAATGAAGCGACCGTCGGCGTTGAGGTTGTTGAGGAACTTACCTTCTCCTCCGACCAAACGCGGCTTAGCGATATTCTGCTACACCCAACTCAAGCAGCAGGCGCCTCACACTCGCTGCCTGAATACTGCGTTATCGTGGGTAATGCTCAGTTAGTGGATGAGCGTGTTCGTGTTACTACGCAAGAGGCCACCTGCATTGAAACCCACGACGCTGACAGTGATATTTTCACGGGCGAGTTCAGTGCCAGCGCCTATGCAGAGGATGGTCAGTACGGCATTGCTTGTGAAGGCGCTTCATGTACGCTCTCACCCGGTCAGGCGTTTCTTCTTACGCTGGATCAAGCGGTTGAGATTGAGGAGTTGGATAATCCTTCTGCAGAGCTCAACGAACAGCGTCGCCAGGCAGATGGAGAAGGTGTCGCCAATCCTGTGCCCCGCGAAGAAGCCGTGCCTGACTGAGCATTAACGACTAGCGTAAACACTCGTTAATAACGCGCTTTAAATACCGCTTACGCCAGCCAGCGAGGGTTGTCTAACTGAAGGCACTGCTGCTCTAATTGGCGGATATGCTGATCCCAATAGCCGCTATCCGCCAGCCAAGGGAAGGCGCGAGGAAACGCAGGATCATCCCAGCGTGATACCAGCCACGCAGAGTGCCTAATCAAGCGATAACTTCTCAACGGCTCTATCAGCGACATCTGCTCAGTAGGAAAGGAGCCTGTCTCCTCATACCCTTCGGTTATTTCGCTCAAATAGGATCGCCAGCCTTGAGGGTCATCCGTTGGCAGTAGCATCCATAGATCCTGAATTGCGGGCGCCTTCACGCAGTCGTCAAAATCGACCAGCGTAAACTGCTCGTCACGCCCCAGCACATTGCCCAAATGGCAGTCTCCATGGCAGCGAATCAGGCTGCTAGCGGGAACATTATGTTTTAAAAGGTGCTGATGGGTTTTCTCGATCACTCGTTCATAGGCCCGACACTGATGAAGCGTCAGCCTCTCGCTATTGAGCACCCGCTGCTGAGCATCTAGTACCCCACTTGCCATCTCTAACGTTGGACGGTGCTGAAAGGCTTTTTTGGCTGACACTTCATGTAACCGCCCTAGCACCTCGCCCATCGCAAACAAATGCGAAGGGTTATCCAGCTCGGGGGCTTGGCCTGGGCAGTGGGGAAACAGCGAAAATCGATACGCTTTAAAGTAGTGTAATGAGACACCCGCCTTATCACGCCAGGGTGCCACTACCGGCACTTGTTGGTTGGTGAGCTCCTGTAAAAAATCGTGCTCTTCCTGAATCGCCGCATCTGACCAACGGTCAGGTCGATAAAATTTAACAATCCAGTTTTTACCATCGTCATCGCGAAACATGAGCACACGATTTTCGTAGCTATTTAGCGCAAAGGGCTCACCTGCTGGCCAAATGTCGAGTGACTCTACGGCAGACATCACCAAATCGGGTGAGAGGGAGCTAAACGGGTGTGACATCGGTCACTCCTGGGTTGACAAAAAGAGTGTTGATTCAGCAAAAGCGCTATTCTATCAACCCTTGCCTAGAGGTGTCCGCGCGGCCGCCCAAATATCAACACGCGTAGCACCGGCCTCCAGCGCGGCTTGCGCTAATGCATGCCCCGTTGAACCAGTGGTGACCACATCGTCGATTATTGTGATATGCGCCGGGGGCGGCGTTTCGAATACAAACGCATCCGCAAGATTGGCAGCCCGCTGGCGACGATTCAACGTGCGCTGGGAAGGGGAATTCTTTATACGCCGGGCACTCACCATTGGCACCCCAAGCTGGCGGCTTAGCCTCTCGTTCAACCATCGGGATTGATTAAACCCTCGCGTGCGAGCATGAGCTGGATGCATCGGGACCGACAATAGAGCATTTCCCAAGGCAGTCGGTGGGGTTAGTAGCATTAGCTCGGCTAATAGTGTGCCCGAACGTGTGGCGGCATGAAATTTAAAATCATGGATCAACTGTTTAATAGGCCCTTGATACAGCAACCCAGCCTGAGTCGTAGAAAATGCTGGTTGATCAATTAAGCAATGCCCACACAATTCCAATCCATGCAAAACAGGGTCGCCACACTGACGGCAGGCATGGTTATTCCATGGCAGCTCGAACAAACAGGCTGAGCACCACCCCCGCCCCGCTAACGCCGGTGCCAGACAAAAAGCGCAATAGCCTGGCATGGCCTGCTTTACCCAATGGCCTCCTCTCTGTAGCCACTGTTTTAGAACCATGCTTGCTCCTTTACGACCATATTTACTCCACACCAGAAGGATTAATAGTCAATTCATGATTGACTTCTAACACAGAGTTGATAATATACGCCTCGTCTTAGCGGATGTGGTGGAATTGGTAGACACGCTAGATTTAGGTTCTAGTGCCGTAAGGTGTGGGAGTTCGAGTCTCCCCATCCGCACCAATTACTTGTTAGTTTTCAAACGATTAGCTTAACCCCTTCCTGTGTTAATGTCTCAATATTGCCGAAACTGACAACCATTGATTCAACCTCCTAGCAAGCTTCTTTTTTATATTGAATAATTAATGGCTTATTGCCATTTTTTTGCGTGCTTGGGATTTACCGCATCACTCCCCCTTTAACAGGCTGACTTGCCTCCCGTTTTCCGCTAGGCTCTGTTTGAATAATCAAAAAAAGTGATCGTCAATGACCTAAATCAGGGTTACTGACGCCACTACTATCTATCATCTGTCGCCCAAGACAACCTCCAACACTTATGAGAAGGATCTCACATAATGGAATGGCTCAACGATAACGCTCAAGCTATCTCGGCAATCGCGAGTGTTTGCACCCTCTTCGTATGGGTTTTTTACGCCCAATTGCTCTACGACGGCTATGTCCGTCAACGACGCCCTCGCGTTATTATTAATCGCGGAAGAGGCACTGGCGTCGATGCGACCTGTTTAATCAGCAATATGAGCAGTGAAGCGATCTATATTCAACACCTTGTAGCGGTAATGCATACGCAAAAACACAGCTACAATCTCGATGTAGTGGAGTACCAGCAGCGTGGCAGCGAACAAAATGAAAATAGTGATCGCACCCATCAAGGTCCGCTGGCTTCAGGTGATTATCTGAACATCCAAACGTTTGGTGACATTGTGAATCAGGTTAAAGAGTATTGGGAACTTGAAGATGATTTGCTAAATGAGCAAAATCTTCAGCTCGAAATTCGTGTCATTGCCATTTATGGGTCCGAAGATATGCCCATGGGGGCATCACGGACCTTTAATCTTGATTTAAACGCCGCGCCCAATCGCCAGCTTATTCCGGCCAAAGTCGATACCAGTCGTCTTAACAGCCGTGGCCAACGCAAGCGTGTACTTGAGTGGGCAAAAGAGATAGAAACCCATAAGGCACGCTAACTACAGTTTTTTAAAACTAAGCGGCGAAGCACGCTAAGACTGGAACCACTCGATGCATAAAATTATAACCTTCTGCTGGCTCGGCATAATGACTTCCGTCGCGGCGAACGCCTATGCCGAAGAGGAAGATAGCGACTTACCCGAGTGGGCTGAAGAGCGCGTAGAGCCGTTTCGCGAAAGTGTAGGCAACTGGGTCGATAACACCTCGCGCCGCATTGATGGCTTTTTTGGCACAGACGATCACATGCAGGCCAAGAACGAGTCTTATCTAAGGTTTGGTCAAGAAATTGACTGGATGGAGGGTGACGGCACCAGCGCCGATACCACCCTTCGCTACCGTATTGATCTACCTACCTCAGAAGAGCGTCTGCGGCTGGTCATCGAGAGTGACCCGGAAGAGTCGCAAGGCACGCTCGAAGAGCAAGGCTCAGGGCGGCTTGCTAATGATCAGCGCGACCGTCGTAGCTCCACGCTAGGCCTGGATTGGCTGGAGAGTCGCGACAAGCGCGAAAACTGGAGCAACCGAGTAGGAGCCGGTGTTCGCCTCCGTCTTCCTCTCGACCCCTACGTGCGTTTTACCAGTGAGCGACTGTGGCAGCTCGGCGAAGGCCCCTGGCAACTTGAATCAAACAATCGGGTGTCGTGGTTCAATAATGAAGGCTACTCTGCGCGTACGCGCTGGGATGTGGGTCGCCCTTTAAGCGAACGTCGTCACTTAAGGTTTATCACTACCGTTCAATGGCGGGAAGAAGAAGACACCCTTGAATACAGTGAAATTGCTGAAATCAATCACCGCATCAATCGTCGCAGTGCACTGCGCTATTCAGCGATTGCCATTGGTGAGAGCGCTTCAAATCCCCGCATGACCAACTATTTTCTGCAAACGCGGTACCGTCGCGACATCCATAAAGGCATCTTATTTGCCGACGTCATCCCGGAACTACACTTTCAGCGCGATGTAAGCTACGACCCTCGCTGGGCCATGACGCTACGTCTGGAAATGTATTTCCAGCGGGAAATTAGTCGCGACTATTTTTAGTGTCAGCCTGTTAATGAGGTTGGCGGGAGGTAGGCAGCGTTAGCTCGCCACCTCCCACCACAAATGCTCGCTCAGCGGCTTATCAAAGCCGCAGGCCGCCATCGCACTCAATGATCCGGCCGCTAAAGTAGTCGTTCTCCATAACAAAGGCGACGCTTTGGGCAATATTATCAGGCTCACCCAGGCGCTTTAGCGGCACATTTGATGAGATACGCTCCAACATATCAGGGCGCATCGCAGCAGTCATTTCGGTAGCAATGAACCCAGGCGCAACGGTGCCAGTGCGAATGCCATAACGCGCTAACTCCTGACTCCATGTAACCGTTAAAGCATGCACGCCCGCTTTGGCAGCAGCGTAGTTGCTTTGCCCCATATTGCCCGCCCGGGAAATACTGGAAATATTAACGATCACGCCTTCATGCCCGGCTTCAATCATCTGCGTAGCGGCTTCACGCCCACATAGAAAAACACCGGTCAAATTAACATTAATGACATTCTGCCAAGCTTCCAAGGACATGCGTTTTTCCACGCGCCCCTCTTTTGATTTCACCAGCAGTGCGTCCTGAGTAATACCTGCGTTATTAACACAGCCACTAATAGCACCCATGCGCTGTGCGATATCTGCAAATGCTTGGACTACTGAGTCTTCTTCAGCAACGTCCACCACAAACGCTTGTGCATCAACGCCTTCGGCAGAGAGCTTTGATACCGCTTGGTCCAACGCTTCAGCGCTCATATCTAACAGCGCCATTCGGGCGCCCTGTTTCCCCAAGCGTAACGCGACAGCATAACCTAGCCCACGCGCCCCGCCGGTAACCGCGATTACTTTATCGGTGAGTACCATTCTTAGCTCCTTACGGCAGTAATAATCAGCAGCATTGTGCATTGCAGCATAGAAGAATTATTGGCTTAAATCGAGCCTCATCACTCATACCACCTTTATCTCCAGGTGCTTGTTATAAGCATTTCTGGCACCATATTGTGCAATTATGACTGTGATAAAGCGGTTTTCTGGAGTTGACCATGCCCATTCTTGTTTTTATATCACTCTTCACTCTACTTGATTTTGTGGTTCTTTTTTCGATTGGCAGCCAGATTGGCCTACTCACCACCCTACTTTTAGTGCTCGGCACAGGTTTTGCCGGGCTACATCTTATTCGTAAAGAGGGTGTGTCAACTTTCGCCCGCGCTCGGCAGCGGATGCAGGCTGGGGAGATTCCATCCAGTGAGCTAATGACCGGCGCGGCACTTATTTTTGGTGGTGCCTTATTGATGGCGCCAGGCTTTTTGTCTGATGCGCTGGGTCTTGCGTGCCTAATTCCAAGTGCTCGTCAACTAATGTTTAAAGCACTTACCTGGTTAGGATTAAAAAAAATTGCGGGACAACAGCCAGGGCCAAACGGCTCGACGGCGCGCCCTCATGAGCATAGCGAGCAATTCGGTAGTGCTGATGAAGGTTCTCGCAATAGCGCTTATAAGGGCTCTCACAACGACTCACATAAGAGCTCTCAATCTTCGCAACAGGACGGCCCCATCGAAGGTGATTTTATTAGCCGAGACGAACCCTCACGTCGCCGATAAGGTTCTCTCTGGAAGAAAATCAGTAAAAAAAGCAATTTTTTATTACCCGCCCCCCTTGAAAGGCCATCCTCAGCCCCCATTTTTCTACCAGCACACAAATTCGGCAGCGATCTTGACGGTAGTTGCCATTAACAATGAAGACTGTGAGGTCTTCGCTTCTCGCGGGTTAAACCCACGAGAACCTTTTTAGCTAACCGCCCTCATCAGGGCTTTAACCATACTTAGGAGAGCGTGAATGAATATCCGTCCTTTGCACGATCGTGTCATCGTCCGTCGCGTTGAAGAAGAGCAGAAAACTGCAGGCGGCATCGTGCTTCCCGGAAATGCAGCAGAAAAACCAACACGTGGCGAAGTACTTGCCGTTGGTAATGGCCGCATTCTGGAAAATGGCGATGTTCGCCCCCTAGACGTTAAAGTTGGCGATAACGTGATCTTTAAAGATGGCTACGGTGTCGAGAAACAAAAAGTCGACGGCGAAGAAGTCTTGATCATGAGCGAAACCGATATTCTCGCGGTTGTTGAAGGCTAACAGTCGTTGTTGCTCAGGCTTTGCTAATGAGCGCTTCGATAATTTACTTTCACGTTTTGCATTTAATTTAGGAAGTAGCAGATATGTCAGCTAAACAAGTTAAGTTTTCAGATGATGCCCGTAAACGCATGGCGCGCGGTGTTGACGTTCTCGCCAACGCGGTAAAAGTAACCCTCGGCCCTAAAGGCCGTAACGTGGTACTGGAAAAATCATTCGGTTCCCCGACTGTCACTAAAGACGGTGTTTCTGTCGCCAAAGAAATCGAACTGAAAGACAAGTTCGAAAACATGGGCGCACAGATGGTTAAAGAAGTTGCTTCACAGACTTCTGACGCCGCTGGTGATGGTACTACTACCGCTACCGTTCTAGCCCAGGCAATTATTGCTGAAGGCCTGAAAGGCGTAACGGCCGGCATGAACCCGATGGATCTTAAGCGCGGTATCGATCAAGCCGTTGCTGCTGCCGTTAAAGAAATCAAGGCAATGTCTGTACCTTGCACCGACACCAAGTCGATTGCTCAGGTAGGTACTATCTCTGCTAACGGCGACAAGCGCATCGGCGAAATCATCGCTGAAGCGATGGAAAAAGTCGGCAAAGAAGGCGTCATCACTGTTGATGAAGGCCGTGGCTTTGAAGACGAGCTGGAAGTCGTTGAAGGTATGCAGTTTGACCGCGGCTACCTATCGCCTTACTTCGTCACCAACCAGGACACCATGACGGTTGAACTGGAAGATCCTTACATCCTGTTAGTGGATAAGAAGATCTCCAACATCCGTGAGCTGCTGCCGGTACTGGAAGCCGTTGCTAAGCAAGGCAAGCCACTGGCTATCATCGCTGAAGATATCGAAGGCGAAGCCCTGGCAACGCTGGTTGTTAACAACATGCGCGGTATCGTGAAAGTCGCTGCTGCTAAAGCACCGGGCTTCGGCGACCGTCGTAAATCCATGCTGCAGGATATCGCTATCCTGACCAACGGCACCGTCATCTCTGAAGAAGTTGGCCTGACGCTTGAGCAAGCGAACCTGGATCACCTGGGTACGGCTAAGCGCATGACCATGTCTAAAGAAAACACCACCATCATTGATGGCGCTGGTGCAGAAGGCGATATCGAAGCACGCGTTAACCAGATCCGCGCGCAAATCGAAGACACCTCTTCTGACTATGACAAAGAGAAGCTGCAAGAGCGCGTTGCCAAACTGGCAGGCGGTGTTGCCGTTATCCGCGTCGGTGCTGCTACCGAAGTGGAAATGAAAGAGAAGAAAGCCCGCGTTGAAGACGCCCTGCACTCTACTCGTGCAGCCGTTGAAGAAGGCGTTGTACCTGGTGGCGGTACTGCACTGGTTCGCGTTATGGCCAAAGTACAAGGCTTGACTGGCGAAAACGAAGACCAGAACCATGGTATCAACATGGCGCTTCGCGCTATGCAGTCTCCGCTGCGTCAGATCGTTTCCAACGCTGGTGAAGAGCCCGCCGTGGTTATCAACCGTGTGAAAGACGAAACCGGCAACTTTGGTTACAACGCACAAACCGGCGAATTTGGTGACCTGTTCGAAATGGGCGTTCTGGATCCGGCTAAAGTAACCCGTACTGCCCTGCAGTCCGCTGGTTCTGTTGCTGGTCTGATGATCACCACTGAGTGCATGATCGCTGAAGATCCGGAAGAGAAAGACTCAGCCCCTGATATGGGTGGCATGGGCGGAATGGGTGGCATGGGCGGCATGATGTAATGCACCCCTGAGCCCTCTGCTCAAGACTGCTAACTGCTGTTACTAGCTGACAAAGCAGTCATCAACAACCCCGCCTAGTGCGGGGTTGTTGCGTTTTAGGTCGATTGTTTTGCGCGGTTTGATCCCCCTATGTGCTGGGCTGGCGTGGTATCATCAGCGCGATTTTTTAAGCTACCGGGTTCATTAGCGCATGTTGCAGCATATCCGAATCGTACTCGTTCAGACCTTTCACCCAGGCAATATTGGGGCTGCCGCTCGGGCAATGAAGACCATGGGCTTAACCGAGCTGGTACTGGTTAACCCACGGATGTTTCCCGATGAAGAGGCGACACGATTAGCGGCGGGCGCTACCGATGTGCTCGAAAACGCACGCGTGGTTAGCTCATTAGACGAAGCGGTAGTTGACTGCATTCAAGTCGTTGGCGCCAGCGCACGCCTGCGCAGCCTGCCCCTGCCCCACTTTGACGAACCCGATGAGATGGCGGCAGACGTTATCCAGAATGCGCAAACGGCACCGGTGGCACTGGTGTTTGGCCGTGAGCGTTCGGGCCTAACGAATGATGAGATTCGCTGCTGCACCCACCAAGTGAGTATTCCCGCCAACCCGGACTACGGCATTCTGAATTTATCCCAGGCGGTACAGATACTGGCGTATGAAGTGCACCGCGCCTGGCGTAAAGGCAAAGAGAGCGGTTTTGCGTATCAGCGCCCGCTAGAGACAACGCCGCCCAGCCGCGAGCAGTTTCTACACTTTCAGACGCATTTAGGTCGCTTAATGCAAGAGAGCGGCTTTTTAACCCAGCCCCACGCGCGCACCGAGGAGCAGCTTCAGGCCCTCTTCGCCCGTGCTCAGCCCAGCCGCAAAGAGCTTTCGCTGCTGCGTGGGCTATTAAGTGCGTTTGAAAGCCACCTGCCTAAATGAGCTGGCGGCCCGAAACAACCTGCTGCGGGGGCGCTGTGAACCCATCCTTGGGCGCTACTTTCGCCATCCATGGCGAAAGACCCCCGCTTCAGGCTGATTTCGAACCAATGCTTTTATCGAACATTTAATCAATAATAATTAATCAAAGCATCATCGCAGCTAACCAGCCAAAGCCGACTAACGGAATGTTGTAGTGCAGAAATGTCGGCACCACGCTGTCCCACATATGATCGTGCTGGCGATCCACATTAAGGCCTGAAGTTGGCCCCAAGGTTGAATCCGAGGCCGGAGAGCCAGCATCACCCAGCGCCGCTGCGGTGCCCACCAGCACCACCGTCGCCATGGGCGAGAAGCCAAACTGAACTGCTAAGGGCACAAAGATGGCGGCAATAATGGGAATGGTCGAGAAAGACGAGCCGATACCCAGGGTAATGAAAAGACCGACCAGCAGCATTACCAAGGCTGCTAAACCACGGTTATCACCAAAGATCGCAAACGCCCCCGATACCAGGGCATCAATTTCACCGGTAGTTTTCATTACTTCCGCAAAGCCCGCCGCCGAGATCATGATAAAACCGATCAGCGCCATCATGCGCATACCGCTGGTAAATAGATCGTCTGCTTCGCGCCACTTAAAGATGCCACCCATTGAAAGCAGGCCAATCCCTACCAAACCACCCAGTATCATCGAACCGCTATACAGCTGCAGGCCGAGGGCTGCGACGATCGCTACCCCAGACATAACCAGCCCCAGCATATGGGGCTTAGCAGGCGCATGCGCTTCAGACACATTCGCGGCTATATCCTGCGCCTGATAATCACGGGGGCGTCGGTAACTCCATAGCAGCGCCACGATTAACCCAAGCGCCATGCCACCGACCGGAATGGCCATGGCCATCGGCACCATACCGCGGGTGATTTCCAACCCCAATGGCTCACCCGCACTGTTTAAATTGGCCAACAAAATATCGTTGAGAAATATCGCCCCAAAGCCCACTGGCAATAGCATGTAAGGCGCGGTTAGACCGAACGTTAGCGCGCACGCCACAGCCCGCCGGTCCAGCCTCAAGCGGTTCATCACGGTTAATAGCGGCGGGATTAACACCGGTATAAAGGCGATATGTACCGGAATAGCGTTTTGCGAAGAGATTGCCACCAGCAAAACCGCCGTTAGCAGTAACATTTTGACCCGCGCCTGATGTGCGGCGGTGGTCTCTTTACCCAGTAGAGTAATCAATCGATTAGCGAGCATATCCGGCAGTCCAGAGCGGGAAATAGCTACCGCGAAGGCACCCAAGGTGGCATAGGCCAGCGCCACTTGCGCACCGCCGCCCACACCTTCATTAAAGGCATCCAGCGTTTGCTCAAGCGATAAACCGCCCACTAAACCACCCACTAACGCACCCACCACCAGCGCGAATACCACCGAGACACGGGCCAGCGACAGTGCCACCATCACCAGCACCGCAAGAATTACTGCATTCATGGAAATCCCTAGAGCTATTAAGAGGTCATTAACGGCGAAGGGAGCGGATTTTAGCAGATTAAAACGGCAAACCTAAGACTAAGGTGTACCCCTCTTTGATTGCGACTTTAGTCGAGGCTCTCTTGCTGCATCGCACCATGCTGCCTACTATCCCCTATTTTACATAAGTTCGGCATTCACTACATTACCCCTCGCTTAGGAGCTCACATGAGCATACTTGCCATTATCATTTCCCTGCTGCTCTTGATGTTTCTGGCCTATCGAGGAATCTCGGTACTGCTGCTGGCGCCCCTTATGGCGAGTTTGGCAGTGCTGCTCTCGGGGGATGCCGCATTTTTGCTGCCGATCTACACCGATACATTCATGGGCGCACTGGGTAACTATGTTATCCAATTCTTCCCGCTGTTTTTATTAGGTGCTCTGTTTGGGCAACTCATGGCCGACTCAGGCGCGGCGCAGTCAATTGCCAACGGCATCGTAAAAAAGCTCGGCACTCATCACGTCGTCCTTACCGTGGTCATGGCCTGCGCAATATTGACCTATGGGGGCGTATCGCTGTTTGTGGTGGCGTTTGCCATTTACCCGATCAGCCGTGAGCTATTTCGTAGCGCCAATGTGCCAAAGCGCTTAATTCCAGCCTCCATTGCTCTTGGCTCATTCACCTTCACCATGACCGCACTGCCCGGTACGCCAGCAATTCAGAACGCAATCCCCATCCCCTATTTCGAAACCAACAGCTTTGCAGCGCCTGGCTTAGGCATTATTGCCGGGCTGATCATGCTTGGGCTGGGTACTTTCTACCTACAATCACGGGTTAAAAAAGCGGCTCACAACGGCGAAGGCTATGGTCAGCATACTGAGCGCGAAGTGGACGCCAGCGATGAAGATGAACCCAGCGCCGCTATGCCACTGCCGGTGGCCCTGATTCCGATATTGATGGTCATTGGCCTGAACGCACTGTTTACCTACGGGGTATTTCCAGCCATCGATTTAAGTTTTATTAGCGAAGAGTTTGAAAACGTTTCACCCTCTGGGCAAAGCGGGTTATGGGCCATACTCATCGCGCTACTAACGGCCTCTACATGGCTAATCATTACCCGCTGGAAGCATTGGCAGGATCTTAAAGCGAGTATCAATAAAGGCTGTTTAGGTTCGCTATTACCGGTTTTCAACACTGCTTCAGAGGTGGGTTACGGCGCCGTTATTGCCAGCATGGCGGGCTTTGCGATTATCCGCGATTCGGTGCTAACGGCTTTTCCCAGCAACCCTTTAATTTCAGAAGCCATGGCGATGAGCGTGCTAGCGGGGATCACCGGCTCCTCATCTGGTGGTCTCTCTATTGCCTTAGAGACCCTGGGCAGTGAATACCTAGCCATGGCGCAGGAAGCGGGGATTAATCCCGAATTGATGCACCGCGTAGCAACACTGGCAGCAGGCGGCATGGACACCCTTCCCCATTCGGGTGCTGTCATAACGCTGTTGGCCATTTGCGGCCTAACTCACCGTCAGTCCTACGCCAATGTGGCCATGGTCACCATCTTGCTACCGATTACCGCGCTGATTAGCGTGATTATCCTCGGCACCCTATTTGGCAGCTTCTAAAAGCCCACAACGCATGCGATAGTGAGCTAACTGTAAGCCTGCAAATAAAGAGAACACCATGGCTCACGTCCGCAATCACGCGCTGCTGCTGATAACCCTAGGAAGTTTAGTTATCTCCACCGCCATGGGGTTACGCCATGGCTTTGGGCTATTTATGGAACCTCTCAGCAGCGAGCTTGAGTGGGGACGAGGTGTGTTTGCCTTTGCGCTCGCCTTGCAAAACTTAGTATGGGGCTTATCGCAACCTTTTACCGGCGCCCTGGCTGACCGCTTTGGCGCGGCTAAAATTATCGTTGTAGGTGGCTTGCTCTACGCCCTGGGCCTGATGTTTATGAGTCTTTCCACCTCGGCACTGGGCATGACGATGAGCGCAGGGCTATTGATTGGCCTTGGCCTCTCTGGCACTACCTTTTCAGTCATTTTAGGCGCCGTAGGCCGAGCAGTGGCACCCGAAAAACGCAGCATGGCCATGGGCATTGTTAGCGCGGCAGGCTCGTTTGGGCAGTTTGCCATGCTTCCCGGCACTCTTGGCTTGATCGAATGGCTAGGCTGGGCGGCGGCGCTGATGGCAATGGCAGCGATTGCCACCATCATCATTCCACTGGGCGCGATGTTACGTGACACTCCCTCGGCCAAAACCGCCGCAGATTTAAGCCTTAAAGATGCGCTCAATGAAGCAGCGGGCCAAAAAGGCTTTTGGCTACTCTGTCTAGGATTTTTTGTTTGCGGTTTTCAGGTGGTATTTATTGCCGTACACCTACCCGGCTACTTATTTGATAAGGGCCTTGCCGTTCAGGTGGGCACCACCGTACTGGCATTAGTAGGCCTGTTTAATATTGTGGGCACCTATACTGCAGGTTGGATGGGTGGCATCTGGTCCAAACCCAAGCTACTAACGTGGCTCTATTTAATTCGCGGCGTGGTCATTACAGCGTTTGTGTATTTGCCGTTAAGCCCAATAAGCGCTTACGTATTTGGTATCGCCATGGGGCTGCTGTGGCTCTCCACCGTACCGTTAACCAACGGCATCGTGGCCTCCGTCTTCGGTGTTCGCCATCTCTCTATGCTGGGCGGCATTGTGTTTCTATTTCACCAGCTAGGCTCTTTTATGGGCGTTTGGCTGGGGGGCTATTTTTATGACCTCACCGGTAACTACGACACCGTCTGGCAAATTGCCATTGTGCTCTCGGTGGTGGCAGCGGCACTGCACTGGTTTATTAATGAGAAACCCCTTGAGCGCAACACATTAACCAAGGCGACGCCATGAACGCCGCCAAAGCAGTCAGCGTTCTACTATTAGCAGCCGCCCTGCTGGGTGGCTTGGTCTTCGCCTGGTGGGGCTGGCAAAACCTCGACTCTTCCCTGCTGCTATTTGGCAGTCGTCTTTGTTAGGTTTGATCTTCCTGCGCAGGATCAAGTTTCGAGTACTTTTTTCCCCTACACTTCTTTATCGATACCCAGCTTCTCATTAGATAACGCCGAATAGTTGGTCGTTAATATTTGCCCTCCCTGAAACGCGGAAGATTTAATGGATCTTTTGGTCTCTCTTGCCCGCCAATTAAAAGATAGCCTGCGGGACATCGCGCCGGTGGTATTGGTGATGGCGTTTTTTCAGTTAGTGGTTATCCGTCAACCACTGCCCGATTCCCTCGCCGTACTCGATCTGCTCTTAGGTTTGGTGTGTGTTGTAATTGGCCTGACACTGTTTATTAAAGGCCTTGAGCTGGGCCTTTTCCCATTGGGCGAGGGGTTGGCGCGGGCATTTGTAAAAAAAGGCTCGATCACATGGCTACTGCTGTTTGCTTTTGCACTCGGGGTCGGCTCTACCGTGGCTGAACCGGCGTTAATTGCCATTGCTGCCCGTGCTGCGGAAGTGGTGGCCCAAGGCGGTTTGATAAGCGATACCAGCACGGCACAAAGCAACTTTGCGTTTGCTCTGCGGCTGGTCGTTGCCCTTTCTGTTGGCACGGCTGTGGTCGTCGGCGTCGTACGTATCTTTAAAGGCTGGCCACTGCACTTAATCATCATTGGCGGTTACGTATTAGTACTGCTCTTAACGCTTTTAGCCCCTGCCGAAATGATCGGTATCGCCTACGACTCAGGCGGCGTCACTACCTCAACGATTACCGTGCCGCTAGTGACGGCACTGGGCGTTGGTCTCGCCTCTTCGATAAAAGGCCGCAGCCCGATGCTTGATGGCTTTGGGCTAATAGCATTGGCATCAGTGATGCCGATTATCTTTGTGCTGCTATTTGGCATTGTGGGCATTCACCTGATACCAGGAGTCGCGCCATGACCCTTATCGCTACGTTCTGGGGGACGCTGCTGGATATCCTGCCCATCGCTGCGATTATTTTCGGCTTTCAATATTTGGTGATTCGCAAACGTGTTAAGCGCTTGCCCCAAGTATTGGTGGGATTTTTCATGGTGTGGGTGGGGCTATCGTTTTTTCTGGTGGGCTTGGAGCAAGCGCTGTTTCCAATGGGCGAGCTAATGGCAACGCAACTGACCAACAGCGAGTTTTTGCCAAGCGTAGCAGAGGGCGCCCAGCGGCATTGGAGCGACTACTACTGGGTGTATATTTTTGCCTTTACGATTGGTGCCACCACCACTATTGCCGAACCTTCTCTGATCGCGGTATCCATAAAGGCAGGCGAGATTTCCGGCGGAACGATTAACCCCTTGATGCTGCGCATTGCTGTCGCCCTCGGCATGGCCTTTGGCATTACGCTGGGCACCTGGCGGATTGTGATGGGCTGGCCGTTACAGTGGTTTGTATTCGCAGCTTATCTGCTGGTGATTGTGCAAACCCTGCGCTCGCCGCGCGCCATTATACCGCTGGCCTTTGATTCGGGCGGGGTGACAACCTCGACGATCACGGTACCGATTATTGCCGCATTAGGGTTAGGGCTGGCATCCCAAATTCCTGGGCGCAGCCCCGTTATGGATGGGTTTGGCATGATTGCACTTGCCTGTTTATTCCCCATCATCACCGTAATGGGTTACGCCCAAATTGCTCAATGGCGCGCTACTCGGCAACGCTTAGCACCCGATATCACGCCATCGCGCAGCACGCTACTTGGTAAAGGAGATCACGATGCGCTTTAAACTGATTGTCGCCATGGTGGAAGATGATTTAACAGATGCCATTCTTGAGGCCGCACGCCAAGCGGGCTGCACTGGCGCGACGGTGATCAACAATGCTCGCGGTGAAGGGCTGAATAAAACTCACGGTATTTTTGGCATGGAGATCACCGCGAAGCGGGATATGCTGCTGTTTCTAGCAGAGGAGCACCGCAGCCGAAATATCCTTGAGGCAATTGCGCGGGTAGGAGAATTTGACGAAACCCCTGGCACCGGCATCGCTTTTCAGCTGGATGTTGAGGATGCCGTTGGAGTAAAAAACCAGATTCAATCCCTTTCCGAATCGGAAGATCAGACGCAGCCATAAGTTGCGTTGCGCCCTGCTCTGCTTTGTCCTAGCAAACACTGAGTTGCTAACCCATCCGCCAGCGACGCCACTGACGCAGCAGCAGCCCGTGCTTGGGCGAAAACAGCAATGCAATAAAGAACCAGCTGGTGGCAACCAGCACAATCGTGCCGCCAGAAGCGACATCCAGCACTACCGATAGCCACAGCCCTATCACCGCCGAGCTAACCCCCACCCCGACTGAAATCAGCATCATGGTTTTAAAACGGTCGGTCAGCAGGTGTGCCGTAGCGCCTGGGGTAATCAGCATCGCTACCACTAAAATAATGCCCACTGTTTCCAGACTCGCCACTATGGTGAGGGTTAACAGCAAGATTAACCCGTAGTGAATCACGCTGGTATTAAAACCCAATGCCTGGGCCTGCTGTGGGTCAAAGGCGTAAAGCAGCAGCGGCCGATAAGCGAGCCACACCACAAGCAGCGCAATGACACTGGCGACTAGCGTCAGCAGCAGCGCCGATTGCTGAACACCCAGCACGTTGCCAAACAGAATATGCATCAGGTGGGTGCTTGAGGCGATTTTACTGATAAGCACGATGCCCAGCGCAAAAGCGCCGGTGAACATAAGCCCCATGGCCGCATCAGATTTAATCCGGGTATGGCGTTCAATAGCACCAATACCCACGGAGGTCAGTGCACCGGTAATAAAGGCGCCGATAAAAAATGGCCAACCGAGCAGGTAAGCAATCGCGACCCCCGGCAGTACCGCATGAGAGATCGCATCCCCCAGCAGCGACCAGCGCTTTAGCACCACATAGCAGGATAAAATGCCGCAAATCGCGCCGACGAGGACAGACGTCAATAAGGCGCGCTGCATAAAAGCGTACTGGAATGCATCTGAAATGCTGCCTGGCAACAGATTGACAATCACCATCAGCGCAGCAATTAACCCGCTCACCAAGGCGTCGCCAAACAGGCCAAGGGCCTCCATTAGTTCTGCCACTTCATTTACCCCTGCGCTGCTGTAAAGGAGGATGCTTCAGCGACCTGCGCATCGTGTGCCGACTGCTCGATAGAACTTACCGCCAGCTCCGCTAATTTAGCATCGCTAAGCATTTCATCAGGTGAACCCACACCGCGAATAAAGCGGTTAATCAGCACCACGTGATCTACATGGCGGCGAGCACCGGGCATATCATGGGTCACCATAATCACCGTACGACCCGCCAACCGCTCGCGGGCCAGCACGTCTAAAATCAATCGTTCACTGGGCGGGTCCACGCCTGCAAGGGGCTCATCCAGCAACAGAATGCTGGCCTGCTGGGCAAGCGCACGGGCCAGTAGCACGCGTTTTTTCTGCCCGCCGGAAAGCGCGCCAATTGGGCGCTCAGCCAGCCCCAGCATATCTACCGCCTGTAGCGCTTCACGTACCGCTTCGGCATGGCGCCGGTCATACCAGCGAGAAGGCAGCAGGCGACGCCACAGCGGATCATTGCGCATATGTCCGTAGCGACCGCCCATGACGGTTTCCCATACCGAAACAGGAAAGTCCCACTCAATCGCTTCTCGCTGAGCCATATAAGCAATATGCCCTGCCTTGCGATGGGTAGAGATCGGCTGATCAAAAGCCTGCACAGAGCCGCGCAGCGGTTTCATGCTGCCGGTCAGCACATGAAACAGCGTCGATTTACCCGCACCGTTCGGGCCTACAATGGCGGTCCATTTGCCTGCGGGGAACTGCAAGTTAATGTTTTCCAGCACGGGCTGGCGCTGATAAGCCGCGTAGAGCCCTTTAATATCAATCGCTACAGCCGCTTGGCCCAACGTGGTTGACATGAACGTGGTTGCCATGATCGTTTACTCGGTTGCCAACGTTTGGCGCAATAACTCAACGTTGTGGCGCATCATGGTGAAATAATCACCCGCTTCACCACTTGGCTCACTTAGTGAGTCAACATATAAAGGCCCCGCCACCTTGACGCCGGTATCTCGCGCCAAGCTCGTTACATGGCGGTCAGAAATGGTGCTTTCCCAAAACAGAGCCGCGGGTTGGCGCTCATTGATCATATCCACCACGCGCATTAGCTGGCGGGGTGAACCTTCGGTTTCGGCATTGGTACCCCAGATGCCATTGTGTTCAAAATGGTAGGCATCAGCGAAATACAAAAAGGCAGCTTCACTACTAAGCAGAACGCGACGCTCATCAGGTATCGCTTCTAAGCGCTCTTGGAGTTCAACATGGAGCGCATGCAACTCTTCTTTTAACGCCTCTGCACTCTGCTGGAACTCTTCAGCCCGTTGGGGAAGTAAATGCTCAAGCTCATTAGCAACCACCTGCACATAAGCGGAAACCGCACGGGGATCCATCCATAAATGAGGATCCACATCGCCTTCCATATCACCGGTGATAATCGTTTGGGTTGGGTAGTCAGAGGCTTCCGCCACCGCAATCACGGGTGTTCGATCGACGACCGTCGATTCAACCTGATGCATCCACTGCTCTAACTGATAACCGTTGTAAAACACCACATCAGCATTTTCCAGACTGGCGAAATTACCCGGCGTTAACTCCCATTCGTGCACTTCAGCACCAACAGGGGTCAATACGCTAACGTTGGCGTCTTCGCCTGCCACTCGGGCAACAATATCGCCCAGTACCGAGAATGTGACGGCAACATTTAAAGGAGACGGCGCTGAATCCTCCGCCTGAGCAGTTGCCATTGCAGCGCTTAGCCACAGCGGTAGACTCAAGGCCATACAAAGATTGCGCTTGCTCATTTTTACTCTCCTTTATTACGTTCCCGATAAGTAGACTGTAGCTCAACAAGAAAGCACTGTGCAAACAGTTTAGCCTTGGCTAACAATTATGCGCAAAAATAAGCTACTATCCACACAGCGATCCAATGATTATTACCATTACCTTCGATATAATTTGCCAATGACTGATTCTAATTCGCAAGCTTCATCGTCCGCCCCAAGCATCCCTGGAGATGCCCTACCTCCCGTGGAGCAGCATGCCGTTCAGTATGCAACGGTACGAAATGCCCACGAAACCGAGTTGATTGAAGATTACGTTGAGCTGATTGGCGACCTGTTGAAGCACCGCGGTGAAGCCCGGGCGGCAGATATCGCCAACCGTATGGCGGTAAGCCAAGCGACAGTGTCGAAAATGATTCGCCGTTTAAATGAGTTGGAGTTGGTGACCAGCAAGCCCTACCGCTCACTGTTTCTAACCGAAGCTGGCCAAAAAATGGCGGAAACATCCCGCGCGCGCCACGATATTGTGCTGCATTTCTTGCGTGCGCTTGGCGTTAAGGATTCCACGGCACGCATTGACGCAGAAGGTATGGAGCACCACGTGAGCGATGAAACGCTAGCCATTATGCAGCGCTTTACCGAACAGCAGCAGAATAGCTAAACGCTGATCATCGCCGAGAAAAACGTAGATGGTTTACCTGGGTAATAGCACCGTTCCAAATCATCTCCAAGTGGGTGGTTTGGATAATGTCGGCCACGTTGGTGGGCGTCATCAATGCCCAACAGTTTGCATTGAGCTTGCGAACAGAGTGGTAGCGAAGCCCGTCCATAGATCGCCGAACGTCATCACCGAATGGCCGCGAGACTGAGTAATCATCCGGCGCATAAATAGCATGGTCGATAGGTAGCGCCAGCGCGTCGCCCAGTCCCCCTTCATCAAATATTGCCTTTAAGCCACGAAAGACAAATCGCTCGTAGTGCAACTCTGGAACATTTTGCCAATACACTTGCTGGTGATGCTTTACCTCCGCAATGGCCGTTTCAAGCGTATCGGCTAAATAGAGCACCCCGAAGCTGCCGTCACTAAATCGAGAGCCTTGTGGATTGACATGGGTAAACGGCGCAACCACATAGGAGCAACCACGAATACCAAACGGTATGCGCTCCGGCGGGAGCAACGCCAAATTACCGACTTCATTCTGTAACCGCGGATTGGTTAATGCTTGCAGAGCATGCAGTGCGGCAAACTCTTCAGCACTTGCCACATCATCGAAGAGATCAATCGGTGGAAACTTGCTATTAACCAAGCGATAGCCCGTCACTTCCCGAGCAGGCAACTTCTTCACATCAGCGGCCTTTACCACTGACCACCTCGCAGGCTATCGACGCGCTTGAACGTTTCGTAGAGCGCGGCAAAATCCCCTGATCCCATAATTTCCAGTGGAGTGCGGCCATTAAAGTAAGGGTTATGGTTAATCATATTAACGAACCCATACAGGTTCTCTGGATTATCAAAGATCACCCGTAGCGACGCGTGGATATTAAGCAAGTAGCTGATCCGGGTAAGCTGATCGCTATCCAGTTTAATCTCGTCAATATCGCCCCGCCGGGCACGGGCGTAGGTGCTATGGGAAACCCGTAAGATCGCCTCGCCCTGCTCGCCAGACGCACGCCATTTATCCAAAATCCGCACCGCCGCTTTTAAACCCGCTGCAGCCGCTGCTCGGTTTTGAGCAATGTTTTGTGCCGTTTGCATTGCGACTCCTCTCCTGCTCACTACAAATGCTTTTTAGCCTTCAAATACTTTTTTAATTCTCAAATTCTAATCATCTGCAAACACAATAATAGCATAATAGTATCTGCAAATAATTTCAGCATCATCTTTTATTGTTGCTCAATGCAGCATCAGCATTCATTATTTATGAAACTGAGATTTCAGGAAGAACAATGTCGACCATCGCCAAGGAACGCTCGTTTCTAACTCGCGTGCGCAGCGCCCTGCCCACACTTCACCCTGCGGAACGGCGGTTGGGAGAATTCGTGTGTGATTTTCCTGGTGAATTAGCCAGTTACGATGCCCAAGAGCTCGCTAAATTTGCCAACGTTTCTAAAGCTACCGTGTCGCGTTTTGTGCGGCGGTTAGGTTATGAAAGCTATGAGGCAGCCCGCAAACATGCCCGCGAAGAGCAAACCACCGGGTCCAGGCTTTTTCTTCCTTCATCTGACGCGCGCAATGAAGAGCACTCCCTTGCCAGCAATCTTGAGCAGGGCAAAGCCAATCTAGACCGAACCTTTGCCACCATTACCCAGGCGGAAGTCGACGATGTTGCCCGCACTATTTTAAGCGCCCGTAAAACATGGGTGATTGGCTTTCGCGCCAGCCACTCGTTCGCTGATTACTTGCGCTGGCAGTTAACCCAGGTAGTTGAGCAGGTAACCAGCCTGCCCGGTGGCGGCGAAACCCTAGGGGAGCAGTTGGTTAATTTCATGCCGGATGATTGTGTCATTATCTTTGGCCTGCGCCGCCGCATGGCGCTGACCGAACAGCTGCTTGCCCACGCCAAAGAGTGCGGCACCAAGCTACTTTATATTACCGATGAAGGGTTAAACGTAGAACCGAGCGCCACTTGGCACTTTCGCTGCCACACGCTAGCTACCGGGCCACTATTCAACCATACCGCTGTGATGGCGCTCTGCCACTTGCTTGCAATGCGCACCATTGAATTAGCAGGCGATGCCTCCCGCTCGCGTTTACGCCGTATCGAAACGCTGAATGATCGCTTTGAAGAGCTTTGATGATGGGCTTTGACGAAGAGCTTTGACAATCGTTACAGGCGATCACAAGCACCTAGATAGCGCACAAGATTCCCCTTTTGCACTCTTAATGTGCGCTTTGGTTACACCCCCATAAGCCCGTGCAGCGCCACTAATCATCACAATCAATTGATTTCAATATGAAACTACAGTTTCTTATTGATTATGGCATGAAATATGGATCTACATAACAAACATTGCACTGTCATTCAGCTATCTAGATTACTGCGTCTAAATAACTGCATGCGAATCCATCTATGCCACACCACCAAGTAAAAATCTGAGCGTGGTAAAACTTCAAAGGGAAACCGACATGTTAAAGCGTACCGCTCTACTCACCGCCATCTCCACCGCGCTAATGGTATCCACCGCCCAGGCGGAAACCATTTCGCTGAAAGTGCTTGGCCAACCCGCAGGATCTGGGCTTATCGCGCAAAACAAAGAGCAACCCTTCTTTGAAGCACTTGCCGAACATAGCGGCCTTGATGTGTCGGTTCAGTACATTCCGGTGGATGTGGCTGGCATTCCTGACACCGATGGGCTTCGCGTACTGAACTCCGGGCTGTTCGACATTGTTTCGCTACGCGGCCCCCAAGTAAGTCGCGATGAACCCTCCATCCTGGGTCTGGATTTGATTGGCCTGAATACCAGTTTTGAAGCCGGGCGTAATAACGTCAATGCGTTTTATGACTATGTGGATTCCCGCCTACAAGAGCGCTTTAACGCCAAACTGCTCGGCGTATGGCCAGCAGGCCCCCAGGTGATTTTCTGCAGCGAAGAGATATCCGGCTTAAACGATCTGCGCGGCCTACGGGTTCGTGTGGGCGACCAGAGTGCGGCTAACTTCGTTGGCGAGCTGGGCGCTACCGGCATTTCCATGCCCTTTGGCGATGTACAGCAAGCGCTTTCACGCGGAGTAGTCGACTGCGCCATTACCGGCCCGGCTTCCGCTAACTCTGGCGGCTGGCCCGAAGCAACTAGCACCGTGCTGCCCATTGCGCTGCAGTTAGCGATCAATGGCTATGCCATCAATATGAACACATGGAACCGCTTAACGGAGGAGCAGCAAACCCAATTGGAAGAGGCGATCGCCACCCTTAGCGACGATATTTGGCAATACTCCGAAGAGCTATATGAAGACGCCATGCGCTGTAATGCTGGCGAATCACCCTGCGAGTTTGGCACCTCTTACTCTCTTACCGAAGTGCCTGTTTCAGAGGCAGACCTAGCCACCGTAACCGCTGCTGTTGAGGAAGTTTCGCTGCCGATTTGGGCCAGCCAGTGCAACGCCGTTGCTGCTGATTGCGAAGCCGCCTGGCGTGACACCGTCGGCGCTCAGTTAGGCCTATAAGACTCGAGGAGAGGAAGATGACGACCTACTCCCGCATTCTTGGGATCATTTTCGGCAGCGTAATGTTACTGCTGGCGATATTGATCACCCTCGAAACGCTGATCCGCAAGTTCTTCTCGCTGTCACTGGGCGGGGTGGATGAACTGGGTGGCTACGCCATTGCCATCGCCGCGCCGCTGGCCTTCTGTGTCGCCATGGTGGAGCAGTCGCATATTCGCATCAACTTGCTGCATATGCACCTTCCCACCGCCACTCAGGCGGTATTCAATGCACTGGCAGCCCTTTCCATGGGGCTGTTAGCAGCATTCTTGCTCTACTTCACGGTGCAGACCGTACTGGATACACAAATGTATCGCTCTATAGCTCAAACTCCCTGGGCGACGCCGCTGATCTACCCGCAGGCCATCTGGTTAATCGCCATGTCGGCATTTAGCGTGGCTGCTGCGCTGCTGTCAGTCAAAGCATTACTGCTGCTGGTTAAACGCGATTGGAAAACCCTTAATCGTCAATTCGGGCCAAGCTCGGCAACCGATGAACTAGCGGCAGAGCTGGCAGACCTTGAGCAGCGCGAAGGGGGCAAGTTATGAGCATTCCGCTGATTATTGGCGCGTTTTTAGTCATGCTCGCGCTGATGCTTCTGAGCTTGCCAGTCGCAGTGGCCATTCTGTTTGTAGGCGTGTTAGGCGGCTATTTGATGTATGGCGCCCCCCTGGTAGACATGATGGGTGGCGTGGTTTGGAGCAGTTTAAATAGCCCCTCCATGCTTGCGATACCGCTATTTATGCTGCTGGGAGAGTTGCTACTGCGGGGAGGCATTGCTGACCGTATGTATGCCGCCTTAGCGGTTTGGTTTAACAAGCTCCCCGGCGGCTTGCTACATACCAATATCGCTACTTGCACGCTGTTCTCCGCGACCTCTGGCTCGTCAGTCGCTACGGCTGCCACGGTGGGCACCATTGCACTCCCGGCGCTTCATCAGTACCGCTACCCGATTCGCCCTTCGCTTGGTTCTTTAGCAGCGGGCGGCACACTAGGCATATTAATTCCACCTAGCATCAACCTGCTGGTGTATGGCCAGTTAGCCAACACCTCGGTTAGCCAGCTGTTTGCAGCGGGGTTAATACCTGGGATTACCCTTGCGCTGCTGTTCTCTGCGTACCTGTTTATTGCTCACGGCAAGGCAGGCAATGCGTCGCTGGTAGAGGTGGATGTTTCTTTAAAAGAGAAACTCTCACTCTCCAAGCACCTGATTCCTCCCGTGGTGATTTTTGGCGTAGTGATGGGGAGTATTTACGGCGGTTTGGCAACCCCGACTGAATCAGCCGCCATTGGCGTGGTGATTGCCTTAGCATTTATTGTCGGTGGTGGAAAGATGAGCCTAGATCTACTCATTCACTGCTCGCTTCAGGCAGCCAAAACCTCGGGCATGGTGATTATCGTATTGATGTGCGCCTTGCTGCTTAATGTGACCATTTCAATGCTGGGGGTAACCCAGGCGCTTACGCAGTGGGTTGCCTCGTTTGGTCTTACCGCTGTCGGCCTGCTGCTGGTACTGCTGGTGTTCTACGTGATACTCGGCACCTTTATGGATGCGATGTCGATGCTGGTACTCACCGTACCTATTACCGTGCCCATGGTAATGGCGGTGGGCATTGACCCTATCTGGTTTGGTATTTTCATCGTCTTGATGTGTGAAATAGCACTGATTACCCCACCGGTAGGCATGAACCTGTTTGTGGTTCAGGGTGTGCGGAAAGATGGCGGCAGCTTTAATGACGTGATTTGGGGTTCAATGCCCTTCGTTGGCATTATGGCGCTGTTTACCCTGGCGATTATGGTTTGGCCCGGCATCGTTATGTGGCTACCCGACTTACTGGCGGGGCGCTAATGAGCCATCACCAAATTCAAGTGACAGAGCCACCGCGGATTTTAATTATCAATCCCAATACTAATAGCACTGTCACCCAGAGCATTCGCGAACTTGTGCTTCGTATCACCCCACCAGGCGTAATAACAGAGGTCACCAGCCCTGCTCACGGGCCCTACGCGATCGAAACCGAACAGGACAAAGCCACCGCAATTCAGCACGTGCTAACCCTGATTGAAAAACGCAATGCGGATGGGTTTTCGGGCTATATCATGGCGTGTTTTGACGACATTGCCATTGCCAACATCCGCCAGCTTACCCAGGCACCGGTGATCAGCTTAGCGGAGGCAGGCATTCGATACGCAGCAGCAAGTGGCGGCCTGTTTACAGTGATCACTACCTTTGTTAAAGCGGTGCCCACTATTGAAGCGCTTAGCGCCACTTACGGGCTGAGCGAACGCTGCCGTGTCGTTGCGACCGGCCTTGGGGTAGCCGATACCGCTGCACAAACCGAACATGCTGAAGCCCGGCTTCACGACGCTATTCAAACGGCTATCAAGTTAGACGCCCAAGCCATTGTGTTGGGCTCAGGTGCATTTGCAGGGCGCGCTAAAGCACTTCAGGCACGTTACCGTATCAATGTAATAGACGGTTTCGAGGAAGCGCTGAGCTATGTTCTTAAACCGACACAGGTTATTAATCAGACCCAGGTTAATAAACACTAATCCACATTGCCCGCCACGCGCGCGGGCATTCCCAACCGCCCTATACCCGGCAATTTCAAGGCGGGGCGCATCACATCAACACCAAAGCTCAAGCCTAACAAGTTAAGCTCAATGCCCTCCTCTTTTGCCAGCATAAGACCCAACACGCCACCAAGAGAGAGCTGGTAACCCGTACCACTGGGTGTTGGCGCAACGACGCTGCCAAATAAAAAGTCTTTCCCAACCGCCGTGGCCGGCAGTGCCACATCAAAACCTTCAACTTCACGGGCAACCCAGGCAATAAAGGTATTGCTGTTGGGCCCTGGCCATACGCGATAACGCTCCGCACTTGGGTAGCGTTCTGACGCCTCAAGAATCTCGGGTATCAGCGCAGCGGCTGCATCACCACGGTAATCCGCAAGCAGCATGGGGGCATTACCAAACCAAGCGCGGTCGGGCATATCGATGACATTGACGATGGTAGGACGACGCCAGCTCATTACCTGAAGAATGCGGTAATCAGGCTCCCCTTCTGGCTTAAACGCAATCCAAGGATGCACACCAAAAGCACCGCGCCAGTTGTAAGCATTCGCAGCATACACTTGCACCACTGCCTCGCTAGAACTCTCGGGCAAGGGAGCTAAGCCTGCGGAGGTGCGATCAAGGCTAGACCAATGCACATCTGTCGCAATGGTACCGCTCGCCAGCATCCAGGCAGGGCCCGCTAATAGCAGCGCCAAAAGTGCCACAAGGCATAAAAGCCAGCGTAATAATGATCTGATCATAGGTGGTTATGTATCCATTGCCTGCAAAGTAACTCGACCTTGCGCACACGTAGCAGTAAGCCCTCTGCCAAACGAGAGGTAATAAAAGTCGAGCTAGTGGTACTAAGCTTGGTAAGCCTCTAGCCCAATCACCGCGTTCTCCAAAGCCGCTCGATAACTTCCTCCAAACAGGAGCAGATGATTAAGCAGCGGGTTAAGCTGGAACAGCGCCTCTCGCCTTGGCCAATCTGCGGGCGCGTTGCCATTCCAGTATGCTTCAAAAAACGCCTCACCGGGTGATCCGAAGAGGGTTAACATCGCCAAATCGACCTCTGGAAAATGGCGATAGACAGCGGGATCAATAACCGCGGCCCCTTGGGCAGTGCATAGCACATTACCCGACCATAGATCACCATGCACCAAACTAGCGGGAACATCTGGCAGCCAGCTTTCAAGCCCATGGGCGATAGTTTCAAGGCGTTGCCGCAAGGCATTACCCAGCAGCCCCTTGGCAGAGCAAACATCAATTAACGGCAGCAAACGCCGCTCGCGCTGAAAAACACGCCCATCCCACAACGGCGTATTCGGTTGAGGGGTTCGCCCACAAGCGTTGTCATGGGGCCAACCGTAATCTTTGCCAGTGACCCCATGCAGCCTACGCAGCCCCTCCCCCAATGACTCAGCGCAGCCATGCCGATAGGAAACTGTTTCCAACGCCTTCATAACCAGCCACTCACCCTCTTGGGCGAGCACCGCTGGGATAATCAAGCCACTGTTAGCACTCGCGAGGGCTCGTAACCCATCTGCTTCACCCGCCAGCCGAGCTGGGTTATCCCTCTTTACCACTACCTCACCAGCATCCGTGCCTAACCGGTAGGTAGCGGCACTATCTCCACCGCTTAGGGGTGAAAGCGCACCTTGGGGGATGAGCCCGGCGTCGTTAAGTAGTGTTTTGAGTGTACTGTTCATAGTGAGACCTCCGTTAACCAAGGGTAACTGGAAATCTCATTGAGTTCATGGGGTTAATTTGGGGATTAACAAACCAGCATTTTGTGTATTTCAGCTATCGGCCAGAAGCTGACTTTTAGAGGTCACTGACATTATGCTTTAACGCTGGGCGTGAGCGGAGGCGTCCCCAGAGTCGCCGCGAAGCGCCGCCATGCATCTCCGCCGCCCGCTCAACGCCGTTGTTAGACTTCTTCGAATGCAATATCGAACGAAGCGTCACTTCTTTTGGCTTGGAAAGCTTGTGCATGCGGGATGTGTTCCACGACGGCCTCCAGAACGCGACCTCTGTCCTCGTTGGTCATGCGGCAACCGAGGTACACCGCTCCAAATACGCTGGGGTGCTCGTTAAGGAGAGTGTAGCCATCGCCCGGTGGCTCGTTCAGTAGCGGCATATGAACACGCCACTCTTTTTCATATGCCCAGTCCGAGTGTTTGGTAAAGGCCATATCCCAGCTCAGAGCAGTCAGATTCAGCGGCTTCTCTCCCGTCAGGTGGCGGAATACTGTCCAAGGGAGGGAAACTTTGGGAATTGCCTTGAGTAGTCTACTCGCCGTGCCTGGCCTTGTTAGGCAACTTAGTCGAATAGGCGGTCGTTCTGCCATAGTTCGCACATTTTTTGTTTTATGACCTCGACCTTCCCCCATAGCTCATTGAGCTGATAAGTTTGTCCAAAAAGCTGAATACTGAGCTCTTTTTCTATCCCTTCGCCCGCATTTTCCGGTGCAAGAACCACTGCGACTATGAAGCCCGTTAAATAGGAAGGGGGCAAGCTCCAGACGTGCCCTATTTGCAGCCCGCTGCCATCGTTAATTTGAAGGCGTTCATCTAGCTCACCTTCGTGAACAATCGATGTCCGTCCAAACTTGTAGATGGCGGTAGGAAAATCAACACCATCCACATTGATACCCTTGAAAACGTTATTTGTAGCCACGCCGCTTATTAGGGCTTCCTCATCAGAGATGAAACTCTTAATACGAGAGCCGACACCATCTTTAGATCGTCGTTTCTTCGCAGTCTTGTCGATGGCAGGAAACAAATGAACGAACGAGCCTTCATAGTCCTTGTCAGAAAAAGCTTCTATACTTTTCTTGATCCTGCGACTTACTGATGTTGGAGCCATAACTATTGCCTAACAGGTATTAGACTGCCTATCTTATGATTAAATGAACGCGCTGGCACTTTTTTCCGGCAAATGCAGCCTGCCAGATTCTCCCAAGCCTATGATCCTTAAATTTATTAATTTCCATTAGGCTATATAACCAAAATTCGCGCTCTTGCTGTATTGCCACGAATGGCCGCTTTGGATCAATAGCACCTAAGAATGAATATTCCTGTTTCGGCCAAGAGCGGTCTTTTATGTAACACTGATATAACGCCTCCTTACGGAGCAAATTTCCGCTGTCACCTTTTTTGTTAAAAGACCGTACAAAAGCACCCATCAGAAATTGGCTCGGTAAACCGTTGTTATAGACTTCTCGCTAAATGTAAACACTTAACTGTTACTCATAAAAGCGTTCGATTGGCAATGATTGTATAGGAATGGATACCTTTTCATTATCTATATTTCTTATTTCCTCTTCCCTATGCATAGCAAGAGACAAATATACCAAGGCTTCTCTTGCCATTGACATGATTTTTATAGTTTTTAAATGAAACTCATCAATGCTTATATAGGAATGGATGTCAGTATTTTTAACCGGAGCTTCATAAGTTTGCAAGCTCAAATACCTATGCTCGATACGATTCCTTAATGCAGCTAAGTCTTTCGCTTCTGGCAAAGCCACATCATCAAAATCGTCATCAAAAAGATCTTTAGATAAGTAGTAAAGTCCTCGTAGAGGCCAATTTTGGCTTCCAGCAAAGCAAGAGTTAATTTCGAAATTTTTACTTTCCCTTTGACCCCATATTTTTCTAAAACTAACAGCACTTATTTTTAATCCAACTTTGTAATAATCGTTCAAGAAAAATGCCACTTTATCAAATATCGAATATGCCAAACGAAAAGCTACCTTTAGCTGTTCAACTCTATAGTTAAACTGAGCTCCATCGAAACCATCCATCAGAAGTACGTTTATGTCTGAGGCATGTTCGCTATAATAATCGAGCGACTCAAAGAGCATAAAACGTGCAGTAACATACTCTTGCTTCATAATATTGAAATAATTTGGAAACCGAGCTTCCTCATCAAGGTTATACGTGTGACTTGGAAGATGAAGAACATCTTTAGCAGAAGCAGAAAGTTTAGTAACATCGTTCAATGGCGATAAAAAAAGATTATTATCTAAACACCATGTGCGATATTCTACTTCTTTTCTGTTATCCCCAACTGGCCATTGGTTTAGATCAAAATCAACGCTATATTCGATTCTTTCTAGATACTTTTCAGCACTAAGGCATTTTTTCCTAAATGATTCTTCAGCTTCAGGATGCAATCCGCTGTCCCAAAGAGCATCATTTGAAATTGCCCCCTTGAGTTCATCAACAGCATGAGCAACCAAAATGCCTGCATGACCATAGTCATAAAGAGCATGAGCATAATCGGTAAGGCCGACTCCTTTATTTCCAAGAGCCATAGCAAAATTAGGCATTAAATAAAGTGCGTAATCCCAAGCTTTAATTGCTTCTATAAATCTTCCAAATTGATTAAGACTATTTCCTAGATTTGTATAAACTTTACATTGAATTATAGAATCTAAACTAGGGAATTTTGGGTCAGAGACAGCTTTTCGTAAATTCAATATTTCTAGAACTTTTTCACTTTGATACCAACTCCAAGCATATTCAGGATCATGAGATTTTAAAGCAGCTAGTGAGCTATAAATATTTGCCTTATAGAAAAGAGCTATAGGCCTTAAATGAGGATCTTCAGACTCTATCATAGAGTCACACTTTTCCATCAATGCAGTCAGAGCAGATACATTTTTGCTCTCAGCCGCCGAATCTATCTCTACACCAAGAGCATCTAATTTGCTACTCATTTGAGTCACCATGAACGATATTAATTTCCCTGGTCATTAATTGCTTAACCTGACTATAGCGTGAGCCGTAACGCCGCCAAAAAGGGCTTGCCGAGCACTTGGCCTTGTTACAGCTTTCATATTCGCGGGATCATTCTTAAAGCTTTAAGCCGCTCATTATTGGCTGCTTCGCTACCAATGAATGTGTTCGTGATAAAGGCTGACACTGCTGGTCCAGAGTGAATTTTCTTTATTCTTTCTTTAGCAGCATACACATGTTTTAGACGAGAATAAACATCCTCCCACCAGTCTCGCCCATGCTTTTTAATAAGGCTATCTTTTATATTATACATTCTTTGCTTACTATTATAGCTTTCATCTGAGCCAATGAGACTGGCCCAAATCATTCGTTTCTGCAAATCATTGGGCAGCCAGTTTTGACCTTCAAGCTGTGTGATTATATTAGGGTGCAAGTAGAGCTTATGCTCGCGAATCATCCTGTGAACCCACAAAGACTGTGCCTCTTTATACGCTTGGGCTCTTTGGTATCGCGATAACCCTTGAACATGATCCTTCCATGTTTCCAGTTCATCTATTTCGCTTAACTTCCTAGATAAATTTTCCATGGCTACCTTTCTTATAACAGGTAATAGACTGCCAACCCTAAGATTGGATAACATGCTGTCAAGGTTCTTCAGCAAACGTAGCGCACTGAAGTCTCTCTAGTGTATTGATAGGAATATTTCCAATTTATATTAGGCTTCATTTCTAATATTCGCGCGCCTACTGCCTTTCTAGGTTAGCCGCTTTGGTTAGTTAGTACCTAAGCACGAGCATTCCTGTTTCGGCCAAGAGCGGACGCTCAGTAAGGGCTGATATAACATTTGAGCTATCTAGAGTTTTGTGGCTTGCGGCAATTGAGCGAAATAGTTACGCTGAACCTGCAAGGAAGAGCAATGCGGCCGCTGTAGTAGAAGTTACGACTCTGCCGCTTCTAATGAGTGCGCGCGCGTCCGCTAGTGGCAACCATCTCGATTCGTACTCCCCGCATTCCACCAAGTTACCTTTACAATGGAAGATGTGTACCAACTCGTTGGTAATTCCGGCCGATGTCGTCAGGGTCAATAATGGTTCTGCGTGAGTAACAAGAAAGCCGGCCTCCTCCCGAGCCTCGCGAAAGCAGGCCGCCTCTGGCGACTCCCCGTGCTCGATGACCCCGCCAGGCACTTCAAGTGCTGCACCTTGTCCGGCTCTAGCAACCTGTACCAGGAGCACCTGCCCTCCCGACTGACTCATGCAAAGTGCAAGTACAGATCCTGGGTGATCGATCAAGAAGTCAACACTGGATCGAGAAATTAGCTTCATCTATATCAACCAATAGGCGCTAGCGACGTACACCCAGACCAAGGCAAACAGATAGGGTAGTGACTGTAAGAGCTTGCCCACCCATACGTCTTCCTTTGCCGCTAAGACCAGCTCTGTGAAGCGTTCGATCGATCTAGTGTCGTTGAGCTGACTATTCATATGCTGCTGCATGTGAAGATAAAGGTTTGCCACACTACCACCTGAATCGATTTCAAGCAGCTGAGCTTGAACATATGTAACTGCTTTCCTTCGATGTGCGGTAGTCTTGATCCATAGAAAAAGTGTAGCGAGACCGAGTAGAACAATCATCACCCGAGAGATATCGGTATTAGTCGACGGATTCTGAACTTCCAAAAGAAGAAAGGCTGCAGCAACAAGTATCGACTGCGATGAAAGATAGATTTGTCGGTAAGATTGAAGGAGGGACTCTTGAACGCCCCAGAGCGAAATGATGTCGCCTCGTGTGTACTCTGACATGTCGACGGATCTCAACCAAAGATAACTATGCGGCCTAACAGGTTTTAGACTATCAATTCTATTATTGGGCAAACGTGCCAGCACGTTTGCATGCATTATGCAGCATACCACCTCCATCTAATCTGCTTTAACAAAAAAATGAATCAAGCATCTCGCCAGAATAACTCCAGTCAACGTGCCAGCAGCCTACTCAACAATCCGCTTTGGATCGACAGAACCTATGCATTAGTATTCTTCTTTCGGCCAAGAGCGGATGTTAAAGAGTTTTAAGATTAATGATGTTCACAACATCTATTCCACGCCCCATTCCCTAAAACGCGGAGCGTGGCGGGCTGGGAATGTCAGTTTCCGTCTTTGAATTTTGCTTTACAATTGCCGCTCATGCACATGGTACAGTAGTGCTCTCTATCCTCATGCTGGGTACCCTCAGCGATGATAATGCCGCAGCCGTTGCAGAACAGGGTGCCAATCCCGTCTTCGAATTTCACAATTGCATGTTCGTAGTCCATAAAGTTCTCCGCGAAGACCCAATCCTGCAAGAACGGGTAGTAATAGCTTGTCAGCAAAAGCCGACCTTTATCTGATATTTCCTTCGATGGCGCTATCAGGCGTCAGTTCAATTTCCTCTCGACCATCAGATTGATACAGATAATAACAACACACCTAAACAGCACAGGCTAAGCAATTCTCTCCCTGGCAACAGATGCATTCAGTGCCATGATTCTCGGATATGCAACTCTGTATCACCAAAGTTTGCTTAGTCGCTATCGGCCAGAAGCTGCCTTTTAGTCGTCTCTGTTATAATGCTTGCAGCAGGGGCGCGACGTCAGGAGCGTCCCTCGCCTGCACTTGTTATGTTTTTTAGCCACCTGTATACCCCCGTATTTTGCAGGTATATTGCTTGGTCGACTTCAAGATATATACAACCCAAGATCTCAGCGGCAGTGAGCCACAAAGACAGCTTCGGGTTATCTATCACAAAATCAATATTTTTTATGGTCTTACCTTGAATGGTTATTTCGGGATAAATGCCATGCCCAGCCCATTTCGCAAACGACTTCTTCTGGTTAGAGTCCATCTGAGCTGCGTAATCCTCTAAAGAGAACCCTACATTAGAGATGTCATGCGCCATCTTATTTCTCAAAGACGCAAGATTTTCCAGAAATTTGGCTTGATCAGCGTATAAAACATTCATCTTTTTTAGTAGGACTACTTTTCCATACCGTGCATTAGCTTGCTCCAAGTGAGAAAAGCACGTTTCTAATTCAGGCTTATCTAACTTAGTTACAAGCGCATGTGTGCAAGCAGCCTCAAAAAGAGCACTAAGCTTAATAATAAAAGACCAATCGTCTTCATTGACCAGCTTCTTATAAAACCCGTCTGGCAAATTTAAGCGTTTTTCAAATTCTTCAACACTTTCAAAGATATCGTTCATATTTTCACGTCTATAGGTCTTACTCGAACGAAAATATAACGCTCACTTCAGTTGCGCGGCGAAGCCGCGTCAATCTACGAGCGCTTGTTATGTGCTTTTTCTTGCATTATCAATATGTTCTTTTAAGCTCTCGACCGAGATGGTTTTTGTACCTCTGTGAATCATTGCATGACAATTTGGACATACTGGGATTAGATCTGTGACCGGATTAACCGAATATTTCTGCTTGATTTCATTTAAAGGTATCAGGTGATGTACATGAATATAGTTAGCGCCCAGAACGCCATAATATTTTTCAAAATCGAACCCACAAACTGCGCAATAACACCCATGATGTTGAATACATCTCTCTCTGGCTTCAGGGTTTCTCTCATAGCTATTTACTGTGACTGTGCTCTTTGTACCTTCAAGATACTGATTCTCAGAATCCAGAATTTCTTCAGGCAGAATACTGGTCACAATTTCAGTTGCATACCAGTCATTCCCTCTTCTCATTAGCTTTTTCGGTAACAACTTTCTTTCAAAGTCCTTTATTTTTATTGGATCGCTACCTTCAACAGCAAACATCCTAAAAACTAGCAGGTCGTAACCTTCGTTTTCTATAAGCGACAGGTGATCTCTGGATTGCTGAAACCCCTTATTTTTCTGACCACTTTCTTTTCGCTCCCAGTCATATGTAAATATAAGCCAGTGATCACCAATTGCCCTATCATCCCAAACACCAAATATTATTAATTTTTCCGATTCATTGATGAATGACCAACTCCAATTCCAGTTGGCGCATGTGGCACCAATGCTTTCTATAAATTGTTTTCGGCTCATAACTTCCTTTTACACATAACGTCAAAAACAGGAGCGTGGTTACACGTCCCACTGCCTTTTTTTGTTAAAAATTCGTCTTATACGGTATCGGGTAGCTGAAATATTAAACCAGAGCTCCGCCCATTTTGTCTTGAGTGGCTTATTTAGTTCCCGATACTCGTGCCGTATTATTAGAAGAATGCCAAGATAAGGGTCTTCAATTGGTTCTTCTACGGGCTCGCATGCGGACTCGTTTACCCGCCTCAACGAAATATACTCATTGCGTACCTTTTCAGGAGTTAGCAACCTCATTTTCTCCCAGCACTCCACAACTGGAGGGCTAAAGTAAGAAAGGTTGTGCGTAACGTGATCAACAAGCCGATTAAATCTTTCAGCGTACTCTTGGTTTTCTAGATTGAATACAGGTGAACGTTTTTTCATGGTTTCAGCAAATGAGTCTACATGCTTTTCATGTTGATGCTTGTAGTACTCATCGCTTACCTTTTTACGGTAATCTCGCTTTTTCTCTTCTGATTCAACGCCCTCTGGGTAATAAATGTTAAATCCATACATCTGCTCTAGCCAATGAGCATTTTCGAAATCATTGACTGCCTTTTCTAGAAATTTATCATTCGACCTGTATGGTTCTTCTATCTTCTTTTTGTAGTTGTAAACTAAAAGATCTGAAGCATCATGGTAAACCTTGTCGTACACTCTTGCGCGCTCTATCCGTCTTGCTTTTCGAGAGCTATGGATCGAAAAAATAAGCCCGCCAAGAGAAACCAGAAGGCTTCCCAGGGAGATAAAAATTGCTATCTCTGATTTATCCATAACATCTCGACCAAAAGGAAACTTTTAACGCCCGGCACATGCGCCGGCTTGGAACCGCGAAGCGGCGGAAAAGCGGTCGCTGTGATGCCGCTTGTTAGGGCAAGTATGCATCGTAGAACCCCTCCCAAGAAAGCTGACCCACTCCGGTTTCGCTGCTAATGAATACGGTATCGATCGGAATCAATTTGCCGAACCCCAGAAATTTTTCCCTGAGAATTGATTGGAAAGCCCCGCTGTAGTACTTCACGGCATTACTCGGGATCAAGATCGCATGCCGACAACTATCACGATTCGTTCGACCGGTTTCTTTCAGAAGCTCGCCAAAAATTTTGTGAACTGTGTTGTGGCGATCTTTGGAATCATCGCTTTTTGCCTCGATCACCCAGTGGAGCTTCGAGGCTGATTCGAACTCGACATCTGCGTACGTCTTTGACCGGCAGTTTTTGTTGATGATTTTGGCAACGCGCAGATCTTCATCGGCGTGTGTCTCTAGGTGCCTCAGAAACTGATCTATCAGGTCTTGTTCAGGTGTACGGTTTGCCATCGGCCTACTCTTTCTTGCCCTAACAGAGATTATCGTGCCGGCTGCATAACACGGCTGAATCAGCATGCCGCTTTCGCCGGAAGGGCCGCTTTGGGTCGAGCCACGACTATAAATTAACCTTAGCACATGAGGGGCATGAATTGAGCCATTCTTTGACCTCCACCTGATGGAGGAACATGCCATGAACGTTTTGACTGAAATCTCCTATACACCTACCCCTTGGAATAAAGGCAAGTTGGTTGGGCAGAAGGCGCCTCTGCGCCTTCGAGATATCTGGGCCATACGTGTGCGCCTTCAGCTTGCCAAAAAGACGAGAGACCTTGCCCTCTTCAATTTAGCCATCGATAGCAAATTACGAGGCTGCGACCTCGTCAATTTACGATTACGCGATATAGCCCATGGTGCATGCATATCCCCACGAGCCATCGTGATGCAGCAAAAAACGCATCGACCTGTCCAGTTCGAAATAACCGAGCAAACCCGTATCGCTATTATGGACTGGATACAGCTTGCTCAACTCAGAAACGAAGACTTCTTTTTCCCTAGCCGAATCAATAGCGCAAAGCATCTTTCAACGCGCCAATATGCCCGTATCGTGAAAGCCTGGGTCACCGAAATAGGTTTAGATGCGTCAATCTATGGCACGCACACGATGCGCCGCACCAAAGCCTCGCTGATATACCGTCGTACGAAAAACTTAAGGGCAGTGCAGCTACTCCTGGGTCACACGAAGCTGGAAAGCACCGTCAGATATCTAGGCATAGAGGTAGATGACGCGTTGGAAATGGCAGAACAGACAGAAGTTTGATGAGGGTAAACGACGGCCTATTTCGGGCCGTCGTTGTCCGGCCAGGAGCGGCCTCTTAGGAGCCACTGATATAGCGCTTTAACGCCGCGCTCTGCGGCAAATTTGAAGCGCAGCGAAAAATTTGCCGCAGAGCGCATTGTTATACGAAACTCAAACACAAGCAGGCCGGTTATTCAAATCGTTGTTCTCGCTGGTTGTGTTCGTCCGACTCGCGGCCTCTATTCTCTCTAATTGACCTATCTAAAAGAGAAAGCTTAGCCTTTGCGATCTTTTTCACCTCAGGTAAGTCTTGATTTAATAGCTCTGCGAACGCCTTCGATCTAACTTCAAGAATGTCGGCAAGTGAACCTGACCACCCACCAGGAAAGGACTTGGAGAAAATAGTTTCAACTATAGCAACTTTGTCCTCTGCGGCATCTAAAAGTGATCTGATATGTTTACTAAGAGTTACTTTCTTTGGGTTTTCTAGAGTCTGAGATTCCTTGTCTAAGGACGTATATGCTGAAACAGCACCAGCTACTTTCTGGATCTTATCTTGATTTCCATTACACCAATCTAACACGCGCTCGATTGGAGCTAAGTTTAATGGAGAGCTACTACGATTGACCCTGTCTTTAAAAAGCAAATACGTAAGTTGTTCGCTGTTCTCACTATCGATGAATACTCTATCCAATACATATTCAGGGTAGGTTTTTACCAGATGGGCTATGATATTTTCTAATTCGAAGCCATATAGGCGATATGTCTCTACGCCGTCGCAGAGCAAGCTAACAATATGGCGAATTTCATTCTCCGTGGTGGATTCTGATAAACACTTTTCAATAACTCGGTCCAGTCCATGAGACTGTCGCCTGATTATTTCATCCCTGTGCATTGAAAGAAGTTTCAAAATAGCAAGCCTACCAACTGATCTTAGTTCATAGCTAGGACTATAGTTGTTTTCCTTGTCAGTCAAGAATCGCATGCTCAATATTTCAATGGTTGCAAATATCCCATCAGCTAAATCATTAATTGCGCTAAGCAGTTTTGATAAATCATCATCAGATATAGGTTCATGAGTTCGACCATAACTTATCTGTTGGAAGCGCCAAGCTTCCAGTTCACCAGCCAGCGCTAATTCTATGAGCCTTTTTGTACCCCAAGGTGCTATCGGCGTTGCAGACAGAATATCAACGAAATACGGTTTTAACTCAGGTACAACCAAGATAGACTCTTGGAGTATCCGTGACAAACCAGGATTATATGCATGAACACCAGCAATAAAGCCGCGAAAGAGGTTAGTTTGAACTAATTGCAATTCTTGCTTTTGCATCAACTGAACCAGCGTATCAAAGGTTGATCTTTGATCGGATGAACCTTTAGCCAACCCCTTGCCGAATGGCCAAAGCGCATCGATATGTTGCTTCCAAAGCCTTGGTGCCAATTTTTCAAGATACTCAGGTTCGGATACAGCTAACACCCCTAATTTTTCTATCTTACGGTGAATTTCTTCTGAATTTTCTGTGAAATCCCCATTTCTCACCTCTATGTGGTCCCATGTGTTAGTCAATGCATACGCTTCGATTTCAGAATAGGGATCAGTCGGTGCCGCTAAACTTTCTAGCTCCTCAATTTTTTTCAATAATTCGGGAGTGTGCTTCTTTCCGTTGTAATGAATTGTTTTTTTAATAGATAGCCACATATCTGGCCACTGACCATCAACAGCATATTTGCGAACAATACCGTCAAGAAAGTCAAAACAACCTGCGTATGTCCATAAACCATTAAAATGGTTTGCCAGTAGCTCCTTTGCCCAGTGCACTCTGGGTTCATTATTAGAATCTAAAAGTGGCACTATTAATTCAGCAAAACCTACGTACCAATCCAATACTTCTTTATCAGTTTTCGGCTCCCATCCATAGTCCCTACTTCTAGCACCAAAATCAAAACCTCCAAATGAGGTCCAGTGAGAAGTCTGAAAAACAGAGCCAAGAATATCCTGCACAATCTCAAGTTGTCTCACATCACCGGAATCCAACATCCTTTTTATAAAAGCATGTCTTCGTGTCGGAGTAGCCTGTGTACCTGAGAGGTACAATGAAAAAAGGCTCGATAATTGACTAGTGATACTATTGTTATTTTCTCCATATTTTTCTGTTTCAGCAAAACGAAGAATTAAAACAGCTGCGCGATCAAAGTACTGATCATCGTATGCAATCTTTCGAAGTAGTTGAACAAAAATAGAGAAATTCTGATTATTTCGAGAGCAGAACCCTTGGGTTTCCGAAGCAGTTTCGATAGCAGCTAAAACTACATCTGGAAAAACAGGCGCGATATGGGTTAGAGCCGTAAGTAACTCAGCATCACACTCTGTAATGTTGTGAAATGGCCCATCAACCTTCATCCACGTATAAGCGAGTTGACGAGCTGGTTCAAAATCATGCAGATAACCTAATCGGTGAGAGCATGATTTGAATAGACGTAAATTATCCCCCTTTAACAACTCGGCATTAATTTGGTCAGGACCGATGTTTTGAAGTGCTCTTCGTGCAAGACGATTAGCTAACGCATGCGGTAAAACTGCTCTCCAGTTTCCTCGCTGCTGTGATAGCTGTCTCCGTAATAACTCTGCATGGTTACGATTTAATTTATTGCGCTCCAACCCGCCAATTTTAGAAAGAGCGCTTAATTCATTGTTAAACTCTTGCGTGCTTACGTTAAAGGAATAAACTAGCGATAATACCTCTGCACTTTCAAGTAAACTTTCGGCTGCACCTTTTCTTTGATTAAATAGCCTCTGAAACAACTCTTCATCAGAAAATTTTGCTAACGTCTCATCTGAATCTACTCGACTAGCCAATGCAATAGCAACGCGCGCATTTCCCCCAGAAAACTCTGCAACTTTATCGGCATTCACTCGTCCTAGAGATGAGAACCTTTTTTGAATAAGTTTGGAAACAGTCTGCTCACTTGAGGGCTCAATATGTATTACTTCCGTTTCTTCTGGGCGATCTTCGGAAATGTCATATTCGATAGTAAGAAGACTTAATTTAGCTTGATTTGATGATACTTGCCTTTGCAGTCTCCTATGAACATCTGGCGGGCAATTATCCAGAACCACATAGCATGAAAAATCATTAGCTATTAAATATGAAACAAGCTCAGATGCTGTTGGGGATAGATCATCACCAAGATCGGCGTAAATTACATTTGCTTCCGGCAAAGGTTTTTCGCATACACCATCTTCAAAAAGTGCTTGAGCAAAGCGTGTTTTTCCAACTCCAGAAAGACCGGTTATTCGAACCACTGAACCTGCTTTAAGTAATCTTTCACGTACAAGCCTGATTCCATCAGAAATCGCTATAGGTGTTTTTTGGTGCGAATTTAAATCGATAACGCAGGGATGTTCGTCCAATAAAAATTCATCATCTTGATTTGCCGGGGTAGCAGTCCATTTCCCAAAAGGAAGCCATCCAGCTAGAGGCTTCCCTAGCCTAGAGCGAACCCATAAGGCAACGCCAGGAAACTGCCTCAACCATGCGCATAGTCGATCTCTTCCATAGAAATCGAGGAGAAGAGCATCACTATTTGGCAAATCTTCGAGGGCTGATTTCATACCAATAATGCGTTCAGACAGCATTTTATCCGAGCAATCATCCTTGCCACTAACAATTACATAAGCGCCTTTTTTAGCTAACAACTCACCTATAACAGCTTTTACTTTACCTTTTTCAAGCATTTCCTTTTTACAGGCAGCTTTACTCATACTATTTTTCTTTACTTGATAACCAGTATTACCACGGCTTACAAAGCTTGGAGTTGGCAACGGGATTGCATCAACAACTCGAACATCAAGGCCACCATCAGCAGCCTCTTGCGCACCACCCCACAGAACACATGAAGGCTGAAGTCCTTGGCTAATTAATTCTGCTTCACACAATCTAGCAACCATTTCTCTTAGATCAGCATCACTTAGATTTGAAATATCAGATGGTTCAAGCTCAAAAAATATCATTAGGTTTTACAATTCCCTATGCTGCCAATTAATATCGGTAAAACTGAAAGTTCGTATAACAGCGTATTAGACGGTGCACTCTATGATTGAATGAACTTGCTGGCACTTTTTCCGGCAAATGCAGACTGCCAGATTCTCCCAAGCCTATGATTCTTTGAGATGTTAATTTCCATTAGGCTATATATCCAAAACTCGCGCGCCTGCTGCATTTCCCGGAATGTCCGCTCAGGGTCGTTTGCAGCCTAAAACTTAGCATTTATGTTTCGCCAACTTCCTCGATGCTGCCGATTTTTTTACCCATTTCCCTACTAAATTCAGCCTAGCACAAGCACCTTAAGCGGGCTGAGTCTTATCGTCTAAAGTTTCAACGTTTCAGATGCCTTGAAGATTGAGCTCAATAGCTAGCAGTACACAGCCACTCACCAAGCGCTTTAGAGCCGTATATTGTTATGTATCGCTAGATGGCTGGCATTGGCGAAGCCGCACTTAAACGCGGCATCCTAGAGTACGCGCCCTTCCTCACGGGCTACAACCGAGTGGGCAAACAGATGCCAACTACATAACGGGGGGTGTTGCCTGTCTCGGCCACCATGGCGTCTGTAGAGAGAGGGTTGGTAAATTAGCGCTCAAAGGTGTGACGGGTTGGGGCGAGTGAGAAAGCTTTGCTCCAAACATCTTGCAGCAGGCAACCTGCAAATAGGCTTCCTACGAGGTTCAGGCTTAGCTACCAAAAGCGGACGTTGCGACAATGCGGATATAACGTCGCATTCAGCGGCTTGCCAGATTACGCGATCCGCCATTTCTTTGACTCACTCGATGGTAATATTCATAGCACTGAGAGTTAGCGTTGCTTTATTGTTTTGTAACATCATTATCAAGAATCTGATCAAGAACTTTGTGGGCGTAGACCGATTAACATTAACCCCGCCATGACGCCTCATATCCGCTTACTGTTCAGCTAGGCGCCCCCGGAGTTCCGGGGGCGTTTGTGTTGCTAGGTTCTCAATTTACCGAGAGTGTCAGTGGCTCTCATTGAGGACCGCTTCCGGGAAGTGGCGACGCAATATCCGGTTCTGGAAGTCATCCACGAAGCGGCTGTTGATGATGATGATGAACCGCTCGAAGGGTGCCTCGCTGTTGAGCTGTTCGATCCCGTCGACACTGTGGAATAGCCGGTCATCGCTCAGATGAAGGATATCACCCGGATCCAGGGTGATATCGACCAAGGGTTGCGTGCCAGCCTTGTCCGCGTAGAGGTGGTTTTCACCGCCTGCCACGTTTTCTCGATTGAGGACCAGAATGCTCAGGGCCTTGCAGCCATCGGCATGAATCCCCTGCCCCTGGAGGGGGTCGATGCTGCCTTCCCCGCGAACCCCGGTGATCTGCATCAGGATGGGTTCGTGCGCACCGATACTCCACAGCCTTGCCCAGGCGCGAACGAAGGCCTTCACATCCGGGCGTGCCATGAATTCCCTAGTCAGCGGATCATAGTACCGCAGGCGGTCGGCCATGCTCTCCGCGTCATTGAAGGCTCCCCCCTGGGCCATGGGACACTGGCCCATGTCCTCGACATCTCCCTGATCATTCAGGGCGAGCCAGGACATCCGCTTCCACCGCTGGTTCACATAGGGATCGCGTGGAAGATCGGCGGCAAACCCCTGCCAGGCGGTCAGATCGATCCGTTCCCGAATGTCGGTTTTCGCCCAATCCTGATGCTTTAGCGCCTCGGTCACTCCCGGATTCCAGTAATCGGCTAGGGAGTCGGCGGGCATGGAGGTGGGATCGAAACCGTGCTTGAGGGTATCGAGTTTCATGATGGTATTCTCCTGTCAACTGGGCAGAATTGCCCTGTGTTGCCGGTGTAAGAACGCGGTCAACAGGAGAGAAATGAAAAGATCTGCAAAGATATGTCAAGAAATGTAATAAGAAAGAGTGCTTTTTTTGAAAACAGGATCAGACCGCTGATGGCGTTTATGTGTAGGTTACGTCATACACATAGGTGTAGGATAATCACAACAAAGTGACTATTATTGCCATTATGATGGCTCTCGACAGTGTCTTTTCTTTAAGTGGATCCTATGGCTGCCAGCGATTCCCGACATCACAGAGATTCGGAACGCCTGAATAAGAACCGCAGGGAGTTTTCTGGTGCGCTCGTGTTGCAGGTGTCTGAGACACCTTCCACTGATGGCATTGATTCGCATGGTGCAGGCAGGGAAGAAGTCGAGTTAGTACGCCGCCAGTATCTGGAGAGTGAGCAGCGATTCCGCGCCCTGCTGGAGAGCCTGCCGAAGGTGGCGGTTCAGGGGTATGATCGCGATCGGCGAGTGATTTACTGGAATGAGGGTAGCACTCGTCTCTATGGCTATACCGCTGAGGAAGCCCAGGGACAGTTACTGGAAGATCTGATCATTCCTGCCTTCATGCGTGACGGGGTGATCCAGGCGCACTTTGCTTGGATCAAAGACGGGGTCGATATACCCGCCGGTGAACTCGAGCTCAAGCACAAAACCGGTGAACTGGTATCGGTCTTTTCGCAGCATCTAATGCTCAATGAGCATACCGACTCACCCTTGATGTTCTGCGTGGATGTCGATCTTTCCGACCAAAAGCGCGCCCACCGTGACCTGGAATTCGCCACCCATTTCGACAGACTCACCCATCTCCCTAACCGCCAGACTTTCGAGGTCGATCTGGACAGTCTGTTGGATTCCTGTCGACGCCAGGGCAATGGCCTGGCAACCATCTACCTGGACCTCGATCACTTCGTCGAAATCAATGATGCCCTTGGCTATGATCAGGGCGATCGCCTGCTCGTTGAGCTGACTCGGCGACTGATAGAGTGCCAGCGAGTCACTGATCTGGTGTCCCGTGTCTCTAGCGATGAATTCGTGCTGGCCTTTCCCGGTGTCCATTCGGACTCCGATGTCAGACGAGTCGTTCGCCATGTCCAGAATGTCTTTCGGGAACCTTTTGTCCTGGATGGTCGGGAGCGTCAGGTCACGGCCTGCCTGGGTGTGGCGCTCTTTCCAGAGAATGGTGAATCGTCACGCGAATTGATTCGTAATGCCGATGTGGCCAAGAATCGTGCCAAAGTGGATGGTCAGAGTGCTGTACGTTTCTTCCATCAGAAGCTCCATGATGAGCTGGTTCGCCAGCACTATCTCTCGGCGCGACTCGAGGAAGCCCTGGATAACGGTGAATTCTCCCTCCACTACCAGCCTCTGGTCTCGGCGACCAGTGGGCAAATTGAGAATCTCGAGGCCTTGTTACGCTGGAAGCCTGCCGAGGGCCCGCCGATCTCGCCTGCCGAGTTTATCCCGCTGGCCGAGCGAACTGGTGTGATCCATCGTCTGGGCGACTGGGTCATCGAAGAGGCTTGCCGCCAGCAGGTGGAATGGCGTGCCAAGGGATTTCATGAGCACCGCATCGACATCAATGTCTCGGGGCGTCAACTGGTGCGTACCGGTGCCCTCAAGAGTTTCGAGGACGCGCTGCAGCGTCACGGCTTAGGTCCGCGGGATATCGGCATCGAATTGACCGAGAATGTCCTGATCGAAGCCGAAGAGACCGTCCTCGAAGACCTGCGGCGCCTCTATCATCGCGGTTTTCGCATTGCTATCGACGACTTCGGAACAGGCTATTCCTCCCTGAGCTATCTCAAGCACTTTCCAGTCACCGCCCTGAAGATTGATCGCTCCTTCATCCACGACGCTCCCACACAGCCGAAGGATAGGGCCATTATGGAGGGTGCCATCTTCATCGGTCATCGGTTGGGATTGGAAGTGGTGGCCGAGGGTGTCGAGAACGTCGAGCAGTTGTCATTGCTTCGTGAGATGCATTGCGACCTCGTCCAGGGGTTCTTCTTCTACCGTCCGATGCCTGCCAAAGAAATCGACCGCCTGCTGGGCGGTTTAGTGCCTAGTCACGATGGGCTGTCGAGCTAAGCCTAGTCGTGATTTGGCGTAGCTGTGCATAGTGAGACTTGTCTTAACCAAGGCTCAAAGGAAATCTAGTTGAGTTCATAGGGTTAGTTTGTAGTGTGGATCAGTATACTGACGCACTAAAAACTCAAAAGTGGTGCAACTGCTCATTAGACACACCAAGTTAGAAAAACTCATTTAACCTAGGAAAAAAGCAGGTAATACCTTGAAAATGGCAGATTAAGCGGAGGTTTAATATTCACTAACAACGACATAGGCCTGACCGTCGTTATCGTGCCAATAGTGGCCGTTGAGATAGTCCCAGTGAGGCGGCATCGCAAAACGTTCACAATCTACGACTTTGCCCAGCATTAATAAAACATACAGCTTCAAAAATTTAGGTAAAATAATAAAACGATTAGGTTATCAATTCATTTATTGAAGCAGAAGTCCATGACTTCCGTGAAACCAGCTTCTTCTCGCGAGAGCCGAGACTCTAACTCGTCGAGCTCTTTGACCGAAGGTAAGGTTTTTGTAGGCAAAACTGCAATTTTGAATTCTGGTATGTAGTATTTGCCTACCTTTGTGAGCTCATCGCTTAATTGTGCCAAAATATGATCACGTAACACCACTTGATTTCTTCTAAACTTGATCAGGCGGTGGCAATCGAAAAAGTCGGATCGTTTCTCTGAGTCGTATTTTCTGCCATTCCAACCAGTTTTGCGTGTGGCTTGATACAAAGCAAAGTCGTGAGTTTCACTCCAAGCTAGAAAATTGAAGTCGTTGTGAGGATTCGGGTTACCGTAAGTCACTTTCGGGAGGAATTCCATGTTTGCATGTTGGTATTTATCTAGGCTACCTAAAATGGAATTTTGTGAAGATAGCATCCTCCTGATTGATTTCGGCAAATGAAAGCACATAAGTTTTTTTCTATTCAATAGGCGCAGTTCTCGCCCAAGTAATTTGTTATCTCTTCTCCAATGTCTTTCGTATCTTTTAGGTAAAAACTGAAAACATACTCTGCCGAGAGTAAAGATGCTTTCCGAACTAAACCCAGTGATGTGGGTTTCTTCTGTACTTGGATCATCTCGAAGGAAATAATGGGCTTCGCCAAACCAGAGCAATGATTGAGCAATATCCTCAATCATTTCGCGAATTGTTTCATCAATCGAGTAAGGTTCATATTGTGTCCTCACATTGCCAAAAAGGCGATTCGTGAGTTTGTCATCACTTGAGCTTATATCGAAGAGGTTGTCCGTGTGGTGATTGGATATGTGAAAAATTCTAGCAAAGTCTTCGTCAAACATTCTCCGATTAAAATCGGGCCTTTCTCGCCTTGATTTGATTAGAATTTTTTCGAGCAGTCCGAAACTTTCATCATGAAATTGATATTGAAGTGATGGCTCTGCTCTAATAATTTTCATTCTTAATCCTCTGCTTCTTCTTCACGCAATTTCCTTGCGATACTGGTAATGCGGTGGTCTATTTTAAAATCGTCAGTGCCGAGAAATGGCAAAACATGAATTGCAAAAAATAGGTGAGAAGCATCTGAGTGTGATTTCAGAAATTCGTTGACCAACTTATTATAGTGCGCTTTACCTTCCCCGAAACTCATTTGATGCCCGTATCCATCGTGTCTAGCCCTATTTTCAAAAGCTATCTTCCAGTTCATACGTATCATTCCTCTCGGAGATGCGCACCAGCTGAAACTGTTAGGATTGGAGAGCAAAATCATTCTTTTGAGGTACTGTTGCTTATTATCAACCCGCTCAATAAATGTCATAAACTTTCCGATTGCCACGTCAAGTAACTTCGGATTATCAAAATACGCGCCATACAGGGTGGCAAAGCCTAAAACTGACGCCAAGTCGTTTATGACTGTTGAAATTAGGTGCAAACGGAACTCGTCATTGACTTCCAATTTCGGGTCAGCAAACTTGGAATCTGATGCAAGTATGGCCAAATTAAAAAACATAGGAAAAATTTTCCCAAATTTTTCTTCATTATTTTCCTCTAGAGCATGTATACACTCTTCCGTCAGTTCAAAATAAACCTGTCCGAAATGATCTGGAAAGCCATCGTCGTGCTCAGCCGAGAATATATGCCCAACAATATCAGGGTTGCCCAATATTTCGAAAGTTTGATCTCTTACCTTGACTAAGCTGCCGGCCATACCTTTCACATCAATCTCAGGAAAAGTGTACTGTTTTTCCAAGTAGTGAGTGTAAGCGGTATATCTCTCTAAGAGCTGGGAAACTTCTTCCAACCACCTCGGTAGTTTCCAATGGAAATGGAGGCTGGCCAAAGCTACCTGAGTTGCCGCCTGTGAAAAGCCTAGTTTGATTAGTGATTCTATAAATTCTGGCACGATCTTTTCGAAAAACTCGCATACCTGCTGCAGGATTTTCTTATAGCTTTGTAGGATCTTCTGCACAGCCAACTGTTGAACATATTTTGGCCTAGATAGTCGGCGCCCTTCAATTGCAAGTTCAAAACTGATGCGCTTGACAATGAATGAAAGTTCCGCTTGAAAAAAAGCAGGCAAGCTGTGTAATGAGTTCGCCGACCAAACGTCCTTTAAGAAGAACTGCCCCAGCTCCTTCTCGAAAGTAATCATTCGCCTTAGTGTCTCAAGACAAAGATTACTACCTAGGACAGCCCAGGCATCGGCGATTGCAATCCATATTTTCTCCTCATCACTGACTGCATCAACTCTTTTCGATGCGAATGCAGTCTCAATGAGTCCTCTTATTTTATAGATCTCTTGCATACCTAGATCGAACTGAAACTCTTTCGCATACGTGGCAGTTCGAACCGAGAAGCAGCTGATTAGATTTAACGCCAGCTGGATATCACCTTCTTCAAAAGCAAGTTCAATATGTCTTGAGAGTCTTTTAATAATTTCACTTTCAAACCAGTTTAGATCGATTTTCTCCTCGACTGACAACTGGCTGCTTGTCTGTAAGGCCGAAGACGTCGCACTATCTCCTGCAAAGAACCACTGTTGGTGATTCTGTTTGCGAGGAAACCAATAGCTGTCTTGCTTGATCTTATGCTTTTGATGAAGATAGTGAAGAAGTAAGCGTGAATAATCATTAGTAAGAGCCGGGAGGTTGTCCCCCATCCCTTCCTTGTCGGTTTTTACACGGTCATCAAGATAGCAAAGCTGCTCAAGCGCCATTCTTGCCGCCCTTGAATGGTGATTGGCCAGAGATGCAGAATTGCGTGTTTTGGCTGCTCCTTCGATATGCTTAGCTATGTTAGGTAATATTTCGCTACGCACTAAGAGGTTTAAATTAAAAAAATTAAATAGCCTTTGGCCTAGCGGAAATAGTGTGAGCGAGCTCGCAAGGGTTAAAAATGTGGCTGCAAAGTAGATAAAATAGCCGGGATCTATTCCAAACAATGGTAATGATGTTGCTGTCAAACTAAAAGTCGCAGAAAATACGAGAACTCGTGCAAATACGCTGCCGATCTGCTCATTTGTGAGCAATTGTATTATGTCACTCCGTAGTCTGGTGTAACCGGAGCTCAGAATTATACCAATGGTCGCAAAGTATATAGAAAAGATTGCCGTAAGGAGCTGAGCATATAGGCGAAGTTGTTCAATATTGTAATCTTTATCCAAGTTAGTAAGTGGTTTCAAAAAAACCATATTGTTACGAACGTAGCTTTCGATACAAATCAATGTTCCCAAGCTGAATGCAACCCAAAACAAGCTCTTTAAACCAATCCAGGCTAGGTTTATTAATATATTTACGTTCGTTCGAGCTTTAGATATCGAATTACCATGCTTATATATATTGGCTTCGAAGAAAAACCTTGTCTTCTCTAGACGTGTTCTGCTTTTCCAGAACCATTGCTTAGACATTGCCCAAATTTTTATTCGATCCATCAAACTATATAGCCTCTTGTCAGCTTAACAAAACATTTATTTTCTTATCCTTCAGGATTCTAAATTTTTTGATGCGAAAATAAGTCTCAAACACTGTACTAAATCTGTTTCGTTGAATCAGTCACCATGGCAATGCTGCGCACGCGAATGTTGCCAAAACTGAGCGACAACTTTCTTTCTAAGAATCATATATACATTTACGACAGAAAATGGCTTCTTTCAGCTCTTTCAACAGAAAAACGGGGGATTTCGGTCATTAACTGCACTAACCAACCTACTCCTCCTCTGGGTTATGAATCAACTATCTATTATGGTTTATTGCCACTCTTGTCAACGAAGGAGTAATCACCTGTAGCCACTAGTCAAAAGCCATCCTCCCTCGTCACTACAATACAACAGCCATCCTCGTCTCACTATACCATCAGCAAGAACTAACAAAAAATTATTAAAATCAATAGATTACGGATGATAAAACACTCTGAGTCATATCTTCATACAGTTATATGAGGCATGCGTATAACTGGCGTTTCACTCTCGACGCGGTAGTCAATCACTAGCAGCTTCAGTTCGTGATGGGAGTTCGGAGTTTATGGCCAAAGCAAAGAAAGGCCCAAATGTCCTAATTGATGTTGATTCATAACACATAAAAATGCTTTATAAAGCATGTATCAGGCCGCGATGGTTCCCGTCGCCAGTGCCTGATCTGTGCCGCTCCATAGGTGGCGATAGAGGACTTCTTGGGCTCCTTTAGCATCCCGCTGCATTGCGAAGTTGTAGAGCGCTTGGTGTTCGTCGGCGGCGATGCGACCTCGATAAGACAGCGAAATAAGTTGATAGCGTAAATACTTATCGAAAAACTGCATTGTGCATGCGCATCAGTGTTTGGGAGCCGAAGAAATTTTACAATGCCTGGTTCTTAACTAAAGCCGCCATTCAGCTAACTCGCGTATGTTCTGTGCCGACACTGGCGCTACTTCAAAACCTCGCTGACCTTCATCAAACGTTAAACGGTTAAGCCCTTCGCGTAATGTGGTTACACTTGTGCCGTATTCATCACGAAAGATGTTTCACGGTTTGGTTATCAAGCTGCTATATGAAGCCGCGCTACAGATAGTTGACGAGAGCAATGAGTGAACGACCTGCTGTTCTAATCATGCTCTCTTCCAGAAGCTCGCCTTCCCTGGCCAGCCGGAGGTTACGCCAGTATGACGTTCATATAAAAGTGATGTAGCGCGATCAGCTCGCAAATCGAGAAACTAGTCCATAGCTTCAATGATTAGCTGCCGATATTGATCAGCCGTCAGCGGCTGTGGATTGGTTGCGTGGCTGTGATCCGCCAAGGCACGCTCGACGATATAATCGAAATGTTTCTCCTCCACCCCCAAGCTGCGAAGCCCTTTAGGGATTCCGAGGCGCGAATTGAGCTCCGCAAGGGCATTGGGTAAATTTCCCTTGCTGATCCCCAGCGCTGTTTCGATGCGGCTCATTTTTTCAGGCGCCGCAACGCGGTTTAAGCGCATTACGCCGGGCAGAAAGATAGCATTGAGTGTGCCATGATGAAGCTGCAACTCTCGCATCCCGCCTAAGGCATGAGAAAGTGCATGAATGGCGCCAAGGCCCTTCTGGAATGTCAGGCCGCCCTGCAGCGACCCCATCATTAGCTCGGTGCGGGCATCAAGATTGCTTCCATCCTCGAACGCCGTGACGACGTTGCTCCAGATCCGGACGGCTCCATCGAGTGCGATGGCTTCGGCTGGAGGATTATATCGCGGCGAAAGATACGTTTCGAAACAGTGCGATAATGCGTCGAGCGCCGTCGCTGCCGTTAGCGATGGCGGCAGGCCCAACGTGAGCTCGGGATCGCAAATCGCACATTTTGGAATAAGATGAGCGCTAACAAAGCCAAGTTTTCGGCCATCTTCCAGGGTAATGAGCGCAGCACGGCCGACCTCGGCGCCAGTGCCAGCCGTGGTAGGGATAGCAATGACGGGGGCCACCCTATCCGTTATTGCCTGCATACCACCTTCAATTAACGCATAGGTCGCTAAAGACCCACCATGCGTGGCCAGCAGCGCAACCCCCTTAGCAAGATCAATGGGGGACCCACCCCCGATAGCCACAAGCCCATCACAATCATTCGAGGCATAAACCTCAGCCGCTGCCTCAGTGGCCGCTTCTGTTGGATTGGTTGGCACATCAAGAAAGACTGGGGTGTAGGCTTCCAACTGCCTAGTCACCTTTTCAAGCAATCCCGCGGCCTTAATCCCCTGATCACTGATGATCAATGGGCGACGGATACCGACGCGATCAAGATGCTTTCCCAGCTCATTGATACTGCCAGTGCCAAATTCGACTTCCGTAAGATATGTAATTAGAGACATGATGCACCTTTAGCTTAGGATGAATAATGCGCTGGCTATAGAACCTGAATAAGCCGCATAGTAAGCTCCAAAGTTTATTGTTAAGCGGAGGGCCGACCATGTCGGCCCCAAGTAAAATCAGTCAGCAACAGCCGCCATATCAGCGCGTGCCTGCTCAATAAGATCCAAGCCGATCTGTTCGGAAAATTCAGTAACGACTGGAGCAACCGCATCACGCAGTTTGGTCATCTCTTCCTCCGAAAGACGTGTCACTTCCATGCCCTCTTCCTTGAGCAGGCCAACCAGACGATCAGCGTCATCGCGTGAAAGAGCACGCTGGTATTCAGCCGACTCTTGGGCAGCCTCCATAACGAGCTGCTGATCCTCCTCAGCCAGGCTGTCGAACCACTTCTTGCTAGCTAGTAGCACATAGGGTGTATAGACGTGCCCAGTAAGGGCAAGATGATCCTGCACTTCGAAGAACTTGGACGCGTAAATCAGTCCTACCGGCGTTTCCTGCGCATTGACAGTGTTGCTCTCTAGGGCATTAAAAAGCTCGGGGTAAGGCAACGGGGTGGGATTGGTGCCTAAAGCTTCGAATGTGCTGATGAATAAGGGATTGGGTATTACGCGGATCTTAAGCCCCGCCATATCCTCGACCGAGTTGATGGGACGAATTGCATTGGTCATATGACGAAAGCCATTATCCCAATAAGCAAGACCCACTAGCCCCATGGCGTCGAGTTTAGCAAAGAGCTCTTCACCAACGGCCCCGTCCATCACCGCATCGACAGCATCAAAGTCCGCATAAAAGAAAGGCAGATCGAAGATGAGGAATTCGGGGATGGTGCCGACTAGATTTGACGTTGGGCCGACCATGACATCAAGGAAGCCACCTTGCAGCGAAGACTGCATCTGGGGTTCATTACCCAAGACGCCGTTGCCAAACGTTTGGATGTTGATGCGACCGTCGCTTTTTTCAGCGACAAGCTCAGCAAATCGGATTGAACCCTGCCCGACGGGGTGCTCCTCAATGGGCACATACCCCAAACGAGCATCTTGAGCCGATGCCGATACGGCCGCCACAAGGGCTGTCGAAACAACTAATGCTTTTAATAATCGGTTCATGAGCTTCTCTCTTCATTTGGATTTATAGTTATGAGAACCAGGATGCCGGAACAGTCACAAGAGCAGGGAACAGAACCAGAATCACTAGAACTAGGATTTCAGCAAACAGGAAAGGCAGCACACCTTTAACCGCCTGATCCATGCTGATTCGACTAATGCCGCAAACCGTGTTGAGGACGGCACCGACGGGAGGCGTAATCATTCCGACAGCCGCCGTCATAATAAACATGACGCCGAAATAGATTGGGTCAATGCCAGCGGCTGTGATTATCGGCAGCAGCACGGGCACGAGAATGGTGATAGCAGGCGTGAAGTCAAGCACCATACCGATGGCAAAGACGGTGATCACGATTAACATCATCAACAGAATCGGCGACCCTACAAATGGCTCAAGGTACACCAGCATCTGACCGGGTAGATTGGCGATGGCAATGAGGAAGGCCGTCACCATTGATGCAGCAACAAGAATCATGATGACCGCTGTCATACGGCCAGCATTCAATATGGCGTAATAAAGATCCTTGGGACTCATCTCCCGGTAAATGACTAGGCTGATCAGCAGCGCATAGACGGCAGCCACGACACCGGCTTCCGTCGGCGTAAAGATGCCCATGCGGAGCCCACCGATAATGATGAGCGGTAAAATCAACGCCCAAACCGCCTCTCGAAGGCACTTACGAATATCAGAGCCCGATTTTTTGGGTAGGACGGCAACATTGTCCCTGCGCGAAACAAGCCACCAAGCGACAATAAGGCTAAGCGCCATCAACATGCCAGGCACGATCCCGGCCATAAACAGCCGTACTATCGATATATTGGCCGTTACGCCAAGCACGATGAACCCGACCGATGGTGGAATAATAGGCGCAATGATGCCAGTAGCAGCCATAAGGCCCGCTGAGCGTTCCACACGATAGCCGGCCTCGCGCATCAGCGGAATGAGCATCACGGCAAGGGTGGCAGTGTCGGCGATTGCCGAGCCCGAAAGGCTGGCAAGCAACAGTCCCGTGCCAATAACGACATAGCCCAGCCCGCCCCGAAAATGCCCAAACAGGGCCAAGGCGAGGTTGACGATGCGACGGGAGAGCCCACCCGCATTCATGAACTCGCCCGCCAGCAAAAAGAAAGGTATGGCCATCAATGGATAGCTGTCAGCGCCGTCAATGAGCTTTTGCGCCATAATCTGAGCATCGAGATTACCCATCAATAACATCATTGCAATGGCGCATACCATCAGTGCAAAGGCTATCGGCACGCCAATGCTGATGGCACCAAAAAGGGAGCCGAGAAATACAATGGCGGTCATCGCGCCTTCTCCTCAGGCCGAACAACGGCATAAGGGTCTTCGCCGGACCAGGTCTGGGGCAATTCTCCTTTTAGCGAGCGCCAAAGGTTAACGAATAATACAAGGGCCATACAGGCGGAAGCGACGAGGCCAGCGGCATACATCATGCCTACCGAGATGCCCGATATTGGCGCTCGATTATTCCAGTTAAGTAACGTCTGAACCCAGCTCCCCTGCCATATCAACCAACAGCACCAGAGCATCAGCCCATGACTGACGAGAAAACAGGCAATGCGCATAGGCCTGGGCAAGCGCGCTACAAGCGTATTCACACTCATGTGCATACCCTGCGCCAGCGCGACAACTGAGCCCAAAAATACGATCCAGACGAAGATCAGGCGGGAAACTTCTACTGAAAATGGAATACCCGAATTAAAACCATAACGCAGTACTACGTTCCAAAAGACCATCAGGCCCATGACGCTCATGCCGATCACCACGAGATGATCGAACAATTTGAACAGCCACTGTAGCGGCTTTGGCATTTTATTCTCCCAGGGCTTGGGTACCCTTTTTGTTGTTGTTTCAGTGCCAGCATTGCGCCTTAAGGATAGTCAACAATATAGTGAGTCAGCACAGGCACGCATAATAAAAACTACCAATACAGACATAACCAATGGTTATACCCATGATCCCCAGCTTGGAATCCATTACAGCCCGTCTACGTCTCCGGCATTTTCGGTTACTCATCGCGATTGATGAACACGGATCTTTAATTAAGGCAGCAGAAAGTGTCTCAATAAGCCAGCCAGGCGCAACAAAGGCGCTCCAGGAAATCGAGGACGCCGTAGGGTCAGCTTTGTTTGTTCGAACAAATCGAGGCCTTGCTCCCAATGAAGTGGGGCATTGCATCATTCGATATGCGCGTTTGATATATCAAGATCTCGCCCATCTTCGAGAAGAGATAGAGAGTATTCTTGATGGATACGGCGGTCGTTTGGCCGTTGGCACTATAATGGGAGCGGTTCCTCTCTTGACCGATCACCTTACCCAGCTCCTCGAACGTCAGCCGGCAATGCGTATCGAATTGGTAGAGGATACGAGCGCCCACCTTCTAGATTTGCTCGATAGTGGTCGTCTTGAAGTTGCCATCTGCCGAACAAGCGTGAGCCCCCGCCCGGAAGCCTATATCGCTACGCGAATTTGGGAAGAGCAACTAGCCATCGTGGCCAATGCAAGCCATCCACTAACGGGCCTTCCCGCACAATTAGCTGATCTGGCGGCTAGTACCTGGATTGTGTACGCGGCCGATATGCCGATGCGGAAATACTTGGAACAGGAATTCCTAACGCAAGGATTACGTTTCCCAACGGAATTGATCGAAACCACGTCGGCTTTTGCCACGCTGTCACTCCTCCAACGCAACTCCACTTTTGTGGCCCTGCTGTCCACTGAAGTTGCTCAAGTACTGTCCCGCACGGGAATGACAACCATCTTAGAGGTCGAGCTCCCGGCTCGCAGCGAACCCTACTATTTCGTACGCAAGCGGGATCGGAGCATGTCACCTGCGGCTCGGCTTCTAAGTGAACAGTTCACAGCAATGCCGCCCCCCTTCGAACCGTAAAAGCTGGAAAAGGCTTAACCCATTACTTAGAAACGATAAATTTTTTCTGATTGGAGAGAAGAGCTTAGAGGAGAGCAGCTCTTGCCGTCGTCTCAAGTTGGCCGAATGAAAGCACTCCTCCTAGCTCTCGCGCCTACTAGTTTTCTTTAAGTCTGCCATAAGTTACCTCATTTAAGATGATCCTTGTGCCAATCGACGAATATGTCTTGCACAGCCACCCACCATCGAAAAGAGATATCACTTATGCAAGCTCACATCACCAAGATTATAACAACGGCGCTGCTACTGACGGCTAGCACGGTTGCGCTGGCAGAGACCCATTGTACTGATGCCCCCAGTAGCGAATGGATCAGCCAAGATGATATGCAAGAACGTATCAGCGAAATGGGTTACAAGATCAAAGAATTTAAGGTCACCGAGGGGAACTGCTACGAGATATATGGCTGGGATGAGCTGGAACGCCGAGTAGAGATCTATTTCAATCCAGTAGATGCCAGCATCGTGAAACAGGAAGTCGATGACTGATTAGGAGATTTCCATGACCGATAATACCCGTATCCGTGTTTGGGACCCGTTAGTCAGGTTGGTACATTGGTCTTTGGTCGCTGGCATAGCCGTCAACCTATGGCTAACCGAAGAAGGGAGCGATATACACCAATGGGTCGGTTATGCCTTGGTGGCATTAATCGTGGTACGCATCCTTTGGGGGTTTATCGGTCCCTGGAGTGCACGCTGGCGGAGCTTTTGGCCTACCGTGAGCCGACTTCAATGTGCGCTGCGCGTTCGCGAAAGCAAGACAGAGCAAACATGCATTACTCACACACCGCTGGGCGCTATCATGATGCTGGTGCTGCTTGGGCTAATACTCGGTCTGGGCCTGACTGGCTACATGATGGAAGAAACTGATCGTTTCTGGGGGGTGGGCTGGGTCGAAGAAACCCACGAATTCATGGCCAACGCGATTCTTTTTCTAGTACCGCTGCATGTATTAGGTGCTGTGGTAGAAAGCATCAAGCAAGGCGATAATTTGATCGCTAGCATGCTGCATGGCTATCGCCGCCGCTCTAACACCAATACTAAGGCTCATGATGTTCAGTCTTAAGATGCTGTTAGGGCACTATTATGATGAGGCCCACTCCTACAAACCCAGCCGCATTGAATGAGGTTAAGCACATGTTATTGGTCGGATGGCACCGAGCGTGGGTGCGACGGCAGTCATCAAGGCATTACACATTATTCTCGGCGGCGCGATGCCTGCGCTACCCCTTATTTATGCCACGACGCCAAACAGACGGCCTATGCCGAACGTGAGGGCCATCGCCAGTGCGCCCCAGAACATCACGCGCAACGAGGCTTTGAGTATCGGCGCGCCACCCACACGGGCAGCGGCCGCCCCCAAAAAGGCTAAAAAGAGCAACGAGAAGAGCCCCACCAGAAGAATAAGCAGTGACGGCGGCGCCCACCACGCGATCAGCAACGGCAGCAGAGCGCCTGCCGTGAAGGTCGCAGCCGATGAAAAGGCCGCCTGGAGTGGGCGCGCCTGGCTGGTATCGGTGATACCAATTTCATCTCTGGCATGTGCGCCTAGCGCATCGCTTGCCATCAGCTGTTCAGCGACTTGAGTGGCCAGCGCCGGTGTTAACCCACGCGCTTCATAGATCGCTGCAAGCTCTTCCAATTCAGTATCAAAATGCTCCGTCAACGCTTTGCGTTCAAGCTCAAGATCCGCATGTTCGGTGTCAGCCTGTGAGCTAACGGAGACGTATTCACCGGCGGCCATCGACATCGCTCCGGCCACCAGCCCCGCAACACCTGCCAGCATAATGTCGCTGTGCGCGGTGCTCGCTGCCGCCACGCCGAGTATCAGGCTGCTGGTTGAGACAAGGCCATCATTGGCGCCCATCACGGCCGCGCGCAGCCAACCTGAGCGGTGAGATCGATGGTGTTCTGTATGTTGCATAGCCGCGCCTCGCAAATGATCTCCCCTTTATTTCCAGGGGGAGAGTGGCAGAAACTTTTAACGCTAACATGGATTAGGGCAGTGACTTGGGAACCCCACTAGCATTCTTACGAAGACTGCCGCCCTTTCAAGGGCTTTGTGGGTTCACATAAGGAAACTCACCATGCCACCCAATACGGTACTTTGCGGAACGGTGCATGCAGTAAGAGGCGCCGTGGTTGACGTTGTGTTTGCAGATGGCATATTGCCGCCGATCAACGCCGCATTAACCGTGGCGTGGGACCAGCCCACTTTGCTCCTTCTCGAAGTACATAGCCATCTTGATATCAACATGCTTCGCGCCGTGGCCTTTCAATCGACCGCTGGGCTATCGCGGGGTGTAGTGGTGCGTGCAACGGGCAGTCCTGTCACCGTGCCTGTTGGTGTGGCGGTACTGGGGCGGCTGTTGGATGTGATCGGCCATCCACAAGACAACGGTGCTGCGCTGCCTGACGATACGCCTCGCCGCTCGATTCATGCCCCACCTCCCTTGCTGAGAACACAAACCACCAGCACCCAGGTATTTGAGACAGGCATCAAGGTCATCGACCTGCTGACCCCCATGGCACAGGGCGGCAAGGCGGCCATGTTTGGCGGCGCGGGCGTCGGCAAAACCGTGCTGGTGATGGAACTCATCCGTGCCATGGTTGAAAAGTATCAGGGTATCTCGGTATTCGCGGGCATTGGCGAACGCTCCCGGGAAGGTCACGAACTACTAACCGAAATGCAGGCATCCGGGGTATTAGCACGCACCGTGCTGGTCTATGGGCAGATGAATGAGCCTCCCGGTGCGCGCTGGCGAGCACCGTTAACCGCGCTGACGATCTCGGAGTATTTCCGTGATCAGAAGCATCAGAATGTCCTGCTATTGATGGACAATGTGTTCCGGTTCGTTCAGGCAGGCGCCGAAGTATCCAGCCTGCTGGGGCGATTGCCCTCGCGCGTCGGCTATCAACCTACCCTAGCCACTGAAGTCGCGCGCCTTCAGGAACGTATCGCGTCAGTGGCGGGCGCCGCCGTGACGGCTATCCAGGCGGTGTACGTGCCTGCTGACGATTTCACCGACCCGGCGGTGACCACCATTTCCAGTCATATGGATTGCGTCATTGTGCTGTCACGCGCCCAGGCAGCGGAAGGTTTCTATCCCGCCATTGACCCACTGGCATCCTCATCCATGCTGCTGGACCCATCGGTGGTCGGCGCCGAACACTATCAAACCGCCGAGGATGTCCGGCAAGCCTTGGCCCGATTCAAGGAGTTGGGCGACATCATCTCGTTACTGGGCGTCGAGGAGTTAGGCGCCGACGACCGCCTGATGGTCAAACGTGCCCGGCGATTGCAGCGTTTTCTGACGCAACCGTTCATGGTTACCGAAGCCTTTACCGGCACCCCCGGTGCCAGCGTTCCGCTGAAAGAGACGCTGGAAGGCTGCCGCGCTATTTTAGCGGGCGCCACCGACGAGTGGTCGGAAAGCTCGCTGTATATGGTTGGCACGTTAGAACAGGCGCGTGCCAAGGAAGCGGCGGCGAAAGCAAACGATGCCGACCGCCCCCTCAGTGAGAATACGGTATGAAACTCACCATTGTCACCCCACTGGCTATCGTGGTTGAACAAGAGATCGATAGCCTCCGCGCCGAGGATGCCAGCGGCAGTTTCGGCATTCTGTCTCATCACGCCCCCTTTCTGACCTCACTCACACTCTCCATTCTTAGCTGGCGCGTCGCCAACGCAGAACGCTTCTGTGCGGTTCGCGGTGGCGTGCTCACTGTCGCTGATGGTGGCGATATTGAGATCGCGACGCGGGAGGCGGTGGTCGGTGAGAACCTTGCCACGCTGGATGCCGACGTTTTAGCGCGTTTCCAGTCGGATGCGGAAGAGGAGAAGACGGAGCATGTCGAAAACGTTCGCCTGCAGCTCAACGCTATCCGCCAGATGATCAGTCGCCTGCATCGCAGCGCGAATACGGGTGAATTCCGATGAGCCGTGAGGACCGTCACGATGATCCGCTGGTCAATGCAGCCCGGCGACGGCGAGATCGACATGAACGGTGGCTGCGCGAAGGCGATATGTCCGTTGGCCGTCGTCTTGCTCAGATCGGGGTGCTGGGCTGGATATTTATCGTACCGACCCTGGCAGGCCTGTTTTTTGGGCGTTGGCTGGACACCCAACTGACAACGGGCATTTTCTGGACAATGCCACTGTTGTTGATAGGCCTATGCCTTGGCGGATGGACCGCCTGGAAATGGATGAATGCACGATGATCAATGCGCTCTTTTTGCCCTTATTATCATTGCCCCTACTACTCACCATACCGCTGTGCTTTCTGGGTGGGCTGGTGCTCGGCTATGGGTATTTTTACGCCTTGCAGAAGACCGTCAACCTGATGGTGAATGTCAATCACGGCCACCCGTTGATGGGTGTCGCCCTCACGCTGGCACGTTTTTCGCTAATGGCGCTTGGACTTTATGTCGCTGTTCAGATGGGCGGCTTTACGCTGCTGGCCACACTGGCCGGCATTGTGGCCGCCAAATCCCTTATGTTCCGCCGCTATCTCAACCGTCCTCTCCGTCATCCTCCCCGTCATAAAAGGCATGCCAGCCCATGAACTCTCCGCTTGAGGCCACGGTACTTTTTCAACTCGGGCCCCTGCCCATCACTCAAGCCGTGATCACGACATGGGCGATTATGCTGGTGCTCGCTCTTGGGTCGTTTTTGCTCACCCGCCGGCTTGATGTTCTTCCCACGAAACGCCAGGCGGCGCTTGAACTTATCGTCACGACGCTGGACACCCAGATTCATGAGACGACCGGCGCAGAACCCGCGCCTTATCGCAGTTTCATCGGCACCCTGTTTCTCTTCATTCTGGTCGCCAACTGGTCTTCGCTGATCCCTGGTATAGCGCCACCGACCGCTCAGATGGAAACCGATGCAGCGCTGGCGGTGCTCGTGTTCCTATCGATTATCTGGTTTGGCATCCAAAAAGGAGGCCTACGGGGTTATCTCAAATCCTTTGCTGCGCCCAACCTGGTCATGATTCCGCTCAATATTCTGGAAAGCGTCACGCGCATCTTCTCCATGTTTGTACGCTTGTTTGGCAACGTGATGAGCGGCGTTTTTGTCATTGGCATCGTGGCCTCCTTAGCGAGCCTGCTGGTGCCGATTCCCTTGATGGCGCTCGACCTACTGACCGGGCTGGTACAAGCCTACATCTTCGCCGTGCTGGCGATGGTGTTTATCACGGCGACAATTGAAGAAGGTCAACGTCCACCGAAAGACCCGACACCTGCGTCGCCCCCTAAAGAGAAGGAATCTTAATGGACTATCTCAGCATGGTCAGTATTTTCAGTGCCGCCTTCGCCGTGGCGTTTGGGGCAATCGGCCCGGCACTGGCGGAGGGGCGCGCCGTGGCGGCCGCAATGGATGCCATCGCCCGTCAGCCAGAGGCCGCGAACACCATCTCGCGAACCCTGTTCGTCGGCCTCGCCATGATTGAGACAACCGCTATCTACTGTCTGGTCATCTCGTTGCTGCTGCTGTTCGCCAACCCGTTATTGGGGTAATGGCATGACTATCGATTTTTGGAGCCTGGGACTACAGGCGATTAACGTCCTTATTTTGGTTTGGCTGTTGTCGCATTTTTTCTGGCGGCCGGTCGCTGCCGCTATTAAAAAACGTCAGGAAGCCGCCCAGGCCCTGCTCAGCGATGCACAAACCGCCAACACCCAGGCCGAAGCCGCCCTGGCTGATTTGACGACGGCCCGTGAAGGCATCGCAGCAGAGCGCGAAGCAATGCTGGCTGACGCCACGAAGACCGCGGAAAACACTGCCAGCGCAGCGCTTGCCACTGCGCATAAAAAGGCAGAGACACTGATTGACGCCGCCCGACGAAACAGCGCCAAAGAGGCCGACGTGCTGCGCGCCGAGCTGACGTCTCACGCCTCTTTGCTCGCCGTGGATATTGCCCAAAAACTCCTCACGCGACTGCCCACCTCGGTGATACAAAGCACCTTTCTTGGCCTGCTGATTGAAGCCATCGGCCAGCTTTCCACAGCAGACCGACAGGCGCTCGTAAGCGCGGCGGATGGACTCGACGTGGTGAGTGCGGCAGACCTCACCGAACAGGACAAGGAAGCGGTAACGCAGGCAATGGAACAAGCACTGGGCAATACACCGGCGCTCACCTTTCATTCCGACCCCGACCTGATGGCGGGCCTTGAAATAAGAACCCCGCACTTCGCGCTTCACAATAGCTGGCAGTCGGATCTTGCCACCATCGTCAAGGCACTTAATCATGCCGTATAACGCCCTCGACTGGCTGGAAACCGCACAACGCAAGGTGCAGGCGGCCTCGGTGGGTACACGCACTGAGCGCAAGGGGCGGGTTGAGGAAATTGGCGACGGTGTGGCGCTTATTTCGGGGCTGGGCGATGTCCGGCTTGACGAAGTGCTGAGATTTGAAGGGGGGCAGCTTGGCTTTGCCCGCGTTCTGGATGCTGATCTGATTGGCAGCGTGCTACTCGACGCCGCGACCGATGTTAAAGCAGGCGACACCGTTTTTGGCACCGGTGAGGTGGTGAGTGTGCCGGTGGGTGACGCCCTGCTCGGCCGGGTGATTGACCCACTCGGTCGCCCACTCGATGGTAAAGGGCCCATAGAGACCACCACTCACTGGCCCATTGAGCGCCCGGCGCCTTCGATTATCGAGCGTGACCTGGTGACCGAGCCGGTTCAGACTGGTGTATTGGTGGTCGACACCCTATTCGCCCTGGGCCGGGGCCAGCGGGAGCTGATTGTAGGCGACCACGCCACGGGGAAAACCACGCTGGCCACCGACGCCATGATTGCGCAGAAGTCGAGCGATATGCTGTGTGTTTATGTGGCGGTGGGGCAAAAAACCTCCAGCATAAGGCGCGTAATTGATGCACTGCAAACCCAGGGAGACTTCTCGCGCTGCATTGTGCTAGTGGCGGGGTCGGCCAGTTCGCCGGGGCTGCAATGGATTGCGCCCTATGCTGGCATGACGATGGCGGAGTATTTTCGCGATAAGGGGCAGCACGCCCTGATCGTGATTGATGACCTGTCTAAACATGCGGCCACCCACCGCGAAATTGCGCTGCTGACGCGTCAGTCACCGGGGCGCGAAGCGTATCCGGGAGACGTATTTTATATCCATGCCCGGTTATTGGAACGGGCCGCCAAACTATCGAAGGCGCGCGGCGGCGGCTCGCTGACCGCGCTACCGATTGCCGAAACCGATGCGGGCAACCTGTCTGCGTTCATTCCCACCAACCTGATTTCGATCACCGACGGCCAGATCGTGCTTGATGCAGCGTTGTTTCATCAGGGTCAAAAACCGGCGGTCGATGTGGGGCTTAGTGTCAGCCGAGTGGGTGGCAAGACGCAGTCAGTCCCGTTGCGTAAGGCGGCCAGCACGCTGCGGCTTGACTATGCACAGTTCCTGGAGCTTGAGGTATTTACCCGGTTTGGCGGCATGCCTGATGGTCGTGTGCGCCAGCAGTTGACCCGCGGGGCACGCATCCGGGCCATTTTGCGCCAACCACAACATATGCCCTTCCGCCTAGCCGATGAGATCGGCTTGGTAATGGCCGTTCAGTCGGGCTTGCTTGACACGCTGCCGCTGGACGCCATCGCAACGTTCTGCGCGGGCCTGCCAGCCAGGTTGGATAGTGACGCCGCAAAGGTGATAGCTACGCTTGGCGATACGGGTGCGTTGAGCAGTGAAGACCACGCAACACTGATAGCCACGATCACGCGTTTTGTCGACACATTATCGGTCGGCAACGACAGGCTGGTGCCATGACGGAACGACTGGCTGACATCAGTGCTCGAATCGAGAGCGTTCGCCAGTTAGGGGCGGTGGTGAATGCCATGAAAGGCATTGCGGCCTCGCGTGCCCATGCGGCACGAAAACAGATCGAAGCGGTCGATAGCTATGCGGCGACCATTGCTGCCGCGATCTCTAGCGTGCTTGCCCCACCCTCACAGCAACTGTCTCAATCACCCTCTCAATCATCCCCTCAATCAGTCTCTCAAGTTCCCTCTCTCGAAGAGAAGACTACGGCCTCGCAAGACAAACGTGGACTACTGGTGTTCTGTGCCGAACAGGGGTTCGCGGGCGCATTCAGCGAGCGGGTGTTGGATTGCCTCGCCAGCACGCCTCACCATCAGCCTTTGTTTTTGATTGGCACGCGCGGGGCCCCCATTGCAGCGGCCCGTGGCCTGGTGCCACGTTGGAGCAGCGCCCTGCCTGCGCATACGCTGGGCATCCCCACACTGGCGGATGAGGTTACCAAAGCGATCTACCGCGATATCGAACAGGGGGGACTAGAGCGCCTTGATGTGGTCTTCACGACCTGGCACGCCGGTCGCGCTTCGGTCCTTCGACAGGCTATCTTCCCCATCGACCACTCGTTATTCCCCCCCAGCACGGGGCAACGCATCCTGACCCAGCTCCCCCTCGACACCTTGATCCGCAACCTGAGCGGGGACTATTTTCATGCCCTGGTGTGTAAGGCGGCGCTGCATGCCTTTAGTGCGGAAAATGAAGCACGCATGGCCGCCATGGCAGCAGCGGGCAGCCAGATAGCGCAGGAACTGGATGTCTTTCAAGCCACGTTACGTCGGGTGAGGCAGGAGTCTATTACCGCAGAGATTATTGAACTTGGCACCGGTGTCGCTACCACGCAGGGGGCATAGGCAGCATCACCGGCATTGCCTTCTCATGACAGCAGCGGTCCCGTTTGATCCAGATAGGTAGGATCAAAACCAACCAGCGTGGTCAGCGCATGATAATCATCGAATATCACCTCATTATGGCGAAACGTCAGCAGTCCTTTTTCGCGCAGTTGCCGAAGCACGCGATTAACGTGAACAGCCGTCAGCCCTAACGCATCCGCCAAATGGTACTGCGTTAACGGGCAGTAATAGCCTTGTTTATTGCCCATCCTGACCAGTGTCAGCCGAGCGCCGAGTTCGAGTAGAAAATGCGCCATGCGCTCTAAGGCACTTCGTCGCCCGATATTCACCAGGTGTTCGACCACCATGGCCTCATCACGCGATGCTGCCCATAGAACCGCCGTGGCTAACCGCAGGTGTTGAGCAAAAATATCCAGCAGATCGCTCACCAACACTTCAGATACTTCAACATCCGAGATGGCCTCAATACTGTGATCAGAGGTGTGAAGCAATGCACTTCTCAGGCCTAGAAAATCACCCGGGATTTGGAAATCGACGATCTGACGTGAGCCATCCGGCAGAATCTTATACGAGCAAACCCAGCCAGCGGCCAGGATGTAGGCTATTTGGTCTGACTGGCCCTGATGGACGAGGTCTCGTCCTGCCACCACGGCCTTACGCCGCTGATGCAACTGCGAGATAACCGAGAGTTCGGTCTCCGACAAAGCCACAAATGCTCCCAGTTTGCGAGCAAGCGGGGTCGTTTCAATCGCCGTCATAACGTTTCCCAATGGGAGAAAAAAAAGAGCAAAAGTCCAAAGCGCTGACTGCTTTCGATTAGCTCAGCATAACGGGCTTTGTGTCAATCTGCTGCTACGCATGTGGGAGACGCATTGTTTAAACCCTCGCCACTTAACGGAATGGAGAAATTCAGATGTCACATCATCTATCAAAAGATAAGGAGTACGCAGGGTTGGCCGCACTGGCTATCTGCGAATCGCTGTTGCTGGCCATCAATGATCACCAGCTATTATCGGAAAGCGAAATCATCGGTGTGCTCACGGATGCCGCCAACACCCATGAGAATGCAGTGGGCCTGGATGACGAGTCGGAGACGCACGTGGGGGTGGCCGCGTTAATCAACGCCATCATCAGCGGCGGCAACTCGGTACGGCGGGTTTGAAACAGCGGGTCGCGCAGCGTCAGCGCTCTCCGTCTAGATGTCGCCTATTACGTATCCCTTAGTTCGGCGGCGCGTAACCGGCTCTTGAGACGCTGGTTCTCTTCGATCAGGTCGGTTGCCAGGGCGGCAAGCTCAGGGGCGGCCTCGAAGTCACGCTCCAACCGATACATGCGTCGAGCGCGCGTCAGATCATGGCTGGTAAAACGCCAACTCGCCACGTAAGGCGAGCCATCCGCCAACAGGCCGCTCTCGATGCGCTCAATGACCCAGTTGGTTTCTACCGAGCATGCGCGCGCCAACTCGTCGAGCGTCAGGGTCGCTTCATCGACCAGCTCACCGCTGGCAATATTCTGCTGTGTCATAGCCTAGCCTCCCGTGCGTTGACGCGGATCGAAAGCAAGCTCTCGCGCCATGGTCTCGTAAAGTTCCCGCGCCTTGTCGGTATTGGCCGGAGGCAGCACGACCTCTAGCGTAATATAAAGATCACCGGGCTCAGCCCCTGGAATACCGCGCCCCTTCAGACGCAACCGGCGTCCGGACTGCGAGCCAGCGGGCACTTTGACTTTCACCACTCCCGACGGCGTCGACGTTTCGATACTGGCCCCCAGCGCTGCTTCCCAGGGCGTCACCGGCACCTTTTGGTGAATGTCCCGCCCTTCGATCTGGTAACGCGGATCCGGGGTAAAGTGGATTTCAAGAAACAGGTCACCCGCTGGCCCGCCACCGACCCCTGGGCTGCCTTGCCCCGAGAGTCGAATATGCTGGCCCGCTTTCACGCCCTTCGGTATTCGCACATTGAGGGTGTGCGCGCGCGAAGCGACACGCCCCTGAGCATCGACCTGCGGCACCTGCAGCGTCATCGCCCGAACAGCACCGTGGTAAGCATCCTCAAGATCAATGACGACTTTGGCATGACGATCCTCGCCACGCATTTGATAATCGCGCCCCCCTCGCCCGCCCCGACCGCTCTGGCCAAACAGGTTGGCGAAGAAGTCACTGAACTCACCAAGATCAGCCTCCTCAAACCCACGCCCACGGTACTCGAACCCCGCATCCCACTCCGGCGATGGTTGGAAATCCTGGCCAGCATGATGCTGCTCAGCCAACTGGTCATAGGCAAGACGCTTCTCCGGATCGGACAGCACCGCCTTGGCCTCGTTGATCTCTTGCATACGCCGCTCGGCGTCAGGCTCTTTGCTGACATCGGGATGAAACTGGCGTGCCAGCTTGCGGTAAGCCTTCTTGACCTCATCGGCCGTGGCGGCTTTCGCTACCCCAAGCACCTGATAGTAATCCTTAAATTCCACGTTGCGAGCCTCTGGCAGGTGGGGTGGGCTCAAGGCTAAAAACCGCCAGTCCCCAGGTAACGAGCCGCTTCGGTAACACGCACTCCTGGTAACAAGCCCCCTGATGACAAGCAGCCGTTGCCTCAAGGATAGCTGAAAACGGCCGGCAGAAGGGAACTCTCTGCGACGGCCCAGAGGCCGGCAAAAAACACCGACTTTTAGCCGGTATAACTGATGCTGATCAGCTTTTCACATCCGAGCAAGGACTACCCTCTGTTCATCTAGCGGGTGGAACAGTTTGGGTGGAATAGCGTGGAAATAACGGCGCTACCATCCATAAGGGAGGAACGATGTTAAAACGTCCGGCAACCTCGGATACTGATAGGACCGTTACCGAAAGCGGCACAGCGGTCGATAGCAACTCGGTATCGAACTTTTATCAAACCATCGACCAGTCCGCCCACCGGGCAGTGGCGAAAGCAACGTCAGGACTTGCCCCTTCAGTGCTGGCAGAAGCGTGGATGGACTGGGCAGTACACCTGTCTGTTTCACCGGGTAAGCAGTTGCAGCTGATGTCCTCAGCGATGCGAAATGCGCAGACGCTGTGGACACAGGTACTCGCATCGCCAATGCGCGGACCTCAAATGTTGGCCTCCCAAGCATCAGGCGACGAGCCCGACACCTTGGACCGGCGATTTGCTGATCAACGCTGGCGGCAATACCCCTTTAACATTTTGTCGCAGGCGCACCGCCAATACTGGCAATGGTGGCAAGAGGCCATGACCGGGGTTCATGGCGTGGCCCCTGCGCATGAAGACCTCATGGCGTTTGTCACCGGCCTTATGATTGACACAGCCTCGCCGTCCAATTTTGCCTTTACCAATCCGCAAGTCATCGCCGCTACAGTGGAGGAGAAGGGCCAAAACGTTGTGCGTGGTGCCAAGCAACTGGCCGAGGATGTCTACCGCAAGACCGGCAAAGCACAGCCAGCGGGCCCGCAGCCCTTTGAAGTAGGGCGCAATCTTGCGATCACCCCCGGCAAGGTCGTCTTTCGTAACGATTTGATAGAGTTAATTCAATACACGCCCAGCACCGACACGGTGCGCCCTGAACCGATTTTCATCGTGCCAGCCTGGATCATGAAGTACTACATTCTTGATTTGTCAGCGACGAATTCACTGGTTAAATTTTTGGTGGCTCAGGGCTTCACCGTTTTCATCGTCTCTTGGAAGAATCCCGACGCAGAAGACCGTGACCTCGGCATGGAAGAGTATCGTCAGCTGGGCATTATGGAAGCCATCGATGCCGTTCAAGCGATCACCCATGCTCCCAAACTCCATGCCGTCGGGTATTGTTTAGGTGGAACGCTTCTGGCTATCGCAGCGGCAACGATGGCGCGCGACGGCGATGAGCGTTTCGCGACCGTCACTTTTCTGGCCGCTCAAATCGATTTCACCGAGGCGGGACCGTTGCGTCTGTTCATCAACGACTCCCAGGTGACCATGATCGAAGACATGATGTCTCAGACCGGCTATCTGTCATCGGATCAGATGGCCGGCGCCTTCGCCTTATTGCGCGCTCGCGATTTGATCTGGGCCCCTGCCATTCAGCGTTATTTGCTGGGATTGCAGGGCCACTCCTTCGACCTGATGGCGTGGAATGCGGACGCAACGCGTATGCCCTCCCGGATGCATTCAGAGTACCTACGCTGGCTGTTCCTGAACAATGACCTGGCCGAAGGTCGCTACCAGGTAGATAACAAAGCGATTGCGGTTACCGATATTCGTGCCCCCATCTTTGCCGTTGGCACTGAAGACGATCATGTGGCGCCCTGGCGTTCCGTCTACAAACTTCACCTGTTAGTGGATGCTGATGTGACCTTCGTGCTCACCAGTGGCGGGCACAATGCGGGGATTGTGTCGGAACCTGGTCATCACGACCGCCATTTTCGCATCGCCGACACCGATGCAGATGCCTCTTACCGTTCACCTGATACCTGGTGCTCAGATACCGAGACACAGGCGGGATCGTGGTGGCCTGCGTTCACTCATTGGCTTGAAAAACAGTCGGGCGATCCCGTCGCGCCTCCCCCACTGGGTGCCCGCTCAGGCCGCTATGCGGCACTGTGCGATGCGCCTGGCACCTATGTGAAGCAAACATGACCGCCCTCCACAACGGCCTGGAAAATGATCGCAAAGACGATGCGCTTCCAGCGCTTGCTCTTAAAGACAAGGTCGCGCTGGTGGTCGGTGTCGCCAACGAGCACTCCATCGCCACCGGCTGCGCGCAAGCGTTTCGCTTAGCGGGTGCCGACGTTGCGCTGACCTATGCCACTGAAAAGGCAAAGCCTTTTGTGATGCCCGTGGCTGATGCCATCGGCGCGGCGTTGCTGCTGCCCATGGACGTAGACGTTGAGGGCGAAATGGAGGCGGTCTTTGCCGCCATTGCAAAGCGCTGGGGACGACTCGACATCCTGGTCCACTCCATCGCTTATTGTCCTGCCGGGGATCTGCACGGGCGCGTCACCGATTGTTCACGCGCTGGCTTTGCCCAGGCCATGGATATTTCCGTCCACTCACTGATACGTATGGCACGCCTGGCCGAGCCACTGATGGTACAGGGTGGCTCAATCCTGACCATGACCTACTACGGGGGTGAGAAAGTCATCGATCATTACAACATAATGGGGCCCGTCAAAGCGGCGCTGGAGGGCACCATGCGTTCGCTGGCCGTTGAGCTGGGCCCCAAACGAATTCGCGTCAACGCAATCTCGCCAGGCCCGCTTAACACCAGAGCGGGCTCTGGGATTGCGCACTTCGATGAGCTCATAGACGCAGCGCGGTTGCGGGCGCCGGAACAAACGCTGGTGACGATTGAGGATGTCGGCCATATGGCGGTAATGCTTTCCAGTGATAACGCACGCTGCGTGTCAGGCGATACCGCCTATGTAGATGGAGGTTTTCATGTCCGAGCGTGAGCATGTCGAGGCGACACCTACCTATATAGAGAACAAAACCTACGACGAGATTTCGGTCGGGGACAGCGCACAACTGACCCGGACGTTAAAAACGCAGGATATTGAACTCTTTGCGGTCATGTCAGGCGACGTTAACCCCGCCCACGTTGATGTGGAATACGCAAAAACCGATATGTTTCATGGGGTCATTGCCCATGGCATGTGGGGCGGTGCTTTGATCTCGGCGGTTCTGGGCACTCAGCTACCCGGCCCCGGGACCATTTTCCTTACTCAGAGCCTGCAATTTATGGCCCCGGTCGGCCTAGGCGATACGGTCAAAGTGAGAGTGGAAGTCACCGAGAAACACCCCAAAGGCCGCTTGACCCTGGCCTGCACGTGCTTCAACGAGCACAACACGCTGGTGATCAACGGCACCGCGGAAGTCATCGCACCGCGTGAAAAAGTGCGCCGCCCTCGAATTGTGTTGCCAGAAGTACACCTGCACGTGCAAGGCGCACAATATGCCAAGCTGATCGCGGCAACGCATCACCTCCCCCCCATCCGTACCGCTGTCGTTCACCCCTGCGATGAACTGTCGATCACTGGTGCGCTGGAAGCCGCTCGCCAAGGCATGATTGTGCCCATCCTGGTGGGCCCCACGGCCAAGATTCACGCAGCGGCCAAGGCTGCCGGGGAGAGCCTGGATGGCATAGAGATCATTGATGCGGCGCATAGTCATGCCGCCGCGGATGCGGCCGTGGCGCTTGTCCGGGCCTCGCACGTGGCCGCGCTCATGAAGGGGTCGCTGCATACTGACGAACTCATGAACGCGGTCGTGAACACCGACACGGGCCTGCGCACTGAACGACGGATGAGCCATATCTATGTGCTGGATGTCCCTCCCTACCCCAAGCCCCTCTTCATCACCGATGCGGCCATTAATATCTACCCTGATATCGGGACTAAGCGTGACATTGTGCAGAACGCCATTGATCTTGCGCATACCCTAGGCATCCCACAACCCAAGGTGGCGATATTATCTGCGGTCGAAACCGTCAACCCACACATCACTTCAACGCTGGATGCTGCAGCGCTGTGCAAAATGGCCGATCGAGGGCAAATCACCGGCGGTTTGCTCGATGGGCCGCTGGCTTTCGACAACGCCATTTCTGCCTCGGCAGCCGCCACCAAGGGGATCGTGTCTGACGTGGCGGGTGATGCCGACATACTGGTCGCCCCTGATCTCGAAGCAGCGAACATGATGGCAAAGCAGTTGATCTATTTGGCCGGTGCTGATGCGGCGGGCATTGTGCTGGGCGCGCGCGTGCCGATTATTCTGACCAGCCGAGCAGATAGCCCGATGGCGCGACTGGCCTCATGTGCCCTGGCACAGTGCTTTATCAACAACGGGAACAATGGCACTAGCGGGGAGAAAACAGCGCCATGACAGACGCGATTCTGGTGGTGAATGCGGGGTCATCGAGCCTCAAGTTTGCCCTCTACCCAGAGACATCCAACCCTACGGCGGCCCTTTTGCGAGGCAAGATTGCGGGTATTGGCAGCCGCTGTGTGTTTTCAGCGCGTGATGGCGAAGGCCGCGCCCTATCGCCAAGCGAAGGTATGTCTGTCGACGCTGGGGCAGCGCTTGATGACCTGATCCCTACGCTGCTTGAGTGGCTAAAAAATCACCGTGGAGGTGTCAATATCCTCGCGGCCGGTCACCGCGTCGTACACGGCGGGCGCCACCACACCGGCCCCGCCAGGGTGACTGAGGCCCTGCTTGATGAACTGACAACCCTCGAACCGCTGGCGCCGCTTCATCAAGTCCACAATGTAAAGGCGATTCGCGCCGTGGCCGCTGCTCTCCCCGGTCTGCCTCAGGTCGCCTGCTTTGACACCAGCTTTCACCGCACCCAAGACCGGCTTGCCCAGCTGTTCGCACTGCCGCGCGCACTGACCGATGCGGGGATTATTCGCTATGGCTTTCACGGTCTGTCCTACGACTACATTGCCAGCACACTGCCTCACCATCTCGGCGCCAGGGCGGATGGACGCGTTATCGTGGCTCACTTAGGCAATGGCGCCAGCATGTGTGCCATGCAGGCTCGCCGCAGCGTGGCTACTAGCATGGGCTTCACTGCACTTGATGGGCTCATGATGGGCCAGCGCTGCGGCACCATTGACCCCGGCGTTCTCTTGCATCTGCTTGACTGTTTGGGGATGACCACTCAGGAGGTCGGGCACCTACTTTATGAAACGTCGGGGCTGTTAGGCGTATCGGGTATCAGTAATGATATGGCGATATTGCAATCAAGCCCTGCTGTCGAAGCGCGCGAGGCCATCGAGCTGTTTTGCTATCGCGCGGCAGGCGAACTGGCCATGCTGGCAGCCGCCATCAAGGGGCTCGATACCATCGTGTTCACCGCCGGTATTGGCGAGCACTCGGCACTGGTCCGTCGTCTTATCTGTCAGCAGCTCGAATGGATGGGGGTGGCGTTGGACACTGACGCCAACGAACGCGATGCCGTCCGCATCAGTTCGGCGGCATCAAGCGTTGACGTGCTGGTCATTCCCACTGATGAAGAGATCGTGATGGCCGGTGCGACGCACCGGCTAACCACGGGAGTGCATGCCCCCTTCCCGTCTCATGGCGCTAGTCATCCGTAGCCTCATATCCACACCCAAGGCCAGCAAGCTAATCAACGGTCTTGATGCTGGTTTTCTGCCACGTCACGCTTACCGCTAGGCCATTGGGCGTAAGATTACTAAGCGTAAGGCGTGCGTTTTGGCGCTGAGCCAACTCCGAGACAATCGACAATCCCAATCCGCTGCCGGTAGTACCCTGGCCAGAAGCGCGCCTAAAGCGCTCAGTGACTTTATCCAAAAGTGCCTCGGGGAGTCCGGGGCCAGTGTCTCTCACAGTAAGTTGAGGCAAACCCTCCCAAAGCGCCAACTCTACCTCTACTTGACCGCTTTCTGGCGTATAGCGCAAGGCGTTATCCAGTAGGTTACGAAAGAGAATTCCCACCTCAATTTCGTCGGCGCGAATTTCCAACCGGGTTAAGCCTGTTAGCCTCAAGTGCTGATCTCGTTCTTCAGCGAGTGGCCACAACTCGGCTACCAACTCAGCAATAATCGGATAGAGATCGATAGTGGCCGGTGGGGTTATGGCAACTTGATCCAAACGAGCCAAAATAAGCAGCTGCTCTACTACCCGCTGAAGCCGCTCAACCCCGACATAAGCCTTTTGTAATGATTGCTCTCCCCCTGCCTGCGCATTATCTAAGTGGATTCTCAGCGCTGCCAAGGGCGTGCGTAATTCATGGGCTGCATCTGCAGTGAAGCGCCGCTCGCGCTCTAACGTTTCTTTCAACCGGGCGATAAAGTCGTTTAGCGATTGACGTAATCCATTAAGCTCTTGAGGAACCGCGTTATCGATTTGACGCAGATCGTGGGCAGAGCGGCCTTGTACTTGGCTGGAAAGCGCTTGAATCGGCGCAATACCCCGGCGGATAATGCGACTCATCAGCCAAAGGAGGAGTGGCAGCAGAAAGAGCATCGGCAATAAATTGTTCCAGGTGATACGTTCCACCACTTCATCATGAAACGAACCTCGCAGCCCCATGCTAATCCAGGTATCACTGGCAACGTCAAACATGCTGAAAACCCGCCACCGATGCCCATCGTAGCTTTCCCAGCGAAAACCCTCCTCTGAAGGCGCGGGGAAAGGACCAGCATCATTCCATTTGCCCTCTAACAGTCTGGGTGAGCCATCGGCATTCCAAAAACCCAGTAATAATTTAAGCTCTTCCTCGTGGTAAAGCTTGGGACCTGATTCAGAGCTGCTCACGGGCAAGGGTACTGCGATACCGTCGCGATATAGTTGTGCCGGATGTTCTGGAAGTCCCATGCGCAAAGTCAAGCGAGCGTAGTCGTCAATGGTCGCGTTTGGGTCGAGTTGACCAGCCACAATACGACTATGCAGACTAAGCTGTGTATCGAGAATTTCTTCTAGCTCGTGATCGGTAATTAAATAAGCCGCGGTAACCGCAATCCCCCCGGCGACAACCATGGCAATGGCCAATGTTCGAAGTAGATAACGCCGAATTGATATCATTGCACTTGGCTATCCAGTCGGTAGCCAATTCCGCGTACATTAATAATCAAGTTTTTTTCAAACTTTTTACGCAGATGATGAATGTGAACTTCCACCGTATTGGACTCTACCTCTTCACCCCAGCCATAAAGCAAATTTTCTAAACGAGGGCGTGATAGCACTCTGTCCGGGTGCCTAGCTAGCTCTAACAATAAGGCATACTCGCGTCGGCCCAACTTTACGTCCTTGCCTCGCCAACTCACCTCATGACGAGCTTCATCAATACTCAACGCTCCCAGCGTCAATATCTGCGAGGCGCGCCCCTCTGCGCGTCGCATAACGACACGCAAACGGGCCAATAACTCCTTCAAATTAAAAGGTTTTAGCACATAGTCATCCGCCCCAGCATCTAAACCGCCAATACGGTCTTCCATCGCATCGCGGGCCGTCAAAATCAGAATTGGCAAAGCGGATTGCTGCCGGAGCAAGTGCAATACCTGCATACCGTCCATATCAGGTAGTCCAAGATCCAAAATAATCACGCTGAAGGTCTCACTGCCGATAGCACTAATTGCCTCGCGGCCAAGCATAAACCAATCGACCGTGTAGCCCTCACGCTCTAGCGCTGTCTTGATGCCATCCCCAAGCAAGGGGTCATCTTCTATTAGTAGTGCACGCATGCTGATCCCCTCAATCGACAAACCGCTATCTTGGCTACCAAAACTTAAGCTTTTCTTAAATATGGCAGCTTACTTCTCAAAAAACATACTCATGTGAATTCAACTAGTAAGCCAACCACCCTATCTTTGCAAACTTCTTTCGCTGTTTAACTCTTCTTTAAGTTATTTAGGCTCAAGCTGCCTCTTTCGCCACGGGCAAAACCAAATCAGAGCTTTGAATGGCGGTCATTTTTAATCTGCCCTGTCGTTACCGTGGTCAGATCATTTTCTATTAACTGAATAGAGAGCCAAAGCATGCACTTACTAACACTCATTAGAACAAACTATTATTTAAAAATAATGGCCCGTTTTATAGAAAAAAGAATGAAGCAATATTTACTCGGAGCCATACGGTTTATTCTCAAAGCGCCTGCACCAGAAACTATTGACAGCCTTGTGGGCATAGAAAAAATTCTGATTATTCGCCCCAATTTTCGTCTGGGCAATGCGCTCATCAGCACCCCGGTCATCGATGCTTTTCGTGAACGTTTTCCTTCCGCGCGCATAGATTATTTAGCGACTGATAAAACATTGCCACTGTTGCAGCAACGGCCTATAGATCATTTTTACTTACTGTCGAGAGCCGCCATTCTCCGTCCTTGGCAGTGTGTGGCACTATTACGACGCTTACGAGCACAACGCTATGACCTAGCGGTACAAGTGAGCGGAGGATCAACGAGCGGCTTTATCGTGACCCGGTTAATAGGGGCACGGTACAGCATGGGTTCTCGTAAAGGGCAACAGCGCTGGTACAGCATTGAGGCGGAAAGCAAGTCATCACATGCTTACGATGCCATCGTTAATTTGACACGTCCCCTCGGTGTTGCTTGCCGTAACCGGCCATTGCTCCAGCTAACAGAGCAGGAGCGCGACCTCGCAATGACGAAAATACAGCAGCAAGTCAGCCTTAATAGCGACCACCCACTAGGTACTGACTTTATTGCGATCTTCGTAGGTGGGCATCAACACAAACGTTGGCCGCTGGAATTTTGGCTGCTGCTCATCAATGCCATGGAAGCCCGCAAAATACGCTATGTCGTATTTCTTGGACCGGAGGAGTTTAGGCTTTTAACACCTATTAACCAGCGTTTGAAGTCATCACTTTATGGCAGCTTGTGCCCACCGCTTCCTATCCGCCACTTTGCCGCCATTTTGGAGCGTGCGCGTTTACTCGTGACGCCAGACTCAGGGCCTATGCACTTAGCAGCAGCACTCGATGTCGCCACCATTTCCCTAGTACGCCAGAAAAAATCACTCGCTTTCGTACCACGAGAAGCCTACGACACCATTCTGTGGCGCCCAGAGATCAGCACGGTAATAGACGCCATACGCGCTAATCTTGACGGACAAAACTCAACGCCTCCCGTTCAATCGGCCTCAGTAACAAGCCAACCAACACAGTGGGTAACACCGCCACCCAGTGCTGAGCATTTGTATTCTAGTTACTGAATTAAAGTACATAACTGTTCGTTAAGTTTTGCACTTTATAGTGATCCTACTATTACGTTATCGAGTGTACTGCCTTGCCTATCTCAACTACATCAAAACCCAATGGCACGGGTTTTAAACGCATCTTCCGTGCTTATATCAATGCAGTATCGGGTTTAAAAGCTTGCTGGAAAAATGAATCTGCCTTTAGACAAGAGGTGATGCTTTTCCTCATCCTCTACCCGTTTGTATTTCTTTTTAATGTCACTTCCGTAGAAAAAGCGTTGCTGTTTTTTTCACTCACCCTTGTAGTGATAGTGGAACACATTAACTCCGCCATCGAAAGCGCCATTGACCGTATAGGACTAGAGCATAATGAACTTAGCGGGCGTGCAAAAGATATGGGAACTGCCGCCGTCATGATGACCATTTTTATGATGATAGGTGTGTGGCTATGCGTGCTGCTCAACTAAATGTTCTCAAACCTGTAGCATCCGCATGGGTTTTATTTCTAATCTCCATGTCAGTTTTCAGCATTTTAACCATAGATTTCACGATAACTGACTTTATATATTCCCTTCAGGGTAATGCCTGGGTGTGGAAAGATACCTTAATTACCCAAGACATTCTTCACAAAGGCGGCAAATGGTTAAGCTTGGCGATGGGTTTAGTCACACTCCTCCTATTGATACTAAGCACCGTGGTGACGCGTCTTAAAGCGTATCGCACCCCACTTTTATATCTTTTTTCCGCAACGCTTCTTTCAGCGCTACTTGTAGCAACGATTAAACACTTGGTGAGCATGGAATGCCCGTGGGATTTAGTGCGCTATGGTGGGGCACGAGACTTTATTGGCTTGCTCAACATACGGCCTTCCTCAATGCCAGCGTCCGCCTGCTTTCCCGCCGGGCATGCCAGCGCAGGATATACGTGGTTAGCCCTGTACTTCTTTTTTGCCGCCATACGGCCCCAATGGCGATGGGTAGGGCTTGCACTGGGTGTAGGGCTTGGCCTTACGTTTGGGATCGCTCAACAGTTCCGCGGGGCGCACTTTCTCTCCCACGACCTCTGGACCGTCATGATTTGTTGGACCGTAAGCTTTGTCCTTTCAAGATTCTTATTACACCCCAGCGTTCATTAATCTTTTCATACAGAGAGACTTTCGATGTCCACCTTGCTGTCCCTTCCTTCAAAAATTGTTGACACCGTTTGGCATTATCGCCCCCTATTTAGCACGGAGAAAATTGTCTTATGGGCGGTTGTAATATTCAGTGCTTTTTACAATGTCCCTTTTTGGCAACAAGTTTTTACTGGCTATGATCTTCTTGACGTAAAGACGTGGCTAACCTTTGCCAATATGTTTTTGGTGATAACCTGCCTTAACTATTTGACCTTCATTAGCATTGCTTTTCGAACACTGGTAAAGCCCTTATTAACCTTACTTTTTCTGATTGCCGCCTTCGTCAGTTACTTTACCAGCTATTACGGCACCTATTTTGACACTTCAATGTTAGACAACGTGCTTCAAACGGATACTAACGAGGCACAGGAACTTCTTACACCCGGATTACTGATTCATTTAGTCATCTTTTTCTGTTTGCCAACCATCATGATTTGGCGCGTTAAAATCACACCTTCAACCTGGAAGAAGGCAATGTTGCGTCGCTCGGCTTATTGCCTTGCCAGCACTGCTATATTGCTGTTAGCGATCTGCTTATCTTATCAAGATGTGTCGTCGCTCATGCGCAACAATAAAGAGCTTCGCTACTTGATTACTCCAGGTAATTATATTGTTTCGATGGCGCAGGCGCTTTCCAGCCAACACGCTTCCGCGAATACGGTGCGCTCCCCAGTGGGTGAGGACGCCAGTATCAGTTCACAAGTGGGCGACAAACCTACACTGCTCGTCATTGTGGTGGGCGAAACAGTACGGGCGGCGAATTGGGGGTTAAATGGTTATGAACGCCAAACCACGCCCAAACTTGCCAAGCAGCCTGACGTTATCAATTTTTCAGATGTTTCCTCATGCGGTACAAGCACAGCGGTCTCGTTACCCTGCATGTTTTCATTACCAGGGCGTGCCGATTACGCTAAATCGTATGCTCAGCAACATGAATCCTTGCTGGATGTATTAGCCCACGCCGGGTTAGAGGTCACCTGGCTTGATAACCAGTCAGGCTGTAAAGGTGTCTGCGACGGAGTGACGACAAAAACGCTCTCGCCAGAGGAGTATGCGTCTTTGTGTCCAGATGGGCGATGCTTGGATGAAGCACTGGTTCAAGCCTTGACCAAGCAAATTAGCGATACCTCAGCTGATCAGGTTGTTGTGCTGCATCAGCAAGGCAACCATGGCCCCAGCTATTACCAACGCTACCCTGCTGACTTCGAACGTTTTGTTCCCGCTTGTGCCAGCGCGGATTTAGCCAAGTGCTCAAGAGAGGACATTACCAACAGCTACGACAATGCCATTCTATATACCGACACTGTGTTGGATCAGGTGATTGAGACGTTAAAGCGTCAGGATGGCTACGCAACTGCGATGATCTATCTCTCTGATCATGGTGAATCACTGGGCGAAAATGGGATTTACTTGCACGGTATACCCTACGCCATTGCTCCCGACAAACAGACGGATGTGCCTATGGTGTGGTGGCTTTCCAGTTCATTTTCACAGCAGCAAGGGCTTGATATGAGCTGCTTACGCCAAGTCTCTGATCAAGCCGCCTCGCACGATAACTTATTTCACAGCGTGCTGGGTTTGCTTGGTGTAGTAACGGACGTTTACCTACAGAAGAAAGATATTAGTCAAACGTGCCGGAGCCTCGCCAATTAATAAATGCTTAAGTGATCGTTAAGTATTCCATGTCAAGCTGCTATCCACCCTGCTCAACTATTCTGGTGTATGCACATGGTTTTATCGCATTTATTTAACTCCAGCCAAGGTTTTTGGAAACGGCTTCTACCCAAAAAAATGACAACCTCGGAGGACTTGGTAGGCGGCATCAATACATCTATTCATTCTGCTGAATGGCCTACCCTTAGAGCCAGCGTTGTTTTAGTCACTTTACTAACGATTCTTCTATGGATGATGGGAATAGAAAAAATAGAGATTATCATCGCCTCACTAAGTGTAATGTCAACTGGTATATCACAGTTACTCAGTCGCTATTTTTCTTACAATGTATTAAAAATATTAGAAATTGAGTTGATAGAAACGCTTGACGTATTAGGAGCTGCAGGAGTTGGAACCTTAATAGTTTTATATTTATTGAATTAACAAACTTAATATGTAATTCAGCAAATAGGCCTCTTATTTATGCCGCTAGGTAAAATTAAAAAAATGGCGGATGCATAAACCCTCTGCGAAGACTCAACAATTATTAAGTTATAATTTTTTGCGCTGCAAATTTATAGAGATTTTTGACACGAGAGTGGCAGACTTTGCGCCTATACATGACACCAAACCATTTCGTAGGATTACTACAAAAATCGGTTATGTCACGACAAACCGCAAATTATGTCATTTTGGCTGGAATTTATGTCACAACAGACTGGAAACGACACACAAATGGAGGCAGCCCCAAAAGCCACATCCCGGCACACGCAGCCACCACTACCGAGTATCTTTCCGAGCGCCTTGGCAATTGATTTACAAAGAAATTTCAGCCTTCACTTGTTAGCGTACACTTCCTAGTACGCTACCCAGATTGTACCCAGCATTACCCATTTTGTATCACCAATGTGTACCAAAATTCATACCTTTCAAACCGTCCACTAGAAATTCTTAGAGTTTATTGTAGACCACTGGACTCATATCAGAGATTTCAAGCACCCCCCTTCTATAACGATGCGGGTATGGACAAGAACACGGACAGATTTTGAGCTTTTGGCATAGCGAGCGCATAGAGCTTTGACATAGCACAGCCCTATGCAAATGCTTACTTGCTATATAATTTTTTTCTAAAATTCATAATTACTTGCCAGACACATACATAAGCATGTTTTCATATTCAAGACTTGAGAGCTCGCTGAACGGTCGAAACACCACATCCAGCAAGATCAGCCGTTTTCCGAATACTAAAGCCTTTCTCTCGAAGCTCTCGAATCTTCTGATGCAGAACCTCATCGGCAGGTCTTCCTTTATAAACGCCTTGGGCCTTTGCCTTTTCAATTCCTTCAGCCTGCCTTCTGCGCCTATCGTCATAATCCTTGCGAGCAACAGCGGCTAGCATATCCATGAGCATCGAATTAACCGCATCCAGCATGCGTCCAGTAAAGTCATCGCTGGCGCTTACTGTCATAGCTGCTTGGCTCGTTGGCAGATCAAGAGAGACCACACGAAGCCCTGCACTCTGTATAGCTGCTTTCAGCTTGTCCCAATCACTTTTGGTGAGACGGGTTAAGCGGTCAACCTGTTCAATTAGTAGAATGTCTCCCGTCTGGGCATCATCAATTAGACGCGCTAGCTCTGTACGGTCAGCTTTAGTGCCGCTGGCATTCTCTATATACCATGAAGCTATTCGAGCCCCCTTATTATTGGCAAAGGCTTCTAGAGCCTTCTTAGCACGACTAGCGTTCTGGTCTTCCGTCGAAGCACGAAGGTAGGCACGAATAAAAGTCATCTCGACACACTCCATTGAATTGTGTTCTTTTGAGTGTGGTCATTATTAATGTATTCGTTTGGGTTGTCAATCACTACCTAATGAACACGAAAAGAGCTTTCCTAGGTGTGTTCGCTGAAATATACCTAAAAGATCGCAAGCTTTTCATGTTAAAACTGTAAGTAGCCTTCCTTTTGATAAGGATGTGGCTGAAGAAAGAAAGACGCCTCACCAAAGCCTGTCCTTTCAAAATTGATAGTGAGTACATACAAGTAATATCTAGTGTAGGTGTCAGGACTTATGCTAAGCGCTCGCCATCGACTAAGTCGAAAGAAATAGATGATCGCTTTTTTGTGACCACTTCAATACCTCGATTCTTACATATTTCAACAACTTTATTAGTGAGTTCATCGCTAGCATTACAGCCAAGAAGAACTCTATTCAGTTGCAAACCATTTAATTCCCTAGTTGTTTTTTCTGAATAGCTGATATAACGCCACTCATCTTCATATTCCCATGCAGTCCCTTTGACCAAAGCGCTTCCTATTGCAGCTCTATGCATAGCTCCTTTCTCTTTAAGCCCAGATCTTATAAGCAAATCTGTTACATCAAGCGGGCTCTTATAATAAGAAACTGGAAGAATTAAACCATCATTTAATAAAAATTTAGAAAAATTATATTCCAAGCAAAATCCTTTATATGAATTTGAATAATGCGCCCACATTAAATGGTTAGAATGATGTGTAGTAAAAGAGCATATTAACGACATATTTCTAATCTTTTTATCCATGTGGGACTCGAGATTATCAGTTCTATCTTTACAATGGGCAGCAAAATCTTCACATAGCTTTTCCATTGAAGAAAACCTCAATCCATGTAATTTTCTAGCTTTTTCAATCACCTGCTTGTCTGGTCGACCGCCATATATGTCTAATTCTTTATTGCCAGTAAGAACCTCAATCATAGCCTTAGATTGCGGATCTAATGTTTTATTAAAGTGATTATTTAGTGCTGGCAATATTGTTTCTTCAGTATCATAAAACATTCTAGCGTCAAAAGGATCATTATAATCATCAGGATAAGAAAGCCACTCATAGCCTTTTTTTAAGGCATCCAAGTCAAAATTACTTCCTGACCTATATCGATATAAGCAACTTGGTTTATTCTTAAGCAATAAGAGCCGCAAAGAATTCAAATCTGTATCATGCTCTACGTAACCTCCTATGAATTTCAGTACATCATCTTTCCAATTTTCAGCTTCCATTTTGAACTCTTCTTATTTATTAAATTAATTTGACTGTAGGATGGACATAGATAGTAAGCAAGTGAGCAGCTATTTACACACATCGATATTACACCAGCAATATGAGAAATTTCACGCTACTTTTTTCAACGCTCTTTGTACAGTCTTAGTGGTAATTCCATATCTTTTGGCAATTTCTTCATGTGTGGCGCTCTCACTCAATTTACGGATTTCTTGGTCACGCTCTGCTGCCTTCATTTTCGCTTGAGTAGGTGCTTTCTCAGGAATATCAAGCATAATTGAAAGATCAATCCCACATTTCAATTGAAGCACCTCTTCAATTCTATTAGCTACATCAATTGTAGGAAGTACTACAAAAATATTATCTTCTTCAATACCATTACGAATAGAAGTTCTTGCAATGTGCTGTGCCATTGGTTCAATGAAGTTCTCATGCTCAATAGCAGCCCTACCAACCTCAATATCGACACCCATCATTGCAAGCATTTCTGTATGTAAAGGCTTTAAAATTGGAATAGGGTTACCATGAATAATGTTCACTGTACGATGGTGAGTATCCCGGTATACGTTCAATCCACGAGAATCAAATGATGTTACTGTAGCGTTAATATAGTCACTAAAAGGAAATTTCTTCATCCAAGAAAAGCACTGCACCAATATACGTTCGCCCTGGTGATATTCGATTGCCTTCTTAATTCCTTTCCAGCCTATACAGGTTTCATCAAATTTCAAAGATTTAGTGCCATCTTCTTTTAACTCCATTTTCTCACGACTAATCTTTTTAGTATTGAATAATGGAACCAATGTCACAGTTGATTTATACTTAAAAGAACCTGGAGCATACTCAGACTTTTCAATCTTATACCCTCTTACCTTCACAAATTGATAGAAAAGAGTCTTTTCTACACTATTGCCCATCACGTGAAATGAGACGCATGACTTAATAATATTGGCATAATCAATGTAATCAGCAATAGTGATGATATACCCTTTTTTATTCTTTAAAAGTTTTACAACAGCCTTCCTCTCTAACAATCCACTAAACATCATCTCAGCAGATTCAATGCCAGCTAAAGTAGATTTCTTAAGCTCTTCAAGTAGCACTGAATCTGGAACACCATCTTGTATAGTTACGGTTCCATCATCATGATCTTCAACTAGCCCTTTAAAAAGCCTTTCATAGGTACTGGGCGGTATTTCCCGAGAAAATTTACAGTTGCTTAAGTTAGGAACCTCATCGCAAACAACATTCCATCCGACCAAGTAATCAGTATTGAGCATAGAAAGAGATTTATGCGTAATAATAAGAACACCCCCATCCTTTTCTTCTATTAATCTTTTTTCTATACGGCTTTTTGTAGACTCTAAGAAATTGTCCTCAGAATTAAATACTTCATAATCAATGCCTTCACTTTTCATCGCCAATACTATATCATCACCAAGCTTAATAGTAGGCACAGCCAGTATTATGTTATCTTCAGGGTTGATTTTTTCAATGAATCCTCGGGTCTTTCCAGCGCCCATAAGAGCACTTGCAACATAAACAGTATCAGTCATTTAATTTTTCCTCAGTTATTTTTTTGCATTAATTCTCCCCACCATTCTGTACGAAAGTGTGAGAGTTACTTACTTAGGTTGGTATATCAGAGGTGGACAAAAACTCTTATAAGCCATAAGCAAAAATGTCCACCGTTAGGAATTTAGTTATAAATATCCCAACAAACAACAAGAAAGAAAATTATATTCTAGTGTTTGATATTATTGTTTTATTCTATTTATCTTGTAAAACAATTTCCCTTTTCTATATTGTATTGTGCCTATTTCAATATATTCTCCTTGGTTTTTTATGCTTTGGGTTGTATTGATGTGGGTTATCAATTTTTATAACTACTTATAGGTTTTGTAACCACAAGACTGTGTCCCACAATGAACATAGCACCGTGTAAGTGATTAATAGTTTTGTTCAAATTACAGACGCAAAAAAAGAGCCGGGTAACAAACCCTTTAAGGGATGCCGGTTCGGTTATTCAGTTGTGGGGTACTAAACACATTAAGCCACAGGTACTGCTCTCAAGTCAAGCTGTAACAGAGTGTAACTAATGGGTGTGGTAGAGAGGTAAACAGTTACTAATTAAATGATGGAAAGCATGAGAGATAAGGGGAGGTAGTGGAACTCTCTCCCTATATTGGTGGGGATAGGTCAAGAAAAATTAATGATGCTCTCTTTCTCCGCTACCTATTGAGTAGACTATCTTATAGGGTAAAGCCTTGCTATTTAATTGTTCAAAGCTGAATATTCACAACCCTGCTATATGGCGCTTATTTCAAGCCAGGATAAGCGATCTCTCTGAAGATAGGGGTATGTGCTACCTATTCCCTAGAGGCGCTTAGACGCTGAAATAGGCTCTTTGAAGATTACTTTTGAATAGTGATTATAGTGGTGATATCACTACTACAGCTAAAACGTATTGTGTCATCATTGCTTATATACTGTGCTAGCCCACCTTTATCACGACAATAAGCAAGGGCAATGTCATAGCTGCGCTTACCGGTATCTACAGGTATTCATAGGCTGACTAAGAGCGATAAAGACGTGATATTCACAATATTACTCCTTCAAGCTTTTTAAGCTCTATAATATCAACCAAGGCTTCTGGCTTTAGTGTTTTATCTTATCTTTCATAAGTCTTCGTACCGGCGATGTGGTCTAGTAGAGCCACTAATAGAACCTATGCACAATTATCAGTTACCAATATTTTAAGGCTAATCTTGTATTCTAATTATAGACAGAAAAAGCATGTATTAAATCTTCCCATCGGATTAAACAGTATGAATACTACGTTAGACTTCTCCTCTTATTCCTGACACACATCTAGCTTTTTTGTTAACAGCTTTCATAATATTTTGAAGCTCATCAATTATGTGTTCTTTATGACCCAAAGCTTCGAGAGTTTCTATAAGCGTAGCACAACACAAACTTATGGTACTGCTATAATAATAATTGGTCTGGCTTTCTTTTGGCTTCATATTCAACACTTGATTTTTACCATCATATTGATTTGCCAATGCACCAATAGAAGAATGAACAAGGTTACTCAAGTTGTGATAAATAGTATCATATGCGTGACTTTCCTCGGCCATTTCAAAGCGCTCTTTCAACCTCATTGGCTTTTTCCTACCTTCCAATAGATCATTTTTTCTTTTCTTTAATGCTTCAATTTTCAGATTTACCTCTGCTTCGCTCATTTCTTTAAACCAAATATTTTCATCGCTATAAGCTTTATAATATTTTATCTGGCTATCTACATGCATAGCCTCAAATTCGTAAATGTATTTTTCATCTTTCTTCAAACACTTTAAGTCTATATAAGATTCAAGAGCCGATCTCATCATAGGAGGACAGCCCAACGAACCTTCACTTTTAAGCAACTTTATTATTTCTTGAGACAGCCCATCTACGCGACTAAACAAACCACAAATTAAGTGCTCTCTTCTATCCGTAAACTTTATTCCCACTATCGCTTGATTTCTTATCTTTACATATGAACGCCAGTTACGGAGAAAATCTGCTCTCATATCACACCCTTCCGTTTGTTATGAACAATTAAAAACTTGAATACTAGATGTATTTTTTAATATCAGCAATAGTTCACTCAACCTTAAGTAGCTAGCACATCTTAGTCTATCTAGATATTGCTATCTATCCTTTCTCTGCACCCACCTATGCAGAATAAAACATAGCTATACGCAGGTGCAATAGTGTCTAAAATTGGTCGAGCTACCTACAGTGCGCCAGCAACTCAATTACCGGCTTCAAAACTTCAGGCTTAAAATCCTTTCCGTATCGCGTGTTGTTTATTCCACCCGTTGTATGCCCCAGAATTCCGCCTATTAAGTTTTCGCTCACTCCTTTCTGCTTCAACTCATCGGCTACTGTGTGCCTAAAACTATGAAAGTCTTTCTTTCCAGCGCCATCTTCAAACAAGCCTATATCAGCTTTGAACCTCCCAAACCATCGACTTGGTGTAGCTGAATATCCATGTTTATCAGAATATCTAAGCATTGGAAATATTTGATTATCTTGGTTCTCCACCCATTCATTGAAACCAAACTCTACAAGCTTGCTATGTAAAGGTATAGCTCTCTCAGAAGAAGAGTTCTTTATTCTTTGATTTGGTGAAACTGCTTGTATGTGAATGCATGGCACATCATTTATTAATTTTATATCTTGCTTGCATAACTGACATAACTCATTCAAACGCGCACCAGTATAATAAGCCAACCTAGGCAACCAATACTTGAAACTTTGTTTAGACTCTCGATAATGGCTTGTTTTTTTGAATATTAATGCCACTTCACTAGGAGTGAATACATCACGGTATGAGCTAACCCGCACAGGATTCTTGATTCTCATATTAGCAAATGGATTGCTATACAATATTTCTTCTTTTTGTGCGTAAGAAAAAATTGTAGATAAATTTTTAATGTAGTTGTTATAGGTTGTAATGCTGATGGTAGGTTCGACCTTTCCAATCAAGTCTGAGAGCACCTTATTGGGATGCTTTTGTAGTGTACGAAGAGCTAGCGGAGGTAGCAGTAAGGCTTTCTCTCGAAAGAGCTTGGCATCGCCTATGGTGTAGTAGTCAATTCTCTTATCTTGACAGATAAACAGCAACAAACGAACAACGGCTTCTTTATCATCTAGAGTTTTTAAGCTAACCCCTTGGACTAGCTGAAATTGACGATACGACTCAAAGAATTGAGAGAGTGTAGGAACAGGCGCGGACAGAGTAGTATTAGAAGGAGGCCTAGTAGCGCCTGTAAAGGCTGGAGTAGGATCGCTACCCGTTCCCCTACCCTCTGCACTACCCAATAGCTCTTGAGCTTCTAGCAGCAGCCTAGCGCTCTTTAATAAAGCTTCTCGTTTGCTTCTGGTTTTGAGGGATCGTCTTAATTCCGTCTTCCCAATGACTACCCGAAGCGGGACAGGAATAACCAAACGAAAGTAGTATATGCCATGACGAGATTTTAATAGGTAGGGTGAGCTCATTTGTACCACCATTCTGTATCACTTAGACGCAGAAGGCGAAATTCCCAAGCTCTATCAATTGCTTACAACAAATGGAGGCGGCCCCAAAAGCCACATCCCGGCACACGCAGCCACCACTACCGTTGCTCCCTTCCGGGCCTGGCGGGATTCGCAGTTTAGCGTTGCGGGAGGACCTAAGGGGCCACCATAACGGCACATTCTGATGTCTTGCAAAGTGAATGTGCTAAAGCTGATGTGGTGGCTACGCCCTGATTTGAACAGGGGACCCCATCATTATGAGTGATGTGCTCTAACCAGCTGAGCTACGTAGCCTTTCCCTCATCAACGGGTGCAGATTATGCCTACCTTAAATATGAAAGGCAAGCCGGATTCCGGCTTGCCCTGCTAGTCAACTAAGCGTGTCGAAATTGACTTACTGAATAGCGGCGCGCACGGCCTCTGCTCCTGGCTCGCCGTCGCGCGTTGTCACGCCGTCCAACCACTCATCCAGCAGACCATCGTTGGCTTTCAAGTAGTCTCGTGCGGCATCACGGGGATCTTCGCCATCATCCATGATCGAGCTCATTAGCTGGTTTTCCATTTCCAGCGTAAACGTCATATTGCGTAATAGCGCTCCCACATTGGGGCACTCATCTACGAACCCAGCACGGGTATTGGTATGCACCGTTGCGCCGCCTAGATCTGGGCCAAAGTAGTCGTCGGCATCAGACAGATAGGCCATGTCGAAGTTAGAGTTCATGGGGTGCGGCTCCCAGCCTAAAAACACCATCCACTGCTCATTAGGCACCCTAGCACGCAGCTCAGCCAACATTCCGGCTTCACTGGAGTCAATCACCTGCCAATCGCCTAATCCATAAGCGTCATCATCAATCATCTGCTCGATGAGCTCATTGCCATCGTTACCCGCTTCGATACCGTGCACGCTGCTATCAAATTGATCCGCGTGCTCCGCTAAATCATTTACCGATGTTACCCCAGCATCGTAAACGTATTGCGGCACTGCCAAGGTGTACTTGGCCCCTTCCAGGTTGGCCACTAAGCGCTCGACCTCACCGCGTTCGATATACGGGTCGCTGATAGACGCCATCGAAGGCATCCAGTTACCTAAAAAGACATCAAAGTCGTTGTTGCGCATACCGGCATAGGCAATCGGCACGGAAACCGTGTCAACGGTTGGCTCGTAGCCAAGGCCTTCAAGCACTTCACTGGCCAGGGCTGTCGTTGCGGTTATATCTGTCCAACCCACTTCGGCAAAACGCACACTGCTGCACTCATTGGCATAAGCCGCGGTTGGCAAGCCTGCTGCCAGTAATAAAGCACCCGCGTAACGTGACGTAGTTCTGCTCATCATTATTGTCCCCTTATAGCAATAGAGATTGTCGGCGCCTTTTATTGATTGAACGTTCAATAAAAAAATGCCATCATGGTTAGGTAATCATGCCTACGCCTGGGTTTCAAGCATCGCCCGTGTAAGGCATTCAACGGATTGGTTGAGTCTCTAGGAGAACGCTGTGCCAAAGGTGGGAATGGAACCGATACGCCGCCAGCAGTTAATTAACGCAACCATGGCGGCAATTGATGAGGTAGGACTAGCCGAAACGACCGTGATGCGTATTGCACGCCATGCGGGCGTTTCAGCGGGCATTATCAGCCATTATTTTGGCGGTAAAGATGGTCTTCTAGAGGCTACGATGCGTCAGATCCTGACTGACCTGACAGATGCCGTGGCGGTTCGTCGTCATGCCTTAGAAGATGGCTCTCCCCGAGCCCATATCGGCGCCATCATTGAGGGCAACTTCGACCGCACTCAGGTCACCGGCCCTGCCGCCAAAACGTGGTTGGCCTTTTGGGCAAGCAGCATGCACAAACCTATTTTGCAGCGGTTGCAAAACGTCAATGACCGCCGCCTCTACAGCAATTTATGTCACCAGTTTCGGCGCGTAATGCCCCGTGCAGAAGCCCGCAACGCAGCGCATGGTTTGGCTGCCATGATCGACGGCCTTTGGCTGCGCGGCGCCCTTTCCCGTGAAGGTCTCGATGCTGACGAGGCTCGACTTCTAGCGCACACCTATCTTGATCAGCTACTTGCTCATTCTGGATGCCCCACGTCTGCATCCCACACGTACAGCTAATTTTATCTTATTTAAGGAGTCCTACATGGCCGCTCAAAACGTACAGCCTCTCTATATTGATGGTCGCCAAGTAGACGCCTCTTCAGGTGAAACCTTTACCGTCACCAACCCGTTTGATGGCAGCCTGCTGGCCACTATCGGCCAAGCTAGCCAAGCCGATGTCGATTCAGCCGTCGCCGCAGCCCAGCGCGGCCAGCGCGAGTGGGCCGCGATGACCGGCATGGAGCGTTCGCGCATTCTTTTGCGCGCCGTCGCGCTATTAAGAGAGCGTAATGACGAGCTGGCCGAGCTGGAAACCCGCAACACCGGTAAGCCGATCAGCGAAACGGCCAGTGTCGATATCGTGACCGGCGCGGATGCGTTGGAGTACTACGCTGGCTTGGCGCCCGCTATTGAAGGCAGCCAAATTCCCCTGCGCGATAGCTCTTTTGTCTACACTCGCCGTGAGCCACTGGGCGTGATCGGTGCGATTGGCGCCTGGAACTACCCCATTCAAATCGCCTGTTGGAAAGCCGCCCCGGCACTGGCCGCAGGCAACGCCGTGGTGTTCAAACCCAGTGAAGTGACCCCGCTCACCGTGATGAAATTGGCGGAAATCTTCACCGAGGCAGGCCTGCCCAACGGTGTCTTTAACGTGGTGCAAGGCGATGGCCGCGTGGGCGCGATGCTCACTGAGCATCCTGGTATCGCCAAGGTATCGTTCACCGGCGAAGCGGGCACCGGCAAAAAAGTCATGGCCGCCGCCGCTAGCTCGACATTAAAAGACGTCACCATGGAACTAGGTGGCAAATCGCCGCTGCTGGTGTTCGCGGATGCCGATCTTGATCGCGCCGCCGACGCCGCCATGATGGCCAACTTCTACTCCAGCGGCCAAATTTGCACCAACGGCACCCGGGTATTTGTTGAGCGCAGCGTTAAAGACGCCTTTGAAGCCAAATTGGTGGAGCGCGTTAAGCGCATCAAGGCGGGCGACCCAATGGATCCTAGCGTCAACTTTGGCCCGCTGGTCAGCTTTGAACACCAGGAGAAAGTGCTCTCCTATATTGCTCTGGGCAAAGAGCAAGGCGCTCGCCTGCTCGTGGGTGGCGATGACTGGAATACTGGCAGCTACGCCAATGGTGCCTGGGCTGCTCCCACTGTCTTTACCGACTGCACCGACGATATGCGTATCGTGCGTGAAGAGATCTTCGGCCCGGTAATGTCGGTGCTCGCCTTTGATGACGAGGCGGAAGTCATTCGCCGCGCCAACGACACCACTTATGGCTTGGCCGCCGGTGTCTTCAGCGAAAGCCTGAACCGCGCGCACCGTGTTATTCACCAGCTGGAAGCCGGTATCTGCTGGATCAACACCTGGGGCGAGTCACCTTCCGAGATGCCTGTAGGCGGCTATAAAGAGTCGGGCATCGGTCGCGAGAACGGTATCGAGACGCTCAATCACTATACCCAGACCAAGTCAGTACAGATCGAGATGGGGCCGTTTGAGTCAGTGTTTTAAATCTCAGTACTAAGCTCCGCCGGTAGGCATAACACGAAGACGCTGTGAACCCATCCATGGGCGCTCGGCTTTTTCATCTGACCGCCAAGGATGGCGGGAATGCTGGAATCGCATGGAGCACTTTCCGGCCCTGAAAAAGACGCTTCGCTTTTATGCCTACCGGCTCCCCTCCTCGACTCAGCAAGATTTCTAAAGGAGACTCTATGTCTCAAGCACGTGAATTTGATTACATCATTATCGGCGCAGGCTCCGCGGGCAATGTGCTCGCTACTCGCCTCACCGAAGACAGCAGCGTCAGCGTGCTGCTTTTAGAAGCGGGCGGTCCCGATTACCGCCTTGATTTTCGTACGCAAATGCCCGCTGCCCTAGCGTTTCCACTGCAGGGCAAGCGCTACAACTGGGCGTTTGAAACTGATCCCGAACCGTATATGGATGGCCGGCGCATGGAGTGTGGCCGCGGCAAAGGCCTGGGCGGCTCCTCGCTGATTAACGGCATGTGCTACATCCGCGGTAATGCCCTGGATTACGACAACTGGGCCAAACAGCCCGGTCTTGAAGACTGGGACTACCTAAGCTGCCTGCCCTACTTCAAAAAATGCGAAACCCGTGATGTGGGTGCAAACAGCTATCACGGCGGCGATGGCCCGGTCAGCGTGACCACACCTAAGGACACTAACAACCCGCTTTATCGCATTTTTATCGAAGCGGGCAAGCAGGCTGGCTACCCGGAAACCGAAGACGTTAACGGCTACCAGCAAGAGGGCTTCGGCCCCATGGATCGCTTCGTTACGCCCAAAGGCCGCCGCGCCTCAACGGCGCGCGGTTACCTGGACACCGCCAAAAAACGTCATAATTTGACCATCGAAACCCATGCCGTTACCGACGTTATCGAGTTTGAAGGCAAGCGTGCGGTGGGTGTTCGCTATGATCAGAAAGGCGAAAAACAGCAGGCCTACGCCCGCCGTGAAGTGCTGCTCTGCGGTGGGGCCATCGCCTCCCCACAGATTTTGCAGCGCTCCGGCATTGGCAACCCAGAACTGCTTAAAGAGTTTGGGATTGAGACCGTTCATGCGCTGCCGGGGGTAGGCGAAAACCTCCAGGATCACCTGGAAATGTACATCCAGTACGAGTGCAAAGAGCCGATTTCGCTCTACCCAGCACTGAAATGGTACAACCAGCCCAAGATTGGCGCCGAATGGCTATTCAATGGTACCGGCATCGGCGCTAGCAACCAGTTTGAGTCTTGTGGCTTTATCCGCAGCCGCGATGAAGAGGAGTGGCCCAATCTGCAGTACCACTTTCTGCCCATCGCCATCAGCTACAACGGTAAAAGCGCAGTCCAGGCTCACGGTTTCCAGGCTCACGTTGGCTCGATGCGCTCGGAAAGTCGCGGCCGTATTCGACTCACCTCGAAAGATCCTCACGCGGCGCCTAGCATCCTGTTCAACTACATGGCCAAAGAGAAAGATTGGCAAGAGTTTCGCGATGCCATTCGCCTCACCCGCGACATCATCGCCCAGCCAGCGTTTGAGAAGTACCGCGGGCGTGAAATAGCCCCCGGCCCGAAGGTGCAGACTGATGCCGAGCTGGATGCCTTCGTAAAAGAGCATGCAGAAACCGCTTACCACCCTTGCGGCAGCTGCCGAATGGGCAGTGACGAAATGGCAGTCACCGATGGCCAGGGCCGCGTCCATGGTATTGAAGGCCTGCGCGTAGTCGATGCGTCGCTGTTCCCGGTGATTCCTACCGGCAACCTGAATGCGCCTACCATTATGCTGGCGGAGAAAATTGCCGACCGAATCAAGGGGCATGAGCCACTCCCCCGCGCCAGTGTGGATTATTATGTCGCCAACGGCGCACCGGCCAAACGCACCTGAACATTTAGCCTAACTATCACTCCAAACGCTATGGCCTACAGCCATGGCGTTTTTTTTGCTAACCGCATCGCATTAACAGTGCTAAACATGCCTAAATACTTGCACGAGGCGGCTGCCATCTGCCAATATTCAAACAAGTGTTCGATTAACGGTTGATGGCCGTTTTTCACTACCCTTTTTTACTAACAACAGCAGGCTGAAAGACAACGCCTGAAACAAAGAGAGAGAGTCTATGCTCACCCTACTCCTTATCGTGCTCGCCATTGTTGGCCTGCTCGTGGTTATGCGTCGCGAGGCAGGCGCTCCTGCCGCGCTAGCGGTGCTTGGCGTATTGGGCCTTGTTGGCCTGCTGTTTGACGCAGAAGTCATTGGCGTGCTGCTACTACTCGGCGCAGCCGCCGTAGCCGCAGCGGGCCTGCCCGCGCTGCGTCGCAAGTGGCTAACGCCGCGCCTATTCGCCACCTTTAAAAAAGTAGCGCCCAAAGTTTCCGCCACTGAACGCACCGCACTGGAAGCGGGCAGCGTTTCCTGGGATGGCGAGCTATTCTCCGGCAAACCCCAGTGGGAAAAGCTGCTCGCCTTTAAAGACGATGGCCTGCGCGACGATGAGAAAGCCTTTTTGGCCAATCAGTGTGCCAAAGCCGCTGGCATGTGCAACGCCTGGGATATCACCCACGAGCGCGCCGACCTGCCCCAACAACTGTGGGACTTCCTGAAAAAAGAGGGCTTCTTCGGCATGATCATTCCGAAGGAGTACGGCGGCCTGGGCTTCTCAGCCAAAGCGCAGTCCATGGTGCTGCAAAAGCTCTCCGTCAATGAAACCCTAATGGTGACCGTGGGTGTACCTAACTCCTTAGGCCCTGGCGAACTGCTGCTGAAATACGGCACCCAAGAGCAGAAAGATCACTACCTACCGCGCCTGTCTGATGGTCGCGAGATCCCCTGCTTTGGCCTTACCGGCCCCCGCGCGGGTTCTGATGCTACTTCGCTGCCTGATACCGGCGTTGTGTGCAAACAGACCATTAACGGCGAAGAAGTGCTGGGCCTGCGTCTTAACTTCGAAAAACGCTGGATCACACTGGCGCCCATCGCCACTGTAGTAGGCCTCGCCTTCCGCCTATTTGACCCGGAAAAATTACTGGGTGACGAAGCGGATCGTGGCATTACCTTAGCGCTAATTCCCCGCGATACCGCCGGTATGGAAATTGGCCGCCGTCACCACCCCATCGGCAGCCCGTTTATGAACGGCCCGATTATCGGTAAAGATGTCTTCGTACCGCTAGATACCATTATTGGTGGCCCGGACATGATCGGCCAGGGCTGGCGGATGCTGGTTGAGTGCCTATCCATCGGCCGCTGTATCACGCTGCCATCCGGCGCTACCGGTACTGCGCGCTACGCCCTGGGTTGGAGCGGCGGTTTCACCCGCGTTCGCCGCCAGTTCAACGTACCGGTGGCCGAGATGGAAGGTGTGCAAGAACCCCTCGCTCGCATGACGGCGCTGGCCTATATCTCCCAAGCCACCGTGTACCAAACGGCCAACATGATCGACCACGGCGAAAAACCCGCGGTGCCCTCGGCGATCCTGAAAAGCCAGCTCACCGAGTTCCAGCGCGTGCTGCTTAGCGATGCGATGGACGTTCATGGCGGTAAGGCGGTCACCCTTGGCCCACGTAACTACCTGGGTATCGGCTACAGCGCCAACCCGGTGGCAATTACCGTGGAAGGCGCCAACATCATGACCCGCAACCTGATGATCTTTGGCCAGGGCGCGATCCGCTGCCACCCTTACGTACTCGACGAGCTGGCGGCAAAAGACGCCAACGATATGAAGGCATTCGATAAAGCCTTCTTCGGCCACGCGGGCTTGATCTTCGGTAACGCAGCGCGCGCCTTTACCCTCGGCTTTGGTATCGGTAAAGCCAGCGTACCTTTCGACGGCCCTGCCGCCGCTTACGCCCAGGATATTGCCCGCCTCTCCGCTGGCTTTGGCCTGTGCGCCGATGCTGCGATGGCCAGCCTGGGCTCAGCGCTGAAAAAACGCGAAATGATCTCGGCGCGGTTGGGGGATGTGCTTTCTAACCTCTACCTCACTTCCATGGTGCTCAAGCAGTGGGAAGCGGGTAGCAAAGTTGAAGGCGAAGAGGCCCTGCTGCATTACAGCTGTCGCTTCCTGCTCCAGCGTGCCGAGCAGGCCTTTGTGGAGATTTTCGATAATCTACCCAACCGTGCCCTGGGCAAAACGCTCAACGCCGTCGTGATGCCCACTGGCCGCCGCTGGAACAAGCCCCACGACGATCTGGCCCGTGATATCGCTCACCGTGTCTCTACGCACAGCGCCCTGCGTACGAAACTGCTTGAGAACACCTGGGACGTGGACGACGGTGAACAGAGTAACCCGCTGGCACGCTATAACGCCCTGCTGGTCGATTATGACCGTGCTGAAGCGATCTACCGCACGGTGAACAAGGCTTATGCTAAAGGCGAGCTGCCACAAACGGCGCTGCACCCTGAAGCACGTGTTGAGGCCGGTTTGGAAAAAGGCCTGATCAATGAACAAGATGCCATCTTCATGCGCACCTTCGAGGCTGAAGTTCTGGAAATGCTCACGGTGGATGACTTCGCTTATGATGCGTTCGCAAAGAACAAATCCACGCTCATCGATCACAATGCCAAACCCGCGCCAGCACCAGCACGGGAACAGGAAAACGTTAAGTAAACCTTAATTTTCAAAGCATTACCTTTAAAAGCAACCGACTCCTGAACGTCAGGAGTCGGTTTTTTTGTGTTCGCTTTATACGCCTAAAAGCGTAGTTCGATCAGCCAAAAACGCGTTGCAAGTTCGCAAGTGATCAACTAGTCTTTCGTAAACGAAAACGATCTGCACTGTACAACAAAAATTTCCAACGACGCTTCCAACAGCATTTCCAACAACAATGACGCTAGCGAGATCGGCATGTCCTTACATTTGCAAAATATCGATCACATCGTTAACGGTGTGCCACATATCAGTGGGATTGACCTAGCCCTTGAGCCTGGCTCTTTTAATGTGCTGCTTGGGCGAACGCTGGCCGGCAAAACTACCCTAATGCGCCTGATGGCGGGGCTTGAACCACCTACCCGTGGCAAAATCATCATGGACGGCAAAGACGTCACCAACGTATCCGTGCGCAAACGCAACGTTTCCATGGTGTACCAACAGTTTATTAATTACCCCAGCCTCACCGTTTACGACAACATTGCCTCGCCGCTGAAGCTTGCCAAGCAGCCTAAAAGTGACATTGATAAGCGCGTTAGAGAAGTCGCTGAAATGCTGCATATTGAACAGCTACTCAATCGTTACCCCCAAGAGCTTTCCGGCGGCCAGCAGCAGCGTACTGCCATGGGCAGGGCTTTGATCAAAGACGCCGATCTCATCCTCTTTGACGAGCCACTGGTTAACCTGGACTACAAACTCCGCGAAGAGCTACGCGATGAGTTACGTGACTTATTTAAAGCGCGTAATTGCATTGCGGTGTATGCCACCACTGAACCCAATGAAGCGCTAGCGCTTGGCGGTAATACGGCGGTGCTCCATGAAGGCAAACTACTTCAATACGGCCCCACTGAGCAGGTCTATCGCGAGCCCAATGGCCGTTTCAGTGCCGAAATGTTCTCAGAACCGCCGATCAATATTGTTCCTGGACGACTCACCGATAACGAAATCACGTTTGACCAAACGCTACACTTCCCCTGCGACGACAAGCTGAAACGCCTTGAGCCGGGAGATTACGACTTTGGCGTACGAGCCTCGCACCTTACTCTGCAACCCCAGCGAGCCGATGACCTCGCGCTGGATGTCCATGTGGATGTGGCCGAAATCAGCGGTTCTGAAACCTTTCTGCATGTACACCATGAGCGCTTCCCCCTAGTGCTGCACTTAGCGGGCATTCACCAGTTCAGTGTGAATGAGCCATTGAAGGTTTACTTCCCAACTCATCAACTTTACGCCTTCGACAAACAGGGTCATACGGTCCATATTCCTGTGCGTCAGGGAGGAGCGGCCCATGGCTGAGATCACGTTAAAGGGTCTGGCGCACTCCTACGAAAAAACGCCCAAGGGTGCTTCAGATTACGCCATAAGGCAGATGGATCACGTGTGGCACCAAGGCGGCGCCTATGCGCTATTGGGACCATCGGGTTGTGGTAAATCGACGCTGCTCAATATCATTTCCGGCCTGCTTGAACCCTCAGAGGGTGACGTACTTTTTGATGGACAGCGGGTCAATGAGCTGCCCCCTGAAGAGCGCAATATTGCCCAGGTTTTTCAGTTTCCGGTGATCTACGACACCATGACGGTGTTCGACAACCTCGCCTTTCCCCTGCGCAATATGAGTACCCCTGAGTACCGGGTAAAACCCAAGGTACTGGAAGTCGCCGACATTCTGGAACTGACGCCGCTGTTGAACCGCAAGGCGAAGAACCTAACCGCGGATGAAAAGCAGAAAGTCTCCATGGGGCGTGGGCTGGTACGAGACGACGTCACGGCGATTCTGTTTGATGAACCGCTTACCGTGATCGACCCGCAGCTAAAGTGGAAGCTGCGCCGCAAGCTAAAGGAGATTCACGAGCGCTTCAATATCACCATGATCTACGTGACCCACGATCAGCTAGAAGCCTCCACTTTCGCAGATAAAATCGCCGTGATGTATGAAGGTCAGGTGGTGCAGTTCGGCACGCCACGAGAGTTGTTCGAGCGCCCTGCGCATACGTTCGTGGGCTACTTTATTGGCAGCCCCGGCATGAATTTTATGGCCGTGGAGTTCCGCGACAATCAGGTCATGTTCGGTTCACAGCCGCTACCGGTTAACGAGGCCATGGAGCGTGCGGTAGCTGATGCCAGCAACTCCGTGGAGATCACCTCAAATAACATCAAGCTGGGTATCCGCCCCGAATTTATTGCCATCTCCTCAAGCCCCTCAGCCGATAGCGTGCCCATTCAGGTAACCAGCGTGCAAGACCTGGGCACTTACTCGCTGCTGACCTTCAAGCTCAACGAGCAAACCTTCAAAGCACGCCTGCCTGAAGGCCATTCGCCAGTGGGTGAAACGGCGTTTGCGCGCTTTGACGACGCTCACGTTGCACTCTATATCGATGAATACCTGGTGGAGGCTGGCCATGAATAACAAAGTGCCCAATAACAGAGCCTGGCTCCTGGTTCTACCCATGCTGGTATTGGTGGCGTTCTCCGCCATCATTCCGCTAATGACGGTGGTCAACTACTCAGTACAAGACGTGCTCGGCCCGAACGCGCGCTTTTTTACTGGCACCGAGTGGTTTCAAAGCATGCTTAACGACGATGCTTTACAAGCAGCCTTTTTACGCCAAATTTCTTTCTCGCTAATTATTCTGGCAATTCAGATTCCGCTCGGGATTGGTATTGCGCTGATTATGCCCAAACGCGGCTGGCAAGCCTCGGCAGTACTGATTTTAATTACCCTGCCGCTGCTTATTCCCTGGAACGTGGTCGGCAGTATCTGGCAAATTTTTACCCGTGGCGATATCGGCTTGATGGGCTGGGGCCTGCGCGAGTTGGGCATCGAATACAACATTACCCGCAACGCTGGCGATGCCTGGGCAACGATCATTTTAATGGATGTGTGGCACTGGACACCGCTGGTGGCCATGCTCTGCTACAGCGGCCTGCGCTCGATTCCTGAAGCCTACTACCAAGCCGCGCGTATTGACCGCGCCTCGAAATGGGCGGTGTTCCGCTATATTCAACTGCCCAAGCTTACCAACGTGCTCGTTATCGCCGTGCTGCTGCGCTTTATGCACTCGTTCATGATCTATGCCGAGCCCTTTGTGCTCACCGGCGGCGGGCCAGGCAGTGCCACCACTTTCTTAAGCCAATCGCTCACCACGATGGCGGTTGGCCAACAAGATTTAGGCCCTTCGGCGGCATTCTCGCTTATCTATTTCCTGGTCATTCTGCTGGTGAGCTGGGTGTTTTACACCACCATTATGAACATGCAGAAAGACAAGCCGCCGCACGGAGGTGCTTAACATGAGCTATAAACTCGAAAACTCTCAGCGCGGTGAAAAGTACAACACGATTTTCAGCAAAATCTCACCCGCTCAGCGGCGTAATCGCAACGCCCGTTCGCGCTGGCGCTCGCGTCTTTTGCTTGGCCTGTATCTGGTATTGATGATTCTGCCTATTTATTGGCTACTCAATATGTCACTACAAACCAACAGCGAAATTCTCGGTTCCATGACGCTGTGGCCGCAAAATCTTACCTTTGATAACTATATCGGCATTTTCACTAACTCAAGCTGGTACATGGGCTACGTTAACTCGATGCTCTATGTCGCGATGAACATGCTGATCACCATTTGCGTCGCGCTACCGGCCGCGTACGCCTTTAGCCGCTACACCTTCATCGGCGATAAACATCTGTTCTTCTGGCTGCTAACCAATCTTATGGCCCCGCCTGCGGTATTCCTGCTGCCCTACTTCCAGCTTTACTACTCGGTAGGCTTGTTCGATACCCACATTGCCGTGGCGCTGGCGCATTGCCTGTTTAATATCCCGCTGGCGATTTGGATTTTGGAAGGCTTTATGAGCAGCGTGCCCAAGGAGATCGATGAAACGGCCTATATCGATGGCTATAGCTTTCCGCGCTTCTTCGTGAAGATTTTCATTCCCATGATCCGCTCGGGCATCGGCGTCACGCTGTTCTTCCTGTTTATGTTCTCCTGGGTGGAGCTGCTGTTGGCGCGCACGTTGACTGCCACGGATGCCCAGCCGATCGGCATGATCATGACGCGCACGTCGACAGCATCGGGGATTGATTGGGGCACCCTGGCCGCCGCGGGTGTACTTACTATTATTCCCGGCATTCTGGTGGTCTATTTCGTCCGTAACCATATCGCCAAGGGCTTTGCCCTGGGCCGTACCTGAGGAGAGCACACATGTCTTGGATGGTATGGACCATGCCCACCGCCATATTCTTTTCATCGATCGCTGCCATGCTGGCGGGAATGACAATCTGGGAGATTTTATCGCCCACCATTGAGCGCAAAGGGTTTTTACCCATTGCCACGACTCGTGGGGACCGGCTGTTTATTGGCCTGCTCTCTGCTGCCTTTATCCACCTGGGAGTGATCGGTTTCACCGCATTATCCATTTGGATTGCACTAGCAGTATCAGCCGTATGGCTGTTGGTTTTAATGCGCTGGGGCTAGCTTTTAAGGGAGTTCAACCAAAAGCACACCAGCGTTTAATCGGTATCAAGGACGGCCAAGCCATCATGGAAGAACACAACAAAACGAGGTCATCATGCAAAAGCACTACAACAATTCCAGAATGACTAAGTCCACACTGACTAAGTTCAAACTGACCACACTCGCTGCCAGCTTGCTGCTGGCATCGAGCACGCTGTCAGCCCAGGAAGAGGATACCCGCGCTATCGCTGAACGCTTGGTCGATGAGCACTTCCAAAACTCAACCCTGAGCCGGGAAGAGCAGATCGAAGAGCTGATGTGGTTTGCCAAGGCAGCCGAGCCTTTCCGCGACATGGACATTCAAACCGTGGCCGAAGGTCTCACCACTCACGTTTATGAAAGTGAAGTGTTAGCGGAAGCCTTCAGCGAGCTGACCGGCATCAACCTGACCCACAACATCATTGGTGAAGGCGATGTGGTGGATACCATGCAGAATCAGATGCAGTCGGGCAACAGCATCTATGACGGTTTCGTCAATGATACCGACTCCATCGGCACGCATATTCGTTACGGCACCACCATCAATCTTTCTGAAGCCATGGAGAATGAGTGGGCCGACTACACCCTGCCCACACTGGATCTAGATGATTTCATTGGCTTGCAGTACGGCACCGGGCCGGATGGCAGCATCTACCAGCTACCGACCCAGCAGTTCGCTAACCTGTATTGGTTCCGCCATGACTGGTTCACTGATCCTGAGATCATGGCTCAGTTCGAAGAGATTTACGGTTACGAACTAGGCGTGCCGACCAACTGGACCGCTTATGAAGATATCGCCAAGTTCTTCAGCGAGGACGTGGGTGAGATTGATGGCACGAAAGTATATGGCCATATGGATTACGGCCGTCGTGACCCGTCGCTTGGCTGGCGCTTCCATGACTCCTGGCTCTCTATGGCGGGCATGGGTAGCCAGGGGGTGCCGTTTGGTAACCCGGTGGATGACTGGGGTATCCGTGTCAATGAAGAGAGCCAGCCAGTAGGCGCAAGCGTCAGCCGTGGCGGCGCCACCAACTCGCCTGCATCGGTATTTGCGATGCAAAAAGCGGTCGATTGGCTACGTGACTTTGCTCCGCCTGAAGCACAAGGCATGACCTTTGGTGAAGCGGGCCCAGTGCCTGCACAGGGACACATTGCCCAGCAAATCTTCTGGTACACCGCGTTCACCGCCGACATGACCGACCCCTCGGTCGCCGTCACCGATGATGAAGGCAATCCGCTGTGGCGTATGGCGCCTTCACCCACCGGCCCGTATTGGGAAGAGGGTATGAAGGTCGGCTACCAAGACGTGGGCGCATGGACGTTCTTCGACTCAACGCCGGAAGATCGCCGCACCGCGGCATGGCTATTTGCCCAGTTCACCGTGGCGAAAACCACCTCACTGGAAAAACTCATGCACGGTTTAACGCCGATTCGTGAATCTGACATCTTCTCTGAGCAGATGACCGAAATGGCGCCGAAGTTGGGTGGCCTGGTGGAGTTCTACCGCAGCCCCAACGAGTCCAACTGGACACCGACCGGTACCAACGTACCTGACTACCCACGCATGGCGCCGCTGTGGTGGCAGAACCTAGCACCGGTAATGAGCGGTGAAGTTACACCTCAGGAAGGCCTCGACAAGCTGGCGGCGGATCTGGACAGCACCATGAATCGTCTGGCCCGCGCCAATGTTTTCGATAGCTACGCACCGTTACTGAATGAAGAGGAAGATCCGCAGGTCTGGCTGGATCGCGAAGGTGCGCCGAAACCCAAGCTGGATGATGAAATGCCCCAAGGCACCACCGTTCCTTACGAGGAAATGATGGAAGCCTGGATGGAAGCGGGTACACGTCAAGAGTAACAACGCGTATCGCTAGCAGGGCGGGCAACCGTTCGCCCTGTTTAAAGGTTTCATTGGCGGTATGCCAGAGCACAAGAGAACACCCACTTAAACGGGGCTATTTATTGGTTAATTGGATCCGCTATGAAACTGCGAAATCGAAACATTGAAAAGCTACCAAACGATACGTTTGATGCCCTGATTATCGGGGGTGGTATTAATGGCGCGGCCACCGCCGCAGCACTGGCTGGCAAAGGTGCGAAAGTTGCCCTGATTGATCGCGGTGACTTCGCTGGCAGCACCAGCATGCACTCCTCCAACTTAGTATGGGGAGGCATTAAATACATGGAAAGTAAGGATTTTGCGCTGGTTCGAAAACTGTGCAAAAGCCGCAATCACTTGATAAAAAGTTACCCCTCTACGGTTCAGGAGATTCGCTTCCTGACCACTATTTCGAAAGGTTTCCGTCACTCACCGCGCTATCTGTGGGCGGGCACCTGGCTTTATTGGCTGATGGGCAACGGTTTTACCAAATTGCCGCGCCTACTCTCACCCAACAAGATCAAACAGGAAGAGCCCATTATCGATGTAGATGGCGCTGTCGGCGGTTTCGAGTACTCCGACGCCTACCTCCACGATAATGACGCACGCTTTGTGTTTAACTTTGTGCGCCACGCGCTTAACTATGGCGCTATCGCTGCTAATTACGTCGAATCCCTTGGCGCTGAGCGCGAAGGCGATCTCTGGGTAACCCGAGCGCGTAATGTGATGGATGGCAGAACTTTTGATATCCGAGCCAAGGTACTCATTAATGCCGCCGGGCCCTGGGTAGATCAGCACAATGAGCTGACAGGTCAGAAAACCACGCACCATCACCTCTACTCTAAAGGCATACATCTCATTGTGCCGCAATTAACCGATTCCCAGCGGGTGCTGGCATTTTTTGCCGACGATGGCCGCCTGTTTTTTGTCATTCCCATGGGCAATCGCACTTGTATCGGCACCACCGATACCCATATGGAACACCCAGAGGTGGACGTCACTGCAGACGATATCGCCTTTGTACTGGAAAATATTAATAAGCGCCTGACCTTGGATAACCCACTCACCCCGGCTGACATTATCTCAACACGTTGTGGCGTCAGGCCGCTGGCGATCAAAGCCGATCAAGGCAGTGACCGTGACTTTCTGCAGCTCTCACGCAAGCACGTGGTCGATACTAATACCGAGAGCGCCCATATCAGTATCTTTGGTGGCAAGCTAACCGACTGCTTGAACGTGGGCGATGAAATTGCCGAAGAAATGACCCGGCTGGGCGTTAACCTCTCAGACCCAAACTTTCACTGGTACGGCGAACCACCTACCCCCGTGAAGCAACAGTTTATGGATCAAGCCAAGCGCATGAATTTGGATGCCATGACCGCCCCCACCTCTTCAGAGCCACTCTCTACCCGGCTCTGGCGGCGCTATGCGGACCAGGCCATTCAAATGCTGGAACAAATTCGCCAGGATCCCGCTCAGGGCGAAATCTTAATTGAGGGCACCGAATATATTCGCTGCGAATTAGAGCACGCCCGTGATTATGAAATGATCACTCAGCTTGAAGACTTTCTACGACGCCGCGCTAAAGTGTCGCTAGTGGTACCACATGAACAGTTACGCCAATCCAACGGATTAAAAGAGGCCTGTCGGGTGTTATTTGGTGACGATGCTGATGAGCGCTTTAATAATTATTTTGAACAAAACCGCGATACCGCACTACCAACCACTTCAACGTCAGCGGTTTAGCATTAAAAAGCCCCTCATTTAAGTGAGGGGCTAATAGCGTGTTTTTAATTAACCAAGCGCTTAAAACAGTTTTACATTGTTTTTACTCTTCATCTTCAATGCACAGTTGAGAATCCCCAGAAAGCACTTCATCCCAGGCCTCTTCCAGCGTGCAGCCTGCACGGCTATCCACAGTGTCGATAACCTCAACCGCATGTTGCAGTGACTCACGATGACCCTTCAGTGCCACAACGAGCCTGGCGAGATCTTGCTTGCTGAAGGAGCTGGCGATACTGTCGGCTTGTTGGCTTAGTTCGATGCAGTTCATTAGTAATACCTCATGGTATGGTCATCCGCTGCTTAACCGCCTATCGGTTTAAAAGCAGCCATCTTAATTAACGACGTATGGTGACGTTGCTACTCATGCTGGGCCGGGTAAGTGCCCAGTTCGGTAACTGCGAAACGGTCACAAGCGTTACAAGACCTTCGCCTTTAGCGCTTGGGTAATACTGAAGCGCTATGGTTCTGTAGCAGGGAACAGTTCAGTCATTCGGGATAACGAAGCAACTTCCTGATCCATGACTTTACTATGGTTCAGTGCAGCAAAACCCACAATGCGTCATTGGCCGCAGGTGTGGTTGTAACTCGACTACATAAACAGTTATTAGGTGTTAAGTGTGTTAAAGACTTTCATGAGGGGCGCTAAAAGCGAAGAGAGGCGGCCAATTGCTTAATTGGCCGCCATATTATAAAGAGACAAAAGAGTAGATTGATAGTCTGCTTAAGTAGGGGTGCTGCACTTATTAGTTGTATTCAAATCATTATCTAAGGCGTAGAGCGGACCCTCGACACCGCATCCAACCAGCCTTGATAAAGCTGCTCGCGAGTAGCTTCTTCCATCGTTGGCATAAAGCTTTTTTCACAGCGCCACAGCTGCTCTATCTCTTCCAGCGTCTGATACCAGCCTAATCGAAGCCCAGCCAAGTAAGCAGCCCCCAGGGCGGTGGTTTCCAGGATGGTCGGACGATCAACCTGTACACCGAGCATATCGGCAAGAAACTGCATTACCCAGCTGTTCTTCACCATACCGCCGTCCACCCGCAACTTGCCGGGGGGCGCTTCCATATCGTCGTTCATACAGTGCTGCAGATCGCGAGTTTGATAGCAAACTGCTTGCAGGCCAGCTGCCACGATTTCCGCAATGCCGGTGTCGCGGGTCAAACCAAAAATAGCCCCACGCGCTTTAGGGTCCCAGTGCGGGGCCCCTAATCCGGTAAAGGCAGGCACTAGATAAACGCTATGACCGCTGCGTGTTTTTTGCGCTAATGCTTCCGTTTCCGAGGCATCGGCAAACAGGTTTAGCCCATCGCGCAGCCACTGTACCGTTGCCCCGGCCACGAAAATGCTGCCCTCCATGGCATAGGTCGGCTTGCCATTTAGCCGGTAGCCAATCGTCGTTAACAAACGGTTGCGTGAAAGCGACGGTGTTTCACCGGTGTTCACGATCATAAAGCAGCCGGTACCATATGTGCTCTTACCCATCCCCGGCTTGAAGCATGCCTGCCCCACTAACGCCGCCTGCTGATCCCCCGCCACGCCTGCTATGGGAAGCGCCGAGCCAAACCAATGCGCTTCGGTGTTGCCAAAATCATCGCTTGAGTCTTTTACTTCGGGCAGCAGATTGGCGGGTATGTTGAATAGCGCCAGTAACTCGTCATCCCACTCCTGGGTATGAATATTGAACAGTGCCGTACGTGATGCATTAGTCGCATCGGTCACGTGGCGCTGACCGCCAGTTAAGCGCCAGATCAAAAAGCTATCTACCGTGCCGAACGCAAGCTCGCCCCTCTCGGCTCGCTCTCTTGCGCCCGCTACGTTTTCTAATATCCATGCAAGCTTAGTGGCTGAAAAATAGGGATCAATCAACAGCCCTGTTTTAGCCTGAACGATGTCAGTGTGCCCCTTATCGCGCAGCGACTGGCACAAATCTGACGTGCGGCGGTCCTGCCAAACGATAGCGTTATAGAGCGGCTTGCCGGTTTTGCGATCCCATAAAATGGTGGTTTCCCGCTGGTTGGTAATGCCAATACCGGCAATTTGGTCGGCGCTAATCTTAGCGTTGCCCATGACATCACGGCAGGTCGCAATGACCGTTTCCCAGATATCTTCGGGGTTATGTTCAATCCAACCGTCGTGGGGAAAGTGCTGGGTGAATTCTTGCTGGGCAACCGCGGCAACGTGACCTTGGCGGTCAAATAGAATGGCACGCGAGCTGGTCGTACCTTGATCAATGGCGAGTATAAAAGAGGACATAACAAGTTCGCTTTGTTGTAGGATCTTTCGATTTTGTATGCTTGTTTTCGCTTTATTATAATCCAAGGCTACTCCAGCTGCTGACATTGCTCAAGGATGAAACTAGCCTTTCAAGCGATATGCAGCGAGACATCGTGCTGGGACAGCAAGCGCTGGATCGACTCAGGCGGCTTGCGATCGGTAAAGAGTGCATCCAGCTGGGCCAAGTTCCCTTGCCGAACCACCGGGTTGCGGTGAAATTTAGAGTAATCCGCGGCCAGATAAATCCGCCGCGAATTTGCAATAATGGCTTGGGCTACGCGCACTTCCTGGTAATCGAACTCAAGCAGTGAGCCGTCCTCATCAATACCGCTAATACCGATAATGCCGTAATCCACCTTGAACTGATTGATAAAGTCGATCGTCGCTTCACCAATAATACCGCCATCCCGGGAACGCACCTGCCCACCGGCAATAATTACGGTGAAATCCTCTTTATGCTGCAAGATGGCGGCAACGTTCAGGTTGTTGGTAATAATCTCAAGGCCCTGATGCTCCAACAGCGCTTGGGCAATCACTTCATTGCTGGTGCCGATATTAATAAACAGCGAGGAGTGATGCGGAATGTGCTGCGCTAAGCAGCGGGCAATGCGCTCCTTCTCTTCCAAGTGAAGCGTTTTGCGCGTGCTGTAAGCAGTATTGACCGTACTGGACTCAATGCCCACACCGCCATGAACGCGGCGCACCCTGCCCTCATCGGCCAGGGTGTTCAAATCGCGGCGTATGGTCTGCGGCGTCACTGCAAAGTGATCGGTGAGCTGTTCGATACTCATATAGCCGTGCTGACGAACCAGCTCGACAATGGCATCCTGACGAAATTGTTGATTCATAAGCCCGGCCTGTTCGATTTTTATTGATATCTGAACGTAATAGGTTAGCAAAATTTTCGAAACCTAATAGCACTCATCAACCGCTGTGCATCCACTACACCGAAAGGCCGAACCGGGAAGCCCCTTTTAAAGCGGCCATACCAGCAGAATAAGCGGAATAGCGACCGCCAGTACCACCAGCGAAAGCGGTAATCCCAGCTTCCAGTAATCGCCGAATCGATAACCGCCGGGGCCTAGCACCAGCGTATTCGACTGGTGCCCAATCGGGGTTAAAAACGCACAGGAAGCGCTTACCGCCACTATCATTAGAAATGGGTCGAGTGAAACATCAAAGCCATTCGCAAGACTTACCGCAATGGGCGCCATTAGCAGCGCTGCCGCCGCATTATTGACCACGTTAGACAGCAGCATGGAGAGTATAAACAGGCCCACCATGGTAACGACCACCGGCCAATCACTACCAAAGCGAAGCAGTGCATTAGCAATCAAATCCGCACCGCCGCTGGTTTCTAGCGCTTCACCAACGGGGATCATCGCCGCTAAGAGCACAATCACAGGGCCATCTATGGCTTGATACCCTTCGCGTAACGGCAACACGCCAATCAGCAGTGAAATCAGTGCAGCGGTACTCATGGCCACAGCCGCGGGAAGTAGATCAAACAGCATGGCAACAATCGCCAAGGCAAAAATGGCAATCGACATGGCAAGCTTACGCGGCTGCCCAAGGTGCAATTCGCGGCTAGCCAGCGGTAGGCACCCCAGCGAGGCCAGACTGTCGGAAATTTCGTTTTCACTGCCTTGTAGCAGTAAAACGTCACCGTTCTTAAAGCGGATATCCCGCAACCGCTGCTTCAAGCGGCCACCATCCCGAGCAACGGCCACCAAGTGCAGCCCAAACTGATGGTTCAGGCGCAGCTGGCGAACGCTGCGATTAATCATCATGGAATCGTTTCGAACCACAGCTTCTATTAGCTGTAGACCTTCGGTATCTACCGGTTGTTGACCCTGTTCTGCCTCTTTCTTTTTAGCGCCATCAGTATCGTTACCACTCTTCTGATGCTCTACGCCCTCGGCCTCGGGATCACCTTGCAGTTCCTCCTCCAGCTCTTCCTCCAGCTCTTCATCCAGTTCGGCAATCGCGCTAAGCCCTACTTTATCTTCCAGCATTTGGAGCTCATCAGGGCCTGCTTCTAACAGCAGAATATCACCCTCTTCCAGCGCACCATGAAAGTTATAGCCAGCACGACGATTGTCATCACGCACAACCGCTAACACGGGAATCGTTTCGTCCAGCTCATCGCGTAACTGCTGAAGCGTTAAACCCTTGGCTTTCGACTCTTCGCTTACTTTCAGCTCCACCAAATAGTTGGCGGTATCGAACATTTCATCCGTGGAGGCTTGCCCGCTGCGCTTGGGCGTCAATCGCCAGCCAATCAGCACAATAAAGGCTAACCCAGCCAGCGCTACTGCAATCCCGACTGGCGCAAAGCTAAACATACTAAATGCTTCGCCCGTTACATCGCGCCGGTAACTGGAAATAATGATATTGGGAGGTGTACCAATGAGTGTGGTTAATCCACCCAGCAGAGAGCCAAATGCCAGTGGCATAAGCAGTAAAGAGGGCGAGGTATTGTGTTCTCTAGCAAGCCGCATGGCCACGGGTAGCAGCAGCGCCAGGGCGCCTACGTTATTCATAACCCCCGACAGTAAGACCACGGTACCCACTAAAACCAACAGTTGTAGCAGCAGATTCTCACCGACCTTAAGCACTTGATGAGCAATAATATCGACCACGCCTGATCGCTCAAAGCCTCTGCTAAGAACCAGCACCGCCGCAACGGTGATAACCGCCGGATGACCAAAACCAGTGAATGCGTTTTCTGCTGGCACAAGCCCTAGCATCACCGACCCCAGCAGAGCCGCCAATGCCACTAAGTCATAACGAAATCGTCCCCATATGAATGCGACAAGCGTTAGTCCAAGCACGATAAACACCAACGTACTTGGCGAAAGCGCCAACCATTCAAGACCTAGTGCTTCAAGATTGAGACTCTCAACACCTGAACCCTCTGCACCTGAGCCCTCAACACTCATCTCCTCAGCCGACATCCTTTTCCTACTCCCTTACCACCGTTTGTTAGCGGCAGCATACGATTGATGCAAGCCACGCCATAGGCATGACCATTCTTCACGCACATTAGACGTTTACTATACACACGTATAGTCCCTGCAAATGAACAGCTCCTTAAACGTTTTTGCTCTAAATTCAAAACAGCCCGGCAATGCCGGGCTGTTAAGGGAGTAAGGTAGAGATGAGTAGGTTTACGGCAACAGAATAGTCGAGCCGGTGGTTTTGCGACTTTGCAGGGCATCTTGGGCTTTGCCCGCTTCTGCCAACGGGTAGCGATTGGCGATGTCGATTTTGACCTTGCCGCTTTCGATCATGGCGAAGAACTCTTCACACATCATCTCAAAACGCTCGCGGGTGTCAGCGTAGCCATTCAGGCTGGGGCGAGTCACGTAAAGTGCGCCTTTCTGGTTCAGAATGCCGATATTAACGCCATCCACTGGGCCAGAGGCGTTGCCAAAGCTAACCATCAAGCCGCGGGGTTTTAAGCAGTCGAGTGACATTTCCCAAGTATCTTTACCTACGGAGTCATAGACGACATCGCACATATCGCCATTGGTCAGCTCGCGTACGCGCTCAGCTACGTTCTCTTCGCTGTAGTTGATGGTTGCCCAAGCGCCATTGGCCATGGCGAGTTCCGCTTTTTCTTGAGAGCTCACGGTGCCAATCAGTTTAACGCCTAACGACTTCGCCCACTGACAAGCAATCGACCCCACCCCGCCAGCAGCGGCGTGGAACAGAATTGTTTCGCCGCCTTTAAGCTCATAGGTTTGGCGAAACAGATACTGCACGGTAAGGCCCTTGAGCATGCTCGCCGCAGCGGTGTCGAAATCAACGAAGTCAGGTAGTTTGACCACCTTCGCTGCGGGCAGGGTATGCAGTTCTGCATAGGCACCCAGCGGGCCTTGTGCGTATGCTACGCGATCACCCACGTTGAGATGCGTTACACCAGCGCCGACGGCATCTACAACGCCTGCACCTTCGGTACCTAAACCGGATGGCATTGAAGGCGCGGGATAAAGCCCGGTGCGAAAATAGATATCGATAAAATTGAGGCCAACGGCTTTATTGGCGATACGCACTTCACCCTGACCGGGTTCGTTGGGTGTAACGCTAACCAGCTCAAGAACATCGGAACCGCCGGTATGAGCAAATTGGATACGTTGAGACATAAAAGGCTTCCTTGTTAATTATTGGGTATATGAATGATAGCCATAACAGCAGGTGTCGCTATACAAGCGCGTCGAGACGTTTAAATCAAGCTAGTACGCTAATCATATAGCAGCGTGGAGGGATGACATCCTGCTGTCATGCACCCATGCTAGAATTGACACTCTTTTATCGTCTAAGGCTTAGAGATTTGTCATGACGCATCCCGCTATTCAAGTCCCCGCGCTGATTGCCCACCGAGGTTACTCTGCCGCTGCCCCTGAAAACACGTTAGCCGCCGTTCGTGCCGCTCATCAAGCGGGAGCTACCTGGGTAGAATTGGATGTACAGCTACTGGCTGATGGCACTCCGGTCATTTGGCACGACGCCGACGTGGCGCGCTGTTCGAACGGGCGAGGCGCATTAGCCTCAATAAGCTGGGCAAAGGCGCAAACGTTGGATGTAGGCAGTTGGTTTGGCGATCGCTTTGCAGGCGAGAAAATGCCCAGCTTAGAAGCCATGCTTGCGCTGCTCAATGAGCTTGAGATGGGCGTTAACATGGAGATCAAGGTCAACAAAGGCCGCGACCCCATCGCGCTGGTGGATCGCGCCCTGCCCGAAATGCTTGATAGCCTACCGCCAGAACGGCTGATTATATCCTCCTTCAATGCGAGCGCGCTTACTCACTGCCGCCAATTTGCAAGTAAAGAGCGGCTGGCGCTTGGCGTGCTATTCGGCAGCGTACCTAAGACCTGGCGAGCACAGTGCGAAGCCATCGACGCCTACAGCGTGCACCCGGATTGGCCCCGGCTAAAGCGCGCTCAGGCCGCCGCTATGCAGCAAGATGGCTACCAAATACTGTGCTATACCGCTAATGATCCGAGCGCTTTTCATAGCCGCTGGGCGTGGGGCATTGCCGGTGTGATTACGGATGAACCCGCTGCGTTTAAGCGCTTTTTAGCTAGCCATTGATCAGTTCGGCTAGGTAATAAGTTCAGATACTGACAAGGAGTCAATCGTGAAGTACCTTGGAGCCCATGTAAGCGCTGCTGGCGGTGCTGATCAAGCCGTTCATCGGGCGGTGGAGATCGGTGCTGATGCCTTTGCGCTATTCACCAAGAATCAGCGCCAGTGGCAAGGCAAACCACTCACCGACGAGGCGATTAAAGCGTTTCGTGACGCCTGTGCTGAGCACCATTTTGCTCCTGAGCAAATTTTACCTCATGACAGCTACCTGATTAATCTTGGCCATCCCGAGCAGGAAGGCCTTGCTAAATCCCGTGACGCTTTTTTAGATGAAATGCAGCGCTGCGAGCAGCTTGGCTTGACGCTGCTTAATTTCCACCCTGGCAGCCACTTGAACAAAATCAGCGAAAGCGACTGCCTAAAGCGCATTGCTGAATCGGTTAATGAAGCGCTGACGCAGACCAAGGGGGTGACCGCCGTGATTGAAAACACTGCCGGGCAAGGCACCAACCTGGGCTGGCGCTTCGAACATTTAGCTGAAATCATCGCGCATGTGGATGACAAAACCCGCGTGGGCGTATGCATTGATACCTGTCACGCCTTTGCGGCGGGCTATGATCTGCGCAGTGCCGAGGCCACCCAAGCAACGCTGGATGAGCTCGGCAGCGTGGTGGGCTTTGAGTACCTGCGCGGCATGCACTTAAACGATGCGAAGAGCAATTTTGCCAGCCGAGTGGACCGCCACCACAGCCTGGGTAAAGGCAACATCGGCCTGCCCGCTTTCACAACGATCATGCAAGATAGGCGCATTAACGGCATTCCGATGATACTGGAGACCGTCGAACCCGAGATATGGGCGGAGGAGATTAACTGGCTCCGCGCTCAGGCTCACGCAGCAAAAGGCAAATAATCCGCGATGCATTGTTTTGCACGTCGGGCATTGCTTGCCTACCCTTAAGCTCCTTAACCCAAGCCCAGCCGACGTAAGGAGTGTGTAATGAGCGATACCGATCTCGGCAGTTTGGATGCCCAGACCTTGGCCCGCTTGTTTAAAAATAGAGAAGCCTCCCCGCTAGAAGTGACCCGCGCGGCCCTTGACCGAATTGAGCGCTTTAACCCAGACGTTAATGCTTATGTGCATGTGGACGCTGAAGGCGCAGAGTCAGCGGCGAAAGCCTCCGCTCGGCGCTGGGGGCAAGGCAAACCGCTAAGCCCCATTGATGGGGTGCCGGTATCACTAAAAGACCTGACTCAAGTGGCTGGCATGCCCTGCCGGGAAGGCTCACTGACCTCGTCAAAAGAGTTATGCGATACCGATGCGCCCCCTGCGCGTATGTTGCGCGAAGCCGGTGCGGTCATTCTGGGCAAAACCAACACGCCTGAGTTTGGCTGGAAAGCCGTTACCGACAACCGCATCTTTGGCGCCACCGCTAATCCCTGGGATACCCGTTTAACTCCCGGCGGCTCTTCCGGTGGCGCCGCCGTGGCCGCAGCGCTCAATATGGGCGTACTGCATCAGGGTGGCGACTCGGGCGGCTCCATACGCATTCCCGCTGCGTTTACCGGGGTGTTTGGTTTTAAGCCCACCTACGGTTGGACACCACAGTGGCCGCCCGCTAAAGAGCCTAGCCTTTCACACCTGGGGCCACTAACACGCACCGTACGCGATGCAGTGAGCATGCTGAACGTTATTGGCCGCTACGATTACCGCGACCCCTACGCCACACGCGGGCAGCCTGATTGCTGGGGAGTGGATTTAGATAAAGGCTTAGCCGGGCTGCGGATTGGCTTCTCTGCCGACCTTGGCTATGCCAATGTCGACCCGCAGGTAGCCGAGCGCGTGCGTGAAGCGGCGGGCCGGTTAGAGGCGTTAGGGGCTGAAATAGTCGAGGTAAATCCCGGCTTCTCGTCGCCGCTCGACACCTTTCGCAAGCTGTGGTTTACCGCCTCTTTAGAGCAGTGGTCACAAATGGATCAGCATCAGCGCACTCTTCTAGACCCGGGCTTGGTCGCCAATGCCCGCGAAGCCGAACCCTGGAAAGCCGTCGAACTATTTCGAGCCTTAGCAGATCGTGCGGAATTGACGCTGCAGTTGGAGTATTTCAACCAAGAGTATCATTTGCTGATGACGCCTTCAGTAGCGATACAACCCTTTGAAATTAACCATGAAGTCCCCCCAGGTAGCGACATGCAGGACTGGGAAGAGTGGGCGGCCTTTAGCTACCCGTTTAACCTTAGCCAACAGCCGGCGGCATCGGTGCCCTGCGGATTTACCGATAACGGCTTGCCGGTCGGCTTCCAGCTAGCAGGCGGTAAGTTTGATGATGTCCGCGTTCTGCGCGCCTGCCACGCCTACATGGAAGCGCATCCGCCGCGCTTCCCCAGCGTTCCCAACCCGGCCCAGTATGCGTAGCGTATAAGCAGCATAAAAAAACCCAGCCCGGCAAAAGCCGGGCTGGGTGTTAGCGATGAACGGTAACCGTTACATTGCGGAAAGCTTTTCATCGTCCAGCACACCTGACATGCGCACCATGGCGAGGGCTTCATCCAGGCTGCCCATCTCTTCAATCATGACCAACTCGCTCTCTAAACTCACCGGTTGACCGGCTGTCTCAGACAGCAGTTTTTCCAGGGAGGCCACATCCATAGCGTCGTCTAAGTGGTGAACATCTACCGAGGCGCTACTACGGCCCGGAAGATAGATGGTGCCATTAGAGAAATCCACGGCGTAAGCAATCACCCCAGGGACAATAAAGAACAGCAACCCTACGCCGTTGGCAATGGCAATAACGGGATCAATATCACCGCTCAACTGGCCTTTGCGCTCAGGGTGAAAAAGCGTACCACAACCACTTAATGACACGATGGAAACGCCAACCACGGCGCCTGTCAACCAGCGACGAACTGCTTGATGCATGAAGGTTCCCTCAATCAGAAAAGTAACGGTAGTCGGCTTAACGTATTGTGGCGAAGCATTTTTTTAATGGCTCTTTGTTAGCGACTATCGTGCCCCAAAACCCGCCTAGTTTAGCACAGCCAATCAAAAGCATAGATGATTTGACCATAAGCACTATTTTGCCGCTTTAACCGCTAGGCCGTACAATGGCAATATTCAACGCTAACACCCTAAGGAATGCTCACGCCCATGCGCGCCAGCCAATTACTGATTGCCACACTCAAAGAGACTCCGGCCGACGCCGAAGTCATTAGCCACCAGCTAATGCTACGCGCCGGTATGATTCGCCGTTTAACGTCAGGGCTTTATACGTGGCTGCCACTTGGTCTGCGCACGTTGCGTAAAGTAGAAGCCATCGTACGTGAAGAGATGAACCGCGCAGGCGCTCAAGAAGTGCTTATGCCTGCTGTTCAACCGGCGGAGCTATGGCAAGAGTCTGGCCGTTGGGAGCAGTACGGTCCTGAACTTTTACGTTTAAAAGATCGCCATGACCGCGACTACTGCGTTGGCCCGACCCACGAAGAGGTCATTACCGACCTAGTGCGTAAAGAGATCGCCAGCTACAAGCAACTGCCGGTTAATTTCTACCAGATTCAAACCAAATTCCGCGACGAGATTCGCCCTCGCTTTGGGGTGATGCGCTCGCGCGAGTTCATTATGAAGGACGCCTACTCCTTCCACCTGGATGAGGCCTCGCTAAAGCAGACCTATCAAGATATGTACGATGCCTACACGCGTATTTTCACGCGTTTAGGGCTTAACTTTCGCCCCGTGATTGCCGACAACGGCTCAATCGGCGGCACCGGCTCCCACGAATTCCACGTGCTTGCGGACTCCGGCGAAGACGATATCGTGTTCTCCAACTCTTCTGACTACGCGGCCAACATGGAAAAAGCCGAGGCGCTGCCCGCCCCGCTCGGCAGCCAGGCGACCCGTGCAGAGCCAGGCGAAGAGCTGCGTTTAGTCGACACCCCAAACGCCAAGACCATTGCGACACTGGTTGAGCAGTTCAAACTGCCGATTGAAAAAACCGTTAAAACGCTGATGGTTCACGCCGCTGAAGGCGGCCTCATCGCGCTACTGATACGTGGTGACCATGAGTTAAACGAAGTTAAAGCAGAAAACCTGCCCGCCGTCGCCGCACCGTTGACCATGGCCAGCGAAGAGGAGATCCGCGCGGCCGTCGGCGCAGGCCCAGGGTCGCTTGGCCCGGTCGGCCTTAAGATGCCGGTGATCATTGACCGTAGCGTGGCACTGATGAGCGACTTCGGCGCCGGAGCCAACGTGGATGACAAACACTACTTCGGCATTAACTGGGAGCGCGATGTGGCCCTGCCGGAAGTCGCCGATCTACGCAATGTCGTCGAAGGTGATCCGTCTCCCGATGGTCAAGGTACGCTCTCCATCAAACGCGGCATCGAAGTCGGTCACGTTTTCCAGCTTGGCCAAAAGTACTCTCAGGCCATGAATGCCAACGTGTTGGGTGATAACGGCAAAACCAGCCATCCTTGGATGGGTTGCTACGGTATCGGTGTGACCCGCGTGGTCGCCGCCGCCATTGAACAGAACCACGACGAATCCGGCATTATCTGGCCCAATGCGATTGCACCGTTCCAAGTGGCACTGGTGCCAATGAACGCGCATAAGTCCCAACGTGTTCGCGAAGAGTCTGAACGCCTTTACCAAGCGCTCACCGCCGCAGGCGTAGACGTACTGCTGGACGACCGTGACACCCGCCCCGGCGTTAAGTTTGCCGATCTGGAACTGATGGGCGTGCCTCATCGATTGGTGATTGGTGACCGTGGTTTAGACAACGGTGAACTGGAATACAAAGGCCGTCGGGATAGCGAAGCAACGATGGTGCCTGCTGATCAAATTATCGACTTTTTGTGTGAGAAGTCCCGCTAGAACCCCAAAGGTTGCCACCGCGCGAGGGGCTATGCATCTTGCGCGGTGGTCAATGACGGCACGCTGGCTAAGCATTGCTGTAACGCTTAGCGTGATGCTGCCCGGAAGCGCTCAGCCATTAGCAGCACAACCGCTGCCACCGGCTCTGCGACCCACCCTCGAAACGGCCAACCTGCAGCATCAAACCGCTCAACAGCAGTGGGCTGCACGGCAGTGGCGAATGCAAATGGATTCGCCGCTGTCGCGTTTCGTTGATGATGCTACGCAACGCCAAACACTGCTCACGCGCATCTATCAAGAAGCCAGACTGGCAGGCTTACCACCGGATTTAATACTCGCCTTGATTCAGGTAGAGAGCGCTTTTAAAACAGACGCTATTTCGTCTGCAGGGGCGGTCGGCTTAATGCAAATCATGCCTTTTTGGGTCAGCGAGCTGGGGCTACCGATCGATGATTTAACTCACCCGCCGCGTAATCTGCGCTATGGCTGTACGATTCTGGCGCACTACTTGGCCATTGAGAATGGCGACTTTACCCGTGCATTGGCGCGCTATAATGGCAGCTTGGGGGAAACGTGGTACCCAGAACGCGTTATGCATGCCTGGCGAGACACTTGGCGCCAGCCTTAGGCCGCGTTAATAGACGCTAGGAGCAGGCTCGATTAAGCCAACGGCTAAAAACTGCCCCATCAGTTCGGCCATGTCCCTACGTACTTGCTCAAGCGAGACGGGCATAAAAAATGCTACCAGCGTTTGACTTAACTCCTCGATCGTCAGCGCTTCATGCTGTAGTAACGCCCACGCCGCTCGGCTAGTCACGTTCATGCGATGAATCGCACCGCCCTCTTCCACAATCACGAATAGCTCATCGCCCAACGGGTACTCGTGCGCCGTGTGACGTGCTCGCCAATAACGATGATCGCTTCTATCCAGCGCCGCTGCCTCAGGCATAGCCGCTGCCTGGGAGGGCGATGTGTAAGTAGACGGCTGGGCGTGAAGCGCCCCTTTTAGCTCGCGCCCTACAAACGCGGCCGCTTCGTAAGCATCTGAATAGCGCAGTAGGAAACAGGGCATCCGCTGGACCAGCGGCCAGAATTTATCAATCAGCTCCTGGTCGGAAAGCGTATCAGCAAAGTTTTGCTGTAACAGTTGCCACAATCCTTCTCCGTGCTGCAGCGAGGTAAATTGTGGGCTGCCAACACTGTTATCGCGGTCAATCAATATAATGGCGCTTACCGGACTCTGCTCTCCATGACTGGCCAACAGGGTGTCATCCAGTGCCACATAGCCATACCGCTCATCGCTCGGCCCTCGGTGCTGATGAATAAAGTCCTGAAGCTCATCCGCAATAGTGGTTGGAAGAGGCAAACGCAAGCGTGGCGCGATACCTAGCGAAACACCTTTCCCCTGGGGCGTTAGCGCCACTACATCATCGCCAAATACGCGATATCCAGCGGCAGCAAACGCACAGGTAAGCGTGCTTTTACCGGCACGGTGCGACTCTGGAAAAATGACTAATTGGCTATCTATCTCAACCGCACCGCAGTGCAATCCAATGTAGTCAGGGTGCTGGCGCAAATATGCCCCTGACATATCCGCAATAACGCTGCACGCGGTGCTCACTGATGTTTCAAGCCACATGCCTCCGGGTGGCAGTGCAGGTGCCTGCTGCCAGAAGCCCTCCTGCTGCTGCCAAACACACACCTTAGGCTCAGCAGTCTGGCGCGGGCACTCCGTCAGCGTCCAGCCAGGCATCGCAGCCTGCAGAACGGGTAATAGAGACTGGGCACCGACCAGTCGAAGACAAGGGCCTATACCCGGAAGTGCAAAGTCAGATATGGCTTTCATAGTAAGCCTCACCAGCGATGCGGCAGTAACCGACTAAAACGCAGTTCAATCACACCATCACGCTCCCCGCGCGCACGTTCGTTTCGCTCGTAAGGGCGCGAATGCCCTTTCTGACGATGTTCATTTGAGCGTGTATAACCATGCCGAGAGTACTCAGGCCGTGAATAATCTGGCCTAGCATAATTAGGTCGAGAATAGTTAGGTTGAGAATAACTAGGTCGAGAATAGTTAGGTTGAGAATAACTAGGTCGCGAGTAGTTCGGTCGCGAGTAATTGGGTTGTGAATGGCTGGGGCGCGAATGACTGGGGCGTGAAAAATTAGGCCGCGAATGCTTTGGACGCGAATGCCCACGATGATGGCCAGGCCTGCTAGGGCGAGAGCGCCCATGGTCACGCGCCTCGGCTTGATCCATCGACAGCAGCGTCGGGGCTACATACAAAGCCGCCGCGCCTAACCCCAGGCTAGCCAATACCTGTCGGCGTGATCGCCGCTGCTTCAGCAGTGTAGTTACTTGATCCTGAGTGCTCATATCACTTCTCCGCAGTTATCGAACACCGTTTTCTCAGTATTCACTTTAACCACAGCTTCAACAGAGCGCCACTGATCGGGGCCGCTTTCCCCATTGTTTACTCTTTTTTGCAAGTGTTGGCTTACCGTTAAGCCAAAAGCATGACTTTCTTGCATAATCCTTTCACTATTGGGCACAACGCAGCGTCAGCGAAACGTTGTCAATGACAAACATTATTAGCTCAACGTGGGATGCCGATTTCAATGCCAACACAAAAACATGGTCTATATAGGGGGTTTATCAGCCAATACACCGCTTCGTTATGTTTACTGGCGATCTCCCTATTTAGTACCAGCGCTAACGCTGCACAGATAATCATAAACAGTACTGAAGGATTACCGCTTGAAGATGCCGTTGTAGAGGTTTACTACAACTCAGCAGCGGCCAGGCAGCCGCAAGAGCAGAATATCTATCAGCGCGATGCGGCCTTCCACCCGAACGTGCTAACGGTGCCCACCGGTAGTTATGTGGCGTTTCCCAACCAGGACACCACACGCCATCACGTTTACTCCTTTTCACCGGCTAAAATCTTTGATTTAAATCTTTATCTACAGGAAACACCCCCGCCCGTTCATTTTGATCAGGCGGGGGTCGTCGTGCTGGGATGCAATATCCACGATCATATGCAGGCATTTATTGTGGTTAGCAATGCCCCATACGCCGCATCAACCGGCGTAGAAGGCACGCTGACCCTGCCCGCTTTGCCGCCTGGTCAGCATCGGGTTCGCGTATGGCATCCCCGCCTCGATGACAGTCAGCAAGTGTGGTGGGAAGGCGTCATTACCGATACAGACCAACTGGAAGTCCGTTTAGAACTGAATGCGCTACCGCCACCGGCGCCAACGCTATCCCCTCTTCAGCAACGGTTTAGAGATGCTAGCTAGGCATAACGCACTGTTTACAGGATGTTGATCCGCCATTTTTAGAGGTCGCTATGCGCTTTAGAACGCGCTTGATGCTGGTACTGCTTACGGTGGTGATTGTCTCCCAACTGGCCACCGGTGTGGCATTTCTACGCGCTACCCAAAACGATGTGCTTGCCAAGGGCTCCCAGCGTTTAGAGGTAGGGGCCAACGTGTTGCAGCAGTTGCTGGATGCGCGCGGCGAACAATTAAGCAATAACGTCGCCATTCTCGCCGATGATTTCGGTTTCAAAAGCGTCGTTTCAACTCAGGCTACCGACACTCTGTACTCCGTTCTGGCCAACCATGGTGACCGCGCAAACGCTGACATGGTGCTTTTAACCGGCTTGGATGGGCATATTTTGGCGAGCAGCCATCATGCGCAAAATAGCCCGATGCCTTTCCCTCATTTGTTGGAGCGGGCACGCCAAGAGGGCGCCGCGGTGAGCGTTGTGATTGCTGAGGGTCAGCCGTATGAGTTTGCGCTGCTGCCCGTGCGTGCGCCCAATCTGATTGGATGGGTCGGTATGGGCATTTTAATTAATGAGGCGGTCACGGGGGAGATAAACTCACTCACGGGGCTCGATATCAGTGTCGTCAACTACCGAAATGACGGTGAAATCAGCTACCTTGCAAGCTCTCACCGTGAGCAGTTAGCGATGCAACTGATGAGTGGTAACAGTGACGAGCTCATAAAAGGAGAATACTCCTATAGCAGTCAAATGACGCCGGATGCGGAGTATCTCTCTTATGCCAGCTCACTCTATGCTGATGAGACAAATCAGACCTATGCGTTACTGCAACTCTCCCGCAACGACCTACTCGGCGCTTATCGTTCATTGCAGTGGCAGCTGCTGGGTATCGTTGCCTTAATCCTGCTGTTTACCATATTGGTGGCCATGTGGAGCGCACGCAGTATGAGCAAACCTCTCATGGTGCTCGCCAATGCAGCGCAGCGGATCGGCAAAGGCGAGCGAGTCAGCTACTTACCGATTGGCGCCGAACGCAGTGAAGCAGGGCTTTTAGCCTCGACACTGCTCTCCATGCAAGACGGTATCGCCCAACGAGAGGCCGTGCTCCATCATCAGTCCCGACACGATTTACTGACCGATCTCCCCAACCGGATCAGCGCTCAGGAAGATATCAATCGTTTAATCCAAAAAGGCGACCCCTTCACCCTACTGCGGCTGGCGGTTAATAATTTTCGCGACATTAATGACACCTTTGGCTATGCGCTAGGGGATCATTTACTGGTTACTCTGGCCAATCGTTTACAACATTTGCCGACGCCCGAGAACAAAGCCTATCGGCTGGATGGCGATGAGCTGCTACTGCTCGTCAAGCAACCGAGTAGCAGCCTTGCGTGGCGTACCCATCTCTTTAACACCCTCAGTCAGCCAATAGATTTGGATAAATCCCCCATCACCCCTTCACTTTCAGCGGGTGAAACTAACTACCCCGACCATGGTGATAGCCCTCAACTCTTATTACGCCGTGCCGATATAGCGTTAGATATGGCGCGCCGCCATCGTCATTCGCATCAACACTACCTTGAAGGGCAAGATGAGCGTCATTTGCGCCAGCTAACGCTTATTCGTGATCTACAGGATGCGGTCGGCAATGGTGAACTTTGGATGGCGTATCAACCCAAGGTGGATTCCCGCACTGGCATGGTGAATCAGTTCGAGGCGTTGATGCGTTGGCGTCATCCTTCACTGGGGTTTGTGCCACCGGATGAGTTTATTGGATTAGCCGAACGCTCGGGCAATATTCGCATGCTAAGCCAATGGATGTTAACCCACGTTTGCGCCCAGCTGCAGCTGTGGCAACAGCATGGTTATCACCTATCGGTCGCTGTAAACCTATCTGCCAGTGATGTGATGGACCCGCAATTAGCCACACACCTAGCGAATCTACTAAACCGCCATCAGCTCTCTCCAGAACAGCTGAGTTTAGAGGTGACTGAAAGCGCGGTGATGCAGGATGTCGATACGGCCACGGCCACCCTGCAGGAGCTTAATCGTCTGGGGCTGAAAATCGCCATTGATGACTACGGCACTGGCTACTCCTCGCTGGCACAAATCAAACGCCTGCCCGTGGATGAGCTCAAGATCGACAAGTCATTTGTATTGGCCATTGATTCCCAAAAAGATGATTTCACAATCGTCCGCTCAACCATCGAGATGGGTCACAGCTTAGGCCTGCGACTAGTCGCTGAAGGTGTTGAGAACCGTGCCAGCGCCGAGCTGCTAAGCAAGCTCGGCTGTGACTATTTACAGGGGTACTGGATTGCGAAACCGATGCCCAGTGAGGCGCTTACCGACTGGCTGGATAATTTTATCCCGCTAGTACTTCCCCACCCTGCTATATCGCCATGAGAAAATTAACTAGAGAACACCATGACGTTACGCCGCACAGTTTTACCGAACATGCCTTCGTCCTCAAGTTTAACGAAGGGCTTACTTCGCCATGGTGTGGTCGCCTGTATCGCCATTAGCCTAGCGTTAGCAGCGACGCCTACGCTTGCCGGTAGCCGTATTTTGGGAACTGGCGGGGTCAGTGCGATAGAGGGCGCGGCAGGCGGTGGTTTATCACCCTGGGCAATGCTATCGAGCACAGCAAGCGAGCAGGAAGTAGGCGTAACGGCTAGCGCTACGCGCGCCTGGGTAGACGATTACCGGCTAACGGTGAGCGGTGCCAGCGTGAATATTTATGATCGTGTTGAAGTCTCTGTCGCTCGTCAAACTCTTGATTTGGACACTCTGGGGGGCGAACTAGAACAAGATATTTACGGAGCCAAGATACGCCTACTGGGCGATGTGCTCTATCACCCATGGGGCATTTGGAGTGTGGGGATACAACACAAACGACTAGTGGATGGCACTACCCCCACCGCACTGGGCGCCGATGAAACCCGCGGCACCGATGCGTATCTTAGCGCCAGCAAGCTACTGTTTAGTGCTTTTGCGGGGCGCAACGTGCTGCTTAACGCGTCCCTGCGCAACACAGACGCCAACCAGGGCGGCCTGCTTGGCTTTGGCGGCGACCAGGGCAACCGTGCGTGGGTGGCAGAGGGCAGTGTGGGGGTGTTTGTTACCCCGCAGTGGGTGATAGGCACCGAGTATCGTCAGAAGCCCGATAATCTAAGCGTAGCGAGAGAGGACGACTGGCAAAGCCTCTACAGCGCCTATTTCTTCAATAAGCACTTATCGCTAACGGGCGCGTGGCTGGATTTGGGCGACATTGCCGGCCTCCCTTCCCAGCGCGGCGGCTATCTTTCACTTCAAGCAGCTTTTTAAGCGGGGCGCTATGACTTATCAACGCAGACACCCTTCCATGCGCCGCTGTTTAATAGCGCTCCTGTTTGCAGGGAGCGCCTTTACGCTCGCAGGCTGTGCTCATCATTCCACATCAACGACACTCTACGAGCGCCTGGGCGGAGAAACATCTATCGATGGGGTGGTCGAAAATTTCTTATACCGCATTGCAGATGACGCCGATATGGTGGGCTTTTTCGCTAATACCAACATTGATTATTTTGCCGCCTCACTGGCCAGCAAGCTGTGCGATGTTAGCGATGGCCCCTGCCGCTATGAAGGCCCGCCAATGGATCGTGCTCATCAAAATATGGGGCTGACAGATGTCCATTTTAATCGCCTAGTGGAACATCTTGATGCCGCCATGCAGGAAGAAGGTATTGGCCTTCGCGCGCGAAACGAACTGCTGGGCAGGCTCGCCCCCATGTACTCAGAGGTTATTCGTCTTCAGTAACCTGCCAGCCGTCGCGCCCCGCCGCTTTAACCCGGTAAAGCGCTTTGTCTGCGGCTTCATAAGCGTAGGCAAAGGTGTGTTCGCCAGCCACAAAGCGGCTGCCGCCAACGCTCAAGGTAACGCCTTTGTTATCGGGATGGGCGGGGTGTGCAAAGTTCGCTTCATGCAACCCTTTAATCAGCTGTTGGCAATAGTTTTTCAGCGTTGCCGTGTCTGGGCAAAGCAGTAATGCTGCGAACTCATCCCCGCCTAGGCGGTAGAGTTGCGCTTCATCATTAAACGTTTGACCAATCAGTGTGGCCAATTGGCGTAAAAGCGTATCGCCTTGTGGGTGCCCGTAGGCATCGTTGTACTGCTTGAAAAAGTCGATGTCGACCAGAATCAGACCCAGCGACTGGTGCTTTTTCGCCAATACATCCTGATGCAGGGCGCTACGGTTACCAATGCCGGTCAGCGGGTCACGCATAGCGCGCTGCATCCACTCAAACGTCTCTTGCGTCGCATAATCGGTGCGGCGTAATTGTCGCTCATGCAGCCACCAAAAGACCAAGCCCATTACAAAAATCAACAGGCTGGAATAGGTCAGTACTTGATTATGCTGGCGGGTGCTTTCTGAAAAATCATTTATCGCCATCCCACGGCGGTCTAGCTGGCTCATCTCAATATGCGTCAAACACTCAATGGGCATAAATAACTCGCTGACCGCAACGACAGGTGCTATCTCACGTTGCTGCAAACGTGCCATCAAGCGATCCATATCCATCAGGCTTGGTTCCGCGCACTCATATTGGCGCCGGTAAACATGCACATCGAATAAACCGTAGGCGAGCTCTATATTGACGAGGGCAGCGTCAAACGCCTCTAGTTCAGGTTGATCGCTGAGCAGTTCGGTTTGGGCTTGTTGCAGATAAACACGCGATCGGGTCGCCAATTGCTGGCCGGTTAAACTGCCCGTTTGGCTGAAGTAAGCCTGTATTTCAGGGTAAACCCAGCGCGACTCATAGACAATCAACACCATCAGTCCCAAAAAACTCATCAAACTTAATGATAGCCACGTTAAATAGCGATGCTGACGCGCTATGACGCGCGGCCGCATTGATGGCTGAACAGAAGGCTTGATTTTGGATGTCACCACTTCGCCTCTATGCTACGAATCATCCAGATCCAGTCATTGAAATCACGAAGGTTCTCAACATCGCGATCACCATAGTCGCGCTCAACTAGCCGAGCGGGGCCTCGTGTCCGAATGGTTAGCGGATCACCATCTTCCAACGTAATTAAATACCAGTTGGGGTCATCCCACCCTTCAAGGGTAACTTCGTAGTCGTCCCAGGCGGTAAAGTGAAGCGCTGGCGGCACGGCGCCGAAGTGATCGATCAGAAAGCTACGAAACGCAACGCCCTGCATCTCTACATCGCGCCCCTGATAGGGGTCATAGAGCGTAAACGTGGTGTCAGAGATAGCACGCAAATCACTTAAGGCGATCTTTTGAGTAACATCGCCATTGATCATATTGAGCGCTTGGGCAAAGGCCGCCGTGGGGAGCGTTATACCCACAAAAATCAACACGCACGCTAAACGATCGCGTGCGCCAACCCATGGCCTGCGGTGTAAGGCAACTGCATTCATGGCTACGTATCCTGGAAGGCTCATTCCTTCGACGAACTTTACCAGAGCACGACCTGCATTGCTCTTCAACGCACACTATCTGCTTTCAACTCACGGTGTCTTTAGGATCTGTTCGTTATTAAGCCCATAAAAAAGCCAGCCCAATGTGGGCTGGCAAAAGGAGGCTTACTAAATTAGCAATCCCCCTCCCCTGACAACGGTAATATTAAAGCGGGTCAGCTATTCTTTTTGCGCTCATCTTTACGCAGATGATCGCGAATCACGAAGCCGACCCAACCCACCATGAAAGCGATCACTAAAGCGACGGTGGCCAAGCCGAAAATAATTGTGTCATCCCAATACATGGTGAACCCTCCCGCCGTGATGTATGCATTAATACTAGTCACTCGATAGCGGGAGGATACTGACCTGGATCAAGTTACAGGGAGCGGAGGAAAACGGTTAAACCATAAATTGATGCCGATCAATTTATGGCTGCTGTTGGCACTACAGAACTTAGCTTTACAGTTCCGGGCACTACAGCACCTTGCGGTCTTCGACTTTACTATGCTCCGTGCCCGGCGGTAGCGGGTGGCCTTTCGCCAGTTCAGCTCGGGTGGCTTCGCGCACGTCTAAAATGGTTACCTGATAGTTCAGCGTACGGCCCGCCAGGGGGTGGTTGGTATCCACGGTGACCCGATCGCCATTCATTTCCAGCACGGTGACGATTTGCGGCCCTGCCTCTCCTTCGGTTTGAAAGCGGCTGCCGGGCGCGAGTTCTGCGCTGCCAAAAGAGCCGCGACTAACCTCTTGTACCAAATCCTCGTTGCGCACCCCGTAGGCATCTGCGGGCATTAATTGAACGCTTAGCTCGGCGCCAACCGTTTGGCCCGCTAACGCGCTCTCCAACCCAGGTACAATATTGTCGTGCCCATGCAAGTACTCCAATGGCTTATTGCGTGCCTGAGAGTCATCCAGTACCTGTTTGCTACCATCGTTGAGCACGTCGCTAAGAACATAGTGCAAGGTAACTACCTGATGCGCCGTAATCGACATAGAAAACTCCTCTCCGGTAAGCTGTCGGCTTTGTAATCGAACACTGCGTAAGTTTACCACTTGGCCGTTGCCAACGTCTTTCCACCAGGAGTAGCGTTTAATGTTAAACCCCACCCCCCAGCGCAGTTGGCTTGCTGCGCTGGCTATTTATTGTCGTGCGCCCGTTATTACCATGCTGTTTTTGGGGTTTTCTGCAGGCCTGCCATTTCTGCTGGTATTTTCCACGCTCTCCGCCTGGCTACGAAGCGATGGCGTTGAAGTTGCGGCAATTGGCTTTTTTGCCTGGATCGGCATGCTCTACTCAATCAAGTTTTTCTGGGCGCCGGTGGTGGACCGATTAGCGCTACCGCTGCTAACCCGCGCCCTTGGCCAACGCCGCGGCTGGATGCTGCTTGCCCAAGGGATGATTGCCGCCGGGCTGGTGGGGCTAGCTGGCTTAAGCCCGGTGGGCAACCTTGGGTGGGTTGCCATGTTTGCACTTATGGTGGCCTTTGGCTCTGCCACTCAAGACATTGCCATTGACGCTTACCGCATTGAATCCGCCGATGACGATGTTCAAGCCGCCATGGCATCGACCTATATTATTGGCTATCGCGGCGGCTTACTGGCTGCCGGCGCCGGGGCGCTCTATATCGCCGCGTCAGCATCCTGGAACGTTGCCTACCTCAGCATGGCGGCACTAATGAGCATTGGCGCGCTGACAGTGCTGCTGCGCCCGGAGCCCAAACGAGCATCGCTCTCTATTCAGCTGATTCACGAACCCAAAGTACGTGCGTTTATTCGTGCCAGCCGAGGCAAACCGAAAATGCTTCGCCGCCTGGGGGCCTGGAGTATTGGCGCATTAGTGTGCCCCTTCACCGATTTCTTCAGCCGTTATGGCGTGAAAGCGCTATGGATATTGGTGTTTATCGCAGTATTTAGGATTAGCGACCTGGCTATGGCGTCCATGGCCAATCCACTCTATATCGACCTGGGCTTCACGCTGGCAGAGATCGCCAACGTGACCAACATATTTGGCATTGCGATGAGTATTACCGGGGGGATTTTAGGCGGGCTTTTCGTGGCGCGCTACGGTATCGGCCCGTTGCTGATTTTTGGCGCAGCGCTGGTGATGGTAACCAACCTGCTGTTTGCCTTACTGGCGATGGTGGGCAATCAGCTACCGATGCTAGTGGTGACGATTATTGGCGATAACCTCGCCAACGGCTTAGCCAGCGCGGTGTTTATCGCCTTCCTTTCCAGCCTTACATCACGCGCTTATACCGCAACGCAGTACGCGCTGTTCTCATCGCTGATGACGCTACCAGGAAAGTTTTTGAGCGGGTTTGGCGGTCTGGTCGTTACTGCTCAGGGCTACCCAAGCTTCTTTGTCATCGCAACGTTGCTAGGCCTGCCTGCTATTATCTTGGCGATTTGGATCAGCCGAGACAAACAGTTAGTACCTACCCCCAAGCCTGCTTAAACAGGCTTGGGGTTTAGACGAGCGAGGTTTAGGCTAGCGGTGGGCTTCTAACCACTCCAGTGCACCGGGCGTTGTGCGCCACTGATCGCGCATCAAGGTGCGATACTGCCACGCTTCCGCCCGTGAGCCCGGGTCAACCTGGCCATCGGGGTGGGGCATGGAAGGCCGCGGGCTCTCCGCACAAATCAGCTCTAACGCATAGCGGTTATGGCCCAGCACATCACCAAGGGCGGTTTCTGCCGCCTCATGCTTTTCTAGCCGGTAAAGCGCCAGCGTTTTGCCCATTAGCAGCCCTAATACTAGCGAACCGTCGTCGTCATTCTCTTCCGCCAGCGCCAGCGCTTCTTCATTGCGGTCATCGCGCAGCAGTTGATCCAGAACCAGTTCGCGCAGGCCCAAGCTATCTTCCTGGTCGATCAGCAGCAGCTCTTCAGCCAACTCACGAGAGTGTTGGCGCGCGCCGCGCTCCATACCCACCACTAACGCTAAACCGGTGCGCAGTAGCATGGCGTTGTTGGCATCGTCCCAGCACAGGTTACCGTCGCCTTCGGCGCGGGCTTGTTCTAACCAGCGCGAAAGGCGCAGCGCCAATGGCTCCAGCAGGCTGGGCGCCATCCAAGGGAGGCTGCCAAAGCGGCTGGTTAGGGCCAGCGTCAAGTCTTGCACTACCTGAGGAGCATCCAACCACTCAGGGTGCGCGCAGAGCGCCGACATCCACTCAATGGCGTTGCCCCAGGGGTCATCGCGAAAGCCCAGCGCGACATCTTCATCCACCAGCACCTGAAACTGCTCATGCCAAGCGGCAAAGAGTGTCTCTTCACGGGCGGTAGTGTTATAGAGCAAACGACCACTTTCAGGGTCGGCACTCACATCGATTTTGGGCGCGGTGGGCAGCGCCGCCAGCAAAGCCTGAAGCGCTACCAGCGGCGTGGCGAGGTCTTCTTCCGCGCTGAGCAGCTGATCAGCCAGCGTTGCGCCAGGGTTATCCGCTAATGCAGCCAGAAACTCCAGTTGATCTTCGTCGAGCTCGCCTTGGCGAACCAAGCGGCGATACCAGAAGTTGGCCCGCTCTTTGGCTTCCTGCTCGTGACCTTCATGCAGCAGCAGCATGGCTTCAATGTAAGCCAAGGTAGGCGAGTCGGGCAGCGCCTGCTGGGCTTTAACAAAGGCACCGCGAGCGCTATCCAGGTCATCGTTATCAAGGTGCATCAAGCACAGCCGCTCAAGAGCAACACCACGTAAGAAGAGAGGCCCGCGCTCCATCACTTCATCGAGCAACTCGGCACGCTTGCGGGTAAAGCCGCGCTCTTGATAAATATCCAGAAGGATTTCAAAAGCGGGTTCCGCCTGTTCCGGCAACCGTGACCAGTCGCTACCATCAAACAGTGACTCGAGAATCTGCATCGCGCGACCCGTCTGGCCACTTTCGGCGGCGATCAGCCCGGCTTCGAGCAGCGCTTGCGGCGGTGCTTGTTGGCTGTCTAATGCCGCTTTCAGGGTGGTGCCCTTCCACTCACGTAGCGATAGCATCCACATCATCTGATCAGGGATATCGGTGGGAAACTCAATCTTATAGCAGCACTGTTTGAACTTACGCCCAGAGTCACACCAGCAAGGCTCATTACGGCCCGGCGTGGCGAGTGGCTCACAGGCAAAACTGAGCCGCTCCAGCGGCGTTTGCGACCACAGCACCGGCGCCAGCGCCTGGGCCATGGCCACATCGCCTTCGAATGAATCCGCGCCCTTGGCGCGCACCCAGGTCATGAAATCCGGATAGTGTTCTTGTTGCCTGATTGCCGAGAGTGCCCCGGAGGCAAATCCCAGCAGCTGATCGACCCATACCGCCAGCATTGCCGTCTCCACTGTGTTTTACGATGACCTGTAATCGATGTCTAAAATGAAAGCGGCATAGTTTATCACGAAGCCCGACGCCCCCGCAGCGGCAATCGTTTTATCGTCAATGGGCTCGTTTAAGTAGTGGCAGTGTACGTTCGTGCATATCCAGCCGTGCGCCCAACCGCACCAGGTTCCAGTAGTGGCCATTCAATGCACGGGAAAGCAGCAGCGTATCTGCTGGCGGCTGCAGGCGATCCATTGCCGCCCATACCTTCGGCATGAGCTCACGTAAACGACGATGCACCCGCACATCGCTGAAATCCTGCTCACCCGGCGCGAACAGCGGCGCAATGCACTCCGCTGATTCGCGATAGAGCGCCAGCGGCGCGCCCTGCCCCTGGCGACCGCCCATCTGCATCAGCGCCTCATCCATGCCCATGGGGTCATGCTTTAACGTGGCATCAAGCAGTTGCATCATTGCCTTTATGCGCGCCTCGGGCACGGCAATCACTGCGCCTAAATCGTAAATCACCAGCCGCCCTTGGGCATCGGCGGCGAAGTTGCCGGCATGGGGATCAGCATGCAGCTCGCCATAGGTAAATAGCTCCTGGGTGATCCAATCCGCTAACGTTTGGGCAATGCCTTGGCGCGTCGCATCATCCGCATCTGCCAGCTCTCGTAACGGTGTGCCGTCGACAAAGCGCATAGCCAGCACGTGTTGCCCGGAAAGCGCTGGCAGCGGCTCGGGAATCACGAGCCGGGGGTCATCTTTATAACGTTCACGGTAACGGACCAATGCATCGGCTTCAGCGTGATAATCCAGTTCGCCCCTTAGGCTTTCGGCAAGCTCATCAAACAGTGCATCCAATCGCGCCTGTGGCACCTTAAACCAACGGCCTAACCGCATAATGCGGCGCACCTGAACCAGATCACTCTCTAATACATCGGCAAGACCTGGATACTGCACTTTGAGCACCACCGTTTCGCCCTCATGAGTGGTTGCCCGATGCACCTGCCCCATGGAAGCACTGGCAAATGGGCGCTCCTCGATTTCGCTGAAGTAGTGATCAATGTCGCCATACTGCAGTACCAATGCTTCACGAATCCGCGGCCACGGCATGGGTTCGGCTTGACGCTGCAGGCGAGCTAACTCCTCAGCAAGATCCGGGGGTAGCAGGTCGTCCCATTGAGACATGATTTGCGCAAGCTTCATGGCTGGGCCTTTAAGCTCTGAAAGCCCTTCAAACAACGCTTCGCCCAGAGCGCGCCAATCCGCCTGACCGCCCAAGCGGGTTTTCAGCAACGCCCCACCGGTGCGTGCACCTAACCCCATCAAACGTCGTGTTCTGCCTTGTTCGCGCATGTTTATGCCTCTTAAAAAACCATCCCGATGACCCAACTCAGTTTCACTACAATCAATTATCTATACACACTTTGTACAACCTAGCAGCATTGACAACTTATCGCATCACTCTACTGCCTTCCTGCCCAACCCACCATTGCCAGTCACTAACCGTGTAAGCCTCTGCTACCATAGGCAGCATCAAAGGATACGATGAAGGCTCCGCTGCTATGCGCCTGATAATTGCCGAAAAACCCAGCCTCGCCCAAGCCATTGCCGAGGCATTACCGGGCACTAGCAAGCGCCTGGATGGCGCCATTACGTGCGGTGATACGACAGTCACTTGGTGCCTGGGCCATCTGCTGGAGCAGGCGCCACCAGAAGCTTACGACCCCGCTGACAAGCAGTGGCGTTTAGATCGCCTACCAATTGTGCCGCACCAGTGGAAATTGATGCCTCGTTCTAAAGCACGCGGCCAACTGGCGGTGATTCGCAAGCTGATCAAACAAGCGACGGATGTCGTGCACGCTGGCGACCCGGACCGAGAGGGCCAGCTGTTGGTGCAGGAAGTGATCGAGTACATGAAGTATCGCGGCCAAGTACAACGGCTGCTGATTAGCGACCTGAACAAGCCTGCCGTCAGCCGGGCGCTTGCCAAGCTACGCTCCAACGTTGAGTACCAGCCGCTCTTTCTAGCAGCCCAGGCGCGTTCCCGTGCCGACTGGCTGTACGGCATCAACCTAACCCGTGCCTGGACACTCACTGGCCGCCAAGCGGGTCATGACGGCGTGCTGTCTGTTGGCCGTGTGCAAACACCGGTATTGGGGCTAATTGTGCGCCGCGACAACGCCATCCGTGATTTTGTGCCCCACCCTTTTTATCCGCTATGGGTGGATCTAAAGGTGGCACAGGGGCAACTGCGCGCCTGGTGGGCCCCCAAAGAGCATGAGCCTCTCGATGATCAAGGGCGCTTGATTGATCGCGCGCCCGCGGATGCCCTAGCGGCGCAGTTACCCGGCGCATCAGGGCAACTGACCAAGCTCGACCAGCAGGAGAAACGACAGGCACCGCCGCTGCCCTACTCTCTCTCGGCCCTTCAGGTAGACGCCGCCCGCCGTCATGGGCTTTCCGCGCAGATGGTGTTGGATATTTGTCAGCGACTTTATGAGCGCCATAAACTGATTACCTACCCCCGTTCTGATTGCCGCTACCTACCTGAAGAACATCTTCAGCTAGCCCAGCGCAGCCTGACCGGCGCCTGTCAAAACGATAAAACGCTACAACAGTGGCTCAATGGGGCGGATTTCACACTGCGCTCCAAGGCCTGGAACGATAAGCAAGTCGGCGCGCACCACGCCATCGCACCCACCGGCAAACCGGCGGTATTCAGCCAGCTTTCCGATACCGAAGGCCACGTATTTCGGCTGATCGTGCGCAACGTAATGGCACAGTTCTATCGGCCGCTGCGCACTTTCGAAGTCAAAGCGGAGTTTACGCTAATGAATGAAGCCTTCCGTGCCCGTGGCCAAAGCATTCTCGATGCCGGCTGGAAACCACTGTTCACTACTCGCGATGAAACCCCACCGCTGCCGCCACTCATCCAAGGCGAGCCCTGCCAAGCGTTAGGCGCAGGGGTTGAAGAGAAGGAGACCCGCCCGCCGGAACCGTTCACCGATGCCAGCCTTATCAAAGCGATGATGAACATTGGCCGCTACGTGGATGACCCGGAAGTACGCCGTACGCTACGCGACACCGACGGCCTGGGCACCGAAGCCACCCGGGCGGGCATTATCGAAACCCTGGTACAGCGGGGCTACTTAGTGCGCAAGCAAAAAGCCCTGCGCGCCACCAAACTTGGCACTGCCTTGATCACCGCCCTGCCCAGCGCCGTGAGCACGCCAGAACGAACCGCGCTATGGGAGCAGCGCCTGCGGGCAATTTCTGAACAGCAGGATGACCCCAGAGCCTTCCAGCAGGCGTTGCTGGATGATCTACGCGGCCTGCTCACCCATAGCGATGCGACCAAGCTAAGGCAGAGCCTGCAGACCGCCCAGGGTGAAACCGGCGCACCAGCTAAACGCACAGTTAAGACAAGCAAGCGTTATACCAAAAGGAAAAGCACTGGCAGCAGAAAGAAGACGAGTTAACAACTCCGTGGGAAATTACCTGCCATTCAGTCGATATGTACTCGATAGGCAGGAAGGTGGTCTTGATGTGCAACTTACTTAAGATAACGGTATAAAAATCGGCTTAAATATACGTTTACTGGTTTGATTGAACCCTCGGCACCGCCATCACCCACTCTCGGATAGCCAGAATAACCGGATCGTTGCGGCGGCTCTCTGAGTAGACCAGGAAAAAGGCGCGGTCATTTAGTTCGGGGCCAAAGGGTTGTACCAGGCGTCCTTCAGCCAACTCATCCACTATCAACTGACGACTCATCAGCATTACACCCTGGCCACCCACAGCCGCCGAGATAGCGTGGCTTTCATCAGAAAATGCCAATCCTGCATCAATATTCAAACCCGGTATTTGCGCTACTTTTTGATAGCCAACCCAGTCCATTGGCGAAATCAATATGCCCTGAGGACGAAAGTGAATCAGTGGATACTTCGTGAAATCTCCTGCAACGTGCTTCACAAGTTGCGGGCTGCAGGTTGGGATCAACGTGGTATCAAACAGCTTCTCGGCCACTAACCCTGACCAGCGTCCATCGCCATGGCGAATGGCGAGATCGGCAGTAACGCCATCCAGTGCCACAGGTTCATGAGAGGCATGAATGCGCAGGTCAATGTCGGGATGGGCGTCACGCAACAGGCAAACCCAAGGCAGTAGCCAGCGTACGGCTACCACGGGGGTCGTCGTCAGGGTAATCCCTCTGCGCTCTGGCAAAGCACTCATGCGCTCAATGGTATGACTAATATTATCGAACGAAGTTTCCAACACCTGCTGCAGCTCCCGCCCGCTCGGCGTCAGTGCTAGCTGTCTAGGTTTGCGTACAAACAGTGCGATGCCCAGCGCCTCCTCAAGCCCACGAATTTGATGGCTAATCGCAGTGGGTGTCACCGAGAGTTCTAGCGCCGCCTGCTTGGCACTTTCATGGCGGGCAGCTGCTTCAAAGGCACGTAGCGCTGAAAGAGAGGGTAAGCGTCGATAGCTCATAACTGAGTTTTACTCATCTATAACAACAAGAAAAGATCGTTTGTTCGGCCCTATAGGCAAGGCCTACGCTAAGCCTGTCGTTAATCATAGATGAATTTAGCTCAGAAATGGAGATTACCCATGACACACATCCTGCATATAGACGCTAGTGCCCGGCCCGGTATTGCTGGAACAGATAACCACGGTTCGCATAGTCGCCATCTGACCTACCAGTTTGCTGGTCAGTGGCAATCAGGCCGTCCGCAAGACACCGTCACTTATCGAGACATAGGTCAAAACCCGCCGTCTTTTATTAATCACGACTGGATTGCGTCTGCCTTCACACCCCAAGAGCGTCTAGAGCCCTGGATGAAAGACGCGCTGGCTGAAAGCGACCAACTGGTTGATGAGCTGATTGCAGCGGATATTCTGGTGATCGGTACGCCACTCTACAATTTCGGCATGCCTGCCGCCCTTAAGGCATGGGTCGACCAAGTAGTGCGCGCAGGCCGAACAGTAGAGATCGATGAGAGCAACCCAACCGACCCTTATGTACCAATGCTTGCTGATCGTCCAAGGCACGCGATTATTCTTACCGCCAGAGGCGGCGTGAATATGTCGCCTGGCGAGGAAATGGCCCATATGAACCACCTGGAAACACACCTGACCACGGCGCTCGAATTTGTCGGTATTACTCGCCTTCACTACATTGCCATTGAAGGACAGGAAGTGGGTGGAGAGATATTGGCCAAATCGGTTGCTGATGCGATACAGAAAGTTGAAACGCTCGTTGATGAGTTACAAGTGGCGTTGGAAAACGCGACATCACTTCAACCGGCTTAAATACAGTAGATGACTTTTGATCGTTAACAGCCCGAACCATGGAGAGTTGCATCGATGCCTTCTAAATAGTGTTTAATTTCGGGATCGAATCGGGTTTCTCGAATGAAAGCCACTGCTTAGGCAGGCATCGTTTTCTCCGGCTTGCGTTAATCAAATCAATACGTTTAGCAAACTGAAATCTTTAAGTGCATTTAAAAGATCCACCAAATCACTATAACCAAAGTATACAGGGCTATTGTACCAAGAGTAACAGGACCTATAACGCGGACGCTCTCACCACAGAGTACCATTCCGGCACTGCCTTCAAGCGTAATAGCTCGGTCTACCAGTTTCTTGTATTTGTAACTTGATAAAATCTCAAGATAGATAAACATCGAGGCAACTGCAGTACCGATAATCCGCGTATAAAGAGTAGTACTTGTGCTTATACTCAGCTCAACCAACTTATAGTGGAGAGTCACTCCTCCTACCGTAAGGGCTACGAAAACGCCAAGCATCACAAAGCGCGTTGCTCCAAGATGGCGAATTTGGCTCATTAGCTCAGAAAACTGCACATCATCCGATATGGTAGCCATGCTACCTCCGCGTGCTTTATCAAATAAAACCTGCTTGGAACGGCACCCTTTTTCTGAAATCAGTACACCACTACGCCTCTAAACCGGCCATAGGATGTTTAGCTAAAATGGTCTATTAGAAAGCAACTCATTTACGGACAAAAATGATTAATCTAAGAACAGTTCTGAAGCTGCCTAACAATAAAATCTCCCTTCGCTGCCGTGTAGGCTTCTCGATCTGTTTTAAATTCTGCAGCCCAATGTTGCTTATTAATTTCATACTGCTTAGCTAGCTTAGCACTTTCACGAAGGCTATTGCGAAACGCCAAGCGCCGGTTCCACTCTTGGCTACCGTACACCATAAGATGCAGATGATGCGTCCTACGCCCCTTGGCCCACCACATCAACCAACGCCGCTCCACTAATTCGGCGTTGTATTCCATTGAGGTTGCATATTTTGAAGCGCATAACGGTTGCATTTAATCATCGGCGGTTGGCATCGAATCAACGCCTGCCAAGATATCAATGATCGGTTTGGCTGAAAGCCCAGGTACGGCAGTGCTACCAATATGTTCGATTGCTACAAACTCACCAGGAAACAAACCCAAAAGCCTATCTCGCTCGTTCTCAAACAAAGCTGGCCAAGCAGTATTATATGGAGTGAGCACCACCTCCTCGTTAATCGCTCGGCTTAAGGACTCCGCTTCATCCACGGCCTTCATGCTCCCTGCTTCGAGTTTTGATACGCGAAGTTATATAAGCTCAATGTTGGCCCATTTTTTATAACTAAATGCGTTTGCATACAGCATATTTTTTCCCTTTATTTACCAAGTCTCCTCAGAGCCCGGCAGCCCCACATCAATCTGCATATCCGGCGCAATATCCACCACGCCTTGTATATGCTTGAGCCGTTCCGCCGTGACATCGTCTGCCGAGCCGGTTATACAGCCGATCTCTTCAAGGATGTCCTTGATAGTCAGCCCTTCCTCGCTGAGCCGTGTGGCCATTTCATTTATCGGTTGATCACTGGAAATAGTGATTAACCATAGCGCTACCGTTGGCATCTAGCATATCTCCACAGTGAGTGCGCTGGGCGGCCTGAAAGAGGAGCTGCCCAGCGCGCAGCCCATATTAGGGCGCTTGCACCAATCCTGCTCCCACGCTGGATTCCGGCAATGGCAGCTCTTGCGCTGAAGCCATCAACTGCTGCCACAGCTTCCTTCCCCGCAAAGCGTCATCAGACTGTGCCCAAAGGGCTGCGCAGCCTGCCACGTGTGGCGCCGCCATGCTGGTGCCACTGATCGCCTTATGCCGAGTAGGCCGTGGCCATGAAGAGAAGATATCGCGCCCAGGCGCGGCAATCTCAATCTTGCCATGATTGGAAAAGCTGGAGGGCTTCAGGTTCGGATCGAGAGATGCGACTGACATCACGGTAGGTGAGTTGGCAGGCGCGCCTGTATTGGTCGCAGAATTTCCCGCCGCGGCAATAATGAGGCACCCGTTACGCAGCGCCGCTTCACCCGCATGGGTGTAGGCGGCCTGCACCGGGCTCTGGCTGCCAAGCGACATCGAGATCACCTCACACCGGTTGGCGATGGCCCAGTTCAAGCCAGCGAGCACGCCCGCGCCGGTGCTGCTGCCCGAGTTGGTCAGCACCTTGCCGACGTATACCTCTGCTTCATACGCGATTCCGTAACGCTGCGTGTTTTCACCAGGAGCTTGAGGCCCACAAGCCGTGCCGATGCAGTGCGTCCCATGCCCATTCATATCTTGCACCGGCTCACCGACAAATGAGCGGGTAACGAATTCCCGTCCAGCGAAATCCGGGTGGCCAAGATCCATCCCGGTATCCAGCACGGCCACTTTAATGCCTGCGCCGCTCCAACTGCTTTGTGGCACCTTGCAGTGGGTCAGCCCCCAAGTCGACTGCTGAGCGTCAGACTCAGGCCCCTCATCGGGGTCATCCCTATCAAGGTCGACACCCAAGTCACGCGCGATGGTGCTCGCTGCCCGCAAGAAGCCACGGAGGTATTCCGAGTTTTTAGAACCAGCGTTTTTAAAATCAGAGCTTTTAAAACCAGAGCTCTCGGAAAACGCAAAGTACTCCGGCTCAATGATTTCGATGGGGCTGTCCGCGGACACCTTATCCAACACACTCATGCCATGTTGCTCCAAGGCATCACCACCCACCAGTGCCACGCCTAGCTCGGGAAACACCATTGCTTCGGCGTCCCCGGCGTCTTCCAGGCTGACAGCCTGATCGGTAAAGTCACGTGCATCAGCCACCCGAAAGTCCTGGGCTTTTAGCGACTTGATCCCCTCTTCCACCCATCCTTCGCGGAAGCTGATCAGAAAACGGCCTGTTTCCAGACAGCTGCCACCCCTCTCAAGGGCCGCTAAAAGAAGTTTTTCGGTACTGCATGAAACGGTGGCAAACGCTCCTTTATCATTTGATGGTTTTTTTCCGTTTTTGCTACCTGTCGGATTTTTAGCCATCACTGACCTCCTTTTCGTTTGGCTTTTTTAAACTATGAATACGCAAAAAGCTGATGCTTTCAGCTTAACTCAACTGTTCAACTTCGCCAGAGGGATTCCGTAACCATTAGGACTATGCAGCTATTGAAGAAACGGAGGGGATGTATGCGGCGATTAAGGCTTACATTCAGCTGAAATGCGCTCGTCATCGCGCAGGGTGAGTACTTCAAAACCAGAAGATGTGACCGCAATGGTATGCTCCCACTGCGCAGAAAGTTTTTTGTCACTGGTCACCACTGTCCAGCCATCCCGTTTGGTTTTTATCTTGGCCCGGCCCTGATTAATCATGGGCTCAATGGTAAACACCATGCCCTCTTTTAACACCAAGCCTCTGCCCTTCTTTCCGTAATGCAGCACCTGGGGCTCTTCGTGCATTTCCCGACCAATGCCATGGCCGCAATACTCCCGCACAACAGAGTAGCCGTGCTTTTCAGCATGCTGCTGAATCGCATAACCAACATCGCCTAAGGTGGCTCCGGGCTTGACCGCGTGGATTCCTTGCCACAGCGCCTCATAGGTCTTGTCGACCAGCCGCTTTGCATAGGGAGAGACGTCGCCGATCAGGTACATCTTGCTTGAGTCAGCGATAAAGCCATCTTTCTCTAGGGTAATATCAACATTAACGATATCGCCCGACTTAAGCTTTTGGGTTTCAGAGGGAACGCCATGACACACCACATGGTTTACCGATGCATTGAGCACATACTGATAATCGTACTGCCCCTTACTGGCTGGGCGAGCTTTTAATTGGTCAACGATATAGCGCTCGGCCCAATCATTAATGGCCATGGTGGATACGCCGGGCGCTATTTGTTCATCGAGATAACTAAATACCAAAGCGAGTAGACGCCCGGCTTCACGCATTAAATTCAATTCCTCTTCGCTTTTCAGGATTACCTTAGGCACTGACCACCTTCCTAACATCAACGTCGGCTTGCTTCATTTGCTCACGCATAATGTCAGAGAAGGTCATGCTCGGATTAGCCTCAGCCAGCATGCCCACCTTTATCCAATACTCCGCTTGCGCATTGATAGAGCGCACCATCACTGAACTCGCTTTGCGAATATCTTCATGTAATTGATCATTGATTTTTACGATACCCATCACACCACCCAGCATATGATATGAATACAAACCATATACGAATCATATAGCGCACAACGACTGTCGGCAAGGCTATCTTTATACGTTGTCAAGCTGTCACGTTAGTCAGTGGCTTCAATACAAATGGTTTGAGTGCCAGCACCTTCTTGCGCAGCGCCAGCTTCGGCTTATCTAACGAATCGCGCCACTGGGTACACTCTTGCTGTTGCTGCGGGTCTTTATCTTGGCTTTTGCCAAAGGCATCCAGCCAGGCCTGACGGGAACACAAGTCCTGAAAGTCACCTAGCAGGCGCTGGCGGTGCTTCAGTTCAGACAGAAACGCCTTGGGGGCCTCTGGGTTCAGATCAGCCAAGTAGCGAATGCGCTTTACGCCCTTGCGCAGGTCATGGAAATCGGTGTCTTGAGCGTCCAATGAGAGTGCCTTTAGATCCTCATCGTGGCGGGCGACACGTTCATCCACTACTGACTGAATACGCTTTGGCGTGAGTTTTGACAGCGCCTTTTCAACCTCGACAGAAGCGATAAAGTTCTGCCAAGCTAGTAAATCCGCTGCATACTCAGGTTCGATCAACTGCTGGCAAAGAACTTGGTGCTGAGCCCATTGGCAACCTTGCAGCCAATGCGTTAAACCCTGGCGAGTGCCAGAAGAGATCGGCGGTGGCGTCTTGATGATATCTTCCAGAAACACATCAATATCGCGTAGATCACTGGTGGCCTGGCCACGATGTTTGAGCCGCTTAAGCATCTTCTTCAGGTCGGACACTTTAGTAACAGAGCGTAAGGATTCTCCCACTGCCCGGCTACGACGCAGATTGACCCGGTACTGATGCAGAAACTCAGGATCAATGCCCGCGACAACCCCAGGCTCTAACGCCCTGATCACTTGATACTGATGCTCCAGCATGTCGCGAATACGGCTGGCGGTATCATGATTGTGTTCTGGTGGCTTAGGGGCAAGGCGCTTGAAAAGGGAATAACTGGCCATTTCCGGGGTTAGGTATTCCGACAGCTCGGCAGAGCCCTGCTCAACGTTTTTCCAGAAAGTAACTTGTAGCGTGAAGTGCAGCACGCTACCCGTGGGCAGCGAATGGGGCGTTACTTTATTTATCCAACGGGCCAGGTCATGTAGGGCTGGATTGTGGCTGATCAACAGCACCCTTTCGGCCTCATCAGGCAGCGCTTTCAGCCATGCAAGGAGGCCCTTGCCATCAAACGTATAAAGGGCTTCATCAAAGTGAACCTGCTTGGCCAGGGCTCGCTCGGGCAGTTGCGCCACGACCTCATCAAAGGTTTCCCGTGTGCGTGCCGCGGTACTGGCGTACACCTCTCCTTCCAACGCTTGCCAGCGCTGCAGCACATTGGCCATCTCCGCTGCCTGACGTTTTCCACGCTTGCTCAATGGTGGTTGGTGGTCGGTCATATCGCCACTGGGCTGCTTGGCCTTGGCGTGGCGCATTACATATAGATGCCTCATGGGCTTACTTCCAAGTGCGGTGTATTGATCGAAGTTTAGTACACCCCCACCACCTAGCGAGCGCGCTTATTAGGCTTCACCACAAACCAGCTCGCTAAAACCAAGCTGCCGAAAAGAGTATAAACCACCACAAAAACCCACTCCGGCAGCCTGAAATAGAGCAGGCTATGCAGCCAATACTGGATAAAAGAGCCTGAATAGGCGGCCGTCCCCGCCTCTGCCCGCAGCGCCATTTCCCATATTGTTAATGGGCAGACCACACCTAACCAAGCCTGCCCCACCACGTAACCAATGGCACATAGATGGATGACGCGGAAAACGCGGTTGCGCACCCACGGCCAGTGCAGAAAATAGCCTGCGTAAACTGCGAACAAACCAAGAACAACGTAGGCCACAAACAGCACATGGAGAATGAGGATGGCATCGGCAAGCAGGAGAAATAGTGATGGCGGCATAGGGAGAGAGTACCTGCTGTCAAATAGTGAGCTTAGTGCTTCGACAGTAGGAGCTGGCAGGGTGTTCAGGGGCAGTGGTTACGGGACCAGCTGGCAAAAAAACTCCTCGTTAAAGCGCGACAACTACTCATTCGCTATAAGCAGACCAAGACATTATTTACCCAAGCGACTCATAAGCGAGCATTAGGTTTAACGGGAGATCTGTGACGACCTCCCCGCTTAACAAGCGGGGAGATGCGTTTAGAGCGCTGCGGATGTGTGCATTAAAGCGAGACAATCATTCAGGCGTTTGCGCTTGGTCGCGCATCACTCTAAGCGAAGTGATTTCAACGGTGAGTGCATCACGCGTTGCTTCCAATTCACTTACCTGATCACCGACCGTGGAAAGTTGATTATTGGCCTCTTCAATATCGGCATTTAGCGCTTCAATCTCTGCTTCAACTTGGCTGCGGGCCTCTTCTGCCTCTTGACGAGACTGCTGAGCGTCATCGCGGGCTGCTTCGGCCTCTGCTTTTTCAGTGTTTAGCGCTTCAAGTTCAGCCTCAACCTGACTAAGTGCCTCCTCTGATTCTTGACGAGACTGTTGAGCGGCATCGCGGGCGGCTTCAGCCTCTTCGATCTCAGTGTTCAGCGCTTCTAGCTCTGCTTCAACCTGGTTGCGGGCCTCTTCTGCCTCTTGACGAGACTGTTGAGCGGCATCGCGTGCAGATTCGGCCTCCTCTTTTTCAGCTTCTACCTCGGCGTAGGTCTCATTCACTTCCTCAAGGCGGCTCTGCCTTTCGTCTACCTGCTCGTTAAGAGTTTCTATTTCTTCTTCGCGGGTTTCACGCTCACCCCGTAACGCGGACAAATCTTCTTCAGCATTGGCAATGTCGGCCCGCGTCGAAGCAAGCGCGGCTTCAGCTTCGGCTTGTTCAGCTTCCAGAGCGTTCATTCTCTGCTGCAGTGTTGCCAAGTCCAGCTCTGCGGCTTCCACCTCAGACATCTCCGACTGAATCTGCTGATGCTTTCTCTCGGTTTCAGCCAGCTGCGTTTCGAGTGCCTCCAAATTGTCCTGCCGCGAACCTGCAATGGTATGCGCCACAACAGCCCAGACCAACGCGATAATCGCGATGACTAAGATTACCTTTACCCGGTTGTCACTCAACAATCCCATCGTTGATGGTTTATTAGTCCCTGTCATTGGTGCAATCCTCTCGCTTAAGCGCTATCGCTACTTTGATGGCTAACGTATGGTCATTAGCGGGCCGTAATCTAACCCTGTGGTTAATATGAAGGAAAGTTTTTGATTCGGCTAGAAACGCTCATTCAACACATGGCGATATGGCGCTTGGGTTCGTTGGCGGGACAAAATAAATACCGAGCTATGGGTGAAGGCGCGTTTACAGACGAAGTTACTCATCCTCATTAACTGTTGTCGCTACTAGCCATGAGCGGACGATGAGGCAAATATTTGCACGCTTACTTTAGGTAGAGCTAAATAAATAAACACTCAGGAAGACTGGGTTAAGATGAAGGTAAACCGCCCATGCAAGCTCTCGTGAACCAAGGGGGCTCGACCTCAAGCGAACAAGCAGGCATGGTGAGTATTATTACTCACCATCAGTTAACCAACAGGAGGTTACGCCAATGCCGCACAATCTGACTCAAAACCTATGCAAGATGGGCCTATTATCGCTCTTAGCGTTGTCTCCCAACGCCTTCAGCCAACAACAACCGGGGGCGGCTTCCGGTAATAATGTCACCACCGAGTCGTTCCAGGATTGGGAAGTCCGCTGCCAGCGTGATGCCGAGGGTCCGACCCCTTGTGCGATGTCGCAATTGATCACTCAACCAGACAGCAATCAGCCGTTGATGCAGGTAATTCTCGACTATCCGCCCCAGATTGATGACCCGGTGATGAGCTTCTTTGTGCCGTTGGGAGTACGTCTGGCCCCGGGTTTGCAATTCAGTGTGGATAATGGCGAGCCAATCCAGTTCCCTTACCAGGTCTGTCAGGAGCAAGGGTGCCGTGCTGACGCCCCCATTGAACCGGCGATGTTCCAGCAACTCCGCAGCGGCAGTACGGCAACCCTCAGCATGATTAGTCCACGCGGTGAACGCATGGATATCGATATTTCGCTGATCGGCTTTACCGATGCCAGTACCCGCATCGCTCCCTGATCTTAGAGGCATTGCCAGACAAAGCCGGCTCATAGGAGCCGGCATCTCTACCCAGCCATTGCCAGCGGGCTTGCGCGAAACGCCGATACGATGGGGGGCGCTACCCAGTTAAGCGCGTCCAGTCCCGACGTCCCCTGATTGAAAACCGCTACACACTCCTAAAATCCGCCGCTTTACGATCAGATATTCAGATTTAACTGCCAGTAGCCAACGTCTTGCCACTGATTGAACTTGAATCCTACCTTTTCAAAATGGGCTACTTTTTTCATGCCCATTTTTTCATGCAGTGCAACGCTGGCTGGGTTTGGAAGCGTTATGCCGCCAATCACTGTATTAATCCTGGCTTCTTTGAGCTTGGAAAAAACGGTTTCATACAATTTGGCGCCCAAGCCCCTGCCTTGCATTTGGTTGGCAAGGTAGACGCTGACCTCGACTGAAAATCGATAGGCGCTTCTTTCTTTCCATTTGGTCGCGTAGGCATACCCCACCACCACATCATTTTCTATTGCCACCACCCAAGGTAGGCCTGCCTCCCGAACAGCCTCAATTCGGCTCTGGATGACTGAGCTGGATACTGGCTTTTCTTCAAATGAAATAACGGTATTTTCAATATAGAAATTATAAATGTGCGAAATTGCTGCCGCATCGCTCTCAACGGCCTCTCTTATCATAGTTTCTTCCGTTTATGTTCTTAAGATTTAAGGCCACCGCAGTAACAAGCAGGATATTGGCACGCCGCCCCTGGGCAATGGAATAGCTGACCACGGTTAATATCGCGACGTCACCCCCGGATTGAGTAGCGCTACACTTTAGAGTCCGATCCTATGCGTAAGGAGATTGGACATGAAGAAGCGTTTCAGCGAAGAACAGATCATTGGTTTCCTGGGCGAAGCCGAAGCAGGACTGCCCATCAAGGAGCTGTGCCGTCGGCACGGTTTCTCTGAAGCCAGTTACTACCTATGGCGCAGCAAGTTTGGTGGCATGAGCGTACCCGATGCCAAGCGTCTCAAAGAACTCGAAGCCGAAAATGGACGCTTAAAAAAGCTGCTCGCCGAATCACTACTGGAAATGGAGGTCACTCGCGAGGCGCTTAGAAAAAAGTGGTGAGTGCCGCTGCACGCCGCGACGTGGTGCGCTTCATGGTGTCACGTGGTCTAAGCGAGCGCCGGGCGCTCCGTGTCATCCGTATGAGTGCCAGTGCGTTGCGCTATCAATCGGCCCCTGACCGCAATGAGGTATTGCGTGAACGCATTGTTGCCTTGGCACATCGGCATCGTCGCTACGGCGCTGGCATGATCTACTTGAAGCTGCGTCAAGCGGGTGAACAGGTCAATCATAAGCGCGTAGAGCGTCTCTACGCAGCGGCTCAGTTACAGGTAAAACGCCCAAGCGTAAGAAGGTTCCGACGTCTGAGCGAAAGCCCCTTGGCCGCCCTGGTGCCGCCAACCAAGTTTGGTCAATGGATTTTGTGTTTGACCGCACGGCGGAAGGAAGAGTGATCAAGAACCTCACCATTGTCGACGACGCCACCCATGAAGCCGTGGCTATCGTGCCTGACCGTGCCATTGACGGGCTGTCGTTAACACGGATTCTGGATCATCTAGCGCTACAACGTGGCCTACCAAGTGCCCTTCGTACGGATAATGGAAAGGAGTTCTGCGGACGCGCCATGCTGACGTGGGCTCATCAACGTGGTGTTGCCCTGTTTTTAATCGAACCTGGAAAGCCCAATCAAAACGCCTACATCGAATCGTTCAACGGGCGTTTTAGAGACGAATGTCTAAATGAGCACTGGTTCACCAGCCTACATCACGCGAGGGTCATCATTGAGGCGTGGCGACGGGAGTATAACGAAGAAAGACCGAAGAAGAGTCTTGGCGGGTTGCCGCCTTCCGCCTATGCCGAGCAACTGGTGTTAAAACACGATAAAGTAACTTCAGACTCTAAACCCGGGTGCTACTGAAGATGGGGTGACGTCGATCGTCGACCCAGAAATGGCGCGCAGAGCCACGGATGCAAGAGCAAAGACAAACCGGAACGCTACCACAGAGGTCGTTAACGCTAAGTTAGCATAAGCTCAACAGCGATTGGAGTGCTCCGCTAGGAGTTCAGCGGCTGTATCTGTGATACAGGCTTTTAACGTCACCACATACCTAGCTGCACAGCGAGCCAGCGCCCCGGCGCTAGAGTACCGATAAAGGCACCGACCAGCCCCAGGTAGACACCCACCATCCAACCTCGATGCTGCCTCTACCCTGCCTTTAAGAATAGCCACCACCGCGATGGCAAGAGCCACTAACTCCCATAAAATTACTGGCCTGTATTGGTTAGCTATCACACTCCATTCAAGTTATTTGATTTCTTTAATTGAATCTTCAAGCTAACAGCCATACCAATAGAGGCTAATGGCGTTTTTCTTATCAGCGCTTTATAGCCTAGCTCTTAGTAATTCAGAGAACGTGGGAGGTAGGAGTTCATCGATATAGCTGTCATTGAACTCGACTAGCCTCGCCAACGCCTCGGGGTCGGGCAACTTCACGTGTTGGCGGTCTCGAATCACCAGTCCCTCCTCACGCAGCATTGAGAAGGTCCGGCTCACGTGTACCGGGCTCATCCCCAGTGCGTCGCTAATCAGCTCCTGAGTAAGCGGCATGAGGAAGCTATTGTCCTCCACGTCCCCGATCCGCTTGAGTCGCAGATAGATTTCGTAGAGAAAGTGAGCCAGTTGCTCGTGGGCGGAATACTTACCGAGGTATATCAGCCTCTCAGAGAGGAGTGCTTGCTGACGCATCGCTGTGGCCATGATACCGACAGCTAGGTTCGAACGCCCAAAGAGTTCAAAAAGCTGCTGATATGAGAACGGATAGATCACACCTTTATTAATCATCGATGCACTTGACAGTCGACGGGTGAAGCCAAAATCGCGAATGCCGACGATATCCCCGGGGAGGTAGAACTTGAGGATCTGCTTCGAACCATTTTTCAAGTTGCGATATGAGTATGCCCATCCCTCCTTGACCACACAGAACAGATCAGCAACCGCACTCTCCTGCCATAGCACCTCGCTGGCTGACATATGCCGGGGGTTGAGCTCAAGGCCCAGCAACACCGCCTTGTCTTCAGGAGACAGCGCACCTTGGATACTAAGGCCCCGCATCACTACTGTATCAAGGAGAGCCACTCTATTACCTCTCAGACATATGATTTATTAACGTTATTCTAATACATATGCCTACATTGCTAACGTAACATAGGTTATAGATAGTGTGCATTATCAACCGTTTGCGTGAAGTTTAACTGATCGCCGTTAGGAAGAACCTGTAGACAGCATTTGGCACTAGGCCTGCTTGGCTGTCGATAATCAGGGTGAAACGTCGCTGGGAGAACATTCGCACGGTGTAAAGAAAACGACCACATTACGTATTGCAACAGCTATCGGCAACAAAGCCATGGCGCCTATCTAACTGGCGATTGCGGGTGGTGCTTGACCTTTGTCTGAAAAGCATTTTCATGACCAAATTTTTATGAGCAGGGTCAGGCTCTACAGATTAGGGTTACTGAGGCGGGTGGGAGTCTGGCAAATCAACTTTTTATAGCGACTTTTAATAGGGCCATAATGATATAACAGTGCGCGTTGACACTTTGTGCGCTAATATCAATTCTCAAAAGCTGGTTTGATACAGCTTAATTTTGGTCAATTGATTGATTCATACAGGTATATATCATGAGCAAAGGACAAGACAGTAAAAAAAACGTCAAGAAGAAACCACTGTTAACTGCAAAAGAGAAGAAAGCTGCAAAATCATCAAAGAAAAGCGAGACCAATGTACTAGGGCATTAAACGAACCTAGCTACCAAAGTTCTGCGGTGCCCTGTCAAGCCTAGTATTCGAAAAGCAATATTGTCTAGGCACCGATTATAACAACCAAACTTCATCAGCTATAATAGTTTTAAACAGCTACTTTATGCTCTTTAACCCAGATACAACCCGTAAAATGTTTAAAAAGTTGTTGCCAACTTTGTTTTCTGACATTGCAGTAGTATCATAATTTTTTCGGCGTTTACTGGGCGACTTAACAAAAAGCCCTGAACAAACGGGCACTCCATTTCTCTTAAGCGAAGTAATTGAGGCAGCGTCTCGACACCCTCAGCGGTGATATCAATATTCAGAGCTCGCCCCAAAGACAATATACTTCTGACGATAGCATCACTGCGATGGTAAGCCATCATTCTGGATACAAATGACTGGTCGATTTTGATGGCGTCAATTGGGTAGCGATCAATGTAGCCGAGTGCGCTGTACCCGGTACCAAAATCATCCAATGCTATACGAACACCGAGCTCTCGAATGCCCTCCAGCACTTGCGCTATTGTTTCCGGCTGGTGAAGAAAAACGGACTCAGTGATTTCGACCTGAAGATCATGGGCGTCGATACCTGTCTGAGCAAGGATATCTTTTATCTGGCTAACATACCCTGTTCGGTTAAGCTCTACACCCGACACATTCACGTTCAGATGCAACTCCAGTTCGGGGAACGCTGCCTTCCAACGTTGCAGTTCAGCGCACCCTTTATGCATGACCCAGCTACCTAATTCGTGTATGACTCCGATATCCTCAGCCACAGTGATGAAGCGATCAGGAGATACTGGACCGAGCACCGGATGAAGCCATCTCACTAGGACTTCTGCACCGCATATCTCATCAGTAAGCGTGCTGTAAATTGGTTGATAGACAACAGAAAATTCATCATTCGCTAGAGCCTGCTTTAGAGCATTCTGCATCACCAGCGCGTCGATAGCCGCTTCACGCATTGATACATCGAACAAAGCCCATCGCCCCCGGCCCTGCTTTTTGGCTACATACATTGCAATGTCTGCATCTCGAAGCAGATCTTCTGGCGAGGAATGTGTTAGATCAGCGGTCACGATGCCTATGCTGCAAGAGGTAAAAATATCATGCCCGTCAATGACAACCGGCAAACTTAATTGACCGACAATGCGCTGAGCAAGCTCGTTCGCCAAAAAAGATTGATTCTCACCAATAAGCAGGATAGCAAACTCATCTCCGCCGACCCTGGCTAATATATCGTCTTCTCTAATACAGTTTTCGAGTCGCCGTGCGACTACTTTGAGAAGTATGTCTCCCGCCCGATGACCTAGACTGTCGTTTACAAATTTAAATCTATCAAGATCCAGGAAAAGTACTGTGGCAGCGGGTGTGAGCTCATGACCACTATTATTAAAAACACCCAACAAGAGCGCCATTAAGTATGCCCGGTTATGCAACGACGTTAAGTCATCATGGTAAGCGGCATATGACAACGCTTCTTCAATGCGCTCTCGCTCCTCTAAACGACTTTCCAAGGCAACCTTTTCTTCTCGATCCGTAAGCGCCTGTATGGCTAAATACTCGGACTTCTTACGCTCACTGATATCCCGCTGCACGGACACCCAATGCGTGAACCAGCCTTTCTCGTTAGCCACGGGGACAATGCTTAGCTCGACCCAAAATTTGCTGCCATCGCGGCGGGTATTGATGAGCTCGACTTCAATTGGTTGCCAGCTTGAAAGCGCTTTTCGGATGAGATCCAGCGTTGCACGGTTAGTGTCATCACATTGTAGAATTCGTGGCGTCTGCCCGATGACTTCAGATAACGTGTATCCCGTCGTGCTTAAAAAAGCCGGATTGCAATAAACGATCCTTGGTCCAGGCTGATCAATGGGCTCTGCTTCTGTAATCAGGATTGCGTCCTTCGCATTCACCACCACTGACTCCAACAAGCGAAGGCGTTCAATAAAAGGTTTTTGTTTCGGGAGGAATAATCCTGTTTGTAATTGAAGAACTTGACCAATTAGCGCCGCATGTGTCTGCAAGGCATACACTTGAGCAGTACTTAACCGTTGTTGTGGCAAAGGACTGCTGACAAATAATACCCCTATTATTTTATCTTCTTCACTCCATATAGCGACGCCAACAACAAATTGATGCCCAAGGATGCGTAGCTGGTGAAAATAAGCAGGAAGAGTCTGACCTAATGCATCATTGATGATGATGGGTTGCCTATTAGTTAGGCTTAATTTCAACCAGCTTTCAATTGAGTCATCAAAAAGAAGTTGGGAGTCACCTCCGTAACTTGCTAACAGGTTCCAATTAGCCTCTGCACCGCCTACCAGGAACCCGTTTGGGCAATCTGCCGAGTAAGCTGCAGCCTTGACTAGCAAATTCAAAGCAGTTTGACGCGATTCGTTGATAACAGAAGCCATTTTGATTGCCTGTATGAAGCATTATTCCTAATAAATATTAAGAATTAATTAGCGGCGCCTTACCATCCTAATACGCATCGTGAAGAAATAGTATTAGATGACGAGCACATCATAAAAAGACTGCAACATCAGCGAACACGGTATGCTTATGCTTATTGACAACACTGCTGCGGGGTAACGTACTCAATGATGAATTCCCACTGGATACTGGGCCCAGGTGCCATTGGTCGCCTGTTGGCTCATTCGCTTTCACCCTTAGCTGATACCACTCTCATTGGTCGTCGAGCGCTGCCTGAACGGCAAACGCTTACCACGCCGGAAGGCAAGCAGCATGTAAAGCGTTTAATTGTGCTCACTGTTACCAAGTTGGCTTCTGAACCACATAAATCGCCCGCCTATGTACATATCACGACCAAAGCGATGGCTGCTGAAGCAGCACTTGAAAACCTCGCCAGCGCTATCCCCCCTTCCACTCCGCTTGTACTATGGCAAAACGGTTTTTTGGCGCAGCCGCGAATTAACCAAACCTGGACTGGGCCGGTGCTGTGCGCGACCACCACTGAAGGCGCTTATCTAACCGGTGATGATGGCGTCGTGCATGCAGGCCGTGGGCATACCTATGTTGGCGATTTGAATAATCAGCACGGCGAGTTGGCGGAAACACTTGCGCAGGCATTAACCCAGGCAGGTATTGCCGCCACGGCAGTGGATGATATTCGCCAACGGCTGTGGCAAAAGCTAGCGGTGAACGCGGCGATTAATCCGCTTGTAGCGCTACATGGCGTACGTAACGGGGAATTACGCGGTGATGGCTATGCAGACCGTGTGGTGGCGGTAGTTAAGGAAGTTGCATCGATTATGTTTGCCGAAGACATTCAGCCGCCCAATAACGGCCAAGGTGAAGAAGCATGGTTGGCGTTGGTGTGGCAGGTGGTTGAGAGCACCGCGAACAATAAGGCGTCGATGTTGCAGGATGTTGAGGCCAAGCGCCTCACCGAACGTGGAGCGATTCTGGGGCCGTTGATTGAGAGCGCCGAGCGACATGGCTTGGGAATCGTGGTATTAAAAGGGTTAGATGATGAGTTGGCAGCGGTGGAGGCGAGGTTTTAGTCGCCTTCCATTGGGGCAGCTTCGCTGCCCTCCCGCATGCGCCTCGGCTGTTTGCTCCTCACGCCCTCGTTACCACGCTCTAAAACTTCGCTTACCTAATCCACGCCCAGGCATCATGTAACGGGGATCATCACGACTTTTTGGAAGCTGGGTAACTCGCTGAGCTGTTGGTACCAGCGTTCAAGGTTGGGGTGGGTTTTCCAGGTTAGGCCGCTGTTGAAGAGATTGTAGAAAAACGGTGCCATTGCAATGTCGCCCAGACCAAATTCGTCTCCGGAAAACCAAGTCTGTTTCGCTAGAGCGTTATCCATTATTTCAAATAGCGCTTCGCACTCTTTCACCGCTGCTTCGATGGCGGCGTTATCGCGTTTTTCAGGCGGGGTTCTTACATAGCCCATCAATATTTTACGGTGGTTTGGGGTGAGCGTGCTATTGGCCCACTCCATCCACTTCTCCATCTGGGCACGCTTGGCGGGCTCTTCAATCCATAGCTTGCTCTGGCCATACTGGGCAGCCAAGTAGCGAATAATAGCGTTGGATTCCCACAGTACGCTATTGGTGGCGTCGTCTTTGAGTAGCGGCACTAAACCAGTGGGGTTCATGGCTAGGTACTCTGGGGTGTTGTTTACCCCGTGCTGAAGACCAGCTTGGATTTGCTTGAAAGTTAGTTCCAGCTCTTCCAGTACCCACAGCACTTTTTTGACGTTGGTGGAGTTGTTGCGGCCCCAAAGCGTAATCATGGTTGTCCTTTTTATTTGAGGATAGTGAGGAAGCTGAGTTTGCCGTGTGTGGGGGTGGGTGGCAAGTTGGTTGGCTTTGGTTTTGGCTTTATGGGGCATGGTGGGGATGCAGGGGGAGGCTTTGCCGCCCATCGCGGGTGCCTCATATCGCTCGTTCCTCGCGACATTCGTTACCGCGCGCTACACCCCCTATCCTCTTACTTCTTACGCTTCATCTTGATATAGCTTCATCAGGCTGGAGAAGTCGAGCTTGCCGTTGCCTTTGGCTTTGTGCAGGGTGAACAGTGAGCGGGCGGCGGAGCCCATGGGCACGGCGGAGGCGCTTTGTTGGCTGACATCCATGGCTAGCCCCAGATCCTTGATCATCAGGTCTACCTGGAAACCGCCTTGATAGTTTTTAGACGCCGGTGCATTTTCCATGACGCCTGGGTAGGGATTGTAAACATTGAGTGCCCAATTGCCGCCAGAACTCTGCTTCATGATTTCCGAAAGCACCGCGGGATCAAGGCCGTTCTTAACGCCCATATTGATTGCTTCACAGGTGCCTGCCATTAAGATGGATAGCAGCATGTTGTTGCACACCTTGGCCACCTGCCCCGCGCCATGGTCACCGGCGTGGAAGATGTTTTTACCCATTACGTCCAGCACTAACTTGGCCTGTTCGAATTGAGCTTCTGAGCCGCCTACGATAAACGTCAGCGTGCCTGCTTGCGCGCCACCCACTCCGCCGGAAACCGGCGCATCGACAAAGCCAATACCCAGCTGCTCGCCTTCAGCGGCGACGCTACGGGCGGTATCGGCATCGATGGTAGAGCAGTCGATCACCAGCGCGCTCTGCTTGATCACTTCGAACAGCGGGGTATCACCCTCTACATACAGTCCGCGAACATGCTTGCCTGCGGGCAGCATGGAGATTACGAAATCTGCACCGGTGGCGGCCTCTTGAGCCGAGAAAGCCACTTCGCAGCCGTTGGCTTCGGCGGTCTCTAGTGCGTCTTCAGAAAGATCAAAGGCGCGCACGTTAAAGCCTGCTTTTGCCAGGTTGGCAGCCATCGGACCACCCATATTGCCTAAACCGATAAACGCGACAGTTGTCATCTCTTTTGTCCTTATTATTTGTGTACGAAGGTTAAATCTAGGTCTTCTCGTTAGCCTAGATCAGCCAGAGGGTTCTTATCCCACGGCGAGCCTAGCAGTTCATCAATAAAGCTTTGTTCTACCAAAGCTACCTCCGGGTAAGTCCACGCCGGTTGGCCATCTTTATCAACCAACAGCGCGCGCACGCCTTCGGGAAACTCACGGTGACGGCAGCACTGTACCGAAAGCGCCATTTCGGATTGGAACACTTCCGCCAGTGACATGTACTTGGCGCGTTTGAGCTGCTCATCAATTAATTTAACGGAGACCGGGCTTCCGTGAGCAAGCGTTTGCTGTGCTTTGCTGAACCATTTATTGTCACTTTTGACCGCCGCAATGGCCTCGATAATTTGCTCAACGCTGTCGTGATCCATAAGCTCGCGAATTAGCGGAGAGTGCTGGTAAACCGGCGCATCCAGTTCGGCAAATACCGGCTGCGAAGTTTGCTCAAGCTCACGCATAATGCGATTAACCACGCCATTAGCATCGGTATCCTCGCCTTTCCCCCAACGGGCTTCGGTTAGCTGCTGCAGCATGGAGTCACGGTGGTGGCTGGCGATACAGCGGTCAGCCAAGCCAAGGTGAACTGCATCCGGTGCGTTGATTTGGCAGCCGGTCATGGCCAAAAAGCGCCCTATACCGTTGGAGAGCCGATTCAAAAACCAGCTGGCACCCACATCCGGATAAAGACCGATAGTGACCTCTGGCATTGCTAAACGGGAGGTTTCGGTTACTACACGATGGCTGCTGGCACTTAATAGCCCCATGCCACCGCCCATCACAATGCCATTACCCCAGCAAATCACTGGTTTGGGGTAGGTATGGAGGAGATAATCGAGCCGATATTCGGTCTCGAAAAAGCGCTCAGGAAAGCTGGGGTCGCCCTGGCCGGTAATCGCTTTGTAGAGGTTTACGACATCCCCTCCGGCACAAAACGCTTTCTCGCCTGCGCTATCCAGCAGTATCGCCACTACCCGCTCGTCGGTTGCCCAACCATGCAAACGAGGCAACATCTCTTCGCACATCTCAAGCGTTAGCGCATTAAGCGAGCGCTCAGCGTTGAGCTTAATCTCGGCAATTACATGGCCATCGCCAGTAGGGTGTTCGGTAAACAGTACGCTACTCATTGGCATTCCTTATCCGTGACGATCATATTTACCCCGCTACAGCTCAGTGGCACCTTCAGCCAATACCCGACGGGAGATGATCAGGCGCATGATTTCATTAGTGCCTTCCAGAATACGGTGTACCCGGGTATCGCGCACGTAGCGCTCCATAGGGTACTCCTTGATATAACCGTTGCCGCCGTATAACTGCAGCGCTTCATCGCATACTTTGAATCCCACATCGGTAGCAAAGCGCTTGGCCATGGCACAGTAGGTCGTAGCATCGGCGTGACCTGCATCCAACTTAACGGCGGCCATGCGCACTAACTGTCGTGCGGCGACCAGCTCAGTGACCATATCGGCCAAGCGGAACTGCAGCGCCTGAAACTCAGCTAAGCGCTTGCCGAACTGTTTGCGCTCAAGCATGTACTCACGCGCTTTATTGATCGCCTGCTGGGCAGTACCGATTGAACAAGTGGCAATGTTAATCCGTCCACCATCCAGGCCCTTCATGGCAATTTTGAAGCCGTCGCCTTCGTTACCGAGCAGATGATTAGCGGGCACCCGTACCTCTTCGAAAGTGATCATGCGCGTAGGCTGGCTGTTCCAACCCATTTTCTCCTCTTTGCGCCCGTAGCTGATGCCATCGCTGTTGGCATCTACGGCAAACGCGGAAACGCCTTTGGCGCCCTCGCCGCCGGTGCGCGCCATCACCACCAGAAAATCAGTACTACCGGCGCCGGAGATAAACATCTTGCTGCCGTTCAGTACGTAATGATCGCCATCGCGTTTAGCGGTGGTTTTCAGTGAAGCGGCGTCTGAACCGGCGTTGGGCTCGGTCAAACAGTAAGAGCCCAGCAGCTCGCCCGTCGCTAGCTTTTCGCCCCACTGCTCTACCACTTCCGGCATGCCGAAATCCGCCAGCATCCAGGTGACCATGTTGTGAATGGTCAGATACGCGGTGGTTGAGGTGCAGCCCATGGAGAGCTGTTCAAAAATAATGCTGGCGTCCAGGCGCGAAAGCCCTAGCCCGCCTACGCTTTCTGGCGCATAGAGTGAGCAGAACCCCAGCTCGCCTGCTTTACGAATCACATCAACCGGAAAGAACGAGGTTTGATCCCACTCGGCCGCATGGGGCTCTAGCTCGTTTTGGGCAAACGCCCGCGCCATATCGGCAAAGGCGACCTGATCTTCATTGAGTTCAAAATTCATGGCGTATCTCCGCGAATGCGCGTGCGCACTGCTGTTGTCGTTATAATTGACGTTAACGTTAACTTATCCATTTACCCGCCCACAAGCAACATGCTCGCGTTTGCGACCTTAGGTGTAGGCGCTCAACTTTTGCGTTGAAAAACGGATAATAAAAAAAGGGCGCCAACCGGCGCCCAACAGGAAGTACTTATAAGTACGGGACAGAGAGAGTGCAGTAGTTCGCAAAGGAGTTACTTAAAGTTTTTGCGGTACATCTTGTCCAGTTCACCAATGATCCCGCTGCGGAAGCTGAGAACACAGATCACAAAGATTATGCCCAAAATCACGCTCACCCAGTTACCCAGCGGTGATTGCGCCAAAATATGCTGAAGGCTGACCACAATACCTGCGCCCATTAAAGGACCCAGTAAAGTACCCACGCCGCCCAGCAGGGTCATCAAAATTACCTCTCCGGACATATGCCAGTGCGCATCGGTCAGTGAGGCTAGCTGGAATACGACGGTTTTGGTGGAGCCGGCAAGCCCTGCCAAGCCTGCAGAGATCACAAACGCCACCAGCTTGTAGGCATCAACGTTGTAGCCTAGCGACACCGCACGGGGCTCATTTTCACGAATCGCTTTTAGCACTTGGCCGAACGGTGAATGCACCGTGCGCTGAATAAGCGCGAAGCCAAAGATGAAGATCGCAAACACAAAGTAGTACATCGCTAGATTGCTGCTCAGGCTGATAAGCCCAAACAGTTCGCCACGCGGCACGCCGTGCAAACCATCTTCACCACCGGTAAAAGGTGCCTGAACAAACATGAAGTACACCAGCTGGGCGATCGCCAAGGTCACCATGGCAAAATAGATGCCCTGACGACGAATAGAGAGCACCCCAAACACCACCCCAAGCAGCGTGGCCAGTAAAGTACCCGCAATAATGCCTAGCTCAGGCGTCAACCCTGGATAGCTCGCCAACAGATAACCGGTTACGTAGCCGCCGGTGGCCAGGAACGCCGCATGGCCGAATGACAACAGCCCCGCATAGCCCAGTAGCAGGTTAAAGGCACAGGCAAACAGCGCAAAACAGAGCACTTTCATTAAAAACACGGGATAGGCTAAAAATGGTGCCACCAGCCCCGCCACTATTAGCGCCAAATAGAACATGTTACGGCGAAACTTCGCTCGCTTCTGGCGTTCAAGCACCACCGATGGCGCGGTCATTGTTTGTGATTCTGCCATGCTATGCCTCCTTACCGAACAGCCCGACTGGGCGCAACATGAGCACGAGGATCATGACGAGGAAAATCACCGTATTAGAGGCCTCTGGGTAGTACACTTTGGTTAAGCCTTCGATGATCCCCATGGCAAGACCGGTAATAATGGCACCTAGAATCGAGCCCATCCCGCCGATCACCACTACCGCAAACACCACAATCAGTAGGCTGGAGCCCATGGTCGGCGATACTGGATAGAGCGGCGCTGCCAGCACACCGGCAAATGCTGCCAGGCCAACACCGAAGCCATAAGTGAGGGTGATCAGCAGCGGTACGTTGACACCAAAGGCCTGCATTAACTGCGAGTTTTCAGTGCCCGCACGCAGGTAGGCTCCCAGCCGCGTCCGCTCGATCATAAACCAGGTAAACAGACACATCGCCAGCGCCGCCACCAGCACCCAGGCGCGGTAAGTGGGCAGGAACATAAAGCCAAGGTTCAAGCCACCCTGGAGGATCTCAGGCGTTGCATAGCGCGCGCCGGAAACACCGAAGAAGTTGACCAGCGTGCCTTCGAAAATCAGCGCCAGCCCAAACGTCAGCAGTAGCCCATAGAGATGATCTAAATGAGCAATGCGACGCAGTAAGAAGCGCTCTAGAAGAACGCCAAAAGCGCCAACCACCAGCGGCACCAGAAACAGCGCCAGCCAGTAGTTGATACCTAAATAACGAAAGCCTAACAGTGCGGCGAAGGCCCCCAGCATGTATTGCGCCCCGTGGGCAAAGTTGACGATCTTCAACAGGCCGAAGATGACCGCCAGGCCCAGGCTAAGCAGTGCGTAAAAGGCCCCATTCACCAGGCCCAGCGTTAGCTGCCCCATGAAGACGGCCAATGGCACGCCGAATATCATCGTCATAACGCGACTCTCCTCGCCGTCAAACAGTTGGCGGCAACTTGCCGCCAACCGGTTCTACACGTCTCTTGCACTTGCTATCTGGTTCAAAAATTAGTTCTGCACCAGTTTGCACTGGCTTTCAGATAGCGGGCGGTAGGCTTCTTCGGCGGGAATGGTGCTGAGGATTTCGTAAAGATCCCACTCACCGGTGGACTCTTCAGGTGTTTTTACCTGGGCCAAGTACATGTCGTGAATCATACGGCCATCTTCACGAATGGTACCGTTCCGAGCAAAGAAGTCTTCAACCGGCATTTCGGCCATTTGTGCGCGCACGGTTTCAGGGTCGTCGGTGCCAGCCGCTTCAACGGCTTTCAGGTAGTGCATGGTGCTGGAGTAGATACCCGCCTGTACCATGGTGGGCATGCGACCCACTTCATCAAAGTAACGCTGTGCCCATTCACGGGACTGCTCATCCATATCCCAATACCAGCCGGTGGTGAGCAGCAGCCCTTGGGTCGCTTCTAACCCTAAGGCATGTACGTCATTCAAGAAAATCAATAGGCCCGCTAGCTGCTGGCCAGATTGGGTAATACCAAACTGACTGGCGGTCGTAATGGCATTAACGGTGTCAGCACCTGCGTTGGCAAGGCCAATAATTTTCGCACCAGAGCCTTGCGCCTGAAGGATGTAAGAGGAGAAGTCATTGGTTGGGAACGGGTGGCGTACGCCGCCGACAATTTCACCGCCGCTCTCTTCCACGACTTTGGTTACGTCGGCCTCAAGGGCATGACCGAAAGCGTAGTCTGCCGTCAGCATGAACCAGCTGTCGCCGCCCTGCTCGACTACCGCTTTAGCGGTTCCGTTGGCGAGCGGATAGGTGTCGTATACCCAATGGATATGGTTTGGCGTGCAGTGTTCATTGGTAATGCTAGAGGCTGCAGAGCCGGAGACGATGCCCAGACCATTGTTCTCTTCAAGTACCTTAGTAACCGCAATCGACACGGAGGAGGCGACCAAGCCCGCCACCATATCGACGTTATCCTGATCGATCCAGCCGCGCACGGTGTTAGCACCCACGTCGGCACTGTTACGGTCATCCGCGCTAAATACTACGATCGGACTACCGTTAACGCTGCCGCCAAAATCTTCGACCGCCATTTCCAGCGCGGCTTCACCACCCGGGCCTGCTAAGTCACGGTAGGTGCCGGACATATCAGCGAGATAGCCAATACGGATTTCACCATCGCTCATGTCCGCCTGAGCAGTAGACACAGCAAGGCTTGAAGCTGCCGCAACGGCGATGCTGGCAGCCAGCGTTTTTTTCATAAAAGTCATGTTCGTCTCCTGGCCCTTTGGGCCTTTGTTGTTGTGTAACGACGTTCTGTTGTCTGTTTTAAGAGCTAATTACTGCTTGAAAAACGAACTAATATTAAGTTTTTGTGAGCTGTATAGCGTTGGCATTAAGAGCGTTTAACAAGTAGCGAGTCATGCTTGGTAAGTAGTAGATAAATAGTATTAGTGCGTTATACCCCTAGCATTGAGTTGAGATGTTCCCGGCGCGATGGCAACTGCGCGGCGCTGATTTCTTCGACAATCTGACCGTGATCCATCACGAAGTGGCGGTCTGCCAACGGTGCTGCAAAGCGGAAGTTCTGCTCCACCAGCACAATGGTCATACCCAGGTCCTTAAGCTGAACCAACACTTCTGCCAATTTCTGAACGATAACCGGCGCAAGTCCTTCGGTAATTTCATCGAGTAACAGCATGCGCGCACCGGTGCGTAAAATGCGTGCCATGGCCAGCATCTGCTGCTCACCGCCAGAAAGACGCGTGCCCTGGCTTTTACGCCGCTCATAAAGATTAGGAAACATGGCGTAGATTTCATCTAAGCTCATACCACCTGAGGAAACTGTGGGGGGCAGCAGTAGATTCTCCTGCACATCTAAACTGGCGAAAATACCGCGCTCTTCGGGGCAGTAGCCAATACCCAGACGAGGTATATGGTGCGCCTTCATTTGCAGTGTTTCGTTGCCATTAATCACAATAGAGCCGGTACGCCGCCCTACCATGTTCATAATGGATTTTAAGGTGGTGCTACGGCCTGCGCCGTTGCGACCTAGTAACGTAACCAGTTCGCCGCGTTTTACATCGAAATTCACGCCATGCAGGATGTGCGATTCGCCGTAATACGCGTGTAAATCTTTTACTCGCAACATTTCCCGGCTTAGTGAATTCTGCACTGGTGCCTGGGCTTCAGCAGTATTCATACGTGAGCACCCTCTTCTTCCGCAGCGTCGCTGCCCATATAAGCTTCACGCACCAGCGGGTTGCGCGACACGCTTTGATAATCGCCCTCCGCTAAAACAGCGCCTCGCGCTAATACGGTGATCCGATCACACAGGCGGCTTACTACGCTTAAGTTATGCTCCACCATTAACACTGTGCGCCCCTGCGACACACGCTTAATCAGCGCCACGATGCGGTCAACATCTTCAGCGCCCATGCCCTGGGTGGGTTCATCAAGTAGCATCATGGTAGGGTCCAGTGCCAGCGTGGTGGCCAGTTCCAGTGCCCGCTTGCGCCCGTAGGGCATTTCTACCGTTAGGGTATCGGCGTACTCACGCAGCCCCACCTCTTCGAGCAACTCAAGGGCGCGCTCATTAAGGTGATCCAGGGATTTCTCGGATTTCCAGAAGTGGAACGACGTGCCCAGCTTGCGCTGCAGCGCTACCCGCACATTCTCAAGTGCGGTCATGTGGGCAAATACGGCTGAAATCTGAAACGAGCGCACCAAGCCTAGTTGAGCAATCTCATTAGATTTTTTGCTGGTGATCGACTTACCGCGGTACAAAATATCGCCACGAGTGGGCGGCAGAAACTTGGTCAGCAGATTGAAAACGGTGGTCTTGCCCGCGCCATTGGGGCCAATCAGCGCGTGAATATGCCCTTCCTGTACCTGGAGATTGACATCGTCCACGGCGGTAAAACCGCGAAACTCTTTGGTCAGCCCTCGGGTTTCGAGGACAGGTCCCTGAAGGACATCGTTTGCACTCATAGAGTGGCAAGCCTCTTATTGTTGTTGTGCTAAATCTTTACAGACATGGCAGAAGCGGCTGCATCTGCCTTACCTGAACGTAAGGTGTATGTGCAAACTAGCAACTCTCGCTATAGCAATACAATTACAACTTTGGTCTATCGATGGGATCATGCTGAATTAACAACTGCTTTCAAACCATAAGTATCAATCACTTAAATCATTTCAACGCTTTTCAACTGCTCTCAACAATAGCTTTACGTTAACGTAAACTTGTTTTAGCCTCAGTGGCAGTGTTCCATAGGCGTCATATCTTTGGAATGATTCATAGGAATGGTCCTTAGGAACAACGCCTTTTTGAGAGAACGTCGCCATGAGCAAAACTTACTCGATTAGTGAACTGGCCAGCGAGTTTGATTTAACCACCCGCAGTATTCGCTTTTATGAAGATCAGGAGCTGCTCCACCCCTCCCGGCGTGGGCAAACCAGGGTTTACAGCAGTAAAGACCGAGTGCGGCTGAAACTCACCATTCGGGGCAAGCGGCTAGGGTTCTCATTGGCAGAGATTCGCGAGCTATTCGAGCTTTGGGACGAAACCCGCAGCGGCAGTAAAAAGCAGCTGCATTTGATGCTCAGCAAAATTGGCGAGCGCCGTGCGGCGCTAGATCAACAAATGAAAGACATTACGATGGTTCAGCTAGAGCTTGAAAGCGCTGAGATTCGCTGCCGCCAAGCGTTAGAAGAACTGCATGAGAAGCAGAATGAAGAAGAGCGTTCAGGCTCCACTGATAAAGCCTCGTCACCCTCTTCCGCCACTATGCACTGATGCGCCACGCGTGATCACGCCAGCTCGATTAACCAACGCAGCTAGTCAGTATAAATTGTTAACACAAATAATTAACAACAGGTGATTGACCATGTTTTCACACTACTCAGAACTCAACTTCGGTCTTGAAGACGAACTGAACATGCTGCGCGAGCAGGTCAACGCCTTTGCCGCCAGCGAGATCGCCCCCCGTGCGGCCGAAATCGACCGCAACAACGAGTTCCCTAACGATTTGTGGAAGAAATTCGGCGACATGGGATTGCTGGGGATTACCGTCTCTGAGGAGGATGGCGGCAGTGGCATGGGCTATCTCGCCCATTGTATCGCCATGGAAGAGATCTCCCGGGCCAGTGCCTCAGTTGCGCTCTCTTACGGCGCCCACTCCAACCTGTGCGTTAACCAGATCAAGATCAACGCCTCCCCCGAGCAGAAAGCCAAGTACCTGCCCAAGCTGATCAGTGGCGACCACGTAGGCGCGTTGGCCATGTCGGAACCCGGCGCAGGCTCTGATGTGGTTTCAATGCAGCTGCGCGCCAAGCTAAATGGCGACCACTACATCCTTAACGGCAACAAAATGTGGATCACCAACGGTCCGGATGCGGATGTGCTGGTGGTCTACGCCAAAACCGATCCCGAAGCCGGTTCCAAAGGCATTACCGCCTTTATTATCGAAAAAGGTATGCCCGGTTTTACTACGGCCCAGAAGCTCGACAAGCTGGGCATGCGCGGCTCCAACACCTGCGAGCTGGTTTTCCAGGACTGTGCCGTGCCTGCTGAAAATATCCTCGGCGGCGAAGGCAAAGGCGTACGCGTATTGATGAGCGGTTTGGATTACGAGCGCACCGTACTCGCCGCTGGCCCCATCGGCATTATGCAGGCCGCCATGGATGTGGTGATGCCTTATATCCACGAGCGTAAGCAGTTCAACCAGTCGATTGGTGAGTTCCAGCTGGTACAGGGCAAGGTGGCGGATATGTACACCACCCTGAACGCCTGCCGGGCCTACCTTTATGCCGTAGCGGGTGCATGTGACCGCGGCCAGACCTCCCGCAAAGATGCCGCTGGCGTCATTCTCTACTGCGCCGAAAAAGCCACTCAGGTAGCCCTGGATTCCATTCAGTTGCTGGGCGGTAACGGCTATATCAACGAGTACCCCACCGGGCGCCTGCTGCGTGACGCCAAGCTGTATGAAATCGGCGCGGGCACCAGCGAGATTCGGCGGATGCTGATTGGCCGCGAACTCTTCACCGAAAGTAAGTAAGGGTCCTGCCATGAGCTCCATTTCCACTCAGATCAATCCCCGCAGCGATGTGTTTCAAGCCAACGAAGCCTCCATGCTGGGTGAAGTCAACAAACTGCGTGAGCTGACCGCCGCCGTCGCCCAAGGTGGCGGTAGCAAAGCCCGCGAGCGCCACGAAAGCCGCGGCAAGTTATTTGTACGTGATCGCATTGATCACTTGATCGATGAAGGCTCGCCGTTTTTAGAGTTTTCCGCCCTGGCGGCCCATAACATTTACGATAGTGAAATCCCTGCCGCGGGCGTGGTCACCGGTATTGGTCGGGTTTCCGGCGTCGAGTGCGTGATTGTCGCTAACGACGCCACGGTAAAAGGCGGCACCTACTTCCCGCTCACGGTGAAAAAGCATATTCGCGCCCAGGAGATCGCCCGCAAGCATCGCCTGCCGTGCATTTATTTAGTCGATTCCGGCGGTGCCTTTCTGCCCCGCCAGGACGAAGTATTTCCCGACCGCGACCACTTTGGGCGCATCTTCTACAACCAAGCCACCATGTCCGCCGAAGGTATCCCGCAAATCGCCGTGGTGATGGGTTCCTGCACCGCGGGCGGCGCCTACGTGCCTGCGATGGCGGATGAGTCGATTATCGTTAAAGAGCAGGGCACAATTTTCCTTGGTGGCCCACCCCTCGTAAAAGCCGCCACCGGCGAAAGCATTAGCGCTGAAGACCTGGGCGGTGCCGATGTGCATGCCAAAGTCAGCGGCGTAGCAGACCACTACGCGGAAAACGATGCCCACGCGCTGCAGCTGGCCCGTGCCTGTGTATCCCGGTTGAACTGGCAAAAGCGCGGCAAGCTCGCCATGCAGGCACCTAAGCCGCCCAAGCTCGACCCTGCTGAGCTGTACGGCATTGTCGGCACCGATCTGAAAAAGCCCTACGACGTGCGCGAAGTGATTGGCCGCATCGTCGATGACTCCGACTTTGACGAGTTCAAGCGCTACTACGGCGAAACCCTGGTCACCGGCTTTGCGCATATTCACGGCTTCCCAGTGGGGATCGTAGCCAACAATGGCGTGCTGTTTTCAGAAAGCGCTGTCAAAGGCGCGCACTTTATCGAGCTCTGCGCCCAGCGCAAGATTCCGCTGATCTTCCTCCAAAACATTACCGGCTTTATGGTCGGCTCCAAGTACGAACACGAAGGCATTGCCAAGCACGGCGCCAAATTGGTTACTGCCGTGGCCTGTGCCAAGGTTCCCAAGTACACGGTGCTGATTGGTGGCAGCTTCGGCGCTGGCAACTACGGTATGTGTGGCCGCGCTTACGACCCCAACCTGCTGTTTATGTGGCCCAACGCGCGCATTTCCGTGATGGGCGGTGAGCAGGCAGCGGGCGTACTGGCCCAGGTTAAGCGCGAGCAACATGAGCGCGAAGGCCGGGAGTGGAGTAAAGAAGAAGAGGAAGCCTTTAAGCAGCCCACCCGCGAGCAGTATGAGCACCAAGGCCACCCCTACTACGCCAGCGCCCGCTTGTGGGATGACGGGGTGATTGATCCGCTGCAAACCCGCGATGTGCTAGGGCTCTCTCTAGCTGCCGCGATGAACGCAGAAGTCGAAGAGACACGCTTCGGCGTGTTCCGGATGTAGGGGGCAATCACCATGGCTTACTCAACACTAATGATAGAAAACGGCGTGGCGCGCCTGACCTTAAACCGCCCCGATGTACATAACGCATTTGACGATAGTTTGATTGCTGAACTGAACGCCCACCTTGACCAGCTAAATAGCCTTGCAGAAGCGGGTGAGGTGCGCGTAGTGGTGCTGGGGTCTGAAGGCAAAAGCTTCTCTGCGGGTGCCGACCTAAACTGGATGAAGCGTATGGTCGATTACGACCTGGAGGATAACCTCGCCGACTCCCGCAAGCTTGCCGCGCTGATGCATGAGCTCGATACGCTGCCCTGCCCCACGATTTGCCGTGTTCAGGGTGCTGCCTTTGGTGGCGCGGTGGGCCTTGCCGCCTGCTGTGATGTGGTCATCGCTTCTGAAAAAGCGAAATTCTGCCTATCGGAAGTCAAAATTGGCTTATCGCCCGCGGTCATCAGCCCTTACGTGCAGCGCGCACTGGGCGAGCGGCAGATGCGCCGCTACGCGTTAACGGCGGAAGTGATGGATGCCGAAACAGCGCTTAAGCTCGGCTTGGCCCATCAAGTGGTGGAGCACGAAGCATTAGACACTGCTGTTGATACCATGCTGACGACGCTATTGGCAGGCTCACCTCAAGCTCAGCGCGCCACTAAAGCACTAATGGCCACGGTGGCCCAAGCACCTGACAGTGACGATACCCGCGAGCATACCTGCCAAGTGATCGCCAAGCTGAGGGTAAGCCAAGAGGGCCAAGAGGGTTTATCAAGCTTCTTTGAAAAGCGCCGCCCCGTCTGGGCTGATTCTAATAACACACTCCACGCTTCGGAGCGTCGCTCATGAGCCACACATCAGTAACTGAAAACGCCGCTCGCAAAACGCCTTTTGATACCCTGCTGGTCGCCAACCGCGGCGAAATCGCGTGCCGTGTAATGCGCACTGCGCGCCGCATGGGCCTGAAAACTGTCGCCGTATACTCCGATGCTGATGCCACGGCCCGCCACGTTCGTGAAGCCGATGAAGCCGTGCGGTTAGGCCCCGCCGCTGCGCGCGAAAGCTACCTTAATATCGATGCCGTGATCGAAGCTGCCAAGCGTACCGGCACCGGCGCTATTCACCCCGGCTACGGCTTTCTCTCCGAAAATGGCAGCTTCGTCAAAGCCCTTGAAGAAGCCGGTATTACCTTTGTCGGCCCGCCAGCCTCAGCGATTGCCGCCATGGGTGATAAATCCGCCGCTAAAGCGCGCATGGCCAATGCGGGCGTACCATTAGTGCCCGGCTACCATGGCGATAACCAGGATGACGCCCTGCTGCGCAGTGAAGCCGACAAGATCGGCTACCCCGTAATGCTCAAAGCCAGCGCGGGCGGCGGCGGTAAAGGGATGCGTGTTGTGGAAAGCGGTGATGTTTTTCAGGCCGCGTTAGATGGCTGCCGCCGTGAATCCAAAGCCGCGTTCGGCGATGACCGCATGCTGATCGAAAAATACCTGGTGCAGCCACGTCATGTGGAAGTCCAGGTATTCTGCGACCGCCATGGCAACGGCGTTTATCTATTCGAGCGAGACTGCAGCGTTCAGCGCCGCCATCAAAAAGTGATCGAAGAAGCCCCCGCCCCCGGCATGACCGCCGAGCTGCGCAGCGCCATGGGCGATGCCGCCGTGCGTGCCGCCCAGGAGATCGGCTATGTGGGCGCGGGCACCGTCGAGTTCCTTTTAGACATCGACGGCTCGTTCTACTTTATGGAGATGAACACTCGCCTCCAGGTCGAGCATCCCGTCACCGAGATGATCACCGGCCAGGATCTGGTCGAGTGGCAGTTACGTGTGGCCATGGGCGAACCGCTTCCCTGCACCCAGGATGAGCTAACGATTACCGGCCATAGCTTTGAAGCGCGTATCTACGCCGAAGACCCGGATCAGGATTTCCTACCCGCTACCGGTCTACTCACCCGCTTTGCGCTGGATTTAGAAGGCGCGGGCCTGAGCGCTGACCAAGTACGCCTGGATAGCGGCGTGGAGAGCGGCGATACGGTGTCGATGCACTACGACCCCATGCTCGCCAAACTTATTGTGCACGGTGCCGACCGTGATGCGGCACTAGCCACGCTTAACCGCGCCTTGGCGGCGCTGGACGTACAAGGCGTCGTGACCAACCGCGCCTTCTTAATGCGCCTGGCAACCCATCCCGGCTTTAAGAATGTGGAGCTGGATACGCGCTTTATCGAGCGCAACGAGGCCACGCTTTTTGCCCCGCGTACTTACAGCATGGAGGCCTACGCCAGCGCGGCGCTAATCGGCCTTCATCAGCTTGCCCAAGAGTGCGAAAGCGATTCGCCCTGGGATCGCCACGATGGCTTCCGGCTAAATGCGCCCCACACCATTCGCATTGCGCTCTGCGACCCTTCGGACGTCCAAGCCTCTGATAAAGATGACGCGGTAGTGATCGTTGAGGGTAAACGCAACGCGGGCGAAGCGCTCTGGAACCTTACCATTGGCGATGACACCCTGACTGCAAGCCTGCAACCGCTGACCGGCGATGCGGTCGCCGTTACCCTGAATGGCCATCGACGTCGTTTGCAAGCGCGCCGCGATGGGCATGTGGTTGTCATGGCTGACCCAAGCGGTGAAACGCGGCTATTCTGGCGTCGCATTGATGCCATCGACCACGGTCACCACGAGGCGGAATCCACCCTAACGGCACCGATGAACGGCACCGTGGTTGCACTGCTGGTCGAGCCCGGCGTGGCGGTTGAAAAAGGCATGCCGCTAATGGTGATGGAAGCGATGAAAATGGAGCACACCATGACCGCCCCCGCCGATGGCAGCGTAGAGACCTTCCACTTCCAGGCAGGTGATACGGTTAATCAGGGCGCCGTGTTACTCGACTTTGCGGCCAACGAATAGGAGTAGATCCCTTATGCCATTGCCTACGTCCGTTAAGCTGTTTGAAATGGCCCCTCGGGACGGCCTGCAAAACGAGCCGGGAGGCATCGTACCGACCGCGACTAAAATTGCCCTTATTGAGCGGCTTGCTAAAGCGGGTATCACGCATATTGAAGCGGCCAGCTTCGTATCACCCAAGTGGGTGCCGCAAATGGTTGATGCCGTTGAGGTGATGGCTGGCATTAAGCGCCAGCCCGGCGTGGTTTACTCCGCGCTGACGCCCAACCTGAAAGGGCTGGAAAATGCCTTAACGGTGGGCGTGGAAGAGGTGGCGGTATTTGGCGCCGCGTCTGAAGCCTTCTCGCAAAAGAACATTAATTGCTCGATTGCCGAGTCACTGGCGCGCTTTGAACCCGTACTAGAGCGCGCCCGCGATGCGGGCATTCGCGTACGCGGCTACGTTTCATGTGTATTGGGCTGCCCCTACGAAGGCGAGATCGCTCCGGCCAAAGTGGCTGAAGTGGCCAAGGCGCTTTATGAGATGGGCTGCTACGAGGTATCACTCGGCGACACCATCGGCGTCGGCACACCGCTGGCCGCTAAGCGTATGATCGAGGCCACTCGCCAACACGTACCGATTGAGTTTCTAGCTGCCCACTTCCACGATACCTACGGCATGGCATTGGCTAACCTGTATGCGGTGATGGAGGAAGGCGTCAGCGTGATCGATGCGGCAACGGCAGGCCTGGGTGGCTGCCCCTATGCGAAAGGCGCTTCGGGCAATGTGGCCACCGAAGACGTGCTCTATCTGCTTGAAGGTCTAGGCATTGAAACGGGCATCGACCTGCAGGCGGTGATTGATACCGGCTTCTGGATCACCCATGAACTAGGCCGCAAGCCCAGCTCCAAGGTTGCCCTGGCAAAAGCATCAGCGATTGAAAATAAAAACTAAAAAAGCAGCTAACTATTCTCTGCCTTCCCGTTCGGACAAGAAAAATATCGGAGAGTCTCAACATGTCTTCACCAGCACTCACTGCACCCAGCTACTCCAGCAGCATGGCGGACAAGCCGCTACTCGGCATGACCATTGGCGATAAGTTTGACCAGATCGCCACCCAATATGCCGATAACGATGCGCTGATTGTACTGCATCAGAATATCCACTGGAGCTATCGCCAGCTCCAGGAAGAGGTCAATCGCTGTGCCCGTGCCCTGCTCGCTATCGGTGTTAACAAAGGCGACCGTGTGGCCATCTGGGCGCCCAATTGCAGCGAATGGACGCTAACTCAGTTCGCCACTGCCAAGATTGGCGCCATTCTGGTCAACATCAATCCCTCTTACCGCACCCATGAATTGGAGTATGCGCTGAATCAATCCGGTGCGCGCTTTATGGTCACCGCCAACAGCTTCAAAAGCTCTGACTACAGCGCCATGCTCTACGAGCTGGCGCCAGAACTGAACGCCTGCGCCGAAGGCCAACTCAAGTCACAAAAGCTGCCTGACCTTGAGTGCATTATCAATTTAAGCAGTGAAAAGCTCAGCGGGATGTGGCGCTGGTCAGACCTAATGAGCGAGGCCAACAAGGTCAGCCAAACCGATGTTGACGATCTCCAGGCGACGCTTCAGTTTGATGACGCGATTAATATCCAGTACACCTCTGGCACCACCGGCTTCCCTAAAGGCGCGACGCTCTCCCACCACAATATTCTCAATAACGGCTTTTTTGTGGCAGAAAGCATGGGCTTTACTAGCGAAGACCGCCTGGTGATTCCGGTGCCGCTTTACCACTGCTTTGGCATGGTGATGGGGAACCTGGGCTGCATGACCCACGGTGCCACCATGATCTACCCGGACGAGGGCTTCGACCCAGGCAAAGTGCTCAAGGCGGTACACGAACAGAAAGCCACCGCGCTGTATGGCGTGCCGACCATGTTTATCGCCGAGTTGGATCACCCGGATTTCCCCAGCACTGACCTCTCATCCCTGCGCACCGGCATTATGGCGGGCTCGATCTGCCCCGCTGAAATCATGAAGCAGGTCATCAATAAAATGAACATGAAGGGCGTGCAGATCGCTTACGGCATGACGGAAACCAGCCCGGTCTCTACCCAGACCGGCGCCAATGACAGCATCGAGAAGCGCGTTTCCACCGTGGGTCGTACCCAACCGCATCTGGAAAATAAAATTGTCGACCCCGGCAACGGTGGCATCTTGCCCCGTGGCGAAATTGGCGAGCTTTGCACTCGCGGCTACAGCGTGATGCTGAAATACTGGAACAATGACAAAGCCACCGCTGAAGCCATCGACGAAGCAGGCTGGATGCACACCGGCGACTTGGCCACCATGGATGAAGAGGGCTATATCCAGATCGTCGGACGCATTAAAGATATGGTGATTCGCGGCGGTGAAAACGTCTATCCCAAAGAGATCGAGGAGTTCTTATACGCCCACCCGGCGATTTCTGAGGTGCAGGTCACCGGCGTGCCGGATAAGAAGTATGGTGAAGAGCTGATTGCCTGGGTAAAACTCAATAGCACCGCGGGCGAAGTCACCGGTGAAGAGCTGCGCGAGTACTGCAAAGGCAAAATCACCCACTTCAAAATTCCGCGCTACTTTAAGTTCGTTGATGAATTCCCGATGACCGTCACCGGCAAGATTCAGAAATTCAAGATGCGTGAAATTTCCATCCAAGAACTGGGCTTGGATCAAGAATCGTAAGCGATGATTCCCTCCAACCCTTTAGCAGATCACTATCAGCGCGCCCTGCGCGCTGATGAGGTGCTGGCGCAAATTGATGCCCACTACCCCGCTGGCCCCACGCTGCATCAACTGGCTCCCTTGGATCAGTTGCATATTGGTGGGGTGGCAGCCTCCGCTCGTTTGCTAAACTTACTCAATCCGACCACTCATAGGCAGGTACTGGATATTGGCGCGGGGTTGGGCGGTTTGATGCGGCTGGGAGCGTCACTGGGCTTTCAGATGACCGGGCTGGATATTACCCATGGCTTCAGCGCGCTAAACAGAGCGCTTAGCTCGCGAGTTAACCAATCTGACGCGCTACCACTTGCCTGGGTAACCGGCGACGCGAGTGCCCTGCCGTTTGCCGATAACAGCTTTGATGCCGTGCTGTTTCAACATAGCCTGTTAAATATGCCTGATGCCAGCAGAGTGCTCGCTGAAAGTCGCCGCGTGCTGCGCTCAGGTGGCCAAATCGTAATGCACGAAGTGGTGAGTGGGCCCAATGTGGCGCAACTTCGCTACCCGGTACCATGGGCTGCCTCCTCTGGGCACTCCCACTTACTCACCCTGGTGGCGTTAAACCGCTTGCTTGAAGTGAGCGGATTTACCCTTCAGCACGTCGAAGATTGGAGTCATACAGCCCTAGAGTGGCGCCAGCACCAGCGTCAAAAAGAGCAGGCGCCACGCCAAGCGGTGCTATCTCCACAGTGGGTCTTTGGCGAACGTTTCCTGACCATGGGCAAAAACCTGGTGGATAATCTGGCCAATGACGCAATTAAAGTGGTGGAAATCCGAGCCTGTTGCTAATCTGAATGGGAATAACTTTTTTCCTACCCATGGCGATATAACAATAGGTGTACGAGAAATGCCAATGAAACGCTTGGCAAGCACCCTGCTATGCTGCTCCGCTCCCTGGTTCAGCTGCTATGCTGATGACACTCCGCCGGTGATGGCGTATACCGCCCCCGACAGTGAACTCATGGAGCTTGAGAATGGCGTTATCTTAGAAGGTAGCGACCTCAGCAGTTTAGACACCTATACCAGTGGTTTTCGCTTAACGGCAGGCTTCAGCCCCTGGCGGCTCCCTCAGTTGGATATTGGCGCTGAGATCGCCTACCGGGAAAGTGAGGAAATCTCCACCTCTTCCAGTATCAACCCACTGATCATGGATACGCTAAGTTTAGGTGGTGCTATTGTTGCCGGAGTTCGCATGGGCGCGTTCAGTGTCTATGCGAAGTCCGGCATCACTGAGTGGCGGGGGGACAGCTACCAGGAAGGCGCCGATGAGAGCGGCACCGCGATACTCCAAGGCTTCGGGGCCACCGTAACGATCAACCGGCTTGTTAGCCGACTGGAGTATGAGCGCATCGACGCCCCCACGCTCAGCCACCTCAATATGTTAAGCGCTTCTCTACATCTGCCTTTTTAGTTTTCACCCACCCTTTTAACGTTATTGCGATCTTGTTCCGGCGGCGTCCAGATAGGTACATCCTGCTGTTGCGGTTCATGCCATTCCTGCTGCATTGCACTGTTCAGCGCTTCTTCGAGCTTCATAAATAGCTCACCGTAGCGAGGGCCAAAGGCACTGCCGCCCTCCATACCCTTCCAGGTGGCAAACAGCTCATCCTCATGGGCCTCTTCGTTTTGTACGAACGCCCAAGTCATCTGTTTGGCACGCATGGGGTGTACACCCATGGCAGTCAGCGCGTGTCCGCCTAATTCTAATGCTGAGTGATAGGTTTCACTGACGACATCATCCGCCCCTGCGTCCCGCAGTTGATAGCCGTGGCCGCGATCAAAGGCGCGGGCGAGTACCCAAACTTGAGGATAGTACTGCTTTACATGCTTAACCAGCTGCACCGCTCGGTCTCGGTCATCTAGCGCAATCACCAGTAAACGAGCACTCTCAATCCCTGCGGTTTCTAAAAGGTCCGAACGGCTGGCGTCGCCAAAGTAGCTTTTAATGTTTATTTTGCGCAGGATCTCGATCTGCTCAATCTCGTGATCCAAAGCGACAATGGGAATATTGTTGGCTCTCAGCAACCGGCAGATAATTTGCCCAAACCGCCCTACCCCTGCAACGATAACCGGTGCCTGCTCCTCAATCGTATCGGCCTCTCGGTCGTCATTTTTAGACGTTAGATATCGCGGCAGGACTAAGCGGTCGTAGGCAATAAACAGCAGTGGTGTTAAAAACATCGACAGCGCTACTACCAGCGAGAGAATCTGGGAAATATCGGTGGGGATCACGCTATTTTGAACGCTGTAAGTCAACAGCACAAAGCCAAACTCACCCGCTTGGGCAAGACTTAACGTGAACAGCCAGCCGTTACTGCCATGTACTCGAAACAGTAGCGCTAAACACAGCAGAATGGCGCCCTTTACGACGATAACGGCCATCCCTAGCGATAGCACTGTTTGCCACTCGGCTGTCAGTACCGAGAAGTTAATACCCGCGCCTACCGTAATAAAGAACAAACCCAGCAGCAGCCCTTTGAAAGGCTCAATATTGGCTTCCAGTTCGTGCTTAAATTCACTGTTGGCGAGCACGACCCCGGCTAGGAAAGCGCCCAGGGCGGGAGATAGATTGACCAAACTCATCAGCGCGGCAATACCAATCACCAGCATTAACGCCGTAGCGGTAAATACCTCGCGTAGGCCAGATCCAATTACATAACGAAACAACAAGGGCACTAAATAGTAGCCCCCGGCAATAACGCTTGCGATAGCGCCTACCACCACTAAGGCATGCGCCCAACCGGGCAGGTGGGCAACAAGGCTTAAGCTTGCATGACCATCATCACCGCCCGCGCCCATTAACTCGGGCAGCGCCAACAGCGGAATCAGCGCCAGCATGGGAATCACCGCGATATCTTGAAACAGCAGAACCGAGAAGGCGCTACGTCCACCTTCGGTTTTGGCGAGCCCCTTTTCATTCAGTGTTTGCAACACAATCGCCGTGGATGAGAGCGCAAAAATCAGCCCCACCGCCAGCGCGGTTTGCCAAACTAGCCCCAACCACCAGGCAATAGCAGTGCCTGCCGCTGCGGTTAGCACGACCTGAAGCCCACCCAGACCGATTAACCGCACACGCATCGCCCAAAGCCCCTTGGGATCAAGCTCCATACCCACCAAAAACAGCATCATTACCACGCCAAACTCGGCAAAGTGCTGAATGGTAGTGGTCTCTTGGCCCACCAGTCCAAACACGGGGCCGATGGCCACACCAGCGACCAGATAACCCAGCACCGAACCGAGACCAAAGCGCTTGGCGAGCGGCACCGCAATCACTGCGGCAAGAAGGTAGATAAACGCCTGAACAAAGTAGGCTGTCATTGTTTCATCCCTCGTAAGGGTAGAGAGTTAAGCCGAGTAAGCACGCCAGATTTATGACGACCGTCAGCCAATACACGACTTTAAAGGCAGTTTTCTGCGTTTTATGACGCAGGCGTTGTTGTGCAATCCAGGCACCTGGCCACCCACCCACCAATGAGAGAAGGTGTAACGATTTTTCGCTCACTCGTTGACGCTGTTTGATAGCCGCCTTTTTATCAATCGCATAAACAACATAAGCAATAACGCTGACCACAGCGTAATAAGCGGCTATTAGGATCAATATTGATGCACTCAAAAGAGGTGATAGTGGAAGTAGGTTTTAGGGTGTCACTGGTTAGGTCACTACTTATTTAGTTGCTACTTGCGCCGTGGTGAAGGCTTACCTCCGATGGGCTTACCTCGACCAACGCGACCCTTTCCAGCCGGTTTACCTCCGGCCTTGCCTAAGGTGCTGGGCTTGCCTTTCACTCCAGGTTTACCTTTAGCACCAGGTTTGCCCGGCGCACTGCCTTTTGGTCCGGTACTGACTTTTCCGCTGGCGGCTTTTTTACCTTTGGGAAGTGGTTTAGCCCCAGCGGATTTGGCGCCGCCAGCACTTGCACCCGCTTTTGCCGGTTTCTGGCGCCCTTTTGCCGCCGGTTTTCCCTTCCCAGCGCCTGAACCTGCGCTGTAGTTGGGTCTTTCAGGTTTCGGTTGTCGTTTCTTCTCTGGCGCCGCCTCTGAGCGTTCGGTCAGCTCAATAATGGTGTCGATCTCTTTAGGAGTGAGATCGCGCCAATCACCCAGGGCTAGCCCTTTAAGCGGTACATTCATAATGCGGGTGCGAATCAGCTGCGTGACCTCATAACCGAAGTATTCGCACATGCGACGAATCTGGCGGTTCAGCCCCTGCACTAAGGTGATGGTGAACACAAAGGTGGACTCTTTTTGCACCTTGCATCGCTTGGTCACCTTGCCAAGAATCGGCACGCCGCTCTGCATGCCGTCGATAAACTCATCGGTGATCGGCTTGTTCACCGTCACCTGATACTCTTTTTCGTGGTTGTTATTGGCGCGTAGAATTTTATTAACCAGATCGCCGTTGTTGGTTAAAAATATTAACCCTTGAGAGTCTTTGTCGAGCCGCCCAATGGGGAAAATACGCACTCCATGCTTCACAAACTCAACGATATTGTCTTTCTCGCTGGACTCGGTAGTACTCACAATCCCCACCGGCTTATTCAGCGCGATAAGCACTAAGTCTTCCTCTTCCTGAGGCTCGATCTCCTGACCGTTAACTTTAACCAAGTCTCCCGCTACCACCTGATCGCCAGTAGTGGCACGGCGGCCATTAATCCACACGTTGCCCTGCTCCACAAAGCGATCGGCTTCTCGGCGCGAGCACATGCCACTTTCACTAATGTATTTATTAATACGGGTAGATTTTCGTAACGACATAAAACGCCATGTGGCTAAAAGGAGTGAACAAAACGTTAAAAAGAGGAGCCGGGCTGCTTTAAAAACGCTAGCTCTTCGTCGGTAGAATTTCGTGCCAACACTGCATTGCGGTGCGGGTAACGCCCGAAGCGATCGATGATTGCCTTATGGCGCACTTCAAAAGCGTGGTTCTCCTCTAAACCCGGCTGGTCAAACAGCTGCATCGCCAGCTCATGAATGGCTGCGGATTCGCTGTGCATATAGGGCATATAGAGGAAAACGCGTTGTTGACTGCTCAGCTCAACGTCTGCACCGGCGGCTACTGCCTCCTGGGCGAGCGCCAGCGCTAGGGCATCCGTGGAGAAAGCGCGGGCATCATCACGGTAGATATTGCGCGAGAACTGATCCAGCACAATGATTTCAGCAAGCCGCCCCTGGGCCGTTTTCCGCCACGTATAACACTCGCACTGTGCCGCCTTGGCATGCAGTTCGCCAAACCGCGCTAAGATCGTACGATCCTTCTCAGGGTCTTTTTTAAACCATTGAGCAGGCGTCAACGCTTCAAACCAAAAGTCGATTACTGATTGAGCATCTGAGGACATCGACACCTCCTTCTTGGCATATTTAAAAACTAGCCGGTGTTGCCTAGCCAGTGTTACGCAGACCCGCGGCGATCCCCGCCATGGTCACCATCAATGCACGAGAAAGATCCGGGCTAATAGCACCATCGGCGTCGCGGTTACGCTGGAGCAACTCCGCCTGAAGCCCGTGCAATGGATCGATGTAGGGGTTGCGAACATCAATCGCTTGGCGAATCAGTGGCGTGTTCTCCAGCAGCTTCTCCTGCTGCAAGATATCCAGCACTGCATCTTCCAAACGCCCAAAGCGTTCACGCAATTTTTTCCCCAGTGCCTTAAGCGATGGCTCGTCGACTAAGCGGTGCTCATAATAAGCGGCAATCGCCACATCGGCCTTGGCTAGCAGCATCTCAAGCATGTCTAGATAGGTGCCGAAGAAGGGCCAATCATTGCGCATCTCCTGCAGCACTTCTCGCCCACCGGGTTGCTCTAAGCGCGTTGTGAAGGCTTCGCCGCTGCCCAGCCACGCGGGTAGCATTAAGCGAATCTGGGTCCAGGCAAATATCCAGGGAATAGCGCGCAGGGTTTCAACCCCACCATCCTGACGGCGCTTGGTGGGGCGTGAACCCAGCGGCAATCGCCCAAGTGCCCCTTCCGGTGTGACCGCCCGGAAGTAAGGGACAAAATCAGGGTCTTCTCGCACCACGCCAACGTAAGCGCCATGAGCCACTTTGGCGAGCTGATCCATCTCTTCACGCCAGTGCGGCTCTGGCGCCCGTGGCGGCAGCAGCGTGGCTTCCAACACCGCACAGGCATAAATTTCCATTGAGCGCAGCGCAATATCCGGCTGGCCAAACTTGAAGCGGATCATCTCCCCCTGCTCGGTCACCCGAAGGCTGCCGTTTACCGAACCGGGAGGCTGAGACAGAATCGCAGCGTGGGCCGGACCACCCCCACGGCCAACGGTGCCACCGCGGCCGTGGAACAGGGTCAAATCAACGCCGTGGCGGTTACACACATTCACTAACGACTCCTGGGCGCGGTACTGCGCCCAGGCGGCGGCCAACTGACCGGCATCCTTGGCTGAGTCGGAGTAACCGATCATGACTTCCTGGCGGTCATCAATCAGCGAACGGTAGCCCGGTATCGCCAGTAACTGGTCTACCACTGCGCCTGCGTGATCCAAATCGTTAAGGGTTTCAAACAGCGGCGCGATCGGTAGCGTGACTTGGCCACCCACCTCTTTCATCAGTAGTGCCACGGTGAGTACATCCGATGGCTGAGCAGCCATGGAAATAATATACGTCCCCAGCGCTTCAGAGTGCTCCTGGGCAATGACTTTGAAGGTATCCAGCACTTCACGTGACTCGGCGGAGCACTCCCAGCGGCGGGGAATCAGTGGGCGCCGCGAGGCTAACTCGGTGAGCAGAAATTCCTGCCGCTGCGCTTCGTTCCACTCGCGGTAGTGGCCAAGACCTAGTGTGCTGGTCAGCTCTTCTATGACCTGGGCATGGCGGCTGGCCTCTTGGCGCAGATCGAGCTTGGTTAGCGTGACGCCAAAGACGGCAACCCGGCGCAGGGTATCCAGCAGCGCGCCATTAGCGATCGTATCGAGCCCCACATCGCATAGAGAGCGGTAGCAAGCGAGCAGCGGTGAGTAGAGTTGATCACGGGTTTCGATAATCGGCCCGCCATCGTAGTTACGCCCTTCAAGCTCTGCTTTAGCCCAATCACGGGTCGACTCCATCCTCGACAGCAGACGTTTGAGCACTTCACGGTAGGGCTCTGTGACATCGCCCGCCTCGGCTTTGAGCGCACTATTGGCTTTCCACATGGAGAGCTCGGTTTTCAACTGCTCAAGGTCGCGCAGGTAGAGATCGGCGGCCATCCAACGGCCCAGCAGCAGCACTTCACGAGTAACTCGTGCGGTCACATTGGGATTGCCATCGCGATCACCGCCCATCCAGGAGGCGTAGCGTATTGGCGCCGCATCCAACGGCAGGCGCTCACCGGCGGTTTCCAGCAGCAGGTTATCCAAATCCCGGTGGAAATCCGGCACGGCCTGCCACAGCGAGTTTTCAATCACCGCAAAGCCCCACTTGGCTTCATCCACCGGTGTGGGCCGCTCGTGACGAATTTCGTCGGTATGCCACGCCTGGCTAATCAGCTCTTCCAGGCGCCCCTGGGCACGCGTACCGCGCTCAGGGTAATCGTCTGAGCTTTCAATGGCCGTTAGGCACTCATCAATGGCGTCATATTTTTGAATCAGCGTGCGCCGGATAACTTCGGTCGGATGCGCGGTAAGCACCAGCTCCACACGCATATTGGCAAGGGTTTCAACTAACTTGCGTGGCGAATTACCCGCCTGCTGTGCACGCTTAAGCAACTCACCAAGCACCGGCTGGGAGCCCGGTTTGTAATCTTCAACGCGGCGAAAACGTGCCCGGTAGTGCTGTTCAGCAATGTTGGCGAGGTTTAAAAACTGGTTGAATGCCCGCGTTACTGGCAGCAGGTCACGCTCAGGAAGTTGACGAAGGTATTCAATCAGTTCGCGCTGTTGCAGTGAATCGCCTTGGCGTCCGCGCTTGGCGTGAGCGCGAATGGTTTCAATTTTATCGACAAATGCTTGGCCCAAATCATCGGCAATGGTACGCCCCAGGCTATCGCCCAGAATACGCACGTTATCGCGCAGAGATTCGTGTAGGTCGTGACTCATTGGCATGGCCTCCTTGCAGGGGTCGCATAATTATCAGATCAGGAATGGGTAGATTGTTTTTCTTCTGCTTTGGCTGCCTGCCAGTGGGCTTCCATTTCGTCTAACGAGGCCTCCGCCAGCGGTCGCTGGGCAGCGTTAAGCTCGCCTTCGACGTAGCGAAAGCGGCGTTCAAATTTGGCATTAGTCCCCCGCAGGCACTGCTCTGGGTCAGCGTTCAATGTGCGGGCAAGATTGGTCACCGCAAATAGCAGGTCGCCTACTTCCTCTTGAGCATGCTGTTGATCACCGGCGGCGAGCGCCTCCTCGACCTCGGCCAACTCTTCGCGAATTTTCGCTATCACGCCCTTGGCGTCTGGCCAGTCAAAGCCTACCCGTGCTGCGCGTTTCGATAGTTTGGCAGCCCGGCTGAGCGCTGGCAGCGTGCGTGGTACATCGTCTAAAACCGACGGCGTAGCGACCGTTCGTTCGGCTCTCTCTTCCTCTTTTAGCGACTCCCAGCGACTATTCACCTGCTGGATTTGCAACTCTTCGGCACTCACTCCAGGCGGGCGGCGCGAGCTCAGGGTGCCAGCCGGGAACACGTGCGGATGACGACGCAGCATTTTTGCGGTCAGCGTATCGACAATATCGTCAAAATCGAAGCGCCGCTCTTCGGCACCAAACTGAGCGTAGTAGACAACCTGAAAGAGCAGATCACCCAGCTCACCAGGCAACTCGTCAAAGGCGCGACGCTCAATGGCATCGGCAACCTCGTAGGCCTCTTCCAGCGTATGGGGCACAATGCTGTCCCAGTCTTGCTGTAAGTCCCATGGGCAGCCCTGCTCGGCGTCACGCAGCACTTGCATCAGGGTCAGCAGATCGTCCATGCCATAGCGCATTATGCTCCTCTCTTACGAGCTTGTTGATCCGGATCGGCATTGCGCAGACGGCGCACTTCGGTGACATTGGGCAACTGCTGAATACGGGAAAATAGCCGCCCCAGAGATTCAAGGCCGTCGACCTCAAGCGTGATACGTAGGCGGGCGATGCCTTCATCGGTATCGGTTAATGTATTCACCGCGAGTACGTTGACTTTTTCATTACCGAGCAGCCCCGTGACATCGCGCAGCAGTCCTGAGCGATCCCAGGCTTGAATCTCGATGGTCACCGGATAGCGCGTCTGGGCGCGTTCGCCCCACTCTACCTCGATAATGCGCTGGGGTTCGTCCAGGCGCAGTTGCAAAATATTGGCGCAGTCTTGACGGTGTACGGTAACGCCACGCCCTTGGGTAATAAAGCCGATAATCGGTTCGCCGGGCACCGGACGGCAGCAGTTCGCCATGCTGGTTTTCAAGTTACCCACGCCAAGCACCGTGATATCGCTTTTCGTGGCTTTACTGGATTGGCGTTTAGGTTTGGCCAGCAGACGGTCTAACTGCTCCTGATCGTCGGTTTCACCAAACAGTTGCTGGGCCTGGTGCAACACCTGACCAATACGCAGGTCGCCTGCTCCAATGGCCGCGTACATATCGTCAGCGTTGAGGTAGTTAACTGCCTTCGCCAGCTTGGGCAGGTCGAGCCCTTCGACATCCAGGCGGCGCATCTCGCGGTCAAACAGCACCCGCCCCTCATCCAGGTTTTGATCCCGTGCCTGGTGCTTAAACCATGCCTGGATTTTGGCCCGCGCCCGGGAAGTGCGCACATAGCCTAAGCTGGGGTTTAACCAGTCGCGGCTTGGCCCGCCTTTGGTGGCGGTCAGAATCTCAATCTGCTGACCCGTTTTAAGCTTGTAAGTGAGCGGCACAATGCGCCCATTTATCTTGGCACCCCGGCAGCGGTGGCCAATTTCGGTATGCACCCGGTAGGCAAAATCGATAGGGGTGGCAATGCGTGGCAAATCGATAACATGACCATCGGGGGTAAACACATAGATACGGTCAGGCGCCACATCACTGGAGAGCCCTTCTCGCAGGTCCCCAAAACCGCCCACTTCATCCTGCCACTCCAATACCTGACGCAGCCAGGCGATTTTCTCTTCATAGCTACGGCTTTTGGCGTTGGTATCATGACCTTTGTAGCGCCAGTGAGCACAAACGCCCAGCTCTGCCTCATCGTGCATGGCAAAGGTGCGGATCTGGATTTCGAGCACCTTGTTTTCAGGCCCCATCACGGCGGTGTGCAGTGACTGATAGCCATTCTTTTTGGGGTTGGCGATGTAGTCATCGAACTCATTCGGCACGTGGTGCCAACGAGAGTGAATAATCCCCAGCACGGTGTAGCAGTCGGCGACTTCGGGCACTAGGATACGTACTGCGCGAACATCATGAACTTGCGAAAAATCGATCCGCTTACGCTTCATTTTGCGCCAGATCGAGTAGATATGCTTGGCCCGACCATCCACGTCGTAGCGATGGATATGCTGGGCTTCCATCAAGCCCTTGATGGTTTCCACCACATCATGAATATAGCGGTCGCGGTCAAGACGCTTCTCCGCCAACAGCTTGGCAATCGCCTTGTACTCATCTTCATGCAAGTAACGAAACGATAGGTCTTCCAGTTCCCACTTAAGCTGTCCAATACCCAGGCGGTGTGCCAGCGGCGCGTAAATATCGGCAACTTCTCTGGCAACCTGTAAACTTTTTTCCCGGGGAGCGTCTTTTACCTGGCGTAGTGCGCAGGTGCGTTCGGCAATCTTTATTAGCGCCACGCGCACATCGCCCACCATATTCACCAGCATCTTACGCAGGTTTTCCTGCTGGTTGTGCTGGCCCATGCCATGGTCAGGTGCCAAGGGGTAGCTGATCGCAGCCATTTGCAGCACGCCGTCGATAAGACTCGTCACTTCTTCGCCAAAGCGTTTTGTCACGGACTCAAGGCTCAGCAACCCTTCACGTACCGCGCGGTAAAGCACGGCGGCCTCAAGCGTCGCTTGGTCTAGCTTTAACTCCCCCAGAATATCCGCCATTTCCAGACCCATGCGGAAGCTAGAGCCCGGCGATAGCCATACGCGGTGGGTGCGCGGGGCTTCAAGCTCTAACTTCTCAGCGAGCTCACAAGCGTCGACTAAACGCTCTGGATCACGTAGACGCACATCCTCTTGCAGGCGCGTTAACCATTGCTGTATGTCCACCTGCCCGCTAGCGTTTAGCGGCTGGTTTTCACGCACTTTCACCATGACAATCAATCATCCTTTCTGGGAGACGGTCTCCACACGGCCGTCACCGTGGTTTGAAGCGATGGGCCAGAGCTTAAAGCCCGGCAGTTAACCTACATCGGCTTCAAACAGCATCAGCGTTTCCATATGCGCAGTGTGAAGGAACATATCCGCCACTGCTACTTGCGTAATTCGGTAACCCGCATGCACAAGATGTGCCGCATCTCGGGCAAGCGTTGCGGGGTCACAAGAAATATAGACCACCTTTGGCACCGGGCGTCGCGCCAACGACTGACAAATCACTTCACCGCCAGTGCGTGGCGGGTCGAGAACCAGCGCATCACTATCGCGATGAGCAATTAACAATTCATTAACACTGGCTACGTCGCTTAAATCGGCCTGCTGGCCGCTTACCATCAGCTGATTGCGCTGCGCATTAATGGCAATCCGCGCCACCATGGCTGGGTTCCCTTCCACCGCATGCACCTCAGCACCCGCTGCCGCCATAGGCAGGCTGAAGTTACCGATACCGGCAAATAGGTCGAGCATTTTTTGCCCGGTTTTCGGGGTCAACCACTGCATGACCTGCCCCACCATTTGCTGATTTACCTGACCGTTAACCTGTAAAAAATCGCCTGGGGCAAAACTTAAACTCAGTGGAGGTTGGCCTTCAAGCGTCAGCGACTCTTCCAACGCCGGGGGTGCGCCATGCCAGTGCAGCACGGGGGTTTCACGCCCCAACCAAGTGCCTAGCGCCACCTGCTGGTGCTGGGCGAAGGCCTGCCAGCGCTCGGCATCCTGAAGGTGCTCTTTGAGTTGGCGCACCAGCACTACCTGGGTCGTCGCGGTTGCTAGTAATTCAATGTGACCGACAAGGCGCGGCGCCTCTAAGCGTTTAAGTAATTCACGCAGCGGGGTTAGCAACTGCTGCAGGGAATCCACCAGCACCGGGCAGCGCTCGATATCCACCAAGCGGTGGCTATGAGCGGCGCGGAAGCCAAGGCGGATATTACCCTGGCTATCCACCTTGACGCCCAGCCGTGCTCGGCGGCGATAGCCTTGATCGTCACCCTGGATCGAGCCGATCTCGCCTAGCGTGATGCCCTGGCGTGAAAACAGATCGCGCACCACTTCTCTTTTATGAGCACGCTGGGCATCGACATTTAAATGCTGCAGACCACACCCGCCACAGTGGCCAAAATGCGGGCAAGGTGGCGTCACGCGTTGATCTGATGTGGTGAGTAGTGACTTGATATGCGCTTCATCAAAACGTTTGCGCGTTAGATGAACGGCCACTTCGACCTGCTCGCCGGGCAATGCCTGATCAACAAAAACCGTTTTACCGTTGGCCGAGTGCGCAACGCCACGGCCATCGTGCGCTAAGCGCTCAATCACCAAGGGCGAGGCATCATCCGTGGCCGTAGGCCGCGTTTTGCCACCGGGCGTGCCTGCTAAGCCGGAATGACCTGACGCGGGCCTGGGTGGCCGCTTTTTTCCCAACATGGCCATGATTATACTCCTGGGGCGAATAGGCCAGTGGAGAGATAGCGGTCACCACGGTCACAGACGATAAACACAATGACCGCATTTTCCGTTTGCTCGGCAATACGCAGCGCACCCGCTAAACTTCCCCCGGATGAGACCCCGGCTAAAATGCCCTCTTCACGAGCTAGACGACGCATGTGCTCTTCGGCCTCTTGTTGGCCGATATCCAGAGTGACATCCACCCGGGGTGCTTCAAAAATGGCGGGTAAGTACTCTTTTGGCCAGCGTCGTATTCCGGGAATACTGGCACCATCGGCAGGCTGCAGACCAACAATCTGAATCGCTTGGTTTTGCTCTTTGAGATAACGCGACACGCCCATGATGGTGCCGGTAGTTCCCATGGAACTGACGAAGTGAGTCACCTCACCGCCGGTTTGTTGCCACACTTCAGGCCCGGTGGTGCGGTAGTGCGCTAAGGGGTTGTCCGGGTTGGCGAACTGGTTGAGCGGCTTGCCTTCGCCTCTAGCAATCATGCCATCGGCAATATCGCGCGCCTCTTCCATGCCCCCGGCTTTGCTCGCAGAAATTAATTTAGCTCCATAGGCGGCCATCGCCTGTTTCCGCTCTTCAGAAGCGTTCTCAGGCATTACCAGCACCATCTGGTAGCCTTTAATCGCCGCCGCCATAGCGAGCGCAATCCCGGTATTGCCTGAAGTTGCCTCAATCAGCGTATCGCCGGGGGTAATATCACCCCGCGCTTCTGCTTCACTGAGCATCGAAAGGGCGGGACGATCTTTGACCGATCCAGCGGGATTATTACCTTCAAGTTTAGCCAACAGGGTATTGTTACGCCCTGCGCTAATGCGCTTCAGGCGCACCAGGGGCGTGTTGCCAACCACGTCTTCTAACGTGGGATAGCCCTTAAGACTGTCTTTTAGACTGCCCTTGAGATCGTTCATGAATATTCCTTATCGTAACCGTTATGCTGCATTATATCGGTGCTGCCTTAGGCTGGACAGGCAACCTCATTGAATCTGCGAGCTTCTTTTCATGTCTTTGAATACCCGTCTTCTGTTTGCCTTACTCGGTTTCCCGCTTTTGGTGTACGCCTTGATGTCCGTATTGCTGGTGATACAGAGCGATACGAAAGCTCGTGCCGTACAGCAAGAGCGCCTGGAAAGCGCAGGCGAGCTGCTCGCCCCAAGCTTTGCTGACGCCATCACAGAGGGTGATGCCCAACGCCTGGAGATTTTGGCGCGCCAACTCCTCAGTATGCGTGGCCTACGTACGGTTGCATTATTTAATCCGCAGGGCGAACGCCTTCTTTTGCTGGGCAAATCCGCTCCCACCACTCTAGACGCCCCTGCTGCTAGCCAGTTGATTATGGAAGAAGAGGCGTGGCGACTGCGCTTACCGCTGGGTGTTACTCAATTAAACACCAGCCCAGTCAGGGCAGGCGATGGCAGCGCTGGTTGGCTAGACATTGAGATGGGCACCCGAACGCTCACCCTGGAGCGCTATAAACTCATCGCCAGTCTTAGCTTAGGCGGCATGTTGCTAGGCCTGCTGATGTTTTTAGTGGCTTTCGCTATTAGCCGCTATGCCACTCGCCCTATTGAGGAAGCTAACCAAGCTCTTTATCGCTTATCTCGTGGCGACTATAGGTTACGCCTGGTACCTACGAATGCCTCAGAACTTCATCACTTAACGAGCCATATTAATGCGCTAGCGGAGCACTTTCAGCAGGCCCAGCGAGATATGCAAACGCAAATTGAGCAGGCCACTAGCGAGCTGCAAGAGTCAATGGAAACCATTGAGGAGCAGAATATCAAGCTTGATTTAGCTCATCGCAGCGCGCTACGGGCAAACGCGGTGAAGTCAGAGTTCTTGGCCAACATGAGCCATGAGATTCGCACGCCGCTCAACGGTATTATCGGTTTTTGTCGGCTCCTCGGACGCTCATCACTGGATACGCGCCAGCAGGAGTGGTTGCAGCATGTGCATCGCGCTTGCGACAACCTCCTCATGCTGGTTAACGATGTACTCGACTTTTCTAAACTTGAGGCAAATCGCCTGACGCTTGAAGAGGCGGATATTGACATCGTCTCCCTGGTTGATGAAGTGGTAGGCCTCCACGCGCCCGAGGCCCAGCGCAAGCAATTGCACCTAGTGGCGATGGTGTACGACGATGTACCCACACCGCTGTGTGGTGACCCGTTACGCATCCATCAGGTGTTAAATAATTTGATTGGTAATGCGCTCAAATTCACTCATGAGGGTGAAGTAATTGTGCGTGTTATGCTGGATAACCAGGAAGGCCAGCATGTGGTACTGAATCTTAGCGTCAGCGATACAGGTATTGGGCTCAGTGACGCCCATCAAGAGGCGCTGTTTAGCGCCTTTTCTCAAGCCGAACCCAGCCATTCTCGTCAATTTGGGGGTAGCGGCCTTGGCCTTACTATCTGCCGGCAGTTGATAGAACGGATGGGCGGAGAAATCGAGGTCGAAAGCGAGCTGGGCAAAGGGACGACGTTCTCTTTCACCCTTCCCATGCTTGCCAACCGTGCCATCGAACGGCCGACGGAAATTAGCTTAGCCAACCCCACTATTCGCTTATATGAAACCCATGCCCCCACCCGACATGTGCTAGAGCACTTACTACAGCGCTGGGAGGCGCAACCGATTGCGTTCGATGACGCGGAATCGGCACAGCTGCTCATATTAGGGTTGGAGCACAGCGATTATACACCCGAACGCCACCGCCACTGGCAGCGGGTGATTGATGAAATGCCCTACCCGGTATTGATTTTAGCCAATGGTAACAGCTTTGATTTACCACCCCTGCGGTTAACGCAGGGCGGCGAAACGCTTTATAAGCCCTTCTCTCGGGCTCAATTGGTAGCAACACTTAAGCAATTATTGTTGCCTGCTTTTTTACCGCACAAAACGTCGGGATCTTTAGTGGCCCTGCCCAATCCATCGCAACCACTCAAACTACTGATTGTCGATGACAATGCGCCAAACCGTGAACTGCTTAAAAATATGCTTGAAGACCCATCCCTGCATATCACGGCGCTTGAAAGCGGCCACCAAGCGCTAGAGTTTGCGCGAACCAGTAATGTTGACATGGTATTGATGGATATTCGTATGCCTGGAATGGATGGCGTGCAAACCACCCAGGCACTGCGTCGGCTCAGCGGCACCTGGGCTCGCTGTCCGATCATTGCTGTCACTGCCCATGTGCTTAGCAGTGAACGCCAAAAGTGGCTGTCAGAAGGCCTTGATGACGTACTGATAAAACCCATTGATGAGGTAAAGCTGCATCAACTGCTTCATCGTTTTTTAGGGGTAACCCATCGGCTCGCCGACAGCGGTTCAACACAACCATCACACAATAGGAGTCAGCCCGTCACTGAGGCATTCAGCCCCGCGGCCCCTGCCACGCTGCCGGTGATTGATCTTGAGATAGGCGCACGCCTTGCGGGGGGGAAAGAGTACCTGGCGCGCGAGCAGCTAAAACGCCTCATCGACAGTCTAGATGAGAGCGAACAGCACATGCGCGCCGCGTTCGCGCAACAAAACTTACAAACCCTGCTCGATTGGGTGCATGGATTAAATGGCGCCAGCCGTTACTGCGGTGCGCCCGAGTTAGCGCTACTGGTAGAGACACTTGAGACTCGACTACGCACCAGCGGCCTAGACCATGTAGAGGGACTACTGGAAGACCTGTACCAGGCAATGGCAAGATTAAGAGCGCACCGCTCGCTACTACAAAGGCCTTGATCCAGCACCCAGTACCCACTATCAAGTAACCGTTAGCTCAACGCCTAACGACCATGCAAAAGGCTTTGCAAGAGGCGGTGATGGGCCATTAGCGCTCCAACACAACAAACGCAACGGCGTACTCGGCCTCATCGCTCAAGGTAACATGACTGGCCGTGACACCTGCTGCCTGAAGCAGCCGTGCGGCTTCACCATCAAGCAGAAAATACGGCTTGCCCAACGCATCATTTAGCACCTGAATATTGCCCCACTGCATGCCTTGACGAAGGCCTAGCCCCAACGCTTTAACGAAAGCCTCCTTGGCAGCAAAGCGCTTGGCTAGAAATGCCACGGGCTGCGACTTCTGCAGCCAAAGCGCATGTTCTCGGGGGCCTAAAATACGTTGGGCAAAGCGCGGGCCGTGCCGTTGCACGGCCCGTGTAAAGCGCTCAACACGGGCAATATCCGAACCAATTCCCACAATCATCGCCAGCGACCCCTGATTAGTGCCCGCAGCAACCATCATGCACATGATCATCAGAGTGCTCATGGTCGTGGGCATCGAGAGCCGCCATTAGCCCCGCCTCTTGGCCAGCAATAATCAGGCGTTTCATCTCCTGCACGGCCTCTTTCAGGCCGACAAACAGCGCACGAGCAATAATCGCATGGCCAATATTGAGTTCATTAACGCCCGGCAGTGCCGCAATTGCCTCCACGTTGTGGTAGTGCAGGCCGTGGCCTGCATTGACCACTAACCCCAGCGAAATAGCGTGGGTAGCAGCGGTGGTTAAGCGTTGATACTCCGCATTCGCCGCATCGCTGCCGGGACGAGCTTCAGCGTAAGCGCCCGTGTGCAGTTCGATGGTAGGAGCCCCGGCGCGCTGGGCAGCATCGATCTGCTCAACCTCCGGATCGATAAACAGGGATACATCGCAACCCGCTGCACTCAAGCGCTGGCAGGCGCTGGCAATAGCGTCAAAGCCGCCGACAACATCGAGACCACCTTCGGTGGTCAGCTCTTCACGCTTTTCGGGTACTAAGCATACGTGTGCTGGCAGCACTTCTTCGGCCAGCGCCAGCATCTCTTCGGTGACGGCCATTTCCAGGTTCATGCGCGTATTGAGCACTTCCGCCAGAATGCGTACATCCCGGGGCTGGATATGGCGCCGGTCTTCACGCAAATGCACGGTAATGCCATCGGCACCCGCCTCTTCGGCCACTAACGCGGCTTGAACGGGGTCAGGGTAGCGTGTACCTCGGGCTTGGCGAAGTGTCGCAATGTGATCAATATTGACGCCTAACAGAATCCGAGGGGGGTGCATGATGCCTCCAAGGCAGCAATGAAATAAGAGTTTGTGAACAGGATATTAAAACAATCAGGGGCGGTGTCGACGCCGGGCTAAATCGAGCATCAGCTCTCGCGAACGTAACACGGTGGAGCCAAGATGAGGGGCTAGCGCCGCTCGCATCACTGCCTTCAGTGCATTGGCAAGCCCTTCGTGCTGCCAATCCCCCTGCTCGATATAGCGCAACGTGCGACCATCCAAACCGCGATCTGCAGGCACAAAAGAGCGCGACGCGGCATCAAAGCGGTAGCGAAGCTGAGGATCTAAAACGCTACCGTCGGGTGTTGTAAACTGTGGCGTTGCTTCAAGCGCTTCCAATAACGCCCACTCATAGCGGCGCAGCGCCAATGCTCGTTCCGCGGGCGCTGGGAGTGCTTCGAGTAGCGCGGTATAAAACGCGAAAACGTCAGGGGCTGGTAGCTCTAACGGCAGTAGTCGGGTGGCGATCTCATTGGCGTAGAGCCCACAAAGCAAGCCTTCACCTGCTAAGAGTGCCGTCTGCCCGCGGGATTCCATCAGCGTAAGCCGCTTCAAATCTCGGCTGCCTTGCCAGCTCACAAATAGCGGCGTAAAGGGCTGCAAACGCTGTCGCGATTTTGAGCCAGGCCGCTGTCCTCCATGGGCAACCGCACGCACCCTACCGTAATCAAGCGTTAATAGGTCTACCAGCGCACTGGTTTCACGATAAGGCCGGCGATGAAGTAAAAAAGCCGGCTCAGGCGCCATCGCTACACTCAATCGAGGTCGTAACCCAGGCTTTTCAAGGCGCGCTCGTCATCCGACCAACCACGCTTCACTTTCACCCATAAGTTGAGCATCACTTTCGTGCCCAGCGCGCGCTCCATATCGAGACGCGCCTCTCGCCCAATGCTCTTGAGTCGGTCACCGTTTTCGCCAATCAAAATAACTTTTTGGCCCTGGCGCTCAACAAGAATAAGCGCGCTGATATGCGTCACACGTTCAGTCTCGCGGAACTCTTCAATTTCAACGGTCATCTGGTAAGGCAGCTCATCGCCCAACTGGCGCATGACTTTTTCACGCACCAGCTCGGCCGCCATAAACCGCAGACTTTTATCGGTAATCTGATCTTCAGGGAAGAAGTGAACGCTTTCAGGAAGGTGTTTGGCCACCTCCTCTTCCAAAGTGTCTACCTGGGTACCGTGCTTCGCTGAAATCGGCACGATGGCGGCGAAGTCACGGCGAGCGCCGACATCCGCTAGCCAAGGCAGCAAATCGCCCTTTTCGCCTAACCGATCGACTTTATTGACCGCCAAAATTATCGGCGCCTTAACGTGTTCAAGGCGCTTCAACACCGCCTGATCCTCTTCTGTCCAACGGGTGCGGTCAATAATAAAGACCACACAATCCACGTCGCGCAGCGCCTGGGTAGCGGCTTGGTTCATAAAGCGGTTAATCGCTTTATTACGATCTTTGGACATGATGTGCATGCCTGGGGTATCGACATAGATAAACTGCGTTTCATCGACGGTTTTAATCCCCATCACCTGATGGCGTGTGGTTTGCGGCCGCCGCGAGGTAATGGATATTTTCTGCCCCAGAATACGGTTCATGAGGGTTGATTTACCCACGTTGGGTCGGCCAACGATGGCAACGAATCCGCAGGTTTGGCTCATGATTTGTCTCCAGGGCTTTTTTCGAGGTACGACAGCGCTTCTTCTGCCGCTTGCTGTTCAGCGTGACGGCGGCTAGGGCCTTTACCAGTGGTATGCTCAGCCAACAGGTCAATGTAGCACTCCACGGTAAAGGTCTGGGCATGTGCCTCACCCTTTACGCAGACAACTTCATACCGCGGCAATGCCGCTTGGCGCGACTGCAAAAACTCCTGCAGCCGGGTTTTGGGATCTTTTTGGGTATCTTGCAGTGAGATATTACCCAATCTTTCTGCGTACCAATCCAACACACGGTCGCGCACTACATCCATCCCGGCGTCCAGATAGATACCACCAATAATGGCTTCTACCGCATCCGCCAGTATTGATTCACGACGATGACCACCGCTTTTCATCTCGCCAGAACCAAGCCGCAGGCATTCGCCAAACTCCATTTCCCGGGCAAGCTCAGCTAGCGTTTGGCCCTTCACCAATCTCGCACGAAGGCGCGAAAGCTGTCCTTCACGGGCCTGGGGGAAGCGCTGAAACAGCGCTTCGGCGATCACGAAATTGACAATGGAGTCGCCCAGAAATTCCAGGCGCTCATTGTTACGACCACCGAAGCTGCGATGGGTCAAGGCCAATTCCAATAGCGTATCGTCGCCAAAGGTATGGCCGATTCGTCGGCAAAAAGCGTTCAAGGAATTACTCACAGCTCTCCTACGTCATTGACGTTAACTAAAGTGACATAACTGACTAACCACAACCTAAGCAGATACTTCATTCAATGCGCCGAACGCTGGTAAAACTGGGCAGCCCGCCATCCCAGTGCATCCACACTGCAAACGCACGACCCACGATATTCTCTTCCGGCACAAAGCCCCAATAGCGGCTGTCATTAGAGTGGTCACGGTTATCACCCATCATGAAATAGTGCCCTTCAGGCACTTCCACTTCCCGCATTTGCGGGCCAGGGTCACGCGGGTTGTTATAGACAAAGTGTTCAGCATCGCCAAGGCGTTCTGCTAATAATAGCTGCTCGGGGGAGCCTTCGGGGCCCTCTTCAATCAACTGTTTCGCCACCGGCTCACCATTGACATACAGCTGTTTGCCTTCATAGCGAATACGATCCCCTGGCATACCGACTACCCGCTTGATGAAATTCACTGAAGGCTCATCCGGGAAACGAAACACCATCACATCGCCACGTTCTGGGTCATCGACTTCGATAAAGCGGGTATTCACCACCGGCAGGCGCAGGCCATAGGCAAACTTGTTGACCAGAATAAAGTCGCCCACTTCAAGCGTCGGCCGCATTGAACCCGAAGGAATCTGAAAGGGCTCAATGATGAAGCTACGTACTATCAGCACCACTAATAGCACTGGAAAGAACGAGCGTGCGTAATCAACGGGCCAAGGTTCTTTGAGCAACTTTTCGCTGGTAGCTGGGTCAAGCCCCTCTTGGGTATTGGCCTCTGCTGCAGCAAATCGCTGGCGGCGTTTTGGCTTAAGTAGCAGCACATCCAATAGATAAATAACGCACGAAAGCGCGACGGCAAGTACCAGCAGTAATGAAAAATCCATGGGTGGTGTTATTTCCTAGTCGTTTACCTTGAGCACAGCAAGGAAGGCATCCTGGGGAATTTCCACGCGCCCCACTTGTTTCATGCGTTTCTTACCCGCTTTCTGTTTCTCGAGCAGTTTTTTCTTACGGCTGACATCGCCGCCATAGCACTTGGCCGTGACGTTTTTACGCAGCGCCTTCACCGTTGAGCGAGCCACCACCTGGCCACCGATAGCGGCCTGGATTGCCACGTCGAACATTTGCCGAGGAATCAGCTCTTTCATTTTTTCCACCAGCAAACGGCCACGATTATGGGCATGGTCACGGTGGATGATGACGGCTAACGCATCGACTTTATCGCCGTTAATCAGTACGTCCAAACGCACCAATTTAGCCTCTTCAAAGCGCTCAAAGTTGTACTCAAGCGACGCATACCCTTTCGAGATGGATTTCAGGCGATCAAAGAAGTCCATGACCACTTCCGACATTGGCAGTTCGTAGGATAGTTGAATCTGGTTGCCTAAAAACTGCATATCCCGCTGTGTACCGCGGCGCTGTTCACACTCGGTAATAACGTTGCCTACATACTCCTGGGGAACCAGGATACTGGCGCGGACAACCGGCTCGCGCATCTCATCTACGTCGGCCATATCAGGCAGCTTGGAAGGGTTGGAGACGTAGTTAACGTCGCCATTTTTCATCGCTAATTCGTAAACAACCGTTGGCGCGGTGGTGAGCAGGTCAATATCGTACTCACGCTCCAGGCGCTCCTGGACAATCTCCATGTGTAGCGTGCCAAGAAAGCCCACACGGAAACCGAAACCAAGGGCATCGGAGTTCTCTGGTACATATTCAAGCGAGGCATCATTAAGCGCCAGTTTTTCTAGCGCATCGCGGAAGTCTTCGTAATCATCCGCGCTGACTGGAAACATGCCAGCATAAACCTGTGGCTTCACTTTTTGGAAACCAGGCAAGCGCGCAACGTCAGGCGTTTTGGTATGGGTAATCGTATCGCCCACCGGTGCGCCGTGGATCTCCTTGATGCCAGCGACAATAAAACCGACTTCACCGGCACGCAGGATATTGGTCTGTTTACGCTGTGGAGTAAAAATACCCACTTCCGTGGTACCCCAATCGCGGCCCGTCGACTTAATGCGAATCTTATCGCCTTTGCGCAGCGTGCCATCAAATAAACGCACTAGCGATACTACGCCGAGGTAGTTATCAAACCAGGAGTCGATAATGAGTGCCTGTAGGGGGGCATCCGGATCACCTTTCGGTGGCGGAATATCGCGCACCAAGCGTTCAAGCAGAGCGTCAATCCCAATACCGCTTTTAGCCGAGACACGGCAGGCATCGGTCGCATCAAGCCCTATGATCTCCTCGATTTCTTGTGACACCTTGTCACAATCAGCCTGAGGCAAATCGATTTTATTAAGCACCGGCAGAACTTCAAGACCTTGTTCAATCGCGGTATAGCAGTTAGCCACCGACTGGGCTTCCACGCCTTGCGCTGCATCGACTACCAGCAGTGCACCCTCACAGGCGTAGAGCGAACGTGACACTTCGTAAGAGAAATCAACGTGCCCCGGTGTATCGATAAAGTTGAGTTGGTAAACCTGGCCATCGGCCGCGGTATAATCCAGCGTCACCGATTGAGCTTTGATGGTAATACCACGCTCGCGCTCAATGTCCATGGAGTCGAGCACTTGCTCTTTAAGCTCACGTTCAGTTAACCCTTCACAAGTCTGAATCAAACGATCAGAGAGCGTCGATTTACCGTGATCAATATGGGCAATAATTGAGAAATTACGTATGTGCTTAAGCTTTCCGTTGGGAACGTCTTGGGACATCGAGTCTGTTCTGCCTTAGTGGTACGCAAGCGGCCGCTATGGCAGACCGCTTCGAGAGTTCAAAGCTCGAAAACAGCTGCCGTTAGAACATAAGGGCCATTTTCGACAAAAAGATATCCGCTATTGTAGCGATATGCGCAGGATAGGAACAGCAGTCCGGCGAGAACCGCCGGACCAGAAGTGAAAATAGGCAGGTTATTCTAGGCGAAGTGCAACGAACAGAGAGCGTCCTTCACGGAATAGACGTAGTGGAATGGCCCGATCAGTCGGCAGCTCTTCAACAATACTGACGAGTTCTTCTGAAGAGGAGACGCTGCGATGGTCAACACTGACCAATACATCCCCAGGGAGAATGCCAGCCTTCGCGGCAACGCTATCAGGCTCAACTTGGCGAACTTCAACCCCACCAGGAATATTCAGCTGCTCGCGCATGGCGTCGTCAATTTCAGCCACCATCACACCTAGACGTGTTTGATTATTGCTGGTGGACTGGTTTGGCTCCTGCTCGGCATCGGGCCAACTACCCAACTCAACCGACTCAGTCATCTCTTCACCATCGCGCATTAAGGTAAGTTCCACCTCGGTGCCGGGTGCGCCGCGACCAATTAGACGCGGAAGCGTGCTGGAGCGCTCGACTTCTTCGCCATTCACTTCAAGAATCACATCGCCAGCCTGGAGCCCGCCCTGAGCCGCAGGACCTTCAGGGTCAAGATCAGCAATCAGAGCACCAATGGCATTTTCCATACCAAATGATTCAGCTAGGTCTTGGGAAACAGGCTGGATCATGACACCTAACCAGCCACGGTTAACTCGACCGTCTTCACGCAACTGATCCGCAACATCCATGGCGACATTAATGGGAATAGCGAATGAGACACCCATGAAACCGCCACTGCGGGTAAAGATTTGGGAGTTAATACCGACCACTTCACCCTGGAGATTAAACAGCGGGCCACCGGAGTTTCCGGGATTGATCGCCACATCCGTTTGGATAAAGGGAACATACGCATCGCGTGGCAAGGTGCGGTTGATCGCACTGACAATACCTGCGGTAACGGAGTGATCAAAACCGAAGGGCGAACCAATAGCCGCTACCCATTCGCCGACTTTCAGTTCATCAGAGTCACCCAGCGTAAGCGTAGGTAAGTCACTGGCATCAATCTTTAATAGCGCCACATCGGTTTGTGGATCACTGCCGACTACTTCCGCAGTTAACTCGCGACGGTCGTTTAGTCGCACCAAAATCTCATCAGCATCCTGCACCACGTGAGCGTTTGTCATGACGTAGCCATCGTCACTAATAACAAACCCCGAGCCTAGTGATTGGCGCTCCTCGCTGCGCCCCTGACCGCCGCTAGGGGGCGAAGGTAAGCTATCTCCAAAAAAGTGGCGAAAAATTTCTGGAATTTCCTGGCCGCCAAACCCTGGAGCGCTACTACGCTGAACCGTTCTGCTGGTCGAAATATTGACCACGCCAGGGGCGGCATCTTCAACCAACTCGGTGAAATCGGGCAAACCCTGTGCGCTGGCAACTTGGCCAAAGGTTAGCAACGCCGCCACACATACCCATAGGGTGGAGGGGAGAATCAAGCGCTTCATGCAAGAGCTCCTACTTAAGGTGATATTAATCGAAGGCAGATCAACAACTCACAGCGAAGTGCCGGAGAACTAACTGACCAAGCGCGGACGAAAGCGTTCCCTTCTCCCACGCAATAGGTATTTAACACTTATAACACCCCCTACTAAGGCGATAAAAAAGACCGCAGGGGCCAGCCAAATAACAGTATTGACACCGGAGACCAGACCGGACAGCAGCAGCGCCAAAAGTAAAGGCAGCCCATAAACAAAAAAAGCCAGCAAAGTGACAGAGGCACTTGGCAAGCTTATGGTGACTAAACTTCCTAGCGGATACGCCTGCTCAATAGCCTCAGTTCTCCCAGGAAGTTCTAAAGCAACTTGCTGACTGCGTCGGGGCGATAACAACCCCAACCCGCACCCTCTTCCCTGAGCGCACTGCTTACAGCTTTCTTGGGCCGAAATTTCAACGATGAGGCGTTGAGGTGCATGCTTTACAACGGAGCCGGTGCGTAACAGAGGGGAGCAGGTAGCAGGAGTCATTATCACGCTTCTCGAAGCACTTGGATCGAAAACACTACTTCTCATCCTCTTCATGAGGATCATTGTCAGCCTGAGGTAGATCGAAGTTAATTGAACGCACAATTCTTTGAAGCGTCGCAACGGGAAGCTCGCCAATGGCAACTAACTGCCAGCGCCCCTCCTCGGTAACGTAGTGGTCAACAGCTACAGCAGAAACGCCCAATTGCTGCACGCCCGGCTGCAAAGCAGTGCTATCGTCATCAGAAACGGACTCTACGAATAGGCTTACGGTAGCTAAACCATCGCTATAAACCCGCTGATGCAGATCACTGCCCGTAAAGTTAACTGGCTGGGTAACAAAGCCCTCGGGCAACCAGGTAACCTGCCAGGGAGTGCTCAAAACCACTCGCGGACCATCTAACCTAACAATACCGGTATATTTTTGAGGCGACTGAAGCTGAGTAATTTGGAAGGTTTCAATTATTCGTCCCTGCTGATCAATAAGCACATGCTTAAGCAGGAGACCAGTGTCTCGATCAAGCCACCACTCGTGGGAGAAGCGCCATTGATCATGCGGCTCAAAAATAAGCTTGATCGCTTCACGCCCCGCCACGCGAGCGTCATCTTCAAGTTCAATCGAATAATAGCGCTCTAGATGAGCCGCCCACCGAGCTGGGGAAGGCAGCTCACCGTTACTGTTCTCTTCGGTCCAGGCTAACCGACCCACCGGTGAACGTCGCTCAATGCTGACAGAGGGTCCGTCGAGATATTGCACTACCTGCTGCCTGATGCCGTCCTGAATGCGGTGGGAAAGCGCCAAGGTACGCACATCAACAGCATCAATAGCCACTGCTCTAGCTTGAAAGGCATAGCAGTGACTAGCCCACAACCCTCTCTCAAGCCACTGGGTGGCACTACTAGGCGTCGCTTCGGTTTCAACTGAACACTCATAGCCTTCATGGCTGCCTGAAGTGCTGCTTGTTTCTGAAGAAGTAGTGCTAACCTCTGAAGCGCTATCAACACTTTCAGCGTGTGCATGAAATGGGAGCGTACTGAGCACTATCACCAACATCCAGGCGCGCCCAGGCCGCCGGAAAAATATCATCTTGCACACTTCCACCCTGCGCACTCCCTACCCTTGCTGATATGCGCTGTAAAAAACGCCATTCAGAATTAGCGTTGTCCTAGCGGCTCAGTAACCGCAGAGGAGCGCATCAGCGGCATCCAACTGTCGCCACTGCCGTAAGCGGCACTCTGGGTATGCTGCTCCAAGTAAGATTGCAGCAAGCCAATCTGATCAACATCGATGTTAGTGCCTTGGGAAGCAGAGACGCCCTGGGGGGTCTGCGCTGAAAACCCAGCTTCACTAATATTCATTAGGCCACTCTGACCAGACTGCCCACTAAGCCGAAACGGAGTAGGTTCAAACATTGGCATATCGGCGCGCGAAGCCACTGCTGGCTGAGAAGCCAAACTAACCGGCTGAACCTGGGTTCCACCATTAGCACTAGACGCGGTTGTGGCAACATCTCCACCCTGAGGGACAGACGAGTCATTACCAAAGAACTGCACACCGGTAATAACCATCAAGGAGACAGCAGCTGCAACACCAGCGCCACGGGCAAATGAAACGCCTCCCGCACGATGGGCCACTTGCTCGGAGCCTTGCATCATTGGTGCAGGTTCATCGCGCAATTGGGCCATGATGCCGGCAGAAAGATCCACACTTACATCTACGCCTTGCTCACGCTGCATCATGCTGCGTGCAAGGTGATAGCGGCGCCATGTATCGGCAGCATCGTCATCATTAGGCAGTGCCTTCAACACTCGGCGAAGCTCAAGCTCGTCACTTTCGCCATCCATTAACACCGAAAGTGATTCCCGTGTGTTTTGACTCATACTTCACACCCTCACACTGTTTAAAAGAAGTACCGATGCGATGATATAAAAACAGCCATCACCGCACCAACGACTTCCATGGCCAAGACTCAGTTGCAAACTAATCAAGCGGTAAAAATAATCAGCCTACAACGCTAAGCTCATGACGCTTTGCACATCGAAATATCCAATGTGCTCATCAAGATTGTCAGGTTCTATGACGCTAAACATGCCAGACAGTTCACAAAAAAAGCAAAACCAATGATTTTTATGATGGCATTTCAAAGCAATCACTGAACCGTGCCACTAGTGACCGTTATTCGTCACGACTGTTCCTTGCCGTGGATACTAGCGGACGAATATGTTCATCAACGGCCTCGCGGGCGCGAAAAATGCGAGAACGAACGGTACCCACGGGGCACTGCATGACCTGAGCAATATCTTCATAAGCCAGCCCATCCAGTTCACGCAGGGTAATCGCTGTGCGCAGATCATCGGGCAGGTTGTCAATTGCTTGGTACACCGCTGCCTCTAGCTGATCTCGTGCAATGGCCGCTTCCGGTGACTCTGAGTCTGCCAGCCGTCCGCTTTGATCGATAATTTCAGCGTCGACAATATCTAAATCACTTCCTGGGGGGCGGCGACCCCGTGAGACCAAATAATTTTTAGCGGTATTGATCGCAATGCGATACATCCAGGTATAAAACGCACTCTCTGCGCGAAACTTGCCCAAGGCGCGATACGCCTTGATAAATGCCTCCTGGGCGACATCCTGAACTTCTGAGTGATCATGAACGTAACGACCGATCAGGCCGATAATTTTGTGCTGGTACTTCTTGACCAGCAAATCAAAAGCGCGCGTATCGCCTTTTTGAGCACGTTCAACAAGCTGTTGGTCTGTTTCCCGAGTGCTCATTCACACGCTCCTCCAGCTCGTACGGCGTGCGCCGAGCCCCATTCCTAGCCCTGACAAGTGGGCGTTCACAGCAAGCAGCATAGCGTCCCTTGGGCATTGATTAATAATAGAGTGAAATAAAAGAGCGAATACGTCGCCCGAGTATGTTGCTACATTTTTTGGTGAAGCCACGTTTTAAAACGAGGCAACATTTTATATCGGTACTGCTTTTTTAACGATACGGTTTTTAAAGTCTCAGTTTTAAAAACCCAGTTTTAAAGACTCAGCATTATGACTATCGGGCTTTCTACACCACCCCTAACCACATCATAAGGCTTACAACGTCATGGGATTTCGAACAACATAGCGCCCAGTGTTACGCGTTCTATGCAGCGCATCAAGCGCTTACCCCCTCTTTCGCAAAACCCAGCGGCTGACACTTTTAATGCCACTATAGTTCCACAGCAATTGATTTTTACCTGCTTGGCAAGCGATAGTAGGTGCCACTTTTATCGCCCATCGCGTAAGCACAGGTAGCAAGATGTCAGAACAGCAGGTTAATAACCTTAACGTCCTCGCTCAAGACGTTCTCACCACGCCAGAAGCGCTCAAAAACGCCGTACCGTTAACCGATGCGGCAGAGCGCACTGTTATTGAAGGTCGTCAAACCATCCAGAATATCCTGGATGGCAACGATCCGCGACTGCTTGTCGTCGTCGGCCCTTGCTCTATTCACGACGTGGAGGCCGCGCTTGATTACGCACGACGCCTTCGCGAACTCGCCGATCAGGTGAACGACAGCCTGTATATTGTGATGCGCGTCTATTTTGAAAAGCCGCGCACAACGGTAGGCTGGAAAGGCCTGATCAACGACCCCCACCTCAACGACTCTTTTGAGATCGATGAGGGGCTACATATCGCCCGCAAACTGCTGGTCGACCTGGCGGAAATAGGCTTACCGCTTGCTACCGAAGCACTCGACCCGATCTCACCCCAGTACCTGCAAGACTGCATTAGCTGGTCTGCGATTGGCGCCCGCACTACCGAGTCACAGACCCACCGGGAAATGGCCTCTGGCCTCTCCTGCCCGGTCGGCTTTAAAAACGGCACCGACGGCAGCTTAGATGTGGCTATTAACGCACTTCAGTCCGTGGCCAGCCCGCACAACTTCCTGGGCATTAACCAGGGTGGCCAAGTGGCGATCATTCGTACCCGCGGCAATGCCTACGGCCATGTCGTGCTACGTGGCGGCAATGGCAAGCCTAACTACGATAGCGTTAGCGTTGCGCTGGCAGAGAGAGAGCTCGAGAAAGCCAAGCTTTCGCCCAACATCATGATCGACTGCTCTCACGCCAACTCCAATAAAGATGCCGCGCTGCAACCGCTGGTATTGGAAAACGTCACCAACCAAATTTTGGAAGGCAACACTTCCATCATCGGCCTGATGGTTGAATCCAATATTGGCTGGGGCAATCAGAAACTCACCGCAGACTTAAGCCAGCTGCAGTATGGCGTCTCCATTACCGATGCCTGCATCGATTGGGACACCACGGTGGAGACCTTCAAGCGCATGAACGATAAACTTGCCGACACGCTCGCCAAGCGCATCGCCAAGTAGATCGAATCCTCAAGCAGGTCGAAAACCCCGCTACGGCGGGGTTTTTGGTCGTTTCCCAGAGCACTGAATAATCGCTAGCGACTAATTTCACGCCGAAATGGTGGCAGCGCATCTAACAGCGCCTGCCCATAACGACGAGTAATCACCCGCTTATCCAACAGGGTGATTGTGCCCCGATCGCTCTCTTTACGAATCAAGCGCCCACAGGCCTGGACAAGCTTTATAGATGCATCAGGCACGCTAATGCGCATAAACGCATTACCGCCCTGGCTCTCTATCCACTCCGCGAGCGTTGCGCCTACCGGGTCATCGGGGACCGCAAAAGGCAGCCGCGTAATCACCACGTGCGTCAAATAGTCGCCGGGAAGATCAATCCCTTCCGCAAAGCTCGCCAAGCCAAAGATGATACTGCCCTCGCCCCTATCAACCGCCGCCCGGTGGCGCTCAATAAGCTCACGCTTAGGTAGTGCATCCTGAGCGAGCACGCGCTCCTTCACACTCGCGGGCAACGCTTTATCGACCGCGCGCAGCTGGGCACGGGAAGAGAACAGCACCAGCGCCGCTTCTTTCTCGGCCAACTGCGATACAAACGTGACGATCGCCCGTTCATGAGCATCCCTGTCGCCAGGGTCGGTGGCCTCTTTGGGCACGCGCAGCACCGCATTGGCGTAATCAAACGGACTCGGCAGCGCCTGATAGCGGTAGCGATTCGCCAAACCTGCCCGCTCCTGCAGGCGCTCAAAGCGCCCCAACGCAGTCAAGGTCGCAGAGGTAACCACCGCCCCATGGCAACGCCCCCATAAATGCTTCGCCAACGTATGGGCGGCCGATACCGGACTGGCCGAAAACTCAACTTCCGGCTCCCCAGCCACACGACTAAGAGTGATCCATCGGGCGCTAGGTGCCTCATTGGCCACATCCTGCTCGCTAAATGCCTGCCACAATGCATGTGCCTCTAGTGCGCGCCCATGCAGTAACGCGACCAATGGTAACCAGGTTTCCGCCTGCTCACGATCAAGGCCTGTCTGCTTATCGGGATCAAGGCTTTCGCGCAGAATATCGCTAATGCTTTCCAGGCAGCGCGACAGCGAGGCAAACATCACCAACAACTGCTGCGCCTGCTCCCGCAGGGCATCGGGCACTTGCCCCTTCTCAAAACGCGATTGATGAGTGGCCTCTTCATCAGCGAGGCCATTAGGCCGCTCCGCTAACTGGTGCCCCATGCTAAATACGTCACCTAGCGCGGGCTCCAGGTTATGAATCAACTCTGGCAAACTGACTAAAAGCCGCGACACCGTTGGCTGAATAGCCAACGCCTGGTGAAGGTCGGTCAAACTGCTTTTCAGCGTTTTCAGCCAGCGCAAACAGCCGTGTACCGCAAAGCGGTGGGCAAAGTGGGAGAGCGCCTTCTCAGGCAGGTGGTGACCTTCGTCAAACACAAAGATACAGTCCGCCGGGTCGGGCAAAATCGCACCGCCCCCCAACGCCAAGTCAGCCAGCACAAGATCATGATTGGCGACGATGACATCCGCATTTTCAAGCTCACGACGGGAGCGAAAAAACGCACAGGCGCCAAAATGGCCGCAGCGCCTTCCGGTGCACTGGCGGTGATCCACCGTGAGACGGCGCCAGTGGGAGTCGTCAATGGCCTCAGGCCAATTATCACGGTCACCTTCCCACTCGCCTTGGCCATAGGCTTGCGCCATATCGCTAGCGATCACCGTGAAATCACTGCTTTGGGTCTGCAGGGACTGCTCAAACAGCGAAAGCGTAGGGTTAGGCTCAGTGCCCTCAAGCGCCTGATCCAAGCGCGCCACGCAGACATAGCGGCCACGCCCTTTTGCTAATGCATAACGAAAGGCGATGCCACTGTGGCTAGCGAGCGAGGGTAAATCCTGGTTAAGCACCTGCTCTTGGAGAGCGACCGTGGCCGTTGAGATGATTAGCCGCTTGCCGCGCGCTTTAGCGATCGGCAAGGCGGCAATCAGGTAGGCCAGGGTTTTACCCGTACCGGTGCCTGCTTCCAGCACACAGACATGAGTATCGCTAATCCGCTTGCCTTCGCTGTCACTCTCAATATTACCGAGGGTGCGGGCGATTTCGGCAATCATCATGCGCTGGCCGTAGCGTGGCGTTAGCTCAAGCGTATCCACCACGCGGCGATAAGCGTCTTGAATCTCGCTTTTGAGGGCAGTATCTAGCATGCGGTTTAGAGCATACCTTCCGGCGGATGCACGCAGGGCAGCTTGTCATTGATATAGCGTTCGATTTCCGGCAACGAGAACGCATCCTCTTCGCCAACGAAGCTAATCGACACACCCTTGGCACCGGCGCGACCGGTACGGCCAATACGGTGTACGTAATCTTCCGGGTCTTCCGGCAGGGTATAATTGATGACGTGGCTGACGTCTTCAATATGAATACCGCGACCAGCAACGTCGGTGGCGACCAGCACCTGAATCTCACCTTCACGGAAGCTTTCCAGGGTTTTGATACGCTGATTCTGCGGCACATCGCCCGACAGCATCGCCGCACTGACACCAGCCTTTTTCAGCAGGTCGTCAAGCTTGCGCACTAGATCACGACGGTTACCGAACACCATCACGCGTTCGAAGCTCTCCTGCTGGAGCAGGTTTACCAGCAACCGCTGCTTGTCGTCATCGGACACCAGGTACACACGCTGATCGATATCCGCCTGATTCTCAACGGTCACTTCGATCTCGACGTGAGCAGGATCAAGCGTCCACTGACTGGCAAGGTTAAGAATGTCGTCGGTAAAGGTAGCCGAGAAGAGGAAAGTCTGACGCTCCTCTTTTTTAGGCGTGTAGCGAATAATGCGCTTCACGTCAGGGATAAAGCCCATCGACAACATGCGGTCGGCTTCATCTAACACCAATACTTCGACTTCGTTCAGGTCGATATCGCGCTTCTGATGGAAATCCAACAGTCGCCCTGGTGTTGCCACCAGAATATCGATCTTGCTGCCCAGGCTCTCGCGCTGCTTCTGGTAATCCATACCGCCGACAACACTCGCTACGTTGAGCTGTGTGAAGCGCGCTAAGGCTTTGGCATCTTTCTCGATCTGCAGTGCCAGCTCGCGGGTAGGCGCAATAATCAACGCGCGCGGCGCACCCGGCTTTTGACCATTGGGCGTTGGCTCTTCAAGGAAGTAGGCCATCACCGAGATCAAAAAGGCCGCTGTTTTACCGGTTCCCGTTTGCGCTTTACCGACAATGTCGCCACCTAATAGCGTTTGGCGCAGGGCCTCGGCTTGAATAGGTGTGCAGTACTCAAACCCCTGGGCGTGAATAGCGCGCATTAAGGGCAGCGGCAGATCAAAGTCATGAAAGCGCCACTTACCGGCCACGGCGGGCACCTGAAACTGACGAAGATCCCAGTTCGACTGGCGACGACGCGGTTTACGACGGCGGCGTTTTGGCTTGCGATTCTGGGCCGGGGCTGTGGTCTGTTCCGACTCGCTCATAGGCTGTCTATCTGTCCATTGCTGTGGAAGTTGGCATCTTGACGTGCGCATTGTACCAGGGCTTGGCGATAAGAGCGCGTCCTGCTGTCGAAGGAGTCCCAAGGCCTGTTAGAATAGCGGTCAAATCGACGTAAGGAGCGCGATATGACGCGTAAGAAAAAAACTCGTTCACTGGCCGACAAGGTGACTATTCGTACCGGTCGGCGTAAAGATTATAAAAAGTGGCGCCACGACAACCCTGATCAGGTGGCTCCATCACGCCGCTTTGTGGCAAAAAAGCAGCAGCAGCGCAAGCTTCAGGCGGTGAGAAAACTGGCCCGCCAACAGGAAGGGCAGAATATTGCCATTCACCCTGACAAATCAAACAGCGGCACCACCAAGCCTCAGGGGGACAACTCGTAATGCGTTTGGTTTCGTTCAACATTAATGGCATCCGAGCACGGCTTCACCAGTTACAGGCGTTGATCGACACTCAGCAGCCGGACGTGATTGGGCTTCAGGAGACCAAGGTACAAGATAGCGAGTTCCCCATCGCCGACATCGAGGCCATGGGCTACCACGTCTTTTATCACGGTCAAAAGGGCCACTATGGCGTCGCATTGATGTGCCGCCAGGCGCCCGAAGAAATTTTTTACGGTTTCCCCGATGATGAGGAAGACGCTCAGCGCCGCATGATCGGCGTTCGCCTGACCGCGGAAGATGGAGAAGCCGTGACGGTATGGAACGGCTATTTCCCTCAGGGCGAAAACATTACTCACCCGACAAAATTTCCCCATAAAGAACGATTTTATGGCCAGCTAGCACGGCTGCTCAACGAACAGCACCGCCCCAATGAGCGGCTGGCGATTATGGGTGATTTTAATATTTCACCGGAAGATCAGGATATCGGCATTGGTGACGCTAACCGCAAGCGCTGGCTGCGCGAAGGCAAAACCAGCTTCCAGCCTATTGAGCGCGAATGGCTCGAAGGCATTAAAGCCTGGGGGCTCGCTGATAGCTATCGACTCTGCTACCCACAAAGTGATGATCGCTTCAGTTGGTTTGATTATCGCTCAAAAGGGTTCAATCAGGAGCCGAAGCGAGGACTGCGTATTGACTATATTTTAGTCACTAAAGGGCTCGCTGAAAGCGTCACTGACGCGGGTATCGACTACAAATTGCGCGGCATGGAGCGCCCCTCAGACCACGCCCCCACCTGGAGTGACTTTGATATTTCGCTTAAATCGTAGTCTTCACTGTCTGCGGCGATAGGTGCTGCGAGGGCGCTACCCTATCGCCGACGCACCGCACCATCCTCTTTTCTTACCGACAACCTAGTTAAAACTGGCCAGCCACTGAGAAGCTTCTTCGTCCCCCAGTTCTGAGGCTTGGGCAAAGGCCTGTTGGGCTTGTTCATCCTCCCCCCACGCATAGGCAAGCTGGCCATAGGCTCGCCAGTCAGTAGCTGCCTGAGTGTGCATCGCTAATGCTTGCCAGGCATCCAGGGCTTTCTCAACGTCTTTAGCCTGCCGCCAAGCATTGGCGAGAAGGCGCAAGTTGGTTTCGTCGCGCACAACCTCACCCTCTGCCAGCGCTTGCTCAAGGTACTCTGCCGCCCGTGCGGGCGTGCCACCTGCCAGATGCAACTGAATCAATAGCCAGCGATCTTCAGGCTCGGTTAATTTGCCTAACTGCCACGCCATTTCCCACAGGCCAGCAGCGACGCCCGGCTGCCCGGCCTGCTGGGCGAGACCGGCAGCTTGGCGCCAATCGGCGGTATCGCTCTGCGCATTCAAGCCACTTAATAACCAACCTAGCGCCTGATCGCCTTGCCCAGCATTGCGGTAGATCGCCAACGCCAACGCCTGCTGCGCTTCGCTTAGCTCTGGCGTCTCACTCTGCGCCTGTTCAACCCAACGGGCGGCCTCATCCCAGCGCTCCTGCTGTGCCAGCAAGCGGGTTAACTGCCAGACGGCATCACTATCTTGTTGATTCGCTAACCACTCAGTGAGTAGCTCTATGGCTTGGTCACGCTGACCGGCAGCACGACGAAGTGAAGCCTCTTCACGTAGCCAGCGAGCCGCCTGATCAGCGTCAACGCCACTCATTCCGCGGGCAGTCGCTAGTCGGTCCGCTGCCGCAGCAGGTTGATCCTGACGCACCAACGCTCCTGCTGCTAGCTGCTGATAGAGCGCACTGGCCCATTGATCCGATTGATTGCCGGAAGCTAACCGCTCGGCCTGGGCAGTTGCTCGCTCAACGACTTGGGTCAACGCGGCCTCTTGTGACTGACTCTCTTGCAATCGGCTTTGCAGCGCATTGAGATCGGCAATCACATCGCCCTGCAGCGCAGGGCCGGCCTGTGCCGAAAAAGACCAAACGCTTAGTAATAAAATCGTTAAAGGACGCTTCATACCGCTACCTCAACTGAAACTCGATCCGCTGGGTGGCATTACGCAACTGATCGCTAGGCTCAAATTGCCATTGGGCAATCGCTTCCTGAGCAGCGTCTTCAAACACTCGACGCGGCTGCGCGTTGGTCACCCTGATTGACGAGGCATCCACACTGCCATCACGGCGGATCATAAACGCGACTTCCACAAAGCCCTCCATGCCGCGACGCTGGGCCCGCGCTGGATAGCTTGGATTAACCCGACTGGTAGGCGTCGCCTGGCCTACGCTTACCGGCTCATTGGAGGGCGCTGGCTGAGCTTCAGGCGCAGCCTCTCGCACGGCAGGCTCGCTCTCTACGGTATTCGGTGCACTTTGAGTAGGCGCTGGCTCTGCTGGTGTATCCTGCGGTGGCGGCTCCGGCGCTGGCTCTGGCTCAGGCGTTACTTCCGTGAGCTCCGGAAGCTCACTGTCCATTTCAACCGGCTCGACAGGCTCCTCAGGCAGCTCCACCTCAGGAAGAGTAATGGCACTTTCGGCCACCGGCGGTGGCTCAGGAGCGGGCATTGGCGGAGGCGTTGGTTGCGGCGCGGCTTGAACAGGCTGAGGCGTAGGCGCCTCCTGCTCAGGGGCAACCTCGGGTGCTTCAACCATGGTCATTGCCATGCTCATGGTAATTTCTTCCGGCTCTCGCTCAGGGGGCGCCACCAACTGCGCCAGCAGCCAGAACAAGCCCACCGCCAGCACAACACCTCCTAATAAAGACAGCAGGTGCCGCATCATGAGCCACTCCGACTCGCCGCCACCGCCACTTTATCAACGCCCGCTTCGCGCAGGCGATCCATCACTTCGATCAGCAGCCCTGTAGTGGATGCGCGGTCCGCCTGAATCACTACTGATCCATCATCACTCAGCATTTCGGCGACCTGCTGGCCTACCCGGTGAATGTCCACGGGGCTACCGTCCACCCATACCGCACCCTCAGAGGAAACCGCGACAAGTACCTGGGCATCTGGGCGAGGAGTGGCAGCACTTGATTCCGGCCGCTCAATCTCGACACCGCTCTCTTTGACAAAGCTGGTGGTGACGATAAAGAAAATCAGCATGATAAATACCACATCGAGCATGGGTGTGAGGTTGACCTCATTGCTCTCAGCGGTCGTATCTATGGAACGACGTCTACGCATCACTCTCCTCCAGTGCCCGCGCCAAGCGATCATGCAGCCGCTGGTCTTCACGACGAATGACGTGCTCTAAACGACTAATAAATAAAAGCCCTACCACGGCAATGGCCATACCGGTTAGCGTCGGCAGCGTTGCCCGTGCAACACCGTCCGCCATGGCACGAGCCTGATGGGTCTCGCTCAGCGAGAGGCTATCGAATACGCTAATCATGCCGGTTACCGTGCCTAACAGCCCCAGCAAAGGACACAATGCGACCAGCAGTTTCAACCACGGCAAGGGTTTGCGCAGCCTGGCGACCAGCGCCTCCGCCCACACATGACGCAGCGTGCGAGCGCTCCAACTGGTGTGGTCGCTGCGCGCCGCCCAGCGGCGCAGTAACTGACGCCGCGCCAATCGCCAAGTGATTCGGTAGTACCACCAGCGCTCCATGGCCATGGCAAACACCAGCACGGCCACTACCGCTAACACAACGAGCACTGCCCCACCCGCCTCTACCAAGCGCTCGACGGGTTCGAGCCAGAGAGGAAGCGCGGACATATTAATTCACCACTGCCGTGTGAGATTCCAGATGATCCGCCAGTGTGGCGCTCGCCTGTCCTTCAATCACGTGGGTTAAATAGCGGCTTCGCCCTGCCAGCGCTGTCTGAACAAATAGCAGCGGCACCGCCGTAATCAGACCCAGCACGGTGGTGACCAACGCCTGACTGATACCGCCCGCCATTAGCTGCGGGTCACCGGTGCCAAATACAGTAATCGCCTGAAACGTCACGATCATACCGGTTACCGTCCCCAGCAAACCGAGCAGCGGTGCAATCGCAGCAAGCAGTTTGACCATCGGCTGGCTACGCTCTAGCTTTGGCAATTCAGCCAGCACCGCCTCGTCCAGCCTTGCCTCCAGGGCTTCAGGGGTTTGATGCTTATCCATGCCTTCAAAACGTAGCAATACGCGCCCCAGCGGGTTATTGGCCTGCAGATGATCAAGGGCGTTACGCTGGCGTTTAACACGCAGACTCACCAGCACCAGATAGAGATACTGCCCTAGCCCGATGATCATGCCCAGAATACCCAACGCCACGACGACGTAGCCGACATAACCACCCTGCTGGAAGCGCTCCCATAAACTGGGCTGCTGTGCTAAGGCTTCCAGCACGCTGCCTTGAGTAGGATCAACGGCAAACACGCTGCTTTCACCTTGGTAGTAGGCCGCTAGAGAAGCACTGATCTCTGCAGGCGTACGTGGCAATACGGCTAAGCTGTTCTCCCCTTCACCGCGCTGCAACAGTTCGCTCTCAGTAAAAGCCGCAAAGTCGCCCAAGCGCACTATCTCACGAGGCGACACTTCCCCATTGGCGTCGGCGACGGGCAGCGTGAGGCGCTCGGCACGACCAGTCCGCGCGGTTAACGTTGCTAAACGATCTACCACTACTTCCAACTGTGAGCGCTCAAGCACTTCCACTTCGTCTAAGCGCGGCGGTAGCGATACTTCTTCTAGTGTAAGCAAACTCTCTTCACCTAACGCATTACGTACTTCCGAGCTGTGTCGAGTAAGATTGGCGAGTAGACTTGAAAGCGCCTCACCCTGCTCCGCCTGGCGCTCGCTCAACTCGCTGGCTTGATTAGTTTGCTCTTCCTGTTGCGCCTGCAGCGCTTGTGACTGCTGTTGGGCCTCTTCGTTTTCAGCGCGAGCCTGCTCCAGGGCAGACGCTAGCGCCTGTTGATCATCCAGAAAGCCCATTAGTCGCTGTTGGTCTCGCGCTTGCGCCGCCTCACGGGCTTCACGCAGCGAAGTAGCGCTATCCGTTTGCGCCGTGGCGATCCCGCTGAATGCCACCAGTGCCAATAGCACGCAGATAGAACCTAGCCGACGCATTGTTAAGCCACTAGCTGGTCGGCAATTGAACGGTAGACAAAAAAGACTCATGGTTGCTCTCCCTGCAAGTCATTGGCGCTGATCGAGAGCGGCAGGGTTAATAAATCTGGTGCGCGCTGATCTTCTGCCATGCGCAGCCCACTGCGCACTTCACGCAGGTACTCATCATCAAGCGGTTGCCATGCACCACTTTCAGCACTCCACACGCCACCTTCTCGGCCATCGGGAGTTAGGTAATAAAAGCCGATACGTCCAATACGTAAGAAATCTACTTCCCGCTCGCGGTTCTCTTGACGTAAGCGTCCCCGCCAGCTATCCATTTCCCGGCCATAATCGAGCTCAACGCGCCACGCTTCGAGTAGCCCGTTGATGCGCTCAATGGTGTTGTCGCCCTGTTCGTCTGGCTGACGCTCAACCCGTGCCAATCGCTCCTCACGCAGAAACGGCAAGTCTCGTTCGACCCATTGGCTCAATTGCGCCGACATGTTTTGCTCGATGACAGGCAGCGCTGCCCGGGTCTCTTCCAGCGTATCCAGCGCCGTGGCCAGGCGCTGCTGACGCTCAGCCTCTTCCGCTAAGCGCCCGGTTAGCGAGGCATTGTCAGCCTTCAGCTGAAGAGTTTCACGCTCCAGACGGCGCAGCTCTTCCAACTGTTCACGGGTTTGCTCATCGGCAGTATCTATTTGCTCTTGGAGGGCCGCCTGGGCCTCCTGGGCTTCGACACTTTCGGCCGCTTGGGCCACTGCTTGTTCACTTGCCAACAGCGTGCCACTGGCCAGCACTCCCGCTAACCACCATCCACGCAAGGCAAAGAAAGGCCTGTTCAGCACGTCGACTCTCCGTCACTGAGTAGCCAGCGGCTGTCACCGCCAGGCTAAAAACTAATTAGGTATTAGAACGATTTGCGTTTATCTTTTACGCTGCCTAGCCTACCACTAATATAATAAATGACAATATTTATCATTAACAGCCGGGTGATTTGATCTACCTTTGTGCATAAAAAAAGCGCCCAACGGCGCTCTTTATCACAATAATTCAAGGTTAATGGTTTACTACTACATACTCTTTTGTCAGCGGTGCCAGCGGTAGCTGCCAGGCCTCTTCACGGGTGACCCATCTTGCTTCGGCTATTTCAGCCGCCGCCTCCTCGACAGGCTCGTCGATAACAAGGCTATACAGGTGCGCTTCAAGCACAACGCCGGGTTCATTGGCAGCGGGGGCGGACTGTATGCCCAGCGGGATTAATTGATCCTCACTAATCTGCAAGCCCAGCTCTTCATCCAGCTCACGGCATAGCGCCTCTAACGCGCTTTCACCCGCATCGATCTTGCCACCCGGCTGCATAAAGAAAGAGGTATTGTGCTTACGTACCAATAGTAAACGCCCATCAGGATCGCTCACCACGGCAGCGGCTATTTTCAAAACGTTAGCTGCATTGCTTGGCATACTTTCCTCCCTCAGGGCGGTTGATTCTCGCTAATACCACTCACCGATTAACCGCTTAAAACGCCCAGTCGTCGTCTTCGGTGGCGACGGCTTTGCCGATCACGTAAGAAGAACCGGAGCCGGAGAAGAAGTCATGGTTCTCGTCGGCGTTAGGTGAAAGCGCCGCCATGATGGTCGGATCTACATCCGTGACACTGCTGGGGAACAGTGGCTCGAAGCCAAGGTTCATCAGCGCTTTGTTGGCGTTGTAGTGAAGGAATTTTTTAACGTCTTCACTTAAGCCTACCTCGTCATACAGCGACTCGGTGTAGCGCACCTCGTTGTCGTAAAGCTCAAGCAGTAGCTCATAGGCGTAGTCTTTGACTTCCTGCTGCCGCGCGGGGGTGGCTTCCGCCATTGCCTGCTGAAATTTGTAGCCAATGTAGTAGCCGTGTACCGCTTCATCGCGAATGATCAGACGAATCAAATCGGCGGTGTTGGTTAACTTGGCATGGCTGGACCAGTACATCGGCAGGTAGAAGCCAGAATAGAACAGAAACGACTCAAGAAAAACGCTGGCGACTTTGCGCATCAGCGGATCGTCCGAGCGGTAGCGCTCTAAAATCAGCTGAGATTTGGCCTGTAGCGTAGGGTTCTCTTCGCTCCAACGAAACGCGTCGTCCACATCGCGAGTGGTACAAAGCGTGGAGAAAATCGAGCTGTAGGAGCGCGCGTGCACTGATTCCATAAAGGCGATGTTGGTATAAACCGCCTCTTCGTGGGGAGTACGGGCATCTTCCATCAGTACCGGTGCACCGACACTACTTTGGATAGTATCCAGCAGCGTAAGACCGGTAAACACGCGAATCGTCAGCTGTTTTTCTTTATCAGTAAGGGTATTCCAGGACTGGATATCATTAGACAGCGGCACTTTTTCCGGCAGCCAGAAGTTACTGGTCAAGCGGTTCCATACTTCCAGGTCTTTATCGTCCTGAAGCCGATTCCAGTTAATCGCGTCAACCCGCGACAAACGTTGCATGGTATTCATATCACTCTCTCAAAACCCGGCTTTCAAAGCCGGGCTAGCAAAACTCATTTATAAAAGCTGGTTATAAAAACGAACGCCTAACGATATACACAGGGCGTATCCGCAAAACCAGAGATATTACAACGTGCAGGAAACGCAGCCTTCCACCTCGGTACCTTCTAAGGCACTTTGGCGCAGACGAATGTAATAAAGCGTCTTGATCCCTTTGCGCCAGGCGTAAATCTGCGCCTTGTTGATATCGCGGGTGCTGGCCGTATCAGGGAAGAACAAGGTTAACGATAACCCCTGATCAACGTGCTGCGAGGCTTCTGCATAGGTATCGATAATTTTCTCAGGGCCAATTTCATAGGCATCCTGGAAGTAGTCGAAATTCGCCTCATTGAGGAACGGCGCAGGGTAGTAAACACGCCCTAGCTTACCCTCTTTACGGATCTCGATTCTCGCAGCCACCGGGTGGATACTGGAGGTGGAATTGTTGATATAGGAGATTGAGCCCGTAGGCGGTACGGCCTGTAGGTTACGGTTATATAAGCCGTGAGCCATAACTGAGGCTTTCAGCTCATGCCAATCATCTTGGGTCGGCAGTGCAATACCGCTGTGCTCAAATAGCTCACGCACTTTATCGGTGCGCGGCAGCCACGCCTGCTCGATATATTTGGTAAAGAACTCACCAGAGGCGTAGGTAGAGTTGGCGAAATCTGCAAACGTATCGTTATGCTCAATGGCTAAGCGGTTAGACGCGCGGATGGCATGAAAGGCCACACAGTAGAAGTAGAGATTAGTAAAATCCAAGCCTTCGTCAGAGCCGTAGTAGATGTGTTCCCGCGCCAGATAGCCATGCAGATTCATCTGGCCCAAGCCAATGGCGCGTGACTGGGCGTTACCTTCGGCAATTGAAGGTACGCTGCTCAGATTGCTCATCTCAGAAACGGCGGTGAGGCCACGAATGGCGACTTCCACACTGGTACCGATATCGCCTGAATCCATTACCTTGGCAATGTTCATTGAGCCTAGGTTACAGGAGATATCCTGGCCGACATGGCGATAACCCAGATCGTCGTCATACTCGGTCGGCGTGTTGACCTGCAAGATTTCCGAGCAGAGATTGCTCATATTGATACGGCCGGCAATCGGGTTAGCGCGATTAACCGTGTCTTCGAACATCAGGTAAGGATAACCGGACTCAAACTGTAGCTCGGCCAGCACCTGGAAAAATGCCCGCGCATTGATCTTGTGCTTGCGAATGCGCGCATCCGCGACCATTTCCTGGTACTTCTCGGTGACGCTGATATCGCCAAACGGCACCCCATATACACGCTCCACATCGTAGGGCGAGAATAGGTACATATCATCGTTGCGCTTGGCGAGTTCAAAGGTGATATCCGGAATCGTCACGCCCAAGGAGAGCGTTTTGATGCGAATTTTCTCGTCGGCGTTTTCCCGTTTGGTATCCAAAAAGCGCAGGATATCTGGGTGGTGAGCGTTTAGATAAACCGCCCCGGCGCCCTGCCGAGCTCCCAACTGGTTAGCGTAAGAGAACGCATCTTCCAGCAGTTTCATGATGGGGATAATGCCGGACGACTGATTCTCGATGCGCTTGATGGGCGCGCCTGACTCACGAATATTGGAGAGCAGGAAGGCAACACCGCCGCCGCGCTTGGAAAGCTGTAACGCCGAATTAATGGAGCGACCAATCGACTCCATGTTGTCCTCGATACGCAGCAGGAAGCACGATACCAACTCACCACGCTGCTGCTTGCCGCAGTTCAGGAAGGTGGGGGTCGCAGGCTGGAAACGGCCTGTAATCACTTCATCCACCAGCGACTTGGCCAATGCCTCATCGCCCCGCGCCAAGGTCAGCGCGACCATGCATACACGATCTTCATAACGCTCAAGATAGCGCTTGCCGTCGAACGTCTTTAGCGTATAGCTGGTGTAGTACTTAAAGGCGCCCAAAAAGCTTGGGAAACGGAATTTATACGCATACGCCTGCTCAAACAGCGCCTTGATAAAGGTGAAGCTGTACTGAGCCAGCATTTCTGCTTCGTAGTACTGCTCTTCCACCAAGTAATCTAGCTTTTCCTCCAACGAGTGGAAAAAAACCGTGTTCTGGTTAACGTGCTGTAAAAAGTATTGACGTGCCGCTTCACGATCTTTATCCAGCTGCAGCTCGCCATTGGCACCGTACAGATTGAGCATGGCATTGAGAGCGTGATAGTCCAGCGTGCGTGCTTCAGTGGCCGCCGCTGGCCGTTTTGCTTCAACGGGTTTAGTGGCCAAGTCTTTAGAGGCTAAGTCTTTCGGGGCCATCTCTTTCGGCGCTAAGTTTGTCGTTTCCAAAACTCTTCTACTCCTTGACGGACATTGGCCACGTCATCGTCGGTGCCAAATAATTCGAATCGATAAAGCAGCGGCACATGGCATTTTTTCGCAATAATGCGGCCAGCAAGACCATATGCTTCGCCAAAATTGGTGTTTCCCGCGGCGATCACTCCCCGCAGGAGGCCCCGGTTATGCGTATCGTTGAGAAAATGGATGACCTGCTTAGGTACCGCGCCTTGGGCACTTCCCCCACCATACGTAGGGGTAACTAAAATATAAGGCTGGGTAACACGTAGCGCAGGCTCATCTCGATTCAGCGGCAGCCGCGTCGCGGCAAATCCAAGTTTTTCTACAAAACGATGGGTGTTACCTGATTTAGTAGAGAAGTACACCAAACTGCCGGCCATAGGTGTGTGTGAGCAACTTGCCAGCATTTTGTTGGCTTAAGCCAGCGCTTGAATACGATCAGGACGGAAACCCGACCAGTGATCTTCGCCTACCACTACAACAGGAAGCTGCCGATAACCGAGCGCTTCCACTTCTTCTTGAGCACCAGACTCAGCGGTAATATCGATAACTTTATACTCAAGCCCTTGCTTATCTAGTGCGCGATAAGTGGCAGTACACTGAACACAGGCTGGTTTGCTATAAATCTGAATTTCCATGGCTAATCCCCTTTCCATAGCGGCATTTTTAGGGTAGAGCACATCTAGTACCCGCCCTCACTAAAAGACACAACGCATACTATATATAGACCATGGGAAAATCAATTCAAGCATATGTGGTATTTTTTATTCACAGGATATTGACAGCTAATACCAGCCCTGCCCCTAAAAGCACTCTTCCAGACAACAAAAAACCGCCCACTAAAAAGAGGGCGGTTTTTGACAGCGTCATGAGGTGGCGCTGCTAGCGGGTCATAGCAATATTAGCTAATCGCAGCCTGGTAACGACGCTCAACGTCTTCCCAATTAACAACGTTAAAGAACGCTGCAATGTAGTCAGGACGTTTGTTTTGATACTTCAGGTAGTAGGCGTGCTCCCAAACATCCAGACCGAGCAGCGGCGTGTTGCCGTGCATCAACGGGCTGTCTTGGTTCAGGGTATTCTCTACCACCAATTTCTTTTCAGGGGTAATGGAGAGCCACGCCCAACCACTGCCGAAACGGCCAACGGCGGCTTTCTTAAACTCTTCTTTAAAAGCTTCCAGACCGCCTAGCTCAGCGTCAATCGCTTTGGCAACATCACCCTGAGGGCTGCCACCGCCATTGGGCGACATCATTTGCCAAAACATAGAGTGGTTGGCATGACCGCCACCGTTATTGATAACGGCTTGACGCTTGGCTTCCGGAACGCGATCCAGATTGGCAACGAGCTCTTCAACGGGTACATCTTCAAGACCCGTGCCTTCCAGCGTAGCGTTCAGGTTGTTGATGTAGGTTTGATGGTGACGAGAGTGGTGAATTTCCATCGTCATTGCATCAATGTTTGATTCGAGAGCGTCATATGCGTACGGCAATTCGGGTAGTGTATGTGCCATATCATCATCTCCTTGAGTGGCTTTCGTTGCGTTCACTTACTTATGTGCGGTCAGCTCATAGCTTTTTCAACCACCGGAGTGGATTTTCTTACCTTTTGCCCCAGTACTCTAGTCAACTATTGCCAGTTTACCAAATACCCCCTCAAAAAATGGCGATTGAAATGCTTACAGCTTGCTCTCAAGCTCCGGCAATATCTCAAACAGATCCCCCACCAGCCCGTAGTCGGCCACCTGGAAGATCGGCGCTTCGTCGTCTTTATTGATGGCGACGATCACTTTGGAGTCTTTCATGCCCGCCAAGTGCTGGATGGCGCCGGAGATACCCACAGCGATATACAGATCCGGGGCGACGATCTTACCGGTTTGGCCGACCTGCATATCGTTAGGCACAAAGCCTGCGTCGACCGCGGCGCGGGAAGCACCAATGGCGGCCCCCAGCTTGTCGGCAATGCCGTCGAGCAGCTTGAAGTTATCGCCGTTGCCCATACCGCGACCACCGGAGATCACCACTTTGGCGCCGCCCAGTTCGGGACGGTCCGACTTCGCCAGCTCTTCTTTAACAAAGCTGGACTGGCTGTTTTCAACCACCACATCGACGGCTTCAATCGTGGCGCTGCCACTGCTGCCGACCGCGTCAAAGCCGGTGGTGCGGATGGTGATCACTTTTAGCGTGTCGTCGCTCTTCACCGTGGCAATGGCGTTACCGGCGTAGATCGGGCGCAGGAAGGTGTCGGCGCTTTCGACACCCAGCACATCCGACAGCTGGCTAACGTCTTTTAGCGCCGCTAAGCGCGGCAGGACGTTTTTGCCGGTGGTGGAGGCGCTGGCGAGGACGTGGGTGTAACCATCGGCCAGTTCGACCAGTAGCGCGCCGATGGGCTCGGCCAGTTGGTGGGCGTAAACGGTGTTATCGGCGACGCGCACTTTGCTAACGCCGTCTAGTTTGGCGGCGGCCTCGGCCGCGGCTTGAACGCCGTCACCGGCAACCAAAACGTCAATATCGCCACCGATGGCTTGGGCCGCCGCCACCACGTGGGCTGTGGCGCCAGCCAGTTGGCCTTCATGCAGGTCGGCAAGTACCAAAATGCTCATAAAATCAGCTCCTTCAAAGCGCATACGTAAAGTTCGGGGGTAACTAACCGACCTTAGAGAACTTTGGCTTCGTTTTTGAGTTTGTCGATCAGCTCGTCTACCGAGGCCACCTTGACACCGCCCTTGCGCTCGGCGGGCGATTCGACTTTGAGTAGGCTGACCTTGGAGGCCACCTCGACACCGTAATCGGCGGGGGTTTTGACATCCAGCGGCTTTTTCTTGGCCTTCATAATATCGGGGAGCTTGGCGTAGCGCGGCTCGTTCAAGCGCAGGTCGGTGGTCACAATCGCGGGAAGCGTGAGGGCGATGGTTTGCAAACCGCCGTCGATTTCACGGGTGACATTCACTTTGTCGCCGTCGACCGCCACTTCCGAGGCAAAGGTGCCCTGGGGTAGGCCAGTCAACGCGGCGAGCATTTGGCCGGTTTGGTTGTTGTCGGTGTCGATGGCCTGCTTGCCAAGAACGACCAGGCCGGGCTGCTCTTCTTCGACTACTTTGGCCAGCAGCTTAGCGACGGCTAAGGATTCAGCGCGCTCGTCGGTCTCGATATGGATGGCGCGATCCGCGCCCAGGGCCAGCGCGGTACGCAGCTGCTCTTGAGCGGCCTTAGGGCCCACCGACACGGCGATGACTTCCGTCGCTACGCCCTTCTCTTTCAGGCGCACCGCCTCTTCTACGGCAATTTCGCAGAAGGGGTTCATGGCCATTTTGACGTTGGTGAGATCGACGTCCGAGTGATCCGCTTTAACACGGATTTTGACGTTGTAGTCGATGACGCGTTTAACCGCGACGAGTACTTTCATAGATTCCTCGCTTGGCTTGTAAACAAAAGCCGTTAACCTGAGCTGGCACCCGCCAAGCGGATACCTCTTATTAAAGAGCTTCTATTGAAAAGCTGCTGAATACATTAACAACGAAAACGTCCCGCGAAACACTACCAGCGTTGCCAGCGCGTTCAAATTCATTCAAGCGTTTGATAGGTGCATGATTGAAAAACACTACCAATTTGCCATAGCCTGCCTGTTAGCGACAACACTTGATCGCTACTGCCTTGGTCGTAGCATGGAGCGGCGAGTGAGCGATGCCAACCATCAAGAAATGCTGCTTTCGCCATCGTAGGCGTGACCTGACACAGGTATTATGCCTATCATGGGAGATAACCAGAAGCAAACGACCGTTTTAAATTAAGGCCATCTGTTTATAAGCTAGTACCCATAACGTAGACATAGGCTAGCTTAGCTAATAATGGCACTTAAAAGAGAATAAGGAGAAACCGGGTGGAAACTGTTGAACGCGATGTAATGGACTTTGATGTTGTCATTGTCGGTGCGGGCCCATCCGGGCTTGCTGCTGCATGTCGACTGATGCAACAAGCCAATGAAGCAGAGCAAGAACTAACGGTTTGTGTCGTTGAAAAGGGCTCTGAGGTTGGCGCGCACATTTTATCCGGCGCGGTATTCGAACCCAGAGCACTGACGGAACTCTTTCCCGATTGGAAAGAGCGCGGCGCTCCTTTAAACACCCCCGCTATTCGCGACGATGTTTTCTTGCTCAAAGACGCTGAAAAAGCACAAAAAGTGCCAAATGCGCTGGTGCCGAAAAGCATGCACAACACCGGTGGCGATCAGCAACGCTATGTTATCAGCGCGGGCAACCTGTGCCGCTGGCTGGGTGAACAGGCGGAGTCATTGGGCGTTGAGATTTTTCCTGGTTTCGCGGCCCAAGACGTTATCGTAGAAGATGACGCGGTGCGCGGCATTTTAATCGGCGACATGGGCGTCGCTGCCGATGGCACGCCTAAAGATGGCTATATGCCGGGCATGGAACTGCGCGCTAAGTACACGCTGTTCGCAGAAGGCTCGCGAGGGCATCTTGGTAAACGCCTAATTAAAGACTTTTCGCTGGATGCGGGGCGTGACCCCCAGCATTACGGTTTAGGTCTTAAAGAACTTTGGGATGTACCCGCTGACAAACATGAACCCGGCCTTGTGGTACACGGTTCTGGCTGGCCGCTGGATAAAAACACCCACGGCGGCTGGTTTTTATACCATGCGGAAAACCAGCAGGTTGTGGTTGGTTTGATAATGGATCTTGGCTACCAAAATCCATGGCTCTCACCGTTTGATGAGTTTCAGCGTATGAAGCATCATCCGGTGATTAGCCAATACCTTGAAGGTGGCAAGCGCGTTGCTTATGGCGCCCGGGCAATTACCAAGGGCGGCTTTAACTGCTTACCTAAAATGACCTTCCCTGGCGGCCTGCTCATCGGCTGTGACGCAGGAACCCTCAACTTTGCCAAAATCAAAGGGCTCCACACCGCTATGAAGTCGGGCATGGTCGCAGCAGAAAGCGTATTTGAAGCCATTAAAGGGGGTGACGAAGGCGCACAAGAGCTGACTAGCTTTACTCAGAAGTGGGAAGCGAGCTGGGCTTACCAAGAACTTAAAGACAACGCGAGCTTCGGCCCTGCCATTCATAAATATGGCACCATCGGTGGCGGCGCCTATAACTTCGCGCATCAACTGCTGGGCAATAAGCTACCTAACGTGCATGACACCACGACCGACCATGGTGCGCTCAAGCCTGCCGCAGAATTTGAGAAGATCAATTACCCCAAGCCAGACGGAAAGCTCTCTTTCGATAAGCTCTCCTCAGTATTTCTGTCTAACACCAATCACGAAGAGAACCAGCCGTGCCATCTGCGCCTGAAAGATCCTGAATTACCCATTCGCGAAAACCTGCCGAAGTACGCAGAACCGGCGCAGCGCTACTGCCCTGCTGGCGTCTATGAAGTGGTCGAAGATAGCGCAGGCGAGCCACGCTTTCAGATCAACTTCCAGAACTGCGTACACTGCAAAACCTGTGATATTAAGGATCCCGCGCAGAATATTACCTGGGTAGCACCAGAAGGCGGCGGCGGGCCGACCTACCCGAATATGTAATCAGTAGCGCCATTCACGTTACGGCTAACAGTAGCGCACAGCTTGGTTAGTCGTAACGTGTTCACACCGAATTACTCATACACTAGGACATCGTTGCGCTTTTCGTAGTCATACTTGCGCTTTTCGGGCTTTCCAGCAACTCTATGGGCGCTCGACGGGCTATTAGCCGTCTTCTTCCTGCCTGATCAAAGCGTACATCAATGACCGGGTCGCTAGCACTTCCCTCTACCGCTGCCACTTCCCCCTCGCCAAACACCGCATGAAGAAGGCGCTGACCGGGGTAAAAATGGACATCAGCCGAATAGCCACCGCTGGCCTCTTCGACCTGGGCCGGTGCCAGCACAATATCATCGCGGCCAAGACGCGCCAGATAGCGTTCAACCAGACTCACCGAAGCCACTTGAAGTGATGCAACTGGTGCGCTGGAACTCGCTAGGCAGGAGGCTACCCGCATACTGTCTTGCCAAGCGCTTTCGGCAATAAAACGACTAGGCCGATGCACGCCCCCGTCATGAAGCACCAGTAACTGCTCTTGGGCACGGGTGATGGCCACGTAGAAGAGCCGACGCTCCTCTTCCAGACGTTCATCGCTGAGTGGGTTATCGCGACTATAGTGGGGAAAATCTTCCTCATTCACACCGGCAACGGCCACCAGCGGCCACTCAAGTCCTTTGGCACCGTGCACGGTACTGATCAACACGCCGCCCGCCTGATTCTCTACCGGGCGTTCAAGTAGTTCGATAAAAGCATCTGGGTCTTGCACGCTTTGCGCTTGTTCAATTAGGACATCAAGTAAACGAACATCCTCTTCGCCTTTATCCCGTCGCGCTGCTGCCCGTTTGAGCGTTTTTTCAGCATCAATACTATCCACCACGTGGCGTAGCAACTTAGCGGGTGGCCATGCACTTAGCTGTGGCAGCTCACAAAGCAGCAGCCAGCGCTTTTTCAGCGTGCGCCGCTGGATCGGCTTTAACGCCGTTAGCATGGGGTCATGCCGCTCGGGCCACTGCTGAGTGGTCGCCAGTTGGTGAGCCAATCGCTGTAACCGCTCCCGGGCAACGAAGGGGGTCGGTTGTGAAAGCAGCAGCAATAGTTGCTGCGGGTCACGCAGAAGATCAGGGCGACGCGACAGCTTTAAATACCCCGCCAGGGCCTGCACCAGCGGCAGACGAAAAACGAAACGATCCTCGCGCTGAAGCCGAAACGGAATCCCTGCCTGTAACAGTGCCAGTTGGAACGGTACCGAAAGCGCCCAACTACGCACCAGTAAGCTGGCTTCGTTAAACGCTCGCCCCTGGGCCTGCCAGTCCATCAACGCATCAAGTAGCAAACGGCTCCCCTGCCCCACTGAGACGCGGGTCTCCGGGTTATTAGCTGCGGCAAGGCAGAGCTGGTTGGGACGTCGCTGGTTAGCGGCAATGGCATGATTGGCGGCCAGCGCTAGCGCATGCCCATGACGAAATGTCGTCGATAGTGGGTAGTCGGTCGCCTTGCCAAAGGTGGCTGTAAAATTTTCCAGCATGGTGTCGGGTTTGGCGCCGCGCCACTCATAAATACACTGGTTGGCATCACCTACTGCCATCACCTCGGCTCGGCTGCCCACCAGCACGGATAAAAGACGCTGCTGAGCGGCGTTAATATCCTGATACTCATCAATAATGACATGGTCAAGAAACCCTTCGACGCGACCACGCAAGGCACCATCTGCTTCTAGTGCCAACAGCGGGCGATAAAGCAGATCGGCATAGGTCATCACGCCTTCCGATTCTAACAGCCGCTCCGCTTCGGCAAACGCCGCTGGGAAATAGTCGGTATCGGGGTCAAAATTAAGCCGCTCGTAGAGCGCTTCCGGGGTGATCATTTCTGCTTTCACTAAGCCACAGAAGTGGGCCAAGGTTTCCAGTCGATCCCCTTCCAGAGCTGCATCCCGTCGCTCCACTGCATCACGCAGTACATTAAGGCTCGCCTGGCGAAGCAGCCTTTCTAGCTGCCAATCAGCGGACAGTAGCTGGCGCGGGGCAAGCGCCCCCCAGCGGCATAAGCTTTGCGTTAAACGGTGGCCAAGGGAGTGGAAAGTGCGGACATCGGGCAATGCCTGCCCGGCAGGTGCCATTGCCGCTAAGCGACGCTGAAAGTCATCTTTCGCTGAGCGGTTAAACATCAGTACTAAAATACGTTTTGGCGGTACGCCGCTGGCCAATAGATGAAGCACCCGAGCGGCCATGGTGGTGGTTTTGCCTGCCCCGGCCACCGCTGCCACGCGCGCATGCCCGGCTTGATGATTAACCACTGCTTGCTGTTCAACAGTTAACTTCACGGCGCCTCGCCTGACGATTCATCCTCAAGCTGACCTAACGCAAACCACTGTCCGGCACTCATTAAGCCAATTTCCTTAGTGCCATCGTCGCTATCACGCGTTTCTGCAGCCTCAACCAACCGGTAATAGACATTGCGGTGGAGCCTAGCGGCCAGCCCAAAACGCACCGGTAGCTGCGGTACCGACTCGCCTTGGGGAGTCAACGTCACGGAGAGTGGATGCTCTGCATCTAGGCGCACAACGTCATCAAACTGGGTAGTGAACCACCAGGCATCGTCACGGAAGTCGGCTTCTACCGCGACCAGTGGCAGGTCTTCGACCTGTATCCGCCAGCGCTCCACCAGCGTAACAAGGCAGTAGCCCTCGTCATCGAGGCGCAACAGTGTGGCCAATAGGCGCGCTACCTTGGAGCGGGCAAACGGCTGGCCTTCGTGCCACCAGCTTCCATCCGCATGAATAATGATATTCATATCGCCAGAGAGCGCAGGCTGCCACTCGTCGAGCGGAGGAATAGAGCCAGCACGCTCGCCCTCTCCGCTGCCTTGCTGCAACAATCGGTCAATATTCATCTCGGCCACCTCGCTTGAGCGTATTCAAGGCTCATCAGGCTGTACCTCAGGCTATAAAAGCCCAGAGTGTGCCAGCGCCTCTTTAACGTGTTCCGGGGCATCGGGGGTAGCAGCACGAAACAGTCGGTAAAAGTTGGCGGTCGTCTGCATGGCGACCTCATCAACACTGATGCCTCGCTCCTTGGCGATACACTCAGCCACTTGTACCACCCAAGCGGGCTCATTGGGCTTGCCCCGGTGAGGAACGGGCGCTAGATAAGGACTATCCGTTTCAATCAGCAGGCGGTCCAGCGGTAGCTGACGGGCAAGTTCACGCAACGGAGCTGCATTACGAAAAGTGATAATGCCCGATAGCGAGATATAAAATCCTAAACGCACCGCCTCACGGGCCATCGCCAAGTCTTCAGTAAAACAGTGTAATACACCGCCCACGCGCGGGTCGCTATATTCACGCAGCAGGGCCAAGGTTTCCTCTTTGGCTTCGCGGGTATGAATAATCACCGGAAGCTCCAACTCATGCGCGGCGATTAAGTGACGTTTGAAGCGCTCGTGCTGAACCTCTATGGGTACGCTGTCTTGGTAGTGGTAATCCAAGCCAGTTTCCCCGATCGCCACCGCCCCATACTGCTCAGCGGCGTCTTTAATATCGGCAACGCTGGGCTCACTCTCACTCTGGTGCAAGGGGTGTAATCCAGCGGAAATCGCCACATCGTGATGGGCGCGGGCAATAGACGCAAGCTCAGGCATCTCTTCTAAAGTCACCGCTACAGCCAGAAATTGGCTGACATGGGCGGCGCGAGCGGCGGCCAAGGTGGCGGCAATATCGCCCCCATGGGTCTGGTCGGATAAACGATCTAAATGACAGTGTGAATCAACAAACATACAGGTCTCGACAACAGCTAGGCCATAAACACGATGATACTTGCATTCAAAGCGTAAGTGACAGTTTGTTTCAGAGCGTGAACGATGGGGCTGCTTTATCTAATTGACCGGCAAGCAGCGTCTCAATGCGGTCACGCACGGGATAGTCTTGCTGGCTAAAGTGCAGGCCAATGCCTGGCATACGGCGTCCACTGACGCCCACCGGCGATACCCACACGACCTGACCCGTGATCGAAAGGCGTTCGCTATCGCCCGGAAGAGTCAGCAGTAAAAACACTTGCTGGCCAAGCGCATAAGGGGTCTGAGTGGGTACAAAAATCCCCCCTCGGTCCAGATAAGGCATATATGCGGAGAGCAGTGTCGGCACATCCGGAACGGTAAGTGAGAGCGCTTTCTGAGCTGCCATGACGACCTCGCTGCACTGACTTGAAACCAAAGCTTAAGAAAAAAGCCATGGGAAGGGTGAATAAATACCGCTATGAGCGAAGCAGTGCCGCCCAGCGCACCAACCATGCCTCAAGCACTAATTGGGGATTGGGGTTTGCCCCCACCGCCAACAATCGCCGCTGCTCGCGGGCATAATCGAGCAGGCGAAACCAGTCCTGAACGCGACCATTTTTAACCGCTTGGCGATAGAGCGGCTCAAGATCTGGGTTATGCAGTACAGCCCCCTCACCAGACAAACCAAGGCGAATCAGGTCTTCCAGCCAGGCGATACCGTACCACAAGATGGCATCTATCGCTTGGCGATCCAGGCGTGCGGCCTCTGAGACAGGCTCTGCGCCGCGCACCAATTGTTCAAAACTATCGTGAATCTGATGGCGTAAGGCGCGCTCTTCGGGCGCCGCCAGTTCCACAGCGAGCAGCGGTAATCCGCCCGCTACCTGCCACCAGAAGTAGGCTTCATCGGCGCTGCCAAGCTGCTCAATCAGCCAGCCGCGACACGCCTCAAAAGCTACGCTTGGCAACGACCACTGCTGACAGCGGGAGCGAATCGTCGCCAGCATCCGCGAAGGTACGTCGGAGAGCAGAATAAACAGCGTTTTATCGCCGGGCTCTTCTAGGCTCTTAAGCAGCGCATTGGCGGCGGCAACGTTCATTGCCTCGGCGGGCGAAATGACAATCACGCGATAACCACCCTGCTGAGCGGTTTGCGAGACAAAGCGATTAACCTCGCGAATCGGGTCGATGCGGATTTGGCGCTTTCCCTCTTCTGGCGAAACCCGCAGCAGATCCGGATGATACCCCGAGGCCAGCATAGCGCAGCTATGGCAGTGGCCACAGGCTTGATCAGCGGGTGAGGCACAGAGCGTGCGGGCAATTAATGCCTCCGCTAACTGCTGCTTACCTACGCCATGGGCGCCATGAATAAGTAGCGCATGGGGCATACGCCCACTATCGGCCAAGCGGGTTAAATGCTGCCATGTGGCTTGGTGCCATGGCATTACGCCGGTTAACGCCATGCAGCGACCCGCTCCATCAGTGTATGACGAATTTGCGTTTGCACCGTGTCGAGTGAGTACTGCGCGTCGATGACTGCAAAGCGCTCGGGTGCTTCCTCTGCACGCGCCAAGTAGGCCTCCCGCACGGCCTGGAAGAAGTCGGCCTGCTCTTGTTCAAACCGGTCACGCTGCTCATGGCGATCGCGCAAGCGCGACTCTAAGCGCTGTTTTGCGGCCTCTTTTGGCATATCGAGTAAGAGGGTTAAATCAGGAGAAAGCCCTTGCTGTACAAAATTTTCCAGCACGGCGATACGCTCCTTGGCAATGCCTCGCCCGCCGCCCTGATAGGCAAAGGTAGCGTCAGTAAAGCGATCACACACTACCCACGCCCCTCTTGCCAGTGCGGGAAGAATTTTTTCTGCCAAATGTTGCGCTCGCGCAGCGAACATCAGCAGCAGTTCTGCATCAACGTGTAGCGGCTCTTGGGGAGCGGGGTCCAGCAGCAGCGAGCGAATAGCTTCGCCGCGAACCGTACCGCCAGGCTCGCGAGTGCGTACCACTTCCAGACCCTTGGCTTCCAGACACGCCGCGACAAAGCCAACATTGGTTGATTTTCCCACGCCTTCGCCGCCTTCTAGCGTAATGAAGCGTCCACGCTTACTCATCATGCTCCCTTGCTTTGATACTCAATCATTGTGATGGGCCATAATCATTACCGATTACGAATATAGCGATTTACGGCATTGTTATGCTCCCGCAACGTACGCGAGAACTGATGCGTACCATCGCCGCGGGAAACAAAATAGAGCGTTTCGCCAGGCAGCGGGTTCACCGCGGCTTCTAACGAGGCGCGCCCCGGCAAGGCAATTGGCGTGGGCGGCATTCCATCGATGACATAAGTGTTATAAGGCGTGGCCTCACGTAGATCAGCGCGGGTAATCCGCCCCTCGTAGCGATCGCCCATCCCGTAAATTACCGTTGGGTCTGTCTGCAGGCGCATGCCCTGCTCCATACGGCGCTTAAAGACCCCGGCAATTTCACGTCGCTCCTCAGGCGCACCGGTTTCCCGTTCGATTAAAGATGCCATTATCAGCGTCTCGTAGGGGGACTCAATGGTCAGTTCTTCAGCTCGCTCTGCCCACACCTCTTCAAGAATGCGCTCCATACGCTCAAGGGATTGACGCAGAATGTCGACATCGCTCATTCCCAGGTGATAACGATAGGTATCGGGAAAGAACCAGCCCTCTGGGAAAGTGTCCTCTCGATCAAGTAGCGCCATTACCTCTTCGTCGCTCAAATCAGCCGTACGATGATCGAGTTTCGGCGCGGCATTTAGCAAGTCGCGCATTTGCCGAAAAGTCCACCCCTCAGGAATCGTCAGCGGGTAGGTGACGACCTTATTACTGCCTAGCAGCGCCATCATCTCCAGTCCGCTCATATCTGGCAGCAGTTGATATTCGCCGGTACGCAGCCGCGGCAGGCGCTCTGGCTCCACCCTCGCTAACAAGCGAAACGCCCAGGCATCTGCGATCACGCCCTGGGATTCCAACTGCGCCACCACCTGATTAAATCCCGCGCCAGACGGCACCTGGTAAAGTATTGGCTCATTAATAGCTAAAGGCGCCTCTAAACGGCTCTGCCAATAAAAATAACCGCCTGCTGCACCCGCAGCCCCGATTATGACTAATACCAATAGAGCGGTTAATAACCGTTTCACCATGACACCTCTAAGAAATTACAGAGCGATATCTGCAGCACTAACGCTTAGGCAACGCCTAATAGCTGATGTGCCAAGCGCTGAAATGAATCGAGCTTACTTAATGGCCAACGCTGTATCAGCGAGCCATTCGCTGCAAGTAGCGAAGTGACCGGCCATACGCCTTGAACGGAGTTTGCCACCCACAGCCGTTCTACAGCCCCGAGTTGCTGCAGCGGCAGTGACGACTGCGCGACAGCACCTTGCTCAATCAATGCAGCACGCAGCGTACCTGCTACACCACACTGGTCAAGCAGAGGCGTTAACACCTGCCCCGCCTGCTGCCAAAACACGTTCATACTGGTGGCTTCAACCACGAGGCCATGAGTATCAGCAAGCACGCCTTCGGCAATAGTGGCATCACTCCACTCTTGGCGCGCCAAGACATTTTCTAAGCGATTTAAGTGCTTGATACCGGCCAGCCGCGGTTGATGACCTAAACGCAAATCACAAAGCCGCACTGTCACGCCTTGTTGCCAGCGCTCTGCGGAGGGCTGAAAAGGCGTTCGGCGACTAACTAGCCGTGGTGTGACTTGATCTGGCTGGGCGTAGCCACGACCACCGCTACCCCGTGTCAGGATGAGTTTAAGCACTTCAAGCTCAGCTGTAGGGTCGCCTTGCCAAGTGGCGTCGAGTGCTGCCTGACTAGGTAACGGTATATTCAGGCGGCGACAACCCTTCGCCAAGCGGGAAGTATGATAACGCCACAGCACCGGTCCGCCATCGCGCAGCAGCACTGTTTCAAATAGACCGTCACCATACGCCAGCCCACGATCATCAAACGGTACCGCTTGTTCGTCAGATAACCCAGGCGACAGCATCAATCATTACACCTTTTTAAACAGCAGTGAGCCATTAGTGCCACCAAAGCCAAACGAGTTAGAAAGCGTCATATCAATACGCATATCCCTCGCCGTGTGGGGGACATAATCCAGGTTGCAGCCTTCCTGAGGGTTATCCAGGTTAATCGTGGGGGGGGCGACTTGATCGCGTATTGCCAAAATACAAAATACTGCCTCTACAGCGCCTGCTGCACCCAAAAGGTGGCCAATCATCGACTTGGTGGAGCTTACTGCCACGTTAGCAGCGGCATCGCCTAAGACGTTTTCAATAGCGCGGCTTTCCGCCAAATCCCCTGCAGCCGTAGATGTGCCATGTGCATTAATGTAATGCACCTTAGAAACATCTATCTGGGCATCTTTGATTGCATTGCGCATAGAAAGCGCTGCACCACGTCCATCTTCCGGTGGCGATGTCATGTGGTAAGCGTCATCACTCATACCAAAGCCAACCAGCTCGGCGTAGATGTTGGCGCCACGCGCTTTGGCATGTTCATACTCTTCAAGCACCAATACACCGGCACCGTCGGATAACACAAAGCCGTCACGGTCTGTGTCCCATGGGCGGCTTGCCGCTTCTGGATCATCATTACGCGTAGAGAGGGCACGAGCGGCGGAAAAGCCACCCAAACCTAAAGGTGTGGTCGCCATTTCGGCTCCACCACAGATCATCACGTCAGCATCGCCGTAGGCAATGGTGCGTGCGCTGTATCCAATATTGTGGGTGCCCGTGGTACAGGCCGTTGTAATCGCGATATTTGGGCCTCGGAAGCCGTGCTGGATCGCCATATTGCCCGATATCATATTAATGATGGAGCCCGGCACAAAGAACGGCGATACCTTACGTGCGCCGCCTTTATTGAGTGCATTGTGGTTATGCTCGATCATGGGCAGACCACCGATGCCTGAGCCGATAGCCACGCCGATGCGATCTGCATTCTCTTCAGTACACTCGATACCCGAATCTTCTACCGCTTGGGCACCCGCCGCCATACCGTACTGAATAAACAGATCCATTTTACGGGCATCTTTAGGATTCAGGTACGGGCTTATATCAAAGTTTTTAATCGATCCACCAAAGCGGGTATTAAAGCCGCTGGTGTCAAAATGTTCGATAGGTGTAATACCGCTTTTACCGGCAACAATGTTGGCCCATGACTCATCAACGCTATTACCCACTGGGGTCACCAGGCCTAACCCAGTTACCACTACCCTTTTCCGTGCCATCAGCTTTCCTCCAGGCATCCATGGTGACGCGACCCACTTGGGTCATTTGCTGCTTAAATTTGGTCAACAGTATAACGGAGATTGAACGTTATAAGCATTGTGGCAGCAAAGCAAAAAAGCCGCCCTACGAAAGGACGGCTCTTAAGGCGGGTGACTAGCACCCCACCCAGGTTCGATACATCGACGCAGCCCTTACTGGTGGGCGTTCACGTAATCGATGGCTTCTTGAACCGTGGTGATTTTCTCAGCTTCTTCATCAGGAATTTCAGTATCGAATTCCTCTTCCAAAGCCATGACGAGCTCAACAGTGTCGAGCGAGTCAGCACCCAAGTCTTCTGTAAAAGAAGAGCTGTTTTGGATGTCTTCTTCTTTAACGTTCAGGCGCTCTGCTACAACTTTCTTAACGCGCTCTTCAATAGTACTCATCAACGTACTCCAGTCGTTCACATTAGCCGTTTTTGATAACCAGCTATTTGGAAACCGCAAGCCAAAAGCTGCGGGGTAGTTTATAGACGCCCTTGGGTCGACGCAACCGCCAAGCCCAAGGCCATCAACGCATATTCATGCCGCCATTCACGTGAAGCGTCTCGCCAGTGATATATCCAGCTGCATCACTGGTCAAAAAGCCCACCGCTGCGGCGATCTCTTCCGGGGCCCCTAAACGAGCCAACGGAATTTGTTTAAGCAGCATGTCGTGCTGAGCTTCAGGCAGCGACTCGGTCATGTCAGTGGCAATAAAGCCGGGCGCCACCGCATTCACCGTAATCGCACGTGAGGATACCTCACGCGCCAAAGCTCTGCTAAACCCTTCCATACCGGCTTTAGCTGCAGCATAGTTCGTTTGGCCCAGGTTGCCCATGGTTGCCACCACAGAACTAATCGACACGATACGCCCAAAACGCGCCTTGGTCATACCCCGCAAACACGCTTTACTTACACGATAGACAGATTTTAAGTTGGTATCCATCACAGAGTCCCACTCATCTTCTTTCATACGCATCAGCAAGTTGTCACGGGTGATGCCGGCGTTATTGACCAAAATAGTCGGCGCACCAAAGCGCTCAGTAATGGCTTTCAGCACGCTATCGATGCTGGCTTGGTCTGTCACGTTTAGACATAGGCCAGCCCCTTCAATGCCGTTCGCTTTCAAATCAGCATCAATTTTCTCAGCACCGGACTCGCTAGTCGCCGTACCAATAACAATTCGACCTTGACGGCCAAGCTCGCAGGCAATGGCCTGCCCAATACCGCGGCTTGCCCCAGTGACAAGAGCAACTCTACTTTCCTGCGTCATAACGTCTGCCTCTAACCGTGTAATCAATCAAGGATAGCGGAATAAAACAACCCTTGGTCACGCTTTATCAGCCAACGTTTCACGCGCCAGCTCAAGCGCCGCATTCAGGCTATCAGGATCATTGACCGCTAACCCCTTACTACCCTTCACGATACGCTTATTGAGGCCAGTCAACACCTTTCCTGGCCCGCACTCAATAAATACCTCAACGCCTTGGCTCGCCATTGCCTCAACACAAGCACTCCAGCGTACCGGCTGATAAAGCTGCTCGATCAGCCTTGTACGCAGTGTCGCTGTATCGGTATGGGCCTTGGCATCAACATTTTGAATAACACTATAGCGTGGCGTGCGCAGCTCAATGGCCTGCATAGCTTCCGCCAGGCGCTCGGCTGCCGGGCGCATCAACGCACAGTGTGAAGGAACAGAAACGGGCAAGGCCATAGCGCGTTTAGCACCCGCCTCTTGGCAGGCAATGATGGCCCGCTCAACGGCCGCTTTTGAGCCTGCTATGACTACCTGGCCTGGAGAGTTGTAATTCACTGCAGATACTACATCACCCTGAGCGGCCTTTTCGCAGGCAGCTTCAACGGCATCGTCTGCCAGACCTAGGATCGCAGCCATACCGCCTTCACCCGCGGGCACCGCTTCCTGCATGGCTTCTCCGCGCAAACGCACCAAGTTAACGCCTTCAGCAAAGCTCATGACGCCAGCACATACCATAGCACTGTACTCGCCCAGGCTATGGCCTGCCATTACCGTCGGCCGTGGCCCTTCCAGCTCCTGCCACACGCGCCAAATAGCGATACTGGCAGATAGCAGTGCAGGCTGGGTGCACGCGGTTGCATTAAGCGATGCTTCTGGACCCTCTTGGACGACTTTCCACAAGTCGTATCCCAAAGCATCCGACGCTTCCTCAAATGTCGTTCCCACCACACTATAGCGCTCGGCCAGCTCTCGCAGCATTCCTAGCTGCTGAGAGCCTTGCCCGGGGAAAATGAGGGCAAGGGGTTGAGACATGTCGTTCACCTTTGCTCTTGTAGGCATTTGCTCATATGAGCGATAGGCGAGATTATTGGCACATCCTGATGCCACCTATAAACCCGCAAAAAATAATTCTTTAAAAATAACTCTTTATTGTCTAATCATGGCTAGCTCGCGCCATTAAGATCACTTCCTGACGCTTGCCAGCGGCCTGCGATCCGCGCAGGTAAATTATGTTCCACTTCCTGAAGGGCACGCTGAATAGCATAGTAAAAACCATCGGCATGAGTACTGCCGTGACTTTTCACCACGATGCCGCGTAAGCCCAACAAGCTGGCCCCATTATAACGTACGGGATCAAGCTCTTTCTTTAAGCGCTTTAACACAGGCTTGGCCAGTAGGCTTGCCAAACGGCCACTTAGGCGCGACTCAAACGCCATCTGTACGCGCTCAACCAACATACTCGTCAAACCTTCGCTTGCTTTCAGCACAGCATTACCGACAAAACCGTCGCACACCACTACATCGAACTGACCTTTAAACAGATCGCCACCTTCGGCATAGCCCTGGTAATCGAAAGCACCATGGCTAGTACTAGCATATTCGCGTAGCAAACGATCGGCTTCGCGAACGCTGGCACTTCCCTTGGTCGCCTCTGCACCGACATTAAGTAGCGCGACACGGGGCATAACAGTGCCGTCAATACACTGCGCCATCGCAGCGCCCATTAGCGCAAAATCCACCAGCCGGTGGGCAGGGGAATCAACATTGGCACCCAGATCCAGCAGATAGCAGCGACGCCCCTGGCGTGCTGGAATCGCCGTACTGATAGCCGGTCGCGAAATTCCCTCGATCATCCCCAACTCACGCCTTGCTAAGGCCACAAGCGCCGCTGTGTTACCGGCGCTCACCCCGGCAGCCGCCTCGCCCTGAGCGACACTGCGCAGCATGTGAACCATGCTGGTTGAGTGCCCATTGCGCAACGCCCAAGCTGCCGATGTCGACGGTGTAATACTATCGGGCGCATCACACGGCACCAAACGCGACGCTGCCGCAGCCAGAGGCTGCGGCAAGCGTGAAATCTCAGCAATAATACGCTGACGCGGACCAAACAGAGTCAGCTGAAGACCGGGGTGTTCCACCGCCGCCTTTGCGGAGCCTGCGATAATAGCATGAGGGCCTTGGTCACCCCCCATAACATCAATCGCTAGGCGCATACCGCACTGAATCCGTTTAGCCGCTTAGTAACGCAATTGAGGCTTATACCTCAATCACTTTACGACCACGGTAGAAACCGTCCGGCGAAATGTGGTGACGCAGGTGAGTCGTACCCGTTTCTTTGTCCTGAGACAAGGTCGGCGCGGTTAGCGCATCGTGGCTACGACGCATGCCGCGCTTGGAACGAGTTTTACGGTTCTGTTGAACTGCCATGGGGGTTTACTCCAAGGTATTTAAGGTAAAGGGTGCTTACTTTTTGCCTTTCAAGACATTTAGCACCGCGAAAGGGTTCGTCGCTGGCGTTGTTTCTGGCGCCGCGCCTTCTGTTTTGCTGACCAGCTGCTCCGCCGAGACATGACATTCGGCTTCATCGTGATAGACCACTTGAGGCAGGCTAAGAATCAACTCATCCTCAACCACCGTCAAAAGATCCAGCTGTTCCTTTTCCACCAGCACCGGTTCATGACTAGCAGGCAGCTCGGCCGCTAAGGCTTCGTCAGTGACCATTCCAAGCAAGAAGTCACTGCTCACCTGTTGAGGCAGCGGCACCAGGCAGCGTCGGCAGGCAAGCGCCAACGTCGCTTGCAAGTGGCCACGAATTTCACGACGACCTTGAGCATCGACGCCAAACTCAAGCACGACATGACAGTCGCCAGTTTGGATACCCGCTTCTTCGGCAAGACGTGGCAGCTTATCAAGCGCTACCAAGCCTTCGATTCGTTCGTGGCGGGCTGCAAGCTTATAAGGCTCAACCCGGCTGGGGAGTTGTGAGGTCAACATAGGCGCGCAATGATAGGCACTCCCCCTGCTGGTGTCAAAGCCGTCAGTGCAATTCTTCATACCATCCTCACCAAATAAACTGCATAGAGGTCATTAAACGCTCAATATTGAGCTCAATAAACAACCGGCATAGGCATGTTTAGTCGCTTTCGCTACACTCTACTGCTTTGTCGTTGCATTCGTGACACACGCCGCCAGGAGTTTATTTGTGACCACATCAATGACCGAGCCTTCTAGCAACCAAACATCCACTGCAGCGCTGATACTGGCTTCCAGCTCACGTTCGCGGCGCGAGCTATTGGATCGCCTACAACTTCCTTACCAGTGCCACTCACCTGATATCGACGAAACACCTCACCCCGGGGAAACTCCCAACGGCTTGGTTCATCGCCTCGCGCTGAGCAAAGCCAACGCCGTCGCAGCGCATTATCCCCACCACTGCATTATAGGCTCTGACCAAGTCGCGGTATTTGAAGGCGATATTCTTGGTAAGCCACACACGATGGAGAAGGCTCGCGCCAACCTAGCCCGCTTCTCTGGCCAACGCGTGACTTTCCTGACCGGTTTAGCGCTACTGGATACACGCAGTCAGCGCCACCAAGTCCATGTCGAACCCTTCGAGGTCGTGTTTCGTACGTTAAGCACTCAGGAGATTGATAACTACGTGGCTAAAGAGCAGCCACTCGATAGTGCTGGCAGCTTTCGAATGGAAGGCTTAGGCATTGCGCTGTTTGAGAAGCTGGAAGGCCGCGACCCTAACGCACTGATTGGCCTACCCCTGATTGCACTCTGCGACATGTTGCGCCAAGCAGGGCTGGACCCGCTTGGCGCATCCTGATTAACCGGAAATAATGCCTAGGATCTAAAAGCGGAGCGGGGTGTTGGGTGAGCTTACCCCCAACACCTCGGCAGCAAGCTGAGCAAACCGCCTTGTCAGGCGCTCAAATGCATCAAGGCTCGGCGTGTAGTCTACCCAGTCAGTGTTACCCACTCGCTCACGTGACAGCTGTTCGAGACTGCCCAACTGGTCAATCAGACCTAACTCCATACTCTGCTCTCCACTCCAGACCAGGCCCGAAAAGACATCTGGACTATCACTCAGCCGTTCGCCCCGCCCAGCGCGCACATCATCGATAAACTGACGATGAGTTTGGTTCAACACACCCTGCCAAAACGCCTCAGCCTCTTCATCCAAGGGCTGGAACGGGTCTAAAAAGGCTTTGTTCTCACCCGCAGTTACCACACGCCGCTCGACACCAATGCGCCCTATCGCCTCCTCAAACCCAAAACCTGCGTAGATAACCCCGATAGAGCCCACCAGACTCACAGGCGATGCAACAATTTCGTCCGCGGCCGCGGCAATATAATAAGCACCGCTGGCACCGATATCTTCAATCACAGCAATAATGGGCTTATCGCCCTGTTCGCGCAGACGCATAATTTCCGCATAAATACGCTGAGATTGCACCGGACTACCACCAGGACTATTAATGTGTAGCACAACAGCCGCAGCGCTTTCCGCTTCCCAAGCACGATTTAAGCCGCGAATGACGCGCTCAGCGTTGGCCGGTGAGTCACTGGCAATCACGCCACTTACGTTCACAATACCCAAATGACGCTGGGTAGGTGCCGTGACATCAGAAGAGTCCCAAAACAGGCTATAAAAGGTGGTAAAGAGGGCTGCCAGTACAATAGCCAGCGTCATCAGTCGAAAAAACAGCTTCCAGCGTCGAGTGCGCCGCTGCTCTGTTAACACGCCCCCTATCCAGTGATCCATCATCTCAAGCTGCGCTAGCCGCTGACGTTCGCGCAGGGTTTCGGCATCGTCACTGGCTGCCCCCGGGATGGGGTCAACGCTGCCTGATGAAACTTCAGGTCCTTCTGTCCAGCGATCATCACTCATGTAATATTCCTTATAACCTCAGGCAGCTTAACCGTATAAACGGACAAAAAGCTCATCAACGCTATGCACGAGCCACTTGGGGCGGCTTAGTGCCAAACGCTCTGGCGCATGCACGCCATAAGTCACGCCTATTCGATCCATACCGATCGCGCGCGCCATTTCCAGATCGTACTCCGTATCGCCGACCATCACCGCCCGCTCGACGGGCACCTCCAGCTCTGCCAGTAGCTCTGAAAGCATTTGTGGGTGCGGCTTCGAACGGGTTTCATCGGCGGTTCGACTGGCATGAAACCAGTCACCACTGCCGGTCTCAGCAAAAACGCGGTCTAAACCGCGACGACTTTTACCTGTCGCAACCGCCAACCGCTGGTGTTCACGGCTAAGCAAACGGGCGACCTGCGCTTCTACCCCTGGGAAAAACAGCATCGGTGTAGCATCCGCCGTCACAAAGTGGTGTGAATAGCGCTCGCGAAGCCGCTCAGCCTGAGCAGGCAAAATCCCCGGGCAAAGCTGCGCGATCGCCTCAGGCAAGCCTAAACCAATAATATCCTCTACTTCAGCGGCCGAAAGCTCACCCCACTCGGCCTCCAGAGCGGCCGCCTGCATGCAAGATACAATCCGCGGCACCGAGTCCATCAAGGTTCCGTCCCAATCAAATATAATCAGCTCGTACTGCACGGCAGTTCCTTATTAACGAAGGGCGAGTTATCGACGGGCGCGATTAAGGGTCTCTTCCAAGGCTTCTGGCAATGGCGCCTTAACGGTGACCGGACGACCATTACCAGGCTCTGGAAAGGTTAACGCACGAGCATGCAAAAACAGCCGCCCCAAGCCCAACTGCTTGGTCAGAAAACCGCTTTCGCGGGTAGCGTACTTGTCGTCACCTAACAGGGCATGCCCGGCATGGGCGGCATGAACGCGGATTTGGTGCGTGCGGCCTGTTACCGGCTCAGCTTCGATCAAGGTGACTTTTTCAAACGTTTCGACCACTGAAAAATGCGTGCGGGACACTTTCCCATTGGGGTCGACACGTACTCGGCGCTCACCATTGCCCGCATCAAAACGGTCCAAGCGAGCGCTCTCATAGGTTTTGCGTGCTGGCCAACGTCCACTGACCAACGCTAAATAGCGCTTGTCCATGCCGTGCTTCTTCAGTGACTCATTAAGCGTGACCAGTGAATCGCGGGATTTAGCCAGCAGCAAACAGCCCGACGTATCGCGATCCAGACGATGAACCAGCTCTAAAAAGCTCAGATCGTCGCGCACCTGACGCAGTGCCTCGATCAAGCCAATTTTAACCCCACTGCCGCCATGCACCGCCAACCCGGAAGGCTTGTTGAGCACCATCCAATCCGGGCCTTCCATAATAACGCTGCCTACTAATAGATCGCGTAAATTATCGCTGACTTCCTTAACCGCCTCGCGAGGCGCTAGGCGCAGTGGAGGTACGCGGACTAAATCGCCTGCCTGTAAGCGGTAATCAACCTTTACGCGCTTTTTATTAACGCGCACCTCCCCCTTACGCACAATGCGATAGATAAGTGCTCTTGGTGCACCTTTAAGACGCGTCATGAGAAAATTATCAATTCGCTGCCCTGCTTGCTCCGGGGCGATATCCACCCACTGCACTTCACGCCCTTCGGACATTACCGCTTACTCCTTGTGATCCTGTGACATCAGCTAAAAACGGCATTCTAGCGTAGACCCAAGGGCATTGCGTCAATTGCTGGTCGTTGTCTTTACTGTTATATTCCAAAACGTTCACCAGCCAAGCGCAGAAAGCTTTCTTGTCTAGCGCTAGCGACTAGCTGATAAATAGCTAATTGGTTAAATTTGTTAGCAGAAAGCATCAACGCTGAGCTTGGTTAATGCGCCTGCCCGACTAACACGCAGGCCTGAGCAGAAAAACGGCACCAGTGTACGCATTGCCCGTTTTAGCGTATCAAAATCTGATCTTAAAAATGCAGTAACTCTGCCGCCCGTTTTTATGCCGGCAGATGAAAGTAAGCCTAGCCCTCAACGGCAGGCAGTAACTAAACAACGCCACGCTCTGAGCAGCCCCTCCTTTCTCGTCACAAGGCGCTGACTGACTCCGAGCGACAAGTTCAACGCTGTGCCGGTGGCCGGCGTTGGTGAATCGATGAATGCCAGGTGTTGGCGGTGTCAGCAGGGCCGGATGGACGTGACAACCACCGGAACACGTCCTGCCTCCGCCACGTACTCAACGCCCTATTGGCCGGGTTGGCGATGACGCCTTCCCGGCTTGACGCGTCAGCATTGCAATGCGCCGAGCACAAGCACGCAGCACCCAGCGGTTCGCCTACGTCACCCCCTAGGCAGTTCGCCGGCACGCAACGCTATGCGAGACAACATGAAACGGATGCTTATTAATGCGACACAGCCCGAAGAGCTGCGCGTCGCTTTGGTTGATGGACAACGCCTGTACGATTTGGATATCGAATCCGGCGCTCGAGAACAGAAAAAAGCCAATATCTATCGCGGTAAAATTACCCGCGTAGAACCCTCGCTTGAAGCTGCCTTTGTCGATTACGGCGCTGACCGCCACGGTTTTTTGCCACTCAAAGAGATCTCTAAAGAGTACTTTGTAAAAGACGTTTCTGGACGTCCTAGCATTAAAGAAGTACTTAAAGAGGGCCAAGAGGTCATCGTTCAGGTTGATAAGGAAGAGCGTGGCAATAAAGGCGCCGCGTTAACCACCTTTGTTAGTCTGGCGGGTCGCTTTTTGGTATTAATGCCCAACAACCCGCGTGCGGGTGGTATTTCTCGCCGGATTGAAGGCGACGAGCGTAGTCAGCTCAAAGATGCCATGGGTCAATTGACCGTACCTGACAAAATGGGCTTGATCGTACGCACCGCAGGCATTGGTCGTAACCCAGAAGAGTTACAGTGGGATCTCGACTACTTGGTTCAGGTCTGGGAATCCATCACCATGGAAGCTGCGAAGCGCCCTGCTCCGTTCCTGATCTATCGTGAATCCAACGTCATCATCCGGGCCATGCGCGACTACCTACGCCAGGACATTGGCGAAGTATTGATCGACAGCCCTGAGATTCATGCCGAGGCGCTAGGCTTTATTCGCCAGGTGATGCCCTCGTATCAGCAGAAGATCAAACTCTACGCGGACGAAGTACCGCTGTTCTCGCGCTTCCAGATCGAATCGCAAATCGAAACAGCCTATCAGCGCGAAGTAAAACTGCCTTCCGGCGGCTCGATCGTTATCGATCACACCGAGGCTCTGGTCTCTATCGATATCAACTCCGCGCGAGCTACCCGCGGTAGTGATATTGAAGAAACCGCCCTACAAACCAACTCTGAAGCTGCGGATGAAATCGCCCGTCAGCTACGCCTGCGCGATATCGGCGGCTTAGTCGTTATAGACTTCATCGACATGGGGCCTGCGCGCAACCAGCGTGAAGTTGAAAACCGCATGCGCGATGCTCTCAAGCTAGACCGCGCACGGGTACAGATCGGTCGCATTTCACGCTTTGGCTTGATGGAAATGTCCCGCCAGCGCCTGCGCCCCTCACTGGGTGAAACCAGTGGCGTGGTCTGCCCGCGCTGTAATGGTCAAGGCACTATCCGCGATGTACGCTCGCTCTCCCTATCGATCATGCGTCTGATTGAAGAAGAGGCCATGAAAGAGAATAGCGCACAGATTCGCGCCATTCTGCCGGTACCAGTCGCCACTTACCTGCTGAACGAAAAACGCAGTGTATTGGCGGATCTTGAGTCACGCCAGGGTGTACGTGTGGTACTGCTGCCCAACCCTGACATGGACACGCCGCACTACGACGTTCAGCGTCTACGCGACGATCATCTGGATGAAGATGATACCCAAAGCCTTTCAAGCTTCGAACTCTCCACCGATACCGAAGTAGGCAAAGAGCCAACGCCCAGCTTTGTTCCCCCTGCTCAACGCGCAGAAGCAGCGGTGAAAAGCGTTACGCACAATGCTCCCGCTCCGGCATCACTACAAACCGAAGAGAAAGCGCCAGCTGCTTCACCGGCACCTACGGCCAAAGCCACACCGGTGGCCAGCGAGCAACCGAGCGTCTTAGGTCGCTTTATGCGCGGCTTCGCCAAGCTATTAGGCAGCGACGAAAGCAGTGCCGAGACCGCACCAGAACCGAAGGTTGAAACGCCTGCGCCGCGTAAGCCAAGCGAACGCAAAACCAATCAGCGCAGCAACGAGTCGCGGCAGAAGTCGTCACGTGGCGAGCGCGGCGACAATACTGGCCGTAACGAATCGCGCAACGATAGCAGTGCCAGAACTGAACAAAGAGCCGAGCAAAGAGCTGAACAAAAAACTGAGCAGAAAGCTGAGCCAAAAGCCGAGCAGCGCAGCGGTTCATCGCGTGCAGCCAGTGATGATAATAGCGATAAGCGTAGCGGCCCCAGCCGCACCCGAAATCGTCGTCGTCACCCCCAGCAAGACGATGCCAACGGTCAAGAGACGGCTAATAAAGCGCCTCGTAAAGAGGCTCAGGCTGACAGCTCAGCCAAAGAGGGGAATAACAGCAAAAGTGCTGCGCAGAAAGAGCCACGTCGCGATAATGGCAGCGACACTCAGCGCGAAGAGTCAGCCAAACAGCCGGAAGCTGCACCAGACGACGGCAAGCCGAAACGTACGCGTAACAACCCGCGTAACCGCACGCGCACCCAGGCGCTCAATCCTCAAGCAGAAGCCGAGCAGTTGAAGCTGCAGGCGGAAGCGCCAGTTGAAGCCCCTGCTGAACCAGCAGTTGAAACGCCTGAGGCTCAAGCACCGGCAGCAGAAGCGCTTAAGTCAGAAGTGCCGGCTACAGCTGACGCTGCAAAAACTGACACGGGACCCGCTGATGTTACTCAGCCAGAGGCAGAGGCACACAGCAGTGCCGAAACGTCTGAGCAAGCTGACAACGCCACCACCGCTGATCGCCCGGCGGCGGAGAACGCTAAAGCGCGCAAATCGACGCATCAGCGCCGTCAGCCTAAAGCGGCGCCCGTGGCAGCAGAAGCGCAAGAGCCAACGACTGACACCGGTGAGCAGGAACAAGCTGCCACTGCAAGCAATGACTCTAAGCCGTCAACCGTCGCTGAAGTGGCCGAGGCCGAGTCTGAGCCTAAAGCGAAACCAGAAGTAGTTGAGGCCAGCACAACGCCTGCTGAAACAGAGCAGGCTATCGATAGTCGTCCCAGTGATAGCGAAGCGGTAGCGCCTGAAGCGATCGAACCGACTACAGGCAACGGTAGCGCTGTCAATTCAGCTGCAATCGGTGAAGAGCCCTCCTCTTCAACACCTTTCACCGATGCAGATAAGTATCACAGCGAAGAGGTGCAGCCCGCAGCATCAACTGATGCCCTGGAAACGCCTCAGCAAACAGAAGCTTCGAGTGTTTCTGACAGCGTCGCCCCCGCCTCTTCAATAAAAGAGCCGTCCAGCAGTGAGCTAAAACACGGCACTGAAGAGCAAAGCGCTGCACCGCAAAAGCAAACGAGCGGCGAACAAGCGTTAGCGCCGACGGAAGCCTCTACAACTGACGTAGAGCCTCAGCCAGTCGCTAGCGAAGCACGTGTTGAAACCTCGACTGAAACGCCTGCTGAAGCGCCCGCAGAAGCGATTAACGATGACAGCACCCCCAAACCACGGCGTCGTCGCACCCGGGCTCACAATGACCCGCGTGAAAAACGTAAACAAGCGCAGCAAGACACTCACTCCGAGTAAATCGGACGCGTGTTGCAGTAACCAAAATCCCCGCCTCGGCGGGGATTTTGCGTTATGGCTTGTGTGGGCCTAGTCAGCTGGTTAAGCGTTAATTAAGCGCGGCTCTGACTCTAAGCGCACGCCAAAGCGAGTTTCTACTTGAGCGGCGATATAGCTGGCTGTATTCATTAAGCCCTGGCGGTCACCACCGCCAAAATGCACCAGCACAAGCGCTTGATGCTGGTGCACCCCGAAAGCGCCGTCGCGCATCCCCTTCAATCCGCACTGATCTATTAACCAACCGGCTGCTAGTTTGGTGTGCCCATCCTTGAGTGGGAAATGGGGCATGGCGGGATATTCGCGCAACAACTGCGCTGCTTGTGCATCTTTTATCAGTGGATTTTTGAAGTAACTTCCCGCATTGGCAAGCACCTCAGGATCAGGCAACTTCTCGCGGCGAATGGCACATACCGCTTCAGCAACTTCCCAGGGAGTGGGCGTATGTGACAATCGTGCTGCCAGGTCGCCATAATCAAGCTGTGGCGCGGGCACACGTGAAAGGCGCAAGACCAACTGGGTGATCACTACGCGACCGTTAAGTGAGCCTTTAAAAATACTGTCACGGTAACCAAAGGCACACTCCTGTGCGCTCAACCAGTATGAACGGCCCGTAGCAAGCTCCATGACCTGTACCGCTTGCAGCGTATCGGCAAGCTCAACGCCGTAGGCACCAATATTCTGCACCGGTGCCGCACCACAACTGCCTGGAATCAGCGCCAAATTTTCAATACCCCATAAACCGAGCTCGGCCGTCGCCATTACCAAGCTATGCCAATTAACGCCGGCCCCTACATGTACATAAACGCTTCCCTGCCGCCGAGTAAGCCACCACTGGTTCAAAGCAGGCCGTACTGCCACGCCCGACAACTTGTCTGGCAGCAGCACATTACTGCCACCGCCAAGCAGCGTAACTGGCCAGTTCTGGTGGTGAGCATGGGCGAGTACTGCGCGCAATTCGGACAGTGTGGCGGGCGCGGCAAAATGCGTGGCTTGGCAAGGCAGGCGCAGCGTATTGGCGTGGGTTAAATCGACATTAGCTTGCAGATTCAAAGTCACCACTTCAGCGCCCACTTTTTAGCTGTTGAATCAGCCCTTCTGATGCAGCTTCAATCATATTCAAAACGTTTTCAAAGCCCTCATCGCCGCCATAATAAGGATCAGGCACTTCGGCGCCGGGAGTACCGGCAAAGTCCAAAAACAGGCCAACATGGGCTTGGCTATTGGCGGGTTTTAGATCACGCATGGCACGCAAATTATCCTGATCCATACCCAGCACGTAGTCGAAATCATTAAAATCCTGTTCCGTTAACTGACGGGCACACAGATCGCTTAAATCGATACCGCGCAGCAGAGCTGCCTGCTGGGCGCGCGCGTCGGGCGCTTTGCCCACATGCCAACTACCCACACCGCAGGAGTCTATCTCAACCTTGTCGGCTAGCCCTGCTTGCTCCAGGGCACGGCGAAAAACGCCTTCGGCGGTGGGTGAGCGGCAAATATTGCCTAAACACACAAATAACACTTTCACAGTAGCGCTCCTTTACAACCCTCTTACAACTCTCTCGCGTCACTCGTCATTACTAACAGGCTAAGAAAGCAGCGTCCGAACCCGCGCTAGATCCTCAGCCGTATCAACCCCGGCAGGGTTGACTTCGCAGGCCAAAGCCACCTGAATTATGTGGCCATTCTGCAGCACACGTAGTTGTTCGAGCTGCTCAAGCTGTTCAAGGCTTGAGGCGGGCCAGTCGCGGTAGGCGGCTAGAAAGCTTGCGCGGTAAGCATACAAGCCGATATGACGCAGCCAAGCATCGGTTGCCAGTAGCGTAGGCGACTCCTTGAACTGCTCACGATCCCACGGAATAGGCGCCCGTGAAAAATATAGCGCCCTGCCCTGTAGCGTACGCACGACCTTTACCACGTTTGGGTTAAACAGCGTGTCCACATCGTTAATCGGCTCAGCCAGGGTGGATATAGACGCCTCCGGGTCCTCGGCTAAGCGCAAAGCAACCTGATCAATCAACGCGGGGGGGATTAAGGGTTCATCGCCCTGCACATTGACCAGCAGCGCGTCATCCGCCAGCGCCAAGATATCGGCTACTTCGGCCAAGCGGTCAGTACCCGACGGGTGATCGTCGCGAGTCATAATCACTTCGGCACCATACGGCAACATAGCATCACGAATGCGGCTATCATCCGTCGCTACGACCACTCGGCTGGCGTGGCTTTGGCAAGCGCGACGCCACACGTGGGCGACCATTGGCTCCCCGGCAATCTCAAGCAGTGGTTTGCCGGGCAAACGGGTGGAGCCGTAGCGTGCGGGCACGACTACTGTAAATTCAGGCACCGTAAACTCAGGGGCAGTGAAGTCAGGCACAGTGAAGTCAGGAAACGCCATTAAACGCCTCCTGATCGTCCTGGAGAATGTCCCGGAGTGCTTCCTGGCGAGCGACCTGTTGACGTGTGCAGCTTTTCATCGGCATCCATGGTACGGGCTTCCTCTGGCAGCATCACCGGGATACCCTCGTGGATGGGATAGGCTAAGCCATCGTAATGACAACGCAGCTCTTGAGCTTCGCGATCATATTTCAGCTTACCGTTACACAACGGGCAGACTAGCATTGCCAGCAGTTCCTTATCCATTAGCGTGTCTCCTTTAGGAAATTGCCGACAGCCGCGCTGCCAGCCAGTGCTCAAATTCGGGTGGAAGCGTGGCTTCCACGTCTAGTACCCAGCTATTCGGTGGCGCCAGGGCGTAACATTTAACCGCATCCTTGGCCGTCATGATCACTGGGCGGGTCTCTGCAAAGTTTAGCGCCTCAGCGCTGTACTGCTGATGATCTGCCAGCGGGTGCCAGTCACCACTGATCCCCAACTCGGAAAGCGTGCGAAAAAAGCGCTCGGGATTGCCAATACCCGCTACCGCATGTACCGGTAGCGTAAACGGCAGTGGATTGAGCGAAAACCGTGCGCCATCTGCTAAGCGGCGCCAGCACTGCGGGGCTAACTGCATCGTGGTGACAGAGCCAACCGGCAACGGCTGAGATGAGTCACCGTTAATGATCACCGCATCAACGCGCTGCAACCGACTGGATGACTCGCGCAGCGGCCCGGCGGGCAAGCAGCGACCATTACCAAAGCCACGGGCACCATCAACCACGACTAGCTCAATATCCCGCGCCAGCGCTAAGTGCTGCAAGCCATCGTCACTCAGAATTATATCGCACCCCGCCGCCACTAACGCCTGAGCTCCCCGGGCGCGTTTGGGGTCTGCTACCACCGGCAGCCCTGTCTGCTGCGCCAGCATCAAGGGTTCATCGCCGCTTTCAGCAACGTCAGTGTCGGCAGTGACAAATAAGGGATAGTTCGACGATTTTCCACCATAGCCGCGGGTAACAATGCCTGGCGACCAGCCTTGGGACGTAAGCCAACTGGCTAACCATGCCACCAGTGGTGACTTACCGGTGCCGCCTAGCGTGATATTGCCGACCACGATAACGGGCACAGGGGCCTTCCACGCGCTTTTCTCACCGAGGAGGTATGAGCGCTCACGGCGGGCCATACCCCATTGATAGAGCACCCCTAACGGCCTCAGCGGCCATAGCCAGTGGCTCCCTTGATAGGCGCCTTGCAGCCAGCGCTCTGCCAGTGAGCGTTTTGGCAGCGCTCTTTTAGACAACGTCATAGCGCTTCTTGGAACTGCAACTGATGCAGTGCTGCGTAGGCGCCATCGGCATCCAGCAAGGTTTGGTGGGGGCCCTCTTCAATAATTCGTCCTTGATCCATCACGATGATGCGGTCGGCACGCTCGATAGTCGACAAGCGGTGCGCAATCACTAGCGTTGTGCGGCCTTCACAGACCCGCTCCAGTGCTTTTTGAATATACCGTTCCGACTCAGTATCCAGCGCTGAAGTGGCCTCATCCAGCACCAGTAGCGGCGCATCTTTGAAGATAGCCCGGGCAATCGCAAGGCGTTGGCGCTGCCCACCGGAGAGCATTACACCGTTTTCGCCTACCGTCGTTTCATAGCCGTTGGGGAGCTTTTCGATGAACTCATGGGCATAAGCCGCTTCAGCAGCCGCTCGGATGGCCTGAGGGTCAGGATCAGTAACCCCGTAGGCAATGTTATCGGCAATTGAGGCATTAAATAGCGTCACCTGCTGGGAGACCAACGCGATCTGCTGGCGCAGTGGCCCAAGCGCGTACTCATCGATATTAATCCCATCAATGGTGATGCTCCCTTGACTGGGCCGGTAGAAACGGGGTAACAGACTGACCAGTGTGGACTTGCCGCTTCCTGAGCGCCCAACGATGGCGACCAGCTCGCCCGGCGCGAGACGAAGGTTAATATCGTGCAGCACTTCAGGTTGGTCATCGGCGTAGCGAAAGCTAACATTATCAATGATGACATCACCGCTTAAACGGCTGGCGATGCGCTTACCACTATCCTGTTCAGGGGTCATATCCAGCAGGCCAAAAAGCTCTGATGCAGCCGCTAGGCCTTTCTGTATTTCACCGTTTATCTCGGTTAATTGCCGCACTGGCTTAATCATTAGCGCCGCCGCGGTAATAAACGCAACGAACTCCCCGGGCGTCATGTTAGCCATCAACGAGGGGGCCATGGCCAGCCATACCAGCAGTGCCATAGAGATCGCCACCAGCATCAGAATCACCGGCGAGCTAACCGCCCGGGTCATGGCCTCTTTCATACTTTGACGACGATTCTCTTCACTTACTCGCTCAAAGCGCTGCTTTTCATAATCTTCTGCGCCATGGGTACGTACTACCCGATAGCCTGAGAGCGCTTCAGACGCAATATGAGTCACATCACCCATAGAGTGCTGAATGCGTTTTGAAATGCGCCTGAACCGCTTACTAACGTAGCTCACCACCACGGCGATGATCGGCGTCACGCCTAAAAATAGCAGCGTTAACATCCAATTGGTCCAGAGCAGATAGAGCACCAGCCCGATAACGAACAGACCCTCACGAAGGATAATGGTCACAGCCTTAGTGGCCGCTCCTGCGACTTGCTCGACGTGGTAGGTGACTCGCGATACCAGTTGGCCGCTGGAGTGGTGGTCAAAAAATCGGCCGGGTAAATGGAGCAGATGGGCAAAGACATCGCAGCGCAGGGTATGAATGACATAGCGCCCCACATAGGCCATGAAATAGGTACTTAAAAAAGTACCTAGCCCTCGAGCTGAAAACATAATAATCACAAATAGCGGTAAAAATAGCCGGAAGGCCGCATCGGGATTTTGAATGCCATCAATCAGTCGCTTCATCATTTCCGCCAGCGCCGTACTCGACGCGGCGTACACCACAAACCCCACCACCGCTAGCGCGAAAGCACGCCAATGCGGCTTAACATAGCCCAATAACCGCTTGTAAATACCCCAACCTGAATCAGTCACACGCGCTCCTGGCAATAGTGTGCAATGCGATGAATTCTACCTTATGGCGACGCGCTTCAACACCGATTGCGTCGTCCTGGCTGCTGTCGCGTCGTTTTGACCTCAATGGGATGGGCTGCTTGCAACCAAAAACGCAGTGCTCCGTCGTGGGCGGTGCTCCACAGACAGCTCCCCTGCTGACGAAAACGGCGTACGACTGAATCCACCGGGTGTTGAAAAGGGTTATCCCGCCCTGCACTAAACACCACGTGTTCAGATGCAGTATGGCGCACGAACTGAATCCCCGAACTGGTACTGCTACCGTGATGCCCCGCGACAAGAATAGAAATAGGCGCATCCACTTCGAGTAAAAAGCGCCGCTCTATCTCCGTACTGACATCTCCGGTAATGAGTAGCCGGTGCTCGCCTACGCGGACTTCCAATACGCAGGACCGATCATTGGGTGACAAGGCATTGGCCCCAGCAGGGGGCCATAAAAAGCGATAATTTACGCCATCGCGCTGCCAGGATTGACCTCGCTGGCATGCCTGACTCGCTACCGGCAGCGTCTCACCGGCAGGGGCAGTCCACTCATTAACCTGATGCTCTGTTAATAACGCATTAACGCCGCCCGCATGGTCATTATCAGCGTGACTAACGATCACCTGATCAAAACGTTGCCCTGGGGACCACAGTGACTCTAGTGGCATAAAACCGCCGCGAAAGCGCGGCCCCGTGTCATATAGCAGCCTATAATTCGCGCTGCGTAGCTCTATCAACTGCCCCTGCCCCACGTCATACACACTGACGCGCAGCCCTTGCTGGGGAGTTGATGAAGAGAGCGACCACCAAGGTAGCGCCACGACTAACGCCGTCGATGCTAGCCGTATGCTAGGCAGTACAGCGGGCAAGCCCCAGCAGAGTGACAGTAGCAACAGCGCAAAGGCCAGTGGATAGGTTAGCGGTCGTTCAGGCTCCCATAGCGGCCAATGTTGAACGGAGAGCGTCAGCAGGATATGAAAAATAGTGAGCGCCAACTCAAACAACCACCATACGGAATGCGCTAGAAAAGGTACCGGCGACAGTAGCCAACCCAACAGTGCCGAAGGCACCATGACCGAGCTCACCCATGGCACGGCAATGAGGTTAATTAGCGGAGCGGCAGGGGCTACTCGCCCAAAGGCCACCAGCACGGCGGCTGCCATGAGCGGTGCAAGCAGCAATTGCGATCTGATTAGCGCCCAACACCAGCCTTTAACGCCCTGTGGGCGCCGTCGCCCCTGCCAGATCATAATCAGCCACGCCACCGCTACAAATGACAGCCACATACCCGGCCGCCACAAGGCCAATGGGTCGGCAATAAGCACCAGCGCAAGTGCTAGCCACCACCCTTGCCAAGGGCTCGGTGCATGCCGACCACTCAGTACCCACAGTCCAATAAGGGTCATTACCATCGCTCGCATGGCTGGCGGTGCCATCCCGGCAAGAGTGGCGTAACCAACACAAGCGACGGCTGCCAACCACCATGGCCAGGTACGCATTCGCCAGTTGGTGGGAGTGGACAAGCGGGCACCTAGCTTGGCAAGCATCAATACAAATGACGTCACTAACCCGACGTGCAATCCTGAAATGACGACAAGATGGGTAGTGCCAGTCGCATTCAACAATGACCAGTCATCTTGCGTAAGCTGCTCGCTTTCACCCAATGTTAGCGCCGCCAACCACCGTTTAGTGCGCTCATCGAGCGTTTGCTGAGCTAAAAAATCCAAACCCAACTGCCGAAGCGATGGACCGGAGGAAGCGAGCCGAACTGGCGGCGGATCTTGTCGCAAGTAACCAGTGGCGTGAAACCCCTCACGCCATAGCCACTGCTCATAATCAAATGTAGCGGGGTTCGCAAAACCACTCGGCGGTCGTAAACGCAGCGTCATTCGCCACTGCTCACCGGCGGTAAATACTGCATCGCTATAGGCCGTTACTCGCACCTTGCTAAGCGCAGAGCAACTGGGGCGTTGCCCAGGGCCTAGGCAATGATCAACACGCAGCGTGAGACGCGTTGTATCACCCTGGGGCTGAGCGGTTAACACCTTGGCCTCAATAACCAGATCCTCGCCACTCAACCCCAACGGCAAGCGCCTGCCCAATTCATCTTGAATGCCAATAAAAACCCATCCGCCGATTAGCAGCCATACACCTACGCGTGGCTGCCACCCCATTACCAGCAAAGCTGCTACCAGGCCCCATCCAAGCGCATTTGAGGTCACCCCAGCAGCATGGCTATACCATGCCAAGAGCGCCCCTATCAGAGCGGCAATTGCAGCAGGCATGGCAACACCTAAGCGCATAGAACGCTCCCCGGCGAATGTTCATTGATGGCCTAGCATAGCCGAAGGGCAATGCTATATGGATAATGGGCAGCATCGATAGGTAAGAGTATCCGTCATGCCGCGCAGGTTCCTGCAGCGCTACATGCCCAAACCCGACACCATCAGAAAACAGCGCTCGCTACGTTTCATGGCGCCGCTGATTGCCGATCCGGGCTTGTGGCTTTTAACTCGCCGAAGCGTTGCCAATGCGTTTAGCGTGGGCGTGTTTTGCGCCATGCTGCCCATCCCCTTTCAGATGGTGGTCGCCGCGCTGGGCGCTCGCTTGACGCGCTGTAACTTAGCCCTTTCCATCGGCTTGGTATGGATCACTAACCCGTTAACGATGCCACTGATTTTTTACGGCAATTATCGGATTGGCACGTTTATACTCGGCGCCCCTGTAAGAGAAGCACCGTCGCGCATTTCGACGCGCTGGATTGCCGAGCAGATGCACGACATTATGCCGCCCCTGATTGTAGGCTCACTGGTAACCGCGATTCTTTTGGCTATCGTCGTTAATATGGCGATCCGCTTAATCTGGCGCTGGCACGTCTCCCATAATTGGAAACGCCGCAGCCAGAAACGTCGGCAGCGGCGCGCGCAGATTGAAGCAGAGTTCGATGACTGAGCCTGTTGACCGAGCTAGATCGATAAGCCCAGGCGTTAACGCACTGGCGGTTGCTCAACCAACTTTCCCGCATCCAGCTTAAGCACCCGATCCTGGTGGGCGGCAAGGCTCACATCGTGGGTCACAATCACAAACGCACAGGCACTCTCTTTGGCCAGCTCATCCATCAGCGCCAAAATAGTCGCTGCAGTGGTCTGATCAAGATTCCCCGTAGGCTCATCCATTAATACCAGGCTAGGATCGGTGACCAGCGCCCGCGCAATCGCCACACGCTGACGCTCACCCCCGGAAAGCTCCCCCGGTTTATGATCCGCTCGTGGCTGCATACCCACCCGTTCGAGTATCTGCATTGCCCGCTGCTCAGCCGCCTTTTTTGACTGGCCGCGAATAATCAGCGGTAAAGCAGCATTTTCGACGGCGGTAAATTCCGCCAACAGGTGGTGGAATTGGTACACAAAGCCAATATAGCGATTACGAAAACTACCCAGCGCGGCTTCATTTAACCCCGACAGCGGCTCACCGGCGATCACCACGCGACCGTCACTCGGGCGATCAAGACCACCCAATAGATTCAGTAACGTCGTTTTACCCGAACCAGAGCTACCAACGATGGCAACCCGCTCGCCAGCCCGAACCTGTAGGTTGAGTTTATCCAGCACCGTTAGATCTTGGGGGCCTTCGCTGTAGGTACGTGTCAGTGCCTGACAGTCAAGCATGATGGCAGCGTCTTGCTCTTTGTTCATAGACAGCGAATTCATCGACATCGTGTCATCCTTATTCCTGAAGCCATTATTCATAGCGCAACACATCCGCTGGCTGAACCTTTGCCGCCCGCCACGCAGGATAAAGCGTTGACAGGAACGTCAAGCCAAAGGCTGCCAATACTATCCGACTAACATCGTTCCACTGCAGGCGGGAAGGCAGATCGCTAATGAAGTAAACCCCCGCATCCAGGAACTGAATACCCAGTGTGCCTTCGACCCAGCCAATCAGGTCGGCAATCGTGAGCGCCAGCAGCACACCCACCGCCACACCGATAGCGATACCGATCAAGCCAATGGCCATACCTTGAACAATAAAAATGCCCATAATCGAGCGCGGCGTAGCACCGATAGTTCGTAGTATGGCGATATCCGCGCGCTTATCGGTAACGACCATGACGAGTGTGGAGACGATATTAAACGCTGCCACGGCGATGATGACGGTCAATAGCAGCGCAATCATGCGCTTCTCCATCTGTATCGCTTGGAACAAATTGCCGTGGGAGAAGGTCCAGTCGCTGCCGCGGTACTCAGGGCCAAGCTCATTAATAATCGCCTGGGTTTCGCTACTGGCGGCGAACAGGTCATCGAGCTGAAGGCGAAGCCCACCGATGGCATCGCCTAAACGGGCAAGCGTCTGCATATCTTCAATATTGGCATAGGCCAAGTTGGCGTCTAAATCAGCGCCGACACTAAAAATACCGCTAACGGTAAAGCGCTTTAAGCGTGGGAACACTCCCGCCGGGGTAATCGAAGCTTCAGGCACCAAGAGAGTCACTCGATCCCCAACGCCAACGCCAAGGCTTCGCGCCAGCATCGACCCCAGCACCACGTTCCACTCGCCGGGCACGAGATCAGCGAGCTCCCCTTCAGTCATGTGTTCGCCAATGATGGATACTCGGTCTTCCCAATCAGGGTTGATGCCATTTACCATGGCACCCTGATTGCGGCCACCGACCGAGAACATGCCCTGCTGCTCGACAAAAGGCGCCGCGCCGATGACCCGCTCTCGCTGCATCAACTCTTCGGCAAGTGATTCCCATTCGACCATGCCCACACGGGATTCAATTTTAGCGTGCGGCACCATGCCTAAAATGCGCGTGCGCAGTTCGTGGTCAAAGCCGTTCATCACCGACAGCACAAGAATAAGTACCGCGACCCCCAGCATTAACCCCAGCATCGAGGTGAGCGAAATAAACGAAATAAAGTGATTCCGGCGTTTAGCGCGCACGTAGCGCAGCCCCACCAGAAAAGGCAAACGATCAAGCATGGCGTCATTCCTTATCAATAAGCGCTCATGGTACGGTTTTTTTAGTGTCTCTGCATGTTCAAACGACCATTAGAGCGACGTGTATTGCCTGCGTTCAGATAAAATACGTTACGCTTGCAACTTACCCCGCCACACCCTACATTGCGCCGATTTAAGGCGTCCTCTGGGGCAACCCTCTCTTCCAACTCGACAAAGGCATTCATGACGTTGGCGACCATGACATATCGTTTGCTCCCCGAATGGTATCCCCAGGATGGCATTCAACTGACCTGGCCGCGCCCTGACGGCGATTGGGCGCCATTACTCGCGCGCATTGAAGCCACGCTTGAACGCATCGTCGTTGCCACAGCCCGCTACCAACGCGTGCTGATTTGCGTTCCAGATGAGGCAACCAAAGAGCGTTTAGTCACCACATTTAATGCCTACGGCGTGGCCGATAATCGCCTGCTGCTTATTGTCGCACCCACCAACGATACCTGGGCACGCGATCATGGCCCGGTCAGTGTTATCGATGAACAGGGCCTGATGATGATGCTCGATTACACCTTTACCGGCTGGGGAGGCAAATTTCCCGCTGAACGCGACAACCGGCTCACCCAGTGGCTTGCGGATGCGGGCGTTTGGGCTTGCCCCGTAACTAGCCGGGATTTAGTACTCGAAGGGGGCGGTATCGAAACCGACGGCGAAGGCACGCTGCTCACCACCGAAGCCTGCCTGCTTAACCCCAACCGTAATCCCACGCTCTCTCGTGAAGATGTAGAAGCACAGCTCGCCCAGGATTTCGGCGTTGATCGCGTATTGTGGCTGGCCAACGGCCATTTAGAAGGCGACGATACTGACAGCCACATTGATACGCTGGCCCGATTTTGCAACTCAACCACCATCGCCTATGTGCGCTGTGATGACCCTAACGACCCACACTACAATGCCCTGGCGGCAATGGAGCAGGAACTGCAGGCATTTCGTCAGCGCAACGGCGAACCCTACCAGCTTATTCCACTGCCCTGGCCGCAGGCTTGTTTCGATCCCGATGACGGCCATCGCCTGCCCGCAACCTATGCCAATTTCCTAATTATCAATCAAGCCGTATTGGTGCCTACGTACGGCGACCCGGCAGATGTGGCGGCGCTGCAAGCACTAGCAGACGCTTTCCCAAACCACACCCTCATTCCGATCGATTGCGTAAGCGTGATTCGCCAACACGGCAGCCTGCATTGCCTCACCATGCAATTGCCTAAGGGTACGCTTGCCCGGGGCACGCTTGCCGCGACCGCTACTTGTTAAAGGAGTCACTATGTCGACAACACTTACCGTCGCTGTTGTGCAGCAACCCGCGTGGCCTGATAAAGCCCAAAGCCTATCCGCTAGTGAAGAAGGTATCCGTAGCGCCGTTAAGCAAGGTGCGCAGTTGGTGCTGCTTCAAGAACTGCATGCCACCCACTATTTTTGCCAGTTTGAAGACCCTTCTCTGTTTGACTTAGCAGAGCCGCTTGACGGGCCTACCGGGCAGCGCCTTGCCGCGCTCGCTAAAGAGCTCGATATCGTATTGGTGGGGTCACTATTTGAACGCCGTGCCCCGGGGCTCTACCACAATACTGCCGTGGTCTATGACCGTGCCAAAGGGCGCGTTGGCCAGTATCGCAAGATGCACATTCCCGATGACCCTGGGTTTTATGAGAAGTTTTACTTCACGCCGGGTGATCATGACAGCGCGCGAGGAGAAGGCTTTACGCCCATTGAAACGTCGGTGGGTCGACTCGGCGTTTTAGTTTGCTGGGATCAATGGTACCCCGAAGCTGCTCGCCTGATGGCGTTGGCCGGTGCGGACTTACTGCTCTACCCCACTGCGATTGGCTGGGACCCTACTGACGACGCCGCTGAGAAGGAGCGTCAAAAGGATGCCTGGACAGTGATTCAGCGCGCTCACGGTGTGGCCAATGGTTTACCTGTGCTAGTCGCCAACCGGGTTGGTTTTGAAGCGGATCATTCCGAAGTTGGCGATGGCATTCAGTTCTGGGGGGGTAGTTTTATCTGTGGGCCGCAAGGTGAGCTACTGGCCCACGCAGGGGAAGAGACAGAGCAGTTGGTCGTTGAGCTCGATATGGCGCGCAGTGAAAATACCCGCCGCATTTGGCCCTACCTAAGGGATCGCCGAGTAGATGCCTACGGGGATCTAACCCGCCGTTACCGTGACTAACCCCACGTCACAATCCCCCAGAAAACAAAACGCCTGCCTGGAATAAATACCCAGGCAGGCGTTTTTGATAACACAAGGCGAGCTAACGCGACCGATTACTTCCAAAAATCGCGGATTGAGGCAATGCCTTGTGCGCCCACTGCACGGGCATGATTGGCGTCAAAACGCGTCATCCCACCGAGTGCAAACACGGGCATGCCGGCTCGCTCGACCAATTGCTGGAAATCGTGCCAGCCAAGCGGGAACACTTCCGGGTGCGAAGGCGTGGTGCGCAGCGGCGAAAGGCTGACAAAGTCACATCCCAACACAGCCGCCTGGGTAAGCTGCTTTTGGTTGTGCGTCGATGCCGACAACCACTTGTTTTCGGCAATCGGACGACGCTCAAGCTGCATTAAGCGCTCACTAGTTAGGTGAACACCATCGGCATCAATCTGATCAAGCAGCGTGGGTTCGCCATTAAGCAGCAGTCGTGCGCCGTACTCACGGCATAGGCTTAGTGCACGTTCAGCGCGTGTGAGATAGGCCGTTTCATCCAACTGCTTGGCGCGCAGCTGTACCAAACGAATATTATCTTCGCGCAGCGCACGCTCCAAAAATGCATCGAAGCGCGCTTCGTCAGTCTCTTCACCCGTAATCAGGTACTCGGTAGGCAACCTTACCGCCCGTAGAATCGGTAAATTTGCCGCCGGGAAGGGGTAGTTGGAGAGCTCGCTCATGGGTACCCAGCGCACCGCCTGTCCTTCACGACCAAAAGGCTCGCCAGCAAACTCGTGCACCTGCCATACATCCAGCAGGATATGTTTGTCAGGATACTCATGGTGGACGCGAATCAGTGGCTGAGCACACACAATCTCAACGCCCAGCTCTTCGTGTAACTCACGCTTCAAACCTTCTAGACCGGTTTCATACGGAGCTAGCTTGCCCCCCGGAAACTCCCACAGCCCGCCATGATCAACGTTAGATGGTCGACGAGCGATCAATACTTGCTGTTGATCGGCGCTAATAATGGCAGCTGCCGCGACGTGAACCCGTCGTTTTACCTTTATGCTCATAGACTCATATACTCGTTACGTCTTTATCCACTGCGCGCACCAACGCTAAAGACATCGGCGCTATCTCGCTGCGTTTGCCCATTACCCCTGCCAACCACCGCCCCCGGCTGGGAGCAAAGGCCTAGCTACGGTAATCCGCGTTGATAGATACATAGTCATGGGAAAGATCAGAGGTCCACACCGTGGCACTCTCTTCACCGCGCCCCAAGTTAATACGAATGGTAATGTCTGGCTCCGCCATGACAGCGCTCCCTGCTGCTTCAGTGTAACCAGCTGCACGTCCGCCTTGTTCGACTAAACGCACATCGCCTAGGTCAATCACCACACGATTGACATCAAAGTCATTCACAGGCGCCCGCCCTACGGCTGCTAAAATACGCCCCCAGTTAGCATCGGAAGCGTAAAGCGCGGTTTTGACCAGCGGTGAGTGAGCAACGGTAAAGGCGACATCAAGTGCTTCCTGACGACTTTGAGCTTCGCCAACCTGCAGAGTAACGAATTTGGTCGCCCCTTCAGCGTCGCGAATAATCGCTTGTGCCAACTCGGTCATTACTCGCTGAAGGGCATTGCTGAAAACGGCGACCTGCCCATCGTCGACGATGCTCGGGCCGGTGCCGGTTGCTGCCAACATACAGGCATCATTGGTCGAGGTATCGCTGTCCACGGTAATGCAGTTAAACGAGCGATCGACGGTTTCGCGCAGTAGGCGATCCAGTAGCGGTGCTTCGATAGCCGCATTGGTCACCACAAATCCTAACATGGTCGCCATATTGGGCTTGATCATGCCCGACCCTTTAGCGATGCCATTAATCGTCACCTGCTGACCACCGATTTCCAGCGTCACGGTCGCGCCTTTCGCACGTGTATCGGTGGTTAGAATACCTTGACCAGCGTGCTCCCAGGCAGCATCGTCGCTGGCCAGACTTTCAAGGGCTGGCGCCAAGCCTGCTAACAGACGCTCCATCGGCAATGGTTCACCAATAACGCCGGTTGAAAATGGCAATACGTCCTGCTCAGCCACGCCTGCTAGCTTGGCCAGTTCAGCACAGCTAGTACGTGCATCGCGCAAGCCGGCTTCGCCCGTACCCGCGTTGGCATTGCCGGTATTGATCAGCCAAAAACGCGGCGAACGATTTTCAGCGCGGCACTGTTCAAGGTGCTGCTTAGCGACCACTACAGGCGCTGCACAAAATGCATTACGCGTAAAAACACCTGACACCGTTGTGGACTCGGGCAGCTCAATCACCACCACATCACGGCGATTCGGCTTTTTAATACCCGCCATTACAGCGCCCAGACGCACCCCGTCAAGGGGCGGCATTGCTGGAAAAGGAATGCTTCCCACCGCCATGATTATCTCCTTCAGGCAAACGCTTACTCTGAGAGTGCTGCCGTTAGCTTAATTTTCCACAGCACTGCTTATACTTTTTACCCGAACCACAAAAACAGGGATCATTACGACCCACCTTTGGGCCTTCGCGACGCACCGGACGCCCTTCAACACCTGGCGCTGCTTGTTCATTCTCGGATTGCTCTGAGGCAGGCGCATCGTGTCGGCTGGCGGCTGTCGCGGTTTCGCGCTCGAGTGCTTCGCGACGCTGACGTTCAAGCGCATCCACTTCCTCAGGCTGACGAACCTGAACATGGCTCAGAATTCGTGTTACATCTGCCTTTATATGGTCAAGCAAGTGCTGGAAGAGCTCAAACGATTCACGCTTGTACTCCTGCTTGGGGTTTTTCTGGGCATAGCCACGCAGGTGAATACCACGACGCAGATGATCCATTGACTGAAGATGCTCTTTCCAACGGGTGTCGAGCACTTGCAGCATGACTTGCTTTTCAAAGCGACGAATCAGCTTCTCGCCCGCTGCTGCAATTTTGGCTGCATAGGCTTCACGGTGCATGGTCTGCAGACGTTCACGTAACTGCTCTTCGCTAAAGCGATCATCCTCAGCGGCCCACTTAACCACAGGCGCATCAAGATTAAACTCCGTTTTCAAGTGCGATTCCAAACCAGGCAGATCCCACTGCTCAGGCAGGCTCTGGGGCGGCACATAGTCGCTAATCGCCGTTTCCATCACCTCTTCACGAATGCCAATAACGGCATCAGCGACATCGTCTGCTGCAAGGATTTCGTTGCGCTGGTCGTAGATGACTCGCCGCTGATCATTGGCAACGTCATCGTACTCAAGCAACTGCTTACGAATATCGAAGTTACGCCCTTCGACTTTCTTCTGGGCACGCTCGACGGCATTGGAAACCATCTTATGCTCAATGGCTTCGCCATGCTCCAGCCCTAACGCCTGCATCAGGCGTTTGACGCGGTCAGAGCCAAACAGCCGCATCAGACTATCTTCAAGGGAGAGGAAGAAGCGCGTGGAACCTGGGTCACCCTGGCGGCCAGCACGACCTCGCAGCTGATTGTCGATACGCCGTGACTCATGGCGCTCAGAACCCACCACATGCAGACCGCCCGCGGCCAGTACACCATCGTGGCGTGCCTGCCACTCGGCTTTAAGCGCATCAACTTGCTCTTGGCTTGGGTTTTGTAGCTTGGCGGCCTCAGCCTCCCAGTTACCCCCCAGCATGATATCGGTACCGCGTCCGGCCATGTTGGTGGCGATAGTAATCGCCCCAGGACGGCCAGCCTGAGCAATAATCTCAGCTTCACTCTGGTGCTGCTTGGCATTAAGCACGTTAAAGGCAAGACCCGCTTCACGCATTAGCTTGGCGAGGTACTCGGATGTCTCAATGGAGGCCGTACCGACTAATACCGGACGCCCGGCCTCAGTCTCAGTTTTGACATCCTTGATGATCGCTTCGTACTTCTCTTCAGCGCTCAAATAGACCAGATCATTGAGATCTTTACGGGCTAACGGACGGTTGGTGGGAATAACCACCACGTCGAGGCCATAAATCTGACGAAACTCAAAGGCTTCCGTATCCGCTGTCCCGGTCATGCCGGCTAATTTCTCATACAGGCGGAAATAGTTCTGGAAAGTGGTAGAGGCAAGCGTTTGGCTCTCACGCTGTACTGTAACGCCCTCTTTGGCTTCTACAGCCTGATGTAAACCTTCCGACCAGCGACGGCCTGGCATTGAGCGGCCTGTGTGTTCATCAACGATGACCACTTGGCCTTCGGAAACGATGTAGTCAACATCACGGTTATATAGATAACGGGCGCGCAAGGCCGAGTGCATATGCTGGAGCAAGTTGAGGTTTTGCGCGGCATAGAGCGACTCATCATCGCCCAACAACCCTTCAGCACGCATTAGCTCTTCAACTTTATTATGGCCCTGCTCGGTCAGCTCTACCTGTTTCTGTTTCTCGTCGACTAAGAAGTCACCCACCACGGTGGCCTCTTCATCTTCAACCTCTTCGCCTTTTTCAAGCTGCTGTGCTAATTCGTTAACGACTTTATATAGATCGGTATTTTCATCTACCGCACCTGAGATAATCAGCGGTGTGCGCGCTTCATCAATAAGAATCGAGTCAACTTCATCGACAATCGCATAATGTAAGCCACGCTGTACTTTATCTTCTAACGAAAACGCCATGTTGTCGCGCAGATAATCGAAGCCAAACTCATTATTGGTGCCGTAGGTAATATCGCACTGGTAGGCATGTCGCTTCTCTTCTCCGGTCTGACCAGAGAAAATAACGCCTATAGACAGTCCAAGAAATTCGTAAAGCGGACGCATCCACTCAGCGTCACGGCGTGCTAAGTAATCATTCACGGTGACCACGTGTACACCCTTGCCAGGCAGCGCGTTCAGGTACACTGCCAGCGTGGCAACCAGGGTCTTACCTTCACCGGTCTTCATTTCTGCAATACGGCCACGGTGCAGGGTCATGCCACCCACCATCTGCACATCGAAATGGCGCATGCTCATGACACGCTTACTGGCCTCACGGACAACCGCAAAAGCGGGGGCTAAAAGTGCATCTAGCGACTCACCCGCTTCCAACCGCTGGCGTAACTCAGCTGTCTTATGTTGCAAATCAGCGTCACTGAGTGCCTCAAACTCCGCCTCTAGCGCGTTAATCTGCGGCACATTTTTGTGCATGCGCTTAACATCGCGATCATTTTTAGAACCGACGACTTTACGTAATAAATTATTAAGCATGAAATATCCAAATATTCACAAATGACCCTTCGGGCTGCCCCCTTTTGGGACTATGCCTTTTACTGCAGGTCATTTTTTGGCAAGCCTTGTTCCTACAAGCGTAGGGGCAAAATAAGTAAATTAACGAAACACTCGATAGGAAGGGGGGCCTCGCTGAGTCAACACATCGCGGGCCGCTACCAGCAGCGGAAGTGGCGGGAGCCAGCTGTTTAGGCGCCGCATAGGGGCAAAGCGCCTGGTGCGTTGAGTCCAGCGGCGAAGTGCCCGCCGCCGTTTAGCAATCCAGTGTGATTGGGCGCGTAAAATCGCGGGCACCCACAAGCAGATAGTAATACTGCGCTCGCCACTGCGAAACGCGTCCGAATGGCCTAAACTCGCGGGTAAAAGGCAGCTCACTAACAGACCGGCCAGCCACCAACGCGCTAAACCGTGGCGACGATGGCGCCGCGGCATAGCTGATTGAACATCAAGCGTAGGTGACATGCTGTAGACCGGCTCCTGAGCGTGGTAGGCTCTGCTAATGGGTGATCGGCTAAGATCGCCGACGTCATTGTTAGGGTTACCCTAGGAATTAAGCGTATGAGTATAAAGGTTAAGCGTTCTCACGCACAGCCCATTGCCCGACTGCTCAACAAGTCCGGCGATATTAATCAATTAATGCGCCTATCTCGTCTAATTGATCAAGCTCAAAAACATCTTCGCGCGCATTTGCCTGAAGAAATGCGCGAGCATATTTTTGTGGGCGGCTTTCGCGAAGGCCGCCTAACACTGATCAGTGGCCAAGCGAGCTGGCTGACATGGTTACGCTTTGAACAGCGCCGCCTGCTGGAGCTACTCCATCAACTGCCTGGCTTTGAAAGCGTGAGTGGCTTTACGTTTAAAGTACGCCCAGTTCGCCCAATTGTGGCACCGCCGCGCAATACTCGCAGTTTATCAGCAGATGCCGGCAAAACCCTGGCTGAGTGCGCTGAAGACACAACCAACCCGGCATTAAAGCGCGCACTCGAGCGGCTAGCCTCACACGCCCGCCCCGCTAAGCAATGAATACCTACAGCTGGCTGAGAAAAAACCTTCTTCATTGTTACGCTTAAAAACGCATAAAGCACCGCCTAAGCGATGCTTTATAACAGTGTTTAGCTATGTGTCTGCGGTTAGCTTAGCTCATCAATGACACAGCCAGCAGAATAACCATTGAGAGTCGACACATTACGCCATAGCGGGCGCTGCGTAAGAGATCGGCGCCACTGCTTTATCTTCTTCAAACGTCACAATTTCATAGGCATCGGGTTGCGCCATCAACTCACGGCACAGTTGATTATTCAGCGCATGCCCTGACTTAACACCACGGAACTCACCAATGAGGCTATAGCCCAACTGGTACAAGTCACCGATGGCATCCAACACTTTGTGCTTAACAAACTCATCTTCGTAACGGAGACCGCCTTCGTTAACGATACGGTAATCGTCTACCACGATAGCGTTGTCTAAACTGCCACCTAACGCCAGATTGTTAGAGCGCAAGAACTCTAGATCGCGCATAAAACCAAAAGTACGAGCCCGTGACACTTCTTTGACAAAGGAGGTCGTCGAAAAATCAATCAGCGCTGTCTGCTTCTGCTGCTCGAAAACGGGGTGGTCAAAATCAATAGCAAAAGAGACTTTAAAGCCCTGATGAGGTAAGAAAACAGCCTCTTTATCACCATCAGTCACCGCGACACGGTGCTTGATGCGAATAAACTTCTTAGCAGCATCCTGCTCTAGAATACCCGCCGACTGAATCAAGAAGACAAACGGGCTAGCGCTGCCATCCATAATGGGAACTTCAGGTTCGCTGACGTCCACGTACGCATTATCAATGCCCAATCCAGCAAACGCGGACATCAAGTGTTCAACGGTCGCTACTTTAACCCCGTTTGAAACCAGAGCAGTACAAAGCTTGGTATCTTCAACCAACTCAGCTCGAGCCGGTACGTGTACAACGGGATCCAGATCGGTTCTAACAAACACAATCCCAGTATTGGCCGGCGCCGGACGCAGAGCTAAATGAACTTTTTTGCCTGAATGCAGGCCCACTCCGGTGGCACGAATGACGTTTTGTAGGGTGCGTTGTCTGATCATGGATAGTAGCCGAACTCTGATGACGGTAATAACCGCAGGGGAAAAAGTTATCAAACAGTGTTCACTTTAACAGCAAGCGAGCGTTTTAGCCAATAAAACGCTCGCCCGCGGTTACAGTGAGACTGTTATCGAGAATCAATCCGCCTGGCGGCGTAGAAACGCGGGGATGTCCAAATAGTCATCGGCTTCAGTAGAGCGACGCTTCTCAGGACGAGGTTTAGCGGCAGCTTCGGGTGCTTCAGCACGCGCTGTCGCCTGCTGACGCATAACCGTAGGTTGCTGCATTTTGCGATAATCGGATGTTGATTCAGCCGCTGAACGGCGTGCCGGTTCGCGTGCGGTGGTTTTAGCTTTCTGTCCATCTAAGCCTGCGGCAACAACCGTGACGCGAAGCTCATCAGACATCTCCATGTCAATGGAGGTGCCCACCACAATAGTCGCATCCGGAGAAGCAAACTCTTGAACGGTAGCGCCAACATCATTGAACTCACCGATTGATAAATCGGGACCAGCGGTGATGTTAACCAAGATACCGCGCGCGCCATGAAGATCGATATCTTCCAGCAGCGGACTGCGAATAGCTTTTTCGGCAGCTTCGCGAGCACGATTTTCGCCCGTTGCCCCACCGGTACCCATCATCGCCATACCCATTTCGGACATCACGGTGCGCACATCGGCAAAGTCGACGTTGATGATACCTGGGCTGGTAATCAGCTCTGCAATACCCTGCACAGCACCCAGCAACACATCGTTCGCCGCGCTGAAAGCAGTTAACAGCGTCGCGTTTTTGCCCAGCACGGAAAGCAGTTTCTCGTTAGGGATAGTGATCAGTGAATCAACGTGCTCGGAGAGCTCTTTCATACCCTCTTCAGCGGCGCGCATACGCTTCGGCCCTTCGAAGGGGAAGGGACGAGTCACCACTGCAACGGTGAGAATCCCAAGCTCTTTAGCGACCTGAGCCACCACGGGCGCACCACCAGTACCGGTGCCACCGCCCATACCAGCAGTGATAAACACCATATCGGCGCCGACCAGCAATTCCGCGATACGCTCGCGGTCTTCCATAGCTGCCTGACGACCCACGTCGGGATTGGCACCTGCGCCTAATCCTTTAGTGATTTCGCTACCCAACTGCAGCACGGTTTTCGCTGAACAGCGTTTAAGCGCCTGAGCATCAGTGTTAGCGCAGATAAACTCAACGCCTTCAATATTGCTTTCGACCATGTGGTTAACAGCATTGCCGCCACCGCCGCCAACACCAACCACTTTGATGACCGCACTGCTCGAGGGTGCGTTATCTACCAATTCGAACATAAGCCCCGTCTCCTGAACCGCGCTTGCGGCCCTGTCAGAAATTTCCTTTGAACCAGCCTTTAATTCTTGCCAGCGCCGAATGGTCTTCCTTGATATCACGCCGGGCAAGTTCATTACGACCCTTATGGGCTGCAACGACTCCCCCGTGGCTTTTTAGGCCTTGCCCATGACGCGTTTCCTGCAAGGCATAATGCAGCAGACCAACGCCCGTCGCATAAATAGGATTACGAACGACGTCCGCCAAACCTCTTACATTCTGCGGACATGCGATGCGAACCGGCATATGAAAAATCTCTTCCGCCAATTCGCTAACTCCTTCCATACGCGAGGTTCCACCGGTAAGCACTATCCCGGCAGCCACCATGTCTTCATAGCCACTTCGGCGCAACTCATCTCTTATTAGTGTAAACAGCTCTTCGTAACGCGGCTCAACCACTTCAGCGAGCGCTTGACGTGATAGATCACGCGCAGGACGATCCCCTACACTAGGTACTTTAATCATTTCATCGCTTGCGGCTAAGTGTGTGAGCGCGCAAGCATATTTCACTTTAATTTCTTCAGCGTGCTGCGTGGGTGTTCGCAGGGCCATGGCAATATCGTTAGTGACTTGATCACCAGCAATAGGAATAACGGCCGTGTGGCGTATGGCACCTTCGCTGAAAATCGCCATATCGGTTGTTCCGCCACCAATATCCACCATACAGACGCCCAACTCACGCTCATCTTCGGTCAGCACTGCCATGCTTGAGGCAAGCTGCTCTAAAATAATAGCATCTACTTCCAACCCGCATCGACGAACACATTTTTCAATATTTTGAACTGCGTTCAAAGCCGCCGTGACCAAATGCACCTGAGCTTCCAAACGCACGCCGGACATACCCAGCGGCTCACGAATTCCGCCCTGAGCATCAATTGAAAACTCTTGAGGTAGCACATGCAACACACGCTGACCCTCAGAGATAGCGCGGGCACGAGCAGAATCGATAACGCGCTCAATATCGGAAGGCGTCACTTCACGCTCTTTAATAGCCACAACGCCATCAGAGTTCATTGAACTAATATGACTACCGGCCACGCCTACATATACCGAATGAATATCACAGCCAGCCATCAACTCGGCTTCTTCCACGGCCCGCTGGATGGACTGAACCGTAGATTCGATATTGATCACAACGCCACGCTTCATACCACGTGAGGGGTGCGAGCCAATACCGGCAATTTCAATTCCGCCGTCATCGGTGGGTTGACCGACTATCGCGACGACCTTGGACGTTCCTATGTCCAGCCCGACCACCATATTGGATGCGTTGGGTGAGCCTGCCATGAGTCGGTAAATCTCCTTGCGTCATTGTTAAAAATAAATATTAATAGGGTGGCGCTTAATCCAACGCTTAACATTGAAGGCGTACTACCCGAAATAAACAGTGGCTTTTTTCAGACACTAACTAAGTACAAATAGCTGAAATTTAAAACCACTTAATCATCATCTGGCCCATAGTATAGAAACAATAGTCGCAATACGACTAGTACGAACCCAAAATAATAGCTATTAAAGGTAATTTAAAGCCGATTATTGGCTTTTTCAACGATGGCAACCACTCACTTTTACACCTTATTTGCATCAAGTAATAGAAGAGTTACTCATCTTGCACAGCAAATTCACTTTCTCCATGCCACGCAACAGCGACACCATTAGGGTAACGTAGATCTATATAGCGAATCTGATCCCCAAGAGAGTATAACTCTCTTTGCCATGAAGCAGATAAACGTGCCAATCGAACTTCATGCTGACGACGCCCTAACATCACCCAAGCGCCGTCATTTAATTGCAGCCGCCAAGCACCGCGTGGCTCTAAACGAAGTTGAGTAAGATCGAGTGACAACTGAGTAAAGTGTGGCAATAATCGATGATAGTACTCCAACACTTCTTCGCTGCTACCGGCAGGGCCTGCCATATCAGGCAAACCCGACGGCGGGTTTAATGGTGCAAATGCGAAAGGCTCACCTTCAGGATTAAGCAAGAAATCATCATTCCAGCGCGCGACGGGCTGTTGCTCAATTAGCTCAAACACTAATGCATTAGGCCACTCGCGGCTAATGCGCACTTCGTTTAGCCAGCCTACTTGAAGTGCTCGGTCGCGCAGCTCACCCAGGTCGGCCGACAGCCAAGTGGCATCAACCACCAGAGGCGCCAACTGAGTGCGAAGGTAGTCGGCGCTCACATATTCCCACTCTCCGCGAATAGAGACACGTTCGATCGGACGATCCAACCACAGCCACAGCGCCCGCCCACCGGCGCCCATCAGCAAGGCCAGCAAGATAATTCCCAACCAAGCATTACGCCTTTTCATATGGCACCGTTCATAACAAACTCGTCATAGCGATAACTGCTCACCAGCGGTATTCAATATTTCCATCACCAGCTCGTCAAACGTGATACCCGCATGCGCCGCCGCTTGGGGGACGAGGCTATGATCTGTCATGCCCGGCACTGTATTGACTTCCAATAGCCAAAAGCGTCCTTCGCTATCGTGCATAACATCTACACGCCCCCAGCCAACGCCGCCAATTGCGGTAAACGCTTGCTGACAGAGCACAGCCAACGCCTCTTCAAGCTCGCTAGATAAGCCACATGGCAAATGGTATTGGGTGGTGTTAGCGATATATTTGGCTTCGTAGTCGTAGAAACCACCTGGCACTTCCACACGGATGGCCGGCAGTACTTGGTCACCTAATAGCGCAACCGTGTATTCGTCGCCCACTATAAAGCGCTCCGCCATCACTCTCGCGTCGAACTGTGCTGCCTCTTGATAGGCTGCTTCAAGCGCTGCCTGACTTTTAACAATACTAATACCCAACGTTGAGCCTTCATGTACAGGCTTTACAATGAGCGGTAAGCCTAGCTTTGCGACTACCGCTGACCAGTCCGAAGCGGCATCCAGCATAATGCTTTCTGGCGTAGGCAGCCCTACCGCACTCCATACCTGCTTGGTACGCTGCTTATCCATGCCCAGCGCTGAAGCAAGCACACCGCTACCGGTATAAGGGATATTGAGCAACTCCAGTGCCCCCTGTAGCGTGCCGTCCTCACCGCCACGCCCGTGCAGGGCAACGAAGACCACGGAGGGAGCCAACTGCTCTAAACCCACCAATCCCTTTTCCCGGGGATCGTAACCACAGGCATCAACGCCCTTACGTTGAAGGGCCTCAAGGATTGCAGCGCCGCTTTTAAGCGACACCTCGCGTTCGGCAGACGTACCGCCATAGACGACAACGACTTTTCCTCGAGACTCGCGGGTTGTTACGTCAACGCTCACAGATCTACCTCGTTCATCGCTAGCTGTGCCTGTGCCAGTCGCAGGGAAATCCCCCCCACATCACCGGCACCCTGGGTAATTAAAATATCGCCTGGACGTAACACGTTGGCTAATAGCACAGGCAATTCATGTTTGTGCTCAACAAACAGCGGGTCGACCTCACCCCGCTGGCGAATTGAGCCAGCCAACGTTCTTCCTTCGGCACCAGGAATAACGGCTTCACCGGCGCTGTAAACATCTAGCAGCACAAGCGTATCGACTTGAGAAAGCACGCGGACAAAATCTTCGTATAAATCGCGGGTACGGCTATAGCGGTGAGGCTGATAAAGCATGACTAAACGGCGATCGGGCCAGCCAGCGCGTACCGCCTGGATAACCATATCGACCTCACGGGGGTGGTGACCATAGTCATCCACCAGCATGATCTCGCCCTCCCCTTTTGGCGCAGGGAAATGCCCATGTACCTGAAATCGTCGACCCACGCCTGCAAAGCTCGCCAACCCGCTTAATATCGCGCTGTCGCTGACGCCTGCATCAGTGGCCACGACAATTGCGGCCATCGCATTCAAGGCATTGTGGCGACCAGGCATTGCCAGACGAACCGTTAGTGGCTCCGCGCCGCCTGGGCGTAACGCGGTGAACGAAACCTCTCCGCCACGCTGAGCAAAATCAACAATGCGATAATCGGCATCGCTATCAAAGCCATAGGTAACAAACTGTCGCTTCACCTGATCACACAGTACGCGCACGTGCGGATCATCAATACATAGCACTGCCAACCCGTAGAACGGCAAATTATGCAGGAATTCGATAAAGGTACTTTTCAGACGCTCGAAGTCGCCGCCATAGGTCGCCATATGGTCAGCATCAATATTGGTAACAATTGATACCATTGGCTGTAGGTGCAAAAACGATGCATCGGATTCGTCTGCTTCGGCAACCAGATAGTCACCTTCGCCTAACCGCGCATTAGCACCGGCACTGGTCAGCTTACCGCCGATCACGAAGGTGGGGTCCAACCCCCCTTCCGCCAACAGCGTTGCGGTTAAACTGGTCGTTGTGGTTTTGCCATGAGTGCCTGCCACGGCGATACCGTGGCGAAAGCGCATTAGCTCAGCGAGCATTTCTGCCCGACGAACCACCGGCACACGATGCTCATGGGCCCAACGGATTTCTGGATTGGTCTCATCAATGGCGCTGGATACGACCACCACATCAGCGCTTTCAACGTTTGCTTCAGCGTGACCGATCGCGACGCATACCCCGCATTGACGCAACCGCTCAACGACGGATGAGTTTTTCATGTCACTACCGCTAACGGTATAGCCCTGATTAGCCAATACCTCTGCGATACCGCACATCCCGGCGCCACCGATGCCGACAAAATGAATGTGTCGAATTCGACGCATACCCGGGCCAGCGGTTTTACCACCTGTTGGTGTCATGCTTTTGTCTGTATCGGTCACGCAGAGTCTCCTAACGGCACCATCGCCAAACACCCCTCAGCTAGGCGCTTGGTAGCGTCTAAATACGCTGCCTGACGAGCTTTCGCCGCCATCGCAGCTAAGGTGTTTGGGACGAGTAATTCATTTAAAAATTCGCTTAAACGCTCAACGGTCAGCTCAGACTGTACAACGCACTTTGCAGCACCTGCTTTGACTAATACCTGTGCATTGATTCGTTGATGGTCATCGACGGCGAAAGGAAAAGGTACCAGTAGCGCTGGCTTCGCCGCTGCGGCTAACTCCGCAACGGTAAGCGCGCCAGAGCGGCATACTACTAAATCGGCCCACGCGTAGGCGGCGGCCATATCATCAATAAAGGGGCTAACGTCGGCAATTACACCGTGCTGCTGATAATTGTCAGCAGTGGTCGCTTCACGGTCTTTGCCCGCCTGATGACGCACCTCTGGGCGCTGCTCAATAGGCAGTGCAGCAAGGGCGGGCGCCAAGCGCTCGTTAAGCGCCACGGCGCCTAACGAGCCTCCTACCACCAGTAAGCGAAGAGGACGCGAGGCCAGTGTTTCAGCATCCCGCGGCGTACTGCCCAAAGCGGCAATATCGTCACGCACAGGGTTGCCTATTACTTCGGCTCGGGTGCCAAATGCTTCTGGAAAGGCGGCGTAAGTACGCTTAGCTAAGCGCGATAAAACGCGATTGGTTAGTCCTGCTACAGCGTTCTGTTCATGAATAACCAGGGGAACGCGCGTCAACCAGGCCGCCAAGCCACCCGGGCCACTGGCAAAGCCACCCAAGCCAACTACCACATCGGGCTTAAAATCGCGGATAACGGCGCGGGACTGTAAAATGGCACGGCTAAGATTCAGCGGTGCTTTAAGCCAACCCGTCATACCATTGCCGCGCAGCCCGCTAACCGCAATGGTATGCAGGGTAATATTTGCGTCGGGCACCAGGCGATTCTCAATGCCCCTGGGGCTCCCTAACCACTCAACGTCGACCTGCTGTGCTTGCAGTGCTTTGGCAAGTGAAAGCGCAGGAAACACGTGGCCACCGGTACCACCTGCCATTATCAGCACTCGTCGCCTAACGTTCGTCTTCACATCAAACTCCTGATAACAACAAGCGGCATAAAGTTACGATAACCGCGGCTCATGACGCGCTTTATAAGGGGTGGATGCGCGCCGGGGCCGATGGCGGGTTTCGGCATCTGTGCGCAGCAGCAGCCCCACCATAACCCCCGTCACGAGCAGACTAGAGCCACCGTAGCTCATTAGCGGCAGCGTTAGGCCTTTAGTTGGCAATAGTCCGGAGCTTACCGCCATATTAATAAACGCCTGTGCGGCAACGATAAAACCGATCCCGTAGCTTACATAAGCACCAAAAAGATGCCCGGCCATCTCAGCTTTGCGACCCACCCACATAGCGCGGGCAATAAACAGCGTAAACAGGAGTACGACGATAATCGCACCGATCATTCCCAACTCCTCGGCGATCACCGCAAATATGAAGTCGGTATGCGCCTCCGGTAAATAGTGCAGCTTTTGTACGCTATTACCCAGGCCAGTACCTGTTACATGCCCACGCCCAAAGGCAATTAGCGCCTGGGTTAACTGGTAGCCGGTGGCGAATTGATCCGCCCAGGGATCAAGAAAGCTTGTCCAGCGCGCCAGCCGGTAGGGTTCGATCACCACCATCATGACCGCCCCACTGCCCAGCAGCAGCCCACTGCCACCCAACAGCACCAGCGATGCACCGCTCATCATTAACATCCCAATCACGCACACGGTAAACACGACCATGCCACCAAAGTCAGGCGCTAAAAACAGCAGGCTGGCAGGCACCGCCAATACCGCCAGAGGGCGCCACATGCTAAAAGCACGGCGGCGCAGGTCATAGGTAAAACGCGACATAAATGCCGCCATATAAAAAATCAGACCGATTTTGGCAAACTCAGAGACCTGCAAACTCGGCAGTGGGCCCGGCAGTGCTATCCAGCGCTTACTGCCATTAATCTCTTGACCAATCATCAGCACTAGAATCAAAAGGAAAATAGTGGCGAGGAGAATCAACGCTGCATTCTGGCGCCACACTTCAAGGGGCACACAGAGCATAAACACGCACGCCATAATGGCGAGCACCAGGAAAATGCCGTGCTGGCGTGAGTAGTGGTAGGTATCTTCCAACAACCCAATCGACGCCGAACTGACCATGACCCAGCCTAAACCCGCCAAGGCGACCGCCGCTAATATCAGCCAAATATCGCACGGCATGTCACGGGTGGTAAGAGCTGCACGCAGGCGCTGAAAACGACTCATAGCGCCTCCCCCTCAATTGAGTGGGCCAGTTGCTGCACCCAGCGGCGAAACACTTCGCCGCGCTCTTGATAATTGGCAAACTGATCTAAACTCGCGCAAGCGGGGGACAACAGTACGCAGTCCCCTGGTTGAGCAATCTCAAAGGCGGCTTGCATGGCCTGAGTCATATCGTCTACCTGCTGAATCGCCACATGGCCCTTCAGCGCCTCCGCTAACCGCGGCGCATCCAGCCCAAACAGCAGCACAAGGCGCGCGCACGCGTTTAAAGGTTTGGCCAAAGGCGTAAAGTCTGCCCCCTTGCCTACGCCACCTGCCAATAAAATCAAGCGTCCATCCAACGAAGCCCCAATGCCATTAATGGCTGCCAAGGTTGCCCCTACATTAGTGCCCTTGGTGTCGTTTACCCAGGTAACACCGTTAATACGTGCGATCACTTCACTGCGGTGCGCCAATCCTTTAAATGCCAGTAAAGCACTGCACATGGGCGCTTCGGCAAAGCCTAATGCCTGCCCCATCGCCAGCGTAGCCAGCGCATTTGCGTAATTGTGCTGCCCCGTAATCGTCAGTTCATCAACAGCGATCCAAGGCTTGGTTCCTTGCATTAACATTAGCTTACCGTTGTCATACGCCAGCCCCCACTCATCGTTTACCGGTGGGCGATGAGAAAAAGAAGCCAGTTGACCAACAGAGTGCTCAGGCCACGTAAGAGCGTCATCTGCATTTACTACTGCGTGTTGGGCACCAATAAAAATACGCTGTTTTGCAGTTCGATAGCCCTGCATATCACCATGACGATCAAGGTGATCTTCCGAAAGGTTCAGAAATGCTGCGCAGCTTGCGCCTAGGTGCGGTGTTGTTTCAAGCTGGAAGCTGGAAAGCTCAAGAATATAGAGCCCTGCATGGGGATGACTGGCCAACAGATCCAGCGCGGGAGTGCCCAAATTCCCGCCAACCGCGGCATTAACGCCAGCTGCCGCGGCCATTTCACCGAGTAGCGTGGTGACTGTCGACTTGGCATTGGAACCTGTAATCGCTGCAATAGGTGCATTGGCAGCACGCACGAACAGGGCAATTTCACCCACGACACGAGGCTCTCCAGTGCGAGGGTTTATCTGCTCAGCCAGCGATTTCAAACCCGGCATGCGCGGGTCAAGCCCAGGACTTACAACGACTTCTTCGACATCCTGCAGATCCAATGCGGTAAGTGAGCCGCAGTGAATTTCAACCCCCGGATGCGCCGCGCGAAAATCATCAAGTCCAGGCGGTTCGGCCCGCGTATCCGCCACCACATATGGCACATTTAAGCGACTCAAATGGCGGCAGATCGCCCGGCCGGAGAGCCCCAGCCCTACGACCAATGTCACTCCCTTCGCTACTCGAACCATCACAGGCTCCCTCTCGCATCACGCCAACGGGCGGCAGATGCACGCATGGCCAGATACATTATCGGATTTTGAGCGTTGCGAGGCCAAGCAGCACCAGCACCACGGTAATGATCCAAAAACGCACGATTACCCGCGGTTCAGGCCAGCCTTTTAATTCATAATGGTGATGTAAGGGAGCCATTCGGAAGATGCGGCGGCCGGTGAGTTTGTAGGATCCCACCTGAAGGATAACGGATATGGTTTCCATGACAAAAATGCCGCCCATGATAAACAGCACAATCTCCTGACGCACAATCACTGCCACTACACCCAAGGCAGCACCTAATGCCAAGGCACCCACATCACCCATAAAGACCTGGGCGGGATAAGTGTTAAACCATAAAAACCCAAGACCTGCACCGGCTATGGTGGCGCAGAACACTGCCAGCTCACCGGTTCCGGCAATAAACGGAATATGCAGGTACTCGGCAAATACGGTATTACCACTTGCATAAGCAAATACCGACAGGCCCATGGCGACTAATACCGTAGGCATTATGGCCAGGCCATCAAGACCATCGGTTAAATTCACCGCATTGGAGCTACCAACAATCACGAAGTAAGTGAGTACGATATAGAAAACGCCCAGCGGCAGAGCCACCTCTTTAAACAGTGGCACCAACAAACTGGTTTCAACCGGCGTGGAGGCCGTTAGATAGAGCAGTACAGCGGCCCCCAGGCCCACGACTGATTGCCAGAAATACTTCCAGCGGGCAGGCAAACCACGCGGGTTTTTCTCAACTACTTTGCGGTAATCATCAACCCAACCGATGGCACCAAACCCTAGCGTGACGCCCAACACCACCCAGATATAGAGGTTGGTTAAGTCACCCCACAGTAAAGTACTGATGGCGATGGCCAGTATAATCATCGCCCCCCCCATCGTTGGGGTACCCGCTTTAGAAAGATGCGACTGAGGGCCATCATCGCGCACGGATTGTCCTATCTGTCCCTCGACAAGACGCCGAATCATCCATGGCCCTAGCCACAAACAGAGCATCAATGAAGTGAGGGCGCCTAAAATTACGCGTAGGGTTAAATAATTAACGACCTGAAAATCAGATTGATACTGCGACAGAAAATTCGCCAAGTGAAGTAACATGAACGGCGTTTACCTTATTTCATCCGAACGCAGTGCATTGACGACATATTCCATGCCCGCACTGCGCGACCCTTTCACCAGCAGTGTGGTGTCCGGCGGCAAAGTATTAGTGACATGACGCGTTAGCGCCTCGTGATCGTTAAAATGCAGCCCACGACCAAAAGCTTCGCTGGCGGCGCGCGCGGCTTCGCCCAGCGTTAGAAATTCATCAATGCCAAGCTCAGCGGCATAGCGGCCTATATCCGCGTGCAGCGCTGCCGAATCTTCCCCCAGCTCGCCCATTGCCCCTAACGCACACCAGCGTGGGGCTGGGCAACTCGCGAGGGTATCCAGAGCCGCTTTTACCGCCCCTGGATTGGCATTGTAAGTGTCATCCAACACGGTGACACCTCGCACTCCAGACACCACCGTTAAACGTCCCGACAGTGCTTGAAGCGTCTCAAGTCGTAACACTATCTGCTCTTCAGGCACGCCTAGCGTTAATGCAGCAGCTGCTGCGGCCAGCGCGTTACTGACATTATGCTTACCGAGAAGCGGTAAACGCACGCATCCCAGCGCTCGACCATGGTGCATTAGCGTGAAAGCATACCGCCCTTGCGGATCACAGGAAAGCGCTGAGGCGCTCACATCCGCTTGGGGATGAAAGCCGAAGCTTACGACTTTACGCGGGGCCGCGCGTGCCGCCCAAAACGTGTAGTAGTTATCATCGCGATTGATGATGGCTGTGCCCTGCTCGCTCAGCCCGGCAAGTAGCTCGCTTTTTGCCTGAGCGATCTGGCCCATGCCGCCGAATTCACCTACATGGGCGCCGGTGACATTGGTAATAATCGCCACATCGGGTTTTGCCAATGGGGCTGTCCAGGCAATTTCGCCTAAATGGTTAGCGCCAAGCTCTATCACTGCGGCTTGATGATCGGGCTGCAATCTCAATAATGTTAGCGGCGCGCCAAAATCATTATTCAAATTACCCTCGGTGGCTAATACGCTGCCAAGCGGCACTAACAGGGCAGCACACATCTCCTTTACGGTCGTTTTGCCACTATTACCGGTTATCGCCACCAAAGGCCCCTGCCATGCTTGCCGGTGCGCGCCTGCTAAGAGCCCTAATGCGAGACGTGTATCAGGGCATATCAATTGAGGTAGGTCACGCTCGGCAGGAGTATCAACCAATGCCGCCGCGGCACCTAGCTCAAGCGCGCGCCCTACAAAATTATGGCCGTCAAAATTTGGCCCTTTCAGCGCAACGAAAAGGCAGCCCGGGGTAATTTTGCGACTATCGGTCACTACCGAATTTATGCAGAGCTGAGCATTTCCACTGGGTGCCTCAATGCACAGGATCGAGGCAATTTCCCCAAGAGCCCAGCGCATTATTGATATCTCCTGGCGGCAAAGGCGCGCTGGATCTCTTCGCTATCGGCATAGTCGTAGCGTACCCCTTTGATATCCTGGTACGCCTCATGCCCTTTGCCGGCGATTAGCACGACATCCTGGGCGGCGGCTTGCTGAATAGCGGTCGCTACGGCCTCGCGGCGCTCGCCGATTTCAACAGGATTGGCGACATCAGAGAATCCAGACAAGATCTGTTGACGGATTTGCTCAGCGGGTTCGTGGCGGGGGTTATCGTCGGTAACGATAATATGATCTGCCAACGGCTCTGCGGCTTTAGCCATTTCGGCTCGCTTACCGGTATCGCGCTCTCCACCACAGCCAAACACACACCACAATTTGCCAGTATCGCCCAAGTGGGCCCGGAGCGCTTTCAGTGCGTTATACAGAGCATCAGGCGTATGGGCATAATCAACGATGACGCTGGGCGCATTAGTATCACGATAGAGCTCCATACGGCCCTGGACCGGCGTAAGCGACGAAGCGGCTAAAAAGAGTTCATCGAGTGATTCACCCAACCCATACAGCACAGTCATCGCCAGTAGCACGTTATCTAAGTTAAAACGCCCTATTAAACCTAACCTGAGCATTTTTTCGCCATCGGGAGTCGCAATCATGGCCTGTTGACCCTGCTCAGAGGCCTGCCAGTCCAGTACGCGCAATGTAACGGCCTCATCTTGCCCCGTCGCCAATACACGCACATTGCTGTTGCAACCTGCCAACATTAAGCGCGCTAAAGGATCATCGCCATTGACTACCGCCAGGCGAAGCTCAGAGCGCCGGAAAAGCTTCGCTTTTGATGCCGCGTAAGCGGCCATGCTGCCGTGATAATCCAAATGGTCGCGAGTCAAATTGGTAAACACGGCCACGCTTACATTGACGGTTTCTAAACGGTGCTGATCAAGGGCATGGGAAGATGCTTCAAGAGCCACACGACGCACCCCTTGGCTGGCAAGCTCACCAAGTGTCGACTGGAGCGCTAAGGAACCCGGCGTGGTTAAGCCGCTATCGCGTAGCTCACCGGGGCGGCCAACGCCCAACGTGCCTATCAAGCCTGTCGGTGTACCCAACGCTTCGCTTAGGGCGGCAATATAGTGGGTGACCGAGCTCTTACCATTGGTGCCGGTCACACCAATCACTTCAATATCTTGCGGCACCTTAAACAAAGCACGCCCTAGCTCACCTAAACGCATCGAAAGATGCGGCAGTTTTAGCACACGGCCTTCTAGCACCACATCGCCCTGCGGGCCCTGAGCCAAAATTAGCGCAGCGCCAGCTTCAAGCGCTTGCTCGATAAAGTCGCGACCATCACGCTGACTACCCGGCACTGCCACAAAAATATCGCCCGCCTGTAGCTTGCGGGAATCCATTTCAATGCGCACCCGATCTGGCAGCGCAGGCAGGTCAGCGGGTAACGGTGACTTAGGCCATACCTGCGCGAGCGCCGTCATCACATCGACTGGACTCAGCGTCATGAAATCTCCTTAAAAAAACTACTCTGCATCGTGATCTGGCGGAACGTCCAGTAAACGTAAAGCATTCCCCGTCACACTGGAAAAAACCGGGGCAGCGACAGCCCCCCCATAAAACTCGCCAGCTTTGGGATGATCAATCATCACAACAGTCACAATACGCGGATCGGAAATAGGCGCAATGCCTGCGAAAACACTGCGATACGCATCGGTGGTATAGCCTTGCTGACCACTCTTACGCACAGTCCCCGTCTTGCCACCCACGCGATAACCTTCAACGCGGGCACGCCGACCACCGGTATAGGCGGCTACCGAGGTTTCTAAAATATTTAACAGATCATTGGCTACTGAAGGTGATATTGCGGGAATACCTTGAGGGGGCTCAGAAAGCCGCAAAAGGGAGGGCTGCAGACGTACACCGTCATTAGCTAACGCCGTGTATGCACTCGCTAACTGAACTGCCGAGACCGATAGTCCGTAGCCATAAGAGAGTGCTGCGCGCTCGCTGCGCGACCAGCGCACCGGTGCCGGCAAACTACCCGTCGACTCACCCGGAAAACCAGTCCCAGGCGCCTGCCCTAACCCTAGCTGGTTATACTTTTCCCAAATTGCGGTATCACTCAGTTGCAGCGCCAAGCGAGACATACCAATATTCGAAGATTTTTCCAAAATACCCGGCAAATCCAATTCGCCATAGTTACGAAAATCGCGAATCGTAAACTGATCCAAGCGCATCCAACCGGGCGATGTATCCACTATGACGTCCCGGTCTACAACACCGCTCTCCAAAATAGCCGCCATCGCCAGCGGCTTCATCACCGAACCTGGCTCGAATACGTCCACCAGCGCTTGGTTACGTAGTCCGCGCGGATCGAGCCCTGCCCGGTTGTTAGGGTTATAAGAGGGTAAATTAGCCATTGCCAACACTTCGCCCGTGCGCGCATCCATCATCACTAGTACGCCGCCGTCAGCCTCATTTTCGGCGACGGCAGCGCGCAGCTCACGGTACGCCATATACTGAATGCGCTGATCGATGGCCAGGGTGAGCTCGCCACCCGGCTGGGCTTCGTTAATCACGCCCAGCTCACGCACCAGACGCCCGCGGCGATCCTTGATAACCCGCCGCTGTCCAGGGTGGCCTGCTAAATAGGGCTGATAGGAGAGCTCTAAGCCCTCTTGTCCAATGTCATCAACGTTGGTAACGCCCAGTAATTGCGCAGCCACTTCACCCGCCGGATAGTAGCGCTTGTATTCACGCTGGGGATAGACACCGGGAGTACGTAGATTAAGAATCTGCTGAGCAGCTGCAGGCGTCATTTGACGGCGTAAATACATAAATTCACGCTCGCTAAAGCGTGCCACCCGCGACTCAAAGTCATCCAGCGTCATGCCTAACGCCTGGGCAAGCATGACGCGCTGAATGGCATCCTCGGGCAACTCCTGGGGATTCGCCCAGATGGTAACAACCGGGGTAGAAATAGCCAGCGGCTCACCATTACGGTCGGTGATCATACCGCGGTGGGCGGGAATCGCTTCATGGCGCAGGGTTCGTGCGTCGCCCTGGCTCTGTAGAAAAGGCCGATCAATGACCTGAAGCAGCGTAATACGGCCGATTAAAATAGCTGACGCCAAGCCAATCGCAAGCAAGATAAATACGAACCGTCCGCCACCCAACGGGGGCGCAATCGGTGCCTGGCGGGAGGTGCCTCCTCGACGCTCGCTTCTCATGGCCGAATCACCTCAACATCATGGACATCAGGGATTCGCATACCCAGGCGCTCAGTCGCAATTTGCTCAATTCGGGCTGGCGTTGACCATGCCCCCTCTTCGAGCAGTAGCTGACCCCACTCAGTTTGCAGCTGGTTCTCCTCTTGCTCTAGCTGTTGCAGCTGAGCAAATTGAACTCGCGTCATATGCGTGGTGATGACCACGCCTAGCCCAGAGGCCATGCAGAGTATAAATAACAGACTAATAACCACCGGCCAGGGGCGTAAACGCAGCTTGAACGGCCACTCGGTACGTAGCGAGGCTGCCCACTGCTCAATCCGATCCATACTCATGATTACATCCGTTTGCGTGCAGCGCGCATCACGGCGCTTCGCGAGCGAGGATTAGCATCCACTTCTTCATCGCTTGGCCGCACGCCTTTGCCCAGTGCCTCAAGGCGCCGATTCATTTGATCGTCGCGAATAGGCACCCCACGGGGCAGATCAGTGTCACCGCGCACATGATGACGGATAAAGCGCTTCACACGGCGATCTTCCAGTGAGTGAAAACTAATCACCACCAAGTGACCGCCAGGAGCAAGCGCCTCAAGCGCCGCATCTAGTGCGCTGTCCAACTGTTCAAGTTCACCGTTGACGAATATACGCAGCCCTTGAAATGCTTTTGTGGCAGGGTGACGCCCTTTTTCCCAGGCAGGGTGGGCAACTTTAAGCACTTCAGCCAAATCTACCGTATGGGTAAACGGCTTCTCAACTCGGCGTGTCACCACCGCCCGGGCTAGACGCTTGGCATAGCGCTCTTCACCATAGGTTTTAAACACATAGGCAATATCAGCTTCACTGGCGCGCGCCAAAAATTCAGCAACGCTCTGACCCTGGGTTGGATCCATACGCATATCCAGCGGACCATCACGCATAAAGCTGAAGCCACGCTCGGGATCATCAAGCTGGGGAGAGGAAACGCCAACATCGAGCAGCACGCCGGAAAGCTTTCCGAACACGCCCTGCTCGCGGGCAAACTCGGCTAGCTGAGCAAATTCACGCTGGGTAATTTGAAAGCGCCGATCATCAATATCAGCCGCTGCGGCAATTGCTTGAGGGTCGCGATCCATGGCGAGTAGCTGGCCCTGCTCACCTAGCCGATCAAGAATTAACCGTGAGTGACCGCCTCTCCCGAAAGTACCGTCTAAATAGACACCTTGATCATCATGCACCAGGGCATCAACAGCACCCTCCAGTAGTACGCTGGTATGGCGAAAGCGGGAAGCAACCTGTTCAGCGTCAGGAGAAGACATTTTTTTCTCACACAAGATGTTAGAGACAACGTAATAAAGAGCGTGCTGGCACGCCCTGATGTGGAAATGGGGGAGTCGGCCGATAAGCCGGGTTCTGTCGTGGACAGCCATTCCTCTAGGCGCTGCGTTACCACAGCGCTCAAGCAACCTACCCGGACCCAGCGCGGGCCACGCCATTGGGTCCCTATTTGGTCTTGCTCCGAGTGGGGTTTACCATGCCACGCACTGTTACCAGGCGCGCGGTGCGCTCTTACCGCACCCTTTCACCCTTACCGGCCCCAGAGGTTTATTTCAGGGGCTTAGGCGGTCTACTCTCTGCTGCACTTTCCGTCGGCTCACACCGCCCAGGCGTTACCTGGCACTCTGCCCTATGGAGCCCGGACTTTCCTCCCCCGACACCTTTTAAGGGGTATCAGCGGCGACTGTCTGGCCAACTCCGGCGGCAAGCATACCAGCGCCCTCGACTTGCCTCAATGCTCACCTTTAATTGCTTGCAAGCGGGCATACCAAACTTGCTTACGGCCGCCGAGCATTCGTGCAGCAATGGCAGCACTCTGCTTAACCCCCACACCCTCTGCCAGCAGTGCCGCTAACAAGGCATCTGCTGATATATCTTGATGCTCGCTCTGCTCGACCGGCGGGGCTCCGGCAACAATCACTACAAATTCGCCGCGAGCCTGATTAGGGTCGGCAGCTAACTGCTCAAGCAAACTCTCAGGCGTGCCGTGCAAGAATGTTTCGAAGGTTTTGGTCAGCTCGCGGGCCAACACGACATCCCGCCCGGCCATTTGCTCCTGAAGCGCCTCCAGTGTGTGCACGATACGGTGAGGTGATTCATAAAATACCAACGTCTCTTCACGGGCTTTCCAACCCTCTAACGCTTGACGTCGAGCGCCTGACTTGGCGGGCAAAAACCCGGCAAAAACGAACTTATCGGTGGGTAGACCAGCCCCCGAAAGCGCAGTAATCAGCGCACAGGGGCCAGGGATGGGCACTATGTGCCGATTGCGCGCCCGCAGTTCGCGCACTAATACAAAGCCAGGATCACTAATCAACGGTGTTCCTGCGTCACTGATTAAGGCAATATCTTCGCCTGCGGCAAGATACCCGTCCAAGGTGTCTACCCGGCGCGCCTCGTTGTGTTCATGCAGCGAGAGCATGGGCTTGTTGAGCCCTAAATGCGTCAACAGGCGCCCACTATGGCGCGTATCTTCAGCCGCAATCCGCGTCACTTGGCTTAACACCTTTATGGCACGCGTCGTTAAGTCGTCCAAATTCCCAATTGGCGTAGCAACCACGTACAATGTGCCCGGATTATGGTCTGTCATTGTTGACTCTCAATTCGTTGATGACTTTCAATTCGTCGATGACGCTCGATTCGTTGATGGCTTGCTCTACCGGTGCGCTATGCTTGTGCAGTGGCCTCGGCAATCGCTGGCAGGCAGCGACGGCGCAAATGGAAACTTAAGGAAGGATACATGAAACAGTCATTACGTGGCTTACTCGCCGCCACCCTTGTGGCATTTCTCGTTGCAGGCTGTGCGATGCAGTCGCCAAGCGTGGTAGACCGTGTGCCTGCTGAAGACCCAGGTCAGCTACTCAGCCAAGCGGAGCAACAAGCACCAGAACAAGCAGCCAAAACGCGCTTGGAAGCAGCCAATATTATGGCTCAACAAGGTGAGCGCGAAAGAGCCTTTGAGACCGCAGATGGCATTGATGAGAGTCTCTTATCAGAGCCAGATCGCGTGCGCTGGGCGCTACTGTTCTCCGAACTGGGCCGAGCGTTAAATGAGCCCCGGGCCGTGCTCCGTGCAACTCAAGTATTAGACGACGAACTACCGATGCAAGCGAACCAGCAACAAACGCTTGCTGAGCGTCAGAGCTGGGCCCGCGGAGCGCTCGATCAACCCAGCGGTGCGGTGAGTGTTGCTCTGCCTGAACTTGAAGGCCAGGACATACGCCGTATAGTGGTTGCCCTGCCTGAATCAGGCCCGCTCAGCAGCGTGGCGAACACCATCGCCTCTGCGATGCGTCAGCACCATCAAGTTAAAGGTGGCAATGTCGAATTAAACTTCCTCGACGCCTCGCGCTATTCGCTGGACGAGCTTTATGATCGCGCCCAGCAGATGAACGCTCAGCTCATTATCGGGCCGCTAGACAAAGATCAAGTCACCCAGCTTGAGCAGCGCGATAGCGTGCCCCTACCCACTCTTGCCCTCAATTATGGCAATGGCGATAGCAATCAGGCACAGCGACTTTTCCAGTATGGTCTCTCAGCCGAAGATGAAGCGCGCCAAGCCGCACGCCGCGCCTGGCAAGATGGCCACCGCCAGATGTCCATGATGGTGCCCGATAACGGCTGGGGCCGCCGCGTTGGTGAAGCCTTTTGGAATGAGTGGCACGGCCAGGGGGGGGAAATCACCAATGCTGTCCGCTACAACCCTGAAAGTTCGGTGTCCAATGCCGTGCAAACCGCTCTTAACGTCAGCGGCGAGCGCGCCCGTTTGAACAATATTGACGCCCTTTTCCTGCTTGCCTTGCCGGAATATGCGCGCCAAGTACCGCCCACCATGGATTACTATTACGCGCCCAACCTACCCATTTATGCCACGTCTCATTTACATGAGGGGCGCCTGCAAACGCGCCTCGATCAAGACCTCAATGACGTGATGTTTGTGGATATTCCTTGGCAAATTCCGGACGCCGCCGTCGGCGGTGAAGAAGCTCTGCCCTTTGCAGCAACCTATCAGAGCCTGCGCGATGAATCTGATGCATCCATGTTCCGCCTGATGGCAATGGGGGTTGATGCTTACGAACTGGCCATTCGCTTCTCAGACCTTAACCAACTCAACGGTTTGAATGGCAGTACCGGAACGCTGTATTTAAATGACGATGGGCGTATTTACCGTGAGCTGCCTTGGGCAAAATTCCAGAACGGCGTTCCATCGCCTATTTTAATCCCTGGCCTGGGCAACAGTGGCGAATAACGCCCATACCGCCCGCGCCCGCGGTGCCGCCATTGAGCAGATCGCTGCTCAATGGCTGTGCCAGCAGGGCCTCGTCCTCGTCACTCAGAACCACCATGTGAAAGGGGGCGAACTTGACTTGATAATGCGCGATGGCGATATTCTCGTCTTTGTCGAGGTTAAACACCGCACAACGACACGCTATGGACATCCGCTGGAAACGATTACCTACCAGAAGCAGCAACGATTGGTGCGTGCAGCAAGGCTATATATCGCCCGAGGCGGGCTTTCATCGCCATGCCGCTTTGATATCCTGGCGATTACTGGCAAGTCACCCGATCTCGATTTTCAATGGGTGAAAGCTGCTTTTGATGCCTTTTGACTCTACAACCAGGAAGCCCTGATGGACTTTCAATCACGAATACTTGGCCACTTTAACGCCAGCATCGACACTAAAACCTATGCCAGCGAAGTGCTTCCGCCCTTTATTGAAGTGGCAAGCCAAATGATGGTGCAGTGCCTTGTTAGCGAAGGGAAAATCCTTGCCTGTGGCAATGGCGGCAGCGCAGGTGACAGCCAGCACTTCTCTTCTGAACTACTCAACCGCTTCGAGCGTGAACGCCCCAGTCTCCCCGCTCTGGCACTCACTACCGACACCTCAACACTCACCTCAATCGCTAATGACTACAGCTATAATGAGGTGTTTTCCAAGCAGATTCGCGCTCTGGGCCAGCCTGGTGATGTGCTGTTGGCTATTTCAACCAGCGGCAATTCAGGCAATATTGTGCAGGCCATTCAGGCAGCACATGATCGAGAAATGACCGTCGTCGCCCTCACTGGTCGCGATGGCGGCGATATGGCATCACTGTTAGGGCAAGATGACTGCGAAATTCGCGTTCCCGCCACCTCGACGGCCCGCATTCAAGAGGTTCACCTATTGGTGATTCACTGCTTATGCGATCTTATTGACGAACAGCTGTTTGGAAGCGCTTAAATACCTAATAAAAACACCACAAACGAAGTCTTTACAAACATGCCATTACAAACATGCCTTTCACTGAATGCTTAACTGCTAGTATCAAGGAGCCTTACCAATGACCCAACGCCTCTCCTCTCGCGGCTTCATGGCCGCAGCGCTTTGCGCGGTAATTTTCATCTCCGGCTGCGCCAACAATTCCGCCTCAAATCAATCCAACTATGCCCAACGTAGCGATGACGTTGAAGCCGTCGATATAACGATTGAGCGTGAAGTTGATGACGCACTAAAGCGCGCCGACGCGCGACTAGGCGATGCCCGCATTCGTGCCCATAGCTATAATGGCGTTGTACTACTGGTAGGACAAGTACCTAGCGAAGAACTTCGCAATATGGCAGGCGAAGTGACCGGGAACCTGCGCGGCGTTAGTGAAGTCCATAACGAACTGACTATTGCCGCCCGTCTTCCAGCCAGCCAGCGCCTAACGGATACTTGGTTAACCACCAATGTCGTAAGTCACCTGGCAACGAATGACCGCATCGACTCATCAAAGCTAAAAGTAACCACTGAGAACGCAAGCGTATATTTGATGGGCCGCGTCACTCGCGAAGAGGCTGATCGCATTGTCAATGCAGCCTCGTCCGTTGGCGGCGTACAGCGGATCGTTAAAGTATTTGATTACCTCGACTGAAAATCACGCTAACGTGATGTATTAGACATTAAAAAGCCTCGCTCATTTGAGCGAGGCTTTTTTTGTAAAAGCACCTGGGACTATTTAACGACTCGCAGGGTTGGCTTCTTCTTCGCCTTGCTCTTCGCTTGAGCCTCTTTATCAGCGTCATCGCTTGAAGCATTAGAGCCATCGCCACTCTTTTCAGAGACAGGCTCAGTGATCGATAGCTCAGGCTTGGTAAAAGCCTTATCTTCATCCTCAATATTGCTTAAGGATTCATCGGCATCATTCAGCTCGGGCTCCTGCCCAAACACCATGCCAGTGCCGTTTTCGCGCGCGTAAATGGCAATCAGTGCGGGAATAGGAATCATCACTTGCATAGGCTGCCCACCAAAGCGTGCATTGAAACCTATCGCCTGATTCTCCATAAATAGATCGCGCACGGCGGTGGGTGCGACGTTCAAAACAATCTGGCCATTCTGAACAAACTGGCGAGGCACTTCTACTCCTGGCAGAGTCGCATCTACGACCAGATAAGGGGTTAACTCATTATCCAACAGCCATTCATAGAGCGCTCGGGCGAGATAGGGCCGACTCGATTTCATCTAGACTCCCTCCTCCTTACAAGTAAGGCTCCCTGCCTTAAACCAGCGCCAAGGAGCCGAATGAATTCAAGCGCGCATCTCTTTTTCACGCTCACTTAAAGAGGCCTTAAACGCTTCACGCTCGAACACACGTGACATGTATGCCAGCAACGGTTTGACCTGCTTTTCTGGCAGCTCAATATTGAGGTCCGGCAAACGCCACAATACAGGCGCTAAACAGCAATCTACCAGCGTGAACTCTTCGCTCATAAAGTAAGGCATATCTTCAAAAATCGGCGATATACCAATTAAGCTTTCGCGCAGCTCTTTACGTGCTTTATCTGCCTCTTTTTTGCCACCGCTGCGGATCTGATCGACCATTGGGCACCACTCACGCTCAATGCGGTGCATCCATAGGCGGCTTTGCGCACGCGCGACAGGATAGACAGGCAGCAACGGAGGATGCGGGAAACGCTCATCCAGATACTCCATCATGACCTTGGACTCATACAGCACCAAGTCACGATCTAACAGCGTCGGCACACTGTTGTACGGATTAAGGTCTGCCAGCTCTTCCGGTGGTTTTTCGTCGAGAACATCGACGATATCAACGGCAACCCCCTTCTCGGCCAGCACAATGCGCACACGATGACTGAAATGATCATCACTACCTGAGTAAAAGATCATCGACGACCGCTTGGCCACAACACCCATGAAAGCATCCTCACATCAAAACAATCTTGGATAATAACACGCCAGCCCACCCTTAGGGGAAGCTAGCTTGCTTTGCTTTTATTGCCATGCTGACAAGCAAAAGGCGCACGGCTTACGCCGTGCGCCTTACTGACCATCAGCTACTGCTAATTAGTGGATATCTCGCCAGTACTCACGCTTGAGCAGATAAGCAATCACACCAAAAATGAAAATAAAGATCAGCACTTTAGGCGCTAACGCCTGGGCCTGGAGCTTGGAAGGCTCACCGACATAAGCAAGGAAGTTGGTAAGGTCATACATCGCTTCCTCAAACTCAGCAGGCTCAAGCTCACCCGGCTCTGTGACCTGCAGCACGTCACAAGACTGATACTTACCCGACAATGCATCCGGCTCTTGGCCCTCTACCGGATGATCCGTTTCAGCACATACCAGCTCTTGCACGCCCTGCAGAGGCTCCAACACGTTAGGCATTGCTACCAGATCAAATACCGTGTTGTTGACGCCGGTTGGACGGCTGGGATCCTTATAAAAACCGAGCAGATAGGAGTAAATCCAATCGGTTCCACGCACACGTGTTTTAAGCGATAGATCCGGTGGCGGCGCGCCAAACCAGCCCTCTGCGTCGCCACTGTCCATAGCATTATGCATTTGGTCGTTGTAGGCCAAATCCGGTGAGAAAATCAGATTCTCTTCAACCAGATCCTGAGGCATTCCCAGATCGTCAGCCGCACGAGCAAAGCGCTGGTACTGAAGTGAATGGCAGCCCATGCAGTAGTTCACATAAAGCTTCATGCCGTTTTGCAGCGAGGCTTGATCGTGAAGATCAGGATCCATCGAATGAGGCACACTTGCGCCTCCTGCAGCCATCGCAGTCACTGGCACTAAAGCGAAAAGGAGTCCAAATAGATGCTTTTTCATTAGCCAGTCACCCTTTCCGGAACGGGTTTAGTCTTCTCAAGCTTGGTGTATATAGGCATCAAGACGAAGAAGGCGAAGTAAATTACGGTGCATGCTTGCGCCAGAATGGTTCGCCCTGTGGTTGATGGTAATACACCCAAAACACCGAGAATAACGAAGCTGATGGCAAACAGCAGCAACATCACTTTTGACATCCAGCCTTTGTAGCGCATAGAGCGTACCGGACTGCGATCCAGCCAGGGCAGAACAAACAGTATTGCAATCGCCGCGCCCATAAATATAACGCCCAAGAATTTAGCGTCTAGGCCAAACACCGAGAAGGTAATGGCGCGGAGAATGGCGTAGAACGGCGTCATGTACCAAACGGGTGCGATATGGTCAGGGGTTTGGAGCGGGTTCGCCTGATCAAAGTTAGGTCGCTCAATGAAGTAACCACCGCCTTCTGGGAAGTAGAACACCACCACACAGAAAACGAACAGGAACACTGATACGCCAACAAGGTCTTTAACCGTGTAGTAGGGATGGAAAGGAATCCCGTCCAACGGAACACCGGCCTCATCCTTCTTCTGCTTAATATCAATACCGTCTGGATTGTTAGACCCCACTTCATGCAGAGCAATGATATGCAGTACAACAAGCGCCAGGATAACAATCGGCAGAGCCACCACATGGAGCGCAAAGAAACGGTTGAGGGTGATACCGGAGATCAGGAAGTCACCACGCACCCACTGCGCCAAATCAGGGCCGATCGCGGGAATGGCAGAGAACAGCGAAATGATGACCTGCGCACCCCAATAGGACATTTGCCCCCAAGGCAGCAGGTAACCCATGAAGGCTTCTGCCATCAGGACTAAATAAATAGTCATGCCAAAGACCCACACTAGCTCGCGGGGGGCTTTGTAAGAACCGTATAAAAGACCACGGAACATATGCAGATAGACAACGAGGAAGAAGGCAGAGGCGCCGGTGGTGTGCATATAGCGAATCAACCAGCCCCACTCCACATCACGCATGATGTATTCGACGGAATCGAATGCACCTTCAGCAGAGGGATTAAAGCTCATCGTCAGCCAAACCCCGGTCAGGATTTGGTTAACCAGCGCCAGCAACGCTAATGAGCCAAAAAAGTACCAAAAATTGAAGTTTTTCGGTGCGTAGTATTTGGAGAGATGCTCTTGCCACATTTGAGTCGCAGGAAAGCGATCATCTACCCACCGCATGATGCCCTTTTCCGCTTTGGCTTTATTCGGATTACCCATTAGGCACTCTCCTCATCTTCGCCGATGACAATGATATCGTCATTCTCAAAGCGGTAGGGTGGAACCTCAAGGTTAGTCGGCGCAGGAACATTACTGAACACGCGACCAGCTAAGTCAAAGCGAGAGCCGTGACAAGGACAGAAGAAACCACCCGGCCAGTTATCGACACCCACGCCCTCTGCATCAGGCTCAGGCCGAAACAGTGGCGAGCAACCTAAGTGCGTACAGATACCAATCAACACGCCAATTTCAGGTCGAATCGACCGTAACCCACCATCGATGTACGTGGGCTGTTGTGGCACTTCCGAATCAGGATCAGCCAACTGGTCACCGCTAAGCGCTTCAGTGCGCTCAATCATCTCCGGTGTACGGTTGATAATCCATATAGGACGACCACGCCACTCAACGGTCATACGTTGCCCTGGCTCAAGTCTCGATATATCTGCTTGAACGGGAGCACCCGCCGCTCTTGCCCTGGCACTAGGCTGCCAAGAAGCCACAAAGGGGACCGCAACCCCGACAGCACCTACCGCACCCACAACGGAGGTGGCGCCTACGAGGAAACGGCGTCGGCCTTTGTTTACGCCGTTATCTGCCATTTCAGGTTTCTCCCATCAGCTTACCCGCTTCGCCGCAAAGGCGTCTTGCGGCGATAAATATCAAATACGCTCTATGGTAAAAAAACAAAGCGCTATGCACAAGAACAACCGCCCGTGACCATAGTGGTACGAGCAATATAATTTTTTGATATTTCAATAAAAAACGCCCAGGTCGATGACCCGGGCGTTTTGCAGCATAGCGTAAAGAATTAACGCTTAGAGAACTGCGGACGACGACGCGCTTTGCGTAGGCCGACTTTCTTACGTTCAACTTGACGTGCATCACGCGTTACGTAACCAGCGGCACGTAGCGAAGGACGCAGATCTTCGTTGTAGTTCATCAGGGCACGTGTAATACCGTGACGAATGGCGCCTGCTTGAGAGGAACCACCGCCGCCAGCAACAGTGACAAAAATGTCAAACTGGTTCAGCGTTTCAGTCAACTCAAGCGGCTGACGAACAACCATACGACCAGTAACGCGACCAAAGTAAAGGTCCAGGTCTTGGCTGTTGACGGTAATTTTGCCAGAGCCTGGCTTCATAAACACGCGAGCGGTGGAAGTCTTGCGGCGCCCGGTACCGTAATACTGCTGTGTCATGGCGAAGATTTCCTCAGATGTTCAGTTCAAGCGGCTGTTGGGCAGCATGCGGATGCTCGGCACCGGCGTACACTTTCAACTTAGTGTACATGGCGCGACCCAAAGGACCTTTCGGCAACATGCCTTTAACGGCAGACTCAATGATGCGCTCAGGCGCATGATCAAGCATTTTGTCGAACGTCATAGAGCGCAGACCGCCCGGGTAACCAGTGTGACGGTAGTAGGTTTTAGCCTTCGCCTTGTTGCCGGTCACATGGACTTTCTCTGCATTGATGACGACGATGTAGTCGCCGGTATCAACGTGAGGTGTAAATTCGGGCTTATGCTTACCACGCAAGCGGCGAGCAATCTCGGTTGCCAGACGACCGAGCGTCTTGTCCTTAGCGTCGACTACATACCAGTCGCGCTGGACGGACTGCGGCTTAGCACTGAACGTCTTCATGGATGAAATCACCAGATTTAATGTATTGGGTGACTTACACCGTTTCACGGCGAAGCACCATCCCTATTCTTTTTGGTTGCAAGCTTACGCAAGCAACATGTAGCGAGGCGGCATTCTACAGTAAGGACAGGCACAAGTTAAGCCGTATCGTGACTTTTTTACTTGGCCTAGAGGCTCTTCTCCCGCTAGGGTTTATGTGCCAATGCCAAGTACTCCATTGATTGCATCTCCTGTAGGCGTGAAAGCGTACGCTGGAACTCAAATGTCAGCTTGCCATTGCTATAAAGTTGCTCAATTGGCACTTCGGCTGACATCAGTAGCTTTACGCCACGATCATAAAACTCATCCACCATATTAATGAAGCGACGCGCTTGGTCATCTTTCTTGGCATCCATGCAAGTCACATTGGAGACCAGCACTGTGTGAAACTCACGAGCCAGTTCAATATAGTCATTTTGACTGCGCGGCCCGTCGCATAACTCAAGAAACTCAAACCAGGCGATGTCATCATGCAAACGGCGCGCGTTTAACACTCGGTGATTGACCTCGAGCGAGGCATCTATTTCACCCTCATGACCTGCGATCTCGCGAAAACTACGCGCAAGCTCATGCTCAGCCGCCTCATCCAACGGCGAGTGAAAAATAGCAGCACGCTCCAGTGCCCTTAGTCGGTAATCAACGCCAGAGTCGACGTTGACTACTTCACAATGACGATTAACCAATTCGATGGCAGGCAGGAAGCGCGCGCGCTGCAGGCCCTCTTTATAAAGATCATCAGGCACGATGTTCGACGTCGCCACCAGCACTACTCCACGCTCAAAAAGGGCTTCAAGCAGGTTGGCAAGAATCATTGCATCGGTAATGTCTTTGACGAAAAACTCATCAAAGCAAATCACTCGGGCCTCGGTAGCAAACTTACCGGCAATCAACGTCAGCGGATTTTTTTCACCCTTGTAGTGTGTCAACTCGTTATGAACACGCTGCATAAAACGATGAAAATGGGTACGCATTTTATCTGGAAAAGGAAGTGATTCGTAAAAGTTGTCAACTAAGTAGGTTTTACCCCGCCCTACTCCACCCCAGAAATAGAGTCCCTTCACTGGAGGCAAGGCAGGCTTATCAGTCGAAGAGGATTTCTTCCCTATCAAGCCGGCCATTTTGGCCTTCAACCCTTTATTGGCAACCACTGTCTTGGGAACGGTAGTTGGTGCAGCCACAAGCTCATCATAAAGCCGCTGCAAATGCTTTACTGCCGACTCCTGCGCCGCATCATATTGAAAATCTTCACGCTCCAAGTCTTCGCGATAGCGCTCAATGGGCGATGCTGGGCGTGTTTTGGGCATTGCCCTATCCGCAGATGTTGATGACATGCAATCGCCTCCCACAACATGTAAGGCAGCAACCAGCACAACCACTGGCCACCTTAAGAAGGCTGCGATTATACCCGCAGAGACGCCTAAGCGCATGAGTGGATTGACCCAACCGGCTGACTGACGACTATAATGGCAGCCTGTTTGATTCTTAAGCTGCCAGCCGATGCAGCCTAACTGTTTATTCAAGGCGCCAGGGAGAACACTGTGGACGCAAGCTCACCATTAACCATTGCCATTATCGGCTTTATCGTCGGTTTGATCGTTGGATTAGGCTGCTATCGTCTATTCAGCAAAAGCCAGCGCGAGGCTGCTTCCATGCGTCAAAAGCTACTCGAACGCGAACATCAAATTGCCGAGATGAAGAGCAGCGTGGGCAGCCACTTGACCGGAATTTATCAACGGCTAGGCAATATTCGCGATGAAGCAAACCAGCTAGAACTTCAGCTAAAAGAGGATGCGGCGGAGTGGAATATTCGCGATGCCGCTATCCAGCCCAGCCTGGATCTATCTGGCATTAACGAGACAACACAGCAGGCGCAGGATGATCCAGCGGCGCCAGCGACACCGCGTGACTACGCTGACGGTAAAGGCGGCACACTGTCTGAGGATTTTGGCTTGAAAAGCAATGAGGCCGCCACACCCCAACCACCGCGCTACTGAGTGAGCAAGCGACACTAAGCCGCCCCGATCCTTATCAAAGATATGTTGGGGCGGTTAATGTATTAAGCAGGATTATCGATATCCACAAAGCGGTGTTCGACGTCGTACTCATCGCTTAACCACTCGCCGAGCGCCTGAATTCCATAGCGCTCTGTGGCATGGTGCCCAGCAGCGATATAGTGAATCCCCATTTCTCGTGCCAAGTGAGTGGTTCGCTCTGATATCTCACCTGAAACGAATGCCTGTGCGCCCGCATCGAAGGCGTCGGTTATCATGTCTTGCGCCCCACCGGTGCACCAAGCAATGCGTTCAATGTCACCCACTTGCGGAGCTTCTATCACCAGCGGTTCTCGCTGCAGCGCATGGGTTATTTGTGCCGCCAGCGCGCTGGCTGAACATGGCTGAGGCAAACGGCCTGACCACAAAAGCCCCTCTCCCAGCTCTCCGTCAATACACCCCTCGACTTTCCACCCAAGGCGACGGGCTAACTCCGCGTTATTGCCCATCTCAGCATGAGCATCCAGCGGCAGGTGATACGCTAATAGACTGATGTCATGATCAAGCAGCGTTTTAATCCGCCGCTGCTTCATACCGGTAATCGCCACTGGCTCGTTTTTCCAAAAGTAGCCGTGATGCACCAGCACCATGTCTGCCTGCCAAGCAACAGCTTCATCCAATAGCGCCTGACAGGCAGTGACGCCCGTCATGATGCGTTTAACGTGATCACTCCCCGCAATCTGCAAACCATTAATCGTATAATCTTTAAACTGGGCAGCACGTAACTGATGATCACAGGCCGCCACTAATTGGTCACGATGAATCATATTGCATCCTTTTATTGATTTAACTGCACCCGTGAGGAACTTGCTAAGAAAGTGTTACCATTCAACCATTGTAAAACTCACTGCTTTTTATCGCGAACAGTGAGACTGACCCGTTAAGGAATTTATTGCATGCGACGCTTTGTGCTGCCTTACCTTTGGCCCGTTATTACTGGCGTGTTGCTCGCTGTAGTGATCCTCTTTGCGCTTCCCGAGCAGCTACCTAATCCGTTTCGTGACTCATCGCCACAAGCTCCTCAAAGCCCTCAGTCTACTCAAACCCCTGCCCCAGTTATCTCTACGACGCCTGCCGTGGTGGAACCCAGCCCAAACCGACCCGCGCCAGAAATTCATCAGGCGGCGCCTCTATCTCGCAACGAGGGCCCTGTGAGTTACGCACAGGCAGTTGAGCAAGCAGCGCCTGCGGTGGTTAACATTTACTCTTCACGTATTGTCGAACGTGATCAGCACCCGCTGATGTCAGACCCTTTTTTCCAGCAATTTTTTGATAGCCAGGGGGACGATGCCACAACACACCAGCGAATGCTCTCCAGCCTGGGCTCTGGCGTTATCGTGAGTGAAGATGGCTACGTATTGACCAACCATCATGTCATCAATGGCGCTGATGAAATTCAGGTTGCTCTTCGCGACGGACGAGAAACCATTGCCGAAGTGATTGGCACTGATCCTGAAAGTGATTTGGCCGTGCTGCGAATCGACCTGGACGACCTGCCTGTGATTGAGCTGACGGACTCTGCCGATGTAGCGGTCGGCGATGTGGCGCTCGCTATTGGCAACCCCTTCGGGGTTGGACAGACTGTCACCATGGGCATAATTAGCGCGACGGGGCGCAATCACTTAGGGCTCAACGCTTATGAAGATTTTATTCAAACAGATGCTGCTATCAACCCAGGCAATTCAGGTGGGGCACTGGTCAACCCAGAAGGCGCCATGGTGGGTATTAATACCGCTATTTTCTCGCGCTCAGGAGGCTCACAAGGCATTGGCTTCGCGATTCCTGCCAACCTTGCGCACAGCATCTTAGATGAACTGGTGACCCAAGGACGGGTGATTCGTGGTTGGCTTGGCATTGAGGCACAGGCGCTATCGCGAGAACTCGCGGCCTCTTTTGGGTTACAAACACCACAGGGCGTCATTGTTGCAGGCGTCGTCAGCGGGGGGCCGGCGGCACAAGCGGGGCTTGAGCCAGGCGATGTCCTTCTCGCCGTCAAAGGGGAGCCCATACTGGATGCCCGCTCAGCAATGAGTGAAATCGCTTCGATACCGCCCGGCACATCGCTACCACTCACCATTGTACGTAGCGGTGAGCGTATGGAAATGACGCTGGAAGTGGGCGAGCGTCCGCTCCCCGCCATCCCGATTAATGAAGAAGCGCCGGGCCAACGCGACTCATAGCGGCAAGAGCATGAGTACGCTGGCCCGGCGCTAGACGCACCCAGTACATCAATCGCGAATACGATACTCGGCAGAGCGAGCGTGGGCGGTTAATGATTCGCCACGCGCCAGCACCGAGGCAATTTTACCCAGCTCAGAAGCGCCGTTTGCCGAGCAGTGAATAATCGAAGAGCGCTTCTGAAAGTCGTAGACGCCCAGCGGTGAAGAGAAGCGTGCCGTACCAGAGGTGGGCAGTACATGATTTGGCCCAGCGCAGTAGTCACCCAGCGCTTCAGCGGTGTAACGACCCATAAAGATCGCACCTGCGTGACGAATATCATCTAACCACTCCTCTGGCGCAGCAACAGAGAGCTCTAAATGCTCAGGGGCGATACGATTAATGAGTGTAATGGCCTCTTGAGCGTCCTGGCAGTGAATCAACGCGCCACGCTTGCGCAATGACTCACGCACAATCTCTTCACGCTCCAAGGTCGGTAGTAGGCGTTCAATTGCAGCCTCTACGGCATCCAGATGATCTACATCCCAGCTGACCAGGATCGCCTGAGCATCTTCATCATGCTCGGCCTGGGAGAACAGATCCATCGCCAGCCAATCGGGATCGGTTTGACCATCGGAAACCACCATTATCTCCGAAGGACCCGCAATCATATCGATACCCACCTGACCAAACACTGCACGCTTCGCCGTGGCCACATAAATATTGCCAGGGCCGACTATTTTATCGACGCGAGGAACCGTTTCAGTGCCATAAGCAAGCGCTGCGATCGCCTGAGCCCCACCAATGGTAAAGACATAATCGACCCCGGCCAGGTGTGCCGCCGCAAGCACCAGCTCATTCAACACGCCATCAGGGGTGGGCACAACCATCACGATTTCGCGCACACCAGCCACATGGGCGGGAATCGCATTCATCAGCACAGACGATGGATAAGCCGCCTTTCCGCCTGGCACATAGATACCGGCGCGGTCTAACGGGGTGACCTTCTGCCCCAGTACCGTGCCGTCAGGCTCTTCGTATTGCCAAGAACTTGGCTTTTGACGCTCGTGGTAACGCTTAATGCGCTCTGCGGCACTGGAGAGGGCCTCACGCTGTTCGGCAGGCAAATGGTCATAGGCCTGCTTCAACTGTTCAGGCGTCAGCTGCAGCTCATCCATTGAGGAAACAGAGAGCCGATCAAACCGGTTAGTGGCTTCAATGACCGCCTCATCGCCTCGCTGCTTAACGCTGGCAAGAATCTCTTCGACCCGGGATTGTACTGCTTTATCTGACACTCCTTCCCAATCCAGCAGTGAATCAAGCTGGTGGTGAAAGGCAGTATCACTTGTCGACAGGCGTGAGACCATCGTAGCGGCGCTTTGCTCGCTGTTGGACATGCTTTTGGGATCGCTCATGGGTCACCTCACATCATTCGGCAAGCTGTGTCTGACGCTTTTTGACCGCGCTATCTAAACGGGCCAGTAACGGCTTAATGCGATCATGCTTCATGGTCATGGCCGCCTTATTCACCACCAGTCGAGTGCTAATATGGGCGATCAGCTCCCGTGGCTCCATGCCATTCGCCCGCAGCGTATTGCCGGTATCAACGATATCGACAATTTCGTCTGCCAGGTTCATCAGGGGTGCAAGCTCCATGGCTCCATAAAGTTTGATCACCTCCGCCTGAATACCTTGCTCGGCGTAATAGCGGCGCGCCACATTAACAAACTTGGTGGCTACCCGACGCCTGGCACGTGCTGGCAATTGACCCGTCACCCCGGCTGTCATCAGCTTGCAGCGGGCAATCTCTAGATCCAGCGGCTCATAAAGGCCTTCAGCCCCATGCTCAAGCAGCACATCCTTACCCGCGATACCGACGTCGGCGGCACCTAACTGAACGTAGGTGGGCACGTCAGTGGCACGGATAATCACCAGCTTTACGTCAGGCAAGTTGGTATCAAACAGCAGCTTGCGGCTTTTGCTTAAATCTTCTGCGGGTGTGATACCCGCATCGGCTAGCAGAGGCAGCGTCTCTTCAAGAATACGGCCCTTCGAGAGGGCTAAAATCAGTTGCTTACTCATCGTGTTGGCCAGTAGTTATTAGCATGCAGGGGCTTAGTCGCATGGATTAACCAGGAATACGGCGAATACGCGCACCCAGTAGCTGCAATTTTTCCTCAATACATTCGTAGCCACGATCAATGTGATAGATGCGGTCCACCAAGGTTTCGCCCTCGGCCATCATGGCTGCAATCACCAGCGATGCAGAGGCGCGTAGATCGGTTGCCATAACCGGCGCTCCGGAAAGCTTCTCCACCCCTTCAATCAGAGCGGTGTTGCCTTCCAGCACAATATTAGCGCCCATGCGGTTAAGCTCTTGAACGTGCATAAAGCGATTCTCAAAGATGGTCTCGACCACCCGTGAGTGCCCCACTGCCACCGCGTTCATAGCAACGAACTGTGCCTGCATATCGGTAGGGAAAGCAGGATAAGGTGCAGTGCGAATATTCACCGCCTTCGGGCGCTTCCCGTGCATATCCAGTGCAATCCAATCATCACCGCTGGTAATCTCAGCGCCCGCTTCTTCAAGTTTAGCGATGACCGCATCCAGAATGTCTGCTCGGGTACGCTTGACCTTCACTCGCCCACCGGTCATGGCCGCAGCTACTAAAAACGTACCTGTCTCGATACGATCGGGCATTACGTCATGCTCGCAACCGTGCAGCTTCTCGACACCTTCAATGGTAATCGTATCAGTTCCATGGCCGCTGATTTTCGCGCCCATTTTGATCAAACACTCTGCCAAGTCGACGATTTCAGGCTCGCGGGCAGCGTTTTCTAAAACCGTCTTACCCTCGGCCAAGGTTGCCGCCATCAGCAGGTTTTCGGTACCGGTCACTGTCACGGTATCGAAATAAATAGTCGCGCCTTTCAAACGCCCATCTACGCGAGCGCGGATATAGCCTGCCTCAACGCGTATCTCCGCCCCCATGGCTTCTAAACCGCGAATATGCAGATCCACCGGTCGTGAACCAATCGCACACCCGCCGGGTAGCGACACATCGGCTTTACCAAAGTGAGCAAGCAGTGGGCCCAGCACGAGAATGGAAGCGCGCATCTTTTTAACCAGCTCATAAGGCGCGTGGCACTGGGTTACCTGAGAACCGTCCAACTGGATACTCAACTTCTCACCCATCACCGGCTCGACGCCCATGCGGCCAAGCAGTTCAAGGGTGGTGGTAATATCCTGCAGGTGCGGCAAGTTACCAATCACTACTGGGCCATCGGCCAGCAAGCTGGCACACAGGATAGGCAGCGCCGCGTTTTTGGCGCCACTAACCCACACTTCACCGTCTACCGACCCATTGCCGGTAATGATTAATTTATCCATGGGGCGACCGTTATTGAACGTTTTCCGGTGCAGTTTGCCACTGCGCCGGAGTAAACGTTTTAATGCTAATAGCGTGGAGTGCGCCCGAGGCGATCTCATCACTGAGAGCAGCGTAGACGAGCTGCTGACGCTTGACTGGAGAGAGACCTTCAAAGGCATCGCCAACCGCAATCACCTGAAAGTTACAGCCTTCACCCTGGATATGGAACTGACATCCGTCAATACGGGATTCAAGCAGTGCTTTTACCTCGTTGGGTTGCATGGCGTAAAAAACTCCTTGGGGGTCATCGTTATAAATGGGTGTAATAGGGTCGACATGATAAAGAAAAGCAGCCCACTTGGCGATGCCGTACTTCTAAACAGCCAATGTCTCGGCGGGGCTCTCTATTAACGCATCAAGCTCAGCCAATGAGGCGAGTCGGCGCAAGGGGGCCGAAAAGAGAATGGTGTCAACCTGTATGCCGCGCTGGCGACAAATTCGTAGCCATTCAAACAGTACACTAATGGCAACGCTGCTGGCCTTATCAACACGACTAAAATCCATTGCTATGGCAGTGAGTTCAGTCTGATTGAGCCACTTAACCCCGCTGGCGGCCAGGTCGGCCGCCGAGGTAACATCCACATCACCTGCCACCTGCAAGCTAGTGTCCACAATATTCACCGTGAGACCAGGGCGCGAAAACAGCGTTGTCACGCATCTCCTCCCTGCTCTAGCTCTTCAACACCGACTTCAGGTGACCAGCCGTTAATGACGGCATCATAATCGCGATTATTATCACGCATGGCCTGATCAAACTGATTACGGAACGTTAGCCCAAGATTAATGCCGTTAACGATCACGTTAACAACACGCCACTCGCCATTCGACAGCCTCAAGCTGTAACTTACCGGGTACACTTGACCATTACTGGCGACCACTTCCATGGCGACGCTGGCCTGGTCTTCGTAACGCTGGGCCTGCTGTGCATCCAACACCCGCAACTCGTCGTAATCGAATGTCACCAAACCACGGGTATAGGTATCGATCAGCGTTTGCCGAAACACATCGGCAAAGCGGCTACGCTGCTCTGGTGTCGCGTTACGGAAATAGTTACCCATTACGCTGGCACCGATGTAGCGAAAATCGGCCACTTGGTCGAGGTTACTATCGACTAATGCCTCAAGCTCACCCAGGTTGTTGGCGTAATAATCTTTACGGCCCTCAAGGTCTCCCATTAATGACTCAACATTCTCGCGAATCATCGCTTCCGGTGATTGAGACTGCGCCATAGACTGCAAAGGAATAAGCGCTGCCACCATTATAATGACCGCAAAGAACCAGCGACCCACCATTAAGTTTACTCCATTCATAACCGTTATCTCCCTACCCGTTATTGCACTGGGCCCGTTAATGCACTGAATGAGTGCTTGTCATTTACAACGCTAGTTACTTGTCATATTGGACACAAACTGCTGGATAAGTTCTTCCAGCACCAGCGCCGATTGGGTGTCGCGTATCGTGTCGCCATCTTCCAGCATTTCAGGATCACCGCCCACACTAAGACCGATGTACTGCTCACCTAACAAGCCAGCCGTAAGTATAGAGGCTATGGAGTCTCTGGAGAGCTCGCCTTCCAGTTCACTATTAAGGCTCAGCACTACTCGCGCATCGTACCACTGGGTATCCAGTTCAATAGATTCGACACGGCCAACCGTAACTCCCGCCATGGTGACCCGGGCACGAGGTTTTAAGCCGCCAATATTGGCAAAATTAGCCTCCAGCTGAAACGACTGGGCGGGTGCAGAAAGCGTCAGCCCACTTACACGCAAGCCGAGGAACACAAGCCCTAAAATGCCTGCCACCATAAACAGGCCAACACCGAACTCCATGGTTTTACTGCGTTTCATGAAACTGCTCCAGCCATTAAAGGCCGCCAAACATGATGGCGGTCAACACAAAATCAAGCCCCAGTACTGCAAGCGACGAATACACCACGGTGCGCGTAGTCGCGCGGGAAATACCTTCTGATGTGGGTACTAGATCGTACCCCTGAAAGACAGCGATCCAGGTCACTACCAGGGCAAATACAACGCTTTTGATCATGCCGTTACCAATATCACTAACAAACGCCACGTTGGCCTGCATGTTGCTCCAGTATGAACCCTCAAAGACGCCTAGCCACTCGACACCCACGAGGTAGCCGCCCCAGATGCCCACTACGCTAAAGCCCACCGTTAAAATAGGCAGCGAAACGAAGCCTGCCCATAAGCGCGGCGCCACCACGCGACGCAGCGGGTCAACACCAATCATCTCCATACTGGTGAGCTGCTCAGTCGCTTTCATTAGACCTATCTCTGCGGTCAGCGCTGACCCTGCCCTGCCTGCAAACAGCAGTGCCGCCACCACGGGCGCAAGCTCACGCAATAATGAAAGCGCCACCATCTGACCTAGGGCCTGCTCAGCCCCAAAATCGACCAGTATGGTGTACCCCTGTAGCGCCAGCACCATGCCGATAAATAGCCCGGACACCAGCACAATGGCTAACGAAAGCACGCCCACAAAGTGCATCTGGTGCAACCATAATCGCCAACCTTCACGGGATGGCACACCCACAGCGGATTGGAAGAGAAATATCCCTGCCCGACCTAATGCTTCCATTAAATCGCACCCTCGCCGCCCCAACCGGGTGATGCGTGAGGTGCTGTTAGAAAATTTTGACTGCATTGATCCCTGCCCTGTTTTTACCCTGCATTAATGCATTTACGCTAATTTTGTCATCTACCCTAACTTTGTCATCGGGGCTCCGCCCAAAATATCGCTATAAAACGCCTCAGCGGGATAGTGAAATGGTACCGGGCCATCGGGCGCGCCATGAATAAACTGGCTGACCCTTGGGTCTTGATTGGTATCTAGCGTTTGCGGAGTGCCATGGGCAACCACTTGGCCGTCAGCAATTAGGTAGAGGTAATCTGCAATGCTCAGCGTCTCTTTAATATCGTGAGACACTACCACCGAGGTAAGCTGCAACGCTTGATTTAGGCGCTTAATCAGCTGCACCAGCACACCCATTGAGATGGGATCCTGCCCGACAAAGGGCTCGTCATACAGAATCAACTCCGGGTCCAGCGCCACCGCCCGAGCTAAAGCAACGCGACGCGCCATACCTCCAGACAGCTCCGCGGGCGTCAGGTGACGAGCCCCGCGTAGCCCAACCGCCTGCAGTTTCAGCAGCACTAAATCGCGCACCATCGTATCAGGCAAATCAGTATGTACGCGCAATGGAAAAGCAACGTTCTCAAATACGTCTAAATCGGAAAACAGCGCGCCACTTTGAAACAGCATCCCCATCCGCTTGCGTAACGTAAATAGGGCCTTACGAGACAGCCGATGAACATCCTCACCGTCGATCAATATCCGACCGCGCTCTGGCGTCAATTGGCCGCCAATCAGCTTGAGCAGGGTCGTTTTACCCGTGCCACTTGGCCCCATGATCGCGGTGACTTTGCCGCGCGGAATAGTCATGTTCACGCCGCGAAAAATCTCGTGATCGCCACGCGAAAAATATAGGTCTTCAATTTCAATAAAAGGAGCATCTATCATGGATCGGTTGACTCTTAACGAGGCGCGGGCAGGGCCAGCTATTATACCTTAATTGCCGCAACCTCGGTTATAAAACAGCGGTTATGAAACAGTGTTTCTAAAACATTATCAAACATTATACTATAGCGCTACAAGCCATTGCTGATCGCTTAAGTGGCTATTCAGAACACGAAAATCAACGATGACCAAGCAGGCGACTGGTCATCTAACCGTCAAGACTCACCAGCACCAACGATCTCAACCACTGCCTTTATGGGGCGTCAGGATGTTATTCTTGGCGGTTACTACTTTTATATTTTTAATTGTTAAGAGAAAACGCTATGCGCCAGCCTCTCGCTCCACCCAGCCTACTACGCGAAAGCGCAATGCGTACGCTGCAAATTGAGCAGGCAGCCATTGGGGGTCTTCAGGCTAAGCTCGACGAAAGCTTTGATCGCGCCTGTGAGTTGATTCTTGCTTGCCAAGGCCGCGTGGTAGTTACCGGCATGGGTAAATCAGGGCACATCGCCGGCAAGCTTGCGGCAACACTTGCCAGTACGGGCACGCCGGCTTTTTTCGTTCACCCTGGCGAAGCCAGTCACGGCGACTTGGGCATGATTACACGTGCCGATGTCGTACTAGCGCTGTCTAACTCGGGTGAAACCGCCGAAGTCACCGCGCTTTTACCGCTGCTTAAACGCCTTGGCACGCCGCTAGTGAGCATGACGGGGCGCCCCAACTCAACGCTTGCCAAACACGCCGATGCGCACTTAAACAGTGGCGTTGAGCGTGAAGCATGCCCGCTCGACTTGGCCCCCACCAGCTCGACTACCGCGGCACTCGCTTTAGGTGATGCACTGGCCGTCGCACTGCTGGAAGCCCGTGGTTTTACCGCTGAAGATTTTGCGCTCTCTCACCCTGGTGGCAGCCTCGGTAAACGCTTGCTGCTGCGCGTTAGAGACCTGATGCACGACGGTGCGCGCCTCCCCCAGGTCGCGCTGGGCAGCCCACTACGCGACGCACTATTAGAGATTACGCGGCAAGGGTTAGGCTTCACCTGCGTGGTGGATAGCGATGGGCGCTTGGCTGGCGTGTACACCGATGGCGACCTTCGTCGCACGCTGGATCAGTTTCATAACCTACGCGACGTCCGGGTAGACGACGTCATGACCCGGCCAGGTAAACGCATTGGCCCCGACATTCTGGCAGCCGAGGCGGTACGCATAATGGAAGAGAGCCGCATCACGGCCCTCGCGGTGGTCGATGAACAACAACGCCCTATTGGGGCTCTACACATGCACGACCTGCTCGCCAGCGGCGTTATTTAACCCTCCGGCGCTTTATTCTGCTCAAGCTTTAAGAATTAACTGATATGGAGGCTCTATGACCCTACCCGCAGCGCTACTTGATCGTCTTCGCCGCGTACGCCTTTTGGCACTGGATGTTGATGGCGTACTTACCGATGGCCGCCTCTACTTCCAGGCTGATGGCATCGAAATTAAAGCGTTTCACACCCAGGATGGTCACGGTCTGAAACTGCTCAAGCGTGTGGGTGTTCATGTTGCCCTGATCACCGGCCGCGACTCCCCGATGGTGAGCCAACGCGCCGCAGCGCTGGGCATCGATCACGTCCACCAGGGCTGTGAAGACAAACTGATGACTCTGCGCGGTCTTTGCCAGCGGCTCGATATCGAGCTGGAGCAAGTGGCCTATTGCGGCGACGACCTACCCGACCTAGCGGCGATTAAGCGTTGTGGCGTCGGTATTACCGTCCCTAACGCGCCGGATTATATGCATACCCACGCAGACTGGACTACCGAACGCCTGGGTGGCCATGGGGCCGTGCGCGAAATTTGTGACACACTGCTTGAAGCTCAGGGGCACTGGGGCGCGGTGCTCGACACTTATTTACACGGACGCTCTTAATGCTCAAACGTTTTAAAGTGCGCGTCTGGCTCGGCGGGCTAGTCATCGCCCTGGGGGCTTTACTGGTGTGGCTTGACCCAGGCGGACCTCAAAGCACGGCCATTGACCCAGAGGCGCAGGCCCAGGAGCCCGGCCACGTACTGGAAAACGCTGAAATCACCCTATTCGGAGATAATGGCAGCGTCTTGCAGTCGCTTAAAACCCCGCGCCTGATCCATACGCCCCAGCGAAGTGAAACCTGGACTGAAGAGCCTGAAGCCATCTTATACGACAGCGAAAATCGCCAGTGGCTGGCGAGTGCCGATGTAGGCACACTCAACACCTCCACACAAGCCCTGTTGATGTCGGGCTCGGCTCGTCTGATCGCACCGGATGAAGGCTGGCAGTTAGACACAGAGCTGCTGCATTATGATGGGCTCAGTCAGCATGCGTGGAGTGAAACACCGGTATTGCTGCAACAACCGCCCCAGCAAATGAGCGCCACACGTATGGACGTATGGCTCAACGATAGCCAGGTGCGCTTAACTGACAATGTGCGCGGCACGCAGCCCCCGGCCACGCAACCTTAACAGGAATTGCCATGAAAGCATTTATCTATACCGCCCTTTTCGCGTTAGCGGTGCCGCTATCGGCATTGGCGCAAAACAGCTCTTCACAAGGGCAGGCCCCGGTAGAAGTTGAAGCCGACCGTTTAGATCTGGATCAACGTGCGGGTACTGCTGTCTATACCGGTGATGTCAACATTCGCCAAGGCGAAATGCAGTTACGTGGCGAACGGGTAGAGATCGAACGCAATGAAGCGGGCGAGCTTTCCCGTGCCACCTCCACCGGTGAGCGCGCCTACTTACGTCATCAAGCCGAAGGGCAAGAGGGCCCAACAGAAGGCTGGGCGAGACGGATTATTTACCATGTCGCGGAACGCCGGGTAGAACTGATCGACCAAGCAGAATTAACACAGCAGGAAGACACCTTTACCGGCGGTCGCCTTGAGTATTTTATTGATCGAGAAGTGATTCAAGCGCGCTCTGACGTTGAAGGCAGTGAGCCCCAGCGCATACGCATGACGCTTCAGCCGGAACAATAGGGAGCCTAGCCGTGGCAACTGCAGAGACTGCGCCGATTAAAACCCTTTATGCCCACCACTTGGCCAAAAGCTATAAGCGCCGCCGCGTGGTTAAAGACATCAATTTAGAAATTTCCCAAGGCAGCGTGGTGGGCTTGCTCGGCCCCAACGGCGCAGGCAAAACCACCTCGTTTTATATGATTGTTGGGCTGGTGAAATCGGATGCTGGCAAAGTGGGTATCGACGACGTGGATTTAACGCGCGCCCCGATGCATGAGCGCGCAGCAGCGGGTATCGGCTACCTGCCGCAAGAGGCGTCTATTTTTCGAAAACTATCGGTCGCCGATAATATTATGGCGATACTTGAAACCCGAAAAGCGCTTAGCCGTAGCGACCGCGAGCAGCGTTTAGAGGCGCTACTTGAAGACTTTCACATTACCCATATACGCGACAACCTTGGCATGAGCCTTTCAGGTGGCGAGCGTAGGCGTGTGGAAATTGCCCGCTCATTAGCCACGGAGCCCGCCTTTATTTTGCTGGATGAACCCTTTGCTGGCGTTGATCCTATTTCGGTAGGCGAGATTAAAACCATCATCCGGGCACTGAAGCAGCGCCACATAGGCGTACTGATCACCGATCATAACGTACGTGAAACCCTTGATATTTGTGATATCGCCTACATCGTAGGTGATGGACAGATCATCGCCAGCGGCTCTCCCGAATCGATTCTTACCAATCAAAAAGTACGAGACGTGTATTTAGGCGCAGACTTCCGACTCTAAGCCTAATTTTCACCTCTAAATAGTGCTCTACAACAACTTTACTACCAATGGCATGCTTATTGCACTTGCACCTGGGACCTACTCGCACTAGGGTGGAGCATTCTGATTAACGAGTGGTTCTCAGATGGTCATGAAAGCTTCTCTTCAACTGCGTATCGGCACACAGCTGACCATGACACCTCAGCTGCAGCAGGCTATCGCCCTGTTACAGCTATCCACGCTGGACCTACGTCAAGAAATTCAGCAGGCCTTAGATGCCAATCCCATGCTTGAGCAGGAGGATGAATTTGGCGAACAGGCTGTCAGTGAGCCTAAAGAGGAAGAGTGGTCAGAGAGCATTCCCACCGAGCTATCGGTAGATAGCGACTGGTCTGACACCTATCAAGACATGGGTAGCCATGGCAGTAGCAGCGGTGAAGGCCCTGATTTTGAGCGCCAAGCGGCTGGACAGAGCCTACACGGACACTTGCTGTGGCAGCTCGCTATGACCGATTTTGGCGCTCGAGAGCAGCTTATCGCGGAAAGCTTAATCGACGCGCTCGATGCTAACGGCTATTTGACACAGCCGCTCAACGACATACGCGAAGGTCTCCGCGCTCAAGGAATTGACGGTCTTAGTCAGCGTGAAGTGGAAACGATACTGCTCAAGCTGCAACAATTTGAGCCAACGGGTATCTTCGCCCGTGACCTGCGCGAATGCCTGATGCTGCAGTTGGCCGCCCTCCCCGATGATACGCCGCTGCTGGTGCCTGCTCGCCGCTTAGTGCGGCAGTTTCTTGAGGCGCTGGGCAAAGATGATATGCGCCTGCTGAAGCGCCGCCTGGGGCTCGATGATCACCAGTTAGCGGATGTCATCCTCCTTATTCGTAGTCTTGACCCCCGCCCTGGCAGCGCCTATGGCGACACCGACGACAGCTATGTAACGCCCGACCTTGTCGTCCGCCATGACCACGAAGGTTGGCATTTAGAGCTCAATCCAGAAGCCTTACCAAGGCTGCGCATTCAACCTGACTACGCCAGTTTGATAAAGCGTGCGGACAAAAGCCAGGACAACCAGTTTCTTAAAGAGCACCTTCAAGAAGCGCGCTGGCTGATCAAAAGCCTATCTAGCCGCAACGATACGCTGCTGCGGGTTGGCCGCGAGATCATCACCCGGCAAATTGGCTTTTTGGAACACGGCGAAGAAGCCATGAAGCCTTTGATACTAGCGGATATTGCTGAAGCCGTTGAAATGCATGAGTCGACCATTTCACGGGTCACAACGCAGAAGTATATACACACGCCGCGCGGCGTGTTTGAGCTTAAATACTTCTTCTCAAGCCAAGTCAGCGGTCAGGATGGCGATAGCCACTCCAGCACCGCTATCCGCGCCCGGTTAAAGAAATTGATCCAAGAGGAGCCGCCCGGCAAGCCGCTTTCGGACAGCCGCCTAGTCACCCTCTTAGATGAGGGCGGCATTCAGGTGGCGCGTCGTACAGTAGCAAAATATCGTGAAGCCATGGGCATCCCCTCTTCCAGCGAAAGGCGTCGTTTGCGCTAGTATCTGTTGGCGTTGCAGCGAAACTCTCGACAAGGGCTTTGCAACGCGGCAAAAAGGGTTACAATCGAAGTACAGTCCGATGGATAAGGAGAACGTCAATGCAAGTAAATATCACTGGTCATCACGTAGAACTGACTGACGCCTTGCGTGACTATGTCAACGAAAAGCTTGAACGTGTGGAGCGCCATTACGACAATATAACCACGGTGCAAGTCACCCTATCGGTGGAGAAAGAGCGCCAACAGGCCGCCTGTACACTGCACGCAGCAGGAGCAGATTTACATGCGGAAGCCCTAGACAGTGATATGTACGCCGCCATTGACGCATTAGCGGACAAAATTGACCGTCAACTCGTTAAACATAAGGAAAAAGCACAAGCTCGCGCCCAAGGCGCAGGCGTGCGTTAATTCAATGACGTTGGAAACCATACTCCCCCCGGAACGCGTTCTCTTCGACGTACCCGGGGGCAGCAAAAAAAGGGTGCTGGAGTTTTTCAGCACCTTTATTGCCCAAAACATCCCCAGCCTGGACAGCCAAGAAGTGTTTAGCCGCCTCATCGGCCGCGAACGCTTAGGTAGTACAGGTATTGGTAACGGCGTGGCTATTCCTCATGCGCGTAGCCCCCACTGCTCTGCCCCCATCGCTGGGTTTTTAAAGCTCTCAGAAGCGATTGATTTTGACGCTATCGATGGCGACCCGGTTGATCTGGTGTTCGTGCTATTGGTACCAGAAGAGGCTGATGACACCCACCTCTCTCTACTAGGCGAAGTGGCGACCATCATGAATGATGCGGATACGCGACAGCAGTTGCGTAAAGCAGCCAGCCAGCGTGAACTACTTGAGTTGCTTACCGCTAAAATTCGCGAGCAATCAGCGCCTTGATGCCCTAAACCTGCCAAGCGGTAACACAAGGCAGGTTGATTCGCGCTCACCACCCTCAACGCAGCTTGATCAAGCAACGAGAGACTCTATGCAACTTGTGATCATTAGCGGCCGCTCTGGGTCAGGTAAATCTATCGCCTTACAAGCGCTTGAAGATCTTGGCTACTACGCGATTGATAACCTTCCTGCCATGCTGCTGGGATCATTGGTGGACCAAATACGTGATCAGGGCGAACGCTCTCATCTGGCGGTCAGTATTGATGCCCGCAACCTGCCAGGAGCATTGGAGCGCCTTCCTTCGTTATTAGAGGAGTTGCGCCAGCGTAAAATTGACTTTCAAGTCATCTACCTGACGACCGATGCACGCATTCTTCTAGAGCGTTACTCCGCTACGCGTCGGCGCCATCCATTAACGCGCAATAGCGAAATGACTCTTGAAGAGGCCATTAATAAAGAAGAAGAAACGCTGCTCGATATTCGCGATCTGGCCGATTTATTGATCGATACCTCGCGGCTTTCGGTACACGATTTACGCCGTCGCATTACCGATCAAGTCGCACATCAGCATCGTGATAAGCTAACGCTAACGCTTGAATCGTTCGGATACAAACGTGGCGTGCCACTAGATGCTGACTTGGTGTTCGACGTGCGATGCTTACCCAACCCTTATTGGGATCCAACGCTCCGCCAATTCACAGGGCGTGATGCAAATATCGTGGCTTTCTTAAGCGGCTACCCTATCGTAGATGCCATGAGTAACGATATTCAGGCCTGGCTTGAGCGTTGGCTGCCCGCTTATCAAGATAGTCAACGCAGCTATATGACGATCGCTATTGGTTGCACTGGCGGACAACACCGTTCGGTTTATATGGTTGAAAAATTAGCAGAGAGACTAGCGCCAAGCATGGGTGAAGTTCAACTGCGCCATCGCGAGCTCGGGTTGCAGTATACGTTGAGTGAACAGCCCGCCACGCCGTTGGTCAGCAAGCCCCACACCGATGAGCAGCAAGAGACCTCTTAAGCGCGTCTATCTATTAATGACACCACTCGGCGAAAAGGAACCAGGGTGCCAGAAAGAATACTTACACTCACCAATCAACGCGGGCTTCACGCTCGCGCGGCCACAAAACTGGTTAAGTGCGGCCAAGGGTTCACGGCTAAGATACGTGTTCAAAAACAGCAACAGGTCGCTGACGCCGCCAATATCATGTCTCTACTGATGCTCGCTGCCCCTTGTGGCACAGAGCTTAAAATCACCGCCGAAGGCGATGATGCTGAACAAGCGCTTGAAGCTATTCAAGCGCTGTTCGACGCCCGCTTTGAGGAAGATCAGTAGCCGAAACGCACCTGTATCTATTAGTCACCCGCCACGGTCATGGCATCGATCAACCAGCTACCCGTGTGAACACTGCCACGGGTATCGGTGTCATCGCCAACCCCGACCAACCCGGCAAACATCCGCTCAAGGTTACCGGCAATGGTGAACTCTTCGATCGGATACTGCACTTTACCGTTCTCTACCCAGAAGCCAGCTGCCCCGCGGGAGTAGTCACCGGTTACACCGTTGACGCCCTGGCCCATCAGTTCCGTCACCCAAATACCTCGCCCCATCTCCTGCAGCAGGCTATCGCGCGACTGCAGCGGCGCCGCTAAGCGCACATTACGCGCCCCACCGGCATTGCCCGTCGTATGCATATTAAGCCGCCGGGCGCTGTAGGAGGAGAGCATATAGCTGGCAATCCGGCCCTCGTCGATAAAGCGATTATTGCGGGTTTGCACACCCTCGCCATCAAACGGAGAGCTTGCCGTGGCGCCTACTTCCATTGGCCGCTCCTCAAGACTGAACCAGTCAGGAAACAGCGGTGTGCCAAGCCGATCACACAGAAATGAGGCTTGGCGGTACAACGCACCACCGGCTAAACCACCGAGTAAATGACCAATCAAACCACTGGACAGTGAGGGGTCAAAGAGTACCGGGAAGGTGCCTGTAGGAGGACGTTTTGCACCGAGCCTACGCAGCGTACGTGCGGCTGCTTCGCGACCCACTTCGGCAGGGTCACGCAGCGCCTTTGGGTCGCGCGCAGAAGTATAATCATAGTCGCGCTGCATACCGCTCGCATCTTGAGCAATCAGCATGCACGAAAGTGAGTGACTACTGCCTTTTTGAGTCCCTAAAAAGCCGTGGCTATTGGCATAAACACGCACCCCCTCACCACTGGAGAGTGACGCGCCATCCGACTGTGAGATGCCTTCAACGTCACGACCCGCCTGTTCACAGGCAAGTGCTAACTCTATCGCTTCATCCGTTGTCAGCGCCCAGGGGTAATGTACTTTTAAATCAGGCAGCTCAGTAGCCATTAGCGATGCATCGGCCAACCCTGCGGCCGGGTCTTCCCCGGTATAGCGGGCAATCGCCAGCGCTTTTTCTACCGCCGCCTGAATCGATGCGCTACTGGCATCTGTCGATGACGCACTGCCTTTTCGCTGCCCTACGTAAAGCGTAACGGCGATACCTTGATCACGGGATAGCTCAACTGTCTCAACCTCACCCTGGCGTACGCTAACGCCTACACCCTGATCGACGCTTGCGCCTACTTCGGCAGCATCTGCCCCTAAGCGTTTTGCTAGTGCCAATGCTTCTTCGGCTCGCGCGGTCAATAACGCCTGCTGCGCGGATGCATCAAATGCTTGTGCCATATGGCCTCCTTTTTCAACCGAATATCTCTTAACCGAATGTCTTTCAAGAGAGCGTCTTTCAAGAGAGTCTCTTCGGCGAATCAATGTTGTACTCGCAGCTGGTATAATGCCGCAACGAATCTTGTCTGTGAGTCACACTATGCGTAAGCAACGTCCCGATCCAGTTGAAGTAGAAGAGCAGGAAGAACGCCCAAGCAAGTCGCAACTCAAACGCGAAATGCATGCCTTACAGGCACTTGGGGAAACATTGATCGCTATGCGACCAGCGGAACGCGCCCGCTTCCCCCTTTCTGACGATATGCTGCGCGCTATCGAGGAAACGTCGCGCATTCGTTCCCATGAAGGCCGCCGACGCCATATGCAGTACGTCGGCAAACTTATCCGTAAAGAGGATCTCACCGCCATACAAGGCGTATTCGACTCAATTGATCAGGAGCAGGAGCAGCGCGACCACGCGTTTCACCGTCTTGAAAAATGGCGGGAACGCTTAATTGATGAAGGCGATGCATCTGTCGACCTGTTCATGGCCGAACACCCCGATGCTGACCGCCAAACGCTGCGCCAATTAATTCGCAACGCCCAGCGGGAACGCGAGCAAGGCAAACCGCCCACCAGCTCGCGTAAGCTCTTTAAGCACCTGCGCGAAACCCTCTCACTTTAAGGCGGCTCTTTAAGACCGTTCTTCAAGACCGATTTTCAAGACTGAGTCCCGCCGACGGTCAGCTCATCCAATTTCAGGGTGGGTTGGCCGACTCCTACCGGCACCCCCTGCCCCTCTTTACCACACACGCCAATACCGGTATCCAGTGCCATATCGTGGCCAATCATGGATACCCGCTGCATCGCTTCTGGGCCGTTGCCAATCAATGTGGCGCCTTTCACCGGCGCGGTGACCTTCCCATCTTCAATCAGGTAGGCCTCGCTGGCGGAGAACACAAATTTACCCGAGGTAATGTCTACTTGGCCGCCACCAAAACTGACGGCATAGATACCGCGTTTAACGCTTTTAATAATATCGCTGGGCTCTTCTTGCCCAGCAAGCATGACGGTATTGGTCATGCGTGGCATCGGCAAATGAGCAAAAGATTCACGCCGCGCATTACCCGTAGGCGCCATGCCCATCAAGCGAGCATTGAGCTTGTCCTGCATGTAGCCCGTTAAAATACCGTCTTCGATCAGCGGCGTGTACTGGCCCGGTGTACCCTCGTCATCCACGCTCATCGAGCCGCGGCAATCTGATATTGTCGCATCGTCAACGATGGTGACGCCTTTAGCCGCAACGCGTTCGCCCATCTTACCAGCAAAGGCAGAGCTGCCCTTGCGATTGAAATCGCCTTCTAGGCCATGCCCAACCGCTTCGTGTAGCAAAATCCCTGGCCAACCGGACGCCAACACCACAGGCATCTGCCCGGCAGGTGCATCGATAGCTTCCAGATTGACCAGCGCCTGCCTCACCGCCTCTTTAGCGTACTGCTCGGCAACTTGGTCATCGCGCAGCTTGGCCATGGAGTAACGGCCACCGCCGCCTGCACTGCCACGTTCGCGGCGACCATTTTTAACCGCGATAACGCTGACATTAAAGCGCACCAGCGGGCGAATATCCGCTGCCAGAGTACCGTCACTGGCCCTCACCAGTACCACTTCGTAAGTACCAGACAATGAAGCGCTTACCTGACTGATACTAGGGTCAGCAGCTCGGGCTACACGGTCAGCCTGCTTAAGCATAGCGACTTTCTCTTCCGCGCTTAGGCCTGCTAGAGGGTCAATCCCCGCATAGCGCGACATTGCAGACACCGGACGCACCAATTGACCAGGCAAACGCTTACCACTGCGCACAATACCAGCGGCCGTGCGGCCAGTGTCCATTAACGCATCAGCGGTAATTTGGTTAGAGTAGGCAAAGCCTGTTTTTTCACCTGCCAGGGAGCGTACGCCGACGCCACCATCGATATTGTAACTCGCTTCTTTTACCTCGCTATCTTCCAGCACCCAACCCTCTTGCCACGTACGTTGAAAGTAGAGGTCGGCATAGTCGATACCCGCGCCCATAGCGTAGCCCAGGCCAGTTTCCAAGGCATCTAAATCCAATCCTCCGGGCGTTAACAAGATGGCTGCAGCCGTATCTACATCACTTTTATATGCGGTCATTGGGGGCCTTCTAAAGTAACCTGCGGCGAGGTCCAAGGGCCTCGCACGCGATAATGAAGTGTGGTGGCGCGATCTAAGGCGTCGCCAAACAATTGATCAGCAAGAAATAGCGCGCCGCCCACGATGGGCGCACCAACGGCAATGGCCGCGATGGGTAAACTTTGCGTTACTGGTAGTGTGACGCCAAGCCGCTGGTCAAGTTCACGCGATACAAGATCAACCGTGCCAGTCAGCGTTAGGGTGGTGGCCGGGGCGTCAATTTGCAATGGCCCGCGAAATGTTAGCAGCCCACCGGTAACATCGGCGGTACCTTGAACACGGTCAAATGCGGTGCCTTTGCCGGTAACGTCAGAAAAATCCAAGCGCAGTCGGCGCAATATGTTATCGAAATTGAGCAAGCCGATTAAACGCGCCGGAGCCGATTCCAAGGTAACGAAGCTGCCGTCACGAATGTCGGTGCTGATGTAGCCATCGGAGTGACTTAACGCCAATTGCCAGGGTGCTCCCGGCCAGTCAAGCGAAGCAACAATATCGGTGCTACGACTACGCATGACCACAGGTTGGTCAAGGCGCTCAAGGGCGGTGGCAACATCTCCGCCCTGAATAGTAATATCCGCGCGGGTATGACTGGCATTAGCGTCCCCCTCCCAGTAAAGCTCACCTCGCGCAGAAAGCTGCCCCATTGTTAAGCCGACAGGCGTCAGAGAAAAGCGCTCACCATTAGTCTGCCAATAGGCGGTCAAAGGGCCAAAACGGCGTGATCCCATGGCAATTTCGGCTAATCGCAATCGCCCATTAGGCACATCGGCCAGCCAATCTGGTATGGCCGCAGGCGCATCTCGCTCGGTTTCGACCGCCTGCATCCAGGAGTCTGGCGTAGGCGCCTCACTGTCATGCTGAACATCAGCTAACGCCAACAACCGATCAAGAGACAGCGCTTCGATAGTCATATCTAAAGGTTGCGCAGATTGAGCATTGTACTGAAGGCCTCCGGTAACAAGATTACCACTTAACCCTATATCGATGAGGCCGGCATTCATGCCACCATTTGCGCTGAGGCCACCTAAACACTCCTCTTGGTAAACCACACAGGGCGTCGTTAACGATATGGTCAAAGGAGTCTGGCCGTTACCACTACTTGAGGCAGCCCCGCCTCCCTCCATCAATGCTGCAATCGCCTGCTGCCAAGCCAGAGGGTCAATCCGCGGCACATCGGCATCGATGCTAAACCCTGCTTGGCTAGGCCAAGCGTGAGCGCGCGCCGCCTCGTCGCCTAAGTAGAGCGACCCGGCAAGGGAGCCGTTCAGTTGCTGTATACGGGTGGAAGCGATATCGGCCAAGCGACTTTCGAGACGGCCAGCCTCCATATCAGCGGTCACCATCCAGGGCCATGGCTGCTGGGCTGACTTAGCAAAGGGTTCCGGCAAATGACTGGTGACCCCGATTAAACGGCTCTCAAGGTGCAGAGTTGGCGTTGGCATTAAACTGATATTTCCTTGCCACTGTAGCTGCCCCTCTAACGGCAGACGCCCTTGACTGTCATCTAACCCAGCCAGACCAAAAAGAGCCGAGGTAGCTACATTGCCCTGCAGCTGTATGCTGTCATCCTGGGTGTGAATATCGGCGGCTATCTGGCCACCTAACAACTGGCCACTGGCTTCGCCAACGAGGCCTTTACTCTCGCCATCCTGCAGCCAAGCAAGCTCACCATTAAGCGACTGGATGCGTAAATCCAGCGGTTGATAAACCACCTCAGACAATCTCGGAGAAGCATTGATTTCCAGCCTCAGCGCCTCGGGGGTTTCCAACGGTAATGCCAGTGCAATATCGCCGTTAACATCGCCCGTAACGCGCAAATCACTCAGTTGGGAAAGGTCGATATCGGGCATCGCCTGCAGAAAGGCCGTTAGCGCTGACCCTTCAGCCTCCAATTGGCCAGACAGCTTGAGAATATCATCCTCCATCACTACTTCGCCCTCTGAAGCGGTGATGCCATGGCTTTGGGCGTTCTCAACTTCTGCTTCTAATACCCTGTTCTGCCACTTTAGGCGCCCCTCAACATCATTAAGCCGTGGCCAGCCTGGCGCAATAGGCAGGTGCCCCTGTGTAACCGCCAGCGCGAGTGTGGCGGTAAAATCCTCAGTGGTGACGCCTTCTCCTAAGGGTTGGCTCAGCTGCAGCGACCCCTCAGTTACATAGCCGCCAATATCGTTAAGCAGCCATTCACGAAGACCATCATCCATGACGCTAAGCGGCAACCACTGGGCCAGTGGCTGTCCCAAGGCATCCACATCACTAAAATCAAGGTCTAAACCAAAGTGGCCGCGCTGATTGCCTGTCACTAAACCAAAGCCACCCGATACCTGGGCGCCATCCCAATCAACGCTAAGGTTTTTGCCACTGACCATGGTATTGGGGCCGTCATATACCCACTCTACTTCACCTTGCGCTCGCCTAAGCTGCATGGGAGAGGCAAAAAACTCGGGGAAATAGAGGGTACTGTCGCCATCGCTACTAAACAACACACGACCACGTAAGTCTCTCGCTTGCACCCAGGCGTCCAGTGGGCCACCACCTGGAGCCTGCTGCCACGGCGACACTTCTACACCGGTTAACGCGGCGTCTACTCCCCAGCGACCATCCTGCTGCCCGACATGCAAACCTTGCACTTGGCCGCGGGGGGCGAGGGTTTGCAATACCCGGGTCACCGACTCAGGCAGCAATACATAGTCGCGCCAAGCCGTCAGCGACGCTAGCTCGAAGGCACTGGTGCGCACTTCCCACAGCCCCGGTTGATGGGTGGCGTGCCAATGGCGTGGCAAGGCCGGGCCTACGCTGCCACCCGGGGGCTGCGCCCACTCAACGCTATCCGCGTCACCGCTTAACCATGCTTCGCCCCCGTCACCGTCGCGCTGCCACAAGCCATTGGCCTCAATATCTCTTAATACGGCGTACTGTACGTTATGACGCAGCGTCAACTGTGGGACATCGACGGCAACGCGCGCCTCCTCAAGGCGGCCCGTGCTCCAGCGGCCCCAAAGCCGAGCGCTGCCCCCCGCCTGCTCTAAATAGGCCGCATGATCAGGCCGGAACATATCCGCCAGGACGACCAACTGATCAAGCTGAATATCCAGCTGAAGTTCTGCAGAAAAATCGTTAAAGCCTTGCTGCCCAGGCTGCATTTCCACTTTCATTTCAACCGCGGGGAGGTCAATTTCGCGCGCCTCCTGCAACGATTGAGCAATATTGATGGCCCCTTCCAGCCGGGTGCGCCGCTCGTCACCGGACAGCAGCAGTGTTTGCGCATGCAGCATCACGGTATCTTGCTGTCCGTGTAGCACCACACGTGTGTCATTCACCCATAGACGCTGGCGCAAAATCAGCCCCGTCCAGTCATCAATGGTCGCCAGATCCACTTCAGGATCGGGTGCCATCAATAGCGGTAACTCTGCGGGCTCTGGCCACTGCCAAGTCGTTCCGGTGCCTTGATAGAGATGAAACTCGGTGCCGCTAATCCGGGCATCGCTAAAAATCGGGGCCATATTGGCAAGCGACGCCCAGGTATCCAAACGCAGCCCCGCATGCTCAAGTGAAAACAGCGCTTGGCCATCGGGGGTTTCCGCATTCAAGCCGTCAAGGCGAAGCAGCAGGTCATTACGGGCAAGAGAAAGCGAGAGGTGCTCAATGGTAACTGGCACGCCAATACGTGCTTCAAGCAACGCTTCAATACGGGGGGTAAGCGCGTCAGTTTGGCTAATGGCCAGACGGAGCAAAAGCAGCAGCGCAGCCGCACTCCCCAGTAACCCGGCCGTGATAAGCAAACTCCAACGCACCAGCGAACGAGTCAGCATAATTACATCAGCACAATATCGTACTGCTCTTGGGAGTAGTGCTGCTCAACCTGAAAGCGAATCGTTTTATTGATAAACGTCTCCAAGTCGGCCACTGCCGCTGACTCTTCATCCAATAGGCGATCAACCACAGGCTGCGATGCCAGCACCATGTAGGTTTCAGCGCTATAAGCGCGCTCTTCACGTAAAATTTCCCGAAAGATTTCATAACAGACGGTTTCAGGGGTTTTAAGCGTTCCCCGCCCGCTGCAGGTGGGGCAGGCCTCACACATCGTTTGCTCCAGGCTTTCCCGAGTTCGTTTACGGGTAAGCTGAACAAGGCCAAGCTCGGTTACGCCGGTACACTTGGTTTTGGCGTGATCGCGCTCTAGCGCTTTTTCCAATACCCGCAACACCTGCCGCTGATGCTCAACATCACTCATATCGATAAAGTCGATAATGATAATGCCGCCCAAATTACGCAGCCGAAGCTGGCGGGCAATCGCAGTCGCCGCTTCAAGGTTGGTCTTGAAAATAGTCTCTTCGAGATTGCGATGACCGACATAACCGCCGGTATTCACATCAATGGTGGTCATGGCTTCGGTCGGATCAATTACCAAGTAACCACCCGATTTGAGCTGCACTTTACGCCCCAACGCCTTTTGGATCTCATCTTCGACGCTGTAGAGATCAAAGATAGGCCGCTCACCAGGGTAGTACTCGATCCGCTCCACTGCGTCGGGCATGAACTCTTCGGCAAACTCAACCAGCTTGACGAAGTTTTCCCGTGAATCGATGCGCACTTTTTCGATGTCATCGCGCATCACATCGCGCAGCGTACGCATAAATAGCGGCAAATCATCATAAATAACGCTTTGCGGCGTGGCAGTGACTTTACGCTCACTCACTTTGCGCCATAGGCGCAGCAGAAAGTGCATATCGCCTCTGAGCTCTTCGTCACCTACGCCTTCAGCGGCCGTTCGGACAATAAAGCCCCCCGTCACTTCCAGAGTCTGCTCCGCCACGCTGCTATCCAGCAGGGCTCTCAGTCGCTCACGTTCGCGCTCATCTTCAATGCGCTGCGAAACACCGTGATGCGGCGAATCAGGCATATATACCAAATAGCGTGAGGGGATCGAGAGGTGTGTGGTTAAGCGCGCGCCTTTACTACCGATAGGGTCTTTGGTTGCTTGCACCACCAAGGCTTGGCCTTCGTGAAGCAACTGCCCGATAGTTTGCTGTTCATCCAGCGGCGTGCCCGGCGGCATGACTTCATGGGCGTGAATAAACGCCGCCCGCTCTAGGCCAATATCAACAAAAGCAGCCTGCATTCCAGGCAACACACGCACTACTTTGCCTTTGTAGATATTGCCCACGATGCCACGTCGACGGGAACGCTCGATCAGTGCCTCTTGCAAAACACCATTTTCAACCAGCGCTACGCGGGTTTCCATTGGCGTTAAATTGATGAGAACTTCACCGCTCATGCAAAATTCCTTGTTGGTTGACGTATTCCTTGCCAGCGATACAGGTGGCGACGTCCTCAGTTCAAGGGCATCTAGAGCCTATTGACGCTTCAGCGTGAGCCGCGCTGCCAGATAGGGACTCCCTGTCGGCGTAGCAAGTGCGTCGTCTCAAACAGCGGTAGTCCAACCACTGCCGAATGACTGCCTTGAATCTCTTTTACAAATATCGCCGCTAATCCTTGGATCGCGTAGCCGCCCGCCTTATCAGCAGGCTCACCAGTACGCCAGTAGGCAGCGATTTCATCTGCTTCTATAACCCGCATCGTTACTTGAGTGGTTACACAACATGAAAGCATGCCAAGTGGTCCACTCACCGCCACAGCGGTTAACACCTCATGTTGCCTTCCCGAAAGCAGCTGCAGCATCTCAGCGCCCTCTTCAGCATCCATAGGCTTGCCTAGAATACGCCCATCAACCACAACAGCGGTATCAGAACCTAGTGTAGGTAAGTTGGTAAGAGGCACTGCCGCCTGGGCTTTGGCAACGGCCAAACGATGCACATACGCCGTCGCCAGCTCATCGGCTAGCGGCGTTTCATCAATATCACAAGGTTGAACCGTGACCGGAACTCCAATAGAGGCCAGCAAAGCGCGACGGCGTGGAGAGGCAGACGCAAGGCACAAGACAGGCGCTGAGATAGTCATGATGCGGCTAACCGGCGCTCTAATGCCTGAAACATAGTGGCCAACCATGGCCATAGCAACGCACTGATTAGTGCAGGGATTAAAAACGCTAAATGGATCGAAAAATCACCCACGATGGTGCGCAGCCACTGAGCGACTAACTGCATCAAGCCCAGCAGCACCAGCACCAGCGCCGACTGCTGCACTAACGAATAGGCCCGAAAACGGGGGTAGACCAGGGCACATAAAAACGCCAATAGCGCGTAGATAAGCGCATGCTGACCCAGTGCGGTGCCCTCAATTAAATCGATCAGAATGCCAAACACAAAGCCATGAAAAACGCCGACTCTATCAGGAGTACGCATGCACCAGTAAATCAGCATTAGCCCCAACCACTCTGGGCGATAAACCTGCCATCCATCCGCTAGCGGCATGACTTGTAGACATAGCGTCAGAAGCAGGCTTAGCCAGATAACGAAAATAGGAACAACCGGTGCACGGGCCATCAGGGCACCTCTTGATCGGGACTGGTAAGCTGAAGCGAAGAGCGTAACGCTCCCGCCGAAATATCTAACGTCTCATCCCAAGCGTGCTCCTCAATCTCCTCACGAGGAGGGGGGAAAAGCAGCAAAAAGTGACGCGAGCGTTGTAACTGCGCCATGGGTTCGGCCGTTACACGCGCAAAAGGCTGGCCGGGATCGTGGAAGACTTCTGTGACACGCGCCACCGGGTAACCTGGCGGAAAACGCCCCGCCAACCCAGATGTCGTTAACAAGTCGCCCTCTCGAATATCCGCCGTATCGGGGACATGCATCACATTAACACTGCTGTAACGCCCGGCACCCTGTACGATAAAGCGTAACCCATTACGGTTTAGCTGAACCGGCAAGGCATGGCTGGCATCTGCCAGTAGCAAAACGCGACTCGAATAAGCAGAAACAGCGGTAATCTGCCCCACCAAACCAGAGGCATCGATGACCGGCTGCCCAACATAGGCACCGTTACGATGACCGCGATTGACCACCATCTGATGGCTAAATGGGTCGTTATCCAGCGACAGTAGCTCAGCGGTGATATAAGGAATATCCCGCCGCTCAGCGGCTTTTAGCAAATCACGCAATTCGCTATTTTCCGCAGTCAAATTCGCCATTCGCTGACCACGATGGGAAAGGGTAAGAATCTGCTCACGCAGGCGGCGGTTTTCATCCACCAGTGCCTGTTGATCAGAAAGCGCAAGCGACCCCCAATTCAACAGGTCGCTAGGTACACTAACGACCCATTGAATAGGAGCAACGACCATCGACATTTGCGCACGTACTTGCTCCATACGCGTGAAGTTCTGGTCGACAAACATCAGTGCACTGGCAGCCAAGGCGCAAAAAAACAGCCGATAACCCGGCAGTGGCCCGTGCGAAAACAGCGGTTTAATAGGCAATCCCCCCGCAATTAACCGCTGCGATTAGTCGCTCGACAGCAACTCAAAAGTGTGCTGATCAATCATTTCCAGTGCTTTACCACCGCCACGAGCAACGCAGGTCAACGGATCTTCGGCAACGATCACCGGCAGACCAGTCTCTTCAGCAATCAGTTTATCCAGATCGCGCAATAAAGCACCGCCGCCTGTTAAAACCAAGCCCCGCTCGGCGATATCAGACGCCAACTCAGGCGGTGACTGCTCCAGAGCGCTCTTGATCGCAGCCACGATAGACCCCAGAGTCTCTTGCAAAGCTTCCAGGGTTTCGTGGGAGTTCAGCGTAAAGCTACGTGGGATGCCTTCGGCCAAATTACGACCGCGGACATCAATCTCGCGTAGCTCTCCACCAGGATAGGCGCAGCCGATCTCTTCTTTAATGCGCTCTGCCGTGGCTTCACCAATCAAGCTGCCGTAGTGACGGCGAACATAGGCGGTGATGGCCTCATCAAAGCGGTCGCCACCGACCCGAATAGACTCGGAGTAGACGACGCCATTGAGTGAAATAATCGCGATTTCAGTGGTACCACCACCAATATCCACCACCATCGACCCTTGGGCTTCATCAACCGGAAGGCCAGCGCCAATCGCAGCCGCCATGGGTTCTTCTATCAAGAACACCTCGCGGGCACCAGCACCTTCCGCCGACTCACGAATAGCCCGACGCTCAACTTGCGTAGACATGCAAGGAACGCACACCAGCACACGCGGGCTGGGGGTTAAAAAGGTGCTTTGATGAACTTTGCGGATAAAGTGTTGCAGCATCTGCTCGGTAACGGTGAAGTCGGCAATAACGCCATCTTTCATCGGCCGAATCGCAGTAATGTTGCCAGGCGTACGCCCCAGCATTCGCTTGGCATCAGTACCGACTGCCGCGACGCTGCGCATATTGCCTGATTGGCGGATAGCAACCACGGACGGCTCATCGAGCACGATGCCGCGACCGCGTACATAAATCAGTGTGTTGGCCGTACCCAAGTCGATCGATAGATCGCTGGAAAACAGCCCCCTCAAACGTTTAAACATGGATGTTGTTACCTAGTGCAGACCGGGAACCCTGTGCGGATGCAAACGGTATCACCGCAACCCCCTGGCAGCAAGCACGAGTCGTGCCTAATACTGCCCGTTAAGGCCAATATGTGGTACCTTTTGCGGCTATTTTCCACGTCTGCAACACAAGACGTTTTTTTGCTATCGGTATGTATACCGCTCAAAGCGGATATTGTTCCATTACGTTTACGAGGAAATCTCGATCATGGCGCTTGAAGAATCTCATGTGCGCCGGGCCGCTCACTTGGCCCGACTCGCCGTCAGCGATGACCAAGCCAGCGGTTTTGTAGATGACCTAAGCCGAATTCTGGACATGGTCGACCAGCTACAAAGCCTTGATACTGAAGGTGTAATGCCGCTTTCTCATCCCTTAGATGCGACCCAGCGACTGCGCGCCGACGAAGTAACCGAATCTAACCAGCGTGATACGTTTCAGCGCTGTGCTCCGGCAGTGGAAAACGGCCTGTATCTCGTTCCTCGCGTTGTTGAATAAACGCGCGCTCGAGCGAATCCAAGCCACCCACATCGCCTCTTTTTTTCGCCCCTGAACGGAGCTTCCGGGTCATGTATGAGAAAACATTAACGCAACTCGCTGCCGCTTTAAAAAGCGGCGAGTTTTCAAGCCGCGAGCTAACCGCTCACTATTTACAGCGTATTGAAAAAGCAGACGGCAAGCTGAACAGTTTTATCAGCGTGACCGCTGAGCAAGCGCTGAAACAAGCCGAAGTAGCAGATAACGCGCGAGCGGCGGGTACTGCAGGCCCGCTGGCGGGCATCCCCCTGGCGCTAAAAGATATTTTTTGTACCCGCGATGTCAAAACCAGCTGCGGCTCAAAGATGCTGGATAACTTTATCGCCCCTTACAACGCCACGGTGGTTGAAAAACTCAACGCGGCGGGCACTATCAGCCTCGGCAAAACCAATATGGATGAGTTCGCCATGGGCTCCTCCAACGAAAACAGTTACTACGGCCCGGTTAAAAACCCCTGGGATCTGGCAGCAGTTCCCGGTGGCAGTTCAGGCGGTAGCGCGGCCGCAGTCGCTGCTGGCTTAGTGCCAGCAGCGATGGGTACCGACACAGGCGGCTCGATTCGCCAGCCTGCGGCGTTTTGCGGTATTACCGGCCTAAAGCCAACCTATGGCCGCGTGTCTCGCTTTGGCATCATTGCCTACGCCTCAAGCCTTGACCAGGCAGGCCCGATGGCGCGTAGCGCCGAAGATTGTGCGCACCTGCTGGGCGTTATTGCCGGTCACGACGGACGCGACTCTACCAGCGTCACCCGCGGCGTGCCGGACTATGTGGAAAGCCTTAACGCCCCGCTCTCAGGGCTTAAAATCGGTCTTCCCAAGGAGTATTTTGGCGATGGCTTGGATCCCGACGTCGAAAAGGCTGTCCGTGAAGCCGTGAAAGTGTACGAATCTCTGGGTGCCACGGTGCGCGAGGTCAGCTTACCGCACACTCACTATGCGATTCCGGCTTACTACGTGATTGCCCCTGCCGAAGCCTCTTCGAACCTGTCCCGCTACGACGGTGTGCGTTTTGGTCACCGCTGCGAGAACCCAACCGATTTAACCGATTTATATTTACGTTCACGGGCTGAGGGCTTTGGCGAAGAGGTCAAGCGACGTATTCTGATTGGCACGCATACGCTGTCAGAAGGCTTCTTTGACGCCTACTACACCAAGGCGCAAAAAGTTCGCCGTTTGATCCGTCAGGATTTCCTGGATGCCTTTGAAGACGTCGACGTTCTGATGGGCCCCGCATCACCCACACCAGCCTTTGACCTAGGGGCTAAAAAAGATCCGGTGTCGATGTACCTACAGGATATCTACACCATCGCGGTCAACCTGGCGGGAATCCCCGGCATTAGCGTACCCGCCGGTTTTTCCAATGGCCGCCCTGTCGGGCTGCAAATTCTCGGCACCCATTTTGCCGAAGCGCAGCTGCTTAACGTCGCCCACCAGTTTCAACAAGCGACCGACTGGCACTTACAACGTCCTGCCTTTGCCGAGGAGTACGCCTAATGCAATGGGAAACCGTGATTGGGCTTGAAGTCCATGTTCAGCTCGCGACGCGTTCAAAAATCTTTTCCGGCGCCTCAACGGCGTTTGGCGCTGAGCCCAATACTCAGGCATGCGCGGTGGATTTAGGGCTTCCCGGTGTATTGCCGGTGCTCAACGAGCAAGCCGTGGCCATGGCCGTTCAGTTCGGTTTGGCAGTGCATGCGGATATCGCTGAAGTGTCGGTGTTTGATCGTAAAAATTACTTCTATCCTGACCTGCCCAAGGGCTATCAGACCAGCCAGATGTACCACCCTATCGTGGGTCCTGGTGAAGTCGAAATCACTTTGGAAGATGGCAGCACCAAGCGCATCCGCATTCACCATGCACACCTTGAGGAAGATGCGGGCAAGTCACTGCATGAAGATTTTCATGGTATGACCGGCATTGATCTTAATCGGGCGGGCACGCCGTTGCTCGAGATTGTGTCTGAACCCGACATGCGCAGCTCTAAAGAGGCGGCCGCATACCTAAAGGCGATTCACTCCATCGTCACCTATTTGGGCATTTCCGACGGTAATATGGCGGAAGGCTCGATGCGCTGTGACGTCAACGTTTCGGTCCGTCGCACCAGCCAGGACCCCTTAGGCACTCGCGCAGAGATTAAAAACGTTAACTCCTTCCGCTTTGTCGAGCGCGCGATTGCCTTTGAGGTAGAACGCCAGATTGAGTTGATCGAAGATGGCGGCAGCGTTGTTCAAGAGACACGCCTGTTCGACCCGGATCGAGATGAAACCCGCAGCATGCGCACCAAGGAAGAAGCTAATGACTATCGCTACTTCCCCTGCCCTGACTTGCTGCCGGTGGTGCTTGATCAAGCCTATCTCGATCACCTGCGCGGCCAACTGCCCGAACTACCTGCCGATAAGCGCGAGCGCTTCCAGAACGAGCTTGGCCTCTCTGCGTATGATGCCAATGTGATCTCTGCCAGCCGTGACATGGCTGAGTTCTTTGAGGCAGTGCATAGCGTGTGCGGGGATGCCAAACAGTCGGCGAACTGGGTACAGGGTGAGCTTTCTGGCGCGCTTAACCGCGAAAACCTGAGCATTGCCAATAGCCCAATCTCAGCGCGCCAGTTAGGCGAACTCATTAGTCGCGTGCTAGACGACACCATCAACGGCAAAGCCGCTAAAGAGGTCTTCCAGGCATTGTGGAACGGCCAGGGTGAGTCCGCCGATGAAGTAATTGACGCCAAAGGTCTCAAGCAGGTGACGGACACTGGCGCCATCGAAGCGATGATCGATCAAGTGATCGCCGATAGCCCCGCTCAGGTCGCTCAGTACCGCGACTCGGAGCCGGAAAAACGCGGCAAAATGATTGGTTACTTTGTTGGCCAGGTGATGAAAGCATCACGCGGTACCGCCAACCCCCAGCAGGTGAATGGCTTGCTAAAAGAGAAGCTCGACGCACTGCTGTAAAACTTAAATGCTGTAAAACCTAAAAACGGCTGCCTAGGCAGCCGTTTTTTAATGCTACAAACCTGAACTAGGCCAACTGACTAGGCTGAGTAAAGCGCTTCAACTGCGCGCAGCCTGCTGCCCATACGTCCGCCTCAAACTCGGCAATGGCGGCGGTCGGGAAGCCAATACCTTGGGCAGGACTCCCCTCTACCAACAGCCCAGCTAACTCACCTACTAGCGGCATATGGCTAACCAGCATGATCGGCGGGCCTTCAGGTTGCTCTAGAAGCCAGTCGCTCACGGCACTGGGTGCGTCATCAGGGGTGATAAAATCAAGCGTCTCAAGTGATGTTCCCAACGCATCGCAAAGGAGTAGTGCTGTTTGCTGCGCGCGGGCATAGGGGCTGGCGTAAAGCCTTGGCACGACCATCTCGCCCGCCACCACTTGCTCGGCCAACCAGCGCGCCATTTTTCCCGTCTCCAGCTCGCCCCGGGGCGTTAACCGGCGTGCATGGTCAGGATACCCTGGCCCGGCCTCACCGTGGCGCATCATCAGCACATCATGCATTCTTGTCTCCACTGTTCTTAAAAACCTGGTCCTTAGAAGCATGATCCTTAGAAGCATGATCCTTAGAAGCATGGTTGTGAAGAGCTTGGTCTCGATGCTCACGCTGAACGGTTTCACGGGGCAGAATAAATTCAACGTCGCTGCTCTGCTCCCCCATCATCAAGGTGCGCGCCATATCTTGAGCCGGAACACCGTCGAAAAGTACATGATAGAGACCTTCAGCCAGCGGCATGTACACGCCCATTTCACTCGCTTTAGCGCATACCAGCTTAACGGTATTGACCCCTTCCGCCACCTGACCAAGCGCATCTACCGCCTCTTCCAGCGTACGCCCCTCACCCATGGCATAGCCGACACGGTAATTACGTGACAAATTAGACGAGCAAGTAACAATTAAATCGCCTACCCCCGCCAAGCCCAAAAATGTCATGGGATTAGCCCCCTCAGCGACGGCAAAACGGCTCATTTCCGCTAAGGCCCGCGTCATCAGCATACTGCGGGTGTTTTCGCCCATGCCCAGCGCTGCCGCCATTCCAGCTGCAATCGCGTAGATATTTTTTAGCGCACCGCCCAGTTCGACACCGTGACGATCATCGCTGGCGTAAACACGGAAATATCGGCAGCCCAGCGCTTGCTGAACCCGGGTACGCGTTAGCGGGTCGGCGCTGGCAATGACGGTCGCGGTTAGCTGCTTATCGGCAATTTCAGAAGCCAGGTTGGGGCCGGCAATCACACCGATATGGGTAAAGCCCGTCTCTTGTTCAAGCACTTGGCTCATGAGTAAAAAGCTATCTTGCTCAATCCCCTTGGTAGTACTCACCAATATCTGTTCAGGCCTCAGCCACGCTTTCGCTGCTTGTACCACGCTACGAAACGCCTTCGATGGGATCGCAATCAGCACCAGCTCTGCATCTGCCAGCACGGCTTGGAGATCAGTAGACGCCTGCACCGCTGAATTCATCACATAGTGAGGTAAATAGCGCCCGTTACGATGTTCGTGATTTATTTGCGCGACCAGCGTTTCGTCACGCATCCACTGATGGACGCGGGCGCCATTATCGGCGGCAATACTCGCCAATGCCGTCCCGAAGCTACCGCCTCCGAGTACGGCGACATTGATTTGCTGCTCAGCCATGTTGGTGTCCTAATAAGTCTCGCAGAACGTACACTCCCACTTTATCAAAACTGGCCCACTAAAACAGACGGCCCGCCTGGATAACCAAACGGGCCGTCATTAACGCAGCGTGTGCGGTTTTAAGCAGTCAGCACGCTGTTTAAACGCTTCACGTAAGCAGCAGGGTCATCCAAGTGGCCGCCTTCAGCAATGATGGCTTGATCAAGCAAGATGTAAGAGAGCTGTGTAAAGAGATCGCCTTCAGCGCCTTCCAAACGCGTCACTAGCGCATGGCTAGGGTTCAGCTCAAGGATTGGCTTCACTTCCGGCAACGGTTGACCAGCGGCCTCCATGATGCGGCGCATTTGATAGCCCATTTCATGCTCAGGCAACACCACACAGGCCGGTGAATCGGTGAGGCGATGAGTGATTTTCACATCTTGAACGCCACCGCCCAACGCCTCTTTCACACGCTGGACCAGATCTTCTTTGGCTTTAGCGGTCTCTTCCTGGGCTTTCTTCTCTTCTTCGTCTTCCACATCGCCAAGATCAAGCTCGCCCTTGGCCACATCGGCAAAGGTTTTGCCATCGAACTCGGTGAGATGGCTCATTAGCCAGTCATCAATACGGTCAGACAGCAGCAGCACTTCAATGCCTTTTTTGCGGAAGATCTCCAGGTGCGGGCTGTTTTTGGCCGCATTGAAGCTATCCGCCACCACGTAGTAAATCTTCTGCTGCCCCTCTTTCATACGCTCTACGTAGTCTGCCAGCGCATGCTCTTGGGTAGCGGTGTCGGTGTGGGTTGAGGCAAAGCGTAGCAAACCAGCAATTTTTTCGCGGTTGGATGGATCTTCACCCGGCCCTTCTTTAAGGACGCTGCCGAAGGTATTCCAGAAGGTTTGATACTGCTCTGTATCCTTGGCGAGCTTTTTGAGCATGTCCAGGCCGCGCTTGGTGAGCGCCGCTTTGATCTTATCCACATTGGGGTCTTGCTGGAGCAATTCGCGGGATACGTTGAGCGACAGTTCACGGGTATCCAGCACGCCTTTGATAAAGCGCAGATAAAGCGGCAGGAACTGCTCAGCGTCGTCCATAATGAACACGCGCTGGACGTAAAGCTTAACGCCCCGGGCGCCGTCGCGGTCAAACATATCAAACGGCGCGCGACCCGGCACATAGAGCAGGCTAGTGTACTCAAGCTTGCCTTCGACCTTATTGTGGCTCCAGGTCAGCGGGTCGGAAAAGTCATGAGCAACGTGCTTATAGAACGCCTTGTACTCATCCTCGGAAACCTCGCCTTTGGGGCGCGACCATAGCGCCGTCGCCTCATTCACGGTTTCCCAGGTAGTTACTTCGCCACCTTCGATGCTGTTGCCTTCATCGTCTTTTGCCGTTTCGGTCTTCGGCATGCGTACAGGCACTTCGATATGATCCGAATACTTGCGTACCAACCCCTGCAGGCGATACTCGTCGGCAAACTCTTTAGCATCATCTTTTAAGTGAAGGGTAATTTCCGTACCGTGCTGCGCTTGCTCAATATCGGAAACGGTAAACTCACCTTCCCCTTTTGAGCGCCACTCAACGCCGTCAGCAGCATCAGTGCCTGCCTTACGCGTACGCACCGCTATTTCATCAGCAACAATAAAGCCAGAATAGAACCCAACACCGAACTGACCAATCAACTTGGCGTCTTTTTGCTGCTCACCGGAAAGCTGCTTAAGAAACTCCGCAGTCCCTGAGCGTGCGATAGTGCCCAAGTTGGCGATCACGTCTTCGCGGTTCATGCCTACGCCATTATCACGCAGTGTGATGGTGTTGGCCTCTTTATCATGCTCGATCTCGATGCGCAGCTCGCTGTCGCCTTCGTAGAGGGCATCGTTATCAAGTGCCGCGTAGCGCAGCTTGTCGCAGGCATCTGCGGCGTTTGAGATAAGCTCACGTAGGAAAATCTCCCGATTGGAGTACAGGGAGTTAATCATCAAATTCAGTAGCTGCTTAACTTCCGTTTGAAAGCCAAGAGTTTCTTCGTGGTTAGCTGATTTATCAGTCGCTTGTTCGTGGGTAGCTGTAGTCATGCGCTTATCCCTTATGGCTCACGTTGGTCAATTGCCTCGGCAACATGCAGCAGAGGCTTAAAAAGTAGTATCGTGAGCCAGATATGGGGATAAGCAGCGATTTTTCAAGCAGGTGCGCGTTAACAAGTAGATGAATGTTAAGAAGGGGTCATGTCAGGGTCACTATATTTCCATGCCCGGTAACCCTCCAGGCGCTGGTCGATACGGTTTAGCAACCAGCCGACTATTAGTACGTCATCGACGACACCAATCAGCATGAGAAAGTCGGGGATCAGATCAAATGGCATCACTAAATAGGACAGCGCCAGTGCCATCATGCCAAATGCTGACCAAGGGATGGGGCGAAAATCTCCACGGAAAACGTCCCGTGTCATGGGTATAAACAGCTTTAATGCGCGCACAATACGTTTCGTCGCCCAAACACGGGATTTGAGTCGACGTAGAAACCACCAAGTGGATAATGGAGCCATCGTAATTAATTCCTCCGAGTATCTGTGCTGTCAGATCATGGCTGTTAACATTCGTTCAGTATAGCGGTTGCTCAGCCATTTCTGTGGCCTAAATCTCCTGGGCTTAAATAGAGTTAAATTGATAGAGAGAGTAAACCATGTTGGCTTCGCCATTTCGCCATACGGCTCGAGTGCTGTGTACAGCACTACTAGCAGGGATACCCGCCTTTTCGTGGGCCGCTTCTGACAGCGAGTTACGCGATGCGCTTGCTGCCGCACGAGAGCAGCAGTGGCAGCGTGTTGATGAGCGCTCAATTGCTGACCATCCATTACGCGGCTACGTTGAGTATCATCGTTTAAGAGGACAGTTGCCAAACGTCTCCCCTGACCGAGTACAACAGTTTATTGGTCAATACGCCGATTCCCCCCTGGCGGGATGGATGCGTGGTCAAGCGATTGCTAATTACGGCCACGCAGGTCGCTATAGCGACCTGCTCTCAGTCGCTGATGGCGAGCCCGCGGGTACGGCGCGCCAATGCTACTACTATGCAGCACTGCTCAATAGCCAACCCCAGCAAGCAAGTGCTGCTGGCCTGGAGTTATGGCGCGTGGGCAGCTCCCAGCCTGAGGCCTGCAACCCGCTGTTTAATAGTCTGCGAGCTAACGGCACCATTGATGCCACGGCTATTTGGGAACGCAAAATGCTGGCTTGGCAGGCAGGCGAAACAGGCCTTTCCAACTACCTTGACGGGTTGTTAAGCGGTCAGTGGCAGACGGCACTAGACACGGTGCGAAGCGTGAATGATCGCAGCAGTGCTATTACGCAGGCGCCCTCCTGCCTAGGCCCAGAGTGCGCAGCCACCGCTAGCTTTTATCAGGCGGCCATGCAGCGCTTTACACGCGAAGATACGCCGGCCGCGTTTGCCGCTTGGCAGACACTATCACCACGCTTAACCCTACTACCCAGTGATCGCGCAGTTATCGAAGAAGAGCTGGCTTTTTATGCCTTGGTGCGCAATGTTCCAGGCACGCTTAGCTGGGTCGATAGCGTGCTGCCGACACTTGAGAGCGAGCGAGTGCTGGAACTGCGCGTTCGCCAGGCATTGGCGAGCCGTGACTGGAATGAGGTCGTACACTGGATTGCAGAAATGCCTGCAAGCCAGCAAGAAAATAGCCGCTGGCAGTACTGGTTAGCTCGCGCTAATGCTCAGCTTGGCAACCAAGCAGCTGCCGAGGCGCGTTATCAGCAGGCAGCGACAGATCGCAGCTTTTACGGCTTTGCCGCGGCGGAGAAACTGGGCCAGCCCTATCAGCTGAATCTTGAGCGCAATCATTTTGACGAAGCTTCGCGGCAACGTGTTGCGCAACTACCTGCCGTTCAGCGGACCGAGGCGTTGCTGCGTATTGGCGAAGATGGACTCGCCAATAGCGAGTGGCTGCACGCGGTACAGAGTGGCTCTCCCCAGCAGGCCCGGGCGCTGGCAGACTATGCCGCCCAGCAGCAGTGGCATGCACGCTTAGTACAAACCACTATTGCCGCCGAGATGTGGGATGCGCTGGATTGGCGTTTCCCCCAGGCCTATCACGATAGCTTTTTGCACTGGGGCCGACTTACCGGAGTAGACCCGTACTTGCTGATGGCGATTACCCGCCGCGAGAGCGCTTACAATCCTGACGCACTTTCACCTGCAGGGGCACGCGGGCTTATGCAGTTAATGCCCGGCACCGCCAGCCAAGTAAGTCGCCAACTGGGCATCAGCGACCCAGGCCCTTATGGTGTACTGGATCCTGAGCTCAATATCCGCTTGGGCAGTACTTACTTACGTGACAAGCTACAACGTTACCAAGGTAATCGCCTTGCCGCCGCCGCTGCCTATAACGCAGGACCTGGACGCGTTGACCAGTGGCTAGGTGATGGCGTAGAGGCATTCGATCTCTTTGTGGAGAGCATTCCTTTCCGCGAAACTCGCGACTACGTGCAGGCAGTGCTTAGCTATCGGGTCATTTTCGAAAGTCTTGCCAATGGTGGCAATAGCGAAGGCGTTTCACTACTTAGCGATAACGAGCAGCAGGTACGCTACGACCGTGCACTCCTCGCTCGCCGCTAATCTCCTCTCTTTTTTAACGCATCATTAGCGCCCGGTTCATTATACCGGGCGCTGTGTTAGCGCCAGTCGAATACCAAACACCACTAGCACTGCTCCCGTAGCGGCGTTCAACGTTTGTGCAAAACGTGCGTTAGCCAACCACTTGCCTGCGCTGCCAACCATCATTACGACGCTGATCTGCCAAACATTAGCAATAATGAAGTGCACACCCGCTAACCAAAGGGATTTCAATAAGGCAGGGTCGCCTGGGGCAATAAACTGAGGTAAAAATGCCATGTAAAAGACCACCGTTTTGGGGTTCAGTACATTAGACAAAAACCCCTCCTTGACTGGCTGCCAGCGAGAAACAGCAGGTGTACCCTCAAGCACGCCATTAACTGGTAGCGCCTGCCCACGCCGCGCCGCCAATAAGCTGGTAATACCTAACCAAATAAGATAGCCCGCCCCCACCAGCTTCAGCATATGAAAGGCCCAGGCCGACTGCAGCAGGATGAGTGAGATCCCCAGCGCAGAAATCGTGGCATGCACAAATAGCCCGCAGCAGATCGCCATACTCGTGGTAATACCATCACGAACGCCCCCACGAGCCGTATTACGAATGACAAGCAGCGTGTCGACACCGGGGCTAATCGTTAGCAGCGTGATGGCTACCAGAAAAGAAATAAACTGCGCATCAACAAAACCCAACTGCATCATTTGTGCTTGCTCGCAAAGAAATAAAAAATCTTAGGTATGTGGCTGGACGACAGCCGCGTTTGCATCTAGAGTAATTGTAGCGGGTGGACAATTGAGTTGCCCGTTTGATTATTAAGCACGTTAAGGAAATAGAAAATGGCAACTGGCACAGTTAAGTGGTTCAACGATACTAAAGGCTTCGGCTTCATCTCTCCTGATGACGGCGGAGACGATCTGTTCGCCCACTTCTCCGAAATTCAAGCTGAAGGCTTCAAGACCCTGCAAGATGGTCAAAAAGTCAGCTTTGAAGTGACTCAGGGTAAAAAAGGCCTTCAGGCTTCCAACATCCGACCAGCTTAATTGCTAACGGATGGACAAAGGCCCGCTAACGCGGGCCTTTTTTATTGGCAATCAGTCAATACCTCCCCGATTACTCTTCCTCATTTGCATTTGATTGAGCACTCTCGCTATTTTCGCTTCTATTGAGTTCAGCGCGGTCATTTTCGCCTGCATCAATAGCAGGCCCAGTATCCGTTTCCCGGCTCTCCAACTCTTTGAACTGCTCCTCAAGACGCTGCTGCGCCTCTTCAAAGCGACGCTCTGTATCCTCGATCAAAGCGTCTACATCGGTCGCCTCGCGGTTATCTTGTAAAGGCGTTCGTTCTGGCAAGCTACTCTCTTCGTCCCAACTAGAAGAAAAGTCTTCATTTTCCATCGGTTCTAATGTGGGAGCCTGTTGCTCGACTTCTTGAAACTGCTCTTCAAGGCGCTGTTCTGCCTCTTCAAAACGGCGCTCAGTTTCGGCAATCATTTCGTCGACGTCGGAGCGGGTTGCCTCACCGGGCATTGCGCTTTCTTCATCAAGCACATCATCAGGGTTCGCGGCCAAAGTGTCTTCTTCGGCTTCCACCGTCGCAGCTTCAGTAGAAGGATCGCCAACATTTTGACCACCATCCCCCTCCTCTCGCAGCGCTTCCGCTCGCTCAAGCTCTTCGGCGGCTTGGCGCGCCTCAATTTCATCCTCTACCTGCTCAGGACTGGACATTTCAGCCGCGTTTTCAGCAGCCGCTGGAGCCTCCTCTTCGCGTACTGTTTGATCATCCGTCACCTCAGAATTATCATCGGGTGTCACGGTAGGATCTTCCTGGGAGTCACCGCAGGCACTCAGCAGTAGCGCCAGAACGGCCACTGCAGGTATCCACACGCGATTTGCCATTAGATACTGCTCCTTTATAGCGTTAAACATTCAAGTCAATACGGTTAAGGCCGATTGGTCGAGGAGAGCAAGGGGCACTCCTCTGGCAACAGCACGCGCAGTGCAAGAGGCACCACTTCGGCACAGAAATGGTCATAACAGCGCGCCTCGCCATCCAGCGTTAATGGCCAGGGCGGATCACCCGCCTGAGTCGTCACTGTCATTTGGGTCGTGGTGAAATAGCGCACAAACCTGCCATCATAGGGAAAGCTTTGCAGCTCACTCATCAGCTTGGTCAACTCTGTTACTGACCGAAAGTCTTTCACTAACAGCACATCGAGACGACCATCATCCAGCTTAGCCCGTGGCGCCAGCACCTGACCTCCACCTGATTGGCGGCCATTACCCAGCGCTAACAGTAATAGCGAAGTGCTCTCCTCTTTTTCATCCCAATGCAGGGTGCCGCGATAGCTGCGGTGTCGCCACGCCTTGAGCGCCCCCATCAACGAGTAGGCCCCACCCCCCAGTAACCGTTTCAAGGTTTTCGGCGTTGAAGAGGTAATTTCGGCGCCAAAACCACCTGTGGTCATGTTTAGGTAGTAGCTGGTGGCTGACTCACCTTCTGCACCGGCTGTCACACGGACAACGTCAATAGGATAGGCACTCAACGCTCTTGCGGCGGCTAAGGCTGGGCCTGGCTCCAATGGCAACCCAACAGAGGTAGCAAAATCATTGGCGCTGCCTAATGGCACAATGCCCAACACAGGCCGTCGATCATGGGGCAAACGCATCAACCCGTTCATGACTTCGCTAACCGTTCCATCGCCGCCACAGGCAATCACATGCGTAATCCCCAGGGCGTCAGATTGCTCAGCAATATCAGCAGCATCGCCCCCTTCCCAGGTAGCGCGCACTGTAATTAGCATCCCTGCTTGGCGTTGTTCGTTGACTGCATCACGCAATGCCGGGTTACCGGCAGATTTACCATTAATAATAAGTAAATAGTGTTGCTGTGAGTCTGTCACTGTTGTTATTCCTTTCCTTGGTTAACTGCGATTGACCACTATGCCAACGCCTTCTCGACTACTTCATAGACATTTGAAGATAGCGGTTCTTGCTTAATACGCTCGAGCTGAGACCGCATTAATGCCTGGCGGGTTTCATCAAAGCGCTGCCAGCGCGTTAGTGGCGTGATAAGCCGTGCGGCAATTTCTGGATTAAGCCGGTTGAGTTCAATGACAACATCGGCAAGTAATTGGTAGCCCTGTCCATCCAAACGGTGGAAATTCACCCGATTCTGCGCAAAGGCGCCTATAAGCGCGCGCACTTTGTTGGGGTTTTTAAGTGAAAAGGCGGGATGCCCCATAAGGTACTTCACCCGCTCCAACACGTCTGGCTGAGGACGCGAGACTTGAATAGTGAACCACTGATCCATTACTAGCGGGTCATGTGCCCACTTTTCACCGAAGGATTTCAGTGCGGGCGAGGCCAGATCATCGCGATCACTGTGCACCAGTAGTGTGAGTGCTTGACGCACATCGGTCATATTGTGGTCAGCGGCAAACTGCTCTTTACAGAGCGCCAGGCCCTGCTCATCTTCGATCGACATGAGGTAGGAGAGCGCCACATTTTTAAGGCTTCGCTGGGCGATTTGCTCTGGCGTGGGCGCATATGCCTCTTCCGTCACATTGGCCTCAAAGATGGCAATAAACTCATCACGCAGAGCAACGGCGAGCGACTGGCGTACGAACTCACGCGCAGCATGAATGGCGTCAACGTCAACAATGGGCTGCTGCTCAGCAATATACGCCTCTGTGGGTAGCGTCAGCATTTCAGCCAATACGGCTTTATCGCTCATTGGTCCGGTCAGAAGCGCTTTAAAAGCGTCCACAACACGGCTATCCATGACCTTTTCAACCCCATTGCGATGGGCAGCAATCAAGTCATCCAGGGCTAGCAGCGCAAGACGTTGGCCCGCATCCCAACGATTGAAGCCATCGCTGTCATGGGTCAACAAGAAGGCAAGATCTTCCCGCGAATAGGGGTAGTGCAACTTCACTGGCGCTGAAAACTCGCGTAACAACGAGGGCACAGGCGCTTCAGCAACATCGGTAAAGACAAACGTCTGCTCGTCATCACGTAGATGAATAACAGCGTCCTTACCGATCTTTTCGCCATTTAGGGTTAAGGTTAGATCTTGTCCAGACTTGGTACCTACCAAGCCCATACGCACCGGAATGTGCAACGGCTGTTTATCAGGCTGGCCTGGCGTAGCCGGCGTACGCTGGCGCAGCGTTAAGTGATATTCGCCATGCACATAGTCATAATCCCCATGGGCATCGATATCCGGGGTGCCCGCCTGGGAGTACCAGCGCATAAACTGTTCCAAGTCTTCGCCGGAAACCTCTGCCATGCAGCCCACGAAATCCTCAATGGTCACGGCCTGTCCATCGAATCGTTCGAAGTAGAGGTCTGAGCCGCGACGAAAATTCTCTTCCCCCACTAAATTACGCAACATACGTACGACTTCTGCCCCTTTCTCATAGATCGTCAGGGTGTAGAAGTTGGTAATTTCAATATAGCGATCGGGTCGAATCGGGTGCGCAGTGGGGCCAGCATCTTCGGCAAACTGGGCCGTACGGAAAAACGAGACATCCTGGATACGCTTAACCGGCGCTGAATTGGTGTCCGCAGAGAAGCACTGGTCACGGTAGACCGTGAAGCCCTCTTTCAGCGAGAGCTGAAACCAGTCGCGGCAGGTGACGCGATTGCCCGACCAGTTATGGAAGTATTCGTGGGCGACAATGCCTTCAACATTCTGAAACGCGGTATCGGTGGCGGTTTGGGGATGCGTCAGCACCGCGGCGGAGTTAAAGATATTGAGACCTTTGTTCTCCATCGCTCCCATGTTGAAATCATTGACGGCTACAATCATAAACAGATCCAGGTCGTACTCACGACCATACGCCTGTTCGTCCCACGTCATGGCCCGTTTCAACGAGGCCATGGCATGCTCGGTCTTATCCAGATTGTCTTTCTCTACCCAAATCTGCAGCTTGACCTCACGTCCACTCATGGTGGTGAAGTGGTCTTCTACGCTATGCAGGTTGCCTGCCACCAGAGCGAACAGATAACAGGGCTTGGGGTGCGGGTCTTCCCAGGTAACAAAATGACGACCGCCGTTCAGCTCGCCGCGCTCCATCGGGTTACCGTTAGCCAGCAGTATCGGTTCACGTTGCTGATCGCCGATCACGGTGACCTTAAAAGTCGCCATAACATCCGGGCGGTCAGGGTAAAACGTAATCCGTCGGAAACCTTCAGCTTCGCACTGCGTACAGTACATACCATTGGACTGGTAAAGACCCTCTAAAGCGGTGTTCTCTTGCGGTGCGATCTCTACTTCGCTCTCTAACGCAAAACGCTCTGGAACATCGGCAATAGTCAGAGTCTCTGCATCTACTTGATAATCTGATTCATTTAACGGTGTTGCATTAATCGACAAGGAGATAAGCTTTAAATGCTCACCGTTTAACACCAGCGGCGCATTAGCCTCAGCCTCGGCATGGCGCTCCATCAACAGTCGCGCTTTCACACGGGTCGCGGCGGGGTCAAGATCAAACGTCAGCTCGGTATGAGTTACCCGGTAGGCGGGCGGCTGGTAGTTGCTTAAATAAACCGGCTGCGGATCAGACATAGTGCGTGACTCCTGTATAAAACGAATATTTATATAGTTAACACCGGGTGAGGGCGGCGAACGGCGCGGCCCCTGCTAGTCGCGGAAGTTATCAAACTGGAGCGGCAAATCCGGCCCCTCTTCGCCGCGTAGCAGTGCCATAACGCTCTGCAAATCGTCGCGTTTTTTTCCCGTTACACGCACCTTCTCGCCCTGAATTTGTGCCTGCACTTTGAGCTTGCTGGCTTTAATGCGCTTGACCACATCTTTCGCCTCCGCTGCATCGAGCCCTTCCTTTAAAGCGACTTCCTGGCGCGCTTTCACGCCGGAGAGCACCGGGTCTTGAACATCCATACATCGGGCATCAATGCCACGGGCAATAAGGCGCGCGCGCAGCACGTCGAGCATTTGCTTGAGCTGGAAATCAACTTCCGCCTCTAGCTGCACTTTATCGCCTTCCAACGTAAAGCTGGCGTCGACGCCTTTAAAGTCAAAACGCGACTGCACCTCTCGGTTAGCTTGATCAACCGCATTAGCACCTTCGTGCTTATCGAACTCTGAGACAATATCAAATGAGGGCATGATTTAATTCCTGACTGGACATGGCCACCTATTCTAGAGCAGCCAGCCCCCTAGGGGCCAATTCTGTTGTTTATCTGTTGCTCTTTTCGGTTTTGAAGCGTGCTTTATTGAACCAAAACTTAATCACACTCGGTTTAATCCTATACAAATATTGACACACAGAGCTTCAAAAAGATGTTCAACCCCAGTTGGATGACTTAGGCTAGCCCGCTAGCCCTCTTACTCTCTTCAAAAGCTTACTACCCAGGAGACATCATGAGTGACCGCGATACCCGCCATAAAGCCTCCATGCAGAAGTTGAAAGCGCGCGTAGATGAGAAAGTCGCCAGTGCCAGCGAGCAACGTGGCCTAATTATCGTCAACACCGGTAACGGCAAAGGTAAAACGACGGCTGCCTGGGGTACTGTCACCCGCGCCTTGGGTTACGGCTATAAAGTGGGTGTGGTTCAGTTTATTAAGGGGCTTTGGGAGTGCGGCGAACGTAACCGCTTGGAGGAGGATGCCAATTTAGACGTGGCGATCATGGCCACTGGGTTTACCTGGGACACACAAAATCGCCAAGCGGATACCGATGCCTGCCAGGAAGTATGGCAGCAAGCAGAGCGCATGCTGGCGGACCCAGCGACCTATTTAGTCGTGCTGGACGAAATTACCTACATGCTCAAGTTTGGCTACCTGGAGATCGAAACGGTTAAGCACGCCCTTGAGAATCGCCCTTCAGAGCAAACGGTGATTATCACCGGCCGGAATGCTCACCGTGAATTAATCGCCATGGCGGATACGGTGACCGAAATGCAGGAAGTCCGCCACGCCTTCAATAACGGCCTACAGGCACGTCGCGGTATTGATTTCTAACCCCAAAAGCTTGGTTATTAAATAAAAATTGGTTACAAAAAAGGGGCGACCGAGTCGCCCCTTCTCTTCTCATCACCGCTAACTAAGCGTGCTTACCCTTCAAACGGGTTACGCAGCACGATGGTTTCCATACGATCTGGACCGGTCGAGATGATATCAATGCTCGTACCTACCTGCTCTTCCAGGAAACTGATGTAGGCGCGGGCATTGGCGGGCAAATCGTCGACCCGTTTAGCTCCCAACGTCGACTCTTTCCAGCCTGGCAGATCTTGATAAAGCGGTTCAACGGCTTCAAAGCCTTCTGAATCCACCGGGTTGTCCATCACATCGCCATCTTTACTACGATAACCGACGCATACCCGGATATTTTCCAGCCCGTCTAGTACATCAAGCTTGGTCAAGCAGATACCGGATACGGAGTTGATCTGTACCGCGTGACGCAGAGCCACCGCGTCAAACCAGCCGCAGCGACGCGCACGGCCCGTGGTCGCGCCAAACTCATGACCTCGCTCGGCAAGGTGTCGGCCATCAACGTCAAACAGCTCAGTGGGGAACGGACCGGAACCAACGCGGGTTGTATACGCCTTGGTAATACCGAGCACATAGTCCAAATAGAGAGGACCAACACCAGAACCGGTGGCGACACCGCCTGCAGTGGTGTTCGAACTGGTGACGTACGGGTAAGTACCGTGGTCGATATCCAGTAGCGAGCCTTGAGCACCTTCGAACAAGATATTCTCACCGGCTTTACGCAGGTCGTGAACCATACTGACAGTGTCACAGACCATGGGACGAAGTTCTTCAGCCATTTGCATCGCGGTATCCAGCACTTCCTGGAAGTCGACTGCCGGTTCGCCGTGGTAATTCACCAACACGAAGTTGTGGTAGTCGAGGACTTCGCCCAGCTTGGAAGCGAAGCGCTCGCGATGAAGCATATCGCCTAAACGCAGGCTACGGCGTGCTACTTTGTCTTCGTAAGCAGGACCAATGCCGCGACCCGTGGTGCCGATTTTAGCGATACCACGGGCCTTTTCACGGGCTTGATCCAAACGTACGTGATACGGCAAAATCAGCGGGCAGGCTGGCGATAGGCGCAGCCGCTCGCGCACTGGCACGCCTTTGGCTTCCAGCTCACGAATTTCTTTGATCAACGCTTCGGGGGAAAGCACCACGCCATTTCCAATGACACACTTTGTGCCTGGGCGCAGAACACCTGAAGGAATCAGATGAAGAACGGTTTTTTCACCGTCGATGACTAGCGTATGCCCAGCATTATGGCCACCCTGAAAGCGCACCACGGCAGAGGCGGATTCAGTCAACAGGTCAACAATCTTACCCTTGCCCTCGTCACCCCATTGGGTGCCCAGTACTACGACATTCTTACCCATTATGATGCACTCGTCTCTTGTGTCAGGGCCGTTGGCTGCCAACGACCATTGATAAGCTCAAGACAGCGGTCACAGTCGTGCTCCGCCGGCCCAGTACGCTGCCCAGGCAGCGATTGAATCACGCGTTCTCCCTGCTCACGCAGTGCGACTATGGCAGCGTTGAGCGACTCATCCTGCTGGGCGGGCGCCCAAATACTACCGTGACTCGGGGATGCCAGCGCCAACGACGCCAGTTGCTTAAGATCCATCGAGAATCCCGTAGCGGGACGAGCGCGACCAAAGGCTCGTCCTGTATCGTCATAGCGCCCGCCTTTAGCAAGCGCATGGCCATAGCCGGGCACGTAGGCGGCAAACATCATACCCGTATGGTATTGATAGCCGCGCAACTCAGCCAAGTCAAAATAGAGCGACACATCAAAGCGTGCCAACACTCCTTGATAAAGCGCATCTAGCTGATCCAAGGCCGCCGTGACCGAGGCTGGTGCACCCGCGAAACGCTCCCGCGCCTGGCTTAAAACATCCGCGCCACCATGTAACTCACCAAGCGCCAACAACATGTCCGCTAGCGCCGGATCACTCACACTAGCGTCTACAAGCTGGGCTAATTGGGTGGGCGATTTTAGCGCCAGTGCCTCAAACAGCGCGCTCTCTTGCTCTTCAGTGAGCGCTGCCGCCTCAACAAGACTGCGGTAAATGCCGATATGCCCAAGCGCTAGGTGAATCTCCTGAGCGCCAGCTGCTTTCATACTGGCCAGCGCCAAGTGAATAATTTCACTGTCAGCCTCAAGCCCAGCATGCCCAAACAGCTCAGCACCTACCTGCACCGGGCTGCGCCCTCCCTGGTGCTGATCCGCCTTTGCACGCAATACGTTGGTGCAATAACAAAGACGCACAGGGCCCTGGCGCTTAAGCGAGTGGGCATCCATTCGCGCTACTTGCGGCGTTACGTCAGCAGAGGCGCCCATCATGCGGCCGGTTAGCTGGTCGGTCAGCTTAAAGGTCTGCAGATCAAGATCCGTCCCAGTACCTGTTAGCAAAGAGTCCAGAAACTCTACCGGCGGCGGCATTACTTGGTCGTAGCCCCAGCAATGGTAAAGATCGAGCAGCGCGCGGCGCAGCTCTTCCATGCGGCTTGCCTGAGGCGGAAGCACCTCATCCATGCCGTCGGGCAGTAGCCAGCGGTCAGCGATGGTCATGTGAACAATCCTGCAAGACGATGAAGGCCCAACAAACTCAAGCAGTCACGCAGCAGGATTATTGCCTGCGTAGCGCTAAATGAGGGCCACAAAAAAACCGGGCGACGCCCGGTTGATAAATTCTATCACGTTTATTGGCCGGATAAACCCCGCCTGGTCATAGGAATGACGAGACGAGGAACACCAGCAAAAAGCAACTTATTCGCTATCGCTGTCGCTTTCACTACCTTCTGCCTCAGGATTACGCAAGTAGCGGAAGAAATCGCTATTTGGCTCCAGCACCATCAGATTGCCATCGTCAGCGAAGCTTCCACGATAGGCTTCTAGACTACGCCAGAAAGAGAAGAATTCCTGATCCTGACCATATGCTTCAGAGAAGATCGCGGCAGCCTGAGCATCACCTTCACCACGCAGTGTTTCTGAGCGCTCATTAGCTTGAGCAAGCAGCACCTGGCGGCGACGATCTGCGTTGGCACGAATCCGCTCAGCCTCTTCCTGGCCTTGAGCACGCCACTCGCGAGCTTCACGCTCACGTTCAGAACGCATACGCTCAAAAACGGCGGCCGATACGTCTTCCGGCAAGTCTATCCGCTTGATACGGATATCGCGGATAGCCACGCCTAACTCTTCACGCATCAACTCGTCGAGTTCTGCAGTAGGGCCTGTCATCAGATCATCACGTCGCTCGGCAATAATCTCTTGCAGGTTCAAGCGACCAAATTCATTACGCAGGCTTTCATCTACACGCGGCTGAATAAGACGTATAGCCATCAGCTCATCGCCAGCCGTCGCCTCGTAGTAACGCGTGGGGTTGACAACTTGCCACTTAACGTAGGAGTCGACGATAACCGCTTTCTGCTCAAGCGTCAGATAACGGCTGGTATCGGTATCCAGCGTCAGCAAACGCGTATCAAACTTACGGATCGTTTGCGCGATCGGCACTTTTGCGTGTAAGCCAGGCTGAATATTCTCTTCAATGACTTCACCAAAGCGCAGCTTAACGGCACGTTCAGTTTCGTCTACCACATACAGCGTGTTGCTCGCCAGCCACGCAACAGCAGCCAAACTACCAACAATTAGCAGGGATCGATTATTAATCATTTACCGGCCCTCCCTGCGGATGGAGTTACTCGTGGTATTTGATGAGGAGCTAGAACCACCTTGGGTGTTACGTAAACGCTCAAGCACATCAGGGTCTAACTGCTCATCACTGTTATTCGCACTATTGCTCGACGAATTACTTCGATTGCCACTATTACCGCCACGCATTTGATCCAGTGGGAGGTACATTAACGGGGCATTTTCGCTTACATCCAGCAATACTTTCTGCGAATTACTGAACACCTCTTCCATCGTGTCTAAGTACATACGCTCGCGCATGATCTCCGGTGCATTGCCGTACTCGGAGAGCAGTGAGTTAAACCGGTTGGCTTGACCCTGTGCTTCAGCCACTACCGACTCACGGTAACCCTGACCCTGCTCAACAATACGCTGCGCCTGACCTTGCGCTTCAGGAATGATCGCATTGGCATAAGCGATACCTTGGTTAATGGTACGCTGACGATCTTCACGGGCACGGATAACGTCATCGAAGGCGTCAATTACCGGCGCAGGCGCTGAGGTCGACTCGATGTTGATGGTTTGCAGACGAATACCTGCACCATAGTTATCAAGATAGGACTGCAGACGGCTAGAGACGGAACTACCCAGAATCTCACGACCCGAGGTCAGAATGTCGATCATATCGGTACCACCAACCACATGACGCAGCGCCGAATCCAGTGCATTCTCAATTGAGATAGCAGGATCACGCACGTTTAGAACGAAATCACGGGGATTGGCTACTTGGTACTGCGCTGAAATTTCGACTTCTACAATGTTTTCATCGCGGGTCAGCATGGATTGCGTTTGGGTCAGTGAACGAACCCGCGTCACATTGACCATCCGCACTTCGTCAATCAACGGCGGATTCCACTGCAGACCGGGCTCTACAATGCCCTGGAATTCGCCAAAGCGGAGCACAACACCACGTTCCGATTGGTCAACTAGGTAGAAACCCATCGCAGCCCAGATAGCCAATGCAACGATAATCAGGAGGCCAGGCAGCGCGAAAGGATTACGGCTCTTACCGCCGTCACCGCCACCGCTGTTTTTCTTGCCACCGCCTTTTTTACCGCCACCTAGCATGCTGTTGAGCTTATCCTGAAACTTCTTCAGCGCTTCATCCAGGTCTGGAGGACCTTGGTTATTGCCTCCTTTGTTGCCATTGTTGTTGCCGCCACTGCCACCATTATTACTGCCACGGTTTCCATCACCATCGTTTCCACCGCGTCGGCCGCCGCTACTCCAAGGGTCGTGCTGGTTGCCACCACCAGGCTCATTCCAGGCCATACTTCGTCTCCACTAAGGTATTCGCTAACGCTAATGCCACCGATTTAAGTGGAAGCATCGCGTTTTGATATTATTGCTTTATAAACCTTGTACCATTTTTATACAAAACAGAATACAGGCATCGCTTCCAGATGGGCAGTGACGTATTTACCACTCATCGGTTTCACGCAATGCTTCAGGTAAATAGGTATTGGACCGCTCACCCAACTGAGCCATTAACTGATTAAAATCGCGCCGCGGCAAGCGCACATCCAGTACTGAATGCCCTTGCTCATTAAAGGCTTCCTCGCGAACGGCATTCAATTCGTGTAAGCCAGCACGCAGCTTACCTTGCTCAGGAGTGAGTGTCAGCGAAAAGCCAATCACATCATTTGCCAAGCGTTCAGTAAGGGCTTCATGGAGCAGCTCAAGTCCCTGCCCCTGCTGTGCTGAAAGCCAAACCACCTCTGGCATACCATGCCCATCACGCTCTATTCGCGGCGCACTGTCGAGCTTATCAATTTTATTCATGACTTTGAGCACGGGAACATCATCTGCACCGATCTCTTTTAATACTAGCTCGACCTGCTCCACATTTAACTCGCGGTCAGGATCTGCTGCATCAATTACGTGCACCAGCAACGACGCTTCCGAAGCTTCTTGAAGCGTGGCTTGAAACGCCTCGACCAATTTGTGAGGCAAGTGGCGAATAAAGCCCACGGTGTCGGCCATTACCACGGGGCCAACGTCTTCGATTTCAAGCCGACGCAACGTAGGGTCGAGTGTGGCAAACAATTGATCAGCCGCGTAAACATCGGAATTGGTCAACGCGTTAAACAGCGTCGATTTACCCGCGTTGGTATAGCCTACCAGCGACACGCTAGGGATTTCAGCACGAGCCCGAGCGCGTCTGTTCTGATCACGCTGGCTACGCACTTTATCCAGCCGCTTGTGAATCGACTTAATCCGCCCACGGAGCAGGCGGCGGTCAGTTTCAAGCTGCGTCTCACCAGGGCCACGCAGACCAATCCCGCCTTTTTGGCGTTCAAGGTGTGTCCACCCGCGCACTAGGCGAGTCGACATATATTCAAGTTGAGCAAGCTCTACTTGCAGCTTACCTTCATGGGTTCTTGCCCGTTGCGCAAAAATATCGAGAATGAGACCGGTACGATCAAGCACCCGGCACTTGAGCTCTTGCTCAACATTGCGCTCTTGAGAGGGACTTAAGCTGTGATTGAAGATCACCAATTCTGCCGCGTGAGCCGCGAGCAGTGCCCGCAGCTCTTCCAACTTACCGGACCCTATAAAAGTGCGTGAGTCAGGACGATGGCGGCTAGCAGTGAGTAGAGTCGCAGGCTCTGCACCAGCAGAGCGTACGAGCTCTAAAAACTCACCCGGGTCTTCACGTTTTTGTTCATCGTGGAAATCAACGTGAACAAGAACTGCCGTTTCACCGGCGTCTGGGCGTTCGAAAAACAATCAATACCTCGTGGACTCTCTTGCTTTTCCAGCGGTGTTAAATCTCCGCATCCTGCTCTGCCGGGTCTTGCGCAGGCAAGCGTACGTTGCGAGATGGAACAACCGTAGAAATAGCGTGTTTATAAACCATCTGACTGACGGTGTTGCGCAGTAAAATAACAAACTGGTCAAACGATTCGATCTGGCCTTGAAGCTTAATGCCATTGACCAAAAAGATGGAGACCGGAATGCGCTCCTTGCGCAGAATGTTCAAGTAAGGGTCTTGAAGGGACTGCCCTTTGGACATGTTGCTCTCCCTAAAACTGTCGTTGGGGTTAATTATCAAATGGCGTGCCCTACTAGTGCTACGCCGCAATCTTTTTGCCCGAAAGGCTTAATGCTGTAGAAAAAGCCAAGCGGCCACTCGAAAACACATGCTTATTAAATCTCTATCTTGAAGAACTATCTTACGCTAAGCACTGCTTTCACGCACGAATTTCAGCACCTTATCCAATGCGTCGGGGTGCTGCGAATCCACCCACTCAAGCGATGGCCAACTTCTTAACCACGTAAGCTGACGCTTAGCTAGTTGACGAGTCGCAATTACGCCGCGCTCTATTAGCGTTGCGTAATCGTACTCACCTTCCAAGTACTCCCACACCTGACGATAACCAACGCTCTTCATCGCTGGAAGGCCTAAATGCAAGTCATTACGCTTTTTGAGGGCAGCAACTTCATTTATCAAGCCCTCCTCCATCATTACTTCAAAACGCTTGGCAATACGTTGATGCAGAAGACTACGATCGCTGGGCGCTAACGCTATCGACAACACCCGCCATGGAAAGGTTTCAGGCTGCTGCTCTGCCCACAACTCACTCATTGGTCGACCGCTGACGAAATACACTTCCAGCGCGCGCATCAGCCGCTGGGGGTCGTTAGGGTGAATACGCTGAGCAGAAACCGCATCCACTTCTGCTAACCGCTTATGCAGCGACAAAAGCCCCTCGGCTTGCCATTGCGCTTCAAGCTGCTGACGAATGGCAGGATCCGCGGAAGGCAGATTAGCCACGCCTTCGATCAGCCGCTTGTAGTACAGCATAGTGCCACCCACCAAGAGCGGCACTCTGCCCGCCGCGCTGATTTGTCGCATCAGTGCCAGGGCATCTTCACGAAAGTCAGCTGCCGAATAGGGCTCTGCGGGGTCGCGAATATCGATTAAGTGATGAGGGGCGCGGGCAAGCTCTACCGCACTGGGTTTTGCACTGCCAATATCCATACCGCGATACACCATAGCGGAATCAACGCTAATTAGTTCATGCCCCAAGCGCTCATGCAGTGCTATCGCGGTATCGGTTTTCCCGGCGGCCGTCGGACCCATCAAAAAAATTGCCCAAGGGCGGGTATCTGCCATGCGCGGTTCCATCAGGTAAGAAAAGGGTGATTGCTTTCCGCGCCGTTATTGTCCGCGCAAGAAGAGCCGATCAAGCGCTTTTAGCCCCATCTGTGTCCAGGTGGGACGACCGTGGTTACACTGATCGCTACGCTCAGTACGCTCCATATCGCGCAGCAGCGCGTTCATTTCATCAAGGGTGAGCCGCCGGTTGGCGCGCACACTGCCGTGACAAGCCATGGTAGAGAGCAGTTCGTGCAGGCGCGCCTCAACTTGATGGGTACGCCCGTAACGCGCCAGTTCCTCTAACATCTGACGCACCAGGGCCTCCGGGTCCGCCTGAGACAGCAGCGCTGGCAATTGGCGCACCAGTAGCGTCTCCGGCCCGGCAATATCAAGTTCAATACCCAGCTTAGAAATGGCCGCTTGCTCGCTTTCAGCAGTCGCTACCTCTGCCCGGCTGGCGGCGATTGAAACAGGCACCAGTAGCGGCTGCGCATCCAGTCCTTTAGCAGCCGCCAGCTGCGTTTTCATACGTTCATAAACGATGCGCTCATGGGCGGCGTGCATATCCACTAGCACTAACCCCTGGGCGTTCTGCGCCAAAATATAAATACCGTGCAACTGCCCCAGCGCAAAGCCAAGCGGCGGCGGTGCAGTCGGGTCATTGTCAGGCATCGCCAGCGGCGCCTCACGTACCTGATTATTTTCCCCTCCTGACGAACTAGGCTGAGGCGTTTGGGGTGTTAATAGCGTCTCTTCATGATTGGGGTGAAGCGCCTGATAGCCCTGCATAAAACGCCGCACCCGCTCTGCCCCTGGATGACGGTCCGGCGAATGGGTCAATGCTATACCCTGCTGCTGCCAGCGAGGCGGCTCTACGTCTTCGCCTGCCCGCTCATCTAACGGGGGTTGCTGCCCAGGCGCTTGCTGCTGATGGGCACCTAGCCCGCCCGCCATTTCTTCGCCGTCCTCTTCTTCGCTTTCTGCAGGCTTAGAGGAAGCCAAGCAGTGATGCAGGCTTGAGTAGAGAAAGTCGTGCACCATACGACCATCGCGAAAGCGAACTTCGTGCTTGGTGGGGTGAACGTTGACGTCCACTACATCCGGATCGAGCTCCAGGTAGAGCACAAACACTGGATGCCGACCATTAAACAGCACGTCGCGATACGCTTGGCGCACCGCATGGGCAACCAAACGGTCGCGCACTACGCGACCGTTAACGAAAAAGTATTGCTGGTCGGCCTGCGAGCGTGAATGCGTTGGCAGACCCACCCAACCGCTAAGCCGTAAGCCGCCCGCTTCGCGCTCAATGTAACGGGCATGCTCAATAAAATTCTTGCCCAGCAAAGAAGCAATCCGACGCTCGCGAGCCGCCGCAGAGTGGCCAGCAGGGAGTTGGTGAACCACTTTTTGATTGTGCCGCAATACCCAGGCGATGTCGTAGCGAGATAGTGCCTGACGGCGAAACGCCTCTTCCACATGGGCGAATTCGGTCTTTTCGGTACGCAGAAACTTGCGCCGCGCGGGGGTATTGAAAAACAGATCGCGCACGCTGACACTTGTGCCACGTGGGTGCGGCGCAGGGGTAACCCGTGCGTCCATTCCCCGTCCTTCCGCCACCACCCGCCAGCCATTGCGGGGATCCTCTTCGGCATTGGAGATCAGCTCCAGTCGAGAGACCGAACTAATGGAGGCTAACGCTTCACCGCGAAAACCCAGCGAGCTAACACCCTCTAAGTCTTCCAGGCTACCGATCTTACTGGTGGCATGGCGCGCCAAGGCCAACGGCAAATCCTCTTCCCCAATGCCGATACCATCATCGCGCACCTTAATGAGCCGTGCGCCCCCCTGCTCAATCTCCACTTCTATGCGCTGGCTACCTGCATCTATCGCGTTTTCAATCAGTTCTTTAGTCACCGACGAAGGACGCTCCACCACCTCACCGGCGGCAATCTGGTTAGCCAGCCGTGGGTCAAGCACATGTATACGTGATGCGGTAGCGGTCATTTCAGTCAACACGACACCTCAAGAACGATTACTTATGAACGGGGGATTTGTAACACTTGACCAACGCGAATCACGTCACCATTCAAATCGTTGGCTTGTCTCAACTGATTCACCGGCACGCCATGACGTACCGCAATCGCCGACAACGTATCTCCCGACTGAATACGATACTCATTACCAGAAGGTTGGCGTTGGTTATCGCGCTGCCAGGCAAGCAGACTGGCGGGCGGTGGGTAGCGCTGAAAATGATCGCGCAAACCGCTGAAAATTGCCTGAGAGAGCCCACTCTGATGAACCGGATCGCGTAGACGACGCTCTTCATCGGGGTTGGAGATAAAGCCTACCTCAATCAGCAGCGAAGGAATGTCAGGAGACTTCAGCACCATAAACCCCGCCTGCTCGACACGTGATTTATGCAACCGATTCACCCGCCCCAGCTGCTCTAACACTTGCCCGCCAATCGAGAGCGAATCGTTCAATGTGGCCGTCATGGTCAAGTCCAACAACACGCCACGCAGCACCTGATCTTTATCACGCAAGGAGAGATTGCCATCGACACCGCCGATCAGGTCGGAGCGGTTCTCGCTGTCGGCCAGCCACTGTGCGGTTTCCGAGGTGGCTCCCCGTTGCGACAGCGCATAGACCGAGCTGCCCTGAGGGCGAGGGCTGGTAAAGGCATCCGCGTGGACCGAAACGAAAAAGTCTGCCTTCTGCTCACGGGCCAGTGCGGTACGCTGACGCAGCCCAATGTAGTAGTCACCATCGCGCGTCAGCACCGCCTTAAAGCCCGGTGTTCCATTAACCTCAGACGCTAAACGGCGGGCAATTTCCAGCACTACGTCTTTCTCACGTGTGCCTGAGGGCCCGATAGCACCCGGGTCTTCTCCACCGTGACCGGCGTCGACGGCAATAATAATATCTCGGCGCGGATGTGGTTTGGCTTCTTGCACTTGATCCGGCACTGGGTCTCTAGGCGGCTCTACGCTTCCCGGCAGCTGAGCTTGAGCCGAGGCGCGCTGGGCCTGGATCTCCTGCTCCCGAATCATCGCCTCGATGGGGTCAATAGGGTTCTCAACGGCGCTTTCACCCGGGTACTCGAGATCGACAACTAAGCGATGCCCGTATTGATCATTAGGGGTTAGCGTGAAATGGCGGGGCTCTATTGCCCGATTAAGTTCAAGCACTACCCGCAACCCGCCACCCTCACGTGTGCCCGTACGCACCGAGGTAATGGCACTATCATGCAGCGGCAGCGTGCTCGGATCGGTGCCCATTTGCGTATCGTCTAAATCAATCACTAACCGCGCGGGGTTCTCCAACGAAAACACATTAGCGTTGGTGGCATCAGAAAGATCAAATACCAGACGGGCATGATCAGGTGCCGCCCAAAGGCGCATACTTTCAACGCTGGACGCTTGCACATCAACCGCCGCCAGGGCAAAAAAACTGACGGCTAATAGTCGATATAAACGGGCCGCTGCCGCCTTCATTTCCATTGAATCACACCACTCTCCAGCTGGTCGTCGCTTAACTTATTTACTTCACTGACCTGGCTCTGAAATAATGCCAGCATACGTTTACCCAGCTCACTACAAGCCGTTAAAGAGACTAATCGCCCCTGAGCCGCCACCTCTAACAAAATACGGAGATCAGGCAATGGTAACCAGCCTAACCCGCGACTGGGCCACTCAATGATACTGAGTGCATCATCAGCCAACACGTCGCGACCGCCGATAAACTCAAGCTCCTCAGGGTCAGATAAACGGTACAAATCCAGATGATAGATACGCTGGGAACCCAGTTCATAAGGCTCTACCAGCGTATAGGTGGGGCTTTTAACCGCCCCTTGATAACCGTAAGCCCTCAGAATGCCCCGTGTTAAAGTGGTTTTGCCGGCACCTAACTCGCCTTCCAGATACACCAACCCACGGCCCTGCAACACGTGTCCTAGCGCTTCGCCAAACGCGACCTGAGCCTCTTCATTGTCTAATTGCACCTGCATCTGAGCTGCCTTCACGGGTTAATCAATATTCGCGCATAGGATGCCAGATCACTGGCCAGCAGGCCACGTTCGCCTTCTTTCTCTGCTGCGCGATCTGCCGCTAACGCATGCACCATGGTGGCTAGCCAAGCGCTAAACTCCACATCACCCCGCTGAGCAACCAACGCTCCCAGCATGCCGCTTAGCACATCGCCCATGCCACCGCTGGCCATACCGGGGTTCCCGTAGGGGCATACGACTAATCCGCTGGGGCCCGCGATGAGGCTTCCCGCCCCCTTTAAAATCACTACGCCACCCCGCGCACGCTGAAGCGCCTGAGCGGCGGCGGGACGATCGGCCTGAATATCCGCGACGGAACAGCCCAACAACCGTGCAGCTTCGCCCGGGTGCGGCGTCAATATCCAGTTATCGCGCCGGGCATCAGGCCACTGACGGGCCAAAAGATTCAATCCATCGGCATCGACCACCAACGGTGCGTCTGACTGCAAAGCAGTTTGCAGTACAGCCTGCCCCCATGCGGCTTGGCCAAGCCCAGGCCCAACCACCACAACATCCGCATTACTGGGTAACTCAGCCGCTTCAGCACCACCTCGCACGCCGTGGGCCATTACTTCCGGGCAGCGTACCAAACTAGCGGTAATATGCTCAGGCGCCGTCGCTAAACTCACTTTACCCGCCCCCATTCGCGCGGCCGCTTGGCAAGCAAGTAGCGCCGCACCACCAAAACCAGGAGCGCCCCCCATTACCAAAACGTGCCCCATGGAACCTTTATGACTGGTGCGTAGGCGTGGTGAAAAGGCATCCGCTAATAGCGAATCATCCAGCCGCCATGCAGCAGGGGGAATATCAAAATAGGCCTGAGCTTTAACGCCCAAGGGGCGAAAATCTATCTCGCCGGTGTAAGCAGGGGCATCCCCTGTATGCAACCCGACCTTATCGCCAATAAACGTCACCGTACAGGCCGCTTTAACGGCAATACTGGTCACTGCGCCGGTATCAGCAACCAAGCCAGAGGGGATATCAATCGCCAGCACCGGCCGGTGTGCAGCATTGATCATTTCGATAGCTCGGCGGAAGCGGCCCTCTACATCGCCCGTTAAACCGGTTCCCAGCAGCGCATCGATAATGACCTCGCCGGTTAGCTCGACCCCTGCGCGCCACTCCTCGCAACCTACTCCTGCAGAGGTTGCCAGCTGCGCAGCACGCGCCGCGTCTCCGCTTAATTCCTCAATAGGTTTTAGCGTAATCCGCTGTACTTTGAGACCTGACTGCATGGCGAGCGCCGCAAGCACATGCCCATCGCCGCCATTGTTACCACTTCCACACATTACGGTTAAGCTGCGCGCTTGGGGCCAGCGTGAGCGGAAACTATGCCAAGCACTTGAGGCGGCGCGCTGCATCAGTGCAAAGCCATCAATACCGCCAGCGATGGTGCGTCGATCAAGCTCGCGCACCTGGGCGGCTTTATATAGTGGGCGTAGCATGGAAGTATTCGGGATCGACACAATCGCTCCTTTTGCATGTTGTGAGGGCTGCCAATGCGTTAGCATAGCGCGCTTAACACCTTGCTGTTGATTGACTACCTATTTGACTGACTTGTTTGAATAACCATGCCGAATTCCACTGCCTTTGCACATTCTCGCCAAGCATTGACGAATGAAACGCTGGCCCGCCTTGCCGACCTGGTTAAAACCTGGGGCCGCGAGCTGGGCTTTCAGCAGGTAGGCATCACCGATACTGAACTGTCGGCGCATGAAGCCCATCTAGACGCGTGGCTGGATGAGGGTTACCACGGCGAAATGGGCTTTATGGCCAAGCATGGCACCAAGCGCACCCGTCCAGCGGAGCTTGAACCCGGCACTCAGCGCATTATCAGCGTGCGTATGGATTACCTGCCCGCTGAAGTGGAAAGCACCAAGGTACTCGGCCAGCCCAGCCGCGCCTATGTTTCCCGCTATGCCTTAGGGCGTGATTATCACAAGCTAATCCGCAAACGGTTAGCTCTATTAGCCAAAAAAATCGAGCAGGAAGTCGGCGCTTTTGGTTACCGTGCCTTTGTCGACTCAGCGCCGGTGATGGAGCGCGCACTGGCTCAAAAAGCCGGGCTTGGCTGGTTCGGTAAAAACGCCATGCTGCTTAATCCTAAAGCGGGTTCGCTGTTTTTCCTTGGCGAACTCTATACCGACCTACCGCTGCCCGTTGATGCGCCTTTTGAGCACGAACACTGTGGCAGCTGTAGCGCCTGCCAAACCGCCTGCCCCACCGGGGCTATTGTTGACGATAAAGTGGTCGACTCCCGCAAGTGCATTTCGTATCTCACCATTGAACTGCATGGCGCCATCCCAGTCGAGTTTCGCCGTGCCATGGGCAACCGTATCTACGGCTGCGACGACTGCCAACTGGTCTGTCCGTTCACTCGTTTTACCCGCACGACTCAGGAAAATGACTTTGCACCGCGCCATGACCTAGACCGCGCATCGCTTATCAGCCTGTTTGCCTGGGGCGAAGCAGAATTTCTGGATAAAACTGCTGGCAGCCCCATCCGGCGCATTGGTTATGACCGCTGGCTGCGCAATATCGCTATCGGCCTTGGCAATGCGCCCTGGAACAAAGCTGTAGAAGCGGCGCTGTGGGCGCGTAGAGCCTATCCAAGTGAGCTAGTACGCGAACATGTCGCCTGGGCGCTTGAGGAGCAGTTCCTCAAGCGCGGTGAACGTATCGCCACTGACGCCTCTTAAGCGCTACTCTTCTTAGCTATTCTTCCTCTTCGTCGCTGCGCTGATCAACGCGTAAAAACGTACTGCGGTAGTGAGCCAGTTCAGCAATCGACTCTTTAATATCGTCCATCGCCAAGTGCACATTCTGTTTGCTAAAGCCCGCCAGTGCACCAGGGTTCCAACGTTTGGCCACCTCTTTAATGGTCGACACATCCAGATTACGGTAATGGAAAAAGTTAAGCAGCGCAGGCATCTCACGCTCTAAAAACCGACGATCCTGATGGATACTGTTACCGCACATCGGCGAGGAGCCCGCCACTGCATACTGCTGCAGAAACGCCAACGTTTGCTGCTCGGCTTCAGCTGTTTCCACTTGGCTGGCTTTCACCCGGGCGACTAAGCCCGACTCGCCATGGGTTTTCTGGTTCCAATCGTCCATCTGCGCTAGCAGGCTATCGGGCTGCTTCACAGCAATCACTGGCCCCTCAGCTACTACGTTCAAGTCCGCATCAGTAATAAGTGTGGCTACTTCAATGATGCGCTCTTTATTGGGATCCAAACCGGTCATCTCGAGATCAATCCATACCAGTAGATCATCGCGTGGCGCCGTTGCATCCGTCGTTTCGTTACTCATTACCGTTATCCTTTGCCCAAATGACCATTAACATCGTGCAAGTGTGCCTTAAATAAGCCCGTCGAGCAGCTATACAGGCCAGCTTGGCGACTAGATAAATACAATGACACCTTTGCTAGGTACAATAGAGCCTATTGTACCTAGCATCGGGTAGACATGAGCAAACGTAAATTAAGTCGCCAGCAGCAGTGGCGAGTCGAGAAAGTCCAGGCGGAACGTGCCCAGCGCGCTGAAAAGCGTGATGTGCAGGACGCTGAAAAGCTCGCCGCTGGCGAATACGGTGCCGAACAGCCAGGCCGTGTCGTTGCTCACTTCGGGCGCACCCTTGAGGTGCGTAACAACGATAACGAGCCGGTGCGCTGCCACTTACGTGCCAATTTAGACGGCCTGGTCACCGGTGATCGAGTGATCTGGCGCGCGGGGCAAGAAGGCTCCGGCGTAGTGGTCGCCCGCGAAGAGCGCGATAGCGTGCTCAAGCGCCCCGACGCCCGAGGCCTACTCAAACCGGTCGCCGCCAATATCGATCAACTGCTGATTGTATTTGCGGTGGAACCCGCGCCCCACGCCAACCTCATTGACCGCTACCTAGTGGCTGCCGAAGCCACAGGTATTGCCCCGGTGCTGGTGCTCAACAAAACCGATCTATTGCCAGAAGATGGCGGCGAACTAGGCAAACTCCTAGAGCGCTATCGCGACTTGGGCTACCCCGTGGTACGTACCACCACCGCCACAGACACCGGGCTCGATGAGCTGCGCAGCCAGCTTGAAGGCCGCACGTCAGTGTTTGTTGGCCAAAGCGGCGTCGGCAAGTCATCTTTGATTGACCTACTGCTACCCGACGAAACCCTGCGCATTGGCGCGCTTTCGGAAGATTCCCGTAAAGGCACCCATACCACCACCACAGCACGCCTCTACACCATGAGCCGTGAAGAAGTAGCTGATGGCGATCTGATCGACTCGCCAGGTATTCGCGAGTTTGGCTTGGTGCACCTTAATGAGCAGGAAGTCACCGACGGCTTTATTGAGTTTCACGACTATATTGGTCATTGTCGGTTCCGTGACTGCCGCCACCGCAATGAGCCCGGCTGCGCTTTACTCGCAGCGGTAGACGCAGGCAAGATTCATTCAGCACGCTTTGCCAGCTATCGACGCATTCTCGATAGCTTAAATGGCTAACGTTGACAGGAGTTACCCATGAGTATTGAGCGCCAATCGTCAGAAGCCAACCTGCTGCCGCTGATCGTTGAACCCGAACAACTGCAAGAACACCTGGATAATCCTGACCTACTGATTATCGATGTGCCGGTCAACGGCGACAGCTATCGCCAAGGCCATGTACCTGGCGCTATTTTTCTCGATTTTCGCTATTTGTTACGCGGTGAAGGGCCAGTACCCAGCGATGCTCCCAGTGTCGAGGCGCTTTCGCGGCTATTTAGTGCCTTAGGCCTGACCCGTGACACCCATGTGGTGGCTTACGATGACGAAGGCGGTGGCTGGGCAGCACGGCTGCTATGGACGCTAGATTTGATTGGCCACACCCGTTACTCCTATTTAAACGGTGGCATTCACGCTTGGCGGGACGCAAGGCTTGAAGAGAGCAGCGAACCCACGGCTCCGACTCCCAGCGATTACCATGCTGAGATTCTCAACCCCAAGGCCCTGATCACCTGCGACGAGATCAAAGAGAAGATCAACGACAGGCAATTCGCGGTATGGGATGCCCGCTCCAAAGATGAGTACGATGGCGTTCGCGGTAACAATAAACACATGGGCCATATACCGGGCGCGGTCAATATGGATTGGCTCCACGCCATGGATCGCAACCGCTCGCTGCGCATACGCGATTACGCCGAACTCATTACCGAATTAGGCGCATTAGGCCTGACGCCGGATATGGAAATCGCCACCCACTGCCAGAGCCACCACCGCAGTAGTTTTACCTGGCTGGTGGGCAAGGCGCTGGGATTTAATATGCGCGGCTATGCGGGCTCCTGGGGTGAATGGGGCAACCGAGACGACACGCCGATTGAGAAGTAAAGAATACTCACTGTAATTGTTTACAGTAACTGCGCAATCGACTAAGGGCGCCGGGGGCAGGTCGTAGAGGGGGTCATTTGCCATGGCCGGAAAATGTTCCATACCATTCCGGCATTTCCGCCATCCATGGCGGTCAGATGGCAAATTTAGCGCCCATGGAAGGGGTCACAGCGCCCCCTCGTAGACCTGTCACCGGGGTAGCCCTTAATGGCAATATGCCACTTAAAGCCACTGTCAAAAAGTAACCACTGTGACTCTTTCCCAAAAAGCCTTTTCGCTACTTCAGTATCCGCTGCCCCACCATGCGCTCTCGCGCCTGACCGGCAAGTTCGCCCAATGCGACAACCGCTGGGTAAAAGACACCTTGATCAAGGCGTTTATCAAACGCTTTAATGTCGATATGAGCCAGGCGCAGGAACCCGACCCCACCGCCTACGCCACGTTTAACGACTTTTTCACCCGCGCGCTAAAAGCCGATGCCCGCCCACTTGGCGAAGGCATCCTCAGCCCCGCCGATGGCACGCTCTCCCAATTTGGACGCCTTCAGGCAGGTCAACTGGTACAAGCCAAAGGCCACACCTACTCCGCCCAAACCCTGCTCGGCGGCGACACGACCCTGGCAGAAGAGTTCTTGGGCGGCAGCTTTGCCACCGTCTACCTATCGCCACGGGACTACCACCGGGTGCATATGCCGGTAACCGGCACACTGAGGGAAATGATCTACGTCCCAGGTCGGCTCTTCTCGGTAAACCAAGCCACCGCCAACTACGTGCCGGGGCTGTTCGCCCGTAATGAACGCCTGGTATGTATCTTTGATACCGAACACGGCCCAATGGCCATGGTGCTAGTGGGGGCAATGATTGTCGCTGCTATCGAAACCGTCTGGTCCGGGCAGGTGACACCGCTTTCAGGTCACCCTCAGCGCATGCAGTTTGGCCAACCGATCACTCTAGAAAAAGGCGCCGAGATGGGTCGCTTCAAGCTCGGTTCAACGGTGGTTATGTGCTTTGCCAACCAAGTTAACTTCGCAGACATCCCCCCCGCCACCATGGTAAGTATGGGGGAGTCGCTAGGCGCTATGCCCACTACCGTTGGTGGCTAGCAATTAGGCGTTGAGAAGGCCAGCACGTCTTCCAGGCGTGCTTTGCCCAGTGCCAACTGAATCAAACGATCAATCCCCAGCGCTACTCCAGCGCCTTCAGGCATTCCGTGCTCAAGTGCTGCCAGCAGGCGCTCATCAACGTCCACTTCCGGCAACCCTAAACGGCGACGCTCAGCATTATCTTGCGCAAAACGCGCGCGCTGCTCAGCCTCATCTGTTAACTCATCGTAGCCGTTTGCCAGCTCAATGCCATTGAGATACAGCTCGAAGCGAGAAGCCACCCATTCACCATCAGAATCCTGATGACGGCGCGCTAACGATGCCTGACTACTCGGATAATCGATCACTACGCTGAGCTCATGTTGGCCTAGCTGCGGCTCAATCACCACGCTCATGAGCAGGTCAAGACAGGTATCCCGCCCCTCATTAGCTAACGATTGGGTAGGCATTTGCGCCCGCTTAGCAGCCACCAAACGTAGCTTTTCCACGGACGTGGTAAAGGGATCAATCTCTAAGTGAGTATGAAATAGCTCCCTGTAGCGATAGTGCACGACAGGGCCTGGGAAGCTGGGGAGTAACGACAGGATCAGCGTCGCGGTCTCATCAATTAGCTTAGTCAGCGTAAACTGCGGCCGATACCACTCAAGCATAGTGAATTCGATATTGTGTCGGCTACCCACTTCACCATCGCGAAAGCTTTTGGCGAGTTGAAATATCGGCCCACTGCCGGCGGCTAAAAGGCGCTTCATATGAAATTCAGGAGAGGTTTGTAGCCAGAGACGGCGCTGGCCTTTATCAGTGCGCGCCAGCGTATGCAGCGATACCAGGTGAACATCGGTACTGCCCCCCTGCCCCAATACCGGCGTTTCGACTTCCAACACGTCACGCTGGGCAAAAAATGCCCGCACTTTGACTAGTAACCGCGCACGCTCGCGCAGCGTTTCAATAGACGCCGAGGGCTGCCAATCAATGGCCATCACTACTCCTTGTACAAACAATTTTATACAGATTAGTTCCGAGCAAAAAATAGCCACGCAAAATGCGTGGCTATCGTCACTGCCATAGCGAAAAAGCGATTAAGCGCGGGAGACGTAGTCGCCACTGCGCGTATCAATTTTCAGCACTTCGCCCTGATTGATAAACAGCGGTACACGAACAACAGCACCGGACGATAGCGTCGCAGGCTTAGAGCCACCTTGGGCAGTATCGCCTTTCAAGCCAGGGTCCGTCTCAACAACTTCCAACTCGATGAAATTCGGCGGCGTAACAGAGATCGCCTTATCGTTCCACAGCGTAATAATATAGGGGACCTGCTCCTTGAGCCATTTATCAGTATCCCCCAAGGCTTTCTTTTCCACCGCGTACTGCTCGAAGGAGCCATCGGTCTTCATAAAGTGCCACATGTCACCGTCGGTATAGAGATACTCCATCTCTAAATCCATGACATCAGCGCCTTCCAGCGAGTCACCGGATTTGAAAGTCTTCTCACCCACGCGGCCAGTCATCAGGTTCCGCAGCTTAACGCGGTTAAACGCCTGGCCCTTACCGGGCTTGACCAGCTCGTTCTCAACGATCGAACAAGGGTCGCCATCGAGCATTACTTTCAGACCGGCCTTGAATTCGTTGGTAGAATAGTTCGCCATAATGTCTCTCAATCATCCATTTCAGTTATTTGTTTCAACAGGTGGTGCGCGAAGCCATACGTTGCCGCCGTCAGCATGCTTAAATGCCAGTAGCGTTGTAAATGGCGTCGTTAAATAAGTGCGCGCATGATAACCCGAAGGAGGGCTTTTTTGCAGGAGAACATCATTATTGCCGCGTCTGAAGCGCAAAGCCATCGCCACTCAATAGGGCGCTCCACTTGGCAGCAGCAACTTTCCCATGCCATTCGAGACCCGCAAACACTGTGCGAACGGCTGCGGCTAAACCGCGACTGGTTGGCGGGCGCCCAAGTAGGCCACGAACTGTTTGAAGTATGCGTGCCTGAAGCGTATCTCAAAAGGATAGCCTATGCCGACATAAACGACCCGCTGCTGCGCCAAGTAATACCGCTAGGCGAGGAAGCGCTCACGCCTGCTGGTTACGTCGTCGACCCCCTGGAAGAGGCCGACCACCGGCCCGCAAAAGGGCTTATTCATAAATATGCTGGCCGGGTGCTGCTGATCGCCAGTCCTAACTGTGCCATTAACTGCCGCTACTGCTTTAGGCGCCACTTTCCCTATAGCGACAATTCTCCCTCCAGAGCGCAGTGGCAGGAAGCCCTCGACTATTTACGCAACGACACCACGATTCACGAGGCGATTCTTTCTGGCGGTGACCCGCTGGCCGCCAGCGACCGTCAATTGGCATGGCTGGTGGAGCAGTTGGAAAGTATCCCGCATCTAAAACGGCTCCGCATTCACACACGGCTACCGGTGGTCATTCCTGACCGGGTGGATGACGCCCTTCTAGGCTGGCTAGCGTCGACCCGCTTACAAAAAGTCGTGGTACTGCATATCAACCACGCCAATGAGATTGATCAAGCGGTGGTCGACGCCTGCACGAATTTGAAGCAAGCAGGGGCGACGTTGCTCAATCAGAGCGTACTGCTGCGCGATGTGAACGACAGCACTGCGACCCTGGCCGCCCTTTCTGAACGGCTATTTGAAGCGGGTATTCTGCCCTACTACTTACACGTAATGGATCCCGTGCAGGGCGCTGCGCACTTTGATGTGCCGGATGAAGAAGCCCGCGCGCTCGTTGCCAAGCTTCGCGACTATTTGCCAGGGTTCTTAATGCCACGCCTGGTGCGGGAAATCCCCGGCAAAGGAAGTAAAACGCCGCTGTAACGCTTATCAGGCGATTCAAATCAGTGCACAACTCAGCTTTGACGCACCATTACAACGCACTCAGCGGCCCAGTGCCTTAGTCGCTATGGCGGTGCTCGCCCTGTAATGCTCTGAAACGAAAAGAATTAGACTGAATCGGCCACAATTTTGCTCTGTGTCTAAGCGTAACAAACGGGGTATCGGCAGCTAACGCTGCCAGACAATTTAGTTTCCAATAGATCGCTAGGGTTCCGACACCATCAATGTATAACCCCTGATGGCTGTGGCTGGTCCGAGAGCAATCGACCTAACGCTTCGGCGTTAGGTTACACGGCGGGACAAAAGCCCGGGAGGATAAGGTGCAGTGATGCGCCGATGCCCCCGAGTTTTCTCTTAGCCGTTGGAGGCTGCCATGACCCGTTGCAACCGTACTTCCCCAAAACGCTTTACCCTTGCTGCACTTTCCGCCACGCTCTCTAACACACTTCTGGCAACCACCCTTGTCGCCGCTGAGCCTGCCCAGGCCCAAGAGCGGGACGAGTTTAGCGTCTGCTGGTCGATTTATGCCGGTTGGATGCCCTGGGCCTACGCCGACGTTGAAGGCGTGGTCGACAAATGGGCCGAAGAATACGGCATCAGCATCGATGTAGTGCAGGTAAACGACTACGTCGAGTCGATCAACCAGTTTACCTCAGGCAATGTTGACGGCTGCGCCATGACCAATATGGATGCGCTGACGATTCCCTCCGCCAGCGGAGTCGACTCCACCGCGCTGATTATCAATGACTACTCAGACGGCAATGACGGCATCGTACTCAAAGGCAGTGATGATCTCGCTGACATTGCTGGTCGACAGGTCAATCTCGTCCAGTTTAGCGTCTCCCACTACTTCCTGGCCCGTGCCCTTGAAAGTGTCGGCTTGACCGAGCGCGATATCGAAACGGTGAACACCTCCGATGCGGATATTGTCGGCCTATTCTCTAGCGATACCACCGAAGCCGTGGCCGCCTGGAACCCTCAGTTAAGCGCTATAGCAGAAATGCCCGACAGCAACGTGGTGTACACCTCCGCGGAAATCCCCGGCGAAATCCTCGACATGATGGTCGTTAATACCCAAACCCTGGAGGACAACCCCGACCTAGGCCATGCCTTAGTGGGCGCTTGGTACGAAGTGATGGGGTTGATAGAAGCAGACGACGAGAACGCCCTCACCATTATGGCGGATGCCGCAGGCACCGACCTTGAAGGATACCGCGCGCAGCTAGAGGCCACTTACCTCTATACCGACCCAGCGGAAGCCATCGAGCTAATGGAAAGCCCCGAGCTGCTCGAAACAATGGAGCGGGTTGCCGAGTTCAGCTTTGAACACGGACTGCTCGGCGATATGGCACCCAATGCAGAAGTGGTGGGCATTGAAACCCCCAGCGGCGTATTTGGCGATGAGAGCAATGTACAGCTGCGCTTCGACCCAAGCTTTACCCAGGCTTACCTAGACGCTCAGTAACGGGTTCCTACTACATTAGCGCGATGGGAGTGGCGCCTGCCGCTCCCTCTGCTCTCATCCTCCGTGGACACCGCCATGAAGCGATTTATTAACTTAGCGCCCTCTCGGGGCGGCCGCTGGCTGTTGGGTTTACTGCCTTTTTTGCTACTGGCGATGCTCTATATGAGCCTATCCAATGCACGCTTGGCGGAAAACCCTAATGATCGTCTGCTGCCCACACCCTCTACCATGGCCAGTTCGTTTTACCACTTGGCCACCGCCGAGAACGTGCGCACCGGGCAGATTGTGCTGTGGACCGACACCTTTGCAAGTTTGGAACGCATTGTGATTGGGGTAGGTATTAGTGCGCTCATCGGCTTGGTCGTGGGCATTTTAAATGGTGGCATTCCGCTTATCCGCGCCAAGCTCTCGCCGCTAGTTACGGTCGCCTCGCTGATTCCGCCCATGGCGATACTGCCGATTCTGTTTATTGCTTTTGGTACGGGCGAGGCCGCCAAAATTGCGCTGATTGTGATTGGAGTAACGCCCTTTCTGATTCGCGACCTCCAAGGCCATGCTCTGCGACTCCCCGACGAACAACTGATCAAAGCGCAAACCCTAGGCGCCAGCTCCTGGCAGGTACTGCTCAGGGTACTGCTACCCCAGCTTACTCCTCGATTACTAAATGCCACCCGCTTGGCCTTGGGCACCGCTTGGCTTTTTTTGATCGCCGCTGAAGCGATTGCCGCCCAGGAAGGCCTTGGCTATCGCATTTTTCTGGTACGCCGCTACCTCTCTATGGACGTGATACTGCCCTATGTGGCCTGGATCACCCTGCTAGCGTTTCTACTTGACCAGCTGTTGGCCTGGATATCGCGGCTGGCATTCCCTTGGTACCACTCAGGCGAAGGAGATAACTCATGAGCCTGCTAGCGGCCAAGCGGCTAGAAAAGCACTACGGCAATCATGTGGTGCTCGAAAACCTTAATTTCAGCGTTGAGCCCGGCGAATTTGTCACCTTAGTGGGTGCCTCGGGCTGCGGCAAAACCACCTTTCTCAAAATGCTACTGGGTACCGAAGCCACCTCGCGAGGCAGTCTAACGCTGGATGACAAACCCATTCCTAATGAACCCGGCCCCGACCGTGGCGTGGTGTTCCAGAAGTACTCGGTCTTCCCACACTTAACCGTGCTGGGCAACGTCATCATCGCCGATGAATTGCACAGTTCCAAGCTGCTGGGCAAAAGCTTCGGTGCTGCCAAGCGCCAAGCTATCGAGAAGGCTCTTGCCCGCATCGACGAAGTGGGCCTGAGCCACGCGCTCAAAAAATATCCCCATGAGCTTTCTGGTGGCATGCAGCAGCGCCTGGCCATTGCCCAGGCATTAATGATGCGGCCGCGTATTTTACTGCTCGATGAGCCTTTCGGCGCGCTAGACCCAGGCATTCGCCAGGACATGCATGTGCTGATTAATCGTCTGTGGCAGGAGCAGCAGCTGACGATCTTTATGATCACCCACGATCTTAAAGAGGCCTTTGAGCTGGGCACGCGGCTATGGGTATTCGATAAAACCCGCCACGACCCCCAGGCACCGGAAGCCTATGGCGCCACGATTACTTACGACCTACCTATTTCACGCGATCGTCCTTCGAACGAACTAAAAGAAGCGCTTCACCAGGGCGGCCTGCAAACTCACACCCAGGAGACGCTGCTATGACAGACGCTGTTATGAATAGCCAACCCGCTTACACCACCTATTTACCCGGCGGGCATCACTGGTCGCTGCGCCTGCGCCGCGGCACCACCTTGACCCTGACAGCACAGGAAGCCGACAGCAACGTGGGGCTTTTATGCTACAACCCGGAAAACCTGCTGGAACGCTTAAACCTGCCGGATACCCTGAAGTGCCAGCACACCTTTAAGCTCACCCAAGGCCACTGCCTCTACTCGGATATGGGCCGTATATTTGCCTCTATAACCCATGATGACCTGGGCTGGCACGATAGCGTTGGCGGCAATTTAATGCCCCATCATCTGCTGAAAAAAGGCTGGCAGCCGGTCAGCTATCAGCAGGCCCACAACGACTGGACGCTCACCGGCTTCGACGCCTTTTTGGTGGAGCTTGCTAAGTACGGCCTGGGCCGCCGGGATATGGCCGCTAATCTCAACCTCTTCTCCCGCGTTGAGAGCGACGACAACGGCAAGCTGCGCTATGTGCCCGACCACTGCCAGCCTGGCCAAAGCGTCACGCTGCGCTTTGAGATGGACACACTCGTGCTGCTGCACACCTGCCCCCACCCCCTCGACCCTAGTACTGAATATCCCCGTCGCGGCGTAGATATCGCCCTTGGCACCGCCGAACCGGTGACAGAAGACGACCCCTGCTATCGCTCACGGCCCGAAAACGCCCGTGGCTTTGCCAACAATCGCCTCTACCACCTCGGCTTATAAGGGAGACGCCACATGATTATTGAAAGCACTTTACGCCCTGAAAACGCCTTGAGCCGCACGACGGTAAACGCAGGCGATCACTACATTGGCACCGTGAAGCGTGGCCAAACCCTGCGCATTCTCGATCTAGAAGGCAACCAAGCCGCTGACACACTTTTCTTCAGCGCCAACGATACTGCCGAGCGCTACAGCGCTATGGATACGGTACGCGAACAGGGCGCGGTTTATCTCACCGCAGGCACCACGCTGATGTCTAGTGAGGGCCGCGCCATGCTGACGATCAGCGCCGACACCTGCGGCCGTCACGACACACTGGGCGGCGCCTGCGCCAGCGAAAGCAACACCGTGCGCTACGACCTGGAAAAGCGCCATATGCACTCTTGCCGGGATAACTGGATGCAGGCCATCGCCAATTTTCCAGAGTTCGGCCTGACCAAACGCGATATCACCCACAACATCAACTTCTTTATGAACGTGCCGGTCACTGCCGACGGCGGGCTGACCTTTGAAGACGGCATCTCAGCGCCGGGCAAATACGTGGAGATGGTCGCCGAGATGGATGTGATCGTACTGGTCTCCAACTGCCCTCAGCTCAACAACCCCTGCAACGGCTACAACCCAACGCCCATCGAGCTATTGGTTTGGGGCTGATATGAGAATAGGCGCTGATCAAGTCAGGAGAGTAAGCGAAACGTCTTTTTCAGGGATGAAAAAGCCGAGCGACCACGGATGGGTTCACAGCGTTTTCGCGTCTCTCCTGACTTGACCACAGCACTAAAGCCCTGGAGACGACTCCGGAAGGCCTATTATTCTGCGGGACGACCCGCCTTTGTTTGCAGGCAGTGCCATGTCCATCAATAAAACGTTTAGCAAAGTTCTGATTGCCAATCGCGGCGCCATTGCCGCACGCATTTTACGCACGCTGAAAGCCCTCGGTGTGGGCAGCGTGGTAGTTTACGCCGATGCGGATCGCGATGCCCCCTACGTCCACCAGGCCGATGAGGCTTACTCTCTCGGTGAGGGCGGCGCCAGCGACACCTATCTTAATATCGACAAGTTAATTGCCATTGCCAAGCAGAGCGGCGCCCAAGCGGTGCACCCGGGCTACGGCTTTCTTTCCGAAAACACCCGCTTTATCGACGCCTGTGACGCGGCAGGACTGGTGTTCTTAGGACCCACCACCGAGCAGATAAAACGTTTTGGTTTAAAGCACGAAGCCCGCAGCCTGGCCGAGCAAGCAGGTGTGCCGCTGGTGCCAGGTTCAGCGCTACTTGAAAACGTTGGCGAAGCGCTCAAAAACGCTGAGCAGATTGGCTACCCGGTGATGCTCAAATCCACCGCCGGTGGCGGCGGTATTGGAATGCAGGTTTGCCAAACTTCCGCCGAGCTTGAGCGTGCCTTCGACTCGGTCAAAGGCCTTGGCGAGCGCAACTTTGGTGACGGCGGCGTGTTTTTGGAGGCCTATATCGCCCGCGCCCGCCATATCGAGGTGCAGCTGTTTGGCGATGGCCAGGGCAATGTGGTCGCGCTCGGCGAACGGGACTGCTCCACCCAGCGCCGCCACCAAAAGGTGCTCGAAGAGTGCCCGGCCCCTAATCTGCCAGAACACGTTCGCCAGGCGCTGCACGAAACCGCTGTTCATTTGGGCAGAGCGGTCAACTACCGCAGCGCCGGTACCGTCGAGTTTATTTATGATACCGAGCGTGAGGCGTTCTATTTTCTCGAGGTGAACACCCGGCTCCAGGTCGAGCATGGCGTCACCGAGATGGTGTATGGCATTGATATTGTTGAGTGGATGGTGAGGCTGGGGGCGGGAGAGCTGCCCGATCTTGAAGAGCTGACAAAAGAACTCGTGCCCAGCGGACACGCGGTTCAGGCGCGCTTATACGCCGAAGATCCCGCCCACGACTTTCGCCCCAGCGCAGGCTTGCTGACTGAGGTTGATTTCCCTCAGGCTGACGGCCTGCGTATCGACCACGCCATAGAAGCCGGGCTGGAGATATCACCGCTGTTCGACCCCATGCTGGCCAAAGTAATCGCTCACGCCGACAGCCGCGACGCTGCTATTGAGCAGTTAGCTGCAACGCTTGATGCCGCCAGCGTTTATGGCATCACCACCAACCGCAGCTGGCTGGCCCATGCTCTGCGTGCCGAGCGATTTCAGCATGCCGACCTGGATACGCACTGGCTTGCCACCCTTGAGTGGGCGCCCCCCGTCGTAGAGGTGATCGCCCCTGGCACAATGACGACGATTCAGGACTTCCCAGGCCGCCAGGGCCACTGGGATGTGGGTGTGCCGCCCTCGGGGCCTTTTGATGACTGGTCGTTTCGGCTGGGTAATCGTCTGCTCGACAACCCCAGCGATGCCGCCGGGCTTGAGATCACCCTGACAGGCCCGACGCTGCGCTTTCACCGCGCGACGCAAATCGTGCTGGCAGGTGCCGAACTCCCCGCCACGCTAGATGGCGAAGAAGTCGCCTTCTGGCAAGTAGTAGATATTCCTGCCGGTGCCACGCTGACGATGGACCAGGCCGCGGCGGGCGCCCGCGCCTATCTATTGGTGCGCGGCGGCATTGCCTGCCCTCGCTACTTGGGCTCGCGTAGCACCTTCACGTTAGGCCAGTTTGGTGGCCATGGCGGGCGCGCACTGCGCAGCGGCGATATGCTCGATTTGCCTGTGATCACGCCTACCCCGGCGGCTCAGCTTGATAAGACGCTCATCCCGACCTTTAGCAATATAAGCAGCGGTAAAACCTGGCAAGTAGCAGTGCTTTACGGCCCCCATGGCGCGCCGGACTTTTTCACCGATGAGGATATCGAACGCTTTTTCGACCACGAGTGGGAAGTTCACTACAACTCCAGCCGCACCGGCGTAAGGCTGATTGGCCCCCGCCCGGAGTGGGCGCGAGCCGACGGCGGTGAGGCGGGCCTGCACCCCTCCAATATCCACGATAACGCCTACGCCTTCGGCACCATCGACTTTACCGGAGATATGCCGGTCATCCTCGGCCCCGATGGCCCCTCACTAGGCGGTTTTGTCTGCCCCGCCACCGTGGTGCGTTCCGAGCGCTGGAAGCTGGGGCAACTGGCAGCAGGTGACACCATACGCTTTGTGCCGATGAGTCTGGCCACCGCCCGCGCCCTTGAAGAGCGCCAGCTCGCCCAGCTGGCGTCTCTCACAGCGGCGCCCGTCGAAGCGATTCAGCCAGAGTGCGATACGCCTATCGTCCGCGATGTGCCCGCAGAGCAAGCCGGTGAGCGCATTGTTTATCGCCGCGCCGGCGATGATTTCCTGCTGATCGAGTTCGGCGCCATGGAACTGGATATCGCGCTACGCTTTCGGGTACACGCCTGGATGCTGTGGCTGCGGGAGCATTCGCTGCCTGGTCTGCGGGAATTAACCCCTGGCATTCGCTCGCTGCAGATTCACTATGAGCCCTTGGAACTGACCCTGGACGAACTGCTCACCTATCTGCAACACGCTGAGCAGGCGCTGGTCGATGTGGAATCGCTAGAAGTCGAGTCGCGGGTGGTGAATCTACCGCTCTCCTGGGACGACCCCGCCTGCCATGAAGCCATCGACAAATATCAGCGCAGCGTGCGCCCGGATGCCCCCTGGTGCCCCAGTAACCTGGATTTCATTCGCCGTATCAATGCGCTTGAAAGCGAACAGCAGGTGCGCGATATCGTCTTCGATGCCCGCTACCTGGTGATGGGGTTGGGAGATGTCTATCTGGGTGCACCCGTTGCCACACCGCTTGACCCGCGCCAGCGGCTGGTAACCACCAAGTACAACCCCGCACGCACCTGGACGGCAGAAAACTCGGTGGGCATAGGCGGCGCTTATCTGTGTGTGTATGGCATGGAAGGCCCCGGTGGCTACCAATTTGTCGGTCGCACGCTACAAATGTGGAACCGCTACCGCACCACAGCACATTTTGAAAATCCCTGGCTGCTGCGCTTTTTTGATCAATTGCGCTTTCATGAAGTCAGCCACGACGAGCTTGAGCAAATTCGTCGGGATTTCCCCCATGGTCGATATGACTTATCCATTGAAACCGCCCGCTTTCGCTTGGCGGACTACCAAGCCGAAAATGACAAAAATTCCACGGCGATTGAGACCTTCCGCTCAAAACGTGAAGCCGCCTTCCAGGCGGAAATGACTGCTTGGCGGGATAATGGCCAGTTCACCTTTGAAGATCAAGCCCCAGAAACTACCGAAGTGGCAGCGCTGGATGACAACGAAATAGGCATCGAAAGCCCCGTTACCGGCAGCCTGTGGAAATTACTGGTGGAAGAAGGCGAGCAGGTAACCGCTGGCCAGCCGGTGGCAGTGGTGGAGTCGATGAAAATGGAAGTTGAGATCACTGCCCACTGTGATGGTCGGGTTATTCGCCTGCCGCTTTCAGAGGGGTCGCCAATTGCCCCTGGGCAGCCCATTGTTGTACTTAGCAGCGAAGAGGAAGTAACCCCATGAGCCAATCAATGAACGATCAGCGACTCGCCGATTTTCAGGCTATACCGGTGATTGATATTCACGACCTGCTGCATGGGGATAGTAGCGCGCGCCAAGTCGTCGCCGATCAACTTGGCCGCGCTGCCCGCGAAGTGGGTTTCTTTCAAATGGTCGGGCACGGCATTGATGGCTCTCTGCGCGATGGGCTAATCACCCAAGCCAAGCGCTTCTTTGCCCAGCCAACCGAGACCAAGATGGAGCGCTATATTGGTCTTTACCACCACCACCGGGGGTATGTGCCGCCCGGTGAAGAGTCGCCGGACCCCAAAAAACCGGATATGAAAGAGGCCTTTGATCTTGCCTTTGAGCTTCCTAGCGATGATCCGGATGTCTTGGCGAGCACGCCTTTACTCGGGCCCAACCCCTGGCCGGATCTGGACGGTTTCCGCGAACCTGTCGCCGCCTATTATGACGCTGCCTACCAGGTTGGCCGCACACTTATGGGCGGCTTTTCCCTGGCGTTAGGGCTTGATGAGGACCACCTGCTGGGTTACGTCACAAAGCCCCCCAGCCAGCTGCGCCTGATTCACTATCCGTATAATCCCGATGCCGAAGATGCTCAGGGCATTGGCGCCCATACCGACTACGAGTGTTTCACCCTGTTACTGCCTACCGCCCCTGGCCTTGAAGTAATGAACGGCGCGGGTGAATGGATCGACGTTCCCTATCGAGATGATGCCTTGGTGGTGAATATTGGCGATATGCTTGAGATATGGAGCAACGGCGAGTTTGTCGCCACCTCCCACCGAGTGCGTAAAGTGAAGGAAGAGCGCTACTCCTTCCCGCTGTTTTTCGCCTGCGATTATCATACCGAAGTCGCCCCACTACCCGAATTAGTCGAGCAGCACGGTAAAGCCCATTACGCACCGCTCAAAGCGGGCGATCATCTTTATGCCCAAACTATCCAAACCTTCCGCTACCTGCGCGAGCGTTTGGCAAAGGGTGAGATTACGCTTCCCGAAGGTGCCCGGGAAGTAGGCAGCCTGGGCCAGCACGGCAAACATAAGGAGGGCCCCGAATGAGCGTTTCCTTGCCTAGCATACCTCGCGAATTTCTCGGGGGTTGGCAGCGCACGCTTTATGCGGAACCTGCCACCCCGCCTTACCAACAGGCCGACACCACCACTCAGGTTGTCTGGCTCCAGGGCGAGCAGTGGCATGCTGATCTACGCCTGCCTGCAAACGGACCGGATTTTTCCGGCATCACTTGCTTAGAGGGGTGCGACCGCCGCCAGCTTGAGTGGCTAGCAGGACTCACCGCCTTTGCCGGTGTTACTCAAATCGAAGGCGAACGACGCTCCTTGCTATGCACCTGGCACCGTTTTCAAAATCTATGCCCCGGCTTAGAAAAGGATGTAGGGCTACTGCAATGGATTAACGGCACCACCCTGGAAGAGCGACACCCTCACGACCACTACGTTGAGCACTGGCAACAGATTTCCACAGAGGCTGCTGAAGAAGAGATTCGGTGCGACGAGCAGGGCCACCTTCGCTGGCTGCAACTGGGCAACCACGCCATGGCGATTACTCCACGAGCTGTAACGGCCAGCTCAGCAGCCTTATTTGAACCATTAAGTGACTTAACTGACGACGCCCTGCGCTGGCGCGCTAGCCTCTGCTTCAACTACTTGCAGCGCGACCAAGACGGTTGGCAGGTAGTGCTATCCACCCAGCCCTGGCGGGTTGGAGAACGACTTTCAGCATCAACGCTTAATTAAGGTCACCGTTAATAACATTAGGAATTTAATCATGCCTCCCATTACATCGCTGGATATTGCTACCCTACACACCGCCTATCAGCAGGGTGAACTCACCCCTGCTGCGTTAATCGACGAGCTGCTCGCACAAGAGAAAAGCCACGGTACAGAACCCGCTTGGATTAATCGCCTTACAAGTGAACAGCTGGAACCCTATTTGCAGCGTTTAGAAGGAGAGTCGCCAAAGACGCTGCCGCTGTACGGCATTCCTTTTGCGATGAAAGATAATATTGACCTGGCGGGAATTCCTACCACGGCAGGTAGCCCGGCGTATGCCTATACACCCAGCGAAAATGCCTTTGTGGTGCAGCAGTTAATCGATGCGGGCGCCATCCCAATGGGGAAAACCAACCTGGATCAGTTCGCAACAGGGTTGGTGGGTGAGCGCGCTCTGAGTGACTACGGAGTTCCGGCCAACGCCTTTAATCCTGACTACATTACCGGCGGTTCCAGCAGTGGCTCTGCGGTGGTCACCGCCGCTGGCATGGTGAGCTTCGCGTTGGGCACCGATACGGCTGGGTCCGGTCGTGTGCCTGCCTGTTTTCATAATCTATACGGCGTTAAGCCCAGCCTGGGGCTACTCAGCACCCGCGGCGTGGTGCCAGCTTGCGCCACGCTCGACACTATCAGCCTGTTTACCCTTACCGCCGACGATGCGGCGAAAGTGCTAAATATTACCGCTGCCTATGATGACCATTGCGCCTGGTCTCGCGAACACCAGTTTGCCGTGCATGGTAAACGCTATGGCAAAGCACCTGCGGCGTTCCGCTTTGGGGTGCCGCTGGAAACCCAGTGGCAAACCGATGCAGCTTATACCCAGGGAATGCACCAAGCGATTGCCGAGTTGGAAGCTATTGGCGGTGAGAAAGTCGAGTTAGACTGCTCTCCCCTCTTGGCTGCCGCACGCTTGCTGTACGAAGGCCCCTGGGTGGCCGAGCGCTACCATGTGATTCGCGATTTGTTGAAGAGCCACCCGGATGCTGTGCACCCGGTCACCTTTGAAATTACCCAAGGTGGCGCCACGCCGCTGGCGGTGGACGCCTTCGATGCGCGCTATAAACTTGCAGAATTTAAGCGTCAGGCCGACGCGCTTATTAGCCAAGTGGATGTGATGCTCTCGCCCACTACGGTGACCCACCCCACCAAGGCAGAGGTGGCAGCGGATCCTATTGGGGTGAACTCACGGCTGGGCATCTGGACCAACTTTATGAACCTGCTCGACTACAGCGCCCTTGCCGTGCCGATAGGCTTTACCGAGCAGTCGTTGCCGGTGGGCGTCACGCTGTTTGGGGTGGTCTTTGCTGACTTAACGCTGCTCTCTTTAGGCCGAGCTCTCGAAGCACGTTTAATGCTGCCATTAGGCGCCACGGGCGTTGCCCATCCGGCGTTATCTGAGCCCTTAACCAATGCCCAAGACGGCACCATGGAGCTGGTAGTGTGTGGTGCACATCTGCAGGGCCTGCCACTTAATCACCAATTAACTGAACGTGGCGGCGTATTGGTTAGCAGCACCCATAGCGCGACGTGCTACAAGCTGTTTGCCCTGGCAGGCGGGCCACCCAAACGCCCGGCAATGCTGCGCGACGAAAATGGCCAAGCCATTGAAGTGGAAGTATGGCGCCTACCCATCGAAGCCGTGGGTAGCTTTTTAGCAGGCATTCCTGCCCCGCTCGGTTTAGGCCAAGTGGAACTTGCCGACGGTAGTTGGAAATGCGGCTTTATCTGCACCGCAGGGGCGTTAAACGAAGGGGGTGAAGCAGAGGACATTACTGAGTTTGGCGGCTGGCGAGGATGGTTAAAGCGTCAGTCATAGTTAGTTAAGCGGTAGCACTCAGGTCGAAAAGGTGTTGTTATCTGCTAAGTTAATAGTGCCCATAGCTTGCTATGCCAATCATCAAGGAGGAAGAAACGCTATGTCGATATCACCCTCGACCCGGCTAGGCGCAATGATGCTATTGATCGCCTCGCTCGCAGGTCTCGCTATCGCTCTCTATGCCTATTTCACCCCACTGACCGGAGTTAATGGGACACTTGGCGCAATGGTCGCCATTTTTGCCTGCCTCGCTCTTACAGTGATGGCGTTAATTCTTTTTAAGGTATCGGGACGTGGTGTTTCCATCACACTGCGGGTGCTCATTCTGATAGGCCTTGCTGGCACTTTTTTCGCTGCAATGCTGCTACACCAGTGGTGGATCTGCGTTGCTATGGTGATCGGCCTGATCGGGCTGCTCCTCGATACGGTTCGCCCGTCGCATCACGCCCGAGCCACCCATACCTAAGGAGCCGACCATGCCGACTTTGATCACCACTAAACAACGCCTGGGCACGGCTACTGCGCTGGCAATTTGCCTTGCCCCTATGCCACTTTTGGCACAAGAAGAGCCTGAGGAGCAGGAAAATGCTGCCCAGCAGGAAGAAGTTAGCGCTACACCCATACCTTTGGTGCCTAGCGAACCCACCTGGGATAGCTTCCATGGCCAGCTCAATGCGCAAAAATATAGTCCGCTGGATCAGATCAATGCCGACAATGTAGGCGAGCTTGAGAAAGCCTGGGAAGTCCATACGGGCGATGTTTCCGATGGCTCGGGCGAGTTACCGGCTTCCGTTTGGTCTGCTACCCCGGTATTCGCCAATGACACGCTCTATATCGGTACGCCTTTTTATCGAATTCTGGCGCTCAACCCGGCCACAGGGGAAGAAAAATGGAGCTTTGACACCGAATCCTCTCTTGAAGCGCTAACCCAGCCTGTCTTAAAGAATCGCGGCGTCGCCTATTGGCAGGCCGATGATCCAGAAGATGGCGAGTCCTGTCAGAAAATTGTCTATATGGGCACTATGGATGCGCAGCTGTTCGCACTGGATGCCGATAGCGGCGAACGGTGCGAAAACTTTGCCAATAACGGCGTGCTCGATGTTAACCAGTGGAATGACACCAACGATGTGTGGCCGTTGTCGCTGCTGCAGCCGCCCACCGTGGTGGGTGATCGCCTAATCCTTGGCTGGGCGGGGATGGACTGGGCCTATGAACAAGCGCCGCCCGGCACTGTATTTGCAATCAATGCGCGTACCGGCGAGCGAGAGTGGACGTTCCAGGCACTCTCAGATGAGGTACGCGAGCAGAGCGGTACCGCCAATGTTTGGACGCACATGTCCGCCGACGAAGAGCTAGGTTTAGTCTATTTACCCGTTTCTTCTCCCTCGCCCAACTTCTGGGGTGGCAATCGTAGCGACGAAGTGCCATTAGCGACTTCAACCACCGCCTTGGATATCGAGACCGGTGAAGTGGCCTGGTCACGTCAGTGGGTGCACCACGATATCTGGGATTACGATATTAACGCCGCCCCAACGCTAATGGATATTACCGTGGATGGCGAGGAGATACCGGCACTCATCCAGGCGACTAAAATGGGCTTTTTATTTGTCGTCAATCGTGAAACCGGCGAAGACGTCTGGCCGATTGAAGAGCGCCCAGTACCGGGTGGCGACGGTAATGTAGAAGGTGAAGTTTACGCGCCTACCCAGCCCTTCCCGACTAAACCAGCACCGCTGTTGGATCAGTCCGAGAAGCCCGAGGTCTGGGCGTTGGCTGATGCCGTAAGTTTCGGGGAGTGCTCCGCCCTGTGGGACGATCTCTGGTATGAAGGGCTATACACCCCGCCCACCACTGAAGGCGCAGGGACTATGGGTTACCCCATCACGGCCGGCGGTGTGCAGTGGGGTGGCGTGGCGTTTGATCCCGAAAGCCAAACCGCCATCGTGAATACCTCGCACATTGTACAAACCCTGAAGCTCTATGATCGCGAAGCCTATGACTCAGCCAACAGATCGTCGGGTAATGAGAGTGGCTTTGCCTCTCAGGAAGGGGCACCCTACGGGATCCTGCTTGAAATCGCTCAGAACTGGCTTGGCATGCCCTGCTGGGAGCCTCCCTTTGGCGAGTTGGTGGCCCTGGATATGTCCACTGGCGATATAAAATGGCGTCGTCCGGTAGGCGCATCGCAGCAGCATGGCTTCTTTATGCCCGAAAGCTGGGGCTCGCCCACCATCGGCGGACCGGCGGTAACCGCAGGCGATATCATCTTTATCGGCGCCTCTATGGATGCCAAGGTGCGCGCCTACTCCCTTGAAACCGGCGAGCAGCTCTGGTCGGATCAGCTCGAAGCACCCTCCGTCTCTAACCCTGCAGTCTATGAGTATGAGGGGCGCCAATACGTCGCCTTTATTGGCGGCGGTAATACTATCCTTAAAGATCAGGTAGGGGATCAGATCGCGGTTTACGCGCTGCCGGAGTAACTTTCGCGAGTGATGGTAGAAAAGCAAAATGGGCGGTCTTTAAAACCGCCCATTTTGTTATAAGTCTATGTAAAAACAACAGAAGCCTTATATGCTGCCCCGTGATTACCTGTAAACGCCTATATTTTCTTAATGGGGCCATCATACTTAGCCACCAGCTCATCCGCAGTAAGCAGCAAGAAACCCTCAGCCTCTGCCTGGGCCACCAAAATCCGGTCAAAAGGGTCATTGTGAATACTGGGTAAATGCGCAACGTGGAGGGTATGCAGTGAACTGATAGGGAGTTCTAAATAACCATTATCCGCTAGCCCCCGTCGTAACAAGTGGGGATCAACTTTAAAATCAGGGCGTTGCAGGCTGTTTTTGATCACCACTTCCCAAATGCTGGCGGCACTGAAATAGAGCTTGTTGTTCTCATCATTAATCAGTGTTAGTGCTTCCGCAGAGAGTCTCTCCGGTTCTGCAGCCGCCCAGAGCAAAATATGTGTATCCAGAAGCAGATTCACATTAGCCTCCAAACATTTCGGCTATTTCTTCCTGCCCCATCCGATCAAAGTCATCAGGCACTTTAAACTGGCCTGCCAGAAAACCTAGTCGCTTTTGCTGACCAGACTCAGGGCTATCAATGGCCATTACTCGCGCCATCGGTTTGCCTGCTTTGGCAATAATAAATCCCTCGCCCTCGGCAGCCCTTGCCACTAGCTGAGACAATCGTGTTTTGGCTTCATGTATATTGATAGCTTCCATAATAGCTTCCAAAAATATGACTAAACCAACTAGACTTAGTCTAGTTTAAATGGAATCTTTTTCAAGAGGTGTCTTTTTCACCAACAGCTCCTCCGCATGCTCTTCTGTGTACTTTACAAACAAACGATTAGCGGCTCTGAAACATACCCGCATCAGAGGCACCAGCAGCCACAGTATCGGCGTGAGCAACCAGCGGTAGATAAAGCGCGCAATGAAGAGTACTGGCAGTAGCACGATGAGCCAGATAAGAAACTGACCGAACCACACCGGCCAGCCAAGCCAGGCAGAAAGATTGGCGCCAAGTGCGCTCACAAGGCTTGGGTGGCGCACCACCACATAGGCAGTACCCGCCACCGCGGCTACTTTGGCCATACGTGGCAACGCCGCAAAACGCCCGCCGCCACTCATTAACGCGCCTTGGCGCAAACCCACACGCGTGCCCTGGGCTTCCACGCTGCCCACCTGGGCAGCACGAGCGGCTCTGCCTGCCCGCAGCACCTTCACGGTGCTGGCCATCACTAGTAGATCGACACCGGCCCAGCCTAGATCGGCGGCGCCAATGTCGTCACCCCGCCGCCACTGGCTTTCCAAATCGCGTAGCCCGCTGGTAAAGAAATCGCCGAGGCCCGCCACCAGACGCTCACCCTGTAGCCACTCCACGTCGCCTTGTTCACTGACCACAAACTGGTTAAGCAGTGCGTGACCATTGGCATCCAGCAGCGCAATGCCCATCTGGCCGCGTCGGTAAGGAGTGAATGCTAAACCCGCTTCTCCCTCCTCATCGCTCCACCAGCGGTTGAACTGCTGATAACGCTCGCCGACCCAGTGCTGCGCCCTTAGCGTGGCCACATCGTGGCTGCGAAAATAGCTAATGGGTAGTACGGCGTCAGCCCCATAGCGCACCAGTACTTGCTGAAAATCGAGCAGTAAGCCGTACTCCACTAGTACATCGCGAGCTATATCACCATGGCGCAACATCGCCAAAGAGGCGCTCATCCACAGCGCCTGATCGTTGGCATAGCTGAGAAACAGCGCATTGAGCTCTGGTGTTTCCTGCTGTAGCGACGCTTCCAGCGAAGGCAGCGCCCGCTGAGTTTCCAACCGAACCAGTTGAGACTCAAATGGCTCATGGGAGGCCATAGCGGCTAACACCCCCGCCACCAAAATGGTTGTCGCGACGATTAACCATCCAGTCCGTATCGACCACCCAGTACGCATTTCTCTCTCCTGTCGTGGCGCTACCATCAGCCTTATAACCGTATTTTGTTTATAACCGTTGCTTACTACCAGTACCAAGTCAAATTGACTGTTCTCACTCTCCCGAGTCACTCACCATTTTACTCTTTTTTACCTTTTGGCAATTTGCGCCACCATAGTAGGCAAATTGCCGAATCAAAGAGAACCTTCTATACTTTGGCAACAAATTAGCTGGTAAGGAGCTATCCAATGGACGCTATCGATGCGGTGGAAAGCGACGTTATTGCGTTAATGGGCGGCGCTATTGGCGCGCGCACGGATGAACTGATCCGCAACGGCGTACCGCTGGATGCCCTTGAGCGACTGCGCAAAGAACATGGCATCGATGCCTACGATGTTGGGATTATCAATCGCCGCACCCATGATCACCGGCGCTCAAAAGGAAAGCCCTTGACGCCTGACGAGGGCGATCGACTCTACCGAACGAGTAGAATCGTTATCCTCGCCGAAGAGATTTTCGGCAATCGTGAGAAAGCCATTCGTTGGCTACAGAAACCTCGGCGTGCGCTCGGTGGCATCAGTGCCTTGACAGCCATCACTACGACGCCAGGCTATGAAGCAGTAGAGGAGCTACTTCAGCAACTTCACTATGGGTTGTCGGCGTGACCAAGGTAGTGTGGCGTATATCCAACTACACGGATCTCTCTGGCATAGGGGGCACGATTACGGCTGGCCGGTGGCACCATAAAGGCCAGCCGGTCGTTTATCTAGCCGACTCACCGGCCACAGCGCTGCTTGAGGTGCTCGTACACTTGGAAATGAGCATTGATGAGTTACCTGATCAATTTACGCTACTACGTGTCGAGCTCCCCTCATCAGCCAGCGAGATCTCGGTTGAAGCAAGCCTTCCAGACACTTGGCCTCAACAGCAGCAGCTAACCCGTTCACTAGGCTCACAGTGGCTAAATGAAGGTAACGCTTTACTGCTCAAAGTGCCTACGGTGATTGTGCCGCATTACGGCAACTATCTGTTTAACCCACGCCACCCAGACGCCAGCCTGGCGAAGCTGTCGGTCGAGCAGTTTCCCCTCGACCCCAGACTGGAGTTTTAGTCATCATTAACAGCGACCCAACCACCCCAGCAGCTCACGCTGTACGTCTTGTGCAGGTAGATACTCCTGCTCCAGGCGCCCTTGTGGCTGGGCTTTGAGAAAATGGTAAAAAGCCACTTCATGCTCAGTCAGGCCGCTGGTCGGCAGCTCAGCATGAACCGGCTCTGGCACGGCGCAGTCACGGCAAAATGCCTTGAAGTGCGCCTCGCTCATCATCAGTGAGTTAATCGCAGGCAGCGCCCGCCTGGCTCTAGCCAACATCAGTAGCCCCCAGGTGTCCATGTCGCCCCAATAGGCGACCGCTTTTGTTTTAAGTGCCCCGCCTGCTAGCCAGTGTATATCCAGCCCCGCACCCAGAATCGCCACAGTGCCGGGCATGGCGGGTAGCAAGTGCTCACACTGCTCATTCTCGACCACCACCACCCGCGAGCCCGGCAGGCAAGCATTCGCCAGTTCTCTAGCGGTGATGCGCTGGCGCTTAAATGGCAGCAGCCCCTGCGCCAAGGGCACCACCAGCAGCCAGTGATCTTTATCGTCGGGGGCATCCAGAAAGCCGCTTAACCCTTGTTGGCTGGCCATGCCTTCGTAGCGTTCATCCAGCAGGCGTGTCAGTAACAACGCATTGCGCTCGATAAACTTGGTGTCCACCCCCAGCCCATTGAGCAATCTTAATGGTCGGCCTTCTGCCATGCCCGGCGTGAGCGAATCCGCCAGCGTTGCAGCGGCAGTGATGTCGCTAACAGGCTTATTGCGCCACAGGGCGCGTTCGCGAACCAGTACCTCCCAGTAACGCTGGCTGACGCTTCTTACCAGGGTTTCCAGCAGCGCAAACTCCTGTTGCACCTCGGCATCCGCCGTGGCGGCGGCCCATTCAGACGGTGTGTGCAGCACCCACTGCACGGGGAGTGACACCGGCTCAGCCGCAGCGCGGAAGTTGGTATCTTGAAACACCACATCACCGACCGTTACCTGCCGCCAGCGCTGCACATGGGCCTGCACCAGGCCGGTTTGATCGGCAAACTGGCGGCCAGAGGGTTTGCCAATAGCGATCACTAGCGGCCAGCTCTCCGGGGATAACAGCCGCTCTACCCGCCAGAAAGTTTGCTGCCACTGCTTAGCCAGGCGAGCAGCGATCTCACTCGGGGACTTCATTGCGCGCCTCTCGCCGCTTTTCCCGCACGGCATCCAGCGCCTGCCAACTGATCGGTGTTAGGCTGGAGGCATTGCCACGGCGATGCACCACCACCGCCGAGCGGGTGTGCTTGCGCAGCAAACGCATCTCCTTATTGGGGGTAATAAACAGCGCGTGGAGGTGAAATTCGTTAAGCGCGGCAATAATGCGCCCGGCCACGGCATTCGAGCTGCGCGAAAAGGCTTCATCCAGCACGATGGTGCCGAATAATGGCCGAGGGCTGCCATCCGGGCACAGGGCGTAACTCAGCGATGCGGTCAGCACATAGGAGGCGATAATCTCTTTTTCGCCACCGCTACCGCCCTGGGAGCCCGAGCGGGTTTCAATCACACGCCCATCGGCGCGGTTGATCATGGCGACTTTAAACTCAAGCCTAAAACGCGGATCCAATAACGCTCGCGCGCCGAGGGTACGCTGGCGTTCGCAGGCATCACGCAGCAGAGTGATAATATATTGCAGTGCCTTGTACTGGCTTTCGCCACCATCCTCTACGAATCGCGATGAGGCGAGCGATGTATTGGCACGGGTAAAGGTCCGTAGGCTTTCGTGCACAACCTTATTCGCCACCAGTTGCAGGTAACGCCCACGCTGGAAGTCCACCCGCCGTAAGGTGTTATTGAGATCTTCCAGCCGCTCTTCGCTCCGCTCCACTTCACCATCAATGGTGGCCAGCAACTGCGATACGCCCTGATCGGAAGAGTCGGTCAGGTATTCCTGAAAACGCTGCTGCTTGTCGGGCAGCGCTTCTTCGGTGAGCACCTTGAGGCGTGCCAGATAGTCGGGCACATCGTCGAGCTCCCGTCCGACCTCGGAGAGCGCCCCACGGTCTTCCCGCTGAGCATCCGACATGGCTTTGACCAACTCTTTTTCCACCCGGCTTTGGGTCGCCCGTAAGGTGGTTAGTTGCTGTTGCAACTGGGTAGTGGCTTGGCGCTCCAGCTCATCAACGTTGGCAAGCTGCCGTTGATCAAGGGGAGAAAAATGACCATCGGCCAGGGTGCGCTCCGCCTCCTTCAACCCTGCTTCGCTTTTGCGAAACGCTCGATTCTGCTCTTTTTGGGCTGTTTCCAGCCGACTGTTTAACTGGGCGCACTGCTTGATACATTGCGTTTTTTGCTGCTCCAGCGTGGCCAACGCATCGCGGGCTTGCTCCAGTTGGCGTTTGGCTGTCGCCGCATCGGAACCGGGTGCGGTCAAGGCGGCCAGTTTATCTCGTTGCTGTTGCCATTCACGCTCGGCCTGGGGCGCGTTGACCTCCTCATAGTCCAACTCTGCCAGCTTTGTAAACAACACTACCTGCTGTTCAAGTGCAGCCAGTGAGGCCTTCGCCTGCTCTTCTGCCGCCTTGGCGCTCTGCAAGCGTGCTTTCGCTTCGCTGATTTGCGCGCTTAACGCCGCCAGCCGGTCACGGTTATCAAAGCCGGTTTGCCAATCGTCGCTTAGCCGCTTCTGATCCTGCTTGTCAAAAAAGCGCGCCTTGCCCGACATCAGCCCTTCCGCCGTCATGGCATGGGGCGTCTCTCGCAACATCTCCGGCGAGCCAACGCAGTGTCTGTCCAGCCCTGCCAGTAGCTCCTTAACCGCTTCCCGGTAAGGGTGCTCTTTATAGTCGAGCTTGCGAGTAAAGCCATCCTCAAAAAAGCGCGGCTGGCTGGATGGCGATTTCACTTCCAGGATACGGACATGCAGCGCATTGTGGCGGCTATTGATCCAGTCTAGCGCTTGGCGGCTGGCCTCCGGCGGCACAAAAATACGCAACCGGTGGCTACCAATCGCCCGTTCAATGGCCCCGCGCCAGGCTTGCTCGCCCTCTTTTACCTGCACCAGCTCAGCCACCAAGGGCAGGTCATCTTCGCTGAGCGATAAAGCATCGGCCAGCACGGCACGAAACTGTTGAAAGCGACCGGGAATATTCGACCCAGGGCGTGCTTTTACCTCGGCTAGTTCATCCTGCAGTTCAGTGCCTTCGCGCTCGATCTGATAGCGTTGACTGCCCTGCTCAAAAGCGGCCTGTTTGGCGTCGTCAAGCGCCTGCTGAACCTCGCGTAACTGCTCGGCGGCCAGCATCTGATTGGTAGCGACCGCTTCACGGTTGAGGGCATCATCAAAGGCGAGCGAACGGGCATACCGCTGGTACTCTGCCGCATGGCGCTGGCAGCGCTCCAGGTTGGCTTGCTTCTCCTTGACCAGCGCTTCCAGGGTCTGAATATCCGAACCGCCCAGACGCAGATAAGCTTCATTTAAACGCTCACAGGTGCGTTGCTGATGAGTGTAGCCCTCCTCAGCAGCTGCCAACTCGGCATTGGCCTGCTGGGTTTGTTGCTGAAGACGCTCGGCTTCGGCCTTCCACAGCCGGTGAGCCTGTTCACCAAACCACACCGGCAGCACCCGGCTGAGGGTTTCCTGGTCATCAAGCAGCGTTTGGTTGTGCAGGTACTTATCCCATCCGGTTTTGATCGGTTCCAGGGAGCGCTGCTGACGGCGGGCGATTTCAAGCTCTTCATGAATGGCGGTGAGATCGTCGAAGCTATCGGCGACTTCCCGGGCGCGCTGAAACTGGGCGTTATCGTCTAGCACTAACTCGCGAAAAATTTCGTCAATGCTGTTTAACTGTTTCAACCCTGCCGCTCGGTTGAGCAAGTTGAAGGCGTTATCACGCACTTCAAAAAAGTCCCGCAGCCGCGCTAGAAAGCCTTTTTTGCTAGGGTACGTCCAGATACCCGTTTCGGTCTTATCCAGCTGGCGCAAGGCGCGCATACCACCTTCCTGTTGCAGCGTCAGCCAGCGCGTCAGGGTGTGCTCGGAGGCGGTACTGAACAACCAAAGCTTCTTCATATCCGAGGGGGACATACTGGTGCCGTCGAACCACAACAGCGCACCAATACGCACCAGGCTTTCGCCATTGCTGAGTGTCGCCACCAGGCCGGTCACGGTTTTGCCGGGCCGGGCGATATGCGACTGGTCATCGCCCCCATCCCCCGGGCCACTCACCCCGCGCACGTAAGAGACCAGATCCCGGTCACTTTCGTGGCCACCGGTAGAGGCAAGGTTGTATTTGGGGTTGGCCGTGAGCAGCGTCATTAGCGCATCCACCAACGTGGTCTTGCCACTGCCGGTGGGGCCAATGATCGCACTGCCCTGGGCGTCGATATCGGCCCGGTGCATACCGCCAAAGCCGCCCCAGTTGAACAGCTCCAGCGTTTGCAGAATATAGGTAGGCGGCAGTTGCCAGCCGCTCTCTTGCGTATCGTCAATTAACGAAGGCTGCGCGAGTGATGCGGTTGTCATTCCCCGTCCTCCCCGTTATCGCTTCTGTCTGCCGTTACCCTGGCCTTTAACTCATACAGCAAAGCGGTGAGGTTTTCCGGGTTGGCCAGGTGGGCAATCATTGGCCGGATGGCTACCCGCTCGTGGCTATCCGGTGCAGATACCAGGCCGTGGCCTTTGAGTTGATCCAATAGCTGCAGCACCCGGGTACGCTCGCTGGCCTCGCTGCCACTCTCCCCCAGGTAGACCTGCATCTGGGGAATCAGCTCGTCCACCGCCACCATGGCGTCCCCAGCGCCGGTGCCCGCATCCTGCTCGTGGGCAATGAAATACTGGCGCAAAATCGCCACCAGCAGTGTCTGTTCCAGGTTTAACCGCTGCTTGCGAACCAGTGGGTGCGACCAGTCATCCTGGGGCTCGTCAGTATCCCCAGGTCGTACCGCCAGAAACACCAGCCCCCGGATCTCATCGACTCGGGCACATAAATCCAAGGGCTCAAGCGTAGCATTGAGCCGCTCCATGGCTACGAGAGCCGCGCGGTAAAGATGGGGCCTTTGAGTCTCTTCCAGCAAGCCCATGCGGAGCAGTTCCTGAGCCACTTCGCGCAATTTGATGTCCGTGCGAGCGGTGGCTTCGGTGTTGATCTCCTCGCCAGCAGCGTCTACTGCTTCACTTTCCTGCGCTTGAGGGGCCTGCTCCTTAAACTGATTCGGAGACCCTTCTTCGCTGGTCTTATCCATGCCCTGCTGCTTAACAATCCGATCAAACACACCTGCCATGCTTAAAACTCCCACTCAATGCCGCGCAAGGCCTGCTCACTCAAGGAGACCGTGGGCACCCGGAATACCCAGTCGCACTGCTCATCGTCGGTGATGATCACGTCTTGAACGTCCTGCCCGGCGATCTCAACCCCGGCTTCCCGCGCCATCCCCAGCCATAGCGCCAGGGTTTCCAGGTCATGGGTGGGCGGCAGGTGTTCGGCCAACTCCGCCAGTGTCAGCTCACGCCCTTCTTGGGCCAGCAGCGCCAGCGTCTCCTGCACAAGGGCGTCACGGTCGAGCCCATCAAGGGAGTCCCAGAATTCGGCTTCGATACCGCTCAAGTCACTCGCCTGCTGGGCAAGATCCAGCTCCTCTTCCAGCTCGTTTTCCAACAATTTGAACCGCAGGCGCTCGACCACCGATAAGTTGCCCAGGGCAAAGCCCAGCGGCGGCAGCGATGACACCTCTGAACGGCGTACTTTCTGGCGTTGCCAGTCTATATCCTGGGCCGTGTTGAGAATATCGTTAAGCAACTGACCAACGCGGTGATGCTCGGCAGCCAGGCCAGTCTTGATAAATCCTTTGACGTCCTTTTCACTGCGGGCGCGTGCCTGTAATACCGCCTGACTTTCGACTATCAGCCGCATACGCAACAGTTTGAGATCCTGCCGCTGCAATCGATTCAGCGCTTTTTCTGCAGCGGGGTGGACGAGGATGGTGCGTAACTGCTGGCGCATCATATCCAGCGCAGCGGTTTGGCGTAGTTGCTGAAGGAAACTGTCGAATACGCGACCTTCCGGGGTATCCAGCAGCGCTTCCTGACCATCCAGCAAGCGATCCACGATATCGCCCCGATGGTACTTTTCGGACATGATCGACTGGCGCAGTTGGCGATCAGCCTCCCTCCAGGAGTCTTCAACCCGGCGAAAGTCGGCACGCAGCCCAGTGGCGAGGGTAAAGACTTCGCGAATGCGCTCAATGGCATCCGGTTCGGAAAGGACGGGCACGTTCCCAGCTTCCGCGTCTGCTAGCTCGCTCTCCAACTGCTGGATCTTGCGGCGGAGCGACGCCTTGCGGCTCTCTGGATTGGGGTTGAGGCCGACTTCCAGGTTTTCGATTTCTCGCTGCACTACTGACAACCGCGATGCCGTGGACGTCATCATGCGGTTATCCAGGGAGTCGATGAACTGGATCGCCGATGATAGCGCATCAGTGGCATACAGGCGCTGACCTCGCTCAGTGACCAGGCCGCGCCGGATCCACTCGCGCAACTCTCGCCCGGCCTGCAGGCGGGTATTGTCGGGGTCGATGGCGTACTCATCCTGCTCGGCATAACGCCCCAGCATCTGCGACAGTGCTTCCAGGGCATCCGCTTCGGCGATACCGTCTTCACTGAACTCAAACAGCGAGGTCAAGCAGCCAAGCACCAGGGGCGCACGGGGCGATGCCAGCAACAGCCAGGCCGGGTGCTGCTTACGGGCAGCAATATAGTGACGCGTGCGTTGCTGGGGGCTAGTGTCCATATTGATAGCCAGTTCGGTTGAGCACTAATTTTATGGCTTGTTACTTCAAGGTCTCCGCCGTCACGTTGGCCGCCGCAGGCTGGGTAGAATGGTGGCGATTAATCGCGCTCAGCACCCCCTTCATCGACGCGCTGGTAATGCTTTCATCGTTACCTACGCCGAACACCGCTTTGCCGTCGATACGCACTTCCACGTACGCAATGGCCTCAGCATCGGCGCCCTGGCCGCGGGAGTGCTCATGGTAGTCGATAATCTCTACATCGTGCCCTGCGGCTGCCAGTGCTTTAACAAAGGCCGCTAACGGGCCGTTGCCCTCACCCTTTAACGTTTGCCGTAAGCCGTTCTCCTCAATCACGGCGTCCAGCGTGACTTTGGGGCTGTCAGGCTCAGACGATAATCGGTGGTTAACCAAGGCAAACGGCACGTGCTGCTCTAAATACTCATCGGAGAAGGCCTGATAAATCATCTGCGATGTGATCTCGCGTCCGGTACGCTCTGCCACTTCCTGTACGACCTGACTGAACTCGATGGAGAGCCTGCGTGGGAGCTCAATGCCGTGCTCCTGCTCGAGCAGATAAGACACTCCGCCTTTACCCGACTGGCTGTTAACCCGGATAACCGCTTCGTAGCTGCGACCCACGTCCAGCGGATCAATGGGCAGATAAGGCACATCCCACACAGCGTCAGGATTAGCGCGACGATCAGCCATGCCTTTTTTGATCGCATCCTGATGAGAGCCAGAGAACGCGGTGAATACCAAATCGCCCACGTAGGGGTGGCGCGGATGCACCGGCAACTGGTTGCAGTACTCTACTTCGCGCATGATCGGGGTGATGTTGGAAAAATCTAGCTGTGGGTGCACGCCCTGGGTGTACATGTTCATCGCCAGGGTGACGATATCCACATTACCGGTGCGCTCGCCGTTACCAAACAGCGTGCCTTCAACACGGTCAGCCCCGGCCATTAGCGTTAATTCTGCCGCCGCCACGCCGGTACCACGGTCGTTATGGGGGTGAACGCTGACAATCAAGTGGTCACGGTTGCTCACATGTCGGCAGAACCACTCGATCTGGTCGGCGTAGTTATTGGGTGTAGCAACTTCTACCGTGGCGGGTAAGTTTACAATCATGGGTTTATCAGCACTGCTGCCATAGGCTTCCATGACCGCTTCGACGATCTCAACGGCGAAATCCATCTCGGTGGTGGTGAAAAGCTCTGGGGAGTACTGAAACGTCCAGTTGGTTTCTGGCGCGGCGTCCATCTGTGCACGAATCTGTTGGGTAGCCTCTACGGCGATTTGTACACACTCGACTTTATCAACGTTAAACACCACCCGGCGGAACATGGGATCAGTGGCGTTATAGACGTGGACGATGGCATTTTTGGCCCCCTGAAGAGCTTCAAAGGTACGCTCGATCAAGTGTGGTCGCGCCTGAGTCAGCACCTGAATGGTTACGTCTTCAGGAATTTTATCCTGCTCGATCAGCGAGCGGACAAAATCAAAATCGGTTTGGGAGGCCGATGGAAAGCCGACTTCAATCTGTTTAAAGCCAACGCTCAACAACATGTCGAATAAACGCTGCTTACGCTCCTGATCCATGGGGTCTATCAGCGATTGATTGCCGTCGCGCAGGTCAACGCTGCACCAGATCGGCGCTGATTCGATACGCTGGCTCGGCCACTGGCGGTCGGGCAGATCAACGGCCACAAAGGGACGGTACTTTTTGGCAGGATCAGTCAACATCATGGCGGCTCTCCTAAAATTAGTCAGTTGTGGGCTTTTCGGTTTGCTTACCGCCCGCGTCGTTGTTCGCTATGTTGTGTGGCGTGGGAGCCTGCGCGAGCGCTGCCTCCATACGGTCAAGCTGTGTTTTAAGCCCGTGAACGTCTTTGCGCAGCGACTGTAGCTCGGCCTCTTCGCCTTCGCCGTTATCCAGCGCCATTTGTGCGCTCTCTTTCTGCATCACGTCCAGCACAATACCGATCATCATATTGAGGAAAATAAAAGCGTTCAAAAAGATAAAGGTTAAAAAATAGATCCAGGCATAAGGATAAACGTCCATGGCCGGGTATAGCACGGCGGTGGCCCAGCTCTCAAACGTCGCCACTTGAAACAGCGTTAACATCGCCAGTGAGATATTGCCCCACAGCCCCTCGTCTACATTGTGGAACAGAAAGCTGCCAATGGCGGCGTATATATAGAAGATGATAAACATCAGCAGTACCACATACCCCATCCGCGGCACCGACTTGACCAAGGCGCTTAACAGCATTTGGAGCTCGGGAATCATCGACACCAAGCGCAGCACGCGGAAAATACGCAGCAGCCTAGCCAGCAGCACCATTTCAGAGTCATCCATGGGAATCAGGCTGGCGGTCACAATGAGGAAGTCAAAGACGTTCCACCCTTTCTTGAAGAAACTTAGCAGGGTGCGTTCAGCCGCCATTCTGATTAAAATCTCAATCAGAAAAAATATGGTGACCGCAATATCGAGATAGAGCAGCCACTGTTCGACCTGGGTGGTTTCCTCATAGGTCTTAGCCCCTATCACCAGGGCAGAAATGACGATTATGGCAATCACCGCCGCTTCAAAAATTTTGTTGGAGCGTAGCTTTTCAAAGCGGGCTTGCCAGGTATTAAAGGGTTCACTCATGGAACAAAAAATCTCTTAACGGTTGACCGGCACACTTTATACTAAAACTACACGCCTTCTACACAAGTGATATCCTGTTGTTTCACTTGATGTATCCTACGCCATCAGAACGCCCTAAAAGCGCCCTGTTGGTACTCTTTTGATTTTTTAAACATTAGCCGCTGGATGATCTCCCATGACACTGCTTTGGATAGCCTTATTGCCTCTGCTAGGCGTACTGGTGCCGGCACTTACCGCACAGCGTGGTCGCAATTTCTGTTCACTTGCGACAGCAGTGCTGCCAGCTACCGCGTTAGTAATGACGCTACTCAACGTGCCAGCTCTGCTAGACGGTGAGCAACTACGTTTTTCCGCCGCATGGATGCCTGAGTTGGCGCTGGTCCTAGCGTTCCGCCTGGACGGGCTATCGCTGCTATTTAATCTGCTTATACTGGGCATTGGCCTACTGATTATTCTGTATGCCCACTACTACTTAGCAAAAGATGAGCCCTTTGGCAGATTCTACGCCTTCCTGATGCTTTTTATGGCGTCAATGGTCGGTATTTCAATGTCGGATAACCTAATACTGCTCTGGCTGTTTTGGGAATTAACCAGCCTGTCATCTTTCCTGCTGATTGGCTTTTGGTCTTATCGCAGCGATGCTCGTAAAGGCGCACGTATGGCGCTCACCGTTACCGGCGCGGGCGGCCTTGCTCTACTGGCTGGTTTACTGCTGCTAGGCGATATGGCGGGCAGCTTTGATATGGCCGATGTGCTGGCCAGCGGAGACATCATTCTTGCCGATCCGCGCTACCCACTAATGCTCGGTTTGGTACTGCTAGGCGCCTTTACCAAATCCGCACAGTTCCCGTTCCATTTTTGGTTACCCCATGCGATGGCAGCGCCTACGCCAGTTTCGGCGTATCTGCATTCGGCGACGATGGTTAAAGCAGGCATTTTCCTGATGGCGCGGCTTCACCCGGCCATCGCCGGTAGCGAGTTATGGAGCGTGGTCGTCTCCCTGGTCGGCATCGTCACCATGCTATATGGCGCTTGGTTTGCGCTGATGAAGACTGACCTGAAAGGCATTTTAGCGTTCTCCACTGTTAGCCATTTAGGCTTAATCACGGTGCTATTGGGTATCGGCAGCCCCATGGCGATCTTGGCCGCGCTGTTTCACATTATCAATCATGCCACCTTTAAAGCGGCGCTGTTTATGAGCGCCGGCATTATCGACCACGAAGCCGGCACCCGGGAGCTAAAACAGCTTGGCGGGCTTAAAAAAGCCATGCCTGTCACGGCGCTTTTGACCACGCTTGCGGCAGCAGCCATGGCGGGCGTCCCGCTCTTTAATGGCTTCTTATCCAAAGAGATGTTCTTTACCGAGGCGCTAGCAACGCCCGTTTTGGGCGGGGTGAGCTGGCTACTACCGGCCTTAGCAGCGCTCGGTGGCATTCTTTCGGTCGCTTACTCGCTGCGTTTAGTACACGCCGTCTTCTTCAAACCACCCCGTGAAGCGCCGCCAAAATCGCCCCATGAGCCACCACACCTGATGCGCCTTCCGGTGGAAATATTGGTGGTGCTTTGCGTGGTGGTCGGTCTTTTCCCGGCCTTTATGGCCACCGGATTATTAGAACTCGCCAGCCAAGCGGTGATTGGAAGCCCGCTCGATTTTCATCTGGCTATCTGGCACGGGGTTAATCTACCGCTGCTTATGAGTTTATTGGCTTTTGTCGTTGGTATTGCGCTGTATTGGCGCCATGGCGATGTGCGCCGATTTACGCAACAGTTCGTGGGAGTCGATGCCCGACGCGTGTTTGAACGCATCCTTATCTCGATTGGCTATCGCGCTGAGCAGCTGATCGCAGCACTGGAAGGCAATTCGCTTCAGCGCTATGTCGGTTGGCTATGGCTGGCGGCGCTGATAATGGGGGGTATCGGCCTTGTGCAGATCACCGACCTAACCGGCGCAGCAGGTAATCAATCGCTCGACGGCATCCTTATTTTAGGTGCAGGGATGTTGATGTTTGGAGGTGTGGCCACCGCCGCGACACACCGCTACCGGCTGATCTCTCTGTTGATGCTATCGGTAGTGGGACTCTTTGTGGCCCTTACCTTTGCACGATTCTCAGCGCCCGATCTAGCGCTCACACAGCTTTCAGTGGAAGTCGTGACCATGATTCTGCTGATGTTAGCGCTGTTTTTCTTACCGCAAAAAACCCCTCGTGAATCCAGCCCACTGCGAAATATCCGCGATATGCTATTAGCCGGTTCACTTGGACTAGTGGTTGCCAGCCTTAACTACGCCGTGATGACCCGCGATACCCTATCGATTTCCAGCTTCTTTGTGGAAAACAGTAAGCCTGGCGGGGGCGGTTATAACGTGGTTAACGTTATTTTGGTCGACTTCCGTGGCTTCGATACTCTGGGTGAAATTACTGTGTTGGCCATTGCAGGCCTAGCGATATTTAAGTTACTAAACCGCTTACGCCTGTTTATGCCCCATAGCGACGGCGAAGGCCGAGTATGGTCGCCCGACCGCTACCCTGCAGTACTCACCTCGATTTCAATGACGTTGCTGCCACTGGCGCTGTTGGTATCAGCGTTTATTTTCCTGCGTGGGCACAATCAGCCGGGCGGTGGTTTTATTGCTGGGCTGATTACCGCAGTAGCGTTGATCCTGCTGTATATGGCACGAGGTGTAGAGTGGGCGCAAGAACGCTTGAATTTCCCCTTCCAACCGGTAGCCGTTATTGGGGTGGCCATTGCCACACTCACTGGGTTGGGTAGCTGGCTGTTTGGTCATCCCTTCTTAACCTCCGCATTCGGTTACTTCAGCCTACCGCTGATCGGCACCTTTGAACTGGCTACCGCGCTGCTCTTTGATCTGGGCGTGTACTTAGCCGTGGTAGGCGCCACGCTGATGATTTTGGCCAACCTTGGCAAAGTCACTACAGCGCACCGACCGGTGACCGAAGCCTCGGAAAAAGACACCGATGCCGCTGCTGCAACCTCTTCTGCTAAGGAGCCTCGTTAATGGAACTGCTCTATGCAATGACCACCGGCGTCTTGACCGCCTGCGGTCTCTATTTAACCTTGCGAGGCCGCACCTTTCCCGTGGTGGTAGGCCTAACGCTGCTCTCTTATGCAGTGAACCTGTTTCTGTTTTCGATGGGGGGACTTACCACTGATGGTCCTGCCATCGTGTCTGAAGGAACTGGCTATGCCGACCCACTCCCCCAAGCGCTAGTGCTTACCGCCATTGTCATCGGCTTCGCGATGACCGCCTTTGTGGTGATCCTGGCAATGCGGGCACGCAGTGAAGTGGGTAACGACCACGTCGACGGTAAAAAGGAAGACCGAGAATGATGCAGCATCTAGTTGTTTTTCCTGTTGTCCTGCCGCTCGTTGCAGGCATTTTACTGCTCTATCAGCGACAGGGACTGGTTCGCTACAAGCGTGTGGTCAGCGTAGTCGCCACCGTGCTACTGCTGCTAGTCGCGATTGGTCTTTTGCGCCAAGCCGCTAGCGGTGAAATCACTTACTACGCCCTAGGCGACTGGCAAGCCCCCTTCGGCATCGTGCTGGTGTTGGATCGTCTCTCGGCATTAATGCTGCTGGTGACCGCCGTATTGGCCGTTGGCGCGGTGGTGTTTGCCTGCGCGGGAGATGATGAAAAAGGCAGTAACTTTCACGGTCTTTTCCAGTGGCAACTGCTGGGCATTAACGGCGCTTTTTTAACCGGCGATCTGTTTAACCTGTTCGTCTTCTTTGAAGTACTGCTGCTGGCCTCTTACGCCCTGTTACTGCATGGCGGTGGCAAAGCGCGCATTCAGGCTAGTGTGCACTATGTGGTACTCAATTTAGCCGGCTCGTCGCTATTCCTGATCGCGGTAGGCATCCTGTATGGCGCCACGGGTACGCTCAATATGGCCGACATGGCGATTCGAGTCGCGGATCTACCGTCAGAGCGTGAAGGCTTGGTCACGGCTGGCGCGCTGATGCTGTTGGTGGTGTTTGGCTTAAAAGCCGCGATTCTGCCGCTCTACTTCTGGCTGCCCAAAGCCTATGCATCCGCGCCAGCACCGGTAGCGGCGCTGTTTGCCATCATGACCAAGGTAGGTATCTACGCGATCCTGCGCGTCTACTCCTTGCTGTTTGGCGACACTGCTGGCGGTTTGGAAGCTCTGGAACAGCCCTGGGTATGGTGGCTGTCACTCGCCACTCTGGCTGCCGCAGGCATTGGGGTGATGGCTGCGCGGGACTTGCGCTTGCTGGTGGCTTACCTGGTGCTGGTATCCGTGGGCACGCTGCTAGCAGGAATCGGCATGCGCTCACCTCAGGCGGTCTCGGCACTGCTCTATTACTTGATCCACACTACGCTGGTTACCGGCGGTTTGTTCCTACTGGCGGAAATGATCGGCCTTCAGCGTGGTAAAGCAGGTACGCGCCTGGTGAAGGGTCGTCCGATGGTTCAGGGCGCTGGGCTCGCCATGCTATTTTTTGTAGGCGCCATCGCCGTCGCTGGCGTTCCGCCGTTTTCAGGCGCCATCGGCAAGGCATTAATGCTTAATGCTGCCGAGGGCACCCAGCGTCTATGGCTCTGGCCGCTACTGCTATTGACCAGTTTAGCCTCGCTCATTGCGCTTTCGCGGGCAGGCTCTACTCTGTTTTGGCGCAGCCATCGTGGCAATATCAGCGGTACACCGCTACCCCGCCGCCAGTGGTTTGGCGTCATCTGGCTGCTAAGTGCAGCACCGCTGTTAGTCGCCCTGGCGGGGCCAGTGAGCAGCTACACTCAAGCCACGGCAGAGCAATTGGCCAACCCACAGGTGCTCATTCGCACGCTACTCCCCAATGATGCTGGAGATGCCCCATGATCGCGCCGCGCTCCTGGCTACCCACGCCTGTTTTATCGATACTACTGCTCGTTGTTTGGCTGCTATTGGTTCGCAGCTATGCCTTTGGACAATTCGTTCTGGGCGGTTCCTTGGCCATCTTAATCCCTTTGCTGACCCACCGCTTTTGGGACGCACGCCCTCTGATTGCCAAGCCTTTTGCGCTGCTGCGGTTTATCTTTCGAGTGCTGGGCGACATTATCACCGCCAACTTTGAGGTGGCTTACCTAATCGCCAACCCTTGGCGAACACTTAAACCCCACTTTATTGAATACCCACTGATGCTCGAAGAGCGCTTCACCATCACGCTGCTCGCCAGCACGATCAGCCTGACACCGGGCACCGTGTCGGCCAATCTGCGCATGGATGGTAAGTCACTGCTGATTCACGCCTTGAACGTGGACGACGAGGAGGCGCTGATTAACCAGATTCGTGAGCGCTATGAACGCCCGCTTAAGGAGATCTACGAATGTTGAGCATTGCACTCTATATCACCTTAGCGCTGGTCGTGATGGCACTATTGATGAATCTCTACCGCCTGACCATTGGGCCCAGTTTGCCTGATCGCGTGCTCGCGCTAGACACCATGTACGTCAATTCGATTGCGCTCATCGTGCTGTTGGGGCTCTGGCTGAACAGCAAAACCTACTTCGAGTCGGCGCTGTTGATCGCAATGCTCGGTTTTATTAGCACGGTGGCGGTATGCAAATACATTCTGCGCGGAGACATCATCGAATGATTAACATGAGCTATCGAATGATGTACAGGAGCCAGGAGGAACTATGTCAGTAATCATTGAAGCGCTTATTTCACTGCTGCTGATCGCTGGCGGTATCTTTGTATTTATCGGCTCGTTGGGGATGGCGCACTTGCGCGATTTCTACATGCGCTTGCATGGCCCCACTAAAGCCACCACCTTGGGCATCGGCTGTATGCTAATGGCCTCAATGCTGTATTTCTGGAGTGTCGATGGCAAGCCGGATATCCAAGAACTGCTGATTACACTTTTCCTGTTTATCACTGCCCCCGTCAGCGCCCACCTGCTGGCCAAGTCTGGCTTGCACCTGCGTTTGAAGCATGCGGTTAAAACCCAAGGGCATCCGGTCGAATTAAGGGCCGAGGAAGTCGGCGACAAACCGGTACCACATCCCGATAAGGGCCATGGCTGAATCGTCATAAAATAAAAAGCGGGTGGTGCTAGAAAGCACCACCCGCTTTTTTACTACCTACTCTTATACTACCTACCCTGATACTGCTCTAAGGTGTTAAATCCTGCTGGTGATAGCCGAGCAGGTAGAGCACACCGTCAAGCCCCGATGTCGAGATCGCCTGACACGCTTGGGCACGCACCAACGGCTTGGCCCGAAACGCGATGCCCATCCCCGCTTTGGCCAGCATTTTAAGATCGTTGGCACCGTCACCCACGGCTATCGTCTGATCGAGGCTAAAGCCCTGCCGTAGTGCGATGACTTCGAGCAGTTCGGCTTTACGCTCGGCATCCACGATTGGTTCGCTTACTTCGCCGGTCACTTTGCCATTTTCAATGATCAGCTCATTGGCATGAATCTCGTCAAAGCCAAGCTTCTTCTGTAAGTGGAGAGCAAAGTAGGTAAAGCCGCCGGAGAGAATGGCGGTGCGATAGCCTAACCGCTTTAGATTAACCATCAGGCGTTCAACGCCCTCCATCAGCGGCAGCTCCTCAGCGATTTCCGCCAGCACCGACTCATCCAAACCGACCAGTTTGCTCATCCGCTCGCGAAAGCTCGCCTTGAAATCCAGCTCCCCGCGCATAGCACGCTCGGTGACTTCGGCGACTTCTTCACCAACGCCATGGCGGCGAGCCAGCTCATCAATCACCTCAGCTTTAATCAACGTGGAGTCCATATCGAAACAGACCAAACGGGGCTGAACGTGATCGCGAGTATCTGGTTGGGCAACGATATCAATACCCAGCGTTTCACTCAGCAAAAGCGCGGCGTCGCGCACTGCTTTGCTATCTGCGTCGCCGGACAAACAGTACTCAACACAGTCGATGCCATCACCTGACTGAAATGAGACATCGGCAAGCCGCTGGGTACTCTTCACGTTCAGATTAAACTGCGTAATGAGAGCATCTATCTGAGCTTGAATGTCGGCGGTTAAATCCGACGCTAGTACGGTTAGGATCAAATCACCGCGTGCCATTACTTACTCCCCTGCCTCTAGTCGATCTACTTTCTGGAAGCCGCGGGGCAGCTTACTACCACGCCGACCGCGCTCACCGCGATAGTATGCCAAGTCGTCGGCTTTTAGCGTCAGCTTGCGCTTGCCAGCATGGATCATCAGCGCATCACTGGCAGCTAGCACCACAATGCCGGTAACAAACTCTTCTCGGCGGGCGGCTCTTGGGCCTGGGATATCGAGCATTTTATTGCCCTTACCTTTAGACATCTCGGGTAACTGATCCAAGGGGAACAGCAGTAGCCGGCCCTCATTAGAAACGGAAGCCACCCACAGCTCCTCACCCTCAGGCACTTCCACTGGCGCCATCACATTGCAGCCCTTGGGCAGGCTAAGTACCGCTTTACCGGCTTTGTTTTTACCGGTGAGCGTATCCAGCCGCGCCACAAAGCCGTAGCCGCCGTCGGTAGCGAGCACAAAGCGCCGCTCGGGAGGTGCAAACATCAGCCCGGCCATTTTCGCTCCAGCGGCAACGTTAGCACGCCCGGTCACCGGCTCACCTTGGCCCCGCGCACTGGGTAAGTTATGCGCAGAGAGCGTATAGGCCCGCCCGGTATCATCCAGCAGCACCAGCGGCTGGTTGGTTTTACCTTTCGCCGCCAGTTGAAAGCTATCCCCGGCTTTATAAGAGAGACCTTCGGGATCAATATCATGCCCTTTAGCCGCGCGAATCCAGCCTTTATCCGATAGCACCACAGTAATCGGGTCTGCGCCCAGCAGTTCCACTTCAGACAGCGCCTTAGACTCTTCCCGCTCGACCAGCGGTGAGCGACGCTCATCGCCGTGCTCTTTACCCGCAGCGCGGATCTCTTTTTCGATCAGCGTGGTGAGCTTGGCTTCGCTGCCCAGCAGCCCCTGTAAATATTTGCGCTCTTTTTCCAGTTCGTCCTGCTCGCCACGAATTTTCATCTCTTCGAGCTTGGCAAGGTGACGCAGACGCAGCTCTAGGATGGCTTCTGCCTGGCGTTCGGAAAGGCTGAAAGTGGCGATCAGCGAGGCTTTGGGGTCATCCTCTTCGCGGATGATGCGGATCACTTCGTCCAGATCCAGGTAGGCGATCAGTAGGCCTTCCAGGATATGCAGCCGATCTTCGACTTTGCCTAGGCGGTGCTCTAAACGACGGCGCACCGTGCTGCGGCGGAACTGAAGCCATTCGCCCAACATTTCAGGCAGCGGCATTACCCGTGGGCGGCCATCCAGGCCGATCACGTTCATATTCACCCGCACGTTCTTTTCCAAATCGGTGGTGGCGAACAGGTGCGCCATCAGCGACTCAACGTCTATACGGTTTGAGCGCGGTTCGATCACCAGCCGCGTTGGCTCTTCATGGGTCGATTCATCGCGCAGATCCGCCACCATGGGTAGCTTTTTGGCCTGCATCTGGGCGGCAATCTGCTCCAGCACCTTAGCACCGCTGACCTGATAGGGCACCGAGGTAATAACGATATTGGCTTCTTCACGGATGTAGCGGGCACGTAGTTTGACCGAGCCCCGGCCGGATTCGTAGAGCTTTCTTAAATCCGCAGGCGGAGTAATAATTTCCGCATCGGTGGGGAAATCCGGTGCAGGCACGAACTCCATCAAATCGGCGGTGGTGGCCTTGGGATTGCGCAGTAGATGACAGGTCGCTTCGACCACTTCCGACACATTATGCGGCGGGATATCAGTGGCCATGCCCACGGCAATCCCGGTACCGCCGTTGAGCAGCACATGGGGGAGCTTTGCGGGCAGTACCAGCGGCTCCTGCATAGTGCCATCAAAATTGGGCGCCCAATCGACGGTGCCCTGACCCAGCTCGCCAAGCAATACTTCGGCAAACTTGGAAAGCTTAGCCTCGGTGTAGCGCATGGCGGCGAAGGATTTAGGGTCGTCAGGGCTCCCCCAGTTGCCTTGGCCATCCACTAGCGGGTAGCGGTAGCTAAACGGCTGAGCCATTAGCACCATGGCTTCGTAGCAGGCGCTATCGCCATGGGGATGGAATTTACCTAGCACGTCACCAACGGTACGCGCCGACTTTTTGTACTTGGCGTTGGCGTGCAGCGCCAACTCGCGCATGGCGTAAATGATCCGCCGCTGCACGGGTTTCATGCCGTCGCCAATGTTGGGCAGCGCGCGGTCGAGAATGACGTACATCGAGTAGTCGAGGTACGCTTTTTCGGTGTAGTCGCGCAGGGAGAGTTGTTCTACATCCCCCTCCGCTACCTGAATATCCATGGTCATCGGGGTTATACCTCAATGTCTGCGAGGTTGCCGTAATCTTCCAGCCACTTTTTGCGGTCACCGGCACGTTTTTTGGCCAGAAGCATATCCATCATTTCCATGGTGCCGTCGCCCTCCGTTAAAGTGAGCTGCACCAGGCGGCGGGTTTCCGTCGACATGGTGGTTTCACGCAGCTGTAGCGGGCTCATTTCACCCAGGCCTTTAAAACGTTGCACATTGGGTGTGCCGCGCTTATTGGCCAGTTGTTTGAGAATGGCGGCTTTTTCACTCTCATCCAGCGCGTAGTGCACTTCTTTACCCAAGTCGATACGGTAAAGCGGCGGCATCGCCACATAGACATGTCCTGCGTCGACCAAGCTCGGGAAGTGGCGCACAAACAGCGCGCACAGCAGCGTAGCGATGTGCAGGCCATCAGAGTCGGCATCGGCCAGGATACAGATCTTGTGGTAGCGCAGTTTTTCTAAATCAGCGCTGCCGGGGTCGGCACCAATGGCCACTGCGATATCGTGTACCTCCTGGGAGCCGTAGATATCGTGGGTCTCCACTTCCCAGGTATTCAGAATCTTACCGCGCAGCGGCAGTATCGCCTGGGTTTCGCGGTTGCGCGCCTGCTTGGCACTGCCGCCCGCCGAGTCCCCTTCTACCAGGAATAGCTCGCTCTGGGCGGGATCCTGGCCGGAGCAATCCGCCAGCTTACCGGGCAGCGCCGGGCCGGAAGTGACCTTTTTACGGAGCACTTTTTTAGCTTTTTTCTGACGATTTTGCGCCGCGCTGATCACCAGCTCGGCAATCGCTTCGGCTTGATCCACGTGATGGTTTAGCCACAGCGAAAAAGCGTCTTTCACCACCCCCGATACAAAGCCAGCAATCGTACGCGACGAAAGCCGCTCTTTGGTTTGCCCGGCAAACTGGGGGTCGAGCATCTTCACCGAGAGTACAAAAGAGGTGCGCTCCCAGAGATCATCGGCGGTGAGCTTGATACCACGGGGCAACAGGCTACGGTATTCGCAAAATTCACGTAGCGCGTCCAGCAGCCCAGAACGGAAACCGTTCACGTGGGTGCCCCCTTGAGGGGTGGGGATCAGGTTGACGTAGCTTTCCAGCAGCGCTTCACCGCCCTCAGGTAGCCACTGGATTGCCCAGTCTACGCCGTGCTCGTCGTCATTAAAGTGACCTACAAAAGGCTCGCGGGGCAGCACTTCATAGCCGTCGGTGGCTTCAACCAGATAGTCGCGCAAACCATCGGCGAACTCCCACTCGGTGGAGGTGCCATCAGGTTCTAGCAAGGTGACTTTTAAGCCAGGGCAGAGCACGGCTTTGGCACGCAGCAAATGCTTCAGCCGGGTGAGCGCTAACTTTGGGCTATCGAAGTAGCTTTCATCGGGCCAGAAGCGCACCAGGGTGCCACTCGCCCGCTTGGGGGCTTTGCCAATTTCATGCAGGTCTTCAACTTTTTCACCGAACTCGAAGGCCATGGCATGGCGCGCACCGTCACGGGTGACTTCTACATCTAAACGGCGCGAAAGCGCATTAACAACGGACACCCCCACCCCGTGTAAGCCGCCCGAGAAGCGATAGCTGGTAGAGGAGAATTTGCCGCCCGAGTGTAGCTTGGTAAATATCAGTTCAACGCCCGACACACCGTGCTCAGGGTGAAGATCAATCGGCATACCCCGGCCGTTATCCTGCACTTCGATCCCGCCGTCGCTATGCAGTACGACGTTAATCATGGTGGCGTGGCCCGCCAGCGCTTCATCGACGCTGTTATCAATAACTTCCTGGGCAAGGTGGTTAGGGCGTGTGGTGTCGGTATACATACCGGGACGCTTACGTACCGGCTCGAGGCCCGACAGGACTTCGATGGAACTCGCGCCGTACTGAGAGGCATCAAACTGGGTCATGTAACGTCGGTTCCCTGAAAAATCGTACTGGCAGCCATATTAATGCTGAATCGAGTAATTGGCGGCTTGCAAAGAAGCACAGGATAGCGGAAAAGCAAAAAGCTGTATATCTAGCCATGTTTATTACCAGGGCCGCCGGGGATAGCCCCAACTGGCCCCAGCTTGATTCATTCCTTCTCAGCCGCCCAAAACGCTTCAATCAACCCCTTACTAGAAGCATCCATCCGCGATAGATCACCCTGATGATCAATAATTTTCTGAGTATCGGTGGCAATCTGTTTGCCCAGCTCAACGCCCCACTGGTCAAACGGATTGATATCCCAAATCACCGCCTGAACAAAGACCTTGTGCTCGTAAAGCGCGATCAGCGATCCAAGGGTCGCGGGCGTCAGCTGGTCAAGCAGCACCGTGGTGGAGGGCTGATTGCCGCGATAGCGTTTATGCTCCGGCCTCGGGCCGTCATCTTCCAACGCATCGTCACCAAGCATCAATACACGAGACTGAGCAAAGCAGTTGGCCAGCGCTAAACGGTGCTGGGTTTTCAGATGGCGACGGGTATCTGGGTCTTCCACCTCGTCGTATCGTTTTAGCGGCGCAATAAAATCACACACCACCGGCTGAGTGCCTTGGTGCAACAGCTGATAAAAGGCGTGCTGCGCATTGGGTCCCAGTTGACCCCAGAGTACCGGGCAGGTCGAGTAGTTAACCGGCTGGCCTTGGCGGGTCACCGATTTGCCGTTGGACTCCATCTCAAGCTGTTCAAGGTAGGCGGCGAAATACTCCAAACGCCCATCGTAAGGCAGAATAGAGTGCGCACGAATATCCAGAAAGTTGACGTTCCAGATACCTGCCAAGCCAAGCAGTATCGGCAAATTATCTTCCATGGGCGCTTCAGAAAAGTGACGATCCATGGTGTGAGCACCGGCTAGAAATTCGCGGAAATTCGCCATCCCCACCACTAGGGCAATGGGTAAGCCAATAGTTCCCCAGAGCGAATAGCGCCCCCCGACCCACTCCCAGAAGGTTAACTGGTGGTCGTCGGCAATGCCCCACTCAGTCATTTTTTCGGGGCTCGCTGAAACACCAATAAAGTGCTGACGAACGACCAGTTCAGCACTGACCGGCGTGGCACCATGCTGGGTTAAACAGCCCAACAGCCACTCCCGCGCCGTGTTAGCGTTAGAGAGCGTATCAATCGTGGTAAACGATTTGGACGACAACACAAAAATGGTGGTTTCAGGATTCAGTCGGCTTAAATAGTCCGCCAACTGTGAGCCATCCATGGTGGAGGCAAAATGCACTTCTACTGGATGAATGTCTTTGGGACGAAAGTCTGCCAACGCATGGGTGACCATTAGCGGGCCTAAATCAGAGCCGCCTACGCCTAGATTAACCACGTGGCGAATCGGCTTGCCAGTGGCGCCGCGCCACTGGCCCGCATGCAAACGGCCAACCAAGCGTTCCATCTGAGCAAGGCTTTCGTGCACGGCGGCAACGATATCCTCACCCTCCACTTCAAGCGTTGCATCAGCGGGTAAACGCAACGCCGTGTGCAGGGCCGGGCGGTTTTCGCTGACGTTCACTCGCTTACCACTCAGCAGCGCTTCAATGGCTGAAGGCACGCCCGCTTCGCTGGCCAGCGTAAACAGATGTTCGAGGGTATCGTCGTCCCATCGCTGCTTGGAGAGATCCAGCGTCAAGCCCGCCACTTGGCGAGTGAAGCTTTCCCAGCGCGAGGGTTCAGTGCCAAACAGCGTTTTCAAGTGAACGTGCTGCAGCGTTTCAGCGTGATGCTTTAACGTCTGCCACGCGGGTAACGTATCGGGGGTAGCGCTTGATGCTGAGGCCATGTGGCATCTCCAGTGGCGTCGTTCCTTGCAGCAGGAATCTATTCAAACCAGGCCTATCCTAACCAAGTCTATTCTAGCCAGGCCTGTTCTCGTTAATTAAGGGCGCGTAAACTAATACGCCTTTTCCATGATTCCGGCTTGCCCATGAGTGATGCATCTTACCGTGACGCTATCTTTTCGACACCCCTTGACCGAGTAGCAAGGTTCTCTTTCGATGAGAAGGTCGTCGCGTGCTTTCCCGATATGATCCGCCGCTCGGTGCCTGGTTACGGGCAAATTCTGGGTATGTTGAGCTTAATTGCCCAGCGCCACCTACGCCACGGCGCCCATGTATATGACCTGGGCTGCTCGCTGGGCGCTTCGGGGCTTGCTTTGGCTGGCGCCCTGCCGCCGGATGCTTTTCGCTACACGGGCGTTGATCTGTCACCCGCCATGGTAACTCAGGCACGGCAAACCTTTGCTGATGAGTGCCCTGCACACGAGATGCAGGTGGAAGAAGCCGATATACGTACCCTGGAGTATGCACCTTCAGGCATGATCATTCTCAACTTTACGCTGCAGTTTCTGCCTGCTGCTGACCGCGATGCATTGTTGGCAAGGCTTTATGCAGCGCTTGAGCCCGGCGGCGTGCTGATTCTTTCAGAGAAAACGGTCGATGCCGACGAGCGTGATAATGCATGGCGCGTTGAACGCTACCACGATTTCAAGCGTGCCAACGGCTATAGCGATTTAGAAATTAGCCAGAAACGCACCGCCCTTGAGAACGTGCTGGTACCCGACACTCTCGATGCGCTTCATGGCCGTTTGCAACAGGCAGGCTTTCCTCGCTCAGTGACCTGGTTCCAGTATTTGAATTTTGCCTCACTCATTGCGTTCAAGGAGGGGTGAGGTGTTGTTACCCGATGATCACCGTGTTCTGTATCAAGCGTTTCTAGACCAAGCTACCCTCGATAAATCGCTAACGCCCTGGCTTGCCAAGCTACCCGAACAGTTGGCCTATGGGCTTGACCGTAATCGTCATGGCGACCTCTCCGCTTGGGAAAAAGCCGTCGCTAAGCTGCCTGCGCTCCCCAGTGAGCGGCGTGTAGATTTAAACAGCGACACCGTCAGCGTTGAACTGGAACTTAGCGATAGCCAGCAGCGCCAGTGTTTTAACTTATTAAGAAAGCTCGCCCCCTGGCGTAAAGGCCCTTTTCAACTGGGTGGCATTCACATTGATACCGAGTGGCGCTCAGACTGGAAATGGCAACGAGTCGCCCCGCACTTGGCGCCGCTGAAGTATCGCAAGGTGCTCGATGTAGGCGGCGGCAGCGGCTATCACGCTTGGCGGATGGCTGGGGCCGGGGCTGCTTTTGTATTGGTGATCGACCCTTCACCGCGTTTTTACTGGCAGTTTCAGGCGGTACGCCACTTTGTCGGTAATGCTGACGGGGGCAGAACGCAGTTTTTGCCAGTGGGCATCGAAGATGTGCCGGAGAACCTGGGCTTTTTCGATACGGTATTTTCCATGGGTGTGCTCTACCATCGCCCTGCCCCATTGGAACATCTTCAGCAGCTAAAAGCGGCGCTGACGCCTGGCGGCGAGCTGGTGCTCGAGACTTTGGTGGTCGAAGGCGACGAGCAAACGGTCTTTGTACCCGGCGAACGCTACGCCGCCATGCCCAACGTCTACTTCCTGCCCTCTTCCAAAGCGCTATGCCACTGGCTGGAGCGCTGCGGCTTTACCAACGTGCGGGTGGTAGATGAAGCAGTTACTACACTTGAAGAGCAACGCTCAACGGCGTGGATGACTTACCAGTCGCTGGCGGACTTTCTTGATCCCAATGACCGAACCCGCACTATTGAAGGCTACCCCGCCCCACGCCGGGCGGTGATTTTGGCGAATAAGCCCGGGTAAGTGTTGGGCACTTTCATCTTTAACGCCGCAATATCACCAACCAGCGGCCTAGATTCATCACGCTGGCCAGTGAAGCGGCCACATAGGTAAAGGCGCAGGCGGTGAGTACGTGCCTCGCGCCTTTCATATCTGCAGGCGGCACGTACTCTTTCAAAAGCGGCAGCGCCCGATTGAAGCTAGCATCGAACTCCACCGGCAGCGTCACTAGATGCACCACGGCTGCAGTACCGAAGCTGATCACTGCCATTGCAATGACTATTGCCAAACCGCCCGGTAAGCGCGTCAAAATAAATAGAAAAGGGGCGGCCATCATCAGCACAGCACCGAGTTTCTCGGCTTTTTGAGCAACGCCTACTAACCGGCTGCGCGCCACGAGTGGCGCATAACCCTGATAATGTTGAATAGCATGGCCTACTTCATGGGCAGCCACCGTGACAGCGGTTAGCGAACGGCCATCATAATGATCCGGGGAAAGCCGCACGCAGCGTGTTTCCGGGTCGTAATGGTCGCCGAACTCGGTGCGCTCGACACTCGCGCCCACAATGCCGAGCCTGCGCAGTAAATGGTCGGCAAGTTCCGCCCCCGTGCCGGGGTAATCGTCACGACCACGGGTATGGCGTTTAAGCACCCATTTGGCCCATACGTTGGGGAGCACGAAAACGGCCAGTGCAAAAATGATCAGCAGAACAACCATGGCAGCCCCTATCCACACACAACCGCCGTTAGACAAACGACGGTGAACAATGTTTTACCAGATTAGCTTTTACCATGGGGACTGGCTTGGCAACAGCCTCGTCCGGGAGTGCGCTTATGCAGGATCAGGATCGTTGCGCTGCTCTTCCACATCGCGCCTTACTGCCGCTAAACCATGGGAAGATATATCGCCCTGGGCGTGGGCATGCTCAGCAATCAGAACGCTATCAGCGGCAAGCACCAATTCGCACTGAGTACCCACCAGCTCATCACGCAGCCGCTGGATTGCCTCTTCTCGCTTGGGATTTTTATCCACGCGCCGTATATAGATGGCTTTAATGCGATTTGGGTAAGCCTTCACGATTTCGATATACACTTCTGGGTCGTGTTGGCCGCTATCGCCAATGAGTATGCATGGCATGTCGTTATAGAGGGTAAGCATGCGGTCGATCAGATCGCGCTTATGCTCCTCTGCACGGCGAGGCCATGGCCTGCGCCATGAAATTCCCCATTCACGCAGAAATAAGATAGGGCCGACGGGAATGCGATTGATCTGAAAGAAGGTTTCAAGCATTTCGTATATCGCCCACGGCCCACGAGAAACATACAAAATGGGGCGTTCAGCGCGCTCACTTACGCCGCGATGCAGCGCTTGATAAAGCGATGCGACGCCAGGAAAAGCCGTGCGCCGGTGAGGTTTTTTAACGAACAGGCGATAAAGCATTTTCAGCTTCTCTGCTACACCGGTGAACATGACCGTATCATCGATATCACTAATGACCAGCAAGTCAGCCTCCGGTGGCGGCACGTAAACCTCTACGTGGGTGCGTACCGGCGTCTGCCCTGGGCAATGAACCAGAATATCAGCGCGGTGCCAGGAGACATCGATGGGTAGGGTGTGGCTAATCGGCAAATGCACATCGAAATAGCCATCCCGATCCGTGCCGACGCAGAGCTTATTTTCGCCTATATGAATCTCTACCTGAGCATCGGCCAGCCCGCGGCGCAAAATTCGCCGTGCCACATCTGCGGTATCGCGCAGCATGCCATGGCGAGGGATCGCCCGGCCAAGTGCGGCCTGACGAAACACCCTACCCATGACAAATATTTCACGCTGGGAACCGTAACCGCGGTAGGGGTGAACCACCATGCCACCGCGGCCACTGTCGCCTTTAATAGGTTTGGCAATAACGTGGACAAGCCTTTTAACAAAGCTTGCCCACTGACGCAGTATGCCCATCAAGCGTGTTGACCGGAGTGACGCCCTTCCTGAAGCTCTTCGAGTAACTTGGCATTGAAGGCATCCAAGTCTTTCGGTGTGCGGCTGGTCACTAGACCACTGTCGACGACGACAGGCTCATCCACCCATTCAGCGCCAGCGTTGAGCAGGTCTTGTGCAACGCTAGGAACGGAGGTCATACGACGGCCTTCTACCACGCCTGCATTGATCAATATCCAGGGGGCATGGCAAATCGCTGCCACGGGTTTACCTGCTTGGAAAAACGCTTTTACGAAGCTCAATGCTTCATCGTTGGTGCGCAGTTCGTCAGGGTTGAATAAGCCACCGGGAAGTACCAGCGCGTGGTAGTCAGACTCATTGACATCAGCAAGCGCTTTATCGGCCTCGTAGGTGTCGCCCCAGTCGGTTTCCGCCCAAGCCTTAATTCCCTTGCCATCGGGGGTGACCACGTGAACCTCAACGCCCTCTTTCTGTAGCGCGGCACGCGGCACGCTCAACTCAGACTCTTCAAAACCAGCGGCGGCTAAAATAGCCACTCGTTTACCGTTTAGTGCTTGTTTCATCATGCTCTCCTTTTCGTGATGATTTGCGTCTGTAACGCTCCACTAGTGTGGCGCATATAGTAACAGCGTCAAGCTACCCTGCTAATGAATCGAGACTATCGATCCTGCGCTAAGCGTTATGGACGATCTTACCTGTTTCAGCAAGATTATAACCCCCTAACTGTGCTGCACGCTCGGCAAAGCGGGATTGATGAGTAAATGCCAACAATCGCTGTATTGGCGGTTCGAAATAGCTCCGTCGCTGCATGATTAAGTCAAACGGCTCCTCGCAAAGAGGAACGAAGCCCAATTGCTGTCGGTGAGCTGCGGCCTCAACCCCTAGCCCCACATCCGCCTCGCCTTGCCGAACACTCAATGCCAAATCATCTTCACTCAAGGAAGCATGAGGCGCCCAGTTAAGCGTTGAGCTATCGATGCCCGCTTGTGACAATAGACAACTCAGCAACCTTGCCGCACCGGCATCCGGCTGGCGATGCGCCACGCGAATGTTTGCTTTTTGCAAATCGCTTAGCCCTGCGATCTTCAGTGGATTATCGATGGGCAATAGCAGCCCTTGGCGGCGCGTAGCCCAGTGCACGATCAATAGATCACGCATGCCGCTTAAACCTAATGCACCGGGTTCGTTGTAGCGTTGAGATATCGGATCGAGCAAGTGAATGCCCGCCAGCATGGCTTTGCCATCGAGTAAGCGGCGCACGCCATCACCACTGCCCTGGCACAGCATGGCCAAATCGGAGCTGCTCTCTCGAATAGCCCACTCTAATAATGGGTCCTGACTGCCTGCGACCACTAGCGGTAGCGAAAATCTCTGGGCCTGATCGCCCTCTAAATGACTCAGCACCCATAGATCAATCTGCTGACGAGGAAACAGCAGCTTTCCGGTTATCCGGCTACAGGGGATTTGGCCTTGGCTGACCAGATCGTACACCTTACGCTCTTTCAGTCGTAGGTAGTCGGCGACTTCAGCAGTAGTCAAATAAACGTGTCGTTCAGTCATCTCAATAGAGCCTCAATAGGCATGTGCCTGCTATTGGCAGTTTACTGCATAAGACTGCATTGATTTCAGCTGACAGTGCAATCGATAATTTTTCAGTACATCATGCGCCCATACACCTGATAATGACGCTAACGCTCAATGCCGACTAGTGACAACGCCTTTAGGACTGCCCTCGCTCTCATCATGAGCATGGATAGCGCGCTACTCTCCATCGTCATACTTTCGCTACAGGTCTCGCTAATAGCCGTGTTCGTGGCCAGCCTGTTAGCACTGCCTTTGGGGGCTGCCCTCGCGCTATGGCGCTTTCCTGGGCGCAACGGCGTCATTATTGCCCTCAATGCTCTGATGGGGTTACCGCCAGTGGTTGCTGGACTCTGCGTTTACCTACTGCTTTCACGCGCAGGCCCACTGGGTGAATGGGGGCTACTATTCACTCCCACGGCGATGGTCATCGCACAGGTGATATTGGTATTGCCGATTATTGCCGCCCTTACCCGACAACAGATCGAAGCGCTGCATGCCGAGTACGCCGAGCAATTGAACTCCCTTGGGTTATCACGTAGCCGCATGATTCCGACACTGCTTTGGGATGCGCGCTTCGCACTAATGACTGTCATACTGGCGGGCTTTGGTCGTGCCAGCGCTGAAGTGGGCGCTGTAATGATCGTGGGTGGCAATATCGATGGTGTCACTCGCGTGATGACCACCAGCATTGTGCTAGAAACCAGCAAGGGCAACCTGCCCATGGCGCTTGGCTTAGGCATTATTCTGCTCGCGCTGGTGACCATGATTAATGCCATCGCACACATCATCGGTGAAACGGCGAAAAGGCGGCTGGGATGAATGTACATCACACACCTCCCGTGGCGGCCCTGGAACTCGATAGTGTGGGCTTTATCCATCGTGGTCATACGCTGCTTAAACCTACTTCGTTGCGCCTTACAGGCTGCCAGCGAACGCTAATCATGGGGCCGAATGGTGCAGGCAAAAGTCTATTAATGCGCTTGGCCCATGGCCTATTGACGCCTACTAGCGGCACGGTGCGATGGCAAGGCGCGCCGCCTGCCCAAGCCATGGTCTTCCAGCGCCCGGTGCTGTTGCGTCGTTCGGCGCTGGATAATCTCACCTACGTATTGGCAATTCATAAAACAGCTCGTCAACGCCGTAAAGCCCAGGCCATGAGTGCGCTGGAAAAGTTTGGCTTAGCCCACCTCGCTAAGCGTCCAGCACGGGTACTTTCCGGCGGCGAGCAGCAGCGTTTAGCGCTAGCGCGAGCCTGGCTGCTCAATCCTCAAGTGCTGTTTTTAGACGAGCCCACCTCGGCGCTGGATCCCGCCGCTATTAAAGCCGTTGAAGATGCAGTGCTTGAGTTTCATCACAGCGGTACACGCATCGTTATGACTACCCACGACTTACATCAAGCCCGTCGTTTAGCCAACGATGTGCTGTTTCTACATAACGGCGAATTACTCGAACATACCCCTGTTGATGAGTTTTTTACTACCCCCTCCTCACCCGAGGCGGGGGCGTTTATTCGGGGCGAGCTGGTTTGGTAACCCTGAAGCTCGTGAACTCTGTGACTAATAAACAATGATCAAGGAGCAATAACATGAAGAAAGCGACTGCATTTATTACCTTAGGCGCCCTAGGCCTGACCTTTAGCGGTTCGTTGATGGCGGCCGATGATTACATCACGCTGGCCTCCACCACCTCGACTGAAAATTCAGGTTTGTTCGACGCTATCATCCCCACCTTCACCGAAGAGACGGGAATTGAAGTTCGTGTTGTCGCAGTAGGCACCGGTCAGGCGTTTGAGATTGGTCGCCGTGGTGACGCCGATAGCCTGTTAGTTCATGATACGGCGGGCGAAGAGCAGTTTGTGGCCGATGGCTATGCCACTGAACGTCTTAATGTCATGTACAACGATTTCGTGATCGTTGGCCCGAGTGATGATCCTGCAGGAATCAGTGACAGCGAATCTGTCACCGATGCCATGCAGCGTATTGCAGAGAGCGCGTCACCTTTCGCTTCACGCGGCGACGATAGCGGCACCAACCGCGCTGAACTGCGCTTGTGGGAAGATGCTGGCGTCACGCCAAAGGGCGAGTGGTATCGCGAATTGGGTAGCGGCATGGGCCCCACGCTAAACACCGCCGCCGGTATGGATGCCTATACATTTACCGACCGCGCCACCTGGGTTGCCTTTGAAAACCCACAAGACCTAACCCTGCTGTTTGAAGGCGATGAAGCGCTATTCAACCAGTACGGCAGCCTACTGCTCTCGGAAGAACGCCATCCAGATCTGAAACACGATCTTGCGGCTCAGTGGCATGAGTGGCTGGTCTCTGAAGAGGGTCAGCAAGCGATTGCGGATTTTGAGGTAGACGGCCAGCAGCTGTTTTTCCCTAACGCTGAGTAATATTTGTATTCTTAAAAACACAGCGGCCCGCTTTAAAATGCGGGCCGCTGTGTTTTGTGCTGCACTGGTGCATCAACGCTCTTAGCGGTTGAATAAGCCGCTGATATCTTTCGCTTCCCAGTGAGGAAAATGCTTACGCACCAGGGCATTTAGGTCGCGTTCAAATGCCGCCCAATCGGTGGTGCTTGAAACACTGCCTGGAGCGCTTGCCGTGCCGCGGATCATACCGGCGCCTACGGTCACGTTAGTCAACCGATCAACGATAATAAAGCTGCCGGTACCGGGGCTGGTGCGATAATCATCCACGGGAATGGCGGCGGTCAGCTCAACGTCGCAGCGGGCAATCGCATTCAAACCCAGCGAGTGTGTGGCATGCTTCTCCAAGGTGTTGACGTCGATTTGGAAATCGATCGCGCTCACCTGACCTGAAAGGTCGCGGGTCGCCAGTTTGAAATCATAGAGCTTGCCCGGTGCTAGTACTTCTTCGTGCATCCAGACAATATCGGCTTTAAAGCTATTGGAGAGCGGCAGTTCGCTATCCACTGCTACCAGCCAGTCGCCCCGGGAGATATCGATTTCATCCTCCAGTGTCACCGTAATCGCTTGGCCTGGATAAGCGGCGGCAAGATCCCCATCAAAGGTGACAATCCGAGCAACCCGCGATGTTTTACCCGATGGCAAGACTTTAACGGCTTGACCAGGGTGCAACACACCGGCGGCCAAGGTGCCGCAGTAACCGCGAAAATCAAGGTTTGGACGGTTCACGTACTGTACCGGCAAGCGCAGATCGCTTAGGTTTTGATCGCGGGTGATCTCAACACTCTCAAGTAGCTCAATCAGCGTTTGCCCCTGGTATTCACCGGTAAAGTACCAGGGCGTCTGTTCGCTACGATTAACCACATTGTCGCCATTCAGCGCCGACATCGGCACAAAACGAATATCCGGCGCCTGCAGGTTGGTGGCAAAGGCGCGGTACTCCTCGACTATCTCGTTGAAACGCTGCTCGGAGAAGCCCACCAGATCCATCTTATTGACCGCAATGACTAGGTGCTGGATGCCTAGCAGGTCGGCAATAAAGCTATGGCGGCGCGTTTGTGTCTGCACGCCGTAGCGGGCATCGATCAAAATAATCGCCAAACTGGCCGTTGAAGCGCCGGTGGCCATATTGCGGGTGTACTGCTCATGCCCTGGGGTATCAGCAATAATGAATTTGCGCTTATCGGTGGAGAAAAAGCGGTACGCTACATCGATGGTAATGCCCTGCTCACGCTCGGACTGCAGGCCATCCACCAACAGCGCCAAATCAACCGTATCACCGGTCGTACCGCTGGTTTTAGAAGCCTGGGTGATCGCTGCCAGTTGATCTTCAAAGATCATTTTCGAGTCGTGAAGCAGACGGCCAATCAGTGTCGATTTACCGTCGTCTACGCTGCCGCAGGTAATAAAACGCAGCAGATCTTTATTCTCGTGCTCGTGCAGGTACTGCTCAATATTATCGGCGATCAAGTTGGATTGATGAGACATTTTAGAAGTACCCCTCGCGCTTTTTCTTCTCCATCGAACCGACTTGGTCGCGATCAATGGCACGACCACTGCGCTCACTGGTTCGGGTCAACAGCATCTCTTGGATAATTTCCGGCAGCGTTGCGGCTTCGGATTCCACGGCGCCGGTCAAGGGGTAGCAGCCTAGCGTTCTAAATCGCACCGACTTCTGTTCAGGCACTTCGCCAGGCGCTAACGGTAGGCGGTCGTCATCGACCATAATCTGCATACCGTCGCGCTCGACCACCGGGCGCTTGGCCGAGTAGTAGAGCGGTACGATGGGAATCGATTCTAAGTAGATGTATTGCCAGATATCCAGCTCGGTCCAGTTGGAGAGCGGGAACACGCGGATCGATTCGCCTTTATTGACCTTGGCGTTATACACATTCCACAGCTCAGGGCGCTGATTCTTTGGGTCCCAACGGTGATACTTATCGCGGAACGAGTAGACACGCTCCTTGGCCCGGGACGCCTCTTCATCACGTCGAGCGCCGCCGAAGGCCGCATCAAATCCATACTTATCCAGCGCCTGCTTGAGCGCTTGGGTTTTCATGATATCGGTGTATTTGGCGCTGCCATGATCGAAGGGGTTGATATTGGCTGCCCGCCCCTCTTCGTTGGTATGCACGATCAGTTCCATTCCCGCCTCTTTGGCCATGCGGTTGCGGAACTCGATCATCTCGCGAAATTTCCACGTGGTATCCACATGCATCAGTGGGAATGGCGGTGTACCAGGGTAAAAAGCTTTACGCGCCAAGTGCAGCATGACCGAAGAATCTTTGCCGATGGAGTACATCATCACCGGGTTGGCGAACTCAGCGGCGACTTCACGAATAATGTGAATAGACTCGGCTTCTAACTGCTTGAGGTGGGTCAGGCGCGCAGCATCAGGTGTATGGAAAGCCTCCTGCTGTGGCGCTGAAGAGCGTGTTGCTGAAGACCGCTCCTTTGAAGAAATAGTAGACAATTGGGTCATGGCCCCATACCTCACAAGAACAAGCTCATCACTTAAGCTAAAGAATATTGTATGTTCGAATGCAGGTAGGGTAACGCCGAGCCAATAATAACCCAAAAGAATTAATAACTATCTTTTTATTCCATAATTGACTAACAAGGACTGGTAGATCGATTGAGGATCACTCAATACGCTCTACCCAGGTCTGCCACTCGCTCCCTGAAAGCTCACTCCAGCTTAAATCGACAATGCGATAACCAGGGCGAGAAGCTTCATCAATGGCGAACTGCTCAGCGCCGGGCAGAAACTGATCGGCCATCGCCGGGCAGCCATAAACATCAATCGTGTTTTCGCCCAGGCGATGGTGTTCGGCGTAAGCTTGATGCACGTGACCGAACAGGATGATGTTTACCTGAGGGTATTTGCTAATCAGCTCCCAAAATGCATCACGATCTTGTAGGCCAATGGCATCCATCCACACAGCGCCGACATCCACCGGCGGGTGATGCATGGCGATGAGCGTGGGGCGATCATCTTGCTCTAACTGCTCTTGCAGCTTAGCTAATTGCTCGCTTCCCAGCTTCCCAAAGGGTTTGCCTTCCACCTGGGTATTGAGCAGCAAAATGCGCCATGGGCGAACATCCACCTCTCCCATTAAGGGGTGCTCAGCCGTCATCAACGCGAGCTGGTCGTGATTCCCCGGCAGCCAGTACCATGGGCAGGGCAACGTCTCCATTGCCTGCACCGCCAGAGAGTACGAGGCGGCGGATTCGTCCTGGCTGATATCCCCAGTGAAGATCACAATATCGGGCTGTTCGGCCTTCACAGCGCTTAATACCTGCTGAAACTGGCGCCAAGGCACGCCTGCACGGGAACGTGCTTCGATGACCGCATGTAGGTGAGCATCGGAAATCTGTACCAATCGCACTAGGGCATCTCCGGCACATCATGGGTGTGCCCGTGGGCCAGGCCGTGAGCTAACCATTCGCCTAAGAAACGGTTGAGCTGAAGCTTTTCATCTGGCTGATGCATACGGGCATTGGGGTAGCGGTAGCGGCCACTAAAGTGGCGCTCGCGCTGAAAATCGGTGACTTCCGCCATACGCACATCATGATAAAGATGCACACGCATGCGCGGCCCCTCCAACACTGCATCAAGCGGGCCGGTCTGGGAGACATCCACCATGGTGGTATAGGGTGCCTGCTCTTGAATAAAAAGATGCAGATCGCCGAAGTACTGTTTATCACCACGCAAGGCAATATTACGGCGTTGACCAGCCTCCATGTCGCCCACAAGCCGCACCATACGTAAATAGTTGGCGCTGCACTCCCCTTGGAGCGATTTTAAATCGGTGACGTAGGCCGTTCTCGCCATGTTCACTCCTCGTTTGTTTCGCTTTGCGTCAACGGCCGCTGTGAGGCGGCGCGTAATGAGGCTCGCTGGCTATTAAGCCAATGTAGACCAATTAAAGACATGGCGTTGTCGAGTCGCCCCTGCTCTAAGAGTTCCCAGGCATTTGCAAACGGCATGACGTGAACACGAATATCTTCATGCTCTTCATCTAAGCCGTGAATGCCACCTAAACCTTGGGTATCTACCAAACCACAAAACAGTGTCACTTGCTCGTTGCAGGCGCCAGGGCTTGGATAATAAGTGTGTAGTTTGGTCAGCTCGCTCACTTTACAACCGGCTTCTTCCCACGCTTCACGGCGAGCCACGTCTTCCACTGACTCGCCCTCCTCGACTAAGCCAGCAACGAACTCAAGCTTCCAGGGAGACACCGAATCATCAATTGCACCAGCGCGAAACTGCTCAATAAGCACCAATGAGTCTCGCTCAGGGTCGTAAAGCATTACCCCTACCGCATCAAAGCGGTTATGCACTTCACGGCGCATTGGCTCGCTCCAGCCGCCTTCAAATAGGCGGTGGCGAAGCTCTAGGGCTTCAAGGCGGAAAAACCCCTGGTGCAGCGTTTCACGCTTTAATAATTCAACGTCTTCACGGTTTAACTGCGGAACGCTAAGCGTCGTGCTGCGAAATGGGACGTTTCGTTCAGAAGCGTACTTTGGGCTGGACACCATGAGGCACTCCCGGTAGTGATAATCGCTCTATTATCAGTGCTTGCCACCGGGAATGCCAATTACGTGGGTAGATTACAGTTGGCTGAGCATAGCCTCTGCGTCGCGGCGCAGCGCTTCATCGGAGGCTTGGCGGGTGTCCCGGGCCGTACCGTTAACCGCACGCTGTGCATGCTCACGAGCAGCCTGAGCATTGCCCTCCTCCTTGAGGAAAGCGGCGTAGTAGTAGTTCACATCAATCCCGTCAGGACGGATTTCCAAGGCGCGCTGGAACATTTTTTCAGCAGTATCACTATTCCCAAAACCGAGCGGGCGTCCCGGTGCACGATCATAGAGCGCCCCTAGCGTCACGTACGCGGAACCATTCAGCCCTTGAGGATCTAGCTCAATCGCTTTTTCCAATGCGTCACGCGCATCCCCTGCGGTTCCCAGCGCACCTAGACCGCCACGTTCACGAGCATAAGAGGCCAAAATAATGCCCTGCCAAACCAGCACATCGGCTTCATCGCTATATTGGTTGGCGAGTTGTTCTGCCTCACTGACTAACGCTTTTAGTGTGTTTTCACGCTCATTGGCAGGCAGTGCCGTGACGGTGTGCTCCCAACGGTTCTTGAGTGAAAATAGCTCACCTTCAAAAGCAATGGCCGTTATGGGTGACAGCGTCAGCGTACTGCCTATGGCAGCAGTGATTATTAGCTTTGATAAAGATAGACGTGAAAAAGAGAGAGTTCGCATAGAGGCTCCTGAATTATTGTTGTACAGCTGAGGCCTAAGAGTGGCGGGCCTCTCACATAATGTAACGAACGTTTGATTGATTCGCCAGCGGCATGTTCTTTGGTATGCTTCGCTCAATTAACGTAAGCTGGTTGGTTCCAGACATAATAGGGACACGGTAATGAAAGGCCGCAACATGACCCGCTGGCGCGATCCAGCAAAAGATCCGCGTCAAGCCCCTAAAAGCAACCTGATTACTGCAGAGGGGGCGGCCCGCTTGCGCGCCATTCTGGACCACCTCTCGCGAGTAAAGCGCCCAGCGATTTCAGAGAAAGTAGGTGAAGCGGCGGCCCAGGGTGACCGTAGTGAAAACGCAGATTACACCTACAACAAGAAAGAGCTAAACCGGGTGATCGCTCGTATTACCTACCTGACGAAGCGCTTGGACGAGTTACAGATCGTTGATCGCCTACCCGCCGACACTAGCAAGGTGTTCTTCGGTGCCTACGTCAGCTTGGAAGATGAAAACGGCGTACAGGTATATCTTAGGATTGTTGGCCACGACGAGATCGACACTAAAAAACGCTGGATCAGTATCGATGCCCCCATGGCCAAAGCGCTGCTTGGCAAGCAGGTGGGTGATGATGCAAAAGTGCTCACGCCTAATGGTGATATGTTTTATACCATCACCGAGATCGACTATACGGGCAAGCCTTCCACCTCAAGCAGTTAACCTAGCTGGGACTGCTCCTCTAAAGCTCAGCCCCTTAGGCAGCCTAATCTTGTAAGGCATAGTCCACCGTTGTAACGACACGTACGCGCTTGGTTTGCGGCGTATAGCTATCCAAGTCTTCAATGGAAAAGTAGCCCTGGGTCGCTTGGCGAATTTGGCCCACCTGGCTACCGGAGTCTTGCGCAAATTGCTGTGCGGCGTTACGCGCATCAGCAGTGGCCGCCGCAATCATTTCGGGCTTGATTGCATCAAGGCCGGTAAACAGAAATTCCGTGCGGTATTCATAGCTAGGCGATAGTAGTACGCCTTCACGCACCAGTGATGTCGCGCTGGGGATCGCCGCAATTACGCCCTCTACATCGGGCGTGCGAAGCAGTAACGTTGCTTCAGCACGGTAGCGCTCATCGGGCCGCTGATTACCGTATAGGTTGCTGAACTGATCGGTAATCCGCGGTGGTGTCGAGTTGATATATTCTGGCGCAAAGCCTTGGGCTTGAAGGAAATCTCGGATCGACTGTTCGTCTTCTGACAGCTGCTGCTCCAGGTCACTCAGGCTATTGGCACTGACGCTGTAATTAAACGGCCACAGCACCAAGTCCGCCGCCACCTCACGCTCGGCCAAGCCACGCACTGTTACGCTACGCGATGACTGCTGCCACACCTCAGCGGCTCCCTTGATATAGCTACCGCTCCAGACCAGCCCAAGGGCCAGCAAACCGCCAAGCAAAACAGCGCTTCCCAATACCGCTGTATTACGTATATTTCCCGCCATTTCAACCACTCCCACTCACAACCGTTAAATTAACGACTACTGATTTGCATCATAGACCTTAAAGTTAACTTCGTCGGCGGTTGATTGTGGCAAGTTTGAGGAAATGATGAAGACGTATTAAAAGTCAATCGAGATCATGGCCTTGATGACCTGATTGGCAGGGTCACACCACTGGGGCATTTGGGTGGGTATGTCGGCGAGCGGCGCCCGGTGAGTAATCATGGCTTCAGCGTTAATGCTCCCACTCTCCATCAGGGCCACCACGCTATCGAAATCTTCACGAGTTGCGTTGCGGCTCCCCATGAGAGTCAGCTCCTTCTTGTGGAAATCAGGGTCGCTAAAGGTAATATCGGCTTTTACCACGCTTACCAACACGTAGCGTCCACCATGGCCTGCCAGATCGAACCCCGCCTGCATGGCTAGCGGGCTGCCAGTGGCGTCGAACACCACATCCGCTAATGCGCCGCCATTCAATAGACTTATACGTTCAGCCACATCGGCGCCCTGTGGGTTTGCCACTACATCAGCACCCAGCACATCGCGGCAAAAAGCCAATCGGGAAGGGTTAGTATCGACCATCAAGGTCCGTGCACCTCGGCTTTTAGCCACTTGCAGCACGCCCATACCAATCGGGCCTGCACCCACGATCACGGCAAGCTCATCCGCTTCTAGCGCGCTACGCCTTACCGCGTGAGCGCCAATCGCCATGCACTCCACCAGCGCCAGTTGATCGATAGTCAGTGTTTCCGATACCACCAAATGGGTAGTAGGAACGGACAAGTACTCCGCCATTCCGCCATCTTGATGGACGCCAATCACCTGCATGTTCTGGCAGCAGTTGGTTTTATTCTGCTGGCAAGCACGGCACTCCCCGCAATGCAGGTAAGGGATAACATAAACCTGCTTGCCTAATAAATGCTTGGCTTGATCATCAGCGACCTCAACTACCTCACCGGCTAACTCGTGCCCCAGCACGCGAGGGTATTCAAAATAGGGCTGATTGCCGCCATAAGCATGAATATCCGTTCCACAGATACCAATACGGCGAATCTGCACCACGGCATGCCCAGGCGAACACTCAGGTTTATCGGCGTGAGCGAGCTCCATATGGTGCGGTTTTGTACAGACAAGCACTTGCATGATTACGCTCCTTTCAGCCGCAATTAGGCCTGTACGACCCTCTGCTGCTGTTCACCCAGGCCTTCAATCCCTAACCGCATTTGCTGGCCGTTGCGAAGGTAAACAGGTGGTTTTTGCCCCATCCCTACTCCTGGCGGCGTTCCGGTTGAGATCACATCGCCGGGTTGCAGGCTCATAAAGCGACTCAAGTAGCTAATTAAAAAAGGGACTTGATAGACCATGGTGCGGGTATTGCCATCCTGATAGCGGTGGCCGTCAACCTCCAGCCACATACTCAGTTGGTGGGGGTCTGCGACTTCATCCCGCGTTACCAGCCAGGGGCCTAAGGGGCCGAACGTATCGCAGCCTTTACCTTTATCCCAAGTACCGCTGCGCTCTAGCTGAAATTCGCGTTCAGATACATCGTTAACCACACAGAAGCCCGTCACATGGGCCATCGCATCGGCTTCATCGATATAACGGCCACCTTTGCCGATAATGACCCCAAGCTCCACTTCCCAGTCGGTTTTCTTCGAATTGCGGGGAATTTCAACGTCGTCATTAGGGCCGCAGATCGCGCTGGTCCATTTGTTGAAAATAACCGGCTCCGGCGGCACTTCAGCACCCGTTTCAGCCGCATGGTCAGAGTAGTTAAGACCAATGCAGATAAACTTGCCTACCTGACCAACACAAGGCCCAAAACGCATATCCTCTGCCACCTCCGGCAGCGTGGTCAGATCGACATTACGCAATTTATTTAAGCCATCATCGCTCAATACATCGCCAGCAATATCACCCACGACAGAAGAGAGATCACGTACCTTTCCCTGACTATCCAAGATACCCGGTTTTTCCTGGCCCGGTGAGCCAAAACGTACAAGTTTCATATTGTTATGCCTTCTAAAGTGATTAGGTATTGGCTGAAAAGTCGGCGAGCACAGCCAATTTCCAGACAGAGCCTAGTTAGCCCAGCCGCCATCAATCAACTGTGCAGTCCCGGTAATAAACTCAGATTCATCACTCGCCAGGAAGGTCGCCAATGCGGCGACCTCTTCTACTCGTCCTAACCTGCCCATTGGCTGGCGGGCAATGAAAGACGCCAGCACGTCGGCGTCACTGCGCCCCTCTTTACGCGCCTGCTCGGCGATACGCTGCTTTAACGAGGGCGATTCCACCGTACCAGGACAGATAGCATTGCAACGAATGCCTTGCGTCATAAAGTCAGCAGCTACCGATTTGGTGAGACCAATCACCGCTGCTTTAGAAGCGCCATAAGCACAGCGATTCGCCACCCCTTTAACGCTGGATGCCAAGGAAGCCATATTGATGATACTGCCGCCCCCATTTACTAGCATGCCCGGTAAAAAAGCCTGCAAAGTATGAAACATGGAGGTGACATTAATATCCAGTGAGCGTTGCCAAGTAGCTTCATCACACTCGAGCACAGACCCCCCCGCCACCATGCCCGCACAGTTGAAGAGTATGTCTAGGTTAGGCAGTGAGCTAGCCAGTTCATGAATCGCTTTGCTGTCCGTGACATCCAAACAGTAGGCTTCAACGCCCTCCACACCTTCTAGCGAGGCAATATCGATATCTGTTGCAAATACTCGCGCCCCCTCCGCTACAAAGCGTTCGGCGGTAGCGCGTCCAATACCGTTCGCAGCGGCGGTGACCAGTGCAGTTTTGTTATTGAGTCGCATCATGTGGCACATCCCTGGTAGCAGCATGACCCAGAATGGTAGGAGCATGCTCAAAGTCAGAACATCTGAATGTATGACAGCTTGACCAATAAATCGAGTATGGACGAGCAACTTTGGCCCTGGCAAGCTTGCCTAGGGCCAAATGGCAGCTTATGAGCACCAACTTTAGTCGCCGGTTGGCGGCTGGGGGATTTAACGGCTTAGTTGGTTTGCTGCGTATACCTTGAAGCGGCGATTATCCGCCAAGATATGAAAATCTTGAAACGCGCGCTGCAAGTGATCGGGATAAGGCAGAAAACCATTGGCGACAATGACCAATCGCCCTCCGGTGCTTAAATGCTCAGGTGCTTGACTAATCAAGCGCTGGCTTGGGCCGTAGCTGATATCGCGCTCTTTATGGAAAGGCGGATTGCTGATAATCCAGTCGAACTGCTCATCTTCAAGCGCGCTGAATACATCGCTGCAAAGTACTCGCCCCTTGAGTCCATTGGCAGCCAAGGTGCGCTGACAGGCTTCGGCTGCAAAAGCGCTGATATCGACTGCGGTAACATGATGGCCACGCTTTGCGAGCCAAGCGCTAACAATACCGTCACCACAGCCCATATCCAGCACCTTGAGCGGTTTTTTCGGCAAGCTACTTTCTAAGCTCTCCAGCATTAACAGCGTGCCTTCATCGACTTTGCCGTGACCGAAAACGCCTGGGTGACTTACCAACGTTAAACCTAGCGTTTCAAACGACTGCCAAGCTGTTTCGCTTGCTCCACTGGGTGAATCCAAGCTAGCAGTATGAGAGGTGAATAACGTACAGCGCCGAGCGTTATCGCGCTTTTCCCAGGGTAATCCCAGCTCCTCGAGCATTTTGGGTACGCGCTTAATACCTCCCTGGTGCTCGCCCACAATCTCAAACGGCGTTCCGCTGGGTAGCTGTTCGCATAGCCACTTTAGCCACCAAATACCTAGCTGGTGCGCTTTTGGCCAAAATAGCACCACTTCTTTTCCTAAAGGCTCGCCTTTGGCTACGTCAAAAGGACTGGATGCTTGTTTGCCTTTAGCAGCCCACTCCGCCAGCACTTCGTGATCGCCACTTACCACACCATTTGAGCGGTCACTAAGCCAACTATCCATAGGAGGGCCAATGACCCACAGCGCTGCATAATTATCCTGTTGGCGTTCCAGTAACTGACACGCAGGGGCTTGAGCACTCATTTACCGGCCTCCGGTTTAATTAATGTATAAAGTAGGTAACGGCCTAGACGCCAGTGAGGGTCTTGGCGGCAGTACTGCTTTTCCAAGGCAATCAGGGTTTCATTTTCTTCCGGCGTGACTGGCGGTTTGCGTAAGTAGTCTTGGAAAACACGGATGCCCGCGACTGATGCTATTTGCAGTCCATTCGCAGCACTCCACTGCTCAATCTCAGCATGAGAAACAGGTGATATGGGCGTCAATCGCTGCCGCTTACCCTTCCCGGCCAATCGATCACGCAACGCCTTTTCAAGATTGCCTTTCACCACATTAGAAAAGCGCAGCGCATCGCGGTTGAAAACCATCAAACTAAGCTGACCGCCCGGTGCCAATAAGTGACTCAATGTCGTCAGCGCCGCTTGCGGGTCACCTAACCATTCCAATACCGCATGGCAGGTAATTAGTGGCCATGCCCCTGGCGCTTGCTGATCAAGCTGTTGAAGCGGTGCTTGTAGGTAGGTAATCAATTCATGGGGTAATGCGCTGTCGTCTTGGTGCCACTGCTTAGCGTGGTTAAGCATATCGTCTGAGGGTTCAGTCATGGTTACCGCATGCCCACGCTTGGCAAACCACGCCGCCTGCTGGCCCAAACCACCGCCTATATCGAGCACTGGCTGCTCTTTTAACTGCAGCATTTGAGGCAGCAAATAGTCCAGCATAGCTAAGCGCAGCTCGCCCCTTGGAGCTTGGTAGAGCGAACGAGAAAATTTATCGACCAGGCCATCAAAGTAACGATCGCCTGCCTCGGTTAACTCGTAGCTTTTTGTTACGTCATTTGGGTGCATGCCTTGGGCATCGCCTTGAAAGAAAACGCTTATCTTACCTGATTTTCACTGGTCCCCCGAATGGCATTTTTGCCCAAACCAGATATACTAAAAAAGAATTAGCAAGCATCGCAAAACAACCAAAATCAATATAAAGTTGGTTTGCAAAAATATCTGAAATGATAGTTAATCTGTTAAGCATTGGGTTGCTCAGGCAATTCAATAGAAGAAAAAGCCATAAAAGTCATCGCCAAAGCAATTTTAATTAAAAAAACTAATATGGTGAAAATAATATGTCTACTGCGATGATGACTCAAAACGCAACTAGCCAAATAATAAAATCGCTACTTAATAAAGACCACACTATTTCTATTTTTTCTAAAGAGGCGGCTTATGCGATTGAAGCAACGGCCATTAAAACAGATTTAAACAGCGGAAAAATAACGCTTGAGATCCATTACAAGGGCGCCTCTCTTTCTCCTTACTTAAAAAACGACACCATTTGCTTTGATATTGAAGCGCTGCGCCATACAGCGGGTGAAGAGCAACAAATTCATAATATTGAGCATGTCCCTGCCTATGTTACCAAAATAGATACTTACACTTACCATTTAGAGTGCCAACTCCCCGATTCTATCTTCGCGTCCGATAATCGCGGTGCTTTGCGCGTGCCTTTTATACTTGGCATGCATGCTCGTGCTCATTTAAATGTATTTGAGCATGAACTTAACTTGGAGGGTAAAGTCCGCAATTTATCCGTCGGTGGTTGCTTAGTGTACGTTAGTCTTGAAGACAGTATGGCGCTTTCGGCTAATCAGACATTACCCAGCGTAACCCTCGAATTTCCAAATGGAGATACGTTTACAACTGAGGGGCGTATACGGCATATGCGTCCTTTTGGCAGCCATGGTTATGCGGCCATAGGTATCGAGTTTATCAACATGTCGGCTACCATGATGGAAAAACTTTTCCACTATGTCTCTGAATCTGAGTTTGAAGCTGCTTTTCGATCAGGCTTACAGGATAGCGTTGCACGAGCTAAGTCTCGTCTATTTATAGCGGATGCAAAAGAGAAAAAGATGCAGCAAAAAGAAGAGCGTGAGCTTGTAAAAAATTCTCAGCAATCGCCGCTACTGCGCGGCGTATTAGAAATTGCTCAACAGCTTCAAGTTATTCTGATGTTCATTAAAAATAAAGACCTATTTCCTGAAGAGAGTTTGTATGAGTGTGTGGATAGCCTGCTTTACATGGTTAACCAAAACCGTAAAGCGCTGCAGTATGCGCTCATGTTTTTACATGATGAGCCCGAGTGGGTGCGTCACGCGATACAAGTAGGTAGCCAGCTCGCGATGGTGCTGATTACGCGTGATCCACACGCTTCGCAAACCCGAGAAGCCCTGGCAGGCGCACTCCTACACACGATGGGCAAACCACTGCTCATTAGTGAGAAGCTTCCCTCTTTAAAAATACACATGTCACCGTCACAAACAGAAATACTTAAAGACCACGTACATGCACTCAATGCTAAGCTGGCAACCTTGGGCTGGGTACCTAGCCCTACCTGCAGTGACATTATTTGCCACGCTAACGAACGGCTGGACGGGAGCGGTTATCCCTACGGTAAAACTTCCGATGCATTGTCAGAGCGAGTGCGCCTAATCAGCGTCATCAAAATAATCAACAAATTAACGCATGTACGAAATAGTCAGCAGCCGCGACAACCGCTTGATGCCTACCGGTGGGTCAATAATCGCCCGGCCATTTACGAAAAATCGCTACTCGTTGAGTATATCCAGCACTTTGGTCTTTACCCCATCGGCAGCTTAGCTAAATTCTCAAACGGATTTCTCGCCTGGATAATGGATGTAGACGCAAAAGGAATGCCTTGCAAAGTTAATGTCATTAAAAACTTATCCTTTATAGATACGTCCATTGATACGGTGCTTGAAAACAATGATTTCACTCAAATCGGCCGCCTTGAAGGGACGGTGAATCCTTCTGATTACAATATTCATATGATCAATTAAAATTAACACGATTTCACATCGTTGCTTTCGCCTCAACGAGGCATCAGAATGGAATCGCTCCTATTTAGTAAAGAGCACTATGTCATCTACACCTCGTCGCTCAACCATTATTGAAGTTGCCCGCTTGGCAGGCGCTTCTAAAACCAGTGTTTCGCGCTATTTTGGTGATGAACGTGAGCGGCTATCACCTTCCCTTCAAACTCGCATCGCTCAAGCTGCTCATACCCTTGGTTATCAACCCAACCAAATGGCACGTGGATTAAAAGGTGGGCACTCAAAACTAGTGGGAATGCTGGTAGCCGATATCCGCAACCCATTTTCAGTCGCCATTACTCACGGGGTGGAGCAAGCCTGCCGTCAGTATGGCTACTCTTTATTGGTGGGCAATACTGACAACGACCCAGAACAAGAGCGCCAGCATTTAGCTCTTCTTAGTGCCTATCAAGTGGAGGGGTTGGTGATTAATGCGGCGGGCAGCCCCGAGCGCCAGCTTCACACCGTTATCCACCAGGGAACGCCGGTTGTACTGCTAGACCGTGAGGTCAACCACGTGGATGCTGCAGTGGTCGGCCTGGATAATCATCAAGCGGTTGATATGGCGCTTGAACACTTAACTGAGCAAGGCTACCAAGCCGTTCTCTATGTTAGCGAAACGCCAGAACAATCGAGCACACGCCAACTACGTTTAATGTGCTTTAACCAGGGAGCCCAACAACGGGCGCTAATCCACGCAACGTTACTGCTTACCCCATCAGACGACACTGCAACGCTTAACGCGTTGGACACCTTCATCGCCGATCATAAACAGCACAACTGCGCCGTCCTGTGCGCCAACGGCAATGCAACGCTCGCGATAACGCGCCTTTTTCAACGGCTTGGGCTGCCGCTTGGTAAGGTTGGTCTTATGGGGATTGATGAGCTCGACTGGTGCTGTTTAGTACCTCCCGGCATTACGACGCTTGCCCAACCTACTGATGATATTGGTCAAACGGCAATCCACTGCCTGATGCATCAAATTGCGCCACACACGACGCCCATGCCGACACAGCTGAATTTTGCACCTACCTTGATCAAACGAGGCTCCACTCAGCCATAAAATTTTATAGCACTATCCAAAAACCACCGCTACAAATGGTATCGTTCCCATTACTTGAAAATAAACAACACAAAGAGATTATTTGCCATGCTTCAGACCTTCTCTAACCCTCCTGAAATTCTCACGTTTGGCGAAGCCATGACCATGTTCGTGGCAGGCTCGCCTGGCAAGCTCTCCGAGATTGAGCATTTTCAGCGCCGTATTGCCGGGGCGGATACCAATGTGGCGATCGGCTTGGCGCGCTTAGGGTTTCATGTGGGTTGGTTAAGCCGTGTTGGCAGCGACAGCTTTGGTGACTTTATACGCCATACCTTGGAAAGCGAGGGACTGGATTGCCGCCACCTGCATACCGACACCCAGCACCCCACCGGGCTGCTTTTCAAAGAGCGCGCGCTGGATGGTGCGGACCCCAAAGTGGAGTACTTCCGACGCGGCAGCGCCGCCAGCCACCTAACCACAGAAGACGCCAGGGATATCGATTTCACAGCGCTGCGCCATCTACACGCCACGGGTATTCCTCCAGCCTTGTCAGCTTCTGCCCGTGAACTCGCTTTCCATACGCTCGAACAAGCCCGAAGTAGCGGTGCCAGCATCTCCTTCGACCCTAATTTACGTCCCAGCCTTTGGGCTAGCGAAGCCGACATGCGCGATACGCTAAATGCTCTTGCTGCGCACTCAGACTGGGTATTACCTGGCCTCTCCGAAGGCCAGCTGCTAACAGGCCAGAAGACACCTTACGACGTAGCAGGCTACTATCTGGATCAAGGTGCCTCTGCTGTGATCATTAAGCTAGGGCCGGAAGGCAGCTATTACCGTGGCAATCTAGACGGACAAGAGGAGCATTTCACAGTGCCCGGTTGCCGCGTAGCAGAAGTAGTCGATACCGTAGGTGCAGGCGATGGCTTTGCAGTGGGTGTTATTAGTGCGTTATTGGATGGTTACTCGGCACGACACGCCGCACAGCGGGGTAATTTGATTGGTGCTCAAGCTATCCAAGTGGTGGGTGATATGGAAGGTTTACCCAATCGCAGCCAGCTGCAAACCCTTGAGGCCAGCCAACCGACTGTTTGAACAGTTTTTATTAAACAATTCATAACCAGGAGATAACAATGAAAAAACGCCTATTGGTTCAAGGAAGGCTTGACGATGCTCAGGTTGCGGAGCTTAGCAACCTGTTTGAGGTCACTGTGCTACCTAAATCGACGTCACTAAATGATCCGGAGAACAGCGCATTGCTTGCCGAAACCCACGGCATAATTGGCTCTGGCCTGCCAATCACCGCTGAGCTTTTAGACTCGGCACCAAACTTAAAGGCAGTCGCCACAATCTCAGTCGGCTACGACACCATACCAGTGGATGAACTCACCAAGCGCGGCATTATGCTGTGCAACACGCCCGATGTGCTCACCGAAACCACGGCCGATACAGGCTTTGCACTGATCATGGCCACCGCACGACGCGTGGTTGAACTTGCTGAGCTGGTCAAAAGCGATAACTGGAAGGCTGGTATTGGCCCCGCACTATTTGGCAGCGATGTGCATGGCAAAACTATAGGCATGGTTGGTTTTGGACGAATCGGTCAGGCGGTAGCCAAGCGCGGTGCCCTAGGCTTTGGCATGAAGGTGCTTTACTCCAACGCATCACCCAAGCCCGATGTTGAAATCAGGCTTGGCGCCGAGCGGCGGGATCTCAACGAGCTGCTGGCTGAGGCCGATTTCGTGTGTGTCACGGTACCGCTTACACCCGAGACCGAACGTCTTATCGGCGCCCAAGAGTTTGCGTTGATGAAGCCATCCGCCATTTTTATCAATATCGCCCGTGGTAAAGTCGTCGATGAAGCTGCGTTGATAAAGGCCCTTGAGAACGGCGTCATTCACGGAGCCGGGCTGGATGTCTTTGAGCAAGAGCCGCTACCCGCCTCGTCCCCTCTGACCAAAATGACGAATGTCGTTGCCCTGCCCCATATTGGCTCTGCTACCCATGAAACCCGCCATGCCATGGCTCAGCGGGCAGTGGATAATATTCGCTTGGCACTGCAGGGTGAACGTCCTATCAGCTTAGTCAACGAGGAAGCCTATCGATGAGTCCTGCTAACGGCCCCCACCCGGCATTGTGTTTACTGTTTGACTGCGATGGCACCCTGGTAGATAGCGAAATACTGCTTGCCGAAGTGATGGGCGCCATTCTTCCCGAGTTCAGCCTGCCCTTCTCTGCCCAGCAGTATATGGAGGAGTTTAGAGGCGTGCGTTTTCATACCATCGTTCAAACGCTTGAAAGCCGTTTTCAAGCGCTGGGTGAAGGAGAATTTGCCAAGCTTGAGGCCGGTATGCGTGCGCGCATGGAAGCCAGAATGCGAGCCGAGCTTGTGGCCATTCCTAGCATGCCTGCCACGCTTGACCAATTAAGCCATTATCCCAAAGCAGTGGTGTCGAATGGCCCTGAGCGTAAAATACGCTGCGCCCTGGAAAGCACTGAACTTGGGCACCATTTTGATGACAAGCTATTTAGCGCCTACACACTGAACGTGTGGAAGCCTGATCCAGAACTGTATCGCAAGGCCGCTGCCGCCATGGGTTACGCGCCAGAAGCGTGTGTCGTGATTGACGATGCGGCAGTGGGTGTAGAAGCGGGGTTAGCGGCAGGCATGCACGTGATTCATCTCAACCACTTCCCCAATGAAGAAGTAACCCCTGAGGGCGCGATTGGTATCCACCAAGCCAACGAACTTCCCGCCGCTATCGCGCGCTTATTGACAGACGTTATCGCTAAAAGCAGGTCGCCAAGTGCTCTTTAACGTTTAATTGGGCGTCGACGAGCAGCAGTTGACGCCATTTATCGAAGGTCAGACAAGGGTGCGAGGCACCAAAAGCTACGATATCACCGATCGCAACATCCTTAGCCTCTTCGGGAAGGCGCAAAAAAGTGTGCTGATCCATGATTTTAGTCACTTCCCAACCAGTGACAGACAACGGCTGCGCAACCTCGCCGGCTTCCCGGTAGCGGCGCAGGGGGATAGGCAACTGGTCGTAACCGATATCGCGCTTACCCAGCGCCACAATGGCAAGCCCAGGCTCAGGCAGTGATTGCACCTGGGCAAACACCTCTAGCGCAGGTTCAAGCCCCTGCTGCAGATCGGGGCGGCGCGCCATTACTGCGCTCTGCGCTTCACGATACAGGCCATGGTCGTGAACCACGTAGCACCCCGGGCGAAGCACCGGGGTAAATCGCCCCTGCAGCGGCGCCCCGCGAAAAGCTTCTGCGATCACGTCATACCAAGCTGAGCCTGAAGCCGTCACTATTGGGTTGGGCTCAGAGAAGCGCTGAGCGGCCTCAAGCTCCACGGCAACATCCACTAAATATTGAGCATAGGCACGAATACCCGACTCAGGATTATCGCCGTGAACCACGCCTTCATAGCCTTCAAGCCCCACCAATGAAAGTGCAGGCTCTTCAGCAATCGCTTCCGCCAGCGAAACAATCTCCTGCTGATTACGGCAGCCACAGCGGCCACCCTCTACGCCTACCTCAATCAGTACCGATAAATACAAACCACGCTCGGCAAAAAACCGCCCCAGCTGACGTACGTTCTCCTGACTATCGACCACGCAGTAAAACGTCGCGCCTTGCTCGATTAGAGTGGCGATGATAGCCATATTGGCTTTGCCGACCAGTTGATTGGCCATCAGTAAACGAGTAACGCCATGGGCGAAGGCAGCACGACACTGGGGCGCGGTCGCCAGGGTAATACCCCACGCTCCCGCCTGCAGCTGACGGTGGAAAAGCGCGGGCGTCATGGTCGTTTTACCATGGGGCGCCAGGCGGGCACCGTGAGCTTCAGCGAAGCGCTGCATCCACTCTACGTTATGGATAAGCGGGTCTTCATACACGACCGCCGCAGGTAGGCTGACACCCGACAGCACATTAGGCCCCAGTTCGACACTACCCTTCTCCACCGTTAACGACGTCGTTTGCATGCGCCCACTTCCTCTCTATCTCTCTGTTTAAATAAATCTAACCATGTTAGTTATTTTCACAACTATTGACTTCAAGTTAGAAACTAACATATTTTTTAAGTGAGGCAACCATCAGGAGTCCACGGTGAGCCAAGAAATAGACATTTTGTCACGTATTACCACTGACTTTGCTGCGCTGCGCGACGCTGAGAAGAAAGTTGCCGAGCTGATATTTGCGGACATCGACTTTGTCACCGAAGCCAGCATCGGTGAGATAGCCCAACGCGCCGGGGTTAGCGATGCCAGCGTCACTCGCTTTGCCCGCGCTATTGGCTGCACGAACGTGCGCGACCTAAAAACGCGCCTAACCCGAGCCTTAGCCGCTGGGCGGCGTTTTATACAAGAAGCAACGCCCGAAGACAGCTCAAGCGTGGTGTACGACATCGCCACGCAAACACTTGCGCTCAACCGTGACCTACTCGCCCAGGCCGACATAGCAGGCGCGGTTGAACAGTTAGATCAGGCACGCCAGATACTGGTGTTTGGTGCTGGCGGTGGTTCTAGCATGCTTAGCCAGGAGCTCCAGTTTCGTTTGGTACGCCTTGGCTATGCGATAAGTGCTTACCCGCAAGCACTATTACCGCGCATGGTGGCATCAACCCTTGAACCCGAAGATGTAGTGGTTGTGCTCTCCGCCACTGGCTACACCCCTGAGATGGTGGAGTCTGCACAGATTGCCAAGCAGTACGGCGCCAAGGTGATCGCCATCACCGCGATGAATTCTCCATTGGCCGCAACATCCGACATCGTGCTGCCGGTGACCTCCCGGGAGACCGACTTTATCTTCCACCCTTCCGCCTCCCGCTACGCCATGCTGGCGGTCATCGATGTGCTGGCACTTGAACTTGCCATGCGCCACCGTGAGCGCTCTCGTACCAAATTGCGCCGACTCAAGCTGAGCCTGGATGACCATCGCGGTGGCGACAATCGCCAGCCACTAGGAGATTAAGATGGTTTACGACCTATTAATTCGTAACGCCAATGTGCTGGATGGTTCAGGCGCTGCTCATTTCCGTGCCGATGTGGCTATCCAAGGTGAGCGTATCTGTGCCATTGGCAACATGCCCTATGCCACTGCTACGACGATCATCGATGCCGAAGAGCGCTATTTAGCCCCAGGCTTTATCGATGTTCACACCCACGACGATACCAATGTGATTCGTGCCCCCGAGATGCTGCCGAAGCTGACCCAAGGGGTAACCACCGTCGTCGTAGGCAACTGCGGCATCAGCGCAAGCCCGGTCACACTCACAAGCGATGTCCCTGACCCAATGAATCTATTGGGTAACGTAGAAGACTTCCGCTACCCAAGCTTCGCTGCCTACGCCAACGCGGTAGAAGCCGCCCAACCAAGCATTAATGTCGCCGCCTTAGTAGGGCATACCAGCCTGCGCAGCCAGGTAATGGATAGCTTTGCCCGCCCCGCTTCTCAAGAAGAAGTCGCCAAAATGGAAGTCCTGTTACGCCAAGCGCTTGAGGAAGGCGCACTGGGGCTGAGCTCAGGGCTTGCCTACCGTAATGCGATAAGTGCACCGACCACTGAAATGGCCCCTCTGGTGGCGGCGGTAGGAAAATCAGGCGGAGTCTATACCACCCACCTGCGGGATGAGTTTGCTGGCCTGCTGGAGGCTATGGACGAAGCGTTTGCCACCGCTCGGGATGGGCAAGTACCGCTAGTGATTTCGCATCTTAAATGCGCGGGTGCGGGCAATTGGGGCGGCGCGGGCAAGGCGCTAAACAAATTAGCGACTGCGGCTCAGCATCAGCATGCCCACTGCGATTGCTACCCCTACACGGCGGGCTCTTCTACCCTCGACTTAGGTCAAGTCACAGACGAGATTGAGATAACGATTACCTGGTCGACCCCTCACCCAGAGCAGGCGCGTCGCCCACTAAAAGAGATCGCCGCTGAGTGGAATGTGCCACTGCTAGACGCCGCGCGGAAGCTACAGCCAGCGGGGGCGGTTTACCACAATATGAGTGAAGCGGATATGCAGCAGGTATTAGCACATCCGCTCTCCATGGTGGGGTCCGATGGTTTACCGAATGATCCTCATCCACACCCGCGCCTCTGGGGAGCATTCCCCCGCGTACTGGCTCACTACAGTCGCGATTTAAAGCTAATGCCACTGGCCGAAGCGGTGCGCAAGATGACCAGCCTCTCGGCGGCCAATTTTGGCTTAACGGATCGCGGTGAGATTCGTATTGGCGCCTATGCAGACCTCACCCTGTTTGATCTCGCGGTGCTGGAAGATACCGCCAATTACGAAACCCCCATCGCGGCCGCTAAAGGCATCGATCTGGTGGTGGTGAACGGCAAGATCGCCTATCACCAGGGCACAATTGCAGACCAGCGCTCGGGCCGAATGCTACGCAGAACAGCACGCATTTCTCAAACCATTACACCCTTCCCATCCAATCAGGAGCAAACCCCATGAGTATTACTCGATACGGTACAGAAGGCGGCGTAGGTACTGGCGGCCAAAAACTTCCCTTTGCACGTGCTGTTGAAGCCGGTGGCTGGCTGTACGTTTCCGGCCAAACACCCATGACCGATGGCGAAGTGGTGGAAGGCGGCATTGTCGAGCAGACCCGACTCGCCTTCGACAACTGCTTGGCCATTATGCAAGAAGCCGGTTATGGCGTTCAGGACGTGGTACACGTCACCACCGTGCTGACCGACGCGCGTTACTTCACCTCGTTCAATAAGGTGTTCAAGGAGATTTTTGGCGACAACCCACCGGCGCGTATCTGTAGCGTTCAAGACCTGGTGGTGGATTGTAAAGTAGAAGTTGACGTGAAGTGTTTCCGCGCTGATCGCGCTTAAACAGCCAATTTTAAGTACCAAAAAAAGCGCCGCGCCCCGGCAAGGGCGCAGCGCCAGATTACCGCGCGATTAGGATAAAAAAGCCTCGCGGCAATCGCTTCCATTGCCTAATTCCAGCCGCGGCAACGGCCGGATAAACAACGACAAGAGGTTAACATGAACAGTCAAATATTCCTCGTCACCTTCGTGCTCTATATTGTCGCCATGATCGTGTTTGGATGGTGGGTTTCCAGGCATAAACGCGGCAACGGAGATGACTTTCTACTCGGCGGGCGCAGCGTTCCACTCTTTCTCACCGTAGGCACTACTGTGGCGACGATGGTAGGCACCGGTTCCAGCATGGGTGCCGTCGGGTTTGGATATGCAAATGGTTGGGCAGGCGCTTTGTACGGTATCGGGGGCGCGGTTGGGGTGTTGTTACTTGCCGTCTGCTTCTCCTCAGTACGTAAGCTGCGCTTTATGACCATGAGTGAAGAACTCGCCTACTACGTCGGCGCGAACCGACTGGTACGCAATGTGGTCGCGCTGCTGATCTACATCGCCTGCATCGGCTGGCTGGGCGCACATATTCTTGGCGGCGGCCTCTACCTCTCCTGGATGGCGGGTATTGATCTAACCACTGCACGCATTTTGGTGGCGTTAGGCTTTGGCATTTACTGTGTTGTAGGGGGTTACTTCGCGGTTATCTGGACCGACACCATTCAAGCCGTCGTGCTGTTCGCAGGCTTTATTTTGATGGCCATTTTGGCGCTGGTGGAAGTGGACGGATTCTCGGGCTTGACCGCAGGTATGGATGCGGGCGCCACTAGCTTCCTAGGTATCGGTCAAATTGGTGCACTGCCAGCGCTATCGCTCGCGGCGGTTATTGCCATAGGCGTACTGGCAACCCCCTCTTTCCGCCAACGAATTTACTCTGGCGAATCAGTTAAGTCAGTCCGCCGTTCGTTTTTAATCACCGGCGTTCTTTACCTAGGCTTCTCAATCATTCCCGCCATTATCGGTATGGCCACCCACGCGCTGAACCCTGGGCTTGAAAACAGCAACTACGCCTTCCCTTTTCTAGCTACTGAAATCATGCCGCTAGGGTTGGGTCTGCTACTGTTGGTTGCGGGCCTCTCCGCGACGATGTCCAGCGCAAGCTCCGATGCGATTGCCGGTGTTTCTACCCTGATCCGCGACTTGTATGTGCTGGCAACGGGCCGCACGCCGTCAGCACGCAATGTAGTACGCTTCTCGCGTATTGCCCTAGTGGCAACCATTGGCTTGGCGCTGCTGTTCGCACTGGCTTCGGATAACGTGATCACTTACATCACCCGTATGATCTCGACAATCCTGTCAGGGCTGTTTGTGAGTGCCATGCTCGGTCGCTTCTGGCCCCGCTACAACTGGCAGGGCGCTATCGCAACGCTTATTTGTGCCTCAGTGACCTCTTTAACGATTATCGCCAATAGCGATTGGACAGCCTTCTGGGGCAACCCAAGCATTCCCGCGGTACTGGTAGCACTGCTCGCGGGTGTGGTGGTGAGTTTAGTCACGCCCGCTTCACGGGTTACCAATGAGCAGGCATTAGATATTCTTGACCAAGAGCGCAAGCGTATGGAGCAAGTACCAGAACCGACACTGACCAGTGCCGAAGCGTCCTCTGCACCGCGCTAATCGTTAGCCATTACTTCGCAAAAAAAGCCCCGCTGATTAAATCAGTGGGGCTTTTCTAATTTGAAGAACAATTTTTGAAGAGCAGTTTTTGAAGAGCAATGGCTTGATAGGTTATCTCGCCGTTAACTGCCTCACCGCAAGCTCCACACCGCGCAATTCAGCCAAACCGCGCAGGCGCCCGTAGAGCGGGTAACCGGGCGCCGTATTGCGCTGTTGATCATCAAGCAGTTGATGACCGTGATCAGGACGTAGCGGCAAACGCGCCCCGCCCTCGCGTTCCCGGCGACGCTCCTCCTCTACCAACGCGCGAATCACACCCACCATATCTACATCACCCGCTAAATGCGGCGCCTCGTGGAACGAAACTGTATCCGCTTCACGCTTCGTGGCGCGTAGGTGGATAAAGTAAATATGCGGGGCAAAATGGCGGGTCATGGCCACCAAGTCATTGTCTTCACGAACGCCGTAAGAGCCCGTGCAAAGCGTCAAGCCATTGGCGGGGCTCGGCACACGATCAATAATCCACTGGGCATCTTCGCGGGTCGAAACCACCCGGGGCAGCCCGAGCAGTGGTCTTGGCGGGTCATCGGGATGAATCGCCATACGAATGCCCACTTCTTCCGCTACTGGAATCACCGCCTGAAGAAAGTAGCCTAGGTTCTCCCGCAATTTAGCAGCGTCAATCTCCGCGTACTCTTCCAACACAGCGCGAAACTGTTCAAGGGTGTAGTGCTCTTCTGCCCCTGGCAGCCCTGCAATTAGCGTATTGACCAGCTTGTCACGACCAGCGCTATCTAACCTCTCAAGATAGTGACGTGCTTGTGCTTGCTCCTTGGCGCTGTACTCAGTCTCTGCCGCGGGCCTCTTGAGAAGGTAAAGATCAAACGCGGCGAACGCGGTTTGGTCAAAGCGTAGCGCCAAGGCGCCATCCGGCAGCGCATACGTTAGGTCCGTACGCGTCCAGTCCAGCACCGGCATAAAGTTGTAGCAAACGGTGTCGATACCACAGGTCGCCAAATGACGCAGTGTCTGGCAATAGGTGGCGATCAGCGCATCCCGCTCGGGCAGGCCTTTTTTGATCGACTCATGTACCGGCACGCTCTCTACCACCGACCATCTCAGGCCAGCGGCTTCGATCATCTGCTGACGTTCACGGATCGCCTCAACCGACCAAACCTGATCATTGGGCACCTCATGCAGGGCCGTAACGATGCCGGTGGCGCCTGTCTGACGAATCTCTTCCAGCCGAATAGCATCGTTAGGGCCAAACCAGCGCCAGGTATGCTCCATGGTGAACTCCTTTTATTCGTTGCGCTCAAGCGCCGCGAGCGCCCCATCCAATCCGTCTTGAGTCAGCGTTAGATACGCCGTTATTACGGACTGAGCAAATGCGTTATCCGCCGCCAATGCGCTAGGCACCACATCGTCCATGGCTAAAAAGGCGGCAACCAACGCACTGGCATCGGCGCCCTGGGTGTGGTGTAAATCAGCAAAGCGCTTGGCTAGCGGATCATCAACTGTGTAGCGATTTCCCGATAGATCTTCGCCTAGTGTGTAGCGAATCCAGGCAGCCACTCCCAACGCTACACAGGGAGATAATTGCCCTGCGGCGCTACGTTCCAGCGTGCCGGAGAGCCAGCGCTGCGGAAGTTTTTGGCTGCCATCCATGGCAATTTGCTGCAGGCGATGGCGCAGGCTGTCATTGGCAAAACGTGCCAGCAGCGAGTCAGCGTAAGCGTCTAAGTCGATGCCTTTCGGCATTTCAAGCGTAGGCGCCGCCTCTTCAAGCATATAGCGGCGCAATAGAGCGCGAAGCTTGGTGTGATTGACACCGTCATAAACTGTTTCGATACCTGCAATCGCGCCCAGATAGGCAAGCAGAGAGTGGCTACCGTTGAGCATACGCAGCTTCATGGTTTCAAACGGCGCTACATCGGCAACCATCTCAACGCCCTCCGCTTCCCAACTTGGGCGCCCCATAGAGAAGTTATCTTCCACCACCCACTGAGAGAAAGCCTCGCACACCACCGCATTGGGATCATTAACCCCCAGCGCCGCCAATCGTTCGAAATCTACGTCGGTCATGGCAGGCACAATGCGATCCACCATGCTGCAGGGAAATGCCACCTTATTGGCTATCCAACTGGCCAATTCAGCATCTCGCTGCTTCGCCAGTTGCACCACCGCTTGGCGTGTGCGCTTACCGTTATCCGGCATGTTGTCGCAGGAGAGCACCGTAAAGGGGGCAATGCCTGCTTCGTGCCGCCGAGCCAATGCTTCCACTAACAGTCCTGGAGCCGTACGTGGTTGCTGTGGAGAAGCTATATCGCCAATGATCATCGAGTCATCGACTCTTAGCTCACCGCTGGCAGGGTTTAGAAAGTAGCCCTTCTCAGTCACCGTCAAAGTAACGATACGGGTATCCGCAGAGGCCATTCGCGCCAGCAGCGCCTCACGGTCGCGGCCCCAGCTACCGACTCCATCACGGCCAGAGAAGAGCGCATGCTCAATCACACCAATTTCACGCAGCGTGATGCTTTCGCTGTCCACATACTCAGCTACATGATAGTGATGCCCAGCGGCGCTCAATCCGTCGACTAAACCTATGCTAGAGCGAAGGTTAGCACTGCATATTCCCCAGGCAGTATCGCCACTGCGCTGACGATAGCGCTCTAAATAAACGGCCTGATGGGCGCGGTGAAAAGCGCCTAAGCCTAAATGGACAAACCCGATCTGGCCGCTTTTAGGCATGGCGTCAATACGTTGCTGGTCCATAGTCACTACTCTCCCATCAGCAAGTTAGGCAACCAAAGCGAAATCGCGGGGACATATGTCACCAACAGCAGCACAGCTAAGTTGCAGAGCAAAAAGGGCACGATGGCTCTGGCAACGGTCAACATCGGAATTTTGCCAATGCCGGCCACCACAAACAGGCATACCCCTACCGGCGGTGTGGTTAAACCAATCATCAGGTTCAACACCGCGATTACCGCAAAGTGAACCGGATCGACACCCACGCCAGTGGCTACCCCCACCAAGGCCGGGAAAAGAATAATCAACGCGGCAATGGTCTCCATAAAAGCGCCAACAAATAGCAGAATCAAGTTAAGGATGAGTAGAACAATTAGTGGGTTATCGCTAATAGAAAGAATAAGCGCAGCGATCATCTGGGGAATCTGTTCGCTGGTGAGTATCCAACCAAACAGGTTGGCTAACCCCACCATCAGCAGCAGTGCTGAGGAGGTTAATACGGTGTCAGACAAAATGGCCGGGAGCTTTTTCCACGACAACCCCTTATAGACATACATGCCGACGACCAAGGCGTAGAGGCAAGCCACAATAGAGGCTTCTGTGGGAGTAAAAAAACCGCCAATAATGCCGTAGAGAATAATCACGGTCATCAGCAGGGCCCAGAAGGCCGTTTTCGCTTCACGGAGTAGCTGCAGAAAAGGTACGCGCTTCTCTTTTGGATACCCACGTCGAACGGCCAGGATATAGACCGTGACCATCATGGCGAGTCCCATCAACAGGCCAGGAATCGCACCTGCCAGGAACATACGCCCGACCGAAATACCGCTAAGTGAACCGGCAATGATCATCGGCACGCTAGGCGGTATAATCGGCCCGACGGTTGATGAGGCGGCGGTGACCGCAGCAGCAAACGGTTTGTCATAACCTGAGCGCGCCATACCGGGGATCATCACCGACCCAATGCTGGCTGAATCGGCAACCGCCGTGCCGGAGATACCGCCAAAAATCATCGAGCCCGCCACGTTAGCCAGGCCAAGCCCGCCTCGAATATGGCCTAACAAAGCGTTGGAGAAACGAACGATATGCTCAGTGATGTTGCCGACATTCATCAAGTTGCCAGCCAGCACAAAGCCGGGGATGCATAGCAGCACAAAGGTATCGATGCCAGCATACATACGCTGCGGCACAATCGTTAATGAAATGCCCTCAAGCAGCAGGTAAGAGAGCGAGGCTAACCCCAATGCAAACGCAATGGGCATCCCCACCGTGAGCAGTATTAAAAAAACACCAAAAAGGATAATGACTTCCATGCTTACGACTCCTGATGGGTGGCAGAGGAGCGACACATTGCGATAATTCCTTCAAGGCACCCTAGCAAGCTGTAGACCAGGAGTAGCGCAAAGGTGACTACCGTTGAGAAAAAGATATAAAGCATGGGAACGTGAAGCGTTGGTGAGGTCTGCCAAGCGCCGTTTTGTGCATACTGCCAAGCGTAAGGCAGCACTAGAAAGGCAAACAGGCCAATCAGCGCGCAAATCAGCACTTGAAAAGCTGCCTGCATACGCGGCCCCAGCAGGTGATGAAAAAGCTCAACGCTGATGTTTCGGTTCTGGCGCAGTACCACGCCAGCGGATAGCGCCACCATATAAATAAACAGATAGCGCGAGAGCTCCTCGGTCCAGGCTATTGAGAACGGCAAAAATAGCCTTGAACTAATTTGCAGCAGTACCGTGGCGGCAATCGCGACAAGTGCCACGACGGCCACGGTTAGAAAACATGTATCCACCCATCCAATCACGCGCCCAATAGGCCCCGATAGCTTAGGCACTGTCGCCATTGGATCCAGACTCTCTAACGCTTCGTGCTCAAGCGTTTTGTGATCCGAGTTCATAACCGTATCCTCACGGGCAAGCCGCTATTGCAGTAGAAGCTGAGCTGACGTGTTATCAGCCCAGCGTCATTAGTCATTCACTACAAAATCTCTATTTGCGACCTTACAAGTCTTGGATAGCGTCAAAGAGTTCGCGCTGCTCTTCGGTTAAGGCCTCAAGCACGGCGGGGCGGGCTTTCTCTGCGAACGCATCAACGTCGACTTCCACGAACTCCATGCCACGCTCTTGGAGTGCTTGCTCAAGACGTTCTTGATCCTCAATGAAAAGCTCGGCCTGGTATTCCTGCATCGTTTGAGCGGCTTCTCGCACCACTTGCTGGAGCTCATCCGGCATACTTTCCAGCTGGTTACGGCCAATCACCACATAGATCCAGCTGCGCACATGGCCGGTCATGTTGACGTAGTCCTGGACCTCATTGAAGCTGGCGCTTTCGATCAGACTAAGCGGGTTTTCCTGGCCTTCCAGGGTGTTCTGCTGAAGCGCGGTAAACACTTCGCTAAACGCCATTGGGGTTGGACGCGCCCCCATTGTCTGCCATGTATCAACGAACAGCGGCACGTTCGGAACGCGCAGACGCAACCCATCCAGCTCATCAGGCGTGCGAATAGGCCGATTGGAGGTCAGCTCACGTGGCCCGCGTTCAAACCACGCCAAGGGCACCAGGTTAGTGCGCTCAGTGATTTGTGCTTCAATTTCAGCACCGATTTCGCCGTTAACTGCCGCATGGACATGCTCTGAGTCACGAAAAGCGTAAGGTACTGCCATCATCGCGGCTTTAGGCGCCCAGTTTTGTAAGCTTTCCCCGGTGATCGTCATATCCGCCGTGCCTAGCTGAATACTATTGATCACGTCCATCTCATTACCCAGTTGCTCACTGGGATAGAGACGTACCTCGATCTGCCCGTCAGAGTTGGCTTCGACCTCCTCTTTAAATTTTTCGGCGGCCTGGTGCCAAATATTCTGCTCATTGGCTAAATGGCCAAACCGCAGGGTAAAGTCTTCCGCCATCAGGGAGTGGCTGCTCACTATGGCGGCTCCAAGAACAGCGCTGGTAATAAGTTGTTTAATCATTGTATTGCTCCTGCATTCGAGTGTTGTTAGTTGTTAATTGCAGCCATTAATGACGGGTGGGTTGGCATGCATTGGCGTAGCACCCGTTAAGCACTGACTTGAATCAGTACCTTGCGGGCCTCTTCTGGGCGGTGGTCAAGCATTTCGATGGCGCTGGGCATATCACTGAGTGGTAACCGATGACTGACCAACGCCAACGGGTTCAACTGCCCACTTGCCATTAGCTCAAGCACCTCTGGAAACTTACGGTTGTTAAGTCGTGACCCAACCAGGGTAAGCTCTTTCTTAATCACCTCTAGCTGCACTAGCTCGCTGGGCTGGACGCTAAAGCCCAGCAGGCCAATGCGCCCTGCTGGCGAGGCTAAACGCAGCATTTGCGGGAGCAGTGCTGGCACACAAGCCGCATCAGCAATCAGTGGCACGCCTTCACCTTGCGTCAAAGCAAGTACCTCTTTTTCCACATCCTGCTCGCGGCTATTAAATGCCTGCGTGGCACCCAGCTGTTTTGCTGCCGCTAATCGCTCATTAATAACGTCTGTGACGATCACCTCTTCAATGCCTTTGGCAAGTGCCATTTGCAGAATCGTAAGGCCAATTACTCCAGCGCCCAGAATCATTAGTCGATCACCAGGATGCGGCTGCATACGATCAAGCACGTTGGCGGCAATGGTGTATGGCTCAACTAAGGCAGCAGCATCGAGTCCGATATGAGCAGGTAGCTGATGAACGTTAGCCGTAGGGACAGCAACCAACTCTTCAAAACCGCCATCGCGATGCACACCGATCACTTCTAGCGAACTGCACACATTGGGTCGACCAATACGGCAGGGGTAGCAATGACCGCAGCTGATAACAGGGTCTATGCATACGTGGTCCCAGATGGCGACGTCATGTACACCTTCCCCCACCGCTTCTACTACCCCGGAAAACTCATGGCCGGTAATGCGCGGAAAACGTACAAAGGCGTTGTCCCCATGAATAATATGCATATCCGAGCCGCAGATACCGGCAAATGCTACACGTACCAGCGCTTCACCAGCAGCCACCTTGGGCGGATCAATTTCCGTAACCTGGTAGTCATGAGGGGCCTTTACCTGAAATGCTTTCATTTAGATGAACTCCTTACCAGTGCCAAAGTGTGCCATCTTCTAGCCGGTTAACCGGGAGGCTGGCGCGCTTATAGGGGTATTGCTTGGCTAACGTTTCATCGATATCAACGCCGTGCCCCGGGGTTTCACCAACGATAAAGTGGCCATCTTCAAAACGATAATCGTGAGGGAAGACTTGATCCGTTGCGCTGGTATGTGGCATATACTCCTGGATGCCGAAGTTGGGTACCCAGGTATCAAAATGAATCGCCGAACCAAGGCAAACCGGCGAAAGGTCTGTCGGACCGTGAAAGCCAGTACGCACGTGATAAAGACCCGCTAAATCAGCAATGCGTCGCATATGGGTAATACCGCCAGCATGGGTTAGGGTGGCGCGTATATAGTCGATCCACTGATTTTCAATCAGCGCTTTGGCGTCATACAGGCTGTTAAAAACTTCGCCAACGGCCAGCGGTGTGGTGGTGTGCTGACGGATAAGGCCAAACGCCTCCTGATTTTCAGCAGGTACGCAGTCCTCAAGCCAAAATAGATGGTAGGGTTCAACCTCTTTGCCTAAACGGGCGGCCTCAATAGGCGTCAAGCGGTGATGAACATCGTGCAGCACGTGCAGATCTTCACCAAAGCGCTCCCGCACGGCGGCAAACAGCTTTGGCACATGATTTAAGTACTTGCTGGTACTCCAGACATGCTCAGCAGGCAAATCAGAATCGGCAGGCTCATAAGGCTCGCCATCTTTTTTAGCAACACCATAGATGCTGGCAATGCCTGGCACCCCCGCCTGCACACGCACGGCTTTGTAGCCCTCGTCGACGTGACGGGCGACCTCTTCCAGACACGCTTCAATATCTCGCCCTGTTGCATGGCCATAGACCATGACTCGATCACGACTCTTACCACCAAGCAATTGATACAGCGGCATGCCCGCAAGCTTTGCTTTAATATCCCAAAGCGCCATATCAACAGCAGCAATCGCACTCATGGTGACGGGCCCACGCCGCCAGTATGCGCCGCGATAGAGGTAGTGCCAGATGTCTTCGATACGCTGAGGGTCGCGCCCGATTAACGTCGGAATAACATGCTCTTCCAAATAAGCCACAACGGCCATTTCACGCCCATTGAGTGTGGCATCACCAATGCCGTACTCGCCCTGATCAGTGACAATCTTTAGCGTCACAAAATTGCGCCCCGGCGAGGTCACAATGGTATAAGCCTGCTCAATCTTCATTGGATCGTCTCCTGCTTAACAGCTGGGTTTTCTTGTTCTTCGAGTACTGCTTGACCTTCAAATACCGCTTCTCCTTCAAACATCGCGGGGAAACGGCGAACCAGGTCAGGCATAGAGACCAAAATCTCACGCAGATGCAGCATCATTGCCTCTTGAGCTTTCTGAACGTCTCCCGCTTCAATGGCAGCAACAATGCTCGTATGCTGATCCACAAGCCGCTCCAGCGGAGTACTGTGTGGCACACTGAGATAGCGCACCCGGTCGAGTTGAGCACGAACCTCTTCAATGACTTTCCAGGCTGCGTGTTGCTTTACCCCTAGAGAAAGCGTTCGGTGAAAGGCTTCGTCAAGACGATAAAAACGGTCATTATCATTAGGCTCAATACAGCGACGCTGCCGCGCTAACAGATCATGCAGTTCGGTTAGGATTGATGGCTCAATACCTTTTTCAGCCGCCAGCCTTACGACCGCCACCTCGACCGCTTCACGTACAAAGCGTGCTTCAAGCACTGCCCGCTGAGATATCTTCACAACGTAAGTGCCGCGCTGAGGCTTCACTTCCACCAACCCCGCCTCGGAAAGCCGAATGAAAGCCTCACGTACCGGCTGACGGCTGACCGAAAAGGTGTCCGCAATTTCTTTTTCAGATAGGGCCTGGCCTGGCGCGAGGACCATCTGAATGATCGACTGTCTTAATACATGAAATAACCGCTGACGAACGGAGTCGCTGTCACGGGTTTCCTGCCATAGCATTTGTAGGGTCGTGTGCATAACACTTCAATCCGAAGGTGGAAGCCTGTGAAGAGCGGAGGCCAAAGCTGATATGACTAGTATGGTAGTATGGAGGAGAGAGTAAAACCCTCTAACGCTTATACTTTAGTCGCCAGGAAATAGCCCAAGCAGGCTCTTGAAGCAGAGTTATCTTTAGAAAATCAATTGGATAAATGAGCGAAGAGGTATATATGCCATTCTGCTTTTAAGACACGCGGCTAATTCAACCGTGCCTTTATAATTGGTTTGATTAGTTAACTCAGCAACGTTCGTTTGCCTGTTTGTAGGTCTACCTGTGCCATCATCCCAGGTCGAAAGGGGGGAGTTTCTCCATTACGCTCTAAAAAGGCATCCTCTGTGACCATCATTACTTCATAAAATGCCTCTTTACCACGCGCAGTATGCGCGCCCCGCACTCATCCTTATCTGACGTCTAAGTCGTCTAAATAGCTAATTTCCTACACCAGCGTAAGAGATATCTTACAAACGCTTAGGAAATAACTTACAAAACAAGACAGATTAGAATGCCCCTAATGCGTATTGAGTATAAAAATAACGGTACTCACATGACAAATTTACGTAAGCTTAGGGTATTGAGGATCTGAGACATAAGTCGCGATGCTCACCCAGGCACAGGTTCTATATCCCTTTCATAGCCTTGCCGCGCTATGATGGTTAATACGACCGATTAAATACAATCATCAATGCCCATGCTGCAAATTCAGGGAAGACTGAGGGCTGTTGATGGTAGCTAATACGTGTAAGGAGAGAGTAATGCAGGTCATTCAGGTAAAGGATAATTCGAAGGACCTGGTCTTAGTGACCGAATTACCGCCATTTTTGGTAGCTGACCTAATCAAGTGCCCCAGCCTGCCCACCCTGCCCTCGGTTGCTATTAAAATTTTAAAAATAGCGCGCTCAGAAAATCCATCGGTCAACGACTATGCCAATGCCATTGAGCATGATCCTGCGTTAACTATGCGGATAATTACCCTTGCAAACAGCGCTTTCTTCTCACGTACCCCCACCAGAGTGAGCGCCTGCAGTGAAGCCACTGCCCGGTTAGGATTAGATACCACATTGGCAGCCGTAATGAGCTTCAGCCTGCTTCAAAACAAGGGCATCGACGCCTATTATCAGCGCGTGTGGATGCGCTCTATCATCGCCTCTTTAGCTGCACGGCAACTGGCGATTAACCTATGCCCTGATATGGCAGGCCAAGTATTTACGGCATCTCTGCTCCAAGATATTGGCATCATCGCTTTACGGGAAACCTATCCCAAAGACAGCAACACTTTGTATACAGAAGAGGCTCTGTCGCATCGACAGTTATCAGAATCAGAACAACGGCTTTTTGGCTGTGACCATTCACAAGTCGGCGCGTGGCTTGCCGCAAAGTGGGGAGTTCCTGTAGCGCTGGCTCAACGCATTTGTGATAGCCATAGTGAATACGATATAGCCTCCCCGGACAAGCTATGTGTTCAGCTCTCAGGGCCCATTGCCGACGCCTGGCTCTCTTCCCACCCAGCACAGTCATTAGTCACCGTCATACGAGAATTCGAGACCTATCAAGGTGCTCACACCATTTCTTTACGGCTTTTATTAGAAAACATAAAACAACAACTACCAGCGCTTGCCGATATGCTGCAAATGGTTGCACCGCCACTCCTAGATAATGAGTCGTTGCTTTCAGAAGCACAGCAGTTACTGTTTAAACAAACACTGCAGCTCAATGCACGCCTCGAGTCGCAACAAGCGGAACTCGCCTCGTTGCGTCAACGACAAGATGAATTAGAAGAGCGCTCGCGCACAGATAGGTTAACCGGCCTTGCCAACCGTGCCTGGTTAGAAGAACAGCTGCAAAAACGTTTTCTTCTTTGCCAGGAGCAGTCACTGATCATGTCAGTGGTGTTTATTGATCTTGATCACTTCAAAAAGCTTAACGACAAGTACGGGCACCAACTTGGTGACCAAGTGCTCGAAAGATTTGGCAAAGCGCTGCAAGCATTAATTCGTGAAGGAGATTTGGCCGGGCGCTGGGGAGGCGAAGAGTTCCTGGTTATTTTGCCGGATGAAGATGCAAGGGCTGCCCAAGTTTTCGCCAAAAGAATTGCTCAACGATTAGAAAAAACGCCGATGGCACACAATGCACAAGAGCCTATCCACGTATCTGTTTCTATTGGCATTGCCTGCCTGGATGACGGCGGGTTTGGCAGTGCGGATGAGCTTATTGATGCGGCAGATAAGTGCATGTATTTCATTAAGCGCACAGGGCGCGGCGGTATCGCTGTATACGGCGAACGTGGTGCTCAATAACGAATAACCTGCTGCGTTAGCGAATTAGTCGTCTCCATCAGTAATAAGAGCAGCCCATGCTGGAACTTCATCAGGTCCATAAAACCTATCCGACGCCTCAGGGCCCGCTTAAAGTACTCGACGATGTCTCACTTCGCTTAGCGCCAGGCCAAAGCCTGGCACTGATGGGCGAATCGGGAAGCGGCAAGTCCACGCTACTCCACCTTGCTGCTGGGCTAGACCTACCCGATCAGGGTAGTATTGCCCTCGCGGGTCACAACGTGGCGTCTTTAGCGGAACCCGCCCGCGCCAAGCTACGCCGCGAAAAATTAGGCCTGGTATTTCAGCAGTTCCACTTAGTGCCTAGCCTCACGGCCCTCGACAACCTGCGCTTGCAGGCGCGCTTAGCCAACCGTGACGAACCCGATTGGACAGCCTATTTAGTGGAGCGGTTGGGGCTAAAGGGGCTGGAAAAACGCTACCCGGAGCAGCTCTCTGGGGGCCAGCAGCAACGTCTGGCCATAGGCCGCGCGCTGGCGCCGCGCCCGCCACTGTTACTCGCTGATGAACCCACGGGCAATTTGGATGAAACAACCGCTCAAGAGGTACTTGAGCTACTACTGAGCCTAGTGCGCGAAACCCAGTGCGCCCTGCTCGTTGTCACCCATAGCCCCCAGGTAGCCGCACCGCTTGATCGCTGCCTACGCCTGCGCCACGGTCAACTGATTAATAGCGCGTTATGATCAAGTCTATACCTACGGTTGTGGCGACACTGCTAACCCACTACCGGCGTCATCCTGGTCAATTAGCCATGCTGCTGCTCGGCCTATGGGTAGCCAGCGCTTTATGGAGTGGCATTCAAGCCATCAACGCCACGGCTCGCGATAGCTACGCCCGGGCCGATGCCATGTTTGATACCCAGTTAGATCAGTTGGAGCGACGTGATGGCGCTGCCCTCACCCGCGCGGAGTATCACGCCCTACGCCAAGCGGGCTTGCCCGTTTCGCCCATGCTGGAGGGTGAAATCGTCACCCAAGATGGCACTCGGCTAACATTGATCGGCATTGACCCGCTTACCCTGGCGAATGATAACCCGCTGGCCCAAGCAGACACCTCGAACTCGTTAACCGACTTTCTAACCCCCCCATGGCAAACCCGCGCTGCCCCCGATGCCTTGACGTCCACCACAACCCTTGCGAACGGTAAAGCACTCCCACCCCTCGTTCTAGCGCCCGCACTCCCGCCAGACACCCTGGTCATGGATATAGCTGCCGCTGCGCGGCTTCTTGAAAGCGGTAATGAAATAACGCGCATCGTGACCGCACCAGGAGCTCTGACAGAGGCTCCGGCTGGATTAACGCTCACCCGAGCCAACCGCATTGCCACTCCCGGTCAACTGACGGAAAGCTTCCACTTAAACCTTACCGCGCTAGGGCTACTCGCCTGGGTCGTGGGGTTATTTATTGTTCAGGCAGCGCTAGGCCTAGCCTTAGAGCAACGCTTGGGTATGCTGCGCACTCTAAGGGTGCTGGGTGTTTCGGGGCGTAGTTTGGTTCTAGCGCTCAGCGTAGAGTTAATCCTGCTTGGCCTGATCGGTGCCGTTGCCGGCATTGCCAGCGGCGTATGGCTGGCACGCCTGCTACTCCCCGATGTGGCGGCTACCCTAGGTTCACTGTATGGCGCAGGCGTTGGCAGAGAACTCAATCTGCCCTGGCATTACTGGGTCGGCGGGCTAGCGGTTAGCCTGGGTGGGCTACTGCTGGCGGGCGGCGGCGTACTGTGGCGCGCTGCCCGCTTGAACATGCTGGAGCTAGGCCAAATGCAGGCTTGGCGCAGCGGTTATCGTCGGCAATTGATGCTAATGAGTGTCGGCGGCGCATGCGCTGCGGGAGTGGCATCAGCGCTTTATATTTGGCTGCGCTTTCAACCCCCTGGCGATGGCTTAGTGGCAGGCTTTGGGCTGATTGCCGCGCTACTTATGGCCAGCGCGCTGTGGCTGCCGCCCTTATTAGCCCTTGCTTTGAAAGTGCTGTCACACCTCACCCGGCGACGCCCGTTGATTCACTGGGCACTGGCGGATATGCAGCTTCAGCTACCCAAACTCTCGCTCGCCATGATGGCCCTACTCATCGCCCTGGCGACCAATCTAGGGGTCGGCAGTATGGTCGGTGGTTTTCGTCTCACCTTTTTAAACTGGCTTGATCAGCGCTTAGTCGCTCCGCTCTATTTAAATGCCCCCAGTGAGCAGTACGCCGATATTGATGCCTGGCTGGCTGAGCGTTCTGAGGTCTCAGAGCGGCTACTCACTCGGCGCAGCGATGCCGTTCTTGAAACCGTCATTACGTCTGACGGTAGCCACGCTTTAGGCACCCCTATCGAGCTTTACGGCATTACCCCAGGCAACTCCCTAACACCCCACTGGCCACTGCTGGCAACCCAGCAGGATCGCGAGGCTGCCTGGGCCGCCTTCGATCATGGCGCAGTATTTGTTAACGAACAGCTCGCCACCGCAGAGCATCTTTCCCCCGGCGACCGGCTTACTCTCAGCGCGCCGGGCGTCAATGAAACGCTGACAATCGCCGCGACTTACCCTGACTATGGCAACCCAAGCGGGCAGATTCTCATGGCATCGCCCCAGCTTGCTGCACGGTTTAATGCACCGCCTAGTTCAATGGGCTTGGTGCTAAATGACGACGTCGATGAGGGTGTTCTACGAGAAGCACTTACCGCCCGCTTTGGGCTAAGCAGTGACGCACTGAGCGATCAAGCCGAGATCAAGCGTATCGCCACCGAGATTTTCGAGCGCACCTTTACCATTACTCGCGCCCTCAATGCATTGACCCTAGCGGTTGCCGCGCTAGCACTGCTGGCTAGCCTGTTGGCTCAGGCACGCAGCCGACGCCAGCAGTTAGCGCCACTCTGGGCGCTGGGTGTTCCCAGGGCGCAGCTAGCGCAGCTAAGTTTGGTACAGTTAGGCGGTGCGGCATTCGTCACTGGTTTGCTGGCACTTCCACTGGGGATCGCGATCACCTGGGGCTTGGTGGCGATCATTAATGTCGCTGCCTTTGGCTGGCGGCTACCGCTGTATCTATTCCCGTGGGAAATGGCCGTTACCCTGGCGACTGCTGTTGCTGTGGCGCTGCTATCAGCAGCACTGCCTGCGCTGCGTTTTTGGCGCGCCTCACCCCGCGCCTTACTGGCTGAAGAGGCCAATCAATGAGCTTAAGGTGGCTACTAGTCCTCATTGCGACGCTGCTTCTTTACGGCTGCAGCGATGAGGATCACACGACGACCACCAGCCCCGGCTTTGCCGGATTGGGCCAGGACGCCGATGGCTTTCAACACGCCACTCCAAACCAATCGCTTACGTTCCCAGCAGATCACTCAGCGCACCCTGATTATCGCATCGAGTGGTGGTACTTAACCGCCAATTTAGAAGATACCGCCGGTGAGCCCTTAGGTCTGCAGTGGACGCTATTTCGTCAGGCGCTTATGCCGCCAAGCGAGCGCCCAGCCCCCACACCCTGGGCCGCAGATCAACTCTGGATGGCCCATATGGCGATCTCCCAAGGCGAACAGCACGAAGTGACCGAGCGCTTTGGCCGCAGCCACTCTCAGGCCGAACTCTCCGCTCCCCAGGAGAGCCAAGCGGGGGTGATGACCGCTCCCTTTCATGCCTGGCTAGACGATTGGCAACTGAAAGCAAGCGAGGAAGTCGGTAGTACCAATTTCAGCCCTCTAACGCTCACCGCCTACAGCGGCGAAGGCGAGTCTCGCTTTGGCTATTCATTAACGCTGACCGCCGAAGGGCCACTGGTACTGCATGGCGACCAGGGGTTTAGTCAAAAAGCCGCCAATGGCCAAGGCTCTATGTACTACAGCCAGCCCTTTTGGCAAATAGAGGGCGACGTCACACTTAACGGCGAGACAAAAGCAGTCAGCGGGCGCGGCTGGCTGGATAGGGAGTGGAGCAGTCAATTGCTGGATGCCCGCCAATCAGGTTGGGATTGGCTATCGCTGCACTTCAATGACGGTCACAAACTAATGGCGTTTCAACTACGAGGCGGTGGCGATGACACGGATCAAGAGCAAGGCGCTGACTACCGCTCCGGCACCTGGATTACGCCGCAAGGCGACACCACTCCTTTATCAAACACCGATATCATTATGACCCCGCTGGCAACCTCGATGGTCGCGGGACGCGATGTCCCCACTCGCTGGCGCTTGGAAGTACCCTCAGAGGGCGTCGATATCAATATCGAAGCGCCCTACGCCAACCGCTGGATGACGACCAGCGTTCCCTATTGGGAAGGGGAAGTGAACATAAATGACCGCGCCAGCGGCGAGCCGCTGGGCAAGGGGTATCTCGAGATGACCGGGTATTGAGCTGACGAGCACATTATTCAAGCGACTAACTCTTTGAGTAGCTAGCCTCCCCCCATCGCTGCATTGCCTCAAGCACTTTACGCAGTACTGGTTGCACCTCGGCGGCGCGGTCTACGCGATAGGCAAAGATCTGTTGATCATCACCCGGCTCGTTCATATAGGTACGCTGGGATAGCTCAAGCTGCACGGCGTGAATATGGTTAGCGGGATCCCCATAGCTCCGGGTGATATGCCCCCCTTTAAAGCGGCCATTGATCACATGAGTAAAGCGCGATTGATCGGAACACACCGCCTGTAATGACTTGCTAAGCCCAGGAGCGCAGCTTCGCTCCTCAAAGGTACCCAGGTTGATATCGGGCAACTGGTCGTCGAAGAGCCGCGGTATCATTGAACGAATAGAGTGGGCGTCGAACAGCAGCGCATAGCCGAAGCGCGCCTTTAGCCGCGCAAGCTCCCTCTCCAGGGCGTTGTGGTAAGGGCGCCAAACATGCTCCTTTGCCCACTCGCGCTCTTCCTTGCTCGGTACTTGTCCGTCTCGAAACAGTGGGTCACCGTCGAAGTCGATGTCGGGAAATAATCCAGTCGTCGCACCCGCGTAGAGCGGCGCGTCATTCTCAGGCCGATTGAGATCGATGACGTAGCGCGAATAGCGCGCCTCAAGTCGGCTCGCCCCAAGCTCGGCGGCGAAGTCGTAAAGCTTGGGTATATGCCAGTCGGTGTCGGCAAGGCTGAGCGCAGCTTTATTAAGCCCCGCCTCTACCTCCGGCGTAAGCGCGGTGCCTGCGTGAGGCATTGAAATCAATAGCGGCGTATCGCCCTGGGTGAGTTGGTAACTTTCGATCATGCCTCTAGCTCCTTACCTGCTTTGAATACCGTGACCGGCAATTGCCCGCCCAGCCAGTAGCTAAGCTCCGCTGGACCGGTAATATCCCATACGACCGCGTCTGCCCATTTACCTACTTCTAGCGAACCGTGAGTGGCATCAATACCCAGCGCTTTAGCGGCATTGATGGTCACGCCTGCCAGCGCTTCTTCAGGGGTAAGGCGGAACAGCGTGCAGCCAAGATTCATCATCAAGCGTAACGACAGCACCGGCGACGTACCGGGATTAAGGTCGCTGGCCAGCGCCATGGTGACGCCCTGCTCACGAAAGTCTGCAATCGGCGGTAGCTGGGTTTCACGCAGGGTAAGAAAAGCCCCCGGCAGCAACACGGCGGCAGTACTGCTTTGTGCCATCGCACGGGCATCCGCTTTATCGGCGTATTCGACGTGGTCAGCAGAAAGCGCGCCAAACTCCGCAGCCAGTTGGCAACCGCCAAGACGCGACAGCTGCTCAGCATGTAGCTTGAGCGGCAGGCCCAGCTGCTTTGCAGTGTTAAAAACCCGCCGCATCTGCTCCACAGAGAAGGCGATACCTTCACAGAAGCCATCGACGGCGTCGACAAGACCTTCCTTCGCCAGCGTCGGCAGAATTTCCTCGCAGACTAGATCAATATACCCATCGCTGCGTTCGCGGTATTCGGGCGGCAGCGCGTGGGCCGCAAGGCACGTCGTGAGCACCTCGACAGGTAGCCGTTCCCCCAGCGCCCGGGCAACTTGCAGCATTTTGCGCTCGCTCTCGAGATCAAGCCCATACCCCGACTTGACCTCTAGCGTGGTGACGCCTTCGCGCAGCAGTACTTTGGCACGCTTCTCAGCACTGGCCAGTAATTCATCAAAGCTGGCCTCGCGAGTTGCCCGCACGCTGCTGACGATCCCACCGCCCTGTTTAGCTATCTCGCTATAGCTCACGCCCTCCAGGCGCTGCTCAAACTCATTACTGCGGTCACCGCCAAACACCAGGTGCGTGTGGCAGTCGATCAACCCCGGCGTTAGCCAGCGCCCACCCAGGTCACGCACTTCATCGAAGTCAGCATCGCGGTCAAGTTGCGCCTCAGTGCCAATCCAGGCAATGCGCCCTGCTTCTATAATCAGCGCCGCATCGCGCACAATTCCGTAGTGGCCACCCGCCAGGGTCACCGCATGGCAGTGGTGCCATAGCTGTTTCATGCTTCCTCCTAATCGCTAGGCTGCCGACTCGGCAGTAAGTTCGGGGCAATAGACAGGAGCTTATCGATCACTTGAGTCTCCTTTAGGCACTGGTAAGCCGCCTCAATATCCAGGTGCAGCGCCTGCTCTTCCTGGTAAGCAGGCAGGACGTCTCGCAGTGATTTCCAAGCCAGCGATGTGCCCTTGGCAAACTCATCGCTGCCAATTAAATCAAGGGCCTGAGAGGCCAGTAGATATTCGATCGCAAGAACGTAGAAAGCATTGTCGAGGGTCTTGTCCAGTTTCAGGGCAGCACTTTCGCCAAAGCTTAGATGGTCTTCCTGGAGGCCTGAGGTGATAAAATTATCGGTCACTGCGGGCTGCGCCAGCCGTTTGTTATCCGCCACCAGGGAAGCCGCCGAATAGTGGGCGATCATCATGCCGGACTTGACGCCACTTTCAGTGGTCAAGAAAGGCGGCAACTGATTCGCCTGGGGTGTCACTAAGCGGTAGGCGCGCCGCTCGGAGATCGAACTCCACTCACAAGCTGCAATGGCCAACAGATCGCAGGCCATCGCCACCGAGGCGCCGTGAGGATTAGCCTGAGACACAACTTGGTACCCATCTTCAACGGGAATCACTAACGGGTTATCAGTAGCAGAGTGGAGCTCTTTTTCCACCTGTCTGGCCGCATGATCAAGCTGGTCGCGGCAGGCACCATGTACCTGGGGCATGGAACGCAGGCTTAGCGCATCCTGTAGCCGCTGCCCTTTATGACGCGCCAGGTGAGCACTGTCCGCAAGAAGCCTGCGCAAGTTGTCGCCAGTTTGCTGAACGCCTGGGTGGCATTTGAGGGCCGTCACCTCGGCCATAAACGCATTCAACTGTCCGCCCAATGCCTCAAAGCTCATGGCACCGATAATATCTGCCCAGGCGGAGAGGCGCGCTGCATCGTCAAGCGCCAAACAGGCCAGCCCGGTCATCGCGGGGGTGCCATTCACCAGGCTCAGCCCATCCTTGGGCCCAAGCGTTACCGGCACCATACCGATGGCATCCAACGCCTGCTTGGCGGGTATGCGTTGGCCACGAAATTCAACGTCGCCGTGGCCGATCAATACCAGCCCAATATGGGCCATATGGGTGAGGTAACCCACCGATCCCCGCGAGGGTACGATCGGCGTGATATGCTCATTCACCAGCCTGATCAGCCCCTCCACCACGTCCGGGCTAATACCGGAGTAGCCATGGCTATAGTTAACCACCGCGCTGCACATAATGGCTCGGACTTGCTCCGTTCGCAGCGGGGTACCAACACCACAGGCATGGCTCATTAAGGTGTGATGCGAAAGCCCCTGCAGCTCATCGTGGGCTAGCACCACATCGCACAGGGCTCCCAAACCAGTATTAATACCGTAATGCGGCACGCTCGAAGCAGCGATCTTCTCAACGACCTGTCGTGCGGCGCTTACCCTTTCCCACACCGGCGGCGACAGCGATAGGTGATAATCATAACGAGCGACCTTGACCACCTCCCGCCAAGCGGGAGGTGTATTACCGATCTCAACGTAGCGAGGTAACTCACTCATAGGCATCCTTAACCTGTGCAGTAGGGGCCTGCTCTGAAGAGGGTTTATTAGCGCCATCCATAATAAAAACCTTCACCGCAGAAGCCACGATCAGCGCAAACAGAAACAGCACGATAAAACCGCCCGCCGCCGCCAGGAACTTAATACCATCGACACCCTGGGCACCGCCGCCGAAGGCAACCATCACATAAGCGATAATCGCGATTGATAGCCCCCAAAGAATCTTCTGCTTACGCGGGGCCTCCTCTTCTGCGGTCATGTTTTTAGTGCAGATGGTGGCAATGGTCGATGACATTGAGTCAGCCGCCGTGGAGAAAGAGATAATCAGCGTAAAAATAGCCAATGGGATCAGCAACGCAGACATAGGCAAGTGCTGCAGGAAGCCCCAGAGACCTGAAACCGCACCGTTCTCAGTCACTACGCTAATCAGATCCAGGGTGCCATCCATTTGCCATTTAATTGCCGACCCGCCCCAGATAGCAAACCACACGATGCCGAACAGGGAAGGCAGAATCCAGTTAATCACCAGAAATTCGCGCAGCGTTCTTCCATAAGATATCCGCGCCAGGAACAGGCCCATGAGCGGTGCATAGGCAATCCAGATTGACCAGTCATACATGGTCCACCAAGTCACCAGCGCTTCGCCGCCAGACTCCTTGGTATCAAATGACCAAAGGAAGAAATTATCGAACCAGTAGCCCAAGCTGGTGACGGACAGGCTAAGGATGTAATTCACCGGGCCAATGATCAACAAAATAGCCACGAACGCATAGAAGATGTAAGCGTTCACCGAAGAGAGAACCCGGATTCCCCGCTTAAGACCGGACACCGCCGAGGTGATGAAGATGGCAGATATCACCAGGGTGAGAATCAACCAGGTGGTAGGGCTTGAGGCGATACCATATTCAGCCTCAATGCCAGAGCTGATCAGCGCAAGACCAGCCCCTAACGACGATGCCAGGCCCAGCGCAATGGCAAGAATCGAGATAATATCGACCACGGCACGCACGGTAGGATTGCGCTCTTTACTGCCTAATAACGGGGCGAGTGTTGAAGAGATGGAGAATCGCTCTTTGCGATTAAAGTGCATATAGCCAATCATCAAACCAACAATGGAGTACATGGCATAGGGAATAAAGCTCCAGTTATGAAAGCTTCTGGCCAATGCGAAGATCGCCGCTTCGCCACTATTGGGCTCAAATGACTGATTGCCGATTTCGCCATAGACATTGCCCAGATAGATGATCGGCTCATTCACCGAGTAGGTAACCACACCTGTGGCGATACCGCCTGTTAACGCCATGGCAAAGGTCGCCGCCAACGAAAACGTCGGCTTTGCGTTCGCCCCACCCAAACGAATATTGCCCGCCTTAGAAAAAAATATAAAAGCAGTCACACCTAAGGTCGAAATAGCCAGTAACTGATAGAGCCAACCGAAGTCGGAAAGCGAAAGATAGAACAGCTGACGAGCAACGCTAACCAGCAATTCGTTGTTAACCAAACCAATGATGACGGCCAGCATGATGATCACGAAGGCCGGTATAAAGACACTGCGTTTTAAACGGTGACTATCTGGTATGGGCATTGTATGTCTCCTGTAGAGGGTTATTTTTATAACGCTTTTTTTTATAAGGGTGCCGATACAGCTGCCATCAGCACCCATTGTTGTGGTGTTACTTAACCATTGGCAGATCGAGGCCTTGCTCAGCGGCACTCTGCTTGGCGATGTCGTAGCCAGCATCGGCGTGTCGCATCACCCCGGTGGCGGGGTCATTGCGTAGGACACGGCCCAAACGGGCATGGGCATCGTCGCTGCCGTCGGCAACGATCACCACCCCCGCATGCTGGGAGTAACCCATGCCCACACCGCCGCCATGGTGAAGGGAAACCCAGGTAGCGCCACCTGCGGTATTGAGCAGCGCATTGAGCAGCGGCCAGTCGGAGACGGCATCCGAGCCATCCTGCATTGATTCAGTCTCACGATTGGGGCTGGCCACAGAGCCGGAGTCCAGGTGGTCGCGACCAATCACAATGGGTGCTTTGAGCTCGCCACTGGCGACCATGGCGTTAAACGCCTGCCCCAAGCGAGCACGATCCTTTAAGCCCACCCAGCAGATGCGCGCCGGTAAGCCCTGGAAGCTGATACGCTCCTTGGCCATATCTAGCCAGTTATGCAGATGCGGATCATCTGGGATGAGTTCTTTGACTTTCTGGTCGGTCTTGTAGATATCTTCTGGATCACCGGAGAGTGCCACCCAGCGGAAGGGGCCAATTCCCTGGCAGAACAGTGGGCGAATGTAGGCAGGCACAAAGCCGGGGAAGTCGAATGCGTTAGAAACGCCCTCCTCCTGAGCCATCTGGCGAATGTTATTGCCATAATCGAAGGTAGGTATGCCCATTGCCTGGAAGTCGAGCATGGCCTGCACATGCACCGCCATGGAGCGCTTAGCCGCCTTGACCACCACCTCGGGTTCGGTCTTCCCGCGTGTCAGATACTCATCCCATGACCAGCCTGCGGGCAGATAACCATGCAGCGGGTCGTGAGCGCTAGTCTGGTCAGTCACCATATCCGGTTTGACGCCACGCTTAATCAGTTCCGGCAGAATCTCAGCCGCATTACCATGCAACGCAATCGAGACGGCTTTACCTTCTGAGGTATAGCGCTCCAAGCGCGCCAGGGCATCGTCGAGATCACTCGCCTGCTCATCCACATAGCGGGTACGCAGACGCATATCAATGCGGCTCTGCTGACATTCAATATTAAGGCTGCAGGCACCCGCCAGCGTTGCCGCCAATGGCTGCGCCCCGCCCATACCGCCAAGGCCGGCCGTCAGAATCCAGCGCCCGGCCAGTTTGCCGTCGTAGTGCTGGCGCCCAGCCTCAACAAAGGTTTCGTAAGTACCCTGAACAATGCCCTGAGAGCCGATGTAGATCCACGAACCAGCAGTCATCTGGCCGTACATCATCAGACCCTTCTTATCCAACTCGTTAAAGTGCTCCCAGTTAGCCCAGGCTGGCACTAGGTTGGAATTGGCAATCAGCACCCTCGGGGCGTCTTTATGGGTTTCAAATACCCCCACCGGCTTACCGGACTGAATCAGCAGTGACTGGTTATCTTCTAAACGTTTGAGCGTTTCAACGATGGTATCGAAACACTCCCAATTGCGGGCGGCGCGGCCAAGCCCGCCATAGACCACCAGCTCTTTGGGATTCTCGGCCACATCGGGGTCAAGGTTATTCATCAGCATTCGTAGCGGGGCTTCCGTCAGCCAGCTTTTGCAGGAAAGCACAGAGCCATGGGGGGCTCGAATCTCGGTATCGCGAAAACGTGAAGGGGTCATAAATACTCCTGATGCGTGGCCATAGTTTGTATATACATTATGACAACCCATTCTTCCATGCAACGCTTTAAATGTGCTTATGTATGAATTCACCACGACAGTGCAATGCTTCAAAAAAAGCCGCCATCACGCACCAAAAAGGCTTATTTAATTCATATTATGATCGCTGCTTTACCTGGCGCTCGGACTTCGCTATATGTATATACATTAACAGCTAACTGTTTAAACCAATGGAGCCCCCATGTCCCAACGCTACTTCGCCGATCATGCCCTGCTACCCACCGGATGGGCCACACGGGTACTGCTCGAAATTGATGCCACCGGCACTCTTACCAAGGTGTTGCCTGATAGTGCGCCGGATAATGCCCAACACTTAGCTGGCCCCGTGCTCCCCGGCATGCCCAACTTGCACTCCCATGCCTTTCAGCGTGCCATGGCGGGTCTAGCCGAAGTTGGCAGTGCACAGCCGGACAGCTTCTGGAGTTGGCGTGAACGGATGTACGGCTTGGTTGATCGATTGACGCCCGAGCAAGTAGGTGTCATCGCCCAGGCGCTCTACGTCGAAATGCTCAAAGGCGGCTACACCCAGGTCAGTGAATTCCACTACCTGCACCATGACACCAATGGTCAGGCCTATAGCGACCCCGCTGAAATGGCCTGGGCGATCACCGGCGCCGCCGAACGCAGCGGTATCGCACTTACCCTACTACCCGTGCTTTACGCCCACAGTGGTTTTGGCGGGCAGACACCAAATGCCGGTCAGCGGCGCTTTATTCACGATGTTCCAGGATTTATTAACCTGCTTGAGACGCTGGCCCCACGCATTGCAGACCACCCTACCCAGGCACTGGGCATGGCTTTCCATTCACTGCGCGCAGTGACCCTTGAAGAAATGCAGGGAGTACTGGCGACCAACCCTACCGGGCCGCGCCATATTCACGTCGCCGAACAGCAACGCGAAGTGGAAGATAGCCTCGCCCATTGCGGCCAGCGCCCCGTGCAGTGGCTACTGGACAATATCGAAGTGGATGCACGCTGGTGCCTGATCCATGCCACCCATTTAGACGACAGTGAACTAGGCGCCCTTGCAGCCAGCGGTGCCGTGGCGGGGCTCTGCCCGACCACCGAAGCCAACCTGGGCGATGGGCTTTTCCGCGCAGCCGAGTATGCCGCCCTGGGAGGGAAGCTGGGCATTGGCTCTGACAGCCATGTCTCACTGGATGTTGTCGAGGAGCTGCGCCTGCTTGAGTACGGCCAACGGCTTGCCTCCCAGCAGCGCAACTGCCTGCACGATAGCCAAATACGCCCGGTGGCTGACTGGCTTTACCGCAGCGCCTTGGCTGGCGGTGCCCAAGCCTCCGGCCAGCCCATCGGCACCCTGGAAGTCGGCAAGCGCGCCGACATGGTGGTACTGGATGGCAGTGACCCCTACCTTGCCACTAGCGCAGACGACACCCGTCTGGGACGCTGGCTATTTGGCGGTTCCAAACAGCAGATACGCGATGTCATGGTTGCTGGCCGCTGGGTCATTCAGGCCCGGCGCCATGCCCTGGACGACGTTAACCGTACCGCACTGGCAGGCCTGTTTCGAGAGATTGGCTAGGCTGTTGATCGACAGCAACTAATGCGGGGAGTGCGCCATTGAGCGAAGCTTGTAGCGGTCGCCTGGGTGAAGCAAATGGGCATAGCTAATCAGGCGATCACCCGACCAGGTACGGCGGTGCACGCTGAGACACGGCAGAGGCGAGTCAACTTCTAACCACTCTGCGGTTTGGGCATCGACCAGCACGGCCTCGACGATATGCTCCATATCCGTAATGGGGCAAGCAGCGACCAGTACTTCATTCGGGGTATGCTTGGAGAAGTCTGCATCCAGATAACCGGGCACCCAGCGCGGATTAACGTAGCGGTCTTCAAGCTGAATGGGCAGGCCATTTTCGAGGTGAATCAGAATGGAGTGGAATAGCTTAGTGCCAATACGCACGCCCATACGCAGGGCGATCTCGTCGTCGGCATTAAGCGGCTCACAGCGCAACACACGGTTTGTGTAGTCATGGCCACGGCTGCGTACTTCATCAGCGATATTATTGACTTCCGCCAACGGCGATTCAGAGCGGCGATCAGTCACAAAGGTGCCGATCCCCGATTGACGCACCAGATAACCCTCCTGCACCAGATCACGAATAGCTTTATTAGCTGTCATCCTGCTGACCCCAAAGGTGACCGCCAGCTGCTCTTCAGGCGGGATTTTATGGTCGACGGGAAAGTGACCCGTTTGGATGTTATCCAGCAGGTAGTGCTTGATCTGTTGATATCGGGGCGGTAGGCGTCCCACGTGCTCTCCTCAAATCCCTTTTATCGCCCGGCTTATCAACCCCTCGCCCTCAGGTCGATGCTAAGCAGGTGCGTTCCAGGCATCGTCTCAAATTTGATCGTCTCGCAGGCAGCGTTAACCGGCGCCAAGAGAGGGTCTTGCCCAGGCCAATACCACAGGTCGCAATCATTGAGCGACTGCGCTGGTCGGCTGGACATCCACGCAGTCCCACCCACAGCCACTACCAGTGTCTCAGCACCTGGGTGTCGCTGTAGCGGCTCTCCCTGGGTTAGCCACGCCACACGGGCCTGCCATTGAAGTGGATTGTACATTAAATTCAGCGCCCGACTCGCCCCTTCAGGTAGCAAGCACTCCACCGCCGCATCACCATCAAAAACAACGCTTTGCCGAGGCACTAACGTAGTGCGTTGATCGGGCAGTATCAGCGTGACCGGATGCGTGCCAATCACGGTGAAATGACGTTTCAGCCCAGCCATAACCGAGAATGGCCCCGGCCTTTCCAGCTCCGCCATCGACACCCGCCACCCCGGTGAGTCAACGCTGGCTTGGCGGGCCACTTCACGGGTAACGCCGCCACCATTGCGCCAAGCAACGGGCACCAGCTCGGCAAAGCGATATGTCATCCATGAGCCCATAAAGATGCCCCGTCAGGACGCCGTAGATTTGCGATAGCTCATAGAAGCATCAATACGACCCAGGATATAGTCGCCCGCGGCGACTGGCGGGTAAATCGCCTCGTCAGCAGCAACACCCAAATCGACAGGATCAACCAGCGCAGCATAGGTTGGATCATAAAAGGTGGCGATGGAATAACGTTCACGGCCACTGGTGTTGATAACCCGATGCAGGGTAGAGCGAAAGCGGTCATTGGACCACCGCGCCAGCAGATCACCGACATTGACGACCAGCGACCCCTCAATGAAAGGCGCGTCAATCCAACGCTCGCTGCCCAGCTCACGCACCTGCAAACCACCGACGGCATCTTGGTAAAGCAACGTCACGCAACCATAATCGGTATGCGGGGCAACGCCAAATTGATCGGCTGGGCGATCATCAGACTGGACGGGATAATAGACCGCCTGAGTGCGCTGTAACGGCTTGGTGTACTTGTCAGCGAAGAACTCAGGATCAATATCCAGGCTCATGGCAATGGCACGCAGCAGATCCGCTCCGCAGCGGCCTACCTCAACAAAGTAGCGATCCATTGCTGGCTGAAACTCCGGCATAAAGTCTGGCCACTGATTCGGCCCACGCAGTGCCTCGCCTGCCAGTACGCTTGGGTCATCCTCGGCCAAGTCCAGCCCAAAACCATAGAACTCCTTCTCATCAGGTCGGGTTGCCTGATACATAGTGGCACCACCGCGCCGATGAAAACCACGGTGGTGCTTATTAACCGCCACCTGCGCCTTGCGCTCCAGTGGCTCAGCAAAGAAGCGCTGAGCGGCCTGCATAGCATCGTCTATTACTGCCTGTGATAAACCATGGTTGATGATGTAAAAGAACCCCACCTGGGTACAGGCGCTGTGTATCGCCTCCCCCGCCCGCGCGAGGCTATCAAGGTCGCCCTCACGCACGCCCTGCATATCAACCAGCGGTATGGTCATTGCTGAAGTTGTCATTACTTGAGTCTCCACTGTCAACGAAAAGCCAGCCCAATCCTTACCTGCGTTAGTTCACTTAGGCTATCGGTAGCGGCTATGCATAAGAGTAGCCACAAGCAATAAGTATATACATATAAAAATACTTTTATCTATTCCTATTATTAAAACAAAACCTATAAAATTTCGCCTAAAATGCACCAAAATCACACTAAAAGCACGTTTTATGCACTAAAACTTATCATTGTAAAATAATCACTAACAGCAACAGGAAACTTAACCAATAGAACTTGCATAAACACCACCTACCTGTATATACATAATAGCAACGCTCGATTTCATAGCCACAGATTCACAACTATAGGTTCACAACAACAGCAGGGAAGATCTAAAAACCATTTTTAACACCCACTGAGTGAGAAAAAGGCTGTTTAGATTTTTCCAAATGATGCTCGTAAAGCACTTCAGAGGTCACCATGACATCAGTACAACGACTCTTCCCAGGCCAACTTACGCTTGCCACACTGCGCGAGCTTTTTGAGGATAGCCCCACTATCGAGCTCGACGACGAGAGCCGCGCCAGGGTCGATAGTGCCGAAGCCACGGTTAGCGCCATTCTCGACAGCGGCCGTACTGTTTACGGTATTAATACCGGCTTTGGCGTGCTGGCCCAAACATCAATACCACGCGATTCGTTGACCGAGCTACAGCGCAACCTGGTGCTGTCACACAGCACGGGGGTGGGTGACAACTTAGACGATGCTACCGTTGGTTTGATACTGGCGCTTAAGGCCGCCTCGCTGGCCCGTGGCCACTCCGGCGTACGCTGGCTGATCATTGACGCATTGCTGGCGCTTTACAACGCCCAGGTCTACCCCTGTATTCCCGCTAAAGGCTCAGTAGGCGCCTCAGGGGATCTTGCGCCGCTAGCGCATTTAGCCGCCACCCTGCTCGGCGAAGGCCGCATGCGCCATAAGGGACGCGAGATACCAGCCGTTGAAGGACTTGCCCTAGCGGGTCTGGCACCGCTGTCACTAGCGCCCAAGGAGGGGCTGGCACTCATCAACGGAACACAAGTTTCCACTGCACTTGCGTTGCGCGGCCTGTTCGCCACCGAAAAACTATTCACCGCTGCCGTGGTCGCCGGTAGCCTGACAGTGGATGCTTTAAAAGGCTCAGACACCCCGTTTGACGAGCGCATCCAGGCCGTTCGCGGCCACCCCGGTCAGTGTGATGTCGCTGGTTTCTACCGCGAGCTGCTAGCGGGCAGCCGGGTGCGCGAATCCCACCGCGACTGCCCGCGGGTTCAGGATCCCTACTCGCTGCGCTGCCAGCCCCAGGTGATGGGCGCCTGCCTCGACCACTTACGCTTTGCAGCGGGCGTATTTCTACGTGAAGCTAACGCCGTATCTGATAATCCGCTGATCTTTGACAACGGTGACGTCCTTTCCGGCGGCAACTTCCATGCTGAGCCGGTTGCCATGGCCTCCGATGTGCTGGCGCTGGTGATCTCAGAAATCGGCGCGCTGTCGGAAAGACGCATCGCCCAACTCGTCGACCCCGCCCTCTCAGGGCTACCAGCGTTCTTGGTCAACGACAGTGGCCTTAACTCTGGCTTCATGATCGCCCAAGTTAGTGCGGCGGCACTGGCGTCCGAGAACAAAACCCTGGCCCACCCCGCCTCAGTAGACAGCCTGCCGACCTCCGCCAATCAAGAAGACCACGTATCAATGGCGACGTTTGCGGCAAGGCGACTGGCCGACATGGCGTTTAACTCCAGCGCGGTAGTCGCCATTGAGCTACTGGCGGCAGCCCAAGGGGTGGAATTCCACCGCCCCATGACCACGTCACCTTCCCTCGAAGAAGCGCTGGCACTGATTCGGCGCGACGTTAAACATTACGACCGGGATCGCTACTTTGCCCCCGATCTCGTTGCCGCCCAGCGCTTTGTTGACGAGGCTATCTTCGAACCACTGCTGCCCCGCCCACGCCTCTACGCCGAAGGTTGATATGAAACGACGCTACGCCCCAAGCCACCGCTGGCGACACGCCCAAAGTATCGATGAACTGGCCACGATGGCCAGTAGCCGACTGCCCGCCTTTGCCTGGGAATATCTCAATGCAGGTGCCGAGGACGAGCACACCCTCAACGACAATCGCAGAGCATTTCAACGCTGGCAGTGGCGACCACGCACGCTGGTAGACCTAAGCGAGACCGACAGCCGTACCACCCTTTTGGGCCAGGAGTGCGCAATACCCCTGGCAATCGCCCCCACCGGCTACAACGGCATGCTGTGGCGTGACGCTGATATCGCCCTAGCCCGAGCGGCGCAACGTCACGACGTGCCCTTCACGCTGAGTACCGTATCCTGCAATAGCCTTGAGGAGGTTGCCGCCGCGGTCCCAACCGGTCGGCTGTGGTTTCAGCTCTATCCACTACGCGATAAATCAGCGACCCAGGATCTGATCGAACGCGCTCAAGCAGCTAATGCAGAGGCTCTTGTAGTCACTACCGATGCAGTGGTGCTCGGTCGACGCGAGTGGGACAGCCGCAGCTACCTGAACCCTCGACGACTGACCATGGGCCATACGCTAGATGCTTTGTGCCACCCACGCTGGGCCGCCCAGGCACTCTGGCCCAACGGCCTACCGACACTGGGTAACCTGCTCAAATACTTGCCTGCAGGGGAGCACAGTGCGGCCAGCGCAGCTACCTACATCAGTCAACAAATGGCGACCGACTTAACGTGGGAAGCGCTAGCCGAGATTCGCCAGCAGTGGTCGGGCAAGCTGATCATCAAGGGTATTCTCAATGCTGAGGATGCCCGCCACTGCAAGCGGCTAGGGGCCGACGCCATCGTGGTTACCAACCATGGTGGACGCCAACTGGATGGATCGCCTGCCAGCCTCGACTGCTTGCCACCCATCGTCGATGCGGTGGGAAAAGAACTTGAGGTTCTGCTCGATAGCGGCATTCGCCGAGGTAGCGATATTGCCAAAGCGCTAGCTCTAGGCGCCAATGGCGTACTCAGTGGAAGGGCCACGCTATATGGTCTCGCCGTTGGCGGCGAGGCAGGCGCTAATCATGCCCTGACGCTACTCCAGCAACAGTTACACAATACGCTTGCTCTGCTGGGTCGCCCATGCGTGTCCCAACTCGACCGCGACTGTCTGGGTCTTCCCCTCCATCTTTCACACGACAACTCACATTACCTCACGGCTAATTCGGTGGATTCGCCCACACAAACCGTGCAGCCGACTATGGGAGATCTATCGTGAGCATTAAACCCAGTAAAGACGATGCCTTCCTAGATCTGTTGCTAAGCGCCTTTGGCGACAGAGTGCTGCTGGGCGAGTCAATCCCGGCGTCTTGTCATAGCGATTGGACCGGCCACGCCGCCTGTCGTCCACTGGCGCTGGTACGTCCAACCAGCACACAGGAAGTCTCCAAGCTGCTGCAACTTTGCAACCAGCACCGCCGCGCCGTCGTCCCCCAGGGTGGAATGACGGGTTTAGCCGGTGGCGCCGTCCCCACGGCTGAGAGTATCGCGCTGTCATTAATCAAGCTCAGCGGCGTGGAGAACGTTGACCAAGATGCCGCCACACTGACGGTGCGAGCGGGCACTACACTTCAGGCCGTCCAAGACGCGGCTATAGAAGCAGGCTTTTGCTATCCAATTGATTTTGGCGCCCGAGGCACTTGCCAGATCGGCGGCACCCTATCCACCAATGCGGGCGGCCATGGCGTGATTCGTCACGGCATGACACGTGACCGTGTGCTCGGCCTTGAAGTAGTGCTAGCCGACGGGCGGATTCTCGATTTGATGAACAGCATGATCAAAAATAATACCGGCTACGACCTTAAGCACTGTTTTATCGGTGCCGAGGGAACACTGGGCGTCATCACCCGCGCTGTACTGCGTCTTGCCCCGCCCCAGAGGGAGTCCCGCACGCTTTTGTGCGCGCTACGCGACTACCCGGCGGCGGTCAGTCTGCTGCATCGACTGCGTGGCACCGGACTAGCCCTAGAGGCATTCGAGGTGATGTGGCAGGACTTCTATGCGATGAGTTGCGAGTGGCAGAGCAACCAGGCGCCTCTCCCACCAAGCTACCCTCTTTACGTGCTGTGTGAGGTCGAAGGCGATGCAAGCCACCTGGAGATGGTCCTGGAAGCCGCTCTGGAAACTGGCGAAGTGCAAGATGCCGTCATGGCAAGCACGATCAAACAGGCCCAAGAACTATGGGCAATTCGGGAGGCGACTGGCGAATTTCCCGTCAAGCTGGCACCGATCAACTTCGACATCAGTTTACCCATTGCAAAAATTGGCGACTTTGTTGAAGCGGCAGGCAAGCTGCTCACGCACCGCTGGCCAGGCATTCGCATCGTCAATTTCGGCCATATTGGCGACAGCAACCTGCACCTCACCGTAGATAGTAACTCGCTAACTGAGAACACCTCGGCGACTCACCACGCTATCGAAACTGATATCTACGGGCTGGTCGGTGAATACCGCGGCTCCATTTCTGCCGAACACGGTATTGGCCTACTTAAGCGTGACTTCCTGCATCACAGTGTCCGCCCCGAAGCGCTTGACGTTATGCACGCACTTAAGCAAACCCTTGATCCGCAAGGCATTCTCAATCCCGGTAAGGTGCTCAGTTAAGCCACCATTATGCACCAGCGATCGCACTCAAACAGGGCAAAGTTATTTCGCCCTTCAGTGAAAAAATCTGCAAAGCCATTATGTATATACAGGTAAGTACTTTCTGGCATGCAGTTTGCTTTTATAAAGTTGATGTACTGGTACGCACTGTCAGTTTCTTAATAATCCCGATGGAGTTATTACTCAATGAAAAAATCCAATCTACTAAAGCATTCACTCTCCCGACTGGCGATAGGCCTTGGTGTCTCTTTTGCAGCCAGCACCGCCTCTGCGGATCTGCTTGAAGAGGTACAAGAACGGGGGGTGCTCAATGTGGGTACTGAATTTCATTTTGCCCCATTCGCTTATCTAGACAATGGCCAGCAAAGCGGACTCAACCTTGAACTTATGGAGCGTGTGGGTGAGGAGCTAGAAGTAAGCATTAATTGGATCGATTTACCCTGGCCCAGCGTACTGCCCGGCCTTGAGGCTGGAAACTATGACTTCGTAGCTGGCCCGGCGATGATTACCCAAGAGCGTAAACAACGTTACAACTTCACCCTGCCCATCGCTGATGCCACCGTCGCCATCTTAAAGCGTGCTGACGACGACTCTATACAAACACCCGAAGATATCTCCGGCAAAGCGGCCGGTGGTGGTCGCGGCACTGCACAGCTTGAGCAGCTAAAGGCGTTTGCCGCTGAATTGCCCGAGCCCCCAACGATTACCGAGTACGTTGATTATAGCCAAACCTACGCTGATCTTGCCGCGGGTCGGATTGATGCAGTAGCCAACTCACTCCCCAATATTGCCTACACCGCTACCCAACGACCAATGTTTGAGGTGGTCCACCCCCCCTTTGGGCAACCCGCCTACTTCGGCTATATGGCGCGCAACGATGAGGAGTCCGCCTCACTGGTGGAAGCCATCAACGAGGTGCTGCTATCGATGCATGAGGATGGCAGCCTAGCTGAGCTGCAAACCAAATGGTTCGGCGAGCCGATGGATGTTCCCAGCGAAGATTTTGAACCGGAGATCTAATCAGCTTGTGACGTGTTCGGGCGGTCATTGAGCTAGATACCGCCCGGTATGCTCTCCCTCACCTCCAGGGATATTGCCAATGTTCGACTGGCCAACCTTTCTTTTCAGCCTTCCGTTGCTTGGCAAGGCACTGCTTATCACGCTACAGACGTCGTTGCTGGGTAATGCCTTTGGCTTTGTCATCGCGATACTTATTTCCAGCATGCAGCTGGCAAAAATGCCACTACTACGGCGCCTCGGCGGCAGCTATATCTTTATCTTTCGGGGTGTACCGCTGCTCGTGCAGCTATTGGTCATCTACTATTTGGCTCCTATGTTTGGCCTACCCAACCTTTCCCCTATGGTTGCTGCGGTGATGGCGCTCTCGCTCTGCTCAGGCGCCTATATCGCAGAAATATTACGCGGTGGCCTGATGGCAATCCCCTCAGGACAGAGTGAAGCGGCACATCTACTAGGCATGAGCCGTCCGGCTATTTTGCTGCGTATTGAGCTGCCCCAAGCGGTTCAAAGCACCCTCCCTTCACTGGTCAACGAGCTGGTATTGCTGATTAAGGCCTCAGCGTTAGTGTCGGTGGTTGGCCTGGCGGACCTTACCCGGGTGGCCCAGAACCTCGCCTCGTCAGACTACTTATTCTTCCAGCATTACCTGGTGCTAGCGGGGATCTACTGCCTGATTAACATACCGCTGACCATGTTCGGGCGCCGACTTGAGCGTCATTTAGAGAGGAGTCTGGCGTGACTTTCGATCTATCCATTATCACTGCCAATGCCGGAGCAATCTGGAACGCATTTTTAGTCACCATCTATACCTGGTTGGCAGGTAGCGTGCTGGGCCTTATGGCGGGATTACTGATTGCTGCACTGATGCTCTTTGGTGGGCGGCCATTACAGCTGTTACTAAGAGTATTCATTGAGCTGGTACGCGGCACCCCCTTTCTTGTGATCCTGTTCCTGGTCTACTACGGCGGCCCCTCATTTGGCCTGCGGCTCGGCGCGATGACGGCTGGGGTGCTCTGCATCGCCTTCTATAGCAGTGTCTATTTTGCGGAAATTTTTCGTAGCGGTTTTGCCGCGGTGCCACGTGGGCAGCTGGAAGCAGGCGAGTGCCTGGGGCTTGGCCGCCTTCAGCTACTGTGGCGCGTACAACTACCGCAGATGCTCGTCCTTATCCTGCCAGCAATCGTCAATATGCTGACCATTCTGTGCAAGGAAACCGCCGTACTGTCGATTATCACTGTGCCGGAGCTAACCGCGGTGCTCACCGGTATTGGCACCCGCACCTTTACCTTTATTGAAACGTTATTAGTGCTCTGCATCGCCTATCTATTACTGATCGAGATCACCTCACGCGCAGGCAGGTGGCTTGAGCACCGCGTCGGCATCTACTTGCAGCGCTGAACAGGAGCTAGCTATGTCGCTTTCCCTATCCCCCACTAACGCTATCTCAGCAGTCCCGGCTGAGAACTCGAAGATAGCGCCAATCATCCATCTTGCAGCCGTCGGCAAGCGCTTCGGCAAAAATCAAGTGCTCGCCAATATTGACCTAGACGTACACCACTCTGAGGTGGTCTGTTTGATCGGCCCCTCAGGTTCCGGCAAAAGCACCCTACTGCGCTGCATGGCGTTCCTTGAGGAGTATGACGACGGCGAAATTCATATTGAGGGGCGTTTGCTGGGCTGGGAGATTGATGATCGGGGACACCGTAAACACGCGGGGCGCAACCGTCTTAACGAGGCTCGACGCAATCTAGGTATTGTCTTTCAGCAGTTCAACCTATGGCCCCATATGACCGCGCTGGGCAATGTCACGGAAGCGTTAGTCAGGGTAAGGCGCTTACCGCGACAGGAGGCTGAAAAAAAGGCGATGAAGGCGTTAGACAAAGTTGGCCTCAGTGAAAAAGCCAAGGAGTATCCCGCACGCCTTTCCGGTGGCCAACAACAACGCGTGGCGATCGCCCGGGCACTGGCCATGGAGCCCAAAATCATGCTGTTTGATGAACCCACTTCGGCCCTCGACCCGGAACTGGTGGGTGAAGTGCTGGCCGTTATGAAACAGCTCGCCCAGGAAGGCATGACCATGGTGGTGGTCACCCACGAGATGGGCTTTGCGGCCCAGGTTGCTGATAGCGTCGTTTTCCTGGATCAAGGCAGTGTCGTTACCCGCGGCACCCCCAACGAAGTATTTCGTGACACCCAGCATCCTCGACTACGCCAGTTTTTACAGAACTACCTGGATCGCAATGCCTTCTGGAACACCACACCGGAGTTAGAAAACTAATGCTGCCTGTTGACCCCACACCCTTGGCACGCCGCGAGGTGCGCGAGCTTGAAAACTACAATGCTGGGCTTTCCAGCGAACAGGTCGGCAAGCGCTTTGGCGTATCAAAAATTGCCAAACTTGGCAGTAATGAGAACCCCTACGGCCCATCCAGCAAGGTGGCTGCCGCTATCTCAAACGCCATTATCGATAGTGGCCTTTATCCCGATGCCTATTGTGAGCTATTGCGTGATGCACTGGCGGAACGCGTTGGGGTTGCACCCGAACAGCTGGTGTTTGGAAATGGATCGGAAGATCTGATCGCGATTTTGTGCCGGGTGTTTCTCGACCACGGTGATACCTTAGTCACCGTCACTCCAGCCTTCGGTCTGCACACTTTATACCCGCAATCACTGGGGGCGCATATTCGCCCAGTACCAATGCTGGAGGGCGGCCATTTCGACATTGATGGGCTACTTGAATCGCTTATTGAGCCACCGTGCATGCTGATGTTCTCTTCGCCTTCAAATCCTGTCGGTAGCGCACTCTCTGCCAGCCAGCTAGAGCAACTGCTCGCGGTGCTGACCCCCGCCACCCTATTAGTCTTTGACGAGGCCTATTACGAGTACGCCCAGGGCAGCCTCGACTATCCGGATGTGCTGGCTCAGCTATCCCAACAGCAGACCCCATGGATCGTTTTACGCACCTTCTCGAAAGCCTATGCGCTGGCCGGATTACGTGTGGGCTATGGCATTGTCAGCAGCCCAGCGATTGCAGATCTTATCGATCGCTTACGCACGCCGTTTAACGTTAACCGTCTCGCTCAAGTAGCTGCGCTCGCAGCGCTGCAGGATGAAGCCCACCTCAAGGCTGGGCTTGAAACGACCCTTCGCGAACGCGAGCGTGTTAACAAGACGCTTAACGAGATGCAACTAACGGTAGTGCCTTCTCTGACTAATTTTCTTTTTTTCAAAACGGATCAAGCATCAGAAACGCTGCATGAAGCACTGCTGAGCCACGGAGTGATCGTTAAACCTTGGCGCGAGCCAGGCTATCGCCACTGGGTGCGCGTCTCAATCGGCAGCCGCGAACAAAATGATCAGTTTCTCACCGCACTTTCGGTGGCTCTTCAAAACTCCAGCCCCGTCGCTCAGGAACTTGATACTCACTGACATTGATAACTCAACTCTCTGAATAAGGTAGATAACCCAATGGACATCTCCACCCCCAATGTCACGCTAGATGATTCAATGATTGAGACTTTTCAACGCGAAGGCGCCGTGGTGCTACGTGGTTTTTTCAACGATTGGATGGAGCCACTACGAGAAGGAGTAGATGCGTTGATCAAATCACCAAGCCCACTGGAACGCTCTTATCAACCTAGTGATGGCTCAGCACCGTTCTTTCAGGATCTATGCAACTGGCAGCGCATTGAGCCCTTTTCACACTTTGTTATGGAATCTCCTATTGCGGAGCTAGCTTGCAAACTAATGGGCTCACGACAGGCACAGTTCTTTCACGACCACGTACTCGTAAAAGAGCCTGGCTCTTCGCAAGTGACCCCTTGGCACCAGGATCAACCCTACTACTGCGTTGAAAGCGCTCAGTGTATTAGCTTTTGGATTCCTCTGGATCCCGTGGCATGTGATACATCATTAAAATGCCTTGCGGGCTCAAACCACTGGAATAAACTTCACCGCCCCAAACGCTTCGATGGTAGTGACCTCTATCAAGGTGATACCCGGGAAGAGCTGCCCGATATCGATGCAGAGAGCTCCAAGCACCGAATATTGCAATGGGCTTTGGAGCCTGGCGACGCCGTGGCGTTTGATTTTAGAACCGTACACGGAGCATCTGCCAATACCTCCACCCATCGTCGTAGAGTATTCTCCGCACGCTGGGTAGGGGACAATGCCCGTTTTGTCGATCGTGGCGGCAAAGGGTCTCCGCCTTTTGCCCATCTCACCTTACAGGATGGTGATGCGCTGGCGGGGCCTGAATTCCCAATTATCTACCGGCAAACCTAGAGACTCGGTCTCAATTGCCATAACTGGAGTAGTGGATGAAAAAATCCGATACCGATAGCGTGACCGCACCGAAAGCACTTTATTTGCAAGCTAAGCAGTTTGTATTGGAGCGTACCGCCTCGGGCTTTTGGAAACCTGGCGACATGATTCCATCTGAAAATCAATTAGTTAATGAGCTCGGAATGTCTCGAATGACGATTAATCGAGCGCTAAGAGAGCTGACTAATGAGGGCTACTTAGAACGAACCAGTGGAGTAGGTACGTTTATTGCCGAACGCAAGCCACACTCCAACTTACTGCAAATAGCCAATATTGCCGATGAGATTATCTCTCGGGGCCATCGTTACCACTGTGAAGTACTCGAACTCGGTCGTGTAGCGGCCCCGTTCGCCATTGCCTCAGCACTTGAGCTAACCACTGGCAGTTCGGTCTATCACCTTCGTTGTGTTCACTATGAGGAAGGTCTCGCGGTACAGCTGGAGGAGCGTTTCGTTTCACCTGCCATGGCGCCAGATTTTATTCATCAGCAGTTTGATGACACGCTACAACCTTCGCGCTACTTACTTAACACCGTCCCTGTAGACGAAATAGAACATATCGTCGATGCACTATTGCCCTCGGAAGAGGACGCGAAAGCGCTTGAGATTGATGCAAACGAGCCCTGTTTAGCACTCATGCGCCGCACATGGAGTGCTTCACGGGTCGTCACCTACGTTAAGTTTCTCCATCCATCGATGCGTTATCGGCTGGGCAGTCGCTACGCCGTTGATGCTACCTCTCATGCGGGCTGACCTGACACTCCGAGTGAGACACATTTCATACTTAGTCGTTTCAGCTTGTTTTATATATTGAATGACGCTGCTCAGCATTATGTTCAGATCTGATACACAAGATTAGTCACTCTTCGACATCAGCGATAAAAGCGGCAAGGTTAGCAATATCATCATCCGATAAATCGGTGGCGTTGGGGATCATCAGAAAGGAATTTGAACCCACCTTCTCACCTGCCCGGTAGGTTTCAAGGCGGGAGGTTATATACTCTGCATCCCGTCCGCTAAGCGATGGAAAGCTCGCCATCCCTTGTGCCTTTGGGCCGTGACACTGAGCGCAAGCGTCCTTATATAGTGCTTCTCCAGCCGACTTATCTGCCGCTTGCAGAGAAACCGACCGCATCATCAGCGCCGCTGCAATAACGAAAAACAGTGATACCTTCATAGTGGCCTTTTCCCAGTGGAGTGATCTTGATCAGAAAGCTTAAGACGGCTTGAAGAGAGTGCAGCCGCACTGACTTGCGTCGGCGCGGCTGCTAATGGCTTATTCCGGAGTGATGCGGTAAATGCTGCCTTCATCCACGGCCATATAAAGATCCCCCTCCGGGCCCAGCACAATCGAACGGAAGCGAGCCGCTCCCATGGGCACCGGCAATTCAGTAACGTCGTTGACCGAAAGACCATCCTCTGCAATATCAATCAGATTTATACGCTGCCCTACCGGCGTGCCTCCAAAACCGATGCCCATAAAACCAACGATCAAACGGCCATCCCAATCGCCCCACTGCTCACCGACTAGAAACTCAGCAGACGAGATGCCCTGAGACAGCCCATCGTTTTTCCACGCAGGCTGCATCGCATCGGGGTAGGTTTCGAAGTCGGTCACCGGCATATAGGCAGCCCGCTCTTTTGGATCCATCCCTTCGGTCTGATTGGGCTCATAACCGCAGTAATCGTCCGGGCAGTCGCCACGACCCGCCATGTTGGGTTTCGGATCCCAGCCACTGTTGCCGCCATTCACCAGCGCATTGATCTCATCCGAGTGCCAGGGGCCGTGTTCCGTCACGATGGGCTGGCCGGTACTTGGGTGGAAAGTGATGCCCTGTACATTGCGATGACCATAGGTATAGATGCGAGGATCAAATCCCTCAGGCGGCTCGTTACCTTCGGCAGCCTCGCCATCCCGATCGATACGCAGCACCTTGCCACCAATCAGCTCCGGTGACTGTGGAATTTCACTGTTATGGTTATCGCCGGTAGTGACGTAGAGGTAGCCATCCTCTGGGCTAAAACGAATACGTCCGCCATTATGGGCGCCCGCATCGCCGAATGGGTGATCGGTGGCGGCGGGCTTGTACGGAATATCCTCGACAATGTCAGTGCGATCCGAGACCTCAGTAAACTCACTGTTGACCGTCATGCGCAGCACGCGATTAGTACGTGGCTCAGACATAGTGGAAGCAGAGTAGACGTAGACCGTGCGGTTTTCGTCAAAATCGGGATCGATCGCCACACCGTTCATCCCCGCCTGCCCCTCACAGACAAGATCATCGGCGGTGATGGCATACTCCTCCGTGCCCTCCATCCCCAGCAGGTGCTCTACCACCCCATCGGGGAGTCGCACCGAAAGCCCCAGACAGCGTTCGGTGTAAAACATCGTCCCATCAGGCAGAAAAGCCATATCCCAAGGGTTTTCAAGACCGGTTAACACCTCAGACTGGCTGAGTTCAGGCTCATTAGCAGTCGCGACGGCGGGTAAGCCGATGATCATCGCAGAGGCGATGAACGCAGAAAGCGGCCGCAGAGTGGGTTTATGGGACATTGGGGATTCTCCTACCTAACGTTGTTTGTAATTTTTATCAACTTTGCCATGGGCTTATTCAGTTTAGATCGGCAACCATGGCGGTCAATATTTACCGCTGACCAAGTGTCTAATCAGTACCTTTCAACGTAGATAAAATAGCGGAGATCAAAAACCGCAGCTTGTGTATAGCGAATGTCGCTTTACGACAACTAATGTTTGCCCACCGCGACACACTAGACAGCGAATAAACTGCTGACTAGAGAGCTCGCAATGAACCGCAATGTCATCCTTACCTGTGCCGTTACTGGCGCGGGTGATACCACCGCTAAAAACCCCAATGTTCCCGTTACCCCCAAGGCTATCGCCGCGTCCTGCATTGAAGCTGCCCGCGCTGGAGCAAGCATCGCGCACATTCACGTTCGCGACCCGGAAACCGGCGGCATCAGCCACTCGACCGACCAATTCCGCGAAGTGATGGAGCGTGTTCGCGAAGCGGATGTGGATATCGTCATGAACATCACCGCGGGCGGCGGCGGCGACTGGATTCCCGATGCCACAGACCCCACCCGCGGTGGCCCAGGCACTGATATTCAAACGCCAGCAGAACGCCACGCCCCGGTTGGCGAGCTGCTTCCTGAGCTGTGTACGCTGGATTGCGGCAGCCTTAATTTTGGCGATATGGTCTACGTCAACCCAGCCGATTGGCTGCGCGAACACGCCCGTCTGGTGCAAGCCGCCGGTGTAAAGCCGGAGCTGGAGTGTTTTGATTTAGGCCATGTATGGTTTGCCCGCCAGCTTCAGCAAGAGGGCTTGATTGATGGCGACCCGCTTTATCAACTCTGCCTGGGGATCCCCTGGGGCGCCGAAGCAGACACCGAAACCATGCTCGCCATGCGTAATAAATTACCGGATAACGCCAACTGGGCGGCCTTTGGTATTGGACGCCATCAAATGCCCATGGTTGCCCAAGCGGTGCTATTGGGTGGCCACGCACGGGTTGGCCTGGAAGATAACCTGTTTTTAGAGAAAGGCGTGCTGGCCAACAACGGCCAACTGGTTGAGAAAGCCTCGACCATTATTGAAAACCTCGGCGCCCGAGTTATGACGCCCGCAGAAACCCGCGCCCATCTAAAACTACGCGACCCAGTGAGCGGAAGCATCATGGGTAACACAGCAGGAGGTGAAGCATGAGCCGCTTAGCCGTGATTGGTACCGGCGTGATTGGCAACGGCTGGATTGCCCGCGCCCTCGCCCAAGGCTGGGATGTGGTCGCGTTTGACCCAGATGCCAACGCGCCAGCGCGCACTAAAGCGTTTATCGAGAACGCCTGGCCCTCGTTAACCCAGCTGGGTTTAGCGGCCAACGCCAGCCCTGAGCGATTAGCCTTTGCGGGCACCATTGAGGAGGCCGTAAGCGGCGCTGACCTGATTCAGGAAAACGTGCCCGAGCGCCTTGAATTGAAACAAGATATCTTGGCTACGATTGACGCTGCCGCCGCCCCGGATGTCATCATTGGCTCGTCCACCTCCGGCTTCAAACCCACCGACCTGCAGCAGCAGTGCCAGCAAGCGCCTGGGCGGGTGATCGTCGCTCACCCCTTCAACCCAGTCTATTTACTGCCGCTGGTAGAGCTCGTTGGCGGTGAAGCCACTCAACCCACACAAATTGCCACCGCCCAGTCGCTTTATCAGGCGCTCGCCATGCGGCCGCTCGTGGTGCGCCGTGAAATAGAGGGCCATATCGCCGACCGCTTAATGGAAGCGCTGTGGCGGGAAGCCCTGCACTTGGTCAACGATGGTGTGGCCACCACCGAAGAGATCGACGCAGCGGTAGTTTACGGCTGTGGGCTCCGCTGGCCATTGATGGGCACCTTCTTAACCTTCCACCTAGCGGGCGGCGAGCCAGGCATGCGCCATATGCTGGAGCAGTTTGGCCCCGCGTTAAAACTCCCCTGGACCAAGCTGGAAGCCCCAGAGCTGACTGACGAATTGATCGATAAAGTAGTCGAAGGCTGTGAGCACCAAGCCGCAGGGCGGACAGTGGCCACGCTGGATCGCCGCAGGGACGACTTCCTGGTCGAGCTGCTGGAGGTAGTCCAGAAATACTGGCCGGAAGCCGAAGGCCTAAAGGGACGCATTTAATGATCATCCATGAAACCCACGTCGCCCCCGAGTGGGTCGACTACAACGGGCACATGAACGACGCGGAGTACGCCCGCGTCTTCTCCCAGGCCTGCGAAGCGCTGATTGACCACATTGGGCTAGATGAAGCGGGCCGTGAGCACTATGGCTACACTGTGTATACCCTGGAAACTCATCTCTGCTATCGACGCGAGGCGCATCAAGACCAGCCGCTCAATATTGATCTAACCCTGCTCGATAGCGATGCAAAACGCATGCACGTCTTTTTCGCCATGTTTGACGACGAAGGCAACCTACTGGCAACCAGCGAGCAGATGCTGATGGGCATGAAGCAAGCATCAGGACGCCCAAGCCCGTTTCCTGAAGCAGTCGCGAAACGTATTGCAGCACTGACCCGAGCAAATAGCGACGCCTGGCCAGAACTTGCCGGGCGCACCATCGGCATTCGCCGCTAAAGGTAACAACAAAGATGAACGTAGACGTCTTTATTCATCGTTTTAGCGCAGGGCTGGCGGTAATGGAGGAGTTGCCACTGCCTCAAGCACGGCGCGCCTACGACACGCTTTGCCGCACGTTTGCCCCACCCGACCCAACTGGAATGCGGATCGAAAATAGCGTTTTGGATGGCGTGGGCGTGCGTCGCTTTATACCCCAGCAGCGAGCATCAGGCTGCGTGCTGTTTATCCATGGTGGCGGTTTTACCATCGGTTCAAACGAGAGCCACCATGGCCCTGCAGCCAGCTTGGCTCAGGCGCTTGAGTGTGAAGTGGTCAGCGTGAACTACCGGCTTGCACCAGAGGTAGGTTACCCCGCCATGCTGGCAGACTGCCGTACGGTTTTAGAAGCGTCTCAACCCATTGCGCTGGTGGGTGACAGCGCGGGTGGGCGATTAGCGATCGACCTTGCTCACCCGTTGCGTGATGCGCCACCGCTGGGATTGATTTACCCAACCGTTGGCGAGCTTTCGCCAGCCTGCCTAGGTGAAGATGCCCCACTGCTCTCCCGCAACGATGTGCTCAGCATTCGCGAACAGTACCCTGAGATCATTGCCACCCAGCGGGATCGCAGCCCACCGGCCGCTAGCATCGAAGTACTCACGGTGGAGCATGACCCGTTAACACTGCCTATCGACACCGCAATAGCTCTCTGGCAGCAAGCGGGGGCATCCATTGGCTACTGCTGCGCGCCACACATGGTGCATGGCGCCCTTCATGCCCACACGCAGCTACCCGAGATGAGTGCCGCTTGGCAGGACTTTTGCCACACACTAAAACAGCGCCTTAAAGAATAAGGCGCTGTCTGGAGTGGAACACAGCTTAGGCTTCAAGAGCCGCTATTAATTAATAGTCCGGGCTATTAAACGTCCGGGCTATTAAGAATCGAACTGGGCACGTACCTGCTCAATAGCAGATTCGCCATCGCGGGTTTCAACACCCTCGAGCCACTCAGCAACGGTATCCAGGTTGTTGCCAATCCACTCATTCGCCACTTCATCCGCGGGGCGCTCTTCGTAGCTATACTCATGCACCCACTCATTTTGATCTTCAATATCGATCACGTATTGCGATAGAAAGCGGTGAACCTGGGGAGCTTCTTCAGCTAGGCTCCCCGGCGTAATGGTCCACACCGTGCTTTCAATGGTGGCCACGCCTGCATCATCGCTGTCGGCTAAATAGGCCAAATCAAAGCTCACGTTCATCCAGTGAGGCTCCCAGCCGACAAACGTCACCCACTCTTCGTCAGCCATTTTCTGCTCTGCCTGGGCCAGCATGGCGGAGGTAGAGCTTTCGCGGAGCTGCCAATCGCCTAGACCCGCAAGGTCGTTATCGATGGCGTTAAGAATCGCATCGTTAATGCCGGTGCCCGCTTCGATACCCTGAATTTCACCATCGAAACGGTCGTAGTGCTCAGCCAGTTCAGCAACCGTGGTAACGCCTGCATCGTAGACATACTGGGGAACGACCAGCCCGGAATTGGCACCGCTGATATTGGAAACCACTTTTTCGACTTTGCCATCGGCCACCAGCGGCTCAACCATATCTGTCTGTACCGGATACCAGCCACCCAAATAGATCTCCAGGTCGTTACGCGACAAGCCTTCCAAGATCACGCTGACAGCTAAATCTTGCTGGCGGGTTTCATACCCCATGGTTTCCAGCAGTTGGGCGGCAACTTCTGATTTTACCGTAACCCCAGGCCATGGCGGCACGCCGAAGCGCAGCTCATCAAGCTCCGCCATGGCGGGCGTGGCGGCAAACGCAGCAAGTAAAAAGCCCGCTGATAGCGATAGCGATTTGGTGGTAGAGCTGGTAGTGGTAGAGCTAGTAATGACAGACATAGGGCTAAACCTCTTATAAATTGGGTTTAGTCAGTATGCGCGGCTGCCTCTCCACTACTAGGCACCAAGCGACGCTTAACAGCCATTATACGACGCACAAAGCGCCTTAAACGCTTTTCTCCCGCACCTGCTTTGGCGAGTAGCCATAATAGGTTCGAAATGAACGCGCAAAGCTAGAAGACGAACTGAACCCGCAGGCTAACCCCACCGCTAACACCGCAAGATCGGTCTCTGCTAGCAGCCGCCGGGCGCGCTTGATGCGCAGCTGCAAGTACCACTGCCGCGGGGTTACCGTTAGCTCCTGCTCGAATAAGCGCTGCAACTGGCGCACCGACACATCCACCCGGCTCGCTATCTCTTCGAGGGAAAGCGGCTCCTCAAGGTTCTGCTCCATCAGCGCCACCGCTTCAACCACGCGCCGGTTGTGGGTGCCTAAGCGCTTCACCAACGCCATGCGCTGCTGATCGCTGCGGGTGCGAATACGGTCATGGATCAATTGCTCAGACACATCAATGGCCAGCTTTGCGCCATGGCGCCGCGCGATCACTTCCAGCGCCATATCCATTGCCGCCGCCCCACCCGCGCAAGAAAAACGCCGCTCGCCCAGCTCGTAAAGCTCATCGGTGGTATCAATACCCGGAAAGCGCTCACGAAAGGCAGGCAAACTCTCCCAGTGCAGCGCCACCCGCTCATGCTTTAACAGCCCTGTGGCGGCGAGCAAAAAAGCCCCAGTATCAATGCCGCCCAAGCAGCAGCCCGCCTGATCCAACTGATGAAGCCAGGCCATTAATGGCCGCGTGAGATGTGCTTTCGGGGTAAAGCCACTACATACCGCCAGCGAAGGCAGATGATGAACATCCGCCGTTGCTTGATCTACCATCAAGGTCATGCCGTTAGACGCCGTCACCGGCCCGCCGTCAGCGCTGATGAGCGTCCAGTCAAACAGCGGCCGATTGGCAATACGGTTAGCGATCCGCAGCGGCTCCACCGCCGCAAAAAATGCCATCATCGAATACTGAGGTAACAGTAAAAAACCCATCACTTCAGGTAACGGGCCGTGGTAACTAAGACGCATAGCAATGCTCAAGATCAATCATAAAAGGAGTGTAAAAGCCCGCTAGTCGTTATCGAGCCGCTCCATTTGATAAAGCTGCCACTGATTTTCGACTCGGCCATCAGGCAGGCGGCAATAGCGGCCGGTACCTAAACTGGTTTCTTGAACTTCAGTTTCACCGCCAACGCTTTCGCAGTAGTCAGCAGCGCGCTGAGTCATATGGTTTTGAGAATGAGGGTCTCCCCCTCCCGTGGTACAGCCGCCAAGCAGTGATAGAACAGCAATGGTGCAGCTGCAGTAAATAGAACCTATGCGCATCGTAACCTTCCTCCCTGACCATACCGGTAACCTACTTTGATTCTGGTGAGTATCCGCAGACACATCAAGCCGGATATCACTTCATATGAAATGCCGCTCTTGTTTAGCATGTTTGCTGATGTCGAAAATGGTAGCTAAGCTGTAGCAAGTCATTGGCCATGTACAAGCATTGTCGATGGCGATTTACAGCAAAATTCATATGGAGAGTGAAGCTATGTCCAGCCCTGAACATAAGCAAAAGATCTGGAAGATGATCAAAGATATCAAAGTCGGCATGCTCGTTACTTCGGATCACGACACGCCCCGCGCCCGTCCGATGCATTTAGTGCAGGAAGAGTACGACGGCACGCTATGGTTTTTCACCCGTCGTAGTTCAGAAAAAGTGTTTGAAACCAATAGCGATCACGATGTGTGCCTGAGCTTCTCTGATCAGGAAGACGGCGTCTACGTTTCGCTGTCGGGTAAAGCCAACCTGACCGACAACCGTGACCTGATCGAAAAATACTGGAATCCCTTCATCGCCGCTTGGTTCCCTGAAGGTAAGGATGACCCAGACGTCGCCCTGCTGGAAATTAAAGTAGAGATGGGCGAGCACTGGAAAGCCAAAGAGAGCAAGACCTTCCAGCTCTACGAGATTGCCAAAGCCAATCTCAAAAAAGACGCCACTCCGAACCTCGGCGAGAATGAAAAATTCGGTGCCTAACCTCCTTCCCAAGCGCCCCTCTGACGGGGCGCTGTTCAGTTTACTCGTGGTAATGCTCATGGGCTCAAGCAGCTCATGGGCAGCCAACGAGCGTCACGGTGCCAACGCACAAGGTGAGTGTGAATTCACCGATCAAAAGCAGGCAATGCTTTCAAGCATCAACGAAGCGCGCCGTAAGCCAAGGCAGTGTGGCGATCAGGATTTTGAGGCAGCGGAACCGCTCACCTGGAGCTGCAAGCTAGAAGCAGCCGCCCAGATGCACTCCCAAGATATGGCCGAGAACGACTACTTCAGCCATACCGACCCAGATGGAGAGGGAATTGAGCAGCGAGTCAGCTCCCAGGACTACAACTGGCAGGCAGTGGGTGAAAACATCGCCGCTGGCCACAGCTCAGTTCCCGCCGTGGTGAATGGCTGGTTAGAGAGCCCCGGCCACTGCCAGAACATCATGAGCGCTGCCTTTACTGAAATGGGCATGGCGAAAGTAAACGGACCGGACTCACGCTACTCTACCTACTGGACACAGACCCTCGGCAATCCGCGTTAAATTAATCTGATTGATATGCCCAGACCAATCATCAATAGCGCCGACTGCAGTGGGGAATGTGTCAGTGTGATTTTCAGCAAATACCCCATTACAGATCGCCGTAGTGAACCGCCGTAATCGCATTTTTAGGCGAGCCATCGACCAGTTTGGCGCTGTAGGTCAGGTACACAAAGGTTTGCGTTTCAGTATCATGCATGCGGACAACGCGCATATTCTTGAATAGCGCGGAACGACGCTGAGTAAAAATCACCTCTTGCTCCTCTACGTCAGCAGGGTCGAAGATAATCTCGCCCGTCTGCCGACACGCCACGCTGGCTTCACTGGCCTCTTCAGCAAGCCCGACCGCCCCCGTAATACCGCCTATCTGAGAGTAGGAAATATAGCAGGAAATGCCCTGCACCTCAGGGTCATCAAAACGCTCCACTTCAATGGTGTTATTGGGCCCCAGCAGCTTGAACTCCGTTCGCACGCTGCCAATATGAGCATCCTGAGCCAACAGCGTGGGCGGAAGCAGTGCAAACGTAACAACGAGCGCCTTAATGGCAACGCGTTTAGATAACGACCGTATATTTAACGACATAGAGAGCTTCCTTAACCAATGTTCAGCGAGTGATAAGCAGGCAAGGAGCATACCTGATGCGGGTATCGTTATGGGGAAATACGCAGCTCAGCGACACAGTGATTGCCCTGTTCATGTTTGCCTCCCGCCCTATCACGATTAAACGCTATTTTGCTCGTTGTAAGATATTTCTTACAAGCGTGACAGATATCTCTTACATCATCTTTTTTGAAGATGCATTACCGTGTGCTTACGCCAATGCACGCCGCGTACAAGGAGTACGATTCACACGCTCATGGATTGAGCCAGGGAAGAACTTAGGCGGAAGGAACAGGAGCACGCGGCAGGCCAAGGACGGCTTTTTTAATCAGCCTTTCTAGCTTTTGGTCACGTTAAGCTCTATATGCAAGTTGACTTCTAAAAGCACCCACAAAATCACTTCTTTCCAGTCAACTCAGTTGCGGAGATAAGTGGCAACTTGTGTAAGGTTAAATACCAATAGATTTAGCTAGATCGTGGGCAGTATGTGCTTTACCTAACCATCACACGCACACCCTTTCGGTTGGTGGCAGGTGTAGTTACGGCTGATACAAGAGTTACCGCATGCCTTGCCTTTGGAGCATGTTTTACAACATCCGCCCTGGGCTAGGAAAAGCTCTTTTGAAATCGTGTCGAACGTCAGGTCACATGCGCCCTCTTCGGCTGACACGGTAAGCTCGGCTTGGGTAAGCCAGTTATCAGAGGTATCAAACGGCTGCTCAGCGTTTGCCACACTCGCGAAGCATAGCGCCAGCATCAACATCACTGCTTTTATAAGCACGGTCATTCCTTTTAATTATTATTTGCCGATGCAGTATGAGGATACAGCGCAGGAACTAACAGCACTTATATAGCAAAACGGGCAAATAGTTGCCTAATGCAAATGAGCGCTCGTATTTGAGGGTGTTCGGAAAGGTTTACAGATAGCCCGTTGGCGTCCCTGGCAGGAGTCGAACCTGCGACCTGCCGCTTAGGAGGCGGCTGCTCTATCCTACTGAGCTACAGGGACTTAATCGCGGTCTAAAGTTGCGGGCGCGTAGTATAACGCGTCCCCTTAGGCAGGGCCAACCGAGTTGCTTAATTCACGTTGATTCCTATATCCAGCCAAGTAAACGCAGCGCGAAGACGCCCAGCGTGACGGTAATGCTCGCCATCAGTGTGGTGATGGCGATGATGTTGGCCGCAAGGGCCACATTGCCGCCTATCGCCTTCACCATTACAAAGCTGGCGGCGGCGGTAGGGCTGGCGAAGAACAGGAACAGTAGGCCCAGCTGTTCGCCGGAAAAGCCCATTACCCAAGCTGCGGCAGTGGAAAGCACCGGGAGCGTGACCATTTTCATCCAGCTTGCGCCAAACGCTACCTGGCTGCTGTCGCGCATGCTTGAGACGGAGAGCGTCGCGCCTATACAAATCAGCGCCAATGGCAGCGTTAACGAGGCAAAATAGTCCCCTGAGGTAATCAACCAGCTCGGCAGCGGGATCGAGAGCGCCGTGAACGGAAGCGCGACGAAGACAGAGATAATCAGTGGGTTAGTGACCACGTGCTTCAGCAAACTGCGCCAGTCGGTAGACTGCCCCGGTTGATAGGTTGCCAGCACCACCACTGAAAGTACGTTGTACATCACAATCACCACGCCTAGCAGCAAACTACCCGCTGAAAGGCCGTAGTTACCGTACATACCTGCCGCCAGGGCTAAGCCCACTACCCCGCAATTACCCCGGAAGGCGCCTTGCACGTATATCCCACGATCTTTGTGGGCTACTCGATAGTGCGCCCAGGCCCAGCTCAGCAGAAACTGCACCAGCGTGGCGGCGGCAAAAAACACCATCATCGATACATCTAGCGCAACGCTCAAGTCGGCTTTTATCAGGCTAAGAAAAATAAGGGTAGGCAGTGTCGCTCTAAACACCAGCGCTGAGGCAGTTGAGACAAACGCCCTATCGATCCATTTCAAGCGCTTCAGGCCCAAGCCTAAAAACACCATCGCAAAAACAGGCAGCGTCACATCCAGCGTGCGGGCAAATAGTTCAAGTAGGTTCACAACAGCGTCTCAGTAAGTTCAGCACCTGCTTATACTCTACTGCTGGGCTAGTTTTGTCGACTGATCAAGCGCGCCGCAGGTGCTTGTGAGGCTAATGAGGGAAAATTTTAAGAGCTATTTAAGAAGCTATTTAAAAGGCTAGGTTAGGGTCTTAAGATGGCTACTTAAACGGGTCGAACAACTCCGGTTCATCCTCCTTATTATGAGGCATATTGACGACTACCCCATCGCGGCCTTGCCCCTTGGCCTCATAGCTTCCTGCATCGGCGCGCGCTAAAACATGGGAGACACTAGCGTCAATTTCATCAAAAGTCGTGACACCAATGCTGAGTGTGACCATGTACTCTTTGCCTTGGTGGGTCACAGAGATCTCCCCTACTGCATGACGTAAAGACTCCGCGATTTTCATAGCCTGAGAAAGGGTGCAGCTGGGTAGCAACACGCCAAACTCGTCGCCCCCCTGACGCGCCACATGGTCACTGCGGCGAACTTCCCAGGCAACGACCTGAGCAATACGCCGCAACATTTCATCACCCAGTGCATGCCCGCCCTCATCGTTGATGGGCTTGAAGTGGTCCAAATCGAACAGCAGCAGGGCCGAAGGTGTGCTGGTTTTTTGAAAATCGGCAAACGCTTCGTCCAGGCGGCGCTCAAAGCCTCGGCGATTGAGCAGCCCTGTTAACGGGTCGTGCTCCGCCTCCCAGCGCTGAATGGCCTCCTGCTCCCGGCGTTCGGTAATATCTTTTACAACCCCCACCAACCCCAGGGTATGGCCATCTTGGGAGATCATGACCACGCGAGCATGAATGTCCAGCCACAGTAACTCATCATCACTGCGTAAAAACCGCAGCTGGCGAACGAAATCACTGCCGGTACGCAGGCTATGCAGCCACAAATCCTGCGCCCCCTTGATGTCGTCCAGGTGAACCTGCGTCAGCCAAGTCTCCATGGGCAGGTCAGCTGAAATACCCAGCATTTCCAGCAGCGCCGGGTTCATGTAGGTGATGTCGCCTTTGATGTTGGCAACAAACATGCCCTGCGGTGCGGCGTTGAGCACCGAGTCAAGAAACGCCTCGCGCTCCTGAAGATGGCCTAGCAGCAGTTGGCGCTCTTCTTCTACACGGTTAAACGTCAATGCCACTTGCTGCAGCTCTTGCATATTGGTGGCCAAACTAACATTTTCGCGGTGACCTAAACCCACCTCACCGATTTGCCGCTCCAGATGTTTAAGCGGCGTTAGTTCACGCCCCAGCATCCACCACAGCAGTGGCAGCATTAATAGCGCAAGCGACACCCACAACCACCAAAGTTTACGAATGAAGTTAGCCAGCGGCAATTGGGCTTGTTCAATGGGCAAATAGAGGCCAACGACCCAACTGGCGGGCCACACCTGGGCGTAGGACTGAAGCGCCGTTTGACCATCCAGTATTTTGCTAACCACGTCTCCTTCCCAGCCATCCAAGGCCATATCCAACCAAGGGTTAAAGTCCTTACTGGGCACGGAGGCGTTGATTAATGAAGTTTCGGGATGGTACAGAACTTTGCCAGAGGCAGTAGCAACGCCTGCATAGCCTTTTTCACCCAGGCGTACCCTGGCTAAGCGGCCAAACACCCCACTGGAGTCAAGATTAAGAATGCCACCCACAAAACCATCAAACTCGCCTTCATCAGTGAGCCGCGGAACAGTGATTAATACGATAGGCACGCCGCTCGCTCGGCCTATAAAGGGCTCGCTAACGTAAGGATGACGGGTGCCACGCAGCATACGAAAATACTCAAGTTCAGCGGTTTGCAACCCTACCCGGCCTACAATAGCGGGCCAATCGGCCACCACGGTTCCTTCACGATTTGCTACGACAATTCCTTCGAACAGTGCTATCAAACTATCGTTTTGCTGCAGTTGATAGCTAATCCAAGCAGCATCATCGGTGGCACCAATCTTTCCGCGTAGGCGCTCGAGCGCCTGAAAACGCATCTCAACTTGCTGGGTGACTTCATCGGCCAGTAGCGTGGCTTCATAGCGCAGATGAGACATATTGGTTTCCTGAACCATGGTTTTACCCAATTGCCAAGACATACCCAGCACTAGGGTAACCACCAAAAACCATGTGAGTGCGAGCCCCAGCAGCAGCCGGCCTCTCAACGAGCGGGAGGAGAATATTAATTTCAGTGTGTTAGTGAAACGCACCGGGTGACCTTGAGTGTATATATTTAAAAGGCAGCATTTACATCCGTTAACTATTGCCAGAGGGGCGGTAGCGCCCAAGCAGAATAAGCAATGAGCTTAACAAAATTATGCCTTACCCAAGCGTTGATACGTATCAACTATGCAAGCCATTTCAAGTAATACAAACGCATGAGCGAACTCTAACAAACTTAACTTAAGAGGTTAGCAAAAGCTATTTTATCTACTTATAAACATTTTGAAACTAGACCATCTAAATCCGTTACATACGCTTAATTATCGCAACCTTAAGCAAATAACCACAGGCTCCTCCTATCCACGGTTAATCTACCCTCAAGCATGCGATGAATTGATTACACTAGCCAATTCACGTATGTTCGCCCGCCTACTCTTTGTACTGTTACCTCACTGCGGCCTTATTTATGGCGACACGAACGGCAGGTTACACATCCTCAGGTATCCGCAAACTGGCTGCCCTGCCTGCGCTGCTGCCCGAATTTCATCGTTTCGCCCGCCTTCGCCCATGGAAGCAGAAGCCCAACGCGATCATTGGCTGGGGGTTAAAGCCCACCAGCGTCCGCGCAAGGCAGTATGCCCAACGCCACCAACTACCTTATATCGCCCTGGAAGATGGCTTTATACGCTCGTTAGGGCTAGGGGTGGATGGCTTTCAACCGCATAGCCTAGTGGTCGATGAGACCGGTATCTATTACGACGCCTCGCGCCCTTCTGATTTAGAAAACTGGCTCAACACAGCAAGCTTCGACGCTGAAGAGCTAGCCCAAGCCGAACGTTGTATAGCACTGATCGCCCGCTACCGGCTCTCCAAATATAACCATGCCCCCGACCAGCCAGTTCAGAACAGCAGCCGGGCACGTGTGTTAGTGGTCGACCAAACCGCAGGGGATGCCTCTATTCATTACGGCGGTGCTCAAGCGGAGAGTTTTCAACACATGTTGGAGGCCGCGTTAGCAGCGCACCCCGAAAGCGAGATTTTGGTCAAGATCCACCCTGACGTAATTGCGGGCAAAAAACAGGGGCATCTGCTTAACGCAGCTGACCACCCCCGCTGCAGGGTAATCGGTGAAGATATCAATCCCTGGGCACTCTTTGACCAGGTTGATCACGTTTACGTCGTCACCAGCCAGCTCGGCTTTGAAGCGCTGCTTGCGGGTAAGCAGGTGTCCTGCTTTGGCATTCCCTTTTATGCCGGCTGGGGGCTAACCCACGACCAGTTGCCCTGCCAGCGACGACGCACACAGCGCACCCTCCTTGAAGTCTTTGCCGCCGCTTATTTACGCTACTGCCGCTACGCCAACCCTTACACCCGGCAATCAGCCACGCTAGAAGAGGCCATCGCCTTGATTGCCGATCAAAAGCGCCAGCAGGAGCGCTACCGGGGAAGCTGGCGGGCATGCGGGTTCTCCTCGTGGAAGCGGCGCTTTATTGGTGGTTTTTTGGGGCCCGCCGCGCAGGTGAATTATCAGGCCGAGCTGCCCGCAAGCCAGCAACCCGATGAACGCCTGCTGGTGTGGTCGAGCCGCATTGATGCAGATTTCAAGCGCCAGCACGCCCAGCACATGGCCAAACTCTGGCGTATGGAAGATGGCTTCATTCGTTCGGTGGGGCTGGGGGTCGATCTTACGCAGCCGCTGTCGTTGGTGATTGATTCACAGGGTATCTATTACGACCCCACCCAGCCCAGTGACTTGGAAACGCTGCTTAACGACACCACGTTCAGCGACGACCTGTTGCTACGAGCTCATCAGCTTCGTGAACGATTGGTGGCGCTCAAGCTCTCCAAGTACAACATACGCGGCACGGCAGAGGTCGAGCTGCCCAAAGGGCGTTACACAATACTGGTGCCAGGCCAGGTGGAGAGCGACGCCTCCATTGCCACCGGCTCCCCTCATATTAATACCAATAGCGGGCTACTGAGCGCCGTGCGTGACGCCCACCCAGACGCCTTTATCGTTTACAAAGCCCACCCCGATGTATTGAGCGAAGCGCGTGTCGGGGCACTCGATACCAATGCCAAACGCCTGTATGATCTAGACGCGAGTGGTATCGATATCGCGACCCTGCTAGAGCGCGTCGATGCAGTTCATACCATGAGCTCTTTAACCGGCTTTGAAGCACTTTTGCGCAAGCGGGAAGTCAGCACCTACGGCCTGCCCTTTTATGCTGGCTGGGGGCTAACCCAGGATGCGCTTAGCTGCCCTCGCCGCACTCGCTCACTCTCGCTGGATGCGCTGGTGGCCGGCACGCTGATTCTTTACCCCGGCTATGTAGACCCAACGACCCACCAGCTATGCAATGCTGAAACCGTCGTCAGCCTGTTGGAACAGGCAAGAACACAAAAAAGCACCCTTACATGGAAACAGCATCTCTACCGCTGTTATCGTAACTTGTTGATCGGAAGGCATTGAGTTGAAGCAACAGAAGCGTGCATTCTTATTTTTGCAGGGCGTTTGCTCACCGTTTTACCCGCGCTTAGCCAAGCGTTTGGTGAACGATGGGCACCGTGTCGTCAAGGTCAACTTCAACGCAGGCGACATCGCTTACTGGCAGCGCACTCACGGCGAAAGCCACCTGTTTCGTGACCCACTAACCGAGCTGCCCGGCTATATCCAACACCTTTGGCAGAAGTACGCAATTACCGATCAAATCGTGTTCGGCGACCGCCGCCCTATTCATCGCCCCGCGGTCGACAATGCCGCCGCTGCAGGCGTGCGTACCCATGTATTTGAAGAGGGCTACTTTCGCCCGTTCTGGATCACTCTGGAGCGCGAAGGCGTTAACGGCCACTCGCTGCTGCCCCGCAACCCCAGCTGGTTTTATGAAACCGGCAAAGCGCTGCCTGAGCCACCCGCGCCGGTGCGTTTTCGCTCCTCTTTTAAAATTCGCGCCATGCACGATGTTGGCTATCACTTGGCAGGGCTTGCCAACCCGCTTGTCGCGCCGCACTACCGCAACCACGCGCCGATCACTGCCCCTGTTGAGTACGCGGGCTATCTCAAGCGCTTTGCTCAGTTAAGAGCCGTTTGGAAAAAACGCGATGCCGAGCGCATCAAAGCTCTTATCGAAAGCGGCTGCCCTTATTTTATGCTGCCGCTGCAGTTAAATAGCGATGCGCAAATTCGCGATCACTCCCCCTATGCCAATATGCAAGAGGTAATGGACGAAGTGATGGCCTCGTTTGCTACTCACGCGCCCAGCGATACGCAGCTATGTATCAAGAACCACCCGCTGGATATGGGCTTGGTCAACTACCCCAAGATGATCCAGCAGCTTGAAGAACGCTACGGTCTGCAAGGGCGCATCGTCTACCTGGAGTCAGGCGACCTCAACGCTCTGCTCAAACATGCCAGAGGCAATGTGACCGTTAACAGCACCGTGGGCATCGTATCGCTGGAAAAGCACTGCCCGACCTTTGCCCTCAGTGACCCGATCTACAACCTGGATGGGCTAACCTACCAAGGTGATTTGGCGGATTTTTGGCAGCAGCCACAGCCGCCTAACAGCGAACTATTTGGCTACTTCCAAAAAACCGTCATGCACGCCGTTCAGGTCAATGGTGGCTACTACTGCCAGCCAAGTATCGATTTGGCCGTGGACAACGCCGCCCGCATACTCGAGGCCTGCCCGTCACCGCTGGAGAAGTTGTTGTGAGCCAACCCCAACGCTCTCGCTGTGTACTAATCACCGGCGCCACGGGGGCGATTGGTGGGGCGCTAGCTCGCGCCTACGCAGAACCCAGCACCCATCTCGTGCTGCACGGCCGCCAGTTAGCAACGCTGGAAGCACTGGCAGCGATTTGCCGCGAGCAAGGCGCCCAGGTCACGCTCTCGACCATCACGCTAACCGATGACCACGCCCTGCAAAACTGGCTAGCCGAACTCTGCGCCCAGCAAGTACCGGATATCGTCATCGCCAATGCGGGCAAAAATACCCACCCCCAAGGGCCTGAAATTCTAGAGCCCTGGGACGAGGTGCAGGCGCTGCTGGATATCAATCTGAAAACACCCATCGCCATGGTGCAACACATGGTGCCCGCCATGCAGGCGCGCGGCAGCGGTCAACTGGTGTTGATCAGCTCGCTTGCCGGGTGGCACGGCTTGCCTACAACACCCAGCTACAGCGCCAGCAAAGCTGGCATTAAAGCCTACGGTGAAGGGTTGCGCGGGCTGCTCGCCCCCCATGGCATTGGTGTCACGGTGGTGATGCCCGGCTATGTGACGTCACCGATGTGCGAAGCGATGCCCGGCCCCAAACCCTGGGAGTGGCCCCCCGAGCGCGCCGCTAACGTCATAAAACGGGGCATAACGGCCAACCGCGCACGCATCAGCTTCCCCTTTCCACTTAATTTTGGCACCTGGTGGTTAGCGGTGCTGCCTGCCGGTGTTTCACAATGGTTGATCAAGCGCCTGGGCTTTAATCACTCAGAAGGCACGCCCCATGATTAGCGCGCTGATGTGGCCACTGCTCATCGGCCTGTTGCTAAGCGGTGGCGTTGAAGCCCTGCTTAGCCCACGGCCGCGGCCCTTCTGGCAGCGCGGTTTGGCGGCTAATGGCGTGCATGCGGGCTCTTGGGTGCTGCTGTTTGGTCTATTGGTGTTGCTACTTCAGCGCCCCTGGTTCGCGGTCATGGTATTTCTCTCGCTTCAGCTCGTTGTCGTGCAGTCGAGCAATACCAAGTCGAACACGCTGAACGAACCGTTTATTTGCCACGACTTTGAATACTTCTGGGATGCCATTCTGCATCCGCGCTTATACGTGCCCTTTTTCGGCATTGGCCTAGCGATTGCCGCCAGCAGTGCGGCGGCCGTTGCCATTGGGGCGTTCTTCTATTGGGAAACTTCGTTAGTCACTAGCGAGGGTGCTAGCCGCTTTTTAATCAGCGCGTTTGAGATCATCGCCATCGGCGTACTACTGCTCTCTTTCAGCATTCCCAAGCAACCCGCCATTACCTTGCAGCCCACTCAAGACCTGCAGTGTCTAGGGCTGTTTGCCAGCCTATGGGCCTACGGTATGGCGCTAATGCGCTCACCTATCCCAACGCCAGAACAGTCGCCTTTTTATCAGCTAACAGAGGTGGCCAAAGCATATCAAGACGCGCAACCCCTGCCCCACCAAACACTGCCAAACCCAGCACTGCCAAACCAGTCACTGCCAAACCCAGCACTGCCAAACATTGTACTGGTGCAGAGCGAATCGTTTTTCGACCCGCGCCCCTGGTGCCAAGAAGTCGATGCCAATCTACTTCACCACTACGACACCACCCGCACAAACGCTACCCTGCATGGCGCCTTAAACGTGCCCGCCTGGGGTGCCAATACCGTGCGTACCGAGTGCGCGGTGTTAACCGGCATTGCCCCCAGCCAGTGGGGTGCACGACAATTCAATCCGTATCGCACCCTTTCACGTCATCCACGGCCCAGTTTGGCGAGTGCGCTAAAAGCGGCAGGCTATCGCACCATTTGCGTACATCCATACCTGGCGAGCTTCTATTTTCGTCACAAGGTGATACCGCAATTAGGCTTTGACCACTTTATAGATATCAATGCTTTCGAGAGCAGCGACAAGAGCGGCCAATACATTGGTGACCAAGCCGTTGCACGAAAAATTGGACGCCTGCTTGAAGATGACGATAATAGGCCGCTATTTATCTTTGTCATCACCATGGAAAATCACGGCCCGCTACATTTGGAAGCACCCAGTCAAGCGACGCTAGCTAACACGCTGCCCAACGCGCCCTGGCCACTGCCCGGTCACCTGCGTGACCTCGCGGTCTATTTGCACCATTTAAGTGAATCCGACAAGATGTTGGCGAGCGTTAAAAATTCGCTAAATAATGCAAAGCGACCGGGGCTGCTAGGCTGGTATGGGGATCATGTGCCAATTCTACCGGAGGCGTACACTCACTTTACGCCCCCTGATAGCCGCACCCCCTACATGATATGGTCAACGGAGCAGTTGGTAAAAGACAGTGAGCCATTTGAGCTAGCCGCTAACGAACTGGGTGTCCAGCTGTTCAAACAGGTGTTTGGACACGATATGAATAGCGATGTGATCAAGGCAGAACCAGAACCTCAGGAGCAAGAATGACTAAACGCGTTGCCATCATCGGCGCCGCCCATCGTTTCCCCGGCACCACCCCTGAAACGTTCTGGCAGGACCTGCAAGCCGAAAAAGATTTAGTTACCGAAGTGGCCGCTGATCGCTGGAGCCACGACGCCTTTTTGCACCCGGATAAACGCCATCCTGGCACCAGCGTGACCTTTGCCGCCGGTAGCCTGGGTGACATCAGCGGATTTGACGCTGAGTTTTTTGGTATTTCGCCCCGTGAAGCCGCCAACATGGACCCTCAACAGCGCATGCTCCTAGAGCTCGCCTGGGAAGCCATGGAAAACGCCAGCATTCTGCCAAGCTCGCTGCGCGGCAGCCAGTGCGGGGTGTTTTTAGGTGTCGCCAGTCTCGACTACTCGTACCGCATCGCAGACGACATGTCGGCCATTGATGCCTCTACCGCTACCGGCAACACCTCCAGCATCGCCTCGAATCGATTGTCTTACGTGTTTGACCTACACGGCCCCAGCATGTCGCTGGATACCGCCTGTTCGTCCTCCATGGTGGCCTTTCACCAGGCCTGCCAATCGATTCGCAGTGGTGAAACCAATATAGCGCTGGCGGGCGGCATCAGCCTGCACCTGCACCCCTACGGCTTTATTATCTTCTCCAAAGCCAGCATGCTCTCGCCCACTGGCCGTTGCCAGGTATTTGACGAAGCGGGTAACGGCTACGTGCGCTCGGAAGGGGCAGGCATTTTCCTGCTTAAAGATTACGACCAGGCGATTGCCGACGGCGACAATATCATTGCCGTGGTAGCAGGCTCGGCTGTAAACACCGATGGCCACAAATCTGGCCTGACCGTGCCTAACCCCAACGCGCAGATTGACCTGATGAAGCGCGCTTATAAGCAGGCGGGTATCTCGCCGGATGAGATCGACTACCTGGAAGCGCACGGCACCGGCACCGCCGTGGGCGACCCGATTGAGACCCGCGCGATTGGCGAAGCACTCGGCCAGCACCGTAAAACACCGCTGCTGATTGGCTCGGTGAAAAGCAACCTGGGCCACCTGGAAACCGCTTCCGGCGCGGCCGGGCTCGCCAAGGCGCTGTACAGCATTCAACACCGTGAAGTGCCCGCCACCATTGGCATTCGCAAGCTTAATCCGCGCATCAAGTTTGATGAATTGAATTTATCCGTCGTTACCAAAGGCCAGCCGCTGAAAAAGGAGGGCCGCCTGATCATCGGCATTAACTCTTTCGGTTTTGGCGGGGCCAACGCCCACGTGATTCTGGAAAGCCCGCCGGAGCGGAGCAAACCCGAGCCACAGGCGCCTGGGTCAACGCTACCGATTCGGCTTAGTGCCCGCAGCAACGAAGCGCTCAGCCAAAGCGCTGAAACACTCGCCCACTATTTGCGTGAGAACGGCTTACACGAAAGTGGCGGTATCAGCCTATACGACATTGCTTATACGCTATTCCACCACCGTGAACGGCATAGCCATGGCGCGCTGCTGTTTGCCCAAACGGCTGACGAAGCCGCCACGCTGCTCAGTGACTTTGCGGCAGGAGAAACCAAAAGCGTTACCACACTGGAGCGCCTGCCCAACGCGGCAGGGCCGGTGTTTGTTTATGATGGCAACGGCTGCCAGTGGGAAACTATGGGCCGTGACCTGCTCAGCGATTCGCCTGTTTTCGCCGCAGCGATTGACCGCGTTGATGAACTCTTTCAGCAGCACGGAGACTTCTCACTGCGCGCCGAGCTGGAAGGCCGGAACAAGCAAGAGGATGAAAACCGCTTCGCACTGACCGAGATCGCCCAGCCAGCGCTGTTTGCCCTGCAAGTGGCGCTCACCGAGTGGCTGCGTGATCAAGGCATTGCCCCAACGGCGGTCTTTGGCCATAGCGTGGGTGAAGTGGCCGCTGCCTGGGCCAGCGGCGCGCTGAGCCTGGAAGATGCGGTGAAAGTGATTTACTACCGCAGCGACTACCAGGGCAAAACCCGTGGCCAAGGCGAAATGACCGCCGTGGCCATGAGCGCTGACGACATCGCCGATTGGCTCGAAAAGCCCGAATTTAGCCAGGTGTGCCTGGCCGGCATCAACAGCCCGAAAGGCATCACCCTGGCGGGCGATAGCCAGCAACTGGGGGCATTGGAAGCTGCTTTAAGCGAGCAAGACATTTTTGCCAAGCGCCTGCCGCTGGATTATGCCTTCCACAGCCCCGCGATGGACACTATTGAAGCGGGCGTGATTAACGCGCTGGCGGATATCACCCCACGCGCGACGCAGATCCCCTACTACTCCACCGTGACTGGCGAGCTTAGCGACGGGCTTGAGTTGGACGCCACCTACTGGTGGAAAAACATTCGCGAGCCGGTACTGTTCGATGCGGCCGCAAGCGCGCTGATGGTGCAGGGCCATAACGTCTTTATTGAAATTGGTGCCCACCCCATTCTGCGCCGTTATCTCAATGAGACATTGCGCCAGCTGGAGCGCCCCGGCCTGGTCTTCGGCACCATTGAACGCCATAAATCGGGCCTTGAAGGCTTACAACGCTGCTTAAGCCAACTACTGCTCAGTGGCCTTGATCTGGCCAGCCGCCAATTGCCGGTGGTGGGTCAACGAGTGCCGCTGCCGCGCTATGCCTGGCAGCGTGGCCATCACTGGGTACACGCCACCAACGACAGCCAAGGGCTGCTTTCGCGCTACTACCAGCACCCGCTGCTGGGTTACCCGCTGGCGCAGCACGAACACACCTGGGAAAGTCAGCTTGATACCCAGCGCCAGCCCTGGCTGGCCGACCACGTGGTGGGTGAAGGCGCCGTCTTCCCCGGTGCCGGTTTTGTGGAACTGACGCTGGCCGCGGCGCTGCAGCTAAAAGATAGCCCGCTGCTGGATATCGAAGAGCTGGAAATTCGTGCCCCCCTGCTGCTGGACGGCCCCCATGGCCGTGCTATGCGGTTGACCTACCTGCCGGAAGATGGCCGCCTGGAGATCCACTCCCGCGAGCCCGCCACCAGCAGTGAATGGCAGTTGAATGCCGTTGCCCGCACCATGCGGGAAAGCCGTGGCTTCCTGCTTAACCGCAAGGCCCCTGCGCTTCCCACCCGCGCGCCGGACTACACGCTGGAAGACCACCTGGAAATGGCCGAACGGATTGGCCTGCACTACGGCCCCGCCTTCCAGGCCATCGCCAAAGGCTGGATCGAAGGCGATGCGGTGATTGGTGAAATCGCCCTGTCGGATGAAGTAAAAGCACAGCTAGCCACCCTGCACGTGCACCCCGGCATTCTGGATAGCGCCTTCCAGATGTTTATCCCGCTGCTGGCGCAGCATAGTGAGTTCGCCGCGCAACTGGCCTTTGTGCCAGTGCGCGTGGAGCGTATTCAAGTCAATACCCAGGCTGGCGCGCCAGTCATCGCCCGCGCCGTGATGGGCAAGCGTGCACCGCACTCCTTCACCGCCGATTTCGAGCTATATGACGCCGCCGGTAATGCTGTCGCCGTATTGAGCAAAACCCGCTTCAAAGCGATTCGCCTCAACCGCGCGCATCATCAGCACTTCAGCTATTTAGACGTTGAGCTGACCCCGGCGCCGCTCCAGGCAGCGCCGCTGGCCTTGCCTGCGGATGCACTGGCACGCCTGGCCGATATCGCGAGCGTTTACGCCGCCAGTACCGGTCAGCGTTACGGCAACGAAGTCGCCCCGCTGCTCGATAGCCTTAGTGAAGCGTTTGCTCAGCAGCGCCCGAAAGCGGATACCGATATCGGTGTAGATACAGAGGAAGATACAGACGACGCTGCACAGCATGCACCAGACGTTATCTGGCAACTGCTGGTACAGGACTACCCCGACTACTTTGCGCCTATTCACCTGGTGGGCCGTTTAGGGCTTCACCAACAGGCACTGCGCAGCGGCGCCAGCGATCTTGAAACGCTGGGCATTAGCCAGGAAAATCTAGCGCGCTTGAACCGAGTGCTGGTGGGCGAAAGTGGCTGGCAGGCGTTGGCAGGCGAGCTAGGCGAGTTGATAGATTCGCTGATAACAGAGCTCCCCGGTGGGCAGCGCTTGCAATTCCTTGAAGCGGGCCCCAGCGCACCTGCGTTAGGCGAACGCTTACTGGAACGCAGCGCCCAAGCGCTGTACCACGACCTTACCCATTACCGCGTGATCACCACCCTCGGTAGCACGCGTCATCAGGCGGAGCAGCTGCAAGAACGCTTCCCGCTTATCGATTTGCTGCACCTAGACCCAAACGAATCCTCGCCACTAGCCGCGCCAAGTAGTGTTGAAAAAGCGCAAGTGGCGTTCATCAGTGTGGATATTACCCAGCCATCCGTTACGCGCCAATTGATCGAAGCGCTGCCAGCGCAGCTAGCGCCAGGTGCCCAGGTCATGCTGATCGGTATCGCCCCGAGCCGCTGGCTTGATGATCTGCTGGCCACGCCCGGTATCGATCAAACCGCGCTGGAGCAAGAGACGCTGATCGGCTGGCTGAACGATCAAGGCTTTATGGTTTCCGACCCAATGGCGCTGGAAGAGAGTGACAGCGGCGCCTACCTGCTCCACGCCCACTATCCGTTATCAGCGGTTGAGGGTGAGTCCAGCACGACCCAACGGCGTCACCTGGTGGTCGCGGATCACGACAGTGAAGCGCTGGCGGCCCAGCTCGTCGAGGCACTGCAATCTCAAGGCGGCTCCGCGCTGCTCAGCGTTAGCCAGAGCGCGCCCGCAGAGTTACTGGCCCACGCCCTGGCCCAGCCAACGCTAGCCAAGCACACTGAGCAAACGCTTAACGTCATTGATTTGCGTGGCCTGGGTGCTAACAGCACTGAAGCGCAAACCGCTCGCTGCGACCACGCCATGCTGTGGACACTGGCGCTAGAGCAGCAGTCGCTTAGTGCGTCCCTATGGCTAGTCACACACGGCCTTAGCGCGCTCTGGCAGGCAGCTTCTACCTCCGAGCATAGCAATGCATCAGGCGAGGCCCCCGGCGATGCCGCGCTATGGGGCTTTGGCCGCTCACTGGCCAACGAAGCTGTCGGGCATAACGTTTACCTGCTGGATGTACCGGCACAGGTTAGCGAACAGGCATTAAACGCTTGGGCCACCCTACTGACCCAACCGGACAGCGAAAACGAAGCGCTGATTGATAATCAGGGCTACCGCTTTGCGACTCGGCTACGCACGGTGCCAGCCCCTAGCCCGGCCACGGCGAGCCTTAAACAGAACGAAGAGCAGGCCAAAGAGCAGCCCAAACAGCCGCAACAAGCGATGACGCTTGGCTTTGCCATGCCAGGGCAACTGCGCCAGCTAACGTGGCGCCCGCGCCCACTGCCGCAAGCCAGCGCTGACGAAGTGGCAATCCGCGTTAAGGCCACCGGGCTTAACTTCCGCGATGTGATGTACACCCTCGGCCTGCTCTCCGATGAAGCGATAGAGAACGGCTTTGCCGGGCCAACCCTGGGGCTCGAATTTTCAGGCGTAGTTGAAAGCGTGGGCAGCAACGTCACCCACGTGACGCCTGGCCAGTCGGTCGTCGGCTTCGGCCCTGCCAGCTTCAGCGATAAAGTCATCGCCAGCCAGCACGCCGTCGCCCCGCTGCCTGAAGGTATTAGCTTTGCCGCGGCGGCCACAATCCCCACAACGTTCTTTACGGTCTACTACGCGCTTAAACACCTAGCGCGGGTAGAGCCCGGCGAAAAGATCCTGATTCACGGCGCCGCAGGCGGTGTGGGTATCGCCGCGCTGCAAATTGCCCAATGGCTTGGGGCAGAAATTTACGCCACGGTCGGCTCCGAAGAGAAGCGCGACTTCCTGCGCCTGATGGGCATCGAGCGGCTGTATGACTCGCGCTCGCTGACCTTCGCCGAAGAGATCCTCGAAGACACCCAAGGCGAAGGCGTGGATGTAGTGCTGAACTCGCTGGCCGGGGAAGCGATCAACCAGAACCTGCGCGCCCTGCGCCCGTTTGGCCGCTTCCTTGAACTGGGCAAACGCGACTTCTATGAGAACACCCATATTGGCCTGCGCCCGTTCCGTAATAACCTCAGCTACTTCGGTATCGACTCCGACCAGCTAATGAAAGTGCAGCCCGCGCTGACCCAACGCCTGTTTGGCGAAATGATGGCGCTGTTTAACGACGGCACCTTGAGCCCGCTGCCGTTTACCTCGTTCAGCCACACTCAGGTTATCGACGCCTTCCGCTATATGCAGCAAGCGCGCCAAATCGGCAAGGTCGTGGTGACTTATGAACAGCCCATCGCGCCGCCTCAGAACGACGTATTGGGCACGGAAGCGATGCAGCTATCAGCGGATGCCAGCTACTTGGTGACCGGTGGCCTGGGTGGTTTCGGGTTAAGAACCGCTCAGTGGCTGGTCGAGAAAGGCGCACGGCAGCTGATTCTGCTTAGCCGCAGCGGCCCCGCCAGCGAAGAAGCCCAAGCGGCCATGGCTGCGTTTGAACAGCAAGGCGTTACGGTAATCGCCGCCGCCTGCGATATTACTGACCGCGCTGCGCTAGCGAGTCTGCTTGAGCGCGCCAAAGGTGAACTGGCGCCGCTGCGCGGCATCGTTCATGCCGCCACGGTGATCGACGACGGCCTGATCCGTAACCTCAATGCCGAACGCATTCAGAAAGTGTTGGCGCCCAAAATTGACGGTGCCCGCCATCTCGATGCGCTCACCCGAGAAACCGAGCTGGACTTCTTCGTGCTCTACTCGTCGGCCACCACGCTGTTCGGTAACCCCGGTCAGGCTAACTACGTGGCTGCCAACCACTGGCTGGAAGCGTTCGCCGCTAACCGCCGCGCCGCTGGCTTACCCGCCACCTGCGTACGCTGGGGCGCGATTGAAGATGTCGGCTTCCTGGCGCGCAACACCCGCACCCGGGATGCGCTGCAAGAGCGTCTGGGCGGTTCGGCACTGCGCTCGGATGACGCGCTAAATGTGCTGGAACAAATGCTGCTGACCCCTGGGCCAAGCCTGGGCGTGCTGGAGTTGGAGTGGGGCGCGCTTGCTCGCTTCCTGCCCACCGCTGAAGCGCCACGCTTTAACGAAATTGCCCGCGCTAGCGACGACGACGGCAGCGCAGATGCCGATGACGATATCAGCGCCCTGCTGGCCGACCTCTCACCCGAGGAGCTGCACAGCACGGTCACTGACTTGCTGCGCGCCGAACTGGCGAGCATTCTGCTGATTGATGAAGAGAAGCTCGATATCCACCGTTCGGTCTACGACATGGGGTTTGATTCCCTAATGGGCGTTGAGTTAATGACCGCTATCGAGAACCGCTTGGGCGTACAAGTGTCAGTAATGGTGCTCAGCGAAGCATCGACCCTCGACAAACTGGCGGGCGTGCTGATTCAAAAAATGCATCAGCACGACGATGTTGAAGAAGCCCCGCAAGATGCGATAGCCTCGCTGGCCGCACAACACGGCTCAGAAGGATTCACCACTGAATCTTCCTCTGCTTCATCATCACCCGCGACCGAGACACCATGACCGCCAAGCGCTCTGAACTGAAACAGCAGCTTCTGGAACAAGCACGCAAACGCACCGCACCGCGTGCTGCCAGCGCCACCGCGGCGTCATCCACTGGGCAAGGGGCTGAACAGCGAACGGTGCCTGAGCGCTTCACGCGCTTTGATGCCCAGCCCGGCTATCAGCAAATTGCCATGATGCGCCAAGCCGCCGATCAGCTTGGTTTGGTCGATCCGTTCTTCAAGGTGCATGAAGGCACCGCTGGCGCAACCAGCGTGATTGATGGGCAGACCTGCATCAACTTTGCCAGCTACAACTACCTCGGCTTCTCAGGCGACCCGCGTATAAATCAGGCCGCTTGCGATGCCGTGGCCCGTTACGGTACGTCAGTCTCCGCCAGTCGCGTGGTCTCAGGCGAACGGCCTATCCACCAGGAGCTGGAACAGGCCCTGGCCACCGCCTACGATGTCGAAGACGCGGTGGTATTCGTGAGTGGTCACGCGACCAATGTCTCCACTCTGGGTTATCTGCTTGGCCCTAAAGACTTAGTGCTCCACGACGAGTATATCCACAACAGCTCGCTCGTCGGTGCGCAGCTCTCCGGCGCCAAGCGCATGTCGTTTAGTCATAACGACCCAGACGCATTGGAAGCCCTGTTAGCTCGTCACCGCCATCAGTTCGAGCGTGTGCTGGTGGTGATCGAAGGGCTCTACAGCATGGATGGCGACATCCCCGAGCTGCCGCGCTTTATCGAACTCAAGCAGCGTTTTCAGTCCTGGCTGATGGTCGATGAAGCGCACTCGTTCGGCGTCATGGGCGAAACCGGCCTGGGGCTGCGCGAGCATTTCGATATCGACCCGCGCGATGTGGATATCTGGATGGGCACCATGAGCAAGGCAATGGCAGGCTGCGGCGGCTATATCGCAGGCAGCAAGCCACTGGTGGAAACGCTGCGCTACTTGGCCCCCGGTTTTCTCTACAGCGTAGGCATGCCCGCGCAAGTGGCCGCCCCTTCGCTGGCCGCACTGCAACTCATGCAGCAAGAGCCCGAGCGGGTTCAGCGCCTGCACGCCATTTCGCGCTACTTCCTGGAACAGGCCACCGCCCAGGGTTTGGATACCGGCAAAAGCATCGGGGCTGCCGTGGTTCCGGTCATTGTGGGTAGCTCTGCATCGGCAGCACGGCTCTCCAATGCGCTATTAGAGCAACAGATCAACGTACAGCCAATCCTTTACCCCGCAGTACCCGAAAAAAGCGCGAGACTGCGCTTCTTCCTCTCGTGTGAACACACCAAAACACACATTGACCAAACGTTACATGCATTAGCAAGGTTGCTACCGTAATCTATAGCGTACGGTAAACAAAGCTAATCATACGTCAGGCCCAAGGATGATCGGATGGATTCTTTCAGCGACTCAGAGGGTGCGATCCCCTCTTGGTACGTTATTCAATGCAAAGGTGGGGAATCATTCCGCGCTGCGGAGCACCTCACTAATCAGGGATATGAGGTATTTCATCCTGTCTTGAACATCAAGCGCAAACGGCAAGGCAAACTGGTAACCGTTAACGAGCCGCTGTTCCCCTACTATCTGTTCATTCGTTTGGATCAAGTGGTGAGTAATTGGCGGCCTATTCGCTCAACGCGCGGTGTACTAAAGCTGCTCACCTTCGGTAATAGGCCAGTCGCAACCCCTGACGCTTTGATCGATGCCCTGCGCGCCCAGCCGCACCACCAAGACAATATCCATACTTACTTCAGCGCCGGTGAGAAAGTCACCATCACAGACGGCCCCTTTAAAGACCTTGAGGCTATCTTCACCCGATGCAAAGGCGAAGAGCGCGCCATCGTATTACTCAACGTGCTCAACCGGCCACAGCATTTGGAAGTACCGATGGAAACGTTAAGCAAGCTGTAGCGATACTCCTGCTAAGTGGAGGCAAAGTTGGCCACCTATCGACGCGCGTATGTTCCCGGCGGTAGCTACTTTTTCACGGTTGTCACCTACGCACGACAACCTCTCCTTGCGGATCGCTTGAATATCGAAGCCCTTGGCCGTGCCTTTCGTCGTGTTCGAGAAGAACGCCCCTTCGTCATGGACGCCTTCGTTCTACTCCCCGATCACATCCATTGCCTCTGGACGCTGCCAGAAGGCGATGCCGATTACTCCTCCCGCTGGAGAGACATCAAAAAGTACGCGTCAAAGGAATTTCTGTTTCCACCCGGCACTCAAAACGCTTGGCAACGCGGCTTCTGGGAACACGTCATTCGTGATGAAAACGACTGGCAGCGCCATATGGATTACATCCACTACAACCCCGTCAAACACGGCTGGACCAAATCACCCCAAGACTGGAAATGGTCAAGCTTCCATCAATGCGTGCAAAAAGGCTGGTACGAAAGCGACTGGGGCACCCAACAAGCCCCCAACGTAGCCGAGATGAATTGGGAATGATCTGCACTCGTAGCGCGTGGTAACGAGGCATGTGAGGAACGAACATCCGAGGCACCCGCGGGAGGCGGCGGAACGACGCCCAATGGCGCGGAACCAACTATGCCCACATCAGCTAACCCCGGCACCGCTTCGCGCTGCTTTCGCGGGTGCGCCGGGGGCTTACCACGCGCTACAAAACCACCGAAATCGAGTGATCGCGCATAGCGTAGCCCGCGATATAAAACCACCCAAAATCAGGTAATTGCACCCGTAGCGCGTGGTAACAAGGTTGTGAGGAACGAACATCCGAGGCACCCGCGAGTGGCGGCGGAACGACGCCCAGTGGCACGGAACCAACTATGCCCACATCAGCTAACCCCGGCACCGCTTCGCGCTGCTTTCGCGGGTGCGCCGGAGGCTTACCACGCGCTACAAAACCATCGAAATCGAGTAATCGCGCATACCGTAGCCCACGATATAAAACCCCAAAAAATCAGGCTAATGCACCCGTAGCGCGTGGTAACGAGGTTGTGAGGAACGAACATCCGAGGCACCCGCGGGAGGCGGCGGAACGACGCCCAGTGGCACGGAACCAACCCCGGCACCGCTGCGCGCTGCTTTCGCGGGTGCGCCGGAGGCTTACCACGCGCTACAAAACCACCGAAATCGAGTGATCGCACACACCATTACCGCGATACAAAACCACCCAAAATCAGTCAATTGCACCCGTAGCGCGTGGTAACGAGGTATGTGAGGAACGAACATCCGAGGCACCCGCGGGAGGCGGCGGAACGACGCCCAATGGCGCGGAACCAACCCCGGCACCGCTTCGCGCTGCTTTCGCGGGTGCGCCGTAGGCTTACCACGCGCTACAAAACTACTGAGACCGAGTAATCGCACATACCGTAGCCCGCGATTAAAAACCACCCAAAATCAGGCAAATGCACCCGTAGCGCGTGGTAACGAGGTTGTGAGGAACGAACATCCGAGGCACCCGCGAGTGGCGGCGGAACGACGCCCAATGGCGCGGAACCAAATATGCCCACATCAGCCAACCCCGGCACCGCTGCGCGCTGCTTTCGCGGGTGCGCCGGAGGCTTACCACGCGCTACAAAACCACTGAGATCGAGTGATCGCACAAACCGTATCAGCGATAAAAACCACCCAAAATCAGGCAAATGCACCGTAGCGCGTGGTAACGAGGTATGTGAGGAACGAACATCCGAGGCACCCGCGGGAGGCGGCGGAACGACGCCCAGTGGCACGGAACCAAATATGCTCACATCAGCCAACCCCGGCACCGCTGCGCGCTGCTTCCGCGGGTGCGCTTCGCTTACCACGCGCTACAAAAACCAAACAAGCTTAGGCAATTGCACATACCGTTGCTCATGAGCTCACGCGGTGTGTATCTGCCTAAACGTCATATCCTGCTTCGCGGGCGAGGATGTTGTTGGCTTTTAACCAACCTTCTATGTGGCCGCAATCGAAGGTACGGCCGTTCATGCGGAAAGCTTGTACCTCGTTCCCTTCTTTCATTAACCGATCAATCGCATCGGTCAGTTGAATTTCATTACCGGCACCTGGGGGTTGGTCGCTTAATAGCTCCATGATGCGGTAAGGCAGTACATAACGCCCGATTACCGAAAGGCGTGAAGGTGCGTCGCTGGGCTTGGGCTTTTCTACCACGCCGCGCATAGTGGCGCTTTCACCTGCACGGGGCTCACTGCCCCCACAATCGACGATGCCGTAGCGGTATACTTCTTCCTCTGGCACAGCCTCGACCATAATTTGCGCGGCACTGCTTGCATCCCAGCGCTTCACCATATCACCAAGGTCGCAAACCTGGCTTCTCGCCTGAGGCTTGACCAGCACATCTGGCAGGATCACGGCGAAAGGCTCGTCCTTTTCCAGCAAATGGAGAGCGCAAAATACGGCGTGCCCCAGCCCCTTGGCATTAGGTTGCCGTACGCTGGTAATTTTCAGGTGTGGCGGTGCAATGGCAGCCAAGGTCTTTAGCAGGTCATCTTTCCCCTTATTTGCCAGGGAGTCTTCCAGTTCCGCATGCGCATCGAAGTGATCTTCAATGGAGGACTTACCTGAGCGTGTGACTAAAATAATTTCATTGATGCCCGCTGCCAACGCCTCTTCCACCACATGCTGAATCAGTGGCCGGTCAACCACGGGCACCATTTCTTTAGGGATTGATTTACTGATAGGCAACAAACGTGTGCCAAAACCTGCTACTGGAATAATCGCTTTACGCAGTTGCTTCATCACTTGATTCCTTAATATTTATATTACTAACGCCACTCACCAATTTTGTGCAGCAGCTGTTCGGTACTCGGATCACTCACCAAATCTTGCTCGCTAGAGTTACCTGTCATGGTGTTGAAAAGCGTCGTCGCCAATTTTTTGCCCAGCTCCACGCCCGGCTGATCAAACGGATTAAGGTTCCACAATACTGATTGTACAAACACCTTATGTTCGTATAACGCAATAAGCGCCCCCAGGCTCCAAGCGTCTAGCTGCTTCAATAATAAAAGTGAATTGGGCTGATTACCGCGATAACCCTGGGCCATGTGGCCGCGCAACCCGGCGGGGATCGCATCATCCCCTAGCGCGAAAAGCTGTGCCTGGGCTAAACAGTTGGCGAGCGTCAACTGCTCCTGAGCGGCCAGCGAATCCTTCACTGCTTGGGGGGCATCCACTTCACGACTGGCCACCGCAACAAAATCTGCACTCACCGTATGCCCACCCTGATGCAGCAGTTGATAAAACGCGTGCTGGGCATTTGGCCCAACATCTCCCCAAATGATGGGACAAGTAGCATGGGCCACTGAGCGACCATCGAGGCTCACGCTTTTACCGTTCGATTCCATTTCTAATTGCTGCAAGTAAGCAGGCAAGCTTTTTAAGCGGCCATCATAAGGCAGCACCGCATGGGTAGAAATATTCAAAAACTGGCAGTTCCAAGCGCCGACTAATGCGACCAAAACAGGTAAGTTTTCAATCAGTGGCGTTTCCAGGAAATGGCGGTCCATCGCGTGCGCGCCTTCAAGCAACGCATTAAAGCTCTCCATTCCGAGCTGCATCGCTACGCTGACGCCAATCGGCGACCACAACGAAAAACGCCCACCAATCCAATCTTTGAAGACCAGTTGATGAGCGTCAGGAATACCAAATTCGGTCATATTGTCAGGCTTTGAAGACACCCCTATCAGTTGATATCGGCATACCGTCGGCATATCAACTTCAAGTGACTCACTCAACCACGTCAACGCAGTACGAATATTGAATTGGGTGTCCGCTGTGGTAAACGATTTAGAAGCCAGCACCAAGAGCGTAGTGGCAGGATTCAACCGCTCCATTAGCGGCAACAACTGAGCGCCATCCATACTTGAAACATAATGGACATCAACGTGAGTATGGCTTGGGCGATCTGCCAGCGCCTCACTGATCATTTTTGGCCCTAAATCTGAACCGCCAACGCCAATATGCACCACATCGGTGATTGATTGCCCCGTGGCACCAAACCAATCGCCTCGATGTAAGCGCTCGACCATCTCGGTAAGACGTAACCGCTGGTGCTGGCAAAAATCGACCGCTGACTCCATGCCGTTAGGAGGGGCAATCCCCGCAGGCCAACGCGCCGCCATATGCAAAGCAGAACGCCGCTCGGAAGTATTCATTTTTTTGCCCGCGAACAACGCCTGGCGTTTCGCTTCCAACCCGCAGCTTTGCGCCCAATCGACTAATAATGAAAGCGTTTCCTGGGTGATGCGCTGCTTGCTCAGATCCAGATGCAGCGACCCCAGGGTAAACGCCAAAGCGCTCGCCCGCTCACGAGCGGAGGGCGAACTGGCGCCGATTAGGTCGCTTAACGACTGCGATTGTAAATGCTCTGCGTGGGCATGTAGTGCGTTAACAGGGGTATAAAGGCGATGACTAACAGCAGTTAATGAGGCGTTCATGACATCTCTTCCTTGATGATGGCTGGGTACTAACCGTTATCCCTTTACTAGCAAACTCCAGGCCAGCCAGGCTTCCTTTACATTTAACTACATAGCTTACAGTATGATGACATTAAAACGTACGTACAAATTATTCCTGTGAGCTAGGCTTAGCTGCGCCAAATTTGTACACACTGCACAATATTGGCACAGCCGCGCGATGCAAAAACCACCCAAAATCAACCTACGACACACTCCTAAGCAGGTGGTGACTACCCTTTCAACACACCCGCTAGCAATGCGGTCGCATTCTCGATCAGCTCATCCAAGTGCTGTTCGCCTTTGAAACTCTCCGCATAGATTTTATAGAGCGACTCCGTACCGCTCGGACGAGCAGCAAACCAACCGTTTTCGGTGGTCACTTTAATGCCCCCAATAGCAGCACCATTGCCCGGCGCGTTAACCAACACCGCCGTGATAGCGTCGCCCGCCAGGGTTTGCTCCGTCACGCTTTCGGCGGTTAGGTTTTTAAACGCTGCTTTTTGTTCAGCCGAGCAAGGGGTATCAACGCGCTTGTAGAAAGGCTCGCCAAATCGCTCCGTGAGCGTACGATAGTACTCGCTAGGGGCTTTACCGGTGACCGACATGATCTCTGCCGCCAGTAAGCACAGCACAATGCCGTCTTTATCGGTGGACCACGCCTTGCCCTCACGGGTCAGCAAACTAGCGCCAGCGCTCTCTTCCCCGCCGAAGGCCAACCAGCCCTCGTGAAGGCCTTCTACGAACCACTTAAAGCCTACGGGCACCTCATAAAGCTCACGGCCATGAGACGCAACCACGCGGTCAATCATCGAAGAGGAGACCAGTGTCTTACCGATTTTTAAGCTGGCTGACCACTCCGGCCGATGAGTAATTAGATAATCGATACAAACGGCCAAGAAGTGGTTCGGGTTCATCAAGCCATTAGCATCAACAATGCCATGGCGATCGGCATCTGGGTCGTTGCCGAACGCAATATCGAACCGGTTCTTGATCTTGAGCAGATTGGCCATCGCTGCCGAGCTTGAGCAATCCATACGGATTTTGCCGTCGTGATCTGGCGGCATAAAAGCAAACTGTGGGTCTATCGACGTATTAACCACATCAAGATTCAATTTATAGTGGGCAACAATGGCTTGCCATACCGGCAAGGCAGTGCCCCCCATGGGGTCAACGCCCAGCGCCAGATTGGCTTGTTGAATAGTGCCCATATCAACCACGCTTGCCAGTTGAGCCACATAATGGGCCGTGAAGTCATACTGCTGGGCATGAGCAATGGCTTCTTCAACCGGCACGGTGGGTACATCTTCTAACTTGCGCAACAGATATGCGTTAGCGCGCAATTCAATCCAACCGGTGGCATCGGTATCTGCCGGGCCGCCGTGATACGGGTTGTATTTAATACCGCCATCTTCTGGAGGATTATGAGAAGGGGTAATAATCAACCCGTCCGCCAATCCTGCGCCTGGCATCCCCTCATCGTGATGACGGTTGTGCTGCAAAATCGCATGACTGACCAGAGGTGTCGCGGTATAGCCGTGCCCTTTCTCAACAAACACGGGCACATTATTGGCAGCTAACACTTGTAGCGCACACTCCCAAGCAGGCCGGGAAAGCGCATGAGTATCAAAGGCCAAAAACAGCGGGCCCTGATAGCCCGCTTGGAGCCGGTAATCAATCACAGCCTGGGTTATGGCATAAATATGCGCTTGGTTAAAAGTACGCTTGATCGAGCTGCCGCGGTGACCAGAAGTGCCGAACGCTACGCGCTCAGCCGCATTGGCGGCATCCGGTCTTTCCTCAAAAAATGCTTTCGTGATGACATCCATTTCCTTCTCCCTTGCACAGTACAGTCGACAATTATTCTTAAGCAAGCGCATCCGCTATTTGCCTAGCACACGCTTGTGCCTGGCTTGCATTAACGGCTTCCACCATGACACGAATCAACGGCTCGGTGCCCGATTTGCGCAGCAGTACACGGCCGTTATTACCCAATTCCGCATCGACTTGAGCGACCGCCGCTTTAACGTTAGCAGTTTCCAGTGGATTGACACCTTCCTGGGCAACATAGCGAACGTTGATCAGTGTTTGAGGTAATTTTTCCATGCCCTGCTTGGCTTGAAACAGCGTAGTGCCCTGCTGCAGCAAACAGGTTAAAACACGCAGTGAAGCAATAATGGCATCGCCCGTAGAGGCGTGGTCCAAGCTGAGAAGATGACCAGACCCTTCGCCGCCCAACCGCCATCCATTAACGTGCAGCTGTTCCATGACGTAACGGTCGCCCACCTTCGCACGCAGAAAGGGAACCTCCAGCTTTGCTAACGCCTGCTCCAAGCCTAAATTACTCATCTGGGTGCCTACCACTCCACCCGTATAGCCTGCTGCTTTGGCATCTTTTGCCAACAGGTAAAGAAGCTCATCACCATCGACCACACAGCCAGTGTGATCAACCATCATCAGGCGATCCGCATCGCCATCTAACGCAATACCCAAGTCAGCTTGGTGTTCAACCACCGCCGCCCTCACGCTCTGCATAGAGGTAGCGCTACACTGCTCATTGATATTCACCCCATTCGGCGCGTCGTGGATGCTAATAACGGTGGCACCCAACTCACGATACACCGCAGGCGCCACCTTATAAGCCGCGCCATTAGCGGAGTCGACGACAATTTTCAGCCCGTTAAGGCTCAAATGCCCCGGCAGGTTAGCCTTGCAGTATTCGGTATAGCGGCCAGCGGCATCATCAATACGGCGTGCCTTACCTAGCTTGTCGGAACTCACACACGTCATCCCGCCATCCATAGCCACCTCTAACCAGCGCTCAATTTCCTGCTCCTGAACGTCGGTTAGCTTATGACCACCCTGGGCGAAAATCTTAATCCCATTATCATCAAACGGGTTATGCGAAGCGCTGATCACAACGCCTGCATCCGCACGAAAGGTAGAGGTTAAGTAGGCCACGCCTGGCGTTGGTAATGGCCCGACCAGGGCAACGTTGACACCCGCCGATGAAAACCCCGCTTCTAATGCAGACTCCAGCATATAGCCACTGGCGCGGGTATCTTTACCAATCAGTACTTCTTTAACCCCTTCAGCGCCCAATACCTGACCCGCTGCCCAGCCGAGCTTCATGGCAAAATCAGCGGTCATCGGGAATACACCAACACGACCACGCACACCATCCGTGCCAAAATATTTACGCATAACTAAAGCAACCTAAAAAGTGAAGGGTGAATACATAAAATGAAGTGATCACTATCGCGTAGTAACGATGAATGCGAGTTTGCGAGAATTAATAGGCACCCGCGAGCGGCATCGAAACGACGCTCATAAGCACTCAACTTAATCTGCATGCACGTACCCCTAGCGCGTGGTAACGAATCTCGCGAGGCACGAGCGAATGAGGCACCCGCGAGAGGCATCGAAACGACGCTCATAGTCACTCAACTTAAACGGTATGCACATACCCGTAGCACGTATATGGACTCCTCCTCGCTTGCAAGCACAAAAGGTCATGGCGGCAATGTCGACTGCTAGCGTATATCCGGTCTCGTCAAAGATGCCTAACGTGTGGGCATCGGACCTTAATGGGCTATTCGCACGCCGGGTACCCGCAGGGTAAACGAGCTTTTATGCTCTACGCGCTACACGGTATGGCCCGGCGTCGGTTCGACCTGTTCGCCATCTCTCTTGTGGTGTTGCAATCGGGGTGGTGGGAACACTGGTTAAATGTTGCTGACCACGTCGCCTGCTTACGCCGCGGCGGCCAACGCAGGGTTATACGGCACCTCGTAACGCGTGACGGCCCACGCCATGCGCGCTGTTTTGTTGGCTAGCGCCACAATCGCCACGTTACGATGTTTGCGCACGGCAAGATGCTTGATCCACTGACTAAGCCCGTCGTCTTGCCTGACGGCAAAACGCAGCACCGCTCGTGCGCCATGGACCAGCAGCTTTCGTAGATAGCTGTTGCCACGCTTACTAATCCCCAACAGGCGCTCTCGTCCGCCCGTGCTGTGTTGACGCGGGGTCAGCCCTAGTGAGGCGGCAAAGTCGCGTCCACGCTTATAGATAGCGCCATCACCCAGCACGCCCGATAACGCACTGGCGGTAATGGGGCCAATGCCGCGCAGGGTCATTAAGCGCTTGGCGACCGGGTCGGTGTTGGCATGCGTTTCAATGGTAGTGGTGAGCTGCTCAACGCGCTCATCTAAATAGCGTAGGTCATCTGCTAAATCGGCCAACAAGCGGCGAAAGCGGTCACTGAGCCCGTTGGTGGCATCCTCCAGCCAGAGAGGTAGCGCCCGCCGTAACTGCTGGATACCCGCGGGGGTAATAAAGCCATACTCACCGACGAGGCCACGGATTTGATTGGCCTTCGCCGTGCGTTGATGAATCAGCTCTTCGCGTATCCGGTGAGTGGCTTGGCAGTCCTGTTGATCAACGGTTTTAACGGCGACAAAGCGCATCGTGGGACGGCCTAATGCCTCGCAAATGGCTTCGGCATCTGCCCGATCATTTTTATTCGTTTTAACGTAAGGCTTCACGAACTGGGCCGCTATCAGCTTTACCTGGTAACCCCGTGCTTTAAGTTCCCGTGCCCAATAATGAGCGGAAGCACAGGCTTCCATGCCAATGATGGCACCTTGAGGAACACGCCGACAGACAGCCTCCAACCACTTGGCCCGGGAATATTTACCCCGCCATTGAGGCTTCTCATGCCGGTCAACGCCATGCACGTGAAAGACAGACTTTGCGATATCCACACCAACTCGACTAATGTTCATATGGGCTTCTCCTGACTCTCAAGCTGATAGTTTTCCAACCACCTACCAGTATGGCGCACTGACGCCGGAGTAGGGTGAGGAGGAGTCCATCCCATTGGGTAACGAATCTCGCGAGGCACGAGCGAATGAGGCACCCGCGAGAGGCAACGAAACGACGCTCATAGGCGCTCACCTTAAACGGCATACACATACCCGTAGCGCGTGGTAACGAATCTCGCGAGGCACGAGCGAATGAGGCACCCGCGAGAGGCAACGAAACGACACTCATGGGCACTCAACTTAATCTGCATGCACATACCCGTAGCGCGTGGTAACGAATCTCGCGAGGCACGAGCGAATGAGGCACCCGCGAGCGGTGCCACAATGGCGCCCACTGGCACTACTCTACCGTCACACTCTTAGCAAGATTGCGCGGCTTATCCACATCCGTACCCTTCACCAATGCCACATGATAGGAAAGCAACTGCAGCGCCACCACATGCAACACAGGCGAAAGAAGACCGTAATGCTCAGGCATCTGCAAAACATGCACACCTTCGGATGACTTCACCGAGCTACCGCCGTCAGCAAATACATACAGCTGGCCACCACGGGCGCTGACTTCCTGCATGTTGGCTTTAAGTTTCTCCAACATCTCATCGTTAGGCGCCACTACCACCACAGGCATTTCTGAATCGACCAGTGCCAAAGGGCCGTGCTTTAACTCACCCGCGGGATAAGCTTCCGCATGAATGTAAGAGATCTCTTTAAGCTTCAGCGCCCCTTCAAGGGCAATGGGGTAATGCCGCCCACGACCTAAAAACAGAGCATGATGTTTATTAGCAAAATGCATCGCCCACGCTTTAATGCTGGGCTCTAACGCCAACACCTTATCAACCGCAATGGGCAAGTGGCGGAGCTCATCAAGGTAGGCTTTTTCATTTGCTTCACTTAGCCGCTGTTTAGCTTTCGCCAGCAACAGGGTCAGCAGAAATAGTGCACTAAGCTGAGTGGTAAATGCCTTGGTAGAAGCCACGCCAATTTCCGGCCCGGCGCGGGTAATAAAGCGCAGCGCGGTTTCACGTATAATGGCCGACTCTGGAACGTTGCAGATCGCCAGCGTGAACGCGTGGCCCTGTGCTTTCGCATGATGTAGCGCGGCAAGGGTGTCGGCGGTTTCGCCGGATTGAGAAATCACCACCACCAACTGCTTAGGGTTAGGCACGCTTTGGCGGTAGCGATACTCACTGGCAATTTCGACGTTACAGGCAATACCCGCTACCTGCTCAATCCAGTACTTCGCCGTCATGCCCGCATAGCTGGAGGTGCCGCAGGCAATAATCAGTACGGAATCCACCTGATTAAAGATATCGGCAGCTTCGGCGCCAAAAATACCCGGCAGCAGTTGCCCCGCCCCACTAATCATTTCCAGCGTATTACTTAACGCCTGGGGCTGCTCAAAGATCTCTTTCTGCATATAGTGACTGTAATCACCTAGCTCCACTGCGTTTGCATTCAGGCTAGAAATGACCACTTCACGCGTAACAGGCTGCCCGATCTTATCCATCACCGCCACGGCATCACGGCTTAAACGGGCCACATCCCCGTTTTCCAGGTACATCATCCGCTTGGTAACCGAGAGCAATGCGGAAGCATCTGAGGCGGCGTAGTGCCCATCATCCGCAATACCCAGCATTAACGGCGAGCCTTCGCGAGCCACTACCACGCACTCTGGCTCTTCCTCGCTAATTACTGCCAACGCGAAAGCACCTTTCAAGTGTTTAACAGCACACTGCACCGCAGAAAACAGATTTTCCGCCGGTTCGCCAATCTGGCCTTTAAAGCAGGCTTGAACAAGATGGGCGATCGTCTCGGTGTCGGTATCCGAGGTGAACACATACCCCAAACCCTGCAGCTTTTCGCGCAGCGCTTCGTAGTTCTCAATAATGCCGTTATGGACGACCGCTAAACCACCCGAAATATGCGGATGGGCGTTGCGCTCGGCAGGAACACCGTGAGTAGCCCAACGGGTATGAGCGATACCCACGCTACCGGTTAAACCTTCTTGCGCCACCTTCGCAGCCAACTCGGCAACACGCCCCTTGGAACGCGCACGCTGCAAGCCAGTTACACCCCCACTTGATAATAGCGCTAACCCTGCGGAATCGTAGCCGCGGTACTCTAGTGTTGCGAGCCCTTCAAGTAAAAAGGGAGTGCTATCCTTTGCGCTCACCGCGCCGACTATCCCACACATAGTATTTTCACCGGCAGTTAATCGTTAATATTAACGGCTAATGTATCTTATTGTAACGACCAAAGCGAGATAAGCACCCATGTTAGTTTGGCCGTAACGCCTTAATGGCCCCATACCAAAAAGTAGGGGTTGAGCTTTTCGCTGGGATTGGCATAGCTAAGTGCAGCGCCTTCCAGCGTTTCTACCCGGCCACCCGCTTCAAGCACTACGGCATGAGCAGCGCCGGTGTCCCATAAGCAGGTAGGACCCAAGCGCGGATAGGCATCAGCAAACCCTTCAGCGATGATGCACAGTTTCAGCGAGCTGCCCATCGGCAGCATGGTGTGCTCACCCAACTGCTCAAGCCACGCGGCTAAATCTGGGCTCGGGTGTGAACGGCTGCCCACTACGCGCCACGAGGTACCCGGCTTCGGCTTGCCCGCCACAGTAATGGCCTTGCGCTCACCATTGGCTTCAATCTTGAATGCCCCCAGCCCCTGGGCAGCCACATAGCCAACATCCAGCGCAGGCGCGGTCACTACGCCCAGCACCGGCTTACCGTTTTCAATCAAAGCAATATTGACGGTGAACTCGCCGTTACGCTTGATAAACTCTTTGGTGCCATCAAGCGGGTCGACTAACCAGTAGCGGCCCTCGGCATCTGCACCGGAAAAGCCCTCAATATCTTCTTCAGAGAGAATCGGAATCTGCACCGACAGCGCCTGCAAACCGCGCACTATAACGTTGTGTGCCGCTTTGTCAGCCTCGGTCAGCGGGCTTTTATCTTCTTTCTCTTCCACGCTGAACTCACGGGCGTAAACACTCATAATCGCATCGCCCGCTTCACGAGCGATACCTTCAACGGCATCCAGCAGTGCTTGATCAATAACAGACATAGGGTTAGCAGACATAGGTTTATTCCTTGCATAAAAAAGCTGCCAAGCAGTGACCGATTTTGCCACTCCTTGACAGCCAATATATTCAATTTAGCTAATCATTCCGCGTTCGCGCAGTGCTGCGATCACGGCGTCGGCCGCTGCTTCCGCATCCATTTCGGATGTTTTCAAATGCACATCCGGCGTCTCAGGCGCTTCATAGGCGGAATCAATGCCAGTGAAGTTTTTCAGCTCTCCACGGCGGGCCTTTTTATAGAGGCCTTTCGGGTCACGCGCTTCAACGACATCCAGCGGAGCATCGACAAAAATCTCGATGAATTCGCCCGCTTCCAATAGATCCCTTGCCAGTTGGCGCTCGCTGCGGAAAGGCGATATAAACGCCGACATCACAATCAGTCCGGCATCCACCATCAGCTTGGCGGTTTCCGCCACACGGCGCACGTTTTCAACGCGGTCGGCATCGGTAAAGCCTAAATCACGGTTCAAACCGTGGCGCACGTTATCGCCATCCAGCAGATAGGTATGCTGGCCGTGGGCGAAGAGTTTCTTCTCGACCAGGTTAGCAATGGTCGATTTACCCGCCCCGGAAAGCCCTGTAAACCACAGCACGGCAGGCTTCTGGCCTTTGGCCAACGCACGTGCCTGCTTATCAATATCCACATGCTGCATATGAATATTCTGGCTACGCCGTAAGGCGAAGTGCAGCATGCCCGCGCCAACCGTATTGTTGGTCATACGGTCGATAAGAATAAAGCCGCCGGTATCGTGATTGTCTTTATAGGCATCAAAGGCAACGGCACGGTTAAGGCTTAGAGTACAAATACCAATACCGTTCAGATCAAGCTGCTTGCTCGCGGTGTGTTCCAGGGTATTCACATTGACCTGATACTTGATGTCCGTCACGGTCGCCGACACCGTTTGAGTGCCCAGCTTCATCAAGTAAGGGCGACCCGGCAACAGCGGCGCTTCGTGCATCCACACCAGGGTGGTTTCAAATTGGTCAGCGGTATGGGCGGGCTCATCTACGCCGGAAATCACATCGCCACGGGAAATATCGATTTCGTCTTCCAGCAGCAGCGTAATCGACTGCCCGGCGACGGCCTCTTCCAGGTCTCCATCCAGGGTATAAATCCGCGAGACAGTGCTGGTTTTGCCAGAGGGCTGAACGCGGATTTGATCGCCAGGGCGAACCACACCACTAGCCACCATGCCGGTAAAACCACGGAAATCCAGGTTGGGACGATTGACCCACTGCACAGGCATACGGAAGGGAGAGCGCTGAAGGTGCTCCGCATCCAGCTCGACCGTTTCCAGGTAACCCAACAGCGTCGTACCGTGGTACCACGGCATTTTGGCACTGTGTTCGATGACGTTGTCACCCTTCAGCGCCGACATAGGAATGAAGGTGATGTTCTCCAGTCCCAACTGTTTGGCGAAAACACGGTACTCTTCAACGATCTGATCAAAACGCGCTTTGGAGTAGTCGACCAAATCCATCTTGTTAATGGCCACCACCAAATGGCGCATGCCCATTAACGACATCAAAAAACTATGGCGGCGGGTTTGCGTCAAAATGCCGTGGCGTGCGTCGACCATCAAAATAGCCGCATCAGCAGTGGAAGCCCCAGTGACCATGTTGCGGGTATACTGCTCGTGCCCGGGGGTATCCGCCACGATGAACTTGCGCTTCTCGGTCGAGAAGAAACGATACGCCACATCAATGGTAATGCCCTGCTCGCGCTCTGCGGCCAAGCCATCCACCAGCAGCGCAAAATCCATCTCGCCGCCCTGGGTGCCGTATTTTTTTGAATCTGCTTCTATCGCTGCCAGTTGATCTTCAAATAGCAATTTGGACTCAAACAGCAGGCGGCCAATCAGGGTACTTTTGCCGTCGTCTACGCTGCCGCAAGTAATGAAGCGCAGCAAGCCCTTATGCTCGTGGGCTTTCAGGTAGCCTTCGATATCGTCAGCAATCAGGTCAGATGAGTGAGACATTAAAAGTACCCCTCTTGCTTTTTCTTCTCCATGGATGCCGCGCTATCGCTATCAATCACCCGGCCCTGGCGTTCCGATGTTTTGGTCAACAGCATTTCTTGAATAATGGCCGGCAAGGTATCCGCTTCTGATTCAACTGCACCGGTTAGCGGGTAACACCCCAATGTGCGAAAACGTACTTTACGCATCATGGGTACTTCACCCGGCTCTAACGGCATGCGCTCATCATCGACCATAATCAGCGCACCATCGCGCTCCACCACCGGCCGTTCAGCCGCATAGTAGAGCGGCACAATGGGGATGTTCTGCAGATAGATGTACTGCCAGATATCCAGCTCGGTCCAGTTAGAGATCGGGAATACGCGGATCGACTCTTTGCCATTCTTACGGGTGTTATAGAGCTTCCATAACTCCGGGCGCTGATTTTTAGGATCCCAGCGGTGCTGTGCAGTACGGAACGAAAAAATACGCTCCTTGGCGCGAGATTTTTCCTCATCGCGCCGAGCGCCGCCAAAGGCCGCATCAAAGCCGTACTTATCCAGCGCCTGCTTCAAGCCTTCGGTCTTCATTACATCGGTATGAATCGCCGAGCCGTGGGTAAACGGATTGATATCTTTTTCAATGCCTTCAGGATTGATATGCACCAGCAGATCCATACCAATCTCTTCCGCCATATTATCGCGGAAGTCATACATAGCCCGAAACTTCCAGCGGGTATCGACGTGCAGCAGTGGAAACGGCGGTGGCGAAGGAGCAAAGGCTTTGCGAGCCAAATGCAACATAACCGCAGAATCTTTACCAACGGAGTAAAGCATTACCGGGTTTTCAGTCTCGGCAACCACTTCGCGCATGATCTGAATGCTTTCCGCTTCCAGTCGCTGTAAATGGGTGAGTGATGTCATCATCTGTCCCAACAATTGTGTGAAAAAAATAGTGTGAAAAGGTTTGCTCTCAAGTGCTAGGAAGCCAAGCCCATATCGGCAGGTACCGGCACTAACCAAAACATCGTTTGTTGCGACAACCATGCCGTTACTTGCGGGCTGGCTGACAACCAAGCGCCATGAAACACCAAAGCGACTGGCCTGTTACTTTCTTCACTCTTGCCAATGAGCGCCTGCATTGCGGTCAGATAATCATCTGCCACGGGCGGGCGCTTAAAACAGCGCATCCACATCCGGCCGCGCGGGCCATGCAAATAAAGCTGATACACCGGACGCTGTGGATGCACTACCCGGCGCACACCGCCCTGCCAACGCTGGTTGGCCTCCTCTAATCTGTCAAACCGTGGCGCAACGGCCTGACGATACCACCGGCCACGCTGCGAGCGCTGCTTAGCCAATGCACTTAACGGCCATGGCTCATGTTTCAAGCCTTCGCTTTCCCACCAGTGCTCAATGCCTCGCTGAGTCAACTCAACGCCATGCTCATTGCGTAAAAAAGCAGCCAGATCAGCGCTACTCCAGCCTGGCTGTTCAGCTGGGGGGTGGGCATATAGCGCCTCCCACAGTCGCTGTTGAGTAGCGGTATCAAGAACATTAGCCTGCCCTTTTAAACGGCCGCGGGGGCGTACCGGCACTGCCGACCAGCCACCTTCACGAAACGACTTCCATGCAGCCGAGACCGTCGGAGCGGAAAGCCCGGTTTGCTGGCTAGCCAGTGCCACCGTCACACCATCCAAACGCAGCTTTACGGCTTGCATTCGACGTTCATTGAGCTTTTCAGGCGATAAATGTTTAATGTTCAAAATTAGCGATAACTACCTGTATTAAAAATATTTTTCAAGAATAATAGAAACGAAAATCGGCAATCATTAGACACCATCATAAAAGCCTGCGTAAAATCCAGCAAGCAAACCATGTTATTACCGCTCTCAAGGACCCACCATGACCCCCTGGGCCGTTCTGCTTTCCATTGCACTGTTGTTAGCGCTGTTGATCAGCGGGCGCGTAAAGCCCGCCATTGCCTTTGTTACGTTGGCGGCTATTTTTTTGTTACTCGGGTTCGTTGACACCGCTACCCTGCTCACCCAATACACCAACCCAGCGCTCGCCACACTGTTACTCTTGCTGCTGGTATCGCTGGCGCTTGAACGCTCGCCCCTGCTGGACTGGCTATCGCGTCACTTATTAAAGGGCCACCCACGGCTTGCTACGGCACGCTTAATGGGCAGCACGGCTGTGCTTTCCGCATTTTTGAATAACACGGCCGTGGTGGCTGCCTTTCTCGGCGCTATTTCGCGTCAGCAGCGGATCGCCCCCTCTCGGCTGTTAATTCCACTCTCTTACGCCTCTATCCTGGGGGGCATTACCACGCTGGTGGGCACCTCTACCAACTTGGTGGTCAACTCGTTCAATTTAAGCGCCAGCGGCAGCGAACTGGGTATGTTCCAGTTTAGTTTGGTAGGTATACCGGTAGCATTAATAACGCTGGTGGTACTGATATGGCGGGCTAATGCCCTACCCCATCACAGGTTGGAAGACACCGCAGATAAGCTCTCCTACTTTCTGGCAGCCGACCTAGACCCCACTTCACCCATGATCGGTAAGACGATTGAAGAGAACGGCTTACGCAGCCTGGATGGCCTTTATTTGTTGGAAATAGAGCGGCAAGGACGGCTGATCAGCCCCGTGGCACCGGATGAGCAACTGCTGGCGAATGACACACTGGTATTCACAGGAGAAGTGAGCAAGGTGCAAGCGCTGCAGCGCTTTCCCGGGCTGCAGCTATTCGGACATCAGGCCGACAACCTGTTAGCGACGAATTTGGTAGAGGTAGTGATTTCCCACGAATCCGAGCTTTCGGGTAAAACCCTGCAGGATGTGGATTTTCGCAGCATGTTCAGTGCGGGGGTGGTGGGTATACGGCGGGGAGAAAAACGTTTGGAGGGGCAGCTGGGGAAAATCCCCCTTCGCGTGGGGGACTGCTTGTTACTGGCAGTAAGCGCTGACTTCCGACAGCACCGCAATCTAGACCGCAACTTCCACTTACTGAGTGGCAGTTTCACAAGGCCACAATTGAGTAATAAAGAGAGCCTATTCACAGTGGGCGGGTTTGCAGCGGTAATCACTCTGGCTACCGCTAATTTGCTGCCACTGTTCCATGGGCTGCTAATACTGCTGGGTGGGCTACTGTTGATGAAAGTAATCAGCCTAGCAGAACTGCGCCGCCGCTTCCCGTTTGAGCTATGGCTGATTATTGGCTCGGCGTTAGCGATTGCCCAAGCGTTGGAAAACTCAGGGGCGGCAGGCTTGTTAGCCAGCGGTATGCAGGGGCTGTTCAGCGGCTACGGCATCTATGCCGCGTTTGTGGGTTGTTACCTACTAACCCTGCTACTTACAGAAACCGTGACCAACAACGCCGCTGCCGCGCTGGCCTTTCCCGTAGCCTGGAGCACCGCCAACGCCTTTGGTGCCGACCCACTGCCGTTTGTAATGGCCGTAGCGTATGGCGCCAGCGCCTGCTTTTTAATCCCGTTTGGCTATCAAACCCACCTAATGGTGTATTCGCCCGGCCGCTACCGCATCACTGACTTTTTAAAGATTGGCTTGCCGGTCAGCGTAACCTACTCAGCGGCGGTACTGCTGATTACACCGTGGGTATTTCCGTTTTAGGTGATGGTGAATCGTGAATCGTGAATCGTGAATCGTTGAAGAGTACGAAGCGATTCACCACTTACAATTCACATTTTTGTAGCGCGTGGTAACGAATCTCGAGAGGCACGAGCGAATGAGGCACCCGCGGGAGGCGGCGAAACGACGCCCATGAGCACAAAACCAACCCCGGCACCGCTGCAAGCTACCTATCGCACACCCTGTACGAAGTAAGTGTTAAGGCTCCATAGGCACTTGAAGATTAAATATCATTGCCCTGGCGGGACTGCCAAAACGTTATCACTTTCTGCGGGTCACCGATACTCAACGCATCCCGCGCCGCTTGACTTGCCATTTTAGCGGTTGCCTCAGGGTTATCGAGCAACTGCTTAAAACCTGCCTGCCACGCGTCGGGAGAGTCCTCCACCAACAAACCATTCACTCCATGTCGCACCACCTCCGTATAGGGGTAGCGGTTGGAGTAGATGCCTACCCCGCCCATAGCAGCAATATCCAGAAACTTAATAAACGATTTGCCCTGGTTGAACGGCGTTGCTAATAGCGGTGCTAAGCCAATGTGTAGGCGGCGCTGGCGCTGGTATTGCTGAAAAGCCTGCCAGGGTAGCGGCGCGGGGGCTTTCACCCGAGGCAGCGCCGCCAAACGCTTAGGCATATGCTGGCCCAGCATGATTTCAAGCTCGGTATCATCACGCTGTTTTTGCACTGCTTCCAAAGCAGGTGCGATATGCAGTAAATCCTGAAGGTGCGCCCGCGTACCGTGAAAGCCGATTTGCCACGGTGATCGTGCAGAAGGCACAGAGGCAAAGTGCTTCCGGTCTGGTAACGGCGCCAATAACGGCGGAGTAAGCACTGACACCTTGGCGTGGCGCGGGGTAAAGTAGCTAGCCAACTGGTCACTACACGCCACCACTTCATCGGCCAGGGCCAGCAAGCGTGGCTGAAGGCTGGCGATCCCCGCCATACGTTTGCGATAAGCGCTGGGTAACGTGGCATCGACGGCGGCAGCGGCAATATCGTCATCAATCAAATAGACGATATAACCAAAGGCATTACGGTTGCGCTCTAGCCAGCGCAGCCAGCTTAACGGTAGCGAGCGGCATAAGAGCAGGTTTACCCCTGAGTAACGGTGCCTGAAAGAGCGCCCATGCAGCCGCGCAGCACCGAAAGAGCGCGAGACAGGATACCGTTCGGTCAGCACGCCCTGTTCATTCAGGGTAGGCGCGGCAGATTCATAGAAATAGATATCTTCTGTTGGCCAAGCACCATCGCTAAGAACAACCCAATGGATGTGGCTACTCACGTTGCATCCTTATTAACGATTTTTCTGCTCCCTGCTTCAAAAATTGTTCTAGCACCACTACGCTGCTCCAACGGGTGCGCTGACGCGACTAAATCTGGGCACTACTGCAACTCACGCCTCACGAACTTTAACGTAACGAAAAATCTTCATGCACCAAGGTCAGATTCGGATTATAAGCTGGGTCATTGTCTAACAAACTTGACCATTTCATACGCATATAATTGAACTCAAGCTTAGCACGCCACTTCTTACGCCAAGTGTTATTCTTACCTCGGGAGATAGACTCATGATGGTAAAGCTCAGCATCAGGCGTCCATAAATTACGATATCCGGCTTTTATGATCTTTAGACATAAATCAACGTCATTGTATGTTACTTTTAAAAATCTTTCGTTAAGACCACCCACTTCATTGTAAACATCCTTACGCACCAATAGGCATGCAGCTGTTACAGCTGAATAGTTCTGAACGTACCGTAAACGCTGACAGTAGCCAGGATGCTCTCTCGGAAATCGTTTATGACCATGCCCCGCTACCCCCCCCAAACCCAAGATAACACCAGCATGTTGAATGGTATCGTTGGGGTAATATAGCTTTGCGCCGACGCAACCAATTTCTTTTCGGCTGACTTGGCGCACCATTTCAGTTAGCCAATCACTCTTGAGCGGTTCGATATCATTATTAATAAGCCCAATTATTTCACCACTAGCATGTAAGACACCAAAGTTATTAATTGCAGAATAGTTAAAACGATGGTTCCAATTAAGAACACGTACTCTATCATCCTCCTTTTCGATTGATTGTATATAGGATAAAGTTTTTGGGCAGACGCTTTGATTATCAATGATGATAAGTTCGAAATTAGGATAAGTAGTCAGCCTAAGAATAGCGTCAACACATGGCTTTAGAACATCTACGCCATCACGAGTAGGAACAATAAGTGAAACTTTTGGCAGCACTTCAGGAAGCGACCAATGAACTTTCAAACACCCTTCTGTTCTGCGTTTAACGATTGCATTGCTGTCACAATATTTTGCCAATTTTAAGAGGTGTTTTTCTGGAAGCTCATCATCAAAGGTGCCTTCATTTCTTATAGAGGCGAGAATGACCTCAGGCATACGACTTACAATTGACTTCATTTCAAATTGAGAATCAACCTCAGCACGTAAAAGCAGCTCTTGAAATAAAACCTCAAGAGTAACGATCTCTTTAGATATAGAAAATTTATTTAAACTATTCAAAAAGCCAAATTGGAAAAGAACACCACGATGCATATAGGGAGCATCCCATAACCAGTCAGGATTCCATTCTGGTTTATGGCAATAAATGAGGGATTCCGTTCCACTACCCTTTTGTGATTCATCAACGGTAAGAACGTAGCAACTGGGCTTGCTTTTTAAAAATGCATGAATAGCACTAAAAGCATTTTCAAGTAAGAGATCACCAGACTTCACCACTAAAACCCAGTCGTTTGGCACTGCTTGACTATCAGATAACGCCTGATTAACACCCTGGCCTAGCTTAGCTGTTTGATAATCAAAAAATTTTAAATTTAGATCAGGTTCAATCATGGATACCCAAGAAAACAAGCTCCTGGGTTCAGGCACAAGTACTATACACTCGAAAGAACACGTCAACGATTGCTGTAATTTGAGTGAAGCTAGCGTATCAGCCAACATGCCACGGCTAGATTCAGGCGTAAGCACAACGATAATTAACAATCTAAATTTCGCATCATTCTTTTTCACGCTTTAACAGCCTTTTTTTTCATGCATCATGAAGCACTACAAAGCCTTTTAAGTAGACTCCAACTTCACGATAATCGTTATTATTATGGGAACGCGAAGGGAAATCAGCATGAGGGGTATGAATTGACACATTGATCAAATAGTTTTCATCAGGTAATAATGGCAACGACGCAAATATAGTTTTTTTCTTACGTTCTACATTTATGGTTTTAGTTAACTTCCCAGCCTGAAAAAAAGAAATTGGTATCACATCGCCACATTGTTTTGGAAAAAAAACTTCCATCTGAATACGTATTTGATAGTTATTCATACCTCGATCTGTAAGTTGGCCATTCAAAACATGCCAATGCCCCTTCGACCACACCCCTTTTTCATCGGGCAGATACCAGCCAAAGGCTAAATATGGATCAACCCATTCAGCAGAAATGAAGGTGTAAGCTGGAAGAGGATACGCAATCAACCTTTCACTATTTTCAACTGCCAATTGCACACTGTTATGTAATAGGAACAAAGGTATTTCATTTGTATAAACATCTAAAAATTTTTCTTTCCATGTTGTAAAATCAATATTTTTTTCTTTTGATTTTTGTAGATGATCTGCAATTCTAAGAACATTACCTTTTGCTGCACTAATCCCCTTGGGCGGCACTTCTAAACAACTATTTAGCAACCATTTTAAAAATGGCTGCATGGTGCCACGCACAATCATTTCATGACCAAGATTATGATTTCCGCGCGCCAAAAAAAAGTGACTTTGCGGACAGGATTTTGTTAATCGGATAAAATGCATTAAGTCATCTACCTGATCAGCAGAAGAAATAAAGCAGTAACGAGTCCTTGGGTTAATCAAATTTTCAATATGGGATTGCGGGCCATTAACAATATTTTTCATTAAAGCGCGGTTTCGTTGATCAAAGGTAGAAGCCTTCCCAACGCACTCACGAGTAGAAAGGGCTACGACAGAATTAAATTCTATCAATGAAGAAAAAACAACAGCACCATACCCACCCATGCTCATACCTAATGCCAAAGTATTTTCAATTTGGTTGTCTTTAATATAGTTAGATACAGCAGTAGCAACCAGTTTTTGACCATTAGGATTAGTATACCACTGACGAAGATTGTCTTTAATTAGTATAATATGTGCGCCTTCACCAGTTCTGCTTAGCGACTGCTTCCACTCAAAAGGAACAGTGGGATTTTTAAGGTCACCAACACCTGAAAAAGCTACATATAGTACATTTTTTTCTCCGGGGATAATCTCTATTTCATAACCACCAAATCCTTGACTTTGAATGCTATTACTTTTTTTAAACCAAGAAAAATAGTTTAGTATTTTTTTCAACATTTTAACCTTATCATACTATAATTTACCGTCGCCTATACAAACTACTGATTTACATTTTTCAAACTATTAATCACATCATCCAACCTACAACCATTTACACTAAGTTTATTTTTTTCTACCAATATTAAAGAAGCAAAACTGTATTCTATAAATTTATTTAAATCAAAATAAATCCCTTTACCCAAACCGGCGTAAGGAGATTTAAAGATCAACAATGAATTATCGCCATCTTTTGGATAAAGTGGCCATTCAGCACTACGCGCCAAATCATCCTCTACCCAATCGACAAGAGAGGGTGAATGGTTAACTATTTCTATATCGTCTCTGATAAGAACCTTCTGAACCACTTCATAAATAACTCGTCGAGTAGGATGGTTTACTGTTCGCATCCACTGCCCTTCACAATCCCAGCGAGTCATACATGAAGACAAATCAATTCCTTCATTTGCAAACCGGGAAAGTAAAGCAGCACGTTCTTTATCTTTTTTTACATCAAATCCTAATAGCTTATAAACTTCAGGCTTAAAAAAAGCTAGCGTTTGTTGCTGCGTAAAGCCTGCAAAATAGGCTGCTGTTATCAATATGGAGTGATAATCCCCCATAGGCCCTACCAGCCTTTCTCCATTATGCTGCATATAAGCAATATCAGGATGAAAGAAGGCGCAATTGATGACAGGAAAATAAAAAACCTTATCTTTGTAACGATCCTGAGATAGAAGGAAGTCCGCAATTTGTTTTTTTTGTGTATAAATGAAATCTGCATTATCTAAATCAGCTTGATATTCTTTCCAGCCATCCTTAGAAAAAGCTTCGACTTTTTTTATACTAAAAAAATGATAGCTCGCTTGCCCTAGAGTTAATATTTCTAAGAAACCGGCTATCATTTTACTCTGACAACCACTTAATACCAAAAAACGAGGCCTAGCGGATTTCGAATTCTCAATCATGGCCTCGTAGGCTAATGGCCTACGAGGTGCTGTAGCTGGCTGAGTAGTGGTTGTTATAACCTTCTGCGTTTTATTTTTCTTAATCGCCTTATTCAGCCAACGAAGCATTCGTCTCTCCAAGCTGTTTCATCCGCTACCTTAAATCACAGGTTATAAAAAATGAGCGCAAGCAGCTAGGCTTTTTCTAGCCACTTCGGTGGCCTGCTCTGGCGTTCCTGATTCTGCGTAGCAGCGCAATTCTGGCGCATTGCCTGATGGGCGAAGATGTACCACATCCCCATTTTTAAGCGTTACTCGCAAACCATCAGTGTCATCTACATGAGCAATACTTTCTTCCAACCCCAGCGCACTTTGCATGGTAGGCAAGTCATTTTTCCATTGTGACAGCAGAGCAGCACTACGCTCCGTTGGGAAGGCTTTGAGCCTATCACTGGCGGTAAAGCGCAGTGGTAAACCACTGACCAATGCTGACAGGGGCTTATGTTGCCGAGCGGCTGCCACTAACAGTGTTAATGCGGGCAGCAACGCATCACGTGTAGGCAGTGCTTCCAGGTAACCCGATTCTTTTTGCAACTGGCTAGCCAACAAAAAACCACCATTCGCTTCGAAGCCTGCTACCTGAGCGTATTGTTCTGTTAGCTCCTCCATAGCGGCCAGTACATAAGGTGAGCCAATGCGGGTACGTACCACATGCGCAAATGCCCCACAGATTTCAATAGCGGTATTACAACTCACCGGTACCGCTAGCGCCTGTATGCCTAATTCCCGAGCACATAATAAACCCAGGATATCGCCACGCAGCCACTCGCCTTTTTCATCGGCCAACAGTGGGCGATCACCATCGCCATCTGTGGTGAGTAATGCATCTAAGTTGTGCTCTGCTGACCAGGTGGAAGCCTTAACACGGTCTTCTTCGCTAACCGCTTCGGTGTCGACAGGTACAAACTGCTCACTACGGCCAAGAGGGATAACGCTTGCCCCCAGCGCTTCTAATACCTGCTGACTAAGGTCACGCCCCGCCGCAGAGTGTTGATACAGGCCCACACGCATACCGGTCAGCGGCTTGCCCTCAAACCATGTTGTAAAACGCATTAAGTAACGTTCATTAGCCGCATTGCGCTCGCTATTACGGGCAATCGCCCCCAGCTGTGGCAGTTCAACCTCAGCGTTTAGAATGGCCTGCTCATCTGCCTTGGTGATCTCACCTTCCGGCCGATAAAATTTGATGCCGTTACGATCAAAAGGAATATGGCTACCGGTAATCATGATTGCAGGGATACCATCCGCCATGGCCTGGAGCGCTAACGCAGGTGTTGGCAGAATACCGTAGTCGTTTACTTCAATACCCATCGCCACAGCAGCAGCAGTACATGCCGCCGCCATGTTGGGGCTGCTTGGGCGGCGATCAATGCCGATGGCGATCTGGTTAACGTCTCCTTGCTCGCGCATGACATGCAAAAAAGCCACGGTAAAGGCCGCACATACGTCATCGCTAAACTGTTCTACCAAACCACGGGCGCCGCTAGTGCCAAAGCAAATACCACTTTGTTTAATGATCGACTTACAAGATAAATCTGAACTCACTGACTAACTCCTTGTAGTCTCTTACGAAATTCACTGTTAGACGCCGCGAGCAGTCGCGAACATATCCTGGAGAGTTTCGTCAAGACTATATTCGGGGTGCCATCCCGTTAGCTGCTTGAGACGTTGATTGGAACCACATAGGCGCGGTATTTCATTACTTCGAACGAACGCAGGGTTTACCTTAACTTCAATTTCATAACCTGCCAGATTGTTCATCTTTTCAATAATAGTGCGAAGCGCTGTATCACTACCTGAACTTATATTGACAACGGTGCTACATACATCGTTTTTAAGAAGTGCCAGATAAGCATTAATCACGTCTCTTACATCTGAAAAATCACGACTTACATCGATATTACCTAGCTCAATTTCTGGAGATTTTTCCGCAAAATGATTAACAATTTTGGGTACTAAGAAACGGCTAGTCTGGTGAGGACCTGTATAGTTGAAAGGACGCGCTATAATGATGGGTAATTTTTCAAACCAAGTAGCTACCATATGCTCCATAGCAAGCTTACTACAGGCATAATGGTTCACAGGTGAAGGGCCAACACCTTCATCGATTTCCCCTATATCAGGGGTTCCATACACATTTGCACTGCTTGCTACTAATATGCGGCTAGGTTTTTTGCCAAGTGATGATAACGCTTGTAAAAGGTTTAACGTACCGAAAACATTAACGTCGTAGAACGCTTTCTGATCCTCGTGCCCCACAAATGATAGCGCTGCTAAGTGCACAACCCAATCTGGGCTGACACGTTCAACACACTCATTGACGGCGCCTAAATCAGTTAAATCGCATGCAAGGGTTTCTGAAGCAGCAGTGGGCTTGCTACCTAAGCCCACTACTTTGAACCCTTGTTTCACGAGCGCCTCAACCATGTAGCGTCCGGTAAAACCGGACGCGCCTGTCACTAGAGCGATGGGCATAGGTGTGGCTCCTGTGTTTAAAGGGTCAATTAGAAAGAAAAGCCTTGTTTGTTACGGCGCAAGTCAGCCTCAACCATCATTTTACAAAGATCTTCCAAGCTGGTATTAGGTTCCCAGCCCAAATCTTCTTTTGCTTTTAAGGGGTTACCAATCAATAGTTCAACTTCAGCAGGGCGATAGAACTTAGGATTCACCTTAACTACGACATTCCCTGTTTCTGTATCGATAGCCTGTTCAGCTTCAGCTTCGCCTTCCCAACGAATTGAGATGTCGGCCGCCTTAAATGCCAAGGTAACGAAGTCACGAACTGTTTCAGTACGATTAGTGGCAAGTACATACGTATCAGGCTTATCCGCCTGCAATATGCGCCACATACCTTCTACATACTCTTTAGCAAACCCCCAATCCCTCTTCGCATCCATATTACCCAGTTCAAGGGTATCTAATTTACCCAGCTTAATTTTGGCAACGCTATCGGTAATTTTACGGGTTACAAATTCACGACCACGCAAAGGTGATTCATGGTTAAACAAAATACCGCTAGTAGCGAACATATCGTAAGATTCGCGATAATTGATGGTCATCCAGTGCGCATAGAGTTTAGCCACACCGTACGGACTACGTGGATAAAAAGGAGTAGCCTCAGTTTGAGGAATTTGCTGAACTTGCCCAAACATTTCTGATGTAGAAGCTTGGTAATAGCGTATTTTCGGATTCACTATACGAATCGCTTCTAACAGATTCACTGCCCCAGCACCGGTAATGTCTAAGGTAGTTAGCGGCTGGTCAAAGGAAACGCCTACAAAACTCTGTGCAGCCAGATTATATACCTCTACTGGCTGAGCATTCTGAATAAGTCGAATGCTGGAAGAGAGATCCGTTAAGTCATGTTCAACAAGGTGCAATTGCGGATGGTCTTGTATTCCTAACTCTTCAATTCGCCAGAAATTAACCGAACTAGTACGACGAAAAGTACCATAAACAGTATAGCCTTTTTCTAGAAGTAATTCTGCTAGATAGGCGCCATCCTGACCTGTTATGCCTGTAATGACAGCAGCTTTCATATCTATCTCCATTAATTAAGAAAATTTTTCTTTACAGTATTCATATATTTTTTGATCAAACCTAACTAACCGATTTAACTCTTCATTAATTTCCTCGGTTAAAGGTTCCTTTTTAACGAATTCACGACTAGGATCATTTTTATCATTCTCTTTGCGAGAATGTGGAATCACTGATGGAGAATTGAAACCTAATTTCTTAATAACTTCCTTATAGCTTTTTTCATAATCGTCCATAAAACCAATACAAAAAAGATCATCAATATTAGACTTTGCTATATCCAAAACTTGTTCTTCTGGATAAAGAAAAGACTGATTTGGACCACAATACATCTCTCCTAAAAAAACTCTTGCGATAGAGTTATCTATATTAGCTGGTATGCCATTTTCCTTATAGCATAGAAAATCTAACAAATTCATTTTTTTGGCAAGTCTTGGTCCTTGTAAGTTATGCTTTTCAATATGTTCATTTGTATGTGATTTCCAAAAGTAATAAAGAGACAAAATGCGTTCTTTAGGGTCACGCATAAAAGTAAATATTTTTTTATCGCCAGGTATTCTTTTAACACCATTAAAATCATAGTGCCCAGAAAAATACTTGTAATTATCAAGGTGCTCTTCCGAGTGTTCTCTAAGCGTATTAAATCTATCTGGCAGTACGTCTTGGCGATCAAATTGATTTACAAGAAAATCATGTACAGAAGTACCACCTGTTTTAGGTATATGCAAAAAAACAATTTTACTCATTCATATTCCTCTCTACAGTTAGAGCATTTAAAAGATTATCTGCACTTTCCTCCCAGCTTAACCTGCTCTTTTGAGAAGATGATATTTCAATAGCTGCAGTAGGGTAAGCTAAAAAATCATGTAGCACATTTAATAAATTATATGGCTTTTCATCACTAAAAAAAAGAGTGTTGCTCTCAGACACCTCTCTGAAAACAGGAATATCTCTTGCTATAACTGGCACCCCATGGTTTGCTGCCTCAATAAGAGGCAAACCAAAGCCTTCACCGTAAGATGCCGCTATCAAGCAATTACTATTTTTATAGATCTTATTTAAGTATTCATCGCTAACACCCTCCATCCAAAAGAGATGTTTATTTAATTTTGGGTGCGAATTAATCTTATTAATTAACTTATCAACCAACCAGCCCTTTTTACCTACAATAACAAGATTTACTTTCTCTCCTTTTTTCCAAAGGTTTTCAAAAGCAGTAAGCACCTCAGCATACCCTTTCCGTGGCTCAAGTGTACCGACCATTAAAAAACTAGGATGTTTTGTTAACTTAGTTATTACACTATCAGCATTTTCAGGTAACCCCATACTGGGGGCTGAATTTTCTAAATCAGAACCAAGATGAAACCAACTAATTTTTAATGGAGTCTCTCGATGTACACTATGTTCATTCATCCATTCTTTCAGCTCACTAGCTACTGACTGTGAGATACAGACGGCACTATCATAGCTAGTTACCACTTCCAACCAAGATTGATAGATTTTTTTTACATTAGATTGAGGGGGCCAAAACTCTGGAAATTTAATCGGCAATAAATCATAAACAATATAACTAACGTAGACACCAGAGTTTCGCATGTTACGAATAAAATTTTGTTGAGCTTGTGCAACTTCAAAGTTAAGGTCAAGCCCTACGAAAACATCACCAGCTCTATAACTGATTGGTTCATCTTCAAGTAAATGCGTTGCATATTCAAGAAAGCCTAAAGTGAAGTTTCTAGCGTAGAAAAAACCTGTTTTATCCGGCATAGCATAAATGGGCTCAACTCGATAACCGGAAGGGGGTTTTACAAGCCATTCTTTTAGTACATTTTTTACTACTCGCTGTATGCCACTTTTTGAGTCTCTATTAACTAACTCTGAGATATCTACTAATATTTGCTTCTGTTCATAAAACTTGGGGATTGATCGATCAATAGCAGAAGCAAAGCTGCGTAAATGATTGGTATCGAAAGGATAATCATTATCTAACGAATCAATAATTTGATGAACTGATGCGCTGTATGAATAAAAGTTTTCAACAGCTTGATAATATGACTGACCACATACCGAGGGTGAATGATCTAGTAATACTTTCTGCCTCGCTTTACTCGAAAGTGAAGCGCGAAGCTCAGAATTTTTATATAAAGTATCAAGTGCAGTTTCAAGCTCAATGGATTCAAATTTGTCAGAAATTTTAAGAACAGCGTCATCATCCAAATCTGCCATACTTCCATTAGCATTAACAATGGTAGGCAAACCATAATTCATACAATCAAGCACGGCTGCAGAGGTTTCTCCACGGGTTAAACCACGTAATTGGACACCGATATCTGCTGCTAATAAATATTTTGAAAAATCTTGCTCACTTAGCCAACCAGTAATTATTATATTTTCAGCAAAGGGACTATTTTTTATTAACTCATTAATCCATAAACCATATTCGGCAGGCTCATTTTGCCCAACAAATACTAAAAAACAATTTTTGTTTTTAGAAAATAAAGAATTTTCCCACGCTTTAATAAGTAGATCATTCAGTTTTGGCTTACCGATCATACCAAAACTGCATATTAAAAAATCATCTTTGGCAAAACCAAGCTCTAACTTAGCGGAAATTTTCCTTTGATCGGAGACATCTGCAGAGACTCTCAAAAGAGGTATAACTTGAGATTTATCTGTTGAAAAATCACCATACCATTCTTTAGTTAGCTTTAAAGAAAAAGGCGAATGAAAAATGACACCATTAGAATTTGATATAACATCTTTATTACATGGATATATCCAACCTGTATCATCACTCTCAAAATAAGCTTTTACTGCTGCATAACCATGAGAAGAATATAATGTCTGTATATAGAAAAAAGGCAGATTAGCATAGCCGCCATTATAAGCCATCAATCCAGATAAAAAGAAATCGTGCATGACTACAATGCCAGGTACTTTTTCAATCAAAGGCAACATATAAGCATGAAATTCGGAGTTTCCGAAATGATAAACAACTCTATCGTATAAATTATGTGAATTCAAAAAATCATTAGGAGTAACTACCTTACAATTATTTACTATCCACTCTGTGCTTATATAATCTTGTTGAACAACTACATCAATATCGTAATATTTGGATAATTCTGGCAGTAAGTCAGCACTATAATCACTAATACCACTTCTCTCAGGTGGTAAGGGTGACATATAAGCCATTTTGGGCTTTTTAATAAAGTGCTTACTATCGGTGACAAGGTTTAATGAACCAAAGTTTTTTTCAATTGCTTCAAGACTGGCTTTAGCTGTTTTATGCCAGGAGAAATTTTTAGCTTGTTTCTCTGCATGGATTTGAAGGCGTTTTTGAAAATTTACATCTGTTAGCGCCTGCTGAATTTTAATCGTAATTGAATCATTATCCTTTGGATCGAACAATGCTTCTTCTAACCCGATAACTTCAGGTATGCTCGATGTATTAGCACCTATAACTGCTGCACCACATCGCATAGCCTCTAAAACAGGCAAACCAAACCCTTCATGCCAAGAAGGAAAAACAAATAAAGTACATAAATTATAAAGCGCTATTAAATCATCTTCTGGCACAAAATCAGTTAAAATAATAGCATCTTTAGATAAGCCATGATCATTCGCAATTGTTTGTAACCGCAAACGATCATTAGGTGATATTGCACAAACAATAGCCATCTGATGCTGACTTAAAATTACATCAGGTAAATTACTGTACGAAATAATTAAATTTTCAATATTTTTCCTGTAATCAATTCCCCCCGTATATAAAACTATTTTTTTGGTTATACCATAGCGACTTAATAGCTCTTCTTTGTCTTCGTTTGTATATTTTTTTATCGAAAACTCTGGATCTGCATCAGTTGATATATTCGAAACTCTTTCATTTGAATAGCCAAGATATTTTATAGCTTCCTGACGTGATGACTCAGAAATGGCAAGCAAATGATCTGACTTTTTTAAAAAATCAATTTTCTCTCTGTACCAATTTTCAACCGACGGGTTATCTAAATATGGTGAACTATGGATGTATGGGATTAGGTCGTAAAGCACAACAGCAGTTGGTAAATCACAAAACTTGCCAATGCTAGTAATGGCATTCTGGCTTAGGCCCTCAAACAGGCTTGTAATTAGCACTACATCTGGATTTAATGTTTTTAAAAAAGCCTCGTATAACTTTTCTGAATTGACTCTCGACCAGTTATTTTCTACATGGATATGAGCACATGGCACAGCTGGTTGCCAAACAAACACATTGTTATAAGAAATAATACTGCTAAATAACGATTTTATTTTCTCAATAGAATCTTGAAATGTACCATTCAACACAATACTTACTTTATGATTTTCTCTTATAGCTTGCTTAGATAACTCTTTTGCAAGAGCGACACTGTAGCGCCCGATCCCTCTTCTACGATTTTCAGCTTGAGCGCCCTGCATGTCAATTACAATGTGCATTTCTCTATCCTTTAATTATGCAGCTGCGTTATCTTTAAGTGAATTATATATATTTAGTGCTCTTCTAGTTAAGGGTGGCCCAACCGGAGCCATGACTTCTATTTTCTGCGAAAATGTCTCAAGCCCCTCATTTTCCAGCCAAGCTTTTCCCTCTACAACAAGAGTAGGTAAGAAAATATAGTTTCCTGTCTCTTTAGGAGCTCTTACTTCTATTTCAATAACTACTAAATCTCCTTTTCGAACCGTTTGATTGATTGGTGTTCTAATCCCTTCAAATTCATAAACACTACCATTTTCTTCATACCAGTGGTATGCAAGATAAAGAGGGTTAGCAGCACTAGTAGAAAAATCTTTATTTGAGTTATTGTATAACTCAACTTTTATTTTTTGACTAGAGCCAACATCAAGTACTGGATTTTCTAATTTTGACTTAACGCTGCCCATTGAGGCAATGTTATTGATGGTTGCTTCTTCATCTTCAAAAACTTGTGGCCTTGCTTTTATTTCTTCTATAAAGTCAAGTACATCATGCCCTTTCAACAATTTTTCAACCCAATATTCTTTATTGGATTGTATATTATTATTTGGTTCTACAAACAAATTAAACGCATGCTCTACAAGAACATTTTTATTACGTCTTCTTAAAGAAGCAAAGTCCATCTTCATCTCCAAACAAACTATTTTTAATAAACTATTGACTTTTAGCTTGATATTACTTAATGACCTATACGCTCTTTAAAAATATTTACAGCATAATTATATAATTCATTATCCTGTGAGGTAAGTTCTTCAATCAACTCGTCAACCTGACTTGACTCAGGCTCACGCTCAACTACCTTTAGGCGAGGATTATCATTCTGTACGTCTTCCAATCGATTCTCTATTACAATTTTCTCTTTATCGACTGAACCCAGATTTAGTGATTTAAAAATATGTTCTACAGATTGATCAAAAAATTCCATGATTCCAAAAGCTGTTAAATTTTTTAATCTAACTTTTGCTAGATTTACTTTTTCTTCATTTGATATTTTAGATTTTATAAGGACTTCTTCACAGGACTCTTGATGTTCCCAACGACCACGCTTTATCGTCCCAGCCAGGGCATTTACCATCGTATTATTGATTGAGCTATGTTGTCGCACTTCTTCTAAAGAAAAAAATTCTTCCACATTATATTCATTCGCAAGTTCTGCAAGCCTGAAGTGTTCTTTTTCTACCACTTCTTTCTTATGAGCACGCATAAAATAATACAAAGAAAGTAAACGCTTTTTAGGTGAACGTAATATAGTAAATATTTTGTTGTGTTCACCTGGTATACATCGACAGGCTTCATAATCAAAATGACCAGAAAATAAGCGATAACTTGCTAACTCTACAAGCGTATAATTCCAAAGATTGTTCCAACGTTCAGGACAAATTTCGTCACTATTAAAGCAATCACCGAGTATTTTGTGCATAGAAGTACCCGCTGTTTTTGGCAAATGCATAAAAATTACTCGTGGCGTATCAACATTGAAAGGTATTTTTTTATTTCTTTTTTTTGTTAACAACCCTGAAATAAACTCATTTGTTAAATTCAATGCAAACTCATCTGATATAAGAAGCCTATCTCTTAGCAAATCGGTTGTAGGTAATGATTGATAAGCCTGGATTGTTTTTTCACTTTCGGGCTCTCGGCCCAATATATAACGAAAAGCTGCTTTCACTTCTAATCGGCCAAGTATGAAAGATAATTCATTATCCGTTAATAATTTAGACGTGCTCTCACTATGTTCTACTACTTTTTCTGGATAGTTAATAAGATGTGCTATGTCTGCCAAGCTTGCATGCACTCCAGCAGACAACACTTTAACAATAAACTGTTCATTCGCTCCCCAGGTTTTTGCTAGGTGCAAATATTGCTTTGCTTCATTTTCTTCACCAACCTGCATATTTCCAATCGCTGCGAGCAATGCTAATTTAATCCGCTCTGGATGCTCCTCAATACCTTTTTTTGCGAGATCCATCCAACTTTCTAAATTATCAAATTGCCATTCCACCGTGCTATTCCTTCTCTTCAATGAGAATTTTTTTCATTAAATATAGTTGTTCTTCAGTCTGATACATTTTTTTTTCGACCTGTTCCTTGATCAAATCAAGTTCTTTTACTAGTACATTGACTTTTTGTTTTTCTTCGTCGCGCTGCTTGATACAGTCAGCAAGCTGTTTATCACGCTCCGTAAGTTTTTCCTGATTTTGTTCAAGGGTTTTCTTAAACTTCTTAACTTGTGCTTTATAGTGCTGTAGTTCTTGTAACAATGGATGACGCTTTAGCACATATGTATTACGGGGAAGTGATAATCCCGTCGGTGTTGTAGCCCGAATGTGAAGACCTGGAGGTACATTAACAGGCTGGACACTTCGATGAGCAGGTAATACCAATACTAGCTCTAAAAGCCCAACCACTCCCTTTTCTTCCATAGCTTGCAACAGATTGTCGTTCTGTTCGCCTACGTCCAATAGCAGGATAGAACTAACACTCGGCCCTCTTAGTAGACATTGCTTGATGATCTCGTCTATAGGAGTAGTTAGTTGTTGCTGATTTTCTAAGCTTTTTAGACCAGGATAGAGCCGGAAAATGGATTCATCTACGGGAGTTAAGCTGTTAGCCCATCCAAGGCTATAGCGGTAAAAGGTTCCAGTACGCTTTTCAGTATCCACAAGGGCATAGAGGATATTAACGTCTTCGATAGTTTGGTTTTCTTCTTGTAGTATAGCGACAGCTTGGCTGTCGGCATCAATTAGCCATATCTGTTTTGCGAGTGCACGATATTCTTCAATCTTAGGCGTAGCTCCGCATCCTATATGAATCAAGATATCATAGATTTTTGAGTTATTATTTATAGACATTTCATATCTCTATATGAAGTTATTTACACGATGAGGCCTTATGTCTCTATTAGTATGGAAAAAAATGGCAATTCTCATGCGGCTCTCACTACTTATTTTACTTACTAGTTTTTTCTTTACTTATGCGTTGCATGTTCGCTACTAATGCTTCCCAGTCACTCCAGTTACGGTGTATGTAATTTTTTTTGTTTTTAAGATCTGAGATAATTTCTGGCAGCTGTTCTAGAAGCGATTTTATTAGCTGCTGGTCATTAGAGCTGATCTGCTTCCATACGCCAGTATCCATAGCATTAGGTAAAGCAAAACGTAGCTCTAACTTTCGCCCATGTTCGCTTTCGCTTTCTGCAAACCAATTTGTAAACAGTTGATCATTTTGTTCGGGTAATTCCAACTTTGGTTGCTTGCCAAACTCACCAGGCTTGACGCCCGCACATGAAATTCTGAAATCCCATTTTTCAGCCTGACTTTTGCCAAAAATTGGTGATTGTAATGAAATCCAAAGGTGCTCGTAATCAGAATTAACTTGCTCGTGACGAAGCTGTACGCCTTCGAATTTAAGTACGGGCGTAATTTTTTTACGTTTCCGTGAAAATAATCCCTGAGGAGCCGATGTCTGCTCACGAGCGAGCATGTATTGTTGCTTGAGCTCCCGGTTTTCTTTTTTGAGCAGTTCTGCTTCTTCTTTTTTTTGCTGATGTTGCAGGAAATAATGTTCTAGTTCTTCTTGCACTTGATGAAGCTGGAAGAGAAGTAGTTCATTTTCTTTCTTTTTTTCATTTTTTTTAGCTTTGATATGGTTCTGGTTGGATTGCTGCAGCTCATTTAATAATTTAGCGTTTTCCTTTTTTAGATCCTGAAGCGCTTGGCGCTCATTATCCGTTAGCTCTTCCTCACAGAGCCGTTTGTAATCTCTTAAAAGCGTAGGTAACGATACTGGAGTTGCCTTTAAACTCTTACCTATACCTTCATTACCTTCTAGATCCGTTAAAGGCTGTTGTGCAGCTAGCAGCTCATCTTTTAAAGGATAAACTGACTTACTATGCTCACGTATAACCCGGTTTGAAATATAGCTCGCTAAAGAAGTTGGGGCTGAGTGGGCAGCATTGCCAGAGAAGTTTGATAGTTTGCTATTATCTAGCTGAAAGTGCCATTGTTCTTCGAGTTTTTGTGTGAGTGCCTTTGGATTGGCAGCAGCTTGGACAGCATTGACGAGCAAGCAACGGTCGGCATTCTCTAGATAAAAGTCCAACAATTGCTCATGCAAGGTTTGCCACTCTTGTAAGTAGGCTTGTTCATCCTTGCCTTCCTCATCGGCGTCATTTAATAAACGCTGTGCCAGGTAGTCTTGTGGATCGGATGTAAGTAGGAGAAAGTAGATATTTGGCTCAAGCTGCGCCCAAAAGTCGAGTGCCTCTAGGACTTTAGTATCTGCCCAACCCCATTGGGGGTCGTCCAGGTTGGCCAATATTAAGTCACCTGCTAATTGCTCCCATAGACGCCCTGGTGTTTTTTTCTGCTTCAGCGCGCTTAACGTATTGTGATGCCATTCTGCCATGCCTATGGTGGCTGCACGCTCCACAGGTTTGGCCTGCTTAATGCCAGCTCCAAATAGCAAAGCGCTTATATAGTCAAATTCGATGCTCTGGGCACCTGAAATACATAATGTCTTCATCGGAGTTTCACTATCTATTAAGGGGGTTCAATTTGAGAACAATGAGGTGTTCAGCCTTTAGGAGAACGCCCGTAGCCATCCTCAAAGCGAACAATATCATCTTCCCCCAGATAACTTCCGGACTGCACCTCAATCAATTGGAGGGGTACCTTGCCAGGATTTTCCAGCCGGTGGGTTTCTCCCATGGGAATATACGTGGATTCATTTTCCCGTAGTAAAAACTCTTTTTCACCGCAGGTGACCAAAGCCGTACCACTTGCCACTATCCAGTGCTCCGCACGATGGTAATGCATTTGCAGTGAAAGCCGCTCACCGGGATTAACTGTTATGCGCTTGACCTGATGGCGCTCCCCGAGATCTATACCGCGATAACAGCCCCAGGGGCGATGTACTGTGGTGTGAAGGTTGTGTTCGCCGCGCCCTTGCTCCTTCAGCTTTTCGACGAGTTTTTTCACATCTTGAGCATTGTTTTTATCTGCGACCATTACGGCATCGTCAGTCGCAATCACAATAATGTTATCCATACCTGCAACAGCCACCATGGCATGGTCTGCATGTATATAGCTGTTGTGTGTATCGTGGAGTAGCACATCACCGCGAGCTACATTGCCCAGTTCGTCTTTTTCTTCTATTTCCCATAGTGCTGACCATGCGCCTAAGTCACTCCAACCCATATCCACTGGAACAACCGCTGCTTGATCGGTTCGTTCCATTACGGCGTAGTCGATTGAATCTGCAGGAGAGGCTGCAAAGGCTTCAGTATCTAAACGACAAAAACTAAGATCTTGCTGACTATGTTCGAGAGCCTTGGAAGCCGCTTCGTACATGGCAGGTTGATATTTTTCAAGTACTTCTAGATAAGTATGCGCTCTAAATAAGAAAATACCGCTGTTCCAAACGTATTCCCCTGACTCTAGATATTGCTGTGCTGTACTTTGGTCAGGCTTTTCTACAAAACGCGACACATTGTACACACCTAAATTAGAGTCTTTTCTCTCGTCACCACGTTGGATATAACCATAGCCAGTTTCTGGTGAGCTAGGTGTAATACCAAAAGTAACTAAGGCACCTTGTTGTGCTGCTGTCGCTGCCTTAGCAACAGCCCCATGAAAAGCTTCCTCATTTAGAATAACGTGATCAGATGGCATGACTAGCATTAATGCTTCAGGATCATGTTTACTTAACCTTAACGCAGCAACTGCAACCGCAGGTGCTGTGTTACGACCTACTGGCTCCAGAATAATATCACTTGCCTCAATTCCTGCTGTCCGTAACTGCTCAGCAACAATAAATCGGTGCTCTTCATTACAAACTATCAGTGGTGCTGCAAACCCTTCCCCTTGAGCGCGCTTAGCAGTTGCTTGAAGCATCGTCGTTTGAGTATCACCATGCAGCGCTAAAAACTGTTTTGGATATCCCGCACGGGACATTGGCCATAAACGGCTACCGGAACCACCAGAAAGTATGACGGGGTGAATCATGAGTAAATCCTCATTTCCTTTTCAGGTTTAAGTTGCTGCATTAATTTAAAAAGCGGGCTATCTCTTGTAGTCGCTCACGATAGACCTCTCCACAATAGCGGGGGCCAAAACGGGCAACTGGATAGTCATGCTCAGGATTTCGGACCTTAGTTGCACATGCCTGCATAAGCTTGGCTGCATGCTGGATATTAGGCTCAGCCCACTGCTGCCCTTCACCGTAAAAATATTCTCCTGCCTTCAATGACACTAATTGGTAGTCAACAGTATGTGTGGCGTTATTTGCACAAAACTCCATATTGCCTGAGTATCCTGTTGCAATCAGGTCAAGCCCCAATAGCTGTGCTTCCGCCAAGCCGCGTCCAAACCCTTCAGCACGGTGCAACGATACAAAACAGTCACAGCTTTTATAGAGCGACAATACGTCAGGTTTACGGAGCTCTCCGCTAACCAAATACAATCGAGGATCCTGGTTAAGAAGCTTCTCCAATGGCTTCCAAGTCGGATGTTTTTTATTTAAATGACTAACTTTTATCACTAAACCTACGCGCTTTTCTGGCTGGGATGCAAACGCATAAAGAAATGCTTCCACAATAGCGATGGGGTTCTTACGCGTTAAAGTAGAGTTCATATCAAAAGAAAAAACAAAAAGGTAATCTTCTGTTGGCAACTTCCATTTTTGGCGATCAGCTATTACTTCTGAAGTATTAATTTCCACGGGCAATGGCATAGGCTTAACAGGCACTGGTGCAGCACTATAAGCGTTTGCTGTATAGTGGCTAATACCCCATAACTCATCGACTAGATGCCAAGCATGATGCCATGCAGCAGGCCAAGCTGGCAGCTCCCAAGGCCACAAACCAATGTTGTAGTGTCCATTCAACCAGCCCAAACCCTTTTCCATTGACATCCGGCTCATTTCGATACCAGTCATACAGAAAATATTAATAGCGTAGTCAAAGCTTTCTGCCATCCAATGTTCGGCACTGGTGTCTTTTTGGCTCACATTGGCGCCAGGTTCAACGTTAATTACATTAAAAGGTACATCTGCACTTTCAAGCGATGCGGCTAACATGCGAACGTCTTCCCCAATGCCAAGCTCACCTCGTGCGTATCCAATGAGGTTAACACCGAATGGTTTTTCTAATTTTGTACAAGGCTTCCTCGTAGTCTTAGGTAATAAAGCCATCACCTGGATGACCTCTGAGTGATTAGGCTTCCTGCTAGGCAATCGTTTACGCAACTCGCTCATTAGCCAGCTTACCTCGTTAACTTCAACTGGCAAAAAAGCAGCTATATATTGGCTTACATGCGAGCTGTTAACAGGCAGAATATTTGTTGGCCGTGTATCACTTGTTTTGTCGCTTACCCCCCCCCATGCTTGCTGAATGTCTTCCACATTCTGATGGATACGATATTCACCTTCAGGAGCGTTTACGTCCTTCGGTAGTATCAGCGTTTTTGTGAATGCATCCACACTAATAAAGTTATTCTCAAGTGCAGCTTGCTGCCAAGGAGGGCAACGCTTGAGACCAAGCAGCTCTCTCCCATCACGAAAGTACCAACGAGCGACACGATGACGCATTTTTGTGCTTGCTAATAACTGACCATTCCAATATTTACTGCGTGCAATCCCAGATAGATACATGGCTACCGTGTAGCTACGACCCCATGGGCAATCTTTATTAAGCGGCATTTCCAATGGTTGCATAAGCTCTAAATTCCACGCTTCTATCTCTCTTAATAATGCATATTGACGTCGCCCTATATAGGTACACCAAGCGAGAAATTCTAAGTAAGTAGAAGGCTTGAATTGATGTAAAGGGAAGCGTTTTTGTAAAGCGGGCCTTAATAACCATACCACTAGCATTCCAGCGTATAAGCGCGTCGGCAACGTAAAAGGTAGCTCCACGGGTTGACAATACGGATGCTCTTGATCATCAATACTTATATGAAAATTTTCAGCTGTCACAGTTTTACTCAATTAAAATTCCAAATAAATATAAACCAGGATATTTCGTATTACCTTATTTCTTTGTATCTATATCAGCATGATAAGCTGATATAGCATCATTTATATTGTCGAACCAGAAGGCTTCGCCTTTACGTAAATACAACCCTGCTTGGCAAAGATCTTTTAAAATACCTTCTGAGTGCGACACCATAATTAGTGATGCTTCACCTACTTTCGATTCAAATAGGGCTTTTGCTTTGGCTTTAAACGCTCTATCCCCAACGGCAGTGGCTTCGTCAGAGATATAGATATCGAAGTCGAAGGAAAGTGATAGACCGAATGACACACGGGAGCGCATCCCTGAGGAGTAGGTGCGCACAGGTTCATCGAAGGCTTCGCCAATCTCTGCGAAGTCTTCGACAAATTTAATAACACGCTTAACCTCTTCAGGTGTACTGCCCTGCACACGCGCCACAAATTTAGCATTTTGCCGCCCGGTCATATTGCCTTGCATACCGCCAGCTAAACCCACTGGCCAAGAAACGCGACTGTGACGTATTACTTCACCCTTTTCAGGCTTGTCCATACCGGCGATCAGGCGCAGCAGCGTGGATTTACCCGCACCGTTGGCACCAATCAACCCTACGCTTACCCCGGAGGGGATCGTCATGTTGATGTCTTTGAGTACCCAATCGCTGCCGTGGTGGTTGTGGTAGCGCTTGTATAGATTACGAATTTCGATCATTGGGGTTTAGAGGCCATTGATGGTTCAAACTGGCACCTTTGGAAGCCGCTGCGCGTCTTCTTTCGCGGGTGCCTCGCTTCGCTCGTTACCACGTGCTACGGGGAGGTGATTACGTTCACACTCTTGCCCTTACGTGCGTATATCGTTTCTAGCTCATGTTTGAGAACTGCGCGGGCGGTTTGTTCACCGTGCACCAGACGAATAGTGTTGGGCCAGCGGCGCATACGCTTTACAAAGTTGAGTAGGTCTTTTTGATCGGCGTGGGCGGAGTAGCCGCTGATGGTGCTAACGCCTGCTTTGATATCGAAACGTTCACCATCAATATTTACCCAGCCGCCCTGGGGGCCGTACTGCTGAATATCTCGCCCTGGCGTGCCTGCGCCTTGGTAGCCTACGAATAACACTTGATGGCGTTCATCTCCCAACATGGCCTTCAGGTAGTTCATGATGCGCCCCCCTGCACACATGCCGCTGGCGGCTATCACAACTGCTGGGCGACCTGTTTTGGCCAGGTACTCCACGGTTTGTTCATGCTCTGCGTGGCTGTCCACCGTGTAGAGGTTGGCAAAGTTGAGCGGGTGACGGCCGCTACGCAGGCGACTCTGGGCTTCTTTATCCCAGTAGGGTTTTAGCTCGCGGTACACCTTGGTAAAGCGTGCGGCCAGCGGGGAATCTATAATTATTTCCAGCGACTGCCATTGTAGCGAGCGCGCTTGGTGAATAATGGTTTCCAGTTCGTAGAGCAGTTCTTGCGTTCGGCCAATGCTGAAGGCAGGCACCATCACCGTGCCGCCGTTAGCGAGTGCTTGCTCTATAGCGACTTTTAGAGTGGCGCGGCGCTGGCGACGATCCGGGTGGTTGCGGTTGCCATAGGTGCTTTCGAGCACCAGTTGGTCGCAACCGTAGGGTGATTTGGGCGCGGGTAGTAATGGGGCATAGGGCGCGCCTAGATCGCCGGAGAATACCACGCGCTCTTTTTGGCCGGTGGCGGCATCTTGGTAGCTTACTTCTACATAGCTGGAACCTAGAATGTGCCCTGCCCGTTTGAGTTTTACGCGGGTGGTGCCTATCGCTTCTTCTGCCGCTTTACCAGCCTTAGCGCCGGTGTGATCGCTTACGTCGCTTTCGATGTTTACGTTATCTATGTTCTGCCATTTGCCGTAAGGCACGCTAACAATCTGCTTTTCTAACTGCGCTTGGAAGCGTTCAATTAGTTGGGCGTTGCGGGTAAAGCCGATTTTTAGCGCGTCTTCAATTACCAGGGGCAGCAGTTTGGCCGTGGGGATCGAGCAGATGATGGGGCCTTTAAATCCGGCAGCCAGCAGGTAAGGCAGCCTGCCCACGTGGTCGATGTGTACGTGGGTGATGATTAGGGCCTTGACGGTGCTGATATCGAATTCGATTTGTAGCTGCTCGAAGGTGTCTTCCGTGGCGTCTTCGCCTTGGAAGAGGCCACAATCTACCAGTAGGGATTCGTTTTTATTCAGAATCAGTTGGTGGCAGCTGCCGGTAACGCCTGTGGCGCCGCCGTGGTGAATGATGTCGAGCATTGCAAAACCGTTAGGTGTGAGGTGTGAATCGTGAGGTATGAGGTGTTTGGCGCACCCGCAGTTGTAGCGTGGAGCGGTGCCGGGGTTTGGTTATGTGCCGTTGGGCGTCTCGTTCCGACGCCTTTCGCGGGTGCCTACGAACGCTCGTTGAACTCGCATTCTTCGTTACCGCGCGCTACGGGTTTTGCTTCCACTGTGTTCTGTGCGTGCGTGATTTAGTAGCGCGTGGTAAGCCTAAGGCGTACCCGCGGGAGCAGCGCGGAGCGGTGCCGGGGGTTGGCTATGTGCCATTGGGCGTCGTTACGACGCCTTTCGCGGGTGCCTCAAAAGCTCGCTGAGCTCGCTTTCGCGTAACCACGCGCTACGAAAGGCGTGCAAACCTAACTTTAGACCGATCCCATTTTTTCAGAACTGATTTAACAAACCAGTCAGAATCAATTTGGTTAAACATGCTTTCATAGATATCTAGATAACCATCAGGCGTGGCTTCAGCAAAGTGCAAATGCATTTCGCTTGAATTATCAAAAAAATACGCTCTTCTACACTTTCCAATCATTTCATGCAAAAGCGACAGGCTGGCATTATAACGACTTATAATTTTATCCGTAGGAACATCATGCCCACCGCTAGAAACCCTCTGCGCAACACGAGCCTGATTGATCTCAGGGCTAGAGGTACATATATAGTAGAGATAGGGCTCAAACCCTAAATTAAGTGCTTTCTCAACGAAATTTAGGTGACTTTCATGACTCATGACAGACTCATAAGTTAGAGATAGCCCCGATTCTAGCCAATCATTCCTCAAACCTATGGCAATAGCCTGGGCTGATATCGCAGCAAAATATGTTTCAAAGTCCTTAGAAACATGATCAAGCAACGTCTCTTCAATAGACAATGCTGCTGCGGCTCTTTCCAAGACGCTACTAAGCTCAATATGCTTAGCAATATCATCAGGATTTAAATACTGGCCTAGCGGTATATTTTTGCTGATCAAAAATTGAGTCAGGGTAGTTTTACCTGACCCATTGGGCCCAGCGATGAGCCTTAGCCTTTGCACAAATACTCCCTAAGGTTGAAAGGTTGGTGCTCTTTTAATTTTTTGAGCTTTTTGACCCGATGATCTGGTGACTCCTCGACTAAGTAACCATCACGTTCATAAACAACAGAAACGCCAGCTTCAAAATTTTTGCGAATAGCCGTACGAGAAGATTCGCTCGCAAACTCCATCAATGAACGGCTATCTTGCATGGGATCTTTTCTCTTACCTTTACGTACAATCGCTAGCTTTTCGGGCATCGTTTTTACATTCATTTCTTTTCCCCTCTCAGCAAGGCTTATACAGCATATAGTCATTATAGATCGAGTAAGTTGAAATTGTGGGTAGTTGCGCCACCATTAGGCCCGAGCCATCGTCATGGGTGCCTCGAAATACTCGCTGAGCTCGCTTTCTCGTTACGCGCTACACAATGTGAATTGTAAGTGGTAAATAGTAAATCGTTCGTCCCCCTCATCATTCACGATTCACTCCTCACCCCAACCTTAATCGCGGTGATCTTTGACGATCATGATCAGCATGCTGAGGATGAAGGCTAGGAAGATGGTGATGATGGCGAATACGCTGCTGTTGTAGAGCCGGTCAGGTTTTGTGGGGTACTCCGGCATTAGCGGGCTTTGCAGTACGCTTACCTGTTTTAGCTGACGGGCAGCTTCTAAGCGGGTGTTTTCTAATGCGGCGAGTGCGCTGGAGTAGGTTTCCTGGGCGAACTGTGCCTGTAGCTCTAGCGTTTCATATTCAGCGGAAACGCTGTTGAGCGAATCACCCGATGCCTGGGCTATGCGATCCCGTTGCTCGATGATTTGGTCGCGGAGCGCGGTAATATTACGCTCGACTTGGCGTAACTCGGGTGATTGCGCACTTTGGAAGCTGGAAAGTGCGTTACGCTGGGCTTGGAACCTAGCTAAATCCGCCTCAAGCGTTGCCACTACTTGGTTAATGTTAGCTACTGTATCCGTTGGAGATACCAATCCGTACTCATTTTGATACTCCAGCAACGCTTGGCGGGTTTCAGTAAAGCGTTCATCCAGACGAACCATTTGCTGTTCCAGAAAGCGTACCTGCTCGTCGGCTAGGCGGTGGCCCATTTCATTCATATGGTTCTCACCTGCTTCAAGCAGTAATGCAGTCATGTCATGCGCAAATTCTGGTGTATAGCCTTGTACTTCAATATTTAGCACACCCGCATATTCATCAAGCTCAACCACAACTCGTCGCAGATAGTATTGGTGAAGATCTTCTATAGGGGCATCTCGGTCTCGAAGCTTGGCAAAAACATCGCCGTGCTCGGTGTAGTGCTTGCGAATGTCCAGCGTTTCGTCCAACTGGCGCAACATATCAACAGATAACAGATGCTCACGCAGTAGCAGTAAATCGTGGGTGTTGCCGCCGCCACCGCTTCCCATCAGTGAAGACAAGCTGAATTCCGGCGTTGCAACCTGCGGGCTTTCGAGCACCACCGTTGCACGTGATACATAACGGTCTTGGGCCCATATAGACCAATAAAAAGAAACAATGATGATGGCTACTATAGCCACAGCCCAGTGTGGCGAACTTTTTACAAAACGACTTAACGAACGTTGCATGGATTATTTTGCCTTCAAACGATCAGAAAAACGCAGGTGCATTAAAAGCCCAAGCGCTGTAAGTGAGAGCGTTACCATCCAAAAATAGGTCATGCTCGTACCATGTATAATTTTATAGTCCTCAAAGAAACCAACTCTAAGTGTCTCTAACGCATGGGGTATTGGGTTGAGCATTAGGTACTCAAGTATTCCATGTGGTAGATGATTTAACGGAAAAATAACGCCCGAAAGTATTAACAGAGGCAATGAAAGCATGCGAATTATCTTTCCCACTTCTGGTACGAGCGCACTGGCAACGGAAGTAAACAGCCCCAGTCCAAGTCCCAATATCCACAATGATAGCCATGCGGCCATCGCTATAATGGCGTTATCGGGGTACATGTCCAGACCCAGCAGCAAACCACCACCAATAAAAAGCAGGAATACAAAGGTACGAAGCATACCTTCTAAAAAAACGCGCACAAAAACAGGGTCAATCGGTTGCACTTGTCGATAGGCAAAGAGTGAACTGTTGCCCTCAATCGCTCCCATGCCCCTTAACATGCCATCTCGTGCCAAAAAAAAGCCGAGCATCCCAGTAATCATCCAAGGGATAAACGGCGCATTGGAGATCAGTTGGTCGCCGCTCACAAAGCTTCGAATAGCTACCATTATTGCCACTAAAGCAGCTGGTTCAGCGATCATCCAGAACCAACCCATACGGTCGGCCATGGTGCGTGAAATAGCTTCGCGCATAAACATGGCATGCCACACGCTGCGGGTAACCTGCCACGGCGTGCGAGAACGCCTTGGCCCGCTGTTTATGTTATCCATACCGTTACTTTTTTGAATAAGTGAGGTGTAAGGGGTGAGGTGTAAATTGTGAGGTGTAAATTGTGAGGTGTGAGAGGGACTTTCTTTTCCCCTCACTCCTTACTCTTCAATCCAACCCCCTAACTCCTCACCCTTCTCCTATTACAGATCAAGCGCGACGCGAGTAGCCACAGCTACTTGGAAAAGAATTTGCGTCAGCGTAGAAGCTAGCTGCAGGTTATGTGTGGGCGCAGCGGGCATGACTAGGATTTCGTCGCCGGGGCGCAAATTCACGTTGCGGGCGTTTTCAACCGCACCGTTCTGGCGAACAATAAGAATATGGTCGTCGTCCGCACGTTCGGTAAAGCCACCTGCGCCTTCGATGTAATCGATCACGCTCATGCCGGGGCGGTACACCGCTGCTTGGGGCACCAGCACTTCACCGCTGATCAGCATGGAATCACTGACCTCAGGAATGGTGACCACATCGCCATCCTGCAGGCGAATATCGGAAATGCGGCCATCGTAGGCGACGACCAAGCGGCCACTGGGCTCTAGTTCGCTGGCACGGGCGATGAAGTTTTGAATCAGCTCGGCTTCTTGAATCCGAATCTGGGCTTCTTCGTTGGTGTTGGAAGGCGCCCCCAGGTAGGTGGTTTCAAGGCGGCGTAGGCTGTCTTCGAGAGATTGCGCTTGCTGCTCTTTAACGCTTTCACGCAGGATTGAAATGCTTTCCACGGCGGTCATACTTTCCGGTACGGCAATGGCGTCAAGCAGTTCGCTCAGGCGGGCATCCCTGGGTAGCGCGTAGCGCGAGGGTCCATAGTAGCTGCCTTCGATCTCCACCACGATGGTTTCACTGCGCTGGTCGGAGCTGAATAGCACTTCGTCGCCGCTGCGAATAATTTGGCCTGCAAACATATCAATGGGGAAGTATTGCGCAATGGGGCCATCTTCACGGTCGCCGCGCAACAGTACGTGAGAAACGCCGCTTTTCAGCCGTGCCAGATTCACTAACTCGGCTCCGCTTAGCTGGTTGCCGACTAGCTCGTAGCGGTGCTCACGGTGTACATCGCCGCCGACGGCAATGGCCGGGCCACGCTCTTCGATCACGATGGTGTCGCCATCCTGAAACTGCGGGCGGGCAATGCTGCCATTGAGCAGGAAGTCATAAAGATCGACCGTGGCGACGGTGGTGTCGTTACGAACCACGCGCACTTGGCGATAGCTACCCAGGTCTTGGTCAATGCCGCCGGCCTGGTCTAGGAAGTAGAGCAGTGAGTCGTTGGGCGTACCTGCATAGCGGCCGGGGTTTTCAACGTAGCCTGTAACGTACACTGCGACCGGCTGAACGCCTTGCAAGTTGGTGTAAACCTCGACGTTATCCGGGTAGACGGAGGTAATCGCGCTACGCACGCTGTTATCTACCTGCTGGCTGCTCTGCCCTTCTACATTCAGCGGGCCGGAACCGGGAATAAAGATGTTGCCTTGGGCATCCACCGGTAGCACGCGGTCAAACTCGAACGCGCCCCAGGCACGTACGGTGACCTGGTCGCCGGGCTTGATGCGGTAATCCGGGTTTAGACCATCGCCCATGGCGCCCCGAAAGCCGCCGGTAAACAGGTTAGCGCCAAAGGGTGGTAACGCATCGGGGGGTTGCAGGGATTGCGAGACAGGGCCATAGGTGCCGCTGCGCCAATCTGCTCGCGGGGTATCGTTTACCTGCTCCTGCTGCTGAGCTGCGCCCTGCTGGCTGCTTTGATCCGGCAGAATGCTGTCGGAAAGGCTGAGTGACTGCGCCCAAGTCGTGGTTGCCGTGAAGCTACTCACTAATGCGAGCGAGGCAATGGCCAGTGTTTGCTTGAGCGAGGCGGGGGTAATTTTGGCGATGACGTTCATTAATTGCGCCCTTGTGATGTTTGCTGCGCCACAACGCGTTGATTAACCCAGCCGTTTGGTGTTTTGCACACCAGCGCGGCGCCTGCGGCGTTGGTGCCTGTTTCAACGACTCGCAGCTTGCGGCATTCGCGCCCGCTGGCGGCCAGGTAAGCGGCATCGGCAACCACTTCAACGTTGTCCCCCCAGGGGCTGCGGGTCACGTTCATGATCCCACCGGCGGGCGCTTTTGATAGGAAGTCGTTGAGGCGTTCGTCTTGCAGTAACGTGGCGGGGTCGTTATTGAGCACGTATTGGGCTTCTTGCTGGCCAGAGCCGGGGGGGTAAGAGGCGCAACCGCTGACCATGACTAAACTGAGCGCCGCCAGCAGCATGCGAGCTGGCGACACGATTGAACGTTGGGATACTGGCATAGTTAATTCCAAATAAAAGGCACGCTACCGCCCAGGGATTGTAACGGGCGTGTTCCCTTGCCCTACTCTTCTGTGCGGGTGAATGTGGTGGTGCGTTAAAAACGTCAGTATTTCGCACCAGTCGGCCATTGTAGGGGAATACGGTTGTGGGCTCTACATCGACAACTCTTGTACAACTATCTCAGTTAACTTACGAAAATATGAAAGCTCTCAAAAACAAAAAAACCGACCATTTTTCAATGATCGGCTTGCTATGTTAGCTCCATTCCCTAACAACAATTCAGCATGGCATTGGCTAGCAATTCTAGAAGCAGCGGACAGTTTTAAAAATGATACCGCACCCCGGTCAGCCAATATGTCCTGTCAGCAGCACTCTCTTGGCGTAAGCTGGGAGCATCACCATCGGCTAGCTCCAAGAACACATCGAATGCGCTAGAGATTTTGTAGTAGGCTCCCGCTGCCCAGGCGTTACTCTCTTCGCTCTCATCCCGCTCTACGTTGTAGTAGTCTGCGGTAAAGGCCCACTGCCCAGTGGTATAGGTACCGCCTAGGCCAAGTGTCTCGAATCCTCCACCGTAAGTATCGCTATTGTCCTGCGTTTCAGCACCTAAGCGCATGGTGAATTGATCGCTCAGTGAGTAGGCCCCCATCAGCCCATAGAGCATTTCGCCGTTGCCGCCGCCACGCACTACATTTTCCACGGCGCCAAAGCCAATCTTGAACGGCCCTTGTTGATAGCGGATACCGCCCTGGGCTGCGACGACTTCGCCCTCTCCACTCTGCTCGGCAAGGGCGAACCCACGCTCACTGTAGTGTTTGAACTGCAGGAAGGAGGTAAAGCCATTTAACTCCGGTGTGTAGTAACCAATGGAATCGCCTCGCGACTGTAGCCCGGTTGAGTTGAAGAGCAGGCCTTTATCGAGATAGACATCAAAGGGTGCCGATACAAATTGGTAGTAGAGGCTATCGAAGCTGCCTGCCTGAACCGTGCCGTACTGCTTACTGGTTAGCCCGATATAGCTCTGACGGATCTCATTAAAGCCTTTCTGCGTGTTGCGCTCATCACCGCTAAAGCGCCACTCTAGACGCCCAAAAGCGTTTAGATCATTGTTGACGGCATGGCTCATGCGAAACCCTAGCCGTGAGTAAACATCGACAAACTCTGCACCGTTATCCACCATATTGCCTGAGCTATCGATGTCCGGCCCACCGCCAGCGATCCCCATGGCAATACGTCCATAAATATCGAATTTCGTACCTTCTTGGTCATATAGTGTTGTTGCTTGCGCTACTGGAGCCGACAGTACGGCGATAACTGCGCCTGCTAACAGCGTTTTTTTCATCTTTTATCCCTTACTTTTTTTACCCACACACGCATGTGATGCAGTTGATTTATACATCTATTGCAATGTTATAAAATAACAATTAATAAAGGAAGATAATACTCTTATAAATACGCCTAAGCAGCTAATTTATAGATTGATTGCTTAGGATAAATCATCAATAGAATATTCAGGCAATAAAAAACCGGCCTCCTAAGAGGCCGGTTCTATTGGTTCTGCTAGGCAGTTTACCCTTTAAGCGTGGTATTTAAACCAAGCTTAGAAGTGGTAACGTGCGCCAGTCAGCCAGTATACGTCGTCGGTCAGGTCACCAAGGGTAACGTCACGATCAACTGTCGGCGCGTCGCCGTCAGCCACTTCCAGGAACACGTCAAAGTTGCTGGAAACGTTGTAGTAAGTACCAGCAGCCCATGCGTTGCTGTCGTCCTGAGAGTCACGGTCTACGTTGTAGTAGTCAGCAGTGAACGCCCAAGGACCAGTGGTGAAAGTACCACCTAGACCAACTTTGTCGAAGCCATTGTCTTGAGTGGCGTTCGGAGAAAAGCTGTCGTTGTTGTCACGAGTTTCATAGCCCAGACGTGCAGAGAACTGGTCAGTGAAGTCGTAAGAACCGATCAAACCGTAAAGCATTTCGCCGTTACCGCCGCCACGACGGACGTCTTCAACAAAACCTAGACCAACAGTGATCGGGCCTTGTGCGTAACGAACACCACCTTGCGGTGCAACTACAGTACCTTCTTCACTGGTGTAGTCAGCGTCCGTAATCAATTCGCCATCAGCATCAAACTGAGGATTTTCGAAAGCGCCGCGCTCGCTGTAGTGTTTCAACTGCAAGAATGCAGTCCAGCCTTGCAGGTCAGGCGTGTAGTAACCGATAGAGTCACCACGTGACTGAGTCGGATGGCCAGCGAATTCTAGACCACGATCGATGTAAACATCGAACGGCAGTGAAACGAACTGGTTATAGAATGCGTCGAAGTTACCAGCTTGGAAAGTACCGAACTGGTCGCTCTGCAGACCGAGGTAGCTCTGACGGATTTCGTTGAAACCTTGGTCAGTGTTGCGCTCGTCACCGCTGAAACGCCACTCGAGACGACCGAAAGCAGTCAGGTCACGTGAAACTTCATGGCTCATGCGCAGACCAAGACGTGAAAAAACGTCTACGAACTCAGCGCCGTCATCGATTTCTTGACCAGCACTGTTGAACTCAGGGCCGCCGCCGGCGATACCCATGGCGATACGGCCATAGATGTCGAGCTTGGTGCCGTCTTGGTCATAGACAGTTGCAGCTTGTGCTGCAGCTGAGGCACCCAGGGCGCCAACGATAGCAGTCGCTAAAAGTGTTTTTTTCATGATGTAAGTTCCTTAACTCGTATACTGTTTCGATCGTTGCTGCTCGACTTTAATAAGTCGGCAGGTGGCTTCTGCGGGCCATGCTCTTTTCCCATCCGCCGGTTTTCCCCGGTGGTATGCGGCATGTCCTCAACTAAGCCTTGTTATAGTCCAATGCTCGCAGAACAAACTCTATACTGGGATTCCTATGAACGCAATAGAAAAAAACAGTGTTTTTTTACTATTTGTTCTTTTTTATGGAACCCCCGCTCTCAGGCCCGGTCTCAGCGCCCTTTGAATTTCTGCTGCAAGCCTAGCAATTTGTCTTCCATGCTAAGCGACTTACGCGGCTCACTTTTTTCAATCTCAGCCTGCTCTGCCGCCGCTTGGTGGGGCTTTGGCGCTATTGGCTTCGGTTTCGACTGAGCTTTTTTGGGCTGAGAAATCTCTTTTTTATCCCCATGCTCTTTCTTATCACCGCGTTTTTCTGAAGCATGCTGTGCGGCTTCTTTATCGACCTTACCAGCAGGCTGACCGTCTAAATCTACTCTTTCTGCTCCCGCTCGCACAGCTTTTATATAGCGCGGAAGGTTCACGTAGTTGGCCAAAGCGCGACGAATGAGCTTACTGGGCCACTCTTCGCGCTCTGCCAGGTCTTGATGAATGCCGACTTTGAGCGGTTTAGTATGGCCTTTAAAGAACGCTTGTGGGTAGCGTTCATACCATTGGTTAAGCAGCGCATGGGGCGAAGGTGCTCGGGCAGGGGCAGCCGTGTGGCCTGCTTCCGCTATTTCACTAGGTGCATTTTGTTCACGATGCTCTGATTCTTTAGCTTGTTGAGCGGGCGCTTCAGGCTCAGGTTTCTCGATTGTTTCTTGGTCGTGTGTTTCTTGAACGTGCACTGCTTGATCGCGCGCTTCTATTTCTTCAGGTGCTGCTTGTTCAAGCACTTCGCCCTCGGGCGCTTCATGCTCAGGGGCAACTGGTTCAGGAGCAATTTCGCTGTGAGTCTCTGCTATGGTCGCCCTTTCCTGGCTTGGCACGCTTGACTCTTGGGCAGCTTGCTCTTGAGTACCTTGTTCTTGAGTACCTTGCAGGGCCAATTGCTGCTTTAGCCGCTGATTCTCTTCTCGCAGGGTTTGCAGCTCAGCTTGTGTGCGTTCAAGACGCGCTTCTAAATCATCCAACAAGTTCGTTAAGCTGGCGGCCATAGCCTTCTCCTTTGACCTTTTCAGTCGGCGATACGCTCGTAGACCACGAAATCGTAATTTGGCTGCCCTTCTGCTGGCTGCCCCGCTACGCGCTGTACTTCTTGCCATTCGCTGGGCTCAAAGTCTGGAAACGTTGCGTCGCCTTCTACGTCAATGTCCACTTCCGTTATGTAGAGCCGCTGAGCAAAGGGTAGCGCCTGACGGTAGATTTCACCGCCTCCCATTACCATGATCTCTTCTGCCGCTTCTATAGTGGCGTGCTGGTCGGCTAGCGCGAGCGCTGCTGGCAGGTCGTGACACACACGTACGCCTTCGTGAGAAAACTCGGCGTTGCGGGTAACCACTACATTAAGCCGATTCGGTAGCGGCTTGCCAATGGAAGCGTACGTTTTACGTCCCATGACCAGCGGTTTTGCCTGGGTAATACGCTTAAAGAACTTCAAATCTTCAGGCAAGTACCAGGGCAACTTACCGTCTACACCGATTACTCGGTTTTTTGCCATGGCGACAATCATTGCCACTGGCACTAGGGAGTCGAAGCTATCGTTGTGCTGGCTCATACCGCCACCTCGGCTTTGATGTGCGGGTGTGGCTCGTAAGCCTCAATCTCAATATCTTCAAAACGGAATGCGAACAGGTCGTTAATTTCGGGGTTAAGCACAAGCTTTGGCGCTGCCTTTGGCGTGCGCGCGAGCTGTTCTTTGGCCTGTTCCAGGTGATTACTGTACAAGTGCGCATCGCCTAGGGTGTGGATAAACTCGCCCGGCTGCAGACCGGTAACCTGTGCCACCATGGTCAGTAGCAAGGCGTAGCTGGCGATGTTAAACGGTACGCCGAGGAAAATGTCGGCGCTGCGCTGATAGAGCTGGCACGACAGCTTTCCATCGGCCACATAAAACTGGAACAGGCAGTGGCACGGCGGTAGCTGCATTTCATCGACTTGGGCGGGGTTCCAGGCGGAAACAATTAAACGGCGCGACTGTGGCGAGGTGCGAATTTGCTCAAGCACCTTGGCAATTTGGTCAACGCTGCCGCCTTTTGGGTCAGGCCAACTACGCCATTGGTAGCCGTAAACAGGACCTAGATCGCCGTTCTCATCCGCCCATTCATCCCATATCCGCACGCCGTTCTCTTTTAGGTAAGCGATGTTGGTATCGCCCTTCAAGAACCAAAGCAGTTCGTGAATGATAGAGCGCAGGTGCAGTTTCTTGGTGGTGATGAGCGGAAAACCACGCGATAAATCGAAACGCATTTGATGCCCAAACACGGAGCGCGTACCTACGCCTGTACGGTCGAGGCGGTCAACGCCATGCTCCAAAACGGTTTGCATCAAGTCTAAATAGGGTTGCTCAAGCGCGGGCATTGTAGCAGTCACAGAATTTCCAAATTAACAGGCGGTGTAGCGGTTTATTCTAGGCCCCCATAGCAGCTTGGTCTAGCGGTGCTGGCTGGTTAACGTTGCTCGACCAACCCCGGCACCGCTTCGCGCTGCATTCGCGGGTGCGCCGTAGGCTTACCACGCGCTACGAAAACCTGCAAAATCAGATAATTGCGCATAACGTAGCGCGTGGTAACGGAGAATGCGAGTTCAGCGAGCGCTCGTAGGCACCCGCGAATGGCGGCGGAACGACGCCCAGTGGCACCGCACCAACCCCGGCACCGCTTCGCGATGCTTCCGCGGGTGCGCCTTAGGCTTACCACGCGCTACGAAAACGTGCAAAATCAAGCAATTGCATATACTGTAGCGCGTGGTAACGGAGAACGCGAGTTCAGCGAGCGCTCGTAGGCACCCGCGAATGGCGGCGGAACGACGCCCAGTGGCAACGTACCAACCCCGGCACCGCTTCGCGATGCTTCCGCGGGTGCGCTGTAGGCTTACCACGCGCTACGAAAACCTGCAAAATCAAGCAATTGCATATACCGTAGCGCGTGGTAACGGAGAACGCGAGTTCAGCGAGCGCTCGTAGGCACCCGCGAATGGCGGCGGAACGACGCCTAGCGGCACCGTACTAACCCCGGCACCGCTTCGCGATGCTTCCGCGGGTGCGCTTCGCTTACCACGCGCTACGAAAACCTGCAAAATCAAGCAATTGCATATGCCGTAGCGCGTGGTAACGAAGAACGCGAGTTCAGCGAGTGCTCGTAGGCACCCGCGAATGGTGGCGGAACGACGCCTAGCGGCACCGTACTAACCCCGGCACCGCTTCGCGCTGCTTCCGCGGGTGCGCTTCGCTTACCACGCGCTACGAAAACCGTGTCTGCATCGGGAACCGGGATGATCGTTGTCGGTGAAATGCCCAACCAACCCCGACATCGCTTCGCGATACTTTAATTTGCGGTTTTCACATCCACTGGCTGAGAGCGTGACCAGGCGATGATGAATAGGCCCAGGGCGATCATGGGGAGGGTAAGCAGCATACCCATGGTGACCCAGTCGAACGCGATAAAGCCAATGTGGGCGTCGGGCATGCGGACAAATTCGACCATGAAGCGGAAAACGCCGTAACAGACTAAAAACAGCCCGGAGAGAAATCCACGCGCTGTGGGCTTGGAGGAGACCCACCACAAAATGGCAAACAGCACTAGGCCTTCGAGTAAGGCTTCATAGAGCGCTGATGGATGGCGCGGTTCGGGTCCCATACCGGGAAATGGCATCCCCCAAGGCAGTGAGGTAACGCGCCCCGGTAACTCGTGGTTAATGAAGTTACCAATGCGCCCTGCGCCTAAACCAATGGGTACTAACGGGGCGATAAAATCGGTGAGGGTAAAAAAAGCCAGTTGTTTGCGCCGGGCAAAGATCCAGGCGGCTAGCAGTACGCCGAGTAAGCCACCATGGAAGCTCATCCCGCCATCCCATACCCGGAAGATCCACAGCGGGTCGGCTGACCACTGGCCCAGACCGTAGAACAGCGCGTACCCTAAGCGCCCACCGGCCACCACACCGATCGCACAGTAGAAGAGCAGATCACCAATATCGTCATTATTGAGGCCGATACGCGAAGCCCGACGACAACCGAGCCACCACGCTGCAACAAAACCCACTACGTACATCAAACCATACCAATGAACTTGCAGTGGCCCTAGGGAGATAGCCACTGGGTCAATCGTCGGGTAATTAATCATTTACACTCTCTAATCTGACCAAAGGGAAGTTTTCGTATACGAATCACTTTAGACGCCCACTCCATTAGCAAAACCACCACACTAGGAGAGCAGAAAGCGGACTCCTACCACGGTTAGTAGTAGCGCAAAGGAGAGCCGCAGCACATGAGCAGGCAAAACGTGGGCAAGTTTAACGCCTAAGCGGGCAAATGGAACGCTGGTGACAACGATACTGAAAAACGCTGGCCACATGACAAAGCCTGTCGCCCAGGGTGGCAGCAGTGGATTGCCCCAGCCTACGATGATAAACACCAGCGCGCCTACCAGTGCGATGGGCAGTCCCACCGCCGCTGCCGTACCTACCGCTTGGGTCATGCTGGCGCCGCAGCGTGACAGTAACGGCACCGTCATGGCGCCGCCGCCAATGCCAAACAGCGCTGAAATTGCGCCAATCGCGCCACCGGCCAATGCCATTACCCACTTACCGGGCGCCGCACTGCCAGGTTTGGGCGTTAAACCGAACACCATCTTTGTGGCAATGAGTAGAACGAAGATGCCGAACATAGTTCCCAGCGAGGTGCCGGAGAGATTATCGGCCACGAACACGCCTGCGACGGCACCGACTAACAACCCTGGCAGCAGCGCTTTAAGCCACGCACGATGGATACTGCCTCGTCTGAAATGGCCTAGGGTCGAAGAGGAACCGGTGACAACAATGGTGGCGAGGGAGGTGCCAATGGCGAGGTGCATGATAATGTCGGGGGCGATACCTTGAAGCCCAAAGGCAAACACCAGCACGGGAACGATGATAAGCCCGCCCCCTACGCCAAATACCCCTGCCATGGTGCCTGCGACTGCTCCTAGCGTTAAGTAAATCGATAACGCCGTTACGATGGTCATTCAGGCGGCGCCGATTTAATCGTTCCAGGAAACCAGTGGGAAATGATACCGATCAGCGTTTCTGGTTGGTACGGTTTTGAGAGCAGGTCATCCATCCCGGCCGTTAAACAGGCATCGCGTCCGGCATTATCAGCATTGGCGGTCAGTGCTACCAGTACGCTTTGGTTAGCGCCATGGGAGCGCTCATACTCGCGCCAGCGTCGGGTGGTCTCTAGCCCATCCAGGGTGGGCATAAAGATATCCATAAACACCAGATCGAAGAAGGCCCCCTGCTGGCGCTCAAGCGCCTGTTCACCGCTACTCACGCCTTCTACTTGAAGGCCTTGAGTCTCTAGCATTTGCCGGGCCAACATCAGGTTCACCGGCCCGTCATCGACCACCAGAACGCGCAAATTACGCTGGATACCGGCGCGCTTAGCGTTGTTAGCACTCACTTCAAGGCTATTAGCAGAGGTATCTTCAATGCTATCTTGACTACTTTGCTGAACAAGATTGGCAAGCAAGGAGCGGATATCCGACAGCTGTTCGCGCACATCCATAACATTTTGTCGGCAACTATCGGTCGACTCTTTGTTCACCATGGTGTTTAAGTGCTCAAACAAACTATCTGTTTCACGCTGAAGCAGGGTTAAGTAGCCTGACTTTAGGCGAGACTCTTCTCGCGCTCTTTCACGCCCTGCCATTAAGTGTTTTAACTGGCGCTGATGGTGCTGAAGGTCATCTAATAGGGATTGTTCATGCTCCTGACGATTATTTTTGGTCGCGGCGCTGGCCACTTGGGAGCAGTTCATACAGCGCTCAAGACCGGCGAGCACTTCATTAACGCTGGCTAGCCGCTGTAGCGGAAGATGCGATTCATCGGCGGCGTCTGGCGGGGCGCATTTATGCTTGGGCAGCGAACGCGCCGCAGAGGTGCAGAGGGCTTGGCTATGCCGTTCAAGTTCGGTGAGCTCTTGCATAAAACGGCTATCTTTACGCCGGGCGCGCGCTTTAACCAGCATAAGAAAGGCGCAAACATTCAAACTACTGCCGATCAGCAGTGCCGCCATTAACCACAGCGTGGTGCTCCAGGAGGCGTAATTGGGGGACATCCACCACACCATTGCCCCAACGACCAGGCAGAGCACGACCAATGCTGCTTGTACAAGCAGCAGAGGCCACAGAAGAGGCCAAACAATGGCGTTCCAAAAGTGCTCCCTTTGATAGCGTTGCATGATCTCGCCTTCCTTTTGGCCGTATGGCCGCTGATAACGTGACCGCTTTTAAACCCCTAAGGCAACTACGCATATGCTGCCATCACACCCTTTAAGGTGATGCTTAGTGCTACAAACATGATACTTATATAAGTGTACGTCTACACTTCGTTACTGTCATGCTGCTCTTCCGTTGAACGTTTTTCACCCTTTTCGCCTAAGAGTTTGTTATGTGTTTGATTTCATTTGCTTGGCAACCTGGCTCGCCTACCCCTTTACGGCTGATTGGCAACCGTGATGAGCTCCATGCGCGCCCGACCGCGCCACTGGCTGAGTGGAAAGATAACCCAATGATTGTCGGTGGCCGTGATTTAGAGGCCGGGGGCTCTTGGCTGGCTGCCAAGCGTGGCGGTGTGGTGGCAGCTTTAACCAACGTACGCGACTTGCAATTGGCCACGCCGCCCGGTGCGCCAAGCCGTGGCGAACTGGTCGCCGGTGCCCTGCAGTGTGACGATATTGAGGCGTGGCTAACCGCGCTCAGTCAGGGCGAGGCATTGCGCTACGCGGGTTTCAATTTGTTAGTGGCGACCCCACAGCGGCTTTGGCACTTGCACCGTGGCCGTGATCGTTTGGCCCTAAGCGACGTGCCCCCTGGCGTCCATGGGCTTTCCAACGCTGATTTAAACTCTCCCTGGCCAAAACTGTTACATGTTCGCAGTGCGCTTGAGCAACAGTTGTTACCTGCAGGTTTACTCCCCACATGGCCAGCTGTCGTTCAGCGCGCTATGCAGAATCCGCAGGAAGCAGCAGTGGAAGAGTTACCCGATACCGGCGTAGGGCTGGCATTGGAGCGCCAGCTATCAGCAGCGTTTATTGTTGGCGAGCGCTATGGCACCCGTGCCACTTCGTGGCTGACACTGGATGCCCAAGGGAGTATCGACATTACCGAGCAGCGCTTTGGGCCGCTAGGTCACTTTGAGGGTGAAACCACCCTATCGATCCCCAGCGAGCCCCGCCACTCATCCTTGTAGACCCCCTAATCCCTGGGTGGCATCAAGTGTGACAACTGCCACTCATCCAAACGCTGATCTAAGTGCGCATGCACTTGGGCTGGCGTGTCCAGTTCCATCACTTCTTGTAGCAGTTGCTGGGCATCACTAAACGGTACCCGGCGAATGGCCGCGCGCACTTTGGGCAGGCTGGGCGCGTTCATGGAGAGGCTGGTAAAGCCCATGGCCATCAATAGTAGCGCCCCGGCTGGGTCACCGGCTAACTCACCGCATAGCGAAATAGGTTTATTCAACCGCGTGGCATCGTTGGCCAATTCAAGCAGCGCACCCAGCAGCGCGGGATGCAGCGCATCGTAAAGACTCGACACCCGCGGGTTGTTGCGATCTACCGCCAGCAAGTACTGGGTAAGATCGTTGCTACCCACCGAGAAGAAGTCAACTCGCTTCGCTAGCGCATCCATCTGGTAGATGGTGGCAGGCACTTCGATCATGACCCCAACTTTGGGCCTGATGACGGTAATCCCCTCTTCGCCCAGCTCTAAAATAGCCCGATCCAGCAGGCGCAGCGCTTCGTCTACCTCTTCTACGTTGGTGATCATCGGGAACAGTACGTAGAGGTTGTCCAGATCGATCGAGGCTTTCAGCATGGCGCGCAGCTGCACCATCAGCACTTCAGGATGATCCAACGTCACCCGCATGCCGCGCCAGCCAAGAAACGGATTGGCTTCTTCGATGGGGAAATAGGGCAGGTCTTTATCGCCACCGATATCCAGGGTACGCATTACTACCGGCAGCGGCGCAAAGCCTTCCAATTGATCGCGATAGAGCTTGGTTTGCTCTTTTTCGCCGGGGAAACGTTCGGTAATCATGAACGGCACTTCAGTACGGTAGAGCCCCACCCCCCCGATGCGACTTTTCAGCAGCGCGGTGGCATCCACTGCCAGCCCAGTGTTCACCATGAGCGGCATGGTGTGACCATCGGGCGTGGCGCTGGGCAGATCCTGTTCGTGCTCAAGCAGTTCGCTGAGCGCCTCTTCTTCGGCGATCAGACTTTCATAGCGTGCCTTGAGTTCCGGTGCCGGGCGCACAAACAGGCGGCCACGGTGACCATCCAGAACCACCGGCGCACCCCCTAAACGCGGTAGCGGCAAATCTACCATGCCCAGCACGGTGGGAATGCCCATGGCACGGGCGACAATGGCCACGTGAGAGGTGCTGGAGCCACGCACCGAGACCAACCCTTTGAGCTTGTCGCGGGGGACTTCACCGAGCATGGCCACGCTGATTTCATCACCCACCAAAATAGCGTTGTCGGGGTAGGTTTCCGGCGTAGAGGGGGTGTCCTCCTGCAGGTGGGCCAGCACTCTGCGGCCTAAATCGCGAATATCAGCGGCACGCTCACGCAGGTAGTTATCGTCTACCCGCTCCAAGTACTGCACGTGGCGGCGCACTACGTCGGCGAGCGCGCCTGGCGCCCACTGCCCTTCACGAATGCGCTTTTCAACTTCATCAGCCAGGGCGGCTTCACCCAGCATCTGCTGATAAACATCAAACAGCGCCAGCTCTTGGGCAGAGATACGGCTTGCCAAACGCTCGGCCGCCGCACGAATTTCGTTGCGGGTTTTGCCAATGGCTTCCTTTAGGCGGGCTACCTCGTAGTCCTGGTCGCTGGGCACTAAGTCGGGCACGCTGTTGAGATCCGCAGGCGGGGTGATCACCACCGCTTCGCCCATGGCCATGCCGGGTGAGGCGGGCACACCCTTAAACATTGCCTGACCACCGGCAAGTGCTGGGCGCATTAGATTGCCCGTCGCCAGCGCGTGGGCCAATACGCCCGCCAGCTGCGCCGCCATGGTGACCAAGAAGGCTTCATCTTCATCGTCGTAGCGACGCTTTTCGGCTTGCTGCACAACCAATACGCCCAACATATGGCGCTGGTGAATAATCGGCACGCCTAAAAAGCTGGAGTAACGCTCTTCTCCGGTGGCTTCAAAGTATCGGAATTGAGGGTGGGTCTGGGCATCTTCAAGGTTTAAAGGCTCACTGCGCTTGCCCACCAACCCCACCAAACCCTCGCCAAGTGGCAGCACTACGCGCCCTACCGCTTGGGTGCGCAGGCCAATGGTTTCCATCAATACCAGCGACTCAAGCTCTTTGTCGTAGAGGTAGAAAGAGCACACATCGGTCTGCATCGCTTTACGAATTCGGCGTACCATGGTGGACAGCGCGGCGTCGAGGTTGCGCGCGCCATTCACTTCCTGAATCACCCGGCGCAGCACCTCAAGCATGGACGTTTTACTTTTCACTGTTATTTGCCTCGCTGAGGAATTTCCTGGCAAACTGCCGCCGCCCTAATTTGCGCAGCGGCAGTTTGCCCTAATCTTCATCCTGTGCCAGGCGCTGAACGCGGGGAGACAACTCTCTTAGCGCGCGCCGATATACCTCTCGTTTAAAAGGCACTACTTGCCCTAGCGGGTACCAGTAGCTTACCCATCGCCACCCATCAAATTCAGGCGTCGGGGTTGCCGTCATACAGATCTGGCTTTCCTGGCAACGGATTTTAAGTAAAAACCACTTCTGCTTCTGGCCTATACAGACCGGACGCGAATGTGTGCGAATCATACGTCGTGGCAGACGGTAGCGTAGCCAGCCCCGGGTGCAGGCAACAATATCAACATCGTCGGCGGTTAAGCCGATCTCTTCGAAAAGCTCACGAAAAAGCGCTTCTTGTGGCGTCTCGCTTGCATTGATGCCCCCCTGGGGAAATTGCCACGCATTTTGTCCTACCCGACGCGCCCAAAGCAGCTGCCCCTGGCTATTGGCAATGATGATGCCAACATTGGGGCGAAAGCCGTCAGCGTCGATCACGGACATCACCTTAATAAATTTTCAGTTGTCCCCATTTTTCCACAAGGGTGACAAGCGTATCAATACAATATAACGCTAAGTGGTGAATGCTTACTTTGTCGTAGCCTCATCGTTGGTGGGAATGGCATGGCGACTCTGCGATAATCCGCGTCCGCTATTTGCCTAAGTAGCGTCTTTTAGAGCACTACTGACCGTCTACATTCACTGACTAAAAAAAGGGGAGCGCCGTGAGTCTGGCCATATTCGATTTGGATAATACGCTGCTATCCATCGACAGCGATCACGCCTGGGGCGAGTTTTTACTCGAACAAGGGGTCGTCGACCCGATCGCTTACCGAGAAGCCAACGAGCGCTTCATGGCCGATTACAATGCGGGCACCCTGGATATGGCAGCCTTTTTGGAAATGGCGCTTAAGCCCCTGGCTGATAATACGCCTGAACAGCTTTCTGCGTGGCATCAGCAGTTTATGGCCAGCAAGATCGAGCCAAGCATTCTGCCCAAAGCGGAGGAGCTGCTAGCTCGCCACCGCACCAAAGGCGACACGCTGCTGATTATTACCGCCACCAACCGCTTCATCACCGCCCCCATTGCCGAGCGTTTGGGCGTGGATCATTTAATCGCGGTAAACCCTGAAGTGGCGAACGGCCGCTACACCGGTCGTGTTTCCGGCATTCCCAGCTACCGCGAAGGAAAAGTCACCCGTTTGAACCAGTGGCTCGAGCAGCAGGATATTTCAATGGACGGCGCTTGGTTTTACAGCGACTCCCACAATGACTTGCCGCTATTAGAACAAGTCGATCACCCCGTCGCCGTCGACCCCGACGAAACCCTGCGCAAAGTCGCCGAAGAGCGCCATTGGCGGATTATGAGTTTGCGGGATTAGGTCTGTGAATCGTGAATCGTGAAGAGCACGAAATGATTCACCATTTACCACTTACAATTCACATTTTTGTAGCGCGTGGTAACGGAGAAAGCGAGTTCAGCGAGCGCTCGTAGGCACCCGAGGGTGGCGGCGGAACGACGCCCAATGGCACCGCAGTCAAACCCCGGCACCGCTGCGCGCTGCTTCCGCGGGTGCGCTTCGCTTACCACGCGCTACGAAAACGTTCAAAATCAGGTAATTGCACATGCCGTAGCGCGTGGTAACGGAGAACGCGAGTTCAACGAGCGCTCGTAGGCACCCGCGAGTGGCGGCGTTACGACGCCAAGTGGCACTGCTCCAACCCCGGCATCGCTTCGAAATTGAGGCTTTTAAACAGTTGGACGTACGCACGAATATAAGCAAAAAATGCTTAACGGCTTAGAAGAGCATCGAGCGAGATTACATTACCAGCATGTTTTGCTGCTAGCTTGACGTCATCAGTAACCAGCGTAGCGGCTACCACGAATGCGGAGGCAGAGATAATACTATCCGGAAGCTTCATCTGCGTGCTGCGACGTATTTTGATGGTCTCGGCTTGAACCTGATGGTTGAGCTCTACGCGAGTTAACTGGCTCAATATCACTTTAATAGCCTGCTCTTCCTCCGGGGGTAAACCGGGAAAAGCCAAAAGCTCTAACTCGGTGATGACTGAATATGCGTAATGAGCAGAAGGTAGACGCAATTGACGCTCAATGGCATTAATGAAGACATTGGTATCAAGCAGGTAACTACCACTCATCCCGCTGCTTCCTTTGGTATTCGACGCCATCATGAGCGGCCAGAGATGGCGCTTTGACAGATGAGAAATCTATTCCAGCTTGACTAGCGGAGATGTTCAATTCCTCTGGTGTATTTTCATACAACACAACAATTCTGGCGTGACGGTTCTTTAAATGTCCGTATTTTTCAGGAATTTTAACTACCCCGTTTTGAATATCTGTCTCAAATTCAATTGCATGCATAATGTCCTCCCCTATAACGAATAGCTGGAATACTCATTTGACACGCTTTCTGTGGAAAATTCGAGTAGCTAAAATGGGAAAGCTTTATAAAGCTCCCTAAGAAAAACCCCGGCACCGCTTCGCGCTGCTTCCGCGGGTGCGCCGGAGGCTTACCACGCGCTACGAAAACCTGCAAAATCAGGTAATTGCACGTACCGTAGCGCGTGGTAACGAAGAACGCGAGTTCAACGAGCGCTCGTAGGCACCCGCGAATGGCGGCGGAACGACGCCTAATGGCACCTCAGCCAAACCCCGGCACCGCTTCGCGCTGCTCCCGCGGGTGCGCCGTAGGCTTACCACGCGCTACGAAAACCTGCAAAATCAGGTAATTGCACATGCTGTAGCGCGTGGTAACGAAGAACGCGAGTTCAACGAGCGTTCGTAGGCACCCGCGAGTGGCGGCGTTACGACGCCCAGTGGCACCGCAGCCAAACCCCGGCACCGCTACGCGCTGCTTCCGCGGGTGCGCTTCGCTTACCACGCGCTACGAAAACGTTCAAAATCAGGTAATTGCACATGCCGTAGCGCGTGGTAACGGAGAACGCGAGTTCAGCGAGCGCTCGTAGGCACCCGCGGATGGCGGCGGAACGACGCCCAGTGGCACCTCAGCCAAACCCCGGCACCGCTGCGCGCTGCTCCCGCGGGTGCGCCGAAGGCTTACCACGCGCTACGAAAATCTGCAAAATCAGGTGATTGCAATTACCCATAACTAAAAACCCCGCAAGCGTGGCTTGCGGGGTTGGCGTTTACTAGCACTTATTTAAAAGCGTCAGCGGGCGCGTTTAGCCGAGTAGGTGCTCGACCGCGGCACGCTCTTCACGCAACTCTTTCTCAGTCGCTTTCATCTTCTCTTGGCTGAATTCGTCAAGCTCAAAACCTTGAACGATTTCATACTTGCCACCCTGGCAACGCACTGGGTAGGAGTAGATGATACCTTCTTCAATGCCGTAGCTGCCGTCAGATGGAATCGCCATGCTGACGATGCCTTTGGAACCCAGCGCCCAGTCGTGCATGTGGTCGATGGCTGAAGAAGCAGCAGAGGCGGCAGAAGAGGCGCCACGTGCTTTGATGATTGCCGCGCCGCGCTGCTGCACGGTGGGGATGAAGTCGTTTTCGTACCAGTCGCGCTCGACCAGATCGAACGCTGCTTTGCCGTCGACTTTGCACTGGGCAAGATCAGGGTACTGGGTGGCACTGTGGTTGCCCCAGATGATCATGTTTTCAACGTCAGTGACGTGCTTGCCGGTTTTCTGTGCCAGCTGCGTCAGGGCGCGGTTATGATCCAGACGCGTCATGGCAGTGAACTGACCCGCATCCAGGTTCGGCGCGTTGCAAGAAGCAATCAGCGCGTTGGTGTTGGCCGGGTTACCCACGACCAGCACTTTCACGTCACGGCTAGCGTGGTCGTTCAGTGCTTTACCTTGTACGGAGAAGATCGCTGCGTTGGCTTCCAGCAGGTCTTTACGCTCCATACCCGGACCACGCGGACGTGCGCCTACCAGCAGAGCGAAGTCAGCGTCTTTAAAGGCAACGTTCGGATCATCGGTGGCAACGATGTCTTGTACCAGCGGGAAGGCACAGTCGTTAACCTCCATCACCACGCCGTTCAGGGCGTCCATTGCCTGGGGAATTTCCAGCAGCTGGAGAATGACGGGTTGATCCGGCCCCAGCATGTCGCCAGCGGCGATGCGGAAAATGAGTGAGTAGCTGATCTGACCGGCGCCGCCGGTAATCGCAATACGTACTGGATCTTTCATCATTGCTCCTTGATTGGTTCGCCTAGGGATGGTTCTCGCCTGAGGAGTGGCTTAACAGAACTCAAGACGCAAAGATGGTATGCCCAGCCGGACAAAAACTCAATCAGACATGAGACTACTTGCCATTTGACACACATGCTTTCCATCCAATGGCGTGCCACTCGCTGAAAAGGTTGAGTTGCGCTATGGTGTCTTCGGCTTTTTGCCCTCCTTTCTTGTAATGCTAAGGACATGGACGCCCCCATGCGAAGAATACCCTTCTCTTATGCCTTGGCTAGCCTACTGGTGCTGGCGCTGGTGATATGGCTTGCCTTTGGTAATTTTCAGCGTTTTCAAACCAGTGCGCCGGAAACCTCTCCCCGTAGCGATTCGGGGCCTCGGGTTGAAATTGCGGAGCAGCAGAGCACGCCCTTTATTCCCCAGCAGATTGTTCAAGGCCAGTTGACCGCTGAACGCGAAACCACACTGCGCGCCAACATCGCGGGCTTTGTGGCTGAAAAGCCAGTGGCTCAGGGTAGCCGCGTTGAAGAAGGCGACACTTTGCTGGTATTGGATAACGACGCTCTGCCCGAGCAACTGCAGCAGGCCCGCGATGAGCTAGCGGTCGCCGAAGCGGAGTATGCCGGCGCGCGCAACCTACGCCAGCGGGAGCTGATCTCTCAGCCAGAGCTACTGCGCCTGCAGAGCGCCTTGAGCGCCAGCGCCGCCTCGGTGGCGCAGTTGCAAAACCAGCTGGATGATAGCCGCCCCACCGCACCTTTTGATGGTGTGCTCGGTCGCGTACAGGTCGAGCTAGGCGATTTGCTGCAGCCCGGTGAAGAGTGGGGCCAGTTGGTCGACGACCGACGCTTGAAGGGTGCCGCCTGGGTGTCCCAGCAGCAAGTAGGCGATTTGAGCGAGGGATTGCCAGTCACCGCACGATTACTCAATGGCGACCACCTTGAAGGCGAGCTGACCTTTATTAGCCACCGTGCCGAAGAGGCCACGCGCACTTTTTACATCGAAGCCACGCTGGATAACCCGGCGGATAAACGTCTAGCCGGCGGTAGCGCGGAACTGACGATTACGCTGCCACCCCGCCAGGTGCACACCCTGTCGCCTGCGCTGCTCAGCTTGAACAGCGAAGGCCAACTGGCGGTCAAGCATCTGGATGAGAACGATCAGGTGCAGCAGACCGCCGTGGAGCTGGTGAGTGCTGATATTCAACGCGCCTATGTCACCGGCCTACCCGACCCGCTGCGCCTGATTACGCTTGGCGCAGGCATGGTAGAAACCGGCGACACGGTGACACCAGTGCCAGTTGAAGACGCCACTATTTCGCAACCGCAAGCCGGGCAGGATAGCGTTCATGCGCCAGTTGATTAATGCGGCGCTAGCCCACACCCGCACGACGTTACTGCTGTTGGTGAGCCTGCTGCTGGCGGGCATCACTGCTTGGCAGATGATTCCTAAAGAAGCCAACCCCGACGTCACCATCCCGATGATTTACGTCTCGCTGTCGCTGGAGGGCGTAAGCCCCGAAGATGGCGAGCGGCTGCTGATTCGCCCCATGGAGCAGGAGCTGCGTGGCATTGAGGGGTTGCGCCAATTCACCGCCCAGTCCAGCGAAGGCCATGGCTCGATCACGCTGGAGTTCGACCCTGGCTTTGACCCCGACACCGCGCTAACCGATGTGCGTGACCGAGTGGACATTGCCCGCAGCGAGCTTCCTTCAGAGGCCGATGAGCCGCGGGTGATGGAGGTTAACGTTTCAGAGTTTCCGGTGTTGACCATTGGCCTATCAGGGCAACTGGATACTCGGGAGCGCATTACCATTGCTCGGCGCCTGCAAGAAGAGATCGAAGGCATCGCCGATGTGCTGGAAGTCGATATTGCCGGGGATCGTGAAGACCTGCTAGAGATCGTCGTTGATCCGCTGGTACTGGAGAGCTACGGGGTCGATTTTGACGCGCTGTTTAATCAGGTATCGCGCAATAATCGATTGGTAGCCGCAGGCAGTTTGGATACCGGCGCGGGGCGGCTGGCCCTAAAAGTCCCCGGCATTATTGAGTCCCTTGAGGACGTCATGAATATGCCGGTCAAGGTCGATGAGGATCGTGTCGTTACCTTTGGCGATGTGGCGTGGATCAATCCTACCTATAAAGAGCCGGAAGGCTTTGCCCGTATTGATGATCAGCCTGCGGTCGTGCTGGAGGTTTCCAAACGCGCCGGTGCCAATATCATCGCCACTATTGGCGCGGTTCGGGAGCGCCTGGCGGAAGCCGATGATTTACTCCCGGAGCAGCTCCACTTCACTACCATTTTGGATGAGTCGACCACCGTTGAGAACATGCTCTCTGAGCTACTCAACAACGTACTGACCGCCGTGGTGCTGGTGCTGATTGTGGTGGTGGCGGTGATGGGTTGGCGCATGGCATTGCTGGTCGGCCTGACTATTCCCGGCGCCTTTTTAACCGGCATTCTGCTGGTGTGGGCATTTGGTTTTACGCTCAATATCGTGGTGCTGTTTGCGCTGATTTTGGTGGCGGGCATGCTGGTTGACGGTGCCATCGTGGTCAGTGAACTTGCCGATCGTCATTTACGGGATGGGCAAACGCCTCATGAAGCGTGGCTAAACGCCGCTTCACGTATGAGCTGGCCTGTGATTGCCTCAACGGCCACGACGCTGGCGGTGTTTATTCCCTTACTGTTCTGGCCCGGCGTGGTCGGCCAGTTTATGAAGTACCTGCCCGCTACGGTAATTTTATGCCTGCTGGCGTCGCTTGCCATGGCGCTGATATTTTTGCCCGCACTTGGGCGCCTGTTTACTCGTAGTGATGCCAAGCAATCAACGACTCATCATGAAGAATCCACAACGTCATTCGGGCGCGGCTATCGCCATCTGCTGTCCAGGCTGCTGATGCACCCTGCCTGGGTGCTGCTGGTGACGGTGCTGTTAATGGCGCTGCTGTATACCGGCTATGCGCGCTTCAATCACGGCGTCGATTTTTTCCCCAGCGTAGAGCCCGATAGCGCTCAAGTATTGGTGCGCGCCCGGGGCGACTTCTCCGCTGTGGAAACTGATGCCATTGTGCAGCGGATAGAAGCCAAACTGTCCGGCATGAGCGAAGTGCGAGCGCTCTATGCGCGCTCGTTTGCAGTGCCTAACGAGCAGATGGGCAACGATGTAGTTGGTATGCTGCAGTTCCAGTTTGTCGACTGGCATGAGCGACGCCCTGCCCAGGCCATTCTGGATGATATGGCCGAGCGCGCAGGGGATATTCCCGGTATTACATTAGAGTTTCAGGAGCAGGAGATGGGCCCCGGCGGTGGCAAGCCCATCGTGCTTGAGGTGAGCGCCACGAGCCCTGATGTTGCTGACGCAGGGGTTAATCAGCTAACCCAGCTAATGCGTGAGCTGGGTGGCTTTACCGACATTCAGGATAACCGCAGCCTACCCGGCGTGGAGTGGCAGGTGAATGTAGATCGCGAAGCCGCGGCGCGCATGGGCACCGATGTCACGACCATTGGTAGCGCGGTGCAACTGCTGACAACGGGACTGCAGGTGGCAAGCTATCGTCCGCCCGAAGTTAGTGATGAAGTGGATATCCGCGTGCGCCTGCCGCAAAACTGGCGCTCGCTGGATCAATTGGAGCGCTTGACCATCAATACCCAGCGCGGCCAGGTGCCGATTTCCCATTTTGTGACCCTTGAACCGGCGCCCAAAGTCGGCACTCTTAACCGTATCGATGGCCGCCGGGCGATTACTATTGATGCAGACCTTGCCCCGGGTTACCTCGCCGATGAGCGCCTGCGGGCGTTGCTCGATGCGGGCAGCGACAGCCTGCCTGATGGCTTAATGGTCAATGTGGCGGGTGAGCAGGAGGATCAGCAGGAGTCGATGCAGTTCCTGGCCAGCGCGTTCATGATTGCTATTGGTTTGATGGCGCTGATTCTGGTAACCCAGTTCAACAGTTTCTATCAGGCGGGATTAGTGCTTTCGGCGATCGTGTTCTCCACCGCCGGGGTGTTGATGGGGCTGCTGATTACCGGTCAGGCTTTCGGGATCGTGATGGTGGGCATGGGCGTGATTGCCCTGGCGGGCATCGTGGTCAATAACAATATCGTATTGATCGATACCTACAACGAGCTGCGCGGCCAGGGTATGTCACCTGGAGAAGCCGCGCTAGAAGCGGGCTGTTTGCGCCTGCGCCCAGTGCTGTTAACGGCCATTACCACGGTGCTCGGATTGATGCCGATGGTGTTGGGGATCAATGTCGATCTGTTTACCCCTGCCCTGGGCTTTAACGCCCCCTCCGCCCAGTGGTGGACACAGATGTCGAGCGCCATCGCCGGCGGCCTCACCTTCGGCACCGCGCTTACCCTGCTGCTCACCCCTTGTATGTTAGTGATTGGGGGTAAGTTGCGGCGTGATAGGTAAATGGTGAGGTGTGAATCCATTATTGGGCACCCACCGTTTTATGTGCACGCGTGATTTAGTAGCGCGTGGTAAGCCGAAGGCGCACCCGCGGGAGCAGCGCGTAGCGGTGCCGGGGTTTGGGGTAATTATGCAGGAGCTAAAGCGCCGCATGGCGGCGCCTGTATAATAGAGGGCTTAAGCGGGGGTTTTGGTGTGCTGTGGGCTGTGAGCGGCGTGTAAACGTGCGATTAACTGGTCTTCCAGGGCGAAGCGTTCGGTGAGGCCGCGGGCTAGGCGATCGATCCAGGCTGGTAACCGGGCAATATTTTGCTCGCAGCTGAGCGTGGAGCCAAAGTCGGTATCAAACTCCAAGACCATCTCGGTCGACATCTCTAAACGCTCTAGCAACTTCTCAGCGATAAGCAGTGCACCCTCATCGCCAAAGGCCTGCGCCTCTTCCGACAGCTGAGGATAAATTTCAAAATGGCCGGCGCTGATGTAGTCCATCAACTGCTCACTGAAGGTATCAATAGGCGCTTTGCTAACGGCTTCCAGTTCAGCGTCACACGCTTCCTTCAACTCTATGAAGCTGATCAATAACTGCCGACGTTGATCCAGCCAGCGGTCGATCAAAACATGCACGCCTCCCCAGCGCTCCAGGGCATTTTTGCAATCTTCGAGCATGGGGCTTTCTCCTTAAACTCACCTTTTGACTAAGCACCTTTTAATAACACTAATTTGGACTGTGCTTAGCCGTTCAGAACAACGGTAGGCCTAGGTTCGCGCCTCCTCCTACCGCTGTCAATCCCAGCGGGTACGGTTTCTTTGGTACTTAACGTTTACTGCTAATAACGCTTTCGAATACGCCGCATAAACACTGCTCTCAAGCGGCTAACACCAGCATTACATTAATTATATTTATGCTCTCACCTTCCGGTCGCCATTGCGAGTAGAGGCGACTTTAGAGTGTCAAATATTCGTCAAAATATATTTTAAACCTAAACATTTTAAGCTTGAATTTTACACATACCTCTCCTATCTTCAAAACAGAGTGTATTTTCCCGTGGAGAAGAATAATGAGAATCGCCTGCCTGGGTGGAGGGCCTGCCGGCCTCTATTTTGCTATTAGCATGAAGCTGCAGGACCCCTCTCACGAGATGGTCATCATTGAGCGCAACCGGGCAGACGATACCTTTGGCTGGGGCGTGGTGCTGTCAGACGAAACCCTCGACAACTTAGCGGCGAACGACCCGGTGAGTGCAGAGCGCATTCGTGAGCATTTCGCCTACTGGGATGATATTGCGGTTGTGCATAAAGGCGTAAAAACGGTCTCCACCGGCCACGGCTTTTGCGGCATTGGCCGCCGCCAGCTGTTAATTCTGCTCCAAGAGCGCGCTCGCGAGCTGAGCGTCGAGATGCGCTTTGAAACCGATGCAACGGAAGACACAATTGAGCAGTACCGAAAAGAGTACGACCTAGTACTCGCCGCCGATGGCCTCAACTCCCGCACCCGCCAAACCTATGCCGAACATTTCAAACCCGATATTGATGTGCGGGCGTGTAAATTTGTTTGGCTAGGTACGCACCAGACTTTCAACGACGCCTTTACGTTTATCTTCGAGAAGACCGAACATGGCTGGGTCTGGGCTCACGCGTATCAATTTGATAAGGATACAGCGACCTTTATCGTTGAGTGCAGCGAAGCCACCTGGCAGGCGTTTGGCTTTGGCGAGATGAACCAGCAGGAATCAATCACGGTTTGCGAGCAAATTTTTGCCAAGCATCTCGATGATCATGCTTTGATGACCAATGCCAACCATATTCGCGGCTCGGCGTGGATCAACTTTCCCCGGGTGCTTTGCGAACGCTGGAGCTATGAAAACGTGGTGCTGATGGGCGATGCCGCGGCGACTGCCCACTTCTCGATTGGTTCGGGCTCCAAGCTCGCCCTGGAAAGCGCTATCTCGCTGGCTAACTGCTTACATAGTGAAAGCAGTATGCAGGCTGCCGTCACCCGCTACGAAGAGGAGCGCCGCTTCGAAGTGCTGCGCTTGCAGTCGGCGGCGCGTAATTCCACCGAGTGGTTTGAGCAGATAGAGCGCTACCTGGATCTCGACCCGGTGCAGTTTAACTACTCGTTACTGACACGTTCACAGCGCATCAGTCACGAGAACCTGCGGGTGCGGGATCCACAGTGGTTGGAGAGCGCCGAGCGCTGGTTTCAAACCCAGGCGGGCAACCCTGACAGCGCCCGGGCACCGATGTTTGCGCCCTACCAATTGCGCGAGATGAAGCTGGCTAACCGCGTGGTGGTCTCCCCCATGGCGCAGTACAAAGCCATCAATGGCAGCCCTACCGATTGGCACTTTAGCCACTACGCCGAGCGCGCCAAAGGCGGTGCAGGCCTGGTGTATACCGAGATGACTTGCGTTAGCCCCACCGGGCGGATCACCCCCGGCTGCCCAGGGCTGTACGCCCCGGAGCATGAAGCTGCGTGGAAACGGCTATGCGATTTTGTGCATACAGAAACCAACACCAAGCTGTGTGCCCAAATCGGTCACTCTGGCGCGAAGGGCTCTACTCAATTGGGCTGGCAGGAGATGGACGCCCCGCTTGCCGAGGGCAACTGGCCGATAATGGCAGCCTCTGATATGGCTTGGTCAGCGCGCAATCAAGTGCCGAAGGCCATGGATCGGCAAGATATGGAGCGGGTACGCGATGAGTTCGTTAGCGCTGCGATGATGGCCGACCGCGCAGGCTTCGATATGATCGAGATTCACGCCGCCCACGGCTACCTGCTCTCTTCGTTTATCACTCCTTTAACCAATCACCGTGACGACGAGTATGGCGGTTCGCTGGACAACCGCCTGCGCTATCCGCTTGAGGTCATCAACGCCGTGCGCAGCGTTTGGCCCGCTCATAAACCGCTTTCGGTACGCATTTCTGCCAACGACTGGTGCGGCGATGAAGGCATCACTCCCGACGATGCGGTGGAGATCGCCAAGCGGCTGCGCGATGCGGAGGTGGATATTATTGATGTCTCTGCCGGGCAAACCTCCACCCAGGCCAAACCGGTGTATGGCCGCATGTTCCAGACACCCTTCTCTGATCGGATCCGTAACGAGGCATCGATTGCCACCATGGCGGTGGGCAATATTTATCAGGCCGACCACGTGAACTCGATTCTGATAGCTGGGCGTGCGGACTTAGTGTGTATCGCCCGCCCTCATCTGGCTGACCCTTATTGGCTGCTCCACGTTGCCGCAGGCTTAGGTGACAGCGAAGTGGAGTGGCCTGCCCCCTACCGAGCAGGCGCTGAACAGTTGCAGCGCTTGGCCGAACGTGGCGAGGGTTGGATATGACACGGTTGACCGATAAGCGCGTGGTGATAACCGGCGGTGGCAGCGGCATTGGTGCCGATATGGCCTTGGCCTTTGCCGAAGCAGGCGCTGAAGTCACCATTACCGGCCGCCGGGAGGCTGCTCTTCAAGCCGTCGCCGAGCAGCATAACGCTATCCACTTTGCGATGGTCGATGTCACCGATGAAGCGGCCATGGTGGCACTGTTCGAAAAGATCGGCCGTGTGGATATCGTTATCGCTAACGCCGGGGCGGCAGAGAGCGCGCCGTTCGCCAAGACCTCTTTCGAGCAGTGGCAGCGGATGCTCAACGTTAATCTGAGCGGCGTATTTCTAACCCTGCGCGAAGGCTTAAAGCAGTTGAACGACGGCGGGCGACTGATCGCCGTGGCCTCCACTGCGGGCCTGAAAGGCTACGCTTATGTGGGCGCTTACTGCGCGGCAAAGCATGGCGTGGTAGGCCTGGTTCGTTCACTGGCTGCTGAAACAGCCACACGCAATATTACCGTCAATGCGCTCTGCCCTGGATTCACCGACACACCTCTATTGGCTGCCAGCGTCGATAATATTGTGGCCAAAACCGGCCAATCCGCCGAACAGGCCGCTTCCCACTTTGAGTCCACCAACCCCACCGGGCGCTTAGTCACCCCCGCCGAGGTGACCGCCACGGCCCTATGGCTATGCGGCCCTAACAGCGGCGCGATTAATGGCCAAGCGATCTCTATCTCAGGGGGTGAAGTATGACGGCTGGGGATGTAGCTGGTAACAGCTTAAGCAAGGAGCGCCTGCGTTTATGGCTGCGCATGCTGCGGGTTACCCGCCAAGTGGAGTCCGAACTGCGCGAACGGCTGCGCACCGAGCACGACTCTACCTTGCCGCGCTTTGATGTGATGGCCGCCCTCTATGCCGCTGAGGAGGGCCTGAAAATGAACGAGCTCTCTAAGCGGCTGCGTGTTTCCAACGGCAACGTTACCGGGATTATTGATCGCCTGGTGGAGGATGGTGCCGTGGAGCGTATTGCCATTGAGGGTGACCGTCGCGCTACGCGAGTCTGTCTGACCGTGGCTGGCAGAGACACCTTTAGAGGCATGGCCGTTGAGCATGAGCGCTGGATCAATGCGCTATTTGAGGGGGTGAGCGAAGAGGATGCCCACCATATCGGCGAGTTGCTCCACCGTTTACCGGCTTCTCCTAACGATGCCCATTAATCACCGACAGGCGAGAACAACAATATGAAGAGTATGGCTGGCTTAACCCCCGAGCACTTTATCTGGGAAATGAGAGGCGGCGTCGCCGTTATTCGTCTCAATCGCCCGGAGCGTAAAAACCCGCTGACCTTTGAGAGCTACGCCGAGTTGCGCGATACCTTTCGTGATCTAGTCTACGCCGATGATATACACGCCGTGGTGTTTACCGCCAACGGCGAGAACTTCTGCTCCGGTGGCGATGTGCATGAAATTATTGGCCCCTTGGTGGGTAAGGATATGAAAGGCCTGCTCGAATTTACCCGTATGACGGGGGATTTGGTCAAAGCCATGCTCAACTGCGGCAAGCCGATTATTGCTGCTGTTGACGGCATCTGCGTGGGCGCGGGGGCGATTATTGCCATGTCTTCAGATATCCGCTTCGCAACTCCCCGTGCCAGCACGGCGTTTCTGTTTACCCGGGTGGGCCTGGCAGGCTGCGATATGGGCGCCTGCGCCATGCTGCCGCGCATTATCGGCCAAGGCCGTGCGGCTGACCTGCTCTACAGCGGTCGCAGCATGAGCGCTGAAGAGGGCCTGCAGTGGGGATTCTACAACCGGGTGGTCGAACCAGACGCCCTTGAAGAGGACGCCATCGCCTACGCCACCCGGCTAGCAAACGGCCCCACCTTTGCTCACAGCGTTACCAAAACCCAGTTAAACCAGGAGTGGTCGATGAGCCTGGAGCAGGCTATCGAATCGGAAGCCCAGGCCCAGGCAATCTGCATGCAGACCAACGATTTCGAGCGCGCCTACCACGCCTTTGTAGCCAAACAAAAACCTGAGTTTAAGGGGGACTGATGAGCGACAAAAGCTTTCTAGCGTGGCCCTTCTTTGAGGCTAAACATCGCGAGCTTTCCGAGCAGCTTGAGGCGTGGTGCCATGCTGAACTACCCCGCGACCACAGCGATGTGGATGCTACCTGTATTCAGTTAGTGCGCGACCTGGGCAAAGCGGGTTTCTTAAAAGGCACCGCGGGTGAGCATATCGATGTGCGCAGCCTGTGCCTGATCCGTGAAACCCTGGCACGCCACGACGGCCTGGCCGATTTCGCCTTTGCCATGCAGGGGCTGGGAACAGGTGCGATTAGCCTATATGGCAGCGATGAGCAGAAGCAGTGGCTGGACAGAACCCGCAGCGGTGAAGCCCTTTCCGCCTTTGCCCTTAGCGAGCCCCGCTCTGGTTCCGATGTGGCCCAACTGGATACCACCGCCGAGCGTGACGGCGATAGCTACCGGTTGAATGGCGAAAAAACCTGGATCTCTAACGGCAGCATTGCTGATATCTATACGGTGTTCGCCCGCACCGGCGAAGGCCCCGGCGCAAAAGGGCTTTCGGCCTTTTTAGTGCCTGCCGACACGCCAGGATTGGAAATTCGCGAACGCTTAGAGTCGGTGGCACCTCACCCGCTGGCGCAACTTGGTTTTAACGATATGGTGCTACCCGCCAGCGCCTTGATAGGCCAGCCGGGCCAGGGGTTTCGGATTGCCATGTCGGTGCTGGATGTTTTTCGCTCCACGGTAGGCGCCGCCGCGCTAGGCTTCGCCCGCCGTGCGCTGGAGGAGTCGCTCTCTCGTAGTCGCTCTCGCGAACTGTTTGGTGCCACCCTTTCCGATCTGCAAATGGTACAGGGCCACTTAGCCGATATGGCACTCAATGTGGATGCCGCCGCCCTGCTGGTGTATCGCGCCGCCTGGACAAAAGATCAGGGTGCTGAACGGGTAACCCGCGAAGCGGCCATGGCAAAGCTGTTTGCCACCGATCAAGCCCAGAAGGTGATTGACCAAGCGGTACAGCTACACGGCGGTGATGGCGTTCGCAAAGGGCATATTATCGAAAGCCTCTACCGGGAAATCCGCGCGCTGCGTATTTATGAAGGCGCATCCGACGTTCAGAAAGTCGTTATCGCCCGCAGCATGCTCGCAGAGGAGTAATCAGCAAAGAAGCCGAATACCAACAGCAGTAACTAAAAACAATAAAACACAACGCCAGACACCGTATCCCTGCCCGCGCTTTATTAAAGCCGTGGGCAGGAATAAACAACGACACCAAATACGGAGGTTGGTCATGTATAACCAGTCGGCCCATGCTGATACTTTTGCGCGGGATAACCTGCCACCCATCGATCGTCAGCCAGAGTTTCTGCTCGCGGGCTCCGATTACCCTGAGCGAATTAACGCCGGCGTTGAGCTTTGCGACCGGTTGCTTGACCAAGGCCACGGCGAACGCATTGCCTTAGCGGGTAATGGCCGACGGCGTACTTATCAAGAACTCACCGAGTGGACCAACCGCCTTGCCCATGTGCTGGTGGAAGACCTGGGCGTGATTCCCGGTCAGCGTGTGCTGATTCGTTCGGCCAACAACCCGGCCATGGTGGCCTGCTGGCTGGCCGCTACCAAGGCGGGCGCCGTGGTGGTCAACACCATGCCCATGCTGCGCACCAAAGAGCTGTGTCAGGTAATCGAGAAGGCGGAGATCAGCCTCGCCCTATGTGATACCCGACTGCTGGATGAACTCATCGCCTGCCAGGAGCTTAGTCCCGCCCTCAAACGTATTGTCGGCTTTGATGGCACCGCCAATCATGATGCAGAACTTGACCGTTTGGCACTCAGTAAACCCGCCACCTTTGATGCCGTGGATACCGCCGCCGACGATGTGGCGCTGCTGGGCTTTACTTCGGGCACTACTGGTTCACCCAAAGCCACCATGCATTTTCACCGCGACCTGCTAGTAATTGCCGATGGCTACGCTAAGGAAGTGCTACAGGTGACGCCAGAGGACGTATTTGTTGGTTCACCACCATTGGCCTTCACTTTCGGCCTGGGTGGATTGGCGATCTTTCCCCTGCGCTTTGGGGCGACCGCCGTGCTGCTCGAACACGCCTCCCCGCCCAACATGATGGATATTATCCGCGAGTATCAGGCCACTGTTGTGTTTACCGCCCCCACGGCGTACCGGGCGATGCTCTCAGCACCCACAAGCCACGCGGACCTAAGCAGCCTACGGGTCGCAGTTTCCGCTGGAGAGACTCTACCCGCGCCGATTTATCACGATTGGATCAAGCAAACCGGCACCCCCATTATCGACGGCATTGGCGCGACGGAAATGCTGCACATCTTTATCTCCAATCGGTTGGATGACCATCGCCCCAACTGCACCGGCAAACCAGTGGCAGGCTACAAGGCACGGGTTGTTGATAATGATATGCAGGAAGTGCCCTGCGGCACGGTGGGTAAGCTTGCGGTGCGGGGTCCTACCGGCTGTCGCTACTTAGCCGATAAGCGCCAGCAGAAATATGTGGTTGATGGCTGGAATATCACCGGCGATGCGTTTTACCAAGACGAAGAGGGCTACTTCCATTTCGCTGCCCGCAACGACGATATGATTGTTTCAGCAGGCTATAACATTGCTGGCCCTGAAGTGGAGGCCGCGTTACTGGCCCACCCCGCTGTTAAAGAGTGCGCCGTGATCGGCGCACCTAGTGAAGAGCGTGGTCAAATTGTCGAGGCTTTTGTTGTTCTAAACGATGGTTTTCAGCAAGATGAAGATTGTCAGCAAATGTTGCAAGACTTCGTGAAGCAGACCATCGCGCCGTATAAGTACCCTCGCTCCATACGTTTTATTGAGGCTCTACCTAAAACAACCACGGGTAAGGTTCAGCGCTTTCGGCTGAGCCAGGAACATTACCCTAGCGCGGGCTCACCTTGCTCTGACTCCACATCAAAAGACGTACGTCCCTCTAAGCAATAAAACGATTAAATAATGAGGAAATTGCTATGAAACAGGTAACTCGCTTAGGCCTTGGTTTACTGCTCTCTTCAAGCGTACTGGCAGCGCATGCTGAAGAGGTCAAAATTGGCATGATCACCACCCTTTCAGGGGGCGGATCACACTTGGGGGTCGATGTTCGCGATGGCTTTATGCTGGCCCTTGAGCAGTCGGGTCGCGATGATGTTGAAGTGCTGATTCAAGACGACGCCAACCGCCCGGATTTAGCCCGCAGCCTAGCCAATGAGTTTATGCAGCGCGATGAGGTTGATATTTTGACCGGCATTATCTGGTCGAACCTCGCCATGGCTGTCGTGCCTACCGTCACTCGCCAGGGCACTTTCTACCTCTCCCCCAATGCAGGCCCTTCCGATCTGGCCGGTCGCATGTGCCACGAAAACTATTTCAACGTGGCGTATCAGAACGACAACCTGCACGGTGCCATGGGCGCGTATATGCGTGAAGAGGGTTACGAGCACCCGATCATCATGGCGCCTAACTACCCGGCGGGCACCGATGCTCTGGCAGGCTTCAAACACCTTTATGAAGGTGAGGTGGTTGGCGAGCTTTACACCCAAATGGGCCAGACCGACTACGCAGCTGAAATTGCCCAGATTCGCGATAGCGATGCCGACAGCCTGTTCTTCTTCTTGCCCGGTGGCATGGGTATCTCATTTATGAAGCAGTGGGAGAGCTCAGGCGTTGATATGCCGATCTTTGGTGCCGCCTTCTCGTTTGACGAGATTCTTATCAAGGCCGTAGGTAGCGCAGCAATTGGCGCACGTAATACTTCGTTATGGGCTTACGACTTGGAAAACGAAGCCAACGCACGCTTTGTAGAGGGCTTCCAAGCCGCCTATGACCGCATGCCGACGCTTTATGCAGCACAGGGTTACGACACCGCCAACCTGATCCTTAGCGCGCTTGAAACCGCCCACCCCGATGACAAAGACGCCTTCCGCGAAGCGCTTCGGGCCGCTGACTTTGATAGCGTACGCGGTGAGTTCCGTTTTGGTCCCAACCATCACCCCATTCAGGATATTTACGTGCGTGAAGTCGTGGAAGGTGACGATGGCGAGCCTACCAACCGCCTAATTGGTATCGCTATCGAAGATATCCAAGACGTCTATTTTGAAGAGTGCCAGATGTAATCTCGCCGCGGCTGGGTGTGATCACCCAGCCTTTGCTTTCTTCCTTTGTTAAGGATGCCCAACGTGTCCGTTACTCTGCTAATAGAGCAACTTCTCAACGGCGTGCAGCTTGGCACCATGCTGTTTTTGATGGCCAGCGGCCTCACTCTGGTGTTCGGGGTGATGGGGTTGATCAATCTTGCCCACGGCTCTTTTTATATGGTGGGTGCCTACGCCACTGCGGCGGTGACTGCGTCAACCGGTTCTTTTCTGATTGGGCTGGGGGCTGGCATGGCGGCCGCCGCGATGGTTGGTGCCTTGGTGGAGCTACTGGTGATTCGCCGACTTTATCACCGACCCCACCTTGATCAGGTGTTGGCAACCTTTGCGCTTATTTTGATTTTTTCGGAAGGCACACGCTGGATTTTCGGCTCGTCGCCCATGCGGCTTAGCCCGCCTTCCTGGTTAACCGGGTTCGTCACGCTGCCCGGCGACACCCGCTACCCGATTTACCGGCTAATGCTGATTGGGGTAGGTATTGTTATTTCGATAGCTCTTTACTTTTTGATCTCTAAAACACGCTTGGGCATGCGCATTCGCGCCGGCGAAAGCGACCGCGAAATGATTGGCGCCCTTGGGGTGAATATTTCCAAGCTCTATACCGTCGTGTTTGCCTTGGGAGCGGGCTTAGCAGGCTTGGCCGGTGCGTTGGTGGGGGCGTTGCAATCTGTTCAGGTGGGTATGGGCGAACCGGTGCTGATTTTGGCCTTCGTGGTCATCGTCATTGGCGGTATCGGCTCCATTAAAGGGGCATTACTGGGGGCGCTTTTGGTGGGTGTGGTCGATACGCTGGGGCGGGTCTATTTGCCGATTTTTTTCCGTGCCTTTATGCCTCCCTCTGAGGCGACCGGGGTCGGTGCGGCGCTGGCTGCGATGCTGATCTATATCCTCATGGCCGTTATTCTCGCCTTCAAGCCAAAGGGACTGTTCTCTGCCCATGACTAATAACACTTCCCTAACTAATGGTGCCTCGCAAGCAGCCACCGCCGACACTGCACTTGTCCCCAAAACTGGCAGCCACTTTGACCGCAAAGGGCTGGTACAGATGGCACTGCTCGGCCTGCTACTATTGGTGCCGGTGGCCGCCTACTTCCTGGGTCATATCTACTACGTCAATCTGGCCTCGCGGATCACTATCATTGCCATGGCCGCTGTGGGCCTTAATCTGGCGATTGGCTATGGCGGCATGGTAAGTTTTGGTCATGCTGCCTATTTCGGCTTGGGCGGTTATGTGGCAGGCATCAGCGCCTACCACGCCTTCGATTTAACGCCGTTTATGACCTGGCCCTTCAGCCTACCGGGCAGCGATAGTTTGCTGGTGGTGTGGCTGGTGGCTGCCCTGCTGTGCGCGCTGCTAGCGCTGGCAATCGGCGCCATTTCGCTGCGTACCACGGGGGTGTATTTCATTATGATCACCCTCGCCTTTGCCCAGATGATTTACTACTTTGCCAACTCCTGGCCGACATACGGTGGCGAAGATGGCCTGCCAATCTATATACGCAACACTTTGCCGCTAGTCGATAGCAGCAATGCGTTAACCTATTTTCTAATCTGTTTTGTTGGCTTAGTGCTGGCGATGGCGATCACCTCGCGGCTGATGAAATCTCGTTTTGGCGCCGCCCTCACCATGGCGCGGCTAAACGATGTGCGTTTGGCCACCGCCGGTATTAGCCCCTACCCCATTCGCTTGGTGGCGTTTGTGATTTCTGCAGCCATTACCGGGCTTGCCGGGGCACTCTATGCGGATCTAAATGGCTTTGTTAGCCCCAACATGCTCAGTTGGCACTTCTCAGGTGAACTGATGGTAATTGTGATACTGGGTGGCGTGGGGCGCCTGTATGGCCCGCTGGCCGGGGCAGTACTGTTTGTCATGATGGAGACCTTCCTGGGTGGCGTCACCCAGTATTGGCAGCTTTTCCTCGGGCTAGTACTGCTGGGGGTGGTGCTGTTTGCCAAACACGGCGTGATGGGCTGGTTAGCCGGGAGGGAGCGCAATGAGTGATATCGTTCTTTCACTGCAAAAGCTGCATAAGCGCTTTGGCGCACTACAGGCGACCCAAGATGTCTCACTGGATCTTCAGCAGGGCGAAATTCACGCTCTGATTGGCCCTAACGGTGCGGGCAAATCGACGTTGATCGGCCAAATCGCCGGTAACATACGCCCGGATGAGGGCCGTGTTTTTCTAGCCGATACCGAAATCACCAGCATGAGTATTGCCCAACGCGCCCGTTTAGGGCTGGGGCGTAGTTTTCAGGTCTCCTCGTTGGCAGAGCCGCTCTCGGTAATGCGTAATGTGATGATGGGCGTTCAAGCGCTGCAGAGCCACAGCTTTCGCTTCTGGAAACCCGTCGCCCGTGACCGGCACCTGCTGGAGCCTGCGTATGCTGCACTAGAACGCATGCAGCTTAGCCACCGCGCCTGGACGCCGGTATTTGAGCTTTCCCATGGTGAGCGCCGTCAGGTGGAAGTGGCTTGCGCCCTTGCGCTGAAGCCCCGCGCCCTACTGCTGGACGAACCCATGGCGGGCCTGGGCCCGGAAGGTTCGGCAAAACTGACCGAGCTGCTGGAAGCGCTGAAACTGGAAGTGCCTATTTTGCTCATCGAGCACGATATGGAAGCGGTCTTTCGGCTTGCCGATCGTATCTCTGTGCTGGTCTCCGGTAGCGTTATCGCCCATGGCGATAGCCAAGCGATCAGGCAGGACCCACGCGTTCGGGAAGCCTACCTGGGAGATTCAGATGCTTAAAATTGCTGACATTGAAACGTTTTATGGCCCCTCCCAGGCACTGTTTGGCGTGAACCTTGAAGTGAATGCCGGTGAGATGGTGGCGTTGATGGGCCGCAACGGCATGGGCAAAACCACCACTATTCGCTCAATCTTTGGCCTTACCCCGGCAAGCCGCGGCACCATTGAGTTTGAATCCCAGAACCTGCGCCGCCTGCCCGCCTACCGTATCGCCAAAGCGGGCTTGGGCTTGGTGCCTGAAGGTCGCCGCTGTTTTCCCAATTTATCCGTGCGTGAAAACCTGCTGGTCACTGCCCGCCCCGGAGAGTGGACGCTGGAAAAAGTGGAAACGCTGTTTCCGCGTTTGGAGGAGCGCCGGGCGCAAATGGCCAAGACCCTCTCTGGCGGAGAGCAGCAGATGCTGGCCATTGGCCGGGCGCTGATGACCAACCCGCGCCTGCTAGTGCTCGATGAAGCGACCGAGGGGTTAGCACCGGTGATTCGTCAGGAAATTTGGCGGGCAATTCGGCTGTTTAAGGAGCAGGGGCAATCGACGCTGCTGGTGGATAAGTCATTGAGTGAAATCCTGCCGATTGCTGATCGCTGCACCATTCTTGAAAAGGGCAGCACGGTGTGGGTTGGGGAGCCAGCGGCACTGGACAGTTCGGTGCGTGACCGTTACCTAGGCGTGTAGTTGAGAATAAAGCAGGGGGGAAACAATAATGGCGTTCACTACCCAGCGAAAAGTCCGCTTTCAGCACTGCGATCCTGCGGGGATCGTTTTTTACCCCCGCTATTTCGAGATGATTAACTCTGTGGTGGAGGACTGGTTTGAGGAGGTCTTGCATCACGATTTTAATCAACTCCATGTGGAAACCGGTACGGGTGTGCCTACTGCCTCCATCGACACGCAGTTTCATGCACCTAGCCGGTTGGGCGAACGGCTGACCTTTAAGTTAACGGTTCAGTCTATGGGACGTAGCAGTTTAACGCTGCAGATTGTCGCTTACTGCGGTGAGAAAAAGCGCTTAACCAGTGATTCAACCCTCGTATTTGTGGATTTAAGTAGCGGTAAGTCTATGCCATGGACCGAGGCAATACGCCAGCACATTACCGTCGATAACCTATAAGGATAGCCATCATGAGTGACGCCAACGTTCATCAGCTTCTGCACCCTTCCCATTGGAAACCGGCCATCGGCTACGCTAACGGCGTGCTCGCTTCCGGCCAGACGGTTTTTGTCGGCGGTCAGATTGGTTGGAATGCCGATCAGGTATTTGAAAGTGATGATTTCGTTGTTCAGGTGAACCAGGCGCTGCAGAATATCGTGGCGATCTTAAAAGAGGCCAACGCAGGCCCTGAGCATATCGTCCGCTTAACCTGGTATGTCACGGACAAGCGGGAATATTTGGCACGGCTTAAAGAGGTGGGCGGCGCTTATCGCGAGGTACTTGGCAAGCATTTCCCGGCGATGACCATGGTTCAGGTGGCGGGGCTTGTGGAAGATCAGGCTAAGGTTGAGATCGAAGCGACCGCAGTGATTCCGGTCGTATAGCGGCACGAGTACGGGGCAGAGGCAGGGTGCCGCGGGGGCGCTGTGAACCCATCCATGGGCGCTACTTTTTCCATCCCTGGAAAAAGACCCCCGCTATACCCTGCCCCAACCCCTTGCTGGAAGCTGAACTAACAATGGCAATAGCGATGCACTTCTATTAATCATGAAACCCTTTGATCCACTCAACAAAACAGCCATCGTTTAGATAGTGTTCAAGAACCGAGAAGTGATCGACCTCGGGGAGCAACTGCTGAGTGACGTTCTGCACCTGCTCGTTTAAATGCTCGCTATAGACGCTCATCTGGCGCTCAAACTCTTTTGACTCTAAGGCCCCTGCTACCAGCTTTATAGGGGCAGCCACTCGGCACGGCAGCCATAGCGGGCTGAATTCCTGAACATCGCGCCCGCTAAGCTGCAGCTTGGGCTGTAGCCACGACCAAGGAAAGGGGCGCAAATCATATAAACCACTGACACATAGCGCGCCGCGAATCAGTTGGTTGGGCAGGCCAAAGCTGCCTTCCCAATCCGTTGACATCAGCATGGCGCACAGATGCCCGCCCGCCGAGTGCCCCGAAATACTCAACTGCTCAGGATCAACGCCTAGCTCAGCGGCATGGGTGTGAACATAGGCCACGGCGGCCTGCGCCTGACGTACTAACTCACTAAAGCGAACCTGTGGGCAGAGCGCGTAGTTGGCCACTGCGACCGTGATACCGGCGTTTACCAAGTCATCGACGATAAAGCTAAATTCACGGTGGCTTAACGCACGCCAGTAACCGCCGTGGAAAAACACGTGCACGGGAGCTTTTGGGCTATCGGGATCAGATGCATCGGCATGGAAGATATCCATGCGCTCTGCCAGTGAGGGGCCATAAGATAAATCGAGCGTTGTGCGGTGTTTAGCTCTTGATGCTTCGCTGCGCTCACGCCAATCCTTTACCAACACCGCCGGGTCTCGCCCCAGCATCGGGTCGTAGGCACGGTCGATCTCTTCTTGAGTCGTAAAGTGTTGATAAAGCATGTAAGTCTCCTTACCACAAACGCAAGGCTAAGCCCGTTTATTAATAAACAGCATCCGCAACGGGGCGATTGCCAGAATGGCAAACCCAATTAGCGTCCAGGCGGGTAGCGAGAGGCCAAGTAAGGAGAAATCGATGTTAGCGCACTCGCCAGACCCCGTTAGCACCATGGCAACGACATCCTGCATGGGCAGGATATCCATCATGTAATCGAGTCCAGGGCCGCAAGAAGGCACTTCATCGGCGGGCAAGCCTTGCAGCCAAACATGACGCCCGGCGATAAAGGCGCCAGTTCCCACAGCGACTAACGCCAGCAATCCATATATGACTTTACCCACACGCCCCGCGGGGCTGTGGATAGCAGCAATCGCAAACACAATGCCCGCCGCGATGACAGCAACGCGCTGGAAGATACATAGCGGGCATGGCTCAAAACCACCGATGTGCTCCAGGCCAAGCGCCACCGCCATCATTAGAACGCAAAAAGCCAGACCGGCCAGGGCAACCGAACGATATGAGTGCAGGATCATTGACGAACCTCAGATGGCAGCGCTGACAGAGCGCGGGATTCACGTGCTTTAGTGAAATAGACCTGTAAGAACTCTTCAAAGGTCTCTTTATCAGCGGCTTCAATATCGTGCTGCTGCTGGTGCGAGGTTTCGATCAGTTGGGCCAGTAGCGCTTCACGGCTGCGCTGCATTGGCTCCGCTTTCAATTGCTCCGCTTGCTGTTTCGCGAGGCTAAGCATCAAATCGCTTAGCGACCCGCCGTTGGCTTTGAGCTGTTCAAGCACCTGAGCGGAAGGCGTTAGCGAAGGGTCTGCCAAGCGTGGTGCTAGATTTGCCAGGGCGTCAGCATGGGGCGCCCGCTCTTCGACAGCATCCAGCAAGCGGGCAACTTCGCCCATCTCGGCGAATATCTGCTCGCCCCACTCACGCACCGAGGTAGCTTCGCCGTGGTTATAGAGCTTGAGTTCAGGGTCACGACCGCGTTCCACCACCCAGCGGCGGTTGTCATCCAGGCGGTCACACTCTTCGTCGGAGATCCAAGGGCTGTCGCTGAGCAAGCACCACATCAAGAAGGTGTCCACAAAGCGCATCTGGTCTTCAGTGACGCCGAGAGGATCAAAAGGATTCAAGTCCAAACAGCGCACTTCGATATATTCCACGCCGCGGGCTTCGAGGGCTTGGCTGGGGGTTTCGTTGTGCTTGGCAACGCGCTTTGGGCGAATATCGCTGTAGTACTCATTTTCGATCTGCAGAATATTGGCGTTTAGCTGGCGCCACTCACCGCCCTCGTTTACCCCCATTTTTTCATAGTCCGGCCACGGTGAAGAGATCGCGTGACGTAGGGTATTGACGTAGTTGGAGAGCGAGTTAAAACAGATTTTAAGCTGCGACTGCACCTTGTTTTGGTAGCCAAGGTCAGACATACGTAGCGTCGTCGCGTAAGGCGCAAAGTAGGTGTCATCGCTTAGCGACTGTAGCTTTTCAGGCACTTTTTTGTCGTCGGGCAAAAAGCTTTTATCGATGGCTGGTGAGGCACCAAACAGATAGAGCAGTAGCCAGCTATGGCGACGGAAGTGACGAATCATGCCGAAATAGCGAGTGGAGCGGTAATCGTTAAACGGGATATTGGTGGCTTTTTCCATCTCGCGCAGCGCGTGCCACATATCATCCGGTAGCGATACGTTGTAGTGAACTCCCGCAATCGCCTGCATGATCCGCCCATAGCGCATGTCCAACCCTTTGCGGTAGACATGCTTCATGGTGCCGACATTGGAGCTACCGTAATCGGCAATCGGTACGCTGTCATTACCGGAAAGCCTGGAGGGCATGCTGCCGGGCCAGATCCATTCGTTTTCCAGATGGTGATAGGTAAACGTATGCAGGTCAGATAAAAAGCACAGCGCTTCACCCGGCTGGGAGTATACCGGTGTGATGTACTCTAACAGTGACTCTGAGTAATCAGTGGTGATATGCGGGTGGGTTAACTTTGAGCCCAGCGCGTGTGGGTGCGGGGTTTGTGCAATGTGACCATTGGCATCAACCCGCAGCCCCTCTTTTTCAAGCCCACGACGTAGGCGGCCCAACCGACCAAGGCGCGCACTGGGGATCAGGCGCTCAACTTGCGCGGTCAGCGCAGATGGCACAGTGAGTAGTTCAGGCAAGGTGAACACTCCTTGTCAGTAAAGCCCGCCATAAGCGGGCCTTGGTGTAGTCAGGTGGCATCGCCATCATCGCTGTCACAAAATAGACAATAGGATATGGCGGCAACTATGTTTTTTTCAAGATATGGCTTTTTTCAAGGTACCGCTTTTTCAAGGTACGCGACTATTTGCCGCCACGCGCTTTTAACAAGGCAGCACCCAGCGCGCCCATGGGGGCCGGAGCTTCCTCAGCCTTGGCGTTGCTACGCTGGCTTCGGGACGGCTTACGGGTCGCATTGTGTTGATCCGTAGGTGAGCTGCTGTTTTCAGTTTCTGGCTGGTCATCCAGGCGCATCGATAGCCCGACCCGCTTGCGGGGAATATCCACGCTCATCACTTTGACAGTGACGATATCGCCCGCTTTGACCACGCTGCGCGGGTCATCAATAAAGCGATCCGACAGCGCGGAAATATGCACTAAGCCATCCTGATGAACACCGATATCCACAAAAGCACCAAAGTGTGTCACGTTGGTGACGGTGCCTTCGAGCACCATAGCAAGCTTGAGGTCTTTGAGGGTTTCGACCCCTTCGCGGAACTCGGCGGCTTTAAATTCAGGGCGCGGGTCGCGGCCGGGCTTATCCAGCTCTTTAAGAATGTCGTTGACCGTAGGTACACCAAAGCGCTCATCGGCAAAATCGGCAGGCTTTAACGCTTTCAGCGCGGCGCTATCACCAATCAGGCCGCGTACTTCACGACCGCTCTGCTTGGCGATCCGCTCTACTAAGGTGTAGGCCTCCGGGTGAACGGCGCTGGCATCCAAGGGATTATCAGCATTATGAATACGCAGGAAACCCGCGCACTGCTCGAAGGTTTTCGCGCCCAGGCGACTGACTTCTAACAGCTCTTTGCGGCTTTTAAAGGCGCCTTTGACATTGCGCTGGGCAACGATATTTTCGGCAATCGCGGTGCTTAGCCCAGCCACCCGAGAGAGTAGCGCGCTGGAGGCGGTGTTGAGGTCAACACCTACGGCGTTTACACAATCTTCAATCACCACTTCCAGGCTGCGGGAGAGCTGCACCTGGGAAACATCGTGCTGGTACTGGCCCACACCAATCGATTTAGGCTCGATTTTCACTAGCTCTGCCAGCGGGTCTTGCAGGCGGCGGCCAATGGAGACGGCGCCGCGGACGGTGACATCGAGATCCGGCATTTCCCGTGAGGCGTATTCAGACGCGGAGTAGACCGAGGCGCCCGCCTCCGACACCATCACTTTGCTTAAGCGGTGAGCGGGGGCTAGCGCTTTGAGCAGCTCGCCTGCCAGCTTGTCGGTTTCGCGGCTAGCGGTGCCATTGCCTACCGCAATTAACTCGACGCCGTGCTGTTTAACTAACTTGGCTAACACGGCCAGCGACTCATCCCAGCGGTTTTGCGGCGCATGAGGGTAAATCGTGGTGTGATCGACAAACTGACCGGTGGCATCAATCACCGCCACCTTACAACCGGTGCGCTGGCCGGGGTCGATAGCCAGAGTGACCTTCTGCCCTGCCGGTGCAGCCAGCAGCAGATCTTTTAGGTTAGCGGCAAATACTTCAATGGCGGTGAGCTCAGCCTGTTCGCGCAGGCGACCTAACAGCTCGGTCTCTAGTGCGGTGTAAAGCTTCACACGCCATGTCCAGCGCACCACTTCGGATAACCATTTATCCGCCGGGCGGCCTTGGTCGCTGATGCCGAACTGTTTGGCAATCGCTAGCTGGGCGGGGTGAACGGGCGCTTCGTCTTCGCTAGGCAGGCGAATCGAAAGGCTCAATATGCCTTCATTGCGCGCCCGGAACATGGCCAGGGCACGGTGTGACGGCGCTTTGGCGAGTTTTTCATCGTGCTCAAAGTAGTCGGAGAACTTGGCGCCTTCCTGCTGCTTGCCATCCAGCACTCGGGCGCTGAGTTCGCCCTCTTGCCAGAGACGTTCACGCAGTTGGCCAATGAGTTCGGGATCTTCCGCGAAGCGCTCCATCAGAATCTGCTTGGCGCCATCTAGTGCGGCTTTAGCATCTTCAATAGCGGGAATATCGCCCTCTGCCGGGCGCAGATATTTGCCCGCTTCACTTTCGGGGTCGAGACTTGGATTAGCAAGCAGTGAATCTGCCAGAGGCTCCAGCCCCGCTTCGCGAGCGATCTGCGCTTTGGTGCGGCGCTTTTTCTTAAACGGTAGGTATAGATCTTCCAGGCGCTGTTTGGTCTCAGCGGCGTCAATGCTGGCTTTCAGCGGGCCATCCAACTTGCCTTGCTCGTCAATGGCGGCGAGTACCGCTGCGCGGCGCTCTTCAAGCTCGCGCAGGTAGCGCAGGCGTTCATCAAGCTGGCGCAGCTGGATATCGTCCAGCGCGCCGGTGACTTCTTTACGGTAACGGGCAATGAACGGCACCGTGGCACCACCATCAAGCAACTCCACCGTAGCGGATACTTGCTCGGGACGTACGCCAAGCTCAGTGGCTAGGCGGGAAATAATACGCTGATTGACATCCATAAATTACAACTAACTCATGCAGCATTTTTAAGTGTCCACAAGGTATCACAAACCCGCCACGGCTGGCATGACTTGAGACATTAGCGGCGCCAGCCATGATCATCCCAAAACGGACGGCGCGCTTCACGCTTAACGGCATCGCGGCTGATACCGATATCGTTCAGCATATCGTCACTCAAGTTGCGCAGCGCATAACGTTCACGCCGCAGTTGGCGCCAACGATAAAACCGTTCCCGCCAGGTTACTTTGCTGCAACGTAGCGATACCTGCTGAGATTCATCAATTTGATGATCTATTGTCTGGCAGCATTGCAGTGAGCGCTCCATTTCAACCCCTCCTCTTTCAGTTTGTTCACCGCACCCATTAGGTTCGATGATTAAGTGTTGAAAGAAGTATTGAGCAGCGCCTAAAATCAATCCAACGAATACTCCTTATGCACAACATCAATTAGATTGATACCTATGGCCATGCTACCTACGATCGATCACGAGCTATTACGCACCTTCGTCGCCATTATCGATCAGGGCGGCTTCACCCGTGCCGCACAGACAGTGAACCGCACGCAGTCGGCGGTGAGTATGCAGATGAAACGCCTGGAGGAGGATGTGATTCAGCGGCCGCTGTTTGTACGCCAGAACCGCCAACTTCTACTGACCACAGAAGGCCGTACGCTACTTGGCTATGCGCGTAAGATTTTATCGCTGCAGGGAGAGGCGCTAACGCTTCTGCGCCAACCCGATATGGTGGGCCGCGTACGCTTGGGCGTACCAGATGACTACGTGATGCGCTTTCTGCCGGGCATCTTAAAGTCGTTTTCCCAGGCGTGGCCGCTGGTGGATGTGGATGTTCACTGCGCGCCCTCTTCGGTACTTTCGCAGCGACCGCAAGAGAGCCTTGATCTGAGTATTATGACGCGAGAGATAGGCGATGAGGTTGGCACAATATTGAGACGCGAGCCCACCGTCTGGGTAGCCGCTGAAAGCCATAGCATTCACTTACAGACGCCAGTGCCGCTGGCCATGTTTGAAGCCCCATGCTTCTGCCGTCGCCACGCCTGTAATGCGCTTGATCGAGCGGGTCAGGCTTATCGGGTTGCCTATAGCAGCCCAAGCCTAGCCACCTTACAAGCCGTTGTTGGGGCAGGATTGGCAGTATCGGCCTGGATGCACAGCTTAGTCACCCCCGATGTACGCATATTGGATGAAGCCGATGGCTTCCCCCCACTGCCTGAATCTTCCATTGTGCTGATACGGTCGCCCCACTCCACCTCACCCATTGTCGATGGTTTGGCTGAACATATTATTGAGGGGTTTAGGCTTTGAGCACTTAAAGGTCGCGATGAGTCTTCTTATGGCATACTCAACCCCGGCACCGCTTCGCGCTGCTCCCGCGGGTGCGCCGTAGGCTCACCACGCGCTACGAAAACTTGTAAAATCAGATAATTGCACGTACCGCAGCGCGGTAAAGATAAAGCGAGATCAGTGAGTGTTTTCAGGCACGGGTGACAACGACTGCGGAATTTCACCGTTTGTTGGCTGGTAGAGGCAGGAGCGATCCAGCTGTGAAAGGCTGGTTAATCCCAGCAGCGCCATGTTGCGCTCGATTTCACGCTGTAAAAGATCAGCCACATGTTCGACCCCGGCTTGCCCTGCGCAGGCGGCCGCGTAATTGAAGGGGCGCCCGACAAAGACAAAGTCGGCGCCTAGTGCCAGGGCCTTGATGACATCAGTGCCACGCCGGAAACCGCTGTCGATCATAATGGGGATATCGCTAATGCGGCGCTTAATCTCAGGTAGCACCTGCAGCGGTGAGATCGTGCAGTCCAACTGGCGAGCGCCATGGTTGGAAAGAATAATGCCATCGACCCCCGCTTGATGGGCGCGTACGGCGTCTTCAGGATTGAGTACGCCTTTGACGATCAAGGTATCGGGCCATAAGCGTCGCACCAGATCGAGATAGCTCCAGTCGAAATGTCGTCGCCCTGAGAAGTCCCGCGCGGCTTGGCGGGAGATTACTGGTGCGCCCCGCTCGGCGTGGTTGTTCTCGAAATGTGGCATGCCATGCTTCCACAACGTGCGCAGGAAGGTATTACACAGCCAGCCGGGGCGCATCAAACCATCGAATGCAAGGCGAAGGGTGGGCTCAAGGGGGGATGAAAAACCTGAACGGCGAAAATTATCGGGATTAGGCGGTACCGGGTAATCAAGGGTTACTACTAGCTTTTTAAAGCCAGCCCGCTGGATCCGCGCAAGCAGCGCTTCGATACCTTCCGGGGTGCCTGGCAGATAGGCCTGAAACCAGTCGGCGCCCTCCACTTTGGCTACTTCCTCCATGGGCACCAGCGACGAACCGCTCATGATCATGGGCAGATTTCGCTTGGCGGCGGCTCTTGCCAGCACTAAGTCGCCTTGGTAGGCCGACAGTGCGCTGATGCCCATGGGGGCGATACCGAAAGGCACTGCGTAGCGCTTGCCATAGAGTTCGGTGTGCAGATCAATCTGCGACACATTAACAAACGCTTTGGGTAAGAAACAGTACTTATCAAAAGCGGTCAGGTTCGCGTGCTGGGTTCGCCCATCCTCGGCAACATGGTCGATATAGCCAAAAATTGGCCGGGGCAGCTTGCGACGCGCTAATCGTTCAACGTCGTGTAGATTATGAATACCTGAGAGCTTTTTTTTAGCAATCAGCTGTTGAAGCTTTCCTTTCACACAACGCTCCTAATATTTGTTTTATATCGCCCTCACCTCACTGGCTCGCTTCTTCAAGCAGGCACAAATCGCAGGGCAACGCCATTGTTACACCAGCGCAGGCCGGTAGGGTCTGGACCATCTTCAAAGACATGGCCTTGATGGCCACCACAGCGGGCGCAGTGGTATTCGGTGCGAGGCCACACCAGTTTAAAATCAAGCTCTGTGAGCATATGCCCTTCTACGTGCTCGAAAAAGCTTGGCCAGCCGGTACCGGAATCATATTTCATTTCACTGGTAAACAGCAGTAGATCACAACCAGCACAGCGATATTCGCCCTCTCCCGACTCCTTATCTAATGAGCTTGAAAAGGCGGGCTCTGTGCCATGATCACGAAGAACGTTATAGGCTTCATCTGAGAGCCGTTCACGCCACTCCTCTTTGCTCAACTCCAGCTTTTCCAGCTCTGGGGAGGCTTCCAGGTCAAGGCGTGGAAAGCCAAACGAGATACCGGGCAACGCTCCCACAATACCAGTGAGGCCTGCTAGGCCTAAAAAATGACGTCTTTTCATGGGTGTATCTCCCGTGATGCTTGGTGAGGTAAGTAGCCAATAAAAATGGGACAGTGCCGTGGCGCTGTCCCATTCTGGTTTCTATCTTTTCTGACTACTTAGTCGCTCTGGCGCTCAACTACTTACACCGATCCACTGTTTTTTTAGAGCTCGTAACCTTTAGCTCAGCAGGAATTCAGGTTAACTGAGGACCGGCCTTGATAATCGCTTCGCTGACGCCTTCAAACTTCTTGAAGTTATCAACGAACTTGGTCGCCAGCTCTTTAAGGTGACGGTCGTAGGCATCACGATCTTGCCACGTTTCACGCGGGTCGAGCAGGCTGGAGTCGACGCCAGGTACAGCCACCGGTACTTGTAGATTGAGGCCATCGATATGTTTGGTGTCGATATCGCGCAGTACACCAGACTGAATGGCGCTGATGATGGCGCGTGTAGTCGGAATAGAGAAGCGTGAACCACCTTCGCCGTAAGCACCGCCGGTCCATCCGGTGTTGACCAGATATACCTGAGCATCTTTCTTATCGACACGCTTGATCAGCAGGTCTGCATACTCGCGTGCAGGGCGCGGGAAGAACGGCGCACCAAAGCAGGTAGAGAACGTGGCGGCTAAGCCTTCAGAGGAGCCCATTTCAGTGGAGCCCACTTTGGCTGTGTAGCCTGACAGGAAGTGATACGCCGCAGCTTCTTTGGAAAGAATTGATACCGGCGGCAGCACACCAGACATATCGCAGGTCAGAAACACGATGGCATTTGGCTCGCCTGCCAGGTTTTCCGGTACGCGCTTCTCGACGTGCTCTAGCGGGTAGGCAGCACGTGAGTTCTGGGTCAGGCTGTCATCCGCGTAATCAGGCTCACGACGGTCATCCAGCACGACGTTTTCCAGCACGGTACCAAACTTGATAGCGTTCCAGATAACCGGCTCATTCTTCTCTGATAGGTCGATGCACTTAGCGTAGCAGCCGCCTTCCATGTTGAAGACGATACCATCGCCCCAAGCGTGCTCATCATCGCCGATCAAGAAGCGTGCCTGGTCAGCGGAAAGCGTGGTTTTACCGGTGCCCGAAAGACCGAAGAAGAGGCATGTTTCGCCATCTTCGCCAACGTTCGCGGAGCAGTGCATGGGCAGCACGTCGGCGGCGGGGAGCAGGAAGTTCTGCACTGAGAACATGGCTTTTTTCATTTCACCGGCGTAGCGCATACCCGCGATAAGCACTTTTTTGTCGGCGAAGTTGATGATCACGCAACCATCAGAGTTGGTGCCGTCGCGAGCAGGGTCACACTCAAAGCCTGCGGCATTGAGGATTGTCCACTCGTCTTTCGCGGCTTGGTTATAGGCCTGAGGGCGGACAAACATGGTACGACCAAACAGGTTTTGCCACGCTGTTTCGGTGGCGACGCGAACGGGCAGGTAGTGAGTAGCGTCACTGCCTACGTGCAATTCAGAAACGAAATGTTCTTGGCTGACCAGGTGGTCATTGACCCGATTCCACAAGGCGTTGAATTTGTCAGCATCAAAGGGCTGGTTAACGTTTCCCCAATCGATTTGGCTGCTAGTGGTGGGCTCGTCGACGATATAACGGTCTTTCGGTGAACGGCCGGTACGCAGGCCGGTATTAACTACCAGGGCACCGTTAGCCGAGAGGCGGCCTTCGCCACGTGCCACGGCGCGCTCGACAAGGTCGGCGCTGCTGAGATTGACGTGGGCTTGGGGAGCTTGAGTCGTGGTCATGTCGATTCCTGGGCCTTAAGGCCGTTATATCTCGTTACCGGGCGCTAGAAGCTGTTTACAAAAGCACTGCTCGCCTGCTTTGTAATCACCTTCTGACCGACGCCTTAAAGTTCATCCCAACCGGTGTTAATTCGGCTGGGCACGCTGAAGTCCGGCGCATTATGGCAAAAAGAAAGCCCCCGGGAAACGGGGGCGTAGATCAAATATCTTGTAGTTAAACTACTACAAAGACACTATATTTTGTGTTGCAGCGCAGTAAGAATTAAAACGGTCGTTTGCATGAATGGCCAAATTCATTGAATCCATTGGCCCTCCCCGCACCTCCTTACAAACTGCCGTCAAGCGCTCTCGACTACACATTTAGTGAATCGTGGGTGATGGTGCTTCAGGGTCGTCCAACAAAGTTTCAATATCAGCTGCTGTGTAGTGATATTTCGTGTGGCAAAAGTGGCATTGGGTGTCGATTGCGCCCTGTTCGAGGAGAATATCGCGCAGTTCTTCCTTGCCAAGCGAGTGCAGTGCATTGCTCATTCTTTCACGAGAGCAGGTGCAGCCAAAGCGCAGTGCTTTGGGTTCAAAAACACGTACGGTCTCTTCATGGTATAGACGATGAAGCACCTCTCGTTGTTCAAGGCCGAGTAGCTCTTCTGTTTTAATCGTATCGGCTAGCTGCACGCTGCGATCCCAGGCATCAACATCCTGATTTTGAGACTCTTCCGGCAGACGTTGCAGTAGTAATCCGCCTGCACGCTCTTCATTCGCGGCTAACCATAGCCGAGTAGGTAACTGCTCAGATTGGCTAAAGTAGGCTTCCAGGCAGCCACCCAGCGTCTCTTGATCCAGCGCTACAATCCCTTGATAGCGGTGCCCTTCGCGAGGATCGAGGGTAATCACGATTTGACCTTCACCAACCAGCTCACGGAAGGTGGCATGCTCACTCGGCAGCGCAGCCTCTTCTGCTATTCGCGCAATGGCACGCAGTTCGCCACCGGGATTGGATTCGGCCATTAGCAGTGAAAGCACGCCGCCACCACGTACCTCGATGCTCAGCGTGCCATCCAGTTTTACGGTATCGGTCAGCAGGGCCACAGCGGCTAACAACTCGCCCAGCAGCTCGTTTACCGCGGGTGGGTAGGCGTGACGATCCAATACTTCGTGATAGGCCGCCGCCAGGGTAACGATCTCGCCGCGTACATTGGTGTGATCGAACATAAAGCGCTGAATTTGATCGGACATAATTTGGCAACCTAGTTATTTAAGTACAGCGAGTATTTAAAGACGGCTAGTTGAACTGGTTTATTAATGGAAGGTTACTCACCCTGATGGCGCTGAAAGCGCTGAATGTCGCGACGCTGCTTTTTATCAGGGCGTTTGAGCGGATGCTGCATCGCCTCATTAGTGAGGCGCCTTGCTTCAGCCTCTTTAGCCCGGCGTTGAATGCTTTCTTCGGTTTCCGCATAGAGTGTGCGCGCTTCAGGCGCCCCACGGCGTTGATCAGAGAGTGATAAAACCTCTACCTCTAATATCTCCCACCCCTGGGGCACGCGAATAAGCGCACCGATTTCTACCTGTTTGCTGGTTTTCGCGCGGCCACCGTCATAATTAACTTTGCCGCCTTCAATCGCTTTTTTAGCAAGTGCGCGGGTCTTAAAAAAACGCGCGGCCCAAAGCCATTTATCTAAGCGTACACTTTCGCTCATTAACGCTCTCCTTGCGTTTCTGTCAGCTGTTCTGGCAGTTGTTCGGGTAACAGATGGGCAAAGCGATCAAGCGCGATGAATTCCAGAAGCTCTTTTTCAGGGCGCTTGCTATCAGGCTGTTTAATCCCCAGCAAATGTTTAATACCAAACTCACGAGCGCTCTCAAGCACACGAGGATTGTCGTCAATAAACAGCGTGCGCGCGGGATCGAAGGCTTCTATATCCTGTAATGCAAACCAGAACGCCTGCTCCTCTTTCGCCGCGCCAACATCTTCTGACGAAACGATAGCGTCCAAGTAGCTTTCCAAGCCGGTGAGGGGTAGCTTCAGTGCCAGGCTTGCGCGATCAGCGTTGGTGGCGAGTACCACCCTTGGATGTGCTTGCTTCAGCCATTTTAGAAAATCCAGTGCGTCACTGCGCAGGCCTATCAGGTGCTGAACTTCCTGTTTCAGGGCAACAATATCTACCCCGAGCTCGCGGCTCCAGTAAGCTAAGCTGTACCAGTTCAAGGTACCCTGCTCGCCGATGATGCGCGCGCGCAGCGCTTCTTGAGAGGCTTCGTCAAGTTGGTGCAGTTCACGGTAGCGTCGCGGTAAATGCTCCAGCCAGAAGTGGCTGTCGAAGTGTAAGTCCAGCAGCGTGCCATCCATATCTAGTAGGACGGTGTCTATCTCGCGCCAATCAATCATTGCCGCTCCAGTCGCATAAGGAGTAAGCATGCTATTGTAGCTTAACCGCCTTTTTCCAGCCATGGAGGCACACGTTTATGTCTACTTATCCCCCAACGCAACCACCCTTTAACCGCGCTGAAGATAGCTACGATCATCGCTCAGGCTACCAGCGTAAGCCGCAGATTCTAGCGCGCACCCGCGTCGCCCAGAGCCGTCTGTTTCAGATTGAGTCACTTGATTTGCGCTTTTCTAATGGTGAAGAGCGTCAGTTTGAACGCTTAACCGGTGCCGATCGGGGCGCGGTGATGATGGTGGCAATGCCCGACCCAGACCACGTGCTGCTGATTCGCGAATACGCGGCCGGTTTTGAAGATTATGTGCTCACTCTGCCTAAGGGTCTGGTCGACCCCGGTGAAGATATCATTACCGCGGCTAACCGCGAGTTAATGGAGGAGTGTGGGGTGGGTGCGCATCGTATTGAACCGCTGGTAGAGCTTTCTCTGGCGCCTAACTATATGCGCCACCGAATGCAGGTACTGCTAGCCACCGATCTTTACCCCAAGCGCCTGCCAGGAGATGAGCCAGAGCCACTCATCGTTGAAACCCACGCCATCGAAGATATAACTACCCTTCTCCTACGCGAGGATTTTCACGAAGCCCGCGCCATCGCCGCGCTCTATATCGCCCGAGACAGGTTGCGGGAAGAGAAACGCAATAGCGCGACGGATTTGCTTTGAAAGGTCAGTGAATAGTAAGTAGTAAGAAGTGAGTAGGCCACTGTCGCGGGTGCGCTTCGCTTACCCGCTACGAAAACCCAAAGGTTCAGCTTCGAGCACGTATCGTAGCGCGTATATGGACTCCTCCTCGCTTGCAAGCACAAAAGGTCATGGCAGCAATGTCGACTGCTAGCGTATATCCGGTCTCGTCAAAGATGCCTAACGTGTGGGCATCGGACCTTAATGGGCTATTCGCACGCCGGGTACCCGCAGGGTAAACGAGCTTTTATGCTCTACGCGCTACACGGTATGGCCCGGCGTCGGTTCGACCTGTTCGCCATCTCTCTTGTGGTGTTGCAATCGGGGTGGTGGGAACACTGGTTAAAGGTTAAATGTTGCTGGCCACGTCGCCTGCTTACGCCGCGGCAGCCAACTCAGGGTTATACGGCACCTCGTAACGCGTGACGGCCCACGCCATACGCGCGGTCTTGTTGGCTAGCGCCACAATAGCCACGTTGCGATGTTTGCGCACCGCCAGGTGCTTGATCCACTGACTAAGCCCGTCTTCTTGCCTGACGGCAAAACGCAGCACCGCTCGTGCGCCATGGACCAGCAGCTTTCGCAAGTAACTATTGCCACGTTTACTGATCCCCAGCAGGCGCTCTCGCCCGCCCGTGCTATGTTGCCGCGGGGTCAGCCCTAATGAGGCGGCAAAGTCGCGTCCACGCTTATAGATAGCGCCATCACCCAGCACGCCCGATAACGCACTGGCGGTAATGGGGCCAATGCCGCGCAGGGTCATTAAGCGCTTGGCGACCGGGTCGGTGTTGGCATGCGTTTCAATGGTAGTGGTGAGCTGCTCAACGCGCTCATCTAAATAGCGTAGGTCATCTGCTAAGTCGGCCAATAGGCGGCGAAAGCGGTCACTGAGCCCGTTGGTGGCATCCTCCAGCCAGAGAGGTAGCGCCCGCCGCAACTGCTGGATACCCGCGGGGGTAATAAAGCCATACTCACCGACGAGGCCACGGATTTGATTGGCCTTCGCCGTGCGCTGGCTAATCAGCTCTTCGCGTATCCGGTGAGTGGCTTGGCAGTCCTGTTGATCAACGGTTTTAACGGCGACAAAGCGCATCGTGGGACGGCCTAATGCCTCACAAATGGCTTCGGCATCTGCCCGATCATTTTTATTCGTTTTAACGTAAGGCTTCACGAACTGAGCGGCGATCAGCTTTACCTGGTAACCCCGTGCTTGAAGTTCCCGTGCCCAATAATGAGCCGAGGCACACGCTTCCATGCCAATAAGGGAACCTTGAACACGGCGACAGATTGCATCCAGCCACTTGTTACGGGCATATTTACCCCGCCACTGAGTCTGCTCATGTCGATCAACGCCATGAACGTGAAAGACAGACTTTGCGATATCCACACCCACTCGGCTAATGTTCATATGGGCTTCTCCTGACTCTCAAGCTGATAGTTTTTCAACCACCTACCAGTATGGCGCACAGACGCCGGAGTAGGGTGAGGAGGAGTCCATCCCATTGGGTAACGAATCTCGCGAGGCACGAGCGAATGAGGCACCCGCGGGAGGCGGCGGAACGACGCCCAATGGCACGGAACCAACCCCGGCATCGCTTCGCCCTGCTTCCGCGGGTGCGCTGACGCTTACGCCGCGCTACGAAAACCCACTCACGATTCACCCTGCACCCTTTACCTCAATGATTTTTCAATGCTATCCATCGCCGTTGGCGGTGGCTGTCCAGGCCTGCTTCCAGCAGGGCCATTGAGCGCAAGGCGTCGTCGACACTTACAGGGAGCGGTGTTTTATCACGGATAGCGGCGGTGATACCTTGGTAATAGGCCAAGTAGTCCCCTGGCAGGGTTGGAAGTTCACAGCGCGTTAGCGGCGCGTTTTCGCTCTCCTCTTTGCGCAGCGTCAGGGTGCCATGTTGGGTGTCTTCACCCCACTGCGGTGTCGGCACTTCGCCTGCTTTCAAGCGATCTTCTTGCGGATCCAGACCGTATTTTATGAAGCTGCCTTGAGTGCCATTAATCCGAAAGCGCGGTGTTGGTTCGGCCACCAGCGTACCCGCCGCCAAAGTAACGCGAAAGCCTTCGTAGTCGAGCAGCGCCAGGAAGTCATCGTCGGCCTTGGCGCCATCCCGCTGCGCGCCCAGTTCCAGCAGAATAGCCTGGGGCATGCCAAACAGCTCGCAGGCTTGATCCAACAGGTGTGGGCCCAGGTCGTACCAGATCCCCCCACCGGGGGCAGCCTTCTCTCGCCAGCGGTCGCGCACTTCCGGGCGGAAGCGGTCAAAATGGGATTCAAAATTGACCAGTCGCCCTAGTGTGCCCGCTTTAAGCAGCGCTTTAACGGTCAGAAAGTCGCTGTCCCAGCGGCGGTTGTGAAAGGCCGATAGCAGGCGTTGTTTATCTTCTGCCAGCGCCTTCAGCAATTTGGCCTCTGAGAGCGTGACCGTAAACGGTTTATCGATCACCACATGCTTACCCGCCGTCAACGCCGCCTTAGCGATAGAATAGTGCGTATCGTTAGGCGTTGGGATCACAATCAGGTCGATATCACTGCGTTTGCAGAGCGCTAATGCCTGAGCCTCAACCTCTACATTGGGAAGTGATGCCTGCACCTTGGCAGCGTCGCTTGAAGAGACGGCCACTAAATCCAGGCCCTCCGTGGCCTGGATCAGTGGTGCATGGAAGGTTTGGCTAGCAAAACCATAGCCGACTAAACCAACGTTTATAATTGCCTTCATTTGATTCCTTACTCGAGCCTATTGCATGTTTTAGCTGTGTGTTTCAGCTACCTGTATCAGTCGAGTTTGCTTAAATCACGAACCGCCCCTTTATCGGCAGATGTCGCCAGTAGCGCATAGGCTTTAAGCGCCGGCGTTATCTTACGGGGGCGCTGTTCAGCAGGCTTCCAGGCCGTGGCACCTTTGGCTTCCATCGCCTCGCGGCGAGCTACCAGTTCGGCATCCGTCAGTTGGACATTGATCGAGCGATTGGGAATATCGATGCGGATCAGGTCGCCCTGCTCGATCAAGCCAATCGCGCCACCCGCAGCGGCCTCTGGCGAAACATGGCCAATGGAAAGTCCGGAGGTGCCGCCTGAGAAACGCCCGTCGGTGAGTAGTGCGCAGGCCTTACCCAACCCTTTGGATTTGAGATAGGAGGTGGGATAGAGCATTTCCTGCATACCGGGGCCACCCTTAGGGCCTTCGTAGCGGATAACCACCACATCGCCTGCTTTAACTTTATCTGCGAGCACATCGGCGACTGCTTGATCCTGGGACTCAACCACATGGGCAGGACCTTCAAAGACCAATATCGACTCGTCGACGCCTGCGGTTTTCACCACGCAGCCATCCAGGGCGATATTGCCGTAAAGCACCGCTAAGCCGCCCTGCTGGGAAAACGCGTGCTCAAGATCGCGAATACAGCCCGTAGTGCGGTCGCCATCCAGGCTTGGCCAGCGGGCACTTTGTGAAAACGCTACCTGAGTCGGCACGCCGCCCGGGCCTGCTTTGAAAAACTCAACCACCTCGGCACTGGGCGAGCGCATGATATCCCACTCATCCAACGCCTCTTTCAGGCTATCGCCATACACGGTGGGCACCGAGGTATCCAGCACGCCCGCGCGATCCAACTCGCCCAGAATCGCCATGATACCGCCCGCACGGTGAACGTCTTCGATGTGGTACTTCTGGGTATTGGGTGCGACTTTACATAGCTGGGGAACTTCACGGGAGAGCCGGTCGATATCCGACATAGTGAAGTCCAGCTCGGCTTCCTGGGCCGCGGCGAGGAAGTGCAGGATAGTATTCGTGGAACCGCCCATGGCGATATCCAGGGTCATGGCATTTTTAAACGCCGCCTTGGAGGCTATGGCGCGGGGTAGCAAATGCACTTCCTCGCCTTCGTAGTAGCGCTTGGCCAGCTCAACAATTCGATGGCCGGCGGTTTCAAACAGGCGGCGGCGATCAGAGTGGGTGGCCAGCATGGTGCCGTTACCGGGTAAAGCCAAGCCCAGCGCCTCGGTCAGGCAGTTCATCGAATTGGCGGTAAACATGCCTGAGCAGCTGCCACAGGTGGGGCAAGCGCTACGCTCTACTTCGGCAAGGGTATCATCATCGACGCTGTCGTCAGCGGCCATGACCATGGCATCAACTAAATCCAGCCCATGGTTAAGCAGCTTGGTTTTTCCGGCTTCCATGGGGCCGCCGGAAACGAAGATAACGGGAATATTGAGGCGCAGAGCAGCCATCAGCATTCCTGGGGTGATTTTATCGCAGTTGGAGATACACACCAGCGCATCGGCGCAGTGGGCATTGCACATATACTCAACGCTGTCGGCGATTAAATCGCGGCTTGGCAGCGAGTAGAGCATGCCGTCGTGCCCCATGGCGATGCCGTCATCCACCGCAATGGTATTGAACTCTTTCGCTACGCCACCGGCTTTCTCAATTTCCCGCGCGACCAGTTGGCCCATGTCTTTTAAGTGAACATGGCCGGGCACGAACTGGGTGAAGGAGTTGGCGACCGCAATAATCGGCTTTTGAAAATCACCGTCCTGCATACCCGTTGCGCGCCATAGCGCGCGGGCACCGGCCATATTACGGCCAGCGGTGGTGGTGCGTGAGCGATACTCTGGCATGGCGTCCTCTACTGTCTATTTTTTTACTGTCTTTTATTTATCAGCCCACTGCATAAAAGCGTGGGCTGGGGGGCATTCCAAAGGTCTTAGATTGTGGCATGAGCGTTGCGTAGAGACTAGAGGCAGGGTTCGAGGAAGAGCATAGATGACAGTAGCGAAGGAAGCGCCCTCCATGGCGCTGTTTTATCAGAAGGTTTCCCACGCCTCTTCGGCTGGCTGGGCATGGGCAGTGCGCTTAGAGGATGAGCGGTGGGGAGAGGCTAACGCAGGAGCTGCCCCTAATGGTGGCGTGAGCGCAAGCCCTGCTTGTTTAAGCAAGCGCTCACGGGCAGTCTCACTGCTCTCGTCGGCCGCACCCTCTAAGCGGAAAGCGGCGATAACGTTAGCGAGGCTGAGGGCTTCACGGGTGAGATTTTGAGCAGCACTGGAAATCGACTGCACCTTGGAGGCGTTCTGCTGGGTGACATGATCCATTTCGGAAACAGCGGTGTTGATTTGCGCGATACCCTTGCTCTGTTCATCGGAGGCGGTGCTGATCTCCTCCATAATATCGCTGACTTTCATGACCTGGTTAACAACTTGATCAATGGCGGCTTCGGCTTCTTTTACTGCCTGGGCGCCACCGCTGATCTCCTGGGAGGAGGTGTCGATCAAGCGGCGAATTTCGCCAGCGGCATCGGCGCTGCGCCCAGCCAAGTTACGTACTTCATTAGCCACCACGGCAAAACCACGCCCCTGCTCGCCCGCCCTTGCGGCTTCCACCGAGGCATTTAACGCCAGAATGTTGGTCTGGAACGCGATACCGTCAATGACACTGATGATGTCGGTCATTTTATTGGCACTGTCAGCAATACGTTCCATACGCTCCACAAGCGCCTGCATGCGCTCGCCGGTTTCACGGCTGGTGGTGGCGTTTTGCATGGCCAGTTGATTAGCTTGGCGGGCGTTTTCGGTGTTTTGCTGCACCGTCGCCGTCATTTGATCCATGCTAGACGCCGTTTGCTGCAGCGATGATGCCTGCTGCTCGGTGCGGGATGCCAAGTCTTCGTTCTGTTGTTTAATATGCTCCGAGGCAGGGGTCACCACATCGACCTTATTGCCCACCTCTGTGATCAGGCCTGACAGGCTGGCACGCATGGTTTCCAGCGAACTCAGCAGCTCGCCCAACTCATCGTTGCGCTTTAAGGTCACTCGATTGGCCAGGTTCCCTGCCGCAATTTGGAACGTTACTCGCCGTGCTTCATTGAGTGATTTAATCAGCGATTTGAGTACGGCCATGCTTAGCCCGATCATCAGTACAATACCGAGCAGCAGCACACCTAGCTGGCCATAGAGCAACGCCTGTTGCTGCTGCTCAGCATTTGCCATCAGCGCTTGAGCCGCGGCTCTTTCCTGATCAACCAATAAGTTAATAGTGGCGCTAATACTTTCAGAGGTCGGCTGCACGGTGTCATTAAAGGCTTCAAAGGCGGCAAACCCATTGCCATCACGAATAGCGGTCAGAGTGAGATCAGACCCATCAATAAAGGTGGTGAGGTGTGCGGTCAACCCTTCCTGCACACTGCCCGTTTCGCGCTGCTCGGTGTAGCCCTGCCATGATTGTTCGATTTCCGCACTCATGGTGGTTAGCTGTGTTTCTAACACGTCTAGGTCCGCACGGCGGGGGTTACGTACAGCAGGCTCTAATGCCTGAATTGCCTGGCTAACCCGCTGGTCGATCTGTTGAAGATCGGTAATCCCTTCAAGGCCTGTTTGATTAAGCGTGCGCAGTCGCTCAGCAGAACTGGTTAAACCATAAACACCCGCAGCCCCTGCGATCACCAATAAAATAATCGAAGCCAGCACCATCCCCATTAGCTTGGCCTGCATACTGCTGAAACTAAACCGCTTGACCCATCCGCGCACACCCGTAGAGCGTATTGCACCATAATGGAGCTTAAAGCCACGTGTCTTACCCGCTTGCATGGCAGCGTAAACGCGCTCTGCCTGTGCAATGGCCTTTGCTGCGGCTTTACGGCGGATAGAGGTATAGCCCACTACGCGTTCACTATCGAGGAGGGGCGCGATAGTGGTATGCATCCAATACGCCTCGCCATTTTGGCGACGGTTCTTGATCAAGCCCTGCCAGGTTTTACCCGCCTCAATGGTTTCCCATAAGTTCTGAAAGACGGCTTTGGGCATAGAGGGGTGGCGAAACAAGCTATGCGGCTCACCCATTATTTCATCGAGCGAGTAGCCGCTTACTTCCACAAAAGTTTGGTTGGCGTAGGTGATTCTACCCTGGAGGTCTGAGCGAGAAATTAGCACTTCGTCATCTGCCATCTCGTAAACAGCTGATGTCGCTTGCGTAGCTTGTGGCATTTAAAATCCCCTACTTTTTTATTAAGGCCTAAGCCGTCTTTAGACTTAGCTGCACTCCACACAGCTGGGTCTTTTCAAGTAGGAGCAATGCATAAAACATGCCACCGCAAAGGGTGGCATGTCATTAAAACGAATTAAGGGAAATCAATCACCTAAGGGCTGTAGCGCTAAAACTCTTCCCACTGCTCGGCTTGAGGTTGTGTGGTGGGTGGTTTAGCGCGGGGTTCAGCAGAAGAGGGTAAACGTTGGGTTGCTTTGCTGATTGCGTGGTTAGCACGCTGTAACTTCGCCCGCGCCTCTTGAATGTTCTCATCTTGAGCGCCTTCCAAACGGAATGCATCAACCACGTTAGCGAGCTCAAAGGCTTCGATGGAGAGGTTATCGGCCGACGCCGCTATCGACTGCACTTTAGAGGCGTTCTGCTGAGTGACATGATCCATTTCGGCAATCGCCGAGTTAATTTGACCAATCCCACTGCTCTGCTCGGTAGAGGCAGTGCTGATGGCGGCCATCAACTCACTGACCCGGCTAACCTGCTGAGACACCTCTTCAATGGCTCGTTCCGCCTGCTCGACTGCACTGCGGCCACCGCTCACCTCTTGCGTGGTGCTATCGATCATCTTACGAATTTCTTGGGCAGCATCCGCACTCCGTCCTGCCAGGTTGCGTACTTCGCTGGCAACAACCGCAAAGCCACGGCCATGTTCGCCAGCCCGAGCGGCCTCAACCGATGCGTTCAGAGCCAGTATATTGGTTTGAAAAGCAATGCCGTCGATCACACTGATCATCTCGGTCATCTTTTCAGCACTTTGAGCGATACGCTGCATGCGTTCCACCAACTGCTGCATCTGCTGGCCGGTATCCTTAGTGCTGGCAGCATTTTGCACAGCCAGATCGGTCGCCTGGCGGGCATTCTCGGTATTCTGCTGAACCGTCGAGGTCATCTCTTCCATGCTCGACGCGGTTTGCTGAAGCGATGACGCCTGCTGCTCCGTACGCGAAGAGAGTTCTTCATTTTCAGCGGCTATTTGCTGAATCGCTGGGGTCACTACCGACACTCGACCCTCTACATCACCCACAATGCTGGATAGACTAAAGCGCATGGTATCCAACGAGTAAAGCAGCTCACCCAATTCGTCGTTCGTTTGGCGGCGCTCTCGAGCAGCCAAGTTGCCAGCTGCGATTTGGAAAGTAATATAGCGCGCGCCTGACAAGCTGCGGAACACGGATTTCAAAATCATCACGCTCAGGCCAATCATGACCAAAAAGCCAACGGCCAGTAATACCAGCTGGGCGATCAGCATCTGCTGGCGAGCGTCTTGCGCCTGAGAGACCAACGTTTCGGCATCGACGCGCACTTGCTCGACCAGCGCGCTGTTAATCTCACGCAGTGATTCAGTGCTGGGCACCACAACATCATTAAACGCTTCAAAAGCCGCGAAACCATTCCCCTCCCGAATTGAAACCAGGGCGGTTTGCACCGCAGCAGCCCATGTGGTCAGCGTGCTATCAAAGTCCTGAGCAGCTTCATCAGTAGCAGATTCATCAGTAGCAGGTTCGTCTGCATAGTAATCTGCCCACAGCGTCTGCATGGCTTCTGCATATTGGCCAATATCTGCGCTAACGGCCTCTAGATCAGCACTGCGCGGGTTACGCACCGCAGGCTCCAACGTCTCAACCGTTTGCCCAATGTAACGCTCTATATGCTGCAGCGTCGCGACATCGCCCAGCCCCGAACGGTTAAGCGTTTCCAAACGCTCGCCAGAGACCATCAGCGCATACACCCCTAGCCCACCCGCGAGACCAAGCAGCAGCAGTGACGCCACGACCATACTGGTGAGCTTGGCTTTCAGGCTGGTGAATTGAAAGCGCGCCAGCATACCAGTCACGCCTTTGCGCCGCAGCGTCCCCTGGGCCAGCTTATAGTGGCGTGACTTGCCCTTTTCACGGATGTCGGCGTAGACCTTCTCTGCCCTGGCCACTGCCTTCGCGGAGGCTTTACGACGAACGGAGGTGTAACCCGCAACGCGTTCGCCATCCCGCAGCGGTGCTACGGTAGCGTGTACCCAGTAGTGATCGCCATTTTTACGTCGGTTTTTGACCACGCCTTGCCACGTTGCCCCAGCCTGAATGGTTTTCCAGAAGTCGGCGTAAGCGGCTTCTGGCATATCGGGGTGGCGAAGGAGATTATGAGGAGAGCCGATGAGTTCTTCACGGCTGTAGCCACTAACCTCGACAAATGTAGGGTTTGCGTAAGTGACATTCCCTTTTAAATCCGAACGGGAAATGAGTACCGCCTCTTCGCTCAAGACATATTCGCGTTGAGTTACGGGCTGGTTATTGCGCATAGATGCTCCCTAGGGAAGTTATTCTTAATTTTTTAAACCATACGCTATTATCGTCACTCGACAGGGATTCAAACCAGTAAACAGATGTAAAAAAGCGCCGTACTTGAGTACGGCGCTTTCAAAGGAGTCGTATCCATCGCTAAAGCTATGGATACGTAGCGTTATCGACCGGGCCTATCCACGCCCAAACACTACGTCCGCCACATCGCGGTAGCGTTTAGCAAAATGCACCGTCATGCCCTGTTTAAGGTAATCCGGCAACTCTTCGTAGTCGCGTTTGTTAGCATCGGGCAGAATCAATTCAAAAATATCGCTACGCCGCGCGGCAATCACCTTCTCACGAATACCGCCGACGGGCAGCACTTGGCCGGTTAAGGTTAGCTCACCCGTCATTGCCAATGGCCGATCAATGGCGTGATGCTTGGCGAGGGACATTAAGGCAGTCGTCATGGTAACGCCCGCTGAAGGACCATCTTTTGGCGTGGCCCCTTCGGGTACGTGTAAGTGCACAAACGCAGAGTCAAAGAAGTCTGCGTCAGCGCCATACTCCTGCAGATGACCAAGAGTGTAGCTGTAAGCAATATTGGCAGACTCCTGCATCACTTCACCCAGCTTACCGGTCAACTTAAAGCCACGATCCAGCGAGTGTACTTTGCCCGCTTCAATGGGCAGCGTAGCACCCCCCATCGAGGTCCAGGCCAAGCCAGTGACTACCCCTTCGCCGGTGAGTACTTTCTCCTTCCGGAAAAGCGGTGCGCCCAAGAACTCCTCCAAGTTTTTAACCGAAATCTTGACAGTTTCGGGCTCCTCTTCGAGCAGCTTAACGGCCGATTTACGCACGATACGGTGAAGCTGTTTCTCTAACTGACGCACCCCGGCTTCACGAGCGTAGCCTTCAATCACCTGCTTCAAGGCCGCATCGGATAAGCTGATGCGCTTTTTGGTCAGGTTGTCGCGTTTGAGCAGCTTTGGCCACAGGTGGTGCTTGGCAATGGCCAGTTTCTCTTCGGCGATATAGCCAGAAAGGCGGATCTGCTCCATGCGGTCAAGCAGCGGCCCAGGAATCGAGTCCAGGGTATTGGCGGTGCATATAAACAGCACCTTGGAGAGATCCATGCGCACATCAAGATAGTGATCAAGGAAATCGACGTTCTGCTCGGGGTCGAGCACTTCCAGCAGCGCCGAGGCGGGGTCGCCCTGGAAGGACTGACCTAGCTTGTCGATCTCATCCAGCATGATAACGGGGTTTTCTACCTCGACCTCTTTAAAGGCCTGCACCAACTTGCCGGGCATCGCGCCCACATAGGTACGCCGATGGCCTTTAATCTCTGCCTCATCACGCATACCACCCACGGAGAAGCGGTAAAACTGGCGACCTAACGCTTCGGCAATCGAACGACCAATCGAGGTTTTACCCACCCCTGGCGGGCCGACGAGAAGCACGATCGAACCACCGACATCACCTTTGAAAGTGCCTTCGGCCAGAAATTCGATAATCCGCTCTTTAACGTCTTTCAGGCCGTCGTGGTCGCGATCCAGCACTTTGCGGGCGTGGGGTAGATCCAACTGGTCCTGGCTGGTCACCCCCCAAGGCAGCGAAGTTAGCCAATCCAAGTAGTTACGCGTGGTGCCATACTCGGGTGAACCGGTTTCCAGCACGCTGAGTTTATTGAGTTCATCGTCAATACGCGTTTGCACACGCTCGGGCACAACCAGGGATTCCAGCCGTGCTCTGAAGGTATCGACGTCGTTATCACGATCATCTTTGGAAATACCCAGTTCACGCTGGATGACCTTTAGCTGCTCACGCAGGAAAAACTCGCGCTGACGATCCTGCATTTGCGCGTTGACCTGCTCGCTGATCTCACCCTGCAGCAGCGCCACATCGATCTCTTTACGCAGTAGCGGCAACACTTTCTGCATCCGCTCTTCTACTGACAGTGTGGCCAGCACATCCTGAAGTTCAGGACCTTTGGCGGAAGTAATGGCAGCGGCAAAGTCGGTCAACGGCCCCGGCTGATGAGGGCTAAAGCGGTTCAGGTAGTGCTTCAGCTCTTCGCCATACAGCGGGTTGATGGGCAGTAGCTCTTTAATGCCGTTAATGATCGCCATGGCGTAGGCGCGGGTCTCTTCGTTCTCCGCATCTACCGGCTCTTTAGGGTAAGTGACTTCGACTAGATAAGGCGGCTCTTTGGAGAGCCAGCGGGTAATTTTAAAGCGCTGAAGCCCCTGGGCGATAAACTGGATCTGATCGTCTTCGCCTTTGAGTTTATGCACTTTGACCGCGGTACCGATCTCTGGAAAGTCTTCATGACCCAAAGAAGTAACGCCCTGCTCACCGACAAAGGCTACGCCCAGGGTGTGATGCGGGGTATTCCCCACGCGACGCATAGTCTCTTCCCAGCGCTCACGATTAACGACCAGCGGCTGAACCTGGGCAGGGAAGAAGGGACGGTTATGAATGGGTAGAAGGTAGATGCGCTCGGGCAGCATCTCACTGGCGGGTACCAGTGAGTTCACCCGTTCGCCGTCTGAGCGATACTCTTCGCTGCTTTTATCGTCGACATTGTCAGATTTATCGCTATTTGAGGATGACTCTTCATCGTCAAGTTGCCAATCGAGGTGTTCGTGATCGCGTTCGTAATCCTGGTCGCTCATGCGTCCTCCAATGAACCGATACCGGCGGTGACCACCGCCTAGCTTTGTTCATGGAATGCGGGCACAGAGCAGAAACTTCAACCCTTCAGCAGTAGAACAGTCGGTTTATAGCGTTCATTGAGGCCACAGTTCGGGCATAGGGCGCCCATTAACGCGCCATACGCCGCGCACCACATCGAACTGCAGCTCACGAGTGCCCAGCGGCAGCCCCAACCATAACGCAGCGACGGTGGGAGCATCGTGCCAGGTGAAGTCGCCATCGATACGCTCAAGCCACTTTGCCTGCTCTTTCTCTTCACTAAGATGGATCACACTGAGTTCGTCCAGCTGACGCGCATCAAAAAATAGTGCGCCGTCCGCATCCAACCGAATACCTAGCAGCGGGCTATCAATGGCGACGGTCATCACATCTAAACGCGGCGAGTCGCTGAGCATCTTGCGCAAATCAGGCTCTAGGCGGGCAAGCAACCCTTCAGCCATGGGCAGACTAGCGTCTCCCCAGGCCGCTTCCTGGCGTAAACGGCGAATAGCGTGACGCACCGCGTCTGCGTTTAAGCGTGAAAGCTCCAACTCTATTCGACCATTCAGCAGCGGCATGTCAGGCGCTTCAGAGGGCACCATCACATCGCCCACTTCCAAATCGCCCTTGATACGCAGCTCGCTTTCATCCAGCACCATATGGCTGTTCAGGTCGAGCGGCGAGAGCTGAATGTCATAGGAGGGGTAGCTTAACGTCAGGGTTTCAATGTGCAGGTGATCGCGCTGGGCAAAGTGATAGGCGCCGTCGGTATAGGTATAGCGGCTTTCAAGTTCCGTGGCCCCTAGCGCAAGCTGGGCCATACCATCGGTCAGGGTTAGTTGATCTAGCAGCGCGCGTAATCGCCAATCACCAAAAACACCTTCCAGTCTGAGCCGCCCACCACGCACGGCTAACTCTCGGCCATTTTGTTGAATCACAAAGGGCGCCAGCGCCAGGCGCAGCTCGCTGTGGCCGCTTAGGGTGTGATAACGCCCCTGCCAGCGCGGAACCGAAGGCGCTGTGACTTCACCGACGGCTTGCTGTAGCACGGTGTCCAGGCGGGGTAACACGGTGCCTTCGACATCCGTGCTTAAAATACCGTGGCGTGCGCTATAGGTCAGCTCAAGCCGCCAAGGGCGACCCAGCAGCGGTGAAAGTATCAACCTGCCTTGGGAACTTAGCCAGCCCTGGCGACTCTCAGTACGGTTGACACGCCACTCGCCACGCGCCTCCAAATCCTCTAGCGCTTGGCGCAGGCTGCGCTCGAATAAAACGCTTGAAAGCAGTTGCGCTGCCACCCATACCACGGCGATTATCGCCAGCGTGGGGACAATCAGACGTTCCTTGCGCATGCTACCTCCTTGAAGCCAACGCCTTGCAGCCAACGCACCCGAAAAAGTTATCAACCGCTTCTCGTCACTACTTAATACTTTCTAATTACTTATTACTACTTTAATTGCTAGTCACTGCTCGAACTACCCGTTACTACCTCGTTATTTACTGATCACTACTCTCCTTGCCACTCACTCTTTTAGTGCAGCCAGAACCATAGGTGCATCGTACTCCAGGCGTAAACCCCTGCCATCACATCATCGATCATAATGCCAAAGCCCCCCGCTACACGGCGATCAGCCCAGCGTATCGGCCAGGGCTTAAAGACATCGAAGATGCGAAACACCACAAACCCCCATAGCGCAGCTTCCCATGAAAAAGGAACCGCGGCCATGGTCAACCAGTAACCGACAAATTCATCCCACACAATACCCGAGTGATCGTGTACACCTAAATCGTGGGAGGTTTTATCGCATAGCCAAACGCCGACAACAAAAGCAACAAAACAAATACTTAGATACCACCCTAAGGGCAATTCCGCCATCATCCAGTAAAACGGAATCGCCGCCAGAGTGCCAAAGGTACCGGGTGCCCAAGGTACCGTGCCGCTACCTAAGCCAAAAGCAAAAAAATGTGTTGGGCGACGCCAGACACTTTTCGGTGCACGATTCATGGCGCTTCCCCACTAAAATGCTGCCAACCGGCGTAGCCAGTGAGATCACTCTGGTCAGCGGCGCTTACGCCTAGTGTCTCGCAACAGCGACCAATAACCGTCAGCGATAAGCCCAGCGCCATTAGGCGCTGCTGCGCTAGGCCTATATCGTCAGCGCTTAACGTCACGAGCAACTCATAATCATCCCCGCCGGAAAGCGCTGCGCGTATAGCAGCTTCATGACCGAGCGTGCTTTCCAGCTCATCGGCTAATGGCAGTGCCTCTAAGTCAATGACAGCGCCTACCCGTGAAGCTTCACGTAGGTGTGCCAAGTCGGCCATTAAACCATCGGAAATATCCATCGCTGCAGTGGCTAAACCACGCAGTGCCACGCCTGCCGTTAAGCGCGGCTCCGGTAGCAAGTAGCGACGTAACAGCGGATGTTCAAGATCGCGCTCGCCCTTTTTCCACAGCGCCAACCCGGCGGCCCCACCGCCAAGGGCACCAGTTACCGCAATGAGATCATCGGGTTGAGCCCCGCCGCGGGTGAGCGCTTCGCCACCGGGCACCTCACCCATCACAGTAACGCCTATAGACAGCGCGCCGGAGGTGACATCGCCCCCTACCAACGTTGTGGCATGCTGCTGGCTGAGCGCATGAAAACCACGCGCATAGTCCGCTAGCCACGCGTGAGTTGCCTGATCATCGGCAAATTGGCGCTGATCAAGGGTCAACGCCATTAAACACCAGCGTGACGTTGCCCCCATCGCAGCCAGGTCGCTGAGAGCGACGGCCAACGCACGGTGGCCCACTGCGAACGCGGGCGCTTCGCGGGGAAAGTGTATATCCACTACTGAGGTGTCAACGCTGACAGCCAGTTGTTGACCCGCTCGCGGTACCAGTAGTGTGGCATCGTCTCCACATCCCAGTGTGACGCCATTGGACGCAGTCGACGCCTCCTGCGACGACATAAAGTAGCGTCGGATCAAATCAAATTCGGCAAGCACAAAGGCCCCTTAAACGCATTGTCAGCACGCTCGCGTTCAGAGACGACGAGCGCTGACCTCGGCACTACGCAGGCGAATTGCCAGCTTGTCTAGAATGCCGTTCACGTATTTATGGCCGTCGGTGGCGCCAAATGACTTAGCCAGCTCAACGCCTTCGTTAATAACTACACGATAGGGTACTTCCATTCGCCGGGACAGCTCGTAAGCGCCTAAACGAAGAATCGCAAGCTCGACGGCATCGAGATCTTCCAGGCGGCGGTCGAGTAATGGCGAGATTTCACGGTCCAATTCCGCTTTAAAGCGCACGGTATTGTGGAGTAGCTCGTGAAACAGTGCTTTATCGGCGATCTCCATCACCTTTACCCAGTTTTCGTGGTCTTCCAGGTCGTCATCGGCCAACTGGCTACGAAACTCGGCTTCAATGGTAGTGATGGATTTACCCGTCATATGCCATTGATAAAGCCCCTGCACGGTTAACTCACGCGCCGCGTGGCGGCCCTGCTGAGCGGCAGAGGGTTTACGCTCGCTCATTGATTATCTCCTAACGGCAGCGCGCGTAGCAGTGAGACCATTTCCATGGCGGCCATGGCCGCTTCAGTGCCCTTGTTGCCCGCTTTGGTGCCCGCGCGCTCAATCGCTTGTTCGATAGTTTCCACGGTCAGTACGCCGTTAGCGACCGGGGTCTCAAACTCAAGCTGTAAGTGATTAATCGCCGTGTTGCAGCCGCCTGCCACGTACTCAAAGTGAGGCGTTCCGCCACGAATCACCGCACCTAACGCAATAACGGCATCAGGTTTCATTACTTTCAGCACGCGCTTAACGGCCAACGGCAGCTCCCAGGCACCCGGCACGTGAACAATATGGATATGTTCGGCGTCCACGCCGTGACGCGTCAAGCTGTCGACCGCGCCTTCTACTAGGCTATCCACCACGTGGTGGTTAAAACGACCCACCACGATGACATAACGGCCATCGACATCAACAAAAGTACCTTCAACTTGAGTGAGGGATTGCATCAATTTATTCCTGCTGATTAGTCCTGCTGAATTAGTCTTGCTGAAAGCTTGGCTCATACGCCGTGTCATTAGGTCCCAAACGCTCCACGACTTCGAGATCAAAGCCAGACAGCGCGGAAAACTTCCACGGTGAACTAAGTAGTCGCATTTTTCCAACGCCTAAATAGCGCAGGATTTGCGAGCCGGTGCCGATGGTTAAGTAGTTACCGGCACCGTCGGAATCACTAGTACGCGGCTGACGCACGCGATCCAAAAAGATATCTAGCTGATCTTTTAAATCTTGGTGCGGCCGACCATCATCGATCAACACAAACACCCCTGACTCAGAGCTGGCGATCTCTTCCAGGGCCCGGTGGGCATCCCAGCGGCACTGCTCGCCTTTCATTAAGCCCATCACATCGCGCAACGTGTCGGTAAGGTGCACACGAACGGTGGTCGACGCCTCTGGTGTCGGCTGACCATTCACTAACGCCAAATGGTGTGCCCCCTGAATACGATCACGGAACACATGGAGTGTCAGCTCGCCATGGGAGGTCATTACCGTTGACGCTTCCAGGTGATCGATAGTCTGCTCGTTGACGATGCGGTAGTGGATCAAATCCGCAATGGTACCGATTTTAATGCCATGCTCGTGGGCAAAGGCTTCAAGCTCGGGCCGGCGCGCCATGCTGCCATCATCGTTCATGACTTCGCAGATGACACCGCTGGGGTCACACCCCGCCAACGCAGCCAAATCACACGCTGCTTCGGTGTGTCCTGCACGGCGAAGCACGCCGCCGGGCTCTGCCATCAACGGAAAAATATGCCCAGGCTGAACAATATCCGAGGGCTTGGCGTGTGGCGCCACCGCGGCTTGCACCGTACGCGCTCGATCTGCCGCTGAAATACCGGTGGTCACGCCTTCGGTCGCTTCAATCGAGAGGGTGAATTTGGTGCCAAAACCGGAACCATTATCGCGCACCATAAGCGGCAAATTAAGTTGCTCGCAGCGGGCGCGGGTCATGGGCATACAGATAAGACCACGGGCGAAACGGGCCATGAAGTTGATATGCTCGGCCTGCACTTTTTCGGCAGCCATGATGATATCACCTTCGTTTTCGCGATCCTCATCGTCCATGAGAATCACCATTTTGCCCTGGCGGATATCTTCCACCAGCTCGGCGATAGGGGCTAAGCCTCTAGGGGAGGAGTGCGCCATGGAATCTCCAAAAGTTGTCGCATAACGTTGTCGCAAAAAAGCTGTTGCGCCAGCTTGTAACGTAAATTCGTCACGGAAAAAAGTGTCACGTTAGCTGCGATTTCGCGCGTCAGGGTACCGTGCTCTCGTCTGTTGCGCTAGTCACTTGAGGGGAGGCGATAATGCGCCAATCACGCCCCACCGCCCGTATATCATGAATCATTAAACGGCGCTGATCGGCCATGCGCGAGAGCCCTGGCAAAGCAAACAGTGGCCGTGCCTCTCCACCTAACAGTGTCGGGGCGACAAAAAGTTGCAACTCGTCGACCAGCTCTGCATCGAGCATAGCCCCCGCCAGGGTCGCGCCGGTCTCCACCAACAGCTCATTAATTTGTTCGTTTTCGGCTAACCATTTCAACATCAAACCGAGATCGATACGGCCATCAATGCCGGCCGGTAACACCTGAACCTCGGCACCCGCCTTTGTTAATCGAGCACGTTTTTCAGCCGCGTGAGCGGGCGTGGTAATGACCAGTGTGCGCCCTGGCTCGCTCAGACAAGCCGCTGCCAGCGGTAAACGCAGCCGGGTATCTAAAATCACCCGCAGAGGCTGACGGTGTAATACCTCATCGACATTACCAAGCTTCAACTGCTCTGCTCGCAAGGTAAGCCGTGAATCGTCCATTATAATCGATTCGACGCCACTCAATATGGCGCTGGAGCGTGCTCGCAGCCGCTGCACTTGAGTGCGTGCTTCTGGGCCGGTAATCCATTGCGACTCGCCTGATCCCATGGCAGTACGGCCATCTAAACTCATCGCCATTTTCAAACGCACAAAGGGGCGCTGCAGCGTCATGCGGGCAATAAAGCCGGGATTCAGTGCACGCGCTTCACTCTCAAGTAACCCCACGGCCACTTCAATGCCGGCATCTTCGAGTAACCGTATACCGCTGCCGCTAACACGGGGGTTAGGATCCACCATCGCGACGACCACGCGTGCGACTTTGGCAAGTATAAGCGCTTGAGCACAGGGGCCTGTGCGCCCCGTATGCGAACAAGGCTCCAGGGTGACATAAGCGGTCGCGCCTTGAGCCTGCTCGCCCGCAGCGTTTAAAGCATGGATTTCTGCATGGGGTTCACCAGCGCGCAGATGATAGCCTTCGCCCACAATCTTTTCATCACGCACGATCACACAGCCGACCCGAGGATTAGGATCAGTGGTGTAGAGCCCTTTCTGCGCTAGCTTTAGCGCCCGCGCCATATAGCGATGGTCGGCTTGGCTAAAATGGGTGCTCATTTTGACGGCCCGCTCTTGTTTGAGGGCTCTTGAGAAAGCCGGTCAATCTCAGCACGAAACTCATCCAAATCCTGGAACTTGCGGTACACCGAGGCAAAACGGATATACGCAACATGATCAAGGGTTTTCAGCGCCTGCATGACCGACTCGCCGATATCACGGGCATTGATCTCACGGTCACCCCGCGCCCGTAACGTTTGACGGATACGCTCTACCGCCGCTTCAATGGCCTCTGCGCTGACAGGGCGCTTTTCCAGCGCGCGCAGCATGCCTGCCCTTAGTTTGGCTTCATTAAAGCTCTCACGGGAGCCGTCCGACTTCACCACACGAGGCATCACCAATTCAGCGGTTTCATAGGTGGTAAAACGCTCATGGCAGCTCGCACACTGGCGACGCCGGCGCACTTGGTCGCCGTCGGCTACTAACCGTGAATCGGTCACTCTAGTATCGTTTGCACCACAAAATGGGCAATGCATGGCGGTCAACCTGTTGTCAGCTCGTGTCGGCGTACTGCACGAGTAAGCTTGTTATAACCTGTCAATGACTATGCTATTAATGGCGTTTAAAGCGCTAACAATTGTCGTAAGCTAATGAAGGTTAGCGCTTAAATGCGGTATCAACCACATATTGTAACGATTTGGCACACAAGCTGCAGCGTTTGTGGCAGATTGTTTATCAGGAGCCACTCATGCCCCCCTTTGAGCAGACCGTTCATGACTACCTCAGCCACCTTTACGGGCCCAGGGCAGGGGAAGTACAGCGCCGCTTGAACCAACGCCTGGAGTACTTTCAGTCGCTTGCCCCAATTACACCCACACTCAGCGAGGCTAGACCAAAAAACGCACCTTCATGGAGCGAAAAAGATCAGTGGGTGATCAGCTATGGGGACTCCATTATAGAGGAGGGCGTGCCTCCACTGGCAGTCCTTAGCGATTTCCTCCAGGCACGGCTGGGCGAACGTATCAGTGGCGTACACGTACTACCCTTCTTCCCGTGGAGCAGCGATGATGGGTTCTCGGTAATCCACTACCGGGAAGTTAATCCCGATCTCGGCGACTGGTCGCATATCCGCGAACTCGCCAGCCATTACGATTTAATGGCCGACCTAGTACTCAACCATGTTTCCCGGGAATCGCTCTGGTTTGTGGACTATCTGAGCGGCAGCCTGCCCGGGCGCGATTACTTTATCGAAGTCGATCCAGATACCGATGTTTCCCAGGTGGTACGACCACGCAGCAGCCCTCTATTAGTCCCAATTTCCACCCGGCGAGGCACTCGCTACCTTTGGGCAACGTTCTCTGAAGACCAGCTTGATTTAAACTTTGAAAACCCCGACGTGCTGCTCGAGTTTGTGGGTATTTTGCTGTTCTACCTAGAGCAGGGTACGCGCATTGTGCGCTTGGATGCGGTGGCCTTTCTGTGGAAGAAGTTAGGTACTGCCTGTATCCACCTGCCGGAAACCCACACCGTGGTGCGGCTGCTGCGAGCCATTGTGGACCATGTCGCTCCAGGCACTCTACTGATTACTGAAACCAATGTGCCCCATCAGGAAAACATCAGCTATTTTGGCTTAGATCGTCTAGCGAAAGGGGGGCCGGACGAAGCTCATATGGTGTATCAATTTGCCCTACCCCCGCTGCTATTGCACACCCTCACCCGCGGTGAAGCCAGCACGCTGCAAACTTGGCTTGCTAGCCTGCCGGTTCTCCCCGATCACTGTACCTACCTGAACTTTACTGCCAGCCACGACGGCATTGGTGTGCGCCCGCTAGAGGGCCTACTGCCCGATCACGAGCGCGATGCGCTACTTGAGCTGATGCACCGTTTCGGTGGCTTCGTCAGCATGCGCAGCAATCCTGACGGTAGCGACACGCCGTACGAGATCAACATCACTTGGTTTGAAGCCATGCGCGGTACCCGCCGAGGCCCGGATCCGTGGCAGATCGCCCGTTTCCTGTGCAGCCAAGCGATCATGCTTAGTTTGCAGGGCATTCCCGCTCTCTATATCCACACGCTAACGGGCACGCTCAACGACGTTGAGGGCGTTGAGCGTAGTGGACGGCTGCGCTCGATTAATCGACGCCGCTGGCAGCGTAACGAGTTGGATTTGCTGTTAGATAGCCCTTCGACCCCCACACACGATGTTTTCCATGCCCTAAACCGGCTATTAGACCAGCGCCGCCAAGAGCCCTGCTTTCATCCCAATGCCGCACAGCGGGTGCTGGTCTCGGCCCCGGAATTGCTGGCGGTGGAGCGTGGCCCATTGCACGATGGGCGCCGCCTGTTAGCGCTATACAATGTTACCGACCTTCCGCTTCCTTTAGAGAACGTGGGCGAGGCGGTGACCCAGGCGCTGAGCCAGCACGCGTGGCAAGCACTCGACCCTGGCAACCCTTGGGTCGCTGAAGGTGCTCTGCCCCCTTATGCAGTACGCTGGCTGGTGGCTCCGAGCTAATACAATCGACAGCATCATTTGCAATAACCGCCTTTGGCAGCCACTTACGTTGCGACAAAACGCCCCAGGCAGGTCGTGCATAATCCTTAAATAATGTCGTGCTGCGATAATCCCAGTACATCATTATTTCAGGGATTATGTTTGCTTATGCTGCAACAGAGTGTTGCCCTCGGGCCGATGGGTTTTAGTATTCATCAGCTATTGATTGGCCTGGCTTTTTTATTAGCGTTGCTTGCCGGGGCGCTACTGGGAAGACGCCACCGCGTTCCCGTCAGCGATACGCTATTTACACTGCTCTTTGTCGCTTTTATTGGCGCGCGTCTGGTCTTCGTGGTGCGTTACTGGGTCGAGTATGACGGCCTGCTTTCCCGCTTGGATATCCGCGACGGGGGCTTTGATATTGTCGGTGGCATTGTCGTTGGCCTAGCCTACGCTGGCTGGGCTTTGTGGCGTTCGCCCCGCCAGCGAGCCCCGCTCAGTGGCGCGCTTTTGGTGGGCGGATTGGTTTGGGGGTTAACCGCGGGCAGCGCAACGCTCATGGAGCATCAGTCTCGCCCCCTTCCGGATACGGCACTGACCACCCGTGCAGGCGAGCCCATCACTCTTCCTCAACTCTCACACGCTAGCCAACAACCCATGGTGGTCAATCTTTGGGCCAGCTGGTGCCCACCATGTATTCGTGAGATGCCGGTCTTTGAACAGGCGCAGCAGAATGAAACCGGGATCACCTTTGTGTTCGTTAACCAGGGTGAGTCGTCGACACAGATTGAAGCCTTCATGAACGAGCATGGCTTCACGCTAGACAATGTATGGCTCGACCCTCGTAATGCGGTTGGTCAAGCCACCGGTGCCCACGCGATGCCAACCACGCTCTATTACAATGCCGCGGGTCAGCTGGTGAATACCCACTTTGGCGAGCTTTCCAGCGCCACCCTACAGCGCGGGCTAGAGCGTTTGCGCTGACTCACTCTTTTTTACCAACCACCGATTTCCGTCTTTTAAACGCCATATCACTAAAACAGGACGTTGTAATGCGCTTAAACCAAAACACTATTATGAGTAGTTTTGTTCTACTGGCGGGGCTAGGGGTAATCTCTACAAGCCATGCCGATGACCTACCCGCCCCCGTTCAGGCCCTTGCCGACCAAGGCTTGGAGATTCATGGGCAGTTTGACGCCCCCGGCGGTTTGCGTGGCTATGGCGCCAGCGTACAAGGCCAGGACATGGCGATTTACCTGACGCCTGATGGTGAGCACGCCGTTGTGGGAACACTGATGGATAGCGAGGGGAACGACCTTACTGAAGCCCAGCTGGATGAGCATGTCAGGGCACCACTCGAGGCACAAACCTGGCAGCTACTAAGTGAAAGCCACTGGATCCAAGATGGCGATGCTGATGCCCCCCGAGTGATCTACACCTTTACTGATGCCAACTGTCCTTATTGCCGCCAGCTGTGGCAAGACGTTCGCCCCTGGGTGGATGCCGGTGAAGTACAACTGCGACATATTATGGTGGGTATTTTAGCCCCCGATAGTCCTGGCAAAGCGGCCACTATCCTTGGTGCCGACGATCCCGCTGCCACCCTGCATGGACATAACCGTGGTGAAGAAGTCGAAGCCAGTGCACAACCCCGCGACATTGAAGAGCAGGTGTACGCAAATAACCAGCTGTTCGAAGAGTTAGGACTGTATGCCACTCCCACCAGTGCCTTTCAGCGGGAAGCAGAGAACGGCAACATCCGCATCGATCGTATCCAGGGGCTACCCAGCGATGAGCGACTGATTGACATGATGGGCAGCGAAGCACCGTAGGTGATGTGGGAGGTCGCAAAAAACGACCTCCCATCCTATACCGTCCGTTAACTGCTTACTCTTCGGACAGGTTTTCAAACCGCGGCATGCCGACATTCCAGGGTTTGATATCGCCTTTATCCCCAAAGTTATCGTGGTCACCGAGCACATGGCCGTCTTGTTCTCGGGTTTGGCCATATAGTGAGCGGCCATGGAACCGTTCGGCAGTCTCAGCGACGTCACCGGTGTAGCGAGGGTCTTGGGGGCGCTCCTGGCTGCTTACGTAGTAAGCAATATCCCAGGCGTCTTGTTCACTCAGTGAACGCGGCTGGCCAAGCGGCATGTTTTGGTAAATGAAGCCCGCCATGGTATCCAGCCGTGCGATTCCCGCTCCCCAATTATTAGAGCCGTCACCCCAGGGTGCAGGAAACACGTATTCGTCGTTTTCGTAGTGGCCTGAGCCATCTTCCTGATGGCATATCGAACAGTTGTCCTGATAGGCCGCTTCGCCTCTAGCGTAGTCAGGCTCTTCTGCAGGCTCATCCGGGGCAGGAAAACCACGTCCATAAATAGGTTTATCGGGATACATCGGTGCACCGGTGGCCAGCCACTGATGGTAAGCGCTCAGCGCCAGCATTTCATCGCTTCCATACTCAGGTGGTACGCCGTTCATAGAGTAAGCAAAGCACCCGGCAATACGCTCTTCGAGGTTATTCACGTGTTGGTTCTTACCGCGAAAATCCGGCAGCGTGATTGCCGCAGCCCACACCGGCGCGCTGAACGGCACCCGCCCTTCACCCAAATGGCAGCTTGAGCAATTCATATCGTTGAACACGTTCTCACCGCGTAACTGCTGGGTATTGGTGAATAGATCGTGCCCATAACGGATAACCTTCTTCAGCTCCGGGTGAAGATCGGAGTTTTCAAGGTCTTCCATCGTAGGAGGCTCATGCACCAGCATATTCAGTGCAGCGTCAGGCCGCTCTTCGGGTTGGGCAAACGCATTGGTGGCATAAACGCTGACACCGGCACCGAAGGCAAGCGAGCAGCCGCTCAGCGCTATGATGAGGGGGCGACGACAGGTGGTCATTGCGCTGTCTCCTGTTGTGTAGAACCGGACTGGGTGGCGTACCAAGCAGACACGGCCTGGATATCGTTGTCGCTCATGCGTTTGGCAATGGCGCCCATCAGATTCTGAGGGTCGTTACTGCGCGTACCATTTTTCCATGCCATTAACTGAGTGCTGATATAGCCAGCATGCTGGCTGGCAACGCCTGGAAAGGTACTACCAACGCCATTGCCACCAGGCCCATGGCAGCTTTGGCAGGAAACAATGTAGGCGTTCCAATCGCCACGTTCGGCAAGCTGCTGACCACGGGCCAGCAGCGCTTCGTCGGCTTCATCACCCCCTTGTCCCGGCGTGACCGCCATTTGGTCAAAATACTCGGCCACATCCAGGATTTGCTGGTCGTCGAGCATATTGGCAAACGTCACCATGGTCGCGTTTTCACGCCGCCCCTCTTTGAAATCGTGTAGCTGCTTAACAATATACTCGGCATCAAGCCCCGCTAAACGGGGCCAAGACTCCCCGTTCGGTACATTCATACCGCTACCATCGGCTTGATGGCAGGCACTACAGGTGGCGGCAGCAGCTTGGCCTCGTTCGGCATCCCCTTCCTGTGCCAGTGCGCCTGCAGCGGCTAGGCTGACGCCCACCGCCAGGCCAAACCTATGTACGTATTTTTTATTCATGTCGGTTTCTCCCTTGCGTTATCATTTTTAGGTATGCGCCACAGGCACGATTAGCCGGGCGGTAAAGCCACCCCCAGCAGGACTGGCGAAAGTGACCTCTCCACCGAAGCGTTCCGTGATCGCTGCCACAATGGCCAATCCCAGCCCGCTACCCTGCTGCTTGCTGGCCCGCCAGAAACGTTGGGTTAACTGCTTAAGCGTTGCGTCATCGACACCAGGCCCCTGGTCGCTGATGCTGAAGATAAGAAAGCGATCCCCTGGCTCCCACTGCGCATCAAAGATGATCGGGGTTTCTACCGGCCCATGGCGAAGGGCGTTATCGAGCAAATTGCGCAGGGCGGTAATGGCTAACTCCCGAGGCATGGCAAGAGCTGTTTCAGGCCATTGCGAAGGCAACACAAAGCGCTCTGGCCTAGTGTGATGGCTATCGGCAAGGGCACACTCGGCGACATCGGCAACACGGCTTGCCTCACCATCATCAAAGCGAATACGGCCCTCGACGCGAGCCAGCGTGAGCAGTTGGTCAAGGGTTGAGCTCAATCGCACCACGCCCTCTTCGGCATGGCTCAGCGATGCTATTGCGGCCTGCCCTTCAACCCGGCGAGCGACTTGAAGGTGGGTTTTAATCGCGGTCAGTGGCGTGCGCAGTTCGTGGGCGGCATCGTTGGTAAAACGCTGCTCACGCAGAATGGTTTGCTGTACGCGCGCCAGAAGAGCATTAAGAGTTTCAATGAGCGGACGAATCTCTTTTGGCAGGCCGTAGGTGGCGACAGGGGCTAACGCATCAGGATGGCGTTGCGCGAGGGAGGCTCGCAGCCGTGTTAGCGGTGCTAAACCGCGCCAGATACCCAGCCAGAGTGCGACCATACTGCCTACGAGCGCCACCATAAAAGGCACAACGGCTACCCGTATAACGCCACTGAGGAGCATATCGCGCTCATCCATCCGGTCGGCGGTGGTAATCACAATGCCATTGCGCTCGTAGGTGAACACCCGCCAAGTGACATCCCCAGCCTGACGATAAGCGTGACCGCTTTCTCCCGGCGCCAGCACAGCGTCCATATCGGCATGCGTGCGCGCCATGATTTCCCCTTGAGGCGAATGCACCTGACAAGCCAACCCTTCAATGGAAGGAATGGAGAGCACCGGATGTTCAGCGTCCGCCCATACGTCTAAAGGCAACTGCAGAACCAACCCCGCCACCATCCGTGCTGACTGCGCCAAGCGCTGATCCAAGGTTTCGACAAACTTCTCTTCCAGGTCGCGCATCAGCCATGCCGCCGCCACGCTCCATAGCAGCGCCAGGGTTAATCCCAGGGTAAGCAGTAAGCGGGCGCGCAAACTCATAGCAGGTCCTTATACGGCTGTTCCGTATGTCTCTGCCCCTTATAAGGCGCGCCTGCTAAATGAACCGCCTCTGGCTTGCCCAGTCGATAACCAAGGCCGCGAACTGTTTCAATCACAACGCTTCCCAGCTTGCGACGCAGGTGGTGGATATGCACATTCAGTGCATTGCTCTCGACGTCATCGTTCATGCCATAAAGGCTATCTTTGAGCTGGTCGTTAGACAGTACGCTACGCGGTGATTGCAGAAAGGTTTCAAGCAACACTAGCTCTCGGCGCGACAACATGACCAGTTGCCCGTCCACATACACCTCCCGCGCCGTGGGGTCTAACGCGAGTGCTCCATGGGAAATCATGCCACTGCTGCGGCCTGCGGCTCGGCGTAACAAGGCGTGCAAACGTGCTACCAATTCATCTAAATCGAAGGGTTTTACCAAATAGTCGTCAGCCCCGCCCTGCAGCCCATCCACGCGATCACGCACCGCGTCTCTTGCCGTCAATATCAGCACGGGCACATTAATCCCCTGTTCGCGCCACTCCGCCAACAGCTGCAAGCCATCCCCGTCGGGTAAGCCCCGATCAAGCACAATGACATCACTCGTCACTATTTTCAGCGCTTGGCGCGCCGCGCTTAGCGTGGAGACATGGTCCACGACAAAGTCAAAGCTCATTAATCCAGCGCGAATCCCCGAGGCTACAAGCGGGTCATCTTCAATCAGCAAGACGTGCATAGCGGTTTCCTTTTTATTACCTATCAGTATGGCTGCCGCGCATTAACCCAGCGTTAAGGCAACCAAAAACGCCCCTGCCGTGACGGCAAGGGCGTTAGCAGTAACGGCCATTTCAAGATGGGCTTACGGAGCAAGCCGCTTAGCGGCAAACCACCCCAGCACCATCGCCACCAGCATGGCGGCTAGCGGTAGCGATAAACCACCGATAGAGGCAATCGCAGGCCCTGGACAGTAACCGGAAAGCCCCCAGCCAATGCCAAACAGCGCCGCCCCTCCCAGCAACTTGCCATCCAGCTCCCGCTTAGTCGGCAGCTGAAAGACGCCACCCAATAGGGGTGCCGGACGTTTGAACACCAGCCGATAGCCGATAAAGGTGGTGACGACAGCAGCGCCCAACACAAACATAAGGGTAGGATCCCAGGCACCCGCAACGTCTAGAAACCCCACTACTCGTGCGGGGTCGGTCATGCCTGAAACAGCCAAACCAAGGCCGAAAAGTAGTCCCGCCGCATAGCCTGCCGCTGTTTTCATCCAATTGCTCTTGTTTGACTGACTCATACTCCACCGCCTAGGCCTAGCAAGTGGCGCGAGATGTAAACGGTCATTAGCGCCGTCAGCAAAAACATACCGGTGGCTGCCATCGAGCGTGGCGCCAAGCGCGCCAGACCACATACGCCATGACCGCTGGTACAGCCACTACCCAGCCCCGTGCCTACGCCCACTAACAACCCAGCCACCAGCATTAACCCAACACCCCCTGCAGGTGAGCCAATCACCTCACCCGGGTGACCGACCACGTTTCCCAAGCCGCCTCCCAATGCCATGATCAATAACGGCCCGCTGACGAGTCCGATAATAAATGCCCCGCGCCAAGCGCTATCGCCTTTGGGGCGCTGGGTAATTAAGTTGCCAACAATGCCGCTAATACCGGCTATACGCCCTAGCGTTGCCATTAGCCACACGGCAGATAGCCCAATCAGCACACCTCCCACTAGGCCTTGCAAGCCTGCTGTCCAATCCACGATGTCGCCTCACTAATGGTTACCTGCCAATAGCATCATCATAGTACAAACAAAGTTATATACATATAATACAAAAGAATAATAAGAGCGACCACTATTCAGCCGTTAGATCTCTTGCAGGCTTTGCTAATGTCAATGCGGTTTAGGCCGATAGTGAATTAGTTACTCAATTATAAAAAATAGGAAAAACATGACTCGTTTAACAACAACACAAAAGCTGTGGGGCACGTTGGGCATCATCTGGGTAGCTATGCTGCTGCTGGTGGGATGGCTAGCGCTGGAAAACCGTCAAACGATTGTAAGCGAACGCCGCGACAGCATTCAGTACGTGGTCGAAAGCGTCCAAAATCAAATTGAAGCCCTGCAAGAAAGGGTTACTACCGGTGAACTCAGCCTTGAAGAAGCGCAACAGCGCGCCATCGACAATATGTCTAGCGTTAGCTTTGGAGCAGGCGAATACATTTTCTCTTTCAACGACGACTTACTGGTTATTTCCCACCCAAGCCGCGTACCCGGCACTGACATGACCGACTACTTAGATGCCAGTGGTATGGCGCTTTATCCGGAGTTGCTGCGTGTTTCCCAAGCGGGCGGGGGCCACGTTAACTACTACTCTACTCGCGCTGGTGGCGATGAACAGTTGCCGAAAACCAGTTACGTCACGCACCTCCCTGAATGGGAGTGGTCGCTAGCGACGGGCGTTTATGTCGATGATATCAATGAAGCGTTTATTGCCGGCTTGATTCACTCAATCGGGATATTACTGATCATTGGCCTACCGGTAACGCTGCTAATGGGCTGGGTAATCCGCGATGTTTCCCGTCGTTTAGGCGGCGACCCCCGCTATGCCGCAAGCGTAGTGCGTCATATCGCGGATGGCGACCTCACTCAGGTAACGCAGCTTTCAGCGAAAGACCAGCAGAGCCTGCTGTTTGATATCAACCGTATGCGGGAAACCCTGGCCACTACCATCGGCGATATTCACCACGGCGCCAACCAGGTTAATCGTGGTGTCGAGCAAATTGTAGGCGTCAACGAAGAGCTTTCGACACGTACCGAAGAGCAGGCAGCGTCGCTGGCCGAAACCGCTTCCAGTATGGAACAGCTCACTGCTACCGTTAAGCAAAACGCTGAACACGCAGACCATGCTCGCACACTGGCCACTAGGGCGGCCGACAGCGCTCAGCGCGGCAGCGACTCGATGTCATCCGTCACGAGCACGATGGCGACGATTAACGAAAGCGCCACGCAAATGAGCAGCATCGTCAATACCATTGACGGTATTGCCTTCCAAACCAATATTTTGGCGCTGAACGCGTCAGTTGAAGCCGCCCGGGCAGGTGATCAAGGGCGTGGCTTTGCGGTGGTGGCCAATGAGGTTCGCCAACTTGCCAGCCGCTCCGCCTCTGCCGCACAAGAGATCAAGACGCTGATCGAAGCGTCGGACAGTAAAGTAGTGGAAGGCAGCCGCCAGGTACGCGACACCGGTGATGTGATTAACAGCATGGTCGATGACATCAAGCAGCTCAGCACGCTGGTTCAGGAAATTTCCGCGGCCACCATTGAGCAGAGCAGTGGTATTGAGCAGGTCAACCTAGCGGTAACGCAAATGGATCAAATGACCCAGCAGAACGCCAGCCTAGTGCAAGAGAGCACTCACGCAACCCAAACCCTGGCCCAGCTAAGCAACCAGTTGCGTCAGTTAGTCGCTAACTTCCGTATTAATCAGACCTCGGAGCATACGCAGGCAAACTTACCCGCCTCCTCTCCAGTCCAGCGGGATGTTTATCAGGACAGCGATTTTTAACGTTTGTTATCGCTCGCGCCCCGCCCCTCGTCATCGAGCGATGCATAACGGTTTTTTAGCCCCCTGCTGCGGCAAATGACCTTGTCGCATCAGCATTTTTTACAAATGTGCTTATGTATTATCGCTCCAGGCCGATAGAAAAAACGTTGTTTACTTTCATCGGCTAGGAAAAACATGACACGCTTAACGACGACGCAAAAACTCTGGGGTACGCTGGGCATCATTTGGATCGCCATGCTGCTATTAGTTGGCTGGCTAGCATTGGAAAACCGCCAAACGATTGAGAGCGAACGCCGCGACAGCATTCAGTACGTGATTGAGAGCGTGCATAGCCAAATTGAAGCCCTGCAAGCACGGGTGGCCTCTGGCGAACTCAGCGAAGAAGAGGCACAGCAGCGCGCTATCGACAATATGTCGAGCGTCAGCTTTGGCGGCGGGGAGTACATATTTTCCTTCGACAACGACCTACATATTGTTTCTCACCCCAACCGCCCACGCGGTGAGGATATGAGCGCCTATCAAGACGCAAGCGGGATGGCACTTTACGCCGCCTTCCGAGAGGCCGCTCAATCCGGCGGTGGTCATGTTGACTACTACTCACGCCGTATTACCGGCGACGAGCAAGTGCCGAAAATCAGCTACGTGGCTTATTTACCTGAATGGCAGTGGTCGCTGGCCGCTGGCGTCTATGTTGACGATATCAATGAAGCCTTTATTGCTGGCTTGATTCGCTCCGTCGTCATACTGCTAATCATTGGCCTACCGGTAACACTACTAATGGGTTGGGTCATTCGCGATGTTTCCCGCCGCTTGGGTGGTGACCCTCGCTATGCTGCCAGCGTTGTGCGTCATATAGCCGACGGTGATCTCACACAGGTAACCCAGCTCTCCTCGAAGGATCAGCAGAGCCTGCTGTTTGATATCAACCGCATGCGGGAAACCCTGGCTACCACTATTGGCGATATTCACCACGGGGCAAATCAGGTCAATAGTGGTGTCGAGCAAATTGTGGGCGTCAACGAAGAGCTTTCAACACGTACCGAAGAGCAGGCAGCATCGCTAGCCGAAACCGCTTCCAGCATGGAACAGCTCACCGCGACCGTTAAGCAAAACGCCGAACACGCAGACCATGCTCGCACGCTGGCCACCCGCACCGCTGACAGCGCGCAGCGTGGCAGTGACTCTATGTCGACGGTGATCACCACCATGGCGACGATTAATGAAAGCGCCACGCAAATGAGCAGCATCGTCAATACTATCGACGGTATTGCTTTCCAAACCAATATTTTGGCGCTCAACGCTTCAGTGGAAGCTGCGAGAGCCGGGGAACAGGGGCGTGGCTTTGCGGTGGTGGCCAATGAGGTTCGCCAACTTGCCAGTCGTTCCGCCGCTGCAGCTCAGGAGATTAAAACCCTGATCGAAGCGTCGGATAGCAAAGTAGTCGAAGGCAGCCGCCAAGTACGCGCTACCGGTGATGTGATCAACGGCATGGTCGATGACATCAAGCAGCTAAGCACCCTGGTGCAGGACATTTCAGCAGCCACCATTGAACAGAGCAGCGGTATCGAACAGGTCAACCAAGCCGTCACGCAAATGGATCAAATGACCCAGCAGAATGCCAGCCTAGTGCAAGAGAGCAATCATGCGACTCAAACGCTTGCTCAACTCAGCACCCAACTGCGTCAGTTGGTAGCCAACTTCCGTATTAACCAGAACACAGAGCGCATGCAGGCAAGCTTACCAGCGTCATCAGCGGCGCCACGGGCTGCTTATCAGGATAGCGATTTTTAACACGTGTTAAAAAAGACCGGCTACCCAAAGGTAGCCGGTCTTGTTCAGTACAGTATCCAGTGGTGTTAAACCTTACCTTGGTTATCCAACTCAACTGCCTCGTGCATACGGGTAAGCACGTCGGGTACTGCGGCCTGCACGCGGTTCCAACTGGGAATAAAAGGCCGCTCTCTTGGGTTATCCAGAAATAGATTGCCAGCTTCGAGCAGATTGCTGGCAAATAGCTCAACCGCTTGCTCCTCACTATGGCGATCAAGGCTCAAGCCATTCATCGTGGCATCGTGGTCATAGGCCTCGATCAAATCCAAAGCGAAGCGGTAGTAAGTCGCTTTGAGCGTGCGGAAGTCTTCGCTGCTAAAGGTAATGCCCTGGGTCGCTAGTTTGCGATAGAGCGCTTTTGAGATATCCAGGCTCATGCGGTTCAAGCCACCATCGGGATTGTCTTCGCTAACCGGTTGATGTTTGTGGTCGTAAGCATCGGCAATATCCACCTGACAGAGCTGACGCAGCGAGTAATTGCGCTGCAGTTCCGACAGCACACCGATCTCCAGCCCCCAATCGGCGGGAATACGAATCCCTTCCAGTACCTCGCTACGCATTGCAAACTCACCCGAGAGTGGGTAACGAAAGCTATCCAAATAGTCGAGATAGGGCAGCGGCCCACATACTGTTTTGAGCGCCCGCAGCAGCGGCGTCACTAACAACCGTGAGACACGACCATTTAGCTTGCCGTCAGCAATCCGTGGGTAATAGCCTTTGCAAAAACTGTAGTTGAAATTGGGATGGGCGACGGGATACATCAAGCGTGCTAGCAGTCCACGCTCGTAGGTAAGAATATCGCAATCGTGCAGGCCTACCACCGTCGAGCGCCCGGAGGAGAGCATGTAACCTGCGCAGTACCATACGTTGCGCCCTTTTCCGGGCTCCAATGCCCCTAGCCCATGCTCCTCCAGCTCTGCATCGAGTGCGCGCAGTCGTGGGCCATCGTTCCATAAAATGCGCGTATGCTGCGGCAGTCGGGAGAAAAACTCTCGGGCATATAAAAATTGCTCGCGGTCGGCGCGATCCAAGCCAATAACAATCTCACTGAGGTAAGGAACTTTCACCAGCTCATCGACGATGGCAGACAGCGCTGGCCCTTCCAATTCTGAAAAAAGCGACGGCAAGATCAACCCCATCGGGCGCCGGCGAGAGAATTGGCAAAGCTCCTCTTCAAGTGCTTCCACTGAGCGCTTAGTAAGGTTATGGAAGTCAGTAATAATTCCATTTTGATGAAAGTCACTCATACGCTTGCCTCCCTGGATTCATTGAACTGTTCTCAAATAACTAATTTTTCTTAAATAACTAACAGTTCTCAAATAACAACCGCTTCATCTTTCTCCGCCGTCGCTAAACGGCGGTCGTCTCGCCCCCACCAGTGGGCAACCCCCTCTGCCCAACCAGTCGGCCCTGTTGCTTCCGTGCGATATAGCGAACTGTTACGCGGCTCTACCACTAACGCGTGGCAACCGCGGATGACAACGGCCTGATCAACCGCTTCAAGCATAGTGATATCGTTTGGCCCGTCCCCCAGACCTAGCGAGAGCGGCGCTCGGCCTCTTAACGCGGTGAAGCGTTTCACCAGCCACTCCACAGCGCTACCCTTATCAGCCGAGCGTCCCATTACATGCCAAAAACGCCCCCCTTGAGTAAGCTGAAGCCCATCCCCTTCCAGCGCGGCGCGAAACGTTTCTAATGCCTGTTCACTGTCTTTCCACACCAGTGGCTCGCTGCCTTCCCGCTGCCGCGCATCACGGGCGCGGGTTTCATCAAGCCCGGTAAGCTCCATCACTTCGTGGACGCTTAGCTCGCCCATCCGAGTAAAGCGAACATCCAGACGCTCGCGCCATACCTTCAAACGAGCACGAATAAAGCCAATATCCACACCTGGGTGCTTAATCACGACACCATCACGGCCGCCGCCAGGGCGGTCTAAACGGGCATGGCACCAACCTGGCGGCAGGCCAATAACCGCACCATTTTCAGCGATAAAAGGTGTCCCCGTGAGCCCCAACGCTTCGCGCAGCGGGATCAATTCAGCACGAGTTTTACTGGTCACCGGAATCACCGGAACGCCCATTTGTTTTAAACGAGCAAGCCAGGGTGCGGCGGGACTGAAATCATAACTATGGTGATCCAGCAGCGAGCCATCTAAATCGGTCACTACCAGCCGCGGCTGCAAAGCAAGGTCTATCGCGGCTGGCGATGGGGAGAGCCGGAGGGAAAGTGGCACTGAGAGATGATTGGATTCAGGCATGGCGCTACCTCTATTAGGTCGTAGTGCATCATCAAAACTGTCGTCTGAGATGCTCTATGGCGATGACCAGCTATTAATTGGCTATTAAAAGCATAGCAAGTTGTAAGCCAAAACAGAGAAGCGTAAACACAGCAGTAGGTTACACGGCTTAATAACGGTTCAACCAACCGACAGTTCTATCAGCACCAAAAAGAAGCAGTGTTGGCGCACCAAAATAGAGCATGAAGCACATCAGTGCACTTTTGTGTCGATAACCGCTAAAAAAACCAACACAGCACTTGGCAACGCCGTGTAAATAGCTATACTCAACTTGTACCCACTGGCGATCCTGTACACCCCTCACCTGATGCCAGTGGGCTGCAGTGAGCCAAGCCCTTTAATGCCCGCCTCCCCCGGCGGGCTTTTTTATGCTTCTACCATCAACATAGCACTCTTGCGGGAAGTAGCGTAGCTCGTGACCATTAGTGCGGCTACTCCACATGGATCACTACTTCAACCCGCCGATTTCGCGCCCGCCCCTCTGCTGTAGTGTTGTTTTCCAGTGGTCGTGTGGCTGCCAAACCGACGGCGCGCAAGCGTTCAGCATCGACCCCCGCAGCCTCCAAGGCTTCTACGATAGCAATAGCACGTGCACTGGAGAGCGCCCAGTTGGAAGAGAACTCTTCGGTACTAATCGTCTGGCTATCTGAATGCCCCTCAACCCATACTTCACCATCATAACGTTGAATAGTTTCCAGCAAACTGCCTACTAATGACGACCCAGTATCAGTTAACTCCGCTGTCGCTGAAGGAAACAACAGTTGATCCTGCACACGTAAACTAATCCCTTCAGCCACTCGGGAGACTTCAACACCTTCAAGGTCGGGCAAATACGTTGACTCTTCCACGCGCTCAGAAAGCGACTGGTTCAACGCGAGGGCACCAGAGACGGACTCATCGCTTACTGCTTGCACATTTACCGGAGGACGATCGGTCAATACCACCATGTAATCCGCCAAAGGCGATGAAAAATCGTCACTGCCAGCTGGCATCAGCAGTTTGGGTAGAGTAATGGCCGGCACAGTGGGCGTGGATGGTGCTGGCGCAGCCAGTAACGGCGGAACACCAACGCTCACCCGACGCGGTAACTGAGAAAACGTCGGCAGGCCCGCCACACCCAGCGATGCACTCACCGCCATTGGGCTTAGTCCTGCTCCACTCCAAGCAGCCGTAACAGCACGGTCAGGCCTTGCTTGAGCTAACGTATCGGGCAAGGGAATTTCAAGGGTAGGTGACGAGAAAATAGTCTCTTTTGCTTGATCGCCGGCTAACCAATCGGGATTGGTCGACCCAGCAGCGGCGATAATGACAACGAAAAGAGCCACTAACAAGGTCATAATATCGAGATAGCTAATCATCCAACCGCTATTACTATCGCTTTCATGATAAGCCGACATAAGCGAATCATGGCGCGGACCGCTGCGGTGATCTTCAAGCATTAGTATGTTCGCTCATTCAAGTTTTGAACCTCTTGGCCGATATAACTATTTAGTTCTAATCAAGTATGTCGTATTAAGTATTTCGAATTAGGCTCATTAAGTCAGCTATTTCCCAGTAGGTACGTCGAATCAGTCATGGCAAACTAAGCATGGCAAGCAGTCTACCAAAAGCCGTTTTGTAGCGAAAAGGAACCCGCAGGTGCGCACCCGTATCACATTATGCCGTTTACCCTCTTTCATACGTCCTGTTGGTATGGGGCTTGCAACACTCATGCTCAGCGGCTGCTTTTATGCCAATACATCACAAGCGCCCATTGCCACAACGTACCCCTATACTGAGCAGCAACGTATGCAGGCAGCTCACCATTGGGATGTGCTCGCGCGTCACGAAGCTACCAGCATTTTACAACGCGAGCGCGTTAGAAACCGCGATTTACACATCAGCGAAGCCGACAGTGGTGACTTATACGCCTATAGTGGCGGCGAGTTTGGCCGTGGCTTTCGTACGCTTCTTACCAGTGAACTAGTGTCTCGCGGCGCCAATCTCACTACGGTTCCCACTGCTAACAGCGCCAACATTACAATCGATGTAGAAGTCGTCGAGCACCGGGACCGTGGTTTTATTCGTCCCCCTGTGGGCGCTTTCACGGCGCTAACTGCCGGCATCGCCGTGGCCACCATACCCTTTAATCAGTGGAGCGAGCCTGCTTTAGGGTTAATACCGGCAGGTATTCTCGCCGATACCACCAGCGGTAGTTGGACTAGCACAGGCAATGAGGAGATCATTGTGACGACGCAGATAATCGATGGCGAACGAATTCTCTACTCATCGTCCAATATTTACTACATCAATGCGGGCGATCGTCGTCAATACGCTCCTCATCGCGTGCCTCAGGCACCTACCACTCCCTCCGTTCCCCTTACTGATACGTGGTAATGTCATGTTGATTACACTGTTTAATGCACAGCGCGCCAGCGTTATCAGCCGTGCTGCGCTGATGAGTCTTGCATTACTGTTGCTGGCTGGCTGCGGCACGATGGGTAATGCTAACAACACCTATGCCGAACCGGAACCTGACCTTTCTGAATTGGTTCATGCCGCTGCCGAACAGATGATCGCCAGCAATCCAGAACTGACGCGCTATAGCCCCATGATTGCGGCTACTTTTGTGAGCATCGACAATTTAAGCCAGTCTTCGACGCTTGGCCGCATTAGCTCTGAAATTATGGCATCAGCGCTCTCGCGCCAAGGCATGGAAGTACGCGAAGTCAAAATGCGCGACAGCATGTTTATTGAAGAGAGCGTGGGAGAGTTGATTCTTTCACGGCAAGTGCAGCGCCTAAGTGCCCAGCATAATGCGCGCTCTATTCTTATGGGTACCTATGCGCAAGGTCAGGACTTTGTCTATGTTAGTGCGCGTGTAGTGAGGGCGGGCGATGCCATGGTGCTTGGCAGTGCCGATTTCCGCCTGCCGTTAAACAACAACACGCGCAGTTTGTTAGAGGGGCAAGGGGGCTGGTAAGAACACATTAATAGCTAGATGACGCTAATCTTTTTCGTTTAAAAATCAGCGTCGTCGCTTACTTTGTCTCTTTTGGCATAACCAAGCAGGGTTAAGGGTTATGTGTCACTTGCAGTTCTCTCGCGATAATTATCTATTGAAATGGTGTGGGTCGCTACCTGGTGCGCACAGCAAAGCAACCCCACAGCACGACAAGCAGAAAGGAGTACATCATTACCCCACTGTTATGGGTTAAAAATGCCTGTGAAAACCCGAAATCAATAAAGGCAACGGGAAGCAGTACACCTGCCACTGCAAGTGAGCGCAATTCAAGATTCGCGGCTGTTATTTGCCGTGCAAAGAGCCGCATAGGAACAAGGTATAGCGCTAGCAACACAGCTAAGCCAACTAAGCCCCGTTTGGCAAAAGCGTCAATAAACTCATTATGGGCGTGGCTATAGTGGGTCGCGACCTGATCAACCATCCCATTATTCGCCAGCGCTTGCATGCCTTCTTGATAGCCATTTTCACCCCAACCAAAGAACGGCTTTTCCACTATCAAGTAATAGGCACCCTTCCACATTTCAAAACGAGCACCAACGGACGTGGCAGCGTTTTCTCCCGATACGTAAAGGGCCACATCATTGAAAGCCTCTTGCACTCGTAACTGCACGCCGGTTTGCGGCAGTAGATAGACCAGCAACCCTCCAAGTACCACGACGAGCAGTGCCCCTATCTTCAACTGCTGCGGCAACTGGTAACCATAGCCGCGATACAGCACCAAAAGCACAAAGGGCAAACCAATCCAGCCCCCTCGGCTACCTGAGAAAAGCGAGCCGAGCATGCCAGCCACTGCCCCTATTAACAGTAAAGCCACCCAGCCTGTTCGATGAGGTTGCACCATAGCCCAACCTAACCCAGCCAAACAAAGAATCCCAAGCAGCATGCTCAAATTGCCGAATTGAATAACGTAGGTAAAACCGGTAGCACGCCAAGCGCCTTCAACAAGCTTCTGCCAACCCGCCCAACTTCCTGCACCGATAGCCCCGATGGCCAAACCGCTCCATAACCAGCCTAAACGGGGCGGGTAAGCCATCACTAACAGCATGGCAGGCACAGCCAATAGAAAGCGTATAGGTTCATCGAAACCACGTGTACCTTGGCCATCTAACAACGCCGTCAGCACGCCAATGAAGGTATAAGTAACTAATGCAGCCACCAATAGGTAGTCTTGGCGTTTCAACCCCAAAACAGGTTGCTTAAATAACAAAACAACGCTGCCCAATAACAGCATGACAGCTCCCAGTGAATAACCACTAGGGACGATCAACGCGATAGCACAAAGTAGGAACACCGCTAGGCTGGTATAAGCGCGCATCACTACCTGGGTATTAACGGTAGCGTAATGAGGTAAGGTAGGCATAGTTGATCCGTCAACAGACAGTAGAGCGTAAAAACAAAAATGGTCGGCACAAAGGCCGACCATGTTAGCACAAATATCTTATTTCGAGGGCGCTTGCCGCTGCTAGCGAGGTTTAGCCCCGACAGCTTGAAGCAGTGTAAAACAAGCTTGGCTTACTAATAGGCGTTCGGATTAATAAAACCCTTAAGGATTGTTAACGCTATGATGCGTAAATCCAACCACAACGACCAATTATCGATATACCACAGGTCATGTTCGACGCGACGCTCCATTTTATCAAGGGTGTCAGTTTCCCCCCTGAAGCCGTTCACTTGCGCCCAGCCGGTCATCCCGGGCTTGACCTTATGTCGCTTCATATAGGATTCGACCAGTTCTTTGTACTGCTCGTTGTGCGCTAACGCGTGTGGTCTGGGGCCAACCACGGACATTCTGCCTTGTAGCACGTTGTAAAACTGGGGCAGCTCATCCAGTGACGTACGCCGCAAAAAAGCACCAAACTTGGTGACTCGCGGATCACCACGGCTTGCCTGCGTGACATGGCCACTCGACTCCTCATGAACCTCCATGGAGCGGAATTTGTACACCTTAAACCGCTTGCCATTGATGCCCATGCGGTACTGCTTAAAAAGCACTGGGCCGGGCGACTGGCATTTAAGCACCAGCGCAATCACCAAGCAGACCGGTAGCGATGCCAACAGGAAGATCGACCCCATCACCACATCTTCGATTCGCTTCACAAACCGAGCCGTTTCGACCATGGGCGTCACGCTCAGATCGATGGCAAAGCGCCCCGCTACTTCGCTAATTTGATGGTTCAATAACTGAATTTCGCCAAACTCGGGGATAAACCGCACTTCCACCGTTTGATGCCGCAAGCTATGGACGATTTCACGCACCGTACTACCCATCTCCAGCGGCAGGCAGATCCAAACTTCTCGCGCCTCAGAAGTTTCGACACGCCGCGCCAAGCACTCCAAAAACGCATGATCAGGTGCTCCTTTCAACCGTTGAACACCCGAGATAGCAAAGCCCTCGCCAGGCGACCGGCGCATACTCCTGGCCACATTGAGCAAGTTCGAACCTGGCCCCACCAGGAACACTCCACGCAGGTTCTGACCATGGGCGCGGGCATACTTCAAAACCAGCATAATCGTGACGCGGACGCCGCCTGCCATCACAAGCGAAATCAGCATGGTCATGCCCAGCCATAGGCGCGAATAACGCACCGACGCTTCAGCTAGGTAAATGATCGAGGCGGCCGCCAGCGTGACCCCTACCCAAACGCCCACCAAGCGAAAAAGAATGGTGGAGAGACGTGTAGTACGCCAACGTACGTAAGCATCGTCAATGAAGTTAGCCATCACGATGAAAACAGAGATTAAAAACAGCCCGACGATGAAGCGCTCATGGACATCGAAATTACCAAAGCGTACATAGTAGGCAATAAAACCGCCCACAAAAACCAGGAACATATCGATAAACGGCACGAACACTTGCGCGGGGTAGCGCTCGGTGATGGGACTACGTTTAGTTTGCATCACAATGCCAACAACTCCCTAACCCAACTAATCCATCAGCAGCATGACAAAGACTCAAACGGCACTGGCTTGAAATTTCAATACAAAATACCAAAGTCAACACCATGCTTACAGGTTACTCCGCCAATTAAATCATGTTGGATAATAACGGAGTAGCAGCTCATGGTAGCTATCCAAAACTTTAGGCCAGGTAAACTGCTGATCAAAACGTTCACAACTAGCAGTTTTCATTTCGAGGATTTTATCATTAGCGGGTAGTAAGTTATCGAATAAATCAGCTAGGGAAACTACCCCTTCGAAGTACATAGCAGCAGAACCGGCTACCCAGCGCGTGTAGACATTATCGTGCGCTAATACAGCGCAACCTGCGCCCAAGGCCTCTACCAAGGAAGGGTTTGTGCCACCGACTTGATGGCCATGCACATAGAAACGGCTATGGAACCGAAGACAGCTAACAATATCGGCATCGTAAATGCCCCCTAAAAATAAAACTTCATCGCTAGCAGCTGACATTACCTCATTATGATACTTATTATCATGCGGCATGAAATTGCCTAGCACGACTAAATAATGGTTTCTGTGACGAGCACTAAACGCTTGGACAATTTCTAACAACGAATTTTCGGGCTCAGGCCTGGCAACCACTAAGGAAAAATTATTGGAAGTAATACCATAGGGCTTGAGTAACTCAGCGTCCGCAGAGACAATTTTTTGCCCACCATAAGGAATCATAGTGATCTTTTCACTATCAACCTGTGGCAATAAATGCTTTTTTATTTCAGGATGATCGGCGATTAGATGATTACCTACCCAGCAAGCTATTCTCTCGTTTATTCTAAGCCATATTTTAGCCAACACGCCCCATTTAGCACGCCGCCATTCCACACCATCCATATTGAAAATATTGACCTGCCCTTTCAACCTATGTAGCGCACTGAAAATGGCAGTGTTATAGCCTAAAGTGAGAAAGATGCCCTCTTGGGACAACGCATGAAAAACGGCCTTGCCATCAAATACAATGGTGCCTAATGAGCCAGAAACACTGACAGGTATATGAACACGGCGGATGCCTTGCCACGTACTTTCCCAGATAGAGCTGCCACTATCTTCTTGGCAGTACACAGTCACTTCCCAGCCCTTATCAGCTAAGAAGCAAGCTAAATGCTCAGCAAACGTTTCAAACCCACCATAGCGCGCTGGAATACCGCGGATACCTAATATACTGATTTTGTAACTCAACGTTTGACTGCCTTCTTGATTAAATAAGAAATCAACACAAACAAAGCCGACACAAAAAAGGCAGGCAACACTAGCAAAAAAACTGAAAACCCAAACAACCTTCTTATAAAGCTCATCCTAGTGCTGGGTATGATCTCCAGCAGTTTGTTAGCACTTTTATGCCAATAAAAGCCCACAGCTAACTTTTCCATAGCGCGGCGCATGCTATTAACCGTACCGGGAGAGTGGCTTAGCTCAACGAGTATGGTAGGCAAATCTTCAAGCGTCGTCGCTTTGCCTGCACCGGAGTGATCAAGCCTTGCTCCCCACTCGCTATCTTTATTTTGAATAATAGGCAACCCGAGCGTCAAACAATCAAAATTTCGGGTGCGCGATGCATAATCATTTTCATACCCCTCGCCACCCCATACCAATGAAATATCAAAACCTGCCCAATATTCCATTCGCTTTGAAAAATCGACCCAAGGCAAAAAGAAAACATTACCACGCGCATAGTCTGGCATTTTAGAAACGATCTTATTTTTTGCGTCGTTTTCAACACCAAATAAAATAAGCTTTATATTGCAGTTTTCTTTAATGGCCTTTGACACTGCCTCTATTACGGCATCTATATCAAACCAGCCATAGGCCCCACCCAACCAACCTATCAAAAAATCCGATTTGGAAAATTCTTCACCAGCCAGCTTGCTAAGAAGCTGACGGCTATTACGTTGTTGATCGTTAGATACTATTTCATCACAGCCAAAGGGAATGATATGAATGCGAGAGAACTCGTGGGTTAACCAAAAAGGCGCCATCATACCCCGCATCAAATCCAACTGCCGTTGATTGGCAACAATAACGGCATTAAAAAAAATAACACCAAAAAAACTGCGGGCAACATTAAAATAAGACTTAACCAACAACTTAGTTTTATATTTTGGGGATTTTTTAACTATTTCATCTAGCTCAACCCAATGAGGAACGTAGCAATCCAAAATAATTTTCTTTCCTAAGAACCCCGAGAACAGAGATAACAACATAATCAAGGGCCCGCCACCATGTAAAACAATAACGTCAGAATCAAAAAAAACCTTCGTCAGACTTATAACTTTCGACACTGAGATAAAAGTAGCTTTACTAGGCACACCCTTTTCATCACCCAATCGGCCACATAAATACACCTCATCACCAAACTCAATTAAACTTTGGGCAAGAGAATAGTAACGTAACTCAGGGCCTCGTAAAGTAGTACCAAAATCACCCTTGTATAAGAGAAGAAACTTCATTTTATATATTTAACCCAAAAAATAAAAACTAAAATATACTGAACCGCCCCGGCTTTACCGGAGACTATATATTTTGAGAGGGTGGAGTCATGAACTCACCAAAACGGTATTCCCCAGAAGTCCGGGAGCAAGCTGTTTGATTAGTCATTGAACAGCAAGGCGAATACCAGTCCAAGTGGGCGGCGATCTGTTACATTACCAACAAGTTCGGCTGTAAACCGTTGATCTTGAGGGCTTGGTGCAAACGCACAGAAGTCTCACAGGAAGACAGCTTGATTAACCTTTCTGAACGTGAGCAAGTCAAGCAGCTAAAGCGTGAAAATTCCGAATTGAAGCGCCCCAATGAAATTCTCCGTAAGGCGGCTGCTTTTTTCGCCCAGACGGAGCTCAAACGCAAACCCAATTAATGGTGTCGTTTATCGACGAGCATCGTGCTCAGTATGGGTCGAGTCGATTTGTAGCCTGCTGCCAATCGCCCCATCGACGCATTACCACCACAAGGCACTGGAGGCCGATTCTGAACGGCGGGCAGATCGATATCAGCAGGATGCGTTTCTTAAGGCTGGGGTTCAGCGGGTGTGGGAGGAAAACTTCCGCGTCTAAGGTGCTCGTAAGGTCTGGCGGCAACTCCGTCGTGAGGGCGTTGAAATTGCTCGTTGCATCATACATAGCACGGCTCATGCATCGTCTGGTAATACGCGGCGAGGCGCGAAGCCAACGCTCCTTCACGGCTATCAGTGATTCCGCCCAGAAACGGGCACCTGATCTAGTGAAGCGTGACTTTACGGCAATACGTCCTAATCAGCTTTGGGTGGCCGACTTTACCTATGTCGCTACTTGGTCTGGCTTCGTTTACTTTGTCGCTGTTTATGCACGCTCTATGGTAGGTTAGCGTGTAGCGACGTCGATGAAAACGGCACTGGTACTGGACGCTCTGGATGGGCACGAAGGCACAGGCAAGGATTGAACCATCATAGTGATCGAGGAGGCCAATATCTCTCGATCCGCTACACTGACGTATGGCTGATGAGGGTATCGATGCTTCAGTCGGCACCACCGGCGACTCCTACGACAATGCGCTAGCCGAGACCATAATCGGCTTATTCAAAACGGAGGCGATTCACCGTCGCGGTCCATGAAAGGGGCGAGATGCCGTAGAATATGCCACGCTGAAGTGGGTTGACTAGTTTAACAATTGCCGTTTGCTGGAACCCGTCGGAAACGCTCCACAAGCAGAACGTGAAAGAACGTTTATCGTCAACTGGAGAAGTCGGGCGAAGCTGCATGAATCAAACAACCGGTCTCCAGAATAACCTGGGCGGTTTAAAGGTTATTATAATATACAAGCTAGCCAAATCTATCAAATCTACCGCTATAAAACGCATCAACCATAGCGAATAACTAAAGGTCAATGCGTAGTAGACCAACAATACACCAACAAACTCGATGGGTAAAAGGAGCCACGCCCCTAAGAAAGCCAATAAAAGCAGACATGGAAACGACACCAAACCCAGCATGATCGAGATGTGCCCAGCTGGAAACGGCCGGTGTTTCTTGATGGAATGATGCCTGTCGCCATTCAGGCCAATAAGATCATTTAATAGATAAACACATCTCTGTTACATTTGCTTCCTTCCTCGCACGTCTTTCAACACCTCTTTCTGGATTTATCATTACCGCAGCATTGGCATATCGCCATACTTCACAATCGTCGGTAGAGTTGCCGACGTACTCATAGCCTCTTTCACCAAACCGCTCAACCAGTAGCTCCCTTTTTTCTGTCCGTGGATAGATTGAGCCATTATCTTTGCTTAAAACTTTATCGAAACATCCTAAGTGCTCAGCCACACGCTCGGCTAGAATCCTATGAGTGGCAGTAGCGAGAATCACGTGCCGGCCTTCGTCTTTGGCCTCTTGAATTAACCCAAGCACACGCTGGTTATAGGGCAACACAGTAACATCTACGCAATTAGTTTCCGCAAGATGTGCTTTGAGCTGAGCCTTTCCCTCTACTTAGTCAACCGAAGAGAGAAAGCAGTTTATAGGGCTTGTTCTTAATAAATGAAAAACCTGACTCAACCAGCATGTCAGAATCAAGTAATGTGCCGTGGAGATCGATGTAAAGCACTGATTGCTCATCACTATTCATTTAATACACACCTCTCGGCGGCCAAGCCAAACTAAAGTCTGAATGCTTTAGTGTTAAATTAGGGTTATAGCAAGGATCATGTTCAATGTACTTTTCCCATCTAGCTTCCATGTAGCGAATCTCACTATTAAAGCGGGCAATTTTTTCAGGATTATCTTCATAACCCCTTGACGCTGACTCATGATGGTAAAGCAAAGCGTAAGGTGTATAGATATTTCTGAGACCTAATTCTTTCAATTTTAAACATAGATCAACATCATTAAATGCGATTTTTAAATCATCTTCATTTAAACCGCCAACTTCTTCATAGTCTTCTTTCTTAACCAGTAGACACGCAGCCGTAACTGCCGAGTATTCATTTACTAAATTCAAACGGCCAAAGTAACCAGGATCGTTGGGATGAATGTTATGGAATACGTGCCCCGCTACGCCACCAATTCCAATGACAACGCCTGGGTGCTGAACCAGTCCGGTCGGATAAAGCAATTTGGCACCTACTGCACCCACTCCTTGTTGAATCACTTGGCTAACCATTTCTGAAAGCCATTCTGGTTCAATAACTTCAATATCGTTATTAACAAGACCAATAATATCGCCCTTCGCTACTTTTACAGCATCGTTATTTAAAGCTGAATAATTAAAAGGCCTCTCATCGCGCTTAATAGTTATGTTGTCATAATTAGTTTCTAGCTTTGAAAAGTATTCTAACGACTCAGGATCATCAGAACCGTTATCAATTAGAATAATTTCATAGTTTGCATATGTGGTTTTGCTAATTATACTTTCAATGCAAATTTTTACTAAATCATGACCGTTCCTAGTTGGTATGATCAACGACACTTTTGGAAGGATGTCAGGAAGACTATATTTTACTCGATAACCATATTGATTAGAGGTGACATCCGCCTTTATACCACTACGCTCCATATGACCCTTGATAGCTTTTTCACCTGCTATAGCAGCGTAAGGCTTGGCATCAGCACCACCCGCGGTACTTTGAGAATGAACGCGCCAGTGATAAAGAATTTTTGGTATGTGAACAATAGCTTCATCTTTGAGAAGCTCAATAACCTTTAACGCCAAATCATGGTCTTGAGCTCCTTCCAAACCTTCCTGAAACCCCCCAACTTTATCAATCAAGCTTTTCCTATAGGCTCCAAGATGACAAATCATGTTTTGTGAATAAAACAAACTTCTGTTCCAATCAGATTTGAAATAAGGGCTATGCCGGTTTCCCGCTTCGTCTACTTTATCTTCATCTGAATAAATCAGACCTGCTTCGGGGTTTTCATTGATAGCCTTTGCCACACAATATAATGCGTGCTCTGGCAATAAATCATCTTGATCCATCAGAGCTACCCATTCACCTGAAGCGATTTCTAAAGCACTATTAGAAGCAGCAGAAATATGGCCGTTTTTATCACGGTATACTACCTTGATCCGCGCATCAGTCGACTGTTGTTTTTCTAAAAATTTCTTTATATTATTATTTTTTGAATTATCATCAGCTATACATAGCTCCCAGTTTTCATACAACTGTGCTTGAACAGACTTGATCGCCTCATCAAGCCATGTGATATTCGGGTTGTAAACAGGCATTACAATAGAGACAAGCGGAGTACATTTAAAGCTTTTTATATCAGATTGAATCCGATATTTTTCTTCTTCAGAGAGAACATCGTAACTCAGAATCCATTTTTCGTAATTATGATGATTTACTGTTACTGACTCATGCGATCCATTTACTACAAAATGATAACCTCTTGACAGTCCCTTTATACCTTCATTTCTATAAAGTTTTGTAGCTTTACGAAATGCGCTTCTAAAGCCACCAGTTTTCTTAAGGGCAGTCAATGTGAAAGTAATTAAGTTGTGACATTTTTTTCCAGCTGAGGCAACTAACCTAAGAGGTCTAGTAACTTTCCAACTTTTTGAACTAATTAAATTAAATATGTCTTTTTCTAACTGCTCATTATTTTTCTTACAATCAACAAGGCCTGATCCAATGGTGACTTGCTGTTGCTTATATTTTTCAATTTCACTTTCAAGTTTTTCAATTTCACTTTCACGACTATTTATCTGCTGACCAAGCTTGGATATTTCATCTTCAAGCAACAATTCCTTTCTTCTAATTTCATTGATTTCTTCATCTCGCTGCTCAATTCTTAACAAGGGATGAATACTATCTTCATCTTCCTCATCCTGGAGAAAAGGCTGTCCAAAACTTCCGTTTAAGCTTTCAAGCACCGGCATTACCAGCTCGTCATGACCAACTATATTTCTTCGACCTAAACGGTTATTGCTGGCTGTTTTTTTGTGAACAATACAAAGAGAATTAACAAATTCAATGGAATGAATTTTCTCAAGATCATTTAAATTTAAACTCAAACCATATTTAGCATTGAAAACACTTATTGCTTCACTTATACCTTTATTTAAACCCCAGTGCTCATAGTTTATTATATCCACAAGCTGTTTAAAAAAACTTATTGAAGAAGTTAAATCGTAAAGACCGCCGCCATAATTTTTCCAATAACTGCAATGTAAATCTTCTGCAACAAAAACTCCTCCATCCTTAAGATAAGGAAAATATTTAGAAAAAGTAAGTACTATGTCTGCGCTTGTATGTGAACCATCATCTATAATAATATCAAAATAGCTGGAAATATCTCTTATATCTTTTTCGGTTTTATTTAAATTAGCATCGCCAACTACAATTTTTATTTTTTCAGAATTATACTCTAGAAGCTTACAATCCTCGTTAATATCACATCCGACTAACAAATCGGCATTAGGGAAATACTTATTCCATATTTCCAGAGACCCGCCATTTTGAACGCCGACTTCTAATAGCCTTATTTTTTTCTCCCTGTATGGAGAAAAAAATCTATCGTATTCACTAAGGTAAATATCCCATTTATCGGAAACCTTGCCTTCATGTTCTTGGTACAATTCTCTTAGTGTTTTCATATAGATATATCTAACGATACTTTGTTGAATTTAATACCAACAAGACCCCAGCGAATCTTGTTGGACGATATATTTATTACAATCGCATCATGTAGCCAGTGATGCTGTACATTATTGTGTAAATCCCCATCAGCAAAAGAAGCCATGACAAAATATTGGCCATCAGGCAGCATAGGAAGATCAAAACAAAATTCACCTTCCAATGATTGACCAGCTTTAACCGGCCTGGAATCAAGTGAGGTAAATGGCAGGGTATTTTCTCCAAAGAGATCTTGACCAAGCCGATCTTTTACCAAAAACCCAAGGATCGGCTGGACAAAATCCTTATAAGCCTCTACCTGAATCTTTAATTTGACTTTTTCGCCTCCCTTAAACACAGGGCTAAGATTACCGTCTTCGTCCAACAGTTCAACTGAATTTATATTAGCATCGCCTGTTGTCCAGCCGTTGGCCTCGCTCAAGTTATTCTTTATATGATAGTTACTGCTGTAAATCTGCTCCTGACTTTGATTTTGATTTTGATTTTGAGATTCATCGAAATTTACCCTTTCGATGTTTGACACTTCGTTGTCCAAACTAGACAACTCAGCTTTTTCACCGTATATTTCTTGCAAATTGTATTGTAAATAAGCTTCTGATACATCTTTTGCAGTCCCTGTTAGCCTAACCTCTCCATTTCCCAACCAGACTGCGCTTTTACATAGGTTCTGAACTGCTGAAGCATCATGGCTTACGAACAACAAGGTTCCATGTTCCTGAAAAGATCTAATAAAGCGCATGCACTTCTGGGTAAAAACAGCATCACCTACAGATAACGCTTCGTCCACCACCAGAATGTCGGCATCCACATGCGCGATCACAGCAAAGGCCAGCCTTACCATCATGCCACTGGAATAGGTTTTTACAGGCTGATCAATGAAATCGCCTATTTCAGCAAATTTTTCAATTTTGGCGAATCGTTCAGTTACTTGTGATTCAGAAAGTCCATAGAGCGAGGCGTTAAGATAAACATTTTCTCGCCCGGTAAACTCCGGATTAAAACCAGAACCAAGCTCCAAAAGAGCCGCCACTTTGCCATTGGTTTCAACTTTCCCCATGGTTGGCGTCAATGTGCCACATATAATCTGTAGCAGAGTCGACTTGCCGCTACCATTGCGGCCGATTATCCCAACCGTATCGCCTCTTTTTACTTCTAGGGAAACACCTTTCAGTGCCCAGAACTCCTTGAAAAATTGAGACTGAGGCTTACTTAGCGCGCGTTGTACTCTTGGGACAAGCATTTGCTTGAGCCGGTCGCGGGGCTGGTCAAATATTTCAAAACGCTTGCTGAGGCCTTCAACCTTAATTGCAATATCAGAGCACATCCGCAAACCCCTTTCTGGTCTTCTGGAACCAGGCAAAACCTAGAAAAAGTATGGCCACTGAATAGAGCATATAGACTAATATTCCCGAGAAGTCGGGCAGTTTTTGCCAGATCAATACGTCACGCGCCTGCTCTATAATAAAGGTTAAAGGATTAGCCATGAACAATGGTTGATATTGTTCAGGTAGCCGCTCTATCGGAAAGAAAACTGGCGAAAGGAACAATAACACCGTGGCTATTATGCCCATCGTTTGACCAATATCCCTTAGAAATACGCCTAGTGACGCCAATATATAACTCACTCCCAGCGACAAGGTAATAAGCGGAAGTAGCACCAAGGGTAAAAATATTGCCTGCCAGCTTGGTATTCCTATGAACAAAAGGTGGGCAAGCAGCCACACACCTATGCTGATAGCAGCGTGGAACATTGCACTAAGCACTGCGGATATCGGCAGTATTTCCAGAGGAAAGATGACTTTTTTGACGTAATTTACATTGCTTAGTATCAATGCTGGGGAGCGAGTTAGAACTTCAGCAAATAATGCGTGCACGATCAAACCAATAAATAGCACAACAGCAAAAAAGCCTTTGCCTTCGGCCTCCCCTTCCATCGCCACGCCCCACTTGGCTTGGAAAACTACGGAAAAAACAAACGTAAAAACAGCCAGCATAAGCAAGGGATTTAAAAAGGACCAACCCAGGCCGATAACAGACCCACGATAACGGCCTACCACCTCTCGCCGCGTGATTTGAAGGATTAGATTTCGGTGTTGTATGCAAGATCGTGCTAAGGCCACAGGCGACAAAGGTTGTGATGCATGTGGATTCATTCAAAAACCTCTGCGTCCTTGAATGCCGGGGCAACACTGTCTTTACCGGAGAGCTTTGGTTCCAGCTCAGCAGGCCACTGAATGCCGATATCCGGGTCATTCCAGATAATGGCACGCTCACTCTCTGGTGCGTAGAGGTTTGTGGTTTTATAAAGAAATTCCGCCGTGTCGCTTAGCGTTATAAAACCATGTGCAAAACCTTCCGGCACCCAAAGCTGATGCTTATTATCAGCAGAGAGAAGCGCCCCTACCCACTTGCCAAAGGTCGGTGAGTTGCGGCGGATGTCTACTGCCACATCGAACACTTCACCTTGAACAACCCTGACCAGTTTACCCTGGGCATGGGGTGGCATTTGATAGTGCAGGCCACGTAACACCCCTTTTGCTGATTTGGAGTGGTTGTCTTGAACAAAGGCCACTTCGCGCCCTACCGCTTTGTTAAACTGGCTTTGATTGAAGCTTTCAAAAAAGAAGCCCCGCTCATCGCCGAAGACTCGGGGCTCGAAAAGGATGACGTCCGAAATTTCAAGAGGTGTCGCCTTCATTAGTTCAAATTACCTTTCAAAATGTGTTTCAAATACTGCCCGTAACCGGTTTTGACCAACGCATCGGCTTCAGCTTCCAGCGCTTCATCACTTATCCAGCCGTTACGCCAAGCGATCTCTTCTAGGCAAGCGACCTTTAATCCCTGGCGGTGTTCGATCGTCTGCACATACTGGCTGGCTTCCAGTAGGCTGTCGTGAGTCCCTGTATCCAGCCAAGCAAAACCACGGCCTAGCCTTTCTACATTAAGATCACCACGCTCCAGGTAGGCATTATTGATACTGGTAATTTCCAGTTCGCCACGTTCAGAAGGCTCGACCTGCTTGGCAATTTCGACCACATCATTGTCGTAGAAATAGAGCCCGGTCACCGCATACGCTGACTTGGGTTGTTTCGGCTTCTCTTCGATGGAAATAGCTTTACCATCTGCATCGAACTCAACTACCCCAAAACGCTCTGGATCCTTCACTAGATAACCGAATACTGTCGCTCCGCTAGCTTGAGAGGAAGCTCGCTTCAATTGCTCGGAAAAGTGCTGTCCGTGGAATATATTATCTCCCAACACAAGGCAGACTGGATCATTACCAATAAACTCTTCACCGATGATGAAGGCCTGCGCCAGGCCATCCGGGCTTGGCTGAACCTTGTATTCAAAACGCACACCAAACGGCTCACCGCTGCCCAGTAAATTTTGATATTGCGGCAGGTCTTCAGGAGTGGAGATGATAAGAATTTCGCGGATGCCCGCCAGCATTAGTACCGAGACGGGATAATAGATCATTGGTTTGTCGTAAATCGGCAATAACTGCTTGGACACACCGCGTGTTATCGGATGAAGGCGTGTGCCCGAGCCACCTGCGAGAATAATTCCTTTACGTGCCATTTGGCCCCCTATTGCTTTTAAGCGATTCTATCCATCAGAACCAAAAGATTAATATCGATGTAGTACTGTGAGCCTTTAATAATTTAGGGCTCCAAGTACTCTGCTAGTGTCAATTCAAGCTGTGATTGCCAGTCTGGCAACTTAACTTGTAGTGCCTTTTCGAGTTTGCTGAGATCGAGCCGGGAATTCAGTGGTCTAGTCGCTGGGGTCGGGTAATCTGTCGTTGGTATCCCTGCTAATCGAGCTTGGTCTATCGCAAGCGTCTCCCCCCGAGCTTCTGCCATCTTAAAAATCGCCTCGGCAAACCCGTGCCAACTGGTTTCGCCACGAGGGGCCAAGTGATATAGGCCTGAGGGAATTTCCTGGCTTAAGCCCATGGCGGTCACTTGGGCAATAAGACGCGCCGGGGTTGGTGCGCCAATTTGGTCCGCTACAATGCTAAGCGCTTCACGCTCACGCCCTAGGCGTAGCATCGTTTTCATGAAGTTGTTACCGCGGGCGCTATAGACCCAGCTCGTTCGGAAAATCAAATGCTGGCAACCGCTCGCCATAATCGCCTGGTCGCCATCGAGCTTGGTTTGCCCATAGGTGCTTAACGGTCCGTTGGCACTCGTTTCGCTCCATGCGGTAGTTCCGCTGCCAGGGTAGACGTAGTCGCTGGAATAATGCACTAGGTCAGCACCTTGTTCGGCGCAGTACGCCGCTAGCTGAGCGGGCAACTCGGCATTCAAACGCCGGGCCCGATCAGTCTCGTCTTCTGCTTTGTCGACCGCTGTATAAGCAGCCGCATTGACGATAAGGTCGGGTTTTCGTTCCACCAGCCAGTTTTCAACCGCCACCGGGTCTGCGAGATCCAATTGCTGGCTGGTGGGTGCTTCTATCTCACCATGCAGGCATAACTGACGCTGCAATTCAAAGCCCACCTGACCACTGGCACCCGTTAATAGGATGCGTTTGGTGCTTGTCATGCCCCTGCTCCTAAACGTTGGCCTTGGTAGCTACCATCCTGCACACGCTTCCACCACTTCTCGTTTGCCAGGTACCACTGCACCGTTTTGCGCAACCCGGTTTCAAACGTTTCTTCGGGGCGCCACCCTAGTTCGCGCTCGATCTTACCCGCATCAATTGCATAGCGAAGGTCATGCCCTGGACGGTCCTTCACGAAAGTGATTAGGTCGCGGTAATGGCCTTCTTCAAGGGGCCGCTGTTCCTGAAGAAGGTCGCATATCGTTTCGACCACTTCCAGGTTGGTTTTTTCATTGTGGCCGCCAATATTATACGTTTCGCCAATCACCCCTTCGCTGGCGGCCTTGATTAAGGCGCGGGCGTGGTCTTCTACATACAGCCAATCGCGAATCTGCTGTCCATCGCCATAAACCGGCAACGGTTTGCCAGCCAAACCATTCAGCAGTACCAGCGGAATGAGTTTTTCTGGGAAGTGATAGGGGCCGTAGTTGTTAGAGCAATTAGTCACTAACGTCGGCAAGCCGAAGGTTCTCTGCCAAGCACGAACGAGATGGTCTGAGCTGGCTTTGCTTGCCGAATAGGGTGAGCTCGGCGCGTAAGGGGTCGTTTCGGTAAACAGCCCTTCAGGGCCGTCAAGGTCACCATAGACCTCATCAGTCGAAATATGGTGAAACCGAAAGCCTGCGGCTTTGCTGGGGTCGGTTTCCTGAAGGTTCTTCCAGTAGTGCCGGGCAATTTCGAGTAAGACCGAGGTGCCAACGATATTGGTCTGAATAAAGTCCGCTGGCCCGTCGATAGAACGGTCCACATGACTTTCTGCCGCCAGGTGCATAACGATATCGGGCTGATGCTTTTCAAACACCTGCTTCATTGCGCCTGCATCACCAATATCATGCTGCTCAAATGTATAGCGTGGGTCTTCAGCTACATCGGCCAACGATTCAAGGTTTCCGGCATAGGTCAATTTATCGACATTGACGACGCGATGATCGCTATTGGCAATCAGTTCACGCACGACTGCTGAACCTATGAATCCGGCACCGCCTGTGACGAGGAATGTCATTGGCATCATAATTTCCTTCTACTGATCTTTTAGTTACTTATGCGTTCATTGCTAGTTAAAAAAGAAAAGAACGATTATTAACACTTCAACAGCCGAGTGTTGACGTTAGAAACGTTTTTCAGCGCTTCGGCGGGGATTAACACACCACTGCTGGCTAGGGCGGCTGGGCTAGCAGGATCATACGAAGGGCAAAAGTGGCCGCAACCTCTAGCACTTTTCATCTTGAAAACCTTTCAGGCACGCTACCGCCCAGGGATTATTACGGACATTTCCCTTGCCCTAGCCTTATTTAGCATTTGGCATACCAGCGACAGTGTTTAGCGCTCGGTCACTGCGATTTTACTTTAATGCGCACTGGCCCCACAGTTAATGATGCTCGTGGGTTAGCTCATCCCAATGCGAGGAGCGGTATGAATCTTCATGAGCGCCATACCACCGCAAATGCGCGCAATGATACCTTATCCAGTGCAAGGGGGGCGAATCTTTACGGGCTGGCAGCCAGTTGGAAAACCAGGTTTTGGTTGCCTTTAACTCCCGAGGTTCAGCGAAAACGGCGCGGCAGGCCATCAGCAGGAGGAGCTCCCATTTTGCATTTTAGAAGCCATAAAAGACAAAGCCGCTGAAGAGTGTGATCTTCAGCGGCTTTTATCGAACGCTAGGCTAGCTAGGCTAGTTACAGCATTCGTTGCTTATTTATAAACTGGCAGTCTTGAACAAACCTCAGCCACTTTATCCAGCACCTTCGCTTCGATGGCGCTGGTGTCTTCGCCTTTGGCCAACACATCTAGAATGTCGCAGATCCAGCCAGCTAGCTCGGTACACTCTTGTTCACCGAAACCGCGCGTGGTCACCGCCGGTGTGCCAATACGCAGGCCAGAGGTGACGAACGGGCTTTGCGGGTCGTTTGGCACGGCGTTCTTGTTGACGGTGATGTGGGCACGGCCAAGCGCTGCATCGGCGTCTTTACCGGTTACGCCCTGCTTGATCAGCGAGAGCAGGAAGAGGTGATCTTCCGTACCGCCCGAGACGATGTCGTAACCGCGGTCGATAAACACCTTGGCCATTGCCTTGGCATTTTTGATTACCTGCTGCTGGTAGGTTTTGAACTCAGGCGCCATGGCTTCTTTAAAGCACACTGCTTTGGCGGCGATCACGTGCATCAAGGGGCCGCCCTGGCCACCGGGAAATACCGCCGACTGTAGCTTCTTCTCGATATCTGCGTCGTTTTCAGCAGATAGAATCACGCCACTGCGTGGGCCGCGTAGGGTTTTGTGGGTAGTAGAGGTCACCACGTGGGCGTGCGGCAAGGGGCTGGGATAAACGCCCGCCGCGACTAGACCTGATACGTGGGCCATATCGACCAGTAAGTAAGCGCCCACTTCGTCGGCGATTTCGCGGAACTTGGCCCAATCCACAATTTGTGAATAGGCAGAGAAACCGGCGATGATCATTTTGGGCTTGTGCTCACGGGCAAGCTGAGCCACTTGGTCGTAATCAATCAGCTCTTGCTCATTTAAGCCGTACTGAATGGCATTGTAGTGCTTGCCCGAAAAGCTCGGCTTGGCACCGTGGGTCAGGTGGCCACCGGCATCCAGGCTCATACCTAAAATGGTATCACCTGGTTTTACCAACGCTTGGAAAACGGCGCTGTTGGCCTGCGAGCCAGAGTGCGGCTGTACGTTGACGTAGGTAGCGCCGAACAGCTCTTTGGCGTAATCGATGGCCAGGTTTTCAGCGATATCCACGAATTCACAGCCGCCGTAATAGCGCTTACCGGGATAGCCTTCAGCGTATTTATTGGTCAGCTGGCTGCCCTGGGCTTCAAGTACGCGGGGGCTGGCGTAGTTTTCGGAAGCAATCAGTTCGATGTGGGCTTCCTGGCGCGCCACTTCTTTCTGCATGGCATCAAACAGCACATCATCGAATCCGGCAATTGTCATATCGCGGCTGAACATCGGCGGGAACCTCGTAACGAGAAAGGGTCATCATGGAAGAAGCGAGGCCGCTATCATAACGCAGCCTGAGGCGACTTTCATCGCATCCGCGTCAGGTCGTGCATGAGCGTGTTTCATGTTGGGCCAGCCATTAAATGCTGACCGATTGGACAGCATAGCCTTTCCATTTCGCCCATGCGCGTACCTCAATGGGTGATTGAGAACGAGGCTCGGTGATTTCGCTGTTACACGACGATTTGCAATTTCTGCCTTAACATTAAATACTGTATATCCATACATAATTTAAACAGCCAGGATGCCGACGATGCCGGGCCAGTCATCTCACTTTACCCCCGCCTTGCCGTTAACCTCTCAACCGCTGCCTTATTTAACATTTCTGGGCCGCGCGGGTTTTAGTGGCTTTCCTTCCCCTGCGCAGGATTACGAGCCACGCACGCTAGATCTCAATGTTCGGTTGGTTAAAAACCCCACTGAGACGTTTTATGTCACTGCGACGGGGGACAGCATGGAGGGCTGGGGGATTTACGACGGAGATCTACTGATTGTCGATCGCGGTGTTAAGCCCCGGTTAGGGCATTTTTTGGTGGCGATGTTTGAAGGTGAAGTACTGATCAAACGCTATGCGCTTCACCAGGGCTTTCCACACCTCTGCTCTGCCCATCCGGACTACCCGCCGCTACCGCTTGAAGGCAGCGACTGCCAGCTTTGGGGCGTGGTGAGGGCCGTCGTGCACGAGTATTTACGCTGACTGAGCTGTTGTGCTGAGTGAACTTTTGCGCTGACTGAACTTTAGCGGTGGACTGGGGAATTGCGATGATCGGATTAATCGACGCCAACAATTTTTACGTCAGCTGCGAGCGGGTATTTCAGCCACAGCTCGAAGGAAAGCCAGTGGGCGTGATGTCAAACAACGATGGCTGCATTATCGCTCGCTCAGCAGAGCTTAAAGCGCTAGATATCCCGATGGGCACACCGGCCTTCAAACTTGAAGGGTTGCGCCAACGCGGCGAGATTCACTTACTGTCATCCAATTATGAGCTTTATGGCGATATGTCGGCACGCCTGACGCAGCTATTGCGCGATGCCTGCCCAGATGTTGCACCCTACTCCATCGATGAAATGTTCGTCTATTTAGAAGGCTTCACCACTGAGCAGTGTGAGGCGCTAGGGCGTAAGCTGCGCCAGCGTATCCGCCGTCATTTGGGGTTGCCAGTGTGCGTGGGGCTGGCCCCCACCCATACCCTAGCCAAGCTTGCCAACCACCTTGCCAAGCAAGACCCACACTACCAAGGCGTTTGCCTGCTTAATGGACAGGACCACACCACGGAGGCGCTGCTTAAACATACCCCGGTAGGCAGCGCGTGGGGCGTCGGCCATCGGCTCGCCGAACGGCTAGCGGTTGGCGGGATTCATACCGCATGGGATCTGCGTGAATGCGACACTAAACAGCTGCGTAAGCGTTTCTCCGTGGTGTTAGCACGCACTGCACTTGAGCTGCGTGGCACGCCCTGTATGGAGATGAACGCAGTAGATAAACCCCGCGAGCGCATTATGACATCGCGCTCGTTCGGTCAGCCCACCGGCGTTTTTGCAGAGGTGCATAACGCACTGCGCCGTCACGCCCAGCGGTGCGCTGAGAAACTGCGCGAACAGCGCAGCTTAACCCGTGCTGTCATGGTGTTTCTCAATACCAATCGCCACCGGCGAGATCAACTGCAATACTTTCCCAATGCATTAATACCGCTACCCTCCCCCAGCGATGACACCCGCGTCATTCTTGACTCCGTTCGCCAGGGGCTTGAGCAGATTCATCGCCCTCGCTATCAATTTATGAAAGCAGGCGTGATGCTACTCGACCTGGTAGATGCCGAGCAGTGTCAGATGTCGTTACTGCATCAACCTGTCCATGATCGCCATCCGTTTTTGATGGCCACGGTGGATCAGATCAATCAGCAAATGGGCCAAGGCACGATTAGTTTTGGTATGACGGATGCTCCCGCTGCGTGGCAGTTACGCTGCGCCCACCGTTCAAATCGTTTTACCACCCGATGGGATGAATTAATGCAGGCAGGCACTCACCCAGGCGCGATCCAGGCGTGTACTTCGCGAACGTAACCGTTACCCTGAGGCTTCAACTGCGCAGGAAACGCTTGCCCCTATGTCTCTCACTCGTCCAGATAAAGAGTACGCTCCAGCGCCTGGCCTAGCGCAACGTTGGGCAAACCGCTATATACAGGGCTACTTTCGCCGTCACCCGGCACTTAACTCACCTGACCCGTATGCACTGAAACATGCACGCCGCTGGATCATCGCCTGGGCGGCGCTCGCGGGTATGATTTCCGGCACGCTGATTGGCGGCTCTGAGTGGTTTATGCGCGAGTTTGCCACTGGCAACTGGGAAGCGATGAGCCTGCGGGAACAGCTTCCCTACTGGGCGGCCTACCTTGCCTTCGCAGGTACCGTTACCGCGCTGGAAATTGGCTTTTTATACTGGAATGCGCTGCGCGGCGTGGCGAACATCACCCGCTTAGCAGGCCTGCGATACGGTCAAACAGAGCCGTTTGAACCCGACATCCAACTCACTGTGCACGGCGTTTCACGGGTAGCGTTGGAGTACCCCAGCCCTGGCAGTCTTATTTATGGTGTTGATCCTCACGCCTATCTGCATGGCTGGAAAATACCTGTCAGGGCACTGTTTTACCGCTTAAAAATTAGCTTAAGCAGTTTTATTCTACGCTTATTGCTGCGCCGATTATTGGGCCGCCTTACCCTGCGCGGTTTTCTTCCCGTGCTAACCGGGCCGTTATACGCAATTTGGAACGCCTGGATTGCCGCGCGCATTATTCAACAAGCCTACTTACAGGCGCGGGGCCCTGCGCTGGTTAAGCAGTTAATGGAAACACTGAATGAGAGTGACGAGCATACCCGCCAACTCGTGGCCCAGGGCGTTGGCGAGCTGATTATGCGCAACCAGTACCCGCACCCCAATTTAGTGCTGCTCTTAGCGCGCCTGCTGGATAGCCTGCCCGATAAACCCCCAGCGATTGAGATTGATTGGCCAGCCGCCCAACAGGGGTATGCGCAGCTTAGTGTCCCATCGCGTAAGACACTGCTCAGTGCCCTCACCCAGGCGGCACTGCTCAGCGGCAGCTACCGTGGCTCGCGGAAGCGGTTTCTAAAGGAGGTGTTTGCCACCTGCCAAACGCCGCTGCGCAGTGAGGATATAAAAGCACAGCAGCGGCGTTTACTATCGGGACAGATGCCGTAGAGGATTACGCCGTCCTTAACGCATGTCGTAGCCGCGGGCTTAGGGTTTCCCCAAGCGCTGCCATGACTACCAGAATCGCTAGCAGCCACGGCCAGTGCACGGCAAACGAGACCTGATATATGCCCAAGGCATCGACAAAGATGACCAGAATGCCGAGCGGGCTAACGTAGCGCACCATGGTCAGCCACAGCACATAAGGCAGCGGCGCCAGCCCGAGCTCCTCACGGAAAGAGTCGCTCTTCAATATAAAGCCTGCGAGCAGCACCATGCCCAGCCCGCCCAGCGGCATCATCCAGCGCGAGGTCAGGTAATCCAGCCAATCGAAAAAGGTCTTGCCTGCCAGGGTCCAGTCCGAGCCCAGGTTAAACGATAGCATCGCCAGGGTGCTGACAGTCCACAGCACAATACCCGTGCTCCAAGCGGCGGCCGGGCGCGAAATGCCTTTGTTATCGCACAGCCAGGAGACCGTGGCCTCTACCATGGAAATAGCAGAGGTCAATGCGGCCATGGAGAGCATCAAAAAGAAGAGAGTGCCAAACAGCGTGCCAAGAGGCATCGCCTGGAACGCCAGCGGCAGGCTCATAAAAATCAGCCCAGGGCCTTCACCGGGGTTCATGCCGTTGGCGAAAATGACCGGGAAGATCGCTAGCCCCGCCATCAGCGCGACGACCGTATCCGCCACGGCCACACTGACAGTGGTCCGGCCAATGGAAGCATCTTTAGGTAAATAGCTGCCGTAGGTAAGGATCGCCCCGGAGGCCAACGAGAGGGTAAAGAAGGCGTGACCCAGTGCTGCCAGCATGCCTTCGCTAGAGAGGCTGCCCGCGTTGAACGAAAACAGGAAGTTCACCGCCGCGCCAAAGCCGCCAGAAAACATGCCAAAGCCAATCAGGATCACCAGCATGATGACCAGTCCTGGCATCATCCAACTTACGCTCTTCTCGATCCCCTTCTGTACGCCCTTACCCACAATCAACATGGTCAGCAGCGTGACTAAGGTACTCCAGGCACCGAGATTCAGCGGGTTGGCGTTGTTGGCGCCAAACACGGCGGCCATCTCATCGACGCTGCTGCCTACTAAGCCACCGGTCAGCATCTTCCATAGATACGAGAACGACCAGCCCGCCACAACGACGTAAAATGACAGCACCATAAAGCCACAGAGCATGGCCATCCAGCCAATCAGCGACCACGCGGACGAGCGGCCTGATTCATTGACCACGCGGCGAATGGCATCGATAGGACTGCCACGGCCGCGCCGTCCAAAGGCGATCTCGGTCATCATGACCGGCACACCCACGGCAAAAATACAGGCCAGGTACACAAGCACAAAGGCACCACCACCAAACTCACCGGTGATATAGGGGAATTTCCAGATGTTGCCTAGCCCCACCGCCGAACCGGTGGCCGCCAACATAAACCCCCAGCGGCCTAGCCACTGAGTGCGAGGTTGCCCAGAAGAGGTCATTTGCCCATTTATCCTGTCAGAAAAAAGGCGCTCATCCTAAAGGATTTCACGGGCCATGCCCACAAGGGCCTGTTGACGTTTACGCATATACCGAGGCTTTAGCGGCAGCATCCAACCGCTGGGCGGTTTGATCCACCTTGCGCAAACAGGCCAGCAGCACAGCGCCAAGCGTGACGAAGCCACCTGCTAGCCACAGCCCAACGCCGTAGTGGCCAGAAGCTTCCGCCAGCATGCCGGTTAATGCCGGGGCACATATCTGGGCGGCGCCATAAGCAAGCGTCATCTGCCCCATTAATCGCGCGGGGCTTGAAGGATAAAGCCTACCCGCCATGGTCAGCACCAGGCTGACACAGCCAAGAAAGGTGCCGCCATAGAGCACGGCGCTGAGCAGTACAATTGCTGCATTAGCGGTAATGGCAGGCAGCACAATACCCACTACCTGAATCGCCATGGCAATAATCAGCGCCCCCAGATAGCCGACACGGCGTGCAACCAGATCCCATAGCATGACTGCTGGGGCCGCGGCGAGGCCCGCCAGAGCGAACGTCCAATTGCCCATGCCCGCCAGTAACGGTTCACGCTCAACAATAGCGACTAGAAAGGTAGCGCTGATCACGTAGCCGTAACCGGCGCAAAAGTAGGCAGCGAGCATCCAGCGCATAAAGGTACGTGTGGGTGGCATCGCAGGTTGGCTGTTCGCCGTATGAGCACCTATCAAGGTCTTTTCCGGACGTGGCAACCACCGCCAAGCGGGAACGAGCAGCGCAGCACCCAGCAAGCTAAAGCCCCACCACTGGGTTTGCCAGCTAAACGACAGCTTCAGCATCATTTCGACCGAAACAGAAACCACCACCATGCCAATGCCCAAACCAGCAAAGTGGATGCCCAGTTCACCGCGCTGCCGGTGCTGAAATAACCAGTGAAGAATCAGCCCTGACGCCAATAGCATTGAAGCACTGCTGGAAAGGCCCGCCAGAAAACGCATGCCCGCCCACACCCAGAAGTGCTCGGAGAGCGCCATCCCCGCGGTAGTAAGCACCGCCAGGACTAATCCACAGCGAAACAGAAAGTCTTTGATGTAGAGGCTGCGGATAGTGGCGGCCAGCACCGCGCCCAACATATAGCCCGCGTAGTTGAGCGCCGCCAGCCAACCGCCATCCGCATCGCCCATCCAGGTCTGCTGCTGCATCACCGGTAGCAACGGCGTATAGGCAAAACGCGCCACCCCAACGCACAATATCTGGCTAAACACACCCGCCAGAAGCACTCGAAAGCGTTGGGAACCTAGCGTTGCTGCGGTCATCAGGTGCTCCTTACCAGCGCTTAGCGGCTTGCGAAAGGCGGCGCTATTTAAACAAAGTAGCTATCGTTATATTGATTAGCGTGCGTACAGTGCCGTCATAGTAAGGGGTTTCGAGCAGCGCGTCATGACCACCTAAGTCGAGAGGCGTGGCTAAAGGTCTGGCTAGATATTTACCTCCAAACTTAACAACAGAAATGACAGCGTTTTGCCATGGCCATCTAAATTGAGCGCACCGTTAACGCCCCCCTGGAGTACGTCATCAATCACGAAATTCATGCCCGCCAAGTTGGGCAAGGGGTAACGCCGCACCCGGCTGGCACCGCGATGGGCAAACAGCGCCAGCACCCGCTCTTCGGTCACTTGTTCCAGTAAGGTGGCATAGTGATCCGAATCATAGGCAAACAGCGCCACATTAAGGCGTTCGCCTTTATCCCCTGCACGGGCATGCGCTATCTGGTGAAGTGTCACTGCGGTATGAGTACGTTTGGTGCGCGGGTTGTGTTCAGTTTGCAACATAGCGGTCGCTCCTACTAACGCCGTTTAGATTTGTTTCAAACAGGCTGGCGTGGGCATGAATATCGCTACGTTTCACCAAATACGAGGCGGTAAATACCCGCCGCTGGAACTGGCGGCGTACACCGCCGCCGCCAGCAGGCCCCGCACAGTAAAGCGCCAATAGCTCCTGGGTCGCGCGCGCTACCCAGCGCCGCTCACTATGTTCTGCCGCTAGGCGAAGCCGGTAATCGCCACTAGTAGAAGGTGACGTGCTGCGCTGAAGCTCACCACTGTCGCTATCAAATACGCTGGCGAGGCCAATGATATCCAAGCGGGTACGCAGCTCAGCGGGAGCACGAAACACTAGCCGTTCACGCAGCACCTGTGCTGCAAGCTGCGCCCTTGCCAACGCATTGGGGCCTGCGTAGGAGATTTCAGCCTCACCCTGCCACCCCCCTTCGTAGCACACCGTGGTTTTTAGCCGCTCAGGCGCTGGCTTGCCGCGAATTCCCGTAACCGCTACGCGGTTAGGCGAAAGCTGGCGCACTTCAGCATGGGAGAGATCTACCGTGACATCCGGGGTCAGGTAATTAGCCGGGTCGTGAACCTCGTAAAGCAGCTGCTCTTTCACCGTTTGCTCAGTAACACAGCCACCGGTATTGGCCGGTTTGGTGATGATTAAGCTGCCATCCTGCTCAACTTCGATAATCGGATAGCCTACGGTCGCGAGCCCCGGCACGTCTTTAAAGCCAGGGTCTGCAAAATAGCCGCCGCTCACCTGGGCACCACACTCAGCTAAATGCCCTGCCATCATGCCGCAGGCTAGGCGATCCCAATCGTCCCAACGCCAATTGAAGTGGTGCATCAGCGGCGCTAAAAATAGCGCCGGGTCGGCAACGCGACCGGTGACCACGACATCGGCTTGCATCGCCAGCGCTTCGGCCAATGCTTTTGCGCCCAGGTAGACGTTGGCTGAAATCAGGGCCTCATCACCCGGCATCTCCAGCCGTTCGGCCTCCCAGCGCTCTAAATCCAAGCTATGCAGCTGCTGACGAATATCGTCGCCGTGCACCTGGGCAATACGAATATCATCGCGCCCAAGTTGCCTAGCTAAATCCGCTACTACCTGACACGCGCCACTGGGGTTCGCCGCACCGAAGTTGCCTATAATTTTGATATTGTGATCCAGGCAGTCACGAAGTACCGGGGCCAGCAGTTCATCTAAGAGAGGCTCGAACCCACTTTCGGGATCATCGCGCATCGCTCGATGCGCCGCCGCCAGCGTACGCTCTCCTAAGGTTTCAAACACTAAGGCGGAGGGTTGCTGACGCTTTATTAATTCCGCCACCACCGCCACGGCCGCATCGGTACGATCACCCGAAAAGCCTGCACCGCTGCCTAATAAAAAGCTCATAGGTGGGTCTCCTTGGCTTGGTGGGTGTGGGGATTGGCTGGAACAGATACCCGCTCGTCATCCAGCAACGTTCGGCGGCGAACAAACAGGCCAACAATTAACGCCAGCGCCGCGAGGGTCGTCAGCCAGCCGGGGGTCAGCGCAAGGCCGATGACGGCTACTAGCACCACAACGTCAACGGCCCGTTTACCTGTCATCGCCACGCGTGACATCAGCGCGGCAAAGGCCACCACAAACACGACGCCTTGGCAGCTGGCCAGAACGATTTCCCAGGCAGTCCCAAACCCCGCCAAGGCCGGGTAGATCAGCAGCAGGAAAGGAATCACATAAATCGCCGCCGCTAAGCGCACCGACTCCACTGCCGCAGGCAGCCAGTTGGTATCGGCAATGCCGGAGGCCACGAATACCGCAATACAGACAGGCGGCGTAATAACCGAGAGAGTAGCGAAGTAGAAAACAAACAGGTGAGCAATTAGCGGCTCAACGCCAATGGCAGTAAGCGCGGGAGCCAGTACCGAGGCCACCAGTACATACGCCGCCGTGGTAGGAATGCCCATGCCTAAAATCAGGCACACGCCGCCTACGATAAAGGCGACCAGAAAAAGCGACTCCCCGCCTACGGTGACGATCAAACTCGCTAACGTCACACCGATACCCGTCATACCAATCATGGCGACGAGAATCTGCGCGCCGGCCAGCAGCACGCCGATAATGACCATGCCTTTGCCAGCATCGACCAAGCCCGCCACCAGCTTGCCGAGAATCTCGCGCAACAGCATCTTGGCCATTAGCGCAAAGGGTACAAAGGTCAGCACGGTCATTAAGATGCCGTAGAACGCCGACATCTGAATAGAACGGCCGCTCAGCACGCCGTAAAACAGCCCGCCTAGAGCCGCTAATATGGGAATAATGCGTTCTGGGCGAATGACGTCTGACCAAGCAGGCAGCTCATCTTCAGGAACTACCTGGAGTTGTCGGCGCTTGGCAACCAAGTGAATGGTCATGAATACGCCCAGGTAAAACAGAATGGCCGGTAGCAAAGCGGCGAGCGCAATGCGCAGGTAACTCTCACCTAGAATTTCCGCCATGATAAATGCGGCAGCACCTAGGATCGGGGGAGCTATTTGACCACCGGTAGAAGCCACAGCTTCGACCCCTGCCGCGAATGGGCGTGGGTAGTTCAAGCGCTTCATCATCGGAATAGTAAAGTTGCCCGTGGTAGCCACATTGGCCACCGCGCTGCCACTGACCATACCGAACAGCCCCGACGCGACGGTGGCGACCTTGGCAGCACCGCCCGGTGAGCGGCCGCTAATACGTAGCGCCAGATCCATAAAGGTATTGCCGCCCCCGGTATGCAGCAGCAAACAACCGAACAGCACGAAAGCCGCAATGGTAGTGCCGGCCACGCCCACCAGCATGCCCCACACGCCTAGGTCGCCAAGGTAAATGGTTTCGGTCATGTAGTAGAGATCGAACCCTCGGTGGCCAAGCGGCCCCGGAATGGCAGCGCCTAGCCATGCGTAGGCTAGCCCCACCAACACCAGCAGGGGGAAAATAGCTCCAATGGCGCGCCGCGAAAGCTCCAGAATCGCCACCAGCAGCACGCCGGTCAACAGCATGTCGCGAGGCGTTGCCCAGGGGAGTTCGACCAGAATTTGTTCGTGGTTAAGTGCTACATAGCCGCAGGCGAATACCACTCCCACTGCCAGCACCCCATCAATCGCAATGCCCAGCGGCCGCCAGCGCTTGCCGGCACCTAACGGATAAACGGCAAGCCCTAGCAGGATGACCAGCGCGAGAAAGATACTCCGCTGTATCAAGCTCTCGAACGGTCCAGTGGCGGAGGTATAAAGGATTAGCCCGCCCAGCAGGAGCGCTAAGCCTTTGGTAACTGTCTCGCGCATGATCATCTTCTCCAATGTGCCTTACTGAACAGGCTGTAAGGCGTCGGGGATGTCATACCCCTGCTCTTCAAAGTAGCGTGCAGCACCGGCGTGGAGCGGGACTGTGCCTACCTCTAAGGTCATCTTCGCCACATCAGCATCCTTCATTGCGGCAAAGGCGTTTACCTGCGGCTCAGGGTTTTCCATCACGGCTTTGACGATTTGATAAGCGGTTTCTTCATCCATGTCGGGATGCGCATGCACGGCGACACCAAACGCCCAGGTGGTATAAGCGGGAATCCCCTCAGCCGCGCCTTCGGGTACATCGACGATGGCGACGTCGGGCATTTCAGTGCGTAAGGTGTCGGCCTCTTCGTCGTTTAGCGACAGCACGCTAATCGGCGTAAACGTAGCGATATCCATCGTCGAGCCATCCAGGCGCTCACCGACGCCCGACTTAACCGACCCCATCACCCGACCATCTTTCATGGCGTCGACCATGTCGGTGGTTGAACCACGCACGTAGTCAGGCTCGATGCCGAGTGTCCGCATCACCGCTTCGGTGGTTTTCTCAGTAGCGGAACCGGTAATACCCGGATTGAAACGCACCCCATCAAGATCAGCGAAGGTTTCTACCTCAGCATCCTGACGCATCACGGCATTCTGCGGTGCCACGGTGTAGACCCATAGCAAGCGGTTATCGACGGGGCGGCCTTCAAAATCTTCTTCACCCGCGTAAGCGTGATACCCCGTGTTGGTGGTGACCAAGCCCATATCGATTTGGTCGCGGCCTAAACGGCGCAGGTTATCCACAGTGGCGCCGGTTTCCGCAACGGAGGAACTCACCCCTTCGACTTGGTTATTAATGATCTGATTAACTGCGACAAAGTAGCTGTAGTGGCTGGAGGAGCTGGAGGTTGAACCAATCAGCAGGCGCTCATCGGCATGGGAAGTGGTAGCAGCCAGCACCGCGGCGCTGGCCACCATGGCGGTAAGTAGCGTTTTCATTGTGTCTCCGAAGCTCGCTGTACGAGCCTTTGTTGTTGTAAATACGGTTATTGTAAAACGATGTTGTAAAGCGATGACCGCAACGTATGAGTCGCGATAAGCCAAGCATGGTGCGCAGGTTTCATTTTGTATATTGAATAGTTTTTAATTTATGTTTTACTTTCTAAATGAATCCAAGCATCCAGCAGTTGCGCGTTTTTGTTGCCGTCGCCCATTCCCGTAGCCTTGCAGAGGCTAGCGAACGGGTGCACCTTTCCCAACCGGCGATCTCCATCGCGCTGCGTAAACTCGAGGAGAACGTAGGGGGCGCTCTGTTTGCCCGCACCACCCGCCAGCTCGCGTTAACGCCGGAAGGCGAAGCTTTTCTGCCCGTCGCCGTGCGGCTATTAAATGATTGGAATGAAGCCTTCGAGGATCTCAACGACCAATTTTCCAAACAGCGCGGAAAGGTAACGGTGGCCGCCCTGCCCACTTTGGCGGCAGGATTATTTCCCCGGGTCATTAAGCTTTTTCATGAGGCTTACCCACGGATCAACCTCAGCCTGCACGATGTGCTGGCCGAGCAGATCAATCAAATGGTGCGCGAAGGCCGCGCCGACCTGGGGCTTTCGGTGCCGCCCAGCGACGCTGACGATCTCACCTTTGAGCCCGTACTCGAAGATAGCTACGTCGCCGTTTGCCCCTGCGGGCATCCACTGTTGTCGCAATCGGCCGTGGCCTGGAACCAGCTCGCGGCGTATCCGTTTATTGGTATCAATCGCCTTTCCAGCTCACGCCAGGATATTGATCGCATTATGCAGAGCGTCGGCGAGCGGTTGGATATCTTGTGCGATGCCCGGCAGATCGCCACGGTGGGCCGCATGGTGGCGACAGGATTGGGGATCAGCGTGCTGCCTTCGCTCAGTTTTCGCCAAATTGCCACGGATGGCATCGAACACCGCCCGCTGATCGAACCCACGATTCGCCGTGAACTGGGCATTATCTTAAGCCGCCGTCATCCCCCTTCTGCCGCCACTAGCGCGCTGCAGCAGCTGATTCGACATCACGCATAAAAGCGTTCTACAAATAAGTATTTTTGCTGCTGCTTTCTCTACACGCCGGATGGGAATCTGGCAGACTAGAGGTGATGAACATCCACCTTAATGAGTGAGAGATAACGATGAGTGATAGTGCAAAACCCTGGACGCAGCCAATGCCCGACGCGCAGTTCAAGCTGATGCGCGATATTCTTGCCGCTCCTAGCCCTGTGGGCCTGGAAGCGGCGATGACTTACGGTGTTCTGAAGCCCCACTTTGAAACCTTTGCTCCTAAAAGCTGGCACCTTCACCAGTTCAAAGGCAATGCAGGCGTGGTGTTAGACACCCACCCTGACCGCGACGATATGTTCAAAGTCATGATCATCGGCCATGCGGACAAAATCCGTATGCAGGTGCGCTCGATTGGTGAAGACGGCAAGATCTGGATCAATACCGATTCGTTCCTGCCCACCGTATTGATCGGCCATGAAGTGAAGCTGTTTAGCGAAGACCCGGATGCACCTGGCAGCTACCGCTGTATCGAAGGCGGTACGGTGGAAGCGCTGGGCGCCATTCACTTTTCTGACCCCGCCCAGCGTGATGGCAGCAAAGGGCTGAAAAAAGAGCAGATTTACCTGGACCTACAGATCCACGGTGAGAATAAAAAACAACAGGTGTTGAACCTGGGTGTTCGCCCTGGTGATTCGATTATTTTCGATCGCCCTATCCGCCCCGGCTTTAGCCCCAATACGTTCTACGGCGCTTACCTGGATAACGGGCTGGGCTGTTTTGTGGCTGCCGAAGTGGCGCGCCTAATCGCCGAAGCCGGCGGCACCAAAAACGTGCGCGTACTGTTTGCGATTGCCAGCTATGAAGAGATTGGCCGTTTCGGCAGCCGCGTAATGGCGGGTGAAATGAAACCGGATGCGCTGATTGGCGTGGACGTAAACCACGACTATGTGGCTGCCCCTGGCATCGGTGACAAGCGCATGCAGCCGCTAGAGATGGGCAAAGGCTTTACCATGGCGGTGGGCTCCATTGCCAGCGAACAGCTCAATCGTATTATTGCTACCGCCGCTAAAGAGCAGGATATTCCGCTGCAGCGCGACATCGTGGGGGTGGATACGGGTACCGACGGCATGGCAGGCGTATTGGCCTCTATCGATAGCGCCGCTACCTCGATTGGCTTCCCCATCCGCAATATGCACACCATCTCTGAAACTGGTCATACACAGGATGTGCTGGCGGCGATTCACGCCCTCACCCATACCCTGCAAGCCTTGGATGCCATACCAGACCTACAGCGTGAATTCCTGGATAACCACCCGCGCTTAGACCAAGCGAGTCCGCTCACTCACCAAGGCAGCGATAAGCCGGACAGTGAGGGTCATGACAGTAAAGATGAAAATACAGGAAGTGACCAAAGCGCTGCGAGTACTCAAAGTAAAGAAAGTTATCACATCAAGAAAACCAAGAAGAAAGCTAAAAAATAAAACAAGCGTATAAAAAAGAAGCCCCGGCCATTCCTTGGCCGGGGCTTTAGCAAACCTTCCATGATTCTTCTTCACAAGCATCCTGCCTGTGCTTCCTTGAGTACTTTAAGCTTCCCTAGCTTACCTTCCCTGTTGCCACTTCCTTGTGGTATGTGCCCACAGTGAACCTTAAAACAGTGTATTTATCTAACCTATGTTATCAAACCAGAAAAATAAAATTTTATTTTAAAAAAAGCGTTGCCTCGTCGTTTAACCACTTGTTATTAATATTTTAGCATGGCGAACATCCCTACCTGCACATATACTTTTAAAAGCATCGGCATCGATGCTGCTTTACACGGACGTTACCACGCCTGAACCAATATCGATCCTAATGGAAGGAGGTCAGCGTGCGCGATATAATAATCATCAATAAAGTCAACGGATTGGATGTCATCTGTCGTCATTGCGGTAATACAGAGTCACCCAAAACACCGTTTTTTAACCGCTTCCGTTTAGAAGGCACAGGGAAGAACAGTTCAACTGTTCGCTGCCTAAACTGCCAAACAGCGGTGGAAATACCCCTGAACGAATTAAGCTCACTCTATTATCACTATGCTTGCTAATGGATAAACCAAAGCCTTAACGGTTTGTTAACAAAAGAAATAAGTAGTTACTTAATCAACACTACATTAGTTCTTTAAGCATGCAGCATAGATATAATAAAAAAGTCACAAGAGCTTAATTAGCATGTCATTTATAGGAGAGTAAAAAAAACCGGCCTTTCCCTGGCCGGGTTTTTATCATGTCTTCCATGATCTTTCATCACAAACATCCTGTTTGTGCTTCCATGTGTTAAACAAGCATTCCATGCTTGCTTTTCCTTATCGCGAGTTCCTTTCGCTGTGTGCACACAGTGCGCGTAATGGCAGTGTGATTATCTAACCTGTGATATGTAATGGTAAATAAAGTGATTTTAAATATTCATTGCGATTTTAATACGTCGCTTGCCAAGCTTCCAAGCCAGAACATACAATCATGCACGTTTGCTCATTTCCCCCTTATTTAAGAGTGCGATCATGATCTCAAAAAACTGGTGGCCAGCCGCCGCGCTTAGCCTTGCCATCGCTCCTCAGGCTTGGGCTGAAAACTGGGAAGGCAGCGTTGGGGCAGGCGTACTGTATGCGCCCGACTACCTGGGCAGTGACGATTACGAAGCCCAGCTCTGGCCCTCTATCAACTTTAACTATGGCGATACGCTTTCAATTAGCCCACGTAGTGGCATTGAGTGGCATGCGATTCGTAATGGCGACTGGACCGTTTCGCCGTTTATCGGCTATACCTTTGGCCGCGATAATGAAGGCGACATTTCGGCGTTCGAAGAAGTTGAAGGCGGCGCTACCCTCGGTTTACGGGTAGCCCTGGAGCAAGGGCAGTGGAAATATAGCTTGGCAGGCAGCACGCCAGTATCTGGGGACGTTGATGGCGCGGAATTTGAAGCATCGGCCGCTTGGCGATTGCCTCTCAATGAGCGTACGTTCTTCACCTTTACTCCGAATGTGGCTTATGCCGACGAAGAGTGGACTGAGTCGATGTTCGCGGTTTCGACACGTGACAGCCTGCGTAGCGGCATTGCCAGCTACAATCCTGACGGTGGCTCTTGGCGTTTGGGGGTTAGCAGTAGTCTGACTTACGCTTTGACACCTCAATGGTCTGCCACTGGTTTTGTCGGCACTAGCTATTTAACCGACAACGCTTCTGACAGCCCCATCGTTGACGACTTGGGCAGCGAGTGGCAAACCGTGACCGGCGTGTCGCTCAACTACAATTTCTAAATTCGTTGCGCCTGTTTCTAAAGCTAAGGCACATGGCGCTGCTTGGGTTAGCTGGCTAGGATGATAATAAACACCCTAGCCGCTAATGTGAGATAACCACCATGAGCTGGATGCCTGATATTGAACCGAAGTGCCCCGACGCAGGAACCTTGAGCGATATTGAAACGCTGATTGTTCCGCGTGCCCGGGACATCGGCGGTTTTGAAGTACGTCGGGCGCTGCCTGCCCCCAAACGCCAGATGGTTGGGCCGTTTATCTTTTTCGACCAAATGGGCCCAGCGGAATTTATTGAGGAAGGCGGTATTGACGTGCGGCCTCACCCGCATATTGGCTTAGCCACCGTCACTTACCTCTATCAAGGTGAGTTTCAACATCGCGACAGCATTGGCACCAACCAGATGATCTATCCTGGTGAGGTCAACTGGATGGTCGCTGGTAGTGGGGTCACCCACTCCGAACGCACCAGCCCCGCTACCCGCAAGCAATCGCCCCACTCACTGTTTGGTATACAAACCTGGGTAGCACTGCCTGAAGCGTATGAAGATAAACCCGCCACCTTTGAGCACCAAGCTCAAGAAGCCCTGCCCCTTCTGACTGGCGAAGGCAAAGAGGTACGCCTGATACTCGGCAACGCTTGGGGAGCGCGCGCGCCAGTGCACACTTTTCGGAAATGTTTTACGCTGACGCCGTCCTGCAGCCCGGCGCCAAACTACCGCTACCGGACAATCACGAAGATCGTGGCCTCTATGTCACCTCTGGAAGCGTTCGTATTGCTGGCGATGAATTCGAGTCGGGCCAGATGATGGTGTTTAAGCCTGGCGACGCCATCACCGTTAGTGCAGGCTCTACTGGCGCGCGCCTGATGCTATTAGGCGGGGAAACCCTTAACGGCCCACGCTATATATCCTGGAACTTTGTTGCTTCATCCCGCGAGCGTTTAGAAGCTGCAAAAGAGGCTTGGATACAGGGTGATTTTGAACATGGCCGCTTTCGTCTGCCGGTGGGTGATGAGCTAGAGTTTATCCCCTTTCCTGGTCAGGTAAAAAGTAGCTAAAACAGAAACGGCGAGGGTAATAACCTCGCCGTTTTCACAGAACATGCGATTAACGCCCAGCGGCTATTTAGCTAGCCACGACATCAACGTCTCAGCCGTTAGCGCCGAGGAAGGCGGGTTTTGACCAGTGATCAGTTGGCCATCTTCGCGCACGTAAGGCGTAAAATCCTCCGCTTTAGTGTAAATGCCACCACATTTTTGCAGTGCATCTTCAACCAGATGCGGCACGACATTAGTCAAGCCAACAGCCTCTTCTTCACCGTTGGTGAAGCCGGTCACCTGACGACCTTTAACAAGCGGCTCGCCTTCGCTGTCTTTAGCATTCACTAACACGATCGGCGCATGGCAAACGGTAGCAACCGGCTTACCTTGAGCAATAAAGGTTTCGATCAGGCGAATAGAGTCAGTATCGTCGACAAGATCCCATAACGGGCCGTGCCCACCTGGATAGAACACCGCATCAAAGTCATCGGCGCTCATGTCGCTCAAACGATGGGTAGCAGCAAGCTCAGCTTTGGCATTTTCATCTTGCTTAAAGCGGCGCGTTTCATCGGTTTGGCTATCTTCAGCATCACTTTTGGGGTCCAACGGTGGTTGTCCACCCTTAGGTGAGGCAAGCGTTACCTGGGCTCCCGCATCTTTAAAAACGTAGTAGGGGGCTGCCAGCTCTTCCAACCAAAAGCCGGTTTTATCGCCGGTATTGCCTAACTGATCGTGAGACGTCAGTACCACTAAAATGCGCTTGCTCATATCTCTCTCCTGTCGGTGGAAAATGAGGCTATAGAAATGCGTTATGGTTGTTAGGTGGGGCCTAGTGGCCGAAATACAAGGAGAGTAGGCTATTGTCATCCTGAGCTACCCATTCATGAGACGATCTATTTATCATAGTGCCCTCAGTCATTCTCGAGGTGAAACAACCAGTGAGCATTAAAGCACGGGATTTTACCGCAGCGGTCCTAATCATCGCCAAGGGCAAGCGAGTAGCTTTTCCTTGATTCGGCGCCAGTTTGATTTTCGTTCCATTGAGATTGGCCGCTGGGTCACCAGCGCTGAGCGCGACCGTGCCGCTGAGCTTTTCCATGATGCGCTATGCGACCTCATGTTGATTCTACAGGGGCCGGAAGCGCTGATTTCGCTGCGTGGCTCAATAGCACTGCAGTACGGAAGCGGTGGTCGTCCTGGTGTTTCTGCCCACTACGACCCTAGCCAACGCAGCTTTTCACTGGCCAAAAATGCTGGCCCCGGCAGTATTGCCCACGAGTGGTTTCATGCCTTCGATCACTACATCGCAACCAAATGCTTTCGCAACACACCCGGCGGTATGTTTGCCTCCACTGCATGGCTATCCGACGCTGATCCAATTTCCCACCCGCTTAACGATTTATTGATGCATTGTTTTAAGACCATTCTGCTGCAACCAGAAGGCGACCAGCCCAGCGAGTTGTTCAAGCACTCCGTCCAGATGGACAAAAAACTAGGGCAACTCTACTACAGCAAACCTGAGGAACTCTGCGCACGCGCCTTTGAAGCCTTTGTCCAAGATGCATCGATTACTAATCACTTCTTAGTCAAAGGCACCAAAGCGTCACCCGAGGCTGAACGCGGGCTTTATCCCCAGGGCGGGCAGCGGGAACGGATTAACGTGGCGTTTGGCGACTATTTTGGTGGGCTGGGGAAAGCGTTGGATGCTAAAGCTTAGTGAGGTGGGCCATTTTTAGAGATTAGATCTAACTTACTTTCGCTGCGAATCTTTTTAAGCAATTGGAGAAGCTCAGGCACATTATCTTGAATAATGCTCCACACGGTATCTTCATCAATACCTAAATATGCATGGATGAGTCTATTGCGTGTCGCAATAATCAAGCGCCAAGGTACATAAGGGTACTGTTGGCACACTTCGTCTGGAATTCTGGTGGCTGCTTCACCGATAAGCTCTAAGTTGCGCAACGTAGCATCGTAGGTGAGGTCATGACTGAGGAAACCAACCTGATCCAACCCTTGTGTATAGGAAAGAACTTTTTCACTAAAACCGATCATGTCATCAATATAGAAGCGCCATTCACGCTCTAGGCCTTTCTCAGACATGTAGCGCCTCGCTCTCGATGTATGGCCTCAATTCATTTCGAAGGGCTTTATCTGTCACTAAATCAACTGGAGACCCAAGCAGGTCTTCCAAATAAAATTGAAGACCAAAATAGCGTGCGGAGGTTGCAGGGCCATCGAAACTGACAAGAATATCAATATCGCTTGCGTCGCTTGCATTACTCCGAGCCCTAGAGCCAAAAAGGGCAAGCTTCTTCACATCAAACTGTGAAGCCATTATCGGCTTGTGCTCGTGTAACAAACGCAACGTTTCCTCTCTGTTCATTTTACTTCCTACCTTATTCACGGCCACTCTTTATATAGAGCAATCATAAGAGGAGATTAATTCGGCCCTTTTTCAGCTAATTTCATACCAACACAAACAGTATGGCATGCTTCTAAAAGTTCTGGTTCAACTGCTTCGCCATCGCCGCAATGGTTCTCCCAGAGGGCGCAGATGATGGGGCATTTGCTGAGTGATCTACAGCGCTAGTTGATGCACTGAATCGCGTAGACGGCTAACCTGACCAGTAGTATGAACTAGCAAAATGCAATGACATAACACGCGGAAGCGGGTCTACACTTTAAGCTTCTACACAGGAGGTGCAACATGGCTCAGCAAGAGTGTGCATGCCCCAAATGCACGTGTTCAGTCGATAGCAAGGCCGTTGAGAAAGATGGCAAGCTCTATTGTTGTGAGGCGTGCGCTAATGGCCATGCCGATGGTTCTAGCGACTGCGGTCACGGCTGTCAGTGCGGTAAATAAGCCCACTAGCACGCATTTATCTGTTATTTTATCAGCGCCTGATAGTCCCGCTGCTAGGCGTTTTAACAGGATTGGTGCTGCTTTCATGGAAACGGTGCCCAGCGATTTGCCGTTGTGTTAAACAGAGCAATGGCGACTAAGCTGAAATATAAACCACTCAGAGGAAGAGAAAATGTCTACTACCACTATCGTTGTTATCGTTGTCGTTCTTGTTGCCGTACTTGGTGTTGGCTTCAGCGGCGGATTGCCTTTCTAAAAAAGCTTTCATCGGGAGTAAATAAGCCTGTGCATTCCCACCCAGGCTTATTCCCAACACTACTCCCACCGCTTAAAAACGAAAAAGGCCGCCAAACTAAGTGCTTGACGGCCTTTTTAAATTCTGTGGCGGAGGGGGAGGGATTCGAACCCTCGAAGCCTTGCGGCTTACACACTTTCCAGGCGTGCTCCTTCGACCACTCGGACACCCCTCCGCGTTTCGCTCTGTTTAAAGGCTAAACCTTTCGCAACAGAACGGCGCATATACTATTGGCTAAGCCTCGAAATAGCAAGCCTTTTCAGGCAGACTGCCCCTCGGTTAACGTGATGGCAAGACTGCGTAACTGCCACTGGCTTCCAGGCAGAGTGTCTCGCCGCAATAGAGTTGGTGAGTCAGTGAAATGCGCCCTTTACCACGTTCCGCTAGCTTGTTGGCAAGCTGCGCGGGGCCATCTAGCTCGGCTGGTGAACATATTAAACGATAATCGTCCGTGACCGGCGCGAGAAAGCGTTGACTGGCCTCAGCCACCACGACATCCCGCGCTATACCCCGCTCCCGCAACCATAACGTTACCCAGCACCAGCCTTGCAGCGTGGCTTGCGCCGATAGCGCGCCGCCAAAACCTGTGCCTTTATCGTTTAGGTTGGGTTCAAGTGCCAACCGCCACGTGAGTGAATCGCCGCGGCGCGTCATCTCGCTAATGCCTAACGCACTTACCATGGGAATGGCGTCACTCAGCCACTGCTGGAAAGCGACCAAGTCGTCTGGCTGGCCTTCTGGCAACGGCAAGCGTGGATGAGGTACACCGGGTTGACGCGATACGTTCATGGTTAGTCCCAACGTTCTACAAAGTCATCAACGTTATGCTGCGCCACCGGTTTATGGCGACCACCCAGGGTACCCAGATAGATAAAGGCGACGACTTCATCATCTTCATCCAGGCTTAGCCCTTTGCGTACTACCGGGTCAAACGCGTACTTTCCACTGCGCCACATAGCTCCCAAGCCGAGTGCGTGAGCAGCCAGGAGAATGCCGTGGGCGGCGCACCCGGCGGAGATCACTTGCTCCATTTTGGGCACTTTTTCGAGCTCAGGCGTGACTTTGGCAATCACGGCGATAATCATCGGCGCACGAAGCGGCTTTTTGCGCGCTGAGTTGAGTGTATCGTCGTCAGCGCTGGGGTTTTCCTGGAACTCTGCCTCGGCGAATAGTTCGCCCAGGCGCTCACGCCCTTCCCCGCTGAACTCGATAAATCGCCAGGGACGCAGCTCTTTATGGTCAGGCGCCCGCAAGGCAGCTTGGTATATGTCGCTTAGCTGTTCGCTGCTAGGCGATGGCTCAATCAGCTTGCCCATCGAGCTGCGTTCGTGAAGTAGCGTGAGTGCGTCCATTAATAACTCCAAATCCAATCGGTGGGCTACTTAGTACCGCCATTGATAGCATCGTCATTTATATCACTGCCGCTTACTGCCTTGCTAGGCGCAGAGGCGTGGGCGGCGTTAGACCAGGCGTTGCGCGCCAGGGGCTAATGTCCAATCCACCGCGGCGCACGTAACGCGCCAGCACCAGCAATTGCGTTGGTTTTGCATGGGTCATTAGGTCGGTGAAGATGTGTTCAACGCAGTGTTCGTGAAAGTCCTGATGCTGACGAAACCCAATCAGGTAACGCAGTAACCCTTCGCGATCGATTTTGGGCCCTTGGTAGCGGATCAGCACGCTTCCCCAATCTGGCTGGCCAGTAACGGGGCAGTTAGATTTCAACAAATGCGAGTAGAGCGTCTCCTCGACGACCGCTTCCCCTACCGTTAGATGGGCACTGCTGGGTGTGTAATCGCTTACTGCGATATCTAAATCGTCCAAGCATTCCCCCGGCAGAGAGCATGCTGAAAGCTCAGGCGCATCCACATCAAATAACTCGACACTCACCGCAGCCCCTGCCGCAACCGCGAGGTCATTGGCAAGCGTTTCCATCACTTCCTGACGACTATAGAAACGGGTTTGGTTGAAGCTATTGAGGTAGAGCTTCCAGGATTTAGACTCAATCAGATGGGGCGAGCTGGCGGGTAGCCGGAAGCGCGCCACGGCAACAATGGGCTTGCCGCGGCTATTTAGCCAGGAGACTTCAAAGGCGTGCCACTCGTCCTCGCCCACAAATGGCAAGGCGCCCTCCTTAATCCCCAGTGGCGCTCGATTAGCCGCACGCGGAATAGGGAAAAGAAGCCCAGCGTCATACTGCTCAGGGTAAGCGGAATCGCGCCCTAATGGCGCGTGCTCTAGCGTGTCTGGGCGGTGTGGCATGGTATAAAAAGCTCTCTTCACAATCGGATTGTTACGTTTAGCAGCCTGTCTGGCTTGCTTGGCCGATCGTCGCGAGAAACACGCATTCGCAGTAGATCAGTATTAAGTCAGACAGGCTGCTAGCTGCGGATACCTTTACCACGTTCCAACATCGCAAGCGCAATGCTAAATAGCGCAATAATAAAGGCGAAAATGGCAGCGAGCGCCCAGCCAACGGGAATATCCGACACGCCTAAGAAGCCGTAACGGAAAACGTTAACCATGTACAAAATCGGATTGAGCATGGAAACGCCCTGCCAGAAATCCGGCAACATTGAGATAGAGTAAAACACTCCGCCTAGATAGGTAAGCGGCGTCAGAATAAACGTCGGCACGATAGAAATATCGTCGAACTTGTTAGCCAACAAGGCGTTGATAAAACCACCGATGGAGAACAGCGCTGACGTCAGCACCACGACCAACACGGTGAGCAGTGGATGCTCCATGGTGAGACGAGTAAAGAACAGCGAAACCACTGTCACAATCAGTCCAACGCCTAAACCTCGGGCCATGCCACCTAAAATAAAGCCAGATAAAATCACCCAGTTGGGCATTGGCGATACCATCATCTCTTCAATCGAACGCTGAAACTTGTTGGAGAAGAAGCTCGACGCCACGTTGGAGTAACTGTTGGTAATCACCGACATCATGATCAGCCCAGGGACGATAAAGTCCATGTAGCTGAAGCCGTCCATATCGCCAATGCGCGAACCAATCAGATTACCAAAGATGATGAAGTACATCGCCATGGTGATTGAGGGCGGCAGCAGTGTTTGCGGCCAAATGCGCGTGAAGCGTTTGATCTCTTTTAGCACCAGGGTCCAGAGGGCGATGAGTGTTTGGCTGAAATTCATGCGCGCACCTCTTTGGTTTCATCACTTGAGCTTGCTACGCGCTGGTCAATCGCTCCTTGGCCACTACCTTCCACCATCGACACAAACATCTCCTCAAGGCGGTTGGCCCGGTTACGCATTGATACGACTTCGATGCCCTGCTCACTCAACGCTTTGAAAACATCATTCAATCGCTGGCCACGATGGACTAACAGCGAAAGCTGGGTGGGCTCTAGCTGATGAAGCTCAAAACCTTCGATAGTGGGCACTTCTGCTACTGGCTCAGCCAAATCAATTAGGAACGTCTCAGTATCAAGCTCAGCCAGTAACTCACGTACGCTGGTGTTACGCACAATGTCGCCATTATTGATAATCGCCACGTTGCGACACAGGCTCTCGGCCTCTTCCAGGTAGTGAGTCGTTAGAATGATGGTGGTCCCTTCATACTGGTTAATCCGTCGCATGTACTCCCACATGCTGCGCCGCAGTTCGATATCTACGCCTGCGGTTGGCTCATCGAGAATCAGCAGTTTGGGGCGATGCATCAGCGCACGAGCGATCATCAGGCGGCGTTTCATGCCACCGGAGAGCATTCGCGCGCTACCGTTGCGCTTTTCCCATAGGCCAAGGTCGGTCAGCAGCTGTTTAGCACGAGGTAAGGCTTCGCGACTGGTCATGCCGTAATAGCCCGCCTGGGCCAGCACGATATCGAGCACTTTTTCGAACTGGTTGAAGTTGAACTCTTGCGGCACGACACCCAACTGGTACTTGGCTTTGGCGAAGTCTTTATCGACATCAATGCCAAATATGGTGACCTTGCCCGCTGTCTTTTGCACCAGCGAACAAACCACGCCTAAGGTAGTGGATTTACCGGCGCCATTGGGGCCCAACAAAGCAAAAAAATCGCCCTGCTGGACGTCTAGATCAATACCTTTAAGCGCCTGAAAACCGTTGCCATACACTTTAGTAAGGCCACGGATCGACAATGCCGGTTCGGCCATGAATATGTCCTGTCAGCAAAATAAGAAGAGAAGGTGAAACATTAGGGCGCAAACGACTTTTTTCAAGTCGGGCAAACGAGCCGAGCGCCAGACACGCAAAAAATGACGCCCAGCAAGTAGCTGATGCATCACAAAAATAATAAAGATTTAATATAGAAGCGCTTGGAGCGGGAAAGGAGATTGATGGGGCGGCCTTCCGCCGGGCTGGCACACCAGATCACGATCCTCGCCTTGGTAAGACGATACTCTTAACCACACATCAAACATGGAGCGGGAAAGGAGATTCGAACTCCCGACCCTCGCCTTGGCAAGGCGATGCTCTACCACTGAGCTATTCCCGCAACGCAAACACTAGGTTAAAGCTAGATGGCGTCCCATAGGGGGTTCGAACCCCTGTTACCGCCGTGAAAGGGCGGTGTCCTAGGCCACTAGACGAATGGGACTTATTGGAATAGGAAAATAATTTAATCCGATCCCTAAAACTGGAGCGGGAAAGGAGATTCGAACTCCCGACCCTCGCCTTGGCAAGGCGATGCTCTACCACTGAGCTATTCCCGCTTATAGAACACTTACTTAGCTTTTTACATAACCTACCGGAAGTGGCGTCCCATAGGGGGTTCGAACCCCTGTTACCGCCGTGAAAGGGCGGTGTCCTAGACCACTAGACGAATGGGACACTGTAATTACTTCAAGTACATGGAGCGGGAAAGGAGATTCGAACTCCCGACCCTCGCCTTGGCAAGGCGATGCTCTACCACTGAGCTATTCCCGCATTCCGATAACCCTGACGACCTCTTATCTTTAAAGGCTTAGCCTTCGAAATAAGTGGCGTCCCATAGGGGGTTCGAACCCCTGTTACCGCCGTGAAAGGGCGGTGTCCTGGACCACTAGACGAATGGGACGTTGCAATGCCTCGTCGAGGTGGCGCGTATGTTACTCAGACCTTATTGAGCTGTCAAGCTCTCTACCCTTTCAGTCTCTACTACACCCAGTTTTATTGGTGGGGTTTCAATTACCTACCTACAAAAGCGAACGATAGGACAAAAGAGTGCACGCTGAGGGTGCTCTGAATACTCGATTAGGCGCCATAACGGTGCAAACGCTTATTCCGCTTAGTGTTGCTAACTCCCCCACCCGCCTACAAAACCGTTAAAAATCTTTTAATTATAATAAAATCGATTTTTATGGCACACCCCTTGCTACTCCATTGTGTTCCCTTGCTGACCTACTCCCCAATGAATGAGGTGTGCTATGTCCTTATCCCGCCGCAAGTTTCTCACCACGGCAGCTGTCTCCTCCACTGCTGGCTTGGTATTAGGTGCGCCGTCAATTGCTCGCGCGCAGTCAGCCGAGAGTTTTAATTGGCGCATGACCAACGCCTACAGCCCCGGCTCACCCTTTTACGTTGAAGGCCCAGGCAGCCCCACCGATGTGATTGCCAAAATCAACGCCATGTCCGGCGGGCGGCTCAACATCCAGCACTTCTCATCCGGCGAACTGATTCCTGCCTTTGAGGGCTTCGAAGCCGTTCAAAGCGGCACCATCGAGATGAACGCCGCTAACAGCTACTTCTGGTCAGGCACTACCTTTGCCGCTCAGTACTTCACTACCGTGCCCTTTGGTATGAGTTTTATGGGCCATATGGCGTGGCTTTACCACGGCGGCGGTTTGGAACTTTGGCACGAAGTGTATGAGCCCTACGGTATGGTTGCCTTCCCGTTGAATAATACCGGCGTGCAAATGACCGGCTGGTTCCGGGAACCGATCGAGGACATTAGCCAGCTCAACGGGCTGCGCATGCGCGTGCCTGGCTTGGCGGGCCAGGTCTACTCATCACTGGGTGTCGATGCCCGGGTACTGCCCGGTGGCGAAATATTTCCGGCGCTGGAGCGTGGCGTAATTGATGCAGCCGAGTTTGTGGGGCCCTTCCAAGACCGCCGTATGGGGCTACATAACGCTGCCAAGTTCTACCACACCACCGGCTGGCACGAACCCTCCACTACGGGCGAACTGCTGATCTCAAAAACCCACTGGGATAGCCTGCCCGAAGATCTGCAGATGATTGTTAAAACCGCCTGTATGGCCGCCTGTTTGGAGAGCGTGACCTGGTCCGAGGCCGTTAACGGTGAAGCCATGACTGACCTGGTAGAGAACGAAGGCGTGACAGCCAGCATGCTTCCCAAGCCCGTCGTCGATGCGCTGCGCGAAGCCACTCAAGATACCCTGGCGACTGAGGCCGACGCCGACCCGCTGGTACGTAAAGTGCACGACAGCTACATGGCGTTTAAAGCCAATCATGACCGCTGGGCAGGCGCCAGTGAGCGCGCTTGGTTAAACGACATTATCGGAGTCTGATATGCGCGCCGTGGCATGTTTTGTCCACGGAGTTGAGGCGGTGGTTCGGCTTTTTGGCTGGATCGCCGCCTGGACCTGCGTGGTATTAGTCGGATTAGTCGCTGGTGACGTATTGATGCGCTACGCGTTCAGCATTGGCGCGGTATGGCTGCAGGAGCTGCAGTGGCACCTGATCTCACCTATCGCACTGTTTGGCATGTCGTATCTACTGCTGATGGGCGAGCAGGTGCGTGTGGACGTCTTCTACGAACGCTTCCCCGCGGGCCTGCAGCGAGTGATTGAGGTGATCGGCGGGCTATTACTGCTAGTCATGGGGCTGTATATCGCCTGGCTGACACTGCCCTGGATCGCCCAATCATTCGCCCGCGGTGAATCGTCGCCCAACCCTGGCGGCCTGCCGTTGCGCTGGTTACTCAAATCGCTGATTCCGTTTGGTTTTGTCCTTCTCGCGCTGCAAGGGTTGGCCCACGCGCTGCGTCAGGCGTTCGCCCTGCCCACACGAGGTGAATAACGCATGTCTCCCAATGAATGGCTAGCGATCGGCATGATCGTGGCTTTTTTCGTGTTTCTGCTGATTGGTATTCCGGTAGGTATCAGCATCGCCGCTACGGCCTTTTTCTTTGGCTATATCGGCTTCGGGCCGATGCTGTTTAATCTACTGCCATCTCGTATCTACGGGGTGGTGACCAATTACACTTTTATGGCGATACCGCTATTTGTATTTATGGGGGTGATGCTGGAGAAGTCGAAGTTAGCCGAAGAGCTGATTGATGTGATCGGCCATTTATTTGGCGGCCTCTCTGGTGGCATGGGCGTGGCAATCATTTTAGTTGGAGTGTTGTTAGGCGCCGCGACGGGTATTGTCGGTGCCACTATCGTTACCCTGGGCCTGCTCACCCTGCCGACCCTGCTACGCCGCGGCTACCCTAAAACGCTTGCCACCGGGATGATCTGCGCATCCGGCACTTTGGGGCAAATTATTCCGCCCAGCCTGGTGCTCATTCTGCTAGCCGAAATTTTGGGTGAATCGGTCGGCACGATGTTCGCCGCGGCCATGGTGCCGGGGCTGACGCTAGCAGCGGTGTATATTATTGCCATTCTGGTGATCGCCAAACTCTACCCCGACCTGATGCCACCGATACCTGCTGAAGAGCGTGCGAATATGGGGCGTCGCCAACTAATACGCAAAGTGATCACCGTGGTGGGGCCGCCTGTGGGCTTGGTATTTGCTGTGCTGGGGTCGATTATCGGTGGAATTGCTGCCCCTACCGAGGCCGCCGCCATGGGAGCGCTAGGCGCGCTGGTATTTGTAGCCTGTTCGGGGCGGTTAACATTTGCGCTACTCAAAGAGGTCGCCAAGGCCACGCTGGTGATTTCCGCAATGGTGTTCTTTATTTTGATCAGCGCACAGGTTTTCGGACTGGCATTCCGTGGCTTGGGCGGCGAGCATTTGGTGGCTCGAATGTTCGACTGGGTGCCCGGCGGCGAGCTCGGCGCGATGCTGTTTATGCTAATGCTGATGTTTGTATTGGGCTTCTTTCTGGAGTGGATTGAAATCAGCTATATTGCCTTGCCGCTATTTTTACCGTTCTTTGTTCAGATGGGCGTTGATATGGTATGGCTGGGGATTTTGGTGGGGTTGGTGCTGCAAACCTCGTTTCTTACTCCTCCCTTTGGCTGGTCGTTGTTCTTCCTCAAGGGTGTGGCACCAAAAGAGGTCACCACACTGGATATTTATAAAGGCGCGCTGCCGTTTATCGGCTTACAGTTTGTTGCCGTGGCACTAGTATTTATCTTTCCCAGCATTGCCACTTGGCTGCCGAACGCGATTGGCTGGTAACGTCTTGCATTAGTATTTAGTTAACAACAAGGAATCAAAAATGCTTCATACTCAACGTAGTTATGGCGGCAGCTGCGTCGCTCCTCACCACCTAGCCGCCAGCGCCGGTCGAGATGTGTTGAAACAGGGCGGCAATGCGGTGGAAGCGATGGTCGCAGCGGCGGCCGCCATTGCGGTGGTTTACCCGCATATGAACGCACTGGGCGGCGATGGCTTCTGGCTCATTCATGAGCCAGGCAAAGCCCCCATTGCCATTGACGCCTGCGGCCCTGCAGCGGGCTTTGCTAATGCAGATTTCTACGCTGGTGAAACGCAGATTCCCGAGCGCGGCCCTAAAGCTGCGCTTACCATGGCGGGCACCATTGGCGGCTGGCATGAAGCACTGAACGTGGCATCCGCATGGGGCAAGTCACTTCCGCTCACCACCCTACTGGCCGATGCCATTCATCATGCCGAAGCGGGCATTGCGGTTTCCCAAAGCCAAGAGGCGCTCACTGCCAAACACGTAGAGCGTTTATCCCAAAGCCCAGGCTTTAGCGATGCCCTTCTGCTTAATGGTCAGGTGCCCCGTGAAGGCCAACGGCTGAGCCAGCCGCGTTTGGCCGCCACACTCAAGCGTTTGGCAGAAGCAGGATTAGATGATTTCTACCGCGGCGAACTGGCCACCAGCATGGCGCGAGACTTAGAGGCCGTCGGCAGCCCTCTGCGCTTGGCTGACTTTCACGCCTACCGCGCCCAACGGGTCACACCGCTGGAAGTCACCCTCCAGGATGCCACGCTGTATAACTTGCCAGCGCCGACCCAGGGTATGGCGTCGTTAATGATTTTAGGTATTTACGAGCGCCTAAAAGCCGCCGAGCCAAACGGTTTTGACCATCTGCATGGCCTGATTGAAGCCACCAAGCGTGCCTTTATCCTGCGTGACCAAAACGTCACTGACCCCGACCGTGTGCCTACGCAGCTACAAAACTTACTCAGCGAAGAAAATATTAGTGTAGAGGCAGCTAACGTTGATCCACAGCGCGCCCTACCCTGGCCACATGAGCCTGCTCCAGGTGACACCATTTGGATGGGCACCGTAGATAGCGAAGGCCGTGCAGTGAGCTTCATCCAGAGCATCTACTGGGAGTTTGGCAGCGGCGTGGTGCTGCCGGAAAGCGGCGTGCTATGGCAGAACCGCGGCATCAGCTTTTCGCTGAATCCCGACGACCTGCGCGGCCTAGCCCCTGGCCGTAAACCCTTCCATACCCTAAACCCGGCACTGGCCAAGTTTAACGATGGCCGCACCATGGTCTACGGCACCATGGGCGGTGAAGGTCAGCCACAAACCCAGGCGGCGGTGTTCTCACGCTATGCCCTGCACGGCATGCCACTTCAGCAGGCGATTACCGCGCCGCGCTGGCTACTCGGGCGTACCTGGGGCGAAACCAGCACTAACTTAAAGCTCGAAGCGCGCTTTGACGACGAGCTAGTCACCGCCCTGGCAACGGCGGGCCACGATGTGGAAGTTCTACCTGACGCGTTCAGCGACACCATGGGCCATGCGGGTGGTATTGTGCACCACCCGGATGGTTTAATAGAGAGCGCCCACGACCCGCGCAGTAACGGCGGCGCGGCAAGCTTATAATAAGCGGACTGATGGTTTTCTTAGCCTTCGTACTGGCTGAACTTGGTTAGATGGCTAGCTGTCACTTACACAAGTGATAAGCTAGTCTGCCTAATAAGCCTCTGAATGATTGAAACCAGAGGGAAAGGAGAACCCCATGGCGAAAATAGAAAAATCCCCCGACGAATGGCAACAGCAGCTAACACCCGAGCAGTACCGCGTAGCGCGTGAAAAGGGCACAGAGCGCCCATTCACCGGCGACTATCAGGTGCGCGATGCGCAGGGCATCTATCACTGCGTTTGTTGCCATGCGCCGCTGTTCGAAAACGAGCACAAGTTTGACGCTGGCTGCGGCTGGCCAAGCTTTGACCGGCCGCTGGGCACCCGCTGTGTAGAGGAGCATACCGACACCACACACGGTATGCAGCGCACAGAGGTGGTCTGCTCCCACTGCGATGCCCACCTGGGTCATGTATTTCCCGATGGGCCACCCGACACCACCGGATTGCGCTACTGCATTAACTCAGTATCACTGGAATTCCACCCTGACGAGTAATCAGCGCTAAATCCTCGCAAGGAAACCAGCAAGGCGGGTGCTACAATAGCAGCCCGCTTTTTTTGTGCTGCTATTTTTGTACTTTCAGGAGAGACTGATGCTCGGCTGGTTCCCCGGACATATGAACAAGGCCCGCCGCCAGATTAAGGAGGTGCTGCCTGAAATTGACGTCGTAATCGAGGTACTCGATGCGCGTCTGCCCTACTCCAGCGCCAACCCGATGCTGGCCGAGCTAACGCGCCATAAGCCGGTACTGAAAATTCTCTCCCGCGCCGATCTTGCCGACCCAGAACGGACGGCAGAATGGGTCGCCCACTTTGATGCCCAAGAGAACATGCGAGCCCTTGCTGTTACTACCACCAACACCCGCGAGCTCAAGCAGATTCCCAAACTATGCCATGAGCTAGCCGGCGCGGTGCGCGCGGACCGGGATGTGCGGGTAATGGTGATGGGCATACCCAATGTCGGTAAGTCCACGCTGATTAATGGCTTGGCTGGACGAAAAATCGCTAAAACCGGCAACGAGCCGGCGGTCACTAAGCGCCAGCAAAAGGTGCGCATTGATGGGCGTGTCGCGCTTACCGACACCCCCGGCGTGCTGTGGCCCAAAATTGAAGACCAGGCCAGCGCCTACCGCCTCGCCGCCACCGGTGCCATTCGCGACACGGCCATTGAGTACACCGATGTAGCCATTGTTACCAGCGCGGAGCTCGCCAAGCGCTACCCCGAAGCGCTCACTACCCGGTATAAGCTTAAAGAGCTGCCACCCTACGCCGCGCCGGACATTCCCCACGACATTGATGCCGATGGCCCCAAAAAGCCCGACTTTCTCGCTATTGCCGGCTTTGACGGCAACGCCATTTTGAAAGATATTGCTGCCCGGCGTGGCGGCCTGCGCCCCGGCGGTGCCGTCGACCTGCATCGCGGCGCGGAAGTACTGCTTCACGAACTGCGCGATGGCAAGCTGGGCCGACTAACCCTTGAAACGCCGGCGGATATTCCACCACCGCCCGTGCAAAACAACGAAGACAATCAAGACCTTTCCGACGCATAATGGTTTGGCAGCCTGTTAGCCGATGACGGCTTGTAGGCGCTTACCTTTTGGATACTTTGGGCCTCTCGCTACTTTTGGACAGACACCTCATGGATACCCCGCAGTCGCACGAACCACAACCGTTGAAGAAATCTCATAAGCTGCACAATGTCTGCTATGACATTCGCGGCCCGGTGCTCGACCACGCCAAGCGCCTGGAAGAGGAAGGCCAGCGAATTCTCAAGCTCAACATCGGCAATCCCGCGCCGTTTGGTTTTGAGGCGCCAGAAGAGATTCTTCAGGATGTGATGCGTAACCTGCCCACGGCCCAGGGCTACTGCGACTCCAAAGGCCTCTACTCTGCCCGTAAAGCGATCATGCAGGAGTGCCAGCGCAAGCAGATTCCAGGGGTGGGCATTGAGGATATCTTCATTGGCAACGGCGTCTCTGAGCTGATCGTGATGGCCATGCAGGCTCTGCTCAACGACGGCGATGAGGTATTGATTCCGGCGCCGGACTACCCGCTCTGGACCGCCGCCGCTCACCTTTCCGGTGGCCATGCGGTGCACTATTTGTGCGACGAGCAGGCCGACTGGACGCCTGACATGGCAGATATTCGCGCCAAGATCACCAGCCATACGCGCGCCATTGTGCTGATTAACCCCAATAACCCGACCGGTGCAGTCTATCCGCCCGCGGTGGTCAAAGAAGTATTGGAGATCGCCAAGCAGCACAACCTAGTGGTGTTCTCTGACGAGATCTACGACAAGATTTTGTATGACGGCGTTGAGCACACCGCTACGGGTGCGCTGGCGGACGATGACCAGTTAGTCATCACCATGAACGGGCTGTCAAAGAGCTATCGCTGCGCAGGGTTTCGCTCCGGCTGGATGATTATTTCTGGCACCCTGGCCAAGTTAAACGCCCAGGACTATATCCAGGGGCTGAATATGCTGGCCTCCATGCGGCTGTGCGCTAACGTGCCCGCCCAGCATGCGATTCAAACCGCGCTGGGGGGCTATCAGTCGATCAATGATTTAATCCTGCCCGGCGGTCGGCTACTTGCCCAGCGCGATATCACTATCGAGAAGCTGAATGCGATCCCCGGCGTTTCCTGTGTAACCCCAAAAGGCGCGCTCTACGCCTTTCCGCGCCTCGACCCTAAAGTATTCAACATTAAAGACGACCAGCAGATGGTGCTGGATCTACTGCTGCAGGAAAAAATATTGCTGGTGCAGGGTACCGCCTTTAACTGGCCCGAACCCGATCATGTGCGCATCGTGACCCTGCCCTGGGCAGATCAGTTGGGTGATGCACTGGATCGCTTTGCTAACTTCTTGTCGCGCTACCGGCAGTAAATGTGGATGTGTTAAACACCCCATGACTTGAAACTGCCATCAACAGCACGTATCTAAGCCATTAATCTAGCGTTGCTTCGATAAATCTTAAGGGAGAACCTGCACCATGATGCGAATTCTGCTGTTTTTAGGCACCAACATAGCGGTCTTGCTGGTGGCCAGCATTACCCTGCGCCTGCTTGGCGTAGAGAGCTACCTGCGTAGTCAGGGCATCAACTTTACTAGCCTGCTGATTTTCTGCTTTATCTTCGGCATGGCGGGTTCCATTATCTCGCTGTTTATCTCCAAATGGATGGCCAAGCGCAGCACCGGCACGGTGATTATCGAAACGCCCTCCAACTCCACCGAACAGTGGTTGCTGGATACGGTCGCTGAGCTCTCCCGTGAAGCGGGCATCAAAACCCCGGAAGTAGGCATATTTCCCGCGCAACAATCCAACGCCTTTGCGACAGGCTGGAATAAAAACGATGCGCTGGTGGCCGTCTCCGCAGGATTGATGAATCGCATGCGACCGGAAGAAGTGCGCGCGGTACTGGCACATGAGATTGGCCACGTTGCTAATGGTGACATGGTCACCCTGGCGCTGATTCAGGGCGTGGTGAACACCTTTGTGATGTTCTTTGCCCGGGTAGTGGCACACTTGGTCGATAATTTCCTACGCAGCCGCAGTGAAGGCGGTGGTGGACTGGGCTTTATGGGCTACTTCGCCGTGGTCATGGTCGCGGAGATCGTATTTGGCATTTTAGCCTCAGCAATCGTTGCCTGGTTCTCGCGCTACCGCGAATACCGCGCCGATGAAGCAGGCGCGCGCTTGGCGGGCACCAATGCCATGGTCAGCGCGCTGGCACGTTTGAAAACCGAAACCGAAATGCCCGATCAAATGCCCGACACGCTGCGTGCCATGGCCATCACCAAAGGCCAAACCCGCTCGCTGGTGGAAAAGCTGTTTGCCAGCCACCCACCTCTTGATGAGCGCATCCGCGCACTGAAAGAAGCCGCTTATCGTCAGTAAGTGTTTATAACGACGCTAAACGTTTAAGGCCCGCAGATGCGGGCCTTACTGTTTTTGGCTGCCTGTTTTTTTCAATACCTGATTTTCACTACTTAGGCTTGGGTTACTGCAAACCCAGCCCCTCGCAGGATGTCTTCTAACGCTAACGCCTCCCCTGATAGCTGCACATTGAGCGTGACGAATTCGCGACGTAACGGGTAATTGGCACGGCAGTCATCAAAGCCTTTGTGCATGCCGTGGTGCTGCGTTTGGCGCTGTAACGCATCGTGGTCGCGGCGTACGTCATACACTGCTCGCATACAGAGTCTCAGGGCATCTTCCACGGGGAGTGCGTGCTGCAAATGCAGCGATGCCAGCGCGGGCGGTGGGCAAATATCAGTGAATGGCAACTCGCTTGACTGCTCAAAGAGGCGCGCCAGCGCTTGTTGAATCATCCAGGTACCGCGTAGCTTGCCATCCAGGCTATGCCCGGCAATGTGTGGTGTTGCCAGAGATACCAGATCACGCAAGCCTGCATCGATATCCGGCTCCTGTTCCCATACGTCCAGGACAGCACTGATATCACCTTTGCCTGCCAAACGGCTGCGCAGCGCTAAGCCATCTACACAATCACCGCGCCCAGCGTTCAGCAGCACGCTGCCTGGCGCCAGCTCATCAATGCGCTGGGCGTTAAGCAGTTGATAAGTAGCGTGAGGGCCTTCGCGAGTCAGCGGCGTATGCAGGCAGAGCACGTCACAGCGCTCGACCAGGGCGTCTAAAGAGTGAAAGCCATCCTGCCCCTCCTCTTCAGCCCGGGGCGGATCACAGGCAAGCGTAGCCACGCCCATAGCCGATAGCCGTGCCTGCAAGCGGCTGCCGACATTGCCAACCCCAACAATACCCACCGTGCGCTCACTAAGTAACCAATCATCGCGCTCAGCCAGCGTTAGCAGGCTGCTCAATACGTAATCCACCACCGCTTCGGCATTACAGCCTGGGGCGCTAGCAAAAGCGATATTGCGCTTAGCGAGCGCCGCCTGATCGATATGGTCCGTGCCGATGGTGCAGGTGCCGATAAAGCGCACGGGGCTATCGCCAAGCAATTGATCGTTTACCTGGGTAATGGAGCGCACGATAAGCGCATCGGCGCCCTGAAGATGGGCGGCGTTTATCTCCCGCCCTGGCACGCGGGTGAGCGTACCGAAATGGCCGAAGCAGTGCTCGGCAGCGGGGATATTGGCGTCGATGACAAGTTTCATAGGCGTTTGGGTATCCGGGCTTTACAATACGCCCGCGACGGCTGATGGGCAGGCGTGTTTCAAGGCTATCTTGTAAGGGCTATCTAAGGAGAATGTTGTGATCGTACGCTGGGAAACCAACCATGACTATGTGTTGGTTCATATTCACCAGGATATGTTTGGTGACTGGATTTTCAGCCGCGCTTGGGGCCAAATCGGCACTCAGTTTGGCGGCCTAAAACATCAGCTAGCCGATACGCTGGATCAAGCCCATATGTGGCTGGAGGACGAAACCACCATCCAATCCTCGCGAGGGTTTCGCAAGGTGCTGGAAGTGGCCGACCATACCCCTGAAGGCCAGGAAGCCATGCGCCAGCTTTCGCTGTTGGACGTGCTTTAGCCAATATCAATAGTCAAAGTGTTATCCAAGAAAGCGCCGTCCATCACGTTCATAGGCGCCTACTGGCTCGGTGGTATCCGGCGGGGCAACAAACCCCGCCAGCGCCACTTCATCCAACCAGCCGCGTTCGCGCAACCAGTCGCTTAATCGCTCCAACTCAAAGCCACGATCCAACTCATTACCGTTACTATCCATCAGCACCGGTATGCGCACGCCATAACGCTCAACCAGCGCATCATCCTCGCTAATTTCAATGTGGTGCAACCACACCTTTTGATTCGCCAGAGCGGCCACCAGCGCCTCTAACTGGGTACACAGGTGACAACCCATGGTCGTGTAAAGCGATAGCTGAATCATACTGAAGCTCTCTGCATACTAGCTTTCTTCATACTAGCTCTCTTAATGAGACCTTATGGCGAAGTAGAAATACGTGGTGTAAGTTCGTTCGCCGCTGAAAATCGGGGTCAAAGCTGCGCCCGGTAATATCCTCTACTGCAAACTGTTCGCTAAGTGCTTCGTCTAGCTTAAAGCGCCGCTGGTTATTTGAGAACACCAAGGTGCCTCCGGGCGCCAAACGCGCCATGGCAAGCTCCACGAGACGCGGGTGATCACGCTGTACGTCTAGCGTATCACGCATTTTCTTGGAGTTAGAGAATGTCGGTGGATCCATAAAAATCAGGTCAAACTCGGCATTGGCGGTTTCCAGCCAGCGGAAACAGTCGTCGCGCACTACCCGGTGCAGACGGGTATCAAGCTTATTCAGCGCAAAGTTATCCTTGGCCCACTCCAGGTAAGTGTTCGACATATCGACACTCACACTGTCGCTGGCGCCGCCCAATGCCGCCTGTACCGTTGCTGTGGCGGTGTAACAGAACAAGTTTAGAAAACGCTTACCGCTAGCCATTTCACCCAGCCTCCGCCGTACCGGACGGTGGTCAAGAAACAGCCCGGTATCCAGGTAGTCGCGCAAGTTGACCCATAGACGCGCCTCGCCTTCTTGCACCTCAAAACGTTCACCGCTGGCGGCGCGTTTCTGGTACTGGGCGCTGCCGGTTTGGCGCTCACGGCGTTTGATATAGATCTTGCTAGCGTCAACGTTAAGCGCTTCGGGCATCACTTCCAGAGCGTCGTACAAGCGCTTTTGCGCCTGCGCCGGGTTGATCGAGCTGGGGGCCGCGTACTCTTGCACATGCACGCGGTCACCGTAGCGATCAACCGCTAGGGCGTACTCCGGCATATCGGCGTCATAAACACGATAGCTGGTTTCACCGCTCTGCTTCAGCCATTTCTTTAAGCGCTTCTGATTTTTAATCAGCCGATTGGCAAACATCTGCGCATTGTCTTGGTTTTTATGAGCCGCTTGCTCTTCGCCAACCACGTCACTGGGCGCTGCCTCTGCACCACTTTCACGCTGTGCGGGCGCCACATCGCTCGCAGCAGGTGAATGCCCAGCTCCCCCAATCTCCATTAATAGCAGCTTGGCGTCCAAAGCACCGTTTTTGAGCGCGTACTGCTTGTGCGCACGCATTCCCAGGCGATGGCCGAGATCCGGATTGCCGGTAAATACCGCCAGCGTCCAGCCGGGGAACAGCGCTTTGGCTTTCTCGCCAAGCTGGGCATATAGACGCACCAGCTCAGGCAATTCACCCAAACGTTCGCCGTAGGGGGGGTTGGTGATCAACAGGCCACATTCAGCGGTCAATGATTCAGGCCGGGTAAGCTGAGCAAGGCTTTGACCATGGAGGGTAATCAGCGCAGGAATACCGGCACGCATGGCATTGGACTTGGCGGCAGTTAGTGCCGCAGGGCTCTGGTCAAAGCCGAGCAGCTGGGCTTTGCAGCGTTTTCGGCCAATCGATGCACGGGCTTCGGCTTCGCGCTTCTGTTCTCGCCACGCATCATCATCATGCCCTGCCCAGCCGTGAAAGCCGAAGCGTTCACGGTTCAGGTTAGGTGCTTGGTCAGCGGCCATCATGGCGGCTTCGATGAGTAGCGTGCCTGCACCACAAAGCGGATCGATCAACGGTTCACCGGCTTTGAGCCTTTCTGGCCAACCCGCTCGCACCAGCAGAGCCGCCGCCAGATTCTCTTTTAGCGGCGCATGGCCTACATCCCGGCGATAACCGCGACGGTGTAGGCTTTCACCAGAGAGATCCAATCCAATAGTTAGGTTCATCCGATGGAGGTGGGCGTATATGCGCAAATGTGGAGTTTTAGTATCCACGTTGGGACGTTCCTGCCCGGCCAGTTGAAGGGCATCAACTACGCCGTCCTTAACGGTCTGGGCACCAAAACGAGTGTGGCGAATATGCTCGCTACGGCCGTGGAAATCCACCGCCAATGTATTTCCCGGCGCCAGATGCTGGGTCCAGGCAATCCGAGCCACCACGTCGCGTACCTGTTCGGCGGTGTCGATCATCGATTCGCGTACCAGGGTTAAAATCACCCGGTTGGCCAATCGCGACCATAGGCATACGCGGTAAGCGATGGCTTGACTGGCAGTGAAGTACACCCCAGCCACCGTGGTTTTGCCCGGCGTGGCGCCCAGCGCTATGAGTTCATCGTGGAGCAGGCCTTCAATGCCTTTGGGGCAGGTGGCAAGCAAATTTAGCGGAGCGGTTTGGTTCGACTCGGTCATGATAATAGAGGCGCTGAAAGGCGCGATATTCCTGTATATAACAAATGAGTTTACGTTTTATGACAAATTGGTAGTCGACAGATGGCCCCATCATGGTCTAACAATAAGAGAGTAGCTACTGAAAAACGCATGCGTTTCTAGTCAGGGTCGGTTCATCACTAGACCTATGGCTAGTAAGTGTTCTTTGCAAGAGATCGCCGCCCGACTCGTTCAGCCCGTGAGAGCTAGACACTGGGGTTGATGCGGCGTCTCGCTCTTGAAGCAAGCTCTCGGAATAGGGTTGTTTATCGTTTTCGATAACGCTCTATTTCTTATCAAAGGCTTTCGTGAAAAGAGGTTAGCCAATGAAACGGCAAAAACGTGATCGCTTCCAGCGGGCTTATGTCCACGGCTACAAAGCGGGTGTATTGGGTCGTTCTCGCGACGACTGTCCCAGTCAAGATGTCAATTTACGCGAATACTGGATGAGCGGTTGGCGTGAAGGTCGCGGAGACCAGTGGGATGGCATGACCGGTATCTCGGGCATCCATAAAAATCCCTTAGTCATGGCCTAACGTTTTATTTTTCAAAGTTTTAAAAGAAAAATTCTGAACGAAAGGTTTATAGTGAGCCCACTTTTTCAAGTGGGCTTTTTAGTGCGCTTTCAGTGCCCTGGCGCACTCGCCTACTAGTTTAGGGCCCTGGTAAATCAACCCTGAGTAGAGCTGGACTAAATCCGCGCCCGCCGCAATTTTGGCCTGTGCTGCAGCGGCACTATCGATCCCGCCAACGCCAATAATAGGGAGCGATGGTAAATGCTCACGCAACTGGCGAATAACCCGGTTGGATGCCTCAAACACCGGCTTACCAGAAAGCCCCCCGGCCTCCTCCGCCTGCGGATCACCCTGCACGGCCTCTCGGGAAACCGTGGTATTGGTGGCAATCACGCCGTCAAGGTGGTTGCGCTCAATACTCCCCGCCATCAGCGCCACTTCTTCAGCACTCATATCTGGAGCGATCTTAATGAGCAGCGGCACCTTTCGGCCCGCTTGGGCATCAAGCTCGATAGCGCGGGCACGAATTGGCCCCAACAACGCATCCAACTGCTCGCCAAACTGTAGGGTGCGCAGCCCAGGGGTATTGGGTGATGAGACATTGACGGCAATGTAATCCGCATAAGGGTGCACGGCGTCTAAACACACCAGGTAGTCATCTAGCGCTTGCTCTACCGACGTGGTGAGGTTCTTACCAATATTGATGCCGACGATGCCATCGTAGTGTCGCTGCTTAACCTGCTGGATCAGATGCTCCACCCCTTTGTTGTTAAAACCAAAGCGGTTGATGATCGCCTCATGCTGCGCTAAACGAAACAGCCGCGGTTTGGGGTTGCCCGGCTGCGGTTTGGGCGTAACAGTGCCCACTTCGACAAAGCCAAACCCTAACGCGCCCAGTGCATCCAGGTGGTCGGCATTCTTATCCAACCCAGCCGCGAGACCCACTCGATTGGCAAATCGCAGCCCCATCAACTCCACGGGATCCTCTACCGGCTGGCCGAAAAGCCGCGAAACGCCGCCCAATCGATGCAGTGATTCTAATGCACTCAGCGCCATGCCGTGGGACGTTTCTGGATCAACGCGAAAAAACAGCGAGCGGGCGAGGTTGTACATAGCGGATCTCTTGAAGCGGGGGACTGAAAACGGGCACTAGTATAACGCAATAAAGCGCGCCCTGGTGGAGAACCAGGGCGCGCTTTCACACTCCTTCTTAATTAAATAGACACGCTTTAATTAAGTGGACGAGGTACGTCTAGGCTTCGCTATCGCTTTCAGCCAAATCGACCAGCTCGCGTACAGCCACAGCAAAGAGCGCAAAGCCCCCTTCACTGCCACCACGTACCTCTTCAATAAGACGACACCAGCGGCGATGCAGATCAGCGTGCTGATCCAGCCACTGCGCCACCCGCTCTTGGGTATCGCGGCTTCCTGCATCGAGCTTCAGCACGCTGGTGGTCAGGGCCAGCTGCTGGCGCTCGATATCATCACGGAAGGTTTCCCGCGCCTGCGCTTGCCAAGCATCGCGCACTTCCAGCTGGGTTACCTGCTGAATCATCCACGGCAGTTCCAAGCGGCTGCCAATTTCATACAGCACTTCCGCCACCCGCTGAGGTTTCTCGTTGGTGAGGCGTGCCGCCTGGATAATACCCAGCCCCGCGTAAAGGCTTGATGACGCCGCCACGGTGGATGCTAAGGCATCCGGCACGCCCGCCTCCAACAGCTCGTCACGACGCTCGTTCCAGGCGCTCAGCTCTTCACCACTGAGAAGTTCACCGATGCCTTCCTGTAACTGCGCCAAGCGAGGAGCGAAGTACTCGATGGTGTCTTGCGTCGAAAGGCCTAAATGCTGACGCACAAACCAGCGCGTGGCACGGCGAATCAGGCGCATCAGGTCGAGCATCATCGAGTACTGAATACGGTTGGGCACCTGATTGTCGAGGGCTTCAATTTGCGCCCATAAGGTAGGCAGATTAAAGCTATCACGGGCCACAATATAAGCTCGTGCGATGTCGGCACGCCCCGCCCCCGTGGAGTCCATTAGGCGACGGACAAAGACGATACCCATATGGTCGACCAGATCATTGGCAACCTGGGTCGCCACGATCTCACGCTTCAAGCGGTGCTCGTACATCTCATCTTTAAAGCGCTCGACCAACACTGCCGGGAACAGGCGCTCCAGATGGCGGTGAATATAGTGATCATCCGGCACATCAGAGGTGATCAAATCTCCTTTCAGGGTGCTCTTGGCGTAGGAAATCAGCACCGAGAGCTCTGGCAGGCGCATCGATTGGCCATTACTCGCGCGCTCTTTTAACACCTCATCGGTAGGCAGAAACTCAAGCTCGCGATCGATTTGCCCTGCGGCCTCCAACTCGCTGATAAAGCGGCGGTACGGCCCCATCGACTGATTGGAAAGAATGGCTGACAGGTCCAGCGCCTGGCTCTGGCGATAGTTATCCAGAATGACCAGATCGCCCACCTCATCAGTCATTTCCGCCAACAGCTGATTGCGCTGTTTGTCGGTCATATCGCCGCGTTTGACCACTTCATCGATCAATATCTTGATATTGACCTCGTGATCAGAGCAGTTCACCCCACCGGCGTTATCAATGAAGTCGGTGTAAACGCGCACACCCTTGGCGGCGGCTTCCATACGTCCGCGCTGGGTCAAGCCGAGGTTGCCGCCCTCGCCGACCACACGGCAATTCAAGTCATTGCCGTTGATGCGCAGGGTATCGTTGGCTTTATCACCTACATCGGCGTCAGTTTCGTCGGAGCCTTTCACGTAGGTACCGATACCGCCATTCCAGATCAAATCCACCTTGGATTTGAGCATGGCGCGGATCAGTTCATTGGGCGACAGGCGCTCCTCCGTGATACCGAATACCTGCTGCATCTCCGGGGTGATGTTTATCGATTTCGCGCTACGGCTAAAGATGCCACCACCGGCGGAGATCAACTCCTGGCTGTAGTCTTCCCAACTGGAGCGTGGCTGCTCAAACAGCCGTTTGCGCTCGGCAAAGGAGGACTCCGCATCGGGATTGGGGTCTACAAAGATATGCAGATGGTTGAAGGCGCCCACTAGCTGAATCTTGTCAGAGAGCAGCATGCCGTTACCAAAGACATCGCCGGCCATATCGCCGACCCCCACCACGCTAAACAGGTCGCGCTGGGTATCCACATCGAGGTTTTTGAAGTGGCGTTTCACCGACTCCCAGGCACCGCGGGCGGTGATGCCCATTTTCTTATGGTCATAGCCATTGGCACCACCAGAGGCAAACGCATCGCCTAGCCAGTGGCCATACTCAATGGAGATTTCGTTGGCAATATCCGAGAAGGTGGCAGTGCCTTTATCGGCTGCCACGACCAGATAGGCATCGTCTTCATCATGACGAACAACATTTTCCGGCGGCACCACATCGCTACCTACCAGATTGTCGGTAACATCCAGCAGCGCGCGGATAAAGATTTGATAGCAGGCGATGCCTTCCTTCTGCACGACGTCGCGGCTGGCATTTTCCGGCATGCGTTTACAGACAAAACCGCCTTTGGCGCCAACCGGGACGATAACGGCGTTCTTAACCTGCTGCGCTTTCACCAAGCCCAGCACTTCGGTGCGGTAATCTTCAAAGCGATCCGACCAGCGTAGGCCGCCGCGGGCGACTTTACCGCCGCGCAGGTGAACACCTTCGACCCGTGGCGAGCAGACAAAAATCTCGAACATAGGCCGTGGCTTGGGCATACCGGTGACTTTGGAAGGCTCGAGCTTGTAGGCGATATAGTCTTTAAAACGCCCACCCTCGCCGAGCTGATAGTAGTTAGTACGCAGCGTGGCGAGAATCAGCTCCATAAAGCGACGCAGTAACTGGTCGTCATTGAGGCTGGCAACGCCTTCCAGGCGCTCGTTTAGGCTGGCAATACACTCATCGGTGGCGTGATCTTGCTGCTCGGGCTCAAAGCGTAAACGGAATAGCTCGACCAACTCGCGGGTAATCGCCGGGTAGTTGGCCAGGGTGGCAGCGATATAGTCCTGGGACATGCCAAAGCGGATCTGTTTCAGATAGCGGGCATAGCCGCGCAGCATCGCCACTTCGCGCCAATCCAGCCCTGCACCGATAATCAGACGGTTGAAGGCGTCATTGTCAGCTTCGCCCGTCCAAATACGCTTAAAGGCTTCCGTGAACACATCACGCATATCGCCCAGGCTGACATCCCTGCCGCTATGCTCAAGCTCGAAATCGTGAATCCAATAACGCTGTTCAGGCGCGACGATGTCGTAGGGCCGCTCGCCAATCACTCGCAGGCCAAGGTTTTCCATCATCGGCAGCACGTCGGAGAGGGGAATCTGCGACTCGCGGTGGAATAACTTCAGGTTCACACCACCGCCCTGCTCTTCTAGCGGGCGGTAGAGCGACAGCGATAAGTCGTCGCCGTTGTTCAGTGTTAGCAAATGCTGAACATCAAACACCGCGGTGCGAGCGGAGAAGTCTTCCCGATAGCTGGCAGAGAAGGCCTCGCGGAAGTGATCCATCAGACTATTGGCGCGCTCTTCACCAAAACCTTCGATCATGGCGCTCTGCAGCTCATCTCGCCAGCTGCGCGCCAGCCGCGACACCTTGCTCTCCAAGCGTTTGAGATCGTAGTCGCTGGGGCCATCGCCATTAAAGCGCAGAATCAGTTGAATACGCGCCAGCACCGACTCGGATAAATAGGTGTTGAAGTCGCCAAAGTGGGCGTCTAACTCATCACACAGTACGTTTTGAATCCGCTGACGCAGGTCCGTAGAGAACACGTCGCGGGGGACGAACACCAGGCAGGAGTAAAACTTGCCGCTAATATCCGCGCGGATAAACAGCCGCACCTGGCGGCGCTCTCGGATATTCAGAATGCCCAGCGAGGTACTGGCCAGCGACTCGGTATCGATCTGAAAAAGATCATCGCGGGGGTATACTTCAAGCACCTGGAGCAGCTGCTTACCGTTATGGCCCTGGGGATTAAACCCAGCGATATCCATCACGGCTTTTAGCTTGCGGCGCAGCAGCGGAATATTGCGTGGCGATTCGTTGTATACCGTCGAGGTAAACAGGCCAAAGAAGCGACGCTCGCCAATCACATTGCCGTCGTCGTCGTAGCGATCAACGGTGATGTAGTCAGGGTAGGTAGGACGGTGAACCCGGGAGTGATGAGCACTCTTGGCAAACGACAGTAGCTGCGGCACAAGCACATAGTCATTGTGCTCATCCACGCCCTCTTCGGTGCGAATACGCTCGCAGTAGCGTGGCTGATCCAGACGGAACACGCCCAGTACGCTATCCGCATCGCGTTGTAACTCGCCGCCGTCCAGTAGGTATTCGTCGTAGCCCAGGAACGTGAAGTTATCTTTGAGCAGCCACTCTAGAAAGGCAATCGCCTCTTCGTGATCGTCTGGGTCGATCTGTGGTGGGCAATTTTTTTCAAGCTCTTGGATCGACGCGGTAATTTGCGCGCACATGGCATCATAATCGCCCACCGCAGTGCGCACGTCGCGAAGTACGTCATTGAGGTTGCTTTCGATTTTCTCAAGCAACGCAACATCGGTGTGGCGATCAACTTCAATGACAATCAGCGACTCACGGGCTTCAGGCGCGTTCTCATCTCGCGGTGAGGACTGCGCCTGTAACTGGTGGCGGTCATCACGAGCAACTGCCAGAACGGCGTTTTGAATCGCGTGTACCGTCAAGCCGCGACGGTTGAGCTCGATACGCACCGAATCGACCAGAAACGGCATATCTTCGTGGAGAACGGCAACAAACGTATGCGTTGACTGCCAGCCGTGCTCTTCAAAATCTGGATTAAAAACGCGTACTTTAGGGCTTTTCGGGTCGTGGTGCTGCAAGAACTGCCAGATCGACAGCGTTGCGCCGTACAGATCGTCCAAGCGACGATCCACGAGGTCTTCCACCGGCACGGTGGCATAAAAGTGTCGAGCAAAGGCGTCAATTGTCGCGGCTCGAGCAGGCTCCAGGCGCGCGTATAATCGTTCCTGAAGCTGCTTCAAAAGATCCTGACGACTCTCTTCAATCGCAACGTAGTGCATCCATCACCTCGACTTGCCTAGGCCATTAATCGGCCAAAAAACGAAGGACAATAGGCCTTTAGGCCAACATAGCGCCTAGCTTACGCTACCTATCGTCGCGTCCCTAATCACCTGACGAGTTATTCATGGCACATGCCATTTACGCATTAGGTTTTATGCTGATTAACCCGCATGCCGCTGTAATAACACGCCACACTCAACATGATCAGTAAACGGAAACTGGTCAAACAGCGCAAAGCGCTCTATTCGATGAGTTTTGGTCAGTATGGTCAAGTTTTCAGCCAATGTGGCCGGGTTGCATGAAATATAGACGATCTGGGCATACTCGCTGAGCTGTTCGCAGCTCTGTTCATCTAGCCCAGCGCGGGGAGGATCCACCAGTACGGTAGAAAATTCGTACTCTTCCAAGGCCATTTCCGCCACGCGGCGCCCGGCTTTTTCGCCTTTCAGTGCCAGCGAGAACTCCTCTGCCGACATGCGACCAATCTGCGCGTTCGTGACGCCATTGGCTTCCAGGTTCACGTTTGCACTGGCCACCGACGTGCGGGAAATCTCTGTCGCTAACACGCGGCGGAAGTTATCGGCTAGGGCAATGGTAAAATTGCCGTTACCACAGTAGAGCTCGACCAGATCGCTCTTTTCGCCACTCTCTTGCTGGCCAGTGGTGACTTCACGCGCCCAGCTAAGCATTTTTTGACAGATATGCGCATTGGGCTGGGTGAAGCTGTTTTCGACCTGCTGATAGTGCAGCGTGCGGCCATCCACCTCAAGACGCTCCCAGACATGATCACGGGTCAATACGATGCGCTGCTTACGTGAGCGGCCAATAATCATGATACCCAGTTCGGCTTCCAGTGCCCGAGCTTGGCGCTCCCACTCATCGCCAAGCGGGCGGTGGTAAATCAGCGTTACCAGCGCCTCGCCTGACAGCGTGGTTAAAAACTCGATCTGAAACAGCTTGCGGCGTAGCTCGTCAGACTTCAGGCAGGCCTCGCGCAGTTGCGGCATAAGCTGGTTAATGCGCTCGCTGGCCACCGCATACTGGTCTAGCCGAATCACTTGCTTGTTCTTCGGGTTCTCAGGGTCTACCTCAAACATGGCGTAGAAGAGATCATCCTCTTCGTGCCAAATGCGAAACTCACAGCGCTGGCGGTAGTAGCCCGGCGGCGATTCAAACACTTCAAGCGCAGGTGGCCGGAAAGGCGCAAAGGTACTCTCCAGATAGTCGCGCTTGGCGGCTAACTGCTCGGCATAACGTTCAGGTTCTACGACGGGGATAGCCAAAGCTGCTCCTCTTGACTTGAATAGATTCAGAAATAAGGGGTTCGAAATATGGGCTCAGAAATAGTAACGGCGAATAGTGTTCGTCAACTCACGCTTAGCAACTGGGGTGCTTTGAATCCGTAGCGCGCTAAACCAGCGGTCAGATTCGCGGCGGGTGCCGTCGTAAAACAGCGACCATCGGGATGCTCGCTGTGAAGCTCATCCACTACTTGCGCAACCCGTCGAGCAATGGCGTCACCGGAATCAATCCAATGCAAAGGCCGGGGAGCAAGCTGCACCAGCCAAGGCTTCAACAATGGAAAATGGGTACAGCCAAGCACTACAGTATCCAGCGCCTGACGGTCAGCTGACAAAAGTTGAGCAGACAGAGGTTGAAAAGGCGAAGGGGTAACGGCTTGCCACAGCGGTGCAAGCGCCGCCTGCATGCGATGGGTATCCGGTGTGATACCCGCCAAGTACGCTTCCGCTTCAACGACCAAGGCATCAGCGGCAACGCGGGTGATAATACAGTCGCTGGCAAAGCTATCAATCAAGCGCTGAGTGTATGGTCTGCCTACGGTGGCCTTTGTGGCCAGCAGCCCGATGTGGCGTGTCTGGCTTAGCGCTGCAGCAGGTTTGATAGCGGGCACCGTGCCCACCACAGGAATCGCTAACTGCTGACGTAAATTCTCCAGCGCCAGGGTGCTTGCGGTATTGCAGGCAACGACCAATACGCTAGGCTGGCAAGCTTCAACGGCGGCGCGACACACCGCCACGATACGCTCGGATAAAACGGCGTCTTCACGCAGCCCATAAGGTAACCAAGCATTATCGCAGGTGTAGCACAGGGCAGCTTCAGGATAGTATTGACGCAGCGACTGCGCCACAGACAGGCCGCCGACGCCGGAATCAAAAATTAACACGGGGCCTTGCATGGCTCTCTGCATCACTGTCCTGCTTGATTAATCAGCACCGAGCTGGTCGATGGATGAACTATTGCCCAGCAAAAACGGGGCCGCTAGTTTAGCATGCCCCGCCGATGATTTTATCGATTGCCTACACTGTTATGGGTCGCTGTTCACGAACGACTATACGGCGGGCACATCAGCCCCGCGCAGCTCTGCGTAGAGTTCAGGATAAGCATCCTGAAGGCGCTCCAACTCTTTCTCGGCGCCTTCGGGAAGTGCCAGGCGCAGCTCTTCCATATCTTCCTGACTAAAGTGTTCATCAATCAGCGGGAATAACCCCTCACGTTCGTGACGAAGGTACGCCCGATGCGCCTCTAAATAATCTTTTAGATCTTCGGCAAAGCGATCCATTGGCAGGATGTTATCCATCAAGATCATATCGATATCGTTAGACAGGCGCTGCAAACGCGGCTTTAGCTCACGGTAATCGTTGGCCATTTGTTCGGTCAGCGCGACGTGCTCAGGTGCCAAGGTATGCAGGCGCTCAACGCAGACACGCTCTAGCGGTGCAGCAAAGCCATCCATATAGGACAAAATATAATCGACCACTTCACGCATTAGCTGAAAATTGGGCCGCTCTCCCAAGACGAGGGTTTTCTGCTTAAGCTGCAGTACATGGAGTAGCCTCGCCATGTTGGCATGATCTAGACGCAGTTGGTTTAACATCGAACTGTCTCCTTTATTGTGTCATGCCTACCGCCGGGCCTGAGTGCTGGACGGCATGCGATCATAAGCGCGTGGGGTTATCATAAACAATGCCCTTCTAGCGTTATCCTAGCAAGTGTATCTTTCTGATATGTTACGCCAAAGGTAGTTCGCTAAGGTGTGGTTTACCACCGTGACTTGTTGGTGCTTTGTTGCTCAACGTCTCGATTAACAACGGATGTTTACATGGATCTTTTTGATAGCGCCCAAGCGGTACCTTCCGACGATGCCCCGTTAGCCTTTCGTATGCGCCCACGCCAATTGGACGATTACATGGGCCAGCAGGCACTGGTGGGGCCTGATAAACCCCTTCGTCGCATGGCGGAGTCCGGCGTTGTGCGCTCCATGATTTTATGGGGGCCACCGGGGGTTGGCAAAACCACACTGGCTGAGCTATTGGCCCGGGCCTCTCAGGCCCACTTGGAACACCTCAGTGCGGTGATGGCCGGCGTAAAAGAGATTCGCGCCGTGGTAGAGCGTGCCCAGCAGATGTCCTCTACGGTCATTCTCTTTTTAGATGAGATTCATCGTCTCAACAAGAGCCAGCAGGACGCCCTGCTGCCCCACGTCGAGTCGGGGCTATTAACGCTGATTGGTGCCACCACCGAAAACCCCTCCTTTGAGGTCAATTCGGCGCTGCTCTCCCGCGCGCGGGTCTACGTCCTGAAATCGCTTACCCAGGAGGAGCTGATCACGGTGATGCGTCAAGCGCTTAGCGATGAAGCGCGCGGTTTGGGCAAGCGTGACATCCAGGTTGGTGACGAGGTATTAACCGCCCTCGCCCACGCCAGTGCAGGCGATGCCCGCCGAGCGCTGGGGCTATTAGAAACCGCGTGTGATTTCGCTACCCAAGAAAACGGCCGTGAGGTGCTGCATAAGGAAGTGTTAGCCGATGTGATTGGCCATCAGGCCAGCGCCTTCGATAAACAGGGCGACGCCTATTACGATCTGCTCTCGGCGATCCATAAATCGATACGCTCTTCTCGCCCCAATGCCGCACTGCTGTATATGGCGCGCTTTATGCAGGGCGGCGGCGACCCCCTGGATGTGGTACGCAGATTAACCGCCATTGCCTCAGAGGATGTCGGCAATGCCGATCCCCGCGCGCTACCATTAGTGATTGCCGCTTGGGATGCCTACCTGCGTTTGGGTGATTACGAAGGCCAGCGGGCGATTGCCCATGCAGCGATTCATTTGGCCGTAGCGCCAAAAAGTAACCGTATTGATCGCGCCTGGAGCGAGGCTAAACAGTACGTGCGCCAGCAGCCCCAGGTGGAGGTGCCGACATATCTTCGCAATGCGCCGACCAAGCTGATGGAGCAGTTGGGCCATGGTGAGGGCTATCGCTATGCTCACAACGAGCCAGATGGCTACCCGTCGGGTAGTGCTCACGACTGCTGGCCTGAAGAGCTGCCTAAAGCCACCTTCTTCAAGCCAAGCCCTTTTGGGCAGGAGAAACGCTTTGGGGAAATTATGGCGTGGCGGGAAAGCCGTGATCAGGAAACAGATCAGGCGCCCTAAGGCGCCTGATGGTTAAATCAGTGGCAGGTTTAAACTGCCACTCTCCAGCAACTACTTGTCTTTAACGACTTACTCCTCACACCTTACCATTCACGCTTCACCCTTAAAGCTCTTCACGGATTACATCCGTGCCTTCAGGTATCTCGAAATCGAACATGTCCCGGGCAATATTGCCATTGAGGGTAATATTGCTAAAAGTAATCGCGGTGCGCTGACCGGTGCTGTCCATCATCCACAATTCACTCAGCGTTTCGCCGTCAAAGACCATGCTCAGCTCTTCAAACAGCGTATCGGCAGAGATAGGCACTAGGGTAAAGACGTCTTCTCCCCCGTCCTGCTCGTAGAAAACCTCATAGCTCTCGGTTAACTCGTCGACGCTTCCCGACAGCAGTAGCGCAGGGGTATGGGTAACCCGATCATCCATCTCTTGGACGGTGACTTGCTCAAGGTCGGGATCGTACATATACACATCTTCACCGTCGGAGACCACGGTTTGAGAATACGGCGCTTCCACTTCCCAACGCAGCATACCGGGGCGGGACAGCCACATTTCACCGCGCGCGCTTTGGAGACGATCGCCGCTGCCATCTAAAATCTGCTGCTCAAAATTGGCTTGATAACGCTCCAGTGGATCCAATCGCTCGGTCAAACGCTCGGCTGCATCATCCGCCCAGGCGGGTGCACCGAAGGTTAGACCCAAGGCACTTGCCGCCAATGCCAGGGGTGAAGCGCCCAGTGATGACGTTCGTTTTGATTGCGTATCGCGCATGTGATCTCCCTAGGCAACCGTTGCCAAATAATGGTTGCTCAAAACTGTTGTTCAAACATGAGTGCTAAATAATAAAGCAGTAAGGTCGGCTTAACCGTCCATGTATAACTCAGAAATATAATAGTCAGACGAGAAAAACGCCGCAGGGTTTCACCCGCAGCGCGGCTTTCACGCTTATTGCATAATTGTGGGCCATTAATGGCCTACTGGAGGCGGCGCAAGCACTTCTCGTGCGCCGTTAGAGCCCATTGATGTCACCACACCAGCACCCTCCATGGCCTCCACCAAACGAGCTGCCCGGTTGTAGCCGATCTTAAAGCGACGCTGAACGGCTGAGATCGAGGCTTTGCGCGTTTCAGTGACAAACTGGACAGCTTCGTCATAGAGCGCATCCTGCTCTGCATCATCACTATCGCCACCTTCCGCCTCAAGACCGGTCAAGGCATCAGCGGAGACGCCACCAGACAGGATCTCTTCGATATATTCAGGCGCACCGCGGCGCTTCCAGTCATCGACCACCCGGTGCACTTCATCGTCATCCACGAAGGCACCGTGGATACGGTTAGGCGGCCCAGAGCCAGCGGGTAAATAGAGCATATCGCCATGGCCTAGCAGGCTTTCAGCACCGCCTTGATCAAGAATGGTGCGCGAATCGATCCGCGATGAGACCTGAAATGCCATCCGCGAAGGGATGTTGGCTTTGATCAACCCTGTCACGACGTCTACAGAGGGGCGCTGAGTCGCCAAAATCAGATGGATACCCGCAGCACGTGCCTTTTGCGCCAAGCGCGCAATCAGCTCTTCGACCTTTTTGCCGACGATCATAAACATATCGGCAAATTCGTCGATCACCACCACGATGTAGGGCAACTTCTCCAGCACGGGGTGAGGCTGGTGCACTTCCCATGGCTGCGGTTCCCATAGCGGGTCTGCTACCTGGGCACCGGCGCGTTCGGCCTCATCCAGCCGTCCATTAAAGCCCGCAATGTTACGCACGCCCATGGCGGCCATCAGCTTATAGCGGCGCTCCATTTCTGCCACACACCAGCGCAGGCTATTGGCCGCCTCTTTCATATCAGTAACCACTGGCGCCAGCAAATGAGGAATGCCATCATAGACTGACAACTCCAACATTTTGGGGTCGACCATTATGAGCTTCAGCTCGCTAGGCTTAGCCTTGAGCAGCATCGAGATCAGCATGGCGTTAACACCCACCGACTTACCTGACCCAGTGGTACCAGCGACTAACAAGTGGGGCATTTTGCCCAGGTTGGCCACCACCGGGCTGCCACCAATATCCTGGCCTAGCGCCATGGTCAGCGGTGAGGTCTCCTGCTGATAGCGGTCGGAGTCGATGACTTCGCGCAGGCGAATCATGGCCCGATTAGGATTCGGTATTTCAATCCCTACCGTGGGGCGCCCTGGGATGACCTCAACCACGCGCACGCTCTTCACCATCAGCGAGCGCGCTAAATCTTTGGCAAGATTGCTGATTTTAGAGACCTTGACGCCCGCTGCGGGTTTGATCTCAAAGCGAGTAATGACCGGCCCAGGCCAGGTATCGACCACTTCAGCCTTAACGCCATATTCACGCAGTCGCACTTCGAGCAGTTCAGCCATATCTGCCAACTGCTGGTCGGTGTAGTTCGGCTGGTGAGGTTCTGCAGGCGTTAGTAGCTGCAGGCTCGGCACATCGCCCTCGGGCTCGTCCATCGTCTCAAAAGCGGGACGCTGGCTTTGTAAATGCTCCACGGTCCAGAGCGCGGGGCCTTCATCTGGCTCTGGTGTGGTCGCCTCAGGCGCAAATGTGGGCTCACGACGTGCGGCTGGAGGCGGCGAGGGTGGCGTATGCGATGCGCTGTCCATAGTGTCATCGTCCATCTCCTCGTCATCCATCTCTTCATCGTCCCACACCGGCTCTGGAACGACCTCAGCCACACGTTCAGGCGTTCTTCCAGGCTCAGCCGCAGAGATACGCTCACTGTTCCACGCTGTGTGGGTAGGCTTCTCGATCCTTGACTCGCTAACACGTGGCTCGTCATCGGCGTGGTTAGGCTCAACCTTCGCATCCTGATCATGCTCTTTCTCACCAGGTGCGTCTTCACCAACAAAGTAGTTGCTGGCGGCAGGCGCGGGAGCCTCTTCCTGGCGCGAGGCGCGCAGCGGGAAGGAAACGTCGTCTTCCTTGGGCTTACCGGACTCAACCGGCTCTGGTGGCGCTGCCGGCGTGCTAGCGCGTACAAAGGCATTTTCTCGCGGCGGTTGGGGTGCTTCTGCCTCTTCAGCAGCCTCATCTATTGGCGCCGCCTCTATTGGTTCCGCAGTAGGTGCAGGTGTTTTAGCTGGTACATGCTTATTGCTTGAAAAGGCTGCGGCTTCCCAAGGGATCGAGGTATCGGTAGTTTCGTGGCCCTCTCCATCACTAACTGAATTATCAATGGCGCTATTGGAAAGTGGCATAGAGAAACCCGGCTCACGCCGCTCCCGACCACTGCTGCTTTTACCCACCGATTCAGCTGCAGGCTTAGCCTCAGCGGGTGTCGCCTCGGCAGACTTAACGTCATTAGGCGGTGTCTCTCGCTTAGCGAGGGGCGGCTCTACCTGCGGTTTTACCTGAGGCTTTGGTGCGGGCGCGGGTTTTGCGGCTGCGCGTTGCGCTGCGCGCATGCGGCTAGCCTGCCGACGCGCCGATAGCCAGCCACCCAGGCGACATATCCGCTTACCAAGTTCATCCGCTACCTGAAGCCACGACATACCGCTGAATAGCGGAAAACCACTTAAAATCAGCGCGGCAGCGATTAATCCAACGCCGCCACTACCGACTAAAGGCCTTAACGCACCAACCAACCCCTCTCCCAAAATGCCTCCAGAAGCGTAGGGCAGCATGCTATCAGGATGGTAGAAGTGCAGCGCACCCAACATGGTGGTGCCAAAAATAAGCAGTACTAGCCCACCCGCATGGACGGCAATCGCCACCGGGTCGAGTTCAAAACGTACTTGCCGCGAACGAATCAGCCACCAGGCGGCGAAACCAAACATTCCTGGCCACCACAACGCACTGGCGCCTAATAATGAATAGAGAACATCAGCTAGCCAGGCACCCACCTGCCCCATCCAGTTACGGATGTCTGTTTCCGGCCCCTGGTAAGACCAGCCTGGATCAGAGGCTTGGTAACTAAATAGCGCTAATAATAAAAACACACACAGCGCCAGCAGTATGACTACCACGCCTTCGCGCACGGAGCCTTGTAAGCGCAGGCCAAAACGACGAGCCTTATCTTTTGCGGCGTTTACACGCGCAGATGAAGCCGATGATGGTGTTTGACGCGCGCTACGCTGCGTTCGCTTGTTTACTGCTTTATTCACTTTCAAGCGACTCTCCCTTTACACCTCAATGGCGTCTTTAATCCACTTGCGAGTTTGCATGATACCGAGCATCCTTCCGCGGTCACAGAGCCTCTAGCTAAGCGCCCAGTACAAGACCGTCATATACGAACGACGAACATGAACGTAGTAAAAAACGTAGCAATAGGAGCAAGTAATGCTACCTTGGCTTTCCTCGCCACATCCTAACTTTCCAACTACCTCTACAGCCCTGGACTCCCCCAACGGCTTACTGGCTGCCGGAGGAGAACTCTCACCTGGCTGGCTAATAGAAGCCTACCGGCAGGGAATATTTCCATGGTTCAGCGACGACGACCCCATTTTATGGTGGAGTCCAGACCCGCGCATGATACTCCTACCTGAGCAATTTAAGCAGCGCCGTAGCTTAACCAAACGATTACGCCATGGTGGCTTTCATATCACCCTGGATCAACACTTCGATCAGGTTATTGAGGCTTGTGCCGCCCCACGCGACGAAGACGGCGGCACCTGGATCACCACCGAAATGCGCGACGCCTACAGCCTACTGCATGCATTGGGCATTGCTCATAGCATTGAAGTCCATCAATACGGCCAGTTAGTCGGCGGCCTGTATGGAATCGCCATGGGCCCGGTGTTTTTTGGTGAATCCATGTTCTCCCGCGCGCCAGATGCTTCCAAGGTAGCACTGGCACACCTCGCCCGAGCCATGCGCGAGCATGGCGGCAAGCTCATCGACTGCCAAATGCATACGCCGCACCTGGCCAGCTTGGGCGCTATTACAGTCGCTCGCGAGGCATTCATCAACTATCTTAAAAACTGGTTACCCGATAAGGCGTTTACGTTAACCTCATCCGCCGTCGAGACACCCACTGTTCCTGCGTCGCTGTGGCTAAAAGCGATTGCTACTAAGACTCACCATCAGACATGAACTCGCTCTGTTTTGAGCATTTATAAAAAGGAGGCAAGCCGTGAGTAGTAATACACCGCGTCGCCCGGTGCGGGATTTGCGCTTCTTCCTGACCGTGCCCCATGCCTGCAGTTATTTACCCGGCAAAGAGGCGACGACGCTGTTTCTCGACCCGCAGGAGTCACCCGTGCCCGGTGTCTATGACTCTCTGGCACTGCTAGGGTTTCGCCGCAGCGGGCGTCATCTTTATCGCCCTCACTGTGAAGGGTGCAACGCCTGTCGATCAGTGCGTATTCCGGTTGACCAGTTTACCGCCAACCGTACTCAGCGAAAGATCTGGCGGCGCAATGCCGATATTACTATTCGTGTTATGCCCGCTTATTATGCATCAAGCCACTACTCGCTTTACGCTGACTATATTCGTCAGCGTCATGCTGACGGCGATATGTATCCCCCCAGCCGTGAACAGTATCGCACTTTCCTCACCCTTGATGAGCCTTATGCTCATCTTATGGAAATGTACCTTAATGACGAGCTCGTCGGCGTAGCTGCCTTTGATCAACTTGAGCACGGTCTTTCCGCCATCTACACCTTCTTTGCCGTTAGCGATGAACTGGATAAGCGCTCACTAGGCACCTTTGCGATTCTCCAACTGATAGAGCTCAGTCGAGAAAAAGCGCTGCCGCATCTATATTTAGGGTATTGGATCGAAGAGTGCCGTAAGATGCGCTACAAACAGGCGTTTGCGCCGTTGGAAATACTCGATGGACGCCATTGGCGGCAGTTAATTCGCTAAACACGTAAGCTTTTTTGCCTTGACGGCAGGCTTACGGCACAATATAGCGCTGTTTCTTGAGCGCCTACCCAATGGCCCTCAATTTCTGACCGATTATTACATTACTAACTCATAAGTGAGGAAATGCCTATATGGCACGCGAAGATCATATTGAAATGGAAGGCGTTATCGTCGATACCCTTCCGAACACCATGTTTCGTGTTGAGCTGGAAAACGGTCACGTTGTTACCGCTCACATCTCTGGCAAAATGCGCAAAAACTACATCCGCATTCTGACCGGCGACAAGGTTAAAGTAGAGCTAACACCTTACGATCTCTCTAAAGGCCGTATCGTTTACCGTTCGCGCTAAGTCGTTGCACTGTTAACGCGTTCGGCTGATCTTACCTGCTCCAGCTAGATTGTCTTTAACGACAGCGCCGATCAGCGTCAATGGCTGTTCACTAAAAACGACAACGCCCCGTCTTTGACAGGGCGCTGCGTTTTGTTGCATGGCAAAAAGAGTGATTGGCTTTAGAGCACCTTAGCGCCCTTTTCAGGGCGCATCGGTTTCACGGCGCATCGGCCATTTCCGTCTCAGTGGAGAGGTGTAGCTCACCCTCTTCCAGGCTAACGTGGACAATACCGCCCTGATCAGCCAACTCGCCAAACAGAATCATTTCGGCCAGCGGCTTCTTCAGCTTCTCTTGGATGAGACGCGCCATTGGGCGTGCGCCCATGTCAGGATCGTAGCCTTTGTCGGCTAACCAATCCCGCGCCATATCATCCACATCCAGCTGAACACGCTTTTCATCCAGCTGCGCCTGTAGTTCGATCAAGAACTTGTCGACGACATTGCGTACCACCGAGACCGGCAGCGCGTGGAACTGAATAATGCCATCCAAGCGGTTGCGGAACTCGGGTGAGAAGGTGCGGCGAATCACTTCCATAGCATCGGTGGAGTGATCTTGATGCTGGAAGCCAATCGAGCGACGCGACGCCTGCTCAGCACCGGCGTTAGAGGTCATGATCAGGATAACGTGACGGAAGTCCGCTTCGCGGCCGTTGTTATCCGTTAAGCGACCGTGATCCATTACCTGCAGTAGCAGGTTGAAAACTTCTGGGTGCGCTTTCTCAATCTCATCTAACAACAGCACACAGTGCGGCTGCTTGGTGACCGCTTCGGTCAATAAGCCACCCTGGTCATAGCCGACGTAGCCTGGAGGCGCACCAATCAGGCGCGATACGGTGTGACGCTCCATGTACTCCGACATATCAAAGCGAACCAGCTCAATGCCCATGATATGCGCAAGCTGCTTGGCCACTTCGGTTTTACCCACGCCAGTGGGGCCAGCAAACAGGAAGCTACCCACAGGCTTGTCAGGCGACTTAAGACCTGCTCTAGAGAGCTTAATGGCCGCAGACAAACTATCGATCGCTTCATCCTGACCGAATACCAGCATTTTCAGGTCACGATCCAGCTTCTCGAGCAGCTTACGGTCGGAGCTTGAAACACTCTTCGGCGGTATACGCGCAATGGAGGCAACCACGGCTTCAACTTGCTCGACGTCGATGGTATTAAGGCGCACTTCCGGCGGTAATAGACGCTGGTGAGCGCCCGCTTCGTCAATGACATCAATCGCTTTATCGGGTAGGTAGCGATCATTGATATAACGATCCGCCAAACGCGCTGCACTCTCTAGGGCACCATCGGTGTACTTAAGCTCATGGTGCTCTTCAAAGCGTGAACGCAGGCCCTTGAGGATTTTAATGGTGTCATCAACGGATGGCGCCATCACGTCTACTTTTTGGAAGCGACGCGCCAATGCGCGGTCTTTTTCGAAGATACCGCGGAACTCCTGGAACGTGGTCGAACCAATGCAGCGCAGCTCGCCCGAGGAGAGTAGCGGCTTAAGCAGGTTAGACGCATCCATTACCCCACCAGAAGCGGCACCCGCACCAATGACCGTATGAATCTCATCGATGAACAGTACGGCGTTAGGCTGTTTGCGAAGTTCGCTCAACAGACTTTTAAGGCGCTTTTCAAAGTCGCCGCGATATTTGGTGCCGGCAAGCAGCGCGCCCATATCGAGCGAGTAAACCACTGCATCGGCGATAACATCGGGCACGTCTTCTTCAACGATACGCTTGGCCAAGCCTTCAGCAATCGCCGTTTTACCTACGCCTGCCTCACCCACTAGAAGCGGGTTATTCTTGCGACGACGAGCCAGAATCTGAACGACGCGCTCAAGCTCGTGATCACGGCCAATCAGCGGGTCAATTTTACCCAGCCGCGCCTGTTCGTTCAGGTTGGTGGCATAGCCAGTCAACGGATGGGCTGCGCCTTCGCTACCACCCTCTTCAGCATCTTCACTTTCAGATGAGGAGGGGGAAGGTGACGGGCCGTGCCCAGCCACTTTAGAAATACCATGGGCGATATAGTTGACCGCATCTACGCGGGCAACGCTTTGCTGTTTAAGAAAGTAAACCGCTTGGCTTTCTTGCTCTGAAAAGATCGCCACCAGCACATTAGCGCCGGAGACTTCACTCTTACCAGATGACTGAACATGGAATACCGCACGCTGTAAAACGCGTTGGAAACCGAGCGTGGGCTGTGTTTCACGATCACCCTGACCTTCTGGAATCAGTGGAGTGGTCGAGTTAATAAAATCCTGCAGATCGGACCGCAGCTTGTCGAGGTTAGCCCCACATGCCTTCAGTACGTCTACCGCTGAGGCATTATCCAGCAACGCTAGCAGCAGGTGCTCAACGGTCATAAACTCGTGGCGTTTAGAACGCGCCACAGTAAAGGCCGTGTTCAGGGTCATTTCAAGTTCTTTGCTCAGCATGGCAGTCCCCTTTTCGCTACTACCTAGGGCGTATCGCCACCTAGGGCTTGCGTCGGATCAGTTTAATCGACCGGCACTCTCAACATCGGGTACAAATGGCACGGTTGCAAGCCTCACCGTCAATTATTTCTCAACGTTTTTAATTGGCGGCCTCAATATCACTTATCAACGGGTGCTCACACTCACGGGCATACTCGTTTACCTGATAGCTTTTAGTCTCAGCTATGTCACGCGTAAACACGCCACAGGTGCCCTTTCCTTGGGTATGTACAGCTAGCATGACCTGAACGGCCGTCTCGCTATCCATGTTGAAAAAACCTTGCAGTACTTCAATGACGAACTCCATCGGCGTGTAATCATCATTATGAAGCACCACCTTGTAAAGCGGCGGTTGCGCCAGCGCTGGTTCTGCTGACTGAACCGCTAAATCGCCATCTTCATCGGGCATATTTGGCCGTGTCATCCCCGAAAACGTAGGTATGGCGGTCAAGTATGATCTCTCTAGGTTGGGCATAAGCAGCACGGTGGTTGTCTCAAGACTGACCGAAAGAGGCGTCTCTACGTTTCAAAGTTGCTCATCCACTGCTAAAGCGGATTCACAGCTATAACGAATTTACTAGAACGTAAGACGCTGCCGATCAGCAAGGGTTCATGGAAAATTAAAATATCCCACTGCGTAATACAAAAACCCCCGCCCGCCAAGCGGACGGGGGTTTAAAGCGTCATCGAAGCCAGGGGCGAATTAGCCCTTGGCGACGATCGCTAGTGTTTCATTGAGCGTTTTGCTTGGGCGCATGATTTTACCCGTCAACTCATGGTCTGGATGGTAATAACCACGAATATCGGTGGGCTGGCCCTGCACGCTGTTGAGCTCATCAACAATGGTCGCTTCTTTAGCCGTCAGTGCTTCGGTTAAGCGGCCAAACAGCTCTTTCATCTCGGTATCTTCATTCTGCTCAGCCAGCGCCTCTGCCCAGTATAGCGCTAAATAGAAGTGGCTACCGCGATTGTCGAGCTCACCCACTTTGCGGGAAGGCGACTTGTTACTGTCCAAGAACTTACCGTTAGCTTGATCAAGCGCTTTGGCCAGCATTTTCGCACGGGCGTTATCGAAGGTGCTGCCCAGGTGCTCAAGAGAAGCGGCCAAGGCCAGGAATTCACCCAGCGAATCCCAACGCAGATGGTTTTCTTCCAACAGCTGTTGAACGTGCTTAGGCGCAGAGCCGCCCGCGCCGGTCTCAAACAGGCCACCGCCATTCATCAACGGAACGATCGAGAGCATTTTGGCACTGGTGCCGAGCTCCATGATCGGGAACAGGTCGGTCAGGTAATCACGCAGTACGTTACCGGTCACGGAGATGGTGTCTTCGCCCTTGCGGATACGCGCAAGCGAAAAACTCATCGCGTCTTCCGGCGTCATGATGCGAATATCGAGGCCAGCGGTATCGTGATCTTTCAAGTAGCTTTCGACTTTCTTGATCAGCTGAGCATCGTGAGCGCGCTGGGCGTCCAGCCAGAAAATCGCCGGGGTACCGCTTTCACGAGCGCGGTTAACCGCCAGCTTCACCCAATCACGAACCGGGGCATCTTTAGTCTGGCACATACGCCAGATATCGCCTTCCTCAACGCTGTGCTCAAGCACGACGTTGCCGCTGGCATCGGTGACACGAACAGTGCCATCGGCAGGAATCTGGAAGGTTTTATCGTGGGAGCCGTACTCTTCGGCTTTCTGCGCCATCAGACCCACGTTGGGGACGCTACCCATCGTCGTCGGATCAAAGGCACCGTGCTGCTTGCAGTCTTCGATCACGCTCTGATAGATACCAGCGTAGCAACGATCAGGGATCACCGCTTTGACGTCGTGCAGCTGATCATCGGCGCCCCACATTTTGCCGGAGTCACGGATCATCGCAGGCATAGAAGCATCAATAATCACATCGCTGGGCACGTGCAGGTTAGTGATGCCTTTATGGGAGTTCACCATTGCCAGACGAGGACGCTCGGCGTAAAGCGCCTGAATCTCACCCTCAATCTGCTTCTGACGCTCTTCAGGCAGCGATTTAATCGCCGAGTAGAGATCACCGATACCGTTATTGGCATCAAAGCCCGCCTGTTTCAACTCATCCGCGTGCTTGCTCAGCACATCCTGATAAAACTCGCTAACCACCATGCCGAACATGATCGGGTCGGAGACCTTCATCATGGTTGCTTTGAGGTGTAGTGAGAACAGTACATCTTTGGCTTTCGCGTCAGCGACTTCTTCGGCCACAAAACGACGCAGCGCGTTACGGCTCATTACCGCACCGTCAACGACTTCGCCTTCAAGTACCGATGTTTTCGGCTTGAGCACGGTGGCGCTGCCATCGTTAGCGATCAGTTCGATCTTAAGATCGGTGGCTTTTTCAATCAGCGCTGATTTCTCGCTGCCGTAAAAATCGCCTTCACTCATATGCGCCACGTGGGACTTGGAGTCACTACTCCACTCGCCCATGCGATGCGGGTATTTGCGCGCGTAATTTTTCACCGACAGCGGTGCGCGGCGATCGGAGTTACCTTCACGCAATACCGGGTTGACGGCACTGCCTTTGGTTTTATCGTAACGCGCCTGAATGTCTTTCTCTTCGTCACTCTGCGGGGCTTCCGGATAGTCAGGAAGCTTATAGCCCTGCTGCTGCAGCTCTTTAATCACCGCCTTTAACTGAGGCAGTGAGGCACTGATATTGGGCAATTTGATGATGTTAGCTTCTGGGGTCTTGGTCAGTTCGCCAAGCTCCGCCAGGTGATCGCCGATCTGTTGCTCTTCACTCAGGTAGTCTGGAAACTGAGAGATGATCCGGGCAGCCAGAGAAATATCGCGCGTCTCTACCTGAATACCAGCAGAATCGGTGAACGCATCGATAATCGGCAGCAGGGAGTACGTCGCAAGCGCGGGGGCTTCGTCGGTGAGCGTGTAGATGATCTTCGGCGTTTTAGTCATATTTGCGTTAACCTCTCTTGTCACTACGATTGCAAGAAATCTTGAGTGGAGCGCGAGTTCATTGATGGCCGGGTCTATAGCCTGTTTATAACGATGACGCCCCCAGCACGCCCCAGCAGCTAGGCCGGAGTATACCAGCGCAGCACTTCATGCGCATGAGTGATCTACCGACACCTTACAGGGCAACGATAAAAGTGATGTCATGAGCAAGCTCTATTTACTGCACAAGCCGTTTCAAGTATTAAGCAAGTTCAGCGACCAAGAAGGTCGCCAGACGCTTGCTCAATATATTGATGTAAAAGACATTTACCCCGCCGGGCGGCTTGACTACGACTCTGAAGGGCTGTTGTTGCTCAGTGATGACGGCGGGCTGATTCATCGTATCTCTCATCCGCGCCACAAACAGCCCAAAACCTACTGGGCTCAGGTCGAAGGAGAGATAGACGAGGCGGCATTAAAGGCCTTACGCCAGGGTATTACGCTTAAAGATGGCCCGACGCAGCCAGCGAAGGCCCGCCGGATAGCCCCTCCGGTTACCGCACCTCGCCAACCGGCCATCGACCCCAAGCGTCATCCGTCGACTAGCTGGCTGGAGCTAACGATTAACGAAGGGCGTAATCGCCAAGTCCGCCGCATGACCGCCCACGTAGGCTTCCCCACGCTGCGCCTTATTCGCACATCGATTGGCCCTTGGACGCTGGAAGGATTAGCCCCTGGCGAATGGCGTAAAGAAACGTTGCATGCCCCGCGGCCTGCCAATACACCCCCAAACCAGCAAACAGGCCAACGCACAAGGCAGCAAAAAGATAAAAGAGCGCGGCCAGCGGCCAAACGCAGGAAACCATCATGAGCTTTATTCACAGCACAGCGGCGTGTGTCATACAGCGAGGCGAGCACTTCTTAATGGTGGAAGAGCAGCGCGGCGGGCCGCATAGCGTTTTTAATCAGCCTGCTGGGCATATCGAACCTGGCGAGGGGCCTATCGCGGCCATTCTGCGCGAGGTGCTGGAAGAGACAGCTTGGCAGGTATCACTCACCGGCTATCTAGGTGTATACGTATTCCATAGCGACTCAGGGCAGACGTTTCACAGCCACGGTTTTATCGGCACGCCGCTTGATAAGCTCGACCTCGCCCTTGACCCCGACATTACCGCCACCCACTGGCTCACACTTGAGCAAATACGATCCTTAGATCACCAGTCACGTCTACGCAGCCCACTGGTACTCAAACGTATTGAGGATGCGCTCAGCGGGCCGTGTTATCCGCTGACGGTGATTCGCGAGTGAAGCACTCGAAGCAGTCACTCCCCATCGTGTATAATCCTCGCCCAATTGCGCACTGCATATTTGCACCCTACTTCAACTGAGGATGCCCATGTCATCCACTGACCCAACTGCACCAAGCTCATCCACTACTGCGTCATCCGCCACAGCCGTTAACGGCAAAGTGATTGTCGGTATGTCCGGCGGCGTCGACTCGTCCGTCTCTGCCCTTCTACTCATGCAGCAAGGCTATGAGGTGGAAGGCCTGTTTATGAAAAATTGGGATGAAGACGACGGCACCGAATACTGCACCGCCAAAGAGGATCTCGCTGACGCCGAAGCGGTCTGTGCAAAGCTCGGCATTAAGCTGCACACCGCTAATTTTGCTGCCGAGTATTGGGATAATGTCTTTGAGCACTTTTTAGCTGAATACAAAGCGGGCCGTACGCCCAACCCGGATATTCTGTGTAACCGGGAAATTAAGTTTAAGGTCTTCCTTGAGTACGCCGAAATGCTCGGGGCCGACAAAATCGCCACCGGTCATTATGTACGACAAGGCATGCGTGAAGGCCGACCCCGCCTACTTAAAGGCCTGGACGGCAACAAAGATCAAAGCTACTTCCTGCATGCGGTGCCGGAAGCAGCGATTGCACGCACCTTGTTCCCCGTAGGGGAGTTGGAAAAACCTGCCGTGCGTGCGCTGGCAGAACAGTACGAGCTGATTACGGCCAAGAAAAAAGATTCTACCGGTATCTGCTTTATCGGCGAGCGTCGCTTTCGCGACTTTTTGCAGCAGTATCTGCCCGCCCAGCCCGGCACCATTGAAACGCCGGATGGCGTTGTGATTGGCCAACATATGGGGCTGATGTACTACACCCTTGGTCAGCGACAGGGGCTCGGCATTGGCGGGCTTGCCAACTACTCAGAAGAGCCCTGGTATGTGGCGGCGAAAGACTTGGATCGCAATGTACTGATCGCGGTGCAGGGTAAGCACGATCAACTGCTTTACTCCGATACATTGGCCACCGAGGCGATGGACTGGGTGGCAGGCGAGCCGCCGGTTCAACAGGGGCGCTTTACCGCCAAAACGCGTTATCGGCAAAGTGACTGCAGTTGTGAAATGCGCGCCCTGCCCGACGGCGGCGTAGAGGTCACGTTCGATGACCCTCAGTGGGCGGTCACGCCTGGTCAGTCGCTGGTTCTTTACGATGGCGACATTTGCTTGGGCGGCGGCGTTATTCGCGCCACCTGGAAGAGAGCCGCGGAGGCCGCTGCATGAATCCCACCACCCCGATTCATCGCGCGCCTGATTCCCCAGCCGCCCGCCAAGCCCTTGCGTTGGCGGGCGTGTTTCAAGCCGCCAGCCTGGTAGACGAACTCGCCCGCACCGGCCAAGTGGATACTCGCGCCTGGGAGACGCTGATAGAAGCCACCGTGGATACTAATCCGGCAAGCTTTGAAGCCATTTATGGCGGGCATCCCAACAACTTGCGCCGCGGCCTGGATACCTTAGAAGCGCTGGTGGGGCGTAAACAAGCGAACCCAGTGGTGCTACGTTACGGCTTTTCACTGCTCATGCTGATGAATAAACTGCGCACGAATAACGCCATGATGGATTCACTGGGCCAGCAACTCACCCGCATTCAGGGACAGGCCGAGCATTTCGGCTCTACCCACGAAAACGTGGTTGCTAGCCTAGGGGAAGCGTATCAAGAGACGATCTCCACGTTTAAAACCCGCATTGTGGTGCAGGGCGACCCCTCACTGCTGCAAAGCCGCATGATGCCCGAACGCGTGCGCGCCTGCTTAATGGCTGGCATTCGCTTTGGGTTATTGTGGCATCAGCAAGGCGGGCGCCGCTGGAAGCTGGTATTCCAGCGAAAAGCGCTACGCCGTGCGCTGGACAGCCTTAGTTAAACCACTCTCTAATCGATTAACTTGCTCTCGACTAAATTGCTCTCGAACAACCTGGAAACGATGCCATGCAACTCTCCGCTTTGACCGCCCTCTCCCCCGTTGACGGCCGCTACGCCTCTAAAGCCGCCGCCCTGCGCGAACACTTCAGTGAATTCGGCCTGATTCGCGCCCGCGTGATTGTGGAAGTTCGCTGGCTACAGCGCTTGGCCGAGCATACCCAGATCATCGAGGTGCCGCCTCTCTCTGCTGAAGCGACTGCCTTTCTTGAGCAGTTGATTCGTGAGTTTTCGATCAGCGACGCCGAGCGGATCAAAGAGATCGAGCGCACTACTAATCACGACGTCAAAGCGGTTGAGTACTTCCTGAAAGAGAAGATCGCGGGCCAAGCTGAGCTCCACGCAGTGACTGAGTTCATTCACTTTGCCTGCACCAGTGAAGATATCAACAACCTCTCTTACGGTGTCATGCTCAGCGATGGCCTAACCGCCATGCTGCCCACCATGCACGAAGTGGCTGATGAAATCGCCAAGCTGGCGATTGCCCACGCCGCTCAACCGATGCTGTCGCGCACTCACGGTCAAACCGCCACTCCGACCACCCTGGGCAAAGAGATGGCCAACGTGGCCTACCGTCTTAAGCGCCAGCTTAAGCAGATCGAAGCGGTGGAAGTACTTGGCAAAATCAATGGCGCCGTAGGCAACTATAACGCCCACCTGACCACTTACCCGGAGATCGACTGGCAAGCCAATGCCCGCACCTTTGTGGAAGGTTTGGGACTAACGTTCAACCCTTACACTACCCAGATCGAACCTCACGACTACATCGCTGAACTGTTTGATGCCATTTGCCGCTTCAATACGATCTTGATCGACTTTGATCGCGACGTATGGGGCTATATTTCTCTCGGCTACTTTAAGCAGCGCACCGTTGAAGGCGAGATTGGCTCTTCGACCATGCCGCACAAAGTTAACCCGATCGACTTTGAGAACTCTGAGGGCAATCTGGGGCTGGCCAATGCGGTGCTTAGTCACCTTGCGCAAAAGCTGCCCATCTCGCGCTGGCAACGTGACCTGACTGACTCCACTGTGCTGCGCAACCTGGGCGTTGGCCTGGCGTATGGGTTGATTGCTTATCACGCCAGCCTAAAAGGCATCAGCAAGCTGGAAGCCAACCCCGAGCGTTTAGACGCTGATTTGGATAACAGCTGGGAAGTGCTCGCCGAGCCGATTCAAACGGTGATGCGTCGCTACGGCATTGAGAAGCCCTACGAAAAACTCAAGCAGTTGACCCGGGGCAAACGTATTGACCAAGCGGGCTTTGCGGCGTTTATTGATACGCTTGAACTGCCCAGCGAGGTCAAAACCGAATTGAAGGCGCTTTCACCGGCCAACTATATTGGTAATGCCCAGGCACAAGCCGAAGCACTGACACATCAGCTAAACTCGCTGTAAGCCATTTGTTTTTACCAACGTTACTGCGACCACTACACCAGGACACGCCATGAGCCATCACGATAAGCCGCTAACACTGCTGGGCGATCTTACCGCCGCAGACTTTCTGGCCAATTATTGGCAGCAAAAGCCGCTGCTGATTCGTGGCGCGATGCCCGACTTCATCAGCCCCATTGAGGCCGATGAGCTGGCCGGACTTGCCTGCGAGCCTGGCGTAGAGGCGCGCCTGGTCGAAGAGGATGGCCCCAATGGCCCGTGGCAGGTCTCCCACGGGCCCTTTGATGAAGCCACCTTTGAACGGCTACCCGAAAACAATTGGAGCCTTCTCGTCCAAGCGGTTGATCATTACGTGCCTGCGGTAGCAGCGCTAATGGATGAGTTTGACTTCCTTCCGCGCTGGCGGCTTGATGACGTCATGATCAGTTACGCGCCTCCTGGCGGTAATGTGGGCGCCCATATCGACCAGTACGATGTCTTTTTACTCCAAGCCAGCGGCCATCGTCGGTGGCAACTGGGCGGAAAACTAACGGAAGATGCGCCGATCATCCAAGGTGTCGATCTACGTATCCTTAAAGAATTTACCGTAGAGCCGGACTCCGACTGGGTGCTTGAGCCTGGCGACATGCTCTATCTTCCCCCCGGCTGGGCACATCACGGTGTCAGTCAAAGCGATGATTGCATGACTATCTCGATTGGCTTTCGCGCACCCTCTGCCGATGAGGCGATTACCTCCTACGCCGATTATTTGGGCGAGCAGCTTCCTGCATCACAGCGTTACAGCGATGCGGGCATGGCGCCTGCGCAAAAAGCCGGTGAACTTGACGATGCAGCCGTTGAGCGTATGCGGCAGTTGATTATGTCGACACTGGATAACCCGACCCAAGTCGCCCAGTGGTTTGGCCGGGTAATGACCCAGCCAAAATATGTGGATCAAGTAGTGCCGCTTGAAACGCCGCTAACCGAAGCGGCGCTTGTTGCTCAACTACAAGAGGGTGAACCGCTTTATCACATGCCAGGCTCACGCTTCGCTTGGCGCAGCGATACCAGCGGCACCACGCTGTTTGTCGATGGCGACGGTCACGCCTGCTCTACTGAGTTAGCCCAACGCCTAGCCGACACTACCCCACTGTACGCCGAAGACCTGGAGCTTGACGGTGCCGCGGCGCTCATCACGCAGTTGGTCAACACCGGAAGCCTCGGCTTTATGAGCGATGACGGAGATGACGACGAGGAGTATTAATGGCGATTACTCACATCAGCACGGGTGACTGGGAGACGTTGGGCCAAGCTGCCAGCGAGATCCGTCGCAGAGTGTTCATTGATGAGCAGAGCGTGCCCCAGGAAGAGGAGTGGGATGGCCTGGATCCGCAGTGCCAGCACTTTCTTGCCATGCTTGATGGGCAACCCGTCGGCACCGCTCGCCTGCTCCCCGATGCCCACATTGGGCGGGTTGCCGTGATCAAAGACGCCCGCGGCACCGGCATTGGCGTGCTACTAATGCAAGCCGCGATTGAAGCGGCCCGCCATGCGGGCCACACCCAGGTGGCTCTTAGCGCGCAGGTGCATGCTCTGGCGTTTTATGAGCTGTTAGGCTTTGTCGCCCACGGCGACGAGTTTATGGATGCAGGCATTCCACATCGAGAAATGACGCTTTCGCTTGATTAACAAACCATCTTGATTGACCTCTAGCACTGCCTCGGCAGTGCTTTTTTATGCGCTCTTGACGCCATTTTGACGAAAAACGACTACACAAACACGCCCTTCCTCTACCTTCCTGTCGTCGGGTTACAACGCCCTCTGCCCCCAAGTGTGAATTGTTGAATGCGCTCGCTTCGTTGATAGTTATTGCATTGCAGCGCAGCGAGGTTAGCCAGCGTTTCAGAAAAACTGGACGACGCTGCAACAACGTCGCAAACGCAGCATAAGCGAACACTGATTTGCAAAACATGATCACGACCGAAGAGGATAAGCTCATGACAGGACTGCTCGACGATATCAAAGCCATGGCCCAGTTACGCGAAGCACAAGGCGGCAAATGGGAAGCTATCAAGCCCGAGTATGCCGCCCGCATGCGCGCTCAAAACCGCTTTCATACCGGCCTCGACATTGCTCGCTATACTGCCAAAGTCATGCGTGAAGACATGGCCGCTTACGATGCTGATACCGCACAGTACACTCAGTCATTGGGCTGCTGGCACGGTTTTATTGGCCAGCAGAAGCTTATCTCGATCAAAAAGCACTTTGGCACCACCAAACGTAGCTACCTCTACCTGTCAGGCTGGATGGTTGCCGCGCTGCGCTCCGAGTTCGGCCCGCTGCCCGACCAGTCAATGCACGAAAAAACCTCCGTCGCGGATCTGATCGAAGAGCTCTACACCTTCCTAAAGCAAGCCGATGCCTGGGAGCTTAACCACCTGTTCCGCGCCCTGGACGAAGCCAAAGAGGCAGGCGATAAATCAAAAGAGCAGGAACTGGTCGGCAAAATCGACAACTATGAAACCCATATCGTGCCGATAATTGCCGATATCGATGCAGGCTTTGGTAATGCTGAAGCCACCTACCTACTGGCCAAGAAATTTATTCAAGCGGGCGCCTGCTGCATCCAGTTGGAAAACCAGGTCTCCGATGAGAAGCAGTGTGGTCACCAGGACGGTAAAGTCACCGTTCCCCATGAAGATTTCCTGGCCAAAATTAACGCCGTGCGTTACGCCTTTTTGGAACTTGGCATTGAAGATGGCGTTATCGTGGCACGTACCGACTCACTCGGCGCTGGCTTGACGCAAAAAATCGCCGTCACCAATGAGCCAGGCGATCTCGGCGATCAGTACAACAGCTTCCTTGATGGCGATGTGATCGAAAACGCCGCCGACATCAATAACGGCGATGTGGTCATCAAGCAGAACGGTAAGCTGGTCAAACCCAAGCGTCTCGCCTCCGGCCTTTACCAGTTCAAAGCAGGCACAGGCGAAGACCGCGTTATTCTGGACTGCATCACCAGCCTGCAAAATGGCGCTGATCTGCTGTGGATCGAAACCGAGAAGCCCCATGTGGGCCAGATCGCCAGCATGGTCAACCGGATTCGCGATGTCGTGCCGGATGCCAAGCTGGTCTATAACAACTCACCGTCGTTCAACTGGACGCTGAACTTCCGTCAGCAGGTATTCGATGCTTGGGAGGAAGAGGGCAAGGACGTTTCCGCTTACCAGCGTGAAAAGCTGATGAGCGCCGAATACGACGAAACTGAACTAGGTCAGTTGGCCGATGAATGGACACGCAATTTCCAGCGCGATTCGTCTCGCGATGCGGGCATCTTCCACCACTTGATCACGTTGCCGACTTACCACACGGCTGCCCTGTCCACCGACAACCTGGCTAAAGGCTACTTCGGCGACGAAGGCATGCTGGCTTACGTGAAAGGCGTTCAGCGCCAGGAAATTCGTCAGGGAATCGCGACGGTTCGCCACCAGGATATGGCAGGCTCTAATATCGGTGATGACCACAAAGAGTTCTTCCATGGTGACGCCGCGCTGAAAGCGGGTGGTAAAGACAACACCATGAATCAATTCGGTTAATTAGCGCTTTAGCTAGCGAGCCATCCGCTCCCACAGGAGGCCATATGGCCTCCTGTTTTTGGTTGTCTAGGCGTATTTGCACACTGTTTTCTTAATACGCTGTTACACTCTCCGTTATACTATTTCCTAACGATTATTTTTGTTCGCGCTGATCTTTTCAAACCACGGCTGGTCAAAGATGCCAGCATCGGCTATTTTAACGAACAGCGTTCTATAACCGCACTGTTTAATTGCGATCAATGCCAAGTCTTTGCGAAAGACGACAGTGTGAAACATGACTGTGGTACAGATGATCGCTAGAGACATTAATACACCCAGGAGGTTTTAATGAAACGTCTTCTTTTACCTATCGCCGCCATGAGCATGCTCACCTTAGCGGGCTGTGCTAACACATCCGGCTACTCTGGCGATGTCTATAGCGGTAACCAAGCTAAAACGGGCCAAAGCGTCACCTACGGTACTATCGTGGCGGTTCGTCCGGTACAGATTCAAGCCGATAGCCGTGCTGGAGGTCTTTTAGGTAGTGGCGGCGGCGCGATCATTGGTGGCCTTCTGGGCAACCAAGTGGGTGGTGGTTCAGGTCGTCAACTGGCAACCGTGGCAGGTGCACTCGGTGGTGCTGTAGCGGGTACTGCTGCTGAAGACGCGACTAACCGCGTTAACGCGCTGGAAATGGAAATTCGCCGTGATGACGGCACCGATATTGTTGTTGTTCAGCGTGCCGACCGTCAATTCCAGGCCGGTCAGCGTGTCCGCTTGATCGGTAGCGGCGCTAACATGAGCGTTGCGCCCTATTAAACGACAACGTTGATCCTCAGCGTATGAGTATAAAAAAGCCCGGCCATCCTATTGATGGCCGGGCTTTTTTTATATGTTTAAAGTGATCGTTTAATGGTGGGTCTTATTACTGGCCCAGTTTGCCAAGGCCATAATTGCCCAGCCAATGAGCGCCAGCAACAACACTACCAACAGCATCTCTACAGGTTGCACCAGGGTGGTCGCCCCCAGCACCGCCAGCGAAACAACCCAAAGATAGCGATTGTCGCCGTGACTCTTCAAGACACTTGGCAACATTTTATCTAACCCTTGGCTCACGCCTTTGTTCCAACGCTCATTAACAAAATACGCAATTAGACAAAATGCGATAAGCCAAATAATCAAAATCGTCATTGCATGCTCCAAAAGTAATAGGGCAAAGGAATAAGTGATGGTCGTAGGGTATCCCTGGTCACCCTAGCGCGCAATACCGTCGAAAGTGGTGAGTACGAAAAAGCGCCGCTACCCCCCTGACAAGACAGCGCACACGCGTTACCATATTGGAACATGCACTCACCGAAAGGTTATTCCATGCAAATTGCGCAAAACTCGGTTGTCGCGTTTCACTACACCCTGACTAACGATTCAGGTGAAGTGCTAGACAGTTCTGAAGGCCGTGAGCCGCTTACCTACCTCCATGGTGCCGGCAATATTATCCCGGGCCTTGAGAAAGAGCTGGAAGGTCGTGCAGCTGGCGAAAAATTGAACGTTAGCGTCTCTCCTGAAGAAGGTTATGGCGAGCTGCAAGAGCAGCTAATGCAAGAAGTACCGCGCGATGCGTTCCAAGGTGTTGAAAGCATTGAGCCGGGCATGCAGTTCCAAGCCCAGACTCAAGGTGGCCCGTTAATGGTTACCGTTAAGAAAGTCGAAGGCGATACGGTCGTTGTTGATGGCAACCACCCGCTGGCAGGCCAGCAGCTCAACTTTGATGTTGAGATCGCAGAAGTACGTGAAGCAAGTTCTGAAGAAGTTGAGCACGGCCACGTGCACGGCGAAGGCGGCGTAGAGCACTAAGACGCTCACGCTACCGATCAAAAAGGTGACCTTCGGGTCACCTTTTTTTATGGCTATCGAAAACGTGCTTATTCATCAGGTATCAGCACGAGCTGCCCATGACGCACGCTTCGCGACGAGGTAACTTCGGCGGCAAACTGTTTGAGCGCACGCCCCTGGCCTTTGAGCAGCGCTACTTCCAGGCAGCTGTCATGGTTGATATGCACATGCAGGGTCGATAGCGTCAGCTCATGATGATCATGGGAGTGCCGGGTCAAGCGTTTGGAGAGCTCGCGCGCAGCATGATCATAGACGTACACCAGCGCGCCCATGCACGGCGAGTCCGGCGCGGCCTCCTCTTTTACCTGCTTTAAGCCACTGCGGGTCAGGTCGCGAATTGCCTCTGAGCGGTTTTGGTAGCCGCGCTCACGCATTAGCGTATCTACCTCCGCCATCAGCTCCTCATCAAGCGTAACCGTTACACGCTGCATTCACGCCCCCTCAATTGATTCACTTTTCATGTGTCGCCCATGCCGCTAGTATGATGTTATTGATAAAAGATCATACTTGTATCAGCAAGGATAAAGCGATGCCTGGATTACCTCGGCCTATCTTACTGGGTATTACACTCGGTTGTTTAGTGGCCGCAAGCGCCGTACAGGCGAAAGAGCAGTTGGTGCTAGCCGTTGGAGGCGAACCCGAGCAAGGCTTTGATCCACTGCTGGGCTGGGGGCAATACGGTAATCCGCTATTTCAGTCGACGCTACTCGCTCGGGGCAGAGACCTAACCCCCCAGCCAGAACTGGCCACTCAGTGGTCGCTCTCAGACGACCGCCTGACGTGGACACTCACGCTACGTCACGATGCGCGCTTTGCCGACGGCACGCCGCTGACCGCCGCTGATGTAGCCTACACCTTCAACCAAGCGGCTAACGCTGGCGGACGTGCCGACCTAAGTGCTCTTGATAAAGCGCAGGCGGTTGATGAGTATACCGTCACGCTACGCCTAAACGCCCCGCACATCACCTTTGTTGATCAGCTCATGACGCTAGGTATCGTTCCCCACGCCGGGCGAGACAACGGCTATAGCGAGCAGTATGGCCGTCAGCCCCTGGGCTCCGGCCCTTATCAACTGGTCGAGTGGCAGGAAGGCGAGCAGCTGATTGTAGAGCGTAATCCTTACTTCTATGGCCCCGCGCCCGCCTTTGATCGACTGGTCTTTCGCTTTATGGGTGAGGACGCCACCCTAAGCGCCGCCCACGCAGGCCAGGTGGACGTTGCCTCTGTGCCTCCTGCCCTAGCCGCAAACCTGCCAGCGCATATGCAGCGGGTAATCATGGAGAGCGTTGATAACCGCGGCATTCTTTTCCCCATGCAGCCAGCGAATGGCGAGCTTGCTGCTTCTGGGGCTCCAATCGGCAATGACGTCACCGCCGAACTTGCGATCCGCCAGGCGATCAACCTTGCCGTTGACCGCAACACCCTGGTTGAGGTAGCACTGAACGGTTATGGCCGCCCTGCCTTTGGCCCAGCGGACGGCCTGCCCTGGAGCGATAGCGATGAACGCCTTACTGCGCCCGACCTTGCCCAGGCCGAGAAGATACTCGACGCAGCAGGCTGGCAGCTAAGTGACGATGGCCTGCGCTATAAAGATGGCCTGCCCGCGCGCTTTCGGCTTACCTACCCTTCAAGCGATACCACTAGGCAGTTGCTTGCAGAGGCCAGCGCCGCAATGGTTCGCCCACTGGGGATAGAGATGCAGCCCACCGGTCGCCACTGGGATCAAATCCAGCGCGAAGCGCTGCACCAGGACGCTATTATGTTCGGCTTTGGCAGCCACAGCCCTCAGGAGATCTACTATCTCTTCCACAGCCAGCATGCAGGCAACGGCTTCTATAACAGCGGCTTCTACGCTAACACTGAAGTGGATAACCATTTAGACGCCGCCCAGGCAGCGGAAAGTATTGAGCAAGCCAACCGCGAGTGGCGGTCGGCGCAGTGGGACGGCAGCACCGGCTACGGAGTGCGCGGCAATAGCAGCTGGGCCTGGTTGGTTAACCTTGAACACGTTTACTTCGCCGACACCTGCTTAAACGTTGGCGAGCTGGGCGTCGCCCCCCACGGACACGGCTGGCCGATCACTGCTAACCTGCTCGAGTGGCGCTGGACGTGCGAGTAATCCGGCGTATAGCCAAGCGCCTGGTACGTCTTGCACTGGTACTGCTATGCGTGGCACTGGTGTCCTTTGGGTTAATGATGGTGTCGCCCATCGATCCCGTTGATGCCTATTTAGGCCCACAGATGGCGCAAGTAAGCCCTGAGCAGCGCGCCCTAATTGCCCAGCGCTGGGGGTTTGACGAACCAGCTGTCGTTCAGTTTGGGCACTGGCTGCGTCAACTAGTCAGCGGTGATTTAGGCTGGAGCCATGTGTATAACCAGCCGGTTAGTGAGGTCATCGCTCAGCGATTTCAGCGCTCGGTTATGCTTCTGGGCAGCGCCTGGCTACTTTCAGCACTGCTCGGGTTTAGCCTTGGCGTTGTGGCCGGCGCCAAAGAGGGTACCAAACTGGATAAGGCTATCAGCACCTACGCCTTTATTACCGCATCCACGCCCGCCTTCTGGCTGGCAATACTCGCCGTCCTGCTATTTTCGGTAACGCTGGGTTGGACACCGACCTGTTGCGCAGGGCCAGTCGGGGTCTTGAATCAAGACGTCACCCTCGTCACCCGATTGCATCATCTACTCTTACCGGTCGCCACCTTGGCACTGCTGGGCATCGCCAACATTACCTTGCACACCCGTGCCCGCATGCTGGAGTTAATGCGCTCAGATATTGCTACCCATGCTTTTGCTCAAGGCGCGAGTCGGATTGATGTGGCCTGGCGCCACGGTCTTCGCCACGCCAGTTTACCGGCGATCACCTTGGCGTTTGCCTCCCTAGGCGAACTCTTCGGCGGCTCTATTTTGATCGAACACGTTTTTGCCTACCCCGGTTTAGGCCAAGCCACGGTGGCAGCGGGCCTACGCAGTGACGTTCCTCTGCTGTTAGGCATAGCGCTATTTACCGCACTGTTTGTGAGCCTCGGCAATATGCTCGCCGATACGCTTTATGGCGTTATCGATCCACGTATTAAGGTGGAAGGCACATGAGGCAGCCCCAGCCGCGCCTTCGCGCCGCAATCAGCTTGGTGGTCACCGGCCTGCTGGTAATCGGGCTGATCGCCAGCCAATGGCTGCTGGGTGATACACCTCAGCAGATGCAGTTTGAAGCCCGATTAGCCCCACCCAGTGTTGATCACTGGCTAGGCACCGATGCCTTAGGGCGTGAGCTATGGGCGCGCACTCTGGCCGGTCTGGCGCTGAGCTTTTGGGTGGGCTCTCTGGCCGCTATCCTTAGCACGCTGATTGCACTGAGTTTGGCAGCGCTAGCCACGCTGTCGTCTCGGCTGGATGCGCTGGTGAGCCTGCTGATTGATACGCTGCTCAGCGTACCGCACCTGATTTTGTTAATGCTGATCGCCTTTGCGCTGGGCGGCGGCACCCAGGCGGTGATTATTGCCGTGGCCGTTACCCACTGGCCTAGTTTGGCCCGTGTACTGCGCGCGGAGCTTTGGCAGTTACGCCAAGCCCCCTATGTGCGTATGTCTCGCGCCTTTGGGAAATCACGCTGGTTTGTGCTCCACGGCCATTTACTCCCTCACTTGCTGCCCCACTGCTTGGTTGGTGCACTGCTGTTGTTTCCCCACGCCATTCTGCATGAAGCCGCGTTAACCTTTTTAGGCTTTGGCCTGAGCCCCAGCCAGCCGGCTATTGGCGTGCTACTGGCCGACGCCATGCGCTATTTAAGCGGCGGTTATTGGTGGCTGGGGGTATTTCCAGGTTTGGCGCTACTGCTGATGGTGCTTGGTTTCGAACGCCTTTCCAGACAACTGCGCCGGGCACTTTAGGAGGCCGCGATGCTCACTATCGACCATTTAACTCTTCAATTGCCCTACTATGCCCATGGCCATGCCTCATGGTGGAAACGCCGCTGGGCCACCTGCCTGGATGACTTAACGCTGCAAATTTCGGCAGGTGAGGTACATGCGGTGGTGGGCGCGTCAGGCGCTGGAAAAAGCCTGCTGGCCTACGCGATTATGGGCTTATTACCGCCTGCTGCCCGTTTAAGTGGACAGCTGAACTATCAGGAAAAACCGCTTGATGCCGTTCGCCAGCGTCAGCTTCGCGGCCGCGAGCTGGCACTTATTCCCCAGTCGTTGAGTGCCTTGGATCCGCTGGTGCGCACTCACCGCCAAGTGACCTGGGCGGCCCAGCGTGCCGGGCAACCCTCGACCGGTGCCCGGCATGCTGCCCAACGCGCCCTTGACCATTACCAATTAGACACACAAGCACAGCAGGCCTACGCCCATGAGCTTTCCGGCGGCATGGCTCGTCGCGTGTTAACGGCCATGGCACACGTGAGTCAAGCGCAGTTAGTAATTGCCGACGAACCCACTGTCGGCCTGGACCCGCACCAGCGCCAGCGAGTGTTGGACGCGCTGCGCGGGCTGGCTGACCAAGGCAAAACGGTGATCTTGATTACCCATGACCTGCGCCACGCCCTGCCAGTTGCCGACCGAGTTACCATCATGCGAGACGGCAAGCAGGTCGAAACTGCCCTCGCCTGCGCTTTTCAAGACGATGGCACTTCGCTTAATCACGGCTATTCACAGGCTCTGTGGCTGGCGCTGCCGGACAACGCTTTTACAACGGCGACAATCAGCAAAGATAAACAGGGGGTGAGCGTTGCTTAAAGCGCACCAGCTTAGCTTTCAGTTTTCACCCGGCGTCCCCCTGCTACAAGCGGCGTCGCTAACGCTGAGCGCGGGGCAGTGGGTAGGCATAAGCGGCGACTCCGGGGCGGGCAAATCAACGCTGGGGAAGCTGTTGGCGGGCTATTTGGCGCCCCAGGCGGGCAGTGTCACCCTGGATGGCGCTGCGCTGCCCAAAAGCGGCGTGCAACCTGTGCAGTGGCTACCCCAATCGCCGGAGCTGGCGGTGAACCCCCGCTGGCGAGTAGCCAAGATTTTACGCGAAGCATGGACGCCTTCTAACGCGCAGTGCCAAGCGTTTGGCCTGCAGGAAAAGTGGCTTTCCCGCCTGCCACAATCGCTATCAGGGGGAGAGCTCCAACGGGTATGCGTATTGCGGGCGCTAGCGCCAGAGGTACGCTTTCTGGTCGCCGATGAGATATCCACCATGCTCGACCCGATTACCCAGGTTGAGCTTTGGCAGGCGCTAAAACAGGAGGCGGCACAACGCCAGCTTGGCGTACTGGTGATTAGTCACGACAGCGCACTACTGGAACGGCTTTGCCCACAGCGTTTCCATTTAAGCGGTGGTCAACTGACGCCATGGTAGTTGATGAAAGTTAGTTAACCGCCTGGCGACGCTCAAAACGCCACAGGCCGAAAGCAATCATCAGGGTGATACTCAGCAGTAACCACGAGCCAATGCTCACCCCTGTCCAGCCGGCCCAGCGCCAGAATGGCTCCAGCCAGAAGCCGCCCAAACTGGCCCCCATGTAGTAAAACACCAGATAAAGCGCCGAGGCACTGCCCCGGGCACCCTGGGCATAACGCCCTACCCAACTAGACGCCAACGAATGCGCCAGGAAAAAACCAAAAGCATTGACGGTTAAGCCAACAATTATCAGCACCAGTGAATCCGATAAGGTGATCGCCGTGCCAAGCATTAAAATCATCACCCCCATCATCATGCACGCGGCAGGCGAAAACCGACCGGCCAAGCGCCCCGAAATCATCGAACCAAAGGTGCCGCCTAGATAGGTCAAGAAAATCAGCCCCAAACCACTGGCAGCCAGCTGATAGGGCGCCGCCGCTAACCGGAAGGTGATATAGCTGTACTGGTTGATGAAGATCAGGAAATTGATGCCACCCAAGCAGTACGCGGCAAGCAGCACAGGCGTGCGCAGATGATTACCTAAATCGCTGGCCGCTTTGCGCAACTCAAATCGCTGGGGAGTAAAAGCGCGGCTATCAGGTAACAGACGCCAAAATATCACGCAGCCAAGGAGCGTCATGATGCCTACCGCAAGAAATGCAGCAGTGGGGCCACCTATTTCGGCAGCGGCACCACCAACGATACGCCCACTAATACCGCCGAGTGAATTAGCGCCAATATAGAGCCCCACGGCACTTAATAGCGCAGGCTTCTCAAACTCATCGCCCATCCAGGCGATTGCTACGGCGGGCAGCCCTCCCAGCACAAACCCCTGCACCAGGCGTAGCAGCAGCAAGCTTTCAAAGGTGGGCGCGAAGGCCAATGCGAGCGAGCAGCCGCCTGCAAGTAGCAGCGTTATGCGCATAATGCCTTCGCGGCCAATAGCATCCGAAAGCGGCCCGAATACCAGCAGCGCCAAGGCTAAAGAGAGAGTTGAGACGGACATGAGCAGGCTGACACCCAAGGTCGAGACGTCGTAAGTCTCCTTCAACCCAGGCAGCAGCGGCTGCGGTGCATAGAGGTTAATAAAAACAAGAAATGAGCCTAGGCAGAGCGCCAAGGTAGCGCGCCACCAGGCGCGCGTTTTGGCTTCAATCATTCCATTCCTAAATAGTTAGAGGCCTGACGACTAGAAAACACTTCCGCCTAACTGGGCCAAATGCGTTGGCTCCAGCGCACGGCGTGCCTGCCAGTAGTGGCGCCGCCAATAACTATTATCCAGGCTGGAAATAATCACCCCTTTAGAGGTCGAGGCATGCAGAAAATAGCCATTACCGACATAAATGCCGACGTGGTTATATCGACCTGGTGGGCTGAAGAACACCAGATCGCCCGCCTGCAGCTCTTGGCGGTCGATCGGGCGTCCCTCGTGCACTTGCCCACTAGTGGAACGCGGAAGCTCTAAATTAAAGGTGTCACGATAAACATTGCGTACCAGGGCGGAGCAGTCAATGCCTCGTTCTGACGTGCCGCCAATCCGGTAAGGCGTTCCTGCCCAACGCTGATGCTGGGCCAGCAGCGCCTCACGAACCACTGTTGGTGGCGGTACTTGCAGACTACGCAATTGCGCATTGATGGGGTCAATCGGCGACATTTGCGGATTCGCCCCCATTCCCGGCAACGACATGGAGAAGTAATTCTCTGGAGCCTGCATATTACTCTGTCGAGAAGAACCTGCGCAGCCAGAAACCAATGTAACTATAAAACAAACACTTACAACACGGACAGCGGTCACAGCGGGGCGTGGCAACGCAACCATGCGATTAACCTCGTGACATTTATAGGGGGTCGGTATGACAAAACTCATTTTTCCACGCACGACTATAAGCTAGTTATCATATGTTTGGCGAGCTTCAATGTAACGTACGCTGATCGCCCGGCAGCGTATCAATATGCAGTGGGGCGAAATGGCGCGGTTTATTTCCCGGAAAATCGAGACTCACCCATGGTCCGGCCAAAACTGGCGCGCCACACACCCAAGCCACTAACGCCTGACGAAAACCGGCTAAAAAGCTCTCCCGCTCTGGGGTTTCGCCCATAAAAAACGAGAAGCCTGCATACATGCCCATGGCGTACTCCTGCCATCCGGCATAGTGGTCCGCCGCCAGCTGATAAGCACGATCCAGCACAGTGGCAAACGCAGCACTATCAAGCCAACCTAGCTGCCGCGCGGCAATCGCCAGATCGACCAGTTGAGCAATATCCCAGGCCGCCATATCGACTTCATTACAGCCATCCTCGTTGTCACGCACCCGGCGCAAACGAAGCAAGTGGTGGCGCTCGTCTTCAGCACAGTCGCCAGACTCAAGAATGGCGATTTCAGCGCTTAAACGCTCTGGATTGAGCGTGTAAGGAGCGTAATTAATCTGGTACTCCTGGCGGTCGCCTGATTCGAGCATGTAGGTCAAGAACTCCTGCATATCGCCAGCGCTGCTCAAATGATAGTGGCTATCCACCCACTCACGAATCTCAGCGCACTCCCGGGCGCTCTCGGGCTGTGGTTCACTCCAAACGGCACTGTTAAGTGGCCCCACCAGTGACATGGCAGTGAAGTGGCTCAACGTGGGACGACTGCCCGGCTCACACCAGGCGTCATGACGCCAATCCAACCAGTGGAACAGGCTACCGGGGTCTTCAATGTGCCAAACAATCTCATTGATTAACGATGCATGCTCTGGCTCTGGCAGGCAGCTCTCCCAAGCAAACCATGCGTCTAACAGGCGTTTAGGGTTGGGGTAAAAACGGCATAGACAGCTGCGCAGCGCACTGGCGTACTCCATTAATGGCGCCCGATCCAGTAAACCGCTATCGAGGGACATATGCAGATAGAAGGCGAATTTTTCGGCCATATGGATAGTGGCCGCATGGCGGCTCACCCCTTTAACCGCATTACGCTGTTTAAGCTCTTCCGGAGTCGGTTGGCCAAACCAACTTTGCGAGGGCGGCAAAACGCCATGCACCGCGTCAGCCGCCAGTTGATTAAGATGATGCGCCTGGGCGGGTAGCCAGTAGCGCGCCAACGCATGAGCACCTTCATCGGCGTGCAGGCCCAGCGACTCCTGCAAATAGAGCGCCGCATCGGCACGCTGCTCTTCTGGCAGCGCAGCTGACGGGTCTATTTGACGCAGCATTACATCGGGTTCGCGAACGCTGGCCAATGCCAACAGCCAGTGATGGGACGTATTGCGCCATTGTCGAATACGCGTTTGAGATGCTTTCCGCGTGTGTTCGTCCAAGAGTTCGCCCGGCGGCCGTTTCCAGGGGCTGTGAGCGCTGTGCAGCAGTAACTGGTGCCGCTCACTGGGAGTTTTACCGCGCCGGTCAATGCCATCAAACAGGCTCTGTCCACGCCCATAGGCGTTAAGGACGGCGTACCAATCATGGTAGCGGCGGCTGATCAAATCGGCGGCATGTCCCGCCAGGTCATCGGCCTCATCCTGACTGAGCCAACCGCAGCAAGCGCCCGCCCAGGCAAGCTCGACAAGTCGAAGCCAATCCCAGGCTGCCCACTCCAGCGGTTCTCCCTGGGTTACAAATTTATTCAGTACGGGCGCGTAGGGCGACTCTTCGACTACGCTGCGCTGCCACTCCATGCGCTGAGCGTTATCCATGCTCAGCAGTTCACGGGCTTCGATATCCCAGCGCTGTCGCTCTCCCTGTGCGCCTAGCCAGAGCATTACCCCCAGCAGGGCGTCGCGGTCATGAACATCCCATACGTGTGCCAGCCACGCGGTGGCGTCGGGCCAGTCGGTATGGCTAGCAGGATAAACAGTGATTGGCCGAAACAGCGCGCATAGCCGCCAGCTCTGTGCCTGAGGCTGTTGAGGCCAGAGTGACGCAGGGGGAGGAAGTTTAGCCAAGGCATTTTCGAGGGCTTCCCAAGTGACGCCTTCGCCATCGGTTTCGAGATTGGCAAGCGCCTGGCAGGCATCCATAAAGCGATCGTCTGCACCCACTTCCCAGCCTCTTGCCCCCAGGGCACGGCGCAGGTCGGCGAGCCATGCGCGCAAATCACTGTAATCACTGGTAATACGACGGGTTAAATAGTGAGCCCAGGCGCGTGACTGTTCTGCCTCTAACCAGCCCGCCGCGCCAGCAAGCGCTGCCCACTCCAAAGCGCCCAATAGACGATCGGCATGGCCTGCGGGGGCGCCCAAGCCGTGAAACAGTTGCTCGGCCAGCTCTCCCCGGTCGGTAATTCCCAGTTGCAGCAGTCGCTGCTCAGCAGCGCCTGCATCGACCGCCAGCGGATGAGGGGTAAATGCCCAATCACATAGCACAAGCTGTTGGGCCCACCAGGCATTTAACGCGTCGATCAAGAGGCACCTCGAAAAAGCATAGTATCACCACCCACTAACACAGGGTCACCACCAGCAAAGAAGCAGAATAAAGCCGACCAGTGTAACGGAAGTGGCCTGAAACACCGATAGCATCGGTATAAAACGACACCGCCCGGCACAAGGCCGGGCGGTCGTCAAACAAGTAACAGTTAAATTGCTACGCTTTTTTGACCTTACTAATCACCCACAAGAGCACCACGGCACCCACGATCGCCGTTACCAGTGAACCGATAAAGCCGCCGGAAGAGAGGCCTAAAAGGCTGAACAAAAAACCGCCAATAACGGCACCAACGATACCGACACCAATATTACCCAGAATGCCGAAACCGCCGCCACGCATGATGTTGCCAGCTATCCAACCAGCCAAACCACCAATGATTAACCATGCAATAAAGCCCATATAGTCTCCTTACTATTTTAAATACTGGTTCAAGTACCGATTACAAGTACCAGCTCAATTACGGGTTTTAGCTACGTACCCTAGTACGTGTTTTACCACCAGTCGTGCTTGTTCTACCATAGCACACAGCGTTACTGTTCGGCGCCTATCAGTGTAGAAGCTCGGCAACTCTTAAAGGAAAATTCATGATTCCCGACTCGCTCAAACAACTGCTTAAAAGCACAGATGGCCAGCAAACGGCCAACTGGGAAGGCCGCGACGTGGTGCTTTTCAACATGTCGTGGGGTGAGTTGGCAATCAGCCTGCAGGGCGCTCAAGTGCTTCACTTCTGCCCTTCATACGATACCGATTGGCTATGGCTGACGCCTACTCCCCAAGCGTTGCCAGGGACTATTCGCGGAGGCATCCCACTCTGCTGGCCGTGGTTTGCCGACGAGCGCTATGCCGATGAAAGCCCCGACCGTGACGGCCCGTTTCATGGTCTTGCCCGCCACGCTGGCTGGCGCTTAGACGCTGTCGATGAGCACGCCGAAGGCATTGAAGTCCATCTCTCACCCGAACAGCGCCTGCATACCCAGCTCACCGCTCGTTTAGTGGTACAGGCCAATGCGCAGCGGCTAAACGTTGAGCTGATTAGCGAAAATATTGGTGAAACGCCGGTTAAAACCAGCGGCGCACTACACACCTACCTCGCCGTTGCCGATATTCATCAGTGCCGTTTGGAAGGTCTTTCTGGTGCGCGCTATCTCGACAAGCTGCGCGACTTTGCGGAATCCGAACAGCAGGGTACGCTGGCCGTTCAGGGTGCTGTTGACCGCATTTACCATACCAATGAGGCAGTGCTGCTCAACGATGGCGAGCGCAGCCTGCGCATTGGCAAGCAGTCAAGCGACTCCACCGTGGTGTGGCACCCCAACAATGAACTTCCTAGCGACACACCCGCCGAGGCTGCACGCCACTTTATCTGCGTTGAAGCCGCCAATACGCGCTTAGACCCGGTTTGGCTGGTTCCTGGCGCTCAACACTTGCTAGGCACTACCCTCAGCCGCGGTTAACCTTCGGTTCATCAACGCGTTGTTATCATGCGTTCACTATTATTTGAGCTAGGGAGACCCGATGGATCCGCAGCAATGGCTAGAGGCCGCTACGCTAGCCTTTAATTTACTCGGCATGGTGGTGTGTTTGGTCGGCCTTACTTTGGCGCAAAAGATGACCCGCCGCTGGCCGGGCTACACGCTGGCCGGGGTAGGCTTTTTGATTGCCACCCTGCCGATGCTTTCGCAGCTACTATTAGTGTTTCGTTAATATAATGCTGGAACTGGTCAATCAGCCCTTTTCACTGTCGTGAGTTAGCGCTGTTAATGGATAGTGGTCAATTGCCACAAAAGGATCAATAGGATGCGTCAGCCGTTAAGTCGCGAACTAAGCAATTTGTTAGAGCGGGGGCGTGATCGCCAGTTGCGCTTAGCGGTAACGGGGCTCTCGCAAGCGGGCAAAACCGCTTTTTTAACGTCGTTGGTCAATCAATTGCGCCATGCGGGCGTAGAAGCACGTCTAGATTTGCTGCCCGCTGCCCGTGAAGGCCGCCTGCTGGGTGCCCAGCGGCTCAACCAGCCCGATTTGGGCGTGCCACGCTTTCCTTACGACCCGGGCATGGCTGCCCTACGCGATACACCGCCCCGCTGGCCAGAACCGACCCGCGGCATTAGTGAACTGCGCTTGCAACTGCGTTACCGCCCTGCCCGAAGCGGCTGGCTAACCCCTGAAATTGCTCACCTTACGCTCGACCTGTTCGATTACCCCGGCGAGTGGTTGCTCGATTTGCCGCTGCTGCAGCATGACTTTTATAGCTGGAGCAAAGCCCAGGCCATGTACGCAGGCGAACAGCGCCGCGGCCTGTTTAGCGAATGGCTGGCAGCGGTGGAGCAACTCGACCCTGCAAGCGAAGCGGATGAGGCCCAGCTTGCCACCCTAGCCGAGGAGTATGCTCAGGGGCTGCGTCGCGCTAAGCAGGCGGGGTTTTCCGACCTGCAGCCTGGGCGATTTTTGCTGCCTGGTGAGCTTGAAGGCGCCCCCGTACTGCAGTTTTTCCCTTTGCCACAACTTAATGGGTCTCAACACGATACCTCTAGAGAAGCGCTGGAAGCACTGCCCGCCAATAGCCTTTACGCTACCCTGGCAGCTCGCTTTCGCTACTACCAGCAGCAGGTGGTGAAACCCTTCTACCGCGACCACTTCCGCCGCTTTGACCGCCAGATCGTTCTGGTGGATGTACTTGGCGCGCTGAATGCTGGGCCTGAACGGTTTGAGGACCTTTCCCGCGCCCTGCGCCAGCTAATGCACAGCTTCGACTATGGCAAACGCAGCCTGCTCACGCGCCTGTTCGCGCCTAAAATTGACCGGCTGGCAATTGCGGCCACCAAGGCCGACCATGTCACCCCCGATCAACACGGCCATGTGGTGCAGCTGCTAGAGGCCTTACTGGCAGAGCCACTGAAAGACCTGCGCTTTGCCAATGTGCCGGTCAAAGCTCTCTCGCTGGCCTCGATTCGCGCCACCGAAGCTCGTGAGGTGGCCCATGAGGGTAAGCGCTCACCCGCGCTACGCGGCACCACACTGGAGGGTGAAGAGGTACTGGTTTACCCCGGCGATGTGCCCCCCCGCCTACCTACTGCCGATTTTTGGCAGCAACAGGGCTTCGACTTCCCCGGTTTTCGCCCGATGCAAACCACCTCAGAAGCGCTTGACCATATTCGCATGGACGCTGCCATCGACTGGCTGATTGGAGATAAGCTCACATGACCACCCCACAGCCACGCCGTCACTTTACCCTGGATGACACACCAGAAGATGTCGCTGAAACAGCTTCGTCCTTGCGCCAGCGTGAAGCCTTTGCTGGCACCAGTGAGCACCACCCTCTGGCGCCGCTTGCTGAAGAAAAAGCGCTGCCAGCCGCCAGTTTAGGCGCGCCGCGCAAGCGTCGCTGGGGGCTGATATTTGCCCTGGTGGGCGGTGCGGGGCTAGGCACAGCAGAACTGGTGACCGGCATACCCGATGCGCTGGCGCAGTCACAGTGGCTCAACATGGCCTGGCAGCTTTTCGGGATCAGCCTGATTGGTTTAGGGGGGCTATCATTACTTAAAGAGCTGGGGCGTTTACGCCGCCTGAAACGTCACGACAAGTTACGCGTTGATCTGGCCGAACTGCCGCTACGCTCACCCAAGCAAGCCCGGGCCATGGCCGAGCAGCTAAGGCGCCAGCTTAAACTCGCCGATGATGACCCGCACTGGCTGGCGTTTCAACGCGCCAGTCAGCCGCACCATAGCGGGGAAGAGATCCAAACGCTGCTACGCTACCACCTGCTGGCACCACGCGACCGTGAAGCCCAGCGCTTGGTTACCCGCATGTCCGGGGAAACCGCGATTATGGTGGCGATCAGCCCGCTAACGCTGGTGGATATGGCGCTGGTGGCCTGGCGCAGTTTGGCGATGGTAGACAGGCTCTGCCGCCTGTATGGTCTTGAGCTGGGCTACGCCAGTCGCCTGCGGCTGTTTCGTAACGTGCTGCACAACATGGCCTTTGCTGGGGCTAGCGAACTGGCCACCGACGCCAGTATGGATATGCTCTCGCTGGATTTAGCCAGCCGCCTTTCCGCCCGTGCCGGTCAGGGCCTGGCCACCGGGCTTCTAAGCGCAAGGCTGGGATTGCGTGCCCAGCGCCTCTGCCGTCCTGTACCTTTTACCCCAGACGAACAACCTAAGATCGCCGACCTTCGCCAAGACCTTTGGCGGCAAATCAAGCGGCTCGACAAAGAAACGGTTCCGCAGAGCCGCCAATGAAGTAACCAACGACAAGCCTGCTTTCGGTTATAAAATAGGATTCAACGCTGTTTATCCTCATGATGGATGTTTAACATAGCATCCTCCAATGAGGAGACGTAGTTCATGAACAATCCCAACAATCCTGAGTCGCCTTCTGAAACGAGCGACATGCAGACCGACTATGTCGTCGGTCAGGATAATATCAAGGGGCAGCTTGGCCCCATCGGCTTCGACATCCACAACCGCGTGTTTGTGGTATCCGCGCTTGCTTCGGCCATTTTCATCGTCCTCACCCTGCTGTTTCCAGAGCGTGCGGAAAGCGTTTTCCAGTCCATTGTCGCCTTCTCTACGGGAACGCTGGACTGGTATTTCATGATCCTGGTCGATTTCTTTATTCTGTTCTGCTTAGCACTGGTTGTTCTGCCTTATGGCTCAGTTAGGCTAGGCGGAGCCGATGCCCGACCGGATCACAGCTATCTCTCCTGGTTCGCCATGCTGTTCACCGCAGGCATCGGCATCGGCCTGCTCTTCTTCGGCGTACTCGAGCCGGTTTACCACGCCAATGTCTCGCTGCCCTTGGGCGTCGAGTCCCCATTTGGTGCTGACGGTGAGCTAAATCCAGCGGCGATTGCTGACGCCAGTGCCTTAGGGCTTGCCGGCACCTATCTCCACTGGGGTATCCATGGCTGGGCAGTGTATATCGTAATGGCACTGGCGCTTGGCCTGTTTACCTATAACAAGGGCCTTCCCTTCTCGATTCGCTCGGCATTCTTTCCTATCCTCGGTGAGCGCGTCTGGGGCTGGTGGGGCCATGTAATTGATATCCTGGCGGTGTTTTCCACCCTCTTCGGGCTGGCAACGTCCCTCGGGCTCGGCGCCCAGCAGGCCAATGCGGGGATGAACTTTGTCTTTGGCCTGGAAGTAAGCACTTTAACCCAGGTCATCGTCATCATTCTGGTGACAGCGGTGGCGCTGGTGTCGGTTTGGCGTGGTCTTGAGGGCGGTTTGAAGAAGCTCTCCGAGATCAACATGATCCTGGCCGTTCTGTTCTTCTTTTTCGTGCTCTTCGCTGGCCCCACGCTTTTGGCACTAAGCGGCTTCTGGTCGGGGCTTACTACCTATGTCATGGACTTTATTCCTCTCTCCGCGCCTTTTGGCCGCGAAGACGATGCATACCGCCAGTCCTGGACGATTTTCTACTGGGCGTGGTGGATTAGCTGGGCACCTTTCGTGGGGATGTTTATCGCTCGTGTTTCCCGGGGGCGTACGGTGCGTGAGTTTATCCTCTGCGTTTTGCTCGTTCCCAGTATGTTTATCTTTATCTGGATGGGCGTCTTTGGCTCGACTGCCCTTGAACAGCTCTACGCTGACCCGGCGGGCAGCCTGGTGAAAGAGTATGTCATCGACAACTACAGACCCGAGCTTTCGCTGTTCGGCATGCTGAACGAGCTACCGTTGACGGGCCTGATGTCGACCCTGGGTATCGTCCTGGCGCTGATCTTCTTTGTCACCTCTTCGGATTCGGGCTCCCTCGTCATCGATACCATCACCGCCGGTGGCAAAATCGATGCTCCGCGGCCACAGCGTATGTTCTGGGCAGTCATCGAGGGCCTCATCGCGATCGTGCTGCTTATCGGCGGCGGCCTAACCGCGCTTCAGGCAGGGGTTACCGCCACCGCTATTCCGTTCTCGATTGTGATGCTGCTGATGTGCTATTCGATCATCAAGGCGCTCAATGGCGAGCTGCGGCTTATCCGAAAGTGATACCTGCAGCTAAAATCTTTAGGCAAGTGTAAAAAAGGCCCTCTGCTGGTTTCAGCAGAGGGCCTTACTATTCACAACAGGTTCGAACCACGTCGTTTACGCAATACGCTGCTCGGTCTTGGCATCAAATAGAATTGCTCGCCCCATATCTACCCTTAGCGCCAGTCGCTCCCCGGCAGCTACTGCACATTTAGGCCCAACACGGGCTGTTACTTCCTGTTCGCCCAGTGGTAAGCGCAATAAGATATCCGCCCCGGTAGGTTCCACTACCGCTACATTGGTACTCAGCAGCGTTCCCTCGGCTTGAGAAGTTAATCGTTCGTCCTCTTCGCTGAAGTGCTCCGGCCTTAGGCCAAGAATCACCGGCTGATTCAATCGCTCGGCCATGTCGGGTGCGATACGCGCTTCCGGCCAGGGCAGCACCAGTTCCTCTTCCCCCGGCGTGGCAATCCGTAGTTGATAACCACCATTGTTATCTTCCAAGGTGGCGCGAATGAAGTTCATCGATGGCGAGCCCATAAAGCCAGCCACAAACATATCCACCGGGTTGTTGTAGACCTCGTCCGGCGTGCCCAGCTGCAGGATATGACCGTCGCGCATCACCGCAATGCAGTCCGCCAGGGTCATGGCTTCGACCTGATCGTGGGTGACGTACACAATGGTGGTTCCTAAGCGCTGGTGGAGCTTTTTGATCTCGGTGCGCATATCCACGCGCAGTTTTGCATCCAGATTAGAGAGCGGCTCGTCAAACAGGTAGACCTTGGGCTCCCGAGCCAGCGCCCGCCCCATCGCCACCCGCTGGCGCTGCCCGCCAGAAAGCTGTGCAGGCTTTCGCTCCAGCAGGTGAGTGATCTGCAGTAGATCGGCTACCCGCTCCACGGCCGCTTCCCGCTCGGGTTTGGGCACCTTGCGCATCTCAAGCCCGAAGCTAATGTTCTGACGTACGGTCATACTGGGGTAAAGCGCGTAGGACTGAAATACCATGGCGATGTCCCGATCCGCAGGGGTGCGCCAGGTCACGTCTTCACCATCAATATAAATATTGCCAGAGGTCACCGGTTCAAGCCCGGCAATGGCATTCATCAGCGTGGACTTACCGCAGCCAGAGGGGCCAACCAGAATCAGGAACTCGCCGGAATCGATCGAGATACTTACGTCTTTAAGCACCCGCTCGTTGCCAAACTCTTTGCGCACGTTGTGGATTTCTAACGCTGCCATAATGAAAATCCTATTATAAGACTGCTGACAAAGCTGTTAGCCCGGTCAGAAAAACCCTTCGCGGGGGCGCTGTAAATCCCTCCCTGGACTCTACTTTTTCCATCCCTGGAAAATGCCCCCCGCTACGGGTTGATCTGACCTTGCCAAGGCGATCTTTAGAGAGTTGTCATCAATCTGATTGTTATTAGCCTTTAACCGAACCTGCAGTCAGCCCGCGCACGAAGTATTTTCCCGCCAACACGTACACCACCAGGGTGGGCAGCGCGGCAATCATTGCCGCCGCCATATCCACGTTGTACTCGCGTACACCGGTGGAGGTATTCACCAGGTTGTTAAGTGCCACGGTAACGGGCTGGGTGTTATGGGCTGAAAATGCCACGCCAAACAGGAAGTCGTTCCAGATTTGGGTGAATTGCCAAATTACTGACACGACAATAATCGGAGCCGAAATCGGCAGTATAATGCGCCAGAAAATGCGGAAAAAGCCCGCGCCATCCAACTTCGCCGCCGATACCAGCTCATTGGGAATACCCACATAGAAGTTGCGGAAAAACAGCGTGGTGAAAGCGATACCAAATACCACGTGAACCAGGATTAGCCCGGCACGGGAGCTGGAAATCCCCAACCACCCAAGGGTTTGCGCCATGGGCAACAGCATCACCTGGAAGGGAATAAAACAGCCAAACAGCATCAGCGCGAAAACTAATTCAGAGCCTTTAAAGCGCCATTTGGTCAGTGCGTAGCCGTTGAGCGCACCAATGGTGGTGGAGATCAGCACCGCTGGGATCACAATCGCAAAGGAGTTCCAGAAGTAGCCACCCACGCCCTCGCAGCGCATGCCGGTACAAGCTTCACCCCAGGCTTTTGTCCACGGCGCCAAGGTGGGATTTTGCGGAAACGAGAGCAGCGACCCGGCGCTGATTTCGCTCAGCGGTTTCACCGAGGTCATCAGCATGACCACCAGCGGTAGAATATAGAACAGCGCGGCGAGTATCAGTACGCCATAGAGCAGACCACGGCCGAGCCGCGCAGCGGGCGTCTGACGACGAATCACATTAGCCATGCTTGCGGCTCCTTAATTCGGAGTAGAGGTAAGGAATCAAAATCGCCAGCACGCCGCCCAACATCAGCATGGCGCTGGCAGAGCCCAAACCTATCTGCGCCCGGGTAAAGGCGTGGGCGTACATAAAGGTGGCGGGTAGATCGGTGGCGTAACCAGGCCCGCCGCCGGTGAGCGCGACGACCAGATCAAAGCTCTTAATCGCAATATGGGCCAAAATCATTACCGCGCTAAACACTACCGGACGCAGGCAAGGCATCACCACGCGCCAATAAATCCTCGGCAGGCTGGCACCATCCAACTGGGCCGCTTTCACAATACTGTCGTCGATACCCCGCAGGCCGGCTAAAAAGAGTGCCATCACAAAGCCTGACGCCTGCCATACGGCGGCAATCACCAGGGTATAAATCGCCATATCCGGGTCAGTGATCCAATCAAAGCGAAACGATTCAAATCCCCAACTCTGGACCATGGCCTGAATACCCAATTGCGGGTTAAGTAGCCATTTCCACACTACCCCGGTCACGATAAAAGACAGCGCCATGGGGTAGAGATATATCGTGCGCAGCGCGCCCTCTTGACGAATTTTCTGATCGAGCAGAATGGCCAGCAGCGAGCCAATCACCAAGCATATCAACACGAACAGCACGCCAAAAATCATCAGGTTGGTCGAGGCGACCCACCAGCGCTCATTGGCCATCAGGCGTGAATACTGGCCAAAGCCGACAAAGTCATAGCTGGGCAGCATGCGCGAGCTGGTTAGCGAGAGCACGAACGTCCACAGCATGAAGCCGTAAACAAAGAACAGCGAAATCGCCACCGACGGTGCCAGCACCAAGCGCGGCAGCCACGCCTGCAAACTGCCGGAGGGCGTCGACCGCTTAGCGCCAGCCCCTAAAGGCGTCGCAGAGGTATTTTTCATGGGGAGGGAATCTCTCATTGGAGAAGTGTCCTTGCCAAGCAGCATAATGTTCTTACTAAGCAAAATAGTGTTCTTGCTAAGCAGAATAGACGCCGCCGTTGCGGCGGCGCCTGGAGAACGCAAACGCTAGAAAATCTAGAAAGAGGCCGCTTCGGCGGCGCTCACCATACGTTCTGCTGCTTCTTCAGCGGGCATATCGGCGTCGTTGAAGTAGTTAGTGACTACATCGAAAATGGCGCCCTGTACGTCCGCACGTACGGCCATTCCGTGAGCCATACTCGGCACTAGGCCACCCTCTTCGGCGGTACGCTGAAAATCGGCCAACGACTGCTGGGCACAGCTATCGAATTCGCTCATATCCAGATCAGGCCGCGCCGGGATTGAGCCCTTGGCAAGGTTAAACGCCTCTTGGAAGGTAGGCTCAAGCACCAAACGTGCTAACGCTTGCTGCGCTTCGCGCTCCTCGTCGTCGGTGACCCGGAACATGGCCAGGCTATCGATGTTGAAGGTGAATGCATCTGCGGTGCCCGGCGCGGCGGCACAAAGGTAATCTTCCCCGGCGGTCAGCCCTGCCGCGGTGAATTCGCCTTTCGCCCAATCACCCATCAGTTGAAAGCCGGCCACTCCCTCAATCACCATCGCAGTGGCAATGTTCCAGTCGCGTCCGGGCATGCCCTCATCCATCAGCTCACGCGTACGCTTGAAATCCTCAAGTGCGGCGATCATCTGTTCGCCGCCCAAGGCTTCTGGGTCTAGCTCTACCAACGCCTGCTGATAAAACTCGCTGCCCTGGCCACCTAGCAATACGCTTTCGAATACCGTTGCGTCCTGCCAAGCCTGGCCGCCGTGAGCCAGCGGTACGAAGCCCGCTTCGCGGATCGCCTCGCCTGCCTCGAACAACTCATCCAGCGTGGTGGGCATCTCCACCCCTGCCGCTTCCAGTACTTCCGGGTTGGCCCATAGCCAGTTGACCCGGTGCACGTTGACGGGCACCGCTACATATTGGCCGTCATAGCGCATGATATCGGCCACCACTTCCGGCAGCAGTTCGTCCCAACCTTCGGCATCCGCTACGTCATTTAAGTCGCCGAGCAGGCCCAATTCGCCCCACTCTTGAATCTCGGGGCCTTTGATCTGGGCCGCTGAAGGTGGGTTGCCCGACATGGCGCGTGACTTGAGCACCGTCATGGCGGTTTCACCGCCGCCCCCGGCCACGGCGAAATCTTCCCAGCCGTAGCCTTCGGCTTCCATTAACTCTTTGAGCACGTTGGCAGCACGGGCTTCACCACCGGAAGTCCACCAGTGCAGCACTTCAACGTCGTTGGCGTGGGTAGTCGTCGCGAGCGTGGCACCAGCCAAAGCAAGCGCAAGGGTTGTCTTCTTTAACGTCGACATGGAGTAACTCCTTATATTGTTATTGTCCTCTCGGACGTTCGACCTCTGGGAGAGTAGGCTAAGTTAGGCCACAACGGGAGTTACCGAGTACTGCATAGTGTTGGGGTTTTATTACAAGCCTGTAATAGTTTTCTGGCGGGGTAACGTGAGCATTACTACAAGCCCTTTTTCTGGATCATTGGCAAGCTGAATATCGCCGCCGTGGGCGCGAGCAATATGTCGAGCAATACCCAGCCCGAGGCCACTACCGCCAGTATGTCGGCTGCGCGAGGGTTCCAAGCGCACAAACGGCGAAAACACCCGCCCCAGCTGCTCTTCGGGAATACCGGGACCGTGATCGCGAATGTGCAGAGTGACCGCGTTACCGTGATCAACGAGCGCTACCTCGGCCTGCTTACCATAGAACACGGCATTCTCAAGCAGGTTTGCCAGGCAGCGTTTAAGCGCCAGCGGTTTGGCAATCAGCGGTGCAATAGCGTGGCCGTTTTTAATCTCGATACTGATCTTACCGCCCTGAAGGCTAAGCTCTTCTGCTAGCTCTTCGACCATGTGCGTAAGATCAACCGATGCGGGCTCTTCGTGCAGATCCAAGCCTTTTACCGAGGCCAAAGCGCCTTTAACGAGGCTATCCAGCTCATCCAATGAAGCGCAAAAACGCTCACGCTGATAGTCATCATCAAGCATCTCGGCGCGCAGGCGCATCCGAGTTAACGGCGTCTTTAAATCATGGGAAATCGCCGAAAACAGCCGCTCGCGCTCCTCAATCTGCTCGCGAATACGCCGCTGCATACGATTGAACGCCGCGGCGGTGGCGGCAACCTCTTTGGGGCCGCTCTCTTTGAGAGGCGGCATATCCAAGTCATCACCCAACTGATTCGCTGCCCGTGAAAGCCGAGCCAGTGGTCGGGTCACGCTGGTGATGCCCAAAAGCGAGAGCGCCAGCACGCTTAGTAGCACCAGTAGCCCGACCAGCAAGCGCTCTTCAGAGAGCCAGCGATAGCCGCTGAAAATATCCGGTACGCCTAGCAATGTGGCGACATACAGCCAGGTGCCTGGGGCAAGCTCCAATTGAACGACCAGAATCGGCGGCGAAAGCGGTTCCATCAGCAGGCTGTGCTGCCCCCAGCGCGGCGGCAGATCATAGAGCAACACTTCATTATTCAGCACTCGCAGGTTTTCCGGGCGGGAGAACTCGACAATCACATCATCAATATTGAGCTGCTGGGTGAGCACCGAGCGCACGTTGTTCACCACTACCTCTTTCTCCGGGCCCGAACCGATATCGTCGATGGTGAGCCTGCGCTCGTTAACGCTAACAAAAAAGCGCGTGCCACCCATATTACGCAGCTGATCGAGCACGATATGACGGTAGTCCACAGGCAGCGAGCGGAAAAACTTCATGGTGGAGGCGATGCTAAACGCCATGTTAGTGGACAGTTCATCCAACTGCGCCAAATGGCTGGAGCGCACCTGGGAAGTCCAGATCGCGTAGCTGGCCCCTTGGGCGGCCAGCACCCCAGCGATCATGATGATCACAAAGCGCCCGCGCAGCGACGGCGGCAACCAGCGGGATACTCGTCTGGATAAAAGCCGCCTGGTCTCGGCCCACCCCACTTGTTTCACGTTAATGCATCTACCTGGGCGGTTAACACATAGCCTGCGCCACGCACCGTGCGAATCAGCTGCGAGTGCTGGGCATCTTCACCCAGCCGTTGACGCAGGCGGCAAACGTGGACATCAATGGAGCGATCAAGCGGCGGCGCGTCCCGCCCACGGGTAAGCGCGTAAAGATCATCCCGAGTGAGAACCTTCGCCGGATGCTCTAAAAACACCTGCAATAGCTGAAAATCAGCCCCTGAAAGCGCGGCGCGCTCGCCCTGCAGGTCAATCAGCTCGCGGGTCATACGGTCGAGTTGCCAATTACCAAAACTGACCCAGCGCGCCTGCCCCGCAGGCAACTCTGGCGGAGTACAGCGGGTGCGTCGCAGTACCGCTTTGATGCGCGCCAGCAATTCGCGGGGATTAAACGGCTTGCCCAAGTAGTCATCAGCCCCCAGCTCCAGACCCAGAATGCGGTCGGTCTCATCGGCACTGGCGGTGAGCATGATTATCGGCACATCGCTATGCTTTCTAACGTCGCGGCAGATGGTAAAGCCGTCGTCACCAGGTAGCATTAAATCGACTATCAGCAAGTCTGGGGTATGTTCGGCACGCAGCGAATGCAGCGCTTGGGCGCCATCCGCCGTAAATACCCGGTAACCGTGCCGCCCCAGGTAGTCAGCGAGCAGTTCACAAATTTCCGGGTCATCGTCGACCACAATCAAGGTAGCGGGGGTTGTCGTCATCGCAGCGGGTTCAGCCCTACGCTATTGTCGTTATTGGGCTTTGATGATGGTCTAGGGAACTGTGCATCTCAACCCCCCTTCGACTAATGATGAAATCACCTGTGGCTACGCTTTTTCTGTGTATTAATAAGAATGCTAACAAAAAAATACAATATTTACTTAATGCTTTTGTTTGCTTAGCCGATTAATAATGTAGATATAGAGCAATAATCAGCGCTTTCGTCACTATCATCGGCCACATATTGATGGCGATTAAGCAAAGCCACAAGGAGGTATTGCAATGACAATCGGTATTGGTTCATCCACCCCGGCGACGTCGCAAACGACTGCTGGCAGCCGCACCCAGGACGTATCAACCAAGGGAGCCGAACAAGGCGAAAGCACAACGCCTACCTCTGGTTCATCGAAGCCATCCAGCCAACTGTCTACCCTGGCCCAGCAGTTAAGTGACAGCGCCCTGCGTGCCGAAGAGCGTGATGCCAGCCTGGATCGTAAAGCGTTAGGGCAAAAAGCCGATGCACTGCTCAGCCAGATTACCGGCCAGGGCTACCACAACAACCGAGCTCGATACGACGCCGAAGTGCCCAACACCGATGACCCAGAACTATTGGAGCGGGCTAAACAGGCCACCTCCTTTGTTAATGGCAGGGGCAGCAACCCTTTCAGTGGCCTATCTCAAGACCAACTCGCTCTGATTATTTATGATGATAGTGGCACGTTTACGGCCAATGAGCGCCGCGCAGCTTGGGCAGAAGAATACGATCAGGAAACAGTAAGGAGGGCAGCAGTTATAGCTCGAGGTAAATTGGAGTATGAACAAACTGGCAAGATGACCGAATTTTTCAAAGAAGTGCTGGGTAATTACAACGAGCTGCCCCCTATTATGCAGGCGCAATATCCTGATTTTTATGCGCCGCGCCTTGAGCACCTAATCGAGATGGACTTCAACTTTATGACCCACCGCGCTGAAGGCAAAGGGGCCCCTGAAGATATTTTTGACATACTGATGTCAAGTGACGACTTCTCCAATCTTAGCAAACGCTTTGCTAACTCATCGGTTAGTTGACCACTACAGACCAACTAAGTAACAAGCAATGGTCCGAGCCTTAGCAATACACCGCAACCTTTACGGTCTACTTATCATTGACTGTCCTCGACCCGGTAAAGCCAAGGGCACTATTCGTCAATTTATAAGCGGAGACAAGTCGTGAAAACACACTCTTATGCCTTTAGCCTTTTGAACACCAATAATCATTATAACGAAAAAGTGCTAGGGCGCGGCACCATGAGCGCCAGCCATATCAATTCACCAAATTATTATGGATTTCAGGCTGGCGATTCTCCTCTGATAGAGGGCTCATCCAGAATAGCCAGTAGCCATTCCCTGACCAAGAGCGAAGAAAAAAGCGCCGTGGTCAACCTCTCTTCCATGGCGATGGAGATGTCAAAGATACTCTTGAAGGAGGAAGGCGCGGCAACCGTCTCTCCCGCCGCATTTGACGGTTTTCTAGAAAAAATGCATGAACAGCTTCAGGAAATGGTCGGGCAGGAAGTGGGTAAGGTAGCGGAGATACTGCTGGAGCGCCCGAACAGCTTCGACAAAAATCGGCTTTCTATTGCCGAGCAGGCGGCCAACCACCTGATGTCTAAATTTTATAATAGCGACGAGCCGTTCCCCCAGGCATCCTCCGAAAACCCTTTCGCCGAACTGGATAGGCACTCGCTCTCCAAAATCGCCTTCGATGACTCTGGAGACTTTACCGCGGCGGAGCGCTATTTGTCGTTTCTGCAGATGACGGAAAACGATACTCACTTCAGAAACCAGGCGTATGAATTGTACAGCGACACATATGCTGCGGAAGGTGACTACGGGGGGGGCCTGACTCGCATGGCTAGGCAGGTCGACGCTAAATTGATCTCTGGAATGACGGAGGCAGAAAGAGCCTGGCGCGGTGTATCGGTGGCTCCCGAAGAAAACAAGCTAGCTCAAGCAGATAATAGGAACCTCTCTGAATTACCCGCCTATACGAATGGAGTAAAAGCATCGCTGGAAAGTTTTTTCGTCGTAGAGGGCGATGAGAATGGGGGTGTGTTGCGCAGCATCGACATCAGAGCAGTGCTTGAAAACGAAGAAGAAGGCATGAGCCTGCTAAAGATGGCGCTGCGTAGCCTTGAGCAAAAAGACTCGGAAGAACGTTAGGAAGAGTGTTGGTTCTTAGTGGCGTCGGTGGTATTAATCAGTCATTTCCTGAAATTGCTTGATTGGCTAAAACCACCAGCGAATAAATAAAGCGTAACGTCAGTCTTTGAACAGCTCATCAAGGGAGTTAGCGGTCAAGATAGCAGCCGACCACTCCTCCAGCTGTTCAGGCGTTGCTTGTCCCAAACGCTGTTCTGCCCAAACAGGCAGCTCGCCAAATTTGAAGCCAAGCTGCTTGCGCAGAATGCGCTGGGCTTCTTCTTGTCGGCCTTCTTGCCGTCCTTCCAAACGCTCTTTTTTGACCAAGTTCTCTAAGTTCTCTGCCAACATATCTTTATCCTCCACCAAACTATTGAGCTGCTTCAGGTTGACCTCTGCCCCAAGTCGCTGTAAGTGACGAAATTAAAAGCCCCAATTAATACATAATCCTACAGCCCAAAGCGCTTTTTCAGCCATACGGCAACGGCAGCCTCACCATGGTGGCCAATGCGTTCGGCGTCCTTTATACGGTCGAATAGCTCCGGATGGGCGTTGCCCATTACCTGGGCTTCCCCTGCTAAATCGAGCATTTCGGTATCATTAAGATTATCGCCAAACGCTAGGCAATCTGCAGGCGTTAAGCCCAACCGTTCCAGCAGTGATGACAGCGCCACGCCTTTGTTGACCCCACCGGCCATGATTTCCAGAGAATCAATCGTGGAGTAAGTAATATGCAGGTTGTCGCCGTGGGCCTCTTGCGCCTGGGCTTCCAGCTGTTTCAGAGCACCTGGATCGCCTAGATAGAGCACCTTGCCTACACCGTTAGTGTCCATTTGCGCGGGCGGCACGACTTCATAGCCAAAACCGGTAGAAGCATGAAGTGATAATAGATGTGGGGCTTCGGCATCAATATGCCAGCCGCTTTCATGGTAGAGGTTCAAGCGCACCTGAGGCGGGCGCGGGAGATTAATCAGCGTTTGTGCATATTCAGGTTCGACATGGGTCGCGGCCAATAAGGTGCCTTGTGGGTCGTGCACATAGGCGCCGTTGGTACTGATCAGGTGCGCGGGAATGTCCAACTGATCACGAAATACCTTCATATCGTGATAGTGACGCCCCGAAGCAAGCGCGACGTGGTGGCCTTGCTTCACCAGCGCCCGCAGCACTTCAACCGTGCTTTCGTGCAGGGTGTGGTCGCTTCCTAGTAGGGTTCCATCCAGGTCAGAAACAATCAGGCGGGGTGTCATAGTGCGCTCCATCGGCATGGGCGTTTAGCTTAACCGATTCCCCTAAACGCATGTAAGCCTTTGACGCGCCGTCACCCAAGCGAACATCCGGGCCGACTTCACTCGGCGGCAATTGGCGTGGCAAGCGGGAATCCGTATAGTGGCACCCTAACTCTCGCCAACTGATTGAGCTCATGCTTCAGAATAACTCCATGCTTGCCCAGCTCAAGCAACAGATTCGTCAAACCACCCCCCGTGCTGAAGGGGTGATCAAAGCCACCGACAAGGGTTTCGGATTTCTCGAAACCGACGACGGTGAATCCTATTTCGTGCCACCACCCGCCATGAAGCAGGTGATTCACGGTGATCGCGTGGAAGGCGTGATTCACGAGAACGGTGACAAAAAATCCATTGAGCCGGAAAAGCTGATTGAAGCTGGGCTTGATCGATTTGTCGCCCGCGTGCAGAAGCGCGAAGGACGTCTGGCCGTGGTGCCCGACCATCCGTCGATTAAAAACGTTATCAAGGCGCGGATTAAAAACAACCTTGATGAAGACAGCATTGCTGACGGCGATTGGGTCGTTGCGCGCTTGGTGCGTCATCCGCTAAAAGCCGATGACCGCGCTTTCTTTGCCCAGATTGATGAACTGGTCGCTAAAAGCGATGATCCGGCAGTGCCGTGGCGCGTCACGCTTGCCCGCCATGCGCTGGAGCAAGAGTGCCCCGATGCGAGTACCGATTGGCCGCTGATGGATGAAGGCCTGACGCGCGAAGATTTAACCGCCACGCCTTTCTTCACCATCGATGGTGAGAAGACCCGCGATATGGATGATGCGCTGCACATCGCACCTCGCGCGGAAGGCGGCTGGCAGTTAAGTGTCGCGATTGCCGACCCCACGGCCTATGTGGAAGAGGGCCATGCGGCGGATTTAGAAGCCCGCACTCGCGCCTTTACCGTTTACCTGCCCGGTCAGAACGTCACTATGCTGCCAGAGCAGCTAGCGGATGATCTCTGCTCGCTGTGGGAAAATAAAGAGCGCCCCGCGCTGGCCTGCACGCTGGATATCAATGCCGACGGCAGCCTGGGCGAGTACCGCTTTTTTGCGGCGAACGTTAAATCCCACGCCAAGCTCGTTTACGACAATGTCTCCGACTGGATCGAAGGCCAAGGCGATTGGGCGCCAGCAGATGATATTGCCGAGCAGCTCACCGCGCTGCGTGATTTGACCGAAGCCCGTACCGCTTGGCGCAACGAACACGCACTGGTGTTTAAAGACCGCCCAGACTACGTGTTTGATCTCGATCCCGCTGGCAACGTATTGGCCGTGCGCACCGAAGAGCGCCGCATTGCCAACCGTATGATCGAAGAGTCGATGATTGTGGCTAACGCCTGTTGCGCGGACTTCCTGGCCCAGCATATCGGCCACGGTATCTTTAACGTGCATCGCGCGTTCGAGCCTGAGAAAGCCGAAGCTGCCCAGGAGTTCCTGGCAGGTCAGGAGATCGTGGTCGAACGCGAAGCACTGACCGAGCTTGCTCGCTACACCGAGCTGAAGCGTGCGCTGGAAAGCCGCGACGACGCTTGGCTGGATGCGCGCCTGCGCCGTTTCCAGGGCTTCACCATGATGTCGGCACAGCCTGGCCCGCACTTTGGTTTGGGTCTGGCTGCCTACGCCACCTGGACCTCGCCGATTCGTAAGTATGGCGATATGGTCAACCACCGCCTGATCAAGCGCGTACTGAAAGGTGAACAGGCACCCGCTGAAGCCACCCAGCAGCTCACCGAGCAGCTGACGGAGCGTCGCCGTCTGAATCGTATGGCCGAGCGCGATGTAAAAGATTGGCTCTACGTGCGCTACCTAACGCCCGCCGCGCAGAACCAGGATACGTTTGAAGCCGAAATCATGGCCATCAACCGTGGCGGTATGCGCGTTCGTCTGCTGGAAAATGGCGCGACCGCCTTTGTGCCTGCTCCCTTGATGCACAGTGACCGCAGCAAAGTGGTGATTGACGATAAAGAGGGACGTATCCAAATCGAAGGCGAAGAGCGTTATAAGCTTGGTGATCCGCTTCGTGTAGTGCTTACTGAAGCCCGCGAAGAGACTCGCTCGCTGGTGGCTAAACCGGCTGCGTAAACACACTCGTTTACTCGCAATAACCGACAACGGCGCCTAAGGGCGCCGTTGTTGTTTACGCTGTTTGGCTGATAATTAGTCCGCCTTCATCAACGTGCGGGCGATCTGTAAAAGCTTCTCATCCTGCCAGCGATCGGCAATTACCTGCACCCCCACCGGCATGCCGGCACTCCCTTGGCTCAACGGTAAATTGAGGCAAGGCACTCCCAACAGTGTCCATGCCCGACAATATATGGGGTCGCCAGTTGCATCGAGGCCTTTCGGCGCTTCGCCTTGAGCACTAGCGGCGAGAATGATATCTACCTGCTCGCTAAATACCTGAGCAAGCGCCTGCTGCATTTCGCTAGCGGCACGCTTGGCTTCGATATAGCGATGAAAGCTAGTGGCGCGTCCCTGCTCGATTAACTGAACCAGTTTAACGCCCATCTTAGCGGCGTAATCCTGATATTCACTCGCTAGTGATTGAGCAGCTTCATAGGCCATAACCACTTTTTGATGCTCAACGAGTGCTTCGTAGCGGGCATCTAAATTTAGTGGCACTACCTCGGCACCCGCCTGCTCAAAACGTGCCTGCGCATTTGCCAGGGCCTGCTCAACCTCAGGCGTCAGCGGCTCATCAATGGGCAAGGTGCGGATACCAACGCGGACACCTTTGAGGTTATCTAACGCTGGGATGGTGGGCGCCTTGGTCAGCGCCGAGAACGTCGTGCAGATATCGTCGATATGGCGGGTAAACCAGCCTAACGTATCTAGCGAGGCCGCAAACGGTTTCACGCCGTCACAGCTAAGCGTGCCAAACGTGGGCTTGAAGCCAAATACGCCACAGTAACTCGCTGGCCGAATCATGCTGCCAGCCGTTTGTGTACCAAATGCCAACGGCACCATACCGGCTGCAACAGCCGCAGCCGAGCCGCTTGATGAACCTCCCGGTGTGCGGGTTGGATCATGGGGATTGCGGGTCTTGCCGGGAGTGAAGTAGGCAAACTCTGTCGATACCGTTTTGCCCATGACCAGCGCCCCTTGCTGCTCTAAAAGCGTGACCAGTGCAGCATTTAACTGTGAACCAGGAGAGCTAAGATAACCGCGAGTGCCCCAGGTAATGGGCATATTCGTTGTGTCGATTATGTCTTTAATACCTACCGGCACTCCATACAGTGGCTTACTGCCTACATCTACCTCTGAAGGTAACGCTGGCAAGCGTGGTGCCAGCGCCTCCCAGGCTTGCACCTCGGGCTCGCGTGTTTCTATATGGGCTGCGCAGTAGTGCCACCAGTCATAGGGCTCGGCACGGCCTTCTTTCAAAGCGGCTTGATAGTTCTCGATGGTCAAATGGGGATCAATGGTCACAACGCTCTCCTGTAAAACTATCAAAGGCCATTACTGACAGCTGTTGCCAGTAAAAAAAATCAAGTGGCGCTACGTTAACGCCACTTGATCGACCCTCTTTTTTTTATAAATAATAACGTTACTGAACTACTTCGCTGGCAAAAGAAGCGTCAACAATATCCTCGTAGAACATATCGCCTTTAATATTGCCCACAAACTGCTGCATTTCGATCGCGTTGGTAAAAGCATCTTCAGTAATCATTACGCTTTCAGGATAGACACTATTTTCAATCATACGCTGGACGGCAGCATCCACCACTTCTCCTTGCAGGTCACCAAACTCAAGTCGCGCTACGGCCTTCGCGATGTCCGCATCTGAGTGGATTAACTCAAGAGAATCATTGATCGCCATAACAAAGCGTTTTACTAGATCAGGATTTTCATCAATCATCTCTTGCGAGGTGTTAATGGTTGAAAAGGCATACTCGGGATAATCATCAGTAAAGGCGTGAATAATTTCCAAGCCTTGAGAAATTCCTTGCTCCACCTGGGGCTGGTAGGCAACCGCAATATCACCACGCCCCGAAAGCACAGGGCCTAGCTCAGAACCATTCTGCACTTCGGTGACATCCACTTCACCTTCGAGCCCTGCGTCGGCGATCAACCTGCGTATGAGTGTATTCGAGGTACCCGGAGCCAGCCCAACCACCACCTCTTTACCTGCCAGATCCGCAGGAGAGTCATAGTCGAGATCTGGATGAGCCAGTACCCATACAGGCGCACTGTTAGCTACAGCACTAATGGCTTTGCCGCTACCGCCCTGCTCCTGAGCAAAGCCCACGTGCTCAGGGCCATGAACCGAGAACTGAGACTCTCCTGCTAATACTGAGGCTAATGCAGCAGGCCCTGATCCCGCCGAGCGCACCACCGGTACATCAATATTATGATTATTGAAAATGCCTTCATGTTTAGCGACATAGACCGGCAAATAGAGCAGCGAATGAAAGGCTTCATTAATTAAAATGGTATCCATATCATCTGCTTGAAGTGGTGCAGAAGCACCTAATGCCAGCAGCCCAGTACCGAAAACAGCACGCTTATAGACGGAAGAAAGTTTCATCTTGTCCTGCCTCTTGACGTTATCGATTGACGAACAGTAGGGACGCACAACTTACTTTGCTGTATCTATCGCTGGCCTTGTTCCCATGGCAGTAAGCGCTTCTCAACCTGAGATACGATGACGTACAGCACGATGGCCACAATCATTAGAGTGATTACGCCCACCCAAACAACATTGAGGTTAAATAGGTTTCCTGCGACAAAAATCATGCGACCTAAACCACGGTCGGAGGAGATAAACTCACCGCCAATTTCAGCAATCAAGGCAAATCCGATGTTTAAGCGGAAAGCGGAAATGATCCAGGGCAACGATGCTGGCGCCACCACTTTGGTAAATACTTCACGACGACTGGCACCCATCGAGCGCATCAAGTTAATGAGATTACGATCAATTTGGTGCGTACCCTGATAGGCAGAGAGCAGAGCGACGACAAACGTCGCTACGAAGGCGAGGGCAATTTTTGAGAGCATTCCGGAGCCAAACCAAATGATGATCATCGGCGCCAGCGCAATTTTAGGTAGGCCGTTGAGAGCCACCATGAAGGGGTCGATAATGCGAGCGGTAGTTCGCGAAAACCACAGTAGCAGCCCGCTAATAGAACCGAGGATACTGCCTAGCAGGAAGCCCACGACAGTGGCGTAAACCGTCGCAATAGTGTCATTAAGCAGTTGACCAGACTGTATTAATCGCCAAGCCTCGCCTGCGATACCCACCGGGGAGCCCATTAAAAAGGGGTTGATCCATTCGTTCATAACGCCTATTTGCCATAAAACAACGACTAACCCTATCCCCGCAATCCGCCATAAATTATCAGTTAAAAAGCTACTGCGTGCGCGCTGCTCATCGTTCTCTTTTACGCTGCCGGCACGAATGGTATGAGTATAAAATTGTGCCTCGCTCATTGTTCAACTCCCGCAATCTGGATATCTAAATCATCCCAAATGCTGTCGAAGTAACGCTGATAACGGACATCGCTGCGGGCTTTTAAGCAGGAGCCAAGTTCGCGGGAAAGTCCTACATCATAGATTTTCTTTACGGAGGTAGGTCGCTGTGTCATTACCGCCACCCGATCCGACATGGCAATAGCTTCACCTATGTCGTGAGTGATCAGCACTACCGTTTTATGTTGCTCTTTAAGGATGGAGACAATCTCTTCTTCGAGTACCAAACGTGTTTGATAATCCAGCGCTGAGAAAGGCTCATCGAGCAGAATGAGATCTGGGTCAGTGATTAACGTACGGATTAGCGCCACTCTTTGCCGCATACCGCCGGACAGTGTGTTGGGGTATTGATCAGCGAAATCCGCAAGACCATAACGAGCCAACTGTTCGCGTGCCATGGCGTAACGCTTGGCTTTAGCAACTCCTTGAATTTCTAACCCTAAACAGACGTTGTCGATAATGGTTCGCCAAGGAAAGAGCAAGTCACGCTGGAGCATATAACCGATGCGTGCACCGCATGCTGGATCCCGACCACTTAAGGTAATACTGCCATCGCTGGGTTCGAGCAAACTGGCGATAATATTGAACATCGTGCTCTTACCACAGCCGCTCGGCCCTACGATGCTGATGAACTCCTCTTGCTTGATGTCTAATGTGATGTCTTCGATGACAGAAATTGATTCACCGTTAGGACTGGTGAAGGCCTTTTTAACTCCGCTAAGAGAAATAACACTTTGGCGGTGCATGCCTGGATTATTGAGCGTCGGGTTCGAGGAGACGGGGACGGCGATTGATGAGTTCATCGTTAGAACCTTTGGGGATGCCTGGGTCTCCTAGAAATTGCATTTACCATGCCAAAAATCGATTTAATTATAAAAAATCAATATGATTGTATAAAACCGAACAGCCTTCCTCTGTTTAACTAACTGCCAATACTCCGAACCTCGACTGGGTTTATAGATTGCATGCACCATAATGAATGCATTTGCACTCTGTTGTTACATATTCATTTTCCTTGAATCTTTCCCATATCGAACAGAATACACCGCCTCGAACATAGGCCGAGGCGGCAAGATCACGCTCTACCTGCTGATGCTTGATGCAGTTGTTGCTGAAAGAAAAAACGCAGCATTTCCTTGGTGGCATCGGGGCCCTTGGAATCGGTATAGCTGCCCTTCGCGCTGCCGCCCGACCAAGCGTGGCCCGCCCCGTGTACCTGCCACTGCTCCAGGTGTGGTTCGCCCTTCGCATTGTGATGCGTGGTACGCGTATAGGCATGGCCATTAGACACCTTCCCCTGCTCTACCGTCGCCCCGGCTTGACGCGATGTACTGTACTGGGCGGCCACGCGATCAGCATTGCTGGGGTGCACGGTAGTGTCGCGATCCCCATGAAAGATAATCGCGGGCACTTCCGATGCCCAACCGGCCCCTTTCGCTTTACCACCGCCAAGAGGCCCTGTACCTCCTTGCATGGCGCCCAAGGCATCAGGAAGACTTTGGGCCACGCCGTGGGGCAACCCGGAGTGCACGCCCACCGCCGCAAACAGATCTGGGTAGGTCATCGCTAGGGTAGTTGCCATGGCGGCGCCTGCCGACAAGCCTGCGACGTAGACTCGGGATCCATCAAGGCCATGGGTCTTAATGATCTGGCGGGTCATGCCCGCAATAATCGCGGGCTCACCGCCCTCGCGCTGTTGGTCTTCGGCTTTAAACCAGTTCCAGCATTTCGAGCTGTTGGCGGTCATCGGCTGGGCCGGATAGAGCACACAGCACAACTGCTCTTCGGCCAGCCTGTTCATCTCGGTTCCGGCAGCGAAGTCATCGGGGTTCTGTGTGCAGCCATGCAGCATAACCACCAGCGGTAGCGCCTGACCGGTATAGCCGCTAGGGATATACAGTTTGTAATCACGCGAGCCCAAAGGGCTGGTAAACCGACCGGCAGTAAACGCCCCGGGCTGTGGTTCCACGCTGGTACTCGTTGCTTGCACGGGCTGCGCCACTCCACCGCGAAACTTCATCCACTTATCGCGCCATGCAGCAGGCATTTTAATATCGCCGGGTGAGAATGATCCCGTTGGCGGCTCGGCAGGCGCTGGCTTAGATACGGTGGCTTCTTCGTCGATGACCTCGCAGGTCCCGTCGAAGGTATTGCCTTCTTGGTAAGAGGTATTCGGCGTTTCAGCGCCTCTCGATTCAGGTGAACCGCCCTGGAGAATAGCCATGGCCTCTTGGAGTTTTCCCGCGCGGGTTAGCCGCGTCGCTTCTTCCATTCGCTTCGTCATCGTGGCATCGATCATTTTCAATATCCTTATTCAATGATTGCTTAGTCAGTGTTTATTGAGTGAGCCTGAGCCCTTCAGTGGATGCGATCTGCCAGAGCAGCCTTAACCGCTTTGCTGGCGTTCAAGGCGCCCAAGACCACGACGGACTCAATGGTGGCTAGGGCAAGCTCAGGCGTTACGTCATCGGCAATGCTGGCCATGCCCAGCACCTGAATCTGTAACTTCTCCCCGGCTACCTGTAGAGCCTCAAGATCCGCACGACTGTAATGCTCAAGACCCAAAACAAACGCCTTACGGGTCACGGTTTCCTTAACGACCTCGGCATGGGTCAACAACTGATTGCGAATAGCGGTACGAATCAGATCGGTCCGATTGGAATAAAAACCTTCCTGAACCAGCAAATCGATCTGTCCCAGGTCTACCACCCCAAGGTTGATAGTGATTTTCTCACTGGAATCACCGCCCTTGCGGCGTATTTCATGCACGCTCATTTATCGTTCCTCGTTGTACTCAGTCGCATGACATCTTTTGATACGGCTTAAAAATCTAGCCAGCATCCAAAAAAACATCTAATTGGAATCCAAATACCATCCATATGGATGTTATATTAGTCTAGTCGGGCCACGAGTCAACAAATAAGCTAAAGAAAACGACAAGCTTTCCGTTGGAATAACTGTGATAGAAGGAGGCGTTGATAGGGAGTAGCAGGAAATAAAAGCCTCGGCTCAACTGTCGCTGAACTGACTTATTTCTCCTTTATTGTGAAACGATGACACTCTTTGTGGTTGGAGGTTAGCTTGCACATTGCCGATGTGACGATGTTTCATGCCCCCGCCAGCGGCGGTGTGCGTACCTACTTACAGGCCAAGCACCGTGTTTTTTCACGTATCCCACAGCTGCGTACCAGCCTGCTGGTGCCGGGGGCAGAACGCGATAGCTTGGGCGATCATCACACCTTACCGGCACTACACCTGCCTCTAGGCCAGGGCTATCGTTTCCCGCTACGTGGCTCCCCCTGGCGGGATGCCCTGGTTGATCTAAAGCCTGATCTCATTGAGGCAGGCGACCCGTACGTAACCGCTTGGGCTGCGCTTGCAGCAGGTCAACGGCTTGGCGTACCTGTGGTCGGTTTTTATCACTCCGATCTTCCGCGCTTGATGGGTGATCGTTTTGGACGCTACGTCGAAAGGCGCTTAATACGCTATGTCACGTCGCTTTATAGCCAGTTTGATAGCGTACTGGCACCGTGCAATGCGATGGCGAATCGGCTGAAGGACTGGGGCGTCGATAACGTTCGCGTCCAGCCACTGGGCGTCGATTTGGCGCAATTTAACCCTCAGCAGAGTGACCCTGCTTTCCGCCAAGCCATGGGCATCTCCAGCGATAAAAAGCTGCTGATTTTTGTGGGGCGCAACTCTCGCGAGAAAAATATAGATGTGCTGCTTTCAACGATGCGTCAGTTAGGCAGCGATTACCATTTGCTGCTGATGGGCCCCGGCATGCCGCATCACGTACCCAGCAACGTCACCATTGTGGATCGCTGCTGTGGCGCCCACGAGGTCGCCAAAGCACTCGCTAGTAGCGACACCCTGCTGCACGCAGGCACAAGGGAGACGTTCGGCTTAATTGCCCAGGAAGCCATGGCAAGCGGCATTCCAGTCATAGCGGCAAATGCAGGGGCACTGGCAGAAAACGTGCCGCTGGGCGCAGGTATTTTATGCAAGCCACTTGATCACACCGCCATGGCAGAGGCTTGTGTGGCGCTATTTAGCAACGATGTCGCCGCTAGCGGGCGCTATGCGCGTCGCCATGTCGAACGCCATTTCAATTGGGATGGCGTTATGCACTCACTGCTTGAGCACTATCAGCAGCTTTGCCACGGCAGCCAACCCTATGCACTCCACCAACACCACTAGTCGTCGCCAGCTACTGAAGTGGCGGCCTATCCATGGCGTGATGATAGCCTTGGCGCTGATCGCGCCGCTGGTGCTCACCGCCTGGCTGGGCGGTGCAGAAGCGTTACAGCGAGTAAGGCACTTCCCACTCGAATTGTTGCTATTAATGCTTTTGCTAGCATTTCTATGCTGGAACCTTAATGCGATGAGGATGCGCCTGATGCTGGGTGGCCGGGCAGGCAGGCTTGGCCAGCGCGGCGCCCTGGGTATTGAGCTGGCATCTAAGTTTGCGCTGTGCGCCACCCCAGGCGGCAGCGGTGGCCCTGTCACCCTGCTGATGCTGCTTGCCCAGCGCGGCTTTCCGCCCGCAAAAGGCGCGGCAATGTTTCTCATTGATCAAGGCTGTGACCTACTGTTCTTCCTGACAATGCTGAGTGGCCTGGTGCTCTTTTCGCTACTAAGCGACACCCAGTGGCCACATCAATCCTTGGTGCAATGGGCGCTGGTCGGATTAGCCTTAATGGCAACAGTAGTGATTGTGGTAATGCGCTTTTTACCCAACCTATTGCGCTCAACCAGTGTGAACACGCCATGGCCCAGCCAGTATCGTCGACGCTGGCTAGCACGGCGCCTATTGCGCTGTCGGCATGCGCTCAAGGTAACGCTTGAGCTGCCGCGCACGACGCTTCTCGCGATGATGCTGTTGACCACCGCCCATTGGCTGATGCGCTACAGCTTGCTCTATTTAGCGGTACTGGGAGTAGGCGGCCATGCAGACTGGATGTGGACCTTCTTGACTCAAATGCTGGCGATGGCCGCGAGTCAGCTTAGCTTTCTGCCTGGTGGCGCTGGCGCTGCAGAGGTGGGCGTGGGTGGTCTGTTGCTGCCGCTAATGGAGCGCGAACAGGCCGCAGCAGCGGTATTGGTGTGGCGGCTGGTTAGCTATCATCTTTACTTGGCGGCAGGCGCCCCGCTGTTTGTGCTGTATAGCTATCGCATGCTGCGTCGCTCACCGGCGTTATAGCAGTATTATTTAATAGCACGCCAAAATAAATAAGGGCGCCCCGAGGGGCGCCCTTATAGCGTGCAGCTAAACGTTCATGGCTTACCAGCCAGTCACTTCTTTCAGCGCATCGCCGATTTCAGCCAAAGAGCGTACGGTTTTAACACCGGCGTCTTCTAGCGCAGCAAACTTCTCATCAGCGGTGCCTTTACCGCCAGAGATGATCGCGCCCGCATGGCCCATACGCTTGCCAGGAGGTGCAGTCACACCGGCAATGTAGGAAACCACTGGCTTGGAAACGTTAGCTTTGATGTAAGCCGCGGCTTCTTCTTCAGCCGTACCGCCGATTTCACCGATCATAACGATGGCTTCGGTTTTCGGGTCTTTCTCGAACATCTCAAGAATGTCGATGAAGTTAGAGCCCGGAATCGGGTCGCCGCCGATACCCACACAGGTAGACTGACCAAAACCGTGATCAGTCGTCTGCTTAACGGCTTCATAGGTCAAGGTACCAGAACGAGATACGATACCTACGCGGCCCGGCTGGTGAATGTGACCCGGCATGATGCCGATTTTGCATTCGCCTGGAGTGATGACACCGGGGCAGTTCGGACCGATCAGGCGTACGCCCAGCTCGTCACACTTCACTTTCGCTTCGAGCATGTCGAGCGTAGCGATGCCTTCAGTGATGCACACAATCAGCTTGATACCGGCGTTGGCCGCTTCAAGGATTGAGTCTTTACAGAACGGCGCCGGTACGTAGATAACGCTGGCTTCCGCGCCGGTTTTCGCTACCGCTTCTTTCACGGTATTGAAAACGGGCAGACCGAGGTGCTCTTGGCCGCCTTTGCCCGGCGTAACACCACCGACCATCTTCGTGCCATAGGCAATCGCCTGCTCGGAGTGGAACGTGCCCTGGCCACCGGTAAAGCCCTGGCAGATGACCTTGGTGTTCTTATCGATCAGGATGCTCATTACTTGCCCTCCGCCGCTTTAACGACCTGCTGAGCCGCGTCGGTCAGACTAGTAGCCGCGATGATGTTCAAACCGCTAGATGCTAGTTTTTCAGCACCCAGTTCGGCGTTGTTACCTTCCAGACGTACGACTACCGGCACATTGACACCCACTTGCTCAACGGCACCGATAATGCCTTCAGCAATCATGTCGCAACGTACGATACCGCCGAAAATGTTAACCAGTACGGCTTTAACATTGTCATCCGACAGGATGATTTTGAACGCTTCTGCCACACGCTCCTTGGTGGCGCCGCCGCCAACGTCCAAGAAGTTAGCGGGCTTGCCGCCGCTCAGGTTGACGATGTCCATGGTACCCATGGCCAAACCTGCGCCGTTAACCATGCAGCCGATGTTGCCATCAAGCGCTACGTAGTTAAGTTCCCACTTCGCCGCATCGGCTTCGCGCTGATCTTCTTGCGAAGGATCACGCATGGCCTGCAAGTCAGGGTGACGGTATAGCGCGTTGCTATCCAGACCCAGTTTGGCGTCGAGGCAGTGCAGATTGCCTTCTTCAGTGACGACCAGCGGGTTAATTTCCAGCAAGGCCAGGTCTTTGTCGTGGAACAACTGAGACAGACCTAGGAAAATCTTGGTGAACTGCTTGATCTGGTCGCCTTTCAGGCCCAGCGCAAAGGCTAGCTCACGCGCTTGGTACGGCTGTGCGCCGACCAGCGGATCGATTTCAGCTTTGAGAATCTTTTCCGGCGTCTCTTCTGCAACCGTCTCGATCTCTACACCACCTTCGGTAGAGGCCATAAAGACCACACGACGGGTAGTACGGTCGACAACGGCACCGAGGTACAGCTCGTCGGCGATGTCAGTGCAGGTTTCAACCAAAATCTTGGCAACCGGCTGACCTTTTTCGTCAGTCTGGAAAGTGACCAAGTTCTTGCCCAGCCACTTTTCAGCAAATGCTTTAGCTTCAGCCGGATCTTTGATTAGCTTTACGCCACCCGCTTTACCACGGCCGCCGGCGTGCACCTGGGCTTTAACCACCCACATGTCACCGCCGATTTTTTTGCAAGCCTCTTCCGCTTCTTCGGGCGTGTCGACCGCAAAGCCTTTAGACACTGGTAGACCATAATCGGCAAACAGCTGTTTACCTTGATACTCGTGAAGATTCATCGATTCATGCCATTGGTTGCATGTGACTCGAACGATGATCAGCTTCTAAAAAACTGGTCATCCCCGTTCTTTCGATCTTTGTTTGTTACCACAAAGCCGAAAGTTTGCGCCACCCATAAAGGTGGCGCTTCGTTGTTACTGACTGAATTATTTACGCTTCTTACGGTTGGCCATATGAATCGCGTGGCCGTCTACCGCAAGCGCTGCTTCGTGAACAGCTTCCGACATGGTCGGGTGCGCGTAGCAGGTCAAGGCCAGGTCTTCGGCACTGGAGCCAAATTCCATGGCAATCACGCCTTGAGCGATCATCTCGCCCGCGTGTTGACCCACGATGTGCATACCGAGAATACGGTCAGTTTCCGCATCGGCGATAATTTTGGCACTGCCTTCGGTGGCGTTGTTAGCCATCGCGCGGCCGCTTGCCGCGAACGGGAAGGTACCGGTTTTGACTTCGATGCCTTTCGCTTTAGCGTCTTGCTCAGTCATACCGACCCACGCCACTTCCGGGTAGGTGTAGATAACGCTAGGAATAGTATCGTAGTTCATCTCGGCTTTATGGCCAGCGATGATATCCGCCACCATAATGCCCTCTTCAGAGGCTTTGTGCGCCAGCATCGGGCCGCGTACACAGTCACCGATGGCGAAAACGCCCGGGACGTTGGTACGGCACTGGTCGTCAACAAAGATGAAACCACGCTCATCCAGCTCAACGCTTACGCCGTCGGCAATCACGCCTTTGGTATACGGGCGACGGCCAACACAAACGATGAGTTTATCAAACGTCATCTCTTGTTCGCCGTTGGCATCGCTGTACTTCACGACGACTTCTTCGCCTTTGACTTCAGAACCGGTCACGCGAGCGCCGAGTTTGATATCAAGGCCCTGCTTTTTGAGCAGCTTCTGCGTCTCTTTGGCGACAGTGGCATCTACCATCGGCAGGAAGGAGTCCATGGCTTCAAGCACGGTGACTTCTGAGCCCAGACGGTTCCATACGCTGCCCAACTCAAGGCCGATGATGCCAGCACCAATCACACCCAAACGCTTAGGCGTTTCGGTGAATTCGAGTGCGCCGGTAGAGTCGACAATCAAGCCTTCGGTCAACGGGGTCGGCGGAATTTCCACCGGTACTGAGCCCGCGGCGATAACGATGTTGTCGGCATCATAAGTAGTCGTATTGCCGTCATTATCGGTCACTTCGACCTGCTTGCCGGAAACCACTTTACCGGTACCTTCGATGGCAGTTACGCCATTGGCCTTGAACAAGCCAGAGATGCCGCCGGTCAAGTTCTTAACGATCTTGTCCTTGCGCGCCATCATCTTGGTAACGTCCATGGAAACGTCGCCAGCCTGAATACCCATATCGTCGAAATCGTGCTTGGCTTCAACAAACTTGTGGGAGGCTTCAAGCAACGCTTTAGACGGGATGCAGCCCACGTTCAAGCAGGTGCCACCGTGAACGACATTGCCTTCTTTACCGATCCATTTTTCAATACAGGCCGCTTTTAGGCCCATCTGTGCAGCACGAATGGCGGCAACATAACCACCAGGGCCGGCACCAATAACGATCACATCAAACTTATCAGCCATGTTGGCTCCTTTAGCTTGCTGGCCTCCCCCCGCTATTGACTAAAGCCGGGTAGGAGGCTGTGTGCGGTTGCAGATAAATCCTGGTTAAGCAGTAGCGTACTCAATCATTATTTCAATAACGATAACGCTTATGCTTTAGACATCCAGCAGCAGACGAGCCGGGTCTTCCAGCAATTCTTTTAAGGTGACCAAGAATTGAACGGCGTCTTTGCCGTCGATCATACGGTGGTCATAGGAGAGCGCCAGATACATCATCGGGCGGATCTCGACCTTGCCGTTGACTGCCATCGGACGATCCTGGATTTTGTGCATGCCCAGAATGGCGGTTTGCGGCGGATTGATGATCGGGGTCGACATCAGTGAGCCAAAGGTGCCGCCATTGGTGATGGTGAAGGTACCGCCGATCATGTCATCCATGCCCAGCTTGCCGTCACGACCACGCTTACCGAAATCGACGATCTTGCGCTCTACGTCAGCAATTTTCATGCTGTCGGTGTCGCGCAGTACCGGCACGACCAGACCACGGTCGGTGGAAACGGCAACGCCGATATCCTGGTAACCGTGATAGACAATGTCGGTGCCGTCGATCGAGGCGTTCACATCCGGATAACGCTTGAGCGCCTCAGAAGCTGCTTTTACAAAGAAGCCCATAAAGCCCAGTTTAATGTCGTGAGCTTTTAAGAATGTCTCTTTGTACTGCGCACGCAGGGCCATGATCTCGGTCATGTCCACTTCGTTGTAAGTGGTCAGCATTGCCGCGGTTTGCTGCGCTTGAACCAAGCGCTTTGCGATGGTTTGACGCAGGCGACTCATCGGCACGCGCTTCTCGATGCGCTCGCCTTCGGCAGCCGGTGCAGCGGCAGCTTTCGCTGGTGCAGCCGATTTTGCTGCTTTCTTGGCGGAACCGTCTTTGACCGCTTTCTGAACGTCTTCTTTTAAGATGCGGCCACCTTTGCCGGTGCCCTCAATCTTGGCAACGTCCAGGTCGTGCTCGGCAACCATTTTACGTGCGGCCGGGGCGAGGATTTTGTCACCGACTTTCTCATCGGCGCCATCGTCATCGCTGCTGCCTGATTTAGCGGGTGCGGAATCGCCACCGCTACTCTCTCCAGCACTATCGCCACCAGAGCTATCGCCACCAGCACCTTCGGTGAACACGGCCAGAATCGCTTCGGATTCTACTTGGCTACCCTCTTCGGCTTTAATTTCAGCCAGGGCGCCATCGGCCGGAGCAACCACTTCCAGCACGACTTTGTCGGTTTCAATATCTGCCAGCACTTCATCGCGTTTGACCGCTTCGCCGACTTTTTTGTGCCACGTCGCTACGGTGCCTTCCTGAACCGACTCAGGGAAGCTGGGCGCTTTTACATCATGCTGCTTGCCGCCACCGCTGGATTTTGGCTCTTCTTTCTTATCATCAGACGTTTTGTCGTCAGATTTTTGCTCGGACTTTTCAGCACTGTCATCGTCAGAAGATTTCTCTTCTTTTTTGCCGCTGTCGCCAGAGGCACTGCCTTCACCGATTTTGCCTAATATCTGCTCAGACTGAACGGTATCGCCCTCTTCGGCCATCACGTCGGTCAGTGTGCCCGCTTCCGGTGCGACAACTTCGAGTACTACTTTGTCGGTTTCGATTTCAACAATCAGCTCGTCACGCTCAACGCTGTCACCCGGCTTTTTATGCCACGCCGCCACTGTGCCTTCGGCAACGGATTCCGGAAAGGTTGGCGCTTTGATCTCAGTAGCCATGTCGTTTCCCTTATGTGTTCTCTAAATCCGGTGGCCGCTTATAAATTAAAAGCGTCTTCCACCAGCTGGCGCTGCTGTTCAGTGTGGACGGACATATAGCCAGCTGCTGGTGCAGCAGAGGCAGGACGTCCTGCAAATTTCAACTCGCGTCCGAGGCCATCTTTCAGCATATCGGCCACTGCACGCATATTGTGCTGACTAGCGTACCAAGCACCCTGATTCAGGGGTTCTTCCTGGCACCACACAATGTCTTCTACGTTGGTATAGCCTTGTAGCGCTTCCAGAAGTTCTTCTTTCGGGAAGGGGTAGAGCTGCTCAAGGCGTAAAACTGCCGTGTCATGACGCTCATTCTCAGCGCGCCAAGCGGCTAAGTCGTAGTAGACCTTGCCAGCACAAAGCACAACGCGTGTGACCTTCTCAGGTGCAAGATCAGCTTGGTCAGCCAGCACCATATGGAACTTGCCGTGGGCGAGATCTTCAAGACTCGAGGTCGCTTCCTTATGACGCAGCAGCGATTTAGGCGTCATTACCACCAGCGGCTTACGCAGCGGACGGATCACCTGACGACGCAGTAGATGATAGATCTGCGCGGGCGTGGTCGGCACACAGACCTGCATATTGTGCTCAGCACACATTTGCAGGAAGCGCTCCAAACGTGCCGAAGAGTGCTCCGGGCCCTGGCCTTCATAGCCGTGTGGCAACAGCATGGTTAAACCACACACCCGGCCCCACTTCGTCTCACCTGAAGAGATGAACTGGTCAACGACCACCTGGGCACCGTTAAAGAAGTCACCAAACTGGGCTTCCCAGATCACCAGATCATTTGGCGCAGTGGTTGAGTAACCGTACTCAAACGCCAGCACTGCCTCTTCCGAAAGGATAGAGTCGTGAATGGTGAAACGCGGCTGCCCATCGGCCATGTTCTGCAGCGGAACGTAGGTAGTACCGTCTTTCTGGTTGTGCACCACCGCATGGCGGTGAGAGAACGTACCGCGACCAACGTCTTGCCCGGTAATACGAATCGGGTGACCTTGTTCCAGCAGCGTGGCGTAAGCCAGGGTTTCAGCGAAGCCCCAGTTCAGCGCCAAACCACCGGCCTGCATTTTACGGCGGTCTTCATAAATCTTGGCCACCTGACGCTGTACGTCGACGCCATCAGGCACCTCGCACATACGGGCAGCCAGCTGCTGCAGACGCTTCATATCAAACGTCGTATCCGCATCGCCGGTCCATTCGTGGCCTAGGTAAGGTGCCCAGTCAACGAACAGTGAAGCATTGGGCTCTTGCACCAATGCATTGGCGACGTGGTTACCTGCCACGAGATCATCACGATAGGTTTCGACCATCGCTTTGGCGGACTCTTCAGAGAGTACACCCTGATCCACCAGACGCTTGGCATATAGCGAGCGCGCAGAGGGGTGGTCTTTGATCTTGGCATACATCATCGGCTGCGTGCCTGACGGCTCGTCAGCTTCGTTGTGACCACGCCGACGGTAGCAAACAAGATCGATCACCACGTCCTTTTTGAACTGCTGGCGATAGTCGAGTGCAACTTGAGTCGCGTGCAGCACTGCGTCCGGATCATCGCCATTGACGTGAAAAATAGGCGCTTGAACCATCTTGGCAATATCAGTGCAGTATTCGGTAGAGCGTGCATCCAGCGGATGCGAGGTAGTGAAGCCCACTTGGTTGTTAATCACAATGTGGACGGTGCCACCGGTTTTATAAGCACGGGTCTGGGACATCTGGAATGTCTCCATCACCACGCCTTGACCGGCAAACGCAGCATCGCCGTGGACGTTGATCGGCAGCACCTTGCTACCCTCTTCGTCGTTACGACGGTCCTGACGAGCTCGCACCGAGCCTTCAACTACGGGGGCCACGATTTCCAGGTGCGATGGGTTGAACGACATCGCCAAATGGACTTCGCCGCCCGGAGACATGACGTTCGAACTGAAACCCTGGTGGTACTTCACATCACCTGAGCCGCGCTCGATGACTTTCTTGCCATCGAACTCATCGATCAAGTCAGTTGGGTTTTTACCCAAAATATTGACCAACAGGTTGAGTCGACCACGGTGCGCCATGCCGATGACCACTTCCTTGGTGCCGTAACCGCCGGCACGCTGGATGAGTTCATCCATCATCGGTACAAACGACTCGCCGCCTTCAAGACCAAAACGCTTGGTACCTGGATACTTGGAAGCCAGGTAATTCTCCAAACCTTCGGCGGCCGTCAAACGCTCCAGTACGTGCTTTCGCACATCGGCGCTGAAATCAGGCGCACTGCGTACCGACTCAAAACGCCGCTGTAACCAACGTTTCTCTTCCGTATCGACGATATGCATGATCTCGCAGCCGATGGAGCGGCAGTATGTGCGCTCCAACGCATCAACGATGTCACGCAGTGGCGCTTTGTCGATACCTAAAAAGAAAGAACCGGTTTGGAACTCGGTGTCCAAATCAGCTTTTGAGAGCTGATGAAAAGACAGATCGAGATCGGGGACGGGGGTGGGATTACGCAGTCCTAGCGGGTCGATATTGGCCTTTTGATGGCCACGGAAGCGGTAAGCGTTAATCAGCTGCAGGACTTTCACCTGCTTTTTATTCTCACCGCTATCGGCAGCGGCAACTACACGGCCCGGACGACTTTCGCGCCCCAGCTGGTAGAACTGATCACGGACTGGGCTTAGTGGAACATCGTGGGAGGCACTGCCCTCGGAACGCGGCAACTCATCAAAATAGTTGCGCCATTCGTCAGGGACAGACTCAGGATCGGCGAGGTACTGCTCGTAAAGCGCTTCCACGTAGTGAACATTGCCGCCACTAACGTGAGAGGAACGCCACATCAACTCCATTATGCCTTGTTGCATCTCTCGGTCACCCTGCACTGATGGGGTGGTATCGGTATCGTCGCAAACGTGCGGCGACATCGCTATTGCCCTGCCGGCGGGGCGGGACATTTGCCGGCGGCGCCGGCCAACGGCCGGAAACCCTGTTCATCTAGCTATTCGTCGTCTAACGATCATACGGTGTTTCGTCTTCAGTTCATGCTCGAAAGCCGGTACCCAAGGCACCGGCTTTCAAACTTGTCTGATCAGCGGTGCGACCTGACGCCGCACCGCGTGACAAACCCTATGATAACAAGCGAAGCGCCATGATTTAAGTGGCATTGTTACCCAACTTAAGTGGCACACGCTTTTTTACTCAAATGTCATAGGCTTAGGTAGCATCAGCGAGTAGCATTTCGCGAATTTTACCGATCGCCCGGGTGGGATTCAGCCCTTTTGGGCAAACCGCCACACAGTTCATGATGCCACGGCAACGAAATACCGAGAACGGATCTTCCAAATCACTTAAGCGCTCACGGGTTGCCGTATCACGAGAATCGGCCAGGAAGCGGTAAGACTGCAGCAGACCTGCAGGGCCTACGAACTTCTCCGGATTCCACCAGAACGACGGGCAAGACGTTGAACAGCATGCGCATAGAATACACTCATACAAGCCATCTAGCTTGTCGCGCTCTTCCGGCGATTGCAGGCGCTCAATGGCCGGTGCCGGGGTGTCGTTCTGCAGGTACGGCTGAATACGCTCGTACTGCTTATAGAACAGCCCCATATCGACAACCATATCGCGAATAACCGGTAAGCCCGGCAGCGGGCGCAGGGTCAGCTTGTTGTTTTTAACAACGTCTGACAGCGGCGTAATACACGCCAAGCCGTTTTTGCCGTTCATGTTCATGCCGTCAGAACCGCACACGCCTTCGCGGCAGCTACGACGAAACGCCAAACCGCTGTCTTGCTCCTTCATCATATGAAGGACATCCAGCACCATCACATCGCGGCCTTTAGTATCGACCTGAAACTCCTGCATGTAAGGTGCGGAGTCGGTTTCCGGATTGTAGCGGTATACGGATACCTGAAGATTGGACATTGTGACTCCCTCTCGTCAATGCGGAGTTTAGTAGGTACGAACCTTAGGCTCGAACGTATCAACAGTTTTCGGCTTGAAGTTGACGTCACGCTTCTTCAACTGCTTAGTCAGCGGGAAGAAGAGTGAGTGCTTCAGCCAGTTGACGTCATCACGGTCTGGATAGTCGTAGCGCGAGTGGGCGCCGCGGCTCTCTTTACGTTCAAGGGCAGCGATCGCCGTCGCTTCTGCCACTTCCATCAAGTTATCAAGCTCTAACGCTTCTACACGCGCGGTGTTGAAGGCGTTGGACTTATCAGGCAGGTAGGCATTGGCGATGCGCTCACGCAGCAGCGCTAGCTTGTCGACGCCTTCCAGCATGTTTTTCTCTTCGCGGAATACACCGAAGGAGGTCTGCATGATTTCCTGAAGCTCAGCTTTCAGCTCAGGAATGCTTTCGCCACCCTCAGACTCGTTCCAACGCGTGATCCGCTTCATGGCCGACTCAATGTCCGACTCGGAAGCATCCAGGTACTCAATACCTTCGTTCAGCGCGCCTTCGATAAACATACCTGCGGCACGACCAAAGACCACCAGATCCAGCAGCGAGTTACCGCCCAAACGGTTAGCACCGTGAACAGAGACACACGCCGCTTCACCACAGGCGAACAGGCCGTTAACGATATGATCGTTACCGCTGTCATCCTGGGTAATCGCCTGACCATGAATGTTGGTCGGAATGCCGCCCATCATGTAGTGACAGGTCGGTACGACCGGGATCGGATCTTTGGCCGGATCAACGTGAGCAAAGGTCTTAGAAAGTTCAACGATACCCGGCAGACGCTTGCCAAGAACTTCTTCACCCAAGTGATCAAGCTTCAGGAAGACGTGATCGCCCTTCTCGCCGCAGCCACGACCTTCGAGAATTTCCATGACCATCGAACGCGCAACAACGTCACGGCCGGCCAAATCTTTGGCGTTCGGCGCATAACGCTCCATGAAACGCTCGCCGTCTTTATTGATCAGGTAACCACCTTCACCACGGCAACCTTCTGTAACCAGTGTGCCCGCACCGTAAATACCGGTCGGGTGGAACTGCCACATTTCCATGTCTTGCATCGGGAAGCCAGCACGCAGCGCCATGCCGATGCCGTCGCCGGTATTGATCAAGGCGTTAGTCGTGGAGGCGTAAATACGGCCTGCACCGCCAGTAGCCAGTACCGTGGCCTTGGATTTAACGTGAACCACTTCGCCTGTCTCGATGCACATGGCAATACAACCGACCACGTCACCGCTGGCATTTTTAACCAGATCCACCGCGTACCACTCGTTGAGGAACACGGTGTTGTTCTTCAGGTTATTCTGATAAAGCGTGTGCAGCAGCGCGTGACCGGTACGGTCAGCTGCGGCACAGGTACGTGCTGCCTGACCGCCTTCACCAAAGTTCTTCGACTGGCCACCGAACGGGCGCTGATAAATACGGCCGTTATCCAAACGCGAGAATGGCAGGCCCATGTGCTCAAGCTCGAATACCGCTTTCGGGCCTTCAGAACACATATACTCTGCCGCGTCCTGGTCAGCGATATAGTCGCCGCCTTTTACGGTGTCGTACATGTGCCAGCGCCAATCATCATTCGGGTCATCGGACGCGATTGCGCAGGTAATGCCACCCTGAGCAGAAACGGTGTGAGAGCGGGTCGGGAAAACTTTCGATAACACGGCCGTCTTTTTGCCGGACTTCGCCAGCTCCAGAGCGGCTCGCAGGCCAGAGCCACCGCCACCAATGATAATGGCGTCAAACGTCAGGCTACGCAGATTAGACATGTAATCAAGCTCCCCACAGAATTTGAATGCCCCACACCAAGTACACGAAAATGCCCAGGATGATGACAGCTTGGGCACCCACGCGCAGGCGAGTGGACTTGAGATAGTCGGTGGTGACGGTCCACAGACCGATCCAGGCGTGTGCGGCTAAGGCGACAAACGCCAATAGCGAGAAAATCCGCATCCACGTCTGGTTGAACAGGCCGCTCCACGCGTAGTAATCGAGGTTGGGATTAAACAGCAGGAAGGCAACGATAAAGACCGTATAGAGGGCCAGGATCACCGCGGAAACGCGCTGCATCAGCCAGTCAGAAAGCCCACTACGGCCAAAACTTGTGATGTTAGTTACCATACCCAAACTCCTGCCAGAATAATCAGAACGGCGCTGACCACGACGGTGATCTGCGCTTTTTGTACGCCACCCTCAAGGGTTACACCAATGTCGGCATCCATCAGCAGGTGCTTAATGCCTGCGACAAAGTGAAATGCCAAGGCGGACAGCAGCCCCCAAGCGATCAACTTAGCCAAAAAGTTATTGGCTAGCGCGTCGCTAACGGCGTCAAAACCCGCCGGAGATGACAAGGATTTACCCAGCGCCCAAAAAGCGAAAATCAGGCCAACGAACAGGATGACACCCGTAATGCGGTGTGTGATCGACGTCAGGGCCGGCAGTGGGAAATGTATCGTAGTAAGGTCTAGGTTTACGGGTCGTTTGCTATTCACGGCTTTGTACACACTCTCTTGGCCCGCTCTGCGACAGGTCGGGCATGGCCCGAGCGGGCGGTGGTTGCTGGAAGGGGCTCGGCCGTTGCCAAGTCGGGCACGACCACCTACCTGCCGGTCGCGCGCCGTGGATTATAAGAACCTTCGCCCTCGCTTACAAACCGAACTCAGGCCTAACTCGACTATGGTGCAATAAAATTGCCATCATCCTGAGTCGATTTTGCGCTGCAGCATGGTTATAGTGACAGTAGATTATCAATTTGATAAGCCTGTTAACAGACATGTTAACCTATCAACCATCTTCTGGCGCCTCACCATATTGTAGGTGCTTTCATCATATACAATAATTATTCATAACAACAATATTTGTACAACCTGCAGCTAGCGCTTAGGCTAATTGACAAAATGTCGCACACTTCTATAGTGGGCAAGCCTTTTCGCCGGCGCGGTATGCGCAGCAACGACTTTACGTCCCAACCCGAATTCGAAAGGAGGCCAGCATGGCTGACAGGAAAGCGACATTGACGGTAGACGGTCTTGAAAAACCGATCGAGCTACCCATGTATTCCGGCACACTTGGCCCCGACGTCATTGACGTACGTGGCCTAGGCGCCGAAGGCCTGTTCACCTACGATCCCGGCTTTATGGCCACCTCTTCCTGCCAGTCTGCCATCACCTATATTGATGGCGGCAAGGGCGTGCTGCTTCACCGCGGCTACCCCATCGACCAGCTGGCCAAAGAGTCTAATTTCGTAGAAGTGTGCTACACCCTGCTATTTGGTGAGCTACCCAACGAAGAGCAGTACGCAGATTTTGAATCGCGCATTCGTAACCACACCATGGTTCACGATCAAATCAACAACTTCTTTAAAGGGTTCCGCCGCGACGCGCACCCGATGTCTATTTTGTGTGGTGTAGTCGGTGGCCTAGCCGCTTTCTATCACGACCACATGGACATCACTCAAGAAGAAGATCGTGTGATTAGCGCGATCCGCCTGATTGCCAAGATGCCGACCCTGGCGGCCATGTCTCACAAGTACAATGTGGGTCAGCCGTTCAACTATCCGCGCAACGACCTGAGCTATGCAGAGAACTTCCTCTACATGATGTTCAGCAACCCGTGCGAAGAGTACAAAATCAACCCGGTGTACGCTAAAGCCATGGACCGCATCTTTATGCTGCATGCGGATCACGAGCAAAACGCGTCTACCTCTACGGTACGCCTGGCAGGTTCCACGGGTGCTAACCCGTTCGCCTGTATCAGCGCAGGTATCGCGGCACTTTGGGGCCCCGCTCACGGCGGTGCTAACGAAGCCGTGCTAGCCATGCTCGATGAAATCGGCGAAGACTCCGAAGAGAACATCCAGCGCTTTGTCGATAAAGCCAAGGACAAAGACGACCCGTTCAAGCTGATGGGCTTTGGTCACCGCGTTTATCGTAACTTCGACCCGCGCGCCAAGGTAATGAAAGAGACCTGCGACGAAGTCCTAGCCGAACTCGGCATGGCCGACGACCCGCAGCTCAAAATTGCCAAGCGTCTTGAGCAGATCGCCCTTGAAGACGAATACTTCATCGAGCGTAAGCTGTACCCGAACGTTGATTTCTATTCAGGCATCATTTTGAAAGCGATGGGTATCCCCACCAATATGTTCACCGTGATCTTCGCGGTATCGCGCACCATTGGCTGGATCTCTCATTGGCACGAAATGCTTAGCGAAAGCTACAAAATAGGCCGTCCGCGTCAGCTCTACATTGGTCACGACCAGCGCGACTACCCGAAAAAATAAATCAATAACCCCGCTTATTAAAAGCACGATCAAAGGCCACCTTCGGGTGGCCTTTTGCATATGGCCCAATGCACACCACAACTCATGGTCATCAGCGCGCCGCGCCACACGCTTATGCACCCACGGCTTGTATGAGAGCGCACTTTGATTATGCTCGTTCGATAGAGGTTGCTCTCAGGCCTTTTTGAGACACCCAAAGTTAGCACCGGAGATGTGCCAAGCGCTCGAGCCTTGCTGCTGGCTGGTTAGCGCCTTAGCTTGCCCTTTTTAGATCAGATGTTGCGCTATATCGCCACCATTAAAACGCCTGAGCACGCCCTAATATCGCTTGACTTTCCTACTCCCTGGCCCGGGCCAAGGTTTTCCACACTATCTGTGGATAACCCTGTTCACAACCACTTCAAAACGTCCCAGAATCGCCATGGGCAGTGGGCCAGCCTTAAATTGGTCATTTTTTGATCTAACGTAAGTGACTGTTTTAAAAGAGATTAAGTTCTGTTCAAGTTTTTTTGCGTCAACAACAAGGGGTTGTGCACAACCTTTAAACCAGAATCGCAAAAGTGGACAAGTCAAGCATAAAATCGTCCAAAAAATGGCGATTTGTAGCTTTTTTGTGGGCGATTTTGTAAACAGCAGAAACGCAAATACCCAGCATATGAGGTAACTCATTGCTAGAGAAAGAACGAAGAGGAAGGGAGTAACGAAGTGATGGCGTCCCATAGGGGGTTCGAACCCCTGTTACCGCCGTGAAAGGGCGGTGTCCTAGACCACTAGACGAATGGGACGTATAACACTACCTAAATGCTAATTAAGCAATAACGCTAATAAGCGCGACTTCGAGAGCAACGATCCACAAGCTTAAAAGCTACATGAATTGGTGGAGCCTAGCGGGATCGAACCGCTGACCTCAACACTGCCAGTGTTGCGCTCTCCCAGCTGAGCTAAGGCCCCACATGTCGCGAAGACGGAGCGTATAATACTGATTACGCAGACCTTCGTCAATAGGAAAAGGCCTCTTACTTCTCTAAAACCCTAGTTGGTTTAAAACCCCGTAGGTTTACGCCCTACGGGGCTTAAAATTCACGCAGGGAGTCGCTCAGTCTCGGTTACGCAATTTCACGAAACTCTTTCTCAAAACGCTTAGCCTGCTTCTTGGACACACCGCCCAATACGTCTATCGCGCTACGCAACCGCGCTCGGGTTACATCAGAGCCAAGAATCGCCATGGCGTCCATCACGGAGGTGCTAGACGTACTGCCGGTAATGGCAATAAACACCGGTGCCAGGAACGCCTTCATTTTTATATCAAAGTGCTCAGCAAGCAGTTTAACTTCGCTCAATAGCGCGTCTTTATTCCAAGCCGACACACCCTCAAAGCGCCAGACAAGGAACTGAAGCAGCTTCACCAGCTCCTCTTCCTCCATCTTCACGCTTTCAAATGACGCTTGCGTCAGCGCTGGAAGGCCGGAGAAGAAGTGCCCTGCCAATGGCATAACCTGAGAAAGCGTCTCTACCCGCGGCCGCACCTGCGGCAGAATCTGCTTAACGTAGGCTTCATTGAAAGCCCATTCACGCAGTGCGCTCAACAGTGCGTCGTCGTCCAGGTCTTCACGGATATACACCCCGTTCAACCAGGTGAGCTTCTCTAGGTCAAACACGGGCCCGCCTAACGAGACACGCTGCACATCAAATTCCGCCATCATTTCTTGCAGGCTAAATTTCTCGCGCTCATCGGGCATTGACCAGCCCATCCGGCCTAAATAGTTGGTCACGGCCTGGGGCAAAAAGCCCATTCGACGGTAATAGTTGATTGATGTTGGGTTCTTGCGCTTGGAAAGTTTGGATTTATCCGGGTTGCGCAGCAGCGGCATGTGGCAAAGTTGCGGCATTTCCCAACCAAAATACTCATACAGCAGTTGGTGCTTTGGTGCGGAGTTTATCCACTCTTCCCCTCGCAATACGTGGGTAATCGCCATGAGATGATCATCGACCACATTGGCTAGATGGTAAGTAGGCATGCCATCTGATTTCAGCAGAATTTGTGCATCTACCTGGGCCCACTCCACCTCAATCGTGCCGCGCAGCATATCGCTGATAACGCACACGCCTTCTGCGGGCACATTCATACGCACCACGTATGGCCAACCTTCCTGCTCACGATGCGCTTGCTCTGCACTATCCAGCGCTAAGTCCGCAGGCTTTAATGCTAAATGCATGCCTGCGGCTTTGCGGGCGTCACGCAGCTCATCCAGCTCTTCACTGGTGCGGTAACACTTAAACGCATGCCCGGCATCCAAAAGCTGTTGGGCGTGCTGGGCATAAATATCGCCACGCTCGCTCTGCCGATAAGGGCCGTGAGGCCCGCCAACATCGGGGCCTTCATCCCACTCAAGACCCAGCCAACTCAAAGAATCCAGGATCATCTGTTCTGACTCAGGCGTTGAACGCACCCGATCGGTGTCCTCAATACGCAGAATGAACTGGCCGCCATGCTGACGCGCAAAACATAAATTAAAAAGCGCGATGTAAGCCGTACCAACGTGGGGATCACCGGTTGGAGAAGGTGCGATGCGAGTACGTACGGTCATGAAAACGTCCTATTGGCAAAAATGCATGGCGATATTATACGCACCTTAGGCGTAACCAACAGCGTCACGCAGGGAACAACTTGCGCAAGAAAGCGTCAGAGAAATTAACTCAACGTTATTTGTCCACTAATGCGCGCTAAAGCACAATCGCTTAGTATGGCACTGCAGCAACCCCTTGAGCGCATACCTCAAGATTGAAGCAGACCAATAACGTATGTTTGTAGCGCCACTATGTGCATTGGAAGAGTTTATAGTGGAAGACATTCACGAGCTTTTTAGCTCTTTATCAGGAAGACGAAATGGAATCGCTAGGCTCACGTATCAAGCAACTGCGGCTTAGGGCCAAGCTCAACAAAGCTGCCCTTGCACGCAAAGTTGGCGTGTCAGATGTCACCATTTCTTATTGGGAATCCGGGGCGATCAAGCAGATCGGTCACGAACGCTTAGTTGCGCTCGCAGACGCCCTCGACTGCTCCCTGGCAACACTACTAGAAGGTGATAGCGCGCCCGAGCTATTAACGTTGACCCATACTGGTCCCCTCCCCTGGGAACAGGTACAGGCAACAACCATTAAAGTACCCAGTCATTTGCCGTTGAACATCGACTGGAAAGCGCCATGTGTTATGGCTACTCCCGGTAAAGGCACAGATTTTTCGCCAGTGAACGCTGGTGACTTACTGCTGCTGGGGCCGACCCACGTATTTCACAAAGCGGGCCACTACGTGGTGCAACGCGACGATCGTTTCGTCATCGAGCACTTCGCCAAAGCCCCAAGCGATACGTCGATTCATGCAGTACTGTTAGCCCATTGGCATCCTGCCTAAAGCGTCTACCTCCCCGGACTCTCTAGCACCTCCACCTGGTCACGCGTTCGCCTTGGCTCACTCCCCACCAAGAAACGTCGTGAGTAGGTGGCCACTTGGCCCAGCCCATGGCGGGATTGGCTAACAAGCTCTCCCGCCAGGTGCTGGCCCTCGTGGCCAATGCGTGCCTGCACCGCAATTGGCTGCACACTGCCTTCAGAAACCTCAACTCGTACTATATAGCCACCATCGGGTAAGCCACTGCCAGGGCCAAAGGGCCCCGCTGCGAATACGCCATCCTCTATACGCGTCCGCTCACGCCACCGCACGCTGCTAACCTCGCGTTCGACAATAATCTGTATCAGCGTCTCATCAGGTAAGTTGCTTTTGCCTTCCACCATTAAGCGACGATCGCTTCGCAAAGCTACCTGTGTCGAGATCTCTACCACCAGCGGATCTACTTCCACCTCGGCAATTTCTGACGCCGTCACCGGGGCTTCAGGCGTGGTATCAGGCTGCGCGGATGACACCGGTTCCGCTGTCGGCTCCTCCATGTCGCCACAGCCTGCCATTAGCGCAACGAACACCACTGACACGCCAATATTACTTAATACCTTGCGCATACGAACTCCGTAATATTACTAGTCCTGCAGCTTACCACTGCATAGCCACTACCACAGTGGAATACTCGTTTTTGGCCCCGCTATACCCGCCGCTTCCGGTACAATGTGATTATCGTGCTAACAAGACATTTTTAGGAGTAGCGGCTTTGGACATCATTTGGTGGTTGGCATATGTAGCACTGGGCGGCTTCGTTGGGTTGATGGCAGGCTTATTGGGCATTGGTGGCGGCGGCATTATGGTGCCCATCCTCACCTCCCTTTTTGTACTCCAAGGCGTACCCCATGAGCATCTCGCCCACTTGGCGTTAGGCACGGCCATGGCCGCCATCATTCCTGCCTCTACCGCCAGCCTGCTTTCCCACCATCGGCATGGAGCGGTTCGCTGGGACATCGTTCGGTTTATTACCCCGGGCATTTTAGTCGGCACTTTTTTAGCCACCTTTATCGCCGCGCTCATCCCCACCCGTGGCCTAGCGATCTTTTTCGCCTGCTTTATGGTGCTAATGTCACTCCAGATGCTGGCTAACATCAAGCCCAAACCGAGCCGCGGCCTTCCCGGCCCGGTGGGCGTCAGCGGTGTGGGCCTAGGGATTGGCGGTATTTCCGCGCTCGTCGCCATTGGCGGTGGCTCGCTCACGGTGCCCTTCCTCACCTGGTGCAACGTCAAGCTACCCCGCGCGATCGGCACCTCGGCAGCCGTAGGGCTCCCCATTGCCATCGCCGGAGCGCTGGGCTACATCATCAATGGTTGGAGTACGGCAGGGCTGCCTAGTGCCGCGTTAGGCTATGTTTATGTGCCCGCGTTCTTACTCATGGCACCCTTTAGCATCCTAACCGCTCCTATTGGTGCCAAGCTCGCTCATAAGCTGCCCGTCGCCCTACTCAAGCGCGTATTCGCGTTTATGTTGATGGGACTGGCGCTGCAGATGGTGTACGCGGTATTTACGGCGTGAGGAAGAGCGGATAGCGCTAAACACAAGCGCGCCCTTTGGTGGTGAGCAGTGCAGCCAAAAAAATGCCCTGACCATCGTTTATGGCCGGGGCATTTTGCATCTATCGAGCGCTAACCTGAAACGCTGCCTGCGATCAGTCGATTACAGGCGTTGATCAAGCCACTTTTTCACGTCCAGCTGCTCGCGTGTATCACTCGGCAGCTCATCACGGATCATCTCTTCACCCTTGTGAAGCGCCGTAATGGGAGCGGAAGCGGACAGCACCGTGTTCAGCATATAAAGCACTTCGTAACCCTGCTGGCGGTTAAATAGCGTGCTGTCAGGCTCACCTGTCACGCGTGGATCATCGCTAGGCGCTGCGTCCCAATCGTAGTGATCCAAGCTCATGTTCGTTTGTGTAAAATTAGCCATTTAGCACCTCTTTCATCCAATGAAATTGCCCCTAAAACTTGGGGCCGTAGCCGCCTCCTTCATGGCGACACCCCCAGCGTAGCAAAGAATTTCATTTATGCTCGTTCAAGCATGGCGCAAGAGAGCGGGCGTGATGTTGATTGATCTCATTGGCGAGAATCGCCAATAGCTCAGCCTGAGGGAAACACCTCAAACAGAATAGGAACGCCAGCGCAGCCGAAAGCTCATGACCATCATGGGCGCTCTGCACGAGAAGATAGTTAAGGGAACGGTACTCCTAGACCTTCCGGAAAAGAACACCCCCTGGCTACAGCGTGCCCGATCGCGACGCCTATAGCGGTGTAAAAGCCTACTGTAATTAAACAAGAGGCGCAGAGCGCAAAACCGTACTCGCAAGCAGCGGGGACAACGCCAAACAGCTACGCCCCACCTACGCCACGCAAGACGACGCATTAGCCGCTGCCCGCGCCGAATGGCAACGCATCCAGCGCGGCCTGGCAGAGTGTGAGCTAACGCTGGCATTGGGGCGGGCTGACATAATGCCAGAGTCGCCGCTAACGCTTAGCGGCTACAAGTCCCAGATTGACGCCACTGCTTGGCTAGTGGCGGAGGTGACGCATAGCTTGAATGATGGTGGGTTTGGGACGCAGTTGAGGTGTGAAGTGAAGGGAGCTACATAACCGCACTCAAAGTAACGCCCTAAGCCTTGTGCATAAGCAAATGGTTGCAACCAAACGCAAATAAATTGAAGATCTTATGATAATTTTGCTTCTACATTGACTGCAATAGGCATTATTCGATGTTTAAATTTGATTGGCTTGGCATAACCACGGGCATTGGACCATCCCGGTGGTTGACAGCAAAACTACTAGATCAAAATAAACCAGCTAAAGCCAAGCCCAAAAAAAGAACTAACAGAAAAATTCGGCTACAAGCTGGGGATGTTATTCGTGAGTCACGGATAATGTATGACCACTATGGCGTGTACGTTGGAGATTTAAAGGTTATCCATTTTACAGAGGGGAAAGTTAAGAAAACTAGCTTGCATTCTTTTTGCAGAATGCCAACCAAACGTATAAGCGTAATGAGTTTTAAGCCATCACTGATTCGCGGAATAAATCGAAAAAATTGTGTTGAGAGAGCGAATAAAGCATTGGGCATGAGTAACTATGACCTGATCAGACACAATTGCGAGCACTTCGCCACATGGTGTAGAACTAACAAACCGTACTCATCTCAAGCAACGACCCAAGGTCGCGAATACCACTTTCAACATGCAGCAGCTGGTTCATTGACCAGCTTTTTAACGAAGCCATTTGCTGATGAGTACGGCATGAAAACAAAAAAGGAGGTCAAAATATCTCAATGCGTGTAGCCCCTAGCCCTCCATGGCCGGGACTCATCCCATTGCCGCATCCTTCTGGCGAAACCCTAGGGTAACGCATGCTACGAAGCGACATTTCCAGCTTGGCAAGTTTTTGCCTAATTTGATGTAAGCCAATGCCGACATAATTTGTAAGAGATCTCTTACAGCGGCCAGCACCTCGCCTACCTGACGACCACCCCTTCGAACAGCTGCACGGTCACAAAGCAGCCCTGGCCGCCATCGTCTGGCACCAACAGAAAACAGCTACATAAATATAATTTTAATTCATGCTTCTTGCGGTTACCCTATAAAATTATGATGTTATGAACAAGGATAACTAAACGTGCGAATTTCAAATATTAAACTCAATAATTTTCGACGTTTCACTGATTTTGAAATTAGAGATATACCAGAAACAGCTAAACTTATCGTTTTAGCTGGACCAAATGGTTCGGGTAAATCATCTTTATTTGATGCTTTCCTTCTGCGCTACCGAGAGGATTCTCAATACGGGTGGAATCCAGACCTAAAGTACTATAACAAATCTGATAAAGACAAAGAAATTAATTACCTACTTGACCGAGTAGAAATCAACACACACTCAAATCAAAAACTAACTAAAGGCACGGTTTATATACGCACTGCTTATAGAAACGATCATGAGTTCTCTACTAATGAGCTAAGAAAACAAGGAGAAGTTTTAGATAACCAGCGCCTTAGTCGCTTAATAGAACCGGATGCTACAGTAGCAATTAACTATCAGCGCTTGGCCTCAAATGCAACAGAAGACATTCTAGTTAATGAAGACTCCTCTACAACAATAGGCGACTATCGCAAAAAATTAATTGGCGAAGTAAGTGAACCTTTACAACGTATTTTTCATGATCTAGTTTTCGTTGGTGTTGGCAATCCATTTATCGACGGAAGTTTCCAATTTGACAAAGGGAACTCAAGAAACTTTGATTATAAAAATCTTTCAGGTGGAGAAAAAGCTGCTTTCGACCTAATTCTTGATTTTGTCATTAAACGTCGAAGTTACCCAGAGGCAATCTACTGTATTGACGAACCTGAAATGCATATGAATACTAAACTACAAGGCAAGTTACTAGAAGAATTAGTAGGTTTATTACCTAAAAATTCACAGCTTTGGATCGCATCACACTCAATCGGCATGATGAGAAAGGCACGTGAAATGTATGACGAAAATCCATCATCTGTAGCTTTCATCGACTTTGGTGGGCAAGATTTTGATCAAGCTGTAGTTCTGAAACCAGCTAAACCTACCCAAGCATTTTGGCACGGTGTTATGGAAGTGGCTCTTGATGATTTAGCAACACTTATTGCTCCTTCGCAAATTGTGATTTGTGAAGGCAATCCTAAGGGAAGTATTGCTGGTAAAAATACTGGTCATGACGCGGAAATATATAACAAGATATTTAGCGAAGAAATACCTGATGCCTTGTTTATCTCAGCAGGCAATTCCAAAGAAATACAAAATGATTTTATTGGCCTCGCCACAGTATTACCACAAATTGCAACAGGTATAAAAACAAGACGACTAATTGATCGAGACGAACATCATATTGAAGATGTAGAAGATTTTAAAAGTCAAGATATAATGGTTCTAAGCCGTCGTCACCTCGAATGTTATCTCTATGATGACGAAGTACTAACAAAGCTTTGCTACGAGGAAAATAAACCAGAAGCAATTAATAATCTTATCGAATTCAAGAGGCAAGCAATTAATAGAGTTGTAGAGCGGGGTCATCCTGAGGACGACATAAAGAAAGCTGCTGGAGAAATTTATGAAAGCATAATAAAGCTAAAAATTATACAAAAGTCTGGCAACGATAATAAAGCATTTGAACGGCGAGTTCTTTCCAAGCTAATCACCCCAGGAATGAATACTTACAGAATCTTAAAAGAAGACATCTTCAATTAAATATTATAATTAATGTAGCCACTAATTTATCAAATTACTGGCTACATATTTGAATCCTATTACCTATACCGCCCTACACCTAGCCTGCCTCACCACCACGCCTTTGAACTGCTGTGCATTCACGAAGTAGCCCTGCCCGCCATCCGGTTGCAACAAGCGGCAACGGCTGCCCACGCGGTGGGATTTAAACAATCGGTACTCCCCTTCCACCTCAGCCACCACCACATCCCCGTGGCCGAACGATCACGCTTCATCCACCACCAGCACATCGCCCTCCATCCACGGCCCGCCTGGGCGTGCATCTTCGCTTATCTCCACCAAAAAGCAGCTGGGCGGAAATTTTCGGCTATCCATTTCGGCCACTGCTGTGTGCTCCACGCCCACCACTGCTGGCCCCAAGTAAGTTACTCGCATGCTGTTGCCCTGTGCTTGCTCCACATTAAGCGACTTACATTAGCGTTTGCCTGTCGCTTTCCCTGCGGCTAATACTGTATAAACAAACAGCATTTAACAAGGGTTATGGAGGCAAAATGATTGGGCTGGTGGACTGCAACAACTTCTACGTCAGCTGTGAACGGGTGTTCAACCCCAAGCTGAACGGCCGCCCGGTGGGCATTATGTCTAATAACGATGGCTGTATTATTGCCCGATCGGAAGAGCTGAAAGCGCTGGGTATCGAGATGGGCACCCCCGCCCACCAGGCGCGTCACCTGGTCGAACGTGGCGAGATCGTGTTGCACTCCTCCAACTACGAGCTTTACGGCGATATGTCCCACCGGGTGCAAAGCATCCTTGAGCAGGAAACCGCCGGTGTAGAGCCCTACTCCATCGATGAGATGTTCGTGCGCATGGATGGCTTCGAGCCGGAAGCGCTGCAGGCGCACGCCCAATCCTTGCATAAGAAAGTCCGCCGCGGCACCGGCATTCCCGTGTGTGTTGGCGTCGCCGCTACCCACACCCTGGCTAAGCTGGCCAACCGCGTTGCCAAGAAGCACCCCGCCTACCCTGGCGTGTGTATCCTTCACGCAGATAGCGTCAGAGCCAAACACCTGCTGCAACAAATTGAGGTAAGTGATGTATGGGGCGTGGGCCGCCGGCTAAACGAACGCCTGCAGATACTCGGCATCAACACCGCTTGGGATCTACGCGAAGCAGACGCCAAGCGCCTTCGGCGCGAGTTCTCGGTCAACATGGAGCGTACGGTGTTAGAGCTGCGCGGCATCAGTTGCCTGGAGATGAACGACTTCAACGAACCTCGCCAGCGCATTATGACCAGCCGATCGTTCGGCCGCCCCACGTCACAGCTCTACGACCTGCAGGGCGCTATTCGCCAACACGCCCAACGGGGCGCCGAGAAGCTCCGCGAGCAAAAGAGCCTCGCCCGCGCTGTACTGGTGTTTCTCAAAACCGACCGTTTCCGGCCCGAACTGCCCCAATACTCCCCCAGCCTAGCGGTGGAAATGGAACGCCCAAGCCAGGACACCCGCGACATACTCCACGCCGCCCAAGAGGCGCTGCGCAAGATCTACCGCCCCAAATACGGCTATAAGAAAGCGGGCGTGATGCTGATCGACCTCACCGACGAGAACCGCCAGCAGCTCAGCCTGATGGACACACCGCAAACGGAAGAGGAACGCCAGCGCAGCCAAAAGCTAATGGCCACCATGGACGCCCTGAACGAGAAGATGGGCAAGGAAACGGTACGCCTGGGTCTACCGGAAAAGAACGCCCCCTGGCACCTTCTCTGCGCGAACCGAAGCCCGCGCTATACAACGAATTGGGATGAGCTGATGGTGGCGTATACGGATGAGGGGGCGGCTAGGAGAGGTAATAGAACAAAAGCAGGTATCAATTACCCGTGAAACGGATAATGGCAAATACCAACGCTGATACGGCGACAATAGTGCCAACGTTCCACTTGATGATGTTGATCTCGACTTTTGCCAAGCTTTCTTTGGTGGCCATGGTCTCTTTAATGTTGGCCAAATCTTGCCGTAACTTGCTTAAGTACTGTTCCATTTCCGGAGACTCACCGCCACCATCATGCGGCTTTTAAAAAGCCCAAACGACGAAGGTTTGGGCTCTGGTTCAATAAAAGCTAAAGGTAGCGGTATGATTGAGGTGCTGCACCATTGGATACCACTTGGTTGAGGTCAAATGGTTCGCGGTAACGTACAGGATTTTTCACCTTGATAGCGAAGCCCTTATCCCGACCAGTAAAATAAGATTCAAAGAAGCTAAGGCTAATGCCTGCATGATGCTTCGTTTCTTCCCATAACTCACTTGGCTCAAGTGAGAGCACGCCATCAATATCAAATTCTCCAACGACTTTACCGACTGGCTTAGTAGCATAAATCACTACTTTTTCTATATCTTCACGTTTAAATATAGACTTACGAAACTCAAAATGCTTGCTTCCATCGAGGATAGAATTCGCATATTCCGGTTTAATCGACAATAAGACTTTCATCAACACCACCATTTATCAAAATGCTTTTTGCGGCTTGGGTATTTAAAGGCACAACACCCCACCGAATACTTTCTGGAATCTGATATACATCTATCAAATGACCGCGCGTAATTCGCTTTTTCATGGCTACATTATAGCTGAATTTAATGATAAATGGATACTTCTTAGTTGCATAAAACTCTTGAAGCTCTCCAAGGTCAAAAACGCTGTAAGACTCACAATAACGGCGAAAATCATCAAAGTTAGAAAACTCATTAATATTTCTTACTTCTTCCACAACACATGCAGAAGTCACAACAGACCTAAACCTTGCTGGCCCTTGCCCATCGCCCGTGCGATAGATTAAAAGTACGTCACCGCGCTGAAAGGTGGAAGCCTCACGCATAGCAGTCAAATATATTTTATGAATACTATTCGTATGGGATACGTCCTGAATTACATCGAAGCTTTCATTGTTAAGTATCGAGTCTGGCAGCATCCTGGTGTGGAATACTGGATAAATAGCAAGCAAAAAGCATCTATTCGACTTCATATCCAGGATGGGATAATTTAATAGTGAGTCGCTATGAAAAGCTCCGACTCTCTTAAAAAACACCAATTCATTACCGTTCGGCGTACTCTTATTGCCATAGACTTCAAAACCATAACGGCGTAATAGTGCAATCAAACCTTCATGTTTTTCGAACGCTGTGACGTAAATTTCTTTTAGATTATGCTCTACAGCATGATCAAAAATTTTCTTAATAAAACGTTCACCAAGCCTAGTCCCATGGGCATTTATTTTTAGCGTACCAACTTTTAACCGTGGATAAGGTGGCAAATGGGGGGAAACATCTAAAACGGCTTCGTCTTCTCGCTTCAAATAAAGAAAGCCATCCACAAGGCCCGACTGGTTATAGAAAACATATGCCCCCTCGCCTTGAGCGGCTTTTCTATTAAACCAGTCAGGAAACTCCTTATAGTCATATTTTAAAGAATCAAAGAAAACATCACTTAAATCAACATCTAAAAATCGCTTATAAATTAAAGACATTCCCCTGCTCCCATTAGTTTTTATATAAAATCCCAGATTAGCTTGCTCACCTCTTATCATAAATGGCTTTTGCAAAACCAGGCCCATCATCAATCAAATAGCTGCCATCACTATTTCTAGAGCCGTCTCTTTCTCCAAAAGCCACATACTCCCCTTCCAGCTCCTCTTTAAGCCTAATAATTTCTGACCCGATACCCTTACGCAAATATTTCTTATCTAAACCTGATAAATCCATTTGCAATACCTTAGACCTGCTAATAGTTGTACCCCCCCGTTCTTCGTCCTCCATACCGAACTCAAAAGACCCTATATAACCGAGTTCCTCATGATCTTTTATAGGCTTATTTATCAAATAAACCGATGTTGTATTACAGTCCATCTCAATCAGAATGTATTCACCATTGGGCAACCTATAGATCTTTTTTTCATAATCATCAAAGACGTTTGGAATTTCCTGGAGCATTTTTTATCCTTTTATTAAGCAATTTTAATTATTCGAATATCACACCGCCCTAGAACTTCTACATCGTGCATACCTTGCGGTTTGATCATTATAGGATGACACCAGAAATTTTCTATTTACAACCTTCTCTCTGTAGTTATTTACCCTCTTTAAATTACACCTTCACGTTATTTATTATAATAATTTTCTATTTCACACTCTTTTTTGCATCCTAGGATAGCCAATTATCCCCTTGAATATCATTACTCCATAGCACATAAAAATTAATGAAATAAGTGTTAAATGCTTAGCCTTAATTGACACAGTCAAACAATCCAATGTATAGCGCGAGCGAGACAGGTTACATATAGGCATTTCATGAAAAAAAGGATGAGAAAAATTAAGCTCAAACAATTCCATATAATTTAAAAGATTAGTCATAAACCCTATATTTGGATAATAATCTGATGTCATCAGCATCCAAAATAAAATTGAAAATATAGAGATCAAGGTCACTATCAAACCAATTTTTTATGTTCTTCCATTATCTAGCCCATATATTATTTAACTGATAACTAAAAGCCACTCAATACCATAACCGCTTTAGTTAAACCACCCGCCCAATCCGAATCTCACACCGCCCCAGAATCTCCACATCGTGCATATCCTGCGGCTTAATCATTTCCGGCTGGTAGTGATCGTTGTCGCTAATCAAGTACAGCGCGCCGCCCGTCAAGCGCTGCACCCGCCTGATCCGTCGTTCGCCGCTCACCAACAGCAAGAAAACAACTTCCTGTTTGGGATAGCGGTTGGTGCGATCTACCAACCTTGCTTGCCTTCAAATTTCTACCAACCATTTACTTACCTTAAGAAAGCCTAACCCATCGATGTATCTAGCACCATTCTCCTAAGGCACATTTACAGCGCTATTTCATGGCATTGCTGGGTGATACCCAACCTGATCTGCGGCGTAAGGTCTATGGCAACTACCCTGCTATGTGCTGCGCGCCCTTTCTTACGTACAATGGCGCGCATACAACACGCTACCTTTGAGAAAGCTCTCAAGGTGTACCCAGCTTTTTTAGAATTCAGTCACTACCACTGCTGGGTACACTGTGGGTACATCAAGTGCGTTAATTACGGTTTCAAGAGGCAATAGGGCTGCCTTCAGTGCAGCCAACAGTGTTATTAAATGACTAATTTAATTAAAGCAAATAGTGCAGATCGTGGGCGGCTTTTTTCTGTGGCCCCGATGATGGATTGGACAACCCGCGACTACAGAGCGTTCGCACGCACCTTAACCAAGCGAACGCTGCTGTATACCGAGATGGTGACGACCGGTGCGATTTTGCACGGAACGCCCCGTGAGCGCTTTTTGGGCTATAACGAGGTGGAGCATCCGTTGGCACTGCAGTTAGGTGGTAGCGATGCCGGTGAGCTGGCGGAGTGCGCGGCGATTGCCGAGGCGTGGGGTTATGACGAGGTTAACCTGAACGTGGGTTGCCCGAGTGACCGCGTGCAGAACAATATGATCGGTGCGTGCCTAATGGGTTATCCCGAAAAGGTGGCCGATGCCGTGCGGGCGATGCAGGCGGCGGTGTCTATTCCGGTCACGGTAAAGTGCCGTATTGGCATCGATGACCAGGATGAAGACGCTGACCTTGAGCGGTTTATCGCGATCGTCGCGGATGCAGGCTGTGAGGTGTTTACCGTGCACGCGCGTAAGGCGTGGCTGCAAGGTTTGTCGCCCAAGCAGAACCGCGATGTGCCGCCGCTTAATTACCCCCGCGTTCATCGTTTAAAGCAGAGCCGCCCTGAATTGCATATTGGCATTAACGGCGGCATTAAAACGTTGGCTGAGTGCCAGGAGCAGCTCACCCATGTGGATAGCGTGATGGTGGGCCGTGAAGCGTATCAAAACCCGTGGCTGCTCGCCGGGGTTGATGAGCAGCTGTTTGGTGAGCAAGGCCCGGCGGCAAGCCGCTTGGATGCTGCGAAGGCTTTTAGGCCGTATATTCAGCAGCGCTTGGATGAAGGCGCGAAGCTGAATCACATTACGCGTCACCTCCTGGGCCTGTTTCAGGGTTGCCCTGGCGGCCGGCGTTTTCGGCGTCATTTGTCGGAACACGCGCATAAAGAAGGCTCAGGATTGCGCCTATTTGATGACGCGCTTAGCTTGGTGCACGAACCCGAGCTCGTTGTATAAGTGCGTTGTATAAAAAAACCCGCTACGCAAGCGTAGCGGGTTCGTTTTCCTAGTAGCGTAGGCTTACTAGCCGTTTTCGCGGCGGTTCGCCATTACGCCCTGCTCGACACGCTCGCCGATCGTCTGATCAACGTTTTTCCAGTACTCAAACACCCGTGACAGCACCGGCTCTTCAACACCGTCGGAAACGTGGCCCACAATGTTGTTGACCAATCGGTCGCGGGCAGCGTCATCCATTACCTTATTGACCAGGTCATTGGCTTGGTTGAAGTCGCCATCGCCCGGGCGCAGCGTGTAGGCGGCGCGAACCAACTCGCCGTCAGTCTCCCATACTGCATCTTCCGGGTACTTTTCCGGGTTGGCGTGTGCGCCCCCTTTGCTATTAGGTGCATACACCGGGTCGGTGGAGTGGTTAATACGCATCTGACCACCCTGGCTGTAGCTGTTAACCGGGACCTTGGGCGCGTTAACGGGGATATGTTGGTAGTTCACCCCTAAACGCGCGCGGTGCGCATCAGCGTAGGATATGACCCGCGCCAACAGCATTTTATCCGGCGAGAAACCGGTGCCCGGTACGGCATTGCTGGGCTGAAACGCTGCCTGTTCGATTTGGCTGTGGAAATCGACGGGATTGCGATCCAGCGTCATCTTACCGACTTCTTGCAGCGGGTAGTCGGCGTGCGGCCACACCTTGGTCAGATCGAAGGGGTTGATGTGGTAGGTCTTGGCATCTTCAAACGGCATGATCTGAACTTGCAGCGTCCAGGTGGGATAATCGCCGCGTTTGATGGCATCGAACAGGTCGCGACGATGGTAGTCGGCGTCCGCCCCCGCCATCTTGTCAGCCTGCTCCTGGGTCATGCACTTAATGCCCTGGTCAGTCTTGAAGTGGTACTTCACCCAAAAGCGCTCGCCTGCAGCGTTCACCCACATATAGGTATGGCTTGAATAGCCATTCATGTGGCGCCAACTGGCGGGAATACCACGATCGCCCATTAGCCAGGTTACCTGGTGAGCAGATTGCGGGGAAAGCGTCCAGAAGTCCCACTGCATATCGTGATCACGTAAGCCGTTATCCGCTCGACGCTTTTGTGAGTGGATAAAGTGCTGGAATTTGAGCGGATCGCGAACGAAGAACACAGGGGTATTATTACCCACCATGTCGAAGTTGCCCTCTTCGGTGTAGAACTTCAGCGAGAAGCCACGAGGATCGCGCCAAGTGTCAGGGCTACCCGACTCACCGGCCACCGTCGAGAAACGCGCCAACATCTCGGTTTTTTTACCCGGCTGTAGAAAGTCCGCCTTGGTGTATTGGCTAACGTCGTGCGTCACTTCGAAATGACCAAAGGCGCCACTGCCTTTTGCGTGGGGCTGACGATCCGGAATCATTTCCCGGTTAAAGGCAGCCATCTGCTCCATCAAGTAGTGATCATGTAGAACAATCGGCCCATCGGGGCCTACTGAAAGGGAGTGTTCATCACTGCTAACCGCTATACCCGCATCCGTTGTGGTGTGTTTAGGTTTATCGCTCGTCATCGCTCTTCCTCCATGTCACGGTAGACGTGGCGTGTGACCGCCACTCGTTCAAGTACGATGAAAGCTTGGCTATTTATTTGTCTTATTTATCATTTTAGTAGCCGCTAACAAAGCCCACCCCTAGGTATAGTCAAACAGCCGCCAACTTGCCATTTATGGCGGCGGCTACTTGCCTATCAGGCCGATAGCTTTTATTTATAAGCAATGATTAATAGAACGAGTCTGTGGGCGGCACTAAGCTCGAGTTAAAGCTCTCAACGGCGGTTTCGGCCTCTTCAATTTCATCAAAACGGGCTATGTGAAATAGTGCTTCGCCTTCGTTAGCCAGCGGTAACCGACTCATACCGATCACGATGCCATCGGCAACAGAGCGAACTTCGCCCTCATCATTACCAAAGGGGTCGGCCACTTTGCCCAACACCTCGCCTTTGGCAACCCGCGCGCCCAGGCGTACTTTGGGGCGCAAAATGCCATCAATCGGCGCACGCGCCCAGCTTGACCCATTGGCCAATTCAGCGGGGGCTGGCGTGCGGCGTCGCTGTTCGCCGGTCAGCATGCCTAAGCGCCGCATGACCCGCAGTACGCCACGCACACCTGGGGCAATCGCCCACTCATCGAAACGTAGCGCTTCGCCTGCTTCATAGGTAAGCACCGGAATGCCACGGTTCTGAGCGTAATGGCGTAGGCTGCCTTCACGCAGTTCAGCGTTAAGCACCACGGGCGCACCGAAAGCATCGGCCATACGCTCGGTTTCACTGCCTGGGCGAAGTTGGGCGCGGATTTGCGGCAGGTTAGTGCGATGAATGGCGCCTGTGTGTAGATCAATTATGTGGGTGGCATGATCGACGATTTGTTCACGGAACAGCGCGGCAATCCGCCCGCCTAGCGAACCCGATTCACTGCCTGGAAAGCAGCGATTAAGATCGCGCCGGTCAGGCAAATAGCGTGTTTGCTGAAGAAAGCCGAATACATTCACCACTGGCACGGCGATCAGTGTGCCACGAATGCTATTGATCGCTTTGGCGCGCAGCACCCGGCGAACAATTTCCACCCCGTTGATCTCATCGCCGTGAATGCCTCCACACACCAACAGCACTGGGCCATCCTTACGACCATGCACCACCTCGACAGGAATATGCAGCGGCGTATGGGTATATAAGCGCGCCACCGGCACATCAACTTGTAAGCGTTGGCCGGGCATAATGGTATGTTCACCCAACTGAAAAGGAGCTCGCGCCATGCTTTCTATCCTGTTTTTTAATCGGTTATCTTCGCGACGTTAATGCGATCAGCGGCTAGTGTCATTGCCTGTTTATACGCCTTCACTGGCAAAATGACGAATTTGTTAACCTACGTTATGCGTTGAGTCATTTATCCATACAGTTTTGAATGTAAATACGCTCGCGCTTGGGTTAAAATGTGACCATACAGTGTCGATCATAAGGTTGCGTTTACATGGCAAGAAAGACCAAAGCTGAAGCTGCTGCTACTCGCGAAGCGCTGCTTGAAGCTGCTGAAGAGGTATTTTTTGCCAAAGGCGTGGCACGCACATCGCTTGAGCAAATTGCTCGCCATGCGGGCCTTACTCGCGGTGCCGTTTATTGGCATTTTAAGAACAAAGGCGATCTATTCATGGCATTGGTTGAACAGGTGCGCATGCCCTTTCAATCGTTAATGGATGAGGTCGACAAGGCTGACACTGAATTATCCCCGTTAGAAGCGATTCGGCTAGCCTGCCATGCGGGCTTAGTGCGCCTTGAGCAACCCTCCTACCAGCGGATACTGTCGATTTTATTGCATCGCTGCGAATTCTTCAGCGACATAAACCCGCTGGATATGCAGGAAGAGATCGGTAACGAGTGCTTCCAGGAAATGCTAACGGTGTTTGTGTTGGCTGAAGAGCAGCAATTATTGCGCGAAGACTTAAGCCCGGAAGTCGCAACACGGCTAATGCAGTCGATGCTGGGTGGTCTTTTCCATGACTGGCTACGTAACCCCGGTGCGTTTTCCATACGTGAACGCGGTGGTGAGCTAATCGACACCTCCATCCGCATGATGCAGCGCTAAACAGTTACCCCTGCCCTCGCTGCAATGCAGCAAATGTGCTAATACTGGCGTTACTGTTAGCCGTGTGAGCACACTATGGATGCCTTGGAGTTTGTCCGCGTACGCGAATTAGATGTCGCCGTGCGCATCTGGAACCCTTCTGCCCCGCGCACGCTTATCGCCTGGCATGGCCTTGCCCGCCATGGCGGCGACTTTAGCGCGCTTGCCCGAGAACTCGGCAGTGAATGGCGTATTATTGCGCCGGATACACCGGGCCGCGGGTTATCAAGCTGGTCACTGTTCCCAGCGCATGACTACCTCTACAGCCATTACATAACAGTCGCCATGGCACTAATGGATCACTTTAAACTCGATCACGTCGATTGGCTGGGCACCTCGATGGGTGGGCTGTTAGGCATGCTGATCGCCGCTGACCCTCAGCACAGCGCTCGAATAAACCGGCTGATCCTCAATGATGTGGGGCCTGAGCTGAATAAACAGGGGCTGATTGCGCTTTCCAGCTATTTTGGCGTTGCCCATCGCTTCTCAAATTTTAGCGAACTCCAGCAAGAGCTTAGCCAGCACTACGCCAGCTTCGGAATTACCAGTGACGCCGCTTGGCGTGAACTCGCGCTCAATAGCGCCCGTCGATTACCTGACGGCAGTTGGACATATCATTTTGATCCACGCATTAGCGAGCAGTTTGTCCATGATACCCCGCGAGATACCTGGGCCGATTGGGCCAACATTCGCTGCCCAGTGATGGTCATTCGTGGCGAAGAATCGACGCTGCTAGATGCAGAAACACTACCGCGTATGGCCGAAACACAGCCAGCGCTCGTCACCTTGACCGTGCCTGACTGTGGCCATGCGCCCATGTTAGATAGACCTGCCCAGGTAGAGCCTATTCGGCGCTTCTTACAACGCACTACACCTCACCCTTCAGCCCATGGCAGTTCAACGCAAACCGCCACTGGCTGGCAGCATATGGTGCAGTGGCTGGCTCAGCAGTGGCGGCGGTGGTGGAAGTAAACCCTCAATGTACTTGAACGCTCAGTGAGAGGCCGAGTAATGGCTAGCATGGTGACGCTTCTTGCTTAACCGCAGTCTATTCAAACGAATGCGTGTTTCTAGATACTCTTGCTCAGAAACACTGCGGTAAGCCCCTTCTTCAGGGAGGTACTTCACTAGCACCCGACGCTCGCCCTGGGCAGGCAGCGCATCGCGCTTACTGAGCAGCTTCACTGCGCTATTGGGCTCATTATCGATCATCGCGTAAGCCTGCTCGCCCTCACCTTGGCGCTCGGTCACCACCACCGTTTGGCCCAGCAAGCAGCGCCGGGTAAAGGGGCGATAGCGATGCAGCCCACGGTGTAACGCATGGCAAAGCGCAGCTGCCAGGGGCGAGGCAACAATCAACGTGGCCCACAACACCAGCACACCGACCGGAATGCGTATTAAGCCGAGCGGCAGCCAGCGCAACACCAGCAGTTCGATCGCGAGCGTGATTGCCGCTGCAATGGTCAGAATGACCGTTAATGCCAGCGACGCGGGTACACCCGCAAAGCCTAACGAGACTAGCGTGCTTGCCAGATGATCCTCTTTTAAGCTATCGCGCTCAAACAGCTCCAAGGGGGCTAAACGGATAATCACTAATAGCCAGTAGAGCGCTAATAGTCCGAGTAGGAACGTAAACACAATGCTCGGGAATTGCGTCGCTGCGTGCAGTAGCTCATTCATGGCGTCCTCCTCCCCCGGTACTTAGCCGGCGATGTATTGTTCTTTTCAGCTTAGTCGAGGTTAGCTTTTCAGCGCCACTTTTACTTTGCCTTAGGTCATTGCTAGCTCATCAAGACAAAAAAAGTGCCACCCGAAGGTGGCACCCATCTCTTTTCGCGCTAGTTTGCCCACTAACGGGCTAACCCTTAGGAGTGATCATGCTCCAGCGCTGGCTTGTTGGCATCATGCTTCTTCCCTTTCATTTTGCGACTCAGCCAATCAGAGGCTGTCGCAATCATGGCGTAGAAGCTGGGAATAAACAGGCTTCCCAAAGTAGCAACAGAGAACATGCCCATCGCCACAGTGGTACCAATGTGGTGGCTGCTCACGTCGCTGGCGCCGGTCGCCAAGGCCAACGGCAAGGTACCGAAGATAAACGCCAAGGAGGTCATGACAATGGGACGGAAACGCAGTTCTGCTGCGGTAATCGCCGCTTCGCGAATGGTTTTACCCTGCTCTTTACGCTGAAGTTCGGCGAACTCTACGATCAGAATAGCGTTTTTCGCCGCCAGCCCGACCACCACCAGCATACCGATCTGCACATACACACTGGTGTCCAGCCCGCGCAGCACAATGCCACCAATCCCCCCAAAGAAGGCAAAGGGCGTAGCCGTCAGTACCGCAAGCGGCAACGACCAGCTTTCATACTGAGCCGCCAGAATCAGGAACACCATCAACAGCCCGAAGACAATCGCTAGCGTCGCAGCATTACCCAGGTTGGCTTCCTGATAGGCAGTACCGGTCCAACCCATTCCCCAGTTGGAGCCCAGAGTCTCTTGAACGACTTGGTCCATGGCTTGGATGGCCTGGGCAGAGCTGTAGCCCGGGGCAGGATTACCCTGGAATTGAGCGCCCGCATAAACACCGAAGCGCGATACCACAGACGCTCCCGTTTGGCGTTCAAGCTCGACAAACTCAGAGAGCGGAATACGCTCACCATTACCGCCGCGAACATACACGCTGCTAACGTCTTCTGGCGTTTTACGGAAGTCATCTTCGTTTTGCAGATACACCTGGAAGTTACGGTTTTGGTAGCTGAAATAGTTCACAAAGCCGTTACCGAAGGTGTTGGAGAGAGCCGAGTTAATATTCTCCAGCGCTACGCCGTAACTCAACGCTTTCTGCTGATCAATGTTCGCCCGGTAGGAGGGCACATTAACGTTAAACGTGGTGAACACCTGGTTCAATGCGGGGTGCTGATTAGCCTTCTGCATAATTTGCAGCGAAGCTTCATAAAGTTCCCGCGTTGACGCACCATCAAAAGACTGCAAGTAACCCGTAAAACCGCCCGTCGTTGAAAGCCCCATAATGGGCGGCACGTTAAAGGCCATTGCCGAGCCACCATCGATACTGGCACCCAGCCCCATAATGCGCCCCACCAGCTCATCAGCGGTCAGTTCACGTTCAGACCAAGGGGCCATATTAATAAACATAATCCCACGAGCAGTATTCACAGCACTGGAGAGAATATCGTATCCCGCCACGGCAGAGGAGTATTCCACACCGGGGATCGCTTCCACTTCTGCGCTGAGTTTTTCCATATAGCGCTGAGTACGGTCAAGCGACGCTGCATCGGGTAGCGATACGCTCACCAGCACGATCCCCTGGTCGGTCTCGGGTACCAGTGTCGAAGGCGTATTGACGTATAGCCAGTAAGACCCCACCCCAGTCAACACGGTCAGTGCCAGCGCCAACAACCAAAAACGCACTAAGCCTTTTACTACCCACATGTAAGCGGCGGTAATACCCGCAAACATACGGTCAAACAGGCGCAGCGGTGTGTTCAAGGCGCGTTTAAACTTGGACTGACCGGCCCCAGCAATTTTATGTTTAATAAAAATCGCGGAAAGCGCTGGCGTAAAGGTCAATGCCATTAATGCTGAGATCGCCACAGAGATCGCTACAGTAATGGCGAACTGCTGATAAATTTGCCCGGTGAAGCCGCCCAGGAAAGCCACAGGAATAAAGACCGCCGCCATAATCAGCGAGGTTGCGATGACCGGCCCGCCGACTTCTTTCATCGCCCGGATAGTGGCGTCGCGAACGCTTATATCGTCTTCTTCACTCAGTACGCGCTCGACGTTCTCCACCACCAGAATGGCATCGTCGACCACTATCCCTATCGATAAGACCAGGGCAAATAGCGTCAGTAGGTTGATCGAAAAGCCAAACAGGTAGAAGCCAGCAAAGGTACCCACCACCGCAACCGGCACCACCGACATCGCAATCACAGTAAAGCGCCAGTTCTGCAGGAAAATAAACAGAATAACGATAACGATCAGGAAGGCTTCGATAAAGGTGTGGAGCACCGTTTCCACAGAAGCATCGATAAACAGAGTGGTATCGTAAGGTGCAACATACTCAAGCCCTGGCGGAAAGCGACTGGCCAGATCGTCCATAGCCGCCCGCACGCCCTCAGCCGTTGCCAGCGCGTTGGCACCCGGCTGCTGGTTAATGATGATCGGCGTCATGGTTGAGCCGTTCAAACGCGCATCAACCCCGTAGAAAGAGGCCCCAAGCTCAATCCGCGCTACATCTTCCAAGCGCAATGATGAACCATCATTATTGGTGCGTAGGTAAATATTGCGGAAGTCGTCAACGTCATTCAGACGACCGCCTGCGGTAATCGTATAAGTGTACGCACGCGGCTCACTTTGCGGCGTTGATGCCAGACTACCGGCCGGAATCTCAGTGTTTTGTACCCTAATTGCGCTGGCCACTTCACTGGGTGTCAGGTCGTATTGGGCTAATTTATCCGGATCCATCCAGATACGCATGGCAAATTCGCCGCCGCCCAGCACCTCTGCATTACCCACCCCAGGCACCTGACGCAGTTCATCAAGCACGTTCAGGGTGGCGTAGTTCTGCATGTAGATGTTGTCGTAGTCGCCATCAGGTGAGGTCAACGCGATAAACATCAAAATAGAGTCAGAGCGCAGCTCAACGGTGACACCTTGTGACTGCACGGCTTCAGGTAACTGCGAAAGCGCCCCCTGAACCCGGTTGTTAACGTTGATGGTATTAATGTCACCATCGGTACCGATGTTAAACGCAACGCTCAAGCTCATGGTGCCATTATCAGCGCTGTTTGAGGTCATGTAGAGCATGTCCTCAACGCCGTTAATGGCTTCTGCAATGGGTGCCGCCACCGTTTGCGCAACGGTTTCCGCATCCGCACCAGGGAACTGCGCCTGTACTGAAACGGTAGGCGGCACCACGCTGGGGTACTGCTCAATAGGCAGAATGCGCATGGACATCACGCCCACCAGCGTCACAATAATTGCCAGTACCGTGGCAAATATCGGGCGGCTGATGAAGAAGTTAGAGAAGTTCATTATTGCGCACCCTCTTCCCCTTCAGCGGGCTGGCCATCGGCGGCTCCCTCTTCCATCGCCTCTGCCGCTTCAGCTTGCTCTTGTGCCTCTTCTTGCTCAACGTCTTCAACGATCTCTTCAGCGTTGCCATCGAACGGCTGGGGATCAATCGCCATACCCGGCTCCAAACCCGCAGGATCACCTACAATCACCCGATCACCCGGCTCGAGACCCTCGCGAATCAACTGCCACGGGCCAGCCACTTCGCCCAATGAAACAGTCCTTTCGCGGGCTTTATTTTCTTCATCCAGCACAAGCACCTGCGGGCCCATCAAGCCTTGGGTTACCGCAATCTCAGGCACCGCCATCACATCAAAGCGCTTTAAGCCTTCGATACGCACACGCACAAATTGGCCCGGCAACACGGTCGCCTCCGGGTTTTCAAACGTAGCGGATGCTTGAACAGTACTCGTGCCGCTATCGACCCGTGAACCCAGAAAGTCTAAGTGCCCTTCCAGTTCAGAATCGCTACCGCCACTAACGCCCGGTATGCTCAAACGTGCGCTAATATCAGATGGGTCACTGCCCTCACTCAACTGGCCGCGCAGTTCAAATGCGTCGCGCTGAGGCAGCTGAAAGCGCACTTCTAGCGGGTCTAAGGGAGTGATCGTGGCCAGCTCCGTGCCCGACGTGACCAAATTGCCAACGTTGACTTGGCTTAAACCGATCATGCCCGAAACAGGGGCGGTCACCTGGGAATAGCCTAGGTCCAGATTAGCGCTGGTGAGTGCTGCTTCCGACTGCGCTACGCTCGCCTGGGCCACCCGCTGGTCTGCCAGTGCTTGGTCATACTGCTGACGACTCACCGAGTTCTGGCTAAGCAACTGTTCAAAACGCTGGGCATCGCGCTGGGCTCGTGAAAGCTCAGCACGGGCGCTTTGCAGATCAGCTTCACGCTGATTAACGGTTGCCTGATAAAGGTCTGGCTCAATGGTGTAGAGGCTATCGCCCTCTTCCACTAGCTGGCCGGGCTCGAAGTGACGCTCCTCCAGAAAACCGTTTACACGGGCAACCAAGGTGACTTCATCATCGCTACGGAGTAGGGAGGGGTAGGATTTATCCAGCGGTATATCTTGGCGCGCCATTTCAGTCACAGCGACTTTATGGGGCGGAGATTCTTGCTGGGCACCCTGCTGGGGCGCCTCAGCTTGCTCTTGACCACAGGCCGCGAGTGCCAGCGCGGCTACCAGCGTCACTAGACTCGCTCGCTTAGAGTGAATCATCTTCTTCATACGTTGAGTTCCCATATATCTTTTTAAAAGTCGACTGGTAGCACTGAAGAAATTACATACCCGGCTGTGGAGGTGCACCGATGTCCATAGCGCGTTCATAGCGGTCATTGCCGCCACTTTCCGGCAAGGTAAAGTTCACTTCATCGCCAGTTAACCATGCATTAACTTCTTCAATCGCGTCTACATCCAGACGCCCTGCCTGCTGACGCAGTGAGAGTAAATTCACCACATAGTCGTAGCGAGCTTCGGCGTAGTTAGCGATAGCGTTGTAGAGGTTCTGCTCAGCATTCAATACATCGACGATGTTACGGGTACCTACCTCGTAGCCAGCTCGGGTTGCTTCTAGCGCGCTCCGGTTTGAGACGATGGCCTGCTGGCGGGCTTCGACAGTTTCCACATCGTTACTCACTTGGGTGTATAGCGAGCGAACTTGTTGGATCGACGAGCGGCGCTGAGACTCGAAGTCATACTGGCTGCTTTCCAACTGATAGGTACCCTGGCGGATACTCGCGCTAGTACGGCCACCGGTGTAGATCGGCAAATTGGCGCTTAAGCCCACTTGGCTGGAAGAGTCCTGCCCAGTAACGCCATCGATATCGTTGTCACCATATTGGTAATTGCCAAACGCTTGCAGGGTGGGTAAGCGACCCGCTCGGGCAATTTCTACGCCGCTACGTGAAACTTCAATACCTGCCTGCTGGGCCAATACTTGAGGGTTAAGTTCAAGGGCTTGCTCAACCCAGTAGTCGCGGCTGCTTGGCTCGGGAAGTGCAATGGGCATGCTGTCACCGAGTGCTTCAATGCTGGCGTAACGCTGGCCGGTTAGCTGTTCCAGTGCTTCAAAAGCCACTTGAAGGTTACTTTCTGCGGCAATGCGATCAGCCCGCGACTGGTCAAACGTCGCACGCGCTTCTTCAACTTCCGTAATCGCAATCAAACCAACTTCAAACTGCTCGCCCGCCTGCTCAAGCTGGCGGCCAATCGCCCGCTCTTGAGCAAAGCGCGCTTCTAGCACTTCGTGGGCACGCAGAATATCGAAATAGGCGCTGGCCACATCAATCAACAGCTGCTGTTCAGTCGCCGCTAGCAAATAAACCTGCTGGTCGATTTGGCGCTCGGTCTGAGTGACTTCTCGGCGGGTGACTTCATCATAGAGCGCCTGGGTGGCTTCCAGAGAGAGCGATACGGTGTTGTACCGATCATCGCTAGCGCCACTAATATTACCCGCCTCATTACCGGTGCCTGTTCCTGCTCGCGAAGATCCTTGGCTTTCGTACTGCTGATTGTGCGCCACATTACCGGTTGCATTGATTTGGGGTAGCAAGCCACTCCTTGCCACATCTCTGCCAGCTTCGACGCCCAAATACTCCGAGCGCGCCGAAGCGAGCGCAGCGTTATTGTCTAGCGCATCACGAGTAATCGTAATGAGGTCCGCCGCTTGAGCAGGCAACACAAAAGAAGCTGTGAATACCGCTAACAGTAAGGGTCGTAAAGGGGCATTGACTGCCCAGTGTGCCAGTCGCATGGGGTTGCCTCTAGGTATCAGCGTCAGGATGGCGAGCGTACTCAGTCACTCCAAGTACGGTGCCACTCAGAAAGATGAGCATTATAGTTACATTCATGTATGTATGCTAGCCTTGAACAATCTAAAAATGTGTGTACAAACTATTGTCAAGTCGCATGCAGCTTACCTTAGTCCAAAGCATGAGGGGGTGGCGATAAATGCGACTCTCTTTTGCGAAACTCACGCCAATCGATACCCCATTTCTGCAGTCGCGAGGCCAACGTGGTGGGTTTGATGCCCAGCAGTTCAGCCGCGCCACCCGCTCCCGAGACCTTACCGCCCGCCTGGGCCAAAGCAGCCAGCGTGCTTTCACGCTGACGCTGACCAAGCGCATGCTCGGTAAGTAGCGTGGGGCCGCTTTGTTGATCACTAGCGTGACCGGATGAGCGCACCGGATGAGTGCGGCCCAGCGAGCGGGGCGGCTCACCCAACAGTAAGTCATCAAACATCAATCGGCGGTCCTGCGTCACAATGACCTGACGCTCAATAATATTCTCTAACTCGCGAATATTGCCCGGCCAGGGGTAGCGCTGCAGGATTTCCAACTGGGCCGGGGGAATGCGCACCCCAGGCTTATTAAATTTCAGGCAGGCACGCTGTAAAAAGTGGCGCGCCAGCAGCGGCACATCCTCAATTCGATGCCTCAGTGGCACTGAATCGATCGGGAAGACATTGAGTCGAAAATAGAGATCTTCGCGGAAGTGCCCCGCGTCAATCATCTCGCGTAGTTCGCGATTAGTGGCGGCGATGACTCGTACATCCACTTCCCTGGTGCGGTTGTCACCCACCCGCTCGAACTGCTGGTCTTGCAGCACTCGCAGCAGCTTACTTTGCAGCTCCAGAGGGATCTCACCGACCTCATCTAAAAACAGCGTACCGCCATGGGCCAGTTCAAAACGACCGGGGCGATCCTGTACCGCGCCGGTAAATGCGCCTTTTACATGGCCGAAAAACTCGCTTTCGAAAAGATCCCGCGGTATAGCCGCGCAGTTCACGCGGATCAGCGGCCTATCGCTGCGCGTGCTGCCCGCATGAATGGCGCGGGCAATCAGCTCTTTGCCGGTGCCAGACTCGCCGCTAATAAGCACGTTGGCACTTGTGGGAGCGACCATTTCGATCTGTTTAATCAATTTTTCTACCGCCGGGCTATTACCGACGATATCGCGATGATTCAGCTCTGCCTTAATCTCTTCTTGTAGATATTCGTTCTCTAGCTCCAAACGCTGCTTGAGCGTCTCCACTTCGGCCAGCGCGTCGCGTAGCTGTTGTTCGGCGCGTTTACGCTCACGAATATCACGAAACAGCACCACCGCCCCGACCAAACGCCCCATCTCAAAAATCGGCGTGCTGGTGTACTCAACGGGTATCGCTTCGCCGTTTTTGTGCCAGAACACTTCGTTATCCACATGATGAACCTGGCCATCGCTAAAGGAGGCATGAATGGGACACTGCTGCACAGGAAAGTGGCTGCCATCAGCATGGGTGTGATGGAACATCAGGTGCGCGTCGTGGCCGACCATGTCTTCGGTACTCCAACCTAAAATGCGCTCGGCGGCGGGATTGACAAAGGTGGTTCTGCCCTCAGCATCGAGGCCATAAATGCCCTCGCCCGCCGCGCTGAGAATCAACTGGTTCTGCTTCTCAATCCGCTCGAACACCTGCTCAACCCGCTGCCAGCCGACTTCACCCTGGCGGTGCTGGCGGCCTAGCTCTGCTTTGGCACGCCGCTGTTCAGCCTTGTTGCGGTCAATCAACGTTAATAGCAGCTGCTGAGAACCCTCTATGCACTGGGCATACACCTCGACCCGATAGGGCTGGCGTAGCATGTCCAGCATCACCAAATCATCCGACCAGGCCGTTTTTTGCGTCAACGCCTCATCGGTAAAGCTGACCCATAGTGGCAGTGAAGCACTTAAGCGATGACTAAACGGTGACATCAGAGGCAACGCTTGTTCAATGCACAACAGCTCGCAGGCAGAGTCATTCGCGGCCAGCAGTTGGTCGGCAAAAGGGTCAATAACCACCATCGCCAGCGGTGAGTATCCGCCCATCAGTTCACAGGCTGAGGCGTGGGTAGGGTCCTGCATCAACATTAGCGGCTACCTCATGGTCAAGATGATCCCTCGACTTAACCATTCAATTCCCACGCCACTTACGATATTTCGTTAATAAAACAACGAAATATCGTTATTTACGGTTTTTCGTGACCCATTAAACTCACCAAAGACATCTTAAAAAATAGAAATTATGTTTTTAAAAACAACAAGCTAACCATCAAACATAAAAGTTGGCATACAAATAGCAATAAACAATGGGTAGCGCCGCAGGCTTTGTCCATTTCGCACCAAGACGGCGCAGCCATCTGTTTTTTTGCTCCTGTGAGGTGAACGTCCATGAAAGACAATAACGACCACAGCAGTCTCGGAAACCCGTTCGATCACCGTCAATCACTTATTCATGGACGACACTGTGATTGCCACGACTGCCAGCCCTCGGCTAAAACGATCATTACACCGACGCAGGCGGTGACCTCACCGACCCCCACTGATAGCGACGCTATGATGGATCGAATGGTTGAAAGCGCGCTGGTACGTGGCATGTTTGGTCATAGCGATATGCATCGCCGCCAATTTATGAAGCTAGTCGGCGGCGGAACGGCCGCCGCTGCGCTGGCCAGCCTGCTGCCGATGGATGCGATTAAAGCAGCGGTAAAGGAAGATTTAGGCCCACTGGAAAAAACCCAACTTAACGTGGGTTTTGTGCCGATTACCTGTGCAACGCCAATTATCATGGCGCATCCAATGGGCTTTTATCAGCGCTATGGGTTGGATGTGTCGGTCATCAAAACCGCTGGCTGGGCAGTGGCGCGGGATAAATCGCTTAACGGCGAGTACGACGCAGCCCACATGCTGACCCCAATGCCGCTGGCCATGACCTTAGGTGCAGGCTCTAATCCTGAGCCGTTCATCATGCCCGCCGTAGAGAACATCAACGGCCAGGCTATCGTGCTGCACAACGACCATGTCGATAAGCGCGACCCACAACAGTGGAAAGGCTTCACCTTCGGGGTACCGTTTGAGTACTCAATGCATAACTTCCTGCTGCGCTACTACGTGGCGGAACACGGTCTTGACCCTGATCAGGATATTCAGATCCGCGTGATTCCGCCCCCGGAGATGGTCGCCAACCTGCGTGCGGGCAACATTGATGGCTTCCTGTCGCCCGACCCATTTAATCAGCGTGCAGTGTTCGAGCGCATCGGCTTTATTCACCTGCTCACCAAAGAGATTTGGGACGGCCACCCCTGCTGCGCATTTGCCACCAGCGCCCGCTTTGCCCGGGAAAATCCCAATACCTACGGCGCGCTGCTGCGGGCCATCATCGATGCCACCCAGTACTCCTCTGACCCTGCCAACCGCTCTGAGATTGCCGAGGCTATCGCCCCGACGAACTATCTCAATCAGCCCGTTACGGTCATCGAGCAGGTACTAACAGGGCGCTTCGCCGACGGTTTGGGCGGCGTGCAGAACGTGCCAGACCGTATCGACTTTGATCCCTTCCCATGGCACTCCATGGCGGTATGGATCCTGACTCAGATGAAGCGCTGGGGCTATATCGAAGGCAGCGTCGATTACCAGCAAATCGCCAGAGATGTCTATCTCGCCACCGATACGCAAACGGTGATGCGCGAGCTGGGATACGAAGCGCCCGAAGAGACTTCTCGCAACTACCAAATCATGGGCAAAACCTTCGATTACACCCAGCCCGAAGCCTACGTTGAAAGCTTTGCTATTCGCAGGAGCTAACCATGGATCGCACAACCACCGAGTGGAACGTTAGCCTCAACGTGCGCGCCAGCGTACTGGCCGTGCTGATTCTGCTTTTAAGCCTGGGGCTCTGGGAGGGCCTCAACCACGCACCTTCTTTGGGGGGAGGCGAACAACTTAGCGAGTACGAACAGCTGCTAGCGGGGGCCGAGGAGAGCGCGAAGGTCCCGCCGCCTTCAGAAATTCTGGTACGTGCCTGGGAGGAGCTTTCAGACCCCTTCTACGATGCTGGCCCTAACGATAAAGGCATTGGCATTCAGTTGGGCTACTCACTCTACCGGGTACTCACCGGGTATCTGCTGGCCGCGGCGGTAGCCATTCCGATCGGCTTTTTGATCGGCATGTCTCCGCTGATGTACAAGGCGCTCAATCCTTTCATTCAAGTACTGCGCCCAATCTCGCCCTTAGCGTGGATGCCGTTAGCGCTGTTTATTATTCGCGACTCAGAGGCCTCGGCAATCTTCGTGATTTTTATCTGCTCGATCTGGCCCATGCTGCTTAACACGGCTTTTGGGGTAGCTGGGGTGAGAAAAGATTGGGTCAACGTTGCCCGCACTCACGAGCTGTCATCGCTGAAAACTGCCTTCAAGGTCATTCTACCCGCCGCAGCACCCACCATCTTAACCGGCATGCGGATCTCTATCGGTATCGCCTGGCTGGTCATCGTGGCCGCTGAGATGCTCGTGGGTGGCACCGGCATCGGCTACTACGTGTGGAATGAGTGGAACAACCTAGACCTTACCAGCGTGATTTTCTCGATCTTGATGATCGGTGTTGTCGGCATGCTGCTCGATATGTCGCTGGCCTATGTGGCGCGCTTTGTGACCTATGCAGAATAAATACAAAGAACCGCTACAAAGAGCAACCGCGAGGAGTTAATGATGAGTCACGCATTTGTCGAAGTGCAGCAGGCAGCCAAGCGTTTTCCTGGCGCCAGCAAAAATGCACCGCCGCTAACGGTATTTGAAAACGTTAGCTTCCAGCTTCAAAAAGGCGAGTTCGTTTGCATTATCGGTCACTCAGGCTGTGGTAAATCAACCATCATGAATGCCCTGGCCGGGCTAGACCAATTCTCTGACGGCTCCATGGTGATGGAGGGCAAAGAGATCAATGGCCCTGGGCTTGAGCGCGGCGTGGTATTTCAAAACTACAGCCTGCTGCCGTGGTTAACCGCCCTTGAGAACGTTCGCTTTGGCGTTCGTGCCCGGTGGAAGGCGTGGAGCGAGCGCCAGGTCACCGAACACAGCATGGAGTACCTGGAGATGGTCGGCCTGAAAGAGGTCGTCAGCCGCAAACCTTCGCAGCTTTCTGGGGGTATGCGCCAGCGGGTCAGTATCGCTCGCGCCTTCGCCACTAAGCCTAAACTGCTGCTGCTGGATGAACCGTTCGGCGCGCTGGATGCCCTCACCCGTGGGGTAATTCAGGATGAGCTGGTCAAAATCTGGACCCACGATCAGCAGACTGTGTTCATGATTACCCACGATGTGGATGAAGCGATCCTGCTCGCTGACCGTATTTTCTTGATGACCAACGGCCCCGAAGCACGTATCGCCGAAGCGGTTGAAATCGATCTGCCAAGGCCGCGTAACCGTGCTGAGATCATCAAGCACCCTAACTTCTACAAAATCCGTAATTATTTGGTCGATTTTCTGGTTAATCGCTCCAGTGGGCTGCGCGTCCAGGAAAACGAACCCAAAGGCCTCTACTACCCCACGCCGGTAAATCCGGTTCACGTGGATTCAACAACCGAAGCACTTACCAACCTGCCAGAGACAGCGCCTGTCACTGAGCACGAAGAGAAGCTAGTGAAGTTTACACCCAAGGAGATTCGTCATGGATAAGCTCGAAATGCGTCATACCCTGCTCGCCGCCAAAGCGCGTAAAAAAATGAGCTGGGACGATATTGGTAAAGCGGTGGGAATGTCACCGGTTTGGGTCGCCTCCGCCTGTTACGGCATGAACAGCGCCAGCAAAGACATTGCTCATCAGATTTGCGACACATTGGGGGTCGACAGTGATGTTGCTGAGGCGTTAGTAGCGTTTCCCACCAAAGCCTGGGATGAAGCGATCCCTCAGGACCCGTTCGTTTATCGCCTATACGAAGTGGTCGGCGTTTACGGCGAAACCCTGAAAGACGTGGTGCAGGAGAAGTTTGGCGACGGCATTATGAGCGCCATCGACTTCACCATGGAGGTCGACAAAATCGAAGACCCCAAAGGCGACCGCGTACTGCTAACCCTGAATGGCAAGTTCTTACCCTATAAATCGTGGTAACCGATCACTGACAACGACACTCAAAAAGACACCGCCCCAGCCAATTAGCCGGGGCGGTGTTTATTTATGACGTTTTTAAGCGATCAACCCAAGCGTTTATCAATCAGGCTCTCTAACTCAAGCTGGTCGTCGTGGAAACGGCGGATGCCTTCGGCCAGCTTGTCATTGGCCATGGCATCTTGATTATGGCCCCAGCGGAAGGCGCCTTCGCTTAGTGGCTCAGCGGGTTTGCCACTGCCTTCGCCAGAACCAATCTGTGCGGTGACACTGCCTTCGGTGGCATCCAGCTCTTCGAGTAACGCCGGTGAAATCGTTAGTCGTGGGCAGCCTGCCAAGGCAAGCACCTGCCCGGTGGTGCGGAAGCTAGCGCCCATTACCACGGTGTCGTAGCCGCCCTGGTTGGCACGTTCACAAACGCCCTGGACAAACTGAACGCCCGGATCACTCTCCGGCGTGTAGTCTTTTCCGGTCTCTTTTTTGTACCAGTCGGTTACACGACCCACGAAGGGCGAAATCAGAAACACACCCGCATCAAAGCACGCCTGAGCCTGGGCTTCGCTAAACAGTAACGTCAGGTTGCACTGTATGCCCTCACGTTCGAGAACTTCAGCGGCACGAATACCTTCCCAGGTGGAGGCCAGCTTAATCAGCACACGGTCGCGTGAGACACCGCGGGCATCGTACAGCTCGATTAACTCGTGAGCCTTGGCAATACTGGCCTGGGTATCAAACGACAGCCGGGCAGCCACTTCGGTGGAAACACGCCCCGGTACAACGGCGGAGATTTCACTGCCCATCGCCACTGCAAGTCGGTCTACGGCATGTTTGACCTGCTCTTCTCGGCTGCCAGCCGAGGCTTTAACGCTACTCAGCTCTTCGTCGATCAGCGCTTGATAACCGGACAGGCTAAACGCCTTGAGCAGCAGCGAGGGGTTGGTAGTGGCATCCTGTGGCTGATAACGACGAATAGCCTCAAGATCACCGGTATCGGCGACTACGAGCGAGTGTTGCTTCAACTGTTGCAGTTGGCTGGTCATAACCTCTCCTTAAATGTGTCCTATCCTGACGCTTTATCAAGACGCTTAACTAAACACCGCCGTGGCGCTGTTCAAGGGCGGCACAATAGCGTGCATAAACCGGCTGATAAGCAGCTACACGGTCTGGATGCGGGTCGGCAAGCGACTGCGCATCCAGGTGAACTAAACGTTCGCACAGCGCTTCAAGCGTTACGCCATCTGCGCGCTGGTCACACCACGCTGCTTGTATCGCGGCCCCCAGTGCGGCCGCGTCGGTAATCTCAGGGCAGATCACCTGAGTCCCGGTAATGTCAGCGACCATCTGCCGCCACACGGGGCTGTTGGCACCGCCGCCGATCAAGCGGATCTGACTAGCCCCGGCGGTTAAATCACCCAGCAATTCTAGCCCATAGCGTAGCCCGAAAGTGGCGCCCTCCACTACGGCCCGGCATAAATTAGCTTGGGTGGTGTTCAAGCTGGTCAAGCCAAGGAAATCCGCTGAGGCGTCGGGCAACATCGGCACACGCTCGCCATTGAAAAACGGCAGTACGGTCACGCCTTCGGCGCCGATGGGCGCACTGGCCACTTTCTCACCAAACGCGGCCAGGTCTAAGCCAAACAGTTCACGCACCCGTGTAGTGGCCGAGGTGACGTTCATGGTACAGATCAACGGCAGCCAGCCGCCGGTACTGGAGCAGAAGTTAGCGACCATGGCGCTATCGCACTCTACAGGCGTCGCCGAATACGCGCAGACGGTACCGGAGGTGCCCAAGCTCAGCGTGATCAGCCCTGGAGTAATATTGCCGGTGCCTATGGCGCCCAGCATGTTGTCGCCGCCGCCGGAAGAGACCACCACATGGTCACCCAACCCCAGCTCGCGCGCCACCGCCGGGCGCACCAAGCCAACCGGCTCATGGGCTTCCAGCAAACGGGGCAGCACTCGTGCCGGATCTAGCTCGGGGGCTATTTCCTCAAATACCTGCAACTGCCAGCAGCGTTTGCGGGTATCGAAGTAGCCGGTACCCGAGGCATCGCCCGCTTCGGTGACCCGTTCGCCAGTGAGCCAAAAATTGAGGTAGTCGTGGGGTAGCAGCAGGCTTTCGATGCGGTGGTAGGCATTGGGATGCTGCTCCCGTAACCAAGCCACTTTGGAGGCGGTATAGCCGGTTTGCAGCACCAGGCCTAGCTTCTCCAAACAGCCTGCCTCGCCGCCCAGTCGGGCAACTAAATCGGCGTTCTGGGCGCTGGTTTCAGTATCGCACCACAGTTTGGCGGGGTACACCGGCGCGCCATCGCCATCAAGTGCCACCATCCCGTGCTGCTGGCCGGACACGCCAATTCCGCGCACTTGGCTAGCCGATACACTGGCTTTATCCAGCGCGGCAAGAAATGCTCCTTTTAAGGCAGCTAGCCACTCAGCGGGGGCCTGCTCCCGGCGGCCATTTTCACCCTCATCCAAGCGATGAGCGCGGCTTGCTTCGGCCAGAATCATGCCTCGCTCAACGTCTACCACCACTACCTTGGTACTCTGGGTACCGCAATCTACCCCGATATACATCACAACGTTCCTTTGGACGACGCCAGACCCTCTAGCGTAGCGCGTGCGCCGCGTTCGTGCAGCGAACTTAGAGTAGCTAAATAGGCTTCAACAAAACGTGGGCTGTCGATTAAATCACCAAACAACTCGCGATTTTCGATAAAGGCCGTGGGTCGCGTGCGGTTTTCGGCCGCAATCGCCATAAGCGGGGCTTTCAACCGGTCCACGATCTCAATCGACTCCCCTTGCTCGTCCACCCCTTCCGCGTAACGCGCCCAACTGGCCACTACGGCGGCACTCCGATAGATCTCACCGCCCTGGGCCAACTGCTGGCGAATCACCGGCACTAGCCATTTGGGAATACGGTCGGAGCTTTCGGCGCAGAGCCGTGCCAGGGTGTCTTTGATTTGCGGGTTAGCGAAGCGCTCAATCAGCGTTAAGCGGTAGGTTTCGAGATCAACACCCGGCACCGCCGCCAGGGTGGGCGTGCCCTCTTCGCGCATATAGCCCAACAAAAAATCGACGAATAGCGGATCCTGACACACTTCATGGGCGTAGCGATATCCGGCTAAATAGCCAAAATAGGTGAGCGCCTGATGGCTGGCGTTCAGAAGGCGCAGTTTCATCAGCTCGTAGGGTTCGACATCTTCAACGACTTGAACGCCCACTTTATCAAAGGCTGGTCGGCCAAGGGGAAAGTGCTCTTCCAGCACCCACTGAGTGAACGGTTCACACACCACCGGCCAAGCGTCCTCTACGCCAAAGCGCTGGCTCAGCTCATCGATATCGGTAGGCGACGTTACCGGGGTAATGCGGTCCACCATGGCATTGGGGAACGCTACCTCGGCTTCCAGCCAGGCGCCTAATTCGGCGTCCCGCGCCTGGGCATAGGCGCCAAACATACGCTTGGCCACGTCGCCGTTGCCTTGAATATTATCGCAGGACATCACGGTGAAAGGTTCTATCCCCCGCGAGCGACGGCGGGCAAGCGCTTCCACCACGAGGCCAAAGCTAGTAGAGGGCTGAGTGGGGTTAGCAAGATCGGCGCGCACCTGAGGATTATCAAGATCGAACTCACCGCTCACCGGATGAAAATTGTAGCCGCCTTCGGTCACCGTCAGCGACACAATACGAATCGACGGTTCCGCCATCTGCTCAATTACCGCCTCGGTATTTTCCGGTGCAAACAGGTAATTCACCATACTGCCAATCACTCGCGGCTCATACTGGCCATCAGGGTGTTTGACCACCAGGGTGTAGAGATAATCCTGCGCGGCCAAGGCCTGCTGCATTCGTTTGTCGCCGGGCAGTACGCCCACGCCGACAATTCCCCAATCCAACGCTTCGCCCTGGTTCATTAAGGCATCCAGGTACATGGCCTGATGGGCACGGTGAAAGCCGCCTACCCCGATATGCACAATACCCGGAGTGAGCGCATTGCGGTCATAGTGAGGCACGGCAACATCGGCGGTTAGATTGCCCAGGTTGTGATTGTTAAGTCGGGTCATGGGAGCTCTCCAGCCAAGGCCTACTTGGCACGATGGGGATGATTGAAAGCGAAGGTATCGTATGCGGATCAGGTTCAGGTGTTATGGCCACCTCAGCTCATCCAGTTGCCGCCATCGACATTAAGCGTTTGGGCGACCACGTAGTCGCTGTCCTGGCTGGCCAGAAAAACCGCGGCGCCAGTATGATCTTCCGGCAGGCCCATACGACCGAATGGCACCGCTTCGCCTACCAGGCGTTTCTTTTCACCTAGCGGACGGTTCTCGTAACGGGCAAACAGTGCGTCGACCTCTTCCCACATCGGCGTGTCCACCACGCCGGGGGCGATGCCATTGACGTTGATGCCATGTTTGATTAGATCCAAACCGCTGGACTGGGTGAGGCTGATAACAGCCGCTTTACTGGCGCAGTAAACACTTACCAGGGCTTCGCCACGGCGGCCTGCCTGGGAGGCCATATTGATGATTTTGCCGCCCTGACCACGGGCGACCATGGAACGGGCCACTGACTGCAGGGTAAAAAACATGCCCTTGGTGTTGACCGCGAACTGTTTATCGAAGCTCGACTCAGTGACCTCAAGCACCGGCGCCAAATCAAATACCGCGGCATTATTGACCAGAATATCGATGCCGCCGAAGCGCTGCGTCACCGCCTCTACCATGGCCTCAATCGAGGCTTGGTCGCAGACATTTAACTCCACCCCCATCACCTTTTCGGTGGCTGCCTGCTGCTCCAGGGTGGCTACAGCTTCATCAATGGCGGCACGGTCAATATCGGCTACCACCACGCTTGCGCCTTCGGCTAAATAGCGCTGGGCAATGGCTAAACCGATGCCACGGGCGCCACCGGTAATCACGGCGATTTTATTATTGAGCTTCATTGAAATAACCTCGTTCTTTTGCGGCGCGGTGATAGCCTGGAAACGTTATGATGTTGAGCGCTGAACCCGGGTTTGCCACTCATCTACCAAGGTTTCCAGCCCGTGCATGTGCTCTAAAATACGCCAGGCGCCTGCTTGTGTAAGGCGCGCGGCTTGGTCAGCATCCACATGGCTGGCACCGACAAAACCAATCACGCACATACCCGCAGCATGGGCGGCGGTCACGCCTGCCACGCTATCTTCAACCACTAGGCAGTCCCGTGGCACTTGGCCTAAGTGGGAAGCTGCCAACCGATAAAGGGCAGGGTCCGGCTTGGGATGAGCCACCTGATCAGCGGTAAAAATAGGCACCTCGCCCAGGGCATTGGCCAACCCAGTGCTGGCCAGTGACGCTAATACGCGGCTGCGCCGACTATTGGAAACCACCGCTTTTTCCAGAGCGATGCTACGAATCGCCTTATCGGCACCCTCGATGGCTTTCAGCTCACGCGCTAGACGCGCCTCTATGGCGGTATCCACCTGCTCGGTAGCATCCAGAGGCAGCTTATGGGCGCTTAACGCCTCAAGATGGGCGAGAATCGCCGACGTGGTCATCCCCAAGGCCTGACCAAGTTCCTGTTCGATATCCAGGTCAGGCAGCCAGCGGGAGAGGTACTCTACAAGGGTGCCTTCAGCGAGCGCTTCGCTATCCACTAGCACGCCATCGCAATCAAAGATGAGTGTCCTCATGCAGGCTCCTCGGAAGGCGAGCCTGGGGCACGGTTATCGTGGCGGGTCAGCCCCGCCAGCGGATGCTGCTGCAAGCTCGTCAAGGCCAGCCCGCTGGCATCAAACAAGTGGGCACGCTCGGGGGCAAAGCCAAAACGCACCGTGTCGTTTACCCGGTAAGCCACATCGCCATCGGCCATGATCGTAATTAGCTCATCGTCCATCTGAACATAGAGCGAGGTTTGACCACCTAGGCGCTCCAACACCTTGATTTCACCACTCAACGGCCCCTGTTCATCGAGCACTAGGTGTTCAGGGCGAACACCCAGCTCAAGGGTCGCGTTAGCATCCAAGTGCGTACCATCAGCCGGTACGCTGCGCTCACCGCCACCGGGCAGGCGAATACCCACTCCTTCAGGCGTTACACCGGTCAGTGTTACCGGAAGAAAATTCATTTTCGGTGAGCCAATAAAGCCGGCCACAAAGCGATTGCGAGGATGATGGTAGAGCGCCATGGGCGAGCCCACCTGCTCCACCACGCCATCGTGGAGCACGACGATTTTATCCGCCATGGTCATCGCTTCGATCTGGTCGTGGGTGACGTAGATCATGGTGGCGTCCAGCTCATCGTGCAGGCGCGCCAGCTCGATACGCATCTGCACCCGCAGCGCGGCATCCAGGTTGGAGAGCGGCTCATCAAACAGGAAGATGCTGGGGTTACGCACAATCGCCCGGCCAATCGCTACCCGCTGGCGCTGACCGCCGGAGAGCGCTTTGGGCTTACGGTCTAACAGCGGCTCTAGCTGCAAAATCTTGGCCGCTTCCAGCACCTTGGCGCGCCGCTCCTCCTTGGGAACACCCGCCAGGCGCATGCTGAAGCCCATGTTGCCTTCCACCGTCATGTGGGGATAAAGCGCATAGCTCTGAAACACCATGGCCAGGCCGCGATCCGCCGGGCCAACATCATTGATCCGCTGACCATCAATGAGGATGTCGCCATCTGTGGCGCTTTCGAGCCCGGCAATCATGCGCATCAGGGTTGATTTACCGCAGCCCGAAGGACCGACGAAGACCACAAATTCACGGTCATTCACCTCAAGGTCGATGCCTTTGATCACTTCGGTATCGCCAAATTGCTTGGTAATATTTTTCAGTTGTAGTGTTGCCATGAGGAATATCCTTTACTTGACGGCACCAAAGGTCAGGCCACGTACCATTTGTTTTTGGGTCATCCAACCAAGTATCAAAATAGGCGCAATGGCCATGGTGGAAGCGGCGGACAGCTTGGCCCAGAACAGCCCCTCAGGACTTGAGAATGAGGCGATATAAGCGGTTAACGGCGCGGCACTCGAAGTGGTGAGATTGAGACTCCAGAACGCCTCGTTCCAGCTCAAAATGACCGACAGCAGGCCCGTTGAAGCGATGCCCGGCAGCGTCAGCGGCAGCAGCAGAAAGCACACTTCCTGTAGCGTCGAAGCACCGTCCATCCGCCCTGCTTCAAGAATGTCTTTAGGCATATCTTTAAAGAAGGTGTAGAGCATCCACACCACAATCGGCAGGTTCATCAGCGTATAGACGATGATTAACCCTGTGCGGGTATCGAGCAGGCCAACGTCACGAAAGATCAGATAAATCGGCACCAACACGCCCACCGATGGCAGCATTTTGGTGGAGAGCATCCACAGCAGCGTGCCCTTGGTGCGTTTGGTGGGCAAAAACGCCATGGCATAAGCACAGGGAATGGCAATTAAAAGTGCGAAGAAGGTAGAGCCAAACGCCACCGCGACGCTGTTAAGCGCAAAACGTGTATAGCCTGAGCGCGCCTGCACTGCTTGGTAGCTCTCTAAAGTGGGCGAAAAAATCAGCGTAGGGTCAGCAATTGCCGCCGTTTCTGTTTTAAAGCCGGTCAATATCATCCAGAAAATCGGAAAAAAGATCACCAGGGCAACCGACCAGCCCAGCACCGTTATCATTGCCCGCTTGGCTTGTGCTGAGCGCCACCCCGACGCCGAGCGCGGCGCAGCCGTTTTGGAACTTAATGTTGTCATCGAAGTACTCCCAAGACACAAGTGCCGGTCTAATCTTCCAGGTTTTTGGCCACCATACGGACCAGGAAGATCGCCACGATATTGGCGAGAATGATCGCAATCACCCCACCGGCGGACGCAGTGCCCACGTCAAAATCGAGTAGCGCACGGATATAAATCAGGTAGGCCAAGTTGGTGGTCGCTAAACCAGGGCCACCCGAGGTCGTCACAAAAATTTCCGCGAAAATAGTCAGCAGAAAGATCATTTCAATCATGATCACCACGCTGATCGCGCGCTTTAAGTGCGGCAGCGTAATAAAGAAGAAAATCGCCACAGGCCCCGCGCCATCCATTCTTGCTGCTTCTACTTGGTCCTCATCCAGTGACTGCATGGCGGTGAGCAGAATCAGCAGTGCAAACGGTAGCCACTGCCAGGCGACGATAATCACAATGGAGGTCAGCGGTAGCGCCGAAAACCAGTCCAGCGCAGGCAGTCCAACGGACTCAAACAACCACGAAAGCACCCCGTTAGAGGGGTGCATCATCATGTTTTTCCACACCAGGGCGCTGACGGTGGGCATGACAAAAAAGGGCGAAATCGCCAGCACACGAGCTATCCCACGCCCCGCGAAATCCTGCTGAAACAGCACCGCCAGTAAGGTGCCACCAATGACCGTTATCGCCAGCACCCAGCCCACCAGCAACAGCGTGTTGCCCATGGCCTTCCACAGCGCGGGATCGGTTAACAGGTATTGGTAGTTTTCCACCCCGGCAAAACCGGCCATGTCGGGCATGAGCAGGTTGTAATACTGGAAGGAGAACCACAGCGTCATGCCTAACGGCACAATCATCCATAGCAGCAGTAGCGTGACGGCTGGCGCTTGAAGAAAAAGCGTTCTCAGCCCGCCGACGGTACGGCCGGAAGCACGGGTTTTAGTCATGGGATTACCTGCGAAATACGAGGCTCTTTACGAAAACGGCCAGAACACAGCGATAAAACGCCTGCCGTCACTGACAATAGCCAAGTGGACAGGCAGGCGTTGGTCACTTCTATCGTTCGATGTAGCCAGCTCGCTGCATCGTGCGTTCTGTGGCGCGCTGGGCGTTGTCTAGCGCCTGCTCTACCGTGGTGTCACCGGTCAACGCCGCGGCAATGGTTTGGCCTACTTGAGTACCAATCGACTGGAACTCGGGGATGTTGACCGTCTGCACGCCAACATAAGGGTTGGGTTTCAAGGTTGAGTCATTCGGGTCGGTTTCCTTGATGGCATTGAGCACGAAGTCAGCAAAGGGAGCCGCTTCAGTGTACTGCTCATTAGCATAGGTCGACTCACGTGTGCCTGGGGGCACGCTGGTCCAGCCTTGTGTTTCACCCACCAACTCAATGTACTCTTCTGAGGTGGCCCAGGTAATGAACTCAAGCGCTGCTTCCTGCTTTTCGGAAGAGGCCGGAATGGCGAGCGCCCAGGACCATAACCAATGCGAACCCTTGGGCGTTTCCGCTATCGGTGCCGGGGCAAAGCCTAAGCTATCTGCTACATCGGACTCATTTTCGTCGAACAGCTTACCCGCCGCCGATGTGGCATCAACCCACATGGCGCAGTTGCCACGGGAGAACAGCGCAAGATTTTCATTAAAGCCATTAGAGCTTGCGCCTGGCGGGCCGTAATCATTTAACAAATCGACATAAAACTGAATCGCGCTAACCCACTCCTCAGAATTGAGCTCTGGGTTCCACTCTTCGTCAAACCAGCGGCCACCGTAGGTGTTCACGAGGGTCGTGAGGAAAGCCATGTTTTCGCCCCAACCCGGCTTGCCGCGCAGGCAGATACCAGCCAGCCCATCTTCGCTGCCGTGCAGTTCGCCTGCCCACTCGCGCACCTCTTCCCAGGTGGGTTGCTCGCTCATCTCAATGCCCGCGTTCTCAAACAGATCCTTGCGGTAGTACATCATTGAGCTTTCGGCATAAAACGGTAGCGCGTGAAGCGTGCCATCCAGGCTCAAACCATCACGCACGGAGGCTAGCAAATCGCCTTCGTTGTAGTCGTCGGGTAGATTATCCAGAGGTGATAGCCAGCCGCGCTCTGCCCAAATAGGCACTTCATAAGTGCCGATGGTCATGACGTCAAACTGGCCGCCGCCGGTGGCAATATCGGTGGTCATGCGCTGACGAAGCACATTTTCTTCCAGCACCACCCAGTCCAGCGTGATATCGGGGTGCGCTTCTTCGAAAGCATCGGTGAGGCTCTGCATTATCACCATGTCGTTGTTATTAACCGTGGCCACGGTTATTTCAGTTTGCGCCTGGGCGTGGCCCGATATGGCAATGGCGGCCGCTAGCGTGGTGACGGGCAAGTGACGTGCGAGTCGCATAAAGCACTCCTATGGGCATGTATTGGCATTGTTGTCGCCTTGATCTTATTGATCATCAACCGAACAAATGATCGTACGTAAGCCAAAAAAAAGCAAAGCCAACAGACTTAGACTTTACGCTAACTCATTACCCTTGACGCATGTTGCAGCGCACACGCTAACCCGCTATAAGGCCTCGACAATTTGCCGAGCAGCCACTTCGTCGGTGACCAATCCTTTGAGCCAGCCACCCCGCAGGGCGGCATGAATGGCCGGGGCTTTCTCTCGGCTACCCGCTATTGCCACCATGTGATGCTTACCAAAACGCTCTAAAGGGAGGCTAGTGACCCGCCTTGTAATCGAGCAGTCAATCACTTCGCCGTCGCTATTGAGTGGCCAGCCCAGCAACTCCCCTACCGCTTTCAGGCCCAACAGTTCATCCAGCTCGCTTTCGCTAATAAAATGATCCTGAAACAGCGTGGCCTGACGGTCGATGCGCCCCACGCCAATAAACGCAGCTTCTGACTCCCGCGCCACATCGGCGATCGCTTTAAACAAGCGCTGTGTCAGCATCGCCTCTTTTTCAGCAAGCGATTCAGCGACGACCGGCGCGGGCAGTAAAAAGCGCTCACCGCCAGTTTTATCCGCCATCACCATCACCGCATCGTAACGGTTGGCCGAGCCATCCCGAGCAACGTTACCTACTAGTGAAACAAAACGGTGCTGGGGCCGCTCAACGCGGCTCATCGCTTCTACCGCTGCCCGTACCGAGCGCCCGGTGCCTAGCGAAAGCGTTAATGGCTCGCTGCGCTCTACCAGCTGCGCAATGCGCTCGGCGGCTGCCACGGCCAAATAGGAGGCAGCGCTGTCAGCCGCGTGGTGATCAGCAGGCACCACTTCGCAGTAGGTTAAGCCAAAGTGATCCCGCAGCGCGCTGCCCAACGCCATGCAGTTAGAGATAGGGTGATCAATATGCACTTTTACCAGTCCCTCCTGCCGGGCCAACGCCAATAAGCGCTGCACCCCTGGTCGTGAAACCCCCAACTGGCTGGCGATCTCATCCTGGGTCATTCCACCGACATAGGACATCCAAGCGGCTCTCGCCGCCTGATCCAGCTTTACCTCGAATTTATCCATAGGGTGGCTCACATCACAGGTGTCAAAACATCATCATACAAAGCTATGCTCACGACCAGTAGTCGTCTATCCGCTAACATACCCAGTGAAGCGTATGTGATGATGGATCAATTGCAGGGAGATATAGCATGTATAAACTGGCTTTTTTTGTTCCCGTAGAGGATGCCGAAAGCGTTAAACAAGCAGTATTTGAGGCGGGCGCCGGGCGCATAGGCGTGTATGAAAACGTCTGCTTTCAAACCCGCGGCACGGGGCAATTCCGCCCCATGGAGGGCGCCCACCCGCATATCGGCACGGTGGGCAATTTGGAAAGCGTTGAAGAGTTTAAAGTGGAGCTGCTCTGTGATGAAGCCCATATCCACGGCACTATCGCGGCCTTGAAACTAGCTCACCCCTACGAAGAAGTCGCCTATGATGTATGGCAGTTAGCCGATCTATAGTGCATCCACCTGATCAAAGAGATGGCTCATGCACTGCCGAAGTAACGCTCGCGGTCTTCGGGGGTTACCATGCTGATATGCAGCGGAAACTCATTATGGGCGCGATCAGCGTAGAAGTGGCGCAGCGTGCGCTCAATGGTCGTAAAGGCCAATTCATCCCAAGGAATTTCGTGCTCTTCAAACAGCGCGACTTCCAGGCTTTCCGGCCCGGAACTGAAGCCGCTGATTAATTCTGCGCGAAAAATCATATACACCTGATTGATATGCGGGAGGTCGATTAAGGTATAAAGATTAGCTAGTTCGACCTCGGCGCAAGCCTCTTCGCGCGTCTCTCTGGAGGCGGCCTGCTGGGTTGATTCGGCGTTTTCCATATAGCCCGCAGGCAGCGTCCAGTAGCCTTTTCGCGGTGAAATCGCACGCTTACAGAGCAGCACTTTACTACCGCTAACGGGCAGCGTACCGGCTACAATGCGCGGGTTTTGATAGTGAATCGTACCGCAGGCATCGCACAGGTAGCGGGGGCGATCATCGCCTTCAGGGACTGCAAAACGCACCTTATCACCACAGTGGCTACAAAAGTTCATCGCGTATTCTCAACGGCTAGTGAATAGAAGCCTCGACGCGCTTGACGTCAATGACCGCTGCTGGGTAAAAGAGAACAAAGTTATTGGATGACCCATGTTAGAGAAACTGCGCAAACGCCTGCAACAGCTAACGCCTCAACGCTTGGACCACGTCGTGATGCCCGAAGCCGCCGTGCTGTTGCCGATTGTCGAGCGTCCAGCTCCCACCTTACTATTTACCCGCCGGGCCAGCCACTTGAGCACTCATAGCGGCCAAGTGGCGTTTCCAGGCGGTAAGCGTGAACCCTTCGACGCTGATCTTTACGCCACCGCGCTACGCGAAGCTGAGGAGGAGATTGCCCTCGACCCCAGCGTGGTGCAACCACTGGGGCGGCTGTCGGATGTTATTTCACTGCACGGCATTCGCGTTACGCCTTGGGTTGGCATCATTCCACCCGATTTACCGCTGGTAGCCGACCCCGGCGAACTAGACGCTATCTTTGAAGTGCCGCTCAGCCATTTTCTGGACGATCTTCGTACCCACACCGATGTCATTACTGTCGATGGTGTGGCTCACTATGTACCCAGCTATCATGTGGACGGCCACGTGATTTGGGGGCTTTCGGCCATGATGCTGGTGGAGTTGCTGGCGGAAGGCTTTGGTATGCCGATTGATTTATACCAACGCCCTCAAGGCCCACTGCGCCACTACCCAGAACGTAAAACTCGACTCTCCACTTCTAGCTCAGCGCCATCGAGATCCAACAAATGACCCCCAGTGCTGCTACGTTTTCACCTGCACTTCAGCCCGAGACCCAGGTGGCCCTGGTCGATGCGCTGGTGGAACAGGGCTGGTATGTGGGCCGCGAGGTGATTGATCTGGGCCTATGCAAAGAGCTCAACGGTGAGCTTCTTCATCGAGCGGCCTATAACGGCCTGGATGAGGCGGGCATTGGGCGAGGCCAACAGCACCTGCTGCGCAAAGATATCCGTGGTGACGCCATTCACTGGCTTGACCGTGAAAGCGCCGCCCAGCGGCGTTATTTAGACGCCATGAGCGAGTTACAGCAGGCCCTCAATCACGCACTGTTTTTAGGTCTGTTCGAGTATGAAGCCCACTTTGCTCACTATCCGCCCGGGGCTTTTTATCAGCGCCATGTGGATAGCTTTCGCGGCCGCGCTAACCGGGTTATCTCCACGGTTGGTTATTTAACGCCGGACTGGCCAAGCGACGGCGGCGGTGAAATGGTGATTTACCACCCGGACGACCCCAGCCAGGAGATCGCCCGCGTAGTACCCGAGGCAGGCACTTTTGCCTGTTTCTTATCGGAAACCATTCCCCACGAAGTGCTGCCCACCCGCTGCCCCCGCACCAGCATTGCAGGTTGGTTCAGGCGCAATGCCTCGCTGGGGGGCGTGCTTGACCCAGCCCGCTAGCGTTTTCAGTGCTCAATCAATCTAACCCCAACAGGCTAACCGATCGGAACGATTTGCCCGTTAGCCTGTTCTAGCACTTCACGCACCTGCTCGTAATCGACGCTGGATGCGTTGCCACCGTTGTGCTGCTCAATCAGACCAACCACGTTTAATAGCGTGTCCATGCCAAATACCTGTTCGTCCGTCGCGGTAAAGGCTTGGATGTAATTCGCCCCACCCTCACTCCAACCTACCTTGATTGGCGAATCGATAATATTGACCTGCGTACCCACCGGTACGCGCCAGAACACCGATTCGATATCCTCAGGGTGCATACGGATACAGCCGCGGCTGGCACGCATACCAATGCCATCCGGCTGGTTAGTGCCATGGATCAGGTAACCGGGAATATCCAGCAAGATAGCGTATTGACCCAATGGATTATCAGCACCGGGCGGGACAACGGCGGGCGCAGGGTCGCCTCGCTCGGCAGCTTCACGACGAATCGATTCAGGTGGGTACCATGCTGGGTTTTCAAGCCGCATGGTGGTTTCAGTAATACCCAGCGGCGTGTTGTAGGCATCGCGTCCGATACCAATGGGGTACGTCTCGACACGCGGCGTCTCCCCCGCCTCTACCTCGGGGTAATAATAAAGCCTTAGCTCAGCCACGTTGATCACAATGCCGGTCCGCGCTTCATCGGGCAAAATAAACTGCCCAGGGATCGTCACCTCGGTTCCCTCACCCGGTACCCACAGGCTGGTATCTGGATTAGCCATGCGAATTTCTTCGTAGCCGACATTATGCGCTCGGGCAATATCCATTAGCGTATCTTCTTCACTAGCGGTGACGGTGTACACCTCACCTACCATGTTGCCCTGTTCCGGCAGCGGAAAGTGGCCTTTCGGCAGCTCGTTGCTGTCGGCTACCGCACTCGAGGCTAATAGCCATGCACCAAGCGCCACACTGCTCACACAGGCTTGTTTTATACGTTGTAAGGGGTGATAGCGGGCCATCATCGTCAGGGGTTCTCCTTTTATGCGACCGGCGCTTATAAAAAGCGGGTCATTTGTTAGGAATATGACGACTGAGCTGAGGCAGGTCAACTCGACAGACTGTCGCACGGCGACGCTGCGGCGGGCTTAACAGAGTCACTACGTCTCCCTAACTCATATAAAAGTTTTAGTGAAGTGGTTGTATTTCTGAACACAGCGACTAACCTATTAGTTGTCTTAGCGCATTGACGCGCTTGACGGCGTTAATTACCCACATGTAATTAACATATTCAGGAGTAATAACAATGGCGTAGTTAAGCTTCTTTAAAGCATAACTAACACTATCTGTTATTGATTTATTCGGGTCATGGCGCGGAGTCGTTAAGCCCAAATAGAATCGCAAGGAGCAAGCAAAATGAAAATGATTAAACCCGCTATTCTAGGTACTCTCATGGTTCCGGCTGTTATGTTTGCCGCAGGCGCCGTTAACGCCGAAGAGAATACCACCACCATGGAAGCAACCTACCTGACTGAAACGCCAGAAGGTACCTTTCATGCTGATGCCCTCACCGGCAACCAAGTCAAAAGCAGCGTCGAAGATGACGAAGATATCGGCACCATCACGGATCTCGTGATCGATGAAGATGGCCAGATCAACGCTGTTGTCGTCGGCGTTGGTGGCTTCCTAGGAATGGGCGAGAAAAACGTCGCCATCGAATGGGATTCACTTGAACTGACGAAAGACGAAGATGGCGAAGATTACGTTATTACCGTCAATGCTTCACAAGATGCGCTTGAAGAAGCTGAAGAATACAATCGTGATTAATTAGCTTAGCGCTAGTTAAATAAAAGCCTTGGCATTTGCCAAGGCTTTTTTATTGCTATTAACACATCTACTGTTACATAACTTTGAAGGCTAATAACTTTTTGTCGAGTATATAACCGCCGATATGGCTCACACATTTTTATGCATGAACCATAACTTAGATTAAACTCAGCCTTTTAATTTAGCCGTCATAGTTACATCGGCTTTAAGCACTTTGGAAACTGGGCAGTTGGCTTTAGCCGTTTCTGCTGCTTCCTGAAATGCTGCATCGTCAGCGCCGCTAATTTCAGCAACGACGTCCAAGTGAATTTTCGAGATATCAAACCCTGCATCGCTCTGTGACAGCGTTACTTTCGCGCTGGTTTCGATTGAATCTGCAGTGTAGCCCTTCTCACCCAGAATCATTGAGAGCGCCATTGAAAAACAGCTGGCGTGTGCTGCGCCAATCAGCTCCTCAGGATTGGTGCCTTTTTCATCTTCAAAGCGTTTGCTGAAGGAGTAGTTAGCATCCAAAACGCCACTTTCGGTTGAAACGGTGCCTTTACCATCCTTGAGACCACCTTCCCAACGTGCGCTAGCTTTACGATCCATGAATAACTCCTTGTGTTACCAATATGCATAGACATGTTGTCAGAGGGCCTAACGGCGATTGCTGTTAGACCACCTAACCAGCGTAGCTGATTTTTTGCCTCTCTGCAGAACCAGTACTCTTCACAGCTTCCATCGGCTCTGGTTCAGCCGTAAGCTAGTTAGCTACCTAACCACATTACTTCATTGACGTTAAGGACTCGCCATGTCGTCGGCTGATGCGCTGCGCTTGATACTGCTCTCTTCTCTGTGGGGCCTGTCGTTTATCTTTATGCGCGTAGCGGCACCCGAGTTTGGCGCAGTGCCGTTAGTACTGGTGCGCATGGGGATCGGCGCACTGCTGCTCATGCCACTGTTGATCAGCCTGCACTACCTGCGACTCATCTGGCAGCATAAGGGCCCGCTGCTATTTTTAGGCATCGTCAATCACGTGCTACCTTTTTCATTATTAGCACTTGCCACCACGCGCCTTGAAGCGGGACTTACCTCGCTGATTAATGCCACCACGCCGATTTTCACTGCGCTGATTGGTGCGCTATTCTTCGCTACCGCCATACAGCGCCAGCAGTACTTAGGCCTCGCCCTAGCACTTCTGGGTGTTTACGTGCTCTCTGCGGATCGGCTCGACTTTGCCCTGGGCGGCGACGGTTGGTTTATTTTGGCCGTTTTAGGTGCCACATTCTGCTACGGCATTGCGGGCAATTACTCCAAAACTCGCCTGGGTCACCTGCCTACACGTGTGCTGGCCGCAGGCAGTAGCGCTATGTCAGCGTTGGTGCTACTGATCCCCGGCATTCTGCTTTGGCCAAGCGATCCTATCAGCCCACTGGCGTGGGGAAATGCTTTGGCGCTTGCATCACTCAGCACTACGCTGGCGTTCCTGCTCTACTTTGGCTTACTCGCCAGCGCCGGGGCCACGGCAACCTCAACGGTGACATTCCTGGTGCCGGTAAGCGCGCTGATATGGGGATACCTGCTGCTCGGCGAGACACTGAATCTTCAGATTATCGCTGGCATGGTCATTACCTTAATCGGCACGGCAATTGCCACCAAACTACTTCGTATCAAACGTCGCGAGGCGCCGCCGCCAGTCTATCCCCCACACGAATAGTGCAGCCTGAGCCTTCTAGCAGTGTGGCGTTTTGGCCAAAATGGGCGCCTTTCAAGGTGGGCTGAGTATTGAGTTCAATCAGGGTTTTTAGTGGTTCTGCCGGGGCTGGGACTGCCGCAGTATGCTGATCGATAGCGGTAATTTTACAGCGCTTGCAGGGCTTGCGCAGCGCTAGCTGAAAAGCGCAGCTCTGCTCGGAGAGAGTGGTCCAGCTGTCTTCTGCCCAGGCTTCGCTGCTCTCCACAACGATGTTGGGCCGAAAGCGGTTCATGGGGATAGGTGTTTGCCCGCGCGCGACTAACGCTTGGTTTAAAGCGTCTAACGAGCCTGTAGTGGTAATTAAAAACGGATAGCCATCGGCGAAATGGGTATGCGCTGTCCCACCATCCAGAAAATCCTCTTCGACTGCCCGGGTAAACTCAGTGGCGAAGCGCACCAAGCTAAGTCCTTGGGCCTGATCGCCCAGCGCGGCAACCAGCCAGCGCGAAACGTCTTCGCTTTCGGGCAGGGCTTTACAGTGGTCGTTCCACACGCTGACCAAACGCAGATTCCCTTCAGGCGCGGCCAGCGGTACGCTCAGCGGCTCAACGTTGGGGTGTGAAAGCACTAAGTGTTCGTCGGTGAGGGCAACCTCAATGGTAGCCAGCGCTGGCAGCTGTCGCTGGGTAACAAAGCGCTGCTGGGCGTCCACCAGCATCCAACGGCGATCCCACTCGAGCCCGTGCTCTTGCAGCACGCTTTGGTCAACGCTAATGCCTTTTAGCGACTTAACGGGGTAGATGGTGAGGTGAGTAATCTGCACGGCGGCCTCGCGACAAGTAAAAAGGCTACTTTAGCCACTCATTATGGCGATCGCTACTCGAAAGCGTGGTTTATAAAACATGGTTTATAAAACGTAGCCTATAGCGTCATGCCTGTTTCGATACGGTAGCCTAAATCCAACACTTTCTGCGTCAGTGGCACACCTCGAATTCGCGCTAACAGCTCCCCTGCTGCCACTTCGCCAATGGCCTGACGCGGGGTCACCACGCTGGCAAGACGTGGCGTCATCACATGTCCCACATCGTGACCATGAAAGCCCGCCAAGGCCATCCGTTTGGGCACGGAAATGCCACGTCGCTGACACTCGAAATAGGCCCCGACGGCCACGTCATCGTTGGTACAGAACAGGCCATCTGCCTCTGGATAGTCAGCAATCACCTGTTGCAACAGCGCTGCTCCCACGCTGTAAGAAGAGCGCTGCGTGCTTTGCAGGGTGACGGGCGTTAAACCGCGCTCTTCCATAGCGCGACGGTAGCCCAATTCCCGCTGTCGGGTACGTTCATCCAAACGCACCGCCAGGTAGATCACTTGGCGTCGGCCGCGGCGGATCATCTCACTCACCATGTCATAGGCGGCTTGAATGTTGTCATAGCCCACCGCCTGCTGCAGCGGCGGGCGGTGGGTGTCCATGATTTCTATGATCGGGATGCCGGCGGTTTCCAGCATACGCAGGCTACGCTGGGTATGATCACGGTCACAAAGAATCACCCCGTCAACGTTATAGGAGAGCAGCGAAGCTAAACTGCGCTCTTCAAGTTCGGGGCTATAGCCATAGTGAGAGAGCATGAGATGGTAGCCCGCGGGTTCCGTGAGCGTCTCGATGCCAACAATCACATCGGCAAATACTTGGTTGGTCAGCGACGGCATCAGCACACCGATCGAGTGGCTGGTGGCTCGGGAAAGCAGGTCGGGCGCGCGGTTGGGAATATAGCCAATCTGTTCGGCAGTAGAGAAAATGCGCTCGCGAAGACCTTCCGAAACCGTTTCGGGATCACGCAGGCAGCGGCTGACCGTCATTTTGGTAGCCCCTACGTGGTCGGCGATGTCTTGTAGGGTGGGGCGTTTTTTCTTCAAAAGGATGGCAGCCTTAGGCAACGGTGGCGCATTGAGGCCAACCCGATACACTCGGGCGGCCACAATACCAATCTCGCTTAGCTTAGTGTCCGACTGGGTGGCGACAGCGTGGCAGCAAATTGAGTAACGATTTGCATAGGCGACAAGGCAATGGAGGCGTTAAACGCCTCCTCTTCACCGGGAGGTTCCAAATCGGCCAATTGACTGGCCAACATGGTATCGCCCTTAAAGAAATGCCCTGCCCGGGTTTCTAAGCGTTGCAGCAGTAGCTCTTGCGTACCCTCTAAATAGAGAATCTGTAGCGCTGGGTCACCCTGACGCAGGCGATCGCGGTAGCGTTTTTTCAGCCCTGAGCAGGCAATCACCAGCGATACATCCTTGGCCCGATACTCAGCGAATAGCGCCGCCAGCGTATCGAGCCACTCGCTCCGATCATCGTCATTCAGCGGTGTGCCGCTGGCCATTTTGGCGACATTGGCGGGCGAATGGTAATCGTCGCCGTCAATAAATGTCGCCCCTAGGGTTTGCGCCAACTGGCAGCCAATGTGCGACTTCCCGCAGCCAGACACACCCATCACCAAAATACGATGCGAGAGGGTCTTCACAGAAGCTCTCCTATTCATTACCAAGTACCTTAGTTGCCGCGCACGGCGGTAAGATCAGGCAGCCAAGTCACGATGCCCGGGAAGGCAATCAGAATCACCAGCACGACCAATAGTGCTGCATAGTAAGGCAGCATGGCTTTGACCAAGGACTCCATAGAGACTTTACCCACACCGCAACCGACGTAAAGGCAGGTACCTACCGGCGGGGTTAGCAGTCCGATGCCCAATACAAACGCCATGAGTACGCCGAAGTAAGCCGCATCAACGCCCACCGAGGTGACGATAGGCGCTAGCATCGGCGCCATGATGACCATCGCTGGCGTTAAGTCCATTACAAAACCCACCAGCAGCAGCAACGTTGCCACGATGAGCAGTAATAGGAAGGGGTCTTGGGTAATCGCCTGCACTTGGCTCACCAAAGTTTGCGGCACCATATTGATGGTCAGGAACCAGGCAATCACCGTGGCGAATGCCAGCAGCATCATCACCATGCCGGTCAAACGAGCAGTACGAATCAGCATACCGCCGAGCTCTTTGATCTTAAACTCACGGTAAACCACTAGCGAAATAGCCAGCGCATAAAGCAGTGCCGCTACGGCCGCTTCGGTCGCGGTAAATACACCGCCAATAATACCGCCAATCACGATGACCGGGAGTACCAGCGCAAGCCAAGCATCTTTGAAAGCTTTCCAGAGGCGATCCCAGCGGAATTTCTGCACACCGCCGCCATCTTTTTTGGCAAGAATATAGGTGGTCACCATCAGCGCAAAGCCAATCAACAGACCCGGAATGATACCGGCGATAAACAGGCGGCTAATCGAGGTTTCAGTGACGATGCCGTAGAGAATCAGCGGGATGGAAGGCGGAATAATGATCCCGATCACCGAGGACACGGTATTGATCGCGGTAGCATTAGCCGCGGTGTAGCCCTGCTCTTTCATGGAGGGAATCATCATCGCGCCGGTAGCGGCCGTATCGGCCACCGCTGAGCCACTGATGCCACCAAAGAACATCGAGCCGGTAATGGCAACCTGCCCTAGCCCACCGCGCATAAAGCCGACCATAGCGCCAGCCAACTCCATCAAGCGACGAGCGATACCGCCATTGCTCATCACCTCTCCCACTAAAATAAAGAACGGGATAGCGAGCAGCGGGAAGCTGTTAACCCCGCGAATTGACTGCTCAATCATGATCGACAGCGGAATATCAGAAAGCACCGCCATCACCAGCGCCGCCACGCCTAGGCCAAAGGCAATAGGCAACCCAATAACGATAGAGGCCAATAAAATAGCCAGAAAAATCCATAGCATGATTAGCGCTCCCGCTCAGGGTGACGAATAACGTTCAGGCTGACCCACATCCGCCAAACCGCTACCACCGCAATAAAGATGACGCACAGCACCAGCGATAGGCTAATAAAGCTCAGCGGCACGTCCAGAATCGCCGAGCGCCCACTAGAGCGTGCCAGCACTTGGTAGCCACCCCAGATCATGACCGCCATCAAGCCGGTGATAATCAGGTGCTGCAATAGATAAAGCATATGCGCTAAGCGCAGTGGCAAACGACGCACCAATGCGTCAACGGCAATGTGCTCGTATCGGGCAAACGCGGCGGCAGCGCCGATAAATACCAGCCATACAAACAGCATACGCGCTAGTTCATCCGCCCAGGGCAGCGAATAATTGAACAGCGCGCGCCCCACCACGTTACAAGAAACAGATGCAATCAGCGCCACCAAAATAGCGCCGATCAGATACTCCATGCCCAAGGTCAGCCAGCGGAACAGCGCCGGGCCTTGGCGAGTATCGGTATCGATTTCTAATTGCTTGCGGTTGGGGTCGTCCAGATACACCGATGGATCTTCAATCGGTATTGGCTTATTGGGGGGTGTAGAGGAGAGTGACATAGGAGCTCCAGGGGCACTGACACATCGGGCAGGCTCGATGCCTGCCCGACGGTGCGCTAAACGTAAGGTTTAGTTGCTGCTCTCTTCAACGATCTTCTGAATGTCCGCGATCAGGTCTTCACCAATACGCGGCGCCCACTCTTCATAAACCGGCTGAGTGGCTTCTTGGAAAGCGGCTAACTGCTCATCGTCCAAGCGGGTAATTTCCATACCACGCTCTGCTAGCTGTTCGCGTGACCAATCATCGTACTCAGCGGACAGCTGAATTTCATAGTCAGCGGACTGACGAGCGGCTTCCTGCACCAGCTCTTGATACTCAGGAGCCATGCGATCCCAAGTACGCTCGGAAAGCATCATGATAAAGGGAGTATAGACGTGGCGTGTTTCAGTGCCATAGTCCTGCACTTCGTTGAAGTTAGAGGTCAGGATGGTGCTCCAAGGATTTTCCTGGCCATCTACAACGCCCTGCTCCATGGCAGAGAACAACTCACCAAAGGCCATCGGCGTTGGGTTTGCGCCCAGGGCCTCCCAAATAGCCAAGTGTACCGGGTTTTCCATAGTACGAACGCTCAAACCGCGCACATCAAGACCTGCAACGTCTTCAGGACTGGTCACCGGGCGAGCACTGTTAGAGAGCTGACGATAGCCATTCTCAGAGAAGGCGAGTGCTTTCAGGCCGGTGCCTTCAAAGGCGTCCAGCATGCCTTGAGCTACATCGCTCTGCATGACGGCGACAGCGGCTTCACGGCTCGGTAACAGAAAAGGTAGATCGAACGCAGCCAGTTCTTCAACATAACCGGTGGTCGCTGAGCTAGACGGATACGTCATATCCAGTGTGCCGGTTTGGAGCATTTCCAACATCTGAACGTCGTCACCTAACTGGCTGTTAGGAAAAACATTGACGGTGATACGGCCATCGGTGCGCTGCTCCAGAATCTCACCAAAATATTGGCTAGAAAGGAACTGCGGTGAGCTTTCTGCAAGGCCGATACCCATGCGTAGGGTATGCGAACCGTGGTCACCCACTACCTCACCTTCTATTTCAGGCGGATCAGAGAGTTCAGGACTCTGGGCGTGGGCCATACCAAACGTCAGGGTGGTCGCCCCAACCAGGGTTAGCGTACAGCGCCAAATAGCGGTCATAGCGTTTCTCCAATTACTCGTTGTTGTTGAGATCGAGCTGTTAATAACGATGTGTCGATGACTCGTTTAATGAGCGGCAACTTGTTACCGGTAACATTGATTAAGCGCAGGCTAGCCACCTGCCAGAGGCGTGTCAAAACAAAACTGCCAACTTACGACCAACGTCTAGGGATAGCCACTTACCTGCTTCGCGCGCTACATTACCCAACATATTTCGGATCGGAACTCTTACTTGTGCAACCATCCTGTAGCGAATTAGAACTTGATCATCAGCTCTGCTTTGCGCTCTATTCAACTTCGTTAATGATGACCAAGGTGTATAAACCTCTGCTCAAAGAGTTGGGGCTTACTTACCCGCAATACCTCGCCATGCTTGTTTTATGGCAAAACGATGGTATTACCGTTGGCACCATGAGTAAGCGCCTACTCACTGATCCTGGTTCGCTTACGCCGCTGCTTAAGCGCCTGGAAGCCGACCAGTTGTTGAATCGCAAACGCAGTCATCATGATGAGCGTGTCGTAGAGCTTTACCTTACCGATAAAGGTAGGGAGCTGCGTGAACAGGCTTACCACATCCCTAGCTGCGTGGTGCATGCCAGCGAGCAATCGATAGAAGCGTTGACCACGCTGAAAGAAGACCTGGTGCGCCTGCGCGATAGCTTACAAAAAAGTCAGTAGCCCTTCGCTTTTCAAGAGGGGCGTTTAAATTAACCTGCTATTTATATTGCGCGCAAAATAAAGCTGCGCTAAATTAAAATCGTAGGTTGATAATTAATAACGCTGACAGGAGATACACAATGGCTACCACTACGATCGAGAAAGTTGTTTATCGCGCCCATGCTACCGCTACGGGTGGCCGTGAAGGCCATGCAAAATCATCCGACGGTGCATTGGATGTAAAACTCAGCACGCCGAAAGAGTTGGGCGGCGCTGGTGGTGATGGCACGAATCCCGAACAGCTATTCGCTGCTGGCTACTCGGCCTGCTTCCTAGGTGCACTAAAGCACGTCGCTAGTCAGGAAAAAGTAAAGCTACCCCAAGACACCAAAATTGATGGGCATGTCGGTATCGGCGCCATTCCTACTGGCTTTGGGATCGAAGTAGAGCTAAAAATCAGCCTGCCCGGCCTTGAGCAAGACGTAGCTCAGCAGTTGGTCGATAAAGCTCACATCGTATGCCCCTATTCCAACGCCACCCGTGGCAACATCAATGTCACTCTGACATTGGTCTAAGCATCGTTACTTTGTTTTAGTCATCATTTAGTGCCCACGCCACCGCTCTCTGCACATGCAGGGCAGTGGTGTCATAAAGCGGCACCGTGGTATCTTGCTGGCTTACCAGCATAGCAATTTCAGTACAGCCTAGAATCACCGCCTGAGCGCCTTGTGCATAAAGTGAATCGATAATGGCTAGATAGCGTTGGCGGGAGACATCTTCTATACGGCCTTGGCAGAGCTCGTCAAAGATTACCTGATGAATAGTGTCGCGCTCAGATTGCTTTGGCACCACGACCTTGATGCCGAACTGCTCTTCTAGCCGGCCGATATAGAAGTCTTGCTCCATGGTAAAGCGCGTGCCTAGCAGGCCCACCCGATTAATTCCGTCGGCTTGCAGTTGTAAAGCAGTGGCATCGGCAATATGCAGCAGAGGAATGGTAATCGCCTGTTCTATCGCGGGCGCTACTTTGTGCATGGTATTTGTGGCAATCAACAAACAGTCAGCACCTGCACGTTCGACTCCTTGAGCAGCGCTGGCGAGTAGCTCGCCTGCCGCGTCCCAATCACCCCGCTGCTGCATGGCTTCTATCTCTGCAAAATCGACACTGAGCATTACGATCTTGGCCGAGTGAAAGCCGCCTAGCGCCGCTTTAACGCCCTCGTTCAAGGCCCGGTAATAGCTTAGGCTCGACTCCCAGCTCATGCCGCCCAGCACGCCAATGACACGCATCCATCACCTCCCAGAGAACTTGGACTATTTTATTAACAGGCTAATCACCAGCCTACCCTTGTAGCGGCTTTTCATCACCCCCATAACTTTAGGATAGTCGCACTAAGAAGATGTTCATCCCTGTACCCAGCGGTTACCGATAACCGGTTAATAGCGAGGAAATAATGAGCGATAACACCTATACCCCCCCGAGCGTTTGGAAATGGGAACCTGGCAATGGCGGTAAATTTGCCAACATCAATCGCCCCATTGCAGGTCCTACTCATGACAAAGCCCTGCCCGTGGGCAAACACCCTCTCCAGCTCTACTCTTTAGCCACGCCCAACGGTGTCAAAGTCACCGTGATGCTTGAGGAGCTGCTAGAGAAAGGCATAGCAGAGGCCGAGTACGACGCATACCTGATAAACATTGGCGAAGGCGATCAGTTCGGCAGCGGGTTTGTAGACGTGAACCCCAACTCTAAAATTCCCGCGCTAATGGATCACTCCACCACGCCACCCCAGCGGGTGTTTGAGTCTGGCGCTATCCTGCTCTATTTGGCTGAGAAATTTAATGCCTTCTTGCCCACAGACCCAGCGAAACGGACCGAGTGCCTCTCGTGGCTATTCTGGCAAATGGGCAGCGCACCAATGCTAGGCGGCGGCTTTGGCCACTTTTACGCCTACGCGCCAGAAAAGTATCAGTACCCGATTGACCGCTACACCATGGAAGTGAAACGTCAGTTGGACGTGCTTGACCGCCACTTGGCAAATAATCGCTTTATGGCGGGCGATGAGTACACCATTGCCGATATGGCGATTCACCCATGGTACGGCGCACTGGTGAAAAACCGCGTTTACGAAGCGGCGGAGTTTTTGGAGGCACACACCTACAAGAACGTTCTACGCTGGACCGAAGAGATCGATGAGCGCCCCGCCGTTAAACGTGGTCGCATGGTTAACCGCTCCTTTGGTGAGCCACACGAGCAGTTGCACGAGCGTCATGACGCCAGTGACTTTGAGCTTCGCACTCAGGATAAAATTGGCTAACCACAAGCAGTAGCCACAAAAAAAGGGCCTACGCTTGCTCTCAGCGTAGGCCCCATGGCTGTCAGCTTACTGACTAAAACTACTCAATCCGGGAGTTATTTAAGGCGTAATTCCATACCCGATAGAAGTAGAAAATATATCCTAGTCCAAAGGTAACCAGCGAAATCAACATCCATAGAATAATGTGGCCTATATTGCTGAACAGGTTGATATCGCAAACCATTTTGCGCTCAACGCCAGCAGGATCCACGACGGAGGTACGGTTAATAACAAAGCGAGAAAATGAATAGGGAAAGAAAAATAGCGCTATACCAAACGTGATAATGATCAATACCACCCAGACAATCAGATGGCCGATGATATCTAGAATAGAGAGGTCCGCTTTGATTTTCACAAATTGCCCTTAGTTTGCTTGGAAAGCGGCTGAGAGTATCACCGTACGTAACCAGCGGGAATGGATGGGTTAAAATAAATTAGGAAGCACTCAAGCAATAGTTACTAGTAGGCATGCTGCATTATAAGAGCATTTAACGAAAAATTTTGCGGTAACCACCTGCAGATAGCGCGGCGATATCCGCCATCACCATCGGCAGCCCGAGCTTGCCTGGGTAGGCTAGGTAGCGCGCCTGCCAAACCGGGCGAAACTTGCTTTTATAGGCACGTAACCCTTCAAAGTTATACAGTGTCTCGCCATGCTTATAGACGAAGCCCGCCACTTTTGCCCACAGCGGAGCAGTAGGCCCTTTCTCCAGCCCTGAGAGTGGAGACATTCCCAAATTGAACCACTGATAGTGATTGTCGCGTCCCCACATCATCAGGTGGATAAACAAGCTATCCATAGCACCTGTCGGCGCCGCTGAAGAGTAGCGCATAAGATCCACCGAAAGTTCCTCTCCCGCCGCCCCACTCCACACATTTGCAAAGGCCACAATGCTGCCCTCTTTTTTCAGCACGGCAACCGGAAATCGCGCGATATAGTCAGCATCAAAACAGCCTAACGAAAAATGCTTTTCACTGACCGACTTGGTGGTTAGCCAGTCATCAGAGACAACTTTCAGTTGTGCCATTGCGGTAGCTACTTGCTCGGCAGGAATAATCCGGAACGTTACGTTTTCTCGCTCTAGCTTATTAATTAATGTGCGGAAATTTTTATTGGCTTTTCCCTCAAGTGAAAAGCCGGGCAGCGCAACCCTCGCCTCCTCACCGAGCTTTATAAAGCTCATGCCCAAGTCCGCATATAAATGAAGTGTATTGGGACGCACCTGATAGAAGATCGGCATACCACCATAATCATTCGCCTGTTCGATAAACTCACGAATCAAGCCGGGAGCAACCTCCTCAGGGCCAACCGGATCGCCCATTGCAACCCAGGTACGACCATTGACGCCATACATAATAAAACCTGTCCGTGCGACATTAAACAACAGTGCTTTATCTTTTAACCAAGCTAGGTAAGGCAAGGTCTCTTTCTGGTCGTGAATGATAGCCAGCGTTTGGCTAATCTCCGCTTCACCAGGCACCTGAATGAGTTTTTGAAGGGGACGCATCAAATGCCATGCACTAAAGGCAAGCAACATGACCGCTGAACCTAACGAGGCTCGTAAAAAGCGAGGAGCATCTTGATTTAGCCCAACCTGCCACCAAAGGGCATTGGCATACTCAACGTGACGAAACGCAAACATTCCTAGCCATATCGAAGCACCCAGCGCCACTAAAATAGCGGCTATCCATTGCGGCGAGAAGCGCGTTTCAAACAGCGCCGCTTGTCGATCAAAGAAGTGTCGGGCGGGTATAAAGGCGAGTATTAAAAATACCAACAGTATGGCCTCTTCCCAGTCTGCTGCCCTTAGCAGTGACGTCGCAACACCGGCAGCCAACCCAGCCATCACCAAGTAATAGGCAACTTCGATACGCCTTGAGACTGCCTGAGCCAGTATTAACAACCCCACGCCTATCAAGCTGTTAAGAAAATGCGTGGTTTCAAACAAGCTGGTGGGTAATGTGCTTGCCAACCAGTGAAGCCTCTCATGCTCAGCTGGCGTAGCGCCTGAAAAAAGCAACACTACCCCTGCTATAAAAGTGAACAATGACAATACTTTAGGGGCTAGATGCACCGAATAATAGCTGACCGAGTGACTCAACCTGGACAGCTGCGCCTGGCGATTTTTTAGTTCGTCTCCCACCAGCGCAACTAAAGCGATAACCAATGGAATAATATAGTAAATAATTCGATAGAGAATGAGCACAGCCAGGATCTGTTCGAGGGGTAAATACGGCCCAAGCAACACAACCATTACGCTGTCGAACACACCCACGCCCCCAGGCACATGGCTTAATACACCCAGTAACTGAGCTGCCAAAAAAGCGCTAAGCAGAATGCCATAGCTGGGGCCCGTATCAGGCAATAACACATAGAGAACCGTCGCGGCCAAAAACCAGTCGACGACGGAAACAAGCAGTTGCCCACAGGCGGTAGGTAAGGTTGGTAACCGCACTGTAAAACCGCGTACCCGAATGGGGGCACGCCGAAACACCGACAACGCCAGATAGCCCACAACGATTAAACAACATAGGATACCAAGCCCTACTGCCGTGTGGTTCGCGATGCCCCCTTGAAGGAACATGCCAGGATGAAAGGCCAGGCTCCAGCCAGCCAACGCGAACAATCCCAGCCAATAGGTAGCTGAGTTGAATACGACTATACGAGATAAATCGCTCGTTGTTACTCCCCAGCGTGAATAGAAACGATGGCGTACCGCAGTACCCGACAGCAAGGTAAATCCAACGCTATTGCTGACGGCATAACTCAATATTGCTGTGGCGGCTATCCTGACTCGCCATACGGGTTTGCCAATGTGACTAAAAGCAAGCAGGTCATAACAACTTGAGACCAGAAAATTAGCGACCGTAAAAAGCAACGCCAAGCCAACATGAACTAACGTTAACTCTCTGAGTGCTTGACGAACATCATGGTAATCAATGACATGTAGCTCTTGATAGAGCACCCAGGCTGCCGCTAGCAGTAACGACACCATCACTATTATCGGCAAAAAGGTACGAACTTTACTGGGACTCATACTCATACGCTAATGGCCTCTAGCTAATCATCATTAACGCGAGTACTGAACAACCGCGTAGTTGAACCACCCATCTTTCCTTCAAGTGCACTGGCATCATCGTGCCCGCTATAGGCGTTCAAGCAAGCGGCTGCCCTTGAACCAACCGTCAGGCTTTAAATGCCGATAATATTAGCAAAAATGGAACCTATTTAGGTTCCATTTTCGCTACTCACCAACGTTAGAACTGATAGCGTACATTCGCTGTCACGTTGCGACGACTGCCGTAGCCACAATCACCGCCTTCATAGCGGCACCAGGAAATAGTCTCATCGTCGGTTAGGTTTTTAACATCCACCGAGAAATCCCATTCGCCCATGGTGTAACCCACCATAGCGTCGTATAGGGTGCTGGAGGGAACCACCGGTGAGCCACCGAAGCCCACGTTATCACCCACATAGCGTACGCCTGCCCCCACCCGCCAGTTATTACCTACATAGAGCCGGTTCCACCAGGAAGCTTGCTCTTCTGCCACAGCGGATAGGCGCTCACCGGTACTATCATCAGTGGCATTCAAATTGGTGTAAGCCAGTTGAGTCTCAAAGTTCTGCCAGCGCTTATTCACCTGTAACTCCCAGCCGTCAACCACTGCACCAGTTTGCTCGACACCACCTGGCGTTACACCATCACTAACGCGGTTCTGCTGGGTGATATCAAAGTAGGCCGCACTGATGGCTAATGATTTATCGGGTGATAGGTATTTGATCCCCGCCTCTTGCTGGTCTCCCGTAGTGGGGTCAAGCGCATTCGCTGCCGCCGTGCCATCCGTCCCCAAATTCATGGTGAAGGCTTCGGAATAGCTGATATAGGGAGAAACGCCATTATCAAAGCGATACATGAACCCTAAACGCCCGGTCGTCGCTTCTTGGTCACTGACGGTATCAGGCCCTGCAAGCGCAAGGGTGCGATTTTCTGCCCAGTCGTGACGTAGCCCAGCAGACACGACCACTCGGCCCAGCTCGATATGGTCGCTCAGGTAAACACCTACCTGTTCAATTTCATTATCTGGCCGGTCAGTGGGGTTCAACGCATCTAGCTGCAAATTACCGTACTGGGGATTGTAGATATCGATAGTGCCGCCTAAACCAGCACCCGAGAAGTAGTTGTCCTGCTCCCAGCGAGCATCCTGCCGGTCAAGCCCGACGACCATCGTGTGCTTAGTCGCGCCGAGCTCAAACTCCCCTTCCATACGCGCATCTAAGTTGAGAATTTGGGTGGCGGCATCGGCAGTAAAAATCGTCCGCGACACGTTACCGTCAGCATCAGGCACACTGGGAATATCGACCCAATGCTCGCGGGTTTCCGTACTCGAGTCGGTATAGCGGGCGGTGGCTGCAAACGCCCAGTTATCATTTAACTGATGATCAAAAAACAGCGTGGTTTCTGTTTTCTCACCATCATAACGATCCCAACCCGGCTCGCCGACAAATCGCTCAGAACCGATAAAACCCTGGGAACCTGGCTGTAATGTACCCGCCTGAGGTAAAAACTGAGCAGAGACGTGGCTGTCACTCTCCTGCCGATTAACCAGTAGCGTAATGCTGGTGTCATCACTGGGGCGCCAGGTCAATGACGGGGCTATGAAGTAGCTGTCATCTTCAACGTGATCAACCTGGGTATCGCTATCGCGCTGCAACCCCACCAGACGGTAAAGCAGCTTACCATCTTCATCGGCGGCACCGGTAAAATCAAACCCCAACTGCTTACGATTGTGAGAGCCGTACTGCGCCCAGATTTCACCGCTGCGCTGCTCCTCAGGCAGTTTGGAAACGCCGTTAATCACCCCACCTAAATCTGCCTGTCCATAAAGCATTGAAGATGGGCCACGTAGCACTTCTACACTTTCCAGCGCGTACACATCACTACGTACACTATTGTAAGAGCCATAAATCTGGCGCAGACCATCTAGGTAGCGGCCAGCTTCAAGGCCACGCACTGTCGCGCTATCAATTCGGGTATCAAAACCGTAGTTGCCCGCGTTAACGCCGGGAGTGTACAGCAGCGCTTCTTGGATATTTTTAGCACCGCTGTCCTGGATAAATTCTTCATCAACCACCGACATTGAAAAAGGCTGCTCATTGATCGGCACATTCATTTTGCCGACGCTGGGCGCCTCTTCCATCTCGATATAGCCAAATTGGCCCGCTGATGCTGCCGTTACCTCGACAGTATCTAGCTCAACAGCGGGAGCGGTTGATCCTTCTTGAGCGACCGCATAGGCGGAAGCACCGAATATAGAGGCGAGCGCTATGGCGCTTCTCAGCTTGCTCAAACGAAAGCATGGTGTGTGCATGTAGATCCCAAGGCAAATACTAACATGAATGATAGTGATTTTTATTTGCGCAAATATAAGGATCTCATTACATTGTGTCAACTGACTGCTTGGTTATGCAGCTTGGCCTAACTATTGACCACGAACACCCTCTAAGCTGGATTGGCCGCTCTCTGCATGACGCTTAACAACGCTTAACGAGCCGTCTGTTTCTAATACGACGGCTTCTACGGCGGTTACATCACTAAGGCCACTACTACGGATGGCAGAAAGCACTTCGTGTTGGGTTACCCGCGCTTTTCGCAGTGAAGTTAATAGAAACTCGCCCTGATAGAGCAGCATCAATGGCTCGCCGGTCACTAATCGGCGCACCCACCGAAACCGCACACTGGTCCAGGTAATTATAAATTGAAGTGAAATCAGCAACGCTAACGCGACAGCTCCCTCCGCCAAGGCCACATCTTTAGATAGCAATACAGTCGCCAGCGTGGAACCTAGTGCGACCGTTACAATTAAGTCGAAGGCGTTCATTTTCGAAAGCGTGCGGTTGCCTGAAAGGCGTAGGAAGAGAATCAGCGTGGCGTACGCCAATAAACCAATAACCAGAATACGTAACAGGCTGCCCCAGCCATTAAAAAATACCATTTCCATATGCACTTTCTCCTTGAACACTTAGCGATAGGCCAAAAGTTTGCTCACCACAGCCTAGGCTAACAGCCCCAGGCCTATTGTGTACGCTAGCAGCCTGTCGGACTTAACACTGATCTACTGCGAATCCCGGTATTTTGGCCAACTTTATTCGATGGATTTCGTTAAATAGCGCGCTAATCGCCTCAATCGATCGATAAATTTGGCTCAAAACTCGTGCTTCTCGCGACGATCGGTCAAGCCCAACAGGCTGCTAGAAAGATTTAGTGTTGGCTCTCCCACCACTTGGCATAGGAACTATTATGGGGCGCAAAGCCGCCTTCATCAGGGGCATCATCATCCCACCACACAGGGCCACGCTCACCTAATGCTTCTTTAGCAGCTTGAACCGCTTCACGGGCTTGGCGCAGCGCATCGTCATCTTCTTGCTGTTGGGCCGTTCTGACGGCCCGGCGGGCTTTCATCAACGCTTTGATATGGATACGCTTTTTCTCTTCATCCAGGCGCGGGTCAGTGCAGCGCCACAGGCGATTTTTGGCCACAAAGTAGCGGCCATCAGGTGTGTGAGGGTATTTATTAGCCATAAGCTAGCACCTACGGAGAACTATGTAAGTAGCGAATTACCTTACAAGGATTACCTGCCGCAAATACATCTGCGGGAATATCCTTGGTCACGACACTGCCAGCGCCAATCACACTGCGCTCGCCCACCGTAATACCAGGATTAATGATCACGCTACCGCCAATCCAACAGTCATTGCCGATAGTGATGGGATGACCAGCTTCTAAACCGCTGCAACGCAGTTGTGCATCCAATGGATGCGTGGCGGTGTACAGTTGGACGTTAGGACCAAACAAGACATTGTTGCCGATCGTCACCCAGGCAACATCGAGCACCACACAGTTAAAATTGAAGAAAACGTTATTACCTAATGCGATGTGTTCCCCATAGTCGCAGTAGAAAGGGGGCTCAATCCATAATTTGCTGCCCGCATTAGGCAACAGCTGCTGCAAGAGCGATGTACGTTCAGCGCAATCGTCATCACGGGTAGCGTTAAGTGCTTGCATGGTTAGCCGCGCCTTTCGGCGCAGCATTAGCAACTCTTCGTCCTGGGCGTTGTACCACTCCCCCGCCAGCATTTTTTCACGCTCAGTCATGGTGGAGCCTTTCGTAACTGTGTCTAAAAACGCCGGGATAACGTGATGGCCCCAAACTTGTCCTGCTCTTCCTGGCCATCGAACTCACGAGAACGTTGAACAGCCGCGTAGGTCACTTGCCAGTCTTCCCAAGCCAGCGCCAGGCCTGCAGAGATGTCACCTACCCACTCTTTACGGTCAACCGAGTGGCTGTCTCTGAACGTATTGCCATCCAGCGTCAGGTTTTGCGCCATGTAATAGCCGTCTACGCTGGCAAACAGATACCACTGCCACCCCTCTTTACCGGTCATATGGTAGCGGCTACCAGGGTTTGGCGTGAGCGTAGGAATACCGGGCGCCTCGTCGCCCCAGCGCACGCTGTATCCAGCGCCTGCATAGGTGTAAAGATTACCCAAAGCGGCGCTTACACTAGGTCCGTGAGCAAACTGCTTGCCAATAAACGGGGAGCTATGCCACCACTGACGACGCATAGCAACGTTCACAATGGCTTCATCTCCAAGCTGATTATTCCAACCGCTTGGGCGATCACTTTCAGTGACACGGTGAACTTCTCGCTGAATACTATCGGCCAGTGAGGAAGGCCCTACCAAACCAATATCCAGATGCAGATCAGTCGCTTGGCGCCAATTGCCCATCGGCACGTCTTCATAAAGCGAAATCCCACCGTAAACGAGACCAGCATAGGGGCGATCATCTTCAATCAACCGACGTTCTTCAATATTATTCGGCGTATAAATCTGATGCACCAAACGATAAGCGGCCATATCGGCGCTGCCGATCAAGCTATCGGGAAGCGCCGTCGCTAAGCGCTGCATCCAGTTTTCTTCACTGGGCTCAAAGGTCCAGTTAAGCTCAAAGCCGCTGGTAAAATGGCCATCATCACTGCTGGCCATGCCATCATTTTCGTGCTTGACCGAAAAGACGCGATCGTCTGCCTGGCTAAGCATCGGTAGCAGGCTCATGGCAGCTACTAACGGGAGTAACTGCCAATGAGAAGGGGAATTTACTTTCATTGCTCGTTCCTTGAGATTAACCGGAAGGCTTTTTTTGAGACTAGTTTTTGAGGCTGGTTTTCGAGACTGCTTTTTTAAGAACAGCAACAAACATTGTTGATTGTATGTAATTGTGCAAAAAGATAGCAAGCACACTTTTAAAAAAATAAGGGATGACCTTTGAGTCATCCCTTTCTCGATTAAGCGCTTCGATTTAAAATTCGATTCTATAGCTTAGTAGAATAGACGAAAGTCTGATATTTGCTAGCGATCGCGCAGCAGCCACTGCGGGGTAATCTCATGCTGCCCCTGCTCATCCGTAATAAATAGCGATCCTTCGCTAATCATCACCGCCCAATTAATCGCTCTGGGCAGATCTTTAGCAATGGTGGCAAGCGCCTCTTGTGGTAGCCCCGCTACATGCACATTTTTCAGCGATGCCACGCTGGGCAGCACTTTGCTCTCCCACATATCTACCCGACCATAGGCGAGCAGCGATACCCGCTCTGCCCGGCGCGAGCACCAGGTAATCCGTTCAGCATCAGGCAGGCCAACTTCAATCCAGTGCAGCAAGCGGCCATCAAGACTCTTTTCCCATAGGGCCGGTTCATCCACGTCGGAAAGCCCCCGCCCAAAGGCGAGGGTCTCGCTGTACCAAAGCACATAGGCGAGTAAGCGCGCGGTCATGCGCTCTTCGGTCTCTGATGGGTGACGAGCCACGGTAAAGCGCAGCGTTTCATACACCCCGTGATCCAGGTCGGTCAGATTAATATCAACTTTATAGGGCGTTGCACTGAGAGCCATTGCAGTTTCCAAACGAAATTTTGCGCCAGTGTACCTGATGCAGCGTATCACCGGTGAATTGCCAAGCAGGTTAAGCCTTCCGGTAATCGGCCTTAAGGGTGCCATTTTTTAGCGTTTCGGCTTCGTGCATAGGTTCGCGCCATGTCTCTTCTAGCGCGGATTGATACCACGCCAGCATAGCAGGGAGCGCTAACAAGCGATCGACATATTTCTGGGAGGCGACACTCACCGGTAGATTAAATGTCTGTACACGAAAGGCCACCGGGGCATAAAAAGCATCCACCGCAGTGAAGTGCTCACCCGCTAAAAAAGGCCCACCAAAGCGCTCAAGCCCCTGTTGCCATAGTGTATCCAGGCGAGCCACATCGGTCTTGAGCTTAGCCGATAACTCATTTAACTCAACCCGTACGCCGCAGTTCATTGAACAATCATCGCGCAGGGCGCCAAAGCCGCTGTGCATTTCAGCCGAGGCAGAGCGCGCCCAGGCGCGGGCGGTTTTATTTGTCGGCCAAACGTTGAGGTATTGCTCGGCCAAATACTCAACAATCGCCAGCGAATCCCACACCGCCAGATCACCCTCACTTTCCACTAAACAGGGCACTAAGCCCGATGGCGAAAAGCGGGTATAAACGTCATGGCTAGCGCCAAAACCGCCTTCAAAAGGCATGAGATGTTCGTTGAACGGAATTTCCAATACTTTCATCAACACCCAAGGGCGCAGCGACCAAGAGGAGTAGTTCTTGTTAGCGATATAGAGATCAAACATGCAGCGCTCCTTAAGGTGTTGAGATTAACAATCATACCTAGCACAACGGCTACCTAGACATGTTTTCGAGAATAAAACGGGGGTGGCGCAAGCGCCACCCCCTAAATAAGTAAAACTATAATTAATCAAACCTTAGAAGTTCGGTTTGCGCTTCTCGACAAATGCGGCCATGCCCTCTTTTTGCTCTTCACCGGCAAAGCAGAAGGCAAACAGACTGGTTTCCAGCGCCAGCGCGCTATCCAGGTCTTGATCCATGCCGTCGTGAACTGCCTGCTTGGCGCCGCGCACTGACTGTGGGCCGTTACCTTTGAGTTGTTTGGTGAGCTCTTCAACGTAGCTCTCCAGCTCCGCTTGCGGCATCACGCGGTTTACTAGGCCGATACGTAGCGCTTCTTGAGCATCGATTTTGCGCCCGGTAGTGACCAGATCAATCGCCATGGCAGGCCCGACGCGGCGTGGCAGGCGCTGGGTTCCGCCAAAACCGGGGATAACGCCCAGCAGTACTTCTGGTTGGCCGAATACCGCGTTGTCGCTGGCTACGGCCCAGTCGCAGGCCAGTGCCAGTTCGCAGCCGCCGCCAAGGCAAAACCCGTTCACCAGCGCGACCACCGGCACGGGCAGCGTCTCTAGGCGTTTAATGGTACGCAGCGCTTGGCTGGCAAAGGCCCGCGCCTCTTCGGGTGTTTTAGCGCGCATTTCAGTGATATCAGCACCAGCCACGAAGGACTTCTCGCCCGCGCCGGTAATCACTACACCGCGTAGAGTGGGATGAGACTCAAGTTCTACTAAGTGCGCTTCCAGCGCGGCGAGCACTTCGCTGTTCAAGGCATTCAGAGCTTTAGGGCGATTGATGGTCAGACGCACCATCCCATCGTTATCAACCTTCTCGATCACTGCTTCGCTCATAGCGGGCTCCTTATTCGATTTGTTATTGCACATTAAAAATGGTTACCACCCACCCTAGCGAACGCTTGGTTGAGTGGCAATGACTCCTTTATGCCGTGCTCTTCCGTTCAGTGCAAGCTAGTCGTAGTGATAAAAACCTCGCCCGGTTTTACGGCCAAGATAGCCTGCGGCGACCATACGCTTAAGCAGTGGGCAAGGGCGATATTTAGGATCGCCAAAGCCCTCTTGAAGCACTTCCATAATCGCCAGGCAGACATCCAGGCCGATCAAATCCCCCAGCGCCAACGGCCCCATGGGGTGAGCCGCCCCCAGCTTCATGGCTTCATCAACCGCTTCAGGTGTCGCGGTTCCCTCTTGAACGATAAACGCCGCTTCGTTGATCATCGGCACCAACAGGCGATTCACTGCGAAACCCGGTGCGTCGCCTACCGGCACAGCGGTCTTGCCCAGCGCCTTCGCGAGGGTTTTGATCTCGGTCACGGTCGCGTCTGAGGTTTGCTCGGCGCGAATCACTTCCACCAATTTGAGCACCGGCACAGGGTTAAAGAAGTGCATGCCCACCACGCGCTCGGGATGCTCGCAAACCGCCGCCAACCGGGTGAGCGACAGTGACGAGGTGTTGGAGGCTAAAATAGCCGTGGTGCTCATTTGGCTAAGATCACGAAATAGCTTCTCTTTGAGTTCGGGCTGTTCGGGGGCCGCCTCGATAATGATCGCGCAGTCGCTGAGAGCATTGAGTGTGGTAGTGGTCGATAGACGGGCGAGAGCGTCACTTTTATCCGCCTCGCTGATCTTCTCTTTAGTGACCAATTTACCCAAGCCTTTATCGATATTCGCCTTGGCGCGGCCAAGCTGCTCTTCGGCCACATCGTAAAGGCGCACGTTAAAGCCACTGGTAGCCACGACCTGTGCGATCCCCTGCCCCATGGTACCGGCGCCCACCACACCAATTTGTTGGTCACTCATGCTCGATCTCCCCTATTGATTATCACTACAAGCGGTTATCACTACTGGCGGTTATCACCGCCAGTGCTTATTTCTATTAGGGCTGGTCAATGATTTTTAGCTTCTTCACGCAAGACGAACTTTTGTATCTTGCCCGTCGAGGTTTTGGGCAGTTCGCTGAAAATGACTGTTTTAGGGACTTTGTAACTCGCCAGATGTTCACGGCAGTGGGCGATAATATCGGCCTCGGTGACTTCGCCGTAGCCCACTTTGAGCTTCACAAACGCACAGGGCGTTTCACCCCACTTCTCGTCAGGCTTGGCGACCACTGCGGCCTCTTCAACGGCGGGGTGGCCGTAAATGGCGTCTTCCACTTCGATGGTGGAGATGTTCTCTCCACCGGAAATAATGATGTCTTTCGAGCGGTCTTTGATTTCGATATAGCCATCCGGATGCCAAACCGCCAAGTCGCCGGTGTGGTACCAGCCACCCTCCAGCGCCTGCTCGGTGGCCTCTGGGTTCTTTAAATAGCCCTTCATAACGTTATTGCCGCGCATCAGTATTTCACCCATGGTTTTGCCATCCTTGGGGACTGGCTCCATGGTCAGCGGGTCGGCGACACACAGCGCTTCGAGCATATGGTAGCGCACACCCTGGCGGGCTTTGATTTTGGCCCGCGCTTCCAGTGGCAACTCATCCCACGCCTCGCGCCAGGCACACACGGTGACGGGGCCATACACTTCGGTTAGGCCATATACGTGAGTCACTTCAATGCCCAGCTTCTCGACCCCGGAAATCACTGAGGCTGGTGGCGCGGCACCGGCGGTGGTGACTTTCACCGGGTGATCGAACTGGCACTTATCTTCAGCAGGCAAGTTCACCAAACCATTAAGAATAATCGGCGCGCCGCTGAAGTGAGTGACCTTTTCATCGGCAATCAACTGCATGATCTTTTTCGGGTCGACGCGGCGCAGGCACACGTTGACCCCGGCGTTGGCGGCAATCGTCCAAGGGAAACACCAGCCGTTGCAGTGGAACATCGGCAGCGTCCACAGGTAGATCGGGTGGTGGGGCATCGCCCACTCCATGATATTACTTACCGCGTTAAGGTAAGCACCGCGGTGGTGATACACCACGCCTTTGGGTTTGCCGGTGGTGCCTGAAGTGTAGTTGAGCGAGATTGCATCCCACTCATCGGCAGGTAGCTGATAGGCGAAATCAGCGTCGCCCTCGTTCAGCAGCGCCTCATACTCAATGTCTCCAATGCCCTGTGTTTCACCGAGAAACTCAACATCGGCGACATCAATGATCAGCGGCTTGTGAGTTAGCTTGGCAACGGCTTGTTGGATGACCTCAGCAAACTCGGGGTCGACCAAAATGGCTTTCGCCTCGCCGTGCTCCAGCATATAGCTGATCGCCTCAGCGTCCAGGCGAATATTCAACGTATTCAATACACAGCCCGCCAGCGGCACGCCAAAGTGCGCCTCGAACATTGCAGGGATATTAGGCAGCATCGCCGCCACTGTTTGGCCTGGCTGAAGGCCCCGCCGCTGAAGTGCAGAGGCCAACTGACGACAGCGTGACCAGGATTGGCCCCACGTACGTCGCGTACTGCCATGAACCACCGCCGGGTAGTCGGGATAGATCGACGCGGAGCGTTCAATAAAGGTCAGCGGCGAAAGCGGTACGTGGTTAGCTGCGCTTTTGGGCAAGCCTTGCTCGAAAATGGTGGTCATGGTCGGCTCCTGGTTTTTTGATGTTGTTGAAAGCGTTCGTTTTAAGGGTGCGTTTTAAATAGTTGTTTTGATAGCCTAGAAACAGCACCGCCGCCTCTAGGGCGGCGGTGCTAGCTGATACATTAGCGTTAATGAACCTCAAACTCGCTTAAACACTGCATACCCGCCTCAATCACCGCACGCTGGGCGCGGCCTACGGGCAGCCATTGGGTGATAGCAAATTCGGCGCTGCGCATTTTGGTAGTATAGAAGGGATCATCGCTGCCGTTCTTAAGAGCAGCTTGGGCGCTAAGCGCCGCTTTGCCCATCTGCCAGGCACACAGCACATGACCCGCCAAGTTAAGAAACGGCGTGGCGTAGGCCTGCACCGCGTCTGCGCCGGTTTCTGGGTCACGGCCTTGTTCCAGCACCATCGCTTGGGCAGCGTTTAGGTCTTCAAGTCCGGCGGCCAAGCCACTGCCCAGCGCTTTCAGTGCGGGGTCAGCGTTGAGCTGCTCCACGGTGGCAGCAACCTCTTTCGATAGCGCGGTGAGCGCTTCGCCGTTGTCACGCTGGAGTTTACGCCCCGCCAAATCCAGTGCCTGAATGCCATTAGTGCCTTCATAGATAGGCGCAATCCGGGCATCGCGGAGCAGCTGGGCAGCCCCTGTCTCTTCCACATAGCCCATTCCGCCATGTACCTGAATCCCCATGGAGGCGATATCCACCGCTTGATCGGTAGAGAAGCTTTTGATTACCGGAATAAGAATATCGGCGCGGGCTTGAGCGGCGTTGCGAGCATCGCCGCTTTCAGCGTGGCGGGCGGCATCCAGCTCAGCGGCGCAGTAGAGTGCCAGGGCACGCAGCGCATCGGTACGCGAGCGCATCGAAAGCAGCATACGGCGTACGTCCAAGTGCTCGCTGATACTGCACTCAGCGCCGCCTCGTACTTTAGAAGCGCGCCCCTGGCGACGCTCCAACGCATAGGCAAAGGCGTGCTGGCAGGCGCGCTCGGCCACACCAATGCCCTGGATGCCAACTTTGTGGCGTGCCTCGTTCATCATGGTGAACATATGGTTAAGACCACGCCCCTCTTCACCGACTAAATAGCCAATGGCGCCGCCGTTTTCACCAAAGCTCAGGGTGCAGGTAGGTGAGCCATGAATGCCCAACTTATGCTCAATAGAGGCACAGGTAACATCGTTGCGCTCACCCAGTGAGCCATCTTCATTAACTAGGAACTTGGGCACCAAAAACAGCGAGATGCCCTTGTTGCCCTCCGGGGCATCAGGCTTGCGCGCAAGCACTAGATGGATAATATTTTCGGCAGCGTCGTGCTCGCCCCAGGTGATATAAATCTTTTGCCCACTGATGCGGTAGTGGTCGTTTTCAGGCACGGCGCGGGTGCGCACTTGGGAGAGATCCGACCCCGCCTGGGATTCGGTGAGGTTCATGGTGCCCGTCCAGGTGCCTTCCACCAGTTTGGGCAAGTAAGTCGCTTTTAATTCATCGCTGCCGTGATGGGCCAGTGCTTCAATGGCACCGGCGGTCAGCATGGGACAGAGCCCGAGTGCCATATTGGCGCCGTGAAGCATCTCCTGCACCGCGCTGGCGACCACTTCAGGTAAGTTCTGACCGCCTAGCGCTTCGGATACACCAATACCGTTCCAGCCGCCCTCGACATACGCTTGGTAAGCCGCCGCGAAGCCTTCCGGGGTCGTTACGCTACCATCGGTGTGGCGCTTGGCGCCCTGCTGGTCACCAATTTTGTTAAGCGGCCCCCAGACATCACCGGCCAGTTTAGCGGCTTCTTCGAGCACCGCTTCTACCAAGTCTGGCGTGGCTTCTTCGAAGCCCGGTAGGTTAAGCGAGCGGTGCGCTAGTAGCTCTTCGAGCACAAAGCGCAAATCGCGTATCGGCGCGGCGTAAACATTCATGGCGAACCTCGGGCTGAAAATAAAACAAATGTTTGAAAATGTACCTACGATAGTAGTAACACTCTCTCACATACACCATTAGCCCAAGGTATCAGCCGCTACCGGCTACGTCCTCATCTCGTTTTATTTATGCACACTTGTTTGCGCCACATCATCGTAATAGGTGATATGGCTTTCATCTTGCGCAGGCGGCCCTACTACCGGTTCGGCGGCATCGACGTCCCATACGGCATCGGATAGATCTTCGAGATGCTCATGTTCCAGCGCACCCTGTATCAACTCTTCCGTGACCACTAGCTCCGCACCGGCAGCGGTCATCGGCGTAGTAGGCGTAAACGGAGCCACCGGCACCGGCGCTGGGCGCACGCTGCGTCGCCAGGAGAAGAACATAACGAAGAACAGGCTCAGCGAGCCGAAGGCCCAGAACAGTCCCGCGTCACCCATTGCAGTCATAACGGGGGAAATCAACAGCGGACTGATGGTGGCGCCAATCGAGTTGATCAACAGTAGACCTTGGCTCATGCGGACAAGCGCCCCTGCTGGCGCCCGGTCAGCGGCATGGCTTACGGCCACGGGATAGAGTGCAAACACGCCACCACCCAGTAAGAACAGCAGTACCGCCAGCAGCGGCGTAGAAAGCGGCAGCCACAGTATCGCTGCTGAGATGAGGACACAGAAACCGCTGATGCCGATCAGGACCATTTGCCGGTCATGACGATCAGACCAGCGGCCAATTGGGTATTGCAGCAACATGGCCCCCATGATGAGCACCGCCATCATCTGGCCTACCTGGCTCACGCTCATACCATTACGCTGTAGATAAAGTGGCAACAGCGTGTAGGCCGCGGCGACCACCATACCCGAGCCTAAACTGCCCATGACGCCGGTGGGCGTCAGGGTAATCAAACGGTGAGGAGGGAGCGGTTCGGCGTGCTCCATAATCGGTGATACACGAGGAATCATCGCCATCGGCAGCACAGAAAGCGAGGCCAGTAGCCCTATCACCATAAAGGGTGCCGTTACGCCCATCGCATTCGTCACGCCTAACAGCAACTGGCCCAATACCCCGGCGGCATACAGCGAAATCATATACAGCGCCAACAGGCGGCCACGGACTCTTTGATCACCGGCGGTCAATAGCCAGCTCTCTATAACCAGATAAACCCCGACGGTGGCCCAGCCGCCGACCAAACGCAGCGCAAACCACGCCCAGGGGTCGAAGAACAAGCCTTGCAGTAACACGGTGACAGCAACTAACGAGGCAAAACTGCCATAGGCGCGAATGTGACCAATACGCAGCAACAGGCGATCATTCACCATTGCGCCTAAAGCTAAGCCGATAAAGTAAGCCGACGAGACAATACCGATCACCGTGGCCGATTCACCGGCAGCGTCTAGCCGCACGGTAATTAAGGTGGCAAGAAAACCGTTGCCTATCCCGAGGATGAATAGCCCTAAAAGGGGCGCCAGCGCCATGGCTAGCAGTTGCCGCGACATGAAAACCTCGTCTTGACGAAAAGTGGTGGAAAACAGGGGCTGAAAACAGGCGTGAAAAACGCTGAAAAATCTGTTCACAGTAACCGTTATCTCACCTGGCACATCACGTCAGGCAGGGATAGCGGCGCGCAATTATTGCCCCCAAGGGGGTAAAGTCAATGCTTTTCTAAGGTTACAATTGTTCACGTTAGCGTTTTGTATAGAATAACCGTGTCTGGCCCAGGAAATTCCACTACTAAACTATTCTTTTGAGCCCACCAACGAAAGGTCTCTTCACTAAAAAAGCTGATATGGGTGGGGTCGCTAATATAGTGCCAGCGGGCAAACGCTTCAGGGGTGGAGACCCGCTTGGTCATCAGCCCTAGATACCCCTCTGGCGCAAGCTGCGCGGCCAGTTGAGTAAGCACTTGGCCAGGCTGAGACAAGTGCTCAACCACTTCGGTAGCGGTAATAAAATCATATTTTTGTGTCAAAACTGAGGCATCGGGAGCGTAAAAGGGGTCGTAAAGGGCCATCGGGTGGCCCTGCTCGGTGAACATCACCGACAGTGTCGGCCCCGGCCCGGAACCAAAATCAAGCCCGCGCGCATTGGGCGGGAGCTTCGCTAACAACGGGGTAAATAAACGCCCTAGAAAGCGTCGATATCCCGTATCATGCGGCGAGTTTTGATGTTTATCGTATTCGGCCTTTTCTGCAGCGGCGCTCAAATGCTGCTCAGGGGGGACAAATACCAGCTTACACGTGGCACACTGGTAGTAGTCACGACGCCGATCCCGGTGGTAGAGCGCAATAGTGGATTCCGCGCAGAGCGGACAGCGGCGCATCATCGTATTCTCTGGCTTATCGTTATGTTTAAGGAAAGTGGCATGCTATCAGGTCTGGATCATCTTGTAGTCACCGTGACCGACATGGGTCGCGCCGTCGATTTTTACTCAAGGGTGTTAGGGCTAGACGTCCGTTATCGCGATGCTCAACGGGTCGATTTAATGCTCGGTGATACGGCGCTACGCCTGCATCAAACCGATACCGACATCGCCCCCATCTCAGCAACACCCACGCCGGGCAGTCTGGATTTATGCCTGCGTTGCCAATTGCCGCTGGACGAATTCAAACAGCACTTGGATGCGCTGGCCATTGACGTTGAGCTAGGCCCCGTTGCTCGCCAAGGCGCGAATGGGCCCATCGAGTCCATCTACCTGCGCGACCCGGACGGCAACCTGCTGGAAATATGCCGCCCCGCGACGCGTTAACGCCCAGTTACCCTTAGTGATAAGGCACTTAGCGCACGCTATCATAGAGCGCTTGAGCAACGCTGATTCAGCTCTGATACGGATTTATCGAAAGGAAACGTTATGCGAGATAATGCCAATGAGGCGCCGCTAGAAGGCGACGTTGTCAGCAAAGAGCGAAGCCATCAGCCCGACACCACGATGGCGATGGTGATCTACGCGCTCTACCTGGCCAGTTTTATCCTCGGCTTTACGTCGATTATTGGTGTGGTCATCGCCTATGTGTATAAAGGCAAAGGGCCCACGTGGTTAGACGAGCACTACCGCTATCAGATTCGGACGTTCTGGATTGGCTTGGTCTACGGTATCGTGTTTTCGATATTGACCTTGATTCTGATCGGTTTCCCGCTGCTACTGGCGCTTGCCGTTTGGCTGATTATCCGCTGCGTTAAAGGCTTCAAAGGGCTGCAAGAGAAACGCGCCCCCTCCAACGTAGATTCCTGGCTGTTTTAGATATGACGCAACAAACGGGCACCACCAGCGGGCGCTTCACCAAGGCCAGCGCCATCAGTTGGCTGTGGCGTCAGCTTTCACGTTGGCCGCTCACACGCCTATGGCGCATTTCCTCGGCGCTGGGGCCGCTGATCTACCTCACCAATAAACGCGAGCGCTGGGTAACCGAGCGTAATCTGTCTGTCGTTTATCCCGACCTCTCTACCGCTGAATGTAAAACCCTTGCCCAGCATAGCCTGCGCCACTCAGCGGCCACGATGTTAGAGCTGGGCCATGCCTGGATGGCGGAACCGCATAAAGTAGACGCCAGCATTTTAGCGGTATTTGGCCGCGACAAACTCGATAACGCCCGCACCGATGGCCGCGGCGTGATTGTACTCGCCCCGCACTTTGGCAATTGGGAAGTGCTTAACTTCTGGCTATCCAGCCACTTTCCATTCACTGCCATGTATGAGCCACCCAAAATCATCGATCTCGATCCAGTGATACGTCATGGTCGCGAGCGCATGGGGGCGAGCCTGGTGCCCACCAACCCCCGCGGGGTGGCGGCACTGCTCAAAGCGCTTAAACGCAGCGAAGCGATTGGCATACTGCCCGACCAAGAGCCGGACTGGGGCAGCGGCGTTTTCGCCCCCTTCTTTGGCCGCGACGCCTATACCGCCACACTGCTGCCTAAACTGGTCGCCCGTACCCAGGCAAGGGTGGTCACCGGCGTGGCGCTGCGGGTACCTGGCAAAGGGTTTGAAATTCATTTTCTGGAAGCCGATGAGCGCGTCTATAGCGATGATGATGTGCAGTCTGCCACGGGGGTCAATGCCAGTGTCGAGGCCGCGATTGGTCTGGACGCCGCGCAGTATCAGTGGGAGTACAAGCGCTATCGCAAAGTGGTACAAGAGCAGCAGAATCTATCCAACTTCCGCGACTTCCGACTTTATTAACAAGAGCTGACTGATAATGCAAAAAGAACTGCCTGGTGATGAAACACGCCCACCACAGATTATTTACGCGCTTTACCTGGCGGGCATCGTCACCGCTAACATCACCCTACTGATTGGCGTGGTGATTGCTTACGTCTACCGCAAAGACGCCGCTCAATGGCTGCAGCCGCACTACCGTTACCTAATCCGCACTTTCTGGATCGGCACCCTGTACGCCTGCATCGCCTTTGTGCTTAGCATTTTCATCGTTGGCACCCTGCTCTGGCCGCTGTTGGCCGTTTGGCTGGGCGTGCGCTGTGTACTCGGCTGGGTCGATGTACGCAAAGGCCGACCACCAGCGCGCCCTGCCAGCTGGCTCTGGTAAGCGCAGCCGTTATTCGTTGTTGTGTCGGGCGTAAACGTCATCCAAGCGCTCGATATCGTCTTCACCCAGATAGCTTCCCGACTGCACTTCAATCAGTTCAAGAGGAATCTTGCCGGTATTCTCCAGGCGATGCAGCGCGCCAATGGGAATATAGGTCGACTGATTTTCACTTACCAGGAAGCTCCGCTCCTCAAGCGTTACCCGCGCAGTGCCTCTTACCACAATCCAGTGCTCAGCGCGGTGATGATGGCGCTGCAGCGATAGCCGCCCGCCCGGCTTCACGGTAATGTGTTTGACCTGATAGCGCTCACCACTGTCCATCGCCTGAAAGCTGCCCCAAGGGCGCTGCACCTGAGGTGCAGAGCAGGGCTCGCTGCGCCCTGCCTTTGAAAGTGAAGCCACCAGTTGCTTCACCTGCTGCGCCTGATCACGATGGGCCACCAGCACGCTATCCGATGTCTCCACGACGATTAGATTTTGCACACCCAGCGTGGCCACGAGGCGGTGCTCCGCAAACACCAGCGAATCATGCGTATCGGTCAGCCACGCATCGCCTTTGGCGGCATTGCCCGCCCCATCAGGCTCAACGGTTGCCCACAACGCGTCGAAACTGCCAATATCACTCCAGGCGGCGGCCAAAGGCACCACGGCGGCGCGATCACAGTGCTCCATCACCGCATAGTCAATGGAGTCAGCTGGGCAACGGCCAAATGCTGCTTCGCCCAGGCGGAGAAAATCCAGGTCACGGTGCGCGGTGCTAACCGCCTCCTCGCAGGCTTCAAGCATTGTCGGCTGTAGCCGCTGTAACTGTTCCAGATAACTCGAGGCGCGCAGCAAGAACATACCGCTGTTCCATAGGTAATCACCGCTCTCGACTAACGCAGCAGCACACTGGGCGTCCGGTTTTTCAATAAAGGCCGCCAGATGATGCCCCCCTTCCAGCGGCTCGCCGCAGGCAATATAGCCGTACCCCGTTTCTGGCTGCGTCGGGACTACTCCAAAAGTGACCAGATAGCCCGCTTCGGCCAACGGCGCGGCGACTGCAACGCTGTACTGGAAAGCCAGAACATCCCCAATGGCATGGTCTGCCGGCAGCACCAATAGCAGCGGGTCTTCACCAGCGTGGCGAGCCAGCAGCGCCGCACAGGCAATGGCCGGGGCCGTATTACGACCTTCGGGTTCGAGCACGATGGTGGCATCTTGTTCGATTTCACGTAGCTGCTCGGCCATTAAAAAGCGGTGGCTATGGTGGCCCATCAGCATGGGGGCTGTGTCGGTTAATCCAGCTAGGCGGCTGAGGGTTTGCTGCAGCAAGCTTTGAGAAGAGGTTAAGCGCAAAAACTGTTTAGGCATCTGCTCTCGCGAGAGCGGCCAGAGCCGCGTGCCGCTACCGCCGCTTAAAATCACTGGCTGAATCATTGCTGCGTCCTTGTGGTCGTCCTTGTATCCGGGCGAGTGTCTGCATCATCTGCTAGCTCGCCAAAATCCTCCTGCAGCCAGTGGCGCAGTTGGCTCATTCTGGGGGCGTTTGGCGCTTGGCTGAGCGTTGGTCGAGTTCCCGCTACAAAGCCACGTGCCATAAACGGTGCCAATAGCGCGGGATCTCCACTGATAATATGCACCGGCACTGCCCCACTGGCGTAATCACCGGTAATTAATGGCGCCGCCTGATGATCGCCAAGCACTATCAATAGCGTGTTGTCGTCCACTACGCGCTCAGCCCAGCGTCCCGTTACCTTAATAGCGTAGTCCACCGACCAAGCATAATGCTCGCGAATCCGCTCAATGTCCTGCCAAAGAACTTCCGGTGGATCCCCGGCCCTTTCCCAAGGCGCAAAAATGCGCCCATCACCGATAGATGACCAATCATCCAATACAGGCAGAATGGGCGTCCAAGGGGCGTGACTGGAGATCAGTGCCAACTGGGCAAACAGTGGAGAGTCGCCGATTAAATGGCGTTGTGTGTAGTCGAGGGTAAATTGATCGGGCATGGTCACCCAGTTGAGCGCTGGCCCGGCGTAATCGATATCTTTGGCGGCGGCAATCTCATCGAAACCGTAGGCCTCGCCTTCCGGCCATGTCAGGGTAATAGCGGGCATTACCGCCAACGTTCGCTGCCCGGTGGCGCTGAAATCGTCGATCAACGTAGAGTGGCCGCTGTCTAGCATCAGTTGATACCACAGCTGGTTATCGATCCACCGCCCGCTTAGCGCCGTTGCGTGAGCCAACCAAGACTGTCCGCCACGGATCGGCGATTCCAACAACCCCGACACCACGTGGAGGTCACGCGCGGATAGCCGCTGCTCCATATCGGCCAGAGTAGGCAGCAGAACCTCCGCATAACGTGGGTCATCCAGTACCGAGACGCCGTAAGACTCAATAAAGGTCAGCAACACATTGCGCCCTTCGAGCCCTGGCAGCGGCTGACGCTCTAACGGCGCAGCCTCCAACTGTGCGGTAAAGGCAAGGCGTGCGGCGTGGGTATCGGTAATTTGCTGCCACTGAAAACGTGTGCTGTTCACCATCTGCAACCGAGCGCTATCCACCCACCGCACACCGTTAAGTTCAAGCGCAGCGCTAATGGTGGCAACGATCAACAGCATAAATGCTGCTATACCAGGAAGCCGTTTGAGCGTGTAACTAACGGGGGGAATTAGCAGACGGATTAACGCCAGGGTGATGCCAAGTAGCAAAGCAACACCCGCCAGCATGGCGCAGACTGCCAAAAACTGGCCAACATTACCGACTAGCAGGTGATAAACGGAGCGCAGCAATGGAAGATCGAGGTAGAGATTGAGTGAGCGGGCAAACGCCAAATGTGTCGCGGCCGTGCCTACGTTAGCGGCGGTTGCCAGCATGATCCAACTGACGAGCCCAATGCCCACAAGGCGGCGAACGTTGCCGACCGGAAGCAACAGCATAAGGGGCGCAATGATAAACGCCTCCCAGGCGATCAAGTGAGTCCCCATCTCTCCAAAACGCCACCAAAGGGGCGCTATGAGCAGAAAATTTAGCATGACTAACGTTAATAATAATCGACTCATCGCATTCTCATTTGTACCTGCTTTAGCTTACAGTGTCTTAGGTAGCGTGTTAGGTAAGACCCGTCAGCACACAGCCTTGAAGAGAGGTTAAATCAGTTTTCAAGACTAAAGAGCAAGGAGTAAGGCTGCTTAAAAACGCAACAATCATGTACTGTTGCGCTCAATCGTATAGTTTTTGTGTAAAAATTTCACGCTTTGCCTGGCCTATTGCCATGCGTTTAGCAGGTCTTCACTCGAAAGGGTTTCGCCCATGCGTTTCAACTATTCCACTAACTATTTCAACAGAGGGCATGTCAATAAAGGTCATGCTGGTCGGTGGATGGTTTTACTTGGCTGTTCGATGATTGTTTCTACCGCCTTTGCTGAAGACGACAAACACTTCAATGCGGTTATTGAGCGCGCCCAGCAGCTGGCTGAAGCGCCTTATCAAGCCCCCGAAGAATCACTGCCTGAGGCACTTCGTGAACTCAGTTACGATACCTACCGGCAAATTCGCTTTGATCCCGACCACGCTTATTGGAAAGATGAAAGCCCGTTTAGCCTCCAGCTATTTCATAGCGGCTTTCTGTTTCAAACACCGATTGCACTCAATGTAATTGAAAACGATACGGTCACCTCGCTCCCCTTTTCGGCACAAGACTACTCCTATGATGGCAATGCCGAAAAGCTGAAAGAGCAGGATCTAACCGGCAGCGGCCACGCGGGGTTTCGCCTCCACTACCCGCTTAACAACCATGAATACGCCGATGAGCTTGCCGTGTTCTTAGGGGCAAGTTATTTCCGCATTGTGGGGCGCGACCAAGCCTACGGACTATCCACTCGCGGGCTGGCAATTGACACAGCCTCGCCCGAAGGCGAGGAGTTCCCGGCGTTTCGTGAATTCTGGATGTATAAACCCGACGCAGATGCTGAACAGATTGAGCTGTTAGCGTTGATGGACAGCCCCTCTGTTAGCGGCGCTTATCGATTTATTATTCAGCCCGGCGAAGATACCCAGGTGGAAGTAGAGGCCGAGCTATTTGCACGGGAAGATGTTGCTAAGCTCGGCGTTGCCCCGCTTACCAGCATGTTCACTTACGGCGAAGCAAGCCGCCAGCGTCCAGATGACTTCCGCCCTCAAGTACACGACTCAGACGGTCTGTTGCTGCATACCGGCAGCGGTGAGTGGATTTGGCGCCCGTTAACCAACCCAGAGCACCTGCGCACCTCAACGTTTATTGATAGCTCGCCTAAGGGCTTTGGTTTGATGCAGCGAGAGCGTGACTTTAACCGCTATTTGGATACCGAAGCGCAGTACCACCGTCGCCCAAGTCAGTGGGTGGTTCCCTTGGATGAGTGGGGGCCAGGACGAGTAGAGCTTGTCGAAATTCCTACTCCCGATGAAACTCACGACAACATCGTTGCCTACTGGGTAGCAGATGATGCATTGGATGCTGGCGAATCCCGTCGCCTCCACTACCTTACCCATACCCTCAATACTCAGCCAGAAGCACATACCTTGGGGCGTGCGATCCGCACCCGCCATGGCAACGCTGCGGGGCCCGGGCAAACGGATTTAGCGGTTAGCGAGCAGCGTCAATTTATTGTCGATTTCCAAGGAGGCGCGCTAGATGATATCGCTGCGGACCAACCCGTCGAGTTAGACATCAGCGCCCAACTAGGCGAGGTACTGCTGCCCCAGGTCACCGCGCTGCCTAATAATGGCTGGCGGGCGAGCTTCCGGGTGCCCGCTAACGATCAACCCAGCGATGTTCGCCTTAGACTCACGTTAAACGGCGAACCGATTAGCGAAACCTGGAATTACGTGTGGTATCCCGATGCCGAATAAATATATTCAGGAGTCCAGTTAATGCGGCACATGGCGCTACAACGGCTGCGTAGCGTGGGCGGGCTTGCCCGTTCGCTGTTTATTTATTGGCGGCCGGGGCGCCAGCGTGGGCTCAAGCGACTTTATCAACCGTTTATTCGGCCCGGTGCCGTCGCGTTTGATATTGGCGCTCATTTAGGTGACCGCAGCGCGGCCTTTCATGCACTGGGCGCTAACGTGGTCGCGCTCGAGCCACAGCCTGATCTCGCTAAATGGTTTAAGCGATTGGTTAAGCCCACCAGCATCACGCTGCTACCCATGGCGGCTGGCCCAACGGCGGGCTTTGCCGAGATCGCTATCAGCCCCGGTAATCCGACACTATCAACCCTTGCCACCGAGTGGCGGGAGCAGATTGGCGAGCGCAACGCAGGCTTTAGCCAGGTGCGCTGGGAGCAGCGTTTGCGGGTACCGGTTACCACGCTGGATATCTTAATTGAAGAGTATGGCGAGCCTAGCTTCATCAAGATTGACGTTGAGGGCTTTGAAGCAGAGGTGCTGGCGGGCCTAAGCCGCCCTGTAGCCGCGCTTTCGGTAGAGTTTGTATCCGGGGCGTTAGAGGTTAACCACGCTTGCGTCAGCCATTTAAGTCGCCTTGGCGAGTATCGCTACAATGTGGTGGCTGGCGAGCAGCGCCATTTCCGCTGGACCGAGTGGCAAACTCCGCAGGCCATTACCGAATGGCTCACTACTGGCGCTGAAGAGCTCCCCTCAGGCGATCTTTACGCCTGCCGCTCGGATCACCAGCTACTTCAGAAGTGTGTTTAAACCCTAAAGGCGTTTCATTTCATGATTTACCATTGGCAAACGCTCACCGCACCCCAGTTAACCGAGTTCGCCCAGTGCGATCCGGTAGCAGTGCTGGTACTCGGTGCCATTGAGCAACACGGCACCCACCTCCCCTTGGCCACTGACCTCACTATTGGAGAAGGCCTGCAAGCCGCTATGCTTGAGGAGCTTAATCCGAACCTGAATGTGATCTGCCTGCCCGCCATTGCCGTCGGCGCTAGCGATGAGCACGCCAGCTTTCCCGGCACGCTTAGCCTGCCAGCGCCGCTGGCCATTGCCACCTTAGAAGCGTATGGCGACAGCTTAGCCCGCGCCGGCATTCTTCGGCTGGTGCTGCTTAACAGCCACGGCGGAAATAAAGCGGTGATGGATTTAGCCGGACTAACCCTTCGGCGGCGCCACGGGATGCGTGTGGTCAAAGCCACTTACACCCGACTGCCGGCACTGGAAGGCGCCATTGAGGCGGATGAGCTGCGTTATGGCTTACACGGGGGGCTGCTCGAAACCGCGATGATGTGCTATTTAGCGCCTGCGCTGGTTCAGCTAGATGACTATCAAGCCACACCGCCCGCGGCGCCTCGAGGAGATGACTTAGTGAGTGCAGAGGGGTCGGCAGCGTTTGCCTGGTTAGCGGAAGATTTGAGCGCTCATGGCGTCGCCGGGGATGCCAGCCACGCCAGCGCCGAATTAGGCGAGCGGCTGGTGATGCACTATGCTCGCCAGCTAGCGGCGGTGGTAACGGAAACCGCCCACCTACCGCCGCTTGATACGCTTTAGCGCTGCCCGCTGAGCACGTCTTCCAACAGGTGCCCACCACGGGTAGCCTTGGCATTCAAATAGCGCTGGTTGTGATCGGTAACACTGCCATACAGCGCCTGGCGTGAGACAACTTCAATACCGCCCTGGCGCAGCGCTTCCATCTTCAGCGGGTTATTGGTCAGCAGTTGCACTTGATCGATATCGAGTGCGTTAAGCATATCCACCGCTACCGCATACTGACGCTCATCGTCACCAAAGCCGAGCACTTGGTCGGCGTCCACAGTATCCAAGCCGCCATCCTGCAAGGTGTAAGCGCGCAGCTTATTGGCCAGGCCAATGCCGCGCCCCTCTTGGGCCAAATAGAGCAGCACGCCGCCGCCCATACCCTGGATATCCGCGACCGCGTTGCGTAGCTGCTCACCGCAATCGCAGCGCAGGCTGCCAAATAGGTCACCGGTTAAACACGCTGAATGCAGGCGCAGTGGCACCGCGCTTTCCCAGCTTTCCGGTTTGCCGATCACCACCGCAACGTGCTCGCGCAGACCATCCGGCTCACGGAAAAGCACGAAGCGACTGTTGGCCGCATCTTCCAGGGGAATATGCGCTTCGCTAACGCGCTTGAGCATACCTGGCGCACCCGCTAAGCACTGCACAGCGTCTTTAGCGGTGACTTCCAGCAGTCGCCCTTCTGTTAGCTGCTCCTCGATGTCCGCAGCGGCCTCTTCGCTGACAAAAGCGCATAGCGCAGCGGGAACTAACAGAGCACGCCGCATCAGTGTCACGGCCCCTAGCTCGGCAAGCCCCGCTGGCGTTAGACCGCTTAACAACCCTTCAACAGGTTGCGGCAGCGCTTCCGCAATGGCCAATCCATGTAGCTCATTCGTGCTGATGCTTGCCGCTAACGGTAGGCTGGCCGCCTCAGCGGCCAAGGTCACACCCATGGCAGCCAAGCGGTGACGAGTAAGCACCAGCGAAGGCCGCCCGCCCGCTAACCGGGCCAGTGCTTCGACTGACTCACTGCCTTCCAGCGCCTGTACTAACAAACGCTGCTCACCGGCATTCACCACTACTGGCAATCCACGACGGATATCGAAAATAGCTCGTTCAATCTGGTACATGTTGGCCTCCTGGCTTACTGGCGTGGGGGATGTACGCGCTTGCGCTGAACAACGTGCTGTTAATTACTTGCTCTGAACTACTTGCTCTTACCCAAGTAGCGCCCGCATGATGAAGCGGATTTTTTAGCGCGGAGGCGTCATGCCCGACTCCCATGTCAATACTGGTGTTAATAGCGGTGTTGTAAATTCTAGCGACGATATTGCGCTGGCCGAAGCCTGGGAATGGCTGTCGGCGCTGCGTCATCGGCGCCCTTGCGATGTGGCGATCACCTTGAATCCCGCCGGCGAGTGGCAAGCGGCTCAGTCCGTCACTCGTGAAGCGCGAGAGCTGCTCGACTGCCTGACCCCGTTGGCCAGTCGCCCCGCCTGGGTAGTGGCGCAACTGGGTCAAAGTTTGGATGGCCGCATTGCGACGGAAAGCGGCCACTCCCACTACATCAACGGTCATGAAAGCTTGATTCACCTGCACCGCCTGCGCGCCCTGGTCGATGCGGTGGTTGTCGGCGCGGGAACCGCCAGCGCCGACAACCCGCAGTTGACCGTACGCCACGTTAACGGCACTAACCCGACGCGGGTGGTGCTTGACCCACGAGGCCGCATTCCTAACGACTTGGCGCTGCTGCACAACAACAGCGCGCCGACGCTGCTGATCGTTGGGCCCGGGGTAGCGGAAGCCACCAACCCTTCCCACGTTCAGCGGTGTGTACTGCCGATGAATGCCAGCGGCCAGTTCAACCCTGACGATGTCATTGCCCTGCTGGCCGAGAAAGGCTTGCCCCGCGTGTTGATTGAAGGCGGCGGCATCACGGTGTCTCAGTTTATCGAAGCAGGGGCCGTTGATCGGCTGCATCTGTTGGTCGCGCCGCTGCTGATCGGTTCCGGCAGGCCAGGGCTTAAAATGACGCCCATCGAGACGCTTGAGAGTGCTCTGCGTCCGCCCACCCGCGCGTTCCGCTGCGGTGACGACACGTTGTTCGACATGCGACTGCGGGACGCCACTGCTTGAAGGCTGCGCTTTATCACGACGGTTCAGCGCGACCCAGATGCCCGGTAGGCTCGCCAGTAGCACTAGCACACCGTAAGCCAACGATACCGCCACCCCTTGGGCGGGTGGCAGGCCGACCAGCGCCCAGACTCCAGCGGCGGCGCCTTCCCGTAGCCCCCACCCGGCGACGGAAAAGGGAATCAGCATCGCCAGCAGCAGTACTGGCGTCAGCGCCAGCACTTGCAGCGCCGGTAGCTCAACGCCAATTGCCCGCGCTGCGCACACCATCACCAGGCCGTAACTAATCACTATCGCTAGCGACGACAGCAACTGCTGAGACCACACGCCGCGCCGCAACAGGCCACGGCGTACATCGCGAGCAAGGGCTTGGCACCAGTGCGGCAACCGCGCCAACCAATGGCTTATCCGCTGGCGTAGCAGCAGGCCACTGGCGATCACCGCCGCCAGGGCGGCCACTACGCCTAATCCAATCGCAGTGACAACGGAGACACCTAGGGCGGCATGCCAGAGTGGTGACAGCAGTAGCGCCGTCAGCGTTAGCACGCCCACCGCCACCTGCCCCGAGGCTCGCTCGATAATTACCGCCCGCCATGCACGACCGCGGGACTGCGCTTGAGTAGCATGGCGATGCGCCCGCCCGGCATCGCCTAATACGCCACCGGGCAACAGTTGATTCACTAACAACGCCAAATAGTACTCACGCAGGGCGTAAGCAAACCGCAGCGGCACATCAATCAGCCCGGCGGTAAACTTCCAACGCCATGCACACAGCATGATTTGCAGGGTGCTGATAACTAACGCCAGCACTACCCACCCGGCGGAGAAGCGCTGCACCTCCGCCATAATGGCCTGAGGCTCGACCCACAGCGCCACCGCACCTAGTAACGCGGCACTAATAACTGCGCGACGTAGCCATGGGTTTTGTAAGCCTAGTTTGTGTAAAACCAGTTTTTGAAAACCCAGCTTTTGAAAACCAGTGCGGAGTTGGATAATTAGCCCCCTATCAAGCCCCATAGGCTTAGACCTCTTCCTGAGGCGCTGTAAGCAGCGGCGTAGCGAATAGGTCACGGTGCCCTACCCAAACACCTAGCTCGCCATTTGCCACGGCCTGCTGGCGATGCTGCAGCCAAGCGGCAATTCGCGCTGCGGCTTCGGGAGCTTGCTCTGTCGCGGCCTCGGCCCAACCCGCCAATAACGCCATCATCAGCGGCTGATGGTCGTGGCTGCCAGCGGCAAGCTGCCATGGGGTTTCGTCCTGCTCTACCCGGTAATTGGCCTTTTCAAGTGCTGCCACCAATGCCTCATGTGCCTGACCGCCTAACGCATCACCCAAGCCTTTATCACGCTGCTGATGAGCAATAAACATGGCCAGCAGCCAGTGGTCTTCATCATCCAGCACCGGTTCGCCCTGCGGGCTAATAAAGTGCCACTCACCTGTCACGCTTAACGCTATCAATAGCGCCTGCTGCTGGGCGGCACAGCGGCTCACTAAAGCATCAATCCACTGCTGGGAGACCAGATCAAGCAGCGCCGACGCCGTCACCAGGTGCGCATCGCCCAGCGGCACATCGGCAAGCGGCTCCAGCGAAACACAGTGCGTCTCAACGGCCACCGGGTGCCCATTAATATCGCTGAGCCCGGCGGCACGCTGACGCGCCTGGGCTAGCAAAATAGCGTCGTGATCGATTAGCTCCCAGCGCTGTTGGCCCTTCAGGCGCGGGGCGAGAAAGCGCATGTTGCTACCTCGGCCACAGCCAAGGTCCGCTATTAGCGGTGCCGGGCTATGTGCGCCCAACCACTCAGCGGCGAACTTGGCTAGTCGCTGGCTACGTGAAGCAAAATCAGCGGCCTCACGCAGGGTAAGCCAATCAGACTCAAACTGACTTCCTGCGCTTAGACTTGTCGAACTGTTGGGAGAATCACTGGGCGCACTGCCCTGTGTTACCAACGCGGCAGCGAAGGCGGCGCCTGCCGCCGACCAATCACTCAACTGGCCGCGGGCCTGTACAGCCCCTTGGCGCAGTTGGTCGCGCAGTTCGGCATCATTACAAAAGCGGTTCAAGGCCTCATGAAGGGCGCCACTATCGCCCGGTTCAACGCCTAACCCAGCGCCTATGGGCAAGGTATCACGTAGCGCGCCGCCGGTAGTGGTAATCACCGGCAGGCCATGGGCCAGGGCCTCGGTAACCACCATGCCATAGCCTTCGTACCAGGAAGGCAGCACCAGCGCATGAGCGTGGCGATAAGCCGCTTCCAGCGTTTCGCTATCGCACTCGCCGTGCAGTTGGACACAGCCTTGTAAGTCATTCTGATCAATCAGTTGCTGCACACGCTGGGTGAACGCTGCGTCTCGCGCGCCACCATAGCAGTCACACCGCCAGTGATTACCGGCCACCCCTGCCAGCGCTTGAACAAGAATATCCTGCCCTTTACGCGGCGTTAGCGTTGCCACACACAGCAGGCGTAGCGTTTCACCTGGCTCTAATTCCGGGCTTATCGGTGCCTGAGCCACGCCCGGCTCTACTACGGTGATACTGGCATTGAGCGGCATGGCGTATTGGGTCGCCAGCTCCGGCAAGCGCCGGGCAGTAAAGTGGCTGGTGACAATAATGCGCGCCACAGGGGCAAGCGCAGTTAATTCACTGCGATGAAAACGCTGCTGTTCGGCCTCGTTAAGGCCTAGCTCATCGCCTAAGGGGTGGTGCAGCAGCGCGGTAATGTCCAGCCGTTCTGCATGCTGTGCGACTACTTCAGGCAGTGCGCCCATGGCCAAACCATCAATCACCGCTGCGGCATGGTCGGGAAGTGACTCAAGCGCCTGGGCAAGCGCGGCTGCCGCTTCGGTATCAGCATCAGGGAAACGACCCGCTAGCCCTACAACGTCAATCTCCCAACCCTGATCACGCAAGGCTGAGACAATGTGCGCATCGTAGATATAGCCGCCGGTACGCTGAGCGGGGTCACCGGCAACCATTAAGGTGAACCGCTTACTCATAGCGCGCCTTCATAGCTTGCCCAGGCCACATGAGATTCATGCAGTTTGATCTCCATATGGCTGATACCTTTGGCGGTGATACCCATTTTGCCCTCACCAATCGCCTTGGCGAGCTGATCAAAAATCACCTTGGCCATAAACTCGGTGGTGGTGTTTTTACCCTTGAATTCACTAACCTCATCCAGGTTTTGGAAGTTGTAGCCAGCCAACACTTCTTTCACCGTTTCACTGGCAAGGCCAATATCGATCACCAAGCCATCCTCATCCAGCTCAGGGCGCTGAAAAACCACATCCACCACATAGGTGGCACCATGGGTACGCTGGGCGGGGCCAAAGATTTCACCGTTAAAACTATGGGCGATCATAAAGTGGTCACGGACACATAAACGAAACATAAAAGCTCCTGATTAAATAGTTAACAACATACGTTAATGGACATATCGCAGTCGGTGGCAAAGCTCCACGCTGCCGCGGCCAAACAGCGTATTGGCCAGTGTAGGTAGCTGTGTAAAATCGCTTTCACCGCTGATAAGGGCGTCTAACCGCGCATCCACCAGTAGGCTCAGCGCTAAGCGAAGACGTCGCTGATAGTCCCAACGAGGGCGAAGTTTGGGGGGCAGTTGGCCCACTTGGCTGGCCTTGAGCGTTAGCCGCTGGGAGTGAAAAGCGCCGCCTAATGGAATAGTGACATCTCCCTCGCCAAACCAGCTCATTTCGACAATGCGCCCTTCGCTGCCGACTAACTCAAGGGCTTGGCGCAAGCCAGCCGCCTGGCCGCTGGCGTGGATCACGCAATCTTGGTCATGGGGAGCTTGTTCTGGCGTTGCAAAAGCGACGCCTAGCTGTTCGGCCAGTTGGCGACGCTCTGGGTTGATATCGACCAAATGCACGTCGACGCCGGGCACCTGGGCGCACAAGTAGGCCACTAACGCCCCGACGACGCCTGCGCCAATCACGCAAATCCGCTCGCCCAGCATGGGCTCTGCGTCCCAAACCCCGTTAATGGCCGTTTCCATATTGGCGGCTAGAACAGCGCGTTTTGCGGGCACCTCATCGGGCACTTCCAGCACCGCAGAAGCAGGCACAACATAGCGATCTTGATGGGGAAAAAGGCAAAAAACGGTTTTATTCAAGAGCGCATCTGGCCCTTTTTCAATGCAGCCAACGCTGCAGTAGCCGTATTTGACCGGCGCGGGAAACTCACCCGACTGAAAGGGAGCTCGCATGCGTGAAAACTCGCTTTCAGGCACGCGCCCATTAAACACCAGCGATTCTGTGCCACGGCTAACGCCGCTGTACAAGGTGCGTATCAGTACCTCATCTTGAGCGGGCGTTGCAAGCTGTTCACGCCGCAGCTCGCCTTCGGCTGGGCTGGTCACCCAAAAGGCAGTGGCGGTAGTTTGTGTACCGATAGATTTTGTATCGATAGTTTTTGTACTAACGCAGCAGTGTTTGCCAACGTCGTCAGGTGCCGACATAAGCGTTCCTTTTCGTTACGAGCCCACATAATCCGAGCTCTTTTTCATTCCGTTGAATATGACGTGGCACCATTGTCCCGCAAATGGGGACTAATGCCCTGACAAGCGAGCCTGAGTAGCACGTTGCGTGACTCGGCCCCTTGCCAAATGCGCTGACCATGTACTGAACTGGCTTATGTAAAACAGTTTTCAATGGCTCACCATCTTCAGCGTAGCGGTTGAAAAGAAAATATTCGATTAACTATTGGCAATACATGAAACTGGTTAGCCTATTTTCTTGATCATATGGACAACCCTACCTTCTTCTACAAGAATGGTACATATAAAAATAGTTGCATCATTTATTTCAACTGCGGACAGCGACGCCGCTTCGTGAGCCACCATGCCGCTTTTTTCAAACGCCACGTCATACGCATTACCAAAACGGCTTTATAGCGCCACAGAGCTAGTGCTGGGCGGCTTGTTGCTATTCGCAGTGGGCAAATGCTTACCGCTTTTAATGGCTGGTCCGGCGAATTGGTGGCTGGCCTATGGCTTCTACATATTTATATCCGCCATGGTTATTCTGTTTTGGCCCTACGGTTCATTGGGCTGGGCTAACCGGGTGACATTGGGCCGATCGGTCTTGGTGGCGCTGGTGGCAGGCGCACTTGCCGCCAATGCATTTGTGGAGGCCATCTGGCAGTGGCTGGCCATTGCAGTGATCGCCCTGCTGCTGGATGGCGTTGATGGCTGGATTGCCAGGCGCACCAAAAGCCACTCGCTGTTCGGCGCGCGCTTTGATATGGAGCTGGATGCACTGCTGATTTTGCTGCTTTGTGCGGGTTTGCTAAGGCTGGAGTCTTTAGGTCTTTGGGTGCTGATGATTGGCGGTATGCGCTACCTTTTCGTGGCTGCCAGTTGGCAGTTTGCATGGCTTTCCAAGCCGCTGTTTGAGAGTTTTCGTCGCAAGGCTGTTTGCGTCTGGCAAGTAGTGGCGCTACTGCTAGCGTTAACCCCACTCACCTCTCATCTCATTGCCAGTCTACTTGCCATTAGCGCCTTGATTTCATTGATGTATTCATTTGGGTTTGATGTATGGTGGCTGTACCGAAAATCAAAACGGAGCGAGTGACGCTAGCGCTCCAATCCTAAGCGCTGATGCCACTCGGCAAGGCTCTCGTCCGGATATTCATCGAAGCATTTATCTTGAAACTGCCCATTTACCTCGACCCAATCCGCTCGGCTTCCCAGCATCATATGCGTCCGCTTGGGCGGCGTTGGTAAATCGCTGTCAATCGCCGAGGCGAAGGGGTGTACAAGCTCTGGCCAGTCGGGGTCATAAACCCACAGTGACGAGGCGCAATGCTTGCAGAAATGCCGTTCTCCAGTGCTCTGCTCGCCCTTAATGAAGGCGCGATAGACGGTAATATGCTCTCCGCCACTAACGTTGAGCGTTTTGCTATCGCCGCTGAGATTGATGGCATAGCCACCACCCCCCGCCGTTTTCCGGCAGATAGAGCAGTAACAACGATTGAAAGGATAGGGATGTTGTGACTTCACGCTGAATGTCACGGCCTGGCAATGGCATGATCCTTTAAGCAGCATAGTTGCCTCCAGTGCTTGCTTGAATATCCTTTAACTATAATAGCCAAACCAGCGTAAGCCCCGCATTTTTATGCGGGGCTTACCATGCACTTTCAATCTACCACCCTATTTTCAACCTACCGCTAACGATAACCCTTACATATTTGAACGAGCTTAGTTAGCTTGAGACAGGCAATTTTCCTTGGTCAGCGTCGTCTTCACTGTTCAGGGTTGAAGCGTGATGACTGGTCAAAGGGCCAGCCAGCTTACGCAGCGCCACATAGAATACCGGGGTGAGGAACAAGCCAAATAGCGTCACGCCGATCATACCGGCAAACACCGCGGTACCCAGTGCAGCCCTCACTTCTGCCCCCGCGCCTGTAGCAACCACCGAAGGCAACACGGCAGCCGTAAAGGCAATCGAGGTCATGATGATAGGCCGCAGCCGTAAGCGGCAGGCTTCCAGGGCCGCATCCACGACGCTCATGCCTTGCAGTTCCAGCTCACGGGCAAATTCCACGATCAGGATCGCGTTCTTACACGCCAGCCCAATCAACACCACCAGCCCCACCTGCACGAAGATGTTGTTATCACCCCCGCCGAACCAGACGCCGATCAGCGCCGCCAGCATCGACATGGGCACGATGAGAATCACCGCCAGCGGTAGCGTCCAGCTCTCGTAAAGCGCCGCTAACACCAGAAATACCAGCAGGATCGAGAGCGGGAAGACCACCAGCGCCGCATTTCCCTGGGTGGACTGCTGGTAGCTCAAATCGGTCCACTCCAGCGCCATGCCCGGTGGCAGTATCTCATCCGCCAGGGCGTTGATTGCGTCCATCGCCTGGGCGGAGGAGAGCTCCCGTGGGTCAAACTCCCCCGCCAAGTCCGCCGCCGGATAGCCGTTGTAGCGCAATACCGGGTCTGGGCCGAAGGTTTGCGTGATATCGACCATCGTGCCGATGGGTACCATCTCCCCCTGGTCATTACGGGTACGCAGCCGGGCAATATCTTCCACGCTGGTTCGATAAGGGGCGTCTGCCTGGGCTATTACCTGCCAAGTTCGGCCGAAGCGATTAAAGTCATTGACATAGGTCGAGCCCAGATAGGTCTGCAGGGTGTCGAACAACTCGGTCAACGGCACGCCTTGGGCTTTAGCCCTCAGCCGATCCACTTCAGCATCCAGTTGCGGCACGTTGGACTGATAGCTGCTGATCGGGAACCCCATCCCCGGCGTTTGCGCAATTGCGCCCTGGAGTTGGTTAACCGCCTGCTGTAGCGCCCCAAAACCCAGGTTACCGCGATCCTCAATGAACAGCTGAAAGCCCGAACCATTGCCCAAGCCCAGTATCGGCGGCGGCATAAACGAGAACGCAAATCCCTCTTTCAAACCGCCAATGCCTTGGTTGATTCGGGCATTTATCTCCGCGGCGCTGAGACTGCGCTCCCCAAAGGCACTCAGGGTGAGAAAAGCTACCCCGGTGTTGGAGGTGTTGGTGAACTGCAGCGCGTTCAAGCCAGGAAAGGCAATGGCGTGCTCCACACCTTCGGTCTCCATGGCGATATCCACAACGTCTTGGAGCATCTGGTCGGTTCGCTCCAGGGATGCCCCTTCGGGCAGAATGACGCCCGCAATCAGGTACAGTTTGTCCTGCACCGGAATAAAGCCAGGCGGCACCACCTTGAACATCACGCCGGTGCCCAGTAGCAACAGCGCGTAAACCACAAACACTGCACCCCGATGCTTCAGAGAGCGGGCCACGCCCCCTTGATACTTAGTGGAGCTGGCGTTAAAGAAGCGATTGAAGGGACGGAAGATCCAGCCAAACAGCGTATCGATCACGCGAGTAAGGCGATCTTTAGGCGCGTCATGGGGCTTGAGCAGCATTGCCGCCAGCGCGGGCGACAGGGTCAGGGAGTTAATCGTGGAGATCACCGTGGAGATGGCAATCGTCACCGCGAACTGGCTATAGAATTGACCGGTGACCCCCGAGAGAAAAGCCATGGGGATAAACACTGCGCACAGCACTAGTCCCACGGCAATGATAGGCCCGGAGACTTCCCGCATGGCTTGATGCGCGGCGGCCTGGGGCTTTAGGCCCTCCTCGATATTCCGCTCCACGTTTTCCACCACCACGATGGCGTCGTCCACCACGATGCCAATGGCCAACACCAGGCCAAAAAGGGTCAGCGTGTTGATAGAGTAACCCAACAGGTAGAGCGCCCCGAAGGTGCCAATCACCGAGACGGGCACTGCCAATAGCGGGATAATTGAGGCGCGCCAGGTCTGTAGGAAAAGCGTGACCACCAACACCACCAGCAGCACGGCTTCCAGTAGGGTGGCTATCACCGATTTTATAGAGTCGTTCACAAAGATGGTGGTGTCGTAGACCGCCTCATACTCAACGCCTTCCGGGAACTGCTCGGACAACTCATCCATGACGGCGATCACCTGCTCACGAATCTCCAGCGCATTGGCTCCTGGTGCCTGGAAGATCCCTATACCCACCGCGTTCTGGCCATCCAACTGCGAGCGCAGCGTATAGTCCCCGGCACCCATTTCCAGCCTAGCCACATCCCCAAGCCTGAGTATCTCGCCGCTGTCGCCGCGGCTCAGCACGATGTCACCAAACTCTTCCACCGTCTCAAGCCGACCACGGACGTTGATCAAGGTGAGAAAATCACTATCCGCGATGGGTTCGGCGCCCAACTGCCCGGCGGAGACCTGTACGTTCTGTTCCCGCATGGCCCCGACCACATCGCTGGCCGTGAGGCCGCGGGCGGCTATCCGACCGGGATCAAGCCACGCCCGCATCGCGTAGTCACCACCACCGAAGATTTGCGCATCCCCTACCCCTTCGAGCCGGGCCAGACGATCGCGCACATTTAGCCGCACGTAGTTGCGCAGGTAGAGGGTGTCGTACTCGCCGCTGGGTGAGGTTAAGTGAACGACCATCAGAAACGTTGGCGACTGCTTCTGGGTGGTAACGCCTTGGCGACGCACGGCTTCCGGCAGCCGGGCCTCGGCCTGGCTAACGCGGTTCTGTACGCGAACCGTGGCTTCCTCGGCATCGGTACCTGGGCGGAAGGTAACGGTCATCTGCAGCACGCCGTCAGAACCCGAGACAGACTTGAGGTACATCATGTCCTCAACGCCATTGATGGATTCTTCCAACGGCGTGGCGACCGTCTCGGCGATCTCTTGTGGGTTAGCGCCGGGGTAGACCGTACGAACGACCACGGAGGGTGGCACCACGTCCGGGTACTCGCTGATCGGCAGATTGGGAATAGAGATCAGCCCTACCGCCAGAATAATGATCGACAGCACTGCTGCGAAGATCGGTCGGTCCACAAAGAAGCGCGAAAAATTCATGGCGATTAATCTTCCCTAGCAGCAATGGTGGGTTGAGTATTATCAGCTGGGGCGCCAGCTACCTGTTGAGGGGAGACTTCCATGCCGGGCATAAAGACTTTTTGCACCCCATTAACGATCACCCGATCACCGGCGTTGAGCCCTTCCGTGATGACGGTTTGCGCTCCCACTTGACGCCCGGTGCTTACCTGGCGCCGCTCAGCCAAGTTGTTTTCACCGACCACATAGACGTAGCGACGATCTTGATCAGTCAGAACCGCTTTGCGATCCAACAGCAGCGCCTGCTCCATACGGGCAACGGGCATTTCGACACGGGCAAACTCCCCAGGCCTAATGCGGCCATCCGGGTTAGCCAGCAGCGCCCGGAACTGCAGGGTGCCGGTATTGGGGTTCAAACGGTTGTCGATAAAATCCAGAGTGCCGGTGAACTGCCGCGCGGCATCGCCGCCCAGCTCGATCTTCAGGCTGTTCGACTCCCCGCTGTTCAGCATGGTATGGCTGGCAAAGGCCGCCTGTTCGTCTGCGTCGAAGTAAACATGAATCGGATCGATGGTGACCAGCGTGGTCAGCAGGCTCTGATCAGCGTTGGCCAGATTACCCCGCGTCACCATCGCCCGACCTGCACGGCCACTGACCGGTGCCGTAATGCGGGTGTACTCAAGGTCTAGCTCAGCGGTGTCTAACGCTGCCTCGGCGGCATCCACCATGGCGCGGGCGTTGTTTAGCGCCGACTGGCGCTGGTCATGCACTTCCTGAGAAATAGCCTGGCGGCCTAGCAATACCCGGGCGCGTTCGGCTTCGCTACCGGTTTGAGCGCTCTGGCTCCGGGCCTGGGCAAGCTCAGCCTGAGCAGCCCCAATGCGTGCCTGGTAAGGACGCTGATCGATCAGGAATAGCAGATCGCCCTCCTCTACCAGCCCCCCCTCCTCGAAAGCGACTTCCTGGATATAACCGCTGACCCGAGGCCTCAACTCAACGGTTTCCGCAGCTTCCACACGCCCAGTGAAAGACTCACTCAATACCACCGGCTGAGCGACGACTTCCACCACATCCACTTCTGGCGGTGGCGGAGCTGATGAAGCCACCTCCTCCTCGCTCTTGGCCTCACAGCCAGTAAGGAGTGCCATTACCAGCAGGTTCAGGATGATCGCCCAGCTACGTGTTGAGCGAGCGCTTTGTTTTAAACTTGCCATGATGACTTGCTCCAATGGCTACCGGAAACCGATAGCAGCGTTCGTTATGTGTTTGCACCGCGCGGGCATTTAACGAGTCGATTACGCAGGGGCAGATTCGACAGACGATGCTTATTTGAAAGATGTTTATTTGATAAGAGGGCAGACCAGACCGGCAGCACGAGCACCGATCAGATGTCCGCTACCATAGGCGGCGCGAGCGCATTGGAGATATCAGGTTCCTGCGGGATAATTGCCTAATTCTGTCGAGGCGTGTGAATAGCAAAACAGGGCTTGGGATTCACACTACCGTTTGATTGGCGAGGCTAGGCAAGATGACTATCTGATGACATGCGGCTAGGGTTGCCGGTTTCTACGAGGTGCTTGCCTGATCCTGCAAAAGCAAATGAAAAAGCATCCAGCTTTTGAAACGAAGGCCTATACTGCAAACTGTTAAGGAGGAGTGCCCGTGACCGTTATCATGCCTGAGCAGATCACCCATTTTAGCGAAAGCTTGCCACAGCAATTAAGCCAAGTCGCTCGCCGCTGGGCGTTCCTAGAAGAACTTCAAGACACCTCGATTGCCGAGGTGCAACTGGTGCGCGCTGACGCTCCCACCAGCTTTCACTGTGCCGTTTATGAGCCCTGCCTGTGCTTTGTCATTCAGGGCAGCAAGACCGTGCTGCTGGGAGATAAAGAGATTGTCTACACCGGCCCAAGCTACATGGCGAGCGCCGTTCACCTGCCGGTGACAGGCAGGATTGATCATGCCACCCCGGAAAACCCCTTTTTGGCAGTCAAGGTCTCAGTGGATCCTCAAGAAGTAGCGGGGCTGATACTGGAGCTGGGCGACAAAGCGCCGCCTGCGGGGAATGATGCTATCTGCTCCGAGATGGACTGCGGCTTAAAATCAGCTTACATGGATGCACGTATGCAGGGAGCGCTCTATCGACTCCTAAGCCTGCTCGACTCCCCAGAAGATATCAAAGTGCTTTCACCCCTGGCCCGACGAGAGCTGATCTATCGGGCGCTTATGGGCGAAATGGGGCCACACATGCGCCGCTTTGCGGCCTCAGACTCCCAGGCCAACCGAATTGCCCAGGTCATTTACACCTTGAAAGAGCACTACGCCCAACCGCTTAAGATCCGTGAGCTGGCAGCAACCGTTAATATGAGCGAATCGACGCTTTATCACAGCTTCCGGCAAGTAACACGCATGTCGCCACTGCAGTACCAAAAGAAACTGCGCCTGCACGAGGCTCGGCGGCTAATGCTGGCCGAGGGTCTTGAGGCGGCCACCGCCAGTTATCGAGTAGGTTATGAAAGCCCTTCGCACTTCAGCCGCGAATATAGCCGCATGTTTGGCGCGCCACCACGAGCCGATGTTAGCCAGTTGCGCGGCGCCAGAGTCGCTGCACTGCCTGCTTAGTAAGCAGCACGGTTAGCATTTGATGCCGTTAGGCAGAGGAGCATATTTACTGAGTAGGCAGGGATTGGCTACGTAAGGTATTCGCCTTATCAAGCGTGTCGTGAAAACACATCTGATTAGAGCCGGCTTTTTTGGCTTTATACATCGCTTTATCTGCTGCTTCTAACAATGCATCTGGGGTGGCAGCGGCTTCCGGATAGAACGAGATGCCAATGCTGACAGAGATCTGAATGCGCTCTTCGCCCATGTGAAATGGCCTCGCCAAGGCGTCGATTATCGTCTGCGCCACATGCTCCACATCTTCGCGCTGCTCAGCGCCGGTGAGAATCACTGTAAACTCGTCCCCACCTAAACGAGCAACCGTATCGTTCGCGCGAACACAGTTAGCCAGGCGATCCGCCACATCAGACAGTATTCGATCCCCCGCTTCATGGCCGAGGGAATCGTTAACGTCTTTGAAGCCGTCAAGATCCATAAAGAGCAGCCCAAGAGGCCGACTGCGGCGCTTTGCATGTTTGATCTCCTGTTCCAGGCGGTCCAGGAATAGGCGCCGATTAGGCAACCCTGTCAAAAGATCATAATGGGCGTTATGCCATACTTTCTCGTCTGCAATGGCCTGCTCAGTAATATCCCGGGAAATACATACGGTTGCTTCGGTTTCCTGCTGCTCGTCGAGCACGGGGGCAAGCAGATACTCGAACCGCTCACCCAAGCCAGAAGCAAACGTATGTACAAACTTACCGCGATAGGTCGATTGATCAGCAATGACCTTATCCAGATTGCGCTGAAAATCAGAGGCAAACGAGAAACCTAGATCAAACGTCGATTTGCCGATAATAGCCTCAGGCTCCATGGCAAATAGGTCAGCAGTGGCCTTGTTGGCATAGATAAAGCGGCCTTCAAGATCAAGCACATAAATTGGGTCTGGCGATGCAAGCAGAATGGCGCCGAACAGCCGGGTTTCCATCTCTTTAACGGTGGCGTACTGCTCTAATGATTCGGCGACGGCCTTATCTATCGCTTCATGGAAGCGGGTGAGATCCTCCAGCCGTTGGCCAGCCAGTGTCGGGTGCTCTTTACTCCAGTGAGATACGACGCTCGCTCGCAGCGCCCGAAATTCAGAGACCGTTTCAATAACGGTGAAGCCGCTGGTCTGCCGATCCTCGCCATGCACTTCTGCCCAGGTCTCTTCCCCATCCATTGGCGCACAGCCTTTCGACTTAGCCGCCTGTTCATACTCATCCTGCTGTGAATCAAGATCATCAGCAATCTCTAAGAGCATTTCTCTGGCATGGTCGCGCAGCCCGCTTTTGTTCATATTCTTGGCGTGATAGAGGGTTTTGGAAAACGCTTCCCAATCGCTAAGGATCGACTCAATTTCAGCCCGAATAAACGCCGCTAATCGCATATTAAACTCTACTTATTTAGCCAATATTAATAGCAGAAGTGGTCAAGCAAAACGGCCGCCTCGCGCAGCTTCTTCACTTTTAGCGACTGTTTCTACCATGGCAACATATCAGCGAAAACCGGCAGAAATTCAGCGCGTACATACTGTAACACGAGCATTGAATGGCGATACATGATTTCGTCTACTGGTGGGGGATGGACAAACGCCTGAGCAGCGATGATTAAGTTAACAAACTGGCAAATACTAAACATAAGCCATCATCTTAATATGTAAACTCTTCCATTTAAATCGACAACATAATTAACAATCAACTAACTAAAAAAGCTAACAACCCTTATTAAAAATAGCAGGCAAAATATTAAAAATGGCAAGAAAATCAGCTAACACACACAATGTTAGCCAAGGCTATATTACTTCACATATACAAACTTTATTTTTAACTACTTGGCTTGTTTAAACATTAAACCATGGTAGGATTCTCCGCTATTCAATACCCGACCAATACACTCAAGCATGGTAATTACCGCCATGCTCCCGGGTTATATGCGGAGTACTTTTCAGCCTGAGAGTTCAAATTTCATGACACCCATCACCCTACTGTTTCTGGCGGTTTCCATGTCAGCGGATGCCTTCGCTGCCTCCATCAGTAAAGGCGCTGAGCTGCAAAAGCCCCGCTTCCGTCACGCCATTGGTATCGGCCTGGTATTTGGCATTATCGAAGCTATCACGCCCATGCTGGGTTGGGCGGCGGGTAAGGCATCACAACAGTATGTGCAGGCCTGGGATCATTGGGTGGCCTTTACGCTTCTGTCGATTATCGGCCTACATATGATGTATGCAGGTCTTAAAAAAGAAGAAAAAGTAGACCAGCGCAAACAAACCCTTTGGCTGTTAGTGCTCACCGCCACCGCTACCAGCATTGATGCCATGGCTGTAGGCGCCAGCCTTGCCTTTATTGATGCCAATATTATCGCCACCAGTTTAGCGATTGGTCTCGCCACCACCGTGATGGCTTCTATGGGCACTTTCCTGGGCCACAAACTCGGTAAGTTTGTTGGCCACTGGGCAGAATTAATTGGCGGCGTTGTGCTGATTGGTATTGGTTTAGCGGTATTGGCGGAGCACACGGCGTTTTTAAAATTTTAATTAAATTAAAACGCTATTTTTGATTGCCTTTGTGATGGAAGCCTGCATTACGACAATAAATAACTAATGCACATTTCAAAAACTAATTCTCGCGCCCCCCCCACCACTTGCAACCCCGGTATATCGGGGTGCCAACCTGTACTGTTCCCGCTTAAGGGAGTAGGGTACATCTCCGGTTCGACCTTTCCAGCGTTTTATTGCGGTTCATTATTACGCCTCTCTGTGGGCGTTGATCTGGCCTCTCTCTACTAAAGCTTAAAGCGTTTCCAACGCCTAATGCTTGCACGACCAGGCTGCCAACCGCAGCCTCATCTCGCTACAGACATAACTAGGATGTTGATCTGTTTTATGCTTACTTCCTGTGGTGGCCACTCCATTAATGGAACGCTGGCTGCTATTTAGGATGCTAGGGCTGCAAAGCCTATGGGTATTCAATGAACGAAGAAAATT